>NZ_CM173230.1:0-4904456 GCF_057747935.1 Arthrobacter sp. DMZ02-1R
TTTCCACCACTGTTTTTCAGCAGTTTCCCTCTTTTTCCGACCGTTTGGGCTAGTCGTCGGTGAGGGTCACTCCGATGCCACCCACGAGTGTTGCCGAAATGTTATACAGCACGGCGCTCAGCATCGAGAGGGCAGTCAGCAGGACCACATTCACCACGGCAATGATGGTGGCGAAGGAGGCAACCTGTCCGAGAGATGCGACCTTCTTGAGTTCAAAGCCGCCGCTTTCCGAACCTGCGAGCGTGCCCAGAAGGCTGTCCACCTGGTTGAAAATGCCAGTGAGGTCCAGAACGGTCCAGAGAACGATCGCGGCAATCACGGTCACAATGCCCAAGGCAACGGACAGCAGGAATGCCATCTTCAGCACCGACCACGGATCAACTTTGCTGACCAGCAGGCGGGCGCGGCGGACCTTTGCCTTCGGTGCCGGCTTCACAAGCCCCGGATTCCCTGCGGCCGGACGCTGCTGAGACTGCGCGGGCCGCTGGCCGGGTGCAGGACGCTGGCCGGGAACGGCGGGACGCTGCCCTGCCGGGCGCTGCTGACCCTGTGCGGGCCGCTGGCCGGGAACGGCCGGGCGTTGGCCCGGGACCCTTTCCTCGCCAGTTCCTGCCGGGCTCGATGCAGATGCCGCTGGGCGCTGCTGGGGACGGGCCGGTGCGTCTACCCGCGGAGTAGCCGACGGCTGCCGGAATCCTCCAGGGACACCCGTACTCGGCTTGGGATATGAGTCCGAATTGCTCACTCGTTACCTCCGGTGTTGTCTTCGTTCAGCTCGACGCCGGACCCATTACCGGATCCCGCGGCCGATCCCGATTCGGCCGTTGCGGTCGCCTCATCGGCACCGCCGTTTGCAGCCAACGTTACGTCATCGGCCGCCTCGGACAGTCCTTCAAGAGGATTTTCGACACTATTGGCGGCTAAGTCGTTGTCAGCGCCGTCGCCGTGCTCGTCGTCGGTATCCTCGCCATCAAGGCCGCGTTCGCTGTTGCGGGCCACCTCGATGATGCGATCGTTCTTGTCCGGCTTCGCGAAGATGACGCCCATGGTGTCGCGGCCCTTGGCGGGAACGCCAGCCACAGCAGAACGGACAATCTTGCCGCCCTCCATGACCACAAGGACTTCATCTTCCTCGTTGACGATCAGGGCACCGACGAGGTCGCCGCGCTCTTCCTGAAGCTTGGCCACCTTGATGCCCAGGCCGCCACGGCCCTGGAGCCTGTATTCCTCGACGGCAGTGCGCTTAGCGTAGCCGCCTTCGGTCACCACGAACACGAACGAGCCGTCCTGGACGACGTCGGCCGCGAGGAGTTCGTCGTCTTCGCGGAACTTCATGCCGGTCACACCGGAGGTGGCGCGCCCCATGGGACGCAGCGCCTCGTCGGTGGCCGTGAAGCGGATGGACTGACCCTTGCGGGAAACCAAGAGGAGATCGTCGGTTTCGGACACGAGCTGCGCCGAAACGAGCTCGTCCTCATCCCGGAGGTTGATAGCGATGACGCCGGCGGTGCGATTGGTGTCGTAGTCCTCCAGGCGCGTCTTCTTCACGAGGCCGTTCTTGGTGGCGAGCACCAGATACGGGGCTTGCTCATAGTCGCGCAGGTCAAGGACCTGGGCGATGTGCTCGTCCGGCTGGAAGGCCAACAGGTTTGCCACATGCTGGCCCTTAGCGTCGCGTCCGGCCTCGGCAAGTTCGTACGCCTTGGCCCGGTATACGCGGCCCAGGTTGGTGAAGAACAGCAACCAGTGGTGCGTGGTTGTGACGAAGAAGTGCTCCACGACGTCGTCGCCGCGAAGCTGGGCACCCTTGACGCCCTTGCCGCCGCGCTGCTGCGAACGATAGTTGTCGCTCCGGGTGCGCTTGACGTATCCGCCGCGGGTGATGGTGACCACCACTTCTTCCTCGGGGATGAGGTCTTCCATGGACATGTCTCCGTCGAACCCCATGAGGATGTGGGTGCGGCGGTCATCACCGTGCTTGGCCACGATCTCGGCCAGTTCCTGGCTGATGATGTCGCGCTGGCGCTGCTCGGAGGCCAGGATCGAGTTGAACTCCGTGATCATGGCCTCAAGCTCGGAGTGCCTGTCCTGGATCTTCTGCCGTTCCAACGCGGCGAGGCGCCGGAGCTGCATGTCGAGGATGGCGCGGGCCTGAAGCTCGTCGATCTCCAGCAACCCCATCAAGCCATCGCGGGCAGCCTCGGTGGTGTTGGACGCTCGGATGAGCGCGATAACCTCATCCAGCATGTCAAGCGCCTTGAGGAGTGCGCGCAGGATGTGCGCCTCTTCCTCGGCCTTGCGCAGCCGGTAGCGAGTCCGCCGGACAATGACAGTCATCTGGTGGATCACCCAGTGCCGGATGAAGGCGTCCAGGCTTAGGGTGCGGGGTACGCCGTCAACGATCGCCAGCATGTTGGCGCCGAAATTGTCCTGCAGCTGGGTGTGCTTGTAGAGGTTGTTGAGCACAACCTTGGCCACGGCGTCGCGCTTGAGAACAATCACCAGTCGTTGTCCGGTGCGGCCGGACGTCTCGTCGCGGAGGTCCGCGATGCCTTGGATCTTGCCGTCCTTGACGAGTTCGGCGATCTTAATCGCCAGGTTGTCCGGGTTTGCCTGATACGGCAGTTCGGTGACCACCAGGCACGTGCGGCCCTGGAGTTCCTCCACGTTCACCACGGCGCGCATGGTGATGGAGCCGCGGCCCGTGCGGTACGCGTCCTCGATGCCCTTGTGGCCGAGGATGGTGGCCCCGGTCGGGAAGTCCGGGCCCTTGATGCGCAGCAGCAATGCTTCAAGCAGCTCTTCACGGCTCGCCGTTGGGTTGGCCAGATACCACTGCACACCCTCGGCAACCTCGCGGAGGTTGTGGGGCGGAATGTTGGTGGCCATGCCGACGGCGATGCCGGAGGAACCGTTGACCAGCAGGTTGGGGAAACGCGCCGGCAGAATGGTGGGTTCCTGGTTCTTGCCGTCGTAGTTGTCCTGGAAGTCGACCGTTTCCTCGTCGATGTCACGGACCATTTCCATGGCCAGCTGGGCCATCTTGGTTTCCGTGTATCGCGGAGCCGCCGCACCGTCGTTGCCAGGGGAACCGAAGTTGCCCTGGCCCAGCGCCAGCGGATAGCGCATGGTCCAGTCCTGGATGAGGCGGACAAGGGCATCGTAGATCGCGGTGTCACCGTGCGGGTGGTACTGGCCCATGACCTCGCCCACTACACGGGCGCACTTGTTGAAGGAGCGGTCCGGGCGGTAGCCGCCGTCGAACATCGCGTAGAGCACTCGGCGGTGGACCGGCTTCAAGCCGTCGCGGACGTCCGGAAGAGCACGGCCAACGATAACGGCCATCGCATAGTCCAAGTAGGAACGCTGCATCTCCGTCTGGAGGTCCACCTGGTCTACGCGGTCGGTCAGGACATCGCCCTCAAGTACGGGTTCCGGAATGCCGGCCGACTCAGCGGGAACCTCGGGTGTTTCTTCACTCATAGTTTATGATTTCCGTTTCAGGTATATGTCAGTTCTGGAATATTCCTAGGGCCTTGAAGTCCCTAGATATCCAGGAACCTGACATCCTTGGCGTTCTGCTGAATGAAATTCCGGCGCGATTCCACGTCCTCACCCATCAGCACGGAGAAGGTCTGGTCCGCTGCCAGGGCATCGTCCATGGTGACTTGCAGGAGCGTGCGGTGGTCCGGATCCATGGTGGTGTCCCAGAGCTCGGTGTAGTCCATTTCACCGAGGCCCTTGTAACGCTGGATGCCGTTGTCCTTCGGGATTCGGCGGCCAGCGGCCTGGCCGGAGACCAGCTTGGCATCACGTTCACGGTCGCTGTAGACATAGTCGTGAGGGGCGTTCGACCACTTGATGCGGTACAACGGCGGCTGGGCGAGGTAGACGTAGCCGTTCTCAATCAGCGGCCGCATGTAGCGGAAGAGCAAGGTCATGAGCAGCGTGGTGATGTGCTGGCCGTCCACGTCTGCGTCGGCCATGAGGACGATCTTGTGGTAACGCAGCTTGGAGATGTCGAAGTCCTCGCCGATGCCCGTGCCGAAGGCTGTGATCATGGACTGGACTTCATTGTTGCCGAGGGCCTTGTCCAGGCGTGCGCGTTCCACGTTCAGGATCTTGCCACGCAATGGCAGGATGGCCTGGGTTTCGGGGTTGCGTCCACGCTTGGCCGAACCACCGGCGGAGTCACCCTCCACGAGGTAGACCTCGCAGCGCGCGGGGTCCTTGGAGGAACAGTCGGAAAGTTTGCCCGGCATGCCGAAGGATTCCAGGGGGCTCTTGCGACGTGCGTTGTCGCGGGCCTTGCGGGCAGCCATACGCGCTTGGGCAGCCTGGACAGCCTTGCGGATGACGTCGCGGGCCGGGCCGGGATTGCGCTCCAACCAGTCGCCAAGCTGGTCGGTGACCACGCGTTGGACGAAGCCCTTGACCTCGGAGTTGCCCAGTTTGGTCTTGGTCTGCCCCTCGAACTGGGGCTCGGACAACTTCACCGAGATGACCGCTGTGAGCCCCTCACGGATGTCGTCACCAGTGAGGTTGTCTTCTTTTTCCTTGATGATGGTTTTCTCACGCGCGTAGCGGTTGATGAGCGAGGTCATCGCAGCGCGGAAACCTTCTTCGTGGGTGCCGCCCTCGTGCGTGTTGATGGTGTTCGCGTAAGTGTGGACACTCTCTGAATAGGCCGTGGTCCACTGCATCGCGACCTCGACGGCGATGTGCCGCTCAGTGTCTTCGGTTTCGAAGGCGATAACGTCCTCGTGGACGATGTCCACCTTCTTGCTTGAGTTCAAGTGCTTCACGTAGTCGAGCAGACCGTCGTTGTACTGGTAAACGACCGTGCGGTGTTCTGCCGCCACTTCGCCGTCAGTAGCTACTGCGTCAAGATCCAGGTCATCGTCGCCGGCCCCTGCCACAGGACGCTCGTCCGTGAGGGTGATGCGCAGGCCCTTGTTGAGGAAGGCCATTTGCTGGAAGCGTGCACGGAGAGTCTCGAAATCGAAATCGGTGCTCTCGAAGATGGTGCCGTCCGGGTAGAACGTCTGGGACGTTCCGGTCTGATCGGTTGCTTCGCCCTGGACGAGCCCGCCCTGCGGCTTGCCGCCGTCGGCGAAAGTCATCCGCCAAACGTGGCCCTGGCGACGCACCTCGGTGTCTACCCTGCGTGAAAGCGCGTTGACGACTGAAATACCGACGCCATGGAGGCCACCGGACACAGCATAGCCACTGCCGCCGAACTTACCGCCCGCGTGCAGAATGGTCATGACAACTTCAACGGTCGGCTTCTTCTCGGTAGGGTGCATATCCACCGGGATGCCGCGGCCGTCGTCCACGACCTTCACGCCGCCGTCGGCCTGGAGGGTCACTTCAATGTGGCTGCAGTACCCGGCAAGAGCCTCGTCCACCGAGTTGTCCACCACTTCGTACACCAAGTGATGGAGGCCGCGCGGGCCTGTGGATCCGATGTACATACCGGGGCGCTTGCGCACCGCTTCGAGACCCTCAAGCACGGTAATGTCGCTTGCACCGTACTCCCTGGACCCTGAGGGTGTGTCAGGCTTATGGGCGTTCTCCTTCGCGGGCTCTACTGCCAAGGTCTCTGCATTGTCGTTAGCCACAGGCGCTTTCGACTCCTCCGTGTTCGATGGTCGCCAGCCGTCACCGCACCAAGGAAGCACGTCCGTCAGGACACACCACAGGGATACGGCAGCCGCCAACAGGGACGTCACTGCTAACGCCGGTTACTCCGTGACTGGCGGATCCGCTTTTACATTGCTGTTTCAGCGAAGCCAATCAACGTTCACCGGCGCCCAGTTGTCTATGCCGATTCTATCGTGACTGAGCGCCGTTCCTTGCAAAACCCGGCCCTAATGCTCACGAATGTACCTGTGGGAGGCCGCTGGCCCCATCTTGAAGCCATCAAAAGAGCACCCTCTAGGGAGCTATACGGTCCGGGGAGGTTTCTCGCCCCTGTGCGCCGTTCAAGGAAACCGGCTGACGCGGGTGCCCGGGAAGTTACCCGTAGGTATCCCGGGGGCCTCGTCCATTGACGCTCCGGCCGCCCTTTCGCCAGTTGGGTGCGGTTGGCGCGAGCACCTGAATAGACGTCACCACACCGTCGCCGAGCTCCCTCCGGAACATCTCCAGAAGGCTCGTACTCAGGAGCCGCAGTTGCGTCGCCCAGGCCGTGGAATCACAGCGGACGTGAAGCGTGGTGTCGGTAAAGCTCTCAGGGGTGCAATGCGCCGAAATTTCCGGACCCACCAGGGCGTCCCATTCCGCCATCACGGAACCGACAGCCACGGGGGACGTCCAACCCCGTTCAGCGACGAGCCTCCCCACGACTTTCCCCAAACCAAGCGGGTCCCGCCCACTGCCATGGAATTGGCTGAATCCACGGGTATCACGGACACCTTTCCGTTTCGGAGCGGCACCGGTACGTGGCGCAGCACGCCGGATTTCGCCCCGTGCGGCGGCCGCTTCGCGCATCCGGTTCAGGGCCGATTGGGCAGCGTCAATCTCGTCAGGGTCCCTGCCCGGCTGGCGTCCGCCGGGGCTATCCTTCTCCATCAATGCCTCCGGGCACTACCTTCACGCGCCGCCCAGCCAGTTCCTCGGGAATGTCGGCGTCGACAGCGGCCGTCACCAACACCTGTTCGGCGCCGGCCACTATTGCAGCCAGTTTACGCCTGCGCTCCACGTCCAGTTCGGCGAACACGTCGTCAAGAATGAGGATCGGGGCGGAACCGCCCGTACGCGTGTCATCGAGCATGACGTAGTAGGAGGCGAGGCGCAGGGAAAGGCACATGGACCACGTTTCGCCATGGGAGGCATAGCCCTTGGCCGGAGCTTGCCCTAGAACCAATTCGAGTTCGTCGCGGTGGGGTCCAACCAAGGAAATCCCGCGTTCCAACTCCTTGCGGCGCGATGCGGCGAAGGCCTGGACATAGCGCTCGGTGAGCTGTTCCACGGAAAGCGAGCGGAGGTCCTCAACCCCGTCCGAACCTTCATCCATGCGCTCGGCGGGACCGCCGTCGTCGTCCAACACCCCCTGAATGGTGGAGCGGTAAACCGCGCCGGCTTCCTTGTTGCCATCCGTCAGTTGCGCGTAAGCGTTCCTGAGGTGGGGGCGGAGCCGCTCCACGAGTTCCAGCCGTGCGTGCAGGAGCTCCGCGCCGGCCCGGGCCATGTGCTGGTCCCAGACATCAAGGGTTGCTTCATGGGCCGAGGTGAACTTTCCGGTGCGGGCCGATTTCAGGAGGGCGTTACGTTGTTTAAGCACGCGATCGTAGTCGCTCCGGGTCGCCGCGTGAACCGGCATGAGACTGACCAGAAGTTCATCGAGGAAGCGCCGGCGGTTGGACGGATCACCCTTGACCAAGGCGAGATCCTCAGGGGCGAACAGCACCGTGTGGCAAATCCCCAGGATGTCGCGGGCGCGCACCGGATTCCCGCGATTGATCCGCCCACGATTGGCGCGCCCCGCATTGATTTCAAGTTCTACCACCGTCGATTGTTCGCCGCTAACAAATTTCGCGCGAATCAAAGCCCGTTCGGTGCCGAAGCGCAATAGGGGCGCATCCGTACTGACCCGGTGCGAGCTCAGTGTGGCCAGGTATCCAATGGCTTCCATGAGGTTCGTCTTGCCGATGCCATTGGATCCCACCAGGACAGTGACGCCGGGGCCGAGCTTGAGGTCAACCTGCGCGTAACTGCGGAAATCGGTGAGGGAAAGATGTTCGAGGTACACGCGTACTGCTGGTTGCCCTGGGCCTAGTTGGCCGGACGGGTGGCGTGTCCGCCGAACTGATTGCGCAGCGCCGAAACCATCTTCATGGCCGGTGAGCTGTCCTCCCTGGAGGAGAAGCGGGCGAAGAGCGCAGCGGTAATGGCCGGCGCCGGAACCGCGTTGGCGATGGCCTCTTCGACGGTCCAGCGTCCCTCGCCTGAATCTTCGACGTAGTCGCCAATGGAGGCCAGGCCCGGGTCTTCATCCAAAGCCTTGACCATGAGGTCCAACAGCCACGAACGGACAACCGTGCCCTTTTGCCAGGCGCGGAAGGTGCCGGGAAGATCTTTGATGATGTCCTTGGCCGCCAGCAGTTCGTAACCTTCGGCGTAGGCCTGCATCAGACCGTATTCGATGCCGTTGTGCACCATCTTGGCGTAGTGGCCTGCACCCACGCCGCCCACGTGGACGAAGCTGTCGGCACGTTCGCCTTCGGGGCGGAGCGCATCGAATACCGGCATAGCGAGTTCGATGTCTTCATCTGCGCCACCTGCCATGAGTCCGTAGCCGTTTCGCAGGCCCCAGACGCCACCGGAAACACCGCAATCGGCAAACCGAATGTCCTTGGATGCCAGGAACGCCGCATGCTTCTGGTCTTCGGTAAAGCGTGAGTTACCGCCGTCGATCACCATGTCTCCGGGAGAGAGCTTCTCGCCAAGTTCGCTGATCACGGCATCGGTGATGTCGCCGGATGGAACCATGACCCAGACCAGTCGCGGCGCTGGAAGCGCGGCAATGAGTGCATCGATGGAAGCAACGTCTGCGACGTCGGGATTGCGGTCAAAGCCAGTGACTTCGATCCCGCCGTTCCGCATGCGTTCGCGCATGTTGAAACCCATTTTTCCAAGGCCGATCAGTCCGATGTGCACGGTGTGAACTCTTTCCTGGGTTGGTGGTTGTGGTGTCCCGACTGGCTCGCATTTGTTGTCGTTTTGGGCGCCGGGAACGACAACAACTGCTAGCTAGTTGGGCAGGCGGACGGGCATCACGAGGTAGCGGTAGTCGCCCTTGTCATCGCCGTCGGCGTCAACCTGGGCAGTGATCATGGCCGGCTTGGGCGCTGTGGTGAAGGAGAAACGCACGAACTTGGTTTCTATGACACCCAGGCCTTCCACGAGGTAGTGCGGGTTGAAGGCTACCGTGATGTCTTCGCCGCTGAGCTGGGCTTCCAGTTCCTCAGATGCCTGGGCGTCTTCGCCAGTGCCGGCGTCGAGGCTCAGCTGGCCTTGGGTGAACGCCAAGCGGACCGGGGTGTTTCGTTCGGCGACCAAGGAAACGCGGCGAACAGCTTCGACAAGCTCCTGCGTCTGGACGGTTGCGTGGATCGGCGTGGAATCCGGGAACAATGAGCGGATCTTGGGGTAGTCGCCGTCTACGAGCAAGGACGTGGTGGTGCGCCCGCCGCTTTCGAAGCCAATCAGGCGGCTGTCGTCATTAGCGAGGGCGAGGTGGATGTCACCGCTGCCACCAAGGGTCTTCGCCACTTCATTGAGAGTCTTGGACTTCACCAAGGCACTGGTGGAAATTCCTGGGGTAACAGGCTTCCACGGTACCTCCCGCATGGCGAGGCGGTACCGGTCCGTCGCGAGGAGGGTGATCATGTCATCCTCGATCTCCATCCGGACACCGGTGAGGATCGGCAAGGTGTCGTCCTTGCTGGCCGCGATGATGACCTGGGAAACGGCCTGGGCGAAGGCGTCGCCTGGCAAGGTTCCACTGATAGCGGGAAGTGCGGGAAGCGGCGGGTATTCGGATTCCGGCATCGTGGCGAGGTGGAAGCTGCTTCGACGGCATGTCAGGGTGACCCTGCTGCCATCGGTTTCGATTTCGACGGGCGCCGATGGAAGGCTGCGGCAGATATCGGCCAAGAGGCGCCCGGAAACCAGGATTGTTCCCTCGGTGGTGATGTCGGCGGGAATCTCAAGACGGGCAGAGGTCTCGTAGTCAAAGCTCGAGAGGCTCACTGTTCCGGCTTCTGCCTTGAGCAAGAGGCCTGAAAGGACCGGGACGGGCGGCCGCGGAGACAACGACCGGGCTGTCCACGTAACGGCTTCTGCCAGGACATCCCGCTCGACTCTGAACTTCACGGAAGGGTGCCGCCTTTCATTGCTGCTGCCAGTGTTCCACCGGAAACTCCCCAGGAGCCCCGAAAACCAGCGTCCGAAACCCGAAAGCTGCACGGCCCGCGGTAAGCGAACTACAAAGCAGCGCCAAGGATGGACGCGATGCAGACAGCTTAGCCGGAAGTTCGGGCATTAACCCATCCCCGGTCTGCTGGCTCGTGGTTCAGAGCAGCCCCGGGCTGCGACGGTGAGTGAGCGGAAGGAGATTGTTATTTGAGGGAATTCATTTTTTTGGGATTAGTAGTGTTAATAACCCCTGTGGAAACTGTGGATAACTGCTCCTGGACCCGCAGTTCCGCGGTTAAGGCCTGTTCACGATGTGTGGGTGACTGGGTTTTAAACAGGGTGTGGACGTGGATAACCCCCAGGCCCGTTTTTGACGATCCACAGATGCCTTAAGGGTTTTAAGCCCATTAACCGCGCTTGTCCCCTTAAGTATCCACAGGCTTATCCACATGTGCCTGTTAATAAGGTATGTAGTGGCGGCTTACGAATCGCGCTGTTGCTGTTTGATGCGGTTGGTCAGCTCTGTCACCTGGTTGTAGATCACACGGCGCTCGGCCATGAGTTCGCGGATCTTGCGGTCGGCGTGGATCACCGTGGTGTGGTCGCGGCCGCCAAGCTCCTGACCGATCTTGGGTAGGGACATATCCGTAAGCTCACGGCACAGATACATGGCGATCTGCCGCGCGGTCACCAAGGTGCGGGTACGGGACTTGCTGCAAAGCTCTTCCATGCTGAGCTTGAAGTACTCGGCCGTCTGCTTCAGGATCTGGTCAGCCGTGATCTCCTGGGCGCCGTCGTCGGTGATCAAGTCCTTCAGGACCATTTCGGCGAGGGCTACATCCACGGCCTGGCGGTTGAGGCTGGCGAACGCAGTGACGCGGATCAGCGCGCCTTCGAGCTCGCGGATGTTGCTGGAGATCTTGGAAGCGATGTATTCCAGGGCGTCGTCGGGGGCCGACAAACCCTCGCTCTGTGCCTTTTTGCGGAGGATGGCGATGCGGGTTTCGAGTTCCGGAGGCTGGATATCGGTCAGCAGGCCCCACTCGAAACGGGACTTCATGCGGTCTTCGAAGCCCGCCAGCTGCTTGGGCGGAAGGTCAGAGGTGATGACCACTTGCTTGTTGTTGTTGTGCAAGGCGTTGAAGGTGTGGAAGAACTCTTCAAGCGTCCGGTCCTTGCCTGCAAGGAACTGGATGTCGTCAATCAGCAGCACATCGACGTTGCGGTAGGTGGTCTTGAAGCTGGCACCCTCGTCGTCGCGGATGGAGTTGATGAAGTCGTTGGTGAACTCTTCGGAATTCACGTAGCGCACACGGATGCCGCTGTAGAGCCTGCGGGCATAGTGGCCGATCGCGTGCAGCAGGTGCGTCTTGCCCAGCCCGGAATCACCGTAGATGAACAGCGGGTTGTAGGCCTTGGCGGGCGCTTCGGCAACCGCGACGGCAGCAGCATGGGCAAAGCGGTTGGACGAACCGATCACGAAGGTGTCAAAGACGTACTTCGGATTCAGGCGGCCAAATTCGTGCGAAGTACTCGGCGGGGTGGGCTGCGGCTTCAGCTCCACGGCCAAGTCGTTCGCGGAAGAGAGTTCGACGGCGGGGGCCGGCTCTTCGTGGATGGGCACCAAGTCTGTGTCGACGTCGATGGCGCACCGGATGTCATCGGAAAAGACATTGCGAAGGGCGTCGTCGAGGGCGTCCTTGACTTGCGTCTGGAGAACCTCTCGGGTCAGCTCATTGGGTACGGCCACCAGGAGGGTGGAGCCGATCAGGCCTTGCGCCTGGGCGAGGATAACGAAACCACGTTGCCGGGGCGTGACACGATCGTCTTGTTCCAGCAGGCTCAGCACCTGCCGCCAGGAACTTCCGACCGTGTTGGCGTGGTTGGCGTCGTCTACCGTCATCAATTGGTTCCCTCGAGTGCTTGCTTGCCTGGATTGCGGCAGCCGAAAGGTCCAAACCATGAGTGGATTTCGAACCGAATCCACAGGGTTATGCACAGTCCGTGGATAATCGGCTACTGAGCCACTCTAGGGGATGGAAACCCCAGAAGATAGCTGGGAAGAAGCTTGTGGATAATTACACGGTTGTGGTTCTAAAACGGGCCCTGTGAGCCACTTCATCCACAGGCTGTTGGGTGTAGTTAGCCACAGTTGGGGATAACGGGCCGCGCGGCTCCCGGTTTGACCTGGGAGGTCTTTTTGCCCTAACGTTGTGAAGTCCTATGTGTCCGCTTTTCGACCACCCGCACCTCCGGTAAATCCGGCGTTGGGCGGCGGCGGATACACAAATAAACTTAGCGTCGGCCAGTTCTTCCCCTTTTGATCGGGTGGGCGCACCTTTGATCCACTGGAGTAACTAACGTGAGCAAGCGGACTTTTCAGCCGAATAACCGCCGTCGGGCTAAGAAGCATGGCTTCCGCCTTCGTATGCGCACCCGTGCCGGCCGCGCCATCTTGGCCGCCCGTCGTGGCAAGGGCCGCGTCGAACTGTCGGCCTAAATAACTGACTCGTCGGTCAGTCTCCCAAGCGAGTCAAATAGGTGCTAGCCACCCGTAACCGTCTACGGACTTCAACCGACTTTTCAACAACTGTACGTTCCGGCGTCCGCAATGGACGCCGGAACTTAGTGTTATATACGGCACCTATTGGCGCCGGAGAACCGAGCCGCATCGGCTTCATCGTTTCCAAAGCTGTCGGGAACGCTGTGACCAGGAACCTCGTTAAGAGGAGACTGAGAGAAGCAGGTGCTTTGTCTTTGAATAGGCATGGCACGGGTCTTGCTGTTGTTGTCCGGGCGCTGCCCGCGGCTGCGACGGCGAGCTGGGACCAGCTGCTGACGGATTACAACGCCGCCTTGGCGGCAACCACGAAACGGCTCGGCGGATCCTCTCCGCAGGTTGTTTCGCCCACCCAGGGCACCACAACGGAAGGGACACCGCGTGCATGAGCTGAGCTCCGCCGTCGTCCGCTTCTTTAGAGTCTCTCCGAGGATCCTTGGAACATTTCTTTGGGAGCTGCCGCGCAACGTCCTCATCATCTTGCTGAAGACGTATCGCCGGATCATCTCTCCCTTATACGGCCAGGTGTGCCGATTCTTCCCATCCTGCTCGGCTTATGCCCTCGAAGCGGTGACGGTACATGGTGCCGTCAAAGGGAGTTGGCTCGCAGCGCGACGCCTAGCGCGTTGCCACCCCTGGAACGCCGGCGGCGTGGACCACGTCCCCGCCGGACATCGTCACTGGCCCGAAGGCCAGACGCCCACAATTGTTGTACTGAACAACCCGGACCAGTTCCTGGCTGTGCGGTCTGATGAAGACGGTCGCCGTACAGCGGCCTGAGGAAATAGGGAAAACGTATGGACATCTTTGGAACAATTCTGGCCCCGTTCAAGTGGCTTGTGTCCGCGATCATGCTGGGGTTCCACGACGGCCTGAGCTTCATTGGCCTGCCCGCGGCGAATGGTTGGACGTGGACGCTGTCCATCATCGGCTTGGTGCTGGTGATCCGCGCTGCTCTTATCCCTGTGTTCGTCAAGCAAATCAAGGCACAGCGGGGCATGCAGCTGCTTCAGCCCGATCTGAAGAAGATGCAGGCGAAGTACAAGGGCAAGACTGACCAGCTCTCGCGACAGGCGATGGCTCAGGAACAGATGGCGCTGTACAAGAAGCACGGCACCAACCCGTTCTCCGCGTGTTTGCCCATGCTGATCCAGATGCCGTTCTTCTTCGCGCTGTTCCAAGTGCTTTCCGGAATCAGTGCTGCTAAGGAAGCTGGCCAAGGCATCGGTGCGCTGAGCCACGAGCAAGTGGTCCAGTTCGACCAGTCCAGCATCTTCGGGGCTCCCCTGTCCGCGACGCTCCTTCACGGCACACCTGCGGGCGGCGACGTTGTGGCGGTGTGGGTCCTGTCGATTGTGATGATTCTCGCCATGACGGCTTCGCAGTTCATCACGCAGAAGCAGATCATGGCCAAGAACATGTCCGAAGAGGCCATGGCCAGCCCGTTCATGCGTCAGCAGAAGATGATGCTCTACATCCTGCCGGTCGTCTTCGGTGTGGGTGGCATCAACTTCCCGATTGGTGTGCTCATCTACTGGACCACTACCAACCTGTGGACTATGGGCCAGCAGTTCTTTGTCATCCGCCGCATGCCGACGCCGGGATCCCCCGCAGCCAAGGCACTTGCTGAGCGTCGCGCCGCCAAGGGCTTGCCGTCTATCCCGCTCCTGGGCGGGAAGAAGGACGCCGACGTCGCTGCCGAAGTGGCCGCCGTCGAACTCAGGGCACAGCGCATCCAGCCACAACGTAAGAACAGGAAGAAGAAGTAATGTCTGTTGAAAGCACCGAAGAGGCAACGGCCGCTGGGGCCACCGAGGAACTGGCAGAGGCCACGGTAGAAACTGCCGCTGGGGACGAGTCCACCGGAACTAGCTCTTCCGTGAGCCGTCTTGAGGAAGAGGGCGACGTCGCCGCAGACTACCTTGAGGAACTCCTGGACATTGCCGACATCGACGGCGACATCGACATCGAGATCCGCAATGGCCGTACCTACATCTCCATCGCGGCCGAAGGCGATTCCGCGGGTCTTGAGAGCCTTGTAGGCCGCGACGGTGAGGTGCTCGAGGCCCTTCAGGAGCTTGCTCGCCTCTCTGTACTGTCTGCAACCGAGAACCGATCGCGCCTGGTGCTGGACATCAACGGTTACCGTAAAGAGCGTGCCGGCGATCTGCTGCAGATTGCCGAAGATGCTGTCGCCAAAGTCAAGGAGACTGGCGCTTCAGTGGCCCTCGAACCGATGAGCGCCTACGAACGCAAAATTGTGCACGACGCCGTTGCGGACCTCGGCTTTGTTTCTGAGTCCGAGGGCGAAGGCGCTGGCCGCCACATCGTGGTTTCGGCCGACTAACGGATCATGGTTGAAATTACGGCGGCCGAGCTGCAGGCGGCAGAGAAGATTTTCGGTGACCGTCTGGGTCTGGCCCAACGGTACGTAGAACATTTGGCGACGTCGGGAACCGAGCGCGGGCTGATCGGCCCGCGTGAAGTTCCCCGCCTCTGGAGCCGGCATGTCCTCAACTGTGCCGTCATCGAGTCGGCCATAGCCCACGGAAGCCACGTTGCGGACGTTGGTTCAGGCGCCGGGCTTCCCGGCTTGTGCTTGGCGATTGCACGTCCCGACCTTGAACTCACGCTGATCGAACCTCTGGAACGCCGGGTTATCTGGCTCCAGGAAGTTGTGGATGATCTGGGGCTGGGCAACGTCACCGTTATGCGAACCCGGGCTGAGCTCGCGGTGGGAATGGTCAACGCTGACGTTGTCACTGCGCGGGCAGTCTCTGCTTTGTCCAAGCTGGCTGGACTCACCATTCCCTTGCTCAACGGCAAGGGTGAAGTGGTCGCGATCAAGGGCCGCAGCGCGGCCGAAGAGATTGACCAAGCAGCCAAGGTTATCCGCAGGCTCGGAGGCGTGGAAACTTCCGTTGTGGTTTGTGGACAGGAACTTTTGGAGGAACCCACCACAGTGGTGAGGATCGTCGTCAACAAACAGCGGAAGATCGCTTAGCTTTCGGCGCTGTGTCCCGCGTGTCCGCAGCTGAGCGGTTAAGCTAGAGAACGGCAGCTAGAGCCGAATGAGAGTGAGAGTGTGACAGTGGGCAGTAGCGAAACCTCCACGCAGCGGATCCCGCCATTTATTTCCCTGGGGTCCGCGCGGGCAATGGCTGCGCCCTCGGCGTCGTTTGAATCTGCGCTAATGCGCACTAATTTGGTTGCAAATGCCGCTGTTTCACGTGAAACATTGATTGTTGGAAGCGACAACGTCATGGACTCCATCGACGACTCCAGCCCGATTGCGCGCCAGCTCGCGAACGAGACCCGACGCCGGGAACGGCTGTTGGGACGCGAACTTCCCAAGCCGGAGAAGACTCGTATTTTCACGGTCTCCAATCAAAAAGGCGGGGTGGGAAAGACCACCACTACGGTAAACATCGCCGCCGCTCTGGCTTCCGCAGGACTCAATGTCCTGGTGATCGACATAGACCCACAGGGCAATGCATCCACCGCTCTCGGCATTGAGCACCACGCCGATGTCGACAGTATCTACGATGTTCTGATCAATGACCTGCCCCTGCGCGAGGTCGTGGCTCCTTGCCCCGACATTCCCAATCTCATCTGTGCACCGGCTACGATTCACCTCGCCGGCGCTGAAATTGAGTTGGTCTCCCTTGTTGCGCGTGAGCAGCGTCTGCGCCGTGCAATAGAGGTGTACTCGAAGGAACGCGCGAAGAATGGTGAAGGCCGCTTGGACTTCATCTTCATCGACTGCCCGCCGAGCCTGGGCCTGCTGACCGTCAACGCTTTCTGCGCGGCCAGCGAGGTACTCATTCCCATCCAGTGCGAGTACTACGCCTTGGAAGGCCTTAGCCAGCTCCTCAAGAACATCGAAATGATCCAGAAGCACCTCAACGCGGATCTGGTGGTTTCCACTATTCTGCTGACGATGTATGACGGCCGCACGAATCTTGCCGCTCAGGTAGCGTCGGAAGTCCGCCAGCATTTCCCGGAGCAGGTTCTCGGAGCTGTGGTTCCGCGCTCTGTGCGAATCTCAGAAGCCCCGAGCTACCAACAGACGGTGATGACTTACGATCCGTCATCCAGCGGCGCGTTGTCCTACATGGAAGCCGCCACGGAAATCGCCGAGCGCTAGACTTTCTGAATCACTGCAACATCCTTGGCGGGCTCCATTCTTGCCATTCCACCGGAGGGACATACTAATGAGCGAAAAGCGACGAGGCCTGGGTAGGGGTCTTGGGGCTCTCATTCCCAGCTCCGCTTCGGCTGGTGCATCGGGCAATGGCGTTCCGGCATCGCGCCCTGTGGACCTCTTCTTTCCCGAGGCACGCAAGGCACCTGAGACGGTGGATACTCCGCAGGCGCTTGAGACGGAGGTAGCGAAGAGCTCCCCCTCACGAGGATCTTCGGTTACGAGTTCGACGGCGGCAAAGACTACCGCGGCGAAGTCGCCTTCAGCGGAGATCTCCGCCACGTCAAAGCCAGCCGAAGCGAAGGCAGCGAATTCCGATGTTGCGGGAGACGCGGTTTCCGAAACTCTTCTTGGGGACGCGCCGAAGGTTGAGCTGGTCGAGGTTCCAGGTGCGCGTTTCGCCGAAATTCCTGTTGGTGACATCCACCCCAACCGCAAACAGCCGCGCAGCGTCTTCGATGAAGATGACATGGCGGAGCTGGTTCACTCCGTCAAGGAAATCGGCGTCCTCCAGCCAATTGTTGTACGTACTTCAACCGAAAAGGGTGGAGAACCGTATGAGCTGGTCATGGGTGAGCGACGATGGAGGGCAGTTCAGGCCGCCGGCCTCGAAACGATCCCTGCGATCGTCCGTGACACGAATGACGACGACCTGCTTCGCGACGCTCTGCTGGAGAACCTCCACCGTAGTCAACTGAACCCCTTGGAAGAGGCAGCTGCATACCAGCAGTTGCTTGAGGATTTCGGTACCACCCACGAGCAGTTGGCTGATCGCATTGGACGCTCGCGTCCGCAGGTGTCCAACACCATTCGTCTTCTCAAGCTTCCTCCTCTGGTCCAACGGCGCGTTGCTGCCAGCGTGCTGTCGGCGGGTCATGCGCGCGCACTGCTCGCACTGCCGGACGCCGCTGCCATGGAACGACTCGCACAGAAGATCGTCGCCGAAGGGATGTCTGTTCGCGCCACTGAAGAAGCCGTGGCACTGTACCAGGATCCTACGGTGCCGCCCAAGAACAGCATCCCGCGCCCCAATGCACGCCACGAGCGCCTCGACTACCTTGCTTCGTCTCTCTCTGATCGATTGGACACCAACGTGAAGATCACGCTGGGAGCACGCAAGGGGCGGGTCAGCATTGAATTTGCGAGTGTCGAGGACCTCAACCGCATCATGGATGTGTTGTCGCCTGACGCCGAAGGCTAGTCTGTCCGATCTCTATGGAATGGGGTTTGCTTCTGAGGAAGCAGGCCCCATTTTCTTTGCTCGGATTGCTGGGCGCGTACGGCTCGGCTTGGTTATTCGAGGCGCTTTGGGGCGCTTTGGGGGCGTTCGCGCCTTGAGATCTACCCGGGTGTGACTTTCGTCTTTGCTGACCCCCTCGCAGCAGGTTCGCGCGCGCTTTTCGGTGGTGTGAGCGGCCCGGTACTCCTCAGGGCAGTGGCAAGCGTGTCACGTGAAACGATGGTTGTACTGTGGTGTCGCGATTGGTGGTGGTCGCTCGTCCATCGGTGTCCTCGAGAACCGCGAGGGACGGATTCTCGTGAATAGTGTCGGCGAGTTCGCATTGGCTCCTGGGTCCTGGATTTTGGCGATCAGCGAGTGCGGGAGCGGGGAGTAGACGCTCGGCACGAGCATCCCATTTCGGGGTGTTCTGAGTGGGTGGCCGCAAACTTGCAACTCGCGGTCAGGTTTGGGCGCGTTGGGGATGTCTCTGGTGTGTCTGCGAGAGTGCTGGAGACGAGATCATTGTCTTCAGGACTTTGTATTGCTGCGGATTGCGCGCTAACTCTCAGTCTCGTCCACAGTGAATGTCCAGAACCCAGATCGCCGAAGCCAATCCGGGGTTCCAAGCCGAAAGTAGACACAATCGGCGTGCCCGGGTTCTTTGGTTTCACGTGAAACACTCGCGGATCCTCTCCCCCGGGTACAGCGATTCAGGAATCCCAAGTGGCCGTACCCTTCGGTATGGCTTTCCATAAGTCGTCCGTTGGGAGCAGATTCCGAACACCGCTGAAAAGAGATATTTCCTCGCAGGCCCTGGCAGCTCATTGGACTACGAAAGCTGCTCGCGGAGGAAGGCGGTTCAGTTCCTTCGACACTCAGCTGAGAGCCGCCTGCGGCGTACCGCTTAAGTAGGATGCTGTTGGCTGCGACGGCTGGTCTACTATCTGCCTGGTAGGACTACTGGCCGCTTGGCTGACAGACCGGAGGCATCCTCATAGGTGACGGCCTTCGGGTATTGGACGTCTGCCTCTATGTTTCACGTGAAACGCACCGCATGAGGCATAGTGCCACCGTAACGGAAGAGTGTCATCGATGTTCCATCGCGTCAGAGCTGGAGTGGGATGGGCCATTCTGTTCCTGTTTCACGTGAAACAGTCGCGTTGAAGGTCCACGACGCTGACCCGCGAGCATTCCCATGCGCGGAACTGGGAGTTCACTCGCGGTCTGACGACGGCCGCGATAGGCAGGTGTGCCAGGAGGTGACTGGATGGACGACTTGGCGTTCGATTTGGTTCATGTACTCACCCCCGATGGGATGAGATTTTCCTCGTTACTTGAGGCCCTGGCTTTCCATCTTTAGAATGGCTCAGCGCCGGCCCCGATTCTGCTGGCCCCGTGTTCTCTGCACAGCCCATCCACGGCAACGTCGAATTCGATTTCTCTGTCTACTGTTCCAGTATCTGACGTCACCACTTTTGGGAACGGACTCTCTTGGATCCGCGGTGAGTTGAGCCCTCTTCTTTTGAATTATGGGAAGCGAAGGCTTCGTGACTTAGCTCCAGAACTGCGCCTCATTAGATCTGCGCCAGAGCTGAGAATGGATTCGGCGTCTCACCTGCCTGGCTATCCCCTGCTTGCCGGGCGGTGTCAGACACTCGGCGCTAGTTGCTCTTCCTCGCCGCGTTTCTGTTTCGACCGCCTTTGAACCTCCGTGATTCGGTCATGTTCGTTTTAGGCAGATGCGATTGCGGGACGGCAATCGTGATGTTGGAACCCGGGATTCTTGTGAGCCGTGCGGGCAGGCTGAGGGCGCGAGTTGGGCTTCGGTGACCCAGGTCAGCCCTCCGCCGGTTTCATGTGCGTGGAGTGCGCGTTCCGTTCTTAGGGTTCCAGATACTCCGGCTAAGCAGTGTCACCGACAATGGATTGCACGCAAGTCCATTCCGCTGCGTGATTCGCGTTCCGCGGTGCTCGGGGCTCGGCCAACCGTAACCAAGTTCTCTTCGCCAGGACCGAGCGCCGGGGTCGGGGGTGAAGTTCTGCTGGACCGTATCTGTCCCAGGCCGGCTCTATATATGAGCGGAGGCCGCGAGCCCGTGTCTTCCATGGAGTCTCGTCCGATTGCACGTCGCCACCTGGCTCACGCTGCCACCTGGCTCACGCTGCCACCTGGCTCACGCTGCCACCTGGCTCACGCTGCCACCTGGCTCACGCTGCCACCTGGCTCACGACGCGCTAGTGCTCGTGGGCTCCCCCAGGCTCCCTGGCTCAGATAGGGCTCTAGCCAAGTCTCGGGCGCGCTGCCCCAACCTGGCACAACTAGGGTGGCTCCTCGGGAACCTGGGTTGGGTGTTCTTGGAGACCCCAGGGTTGGGCAGTTGCACGCTCGTAACGAGCGCGGGTAGGGGGAGGGGGCTTGATCGTGTCGAGCGGCGACGGCCAATTGGTGTGCTTGCCGCCTTGGTCTTGCGGGATCCCGTCCTACTCTCCAGAGATCGTTCACCCCCATACCTGTCCGGGCGCGGCAAGCAGAGAGGTCTGTGTGGCCCGGATAGGAAGATCGTCCCCAGCTCGGCCCAGTCCCTTGCATTCGGTCTCGGATGCTCGCGGATCAGGACACCGTTTGTTGTCGCCATGTCTACGAGTTGGTGGTGCTTCGATCCGTTGGGCTCCACGGACAGGATGGCAGCGCTAGCGGCGAGCTGCCGGTGCGCGCGGGCCTTCCGTCATTGAGCGTTATGAGGTTCGGACGGAGTTGTGTTCGAAGTCTTCCCGGCTCCAGTCCGGGACTTTGCGAGGACCCTATCCGAGATTTGCTTGAGGCTGCTGTTGCCAGTCTCAGGGGAGCAGACGTTCTCCTAGCGTGGCAAAAGTTGTCAGTGAACGTCGGAAGTACAGGGACGGGTTAGGTCTAATGTGGCCGTGCTGGTGGCTCAGCGAGCCTGCTGGCTGGCTGTTGAAAAGCCCGGACGGTCCGGTGGATATCGTTGTGGATAACTTTGTTGATAACGTGTCTGCTTCTTGAAGCTGAGGGTCTCGGATCTGTCACCGTCTGTTAGGTCTGCGCTCTGAGTTTCGGCCAGCCTGAGCACCCTGGCGTCTTGTTTCACGTGAAACAAGACTGCAGAACATGAACTCGGCAAAATTTGCCCTTTTGGATCGCTTTTTTGCTTATTTTCGCGCGTCTGATCGCAACTTCGACCCTATCGGCGGATTGATCTTGGATTGGACCTGCAGTCGAACATCCATCCTCGGACGCAGCGTCTTTTGCCCCGAGCGGACGGGCGGTTATTCACATCCTTCTGCCCCGTGGATATCGCTGTGGATATCGCTGTGGATAACTATGTGAATAACTTTAAGTGGAGCGGTGGATATCTTCCTCCGATGTGAATGCTACTGGCACCTTGGACCATGTGGCCGCGACCCGGTCGGCAACTAAGAGGGGGTGGCGAGGTTAGTACTGAAGGACTGCCAGTATCGTGGTCTGCCGATGTTTCACGTGAAACCGCGACCTCTGATGACTTCATGCTCATGGGACGTCCGCACTGAAGTGAAGAAGCAGGACCTTCAGTGCCCTAACGAGCCGCTGGCGTATCCGCGAGAAATGGAGTCCGTGCACAACTCTTGTGGCTGCGCAAGCCGCCGCTATTCTGACGCCCACCCGGTCGAGTGGTTGGTTGCTGACGTGGACGCGATCTGTCGAGCCTGAGTAAATCCTCCTCGGGATCACCTTTGTGGTGGCCGAGACTGTCAGGCTAGGAGCGTGTCCGTAGACTCTGACACCCAGCCGTGTTCGAGGAAATAGATCGCACGGAAGACCGTCCGCCGGGAGCCCTCCTCCCACAGACTTGGGCAAGGCTCATTCAGAAAGGTCCCGGTGCGAAGTGGTTCGTTCCCGGGGGCGACTCACGGCGCCATTGGTTCAGTGAGCTCTCCCAGCCAGGTTAGTCCGGCGTTTGACGACACGCACCTTTGGCGCACCCAGAGCGCGACCATGCACTCATGGGAAACTCATCCCTGGAGGGCCACAAAGCATGGGGCGAGAAGTCTCGGACTGCTTCCGTGGGGCACCACCGAGTGGCTGGTGCCGTCGGTTTCGCCCAAGGTCACGGACCGCTGAGGTGTACAAGGCGTAGCATCGATTGGCCCGAGCTTCCTCGGTGGATGTCTTTAGAGGTGAACCGGGCATTCGCGCCTGCGTGGATCCTGGAGCCGCCAAATTTCGCGCTGAGTTGCCTGAATGCTCGGGCGAAGTACTGCCCCTCGAACGAGGATGGATCGGGTTCGAGCTTTGTGAGTCTGCGCGCCGTACGGGCTCTGCGTAGTCTCTCTTCAGCTAGGTCGGTCGATTCTGGTCTTCTGGATCCGGACGGTTTCGCTCCCCCGTTGTCGCCAGATCGTGGAGGTGATCTGAGTATTGAACGCGTATTGTGTCTCGAAGCGAAGAAGGGAACCACTATCCCTGGCCACCCACGGCAAGTCTCGCGAACGATGTGATCGACGCGCATTCAATGTCAGCGATGTCCAACAAACGCCACCCGAATGGCGCGGGCGTAAGCGTACCGTCCTGGGCGCGTGCAAAATGAACGCCGCTGGGTGGTAGTTTCGCACGCGCCATCGTACGCTCGTTGCCATCGCACCCACGGTAGTGCCTGCTCGCCGCGCGGGCCTGTTCCGCTTCCAGCCCTAACGATGGCTATGGCGTTGCCGGCAGAGCCGTCAGACGCCGGTGGAGGTCGGCCCGCGTCCTCGGGCACGAACACCCTGGAAGGCCCCCACTGGTCTCTTGAATTCGTCGAGAGGTGGTGCTCTTTTGCCCGTCAGATCCTGTCTTTCAGAACCTAGAGTCAATGCGAGTTTCATGCTTCTTGCTCTACCCCTTCTCTTGTGGGCAACGAAGACCAGGGCGCAGCGGATCCCGGTGGCAGACCGGAGAATGGTGATGTTGCCAGCCAATGTGGCCCCTCACGGGTGTCTGTAGACCATGACGCATTCCCGTGAAAGGTCAATACGGATTCGCAAGAACTAGCGGTGCCTGCAGGATTCGGACTGATTGAAACACACACATTTGTATTCGTGACTCAGAGAAGCAAGCTATTTCGTTTTCATGTACAGAATCGTAAAAAATCAAGCCAGATCTTGGAGCCAATTCAGTGGGCTATTGAACTCGTTTCCGGTTAGGAAAGCATGCGTTCCACCGTCCGCAGCAGTCGTGGACGCGGGAGTTGGAGCTGGGTGCGTTGAGGACTGCTCTAGGCCGAAGGGATGGAATGGTTTGGAGGCCTACTTAGCTCCGCCCGTGGATGTCTGCAGTCCGAAGTGCCTGTAGATGTCTGCAGTTCGAAAAGTCTTTGGGGCTGGTGGATTTCCGCCCCGGGCGGTCGTCAGTCTGTCACCCGAGCCTCTGGGTAGTCTCTAACAGGCATTGCAGTTGCACGGACTCCGAGCCGCTCAAGGCTGCGAGTGCGCCTCCTTCTGGCGCCCGTCAACATCCATTCCCGCTGTCCTGGCGGCTTCAAGTTCACAAAGGCACTTGCTCCGCCAACTGACTGGCTAGGACATAGACAGAACCTCCGATCATGAGGAGCGCGTAGGGCTCCTAACGCTGTCTCCGTGCCCGGCGCCGTCTCCGCGCCAGACGCACGCGTTGTTTCACGTGAAACAAGTAGGAGAAGGCTGCAGGTTAGCTACGGTGGCTATGCACGGACAAACCTTGGATGGTCCCTATGCCTCACCCGGCTAAGATGGCGCACCACGTAGTACTTGACGCATGGGCATGTGCATGGAGATGGGCCTAGACACAGTCGGCCACAACTCTCCACACCGGTCTGGGATCTGCGCGCCGTTCCTGCCCACCCTTGGATAGGGGGACGTCATCTGGAGCATTGCGCGTGGTGAGTCCGCGAGCAACGCTGGCCCCGGAACTTGGAACTTGGAACTTGGAACTTGGAACTTGGAACTTGGAACTCGGAGAACGGAGAACGGCGACTGCAGCGGCCATGGGTGTTTCACGTGAAACATTGCCCGAAACAGCTTTCACGCCAATTTATCGTGTAAACCCACAAATCCAGGTGCATCCAGACTCATCGGCAGCGCCTTGCATTGTTTCACGTGAAACCGGCTCCTTAACCTATAGGGCCTTTTGCACCGATGCAAGGGAGTCCACCCCGGGCCGGAGACAAGGATTTTGGCTAGAGGCTTCGCAAGAGACCTGGAAAATAGAGAAATGATCAACTCTGGGCGGCCAACCACAGAGGCCGCCGCATTCCGGCCCTACCCCAGGTAGGCAAGAAGCTCCTTCTAGGCTGGGCGCTTCTCCCTCAAGATAGCCAGGTTTAGAAACTGGAAAAAGGTTCCTGACCGTAGACTTTGGGATCAACGCGGCCAGCGGCAGTAGACCTCCATGCCTTCGCTCGAACTTCAAGCCAATACACGAACAACCGGAATGGCAACGCGGTGAATGGATACCTGGAGCGGAGGGCACGAAAAAACCGGTGGCTCCCGCTCACAAGCGAGAACCACCGGCTGAGTCAGGAAGCGCCACCAAAGTGCAGCCCTCAAGCCTTAGGACAGCACGAGCCTTAGGACAGGACCGACTCAAATTCCTTTTCGAAGAACTGCTTCGGCTTGGCACCGATAACCGTGCTCTTCACTTCTCCCCCACTGAAGAGGTACACGGCCGGAATTGACGTGATGCCGTACTCGGCGGCGATGGCCGGGTTGTCGTCGACGTTAAGCTTGACGACATCAACCTTGTCTCCGTATTGAACCGAGATCTCGTCAAGGATTGGACCCAACTTACGGCACGGGCCGCACCACTCTGCCCAGAAGTCCACGATGACCGGCTTTTCAGCGGCCAGGACGTCGGTGCTGAAACTGGCGTCGGTAACGTCTTTAGCGTTGCTCATAATTCTTTCCCTTCGAGTGGATAGCTGCTGTGCCGATTAGGCGTGCAGGTCTGCAAGATAGTGCTCGACGTCCAGGGCCGCGACACAACCGGAGCCCGCGGCCGTGATGGCCTGCCGGTAGGTGGGGTCGACGACGTCGCCGGCAGCGAAGACGCCCTTGATGCTCGTCTTGGAACTGCGGCCCTCGACGGCGATGGTGCCTTCTGGGGACAGCTCCAGTGTGCCCTTCACGAGTTCCGTGCGGGGGTCATTACCGATGGCCACGAAAACGCCAGTGACGGCGAGCTCGGACTCGGTACCGTCCACGAGGTTCTTCAGCTTCAAGCCGGTCACCTTGTCACCGCCGATGACGTCCTCCACGGCGGTGTTCCACACGAAGTTGATCTTCTCGTGGGCCTGGGCACGGTCGCCCATGATCTTGGAAGCCTTCAGCGTGTCCCGGCGGTGCACCACGGTGACGGACTTGGCGAACTTGGTGAGGAAGAGTGCCTCCTCCATGGCCGAGTCACCGCCACCGATCACTGCAATGTCCTGGTCCTTGAAGAAGAAACCGTCACAGGTTGCACACCAGCTCACGCCGTGGCCGGAGAGACGCTTTTCGTTCGCCAGGCCGAGTTCCCGGTAAGCGGAACCGGTCGACAGAATGACCGCCCGGGCCTTGAAGGTCTCCCCCGTGCCGATGGTCACGGTCTTGATGTCGCCGTCGAGATCTAGTTCGGTGACATCCTCGAACTGGATCTCGGTCCCGAAGCGCGCCGCCTGTTTTTCGAAGTTCTCCATGAGATCAGGTCCCATGACGCCGTCAGGGAATCCCGGGTAGTTTTCGACGTCTGTTGTGTTCATCAGTTCGCCACCGGCAGTCACAGAACCGGCGATGAGCAGCGGGTTCATGTTGGCGCGTGCCGTGTAGACGGCGGCCGTGTAGCCGGCAGGCCCGGAGCCTACGATGATGACATCACGTACTTGGGACGCGGTGTTTTCTGCGTTGCTCACTGTTGGGTGAACCTCTTCCTTAGTCGATGCACCGGACTATCGCGGCCGGCCACATGGCACAACCCTATGGCGGCGTCGAATATTCCGGCGTTTCCGGGGACCCTAATATCCACCACCATTCAGGGTACCGTCTGGTGGCGCAGGGCATGGAAGGGCGCAGGCTCCATTACCCGAGTTGACGGTCCCCGCCGTCGGCTACTGGACCGTGTATTTACTGGACCTTGATCTCGGCGAGCCGTAGGCCGAAACCGTAGCGGGTCTTGGGTGCGGTCAGCTTGGGCAGTGATTTGATGGAGATGATCACGTACTGGGCTGTTGCAGGGGTGCTGAGCGGCATGGTGAGCTCCGGAGAGGTGAAGCTGTTGGTGCCTACCAGCTTGGCGCCGTCCATCGCCGGACGGTCGTTGGTGTAAACGCTGATGTTTCCACCGGAAGCACCCAACTGGCTCAGCGTGACCGACTTGACCTGCGCGGGCGCCTTGAGCTTGACCAGCAGGGAAACTCCATCAGGGGCGAGTCCACCCCAGTCCGCAGTGGCGAACTCCATATCTGACCAGTAGCTCGCGGCATTGCCGTCGAACGTCTTGACCAAGTCTTTGTCATAGCTCGCCGCAAACTCGAAATCGCCCATGCGGGTAACACCATCAATGACCGGTGGTGCGACGGCGGCAGTGGCCGACTCGGAGCTGCCCGGCTGTCCGGATCCTGCTTGAGACGCTTGGGTGGACTGCTTGGCCGCGGGAGTGCCGCCCGGGATGAGATTACCGAGGTTGGTGACCGCAAGTATCAATCCGACGATCAGGACGGCGGCGAGGACGCCACCCACCAGCCACCGGAAGGAACGGGGCTCGCGCACGGGCTCGTCGTCGTAGTATTCGTCCTCGTCGAGCGGATCGGCTTGCTCCCGGGCCGTGGCAGGGAAACTCGACGCGCCCCGGTTGTACACGCCCGAAGCGCGGCTTGCAGCAGCGCCGGCCGCACCACGGGAGGTGGCGGCGTCGTCGTTGATGAAACCATAGTCGTCCTCGGACCAGAGCGAGACCTTGGCGTCCTGGGAAGGGCTCGCAGACGCCGTCGCGGGAGGAGTCGACGCTGGAACGGCCTGCGTTGCCGGCTCTTTCTGGATTTGCTGGGGGGCGGTTTGGTTCGGCTGTACGGTCGAAGACGCCTCGGTGGAAGCGGTGGCCGCAGAGGTGCGCCGGCCGTCGTCGTTCTTTGGCGCGCCGGCACCCTTCACAGCCGCACCCGCCGCGGCGGCCGCAGCCCCTGCTCCAGCTGCCGCAGCGGCGAGGCGGGAAACAACGCCACCTGGGGCCGACGCGGGCCGGCTAGCAGGCAAGGGAGGAACCACGGGGCGGCGCTTGTCTTCGGCGGCTGCCGCTTGCGATCCACCGGCCGGATTGGGCTCGACGCCGTGGTAATTGATGTACTCGGCGTCGTGCTCTTCGTCGTCGTACAGTCCGTCGTAGGTTTCGGGCTCGCGGGACCGGGCTTGGCCGAAGATCTCGCTTCCGAGCGTGTCCGTGAAGAACGGCTCGACGTACGGCGGGTTGGTGGCCACCACGAGGTCCAACAGATCAGGAGCACTGCTGTGGTTGGTGATGAGGTACGTGGTGCTGTCGCTGACGCCGAGATCGAGGATCTGGACGTGTCCGGGCCGTTCACCGGTGGCTACTTCCCTGGCGCTCTTCGCAACTTGCTCGGCGTTTCCGGGGCCGGCCACGAGGATACTGACGGGCCTGTTAAGGACCTGGTCGACGCCGTCGAGCACCAGATCTTGGTCGTGCGAAGTCAACACGGTGGCTGTGACTTTGTAGCGGCCGCCAAGCACTGATCCGACATCGATCGGGTGGGACACGGGTTCCTCCTAGACTGTCCGGAAGCTGCGGGTCCTGAATACGGGATCCGGCCAGCCGGGTGACCCGTGGTCTGCAACTACCTGTATTAGTTTCTGATCCTAGCGGATTGGGCCGTTCCGGCCCCCGGTTTGCGCCGATGCGTCACCGTTTGCGGCGAGGTCCACCGCGGAAATAGGGGTTGTTTCCCAGCGGCCCCTGATAGGTGCGGCGGCCAGGCAGCGGAATGCCAGGACGGCCCGCGCCTCCTTGGGAGGTGCTGGGGAGGTCCTCGTCCGGCAGGTAGGACTTCTCGACATCGGACCAGGCATCCACCTTGCCGTGCCCCTCCGCAGCGGCCGCATCGGCAATGCCGCCGGAATCTTGGCCCGCATCCCACCTGTCCTTGGCCGGGAGGGTTTCCAACGCGGGGCCGGCGCGGAACGATGCCGCGTCGAATTCGCCCGAGATGCGCGGAATGAGCCCGGTATCGTCGGACACGGTGGCGCGAACCGGCGTCGGGGTTGGCGTTTCGCTGGCGGACGGCGCTTGTGCCACCGGAACGCCCCGTCCGAAGCGGCCGAGTACGGGCAGGAGCAGGTCGCGCAGTTCGCTGACATGGAAGAGGCGCAGCAGGAAGAGGTAAGCAAGCAGCATGACGGGCCCGACGACGATCACCGTCACCAAGGCGGCAGGCCTGCTGCTCCAGGCGAAACCATCGGCATGGTAGCTGCCGAGTAACCACAGGGCCAAAGCGCCGGCGATCGCCGAGCCCAGGGCCGCGTAGCCCATGCGGATGTAGGAGTTGGCAATCCGGGGGCCGTCCACATGGCCGAGGAGGCGCCTCAGGAACCAGACGCTGATGACCACGGAAAGGATGTTGCCGAGGGTGTACAGGACGGCGATCGCGAAGATGATCTGGGCGACCGGCAGGAACTGGATGATGAACGCGCCAACAACGTTCAGTAGCGCCAGCATGAGCTGGATGTAGAACGGGGTCCGGGCGTCCTCGTTGGCGTAGAACACGCGGGACATCATGAAGTTGGCACTCATGAACGGTGTGCTCAACGCGAGGATCGTGAGTGTCTGGGCCAGCATGACACCGTCTTGGGGCTTCCCGCCGGAGAAGAACATGCCCAGCGGGCCGGCGAGGGCAAAGAGTGCCAGTGCCCCGAAAACGGTGGCGACGGCCATGGTCCGCAGTCCGTGTGAAAGCGCTTCGCGCAACTCGGCTTTGTTGCCGGCTTGGGAAGCACGGGTCATGCGGTTGAACAACACGGTAGCGAGCGACAACGCGATGATCGAGTGTGGCAGCAGGTAAAGCTGGCTGGCGACTTCCAGGACCGCGTTACCGGGAAGCTTGGCGGCGGCCGGGTCTTGCGCATGCTCGAGGCGGAGGCGCTCGGATCCGGGAATGGTGGCGATCCTCATGACATAGAGGAAGGCGAGCTGCCCGACGGCGGCGGTCAGGAGCGTCCAGACGCTCAGCTTTGCTGCCTGGCCCAGGCCCACGCCCCGCCAGCCGAAGCGGGGCCGGAGACCGAGCCGCAAGCGGATCACCGGGATGAGGAGTATGGCCGTCTGGGCGAGCACGCCCACGGTGGAGAAACCCGCAATCAGGAAGGTTTGGAAGGGCCCCCAATTGTCCAGGGTGTGGGGGTTGGTGTTGTTGGCACCGAGGATCCAGATGAACATGCCCAGTCCTGCGATGGCCACCACATTGTTCAGGATCGGCGCCCACATCGCGGGACCGAAGGCGCCGTTGGCGTTGAGTATCTGGGTCAGGAGGGCGTACAAACCGTAGAAGAAGATCTGCGGCAGGCAATAGAAGGCGAAGGTCACCGCGATCGATTTTTGCTGTGGCGAATAGCCCTGGGTGGTGAGGTCGATGACGATCGGTGCGGCTAGCGTGACCAACGCTGTCAGTGTCAACAGAACCAACACAGCCAGAGTCAGGAGCCGGCTGATGTAGTCCGCGCCCCGGTCCGGTCCCTTGCTGGCTTTGATGATCTGCGGCACCAGCACCGCATTGAAAACGCCACCGGCCACCAGAAGGAAGATCAGGTTGGGCAGGTTGTTGGCATTGATGAAGGTGTCATTGACCGTCGATCCCAGGCCCAGCGCGGCGCCAAGCATCCACGTTTTGGCGAAGCCGAGAAACCGTGAAACGAGCGTCCCGGCGGCCATGACGGCGCTGGAACGGGTTTCTCCGGACTGGACTGGCTGGGTTGATTTGGCGGCAGACATTGTCATTATCGTCCCATGAGCCGGGCTGCCTGTTGCGTCAAGACTGCATAAAGGGCCGCGTTAGAGGTGTTCGGGCAGGACTTCCCGGGCCAGATCAGCGATACGCCGCTCATTAGGGAAGGACAACTTGCGTGCCAGGTCCTGGAGGGGAACCCAAGCTGCGTCTATGGCCTCTTGATCGGGATCGTTCTCGATGGTCAGCTTGCCGCCCGTGGCGCGGAGCAGGAAATGGTGCACGGTTTTGTGTACACGGTGCCCGCTCACGGTGAACCAGTAGTCGATGCTTCCGAGTGGAGCCAGGACGTTGCCTTCGATTCCGGTCTCTTCGGCGATCTCGCGGACTGCGGCTTCCTCGTTGTTTTCCTTGCCTTCCGGATGTCCCTTCGGCAGGCACCACTCAAGCCGGCCACCCCTATTAAGACGGGCGATGATCGCAACCCTCAGTTCGCCGTCGGACGTGTCCACTACGACGCCGCCGGCAGAGACCTCCTCCACGGTCGGAAGCGCGGCCTGGGCCGTGTGCGGAGCGGGCGCGACGTGAGCACCAATTGCCGACGGCAATGGTGCATTCGTCCTCCTGCCAGGAGCACTCGGGATCGGGTTGGCCATGAAGTCCACTCTAACGACTCTTGCCCGTTGGTGATGACCGGGACATGGACTCACGGTGACGTGCGGATGGCGTTCGGCCGTGTTCCCGGTGCCGTAATCGTGCAATCGCGCTGTGTCGCCCTGTAATGACAACGGTCCGGTGTGATGGCGCGGTGAAATCTGACAAGCTTAAGGAACTATGGCGCAAGTATTGGACAGTTCTTCAGTTAATTTCCAGATGGATCCAGTGGTCCTGGACCTCGGTCAGCGGTTCGTGGACGCTGGATTCGAACTGTCGCTGGTGGGCGGGCCGGTGCGGGACCTCTTCCTGGGACGCGTCTCACCGGACCTGGATTTCACCACTGACGCCACTCCGGACCAGACGCTTTCCATCATCAAGAGATGGGCTGACAATTTCTGGGAGATTGGCCGCGCCTTCGGAACGATCGGGATGAAGAAGTCCGGCTTCCAGATTGAGATCACCACGTACCGTGCCGAGGCTTACGATGCCGCCTCCCGCAAGCCGGTGGTGGCCTTCGGCTCGTCGCTGCTGGACGATCTCCTCCGCCGCGACTTCACCATCAATGCCATGGCGCTCCGGCTGCCCTCCCTCGAGCTCGTGGATCCGTTCGGCGGGGTGCGCGATCTCCACGCCTCGGTGCTTGCTACCCCTGGATCCCCCGAATCGTCGTTCTCCGATGATCCGCTGCGCATGATGCGGGCCGCCCGCTTCGCGGCGCAGCTAGGCGTTGCAGTGCACGACGACGTCCGCCTCGCCATGTCCGGGATGGCCGAGCGCATCAAGATCATTTCCGCCGAACGCGTGCGCGAGGAACTGGTCAAGCTCATCAATGGTGCGCATCCGCGGGCGGGAATCGACCTTCTAGTGGACACCGGCCTGGCAGAGTTCGTCCTGCCCGAGGTCTCTGCGCTGCGCCTTGAAGCCGATGAGCACCACCGGCACAAAGACGTCTACCAGCATTCCCTGCAAGTCCTGGAGCAGGCCGCGTCGCTTGAGACCGGTCCGGATGGCCCGGTACCTGGCCCGGACTTTGTATTGCGCTTCGCCGCGTTAATGCACGACGTCGGGAAGCCGGCTACGCGCCGATTCGAACCGGGCGGCGCGGTGAGCTTCCGCCACCACGACATGGTGGGTTCGAAGCTGACCGCGAAGCGCATGAAAGCCTTGCGCTTCGACAACGACACGATCAAGGCCGTGGCGCGGCTCGTCGAGCTGCACATGCGCTTCTACGGATACGGGGATGCGGGCTGGACCGATTCCGCCGTCCGCCGCTACGTGGCAGATGCGGGCCCCCTGCTGGAACGCCTGCATCGCCTGACCCGGTCCGATGTCACTACGCGTAACCAACGCAAGGCAGAGCGGCTCTCCTTTGCCTACGATGACCTTGAGCAACGGATTGACGTCCTGGCCGAACAGGAATCACTCAATGCCATCCGGCCGGACTTGGATGGTGCGCGCATCATGGCTTTGCTGGGACTCAAGCCCGGACCCGTGGTTGGCCGGGCCTACAAGTTCCTGCTGGAAGAGCGCATGGAAAACGGTCCGTCGTCCCCGGAGGACGCCGAATCCAAGCTTTTGGCGTGGTGGGAAGAGCAGCCCGAGTCCGCCGTCGAACCTTCATCGGAACCATCCGTCGATGCCCATGCCGGCATTGCCGAACCAGAGGAGTCCTAAGTGAACGAAGCAGCCAAGCCCGCCCGGCCACAGCTCTGGATCATGCGCCACGGGGAGACCGAATGGTCCAAGAGTGGCCAGTACACGGGATTGACCGATCTCCCTTTGACCGTGGAAGGCGAGCAGCAGGCCGTGGAGGCGCGCAAGATCCTGGAAGGCATCGACTTCGACCTCGTCCTGACCTCCCCGCTGCGCCGAGCCCGGCGTACCGCGGAGCTGGCCGGTTTCCCGGACGCCGTCCACGAGCCACTGGCCGTGGAGTGGAATTACGGGGACTACGAAGGCATCAGCTCGGACCTCATCCGCAAGGACAACCCGGACTACCTCATCTGGTTCGATGGCGTCCCCAACGGCGAGACGCTCGACTCGGTGGCGGCACGTGCCGACAAGATCATCGCCCGCGTCCTGGAGTCCGGGATGGACAACGTCCTGATTGTTGCCCATGGCCATTTCTCCCGCATCCTCACGGCCCGTTGGCTTGAATTGGATGCCAGGGAAGGACGCCACTTTGTCCTGGGAACAGCCAAAGTTTGCACCTTGGGATGGGACAAGCGGACGCCGGCAATTCTTCGCTGGGGACTGTAAGAGGAATTAATTTCTAAATTGTTTGTAATTGGCTGGTCAACAGCGCGATTCATGGTGTAACTTTATTTTTGATCCCAGAGCGATCCGCCGGGATTAAGGCGTGCACTACCCAGTAAGTCAGCTGCGGTGGTGCCAAAGCAGAAAAGGAGGTTGGGAAAATGATTACTTTGACTAGCGGATGGAAGATGACCGTTGCTGGCACCCCGGCCTTCGCTGCTCGACGCCGTTTTTCGGCCTAACTTCTCCTGATGTACTTCCGCCCCTGATTATTGGGGCGGTTCAAGGTGCAATCAGGCTCCGAGTTGGGCCTGCCATTGAGCGGTATCACGCGATTGACGTGGTGCGCAGTTTCCTCATAGTTCGGAACCAGCTTCTTGTTGGGGACGGCTGCCCCCTGGATACCACATACCGGAACTCCATGCTCCGGTACTATCCACGGTCATTCGAACAATCCGCTTAATCCACCCCATCATTGCCTGCATTCACCTGCCTATTTCCGCCCTGCTTTCTTTCGAATTCACGGGCTTAATTGTCATGTCCGAATTCCGGCAATTCTCTTCCACAACGAAAGGAGGTGACACCATGGCCAAGCGCCTCAAGGACCTGATGGTCTTCAACGGCAAGCCTGTCGTCAAAGACAGGACTCTCTTCAACGGACAACTGCTGGATCAGCGGAGGGAAGACGTCTACGTCGTCCTGCACCAAATGGGAATCATCCGCTGAGTGTCCCCACCACTGCAATTCAGGAGGGACTGATGGCACGCATCGGACCGTTCGCCTCGGAAGCCCACGCGGCTATGCGTGGGCTTCCGCCTTTTGAGGACTGGGCATGGGCGGGCTCGGGGCGAGGCTCGGCGGGGCCGGGGCGAGGGGCGACGCCGTCCGGCGCGGCTGAAGGTAAGCTCGATTGCATGCAGGAGACCAAGCCGCACATCCAGCAAAAGCGTGCGCGCTTTGTAGTTCCCAGCCGTAGCGACTCCTTGCTGAGGAACTTCACCGAACTAATCGGAGGACCCCTCGGCCGGCGTTCCTCCCCTGGAGCCATCTCCCCCGGATTCTTCACCGTTGAACGCGTCCTGATCATCCTCACGATCGTTGCCGCATTGATGGCGATCCTGATCAAGGGCTACTGCAGGGTCAACGGTTGGCAGGCACCCCAGCAGTTCTACGCCACGTGCTACTCGGATTTCCCCGAACTCTTCCGCAGCCGAGACCTTGCCGACGGCGTCTTTCCGTTCTTCGACCAGAAAAGCCTCTTCGAGTATCCCGTGATCGCCGGGTTGATAGCCGGTGCTACGGCATGGTTGGTACCCGGTCATGGTGCTAGCCCCGAACGGATCTTGGGCTACTTCGATGTGAATGCCACCTTGATTGTGGCCCTGTGGATCGTGGCTGTCCTGGCTACCGCGCGCATCAACCGACGCCGGCCCTGGGACGCAACCATGGTGGCGCTGGCCCCTGGGATCGTGCTGGCCGGATTCATCAACTGGGACATGTGGGCCGTAGCCATGCTCGCAGTGGGGATGTATTTCTTCGCGAAGGAACGTCCCGTCCTGGCCGGCATATTCATTGGTCTGGGCACTGCCACCAAGCTGTACCCAGTGCTCATCCTCGGTGCAGTCTTTTTGCTGGCGCTACGCAGCGGCCGGTTCCGGGTCTTCTTCGTGACCACCCTTTCGGCGGCAGTGGCCTGGCTTGCGGTTAATATCCCGATCGCCGCCGTCAACCCAGCCGGCTGGCGGTACTTTTTCGACTTCGCCCAGGACCGCCCAGCCGGATACAGCTCGTTGTGGTTCGCCTACAACTTGGTGGCAGACCGCCTGCGCCTTGTCCAACTTGGTCCGGAAGCCATCAACGCCTTGGCATTCAACGTGTTCCTCCTTGCCTGCATCCTGATTGCGGGATTGGCTTTGACGGCGGCGCGGCGCCCCCGGCTTGCCCAGCTGACGTTCCTGATAGTGGCTGCCTTCATCCTGAGCAACAAGGTCTATTCGCCCCAGTTTGTGCTGTGGCTCGTGCCGTTGCTGGCCTTGGCCCGGCCGCGATGGCGCGACTTCCTGCTGTGGCAGGCTGCCGAGGCTCTGCACTGGACCGCCACCTGGATGTATTTGGGCCAGACCAGCAGCGGCGGCCCGGTGCAGAACAACATCGACATGCCGTATTACGTCATGGCCGTGATGCTGCATACGGCCGCGACGGCATATTTGATGTTGAGGATTGCGTGGGACATTTGGGATCCACATCTGGACCCCCTTCGGATCCAAGACGAGGACGACCCCCATGGAGGGGTGTTCAACGGTGCCAAAGATTGGTTCCGAGTGGACCTCAAGAACCCTGCCGCATCGGTGCTGCCTTGGCGGCACGTTGCCCCGGTCCCTGAAGAGCAGCGGCCCAACCAGGACTCAATCACCTCCGCGAAAGGCGAGGCCGAGCGCGATGCCTGAAGTCGCCGTCGTCGGCTCCGGACCGAATGGCTTGGCTGCAGCGGTAGTCATGGCGCGCGCTGGCCTGGCTGTCCGGGTCTGCGAGGCCGCGGGGACGATCGGGGGCGGGACCCGAACTGCCGAACTCTTGGAACCGGGTCATGTCTACGACGTGTGTTCCGCGGTCCACCCGATGGCGCTGGCTTCGCGATTTTTCCGGGATTTTGAACTCGAGCGGCGCGTGGAGCTACGTTTGCCGGCGGTTCAGTACGGCACTCCACTCGACGGCGGCCGGGCAGCTCTCGCTTACCGCTCGCTGGAGCGGACGGCTTCTGAACTCGGGGCCGACGGAGCCGCTTTTGCCCGCCTGATGGGACCATTGGTGGAGCACTTAGGCGGCGTGCTGGACGTAACTCAGAACCAACTGCTGAGAGTACCGGCGAATCCCGTGGCCGCACTGCGACTTGCGTTGGCGACCCTGGAGCAGGGTTCGCCGTGGTGGAACCGGCGTTTCACGGGAGACGCGGCTCCCGCACTCTTGAGCGGGGTCGCGGCCCATGCTGTGGCGCCGTTGCCCTCGCTCGCCGCAGCGGGGGCGGGACTCTTGTTGGGAGCGCTGGCGCATGCCGGTGGCTGGCCCATCCCGGTTGGCGGCTCGGCGGCGATAGCGGACTCGATGGCCCGCGACATCGTGGCCCACGGCGGGGTGATTGAGACCGGCGTGGAGATCGATTCCTTGGAGGAGTTGCGGCCTGCGAAGGCCATTTTGTTGGACGTGGCACCCCCGGGCCTGCTGCGCATGGCCGGTTCGGCACTTCCGGGGCGCTACCGGCGGGCGATGGAAACATTCCGTTTCGGGAATGCGGCGTGCAAGGTTGACTTCATCCTGTCCGGCCCGGTTCCGTGGGCCGCGCCGGGGCTCGCTGGCGCCGGGACTGTGCACGTGGGTGGCACGCGAGCCGCCATGGCTGAGGCCGAGAATTTGGTAGCTGCTGGCCGGCACCCTGGGAAACCGTATGTGCTTGTCGCCCAGCCATCGGTAGTGGATCCCGGGCGTGCTCCTGCTGGGCGGCACATTCTCTGGTCCTATTGCCACGTGCCCAAGGGGTCAACCGTGGACATGGCCGAGGCAGTCATGGCAAGGATCGAAGAATTCGCGCCAGGCTTCCGGGATGTGGTGGTCGGCTGGAAAACGACGACGGCGGCGGGCCTGGCCGGCTACAACGCGAACTATGTGGGCGGAGACTTCAGCGCGGGACTGATGGACATTCGGGGACTGGTGCAGCGTCCAGTGCTTTCACCGGTGCCCTGGCGGACGCCGCTGCCTGGAGTGTACCTGTGCTCATCGTCCACGCCGCCAGGGCCTGGAGTGACAGGAATGCCCGGATACCACGCAGCGAAGCATGCCTTGAAAGACATGTTCGGCCTGCGGGCACCCGGGCTGGGCCTGGGTGCCTAACGGCGCCCCCCCGACGCTCGCTCACATCTGTGGTCCTCCCGGCCGACGCTCGCTCACATATGAGCCCAAACGACGGAACGCCGCTGCAGATCATCTGCACGAGCGTTCCGGATGTTTCCCCCATATCTGCAGGAGCGTCGGGTTGGAGGCCCCTATATCTGGAGGAGGGTCGGGAAATGGGCCGTCAGACGTGAGCGGGCGTGAGGTTAGTTGGCTGCCGTGAAATGGGCTAGTTGGCTGCTGTGAAACGTGCGCGGCGGTGGGCCGGAGTCTCGATCTCGTCCAGCATGGCGACGGCGTAGTCCTGGGTTGAGATGCTGTTGCCGGCAGGCGAATCCTTCGCGGTGGTGTAGTTGCCCGTGCGTTCACCGGGCTGGATGACGGGTGCCGGTGCCAGCACGGTCCAGTCCAGGCTCTCCGGGGCTTCCTTGACGGCGGCGAAGGCTGCGGCCGCGGTGGTGGCCTCGGCCTTGTAGGCCTCCGGGAAGTCAGGCGAATCGAGGAGGCGGACGCCGTCGATCTCCAGGGTACCGGCGCCGCCGACGATCATGAGGCGCGTGCCTTCGGCGTTGGTGTAGGCGGTATCCATCGCTGCAAGCCATTCTCCGTGGTCTCCGCCGGTGCGGCTCGGGCCGGCGGCGAGGATGACGGCGTCGTGCGCTTTGGCGATCTCCGCGAACCTCTGGCCATCAGCGAGATCGGCGGCGAGGGACGTCGCTCCGGTGACCTCCGAGCCCTTGCGGGAGATGGCGGTAACTTCGTGGCCACGCGTGAGTGACTCGTTGACGATCTGGCTTCCGACCATGCCTGTTGCGCCGTAAACTGCGATTTTCATGACTCTCCTTGGGGTTGCTATCCTTGCGATACGAAAACAGTATCTATTTGATACTGATAGCTTCAAAGGAACTTAGTTACCTCATGGATACCAACGAACTGCCAGCAAACGTCTTGGACCCTGATTGCCCGTCCCGGGTGATCTTCCAACGCATCGGCGACAAATGGGCCTCGCTGGTTGTCCAGGTCCTCGCAGACGGTCCCATCCGGTTCTCCGAGCTTCGCAAAATGGTCCATGTGGTGACGCCTAAGGTGCTGACCCAGACCCTTCGTACCCTCGAACGCGACGGTCTCATCACTCGGACTATCCACGCCCAGGTGCCGCCACGAGTCGACTACGAACTCACAGAACTCGGAACGTCCTTATTGGAACCACTGACCCTCCTGCGCCTCTGGGCGGAGGACCACGTACCCAGGATCCTTGAGGCCCGCGACGCCTATGACGATGCCAAGGACGAGGCTGTCCTCGGGGGCTGACCCTCCCCCCCTTTCCCCAACTGCCTCGCAGTAGGTGTCGTTATAAGAGCGCAATACGACAACAACTGCGGGTCAGTTGAGTGTTTCGACGGGTACACCCGAGCCAAGGCGCCCGTCCCGCATGGTTGCGACGGAGTCGGTGAGCGGCAGGAACTCCGTATCGTGCGTCACCATGACCATTGCCGTGGCGAACTCGTCAGTGACCTGACGCAGCAACCGCACCATCGATTCGCTGCGTTCGTGATCCAACGCTGCTGTGGGTTCGTCGACGAGCAGTATCCGGGGTTGGCCCATGAGCGCCCTCGCAATGTTCACGCGTTGCCGCTGTCCGCCGGAGAGCTGGTGCGGCCTTTTGTTGAGTGAAGCGCCGAGGCCGACGACGTCGAGCAGTTCCGTGGCCAGTGCGCGTGCCGCTTTGGCCGACTTCCCCCGGAGATGGTGGCCGATGATCAACTGCTCGACGGCGGTGAGGGAAGGCAGAAGGTTGGGCTGCTGGAAGATGATGCCCACTTTCTCCCGGCGCAAGGAAGTGAGTTCGGTGTCCTTAAGTTCGGTGGCATCCACGCCGTCGATGACGACGAGCCCTGAGCTTGGCCGGACCAGCGTGGCCGCCACCGCCAGAAGCGAGGACTTCCCGGAGCCGGACGGGCCCACGAGGGAAAAGAATTCGCCGGCGTCCACGCGGAGATCCACAGCGTCCAGGGCTTTCAGGGTGGAGTCTCCGTCCGGGTACTCCAGGGTGACGTTGACTAGGTTGAGTACGGGATTCATGAATATACCTTTCATAGAATATATATTTAGGAGATGCTTTAGTTCCCGCCGAGGGCGATGAGCGGATCCACTGTGGTGATGCTGCGGACGGCAACGGCAGCCCCCGCCAGGCCCAGGAGGACAATCCCGGCAATGGGCAGGAGCGTGGTCAGCGGAGTCACAAGGAATGGAGCCGCTTGGGCCGCGAAGAATCCACCCAGCACGCCAAGCCCACCACCCAGTCCCGCACCGGCGAGCAGCACGATTCCCGCCTGGACCAGTGCGTCCCTCACCACGTAGCCGGAAGACGCACCCATGGCCTTGAGCACCGCGATGTCGCGTGTGCGCTGGACCGTCCAGACAGTCAGGAACGCCACGACGACGAGGGCCGAGATGCCGTACAGGAAAAACTGCATCAACATGAGGGAGCCGTTTTCGCTTTTGTAGGAACCGAGGGCCTGGAACGAGCCTTTGGGGCTGGCGCTGACCGTGCCGGCCGCCGCATTGGCGGCATCAACGTCCACGGAGGCCCCGGCGTCGTACGTCACGGCGAGAACTGTTCCTATGGATGCCTCGGCAGGAATATGTGCGAGCTTCTGCCATGTGGAGCGGGCGGTCCAGACGACGCTGGTGTGGGAATACCACTCATCCTGGGTGATCGCGGAGACCGTCAGGCCGGTACCGCCGACCGTGACCCGACTCCCGGGACTCAGCGAGAGTTCCTTCGCCAAGGACTTCCCGACCACCACCTCGCCGTCCTTGACTGGGACAGGTGGGATGCCGGCGTCGGCCCCGAAGACCGCCGCGTTGGCAGTGCCGGCTGCATTGTTGGACGAATCGAGGGACTGGAATCGCGTCTGCGTGATGCCAACGGCCTCGGCAGAGGCAACACCAGGCCGGTTTCGCCAGGCCTCAAGCTGTTTACCGGAAACCTCCGACTCCGTGTAGGACGCCTTGGCCTCGCCTCCGGCGGGCGCGCCGAACACGATTTGCTGAGCCGGGAGGCCCGCGATGGCCGACGTCGACTGGTTGCCGAGGCCCGCGGTGAGTCCGGAGAGCATGACGAGAAGGAGAGTGATGAGGGCGACGACGCTTCCCATCAGGGCGAAGCGGCCCTTGGCAAAGCGGATGTCGCGCAAGGCGAGAAACATTTGATTCCTTTGTTCGGTGCCATTGAGGCGATCTTCTGGTCCTGCTTCAACTCTCCGACGGGACCTAGCGCAAGGCATCGGGAGGCGGATGGATCCGTTCGATCGACTTAGTTGACCCGCGGATCAGCCGTTTGGTTGATTGGCCCGAATACCGCGGAATCGGGCAAAAGTGTCGGAGGGCGGGGCTAGTCTGGAGGGCATGCAGGGAGCCGATTTGCCTCAAGCCGCGCCGCAGCCCGGTGTCACGGGACAGCCCAGTGTCGCGCCGCAGCCCGGTGGCGCCGCCGTGATTTTGCGTGTCCTGCGCGTCAGCCTGCACGTTGGTTTCGCCGTGCTTCTGTTAGTCGCCGTCCTGAGGCTTGTGGCCGCGGGCTTTTCGCCATTAGGCACCGCGGCAGGCCTGGTACTTGCCTTCTTGCTGGCGGCCGTCTACCTCGTGGGGACGGTCCTCGAGAAGAGGCACGCCCTCAATCCCAAGCGCCTCGATCCGAAGCCCTACGCATGGTGGTGGCTCGCCGCCGTTTCTTTCCTGTGGCTGCTGCTCATGCTCATCAGTCCGGACTTTGCGTGGATGGCCTTCCCGTTGTTCTTCCTGCAACTGCACGTTTTGCCGCGGCGATTGGCCCTGCCGGCAATAGCTGCCAGCACTGCGCTCCTGATCGCAGCCATGTGGTTCCACAACCGCGGCGCTGGGGCGGACGCCTTGCAGCTTCCCATGGTCCTTGGTCCGGTTTTGGGCGCCGCGTTCGCGGTGGTCACCGGGCTGGCGTATCGGGCGCTCTTCGTCGAGGGGGAGAACCAACGCCTCGCCGCCGAGGAATTGCGCCGCACCCGTGCCGAACTGGCACGCAGCCAGCACGACGCCGGTGTGCTGGCTGAGCGCGAAAGGCTCGCCCGCGAAATCCACGACACCCTGGCCCAGGGATTCTCGAGCATCGTCCTGATGGGACGTTCGGCGGAGAAAGCCCTCGACGCTGGTGACGACGCTGCGGCCCGTGATCGTCTCAGGACCGTCCGCGAAACTGCAGCCAGCAATTTGGCGGAGGCCCGCAATTTTGTCCGGGGGCTGCGGCCGCCGGAACTGGAGGAGTCTGGTCTGGCGGATACTTTGCGGCGTCTCTGCACGAAGACCGAGGCCGAGGCCGCTGCGCGTGGAGCCATGCTGCGCTGCCGCTTCGAGCTTCAGGGCACGCCGGTGCCGCTGCCCAATCCATACCAAACCACTTTGTTGCGCGCCGCACAGTCTTCGCTGGCGAACGTGTGGGCGCACGCGCACGCTAACACCGCCGTCGTTACCCTGTCTTTTCTGGACGCCGAGGTGACCATGGACGTGTTCGACGACGGTGCGGGCTTCGATTCCGTCGCGGCAGCCGCCGCGGAAGCGCGCGGTGACGGAACCGGCGTCGGGCTCAAGAGCCTGCGCGAGCGTCTTGCGACTCTGGACGGAACGCTCGACGTCGAGTCTGCTCCCGGGGAGGGGACCGTGGTGGCTGTCCGGCTGCCGCTGGGTACCCGCAACCCAACTAAGGAGGCATCCCAATGACCGGCAACATCAGGGTGTTGCTGGTGGATGACCATCCCGTGGTCCGGGCGGGGCTCCGGGCTATGCTTGCCGACTTCGAGGGCGTCAGCGTTGTGGCGGAAGCCTCCGACGGCGGCGCCGCGCTGGCGGAACTTTCGAAACTCCATACCCTCGGCCAGCCCGTGGACGTGGTCCTCATGGATCTGCAAATGGGCTCGGGGATGGACGGCGTCACCGCCACGGGCAAGATCAAGGCCGGTGAGGCCGGGACTCCCCCGCCGCCGGTCCTGATCCTGACCACCTACGACAACGACGCCGACATCCTCGCGGCGGTGGAGGCCGGCGCGAGCGGATACATGCTGAAGGATGCACCGCCGGAGCAAATCCGGCATGCCGTAGTGTCTGCGGCGGCGGGCCAGACCGCACTTGCCCCGGAGGTTGCGGCGCGCCTCATGGGACGGATCCGAAACCCGGCTGCCGCCCTGAGTACTCGTGAGGTCCAACTTGTAGAGCTCCTCGCCACCGGCATGAGCAACCGCGCCATGGCCAAGCAGCTCTTCATTTCCGAGGCCACGGTGAAGACCCATTTGGTGCACATCTACGCCAAGCTGGGTGTGGACAACCGGACGGCGGCCATCGCGGTGGCCACACAGCGCAGGATCATCCGGGGCCAATAGCTCGCATGGTGACTCGGGCTGGTTGGGTAGGTTTTCGCGCCACAAATGTCGAGAGCCAAGCGTAGAAGGCATAATGTCGCAAATGGGGAAAACCAAGAATCTTGTCCTAGGGCTTGCAGCCTTGATGATTGCCGGCTCGCTGTCCGCGTGCGATGACGGCCGTTCCGGGGCGGAAGGTGCGGCCAAGCAGCTCGCTTCCTCGTTGGCAGCCCTCGACGTTGGCTCGCTCGCCGTTGACGGCAAGGACGCCGCCGCGGCGAATGAGCAGCTCAAGGCTGTGTTCGCAGCCCTCGACCCAGCCAAACCTTCCGTCGAAAGCGGAGCGGTGAAGCTCGACGGCGACAAAGCCACAGTCCCGCTCAACTACACGTGGAACATCGGAACCGCGGAGTGGAAGTACACCTCCCAGGCTGCGCTAAAGAAGTCGGGCGACAAATGGGCCGTCCAATGGACTTCGGCACTCCTGGAGCCCGACATCAAGGACGGTGAAGTCCTGGACAAGACTGTCACTTCCTCGTCCAGGGCCGAGATCCTTGGTGCCGGGGAAGCCAAATTGATCAGCTACCGTCCCGTGGTCTACGTCGGCATCGACAAGACCATGATCGGATCGGCGGATCCTGCTGCTTCGGCGGCGAAGCTCGCGCAACTGGTGGGTGTGGACGAAGCCGCGTACGTGAAACAGGTCCAGGCGTCCGGCCCACAAGCCTTCGTCAGTGCCATCACCCTGCGTCAAGACGGCCGGGCGATCACGGACCAGCAGATTGCGTCGATTCCGGGTGCCCGTGGCATTCCTGATTCCCTGCCTTTGGCGCCGACGCGGACCTTCGCGCGCGCTGTGTTGGGTACTGCGACAGAAGCAAGCGCCGAACAGATCCAAAAGGCCGGGGGTGCCCTCAAAGTGGGAGACATCGTCGGGACTGGCGGGCTGGAAGAACAATACGACGCCCGACTCCGGGGCCAAGATGGAGTCTCCATCAAGGCCCGGCCGCAAGGCATGACCGACGACCAGATCAAGGCCGCGAAGCCCGATCCCCGTCGAGTGCTCTTTGCTGTTGACGCGAAGCCCGGCGAGCCGGTGAAAACCACCCTGGATCCGCGCTTGCAGCAACTCGCGGAGGACACTTTGTCAGGAGTTGGCCCGGCCTCGGCCATCGTGGCGCTCCGCCCGTCCACCGGCGCAATCCTTGCGGCCGCTTCCGGGCCTGGAAGCAACGGATACAACACGGCGATGCTGGGCCAGTACGCGCCGGGCTCGACGTTCAAGATCGTGGATTCGCTTGCCATGATCCGCAATGGAATGACACCGGATTCCAAGGTTGAATGCACGCCGACAATTACGGTGGATGGCCGGACCTTCAAGAACGCCGAAGGTTATCCGGCGTCGTCTTTGGGCTCTGTCGCTTTGCGGGACGCTTTTGCGCATTCATGCAACACAGCCTTCATCAACGCCCGGGACAAGGTCAGCCAGGCCCAGCTCGAATCCGCGGCAACGTCCCTTGGGCTGGCCGTCCAGGCGCCGAAGCTGGGGGCCGATGCCTTCCTGGGCTCGGTCCCGGGAAGCGCTGACGGCACCGAACACGCTGCTTCGATGATTGGCCAAGGCAAAGTGCTGCTTTCCCCGCTTGCCGCAGCCATCATGGCGGCTTCGGTGGCCCGCGGCGCGCCGGTGTCGCCGCAACTCGTCCTGAACCCCGGCTCAGGTTCGCCCTCCGCCGGTGCCACGACGACGGCGTCCGGCTCGCCGTCGTCGTCGGCTACTCCCGCCGCGTCGGCCGCTCCCGCCGCTTCCGCCGCTTCCGACAAGCCGGTTACCCCGGCAGAGGCTGCCGCCCTGGGTGACATGATGCGTGCAGTGGTGACCTCCGGCCATGCCGGATTCCTCGCGTCGGTGCCCGGAGCGCCGGTGGGCGCGAAGACCGGGACGGCGGAATTCGGAAAGGACAACCCGCCCAAGACGCACGCCTGGATCGTTGCGGTCCACGGCGATCTGGCAGTGGCAGTGTTCGTCGAGGACGGCGGCCTCGGGGCCACCACCAGTGGCCCGTTGCTGAAGTCGTTCCTGACAGCGGCAGGCTAACGCTCGCGGCCGCCCGGGCCGCGCCCGAGTTGGTGCCCGCCCGGGCCGCCTCTCAGACGCTCGCTCACTTTTGAGTCGCAAAACGGAATCCCTCCTGCACATCTGGTGCAGGAGGGATTCCGATTTTGGCGTTATATATGCAGGAGGATCGGGCTTTTTGACGCGATATGTGAGCGAGGGTCGCCGGAAACGGGCATTTATGTGAGCGAGGGTCGGTGTTGATGAGGGCGCCCTAGACACGCCCTGCCTGCAGGTGCACACTTAATTCAACGCTTGTTGAATTAGTTGCGACGGTGGGAGTGGCTATGAACCAGTTCGAAAGCACCACTTGTGTCGTTGTGGGTGGCGGTCCGGCTGGTGTGATGCTCGGACTCCTGCTGGCCCGGGCAGGAGTCGAGGTCACCGTCCTCGAAAAGCATGCCGACTTCCTACGCGACTTCCGCGGCGACACCGTCCACCCCTCTACCATCCGGCTCTTGGATGAGCTCGGGCTGGGCGAAGGATTCCGGGCCCTGCCCCAAAGCAAGCTCGGCAATTTCAAGCTCCCCGCGGGTGGCGGAGAAGTGACCCTGGCCGCCTTCGATCGCCTCAAGCCGCCCTACGATTACGTAGCCATGGTTCCGCAGTGGGACCTCTTGAACTTCCTGGTGGACGCCGCGCAGCAAGATCCGCACTTCACGCTCAGGATGAACACTGAAGCCACGGATTTGCTGTACGACGACGGCGGGAAGGTCGCCGGGGTGGCGTACCGCACCCGCAACGCGGCGTCGGGAGCGGAAACCGGCACAGGCGAGCTGCGCGCAACTTTGACGGTTGCCTGCGATGGCCGCAGTTCGGTACTGCGCCAGAAGGCTGGACTTGTCCCCCACGAATTCCCGGTGCCGTTTGACACCTGGTGGTTCAGGCTCTCCCGGCGTGCCGACGAACAGGAGCAGCTGGCCTCCATCATGCCGCGCTTCTCCGGTAAAGATGTTCTCCTCAGCCTGACCCGCAAGGACTTCTACCAGATCGCGTACATCGCGGAGAAAGGAAAGGATGCCCGGTTGCGTGCTGAAGGGGTAGAGAGCTTCCGCGCACGCGTCGCCCGCCTCCGCCCGGACCTGGCCGACCGCATGGACGAGATCAGGTCCATGGACGATCTCCACATGCTGGACGTGAAGCTCAACCGGATCAAGCAATGGCACAAACCCGGGCTCCTCCTGATCGGCGACGCCGCCCACGCCATGTCTCCGGCAGGCGGCGTGGGCATCAACCTGGCCATCCAGGACGCCGTCGCCGCAGCCCAGCGTATCGCCCGCCCATTGCTTCAGGGCACCTTGGACGAGGCCGATCTCGCTTCAGTGCAGAAGCGCCGCTGGTTCCCCACCGTGGTGATCCAGAAGGGGCAGCTCCTTATCCAGAAAGCGGTCTTCGGTCCCGCGGTGAGAGGCCAGTTGGTGGGGCCGCCGAGTCCGCTGGTCTTTGTCGCCCGCCACGTTCCCTGGTTCGGGAAACTTCCAGCGCTCATGATCGCCTTCGGGCCCCGGCCGGAGCACGCCCCGGACTTCGCGCGCCGGAAGGCCGCAGCGATCCGGGATGCGGCGTGAGCAGGGGTCGCCGCCCGGGACAAGTTAGCAGCCGCGACGCCGTTCTCCGCGCGGCCCGCGAACAATTCAGCCGCAGAGGATATGACGCTGCAACAGTCCGGGCCATCGCAGCCGAGGCTGGCGTGGACCCGTCCATGATCAACCACCATTTCGGCACCAAAGAACAGTTGTTCATGGCTGCGCTTGAGTCTCCTGTGGACCCCAAGGAACACCTGACGGCTGTCCTTGACGGGCCGCGGGACGGCGTCGGGGAGCGGCTGGTATCGCGCTTCCTGACAGTTTGGGACTCGCCCGCGGGGGCGGCCGGGGTCGCGGTGCTGCGGACGGCCATGCAACACGAATGGAGTGCGGCATTGGTCCGCGAATTCATCCTCAACCGGGCCATCAAACCGCTGCTGGCTGGCCTTGGTGTCCCCGCTGAAGAGGCTTCGTGGCGCGGAAGCCTGGTGGCATCGCAGCTTTCCGGACTAATCCTGACCCGCTACCTGATCAAACTGGAGCCGATCGCTTCGGCCCCGCACGCCGTCGTCGTCCAAGCGCTTGGGCCGACTATCCAGCGGTACCTGACCGGCGCCGTTGCCGGCGATCTGCCGGTTCAGGCGGGCAAAGCCACCGACTAAGGAGTCCCCCGCGGTCCGTGGGAAGATTGGGCAGTGGCCCATATTGACGTTTCAGGCATCGACTACTTCCTCTCCGACGGTACGCAGCTGCTCAACGGAGTGACCTTCAAGGTCCCGGACGGCAGCAAAACCGCCCTGATTGGCCCCAACGGAACGGGCAAGACCACGCTTTTCAAGATCATCGCCGGCGATCTCACGCCGGACGAAGGGGTAGTGGGACGCTCCGGAACCATGGGCATCATGCGCCAGTTCGTCGGCCAGGTCCGCGATGAGTCCACCGTGCGCGACCTTCTTGTCTCCGCGGCGCCGCCGGCCCTTGCCGCGGCCGCCAAGGCAGTCGAAGACGCCGAGCTCGCCATGATGGAGCACGACGACGAGCCCACCCAAATGCTGTACGCCCAAGCGATCGTGGACTGGGGAGACGCCGGCGGGTACGACGTCGAGACCGTCTGGGACGAGGTCTGCATGGCCGCGCTGGGCATCCCCTTTGACCGCGCCCAGCACCGTCCGGCGTCGAGCCTTTCCGGTGGCGAGCAAAAGCGCTTGGTCCTCGAGGCACTGTTCTCGGGACCGGATCAGCTGCTGCTCCTCGACGAGCCGGACAACTACCTCGATGTTCCAGGCAAGCGTTGGCTCGAAAGCAAACTCAACGAATCCAAGAAGACGGTTTTCTTCATCAGCCACGATCGCGAGCTGCTCAACAATGCCGCGGGACGCATCGTGACCCTTGAACCGGGCATCAACGGGGCTGGCGCTTGGGTGCACGGCGGCGGTTTCGGGACGTACGTGGACGCGCGTATTGACCGCAACGCGCGCTTCGAGGAGCTGCGCAAGCGCTGGGACGAGGAGCACCTGAAGCTCAAGGAACTCGTCATCATGTACAAGACCAAGGCTGCGTTCCGCTCGGACATGGCCAACAAATACCAGGCCGCGCAGACCCGTCTCGCCAAGTTCCTGGAAGCCGGTCCGCCCGAAGCCTTGCCGCTGGAGCAGAACGTACACATGCGGCTCAAGGGAGGCAGAACGGCCAAGCGCGCCGTCGTCGCTGAAAAGCTTGAACTCACGGGCTTGATGAAGCCGTTCTCCACGGAGATCTGGTTCGGGGACCGCGTGGGCGTCCTGGGTTCCAACGGCTCGGGCAAGAGCCACTTCCTGCGGCTGCTGGCCGCCGGCGGCACCGATCCGGAGCGCGAGCACTTGCCGGTTTCCGACGTCGAAATCGCTGAAGTCCCGCACGAGGGCACTGTTAAACTGGGTGCAAGGATCCGTCCCGGATTCTTCGCGCAGACCCATTCCCGCCCGGACCTCCTGGGCCGGACACTCCTCGATATCCTCCACCGCGGCGACGAGCACCGCTCTGGGCTGGGCCGCGAGGCTGCTTCCGGCGCGCTCGATTCCTACGGGCTGGTGGGCTCGGCTGAGCAGAAGTACGAGTCGCTCTCCGGGGGGCAGCAGGCGCGCTTCCAGATCCTGTTGCTCCAGCTCTCCGGCGCCACGCTCTTGCTCCTTGACGAGCCCACGGACAACCTTGATTTGCACTCGGGCGAAGCCTTGGAACGCGCGATCGATGCGTTCGAGGGCACCGTCCTGGCTGTCACGCACGACCGCTGGTTCGCGAAGTCCTTCGACCGTTTCCTCGTCTTCGGGTCCGACGGCAAGGTCTACGAATCCGCCGAGCCCATCTGGGACGAGTCCCGGGTAGAGCGGGCGCGCTGAGGTTCGGTTAGTTCCGCCGCCGGCCAACTCCCCCGGACTGACGGCGCCCGACGCTCCTGCAGATATGGCGGTCTCCACCCCGACGCTCCTGCAGATATGGCGGTCTCCACCCCGACGCTCCTGCACTTGATGAACTGCTCCCCGGAAATCGGAACTGAATTTCTCAGTCCAACTTGCGGGGAGCAGTTCAACTGCAGGAGCGTTCTCTATTTTGGGCTTAAAGGTGAGTGAGTCTCGTCGCAGGCTTCCCCTCAGGCACGACGATGTGTACGATCGTACGCATGGCTGATTACTTCGCTGATGACCCCCGCACAAACCGGGAACGGATGCTCGCCGGAGACCTCTATATCTCCGACGATCCCGAGAGTGCGCGTGAATCACAGCGGGCGGCCTTGTTGCAGACCAAGTACGCTGCGGCCTACGTGGACGACCAGGATGCCGCACGGCTCATCCTCGGGGAGCTCCTGGGCGCCCTGGGCGAAGACGCCCACATCAAACCACCGATCTTCGTGGACTACGGCACGTTCATCACCGTCGGAGCCCGCACCTTCATCAACTACAACCTCACTGCCTTGGACGTCGCCCCGATCACCATCGGCGAAGACTGCCAGATCGGGCCCAATGTCCAGCTGTTGACGCCGACCCACCCCGTGGAGCCGCAGCCGCGCCGCGACCGACTCGAGGCCGCGCAGCCGATCACCATCGGAGACAATGTGTGGCTCGGGGGCGGAGCAATCGTCCTTCCAGGCGTGAGCATCGGCGACAACTCCGTGATCGGCGCGGGCGCGGTGGTCACCAAAGACATCCCCGCCAACTCGCTCGCAGTCGGCAACCCGGCCCGGGTCATTCGGGAGATCTGAAACCGTGGCCGCACGCCGCTTCGATCCGGACCGCCGGGACCGGATCATCGACGCCGCCTTGGATGTGATCGCCGCCCAGGGTGTTGCCGGCGCTTCGCATCGCAAGATTGCCGAGCATGCCGGAGTGCCCCTGGGGTCCATGACCTATCACTTCGCCAACATGGATGAACTCCTCACGGAGGCGTTCAGGCGCTTCGGGAATTCGATCGCCGATCGCTTTGATCAGGCGTTGGGAGAAGCGACAGACGTCGACGGCGCGCGGCTGGCTGTGGTGGACTTGATCCATCTCGACCTGCTGGACTCACAGCGGGACCTCGTGCTGACGCATGAGCTCTACACGCTCGCCGCCAGGAAGCCGGCATTCCGCCAGATCACCCGGGACTGGATGGCCCGGAGCAGGCGTGCCCTCGGACTGCATTTCGACCCGGAAACCTGCAGGATGTTGGATGCACTGATTGAAGGCCTTTTCATCCACGCCGCGCTCGACACCGAACCACACGACCGGGCCACCACTGTAGAGGCGGTCGCCCGCATCACCGCCCCGTATCACCACCCTGCCCGGACCGCCCATTAACGCACTCCTAGCACCGAAACCCGACGTGAAATCTCCCCGTGGAAGTTGTGACCGTATGACCACCAGCACCAGAACCGCCCCCGGCGTCAAAGCCGCGGCAATCGCCACTTTCCTGGTCTTCGGCATGAATGGGCTCGTTTTTGCCAGTTGGGCGGCCCGCATACCTGCCGTCACCCAGACCTTGAATCTCACCTCTGGACAGATGGGCACACTGTTGCTGTGCACCGCCGTTGGATCTCTTGTGGCGCTGCCATCCGCTGGATGGGTGGTCGGCAGGATCGGTACGGCCAACACAGTCCGTGCCGCCGGGCTGCTAGCCGCGTCTGCTGGAACGGCCATCGCCTTCTCCTTGATGGCCGGCTCCGTAGCCGCCACTGCGGTGGCGCTGGTTTTCTTCGGTGCGGGGGTCGGCCTGTGGGATGTTTCGCAGAATATCGAAGGGGCCGACGTCGAACACCGGCTCGGGCGCACCATCATGCCGCAGTTCCACGCAGCCTTTAGCGGGGGCGCCTTTGTGGGGGCATTGATTGGGGCGTGGCTTTCCCAAATGGGCGTCGGACTTCCAGAACACCTGCTGGTGATTGCCGGCGTCGTGGTGCTTCTCACCTTGACGGCGCCGCGCTACTTCATGCCCCACGAAACCACAGGCACGGCGTCCGACGCCGGCGTGCCGGCTGTCAAGGGTCCCTCGGCGTGGCGGGACTCCCGCACCCTGCTGATCGGTGTGGTGGTACTCGGAGCGACCCTCACGGAAGGCGCCGGAAACGACTGGATCGCAAAGGCCTCGGTGGATGGCCTGAATACGACGGAATCGACGGGCGCCCTCCTGTTTGCCCTTTTCGTCGCGGCGATGACCCTGATGCGTTTCCTTGGCGGACGCGCGATCGACAGGTTCGGACGCGTCGCGGTGCTCCGGGCGAGCATGGCCGCCGCCGCAATGGGCCTGGCGCTGTTCGTCTTTGCGGACAACCTCATCCTCGCCGGGGTGGGCGCGGCCCTCTGGGGCATCGGCGCGGCCTTGGCCTTCCCGATGGGCATGTCCGCCGCTGCCGATGATCCCAAGCACGCAGCCGCCCGCGTCTCTGTGGTCTCGACCATTGGCTATGTTGCGTTTCTCGCCGGCCCCCCGCTCTTGGGGTACCTGGGCGACCACACCGGCATCCACATGGCACTGCTTGCTATCGGAGTGCCGATCTTGATTGCCCTGTGGCTGGCTGGCGCCGCGAAGCCCCTGGTTAGAGACAACTGATCCCCACCGCCACCCTCGCCTCGCAAGCTCGGCCAGGGAACCCTGGCGGCGTGGGCCCACGCAGTTGTTGTCGTTAAAGCGCTTCATAACGACAACAACTGCGAGTCAGTTGGGTGACTGCGAGGCGGGTGGCTACGGCGCCGAGGTTGCGGGTGCCGACGGAACAGCGCTTGGCGATGCCCCGTTGGTGGGCGCATCGCTTTGCCGGTTCCGGCCTTGACCACCCTGACCGTTTTGACCGCCATTGAAGTTCTGGAACTGGCCGCGACCAGGACGGGCCTGTCCGGCGTCCATGAGCTTGGTGACGCCGACGCCTCCGAAGAATCCGACGGCCACCAGCAGCAAGGCGAGGAGGATCTGCGTCAGGCGTCCCATCTGGAAGCGCTTCTTGGGCACGAACGGCTCAGGTGCTTGGCCAAACGGCTGTCCGGTGGGTACCTGAGTGGCCTGCAGAACTGCGGTTGGCTGGCCGGCATAGGGCTGCTGGGCGTAGGGCTGTTGAGGCTCTGGCCGGTTCGAGGGACCGGGCTCCGGCGCTGAATAGGACATTTGTGGATCTCCTGTTTGGGTGTTCTTCGTTTAGTTGCTGGGCGTGGAAATGGTCCGGGCTATTCGTACCGCAGGGCGTCGATCGGCCGCAGTTTCGCCGCCTTGTTGGCCGGATAGATGCCGAAGATCAAGCCGATCGCCGCGGAAACCAGGAACGACAGCCACACGGTCCACCACTGGACTTCGGGCTGGGTTCCCAACACGGGGAAGGCACTGCCGATGTACCCCGCGGCAATGCCCAGCACACCGCCAATCAGCGAAATGATGAGCGATTCGATCAGGAACTGACTCACGATGCTCCCCCGCGAGGCTCCGATCGCCTTGCGGATGCCGATTTCGCGCGTGCGTTCGGTGACCGTGACGAGCATGATGTTCATGACGCCGATTCCGCCTACGAGGAGTGAAATACCGGCCACGGCGCCCAAGAGAATGGTCAGTGTGGCGGTGGTCGTCGTGGCCGTGGTGAGGATCTGCGCTTGGTTCCGCACTTGGTAGTCACGGTTGGCAGACGTGACGTTGTGCCTGGCATCGAGGATCATTTGGACCTCGTTCTGGGCCTGGTTCATCACGTCCGCCGACTTCGCCTGGACGCTGATGGAGGCAAGGGAAGGCGAGTATCCGGTGAACTTGTCCTGGGCGGCACTGTAGGGGATCACCACAATGTCATCCGGATCGTTCAGGCCGGACGAGCCCTTTTGAGCCAGAACTCCGGAGACCACGAAGTTCTGGCCGTTGAGGGCGATCGTCTGCCCCACGGCTGAGGCCACTGAGTTGCCCACAAGATCTTGGGCCACGGTGTTGCCGATGACTGCCACCGCAGTGCCGTTGCTCGCGTCGCCCTCGCTGAAGTACGAGCCCGCTGCGAGCGTGTCGTTCGAAATGCCAAAGTACGACGGCGTGGTCCCCACAAAAGTTGCGACCGCGTGGGTTGCGTCCTTATAGGTTCCCGTGACGTTCTGGGCGGTGACTACGGGCGCCGTCGCGGCGACGTCGGGGGCCATGACGGGGTCAGTCAGCGAGGCCATGTCCTGGAGGGTCAGGTTGGTGCCGCGGGAGCGCGGACCGGTGACGGTTTGTCCGCCGCCTGCGGCGCGCCCGCCCGCCGTCGTCTGGCGGCTGACCGTGAGTACGTTGGTTCCCAGTTTGCCGATCTGGGCCTTGATGGCGTTGGAGGTTCCGGCGCCCACTGCCAGCAGGATGATGACGGACGCGATGCCGATCAGGATGCCCAGGGTGGTGAGTATGGAGCGCATCTTGTTGGCCATCACCCCCGTCAGGGCGAAGCGTACCGATTCGGCGATCATCATAGTGGCACCGCCGTCGCCAGAGGATGTCCGTGGACGCCGCGGACCCGGTGGTCCTCAATGATGTGGCCGTCCTGGAATCGCACTACCCGGTTGGCCCGCGCCGCTACGTCGGCCTCGTGGGTGATCATCACGATGGTCCTTCCGTTGGCGTGCAACGACTCGAAGAGGTCCAGGATCTCGTGGGAGGACTTGGTGTCCAAGGCGCCTGTCGGTTCGTCGGCCAGCAGCAGGACCGGGTTGGTCACGAGTGCCCGGGCGATGGCGACGCGCTGTTGCTGACCTCCCGAGAGCTGCGAAGGCTTGTGATCCGCACGTTCCGCCAAGCCCACCGAATCGAGCACCTCCAAGGCCCGCTCCCGCCGTTCTTTCCGGTGCACTTTTGCGTAGGCCAGGGGCATGGAGACGTTGTCCACGGCCCGGGTGCGCGGTATCAGGTTGAAGTTCTGGAAGACGAAGCCGATTTTCCGGTTGCGGATCTGCGCCAGCTGGAATTCGTCCAGGGTCCCGGTGTCGATGCCGTCCAGGTGGTAGGTACCCTGGGTGGCTCCGTCGAGGCAACCGATGATGTTCATCATGGTGGACTTTCCGGAGCCCGAGGCGCCGATGATGGCCACGAAGTCGCCGCGGTCGATGGAAATGCTGACGGAGTCCAGTGCCCGGACCTCGGCCTCCCCCTTGCCATAGATCTTGCTTACGGAGTCCAGTTGGATGACAGCGTCGTTCACGGCTGTTTACCCACCATTTCCGCGGGTACCGCCGGTGCCCCCGGCGCCGCCGGCGCCTCCCGTTCCACCAAATCCACCGGTACCGCCGAGGCCGCCCGTCCCGGTCCGTCCAGTGGTGGTGCTGGTGTCCAAAGTGGAGGAGATGGCCGGGAGTTCGATCTGGTCGCCTGCGCTGAGCCCAGTGAGCACCTGGGTGCGTCCGTTGTCCGTGATCCCGGTGGTGATGGTTACTGCCGCCGAGGTTCCGTTCTTGAGGACGTTGACTGTTTGCCGGGTCCCGGTGGTGGTGATTGCCAGCGAAGGCACGGTCAACGCGTTCTTGGCGGTCGCTGTCGTCACGGAGATGTTTGCGCTCTGGCCGAGCCGGAGGGCTGCCGGGGGATTCTTGATGGAGATGGTGACCGGGTAGCTGACCACGTTGTTGGTTGTGGTGGCGTTCTGGGCGATCGCTGTGATGGTACCCGTGACAGGTGCTGCGGCCGGGTCGGTCTTGAGCGCCGGGAAGGTGAAGGTGGCGGAGTCGCCGGTCTTCATGGCGGCGATGTCCGATTCGGCGAAGTTGGCGATGACCTGAAGATGCGCGGTGTCGCTGATCGTGATGAGTCCGGAAGAGGATGTGTTCGCGGTGCTCGTGGAGGAGCTGCCGGAGGCGCCCGAACTGCCGGATGCACCGGATGAGCTGGAACCGGATGAGCCGGAGCTGCTACCGGCGTTGCCTCCCACCACGGCGTTGACGGCGGTGATTGTGCCTGAAACCGGGGCGGCGAGGGAGCACGACGCCAGGTTCTTAGTTGCGGTGTCGACGGCGATCTGGGCAGACGTGGTGTTTGACGTGGCCCCGCCGCCGCTTTGAGCTGAATTGAGGGCTGTCTGGGCCGAGGCGAGCTGCTCTTTGTCCTTGAGGGCCGAGCTGGCTTGCTGGTTGACCGCCTGGGTCAGGGCTTGATTGTCCTTCGCCAACTGGGCCTGGGCAGCGTTGAGCGCGGTCTGGGCCGGCTGGCTGGAGGGCGAGGCATTGGCAGCGGTTTGCGCAGACGCGACAGTTGCAGTGTCATTGTTCACGGCCGTCTGCGCCGCGGCCACGGCACTGGCCTGCTGGCTCGCGTCAAGATCGGCCGTCTGTTGGGCGTTGGCCAGGTTTTGGTTTGCCGAAGCTACTTGGTTGCTGGCAGAAGCCTGCTGTTGGTTTGCCTGTGCCGTGGCCGAATCCAATTGGGCCTGGGCAACGGCCAGGGCATTCTGGGCGTTGGTCGGATCAATGGTGACCAGCACCTGCCCCACCGTGACTTGCTGGCCCGTCACCGCGGAGACCGTGGCGATTGGCCCGGTGCAGTTCTGCGCGTTGATGACGGTGGTGCTTGCGGGCGAGACGTTACCGCTCGCCGTGGAGACGGCCGCGAGGTCCGCCGCGCTGACCGCGACCGTACGGGCTGTGGTGTCGGCGGCTGTTTGCGGTACGCCGTTCAGCACGAAGAAGGCACCGGCGGCAATGCCGACTACGGCCACCCCGATGCCGCTGTTGATGAGTTGAGGCTTTGAGAGCATGCCCGAAGACTATGGTTGCTCGCTTGGAACATGCCGAGTGCTACCTGAGGGTTTACCTTATGTGATGTGTTGCTCACCCTAGCCAGCCCCTTCCGACCGCATATTACCCGCGGGATTTGGGGCCGTTGACGCGGCCTGTGCTCGACGACGGTGTCCGGCGTCGCGCACTGCGGGTCTATTCGCCGCTTTCCTAGGGCTTTCCCGGAGCTCTCGCAGAGCCCTCCCGGAGCCGGAGGCTCCCCCGGAGCCGGCCGGCATCATCCATAGGGACTACCCTGGCCGGACCCTGAATCATCCCTGAGACCGGCGAATTCCGCTGCGCAGGTGGCTAGCGTTGTACTTACAGTCAACACATAGCTGCAGCAAGCGGAGGGAACGCTTCCATGATTGAGGCAACAGGCTTGAGGAAGGTCTACGGCGCAAAGACAGCCGTGGACGGAATCAGCTTTACCGTACAGCCCGGGAAAGTCACGGGCTTCCTTGGCCCGAACGGCGCCGGCAAGTCCACCACCATGCGCATGATCATGGGTCTCGACCGTCCGACGTCGGGCGACGTCACCGTCAACGGTCGGCACTACTCCCAGCACAAAGCGCCATTGCACCAAGTTGGGGCCTTGCTTGATGCCAAGGCGGTGCACACGAGCCGCAGCGCCTACAACCACTTGCGGGCCATGGCTGCGACGCACGGGATTCCGAACTCTCGCGTTGAGGAAGTCATCGAAATGACCGGCCTCACCGCAGTCGCCAAGAAGAAAGCCGGCGGATTCTCCCTCGGCATGGGCCAACGGCTCGGCATCGCGAACGCGCTCCTTGGTGATCCCCAGACGCTCATCCTCGACGAACCGGTGAACGGACTGGACCCCGAGGGCGTCCAGTGGGTCAGGAACCTTGCACGCTACCTGGCAAGCCAGGGCAAAACGATCTTCATTTCCAGCCACCTCATGTCCGAGATGGCCCAGACTGCCGATCACCTGATTGTGATTGGCCGCGGCAAGATTATCGCCGACACCTCGGTGGATGCGCTGATCGAGAGCCAGTCCCGCAAGCGCACCTTGGTACGTACCTCGGAGACCACGCGACTGTCCGAGTTGCTGGCCCGCGACGGCGTCCGGGTTGAGCAGAACGAGCGGGAGACCTTGGAAGTGTACGGTGTGGAACCGCTCCGCATTGCACAGCTCGCCTTGGACAATCGGGTGCTGGTTTACGAGCTCACACCGCTCACGTCCTCGCTGGAAGAGGCCTACTTCCAGCTGACCAAGGACGAGGTGGAATACCACTCGCACATCACCGGCGGGCCGGAAGCATCAGGCGGGCCGGCGGCACCAGGCGGGCCGGCGGCACCAGGCGGGCCGCTGGGTGCCAGCCCCGCCGGCGTCGGCGCCACCTCCGCTGCCACCATGGAAGGGATCCAGTCATGAGCACCACAACCATCAGCGGGAAGCATGCTGTCCCGTCAGCCGGAACCAGCGGCGTCAATTTCCTTCGGGTGCTGAACTCCGAATCCATCAAGTTCCGGACCCTCATGAGCACCAAGCTTTTGTTGGTCCTGACCTTCGTGGCGATTGTGGGCATCGGCGTCTTGTCCGCCCTGGTCCGCTGGAACGTTGTCAACCAGTTGGTCACGGTTGGCCGCCAGGGCCACACGATGACGGCAAAGCAGGCCATTCAGTCATTCCCTCCGGGCCAGGGTTTCGATCTCTACAACCTTCCGAACGCAGGCCTGAATATCGGCATCCTGATCATGGGATCCCTGGCCGTACTGTTCATTGCTTCCGAGTACGCCACGGGCATGATCCGCTCAACCATGAACGCGGCCCCGGGCCGGCTCTCCACTTTCGGTGCCAAGGCCGTCGTCTTGATTGTTGTCTCCTATGCCCTTTCGATCGTGGCGGGCGTCGTGACTTTCCTGTTGGCATCTCCTATGTTCGCCAACTTCGGGGTTGACCTTGGCTGGAGCACCGATGGAGTCCTGTACAGCGTCCTCACCGGAGGGCTGTACGTCTCCGGAGTTGCCTTGATCGGGCTCTCGCTCGGAACTCTGCTCAAGAACCCGGCCGGTGGCATTACCGTCCTGGTGGGCATCATGTTCGTGCTTCCGTTCGCTGGCCAGTTCCTCACCTTTGCTCCGGGCGATTTTTGGAAGTACGTTCCCCAGTACCTGCCCAGTGAAGCAGGCGGCCGGTTCTTGTCGATCGGCCACGCGGACGGCATCCTGGACCCGTGGGCGGGCGGACTTGTGTTCCTCGGCTACGTCATCCTGTTCATGGTTCCGGCCCTCATAGCGCTCAAGAAGCGCGACGTCTGATCCGCAACCGCTTGATCCGAAAATCCAGGAACAGCCACTCCAGGCAAGGCCACACTAGGCTCAAGCCATGAGTGAACAGTTGCCAGCACAGGACGCGTCGGCCCGCGTGGCCGATGCTTCCTTTGCTGAAATCACCCTGCGACGCCGTGGCAGGATCCGCCGCTACCTTTTCGAACACCCGCGGGTCATGGACGCGGTGGTGGTGCTTTGCTATTCGCTCTTGGCGCTGCCCACCTTCATTGGCTCCATCGTGGACGGCAAGTGGTTGGCCGCCGCGCTGCTCGTTGCCATTGCGGCCATCTTGTTCCTGCGGCGCCCCTACCCGCTCAGTGTCACCGCGGCCGTGGCGGTGCTCGAGGTGGCCGTGACGCTACTGAATCCCTGGGGATCCAACGTCTCCGCAGGGCTGTGGTTTGCGCTCTACGCGGTGGCAGTGGCGAGGACCCGGACCTTCACGTTGGCGGTGTTTGGCGCGGCGAGCCTGCCGCTGACCTTGGTGTACCTGTTTATGTGGATCAGCCCGGCCACGCCGTCCAACGCGGAGGCGATTCCGGAGAACTTCCATCTCATCAGCAACATCACCGCCGCGGTCAGCATTGTGTTGTCGAATTTGATCGCCACCGGCATCGGCATTTCGGTGCGGCAGCGGCGTGAGCACGAGAACGAGATCAGGGCCTGGGCAGCCCGCACCGCCCGCTTGGGGTCCGTCACCGAACGGAACCGGATCGCCCGCGAGATGCACGACGTCGTTGCCCACTCCCTGACGGTCATGATCAGTCTCTCGGACGGCGCCGCCGTCGTGGTCAAGAAGGATCCGGAGCGCGCAGGTGAGGTGCTCAGTGAGCTCTCGCGCACAGGGAGGACGGCGTTGGCCGATATGCGTCGAGTCCTTGGCGTGCTGCGGGACGACTCCGGTGGCCCGGCGCCTTTGGCGCCCCTGGTCAGTGGCCACAACCTGAGCAAGCTGCTCGATGGATTCCGGACAGCAGGGCTGCCGTTGCACTATTCGCATACGGGCCCTGCCCTTCCCGAAGACCCGGCCTTCCAGCTCACCGTTTACCGGATTGTGCAGGAATCCCTCACCAACGTGCTCAGGTATGGGCGCTCCTTGAGCCAGGTGGATGTGCAGATCGCGCGGGACGGTGACTCAGTCACCATTGAAGTGCGCGACGACGGCCGGGGCGCCCGGGACCCGGGGACCGAAGAGGTTGCCTTGGGAACAGGCCAGGGCATCGCGGGGATGCGTGAACGTGCGGGAATTTATGCTGGCACCGTAGATGCCGGTCCTGGCATGAACGGCGGATGGAGGGTCCATGCGGAGCTGAATTGGAATGGAGACAAGGGGAAATCATGACTGACAACGCTCCCATCAAAGTTCTGCTAGTGGACGACCAGCCCCTGCTGCGCATGGGATTTCGGCTCATCCTGGAAGGCGAAGAGGACCTCGAGGTGGTCGGCGAAGCCTCCGACGGCGCCGAAGCGATCAGAAAAGTGGACGAACTGGAGCCGGACGTGGTCCTCATGGACGTCCGGATGCCTGCCATGGATGGAATCGAAGCCACACGGCGGATCACGGCCTCGGCATCCAACGCGAGGATCATCATCTTGACTACCTTCGACCTCGATGAATATGCCTTCTCCGGGCTCCAGGCCGGAGCATCCGCTTTCCTGCTCAAAGATGTTGCGCCTGCCGAGTTGGTCCAGGGCGTCCGGCTCGTAGCCAGCGGCGACGCCGTGGTGGCTCCGAGGGTCACCCAGCGGCTGCTGGAGACCTACGTCCGTGGGGGCCCCGTGCCCGGCCAAGCGCCGGCCCAGCCCCGCGATCCACTGCTCGAAGAACTCACGCCTCGCGAAACTGAAATGCTGGAGGCAATCGCGGGAGGGCTATCCAACGCGGAAATCGCCCATAAGTTCTTCCTGTCCGAGGCCACGGTCAAGACCCACGTTCGGCGGATCCTCACCAAGCTGCACCTGCGGGACCGGGTCCAAGTGGTGGTCTACGCGTACGAAACCGGACTCGTGATCCCGAGCAACCCGGACTACTAGGACTGTTTGGACTGCCGGCGCTGCCTCGCGACACGGATGATCCTTGACGACGCGGAGATATCCTGACGACACGGACGATCCCTGACGACGCGGAGACACCCGCATCGCCAAGGAAATACCGCATCGCGAATCCGGAACAGCGTCGCCGGGGACACAGCTAGACTCGGAGCCATGCCTTCGAACTCCGCTGCTGACCACATCCAGGACCTTGGCGCGTATGTGAGCGCATCGCCGTCGAGCTTCCATGCCGTCCACGAGGCCGCGCGCCGGCTCGACGACGCTGGTTTCACGGCCCTCGATGAACTTCAGCGATGGGAAGGCGGCGCTGGCCGTTTCTACGTCATCCGGGATGGTGCCCTCATCGCCTGGGTGACACCGGAAGGGGCAGCTCCCACCACGGCATTCAACATCCTCGGGGCCCACACGGATTCTCCCTCGTTCAAGCTCAAGCCCAAGCCAACAACGGGCAAGTTCGGCTGGCTCCAGGCTGGCGTTGAGGTCTACGGCGGCCCTTTGTTGAACTCCTGGCTGGACCGCGAGCTCCGGCTCGCAGGGAGGCTCGTCATGCTGGACGGTACCCAGCACCTCACGGCAACTGGACCGCTCTTGCGCTTTCCGCAGTTGGCCATCCACCTGGACCGGACAGTCAATGACGGCCTCACGCTGGACAAGCAGCAACACATGAACCCGGTGTTCGGGCTCGGCGATCCCAACTCCGCGGACGTCCTGGCAATCCTGGCAGAATCCGTGGCAGGGGCCCCGGTGGATCCCGCCCAGATCGGCGGCTACGACATCGTTGTCGCGGACACGCAGGCGCCGGAGGTGTTCGGAGCCCAGGGTGAATTCTTCGCTTCGGGACGGCTCGACAATCTGTCTTCGACCCATGCCGGACTTGCAGCACTCATCGCTCACGCAGCCACAAGTGCGCCCGCTGGCGGCCCCATCGCGGTCCTGGCGGCCTTCGACCACGAAGAAATCGGTTCCGCCTCGCGCTCCGGAGCCTGCGGACCGATCCTCGAAGACATCCTCATCCGGATCTCCGACGGCCTAGGCGCGACGGTGAGTGAACGGCGCCAGGCGTTGTCGGCGTCGTTCTGTGTTTCCGCGGATGCTGGCCACGCCGTCCACCCCAATTACTCCGAGCGGCACGATCCCGCCAACCGGCCCCTTCTCAACGGCGGACCGCTCCTCAAGATCAACGCCAACCAGCGCTACGCAACGGACGCAACCGGCGCGGCATTCTGGGCCCGGCTCTGCGGCGAGGCGGGCGTCCCGTACCAGGAGTTCGTCTCCAACAACGACGTCCCGTGTGGCTCCACTATCGGCCCGCTGACGGCAACCCGATTGGGAATCCGGACGGTCGACGTCGGCGTGCCCCTTTTGTCGATGCACTCGGCACGCGAACTGTGTGGCGTTGAGGACCCGCGTCACTTGGCTACCGTGGCGGAGTTGTTCTTCCGCTCGGCGATCTAGCTTCACTGCGGCGCGGGTTTAGGCGGCCGGGGCTCAGGAAGCGAGGCTCACCACGAGGTTGATGGTGGTGGCCAGGATCCCGACGCCGAAAACATAGGCGAGCAAGCTGTGCCGTAAGGCGGCGGATCGCATCTCCCTGGAGGTGATGGATGTGTCCGAGACCTGGTAAGTCATCCCGAGGCTGAAGGCCATGTAGGCGAAATCCGCGTACTGCGGCGGTTCCTTTTGGTTGAATTCGATTCCACGGGGCGGCTCGGCCGTGTAGTACACCTCCGCGTAGCGCAAGGTGAAGAGGGTGTGTACCAGGAGCCACGACGCCACCGCCCCACCGAGCGCCAGCAAGGCGAGCATGAATTTGTCGACGCCGTGCGCATCCTTGGCCCCGAACATCACCAGCACGAAGGCTGCGAGGGATCCGACGGCGGCACAGAGGATGAGGAGGTCGGAAGTGGACCGCCGTGGGTCTTCTTCCGTGGCATGGCTTGCCGTTTGATCGGCTTTCATCGGGGTGATGACTGTCCACACGAAAACGTTGTAGACCGCCGCGGCCACTGCCCAGCCAGCGGCGGGCGCGTAGATCCATTGACCCCATATTCCGGTCGCAACCGCGGCAGCGATGCCGGTGACGATCATCAGCAGAAATCGCAATTGGGACCGCTTCGCCCGGGCGGACTTTGGCCCTTGGTTCTTTGCTGCGGCAGCATTCATAGTCAGATCATGCCACGCGGTGCCGGCGGGGGTGCCGTCAATTTCCCGGACGCGGCGCGAACATAATAATTGCGACGCCCATGAGGCAAATCACGGCTCCGATAATGTCCCAGCGGTCCGGCCGGAAGCCGTCCAGGAGCATTCCCCAGGCCAAGGATCCGGCGATGAACACGCCGCCGTAAGCGGCAAGGACCCTCCCGAAATGCGCGTCCGGTTGGAACGCCGCGACGAAACCGTAGACGCCCAAGGCCACGATCCCAAGGCCGGCCCACCACCAGGGCTTGGCCTCCCTGACCGATTGCCACACGAGCCAAGCCCCGCCGATCTCGGCCAAAGCCGCGAGGACAAAGAGGGCGGTGGATTTGAGGATCGTCATGGATTCAGTCTGCCCGAGCCTCGCCGCTCCTGGCCGACGGCTGATCCGGGCTTCTTTAGTTATCCACATACGCGAGCCCGTCCGTAGCTCTCCGCCGACACGCCGAATAGGCTTAGACACGGGAAATGGACTAGGATATTGAAGTCTGTGCTGCGCCTTGCTTCCGCTTCTGGAACGGGTCGTGCGCACGGTTCATCGCAAATGAACCTCCTGTTACGGAAATGCCGTAACCGCTTAGCCCAAAGGAGGTGGGTTCACATATGCGTCCTTACGAATTGATGGTAATCATCGACCCCGAGGTCGAAGAGCGTACGGTAGAGCCGACGCTTCAGAAGTTCCTCAGTGTCATCACCACCGATGGTGGGACCATCGAAAAGGTTGACATCTGGGGCCGCCGTCGCCTCGCTTACGACATCAAGAAGAAGTCCGAAGGTATCTACGCCGTGGTGAACTTCACCGCCAAGCCGGAAACCGCCAAGGAACTTGACCGCCAGCTGAGTCTCAACGAGACCATCATGCGCACCAAGATCACCCGCCCCGAAGAGCAGAAGGTCGTTGCTGAGTAATTTCAGCTCCCGGCTTTCATTCTTTACCCCGCAGGAACGAACAAGGAGGCAGTAGATGGCAGGCGAAACCACTATTACGGTCATCGGTAATCTCACCAATGACCCCGAACTGCGGTTCACACCGTCAGGCTCGGCGGTAGCGAACTTCACCATCGCTTCTACTCCCCGGACCTTCGATCGCCAGTCCAATGAGTGGAAGGACGGGGAAACCCTGTTCCTCCGCGCATCGGTATGGCGTGAAGCAGCTGAAAACGTCGCCGAATCCCTGACCAAGGGCATGCGCGTGATCGTTTCCGGCCGCCTGAAGAGCCGTTCCTACGAAACCAAGGAAGGCGAGAAGCGCACCGTTATCGAGCTCGAGGTCGATGAAATCGGCCCGAGCCTGCGTTACGCCAACGCCAAGGTCAACCGCACCCAGCGCTCCGGCGGTCAGGGTGGCCAGGGCGGCTTTGGTGGCGGCAACAACAGCGGCGGCTTCGGGGGTGGCGGCGCTGGTGCAAGCCAGGGCGGCAACTCCGGCGGAACTTGGGGCGGCGGCCAGTCCGCACCGCAGGAAGACCCCTGGGCTACCCCGGGTGTCAGCAACGCGGGCGGATGGGGCAACGGCCCGGATTCCGAACCTCCCTTCTAAACATTCATAAGTTCGACGCCGGAACCCGCCGTAAGTGCCGCGAGGCATCCGAGTGGCAACCGCCGTCGAGCACCACCATCCCGTGGATCCATTCCACGGGCTCCATAGAAAAGGAGCTCCACGATGGCTAAGGCTGAACTCCGTAAGCCCAAACCAAAGTCCAACCCCTTGAAGGCCGCTGACATCACTGTCATCGACTACAAGGACGTAGCATTGCTGCGCAAGTTCATCTCCGACCGCGGAAAGATCCGCGCCCGTCGCGTCACTGGCGTCACGGTGCAGGAACAGCGCAAAATCGCCCAGGCAATCAAGAACGCCCGCGAAGTTGCTCTGCTGCCTTACTCCGGCGCTGGCCGCGGCTAGGGAAGGGATTAACTAACATGGCAAAGCTCATTCTGACCCACGAAGTAACCGGTGTCGGTGCTGCTGGCGATGTTGTCGAGGTCAAGGACGGTTACGCACGTAACTACCTGCTGCCCCGCGGCTTCGCTCTGACCTGGACCAAGGGTGGCGAGAAGCAGGTTGAGTCCATCAAGGCTGCCCGCGCTGCTCGTGCCCACGCTTCGGTTGAAGCTGCACAGGCCCAGGCTTCTGCGCTTTCTTCCAAGAAGGTCAAGCTCGTAGTGAAGGCCGGCGAGACCGGTCGTCTCTTCGGTACCGTCAAGCCGGCAGATGTCGCTGCTGCAGTTGAGGCCGCTGGCCTCGGCTCCATCGACAAGCGCAACGTTGAACTGCCGAACCACATCAAGTCTGTTGGTTCGTACCAGGCCAACGTCCGCCTGCACGAGGACGTTTCCGCTGTGATCGACCTTGAGGTCGTTGCAAGCAAGTGATGCAGGGTTCCCTGGAAGCTGAGCTTGCGAAGCTTCGAGGGGGCATCACGCAGCGGTAGTTCTGACGCAGCTCGAAGGACCCCCGTTTCCGGTTTCCGGAGGCGGGGGTCTTTTGCGTTGCGCGCGGACCCTCGGTGGTAGCCTGCACCGGTGAACATTGAACCCATGCGCACCAGGCCCTTCTCCCAGGTGGACGTCTTTACCGACGTGCCGTACGGTGGAAATCCGCTCGCCGTCGTCCGGATCTTCACCGGCCGCGAGGAATTCCCCTTTGCGGGGCATCCGACGCTCGGATCGGCGCACGCATGGCTGGAGGCTGGCGGAGTGCCGAAACAGGCCGGAGTCCTGGTGCAGGAATGTGGCGCCGGTTTGGTGAGGGTAGAGCTCGACGGCGGACGCCTCGCCTTTGCGGCACCCCCGCTGACCCGTTTCGGCCCCGTGGACGAGGCAACCTTGGAACAGTTGGCCGGTGGACTTCGTTTGCCGATAACCGCACTCCTGGATGCCTCATGGCTGGTCAACGGCCCGCAATGGATCGGTGTGCTGCTCGAATCGGCGGAACAGGTCCTGGGCATCGAGCCGGACCTTGTTGCGATGGGGGAGTTGAAGGTGGGGGTCATTGGTCCCCATAAGCCCGGCGCTGGCATCGACTTCGAAGTCCGCACTTTCATTCCCGGCGATGCCATGGTGGAGGATCCGGTGACAGGCAGTTTCAATGCCGGTGCTGCCCAATGGCTGATGGGGAGCGGCCGGGCGCCAGAACAGTACGTCGCCGCGCAGGGCACTGTGCTTGGCCGGGCGGGACGCATCCACGTCAAAGCGGAGGACGGCGACGTGTGGGTGGGCGGGAGCGCCGTGACCTGCATCGAGGGAGGCGTGCGGTTGCAGCAAGGGAATAAAAGGGGCAGGGGCGCAGTTTGGGAGTATAGATGCAAATGCATGTACTCTGGTTTGAAGCTATCGAACCGCCGAGCAACAGGAGATCGCTATGGAAACCCGCCGCATAACCGTCCTTTCCGCCGGACTTGGCGTACCGTCGTCGAGCCGGCTCCTTGCAGACCAGCTCGCCGCGTCGGCCAAGCGCCAGCTGGGCGACGCCGGGTACGAGGTGCGGGTGGACGTTATCGAACTCCGGGACCTGGCAGTGGATATCGCCAACAACTTCGTGACGGGCTATGCCGCGCCGCGCCTGGCAGACGTAATCGCCGGCGTCGAGGACTCCGATGGCATCATCGCCGTGACGCCCGTCTTCAGCGCCTCCTACAGCGGGCTGTTCAAGTCCTTCATTGACGTCCTGGACCCGAAGTCCCTCGACGGCAAGGCAGTCCTCCTCGGCGCCACGGGCGGCACGGACCGGCACCAAATGGTGCTCGATTACGCCATGCGTCCGCTCTTCACCTACCTTCGCACCAGGATGACCCAGACGTCCGTTTTCGCCGGCCCCCAAGATTGGGGAAACACGGACGACGGCGCGTCCCCGCTGTCAGTCCGCGTGGACCGGGCAGCGGGCGAGCTTACCCAGCTCCTGAGTGGCGAACAGCCGCACCGGAAGGCGGAGGCGATGGAATCCTTGCCTTTTGAGCAGCTCCTCGCCGGGATTACGGCCGGACGCTAGGCGCGGCTGGGCTACCCCGCAACAGACATCAATCGTCCAGCAGCTCGATGAACTCGAGTGCCTGCTTCATGCTGATGTCGGAATGTTTAGTCAGGGCCAGAGCCGCGGCCTCGACGTCGCCGCTCTTGGCAAGGGTGCGGATCCGTCCGTAGATTTCATCGTTGAGCATGTTGCTGCTTACCTCGCGCGTGACGTCGCCCTTGCTGGCGATCGCCCGGTAGCGGTACGGGAAGCGCTCAGGCTCGTCGTCGTCGGGCAAGAGGTCCTGCGGGGCGGGCTCCGGCTTGCGGAAGGGCTGCGGATGCGCTGCAAGGGCGCCGACGGCGTCCCGGGAGGCGCGCAGGCCTTCTCCCGTGGCGCTGAGGTACAGCTTGATGGCCGCCATGGCCTGGCCTTGGGCGATCAGGGAATACAGCAGCCGGTGTTGATCCTCGCTCAGCTTCGCCGCGGCCTCGCGGGCCAGCTCCGCCGGGTCCACTGGCGTCTTGCCTGCGGCCGCATTGCCGCGCCGTTCTGCCGCGCGGCGGGAGAGCGCGCGGCTGATCAGGAGCACGCCGACGGCGACGGCCACCAGGATCAGGACCGGAACGAGTAGGGATTCCATGCGCTAAAGCCGATCTATGTAGTTCTTGGCGGTCAGCAAGTCCGAGTGCGTTTCGTGGCGGAGAAGCTTGATGGCCTGGATCTTCTGTCCACTGCGGACCATGCCTTGCAATTGCAGCGCAAACTGTGGATTCAACTGCCCGTTGGGCAGGATGGGGCCGTTGTAGCCCGCCTGGCCGACCCCAGGGCTGGCCCCGACTTGCGCCTTGAGTGCCGCCCGCGACTGGCTGTCCTGCTGGGACTGTTGCTGTGCGTTCTGGCTTGGCCTTGTGGACGCATCGATGCGTGCCCTTGCTGCCGTTGCCGCCTGCACCTGGGCGGCCTGGTGGGCTGCCGAACGGACGGCCAACTCCCGCTGATAACGTTCGGCGTCGGACAACCCCGTGTCGCGTGGTTTGAACGCCGCCGTCAGGGCCCAGATCACAGCCACAAGAATAACAACGGGCATTGCGACCAGCAGTACATCCCCAACAGTGAAACCCATACTTAGAGCTTATGTCAGAACCCAGTTATCCACAGCACATTCCTGCTTCGGCATAGCTTCTGAGAGCCTGCTGTCAAATTCTGGAAGTGATTGTGGGGAGTATCACATTTTTTGCATATTTATCCCGTTTCGTTCCATTGAGTGGGCCCGGGAGTGTGGATTGGGCGAATTGGCCTGTGGATGAGCGGCGGAACAAAATACTTTTGATCCACATGCCCTGGAGAACGTTTCCGCAGCTCAGGGGCCATTTTCCGCAAAAAGAATTTCTCTTTCCACAGGGTACTGCACAGACTGTGCACAAGTAGGGGCATGTTTTCAACACTTTATCCACAAGCCCGGCTTGGTGCCGCGGAAAAGCAGGGCTAACGTGGCTGAGTACCTGCTTTAGGTACTTGGAAAACCCCTGTTTCTCGTGAGCAGCGCCATGACGCCGTCGGTAACCAGCGTGCCCGCTGCCGGTCTGTGGAAAAGCTGTGGAAATCGGGGAATCCAAAATTGTCGGTGCCCTACGGAATGGTTTGGACCAGCCGGCACGCCGGGCGGCCGGGCCAACCCACACCAGGGTATTGGCCTACCGAACCGCCAGGAACAGTTATCTGCCGCGGTACACATTGGAGGACGGCTTGTCAGTTACGCACTTGGATTCGATCGAGGGCGGCCGGACATCGGACGCCAGCCGCAAACCTCCCCAGGACATCCCCGCTGAGCAGTCAGTTCTTGGCGGCATGATGCTCTCCAAAGACGCCATCGCCGACGTCGTGGAACTTGTCCGCGGCCATGACTTCTACCGCCCGGCCCACGAGACCATCTACGAGTCCATCATCGACCTCTACGGCCGCGGCGAACCTGCTGACGCCGTCACGGTGTCGGATGAGCTGACCAAGCGGGGTGAGATCAACCGGATCGGCGGCCCCGCCTACCTGCACGAGCTCATCCAGACCGTGCCCACGGCGGCCAACGCCGGTTACTACGCCGAAATCGTGGCTGAACGGGCCGTCTTGCGCCGCCTCGTCAACGCCGGCACCAAGATCGTCCAGATGGGCTACGGGCAGGACGGCGAGGTGGAAGACCTCGTCAACCAGGCCCAGGCCGAGATCTATGCCGTGGCCGAACGCCGCACCGCGGAGGACTACGTGGCGCTCAAGGACGTCATGGAATCCACCGTTGACGAGATCGAGGCATCCGGCCACCGCGGAGAGGGCATGACGGGCGTCCCCACCGGGTTCTACGAACTTGATGAGCTCACCCACGGTCTGCACCCGGGCCAGATGATCGTCATCGCCGCGCGCCCCGCCGTCGGTAAGTCCACGTTCGCGCTGGACTTCGCCCGTTCCGCTGCCATCAAGCACAACCTCGCCACCGTGATGTTCTCCCTGGAAATGGGACGGAACGAAATCGCCATGCGACTGCTGTCCGCGGAAGCAACTATTGGCCTTCAGGACCTCCGCAAGGGCACCATCAAGGACGAACAGTGGTCCAAGATCGCCACCACCATGGGCCGCATGAACGACGCACCCCTTTTCATTGACGACAGCCCCAATATGTCCCTCATGGAAATCAGGGCAAAGTGCCGCCGCCTGAAGCAGCAGCACGACCTCAAACTGGTGATCCTCGACTACCTCCAGCTCATGAGCTCCGGCAAGAAGGTGGAGTCACGCCAGCAGGAAGTCTCCGAATTCTCGCGAGCCCTCAAGCTACTGGCCAAGGAGCTCCAGGTTCCGGTCATCGCGCTCTCCCAGCTGAACCGTGGGTCTGAACAGCGCCAGGACAAACGGCCCATGGTCTCGGACCTTCGTGAATCAGGCTCCATTGAGCAGGACGCCGACATGGTCATCCTGCTTCACCGCGAAGACGTCTACGACAAAGAATCCCCCCGCGCGGGAGAGGCCGACATCCTCATCGCCAAGCACCGTAACGGCCCTACCAAGGACATTGTGGTTGCCTTCCAGGGCCATTACTCGCGCTTCGCGAACATGGCGGGCGAGACTGGCGGCGGGTTCTAATTCCGGCCGACGTCGGGGCCCCGAGCGGCAGCCCAGTCCTGCTGGACCTACCCGCCATTAAGCAGATGGTCCGGCATCCGGTTTCCCGGCGCCCCTCCGCGGATCTCCAGCAGCTCGCGGGCGTGGGCATGAAGTCGCCGGTCCTCGTCCGTTTTCGGTACCCACTTTGGGATCGGAACGGACGTGCCGGTCTCATCCCGGGCCACCATGACTGTGAGGCAGTACGTGGTCAGGTTCATCTCGCGGCTCTTCGGGCTCCCTGAACGCACGTGCACCGCAATGTGCATGCCTTTGCGGCCTGTGTAGACGAGACGGGCTTCGACCTCCACCACGTCGCCGATCATGAGTGGGCGGTAGAAGCGCACCCCGCCGGAGAACACGGCCACCGTGTCCTTGCCGCAATAGCGGGAAGCGCAGACGTACGCGGCCTCGTCGATCCACTTCATGACGATGCCACCGTGGACCTTCCCGCCCCAGTTCACATCGGTGGGGGCCGCCATGAAGCGCAGAACAACCCGCTCGGCCGTACCGGCGTCGGTATATTCCTGTGCGTTCATGGCTTCGACAATCTGTTCCCGCACGGCGATCCTAGCGAGGGCGCTGTCTCGTTGCTCAATCTCCCCCGGCGTCGACGGCTCGAACTGGGGGACCGGGACCGGCCTGCCGTCGGGGCCGACGGCAACGAAGATCACCAAGCACTGGCTGCGCATCGTTGCGGGGCCGCCCTTGGGATCGCCGGAGGAAACGATGGTCCGGATGTGCATTGAAGAGCGTCCCGTGTAGACGATGGTGGCTTCCACCTCCACCATGTCTCCGCTGTTCACGGGATCGGCGAAATGGATGTTCCCCACGTACGCCGTGACGCAGTAGGACTTCGCCCAGCCAACGGCGGCCGCGTAGGCGGCCTTGTCCACCCACTCAAGAACCGTTCCGGCGTCGACGGACCCGCTGTGTCCAACGTCGGTGGGGGAAGCAAGGAATCGCAGCGTGACGGAGTGGGAGGGGAGCTCGCTCATGACGTGAGTGTATCGACGGCGCAGATGCCGATGCGCAGTATGACGGACTGGCGACGCCCGAACGGTTCACATCAACGGGTTGGGAAAACCATCCCTCGATCCCGTAACGGTGCTCCACCCTTGTGACCTCCGGGCCCCCGCTAGGCTGGGAAAGTGCCCCGAACAGTGACCCGTCCCACCGCGCCCTCCAACGCCCGCGAGATTCTGCGCCTGGCCGTCCCCGCCCTTGGTGCGCTCATTGCCGAACCCCTCTTCCTGCTGGCCGACTCTGCAATTGTCGGGCACCTCGGCGTCCCGCAACTCGCCGGCGTAGGGTTGGCTTCCGCGCTGCTGCACACCGCCGTCGGACTTATGGTCTTTTTGGCATATTCGACAACTCCGGCCGTGGCGCGGGCTATCGGGGACGGAAAGCTCACTAAAGCGCTCGCTGCAGGGCGCGACGGCGTCTGGTTGGCCCTGCTGCTGGGCATGGTCCTGGCGGTGGCCGGCTTCCTCGCGGCTGAACCGCTGGTTGGGCTACTCGGGGCCAACGGCGAGGTCCGGGCATTCGCCGTGGACTATTTGCGCTGGTCCATGCCGGGACTCGTGGCCATGCTCCTGATCTTCGCCGGCACTGGTGTTTTGCGCGGACTGCAGGACACCCGCACCCCCCTGGTGGTCGCGACGGCGGGCTTCGCCCTTAACATCGCCCTCAACCTGGTCCTGGTCTACTGGCTGCATTTGTCCGTCGCAGGGTCCGCCATCGGCACCAGCATCGCGCAGTGGGCCATGGCTGCCGTCTATCTGGTGATGGTGGGCCGAAATGCCCGGCGCCATTGCGTTTCGCTCCGTCCCGACTGGCATGGCATCCGCACGATGACCACCATCGGTTCTTGGCTCATGCTCCGCACCCTCAGCCTGCGCTTGGCAATCCTGGCCACGATCCTGGTGGTCACTTCCCAGGGGCCGGTGAACCTCGCCGCGCACCAACTCGCGATGACCATCTTTTCCTTCCTTGCCTTCGCCCTGGACGCCTTGGCGATTGCCGCGCAGGCCCTCATCGGGAAGGAACTCGGAGCTTCCCATCCGGCTCGGGCTCGCGAACTCACGCGCACCATGATCCGCTGGGGCGTGGGCTTCGGTGTGGTGACCGGCGCACTCCTCGCGGTGGCGGCTCCCTGGGCGGGTTTCCTCTTTACTCCCGACGCCGGCGTTCAGTCCGCGCTCACTGCGGCACTGTGGGTGCTCGCCGTCGGGCAGCCTCTCGCCGGGTACGTCTTCGTCCTGGACGGCGTCCTGATCGGCGCGGGCGATGCCCGCTATCTGGCGATTGCCGGCGTCGTGAACCTTGCGGTTTATCTGCCGCTTTTGGCCGGGGTCCACCTGACAAGGCCCGACGGCGCGGCGGGGCTCGTGTGGCTGTGGGCCGCGTTTGCGCTGGGCTACATGCTGGCCCGCGGAGTCACGCTGGGGCTGCGGGCCCGCACGGACAAGTGGATGGTCCTCGGTTCGCACTAAACTGGACGGGTGACTCTCCCCGCCTCTTCAGCGACTTCATCCACGCCCACCGCAGCCGGGCTCTGGAAGCCCGTCCTTCTCCGTGCCGGTGTTGCGCTGGTGTTCGGAGCCGTGACCGTCTTCTGGGGCTCGCCGTCCGTACAAGTTCTGGCCTGGGCTGCCGGACTCTATCTCCTGGCAACGGCGGGCGCCGCGTTCCTGGCCGCAAGCCTTCCTGCTGCCGTGGCGGTCGTTGTTGCACTGGGCGGCGTTGGCGCCCTGATCACGCAATCCGATACCGGGGTGGCGGTTTCCGCGCTCGTGGGACTGCTGGTGCTGGGGGTGTCTGAGCTGGTCCAAGGATTCCGTCAGCGCGGACGGCACGTGCTTGCCCGGGACTGGATGATTTCCGGGGTAGTAGCTATCGGGACCGCCGTGGCGTTGCCGTTCTTCATCAGCCTTGGCGCACACGCTTTGCTCGGTGTTGCCGGCGGCGGCGCCATTATCTCGGGTGTCTTGTGGGTGCTTTCCGGCCTGAGCCTGCGGCACGATGGGCGAACCCCCTCCGCCGAGGCCGTAAACTAGTAATCGTACGTTCTACTCTGCGTAGAACTCTGACGGCGCGCACGGCGCCAGCACCCACGCCACATTGGAGGAATGACCTTGGCTGACCAGAAACCAGGAGAGCCGCGCAAGGCGCGGACCTCGGTTAAGGGACCGCTGATGTTCTCCGCGTTCTGGGGCGTCGTGATCTTCTTCGCCGTGCTGATTTTCGCCTCCGGTGGCAGTGCCCGCTCCCCGCGCTTTGACCTAGCCTTTACGGGCGCCGGCATCGCATTCATCGTGAGCCTCGTTATCGCCGCCATGCTTTCCATGAGCCACAAGGAAAACGCCGAGCATCTCGGCAAGGGCTCGGGCGTCAATCTGAGTTCCAGGAAGCCGGGCCACGGCCACGCTTCTGCGGCCCCCAAGTCGGGCACCGAGACGGAAAACCCCGACGCCGACCAGCGCTAGGTTACCGTCAGGTTCGCGTCACGCCACGCAACTTTTAGCCGCCTGGCCACCACCGCAACCCCGGAAACATGCGGCAGACCGCCGTCGTCCGCTCCGAAAAGTTGCCGGACGTGACGCCGTTGGCTCACTCTGTACCTGACGCCTTCCGCGCCCGGTAGGCGGCAACGTGCGTGCGGTTCGCGCAATTTCCGGTGTCGCAATAGAGCTTGGAGCGATTGCGGCTCAAATCCAATACGACTGCGTTGCAATCGTCCGCGGCGCACACCCGTAGGCGGTCCATTTCCTTGCTGCGGATCACGTCTACGAGTGCCATGGCAGCTTCCGTCCCCATGCGTTCAGCGAGGGGAGCTTCCGGAGTGGTGGCGTGTAGGTGCCAATCCCAATGGTCGTGTTTGACCAGCTGGGGGAGCGCTCGTGCGTCGGTGAGGAGCTGGTTGACGGTCTTCGCGGCCGCGTCCTCATCCGAGGTCCACAGGGAAGCGAGCTGGCTCCGCAGGCGCTTCACGCTGAGTAGCTCGGCCTCGGTCCCGGCTCTTGTCCCGGTGAATTCTTCCGCGTCCAGGAAGGCGTTAAGGTCGGCGACACTCATGAGGGATTCGGTGCCGTTGGCGGACGTATTGATCAAATTGACCACGCTGCGCAGCGCCACTTCAGTGTCAGGTGCAAAAAGCACTTTGACTCCTTACATCTCTCGGGAGTATTGTCAGCAGCGTAACCCATTTTACTCCTGACAGGAGGCTGCTGTGTCAGCTGCAACAACCCGGGCTGGTGCTGGAGGTTTCATGGCATCGGGCCTGGGGCTCGCGCTCTTCTCCTCAGCGGTCTTCGGTCTGTCCGGCTCATTTGCCAAGTCCCTGCTGGAAACCGGGTGGACCCCCGGTGCTGCTGTTGCCATCCGGCTGAGCGGCGCCGCGCTCATCTTGGTGATCCCCGCCGTCGTCGCCCTCCGGGGCCGTTGGCACCAACTCAAGGACAACTGGCTCACCATTCTGTTGTTCGGCATGATTGGCGTTGCGGGATGCCAGCTTTTCTATTTCAACGCAGTGTCCAGGCTGTCCGTCGGGGTCGCGCTGCTGCTCGAATACCTCGCCCCCACCATGATCGTGCTGTGGCTGTGGGCAGCGAGCCGACGCCGTCCCCGGGCGCTCACCGCTGCCGGAACGCTGCTTTCCCTTGGCGGACTCGTCCTGGTGCTTGACCTGACCGGCTCCGTGAAGGTGGACTTCGCCGGCGTCCTGTGGGGCATGGCCGCGGCCGTCTGCCTGGTCATTTACTTCTTCATCACAGCCAAGCAGAACGACACCCTTCCGCCGATCGTCCTGGCCTCCGGCGGTCTCATGGCAGGTTCCATCCTGATCTGGATTGCCGGTGGGACCGGAATGCTATCCATGACTTTCGCCACCGCGGACACCCAACTCGGGCCGTGGACCACGCCGTGGTGGGTTTCCGTCGCCGGCCTGGTCATCCTGTCCACCGTGCTGTCCTACGTCACGGGTATCATGGCGGCCCGCAGTCTCGGATCCAAGGTGGCGTCCTTTGTCTCGCTCACTGAAGTGCTGTTCGCCGTGGTGTGGGCGTGGCTGCTGCTCTCCGAGTTGCCCGGAACCATCCAGCTCTTGGGTGGTGCGCTCATCGTGTGCGGAGTGGTCTTGGTACGCGCTGACGAGCTGCGGGCTGACCAACGTGATGCCGCGGAGCCTGGCAAGCATGAGGTGGCCCGGGAGCTTGACCACGCGAACGACGTCGAGCCGGTTCCTTCGGAAAGGTTCTTCTAGACCGGTCCCCGCGCGGGTTGGCGGTTGGTTGTTGACCGAATTGACGACTGGGTGCCGACCGCGTCAACGACAGAAGGTCCGGGCGCCGCAGCGTCCGGACCTTCGGTGTTCACCGTGTTAGCGGGAAGCCCTGTTCCAGGTCGGAAGCCCCGGGTGGGGAGGCGGGCCAGTGAGGCGGGCGGGCACGGTGGGGGCTCTTCGGGGGGCACGATGTCAATTCACGGATCCCGGAAGACCGAGCCGGGGCCTAGCATGTTGGTATGTGCCGCAACATCCACACCCTTCATAATTTCGAGCCACGAGCCACCTCGGCGGAGGTGGAAGCTGCAGCGCTTCAGTACGTGCGCAAAATCAGCGGCAGCACCAAGCCGTCCAAGGCGAACGAGGAGGCCTTCGCTGAGGCCGTCCACGAGATCGCGCACATCACCCAGCATCTGCTCGATTCCCTAGTGACCCACGCGCCGGCGCGGAGCCGCGACGAGGAGGCCGCCAAAGCCAGGGCCCGGGCTGCCGTTCGTTTCGGAACGGCTTAGGCCCAAACTGACTGGCAGTTGTTGTCGCTTACCGGCCGGTTGGAGACAACAACTGCAGTCAGCTGGATGCGTCGGGGGCTATTTTGCGAACGACCGGAGCCGTAGCGAGTTCGTGACCACCAGGACCGAGCTTGCTGCCATGGCCGCGCCGGCGATCATTGGGTTAAGCAAACCGAGGGCCGCCACGGGGATGCCGATGGCGTTGTAGAAGAACGCCCAGAACAGGTTCGTCTTGATGGTGGTGAGGGTCTTCCGGGATAGCTCGATGGCTTGAACGAGTTGCCCGAGATCGCTACCCATCACGGTCAGGTCCGAAGCCTCGATTGCAACATCCGTGCCCGAACCCATGGCAATTCCGAGGTCGGCTTGCGCGAGGGCCGCTGCATCGTTGACTCCGTCCCCGGCCATGGCCACAGTGGAGCCCTGGGCTTGGAGTTTCCTTACCGCGTCCACTTTGCCTTCCGGCAGGATGCCCGCGAACACATCTTCGGGGGCGATCCCGACCGCGGCAGCCACTTCGGCTGCGACCGCGGCATTGTCTCCAGTCAGCAGCATGGGCCGGATTCGAAGTTCCTTGAGCCTTGCTATCGCTGCGGCCGAACCGGGTTTGACGGTGTCCCTAAGCGTGACGATTCCAGCAGGCTCCCCATCCACAGCAACCCAGATAGCGGTGGCGCCACCGGCTTCCTCAGCGGCCAGGGCCTGGCGCTGCGTATTGTCGGGGAAGATCCCGTTTTGTTCCAGCCAGCCGGTCCTGCCGGCGACAACAATGCGCTCAGCTCCGCTTCCGGTTCCGTTCGCTGGAACTGTCCCGCGAACTCCCCCGCCCGGGGCGGAACTAAAGTCCTTCACGCTAGGGAGCCTGCCGGCGTCGGGCACCGCAGACTTGGCTGCAGCGGCGATGGCGTGGGCAATAGGGTGCTCCGAAGCTGCCTCAACAGCACCCGCGATAGACAGAACGTCGGCAGGGGAGTGGCCATTCAGTGCCACTGTGTGTCCGACGGCCAGTTTGCCGCTGGTAACGGTACCGGTCTTGTCCAGCAGAATGGCGTCCACGGTGCGGGTATCTTCAAGGACCTGCGGGCCCTTGATGAGGATGCCGAGTTGTGCTCCGCGACCGGTTCCGGTCAGGAGGCCCACCGGTGTCGCGAGCCCGAGCGCACACGGGCAGGCAATCACGAGCACCGCAACTGCAGCCGTGAACGAGGCATTGAGGTCTCCGCTCAGAACGAGCCACAACACGAAAGTAACGACGGCGATGACGAGCACCACCGGAACGAACACGGCGCTAATGCGATCGGCGAGCCGTGCAATCGGGGCCTTGCCCGTCTGCGCTTGGCTAACCAGGCGCCCCATCTGTGCCAGTGTTGTCTCGGAACCGACCCTCGTGGCGCGGACCAGAAGGCGTCCCGAAGTGTTGATGGTGGCACCAGTAACCTGGCTGCCCGGGCCGACTTCCACCGGCATGGATTCGCCCGTGATCAGCGAAGCGTCGACGGCGGATGCACCGCCCGTCACCACGCCGTCGGTGGCGATCTTCTCGCCCGGGCGGACCACGAAGACGTCCCCGGCCACGAGTTGCTCGGCCGGGATCTTGTGCTCGACGCCGTCTCGCAGCACCGTTGCGTCCTTGGCGCCCAGATTCAAGAGGGCCTTAAGGGCATCGCCGGCCTTAGCTTTGGCGTTGGCCTCAAGGAAGCGGCCAAGGAGCAGGAACGTAGTGACGACGGCCGCAACTTCGAAGTACAGCCCACCGCCCATCCCCGTGGATTCCATGCCGGGGTTTTCCGTCATCATCGGGTTGGCGAAAAGTTGCCAACCCGAAAAGAGGTACGCGGCCAGGACTCCGATGGAGACAAGCGTGTCCATGGTGGAGGCGAAGTGGCGTGCGTTGATGGCCGCGGCGCGGTGGAAGGGCCAAGTAGCCCACGTCACCACCGGAAGTGCCAGCACGGCGGCGACCCATCCCCAGTGCGGGAACTGCAATGCCGGAATCATCGAGATGGCGAAGACCGGGACCGTCAGTATGGCGGCGGCGATCAGCCTTGGCTTCAGCTGGCGGCCCGCAGGACCGTGATGCATGTGGTCTTCGTGGGAGCGCGAGTCGTGCTCGCCTTGCGCTTTGTGGTCGCCAGCCGCGGCGGCACCGGCGCCATGCGCGTGTTCGCCAAGGTGCCCGTCGTCGGTCTCGAGCGCGCCGAACATGCTGGGTTCGTGGTGTTCCGCGTGATCAGAGCCGGTGTGGGAGCGGGCGTACGGAGGCGTCGGCTTCGATTCGCGGATCCAAGCTTTGTAGCCCGTGGCGTTGACTGTGTCCACGATTTGTTGGTCCGTGACGTTTGCCGGAACTGTTACCTGGGCTGATTCAAGGGGGAGATTCACGGAGGCTTCCACACCGTCGAGCTTGCCCAGTTTCCGCTCCACGCGGGCCACGCACGATGCGCACGTCATGCCCTCTATATCGAGTTCGATGATGCGCGTACCTGGCTGGTGCAAAATGTCCTGATTGCTCACGCTGGCCCCTAGGCCTCGTTGGCGACTACCAAATAGCCGGCTTCGGCGACGGCCTCGCCGATTTCGGACGGCGACAACTCCTGCGTGGAGGTGATGGTGACCGTGGAGATTCCGCCGGTATTCAGATCGATTTCGACACTCTCCACGCCAGCCAAGGACTCGATTTCCTCGCTAACGGCTGAAACGCAGTGCCCGCAGGTCATGCCGGAAACGCTTACGTTCGTTTGGATGGTGGCTGTGTGGCCCATGGCGTGCTCCTTGGTGGTGAGTTGGATGGTGTGGTGAGTGCTTGCGGGATTACCGCAGCAGGCGCCCGATGGCATCGGCGGCCTCCTTGACCTTGATGTCGATTTGCTCTGCGCGAACCACGGGATCGGATTCGGATGCGGCTCCGACTACGCAGTGCCCAATATGTTCCTCCACGAGCCCGAGGCTCACGGCGTGCAGGGCTTTAGTGGCAGCCGAGACCTGCGTGAGGATGTCGATGCAGTATTTGTCCTCTTCGACCATGCGCGCAATACCGCGCACTTGGCCCTCGATCCGCTTGAGGCGCCGCAGGTAGGCGTCCTTGTTGGGGGAGTAGCCGTGTTGGGAATGCACCCCGTCCTCGATCTCGATGCCGGGCTGCGCAATATTCAAGTCAACCGGGCTCAAGTCGACTGGGTTCGCCTCTGCGGACTTCAAATCTGTGGGGTTCACATCGACAGTGCTCATGTTGCAAAGGTATACCCCATGGGGGTATAAATCAAGTACCCCCGAGGGGTATGGGAAAAGTCACGAAAGGAGATCGCTTTACAAATTCTCGTTTTGCAAAACAAGCCTTTTGCCGTTTGTGCTTCCGTTCACAAAAGTATGTTTATAAAGTTTCCTTCCATACCCGGCGCGGGGGAACCGCCGGGCAACCAACCGTTTTCTCATGGAGGATCCATTGAAAATCGCACGCCGCTGTAGATTTGTGTGACCGCACAAGAGTAATTGGTAGCCCAGATAGCCCGTCAGTCGTTGTGTCACTTCGGCAACTGTGGCCGGACGAACACCTTCGGCCGTCACTGTTTCGAGTAGGTACTCCAGGTCGTTGTTCGGAGTGCCGTGGAAAGCGAGAACGCCTGGAGCGACCTACCACGTACTCGTTGCTTCAGGTGGTCTGCCGACGATCCACCCCTCGATCCGCTCCCCACCGGCTGCCCCCAATGAAGCCTGTGGGTCCCCTTTCGACAAGGATTGCTGCCACGTCGAGCTGCTCTCACCCCGACCCCTCGGCCGGGCGCTCGACATCGCACTCACGTGCAATCACCGAAGCCAGCGGTCTCCTTCGCCGACGGCTCCGCCCGGCCGTGCTGGTCGCAAGTTCTGCGCGATTTTGCCCCGAGCGGCTAGCGGGAGTTGCTGTTCTTTTGCCGAGACACGAAGTCGCTGGTTCTTCGCCTTGTCTCCTTGGATGATGGCACTGTCCGTTTTGCCAGGCCGGTCCCGCAGCACCGCGGGTCCCGCAGCTCCGCGGGTCCCGCAGCTCCGCGGGTCCCGCAGCTCCGCGGTAGTGGGTTTTCAGCCGGGCCGACTGGAATGTGGGCTTGGCGAAGGCTGAACCCGATTTGGCACGTGGCGGAGAGGCGAGATGGCGGTTCGCGATCACTAAAACGATCCAAGATGGTAGGGGTCAGCGCGAAGACATGGGGTCTTGGAATCCAGCCCCGTCGCCGCCGGGCGACGCCTTTCAGTTAGCCACGCACAGGCTCCTCCAGAGCAGGCGCAATCGGCCTGCCATGTCCATGCTCCGGTCCAGGAGCCACTGCACCTGCAGCCCGTCGGCAGTGGCGATCATCAGTTCGGCGACCACCCGCGGGTCAAGGTCGGGCCGCAGCTCGCCGACGGCTTTCGCCTGCACGATGTCCCGCTCAAGCGCTTCACGCAGATACGCGTAGCGTTCCAGAAAGAATCGGTGGGAGGGGTGGTCGGCGTGTGCTGCCTCGGCCGCGAACTCGGCAAAGAGCTGCACAAGACCGGGCACTTGCTGATTGTGCTCGATGACGGCGAAGAATCCCTCGATCCCGGGGGGAAGGTCCGCGAAAGTATCGCGGTCGTAGATGTCCCGGGCCCGAATGACTTCCTCGTAAAGATGCTCGCGGGTCCGGAAGTAGTACACAAGGCCGGCCTGGGTCAGCCCGACCCGCTCCGCGATCTCGCTGACGTAACTCCTGCGGTAGCCATGCTGTGCCACCGCCTCCAGTGCCACGGCGAGGATCTCCGCCCGCTTCGCTTCTCCCTTTGCGTACGGTCCTCTGCTCGCCATGCCCACCAGCCTACGTGGCGGGGCCGGGCTTTCGATCGAAGTCCCCGGCCCTGCCACGTCAACGGCGTGTCTATCTGACGGTCAGGGTCCCCGTCAGCCGGATATCCGCAGAGGATGCGCCGACCAGCACCTCCACTTCTCCCCGGGGTGTCACCCAGTCATGTTCTCCGGGATCAAAGTAGGACACCGCCCTGCGTGGGATCCCCAAGATGATGCGGGCCGACTCGCCCGCGCCGAGCCGGACCTTCGCGAAGGATGCCAGCTGCCGCTTCGGGGTCGGGAGCGGCGCGGGTAGTTCCCCGACGTAGATCTGTACCACCTCGGCGCCGGCACGGCCTCCGGTGTTGCGCACCGTCAGCGCGACCGATGCAACGAGGTTACCGTCCCCCGGAAGAACTTCGAGATCCTCATGGGCAAAGGAGGTGTAAGTCAACCCGTATCCGAAATGGTACGCGGGCTGGGCACCCGCGGGATCGACACCGCGGTAGCCCACGAACACCCCTTCGCGATACGCGGCCCGCCCGTTCATACCCGGGTAGCAGTGCGGATCAGCACCCGGCGTCTGCGCCAGGCTACTCGGCATGGTCAGTGGCAGACGGCCGCCGGGCTCGGCCTGACCAGTGAGGACCCGGGCGAGTGCATCTCCTTGTGCCTGGCCCGGGAACCAAGCCTGCAGCAAGGCGGCAGGCTCGCCACCCCGCCGGGTCACGTCCACAGGGGCTCCGCTCATCACCACCACCACCGTGCGTGGGTTCGCCCGCAGCACGGCGCGGATCAGTTCGTTCTGACCGCTCGGGAGACCCAGGTGGGGGCGGTCGTCCGACTCTGCTTCGTAGGAGCGCACGACGACGACGGCCGCATCGGACGTTGCCGCCAGCTCGGCCGCGGCGGTGATGTCGGTGGAAATGACACCGTTCGGCGGCTCCCAGCCGAGCCTGATCCTGGCGCCAATGAGGAAACCCTGCGCGGGAGCATTGGCCGAGTAATCGAAGCGGATGCGGTAGGCCCGCCCAGCTTCCAATCGGAGGGAGACACTGGTGAGCTGCGGTTTCGTATCACCTCCGGCCGGGGTAGGGGTATAGGGCTGCGGATGGACCGGATCGGCCTCGAAGGAGGGCGCGTCCCCTTTCGCCGGGGTTTCCTGATCCAGGTTCGGGACCATCTCCGCCCCTTGCGTCCCCGAGGCTGCGACAACGGTGTCGTCAAGGACGAAGGAGAACTGTCCGAGAGCAGTAACAGTGAACCGGTAGGTTCCCGTGGTTGGAACGGACAAGACCCCGCTCCAACGCGCTGACATCCGGCCGTTCAATTCGGTCGGTAGAAGTTCATACCGCGGCGAGCCAGCATTGAAGCCCGGAAAGTTGTGGAAGCCCAGGTTGTGCTCGATCCTCCCGTCCGTGCGCACCAGGAGCGGTTCCCCGCTGAAACACGTGTTCGTCCAGAACTCGGCGCGTAGACCTCTCCGGCCGTCCGGCGTGGTGAAGAACGACGACGGTACTGCGTCCGGTCCAGGCAGCAGCACTCCGGGGGTGACCGGCTCCGCACCATAGGCGACCGCGATCTCCACGCCATCTCCGAGGACCCTGCTGAGTCCCTCAAGCGGAGAGACTTCCCGTGTCGCCCGGACCTGAGAGCTCCCCCCTCCCCGGGCACCGGCTGTGTCGATGTCCGTGCCGATGAGTGCTAGGCGTTGCACATCCTTCAGCGGCAGTAGGCCGTCATTGCGCAGGAGAACCATGGACTCCTCCGCGATGCGCCGTGCCACGTCGTGATGTTGCTCGACGGGGAACTCACTTACCCCCACGGGGTTTTCCAACTGCCCCAGCCCGATCAGCGGGCGCAGGATGCGGCGTACCATTTCATCGAGTGTTCCTTCGGAGACCTCCCCGGCCTGAACCGCTGCTAGTAGTGCTGACCCCCAGTGCCCCGCGTTGGGCTGTTCCTGATCCAGACCGGCGTTCGCGGATGATGCCGTGCTGTGGTTGGCGCCGTAATCGCTCATGACCCAGCCCCGGAAGCCGAACGCCCCGCGCAGGATGTCGTTGAGCAGAACGGGGTTCTCGCATGCGAAGGAACCGTTCACCCGGTTGAAGGAGGCCATCATCGAGGCAATGCCTCCCTCAGATATCAGTGCCTCGAACGGCGCCAGATAGAGTTCACGCATGGTCCGTTCGTCGACAATCGCGTCGATCGAACTGCGGAGTTCCTCCTGGTTGTTGATCGCGTAGTGCTTCCCGCAGGCCTGCACACCCTGGGCTTGGACCCCGCGGACATACTCGATGCCCATAGCCGCGGTCAGAACGGGATCCTCACCGTACGACTCGAACGTCCGCCCGCCAAGCGGGACCCTGGCGATGTCGACGGCGGGGCCGAGCGATACATTGTGATCGCTTGAGCGCGCCTCGACTCCGATGACCTCACCGTATTCACGGGCCAGGACCGGATCCCAGGTGGCCGCAAGGGCAATAGGCGCCGGCAACGCCGTCGCCCTGCCCTCGTGCACATCGCCTTTGTTGATGCGTACCCCGGCGGGCCCGTCCGCCATCTGCAAGGCGGGCAGCCCCAGCCGCTCAAGGGGACCGGAGTAGAAGCCGTAGTTCCAGTTGAGATCACCAGTGACGAAAGCGACCTTCTCTTCAAGGGTCATCCGTGCCAGGAGGCTGTTGGCGCGATCTTCCGTCTCCGGGGTTGCCCACTCGGTCGTCACTGATCCGGCGATCGCAGCCGGCTGTGGAGTATTCATCTCACGTCCCTTTCAGGAGAGCGATCGGATCGGTTTGGCCTGGGTTCCAAACTCAGTTCCGTTCCCTTAGCACGGCATCTGGCTACGCCACGCACGGGGACGATGGTGAGGGCACCGAGGAGGGCAATAACCAGCGCTCCGGCGAATAGCGCAGGGTAGTTCGTCAAGCCGCCACCGATGCCCAGCAGGAAGGCGCCGACGGCACCGGCGAGCGACTGGGGCAGGGCATTGGCGATGTTGAGCACCCCCAGATCCTTCGCCGAATCGTCCGGATTGGGCAGCACGTCAACTACCAGCGCGGTGTCCACCGCAACATAGATGCCGTAACCGACGCCCATGATGGCCTCCACGAGATAGAACATGGGCACATCGTGCGTAGCGGCGAGCAGGCCGATGCCGATGCCGAAGACTATGGTCGAGGCGATGACGAAGCCCTTACGGTTGGAAGTCTTGTCTGAGAGCCAGCCGCCGATTTTGGCGAACACTACCAGCACCATGGTGTTGATGAGTACGCCTGTGGCGACGGCGCCGGTGATCTCGGCAGGCGTTTTGAGTCCGACCTGTTGCTCCAGGAAGAAGAATCGGAAGGCGATGAACAGGAACATCGACAGCGTGACCAGGAAGCGCGACACCCAGACCCAGACAAAGTCGGGGTGCTTGAGCGGGTTGACCCAGAAGGTCATCATGAACACCTTCAATCCACTGCCTTCGCTTGGCTTTTGGGCGATCGCTTTGTCGGGGAGTACGACGCAGTACAGGATGACAGTTGCAGCGGCGAACACGGCCGGCACTACGAAGAGCAGGAATATGTTGTTCACGAACCAGAGCGCGACATAGGCGGCCGCCATGATTCCGAGATTTTGCATGATGCCGACGTTGCCCGACACGGTGGCCCGCTGGGACTCGGGGACCTGGTCTGCGATGGTGGTCAACAGTGGAGCGAGGATCATGTTGCCGAAGAGTTGGGCCCCGGACCAGCCGACGAAGACGAAGGCGATGTCCTGAGCCAATGCCACCGCCATCAGCGACAGCACGAAGCCGACGGCGCCAGCGAACATCCATGGCCGGCGGCGGCCCCACCGGGAGGTGGTGTAATCAGACAGGCGCCCGATCACCGGATTGGCCACGAGCGCCACGAAAGCGGCTGCCGCCAGCACATTGCCGTTCACGATTGCCGCTTCTTGTCCCGCAATCAGCGAGGACACCTTGATGGCCAAGCTCACGGTTACGGGAGCCAGCAGAGCCACAAAAAGTCCGAACTGGGCAAGGGCCATTCCCCAGACGACCTTGAACGGCGCCCTTGCGGAGGGCGCCTCCGGCCCGGTTACAAGGCTGACGTAGGGTCCGCCCGATTCAGGGTGCGGAACGATGGTTGCTGGATCAGGAGATGTTTCCTCGGACATGGCTTCTCATTTCAAACGGGGTGGCCCGAACGTGCCGATCCCTATCGGCCCGCCGCGGCGCAGAGCATTCCTGAGTATGAGTGACGAAAACCTAAGTCGGCAAGAGTTTCGGGGAAACCGATCAAAAACTTAAGTGAGCTGAACCGGGTCTGCTGACACGCTTCGCGACACGATCCGAGCATTACTGACACTTAGTTATTGCCTGGCATGCGACAGATGAAGCGCGGAAATTTTAGGGGCTGGCGCCGCGCTGAGTCCTCCTGTGCCGCATGTCAGGTAGTGCCCCGGGGGAATGTCCCCCAGCGACCGATCCGCCCGGGGCACGTCTCGACGATACCCGTCAGGCGGTTACAACGCCGGGCCGGGGATACCAGGCCGACATTGAAGGGTATAGGAATGGGACTCAAGGGATTCCTCCAGCGCAACAAGGCAAAGGACAGCATTGCTCTTCCCGGTGCCGGGCCTCGGCCCAAGGAAAACGGTGCAGGCATGCCCGGCGAATTGACCCTGGAGCAGATGGCTGAACTGACTGCCGCGTGGGGTGAGCTTTCAGAAGCGGCCACCGCCGCGGGCGTGCCCTGGCTCCAGGCGTGCACAAAGGACGGATGGTCTTGGGAGACCGACCCGGAGTCTGTGATGGCACTGGTCGGAGTCCTCCGAAAAGTGACAGATGAAGAACGCGCCAGTATTCGAGGTCTGGATCCGACAGGCTAATCCACGATTTCACTTTCCGCAGGTTTGCCCTTTCGGCCCCAACCCTGGACGGGTGAGTGGTTGAAGCCCAAGGAAATCAGTGATCCCGTCCCGATCGGCGGGTCTTGGCGATCATGTATGGAGGTGGCCGGTGAGTGCGTCCGCGGCGCGATCGGCGTCGTCGGCGGTGTTGTTCAGGTGGAACGCCAGCCGCAGACGGCCCGCGCGGACGCTGCCGACGACGCCGGCACGCGCCAGCCGGCCGGGCGCACTCTGACCAGCGGCAACGCTGACGATGGCGGAGTTTCCCGGTGGGAGGCCGACGGCTGCCCGGAATCTGTTTGCCAGGCCGAGGGCGTGTTCGTGAAGGACGGCCGGGCCAATGCCGGCCAGCAGGCCCAGTGCCGGTGCCTGGGCGACCCAGGAGTGCCAGACCGGTGAGACGTCGAAGCGGCGGGCGGAGGTGGCCAGGCGCAGCGGGCCGCCGTAGATGCTCTCCCACGGTTGGTCGCCGGCGTACCAGCCGGCGTTGTGCGGGATGAGGTCCCCGGCGAGGTGCGGTTGCACGGTGAAGAAGCAGGTTCCGCGTGGTGCCAGCAGCCATTTGTAACCGCCGCCGGTGGTGTAGGCGAAGCGGCTTGCGTCCACGGGCAACCACCCAACGGCCTGGGTTGTATCCAAAAGGATCCTGGTACCGGTTGCCGCACACGCAGCCGTGAGGGCGTCCAGATCGGCGAGCCGTCCGTCCGAGGATTGCACCGCCGATACCGCCACCAGCGTCGTTCTCGCGGTCACCGACCCGGCCAGTTCCTCCAGGGCGACCTCGCGCACGGTCACGCCACGAGGTGCCTGGGCGAGGAACGGGAACACGATGCTGGTGAACTCCCCGGCCGCGGTCAGCACCTCGGCCCCTGCCGGCAGCGAGGCCGCAATCAGTCCCGCGAAAACACTGACCTGGCTGCCCGTCGCCACCCAGGACGGATCCACGCCAACCAAACCCGCATAAGAAGTCCGGGAAGCCTCGATCGGGGTGTCGTAATCTGCCGGGTTCGCGGTCCCGGCCCGCCACTGTTCCAGCGCGAGGTGCAGCAGATCCAGGGACCTCCGGGGCGGCAGGCCAAGGGACGCAGTGTTCAGATACACGACGTCGGGGTCGAACTCCTGCCGGGCGGCCGCCAGACGGGACAACCCTTCGGCGTCCCGGGCAAGATGGGAAGGTGAGCTGGTTCGCATTAGCCCGTTACCGCCAGCGCGTCGATTTCCACGAGCATGACTTCGTGCGGGAGGTCGACGAACACGGTGGTGCGGCTCGGCAGTTGGCCGCTGGGGACGTTTTCGGTGATGAACTCGCCATACACATCGTTCATGGCCGCGAAGTCGTCGCGCGTAGTGAGGTAGACGCGGAACATGATGACGTCCTCCACCGAGGAGCCGCCGGCCTCGAGGATCGCCTTGACGTTTTCCAAGGTGCGGCGGGTCTGGACGCGGACGTCGCCCTCGCCGATGTACTGGTTGGTGGCAGGATCCATCGGGCCCTGCCCGGATACCTGGAACATGCCGCCCTTCTGGATGCCCTGGGAAAATACATGCGCCGGGGCCGGAGCATTTTCGGTCAGTACTACAGTCTTTTCACTCATGCTGGGTTCCTTTCATGGCTGATCCAGCCGAGGTCGCGGGAGATGGCCTCGGTGCTGGCTTTGAGGTCGGGCAGCAGCTCAAGCAATCCTTCATAGCTGAGCATCACCACCGGCACCGAACAAGAGGCTGCGGCCACGACGGAGCCGCTCGCGTCGCGAATGGGGGTCGCGATGCAGTGCACGAAGGCTTCGTGCTCGGCGTTGTCGTGGGCCCAGCCCTGGATCCTGACCTGCTCCAGTTCGGCCAGCAGGGCCTTCGGTGAGGTCAGGGTGGTGTCGGTGATTCTTGTGTAGTCCAGGCTCGCCGCGATCCGTTCCTGCCGGCTGCGTGGCATGTCGGCAAGAAGAACCTTTGCGACGGCGGCCGAATGCAAGGACGCGGTCAGGCCGATCCGGGAGTACATCCGCACGGGATGGTGGGACTCGAACTTGTCGATGTACACCACGTCATTCCCCTCGAACGCGGCAAGGTGCACGGTGTGCCCGGTCTTTCCGTTCAGCTCGGCCAGGTACGGATGTGCCACTTTGCGGATGTCCCGCTGCTCCAAGGCGAGCGAGGACAGCTCAAACAACTTGGAGCCGAGCATGAATCGTTGGTCCTCATCGCGGACTACGAAGCGCTTTTCTTCCATGGCATGCAGGAGGCGCATCACCGTGGTTTTGTGGACCGATGCTTTGGACGCGAGCTCGTCGAGGGTGGCCGGTTTGGCCGCGAGTTCCGCAAGCAGGTCAAGGGCCCGCATCAGGCTCTGGCTCATGGCGCTGTGCTCCGATCTTGAACGCTCCGGTTCTGGCTGCTGAAATGCCCCCTGGCAACGCGGATCGCAGCCCATTCGGCGTCGGTTGAATCGAGGATGGCCGAAAGCAGGGCGGAGTCGGGAAGGGGGCCGCGATCGCCGTGCACGGTGAGGGTGCAGGCTGCAGCGACGTGGCCGCGGCGGAGGCTCGCCTTCTGCTCGAGTCCGAACAGCATGCCACTCAGGTAGCCGGCGGCAAAAGAATCGCCCGCGCCCACCGGCTCGAGCACGTCCACGGACAAGGCGGGCACTTCCGAGCGAGAACCGTCCCGTTCCAGGGCGATGGCACTGATGGCTTCGTTCTTGATGACGACGACGGCGGGATCGGGCATGAGGCGCCGAAGTTCAGTTTCGTCTGTGGTGCCGAAGGCGTGCTCGGCCTCGTCCTTGCCCACCAGCACGATGTCGGCAAGATTGGCCAGTCGACGCAGCACCGAGCGGTCCTGCCCGGCCCAGAGTGCGGCGCGCCAATTGACGTCGAAGCTGATGAGTCGGCCGTGCCTCGGTGCGGCGAGGATGGCTTCCATCAGCTCGAGGCATTCCGCCGAGAGCGCCGCAGTGATGCCGCTCAGGTGGATGAGCGAGGCTTCTTCCAACAAGCGCTCGACGGCGGGATTCGCCAGGGTGCCCGGGCTCATGGCCGAAGCGGCGGAACCTTGGCGGTAGTACAGAACTGAACTGCCGCCGTCGGGATCTGATTCCTGGGCGGGGACCTTGACGTACAGGCCGGTGGGCCGCTCCGGGTCAACTTCGACGCCAGCGACCCCTACGCCGTGGCTGCTGAGCTCGTCCAGGATCCGGGTACCGAATCCGTCCCTGCCAACCCTGCCCACCCAGTGCGAGTCCAGGCCCATGGCGGCCAGGCCCATGGCAACGTTCGATTCGGCGCCGCCGATGCCGCAGTGCAGCTCGGTGGCTTGGTGTAGCGGGACGGCCTTCACCGGGGTGAGCATGGCCATCGTTTCGCCCACACATACAGCTGAAAGCATGAAACTCCCGCACTCCCTCTGCCGCTTCCAGCGGCACTCGACACCCCCAATGAAGAAGGGATTTCAGTGGCCGGATCGAGGCTGCCGGGACTTGCCACGGCCTTGACTCCCGATCCTGCACCATGTTAGACATGTCACCAACAGCTTTGCAACCCGCGTTGCAAAATACGCAACGCAACGGAGGTTGCGGAAAAGCTTGCCAAAAATGCGCACCGTGAAGGGATCTAACTGGTGAACACTTCCACGTCCGGAGCAGGGATAGAGGCCGGAGCCGGGACAGAGTCCGGGGCAATTGCAACCGACGCCGTGGCCCGCCTGGCGGATGTCCGGCTCGATTGGCGGCACAAAGCAGTGCCCGCCACGGCCGACGGCACCAGCCACCGCGAGTTCCTCTCCGCAGCCCCGAAGCTCGCGGACCTCCAGACGCCGTTGCTGACCCTCGATGCCGGCGCGCTTCGCGGCAATGCCGATCGCTTGGCCTCGTGGTGTGCTGAGCACGGCGTGCTGCTTGCCCCGCACGGAAAGACCACTATGGCACCGCAGCTGTGGGCCGAACAGCTCAACCGCGGCGCATGGGGGATCACCGTGGCGAACTTCGCGCAGCTCCGCGTTGCCCGCGAATTCGGCGTGCGGCGGCTGCAGTTGGCCAATAGCCTCACCGATCCGCATGCCATCGAATGGGTTGGCGCGACCGCCAGTCCGGATCAGCCGATCCTGTCCTGGGTGGACTCCACCGTCACGGTGGATGTCATCGGACGCACCCTGGAAGTCGCTGGAAGCGACGCCGTCCTGGATGTCCTGGTTGAGCTTGGCGGAATCGGCGGACGCACGGGTGCTCGGGGCTTGGAGGCAGCGCTCGACGTCGCCCGGTCCGTGGCCGCTTCATCTCACCTAAGGCTGGTGGGCGTCAGCGGCTACGAAGGATCGCTCGCCCACACGGCCGACGTCGGCAGCCTCGCCGCCGTCCGCGGCTACTTGGGCCAGATGCGGGAGCTGCACGAGCGGCTGCTCAAGGAAAGTCTCTACGGGTCCGACGCCGTCATCCTCACCGCGGGTGGCAGCGCCTACTTCGACGACGTCGTCGACGTCCTTTCGCCGTGCATCGACGCCGGCACGCAAGACGGTCCGCGCGTCGAACTCATGATCCGAAGCGGCGCGTACATCATCCACGATGACGGCTTCTACCGCGGCATCTCGCCGTTTTCCCGCGACGGCGGACAGCCGTTCAAGGCAGGAATGCACGGCTGGGCGCGCGTCGTTTCCCAGCCCGAGCCAGGCCTGGCCATTCTCGACGCCGGGAAGCGCGACCTTCCCGTGGACGAAGGCCTGCCCCGTCCGCAGCTGGTCGGACCGGTCCTCGGCGGTCCCATGCAGCCGCTCGCCGGTGCCGAGATCACCGCTGTCAACGATCAGCACTGCTTCATGACGTTCGACGCCGGCACCACCACTGTGCGGCCCGGCGACGTGGTGCGCCTGGGACTTTCGCATCCGTGCACCGCCTTCGACAAGTGGACGCTCATCCCGGTGCTGGCGGACACGGACGGTGACCAAACCGTCGTCGATCTCATCCACACCTTCTTCTAGGACACGCGCCATGAAGACCCTGATCAGCAACGCCCTCCTCGTGGACGGAACCGGAGCGGACCGTCGCCCGGCGGACGTCCTGCTGGACGGTGGGGTGATCGCCGTCGTCGCCGAGGCCGGATCCCTCACCGCCAGCGGAACAGGCGCCGAGCGGATGATCGATGCCACGGGACTCGTCCTCAGCCCTGGTTTCATCGATATGCACGCCCATTCGGACCTGCAGCTACTGGTCAACAAGGACCACTACGCGAAGCTCAGCCAAGGCGTCACCACTGAGCTCCTGGGCCAGGACGGGCTGTCCTACGCTCCGGTAGACGACGCCACCCTCGCCGGAGTCCGCGAAAAGATCGCCGGTTGGAACGACAATCCGCAGGACTTCGACTGGAACTGGCGAACCGTGGGCGAGTACCTTGACCGCCTCGATCTCGCAGACAACAAAGGCCGGATCGCCACCAACGCCGCCTACCTCGTGCCGCAAGGAACTGTCCGGGCATTGGTGATGGGCTTCGCCGAAGGGGACCCGACGCCGGAGCAGCAGGAGCGGATGCAGGACGTTGTCCGCACCGCCATGGAGGAAGGAGCCGTGGGGATGTCCTCGGGGCTGACCTACACCCCCGGCATGTACGCCCGCACGGAGGAGTTGGCAGGACTTTGCCGCACCGTGGGGGAACTGGGCGGGTTCTACGCTCCGCACCACCGCTCCTACGGCAGGGGCGCGCTCGGAGCCTACGCCGAGATGATCGAGCTGAGCCGGACTACCGGCTGCGCCCTGCACCTGTCCCACGCCACCATGAACTTCGCCGAAAACAAGGGCCGGGCGGGCGAGCTGCTGGAGCTGATCGACTCGGCCCTCGACGCCGGCGCAGACATCACGCTCGACACTTACCCCTACTTGCCTGGCGCCACCACGCTTTCGGCCATCCTGCCGAGCTGGGCATCCTCTGGCGGCACCGAGGCCACGCTGGCCCGGCTGGCCGACCCGGAAACCAGGGCGAAAATCCGGGAGAGCGTGGAGATTTACGGCTCCGACGGCTGCCATGGAGTGGTTGCGGAGTGGCACACGCTCGAGATCAGCGGCGTCCAGAATCCCGCGCTCGCCGGCCATGTGGGCAAGACGATCGCTGCGATCGCCGAGGAAACGGAACAAGAGCCCTTCAACGTGTTCGCGGGGATCCTCCAGGAAGACCGCCTGGGTACCGGGATCCTGCAGCACGTTGGCCACGAAGAAAACGTGCAGGCCATCATGGTCCACCGCGCCCACACCGGCGGCAGCGACGGTCTTTTGGTCGGGGCGAAGCCGCACCCCCGCGCCTGGGGAACTTTTCCCCGTTACCTGGGCCATTACAGCCGCGACTTGGGCTTGCTGACGCTGGAAGACATGGTCCACCACTTGAGCGGACGCCCGGCCGGGCGGCTCAAGCTCGACCGTCGCGGCCTGGTCCGCGAAGGCTACGCGGCCGACGTCGTCCTCTTCGATCCGGAGACCATCCGTGACGAAGCCACTTTTGAAAATCCCCGCCAAGCCGCCACCGGCATCCATTACGTGTTCGTCAACGGGACGGCAGCGATCGACGGCGGGCAACCCACCGGCGCTCGTGCCGGCCGCGCCCTGCGTCGCAGCCCCGACGGACGCACCCGAATAGCGCCAGAAGAAGGTATCGAATCGCATGACTCCTGAAGAATTCGTCCAGCAGCTCGAAGCCGACCGCGCCCTCGCCGTCGTCCGGGCGTCGTTTATCCCCGACGCCGCCGATCTCTGCCGGGCACTTGCCGACGGCGGCATCCGCAGCGTCGAACTGACGTTCACCACGCCGGACGTGCTAAGCCATGTGCGACGGGCGGCGGAGACTGCCGCGCAGCACGGCGCCGCCGTCGGGATCGGCACCGTCATGACAGCCGAGCAGGCTAAGGCAGCCATCGACGCCGGCGCCCAGTTCCTGGTGACGCCCGGCCTTCGTCCCGAGGTGGCCGCAGTCGCTGTGGCTGCCGGTATTCCCTTCAGCTTGGGCGCCATGACACCCACGGAAGTTGCGCAGGCCCTCGATCTCGGCTCCGCCGCTGTCAAGATCTTCCCGGCCAGGCAGCTCGGCCCTGCCTACTTGAAGGACCTCCGGGGGCCGTACCCCGGCATTCGGCTGCTTCCCTCCGGCGGGATCGATGCGTCGAACGCCAAGAGCTATCTCGACGCCGGTGCAGCCGCGGTCTGCTGCGGAACCAGCGTTGTCCCTCCTGCCGCCGTGGCCTCGGGCGAGTGGGCAGACATCTCCGCCAGGGCCTCCGCCTTCACCGCCACCCTCACGTAGGAATCCCCAGAAAGTAACCTCCATGAATGAATTCCTGAACTGGCTGCGGCACGATACAGCCGGCCTGCTTCTCCTGGCAGGTGTGGGCATTGCCCTCCTGCTGTTTCTGATTATCAAGGTCAAAGTCGAACCGTTCATCGCCCTGGTGGGTACCAGCGTGCTTGTGGCGCTGGTTGGCGGAGTGAGCATCGACGCCCTTGTGGGCTCGCCCATCAAGAGCGGCGATGCCCTCATTGAGAGGGGCTTCGCCGGGATCCTAGGACACATCACACTGATCATTGGCCTGGGTACCGTGCTCGGCGCCATCCTGGAACGTTCCGGTGGCGCGGAGGTCCTCCTGGGGAAGCTCGTGAAGGTCTTCGGCGAAAAGGGCACCCCCGTGGCGATGGGTGTCACGGGCTTCGTCCTGGGTATCCCGGTCTTCTTCGACATCGGTATCTTCGTGCTCGCACCCCTCGTGTACGTCGCGGCGGTGCGAGGCGGGAAGTCCCTCATCTTGTACGCCCTGCCGCTCCTCGCCGGCCTCTCCGTAACCCACGCTTTCCTGCCGCCGCACCCGGGCCCCGTTGCCGCCGCCGGGCTGTTCCACGTTGAACTTGGCTGGATCATCATCATGGGCTTGGCCTGCGGCATCCCGGCCTGGTTCGCCTCCGGTATCCTCTGGGGCCGGTGGATCGGCAAGCGCGTGCAGATCGCCGTGCCGGAGGACCGCGTGATCCCGGAAGCCGAAGAGGCCGTTGGCCACGAGCCGCCCATGAGCCTTGTTGCCCTCGCCATTGGCCTGCCGATGGTCCTGATCCTCGGCGCCACCTTCGGCAACGTCTTCCTGCCCGCCGGCGGATTCCGCGACACGTTGGTGTTCTTTGGCAACCCGGCCATCGCGCTGACCGTTGCCGTGGGGCTGTCCATGTGGTTGTTGGGCATCCGCCGGGGCATGAGTGCCAAGGAACTCTCCGAACTCAGCTCTGCTTCACTGAAGCCGGTCGGCATGATCTTGCTTGTTGTCGGAGCGGGTGCATTCTTCGGCGCGGTCCTCTCGGCAACCGGAGTAGGCAACGCGGTAGCTGACACTTTGTCCAAGGCGGGACTCCCGGTCATCGTGTCCGCCTACGTGATCGCCTGCGGCATGCGCATTGCCCAGGGCTCAGCCACAGTGGCGATCGTCACCACCGGCGGAATCCTGGCCCCCGCGCTCACCGCCGGACACTATTCGCAGCCCCAATTGGCGCTGATCGTCATGGCGATCTCTTCCGGCTCCATCATCGCCAGCCACGTGAACGACGGCGGCTTCTGGATCATCTCCAAGTACTTCAACATGTCCGTCAAGGACACCTTGAAGACGTGGACCGTGCTGGAAACCGTACTCTCCGTGGTGGGCTTCGGCATGGCGGCCTTGCTTTACCAGTTCGTCTAAGAGCTGAGCGACACGCAAAATCCCTGGCGACACCGGAATTCCGGGGGCGCCAGGGATTTTGCGCATCGCCTGGTAATTTCCGCGTCGCGAGGTAGCTTAAACAAAGAGCTCCGGAGTGCGTTATTGGGGGATACGCACTCCGGAGCGGACTTTGGAGCAGGTTCTTGGCTTCCTGCTGACAATTAGCTTACGTGCCCCAACGGCCCTCCGCTACCAATCTGAATAACTACTTTCACTTTACTTTTTCTAGGCCCGTTCCAGGCCCGTTCCACGCCAGAAATTAGGGCCGGATCCGGCGTTTGATCAGGCCTCCGCCCCTTGTAGAGCACCCCCCGCAGGCCTAGCGTTAACTTGCACAGGAAGGGGTGGTCCACGTGGAGATCTTCATGTGGTGGCTGGACATTGACCTCAAGAGCAAGGAATGGCTGCGGGAGAACCTGCGGGCTGCCGAGCTTCCGCTGGAGGTTCTGCAACGCATTGCCGAAGTCGGTGGGCCGCGTCTGGAGGAGTTGGCCGGCGGGCTGTCCGATGCCGACTGGGACTTTATCGAGACGCAGTCCGAGTTCGTGGACTGAGAAGGTTTCCTAGACCGGTTCATAAAACCGTTGCGGCTCCCGCGCGGGGATGGTTGCATGGGGTTCATGGCTACCGCAGAGAGTTATGTTTTGGCGATCGGGACCAAAAAAGGACTGTGGCTGGCACGCAGCTCAGACCGCAAGGAATGGTCCCTTTCCGGTCCGCACTTCCTCATGAGCGAGATCCCCAGCATCGGGATCGATACGCGCGGGGACAAGCCCCGGATCATGGTGGGCGTACGCTCCGAACACTGGGGTCCCACCGTGGCCCACTCCGACGACCTAGGCGCCACGTGGACCGAGCCCGAACAGGGCGCCATCAAATTCCCAGAGGGCACCGATGCCGCACTGGAGCGGATTTGGCAGATCTACCCGGACTCCGCGTCCCGGCCAGGAGTCGTCTGGGCCGGTTGCGAACCGATCTCCGTCTGGAAATCCACCGACGGCGGCGAGCACTTCGAGCTGAACCGTGGCCTGTGGGACCATCCGCACCGCAGCGAATGGGGAGCGGGTTACGGCGGCGCTGCCGCCCACTCGATCGTGGTCAACCCCTCCGGGGAGAACGTCCACGTTGCCATGAGCACTGGCGGGGTTTACAGATCGCTCGACGGCGGAACCTCCTGGGAAGCTCGCAACAAGGGAATCTCGGCCTACTTCATGCCCGATCCCAACCCGGAGTTCGGCCAGTGCGTTCACAAGATCGCCGCGGATGCCGCCGTCGAGGGTCGCCTGTATGCGCAGAACCACCACGGCGTGTACCGCACGGATGACAACGGCGAGAATTGGATTTCCATCGCGGATGGGCTGCCCGCCGATTTCGGCTTCGTGATGCTCACCCACCCCCGCCGCGAAGGTACCGCGTGGGTTGTCCCGATCAAGGCAGACAGCGAGCGGATTCCGCCGGATGGCCATCTCGCGGTGCACCGCACGGACGACGCCGGCGGGACCTGGAAGCGTTTGGATGTGGGGCTCCCGGACCACGAATACAATGCTGTGCTCCGTGACGCGGCCGCGGTGGATTCAGCTGAACCTGCCGGGGTGTACTTCGGAACACGCGGCGGTTCGGTCTACGCCAGCGCTGACGAGGGCGAGTCCTTCATTGAGGTTGCCTCGCATCTGCCCGATGTGTTGTGCGTCCGGGCTGCCGTTGTCTCCGGCGATCTGTCCGCCGAATTCGCCACTGCCTCTGCGGCATCCGGTCTGCCGGCTTAGGACGGACCTTGTCCGACATCACCGTGGTTTTGCCCAGCGTTCTCCAGCCACTCGCCGGCGGGCAGTCCTACCTGACTACGCCCGCCGACGGAGCTGTGACCGTGGAAAGCTTGCTTGATGCTGTGACCGGGGACTACCCGGTGTTGGCCCGGAGGCTCCGGGACGAAACCGGGTCCCTCCGCCGTTACGTGAATATATACGTGAATGGCGAGGAGGTCCGGCGCCTGAAAGGTCTGGATACTGAGGTTGCGGCCGGCCAGGAGGTCTTGATCATCCAGTCCGTGGCTGGCGGCTGAGCGGTTCGAGGCCAGGATCAGGCCACTCGCCAGACTGTGCATTCGTCGGTATTGATGGCCTTGCGCAGGCCAGTCAGCTGATCCATGATCCAGACGACGCCGATGCCCGGGGCCGTCTCTTGGACGCTGCCTCGGCGGATGACCACGTCATCGTAGGAGGGTCCGACGGAGAGCCGGGCTTCGATCTGGTCGCCGCGGTGCAGCTGGTCAAGTGCGCGGATTCGTGTGGGGTGGGTTGATACTTCCTTCAACATGGTGGCCTCCCTGGCTGGAGCTGCCAGCGTTTGCCGGCTATTCCAGTGTGGCGGGCCAATGTTGCAGGGTGGTTTCGCACGGGTTAGCCGTGGGTAAGACTTCCGTGCACAAAAAAATCCATTGTTCCGCACCTGCCGTTCTGAGGGCTCAAAACGACGGGTGCGGAACAATGGATGGGGTTAGAGCGGGGAAGTTTACCTCAGGCCGAGCTCTGCCGTCGGGGTTTTGAAGGATTCCCGGGCCGTCATTGCGGAGACGGCTGCGATGATGCAGATGACTCCGGTGAAGATGCTGATCTGGATCCAGCCGCCGGCCTTGGTGCCGCCCATTGCGGTGACGATGGTCGGGGCGAAGCCTGCCAAAAGGAAGCCGATCTGCGTGCCGATGGCCAAGCCGGAGAAGCGGACCTTGGTGCTGAACATTTCGCCATAGAAGGAAGGCCATACGGCGTTGGCGGCGGCGTATCCGAGGGCGAAGTACACCACGGATACCAGGAACATGAGCGGTACGTTTCCGGATTCAAGGGTCAAAAGGAACACCGGCGTCATGATGGCGCTGGCAATGGCGCCGTAGATGAATACGGGCTTGCGGCCGATCCGGTCAGCCAGATTGCCGAAGACCGGCTGGGTGCCAAGGGCCACGATGTTGGCAGCGACGACGAGCCACAGCGTGATGGTGCTGTTGACGTGGGCCACGTCCTTGGCGTACGCAATGGCCAGGGTGCCGAAGACGGTGCTCACGGCGGAGATGAAGGCACAGCAGATAACGCGCAGGACATCGGCCCAGTGCAGCCTGAGGAGGTCGGCCACTGGGAGCTTGGCGATCTGGTTGTTCTTCTTGGCCTCGGCGAATGCCGGCGGCTCGTGCAGGGTGCGTCGGATGAAGAAGGCAACCAGCACCACCACGGCGCTGAGCCAGAATGGGATACGCCAGCCGATGCCGTACTTGATCTCGTCCGGGAGGGCGACGACGGGGATGAAGACCAATGCTGCGAGGATCTGGCCACCTTGGGTTCCCGTGAGGGTCCAGGATGTGAAGAAGGAGCGGCGGTTGTCCGGGGCGTGTTCCAGTGTCATGGACGAAGCGCCGGCCTGCTCGCCGGCAGCCGAAAGACCTTGGCAGAGGCGCGCGAAGACCAGCAGGGCCGGAGCCCACCAGCCAATGGCCTTGAAGTCGGGGAGGCAGCCAATGATGAACGTTGCACCGCCCATGAGCACCAGGGTGAACATCAGCACACGCTGGCGGCCGATGCGGTCGCCGAAGTGCCCCAGAATGATGGCTCCAACGGGCCTTGCAACGTAGGCGAAGCCGAAAGTCGCGAAGGACATGATGGCTGCGTTGGCGTCCGCGCCGGGGAAGAAGACGTGCGGGAAGATCAAGGCCGCGGCCGAACCGAAGATGAAGAAGTCGTAGTACTCGACTGCGCTGCCGAGGAAGCTCGCGAGGGCGGCCTTCTTCGGCGTCCCCGCCGTGGCAGCGGTGCCCGGCGTCGTAGACGGGATGGTGTGACTCATGGTGTTCCTTTGTGTGACGGCGATGTCGCATCTGGCTGAAATTGCTTACTTGGAACGCTGATGTGGGTCCGGCAGCGGCCTCACACTATAGCCACATTGTGAGAGCTACTTGTGCGATATAGCAATAATGACTGTGAGCGCAGTCACTTGTCAAGATATTTACTCACCATCTAGATATAGCTCTCACGATGTGGCAATCTTTAGTTATGGATGTGAAGGAAGACACAAAGACGGACATGATCGGCAAAGCCCTGGGCCTCCTCGTATTGCTGGGCAATGAGCCAAGGGGGGCCAGTGCCTCAGAGCTTGCCCGCCAGGCGGAGCTGCCGTTCAGCACTACTTATCGACTGCTCGGATCCCTGACCCGCGACGGTTTTGTGGACTATGAGCCCGATGGGCGCCGCTACCACCTGGGCCTCCGTGTCTTCCAGCTCGGGCAGCGGGTGTCCAATCACCACGGATTTGCGGGTACCGCGCGGCCTATCTTGCAGCGCGTTACGGAGGGGACCGGCGAGGCCACCATCCTTTCAGTCCGGGATGGCCACCACCACCTCACGGTCAACAAGGTGGACGGCCCCCAGATGTTCCGGGTTACGAGCGATCCGGGGCACCTTGGAATGCTGCACACCACGGCAGTAGGCAAGGCATTGGTCGCCTTCGCGGACGACGGCGAGCGGCAGCAGCTCGTGGAAGAGCTCGAGTTGGAGCCGCTCACGGAGTTCTCCATTACCGACCGCGACGCATTCCGCCTGGAAATCGAAAAGGTTCGGCGCCAGGGCTACGCGATCATGGACGAGGAGAACGAGGTGGGCATGCGCGCCGTCGCCGTCCCCGTGCTCAACTCCCAAGGTGTTGCCTTCGCATCCCTGGCCACCGCGGTCCCTGTTTTCCGGATGACCGTGGAGCAGCTCGTGGCCGTCGTTCCCCTGCTGAAGAGTGCGGCATCCGAGCTTGCCGACCGCCTGCCGCAGCGCTAAGAGTCCGCCGGTAGTCATTTTTGTTCGCGATAAGAACACAAGTGCAATATGTGAACATTTTGTGTAGTCTGATTCATACCGCCCGGCGGAGCAGCTCTTTTCGGACGTCCCAAAGGACTCCGGAGAAGGCCCATCCGCGGGTGCAGTTGTCAAAGGAGCAATGAGCATGAGCAACCGAGCCGAATCCTTCTTGGTGGGCCTTATTGGCGAAGGCGTGACGCCTTCTCTGACGCCGCCCATGCACGAGAGGGAGGCCGACGTCCAGGGGCTGCGCTACCTGTACCGGCCCATCGACCTGCTGGAGCTCTCCCTGCCCGGCTCCGCCGTCGGCGATCTCCTGACTGCAGCTTCCCGGCTCGGTTACAACGGCCTCAACATCACGCATCCGTGCAAGCAGCTGGTCCTGCCGTTCCTGGACGAGGTTTCCGAGGACGCCCAGCGGCTCGGCGCTGTGAACACCGTTCTGATCCAGGACGGCCGCTTCATCGGCCACAACACAGACTTCTCCGGCTTCGGTTCAGCTTTGGCCAGCGGCCTTCCCGACGCCGGCCTGGACCGCGTCGTCCAGCTGGGCGCGGGCGGTGCCGGCTCCGCCGTCGCATACGCCCTGCTTTCCGCGGGCGTCAAGACGCTGGACCTTGTAGACGTGGATCCCGCGCGCTGCGCCGAACGGGCGGCGGAACTCGCCGGGCTGTTCCCGGGCAGCACCGTCACGGCACGCACGACGGCGGAGCTGCCGCAGCTCATGCCGCTTGCCGACGGTATGGTGCACTGCACGCCGGTGGGCATGGCCGCGCATCCAGGCCTCCCACTGGACATGTCCCTCGTGGAACCCCGCCATTGGGTGGCCGACATCGTCTACCGCCCCATCGAGACCCAGCTGGTGCTCGAGGCCCGGGCCAAGGGCTGCCGCGTGCTCGACGGCGGACGCATGGCCGTGGGCCAGGCCGCCGACGCTTTCCGCATCTTCACCGGCCGCGACGCCGATCCGGAACGAATGCGGGCACACTTCCTTGAGCTGGTGGGCGCCGAGGAAGCCAAGGCTGAAGCGTCCGAGGCCGGCAAGGCTCTCGCCGGGGCGGGGCACTGATGCGCACCGGAATCGCCACAGTTTGCCTCTCCGGGACGCTCAAGGAAAAGATGCAGGCCTGCGCCATCGCGGGCTTCGACGGCATCGAGATCTTCGAACAGGACCTCGTCACGTCGCCGCTCAGCCCCGAGGATGTGCGGAAGATGGCCGCGGACCTTGGACTCGGCCTTGATCTCTACCAGCCGTTCCGCGACTTCGACAGTGTCTCAGAGGACATCCTCCAGGAAAACCTGCGCCGGGCGGACGCCAAGTTCAGGCTCATGTCCCGCCTTGGCATGGACACCATCCTGGTGTGCACCAACGTGGGAACTGCCACGATCGACGACGACGACCTCCGCGCCGAACAGCTCTCCCGACTGGCGGAACTGGCCGGGGACCACGGCGTCAAAGTAGCGTACGAGGCCCTCGCTTGGGGCAAATACGTCAACGACTACGAACACGCGCACCGTTTGGTGGAAGCGGTGGACCACCCCAATCTGGGCACCTGCCTGGACTCTTTCCACATCCTTTCACGCGACTGGGATACCGCACCCATCGAGGCCATCAAGCCCGGGAAGATCTTCTTCGTCCAAGTGGCCGACGCCCCGAAACTCTCCATGGACGTGCTGTCCTGGAGCCGCCACTACCGCGTGTTCCCGGGCGAAGGACAATTCGAGCTTGCCAAGTTCATGGGCCACGTTGCCCGGGCCGGCTACTCCGGTCCGGTCTCGCTGGAAGTCTTCAACGACGTCTTCCGCCAATCGGATGTGGAGCGCACAGCCGTCGACGCCATGCGTTCGCTGATCTGGCTTGAGGAACAGAGCGCCAAATGGCTCGACGCGAACGCGTCCTCCTTTACGGCAGGAGGAACGCCGGGAGGCGCCAGCGGTGACTCGCCCGCCAACGCCGCCAGCCGCCGTCGTTATCCCATGGAACTGGCCACGCTGCCCAAGGTGGCTGAACCGGCCGGTTTCAACTTCGCCGAAGTCAAAACCGATGAGCCCGCACAGCTCGAAACGCTTCTGGGTCAGCTCGGCTTCGAATTCGACGGCCGGCACCGGACCAAGGACGTGCAGCTGTGGTCCATGGGCCAGGCGCGCGTCATCATCAACGAACAGGCGCCGTCGCACAGTGAACCCGCCATCGCGGCGTTGGGGTTCGACGTCGACTCTCCCGTGATTGCCTCGGCCCGCGCCCAGCAACTCAAGGCCCCCGTGGTACCGCGCAAGGTCCAGGCGGACGAGGAAGTGTTCCAAGGCATCGCAGCCCCGGACTCCACCGAGATCTTCCTGTGCCAAGGCAGTCCGGACGGCACCGCCGCCTGGACTCGCGAGTTTGGCGAAGGCCTGGAGCACCCTTCAGCGGGGGCGCAAGCATTGATCGACCACGTGAACCTGGCCCAGCCCTGGCAGCACTTCGACGAAGCCGTCCTCTTCTATACGAGTGCCTTGGCCCTGGAACCGCAGCCGTTCGCCGAGGTGCCAAGCCCCAGCGGCCTGGTGCGCTCGCAGGTCATGGTGACTTCCGACCGCGCAGTGCGCCTGGTGCTGAACCTTGCTCCGTTGCTTCAGCAGGAACCCGGCCAGCAAGGACCCGGCCAGCAAGGCAATGGTTCCCGCAAGAGCTACCAGGAACACATCGCGTTTGCGGTGGATGACCTCGTGGCCACGGCCCGGGCGGCACAGACACGCGGACTCGAGTTCCTGCAGATCCCGGCCAACTACTACGAGGACCTGGATGCGCGCTTCGCTTTGGAGCCTGCTTTCCTGGCCAGCCTCAAGGAACTGAACCTTCTCTACGACAGGGACGCCAACGGTGAATTCCTGCACTTCTATACCGCCACGGTGGGCAGCGTGTTCTTCGAAATGGTGGAACGCCGCGGCAACTACGACGGCTACGGCGCCCCCAACGCCCCGGTGCGGCACGCCGTCCAGTACGACTCGCTTCACGCCCACCACATGCACCGCTGAGCAATGACGCACGCAGAAACCAGGAAAGCAACCACCCGAAAGGAGCCGGCCGTGCTGCTAGACGCAAATGCCGGGCACTACCAAGACGACGAGCTCGTACCGGCGGCCGAACCGCATGCCGGGCACGCGCCGTCGGACGCCGCCGTCGAAACCCAAGCGGATCTCAGCGCCGAGATCAAAGCCATCGGCGAGGCGTACGCCCAAGCGCTCAAGAATGGTGCCGCACCGGAGACCCAGCCCCGTCTGGACTTCGCACCGTACCGCAGCAGCATCCTGCGCCACCCCACCAAGAGCCTGCACCACGCGGACCCTGAGACCATCGAGCTTCACTCGCCGGCATTCGGGCACCAGGACGTGCACGCTTTGGAATCGGACCTCACCATCCAGCACAACGGCGAACCCCAGGGCGAGCGGATCATCGTGCAGGGCAAAGTGCTCGACGGCGACGGCCGCCCGGTTGCCGGCCAGCTCGTGGAGATCTGGCAGGCCAACGCCGCCGGCCGCTACATCCACAAGCGCGACCAGCACCCCGCCCCGCTCGACCCGAACTTCACCGGCGTCGGACGCTGCATCACCGGACCGGATGGCACCTACCGCTTCACCACCATCAAACCCGGCGCCTACCCGTGGAAGAACCACCTCAACGCCTGGCGTCCGGCGCACATCCACTTTTCCATGTTCGGCACGGACTTCACGCAGCGCATCGTCACCCAGATGTACTTCCCGGGCGACCAGTTGTTCCCGCTGGACCCTATCTACCAGTCGATCGTGGACCAAGACGCCCGCGACCGCCTCGTTGCCAAGTACGACCACGAACTGACGAGTCCCGAGTGGGCCCTCGGCTACAACTGGGACATTGTCCTGAGCGGGTCGAAGCGCACCTGGACCGAAAACGAAGCCTTTGGCGACACCGGGGATGAGGAGTAAGCACATGAGCAAGTTGATTCCCACACCTGGCCAGACCGTTGGCCCGTTCTACGGCTACGCCCTCCCCTTTAATAAGGACAACGAACTCCTCGCCCCAGGCAGCGCCGGAAGCATCCGTCTTCAAGGCACCGTGTACGACGGCGCCGGCGAAGCCATCCCGGACGCCATCCTGGAGATCTGGCAGCCCGATTCCGAAGGCAACGTGGTCCAGCGCACCGGCTCCCTGGTCCGCGACGGCTACACCTTCACCGGCTGGGGCCGCGCGGCGGTAGGCAACTCCGGCGTTTTCACCTTCACCACGGTCAACCCCGGACCCACTTCCCCGGTCCCCGGAAAACCAGCGGCTGCGCCGTTCATTTCCGTCGCCGTCTTTGCGCGTGGGCTCATGAACCGCCTGTTCACCAGGATCTACTTGCCGGAAAACGAGGAAGCGCTCGCTGCCGATCCGCTTCTCAGCTCCCTCGACCCCGAGCGCCGCAAGACGCTCATCGCCCGACGCGATGCGGATGGCGGCCTCACCTGGGATCTGCGCCTGCAAGGCGGGAACGAGACTGTCTTTCTCGACTTCGAAGGCGCCTCCCGATGAGCCTCGACGGCGATTTCGGGCTGCTCAGCCCGGTTTCGGCGTCGTCCGCCGTGGCGGCGCTGACGGGTGACCGTGCGGTCATCGCGGCCATCCTCGACGTCGAAGCCGCCTGGGCATCCGTGCTGGAAGAGGCGGGCTTAGTGCCCGCCGGTTCCGCCGCCGTCGTGGCCGAGGCCGCGGAAACCTGGGCCTACGACGCCGCTTCCATCGCCGAACGCGCGCAAGGCGGCGCCAACCCGGTCATTCCGCTGCTGGCCGATCTCCGGGGCCGGGTCAAAAGGCTGGACGCCGGCGCACTTGCTGCCGTGCACACCTCGCTGACCAGCCAGGACGTGCTGGATTCGGCCCTGATGCTGCTTGCTCGCCGCGTAGTTTCCGCACTTCTCGCCGAAGTAAAAAGCACGACGACGGCGCTCGTCGCCCTTGCGGAGCAGCATGCGGACACGCTGTGCGTGGGCAGGAGCCTGACCCAGCATGCGCTGCCATTCACCTTCGGGCTCAAGGCGGCGCAGTGGTTCCACGGTGTGGCTGCCGCGGCCCGCCGTCTGGAGTCGTTGGAGCTGCCGGTGCAGTTCGGTGGGGCCAGTGGCACCCTGGCGTCCGCCTCCGTGCTTACGGAAGGCTCGCCGTCGAGCCCCTTTGATTTGGCAGATGCACTGGCCGGGAAGCTGGGACTGGCTCCCGTCCCCGCGCCTTGGCACACCAACAGGCTGGCCGTCACGGCACTCGGAGACGCTTTGGCTTCCTTGACGGACTCCTTCGGCAAGATCGCCTCGGACCTGCTTTTCCTCAGCCGCCCCGAGGTTGCCGAGCTGGGTGAACCCATTGCCGCGGGCCGTGGCGTCTCCTCGGCTATGCCACAAAAGCAGAACCCGGTGTTGTCCGTGCTGATCCGCAGCGCAGCGCTTCAGGCTCCCGGGTTGGCAGCGCAGTTGCACCTCGCAGCAGCGAACTTCAACGACGAACGCCCCGACGGTGCTTGGCACAGCGAATGGCCTGCTCTGCGGGGCTTGCTGCGCCTGGGCCTTGGCTCCGCCATCCAGCTCCGCGAGCTCGCCGAGGGACTCCGAGTCTTCCCCGAGGCGATGCGTCGCAACCTGGAAATCTCCGGACCGTTGCTGCTCAGCGAAGCCGTGGCGTCCTCCATTACTCCGTTCCTTGGCGCGGACAGGGCCGAAGCGAAGGCCCGGCTGCAAGCGGTCGTCGACGAGACCCTCCAAGCACCCGCTGCGGAGCAGTCCCGGATCTACACCAAGCTTCTTCGCGAGGCCGTGCCAGCGGGCAAGCTGTCCGACGAGGAACTGCGGGCCCTCCTGGACCCAGCGAACTACCTGGGCGAGGCTGCGGAGATCAGTCGCCGCATCCTCGCCGCCTACCCGGAATTTTCCAACACCAATCCGAAGGGAGCCGATCGTGGCTAAGCCCAAGGTCAAGGCGGTGTTGCTGTCCCCGCAGCGCCCCCTCGGGGAGAAGCCCCTCCTCTTGGTAGGGCCCTCGCTCGGAACGTCCACCGTGCTGTGGACCGAGACGGCAGCCCTCCTCGGCGACGACTTCGACGTGATCGGCTGGGACCTGCCTGGTCACGGCGTCTCGCCCGCGGCTTCCGAAACGTTCAGCGTCGCCGAACTGGCCGACGCGGTGGTGGACTTGGTGGACTCGATCGCTCCCGGCGCCGTGTTCCACTATGCCGGGGACTCCCTTGGCGGCGCCACGGGGCTGCAATTGGGCATCAAACACGCCGAGCGGCTCAAGAGCCTGTCCGTGCAATGCACCGGAGCGAAGCTCGGAACTCCCGAGGGATGGCTCGAACGGGCTGAAACCGTTCGCGCGCAGGGCACCGCGGTGATGATCCAGGGATCAGCCCAACGCTGGTTCGCTCCCGGGTTCATGGACCGCCAGCCCGTGGTCAGCAGCCGCCTCCTGCACGCGCTGCGGGACGCCGACCGCTTCAGCTACGCCTTCTGCTGCGAGGCGCTCGCCGCTTTCGACGTCCGCTCCGAACTCGGCAGCATCACCGTCCCCACGCAGGCGCTGGCTGGCGTCGAGGACACTGTTGCACCGCCGTCGTTCGCTGAAGAAGTGGCGGACGGCATCAACGCCGGCGGCGGCAGCGCTGTTTCCGTAGCGCTCGACGGCGTCGGGCACCTTGCGCCTGCGGAGGCGCCCGCCGTCGTCGCGGACCTCATGCGGACGTTCATGACGGAGGCCGGAAAATGAGCACTGATTCTTCGCAGGGCGCCGTTCAACGCGACGCCACCTCGCAGGAAATCTACGACGCCGGCATGGTGGTCCGCCGCGAAGTGCTCGGTGATCCACACGTGGACCGCGCCAACGCCAAGAAGGATTCCTTCACCGAGGACTTCCAGGACATGATCACCCGCATCGCCTGGGGCGGCATCTGGACCCGCCCGGGCTTGACGCGGCAGATGCGCTCGGCCGTCACCATCACGGCGATGGTGGCGCACGGGCACTGGGAAGAACTGGCCATGCATATCCGCGCCGCCATCACCAACGGGCTGAGCAGGGAAGAGATCAAGGAAATCCTGCTTCAGACCGCCATCTACTGCGGAGTTCCCTCCGCCAACACCGCATTCAAGACCGCACAACAGGTCTTCAAAGAAATGGATAACGCATGAACCAGGCCTATGTGTACGACGCCGTACGCACCCCTTTTGGAAAGTTCGGCTCGGGCCTCGCCGGGGTGCGACCGGATGACCTCGCAGCCCACGTGGTGCGCGAAGCCGTGAAGCGCGCACCTGGTTTGGATGTTGAGCGCATCGACGAGGTGGTGTTCGGCAACGCCAACGGCGCCGGCGAGGAGAACCGCAACATCGCCCGCATGGCCACCCTCCTGGCCGGGCTTCCGACGTCGATGCCCGGCACCACGGTCAACCGTCTATGCGGCTCTTCCCTGGATGCCGCCATCATCGCCTCCCGCCAGATCAACGCCGGCGACGCCGAGCTGATGCTGGTGGGCGGCGCAGAATCCATGTCCCGTGCCCCGTGGGTGCTGCCGAAGACGTCCAAGCCGTACCCGGCCGGCGACATGACCCTGGCCTCCACCACCCTGGGCTGGCGCCTGGTCAACCCGGCGATGCCCAAAGACTGGACCATTTCCCTGGGCGAGGCCACCGAGCGCCTGCGTGAGAAGTACGGGATCACCCGGGAGCGGCAGGACGAGTTCGCCGCGGCCTCGCACAACCTCGCCGCCGCCGCTTGGGACGAAGGCTTCTACGATCAGTTGGTGACACAGGTTCCGGGCACAGAGTTGGTCCGCGACGAGGGCATCCGGGCAGGCTCGACGGCGGAAAAGCTCGCCGGGCTCAAGACCGTGTTCCGTCCCGAATCTTCGGACGCCGCCGCAGGTAAGACCACAGGCGGAACAGTGACGGCAGGTAACGCTTCGCCGCTGTCCGACGGCGCCTCCGCGGCCTGGATCGGTAGCGAAAGCGCCGCCGGGCTGCTGGGCCTGGAGCCGCTGGCCCGCATCGCCGGTCGCGGGGCGCACGGGAACGATCCCCAGTTCTTCGGCTACGCGCCGGTGGAAGCGGCTAACAAGGCCCTCGCGAAGGCGGGCATCGGCTGGGACCAGGTGGGCGCCGTCGAACTTAACGAAGCTTTCGCCGCGCAGTCCCTGGCCTGCATTGATGCGTGGGGGATCGATCCTTCGATCGTGAACCGGCACGGCGGCGCGATCGCGATGGGGCACCCGCTGGGCGCCTCCGGCACGCGCATCCTGGGCACGCTGGCCCGCAGCCTGGAGGCTTCGGGCCAGCGTTGGGGTGTCGCGGCGATCTGTATCGGCGTCGGGCAGGGCCTGGCCGTGGTGCTTGAGAACGTTACTGCTGGGGTTAAGGGCTAAAGGACCATGCTGAAATTCATTGACACCGTTGGCGAAGCAGTCGCCGGCATCAAGGACGGCTCCACCGTCATGATCGGCGGCTTCGGCAATGCGGGCCAGCCGTTCGAACTTATCGACGCACTGCTGAATTCCGGTGCCACGGACCTCACCGTGGTGAACAACAACGCCGGCCAGGGCGATCAGGGCCTGGCTCTGCTGATCAAGGAAGGGCGGGTCCGCAAGATGATCTGCTCCTTCCCGCGCCAGTCCGATTCCTGGCACTTCGACGCGAAATACAAGGCCGGGGAAATCGAGCTGGAGCTCGTGCCGCAAGGCAACCTCGCCGAGCGCATCCGGGCTGCCGGGGCCGGCATCGGCGGTTTTTTCACCCCCACCGGCTACGGCACCATGCTCGCGGAGGGCAAGGAAACCCGGCTGCTGGACGGTAAATGGCAGGTGTTCGAGACGCCCATCCAAGCCGACGTCGCGCTCATCAAGGCGCTCAAGGCCGACGGCAAGGGAAACCTCGTGTACCGCAAGACGGCCCGGAACTTCGGTCCCATCATGGCCGCCGCGGCCAAGCACACAATCGTCCAGGTGTCGGAGATCGTCCCGACCGGCGCCCTGGATCCGGAGAACGTGGTGACCCCCGGAATCTACGTCAACAGCATCGTGAAGGTGGCCTGACATGAGCACCCAAACCTCAACAACGCCCCTGGGCCGTGACGACCTCGCACGTCTCGTGGCGCGGGACATCGCGCCCGGCTCGTTCGTGAACCTCGGCATCGGGCAGCCCACGCTCGTCTCCAACTACCTTACGGAAGAGCAGAACATCACGCTCCACACCGAGAACGGGATGCTGGGCATGGGCCCGGAGGCCAAGGGCGACGAGATCGACGGCGACCTCATCAACGCCGGCAAGATCCCCGTCACCGAACTCCCCGGGGCTTCGTATTTCCACCATGCCGATTCCTTCGCGATCATGCGCGGCGGCCACCTGGACATCTGCGTGCTCGGCGCTTTCCAGGTCTCTGCGACGGGCGACCTCGCCAACTGGCACACCGGGGCACCGGACGCCATCCCGGCTGTCGGCGGCGCGATGGACCTCGCCACCGGCGCCAAGGATGTGTTCGTCATGATGACGCTCCTGACCCGCGACGGCGTGTCCAAGCTCGTCGACACCTGCAGCTATCCGCTTACCGGTGTGGGCTGCGTGACCCGCGTGTACACGGACAAAGCCGTCTTCCTGATAGGGCCCGACGGCGTGACCGTGCGTGAGACGTTCGGCTGCACCTTCGAAGAACTCCAAGCGCTGGTGCCGGTCCCGCTGAAGGCGGCTGGCGCCGTCGTCGGCGTCTAAACGGGAGCGCGAACTGGCAGCAGATTCCCTCTGGAAGCACTTTAAGGGGCATTTGGTGCCAGTTCGCGCCAATAAGATTGGTAACCATGACCGACGCAGCAGTGGCAGGAGCACCCCAGGCAGGTGCTCCCCAGGCGAGTGACCAGTACGTACAATCGTTGGCACGCGGCTTGTCCGTGATCCGTGCCTTCGACGCGGCCAACCCCGTCATGACGCTCAGCGAGGTGGCGGCGCGCACCAATCTGACGCGCGCCACGGCGCGTCGATTCCTGCACACCCTGGTAGAGCTTGGCTATGTCCGCACGGACGGCAAGACGTTCGCACTCACTGCGATGGTGCTGCAGCTCGGCTACTCCTACTTGTCGGCGTTGTCCCTGCCCCAGCTCGCGCAGCCGCACCTCGAGGACCTTTCGCTGAAACTGGGGGAATCGACGTCGGCCGCGGTACTGGATGGCGCGGACATCTTCTACGTGGCCCGCGTGACCACGCGCCGGATCATGACGGTCGGCATCTCGGTGGGCACCCGCTTCCCGGCCTACGCCACGTCCATGGGTAGGGTGCTTCTGGCCGATCTTTCGCAGCAGAAACTGGACGAATACCTGTCCTCGGTGGAGTTCAAGGCCCTGACGCCACGGACCATGACGACCCGCGAGGAACTTGTGGCCGAGCTGAACCGCGTGCGCACACAAGGATGGTGCCTGCTGGACCAGGAACTGGAACTCGGGCTCATGTCCGTTGCAGCCCCCGTGCGCAACGCCGCGGGGAAAGTTGTGGCCGCAGTCAACGTCTCGCTCCAGGCCCAAAACGTCGCCGCGCAGCCCGAGCCCGCGGCGTACATCGAGTCAGTTCGGGGCGAAATAGTGCATACCGCTGGGCTGATTTCGGCGGATATTGCCGCCAAGCACTGAGTCCCAAGCAAGTCTCGGCAGCGCTTAGCGCCGAAGGTGGCGCTTACAGCCAGAGGCGCGTCACTCTGGTGAGGCCCTGGACCTGAACGGGCGTGGTGCTGCTGCCTGTGGTGCCGTTGCCGAGTTGACCCTGCGCGTTGTAACCCCACCCGCGGACCGTTCCATCGCTGAGCAAGGCGAATGCGTCATAGATGCTGCTCGCGATTGAGTTGACTCCGGTGAGGCCTTGGACTTGGACGGGGGTGCTGCTGTTTGTGATGGTGCCGTTGCCGAGTTGACCGTACCAGTTGGCACCCCAGGCCCGGACTGTCCCATCGTTGAGCAGGGCATACCCCGTGATTTCACTGGCGGCCACGGCCGTCACTCCGGTGAGGGCCTGGACTTGGACCGGGGTGCTGCTGTTGGTGGTGGAGCCGTTGCCGATCTCGCCGTAGCCCCCGAAACCCCAAGCCCAAACGGTGCCGTTGCCCAGCACTGCGTAGGCCGTGCCACCGTTGGCCGTGAGGGACACGGTTCCGCTGAGGCCGGCGACCTGGACCGGGGTGTTGCTGTTGGCCTTGGTGCCGTTGCCCAGCTGGCCATAACCGTTGTAGCCCCAGGCTCGGAGGGTCCCGTCAGCCAGGACAGCGTAGGCCGTACCGTAACTGGCAGCGATGGAAGAGACTCCTGTGAGGCCGGCGACCTGGACCGGGGTGTTGCTGGCGGCGTTGGTGCCGTTGCCCAGCTGCCCCGACTGATTGCTGCCCCAGGCGCGAACCGACCCGTCATTGAGCACAGCGTAGGCGGTGCCTCCGTTGGCTGTGATCGAGGTGGCCGTGCTAACCCCTTGGACTTGGACCGGTGTGGTGCTGTTGCTGGTGGTGCCGTTTCCGAGCTGGCCGGACGAGTTGTCTCCCCAAGCCCACACCGTTCCGTCGCCAAGCAGGGCGTAAGCGGTGCTTCCGCTGGCGGTGATGGATAAGACCCCTGAGAGCCCAGTGACTTGGACGGGAATGCTGCTGTCAGTGGTGGTGCCGTTTCCGAGCTGTCCGAACCCGTTTCCGCCCCAGGCCCACACTGTTCCGTTGATCAGCGCGGCGTACTTGGTACTCGCGCCTTGGGCTCCGGCGAACACCCCGGTGAGGCCAGGGATGCCGACCGGTGAGCTGCTGAAGGAGGTTGTGCCAGTGACGCCGAGTTGGTGGTTGTAGTTGTCGCCCCAGGCGCGGATGGTTCCGTCCGCAAGCAAGGCGAACGCGGTCCCTCTGCCGGCCGTAACCGAGCCGACTCCGCTAAGACTGGCGACTTGGCCGGGGGCGTTGCTGGTGACAGTGGTGCCATTACCGAGTTGGCCGGATTGGTTGAGTCCCCAGCTCCGAACAGTCCCGTCGCGCAGCACGGCGTAGGCCACCGTGTTGTTGGAATCCCCTTTGTCAGCTGTGATGGAGGCGGCTCCGGCGAGGCCTTGAATCTGGACGGGAATGCTGCTGTTGGTGGCAGTGCCGTTGCCGAGCTGTCCGGACTGGTTGGAGCCCCAAGCGTGAGCGGTGCCGTCGCCCGAGACCGCGTATGCGGTGCCCGCGCTGGCCGTGATGGACGTGACGTTGCTGAGGCCCTGGACGCGGACCGGGGTGTAGCTCTCTGATGTGGTCCCGTTGCCGAGCTGGCCGCTCGCATTGGCGCCCCAAGAACGTACCGTTCTGTCGGACAGCAGGGCGTAGGCGTCGTGGTTGCTGGCGGCGATCGAAGCCACGCCGGTGAGCCCTTGGACTTGGGCAGGGGTGTTGCTGACGTTGACGGAATTTCCGGTGCCAAGCTGCCCGTTTGAATTGTCGCCCCAGGCGCGGACGGTTCCATCAGCCAACAGTGCATAGGCGCTGAAGTCGCTGGCCGTGATGGAGGTGACGCGGGTGAGGCCCGTAACTTGGACCGGGGATCCACTGCCGCTGCTGGTAGTGCCACTGCCGAGCTGACCCACAAAGTTGGCGCCCCAGGAACGGACAGTTCCGTCACTTAGCAAGGCGAAAGCTCCGTAGTAGGTGGCTGTGATGGAGGTGACTCCCGTGAGGCCGGGGACCTGAAGTGGCGTACTGCTGAAGGTGATGCCGCTGCCGAGCTGGCCGGACGCACTCTCGCCCCAGGCGCGGACGGTCCCATCGTTCAGGAGCGCGTACGCGGTGCCCCCATTGCTCGCGATGGACGTGACTCCGGTGAGGCCTGGGACCTGAGCGGGGGTGCTGCTGTCCAAAGTGGTTCCGTTGCCGAGCTGCCCGGACTGGTTGCTCCCCCATGCCTGCACCGTCCCGTCGGCCAGAAGCGCGTAACTCGTGGATCCATCCCCGGCGAAGGACTTGACTCCGGAGAGGCCAGCGATGGCCGTCGCAGTCGCGAGGTAGGGTGCGGTGCCGTTGCCGAGCTGGCTGGACTGGTTGTCGCCCCACGTGAGGGCAGAACTGGTTGACGTTCCGGCGAGGAAGTAGCCCGCGACGTCGGCGATTAGCTGGGTGGCGCCCGTGGAGCGGTTGAAGAGGGTGATTTTGCCGTCGGAACCAACCGGGACAGTGACGGAGTCCGGGATTGTCTGGCCGCCTGCGAAGTTCACGTTGGAGGCGTTCGGCCGTGTGGTTCCCGAGGCGAAAGCGGTGATGAAACCGTACGACTGCGGGCCGGTGACGGTGAGGTTGAACACGGCCGCCGCGGCATTGGCGGGAATTCCGTTCACGCCACCGACCCGGAAGGACACTGTCCCATCCGGGCCTGCAGGCGCGCTGCTTCGCGTATCCAGGAGCCGTGCAGGGGTCACCGGGACGAACACGCCGGGCGTGGTCGGGGCACCGGTCAGGTAGTAGCCCGCGACGTCGGCGATTAGCTGGGTGACGCCTGCGGAGCGGTTGAAGAGGGTGACTTTGCCGTCGACGCCGACCGGAACGGTGACGGAGTTCGCAACCGTCTGGTCTGCTGCGAAGTTGATGTTGGAGGAGTTTGGGCGTTCAGTTCCGGAAGCATAGGCCGCGATGAACCCGAACGAGGTGGGGTCCGCGACGGTGAGGTTGAAGGTGACCGCGGAGACTGTTGCCGGGATCCCACCCACCCCGCCCACCTGGAAGGACACCGTCCCGTCCGGGCCGGCAGGTGCGCTGGGCCGGGTGTCCAAGAGCCTGGCCGGGACCACCGGGACGAACGCGCCGGGTACCGTCGGGGTGCCGGGAAGGTAGTAGCCGGAGACGTCCGCGATGAGGTGGGTGTTGCCCGCGGACCGGTTGAACAGGGCGACTTTGCCGTCCGAGCCAACCGGTACGGTGACGGAGTTCGGCACGGTCTCGCCGCTCGCGAAGTTCACGTTCGAGGAGTTCGGCCGGTCGGTTCCTGAGGCGTAAGCGGTGATGAAACCAAACGACTGCGGGCCAGTGACTGTGAGGTTAAAGGTGACCGCTGAAACTGAGACGGGGATCCCGTTGACGCCGCCCACCTGAAAGGAAACGGCAGAGTCAGGGCCCGCGGGCGTGCTGCTGCGCGTGTCCAGGAGCCGGGCGGGTGAGATTGGAATGAAGGCGCCCGCCGCCGTCGGCCTCGCCGAGGTTCCGACGACGGCCACCGGCGTTATCGCGGAGCCGCCCGTAACGGCAGCCCCTGCGCCGGGCGCCGCCAGCCCTGACATCACAACCAGGACGCCCAATGCAGCAGCCACGCCAGTGGCTCCCCGCCTTAGCCGCACACGCAAAGAAAGCATGGAATCCTCGAAAGACATGGCTCCCGATGATGGGCAAGCCGCTACTGATCTTCGCGAAAATTACCACGCAGGTGGATCCGGGCTCGGCTGCGGCGCGGTGTTCTCAGTGGCAAAGCCAACATCATCGCGTCAGCTTGGCGCCGTCCGGGTGTTCGTCGCCGATGTGCCCGGGAGCGTTGGCGGCGAGGACGCGTTGGACGAACGCGCTGTACTCCTCCATATAGTGGCGCAGGAGGGACGCGGTTCCTTCGTCCCGGACGGATCCATCCTGGTTGTAGGACGCCGCATCGAACTTGATGTAGGCCTCCGGGGCGTTCAGTTGCGGTGCGTCGAGGAAGCTCAGGACGCTGCGCATGGAGGACTGCATCACGGCCGTGCCGATGCTGCCGGGAGATGTGCCGATGATGCCAGTGGGCTTGCGGGCGAAGGAGTTGGTTCCCCAGGGCCGGGATCCCCAGTCGATGGCATTCTTCAAGGCGCCGGGGATGGAACGGTTGTACTCGGGGGAGACGAACAGGATGCCGTCCGACGCGGCGATCGCGTCCTTCAACGCCCGGCCTGCACGCGGGAAATCGGCGTCGTAGTCAGAGCTGTACAGGGGCAGGTCCTTGATGGGAATCTCGGTGAATTCGAGCTCCTCCGGCGCTACGCTGATGAGCGCCTTGGACAGGACCCGGTTGATGGATCGGCTTGAGAGGCTGCCGACGAAGTATCCGATCTTGTACGTTGCCATAGCTGTGTTCCTTCCCGACGGCGCGGCCGGAACCGGCTCATCGACGGTGCGGTAACTGGAGGCTCCCAGCCCACAGCGAGCTTAGTAGAGCAGTCCGAAGATGGGAATGGAAGGGCACGATGTATGAATATGCCAACACCGCGCAGAGTCTGGATATTCATACATCGAGCCGGGGGAGTCATCCCGGTGAATCGCGCGTGCGCTTGAATCCGCCGATCCTATACCGGGCGCGCTCCAGGCGACATCCAGTGACCGTCTTGGCTGAGGTAGGCTCCTCCGCCTTGCGGCCTTATTTGAGCCTCTTGATTCGGTCCATCATTTCAAGAACAAAAACCACGGCAACAGGTGCCGTTGCGGCCGTGATCGCAGCTGGCGGCCAACCCATCGCTTTGCCAACGAACGCCTCGCCAATTGAGATAGCAACAACTCCTTGGCCCGTGGCACGTCTGGAGCGGAGGGTGGGGTACGGTACCGGGACTGATCCCGGCACCGTACCCGACCTGCCGGCCTTACATTATGGGGACGGTAAACCGGCCCGCAACCGGCATCCCTCGTTGAACGGTCCGCCCGGTGTGGGGATGGGCGGGAGGCCGTCGCGCTTGATGCGTTGCCGGGCAGCGGCCGCAAGGTTTCGAAGGATGACCGGGGCGGCGAATTACCGTGTTCCTACCACTTGGATACCTCCGTCCGGAAAGTTGGGGACGCCCGGAGCGAACGGAAGATAAACTTGCCCAGATGCGCTGTCTACAGCCACTGAATGTGCGTTGGCGCCGGCGGGCAGCGTGTAGCTGAGAGCATGGGTGGCGCCGTCCACAACTCCAAGAGAGGACACCTGCCCGGTCGTTGAGGCGATTCCGCCGGGAACCCAGTGGCGTCCTGCCAGGAAGTACTTGTTTGAAACGGGGTCGTAATCCACTTGATCCTCGCCGGCGAAGGGAACGTTGGCAATGGTTGCAAGGGAGGTCCTGTCGAGAATGAGAGATGTCAGGGCTTTCCCCGCAGGCGGGTCGCAGCCGATCAGCATTTCATTGTCCGGCCCCAGGACCATGCCGGTCGGATTGCAGTCGCCGAGTGGGGCTGACTTGCTGACGGCTGGAGCGCCGGCCGTCACCGAGCTGGCGGTAATGACGTCGATTTGACCGTGCGGGTTTGTGGGCGTGCCGTCGTTGTTGATGTTGAAAGTTTTGGCCTTGGCGTCGTATTTGCAGTCTTCAAGGCCGGTTGAATCCTTAAAGTCGAGGTGTCCGACGACGGTTTGTGTTTTCGTTGAGATGAAGGTCACAAAGGGCGGCGATTCGCCCGGGCTGGCGATCATGATGAGGTTGTCATCCGGATCGTAGCAGCCTTCATCAGCACGGAAGCCATTCGTGCTGACGGGAATGTTTTTGGTTATTTTCTGCGTGGAAGTATCAATCACCTTTATTGAATTGACGTCTCCGACATATATCGTTCCGGCGCCCGGGATTGTGACGATTCCGTCGGGGCCGGAGGTGTCAAAGGTCTTTCCGGTTCCGGCGAAGCCGCCGGTAATCTGTGCCTCCAGCTTGTTCGTCTTGATGTCGACAACATCAACGGACTTGTTGTTGCGGTCCGTAACGTAGTACTTGCCTGCTTCGACGGCGCCGATGTCGAAGCTGAAGGGCGGGGTTTTCGAATTAGGCACGGCAATGGTTGCAACAGTGCGGGGCGTCGGATTCCCTTTGTCCCCGACCGCACCGGCGGCAGTGTTTCCGCCGCCGCATCCAGTCAGTGCAATTGAGCCTGCGACGAGTAGCACGGATAGAATTCTGACCTTCAAGAGATGCTCCTTGTTCATGGATCTGCAAAACCTTTGGTTTGCCTGCGCATTTCTCGCGGAGGCTGCATGGACCTTTCTTCATGGATCACAGCAGGGTGAAGCGGTCGTCCAACCAAAATGGCAACCCGGTCGCCAACCCGGGTTGGAGCAGGGCCAGAGGGTCCGACCGCGCTGGAAGACCGGCTCTCCAAGGCCAGGACTTTCTTTTCCGGTGGTCGAAATCGCGGCGTGTCCTCAGGGCGCTTTCGTCAAGATCCGGCCTGTTCAGTGCGCAGTCCAACTGGGCCAGCCGATCACCCTGGTCTAGATGCCGACCAGTGCCGCCATTACCGCCTTACCGGTGAAGTTGGTCAACACGGGAGCTTCGCATGATGCCCGAGTTCCAGATGGGAAAGTGTGTTGGGAATCGTACCGGTTCCACCGTCGCGATTCCCGCGCAACGGCGGCGATGAGGGCCAAGTAAAGGGAGTGGGTCCCAACGGGCACACCAACTGAATTGATGGCCCGGGCAGATGGCGACAATGCCATATCAGACTCCTTTGTCATGGCTTTACCGGGAATGTAGAGGGCCGCAGCAAACCCGGTGCGGCCCTCTACATCATTGTCCAAGCGGTGATGTCGATCACGGTTTTGGTCATATTGTGCACATGCCCACTACGACGGCCGGAGTGCGGACCAACCGTAGAGGCATCTCCAGACCGGTGTCCCATGATCCGCCGTAAAGTCCGCTTTAGGCTCCGTGTTGGGCCGTGCAAACGAACACTTGGAGGCTTTCTCATGTCGCGCATCATGCGGTTCGACCACATCGGTGTCACCGTTCGGGACCTCGACCAAGTGACGGCGTTCTTCGTTGGACTCGGGCTCGAGGTCGAGGGCCGGACGTTCGTGGAGGGCGAGTTCATCGACTCGGTCATAGCGATCCCTGATCGATCGGCTGGCCGCGGAGGGATACGGGCTGGCCGGTGGCATCGGCCCGTATGAGGGCGCCTGGCGCATGGCATACGTGTGCGGTCCAGAGGGAATCATCGCGGCCTTGGCTGAGCGGATCAACTGACGCGACCACCGCGTAGCGGCATAACCCGCGTCCGCCCCGTAATTCTATGGACTAGTGGGCAATTAGAGTGGCGCGTGGCGCCGCAAAAGGAGTCCCCCTCCCGCCCGGCCCTTCCGCGTCCTAGACTCAAGCCAACAACGCTCGGGGCAATGGGGTTTCGGGAAGGGAGCGCGAGTGAAACTTGGCATAGCGCGGGAACGGCTGGATGGTGAACGGCGGGTTGCAGCGACGCCCGAAACTGTGAAGGAGTTAGCGTGCCTCGGACTGGAGGTCTTCGTCGAAGGCGGAGCCGGAACGGCCGCAGGCCACAGCGATGACGACTACCGAAAGGCTGGCGCCCTCATCGTCCCCACCTTGGATCTCGCCGGACTGGACGTTTACGCGCATGTCCGCCCTCTCGATCCCGCGACGGCGGCCGCGCTGCGCAGGGGCGCGGTCACCGTGGGCCTGGCATCGCCGTCGTCGGAACTTCCCACCGTCCGCGCGCTCGCCGAAGCGGGCGTGACGTCCTTCGCGCTTGAGCTGGTGCCCCGCATTTCCCGGGCACAATCCATGGACGCTCTCACGTCCCAGGCCCTCGTGGCCGGGTACCGCTGCGTGCTCGAGGCGGCCATGCGCCTGCCACGCTTCTTCCCTCTGTACATGACAGCCGCCGGAACCATCCCCCCGGCCCGCGTGCTCGTGTTGGGCGCCGGTGTGGCGGGTCTGCAGGCCATCGGCACCGCGAAGAGGCTGGGTGCACGCGTTTCCGCCAACGACATCCGGCCGGCGTCGGCGGACGAGGTCGCCTCCATGGGCGGCACGTTCATCAAGCTCGACGTGGAGACAGCGGAGGCGTCCGGCGGTTACGCTCGCGAGCTCAGCGCCGATCGGGGTGCCCTGCAGCGCCAACTGCTCGCACCGCACGTCGCCCAGGCAGACGTGCTCATCACGACGGCGGCCGTCCCCGGACGGCGGGCCCCGCTTCTGGTGAGCCGCGAGATGGTTCAGCACATGCGCCCAGGCTCGGTCGTCGTCGACCTCGCCGCTGAATCCGGCGGAAACGTGGAAGGCTCGGTGCCCGGCTTGGACCTCCAGATCCCGACGGCGGACGGCCAAGGAACAGTCACCCTCGTGGGGATGAAGGATGTGGCCTCCGCGATGCCCGCGGACGCCTCGCGCCTCTACGCGAAGAACGTCGCCAACCTGCTGGCCCTCATGACTTGTGATGGGGCGGTTGTTCCGGACTTCGGCGATGAGGTGGTGGCGGGTGCGTGCCTGACGCACGACGGCGAGGTGCGGCACGGTCCGACGGCCGAGGCGCTCGCGGCGCTCTCCGCCGAGACCGCAGAATCAGTGGGCTCGGCGAACGAGGGGGTTTCGTGATGGACGGCATCGCCCTGCTCACCATCACCGTGTTGGCGGTGTTCGTCGGCTTCGAGGTGGTTTCCAAGGTCTCGAGCACACTGCACACGCCCTTGATGTCCGGCGCCAACGCCATTCACGGGATCATCCTGGTGGGGGCCATCATCGTTGCCGGGCAGGCCTCAGACCCGTGGGTTCTCGCGGTGGCCTTGCTCGCCGTCGTCCTCGCCACCGCGAACCTGGTGGGAGGCTTCGTGGTGACCGACCGCATGCTCGAGATGTTCCGCGGACGCAAACGTGAAGTGACCGCCGGCAAGAACCCCGAGGCTTTAAAGCCCGGGGCGAAGGAGGGCATGCGATGACCCTCATCAATCCAGTGTGGACCTCCCTCCTCTACCTCGCGGCCGCCGTGTGCTTCATCCTCGCGCTCAAGGGACTGAATTCTCCGCGCACTGCCCGGCGCGGCAATTTGGTGGGTGCCTTCGGTGCGGCGCTCGCGGTGGCCACGGTTTTCTTCTCGGTCAAGATGGACAACGTTCCCTGGATCCTGGCCGCGATGGTGGTCGGTTCGGGAGTGGCCGCGCCTGTAGCGCGACAGGTCAAGATGACCCAGATGCCGCAACTAGTGGCGCTGTTCAACGGCGTGGGCGGTGGTGCCGCGGCACTCGTGGCGCTCCTGGAACTCGCGCCCACGGAGGATCACTGGGTTCGTGTGGCCATTGTCTTCACGCTGCTGGTGGGGGCGGTGTCGTTCGCGGGCTCCGCCATTACGTTCTCCAAACTCCAGGAGCTAATGACCACCCGCCCGGTGGTGTTTCCCGGCCTGCCGACCCTCATGGGGGCGGTGCTGATCGCGGCCGTGGGTGCCGCCGTCGCCGTCGTCTTCAGTGGTTCCCTCGCGCTCGCGCTGGTGCTCTTGCTGCTGGGACTGGCCGCCGGCCTGCTGCTTGTGTTGCCCGTAGGCGGCGCGGATGTGCCGATCGTCATCTCGCTGCTGAACGCCTTCACCGGCCTGGCCGTGGCGGCCTCAGGCCTGGTGCTTGGCAATGTGCTCTTGGTGGTGGCGGGCACGCTGGTTGGCGCCTCGGGTACCATCCTCACGAGAGCAATGGCCGCGGCCATGGGCCGCAGCGTTGCGGGAATCCTCTTCGGTGCGTTCAAAGGAGGCTCGACGGCGGGATCGACGGCCGTGAGCGATCGTCCGGTGCGCTCGTCCAGCCCGGAAGACGTCGCGGTGCTTCTTGGTTATGCGCAACGGGTCATCATTGTTCCCGGCTATGGGCTCGCGGTGGCCCAAGGGCAGCACACGGCGGCGGAGCTGGCGCTTGCACTTGAGGCGCGGGGCATCGATGTGGATTTCGCGATCCACCCGGTGGCTGGGCGCATGCCCGGGCACATGAACGTCCTACTTGCCGAAGCGAACGTGCCCTATGAGTCCCTCAAGGAAATGGGCGAGATCAACTCGGAATTCCGCACGGCCGACGTCGCACTGGTGGTCGGCGCGAACGACGTCGTCAATCCGGCCGCGAAAACCACTGCGGGTTCACCGATCTACGGCATGCCCATCCTTGAAGTGGCCGACGCCCGCCAAGTGGTGTTTCTGAAGCGGTCCATGCGTCCGGGATTCGCGGGGATCGAGAACGAACTCATGTACGAGCCGCAGACCACGCTGCTGTTTGGCGATGCCAAGGAATCCCTGGCCAAGGTGTTGAGCGCTGTTAAGGCGCTGTAGCTCGTTAACCAACCCTAGAGTGCTCGCCTGTCAAGGGCGGCGCCCAACGGGTGAAGCACACTCGCGACTCGGCCGTATGTGGGGCCGTAAGGTCAGCGCAGGTCTTGTGGGGGAGCACTCCCATCCTTGACCGGTTGACCCGGCTTTGATTGGACGGTGAGTGTTGTGGGCAAATTCCCGACGCGAAAGAGGGCAACGACGCGAAGGCTCAGGACCCTTTGGGGTGCCCTCGGCGCGTGTGCGGCAATGGTCCTGGCACTACTCAGCGGTTTCGCTTTGCCGGCCCATGCCGCCGCAAGCACCGTCATCACGCTCACTTTCGATGACGGCAATGCCGACCAGATGACTGCCGCAGCCACCATGAAGAACCTCGGATTGCACGGTACCTTCTTCGTGCCGTCCGGGTGGGTCGATCAGCCGAGCTATTTCACGTCGGCGAACTTGCAGCAACTCTTTGCCGACGGCAACGAGATTGCCGGCCACACCGTCACCCACCCCGACCTGGTCACATTGACCTCGGATGAAGTGACGCGCCAAGTATGCAACGGCAGGGTTGCCCTGGCCAACATGGGTTTCAAGGTCACCAGTTTTGCTTACCCCTTTGCTTCCTTGGACCCCGCAGTGCAGACCATTGTGAAGAATTGCGGGTTCAACAGTGCGCGCGGGCTCGGAGACCTCTACAGCAAAGACGACACTGGGCTCCCGGCCGCGGAATCCATCCCGCCCGCCAATCCGTATGACACTAAGGCGCCGGAAGAGGTGGACAGCACGTGGACGCTGGCCAACCTCGAAGATTCCGTGACCAAAGCCCAGGCAGCTGGCGGTGGCTGGGTTCAGCTGACGTTCCACCACATCGCTGTCGGGACCGATCCGACCCTTACCATCAGCCCCGATTTGTTCAGCCAATTCACCTCCTGGCTCGCGCAGCAACAGGCGGCAGGCAGCGTTGCTGTGAAGACTGTCGACCAGGTAATCGGGGGCGCCGTCCAGCCGCTTGTCTCAGGCCCGGCCGTGCCCCCGCCGCCTCCCCCGGGGACCAACATGATCCAAAACCCGAGCTTGGAGACGCTTACCAGCGGGATTCCGCTGTGCTGGGCTGCGGGTGGGTTCGGCACGAACACGCCCAGCTACTCGGTGGTCTCGCCTGGCCACACGGGCAACAACGCAGAACAGCTGACAATGAGCGGTTATGTCAGCGGTGACGCGAAGCTCCTGCCTGCCCTGGACCTTGGCGGCTGCTCGCCTACGGGCACTCCAGGCCATGTCTATCAGCTCAGCGCCTGGTACAAATCCAACGTGATCACCCAATTCGAGGTCTACTACCGGACAGGAACGGGATACTGGACCTACTGGACGGCGAGCCCGTTGTTCAACGCAAGCAGCAACTGGACCCAAATAACCTGGACCACGCCGGCTCTTCCGGCCGGCGCCTCGGGTATCAGCTACGGACTGAACATCCAATCCAACGGTTCGATCACCACGGACGACTACTCGATGATCGATGTGACCCCCGGGGCGACGGCGCCTGCGGCTCCTTCGGGGGTGAGCGCGACGGCGGGGAACGCGTCCGCGGTGGTGTCGTGGACGGCGCCGGCTAACGGCGGTTCTCCGATCACCTCGTACGCCGTGACTCCGCATGCGGGCACCACTACCCTGGCCACGGTCACCGTGTCCGGGAATCCGCCGGCGACGACGGCGACCGTCACTGGCCTGACGAACGGCACGGCGTACACGTTCACGGTGACGGCCACGAACGCTGTCGGCACGTCGCCGGCGTCGGCCGCGTCGGCAGCGGTGACTCCGACAGGAACGACTGCGTCGACCATCGCGAACGGCGGCTTCGAATCCGGACTCACGTCCTGGTCCACCGGCGGAGTCAAAGCACCCGTGGCCTCCACCGTCGCCCACACCGGCACCGGCTCGGCGCTTCTGGGCCTGGCGTCCGGGGCGGAGCCGCTGGGCGACAGCTCTTTGTCCCAGACCATCACCGTGCCTGCCGCGGGGACGTCCACGCTGTCCTTCTGGTACCAGCCCCACACGAACGATGACACCTGCAGCGGCACCACGTGCCGGTACGACTGGATGGAAGCCCAGGTCCGGAACACCAGCGGCGCCACCCTGGCCAGCCTCTTCAAACTCAGCAGCAACTCCGGTGCCTGGACCCAGCTCAGCGCCGACCTCTCCGCCTACAACGGGCAGACCATCGTGCTCTGGTTCAACGTCCACCTGGACGGGTCCAGCCCGGCGGACGACACCTGGATGTACCTCGACGACGTCAACCTCAGCAACAGCCAGACGACCGCGACGGCGCCTGCCGCACCCGCCGGGGTGAGCGCGACGGCGGGCAACGCCTCGGCCACGGTGTCCTGGACCGCGCCGGCCAACGGCGGCTCTCCGATCACCTCCTACGCGGTCACCCCGCATGCCGGTGCCACGACCCTTGCGCCGGTGACGGTGTCCGGGAATCCGCCCGCGGCGACGGCGACTGTCACGGGTCTGACGAACGGCACCGCCTACACGTTCACGGTCACGGCCACCAACGCGATCGGCACCTCACCGGCGTCGGCGGCGTCGGCACCGGTCACCCCGACAGCGGCGGCGACGGCGCCTGCCGCACCCGCCGGGGTGAGCGCGACGGCGGGCAACGCCTCCGCCACGGTGTCCTGGACCGCCCCGGCCAACGGCGGCTCTCCGATCACCTCCTACGCGGTCACCCCGCACGCCGGTGCCACCACCCTGGCGCCGGTGACGGTGTCCGGTAACCCGCCGGCGACGACCGCGAGCATCACGGGCCTGAGCAACGGCACCGCCTACGCGTTCACGGTCACGGCCGCCAACGCGATCGGCACCTCCCCGGCGTCGGCGGCTTCGGCCCCGGTCACCCCGACAGCGGCGGCGACGGCGCCTGCCGCACCCGCCGGGGTGAGCGCGACGGCGGGGAACGCCTCGGCCACCGTGTCCTGGACCGCCCCGGCCAACGGCGGTTCTCCGATCACCTCCTACGCGGTCACCCCGCACGCCGGTGCCACGACCCTGGCGCCCGTGACGGTCACCGGAGCCCCGCCCGCGACGACCGCGAACATCACCGGCCTGAGCAACGGCACCGCCTACACCTTCACCGTCACCGCCACCAACGCAATCGGCACCTCACCGGCGTCGGCGGCGTCGGCCCCGGTCACCCCGACGGCAACAACCACGTCAGGCATCGCCAACGGCGGCTTCGAATCCGGGCTGACCTCCTGGACCACCGGCGGCGTCAGGGCACCCGTGGCCTCCACCACCGCCCACACCGGCACCGGCTCGGCGCTCCTGGGCGCGGCTTCGGGGGCCGAGCCTCTGGGTGACAGCAGCCTGTCCCAGACCATCACCGTCCCCGCCACCGGAACCACCACGCTGTCCTTCTGGTACCAGCCCCACAGCGCGGAAGACCCCTGCACCGGCAATGCCTGTCCGTACGACTGGATGGAAGCCCAAGTCCGCTCCACCAGCGGCACGGTCCTGGCCAGCCTGCTCAAGCTCTGCAACGACAACGGCACCTGGACCCAGTTCACCGCCGACCTGTCCGCGTACAAAGGGCAGACCATCACCCTCTGGTTCAACGTCCACCTCGACGGCTCCACCCCGGCGGACGACACCTGGATGTACCTCGACGACGTCACCCTCACCAACGGGTGAACGTCCCCCTAATCATGAGCTGGCCGCCGGCTTCGGTGATCTTCGCTGCGGTGGCGCGGGCGTGGTCGACGGCGAGATAGGTGTTCCACACGGAGGGCATCGCAGAACGCCTACCCGCCGGTAACCCACATTGAAGGAACTCAAGGCAAACTGTCAGAAACGTCGGGACGGTGGCCGGCCTGTTCGGGGTTGGGTTCAATCTCCACGTAGTAGATCGCCCCTGCACCAGGGGTGTGAAAGCGGTGTGTCGCGTGGCGGATTGGCCGGTAGTCGTGTCCGAAGGGGTCGCGCACAGTTGCCAGTTCAAGATGATCCAGCCCAGCGAGGAGGCCATCGACGTCCTTGAGCGTCGCCGGGTGCGTTTCTTCTCCCCCCACGTCCAATGCCCATGTTGAGTTGGCGGCTTGGATGGCGAGTTCAAGAGTTAAGGTTTCAAATATTCCAGCCACAAGGGCGTCCAAAGTGGTGGGGTAGAGGCGGAGCAATCGATGCGCCTGCGGGTCCCGGCGCCGGTCGGTCATCCATGCCTGGCGTAGCCAAGTGAATTCCACGCGGCCGAACGAGGAGCCCAGCCTGAGCTTTCGGTCCTTCTCCAACGTCAAGCGGAAGTCGTTGCCCGCGCGGTCGAGAATGCTTGCTGCTTCGTCAACGTACTCCATGTCTTCGAGCATCGTGGCCTCGGACGGGTAGTAGGTGAAATCACCCAGGTCATCGACCACGACGTAGTCTTGAGTGCGCCCGCCCGAAGGCTCGGCGTCGTGGGCCTTTCCTGTGTTGAGGTCAATCCGTTCCATGGTGAAGTCAGCTCCTACGGATGGTCGGCTCGAAGCCCGGATGGCGGGTGCTTCCGCTTTTCATCAGACCACCAAACGGGGCCGCCGTCATCGGTCTTAATGGTTTCCTTACGCCGACTGGCGGAGATTTAGCACGCCCTTAACCGGTGGAAACTGCGGTGGGACGATGGACGCATGGAGAATCGTGTCTACGGTTCCCGCGTTTACCGTGCAAGTACGCGGCTGGTGGTTATGGTGGTTCTGGGCGTGGCGGCCGGGCTTGCGGCAAGCCTTGCTGTCCTACCTTTTCGGAGTGGTAGTCCTCGCTACCACGATCAACCTTGTTTCCGGGCTGATCCACTGGCTGCCCACTGCGCTCCCTGATTGCGCGCTACCTGCACCTCTGTTGGGCAGCCATTCTGCCTGCCGTTTGTAACAGTCGACCTCAGTGCGTTCTGAATTACGCAACAATGGCATGTTGTTATTACAGTAAGGTTTGCCTTGCCTACTAAGGCGCTGCTCCCCAACTGCATCTCCTAACTGCCCCGGTCCCGGCCGGGACCTCGAAAGGCCCCCATGAAATTCGGCATCAAACCTGCTACGGCCCTTGCCGCCGCCACGGCCACGCTGCTGGCACTTTCGGCGTGCAGCGGTTCACCCACCGGTACCGCAACAGGTAGCTCCGCATCCGGTGCGGCGGGATCCGGCGACGGCATCGTCGTGTACAACGCGCAGCACGAAAACCTCACGGGCGCATGGGTGGACGCCTTCACCAAGGAAACGGGAATCAAGGTAACGCTCCGCAATGGCGACGATCTTGAAATGAGCAACCAGCTCTCCGAGGAGGGCAAGAACTCTCCTGCGGACGTCTTCCTCACGGAAAACTCCCCGGCCATGGTCCGCATCGCTAGTGCCGGCCTGCTCGCACCGGTAGATCAAGCAACCCTCAGCCAGGTCCCCTCGCAGTACCGGCCCTCCACTGGCGACTGGACGGGCATCGCCGCCCGCTCCACCGTGCTGGCATACAACAAGGGCAAGCTCACTGCAGACAAGCTCCCCAAGTCCTTGATGGACCTCGCCGACCCCGCTTGGAAGGGCCGAATCGGAGCGTCCACCGGCGGAGCGGATTTCCAGGCCATCGTCAGCGCGATGCTCGCGCTCAAGGGAGAAGACGCAACCCAGAAATGGCTGGAGGCTGCGAAAAGCAACTTCAAGTCCTACAAGGACGACACTCCGGTGCTCGCGGCTGTGAACGCCGGTGAGGTCGACGCGGGAGTCCTGTACCACTATTACTCTTTCGTGGACCAGGCCCAGACTGGAGAGAACAGCAAGAACGTTGATCTCCAATACTTCAAGAACCAGGACCCCGGCGCGTTCGTCAGCGTCTCCGGCGGCGCCGTCCTGGCTTCGAGCAAGAAGCAGGCCCAGGCCCAGCAGTTCCTGAAGTTCATCACGGGCAAAGCGGGCCAGCAGGTCCTCCAGAACGGTGACTCCTTTGAGTACACCGTTGGCTCCGACGTACCGGCCAACTCCAAGCTTGTGCCCCTCAAGGATCTCCAGGCACCTTCGGTAGACCCCGCCAAGCTCAACAGCGAGAAGGTCACCGAGCTGATGACCAAGGTGGGGCTTCTCTAGGCCCTGCGGACGCCAAGGCCATCAACTCCAGTTGGTGGCCTTGGCGTCCCTCATAGGCTTCTCTTGGGGTTTCTGAGCGGTCAGGAGACCTGGAGCCCGCCGTTGATGTCGTACGTTGCTGCGGTGATGTAGCCAGCGTCCTCGCCGAGGAGGAAGCTCATCAGCGCGGCTACCTCGTCGCGGGTGCCCACTCTGCCCATCATGATGCCTTGGGACATTTCGGCTTTGCGTTCCTCGGTGAGGGTGCCGCCCATGATGTCGGTGTCGATGGGGCCGGGCGCGACGCAGTTGACGGTGATGCCGTGTTCGCCGACTTCGCGGGCCAGGGCGCGGGTGAAGCCGATGACGCCTCCCTTGGATGCGCTGTAGGCGACCTTGGAGAATGTGCCGCCGCCGCGCTGGGCGGAGATGGAGGAGATGCTGACGATGCGCCCGACCTTGCGTTCGATCATGCCCTTGAGTACGGCCTGGCTTACCAGGAACGTGCCGCGCATATTGATGTCGAACACTCGGTCCCATCCTTCGACGGTCTCTTCCATGAACGGGGTGGGGTTGCTGATACCGGCGATGTTGGCCAGCCCGACGATCGGCGGCAGCTCCGCCTCCACCTGGGCGATTGCGGTGTCCACCGAGTTCTTGTCGGAGACGTCGGCGCCCAGGCCGATCGTCTGGACGCCGTGCTTTGCGGCGATCTCGTCGGCTGCTGCCTTGGCATCGACGCCGTTGATGTCCAGGATGGCCACGGCCCAGCCTTCGCTGGCCATGCGGTCTGCGGCGGCGCGGCCGATGCCACGGATCGATGCGGCTCCGGTGAGCACAACTGTGCGGGCAGTGGGGAAATTGGTGGAGGTCATTGCCTTTGTTTCCTTCGGTAGTGCGGGATCAGGGGGCGTCGGAAGGTTCGGTTGTTTGGGCAAGCGTGGCGTCGCCTTCGGGGCGTTTGCGTGCGTAAAGGTAGGTGGCTATGCCCGTGGCGGCCAGGCAGAGGGAGAGGAAGACGAGGCCGCTCTGGTTGTTGCCGGTGGCGTCCTTCAAGAGGCCCACCGCGTAGGGGGCCACGAAGCCGCCGAGGTTGCCCAGCGAGTTGATCAGGGCAAGGCCTGAGGCTGCCGCAGCGCCGGTGAGCGCAGCCGAGGGCATGGACAGGAAGGGTGCGATGGCCCCGTAGATGCCCATGGCCGAGGCAATGAGGCCCACCATTGCCAGGAATGGGTTGACCGGGAGCAGGAAGCCGGCTGCAAGCAGGCCCGCGCCGGCGAGAATCATGCTGACGGCGGTGTGCCATGCGCGCTTGCCGGTCTTGTCCGCGCGCTTGCTCCACCAGTACACGAACACCGCGGCGATGGCGTACGGAATGAAGACGATAAATCCGATTTCCGTCGTCGAGAACTTGCCAAGCGCCGAGACGATGGTGGGCATCCAGAGGCCCAGTCCGTAAATGCCACAGACGAGGCCAAAGTACAGGCCGGAGTACGCCAGGGTGCGCTTGTCTTTGAGTCCGGCCAGGAAGTTGTGGTGTCCGGACTTCGATTTGAGGGCAAGTTCCGCGTCCATGGTGTTGGCGAGCCATTCGCGCTCGTCGTTTTTGAGCCATTTGGCGTCGCGAGGCCGGTCTGTCATGAGAATCGGGGTAAGAAGGCCCAGCAGGACCGCGGGGACGCCCTCAAGGATGTATAGCCACTGCCAGCCGTGAAGGCCCATGACACCGTCCATTTGCAGCAGCAAGCCGGACACGGGAGCGCCGAGTGCGTTCGACAATGGCTGCGCGAGGATGAAGATCCCCAGCACGGTAACGCGCTGCGCAGCGGGGAACCATAGTGTCAGGTAGAACAAGATTGCGGGGAAGAATCCGGCCTCGGCCGCTCCAAGGAGGAAACGGAGGATGTTGTAGCTGGATTCGCCGTTCACCAGGGCCATGGCGGCGGCGAGCAGGCCCCAGGTGATGAGGATCCTGGCCAGCCATTTACGCGCTCCGAATCGGTACATGCCCGCATTGCTTGGAACTTCGAGCAGTGCGTATCCGAGGAAGAAGATACCGGCGCCGAGTCCGTAGGCGGCGGCGTTGAGGACGATGTCCGCGCTCATGGTCAGCTTGGCGAAACCTACATTGTTCCTGTCCAGGTACGCGACGAAGTACAGCAGCACGATGAGGGGCATGATGCGGCGGCGCACCTTGCGCAGCGTGTGTTCACCGAGTTCACCAAGGGCGGGGGAGCGCATCGTGAGGGAAGTCATCTTTGACCTTCTGTCTGTCGGATCCGCATCGGCAACTGCGCTCAGCGGGGAATCCAGGGGATGTGGGAGAGTCATTCGATCTATTTCAGTCAGATGTCAGACATCTGATATGGCGAAAATCATACGATGCCGCGAGCAGGGGGTCAATAGTCGGATCGAAATACAGTTTTCGCGTGGCGGCCCGGAATGCGGAGCTACTGCCCGCGTCAGAGCTTGGTGCCGTGCACGTAGCGTTCGTAGTCTTCGTACGTCTGGTCCATGTGCTCGTCCATGACGCGCCGTGAGAGTTCGGCGTCGCCGGTGAGGATGCTATCCAGCACGCGCTGGTGGTAGTCGATGGCGTGGAGCTGGATCTCAGGGACGGCGGAGGTTTCCCGTCGGGCCGCGTACAGAAGCTGGCCTAGCTGGGCGAAGAGTGCCCGGACAAAAGGATTGCCGGAAGCCTTGAGTACGGCGTCGTGGAATCCGATGTCGGCTGCCACGAAGCGGTCCAGGTCACCTGCGGCGTGGGAGGTTTTCATGTCGGCGATGCACTGCCGCATCCGGTCCGCGTCTTCCGAGGAATGTCGCGTCGCTGCGAGGCCCGCCGCGCCGGTCTCCACCATCCGGCGCACCTCGATGAGGCCCACCGACACCTGGTCCGCGCCGCTCCCGTGGGAGGCGGCCTTGAAAATCGCGCCGAGCCCCGTCCAGGCATCGGCCGGGTTCACGAACGTGCCGCGGCCGGCCTTCACGTACAGGATGTTTTGTGCCCGCAGCGCCTTGAGTGCCTCACGCACAGTGAGTCGGCTGACCCCATAGGCGGCGGCGATCTCCAGCTCGCTGGGGATCGCATCGTGGGGGCCGAGTTTCCCCTCAAGGATGTCATCGAGCAGCCCGTCGACAACATCGTCAACAAGTGTCTTGCGGCCCAATGAGCATCCCGCCTTCGTTCGGTCCCGAAGACCAACATTACAGACAAGGCCTTCTCAGCGCCGGGGGAAGGGTCAACCTCAAGATTCGGCGCGCCCGGGAATACCGAGACCCCCGAAGATCCTTGCGCCCCCGAACCCCGCACCGTAGGTTTGAGGAAGCGGACGTATGCGTCCGGGGGCATCGGGGTTGAAGCCGATGGTCAGTCAGATTCAGAGAAGGAACATGGCCGTGGCAACAGGTATTGTCAAATGGTTCAACGCCGAGAAGGGTTTCGGCTTCATTGCCCCCGACGACGGTTCGGCGGACGTCTTTGCCCACTACTCGGCGATCGCCTCGAGTGGGTACAGATCACTGGACGAGAATCAGCGGGTCCAGTTCGACGTCGTGCAGGGCCCGAAAGGCCCCCAGGCGGAGAACATTCAACCCCTGTGAAGCTAGGGCACTTTACCTAGGGAGTTCTGCCAGCAGCCGGCCCCACCTCGGCGCAAGCAAGGGGGCTCCTGCAAGCTTGAGGCAGTGCCGCAACGTTACCGCTACGGAATCCAGCACCGGCACTCCGGTGGTTTCCTCGACCTCCGCGGTGATGTTGGCTCCGTAAAGGTTTGTGCACAAGTAGATGAGCGCATCCGGGTTCGAGGCAGCAAGTTCCAAGGACCCGGGCAGCATCTCCGCGTCCGTGACCCGCGCGAAGGATTCGTTGTTGCTCAAGTCCAGGTGGCGGTGATCCACCGTCTTGATTCCTTCGCGCGCGTAGGACTCAATGGCGGCTTGATTGGCGTCCCCGGTGTAGGGCGTGAACATGCCGATCCGCACCGAGGCCTGACCGGGTGCAGGTGGGATACCGGAGCGTGCCAGGTGAGACGCGCTTGCCGACGCCCTGCCTGCCTGCCGACGCGCTGCCTGCCGACGACGCGCAAAGAGCTGTGGGATGCGGAGAAAGACCGGCGACGAGGGAATACCTGTGTCTCCCCGGAATTTCCGTCTCACCAGATCTTCGGGGCGTCGGGGAAGGCTTAGCTCGGGTTGAGGTCGGCGAGAGCCGTCAGGGCTCGTTCAGGATGTTCCGCGATGCGGTTGAGGACGTACAACCACCACTCGCCACCGAAGATGACGTACTCGCGCGTCCGGTAGCCGTCCCTGTGGAGCTGGTCGAGAAGGTCAGTCCCCAGCCCCAGGAGCATCTCGAATTCGATCGCGTCGGACTTCAGTGCCTCGCCGTGCCTGTCAATGAGCGTGTTGACGAGCGTGTCGTCGTGGGTTGCGAGGGACAGCGGCTGGCCGGAGAGGATGAGCTGGCTCGCCAGGTCCAGGTAGGCGGCAGTCAGTTCGACGCTGTTGCGGGGGTAGGCGACGGACTCGGGTTCAAGGAACGCGCCTTTGACCAGCCGAACGGTCCCCGGGTGGCGCAGGACCCGCTCGAGATCGCCGGGGGTTCGGTGCAGGCGCGCTTGGAGTGTGATGCCGACGCGAGGAATCTCAGCCGCGAGCTCGTCATACAGGTCGAGGACCAGATCGGTACGGTCTGATCCTTCGGCCGAGATCATCAATCCTGTTCCGAACGGTTCAGTTATTGTGGCGAGCCGGCGTACATGGTCCATGGCCAGATCACGGTGCACGAGTGCGCCCAAGTGGGAGAGGTCAAAAGAAATGGTGCTCGGCAGGCCGGAACTCCCGAGGGCGGCTCCCAAATCGAGGAACACCCCGGCTTCCGAGCGTGCGAGGTCAGCGTCGCGCACGCTCTCGCCAGCGTATTCGATGCTGGCGGCGTGTCCGCGGGCAACTGCCGCTGCGGCCACCTCGATGGCGTCGGCGGCAGTGTCCCCGGCCGAGTATCGCCGTGCCACGCGCGAAGCCATCGTCGCCAGGCCTGGAGAGGACATGACATGTTGCTTCAGGGCTTCATCCAATGCCCACGCCCGGAGGGTGTCGGCAGCGCGCTCGAGATCAATCTTGGTAGTCACCCGACTAATGTCTCATGTCCGCGACGCCCATCCCGGCACCGCCCCTCCAGTCAAGGTCCAGGCTCAGCCCGGTCTTTGGATTCGGTGCTCCGCGTGTGCGCCAGGATTTCCGCCAGCTCGGCCAAGCGATGGGCACGGGCCGATTCCGCCGGTGTGAACGGCTCACCCGGCCGGGAAAACAGGAGCGGTCCATGCCACGCGGTGGGAATCTTGAGGAGCGTCGTGGAAGGCCCGACGGCGGAGCCCGCCTCGGCTGCCGAACCTTCGGGTTCCGGGGTGACGATTTTCGCCGAGAGAAGTTCCGCGACCGCGAGGGACAATTCGTCCGGGTTATCGGCGATCCGGGCGGCGAGGCTCAGGGCCTTGGTCTGGCCGTCCGCCATGGCGAGTGCAGTGGTGGGCCACACGTGCGAATCCCGGCCGCCGCCGTCGTCGAGCGCTGTCAGCAGATCCTGCTCGCGGAGGTGACCCGGTGCGGAAAGTACGAATTCGTCCATGACGCCGTCGTCCACCGGGTGGACGTGGATGCTGAGGATGTTGATGTCTGTCCGGGCCAGGGACTGGGTAATCCGTTGGAGGGAGCCGGGCTGGTCACGGAGGACGGTCCTCGCCCGCCAAAGCGCCGGGGCGGAGTTGAGTTTCCGGCGGTGGCGGAGGGCCGGGGCATGGATCCAGCGCCGCAAGACCTTGGCTGCCGAGGGTTCGGCTACCCAGATCACCAGCACTGTGGCGGTAACGGTCAGGAGGAGCACCTTGGCCAGGTAAGGCAGGTGCGTTTCAACCACAATGGCGTGCACAAGAAGTTCGATCGGGAGCATCACGGCGATTTGGGCCACTGTCACCCGGGCCTTCGGAGCCTCGGGCATCTGGCCGCATACCTCGCAGGAGAGCTCTGCGGTAGCGGGAGTCCTCGTGTTGGGCTTCATGCCACCCATCGTGCCCGAACCCTGTTTCAGGCGGATTGCGCCTGCGTCACGATCTTATACAACGCTAATGCGGGCCAGTTCAGCGCGCTGGACGTGCTGAACTGACCGGTGAAGGACTTAGCGGGAGGTTTCCTTGGCGGATGCCGCAAGCTCGGTCAAGAGATCACGGATTTCAACCAGGAGGGCGGTGTCAGCCGGCAGCGGCTCGTCCTCAGGCTCTTCGATGGACGCCCGGCGCTTGGTCAGCTCGTTGATCCTATTCATGGGCGCAACGAAGATGAAGTAAACCACGGCGGCCGTGATCAGGAAGGTCACGAACGCGGTGATGACAGCGCCGAAGTTGACGAAGGTCTTCGCGTTGTCCGGCCAGATGGAGAAGCCCAGTCCCTGCGCGTTGACTCCGCCGGCCGCGGCGATGATTGGGTTGACGATGTTGGTTGTGAACGCTGCGACCAGGGCTGTGAACGCGGTGCCGATGACGACTGCAATGGACAGTTCGATGATGTTGCCGCGAAGAACGAAGTCCTTGAAACCTTTGAGCATGGAATATCCTCCGGTGAATCGGTACATGTGAATCGGTACATGTGAATCGGTACATGTGAATAGGTGCTTGTGAATCGGTACATGGGGATGCGGCCGGCGTGAGGCCTGCCCGGCAATGAACAACCGGAATGACACTATCAATCGAAGGTGGCCCGGAGTCACACCCCGCGCCCGCACTCACCGGTCAACGGTATCCAACCCGGCCGGCAAGTGCCGCCCGACGTGCGTGGTCCCGGCCCTGAAGCACACGACGGCGGGCTGGCCGCGGGGCTGCAGAATTCGCAAGGCTGATGCTGAGGAGGTCCCCTTCGAAAACAAGCCCGGTTTCAGTTAGGCGTTTCCGATTGAGCCGCCGTGTGGGACCTTAGGTAAGGGGACTTATCATTTCCACATGCCCATCAGCATCGGATCCGGCGAATGGGCATCACTTCCCACATCAGGGTGGGCTTTTCCCGCGCCGCGCTTGTGGAATCGCAGGCCTTGGCGGGACTCCGTAACGACCTCAACTCGATCGACGGCGGGGCCACGGAAGTGGGACTCGCCACCGGATCCGGAGTTTCACTGGAATTCATGGACCGGCCTGCCGCCCTTCCCGTTGAGCCCGCCGAGGGGTCGAAATTTGTCGAGATCACCGGCGAGTTCGCCGCCTCGATCGATGCCGGGGGATTCCAACCGCTGGACAAATACTCCGACGACGAACTTCTCGCCGCCAGCGATTTCGCTTTTGGGATGCTGGACCAGCCCACCACCTATGCAGGCCCGGAGTTGCTGGCGCACTACGACGCGATTGGCATGGAAATCTCGCGGCGGAAAACCCAGGATGCCGAGGCGGATCCCGTTGAGAAGACCCTTACGGAAAGCGCTCCCGCCACTCCGGCCGAGCCTGTGTAAAATGGAGCGTTGGACCATTCAATGGAATCCATAGGAAGGTGGGAAGCGTCCCGTGGCCAACTCCGCGTCCGGCGATTCCGTGGTGGACCGCATCGTCCGGATCATTGAAGCTTTCCCGGAAGGTTCCACGTCCCTGCAGCTTTCCGAACTCGCGGACACTGCCGGCTTGCCGCTCTCAACCGCCCATCGCTTGGTCCGGCAACTCGCCGATCACGGGCTCCTGGAGCTGGCCGCTGGCGGAAATGTCCGGCTGGGCCTGCGGTTGTGGGAACTCGTCAACCGCAATTCACCCACCCTGGCCCTTCGGCAAGCCGCCTTGCCGTTCATGGAGGACATCCAGCAGGTCCTGAACCAAAACGTGAACCTCGCCGTGCTGGACGGCTGGGAGGCGTTGTTCGTTGAGCGACTGTCCCGCCGGGGATCCGTGGCCAACCGCGCCCGTGTGGCAGGCCGCATGCCCGTTCACATCTCCTCGGCCGGGCTCGCGCTGATGGCGAACCAGCCACGCGAGCAACAGGCTGAGTACCTCGAACAGTTCAGCGACCCTGCCGGAAAGGTGACGGCCGACGTCGTCCGTCACCTTTTGGCCGAAACCGCCCAGCAGGGGTACGCGCAGCTCGCCGGCGTGGTGGATCCGGACACGTGGGGCATCGCGGTGCCGGTCATGGACGGTAAGCGGCGCACAGTGGCTGCGCTCGGCGTCGTGGTTCCGCTCGCTGAGGTGCGCCTGCAGGCGCTGGCCCCGGCGCTGCAGACCGCGGCTCGCGGCATCGGGCGGCAGCTCGGGGAGCAGCGAAAAGCCTAGTGAACTTCCGTTGAACGGAATTTGCCTAACACCGACCATGCGGTGGGGGTCACACTGATCAGCAGAACCCACCGCAGCCCTCCAGCAGCGGTTGCGCAATGAAGCGAGGAATACATGGCACGCAAGATCATCACCACCCAAGTGGCCATCATGGGCGCGGGCCCGGCGGGCCTCATGCTCTCCCACCTGCTGGCCAAGTCGGGGATCGAATCCACCGTCATCGAGGTCCGCAGCCACCAGCAGATCGCCGGAACAGTCCGTGCGGGCATCCTGGAACACGGCTCCGTGAACCTGCTCGTGGAAAGCGGTGCTTCCGACCGCGTGCTCCGCGACGGCGACAGGCACGACGGCATTGAACTGCGGTTCAACGGGGAAAGCCACCGCATCGACTTCAAGGAACTCGTGGGGGAATCGGTCTGGCTATACCCGCAGACCGACGTGTTTCTCGACCTCGCCGCACGGCGAAAGGACGACGGCGGCGACGTCCGCTACAGCGTCACGGACACCACCATCCACGACCTCGAAGGCAAGCCGAAAGTCTGGTTCACCGACTCAGCGGGTCAGGAATTCGAGATCCGGGCGGACTTCCTGGTGGGTGCCGATGGATCCCGAAGCCACTGCCGCTTCCAGATCCCGGAAGCGAACCGTAAGTGGTACTTCCACGAATATCCGTTCGCCTGGTTCGGCATCCTGGCCCGGGCACCGCGCAGTTCAGACGAACTGATCTACGCCAATTCCGAGAACGGCTTCGCCCTGATCAGCCAGCGCACGGAGAATCTGCAGCGCATGTACTTCCAGTGCGATCCCAAGGAAAACGTGGCCGATTGGGACGACGAGCGCATCTGGTCCGAATTCCGCAGGCGCGTCAACGGAAACGGCTTTGAGCTCAAGGAGGGGCCGGTCCTCGAAAAGATGGTCCTGCCGTTCCGCAGCTTCGTCCACACCCCCATGCGCCACGGGAACCTGTTCCTTGCCGGCGACGCCGCCCACACCGTCCCGCCGACTGGTGCCAAGGGGTTGAACCTGGCTCTCCACGACGTCAAGGTGCTCTTCGAAGGCCTGGAGTCCTTCTACTCGAACGGCTCCAACGCGCTTCTCGATTCATATAGCGACCGTGCCTTGGAACGCGTCTGGAAGGCCCAGCACTTCTCCTACTGGATGACTTCCATGCTGCACACTGTTCCCGGTTCGGACGATTTCGGCAGGGCGCGCCAGCTCGGCGAGCTCCACTCCGTGGTCTCGTCCCGGCACGGCCGGGCGTACTTGGCGGAGTCGTACACGGGCTGGCCGGGGGCGAAGTAGCCCCGTGGATCGACGTGCGGCTTGGCGACACCCCGAATGCTTGGCGCCGCGGGAATTCGGGGTCCCCGTAGCATCCGGGAAAAATCGGGCGGATATGAATGTGGCTGACCATGGCAACCAGGCCCACGCCCCGCACTGCCGCGTCAGGTGCTCGGCTGGAGCGTGGCGAAGTCGGCGTGGGCCTGGTCGACGGCTTCGGGGTGGGCCTGGCGTTTCTCGTGTTCGGTGAGCGCCCGGTAGATGCTGGCCAGGCTGGGGTTGCGGCCTTTGCGTTTGCCGGTGGGGATGATCAGGTCGGGCCGGATGTCGTGGAGGGACTCGCCGTTCTTGTGGCGGCGCAGCACGGTGTGCAGCATGTCGTTGGTGATGACCGGTGGGCGTCCGCCGTGGTTTCCCTTGCGGGCGGCTGCGTTGAGGCCTTCGAGGGTGGCTTCGCGGATGTTCTCGCGTTCGGTTTCGGCCATCGCGGCGAAGAACGCGAACAGCACCCGGCCGGTGCCGGTCGGGTCGTAGATCCCGGTGAGCGGCCCCGCGAGCATTTCCAGGGCGATGCCGTGTGCGGTGAGGTGGTCGGCCAGCGCGGTGAGCTCGGCGGAATCCCGGCCGAGCCGTTTCATCTCGTAGACGGTGAAGATGACACGGCAGTGCGGGGCGTGGGCCTTGATCTGCCGGGCTGCCTCAAGTGCGGCTTCGAACCGCGGACGGACCCGCATGCGGCTGGAGACCTTCTCGGAGAAGATCTTTTCGCGCGGGATGCCGTGCGCGGCGGGGGCGTCCAGCTGGGACTGGAGTTCCTGGGTCAGGTGGGAGCAGCGGGCGTACCCGACGCGGATGTCCGCGCTCGGCGTGTCTGCGGGGATTGGCGCCGGCGGCGGGGTGCCCGGCCGCCAGGGGGCCGGGTCCGCGGCCGGCCGGGGTCGGCACGCGCAGCTCTTTCGCCAGGCGGGGGACTTTGGTGAACCGGCCGGTGTGGTAGGTCGAGGCGACGGCACCGGAGCGGGACCGGCAGGGTGAGCCCGGCTGGACGTCGCAGCGGGGGCACGTGTTCCGCTCGACCTCATCGGCGTCGGATGGGGCGGTGGTTTCGGGCTCGCTCCTCATCCCGAAATCCTCTCACAAACATTTCTTACAAGTCGGCCCGGCCTTCTTTGAGTGAGAATGGGTTTTGAGAAGAAATCCGGCCTTCGCGGGTCCGCCGGCCCGCATCGTCGATTGCTTTCTCAAAATCGGGCGTTTGTGGGAAGGCGTCGGCGCTGTCCTCTTGCAGAAGTGCCCGCCCGCTTTGAATCGTTTCCTCGCCTACCTGATGAATCGGTGACGGAGCGCGCCTTTGCTTGGGTCCCCCGGTCGAAGTCCAGTCCTGGAGGTCCCCAATTGAGTTGGCACAATCATCGCCGTCGTTCCGGTACTGGCGTGCCGCTTCTTGATCAGTTAAGGAGAGGACAGTTCGAGTCTCTTTGGCCACGCCGACCTTGCTCTGTCCGGCAAGAAAGCGCTGCCCAGGATCGAGTTTGAACTCGAACGAGAACAAGCGCGGGGTTGGCTTGGTCACTAGCGTCGCCCCTCCGCGAACGCTCCACCGCTCATATATCCGACCGATCACTTTCGTGCGTACCCCCAGCCGCGTCGGTAAAACCTTGGCCTGGACGGCGGTGAACCTGAGCAGCAGGACGCGTTCCGGGTTGAGGATAGGCATGGGAAGCCCTACCTCTGCGAGGAAGCGGCCGCCCGCTTGGCCCTGTCTCACCGTAGTTGGCAGCGCGAGTGCCGACTCGCCTTGCGCTCACTGGCCAGACAGGCCTCGTGACCGCCGATCTGCCTACGGAATTGCCAACTCAAGTGAGCCGGCCGCGGGACGATCTGTCTCACTCGAGTTGGCAAAACCCCACGTCGGCGTTGCCAACTTCACTGAGACCGGACAGTTGCGGGACGAGCCGATTTGGGCAGGCGCTCTGCCGGCGACAATAAATGTGACCCTTGACACTCTCTCGAATTCTCCTTAGTGTGATTATCGACACGCGTCGACGAAGCGCGTCGATGATGCGGGCAACGTTGCCGCGCTGGTCCGGCGGATGGTCTCCGGCCCTTGACAGTAAGAAGGAAACGCCTATGAGTTCGGCGAAGCAGTCCAGCATGCAGCAAACGGCGGGCGTCCGGCAGAAGCCGTTGATGAACATGCGGCAGATCCTGCTGATGAATGTCGGGTTCTTCGGGATCCAGTACAGCTTCGGGATGCAACAGACCGCGATTAACCCGGTCTACGAGTTCCTCGGCGCCAATCCCAGTGACCTGCCCATCCTCAACCTTGCCGGGCCGATCACCGGCCTCCTCATCCAGCCCCTCATCGGGGCCCTCTCCGACCGCACCTGGAGCCCTCGGTGGGGCCGCCGCAAGCCGTTCTTCCTCATCGGCGCCATCGGCTGCGCCCTCTGCCTGTTCCTGTTCCCCTTCGTCACCGCGATCTGGATGGCGGTGATGTTGCTCTGGCTCCTGGATGCCAGCAACAACACGGCCATGGAGCCCTACCGCGCCTTCATCGCCGACAAACTGCCGCCGTCCCAGCTCGGTAAGGGCTTTCTCGCCCAGGCGTTCTTCACCGGCCTTGGCATCACGATCGCGAATATCTCGCTGTTCGTCTTCCAGAAGCTAATCTCCGGCGCCACGGACGCCGGTATCCCGTACTGGGTGCTCGGGTCCTTCATGCTCGGCGCTGTCTGCTCGATCGGTTCGGTCCTCGTCTCAGTCCTGACCACGAAGGAGATCCCGCCATCGCCGGAGGAGCTCGCCGTTCTCCGCGCGAAAAAGGGTGGCCTCGTCCCTGCGGTGAAGGAAATCGGCGGGGCGATCCGCGAGATGCCGCTCCAGCTGCGCAAGCTGAGCGTGGTCTACCTCTTCCAGTGGTACGGCATGGTCTGCTACTGGCAGTTCATCGCTTTGTCCATCGCGAGGTCCACGAACCAGAGCAACGAGGACGCCGTCGCCTGGACCGGCCTGGTCAACGGCTGGTACAACATCGTCACGTTCAGCGTCGCCTTCGCGCTGGTGGCCTACGCGCGCAAACGCGGCGCCAAGGTCGTCCACTGCGTTTGCCTGCTACTGGCCGCGGTCGGGTTGGCGATCTTCCCGTTCATCGGGAACAAGTACCTGCTCTTCATCCCGATCATCGGCCTCGGCATCGCTTGGGCCTCGATCATGGGCGTGCCCTACATCATGGCCGTCCGGATGATCCCCTCCACCCGGTACGGCGTCTACATGGGCATCATCAACATGATGATCGTCGTCCCGATGCTGATCCAGTCGGTGACCTTCGGCTGGATTTACGAGCATCTGTTGGGATCCAACCCCAACTACGCGATCGTGTTCGCCGGCGTGCTCCTCGGTCTGGCCGGGCTCACCATGCTCTGGATCAAGGAACCGCCGATCGTCCGCGACGTCGATGAAGTCAACTACATGCCGTCGGCCGGACACTGAGGAGATAGCCATGCCTATGAAGGACTACCACACCATCGTCGTCGGGACGGACGGATCCGGGCTCGCCGGACCCGTTGTCGCACGAGCCGCTTGGCTCGCAGTGCGAGACGACGCCGATCTCGTCATCGTCTGCGCATACGCCCGTGTGCCCCGTCGGGCGGAAGCCATGAACGTGCGCACTCTCGGCGGCGACGCACGCAGCGGGCAGGTTCTCGGCCGCGAGGCAGCCGCACTCGCCGTCGAGACCGCCATGGCCATTGCCAAGGATGAGGGCGCGACGGTCTCCGCCACTCTCCTCATCGACGGCGAGCCAGCCACCGCGCTCATGGCCACCGCTCACGAGCGATCCGCGGACCTCATCGTCCTCGGAGCCATCCATGACCGCTCGCTCGCAGATCGGCTGCTCGGGACGGTGGCCACCGAGGTAGTCAAGCGGGCGACCTGCGACGTGCTAGTGGTCCGCCCGACCGATGACGAAGGCGACCTCGAGGTGCCCGAGGACGCACCACAGGGCTGACGGAGCAGACAGTCATGGCAGGCAAGGTCGGTTGATCACCTACGCGGCCCGCCTCGGGGGAGACCTTCCCGGTGTCTCCTCCGAGGTCCTGAACGGGCCGCTGGCGGGCCTCTTCGGCGGCCGATGAGAACCATCGTCCAGGCCGAGACCAACCGGCTCCACCGCGCCAACGATGAGAACCTCGAGATCGCAGCGGCCCTGACCGGCGGCCGCGACCTCCAGCTGGCCCCAGCCAAGACGTCGGTCACACGGGGCCGTCACGGTGACATCACGGCCGCGCTGCGGCTACTACCCTGTCAACACCGGGCAGTAGCCGCAGCTTCGCCCCCGTCACCGCATGACGTGGGGTGACGACGCCGGCCCGTCGTCAGCGACCGCGTCTACCAGCTTGGCCGTCATCGAACGCGCCGGCCTGGGCGTATCCGCCGTACTCACGGACGTCGTCCCCTCAAAACGCTCGTCGCGACGGCAGACCTGATGACCTGCGTCGGAGAGGCCGAAGAGTTGGGGGTCAAGTTCGACGTCAAAGGGACCGATCACACCCCGACCATGCGCGCGGACCTCAAACACATCAACGACCGCCTCCTGGCACTCGCCCCTCAGCAGTCGGCCAACGTTCAAGAGACCCGAAAATAGGGAGCGGTCCGTCCCGGTCCATCTGAGACAAATGCCCGCGTGTACGCGCGAAAACCCCGAAAGACATGAATATGGAAACCCTCACCGAGCACGACCTGTCAATAACTGTCATTGTCACTGATCGTGACAGCCTTGAGAACCAACTAAACGCCGCCGTGTCTGCTGTCCGTGAAGGAGCAACGGGCGAACGGCGACGCGGGATTCTTGTTACCAGGCATGGTGCCGATGAATTCACTGTGGCGCTCAGCGACAGTGTCCCTTTCGGACTGACCCAGGAGAACCACGCTTGGTAGGTCCTTACGGCGCGCGCCCGTGCGCTGTTGCTCGTCCTAGTGCCCATCATTTGAGAAACGGGCTGGAACTTACCAAATCCGCAAGCGGCCATAACTGCGGACTGTGAACCCGGTAGAGTTCGCACCGCGTCCACGAGAATGGAAGTATTTATGACTACACATTCTGGTCCTGAGTTCACCCCCTATCACAATCCTCGGAAGGGGCCCGGGGGGTACGAAGCTGCCATGGTCGCTGCCTCCCTCGGCGTGGCGGTGACCGTGATCGACCGGACCGTCCACGACCGGCGATAATTTCCGTCGAGAGGGCAAGACGCGCCCAACCGGTATCTGCTCGTAAACCCCGGGACCATGCACAACAAAGGACCAGTCAGCGCCCAGCCCCATACATCAGTTGTCGGTTGAGACGAAGCGGTTTCAGCATCGATCGCATCCGCGCCGACCGCATTCTCCACGAGGCACTAACAGCAGGACCGGACCCACTGCACCTGTCGCTGGTCTTCAACATCTCCCACGATACGGCCTTCCGCTGCTCAAACGTCGCGCAACAGCTGCTCGGCGACGAGCTCGAACAACCAACCGAGCAATGAATCCGCAGACTCAGCCTGCACCCGGTCAGCAAACCCACCGTGAAGCCCGGGATCCTGGCCCGAATCGCCGTGAGCTGCCGTCCAGAACACTTCAGTCCGGCTGAACTCGCGGGAAACCCGGTACTCCTGTCGCCGTCCCTAGGTGACAAGTATTACCGGACGCTGCCACTCCTCTTACTACGCCGGTGCTGTCGCTGCCCCGATCGGCCCTTTGCTCATCATCCCGATTCGAAAAGTGGCCTGACGCCGTTGGACGCTGTACCGTCGAGCCGCGCCTGGCGAAACCGCTAGCAAGGAGAATGAGGGACATGCCCCTTTCCGCAGATGTCGTCGTGAGACGCCGCGTAAGCAAACAAGCTTTAGCCACGGCGCAACGGCGCGAGCAGATCTTGGACGCTGCAGTCGAGGCGTTCACTGCCAAAGGCTTCAACGGAACCTCCATGCGCGAGATAGCGGCGCGAGTCGGGATGTCGCACACCGGAGTACTGCATCACTTTCCCGACAAGGCAGCACTGCTCGAAGCCGTACTCGACCGCCGGGTCGAACGAGCCAATCATCACATCGACCTCGGCGCCGGGAACGGGCTGTCCTTCATACGCGGCCTCATCGCCCTCACCGCCCGCGACATCGCTTTCCCATCGGACCTGGCGATGTACTGCGTCGTCGCGGCTGAAGCCTTGGCACCGACACACCCCGCTCACGAGTATTTCGCGCGCTGGTACCGACTCGTCCGCGAATCGGTACGCACCGCCCTCGAGGACCTCGACGGCACCGGTCGATACCGCCCGAAAAGCCTTCCCATCGACATCGCCGCAGCCCAGATTGCGGGCCTGCGCGACGGCCTTAACCAGCAATGGTTGCTCGCCCCCGACGAGATAGATCTCATCGAAGCCGTCCGAACCCAGTTACAGTTCTACGTCACGGATGAACTTTAGACTTGGCTTAGGGTGGCCGGGCGAAAGCGGACGACGCCCGTACTGCGGACAACGAAGCCCCCAGTGAGGTGACAGAACGCCACGAAAACACCGGCACGTTAAGGTGCGATTCACCTTCCAAGGGGTCTTCAAAACCCCTTCAGAAAGCGTTCAAGAACATGCCGAATGCCGTTTTCTGACCTCAGCGACCAGGTTTCCGCTCTGACTGTGGCGCGGCCACCTTCGATTAGCAGTAATCGCCGGACCGCTGTCCTGGCGGGTGGTTCAGGCTCGCACGCGACGACCGTGAGGTATGACCTTTTCGGGCCTCTCTGACTGCGGAGGAGAGGGCCAGGAGGTTGATGGGACCAGAGAAGGCAACAGGGGCGTGCCTCAGGAAAGTACCGGCAATGACAGGTATCCCGTCGGGCGGGTTCAGGTGATGGTGGCCCCGATGACCGCGCGATTGCGGCCGAGGTTTTTCGCCGTGTACTGTGCCCTGTCTGCGCCGGCGATGAGTTCGTCCAGGTCTTCGGTATCCTTGCCGATGGGGATGATGCCGTAGCTGGCCGTGGGCATGGGGAACAGGACGGAGGCGCCGGCGGCCTCAAGCTCACTGCTGATCGATCCGACGATCGTCTGCGCCCGAGTTGGGCTGGCACCGGGCAGGAGAAGAATGAATTCCTCTCCGCCAAGTCGTCCCACGAGGTCAGTGGATCGGACCGAGGTCGAGCATGCACCTGCCAATGTCTTCAACACAGTATCTCCTGCGGCGTGTCCGTAGTCGTCATTGACGGCCTTGAAGCGGTCGAGATCAGCCAGAACCGGGGAGCCGTGGCCACCGCTCAGGCGCATCTTTCGGAGCTCGGTGGCCGCATCCCCAAGGAACCCGGTCCGGTTCAGAAGTCCGGTGAGTCCGTCCTGGGCGGCGGCCGCCCTGAGAACTTCGGCCTGGTATTCGCTGCTGAGCGCGTACATGCTAAATGACGCGACGGCCAGAAAGGCCATGCCGACCAGGGCAGATGCTCCGGCACCAAAGTATGTGTTGTACCAAGGTCCTTGAGGTCTGTCGACCGCGGACACGATGAAGCGGCAAAAGTAAAAGGCGGAGACCGACGCGGCGGCGATGGCCAGGGACATTCGGATCTTGGAGGCTTCCGGCCCGTCCAACCAGAGCTCGCGGGCCGCAAGCCCGATCATCACGCACATCAGGACAAGATATGCCGGGTCACCGGCCCGCATATTTGAGGCGGGATCGTCCAGCATGGCGGCTATCCCGGCGGACAGCGGCCCCGTCACGAGCGGCCATGCAGGGGTGCGGAGCGCCCTGAGGGAACGGGCACTGGCCCAAATGGCTGAAGCGCCGGCGACGAGCAAAGCATTGCCTGCAGGCTCCGCCCACCAGCGATAGAGGGTCCCGCCCAACAGAAGCGCGGCAGATCCAACCAGAAAAAAGGCCCGCGAAACACACCACCAGGCGCTGTAGGGCGAGCGTGTGGTCCGAAACTCTAAACGGTAGAACAGAATTGCAAGGGTAAACACCACCACTGCGAACGCCACCCGTAGGGCGCCGTGTAGAGGACCATTCTCTAGCTCCGCATGACCGTAAGAAAATGAACTATTTGAGTGGCGGCAGCGCTATGTAGTGCGAGTTTCCCCGTGGTTCCCCCAGGTTGTCCGAACGGCTCCTCGCTTGTCGCCGTCGACACCGTCGATGTCGTGTCAGGGGCACCTCGAAATCAATCCCGAGGAACACGAGGTGACACCCTGACGAATTCGAGACAGGAGAGCTACACGGCCCAGGTCGCTACATGGGATTGCACAATCCGCCGCTCGCAGCGGCCTGGAAACGTGTTCTGCGTGGTTTTGTGTGAACGTCCGGACCAAAGGGGCGATCCAATTCGGGCGCCGCTTTGCCTGAAGGGACTGTTTTGTGCCCGCATCAACGTACCGGTCCAATGCGGCGGTTGCGGAAGTGAATCTCGGAGCCCAGGTCCTGACACAGGCCGTTCAGGGGTCTCAGCCCTCACGCCGCCAACGTGGTCCAGGACAGTGAAGAATCCAGCCTTCTGGCTCCGGACTACGTGACGTTCAGTACGTACGGTCATCGCAACGCCCGAAAAACCCGGGTGTTGCAACTGTGAGAGTTGTTTGTAGCTGATCTGGGACTGGCTGGCAGGTTCATGGGAACGAATGGCACGGGTCACAACGCGTGTCAATAGAACCGGTTTTGTTTCGTCGCATGGGAACGCCTTCGATTTTCTCCTGCCGGATCCGACCCGTAACATCCGGTGTGACATTTGACACATTCTAAACCTGCGTTCTAATCTCGGGTATCGACTCGCGTCGACAATGCGCGTCGATCATCCTGTGACCAGAGCCCTACCGCCACAACCCCGGTGGATCGTCTCCGATTCGCGTGTGCAGTGGCAAAGGAGCAGGACATGTGGATTCGTTCATTTCCGTTGTGGGCTGCTCATCCAAACCGCAGCGGAGGCACAGGCCCCTTTGACTCAGGCCAAACAGAAGCGAGACGGCTTCTTTGGCCTGGGCGCCGCCCCGCGCGTGTGCCTACTTCCCATGCGTAATCGAAAAAAGCCGGCGCGTGCTGCGGGCTTTTTCACAAGTCCCCAATCGTCTGGCCGTTCCCAGTCGATTAGACACGCTCCGGCGGGCGGTAATCCATTCGCGTGTCCCCATGAATCACATCAACTTTCCAGAGGTATTAGCATGAAAAACCCAACAGCCCCTGCCCAATCCCAGCGCCAGCTCGCGACGTCACGCGAGGGTGGCCGGAAGTGAAGGCGATTCGACGGTTCACGGTCCGGACGGTTCTGCCGGAAGCCATCGCCCCGTTGTCACGGTTGGCGAAGAACCTGCGTTGGTCCTGGCATTTGCCGACGCGTGAACTGTTTTCCGCGCTGAATCCCGAGGCCTGGGAACAGGGCAGGCATGACCCCATGACGTTCCTGGGCCTGGTCAGCCGCGAGGAACTGCATGAGCTCGCAGCGGATGCTGCAGTTGTTGAGCGTGTCCAGCACGCGGCTGCGGACCTTGACCGGTATCTGAGCGAGCCGCGCTGGTACCAGGGTCTGGGTCCGGACGCTCCGGCATGCATTGCCTATTTCTCGCCCGAGTTCGGCATCACGGAGGTGCTTCCGCAGTATTCCGGGGGCCTGGGGATCCTGGCCGGGGACCACCTGAAGGCCGCGTCGGACCTGGGCGTGCCGTTGATCGGCGTCGGGCTGCTCTACCAGGCGGGCTATTTCAAGCAGTCCCTTTCGCGGGACGCCTGGCAGCAGGAAACCTACCCGGTGCTGGACCCGGACGGCCTGCCGCTGACGTTGCTGCGCGAGGAAGACGGTTCGCCGGCCCTGATCACGCTGCCGCTGCCCGGTGACCGGAAGTTGCGGGCGCACGTGTGGCGGGCCGACGTCGGGCGCGTTCCGCTTCTGCTGCTGGACTCGAACGTGCCCGCAAACGATGACGCCGCGCGCGGGATCACGGACCGCCTCTACGGCGGGGGCGGTGACCACCGGCTGCAGCAGGAGCTGCTGCTGGGCATGGGCGGGGTGAAGGCGCTGCGCGTCTACCAGCGCCTCACGGGCACCCCGGCTCCGGAGGTGTTCCACACCAACGAGGGCCATGCCGGGTTCCTGGGCGTCGAACGGATCCAGGAACTCATGTCCGCCGAGGCCCCGCTGACGTGGTCCGAGGCCCTGGCCGCGGGGCGTGCGTCCACGGTGTTCACCACCCACACCCCCGTGCCTGCCGGGATCGACCGGTTCGAGGCCGTGCAGATCAGGCACTTCTTCGACGCCGGCCTGGCCCCGGATGTTCCGGTGGACAAGGTCCTGGAACTGGGCCGGGAGAACTACGACGGCGGCAACCCCGCGGTGTTCAACATGGCCGTGATGGGCCTGCGCCTGGCGCAGCGGGCCAACGGCGTGGCCAAGCTCCACGGGGTGGTGTCCCGGGAGATGTTCTCCGGGCTCTGGCCGGGCTTTGACCACTCCGAAATCCCCATCACCTCGGTCACCAACGGCGTGCACGTGCCCACCTGGATCGACCCGAAGATGAGCAGGCTGGCTGCAAAGTACTTTGGCAGCAGTGATGTGGATGCCACCGGTTGGGACAAGATCTACGACGTGAGTGATGCGGAGCTGTGGACTCTGCGGCGTGAGTTGCGCTCCGCTTTGGTGGAGGATGTACGGACGCGCCTGAGGGCTTCGTGGAAGAAGCGCGGCGCCGCGGATGCGGAACTGGGCTGGACGGACACCGTGCTGGACCCGGATGTCCTGACGATCGGCTTCGCCCGGCGCGTGCCCACCTACAAGCGGCTCACCCTCATGCTCCGGGACCCCGCCCGCCTCAAGGCGCTGCTGCTGCACCCCAAGCACCCCATCCAGCTGGTCATCGCCGGCAAATCCCACCCGGCGGATGACGCGGGCAAGAAGATGATCCAGGACCTGGTGAAGTTCACCGACGATCCCGCCGTCCGGCACCGGATCGTGTTCCTGCCCAACTACGACATCGCCATGGCCCGCACCCTGTTCCCGGGCTGCGACGTGTGGCTGAACAACCCGCTGCGGCCCCTGGAGGCCTGCGGGACCTCGGGCATGAAGGCGGCCATCAACGGGTCCCTGAACCTGTCCGTCCTGGACGGCTGGTGGGATGAAATGTACGACGGCGAGAACGGCTGGGCGATCCCCACCGCCAACAACGACGCCTCCCCTTCCGAACGCGACGACATCGAGGCCGCCGCCCTCTACGAGCTCCTGGAAACCCAGGTGGCCCCGCGCTTCTACGGCTCCACGGTCTCCGCGGAAGCCGGCGCGGCCGGTCCCTCCCAGTCCAGCCCGGAAGCCGTCCCCACGCACTGGGTCTCCATGATCAAGCACACCCTGGCCCACCTCGGCCCCGCGGTCTCGGCCGACCGCATGCTCCACGACTACGTCAACACCCTCTACCGCCCGGCGGCTGTCGCCGGCAGGCAGGCGGGAACGGCCTCGTTCAAGGAAGCGAAGGAACTGGCGGCCTGGACCACCAAGGTCCGCAACGCCTGGCCGCAGCTGATCGTGGAACACGTCGACTCCGTGGGAGTCTCCGAGGAGCCGCAGATCGGCGACACCTTGCAGGTCAACGCCTACATCGCCCTGCACACCCTGACCCCCGAGGACGTGTCGGTCGAAGTGGCGTATGGCCGCGCCCAGGACGGAGACACGCTCGAGGACGTGGCACTGGTCGAGCTGACCGAAACGGAGGACCTCGGCAACGGGCGCCACTTGTTCACCGGCTCCATCCTGATCAACCGCTCCGGATCCTTCGGCTACACCGTCCGCGTGTTCCCGAAGCACCCCTCCCTGGCCTCGAAGGCCGAACTGGGCCTGATCGCCCACGCCTGACGATCTGTCATGCCACCCCCGCCGATGGATGCACCCGGCGGGGGTGGCTTCCCCGGCCCTCGCATGACCGGCGCCGGCCGGGGTCGATGAAGAAGAGCGTCACGGAATCAGCATGTTAACGCCAACACAAGGGAGCAATAATGGCTGAGAAGAAAGTCCAGAAAGTCCAGAAAGTCCTGGCCATTGTGCTGGCCGGCGGCGAGGGCAAGCGGCTCATGCCCCTGACGGAGGACCGCGCCAAACCAGCGGTTCCGTTCGCGGGCAGCTACCGGCTGATCGATTTTGCGTTGTCCAACCTGACGAACTCCGGCTATTTCAAGATCGTGGTGCTCACCCAGTACAAGTCCCACAGCCTGGACCGCCACATTTCCGAAACGTGGCGGATGCACTCGCAACTGGGCAACTACGTCGCGTCGGTGCCGGCCCAGCAGCGACTCAGCAAGAGCTGGTTCCTGGGCAGCGCCAACGCGATCTACCAGTCTTTGAACCTCATCCATGACGCCCAACCTGACATCGTCGTCGTCGTTGGCGCCGATCATGTCTACCGCATGGACTTCGAGCAGATGGTCCAAAGCCATATCGCCTCGGGAGCCAAAGCCACGGTGGCGGGCGTGCGCCAACCCCTGACCATGGCCAGCCAGTTCGGCGTGATCGAAGTCGAACGCCCTGAACACGCCGAGGGTGTTGCCTCCGGCACGCCCAAAAGGATCGCCGCCTTCGTCGAGAAACCGTCCTCAACCAAAGGACTCGCCGCCGACCCCTCTCAATTCCTGGCATCAATGGGCAACTATGTCTTCGATGCGGACGCCTTGGTCGAAGCACTCGAGCACGACGCTATGCAGCAAGACACCAAATACGACATGGGCGGTGACATCATTCCCTATTTCGTTTCACGCGGGGAAGCGTTCGTCTATGACTTTTCAGATAATCATGTCCCCGGGGCCACGGACCGCGACCGCAACTACTGGCGCGACGTCGGCACCATCGACTCCTACTACGAAGCCCACCTGGATCTCATCTCGCCAACACCGGTATTCAACCTCTACAACTCGGACTGGCCGATCTACACCCGCCAGAGCGTGTCACCGCCGGCCAAGCTGGTCCGCGGCGATGACGGCACGGATGGCACAGCCGTCGACTCCATTATTTCCAGCGGTGTCATCATCTCCGGAGGTCTAGTGGAGAACTCCGTGCTTTCACACGACGTGTTTGTTTCTACCGGCGCCAGGGTCACAGACTCCGTACTGATGGATAACGTCACCATCGGAAAAGGGGCGCTCGTCCGGCGGGCAATCCTGGACAAGAACATCAGCGTTCCACCGGGAGCAACCATCGGACTAGATCCTGACCACGACCGCTGGCGCGGCTACACAGTCACCGATTCCGGCCTGACAGTCCTGAGCAAGGACGACTTTGTCCCTGGCGCCGGTCGACACGACCACGAACTTGTCCGCATGGCAACAACGGCCGCTGGAATCCCTTAAGGGCAACACCTGGCCACTCGCTACAAAAACGGATGCCCGACACCGCACCCAGGCCCAACCGAAAAGAAGAAACCCGGGCACGGCCCGGGAGGACCCAAGACCCGGAGGACGACCATCACGACGGACACCGAGAACGTCCCAAGCGCCGAAGTGCAGATCCGCTTCGACTCCAGAGAAGTGCCCCTCGCGATCCTCTATGGTTGCATCTGGGCTATCGATCCAGGTGCCGCCGCTGGTCATTGGGACGACCGCGGCAAACAGCCGGAAAACTCCGATACCGTCGCCGGGAGCAGCGGCACCGCAGCTCTGGAGGGCTGGCATGTGCAAGCGCGCAACAGTGCAACATTTGAACTTCGCACCATGGATCTCTTCTTCGACCCCCGCTCAGGGGTGTGGCGGCTCATTCACGTCAACGAAGACAGGTAAACGCCGCCCTATATCGACGTCCGGAGACGTGAGGTCCTGGCGGGGTCGGGAATGACATTTTGGGTTCGGAGAGTGGTCCACCTGCTTACGGCGTGGACCGACCGGTATTACGGCGGACGTATACGTGCGCGTGGCGCGGCTCACATTGTTTGGAAGTTTAAGACTGAGGAGGAGGTCTTGTGCGAACCAGAATAGGCGACAGGCAGGGAACACGTCAGCGGGTCCTTGAAGCCCTCGAGGCTGCTCCCGAACTTCAACGCGACAGTTCGGCGCGGGAGGATTTCGGCAGACGGTTCGAGACATACTTCCCGGAACTTGAGAGGCTTTTCCGTACTCTTTACGGCGCGCGGGAAGACTGGACCGACCAACTTGCGTCCCTCGTCATCGCATGCGCCGTGTCTTGGCAGGACCGCCCCGCGGATCTGAAGGAGCTCGATGCCCGGCGCGAGGCGGATCCGGACTGGTTCCAGGCCCGGCAGATGCTCGGCGGTGTCTGCTACGTGGACCGCTACGCCGGGAATCTCGCCGGCCTCAGATCCCGGATCCCGTACTTCACGGAGCTCGGGCTCAGCTACCTCCACCTCATGCCGCTGTTTCTCGCCCCGGAGCCGAACTCCGACGGCGGGTACGCCGTCTCAAGCTACCGGCAGGTAAACCCCAAACTCGGAACGATGGAAGACCTCCGCGAGGTTTCGACCGAACTCCGGGCGAACGGGGTCAGCCTCGTCGTGGACTTCATCTTCAACCACACCTCGAATGAACACGAATGGGCCCGGCGTGCCGCGGCAGGCGATCCCGAGTTCGCCGACTACTACTGGATCTTCCCTGACCGCACGATGCCGGACGCCTACGAACGCACCGTCCGGGAGATCTTCCCCGACGACCACCCCGGCTCGTTCGTGCAGCAGCCAGACGGTCGCTGGGTCTGGGCCACGTTCCACACCTTTCAATGGGACCTTAACTACTCGAACCCGGCCGTGTTCCGCGCCATGGCCGGCGAGATGCTGTTCCTCGCGAACCAGGGCGTGGAGATCCTGCGTATGGATGCCGTGGCGTTCATCTGGAAGGAACTCGGCACCGCCTGCGAGAGCCTCCCCGAGGCCCACGCGCTGCTGCGGGCGTTCAATGCCGTGTGCCGTCTCGCCGCGCCGGCGCTGCTTTTCAAGTCCGAAGCCATCGTGCATCCGGACGAGATAGTCGGGTACATTGACCCGGCCGAATGCCAGCTCTCGTATAACCCGCTCGAGATGGCCCTTGGATGGGAGGCCCTTGCCACCCGCGATACGTCGCTGCTCTCGCAGGCCCTCGAGCGCCGCCACAATCTCCCGGCTGGCACCGCATGGGTGAACTACGTGCGCAGCCATGACGACATCGGCTGGACCTTCGCGGACGAGGACGCTGCAGAACTGGGCATCAACGGCTTCGACCACCGGCGCTTCCTCAACTCTTTCTACACGAACCGGCACCCGGGAAGCTTCGGCCGCGGCGTCGCGTTCCAAGACAACCCACGCACCGGGGACTGCCGGATCTCCGGCACAACGGCGTCCCTGTGCGGGCTCGAGGACGGTTCTCCCGAGGCGATCCGCCGTATCCTTCTGCTCCACTCGATCACTCTCAGCACGGGGGGCATTCCGCTCATCTACCTCGGCGACGAGGTCGGTCAACTCAACGACTACGACTATGGGTTGGAGCCCGGTCATGAGGCAGACAGCCGTTGGGTCCACCGGCCACGATACTCCGCCGAGCGCTACGAACACCGTCACGCCCGGACCTCGCCTGCAGGAAAAATCTTTGCCGGACTCACGAAGTTGCTCGAAGTACGTACGAAGACGCCCGAGTTCTCAGGGAACCGGCTCATCGGGTTCGACACGCAAAACCGGCACGTGCTCGGCTACCAGCGCCCCGGCGAAGATAGCGCCGTCCTCGCCCTCGCGAATTTCGCGGACACGCCGCAGCCCATCGCCCCCGCTACGCTCTCCGGATTCGCAAGCGACCCCGTCGACCTCCTCACGGGGCGGACGGTGCCCATCCTAGACGGGTTCACCATCCCTCCGCTGGAATTCGTATGGCTACGGAGACGCAGGGTCCACTGACAGTCAGCGGACGAACAGGACAACAAGTCGTCCTGCTGGTCCCAGTCACCGTTCAAGCGGAAAGCCGAGCCCTGAAGGCGAAGAACAGGTGTGAGACGACCGGAACTGTCCCCGAGCAGCCAGAATCGGGGAACCGGGGCAAACAGCGGCCCGGCTTGCACCAATCAAGACCGCACACGATATGCTGGCTCGGGGGATGATGAAATTCGCTCGGGGGCAGGACTCCGGTGGCCCCTGGCCCGACGCGGATCCGGAGGAGACACACTTGGCCACCATGGCGGACGTTGCCCGTGTTGCTGGTGTTTCCAGGAGCACGGTGTCTTACGTTTTGAGCGGCACACGCCCGATTTCGGATCAGACACGTCAACAGGTCCTGCGGGCGATGAAAGATCTTGATTACACTCCCAACGCCCTGGCGCAGGGGTTGGCCGGCAAACGCACGGGAATCATCGCCTTGATCTTTCCGATCGGTGAGGTTGGTTTCAACCTCACCGACTTCGAGTACATCCAAGCCGCCTCCGAGCAGGCCCGCAGCGAAGGCTACCACCTGCTGCTTTGGCCCTACAGTGCGAATGACGTCGAGGAGTTGCGGAAGGTCGTCAGCCAGGGAATCGTCGAGGGCGTGGTGCTGATGGAGGTGCGAACCGTCGACGAGCGGGTGTCGTTCCTCCTGGACGCGCATCTTCCCTTCACCACGATCGGTCGTACCGGGGGCCTCCAGTCACAGGCTTTCGTTGATGCGGACTTCGAAGCCACCGCCAACATGGCTCTCGAGTATGCCCTTGGACTGGGCCACACGGACTTGGCGTATCTGACGAGGTCACAGGAGGAACTGGATGCCGGTCACGGACCGATGGTGAGAATGCAGGACGCTGTCCTGGCGGCCGCCGAGGCAAGGGGGGTCCGGATGCCTGTGTTCACCGTGTCCCCGACGTTCAATGGCGGCTGGAACGCGTTCGACACGATCCGGGAAAAGGCACCCCGGATGACCGCTCTACTGACGTTCAATGAGCCGGCCGTTCCGGGCTTCGCAGCGGCAGCTGCTGAGCACGGGCTCCGCATCCCGCGGGACTTGTCGTTGGTAGGCCTGAACAGCAGCGAGGATGGATCGCGGACGAGCTATCCCAATTTGACCGGTTTTTCTCCGAACCACAGCGAGCTGGCCAGGCTGGCGGTCAGCTATCTGGTCCGGAGCCTTCGAGGTGAGGATCCGGCCACGTTCCAGAAGCTGGTAAAGCCTGAATTGACTGAACGGGGCAGCTCCGGCAGAGCGCCTGCCCAAACCGGTTCGTCCCGCGACAGCTGATCCCAGCACAATAAATGTGACCCTTGACACTCTCTCGTATTCTCCTTACGATTGGTTATTGACACGCGTCGACGAAGCGCGTCGACGCGCGGGCAACGTTCCCGTTTGGGTCCGGCGGATGATCTCCGGCCCTGACAGTGAGAAGGAAACGCCTTGTCCGCAACACAAGCTTTCGACAAGCTCGCCACGGTTGACGGTGCCGCCGACCCGAGCTGGTGGTGCCAGGCTGCTGTCTACCAGATCTACCCGCGCAGTTTCTCCGATGCGAACGGCGACGGCCTGGGCGACATCAAGGGCATCACCTCCAAAGTCCCGTACCTGGAGGCGCTGAGGATTGACGCCGTCTGGCTGAGCCCCTTCTACCCCTCGGCCCTGGCTACAAGGAGGAGGACAGGCGGACCGCCTTCCAGGACGGAAAGCTCCTGTTCCTCCGCAACTGGCCGTATGTCTACACATCGCGAGCAAGACCGACGGTTCCTCCAAGGTGGCCGACAAGTTCGGCATCTCCCCGCTTCCCGGCAAGTCCGGCCCTGGCGCCTCGTCCCTCGGCGGTCACAATCTGGCGATGAGCGTTTACTCCAAGAACAAGGCCACGTCGCTGGACTTCATGAAGTTCATGACGAGTGAGGAAACCGAGAAGTTCTACGCGACACAGGGCTCGCTGGCTCCTGTCCTGGGCGCCCTGTACACGGACCCGAGCCTGACGTCCAAGCTCGCCTACCTGCCGGTCCTCAAGACGTCGATCGAGAACGCCGTCCCGCGCCCGGTGACGCCGTTCTACCCGGCCGTAACCAAGGCGGTGGAGGACAACGCTTACGCCGCCCTCAAGGGGGAGAAGACGGTCGACCAGGCGGTGGCCGACATGCAGTCGGCCATCGAAGCCGCCAAGTAGCCAAGTTGTGAGCCGATGGTCCGGGCGTCGGAACGGACCCCCGGGCCATCGGCCCCCTGAACAGGAGAGACTCCATGTCTACGAAACTCCCGGAGCGCACCCAGGCCGGGGCGCCAGGGCCTGCAATAGTTGCAAATCGTTTTGGAGATTCCTCCAAACCTGAAAGGAAGAATATGAAACTGCAAACCAAGGTGGTTACCGCGAGCCTCGCTGTCGCCGCCATCGCGCTTGCCGGATGCTCTGCCGGATCCGGATCCGGTTCCGGCGAGGGCTCGGGCACCGGCAAGACGATCACGATTACGGGCGCTTTCACGGACGCCCAGGCCCAGGCCTTCCAGGCCGACCTGGACCAGTGGTCGAAGACCAGCGGGATCAAGGTCAAGTACGACGGCGCGACCGACTTCGCGACCGCGATCGTCACCAAGGTGGCGGCTGGTAATGCGCCGGATATTGCGATCTACCCGCAGCCGGGTGTGCTCAAGAGCCAGGTGAAGAACCTGTACCCTCTCGAGGACCTCGGTATCGACGTGAAGTCCGTTACTTCGGACGAGGCGAACGGTTTGGGCGACATCGCCAAGTTCGACGGAAAGACGTATGGGCTGCCGTATTCGGTCAACGTAAAGTCGCTCGTCTGGTTCAACCCGACGGCGTTCGCCAAGGCTGGACTCGCGGTCCCGAAGACGGACGCTGAGCTCAAGGCGCTTGAGCGGAAGATCAAGACCGACGGGTTGGGCTATCCGTGGTGCGCGGGCGCTGAATCGGGCGCCGCAACCGGATGGGCTGCCGCGGACTGGCTGCAGGAGTACGTGCTGCGCTTTGGTGGCCTCTCCGCCTACAACGACTGGATCGCAGGAAAGCTCAAGTTCGACAGCGACATCGTGAAGAAGTCTGGCCAGCGCTTGGCAGACGAGCTCATGACACAGGGGCAGGTCAACGGCGGCGGCGCAGCGATCGCGACCACGAGCTTCCAGACGGCCGGCAATCAGCTCTTCGTTGATGGCAAGGCCAACAGTCAGTGCTTCATGATGCGCCAGGGTTCGTTCATCGCGGACTTCTTCCCCGACGCGATCAAGGCGGAAATCAAAGCCGGCAACCTCGCCCACGTGGACTTCTTCCAGCTTCCCTCCCCGGAGGGAACGCCGGTGAGCATGCAGGGCGGCGGCGATCTCGTCGGTGCTTTCAGCAAGGACGATGCGACGAAGAAGGTCGTCGACTACCTCGTGGGCAAGGACTTCGGCACCAACGGCTACGCGGGCCAGGCCATCTTCCTCTCGCCGCACAACAACTTCGACCCCTCGAAGTACACAAGCCATCTGCAGGCGCGGGCAGCAAGCCTCATGAAGGACACGAAGGTGTTCGGCTTCAGCGCCGATGACCTGATGCCGGCAGAGGTCGGCTCGGGAACCATGTGGAAGTTCCTCACGCAGTGGTTCGCCGGGCAGACGTCGATGGACAACGCGTTCAAGCAGATCGACGCGTCCTGGCCGGCCAACAAGTGACGCATCGGCGCCCTTGAACCGCAGGGCCGCCCCGCGCGGCACCGGCACCATACCGGCGCCGGTGCCGCGCACCATCCCAAAATCACACACCCGCAAAGAGTCTCACACCTCACAACGACGTCAGGGGAATACCATGGCAATCCTCAGCGCGTTGCTTTCCGTTATCGGAGGGCTCGCCGTCACCCTTATCCTCTATTGGGCCCTAAACGCCCTGGTGGAGCGCACACGAGACCGGTGGAAGCAGCGCTTGCTGCCCTACGTCTTCATCGGCCCGGTGATCCTCCTCATCGGCGGATTCCAGCTTTACCCCGCCGTGCGGACCTTCATCCAAAGCTTCACCACTCCCGGAACCCACCGCGGTGAGGCCGACGCCTTCGTTGGCCTCACCAACTACATCTCGCTGTTCAGCAACTCGGACTTCCTCTCAATCCTGCTGAACAACCTCCTCTGGGTCGCCGTAGTCCCCGCCTTCACAGTCGCCGCCGGGCTCCTAGTCGCGGTACTCGCGGACCGCGTCGGCCCCCGTTTGGAGAAAGTCTTCAAGTCCACAGTCTTCCTGCCGATGGTCGTCAGCTCGGTCGCGGCGGCCACCATCTGGCGGTTCATCTATTTCTACGCTCCGTCCGGCCAGCCGCAGGTCTACCTGCTTAACCAGATCTGGACCTCGGTCACCAACCAGCCGCCCGTGCCGTGGCTCACGATCGACGCCGGCAGGCTCAACAGCTTCCTCCTCATGGTCATTGTCGTTTGGCTCAACGCGGGTTTCGCCATGGTCCTGCTCTCCGCCGCGATCAAGGGCGTCCCGGAGGAGACCATCGAGGCGGCCGTGCTGGACGGGGCCAGCCAGCGGCAGGCGTTCTTCCAGGTCATCGTCCCGCAGATCTGGGGATCGATCATCTCCGTCTTCGTGACCATCCTGATCACCGTCATGAAGCTCTTCGACATCGTCTACGCGATGACCGGGGGTCAATACAACACGAGCGTTCTCGCCGTCGACTTCTACAACGAGCTCTTCAGCTTCCAGAATCCCGGCAAGGCAGCCGCTGTCGTCGTCGTCCTGATGATCGCCATTAGCCCGGTCATCGTCTACCAAGTCCGCAGCTACCGGACGCAGGAGGCCAACAGATGAGCACTACAACCAGAACCCGCACCCATGGCGCGGCAACGACGTCGCCCACGCGCCCCGAGAGGGCGAAGCGCCACCTCGGGGTGAAGATCACCCTCGGAGTCCTCGCACTCATCTGGGTCTTCCCGATCATCGGGTTGCTCGTGACGAGTTTCCGGCCCAAGGACGACGCCCTCTCGAGCGGATGGTGGACCGTTTTCGGCAACCCGCTCGGCACCAACTGGACATTGGCGAACTTCGCCGACGCCTTCCAGAGCATGAACGTGGGCCAGTTCTTCTTCAACTCGCTCGCGGTCGCGGTGCCTGCGACCGTGCTGCCGATCCTGTTCGCAGCGATGGCGGCTTACGCCTTCACCTTCCTGAAGTTCAAGGGCAAGGAGGTGTACTTCGCGGCCCTGCTCGCCCTCATGGTGGTGCCTGCGCAGATCGCGTTCATTCCCATCCTGCAGATGTTCGTGTGGATCAAGCAGAACCTCGGGATTCAGATCATCGGGCAGTACCCCGCCGCGTGGATCGTGCACGTGACCTTCGCGCTTCCCCTGGCGATCTACATCATGCGGAATTTCATGTCCACGCTGCCGTACACGCTCATCGAGGCGGCACGCGTGGACGGCGCCAGCCACTACCAGATCTTCTGGCGGCTCGTCATACCGATGTCGGTTCCTGCCCTGGCGTCCTTCGCGATCTTCCAGTTCCTCTGGGTATGGAATGACTTCCTCGTCGCCTACATCTTCATCCAGTCCGGCGACAATGCAGTCCTCACACAGGGCCTCTACCTCCTGCTGGGCCAGTACGGCCAAGGGTGGCAGCGCGTGGCCGCCGGATCGTTCATCACCATGATCGTGCCGTTGATCGTCTTCTTCGCCCTCCAGCGCTTCTTCGTCCGGGGGCTGACCGCCGGATCCGTCAAGTAGCCGCTGGTCCTGCTGGTTATCACTGTGGCGGCGGAGCTCTCCGCCCAACCCGCACTGGGCTGGGCGCTGGGTCTGCTGGCAGTCATTCTGGCCCTGTGGGGGATGCTCAAGCTGCGTCGAAGGCTCCCGGCGAGGACATCCAGGCGAATCACCTGAGCTGCAATCCGACGCGTTACTGCGAATGCAGGGGCACGGCATCCCGCTGCAGCCGGCATTGGCTTGAATCAAAAGGCCTCCCTCAACCGCATTCCCAGTGGTGCGCACCCCCGCACCGCTGTCGTAGAGCACCAAGGAGCAATCATGTCTTCCCATCGCACTGTCGCGGTCCTCGGCCCGATACCTCACGACCGCATCACCACACACCGCGGAGAAATCCTGGACAAGTACGGCTGCGTTCTCTACACCGTTGCTGCGCTGTCGGCATTGATGGCGACCAGCGACCGCATCTGCCCCGTGGTCCATGTCCGGAGAGAGGACGAGGAACCCATCAAGAACCTGTTGAAGGGACTCCCGAACGTGGACCTGACGGGCCTCCGTTCCGTAACCGACAGCGGCGACATCGTTGAACTTGACTACGTCGACCAGAACGTCCGCATCGAACGGCAAACCGGATTCATGAGCCCCATCCTGCCCAAGGACGTAAGGTTTGTCCTGGATGCCGACGCCTTCGTGTGCGTGCCCATCACGGACTATGAGGTCAGCAACCAGACTCTGGCTTACATCAGGCAGAACAGCAACGGCGCGATCCTGCTCGACGGCCATGGCCCGACCAATGCTCTGAGCCTGCGCGGCGAACGCGTCCGGCGTCTCTGGGTGGACCGGGACGCCTGGTTGGGCAACGTCGACATGCTGAAGATGAACCTTGAAGAGGCCGGGTGCAGCTGGTTCGCGGCCGGGTTCGAGTCGAGCGAATCGGTCTTTGGTGCTCCTCTTCCGGTCGCGGAAATGCCACGCTTTGCCGAACACTGCCTCCGCAGGGGAGTCCAGGCCGTCTGCATCACACTCGACGAAAAGGGGTGCGTGCTCTACCGGCTGGACAGGGACGGCGCCCTCCAGGAAGACTTCGTGCCGCCCGTACCGGTCCGGGAAGTCATTGACACGACAGGATGCGGCGATTCCTTTGCCGCAGGGATGGCATTCGGCTACCTCGAACACCACGACTTCGTATCAGCAGCCCGCTATGGAAACGCGCTGGGCGCACAGCGTTGTTCCGAGCCCGGGCTGGCATACCGCGACCTGGCTGAGACCAACCGCCAGATTCTGGACACCTACGGCAGCTTGTCGCTGGCCTGACCGCATCCGCCGTACCCCCGATCCAGAGAGAAACAATATGCTGCACAATACTCTCAGCCCTGATGAATGGCTGATCAAGGAGTCGGGACTCCATCTGGCTCAATCCAACTACTACGAGACCATCTTTACCGTGGGGAACGGCAGGACCGGCACACGGGGTTCACTTGAGGAAGGCCACCTTGGCGAACTCGCCGGATCGTACCTCGGCGGCGTCTATGACAGCACCGATTCCCCGGTCACCAACCTTGTCAACGCCCCAGACTGGTTGTCCCTTTCGGTGAGCGTCGACGGTGAACGCCTTGACGTGCAGTCCAGCATCGTCCTCGGGCACGAGCGGGCGCTGGATCTGCGCCAAGGCATCCTGTGGCGCTCGACTGTCTTCCAGGATCGTGCCGGCCGCCAGACTCGGGTAGAAACAATCAGGATGGCGAGCATGGCACACCGGGAACTGTGCGCCATCCGAGCGGAGATCACGCCACTAAACCACCGCTCCCGCATCACGGTTGAGAGCGCACTTGACGGACGCCGGCGTAACTTGGAGCGCCTGCCCGCGTACCCGGAGGACACCGAATTCAGTCCCTGGGCGAAGTGGGAGAAATGGGCGCGCAGCAAGCATCTCACCGAACGCGCGAGGGTCAGGCTTGAGGAAGGCATCTACCTCGAGATGCAGACCATCCAAAGTGGCGTATCCCTAGGGTACGCAGCAGCACTGGAATCGTCACACCTTCCTGTCGAGCATCTGGTGACTCAACGCCATGAACACATTGCCGAAAACGTCAGCTTCGAAATATCCGCCGGCGAGACACTGCATGTGGACAAACTGGTCGCCATCTCTACCTCGCGGGACAACCTGGAGGGCATGACCATCCGCGGCCGCACGTCCCAGGCCCTCGACGCCCACCGGGCTGTGGGGTTCGACACTCGCCTCGCCGAAAGCGTCGAGGCCTGGGAGACGTTGTGGTCCGCCAGCGACTGCGAAATTGTCGGTGACCCCGACGCGGCAAAGGCCGTCCGCTTCAACATCTACCACCTGCTGATCACGGCCAACCCGGACGATCCGGAAACAAGCGTCGGAGCAAAATCACTTTCCGGTGAAGGCTACCGCGGGCACGTCTTCTGGGACACCGAGATCATGATGCTGCCATTCTTCACTTACACACAGCCTCAGGCGGCCCGCGCCCTGTTGACGTACAGACACCACACGCTGCCCGGCGCCCGCAACGTTTCCAGCGAGAACGGCACCAAGGGGGCTCGCTATCCCTGGGAATCAGCCGACACCGGCCGGGAAGAGTGCCCGCAATGGACTCCTGACGGGCTGAACCGATTCTGGACCCGGGACGAAGAAGTCCACGTATCCGCCGACGTAGCGTACGCTGTCCTGAGCTACGTCGCGGCGACCGGGGACAGGGACTTTCTTCTGGACTACGGTGCCGAGATCCTCTTCGAAACCAGCCGGTTCTGGACCGATCTGATGCAGCATGACCCGGCAAGCGACACCTACAGCATCAACCAGGTCATGGGACCGGACGAGTTCCATTCCCACGTGAACAACAACGCGTTCACGAATCGGATGGTCCGCTGGCACCTAGGCCAGTCAGCCCACCTTCACCATCAGCTGGCGTGCAGCCATCCCGAACGCCTGGCGGAGCTGGGCAACAGAATCGGACTCTCCGCCGAGGAGGCACTGCTCTGGGAAACCGTCGCGGCAAGGATCGTGGACGCCTCGGACACGGACGCCCCCGTGATCGAGCAATTCGACGGTTACTTTTCGTTGAAGGATGTCCCGGTCACCCAATGGGACAGCAACGACATGCCGCGATACCCCGAGGGGTACAACCACTTCAACTGCGAAGACACCATGCTGCTCAAACAGGCCGACGTCCTCATGCTCATGTATCTGCTGCCCGACGACTTCAGCCCGAACGCCAAGAAATCCAACTACGACTTCTACGAGGCGCGCACCCTGCACAAGTCCTCCCTGAGCCCGGCCATCCACGCCATCATGGGCCTGGAAGTCGGAGACTCGACCCGGGCGCTGCAGTACTTCAACCGCTCGGCCTTCGCGGACCTCCAGGACAACCAAGGCAACACAGAAGAAGGCATCCACATCGCCTCGGCAGGAGGAACCTGGCAAACAGTCGTCAGCGGCTTCGGCGGTTTCCGCGTCCTGGGAGGCCAGATGTCATTCAACCCCTCGCTGCCCGAACACTGGACCCGGATCAACTTCAGCATTCAATGGCATGGCAACACCGTACGCATCTCGCTCGAGCACCATCAAGCAACGTTCGTCCTGGAAGCCGGCCACGGCGACAGCGAACTGATCCTCGTCGCCGGAACACCCGTGGAGCTCCGGGCCGAGGAACCAGCAACCGTCATGATCGGCCGCACCGCCAGCGCCGTCACCTCATGAGGACCTAACCCGACCGTCCCAGTCCGAAAGCACCCCATGGAAACTTTTAGCCCCGACTGGTCCGATGCCCGGGCGCTGCTCTTTGACCTCGACGGTGTGCTCACACCAGCGGCGTCTGTCCACCGGGATGCCTGGAAACAAACCATGAGCGCGTACTTCGACCACCGAGGGGGAGGAAAGGAAGTAGCCGGCCGGGTCACGCCGCTCCCTCACCGAATCCTCAGAAAAGAACAGACCCATGATTCACAAATGCTTTGCGCTGATCATCCCCGCGCGGCTTAGCGAGGCGGTCACCGTTGAAAACCTCGACGCCCGGCACGGCAGCCTGGAAGTCCTCCTTTCGGGCGGTCTGGAATGCGTCGCCCGGGGCGACTGGCACGTGTACCTGAACGCTGACCACCACGCCGCGGAACCCCGGCCAAACGTCCGGGCCGCACAGCTGCTCCACGACACCGGGCTGGACCTGCCCGACGCCGCCGGAACCGCCGTGTTCCTCGGACGGGCAGAGCACGACTACGACACCGACGTCCCCGAGCACCTGATCCACCGCGCCGAAGCACTCTTCGACACCCGCCTCGGAGCAATCCAACCGGCGGCCTAACACCCACCCGAAGGGATCGTCACTCAGGTGGCGGAGAACATCCACCGCACGGAGCTGACCGAAGCGGACGAAGCCGACGCTTATCACCAGCTCCCCCTGACCGGCGGCGGCGCCCGGCAACTGAAGGCCGCCGGCGCGAGCTACGTCGTGAACGACCTCTCCGAACTCCTCCAGGCAACATCCCTCTCAACCGGCAGCCTGTGGGGAGCCTGCCGGAACCGCCGGGCCGAAGGCCTCAGCGGTTTCTGCACCCACTTACGCACGCTCCGCCTCATAGCTGGAAGCGCGTTGACAGGAGAATCATGAATGGTGAAAAAATCACGGGCTCAGGCCATGTCGTCTATGGGTGCATGGGTCTTGGCGGCGATTGGTCATCTGCACCGTACGGGCTGACCGAGATTGACGAGGCCGAAGCCGCCGTCGAGGCCGCCCTGGAAGCGGGAATCGGGATCTTCGACCAAGCGGAAGCCTACCGATTCGGCAAATCCGAAGCCGTCTTCGGAGAGGTCCTTTCCCGTTCGAGGGGCCTGCGGGAGCGCATCCAAATCAACACGCACTGCGGACTCAGCAACGCCAGTGGTGAAGTGCCGCACTATGACCTGGACGGCGCCGCGATCATTGAGAGTGTAGAGCGCAGCCTGACGCGACTGAAAACAGACTACATCGATACGCTCCTGCTCAACCGGGCTGACCCGCTCCTGGAAGCAGGACAGATCGCTTCGGCCTTCGAGTTTCTGCGGTCCTGCGGCAAGGTCCGGCATCTTGGCGTCTCCAACATGTCCGGCGCCCAGATCGCTTCGCTCCAGAAGCACCTGGACACACCCATCGTCATCAACCAGCTCGAAATGAGCCTGGGCAAGAGGGACTGGATCGAGACCGGTATCCTCGTCAACCACCCGGATGGAAGCAGGTACAGCTTCCCCGAGGGAACCATCGAATACTGCCTGGGCAACTCCGTCAGCCTCCAGGCCTGGGCCCCACTCGCCAGGGGTGTCTACTCGGGTCGTGCATCCACGGCCCACACACCGGAACAGGCGGCCACGGCCAAACTGGTCCTCTCCCTCGCCCACGGCAGAGACACCACGCCCGAAGCCATTGTCCTGGCATGGCTGATGAAACACCCCGCCGGGATCGAACCAGTCATCGGGACGAGGGACCCCACACGGATCCTGGCGAGCCGGGAAGCAGAGTATCAAGCCACCCTCATGACCAGTCACGAATGGTATGCCCTGTGGACGGCGGCCCGCGGAGCCGACCTGCCGGTCCCCGCGCCGGGCCGTGAACCAGCGAGGAGGCCGATTCCGCAAAACCGGGGCGTTAGTAGATAGCAGCGTCATGGACGCTGTGGATCGGCAGATCGGGAGCGGACATGTCTAGGGGAACCTGCCTCGTCATTGAAAAAGACGAAGACATCGCCGATCTCATCACCATGATCCTGACCCAGGAGGGATTCGACGTGCGCGCGGTGCGCACAGGTGCTGCCGCGCTCACACATGCCCGCGGACTGAACCCTGTACTGATCACCCTGGAGGCCAAACTTCCCGACACCGATGGTCTGAACATTGTGCGCGACTTGAGGAACGTCACTCGAGCGCCGCTGCTCATGCTCACGGGCCGTGCCGCAGCCGCCGATGAACTCAAAGGCCTGGCTGCCGGCGCCTCGATTTACCTGACCAAACCCTTCCGCGTCAACGACTTCAGGAACGCCGTCAACGAGCTCTGCCCAGGCGGGGTGGATTCGAGGAGCGTCATGGGTAGCTGGCGAAATGCGGAAGGCTGCCGGGCTCTGAGTCCGCCCTCCGGGGCTGTCGCCGCTGCTGCCAGCACCGCCGCTCATGCGCACTTGGGTACTTAGGACAAGCGCGAGGCACTTGATGAGAACGTCACCACCGGCGCGGTCTGCCTCGTCCACAAAAACTAGGCAAGGACGCCTGCAGTGAAGGGGCACGGGCCCGAAACGTCTGCAGGGGCTCGGCGCTGACCGGCATCCAAGCCCGGCTCGCCGCCACCACACCCATAGACCACCACACCAACAGAAGCGTCACAAAGGAGAGGCTCATGCTGAAGTTATCGGGGCAGGCATACAACGCATGGGGGCAGGCCAGGCTTGACACGTGGTCCAAGCTCGAGGAGGTGTGCGGCCGGCTCGCCACCTTGGTCTCCCGGGGGCAGCAGGCCGAGGAGCTCGTCGGGGCCGTGGCCGGGATCATGAAGGACCTGGCTCCGCTCGAACGGTTCTGGGCCTTCCCTGGTGCGGAAGGCTACGGTCGTGTGGAGGACCTGTTCACCTCGGGCCGTTACGAACACTTCGCGCGATCGGTGGCCCGGATCAACAGGAGCCTCGTCACGGAGACCTACCGCAGCGGAGCCGAGGACTCGTGGGCCGACGGCGTGCACGAGGAGAGCGCGATCGACGGTGTGTTCTCGGAGCCGGCGGCACCGGGCAGGCCCTACTTCGAGGTCCTCGTCGTCGAGACGCTCACCTCGGAGCAAGAGCGACTTCTCCGAGACGAGGTCCGCAGCTGGCGCCGACCTAATGACGAGTTCGTCTACGAGCTCGTCATCGTCGGAAGCGGCGAGGAGGCCGTGCTGGCCGCCCGTCTCAACGCCAACCTGCAAGCCTGCCTGATCCGCAGACGCTTCGCCCATGCTGCCGCCCGGGACCTATCCGCCCTCGAGGAATTCCGGGACCGCTTGGTGGCCGAGGATCTGGCCGACCATTCCCCCGACGAACGAGCCCAGATCCTCGCCCTGCGGATCGCCCGGATCCGACCCGAGATCGACCTCTACCTCATGACCGAGATCGCGGTCGAGGAGATAGCGGGCCAAGTGAGCCACCACTTCCGCAGAGTGTTCCACGCCCGGGAGGGCTACCTCGAGCTCCACCTGAGCGTCCTCGCCGGGGTCGACCACCGGTACCGGGCACCGTTCTTCGAGGCACTACGCCGTTACAGCCACCGTCCGACCGGCGTGTTCCACGCACTCCCCATCTCCCAGGGCAAGTCGATCGTTAACTCGCACTGGATCCGGGACATGGTCGACTTCTACGGCCTGGACATTTTCCTCGCCGAGACCTCGTCCACCGGCGGCGGTCTGGACTCGCTGCTCGAACCCACCGGGCCGCTGCGGGAGGCACAGCTGTTGGCGGCGGAGACCTTCGGCTCGCGGCACACGTACTTCGTCACCAACGGCACCTCGACCGCGAACAAGATCGTCGCGCAGGCGCTCCTGGGGCCTGGAGACATCGCGCTTGTGGATCGCAACTGCCACCAGTCGCACCATTACGGGCTCATGCTCTCCGGCGCGCACGTGACCTATCTCGAGGCCTACCCGCTGAACGAGTACGCGATGTATGGCGCGGTCCCGATCCGCGAGATCAAGGCCCAGCTGCTGGCCCTGCGGGCGGCGGGCAAGCTGGACCGGGTCAAGCTCATCATGCTGACGAACTGCACGTTCGACGGGATCGTCTACGACGTGGCTCGGGTCATGGAGGAGTGCCTGGCCATCAAGCCGGACCTGGTGTTCCTGTGGGACGAAGCGTGGTTCGCGTTCGCCAGGTTCCACCCTGTCTACCGCCCGCGCACGGCGATGCGCGCCGCGCGCACCCTCGCGGAAAAAATCCGGAACCCGAAGATGCGCGAGCGGTACGAGGCGCAAGCCGCCGAACTCGGCGACGACGACGAGGCGCTCCTTGAGGCCCGACTCGTCCCCGACCCGGACCGAACCAGGGTACGCGTCTACTCCACGCAATCGACCCACAAGACCCTTACCTCGCTGCGCCAAGGGTCGATGATCCACATCTGGGACCAGGACTTCAAGCACCGGGCGAAGGAGCCATTCCACGAGGCCTACATGGCACACACCTCGACGTCACCGAACTACCAGATCCTGGCGTCGTTGGACGTCGGCCGCAGGCAGGCGGCCCTAGAGGGGTACGAGCTGGTGCAAAAACAGCTCGAGTACGCCATGCGACTGCGTGACGCCATCGACCGCCATCCACTGCTGAGCAAATACATGCACTGCCTCTCGACAGCCGAGCTCATCCCGAGCCAGTTCCGCGCCTCGGGGATCGACCAGCCGCTGCGTTCAGGACTCAGCAACATGATCACAGCCTGGGACCAGGATGAGTTCGTCCTGGACCCCTCCCGGATCAGCCTCTACATCGGGCTCACCGGGATCGACGGCGCAACGTTCAAGCGCGAGCAGCTGATGGATAAGTTCGGGATCCAGGTCAACAAGACCTCCCGAAACACCGTGCTGTTCATGACGAACATCGGAACCACCCGCAGCTCGGTGGCCTACCTCATCGAGGTCCTCGTCACTATCGCCCGCGACCTCGAGACCCAATCCGGGGAGATGAGCCTGGCCGAGGAGGCGGTGCACTTGCGCGCCGTGGCCAAGCAGAGCAACCCCTCCGCGCCGCTGCCGGACTTCAGCGGCTTCCACCCGGCGTTCCTCACGCCATCGAGCCCACGGACCCCGGAAGGCGACGTCCGCCGGGCATTCTTCCTCTCCTACGAGGACGACGCCTGCGAATATGTGCCCGCCTCCGAAGTCCAGGAACGGCTCGACCGCGACCAGCAAGTCGTCTCGGCGACCTTCGTCACCCCCTACCCGCCCGGGTTCCCTGTCCTTGTCCCCGGCCAGCTCGTCAGCCAGGACACCCTCACCTTCCTGGAGAACCTGGACACTCCCGAGATCCACGGGTACCGGCCCGAGGCAGGCTACCGCATCTACACGACCAAAGCACTCGAGACGGCCGAACACGACGCACCACAGGCGTCTCCGACCACAGTTCGGTGATCCCATGAATCCTGATTATTCGCCCGGCCGTCGGTGGCGCCTCGGCACCTGCTCTCGCCCCGACCTCATCAGCGTCTACTTTCCTTCGGTCGTAGCAACCGTCGGCATCTCCACCACGTTCTTCCTGTTCGCGGGGGCGGGATCCTGGCGATCAGCGCGCAACCCAAGTCCCCGAGACCCACGGACGCTCCCTCGAAAAACTCGAGGAGGACATCTCACCCAGGCCCATCTATTTGGTCGCCAAGGCCTGGACCCACCGCCTCTGCGTCTCCAGCGGCGAGTCTCGTCTATTGAGACGGGGAGGCAGAGGACGGCGAACGCGGTCCCGGGACCCGATCTTGCCCTGCACTGCGCCGGTGCCATCCCGCACGGTCCATGCCGGACGCACAGCAGGGCCTGCAGAACGCCGCTCCTCCGCACGGGCTCAGAGTCACAGCGCACCGCTCCGTCCATCAAGAATCGAGGTACCCATGCGACTTCCCTCAATTGACCTGCGTGACTACCCCCACGACAAGGCCCTGCACGATCGGCCCCTGAACTGGCTTTCCGCCAACGGGCTCAACTCTTTCGGCATCTCGCCAAAGGAAGTGGTGATCGTCGGGGACCATCTGACCCTCCAGGTATCCGGCAGCATATGGCGGACCCTCCCCATGCAAGCAGCCGGACGAATACGGACTGACGCGCAGAACCTGAGCGTTCAGAACCCAGAACCCCTGGCCGTGGTCCGGTGAGTCGCTTAGACCCGCACGTCCCACACCACACTGCCAAGCAATCTTAGAAACGAGAACGATTTTCATGGCGCAGAATCCGATTTTCAGCTCACCCCGCATCGCAATCCTCGGCGGAGGCCCCGGCGGTTATGAAGCCGCCATGGTCGCCGCCTCCCTCGGCGCGGAGGTGACCGTCATCGAACGCGCCGGGCTCGGCGGATCGGCGGTGCTCACCGACGTCGTCCCGTCCAAGACACTGATCGCGACGGCGGACCTGATGACGCGCGTCGGTGAGGCCGGAGAGCTGGGGGTCAGGTTCGACGTCGACGGGGGCGACTGCACGCCGGCCATAGGCGCGGACCTCAAACACATCAACGACCGCCTCCTCAAGCTTGCCCGTCAGCAGTCCGCTGACATCCGGGAAAGCCTCGAAAACCTGGGTGTCCGCATTCTCATGGGCTCCGGCAAGATGCTGGACAACCACACAATCGAGGTCCTCGGCGCCGACGGCACCGAGATCGTGGAAGCCGACGCGATCCTCCTGGCAGTCGGCGCCCACCCGCGCGAATTGCCCACCGCCGTGCCCGACGGTGAGCGCATCCTGAACTGGGCCCAGATATACAACCTTGAGGAGTTGCCGGAGGAGCTCATTGTGGTGGGGTCCGGCGTGACCGGTGCCGAGTTCGCCTCCGCCTACAACGGACTGGGCTCCAAGGTGACCCTGATTTCCAGCGGAGACCGTGTCCTGCCCGGGTCCGATATTGACGCCGCGAAGGTGCTGGAGGGCGTCTTTGAACGCCGCGGGGTCAAAGTCCTCGCCCGGTCCCGTGCGGAGTCCGTGGAGCGCACGGGCGACGGAGTGGCCGTGATGCTGGGCGACGGCGTCAAAGTCACCGGCAGCCACTGCCTCGTGTGCGTCGGGTCCATCCCGAACACCGAAGGCATCGGGCTGGAGGAAGCCGGCGTGGAGCTCACCGCGAGCGGACACATAAAGGTGGACGGCGTATCCCGGACGACCGCACCAAACATCTACGCGGCGGGTGACTGCACCGGCGTTTTCGCATTGGCCTCCGTGGCCGCCATGCAGGGCCGCATAGCGATCGCCCACATCCTGGGAGACGGCGTCACCCCGCTGAAACTGCTCCAGGTGGCCTCGAATATCTTCACCTCTCCGGAGATCGCCACCGTGGGCGTGTCCGAGGAAGATGTCATATCGGACAAATACCAGGGCGATGTTGTCAAGCTCCCCCTGATCAGCAACGCGCGCGCGAAAATGCGCAACCACAAGGATGGCTTCGTCAAGATCATCGCCCGCAAGGGATCAGGCACAGTGATCGGCGGAGTCGTGGTGGGACCGAACGCCTCCGAGCTGATCTTTCCCATCGCCATCGCTGTCACGCAGAAACTGCACGTCGATGACCTCGCCAGCACCTTCGCCGTGTATCCCTCACTGACCGGGTCAATCGCCGAGGCCGCACGGCGCCTGCACGTGCACATGTAACCTTGTCCGCTGGTTGCTGCTGCTTGCCTGTGAACGGGTCGATCGGATTGTCGAGAGCGTCGGTGAACGAGGCTCTCAGTGGAGCCCTGCCGGCCTGGAGCCGTGGGTGGTGTCTTCCGTGGGGCAGAAGGCGGAGGCTCGACAAAGCCCTCGCCTCCGCCAACCGGGCCGGCGACCAGCTCGTCATCACCCGCCTGGACAGACTCGGCCGGTCGGTACTCCACCTCGTCACCCTCGGCGCAGCCCTCCGGGAACGTGGTGTGGGATTGCGCGGCCTTGAGCAAGGCATCGACACCGCGACCGCGGAAGGGCGGGCGATGTTCGGGATGCTCTCCGTCCTCGCCGAACTGCAACGAGAACTCATCATCGCCAACACCCGCGACGGCCTCGCCGCCGCCCGGGCCCGCGGACGAACCGGAGGAAGGCGCCCGAAGCTCACCCCGGACCAGGCCCACCACGCCCAACAGCTCTACGACCCAGGGGACCACACCGTCCAACGCATCGCCGACCTGCTTCAGGTTCCGCGCCCCACGATTTACGGCCACCTCAACAAATCAAGCATCGGACGACGGCCCACCGACGGCGCCCCCGGCCCGGCGTAACAGCAGCTCCGGCCAGAACCCCTGCTGTCTGGCCCCCACCCTGCTTAACGTGACTTTCCCGAGCATTGGTCCTCAAGCCCCAACACCACCACTGAGCCCTGCGCGGTCCACCCGTCAGAACAGTGTGTCGCGCACCCGCAACGGCCGGTACCCGGTGGGGCCGAGCTGCGCCAGCTCACCTTCTACGTCGACGTCGATCGATCCGAAAAAGTTATATTCTCGCTGTGTGTCGGGGAGATGTGGGCCAGCACCTCGTCATCGATTCGCCGCCCGGATCGACGCATCGATTCCACAGCGAGACCGTAGTACTCGGTAGTCCACGCCACCACAGAGTTCGTCACGAGTGTGAGGCACCATGCTTGTTCGGTCCGTTGTTCCAGGTGCCGGCCCCGGATGATGCCTTCGTGGGCGTAGAGCAGGTCCCTTTTGAGTGCGTGCGGCGACTCTCCCTTGTTCAGTGGCGGGAGATCCGGCGGCGGTACTCAGGGTCAGCCGGGTAGCGGGCCGCGTAGATGGTTCTGCGCAATGCCCCGTACTCCTTCAACGCCGCGGCCAGCGCGTTCTGCCTGCCTGAGGCGGACCGCTTGCCGACCAGCAACGACGCGGTGGCGTGCCCGAATTTCAGCGATCCTGCCAGCCGGAGCAAGTCATCGTAGTGTTCGGCGATCAGGTCCGTGTTCAGCTTGCGTGTCAACAGAGTTCCGGTGTTCGGGAAATCGGCTTCGACCTGCGCCCGTGACCCCATCCGGTTGAGGGTGATCTTGCCAAGGTCCCGGATGCGCGGGGAAAGTTGCAAGCCCAGCAGGTCGAACAAGGCGAAGTTGACCAGCGTCACCCCGTGGGTGTCGGTGGCATGTTCAGTGATGGGGAGATCGGTTGCGTTCCCGAGGATCTCGTCAAGGACGTAATGGGCCTCGCGTTTGGTCGCGACGATGATCTTCGTGCCGTACGTGGTGTGCTGGTCGGTCACGTGCGTGTACGTCGAAAGTCCTTCGTTCGCGAAGTACCGGCTCATCGCCCTGGCCGTGATGGACTTCCCCCGTGTCGGGAACCGCTGACCGTCCGATGAAGACAGTGTCCCTGTGCCGAATACGGAGGTCAGAGGCAATTTCTGGTGGTAGCTGATCAGGGCCAGGTTCGCTGCACGCAGTGTTTCCTCCCGGACGTACCATTCCGCAGTCCAGGCGAGCACGTCGTAGGAGATACCGCAGGCATCGGCCATCCGTGTCAGGCCAAGGTTGGTGGAGTGTGCCAGGAGCACCGCGATCAGGTTGCGTTTCAGTTCCGGGCTGCGGGATTGCTTGCCTCCGGCGTGGGTGAAGAAGTCCAGGTAACCTGTGCGTTTGTCCAGTTCGATCAACAGCGACACGATCGGCGCGAAAGGCAGCATCTCGGTCAGTTCCGTCTTGAGTGCCACGGACTCGGCCGGGACGTCTTCCGCCGTCAGTGCTGAAATGACCAGGCTCCCGTTCTCGTCCAGGCGCACCGGCCCGTCCCCGCGGGCAAGAACCTCTTCCAGCTCACCGAGAGCTTCGTTCAGTTCCTCCTGCGCTGCGGCCAGCGCACGTGTCGGGTCGGCTGATTTACCTACCAACCGGCAGAACTCCGCACGTTGCAATTTCCACTTCTCAGGGGTGAGCAGGTAAGCGGCCGGGTCCGAGTAGCGGCGTGAACCCGGCACGAACACGTCCCCTGTGCGCAGTCCGTCACGCAAGGCCAACAAAGTGCACAGCTCCCAGTAATGACGGTAGGCGACGGTGTTCCCGGACTCGGCTGCGGACTTCAGGTACCCGGACCATCGTGCCGGGACAAACCCTGACGGAGCGTTCACCGGGACCTTCCGGGTACCTGTTGCGTTCAGTTCCCGCAGGATCCCTACCGCCTCGAGGAGCTCGGTCGCGGCTGTGCCGCCGGAGAAAGTCACAGAAGCGAGGAACTGCGGGGTGAACTGCCTCAAGTACCCGTACGAACCATCCAAAGCCGCGAGATGCCCATGATCACGCGGCAGAGGAGGCAACCCGGCCGACTGCGCGGACCGGAGCCGTTCCCACCCGATCCTCCCGCCACGAATCAGGCCACCAACTTCCTCATCCGGCACACCTGGATCAGCGACAATGGCCAGGACAGCGTCCAGCAGCGCCTGCCGATCCTCCCCGGCCCTGGCCCGTTCAGCCAGATAGTCCCGCATCCTGTTCATGGCTCTGCTCTCCCGCGCCGAGAGGGCCTGATCGAACAACTGCACAACCTCGTCCAGAACCTCAGTCCCTGACTGCGCCAACACCGTCAACAGGATCGGGAAGCGACGCTCCGGCTCGCGCCGAGCCAACGATTGCGCGGTCATTCGACGGCCCATCGTTGCCAGAAATCGGCGCCGCTCCGCCGGCAATACCGACAAGTCCAGAGCGGGCGCGCCCAAGCCGCGCAGGAACTCCAGCTTCTCGATCTCGGCCTTCACTGCCGAAGGCGTGGCTTCCACCGGCCCCTTGCCCAGCCACCGCAGACGCGTCATGCCGATCTTCGGATCGGTCACCAGCAGAGCATCCAACCCGGCACGGCGCTCGTCACCGAGCTCGGGCGCCAACCGATCGAACGTCTCCTGCCGTGCGACCTCACGGGCATGGGCAACGGCCTTCACCACAGTCACCGGACCTGGCCGGATAACCCGTGCCGTGATCAGGTACTCACACGCCAGCCGGAACAGTAGCGTCGGCGAGTCATGCTCCAAGGCGCGCGCCAACAAGAACTCATCCAGCTCTTTGAACTCCAGCGTCGACGGCAACCGCCAACCCAAATACTTCGCGACCAATCGCAGATGATCAGTACGGGTCTTCGCCCGCCGACCATAGGACCGTAGCTCGCCCGGCTCAATACCGAGCTGATCAGCGAGCCGGGCGACCGCCACCTGCGGTGCGGACGACACCTCATCCGGCACGAACCCAAGCCACGGCAATGCACACAGCGCTACCGCGAGGCCAAGCCTGTCCGAGGCACCCCGTCCCCGGCCAGGGTCAACAAACGCAAGATCCGCCGCCGACAGGGTAAAAAACCGGAACAACTCATCCGTGCCGATCTCAGGGAACCCCCGGAGCCCCTCCAACTCATCTTCCGTGAATACCTGAACAACCACTCAGCAAGCCTCCGACCACCACCACAAATCTCTTGGTCAGGAGCATACCCAAGTGATATCCGCCCGATTTTTCCCGGATGCTACGGGGACCCCAATTCCTTGGCGTCGCGGAAATTCGGGTGTTGTCAGGCCTTCGCCGCGTCAGCCAGGGATTTGCGCGTCGCCTGGTACCGGATGCCCCAGCTGGCTTCCCAGACCTCGCCAGGTTCCAGCCAGCGCAGTCCTTCGCCGCTGTTGAAGGCATCGGCGGGTGCCGTCATCGGCTCGACGGCCACGGCGGTCACCATCCCGCCGTGGGTGGCGAACTCCGTAGTGGTGAAGGCCTGGACATAGCCGAAGGAGGCGTCCATGAACAGTTGCACTTGGCTGCCGTCGGGCGCCTCCAGATAGTGCAGGGAGCTTCCGCCGTCCTCGCGGCGGACATCGCCCCAGGCGTCGTCGAGGTCCACGGTGCCAACCACCTGGCCAGCACGGAAATCGTTCCGGGTTCCGGCCACGTCTGTGGTGATTCCGCTCGGATTCAGGCGTTCGTCCACCTCGATGTGGGTATCGGCGTTGATGTAGAGCGTGAGCTCCTCCGTCGGTACGCTGCCCAAGCGAAGGAATGGATGCGCGCCCAGCGCGACCGGCGCGGATCGGTGGCCCGTGTTTTCCAAGCGATGCGTGACAAGCAGCCCGTCCTCCATGAGCTGATACCGGACCGACGTCGCCAGTTCAAAGGCGTATCCCGGCTGCGGTGAGAGTCCGGCGTCGAGCGTGACGCTGTCCGCGGTGAGCGCACTAACTCGGTACGGGGTGCGCGTCAGTAACCCGTGCAAGGCATTGCCGTTTTCTGGTTCCGTGATGTCGAGTTGCTGGGCAACGCCGTCGTAGCTCCACGTGCCGCCGGCCACCCGGTTCGGCCACGGGACCAGGACCCAGCCAGCGCACCACGGCGGTTGGGCATCGGCAGGGTAGTCCTGAACAAGGGACACGCCGTCGACGTCGAGTTCCCGCAAGCTCGCGGCGACTTCCGTCACTACAACGCGCTGGCTGCGGCCGCCGATGCTCGCCGTGAGTTCAAAGTGCTCGCCCATGGGCGACGGTGCGCGGTGACGCGGCGCCTGATTGGGCGCTGCCTGATTAAGCGAGGGTTCCTGATTCAGCATGGTTGGCCTGACTAAGGAGTAGGAGTAGGGAAGACGCCCGCGGGGTCCGCGAGGAATTGCGTGAAGGCCAGTTCGGCGGCTCCGATCATCATCAGATCCGAGCCGAGGGCAGCTCGGTAGATCTTCACCTGGCCTGCCGGTCCGTCCATGGCCTGGGACCGGAGCAGGTTGTCCAGCGTCCCGGGAGACAGAGCGTGCAGGACACCAAGGAAGCCATCCAGGACGATCGCTTCCGGGTTGAAGGTGTTTACTGCGTTCCGCAGGGCCAGGCCCAAATACTCGAGCTGGCGTGCGACTTCCGTGGCCACTGCTTCACTGCTGCTCTCACGAAGCGCTTGCTCGAGTTGGCCCGCATCGCCACCACCTAGCCCAGCGATTTCGAAAAGCGGCGACTGGGAGACCTCGGTTTCAAGGCACCCCGTTCCGCCACAGTGGCAAGCCTTGCCGGACGAGCGGACAAAAGTGTGTCCGAGTTCCCCGGCGTAGCCCGATGCTCCGCGAAGCAATTCCCCGTCAACGATAATTCCGCCGCCGATGCCGCTGGCTCCTCCGTTGAGGTAGACCAGGTTCTTCTGCCCCGCCCCGGCGCCGAAGAGGAGCTCACCCTCCGCGCCCAGCGAAGCGTCGTTGGCCGCATGGCACGGGTAGCCTGTGGCCTCGCCGAGCATTGCGGCTACGGGTTCATTGCGCCAGCCCAGGTGCGGCGCGTGCCGCACCACGCCGTCGTCGCGGTTGACGAGCCCAGGCACGGCGATGCCCACGCCCATGACCCGATACGAAGTGTCGAGCTCGGACCGCATTCCGGCGATCACTGCGGCGGCGATGTTTACGGCTTCCTTGGCGGTCGGGATCCGCTCGGTGTCGAAACGGATCTTTTTCTGGACCTTCCCGCCGAGGCCGACAAGACCGATGGTGACAGCATCGATCTCCGGGTTGACCGCAAGGGCAGCGATGGATGGCCGCGGATGAACGATGGGGCTGGGCCTGCCCACCTGGGATTCACCCGAGGGCGCCGTCTCATACACCACCTCCAGGTTCACGAGTTGGCCTATCAATGTCCCTACCGTGGACCGATTTAGGCCGGTGCGTTTGGTCAGCTGGGCGCGGCTGAGCACCCCGTTGTGATGGACCAGGGATGTCAGCAGGGCCAGGTTGTTTCGCCGCGACGGATCGGGCTCGCTGGCGGTGGCGGGATTTCGGGTGGGGGAGGGCATCATCGCGACAATATCAGCTCCCAAACACCGTGCGGTCCAGGAAGCCGTTGCGGAACTTTCCGGAAGGATCCAGCCGGTCGGCCAGAGCGATGAAGTCGCCGAAGCGGGGGTACAAGGGCGCGACGGCGGCAGCACCGGCGTCGAACAGCTTGCCCCAGTGCGGCCTGGCGGCGAACGGGGCCAGTTCCGCTTCGAGCAGCGGAAGGATGGCCTCGACCGCCGGCTGGTCCTGGCGCCAGGTGAAGTGCAAACCGATGCCGTCGCGGCCGTAGTTGGGGCTCAGCCAGAGTTGGTCCGCAGCCACTGTGCGGATCTCGCCAATCAGGAGCAGCGGAGTCACCACGTCGGAAAGCCGGCGCATGGCGCGGAGCGCGTCCACGGCGTGCTCCCGGGGGATGAGGTACTCGCTCTGCAGCTCGTCGCCCTGGCTCGGAGTGAATTCCATCTTAAAATGGGCCAGCCTGTCGGACCAGGACCCGGGAATGCCAAGCTGCTGGGTGCAGTTGCTTCCGGAGACGCCAGGAAGGGGATGCCGGGCCTCGGTTGCCGGAGTACCGCCGAAGAAATCCGACGTTTCCGGCGCCGGATCGCCGCTGCGCCTTTTGAGCCACGCTTGGCCTACGGTCTCTCCGCTCCAATCAGTGAACAGGCTGACGCTATAGGCAGAGGAAGTTATTTGGTCGAAGTTCTCCAGGACGAGATCCCAGCGGAAGTTTTCGAAGACGCTCTGGGCGACGTCGAAACTCGGCTCGATGTCCAGGGTCAGCTTGGTGACGATGCCGAGTGCGCCGAGCCCCACCACCATGCCGTCAAAGTCGGCGTCGCCGCGGCGCACGGTGAGAATGCTGCCGTCCGCGGTGACAAGTTCAAGGCTCGCGACGGCAGTGGCCAGGTTGCCGTTGGCGTCTCCGGAGCCGTGCGTGGCAGTGGCGACGGCTCCGGCCACGGAAATGTGGGGGAGCGATGCCAGGTTGTGAAGGGCGAAACCTTGACGCTGGAGTTCCGCCGCGAGCGTCCCGTACCGCGTACCACCGCTCACCGTAACGGTCATGTTCGCCGCGTCCACGCAGATGCCCGGATCCAGCCGATCCAGCACAACAAGGGTGCCGGCTGTGTCCGCGATGGAGTTGAAAGAATGCCGGGACCCCAGCGCCCGGATCTGCTGGGCCTTTGCCACCAGCTCTTGGAGTTCCTCCACGCTCGCGGGGTGGGCGATCTGCGGTGCATGGTAGCTGTAGTTTCCTGCCCAGTTGCGCTCCGCCAACAGCTGATCAGTCAAAGTTGAATCCTTCGTTCAGGGGCCTCGGCCTTATTTGGGGTTCACAACAACATAACAGCGAGTTGGCTGCCGCGCCAGAACTTTTCGCGAATTTTCGACGCGGCCGCGTAAAGAGTTTATTGGCGCAAGTGGTTGACATCACACGAATTCGTAATATGTTGGATAGCGAAACAATTAGCCCTTGCGGGCAAACCCACCTCAACTACCCGGAGCACTCAATGACGATTCAGCCCACCCGTGAAGACAAGTTCTCGTTCGGCCTTTGGACCGTGGGATGGGAGGCGCAGGACCAGTTCGGCTCGGCCACCCGCCCGCCGCTGGACACCGTGGAAGCCATCAACCGGCTCAGCGATCTTGGTGCCTATGGCATCACTTTCCATGACAACGACCTGTTCCCCTTCGGCTGCTCGGCCGCCGACCGCCAGCGCGAAATCGACCGTCTGCAAGGGGCCCTCAAGGCCACAGGGATGATCGTTCCCATGGTCACCACCAACTTGTTCAGCCACCCCGTCTTCAAAGACGGCGGTTTCACGAGCAACGATCGCGGCGTCCGCCGCTTCGCGCTGCGCAAGGTGCTGGACAACATCGATCTCGCGGCTGAACTCGGTGCCGAAACCTTTGTCATGTGGGGTGGCCGTGAAGGCAGCGAATACGACGCCGCCAAGGACATCCGCGGCGCCCTGGAACGCTACCGCGAGGCCGTGAACCTGCTGGGCGACTACGTCACGGACAAGGGCTACAACATCCGCTTCGCCATCGAACCGAAGCCGAACGAACCCCGCGGCGACATCCTGCTCCCCACCCTGGGCCACGCCCTGGCATTCATCGAAACCCTGGAACGCCCGGAGCTCGTGGGCATCAACCCCGAAACCGGCCACGAGCAGATGGCGGGCCTGAACTTCACTCACGGCATCGCCCAGGCCCTGTACCAGGGAAAGCTCTTCCACATCGACCTCAACGGCCAGCGCAGCATCAAGTTCGACCAGGACCTGGTGTTCGGCCACGGTGACCTGCAGAACGCGTTCTCCTTGGTGGACCTGCTCGAAAACGGCGGTCCCGACGGCGGCCCGTCCTATCAGGGCCCGCGCCACTTCGACTACAAGCCCAGCCGTACGGAGGACATCGACGGCGTGTGGGACTCTGCAGCCGCGAACATGCAGACCTACCTGCTCCTCAAGGAGCGCGCCAAGGCATTCCGCGCCGACCCCGAGGTGCAGGAAGCCCTCCAGGCATCACGGGTGGCCGAAATCAACGAACCCACCCTGAACCCGGGCGAAGGCTACAAGCAGCTGCGGGCGGACAAGTCCGCCTATGAGGACTTCGACGCCGACGCCTACTTTGGCGGCAAGGGCTTCGGATTCGTCAAGCTCCAGCAGCTCTTCATCGAGCACCTCCTCGGAGCGCGCTGATCTCATGACGCTGGTTGCCGGGGTTGATTCCTCTACTCAGAGCTGCAAAGTGGTGGTCCTGGACGCGGAAAGCGGTGCGCTCGTGCGTTCGGGCCGGGCGAGCCACCCGGAGGGCACGGAAGTCCATCCGGACGAGTGGTGGCGTGCGCTTTCCGAAGCGTTCGACGACGCCGGCGGCCTCGCCGATGTCAGCGCACTGTCCGTGGGCGGGCAACAGCACGGCATGGTGCTGCTGGACCGCGAGGGCAATGTGGTGCGGCCGGCGCTGCTGTGGAACGACACGCGTTCGGCCGGATCCGCCGAGGACCTCACGGCCGAAGTGGGGGCGGAAGACTTCGCCCGGCGGACTGGGCTGGTGCCCGTGGCCTCCTTCACCATCACCAAGATCCGGTGGATCAGGGATCACGAACCGGAAAGCATGGCTAGGGTAGCCGCCGTCGCACTTCCCCATGACTGGCTCACATGGCGTCTTCGCGGTTACGGCCCGGCGGGCTCCAGCCCGTTGGGGCCGGACCTGGACGAGCTGACCACTGACCGCTCGGACGCCAGCGGCACCGGCTACTGGAGTCCGCTGAACGGACGCTACGATCTGGACCTGTTCAAACTGGCGTTTGGCCAAGACGCGCGGGAAGCGTCAGGCGGGACAGCGACGGCGGCGCCCGGCGGCGTCGTTTTTCCCCGAGTGCTGGGCCCGGGCGAAACCGCCGGCCGCGTGCACCCGGCGTGTTTCGGCGGCCCCAGCGCAAGCGATGCGTTGGGTGGCGGAATCCTGCTCGGTGTCGGGGCGGGAGACAACGCCGCCGCGGCACTGGGCCTTGGAGCCAAACCCGGCGACGTCGTCGTGTCCGTGGGCACCAGCGGCACCGTGTTCGCCGTCGACTCTTCGCCGGGGCATGATGCGAGCGGGACCGTTGCGGGCTTCGCCGATGCCAGTGGGGAGTACCTGCCGATCGCCGTGACGCTGAACGCCGCCCGCGTGCTCAGTTCGGTTGCGGCAGTGCTGGACGTCGACTTTGACGAGCTCTCCCGGCTCGCCTTGGAGGCCGAACCTGGTGCGGGAGGTGTGGTGCTGGTGCCGTACTTCGAAGGGGAACGAACGCCCAACCTGCCTCATGCGAAGGCCAGTTTCCACGGTCTCAGCATCGCCTCCACCACTCGGCCAAACATCGCGCGGGCGGCCATCGAAGGCATGCTGTGCGGGCTCGCCGGAGGCCTTGAGGCGCTGCGTAGCCAAGGTGGCCGCGCCGAGCGGTTGCTGCTGATCGGCGGTGCCGTGCAGAATCCTGCCGTGCAACGGATCGCGGCGCAGGTGTTCGACCTTCCCGTAGTGGTTCCGAGCCCGGGTGAATACGTAGCCCGCGGCGCAGCGGTCCAGGCGGCGTGGGCGCTCGCGGGGCACCGACCGGACTGGCCTGTGGCTGTGGATGCCACGCCCGAGCCGGATTTCCGGGCTTCCATCGCGCAGAACTACAGGAAGGCCAGTGCCGGCATTGATACCGGAAACTGAACCGCTGCTCGTCAGGACACCGCTTCTTGATTCCGTGAACCAGGACCCTGTGCCTGCATCAGGAAGTCCCGTCCGGTGGGGGGTCATTTCCACCGGGCGGATCGCCTCCACGGTCGTCAGTGACCTTGGGCTGCTGCACGACGCGGTTCTGCAGTCCGTCAGTTCCCGGACCCAGGATAACGCGGAGGCATTTGCCGCCGTAGCCAGCCGCGCGGCACGGTCCAAATGGCCACTAACCGCTGATCCGTCAACGATGATGTAAATCACGCCGTCAAAAACCAGATCCTGGAGGAATCATGCCCGCCACGCTGTCGCCCGGAAGAGTGGGCGATGTCCGCAGGCAAAACCTGGCCCTTGTGCTCGCCGGGATCCAGGGGCGCGGTGGGGCTACGCGCGCCCAACTTGCCGCGGAAAGCGGACTGACCAAGGCCTCGGTTTCAAGCATCGTAGCCGATCTGCTCGAGTCGGGCCTGGTGCGGGAAGCAAATGTCACGCGCGACGGCGAACGCGGACGGCCCGGAACCGGAATCGTCCTCAACCCTGCGCGCGGTGCCCTCGCCGCGGAAATCAATGTGGACTACCTCGCGGTAGGAGTCCTGGACTTCACAGGGGAACTCTTGTTCCACGAAACCCTTGAACGGCACAACCGTGGAAGCAAGCCGGCGGACATCCTCCCGCTTCTCATCGCCATGGCACAGCGGGCAGCAACAAAGGCCTCGGGCGCCGGCGTCGAACTTCTTGGCGGGGAACTGACGATTCCAGGGTTGGTGGATACGGAGCGCAACGTGGTGCTGGCCGCTCCGAACCTGGGCTGGACCGGCGTCGACCTCTCCGAGGAGCTGCCCACGCTCCTGCCGGACGCGCCTTTCGGCGTCTCCCTTTCGAACGAGGCCAACAGTGCCGCGCTCGCGGAACTCTGGTTTGGCCACGGCGCAGATCACGGCAAAAGCGACCGGTTCCGTGACTTCCTATACGTGTCCGGTGAAGTTGGCGTCGGAGGTGGGCTGGTCATCGATTCCCAGCTGTTCGCCGGTCCGCACGGCCATGCCGGTGAGATCGGACATGTGGTGGTGAATCCCGAAGGCCCGTTGTGCGCCTGCGGTGGCCGCGGCTGCCTTGAGACGTTTGCGGGTCAAGATGCCATATATTCCGCTGCCGGAATTGAGCAGGATTCGAGCATGCAGCACATGGCACATTTGCTGCAACGCGCTCACGACGGCGACAAGCTCGCGGTTTCAGCGGTGGAACAGGCCGGACGCTATCTCGGAATCGCGGTGGCCTCCACAGCGCGGGTGGCGAACGTCTCCGCCGTCGTGCTCGGCGGGCATTTTGCGGCACTGGAGGAGTGGATCGCTCCCGCATTGCGCCGGAGCCTGGACCACTATGCACCGGGACTGGTCCCGGAAGGGAACGTGGCGTTCTCCGGACTGGGGCAGACAGGGGCGCTTATCGGCGCCGCGGCCACCTCAGTCCGGAGAATATTGGGCAACCCCTACGAGCTGATTCCCTGAACCTCTGCGACAGGTGCCGCCAATGCGGTCAGTTCCACGGGGTCGGGCCGTTCGACCGTGCTTTCGATGGATACCGCGGACCCGCTGTGGGCGGATGCCAGCACGGACTCCATGACCTCGAGCGCGTGGTAGGCCAGTTGGCCGCCAGCGCGCGGTTCCGCGCCCCGAGGAGTGGCTGCGAGGTCGGCGATGCCGAAGCCGCGTCCGGAATCGATGTAGCCGGCCGAGGCCGGTAGCGTCTGCCAGGAGTCGGCGCCGAGCGTGAAGAGTTCAACGTCGCCATCGAAGTGGTTCGGGTCGGGAACAACAAGGGACCCTGTGGCGCCGTGGACCTCGATGTTGGCCGACTTCGTTTTCACGGCGTCGAAGCTCATCACCAGCGTGGACAGCGCGCCGGAGGCATGGACCAGGACGCCGGTGACGTGCGAATCGATGGTGACCGGGATCGCTTCACCTTCGCGCGGTCCTGAGCCGATGGTGCGCGAGTTCCGGGTGTGGCTTGCTGCTCCGATGACCGAGACAACGGGGCCGAGCAGCGTGACCAGGGCGCTGACGTAGTAGGGGCCCATGTCCAGCAGGGGTCCGCCGCCAGGCTGGTAGTAGAAGTCCGGGTTCGGGTGCCAACGCTCATGCCCCGGGGTGACCATGGTCGCGGTGGCTGAGATCGGCGTGCCGATCAGTCCGTCGTCGATCGCCTTGCGGGCGGTCTGGATCCCGGTACCCAGCACCGTATCCGGCGCGCAGCCAACCACGACGCCGGCCTCCCGCGCCGCGTCGAGCACTTGCCGCGCTTCGGCGGTAGTCGCAGCGAGCGGCTTTTCCCCGTACACGCTCTTGCCGGCGGCGATCGCCCTCAAAGCGATCGGCGCATGCGCGGCTGGAATGGTGAGGTTCAGGACGAGCTCGACGTCGTCCGCCGCCAGGAGTTCGTCGACGGTGACCGCGCGGACGCCGTCGTAGGAATCGGCGACCGCTTGCGCGCGTGCGGGATCGAGGTCGGCGACGGCCACCAGGTCGATGGCGTCCAGCCGGCGGAAGTTTGTGAGGTACTGGGCGATGATGGCGCCGCAGCCGATGATGCCTACTCTTAACGGCTTGCCCACAGCATGCCCCTTTCAATGATGGTGCGGACATTGCTGTCCTGGAGGATTTCCACGCGGTGGCCGGGGGTGCAGACGAAGATCCTGCCCTCGGCCCACTGCCGGGTCCAGATGGCGGGGGAGGTGACTTCCCGGTTCCACTGGTCCCAGTCGCGGACCTTCTGGGTGGTGGTGGCGAGGACATCGATGTAGTCGTCTGAGAGGACCCAGTACTGCTCGGTGACCAGCTCGAAGTCGCTCAGCCCCTGCGTGATGGGATGGCTGGCGGAGGCCGGGAGCATGTTGACGGTGTACGGCACGTAGTTGTCCGACTGCTCGCCGATGCGTTCGTCCGGGTGCTTGCCCGGGTGGCAGGCGAACTGGCCGCCGATCATGTGCAAGTAATCCGAGTTGTTCCGGTAGGAATCAGCGATGCCGCCGTGCCAGCCGGCGAGTCCGGTGCCGTTTTCGACGGCGGTGCGGAGCCCGTCGAACTCGTCCTTTTCAATCGTGGACATGGTCACGCATTGCACGATCAGGTCCACGCCAGCCATATATGCCGAATCGGCATATACCTTGGGGGATTCCTCCACCCGGACGTCGTAGCCGTTGTCCTTGAGGAACGGGACAAAGAGTTCTGTGGCCTCGAATGGCTGATGGCCATCCCAGCCGCCACGGACCACCAGGGCGGTCTTCTTGTCAGTCATGGTTTCCTTTGCTTAGAAATACGGCCGGACAGCCGAAACATACAGGTGGTCAGCGGCCTGAGAAGGCCGCGTCGAAGGGGTTCCCTCCTAGACTTTCTGCCAGCGGCTGGACTCTGCTGCGCTGCCTTCCACGGCGGCCAGCACCTTTTGCACTTGCAAGGCATCAGCGAACGACGGCGAGGGCGGCTCGCCTGCGCCGATCGCGGTCACGAGGTCCACCACTTGGTGCGTGAAACCGTGCTCGTAGCCGAGGCCGTGCCCGGTGGGCCACCAATTGCCCGCGTAGGGGTGCTCGGGTTCGGTGACGAAGATCCGGCGGAACCCGGCGTCGGGGGATTCTGCGGCGTCGTAGAAGGACAGGACGTTCATCTCTTCGAAGTCGAACGCGAGGGACGCCTTGGTGCCATTGACCTCCAGGCGCATGGCGTTCTTGCGTCCCAGGGCGAGGCGGGTCGCCTCGAAAACCCCGACGGCGCCCGGCGAAGTAGCGCCACCGTCGAACCTTGCGCTGAAAATCGCGGCGTCATCAACGGTGACTGTCCCGCGGGGCGCATCGGCGCCGACGTCGCCATGGCCGCCGAGGCCCACGAGGTCACCGGCCAGGGGGCGCTCGTGGACGAAGGTTTCCAGGAGGGCGGAGACGCCGGTGATCTGCTGCCCGGTGACCCACTGCGCGGCGTCGATGCTGTGCGCTCCAATGTCGCCCAGGGAGCCGGACCCCGACTTCGACTTGTCCAGCCGCCAGGTCATGGGAGCGTTTTCGTCACTGAGCCAGTCCTGCAGGTACTGCGCCCGCACGTGCCGGATGGTTCCCAGCCGGCCCTCTTCGACCATCCGTTTGGCCAGGGCCAAAGCTGGCGTGCGACGGTAGCTGAACCCGCACATCGATAAGACTCCGCGTTCGGCCGCGGCCTGGGCGGCTTCGGTCATGCGCTCCGCTTCCGCCACCGAATTGGCCAGCGGCTTTTCGCAGAGCACGTGCTTGCCGGCTTCAAGGGCCGCGATCGCGATCTCCGCGTGGGTGTTGCCCGGGGTGCAGATGTCGATCAGGTCGATGTCGTCCCGCTCAAGGAGTCGGCGCCAATCTGTCTCCACGGATCCCCAGCCGAGCTTGCGCGCGGCGGCCCGGACGCCGTCGTCGTTCCGACCGGAAAGGGCGGTGAGCTGGGGGTCCAGCGGGAGATCGAAGAACCTCGGCGCTGTCCGCCAGGCGTGGGAGTGGGCGGCGCCCATGAACGAGTAGCCCACCATGCCGACGCGCAAGGGTTTTGCGGTAGTCATTGTGTTTCCTTTCGTGCTATTCAAAGTGCGGACAGCTACTTGCTGAATCCGGCGGTCAGTCCGCTGAGCAGCTGGCGGCGGGCCACAACATAGATCACCAGCAGCGGCAAGGTCGCGAGCACCACCGAAGCCAGCACGGCAGGGATGTTGACGCTGAATTCGCCCTGGAAGGTCCACAAGGACAGCGGAAGTACGCGGGTGGACGGGCTTTGGGTCAGGATCAGCGGGAAGAGGAAGCCGTTCCAGACGCCGAGCGCGTTGTAAATGCCGACGGTCACGACGGCGGGCCGCGTCATGGGCAGCGCGAGTCGCCACATCATGGCCCAGTCCGAGCAGCCGTCGAGCCGCATGGACTCGAACAGCTCGTTGGGGACATCCCGCATGAAGTTGCTCAGGATGAGGACCGAAATGGGAATAGCGAACGCGATGGACGGGAGGATCAGCGCCAACAAGGTGTCGTAGAGATGCGCCTTGGTGATCATCCAGTAGATGGGGATGATCGTGGCGTGGAGGGGGATCGCCAGGCCCAGGAGGAACGTGTTGTTTGTCCAAGCCAGGAAGCGGCCCTTGCCGCGGACAATCGCGTAGGCGGCCATAAACGAGACCAAGAGCGCTGGTACAACGCTGCCCACCGTGACGATCAGGCTGTTGACGAAGTACATGGCGAAGTCGTTCTCGAGCACCAGCTTGTAGTTGTCCAGCGTCGGGTCACTTGGCGGCATCATCGGGTTCGAGGTGAAGAAGCCTGCCTGGTTCTTCAGGCTGGTGACCACCACGTAGTAGATAGGAACGATAATGACCGCCAGCCACAACCAACCGCCCAAGCCGCCCAAGTAGTTGGGACGGAAGCGTCCTGGTCCTTTGGTCCGTTTTGACCGGTGGCCATGCTTGTGGCTCGGGGCCGTGCGGGTTGCCGGAGGTACGGGAAGCTGGGTTGTGGAAGCCATCAGGCACCTTCCAATTGGCTTGCGTTGCGGTTCTTGCCACCGAGTCTTTGCAGGATGAGGGCCAGTGCAAGGCCGATCACTACGAGGATGACGCCCAGGGCGCTGGCAGCTCCCATGTCGTTGGCCTTGAAGCCCGTCAGGTACATGTGCAGCGGCAGCAGCCGCGTGGCGTACCCGGGTCCGCCGCCTGTGAGGACGAAGACGAGGTCGAAGTAGGCCAGCGAGCCGACCACCATGAGGGTGGAGGACGTGATGATGGTGTACTTCAACTGGGGCAAGGTGATGGCGAAGAACTGCTGCATGCGTCCTGCACCGTCGATTTGGGCCGCTTCGTAGAGTGACGCCGGGATCTGGCGTACGCCGCCTTGGTAGATGAGCGTGTGGAACGGGACGAACTGCCAGGCGATGACGAAGACGACTACGAACAGCACCAGATCCGAGTTGCCGAGCCAGTCCTGGGCAAGGAACGGAAGGCCCAAGCCCGGGCCAAGGCCGAAGTTCGGGTCCAACAAGGCCTTGTACGCGATGGCGACGGCAGCCGAGGAGAGCAGCAGCGGCACGAAATACAAGACCGCGAGGGCTGCGCGGTATTTTTGGGAAGCGGACGTGAACACGCCCAGCAGCAGGCTGATGGGCGCCTGGACTATGAACGAGAAGAACATGATCTTGGCGGTGACCAACAGCGCGTTACCGGTGACGGGATCGGTCAGGACCGTGGTCCAGCTCGACAATCCGTCCAGCTTGATTTCGCCCAGCCCGTCCCATTTGGTGAAGCTGAGGAAGAGCACGCCAAGGAGCGGGAGGATGGCGAACAGGAGGAAGAAAACGAGGGCTGGTGCGGCCAGCCACCCCGACGGGCCCTTTTCAAGGACCCGCCGGGAAGAACCGGAAGAGAAGGACACTGGTTACTTTCCGATCGTTGCGTTCATGGTTGTGACGAACTGATCGGGGCTGATCTTCTTCAGGAAGATCTGGTCCAGGTTCGCCAGCATGGCGTCTCCCTGTGCGGGGCTGAGAGCCTGGTCCCAAGAGAGGGTGAAGCTCGGGGCGTTCTTGGCCATGCCGTACACGTAGCTCAGAAAGTCCTTGTCCGGCGATGCTGCCAGCTTGCTTTCGATGCCCGTGGTCACGGGAACGGCTCCGGAATCGATCAGCGCCTGGGTGTCCGCGTCGGTGAACATTCCGCTCTTGACGTAGTCGAGCGCGGCCTTCTTCTGGCTGTCAGTGGCCTTGGAAGAGATCGACCAGAAGTTGGAAGGGTTGCCCACCACGTTGGCCGGATCGCCCTTGCCTCCGGAAACGGTTGGGAACGTGATGTAGCCGAGCTTGCCGCTCTTGACGAAATCCGCCGCGTCCTTCTTCATGCCTTGGTAGATCCAGCCGCCTTGCAGGATCATGGCTGCCTTGCCGGTGTAGAGGAGGGCCTGGTCGGCGTTGCTGTCGGCAGCAATGGAGGAGAAGCCGTTCACGAATCCGCCGGCGTCAACCAGTTCCTGGATCTTGGTGAGGGCTTCCTTGACGGCGGGATCGGACCACGCGCCTGGCTTGTTCGCGGCGATGTTCGCGAAGGCGTCGGGTCCGCCGATGCGCTCAACAAGGTATTCAAGCCACATCAGATCAGGCCACTTGGACTGGCCACCCAGGGAGAACGGGGCAATACCGGCTGCCTTGAACTTCGGCACCAGCGCCATCAACTCATCCCAGGTCTTGGGGGCCTGTGCGCCGATCTTGTCGAAGACATCCTTGTTGAAATACAGGACGACCGGCTGCACGTTGTTGTTCGGCAGGGCATAGGTCTTGCCGTTGATCACGCCGTTCTTGAGCACGGACGGAAGGTAGCGGCTCTTGACATCGGGGTTTGACGCGATGAAATCGGACATATCGGCCACCTGGCCGGAGTCGACGTAGGACTTCAAGACTCCGCCGCCCCACCCATAGATGAAGGTGGGTCCCTGGCCGGCGCCGACGGCGGTGCGGACCTTGGTCTTGTACGCGTCGTTCGCGAAGAAGTCGAGCTTGATGGCCTCATCCGGGTGAGCCTTGTTCCACGCATCGATGGACTTCTGGAGCACGGGTTGGTTACCGCCCGTAAGGCCCCACATAGTGGTCGAATCGGCGTTGCCTGCCGAACCCGCCGGTCCGCTGGAACCACAGGCAGCGAGGGAGAGTGACACGGCCGCAGCAGTGACGGCGATCGCTGCTGAACGCAACGTGAGTTTTACCATTTGCATTTCCATTCGTCCTCCGGGCTCAACGCTGATTGCCCGGCTATTGGTTTCGGGAGTCCGGCCTTCAGGGATGAGGCTGCACTGCCGCTGACACTGAGTACGCTTTGCGGATTCTCCGAAATATTTCGAAATTACTTTCGGCCCGTCAGGCAAATTTAGCTGTGGCCTGAGTCACCGTCAAGGACTTTCTAGCATAAAGTTCAACTCTTTTACGAAATGATGATTGACTCCGCTGGCGTTGGCACCCAGACTTGTGGGAACGAAATATTTCGAAAGAGTAGGGGAACCATGGCCAGCAACGAACGCCCGGCCAAGCTGACATTGGCCGCGATTGCGCGGGAGGCGGGCGTCTCGATGCCGACGGTGTCGAAGGTAGTCAACGGGCGCCAGGACGTTGCCGCCGCTACTCGCGCCAAGGTTCTGACTGCCTTGGAGCGGACGGGGTACAAGTCACCGCTTCAGCGAAAAAACATCGCTGGCCGGCGGCCTGTGGTGGAGGTAGTGCTGGACACCTTGAACTCGGCGTATGGAGTGGAAGTGCTCAATGGCGTGCTGGAGCACGCGGCCGCCTCCGACGTCGAAGTCCTCCTCAACATCACGGGCCAACAAGGTGCGTCGACGCTAAGCCCGGAGCAACGGGCCCAGCGGATCACCGACGAGGGGCGCAGCGGCATGATCGTGGTAACCTCGGCCTTCAGTTCGGCCCAGTTGGATCCATTTCGACGGCGGCACATACCCATCGTTGTCATCGACCCGCTCAACCCGCCGCCAGATGACGTGGTCAGCGTGGGTGCCAGCAACTGGGCGGGCGGCAAGGCTGCCACGGCCCATTTGCTGGATCTGGGTCACCGGCGAATCGCCTACCTGGGCGGGCCGGAAGCCGCGGAATGTAACCAGGCGCGGCTTCACGGCTACATGGCCGCACTGATGGCGAAGGGTGTGCCGGTCGAGGAGCGCTACATCCTGTCAGGGCCTTTCCGGTCCGAGAACGGTGTGGCGGGAATGAAGACCCTGCTTCAGCTTGAAGAGCGCCCAACTGCGATCTTCGCCGCAAGCGACAGCATCGCTTTGGGGGTGCTCGCCGAGGCGCGTCGGCAAAAGATCCGCATCCCCGAGGACATAAGCGTGGTCGGTTTTGACGGCACCTATCAGGCGGAAGAATCGGTTCCTCCCCTCACCTCTGTGTCCCAGCCGCTGCAGGAGATGGGCCGCGCCGCCTTGCGGTTCGTGCTGCGGCAAATGCGAGGCGATGCGGTGGATTCCCGCAGGGTGGAACTCGCCACGCACCTTGTGGTTCGCGAATCCACGGCGCCGCGGGTCCTCGGGAAACCGGCGACGAGGTAGCCGATGAGGCCGACGGTGATCACCACGGGGCCTAGGCGGAAAACACCCCCCGCTGAGGTCAGCCGACGTGGACCCAGGGACGCCGGGTGACATCGGGTTCGGCTTCACGCAGGACTTCGCGGGTTACCGGGGCGATCTCACCCTCGCCTAGGAACAGGAAACGCAGGAGATTGATGACCGGGTTTCCTTCGGTCCAGCGGAAGTAGATGTGCGGCATGAGGCCCGTCACGTCCCGGATGTGCAGCAGCACCGAGGCGATGGTGTTGGGCACCACGGGTCCGTGCACTTCCAGGATCTGATGTCCGTGGCGGGTGACTCCACGGACTTCAAGTGCGGTTTCGAAGTCAGAAGAATCGTCCACGATCACTTCCAGGAAGAGTGCCTGGTAGTCGACCGGGATGTGGCTGACCTCGATGGCTGAGGTGAGTTTGTCCCGGTAGGCCTCCGCGGTGAGGCGGAGGGGTTCGTGGGCGATGAGGGCAATCGGGCCGCTGAGGTTGGTGGACATGAATTCGAGCGCCTGGCGATCCAGATGGACGTGGGTGGCGTGCAGTTCAAAGGAGCGCCGGATCCGGGAGAGCAGGGAGATCACGATGATGCCCAGAATGAAGATGGCAGCGATCCTGATGCCTTCGGGACGTTCGAAGATGTTGGCGATGGTGGTGTAAATGAAGACCACCGCGATGACGCCGAATCCGATTGTGCGTTTGCGCTGTCCTGAGCGGCGGGCGGAAAGCGTCACCGCCACCGCTGCCGAGGTCATCAGCACCAGCACGCCGGTGGCGTAAGCACCGCCCTGGGCGTCGACGTCGGCGTTGAAAAGGAAGGTGATCACGAACCCGATGAGGGTAAACACCAGCACCAGGGGGCGCACTGCCCGGGCCCATCCTGGCGCCATTCCATAGCGGGGAAGGTACCGGGGAACCAGGTTCAGGAGCCCGGCCATGGCCGATGCGCCGGCGAACCAGAGGATGGCGATGGTGCTCAGGTCGTACACGGTGCCGAACCCGACGCCGAGGTATTGGTGCGCCAGGAAGGCCAGGGCACGGCCGTCTGCTTGGCCTCCGGGCTGGAATTCCTGCTCCGGGATGAGGACGACTGTGATGAAGCTGGTCGCGATCAGGAACGCACTCATGATGACGGCGGCTGTGGTCAGGAGCCGGCGGGTTCCCTTGATTCGTCCGGCGGGGTGATCTTCGGTGTCGGATCCGTGACCCCGGATTTGGGGCATCACGGCCACGCCGGTTTCGAAGCCTGAAAGGCCGAGGGCGAGTTTGGGAAAGACAAGGAGCGCGATGCCGATCACCATGAAAGGGCTGCCGTGTGAGGTGGACAATGCCTGCCACCATTCGCCGACGGCAACGGTGTGGCTGAACACCTCCGTTAGTGTCACGACGACCACCACGGCGTTCAGCGCCAGATAGAGGACCACGAGGACGACGGCGACGCCGATCGCTTCCTTGAATCCCCTCAGGAAGACCGCCGCCAGTAGTGCCAGCAGGAACAAGGTAACCAGGATGTTCTGTCCCTGCAGCCAGCTGGGTGCTATCGGGTTCTGGATCAGGTGGGCGGTCGCGTCTGCGGCGGAGAGGGTCATGGTGATCATGAAGTCCGTCGCGGCGAATCCCAGCAGGATCAAGACGAAGAGCTTGCCGCCCCAACGGGGAAGAAGGCGTTCGAGCATCGCGATGGAGCCCTCGCCCCGGTGGCTTTCCCCTGCCACCCGTCGATAAACCGGCAACGCGCCGAGCAAGGTGACGGCCACCAACACGATAGTGGCCAAGGGGGAAATCACACCGGCCGCCAAGGCCGCGATCGCTGGCTGGTAGCCCAGGGTGGAGAAGTAGTCCACACCTGTCAGGCACATGACCTGCCACCACGAATGTTTCTTCAAATGGGCGTCGCTCGCCGCGCCGGGGCCCTGGTGGATTCCTTTGGCGTCCTGCAGACCGAACAGGAGCCAGGTCCTCAAGGACGCCATGCCCCCTGGTCGCGGTGTCGATGGATCAGCCGGCGGCCTGCTCAGGGTAGTCATGGTGTCCTTTCCGCGCGACGCACAACACCGCGATCATTGCTGAAGATAGCACCGATTGCAGGTCTATTTGCTGGTTGAAACCGATCTTGATGAATCCTTAACGTCGATGTCCGGGAATCCACGCTGCACCTGTTAAGAGGCCATCAAGATTCAGGCCAGGGGTATTAAGAACTCGTCAGGACGGCCTTTTCGCCGCCTGCCAAGGAGTTGACTGGCATCAGCCCCGCAAACGGGGCGCGGATGAAAGGACGTTCCAGTGGCCGACGTGGCTGTTGTGGGGATCTTCGTGGTGTCCATGGGGATCGTGATGTGGATAGCCCACCTTTTGGGGAAAATTGTCGACAGTGATGGGCCGGTGAACGGGCAATGAGCGCGGACGCCGTGATGTGGCTGGTCCTGTTCATTGCAGGCCTGTGTTTGTTCGGCTACCTGCTGGCCGTCTTGATCCACCCGGAAAAGTGGTGATTCCGGATGGTTTTCAGCATTGCCTCGTTCGTCACCCAGGTGGCCGTCCTGCTCTTGTTGTTGGTCTTGATGCACAAGCCGCTGGGGGTCTATCTCGCCCTCGTGTTTGAAGGCAAGAAGTCGACCCGCGTGGAGCGGTTGTTCTACCGGCTGGCCGGAGTGGATGCGGGCGCCGAACAGAGCTGGTCGATTTACCTGCGCAGTGTCCTGGCCTTCTCTGCAGTGTCCATCCTGGTGGTGTTCCTGCTCCAGCGGCTCCAAGGCGTCCTGCCCGGAAACAATTCCCTGCCTGGCGTAGACCCTTGGATGGCCATGAACACGGCCATCTCCTTTACCACCAACACCAACTGGCAGACCTACGTACCTGAGTCCACGGTGGGTATCTTCGTGCAGATGTGCCTCCTGGCCGTGCAGAACTTCCTGTCGGCCGCCGTCGGAATTGTTGTAGTGGTCGCGCTGATCCGCGGCATCGTGCGAACCCGGACGGACAGGTTGGGGAACTTCTGGGTGGACCTGACCCGCACCTCGTTCCGTGTGCTGCTTCCGATGGCTGCGCTCGCGGCGATTGTGATGGTGATTGGCGGCGTCGTGCAGAATTTCTGGTCAACCGACGTCATCAACCAGGCAACAGGTGTCACCCAGACCATCCCCGGTGGGCCGGTAGCCTCCCAAGAAGCCATTAAGATCCTGGGCACGAACGGCGGCGGCTACTTCAATGCGAATTCGGCCCATCCGTTCGAGAACCCGAACGTCTTCATCAGCCTGTTCCAAGTCTTCCTGATCCTGCTCATTCCCTCTGCCCTGCCTTATGCCTATGGCCGCATGGTGGGGGACCAGCAGCAGGGGTACACGGTAGTCGGTGTCATGGGCACGCTCTGGCTGAGCTCCACCGCCCTGATGGGCTGGGCCGTCGCCTCCGCGCAAGGAACCGCGACGGCGGCTGCCGGAGGCTTGGGGGAAGGCTTCGAGCAGCGACTCGGCGCCGCCCAGAGTGCAATTTTTGCCACGGCCACCACCTTGACGTCCACGGGAGCCATCAACGTGGCCCACGATTCCCTGCCGCCCCTCGCCGGTGGAGTCGCCATGGTGAACATGATGCTCGGTGAGGTGGCTCCCGGAGGCACAGGTTCAGGGCTCTATGGCCTGCTCATCCTCGCGATTGTCTCCGTGTTCATCGCCGGGCTCATGGTTGGCCGCACCCCGGAATTCCTTGGAAAGAAGATCGGACCCCGGGAAATGAAACTCACTGCCATGTACATCCTGGTGACGCCCGTGGTGGTGTTGGCGCTCGCTGGAATCACGGTCCTGCTGCCGGACGCCATGGCCAACGCACCAGCCTCCGGACCGCACCAATTCAGCGAAGTGCTCTATGCCTTCACGTCCGGAGCCAACAACAACGGCTCGGCCTTCGGTGGAATTACCAGCTCTGGACCGTATCTGTCCACGATGATGGGACTCGCCATGCTGCTGGGCCGTTTCCTGCCCATCGTGTTGGTGCTGGCCTTGGCCGGTTCTCTTGCAAAACAATCCAAGATCCCGGCGTCGTCCGGCACGGTCCCGAGCCACGGCTGGCTCTTTGGTTCCCTCTTGCTCGGCGTCACAGTCATCATGACCGCCTTGAGCTACTTCCCTGCCCTTTCCTTGGGCCCCCTCGCAGAAGGACTCCTTAAATGACCAAGTCCGGCACGGCATTCGCCAAGGACACGGCCGCCCTGACCTACGCAGACGGCAATCCCCTAGGCACTCCGGGGGAGCACAAGCACCACACGAAGGCCCCGGCCAAGCTCGACCTTGCCAGCATGCGGTCCGCCCTGCCGGTTGCGGTGCGGAAACTGGGGCCACGCCAGATGATCCACTCTCCGGTGATGTTCACAGTGCTGGTTGGGGCCGCTCTCTGCACGGCCATATGCATCTTCAAACCGGCCGTCTTCGGCATCGCGGTGACGGCGTGGCTTTGGCTGACGGTGCTCTTCGGTACCTTGTCGGAAGCCATCGCAGAGGGCCGCGGCAAGGCCCAAGCAGACAGCCTTCGGGCCAGCAGGAAGGGCGTTGTCGCACGGCTTCGTCTGGAGGATGGCACCCTCAAGGAGGTGCCGGGAACGGAACTGCGGAAGAACGACGTCGTCATCTGCGAAGCCGGGGACGTCATCCCTTCCGACGGCGAAATCATCGAAGGCCTGGCCAGCGTGGACGAGTCCACCATCACCGGTGAATCGGCGCCCGTGATCCGTGAATCGGGCGGCGACCGTTCTTCGGTGACAGGCGGCACCAAGGTCCTCTCCGACCAGATCGCCATCCGCATCACGGCGGAAGCCGGCGAGACGTTCATCGACCGGATGATCAAGCTCGTGGAAGGCGCAGTCAGGCAGAAGACGCCCAACGAAATTGCCCTCCACGTCCTCCTTGTCTCCCTGACTATCGTGTTCCTGGCCGTCACCATGAGCCTGGCACCGTTCGCGTCCCCCGCGGGCGCAACGCCGTCGCCAATCGTGCTGGTGGCGCTCTTGGTCTGCCTGATCCCGACGACCATCGGGGCGTTGGTGCCGGCCATCGGCATCGCCGGCATGGACCGCTTGGTGCAGCACAACGTGTTGGCCACCTCCGGCCGCGCCGTGGAGACCGCCGGAGACATCACCACGCTCCTGCTCGACAAGACCGGCACCATCACATATGGCAACCGGCGCGCGGTCAATTTCTTCCCCGCCCACGACGTCGAGCGGACCGAACTCATAGAAGCAGCCCGGCTCTCCAGCCTGGCCGACGAGACGCCCGAAGGACGTTCGATCGTGGAGCTCGCTACGGAAAAGGGTGTCAGCGGCCCGGACCTCGCTGCGCTCCTCAAGGACTCGGAGGACTTCGCGGTTGTCGAGTTCAGCGCAAGCACGCGCATGAGCGGCCTGGACCTCGACGGACGGAAGATCCGCAAGGGCGCCGCAACCGCCGTCGCCAAGTTTGTCGCAGACGCCGGCGGTCAGACACCCGCCGAGGTGGACAGCAAGGTGCGGGAGATCTCGGCCCAGGGCGGCACCCCGCTGTTGGTGGCTGGCGTCGGGCACGACGGCGGAGCCCGGGTCCTGGGCACTATCCACCTTGCTGATGTGGTCAAGCCGGGAATGCACGCCCGCTTCGCCGAACTCCGGAAGATGGGCATCCGCACGGTGATGATCACGGGCGACAACCCCATCACGGCGAAGGCGATCGCCGCAGAGTCCGGCGTCGACGATTTCGTCGCCGAGGCCACTCCGGAAGACAAGCTGGCCGTCATCAAGGAGGAGCAATCGCAAGGCCGGCTGGTGGCCATGACCGGCGATGGCACCAACGATGCCCCCGCGCTCGCCGCGGCGGACGTCGGCGTCGCCATGAACTCAGGTACACCTGCTGCTAAGGAAGCCGCCAACATGGTGGATTTGGATTCGGATCCCACCAAACTCATCAACATCGTGGGGATCGGCAAACAGTTGCTCATCACCCGCGGTGCGCTGACCACCTTCTCGGTCGCGAACGACGTCGCAAAGTACTTCGCAATCGTTCCAGCACTGTTCACGGCGGCGTTTCCGGGGCTCGGCCTCTTGAACGTCATGGGCTTGTCCTCGCCGTCGTCGGCCATCCTGTCCGCGGTGATCTTCAACGCCTTGATCATCATCGCCCTGGTTCCGCTCGCCTTGCGCGGCGTCAAATACCGGGCAGTCTCGGCGACGCAAGCCTTGGCCAGGAACCTGGCGATCTATGGCCTCGGCGGCCTTGTGGCACCTTTCATCGGGATCAAGCTCATCGACCTTCTTATTTCCCTCATCCCCGGCATCAGCTAGGAGCCACCGTGAACACCTTTTCCGGCTATCTTCGGCAAGCAGGAACGGCCCTGCGGTTCCTGCTCCTCGCCACCGTTGTCCTCGGATTGATCTACCCGCTGGCGATTTTCGGCATCGGACAGGCTGTTGCGCCGTTCCAGGCCAATGGCTCCATTGTGAAAGACTCGGCCGGCCGTCCGGCCGCCTCGGTGCTGATCGCGCAGGTCGCAGCCGATGAGGCCGGCACGCAGAACCCGCTGTGGTTCCATGCCCGCCCCTCGGCGGCCAAGTGGGACCCGGGGGCGTCCACTGCCAGCAACCTGGGACCCAACGATCCCAAACTGCTCGACGCCGTCAAGGCCAATCGCGCCGCTATCGCCGCCGCCGAGGGGGTCAAGGAGTCAGACGTCCCGGCCGACGCCGTAACTGCCAGCGGTTCCGGACTGGACCCGGAGATCTCGCCCGCCTATGTTCGCCTGCAAGTACCCAGGGTGGCCAAGGCGCACGGGCTGAGTATTGAGACCGTCCAGGCAATGGTGGACCGGCGCACGGTCGCGGGACTTGAGGCCTTCCTGGGGCAGCCGTCCGTCAACGTCACGGAACTGAACCTGGACATAGCGGCGGCGGTACCGGCCAAGTGACGGTGCCAGGCCTCGCCGCGCCGTACCGCCGCGTTCAACAAGTGAAAGAATGACCACATGGCACGGGCAACGCTGCGCATTTTCCTCGGGGCAGCCCCGGGGGTCGGGAAGACCTACGCCATGCTCGAAGAGGCACATCGGCTGAGCGGACGTGGTGAGGACGTGGTGGTGGCCTTCGCCATGGACCATGGGCGCAGCGACACCCGTGCCTTGATGGACGGACTGGAAGTCATCCCGCCGCACACTATCGCGTACCGGGACACGGTGTTCGAGGAGATGGACCTCGACGCAGTTTTGGCGCGCAAGCCGCGGATCGCCGTCGTCGATGAATACGCCCACTCGAACATCCCCGGAAGCCGCAATCCCAAACGCTGGCAGGACGTCGAGGAACTGCTCGACGCCGGCATCAACGTCCTCTCCACCGTCAACGTGCAGCATCTGGCCTCCTTGGGGGACGTCGTGAGCGCCATCACCGACGTTCGGCAGGCGGAGACAGTGCCCGACGACGTCGTGCGGCGTGCCGATCAAATCCACCTTGTGGACATCTCGCCGGAGCTGTTGCGGCAACGATTGGGCGACGGCAAGATCTATTCGGCGGACAAGATCGACGCCGCGCTGTCAAACTATTTCCGGATGGGCAACCTGACGGCCCTGCGGGAACTGGCACTGCTGTGGCTCGCTGACCGTGTGGACGAAGGGCTCGCGAAATACCGCTCGGAGCAGGGGATCGAGGCGAGTTGGCCGGCCCGCGAGCGGATTGTCATTGGCCTCACGGGCGGGCCTGAAGGCGAAGTCCTCATCCGCCGGGCCGCCCGGATCCTCAAACGCGTCAACGGCGGCGACTTGCTCGCCGTGCACGTCCGCGCCGCCGACGGGGTGGCCTCCGAATCGCCGCAGGCGCTGGAAGCCCAGCGGCTATTGGTCCGGGATCTGGGCGGGAGCTACCACACGGTGGCAGGGGAGGATCCTGCGAAGGCTTTGCTTGACTTCGCCCGCAGCGTTAACGCGACGCAAATCGTCGTCGGGATTTCCCGGCGTCGGTCCCTCGTTGGCAGGCTGACCGGCCGGGGGATCGGCAACCGGGTGGTGCGGGATTCCGGTGACATCGACGTGCACATGGTGTCGCATCCCTTGGGCGGCCGGGGCGTTGACCGTCCGCGGCAGCGGGACCTTGGGCGTGCCAGGGTGACGATCGGATTTGCGATGGCGGTGGTCCTTCCAGTTCTTTTGCAGCTCCTGCTGGCCGCGAGTCCGTCGCACAACATTGCGACGGCCGTGCTCCTCCAACTGACGGGCTCGGTTGCCGTGGCGCTAGTCGGCGGGTTGTGGCCCGCCCTGCTCGGTGCCCTATGGAGCAGCCTGCTGGTGAATTACTTCTCCATACCGCCCGTGGGCACCCTGACCATCAGCGACCCCGAGAACATCCTTGCTTTGCTGGTCTTCGTGGGTGTTTCAGCCGCTGTGGCCGCCGTGGTGGACGTCTCGGCCAGGCGTTCCAAGGAGGCCGCCCGTGCTCGTGCCGAAGCCACCACCTTAGGTGACCTCACGCGTGGAGCCTCGAGCGCCGAGGACACCGTCGAAGGACTCTTGAAGCAAGCGCTGGACGTGTTCCAGATGCGCGGGGCAGCACTGTTCAGGGCAACAGGCGCGGGTTCCGCGGGCGCAGCTACCGGCGGGTGGCGCCTCGTCGCCAAAGCCGGAGAGGCCGCACCCCTTCCTCCCGACGGCGCCGACAACACCGAACAGATCGACGCCGGAACCCGCTTGGTCCTATCCGGCCGAATCCTGCCCGCCAGCGACCGCCGGCTGCTGAGCGCCTTCGGCGCGCATCTATCGGCCCAGCTCGAGCGGCGCCAATTGGCGGCCAGCCGCCGTGAGGTCATGCGCTTGGCGGAAAGCAACACCATGCGCACCTCCATCCTGCGCGCCGTCTCCCATGACCTCCGGACTCCGCTGGCCGGGATCAAATTGGCCGTGGGCGGCTTGCGGCAAAGCAACGTCCACTACACGCCCGAGGAGGAGCAGGAACTCTTGGCAACCATCGAGGAATGCTCGGACAGGCTCGACGTCCTCGTCGGGAACCTGCTGGACATGTCCCGCATTACCTCGGACTCGGTGAACGCGCTCATCCGCCCGGTGCGATGGTACGAAGTGATTCCGGCCGCCCTGCATGGCGTACCGCAGGGGAGGGTGCGCGTCGACCTGCCCGGAAACATGCCAGAGATCGACGCCGACTCCGGAATGCTGGAACGAGTCATCGCCAACATCGTGGAGAACGCCATCAAATACGCTCCGGACTCGGATGTGGTCCTGGTGGGTGCAGCAGGCGGCCTCAGCTCCTCAACCCTGGACGGGAGGCCGTCAGGAGAGCTGCGCATCATCGATCACGGCCAAGGAGTCCCCGCCGAAAGCGTCGTCAGGATGTTCCAGCCGTTCCAGCGGCTCAACGACGTTCCTTCCACCACCGGGGTTGGCCTTGGCCTCGCTGTAGCCAAGGGATTCACGGAAGCGATGGGAGGCACACTCACCGCGGAAGAGACTCCAGGTGGTGGTTTGACTATGGTCATCCGGCTGCCGTTATCTACAGGGGTCGCGTTCCCGCATGAGGAGGCGCAAGCTCCCTTGGAAGCGCAATCGGTGCTCTTGGAGCGCCGCCGCATGCCGCCGTCGGGCAGTCCCCATGACGCCTCCAGGGAGGCGAGATGAGCAACGTCCTGGTGGTGGACGACGATCCCCATATCGTCAAGGCCTTGCGGATTACGCTTCAAGCCCACGGCTACAGTGTGGCCACCGCGTCCGACGGCGAATCGGCCCTGCGCGCTGCCGCCCAGCATCCGGTGGGCGTACTGATCCTCGACCTGGGGTTGCCGGATATTGACGGAACCACGGTCATTACCCGGTTGCGTGCGTGGAGCAACGTGCCCATCCTGGTGCTCTCCGCCCGGCATGGCTCCGACGACAAAGTTGAAGCTCTGGACGCGGGCGCGGACGATTACATCACCAAGCCGTTCGGGCTCGATGAGCTGCTGGCCCGCCTCCGGGCGATCCTGCGGCGAACCGCCGATCCGGGCGAAGAGCCGCCCGTGCTGGTCACCGACTCGTTCACGGTGGACCTGGCCATGAGGCGCGTGACGCGGGACGGCGTGGACGTCCGGCTGACGCCGACCGAGTGGGGGATCCTGGATCTCTTCGTGCGGAACCCGGAGAAGCTGATCACCCAGCAACAGCTCCTCAGCGAGGTCTGGGGGCCGGCCTACGCCAAGGAGGCCAACTACCTGCGCGTGTACATGGCCCAGCTACGCCGGAAACTGGAACCGGAGCCCGGGAACCCTCGCCACCTGATCACCGAGGCAGGGATCGGCTACCGGTTCATGCCGTGAGGCCGGCGGCAGTCTATGCTCGACCCATGTGGCCCGATCTCTACCTCGCCGAGCTGTCCATCTGCGTCGATCAACTCCGCATCCTTGCCAGGCAACCTGAAGAAAAGCTTGTACATTCGGTTCCCGCCTGTCCGGGTTGGACACTCGACGGACTTTTCGGGCACCTCGGCTCGATCGAACGGTGGGCTGCGGAGATTGTTCTTGGGGGAAAGCTCGTCGAGGAACGTCCTGCCCCTTCCGTCGGCGCTGCAGGGTGGTTCCTCGAGGGGTCTAACTCCTTTCTTGACACAATGGCGAGGCTTGATCCCGAGAAAGAGTGCTGGACTTTCGGGCCCCCTCCCCGCAAGGCCGGATTCTGGCTCAGGCGCCAGGCGCACGAACACGCGATCCACCTTGTCGACGCCCGCATGGCATCAGATCTGGAGGCCCCCGCGTTCAGCGAGGACTTCATGTTCGATGGAATCGGCGAGGTCTTGGAAATGTTCACCCCTCGCCAGTTGAGGCTGGCGCGGATGCCGCAACCGGAAGCGGCGGTGACCTTCAACGTCCCGGGATCCGGCAACTGGACCATTGGTACGGGGCCCGTCGCGGCGTCGATTACTGCGCCTCTGCGCAGCATGTATCTCGGTCTCTGGGGACGTTCAGACCTCACAGGCAACGCCGTCATCGAGGGGGATGCATCCCTTGCGCTCCGTGTCCTGGAAGGGCCAATGACGCCCTGAGAATCCTCGGACGCCTAAGCGGCTGCCGATACCGCCTTGATCTTTGGTGGGCCGGTCTTGTGGCTCGGCCACGCCGGACTTATCTCCCAAGTTGCCGCTCAGTAGGTAGAGTCGAAGCCATGACTCGCCGGAAGGTTCCAGCTGCCCTTGTCGCGATTCCTTTCGCTTTGTGCCTGATCGCACTTGCACCGGCAGGGACCGCGGTGGCCGCGCCTTGCGATTCGCCGGGCCTTCTTGGACTGGTCGGCGTGTGCTCTCCCGGCGGCTCCGCAACTCCCGGGCCGTCGGGCAAACCCACCCAGCCAGTTACGCCCAGTCCGCCGGTACAACCGCAACCTCAGCCGGATCCGGGAGCCACGGTTCCGGCTGGTGGGGCCTCACCCCCGTCGCCGGTGGCGACCGTGGAGCAGGACCCGACCAAGACCGCGCCACCAGCTGCGACAGTGTCCGCGGCGCCGTCGCCGATCGCCACTAACCCTGCTCCTTCGGCTCAGAATTCAGCGTCGGCGGTGGGTCCCAGGTTTGGCCCCGGCGGCCCCGCCCCGAGCAGGCAGCCCGTGGCACCGACATTGTCTGTGGCGGGGTTGCTGTTGGCCTTTGGCGGAGCACTGATCGCCGCCGGGGGCATGGTGGGTCTCAGAAGATATCCGTCGCTTTAAGCCTGAACACCCGGCGTCCCACCGCGAACACCCGGCGTCCCGCTGCGAAACAGGTAAAGACCGGCCCTCCCTCATTGTGTTGCGCGTTCCTAGGATTGAAAGCGAAGCAGACAATCCTACTGAACGAGGGACAAAACAATGAGTAGTGGAAAAGGACGGGTAGCCGTCATCACCGGCGCGTCGTCGGGAATCGGGGCCGCAACGGCGAGGGCGCTCGCTGCGGATGGGTACCGTGTGGCGTTGCTTGCACGAAGGGTCGACCGGATCCAGGCGCTGGCGGATGAGCTCGGGGATGGCGCCATTGCCATTGAGGCGGATGTCACCGACCGCGGCTCCCTGCTTGCCGCTGCGGAACGGGTCAAGGCCGAGTTTGGCGGGACTGACGTTTTGGTAAACAACGCGGGGATCATGCTGCTCGGGCCGTTCTCTCCGGATCAGCAGGACGACTACCGCCAAATGATCGAGGTGAACCTGATCGGCGCGATCACAGCAACCGAGGTTTTCCTGGACCAGCTCCGAGATGGTGGCGGGGACCTGGTGAACATTTCTTCCGTTGCCGGCAGGACGGCCCGGCCCGGCAATGGCGTCTACGCCGCGACGAAGTGGGGTATCAACGGTTGGTCGGAATCGCTACGGCAGGAACTGCAACCAGGGGTTCGCGTGACGGTCATCGAACCGGGGGCGGTTGCCACCGAGTTGCCAAGCCACATCACGCACGAACAGACCAGGGCGGGCGCTGAGGCGATGTACAGCCAGGTGGCTGTCACGGCAGAGGACATCGCCGAAGTCATCGCGTTCGCCGTCAGCCGGCCCCGACGCCTGACCATCAACGAGATCCTGCTGCGCCCCGCAGGCCAGGCCTGAATCGGCGAACCCGTGCGTCGCCGTCGTCGAAACTGAGGCAACGAAATGGATAACAGGACCGAGGTCCGGGACTTCCTGACGTCCCGCCGTGCCGCCCGGTTCCTTTTCCTGGACCCGCGCGCGGCGGACTTCGACCCCGACTGGCCGGAGATGGCCCGCGGCATGGTCGCAACGCTGCGCGCCGAGGCCGGCAGGCACCCCTACGACAAAGGCCTGACCGACCTCATCGGCGAACTCGCGACCCACAGCGAACCCTTCCGCCAGCTCTGGGCCTCACACGAAGTCCTCACCCATCGCAACGGCACCAAGCGCCTGCGGCACCCCGTCGTCGGTGATTTGGAACTCGCGTACGAGGCCATGCAACTGGCCACGGACGAGGGCCTGACGCTGCTCATCTACGCCGCCGAACCCGGCTCCCGGTCCGAGGAAGGGCTCCGTCTGCTCAACAGCTGGACACCCGCGGAGGACGCTGAAGGCACCGAAGGCCCGCCCTTCGCCCCGGCCGGAGAATCACGAACAAGGAGAACAACATGACCGAACAATCCCGCGCCCAGCAACTCGTCGGGGACATCTCGCCCAAACTGGCCTCACTCACCGACGAGGTGCTCTTCGCCGACGTCTGGGAACGGACCGAGTTGGCCAAGCGCGACCGGAGCCTCATTACTGTTGCGAGTCTCGTCACGAGCGGCAGCACCGAACAGCTTTTTGGACACCTGCGCCTGGCGAAGGCCAACGGGCTGACCGAGGTCGAATTGAGCGAGGCAATCACGCATTTGGCGTTTTACGCGGGCTGGCCGAAGGCGATGTCCGCAATGGCGGTCGCCAAGCAGGTGTTTGCCGAGTAGCAGCGTTCACGTCCGTGGACGCCTGGTGCCTCAATCTCCGTTTACTTCCGGAAGTTCAGCCCTGAGGGGGTTGCCCTTGGAGAGAGGCGATCTGTGCACGCGCGGCCTCGATGAGCTCATTGTTGGTGTTGGCGTGGCCGTTGAGGCCCCAACCGCCGTCGGGCGCTTCTGTGAGCAGAACCCAGGTGCGTTCGGGTAGCGTCGGGTCCGCCGCGGCGGTTGCGATGAGGGCGGTGAGCTGTTCGACCAAGACGAGCTGTTTGTCGCGGTCCAATGCGCCCGCGTTCGTGAGCACCTGGACCCGCACGTAGCCGCTGTCGCCGTCGACATTCGACAGGTCCCCTTCCGGGAGTTCATGGATGAATGCTGCCGTGTTCTTTCGGAACATCGGAATGTCCGGAACCTGCTCCACCCGCATCACGGTCGATGCCAGGTCAACCGCGAGCTGGTGCTTGTCTGCAAAGGTCCCGGTGGTGGCATATACGTCGATCATCGGCATGATGCTTCTCCTTTTCTATGTCGGTCAACCTTTAGCGTGTCCTCCGCTGGCCAAGCATTTGCGGATCGTCTGGCTTTACTTCCTTTGAGGTACGGTTCTTCGGCCGGTACGGCATTGTCGGTTCTGACGGGAATCGCCGCGGGCCGCTCCACATTGAAGGCGGGGCGTCGATTGCGTAGGCGAGGGCGTACGCCACCTTTTCGTAGTTGACGCGCCAGCCCCTGAAGTGGGGCCAGGCTTGCTCGGCTGTCACTTCAACCGGGTAGTCGACGGTTCGCAGGAGCTCCACTGCTGCCTGGAAGTCTTCGAAAGTCACGTCGAGTGGGGAATCGGGATCGGGATCATCGTCCACCGGGATACGAATGGCCCGCGCCACTTGATTCAGGCAGGTAAACCCCATCCGAAGAACCAGCCGCGCCCGGGTACTCGGAGCAGACCCCGGACTCAACGAAAGCTGCAACGCAGCCGCGTCCATCACGCTGAGCAGGGAGTTGAGCCAGTTCGATTGCGGAGACGGTGAACGGAACCACACCAACGTGAGGTAAGTGCTGTGTGATTCGGCCACATCAGCGGCCCACCGCTCCCAGATGCGATAGAGATCGCTAAGTTCGCTGGTGCTGTTCTGAGCGGCCATGCCAAACCGTGTGCGCACCAAAAGCTCAGGTCCCCACGACGGCGAGCCTGCTCTGGACACCAGGAGCGTGACTTCCGCTTCACGCCTGTTGAAGGCCGCATAAAGCGTTGGCAGGTAGCCAATCTGTAAAGCGATGACTATCAACCCGGTGTACGCGGCCGCGTACACCAACACTGTGTTGCCAACGTTCGACGGCGCAGCGTAGCCGAGCGTGAACATCGCGGAGCCAGCTTCGCTAGCGGCTTGCCAGATGTCACCGTCGACGAAGGGAAGAAGCAGGAGGCTGAACGACAAGTCGAACAGGATCACCCAAACAAGCAAGCGGACGAATAGCGACATCGGAGACTGCCAGGCAAGGATCCGGTCACGAACTTCGTATGAGGTTACGTGTTTTGTGATGGCAAAGAAGATTTTCATCGTGGCCAGGGCAGTCACCCGTGAAAGGGTGCTGTTCAGCGGCCGCGGCACTATCAGCGTTCCGATGACACTCATCCAGTTCAGGAGCAATCCAACCATCCCGACCGAAAAACACGCCCACACGATTACTGTCAATACACTCTTTCGACAATGCCGGACACCAATTCAGCCACTGTCCAAGGGAAGGAGGACAAAGCTGGTGAGGCTCGTATCATTCATGCCCCCTCGAATCTTGTCAAGGGTGATGGCCTCCTTCGTGTTGTAGGGTGTGCGATGTCACCCAGCAACGGATTGGCCGGACAGCTCAGGAGATAACCATCGTGGCAAGCCAACTCATCCTCGGCGCGGGACTCGTAGGCGGGACCCTTGCGAGGCAGCTCACCGCCCGTGGAGACCAAGTCACTCTCGGCACCCGCAGCGGCACTACGGTCCCTGGTGCGGCTCCAGTGAAGCTGGACGCAGGCAACCCTGCCGCCGTCACGCAGGCCGCACGCGGAGCCGACACAATCTTCGTTTGCACCAACCCGCCGTACACCGACTGGGTAGCAGACTGGCCTCCGATCTTCGACGCCGTGATCAAGGCGGCGCGTGACTCCGGGGCAGCTCTTGTGCTCATGGGTAACCTCTATGCCTACGGCTCCCCGGACGGTCCGATGACCGAGCACTCACCGCTCGCCACGACCGAGAAAAAGGGCCTGGTGCGCAAGGCGGGCTGGGAGAAGGTGTTGGCCGCGCACGAACGCGGTGAACTCCGGGCGGCCGAGGTTCGGGCGAGCGACTACTTCGGCCCAGGGGCCGCTGGCATGTCAACGCACCTCGGTAGTGGCTTTTTCGAACCGGTGTTGGCTTCCAAAACGGCGCGCGTCGTTGGAGACCCAGCACTAGAGCACAGCTGGAGCTTTCTGCCCGATATCGCCGCGACGCTGATCGCAGCTGCAGACCACACGGGCAAATGGGGCCGTGCTTGGCATGTGCCGAGTGCGTCCGTCCCGCGCTCGGAAATCGTGCGGCAGGTGAATGAGCGCTGGGGAGTGAAGGGCCGGGTCGCCGCGATCCCGCAGTGGACACTCAGGGCCCTCGGTACGGTCATTCCCATCCTGCGCGAGATCTCAGCCTCAAGCTACCAATTCAGGACGCCCTTCGTGATTGACTCCACGGAGACTCAGAAGATCCTGGGCGTCACGGCAACACCATGGGACGAAGCGCTGGAAGTCACGGTGGACAGCTACCGCAAGCCCCCAAAGAGCAGCTAAGGCACATACGAGGCTGAGTAGAGTCGCTACGCACCCAAACAGCCCTTAACCAGTCCGCTCAACCGCGGCGAGAATGGCTTCCCCGAGTTCGGTCGGCCTGGTGAACTGGGGCCAGTGTCCGGTGGGCAGATCCATGAATTCGACATCGTTGATGCGCGCGAGCTCGGCCACGAAGGGGTGGCCGGATTCGATCCATTCGCCGAGCAGGCTGGAGGGGAACTCGCACGCGATGATGGTGGCCGGGACGTCGTAGCGGCGAACATCGTGCAGCCGCTGTTTATCGGTGGCCACGTTCATTGGTTCCGGGATGGCGCGTGCGCGGAAGGCGGCGCGCAGCTCGTCATTGAGGTCCACGAGGTCCTCATTTTCGAAAAGCTCCCATGGTGGCAAGGGCACGGCGTCGCCCTCGACCGGCAGTTCGTCGTTGATGACGCCGCCCTCGCCGAGCGGGCCGCTGTCCACATAGACCGCCCGGACCACGCGGTCCGGGCGAGCGTCGACGGCGCCGTGGATGATGGCACCTCCGCCGGAGTGGCCGACAAGAACAACAGGCTTGCCGACGGCGTCGACAGCTGCCACTACGGCGTCGATGTGATCCCTAAGACCGATGCCGGACCGTGGGGCATCAACGGCCTCCAGCCCGGGCAGGGTGAGTGGGTGGACGGTGTGTCCCGCTGCAACGAGCGGCGGCGTGACCTCCGACCATGATGAGGCGTCCAACCAGAATCCGGGAACCATGATGATGTCCATGCCGGTACCCTACGACGGGCCACCGACAGAATGAACCCTTCCGATGGTCCCGCGCGCCAGGCCGCGCCAACAGCTCAAACTGCTGCGGTCCGTCCCGATCGCAGGAGGGGCGCGAAGAACGCTGCGAGTTCCGCCGTCGCCGTGAGGGGCAGGACGTTCGCGACGTACTGGTCCGGGCGCACCACCACTACGACGCCGCCGCGGTCCAAGCCGCGCAGCTCGAAGATATCCGCCGAAGGATCTGTGCCGTAGACGTTCTCAAGGTACGTGAGCTTGAACGGGCCCACCTGCGGCTTGAACACCTCTGGCACGGCCCCGATGTCGACGCTTGTGTGCTCCTGCTGGTAGATCACCTTGACGTCGAACCACGCATCACGGTCAGCGCCCGACGGCGTTGCGGCCAGCGGCGAATCCGCCGAGTTCGCGATCCATTCGGCAAAGTCGACGACCGGCGACGGCGCGGCTTGCTCTCCCTTCTCGGGCTGTGCCGCGTCCGCGAAGACGTAGATGCGCCACCGTCCGTCCGCCTTGGCCTGGTGGCCGAGTTGTACCGGGTTGGTATCGCAGACGCGCACCACGGGCGCGGACTTGAAACGCTTGCCGATGGTAAATTCCGTGGCCAGGCCTTGGTGTATTGGCTCGGCGGCGAGCGGCGAGGGCGCGTAGTGGGTCATGAAGCCGGCGGGGAACTCTGCGGTGTTCACGTAGAAGTTCTCCAGCTCGGTGGGGTCCTGAAACTCCTCGGGCTTTTTCGCCATGAGCGTGGACCACTCTTTGTCGAAGTCGATGAGGTTCTCGGCAACGACTTGGCGCTCGGCCGAGTACGTGGACAGCAGGCTCTCCGGACTGCGGCCCTCAAGCACATGACCGAGCTTCCAGGCCAGGTTGAAGCCGTCCTGCATGGAGACGTTCATGCCCTGGCCGGCCTTCGCGCTGTGGGTGTGGCACGCATCGCCCGTAATGAAAACGCGTGGCGTGCGGGTGCCGCGTTCGTCAGGCAGGACGTCGTCGAACCGGTCTGTGAGGCGGTGGCCCACTTCGTAGACACTGTGCCAGGCGACGTTTCGCACATCGAGGGTGTAGGGGTGGAGGATGTCGTTCGCCTTGGCAATGATCTGCTCGATCGTGGTGCTGCGCACGGAGCGGTTGTCATTCCGGTCCACCTCGCCGAGGTCGACGTACATGCGGAAGAGATGGCCGCCTTCACGCGGGATCAGCAGGATGCTGCCGCCCGTGCCGGACTGGATGGCGCATTTCGTGCGGATATCGGGGAAATCCGTGACGGCAAGGACGTCCATGACGCCCCAGGCGTGGTTGGCCTGGTCGCCGGCGAGGGTGCAACCGATCGACTCCCGCACCTTGCTGCGTGCGCCGTCCGCGCCGACGACGTACTTGGCCCGGACAGTGCGCTCCTGGCCTTCGTTGGGTCCGGCGGTGTGGAGAAGGGTGACGGTGACGGGGTAGTCGCCATCGTTGGTGACCTCGAGGCCGCGGAACTCGTATCCGTAGTCGGGAGACATCCGGGTAGGGGAGTTCGCCATGAACTCGGCAAAGTAGTCCAACACGCGCGCCTGGTTGACGATGAGGTGCGGGAATTCGCTGATGTCTCCCGTCGGATCGTCGAGGGCGCGGGCGGTCCGGATGATGCGCGAGGGATCCGCGGGGTCCGGCTTCCAGAACGCCATCTCGGTGATCCGGTACGCCTCGGCGATGATCCGCTCGGCAAACCCGAAGGCCTGGAAAGTCTCGACACTGCGGGCCTGGATGCCGTCGGCCTGCCCGATCGCGAGCCTCCCGGGGCGGCGCTCCACGATCCGTGTTGTGACGCCCGGGAACTGGGACAGCTGCGCTGCGGCGAGCATGCCGGCGGGTCCGCTGCCCACGATCAGCACGTCGACCTCGTCGGGAAGGTCCGTGGGTCTGTTGATGCCGACGCCGGCGGCCGGCTGGACTCGCGGGTCACCGGATACATAACCGTGATGGTGGAACTGCACGGGCTTTCCTCACTTCGTTGTGTGGCGGTCTTAACTGTTTGAAGAGTTCGATATTAGAACTTCATGTTCAATAATCGAAACAATTGTCTGCTTCAAAACTGTACGGCAGGTATGACGAGGGTTACAAGGGCTCCTGAAAACTCCCGAAAACAAGGGGTTGACGTCGCGAAGTTCCCCGGCCATAGTTATCGTATACGATTTCGTACTCGATGAGGAGACAATCTTGGAACAGGTCACCGACCACATCCTGGCCGCGGCCCGCAAGGTCATCGCGGTGCATATCAACTACCCGAGCCGGGCCGCGCAGCGCGGCCGTACCCCGGAACAGCCGTCGTACTTCCTGAAGCCTTCGTCCTCCCTGACGGTCGGTTCGGCGGAAGCCCCTTCAACGGTGGAGCGTCCGGCGGGCTGTGAACTCCTCGGGTACGAGGGCGAGGTCGCGCTGGTCATCGGCAAGCCTGCCCGCCGGGTTGCCATCGAGGACGCCTGGGGCCACGTCGCGTGGGTCACTGCCAGCAACGACCTCGGCGTCTACGATCTCCGCTACGCGGACAAGGGCTCAAACCTCCGGTCAAAGGGCGGCGACGGTTTTACGCCGGTGGGCCCCGCGCTCATCCCGGCCGCCGACGTCGACCCCTCCCAATTGCGCATCCGCACCTGGTATAACGGCGAACTCGTCCAGGACGACACCACCGAAGACCTGCTGTTCCCCTTCGCGCGCCTCATTGCCGACCTCTCCCAGCTGCTCACCCTCGAAACCGGCGACATCATCCTCACCGGCACCCCGGCCGGCGCCTCCGTCGCCCAACCCGGCGACGTTGTCGAGGTTGAGGTCACCGGCGGCGGCTTCAGCAGCGGCCGTCTGGCCACCACAGTCGTGGAAGGTACGACGCCGTTCGCGGACTTCGGTGCCCGGCCCAAGTCCGACGACGTGCAGCGGGAGGAAGCGTACGGATCCCGCGAAGCAGCGGGCCTCACCGTCGTCGTGCCTGTCCTGAACCCGGAACTGAAGAAGAAGCTCGAAAGCGTCGCCACCGCCACGTTGTCCAGCCAGCTGCGCAAGCGCGGGCTGAACAACGTGAGCATCGACGGACTGCAGGCCACCCGCCCGGACCGCCGCGTGGTCGGACTCGCCCGGACCCTGCGCTATGTTCCCAACCGCGAGGACCTGTTCAAGACCCACGGCGGCGGATTCAACGCCCAGAAGCGGGCCATCGATTCGGTGAACGAGGGTGAAATCCTGGTGATGGAGGCCCGGGGCGAAAAAGGCACCGGGACGGTCGGGGACATCCTCGCACTCCGTGCCCAGATGCGCGGTGCCGCGGCCATCATCACCGACGGCGGCGTCCGCGACTACTCGGCGGTGGCAGGACTGGACATGCCCACCTACTTCGCAAACCCGCACCCCGCCGTGCTTGGCCGCCGCCACATCCCGTGGGACACGGACATCACCATCGCCTGCGGCGGAGCCACCGTCCAGCCAGGCGACATCATCGTGGCCGACTCGGACGGCATCCTGGTGATTCCGCCGGCCATCGCCGAAGAACTCGTGGACGAGTGCATCGAACAGGAGAAGGAAGAAGCCTTCATCTTCGAGATGGTCAAGCAGGGCAACAGCGTGGACGGTTTGTACCCGATGAACGCGCAGTGGCGTGCCCGCTACGAAGAGTGGGAAGGAGCCCAAGGTGACTGAAACCGCCGTCGGGAGCAAATCCGAGCAGGCTTATGCCGCCGTCAAGGCGCGCATCGTGGATGGCACCTACTCGCCCGGATACCGGCTAGTGCTGGCCAAGATCGCCGAGGACCTCGGCGTCAGCGTGGTTCCGGTCCGGGAGGCGATCCGCCGCCTGGAGGCAGAGGGGCTCGTGAAGTTCGAGCGCAATGTGGGCGCCACGGTCTCGGGGATCGATCCCACCGAGTACCTCTACACGATGCAGACCCTGAGCATCATCGAAGGAGCGGCCACGGCGTTGTCCGCGCCGCTGATCGGGGCCGCGGATATCGCCAGGGCCCGTGCGGTCAATGCGGAGATGCGGGACTGCCTGGAGCATTTCGATCCCGTCCGCTTCACGGCGCTGAACCAGGAATTCCACAGCGTGCTATTTGAACATTGCCCCAATCCGCACATCCTGGACCTCGTGCACCGGGGCTGGAACCGGCTCGCCTCGATCAGGGCCTCGACGTTCCGCTTCGTCCCCGGGCGCGCGCATGAATCCGTGGACGAACACGAGGCGCTGCTCCAACTCATCGAAAGCAACACCGACGCTGACACCATCGAGCAAGCCGCCCGCCGGCACCGCAGCGCCACCCTCGACGCGTACCTCGCACAAGCCAACGCGGGGTCACTTAGCGCCCATTAAGCGGGCCAACATGGGCCATAAGTGACCCCGCGTTGCACTAGTAAAGGAAAAGTAATGACGTTCACTGCACCAGAAACCACCACCCACTACGTGCCGAAGGACCTTCCCACCCACATCCAGCACTTCATCAACGGCCAGTTCGTTGACTCGGTCAGCGGGAAGACCTTCGATGTCCTGGATCCGGTATCCAACGGCAACTACGCCACCGCCGCGGCCGGGCAGAAGGAAGACATCGACCTCGCCGTCGCCGCGGCCCGCGAAGCTTTCGTGAATGGCCCGTGGCCGAAGATGAAGCCCCGCGAACGCGCCCGCGTCCTGAACAGGATCGCCGACGCCGTCGAAGCCCAGGAAGACCGCCTCGCCGAGCTGGAGACCTTCGACACCGGCCTGCCGATCACCCAGGCCAAGGGCCAGGCATTGCGAGCGGCGGAGAACTTCCGTTTCTTCGCGGACCTGATCGTGGCCCAGTTCGACGACGCCATGAAGGTCCCCGGCGCGCAGATCAACTACGTGAACCGCAAGCCGATCGGCGTCGCGGGCTTGATCACCCCGTGGAACACCCCGTTCATGCTCGAATCCTGGAAGCTCGCCCCGGCCCTGGCCACCGGCAACACCGTGGTGCTGAAGCCAGCCGAGTTCACCCCGCTCTCGGCCTCCCTCTGGGCGCAGATCTTCAAGGACGCAGGCCTGCCGGACGGCGTGTTCAACCTGGTCAACGGCCTCGGCGAAGAAGCCGGCGACGCCCTCGTGAAGCACCCGGACGTGCCGCTGATCTCCTTCACCGGGGAGACCACCACGGGACAGACGATCTTCCGCAACGCCGCGGCCAACCTCAAGGGCCTCTCCATGGAGCTCGGCGGCAAGTCCCCGTGCGTGGTGTTCGCCGACGCCGACCTGAACGCCGCGATCGATTCGGCCCTGTTCGGGGTCTTCTCCCTCAACGGGGAACGCTGCACCGCCGGCTCCCGCATCCTCGTCGAACGAGCCGTCTATGACGAGTTCTGCGAAAAGTACGCCGCCCGCGCGAAGAACATCGTGGTCGGGGACCCGCACGACCCCAAGACCCAGGTGGGCGCCCTCGTCCACCCTGAGCACTACGCAAAGGTGGCATCCTACGTGAAGATCGGTAAGACCGAAGGCCGGCTGCTGGCTGGCGGCGGACGCCCGGAACACCTGCCGGAAGGCAACTACATCGCGCCCACTGTGTTCGCCGACGTCGCGCCCGACGCCCGGATCTTCCAGGAGGAAATCTTCGGACCCGTCGTCGCGATCACCCCCTTCGAGAACGACGACGAAGCCCTCGCCCTGGCGAACAACACCAAATACGGCCTGGCGGCCTATATCTGGACCCAGAACCTGACCCGCGCCCACAACTTCGCGCAGAACGTAGAGGCCGGCATGGTGTGGCTCAACAGCCACAACGTCCGCGATCTGCGCACCCCCTTCGGCGGCGTGAAGGCTTCCGGCCTGGGCCACGAGGGCGGCTACCGCTCAATCGATTTCTACACCGACCAGCAGGCCGTGCACATCACCCTCGGCGCTGTGCACACCCCCAAATTCGGCGCCTAACGCGGGGTAGCCCAACTGACTCGCACTTGTCGTCGTTATGAGGCTCCAAAACGACACCTACTGCGAGTCAGTTGGGTCGCCCCGGCACTCAAGGCGGTTTCCCGCCGTCGAACCCTAAAGACCCCTTTCAAAGAAGAGAGACAACAATGACCAACTTCGTCCCCACCCCCACCGCTCCGGCACCGGACATCGTCCGCTGCGCCTACCTGGAACTCGTCGTCACGGACCTCGCCAAGTCCCGCGAGTTCTATGTGGACCTCCTGGGCCTGCACGTCACTGAGGAAGACGAAAACACCATCTACCTGCGCTCCTTCGAGGAGTTCATCCACCACAACCTGGTGCTCCGCAAAGGACCTGTCGCCGCGGCCGCCGCGTTCGCCTACCGGGTGAAGTCCCCGGCCGAGGTGGACGCGGCCGAGGCCTACTACCGCGAGTTGGGCTGCCGGGTTGAGCGCCGCAAGGAGGGCTTCACCAAGGGCGTCGGCGACTCCGTCCGCGTCGAGGATCCGCTGGGTTTCCCCTACGAATTCTTCTACGAGGTGGAGCACGTCGAACGCCTCACCCAGCGCTACGACCTCTACTCAGCCGGCGAGCTGGTCCGCCTGGACCACTTCAACCAGGTCACCCCCGATGTTCCCCGGGGCCGGAAGTACCTTGAGGACCTGGGCTTCCGTGTCTCGGAGGACATCAAGGACTCCGACGGCGTCACGTACGCCGCGTGGATGCACCGCAAACAGACCGTGCACGACACCGCCCTGACAGGTGGCAACGGGCCGCGCCTGCACCACATCGCCTTCTCCACGCACGAGAAGCACAACATCATCCAGATCTGCGACAAGATGGGCGCCCTGCGCATCAGCGACCGGATCGAACGCGGCCCCGGCCGGCACGGCGTCTCCAATGCCTTCTACCTGTACATCCTGGACCCGGACGGGCACCGCATCGAGATCTACACCCAGGACTACTACACCGGGGACCCGGACAACCCCACCGTCACCTGGGACGTCCACGACAACCAGCGCCGCGACTGGTGGGGCAACCCCGTCGTCCCGTCCTGGTACACCGAGGCCTCGCTTGTCCTGGACCTGGACGGCAACCCCCAGCCAGTCATCATCCGCGAGGAAAAGAGCGAAATGGCGGTCACCGTCGGCGCCGACGGCTTCTCCTACACCCGCCAACCTGACGGCGACACTGCAGGCTTCAAAGTCGGCTCCCAGCTCTAGGCTCGCAACGCTGAACGTATGCTGACCGCAGGATGCCCGAACGGAGTGTGGAGATGCTTGACCCGAAGACGATAGAAACCATTGCGGACGAACTGCTGGAAGCCGGCCGGTCCCGGACCCCGGTTCCGCGCCTGACTGCCCGCTACCCGGACATGACGGTGGAGGATTCCTACGCCGTGCAGCAGTTGTGGCGCCGTCGCAACGAGGAAGCCGGACGCACGTTGGTGGGCCGCAAGATCGGGCTGACGTCCAAGGCCATGCAGGCCGCCACAGGCATCACCGAACCCGACTATGGCGCCATCTTTGACGACATGGTCCTCGAAACCGGCTGCTCCGTGGCATGGGACCAGTACACCCACCCAAGGGTGGAGGTGGAGCTGGCCTTCGTGCTCAAGGACGGGCTCAAAGGCCCGGGGTGTACCATCTTCGACGTCCTCAACGCCACCGACTACGTGGTTCCGGCCCTCGAGATCCTGGATTCCAGGATTGAGATGGAGGGCCGGACCATCGTGGACACCATCTCGGACAACGCGGCCATGGGCGCCATGGTGGTGGGCGGACGCCCCGTCCGCCCGGACGCCGTCGACCTCCGCTGGGTATCGGCGATCCTCTACAAGAACCAGACCGTGGAGGAAACCGGCGTGGCCGCCGGCGTCCTGGACCATCCCGCGAACGGCGTGCACTGGCTTGCCAACAAGATCGCCCCCCACGGCGACGGGCTGAAGGCCGGGGAGATCATCCTCGCCGGCTCCTTCACCCGCCCGCTCTGGGTGTACAAAGGGGATACCGTCCACGCCGACTACGGACCCTTGGGAGTTGTCACATGCCGGTTCGAGTAGAACCAGACCGCACGTTCCGCGAAGCCTTGGCCGCCGCGGACCGGCCACTCGCCGGGATGTGGGTATGCTCCGGCAGCCCGCTCATCGCCGAACTGTGCGCCGGGGCCGGCCTGGACTGGCTCCTGATCGACGCCGAACACAGTCCCAACGGCCTTGAATCCATCCTCGCCCAGCTGCAGGCAGTCCGCGGCTACCCCGTCCAAGCCGTGGTCCGCCCCCCGATCAACGACACCGTGCTGCTCAAGCAATACCTGGATCTGGGCGTGCAGGACCTGCTCATCCCCATGGTCAACTCCGCCGCGGAAGCCAAGGCCGCCGTCGCTGCGGTACGCTACCCGCCCCACGGCGTCCGGGGCGTCGGCTCGGCCCTGGCCCGCGCCTCGCGCTGGAACCGCATCCCGGACTACCTCGCCCGGGCCTCGGAGACGGTCAGCGTCACGGTCCAGATCGAAACCGAGGCCGCCGTCGCCGCCGTCGAAGAGATCCTGGCGGTCGACGGTGTTGACGCCATCTTCGTCGGGCCCTCCGACCTCGCGGCGTCCATGGGCCTGCTCGGACAGCAGGAACACCCCAAGGTGCGCGCCGCCGTCGAGCACTGCCTTTCCGCGGCGAAGGCCGCGGGCAAACCGGCCGGCGTCAACGCCTTCAACGAAGCCACAGCGCGTGCATATATGGACGCCGGTGCGTCGTTCGTGCTGGTCGGCGCGGACGTCGCGCTGCTGGCGCGCGGCACGGAAGCCCTCGCGGACAGGTTCATTCCGGCAACGCCCGACGTCGGAGCGCCCTTTGGCGGGACAGGTGACACGCCGTCGAGCTACTGAACTAAGTAGGTAGTCGGCACTCTTCCGGAGGTCCTTGGACGGAGCTACATTGGATATCCCGAGGCCGTTCGGAGGGCGGCCGAGGAGGGGCCGTCCGCAATTTCAATGGAGCATGCCGTGGTCGCGCAACCAGATGTCAATCCTCAACAAGCTGCAGCCCCTGCCCAACCGCCGGCTGCAAGGCGTTCAGGCCTCCCGGAGTACGATCTTCGGGCGGTTTACGTCCCGCAGTCCGGGCTGTTCCGAGATGATGAGGGGCGCGAATTCTTCGTGACTGCCGTGGAATTCTGGGAGCACGCGACTGTAGTCAGTCTGTGTTGGAAACGCAGGCCCGTGGCAGGGCAGGGAAGTCCGCCCTTGGTAGCCACGGATGAGCATGACCGTGTGCTGGGCTTGAAGCGCATCTGGAACGTTGGTGCACGATCGATCCAACATTTTGAACCGATTTCAACGTCAGCCCGCGCATTGACGGTGCTCATCGCCAGGAAAACAGGAACGCAGGAACTGTTTAGCTGCAGGACGCCTCCGGCAAAGAAAGAGGCAATGACGAGCTAGAGGCGCGGTCTGGGCTGGCCCGCGGAAACTAGGCAGTCCGTGCGATTCCCCGTGTTGACCTGCGGATATGGTCGGGCGTGAGGCCGGTCAGCGAGGCAAGCTCAAGGTCGTCGCAGGCTTGGGTGCGGAGCGCCATGACGATCAATGCCTCCCTGCGTTCTGTGATCTGGTCGCGGTGCCTTTCGGCTGCGCTCTTCTGATCTATGAAATCTATGCGGTGTTCGCAGAGCTGCGGAAATACCAATACCGGGTGAACCCATAAGAAATGTGCATGGGAACAACCTGTATGGGCTGGGAAGGAGGCGAAACAACGTCAGATCGCACAAGCGTCATAAGTGCCCCTTATTGATCCACGCACATTATGTCTTATCCACGGCGCCCTGCAGTGCCTAGTCTCGAAATTGGGGATTCGCGAATCCGCGGGTCCTGAGTTTTACGATTCTGGAGGAGACAATGTCCGACTACCTGCCGGCGTCGAGGGTCACCCGCATCAAGTCCTCAGCGAGCGTTGCGGCCGCTGCCCGCGTCCGCGAACTGCGAGCTGAAGGTATCCCGATCATCGACCTGACCGTCGGCGAACCGGACTTCGACACCCCCGACCACATCAAGGCGGCCGCCATCGAGGCAATCAAGGCAGGCGAGACCAAATACACCTCGGTGACCGGTACGCCCGAGCTGCAGACCGCCATCCTCCGCCGGATCGAAAGCCACACCGGCGCACACTACGATCCGAACCAGCTGACCATCGGCGGCGGCGCCAAGCAGGTCCTTTACGTAGCCCTCATGGCATCGCTCAACGTGGGCGACGAAGTGATCGTCCCCGCACCGTACTGGGTGTCCTACCCGGACATGGTCCTCGCCAACGACGGCACTCCGGTGATCGTCGCCTGCGGAGAAGACACCGGCTTCAAGCTGACTCCGGCCGCCCTGAAGGAAGCCATAACGCCCAAGACCAAGTGGCTCATCCTCAACGCACCGTCTAACCCGACCGGCGCCGTGTACTCGCGCGAAGAACTGCAGGCGCTGGGTGCCGTCCTTGAGGAATTCCCGCACGTCTATATCCTCACCGACGAGATCTATGACGAAATCCATTTCGGCGACGGCCGGGTGACCAGCCTCGTCACGGCGGTTCCGTCCCTGCGCGACCGTATCCTGCTGGTCAACGGTGTCTCCAAGGCCTACGCAATGACCGGCTGGCGCCTTGGCTTCGGGGTGGGCCCGGTACCCTTGATCGCTGCCATGAACAAGCTGCAGTCGCAGACGTCCTCATGCCCGTCCTCCATCAGCCAGGCAGCCGCGGCAGCTGCGCTGAACGGCGATCAGTCGTTCGTCCGGGACAGCGTGGAGGTATACCGCAAGCGCCGGGATGTCGCCGTCGAAGGCCTCAACGCCATCGACGGGCTGTCCGTCGCCCCCGCCGTGGGCGCCTTCTACGCCTACGTGAACTGCAGCGGCGTCATTGGCAAGACCACTCCGGACGGCACCGTCATCGAAAACGACCAGGACTTCACGCTGTACCTCCTCAACGCGGCCGCGGTCGCCGTCATCCAGGGCTCGGCCTATGGACTCGGCCCCTACTTCCGGATCTCCTTCGCGACCTCGCTGGAGACCATCAACGCTGGCGTGGACTCGATCCGCAAGGCAGTCAGCGCCCTCAACTAAGCCCCACGGGCACCACAGAAGTCAGCCAATAGAAAGATGCAGGAAATGATCCACGTAAAGACCAAATTCCAGAGGCCCGACGCCGACGTCGTCAGCCGCCTCGCAGCGTTCTCCTCGGCAACCATCCACGAAGCACAGGGCCGCCGCGGCGCCCTGAGCTCGAAGATCAAGCCGATCGACCGCTCGATGTCCTTCTGCGGCCCGGCCGTCACCGTGGCCTGTGCCCCGCAGGACAACCTCATGCTGCAGGTTGCCATCCACTATGCTCAGGCCGGCGACGTCGTCCTGGTGGGCGCCCAGGAATTCTCCGATGCAGGGACCTTCGGCGACGTCCTGGGCAACGCCATGAAGGCCAAGGGCATTGCGGCCATGGTGACGGATTCCGGTGTGCGTGACACCCAGGACCTTATCGAGCTGGGCCTGCCCGTTTTCTCCGGCAGCGTCTGCATCAAGGGCACGGTCAAGGAAACTCTTGGGCCGATCAACCACCCGCTCGTCTTCGGCGATGAGATTATCTACCCCGGCGACATCCTCCGCGGTGACGCCGACGGCGTCGTGGTAGTGCGCCGTGAGGAAGCTGAGGAGGTCATCGCACTCTCCCAGGCCCGCGACGACGCCGAACGCGAGCTCATCAAGGCTTACCACGCAGGCGGCACCACCATCGAGTTGTGCGGCCTGACGGAGAAGCTGAAGGCCAAGGGGCTCCTGGTCGAAGACTGAATGTCTCGCTGGGGCCGGCCGGTCACCGAATGTGGTGGCCGGCCTTTTGCGCGTCCGGCGTGCCGGGTTTCCGACCCGCCGCGGTGCCCGTTTCCGGGCACGAAGAAGGCGCCTTGCCAGTGGCAGCGCGCCTTGAGTCGTGCGAGGGGGTTGAGGAAACCCCGAATCAGTCCAGCCCGGGGTGTCCTGGCCGGGCGTCAACCAGATACCACTCGATGCTGTGTCCAGCGTGCGGCGGCATGAGGCTCCCTTCGAAGACAAAGAGAGGTTCGCCCACGCCGCCCAAAGGACGCCAGAAACCATTCCTTGGGCAGTGGAATCCGGTCCGTGCACTGATCGTTCCGAGGGTTGGATTCGAAACCCAGCTGGTCTGGCTGATCCTTTTCACCGTTGTTCCTTTGATTGGGTTCACGGAATCCGTGAGCCGCTTTCGAATTACTTACTAATTCGATAATAGGAAATTAAGACGCCAGTGAATAAGACCAAAGATGTCTGTCCGGATAAGGCAATGTTATGGATGGATCAGGCCTCGGATGGATCGGCCGCGTACTTGCTGATCAACTGTTGCTGCAGCATCTCCTTGACCAGGATGAGCACGGCCGAGGCGGCCTCGGACAGAGGCTCATGGTCAGGGGTGCACAGGGCAATCTTGCTCTGCAGGGCCGGTTCGACGATCCGCAATACCTTGAAGGTCTCATCGGGGAAGAGCGCATCAGCGGCGGATTTAGGTAGGACGGTGGCCCCGAGGTTCGCGCGAATGAGCCGAACAAGCGACGGAACGGATTCCACTTCTCCTACGAGCCGCAGGGGCAACCCTCGGTCGGCCAGCCCCTTCTCGATGATTTGGCGCAGGGTGTGGTTCTTTTCCGGGAGGAACAGTCCAAGGCCGCTGGCCTCTTCAAGGGTGACTGTTGTTCGGCCCTGGGCCACATCGACGTCCTCATGGGTCACCAAGTGCAGGTCTTCCACAATCATGGTGGTGAACTGCACTCCGCGGATCTTCCCCGGTTCGTAGATCAGGGCCATGTCGAGGCGGCCATTCTTGATTGCCTCGCTCAGCACGCCGCCGAAGATCTCCGTCAGGTGCACCACAATGTCCGGGTAACGCCGGCCAACCTCGCGGATGATCTGCGGCGTAAGGCTGGAGGCCATGCTGTACGGTGCGATCGCGATGGACACCCTGCCCGACGGTGCCGCCCCGGACGTCGCCACGTCCTGCCGTGCTTGTTCCACGAGCCGCAGGATGGTCTGGGCGTGGCGATACAGGGTGTGTCCTGCCGCCGTTGGCTCGACCCCTTGCTTGCTGCGGATCAGCAGGCGTTGCTTAAGGTCGCTTTCCAGCGCCGACACCTGCTGGCTGAGGGCAGGTTGGGCGACGTGGAGCGCCGCGGCGGCCTTGGTGATGCTCCCCGAATCGACGATCTTTACAAAGTATGAGAGCTTCCGGGTGTCCATGGGTCAGCCTTCCTCTAGGCCCTCATCGGGGCATAGATGCCATAAGGAAATTCTATGTGGGGACACACAATCCGTCTTTGTGTGACCTGTCTCTCAACGACTAATTTGAGATCCACATCCCCATGGTGGCGTTTCCCAATCATTACTGACGGTTCGTTGACTCCCCATCAACCAAATTGTCCCGATACCCAAATATAGACGCATTTGGTGACCCGCCGTCGTCGACCTTCAGCAAGGAGGTCGACGACGGCGGTCCGGCGCCATGCGGTCCCCGCCAGGGCGGCAGATGTGCCGTAGGTCATAACCGGGAGCTATCCCGTGATAGCGAATAGGTCTTTGTGCCGGAAGTTCGTCGGTGCGAGACTTCTATCACCAAAGAATTATCGACGGTGCATCTGATTGAAGAATTTTAGCTAAACAATTTCAATCGAACAGGCAACCGAATTCACCGGATATTCCGCCGGACGTATGGAATTACCGGCCCCAATGCAGAACCACGGAAAGAGAACCACGTGAACCCGACAATTGATCTTGTAGCGGATCTTGGAGAGGGATTCGGTGCCTACACCACAGGCAGCGACTCCGATCTTCTGGAGATCGTTTCAAGCGCCAATATCGCTTGCGGGTTCCATGCAGGCGATCCCGACATCATGGACGCCACCGTTGCTGAATGTGTTCGCCGCGGAGTCGGAATCGGAGCCCATCCGAGCTTCCCCGACCTCCGCGGCTTTGGCCGCCGGGACATGGGCCTCAGTGCTGACGAAGTACGTTCCGATGTTTTGTACCAACTCGGAGCCCTGTCCGGATTCGCAGCTTTCCACGGGACCAAGGTCACCCACATTGCGCCGCACGGCCGGCTGGGAAACCTCGTAGCCGTGCGTGCGGACTACGCCGCCGCCGTGGCTGAGGCCGCCGCCCGCGTAGACAACGAACTCATCGTCGTCGCCCAGGAGGGCGAACTGGCCAAGGCGGCACGTTCCGCTGGTCTGGCCGTGGCCATTGTGGGCATTGTGGACCGCGCGTACCAGGAAGACGGCACGCTGGTTCCGCGCAGCCAGCCCGGCGCCGTCCTGCACGATCCCTCGGCGATTGTGGAGCGAACCGTCCGCATGGTGTGCGAAGGCAAGATCCGCTGCGCCAACGGCGCCGACATCGACATTTCCACGGACACCGTCCTGCTTCATGGGGACAATCCAGGCGCCGTCGAACTTGCCCGGCTCATCCGCTCGGAGCTCATCTCGGCCGGCGTCCGGATCGCCCCGTTGGCAGAAGTCATGGATGCCAAGAGGACGGCGGCCTGACATGTCCGTTCTCACTGCGGCTCCCACCGAGATCTACGAATCCGGAGACTCCGCACTGCGCGTCGTCGCACTTGCTGAAGCAAGCGAGGACAACTGGCTGACAGTCCACCGTCTTGCGGACTGGCTGGAGAGCTGTGGTGCCGAGGGCCTTCACGGTGCGGTACCCACCTACGATTCCGTGCTGGTGGAATTCGACCCCGTCCTGGTGTCGGCACGCCAGGTGCGCGCGTTCGTCAAGCTGGGACTCCTCGAAATGGGCCGTTCCGCCGGGGCCGCAACGGCTCCCCGTGAGTTTGATGTCCCTGTGGTGTACGGGGGCGAATATGGTCCCGATCTGGAGAAAGTAGCCGAATACCAGGGCATCGACAGGGAGGAAGTCATCCGCCTCCACACCGAAAAGACGTACACCGTCCGATGCCTCGGTGCTCCTGCCGGCTCGCCAATGATGGACGGCCCCGCGTTCCCCAAGCCCGTGCCGCGCCTCAAGGATCCGCGGCTTAGCGTCCCGGCAGGGGCAGTGGCGGTGGCAGGACGCCAAGCCGTCATCGCTCCCGCGGCTGCACCGGGTGGTTGGTGCGTCATCGGTCAGACCCCTTTGACCGTCCTGAACATTCGCCGTGAACCACTGGTCCCCTACAAGCCCGGAGATATTCTCCGGTTCCGTCGTATCGAGGCCGGAGATTTCGACTCGTACGTCGGCAGGGAATTGGAACCACGGCCATGAGCGGACACATTCTCATCCAGCAACCCGGCAACGCCGTGGTCACGGACCTTGGCCGGTTCCGCGGACCCCGCTTTGGACTGCCGGTCAACGGCGCCCTGGACCAGTATTCGGCCCGGGCCGCCAACATTCTGGCAGGCAACCTGGACAACGATCCCCTGGTGGAAATCACGGCCCTCGACTTCAGGATGAAGGCCCACTCCGACATCCTGATCGCTGTTACGGGGGCTCCGCTGACACTCACGGTCGGAGGGCGTCCGTGCAGCCAGTGGGAGCCGGTTTCGGTCCGTTCCGGCGAGACGGTGTCCATCCGGGGAATCAACCGGGGCCTCCGTGCATACCTGGCCATCCACGGCTCGGTGGAGGTACCGACTTTGTTGGGCAGTTGTGCTCCGGACACGGTTGTGGGCTTCGGCCTGCAGCTCAAGGAAGGAGCCACGCTCCTCACCCGCCGCAGCGTGGGCCCTGTTCGCCAGCCTTACTTCGACCTTCCACTCTTCCGCCTTGGCCTTGAACGGCCGAATATGGGGTCGGAACTGCTGGTCGACGTGACCGACGGACCGGATGTCGCCGACTTCGGTGATTCCGGCGAGTTGCTCTTCACATCGGAGTACGCCGTGAGTGGCCGGAGCAATCACATCGGCCTGAGGCTCGGCGGCGAACTTCCGGAAAGAACCTCAAGTGGTGAAGTGCTTTCACGCGGGGTGCCGGTGGGAGCCGTCGAGGTTCCCTCCCGGGAAGAGTTACTGGTACTGCATCGGGGACGCGGCGTCACTGCCGGATATCCGGTCCTCGCTGTGGTCACCAGTAATGGCCTGGATGTCCTTGCTCAAGCCCGCCCGGGCGACAAGGTCCACTTCAGGAAAACAACGGTGGCGGAGGCAACTTCCGCCCACCGGCGCTCGCGGGCGCAGCTTGAAACCCTCCGCGAATCCGTCAACACAGTCTTCGGACTACTTGGCATTGGATGCCGACCCCAGTGGCAGGACCTCCCGGTTGCGGCATGCAGCTAAAAACCTGTCGTCAATACCAATAGTCGTTGCTACGCTCAACATCAAGAAGGAAATGTCATGACCGCAAACACCAACGCTGCGCCAGTGCAGCATGAACGGCTCACGGGCCGTCAAACGCGCAAGGTTGTCACCGCAGGCTGCGTTGGCATCTTCGTGGAACTCTATGACAACGGCATCTTCGCCTTCATGGCCGGAACACTTGCCCTGGTGTTCCTCGCCCCGGGCAACCCGGACAACGCCCTGTTGTTCGTCTTTGCCGGCTACGCAGTATCGTTCTTCGTCCGGCCCCTCGGCGCAGTAGTTTGTGGCTATTTGGGCGACCGGATCGGCAGGCAGAAGCTACTGGTCTTCGTCATTCTGCTGATCAGCGTGGCCACCGCCGGTATCGGAATCTTGCCCACTTACGCGGCCATCGGCATCGCGGCGCCGGTACTGCTCGTCCTCCTGCGGCTCCTGCAGGGCTTCTCGGTTGGTGGCGAAGCCGCCGGCGCTATGACCTTCCTGGCTGAGCACGCCCCAGAGGGCAAGCGCGGCATCATCACCTCCTACGCACAGATCGCTTCGTTCGCAGCACTGCTCACGGGTACCCTTGTGGCGTTCTCCATGTCTCCTTGGCTCACCCAGGCTGCCATCGACGGCGGCGGCTTCGGCTCCTTCGCCTGGCGCGTTCCGTTCCTGATCGCCATTCCGATGGGCGTCATCGGCTTCTACATCCGCAAGGCCATCAGCGACACCCCCAACTTCACAAAGCTCAAGGAAGAGGGCGGCCTTTCCAAGAACCCGCTCAAGGAAGCCTTCAAATCCGCTGAGCACCGCCGGGCGATGGTTCTGGCCCTCTTCATCCCGCTCATGAACGGCTCTGGCTACTACGTCCTGTTCTCTTACATGCCCACGTTCCTCAAGGGCAAGCAGCTGAACTTCACCACTGGCGAGGCGCTGTTCATCACCGCCTGCAGCCTGGTTGTCATCTGCATCGCCATTCCTTTCATGGGTGCCCTGTCCGACCGCATCGGCCGCAAGAAGGTCATCGCCGGCTCCGCCATCGCCATGACCATCCTGGGCATTCCGTCCTACGCCCTCATCGCAACGGGAAACATGGGCCTGGCTATCCTTGGCGCCTCCATCATGGCCGTTGTCTTCGCTGGCCACACGGCAGTTATCCACATCCTGATCGTTGAGTTGTTCCCCACCAGGGTCCGGTATTCCGCCTACGGCCTTGGCTACAACATCTCCTCCGCGCTCTTCGGCGGAACGGCCCCCCTCCTGATGACCTGGCTCATCAGCAGCACCGGCAACATCTATATGCCCGCCTTCTACGCAGTCATCACGGCCCTGGGCACGCTTGCAGCCGTGAGCACGGTCAAAGACCGGGCCCACGAACCCCTGCGCGACGCTTAGCTGCCACTGTGACCTCCGGGCACACTTCGTGCCCTCAATTCCCCACCTTTTGGAGAAGTAATGTCTTTTTCCGACTACAACACCGCCCTCGTCACCGGAGCCTCAACCGGTATGGGTGCCGCGATTACTGAGCGCCTGGCCAAAAGGGGCCTGACCGTTCACGCCGTGGCCCGCAACGAGGAACGCCTCAGCGAATTGGCTGATCGCACGGGAGCCATCCCCCACGTAGTGGACCTGACCGACACAGCGGCCCTGACCGCCGTCGTGAGTGGCCTGAAGGTCGACGTCCTGGTCAACTGTGCTGGCGTTTCGCGGCCCGGCAACCTCCTGGACTCATCCGAGCAGGACATCGACGAGCTCATCGACGTCAACCTTCGCGGCTTGCTTCAGCTCACGCGGGTTGTCCTGCCGGGGATGGTGGAGCGCGACCTCGGCCACATCATCAACATCAGTTCCATCGCGGGCGTCTACAACTTCTACGGCCACACGGTCTACCACGCCACCAAGGCAGCGGTGCACCAAATCTCCCGGCAGCTCAGGAATGACACGGTTGGCAAGCGCATCCGCGTGACGGAGATCTGCCCCGGTCGGGTGGAAACCGAGATCTTCGGCCGGAACATGGGTGGCACGCCTGAAGCCATGGAAGAAGCTTGGAAGACGTACTACGAAGGCTACGAGTCGCTGACCACCGACGACATCGTCAACGCCCTCGACTACGCCATCGAAACCCCGCGCCACGTCAACGTCGGCATGCTTGAGCTCATGCCCACGTTCCAGGTCCCCGGTGGTCTCACCTTCGACCGGCGCTAACCGCCGCCTCGCCTGAGGCGACCCAAAGGTTCCGGTGACATCACTCCCGTCACTGGAAATACAAGCTGGCGGCCGCGAATTTCGCGGCCGCCAGCACCCGTTTCCCGGGAGTGTCAGTGAGAAGGGCGATGCGCGCCCTGGTTTCTGGCAAGCTTTTTGGAGGGCCCGACGTCGGGCGCTCAGTCCTCGTGGAGCGATTGAGTGAGGTGGTGCGTGGGGATGCGGTCGCGGTCGTAGGTGATTTCCGTGTAGCCGTGCGGTTCCGGCCGGCCGTCGTGCCCGAGGTTGACGAAGACGATTTCCTCGATGGTCAGGATGCTCTCGCGAGTGATCATGTTGCGGACCTCCGCCCGCATGGTCAGTGAGGTCCGGCCGAAGCGGACCGCCGTCAGGCCCATTTCCACCAGATCGCCCTGGACGGCCGAACTCACGAAGTTGATTTCGGAGATGTACTTGGTGACGGCGCGGCCGTTTCCAAGCTGGAGGATCGCGTAGATTGCCGCTTCCTCGTCGATCCATTTCAGCAGGCTTCCACCGAACAGAGTGCCGTTGGCGTTGAGGTCCTCCGGACGTATCCATTTGCGGGTCCGGAACGTGATGTCAGCCTTTTCCATAATGCGAGATTAGCCGAGGCCGGGCCCCCGCGTCTTGTACGGCGTGCCATGCTTCGCGGGACTCCGTAACATGGATAGGGTGCACCCGGTTCAGGGCACAACACAACACGCCGATTCGCGCACCATGCGGCACACCGGGGACGCGCTGGAGGAACACCATGAAGATTGACAAGACCCACCGTAGTGCCGGGCTCACCGCCCGGCCTTCCGGCTGGAACCGCTGACCATGCCACCGGTGAACGTTGTGCTGGGCGCCTGGTCAATGAATTGGCCTGCCTTGGTCATTCTTGTTGCGGCCCTCATCCTGTATTCAAAGGGCTTGGTTGCCGCCAAGCGCCGGGAGATCCGCTGGCCTTTGTGGAACTCCTTTGCCTTCTTTGCCCTTGGCCTCGGTAGCTTCGCTGCCCTCAGCTTTGGATTCCCGGGCACGCACAGCCACGACCTGCGGTGGGCTTTCACCCTCAAAGTGACGTCTTACCTGTTTGTGGTCCCATTGTTGATCGGCCTGGGAAAGCCGCTGACGCTGGCAAGGCAGACCCTGGGCCCAGTGGGTGCAGAACGGGTGGAAGCGATTCTCCGGCACAGGCTGGTCCGGATGCTCAGCAACACACTTGTGGCGGCGCTCCTGGGGCTCGCCATGTTCACGGTGTTCTTGACCCCGCTGTTCTATGTGCTCCGGACCAACCCGGCCGCCGACATCATCTTGACTTTGCTGGTGCCTGTCATGGGCCTCCTCATGACGGTTCCGATCATGGAAGACGGCGCAGGACGCACTGGATCGCTCATTGTGGTCGAGTTCATTTTCGTATTCATCGAGCTGCTCGCCGACGCCGTGCCGGGTGTCTTGATGCGGCTCAGCCCGGGAATTCTCGACGGCGCCACCTCAGTTTTGGGCAATCAACCAGGCTGGTTCCCCTCACCGCTGCGCGACCAGCAACTCGCCGGGGACCTGATGTGGTTCCTCGCGGAGATCGTGGACCTTCCCCTCATCATCCTGATGTTTGTCCGCTTCTCCCGCAGCGACAAACACGAGGCCAAGAGCTTCGACGACCTGAGCGATGAAGAAATCGAAGCCCTGAATCGCGCACATCTGGGCCAGGGCGGACGCAGCTTGGATTGATCCGGGCGGCTCTTAGGCCATCGCGGTGTGCGATGCGCTATGCGAATCGATCGGCTTCGCGTAGCACTGCGAGTGGCTGACACCGATATACGGACCGAAGTTGGGCACTGCGGCGAAGCCGGCGCTTTCGTAGAAGCTGCGACCATCCGATTGGGCCGATCCCGCTTCCGCTGTGATCACGCTGAAGCCGTGGGAGTGAGCTTGCGCTTCCAGCGCGGCCAGGATGGAGCTCGCCACTCCCGAACCCCTGGCGTAAGGGACAACGTAGAGGCGTTTGATTTCTGCAGTCTCGGCGTCCAAGATCCGCAGACCGCCGCAACCCAGGGGCTGTCCAGAGCACTTTTCGTAAGCCACGACGAAAACGGCAGTATCAGCTTCCGATGGTGCGGGTCCGGGCTCGTGGTCTGAGTTGCCGAATCGCGAGTCCAGTTCCGCTTGCTGGGCGGCGCGGAGGTCTGCACCCACCGGGTTCGCCCAGGTGACCTGTTTGATGTTGAGCCGCGGATTGGTCTGCATCGGAACCTCTTTCGCCGGAGGGGGTTATGCAAAACAAGCCTAAGAAGCGGGGGTTACCGCGGTGTTTCCTCCGCGTAAGCGTCCGGAGAAATACCGACGCGTTGGGCTGATCTTCAGACAGGCGTCATTCGAGGGCGTCGCCCGTGGGATCCTCTGCTGTCCGGTCGGCAAAGGCAAGTCCGCCCACAGGGCTTTGGTCCCAATGCAGCAGGCGCCAGCCACTATCCGGGTCGCCTTCGAGCACCACGATTCCGGTGTTCTGCAGCTGGTGGGTGGCGGCGAACTCGCGGCCGACATCGACTGCACGGCGCCCGGCCCAGCAACGGATCGCAGCACCGTGGCTGACCACGACGGCGGTCTCGTCGCCCGCCGCCGCCACCTTGGCGATGGCTGCGTCATAGCGGGCGAAGAACTCGTGACCGTCACCTGCTCCTGGCATGCGGACATCCAATTCGCCGTCGGTCCAGGCAAAAACCGTGCTCATGTACCGGTGGTGCGATTCGTGGTCGGTGAGCTTCTCCAAGGCACCCGCCTCGATCTCCTGCAGACCCTCCAACACGGTGGCCTCGAGTCCCAGGGCTTTGGCGAGTGGAGCCGCGGTCAGTTGGGTGCGGATCAGGGTGGACGCATAGATGGCCGTGATGTCTTCGTTGGCAAGGGATGCAGGGAGTGCGGCGGCTTGACGTTCGCCGAGTTCAGTCAGCCCCGGACCGGGAAACGCTGTGTCCAATTGGCCCAAGACGTTTCCGGGGGTTTGCCCGTGGCGGATAAGCAAGAGCCTCATGCTGACACAGTCCTAACAGTCGATTCGGAAATGCCGGGTCCACGCGGCGTTGCGACCCGGTGACTTTCAGCCAATCAGGCCCGGCACCTAGGCGCCGGGCCGACACGCCGTTCGGTCGGCAGCGCAGCCAGCGAGCGACCGGAGCAGGCGTCCGGAGCCGCGAGCGACCGGAGTCGGCGCTGACGGTGGGCAAGAGCTCCGTGCCCTGGCCCGCCGTCGAACGGTTGCCACCTTTTCCGCAGTGCTGCGTCCTACTTCAGGTGGTCCACAAGCTGATTGGCGATACCGGTGTACTTTCCCGGAGTCAGGGCCAGCAGCCGCGCCTCAGCCTCGGGGGAGAGCCCCAAACCGGAGACGAACTCCTGCATACGGGCGGCGTCGACGCGCTGGCCGCGGGTGAGATCCTTGAGACGCTCGTACGGGTTCTCCATGCCCTCAACGCCGGCGATAGCCTCCGCCCGCATGACCATCTGGATGGCTTCGCCCAGGACTTCCCAGTTGGTGTCGAGATCGGCCGCCAGTACCTCCTCGGCAACGTCCAGGGCCTTCAGTCCCTTGGCGACGTTTGAGATTGCAAGCAGCGAGTGCCCGAATGCGACGCCGATGTTGCGCTGCGAGGAAGAGTCCGTGAGGTCTCGCTGCCACCGGGAAGTAACCAGGGTGGCGCCCAGAGTGTCCAGCAGCCCGTTGGAGATCTCAAGGTTGGCCTCGGCGTTTTCGAAGCGGATCGGGTTGACTTTGTGCGGCATGGTGGAGGACCCGGTGGCGCCTGCCACCGGGATCTGGCGGAAGTATCCGATGGAGATGTAGCTCCAGATGTCCGTGCAGACGTTGTGGAGGATGCGGTTGAAGCGCGCAACGTCGGCGTAGAGTTCAGCCTGCCAATCGTGGCTCTCGATCTGGGTGGTCAGCGGGTTCCAGGTCAGGCCCAAGCCCTCAACGAAGGACTGGGCTACGGCCTGCCAGTCGGCGCCCGGAACGGAAGCGACGTGTGCCGCGTACGTACCGGTGGCCCCGTTGATCTTGCCCAGGTATTGGGTCTTGGAAACGCGGTCCAACTGGCGGTTCAGGCGATGCGCGATGACTGCCAGTTCCTTGCCCAGGGTGGTGGGTGTGGCGGGCTGGCCGTGCGTGCGGGAAAGCATGGGGACGGCGCGGTTTTCCTCGGCCATCGCTTCGATCTGCTTCACCAAGGCGCTCGCCGCAGGGAGCCAGACATCCTCCACGGCGCCCTTGACACCCAAGGCGTAGGAGAGGTTGTTGATGTCCTCCGAGGTGCAGCCAAAATGCACCATTGCGGTCAGGTTCTCGATACCGATCGCGGGAAGGCGACGGCCGATGTAGTACTCAACAGCCTTGACGTCGTGGACCGTGACTGCTTCGATTTCGGCGAGTTCCACGACCGAAGTGGCATCGAACTCGGTGACGATGCCGCGCAGCTTCTCCTGCTGTTCGGGGGTCAAGGGGCCGGCGCCAGGGAGGACATTGTTGCTGGTCAGATGGATGAGCCACTCGACCTCGACGGCCACACGGTCGCGGTTGAGGGCGGCCTCGGAAAGGTAGTCGACCAAGGGAGCGACTGCGGACTGGTACCGGCCGTCCAACGGGCCAAGGGCGATCGGCTCCGGCGACGCGGCGAGGGCCAGGCGTCCAGAGGGCGTACGGGTGACAGCGGCGGCGACGGTTTCAGGCATGAGGCAATTCTTTCATGAACTCGCTCAGCGTCATTAAGCGGTACTTCTCTATGTGCAAAACCACTCGGCTTCCCCTCCACAGCCATGTTTCCGGCAGTTTGTCCACATAGCCCACCAAGGCGGTTCCGCACTCAGCGGAGCTCAACGTAAGGTCGATGCCACCACATCAATTTGTACCTACAGGAGGACTACGTCATGAGCGTCATTCAGGTGGCGGCTGGGGGACCGGATCTGGATTTCCAGCGATGTGTTTCGCGCGGAGCGGAGGTCCAGCAGCTCGGATGGCGGATGACCGCCTGTGCAGACCGGGCCGACGCCGTGCTTGCCCGGCTGGCGCAGCTGCAACTGGACCGCTGGGAGTCGCCCGCGGGCCGTGCCTACAGGACGACTGTCGCTTTGCAGGCTGCGTCCCTCCGAAGGGGGCGTGATGCCTTGCGCGAGGCAGCTGCGGTGACTCTTCGGCATTCCCGGAATGTGGCATCGAGCGGCCAGCCGGGCTTCTGATGGTCGAGATCGTTCCCGTCGGCGGGGGTGAGTCGCCCCGCCCCAAAGCACCCGAGCCGGACGGCCCACTGCGTATTCGCGGCGGTGTCGGCGGAATCAACTTCCAATTCGAGGAGCTCCTTGCTGGCGCAACCGCGCTGGACGGGCTCGTGCACCAACTGGAGGCCATTGAAGTAGAGGCCGAGGCAGTGCGGGTGGCTCTCTTTCCACATCAAGCCTCCTCTTACACAAGCGGAAGCAACGCCATCATTGCCGTCGGGGAAAGTGGCCGGGACATCGGGCGGGTCCGTGAGCAGCTTCAGCGGATTGGCAACGATGTCAGGGCAAGCCACCGTGAATATGAGTTTGCGGAATCACATGCGGCGATCCGCCTTCGAATGGGCCTGGGAATGCCAGTCCTCGGGACCGGTCCCGGCCCCCTTGACCTTGGCTGGCGGGGCGCAACGGAAGGAGTCGTCCGGGATTTGACCCGGATATTGGAACTGATGATGGGGTTGCCCCCGATGGTGGCCAACCTTGCAGGGGCCATGGCTGGCCCCACCGACGTCGGCGCCGTTTTGAGAGCTATCGTAGCTGCCCCTGGGTTGGCGTTCCTGAGGCCACGGCCCATCAACGTCAGTCGAGGCGAGACCACCACGAAAAGCATGGACCTGTCGGCTTCAGGATTGCTCCGGGAGCTAGACCACGTCTCAACTAGTTCGGAGGGCGAAATTGAAGTAGCGCAGGTAGATAAGGACGGAGAACGGGCATGGGTGGTGTTGATTCCGGGTACTCAACCGGGCAATCCGCCAGGGGGTAGCAATCCACTGGATGAAGCCGGTATTGCCGAAGCGCTGGGCTACGAGTCGGCGGAAACCAGCAAGGCCATCCGTCAGGCGTTGCGCGAGGCAGGTGCGGTTGCCGGCGAGCCGGTGGTGGCGGTGGGCCACAGCCAGGGCGGGATCCATGCAATGAACCTGAGCAAGGACAAGGCGTTCCTCGCCGAGTACGACCTCAAGTTTGTCGTGACGGCAGGATCGCCTGTCGGGGGAATCACGCCGCAAGCGGGTACCGGCAGCTTGCACTTGGAGCACAAAGACGATTGGGTGCCAGGCGTTGACGGCAAAGCCAATGCTGACACCAAGGACAGGGTCACGGTCACCATGACCAATCCGCCGAGCCTGGCCCCAGGGGAAGACCCAGGCCGCCTGGGTCCCGCACACAAGCTCTCGCACTACGAGGAAGGGGCGAAGCTGGTGCAGCTTAGTTCCGATCCTTCCCTAGCGGCGTCCACAGCCACTCTGGGCGGGATACTGGGCGCTGGCGGCATGGCCAAGGTCAGCAGGTTCAAATTGGGTCGTGAAGCTCCCCAGCCTGCACGGGTTCCGGTTCCCCAGGTGCCTGTGCCCTCCCCCTCGATGCCCCCTCCGAAGGTCCAACAGCCCGTCCCGTCAGACTTCCGCTCCGGATCGGGAGTACGGTGAGGAAGCTGTGCGAGCATGCTGCCTCCAGTCTTCCTAGCGCCTGTTAGCGCCCGGAATCCAGCTAGCCACGACCGAGATCAGGCTGATGATGATAGCGGCGAGAACTGCGGTCCAGAAGAAGCGATCGATGGTGAGGTGTACCGGCGTGTAGCTGCTCAGCCAAGCTGTCAGCGACAGCATGGCGGCGTTGATGACAATCGTGAACAAGCCGAGAGTCAGGATTGTGATTGGAAGGGAGAGTAGCTTGACCAATGGCCGCACAAAGGCATTCACGATGCCAAAAATGAGCCCTATGAAGAGATAGGCAAGAACCACGCCCAAGGTATCGCTGCCTTGTGTGACCCCCGCGTTGTTGACTGCGTTGGTGGTTGCCGAGGTGGAGATATCCATCCCGGGCAGAATCCAGCTGGCAACCCAGAGGGCCAGCCCGTTGATCAGGACACGCACAATGAATGAACCCATGCGCCCATGCTTTCACATGCGACGACCGGAAAGCCCACCCTCACGTCCCGAATGCCTACAAGTAGGCTGGTGCCATGAATTCTTCTGACAACGCACCGGAGGGCGTGCGTCCCCGCCCGGTTGTGGACAGGCTCCCCAAATATGCGGCAGGCAAGCCTCCTGCAGCCATTGAAGGCCTGACCAGTTACAAACTGTCTTCCAACGAAAACCCGTTGCCCCCGATCCCAGCGGTGCTGCAGGCCATTGCCGATCAGTCTGACATCAACCGGTACCCGGACCCTCTCTCCACCAAGCTGCGCACGGCGCTCGCTGAATTTCTAGGAATCCCCGCGGACGACGTCGTCACGGGAGCCGGAAGCCTCGGGGCCCTGAACCAGATTCTTTCCACGTTTGCAGGACAGAACCACGACGGCAAAGCCGATGAGGTCATCTACGCCTGGCGTTCCTTCGAGGCCTACCCCATCTGCGTGGGATTGGCCGGTGCTGAGAGTGTCCAGATCCCTTTGCTTCCCGACGGACGCCACGATCTCGAGGCCATGGCAGCTGCTGTCACCGTCCGCACCAAGGTGATTTTGCTTTGCACGCCCAACAACCCCACGGGCCCCATCCTCACCGCGGAGGAAACGGAGCGGTTCATCCAATCGGTGCCTGCTGGCGTGGTTGTCGTCATCGACGAGGCCTACCAGGAGTTCGTTCGGGACCAGAACGCAGTGGACGGCATCAAGCTGTACCGCAAGTACCCCAATGTGGTTGTCCTCCGCACGTTCTCCAAGGCTCACGGCCTTGCAGGGCTGCGGGTTGGATACAGCGTTGCCGGTCCGGATCTCACCCAGTACCTGCGAGTCGCGGCCACGCCCTTTGCGGTGTCACAGATAGCTGAACGCGCCGCTATTACCTCCTTGCAGAATTTCGACCAGGTTGTTGAAAGGGTACAAAGCCTGGTTGATGAGCGGGACCGGGTGACCGCCGGGCTCCGGGAGTTGGGATGGTTCGTCCCTGAGGCCCAGGGCAACTTCGTCTGGTTGAATCTGGGAGAGAACAGCGGCGAATTCGCCGCCCTGGCAGGCGAACGGGCGTTGTCCGTGCGTGCTTTCGGCAACGAAGGTGTCCGGGTCAGCATCGGAGAGGTTGAGGCCAACACCCGATTCCTGGAGCTCTGTGCGTCCTATACAAAAGCGCCGCAGGCTTCCTAGCGGTTAACAAATGCCCCTGCGTCCCTTACTGCGGATAAAGTAAGGGACGAAAGCCAAGATATGCCGATTCCGGAATGCATTCCGGAATCGGCATGTATCAGCGAAAATATTTGCTCAGCGTCGGGCTGAAGCAGGCAAGGAGACGGAATGGGCGCAACTCAATTGCCCACCCCCGGGATCAACGGAACGGGACTGGACTTGCAGTCTCCTGCGGGAGGCGCTTCCAGTGATCCCGCAGCCGAGATGATCCAGCTGCTGGGGCCGGACGGCAAGCTAGGGACCGATCCTATCTTCTCGGACTATGCCAAACGCCTTGAGCCCGAGCAGTTGCGCGGTTTCTACGCCGACATGGCCAAGGTCCGCCGTTTCGACCAGGAGGCCACCGCACTCCAGCGGCAAGGCGAGCTGGCTCTTTGGGTCCCCTTGACCGGCCAGGAAGCCGCCCAGATCGGCTCCGGACGGGCCACCCAGCGGCAGGACTACATCTTCCCCACGTACCGTGAGCATGGCGTTGCGTTGACCCGCGACGTGGATCTGGCCGAGCTCCTGAAGCTATTCCGCGGAATTTCCAATGGCGGCTGGGATCCCACTGAGAACAACTTCCACCTCTATACCCTGGTGCTGGCGGCCCAGACGCTGCACTCAGTTGGCTACGCCATGGGAATCCAGCGGGACCAGAAGTTCGCAGAAGCCAACGGTTCCAACGACCCGAAAGCTGCTGTCGTGGCCTACTTCGGCGACGGCGCAAGCTCCGAAGGCGACGTCCACGAATCCATGGTCTTCGCGGCGTCCTACAACGCTCCGGTGGTGTTCTTCTGCCAGAACAACCACTGGGCCATCTCGGTCCCCACTGAGGTCCAGACCAAGGTTCCCCTTTTCAATCGGGCCAAGGGATACGGCTTCCCGGGCATCCGAGTGGACGGCAACGACGTCATCGCAGTCCATGCAGTCACCGAATGGGCCCTTGAGCATGCACGCGAAGGCCGCGGTCCTGTGCTCATTGAGGCATATACATATCGCGTCGGCGCGCACACAACGGCGGACGACCCTACGAAGTACCGCGAATCCGCCGAAGAACAGGCCTGGCGCGGCAAGGATCCACTGGATCGCCTGGAGAAGTACCTTCGCAACGAGGGCCTGGCTGACGAAGCTTTCTTTGAGCAAGTCAGGGTTGACGGAGACAAACTCGCAGCCCACGTCCGCAGCACCACCCAAAACTTGAAGGGCCCTAACTTCCGCGAGTCATTCGCCGGAGTCTATGCCGAGCCGCACCCGCTGGTGGCCGAGGAACTTGCCTGGTTCGAGGAATACTCCGCCGGATTCGAAGGCGACTACGAAGACGGAGGCAAGTAACTGATGACCACCATGACCATTGCCAAGGCCATCAACGAAGGCCTGCGTGCCTCGCTCACCAACAACCCGAAGTCCCTGCTCATGGGCGAAGACATCGGGCCGCTGGGAGGCGTCTATCGCGTGACTGACGGACTCATCAGGGACTTCGGCGCAGACCGGGTAGTTGATACCCCCTTGGCAGAGTCCGGCATCGTCGGCACCGCGATTGGCCTTGCCCTGCGCGGCTATCGTCCCATCTGCGAAATCCAGTTCGATGGTTTCGTTTTCCCCGGCTTCAACCAGATCACCACCCAGCTGGCCAAGATGCACTCGCGTAGCGGTGGCAAACTGACCGTTCCCGTGGTCATCCGCATCCCCTACGGCGGCGGCATTGGCTCGATCGAACATCACTCAGAATCGCCGGAGGCCCTGTTCGCCCACACTGCGGGTCTGCGCATCATCACCCCATCCAACGCACACGACGCCTACTGGATGATCCAGCAAGCCGTCGACTGCACGGACCCGGTGATCTTCTTCGAACCCAAGCGCCGCTATTGGCTCAAAGGCGAGGTTGACACGGAAAACCCCGGACCGGCGTCGGACCCGTTCCAGGCGCACGTCCTGCGCGAAGGTTCCGACGCCACCATCGTGGCGTACGGTCCGCTTGTTCCCGTTGCGCTAGCCGCCGCAGCAGCTGCGGAAGAGGACGGGCACAGCGTTGAAGTGATTGATCTCCGGTCGATTTCCCCCATCGACTTCGACACCGTCACGGCTTCCGTCAAGAAGACCGGCCGCCTAATCGTTGCGCACGAGGCGCCGACGTTCGGTGGTATCGGTGGCGAGATCGCTGCGCGGATCAGTGAGCGTGCGTTCCTGCACCTTGAAGCCCCGGTCATCCGGGTGGGCGGTTTCCACATGCCGTATCCCGTGGCCAAGGTTGAAGAGGACTACTTGCCGGACATCGACAAGATCCTTGAAGCCTTGGACCGTTCCCTGGCCTACTAGCCGCCCCTGATTGCACCCTCCGCCACGCGGACGGGCCAGCCGAAATCGAGGACCTAAGTGACTGTTAAGAAATTCAACCTGCCGGATGTCGGCGAAGGCCTGACCGAGGCAGAAATTGTCTCCTGGAAGGTCAAACCCGGGGACACCGTGGCTATCAACGACGTCATCTGCGAGATCGAGACCGCCAAGTCCCTGGTGGAATTGCCGTCCCCATACGCAGGCACGGTGGCGGAATTGCTCGTCCCTGAGGGGATCACGGTTGAAGTAGGAACCGCGATTATCGGCATCTCGGACAATGCCCCGGATGAGGCAGCGCCCGCAGCGGCACCTGCCGTGCCGCTCGCCGCGCAGACCACCGCGGCTCCAGCCACTCCTGCCGCCGAACAAGTCTTCGAGGCCTCGATGTACGGCAAGCTGCCCGAAGACCCCGGAACGTCCGACGGCGGTCCGGCGGGCGGTCCGCTAGTGGGCTCCGGTCCCAAGGCCGACGCCGTCAAGCGCCGCCCGCGTAAGCGCCCGGAAGTGGTCGCCTCCGTTGCTGCGGCCGCCTCGGCTGCGCCCGCCGCCTCCGCGACACTGCTAGCCGAGCAGTCGGCGCCGGTCCGCACCATCGGGTCCGCAGCGCCGGCGCCCGCCGTCGAGCAGTCCGCGGCCGCGACCCCGGGAGCAACGACCCAGGAAGCCGCGACCCAGGCGCCGGGCCTCACGGGCCTTGGTGCAACCGTCAGCGGCATCGTCAACCGCGTCTTGGCCAAGCCTCCGGTGCGCAAGATCGCCCGCGAACTGGGCATTGACTTGGCCGATGTCGTTCCCACGGGGGCCCGCGGTGAAGTGACTCGCGAGGATTTGGTCAGCTATCAGTCGCAGCGCGATGCTGAGGTGGACCAAGCCGACAAGTTCTGGGGTGCGTCCAAGAAACCGCAGGATCAGCGTGTGGAACGGATTCCCGTCAAGGGCGTCCGTAAGGCCACAGCCAAGGCCATGGTGGAGTCGGCCTTCACGGCGCCGCACGTGAGTATCTTCGTGGACGTCGATGCCAGCCGCACCATGGAATTCGTTAAGCGCCTCAAGGCCTCCAGGGACTTTGAGGGCATCAAGGTGTCGCCGCTGTTGATCCTCTCCAAGGCTGTCATCTGGGCCGCGGCCCGCAACCCGAGCGTCAACGCGACCTGGGTGGAGAATGCCGACGGCAAGGGCAACGCCGAGATCCACGTCAAGCACTACATGAACCTCGGTATTGCGGCCGCCACCCCGCGCGGGCTCATGGTGCCGAACATCAAGGATGCGCAGGATCTTTCCCTCAAGGAACTGGCCCTCGCGCTCAACGAGCTAGCCAGTACGGCGCGCGCGGGCAAGACCCAGCCTGCGCAGATGCAGGGTGGCTCACTGACTATTACCAACGTCGGCGCCTTGGGTATCGACACGGGAACGCCCATCATCAACCCGGGCGAGGTAGCGATCGTCGCGTTCGGCACCATCAAGCAAAAGCCTTGGGTGCTGGATGGCGAAGTCATCCCTCGCTGGATCACCACACTGGGTGGCTCGTTCGACCACCGGGTGGTGGACGGGGACCTCTCCGCCCGCTTCATGGCGGATGTCGCATCCATCCTCGAAGAGCCGGCGCTGCTGCTTGACTGAGCAGCGCGGCATTGGAGGACAGCAGCGCGGCATTGCAGGACGGCAGCGCGGCATTGGCGGAGGCCGGCACCGTGTTGCGCGGATCCTGACCGAGGTCTTCCAGCCACCTGCCGTGGTGTCCATCCTGCTGCTCATCAGCCCTGCCGTGGAACCGGGTTTCCCGGGGACAATTTGGTTCGGGGTCCTTGGGGCGCTCTTTGTGTGCGTACTGCCGCTGGCCTATGTGTTGGTCCTGGTGAGGCTCGGCAAACTGAGTGACCACCACGTCAGCGACCGCGAGGAGCGTACTCGCTTGCTGATGCTTGCGCTCGTGTCGGTGGTCCTCGGACTGCTTGTACTCAACCTCATCCACGCCCCGGCCAGCGTCTCAGTGATGATCCTTGCCCTGATTGGCGGGATCGCTGTGTTGGCCGCGGTCAGCCTCGTGTGGAAGATGAGCGGCCATGCCTCGGCAATCTCCGCTGCCGCAGTCATTGCGGCGCTGATGTTCGGACCGGCGTGGCTGCCGCTACTGCTTCTGGTGCCCGCCGTCGGCTGGTCCCGGGTGGTGCTGCGGGACCATACTCGCGGCCAGGTCATCGCCGGTTCGTTGTTCGGCGGTGTGGTCATCGCGGGCCTTTGGTGGGTCCTGCGGGGTTGGCTGATCTAGTAAGACGTGTAGCTAACTGCGAGATCGCGCAATTGCTGGTCGCTCATGCCGCCGATCATTCCAAACGACAGCACCATGGCCAGGGCACCAACGGCCAACATGGCGGAACTAACCACAAGCAACAACTTCCAGTCGGAACGCATGATGCTGCGGAACGTCTCCGGCATCTGCAGCAGCGGGGAAATCATGTTCGGAGCGCTGTCTACGGAGCCGTCATCGAGAAGCGCCACGATGCGATCATTCGCGCGGTCGAAGCGCATGGAGCTGATGTGGTTGCCGTGGCGGGCTAGCAGGATGTCGTGTCCGACGCGCTGGCGCGGCTGCAGAGTAAGCAAAAGGGATCCCCTACGGGTTGTTGTGATGGGCGGCTCGCGCCCTTGGGGGCCACTCCAATTTTACCGGCGGCAACCCGGCCGCACGGCCGAAATCGGGGTGAGACCGCCCACCACAACGCGTGATCCCCGTCTAACGCCCGGCCGCGGCTTAGGGCTCGTCCGTCTTGGCGATGTAGACGTCGCACGGAGCATTGTGGGCCACCGTGTTGGCAACGCTGCCAAGTACGCGCGCCAGTCCTTGCATGCGACGGTTGCCGACGACGATCAAGCGCGCCCCGACGCGTTCGGCCTCGCGGATCAAGGCTTCTCCAGGCTTGCCGCGTGCTGCTGTGTAGGTGATTTCAAGCTGGTCACTGTTGAGCTTGCCGGCAACTCCGCGGGCAACCTTCTCGGCGTCGTCTGCATCCGAGACGATCCATCGGTCGCTGCCGCTTTCAAAGACCTCCGTGCGGTCGCTGTCGAATGCTGTCAAGACGCGAAGGCTGGCTCCCAAAGCGACCGCGAGGTCCCTTGCTGCCTCGGCCGCCCGCATCGCGGTCTCACTGCCGTCTACGCCGACCACTACGATTCCGCTCATGATGTAACTCCTTTGTTGATGGTGTCGATCGCCCCGCGCAGTACTGGTGCCAAACGGCGGACGCCTTCGGCAATCGACTCAGGTGGCACTGCGCTGAAGGCCAATCTCAGTTTGTTGGACGGCTCGTCCGAGTGCGTGAACGCCGCGCCGGGGATGAACACGACCCCCGCCTCGATCGCCTTCTTGAGTAGGGGGTACGTGTCCACGCCGTCTGGCAAGGTTACCCAGACAAAAAAACCGCCCTCGGGCCTGGTCCAGCTGAGGCCGGAAGGCATGTGCTCTTCCAACGCTACGAGCAGGGCATTGCAGCGTTCCTCGTACAGGGCCCGGTAAGTCTCAATCTGCCCGCGCCAGTCGTAGTCCCGAAGATATGCCGAGATGATCATCTGATTCAGGGTGGGAGGGCACAAAGTCACCGCTTCCGAAGCCAGGTAAAAGCGCCGCTGCAAGTGTTCGGGAACAAGCGCCCAACCGATCCGGAGTCCCGGGGCAAAGATCTTGGAGAATGACCCCATATAGATGACGTCGTGCGCATTCGCTGCCCGCATCGGCGCCAAGGGGTGGCCGTCGAAACGCAAAAGACCGTACGGGTTGTCCTCGAGGATCAAGATATTCGCATTACGGCATATATCGACGATCCGCTGGCGGCGCCCGGGAGCAAGGGTGATGCCGGAAGGATTGTTGAAGTTGGGGATCGTATAGAGGAACTTGATGCTCTTGCCCTCAGCCTGAAGCTCCGCGATCTTGGCTTCGAGCAGCTCCGGGACCAGGCCGTCGTCGTCCATGTCAACTGTCTCAACCTGGACCTGGTAGGCCTCGAAGGTGTTCAGGGCGCCCACATAGGTGGGGTTTTCCACGAGCACGACGTCGCCCGGATTGCAGAAGACCTTGGTGGCAACGTCCTGGGCCGATTGGGAACCTGCGGTGATCACGACGTTTTCCGGCCGGGCGTCGGTGATTCCTTCGGCGGCCATGATTTCGCAGATCTGGGTACGAAGTTCCTCGGTGCCCTGCCCGCCGCCGTACTGCAACGCCGTCATGCCTTCTTCGGCGATGATGCGCGCGGCCGTCTGGCCGAGTTTCTCGAGTGGGAGGGACTGCAGGTAGGGGTTTCCGCCAGCGAGGGAGACGAGTCCCGGGCGCATTGAAATGTCGAAGACATCACGCACGGCGGACTGCTTGATGTTGGCGGCGCGCTCCGAGAAGAGTTCCTCGTGGCGGTGGGCGGCAGTTGCTGCTCGCTCGATTGCGTCAATTGCTTCAGCGGGCAACTCCGGCCCGATATCCAATGTTTCGTGGGTCACATTGACAGGATACCCCCGGGAGTTGCCAGCAAGGCAACAGATGTTTCATCCCATTTTCACGATTCGGGGTGCGATTCGCTTTACGTCCGGCTGCCGGGAGGCTGGAATAGAGCAATGATGATGCATCCCGAACTCGAATCCAAGGCCCTCCGCTTCCACGAGCTCCACGCCGTGCCACAGGCGCCCTTGGTTCTGGTGAATGCGTGGGATGCCGCATCTGCGCGGATGGTCGAGGAAGCAGGCGCGACGGCGGTGGCCACCTCCAGCTCGGCAATCTCGTGGAGCTTGGGGTACCAGGACGGAGACCACCTGCCGCGGCAGCTCGCGATGGAGGTGCTGACGCGGATCGCAAAGGCCACCCGCTTACCGGTGACCGCCGACATCGAGACGGGCTACGGACGCACTGACGAAGAGCTCCGGACCACGGTCCGAGCGGTGCTGGACGCAGGCGCCGTCGGGATCAATATCGAGGATTCAGCGGAACAGCCTCTCAGCGATATTGCGGAACAGTCCAGGCGCATCACCCTGATCAGGCAGGCAGCCGATGACGCCGGCGTCGGACTGTTCATCAATGCGCGAACCGACACCTATTGGTCTGGAAAGTTTCCGGACACCGCATATGAGGAAACGCTTCGCCGGGCGGACGCCTACCAGCAGGCCGGGGCGGACGGAATTTTCGTGCCAGGGTTGGCGGATCTCCATATTCTTCACGAACTTTCCCGACGGATCAGCGTGCCGTTGAATGCGCTGGCCGGCCTGGGTTCGCCGTCGCCCGGAGAATTGCACGACGCCGGCGTGCGGCGAATCAGCATCGGCGGCAGCACTGCCAGGGCCGCTTACGCGACGGTCTCCCGGCTCGCAATGGAAGTTCTTGGCGACGGCAACTGGTCCGGCCTCGCCGGAACCCTGAGCTACGCAGACATGGACGCGCTCTTCGGCGGGAGGTAATGCCGGCCTCAGCGCAAGCTCAGGACTTCCGCCAGGGGGCGCCCGTCAATATAGATCGCGGCCTGGGATGCTCCCGTAGCCGCCACTGCGGTCTGCGTCAGCTGTGTTTCGATCCGCGGGTGGTCGCACACGCCCCCGGGACGGAGGGAGCCGCTCAGGTTCACGACGGCGGTGGGTCCGTCGAGGTAGCCCGAAACATAGCGCAGCGCGGAGCCCGAGAGTGCGTTGTACAGGCCTGCCCGGGTTGCAGTGTCATCAGGCGCGAGCAATTGCCCCATCGCCGCGGCCAGCGGGTCGCCGCCTGCAGGGACACTGAATCGCACAGCCACCAGGCTGTCGTCGCAGCCGAACCGCACGCCGCGGCTGCCGCCGTCGCCGATTGCCACGAAATACACGGCGGTCCCAGTCGAATCGACGGCGGCTGGGAAGGGCGCCGGGACCCGCGGACTCGGGCTTCCTGACGCCGTAGAAGACGCGCCCGGGGGCGAAGAAGCCAGGTTGGGTGTCTTTGCGGTTCCTGGGGTCTGGCTTTGCGCCGCTGATGGTCTGGGGGTGCCGCTTGCTGGGCCGGACGTGGCTAGGGGAGTCACGGGAGGCCCGTTGACGGGCGGAGGAGGCGCAGGGCGTGGCATCGGAACCGGCCCGGCCACGGGCGCCTGGGTCGCCGGAATGTAGACCTGCGAAGCGGAGGGTGAACTGGCCGGAGGGCCGCCGCCGGGGGAAGCGCAGCCAGCCAGGCAGAGCGCGAGCGGCAGGCACAATGCGGCGATCGCCGTCGTCGTGCATTCCACGCCGCGCCTGACCCGCATGACAGTCCCCGCTCCTGCCCTGATCACCTCTGTGCCTGTAACTCAACGTTACGGCTGGCCGCCCGCGTGTAGGCCGCCCCGCCCATGACGGTTCGGCCTCAGCTCAGTCACGGAATGGTAGCGGTGCGGGGACGCGACGCTACAATTTCCTAGCCCGTTCCGGCTAACCCGCTCCTTTGATCTTTCGCCAGCCGCCTGCGCGGTTGTTGGCCGCGATCTGCTTCAGCGTGGTGACGAGCGGAGCACTCGGGATTACGTCGTGCTGGTGGAAGGTGATCGTACGGGCGGTTTTGTTGTCGTGCCCGGAGGTGATGATGTTGTCCGGGTCGGGAACAATGGCGCCGTCGTAGAGGAACAAATTGACGTGGTCCTTGGCCGCGAGCAGTGCGCAGACGTTCCCGTCGAGAACGAAGTAAGGCTGCGTGCGGCGCTTGATCGTTTCGACGATTTCGGGTTCGGCCTGGTGGATGAGGTCGCGCAGTTGCTCGCCGATGGCGCGTTGCCAGCCGGGGAGGACCTCGAGGTAGGCGTCGACTTCGGGGTGGCGGTTGTAGTCGGCCATGCCGCCATCGTATCGACAAAGAATGCCCCCGCCCACGCCTCGACGGCGGGACGGGGGCATTTCCTCGCGGGCGCGCGGAGCGCCGTCCGGCGAACTTTGAGAACTAGGCTGCGGCTTCTTCCTGGACGGCCGTCAGGGGCTCGAAGATGGCCTTGATCTGCTCAACCACCTCGGCGTCGTCCTTCGGGTGCAGTTCGGCGAAACGGATCATGGAGCCCGGAACGGCAAGCTTGACGTCCTCGAGAACCTTGGCGCCGGCGATGCCAGCGGCCTTGCGGGCCTCGTCCTGTGCCCAGACTCCACCGAACTGGCCAAAAGCGGTACCGACGACGGCGGTCGGCTTACCTGCCAGCGCACCGGCGCCGAACGGACGGGACAGCCAGTCGATGGCGTTCTTGAGGGACGCCGGCATGGTGCCGTTGTGCTCCGGGGTGACCAGCAGGATGGCGTCGGCTTCGGCGGCGGCAGCGCGGAGGGCTGCGGCTTCGGCCGGGACCTGGCCCTCGACGTCGATGTCTTCGTTGTAGAACGGGATGTTGCCGAGGGAGCCGTGGATCTGCACGTCAACGTTTTCCGGGGCGTTGAGCTGGATGGCTTCGGCGAGTTTGCGGTTGTGGGAATCGGCGCGGAGGCTGCCAACAAGGGCGAGAACGGTGTTCTTGGACATGGGAACTCCTTGGGTCTGGCCGCGGACGGGGTGCCGCGGGCTCTCGGTTTCTGAGGCGTTGCTGCCTTCGTAGATTCTAAACGGACTACGGTCCGCTTAATATTCCCGAGGCTAGAATGTTTTTTGTGAGCCTCATTCCCATCCGGCCCGAGTTGCCTTTAGGGGCATCTCCGGAGCGTAGCGACGCCGCGCGCAACCGCGAACGGCTCCTCCAGGCTGCCAGAGAGCTTGTGGCGGAACACGGAGTGGATGCCATTACGATGGACATGCTCGCCTGCCGGGCCGACGTCGGGAAAGGGACAGTTTTCCGCCGCTTTGGCAGCAGGGCAGGGCTCATGATGACCCTCCTGAGTGACGCCGAATCGGACTTCCAACGCCAGTTCATCTTCGGTCCGCCACCGCTTGGCCCGGGCGCGCCTCCACTTGAACGCCTCATTGCCTTCGGCGAAGCGCGCATCAAGTACGTCGAGGAGTACGGTGAACTGGCCCGTGCCGCGGCCGAGCATTCCCCGCAAAACCGGCACGACGCCCCACCGGTCGTGTTGTGGCACCGGCACCTTGAGATGCTGCTGCGGGAAGCGGGCCTGGACCGCGATCCTTGGCTTCTGGCTCTTTCCCTCGGCGCCGCCCTGGACCCCGAGCGCGTGCTGCATTCCCTGCGGATGCACGGCGTCGCGCCGGAGCGCCTGGCCGAGTCGTGGCGCGAGCTCGTCACCCGCCTGCTGAAAGACGCCTGACAAAACCTTCGCCGGGCTGCCTTGGCCCGGTAGCGTAGCGGCATGACCCACACCCCGATCCGCACCGCCGTCGTCGGCTATGGCCTTTCCGGCAGCGTCTTTCACGCGCCGTTCATCGCAGCCCATCCCGCGTATTCCCTTGACGTGATCGCTACTTCGGATGCGGGCCGCAAGGCCAAAGCGCAAGAACGGTATCCCGGCACGAGGATTGTGGATAGTCCGGATGACGCCCTCGCGCTTGCCGGAGAGTTGGACCTCGTAGTGCTCGGAACGCCGCCGGTTACGCACCACCCGCTCGCGAAGGCTGCGCTGGAAGCCGGGCTCGACGTCGTCGTCGACAAACCGTTCGCCGTGACCAGCGCACAGGGACAGGAACTGATCGAACTGGCGGCGAGGCTGGGCCGCGTCCTCACGGTCTACCAAAACCGCCGCTGGGACGGCGACGCGCTGACCGTGAAGAAGCTGCTCGACGCCGGGACGCTGGGTGAAGTAATGCGCTGCGAGGCGTCGATGGAGCGCTGGGCGCCCGAAATCAGCAAGGCGTGGAAGGCAAGTGCAACAGCCGACGACGGCGGCGGGCTGCTTTTCGATCTTGGCACCCATTTGCTGGACCTCGCTGTGCAGATGTTCGGTCCTGCGGAGGTCATCCACGCCGAAATCATGGCGCGCCGGCCGCAAGAAAAGGCAGATGACGACGTCTTCCTGGCCCTGAAGCATGCGTCCGGCGTGATCAGCCATGTCGCCATGAACGTCAACAGCCAGCTCCACGCTCCACGCTTCCGCATTTTGGGCAGCAAGGGCGGCTTCGTGAAATACGGAATCGATCCCCAGGAGCCGTTCATCCTCGCGGGCGGGCTACCCACGGATGGCGGCTACGGCGTCGACGATCCGCAGTACTACGGCACCCTGGAAATCGATGGCGCGCGGACCACGGTTCCCACCGAACGCGGCGCCTACCAGGAGTTCTACCGGATCCTGGCGGCGAAGATCGACGACGGCGGTGCCGCCTCCGCTTTGCCGCTCCCGGTGGATCCGGCCGGCCCAGTCGAGGTACTCAAGCTGATTGAGCAGGCCAGGGCGCTCGCCTGAAAGTTGTTTTGGATCGGGCGTAACTTCTCCGGGGCCCCCAGCGATGTAAGGGGAGTGTGGGCAACGTCCGCACTGATCATCCGGTAGCGACAAAGCCGCTGCCGGAGCAGTCCAAAAATGTTTGTCGGAGGGTTCCATGTCCTTGTTCACTGTCCTTGCCACCAGCAAAATCGCCGCTAGCGCCCTGGCAGCCGGAGCTGTCGCGGTTGGCGGAACCGGCGTCGCAGCCTTCAGCGGAGCGCTTCCCACCGAAATCCAGCAGAGCGCCCACGAGCTGGTCGGAGCACCGGCTCCCATCGCCTCCAACGCAGCCGAGAGCGCCAAGTCCAAGGCGGCTGACGCGTCCGGGACCGCCAAGTCAAAGGCGGCCGACGCAGTGGACGCCGCGAAGTCCGAGGCTACTGACTCCGTGGACAGCGCAAAGTCCAAGGCCGCAGCAGCAGCCTCTTCCGCCAAAGCCACCGCGCCTGAGGCATTCGGCCTTTGCACGGCGCTGCTCAACGGTGGCTTGAAGGGTGACGCCAAGGTACCCGGTTATTCCTCCTTGGCTGTTGCCGCCGGCGGCGAGGCCAACGTCAAGGCACACTGCGCAACAGTAGTGACCGAAGGCAAGGCTGCCGGACTGGACGCCGACGGTTCTGCGTCCGCGAAGGCTGACGCTGAAGGCACCGCTACGTTGCCTGCTACGCCCGCCGTGCCGTCCGCACCGGCCATCCCTGCTGTACCGGCTGTTCCCGCCGTGCCGTCCCACGTGGACGTACCGGCCGATTCTGTCCGCCCGTAACGCGACAGCTACGCTTGAACGGCGGGGCTCCTTGGCAAAATGACAAGGAGCCCCGCGACGCAACAGACGGCGGCAGTGGTCATTTCCCAGGCCAGGGACGATGACCGTGCTGCGTGGGATGGAGGGGTCGCGGGTGCTTGACCCTTTGGCTGACGAATATTTGCAGGCGGACGAGGACGATCCCGCACTGCTCTTCACGGCTGCCTACAACAACTTTTCAGGACCGGTCTTTGGATACCTGCGCGCCCGCGGCGTAGACGACCCGGAAGCAGTCACGCAGGACGTGTTCCTGGCCCTCTACCCCAAACTGGCTTCCCTCCGCGGGGGCCTCCAGGGGGCAAAGACCTTGCTCTTTTCCATCGCGCACGCCCGAATGGTGGATCACTACCGCAAGCGGGAGCGCACTCCAGATGCTGCGCCCTATGAACCCGATCTAGACGCGCGGCGTACACCATCGGCGGAGGACCAGGCGTTTGGGCACGGGGAAGGGCTGGGCGTGACGGAGCTACTGGCTGACCTCAACTCCGACTACCGCGAGGTCTTGGCTTTACGGGTCGTGGCGGACCTGTCTTTGGAAGAAACAGCGGACATCATGGGCAAGTCCCAAGGAGCCGTGAAGCAGTTGCAGCGCAGGGCATTGAGTGCACTGAGAGAAAGTGCACTACTAAGGAACGGCACATCATGAGCGAAAAATCCCCATCCTGCGGCGAGCAGGGCATCGACCGCCTGCTTGCTGAGGCCGGGCTCGACGAAGCTTACGAGATCCGGACCGAGCTGCTGGAACTGCGCGCCCTTGCAAACAACCGGCCGCAGCCGTCAGCCGAAGTGCAGGCCTTGATGACGCCTACCCGCGTCTCGGCCGTCCCCGTGGCGGCTGCACCCATTGACGAATTGGCCGCCCGTCGCCGCAAGAAGAGCCGCATGGCCTTCGCCGCTGTTGCTGTGGCGGCTTCCCTCGCCGCTGGCGCTACCGCCGCGGCTGCCTCCGACGGCGGCATTCCGGGCACGATTGAACACTTGGGTGCCGTGGTGGGATCGGTCGTCTCCCAGCTCGCAACCGGATCGGGCGGCAACGCTCCGCAACAGCAGGGGACGCGTTCAGAGCCGATGCCCACTCGCGAGGCAAGTGTTCCCGTGACGCCGGCACCCACTAGCCCCGGCGCTCCAAGCAGCACCGCGCATCCAACCCCACGCGCCACTCCCTCCGCCGGGTTCCCGTCGGATCCGCGTGAGGGACTTCGAGACATTGCCAAGGGCGGTCCGGATCCTGTCACGATCCCGACGCCGGGTATCACCGGTCCGACGCTGCCGTTGCCTGAGCCCTCCGAGATTCTCCCGGGCAATCCCGTCAAGCCGTAGCGGTCTTAAACCCCTGCGGGCGTACTCCACCAGACGCTCCTGCAGATTTGACCCGTTTTCGCCCGACGCTCGATCAGGAATACGCCCGATTCCTGCAACCCTCCTGCACTTGATGTGACGGAGCGTTCGGCCAACATGCCTTAAAAGTGAGCGAGGGTCGCCAAGAACCACGACGGCGGGGTGCAGCTTCCCATGGAAGCCGCACCCCGCCGTCGGGCTCATTAAACCGTGTCGCGTTAAACCGTGTCGCGCTCGTTAGAAGCGGAGAGAAGGCTAGGCCGAGACTAGGTTGTGCCAGTCGGCGACGAGGGGCAGGTTGTGCGCCTCGGAAACCGAGTGGTGAGCCACGTGGCCTCCGGCGATGTTGAGGCCGGCAGCCAGTGCGGGGTCGCGGTCGAAGGCAGCCTTGATGCCTAGGTTGGCAAGTGCCACTCCATAACGCAGGGTGACGTTGGTCAGTGCGTAGGTGGAGGTGTTCGGAACGGCGCCGGGCATGTTGGCGACGCAGTAGAAGATCGAGTTGTGGACCTTGTACGTGGGTTCCTGATGGGTGGTGGGGTGGGTGTCCTCGAAGCAGCCGCCCTGGTCCACGGCGATGTCCACGAGCACGGAGCCGGGCTTCATGCGGGAGACCAGTTCGTTGGTGACCAGCTTGGGCGCCTTGGCGCCCGGGATCAGCACGGAGCCAATGACGAGATCTGCGTCGATGACTGACTTCTCGATCTCGTACGCGTTGGAGGCGACGGTCTTCAGGCGGCCCTGGTAGAGGGCGTCCAGTTCGCGCAGGCGGTTGATGTTGATGTCCATGATGGTGACATCGGCACCGAGGCCCAGGGCCATTGCGGCAGCGTTGGTTCCGGCAACACCGGCGCCGAGGACAACAACCTTAGCCGGGCGGACACCCGGAACGCCGCCCAGCAGCACACCCTTGCCGCCGGCAGGCGCCATGAGGGAAGAGGCTCCCACGACGACCGACAGCCGCCCAGCGACCTCAGACATGGGTGCCAGCAGGGGCAGGGTGCGGCCGTCCTGGACGGTTTCGTAGGCGATGGCCGTGACGCCGGAATTGATGAGCTCCTGGGTCAGTTCAGGCTCAGCGGCCAGGTGCAGGTAGGTGAAGAGGATGAGGCCCTTGCGGAAGCGGTGGTACTCGGCCTTGATGGGTTCCTTGACCTTCATGACCATGTCAGCGCGCGCCCAGACGTCGTCGGCTTCGGCCACGATCTCAGCACCGGCAACCGCGTATTCCTCGTCCGTGATGCCTGAGCCCAGGCCCGCGCCGCGCTCCACCAGGACGGTGTGTCCATGGGTGCGGAACTCGTGAACCCCCGCGGCGGTGATGGCAACGCGGAATTCGTTGTTCTTGATCTCTTTGGGGACACCGATAATCATTTTGGGCTCCATGTTCGAAAGGCTTCGACGGCCTTTTTCTCTGCGGGGGGGACTGTGATTCCAGAATAAATCCGCTGTGAGCCAAGCGACACGAAAGGCAACGGCCGCCGTCACGAACTTCCTTGGATTTCCGGGGTTTTTGTCTCCCCGGGCTCGACATTCGTCGAAGCTGAGAGCGTCAGGTGTCGCCTGATGTTCGTTGGGCAAAGTAGTGTTTTCTCCATGCAGCAAGACGTGGAAAAGATCGTCGAGGACGTCGCACTCAAGTTGGGCCGCGGACTCTCCCTGGAAGACCTCGACGGCGTCCTGCTCGCCTACAGTTCCAACCAGTCCCATGCGGACCGCGTGCGCGTGAATTTCCTCCTGAGCAAACGGGTTCCGGTGGACGTCAGTGCGTGGCAGCTTTCGCATGGCATCTCTACCGCGGTGCGTCCCGTCGTCGTACCCGCCAATGAAGAGCTCGGCATGGTGGGGCGCGTCTGCGTCCCGCTGCTGGTGCGCGGTTTCCGCGTGGGTTACCTCTGGGTCCAGCAGGACCTTGACGAGCAGACCGCGACGGCGATCCTCGCCGAGTTGCCGGGCGTCCGGGACGAGCTGGACCTCCTGGCAGGACTGCTGCTCGATTCCAATACGGCCGAGTCGGAGTTCCGGCGCCGCCGAGAGCAGGAATTCCTGGCCGCGTGCCAAGGAGAATCCAACGCGGTGGCGGCCGTGGCCGGATGGAAGGAAATCCAAGGCCGGGGCCCGTGGCAGGTGGTTACCGTGCTCGACGCAGAGGACAGCCGCGGCGTCGCCGATCCCATCGCGGCCACCCTGACGCACCGTTCCGCGGCGCTGCAGGCAACCATCGGCGTCGATTCCGTACTTTTCAGCGCCGGCACCGAGACGCATTCGGTCCTGTTGTTCCGCGAAACCGGCGGCCGGGCGGAACACGCCCAAGTCCTGGTCCACTATCAGCTGGAGCTCGCCAAGCGTGCCGGCCGGAAGGTGGACCGGATCATCCTGGGCATCAGCGAGCCGTTTTCAGTGATCCGCCAACTGGGGCGGGCCTACCGGCAATCGAAGCTCGCGGCCCAGGCTGCCGCCGTCGATCCTCCACTCGGCGAGCTCGTGGACAGCCGCTCGGCGGGCATCTACCAGTTGTTTGAACGGCTACAGGCGCCTGGCGGCTGGGACGATTCGGGCTCTTCACATTTCCAGGCGATCGAGGACGCAGACCGCAACGGCGAGCTCCTGCCCGTGCTCGAACTGCTTTACGACAGCGACGGTTCGGTCCAGGACGTGGCCACGAAGCTGCACTTGCACCGCAGCAGCATCTACAACCGGTTGGCCAGGGTCCGCCAGCTCATCGGCGCTGATCCGATGAATGGCGCTATCCGGCTCGAACTCCATGCAACGCTCAAAGCGCGCCGCTGGGCGGGGCGCCCGCGGATTTGAGGTTGCGCCGGTTACCGCTTGAACGGCCTCAGCTGAAGGCTGCAGCGCCAGCGGTCCGGGCGTCGTTGGACTGATGCGGTCCGGGTGCTCCTGCAGCACCGCCCGTGCCACACGACGGAAGAGGTTCGATGCTGTCCCATCCTCACTGCAGGACCCCGCTTGCAGCGTCCAAAACCGAACCGAGATCCACGCCTGGTTGGGTGGGCTGCGGGGAAGCCGTCGGTGCGCTGCTCGGCTTCACTGGCGGCTTCGGCTTCGATTGACCAGGTGGCGTGTGCGAGTACGGGTCGGTCGGGGTGGGCGTCGGTGAGGGCGGGTCGGTGGGGGTCGGTGAGGACGGGTCGGTTGGGGCCGGGGTCGGGGTGACCGTGACCGGCGGAGCCGGGCTGGGAACCGGAGCAGGTTGAGCCGGCGTGGGAGCGGCCGGCACCGGAGCAAGGCTTGGGGGCAGCGCTGATGGGACTACAGAGGGAACCCGAATGGAGATTGATGGTGCCCCCGCGCTCGACGGCTTGACGGCGACGGGCGCTTGCTGCGGCCCTTGCGCTGGATCCGCCGTGGTCTGACCGGCCTTTGCGGCCGGGGCGTTTGCCGAGGGTGAAGCTGTTGCGTCGGGGGAGACGCTCGCCACAGTGGAAGGGACGTCGGGCTGTACGGAGCTTTGGCTGTCCGCGTCCTTGGCGCGGGTTTCCTGGCCGAAGAAGGGCAACTCAAGGGCATGGCCCAAGGATCCGGCGGTCAACAAGATGCCGAGGGCTCCGGCCACTACTGCCATTCGGTTGCTCATGGTCCGGATGGTCGCAGCCTTCTTCAGGACGGCATGGGGTTCGCGGTTGAACGACGATCCGGCGAAGGACGCCGGAGCGAAGCCTGCACGGGTAGCCGTTGGAAGGGCGGTTGTGGGTGCCTTCTGGGTTTCGGCGGGGGGTGCAACGGTCGGGATGGCCGTGGTGGCGGGTTCCGGTTCGGCGGGGGCCGCCGTCGTTGTTGCCACTATCGGGATGGCTGCGGTGGCTGGTTCCGGGGCGGTGGCGGGTTCCACCGTTGCGGGTGCCGCGGCCGGAAGGTTCGCGGTCTCGCTGGCTTGGGCTGCCCGCTTCCGCTCGGCCGCGCGGGCGGCCGCTCGCGTGGTGGGCGTCGTCGTCGGGTTCGTCGGGGTGGTGGGTGCCGGCGTCGAAATTTCGGAAGCCGGTTCAGGGACGAACGGTCCGCTGTCTTGGGCCCGACGGCGTCCGGTCGGTTTGGTGCGCTCGCGCGCCACTTGGGCACGGCGAGGCTGATCCATGGTTGGGGACATGGTGATTGCCTCTCAACGCCTCCGAGGTTAGCTGTCGGGTTCGGACGAGGCCGTCCGGCCGCGCATGGCGGCTTCACCCCAAGGACCTGTGGAGAAGTAGGCCCGGAGACTCTGGGTCCCCCGTCTCTGCCGCTAATCTAGCGGAATCCGGGTTGCGGCAGAGCTCGGCGTCAGCCCGGAAGCGACCCAGCTGGGGATTGGGTCGCCCCTCGACCGTACAACAGCCGGCCAGAAATGTCACATTTAGATAACGGGCCGGGCGACCGGTATTCCGCTGGGATTTTCGCCCAGCGATCTAGTCCCGCGACGCTCCAGCCTGCCCGGCGATGAGTCCGGCGACGTGTTCGGCGTCCCGGCCGACCCCACCCACGAGGCCCGAGGTCAGTCCGTATTGGAATGGCATGCCCACGAAGAACAGCCCCGGCAGTTGCTCCACGGCTCCCCGGCAGGTAAGCGGCCAGCCGTCCTCGTCCGCCGGAAGTCCTTGGATCCAGGCAAAGTGCGGTTGATAGCCGGTAGCCCAGATCACGGTGGAGACAGGGAGTGTTTGGCCATCGTCCAGGAGCGGCTGGCCCCCACGGGTGCCCGTCAGGCGTGGCAGGCGGGTGACTCCCGCGGCGTCGAGCTCTTTCGTGGACGCCCGGATCAGCGGCGCGCCGTGCTTGGTGAAGCCGACCGCAACTTTGCGGCCGATAGGAGTGGATCGGTTCATCACGTTGTGGATGAAGAGCCACCAAAGCCCCCCGGCGTATCGCGTCACAGGACCCGGAACGTGGAACGGGGGAGTTCCGGCGACGTAGGTGCGGTGGCTGGATGCGAGCTCCAGGGCAATTTCGACGCCGGATGTGCCGGAGCCGACCACCAGGACATCTCCGGGCGGAACCGAGTCCGGGTTGGCGTACCCCGCGCCGTGCAGTTGGTGAATGCCCGGGTCCAAGGCCTCTGCGAAGGCTGGAATCCTTGGGCGGGCATTCGGGCCTGTTGCAACAACCACGTTCTTGGCCAGGATCGGTCCGGAGCTTGACTGGACTCGGTATCGCCCGTCGTCGCGCTCGATTCCGGTCACCTGGACGCCATGACGCACCGGGAGGTTCCAGTTACCGGCGTACGCCTCGAGGTATTCGGCCATGGCGTCTTTGCTGGGAAAGGTGCCCCGGTTGGCGGGGAAGGGCAGGCCGGGCAGGGAGTCGTGCTGCGCAGGGGTGAAGAGCCGCAAGGAATCCCAGCGGTTCCGCCACACATCGCCTGTGCGGGCATGTGAATCCAGGATGAGGAAGTCTTGCCCTTGTTTCTTCAGATGGAATCCGGTGGCGAGCCCGGCCTGTCCGGCGCCGATAACCGCGGTGTCTACTTGCTCAACGTTCATGTCCATCGCGAAGCCTCCTGAGGTGTGCCAGCTTGACTAGAATAGCATTCTAGTCATTGGAATGCTATTCTTTTTTTCGTGGAGATTCGGCATAACGACAGGCGGGTGGCTCAAGCTGTCGCCACCAAAGCTGCGGTGGTCGAGGCCGCCAAGGAACTGTTTCTGAGCAGGGGATACGTGGCCACCACTATCGGGGCAGTTGCCGAGCAGGCTGGCGTGGCTATCCAGACCATTTACAACTCGGTGGGCAACAAGGCGGCGCTACTCTCGGCCGTGGTCGACGCTACGGCTGCCGGTCCGGAGGCGCCCCGCTCCGTTCCGGAAACCATGCGCGAGCGGACAGCCGCAGCCGTCGACGCAGGCGCGGTCATTGAATTGTTGGCTGACTGGTTCTCCGAAGTGCACCCACGGAGCAGCGAATTGTTCAGCGTCATGAGGCAGGCATCCGCCGTCGACGCTGAAGCGGCCAAAGTGCTGAGGGACCGGGCAGAGCTCCGGCTACGGAACTACGCCGAAGCGGCTGACGCGCTCCGGCAACGCGGGGCGCTGACCTCCGGCATGAGCGATGAGCAAGCAGCGGCCGTTATCTGGTCGGTGGGGCACCCTGACACCTATCGATCACTGGTACTGGATTTCGGCTGGGAACCGGAGCGGTACCGGGATTGGGTCCACGCGGCGCTGAAGGCGGCCCTCGCCTAGCTTTTCGCTACGTGCTTTCCTTGTCTGCCGCGGCCTTCTTCTTCTGGGTCTCCAGCCACGCCATGATGTCCGCGAGGCGGATACGGCGGTGTGTGCCACGGTATTCGACAGGGATTTCGCCACGGTCGGTCATGTTGCGCAGGTAGGTGTGCGAGATTCCGGCGAGTTCGGCCGCCCGCGACGTCGTGAGCATTTCCTCCACGCTGCTGACGGTCACAGCTTCGCCGCGGCCCAGCCGGCCGAGGAGATCGACGACGGCGTCCCTCGCCTCATCGGGCAGCCGGTGGACGGTGCCGTCGACGAAAACGGTGATGTCGTTGCTGTCCTGGAGTGAGCGCGCCAGGTTCCGGGCGTCGTCTGCCGGCAGGCCGGGCGTCACGCGGGGAGCTATCAATGCCATGGCAGAAGCCTAGCCGCATCGATTTGTTGGGCGGAACTGCGCTAGATTCACGCCTATGGTCAACTACCCCGCGAATCCGGATCCGGGCCCCGCCGTGGCCGTGGCAATCGAGCTGCTGGTGCGGCAAGGCTACGACGCTACCTCCGTAGACGACCTAGCCGATGCCGCAGGAATCAGCCGCAGCACGTTCTTCCGCAAGTTCGGTTCCAAAGAGGACATCGTTTTCGCTGATCACGACCGCATTCTGGCGCGGGTTCAGGAGCTGCTTTCGCGCACGACGACGGCTCCGTTGCGTTCGGTTGTGGATGCCGCGCTCTTGGTCTTTGACCACCACGTAGGCAACCGCGAAACCTCCTTGGCGCGCTACGAGCTCCTGCGCCGCGTGCCCGCCCTTCGTGATCGTGAACTGGTCATGACGCATCGCTATCAGCGGGCCTTTCGAAGCCATCTCCAGGCTGCACTTCCCGAGGACGGGAACCGGGAACTTACTGCCGTGGCCTTTGCTGCGGCGGTAGTCGCGGTGCACAACAGCATTCTGCGCCAATGGCTGCGGGCGGCTGTTGACCGCGAGCACATCGAGGGCGAGGCGCGGCAAGCTGAAGCCCGAGGGTTGGCCGCCGGGCTCGCGCGGGATTTGGAGGCTCTGGCTGACACTTTCGCCGGGGGTCCTGCCCGGGTTCCAGCAAGCCAGGCGGCCGGTGCGCCGTCCGCGGAAAGTGGCCGTCCCGCCGTCGTGGTTGCTGTCCTGGATCCAGCCGCAGGCACGGAACAAATCCTCCAAGCGGTCCGCGAGGCCCTGACATAGCTCGTTTTCGTCGCGGGCGTCGGATTCTGCTGGATCAGTCGGGTGTCCAATCAAAACAACCCCGTGGTTTCGCGGCTCCGTCTTTGGGCGCGGCGGAGTGATCCAGCAGAAACTCCCTCACTGGAACTGGGTTCCTTGACATGAAACTGAGTGTCAGCGCATGCTGGGAGTCGCAGATCGCAACCCCAGAGCGAGGATTCCCCCATGACGACGACGTCCGACGACACTTCCGCAGAACTGAATGCCGTTTTCCCGGTTGGCGCTGTTTTCCCGGATGGCGCTGTTTTTCCGGTTGGCACAATGGAGCCCGAATATGTCCTGAACGAAGCGCTGGACCCGGATCCGGCCTCCGTTTTCAAGGACATCAGCAACGAGGACCGCGCCTACTGGGATCGCGCCCGGGCCTTTGTCCAAGATGAAGTCCTTCCAGTCATCGCGGGCTACTGGGAGCGCGCGGAGTACCCGCTGCACCTCGTGAAGCGTCTGGGCGAACTCGACCTGCTGCGCGACGGGATCGACGTCGACGGGTTCCCTGCCATGAGCAAGACCGCTGCCGGGCTGGTCACCATGGAGCTGAGCCGCGGAGACGGCTCCATCGGCACCGTGGTGGCGGTACAAGGTGGTTTGGCATTGCGTTCCGTGGCCGAATGCGGTTCTCCCGAACAGCAGGCCCGCTGGCTTCCAGCGCTTTCCCGGGCCGAGGAGTATGGGGCCTTCGCGTTGACCGAACCGGCGCACGGCTCCGACTCGGTAGGGCTCGAAACCACTGCAACAGCCGTCGAGGGCGGTTATGTCCTCAATGGCGAAAAGAAGTGGATCGGCAACGGCTCGATCGGCGGCGTGACGGTGGTCTGGGCCCGGGGAGGCGACGGGCAGGTCCATGGCTACCTTGTCCCGCAGGATTCCCCCGGCTACTCCGCCACCACCATTGAGGGCAAGCTCTCGCTGCGGGCCATCTTTCAGGCACACATCCGATTGGAAAACGTCTTCGTGCCGGCGGAAAACGTCCTTCCGGACGCCCGGAGTTTCAAGGACACCGCCCGCGTCCTTTTGGCGACCCGGCTGGGAGTGGCCTGGTCCGCCGTCGGGCATGCCACTGCCTGCTACGAGACTGCGGTGCAGTACGCCGTCCAGCGCCGGCAGTTTGGCCGCCCGCTGGCAGCTTCGCAGATTGTGCAGGAGCGTCTTGCCCGCATGCACTCCGAGCTCGCCACCATGCAGCTCATGGTCATGCAGATGACCAGGCTGGACGAAGAAGGCGTCCTGACCCCCGCGCAGGCGGCGCTCGCGAAGTTCACTTGTACCCGCACCGCCCGCAGCATCGCCTCGAACGCGCGTGACCTGCTGGGCGGCAACGGAATCCTGTTGGTCAACCGCGTGGCGCGGCACTTCGCCGATATCGAAGGCATCCATACATATGAGGGCACGGAAACCGTCCAGGCCCTGATCATAGGACGCTCCATTACGGGCATCTCCGCCTTCGCCTGAGCGGCTTGCCTCTTGCTCCTTGCCCCTCGTGACGTCCGCTCACTCTGTGACGCCCGCTCACCTTTACGGCCTTTTGACAGAACCCTCCTGCAGATTTGAGCCCATTCGACAGAACCCTCCTGCAGATCTGCAGGCCCTATTTCCCTCATCCCGGTGCGGTCGCTGGAGCCATGGCGTCACTCCACCACGGCAATCGCGAAGCCACCCCACGCGCGCTTCTTGTTGGTCTCACGACCGAGCACATGCAGTTCGAGTAGCGCCAATCCACGGGATCGGAGAAGTTCGGATAGACGCTCTCCCGACGGTGGTGCACTGTCCACGCCGAACTTCAACTGTTCTCCCACTGCTTTGGCCGCAGCCCTCCCGTACCGCCAGTACGGCGTGTTCGACTCGAGGGTCTCGGTCGTGAAGTAGTCGAACGCGAGCAGGCTGCCCTTGGCGCAACTCGCAACTTTGCTCAGTGTGTCCTCGATCGCTCCCCGGTCGAGGTACATCGTCACGCCCTCCCAGAGGAATAGAGCTGGGCGCCGGGGGTCGAACCCTGCGTCCACGAGTTTGGCGAGCCAGTCGTCCTTCTCGAAGTCCGCTGTCACGAACGTGACCCTGCGTGCGTCGATTCCTGCCTTGATCAGTATCTCGCGCTTGACTGCCTGCGTCTTCGGGGCATCAACCTCGAAGGAAGTGACCTGCGTGTCCTGCGGGAGGCGGTATGGGCGGGTGTCGAAGCCGGCTCCGAGGATGACCAACTGGTCGATCCCCGGAAGGAAGCGGTCCAGGGACCCGTCGAAGAATGTGACCCTGGCCGACGCCTCGGCTTGTGGAGGTATCTCGCCCTCGAAGGGGTACCGGAAGGTCTTTGGGACGAAGCCTGTGACGCGGTGCGCGAAGACCGTCGGCCAGAATGCCAACCGCATGCCCAGCCAAGGCACGCCGGGCAGGATGGGCAACAGCCGGTTCGCGGCCTGGTCTTCGCGTAGGCGGAAATTGTGCATCGCCCACCTGACGGACGGAGAGCGGTGCTTGCGCGCTTGTCGACACGCCGGAAGGCTTCGCGGCCAGGAGCTTCCATACCCAGATCGCATAGCCGAGCAGCGAGACCGGGAGCAGTACAGTACTGAGCGCATAGAAGGCGACGGCGGCACTGGGCTTGCGCATTCCCGGCCCCTTTCGGCTGGTGGTGCCCATGGGCGACTGCGCGGTCCGGACAATCGCCTATGAGCAGTTTGGGGTCCTGAGCAACGCTTGTCACCCGGTCAGCGCTGCCGGAACGACGCTAATTACCGCTGTGAGTATCTGCAGGAGCGTTGGGCAGGACGCTGCCATATGTGAGTGAGCGTCGGGTTGGAGGCCGTCATATCTGGAGGAGGGTCGGGAAAGGAGCCTTCATATGTGAGTGAGCGTCGGGTTGGAGGAATTGATGAGGGCCGTTAAAGAAGATTCCAATTTCCGCGTCATGATTCGGCGCCTGGTCCCACAAACAGACAGCGCGCCATCGCGGTCCCCCCGTACTTGGTGGCGCGTATTCCGGTAGAGACCCCCGGAAGCTGTGGCCGGCCCTTGCGGCCGGCCACAGTCCCCACCGGCTCCCAGCCTTCGCAAGCTCAGGCCGGGGCCCTCGCCGGTGTGGGCCCACCCACCGGCTCCCAGCCTTCGCAAGCTCAGGCCGGGGCCCTCGCCGGTGTGGGCCCACCCACCGGCTCCCAGCCTTCGCAAGCTCAGCACTAAACGGCGTCGAGGTCTGTTTCCAACAGGGTTACCAGGGAATCCAAAGCAGCGCCGGCGCCGTCGCCCTCTGCCCGCAGCACCACGACGTCGCCCTTCGCCGCGCCGAGCGTCATGAGCGAAAGGATGCTGGCGGCGTCGAGCGCGTCATCGGCGGGGGCTCCGGCCATCGCGATGGTCACTTCAACCGGGGATTCCCCTGCGGCTTCCGCGAAGATCGCCGCGGGGCGGGCGTGCAGTCCGGAGCGGCTGGCGATGGTGGCGGTGCGTTCGGGCATGGTTTCTCCTTGTGTTCAGATACGGGTTGGTGCGGCGGGGCTCAGAGCCCGAGTTCCTCAAGGATCGGCAGCTTGGCACGGACCCAGGCCTTGGCATCGAGGGCGTCCGAAGCGCTGAGCGCCAAGCGGGCCAGCTCCCGCGCCTGTTCCAGAGTCACCGTTTTGAGCACGGTTCCGACGGCGGCCAGGGACCGGGCGGTCATGGATAGCGTGGACACGCCCAGGCCAACAAGTACGACGGCGAGGGCCGGGTCTGCGGCCGCTTCACCGCAGACGCCAACGGGTTTGTTGTTGCCCTCTTCCGCAGAGCCCGCGACGGTCAGCTGCACCAAGCGCAGGACCGCAGGCTGCCACGGGGTGTTGAGCTCGGCAAGGGGGCCGAGTTGCCGGTCGGCGGCCATGGCGTACTGCGTGAGGTCGTTGGTGCCCAGTGACGCGAAGCCTACGTGGCGCAGGACCGAGGCCGAGGTCAGAGCCGCAGACGGAACTTCCACCATGACGCCGGGAGTCTTGATCCCGGCGGCGTCACACAGCGAGGCGAAACGGGAGGCTTCGGCGGGCGTCGAGATCATGGGCGCCATGACCCACACATCGGCTTCTGATTCCTCGGCCGCTATGGCGATTGCCTCGAGTTGGCGTTCCAAAACGCCGGGCGTGGTGAAGTCGGTGCGGTAGCCGCGGACACCGAGGGCCGGATTGGGTTCGGTGGCATCGGTGAGGAAGGGAAGGGGCTTGTCGGCGCCGGCGTCGAGGGTCCGGAGCACCACTTTCTTGCCCGGGAAGGCATCGAACACACCCCGGTACGCCGCGGCTTGTTCCAGCACAGTCGGCTCGGTATCACGTTCCAGGAAGCAGAATTCGGTGCGGAAAAGGCCAACGCCCTGGGCGCCCAACGCGGCGGCCGCGGCAGCGTCCTTGGCCCCGCCCACGTTGGCGAGAAGCGGAACCAAGTGGCCGTCCGCCGTCGTGCCGTTTCCATCAAAAACCGCCAGCGTGGCGGCGTTTTCCACCCACGCGAGGGCGGCGGCGCGCTGCTCCTCGGACGGTTCGAGGGAAAGTGAGCCGGCTGCGCCATCTACAAAGACCTCGGTGCCGTCCGGGATCTCGTCCACCCCGCGGGCAGCGACGACGGCGGGCAGGCCGAGCGAGCGCGCGATGATCGCCGTATGGGACTGCGGTCCGCCGCCCGAAGTAACCAGTGCTGTCACAGTGGCGGGGTCCAGCGTTGCGGTGTCTGCCGGGGCCAGGTCTTCGGCCACCAAGATGAACGGAGTGTCCGACGCCGGGATCCCCGGGGCGGGGACGCCGCGGAGTTCGGCGACGATCCGGGCGCGGACGTCCAAGACGTCAGTGGCACGCTCGGCCATGTACCCGCCCAGGTTGTGGAGCATTTCCGATACCGAGGCGCCGGCTTCCCAGATGGCGCGTTCCGCGGAGCTGCCGTTGTTGTTGATGAGCTTGGTGGCCGATTTCAGGAGCATGGTGTCCTTGGCCATCAGCGCGGTGGCTTCCAGCACGGCCTTACCGTCTCCGCTGGCCTTGTCCGCGCGCGCCTTGAGTTCGTCGTGGACCGATTGGGCCGCCGCTTTCAGTCCGGCGACGGCTTCTTCCGCCGTGGTGGACACGGCTAGCTGCTCGCCCGACGGCGGTTCGCTGACTGGTTTGGGCATCTGACGGATAGTGCCAATGACGCGGCCCGGGCTGACGCCTACTCCTTGGAAATTCTGCACTGAAATCCTCTGTTCCTGCTCTCGGATCGGACCCGCCGGCTGCGGCGCCTCGGGGTCCGAAAAAATCTCGTGTGACTCACTTCATATAGCGTTGCTATAGGTGCTAGGGTAGCGGCTATGAGTTTCGATGACCAGCTTCCGCCTAAAACTCGGCTGCTCCGTGCAGCTGCCGAGTTGCTGGCGAATTCGGACGGGTCGCCGGTCTCTACGCGCCAAATCACCAAACTTGCCGGCGTCACGGCGCCCACCCTTTACCACCACTTCGGCGACAAGGAGGGGCTGTTCGACGCCGTCGTTGCTGCCGGCTTCGAGGAGTACGTGGCGGGAGAGCGGGACTTCGCACCTTCTGGGGAACCCCTGGAAGACGTCCGGCGGATGTGGGACAACCACGTCCAGTTCGGACTTACCCAACCGCACCTTTACCTGGTGATGTTCGGCAATATCCGTCCCGAAAGCAGGCCGGCCATCGTGGCTGATGCCGAGTCGCTTCTGGAGGAAATGCTGAGCAAGGCGGCCATTGCCGGGCAGATCAACGTACCCCCGCGCGAGGCTGCAAGGAGCATCCTGGCAGCCAACGTTGGTGTCACGCTCATGCTCATTGCAGAGCCATTGGAAGACCGGAGCCTCGAGCTCTCCACCATGACCCGGGATTCCATGATTTTCGCCGTGTCCACGGAAACAGCCCGTGGCGCCGCAGTAGACGACTCCGGCAAGTCGTCCGTTGTTGTTGCGGCAATCGCGCTGAATGCGGCACTTCAAGCCTCGCATTCAGACCAGCTATCCAGTTCGGAGCTGAAGCTCTTCCTTGAATGGCTTCACCGAATCTCCAGCAGCTCCTAGAGCTGTCCTCCTTCGATAGATATCGACTGATCCCGCACTGCTGCGGGACTCACGTTAGGAATTCACACATGGCAACAGTGACCGTTGCGAAGCCGCGCACCAGCCTGCGCGTTGGTGTCCAAAAGTTCGGAACTTTCCTCTCCGGCATGATCATGCCCAACATCGGGGCCTTCATTGCATGGGGCATCATTACCGCCCTGTTCATTCCGGCCGGGTTCTTTCCCAATGCGGACCTAGCCAAGCTGGTGGGCCCGATGATCACATACCTGCTGCCCCTCCTGATCGGTTACACCGGCGGTCGGGCGGTCCATGGGATCCGCGGCGGCGTGGTTGGAGCCGCAGCCACCATGGGTGTGATTGTTGGTACGGACATCCCGATGTTCATCGGTGCCATGCTTATGGGTCCGCTCACGGCCTGGATCATGAAGAAGCTCGACAAGGTTTGGGAAGGCCGGGTCAAGCCGGGCTTCGAGATGCTGATCGACAACTTCTCCGCCGGCATCGTCGGTGCCGCCCTGGCCATCTTCGGCATGTTGGTGATTGGCCCTGTGGTGAAGGCCTTCAGCGATGGTGCCAGCGCCGTCGTCGAATTCCTCGTCCACAACGGCCTGCTGCCGCTCACCAGCATCTTCATCGAACCGGCCAAGGTTCTGTTCCTCAACAACGCTGTCAACCACGGCATCCTTACGCCACTGGGCACTGAACAGGCGCTGCAAAACGGCAAGTCCATCCTGTTCCTGCTTGAAGCCAACCCCGGTCCGGGCGTCGGCGTCTTGCTCGCATACATGTTCTTCGGCAAGGGTTTGGCACGCGCTTCCGCTCCCGGCGCCGCGCTCATCCAGTTCGTTGGCGGCATCCACGAGATCTACTTCCCGTACATTCTCATGAAGCCGATCCTCATCCTCGCCACGATCGGCGGCGGCATGACCGGCATCTTCACCCTGGTGGTCACCGGCGCAGGCTTGCGTTCGCCGGCAGCCCCGGGCAGTATCATCGCGGTCTTTGCCGCGACCGCGAAAGACAGCTACATCGGCGTGGGACTCTCTGTGCTCCTCGCAGCCACAGTGTCCTTCCTCATCGCCTCCGTGATCCTGCGGACCAGCAAAACCACCGATGTGGACGCGCTGGGCCAGGCAACGTCCAGGATGGAAGAGCTCAAGGGCAAGAAGAGCTCTGTTTCCTCCGCCCTCCTGGGCGCCGGTGGCGGTACCGCCGTCCTGACCCGTCCTATCGAGAACATCGTGTTTGCGTGCGACGCCGGCATGGGCTCGAGCGCCATGGGCGCCTCGGTGCTGCGAAACAAGATCAAGGCAGCCGGTTTCCCGGACGTCAAGGTCACCAATTCTGCCATTGCCAACCTCAGCGACACCTACGACGTCGTGGTCACGCACCAGGACCTGACCGAGCGCGCCCGCCCGGTTACCTCCAGCGCCGTGCACGTCTCCGTGGACAACTTCATGAACAGTCCCCGGTACGAAGAGATCGTGGAACTGGTCAAGAGCAGCAATTCCGGTACCGCTGCCGAGGAGACCACGACGGCGGCCGAGCCTGCCGCCCAGCCGGCCACCGCCGTCGAGGGCAAGGACGTCCTGCTCGCCGAAAGCGTGGTCCTCAACGGCACCGCGACGGACCGTGACTCGGCCATCGACGAGGCAGGCAAGCTCCTGCTGGACCGCGGCTCCGTAGACATGGGCTACATTCAAGCCATGCATGAGCGCGAGGAATCCGTGTCCACGTACATGGGCAGCTTCCTTGCCATCCCGCACGGCACCAACGCCGCAAAGAACCACATCCTGCACTCCGGTGTGTCGATCGTCCGCTACCCCGAAGGCATCGACTGGGGCGGCAAGCAGGTCAAGTTCGTCGTCGGCGTCGCCGGCATCGACAACGAGCACCTCCACATCCTGTCCTCCATCGCCAAGATCTTCACGGACAAGGCGCAAGTGGCCCAGCTTGAGCAGGCCGGGTCGGTACAGGAACTGCTGGATCTGTTCGGAAAGGTCAACGCGTAGTGAAGGCAGTCCATTTTGGGGCCGGGAACATCGGACGGGGATTCGTCGGCTTGCTGCTGCACGAGGCTGGATATGAGGTGGTCTTCGCCGACGTCGCGGACGCCTTGATCAGCCAGCTCGCCTCCGCATCCTCCTACGAGGTCCACGAGGTTGGCGAAAATGCGGCGGTCAAGACCGTGTCCGGTTTCCGGGCCCTGAATTCGGGCTCCGAGGAGGCTGCCGTCGTCGCGGAAATCGCGACGGCGGACCTCGTCACCACAGCGGTGGGGCCGCACATCCTCAAGTTCGTGGCGCCGGTGATCGCGCGCGGCCTGGCTGGCCGGTCGCCGTCGTTGGCTCCGCTCCAGGTCATGGCCTGCGAGAACGCGATCAACGCGACGGACCTGCTGCATTCGGAAGTGCAGGCCGCGTGGGACGGTGCCGCGGGTGACCTTTCCACCGTGGCGGTGTTTGCCAATACCGCGGTGGACAGGATTGTCCCCAACCAGGCGCCCGGCCAGGGCCTGGACGTCACCGTGGAGACCTTCTACGAGTGGGTGATCGACCGGACCCCGTTCGCGGGTACGCCCCCGGTGATTCCGGGAGCGACCTTCGTTGACGAGCTTGGTCCGTACATCGAGCGCAAGCTGTTCACGGTCAACACTGGCCACGCCTCGGCAGCGTACTTCGGCTATGGCGCCGGCTTGGAGAAGATCTCCGAAGCCATGGCTGATGCCTCGGTGGCCGCACGAGTACGGGCCGTGTTGGAGGAAACCAAGCAGCTTCTCGTGGCCAAGCACGGCTTCATCGAGGCCGAGCAGGAAGCGTACGTGCAGAAGATCCTGTCCCGCTTCACCAACCCGTACCTTCCGGACACAGTGAATCGTGTGGGCCGTGCTCCGTTGCGCAAACTGGGCCGGCACGAACGGTTCATCGGCCCGGCCGCGGAGCTCGCCGAGCGGGGAGTCACTCCCGTTGCCTTGCTCGACGCGATGTCCGCTGCCCTGCGTTTCGACGACGGAGCAGACGACGAAGCCGTGGAGCTCACCCGGATGCTCGCCGAAATGGACGCCGCCGAGGCGGTTGAGCGCATTACCGAACTGCCGCCGACGCACCCGCTGTTCCCGCAGGTGCAGAAGCTGATCGAAGACCGCAAGGCCGAGGCCTAAACCCCGCCCTGGACTCTTCGGCTCTGGCCGCCGGGGCTCTGGTCGCCGAGCGACGCTCCTGCAGTTCTGACGGCTTTTTCCCGAACGCTCCTGCAGATCTGCGGGCTTTTTCCCGAACGCTCGCTCACCTTTGGGCCGCTTTCGGGCGATCCTCCTGCAGATCTGACGGCCAAAACGCTCACCCTCCTTCACTTTTGATGTGCAGGAGGGTGAGCGTTTTGGGCCCCAAAGGTGAGCGAGCGTCGATTAGCTGCCGAGCTCTTCCGACGCCGTTCGTCCGGCGGCCTGGACGCGCCGCAGGAAGTCGGTAATGACGGCGATTTCAGCGTCGTCGTAGTCTGCACAGACGGTGTCCATGAGGCTGTTCATTCCCGAGTAGAGGCGGAACATCTCGGCGTTTCTGTCCGGAAGAACCCGGATTACCACGGCGCGCCGGTCGGAGGGATCGCGGTCCCGTGCAATCCAGCCTCCGCGTTCAAGCCGGTCGAGGATGCCGGTCATGGTGGCTGGGTGCAGGCCGGCGTGTTTGGCCAGTACGCTCGGGCTGAGCGGCCCCCGGTTCGAGATCAGGTCAAGGCAATCAAGGTCAACGTCCTTCAGCTCGGCTTGAGTGCCGACCTGGTGATTGAGCACCGATAGTTGCACGCGTACGCCGCGAAGCTCCGCCTTGAGCTCAGCAACAGCACGCCGCCGAAGACGAGGTGTTGCGGCTTCTTGATTTGATATGGAACTCATATGATATCGTTTCTGTATTGTATGGTTTTCCTAGGACAAGAATACCGGAGGCCGCATCACATGAAGATTGCAGTATTCGGGGCAAACGGCCCCACCGGAAGGATTCTCACCGCACAAGCGCTCGACGCCGGACATGTCGTCACCGCTGCCACGCGCAGGCCGCACGATTTCCCGCTTTCCGCTCCCGGCTTACGCGTGGTCGGCGCCGATGTGTACAACCTCGAGGACGTGAGCGCCGTCGTCGAAGGAAATGATGCTGTTCTCTCAACCCTCGGTGTTCCATACAGCCGCCAGCCGATCACGGTTTATTCAGTGGGCACCTGCAACATCATCTGGGCAATGGGCAACCACGGCGTCCGTCGATTGGTCTGCGTGAGCTCAAGCGCCACCGACACGACGGCCGGCCCGCATGGCGGGTTCCTTTTCGACAAAGTGCTGCAGCCTCTCGTTACCAAGCTGCTCGGGAAGACTCTGTACGAGGACATGCGACGAATGGAAACGGCCGTCGCCGCCAGTGGTTTGGACTGGACAATAATGCGGCCCTCCGGCCTTTTCGAGACCGAATCCATCACGGACTACAAGATGGCCGTCGGCTATATCAATGGCATTTTCACGTCACGGACCGACCTTGCGGACTCCATGCTGCAGCAGCTCACCTCGGATGAGTTCGTGCGCAAAACCGTGGCTGTTGCCACATTCGCCCAAAAGCCGAGCCTTGTCCAGCTGCTTTTCCGTGAGGCCAGCAGCAAGAAGGCCGCACCGGATAGCGTGCCCACGGGGAAACTGTAATAACGGCCATGCGTTCCAGTCCGCGGCTCGTATTGCGGCGTTTCTTTTCGTCGGGCTGTTCGCTGGATTCGTGATCGGATTGCTCGTCCTGGAGGGTCACGCCCACCTTTGGCGGGTAGTACGAAGCCCTCTTTCACATGATGTGAAGGAGGGTTTCGGATTGGACCCCCAAAAGTGCAGGAGGGTTTCGGTTTGGACCCCTAAAGTGCAGGAGGGTTTCGGTTTGGACCCCCAAAAGTGCAGGAGGGTCGTGAAAATAGCCGTGGACCATCCAAGAAGTTGCGATTGAACGTTTCACTCAAAATTCGTGCAACAAGTCCCGGGCTGTGTCAGGCTAGTCTTATGAGTCACGCAAATCCAGGAGTAAAGCCGCTGTTGAGCATGGTTCTGGACGAAGGAGTCTTCACGCTCCGCCGGGCCCACTGGGAGGACCTCCCTGCCATTCTGAGATTGCTCGCAGCTGATCAATTGGGCAGTTCCCGCGAAAACGCCGAGGACGTTGGCCCCTATTTGCAGGCATTCCAACAGATTAACGAGGATCCCGCCCAATTGTTGGTGGTAGGCCACTTGAACGGCGCCTGCGTGGCAACCTTCCAGCTGAGTTTCATCCCGGGCTTGGCGCGGAAGGGCTCGCTCCGCTGCCAGATCGAGGCCGTGCGTGTCGCTGCCGAGCTGCGGGACCATGGCGTTGGTGCCGCAATGATGCAGTGGGCCATCGAAGAGGCCAGGCGCCGTGGTTGCACCATGGTCCAGCTCACCAGCGACAAATCCCGCAAGGACGCCCATCGCTTCTATGAACGTCTGGGCTTTGTGGCCAGTCACGAGGGATTGAAGCTGGCGCTGTAGCAAGGAAGCCGAAAAGGGCCCTTGTTAAATGAGGCGCGCATCCCTTGATATTTAGGCATCCTAACTGTTAGGATGCCTAAATATGAGTATCAATCAAGCTGACGATTCGCTCCTCGCCCTCGCCCAATCATTCCGGGAAGCCCTGCGGCAGAGCGTCTACGTAATGCGTCGCCTCGATTCCGAGGAGCAACTCAGTTCGGCTCAGCTTGGCGTCCTCAAGATGGCGCTCGACGGCGGTGCACGCGTCGGGGGGATCGCCCGGAACCTTGGGGTCAAGGTCCCTAGCGCCACGGAGCAGATCATCAAGCTTGAGCGCGCCGGCCTGGTCAAGCGCGAAGCAGACCCGGACGATTCCCGCGCCGTCCGCGTCGCCGCGACGCCGGCGGGGCGTGCCGCCGTCGAGAATGCAGACCGCCGGCGCAACGAATTCATCGCCGGGATTCTCGGGACCCTGAGCCAAGCGGAGCGCGACGCCGTCGAGGCCGCACTTCCGGTGTTCGACAAAATCAACAATTCAGTCCAGAACTAAGACGAGCCAAACTAGGAGAGCAGTCCATGAAAGGCCAGCTCGCAGACCAACTGCAGCCAGCGGAAGAAACCCTCGAGGCCGAGAAAGCCTCGTTCCTCAAGCAGCCCAAGGCTGTGTGGGCCACGGCGATTGCCGCCGTCTTCGCCTTCATGGGCATCGGCTTGGTGGATCCGATCCTGCCGGCCATCGCCAAGAACCTCCAGGCCAGCCCCAGCCAGGTGTCCTTGCTCTTCACGAGTTACTTCCTGGTCACTGCCGTCGCGATGCTCGTGACGGGATTCGTCTCTTCCCGGATCGGCGGCAAGAAGACCCTCATGATCGGCCTGGCCCTGATTGTCGTGTTCGCCTCACTGTCCGGTCTTTCCGGCAGCGTGGGTGAGCTCGTCGGATTCCGCGCCGGCTGGGGACTCGGTAACGCCCTCTTTGTGGCCACCGCGCTTGCCGTGATTGTCGGCGTCGCGAGCGGCGGAACCGGAACCGCCATCATTCTGTACGAGGCCGCCCTCGGCCTGGGCATTTCCCTCGGCCCTCTGCTCGGCGCACTCCTGGGCGGATGGCAGTGGCGCGCACCGTTCTTCGGCACAGCGGTCCTCATGGCGGTTTCCTTCATCGCCCTGATGGTGCTCCTGCCCAAGACTCCGGCCCCGGCAGCGAAGGCTCGCCTCCGTGACCCGCTCCTTGCCTTGGGCCACAAGGGCCTTCGCACCACGGCAGCCAGCGCCCTGTTCTACAACTACGGCTTCTTCACCATCCTGGCCTTCACCCCGTTCATCCTGGGCATGGATGCCTACGGTATCGGCGCAGTGTTCTTCGGCTGGGGCGTGGCCGTGGCTGTGTTCTCAGTCTTCGTGGCGCCCGTGCTGCAGCGGCGCTTCGGCACCACCAACGTCCTGGTCGGCACCCTCGGTGCCCTCTTGCTCGACCTCGCCGGGCTGGGACTGGCCGCGGGGCACTCGGTGACCGCCGTCGTCGTACTGGTCATTGTGGCCGGAGCCCTGCTGGGCATCAACAACACGCTCTACACCGAACTGGCCATGGAAGTTTCCGATTCGCCGCGTCCGGTGGCCTCGGCCGGCTACAACTTTGTGCGCTGGATGGGCGGGGCGCTGGCTCCGTTTGCCGCAGCCCAGCTAGGTGAGCACTTCGGCCCGCAGGTTCCGTTCTTTGCCGCGGCGGTTGCCCTGGCATTCGCGATCCTGGTGGCCGTGGGCGGCCGCCGGTTCCTGAAGTCGCACGAACCGCATCTCGTGTAAGGAGCCCGACGTCGGGCCAAGACAGAGAGCGTCACGCCCCCGGACGTGTCACGCCACGCAAACTCTTGCGTCGCCGTCGGGCACTCCACAGCACGAACGCTGGAAACGGCAACGGCAGGCAGCCCAAAAGACTGCCTGCCGTGACGCGGTTTGGTGCCTAGCGGAACCTAGTGGGCCGAGACCGATTCCTTCGCTGCCGCCTTCGGGTCCGTCAGCTTCTTGTTCGGCAGGGCGAAGCTGATCAGGAACGCGAGGCCGGTCAGCGCCGCTGCGGTCAGCATGACGGCGTCGATCGACTGCGCGAAACCCTCGGTGATAGGCCGGGTGAGTACCGGGTTGGCGTGGTGCAGCCAGCTGGTGTCGTTCAGCGAATCGTTGCTGGCGCCGTTCTTGAAGAAGTCGTACAGCTTGGCGTTGGCGGGATCGGCGGCAACCGCAGGATCCTTGAGCACCTTGAGGTAGTCCGCGTTCCCGATGGCGTCCTTCATGCCCGAGGCGATCTTGTCGGCCGCCAGGCTGAAGAGCATCGAGATGAACACTGCGGTACCCACGGCGCCGCCCATGGAACGGAAGAACGCCGCGGTGGAGGTGCCCACGCCCATATCCTTCGGCGGTACGGACACCTGCATGGCGAGGGTGAGTGGCTGCATGCAGAAGCCCAGGCCCATGCCAAAGAACACGGCGATCAGGCCGGGAACCCACAAGCCGGTGTCCACGCCAAGGGACAGGCCCATGACAACGGCAGCCGCCGTCAGGATGGCCGTGCCGAGAATCGGAAAGATCCGGAAAACGCCCGACGCCGAGATGGTCCGTCCCGCTGTAATGGAACCGAAGAGGATGCCCACCGTGAAGGTGATCATCATGAGGCCGGCTTCGGTGGGGGTGAGGCCCTTGACCAGCTGCAGGTACATCGGGAGCATCGCGATGGCCCCGAACATGCCGATGCCGATGATGAAGTTCAGCAGGGAGGACAGGCCGAAGGTGATGTTCTTGAAGAGCCGCAGGGGAATCAGTGCGTAGTCGCCGGCGCGCTTCTCAACCAGCAGGAACGCGACGATGCCAACGAAGCCCAGCGCGTAGCAGATCCATGAATTGACGGAGGTCCAGCCCCAGCTGCGTCCCTGTTCGGCCACCAGCAGCAGCGGAACGATCGCCAAGGTGATGGCCGCCGCGCCCCAGTAGTCGATCTTCTGCTTGACGTGTTTCGCGGGCAGGTGCAAGTAAAGGAACACCACGGCCAACGCGGCCAGGCCTATGGGCAGGTTGATGAAGAAGACCCAGCGCCAGCCGTAGAAGCCGAGGATGTTGGACGAGCCAGCGAAAGCGCCGCCGATTACGGGACCGAGGACCGAGGAAACGCCAAAGACGGACATGAAATAGCCCTGGTACTTTGCGCGGTCCTTGAGGGCAACGATGTCGCCGATGATGGTTAGGGCGAGCGCCAGCAGACCGCCGGCGCCCATGCCTTGGATCCCGCGGGCAACGGCGAGCTCGGTCATGGAGTGCACCGAACCGGCGTACAAGGAGCCGGCCAGGAAGATCAGGATCGCGGCCAGGTAGAGCGGGCGGCGGCCGAAGATGTCGCTGAGCTTGCCGTACAGCGGGGTGCTCACCGTGGACGTGATGAGGTACGCCGTGGTGGCCCATGCCTGCAAGGACAGGCCATCGAGGTCGTTGGCGATCGTGTAAATGGACGTGGACACGATGGTCTGATCCAGGGAGGACAGGAACATGCCGAGCATGAGGCCCACCATGACGGTCAGCGTCTGACGGTGCGTCAGGACTTCACCGGCGGCCCGGACGGGCGTGGCTTTGGACATTGCTTCTCCAAGGGGTCGAAGAAAAGGGGAATTAAGCAGGATAGTTGCTTTCAGTAACTATCCTAATCGCTCCCGTATTCCCTGTCTTACCCGAATGGGGAGAAAATTGTCACCGCTCTACAAGAATCCCGTCGGGATCGCAGTAGATCAGGTTGCCGGGCTCGATGTGCACTCCGTCGATCACCAAGGCGATGTCCACTTCTCCACGGCCCACTTTGGAGCTCTTCTTGGGATTGCTTCCGAGGGCTTTGACGCCTAAAGGCAGCTTCGCGATCGCCACGCGATCGCGAATGGCCCCATTGATCACGACGCCGGCCCAGCCGTTCGCGACTGCGCTCTCCGCGATCATGTCCCCCATCAGGGCAGTGCGCAGCGAGCCGTAGCCGTCTACGACCAGCACTGCTCCGTCGCCAGGGGTTGCCAGAACGGTCTTTACCAGGGCATTGTCCTCGAAGCACTTGATGGTGCGCGCGGGGCCGTTGAAATGGGAGACCCCGCCAAGGTCCTGGAACTGCAGTGATATTGACTCAACATCTTCGCCGCGCTCGTCGTAAAGATCGGCGGTGTTGATTGGGTTCGCTGGCATGTTCATCGTTGATCCTCCTCGGTCCGTTGGAGTTACCCTAACGGGTGCGGACTCACCCTAGCGCGTCCGGGACGGTCCGCTTGTCCACATAGGTGCCTTCATGACAACGCATCGTACCCCCACAGCGCTAGGCTGAAATCCACACGTCAAGCCGCTAGGGGAGCACCGTCATGAGCCTGTCCGATCTGCCCGGTTCATTGCCTGAAAGGCCCGTGACAGATCCTGCCCACAATCCTGCTCAAACACAAGGTTCGACGACGGCGCTCGCCGAGCCTGTAGAGCGCGTCCGTTCGCTCTGGGTCACCGGAGTGGTGCTTGTCAATGTGGGCATCAACGCTGCCTTCTTCGGCCCCATCCAGGTGTTGCTTGGGCAGCAGGCCATCCACTTTGACGAAGGCCAGAAGGAAGCCATCCTTGCGCTTGTTACGGGGTGCGGCGCCGCTGTGTCGCTGGTGGCGAACCCCTTGTTCGGTGCTTTCAGCGACCGCACCACGTCACGCTTCGGACGGCGCGTACCGTGGGTGCTCCTCGGTGCTATCCTCGGCGCGGCAGCCCTGTTGGCCCTCGCTGGTGCTCCGAACGTGGCCGTCATGACTATTCTGTGGTGCCTTGTCCAGGCCGGCTGCAATGGAGCTTATGCGGCCATCACAGCGGCTATTCCGGACCGGGTGCCGGTGCAACAGCGGGGCGCGGTCGGAGGCCTTGCTGCCTTGGGCCAAACCGTGGGGATCCTGGCGGGCGCGGTGATCGCGTCCGTGGTTTCGGGGAACTTTGCCCTCGGTTATGTCGTGTGCGCCGCTGCGCTGCTGGCTGGCGTCGTGCTCTATCTTTTCAAGAACGACGACGTCCGGCTCCCGGCGGGGGACCGCTCACCCTTCAGGCTGTGGAACTTTCTCAAGGGGTTCTGGGTCTCGCCGGTCAAGTATCCGGATTTCGCGTGGGCCTGGCTGACGAGATTCCTGGTCAATGTCGGCAACCACATGGTCACGTTGTACTTGCTCTTCTTCCTCAAGGATGCCGTGCATCTTGAGGAAATGCAGGGCATCAAGCCTGAGTTCGGGGTTCTCATCCTCACTGGCCTCTATGCCGTCATGGTGATTGTCACAAGCGTGGTGGGTGGTGCCATCAGCGACCGCATGGGCAAACGGAAACCCCTCGTGATTATCTCCTCCATCGTCATTTCGCTAGCTGCCTTGATCCTTGGGTTCGACCCCACCTGGACAGGAGCCATTGCTGGCGCGGTAGTGCTCGGTATCGGCTTTGGTGCCTACCTGGCGGTCGACTTCGCCCTCATTACCCAAGTGCTGCCCACTGCGCTGGACCGGGGCCGGGACCTTGGTGTTATCAATGTGGCCAACTCCTTGCCACAGGTGATTGCGCCGGCGATTGCCCCTTTTTTCGTTGTGTTCTGGGGTGGCTATGTCTCGCTGTACGTGGCCGCAGCTGTTATCGGTCTGCTGGGGGCGGTATTCGTGGTGAAGATCAAGGGCGTCGCATAGCCTGCGAATCCGTTCTCAGGGAACTGACAACTTGCTGCCGTATCATTGTCAGGACGCACCCGGCCTTTGGGGGGCCGCGCTATCTCCCAGAACGAAGCCCAAACCAACAGAACGCCGGAAATGTCCGAACCGAACTCCTTGGAACCGTATTCGCTGGATCTGGCCGCGGGGTTGCCCCAAATGGCGGCCGCTCCCACCACGCCGAGACAGCAACTGCGCTACGCCCGGATACTGAAGACTGCCGCAGGATTCGCCCAGCGGCAGTTCGATACCGTGAGCCTTTCGGACGTATCCACCAGGGCCCACGTTCCGCTGGGGACGCTCTACCGCTACTTTCCGTCCACGGTCCATCTGATGCTTGCGGTCTACCGGCAGCAGCTACGGGAACTCAATGATGCCAAGCCAGCGTCTTCGCGGTGCAGCCAGCAGGAGCTCACCGGACTCGGGATGGAGATTTTCCATATGCGGGTCATGCAGCCCGCCGTCGAACACTGTCTTTCCCGCACGTGGGATACCCGCGATGGTGACATCCCTGTGCTTTTGAGAGACATCGAAGTGCTCTCTGCCGAGATGGTCACAGCGGCGATCGGCGACGCTGGCAGGGCGCGGATTCTGTTGCACGTGATAAGTGGTCTGGTCCAGTCGGTCAACTGCCGTCGGATCTCGCTTTTCGATGCCGAGAAGGACCTGAAAAATGCCTGCAAGTTGATTGCGGACGCGTAGGGCGAGGACGCCAGTCGTCCGGTGCTGCGTGACGGCAGGATCGCGGGTATATCGCTTAGTGGCCTAGCTAATCCAACTCCGGGGGTCTGGTGCGGTCCGTCATTTGAAGGCGTGGATATTCCTCAGCGCCTGTGCACGTCGCCGACAATCTTACGAGGTGAAGCCGGTGCTCGCCCTCGATGGAGACTGCGGCGTGTGCCGTTCCGTGCGTGGCGCCAGCGGTCGCGAGGAGATTCATGGACGCGCCTTCCTCAATTCCGAGAGCAGGAGCCAGTCGGTGCGCTTTTGAAACCGCTGCGCCAGGTTCCAGTCCACCTCCTCGACGGCCCAGCCCCGACCGCACCACCATGCACCCCCTGACCGTTCGGACCTTCGCGGGGCATTTCACCACTGCCGTCCGGGTCGATCATCCGCTGTCGGACTCTGGACACTTCGAGCCAGACCTGTTTGCGGCGACCAACCACCCCAACGTCAAGCGGGCCCGCGAGCCCAACGCTTAAGGCCTAGGGCCTCAAGCCGGCCGACGTCGGAAAGGTCATCGGGGCCAGCCGCGCCACTGTCTACCGGCACCTGAGCCCAGACGCCAAATGACGGCAGCACTGCGCGGCCCGGACGCCCGTGAAACGTGGATTCGTGCGTTGTGCCATCCTGACAATCCTCATTTTCCGTGGGCGCTAGCGGAAGCCAGACGTTCTGCGATGTCGGCTCGGAGGTCTTTCTTGTTGATCTTGCCCACTTTTGTGGTGGGCAGTTCGTCGAGGACCACGAGTCGTTCGGGGATTTTGAACGCGGCAACTCCGGTCTGGCGCAGCATCTCCTGGATCTGTTGAAGGGTGACGTCGTGTCCGGGCCTGACGGTGATGTAGAGGCACAGCCGTTCGCCGAGCAGTGGGTCGGGCATCGCGACGGCGGCTGCCATGGTGACATCTTCGATGCGGTAGACGAGGCTTTCGATTTCCTCGGCGGAGATCTTTTCGCCGCCCCGGTTGATCATGTCCTTGTCGCGGCCTTGAACGATGAGGTTACCGTCGGGCCGCCGCTCGACGATGTCACCGCTGGCGTACCAGCCATCGGGGGTGAAAGCCCGGGCATTGGCCTCGGGTGCGCGGTAGTAGCCCCTGGGGGTGTAGGGGCCTCTTGTCAGGATGGATCCAGCCACACCATCAGGAAGGTCGTTGCCGGCCTCATCCACGATGCGGATTTCATCGGCTTCGGACACGGGGCGTCCCTGGGTGGTGCAGATGACGTCTTCGGGGTCGTCCAGGCGAGTGGTGTTGATGAGTCCTTCTGCCATGCCGAAGACCTGTTGCAGGGTCGCGCCCAGTACGGGCTTCACCTTCCGCGCGATTTCATCGGGCAGCCGGGAGCCGCCGACCTGAAGCACTTCGAGGCTGGTCAGTTGGCTGGTTCCTGTTTCTTGCTGGTACTCGATCCATCGCTGGGCCACAGCGGGCACCGCCGTTGACAGTGTCACCTTTTCGCGTTCGATGGCGGCGAAGGCCTTGCGGGGTTCCGGGCTGGGCAGCATGACCACGCGGCCCCCGGCGAAGAGGATGCCGAGAATTCCGGGGCAGGCCAGGGGGAAGTTGTGGCTAGCCGGTAGGGTACCCAGGTAGACAGTGTGTTCGGTGACTCCTGTGGCACCTGACGTGGCTTTGATGTTGTAGGCATAGTCGTTGTGGGTCCGGGCGATGAGTTTGGGCAGCCCGGTGGTTCCCCCTGAGAGCAGAAACAGGGCCGGCGAATCCGGTGATGGAGCAGAGGCATCCAGGCGCGCGCGGGCGCCCGAGACGTCTTTGCCGGGCGCCAGGATTTCTTCGAGACGAACGTTCGGCAGCTTCGCTGCGCCGGAGACGAGGATGATTTCCAAAGACGGAATGGTTGAGGCGAGGTCTTCGGCCATCGACTGGTGGTCAAAGTCTTTGATGACGTCCGGTACGGCGATGGCTCGGGATTCGGAGAGTCCCGTGAGGAAGGACAGCTCATATTGCCGGTGTGCCGGCAGCGCCATCACGGGGATGATGCCGGCGCGGAAACACGCCAGGGTCAGCACCGCGAACTGCCAGCCGTTTGGCAATTGGACCATGATGCGGTCATCTGCCTTGAGCCCTAGCTGCAGCAGGCGTTCCGCAGCTGCGTCCGTTCGGTTGGCAAGCTCGGCGTAGCTGAGCCGTACGTCACCGTCCACGATCGCGACCTTGTCCGGCAGCCGGTCGGCCGTTTCGACAACGTAGCTGCCCAGGCTGCGGTCCTCCCAGTAGCCCTTTCCGCGAAACTCCGCGGCAAGGTCCGCTGGCCAGGGGATGGTGCCCTCGCTGGTGTGGCTAGTCATTTAATGTCCTCCTCGACATTGATAACTACGGCATCCAGCGCCAGGAGCCCGTCACGGGTCAGGCGCAGGGGATTGATTTCGATCTCGGCAATTTCGTCATTGGAAAGGAGCGCATCGCCGAGCTTGACCAGTAGTCCTGCCAGTTCCGTTGTGTCCAGCATCGGCCCGGAGCGGAAGCCATACAAGAGTTCACGGGCCTGCAGGTCACCGGGCATGCTCTCAGCGGCCCGGACTGCTAGCGGCACGGAACGGATGGAGATATCGGCGTAGACCTCGGCTGCGGTGCCGCCGAGACCCAGGACAACGATGGGTCCGAAAACGGGATCTCGGCGAACGCCGACCACCAGATCGACGCCGGAGGGTGCCATTGCTTCGATCAGGAATTCGCGGGCTCCGGCGGCCTCGAGGCCGACCAGTGCCCGGTCCATGGTTTCGGGGGAGTCCACCCCCAGGTGCACGCCGCCGATTTCGGTTTTATGCAGGACGGCGGCATCGAGCAGCTTGACAGCGACCGGACCGCCCAGCTCGGCGAGTGCCTCGTGGGCGGCGGCGCGGGTGCTGCAACTGCGCCGTGCAGGTGTGGCGATACCGAGTGCGCCGAGGAGTTCCTTGGCGCGGTTCTCATCCCAAGGTCCTTCGAGATCCGGCCAGGTGAGTAATCCGGCGGCAGGAGCTTGTGCACGTTGGAACTGCCCCCGGGCGTCGTTGACCAAAGCAGTGATCCCGTGTGCCAGCGATGTCGGTCCGCAGATGAGCGGCAGCTCATGCTGCTGGGCGGATTTCCGGGTACGCTCCACGTCTCCGTCGGGGCCGTCCACGCCGATCACGAACGGCATCGTGTTAGCCAGCCCGGAATTGGCGACGGCGAGTGGCAGGTCGGCAACGGGTTCGGTCAGTCCGTACAGCGCGACGACATCGATGGCCGGGTCCTCGGCCACTGCCGCGACGATTTTCTCGTAGCCGGGCCCGGGCCGGCCGGTGTCCACCGGGTTGGCCTGGAACGTCAACGGCGGCAGCAATGTGCCGATGGTGTCCTGGCTGTGCTGTGCCAAGCGGGGCAGCGACACGCCGGCACTGTGGAGGGCATCGGCGATCAACAGCCCCGGGCCGGCCTGCCCTGTGATGAGTCCGACGCCGGGTTCTGCGGCTGGCGCAAGCCGGCGCCCCGCCAGAGCGGTGACGGCGGCAACCAGCTGGTTTTCGTCGTCGACGATCACGGCGCCGGCCTGCTTCAGGACGGCTCGCGTGGTGCGCCAGGATGTGGCCAACGCCCCGGTGTGGGACTGGGCAAATTCGGAAACATCGTTGCGGCCGACCACCAGTGCGACCACTGGCTTGACCGCGCTGAGGCGTGAGACGGCGTCGATGAGGGCCGGTCCGTCGGCGACGGTTTCCAAGTGCAGTGCAACTGCCTTCGTTTGCCCGTCGGTGATCAGGTAATCCAGGACGTCGGGCGCGGTGATGCCGGTACCTGCGCCGATGCCGACAGCCAGGCTGACACCGGCACCGGAGCGCTGAAGGTGGAAGGCCAGGACGTGGTTGACCCCGCCACTGGCGGCTACAACAGCTACCGAACCCGGTTCCAGTTCCGCGACCCCGGGTACGAAGCTGGCCCGCAGCTTGCGGTGGGGAACGAAGAAGCCGGACGTGTTCGGGCCGAGAAGTCGGATTCCGGTCTCCCGGACAGCGGTCTGAACCTGGTGGGCGAATTCGACGCCGGGTCCGCCGGCTTCAGCGAAACCTCCGGCGCAGACCAAGGCCGCTTTGACGCCGTTCGCTGCACTTTCGCGTAGCGCCTGCGCGGTGGCGGCGGCAGGCACGCAGAGCACTGCCAGATCCGGGCCGCCAGGGATGGCCGCGGCGGCTTCAGCGATGCTGGTGTGCATCCCGTCCTCACCGCGGCTGTTCACGAGTTCCACGGGAGCCGGGTAATTGGACAGTGATTGCGCCATGACGGCGCCGAGCTTATCGGGGTTGGAGGAAGCGCCAACGACGATGATGCCCCGTGGAGCAAACAGGGGAGCCAGCTTATGCATCGATTGCTTCCTTGTCCGAGGTGGCGATGGCGTCGGCCCGACCGGAGAGGACCAGCGTCAAGGCTGACACCGGGCCCCGGTCATCGACGATGACGCTTGTCAGGCCGCGGCCGAGCCGAGCCTCCTCGGAGAGGAGGATCCGGGTGAACGGGTTGCCGCCCTGGACAACAATGGCTGCAGCCTGGGCTGGCAGTTGCCCGAAGGCAGCGGCCAAACCCTCTTCGGTATCCGGTGCGGTGAGCAGCAGTCCTGTGTCGGCGTCGGCGTCGGCGGGGTCGGTGACCAGGGGAATCCGGCCGCCTGGCCCCGTCAAGGCGGCCTGGCCGGCGTCGTGAATAAGGGAAAGCAGACGCCCGCCGAACTGGACATGCCCGACGTCGAGCGTTGTTTCCAGAGGCGTGTTCCCGTGCCTGGCCAGCCAGTCCTGTTCCGTCGATTCAACAAGCCCCGGGTCGCGCTGGCGGATCTTGTCGATGTCGATGCTGCGGGAGAAGAAGTGGAACGTGAACTGGGTGGGGTCGAAAGCGGTGTAGTACCGGGCGAAGTGTTCCCACCAGCTGAGTCCGCCGCGTGCCTGGTTCTGGATCTTGGCGACCGGTGGCTGGCGCTCGGCCTCATAGTTGGTGAAGGCCAGTTCGAGGTCGTCCTGGTGGGCTGCTACTTCACGGACGAGGGCGATGGCGTCTTCTATGGCCATCTTGGTGCCGGAACCGACGGAGAAGTGCGCGGTGTGCACGGCGTCGCCGAGCAGGACCACGTTTCCCTTGTGCCAGGAGCGGGTCCTGCGGGTGCGGAAATTTGCCCAGCGGGAGTTGTTGGCCACCAGCGGCTCACCGGCGATGTCTTCGGCGAACAGTTTCTCCAGGAACCGCTGGGTCTTCAGATCGGAAGGGCCCGGGGGCTGGCTGGCATCGAATTCGTCAAGGCCGGCCCTCCGCCACGTCGCCTCGTCCGTTTCCACGATGAAGGTACTCAAGTCCTCGCTGATCGGGTAGCCGTGAACGGCGAAGTTCCCGAACTCGCTCTGCCGGTGGACGAAGGTGAGCCCGCTGAATTTGTAAGTGGTGCCGAACCAGATGAACTTGGCCGTTGCAGTCTCAGCGGTGTGGCCCAGGCTCTCGCCCAGCTGTTCGCGGGTCGATGAGTTGGCGCCGTCGGCACCGACGATCAAGTCGAAATCGTCGAGCTGGGAAAGCTCGGGCACGTACTGGCCAAAACGCATATCGACGCCGACCCCTGCCGCACGCTCCTGCATGAGCTTTAGGAGTGTCTTGCGGTAGATCGCGGCCATGCCGTTGCCGGTGAAAGACTTCTGTTCGCCCTTGAGCCGGACCTCGATGTCCTCCCAGTGGGTGCCGAAGTCCCGCAGCCCGTCCCGCACAACAGGGTCCGCATCGTTGATCCGATTCAGGGTTGCGTCCGAGAAAACCACGCCGAAGCCGAAGGCATCCGAGGCCTGGTTACGTTCAAAGAGCACCACCTCTGCGTCGGGGACGGTCTGCTTGAACAGGGTTGAGAAGAACAGTCCGCCGGGACCGCCGCCAATGCAGGCTACGCGAAGTGCCATCGATGCCACCTTCTAGGTTTGGGAGGGAAAAAGAGGGGTCTTCCCAAATTATGTAACCAATTTATGCTGAACGTCAATAACTTGTTACATGTCGAGGCGGTCGCGAAAGAAGGAGGTCGCGGCAGTGCTGCATTCAGGCCACGACTTCGCGCCCCTGTCCGACGGGCTGGCCGATGATGTCGGCCACAAATTCAGTAGCTGCGGGACCAAGCTGACGATGTGCGGCGCCGAAGAGGTTGTACGCGTGGATGCTCGGCCAATCCTGGGGCTGCAACTCCCGGGGGAGGTAGGGATCCCGGAAGAGGAAGCGGCGATAGTCGCCGATGATGCGCATCCGTTCGACAAGCGCCGTTCGTCCATCCTTGCCCGCGTTAGCCACCTCGTCGTTCAGTGCGGCATAGGTGCGGATGAAGTCTTCGTAGTCCTTCCCCAGCTGCTCCAGATCCCAGCACCGCGCCGCAAGATCCCTGTCCTCTTGGGGATCGTCGGTCCCGCACCAGAGGGCGTCGACTTTTGCGAGGGGGTTTTCGGCGGCAATTTCGCGGACCTCGGACATCAAGTCGTGCGGGCTCAGCCAGGTGGATGGCGACAATTGGCCGAACCCATGCCACGCGAGCTGCTTCCGCAACTGTTCGCGGACGGCACGCTCGGATTCGGGAACCTGGTAGATGGCCATGGTCCACCGGCCTTTCCAGTTCTCATCACGACGCCGAAAAATTCGTTCGCGTCCCTCGTCGAGGATCTCCAGCATGTGGGGTGTGAGTGAATAGACCGTCTCCCTCCCGATGCGCCGGGTAGTGAACCAGCCCTCCTTGCGAAGTCGCGACAGGTTGACGCGGACCGTTGCGGCCTCGACGTCGAAGACGGCGAGAAGTTCCGTGATGTCAGCAAGCCTGACTTCGCCCCCGGCGTAGCGGAGGTAGTCCCCGAAGAGGTCCAGAATCACGGCTCTGGGTTTCCAATCCATCTGGTTCCTCCATACTTCCGGCGCCTCTGAGCGCATGTGACGCGAATATACGTGCAACAAATATCTTGACGAACAACACGTATATGTTACATTCAGTTGTGGGTCAGGTCACAAACGCCCCCCGAGCGACCCCATCATCTCTGGCACAGCCACAACGTCGTGTATATCACCTGGAGTCCCCAATGGCTTTTCAATCGCCTTCCTCAATTCCGGTTCGCCCTGGCAAGTCGGCGGCCGTTGTCATCTTTCTTTGCTTCCTGGCCATCGTCTTCGACGGCTACGATCTGGTCGTTTACGGTGCAATCGTTCCCAAACTCCTGGCGTACAAGCCCTGGGGCCTGACTCCGGTACAGACCGGCGCCATTGGCAGCTACGCACTGGCCGGAATGTTCATCGGGGCGATCCTCATCGGATACCTCACCGACGTGGTCGGACGCAGGACGGTCATGATGGTTTCCATCGCGTCCTTCTCGCTGTTGATGCTGCTGACCGCCTGGGCGCCGACGCCCGAACTTTTCGTTTTGTTCCGGTTTTTCGCCGGCCTTGGGCTGGGCGGGGTGATTCCGACGGCGATCGCCTTGACCGTGGAGTTCTCCAAATCGAACCGCCGCAACTTCAACAACGCCCTCATGTTCTCCGGGTACGCCGTCGGTGGGATCCTCGCCGCGCTCCTTGCACTCTCATTCCTTCCCGCGCTGGGATTCCAAGGCATGCTGGCTCTGGGAGGCATTCCCCTCATCGCCGTCGCGCCTTTGCTGTTCAGGTTTCTTCCCGAGTCCCCTGCGTACCTCGCAGCAAAAGGGGACCGTGCCCACGCCGAGCGCATTATCTCGGACTATGGACTGGACCAACTGCCGTCGGCGCGGGTTCAAGGCGACGCCCCCGAAAAGGGCCGTTTCCGCACCCTGCTGACCGGTCGGCTCCTTGGTGCGATGATCCTCTTCTGCCTTGCCGGAATCTGCGGCCAGACTCTGGTTTACGGCCTGAACACCTGGCTTCCCCAGCTCATGGTCATCGCCAAGTACTCCCTCACGTCGTCCCTGTCCTTTCTCTTGACGGTCAACATCGGAGCCGTCGTGGGTGTGCTTGTATCCTCGCGCCTGGCAGACAGGTTCGGTCCGCGTATGGTCACTGCCACGTCGTTCGCCAGCTCCGGACTCGCGCTGGTGCTCATGGGCACCGGAACCATGCCCCTGGTGGCCATGTACGCACTAGTAGCGGTAGTCGGCTTTGGCTCAGTCGGAGCACAGATCCTCGTCAACGGTTTCGTTGCTACCTACTTCTCAGGCGCGACCCGGGCCACCGCCCTTGGGATCACCTTGGGCGTGGGACGGATCGGGGCCGTACTGGCAATCTCAGGAGGCGGGGTCCTCGTCGCCGCGGCACTCGGGAACTTCATTAACTTCTCCGTATGGGCCATAGCAGCAGCCGTAGGTGTGGCCGCGGTCCTGTCCGTGCCAACGCCGAAGGCCTCTGCCGGGACACAGGATGAAGAAGCTGCCGAAAGCGTCTCTGCGGACGCAATCGCTCACTGAGGTCATCCCTCTTTGACCCGCCCAGGCTCATTGCCGCCGATATTTTGGGTGCCCGTAGAGCGGAATGTTCGATTCAACCTAGACAAAGGAGTTCCCCATGAACACTCAATCCCTGAGTAACCACACCGTGGAATCGGCTGACGGTACCTTGATTGGATATCGCAAGTTGGGCACGGGCGCGCCGATAGTCCTTGTCCATGGAAGCATCTCCACCGGAGAACAATGGCTCGCCGTGGCAGAACAACTGGCCGACAACAACACGGTCTACATCATGGACCGCCGCGGGCGCGGACTCAGCTCCGACGCCAACGAGTACTCGCTGCGGACCGAATCCGACGACATCAAAGCGGTGCTCGAAGTTGCCGGCGTGGGGTCGGCCCTGCTCGGGCACTCGTACGGAGCAATCTGCGCACTGGAAGCCGTTCGTACCGGGGCCGAGGTCTCCTCCTTGGTGCTCTACGAACCTCCGCTGCCTGTCGATGCGCCCACCGCCGGACAGGCACTGGCGGACTATGCTGCAGCAATTGAAGAAGGAAACGGCGACAAAGCCATGCGCGTAGCGGCAGCTCATTTTCTGCGTATATCCCCGGAAGAAACCGAGGCCTTGGCCTCGTCCCCTTTGTGGGCAGGCATGGTTGAACTCAGTCCCACATGGACACGTGAACTCAGCGAGATCGACCATACGGATGTCCTCATTGGGCAGTACATCGAAACTGACGTCCCGACCCTGCTTCTCGTCGGTGAAGCGAGCCCGGCACACCTGGTTGGTGCCTCGCGACACCTTCGGCAGGGTCTGCCGGACGTGACCGAGACACTACTGCCCGGACAAAACCACTTCGCCCACGTTATGGATCCAGCCGGCACCGCTGACGCCATCAAGACGTTCATCCGGCCATAGCCAGCGCACATCAGGGCGACCTCCGCGGGCAGTCATTCGGTGGGATACTGACTCGCTCCTGGAGGGCCCTTGCGCCGGCTTCGATCACCACCGGATCGCTGCGGCCATGCAGCCTTTTCCGGCAACTGGCGTAATTGGTCTAGACCACTAAGACCAAAAGTATGTGTTTATGGCTGGATGTCTCTAGTCTTCCTATCAAGGACCTGCCTACGAAGACAGGACCCAAGCGGCTAGCAGCCCATATCCGCAGGAGTTTCACAGCACGGACCACCCACCCTTGGTTCGGCACCGAAGCCTCTACACCTGCCCGAATTGTGCCGTGGGTTCACGGCTAGCCTGAGGAGACAACGACGTGTCCGTCGAGACCATCACCCCTGAACAGAACCTGACTGCCCTGGCGCTGAGCGAAGAGGAAATCTTCACCGCCCACGAAGGCGGTAAGCTCTCCGTTTCCAGCACCGTGCCGCTTTTGAACAAGCGTGACCTTTCCATTGCCTACACCCCCGGCGTCGCTGAGGTGAGCAGGGCGATTCACGCCAATCCAGAGCTTGCCCGCACGCACACCTGGGCCGAGCGCCTCGTGGTGGTTGTCAGCGATGGCACCGCGGTCCTGGGTCTTGGCAACATCGGCCCCAGCGCCTCCCTCCCGGTCATGGAAGGAAAGTCGGCGCTCTTCAAGGCTTTCGGTGACCTGGACTCGATTCCGCTGGTCCTCAACACCACCAACGTGGATGAAATCATCGAGACCCTGGTTCGCCTGCGCCCAAGCTTCGGTGCTGTGAACCTCGAAGACATCTCGGCACCGCGCTGCTTCGAACTCGAAGAGCGTCTCATCGAAGCCCTCGACTGCCCAGTCATGCACGATGACCAGCACGGCACCGCCGTCGTGGTTTTCGCCGCGCTGACGAACGCCGCCAAGGTGACCGGCCGCGAACTTGAAGGACTGAAGGTTGTGGTTTCCGGTGCGGGCGCCGCGGGGATCGCCGTATCTGAGATCCTGCTGACCGCGGGTGTCAAGGACGTCGTCCTGCTGGATTCCAAGGGCATCATCAACGCTGAGCGGGCCGATCTGGTGGCTGATTCTGGCAGTGTCAAGGCCCGCTTCGCCCAGCGGACCAACCCCCGCGGCCTTTCCGGCGGACCCGCCGAAGCCCTCACGGGCGCAGACGTGTTCATCGGCGTTTCCTCCTCGAAGTTGGCCGAGGAACACCTGAAGCTCATGAACCAGGATTCGATCGTGTTCGCGCTGTCCAACCCGGACCCGGAAGTCCTGCCCGAGGTCGCCGTCAAGTACGCGGCCGTCGTGGCTACGGGCCGGAGCGACTTCCCGAACCAGATCAACAACGTACTGGCCTTTCCGGGGATTTTCCGCGGAGCTTTGGACGCCGGCGCGCGCCGGATCACCCCCGCCATGAAGATCGCCGCGGCCCGCGCCATCGCCGCGCTGGCCGAGGAAGGCCTCTCCGCCGACTACATCGTGCCCAGTCCGCTGGATCCCCGCGTTGCGCCTGCGGTCACGGCGGCTGTTGCCGCAGCGGCTGAATAGCCCGCGCTTTCAACCCCAAGAGCCGACGACGGCGACTCTCCCGTGCTGGGGAGGGTCGCCGTCGTTCTTTGCTTAGGTCGCTCTGGCCGGCAGCCGGAAAACCGTCAGGCCTGCAACCGCTGGCGGTAGCGCCGGGGTGTTTCCCCGGCGTCGTTGAGGAAGTGCCGGTTGAAATTTGACAGGTTGGAGAAGCCTACTTCGTAGCAAATGTCGGAGATGGCTTTGTCGCTGCGCTCCAGCAGGCGTCGGGCGTGGGCCAGCCGGAGTTTGCGTACGAGGTCGCTGAAGTTCTGGCCGGTGGAGCGTTTGAAGTATTTGGAGAATGTCGGCTCGGGCATTCCTACCAGCGCCGCAGCTTCGGACATCTTGACGTTGCCGGCGTGATTGCTGAACACGTACTCGAGGACGATGTCCACCACGGCGGCGGCCTGGCCGTCCAATTGGGGCCTGAACCATTCGTCGGCAAGGTAGCGGCGCTCCTCCTGGGGGGCGTGGGCAAGGATCGCAAACAGTTCGAAGAGGTGGTATAGCCGCTCCAATCCGGTGGAGGTGCCCATCGCCTCGATCGCTTCGGCGGCCTTCCGGGCTGACGTTCCCAGGAATTCGATTCCACGTGCGGATTGTTCCAACAGGGGGTTCACCTCGGCCATTTCCGGAATCGTGGCTGCTGCCTGCCGGACCCATTTTCCATCGAACTGGATCACCGCGTCCCGCCGCTCCAACACTTCCCCGGGCTCAAGGTCGCTGACCCAGTCATGCGGCAGGCCGGAACCTACCAGGGACACCTGGCCGGCCTCGAAGGTGCCGATGTGGTCCCCCACAATGAATTTTCCCGTGCCTTTCCGGATCAGGTGGATCTCGTATTCGGGGTGGTAGTTCCAGCGTGCCAGCGGGCTGGGGTAATCGTGTTCGTGCCACCGGACCGAGTGGTTCGGGTCGGCGGGGATGACCTCACGGTTGGCTCGCATGCCGAGGAGCCGTTCTGCAAGCCTCGCTGCTGCGTCATCGACCGGTTCCACCGCGCTCATAGTGTTTCTCCATGCGTTCGACTTTTATGAAATCTGGACAGCGCCTTGGGATGTCTTCCTCCAGATTAGCGCCTGCGCGGGCACTATTCTGGAAAATTAGTATCAGAAATTGGCAACGGAGGCGCTAGTTGTGCCCTATCCCACACGCCTACTGTTGAGGAACCAAGCGCGGCACATCGGATTCCCGATCTCAGGCCTCGCTCCAGTCCAGTACCTCGACACGGCAGTCGAGGTGCAGAGACTGGCACCCCCTTGAAGAACAAAGGAGTCCTTAATGCGCCCGAAAATACGTGTGGCCTCACTCGCCGCCGGCGCCCTGTGCATCGCACTATCCGCCTCGGCCTGCTCCGGCGCCGGTGGCGGCACCTCTGCCGGCGACCAGAACAGCATCAACGTCTTGATGGTCAACAATCCGCAGATGGAGGATCTGCAGAAGCTGACGGCGGATAACTTCACCAAGGACACCGGCATCAAGGTGAACTACACGGTCCTGCCCGAGAATGACGTCCGGGCCAAGATCAGCCAGGAGTTCTCCAGCCAGGCAGGACAGTACGACGTTGCGTCGCTGTCGAATTACGAGATCCCGTTCTACTCGGCGAACGGCTGGCTGGCGCCGTTGGACAACGTAGCCAAGGACGCGTCGTTCAATCAATCAGACATTTTGCCGGCCTACACTGCTTCCCTCACGGGCAAGGACGGCAAGCTGTACGGCGAACCGTTCTACGGCGAGTCTTCCTTCCTGATGTACCGCAAGGACATCCTTGACGCCAAGGGCCTGACGATGCCGGAGAAGCCCACCTGGGACCAGGTGGCCGATCTCGCAGCCAAGGTTGATGGTGCGGCTCCGGGGATGAAGGGCATCTGCCTGCGCGGCCAGCCGGGCTGGGGCCAGGTCTTCGCGCCTCTGACCACCGTGGTTAACACCTTCGGTGGGACGTGGTTCGACAAGGACTGGAACGCGAAGGTCAACGCCGCCGAGTTCACCGCAGCCACCAAGTTCTACGTGGACCTGGTCCGCGCTCATGGCGAAGCAGGGGCTGCGCAGGCGGGGTTCACCGAGTGCCTGAACAACATGAGCCAGAGCAAAACCGCCATGTGGTACGACGCCACCTCCGCGGCAGGTTCACTGGAAGCTGCCGACTCGCCGGTCAAGGGCAAGATCGGCTACGTCCAGGCACCGGTGAAGGAAACCAAATCCTCGGGCTGGCTGTGGACCTGGTCCTGGGGCGTGCAGGCAGCGTCGAAGAAGCAGGATCCCGCGGGCAAGTTCATCGCCTGGGCCAGCTCGAAGAAGTATGAGGAACTCGTAGCGTCCAAGCTCGGCTGGGCCAAGGTCCCGTCCGGCAAGCGCATCTCCACCTACGAGAACGCAGATTTCCAGAAGGCCGCACCGTTCTTCCAAGCCGAACGGACCGCCATTGAAAACGCAGACCCGAAGAATCCCGGTGTCCAGGCGCGCCCTGTGGTCGGTATTCAGTTCGTCGGCATCCCTGAGTTCGCCGACCTCGGCACCACGGTCTCCCAAGGGGTCAGTTCCGCCATCGCCGGCCAGGGCTCTGTAGCTGACGCGCTGGCCAAGGGCCAAGACGCCGCGCAGAAAATCGGCGACAAGTACAAGAAGTAACCACCCACCAACCGGTTCCGGGGCCCGCCGCAAAGTGCCGGCCCCGGAACCGCAGGAGACCCACCATGACTACCGCAACAGCGCGCATTCCCCGGCCCGGGCACAGCGCCCCCAAACCTTCCAAGACCGCCAGGTCCCGTGAACGCGCCCTGGCCTGGGCACGGCGTGCGCCGCTGCTGCCAGCCCTGATCTTCCTCATCATCGTCACCCAGCTTCCGTTCGTGGTGACCCTGATCATTTCGTTCCTGAACTGGAACAGCCTGCGCCCGGACCAGACCGGATTCGCCGGGCTCGGCAACTACGTCCAGGTCCTCACCGACCCGGACCTCCGCCAAGCCATCTTCACCACCATCATCCTCACCGTCTCCGTTGTCCTGGCCAGTCTGGTTATCGGCCTGGGCCTGGCCCTGCTGCTGGATAAGAAGTTCATCGGACGCGGACTGGCCCGGACCCTGCTCATCGCACCCTTCCTCGTGGTGCCGGTTGCCGCAGCCCTGATCTGGAAGCACGCCCTCCTCAATCCGACGTATGGGCTGATCAACGGCGCCCTGACCTGGATCTGGTCCCTCTTCGGCAGCGACAACCCGCCCCAGCCGGACCTGCTCTCCCAGGCACCCCTGGCCGCCGTCATCGTCTCCCTGGTCTGGCAGTGGACCCCGTTCATGATGCTCATCCTGCTGGCAGGGTTGCAGTCCCGGCCCATGGATACAGTCGAAGCAGCCCAGATGGACGGGGCCAGCCCGTGGGACATCTTCCGCCACCTGACACTGCCCCACCTGCGCCAGTACCTCGAGCTCGGCGGTTTGCTCGGAGCCATCTACATCGTGCAGAACTTCGACGCCGTCTTCACCCTCACCTCGGGAGGACTCGGCACGGCCAACCTGCCCTACGCCGTCTACCAGACGTTCTACTTCGCCAACGAATACGGCCTGGCGTCCGCCGCCGGCGTCGTGGTGGTCATCGGCACCATCATCGTGGCCACCTTCGCCCTCCGCACCGTATTCTCGCTCTTCAAGAAGGAGGCAGCACGATGAGCACCCTCACCCCTGCCGCACGCCGCAACTCAGTCCCTGGCCAGGCCGCCCCCGGCGCCGGCTCCCGCCGCCGCGGCAAGACCCGCATGGACCCCACCCGCAACAACACCGCCGCCGGCATCGCGGCCTGGCTCCTCGCCCTGCTGTTCGCAACGCCGGTCCTGTGGATGATCCTGACGTCGTTCCACTCCGAAACGGATGCCGCAACGAACCCGCCCTCCATCGCAGCCAACCTCACCCTGGACGCCTACAAGGAATTCTTCGGGGCAAGCTCCGGCGTCAGCCCCTGGCCGCCGCTGATCAACTCCGCCACAGCCTCCATCCTCTCGACCGTCCTGGTCCTGGTCCTGGCAATCCCCGCCGCCTACGCGCTGTCCATCCGGCCGGTGAAGAAGTGGACCGATGTCATGTTCTTCTTCCTGTCCACGAAGATGATGCCGGTGGTGGCCGCGATCCTTCCACTGTTCCTCTTCGCCAAGACGGCCGGTGCGCTGGACAACATCTGGTTCCTGATCCTGATGTACACCTCCATGAACCTCCCCATCGCGGTCTGGATGATGCGCTCCTTCCTGGCAGAAGTACCGGTGGAGATGCTCGAAGCCGCCGAGATCGACGGAGCGGGCCTGTTGTTGATTCTCCGCACGATCATCGCCCCCGTCGCCATGCCCGGCATCGCCGCGACCGCGCTGATCTGCTTCATTTTCAGCTGGAACGAACTGCTCCTGGCCCGGGTCCTCACCGGCGTCATGGCCGGCACCGCGCCGGTGTTCCTTACCGGCTTCATCTCGAGCCAGGGCCTGTTCCTCGCCAAAGTCTGCGCGGCCGCCGTCGTGATCTCCCTGCCGGTGCTGTTCGCCGGATTCGCCGCCCAGGACAAACTCGTCCAAGGCCTCTCGCTCGGCGCCGTCAAATAGACCGCCCTCCCTCTTCGATTTCCCAAGGATTACTCCGATGACAACACCAACCGCACAGTCCCACACCCTCGCACAGTCCGAACTGCCGGCCACCATGCGCGCCTCCATCCTGAAGCGCCAGGGCGAGATGGCCCTGGAAACGCTTTCCATGCCGGAGCTGGAACCAGACCAGGTCCTGGTCCAGGTGGCCGCCGTCGGCGTCTGCGGCAGCGATGTCCACTACTACGAGCACGGCCGGATCGGCGATTACGTCGTTGACCACCCGCTGATCCTGGGCCACGAACTCTCCGGCCGGATCGCCGCCGTCGGAAGCGCCGTGGACCCTGCCCGCATAGGCAACCGTGTCGCCGTCGAACCCCAGCGGCCCTGCCGCAAGTGCAGGCAGTGCAAAGCCGGACGCTACAACCTGTGCCCCGACATCGAGTTCTACGCCACCCCGCCGATCGACGGAGCCTTCGCCGAATACGTCACCATCCAGGCGGACTTCGCCTACGACATCCCCCACAACGTGAGCGACGAGGCAGCAGCCCTCATCGAACCCCTCTCGGTCGGACTGTGGGCCTGCGAACGCGCCGACATCAAGCCCGGCAGCAGGGTCCTGATCGCCGGGGCGGGCCCCATTGGCATCATCGCCGCCCAGGCCGCCCGCGCCTTCGGGGCCACCGACATCTACATCACGGACATCGCCGAGGACCGTCTGGCGTTCGCCTTGGAGCACGGCGCCACGCATGCGCTCAACGCCAAGACGGAGAGTGTGGAGGGGCTCGACGTCGATGCCTTCATTGACGCTTCCGGCGCACCGCAGGCTGTCCGTTCTGGGATCAAAGCCGTGGGACCGGCCGGCCGGGTGATTCTGGTCGGGTTGGGGGCGGACGACGTCGAACTCCCCGTCTCGTACATCCAGAACCGTGAGATCTGGCTCTCCGGGGTGTTCCGCTACACCAACACGTGGCCCCTCGCGATCCAGCTGATCGCCGACGGCAAGGTGGACCTGGATGTCTTGGTCACCGGCCGCTTCGTGCTGGCCGAGGCAGAAGAAGCACTCAAGGCCGGTAAGCAGCCAGGACAGCTCAAAGCCGTCGTTTACCCGGGCCGCTGAGAAGAATGGCACAAGAAACCACGGTGACCGTCATCGGCGAATCCCTCGTCGATATCATCCGGGACCCTCACGCGCGGACCGAAAGCCAGGCCCACCCGGGTGGCAGCCCGCTCAACGTGGCCGTCGGGGCCGCCCGCCTGGGCCTGAGGACCAACCTTGTGACGCACTACTCCGATGACCCGTATGGGCTCATGATCGAAGAGCACCTGCAGTCCAACGGTGTGGACGTCATCAACGGTGGAACCGCGCCGACGTCGACAGCGCTCGCCGCGCTGGGGCCCGACGGTGGCGCCGAGTACACTTTCTCCGTCACGTGGGACATCAACGGGGCATCCTTGGCCGCCCTCGCCGCGGTCGAGGGTTCAACCCACGTCCACACAGGTTCGATCGCTACTGTGCTCCCCCCGGGCGATCAGGCGACCTTGGCCCTCGTGGAATCCGCCCGGGAGCACGCGACCATCAGTTTTGATCCCAACTGCCGGCCAGCGATCAGCCACGATGCGGCCACGGCACGCGAGCAGGCTGAACTGTTCGTGGCGGCCAGCGACGTCGTCAAAGCCAGCGACGAAGACCTCCGCTGGCTCTATCCTGACTGGACCCCGGACGAAACCCTCAAGGCCTGGCTGGCACTCGGCCCGGCAATCGTCGCCCTGACCCGTGGAGCCTCCGGTCCTGTCATCCTGTCCCGCAACGGACGGGTGGACACGGCAGCCGAAACCATCGACGTCGCCGACACCGTGGGAGCCGGCGACTCCTTCATGGCAGGGCTCATTTCCGGACTCGCTCAACTGGATGCCCTCGGGGCCGGGGGCAGAACGCGGCTGGACAGCCTGACGCCCGACGAATTGCACGCCTTGGCCGCCTACGCCAACCGCGCCGCAGCGATCACCTGCTCGCGGCAAGGAGCAAATCCACCTGGGAAAGACGAACTCGGTCCGTTGCTCGACGCATCAAAGGCCCTATAACTTTCACCCCGAAGAACCCAAGGTCATGCTCGCCGCGGACCGGCGGTGGCGGCCCGCACCTAGACTGGGCTCCATGAACGCCGAAACGATAGTGACCGTTCTCTGCGGCGTGGCCATAGCGGTAGGCGTCGTCGGCACCATCATCCCGGTACTGCCGGGGAGCATCCTGATTGGACTGAGCCTGTTGGCATGGGCCATCTGGGGCGGAGCGGGAGCGATCGGCTGGGTGATCTTCGGGATCGGCACGGCATGTGTCCTGGCAGGCATGGCGTCGAGCGCCGTGCTCACCGGACGGAAGCTCAAGCAGCACAGCATCCCCAACAGATCGGTGCTGGCAGGAATTGTGCTGGGAATCGTGGGGATGTTCGTTCTTCCGGTGGTGGGGCTGTTTGTGGGATTCGCCGTCGGACTCCTCGTGAGCGAACTCCTGCGGACCAAGGATGTCAAGAAGGCGTTGGTCTCCAGTGGCGCCGCGCTCAAAGCGACTGGTTTGGGGATGTTGGCGGAATTCGGCCTGGCATGCCTGGCTGCCAGCACTTGGGTGGTCGGGGTGTGGGTAGCCGCGGTGGCCGGTTAGGGCCCGCCCGATCGAGCTCACGGCCCGATATGTGATGGAGCGTTTGGGGTTTGGGCCCGATATGTGATGGAACGTTGGCCTCGACAAACCCTCGCTCACCTTTAGCGGCATTTAGGCCGACGCTCGCTCACGTCTCGCGTTGGCTCCTAGGATGAATCCGCTGGCTTCCGGGTTGAGATCGGACGCAGGAGGGCGAAATCGGCGTCGATGTGTCCCGGGCCGTGGATAGGGTGGCTGACATGGAACAGACACTGAAAGTTGCACGGCAATGGGGCGCCCCCGCGGCGGCCGTCATCTTTTTCGCCCTGTGGTGCGTGGCGGACGCGGGATTCATGGCTCCGTGGATTCCCCATTGGCCTGAATTGTGGACGCTCATCCTGTCAAGATTCGCGATACTAATCCTGACTGCATTCGCCATTGCCGTCTCGGCATGGCGGCCTGTCCTCTCTCTGGGGTTCACGGCCGTTTTGCTGACGGGGCAGTTGGTGTACTTTATCCCGCAGCCATATTCCCAAGATTGGCCCATCTATTTGGGTTCCTTCGTTGGCTTGGGGTTCTCCATGTGGACCGCGAGAGGTCGTCTGCAATTTGTTGTAGCCGGGAGCAACGTCGTTTTCGCCGGTGTGATGACGTTCATCATGCTTTCGTGGCGATACGGGGGCGGCGTTGGATGGTTTAGGCAGTTGTTCATGGGCGACAGGTACGCGTTGGCCAACTACGGTTGGCAACTGTTTTCCATCCTTCTTCTGATCGCCGCAGGCTGTGCCGCCGTCGGGATCGCCCTGCGCCTCTACGAAGAACGCGGAAGCCTCTTCAAAGCCCGGAACCTCGTCCAGGCCAATCTCAAGGAGACCGAGGTCGAACTCGTCGTGGAGCAGGAACGCACCCGGATCGCCCGCGATCTCCACGACGTCTTGGCCCACTCGCTCGCTGTCATTGCCGCGCAAGCCGACGGCACACGCTACCTAAGCCAGGACCAACCGAAAGCAGTGCTCGACGCCTTGGAGAACATCGCGGTGTCGGCCCGCCACGCACTGGTGGACGCACAGCGCGTCATTGAAGGAGTGCGCGACGACGGCTTGGTCACCCCGCAGCCCCGGCTCACCGATGTGGGGCCTCTTGTGGAGCGAATGCGCCAAGGAAGCCTCAAGGTCCAACAGAGCGAGACCGGTGTCCCGGTTGAGCTTGGCGCTGGCCAGCAACTCGCCGTCTTCCGCATTGTCCAGGAATGCCTCACGAACGCGCTCAAACACGGCGGGCGCGGCACCGCCGTGCGGCTTCACTTCGACTGGAGCGGCCCTGGGCTGACCATGCACGTTGCTTCCGAACTGCCGGCGTCCGTTTCGATTGGGGGGACGGACGACGGCGATGAGGTGGCGCGTGTGGGGCGCGGCATCCCCGGAATGCGGGAGCGTGCACACTTGGCCGGCGGTTGGCTCAGCTCCGGGCCCGATGGCGAGCAGTTCCGTGTGACGGTCTTCATCCCCTACGGTTCACGCCCGGCACCTCTCCCCTCGGAAGAAGGCCTGGAAGGCGCTGCGGACCAGGAAACCGTGTCCCCAAAGGGCTTTGAGCAGGAGCGGGCGCTTGCACTCAAGGGCGCTTCGCCGTCGTCGTCCATTGAGCGGGAAAGCGCCGGACGTGGCTGAAGCGCAGATCACGGTTGCCTTGGTAGACGACCAGCCCCTCTTCCGCGCCGGCATCCGCATGCTGGTGCAGAGCCAATCAGACATGGACATGGCGTGGGAGGCCGACGACGGCGAACAGGCCGTGGCGCTTGCGGCCAAGCTGCGGCCGGACGTCATGCTGATGGACCTTCGGATGCCGGTGCTGGACGGAGTCGGGGCCACGCGTCGTATCACAGAGGAAGCCGATGCGGCAGGAGTGGACAAGCCCAAGATCATTGCCCTGACCACGTTCAACAGGGACCAGGCCGTGGTTGAGGCGGTGCAGGCGGGCGCCAGCGGATACCTGCTCAAGAGTGCGGAGCCGGAGTTCCTACTGGCCGCGATCCGGACGGTCTATTCGGGATACTCGGTGATCGCGCCCGGTTCGGTGCACGAGCTCTTCCAACACGCAGCCAGGACGGTGCCGGTGGCAAGGCCGGACCTCGCCGTAATGGACGAGCTCTCGCCGCGCGAGCGTGACGTGTTCCTGCTGGCGGCCAAAGGCTTGGGGAACGCGGTGATGGCGGAGAGCCTGTTTGTCTCTGAGGCCACAGTGAAATCCCATTTGCGCAGTGTGCTCAGCAAGCTCGGGTTGCGTACCAGGCTTCAACTGGTGGCGTTCGCCTATGAGCACCGGCTGCTCGGCTAGGCAACCTGGAACACTAGGCAACCCCGGAACGGCTGGGCGCCCAGAACACAAGGCGACGGCCGCCCCGGTGGGGACGGCCGCCGTCGTGCAACTGCAGGTGCTGCAGAGTCAGGGTGCGCTACATGGCGCGGCCCTTCGTCTCCTCTCTTGCGTCCCGCCCAAGCCACAGGCCAAGGGCGACCATGACAACGCCGAGAACCAGGTGCAGCCAGTCGTCCGCGGCGTTCATGGGCACGAAGTCAGCGCTCATGTTCGACATGGTGATGAGACCGTAGATCCAAAGGACGAGGTAGATTGCGCCGCCACCAATGAGGTAACCACGCGCCATCCTGCCGGTTCTGGCCAGGTAAAGGCCTGCCGCGCCGAACAGCAGATGGACAACGTTGTGTAGGACGGATACTTGGAAGACTCCAAGAAGCATGGCGCCCGAATCATGTCCTGCAAAGGTCATGGCGCCATAGTTGCTGGTGATGCCTGGAATAAATCCCAAGACGCCAACAGCCAGGAAAACCCAGCCCAAACCCAGTACTGTGTTGTGCAGCGTCAGCCCCATCACGTGGTGCTGCGCGGGGTGTGAAGCAGTGGTCATAGCTCCTCCCGATCACGATTTCGATCGGCCCTTCAAATGGAGGGCCGCATCGCGGCAAGGAGTCGGAACCCTGCCGACGAGGATATCTTACTCCCGAAAACCCGGGAAATAGAGGGGATGGCGTGGGACATAGCCCAGCTAGCATGGTTCTGTGATGCCCAATTCTGCAATGGATTATCCTGCGACGGCAGGGCAACCGTGAGTGAGCCATCGGTTCCCGGTAATCAAGGAGCGATTTTCGGCGACCCGAGGGACATCACACCGTTCCGTGACGGACACGTCCGCACCTCGGTGAGTGGACTTGCGGAGGGCCTGAGCGGTGCGATTACCGGCGTCCTGAAGGGTAAGTCCGCTGGCCGGATCGACGTCGACGGGGACGTCCCCAAGCTCAAGCGGCTGGCCGGCAAGACCGCCAAATCGGTGTACGACGCCATTTTCACCAGCACGGAACCGGACCGCCTCATCACCCTGGCCCGTGCCTACCCCGGCTGGGCCGGGCTTTGCTACGTGATTGCCGGGCTGCTTGCGTACAAGCACGGCGGGTATCTGCGCGCCTCGGAACTGCTGCAGCGGGGCTTGTCCATACGGATCGACGACGCCGCCAGCCAGTTCTCCGGCAGTTGCCTTGGCAGGGTGGTTACGCGGGTTGAGGTTGCGGAGCGGATTGATGTTCCGGTCCTGTTCAGCGAGGAATCGGTGTTCCTTGCCCTCTCGCACTGCTTTCGGGAGACGGGCCAGACGGCGGAGGCCCTCGACATCCTGGCTAGCCTGCCGCCGTCGTTGCCCACGGCGCTGGCCCGCTGCACCGCGGCGGCGGCACTTGAGCGGCACGCCGACGTCGTCAGATGGACGGACGGGCTCCGCAACGCGGACGACCTCTCTGCGGCGCTCTTGCTGATACGGGCGCAGTCACTCAGGGCGTTGGGGGAGCGGGCGGCGGCCCAAGCCGCACTCGCCGAGGTACTCCGCAGGAAAAAGACCAGCCTCGCCTTGCGCAACGACGCACTCACGGACCGGGCTCTGTCGATGCTTGAGGTCAGGCGTAGGCCCAACTCGCGGCCACTTGTCGTTAATCGAGTCCGGCGCAGCAAGTCGGAAGAGACCGAGCTTGAGGTCGTCGATGGGATCCGCAGGGACGTCGAGGTGCGCCGGTTGTGGAACAAAGACTTCGGCGAACCTGGCGGTTAGCGCGGCGTAACGCCGGCGTTTACGACCGAAACGCGCGAAGGACTCCTCGAACGGCAACGCCCACGGCACCGACAAGTGGCAGCAACATGGCCATCACAACCACGGTGTTCGGCTGGAATGTCACGCGCCCATTCGCATTGCGGCCATAGACCCCGACCGGGAGCACAAAGCCGCCCCCGCCACCGCCAGCAGCATTGGTTCCATCGCCGCCCCCTCCGAATCCGAATGACACCAGGGCCACCGGGATCAGTTCTTCTCCGCCGATCTGGAGGGGAGGGCCGTAGGCCCTTGATACGCCGACCTTCTTGAAGGCCTCCACGAGGGCTGAAAATTCATCGGACATGAAGCCGACGATAGGCCGCGCCGCCGAAGAACGCCAGAGCGATCTAGACTGACGCTCGCGTCACCGGAGCAGCGGAAGCAGTTGTTCGCCCAACAGAACAGCACCGAGCCCCATCATGATGATGCCGCTCGCAAGGGTCACCACGCGAGCGGCGGAAGGCCGGGATTGAAGCAATTTTCGTGAAGTCATCGCCACCGCCGTGTAGATGATGCCCGCGAACAAGACGAACGTGAGGCCCAGCACCCCAGACTGCACCGGCACGGGCAACGACGCTTCCGGGCTCACGAACTGCGGCACCAGTGCCAGGAAGAACAGCAGGCCCTTGGGGTTGATGCCACTGGTGCCCATGCCTTGCAGGAAGGTGCGCAACTGGTTTCGGGACTGCCCGACGGCGTCATCCGCACTGAAGCTTGCGCCGCGCCACGATCGCATGGTGCTCACGCCGAGCCAGAGCAAATAGGCGGCGCCCGCGATCGTCAGCCAGCCAAGGAGCCCCGGAACGCCCGTCAAGAGGGCCGCGAGTCCGGCCACCAGGAGGGCCGTGTGCAGCACGTAGCCGCTGCACAGGCCGGCGACGGCAGGGAGGAAGCTGCGCTGCCGTAGGCCTGCGGCAATCGAATATGCCCAATCGACGCCCGGGGTGCACGCCAAGGTGACGGCGACAATGACGAAGGCGAGGAAAAGCTGAGGATTCATGGTGGCTCCTGGCTGGCGGTTACACCATGAACTTTATGGAAAATCGGCCCATAAGTGTTCCCATTTTTAGCCAGACTTGCCGCTGTCTCGGTAATATATTTGCGTGATTGATGGAATAGACAGAACTATTTTGCGCCACCTCAAAGAGGATGGTCGAATGACTGCCACCGCGCTCGCAGCCAAGGTGGGATTGACCGTGGCTCCGTGCCATCGGAGGCTGCGGGATCTCGAGGCCTCCGGCGTCATTCGGGGGTACAGGGCAGACATCGATCCGGGTGCGATTGGCTTGGGATTCGAGGCGATAGTCTTTGTGACCCTGCGTCAGGCCGACCGCGCCACGATGTCGGAGTTCGAAGACCGGGTGGCAGCCATTCCGAACATCGTCGAGGCCCAGCGACTCTTCGGCTCGCCGGACTACCTCCTCCGCGTGATCGCCGCCGATCTCCCGGCCTACCAGCGCTTCTACGACGACCAGCTCTCGGCACTTCCCGCCGTCGAGCGCCTCAATTCGACGTTGGTGATGAAGAACCTGAAGCCGAACGCGGGGCCGCCGGTCTGAGTTCGGTTAAATGTCGTAGCCTCCTGGCAGAGTGTTTCCATGGAAGCGATCGGATACTTCGACACCCGGCCGGGCCTTGCGGACCGCGGGTATTTCGGGGTGTCCCGCCATACCCGTGGTCCGCGCTTTGCCGGGCTTCCGGGCGGGCTGGCGGTGGTGGATCCGCGCGGCGGGGGCGGCCGGCAGGCCGCCCTGGACGGGGCCGTGGCCGCCGTGAGGTCGCTGGCCGAAAAGGCGGCCGACGACGTCGGAGTCTTGGGTTTCCAGGAGACTGTCGCGTTCGCGTCCGGCGTGGAGGAACTCTCCCGCGCCTTGGATTATCTCCAGGTGGTCGCCGCTTCGGGGCTGGACAGGGCCCGGAGGGATGAACCCACTACCCGGCCGGGCTGGACAACGGGCTGGGCCTCTGATGCGGATACGGGCCCTGGCGTGGGCTGGACGTCCGAGACCACAGCAGACCGAGCGGACGCGCAGGGCGATGCCTCCGGCTCGGTGCAGGGCGCTGGCGCGTCCGGCGCGGGAATCGCAAGTTTTGAGGCCGCTGCGGCGTCTTCCATGCGGGGAACGGGGGGCGCCCGGGGCGGGGAGTTCAGGTCCACGGCCGAGCATCTGCGTTCGTTGCTGCGCATCAGTGCCGCCGAGGCCAGACGCCGGCTCGCCGCGGCCCGGGAGCTGCTACCGAGCCGCGGCCTCACCGGACAAACGGTCCCTCCCCGGCACGAGGAAACGGCCGCCGCGCTGGCGTCCGGGGTGATCGGGTCCCGCTCGGCCGGGATCATCACGATGGCCTTGGAGAAGGTGCGTCCGCTGTGCAGCCCGGAGAAGGCCGCGGAGATGGAACACGCTCTAGCCCGCACCGCGGAGGAAAACGATCAGGACTTCCTGGCCAGGGTTGCCCGGCGTTGGGTCGATGCGATTGACCAGGACGGCCCGGAACCGTCCGAAGAATCCCTCCGCCACCTTCAAGGGGCGTTCCTGCGCCGTCCCAAGCACGGGCTCCAGCACGTGGAGATCTTCGCCACCACCGAGCAATACGAACACCTGCTCACGGTCATGAACACCGCCGCCAACCCCCGAACCCGCACACCCCAGGGCACCGTACTCCGCGGCGCAGTTCCTGCCTCTGCGGAACCATCAGGCGATTCGTCCGGCGAGGCATCGGACAATGCTGAGCCGCTGGACCGGCGTTCGAGGGCGCAGAAGCTCCTGGACGGCTTGGTCGGCGCCTGCCGGCTCGCCCTGGCCGCAGGGTCCCTGCCCGCCGCGGGCGGCCACCGCCCGCAGATCCTGGCCACCATCGACCACCGCGAACTCTTCGCGCAATACGGTCGGCATTCGCAGCCCGGGCAAGCTTCGCAGTCCGGGCAACCTTCGCACTCTGGGCAACCTTCGCAGTCCGGTCAGCCCGCCCTGTTCAACCGCCCCGGGCAGGGCAAGGGCACCGGGTCCTTCATGTTCACCGGGCCCGTCCCGGCAGCGACGTTGCGCAAACTCGCGTGCGACGCGGATATCATCCCCGTGGTCCTGGGCGGCGAGGGCCAGGTCCTGGACATCGGCCGGGCCTCAAGGATCTTCCCGCCGCATATCCGCAAAGCCATCACGGCGCGGGACAAAGGCTGCGCTTTCCCCGGTTGCACCATGCCGGCACCGTGGTGCGAGGCTCACCACATCGCGTACTGGTCCCGTGGTGGACCCACCAGCACCGCCAACGGGACGTTGCTCTGCAGCCATCACCATCACCTGATCCACAAAGGAAGACTGGCGCATCCAGGTCCGCAACGGGATCCCATGGTTCATCCCGCCACCCCACACCGACCCCCATCGGAAACCCCGAAGAAACCACTACTTCCAGGTGTGACCCCGAAATGGGCCGTGTCCCGCATGTCGGGAGTGCGCAACGCCGGAGACGGGTGCCCAGTTGGGCGAGGTGCCTCAGCCCCCCAGCAACCCCGTGGTCCGGTACGGAATCACCTCGCGCAGGAACATGCTGGTGGACGTGCGCACGATTCCCGGGCACAGCCTGATCTCTTCGGACACGCGGTATAGATCGTCCGGGCTTGTGGCGACCACGCGGATGATGAGGTCGGTGTCGCCAGCCGGAGCATGGCATTCGAGGACCTCGGGGATGTTGCGCAGAGCCGCGATCGCCTCGTTCAGCCGGCTCTGATCCAGCTCCGCGCTCACCGCCGCCGCAACGCCCCGGCCCAATGCTGAAGGCAGCACGCGGCTGCTGTTAGGACGCAAAGCGCCCGACGCCGTCATGCGCTCCAGGCGCGACTGGACTGTCCCGCGCGCCAAGCCCAAGCGCTGGGCGAGGACCATGATCGGTACCCGAGGGTCGTCGTCGAGCGCGGCAAGGATGCGCTTGTCCGTTGAGTCCAATTCCTGCATGGCTGCCGCTTTCTGCCTAGTCGCCAAAGGTTCAGCTGGTCAGAATGTCCAACCGAATCCCATTCTCCCGCACAATGCCTGCCTCTAGGCTCGCCAGCGGAAGCCAGCCCCACGGAACCATGGTTGCGAATCATTTACATGCCCGTAACGAGAAACCCTTGACGGCATGAACTTAAAACGCGAAACTCTTCTCATATGTGATTGACGTCTCAAGACGATCGGCGCTCCCCGCGCCGGTTCTTGGGAAGAAACCAAAGGCGAAGAAAATGGCAACAACACTCGAACTCACCGTCCGCACCGCATCCTGGACCCGGCCGCCCCGCGAACTGGTCCGCGCGTTCGAAGCGTTCCCCGTGGCAAACATCGGTGATGCGATGGAGCGGCTGGGGATCGTCGACGGCGGAATCAGCCCGGTCTGGGAAGGGGCCCGTTGCGTCGGCTCGGCCCTCCCCGTCCTGGGCGCCGCGGGAGACAACGCCGCCGTCATCGAAGCGCTGAACTATATCCAGCCCGGCGACGTGGTGGTGATCAACGGCTTCGGCCACGAACACCGCGCCCTCGTGGGCGAGCAGCTGTCCCAGCGTTTCGAGGCCGCCGGTGCCACCGGCGCGGTTATTGACGGCTACATCCGCGACCGCGCCACCATCACCGAAATCAAGTTCCCCGTCTTTGCCCGCGGTGTCACCCCTGCCGGTCCGTTCAAGAACGGCCCCGGAGTCATTGGCGAACCCGTAGCAATCGGCGGAATCGTCTGCTCGGCAGGCGACATTGTCGCCGCCGATGACGACGGAGTGGTCATCATCCCCCAGGCCCGTGCAGCGGAAATCCTGGAACGAGTCATCGCAGTGGCCGCGCACGAGGCCGAGATGACAGCGGAAATCACCCGCGAATACAGCTAACAACGCTTTCTCCCACCCCAGCCCCCTCATAGACTGAAAGCACCCACCATGACAAAGCAATCGACGGACTCAGTGGAACTGAACACCGCTCAAATCAAAGTCGTCACCGCGGACGGCAGGATGGTGCGCAAGGCAACCTTTGCCGGCACCATGGGTTCCTTCGTGGAATGGTACGACTACGGCATCTACGGCCTGCTGACCACGTACCTGGCCATCAACATCATGGGTTCCAAGGACACAGGCTCCTTGCTCCTGACCAACGTCGGCTTCCTGGTGAGCTTCCTCGCCCGCCCGTTCGGCAGCGTCATCTGCGGATTCCTGGGTGACAAGCTGGGCCGGAAGAATCTGCTCGCCGTTCTCCTACTCCTGATCTCCGGGGCGACGGCCTGCATCGGCCTCATCCCGTCGTACTCGGTCATCTTCTGGGCCGCACCCGCATTGCTGATCCTGTTCCGCATCCTTCAGGGTTTCTCTGCCGGCGGCGAAGTGGCAGGCGCCATGGCATTCGTGGGCGAGTACGCGCACAACAAGCACCGCAACTACTCCATGAGCTTCATCGCTGTCGGTTCCTTCTGTGCCCTGCTCTTCGGCAGTGCCATCTCTGCCGGCCTGATCACCGCCCTCGGAGATTCCACCATGGAGGCCTGGGCCTGGCGCATCCCGTTCCTCTTCGCCCTGCCTTTGGGCTACGTCGGCTTCTACATCCGCTCCAAGATGGAAGACACTCCGCATTTCGCCGCACTGCGTGAGCGCAACGAGGTGGAACGCAACCCGCTGCGCACCGTCTTCACCTCCAAGCGCCACCTCAAGGCGATCGCCCTGACTATCTTCCTCCCGGCGCTCAACGGCCCCGGCTACTACCTGCTGTTTGCCTACATGCCCACGTACCTGAAGACCCAGCTGGGCAGCGGACACAACTTCACCATGCTCCAGGCACTCCTTGTGACTGCCGTCAGCCTGGTGGCCATCATCATTGCGATCCCGCTTATGGCTCGCCTGTCCGACCGGATCGGCCGCAAGCCGGTCCTGGCTCTCTCCGCCGTGCTCATGGCCGTGGTTTCCTACCCGATGTTTGCCATGATCACCACCGGCAACATGCCGCTGGCCTGCGTTGCCACCGTCGTGATGGCCATCGCGTTCTCCGGCCACGCCGCCGTCGTCCACACGGTCCTGACCGAAATGTTCCCCACCACCGTCCGCTACAGCGCGTACAGCATCGGCTTCAGCATCAGCACCATCATCTTCGGCGGTAGCGCACCGCTGGTCATGACTGAGCTCATCAAGGCCACCGGCAACAGCATGGTTCCCGCCTACGCCTCGATCGGCACTGCCATCATCACGCTCGCCTCGGTCTACTTCCTGAAGGAAACCAAGGGCCAGCCCCTCCAGACGCATTAGTAACGGGCCACCAGAACCCCGACGGCGGCGGCCGCCCGCACCGAAACGGCAGCCGCCGCCGTCGAACCCTTAGCAAAACAAGAGAACCACAGGGAGTCACCTTGAGCATCAATTCAGTCGCCGTCGTCGCAGACCTCGGCGAAAGCTACGGCAACTACACGATCGGCGACGACGACGCTCTGCTGGGTCTCGTCACAGCCTCCAACATCGCCTGCGGTTTCCACGCCGGCGATCCGCGGGTCATGGATGCCACCGTCAAGGCCTGCGTGGAGCGCGGCATCGAGCTCGGCGCCCACCCCGGATATCCGGACCTGGTTGGCTTCGGCCGCCGCCTCATCGAAGCCAGCGAAGAAGAAATCCGCACGGACGTCCTCTACCAAATCGGCGCCCTGGACGCATTCGCCCGCATCCACGGCGGCAAGATCAGCCACGTGGCACCGCACGGACGCATGGGCAGCATTGCCCAGACCGACGCCAAGCACGCCCGGGCCATCACGGACGCTATCAAGGCCTACGACCCCTCCTACATTGTGATCTGCCAGAACGGCCTCCTGGCCGATGAATCCCGCAAGCGCGGCCTTCAGGTCGGCTACGTCTTCCTCGCAGACCGCGGCTACGGCGAAGACGGCATGCCCGTCTCCCGCAACAGCGAAGGCGCACTCCTGCACGACCCCGAGGAAATCGGCCGCCGCGTGGTCCAGGTAGTGACCGAAGGAACTGTCCGCGCCGTCACCGGCAAGGTGGTCCCGCTCGGTCACGATGCCGACGTCGTCCTCCTCCACGGCGACCACCCGCAAGTCCTGCAGAACGGCACCGCCCTCCGTGCGGCCTTGGATAAGGCAGGGATCAAAGCCGCCGGACTCCAGGAAGTCCTCGCGGAAAAGGCCCGGCTCGCCACGGTCTGAAGCTGAGCACAACCGGATCTATCACCCGTACCACCGAGCAGGACTCATGACCACGCACACAGCACCCGCGGAGCGGCTGCACCACCGGCCCGAACTGGAAGCCGAGCCGTTCGGCGACTCAGCCCTCATGCTCCGGGTCAAGAACGACGACGCCGACTTCCGCCGGGCTGCGGGCAGCCGGCTCCGCGACGTGCTGCTGGAGGTGCGGCCGTACGGGGTGTTGGACATCGTGGCCGGCGTCGAGTCCTTGTTGGTCGAGTTCGACTGCCTGGCCGTGACCCACGAACAATTGGCCCAGACCATTCGCTTGGCGGTTGCCGGCAACGGACTGGAACCGGGCGCCCCTAGCGCCTCGCAATCACTTTTTGTCATCCCGATGGTGGTGAGCGAGGAATTCTCCCCGGACCTTCCGGGTGTTGCCGAAGAGTTGGGCCTAAGCCCTGAGGCCGTGCTGCAGCAGTTCCAGTCCTCGGTTCTGACCATCAACCTGTTGGCCGCGGCCATGGCCCCCATGATGGGCGGCGTCCGATTCCCGGGCCAGGTCAGCCGCTGCGTGGAGCCGCGGACCAACGTGGAACCCGGGTCTGTCATGGTGGCCGGTACCAACGCCATCATCCAACCGTTCCCCGGGCCGAGCGGCTGGAAGGTGATCGGCCGGACTCCGCTCACCATCTGCGACATCCGCGAAAACCCCGCCACCTCCTACAAGCCGGGAGACTTGGTCCGTTTCGAGGTTGTTCCGGAGAGCGAATGGGCGCGGCTTGAAGGCCGCTTCCTGCGGGCCTCGGACGGCAGCGCCAGCTCAGGCGGCGCTAGCTCGAGCGCCGGCACCAGCGCAGACACCAGCGCAGGCAGCGCGGAAGGAGGTCATAGTGACCTTCCCTGAACGGGCAATCGGCATCAAAGTGAGCGAGGCTGGCTGGCTGTCCACCTTCCAGGACCTAGGCCGCGAGAATTCCGAGTTCATGGGCGTTCCCTGTGGAGGCGCAGCGGACCAGCACTCTGCTGCGGTCGCCAACGTCCTGGTCGGAAACAGCCGTAAGGCCACGTGCCTGGAAATCATGGGCGGACGTTTCGCATTCACCGCCACGCATGACGTGATGTGCGCCGTGACCGGGGTCCCGGCTGAGGTCACCGTTAACGGCGATCCTGTCGCCATGTGGGAGCCTCTTTGTCTTCCAGCGGGTGCCCGTGTTGTGCTTTCCAAGGCCCGCGGTGGCATGCGGAACTACTTGGCCTTCAGCGGCGAACTGGAAACTGCCCGCTTCATGGGCAGCGCCGCGCCCGAATCGCGCATGGGCTTTCCCCAACAGCTCACCCCAGGTCAGACGCTTACCCTTCACAGCCGGTACCGCGGATTCACACACCCGTTCCTGACCCAGCCGCTGTTCCGGCTGCCTGTTCCCGTGCCGGACTTCAGCCCGGACGTGTGGACCATCGACGTCGTCGACGGCCCCGAAACCGACCGGACCCCCGGAATCCGGAAGCTGCTCAGCTCCAGCCACTACACGGTGGGCGCCAAATCCAACCACGTGGGCCTGCGTTTGGACGGGCCGGTGGTGCATCCCGAGGGGCTCGGGGAAATCGTGTCCCATGGGGTGCCGATCGGCGCGTTTGAAATCCCGCATGGCGATGAGCTCATCATCCTGGGCCGTTCGCGAACCCTCACGGCCGGCTATCCGATCGTCGCTGTAGCCGCCAAAGCCTCCTTGTCCATGCTGGGCCAAGCCAGCCCCGGCCGAAAGATGACCTTCCGCTGGATCAGCAACGCTGAGGCGGTGGAGCAATACCGTGAGCAGCAGCGCCTCGTGGCGCATCTGGAAGATCGCGTGCACTCCCTTTTTGCCGCCGTCGGGCTCCCGGTCTCAGCAAGCTCCACAGTGGCCTCCGCGCCGACTCCCGCCGCGGCGTGACGCTCCGGCCCCAAGAAAACACTTGACCATCAACTTCTAAAATGAGAAACTCTTCTCATATGTGATGGGCATCTCAAATGATTCACGCAAAGAACACAAGGAACTGAAACCATGGGACTTCTGGACGGCAAGCTCGCGATCATCACCGGGGCCGGTACCGGCATGGGACGCTCGACGGCGGCTCTGCTGGCCGCGGAGGGCGCCGCGGTGGTGCTGGTGGGGCGTCGTGAGGACGTCCTGCAGGATCTCGCCACGGAGATCGTCGCCGACGGCGGCCGTGCGTTCGCCCGCGCTGCGGACATCACCTCGAAAGAAGACGTTGAGGCGCTGCTCGAGTGGATCCATGGGAATCTCGGCCAGGTGGACATCTTGGTCAACAATGCCGGAAGCGCCAGCAAGGTCCTCAACGTCCGCTGGATCAGCCAAGAAGAGTGGAACGAGGTCCTGGACGTCAACCTCAACGCCGTCTACCTGCTCAGCCAGGCGGTCCTTCCGGACATGCTGGACCGCAAGACCGGAACCATCATTACCGTCTCCTCGCTCGCAGCCGTGAACCCCAACTTGCTCGGCGGCGCCGCGTATGGCGCAGCGAAGGCCGCGGTCCGGAACTTCATGACCTACCTCCACAACACCTTCCGTAACGACGGACTGCGGGCAGTGACCATCCTGCCCGGTGAAACGGCGACTCCTATCCTGGACAACCGCGCCCGGCCGCCCCGCGCAGAGGAGCGCGACGCCATGGTGCAGCCCGAGGACGTGGCCCGAGCCATCCACCTCGTGGCCACGCTGCCCCAGCGCACCGTGGTCCAGGAATTGGTCATTGCCCCGACCATCCAGCGGGACACGTCCGGTGACATCGAGATCAGCCGCTGGGCCGGAGCCCCCGCCGACGAAGCGCCCGAGCGATGAAACCCCGCAGACGGTACGCGCCCTCACCCGGAATTGCCACCACTACAACCACCACCCAGATCAGGACCCTCATGACACTCGAGCCAGCCACCGCCGTCGCCGATTTCCAGCCCTCCGAGGCGGTTCAGCGTATCCAGCGCACATCGCTGCGCGTGCAGCAGCCCCAATCCAAAGGTGACCTCGTCTCCTTGGCCATGGGCGAGCCGGATTTCGATACCCCGGCCCAGGTTCGAGCAGCAGCCGCTCGCGCCCTCGAGGACGGCTTCACCCACTACTCGCCGTTGCTTGGCGAGCTGGTGCTTCGCGAGGAGCTGGCTGCCCGTATCGGCCAGCTCCTCGGCGGAGTGGCCAGCCCCGGCGACGTGCTCATCACCCAGGGCGGCACGGCCGGCCTGTCCGCGGCGATCCTTGGCGTCGTCAACCCCGGCGACAAAGTGGTCATCCCGGACCCCACTTACTCCCTGTACGCGGACCTCGTCAGCATGGCAGGAGGAATCACCGTACCCGTGCCGCTGGCCGATGACCTGCACTGGGATCTCGAGGCGCTGGCCACCGCGCTTGAGGGTGCCAAAATGTTCGTCTTCTGCAACCCGTCCAACCCGACCGGCATCGTGCACTCCCGCCGCGAACTCGAAGCCCTCGCAGACATGGTGGCCGGAACCGACACTCTGGTCCTCTCCGACGAGGCCTACAGCGATCTCGTCTACACACCCGAACCCTTCACCTCGGCACTGGAAATCGAAGCCCTGGCCGGCCGGACCATCTACTGCCAGACCTTCTCCAAGAGCTACGCCATGACCGGCTGGAGGGTGGGTTACCTCTGGGGCCCGTCCGATGTCATCGCCTCAGCTGCCCGGGTCCACAACACCTTCAACGGCTCCATGAACCAGGCCGTGCAATATGCGGCGCTCACCGCCCTGAAGACGTGCGGACCGGACATCGAACGCATGCATGCTTCCTATGCCTTGCGCAGGGAGCTGATGGCCAACGGGCTCCAGCAGATTCCGGGTCTTACGGTCAGCTCGCCGGAAGGAGCGTTCTACCTTTTCCCGAAGTACGACGTCGAGCTCCCGGCCGCCGCGATGGTGGCTCACCTTCGCAACCACGGCGTGGCCGTCCGCCCCGGCAGCGAGTTCGGCCGAAACGGCGAGTTCCACTTGCGCCTGTCCTATGCCGCCAGCTCGGTGGCGATCACCACCGGTGTGGAGCGGCTGGCGGCCGGACTGGCAGAGCTCCGGTGAGTGCCGCGGACGTGGCCAGCGTAGCGCCTGCCGCTCAGGCGCTACGCTGGAATCTGACACGGAAGGGGGCGCCCATGCGCAGCGACACCCAACGCAACCGCCGCCAGCTGGTTCGGGCCGCAGGGAAGCTCTTCGCCAAGGCCAAGGGCCCGGTGAGCATGACGGACATCGCCCGTGAAGCCGAAATCTCCCCGGCAACGGCTTACCGCCATTTCGCCTCGGTGGAGGACGTGCTGGCCGCGTTCCGCTTTGGTGTTGGCGAGAAGCTGCGCGATTTCAGCGTTGCCCAGACTACGTCCGGAGTGGAACTGCTGGAGAGCGTCAGCCGGCATTGGGTGGGACTGGTCATCAAGCACGGCGGTTCCATGGTCCACACCCGCTCCGGCGAAGGGTATCTGGCCCGTCTTCGCTCCGGTGCGTACTACCTGACCATCCAGGCCGAGGCTTTGGAGCGGCCACTCCGCGAGGCCTGTGAGGAACTCGGCCTCCCGCCCCTGGGGGACGAGGCCATGTTCCTGTGGAACATCCTCTTTGACCCCCGTGAAATTTTCGATCTGCTCAACACTGTCGGCCTGGACAAGGACCAAGTGTCCACCAAACTCTGCGCTGCGCTTCGGGGAGCCATGGCGGCCTGGGCCGCTGCGGAGCCAACTTCGGCAAAGTGACCATCGCCTGTTCATCTTCTGGCCAGGAATTGGTCAGATTGACCAGACTCAATTGAGTCTGTTGCACCACCTGCAGTGTTCCTGTTGAAATTGTGACAATGAAGGGAATGGCGACCGCCGGACCTCGCAGGCTACGGATCCCCCGGTACACCACCCGGCCACCCGAAACACCGTCCCGCAAAGACGCAGCCGCTGATTGACTCTTGTTCACGCATCGTCTTTCCGCACCCCGCTGGCCCAGTGCCGGCACCACAATAAGAGCCCCTGAGCCACCGAACGCGTTGCGGTAGCTGAGGGGCTCTTGTGCTGGATCCTGCAGGCACGCCCGGCGCCGCATAGTCTTGTGCCATGACTTCCGCTGGCCGCTTCGCCCCGAGCCCCTCCGGCGAGCTTCACGTAGGCAATCTGCGCACCGCCATGCTCGCGTGGCTCTTCGCCCGCTCCACGGGCCGCGACTTCCTGCTGCGCGTCGAGGACCTCGACCGTGCGCGGGCCGGTGCCGAGGAAGTCCAGCTCAGGGACCTGGAAGCCGTAGGCGTGACATGGGACGGCGCCGTCGTTCGCCAGACAGACCGTGCCGGGCTCTACAACACCGCGATCGAACGGCTCAACGACGCCGGGCTGACGTACGAATGCTTCTGCACGCGGCGCGAGATCCAGGAAGCCCCGTCCGCCCCGCACACTCCGCAGGGCGCCTATCCAGGGACGTGCAGGAACCTTTCGACGGCGGAACTTGAGATCCGCCGGGCCTCGCGTCAGGCTGCCATCCGGCTCCGATCCGAAGCCCAAGAATGGACTGTGGAGGACAAGCTACACGGGCCCTATACGGGCATCGTGGATGACTTTGTGCTCCGACGGAACGATGGCGTCACCGCCTACAATTTGGCGGTGGTGGTGGATGACGCAGAGCAAGGCGTGGACCAGGTGGTCCGCGGCGACGACCTCTTGTCCTCCACACCCCGCCAGGCCTATCTGGCCTCGTTGCTGGGGTTGTCTGTTCCGGAATATGCGCACGTTCCCCTCGTGCTGAACCGCGACGGCGCTCGGCTGGCCAAGCGCGACGGCGCGGTGACGCTGGGCGACCTTGCCGCCGTCGGATTGTCAGCCGGGGAGGTGCGGGACGTGATCCTGGAATCGCTCGGGCTGCCGGAAGGTCCGCTGGATGACGCCTTGGATAGATTTGACCCGGCCAGTTTGCCCCGCAAGCCGTGGGTGTGGAACGGCCATCAGCAGTCGACCCTCCGGAAAGGAGCCTAAGTGCTCGCCTATGTGCTGACTCGCTACGGCGGTGCCGACGCAATGGAACTACAGAACGTCCCCAAGCCGATTGCCGGTCCGGGCGAGGTCCTGGTCAGGGTGTTCGCCGCGGGCCTCAACCCTGTGGACTACAAGCAGCGCGAAGGTGCCGTGCGGGTGATCACCCGGCCGAGGCTTCCCTTGGTGGCCGGCAGTGAGTTGGCCGGGATCGTGGAAGCCGTGGGACCCGGCGTCACGCGTTTTTCCACGGGGGACCGGGTGTTTGCCCGGGTGGACAAAGCCTTGCTGGGTGCCTTTGCCGAGCACGCCGCGGTCCATGAGGATCTTGTGGCTCTTATGCCGAGGTCGCTCAGCTACGCCGAGGCCGCGAGCCTTCCACTGGCCGGCCTCACTGCCCTGCAGGCACTGCGCGACGAGCTAAAGGTCAAACCGGGAACCAAGCTCTTCATCTCCGGAGGGGCAGGCGGTGTGGGAACCCTTGCCATTCAACTGGCCAAGTACTTCGGCGCCGAGGTGACCACCACTGCGTCTCCCCGTGGAGAAGAGCTGGTGCGGCGGCTCGGGGCGGACGCCGTCGTCGACTACACGAAGGAAAGCCTCGCCGAAGTCCTGAGTGGCTTCGACTCCGCCCTGGACCTTGTGGGCGGGGAAACACTGGAGCAGACGTTCAAGATCCTCAAGCCGGGCGGCAAAGTGGTCAGCATCGCGGGCATGCCTGAACCGCAGACAGCTTTGAAGGATCTCGACGCCCCGGCCTGGATGACTGTGCTGTTCTGGGCCATCAGCCTAGGGATCCGTGGCCGCGCCCGCGACGCGAAGGTCCGGTACCGCTACCTGTTCATGCACCCCAGCGGCGAGGACCTGAAATTCCTGGCACGCCTGGTGACCGACGGGAAGCTGAAAGCCGTGGTGGACAGCAGCTACCCGCTCGAAAAGATCGCGGACGCCTTCGCCGCACTGGAGCAGGGACGCGCCAAGGGCAAGATCGTGGTGACCATGGACGCCCGCGGCTGGGCCCATTCTGCCGGGTTCCCTGGCCGAGCGTAGCGAGGTTAGGGGGCAGAAGGTGGGCCCATTCTGCCGGGTTCCCTGGCCGAGCGTAGCGAGGTTAGGGGGCAGAAGGGACTAGGCTGTCCGGGTGGATGCAAAGACGCTTGCCCCCGGATTCGAACAAGTCGCCGAACTCTTTGGCGGGTACCTCAGCGAGGACCCGGAATATTCAGCCCAACTCGCGGCCTACCATCGCGGCGTGAAAGTTTTGGATATCAGCGGCGGACCCCACCGCCGCCCGGATTCGGTAACCGGTGTCTTCTCATGCTCCAAGGGCGTGTCCGGGCTGGTCATTGCGCTGCTGGTCCAGGAAGGCCGCCTGGACCTCGACGCCGAGGTGGTCAAGTACTGGCCGGAATTCGGAGTCGAAGGAAAAGCCACGATTACCGTGGCCCAACTGCTTTCCCACCAGGCAGGACTGCTGGGTGTTGAAGGCGGCCTTACTATGGCGGAATACAACAACTCCGAACTGGCCGCCGCCAAACTCGCGCAGATGCGGCCACTTTGGAAGCCTGGGACCGCGTTTGGATACCACGCGCTGACCATCGGCGTCTTCATGGAGGAGCTGTGCCGCCGGATCACGGGGTCGACGCTCCAGGAAATCTACGAGCAGCGGATCCGCTCCGTGACGGGCGCCCACTTCTTCCTGGGGCTTCCTGATTCCGAGGAGCCCCGCTATGCCACGCTCCGCTGGGTTGCAGACCCGTCCGCTCCGTGGACTGATCCCGCCAGCCATTTCGGCCTGTCGGCCAACTCGGTGGTGGATGACATCCTGGACCTCCCCAACATCCGCGAGGTCCGGGCAGCGGGCCTGAGTTCCGTCGCCGGCGTTGCCAGCGCCGAAGGCATGGCCCGCGTCTACGCCGCAGTACTCACCGGACTTGCCCCCGACGGCGACCGTCCCGCCGTCGCGCCCCTCCTCAGCGAAGAGACCATCCAGACCGTCACCGCCGAACAGGTCTTCGGCATCGACCGGGTTTTCGGCGAGACCAGCTGTTTCGCGACAGTGTTCATGAAATCGCATGCACGCTCGCCGTACGGCAGCTACCGGGCGTTCGGGCACGACGGCGCCAGCGCATCTTTGGGGTTCGCCGACCCCGTGTATGAACTCGCTTTCGGGTACGTGCCGCAGCAGGCCGAGCCCAGCGGGGCTGGTTGCCGTAACCTTGAGCTGAGCGCCGCCGTCCGGAAGGCAGTCGCCGAACTCGCCCAGAAGGATGAAAAATGACCTTCACCGTTGAAACAGCCATGGTCCTTGCCGAAGTGGCGCACAACCGCCAGAAGGACAAACTGAAGCGGCCCCACCGTGAGCACGTGTTGACCGTAGGAGATGCGCTCGCCGATTTCGACGACGACATCCGGATTGCAGGCTACCTGCACGACATCGCCAAGGACACACCCATAACCAAACAGGCGTTGCTTGAGATGGGTGTTTCCGAGCGTGCCGTGGGCATCATCGAGAGGGTAACCCGCCGTTTCCAGGATGACCCGGACAGTGATGAGGCGGTCATTCTGCACATCGCGGAGGATCACGACGCTACCTTGGTCAAGATCGCCTGCAACGCCCACAACTCCTTGCCGGAGCGGGTGCGGGCGCTCGCAGAGAAGTGGCCTGACAAGACCCGCAATACGCGCTACGCGGACGCGCGGAAAGTGCTCTACAAGGCCGTGCCGCGGGGAGAAATCCATCTGATCCTCCAACGCATCAACTCGGATCTTCTGCCCGAGTTGGATCAGCTGGGGAACTAGCACCTCGGCTCGTCTGGCACGCCTCGGCTGTCTACGGCTTTGCCGGGTCATCCTGCGTCCGCTTGGCTGCGGCCGCAGCGTCCCGGGTAACGGATGCGGTGACTTCCGCGAGAATCCGCTCGTGGATTTGGCCCGTGAGTTCGTGAATCGCACGCGTGAGATCGGTGTTCTCCTCAAGCAGCTGCTCCTGGGCGTTGTAGTCATGGTCTGCCTTCACCTGCTGGAAAACCGCTTGACGGTTCTGGCCGATCATGACGAACGTTGAGAGGAAGATCGCTTCGAGCGAGACGATCAGTGTCAACGTCGGCCACGGACTCTGTTCGAACACGAGCATCCACACGGCGAAAAGCAGGATATGCAAGTAGACGAAGTTCATCGATCCGGCGAAGGCTGTGATTGCATCCGCGGCTCGAAGCTGAATGCTTGCGGCCCGGCGCTCGGCCTCCGCCAGGACCGACGGATGCAGCTTCGACCGTTCGCTTTGAGAGAGCAACCGCGTAGGTCTCAGATACGAGCGCGAATGCGGAGCGGCGCCCGTCGTGGACATCGATGGGGTTCCGGCCTGTTGCTGTGTCATGCGTTCAATCCCTTGGCCCGCGGCGAGCCGATCTCGCCTCTGGGAGCGAGCCTAGCGTCGCCACACGCGTGAACCTAGGATTGAACGGCGATTCGACTCGGGATCCGAGTTACCCGCCCATGAACCTTCGCCGATGCTTGAGTTCTTTGACCCAGTCCCTGGTCTGGATCGGCCCGAAGGGTGAGGCGGGGCGGTCTCATTGTGGCTGCCGTAGCGAAGCGCGGTTGTCGGTACCCATGACCAAACAGGGGTTGCCCGATGTGGGTGTTTCTGAGCGTGCCGTGGGCATCATCGAAAGGTCACGCGCCGTTTCCAGGACTTTGCGCTCCTACTCCTCCCGCCGTCCGTCCACGAGCCGCGGCATTCCTAGCGGGTTCCCCTCGCGTAGGGCCTCAGGCAGCAAGTGCTGCGGGAAGCCCTGAAACGCGACCGGCCGAAGGAACCGCTCGATCGCCGCCGTGCCCACCGAGGTGCTGCCGGCAGCCGTCGTCGCAGGGTAAGGGCCGCCGTGCTGCTGGGCATAGGTGACCGAGACGCCGGTAGACCACTGGTTCCAGATCACCCGTCCTGCCTTGCGTGCGAGGATTTCCACGAGCCCGTCCACGCGGCAGGAATCCGTGCCGTGGATTGTCGCGGTCAGTTGGCCTTCGAAAGTCTCCGCGATCAGCGGAAGCTGGGACTCGTCGTCGTACGCCACCACTACGGCAGTGGGGCCGAAGCACTCGGCCTGGAGCGCGCCCGGTTCGGCAAGCATGTCCGTGGCGGTGGTCAGCAGGAGGGTGGGGCTCGGCGGGTCCGCCAGGGGATCGGTGCCCTGGGCCAGGACTTCCAGCCGGGGGTTGGACTGCAAGTCCTGCAGTCCCTCGACGTAGCCGGACTGGATCCGATCGTTGAGGAGAGGCGCGGGCGGCGGAAGGACAGCGCGGCGCAATGCATCCACGAGGTCGGAACCAGCCGGGACGAACAGCGTGCCGGGCTTGGTGCAGAACTGTCCCGCCCCAAGCGTGAAGGATCCGACGAAACCTTCGGCAATCTCCTTGCCGCGCTCGGCGGCCGCAGCCTCGGTGACGAAGACGGGGTTGTTGCTGCCCAGTTCGCCGAAGAAAGGGATGGGTTCCGGGCGTGAGCTTGCGATGTCGAAGAGTGCGCGTCCGCCCGGAATGGAACCGGTGAAGGCGCCGGCTTGGATTCGCGGATCGCGCAGGGCGGCGGCTCCGGCGGCCGTGCCGGTGATGAGCGCGAAAGTGCCCTCCGGAGCGCCGGCGGCGGCAAGGGCGGAGGCGACAACTTCGGCGGTGAGCAAGGAAAGCCCAGGGTGGCCGGAATGGGCTTTGAGCAGCACGGGGCTTCCGGCCGCAAGTGCCGAGGCAGTGTCTCCACCCGCCACGGAAAACGCAAAGGGGAAGTTGCTGGCCGCGAACACAACCACCGGCCCCAAGGGTGCCAGTACACGGCGAATATCCGGCCGAGGGGCGCCCATGGGCCAGTCGGGGTCGGCGTGGTCGATCCGGGCGTCAAGGTAACCGCCGTCGCGCAACAGTTCCCCGAAAAGGCGCAGTTGGAAGGTGGTCCGCTTGAGCTCACCGCGGAGGCGGCTCTCGGCCAGGCGGGTCTCGAGTTGTGCCACGGGGAGTAACTGGTCTGCGGCGGCGTCGAGGGCGTCGGCGACGGCGTCGAGCAGCTTTGCGCGTTCGGCAGGCCGCAAGGCGGCGAGCGGCGCCGCGGCTGACTGGGCAGCGGCGAGGAACGATTCCAGCTCGGCGTCAGTCGTGGGCGTTACGGCTCTGGAAGCGGATTGCTTGCCGGGCGTGTTTTGGGCGACGGTGGTCATGCTCGGTCTCCTTTCAGGAGGGGGTTCGTGGGGTCGTCGAAGTCAGCGTCCAACGCGGCGAGTTCGCCGATGCCCACGGGCGCTGCGAGCGGCCGTTTGGCGACGCTGGAGAGGGACTCGGCAGTTGGAGAAGTGCCCGATCCTGCGCCAAGGCAGGCCGACGCGAAGCCGCACACGCGGCCTTGGCACCAACCCATTCCGGCGCGGGTAAAGGACTTGAGGCTCCTCGCATCGCGGGCACCGAGGCTTTCCCGGGCTTCAGTGATCTGGCCGGCGGTGACTTCTTCGCAGCGGCATACGGTGGTCTCCGGAGTGAGCCAGTTCTGCCAAGCGGCGGGAACCGGGTGCGCCCCGTGCATTGCTTCTGCGAAACGGCGATGCCGCGCGGCGGTTTTCTCCGGTACAGCGGAGCCGCCCGCTGCGGCAGTGCCGGCCGCGATGCCCTCAAGGACGGCCAATGTTGCCCCACCGACGCCGGTGACCTCACCCGCGAGATATAGGCCCGGGACGCTGGACTGCTGGCGCTCATCGACCACTCCGACCAGCGAGCCGTCGGCGTCGAGCCGGGTTTCGACGCCGAAGGACAGGGGCAGTTCCATTTGTGGCGTGAAACCCCAGCCGAAGCCCACCACGTCTACATCCTCGTAGATGCGCTCTGTTCCGGGTCTGACTCTGCCCTCAGCATCGACCTTGGCCGTGCTTACGCCGGACACGCGATCTGTACCGAGGGCCCCGGATCCACTGGCCCGGGATCCGAGGACTTCGGTGACGATGCTGCGTGTGCGGTACGGAATCCGGTGCCGGGCGAAGACTGCAGCGTATTCCACTCCTTCAAGTGCCTTCTCCGGCACTCCCGCGGCAGCCCGCAGATGCGGCAGCCAAGCGGTCGGGGAGGAGGATTCGAGCACGGCGAGGACCTTGCCACCAGCCTCGGCGATATTCGCAGCAACCGGGAGCAGGAAAGGACCGGTCCCTGCGATCGCGAAGCGCTTCCCGGGCAGCATTCCGTTGGCCTTGATGAAGGCCTGGATGCCACCGGCGGCCATCACGCCGGGGAGATCCCAGCCGGGAACCGGAAGCTGGCGATCGTAGCCGCCCGGGCAGAGGACAAGGCGGCGCGCGACGACGGTTTGGGGACCGGCGGTGCCTGCATCCGGGGCGGCCTCCGCGACGGTGGGCGTCGTGCGCAAAGTGAAGCCGGCGTCGTCGCCTTGAGCTGGCTGGTTTTGCTGCCCCATCCAGACTTGGAGCCCGGGAAGGTACGTGATGAGCCCTCGGTGGCGAGCGGCGTCGAACCTCGTACGGAGGTCAAGGTAAGTCTTCCACCCGTGGTGGCCGCGGCCATCCGGCTCTGGCAGCACGGTTTCGGGCCGGTGTCGCCAGAACTGGCCGCCCGGCTGGGCGCCCGCGTCCACGAGTACCACGGCGGCTCCGGTTTCGGCGGCCGAAACGGCTGCGGCAAGACCGGCGGGACCCGCACCCACGACGGCGACGTCGGCGGTGACGATGGGCGTCATGCTCGTCCTCCGGGTTCTTCCGAGGGATCCTCTGGGCATGAGCCTTCAATTGCCATGCCCTCGCGAACCTCAACGAGGCACGCGCGTTGGTTGGTGGCGCCGTCGACCGTCAACAGGCAGTCGAAACACACGCCGATGCCGCAGAACAGCCCGCGCGGCCTCGCCCCTTTGCGTGTGGCGCGCCAGGCGGTGATGCCTCGCGCGGTCAAAGCGGCGCCGACACTCTGGCCCGGAGCTGCCTCAAGCGGGCGCCCATCAAAGCTCACGCGGACGACGGCGGCGCTTGGGGGCGTCTCTGCTGCGCCTCGTGTTGGGGTACTCATGCGCTGGCCTCCTCACGGGGTTCTGCGGACTGGTGTTCTGGGGACTGGCGTTCTGCGGGCGGGGGCGAAGTGGGGTGCTGCGAACTGGAGTGGCGGACTGGTTCGCCGGGAAGGAGTTCGCCGAAGCGCGCCGGAGCGAAGGGTGAAAGGTCGAGGTCCGGGGCTTGGCCAACCAGCGCTTGGGCAAGGAGCTTGCCCGTCCCCACAGAGAGGCCGATACCGGCGCCCTCGTGTCCAGCAGCATGCCATAGCCCGGGAGCGCGCTCGTCGTGCCCGATCACCGGCAGGTGGTCCGGGCAGTACGGGCGGAATCCGTGATAGTGCCGGATGGCTTTGACATGCTCCAAGAAGGGGAACAACGCAGTGGCGTTTCGGGCCAGCAGGCTCAGTGCGTTCGTGCTCCCGGTGCGGTCGAAGCCCACACGTTCACGTGTGGAGCCAATCAGGATGGTGCCGCTGGGGGTGCCTTCAACCACCGGCGATGCCTGCAGGCCGGCATCGGAACTGCCGACATTGTCGATGTACTCGGCGGCGTAGACCTTGTGATGGACCATCGGCGGGAGAGGCTCGGTGACCATGATAAAGCCGCGACGGGGGAGGACCGGCACGCTTACCCCGGCCATTGCGGCGAGCTCCCCCGCCCAAGTGCCCGTACAGTTCACCACAGCGTCCGCGGAGAAGTCCCCGCGAGGGGTCTTGACGCCGGTCACACGGTTGCTGCTACGCAGGAAGCCGGTCACGGGAGTGTCCGCCAGGAATCGTGCTCCGGCCTCGGTTGCAAGCCGGACCAGGTGGGCCGCGACGAGCATCGGCTGGACTTGGCAGTCCTCGGAGTAGCTTGCGCCGCCCAGAGCATCGCGGGAAATATGCGGTTCCGCTTCGCGCAGCGCATCTTGGTCCAGCTCCTCAACCGCCACTCCATAGCCCGTCTGCACGGCCATGACGCGGTTCAAAGAAGCGAGGCTGCTCTCGCGCGAGGCCACGATGATCCCGCCCTTGGATTCGAATTCCCAGAGCTTCTTGTGTTCGCCAAGGTCTCCGTGCCAGACCCCCAGGGAGTAGCGCGTGAGCTCAAGCTCGGGGCCGAGTTCCTTGTCCGAGACGAGGATGTTCCCCTCGCAAGCGGAGGAGGTTCCGCTCGCAGGCAGGCCTTTGTCGATGACCGTGACCGAGAGGCCCTGCCGCGCGGCGAAGTAGGCGGTGGCCGCCCCGATGACCCCGGCACCGATGACGAGGACGTCGCTGCCTTGGTTCATGTCTGTTGCTCCTCGGGTGGTGTCTCGGCCTCGCCGGTGGCCCAGAGTCCCCGGGCGTGGCCGATGTGGCGGCGCATGAATTCCTGTGCGGCAGCCCCTTCGCCGGCTTCCACGAGGTCAAGCAGTTCATGGTGTTCCTGGGCCGAGTCGGCCAGGCGGTTGCTCTCGCTCAAAGTCTTGAGTCCGTACATGCGGGTTCGGGTGCGCAAGCTGGTGGCGAGTTCAACGAGCTGGTTGTTGCCCGAATAGCGGAGCAACTCGGCGTGGAAGTCTCGGTCGGCGGCAAGGTATCCGGCCAGGTCTCCTTCGCGCGCCGACTCGACGATGTTGTCAGCCAATGAGCGCAGCACGGCCATGCCTGACGGTGGGACCGTTCCGGCGACGTCGGCCATGACCGGCGGCTCAATCAGCAGTCGGATCTGGGTGATTTCGTCGAGTTCACGGTCGCTCATGCTGGTGACGCGGAAGCCCTTGTTCTTCACTGTTTCCACCAAGCCTTCGCGAGTGAGGTCCATCATCGCCTCGCGCACCGGAGTGGCCGAGACGCCGAACGCCGCGCCGAGAGCCGGCGCCGAGTACATGGTGCCTTCCTCGAGGGTGCCGGCGATGATTGCCGCGCGAAGCGATTCGGTGACGGATTCGCGGAGGCTTCGCTGGCGACCCAAAGGCGCGATGGGAAGCTTGTTGTTGGCTGGCACGGTGGGCACTCCTTGTGCAGGCGTCATGGTCTAGTGCCTCCTTCATACACCAAGGCCGCTGTCACGAGGTCCTCCCATGCCATACCCACACCCGCGTACAGGCAGGGCCGGCCCGGAGTCCGTTGGAACTCGCCGTTGACCAGCTCCCGCAGATTGGCCGGGCGGATCGCCTTCCATTCCTCGACGCTTCGGGCCGGAATGAGGTCTCCGGCTTCTCGCCATGCCGAGGCCCGCCCCTCCACCACGACGTCGCTGCGGAGCACGAGGGAAGCATCCACCTCGCGTGCGTCCAGCCCGTGTTGGCCCACCGCGGCGACGACCGCACCAGGAGCTACCAGACCGCCGTCGAACAGCGGAGTACGCGACGACGTCGTGCAGAGCACCACATCGGCACTGGATACCTCTGCCGCGCTTGCCGGACGGACCTCGATTCCCTCGGACGCAAGCTTGTCGACTAGAACCTTCACGCGCTCGGGGCGCCGGCCGACGACGGCGAAGCTCGCCGCCGGGAGCACGGCGCTCGCCGCCCGCAGGTGGTTGAGGGCTTGGATGCCCGCCCCGAAGACGAGCACGCGCGGCGTCTCCGGGGCACCCCCGGCGGCCGCTGCGAGAATATGTTTCACGGCAAGGAGGGTGGTGGCAGGGGTGCGGATGGCCGTGAGCTCGTTGCCATCCATCACGGCGAGAGGAGCCAGGGTGTCCGAGTCGAGCAGCAGGTAGATGCCTTGGATCTTCTCAAGTCCCCGCGCCGGGTTCCCGGGGGCCACGGTGAGGGCCTTGACCCCACTGTACTGTTGGCCGATTGCGGGCATGAGCAGGAACTCCCCGCCCGGAGCAGGACTGAAGATCCGGGGGCTGTCCTCCTCCGGGTCTACGCCATCCAGGAGCGCCCGCTCGAGGGCGGCGATCGCCGTCGTCCACGGGGCCGCCGCCCGCACCGCCGCAGCATCAAAGTAAGGGAGTGTCACAGCAGGAACCCTTCCGGGAAGGGATCGGTGGGATCGAGGAAGTACTGTGCAGTTCCGGTCAGCCAAGCCCGTCCAGTCACGGTGGGGACCACCGCGGAGCGCCCTGCTACCTCGGTCTCTTCCACCAGCCGACCGATGAAGCGCGAACCAATAAAGGACTCGTTGATGAAGTCTGTGTCCAAGGCGAGTTCGCCGCGCGCGTGCAGTTGCGCCATCCTTGCGCTGGTGCCGGTGCCGCAAGGGGAGCGGTCGAACCAACCAGGGTAGATGGCCATGGCATGACGGGAATGCTCCGCCGTCGAACCAGGGGCCTTGAGGTAGACGTGGTGGCAACCGCGGATGTCTTCCCGCGTGGGGTGGACAGGCTCGTCGTTGGCGTTGATGGCGTCCATGATGGCGAGACCGGCCTTGAGGAGGTCATCCTTTCGGGAGCGCTCGAAGGGCAATCCGAGGCTGTCCAAGTCCACGATCGCGTAGAAATTGCCGCCGAAAGCCAGATCGTAAGCAATGGTGCCGTAGCCAGGGACCTCAACAACCGCGTCGAGGCGGTCCACGAAGGAGGGCACATTGCGGATGGTCACCGACTCGGCATGCCCGTCCTTGACCGCCACCTCGGCGATCACCAGCCCGGCCGGGGTGTCGAGCCGCACGGTGGTGACCGGCTCGACCACCTCGACCATTCCTGTTTCCACCAGCACTGTTGCGACGCCGATGGTGCCGTGCCCGCACATCGGCAAGAGTCCGGAAACCTCGATGAAGAGCACCCCGAAGTCCGCGTCCGGCCGCGTCGGTGGCTGGAGGATTGCCCCGCTCATGGACGCGTGGCCTCGAGGCTCGGTCATGAGGAGAGTGCGGATCCAATCGCTGTTCTCCATGAACCACAGCCTGCGCTCGGCCATCGTGGCGCCGGGAATCGCGCCGATGCCACCCGTAATGACGCGCGTGGGCATGCCCTCGGTGTGGGAGTCGACGGCGTGGAAGATGCGCGTGGTTCTCATCGAGTGCTCCTTCTTTTCATCGATTGCTCCGCAACTGTCGTTTTGGGGGCCGATAACGACAGTTACGGGGCAATCGATGGTTGGTGGGTTATTTGTAACCCTTGGCGAGGGCTGTTTCTGTGTCGCGGATGACGGCTTCGCGCACTGCGGGGGCGAGCGGGCCCCGGGGTGGGCGGCAGGCGCCTCCGCGGAGGCCAACGATATCCATGGACAGTTTGATGGACTGGACGAACTCTGTCTTGCTGTCCCAACGCAGCAGGGAGTGCAAATCGCGGTAAATCTCGCGGGCGCGTTCCAGGTCAGAGAGGTCGCCTGAGGTTGAGAGCCGGTAGAGCTCCAACGTGGATTCCGGAATCGCGTTGGGGTACCCGGCTACCCAGCCGACGGCACCGGCCAGGCCCATCTCGACGACGGTGTCGTCGGTGCCGATGAGAAGGTCCACTTCGGGGGCGAGTTCCTTGATTTCGTAGGCGCGGCGCACGTCGCCGGTGAATTCCTTCACGCCGACAATGAGCCCCTCGCCGTGGAGGCGGGCGATGAGCTGCGGAGTCAGGTCCACTTTGGTGTCGATGGGGTTGTTGTAAGCCACGATCGGCAGACCGACGGCCGCGGCGCGGCGATAGTGGTCAACTACCTCTTCGTCGTTGGCGCGGTAGGCATTCGGAGGGAGCAACATGAGCGCCTTCGCGCCGGCCTCGGCGGCCTGCTCGGCCCACTTCTGCGTTTGCAGCCCGCCGTAGGCGCCGATGCCGGACATCACGGTGAAGCCATCGGGCGCGGCCTCGACCGCAGTCGTGATGACGCGGGCGCGCTCTTCATCGCTCAGCGTTTGGTACTCGCCCAGTGATCCGTTGGGGGCTACGCCGTCGCAGCCTGCGTTTGCCAAGAAGCGGACGTGCTCAGCGTAGGCGTCGTAGTCGATGCTGAGATCGTCCTTGAACGGCAGTGCGGTGGCAACGAGTACCCCGTGCCAAGGCTTGCGGGTTTCAGTCATGGTTGGTCCTTTCGGTGGGGCACGCGCGGCGCCGTCATTGTGCTGCCGTGAGGTACCTCACAGCCTAATCTACCATGTGACATTGCACAGGTGGTCTAAGTGGGTGCCGGGCCGAAACCCGGCGCCCGGGTTTGCTGAATTTCGTCAGCTGGAGGGAGTGGGAAGGGTTAGCTTGCAGGAACTACGTACTGCTTTTCGGCGACTTTCCCAAGTCCTTCGGACAAGCCCGCGTCGGTGAGGAGCTTGGTGATAGTGCCGTCCGCGCGCTGTGCGGTGATGCCGGAGCTGAGTGCGTCCTGGAGGCTCTTGTTGCCTTTGGTCATCGGGAACGCGGCTTCAGGTGCGTGAGCGATTGCCCCGACGCGCGGGTCCGGCTTCTCGTTCGCGAGAGCGACCTTGACCCCGGAGAGGCCCTTGAACTGAAGCACCTGCACGCCGTATGCGTCGACGTCGGCGTCCAGGCGGCCGGCGTCGAAATCCGCCTTGAGCTCGACGCTGCTGGGGTAGGTGACCAGTTTGTCGCCCAGGATCTTCTTGAGGTCCTCAACCCAGAGATAACCGTCGATCGTGCCGACCTTGTTCATCTTCTCTAGGTCCGAGACGGTGGTGGCGCCCGACTTGGAAACGATGCCCATGCCATCGAGGTAGGTAGACGCGGAGAAGTCGACTGCCTTGAGGCGTTTCTCGGTTGCGTCGATGGTACCCACGGCGAGGTCGATGTTGCCGCCGGAAATGGATTGCACGGCATCTGCGTAGGTGGCCTGCTGGTAGGCGGGTTCAAGGCACTCGTCCTTCGCAATCTTGCTGACGATCGCGATGTCGATGCCGTTGGGCTTGCCGCTGTTGTAGCTGCTGAACGGCGGGATGTCGATGACACCGACCGTCAGCTTCCCCGGTGCGACGGTCTGGATGCCCTGGTGCTTTGGCGTGCACGAAGCTGTGGTTGCGCCCGAGGATCCGCCGCAGGCTGTGAGGCCGAGGCTGAGGGCGATCGCGCTGGCAGTCAGGATGCCGGCGCCTTTGAGACGATGGGTATTCATGGTTCCTCCTGTTGGTGTTGGGGTGCTGCGGGATGTCGGTGGAGCGGTCAGTTGCGGGGGATTATCACGCGTGGCGGGCCATGCGCTTCTCAAAGAAGACGGTGATCCACGTGGCCGGCATGGAGATGGCGGCGTAGCAGAGGCCCGCGAGGGTGAAGATCTGCAGGTAGTTGAAGTCCTGGCTGCCGATGTTGTACGCGGACTTCATGAGCTCCGGGACCGCGATCGCGTACGCCAGGGACGTCCCTTGGAACATCTGGATCGCGACTCCCATCAGCCCGGGGATTGCCGAGCGCATGCCTTGCGGCATGATGACCCGGAAGAATGTGTCGCGTTGCGACAAGCCAAGGGCGTTGGAAGCCTCAAGCTGTCCGCGGGCCACCGACTGGAGGCCTGCCCGCATGATCTCGCTTGAGTACGCCGCCGAGTTCCACGTGAGGGCGAGGCAAGCGGCCGTGATGCTTTCGAACGCGATCCCGAACTTGGGCAAGCCGTAGTAGAAGAGGTAGAGGATCACCAGGGCCGGCGCGCCTCGGCCGATTTCGACGACGGCGAGTCCCGCGGTGCGGACGGCCAGGTTCTTGGCGGTCACCATGAGGCTGAGTGCCAGCCCCAATGGATAGCCGAAGAAGATCGAAATGCCGGCGATCAGGAGACTGATGCCGAGGCCGGACATCATCTGAGGGAGGTAGCCCGCCCATTCTGTTAGCCAGGTCATGCGTAGATGGCCTTCCTCATGCGGGAATCGAGTCGACGGGACAAGTAGGCGACTGGCAGGCTCAGCACGATGTAGAGAATGCCCACGATGATGTAGGGCAGGATTCCTTCCACGCTGGGATGCTGCCGGGCGAAGGCCTGGGACTGAAAGACCATTTCAGTGACGATGATCGTCGAAGCGATCGAGGAGTCCTTCAGCAGGCCCGTCAGGTAGGTCGCGATGGACGGGGAGACGATTCGGAAGGCCTGCGGGACCATCACACGGTAGAACGTGGTCCCGCGGGTCAAGCCGAGGGCATTCGCTGCCTCGCCCTGGCCGCGCGGCACCCCCTGTAGCCCGCCTCGGTAGATCTCGGCAAGGTACGCAATGGAGACGACGCCGAGGCCCACCACCGCTGCGCCCACCGGGTTGAACTTGAAAGTGCCGATCTGGATGCCGAACTTCAGGAGGAATAGCCACACGATGATCGGCACTCCGCGGACGAGGTCCACAAAGAGCCGCGACGCCAGCCGAACCAGAACGTTCGACGACGACAAGCCCACCGCGAGTGGAACGGCACCGACGATGCCAATCATGAACGCGGACAGTGTCAGCATGATCGTCATGGGCAGCCCCTGAAGGACCGCGGAAAGTGCGTCCATGTCAGCGCTCCAGCACTGCGCGCAGGAAGCGTCGGGTGCGGGCCTCCTGCGGATCGCTCATGATGGCCCGGGGATCACCTTGCTCGATGATCTTGCAATCGGCCATGACCACGAGCGTGTCGGAGACGTCTCGGGCGAACTGCATCTCGTGGGTCACCACGATCATCGTCATGCCGTCCGCCGCAAGCTCACGCATGACGGCCAGGACCTCAAGCCCTACCTCCGGATCGAGCGCCGACGTCGGCTCGTCGAAGAGCATGATGCCCGGATCCAGGGCCAGGGCGCGGGCAATCGCAATGCGCTGCTGCTGGCCGCCGGAGCATCGCCCGGGGTGCTGCGAGGCCTTCTCTTTGAGGCCCACCCGCTCAAGCAACTGCATGGAGCGCTCGTCGGCCTCTTCCTTGCTGCGTCCAAGGACCTTCTGCTGCGGAAAGCTGATGTTCTTCAGTGCGGACATGTGAGGGAAGAGATTGAAGGACTGGAACACCATGCCCACCGTGCGCCGAAGGGCAGCGAGATCCCGGCTGTTAACGTCCTTGCCCGGCTCAATGGTGTGCTGGGCAACCCGGATGGTGCCGGAATCGGGCCGCTCCAGGAGGTTGATGCACCGCAAGAAGGTGCTCTTGCCTGCACCGGAGGGGCCGATAAGGGCGGTGACAGTTCCCGGCTGGACATGCAGGGAAACATCATCAAGTACGACGTGGTCGCCGAAGTGCTTCGAAATGTTGTCTAGCTTGATGCCGAGACGGGGAGCGATCCTACCGTCAGCGATTTCTGAAAGGGTCATAGCGATCTTCCATGTGAGAGCAAGTGAAACATCGACGATGTGTTCTATGTCACGTGATATGTGCAATGGTACATGACACTGCGCGGGCGATGGAAGAGTTATTTTTGATCATCTGGCCGGCGGCTTGAGGAGACGCGGACTAGTCCCCGCCCATCAACCTTCGCCGATGCTTGAGTTCTTTGACCCAGTCCCTGGTCTGGATCGGCCCGAAGGGTGAGGCGCCGGCGTCGAGGTCGGTGATCAGCGGGCCCGACGCTTTGAGCGCGAGCTCCAGGACTCCCTCCGCCGCGCGCCCTGTCAGCCCTAGTTTTCCGGCCCAGGCGAGGAAATGTTTGCGGGAGATGCCGATCTTTTTCCCGCCGATGCCTAGCGCGAGGGTCTTGTCCCCGTAGACCACGGTGGAGGGGATGTCGTAGACCGGGGCGATGGTGTACTCGCCCAGCGGTGACTGCACCCCTGACTGTGACTGAACTATGGACACATTCTTGGCATGGAGATCGCCGTTGCCGCTGAGCCAAGCGAACGCGAGCTGGAGGGCGAGGTTCCGCAAGGCCGGCAGGGGCGCGGAACAATGGGCTGCCAACGCGGCGCACACCTCGCCAAAAGGCACGCTGTACTTGTCCGCCGGATACAGTCCCAGCACTTGTGCCCCGTCCTCGACGGCGAGGCGCACCGGAGTGCCGTCAGTTCCGGTGAGGCGATCGAAACGCTCCACGAGCAGCCCGGCCCGCCCGCCGACGTCGTGCACTAACTGGACGTTGCTCACCGGAATCCGCAGCTTGCGCGCATAGCGGAACATGAGGAACTCGTTTTCCACGACGAACGGGAACTCGGGTGCGTTGAGTTTGAGGATGAAGCGCTTGCCCGCTTGTGCCACCGGGAGCGAAATCATCCCGGCCGACAACTTGTCCTGCACACCGGCCAACGCTACCGGATCGATAAGCCCCGAATCGCCGAGCAGCGCGTCGAAGTCGAGGGGCAGCTTTGAATCGAGCACGACGGCGGAGCCTCCTTCCGTGGGCGGCTCGCCGTGGGGGACGGTCTGGACATCGCCGACGGCGTCTCCTCCCGCGCCCATCAGGAGCGCGAGCTCGTCGTCGGCGCTGGCTTTGACCGCCCTGCGCAGCGAATTCAGGCGGCGGCCCTCCGGGAGGAGCCCGGTGAAATAGGGCGGAACGGCGCCGCTCGGCGTGAACACGGCCTGGTTCGTCAGCGGGAGCGTTGTGGCAACAGCAGGGCCGCCCGATTCGAGGTACCGCGGCAAGTAGCTGAACTTGGTGCCGCCCTCACGCCGCTCGATCCGGGCGGCCAGGACGCCTTGCTTATAGACGTCGGCGATGCGGTGGAAGGTCATGGTCGAGTGGACTGGCTGCTCGCGGCCTTCACTGTGAGTTCAAGGCCCAGTGTGCCAAGCACAGCCAAGAGTGGTTCCAACTGGACAGTGGCCTTCCCTTGCTCCACGAAACGGACGAAACGCTCCGAGACGCCGGCGAGGTCAGCGAGATCGGACTGGCTCAGGCTGAGCGATGCACGGCGGGCACGGACCTTGGCGCCCAGGGACTTGGTGAATTCCTTGGGGGACATGTCCACCCTCCCTCGCGTTATGTGGGCATGCGCGTGCACGCGTCCGGTACGTTCGTGCCGGTTTCTCCATTTTCCGCCTCCATGGAAGGCGAATCAAGGCCCTTTCGATAGGAATCGGCACGTTCGTGCCGGTGTTTCGCCTAGTCTGCCGGACGCACCTTGAGTCAGGGTACCGCCGGGAGGCCTTCCGGGTCCCTGGCCCGGGCGAGAGCCCCAGGGTTCCTCTTGGCCCACCACAGCAGCCCAATGTACGTGAGGTCGAAGACGCTGCAGAGGGCGCCAATGCCCAGAATGAACAGTGAATTCTCGAGGACGCCGAAGGTGATGGTGGGCGCGAGCGTCCCGATCCACTTCGCCACGGCGATCAGCATGGATTGGCCTCGCAGGCTGCGGCGGGCGACGAACATGGCAATGAACAGGCCGGACATCAGGAGATTCTGCAGGAAAGCGGCGTACCGGGATGCGGGATCCCAATCGAACTCGGCGATGAACAGCCACTGCACGGCGAAAGCTGCAAGGCCCAGCAGGACCGCCCATCCGATGAACAGTGGCCGCGTGACAAACCCGGGAAGTTCCCGCCTGCCGAACCGAAGGAACGTGTACACAATCACGACGTCGGCAAGCGCCCAGGCAATGTTGATGACTCCCTGAACGGAGAGTCTCGTGCTGAGCGAATGCACCGCGTAGATGGCCTCCCACGCGATGTTCAGCCCCAGGGCTGCCGCCGGGATCGCGTAGCTCTTGTCGCGAAATCCGACCAGGATCGCACAAATGTAGACCGCGGTCCACGCGACGCCGCTCAGGATCGTCAGAAACAGGGTCATCGCTCCTCCTTCAGCAACACGGGGTCACTTAGCGCCCGTTCCGGGCCCGAATATGGGCCGTAAGTGACCCCGCGTTGCATTGACTACACGCGACCCAGCACGTCGATGTCCTCGAGGAAGTCCTGGTGGACCTCGTCGCTGACCGTGGTGCGGGTATCGGCGATTGCGTCGAGATAGTCCTGCGTGATCGGTCCCTTGCGACCGTTCGACGCCGGTGCGGGGCCCCCGGCGGAGGCGCCGTCGTCGTACACGGCTTTTTCCAAAGCGCGCTGGGAGGCGCTGCGCGCTGCGTACTCAATGTCCGCGGGGGAGAAGCCTTCGGTACGGTCCACCAGCAACGCGACATCCACGGAATCCACCACCGTGGCCGGGATGAATCGCTGCCACATGGCCTCGCGGGCGTGGACGTCGGGCAGGCCGATGGGGATCACGTAGTCGAAGCGGCCGTGGCGCAAGAAGGCAGTGTCCAAGGCGCGGATGAAGTTGGTGGCGCATACAAGCAGGCGGCCGGGCTGTTCGCGGAAGGCCGGAATGATCTTGAGGAGCTCGTTGGTGACACCCTGCAGCGGCGACGGCGGCTCGCCGGACCGCTGGGACGCGATTTCCTCCACCTCGTCGATGAAGACGACGGCGTGCTCCAGTTCGGCGATTTCCAGGAACGTCTCGCGCAACGCGCCCGCCAAGCCCTTGGGATCGGCGGCAAGGCGCGAGGGGAAGACTTCCACGAAAGGCCACTCAAGGCGCGACGCGATGGCTTTGGCGAACGTCGTCTTGCCGGTCCCCGGAGGACCGAAGAGTACGACGGCGCGTGGCGGCACCACGCCGTACTCGTCCGCGAGATCGGCCTCGGCCAGCGGCAGGACAAGCCGGCGTTCCAGCAGTTCCTTTTCGCGCCGCATGCCGGCGACGTTTTCCCAGAGGTCGCGGGCCAGGATCCGACCACCCAGCAGGCTCAGCGGCTCGAGCTCCTGGCGCTGCACCGGAATGGTGCGCTCGAAGTAGCGCAGGTTTTTCTTCACAACGAAGCCGCGGCCTAGGAACGCTTCCACGCGGGTTTCGCTTTCCGGCATCAGGGCTGAGAGCTTGTTGAGGCCATGCGGAGCCATCCGATTCTCGACGGCGGCCAGCAGGGAAGTACCGATCCCGCGGCCGCGGAACTCGGGCAGCGTGGCCAAGAAGACGATCCAGCCTTGGTCATGGGCAGCACGTCCGACGGCGGCGCCCACCACCTGGTCGCCCTGCACGGCCACGACGGCGTGGTCCTTCTCGCAAGACGCCAGCACCTCTGAGAGCGCATAGACCGGCTCAACATTGTCTGCTTTGAGCGACTCCCAAAGGTGCAGGATGCCGTCCATATCCGACGAGTGGAAGTCCCTGATGCGCCAATTGCTCATGCCTGCTCCTTGGTGGATCGCCATCGATTGCCTGCTGTTGAGCATAGGCGAACACGTGGCGGCGCGGGGTTGCGGGGGCGTTGCGTTACGTGGCCAGGTGGAACTCTTTGCGCTGGCGGCCGAGCCCTTCTATTTCAATCTCAACAACGTCGCCTGACCGGATATACGGGAAACGGCCGGACAAAGCCACACCTTCCGGCGTGCCCGTGATGATGACGTCTCCCGGCTCCAGCACCATGTGCTGGCTCACGTGGTGGACAAGGGTGGCAGGATCGAAAATCAGGTCCGCGGTGGTGGAGTCCTGGCGAGCCTCGCCATTCACCCAGGTGCGCAGGCGCAATGCAGCTGCGTCGATCTCGCCAGCAGGAACCAGCCACGGCCCCAGTGGAGTGGATTGCGGGAGAGTCTTGCCCTTGGTCCATTGCCCGGCGGCGCCGGGGAGCTGCAGTTCACGTTCGGACAGGTCGTTTGCAAGAACGTAGCCAGCGATGCACACCGACGCTTCGTCCAGGTCAGCCAGGTAGGTGGCTTCCCGTCCGATGACGATTCCGAGTTCCACTTCCCAGTCGTACTTTTCCGACGAAGGCGGAATGGGGGCCGCGTCGAATGGTCCGGTCACTGTGTTGGAGGGCTTCAGGAAGACGACTGGCACTTCGGGCGGTGTGGCTCCGGACTCCGCGGCGTGTGCAGCGTAGTTTAGGCCGATCCCGACGACGGCACCTGGCCGGGCAATCGGGGCGCCGACTCGCAGCCCTTCAGCTTGAACGGCGGGCAACCGTCCGGCGTCGAGCGCTTCCTGCGTACTGGCGATACCGCCGGCGGCGAGGAAAGCGCCGTCGATGTCAGCAGTCAGTGGGCGCAGATCGAAGTACCGTTCCGTGCCTTCAGCGTCTGTGGCGAAGACCACCGGCTGCTCGTGGCCGGACGGTCCTAAACGGGCAAATTTCACGTGCATTCTCTCCTTTGAGCTGCGGGGTGTCCTTTCTTCCATAGTGCCACCGGAATTCAAATTGGCCTGGTCACATTTCGCGGGATATGGGGGCTCGCCGCACGTTGGGGACTTAACGGACGACGGCGGCCGGCACCTTCGCGGGAAGGCGCCGGCCGCCGTCGGGCACTGAGTGCTGGAACCCTAGATCCTGTTCTCCGAACCGGCAACCGGCAAGTTGGCGACCACGGGCGAGCTGCCGGTGAAACCGTCGCGGGCTGCGGCGAGCTCGTGGATTTGCTTGCGGCACAGGTACCAGCCGACCACCATGAGGGCGCAGGCAATTGCCGTGACCAACATGGTGAGCGGGGAGTCGATGAACACCATGACCAGTACGCCCACCAGGAACAGCAGCGAAAGGTAGCCAGTGTAGGGGGCGCCGAACATCCGGAAGGACGGACGCTTCAGCCAACCCTTGTCCGCCCATCGTTTGAGTTGCATCTGGCACAGGACGATGGTTGCCCAGGTGACGATGATGCCCACCGACGCGACGTTCAGGACGATCTCGAAGGCATCGGCCGGGACCAGGTAGTTCAGCGGGACGCCGAGGAGGGAGACCCCGGCGGTGATGGCGATGCCGCCGTAAGGGACACCGGCCTTGTTCATGCGCTGGGCGAACCTCGGAGCCGAACCGGCTACGGACATGGAGCGCAGGATGCGGCCGGTGGAGTACAGCCCGGCATTCAGGGACGACAGCGCGGCTGTGAGGACCACGAGGTTCATGATCACGTCCACGCCCTGGATGCCGATGTGGCCGAAGAACGTGACGAACGGGCTGACACCCTTGACATACGAGGTGTACGGCAGCAGCAACGCAAGCAGGATGACCGATCCGACGTAGAACACGCCGATGCGGAAGACGACGGAGTTGATGGCCTTGGGCATGATCTTCTCGGGGTTTTCTGTCTCACCGGCCGCCGTGCCCACGAGCTCGATCGAAGCGTAGGCGAACAGCACACCCTGCATGAGGATGATCATCGGCAGCAGGCCGTTGGGGAAGATGCCGCCGTGGTCCGTGAGGAGGCTGAAGCCGACCTCTTGGCCCGGTACCGGGGTGCCGAAGATGACGAAGAAGGTGCCGACCAAGAGGAAGGCCACCAGCGCGGCCACCTTGATGAGCGCGAAGTAGAACTCCATTTCGCCGAACACCTTGACGGAAACCAGGTTCAGGCTCAGGACAACAACCAGCGCGATCAAGGCCCATGCCCACTGCGGAACAACGCCCATCCACGGGACGTATTTGCCGAAGAAGTTCATGTAGAGGGCCGCGGCGGTGATGTCCACGATGGTGGTGGTGGCCCAGTTGATCCAGTAGAACCAGCCGGAGACAAATGCAGCCTTCTCGCCGAAGAACTCGCGGGCGTAGGAGACGAAGGAGCCCGACGACGGGCGGTGCAGCACGAGTTCGCCGAGGGCGCGCAGGATCAGGAAGGCAAAGAATCCGCAGACCGCGTACGCGATGACGAGGGAGGGGCCCGCAGCGTTGAGGCGGCCGCCGGCACCCAGGAATAGGCCGGTGCCGATGGCACCGCCGATCGCGATCATCTGGATCTGACGCGGCTTCAGGCTTTTGTGATAGCCCGTGTCCTCGGCGTGGAGGAGCTTTTCAGTGGCGTGCGCCTGTGGCGGGACCGTGTGGTCCGTGATGGGTGCATTGGTCATGGGAATCCTTAGGGGGTGTCCTGTTGGGGGTCCGGATCTTGCCGTCCGGCCTGTTTCTTCGCGCGTTCAGGCCCGACGGCGGCTGGTGAGTGCCGCCGTCGTCGGACGTTCTGCGCGGCTCAGGCTAGTTGCTGAGGTTGGCCAGGCGTTCGGGGCGGAGGAGCTCATCGAGCTGCTCCGAGGTCAGCAAGCCGTGTTCGAGAACGAGCTCGGCGACGCCCTTGCCGCTTGCCAGCGCTTCTTGGGCAATGGCGGTGGCGGAGGCGTAGCCGATGTGCGGATTGAGTGCCGTGACGAGTCCGATCGACTGCTCTACCGTGAGGCGCAGGTGTTCGGTATTCGCGGTGATGCCCCGGATGCAGCGCGACGTGAGTGTGCGGCACGCGGCTTCCAGGTGGGAGATGCTCTTGTGGAGGCTGTGGACAATAATCGGCTCGAAGGCGTTCAGCTGGAGCTGTCCGGCTTCGGCTGCCATGGTGACAGTGACATCGTTGCCGATGACTTCATAGGCCACTTGGCTGACCACTTCCGGGATCACCGGATTGATCTTGCCTGGCATGATGGACGAGCCCGACTGCACAGCCGGGAGGTTGATCTCGCCCAGTCCCGCCCGCGGTCCGGAGGACAGCAAGCGGAGATCGTTGCAAATCTTGGAAAGCTTGACGGCGACGCGCTTGAGAACGCCCGACAGGTGGACGAACGCGCCCACGTCCTGGGTGGCCTCGATGAGGTCGACCGACGTGACCAGCGGCAGGCCGGTGATCTCGGCAAGGTGCCGGCAGGCTGCCTCGGCGTAGCCAACAGGGGCGTTCAGGCCGGTGCCGATGGCGGTGGCGCCAAGGTTGATCTCGTGGATCAGCAGCTGGGATTCGGCCAGGCGTGCCCGGTCCTCGCCGACAGTCACGGCATAGCCGCCGAATTCCTGACCGAGCGTCATGGGGACGGCGTCCTGCAGCTGAGTGCGGCCCATCTTGACCACCGTGCGGAATTCCTCGCCCTTCTCCGCGAAGGCGACCTGGAGTTCCTGAAGTGCCGCAAGCAGGCCTTGGACCGAGAAAATGGTGGCCAGGTTGACGGCCGTGGGATACACGTCGTTGGTGGACTGGCTCAGGTTGACGTGGTCGTTCGGGTGCAGTCTGGCGTAGTCGCCCTTGGGGTGGCCGAGGATTTCGAGGGCGCGGTTGGCGATGACCTCGTTCGCGTTCATGTTGGAGCTGGTACCGGCGCCGCCCTGGATGACGTCCACCATGAACTGCTCGTGGAGCTTACCGTCCATGACGTCCTGGCAGGCTTGCTCGATAGCGTCAGCCCGCCCGTCATCCAGGAGGCCAAGTTCGCGGTTGGTGCGCGCAGCGGCGAGCTTCACCGCTGCGAGGCTCTTGACGAGGTTGGGGTTGCTGGCCAGCGGCTGGCCGGTGATGGGGAAGTTCTCGATGGCACGCAGCGTGTGCACGCCCCAGTAGGCATCAGCAGGGACGTCGCGGTCGCCGAGGAGATCGTGTTCCGAGCGGAACGGGCGTGCGTGATTGACTGTTGTCATTGCGGTCCTTTGGTCTTCTGTGCTTGTTTGACTGCGTCAGTAGGATGCGAGGAAGTTCGCGGCACGCAAGACGCCCACCGGGTGGCCGCCGCCCAACACGGGTGGGCTTGCAAGCGCAGCGAGCTGGCCGCCGTCGAGCCCCAAGGCTTCGAGGACGCGCAGGGTGACGGGCATGCGGGCGCGGTCGCCGCCGTCGGAGATCTTGATGGCGACGCCGGTGCCGTTCCGCAAGCCGATCACCTGGAGGCCTTCGAAGCCGTCCTTGGCGAGCAAGCCGGGAACGGTGCGCATGATCGCCGTGACGTCGCGACCCTCTCCGGCCACCATCTCGGGGTATGTCCGCATGGCGTGGGCTACTTGGCCTTCTGCTCCGTCGTCGTCCGCCGCCGCCAACCGGCTGTACGCCCGGGCCATGCCGTGCAGGCTGTGGGCGAAGAGCGGGGTGCCGCAGCCGTCCGTGCTGACGGCGGCCGCATCTTCGCCGGTGAGCTCGGTGATGGTGTCCTTCACGAGCATCTGGAGGGGATGCCCGGGGTGCAGGTAGCCCTGGACAGGCCAGCCGTTGATCACGCAGGTGGCGGCCATGGAGGCGTGTTTGCCGGAACAGTTCTGTGCGAGTTGCGTGGGTTTGCTACCGGCCCGGAGCCATTCTTCGCGTTCGGCGGTGCCGTACGGGAGGTCGGTGCTGTTTTCCAACGCGCCCTTGTCCAGGCCGTGCATTTCAAGGATTCTTGCGGCGCCGTCGAGGTGCATTGCAGCGCCGGAGTGGCTTGCCGCGGTGAGGGCAAGGAGGTTCTCCGGAAGCCTGAGCCCGGCGCGGACCATGGCGACTGCCTGCAGCGGTTTGAGGGAGGACCGTGGGTAGAACGCGGCGTCGGGCTCGCCCGCCTCAAGCAGCGTCTCGCCGTCGGGTCCGACGGCGATGAGGGATCCGTAGTGGATGCTCTCGACCAGGCCGTCCCGGGTCTGTTCCACCAGCGGGACATGGCGCGGGGTTGCTGGAATTGCGGGTTTAGGCTCTGTGTTTTGTGGCACAGTGGTGCGCGTTGCATGCGGGGTGGGCATGGCTTCCTTCAGTTGGTGGATCATTTGCTGAGGATGGTGTCCAAGGCAACGCTGACGGCGCTGAGATGGTCGGCCATCGCTGCTTCGGCGGCTGCGAAGTCGCCGGATTCGATGGCTTCGACAATGCGGAGGTGCTCATCGTCTGAAACATGCTGGCGGTCGGCCACTATGTTCAGGGTTTCGGATTGGTGGGCCAATGCGTCGCGAATGTCCGCGACGACGCTTTCAAAGACCTTGTTGCCGCTGGCGCGGGCGATGGCGGAATGGAAACTGGCGTCAAGGCTGACCCAAGTCTCGGGGTCGGTCTCGGAGAGCATTGACGCCACGATTTCCTTGAGGTGTTCAAGATCTTCCGGGCTACGGCGTTTTGCAGCCAAGCCGGCTGCGGGGACTTCGATGTGCGGGCGGGCCTCGTTCAGGTCCCGCGCTGAATACTGGCCGAGCGTGAGGTCGTTTGCCACCCGGTCTGCGACAACGAACGTGCCTTTGCCTGTCTTCGTGACCGTCAGTCCGAGCGCATTGCAGGAACGGAGGGCTTCACGAATGACCGAGCGACTTACCCCGTATTGTGCGGCCAAGGTGGCCTCGGAGTTGAGCTTGGCGCCCACTTCCACATTTCCGTCTTCGATGTCCTGGCGAATGGCACTGAAGACGGACTCCGCGGCACTGAATCGGGCGAGGGGTCGAGGGCTTGATGGCCTGGGTGCTTGGGCCGACCGGGGGACGGCGCCGCTTGTGGCGGTGCGCTGGCCGGCCGCAGCTTTCTGGCTGGTGGCTGGCTGTCCAGTGGCGGCCTGTCCGGCTGTCCGGCTGTCTGACAGGTTCACGATTAAGAATATGGCACAGGTCACAGGGCGGTGTCAACGTGGGACTGGGATTGTGAAGGTGGGGCTGGTGGGGTCAATTAACTCGGCAGTCACGCGTCTCAGTTAGAGCTTCCGCGAGGGCGCGAGGGCAGGGGGGTGACCTTCGGCTTAAATGCTGAATGTCCCGGATTTAATTGTCTGATGCTCTCATGATGTCCAGTGGGTTGATTTCTAGGGGCAAAGGCGGGCATAGACTTAATTGTTATGACTACCCTGGCGAAAATCCTGATGCGATGAAGCCCATCGAGTTTCCCGACTTCCTGTTCAGTTCTCCGTTGGCCAAGGCCATCATTGAGCTTGAACGGATACGTAGTGACATGAGCGACGGAACGACTCATCCTGCGATTTTTTCGCAGTTGAAGGACCTCTTCCAGCTGATGTCGAACATCATGAGTGCGCGTATCGAAGGAAACCGCACATCGATTGTCGACGCCGTGGCGGGTGTGGAACGAGCCGATCGCTATGGCGACGTGCAGCAAAATGATGGTGTTCAAGAGATCGTCCAGCTGCAACAAGCAACGGCCTTCGTCGATGCAACGGTGAGCCCGGGAACCACGCTGACACACGGACTCGTTCGGGAAATCCATCGAATATCGGTTGCAGGGCTGGAGCGTGAGGGCGATCGTACGCCTGGCGCCTACCGGCTGAGCGATGTCACCATCAGCGGATCCGCCCATCGCCCGCCCGCTCCGGGTGATGTCCACAGTGAAATGACTTCACTCCTGGATTTCATCAACGCAGATGTCGAGCAGAACTTTGAACTGCTGAAGATTGCTTTGGCCCACCACCGCTTTGTGTGGATTCATCCATTTGGCAACGGGAACGGGCGCGTTGGAAGACTCCTCACGTATGCGGCGATGAGGCGACACGGGTTCTCGGACGCCGTCGGCTACCGCGGGCTGAACCCTACTGCCGTGTTTGGCCAGAACAGAAGTCTCTACTACGAACGTCTCGAGGATGCGGATTCCCTAGAGCCTGCGGCGCTCGTCCGGTGGTCCACATATGTTTTGGAGGGACTCCTGGCTGACATGAGGAAACTTTCGATGCTGGGGACCCAGGGTTTCGTAACGGAAGAACTTCTACTGCCCGCTTTGCGAAGAGGACTGCAGTCCGCGCGGTTTACGGCGAATGAGGCAAGGGCCCTGTTCATCGTCGCGGAGAAGGGGGAGGCCAAAGCCGCGGACCTTGAATCCGCTTTCCCGGGTTCGGCTGCGACACGTAGCCAGAACATCCGGAAGCTCCTTGATCGAGGTGTCATCGAGCCGATTGGCGATGGTAGGAGGATTTACCGCCTCCGCCTGGTGCCGAGTGAGTTGACACCGTTGCTGACATGGCGTCTCGATCAGATGGGATTCCTGCCTCAGATACTGAGAGACACTCAATAGGCCAGCCGGTCGAACCCGCATTCGTGGGCGAACGAACTGTTGCCGGAGCATAATTGCATCCATGGCCAACCGTCCGCGCGGGCGATGGGATTCAACGACGCAGACAGCACCGCCTATCACGGTGGAGGTGCCGGTCCTCGGCATTGGCTCGGGTCCATCCGCCTACGAAGAACTGGGCAGCTACGTCTGGGCACTGCGTAGGCCCCGCGGGCTCCATATGACACTGCTGCACCTTGGCGTCGCGGAGGACTTTTGCAGGGATGTGGCTGTTTGGACCAAGGGCAACACCAGCCCTGAGTCGGCCATGGGCCGGACAGTTTCCTGGTTGGAAAGGTTGCCTGTGCTCGAAGCCTTTTCCGGGAGCGCCGAAAGGCTGATCGTATTGGGCTCAGGCGGGGTGGCCGGGCTGGAGATAGACCTACCCGCTTCGGTGCATGAATTTCAGGTCTCCCTGGTGCACGCCCTTCACGAACTTTTGGACGAACTGCTGGTGGACAACATCGACGACTTCATCCTCAGCTCCCCGGCCCTTGGATTCCGCTCACCCCGATGGGTACCCCATGTAGCTGTGGGCAGGCCAAAGTATCATGGCCGCGGGCCTTGGGAGATCGCTCGGGTCGGACTCGATTTCGGGGAATCGCGGATCAGGAACCGCCAATTCCTTCCTCAATTGCCGTAGTGGTATCTCCGCCCCGCTTCTTATAGGTGCTGGATCCCCGCGCGCTGCATGGCATCGCGGTAGATCTCAATGTTCTTGGCCAGAAGTTCCTGCTGCTTCGCCTCGGACAGGGCAAACGCCCGTCCGCCAAGCGCGCTTGCCCTGTAGACCTTGATTCCGTGCTGCCGGAGCGGCGAATGGTAGGTCTTCTCATAGAGGGCTAGGAATGCCGCGGCCTCTGCGCCATGCGCGACGATCGCGGAGACCCTCTTGTTGATCTTGAGGAACTGGCGGAACGGGCGCAGTCCGTCAGTCTTCTCCTGCGCGCTCAGTGCTGGCGGCAGGTCGGGGTCGCGGACCCACGGGTAGGAGTTCCACGGCATGACGTAACGCACGTCCAATTCTGCCGAGTCATAGATCAGCTGAGCGCGGCGGGCGGCATCGTCGTCGTTGAGGTGCGAAACGAATCCCGAGGCAGTGCCTTTGCCCGGGCTCGTATGGAGGGTCACGATCCGGCACTCATCTTCGTCATGCACAGGATCGATGTAAGGCACGGAGGAACCTGGCCTTTTGGCCATCAGTTCGTCGCACAGCTGCGTCACGGCAGCAATATTGGGCTCCTGTAGCAAGGCCCTTTTTTCGTCCCAGTCAATGGTCACGTTCTCTCCTTCGGCAGCGCGGCGTCCAGAATCGGCGTCTCTTGCCACTTTACGCGGTCGCTTTGCGCGTCGCTCACGCTCCTGCAGAGCCGAGGGGCCAAACCGCACGACGCCGGACCGCACAGCGGGCACCTGAACCGCCCCGTTGAGCGGGGCTACTGTCCCTTCAGCTTCTGCATATCGCGCCGGTCCTTCTTGGTGGGCCGCCCTGCGCCGCGGTCGCGCTGGGGAAGTCCGAGGGCCGGCGCCACGGGACGCTCCGGGGTGTGGTCAGTGAAGCAGTGGGACGCTGCTTCGGCACCCACCCTTTTGGCAATGAGCCGGCCGACCTCAAGGATGCGCTCGAAGCCGGACTGGCGGACCCGGATGGTGTCGCCGACAATCACTGATTGCGATGCCTTCACCGGGTTCCCGTTGATTCGCACGTGCCCTGCCCGGCAGGCGGTTGTGGCCGCGGAATGGGTCTTGTAGGCGCGGATAGCCCAGAGCCAGGCGTCAATGCGCACGTTGCTCGGGGAAGACGGAAGGCTAGTCATGATTGCGAACGAGTATAGTCGGCGCGCGGCCTGACCCGTCGTTCGCAAAGCTGATTACCGGCGTCGTAGCTCCGCGTATTCAAGGTGCGGGACGACGGTCCCCGCGTCCCGCTCCAGGAAGTTGGTTCCGGGCGCCACGATGTCGTCAATGGCATCCAGGACGGCTTCGTTGAGGATAACGTCCGCGGCCTTGAGGTAATCGGTCAGATGGTCCTCTGTTCGTGGACCGATAACCACGCTGCTGACTGCGGGATGGTTCAACGCGAAGCCGACAGCTAGCTGGATGAGGGTGAGTCCATGCCGTTCGGCGACGCGGGCGAAGGCATCTGCTGCCAGGAGCTTATTTCTGTTGAACGGTGCCGAGACGTCGAAGCGCCCGGGAACCGCCGAAGCGCGGGAGCTGGCCGGCTGGCGAGCTCCTACGCGGTAGTTCCCGGAGAGCCAGCCGCCGTCGAGCGGTCCATAACTAAGCACGCCGAGGTTGTACTGCTGCGTGATCGCGAAGACGTCGCGCTCATTCGCGCGAACCAGCAAGGAATAGGGGACCTGATCCACAACCGGCGGTATGAGGTGGTTCGTAGTGGCAATCCACTGTGCCTCCACAAGCTGCGACGGTGTGAATACCGACGTTCCGTAGTAGAGGATCTTGCCCTGCCGGATGAGGTCGTTGAGTGCCGTGATGGTTTCCAGGACGTCCGTGTTGTAGTCCGGACGATGTGCTTGGTAGAGGTCGATCCTGTCCGTTTGCAGGCGGTTAAGGCTGCCCTCCACCGCTTTCATGATCCAGCGCCTGGAATTCCCGGCGTGCGTGGGATTCGGTCCCATTTGTCCATGGAACTTGGTGGAAAGGAAAACGTCATCCCGCCTGCCTTGGAGGGCCCGGCCCACAATGGCCTCCGCCTCGCCCTGTGAATAGATGTCCGCGGTGTCGATGCTGGTGATACCGGCGTCGAGGGCCGCATGGACAATACGGAGGCTTTCTTCCGCGCCCGTGGGCGCCGAGCCTGTCCCAAGGTTAAGGGTGCCCAGGGTAAGTGGGCTGATCAGGGCGCCTGTGCGTCCCAGGGTTCGAAGCTCGCTGAGGCTCATCTCCGGCTTCCTCGGTGAAGAATCAAGCTGTGCAATGGATTGACACGACGCTACACATGTCGCGCCCGAGGCACTCGAAAAAACGTACAAATTCTTCGCTTTTCGTATTGCGGGGTAATGAAAACAGCGCGTGACGAATTGTGAATTGACTCGAATCGACATGCGAATACACAAATATTGCCGTTATCGGCGTCGAATGAATTAGTAGAAAGGCAGGTACGAAACTACAGAGAAAGGAACCGCCATGATCCAGGCTACGGTGGATGGAGCCGCTTCGATCAAGCAGGCGTTCGCCCAATTTCCCTCAGGCGTGGCAGCGTTCAGTGCCATGGTCGGTTTCGCACCGGAGGCCCTCGTGGCATCCAGCTTCACTGTGGGTGTCTCACTGGAACCACCGCTGGTCATGTTCGCTGTGCAGAACTCCTCCACCACGTGGCCCAAGCTCCGGCGGGCTCCGCGGCTGGGCGTTTCCGTGCTGGCCCAGGGCCAGGAAGCCGTGTGCCTGCAGCTTTCCTCCCGGACGCAGGACCGTTTCGCGGGCCTTGCGACGTCCACGAGCGACGCCGGTGCGGTGCTGATCGACGGCGCGGCACTGCTGCTTGAATGCGAAGTGGTCTCCGAGACCCCTGCCGGCGACCACGCGATCGTCGTCCTCGAGGTGAAGTCCGTGGGGGTCAACCACGACGCCGAGCCGCTCATCTACCACGGGGCCGGTTTCAGGCAACTGGTCGCCTGAGACTGGACTCTACGCCCGAGGGCGGGCTCCTGCGGAGGCTGTCACGCGTCCGGATGAGACCGGCTTGCCTCCGTGTGGGTCTCCTTGGCGTTCGCGAACCGGCGTGGCATTCTCGGCCGACACGGCGACGTTCCCTTCGGCGGGTTCCTTGCCAGGGGCCGGTGGTTCTTCACGGGCTGGCGCTTCTTGTGCCCGTTCAGCCTCCCGAGCCGCGGCCCGGGCGTCAGCCTCGGCAACGGCAGCCGCCCATTGACTGTTCAGGACCGGCGGATCCGGCTTTACCGCAACCACGAAGGGATGTTCCTTGGCCTGGGTTGTGGCCACGGCCGTGGCAGCGGTTGCGATTCCGGCCTTGACTTGCGCGGGCTGGGGCCACGTCCGTGGATTCACGAGCGACTTCCAAGGGACGGTCCGGAAAGCAGTCCACCCGGCGGACCACAGCAACCTGGTGGTCTTCAGGACGCCAAGACGCGATTTCTCGGGGGCAACCGCATCCATCCCCAAAGAGCCGGCTTCCGCGGTCGTGGATTCCCCAGACTCCACCAGGGTGGGGACGCGCCGAGGCCTCGGCGGCAGGTGCACAACGGGGACCGTATCGCGCTTTGGAAAGACTCCCACCATGGCGAGAAGGATGATCGAGAGCAACTTCACGACGCCGGCCAGCACCAAGGTGATAACCATCAGGAAGCCCAAAGCAAGGAACATGATCGAGGCGAGTCCGAGCGTGCCGAAAAAGGTCAGATTAAGGGCCAGTGTTGTTGGATCATCCACGTAGCCTCCCCGAGCCAGAGTTGTGAGGTGAATGCCGCAACCGTCGGTCCGCGGGCATGTCTCCTAGCCTACGGGCGAAATCTGGATCAATCATCCGTCAAACTCCGCCTCGCCTAGGTTGTATCGAAGCTGTTATCTGGTGTGACAAGATTTGTTGCCTAGCTCTCACCATTCAGTCCAGATAGGGCATCAATGCCACTCGATTCCGCTCACCTCCGCCACGGCGCCTGCCCTTGCCTGTCCGGGGAGCAGTACACCGAGTGTTGCGGACGTTTCCATCGCGGGGAGGCCGACCCGCCAACGGCCGAGCAGCTCATGCGCGCCCGCTACTCGGCCTTCGTGGTCCTTGACAGGGACTACCTTCTGCGCACGTGGCACCCGGACACCCGCCCGGTGGCACTGGACTTGGACCTGGATATTGAGTGGCGGCGGCTAGACATCCTGGCAACGCGCCGCGGCGGTCCCTTGGACCTTGAAGGTTCGGTCGAGTTCGCGGCGTACTACCGTTCCGACGGCGAACGCGGGGTCCAGCGCGAAAATAGCCGCTTCGTGCGGATTGACCGCCGCTGGTACTACCTCGACGGCGACGTCGGCTAGCTCTTTCCGCGCTGCCTGTCAGCAGCTGGCCTCAGCGGTACTTCCGGTGCAGGCTCTCCTTCGAAGACGCTCCAGGAGAGGCGTCGGCGATCCATGGGCCTGTACCTTCGGACTGGTCCAGGATTCCGGCCTCGAGCCAGGCGTAGTCGCCAGCCAGGACATTCGAGGACAACTCGTGATCGACGTCGTCGGTGTTCCGCCACAACTGCTCGAAGTATCCGTCCACGCGTATCCGGGCCTGCTCGCAGAAAGCCTCGGCAAGTTCGTAGGCAGCCGCGCCCTGTTCCGGTGCCGTCTGCAACAGCATTTCGGCACGTGAGCAGCACGCCGCCATGGCGAACAACTCTGCTCCGATATCCACAATCCTGCCGAGGAAGGCTTGCTTGTACTCGAGCCTCGCCTGCCAGCGGCCCATCCCGTAGAACGTCTGCCGGGCGAGCCTTCGGGAAGCCCGCTCCACATACCGCAATTGCTTGGCCAAGCGCCCAAACTCACCATAGGAGCGGGGGTCCATTCCGGCTCCGGCCACGAGCTTGGGGAGCCACTTTGCGTAAAAACCGGAGGCGCCGACGGCGGCACGCGCCTTCTCCTGCAGGGTCGCGTCCGCGGAGGCGAGCTCGCCCGCTGCCGAAAGATGGGCGTCGACGGCCTCGCGGGCGATGAGCAGGCGCATGATCTCGGACGAGCCTTCGAAGATCCGGTTGATGCGCATATCCCGGAGCAGTTGCTCAGCCGCCACCGCGCGTTCCCCCCGGGCTTCCAGGGAATCCGCGGTCTCAAAGCCACGACCACCACGGATCTGGACCAGCTCGTCAGCCACCGTGTAGCTCAGCTCAGTGGACCAAAGCTTGGCCAGGGCGGCCTCGATCCGTACATCCTTCTGCCCGGCGTCGGCCATTTCGGCGGAGAGCTCAAAGACGGCTTCGAGGGCAAAAGTGGTGGCGGCGATAAAGGCGATTTTCTTGCCGACGGCCTCATGTTTTCCAACCGGACGTCCCCATTGGGTGCGCGCGTTGGACCATTCACGGGCGATCTTCAGCGACCACTTACCCGCGGCCACGCATAGTCCGGGGATGGAGAGACGGCCCGTGTTGAGCGTCGTGAGCGCGATCTTGAGCCCTTGGCCCTCCCGGCCGAGCCTGTTGGCTGCAGGTACACGAACTTGGTGGAATCGGGTCACCCCGTTCTCGATGCCGCGCAGGCCCATGAAGGAATTGCGGTTCTCGACGGTGATGCCGGGGGAGTCCATTTCCACCACGAACGCCGTGATGCCGCCTTTCAGGAGCGTGCCGTCCGGGCCTGTGCGGGCCGGAACAACCGCCATGACCACCACCAGCTCGGCAATGACGCCGTTGGTGGTCCAAAGTTTCACGCCGTCCAAAACGTAGGACTCGCCGTCGTCGCTTGGCACTGCGGTGCAGCCCATCCGGGCGGGGTCGCTGCCGACGTCGGGCTCTGTTAGCAGGAAAGCCGTGATGGCGCCGGTGGCGCAACGCGGCAGGTACTCCTGCTTTTGTTCGGGCGTGCCGAAGACCTTGACCGGCTCCGGGACGCCGATGGATTGGTGGGCTGAAAGCAGCGCGCCGAGGCTCGGGTGGACCGATCCCAGAAGAGCCAAGGCTCTTCCGTAGTAGACCAGAGACAGGCCCAAGCCGCCGTACTCGCGCGGAATCTTCATGCCGAAGACGCCCAGCTCGGTGAGGCCCGCGAGATATTCGTCCGGGATCTTGGCATCGCGCTCGATCATGCGGCCGGACATGGTGCCGCAGAACTCCGTCAACTTCGCCATGAACTCTTCGCCGCGCTCGACGTCTTCGGCTCTTGCTTGTGGCCAAGGGTGGATTAGTCCAAGATCGAAATCGCCCAGATACAGCCCCTTGGCAAAACTTGGGCGGTTCCATTCTGTTTCGCGAGCGGCTTCGGCGACGGCGCGGGCTTCTGCCGCTGTGACGTCGGTGCTCTTGTTGTCAGTGGCGGAGGTCATAGGAAGGCTCCTCTTGCCGGTTGTGCCGGTTCGAGCCCAGGATCCGCCTCGGGTGGGGGACCCTTCAGCTGTCCCTCAATGCTACCCGCGGGTAGGTACCTGTGCTAGGGGAGGGTTGCGATGGGAATTCCACTGGCAGCTCGACCTTGCCGGCTTGATGGACCAGTTGATCCCACGCGAAATTGATGCCGTGGACCAGGCCACCCAGCACGTTCTTCACGGTGAACCAGGCCAGGCTCGCCGCTCCGACCAACGCAAGAGTGGCCATGGCGGCTACGGCAATGAAAGCCGCCAGAACCAGGCCTAGGATCAGTGTGCCGCCGAAAACGTAGGTGCTGGTGTCCATGGTCATAAGGTCGAACTGCATTGGGTCCCCTCCGCAACGCTGCCAAAGCCGACGTCGGAATGTCGAAGTCGTTGGTGACGACACTAGGGGCGATATCGGCAGTTCAGCTAGCAACAACACCGGCCGCCATGCGTGTTGATACGCGATCGAAACCCTACCGCTAGGTAGGTCACGGAAGGGTTGCGGCGCACACTGCGTTAACCTTGTACGGGGCAGTTTTCGGGATTTCCGCTGCCAACAGGTTCCGCGGCAGCTGAAGGAGAGTAAGTGTCCCGCTCAGCAATGTCCTCAGCCGATGCCATTAGCGCACGGCTCAGGGACCTCGAGCTTCTCACCAAGGGCCCCGCATGGGCCCTCACACGCTCCGCCCCGTGGGTCATCGCGGTGCTCCAAGCGTCCTTCACCCGCACAAGACCGCAGCTTCCGCTTGAAGAGTTCCACGCCGACGTCGACGCCTTCCTTGAGCAGCTCCGGCGGCAGGATCCCGGGCTGGGAGGGCAGGCGAGCGGCAAGGCGTTTGCCGACGAATGGACCCGCAAGCAGTTCCTGACCCGTCGTAGCCAGTCCGGCCAGATCGTCTACGAAATCACCGAGGCTGCCGCACGCGTCCTTGCTTTCCTCGATAGTCTCTCCAGCGAACGCTCCACCCTCAATGGTTCCCGGCTCGGAACGCTGTTGGGCGACGTCGAAAAGCTCGCCAACGAGACCAATCCGGACCAAAGCGCCCGCCTGGAGTCCCTCTCGGAGGAGATTCAAGAGCGTCAGCAGCTGATCGAGGACATTAGCTCCGGCGACTTCGACGGCCTCCTGGATGACGAAGAAGCCGTTGAAGCGGCAGGGAACATCCTGGACCTGGCGGCAAGCCTGCCCGCGGACTACAAGAAGATGCGCGACCGCATCGAGGAACTGGTCGGTGAGATTCGCAACCAGATCATCGAGGAATCCCTCAGCAAAGGTGCCACCATGGCGCAGGTGCTGGAGGCGGACAAGCGCTTGCGGCAGAGTCCCGAAGGCCGCACTTTCCGCTCCTTCACTGCGTTCCTTGAGGATCCGCAGCAACAGTTGCGCTTCCGTTCGGCGATCGGTGACGTGTTGAGCCGTCAGTTTGCCGACGACCTCAGCCATGAGGACCGGGAAACCCTCAAGAACCTCGTGGCGGAACTTCGTGCGCAGCACAGCCAGATCCAGCGCATCTACGGCCGGCTTTCGGAGAGCTTGAACAACTACATCCAAAGCGATGACATCCGTCAGTCGGTCCGGCTCAGGCAGGTCTTGCGCGAGGCCGAGCAAGCGATCCGCTCCATGCCCTACGAACGCGACCGTCCCGGCCTGGTCCGGGGACCGGTGTTGTTCAACGCGGGATTCGAATCGCTCGCCATGGTCAAGCTCTTCGATCCGGATGAGTTCGCGGCGCCTCCCAAGCTCGCCGATCCCATTGCCTTCAGCGATTCGGACCGCGTCAGGTCGCTGCGCTCCGCGAAGGCGAGGCCCGCCGTCGTCCGCGCCGCCATGGCAGGCGCCGCTACGCTGGCGGAGGCTTGGACCAACCTCCCGGAGGAAGAACGGCACATCAACACTGTCCGCGCCCTCCTGTCCGAAGCGCTGCACAGGGGTGCGTCGTTTGACCGGGCTGCGTGGGAAGACATCGACTTTGAACAAATCGACGGCAGCACGCGCACCGCGTACCTGCCCCTCGTGACCCTGACTAAGGATTCCGATGACTGACGCCCACCCCACCGAGCATGCCCTCTCTTCGGAGCAAGGAGTGGACATAACGCAGCATGTCCAGTCCGAGGCTTCGCAGGATGGACATGCGCATTCCTGGACGGCGGGTTCGGCGGCGGAGGATGGACATGTCCACTCGGATCCTTTCCGCGTTACGCCTCGCGACACGTTTGTTGACGGCGCGGCGCTGTTCCCGGGCGATACCGGCGTGCTGCCCATGAAGGTCCGTCAAGCCCTCGTGCGCCTGCTCAAGGGTCCGTACATCGACGGCGGCCGCGACGAAAAGCTCTGGACCACCCTTCTGGACAACCAGGTGATCCTCCGCAGCAGGCTCTCGGAGCTCTTCCTGAACCTTCAGCTTGACCACGAACGGAAGATCGCGGTGCTCCGGCCTGTTGATCCGGAAGCCATCGGAGGCAGCGCCCGCTCGAGCATCCTTCGCCAACAGCGTGCGTTGAGCCGTGTCGAGACCATCGTGCTGCTGCGACTGAGGCTCCTCCTGGACCGCCACGCCACGGCCCAGACCGATCCCGTCATCACCCGCGAAGAAATCGCCGAACTCGTGGCGCACTACCAGCCATCCGGCCAACAAGACGCCCTCCGCGACACCGACGTCGTCAACCGCACCGTCACCAAGCTCCTGGCCCGCCAACTTCTCCTGGCGACGGGCATCGAAGACACCTTCGCCATCTCCAAGGCCCTCCCACTAGCCCTCCCCTTCGAAAACATCGGTGACATCCCGGCCCAAATCGAAGCACTGATTGCCGTAGCAGCCGACGAATCAGGCACCGAACCCCTGATCGAACTGACAGAAACGGACGACGACGGCGAGTCACCCGAGGCGCCCGATGACGACGTCGACCCTGTCTCCGACGTCGAGGTGGCTGAGACCAATGGTGAGGAACACGCCGCGGAGGCAAACGCAGCCACAACTGACGAAACCGAGGAGGCAGCCAAGTGACTATCGCAACCATGCTTCCGATCGGCGAACTCACCAACCCGGGCCAGATGCGCCTTGCCTTGGTCCAGGTGGTCAACTGGGGCACTTTCCATGGCGCCCACACCATGCACGTGGACCGCAACGGCACGCTCCTCACGGGCAATTCTGGGGTCGGGAAGTCGACGTCGTTCGATGCCATGCTCCGCGTCTTCGATGCCCGGCCGCGCTCCAACGAGGCTGCCGCGCAACGGGCTGGCGGGGCTGTGGAGGACAAGAGGACCACGTTCACGTACATGCGTGGAAAAGTGGGCGACAAGGCCGTGGGCGAGGGCTCGGCGAGTGCTTTCCAGCGCCCTGGTGCCACGTGGTCCGCCGTCGCACTGACCTTCGACAACGCGGCCGGCACCAAGATCACCATCTCGGCGCTGTTCGACCTGCCCAAGAACGGTACGGAATCCAGCGTCGGCCGGTTCTACGTGATTGACAACAAGCCCCTGGACCTCGGGGCGATCGAGGGCATCGCCGAGAAGCGCTTCACCAAGGGCGCGCTGGAGACCATTTTCCCGGATGCCCAGATCTTCGATGTGCACAAGGCCTTTGCGGAGCGTTTCCGCCGGCTTCTGGGTATCAACTCGGACCAAGCCCTTCCCCTTCTCCGCGTGATCCAGGCGGGCAAGGGCCTCGGCGGCAGCGTCAACACGTTCTTCCGCGACCAGGTGCTCGACGCACCCGCGACGCTGACTGCCGCGGACGACGTCGTCGAGGAATTCAGCAACCTCATGTCCATCAGGCAGCGGCTGGAGGACGTTCGCCAGCAGCGCGATCAGCTCGCCCCCGTGCCGGGAATGAACAAGGAGTATGCCCAGTCGTTGCTGGAGGCCAACCGGCTCCGGGAGCTCAGTGGCGAGGAATTCGACGCTTACAAGCAGCAGCTTTCCGTCACTGTCCACGCCAAGACTTTGGCTCGTTTCAAGGACCTTGCCCAGGCGAAGGCCAAGGAACTGAGCGCTGAGCGCGGCATCAGGGACTCCCTGGCCAAGGAGCTGCGCCAGCTCGAATCGGATTACAACAACCAGGGCGGGAACGCGATTTCGGCGATCGAGCAGTCGCTGGAAAATGCCCGTGTCGGCCTCAAGCTCCGCCAGCAAGTGGAGGAAGCGGCCCGCCAGGCATTGGCCGACGCCGGGCTGAACCTTGAGTGGACGGCTGCGGGTTGGGAGCAGGCCCACGAGCAGGCCGCGAGCCGCTCCGCCGAGCTCAAGGACGATTCCGAAGCGCTGCGGGAACTTCGCTTCGAAGCCTTCGACGGCCACGCAACCAAGAAGCGCGAACTCGCCGCGGCCCAGCAGGAGCTTGTCTCGCTGAAGACGCGCAAGTCCCTGCTGCCGCCGTCGAGCATTGAAAACCGCGCCGCGATCGCCGCAGCCACCGGCGTCCCCGAGGACCGCATGCCGTTCGGCGGCGAGCTGATCGACCTCGCGGTGGGGGAGGAACAGTGGCGGCCCGCGGCCGAGCGTGCTTTGCGGAACCTGGCCACGACGCTCCTGGTTCCGGGGGAGCATTTCGCCGCCGTCACGCGCTACCTCAACGACAACACCGTCCGCGGCGCGCTGCGCGCAGTGGACGTCTCCAAACCGCTCGCGGGCGGCGCTTTGGCTGTGGAGGACGTGTCCGACGGCGACTTGCTAACGAAGCTGAACATCCTCACCTTGGGGGCGAACGCCGACGCCGGAGAGTGGATCCGCGAGCGGATCGCCCTCGATTTCGCCTACCCGTGTGTGGAAGACCCGGACGAACTCGCAAAGCTGGACAAGGGCCTGAGCCTGGGCGGTGTGGTCAAGCGCAACAGGCACACCGTCGAGAAGGATGACCGCTTTACGAGCCGGCAGGACTACGTTCTCGGTTTCGACAATGCTTCCAAGCTGGAGCTCGTGGCTGCGAAAGTCGGCGAGCTCGAAAACGAGCTTGCGAAGGCCGCCGAACTCGCTCAAAGCCGCGAGGATTCCCACCAAGGCATGACGCGCCAACTCGAGGCGCTGCGCCGCATTGCCGACGACGAACGTGGTTGGGAACAAGTCTCGGCAGCAGTTGCCTCAGAGGAGCTCGCGAAGATGGAACAGCGGCTCAAGGATGCGTTGGCAGCTCAGGCCGACTTGGAGCCCCTGCGTGCGAACATCGAGGCCGTGCGCGAAAAGCACCAGTCCTCCACAGGGTCGGCGGCGGTTTTGCAGAGCGAATACAAGACCGTCGACCATCAGATGACCACGGCTGACGCCCTCCTGGATGCCGCGCGCAACCGCCTCGACCAGGCGCCGCCGTCGGGCACTACCGTTACTTCCCTCGAACCGTACTTCAGCGCATTCGCCGGGGTGAGCGAGCTCCACGAACTCGATACCCTGGCTGCGGAAGTCCGGAGCAAGCTCTTGGCAGAGCTGCACGCCGCAGAGTCCCGCGGGCAGGCGTTGGCCGAGCGGCTGACGCGCATGTTCGAAGGCTTCGTGCGCGAATGGGGCACCGCGATTTCCGCGGACCACGGCACCTCCATCGGCGCAGCGGGCGAGTTTGAGTCCCGCTATCACCAGATCGTCAGCGAAGGCTTGCCAGCGCAGGAAGCTGAATTCCGGCAGTTCTTCAACCAGCGCACGCACGAATCGTTCAGCACGCTTCTGCACCTGCTCGACGAGGAACGCCGCGCCATCACCAGCCGCATCCTGCCCCTCAACGGCATCCTGTCCGAGGTCAATTTCCATGAGGGAAGCTTCCTGGAACTCGACATCAAACAGACGCTGCCCGCCACCGCGAAGCAGTTCAAGGACGCCATCCACAGCGCGTTGAAGACGCGTCACACGCGGCCCTCCCGTGCGGCGGGTGCCGGCGCCTCGCCCGAGGCGGACGACGACGTCGAACTCACCAATCGCTACAAGTCGCTCGAAACGCTGGTCAAGCGTCTCGGATCGCAAACCCCGGAGGACCGGCGTTGGCGCGCAGAGGTGTTGGATGTCCGTGGGCATCTTTTCATCCAGTGCAAGGAGCATCGCTCCGTCCAAGGCCCGCGGGGCGGCAAGAAGACCGAGGTGTACATGCACGCGGACACCGGCTCGATGTCCGGCGGGGAGCGGCAGCGATTCACGGCGTTCATCATGGCCGCCGCCCTGAGCTACCAGCTGGGTATCGCCGAGCAGGGATTCACGACCTACGGCACGGTGATGATGGACGAGGCGTTCGTTCTGGCCTCGGAGGAATTCGCCGGTGCGGGGATCAAGGCGCTGCACGAGTTCGGCTTCCAGTTGTTGCTGGCCGCGCCTGAGAACGTGATAGACCTTTCCCGGCACCTTGGCTCAGTCACCGAAATCCTGCGCGACAAACGAACCAACCGCTCCGGAGTGCTTACCGCTCCTGTGATCGGCGGCCCGGCGGTTCCGGGTGAATGGCGTTCCGAGGCCAACCCCGTGGACATCGTGCTCCGCTAGCTCCGACGCTCGCTCACCTTTGGGGCACTTCCGGCGGACGCTCGCTCACCTTTGGGGCCCTTCCGGCGGACGCTCGCTCACATCAGGTGAGCGAGCGTCCATCCCGCTGTGCGGCTACTTTCCTTGGACCCGACCCAGGAACTGGGTGGTCCGGGACTGCAGCCCGGCGATCTGGCGAACGACGACGGCGGCCGGGTCCGGATTGATTGCATTGGCCGGCGGCTCCTTCCGGACGTTGGTGCAGCAGCCGAATTCGGCGCAGATCAACGTCCCCACGGTGTTTCCGTCACGACCCGATTGGCCGGCACGCTTGGCCACCCAGAGGTAGACATCGTCCTTGGAGAACACATCGCGGCACAACTCGCAAAGCACCGAGCGTTTCTTGCCGGACCCACCTTCGGGCTCCCGGAGCACGATGCCAGTGAGAGATCCGTTGTGGGGAAGGACGAGGTAGCCCCGCATCGGCATCTTTTAGTCGCGCCAACCAAGGAACTCGAGGTTTTCCAAGTCGAGGGAATCGAAGTCCTTTGGGAGGTTGAGCTTGGCGGCCTCCGAGCGGCTCGCATTGATGAACGATGAACGGATTTGTTGGGCGGTGATTTTCTGCACGGCGAAGTTCTTTCGAATCGTTTGGACCCCCAGAAAGGGGAAGGACGCTGGCGTCTGACGATCCGGGAGCACAGCAAAGGAACCCTTCGTTGTGCTTCTTGGGTGGGACGGCGGGGGTTAGTTCCCCGGGCCGCCGAACGGGATGGCCGACGCATGGGGAGCTGCAAAGCAGGCCAACGCGGCCACCTCGCCAACCATGGCAGCGACGACGTGTGCAGTGCGCATGCTCATCCTCTCGATCCTTGCCGCTTTGACGGCCTTGGCACGGTTCGTTGAATCAACCCGCCCTGTCATCTTCGCAAACGGCGTGTTTGGTGTCCAAAAATCCCTGCGCATTGATGCCCGCTAGCCCGCACGCTCGCTCATCATCAAATGAGCGAGCGTTCCGGCAAACGGCCTCATAGGTGAGCGAGCGTCGAATTAACCTGGGCTTTGCCGGCGGGCAACCGGGCGGGGTTAGGCTGGCGTGGTGGCTGGGAACCTGCTTCATGCTGACCAGAACGGACGACGGCGGTTTGTTGCCTTGGGCGATTCCTTCACCGAGGGCGTGGGGGACCGGAACAAGACGCTCCCGAACGGCGTCCGGGGCTGGGCCGACCGCGTGGCCGAGAAACTGGCCAAGGCTGAACCTGGCTGGGAGTACGCCAACCTTGCCGTCCGGAGCAAGCGACTCCGCCATATCGTTGAGGAACAGTTGGACCGGGCCTTGGCCATGGAGCCCACGCTCGTCACTCTCTATGCCGGCGGCAACGACATCTTGGACTTCGGCACAGATATGGACCAGCTCATGGCCGAATACGAAAAGCTCGTAGCGCGCCTGGCAGCGACAGGAGCCACGCTGGTCCTGTTCACGGGGTACGACGTCAAGGTCTCCGCTGTGCTGGAACCCTTCAAGAAGCGGCACGCCCTCTACAACGAACGCGTCCGCGAATTGGCGGCCAAGTACGGGGCCGTGCTGGTGGACTATTGGTGCCTTGACGCCTACCACGACCGCCGAATGTGGGCCTCGGACCGCCTCCACATGTCCAAAGCGGGACACAAATACATGGCGGCGCAGGTCCTGGATCACCTCGGCGTGCCGCATAAGTTCTCTCCCAAGGATTGGGAACCGCCGCAGCGCCTCAAGCTGCGCGATTGGGAACGTCGTCAGCGCCGCTGGGTAAACGAGTGGGTCCTCCCGCTGTTCGGCCGGAAGCTCCGCGGCGTCACACTCGGGGACATGCTGAGCCCACGTTGGCCGGAGTTGGTGAAAGTTCCGCGGAAGGCGGGGCTGCGGAAACTCGCGGAACGCCAAAGCGCCGCTCAAAACAACGGGGGGACATGACCATGACCACGCATATGCCGCGATTCGTCGCCGTCGGGGATTCCTTCACGGAAGGGGTCGGCGATGCCGACCTTCGCCTTCCCAACGATTGCCGCGGCTGGGCCGATCGCGTCGCCGAGGAACTGGCCAGGCACCAGCCGCGGACGCAGTACGCCAACTTGGCCCTCCGCGGGCTGCGGCTCAAACAGATCGTGGAGAAACAACTCAAGCCCGCGCTTGGCATGGCTCCCACACTGGTCAGTTTCCACGCCGGCGGTAACGATCTCCTCGGTGCACGGCTTGACATGCGCGCCCTGATCGGCGGATTCGAGGACGCCGTTGCCAGGATCGCGGAGAGCGGTGCCAAAATCCTGCTTTTCACTGAGTACAACGTGCCGCTCTCGCCAGTGTTGGAACCGCTCAAGCTCCGCACGGCCGTTTTCAACAAGCACATCCGGCGCATTTCCGCAGCCTACGGAACACTTCTGGTGGACCACTGGTGCTTCGAAAAGTACCAGGACCGCCGGATGTGGGCTCCGGACCGGCTGCACATGTCCGGAATCGGACACGAATACATGGCGAAGAAGGTCTTGGAAGTTTTGGGTGCCACCCATTCGCTCGGCTCACCGGTGCTCGGGGCCCTTCAGCCGCGGAGCCGCGCCGAGATCGTGGCCGACGACGTCGCGTGGCTCAGGCGCGATGTGGCACCGTGGCTCTCGCGCCGTTTCAGGGGAGTTTCGAGCGGGGATCACCTCAGTGCCCGCTGGCCCGCACTCATGCCGGTGGTCTTGCCGGAGCGCCTGGGGATGTTCCCTCAACCAGTCCGGCTTTGAGGTGCGGCAGCGTCACGCCTGACATCTTTTTGGGGATGGGCGGGCATCTTACCAGCGAATTTCCGGCGTTCTCGCTTAGGCGCGGCGCCAAAAATGTGCTCTGCGTGACGCCCCGGAACCGCAGCCAGGCTAGTCCAGCAGGTTTTCGTACTCTGTGGACGCCGTGGTCACCGTGAATTCGATGATCTCGAAGTCGGCTACCCCGTTGACATAGAACGGGTCCGTCGCCAAGGAAGCGTCCAGCGTCGCACGGTCAACGTTGGACAACAGCACACCGCCGATCGCCGGAACGCGCCGTCCGGATGCAAGGAAAGTGCCGGCGTCGAACGCTTCTTTGACCCAATCCATGTGCGCGGGGCGGTGGAAGTCGACGATCTCGTCGGGAACCTTGTATGTCAGTGAAACGACGAACATGCCGCCAGCCTACAACGCGGAGGGCGGCCAAACGGGGGCCGCCCTCCGAAACCGCAACGCCCTACGGCAGGAGCTTGACCGCGGAGTTCCAGTTGTAGTCGGGGTGGGCTTCGCTGATCTGCAGGGTCATAACGAGCAGCTGGAAGGCTTCGAGCTCACGCGAGCGGCGCAGCGGCCCGACGTTCACCGGGCGCAGCCCGGCACCTTTGACGAAGTCGACGACGGCGGCTGTCGCCTCGGTGTCGTCGCCCGCCACCAGCACGTCGAGGGTCTGGCCGCTCACTTCGCCGTCAGCGAGGGTGGCCGCGAAGACGGTGTTGAACGCCTTGACTACCGACGCGCCTGGGACCAGGGCCTGGAGTTCTTCGGCTGCAGAGGTTCCAGCGGGGACAGTGAGGGAATCGAAGGTTTCGAAGTTGACGGGGTTGGAGATGTCCACGATCGTCTTCCCGTTGAGCGCTGATCGATAGGAAGAAAGGACTGCCTTGGAGGCGTCGAACGGAGTGGCCAGCACCACGATGCTGCCTTCCACCGCGGATCCCGTGATGCCGGAGGTTCCGTTGACCGTCGCAGCAAGCGCAGCAGCTGAGCTTGCGTCGCGGCTGAGGACCTGGACGCTCTTGCCTGCCACAGCCGCGCGGGCCGCAATGCCGGATGCCATGTTGCCGGTGCCGATGATGGTGATGTCAGCCATTGTTGTTTCCTTTGCTCGATTGCTCATGGTTGGTTCATGTTCATTTACTTGAAGCTTCAACTAAAACAATAATGACCTTAAGTTGAAGTGTCAAGTATTAATTTCCTTCTAAGATGAATCCATGACCGAACCGCGCTGGCTCAATGCCGACGAACGCCGTGCCTGGCTGGCCCTCCTGAGTATCAACACCCTCCTGCCCGCAGCCCTGGACACCCAGCTGCAAGCGGCCGGCAAATTGTCGCTGTTCGACTACAACGTGCTCGCCATGCTGTCCGAAGCGGATGGGCGGTTCCTCCCGATGAGTGAGCTCGCGGCACGCACCAGCGCGTCGCTGTCCAGGCTGTCGCACGTCGTCACCAAGCTGCAGAGGCGCGGCTGGGTGGAGCGCGAGGCGCACCCGGGCGATGCCCGCGTCACCGTGGCGCACCTGACGGACGCGGGCATGGACACTATCGTGTCCCTCGCTCCGGGGCATGTGGATGCCGTCCGCTCGTTGATGTTGGATGCCATGACCGACGACGACGTCGCGGACCTGGCGCGGATCGGCGAGAAGATCGTGGCGCGACTGGACGACGATCACTGGATCCTGCGCGAACGCTGAGCTGCGCGAACGCTAGCTGCGAGCCGCTGGGTGACGGCCGCCCCGCACTAATGAAAGACTGGCGCCATGGATTTTTCTGCCCGGTATGTGGCGTTGGGAGACTCGTTCACCGAAGGGCTTGGCGACGCCGACCCCTCACGCCCCAACGGAGTCAGGGGATGGGCGGACCTCGTTGCCCATCAGCTGGCCCAAAGCAACAACAATTTCGGCTACGCCAACCTGGCAATCCGCGGCAAGAAGCTCCGGCAAGTCATGGCAGAACAGGTGGACGCCGCCGTCGCGCTTCAACCGACGCTGGTGACCCTGTACGCCGGGGCGAACGACATCTTCCGGCCCAAGGTGGACATCGACAGGCTCATGGCCGACTACGAAGCCGGCATCGAGAAGCTAAGCGCCACCGGCGCCACGATGCTTCTCTTTACCGGTTTCGACGCCCGCAGTTCCAAGGTTTTCGGTACCATGCGCGGACGCACCGCGATCTACAACGAATTGCTGCGGGAAATCGCCGAAAACCATGGTGCGCTGCTGGTGGACTATTGGCGCTTCAGCGAATACCACGACTGGCACATGTGGGCGCAGGACCGAATGCACATGTCCACTGCTGGCCACATCAACATGGCCAACCGCGTCTTGGCAGTCCTGGAACACGAAGGTTCCCTTGAGGTGCCCTCACCTGTCCCTCAACCCCAGCTTGCTCGGGTGGAAGCTTTGCGTGCCAACGCGCGGTGGGCCCGCGAACACGCTGCCCCGTGGGTCGTCCGCCGCGTTACGGGCAAATCGTCGGGCGACGGCCTGAGCCCGAAGTACCCGCAGCTCACCCGGCCCTAGCAGCGGGGTTCCTGAATCCCGGCGTGGCGAGCAGTCCGCCGTCGTTCTTCACGGCGAGCACGTCCACGTCCCAGCGGGAGGTGGCCAGCGCGAGGGTCCGGGCGCCGCCGGCCATGATGGCGGTGGCCAGGACATCGGCTGTGACGATATCGGCCGCCGCGACGGAAACTTGCCGGAACCCCTCGGCGCGCTCGGTTTGAAGGCCTGCTGACCAAATGTGGTGGCCGCGTTCGCTGGTTCCGGAGGTTGCCAGCGCTCGCTTGTTGCTGACAAGCGGAAACGCGGTCAGGAGCGTCGTCCGATCCGCCGGGTCGACAATCCCCGCCAGCCACGGACGCGCGCTGCCCGGTGTCGGCGAACCGTCCACCAGCACATCCCCACCCGCATTGAGGCACCAGTCCTTCAGGCCCAGTGCGAGCAGCGACGTTCCGGCTTCCCGTATCGCATGTCCCTTGACGATCCCCGCCAAGTCCACGACGCCGTCGGGCCGTTCCGCTGTGAACGTACCTTCGGTGAGCGTGCGCCACTCCGAGGCCTGGACATACAGCTGGCGCATGTCCGCTGAGGCATCCGTCAGGACCAGCTCGCCCCGGGCCATCGCGCTCGCCTCGGAGTCGGGACGGTAGAGACTAAACGTCCGATCCAGCCCGTTGAACAACTGCTCGACGACGGCGATGGCCGCCTCGAGCTCGTCCACCGCAGCTTGGGGAGCGGTCGCCGGACCAACAGGGACGGCCAGGCTCACCACAGTGCCCATGCTCGTGAACGTGCGGGAACGCAGTCGCGGCTCTTTATTGCCCTGCCGGGGCCCGCTGGGCTTAGAGATGGGCTGCATCGAGGGCTGCCTGGAGCGACGTCAAATACGCATCGCTGGTCACGGTGGCGCCGCCGATGGTCTGGACGTTCGCCGACTGTGCGCTGAGGACCTCTGATCGGAGCAGGGGCGACGCCCTGTTGCTGATCTGGACGGACCGTTGCTCATTGTCGGTCAGATGCAGGGCGGTGACATCCGTGATCACGCCGGCCTTGACCGTTATCTGGACTTGTACTGTTCCAAAACGGGTTTGCACCGAGGTTCCCGCGTAGGTGCCGCCTGCCTTGGCCGCCGCGCCGGCCTTGGCGCTCGTGCCGGTGCCTGAGCTGGAACTGGAGCTGGAACTGGAGCCGGCTGCGGTTCCCGAGGACGATCCGGAAGCGCCGCTCCCGGCGGTTCCGTTCGTCGTCGAGCCCGTGCTGCCGGTCCCGCCTGTGGCGGACGTCGTGACGGCCGAGGCGTTGGAGTCCGCCACGTGTGAACCTGCCTGCCAACCGACCAGCAGGATCGCCGCCGACGCCAGCGCTGCTGACATTCCTGCCCTGAGCCTCACCAGTCGAACCTTTCGTAGTGGAGTTGTTCCTCCCGCACACCGGCGCTTTTCGCGTCTGCCAAGACGTTGCGGGCCCAAGCGGACGGGCCGCAGATGTAGATATCGGCGTCGGCGATGTCCGGCACGTAGTCCCGCAGCCTGGTGGTACCTGCCGAGGCCGGCAACCACGCGCGCTGAGGATTCTCAGCCCGCGGGCCGGTTAGGTGGAAGAGCGTGGCACCGCGCCTTCTACACAACTCCAGGATCTCGTCGCCGAGGAATAGCTCATCTGCACTGCTGCCCCGCAGCAGGACTGTCGCTTGGCCGGGAGCAAAGGGAGTGGACTCCAGAAGCGCCCGGAGAGGCGTGATACCGATTCCTGCCCCGATCATCACCACGCGTTCCTGGCTTCGTGCTGCCGTACTGAAGACCCCGTAAGGACCTTCGATGGCCACTTTCGTTCCCGGCCTGAGCGAGGCCAAGCGGGCCGACCCCGCACCCAGGTTCCGGACGGTGATACGCAAGCTTCCTTGCCGCGGCAGGAAGCCCGACGTCGGCCCGGTCGACGGCGGCGCGACCTGCGGTTCCGCCGACAAACTGAACGGGTGTGCCTGCCACCACATGCCGGGAGCCAAGAAGCGCCACACGAAGAACCGGCCCCCGCTACCCGACAATTCGTTCAATCGCAGACCGCTCATTTCGACGCTGAAGACGCCCGGCGCAAGGCCCACCACGCGGCGCACCGTCAACTGGTGCCGGAATGTGGCCATCACGGGCTGGGCGACGCGGAACCAAGCCAACGCCGAACCCGTGGCGATGCAAAGGAGCAGCCAGTACCAGCGTTGCCAAGTGCCTTCAGCGAACAGGCCGCCCACACTGAATTGGTGTGGCAATGCCGTTGCTACCGCCAGATACGTGAGCAGATGAACGAAGTACCAGAATTCATAGGGAAAGCGGCGCCGCAGAGCCACAAGCGAGGTGACAACAACGGCAATGAACAGTGCCATGGACACGAACGCCAGCCACATATCGGGTACCAGGACCCAGAGCGCAATGGCCTCACTGACGGGGTCCAAACCCTCGGCCATCCCATAGCCGATCGCCAGAAGAAGTCCGTGTGCCAAGAGGAGATAGAGGGCCGGTTTCCCGAGTTTCCGATGGAATTCCAGCGCCCTGTCATGCCCGACTGCGCCGTCTACAAAAGGCAATCGCGCCGCGAGCAGAAGCATGAGGAAGACCAGATCCATGCCGGAAAGCCCCGCCAGGATCCCGACGGCGGTAACCGCTTGGGTGACATTCCCGATGGATGACGCCCCGCCGTCGGCGAGCCACAAAGCCAGCGCTGCCGCGAGGGAAGCCCACAGCGCTACCGTGAGCATGTCCGTTCGGAACATGCGCCGGCGATGCTGCGCGGCAAACCTTCCCACGGTGGGATTGCGCCGCGTGGGCGCCGGAGGCTGACCCTGGGGCGTGCCCACATGTTGGCCTGGAGAGGCGAGGAGTTGTGACTTCATGACTCAAGATTGAACTCTCAACCTTTCGTTCTCCTGTGAAGGGACTGGCCGCTACTTATGATTTGAGTGGCCGTTTTGTGGGGGACTCTTATACACCCGATTGGCCTTAATTTGCCCTAGACCCTAGACTTATTAGGCGCTAGGTGGCGCGGAGCGTGCGCAATTGCTCCGGTTGGCGGTGACTGTTGGCAACAACGGGGCATCTGCGGGCCGGTAGTTAGGGGCTCAAGTTGCGTGCATTCCAGTATTCGCCCAGTATCCCGGCCTGTTGTCCGGGGCCCACTACCTTCGCCGCAACGGTGACCGTTGGCTGATTCCAGTCAACCGGTCCAGCCTGCGGGAACTACCGAAAACGGTGTGGACTGGTTGCGGACGTCGCCTGTCGCACGGGAAGCAGGAACTCTGCTGGCCGTTTCAGATTATTTTTTAGGAGAGTCGTCATGGCAGCACACTGCCAGGTGACCGGAGCCGAGCCGGGCTTTGGACACAGCATTTCGCACTCGCACCGCCGCAACAAGCGTCGGTTCGACCCCAACATCCAGAAGAAGCGCTACTGGGTTCCGTCCCTGCGCCGTAATGTCACCCTGCAGGTCTCTGCACGTGGCATCAAGACCATCGACGTACGTGGCATCGACGTAGTCGTCGCCGCAATCCTGGCACGAGGAGTGAAGCTCTAATGGCAAAGGACAAGGACGTACGTCCGATCATCAAGCTCAAGTCGACCGCGGGCACGGGCTACACCTACGTGACTCGCAAGAACCGTCGTAACGACCCGGACCGTCTGGTCCTGAAGAAGTACGACCCCAAAATCCGCCAGCACGTCGAATTCCGAGAGGAGCGCTAAACACATGGCTAAGAAGTCAATGATCGCTAAGAACGAACAGCGTAAAATCATCGTTGAGCGCTATGCTGCAAAGCGCCTCGAGCTGAAGAAGGCTCTGGTTGATCCCAACTCAACCGACGAAGCCCGCGAAGCTGCTCGCCTCGGCCTGCAGAAGCTGCCCCGCAACGCCTCCCCGGTCCGTCTGCGTAACCGCGACATCATCGACGGCCGCCCGCGCGGTACCTTCCAGAAGTTCGGTATCTCCCGTGTTCGCTTCCGCGACATGGCTCACCGTGGTGAGCTTCCGGGCATCACCAAGTCTTCCTGGTAATCCAGAAGCACTAGAGGGGCCGGCAACCGTTTGGTTGCCGGCCCTTCTTGCGTTTAACTGTTGCTTCGGTTTAAGTGGTGCAGCACACAGCGCCGGATCACGACGCCGACAGCTTCTTTTTGCGCGGAACCGTCCGTTTTGCCGCGGATTGCCGCGGTTCTCGATCCTCTGGGCGTGGATTTGCCTGTGGTCTTCGGGGTGTGTAAAGTGATTCGAGTCGCCGCCGCTGATGCGGAAAAATTGCGGCAGACTCCCTTCCAAATGGAAACCAAATTGTTGGTTCGCTTTTGTGCGTTCCGGGGCGGTTTCGGGGGGTCTCGGATGGTGTTTTGTCCGGCGCGGTTCCCGGTTTCGGGAGTTGTGCGGGGAGGGCAGGTCTGGTAAGTTTGGGAAGTTGCTCCGGAGCGATCCCGGGCCCTTTGTGGGTGTGGGTGGTGTCGGGTGTGTCTGTTGTTTGAGAACTCAATAGTGTGCCAAGTTTGTTGATACCGGTTTATTTTATATGAATTGGTTGTTTTGGCTGGTCCTGTGTCACCTCCGTGGTGCGGGGCTGGTTTTTTCAGCTGGTTTCAAATTTTGTGCAGTTCCCGTGTCCGTTATTTCCGGTGCGGGGGTTGTGTCTGTTTTTGTTTTACTTCAACGGAGAGTTTGATCCTGGCTCAGGATGAACGCTGGCGGCGTGCTTAACACATGCAAGTCGAACGATGATCCGGTGCTTGCACCGGGGATTAGTGGCGAACGGGTGAGTAACACGTGAGTAACCTGCCCTTGACTCTGGGATAAGCCTGGGAAACTGGGTCTAATACCGGATATGACCGCCCGCCGCATGGTGTGGTGGTGGAAAGCTTTTGCGGTTTTGGATGGACTCGCGGCCTATCAGCTTGTTGGTGGGGTAATGGCCTACCAAGGCGACGACGGGTAGCCGGCCTGAGAGGGTGACCGGCCACACTGGGACTGAGACACGGCCCAGACTCCTACGGGAGGCAGCAGTGGGGAATATTGCACAATGGGCGAAAGCCTGATGCAGCGACGCCGCGTGAGGGATGACGGCCTTCGGGTTGTAAACCTCTTTCAGTAGGGAAGAAGCTTTCGGGTGACGGTACCTGCAGAAGAAGCGCCGGCTAACTACGTGCCAGCAGCCGCGGTAATACGTAGGGCGCAAGCGTTATCCGGAATTATTGGGCGTAAAGAGCTCGTAGGCGGTTTGTCGCGTCTGCTGTGAAAGACCGGGGCTCAACTCCGGTTCTGCAGTGGGTACGGGCAGACTAGAGTGATGTAGGGGAGACTGGAATTCCTGGTGTAGCGGTGAAATGCGCAGATATCAGGAGGAACACCGATGGCGAAGGCAGGTCTCTGGGCATTAACTGACGCTGAGGAGCGAAAGCATGGGGAGCGAACAGGATTAGATACCCTGGTAGTCCATGCCGTAAACGTTGGGCACTAGGTGTGGGGGACATTCCACGTTTTCCGCGCCGTAGCTAACGCATTAAGTGCCCCGCCTGGGGAGTACGGCCGCAAGGCTAAAACTCAAAGGAATTGACGGGGGCCCGCACAAGCGGCGGAGCATGCGGATTAATTCGATGCAACGCGAAGAACCTTACCAAGGCTTGACATGAACCGGTAACGCCTGGAAACAGGTGCCCCGCTTGCGGTCGGTTTACAGGTGGTGCATGGTTGTCGTCAGCTCGTGTCGTGAGATGTTGGGTTAAGTCCCGCAACGAGCGCAACCCTCGTTCCATGTTGCCAGCACGTAGTGGTGGGGACTCATGGGAGACTGCCGGGGTCAACTCGGAGGAAGGTGGGGACGACGTCAAATCATCATGCCCCTTATGTCTTGGGCTTCACGCATGCTACAATGGCCGGTACAAAGGGTTGCGATACTGTGAGGTGGAGCTAATCCCAAAAAGCCGGTCTCAGTTCGGATTGGGGTCTGCAACTCGACCCCATGAAGTCGGAGTCGCTAGTAATCGCAGATCAGCAACGCTGCGGTGAATACGTTCCCGGGCCTTGTACACACCGCCCGTCAAGTCACGAAAGTTGGTAACACCCGAAGCCGGTGGCCTAACCCTTGTGGGGGGAGCCGTCGAAGGTGGGACCGGCGATTGGGACTAAGTCGTAACAAGGTAGCCGTACCGGAAGGTGCGGCTGGATCACCTCCTTTCTAAGGAGCACCATTTCCGCTTCCTGTCCTGCCGCATGGTTGGTTGGGGGGTGGGTGGAAGCAAAGCCCATTGCGCAGGCGTCTGTTCTGCGGTGGGTGCTCATGGGTGGAATATCAGCAGATAGCGGCCGGTGGTTTCCTTTTCCGCCCCTAGTACGGTTGTCTTGTCCCTTTGCGGGGCGGGGCGTCCTGGAACGGTGCGGGTGGGGGAGGGCCGGTTTTCGTGTTTGGCACACTGTTGGGTCCTGAGGCAACAGGGCCGCGGCCTGCGGGTCCTTCCTTTGGGGGGGTGCGGGGTTGCGGGTTTGGTGTTTCTGGTTTCCTGGCTGCATGTCTTCGTGCGTGGCGGCTGTCCCTGTCCTTTGTGGCGGGGGTGGTTGGTGCGGGGGGTGTGGTACGGGGTTGTTGTTTGAGAACTACATAGTGGACGCGAGCATCTGACACGGGCAGGCCTTTGTGCTTGTTTGTGTCTACAGCAATTTCTTTTTATGAACCTGGCCCTTGTGGCCTGGTTCTCTCGAGAAGTTTTTTGATCTTTGTGTGGTCAAGTTTTTAAGGGCACACGGTGGATGCCTTGGCATTAGGAGCCGAAGAAGGACGTAGGAATCTGCGATAAGCCTGGGGGAGTTGATAACCGAACGTTGATCCCAGGATGTCCGAATGGGGAAACCCCGCCAGGCGCTGTGAGGTGATCTGGTGACCCGCATCTGAACACATAGGGTGCGTGGGGGGAACGCGGGGAAGTGAAACATCTCAGTACCCGCAGGAAGAGAAAACAAGAGTGATTCCGTTAGTAGTGGCGAGCGAACGCGGATGAGGCTAAACCGTTCCATGTGTGATAGCCGGCGGGCGTTGCATGGGCGGGGTTGTGGGACTTTCCGTGCTGGTTCTGCCGGACCGGTGGGGTGAGAGCATGGACATAGGTGAACGGTCTTGAAAGGCCGGCCGTAGAGGGTGGGAGCCCCGTAACCGTAATGTTGTGTGCCGCCTGGAGAGGATCCCAAGTAGCACGGGGCCCGAGAAATCCCGTGCGAATCTGTCAGGACCACCTGATAAGCCTAAATACTTCCTAATGACCGATAGCGGACCAGTACCGTGAGGGAAAGGTGAAAAGTACCCCGGGAGGGGAGTGAAACAGTACCTGAAACCGTGTGCTTACAATCCGTCGGAGCAGCCTTGTAGTTGTGACGGCGTGCCTTTTGAAGAATGAGCCTGCGAGTTAGTGTTACGTCGCGAGGTTAACCCGTGTGGGGTAGCCGTAGCGAAAGCGAGTCTGAACAGGGCGATCGTAGTGGCGTGATCTAGACCCGAAGCGGAGTGATCTACCCATGGCCAGGTTGAAGCGACGGTAAGACGTCGTGGAGGACCGAACCCACTTCAGTTGAAAATGGAGGGGATGAGCTGTGGGTAGGGGTGAAAGGCCAATCAAACTCCGTGATAGCTGGTTCTCCCCGAAATGCATTTAGGTGCAGCGTTGCGTGTTTCTTGCCGGAGGTAGAGCTACTGGATGGCCGATGGGCCCTACAAGGTTACTGACGTCAGCCAAACTCCGAATGCCGGTAAGTGAGAGCGCAGCAGTGAGACTGTGGGGGATAAGCTTCATAGTCGAGAGGGAAACAGCCCAGACCACCAACTAAGGCCCCTAAGCGTGTGCTAAGTGGGAAAGGATGTGGAGTTGCGAAGACAACCAGGAGGTTGGCTTAGAAGCAGCCATCCTTGAAAGAGTGCGTAATAGCTCACTGGTCAAGTGATTCCGCGCCGACAATGTAGCGGGGCTCAAGTACACCGCCGAAGTTGTGGATTTCAGATAGTAGACAAGCCTTCGTGGTTCAGTCGTCTGGAGTGGTAGGGGAGCGTCGTGTGGGCGGTGAAGTCGCGGTGTAAACCAGCGGTGGAGCCTACACGAGTGAGAATGCAGGCATGAGTAGCGAAAGACGGGTGAGAAACCCGTCCGCCGAATGATCAAGGGTTCCAGGGTCAAGCTAATCTGCCCTGGGTAAGTCGGGACCTAAGGCGAGGCCGACAGGCGTAGTCGATGGACAACGGGTTGATATTCCCGTACCGGCGAAGGACCGCCCATGCCAAGCGGGGGATACTAACCGCCCGGAGCCTGCCCAAGCACCCTTGTGGTGTGCGGGTTTTGGCCGAGCGCGGGACCTGATCCCGGGAGGTAAGCGTATTAACAGGTGTGACGCAGGAAGGTAGCCGGGCCGGGCGATGGTTGCCCCGGTCTAAGGATGTAGGGTCAGCGATAGGCAAATCCGTCGCTGTGTCTTTGATGACGATCCTGAGATCTGACGGGACCCCCTTGCGGGGGGATCCGGTGATCCTATGCTGCCTAGAAAAGCATCGACGCGAGGTCCCAGCCGCCCGTACCCCAAACCGACACAGGTGATCAGGTAGAGAATACCAAGGCGATCGAGAGAATTATGGTTAAGGAACTCGGCAAAATGCCCCCGTAACTTCGGGAGAAGGGGGGCCCCAACCTTGAACACCACTTGCTGGTGGGAGGGGATCGGGGCCGCAGAGACCAGGGGGAAGCGACTGTTTACTAAAAACACAGGTCCGTGCGAAGTCGCAAGACGATGTATACGGACTGACTCCTGCCCGGTGCTGGAAGGTTAAGAGGACCGGTTAGCCGCAAGGCGAAGCTGAGAATTCAAGCCCCAGTAAACGGCGGTGGTAACTATAACCATCCTAAGGTAGCGAAATTCCTTGTCGGGTAAGTTCCGACCTGCACGAATGGAGTAACGACTTCCCCGCTGTCTCAACCATAAACTCGGCGAAATTGCAGTACGAGTAAAGATGCTCGTTACGCGCAGCAGGACGGAAAGACCCCGAGACCTTTACTATAGTTTGGTATTGGTGTTCGGAGTGGCTTGTGTAGGATAGGTGGGAGACGTTGAAGCCCGGACGCCAGTCCGGGTGGAGTCATCGTTGAAATACCACTCTGGTCACTTTGGACATCTAACTTCGGCCCGTGATCCGGGTCAGGGACAGTGCCTGATGGGTAGTTTAACTGGGGCGGTTGCCTCCTAAAAAGTAACGGAGGCGCCCAAAGGTTCCCTCAGCCTGGTTGGCAATCAGGTGTCGAGTGTAAGTGCACAAGGGAGCTTGACTGTGAGAGAGACATCTCAAGCAGGGACGAAAGTCGGGACTAGTGATCCGGCGGTACATTGTGGAATGGCCGTCGCTCAACGGATAAAAGGTACCTCGGGGATAACAGGCTGATCTTGCCCAAGAGTCCATATCGACGGCATGGTTTGGCACCTCGATGTCGGCTCGTCGCATCCTGGGGCTGGAGTAGGTCCCAAGGGTTGGGCTGTTCGCCCATTAAAGCGGTACGCGAGCTGGGTTTAGAACGTCGTGAGACAGTTCGGTCCCTATCCGCTGCGCGCGCAGGAAATTTGAGAAGGGCTGTCCTTAGTACGAGAGGACCGGGACGGACGAACCTCTGGTGTGTCAGTTGTACTGCCAAGTGCACCGCTGATTAGCTACGTTCGGATGGGATAACCGCTGAAAGCATCTAAGCGGGAAGCTCGCTTCAAGATGAGATTTCCATGCACCTCGTGTGTGAGAGGCCCCCAGCCAGACCACTGGGTTGATAGGCCGGATGTGGAAGACAGGACCAAAGACTGTTGAAGCTGACCGGTACTAATAGGCCGACAACTTACACCACACAAACACAACACTGCTTGCGTCCACTATGTGGTTCCCGGACAACAAACACCCGTCACGGCTGTTTGCCCGTTCCAGGAACCAACACAACTGAATAACAACACCACAATGTTGTAACCAGTCTTCCCACACCACCACCCCCCGCAGGGTGCGGCGGTGACGGGCAACAGGGTTACGGCGGTCATAGCGTGGGGGAAACGCCCGGTCCCATTCCGAACCCGGAAGCTAAGACCCACAGCGCCGATGGTACTGCACCCGGGAGGGTGTGGGAGAGTAGGACACCGCCGGACAACCATCCAGGTCGAGACCCCCCAACCACCACCACGGTGGCCGGGGGGTCTCCCGCATTTAAACACCCACACCCACCCCCGGACCCTCCATCACACATGGGGGGGTTCCCACGAACGCTCCATCACATATGCGCCGGAAACCCCGGACCCTCCATCACATATGGAACCGTACCGCGTGACCCGCACATGGCGAGGCCCCGGAACTGCAGCCGCGTCGGCTCAGGACCGGCCACAAGTGAGCGAGCGTCCGGCCGGAAGGCCCCAAAACTGCAGGAGCGTCCGGCCGGGAGGCCCCGGAACTGCAGGAGCGTCCGGCCGGGAGGCCCCGGAACTGCAGGAGCGTCCGGCCGGGAGGCCCCAAAACTGCAGGAGCGTCCGGCCGGAAGGCCCCATAAATGAGCGAGCGTCGGGGGTCGGGGAGTTCGCCCGCGGCGGAATTGGCCCCCAAAAGCGCCCGAAATCGGGTGAATTTGGTCAAAAAAGCGCGGAAACACGCGGAATTTGCTGGCCTCGTCCCTCCAAGCTGGTAAGTTTTCGAACAGTGGCTCGCGCGCATGCCGTGTGTGAGCTCCAAAATCGTAAAGTCCAGGAGGACACAAATGGCTAAGAACCGTAGCGAACTGGTTTCCGAGGTAGCTGGCAAGGCTGGCACCAGCCAGGCCGCAGTCAACTCCGTGCTCGATGCACTGTTCGAAGTTTTCGAGACTTCCGTCGCCGCCGGCGAAAAGATCACCATTCCGGGCTGGCTCGCAATCGAGCGCACCGACCGCGCAGCCCGCACGGGCCGCAACCCGCAGACCGGCGAGACCATCCAGATCGCCGCTGGCCACAGCGTCAAGCTGACCGCTGGCTCCAAGCTGAAGGCAGCTGTCGCCAAGAAGTAAGACACTTCGGCGAACGCCTCGGAAAGGCGGCAACCTGCGGGTTGCCGCCTTTCTGCTTTAACCCGGTCGATTCGCCGCGCCGCCTACGTTAACGGACAATGGATAGGTGCCATCTGCCAAAACTCCCGCCACCGCCCCTTCACCCGCCTCCAAGCCGGGAACCAAGGCTGGCGCTGCCGTGGAAGGGATCGGATTGCCGTGGCAGTTGGCAGGCTTCGCCGCGCTCTTCCTGGCCCTCGCGGCCGCACTGATCTTCTCCGGCGCCGCGGCCGGCCGGCAGGTCGCTGATCCCGGCGCGCTGGTCCGCTGGGGACTGCCGGTGGCCAAAGCCGTCCATAACGTGTCCTTGGCGACCGTGATCGGGGGGCTGATCTTCGCCGTCGGCATCCTTCCCAAACACGCGTCCCGAGCTAAAGGCGACGACGCCATAGAGCACCCCGCGTTCACCCGTGCCTTGGCCGTCGCAGCAGCGGCCGGAGCTGCCTGGACGCTCTCCGCCGTCGCGGTCCTTGTCCTCACGTACGCCGATGTTGCCGGCCAGAGCCTTTCCGGCACCGCGGAGTTCACCGCCTCCCTGGTCTACTTCATGACCGACATCCAGACGGGCCAGGCATGGCTCGCCGTGACCATCATCGCTGCGATTGTCACGACGGCGCTGTTCGGCGTCCGCTCGTTGGCAGGACTCGCGTTGACTCTTGTCTTGGCCCTGGGCGGCTTGGTGCCGAACGCACTGATCGGCCACTCGGCGAGTTCCAGCGACCATGAAGGCGCCATCAACTCTCTTGGACTCCACTTGGTGGGTGTGTCCACTTGGGTGGGCGGCATCATTATGCTCGCGATCCTCTCGGGCATCCTGCGGGGTTCCAAGGCAACAGGCACCGGAGACATTACGGAGCAGACGCTCCGCCGTTTCTCCGCCTTGGCATGCTTTGCCTTCGTGCTCGTCTTCGCCTCTGGGGTCGTCAACGCGAGCATTCGTGTCACCAGCTTTTCGGCCTTGGTCGGTACCCCCTATGGGCAGATCATCCTGGCGAAGGCGCTGGCCACTGTTGTCCTCGGCGGCATTGGTTTCATGCACCGCCAGTGGGTGATCCCGCAACTGGGCCGCAAGTCCATGACCGCGCGTCGCGTGCTTTGGCAGCTTGTGTTGGTTGAACTTCTGGTGATGGGCGCGACGTCGGGACTCGCCGTCGCGCTGGCCAGTTCGGCACCGCCGCTGCCCACCACCTATGCGCCCGACGCCTCACCGGCCTTTATCCTGTCCGGTTACGAGTTGCCGCCCGAGCTGACCCCCGCCCGCTGGCTGACGGAATGGCGGCTCGACTGGCTCTGGGTAGCCGTTGCCCTCTTCGGCGCGGTGAGCTACATCCTGGGCGTGGTGAAGGTCCGCCGGCGCGGAGACTCGTGGTCCTGGTTCCGTGCCGTGAACTGGATGATCGGCCTCGCGGTGCTGACGTTCATCACGTCCGGACCGCCGTCGGTCTATGGGCGTGTGCTGTTCTCCGCCCACATGGTGGACCACATGGCGCTGACGATGGTGGCTCCGCTCTTCCTGGTCCTCGGTTCGCCGGTGACCTTGGCATTGCGTGCATTACCGTCCCGCGGCGAAGGATCGCGCGGGGACGGCTCGCGTGGACTTCGTGAGTGGATCTTGGTGGTTGTGCACTCGAAGTTCTCCCAGGTGGTGACCCACCCGCTGTTTGCCGCGGCAAACTTTGCCGGCTCGATCGTTCTGTTCTACTTCTCGGACGCGTTCGGCTGGGCGATGCGCGAGCACGTGGGCCATGAGCTCATGAACTTGCACTTCTTGCTGACCGGCTACATCTTTGTCCTCACGATGCTCGGCACGGACCCCCTGCCGCGCCGGGCGCCCTACCCCATGCGGCTGCTTCTCCTGCTGGCCACCATGGCGTTCCACGCCTTCTTCGGTGTGTCGATCATGGGTGGCACCGGGCTTCTCGCTGCCGACTACTTCGGCAACCTCGGCCGGACCTGGGGGCTTTCGGCCCTGGCGGACCAGCAGATGGGCGGCGCCGTTGCGTGGGGAATTGGTGAAGTCCCCACGCTGCTGGTGGCGATTGGCGTCGCGGTCATGTGGTCGCGCTCGGACGAGCGTGAGACCAAACGCACCGACCGGGCTGCTGACAGGAATAATGACGCAGACCTTAATGCTTACAACGATATGTTTGCGCGGCTTGCAGACCGTGATGCCAAATTGCCTGATCGGGGCTCCAAGCGCCCCGAAAGCAAAACCAATCTGGAAGGACGCTGATGAGCGACACCGTACGCACCCAACTGCGTGTCCGCGCCTCTGAACTGGTGGGCCGTGGCTGGCTCAACACCGGCGGGAAGTCCCTGGACCTGGAAGCGCTGCGCGGCAAGATCGTGCTGTTGGACTTCTGGACCTTCTGCTGCATCAACTGCCTCCACGTTCTGGACGAGCTGCGTCCGCTTGAGGAGAAATACTCTGACGTCCTGGTGACGGTTGGCGTGCATTCTCCCAAGTTCGAGCACGAAGCCGATCCCGTTGCTTTGGCCTCCGCCGTGGAGCGCTACGAAATCCACCACCCTGTCCTGGACGATCCCGAGCTCGCCACGTGGAAGGCCTACACGGCCCGCGCCTGGCCCACGCTGGTGGTAGTGGATCCCGAGGGCTACATCGTGGCGCACCTCTCCGGTGAGGGCCACGCAGACGGCCTCGCAGTGCTCCTTGAGGAGCTTGTAGCCGAGCACGAAGCCAAAGGGACCCTCCACCGCGGTGACGGTCCGTACGTGGCTCCCGTCCCGACGTCGGGCACCCTGCGCTTCCCCGGCAAGGCGACCCAGCTGGCTAACGGCAATTACCTGGTGGTCGATTCCGGCCACCATCGCCTCGTGGAACTGCGCCCGGACCTTGAGACCGTGGAACGCGTCATCGGCTCCGGCACCAAGGGTTACCTGGACGGCGCCGCGGAAATCGCCCAATTCAACGAGCCGCAGGGCGTCGCGGTGCTTCCGTCCGAACTCGCCTGGAAGCTCGGTTACGAAGCCGTGGTCGCGGACACCGTGAATCACCGCCTCCGGGGCGTCACGCTCAGCTCAGGTTATGTACAGACCGTTGCTGGCAACGGCGTACAGCGACTGCTCGACGCCGGCCCGGCCCGCGTGACGGAAACCGGCGCCGGAGTTTGGGCTGAACACCACGACGCCGGTCCGGCTGACTTCGCGGCCGACGCCCTCGACGTCGGGGTACTGGGTGTTGGGACCGGGGTCTCCCTGTCCTCGCCGTGGGACGTGGTGTGGAGCGAAAAGCTGCAGCGCATAATCATCGCGATGGCCGGCACGCACCAGATCTTTGCCTTCGAGCCTCTCAGCGGCGAGGTCTCCATCCTGGCCGGCTCGGGCCTTGAAGGTTTGCTTGATGGGGCTGCCGAGGAAGCCTGGTTCGCCCAGCCTTCCGGGCTGGCCGTGGATGCGGACCACAACATCTGGGTGGCCGACTCCGAGACCTCTGCATTGCGTCGGTTGGTTCTTGGCGAAACCGGTGTAACCGTTGAGTCGGCCGTCGGTAAGGGCCTGTTCGATTTCGGCTTCCGGGACGGCAAAGCCCCCGAGGCGCGCCTGCAGCACCCCTTGGGCGTCACAGTGCTCCCGGATGGGTCCGTGGCCATCGCAGACACCTACAATGGCGCCGTGAGGCGCTACGACCCCGCGACTAAGACCGTGTCCACTTTGGCGAGGGGACTCGCCGAGCCGAGCGACGTCGTCGTGGTCTACCCGGAAAGCGGGGAACCGCTGCTGGTGGTGGTCGAATCCAACAAGCACCAACTGGTTTTGGTCCCCATCCCTAAGGAAGCCCAGCAGGTGGACGAGGGTGCCTCCCAGACGCAGCGGCCAAAGAGCCCCGTGGCGCCAGGAAAGCTGGAGCTCACCGTGCGCTTCACGGCCCCGACCGGCCAAAAGCTCGACGACCGCTGGGGCGACCCCACGCAGCTGAAGATCTCCTCTACCCCGCCCGAGCTGCTGCTTTCGGGCGGCGGCACATCCGTGGGACTGCTACGGACCTTGGAGTTGTCCGCGGACTTGCCAGAGGGCATCCTCCACATCACGGCCCGCGCGGCCGCATGTGATGGACCCGAGACAGAGGACGGCGAAATCCCGGACCACGCAGCGTGCCACCTGTACCAGCAGGACTGGGGAATCCCTGTGGTTTTGCAGGCAGACGGTGATTCCGAGTTGGTGCTTGACCTGCGCGGGATGGACTAGGCACAGGCTCCCCTGTTGGGTTGCGTCACGTGACGCATCTTTTTGGCACTTTGCGCCGGTACCGGTCCCGGAGATCCGCGGTTCTGAGTACTGGGGGCCGCCAAAAGACTGTTACCGGCGCCACGGTGTCACGCTCAGCAATCTTTTGACGCCCAGCGTCGGGGACAACCGCGGAAACTCAGGGGTTCGGGAGTCGGTCACGGCCAAAAGCGTGCGCTACGTGACGGCTGGCCCTCGTGACGGCGCCTGCCCTAGAAGCTCACCAGCGGGGTGACCGTGATGGTGCCGGCGCCGATGTCCAACCGCGTGGTGAAGCTGAAATCGTGGACCGCGTTGAGGTCACCGACCAATCCACTGAAGAGGTCGATTTCGCGGGCGGTTACCCGGGCCTTGCCGTTGAGGGGTGCCACCACCCATTGCCCGTCAAAAGGATCGATGCTGACTTTGGGGTACTCCGTGATCTGCCACTTGATGGTGCCGTCCACCACGCGGCTGTTGGTGACGTGGTAGAACGGGCAGTCGGGCTGGAGCTTTTGCTGCTTGGTGGCTTCGGCGGCGCAGTTGTCCAGGAATTCCTTGACCTTGTCGCTGACCACCTTGGTCATGGCGTCCGTGGGCTTGGTCAGGAGGTTGAGGGGTGCCTGGGGCGAAGTGCCGGTAGTCACTGAAGTGCTGGCGGGCGGTGCCGAGAAGTATTTGCCAGTGAGGCTTGCCTCGTATTGGCCAGGGTAAAACACGGCAAAGCTATTGCGTCCATTGGGCAAGTTCACCGGGACACCGTTCAGGGTCGCCTCGCTGGCGTTGACTACGGTCACCTCGATAGTCGGCAGGGATGACGGCACGAAGGACCATTTGCCGAAGAACAGCCACTCGGTGCCCGTACGTTCAAGCAGGAAATCCGAGTGCAGTGGCTTGCCGTCCATCTGGTAGTCCATGGGGACCATGACCCGGTTGCCACCGCGGGATTCGGCGTTGCCGAGCTTGACATCGGTAATCTTCGACGCTGCCGTCTGAAGGGCGGTACCGTCCAGCATGGCGGCGTTGGCGTTGGGCACGGAGGCGTGCAAAAGCCCGAGGGCTTCCCCGCCATGCCCCTTCTGGAGGGCTGCCAGGTATTCGCGAACTTGCTGCTGCGGGCTGGCTACGGAGTTGCTCACGACGTTGATGGAGACGATCGCAGCGGCCACAGCAAGCATCAGACCGAGCAGCCACCCGGCCGCGGTCTTGACCAACGCTTGACTCAACTGCACGCCCTTTACGTTACCTGCAGGGTCCTCATTACTTAGGCATCCTTCCCCTCACGTGACGGATGGGCATGCTGGGGGAAGGGCCCGACGGCAGGCGGCAGCTCAGTTTTAGCGACGCCGACGCGATGAGGTTCCGAATACTCCGCAGAGCAATTCCCGGCCGAGCTGGGAGCCGAGGGACCGTGCCATGCTCTTTATGCACGCTTGGCGTATCGGAGGTACACGACGCCGTTGCCAAAGCGACGCTCGTCCAGCAGCTCAAGGGTCAGGCCCACGCCGTCGGGGAGGAATTGTTTGCCGCCTCCGACGACCACCGGCGTGAGGAAGAGACAGAACTCGTCCACCAGGCCGGCTTTAATGGCCTGGGCTGCGAGAACGGTGCCACCAATGGACATGTCCTGCCCTGACGACTCTTTCAGAAACTGGACGGCTCCGGCGTCGAACTCCCGTTCAATGCGCGTCCTGGCGGTGGACGGACTCTCCAAGCTGGTGGAGTACACAATCTTGTCTGTGGAGCGCCAAATCTCGGCATAATCCCGCATTGCCGGCGGCTCCCCGGCAAGGGACATGTCCTCCCATGCGGACATGACCTCGTACATCCGCCTCCCGTACAGATAGGTGCCGATCGGCCGCTCAAGGTCATTGACGAAGCTGTGCACTTCTTCGTCGGGCATGCTCCAATCGAACTTCCCATTGGCATCGGCAGTGTAGCCGTCCAGGGACATGATCCCCGCGTAGATCAGCTTTGCCATGCACAGACGGTACACGCGTGCGACGGCAACGGTATAGTGCCGGCCATGGATGACAAAGCGATTTTGCTCAAATACCTGCGTTCCCGTCGGGGCGAGCTCCTCGCCAAGCTCGACGGACTCGATGAATACGACGTCCGCCGGCCCATGACTCCGACCGGAACCAACCTTCTGGGACTCGTCAAGCATGTGGCCAGTGTGGAGCTCGAGTACTTCGGAGAGGTCTTTGGCCGGCCCAGCGGCAAGGACCTGCCGTGGCTTGCCGACGATGCCGAAGCCGATGCGGACCTTTGGGTTCCGCCGGAAGAGACTCGGGAGGAGATCATGGAACTGCACCACTTCTCTGCCGAGCACAGCGATGCAACCATCGAGGCACTGCCGCTCGATGCTCCAGGGGAAGTGCCGTGGTGGTCGGAAGAACGGCGCCGCGTGACGCTCCACCAGATCCTGGTCCACATGTGCGTCGAAACAGCCCAGCACTTGGGGCATGCCGACATCCTTCGCGAGCTCATCGACGGCTCGGCCGGGAAAGGCCCCGGCGACCTGAACTTGTCGCAGCGAAGCACCGAAGAATGGGCCGCGCACCGGGCCCGGATTGAAGCCGCAGCGCGCCTGGCCATGGCGTAGCGCCAGACGTGAGGTCTCGGCGCTTTGAGCGCGCCAAAGAGCCGAGATCTCACGTTTCGATGGAAGCCAGGGGCAGGCTGCTCCGAATCCTCGTTCGGCCCACGGCACGATCTTGATTGTGACAATGGTCGGCGAGTTCGCGCGGCGATACCATTGATGATTTCAAGTTGCCAGAATGCCACGCATTTATTCATCCCTCAGCAGCGAATCGGCGTCGGTTTTCGGTCTTGGCGTGATATTAACAGTCGGTGAGGGACATTGAAAGCAATGCGACGCCGTACAGCCAGCAGGATGCCAAGACGACGGCAGAGGGCGTCGAGCGAACTACGCAACTCACTGCGCTGCGTGGCATGGCCTGCGACACCGCCCAAGGCTACCTGATCTCACGCCCGGTAGCTCCGGCCGACGTCCCCGCGGCCCGCTGCCGCCGATGAACTTGAGTAGCAGTGGCCGACGCCAGCGCGGCCGACGCCGGCACCCCGACGGCGGCGATCTTGCCGAACGCGGGTCCGGGCGTCGCCGGCGTCTCGATGCGCGGAGCCTGGCACGGGAAGGCGTTGCCGGTTGGGCCGCCCACCTCGGTTCGCCGGAAGCTGAACAGACCCATCAGCGTCGAATGGCCCATGTCGGCGGAGTAACCTCAGCCGCGGCGCTTCTTGTGTACATCCTGTGGCGTATCGCCTACACGATGCCTTTGGCCGGACCCGATCTGCTCGCATCATGGGCTCTGGTCATATTCGAGGCCCTTCCGTTCGGCGCGGCAGTGGTCAATGTGGTGACTCTGTGGAATATTGACAGCCGACGGCCGGATCCGTTGCCCGGAGCGCAACAGATTCCAGTAGTCGCTGTCCTGATTCCTACCTACAACGAACCCGCCGAGGTGCTGACGCCCACGATAGCCGCGGCCTGCGCGCTTGAACCGGCGCACCAGACATGGGTACTTGATGACGGGGACCGGGAATGGGTCCGGGAACTGTGTCTGGCATACGGGGCGCGGTATGTCCGGCGCGAAGTCCACGATCACGCCAAGGCGGGGAACCTGAACCATGCCCTGCAACTGATGACAGAGGAGGAAGCGGAAGGTTCGCCCAGTATCGATATCATCGCGGTTCTGGATTGTGACCACGTTCCCCTACCGGCGTTCCTGACCGCGACTTTGGGATGGTTCGCGGACAAGGACATCGCTTTGGTGCAGGGTCTGCAGGCTTTCTACAATGCAGGGGCATTCGACGACGACGGGATCACGGGCGAGCAGGGCCTCTTCTTCAACGTCCAGATGCGGGCCCGCAACACCGCCGGGGCGGGGCCGTTCTGGTGCGGGTCCACGTCGCTGCTCCGCCGGCAGGCGCTTCGCGAGATCGGGGGTATTGCCACGGAAACCATCACCGAAGACATGCATACCACCCTTAAACTCATCCGACGCGGCTGGAAGACCGTCTACCACCACCAGACACTTGCCCTGGGTTTGGCACCGGCCACTCCGGAACAGTATCTCCTCCAACGCCGCCGATGGGGCCTGGGCTGCATGCAGATCCTCACCCGCGAACGGCTCTGGGCGGCCAAGCGATGGATGTCCTGGCGCAACTACCACGAGTACCTCAACGGAACTGTGTGGTGGCTTGAAGGCGTCGGCACGGTCATCGCGTTCCTGGTTCCGATGATTCTGCTGTTCTCCGGTGCGACCACGACGACGGTCGACCCTGTAACTTTCTCCACAGTCTTCACGCTGACTTTCATGACACGTCTTTGGGGAGCGAAACACTTGATGCGCAAGCAAATCCACTGGCCAACTGCATTCGCCCTCCGGATATTCCGCATTCCTGTCGGTCTGGCGTGCCTGTGGTGGCTCATGACGCGCAGAAGTCTCAATTTCGAGGTCACACCCAAGGGCGGGGCGGGCTCCCGAACCAAAGGTTCTGCGCCCCGGATCCTAGGCGTGTTGGCTCTGGCCAATTTGACGGCTATCGGCTATGCGACCGCAGGGGTGATGGGCGTCGCTCCCTCCTCTGCCGGAACAGCTTCAACGGTTGCCGCAGCAAGTTGGCTGCTTCTTGCAGCCGTCTTCCTCGCCATGGGAATGAGAAGGATCCGGGCCGAAGCGTTCGCGACCTCCCGACGCAACGCCCATCGCTTCCCCGTCACCGCCGCAATTGAAATCAACGGCGCGCAGGGAACCCTTCTCGATATCTCAGTCGGTGGCGTGTCTGTCCGGACGCCCAGCGGGCACCTTAGCGACGCAAAGACTGCAGTGCTTCGTCTGCCCGGCTCCGTACCGGTAACCCTCGGCGTCGTACGGGTCCAAAGGACCGGCACTGATCAGCAAACGGTCTCGTTGCGGGTAACCGAAGGCGATTGGCATGCCTACCGAATACTGTCTCTCTGGCTCTTTCACACGCCCACCGGCGTCCTCCCGCGCCTTCCGTCCGGCGCCCCCGCGGCCGCAGTCACCAAGCCGGAACCGTCGGAAGCAACTCACACAGCCATCAAGAAACCGCGTCCTCTGGCGCTGCACGTCCCTCGCCTGCGACGGAGACACCGTGACCCAAAGGCTAGCCAGCATGGAGGCCGAGCCCGTCGAGAGTGGCCACGGCCGTCGTCGGCCCGCCGCAGTCACGGCCGTCAGGGTATGTAGTCGTGGGCTTGAGCCTCGCATGGCTCATGCCGATCGACCAGCCAGAGGTGTTGGTGCCCGAGGTCGTGAGATCGAGTGGGTCGTCGTTGATGCCCGCCTCGATGCGAACGACGATGCTTCCGTCCGCCATGCGCAAGGGCACCGCTTGGGGCGCACCAGGCGAGGTCGGCAGGGGGATGGGACCGGGTGTGAGCGGCATCAAGGCATTGATAGAAAGGCTGTGGCACGTGCCGTCCTGGCACAGCTCAATGCCGAGTGTGGCGAGATTCGCCGCGCGCTCCGGCGTGACGTGCAAGGTCACCGACGAGCTGTAGCCGACAGCCGGGCACACCCTGGGGGAGCCGCACGACGAGAACAGGGGCGCCCCGACTGCGAGCACGCCAAGAACCGAACAAACGCGACCTACAGAACCGAAGCGACGCATCGCGGCCCCCTCACCAGAGTCATGGTAGGTCCCTGCCGCATCCTGCGGAAGGGCGCGGCCCCATCATGCTTGACGGAGCCGAGGCCGGGAATTGTGTCTCACTAGCCGATCCCATTGCGTGCCCCAGTGGTGATGAGGCCGCGGATCTGCCGTGTATCTGAGATTCGGACTCCAAGCAATGACTTCCATGCCGGTGGGCGAACCGCCGAGAGGGTCACATAACAGCCACGGTGTAGGCTTCCCACACAACGGCCCACATCAGAGGAGACTTTTTCGTGAGCAACGAACAAAGCCCGGTTGCACAGGCACTGGATTCCTACGCCGCCGCCGTCCACGCGAAAGACGTGGATGCGTTCACGGCGCTCTACGACGACAACGTCCACATCTACGATTCCTGGGGGCAATGGCAATACACGGGAATCGATGCTTGGCGGTCGATGGCGGGCGAATGGTTCTCCTCACTTGGCGACGAGCGCGTGCAGGTCGAATTCAACGATGTGCAGTCCGTCGCAGGGGAGGACGTGGCTTTCGGGCATGCGGCCGTCACCTTCGCCGGGATCTCGGCGGAAGGCGAACGGCTCAGGGCGATGACCAACCGCTTCACCGTTTGCCTTGAGAAGAAGAATGGCGCTTGGAAGATCGCCCACGAGCACTCTTCCCTCCCCATCGACATGGAGACCGGCAAGGGCATCTTCACAAGCTGAGACGGAACCCACGCAAGTTAACGAAATAACCCGGCCACCGCCGTCGTTGTCGCAAGAGTGGCCGGGAAACCGGCCGCTTGAACGAAACCACCTTCGAAAGGCCGGCACCAACGTGACTGTTCCCCTCTCCATCCTCGACCTGGCAATCATTGGCAAAGGCCAGACGGCGGCGGAGAGTTTCGCCGGGAGCGTCGCCATGGCGCAACTGGCCGAGCGGCTCGGCTACCGTCGGATCTGGTACGCCGAGCACCACAACATGGGCTCGATCGCTTCCTCGGCCACGAGCGTCCTTATTGCCCATATCGCTGCCAACACGAGTACCATCCGGCTCGGTGCCGGTGGGGTCATGCTGCCCAACCACTCGCCGCTCACTATCGCTGAGCAGTTCGGCACGCTCGAGACGCTGCACCCGGGCCGCATCGACCTTGGCCTCGGACGGGCACCCGGCAGCGAGCAGAACACCATGCGTGCACTCCGCCGCGACCCAATGGCCGCGGACACGTTCCCGCAGGACGTATTGGAGCTGCAGGGCTACCTCACGGGACCCACTCGCATCGAGGGGGTCGAAGCGACGCCGGGCAAGGGCACCAATGTGCCGCTCTACATCCTCGGTTCCTCCCTGTTCGGGGCGCACCTTGCCGCGCAGCTCGGCCTGCCCTACGCTTTCGCCTCGCACTTCGCGCCCAACGCGCTGCAGGACGCCGTCGCCATTTACCGCCGCGAGTTCAAGCCGTCTGAGCAACTGCAGGAGCCGTACGTGATCGCGGGAGTGAACGTGGTGGCTGCGGATTCGGCGGCGGAGGCCCAACGGCTGTTCCTTGAGGTCAAGCGGGACCGCGTCTCCCGTTTCCTGGGCGGTGGCCGCGAGTTCACCGACGCCGAAGCGGACCTGATCCTCGATTCGCCGCAAGGCCAGCACATCGCCCAAATGGTGAAGTACTCGGCAGTCGGCACGCCAGAGGTGGTGCGTGACTACCTCGATGAGTTTGCCCGCCATGCCGACGCCGACGAACTGATCGTGGCCCACCAAAGCACCGGCACGGAGCAGCGCCTGCATTCCGTGGACCTGGTCGCGGAAGCTGTGGGCCTGACCCGGGTGTAGCTGACGCCCGGCTCGCGTCACGCCGAGCAAACTTTTGAAGCGCACGACGGCGGCCTACCGCGGAATTGCGCGGAACGCACCGCTGCGCCGGACCAAAAGAATGCCTGGCGTGACGCGCCCTGCCGAGGAAACTCGGAAGCGTTACACCCCGGCAATGCGCGGGTCATGGAGGCGAAACTCCGCGAGCGGAAACTGGACGAATCCACCCCGGAAGGATCGTCCCCATGGCTACTCCGCTCAATTTGTCCGTGGCCGATTCGGCGTTGCTGACAAAATCGCTTCCGCTCGGCCTCCTGCGGACTTTCGCCCAGTCCGAGGCCGCCCACGACGGCATCACCCCGGAACTCCTCGCGGAACTGAGGATGCTCGCCCGAACTCCGGGACTCCTGGTGGCTTGCAATTACGGTGGGACCCTTTGCGCGGCCGAAGGCGTGTCCACGGAAACGCTGCCACTCGGGAGTGCCGCCGTCGCGCTCCGGGCACTGGCCGCACTGCCGAACACGCACACGGCCGTCATCTCAGGTAGGTCCCTGCGGGACTTGGCCGCTGTTTCCAGGCTCCCGGCAGAGGTCCACCTGGTGGGTTCGCACGGCGCTGAGTTCGACATGACTTACGCGTACGGCATTTCGATGGCCACGGAGGCCGTCCTTCAGCAGGCAGCCACCGCCCTCAACGAATCCATCGGCTTCGAAAAGGGCATCAGCATCGAGCGCAAGCCCGTGGCCGTCGCGATCCACACAAGGCCGGCGACGCCTGCCGTCGTCGCACGCGTGACGCGCGAGGCGCACCAGATCGCCCGGGAATTGGGCCTGTTCTTCATCGTGGACGGGTCAGTGCTGGACCTCTCCATCGTGGAGCCCTCCAAGGACGCCGCGCTGGAGCATCTGCGAACACAGTTGGGGGCCAGCGCGGCCCTTTTTGCAGGCGACGCGGACAGCGATGAACTCGCCATCGCCACCCTACGTGGCCCGGATCTTGGGCTGCACGTGGGCGACGGGGAAACCTCGGCGCGCCACCGTCTGCCGGACCCGGAATCCTTCGCCAAGGTGCTCGCCATTCTGTTCGAACTCCGCCGGGCGTGGCTGTTTGGCGAGGACGCAGTGGGGCTGGAGCGGCATTCGATGATCGGCAACGGGACCTCCACTGCGCTGCTCACCCCGGAGGCCAAGATTTGTTGGATGAGCCATCCCCTCCCGGATTCCGGCTCCTTGTTTGCCCACATCCTCGGTGGCGATCCCGCCGGCCACTTCAGCGTGGAACCGGTCAAGACGTCGAAGGTGCTGGGCCAGCGCTACGTGGACAACACCATGATCGTGGAGACGCGCTGGGCCGACGTCACAGTCACCGACTACCTTGAACCCGCACCGGATGGCATCACCAGCCTGGTCCGTGTCCTGTCCGGAACCGGCAGCGCTCGGATTGTTTTCGCACCACGCCCGGACTACGCCAACGCTCCGTTCAACATGGAAATCCGCGGCGAAGAGTTGCACGTCGTGGGCACTTCGGACCCCATCATCCTCTTCGCTCCCGGGGTCTCCTTCACCGTCACGAGCGACGGCAAGCACGGCACCGCCACCGCGGAAGTCAGCCTCACGTACGGTCCCGTAGTCATGAACCTCAGGTGCGGGGACACTGAGCCGACGACGCCGGACCCCGCCGGAGAGCTCGCCCGGCGGGCCGCCGTCGCGCACCAATCCCGGCAGTGGGTCCGCGGGCTGGAACTGCCCGACATGAAACCGTCGTTGGTGCGCCGCTCGGCGCTGGTCCTGAAGGCCTTGGTGCACGCACCCACAGGGGCAGTCCTCGCGGCACCAACCACGTCGCTGCCGGAAGGGATCGGTGGTACCCGCAACTGGGACTACCGTTACTGCTGGCTCCGCGACGGTTCCATGACAGTAAACGCGCTAGTGGATCTCGGTTCCACCGAGGAAGCGGACGGTTTCCTCCGCTGGCTGGGCCGCATCCTTGACAACGCACCCGGACCGGAATGGCTGCACCCCCTGTACTCCGTGACGGGCTCCCCGCTGTCCACGGAGGCCATCATCGAAAGCCTGCCCGGTTACGCTGGCTCACGGCCCGTGCGGATCGGGAACGCGGCGGACCACCAGGTGCAGCTGGACGTTTTCGGACCGATCGCCGAGCTCATCCGCGGGCTCAGCAAACGTCGCGGCACCCTGCCGGACGGGCACTGGAAACTCATGGAGCAGATGGCCTCAGCCGTCCTGGCCCGCTGGCACGAACCCGACCACGGCATCTGGGAAGCCCGGCGCGCACCGAGACACCACATCTACACGAAGGTGATGTGCTGGGTGACGCTGGACCGGGCCATGCAGACGGCGGTCCGGTTCCGTCGCCCAATTGGAGCCGCGTGGGAGGAGACGGCCAACATCATTCGCTCCGAGGTCCTCCGCGAGGGCTGGGATGATTCCGCCAGCTCCTACACCGTGGCTTACGACAGCCCGGACCTGGACGCGGCTGTGCTGCACATCGGACTTTCCGGCCTCCTGGATGTCCGCGACCAGCGCTTCCTGGACACCGTCACCGCCGTCGAGCGGGAACTCCGGGTGGGCCCCACCGTGTTCCGGTACAGGTACGACGACGGCCTGCCGGGTTTGGAGGGCGGGTTCCACATCTGCACCACCTGGCTGATTGAGGCGTACCTTGCCGTGGGCCGGCTGGACGATGCGCTGGAGTTGTTCAACCAGCTCGTGGCGCTCTTTGGGCCAACGGGATTGCTTCCAGAGGAGTTCGACCCCGGCACTGAGACCCACCTGGGCAACCACCCGCAGGCCTACTCGCACTTGGGTTTCATCCGGTGCGCGCAGCTCCTGGACAGGTACCTGGACTCGGTGGACGAAGAGTAGGCGCAAGGACACCAGCCATCCTCCGCGTGCTCGCTCGTCCCTCGCTTAGACGCACGCTTCCGGATAACTGGCGTCCTTGCTTGCGGAGATTTAGGCAAGCAGCAGTGCCACGGCGATCATTGCCGGGACGGCCACCACCGTGGTGATGAGGACGGTGTCCTTGGCGACGGTGATTCCGGTGTTGTAACGGCTTGCTGCGACGAAGACGTTCTGCGCCGTGGGCAGTGCCGAAGTGACCACCACTGCGAACAACGCGTGTCCCTCCAAACCCATCGCGAAGCGGGCAAACAGGTAGGCCATCAACGGGTGGACGAACAGCTTGAAGCCGCTGGCCAGCAAGGTGTCCAAGCGGCGGCCTGTGTCCTTTTGCAATGGACGCGAGCCGTTCAGGCTCATGCCGAACGCCATCAGCATCGCCGGAATGGCGGCGCCGCCGATCAGATGGATCGGCTCCATGATGAGCGAGGGCACTTGCCAGCCCGTGCCGGCCACCACCAAGCCGAGGGCCGATCCGACGATCATCGGGTTTCGCACGATCATCAAGACGAATCGCAGGGGAGTGGTGCGGTGGCTACTGGTGCTGGCATCGAGCGCCATCAGGTACATGGGCGTGAAGAATGCGAGCTGGAAGATCAGCAGCGGTGCAACGTAGCTGGCGTCGCCCAGGACGAACACTGCGATGGGGATGCCGAGGTTCGCGGAGTTGGCCAAGGAAGCGCTCATGGATGACATGAGCGATTCAGGCAGGGAACGTTTGAGCCAGAACTTCACAATGACGAAGAACAGGGTGCCTGTGGCTACGGCCCCCACGGCTGTGACCAGCAGCGGAGCAGCGAAGATTTCGTGAAGGTGCGCCTTGCCGAGGGTTTCAAAGAGGAGCGCAGGGCTCGCGACGAAGAAAGTCAGTCCGCTGAGGACCGAACGCGCATTGTCGCCCAGGATCCCGCGCTTGCCGACGAACATGCCCACCAGGATGATGGCCCACACCACGAAGAACCCGGAAAGGACGCCCAGCACTACGGCATCCGGAGGGGGATTTGCGCGGGACGGCGTGGGTTCACAGACCCAGCCTAAATCAGCTTTATTCGGCCGCGAGGCTCGACGGCGGGATGTTCCGCCATGTGGACGGCGCCAGGGGTGTGCCCCGCGGGGAAGGGGAGCCTAGTTCAGGTCGGCGTTGTTGAGGGCGTGCGGCGGGCGCATGAGGCCCGGAGTGAGGCCCTCGGCGGGATCGCTGCCGAGCTGGACGATCTTGTTGGACCTGTCCACATGGACAACCTTGGGTTGGTAGGCCTTGGCCTCTTCGGTGGTCATCTCCGCATAGGTGATGAGGATGACGACGTCGCCCACGTGCACCAGGTGCGCTGCGGCACCGTTGATGCCGATGACGCCGGATCCGCGCTCGCCGGCGATGGTGTACGTCTCAAGGCGCGCCCCATTGGTGACGTCAACAATCGAGACGAGCTCGCCGGGCAGAATGTCCGCAGCATCAAGCAGATCCAGGTCGACCGTCACAGAACCTACATAGTGCAGGTCGGCATGGGTCACCGTGGCACGGTGGATCTTGGACTTAAACATTGTGCGGTTCATAACGTGACAAGTTTAGCGCGTGGCCGCTCGATCGCCGGGTGATGCCTGACACAGCCTAGGCCCCGGAGTCGGCCTTCCTTGCCTGCCGCCTCTTCAAGGAGCCATAGCCAGCGAACAGTTTCGGAACAACAAAGTAGACGGCCGTGGGAACCACGAGGAGCGTCAGGACGAGGGCGCGGAAGGCAGGGTGCCAGGATTCGGTCAGCGGACCAAGGATCGTCAGGCCGATCGCCACGAGGGGGAAGATGGCCAGCCAAGTGATGACGGCGCGAGCGTGCACAGAAGGGACGTGCGCGGAATGCGCGTGAACAGAAGGCACGGGCGCGGAAACCGGCGCAGGCGCGGCGGTGTCCACGGGTGCGGTAACTGGGGATTGGGGGCTCATAAAATTCTCCAACTAATTAGTTGCTTTCCGGGTGAGTTCAGACTAGACGCCACTCGCGAAAACTGCAACTACTTGGTTGGAATCTGTTAAGATGGGTGCATGGCATGGGATACCGAGCGGACCAAGCGCCTCCTCCTTGAGGCGGCCACCGCCGAGTTCTGCCAATTCGGACTCGCCGGCGCCAGGGTAGACCGCATCGCAGCCGCGGCCGGAGTCAACAAAGAGCGCATCTATCAGTACTTCGGCAAGAAAGATCTCCTCTTCGACGCCGTGATCGCGTCCCAGCTCAGCAAGGTGGTGGACGAAGTCCGTATCGAGGGCAGTGGTCCCGAAGCCTTGGCCGACTATGCCGGACGCCTGTTCGACCACCACCATCAAGACGCCACCCTGCCGAGGCTGCTGTTCTGGGAGGGGTTGGAGCGGGGTGACTACGTGGTGAACCGCCCTGACCGGGCCGCGAACTGCCGTAACAAGGTTGACGGTGTCATCCGGGCCATGCCGGGCACTTCCAAGGAAGACGCGGCCGATCTGATGCTCACCATCGTTGCGCTGTGTGACGCCTGGCCGGTACTGCCGGAGCTGGATGGCCTCATGGCTGGCAAGGGATCAGGCAGGGTGGAGCGGCGACGGAAGGCGATTGTCCAGACCATCCTCCTGGCCGCGCGGGCATTGGTCCCCGAGCCTAGTCACCTCTAGTTCGGCACCTCGAGTTCCCGGATCCGTGGGGACTAGGCCTGCTTGTTGAGCGTCCTGCCGATGATCGCCTGCGTGAGCGCATCCACTACCTCTGCGTTCGCGAGCGGGTTGCGGATGAGGGTGAAGTCGACTTCGCCCACGGGTGGGAGGCCGAAGCGCCGGGTGATCACCGTGAGGTCCTCGGGAACCAGCGACGACGGCATGACGGCAACGCCGATGCCGGCGCGTACCGCCGCCAGGACGCCCGCGATCTGCTTGGTGGAGCAGGTGACCCGCCACGTCCTGCCCATGGCCTCAAGGGCATCGATGGCCAGTTTGCGGCTGACGCTCGGTGCTGGATAGCAGATCAGCGGCACGGGGCTTGCGGGATCCAACACGGTCTGTTCGACGCCGACCCAGGCAAAGTTGTCATGCCGGACCACGGTGCCGTCCTTGGCCTCGCCCACCCACTTCACGAACACCAGGTCCAGTTGGCCGGCGTTGAGGCGTTTGTAGAGTTGGTCGCTCTGGCTCACCGTAAGTTCGAGGTTGATCTTGGGATACAGTTGCCGGAATTCGCGAAGGATTCGCGGCAGGCCCGTAATGGCAAGATCGTCGGCGGTTCCGAAGCGCAGCCGGCCGCGCATGGCGGAACCGGAGAAATACCTCGCCGCGGAATCGTGGGCCGCCAGGATGTTCCGGGCAAAACCCGCCATTGCGTCGCCATTGTCCGTGAGCCGCACATCCCTGGTGTCGCGCGCCACGAGCGCCCGCTTTGCCGCCGTTTCCAGCTTTCTCACGTGCTGGCTCACTGTGGGCTGGGCCAGGCCGAGGCGCTCGGCGGCCTTGGTGAAACTCAGGGTCTCGGCTACGGCCAAGAAGGACCGCAGCTGCACTGGCTCGAACACGAGGCTCCTTGAAAGGTGGGATTACCGTTGCTCACGGTACTGTATTGCATTTCGCAATGCTAGTTATATAGCCAATTCACTTCCATAATTGTGGGCGCTCAACTTAGCGTTAAGTGCATCCCAGCGAAACGTCTATCCAAGGACTTCTTTTGGCACCCCCACCGCCCTCAGCGGCACATGTCAGCCAATCCTCCATCGATTCACTCGTCGCAAGCAGCAGAAATTCAGTCGCCGCTGACTACTCGGACACAGCCACCCAGCCGATCGCCGTCGTGAGCGAACGGCTACCTTGGCGGCACACATTCATTTCCCTCAAAGTACCCAACTTCAGGATCTTCGCCATTGGCCACTTCGTAGCCGTGATTGCGCTCTGGATGCAGCGGATCGCCCAGGACTGGCTGGTACTCCAGCTCTCCGGCTCCGTCACCGCCGTCGGAATAACCGTGGCATTGCAGTTCACGCCCGCGCTTTTCCTAGGCCCCTGGGGTGGCATGATGGCGGACCGCTTCCCCAAGCGACGCATCCTCATCCTGTGCCAAAGTGTCGCGGCCGGCCTCGCGGCCATCCTTGCCATATTGGCGCTGAGCCACTGCATCGAGGTGTGGCACGTTTACGTGATTGCGTTTGTCCTGGGCCTCGTGACCGTCCTGGACCAGCCTGCCCGGCAGGTCTTCGTCAACGAGCTCGTGGGGCCGAAGTACCTGCGCAACGCCATCAGCGTCAACTCCACCACGTTCCAACTGGGCGGCCTGATTGGGCCCGCCCTGGCTGGCGTGCTGCTGACCGCGGTCGGCGCGGGTTGGGCCTTCGCCGCAAACGCCGTCGCGTGCTGTTCCACGGTCACCATGCTCCTCATGCTCCGTAAGAACGAACTCTTTGTCAGCACGCCTGTGCCAAAACGCAAGGGGATGCTGCAGGAAGGCCTGCGCTACGCGCTGAGCAAGCCCACCATCTACTGGCCATGGCTCATGGCCGGTTTTGTAGCGGTCTTCGCGATGAGCCTGCCTGTGCTCCTCGCCGCCTTCGCGGACCACATCTACCATGCGGGCGCCGGCGGCTACGGCTTGCTCAACGCCATGGTTGCCCTTGGCGCGCTCGCCGGAGCAATCACTTCGGCCCGTCGCCGCCAATTGCGTCTGCGCTCAGTGGTCCTGTCCGCCGGGATGTACGGCTTGATGCTGTGCTTGGCTGCGTTGGCGCCGTCCATGGTGTGGCTCGCCGTTGCCATGGTTCTCTCCGGGTTCTGGTGCCTCATGTTCCTGACCGCCGCCAACCAACTGGTCCAAGTTAGCGCCAACATGAGCATCCGCGGACGCGTCATGAGCCTCTACATCATGGTGCTCATCGGTGGCCAAGCCATCGGCGGACCCATGATGGGCTGGCTCGCCGAGCACCTGAACCCGTATGCAGCGCTCTTGGTGTCCGGCGGGGTGCCGGCGCTCGCAGCGGCGACGGTCGCCGTCGTGCTCGCGCGGAAGTCTGAGTTGCGGCTCAAAGTGAACGTCCGGGACCGACGCCGGATGGTGCGGATCGTCGCGCAGTCGGCGTAGTGCCGAACGCGGCTGAGCCGGGCGCCTGCCAGGCGCCCGGCTGTCGGGGCGTTTGAACCAGAGTCCGCTTAGGCCACAAGGTGCGGGTAGTCGGCCGCGCGCCCTTGGAATTGCAGCACGTCCGGGTTTCGGATGATGCCGTCGCGGATCTCGATGGCACGGGAGATTGTCTCGTTGGCGTCCCAGGCTTCCGGGCCCGAAATGACGGTCTCGACGAACGGCAGGAGCGCTTCGCTGATCTCCCAGCTGGACGAGTTCCACAAGTAGGACGGGCTGTGGTCCACCGCGTAGTAGTTGATGTGGTCGCCCACAGTGAACATGGGTTCGGCGAAGGTCGTGGTCCGCGCCCAACTGAAGCCCATGCCTTCGTCGCAGGATACGTCGACAATCAAGCTTCCCGGCTGGAACGCGTCAAGGTCCTCAGTCCGCAGGTAAGTCAGCGGCGAGTTCGGGTCCTGCAGGGTGCAATTGACCACGATGTCGCTCGCGGCGAGGAATGGGGCCAACGGCAGGCGGCCGCGATCAGTAATGACTTCACTCAGGAACGGGGCGTTCTGGTCGTGGTCGAACTGCACGATCCGCACCGAGTGGATGGGGGAGCCGACCGCCGCGACGCCGCGGTTTGTCAGGACCTGGACGTCGTGGATGCCATGGGCGTTCAGGGCGGTGACCGCGCCACGCGCTGTGGCTCCGAAACCAATCACGACGGCGCTGAGGCGCCTCCCGTAATCACCGGTGGAGCCAGTCAGGGCAAGGGCGTGGAGGACGGAACAGTAGCCTGCAAGCTCGTTGTTCTTGTGGAAGACGTGGAGGCCAAAGCCGCCGTCGCTGGCCCAGTGGTTCATCGCCTCGAACGCGATCAAGGTCAGCTTCTTATCGATGGCGAGCTGGGTGATCGCCCGGTCCTGGACGCAGTGCGGCCAGCCCCAGAGGACCTGCCCGTCACGGAGATCGGCAAGGTCTTCCGGCTGCGGCTTGGGCAGGAGAATGACATCTGATTCGGCGATCAATTCTTCACGGCTTGCCATGCCACCGACCAACGGCTCCAGCTGGCTGTCCGAAAAGCCGAAGCGCTCGCCGTAGCCGCGCTCCAGCCGGATGTGCTGCCTGAGTTCCAGAGCAATGCGCTCCAGATGCAGGGGATGGACTGGAAGCCGGCGCTCGTCCGGCTTCCGCGATGAGGAAAGGATTCCGAGGGTCATGGCGCCTATATGGCCGCTCACTTTTTGTTGCCGGTTGCCGGCTTGGCCACCGTGGTTGCGGAGGACTCTGAAGCCCTTTTATCCGCACGCTTTTCTTTGATGGATTTGCCGGATTTTTTCGATGCAGCTTGGCGAGGTGATTTGTCAGCCATGATTGCTCCCTAGAGCAGAGCCGAAATGGCTCCTAGCTCCTGACGATACACCCTTCAGGGTTGGGCGCCTTGTATCCGGACGGCCGCCGAGGGGCCGGACAAGGATGCCCTGCTAGGGAAAATGGAGCGGGCGACGGGAATCGAACCCGCGTATCGAGCTTGGGAAGCTAGCGCTCTACCATTGAGCTACGCCCGCATTACTCCGCAAACCAGCCGGAGCAGATCCCAGCTTAGCGCAGATAACGCGGCGATCCAGACACAGACTCACCGGCTGCTGGCGCGTTTTCTTCCGCCGCTGTCACGGTCGCATCAAGTTTGGCGCTGAGCTCGTAAAGATTCGGTTAAGGCGCGACGCGGGTGTGTTGCCCCGAGCCGCGTCTGACTATTCTGTAGCAGTTAGCTGCTGTGTCATGGGGAACCCGGCTATGCCTATGAGCCGTAACGCCGAAAGAGGATTCCGTGGCATTTGCAGAACATGAAGTACTCATTGGGCGCGACGCCATGACCGTCTACCGGTTCCTTGTGGACGGCTTGAACAATCCCCTCTGGCGCAGCGGAATCCGCAGCATTTCCCTCCGTTCCGGACATGCTGGCAAAAAGGGGGCCGTCTATCAGCAGACCTTGACAGGCCCTGGCGGGCGGCCGATCGCAGCTGACTTCCAGATCACCGAGGCCCGGCCCGGCGCGGAAGTGCGTTTCGCCGTCGTCGCGGGTCCTGCGCGCCCCACTGGTGGGTACTATCTCAGCACTGAAGGCCCAAACACGCGCCTGCGGTTCGCGCTGGAGTTACACCCCAAGGGTTTGCAGAAACTCATGAACCCCGTGATTCAGAAGACCATGGAAGACGAAGTAGTCCAGCTTGAGCAGCTCAAGGCGGTCATCGAGGGGCAGGCGGTGGAGGCGTAGGGCCTACTGTGCCAGCTTGAGGCCGCCCAAACCGGTCATCGAAGTGCTTGGAGTGGCGAGGCGTCCGCCATCCAGGTCCCAGTATTCAACCGCTCCGTTGCTTAGCAGCCCGGCGACACCCGTGGAGTTGAGGCCGGTGACCCCCTTGAGTGAGCGCAAACCGGAGTAGTCTGTCCAGCCAGTTCCTACTACTAGCCGGGCCTCAGACTTTGGCGTGGTGAGGCCGGAACCACGGTAGAGTCGCAGGTTCCCGTTTGATTCCACCGCCAGCAGGTCCTGGAAGCCGTCGGCGTCGTAGTCCACCATGCTGAGGCGGACCGCGCTGACTCCCGAGCCCACTTGGGTTCGTCCCACCATGCCGGTGAGCCCCAGGTTCCGGTACAGGTAAAGCGCGCCGCTGGAGTCGGTGGCGAGGATCTGCGGGAGCCGGTTGTTGCCGCACCAAGTGCCCACGGCCATAGTCATCACCTGCCAACCTCCTGATCCCAATAGCACCGGCGCTTTGAATCCGCCGCTCACCACTCCGGGGTAGAGCAGGAGCCTGCCGTCCAGCATTTGGACCAGGACATCGATCACGCCGTCGCGATCCCAATCCGTTGTCATGACCTCTTTCGACCCCGCGAAACCGGATCCGACGGTCCGGGCAGGACCGAATGTGCCGTCGCCGAGTGCCGGATAGTCCTTGAGGAATCCGGAGGAGTCGACGGCGACCAGGTCACCGGCGCTGCGGATGGCTGCCGCGCTGAGGTCCAGCGTGGGCGGCTGATGCTTGGCGATGGGGTCGCAGACGCTCGGGGCCGGTGGCTGCGGCGGGGCGGTTCCAGCGCCGGGGCTGTTGACGGTGCCGGCGGGGAGAGTCGTATAACCGAAGAGATTAACCACGCCCCACATGGTGTAGCTATTGGGGGTGGTCTGGTAGTTGCCGTCCGTGAAGGTGATTCCGACGCCAATCACGTTGAAACGGGGATCACGAAGCAGGGCATCGTGGGCGGGCGAGCTTTTCCACCATTCGACAAGCTGGGCGGCATTCCGATCCCAGCGGACCGCAATGACTTCGCCCGCGCCGTTGTTGGGGTTCAAAGCCCTGGGATCGGTCCAGAAGTTGCTGCGGTGTTCGATCACCTGGCGGCTCGCGATGTTGTTGGACCAATCCTGCGAGAGGGAGGCCACAGTGGGGTTGTATTTCACCGGATTCAGGCCGAGGGAGGTCCGGTAGGCGTTGATGGCGTTGAAAACGGCCAGCACCTGGGCGGAGTTGTCGTCATTGACCAGTGTCTCGATGGAAACCCGTGGCACCGCCGCTGGGGAATTCTTCGTCGGGTCGGCCGGGGCCGGAGGCGGGACGTCCACGGCCGGGCCGCCGGGGAGTGGGTCCGGGCCGGATGCCGGCGGGATGGAGGGCACCGGGGGCGGTCCGTCCACCGCCTGGGGCGACGTCCCGCTGCGAGGCTCGACGGCGGTGCTGGCGTTCGCGGGCGCGGTCGCCGCATCCTTGGGGACGGAGGCGAGTGCCCCGCTGCTTTCTTCCTTCGGGGCGGTTGCGTGAGCGGCCGGGGCTGCCGCGGGTGACTCGGGCGCAGGTCCGGCCTGCGGGAGGCCGGATCCCGACGGCGGGGCGGACGCCGTCGTCGTACTCTCAGTGCGCGGGGTGGAGCCTGAGGTGGAAGGCGTAGCAGGCGCCGACGAGGCGGCGAGGGGGACCGAGGCGCCGGGTGGGCTGGAGGCAGGGGCCATCACCGTGAGAAGGCACGCCACCAGCACGGCAACGGGCACCGCAATTCGTCTCAATGTTTCCCCAGATTCGCGTCGTGCCACCGTTCCCAGACACAACAGCGGTAACGGTAGTTTATGTGGTGCACTATAGTCCCATCCGCCACTCCCGCACCACGGTCTATGGCGCATGCGGTATTTTTGATCCTGTGCTGATCTCTGACCGCGACATACGTGCCGAAATCGACTCCCGACGTATTGTCCTGGAGCCCTACGACCCCGAGATGGTTCAGCCGTCCTCCGTGGATGTGAGGATTGACCGCTTCTTCCGGCTGTTCGACAACCACAAATACGCGCACATCGACCCCTCCGAGGAGCAGCCTGAGCTGACCCGCTTGGTTGAGGTCGAAAGCGAGGAGCCTTTCATTCTGCACCCGGGCGAGTTCGTGCTCGGTTCAACGTATGAGACCGTGAGCCTGCCGGACGACGTCGCCGCACGGCTGGAAGGCAAGTCTTCGCTGGGACGCCTCGGTCTGCTGACGCACTCCACGGCCGGCTTCATCGACCCCGGATTCTCCGGCCACGTAACTTTGGAGTTGTCCAACGTTGCCACGCTTCCCATCAAGCTGTGGCCGGGCATGAAAATCGGCCAGCTGTGCTTCTTCCGTCTCTCCTCGGCCGCTGAACATCCCTATGGCTCCGGTGAATCCGGCAGCCGCTACCAAGGCCAGCGCGGCCCCACCGCGAGCCGCAGCCACCTGAACTTCCACAGGACGTCTGTCTAGGACTTCCCTTAGGCGCGCCGAGACGGGAGATCTCCCGGGACGCTCGCTCAGATTTGTGAGCGATAACGGGAACGCTCGCTCAGATCATGTGAGCGAGCGTTCGAAGGAAACGCCTAAAATGTGAGCGAGCGCTCGAAGGAAACGCCCCAAAAGTGAGCGAGCGTCGGAGGCTGGGCCAACAAACCTCACGTCTCGAAGGAGGCAACGGGTTCGGATGCTTTCGGCTTGCGTGGAGACTTGCGGAAAACCTTGACCACAGGCTCGACGAAACGGGCTGCGAGCGGTCCGACGATGGCCATGAGAAGCACATACGCCGTGGCGAGGGCTGCGAGATCGCGCGGGACTGCTCCCGACGTTACGGCGAGCCCGGCAATGACAATCGAGAACTCGCCGCGGGCTATCAGGGCGGCTCCCGCGCGGAACCGGCCAGGTAAGGCAATGCCTGCCCTCCTGGCGGCCCAGAATCCGGTCAGCAACTTGGTTGCGGCGGTCACCAAAGCCAAAAGCAGCGCCCAGCCGAGCACCGGCGGGATGGTGGACGGGTCCGTGTTGAGGCCGAAGGCCACGAAGAAGATAGCGGCGAAAAGATCCCGCAGAGGCTCAAGAATTCGCGTCGCGCTGTGGGCGGTTGCGCCGGAAATCGCAATGCCCAGCATGAACGCTCCCACGGCCGCGGAGACCTGGAGGGCGGACGCGACGCCGGCCACAAGTAGGGCGGCCCCGAGGAGATTGAGCAGGAAGACTTCAGAGTTTTCGCTGTGCACGGCCTGGGATACCCGGTGGCCGTGTTTGAGGGCCACCACCAGCACCAAGGTGACCACGGCCAATGCAATACCCACGGTCTGGAGTCCGCCCAGGAAGCCCACGCCCGCGAGGATCGCCGTGAGGATCGGGAGATAGATGGCCATGGTGAGGTCTTCGAACACCAGGATGGCCAGCACCACCGGAGTTTCACGGTTACCGATTCGGCCGAGATCCGTGATTACTTTCGCGGCGATGCCCGACGACGAAATATAGGTGACACCGCCCATGACGATCGCGCCCACAAGTCCCCAACCGAGCAACACCGCGATGCCCGCACCGGGAAGGAAGTTCAGTATCAGGTCCAGCACACCCGCCTGCCAGGACCGCCGTAATCCCGTGACGAGCTCGGCGGCCGTATATTCCAATCCGAGCATCAACAGGAGCAGGATGACTCCGATTTCGCCGGAAAGATGCGCGAACTCGTGCATGCCGTCGAGCTTGATCAGCCCACCCGCCCCGAAGGCCAGTCCCCCAACCAGATAGAGCGGAATGGGGGACATGCCGATCCTGCCGGCCAATCGAGCCAAGAGGCCGAGGCAGAAAACGACTGCGCCCAGCTCAATGAGGGTCAGGGCCAGGGGGTCCATGAACGTCAGCCGTTGCGCAGAATGGCAGCCGCAGAGTCAAGACCTTCCTGCGTACCGACAGCCACCAGCAAATCACCCGTGTGAAGGACGACGTCGGGTGCCGGTGACGGAACCACTTCGCCTTCGCGCATGATCGCCACGATCGAGACACCGCTGCGGGTGCGGATCTGGGCTTTGCCCATGGGCTGGTTGCTAAAAGGGGAGTCCGCGGTGATGGAGAACTGCCGCGTGGCAATGCCTGGGATTTCCTTGTGGGCTTCGGCGAGGCGCATGGCGATGTGCTGCCCACCCAGGAGGTTGCCCAGGGCGGCTGCTTCGTCGGCGGTCAACGGGATGGACGCCTGGCAGGTATCGGGATCGTCCCAGGTAGAGACGAAAAGCTCGGTTTCGCCTTCGCGCATCTCGACAACACCGATCCGGCGTCCCGAGGCCGTGATGAAATCCTTGCGGACCCCAAGGCCTGGAAGTTCTGTCTCATCCACGTTCATAAGTCCACCCTAGCCCTCTTGGTCGGGCGGTGGAATGACGCCACTCACAGCCGCCGAACGAAGCGGCCCGCCCCTTACTAGGGGGTCAGCGCGAGTCCGCGCGCGGCGTCGTCGTAGTATTCCCGGTTGGCGAGCCCGGCGGCGGCTGCCTCATCGAGAACCACCACGGCGTCGGCATGCCACTGCAGGATCGATCCGGGGCACGACGCCGTGAGCGGGCCCTCGACGGCGGCAGCGATCGCGGCCGCTTTGGCCGCACCGGTGGCGATGAGCACCAGCCGGCGCGCATCCAGGACGGTCCCCAACCCCTGGGTGATGCAGTGCGTCGGGACATCGGCGTCGTTGTCGAAGAACCGGGCGTTGTCCCGCCGCGTGCGGGACGTCAGCCGCTTCAGCCGGGTACGGGACGACAACGATGACCCGGGCTCATTGAAGCCCACGTGACCGTTGGCGCCGATGCCCAGGATCTGCACGTCGACTCCGCCAGCAGCGCGGATCGCGGCATCGTAGGCTGCTGCTCCGGCCTCGAGCTCCGCCTGCGTGGCACCCGTGCCGTCCGGAACGTTCAGCCCTGCCAGCGGGAGCCCGATGACATGGCAGACCTCACGGATCAACACCTGCCGGTAGGACTGGACATGTCCATCCGGGAGGCCTACGTATTCGTCCAAGGCGAATCCTACGGCGGCCGAGAAATCGACGCGACCAGCGCCCGCAGCGGCCGCGAGCTCGGCGTACAGGCCCAGCGGGGACGAGCCCGTGGCCAGGCCCAGCACTGCCCGCTTGCTCGCGGGAAGCCCCGAGAGGACGGCGTGGGCGGCAGCCGAGGCGGCAGATTCCGGGGTGGGCGCGACAATGACTTCCATGGCAACTTTCTGTCGATGGGTGGTGTGCGGGCTGCGGCAGTCAGGCTTTGACAGTGCCGTCCAGCAGCAGGGACGTTAGGGCCTGGGAGACCGTGAGGGACGCACCATAGGTAACGATGTCCGCCCCGCCGCGCGGCCAGCCGCACTCGACCGCGATCACCGCGTGTCCTTCCGCCCTCAACCGGGCAAAAACGGTCCAGAGCGGGTGCTCGGCATCCAGGCCGCGCCCGACGACGGCGACCCGGGCGCCGTCGGGCACCTCGCCTTCCCTGACCACTGCTTGAGTCGTGGAAGCGGGACCCCAGGGCACGTGACCGACGGCGAAATTGGCTCCGGTTTCAACCTGAACGATGGCCACGGGCTCCTGCCGCGCGAGCCACTTTTCGGCCGCCTCGGACACCTCGAAGGCCTCGGCGATGCGCTCGCCGTCGAGCTCCTTCGGGTCAGCGAGTGAGCCGGAAGGCTGCGGCTGACCGGTTTGGAGCCCTAGCTGGCCCCTGATGGCGGCCTCTTGGATTTCCGCGGCGCCCGCAGCGGGGAAGCGCAAGGACAGCGCCGCCGTGCGGGCAGCGGCATCCGCCAGCCGCTCGAGGGGCAGGCGTCCCTCCTCAACGGCGTCGGCGATCGCGTTGAGCGTCTGTTCGAAGAGGGCCGGGCCTGTTTCGGAGCCCAGGCACAGCAGGTCCGCCCCGGCTACCAGTGCGCGGACGGCCGCTTCCGGAACGCCCGTCTCGGCTGACGCCCCGGCCATGTCCAAGGCATCCGTGATGATGACGCCCTCGAATCCCATGTCACGGCGAAGCAGATCCTGCAGGATGCGCGAGGAGAACGTGGCGGGGTGGTCCGGGTCCAAGGCCTCAACCAGGATGTGGCTGGTCATGACGGTGGCACCGCCGGCCGCAACGAGCGCGCGGAACGGGACCAGTTCGCGGGCATCCAGGGTGGCGGCGTTGGCCGTGACCCGCGGGAGGGCCAGGTGCGAATCGGTGGTGGTGTCGCCGTGGCCCGGGAAGTGCTTGGCGCAGGATGCCACGCCGGCGTCTTCGAGTCCACGGATCCAGGCGGCCGTGTGCCGGGCCACCAGGTCCGGTTCGGCCCCGAAGCTGCGCACGCCGATCACGGGATTGTCCGGAGCGGAATTGACGTCGGCATCCGGGGCCAGGTTGAGGTTGATGCCCAGGCCAGCGAGTTCGTAGCCGATGGCGCTGGCGCTGGCGGCGGTCAGTTCGACGTCGTCCAACCGCCCAAGCACTGCGTTGCCGGGCTGCGTTGATCCCGTGAGGTAGTGCAGACGCGTGACGTCGCCGCCCTCTTCATCGACGGCGATGAGCGTGTTCGGGGAATGGGAGCGGAGCCCGGCGCATAGCTCGCGCAACTGCACCGGGGACGCCACGTTGGTGCCGTAGAGGCACACAGCCGCCAGGCCGGCGTCGTACGCGTCCAGAATCCAGACGGGGACGGCGATGCCGGTGAATCCTGGCATGAGGGTGCCTGCTGCCAATCGGCGGAGGTGCGCGCGGGCGGGCCCGGTGGCAAAGGACTGGGTAGCGGGGGACTGAATCGTGTCCATGTCCGGCTCCTTTGGAGGGATGCTTGTTGGGTAGTCAGGGCTGGAAACGGCAGGCGCGGCGCTCAGGCCACGCCGAGCTGGTTCCACAGGACCATCACGGCGGCTCCGCGCAGGACAATGTCCTGTGCGTCTGCCGCGAGACGGACGGACACCGGTGCGGGGTCCTGGTGCAGTAGCCGCTCCAGCAGCGTCTGCTGGACGGCGTCGAGAAGGGGGCCCGCCAAGAGCTCCCGGGGTCCACTGAGGACCACTTCAGCCAAGTCGAGCGCGCCCACCACGGGCGCGAGAGCGATGGCGAGCCGCTCGCCTGCTTCCCGGAGTACGACGTCGGCCGCCGCCTCGGGTGTGGCGCTCGCCGCCGCTTCGGCCAGGGCCCGTTCAAGGCTGGGAACGGACATCCACGTTTCGAGGCAGCCGGTCTTCCCGCACTTGCACATGGTTCCGCCGTCGGTGCCGACCGTAACGTGGCCGATTTCCCCAGCCGCGGAGTGGGCCCCCCGGGCACGCCGTCCGCCTACGATGAGTCCGGAGCCGACGCCGCGGCCGATTTTCACGAGGACCATGTCATCACTGCCGCCGCCGAAGGTGTGGTCCGCGTGGACTGCGGCATCGGCGTCGTTGGAGACGAGGGTCGGCAGGCCGGTGTGCTCCTGGAGGAGGTCGCGGAGGGCAACGTCTTTCCATTCGAAGTTGGGGGCCGTGGTGACCACGCCGTCCGCGTTGACGATGCCGGGGGTCCCGACTCCGATGCCCAGCAACGTGGCGGTGGCGCGCGCGACGGCCTCGGAAGCGAGTTCGAGCACCTGGTTGACCACGTCCCGCCCGGTTTCCGAAGCAATGGTGCGCTCCACGCGTTCGAGGATGTTGCCGTCAAGGTCCAGGACGGCGGCGCGCAGCACGGAATTTTCGGCCAGATCCATGCCGATCACCTGGAGGCCTTGGCGGTTGATGTCCACGAGGATGGCCGGTTTGCCGGGGCGTACTTCATCCGATTGCCCCAGTTCCACTACGTGGCCGCGCTCGAGTAGGTCTGAGACGAGGTCTGATACGGTGACGCGGGTCAGGCCCAGCGTCCTGGAGAGTTCCGCGCGGCTCATCGCACCTGCCGAGTGCAGCGTCTGGCGCACCAAGGAGAGGTTGTGGGCACGCCCGTCGGAGGGCAGGGTCGCGGCGCCTGTTCGATCGGGGCGGTGGCGGTCGGTCCGGGGGCGGTCACGAAGGGCTTCCATGTGAGTTAGTAAACTCTACTAACAATCAAAGATCAAGGGCTTTCCGTGTCATATTTTTGCCATCCCGCGCGGGTTCGCCCGTCCGGGGGCGGGCCTTCGCTTCAGCGCAGCTGTCTTTTTGCGCAGCGGTCCTTAGCTCAGCGGTCCTCAGCGCAGCGGGACTGTGGCGATTTCCGTCTTGCTAGGTGATTTGACGGGCAGGATCACCAACAAGCCGGCCAGGAGCACCACCATGATGCCCAGAATGCCCCAGCGTTGGGCTCCGCCCGGGGCCACCAGGGGTGTTGCCAGGGTGATGCACAAGGAAAAGAGCGCCGGTGCCAGGAAGCTCACTGCCCGGCCAGTAGTGGCGTAGAGTCCGAACAATTCGCCGGATTCGCCATCCGGTGCAAGCCTCGCGAGGTAGGCGCGGGAGGACGACTGGGCCGGTCCGACGAAGAGGCAGAGGAATAGGCCGAACACCCAGAAAGTGGTGCTACCTGCCCAGTGGGTCCCGAAGAATACGTAGTCGCCATTGCCGAGCACAAGAATCACGATGCCGGCCACCAGGAGCCCCATCAGGGAAATGATGATGACAGCCTTGGGTCCGATCCTGTCGTCCAGGAACCCGCCGATCATCGCGCCGACGGCGGCCACCACATTTCCGAAAATCGCGAAGAAGATGACTTGCTTGAGCTCGAATCCAAAGGTCCCGGCAGCAATGACTCCACCAAAGGTGAAGACCGCCGCCAGGCCGTCGCGGAAGATGGCACTCGCGAGGAGGAAATAGATAGTGTGCGGGCTGGTTCGATGGATAGCCACGATCCGGCGGCCCAACAAGCCGTAAGAGGCCAGGAACCCAAGCCTGGACGCCGGTTTCTTGACGGAAAGCTCCGGCACCGCAAAGAGGACCGGTAGCGCGAAGATGAAGAACCAAAGCGCGGAGAAAACAGCCACGAGCCTGATATTCAGGCTGTCCTGAGTGGAAGCTCCGAACCACTCAAACGACGGCTGGACGAAAAGCTGCAGCACCACGAGCAGCGCTACGATCCCGCCCAGGTACCCCATTCCCCAACCGAAGCCACTCACTTTGCCGATGTTGGCAGGGGTGGAGATCTGCGCCAGCATGGCGTTGTAGTTGACGCCCGCGAACTCGAAGAACACATGGCCAAGCGCAATAAGTGATACGCCCAGGAGCAGGAACTCGGGCTTGGGGAAGACGAAGAAGCACATGCCCGTGAGGACTGCGACAATCGCCGTGTTGACCCCGAGCCATAGTTTGCGGCGGCCACCGGAATCGGATCGTTGGCCAGTGATAGGAGCCAGGAGCGCGATCGCGACGCCGGCAATCGCCAACGCGGCCCCCAGTGCCGCAGATGCGGAATCTCCTCCGCCGAAGGCTTTGGACGTCAGATAAACCGTGAACACAAAAGTGGTCATAACGGCGTTAAAGGCCGCGGAACCCCAATCCCAGGAGGCCCACGCAAGAATCTGGCCCTTGTTGGACAGGGCTGGACCGGAAGCAAGCTCGGATGCCGGGTGCGGGGCCTCAGGCGCAGTTGCCGTGTTCATGGACTGAATGGTAACCGCCCGAAGCGACAGTTTTGGGCCCGGTACTCCTGAGAGTGTCGTCAGGGGCAATCTAGAGGGCCCGGTTCTTCTGAAAGTGTCGTGAGCCGCCAAGTTTGGTTTCGTGGGCGGGTGTCATTTCAACAGTCTTTTGGACGGGTGAGCAGATTTTCCGTGGTTGTGCAGGCGACTGCTGAGCGGCGGGTTTTCCGTACTCGTCTGCACAAGGCGTCCATTTGCTCAGTACACGCCTGCACGATTCGTCTGTGGCAGTCCATTGGGGTCCGGCTGAAGGTATTGGTAGACGGTTTGGCGGCTGACCCCGAATTCCCGAGCGAGTGCGGCTTTCGCCTCGCCGGCGGCGGCGCGTCGTACCAGGTCGGCCGCCTGCCCGGCGTTCAGCGCCTTGCCCCTGCCTTTGTAGACGCCGGCCTTTTTGGCCAGGGTGATCCCTTCACGTTGTCGTTCCCGGATGAGGGCCCGTTCGAACTCGGCGAACGCCCCCATCACGGAAAGCAGGAACGTCGCCATCGCGGTGTCGTCTCCAGTGAAGGTCAGGTTCTCCTTCACGAACCGGACCCGCACCTTCTTGCCGGTCAGGCGGCGGACGATGGCGCGCAGGTCCTCGAGGTTCCGGGCAAGGCGGTCCATTGAGTGCACCAGGACGGTGTCGCCGTCGCGGGCGAAATCGATCAACGCATCCAGCTGCGGGCGGTTCTGGTCCTTCCCCGACGCCCGGTCTATGAAAACCCGGTCGAGCTGCTCGCCGTCAAGTTGCCGGATCGTGTTCTGGTCCAGCGTGCTGACCCGTACATAGCCGAAGGTCTGGCCAGTCATTCTTCCCCACCCCATAGTGTCAGGGCAACTCTAAGAGCCCGCCACCCAAGTGTCAAGAAACGTCGCTTGCGACCCCAACCTGACACGTATCCATTGGGATCGTTTTACTCCGGGTTTACGTCAGTTTGGGGTGTACCCCAAACAGACAGTTGAGATCCAGTCACCGAGGAGGTCGCTGATTAGACTTTTCCGCCCTGATGGCCCCCGCTGAAGAGCGTCCTCAGCTTTGCGCCAATCGACGAAATAGACAATCTGTAACGGCCTGCGCCGCTCTTGAAGCTGCCATTCGCCCACCCTGTCACGGGCACGTCCTTCCAAGGTGCTGTGGAAGCGGGTAGGCATAGGTCTGGGCGCGGACGGCCGACGGCAAGGCGGCCGCCATCGAAGGCGTCACGAGGAGCGTACCAAGCACCGCCATCAGGGCCACGAGTAGCCAGCCCATTAGAAGTCGGATCGAGCCCATGGCTCTCCAACGGCCTCACGTTCCGCTTCTTGATTTGGTCGGAGGTCGAGCACTTCAGCGACAGATGGGTCGTAGTCGAGCACGTGACCAATTCCGACGACTCGGTAGGCGCTGGCGTCGTCCGGGTGCTCATCTCCGCAGAGGGCGCACCAATCACCATCTGGGCGAGTCACGTAGAGCACCGGCCTGCTCCGGTCGAGGACGTGGGTGCAGACATACGTCTTCGTCTCGTATGGAATCTCGGAGGGCATAGTTTGGGAGGCTACGGGTATCCACTCCATTCGTCAAGGGTTTTGGCGCCCTTCTGGCGATTGCAAGTTCGGCAGAGGTCCCAGATGTTATTGATCTCGCGACCGCCACCGCGTGAGTGCGCGAGGATGTGGTCGAACTCCCGCGAGTTGGCCGCCCCCGAGCGAGTGATGAGTTCAGTGCCACATGCCTGGCACCGCAAGATGCCGTTCGAGTCCGTCGCAGCTTGGTCGGCCGCTTGCCGGACCGCTGCGGACGGTCGCCGACCGGCCTTGGAGACGACACTTACAGCGTCAGCGACCTCCTCTGCAGACTTTGCGGCTTTGCCGATTTTGCCGATTGATCCGATGCCGGGTAGCGCGCTCATTGCGAGGTAGGGGGCGTCGTCTTCGCTGATCGCGGGTTTGCCCTCGATGGTGTTGGCCCAGATGTCGAGTCCGATCGAGCCGGCTCCGATGAAGGGGATGAACCCTACGTCGAAGCTGAGGTATCTCAGCGTTGTTGCGGCGGAGGCATTGACGCCGCGTGCGTGTATGTCGGCCATCATGCCGTCGGGATCGGACATGCCTTCCGCTATCAGGGCGAGATTGTCGCTCGCCGTCGGGCCGGCCGGGGCTGGGGTCGCCTGGAACACGGGGGCCAGCCCTGCTATGTCTCTGGCGTCGTAGTTGTCGGCTTGGCCCGGCGCCGTTGGCAGGTGCCATTGGCCGGGGGTGACGTCGGCATCCTTTCCGTGCCATGATCCGCCGTCGTCAAGGGCCGGCCCCAGGATCATGAGTCCGGAGGGGTCGGCGTTGTTGATCGCGTCAGCCTCGCCGTAGACGTACGGGGAGAAGTTCTTCGCCTCGCCCAGTTTCAGCACCGGGTCCGGGCTGGTGAAGGCACCGAGGACAGGGTCCAGGTCGCGGGCGCCGAGGTGGGTCAGGGTGCTGATGGTGTCGGCGAGCCGGCCGATGTACCCGTTGACGGCTCCGTATCCTGCCGGGTTGGCCGCGTTGGATCCCGTCCCGAGAACGCCCGCCGCGGCGGTGGCGTACGCGCCGGTTCCCGGTGCGGTCTGGGTGGGGCCGCGGGCGAGACCGATCGGGTCGGTGTAGCGGGTCTGGGCGGTGACGGGGGTGGCCCCGCTGCTGGCCTGCACGATGGTCTGGGCGGTGTCGACGCCGTCGCTGAGGATGAAGGCGAGCTTCACGGTCCCGCCTGCGGCGGTGCGCTGGGCGATGGTCTTCCCGGCTAGAGCGTAGGTCTTGCTCGCGGTCTGCACCCCACCCGGGGTGGAGTGAGCGGTGATCGCCCCGATGGTGACGGTGGTTCCGGCCCCGTCGGTGATCCCGACGAGGTTCCCTCCGGCGTCGTAGTACCGCGTCCCGGTACTCCCGGCGGTTCCCGATACGGGTGCGGGCGGGGTGCCCGCACTGGCGGACGGGTTCGGGTTCGCCGGCAGGCTGCTGCTGCCGGTCGTGGTGGCGAGCTTCCCGTCCGGGGTGTAGTTAAGGGTTTCCCCGGCACGGCCGGTCATCCGCCCTCCCGCGTCCCAGCTGAAAGTGCTGGTGGTCGGTGTCCCCGTCGCCGGGGTGCTGGTCATTGACTGAAGACGGTGCGGGCCCGGCTGGCCGCCGGTCGCGGGGGCGTTGAAGTAGCCCGTCGTGTCGGCGATGATGTCCACGGTGCCGGAGGAATTGTTCGTGAAAGAAACCGTCCCGTCGGCGCCGACCGGGGTGATCGCGAAGTCTGGGATGATCTGCCCGGGCCCGTAGTTCAGGTTCGAGGTGCCCGGCTGCTGGGTTCCGCCGGCGTAAGCGGTGATGAAGCCGTTCGACGTGGTGTTGGCGACGGTGATGTTCATCGCGACGGCCGACACCCCGGTGGCGGGCAGGCCACCGCGGCCGGTGACTTTGACGCTCACGGTCTGCCCGGCCCCGACAGGTCCGGTGACCCCGCCGGTGCTATTGCGGGTGTCGAGCTGCCGGAACGGGGCCTGCGCCGAAAACGCCCCGGGGGTTGAGGGCGTCCCGGACAGGTAGTAGCCGGAGGTGTCCGCGATGATCTGCACGGTCCCGGAAGAGCTGTTCGTGAACGAGACTGTCCCGTCCGTGCCGACGGGGGTGACGGCGAAGTTGGAGACGATCTGCCCGGGCCCGTAGTTCACGTTCGAGGTGCCCGGCTGCTGTGTCCCCCCGGCGTAGGCGGTGATGACCCCGTTCGAGGCGGCGCTGGCGACGGTGATGTTCATCGCGACGGCTGACACGCCGGTCGCGGGGAGACCGCCGCGGCCGGTGACTTTCACGCTCACGGTCTGTCCGGGCCCGACGGGTCCGGTGAACCCTCCGGTGCCGTCGCGGGTGTCCATCGTCCGGAACGGGGCCTGCGCGGAGAACGCGCCGGGATCAACCGGCGTGCCCGCGAGGTAGTAGCCGGAGGTGTCCGCGAGGATATCGACCGTCCCGGAGGAGGTGTTCGTGAAGGAGATCGTCCCGTCCGCGCCGACCGGGGTGATTGCGAAGTCGGAGACGATCTGCCCCGGCCCGTAGTTCACGTTCGAGGTGCCCGGGCGGGTGGTGCCGCCGGCGTAGGCGGTGATGAAGCCGTTTGAGGACGCTCCCGCGACGGTGATGTTCATCGCGACGGCGGACACACCCGTCGCGGGGAGCCCGCCGCGGCCTGTGACCTTCACGCTCACGGTCTGCCCGGGCCCGACGGGCCCGCTGACGCCGCCCGTGCCGTTGCGAGTGTCCAGCTGCCGGAACGGGGCCTGGGCCGAAAACGCCCCGGGGGCCGAGGGCCCGCCCGGGTAGGTGTAGTTTTCCGTGGCGGCGAGGTTCCCGGCGTTGTCAAAGCGTTTGACCTGGGACCGGTCCCCTGCCTGGGTGTACGCATAGGTCTGGGCGTACGGTGCCGGACCGCCCAGACCGGACACTGATGTCGCGGCCGGGGTCGGGGCGGTGGTGCAGTTCTTCGCCCCCGCGGTCCAGGCTGCCGAGAGCCGGGACGCGTAGTCGTAGCTGTAGCACTGGTAGTCATCCGGTGCGCCGGGGCGTGAGGGGTATAGCTGTTCGCGGGAGCTGAGCTTCCCGGAGGTCGTGTATGTGTAGTTCGTTACTCCGAGGTCGGCTATGGCGCCTTTGGATTGGTTGGTTGAGGATTGTCTGGCCAACCGTCCGGTGGTCGTGTCCCAGTTGAGCTGGGTTTTGTTCAATCCGGTGGTGTCGGCGGTGTTGCTGGTGTAGTTGGCGTCGAACTGCTGGAATCCGGCGAGCTGGTTGAACTCTGTGTAGTCGATGGCCGCGGCGATGGTGTCACTGCCGGTTGTGATGGTGTTCGGGTTGTCGAAATCGTCGAAGTTGGTGGTCTTGGTCTCTGCCGGAAGCCCGCCGATTGCCGCGGTTGCCTCGGTGGCGATGTTACCGGTGGTGGTGTAGGCACGGGTCGTCGTGTAGTCCCCGGCGTACCCGGTCAGGCCGCCGGGCAGGGTGGTGGTCGTCGTCGCGGGCTGGTAGGCGGCGTTATATCCGGACACAGCGGTGGTGACCTGCTGGTCGTAATTGGGGCCGTTGTACCGGGTCGCGGAGCTGAGCTGGCCCTTCTTCCCCCCGTTCGTCAAATCGTCGTAGGTATTGGTGGTGAGGGTGTGGGCAGTGCCTCCCTGCGGGGTGACACTGGTGCTGACGGTCCGGTCCAGAGCGTCGTAGGCATAGCTGGTGAGGTTCCCTGCACCGTCGGTGGAGCTGGCGACCCGGCCGGATGCGTCGTAGCTGGTGCTGGTGCTGCCGGTGTCGGGGTCGTTGGCGGATATTTGCCGACCCGCCGTATCGAACGCCCAGGACCATTGGTTCCCGGCGGTGTCCGTCATGGATGTCATCCGCCCCAGGGCGTCATAGCTGTAGCTGGTGGTGTCAGGTCTGTCGGTCGCTGTGGGTCCGTGGTACAGCAGCCGGGAGACCGTCTTGCCGGCCGCGTTCACGATTGTCGCAGTTGCGGATTCGTTCCCTGCGACGGTGCCGGGCGTGGTCGTGGTGGTGGTGGTGTCTGCTCCGGTGTAGGTGATGTTGGTTGTCCAGAGCGGCGCGCTGCTGTTGCCGTAGGCCAGGGCAGCGTCGGTGGCGAGGCGTCCGGCGCCATCGTAGGTGTACCTGTCCGAGGACGGTACTGCTGTTCCGTCGGGGAGCATGAGTGCGGCGCTGGGGTTGGCAGGGAACTGGTAGTTGTTGTTGACGATGAGTTTGGCGCCGATGGTGTTGTACGTCGTATCGGTGGCCATCGTGCCGCTCCGCGGGGAGGGCTTCTGGGTTTGCCGGAGCCGTCCGAGACCGTCATAGATCTCATAACTGGTGATCGCGTGGCCGAGGCCATTGATGCTGGTCCGCGCGATGGATGAGGGCACATCCTTGGAGATCGTGTACGCGGTGGCCTGGGTCGGGGTTGGGTTGGTGGCTTGCGGGCGCATGGGGTCCCACACGCCGGTGACGCGTCCGGAGGCGTCGTAACTGTAGCTGGTGACGTTGCCGTTCTCGTCCGTGGCGGAGGTCTTGTTTCCCCGGATGGCCTCGAACGCGGTGGTCGTGGTCCAGCCCAGCGGGTTGGTGGTCTTCACCGCGGTGGGCAGCCCGGTCGCCGGGGCGTAGGCGATGGAGGTGGTGCGTGCAGTGCCGGTGGTATTGTCCGTGGAGGACAGGACCCGGCCGAGGGTGTCGTAGGCCAGGGTGGGGCCGGTTTTCCAGGTCGTGACGGTGGTGCCGTTGATGGCGGTGGCCGTGTCTGTGCGTGCAGGGTTGCCCAGGGTCGGGGCCTGGTAACCGGGCGCGCCGGGCGCTGCGGCCATCGAGGAGTCATACAGGGTGGCGGTGGCGGCGATGATGTTCCCGGCCGGTGCGCCGTTTCCGGCGCAGGGCCCGGCGTAGGTGGTGGTGGTGGCAGGCAGGGCCAGGAGGTTGGCGTCGGTGTTGTCCGCGTAGGCGGTCACGGTGCAGCTGCCCGGGGTTCCGCCGGTTTCCCCGGAATTGGACACGGCCGTGACCCGCCCATAGTTTGGGTTGCCGGTGCCGTTGTCGATCGTGTTGGACGTGGTCGTGGTGCGGGTGCCTGCCCCGGTGCTGCTGGCCATGATGTTCTTCACGGACGCGGTGCCGGTGTGCCGGGCCGTCGGGGCTCCGGTCCCGGCTCCGGTAGCGGTCACGGGGGAAGCCCAGGGGACGGTGATGGCGGTGCTTAGTTGCGGGCCGGTCTCGCCGACGAATTTCTGCGTTTCAACAGCGGATCCGGCGAACCACGGGGAGTCGGTGATTGTCGTACCGTCCGAGGCGGTCACGGAGGCGGAAATCTTTCCTCCGCTGCTGTTTGAAGGCGTTCCGTCCAGGCCGCGCAGGTAGGTGGTCATGCTGGAGGGATTGAGTCCGGCGACGCCGGTGTTGCCCGTGATGGTCTTGACTTTGGACCAGCCGGCGTTCACGGACCAGGTCAACTGGGATCCGCCTGAGCCCGCTACGAATGCGGGAGCGGCGTATTTCCAGGCCGGGGTGCCCTGGTATTCGAAGCGGGTGGACATGTCCACCGAGCCGTTGGCCCCGGGCCGGCATTGGTTGAAATGGCAGCCACCGGGTAGATGTGGAAGTAGTCCATGCGCGCGGGCTGGGCGATCGGCGTCGTCGGGGTCCACCACTGGGGGAAGCAGCGTTTGGTGTTCGTCTCCGGAACTGCGGGAAGATTGGTCTGGGAGCATTCGGTCCCGAGGTAGGAGACCGTGATAGAGGCGCCCGTGACGGTCCTGATCGTGGAGATCCGGTACCGGTCCAGCGGTGCGATGCCGGCTGAGTAGACCCAGACCCTGTTCTGCAGGGCCTGGCCTTCGAAGGTGACCGCCGGGTCCGAGATCGCCCCGCCGACACTCGTGGACGTGTTGGCCCCCTGATGGGCAATGGATCCCAGCCACAGGGCAGGTTTGGTTCCGTCGCCGGGATCCGGCATGGAGTGGCCCAGGGTCCAGACGTCCACGTCTTGGTACGCGCCCGGGCCGGTGTTGGTCCGGGTCGAAACGGTCTGCAGTCGCTGGTCACTGTAGAAAGTGGGTGAGTAGACCGCGCAGGTGCCTGTGGGCTGGCAGGCGAATCCGGTGGGGATATCGTTGCCTTTGCTGCAGTCCACCCCGGTGCAGCGGCCGGTGTAGCCGAGCTCGATGCGCAGCGGCGAGGAGGCACTCAGTTCGGTGCCGGCGCGCATTCCGTAGTCGACCCGGGCCAGGCGGCTGGATCGCACGTAATTCATCAGCGGGCCCGTTCCCTGCTGGGTGGAGTAGGTGTTAGTGTCCTGGGTGTAGTAGAACGCTTCGGAGTTTCCCTGCATGTCGACGACGTAGTCAAGGTTCCAGGCGTAGGCCTGCTGGCACACGGAAGCAGCGAAGCTTGCGGCGGCGCAGGGTTGGGACGGGGTTGCTGCCCCGACCGGGACCGTGTCCGCGGAATTCGTTGAAGCGTTCCCGCCAATCCACCCCGGGAGGTGGTTGCGGCCGAAGAAATACTGCGTTCCGGAGGTGTCGGTCAGTTTCCAGTACCCGCCGTCGAAGGTGCCGTTCGAGTTGGTGTTGTCGGTCAGGTATTCGACGCGGGTGTTGTCATCGTTCTGCAGCTTGTATTTTGCCGGGACGGCATCTTTGTCTTTGATGACTTGCCCGGAGCGGCCGCCGAAGGAGATGCTGAACTGCTGGCCTTCGGCTGCCCCGCAGAGGTCATAGGAACCGGTCACCCCCTGGTCCATGCATGGGGCGAACTTCTGCCGGATCGATCCGGCTCCCCCGAGCGACCACCCGTCTCCGACGACGGTGGCCTGGTTGTTCGTCGAACTGGTCAGCCCGTCGATCGAGGAGGAATCGTAGGCCAGCCCCAGGGCCGGTGTCGGACCGGCGGGGGCTTTCCGGGCACTGAAAGGGTAGCTCCACGTGAAGGCGCCGGTCTGGCCGGTGACACCCCAGCTGCCGGAGGACACCCCGGGCAGCGCGGTGAAGTTCCCGCCACCATTGTCATTGACCGGCACGGGTGCCGGCGGTGCAGTCAAAGGCACCGTGCGGGTGAGCCCAGCGGGCACCACGTTCAGCCCGGCGCCCGGCACAGGCGGAGTTCCAGGGGCCCCGGTGACGAGGGCCGGCGAGTTACCCTTGACGGTTGCCCGGACAGCGGCCGGATTGACGCCTTCCACGAACGGTTGCGGACTCGCCGGTCCCTGGGTTGCGGCACTCCACGGGGTGACCTGGACCGAGGACACAGGATCTGGGGCCTCGGGTATCCATCCGAGGGAGTGGTCGACGGTGATCGCGAACAGGCCCGCGGAGGCAGTCACCACGGCGGAGGCAACCGCGAGAACGGTGGCCTTGCCGAAGCCATTCCGGTTCCGGACGTTTCTCATTTCAGGACTCCCTGGGTGGTGGCGGCGAACTGCGCCTGAATGCTGTGGAACTGGTCTTTGGTGAGGACGCCCTGGGTCATCACGGGGTTGAGGATCTGCCCGGTGAATCCCTCTCCGAGCCGCACGGACTGGGTCGTAGCGGAAAGATGGGTCTGCGGGGAGGTGGCCGTGGTCCAGTTGCCTGTAAAGGATGCCGAGCTCACGTTGATGCGCAGCTGCTGGTTGAGCTGGTCATACACCGCCGAGACGAAGAACCACTGATTCGGCGTCTGTGCTGTCAGGGTCTGGACCTGCTCCAGGGCGTTGCCCGTGGCCCAGGTGTCCAGTTCGGGCAATCCGCCCGAGCTCAGCCGAACAGCACCGCCCGGAACGCCGGTGTCGGCGATCTGGGCGATCAGCGATTGGATGGTGCTTCCCCCCGGTGCGGGATTCGTCGGACAGAACCACCCCGAAATACTGAAGCTCTTCGAAGTGTCCACGGCAGGTGACGCGGTGGCCCCGAACTGGCCGGGACCGCCGTTGAGCTGAAGGGCGTTGAACTTGCTGTTGCTCGGGTACCCCGAGCTGGTATCGCCCTGGCAGGAATTGGTGGCATAGGGCGTGCCGTTGCTCTGCACGGCGACAGGAATCCAGCTTCCCTGGCTCGGTGCAGTGATCGGTAACGGTGTCAACGTCGTGTATGCCGGGGGTGCCACGTCGAACTGGTAGGAGGCCGGAGTCTTGGATGCGGTCTGGGCACTGACGTTCCCGGCATAGTCGAAGGCCCACACCGTCAGCACGGTGGAGGTATCCACCGGTGTGACGGTTGCGGTTGCTGTCCGGCCATCCGCCGGGCAGACCACCACGTACTCCTTCACCCTGGTATCGCAGCTGAGATTGACCGGCACCGATGTGGGCCCGGGGGCATTGGTGACCGAGTACACGAAACCCCGGACAGGATACGTCCCCTGCTCGTTGAGGGAAAACGCGTAAGTTCCGGCACCGGCAGCACCCCCGCCGTTTACCGTCCCGTAGCCGGGGAGGTTGGGGTTGGTCTTGATGGTGTCCGGCGGGGTGATGAGGGGAGCGTCCGGGGCGGTTGTTTTCACCTCGAAGAAGAACTGCATGACACCCGAGTTCACCCCTTGGGCGTCCTGGGCCTGGGCCTGCAACTGATACACCCCGTCGGCCAGCTGGTTGGGGCCTTGCCAGGACGGATACCCCCCGGACCCGGGCACGGAGATGGGACCTGTGCCGAAAACGTACTTGTTGTTGCTGTCGAAGACGGCCATCCAGACGTTGATGGGCCCGCCGGCGGCGCCGTCCGGGTCACCGACGGTCAGGGTATAGATCGGGTGGTCCATCCGGGTCACGTAGGTGGACGCGAACGGGGCCCCGGTCCAGCGGGCATTATCGATCGACCACAACCCCGGGGTGTAGGGCGGGGTGTCGTAGGTGACGATGATCGAGGCGTCGTTGTTGAACCGCTTCCACCCCAACGGGTCGCCCTCGTTGCCGGCCCTCAAGGACACCGTCCACTGGCCCACGGTGGAGATGATGTTCTTCGCCGCCCCCATATTGAAGCCCACGGTCCCGGCCGCACACCCCGGATAGCCCATCGCCACCGTCCTGGAATCCACGTTCGGCGCCACGGCCAGGCCCGGCTGGGCGTTCCACGTGGTCCCGGGACTGATGCCGCCGGTCACCCACGCGTCCACCGGCGTCGCAGTGCAGGAGGAAGCCCAGGTCTCGGTCGCGTTCATCACGGCTCCGAGAATGACCTTGCCCGACATCGGCGAGGTGGTGAACTGGTAATACCCCCGGGTGGTGTGGGAGACACCGTCCGGCGCCCAGTACGAGGGGAGGTATCCCACGTGCACGGTGGAGTCCGTGTACTGGCCGTTCCAGTACGGGGTGGTCGGGTAGGCGCTGTCAACGTATAGGTAGGAGGCCCGGGCCACCGACCAGTCCGGATCCACGAACAATGGGTAGTGCAGGTTCGGCAGGTTCAGGATCTCGCTCATCCCCAGGACCTGGGTCTGTTTGCCGTTCTCTGACCCCAGACCCAGGGAAAACGGCCGGGTGATCCCGGGTCCGCCCGGATCCGACGCCGACGCCCCGGACTGGGAGGAATCCCACCACTGCCCCATCGCCGTACGCAGTTCCGCTTTCCCTGTGTCCGTGCCCGTGGCCGAGAGGCCTCCGCCGGGCTCGGCCTGGACGGTGGCGTTCTGCGCATCCAGGAAAATGCGCATCTGCACCACCCGCGGATCCTTCGCAGCCTCCGCGGTGGCGATCTTCAGTACCTGGGACACTCCGGTCTTGTGGCTGACCTGGATCAGATCCACTCCGGGCAGCACCGACGCGTACGTGGCCGTGTTGCCCGAAACCACCGGCTCGGGCAACGGATCGAAGGGCCAGGACTGCTTCACGACGTGGCCGCGCTTGTCATCGACGCTGGCCATCTGGGTGCTGCCGCCCCGGGCGAGGGTGACATCGACAGGCGTCATCCTGGGTTTGAGGACCGGTTGCCCGTTCACGGTCGCCTGGACCAGCTCCGTGGAAATGTCCTGCCAGCCCGCAGCGGTCTGCATGCGGGCCGGTTCCGCGTTCACGGTCCGGGTGAACGTGCCGTCGGGGTGCGCCACGGTCTGTTCGGTCGGGGTCGTCAGGGCGTCGACCACGACATCGGTTTTGTTCTGGGCCGCCTGGGTCGTCGCCACGCTTTCCGTGACAGGGCCTGTGATTCCGGTGCCCGTGCTCCCGGGCGCGGGCCCGGCCCACGCCGCTCCGGGCGCAGTCAACAGCCCCGCAACAACCGACAAACCGCAAAGAGCACGCAACAGCACAGAGGAACGAGAACCCACGGGACAACTTTCACGAGAAGCCAAGTGCGCGGGATCCCCAAAACGGCCGTTCCCCCAAAGCACGGATATCTGAGAGCAAACTACATGCCGGCTGGATAAACGCGCAACAGGCACGGAAAACATTCGATTTATGACGAAAATGGCATGCTGCTCGGCAGAGGAACCCGGGCTTCAAAGTCCCGTCAACGTGGCGGGGTACGCAACGCCAGTCGCCGCAAGCAGATGGAACCCCGGACACCGCCCGCGTGAAGATACTGGCCCAAGGTCGAGCATCGAAGGAACGCGCCGCCGGCCCCGCTGCACGCTGACACCGTGCCCGTTGGGCAGGCTGAAGGAGTTCCATACCAACACGGACGTTCCCCAAGACAACGGCGGTGATCCGCTGGAAATGCCCTTGGCCCCAAGGCACCGCTCGACCGGAATACGGTGTCAGCTTGTGGAAGACCTGCACTTCTCTGCGTCTGCCCACCATTATTGCTAAGTCACGGGACGAGGCAGCATCCGCGCTGGCCGGCTCTACATGCAGTAATCTGGCCACCTTTCCGCACTCTTGCTGGACGCGTCACGCATCGCAATACCCCTGGCCGAAAGAGACTTAAGCCCGATTATCAGTGCGTAGACACCGGGCCCAGTTCCAGGCGGGTGTTCATGTCAAGAGTGAAGCGTCCGTAGGGGTTGATATGGGTCCAGAACAACGGGGTCAGGCCCCTGCGGTCTTCGGGTTCGAGGATTTCATTGAACTCCTCGACTTCGAGCACGGTTTGAAGCATCAGGGTGTTGATCAGGACCAGGGAGGACTGTAGAAGGTGCAGGGCGAGCATGGACACCTCTGTCGTTTCACGGTCCGGGCCGGTGAGGTCGCGGTTCTTGCCGTAGAAGACGACGTCATTGCCGCTGTTCCAGTTCTCCACGACCTGCAGGCCGGAGTTGATTTCCCGACGGAGCTCCTCTCTTGCGAGGTAATCGGCGGCGAAGATCGTCCGCACGACCCGTCCGAGTTCCTCGAGGGCCTGGTACGTGGGGTGTTTGGGCCCGCCGCGGGTGAAGCGGCGCAGGATCGTCTCCGATTCGGCAGTACCGAGTTTGAGCGCGGTGGCGTACTTGACCATCTGGTCATATTGCTGGGCGATGATGTCCCAGTTGATCGGCCTGGACAGCACCGGGTTGATCTCCCCATAGACCTCTTCACTGCCGGCCCGGTAGAGGCGGATCGAGCCGATGTTCTTCAACCGCGGCAACAGCTTGAAACCCAGCAGCTCGGTGAACGCGAACCCCACAATCGAGGCGCCGTGGGTGTCAACATAGTTCGCTTCAATCTCAGCATCGGTGTCATGGCGCAGGACGCCTTCGATCATGGCAGCAACCTCGGACGAGGAACAGTTCTTCAGCTGGGAATAGCTGCACGTCGACTTCTTCTCCACGTGCCAGTAGATCATCACCCCGGGCCCGCCGTAACGGTTGTGCCACTCGGTCATGAGATTCGATTCCCAGGACCCGAACTTCTTCGAATCCGACGCACACGCATTCCCTTCACCCCACCAAGCAGGGTTCCTGGCTTCAAAGGTCGCGTTGACGACCTTGACAATCGCCTGGCGCAGGTTGTCTTTGGTAATGAATGTCCGGCGGACATGGCGTAACTCCCGCTCAGTCTCCCCGTGACCGCCGGCGTCCGTGACAGCTTTGATGCCCATGTTCGTCCCGAGCCCGAACAAACAAAGCAGCAGACGCTTGCGCAGCGTGTCACGATCAAGGACCTCGCGAGAGGCCACGGAAACGAACTCCCCGGTGAACCCGGTCAGGAAGTCTGCCTCCTTGAGGACCTCAAGCAAGTCCAGGGTGCCCCACCGTGCCAGGACCTCGTCCTTGAGTTTGCCCAGATTCACCGGTTCCAGTTGTTTCTCAAGCTTCGGCACCTTTATCCACGGCGCCCCGCGGCGTCTGGTGATCTTCACCCCGCCGGTAGTATCGGCCAGCAGCCCGTTATCCAGATGCTCCAGTGACCTCCGCATTCTGGACTGAAGATCAAAAATGAACTTGGCCGGGTCCAACGGTTTCCGCAAGGCCTCGTAGTGGAGCTCACGGGAAGCGTCGAAGTCCTGGGGAAGGTCCTCTTCCGGATCCCGCCATCTCCCGGCCCCGTCCACGAAAACCTCACGACGGCGCAACGCGTCCCGTAGGGACACGAGCAGGCAAAGCTCGTAAGGGATCCGCTCAATCCTGCCCTTCTCGTCCCGGACAGCACCCTCCCATGACCTGGGCACCACCCCCGCAACCGGGACCACCTCTCCGGGCGCGAAGAACTGGCTCTTACTTCCAGCATCCGCGTACCGTTCCAGCAACGCGATGGCATCCATGATGGGACGGAACGCCGTGTTGTGGCACCGGAACCGCAGCACCGACAGCAGTGCCGGCAGCATCCGCCGGTAATGATTCGAATACGAACCCCGCAACACGGTCCGGACCTTGCCCTGGAACACCGTCTCGTTGGCTTTTGCCTCCTGGACCAGTTGCCGCAGGGTCTTCTCACTCACCACCGGGAACACGGCCTTCCGGACCGTCTCATCAGGGCATGCAACCGCTGTCTCGGCGAGTTTGAACAGCAAAGCCGTCTTCCCACGGACCCTTTGCAGATCCTCGGTCAGTTCTTTCTCGACCTTCTTCACCGCGCTGGTATTGATCTTCAACACCAGGACCAGCAACAGATCGACCAGGCTGTCAACGATCTCCGCCGTACGTTGATGACACAACGCCGCCAAGAGCGTCAAGCGCACCGGCGCCGGCGCGTCATGGAAATCCGATGGATACGTCCGCGCCGCCCTCGCCCGCCACGCGCTCACGACCTTCTCCGACACACCGGCGAACAAACCAGAAGGAAGAGCAAGACCCTGTGCTGCTGAAAGCTTCTCCACCTCCGCCAGCAACGATTCCAAACCAGCCGGGCCCCGATCAGCCTTCAACACCGACAACAGAGAACCCGCTGTCCCATCAGCGACGAGAGCCTCCAGGCCAGCCGCACCGTCCTGCCCCAGAACCTTGACAACATCAGCACACAGGCGCTTTTCAAACAACGCCCGGCCAGCACCAACAATCCTGCCCGCACGCCCCGGCGGCTCAATCCGCTCCTGACGGCACCGGGAGAGCAAAGCCTCCACAAGCGCAGACTCACGAACCTCCGACGGGCACACCTTCCCCGCCAACCACCCAGCCAGCCGGGCCTCATCAACGGAGGTGAACTCACGGAATCCAAAATGGGACCTGATCTCGGCCCGGTGGTATCTGATTGAACGCCCACCCCAATAGGGGCCCAGCGCATCGATAGGAACAGAAATCTGTGCCGCAACATAGTTTAAAGCTCCGAGTGGAAGATCAGAAGGCCCGACCGGAAACCTGCCATGTTGCTGGAAGAACTTCAGCAACACAGCAAACCCGGCCCGAGTCGCTCCTGACTTCCGGGCCATCAATGCCACATCGTCATCAACGAGCGTCCACGAATCAAGCAGCTCGCCCGTCAGCTCAAGGCCCATACCCAGAACTTAACCACACCTAGATTGCCCCTGAAGACACCTTCAGGAGTACCGGGCCTTTTGGGACGTGTTGCCGGCCGGCATCGAACCGCACCCCTATACACCTTGGAAGCGGACATTGCTTGTCACATCCGGTTGATAAACTACCTGCACCGAACCCAACGATTGACCGCCTGCTCCAACTTTTGACAATTCATTCCTGACTTTGCGGAGATACCAGTGATCACAGTTCTTGCCGTGACCTTTGCAGCGGCAACTGGGGCGCCCTGGATCTTCCGGAAACTCCAAAGGAATGCCTTCTACGTCCTCGCAGCGGTTCCCACCGGGGCTTTCGTCTGGCTGCTTTTGCAGTATGACCAGGTCTATCCCGGCAAGAACCTTGCTGGCTCCGGCGCAGGCACAGCGGGCGGCTTCGTCGAGGAGACCCTCCCCTGGATTCCCAACCTCAAGCTCGAGTTTGCCTTCCGCTTGGACCCCTTGGCCTGGGTGATGTCCTTGCTGGTCTTGGGTGTCGGCGCGCTCGTCTTGGTCTATTGCGCCCGTTACTTCAAGAACAAGGACCCCGATCTGGGCGGGTTTGGGGCCCAACTGCTTGCCTTTGCCGGAGCGATGTTCGGCCTGGTGACGGCCGACGACCTCCTGATGATGTTCATCTTCTGGGAACTCACCACAGTCCTGTCCTATCTCCTGATCGGCTACGCGCGCACCCGCCTCGCCGCCCGGCGCTCGGCGTTGCAGGCCCTCATGGTCACCACCGCCGGTGGCCTCGCTATGCTCGTCGGCCTGATCATTCTGGGCCACGCGGCCGGAACGTACCGGATTTCGGCGGTCATGGCTCAAGCAGCCACCCTCGTCGCGGGACCGGCCCAGGGTGCTGTCGCTGCCGCCGTCGTACTCATCCTGGTAGGTGCGATTACCAAATCAGCGCTTGTCCCGTTCCACTTTTGGCTCCCGGGTGCCATGGCCGCGCCTACCCCCGTGAGCGCGTACCTGCACGCAGCAGCCATGGTGAAGGCCGGTATCTATATCGTGGCGCGCATGGCACCGGGGTTCAGCGAAAGCCCCTACTGGTTGCCCCTGGTGCTCGGACTGGGCCTGGCGACGATGCTGGTGGGCGGGTATCGGGCGCTCCGGCAGACCGATATCAAGCTCATCCTCGCCTACGGCACAGTCAGCCAACTCGGGTTCCTGACCATGGTGGTGGGCCTCGGCCGGCCAGACGCCGCGCTCGCCGGACTCGCGCTCCTGCTGGCACACGGCCTCTTCAAGGCTTCGTTGTTCCTGGTGGTGGGCATCATCGACCGCCACTCCGGCACACGCGATATCCGCAAACTCTCCGGGGTGTACAAGTCCTCGCGAGCCCTTGCCATCGTGGCTGGGATCGCCGCCGCGTCCATGGCCGGAATACCGCCGCTGGCTGGCTTCGTTGCCAAGGAATCCGTGTTCGAGGCGTTCGTCCACTACCGCGCCGGCGCTGCCTCCCAACCTTGGGGACTGGTCCTCCTGGCGGGTTTGGTCTTGGGGTCCATCCTCACCTTCGCCTACAGCGCCCGCTTCATGTGGGGCGCGTTCGCCACCAAGCTGGGCGTGGACCGGACGCCGTTCAAAGCCGTCCAGCCATCGTTCCTGGCGGCGCCCGCCATTCTGAGCTTCCTCACCATCGGGTACGGCCTGTGGCCGGATCCGGTTGATGGGTGGATTCAGCCGTATGCGGCTCTTTTTGCAGGGCACGACGCCGGAGCAGAAAGTGCCGTTGCCAGCCACCTGGCGCTGTGGCACGGGTTGACGACCGCGTTGGGCCTGACCGCCGTAACGTTCGCGGCCGGCGTCGCGATGTTCTATGGCCGGAACCCTGTGTCCCGGGCGCAGAGCCGTATCCCGGACTGGGTGGACGGCGATCGCGCCTACCAGCGCACCATCGGCGCCCTGGACGACGTCGCAGTGTGGGTCACGGGGCGCACGCAGCGCGGTTCCCTGTACTTCTACTTGGCAGTCATCCTCACGGTGGCTTTCGCCGTCCCGCTGACGGCCCTCATCATGGCCAACAAACCACTTCCGGGTGGTCTCTACCTGATCGACCCGAACTCGCCGCTCCAGCTTATCGCCGCGGCGGGAATCGTTGTTGGCGCGTTGGCCGCCGTTCGTGCCAACAAGCGCTTCCTCGCCGTGCTGATGGTCTCCGTCACCGGCTACGGCATCGCCCTGATGTTCGCGTTACAGGGAGCCCCGGACCTCGCCCTGACCCAGATGCTCGTGGAGACCATCATCCTGGTGGCTTTCCTCCTGGCGATGCGCAGCCTCCCCCCGGAGCTCCGGGACCGTACCGGCGGCAAGTACCGGGTGGTGCGCGTCATTATCGGCGTAGCGTTCGGCGTCACCATGATCTTCGTGGCGATCTACGCCATGGGAGCCCGGATCGCGGAGCCGGTGTCGCTCTCCTTCCCCCGGCTTGCCTACGAAGGCGGTGGCGGCCTTAACGTCGTCAACGTGACGCTCGTGGACATCCGGGCGTGGGATACCTTCGGTGAGATTTCAGTGCTCGCGGTTGCGGCAACCGGCGTCGCGAGCTTGATCTTTGTGCGCAGCCGGGGTGAGCGCCTCAACAAGGCGGCCACGGTGCCCGAAGGCACTGTGGGAAGGCGCGCCGCCGTCGGGGGCAGTTCGCGCGAGGACGCTTCACTTGCAATCGTGCGCAAGTTCGCCGGATCTCTGACGGACCCCTGGCTTGTGGCTGGCCGAACCTTGGCACCCGAACGCCGTTCCATCATTTTCGAGGTGGTTACTCGGCTGATTTTCCACTCGCTGATCGTTTTCTCGGTGTATCTGCTGCTGGCCGGACACAACCTTCCGGGCGGCGGCTTTGCAGGCGGACTCACGGCCGGGCTCGCCCTGACCATCCGCTATTTGGCCGGCGGACGCTTCGAGTTACGGGAAGCCGCACCGATCAGCGCCGGCATGCTGCTGGGAACGGGTCTTGCGACGGCGGCCGCGGCGGGCTTCGTTCCGCTGCTTCTGGGCGGCCAAGTGTTCCAAAGCGCCATCATCGGGTTCTGGCTGCCGCTGTTCGGTGACATCAAATTCGTCACCTCCACGATCTTCGACATCGGCGTTTACCTCGTGGTGGTAGGCCTTGCATTGGACGTGTTGCGCAGCTTGGGAGCCGAGATCGACGAACACTTCGAAGAGACCGCCAGCCGAGATTCAGGTGGATCCGGGGAAACCCGGGCCGGAGCTTCGACGGCCACGGCCAGCGGGGCTGGGGCGTCCACGGCATCCACGGTGTCCGGGAAGGGGACACCATGAGCATCAACCTGACCTTGTTGATCGCCATGGGCTTGCTGTATGCCTGCGGAATCTATCTGATCCTGGAACGCAGCTTGACCCGAGTGCTGCTGGGGCTGATGCTTCTGGCCAACGCTACCAACCTGCTGCTCCTGTCCACCGGTGGCTATGCCGGACTTGCTCCACTCTTCAACAAATCGACGGATCCGCGCGACTACAACGATCCTTTGCCGCAAGCCTTGATCTTGACATCGATCGTGATTTCCTTCGCGGTGACGGCCTTCATGCTCGGCATCATCTACCGGACCTGGGCGTTGGCACGCCAAGACGACATCCAGGATGACGCTGAAGACCGTCGCGTGGCCAAGACGCCCAGCTTTGACGCCGAGGACGATTCTGTGGTCCCCGAAGAAACGTCGGAGTTCCCTGTTACGGCAGTCACCGAAGCAGCCAAGGAAGGAGGCTCCGAGTGAACATCGCCAGCCTGGCGCCGCTCGCCGTCGTCCTTCCCATCCTCGGTGCCGCACTGACATTCGCCCTGAACAGGAACCCGCTGGGGCAGCGCATGGTCAGCATCGGCCTGTTGTCCCTTACCCTGCTCCTGGAATGCTTGCTCCTTGCCTCGGTCTGGACCACCGGCGCGGCATCTGTCACACTGGGCGGCTGGCAACCGCCTTGGGGCGTCGTGATGGTGGTGGACCAGTTCTCTTCCCTCATGCTGGTGGTTTCCTCCGTCATCAGCCTCGCGGTTCTGATCTACGCCACGGGTCAAGGCATGGCCGACGGCGACCGCGAAGCACCGGTGTCGATCTTCCACCCGACCTACTTGATCCTGGTGGCCGGGGTTTCCAACGCCTTCCTCACGGGTGACCTCTTTAACCTGTACGTCGGTTTTGAAATCCTGCTCACAGCGAGCTATGTGCTTATGACACTGGGCGGGACCGGCCCGCGTATCCGCGCAGGGGTCACCTATGTGGTGGTGTCCGGAGTGTCCTCGGTGTTGTTCCTGATCGCCATTGCGATGATTTACGGCGCTACTGGAACCATCACCATGGCGGACCTCGCCATCAAGCTTGCCGAATTGGACCCGGGCACCAGGAACTTGCTCCACGTCATGCTGCTGGTGGCGTTCGGCATCAAGGCCGCGGTGTTCCCGCTGTCCTTCTGGCTCCCTGACTCGTATCCGACAGCCCCCGCACCGGTCACCGCCGTGTTCGCCGGCTTGCTCACCAAAGTAGGCGTCTACGCGATGGTCCGTACGGAGACGCTTCTGTTTCCAGGGGACACGTTGAACACCCCGTTGATGGTGGTGGCGCTACTGACCATGCTGGTGGGTATCCTCGGCGCCATAGCCCAGAGCGACATAAAACGTTTGCTCTCCTTCACCTTGGTCAGCCATATCGGTTACATGGTGTTCGGCCTAGCCATGTCCTCGATTGCGGGGCTTGCAGCTGCCGTCTTCTACGTGGCCCACCACATCACCGTCCAAACGAGCCTGTTCCTGGTGACGGGCCTGATCGAGCGCCGCGGAGGGAGCTCGTCCATGGACAGGCTCGGTGGGCTGGCCAAACTGTCCCCGCTCCTTGCGCTCTTGTTCTTCATTCCCGCCATGAACCTCGCCGGAATCCCGCCGTTCTCGGGGTTCCTGGGGAAACTCGGGCTCATGCAGGCCGGCATTGCCCTTGGCACGCCTTTGGCTATTACCTTGGTGGTGGGCGGGGTGGTCACCAGCCTCTTGACCTTGCTGGCCGTTGCCCGCGTCTGGAACCGCGCATTCTGGCGGAAACCCGAGGATGCGGAGTACCCGGACCCCGTGCTGAAGGACGCGGCCGGCGTCGGACTGCTTCCGAGGACCATGGTGGGGCCAACCGCCGCGCTAGTGGTCTTTGGTGTGGCGCTGACCGTCTTTGCAGGTCCGCTGTTCCAATTGGCCGGCAACTCCGCGGAACAGATGCTGGACCGCACGGCATACATCCGCTCCGTGCTTGGCGAGCATGCCCGGATTCCAGGAATCGCCGCGCCAAAGGGCGACACGCCCGCGGGCTCGCCAGCTGGCGGGGCATCACCGGGCGCGCCCGCGGCAGCGCAAGGAGGTGGCAAGTGAGCCGCAGACGGATTTCATTCCTGACCGAGTTGCCCCTGCTGGTCTGGCTGGTGGTGGTCTGGGGCGCTCTCTGGCGGGACTTCAGCCCGGGAAACCTCGTCTTCGGTGCCTTGATTGCGGTGATAGTGGCCAGGGTCTTCTACTTGCCTCCCGTGGAGCTCAGCGGACGCTTCAACGTGCTGCGTGCCATTCCTTTCGTCGTGGTGTTCCTTGGCAAAGTGGTGGCCGCGAGCTTCCAGGTCATGTACTTGGCGATCTTCCGCGGGCCCTCGGTGACCAACGCGGTCGTCGCTGTTCCGTTACGTAGCCATTCCGACCTCATGGTCACCGCCACGGGACACGTGATTTCGCTGATCCCGGGTTCGCTGGTGGTTGAGGTGGACCGTTCTACGTCCACTCTTTACATCCACGGGCTCAATGTCCGCAACGATTCAGACACCGCCAAGCTGCGCCGGGAAGTCCAGGACACCGAGGCCTCTTTGATACGGATCATGGGCACACAGGCGGAAGTGGACGCACTCCAGGCCGAAGGCTGGCCTGCAACGAGGGGAGCCAGTTCATGAAAGACATCGTGCTGATCGTTACTGCGGTGATTCTCAGCCTCGCGGCGGCCGGCGCGATCTACAGGATCGCCGTCGGGCCGTCCCTGTTGGACCGCGTGCTCGCCTCGGACGTTCTCCTGGCCATCCTGGGCGCGGCGCTGGCGATCGACATGGCCGTTAACCGGCACCTCAATAACCTCGTGCTGCTCGTGGCGCTGACGTTGATCGGGTTTATCGGTTCGGTGACCGTGGCCCGCTTCGTGGCCGACCGGAGGGGACAAGCCAATGACTCCTAACGCCACCGGAGTGGATGCCGTGATCGATGCAGTGACCGCGGTGCTTCTGATTGTTGGTGCCCTGATGTCGTTGGGCGCGGCAATCGGCTTGCTGCGCTTCCCGGACCTCATGAGCCGCATGCATGCAGCCACCAAGCCACAAGTGTTGGGGCTGTTCCTGGTCTTGGCGGCCATCGGGCTGCAGCTGCGCGAATGGTGGGTATGGCCGGTCCTGCTGGTCGCGTGGATTTTCCAACTGCTGACAGTGCCGGTGTCCGCACACATGGTGGGCCGTGCAGGCTACAGGACGAAGCACCTCCACCCCGAACTGCTCAGCGCAGACGAACTCGAGGCCGTGGTGTTGCGTGCTGCTGGTGAGCGGGCAGCCGAGAAAGCTCAAGGGGCAGGCCCGGACGCGCCCCCCAGCCGGAACGGTGGGCACCCGGGCAGCATCACAGGGGATAGCCGGCCCAAGGGGAATGGCGGCGCCTCGTCCTAGACGATGTCCGGCGTCTTCGAGAAGCGTGAGATGGCTCGCTGGGTACTGCGGCCGGCTACAACCTGGATGATGGTGCTGACAGCGGCCGAAATCAGGGCGAAGGTCAGCGCTGAGCGCAGGCTGGTTTCCATGTCGTCGTGGCCTTTGGGCGGCTTGTTGCCCGTGGCCTTTTCCCACAATGCGTTGACGAGCTTGCTGCCGACGATTCCTGCGCCGATGCTCACACCGGTGCCGAGCAGTTTGAAGAGCAGGTTCATTCCGGGACTCCTTGCGGGAGGAAACAGGACCATCCCCAGCCTAACCCCACTTCAGGACAGTCACGGCGCAACGGATGGGGGTTGGCGCCTGAGCCGGAAGAACTCCTGCAGTGCTCCGGGCTCCGGCCGCACGGGCACGATGTCACGCTCTTCAGCCAACACGGCCTCCACCGTGCCGAGCGCGAGCAGTTCATCAAGCAGGACCAAAGTGGGCGGCATGAGCTTGAGGGTTCCCGCAGCCTCGGCATCCAGGATTCCGCGGACTGGCATCCACAGTGATGACGACGCCTCCGTCGTCTGGTGCTGCGGCTCGGCCCCAACGGACGGGCAGGCAACGTAGAAATACGTGTCGAAGCGCTTGGGCTGGTCTTCCGGAGTGACCCAGTTGGCCCATGGGCGGAGGGTGGCGGCGTCGAGCTTCAGCCCGGCCTCTTCGAACACCTCACGTTGCGCGGCCGCCAGCACCCGGCCGGCATTGTGCCGAGCCGATGCAGGCTCGACGGCGATGCTGCTCCGGTGCCACGCGGCGGCATGCTGCTCAACGACGTCGTCCGTGAAGTTCCAGCCGGTGCTGTCCGCGTGATCCACCCGGCCCCCGGGGAAGACCACCATGCCCGCGGCGAAATCCATCGTGGACACCCGGTGCTGGACGAACACTTCCAGATCGCTCACGGCACCTTCGGAAATCGCCGCGCCGCCGGCACCTTCAGAACGGGCCGAACCTCCAGGGCTCGCGGGAATGGGAGCATCGCGGACCAGGATCACGCTTGCGGCGAGCCTCGGTTCGGTCACCATGGTGCTGTTCGCTTCGCCTTTGCCTGTCAAGACCGCTCCTTTGCCCTGCTTGCTGCGTCGGATTCTGCTGGATCATTCTCCCAGCTTCGGTGGCCGCCCGTGCCATTTCGGGCCTGCTCGCGCCCGCCCAGCGAGTGATCCAGCAGAATCCGTCGCTTTCCGCTCGGCAACCCCGCCAAGGTGTAAACTGAACCACGCCCAAAAGGGTGGATTGATAACGACAGGGGAGCGCCGCCGTCGGGCTCGCAGCAATGCGGCACGGAGGAGGGGCGCTGAGAGTGCGGACAGCCGCAGACCCTCGAACCTGATCCGGCTAGTACCGGCGCAAGGGAGTCGAGTTCTCATAGTGTCCGGAACCGGCGGCGGAAGCCGCTCGCAGGCAAACCGGAAACACTTTCCCCTCCTGTTCCTCAGGAGGACAAAATGACTGGTATTTCTGCAAAGCCGGGCCTCACCAAGCCCGGTTACAACTGGCGCGTCGTGGACATCGTCGTGGCGGCACTGATCTCGATTGCCGGCGGCGTGATCTTCTGGGCATGGGACCAGATGGCTCTCGTTGTCACGCCCGCGACCGCCGGCTACCCGCCGCTGGGCGGCCTGATCGCCGGCGGTTGGATGATTCCGGCAGTGCTGGGCATGCTCATTGTCCGCAAGCCCGGTGCGGCAATTTTCTGCGAAATAGTGGCCGCCACCAGCGAGCTCATCATGGGTAACCAGTACGGCACCACGGTCCTGATCTCGGGACTGCTCCAGGGCCTGGGCGCGGAACTCGTTTTCCTGGCGTTCATGTACAAGAAGTTCAACCTGCCGGTATCCCTGCTGGCCGGAGCCGGTGCGGGCTTGTTCTGCGGACTGAACGATTCCTTCCTGCCGTGGGGCTGGAACATCGAGTACGAAGCCGTTGCTAAGCTCGCGTACATCGCGTTCTGCACGATTTCCGGGGCCGTCATCGCCGGTGCCCTGTCCTGGATCGCGACCCGCGGCCTCGCCAAGACCGGTGTGTTGAGTGCGTTCGCGTCCCGCAAGGCCGCCTCGGAGCCCGTCTTTTCCTGATGCCCAGTCCTGATTCCGGCACTCCTGCTGTGGTGCGACCCGCCGCCATTTCCGCGCAAGGCTGGGGCTGGCGGCACGCGGGCCGCACCACGCAGGCCATCCACGCCCTGGACCTGGACATCCGTCCGGGCGAGCGGGTGCTGCTGCTTGGCCCCTCGGGCGCAGGCAAGTCGACGCTCCTGCATGCTCTCGCGGGAGTGCTGGGCGAAGAAGGCGACGACGCCGACGAGACCGGCTCGTTGCTGGTGGACGGCGTCTCGCCGAGGGCACAGCGGGGACGTGCCGGACTCATGCAACAGGACCCTGAAACCCAGGTGGTGCTTTCCCGGCTGGGTGACGACGTCGCCTTCGGTGCCGAGAATCTTTGCGTGCCGGGGGAAGAGATCTGGAAGCGGGTCCATGAAGCGCTCGACGACGTCGGGCTGCGGAATAGTGCCAGCGGCAGCTTTGCGTTGGACCACCCGACGTCGGCCCTCTCCGGTGGGCAGAAACAGCGCCTCGCGCTGGCTGGCATCCTGGCGATGCGGCCGGGCTTGATCCTCCTCGACGAGCCGACCGCCAACTTGGACCCTGCCGGCGTGCTGGAGGTCCGCGATGCCGTAGGCCGTTGCCTGGACAAGACCGGCGCCACCCTGGTGGTGGTGGAGCATCGGGTCTCCGTCTGGAAAGACCTGGTGGACCGGATCGTGGTCCTTCAGCCGGGTAGCGGCTCTTCCGAGGAAGGCTCGACGCCGGCGGTGCTCCTGGACGGCGATCCGGACACGGTTCTGGCGCAAGCAAGGGACATGCTCACTACGGCGGGCGTCTGGGTTCCCGGTTATGTGCCGGCCACCCGGCCACGTTCCAGAACAGCAGGCGGCTCCGGCGCGGCGGGCGGTGGAGAGTTGCTGCTCGCCACCCGGGAGCTTGCAGTGTCACGTGAACGGGCACGCCGCCGCGGGTTCACAACCATCCCGCCTCAACCTGTGCAGACCGGGCTCGACGCCCAGGTGCTCGCCGGCCAGGCGCTGACCATCACGGGCCCGAATGGTGCCGGAAAATCTACCTTCGCCTTGACCCTCGCCGGGCTGCTGGCGCCCGTGGCCGGCACGGTGACTGCCGCCGTCGGGCTCAGCGACGGCGCTGGCGCCGATCCTTTCAAGTGGAAGGCCCAGCAACTGATCTCGCGGATCGGGACCGTGTTCCAGGAACCAGAACACCAGTTCGTCACCGGCCGGGTGCTCGACGAGTTGATGTTCGGACCCAAGCACCTTGGACACGGCGAGGAGCGCGTGGACGAGTTGCTGGAACGGCTGAGGCTGGGGCACTTGGTGGACGCCAATCCGTACACGCTCTCCGGCGGGGAAAAGCGCCGGCTGTCCGTGGCCACCGTGCTTGCCGCGCACCCGCGGGTCCTGGTGCTGGACGAACCCACTTTTGGCCAGGACGCCAACACCTGGGCTGAGCTTGCGTCCTTCCTGTCCGAACTGCTCGACGCCGGCACCTCCGTTGTTTCCGTGACCCACGACCAGGAATTCAGCTCCGTCCTGGGCGGCACCGAGATGCGGCTTGCGCCTGCGTTCCAAGGCAGCGCCCGGCAGGAAGCGGGTGCGGCATGAGGGAAGCGTTGAGCATGCGCGGCAACAATGCGCTCCTGACGCGCGCGAATCCGCTGGCCAAGTTCGTGTCGGTCTTCCTGATCACCTTGGTGCTGGCGTTGTCCATTGACGTGGTGTCCGCCTCGACAGCGCTCCTCGGCGAACTGGCGTTGTTCCCCCTCGCAGGGCTCACCGTGCGCTTGCTGTGGCAGCGCGGCTGGCCCCTGATCATCGCGGCAGCGCTGGGTGGCTGGAGCACCGCGATCCTGTCAGCTGTCAGCGGCAGGATACTGCTCGACGTCGGGATCTGGTCCATCAGCGAAGGCTCGCTCCAGCTGGGGCTTGGGTTCATGCTGCGAGGCTTGGCGATCGCGTTGCCGGCCATTCTCCTGATGAGTTGCACCGATCCCACCGATCTTGCCGATGCCTTGGCGCAGAAGGCGAAACTGCCGCACCGCTTTGTCCTGGGTACCTTGGCCGCGCTGCGGCTCGTGGGGCTCATGGCGGAGGAGTGGCAGACCATCGGCATGGCACGGCGCGCGCGAGGTGTCGGCTCGCATGGGAGCCCGCTACAACGGTTTAGGGCCATGCTCGGCCAGAGCTTCGGCCTGCTGGTCCAAGCGATCCGCCGGGCATCCCGGTTGGCCGTGACCATGGAGGCACGTGGCTTCGGCGGTGGCCGGCGGACCTGGGCGCGCGAATCCACCTACAGCCGGTTGGACGCCTGGGTCCTGGTGGGTGGGATGTTCATCGCAGCCGCGGCTGTGCTCGCAGCCCAATGGGCAGGGACGTGGCACTTCGTCTGGCTGAAGCAGGGTTAGGGCCCGGCTGGCTTGCCTACGGGAGTGTTCGGGTACGGTGGGCCCGCATGAGTGCGCCCGCACCGCCGTCGAACTGTGACTGAGCCTCCCTCCCAGCCGCTGGCGCGTCAACGCATATCGCACCAAACGACTATTCTGCCGAAAATGCGGCGTGTTGCACCATAAAATGGGCCTTCGTAGACCATCTATGATATTTATTGGTCATGACGCAACCGACTGCCGAACATGTAGGTCTCCTTCTTCGCGACGCCCGCGGCGAAAAGGGCTGGACACAGGGACAGCTCGCTTCCGAACTGGGCACCAGCCAAAGCGCCATTGCCCGAATGGAACAAGGCAAGCAGAACCTCAGCCTCCGGATGATCGAACGCCTTGAGTCAATCTTCGGTCGCACCATCGTCAAAGTCGGCAAGCGACAGATGACCCACCTGCGTGTCGAGGGCGGACGCACGCTCTCCGGCTCGGTGGACGTCAACAGTAGCAAGAATGCCGGCGTCGCGCTGCTTTGTGCGAGCCTCATCAACCGCGGCACCACCACCTTGCGCCGGCTGGCCCGGATCGAAGAAGTCAACCGGATCGTCGAGGTTTTGACCTCAATCGGTGTCGAATGCACCTGGCTGAACGGCAACGATTTGCGCATCCGCCGCCCGAAGACCCTTGACCTTGCCTCCATGGACGTGGAGGCGGCGCGCCGCACTCGCAGCGTCATCATGCTGCTGGGTCCCCTCCTCGATGAGGCGGCCTCGTACCAGCTGCCTTACGCCGGCGGTTGCGACCTCGGGACTCGAACTGTGGAACCGCACATGCAGGCGCTGCGGCAGTTCGGGCTCTCCGTGGAGGCCAAGTCCGGCTTCTATTCCGTGCAGGCCCCACCGGCCGACGGCGATCACCGCACCTTCGTGCTCACGGAGCGCGGTGACACGGTGACGGAGAACGCCATCATGGCCGCAGCCCACCGCAGCGGCACCACGGTGATCCGCAACGCCAGCCCCAACTACATGGTGCAGGATCTCTGTTTCTACCTTCAGGGGCTCGGCGTGGTGATTGACGGGATCGGGACAACCACCCTGAAGATCACCGGCCGTCCGGCGATCGACGTCGACATTGAGTACTTCCCGTCTGAAGACCCGATCGAAGCCATGAGCCTCATCACGGCAGGCATCGTGACCAACTCGGAGGTCACCATCTGCCGGGTTCCGATTGAGTTCATGGAGATCGAACTGGCCACGCTTGAGCAGATGGGCCAGCAATTGGACATCTCCGGCGAGTACTTTGCACGCAACGGACGGACACGCCTGGTGGATGTCACCACTAAGCCATCCCGACTGCGCGCCCCCGAGGACAAGATCCACCCGATGCCGTTCCCCGGGCTGAACATCGACAACTTGCCTTTCTTCGCGGTCATCGCTGGCAATGCTGAGGGCCAGACCATGATCCACGACTGGGTCTACGAAAACCGGGCCATTTACCTAACCGAGCTCAACAAGCTAGGAGCCCAGGTACAGCTCCTCGATCCGCACCGCATCTACGTCAATGGCCCCACCAAGTGGCGTGGGGCGGAAGTGGGGTGCCCACCGGCCCTCCGTCCTGCCGCTTGCCTGCTGTTGGCCATGCTGGGGGCCCGCGGCACATCCGAGTTGCGCAATATCTACGTGATTGAACGCGGATACGAGGACCTGGCCGAGCGGCTCAACACCATCGGCGCCAAGATCGAGTACTTCCAGGACTGACGGCGTCGGATGGCCGTGCTGAACTCGGCCCTGGTCGGGCGGAACATTCTGCTGGATCACCCAGAGTGTGCTGTCGCCCAGGCCCGGAAACCCGCGGTTGTCTCTTCCACCAGTGGCGGTGATCCAGCAGAATCCGTCGTCGCGATCACTTCCGTCCGCTGTCCAGGGCCAGGACGGCGCGGATTTCCTCCATCACTTGCTCCGGGTTGTTCCAGATCTTCTCGGGGGCGAAGCTCAGGACGTCAAAGCCACGTACCTGCGCAGCGTTCAGTCGTGCCATGTCTTTCCTCCACGCCTCCCGGGAACTATGGAACGCGTAGCCATTGACTTCAACGATCAACCGCCTGCCAATCAAAAAGTCGACCCGTCCGACACTGCGGATACGGACTTGGCGGCGGAATGGCAGGCCTTCCGATTCGAACAGCAGACGGGCGCTGATCTCGGGTACGGATTCGGACAGTCCGTCTGCCTTTGCCAACAGCCTTCTGGCGTTTCCGTAGTAGTCGGCAGAGATCTCACTTTCGATCATGGCCTGCGGGATGCCGAACTGCTGCATGGCCGACTGCGCAATGGAAATAGCATCCACGTCCGGCAAACAGCTCAGAGCATGAATGACGGTGTCTTCTACGGATGCCACGGGGACGGCAATCTTTGGAGACAGGCGAAGCCCGCCATGCCGGACGAAGCCCTTGCCCCGGCAGTGGCGCGCGGCCAGGTGTACATGCCTGGGTTTGTCCTTGATCCACAGGCCGTAGCGTAAGGCGGCACTTGCGCAGGTGAGCTGCCCGTTGTTGAGGATCGCCGTGAGGTATTCCGGATCCGCCGACGGGAGGGCCCACACGCCCTTTCGTGGTTGGTGTGCCCCGGCGGAAGCCAGCTTGTGGATCGCTGAGGGCGTATAGCCGTTGGCGCGAAGAAGGCCTACCCGGGCGACGCCGCCCACTGAGGAGAGGTAATCCAAGGCATCCATGGATCCAGCTAGCCATGGAATTGCAGCTGACGCCCCAAGGAATGTGGCGTATGTGGATGAGTTGGCCGACATTCTGCTGGATCACTCCGGGGGCGGCTTCCACTAATGCCCGGAATATGGGGACACTCGTTCCGCATGGCCGGAGTGATTCAGCAGAATCCGTCGGGACCCAGACCCCCGACCCACCCAGCCCCAGCCCCGCCCCTATTTCCGAAAGGCTGCCATGGCGCACAATTGATCCGTGCGCACTTTTGGTGTGGAAGAGGAGTTGCTGATCGTCGATCCCGTGACCGGCGAGCCCCTTGCCCTTGCCGACGCGCTCCTGTCGGGCATGGCCCAGAACGGCGCACCCCAGCGCAGCCCCGCCCAGGACGGCGTCAATCAAGACGACCCCACCCCGGACGCCCCCGAAACCAGCTTCAACCCTGAGGACATGGACGACGCCGATACCGCCCTCACCCATGAGCTCAAACTTGAGCAGATCGAGACGCAGACCAGGCCATGCCGTAGCTACGCCGAACTGTTGCACCAGATCCGCAAGGGGCGGGGCCTCGCGAGCCACGCGGCACGGCGCCACGGTGCCAGGATCGCGGCGTTGGCCACGTCACCTGTGGACGCCGCTTTGCACACCACTCCGGATCCCCGGTATGCCGTCATGCTCGAACGCTTCGGCATCACGGCACACGAACAGCTCACCTGCGGATTCCACGTACACACCTCGATCGAGTCCCCGGAAGAAGGCGTGGCGGTCCTGGACCACATCCGGGACAAGCTCGCAGTCCTCACCGCGATCAGCGCCAATTCGCCCTTCTGGCGGGGGCTGGCGACGGGCTTTGAGAGCTACCGGACGCAGGCCTGGAACCGTTGGCCGTCCTCGGGTCCGTCGGCCGTCTTCGGTTCCTTGGCCTCCTACCGGCGGGTGGTCCGAAGGCTCATCGAAACGGGTGTCCTGCTGGATGAAGGCATGGTCTACTTCGATGCCCGGCTATCCCGGCACGTTCCTACGGTGGAAGTTCGCGTTGCCGATGTCTGCCTCCGGGCCGAGGACGCCGCGTTGATCGCAGTGCTCGTCAGGGCCTTGGTGGAGACCTCTGTGCGTGAATACCATGCCGGCATTGAGCCTGCGGCAGTGCCCACGGTGCTTTTGCGGATGGCGTCGTGGCAGGCAAGCAACTTTGGACTCCGCGGCGAACTCCTGGACTTTGGAACCTTTCGGCCCGAGCCTGCCGCCGACGTGGTCTGGTCGTTGGTGGAATATCTGGAACCGGTGCTGGCGGAACAAGGTGAATTCGACTTGGCGAAGGCCGGCATCGCAGCCATCCTTAGCCGTGGTAACGGTGCGATCGAGCAGCGCGGTGTTGCCGAGCGGTGGAGCGAGAGCAACGGCGGCCAGCCCGACTCCGCCGGGCTGGCCGCCGTCGTCCAGCACGCCGTCCAGATCACGATGCGCTCAGAGAAGGACCAGAGCGACACCAAACCGCAGCCCGTCCTCACCTGGGTGCGCCAGGACTGGCGCGACGCGCCCGGCTAACCACGCCGGGCTGACCCGCAGCCGGCTAGACCTGCTTGAGGGCCCGCTCCAGGTCCCGGATGAGGTCGTCCACATCCTCCAGCCCCACCGAAAGCCGCACCACACCGTCAGCCAGCCCGATGGCCGCGCGGCCTTCCGGACCCATGGCACGGTGCGTGGTGGTGGCAGGGTGGGTGATGAGGGACTTGGAATCGCCCAGGTTGTTCGAGATGTCGATGACGGAGAGCCCGTCCAATAGCGCGAAGGCGGCCTCTTTCGCCGAGCGTCCCGCGGAGGGGAGCAGCTCGAAGGTCAGCACGGTGCCGCCGGCTTTCATCTGCTTCGCGGCGAGCTCGTACTGCGGGTGCGACTTCAAGAGTGGGTACTTGACCCAGCTGATGGCCGGCTGTTCCTCAAGCCATTCGGCGATCCGCAGCGCCGACGCCGAGGAGTGGTTCACGCGCAGCCCCATCGTTTCGAGGCCCTTGGTCAGGACCCAGGCGTTGAACGCGGAGAGGGATGGCCCGGTGTGCCGCATGAGCTGCTTGACGGGACCGTCGATGAACTCCTTGGTGCCCAGGATCGCTCCGCCCAGGACCCGGCCTTGGCCGTCGATGTGCTTGGTACCCGAGTAGACGATCACGTCCGCGCCCAGATCGCCGCAGCGCTGCAACAGGGGAGTGGCAAAGACATTGTCGACGACGACGGTTGCCCCCGCCGCGTGTGCCAGCTCACTCACCGTGGCGATGTCGACGATTTCCTGCATGGGGTTCGACGGCGACTCGAAGAACACTGCCGTTGTCGGCTCGGACAACGCGGCACGCCACTGGTCCAGGTCCGGGCCATCGACGAAGACGGTCTCGACTCCCCAGCGCGGCAGGATCTCGTTGAGGATGACGAAGCAGGAACCGAACAGTGAGCGCGCGGCAACCACCCGGTCACCGGCCGCCAGCAACGCACCGAGGGCGGTGAAGACAGCGGACATGCCCGACGCCGTCGCGAAGCACGCCTCGGTGCCTTCGAGCAGGCGGAGGCGCTCCTGGAAAGTGGCCACGGAGGGGTTGCCGTAGCGTGAGTAGACGAAGCGTTCGTCCTCTCCGGTGAACGCGCGCTCGGCGGCCGCGGCGGATTCGTAGACGAAGCCGGAATTGAGGAAAACGGCCTCGGACGTTTCCTGGAAATTGGTGCGGTCAAGGCCGCCGCGGACTGCCTGGGTGTCAGGGCCCCAGCCGGCGGCGTCAGGATTGAATGTCACTTAGATGTTCCCCAGGTTCGTCGGAAGTCCACGGTTTTTCCAGCCGTTCACGGTTCGCTCGCCGTAGCGGTCAGGCTCGCCTTCAAAGCCCTCCAACACGTTGTAGGCGGTGTAGCCGGCCTGCGTTGCGGCGATGGCGGCGGCGATCGAACGCTGGCCGGAACGGCAGAGGAAGACCAGTTCGGTGCCACCAGCCTCTGGGGCCTGCTGCGTCAGCTCTTCGATGAAACGCGTGTTGGGGATCCCACCGGCAAGGTTCCACTGGATGAACAGGGGATCGTTTTCGGTGGCTTTGGTGTCTGGAATGCCGATGTGTGCCCACTCGCCTTCGGTGCGGACGTCCACCAGGATGGCGCCCTGCTCCAGTTTGGCCCAGGCATCATGCGGGCTCAGGTCGCCTGCATAGCTCATGCGTGGCCCTCGCCGTCGAACTCTTCGTCGAGTGCATCCACTGCAGACGCGACTGCCGCATCCGCGCTGGCGATCGCCGCGGGCAGGATGATGGCCTGCGCCACGATCACGTCCGTGCCATTGAAGGTGGCAGCCGGGCTGCCGTGCAGCACGTAGCCTTCCGAGAGGGCAGTGGAGATCCGCTCGCAGAATTCCTTGGTATCGGGACCCGTGATGAGCCGGTAGGAGAGTTTTTCTTCGGTGGGTTCAGGCATTGGTGCTCCTCAGTCACGCTTGCAGTTCGAAAGTGTCGATACGCCGAGTAGTCACCTGAGGCACCCCGCCGGAGAGAGGGTTGCCGACCAGCAAGTCAGGGCTTCGCGCTGGTGCTCATTACTCAAGAAGAAAATAACATCCACGACGGCGGCCCGCACCACCGGCCGTCGTCATGTTCCGTAACCGGGGCGGCGGCCCAGCTGATCCGGGCGAGAATCAGCGCTCGACGTCGGTCCTGCGGGACCCGGATGCCCCTTCAAATATGTGGCAGGATCGCGCATTTACCCAGCGTGGCTTGCTGAGCACGGGATCACTGGCGGGGGACTAAGCCTCGGTTTCCCGCGGAAGCGGCTCTAGGCTTGCTTGGATCCGGCGTGGCAATTGTTTGGATTCTTGCACCAAAAACGACGGTGAATGATGGAACGTGGTGCCTTGATGCTTTCGGATTTCCAGCAACTCATGGACGGATATCCCGGTGGCCGTGGCCAAGGCATGCAGCGAGAGGCTGTTGTGATGAGCCAGGGCAAAGACCACACCTGACAGGGCTTCGAAACCTTCTGTCTCGTAGATTTCCTGTACCAAGTTGGACATGGCATTCGCATCGTCGATTGATCCCGCTGACGCGGCAGTCGCCATGGCAGTTAGCGACCATGCAGCGGAGTCGGGGCTGATGTAAATGCTCATGTCGATACCCTACGGACTCAAGCCCACTTGGGGAATGGGCGGAACGTCTTCCTCAGCGACCCAAGTGCCTCGCAGTTGGTGTCGTTATGGACGCCGATAACGACAACAAGTGCGGGTCAGTTGGGCAAGAAGTCTGATACGCCGGCCCCAGAACCGGCGCATCAGACGCCTTTATCCGGCTGGGGGCCGTTGGCCCTAGAGGTAGATCGCCCTCCCCAGCAGGGTTCACGAAACTAGTTAACTACTGCGGCCATGGCGGCACAATAGACTCTGGCAAGCTAAATGACCCGGCCCCCTACACTCGGATTCATGTCGGGTCATGGGGGAACCAGAACTGTGATGGCGGCCTGCGTTGGTGCTCCGGAGGTCCAGATGGTCATCGGCCAGGATCCGCGGACCGGGCTGGCTCCGCAGGACCTGACGTTCGATTGCTCCGCCCCATACACGGGGGTTGTTCAGCTGCAGCCGGGGCCGGTTAACATCCAGGTTCACGTGGCGCGGGCCAATTCGGGCGCCTCCGCCTCTGCCGGAGCTGGAGAAGTCGCCGCGGTGAGGATCACGGCCAACGGCTGAGAGGCGAGGCTGATCATTGGGTGGTCCAGGGGCCGCCTTCGATTGCCCTGGGGCGCCGGTCTTGGGATACTCCACCCATGTCTTCTCTCCCCGTGACGTTTGCCGAGGACGTCATCAACCAGCAAATCAGGACCCAGTTCGAGGCATTCATTGACGAGCACCGCCGTGCGCTCAATGCATGCTTGAACGGGTTGACCGAGGAACAAGCCCGCCGGTCACTGGTGCCGTCCCGGACCACGCTGCTTGGCCTCGTGAAGCACGCGACCTTCGTCGAGAAGGTCTGGTTCGACGAAGCCATCACTTGCCGCCCACGCACCGAGATCGGTATCCCCGCGACGCCGGACGAGTCGTTTATCCTCGACGACGGCGACACCATCGCCACAGTCCAGCAAGCACATCTCGAGGCATGCGAGGCGTCACGCCTTGCGACCTCGTCCTTGGAGCTCGACAGCATGCTCAACGGCAATCGACGCGGCCCGCTCCCGTTGCGCTGGGTGTACCTTCACCTGCTGCGCGAACTCGCTCAACACTGCGGGCATGCAGACATTCTGCGGGAGCAGATCCTGAGTCAGTAGCGCCGCCTTGGAAACCCCTATTCAATCCCCGCGAACAGCTCGTTGAGCTCGGCCGTGAGCTGCTTGCGCATTGCCGGGGTGCCGATCTCCCTGCCGTCCACATGATTGACGGGCGCGATGAGCCGGATGCTTGAGATCAGCCACACTGCGTCGGCGTCGAACAGGTCGTCCGGGACCAACGGGCCGTAGCCGAGCTCCCAGCCGGCCGCCTTCGCTTTCGCGAAAAGTGCGTCTTGCGAGGTGCCGGGGAGGATGCCGCTGTCCAGTTGCGGAGTGATGAGGCGCTTGACCGTGCGCACGGAACCGGCGCCGTCGTCCACCGTTTCAACATGCGCCAGCAAAACGGTGGAGGTCGGACCCTCCAGCACGCGGCCGTCTGTTGAGATGAAGATCGCGTCGTCAGCGCCTTGCTTGTGCGCGTAGCGCAGTGCGGCCATGTTCACGGCATAGGACAGAGTCTTGGCACCGAGCAGCAGCCAGGGGGCGCGCTCGCCCGCATCCGTGTCGAAGCCGCGGTCAAGAAGTACGACGTCGATGCCCGTCTCGCGCTGCCGGCGACTGCCCGCGGGGGACGGCGAAGCCTGGATCCAGCATGTAGGGGTCGAAGCGCCTTCGACGCCGCGTGTCACCAGAAGCTTGATGACTACTTCGTCCTCGGCCGGGCTCGGCGCGGGGAACGCGTCGCGGAACTCGGTGATTGCAGTGTTGATCGCCTTGCGCCACACCTCCTGATCGGGAATGTTCAAGTCCAGAGCGCGGGCTGAGCCCTCGAGCCTGTTCAAGTGGGCCTGTACCTTCCGTGCCCGGCCCTCGAGGGCGAGCAGCGATTCGAAGACGCCGTCACCTCGGGTGGCGCCCAGGTCCGTGGCCATGAGCTGCGGCTGGCTGGAATCGGCGATGCGGCCGTTTTCGAACGCGGGATCCAGGAAAACGAGGACCGTCGGGGCAGGAAAAGTCATGCTTCCAGCTTAGTGCGGGCCCGGCAGGACGTGAGGTCAGCAGCGGTGCGCCGGATAGGCTGTGCTGACTGCTAGTTCTTTTGACCGCGGGGGTTGTGGAGTGCTGTTTCCTTTTCAGCTCGGGATGGAGTGGACCTGGCTCCTGGGCGCATGGGTGATCGCTGAAATCATCCTGCGCATCGTGCTGCTTGGCGTCATCCCGGGAAACCGCCGTCCCACCACGGCCATGGCCTGGCTCCTGGCCGTCTTCCTCGTCCCTTCCGTCGGTTTCGTCCTGTTCCTGTTGTTCGGCAATTTCCGGCTGTCCCGCCGTCGTCGTGAGCAGCAAGAGGAGGTCAATGAAAGGGTGCGTGCCGGCACCTCGGCGATCGCCGCCGTCGTCAGCACATACTCCGGACCTGAATGGGTGACGTCGGCGGGTGAACTGAACCGGCGCCTCGGCTCGCTGCCGATGGTGGACGGCAACTCCGTGGAGCTGATCCCCGGCTACGAGGAATCACTCAAGGCCATGGCTGAAGCCGTGCGGGGGGCCAAAAAGTTCGTCAACGCGGAGTTCTACATCATGAGCAGCGACCCCGTCACCGACGAACTCCTCACCGAGTTGGAGAACGCGGCCGTGCGCGGGGTCAACGTGCGGCTCCTGTTCGACCACATCGGCACGCTGCGGATACCGGGGTACCGAAGTCTGGTCCGCAGGCTCAGGAGTGGCCGGATCCAGTGGCGCCGCATGCTGCCGCTGTTGCCCGTCCTCGGTCAGTGGCGCCGTCCCGATTTGCGGAACCACCGGAAAATCCTGGTGATCGACGGCGAAATTGCCTTCACCGGCTCCCAGAACCTGATCGAGCCCTCCTATAACAACCCCAAGCACCGACGCGCCGGCCGTAAATGGGTGGAGCTCATGGCCCGCATGGAGGGGCCGATCGTTGCCACCCTCAACGTCGTCTTCGCCACCGACTGGCTCAGCGAAACGGACGAGTCCCTCGAAAACCAATTGCAGGTCTCGGTCCGAGCGACACCCGGCAGGATGACCGCACAGGTGGTCCCCAGTGGCCCGGGATTTGTCACGGAAAACAACCTGCGCCTCTTCAACACGCTGATCTACTCCGCCCAGCACCGCATCTCGATTTGCAGCCCTTACTTCGTCCCTGACGATTCGCTGCTGTATGCCATCACGACGGCGGCCCAGCGTGGCGTGGATGTGGAACTTTTTGTGTCCGAGAAGGGTGACCAGTTCCTGGTGCATCACGCGCAGCGGTCCTACTACGAAGCGCTCTTGGAAGCCGGAGTGCAGATCTACCTGTACCGGGCACCGTACGTGCTGCACGCCAAGCACTTCACGATTGACGACGAAGTTGCCGTTCTCGGTTCAAGCAACATGGACATGCGCTCCTTCTCCCTCAACATGGAGGTCTCGGTGATGCTCCTGGGTGCCGAGGCCGTGGACAGTATGCGCTCGGTCGAGTCTTCGTACCGGGAAATGTGCCGCGAACTGACCTTGGACGATTGGCTGGACCGGCCGATGCTTGCCAAGTACGTGGACAACGTGGCGCGATTGACGGCGACGCTGCAGTAAGGGTCAATCCTCGGCGCAGGGTTCATCTGCGGGTTCGGCATGGATCCGCGACAGCAGCCCATGGAGTTGGAAGAGTTCATTCGCAGAGAACCCGGCAAAGGCCTCGCGTTCGACGTCGGCCACGGCAACTTCGATCGAACCCACCGCGCGTTTGCCTGCCGCGGTGATGTCCACGATATGGCGACGGCGGTCCGCTGGATCGCGGCGGCGTTCCGCGAGCCCTTCGCGTTCAAGATCGTTCAACACGGCCACGAGTGCGCTGGCGTCGATCGAGAGGATATCGATGAGGCCTTGCTGGCTGATGGGCCCGGACTCGTCGAGCCGGCACAGGAGGACCGCATGCCTTGGACTAAGCCCGGAGAAGTCCAGCGCTTGGCGAAGACGAGTGTTCATGATGCGTCCGTGGCGCGCCAAGAGAAACCCCAGTTGTTTGCCCGCTGCTGAAGGACTCATCGTGAAAATCTTATCACTGAGGAAATTATTGCTCATTTGAAATCGTTGTCATTCATGAACGATCTGAGCGGCACCAGCCGAGCGGCGTGAGCTTCTTACCTAAGGAGTTGCCATGAATGACCAAGCCCAGCAACCCACTGTGGTGGTTGTCGGCGGAGGCTACGGTGGCATTGCCGTAGCCAAGGCGCTCGACGAACATGCGACCGTCACCTTGGTGGAGCCCAAGGACGCCTTCGTCCACAACATCGCGGCGTTGCGTTCCGTGGTCCAGCCCGACTTCCTGCCGCGGATGTTCCTGCCGTATGACCGGCTGCTGGTGCACGGCGAGGTGTTGCAGGATCGAGCTGCCAGGGTGGACGGACACACGGTCGAGTTGGCTTCGGGGGCCAATTTGGTGGCGGACTATATTGTCCTCGCCAGCGGTTCCAGCTACCCCTTCCCGGCCAAAAGTGATCGAGCGGTCACCACGGACGCCATCGCCCGCTATCAAGCCGCACATGATGACCTCAAACGGGCCAGCAGGGTGATGCTCCTTGGTGCCGGGGCAGTGGGCCTTGAATTCGCTGGCGAGATCGCCGCCGCATGGCCGGACAAGGACATTGTGCTGGTGGATCTGGCGCCGGACATCCTTCCCGGACCGTACGATCCACGGCTGCGGGTGGAGGTCAACCGGCAGCTGGATGACCTCGGCGTGCGGCGAATCATGGGCAGCGCGTTGGTACAGCTGCCCCCTGTTCCCGCCGGGGAGTTCGGCACCTTCACGGTCAACACCACGGACGGCACGGCCATCGAAGCGGACATCTGGTTCCGCTGCTACGGGATCGCCCCACAGACCGACTATGCGGCGGGAGACCTCCTTGCTGCACGGACGCCGGAGGGCTACCTGGAAGTCACCCCGGAACTCCGCGTGGTGGGCTTCGAGAACGTCTATGCCTTAGGCGATATCTCGGCGATCGACGTCAACAAAGCCGGGGTCGCCGCACGCGAAGCCGCGGTGGTTGCCAAGAACATCCAGGCCCAGATTGGCGGCTCAGCCGAGTTGGCAGCTTATCCGCCGTCGCGGCCCGTCATCATTCTTCCGTTGGGGCCCGCGGGCGGTTCGGGACAACTGCCCGACGGCGAGATCGCCAGCCCGGAGTTGATCTCCCAGATCAAGGGCCAACACATGATGATCGACCGTTACGTCGAGATGCTGAACCTGAGCGCCTGAGCCGACCACCGCCGCGCCGGCGCCCTTCGCGCGCCGACCGCCGTCGGGGGCTTTCCTTCCAGCCGCGATGGGGCGATTCTGTAATTCCAAGCATGTTTGGAAGCGTTCTTCGGAGGCATCATGGCGCGGAAAAACGACACCCCGGCCATACAGGCACCACCTGAGCCGAGTGTCGAACACCCGGAGAAGGTTCGGATCCTGGCCGAAGGCCGCGTGGTCAGCGACCGGCTGTGGAACGAGGACCTCGCCCCGGCCAGGCAACGGAACTGGAGGGTCCGCAGCCTCTTCGCCCTGTGGATGTGCGACGTCCACAGCATCGCCGGTTACACCTTCGCCGCTGGCCTCTTCATCACCGGATTGGTGGGCTGGCAGGTCTTCCTGGCACTCGTCCTTGGCATCACCCTGGTCTACTTCCTCATGAACTTCGCTGGGACAGCGGGGCAGAAGACCGGCGTTCCGTATCCGGTCCTGGCGCGGATGTCCTTCGGCCTCTTTGGCGCCAACCTCGCGGCCCTCATCCGGGCGCTCATTGCCATTGCCTGGTACGGCATCCAGACGTGGCTCGCCTCGGAAGCAGTGTTGGTGTTGTTGTTCTCGGTATGGCCGCAACTGACCTCCCTCGACGGCCCGGACGTGCCGCGCATCCTTGGCCTGACGCCGCTCGGATGGGCTGCTTTCCTGGTCCTCTGGGCGGTCCAGCTGCTGGTCATCCGCCGGGGCATGGAGACGGTCCGGAAATTCCAGGATTGGGCCGGCCCTGCCATTTGGGTGGCCATGTTCGCGCTCGCGGTCTACATCCTGACTCAAGCGGGTGACAAGTTCAGCCTCTCGATTCCGGGCGTCGCGCCCCTGGACGGCCCCGCGGCGCTTACGCAGTTCTTCTCCGCCATCGCCCTGACGGTCACCTACTTCTCGGCACTGCTCCTGAACTTCTGCGATTTCTCCCGGTTCTCCCCGGATCGCAGGACCATCCTGCGCGGAAACTTCTGGGGCCTGCCAGTGAACTTCATCGCCTTCGCCCTGGTCACAGTGGTGGTCACCGCCGGGGCGGCGTCCTACTTCACCGCAGACCAGTACCGCGGCCAGGACATGTTCAAGGTCATCACCGACCCCGTCGCGATCGTTCAGGCCATCAAGAATCCGTGGATCACCATCATCGCCGCCGTCACGTTTGTGGTGGCCACGATCGGCATCAACGTGGTGGCAAACTTCGTCTCGGCCTCCTACGACCTCGCCAACGTGGCCCCGCATCGGATCGACTTCCGCCGCGGTGGGCTCATCAGCGCAGTCTTGGCGATCGTGATCCTGCCGTGGAACCTCTTCAGCAGCCCTGTGGTGATCGTGTACTTCCTGGGAGGCCTGGGCGCGCTGCTTGGTCCGCTGTTCGGGGTCATCTTCACGGACTTCTTCCGCATCCGGCACCAGCGTTGCAAGGTCTCGGACCTGTACCACGAGGACGCGAAAGGCCTCTACTTCTACACCAAGGGCTGGAACTTCAAGGCCATCGCCGCGCTGGTCCCCGCCGCCGTCGTCGCCGGTGTCATGGCGCTGGTCCCGGCACTGCAGACCTTCCTCCCGGGAGGCTCGGGCCTGGGCCCGTATTCATGGTTCGTGGGGGCCATCCTGGCCAGCCTCATCTACTACACGATTACCCGCAACGATCCCAGAACGGTCCGCGCCCGGACGGAGGAGCACGACTGACTCAGCCCTCGGGGAACTCCGCGCCCAGCGTCGAGAGCACGCCGAATGCCTTGGTCCGGATTTCTTCGTATTCGTCCAAGGGCGTGGAGTCCGCAGTGATGGCGCCACCGACGCCGAGACTGAGCATCCGGCCGCCGTCGCCGTCCGGACCCATCACCAAAGTCCGGATCACGACGGCGAGGTCCGTCGCCGCGTTGAGCGAGAAGTAGCCGATGGCCCCGGAGTAGATCCCGCGAGGGCCGGACTCCAGCTGGTCCAGGATGTCCATGGTGCTGATCTTCGGGGCGCCCGTCATGGACCCAGCGGGGAATGCGGCAGCCACGGCCTCGGCCCGGGGGGCTCCCGGCCGCAACTGGGCGTCGATGGTGCTCACCATCTGGTGCACCGTGGCGTAGCTTTCCACCGCACACAGCCGGCTGACAGTCACCGATCCCGGCACGGCAAAATGACTCAAATCGTTGCGGAGCAGGTCCACGATCATGATGTTCTCGGCACGGTCTTTGAGGGAAGATTCGAGGCCACGCCGCAGCGCATCGTCGATGACGGGATCGTTCGCCCGGGCCCTGGTGCCCTTGATCGGCTCGGCCCGCATGCCGCCGTCGGAGGTTATCCGCAGGAAGCGCTCCGGCGAGGTGCTGGCTACCGTCAGCTCGCCGAACCGCAAGTAGCTCGCGAAGGGCGCAGGGTTGCGGTTACGCAACGCGAGGTAGCTCTCCCACGCGTCGAGTCCCGGATCCGCGGCGCTCACGGTGGTGGTCAGGCAGACCTCGTACGTGTTGCCCTCGGCGATCTGGTGCTGGGCGTCAGTGATTTTGCCCTTGTAGTCGTCCTCGGTATCGCGGCTGGAAAAGCTCGGAACCGGCGGCGTTCCCGGCGCCGGCAGCGGCTTCTCCGAGGAGCGCACGACGGCGTGACGCACCCGGGCGAGCCACTCGCCGTCGTCGGGGTCAAGGGTGAGGGCCCAGACGTGGCCGCTCTGGTGGTCCAGGACCACCGCGCGGCCGGCGAAGATCAGTTGGGCGTCCGGGGTGTGCGATCGTACATTGGACCCGCCGGTCTCGCGCTTCAGCTCGTACCCCAGGTAGCCGAGCCAGCCGAGTGTGAATCCGCATTCGTAGCCATCGGGGCCTTTGAGCGTTCGGCGACCCCACACCGAGTTGAGCCAACGGAAGAACAGCCCTTCGGCGGCCACGGATGCCTGGCCGGCCGTAATGGTGGTGACTCCATTGGAGTGCCTTGCCCATTGCCCGAAGGGTCCCGAATCGTCGGCCATGATGCTGAAGCGGCGGCGATCCGCGCCCGGAGCCGTGGTGTTGCCCGAAGCATTGGAGGAATCCAGCCACACCGCCCGCGGCGAATCGCCATACAGTTCGGAAAACAAGGCCGCCGGATCCGGGAGCACGCCCTCATGGCGCTCGTAGTTCAAACTCAAACCGCGGCGTGCCGAGAGTTCGGGAGCCAGTACGGGGGAGAGCGCCGGGAGGTAGTTCAGCGCCTGCAGAACGTCCTCCGGGGCATTGCCGTCCGCGCGGTTCCTGACCCTGATGTCAAGGTGTTCGAGGACGTCGTCGGTCTCCAGCCACTCGTCTTCCTGGGACGCCCAGCTGTCCCAGAACTGTTCGTAGCTGCTGCCGTCCCGGGCCAATGCACGGTTCTTGCGTTCGTCGTCGGGGGCGTCTACCCAAACCACGGCGTCCAGCATGGGCCGGGCGGCGCTCGCCGCGGCCCCGACGCCCTCCACAATGACGATCTCGGCAGGCAAGGTCACATGGCTGCGGCCGTCGTAGTGTTTCTCCCAGTCCCAACTGACCCATTCGGCCGCATCGCCGTTGTGCAGTGGTGCCAGGACGGTGGTGACGTACCGCTCGATGCCCGCGGCGAGGCCGTTCCAGCCCGGATAGATGTCCTCAAGATGGAACAGCGACACCTTGTGATGCATGCGGAGACGAGCGGCCAGTTCGACGGCGAGGGTGGTCTTTCCGGCGCCGGAGCGGCCATCGACGGCGATGATCACGGGTGCTGGGGTCATGAAATAGAGCGTACCTGCTGTGGGTCGAGGTCCTGTGCCTGCGGCCCAGCGCCCGGATGTCCTGCGGCGAGGGCGGCCCGCGTGTGGGCCACGATCCCGGGGACGGCCGCGCGGATGAGGTTCCACGTGACGTCAAAATCGTGGTGGCCGCCGTACCAAGGATCCTCGATGCCCAGATCCAAGGTGCTCCCGCCAGCCACCGCGGGGTCGAAACTGCGCAGCATCCGGATTTTGGCGAGGGTTTGCGAGTCCGGGGCGGCCTCGTGCAGCCAGCCGTAGTGGTCCACATCGAGCGCCAGGATCAAGTCCCGTTCCCGGAACCATTCCTGCCGCCAACTCCTGGCCACGTGCTTCTCAGAACGGATGCGGTGAGCCGAAAGGACGCGGGCGGCGCGTGGATCGATGGGGTGCCCGGCCTCGTATGACGTGGTCCCAGCGGAGTCCACCACAACCGCCCCACCCAACCCTCCGGCGTCGAACGCTTCGGTCAACATCAGCTCAGCCATGGGCGAGCGGCAGATGTTCCCCGTGCAGACGGTGATGATGCGGTATGGGCTCGACGCTGAGTACATGCAGCAAGCATGGGGGATGCCACCCCGTCTTGGCTAGTCAAAAAGTGGGGAGATTACAGAATTTGTAAAGTCGCTGGTTAGGGCGTAAAAGCGCCTCAAATTCCTACCGTTTTTGACTGTCATAGACGCCGCCGATGGCGGTATTCCGGGGGTTTCGGAACCGGAAAAATGGTAGGAAGTTGAGGCGGCCGTCGCCTAGGTGCACACCAGATCCCGACGGCGGTAGCCCACTAGCCCGGCAACGGCCAGGATGGCGGCGATCGCCAGGGTCCACCAGGTCGAAAGCCAGTCCGTTCCGGCCGAGAAAACGTGAGGAATAGCGTGGAAAGGACTCGTATCGAGCAGCCACTCGGGGACTTTCAATATCGGCCCGAAGAACGTGAGCAGCAACCAGTAAACCAGGAGCAGCCAGGCGAGCGAACGCAATTGCGGGGCAAGCCCGATGAGGGCAAGGGCCACCCCCACGGCGAGCCATATCGCAGGAAGCTCGGCGGCGCCCTGCAGGACCACCTTGCCCACGTCGAGCGGAGAACCGGAGACGTTGGACGCGGTGGCCAAAGCAAGTGAGCAAATGCCCATCCCCGCCGCGGGAGCAAGGATGGAAAGCGCCGCCGTCGGTATGACGTGGCGCAACCGTGACAGCGGTGCGGACAATATCCACTCCGCCCTGCGCTCCTCTTCTTCCGCGAAGAAACGCAGGGCGAGCTGGACGCCCATCACCGCGCCGATGATCCCCAGGATGAGCACCAGGACTTCGACGAACGCGTAGGTCAGTTGTTCTTCCGTGGCGACCCGGAAGGCGATCAATTGCCTGACGAAGGGGTTTCCGGCGAAGGCGCTGCCTAGGGTGCCCGTAACCAGGCCGAACACCGTGCCCAGAATCAACAGGTTCACTCCCCACGTCCACAGCGGCAAGCGGTTCAGCCGCGAGGTCAGGCCCCAGATTCCTGAGCGTCCCCGAGCCGGACCGGGCCTGGTGGGGATCAGTCCTAGACCAAAATCCCGGCGCGAAGACAACCACGCGGCAAGGATCACCAGTATTCCGCCGGCCCCCACCAGGAGGAGCAATGGCCCGGCATTGTTTTCCGATGCCGGACGGATGTGCTCCGCCCAGCCCAGCGGACTGGCCCAGAGCAGCCAGCCGGAGTCTTGGAGGGTGTCACCTAGTCCCCGCACGAGGTAGCTGATGCCGAGCACCGTACCTGCAAGGGTGTTGGCTGTGCGCGCCACGGAGCCCAATTGCGCGGTTGCGGCTCCGACGCCTGCGAAGGCCACCCCAGTGCCTCCCATTGCGCCCCCCAACGCATATGCCGACGTGGTCGGCGCTCCAGCCAGCGTCAACGCCGCCCCCACCAAGAAGGCCAGTGCGGCGGAGGCCAGCCAGGCGAACAGGACGGCCGAGGTCAGCCTCGCGAGCCTGCCCACGACTCCCGAGTCCAAAAGCTCGGCTTGTCCTGAGTCTTCGGTTGCCCGGGTATGCCGGGTTACTGCGAGAATGGCCATGAGCGCGGCGAAGAACATGCCGAACATCTGGATCCGCCACGTGGTGAAGCCGATCGCGTTGCTGAGATCCGTTGCGGGGCCCAGGAGCAACGAGAAAGCCGGGTTGGTGGAAAGGCTCGATTGGAGGGCCAAAGCGTCCAACGGCGTGGGGAAGAGGGATCCATACACCGCGTAGACAACTACCGGAATGATCCCGAAGGCCAGAAACCAAGGCAGCAACTTCCAACGGTCCAAGCGGATCGCGTGGCGCAGCAGGGGCAAGGTGCCCGTGAACGCATGGTTCATGGTGCGCGCCTACGGCCGCGCCTGGCGAAGATCGAGGTGTTCAGCCGTTGCTCGTCCTCGTTCCCGGAAGGTTCATGTTTCTCGCCGTAGTGCTGGAGGAACAGGTCCTCAAGGCTCGGCGGTGTGACAGTCAGCGCGGACATTCCGTGGCGGGCAAGCACGCTCATCGCGTCCCCAAGGGTCCGTGCGTCCACGCTGAAATGCACGCGGTTCCCTTCGATCCTCAGATCCGCGATTCCAGGCAACGTGGCCAACGCCCCGGGGCCATCATCGAGGGTCGCCGAGACGTTGGTGCGGGTCCGGCTGCGCATCTCTTCAAGGCTGTTCGTCTCCACCACCTTGCCTTTGCGGATGATACTGATGCGGTCGGCCAGGGCCTCCACCTCGGCGAGGATGTGGCTGGAGAGCAGCACAGTGCGCCCCAAGGTCCCTTCCTGGAGGATTTCCTCCCGGAAGGTGGCTTCCATGAGTGGGTCCAAGCCGGCAGTCGGCTCGTCTAGGATCAACAGTTCGGCGTTGGAGGACAAGGCAGCCACGATGGCCACTTTTTGCCGGTTGCCCTTCGAGTAGGTGTGCCCCCGCTTGGAAGGATCCAACTCAAGGGCTTCCAGGAGATCTTTGCGGCGCTTTTCGTCCAATCCGCCCCGCAGTCTGCCCAGAAGATCGATGGCCTCGCCTCCGGTCAGGCTGGGCCAGATGCTGACATCCCCTGGGACATAGGCAATGCGCTTGTGCAGTGGGACCACGTCCCGCCACGGGTCACCGCCAAGAACCTTGACAGTGCCCGAGTCGGCCCTGAGGAGGCCAAGGAGAATACGGAGGGTTGTCGATTTGCCTGCGCCGTTCGGCCCCAGAAAGCCATGGACTTCGCCTTCGAGGACCTCGAGGTCCAATCCGTCCAAGGCCCTGAACCGCCCGAACGATTTCACCAGCCCCGAAATGCTGACCGCGGCAGTTATGGAGTGAGCTTACTCCTGCGCCGAGAGCGCGGACAGTATTCCCTGCGGTCGGCCTGCGGACGCCTCAACTTCCTACCGCTTTTGACCTACGTTGACGTTACCGATGGGGTTTTCCGGGGAAACGGAACCGGAAAACTGGTAGGAAGTTGAGGCGGGCTAAGTTAGGAAATCCGCAAGTGCCCCAGGACTTCCTCGGCCCCGGGGTAGGCGGCTTGGGTGCCCTTCTTGGTGGTGGCGAGCGCCGCGGCAACCGATGCGAACGCCGCGGCCTCCGCTAGGGTCTCACCTGCGGCGAGGCGGGCAGCCACTGCACCAGTGAAGGCGTCTCCCGCGCCGGTCGTATCTACTGCATTGACCTTGGTGGGTGCAATTCGGGAGATCTGTTCTCCAGACACGGCGTGTGAATCCAACACCACCGAGCCGTGGGAACCGAGGGTAACCAGGACCCGCTCCAATCCCCGCGCGGCGAACTGGCTTCGGACCGGCTCCCAGGCGCTCGCATGCGCCCCAGGGTGGGGCATCTCGGCATCGCCTAGGAACATGGAGGCTTCATGGGCGTTGACCAGCAGGACATCGCTCAAGTCGGCCAGGCTCTGGGGGATCTCGGCGTATGGCGAGAGGTTCAGCAGAACTGTTGCTCCGGCGTCGTGCGCTGTTTTGGCGGCGGCCTCAACAGTCTCAAGTCCGACCTCCAGGCAGAGGCAGAGCACCGCGGCGTCGTCGAAGGCGTCGGCCGACACGTCTGCCGGGGCGAGCGTTCCGTTGGCGCCGGCCGAAATGATGATGTTGTTCTCGCCGCTCGCGTCCACCGCGATCACCGCGACGCCTGTGGCCACATCCGCGGAACGGCGGACGCGCGACACGTCCACGCCTGCGCCTTCCGTGGAGGCGAGGAGCATGGCGCCGTTGGAGTCATTGCCGACGGCGCCGATCAGGCTTACCGAGCCGCCCAGCTTGCTCGCCGCAACCGCCTGGTTTGCGCTCTTGCCGCCGGGATTGACCGCGAAACCGTTGCCGTGGACGGTTTCGCCCGGGAGCGGGAGCCGCTCGCAGTAGATAGTCAGGTCCGCGTTCAAGGACCCGACGACGACGATCCTTCCGGTCACTTTTCCACCTCGGCTTCGAGCGGCTTGGGAATGAGCAGCGACGCCGCGAAGGCGGCAACCGTGATGGCCAGGCCGACGACGACCACCGTCAAGTAAGGGGCCTTGGCATCACCGAGCGCCGAGGTCGCCACAAGGACCGCTGGCAACACCAGGAAGCTCAGGCCCGCGCCGAGGTTGAACGCGCCGGCGTTCATTCCGGGCAGGAAGCCGGGGTTGCCGGCAGGGGAGAGGACAACTCCGAGTCCGTTGAGCATGATGTTGACCGTACCGGCGTACATGATGCCGAGCAAGGCCGTACCCACGATCATGAGAGGCAGGCTGCCGAGGCCAAAGAACGCGATGATGGCCAAGGCCGCGATACTGCCAAGCATGCCGATGCGCAGGACTTTGGTGTAGCCGAGCACCGGGGCGAGCCGGCCACTGATGGGTCCGAATACCCAGCCGAGGAGGGCATACGGAGTGAGGATCATGAGCGACATCTCGGTGGGGCCAACGCCGAAGCCGGGCGCAGCTGCCTGGACGTAAGCGGGGACGATCCCGTTGATGACCGCGAAGATGCCGGTCATGGCGAGGGTGGTGGTCAGCAGTGGTGCCCACGTGGAACGCTGGCGAAGGTGGATGGTTTCCACCATCGGCTCCTTGGAGCGCTTCTCCACTGTCCACTTTTCAACCGTCCAGAAGGCGGCGAACGCGGCAACAGCAACGACGATCAGCCCGATGGCCAGCATCAGCGTGCCGGAGGAGAAGGCACCCACCAGCTTGGAGCCCTCGTTGAGTGCCGTCAGGAGCGCGCCCACGGCGATCACGATGAAGAACACTCCCAGCCAGTCCATGGTTGTGCCCGCGGCGGGCTTGCTCTCACCAGCAAGGAAAGCGATCAGGGCCGTGGCCACGACTGCGAGGCCGACCATGAGCCAGAAGATGCTGCGGAAACCGAAGTGCTCAGCGAAGTAACCGCCCACGAAGGAGTCGACGCCGGCCACGCCGCCGTTGACTGCGGTGATGAGGCCCATCAGGGCTCCGTACTTGCGCGGGTTGTTGACCGCGGAGCGCAGCATGATGAGGCACAGCGGCACGGTAGGGCCACTGACTCCCTGGATGATGCGGCCCACGAATAGCCACGTGACGTCTGGGGCCATGGCCGCGATGACCGAGCCAACGGCCATCAGCAGCATCATGCCGAGGAGGATCTTCTTGCGTCCCACAATGTCGCTCAGACGCGGCAGGAAGAGCGAGAACAGGGCTGCGGCGGTGAAGAACCAGGTCTGGGAGAGGCCGATGACTGCCTGGTCCGTGTGCAGTTCGTTGCCCATGGTGACCAGAGCCGGGCTGAGCATGGAAGCGTTGAGCTGGAAGGCCACGCAGGCGGCCAGCAGGGCGACCATGAGGGCGGTGACGTTACCGCGGGTGGTCTTGGTTTCGGTGATCAGGGTGGTCATTTAATTGGCCTCTCCTGCGACGGCGACCGCAGCGGCGGCGACGGCGGGTTCGACGGCGGTGGTGGCGCCGCCGATGGTGGCGGAAGCACCGGCGTCGGGCCCTCCGATGCTCGGCTCTCCGATCCGGATGATCGCATCGGTGACGAGGTTCCAGAACTTCTCGTGATCGAGGTCGACGGCAACGGAGGTATTGCAATCAGCGGGTGCGGGGGCACGGAAATCGGCCACGGTCATGCCAAGGGTGAGCTTGCCCTGCAGTTCGATGTCCACGGGGACCTTGCGGGTGGTCATCACGGTGGGATCTATGACGTAGGCCACGGCGCAGGGATCGTGGACCGGTGGATAGTCGAAACCTTGGGCGTCTTTGTAGGTCTTGGTGAAGAACTCCATCAGTTCCATGACGAACTTGGCCGGCTTGGTACCCACTGCGGCGATCTTCTCGACAACCTCCGGGGTGGCCAGGGCCTGGTGCGTGAGGTCCAGGCCGACCATGACCACGGGCCATTTTTCGTTGAACACGATATGTGCGGCCTCGGGGTCGATGATGATGTTGAATTCTGCCACCGCACTCCAGTTGCCCACGTGGTAGCCGCCGCCCATGAGGACAACTTCCTTGACGCGTTCTACGATGCGCGGCTCCTTGCGGGCGGCCATTGCGATGTTGGTGAGTCCCGCGGTGGGAACCAGGGTTACGGTGCCCGGCTCGTGCGCCATGATCGTTTCAATGATGAGGTCGACGGCGTGGCGGGAGTCCAGCTCGATGGTGGACTGGGGCTGCTCGGGGCCGTCCATGCCGGTTTCACCGTGGATGTCCGGCGCGGTTTCGATGGAGCGAACCAGCGGGCGGTCACAGCCGGCGGCAAAGGGAACACCCGTGATGCCAGCGATGGTTCCTACGGAAAGGGCGTTGCGGGTGACCTTTTCGAGGGTCTGGTTGCCAACCACCGTGGTGACGGCGAGGAGTTCGACGTCCGGGTTGCCGTGGGCCAGGAGCAGGGCCACGGCGTCGTCATGCCCGGGGTCGCAGTCCAGGATGATTTTCTTGCGTTCACGGGTCATGGTGTTGGGGTCCATGTTCATCTCCACGTCATTGGGGCCTGCGTAGGCAGGGCGCTAAAGCATTCAGGGGAATTCTGGCACTGGCCCGTAAGTCACGTCAAGCGCTTAACGCAAATCGCGTCAAGCGCTTGATGTCTTGCGGGGTGGGAACGGCTGGTTCCCGGCTACGATCGATGTATGGAATCGGCGGAACGAGTGCAACAGGGCCTAGTCCGTACGCAGCGCGTGACTGCGGCGATGGTGGCCTCGCGGGCAGGGGTTTCCACGGCCACTGTGTCCTTGGTTGCCAACGGGAAAACCCAGGGCAGGGTGTCCGAAGAGAACATTTCGCGCGTCCGCCAGGCCATCGCCGAGCTTGGCTACGTGGTGGACGGCATCGGCAGTTCCTTGGCCAAGGGCGTGAGCTCGATTGTGATCCTTGTGGCGCCGGATATTTCCAACCCCTTTTTCGCGAAGGTCATCGCCGGAGTCCGGGAATCGCTTGGCACCGATTACCAACTGCTGCTCTCAGTAACCGACGCCGGTGAATTCCCGCGCGCTGACGACGTCCGGAAGCTCCTTGCCCTTCGCCCTGCGGGCCTGCTGGTAGATGCACCCAACGCGGCATTCCTGGAGGAGCTGTCCGTTGCCGGGCCGCTTGTCCTTCTCGATGCCCCGGGCCTTGAAACCTACGCCCCGTCGGTGAACCTCGATGTTGCCCATGGCGCCCGTGAGTTGGCCGCACATCTTGCTGCTTCGGGGCACAAGCGCGCGGCCTACGTGGACAGCGTGACGGGAACGGAAACGTTCGAGGTGCGCCGGGCGGCATTCTTGGCTGAGGCAAGCGCTCGCGGTATTTCCGTGGCGGACGCGCACATCACCAGTACAACCATCGACGTCGGCGCTGCTGCGGCTGCCTTCGCCGCCGCCTGGCCGGACTGGCAGCGTGCCGGGGTCACCGCCGTCGTCTGCGGAACGGACACGCACGCCTACGGTGTGTTGCAAGAGGCCCGTGTGGCTGGTGTCCGGATCCCGGAGGACCTGGCCGTAGCCGGCTTCGACGATCTGCCCTATTCCGCCACGAGCAACCCGAGCTTGACCAGCGTGCATTTGCCGGCGACGGCACTTGGGCTCAAGGCGGGCGAACAACTCCGCGGTCTCATGGAAGGCCGTGTGCTGGAGTCGCCGCAGCTGACGCTGGAGAGCTCGCTGGTGGTGCGAGGCTCCACGGGCTAGGGGGCTGCGGGCCGCCGGGGGCGAAGGCCGGCAAGTATTTGGTAGCGGCGGCCTAGTGGATGACGGCGAGCAGCACGCCCACCGACATGAACAACACGCCGAAGGTGCGGTTGAGGACCTTCTGCCCATGTTCATTGTGTATGAACCGTTGGAACGAACGGGCCGCCAAGGCGAAGAAGAACCACATGACGCAGATGTCAATGAAAACGATCGTGGTGCTGAGGATCAGATACTGCGGAATCAGTGGCTGTTCGGGGCGGATGAACTGCGGCATGAAGGCCAGGAAGAAAACGATTGCCTTGGGATTGAGCAGGTTGACCCACACGCCCCGCTGGAACATGGACCACGCCGGCTCGTTCCTTCGGGCTTCCACCTTCTCCTTGTCCAGGTCCGGCCGGTGCAGGAACTGCCGGATGCCCATGTACACCAGATAGGCCGCCCCGGTGTAGCGGATCACGTTGAAGACCACGGGTGAGCTCGAGACCAAAACCCCCACCCCGAGAGCCACGATCAGGATGTGAATGATCAGTGCAGCCTGCTGGCCCAACACTCCCCAGATGGAGCGGCGGAATCCGGAGTTGAGCGAATTGCTCATGGTGGAGATGGCGCCCGCGCCGGGAGTGAAACTGATCAGGGTACCGGCGCCCACCAGGGCCAGCCAAAGCGAAATTTGCACCGATCCAGCTTATGCCTGCGGGACGCGGCGCCCGGACGCGCGGCTATCCGGATGGCGCGGCTACTCGGATGCGGAGCCGGGACGCGCCGCTACCAGAGTGCCTCGACCAACGGGAACTTATGGAATTCCTGATCGGCCGTGATCACTACCATGGATTCCACGATGGCTTGCGCCGCGATCAGCCTGTCGAAGGGGTCCCGATGCTCCCAGTCGAGGTGTCCGGCTGCGAGTGCATGCACGCTCTTGATGGACAGTTCCTGGTTGCACAGCTCGGCGACGTGACGCCCATAGCCTAGAAGGAGACCATCCAAGCCCGGGAGCTTTCCCAGTTTGTGCTTGTAGCCGAGCTCGTAGGCGCTGGCCGATGACGCAACGAGGGGGTTGTCGAAAGATTGAATGACACGTCTCGCCTTGGGGGAGAGCTTTCGGGGATCGGTGAGAGCCCAGATCAGGGCGTGGGTGTCGAGGAGGTAAGGGGTGCTTCCCACAGTGCAAGTTCCTCCTCATCCATGGGCTCAAGAAAGTTGTCCGGGAGCTGTCCTTTGACGAATCCAAGGCGGCGCTTCGTGGGAGGCTCGATCATTACCAGCCGGGCGACGGGCTTGCCGGCCTTGGCGATAACCACTTCTTCGCCCCGTTCAACCATATGGAGAAGTTCAGAAAGGCGCGTTTTTGCTTCCTGGACGTTGTACTGTGCCATGTTGACCAAGTCTAGTTGGTCAACCTCTGCGGCGTAAGGCTCAGCGGTGCAATGGGTGTCCGCGACCCCCGGACGGCGACGTTCACTCACAACGGCCAAACCTCGAATGCACCCAGTGAGTCATGGTGCTAGGGAGATCGTCTCCTAATGAATATTGGTCGAAGTAGGAGTGCGGGCCGTTGGACATGTACCCCGTGTCGTCGAACCCAAAATGGCCGATCATGTGAAACCCGCGCTCGAGGTCAAAGCCTGCTTGAATGATCATGATTCGAGGCTATTCGCGGCCCCAAGCCACAGACAGGGGCTATTTTGCCTATGTGGACAACTGCCCGAGTTTGGCCGCCTGCACCAGAAGGTACTGCCGCTCCTGAAGGCTTCCGGTCTTCTTCGCGGCGGTAAGAAAGCACTCCCTGGCCCCCACAAGCTCCCCGGCCATTTCGAGCAGGTGCCCGCGAACGGCGTCGAGCCTGTGCCAGCCTTTCAGCTCCAAATCAAGCCCGTCCAGTAGCTCAAGGGCCGCACGCGGCCCTTCCACCATTGCCACCGCAACGGCCCGGTTGAGCGTCACAACCGGGCTTGGGGCCATGGCTTCGAGAACCGTATACAAAGCCAGGATCTGCGGCCAATCGGTCTGGTCCGCGGAGGCCGCCTCGGCATGGACCGCGGCGATTGCGGCCTGCAGCTGGTAGGGCCCCGGACGGCCAACGCCCAGCACCGTTGACAAGAGTTCAAGGCCCTCGGCGATCTGCGCCGTGTCCCACAGCCCGCGGTCCTGCTCGGCGAGCGGCACCAGCATGCCGTCGGGCAGCGACCTCGCCCGGCGTCGCGCATCGGTGAGTAGCATGAGGGCAAGCAGTCCGCCCACCTCGAGCTCGCCCGGGAGCAGCCCCCGCAGGAGCCGCGTAAGGCGGATGGCCTCCGCGGTGAGGTCTTCGCGCTGCATGGATGGGCCGGAACTCGCCGCGTAGCCTTCGTTGAAGATCAAGTACAGGACGTGGAGTACGACGCCGAGCCTCGCCTCGCGCTCCGCGGCTTCGGGGAGCTCGAAATGGGCTCCCGCCTTTTTGATGCCGTGCTTCGCCCTGCTGATCCTCTGGCCCATGGTGCTTTCAGGGACGAGGAACGCGCTGGCGATTTCCGCCGTCGTGAGCCCTCCGACTGCCCGTAATGTCAGTGCCAGCTGCGAGGGTGCCGAGAGAGCGGGGTGGCAGCAGAGGAAAAGGAGGGTGAGGGTATCTTCTGCAAACCCTTCCGCGTCGCCAATTGAAGAAGGCTCCTCGCCGGGCGGCGGTTCCAAGGCTGCGGCGCGTTCTTCGCGAGCGTGCCGGGCACTCTCGCTGCGCCAGTGGTCCACCAGGCGACGCGTGGCGACGGTGATTAGCCACGCCTTGGGGCTGTCCGGGACACCGGACGCGGGCCATTGCAACGCGGCCTCGAGCAGAGCCTCCTGGACGGCATCCTCGCACTCGGCAAATTGCCCGTGCCTGCGGGCGAGCACGCCAAGGACCTGCGGCGCAAGCGTGCGCAGCAGGTCCTCCACCGTGGATTCCCCGGAAGGCTCGGCCAAGCGCTAGACCTCCGGCGGTGCGTCCTGGACGCGGCGCAGCTCCACGACCGGTGCGTACTTCACGATGCTGGAGCAGATTTCCACTGCCCGTTCCTCGCTGGCGACGTCCACCACCCAGTAGCCGATCAGGGATTCCTTGGCTTCGGCGAAAGGTCCATCGGTGGTGATGACGCCGTTGTCCGTCCGCTTGACCAGCTTTGCGGTGCCGGGGTCGGCCAATCCGGCGTTGAAGACCATCTCGCCGGAATCAGTGAGATCCTTGTCGATCTGGATCATGAACCCGATCATTTCCTTGATCCATTCGGGATCGGCAGTCTCCATCATGCCTTCGGCAGAACCAAACATCATGATCATGTATTTCATCTCGAACTCCTTATGAGGGGGCGCTCCGTTTGGGCGCCTTCATCCATGGGTCGGAACTGCAGACCGGTTTTCGACATAGCTTGGTGGAAAATCGCAAGAATCTTTTGCGGGCCGCTACGCCCGTGCGATGACTTCCCCGTTCGGGATCAGGAAGAAGCCATCATCAGTAGAGCCCCAACGGTGCCAACCAGCTGCAATTCGCGCCAGATCGGCCTCGTTGGCCAGCCCGTATTCCAGCGCTTGCTCGGCAAATGCCGAGTGCAGGACGCGCTCGCTCCACACCCGTGACTGCCAGCGGCGCTGCTGCGCGGTGGCGTAAAGCCAGTTGCTGCTGGAGGGAGCGACGTCGGTGAAGCCCGCCTGCTGCGCCCAGGACACGAGCCGCCGCCCGGCGTCGGGCTCTGCTCCGTTCCGGCGGGCGATCTTCTGGTAAAGCTCCATCCAATCGTCGAGCTCGCGGATCTCGGGGTACCAGCTCATGCCGTGGAAATCGGCGTCGCGCACGGCCACGATGGCACCGGGCTTGGCGACCCGCCGCATTTCGCGCAACGCGGCCACGGGGTCGGTCAGGTGCTGCAGGACTTGGTGGGCGTGGACGAGGTCGAATGTCTCGTCCTCGAAGTCCAGATCGTAGATGTTGCCGGTCACGAATTCCACATTTTCCACGCCACGTTCGGCCGCAAGCGAGGCAGCCTGGGCCACGATCTCGGCGGAACGGTCCAGACCGACTACCTTCGCGGGAGCCACCAGCTCCGCGAAGTCGCAGGTAATGCTCCCAGGTCCGCATCCGACGTCGAGCACTGATGTCCCGGGGGTGAGATGCGGGATGACAAACGCGGCAGAGTTCTCGGCTGTTCGAGAGGCATGGGCGCGTACGACGGACTCGTGGTGGCCGTGTGTGTAGACGTCTTCAGGCTTCTGCTCGTTCATAGGGAAACGCTACCCCGAGGGAGTCGAAAGCGAGCGGAACTCCCCAACGACTTTTAGGCGAAATATGTTGCCTAAAGGGCATCAATAGTTGCATACTGGATAATGTGATTCGGATCACTCCGAACGCCTGCCCGTTCGGCGGCGACATCCGCCGGACGACACGGCATTCCAGATCAGAAGTGGAGAAAGAATGAGCCCGCAGCTAACACCGGAAGAAGTCACTTCGGCAGCGGAACGGATCGTTGCGGCCTATTCGGCCATGGACGAGAACGCATATTTCAGCTCGTTCGATCCGCAGGCCACCTTCTTATTCCACGCGACCCCTGAACGGCTCACCAGCCGGGGGGACTACGAAGCACAGTGGCGCATCTGGGTGTCCGAAGGATGGAAAGTGATCAGCTGCCACAGCAGCGATCCATTCATTCAGATCTATGGCACAACCGCTGTTTTTTCCCACAGCGTGGCAACCACCACCGAAGAGCACGGACGGCGTGCAACCACCGAGGAACGGGAAACCATTGTGTTTACCCGGGCCGGCTCCGGCGGCATCTCGGCCGTGCACGAGCACCTATCACTCAACACTTTCTGATCACGGAGTCGAGCAATGACGACAGAAGCATCCGACCGACCCCGGGCACGGCCCGGCGCACCCCTGATCGAGGTCCGCTCGATCGACTGGGTTCCCGATAGCGAACGGCACGGCCGGCTGTGGCACCAGGCGCCACTATGGTTCCTGGGCAACTTCCAGTACTTCTCCATTCCGATCGGTTTCATCGGCCCATCGATGGGCCTGTCCTTCGGGTGGACGGTGGTGGCCAGCGTCCTGGGCATTGGAGTGGGAACCATTTTCATGGCCTTCCACGCCTCCCAGGGCCCCACCATGGGCCTGCCACAGATGATCCAGTCGCGGGCCCAATTCGGGTACCGGGGAGTGGTCGTTCCCTTGATCGCCACCCTTTTCACCTATGTGGCCTTCAATGTCGTTGACACTGTGCTCCTCGGTGACGGATTGGGCAGCGCTTTCGGCTGGAATCCGGCCCTCATCGCCATTGTCGCTGCCTTGGGCGCGGCGGCGCTTGCGATCTTCGGCCATGACTGGCTGCATAAGGCCTTCCGCATGCTGCTCTACATTTCCCTGCCGCTGATGCTGATTCTGACCATCGGAGTCATCTCCGGAAACGCCGGCGGAGTCGAGAGCACGACGCAGTACGGCTTCAACTGGGGCGCGTTCATGGCGCAGTTCGCCGCGGCAGCGGCATACAACATCACGTATGCCCCGTACGTCTCCGACTATTCGCGGTACCTGCCGTCCAAAACCAAGAGCCGGTCCGTCATCGCTGCCGTGTTCTTCGGCGCATCGTCGTCGGCGATCTGGCTGATCGTCCTAGGAGCCTGGCTGGCGATCCGGCTTGGCGCCACCGACGGCCTCGCCGGACTCCAGCTGGCAGGAAACACGGTTTTCGTACACCTTGGTGACGCTACCGCGTTGCTTTCGGCCATGGCCCTAGCCGCCACCATGGGAATGAACGCCTACGGCGGGATGCTCACCGTATTGACCACGGTTGATTCCGTCCGGCCCATCAAACCGACCCGCAAAGCCCGGGTCATCACTATCCTTGTCCTGACGGCGGCGTGGTATCTCATCGCCAGCACGATCACCTCCGGGGCCGTCAGCACAGTGTTCTCCTCGCTGACCTTGATGCTGTATCTTCTGGTTCCCTGGACGGCGACGAACCTGGTCGATTACTTCCTTGTCCGCAAGGGCCACTACGCCATCACGGACCTGTTCACTCCCAAAGGCATCTATGGTGCTTGGGGGTCGAGGGGTTTGATCTCCTTCGCCATCGGCCTCCTGGCTGAAATTCCCTTCATGGTTCTGCCCGAGATCGGTTCCTGGAGCTACACGGGACCCCTCGCCCAGGCGCTGGGTGGCGTCGACATTGCCTGGCTCGTCGGGCTGTTAGTCACTTCCATCGCCTACATCCTGCTCAGCCGCTCACTCAACGTGGCCGCCGAACAGGCCGCGCAGACCAGCAGCGATCAACAACTCGGCCGCGAAGAAGAAGCAGCGACCGCGGGGCATTGAGGCCCCCCGGCATCGGCAGGGAACCGCAAAGCCTTCCCGCGGATATCCCGACTGCTTGTTTTCGACCCCTGACCTCACCACAATGGACCCATGGCCGCAGAATGGCGGGGTCGGGGGTCGCAGCTGGGGCGTGGATGGGGCCTCGGCGGGCTGCATGACGGACCATCCCCGGACGCCTTGCGTCGACCGTTCTTCGTTGCGGCAGTGGCCGTCTTCGCCGTCGTCGTCCTGGCCGAAATCGGCCTTTCGATCCTCCTCGGCGGGACCGCCGTCGAGCCCGTTTCCCCTGACCAAGCGGACAAACTCGGCGTTCCTATCGACGTCTTCCTCAAAACCCAACGCGCGTCAGCTGCACCGCCGGGCGCGGGAATCGGTTTCCTTGCGTTTCTGGACGGGCTGTTGCTGTTCACCGTGGTGATGCTCGGGCTCAGCCTGATCATGGACCTCCGGGTTTACGGGCGGGTTCAAGGGATCGCCACCTTGATTGTCACGTTTCTCTGGGTGGTGGGTGCGTTCTTCACAGCCCTTTTGGCGTTGGCAAAGCTGTTCCTGATGTTCGGCCTGTTCGTGGCTGCACCGTTCGGGACTATTGCCTACCTGGCGTTATGGGGGAGTTTTCCCACGAGCCAGGCGGCAGCCATCCTTGCCCTCCTCCTGTTGCTGAAGATCGTCTTCGCGGTGCTGCTGGTCCTGAGCCAGCCGAAATTCCTGAAGGTCACCGGGCTTGTTGTGCTGCTTCTGGTATCGGTGCTCCTGCAGCTTATTCTTGGCCTGATTCACGGATTCCTCCCCGGCCCGCTCGTGTCTATCGGGGATCAGTTCTGGGCGCTCATCACGGTGGTGGTGGCCTTGGTGTGGGCGCTCATCATGCTCATCGGATCCATCCCGGCCATCGTCAACGCGCTGCGGGTCAGCGGCTCGGCAGGCGACTGACATCCCGGACGCCCGCTCACTTTTGGTGATCTTTTCGCAGACCGTCGCTCACGTCAGGTGAGTGAGGGTTGGGGGAAACGCGGCTATAGGTGAGTGAGGGTTTGGGGAAACCCCGCTATAGGTGAGTGAGGGTTGTAAGGGGCCCTACTCCGGCGGCCGGTTCCGATAGGCGGCCAGGAACGTGGCGATCCTGCGCACGGCCTCCTCGATCTCCCGGACGGAGGGCAGGATGACAAAGCGGAAGTGGTCCGGGTTTGGCCAGTTGAAAGCCGAGCCGTGGGAGACCAGGATCTTCTGGTCCTGCAGCAGGTCCAGGACGAATTTCTCGTCGCTTCCGATCGGGTAGATCTCAGGATCCAACCGCGGGAACAAATACATGGCCCCGGCCGCCGGAACGCAACTCACTCCCGGGATGGCCGTCAGGAGTTTCAAGGCCAGATCCCGTTGTTCCCGGAGCCGCCCGCCTGGCTTGATGAGTTCCTCGATGCTCTGGTAGCCGCCCAAGCAGGTTTGGATGGCGTGTTGCGCTGGAACGTTGGAGCACAACCGGAGCGAAGCCAGGAGCTCCAACGCCTCACGGTATTCAGCGGTGGCTGCGTGCGGACCGGTCACTGCGACCCATCCCGCACGGTACCCGGGCATCCGATAGGCCTTGGAGAGGCCGCTGAACGTCAGGACGCAGATATCGTCGGCCACGGAAGCGGTGTGGATGTGCTGGGCGTCCTCGTAGCGGATTTTCTCGTAGATCTCGTCGGAGAACAGGACCAGATCGTGCTTGCGTGCCAGCGCCGCGAACTGCTCCAGGATGTGGTGAGGGTATACCGCGCCCGTGGGGTTGTTCGGGTTGATGATGACGATGGCCTTGGTGCGCTTAGTGATCTTGGCTTCGACATCGGCCATGTCCGGCCACCAGTTTTGGCCCTCATCGCAGAGATAGTGCACCGGATTACCGCCAGTGAGGGTCACAGTGGCCGTCCACAAGGGATAGTCCGGCGCGGGGATGAGGACCTCGTCGCCGTTCTCCAAGAAGGCCTGCAGGGTCATGGAGATCAGTTCGCTCACACCGTTGCCGATGAAGATGTCCTCGACGCCGATATTCATCAGGTTCTTGGTCTGGTAGTACTGCGAAATCGCGGTCCGCGCCGTGAAAATCCCCTTGGAATCGCTGTACCCCTGGGCGCCTCGAAGGTGGTGGATCATGTCCACCACAACGGACTCCGGCGCTTCCAGTCCGAACGGCGCGGTGTCCCCAAGGTTCATCTTGAGGATGCGGTGCCCTTCGGCCTCCATGGTCTTGGCCGCTTGGAGGATGGGACCGCGGAGTTCATAGCGGACGTTCTGTAGTTTGCTGGAGTGCTGCATCGGACGCATGGTTGATCTTTTCATGGGCGGCACTGTTTTCGGCACCGGATTACACGCAGCATCAAGCACGCCCTACTGCTTGATCGCGCAGATCTGCGGCTGGACCATGCAAATGTTGATCGGGTTCGGCTCGATGATGATCCCCCGGATTTCTGTGCGGACCAATACCAGGGCGTTTTGGTTCACTTTGCTTCCGACATCGGGGTTGACGCCCACCACAACGCAGCTTTGCAGGAATCCTCCGGGCGAGGCTTGGCACGTGGAGCCCTGGGTGAAATCGAGCTGGATTTTCGCGGTCTGGAACGCGGTCCGCGCACTTTCGATCCGCGAGCCCAGGACCGCAGGCACCACCGATTTCACCGGCGTCGCGATCTCCAGATTGACCGTGGAACCGCGCCCGGCGGACGTGCCGCCGTCGGGGGTTTGCTTCACCACGGTGCCTGCCGTCTGCGCGCTCTCTGTTTCCGTGGTGCTCACCTTGAACCCGGCGTCCTCAAGCATTTTTACCGCTTCCGCCTGCGGCCTGCTTTCGACCGAGGGAACCGTTGCGTCCTTCAGAAGGAACCAAATCACTCCACCAATAGCCGCCAACAGCACGACGCCGCCGATGATCACCCACAGCCACGGGAATCCGGGCCTCGGCTTGGTCGGTTCGGCGGGCCTGGTGACGGTCAGCGTGACCACGTGGGCCTGGTCGGCATAGTCCTCGGGGGCGTCGTCGGCGGAGTACGCGATCAGTTTCACGGGATATGAGCCCGGTGCGGCACCGGTGGTGTCGAAATTGACCAGGTATTGCTCTGTGGCGCCGGCGGCGATGGTCCGCAATGGAGTGGGGATGGTGGTGTACGTCGGCGACGGCGGCGTGCTCTCGGTGCCGGGGAAGGCGCCTAACACCACGCGTTCAGGTCCGGGAGCTCCGTTGGTCACAGACGCCGTGAGGGAGCCTTTGCCATCCTTGAGCTCCACCGTGGGAGAACTCAGCGTCGTGGTGATGGTGCTCATGCGACAACCGCCTTTCGGGCAAGGGCAATGGAAAAGGTGACAGCCACTTCATCCGCCTGCTTCCAGGAGCTTCAGCGCACACGTGCCAACAACGCGGCACGTGATGCCCAGCTGACCCCCGGAGGTGCCGAAGGTCAGGCTGGCGGTGTCGCCTGCGGAGACGTCCTGTTCTGTTCGCGTGCCTTCCACGACGAGGGTCACAGTGACTGCCTGCTGGGGAACCAGCCGGGCACGCTTGGTGGGGCTGCCCAGATCGAACAGGCCCCCGAATTTTCTGACCTCGAAGACGCAGCTTCCCGCCACCAGCAGCTGTGTTGCCTGCGCGGAGCATTGGCCGCCTTGGCTCACGAGATCCGAGGCTGCGAGGGTGCCTCCTCTGGCAGCTTGCGAGAACCCCGCTTGCCAGCTGGCCGCCGCGTTGTTGTTCCCGCCGCCGCAACTGACGCTGAAAACCAGCACGAGCACGGCGATGACACCGCATACGACCACCGCGATGATGGGCTTCCGATTCTCATCGTTCACGAGTCCATCACCGCGATCTCGTCCGTGACGTGGGCAGGCTTGATGCCCTTGACGATTCTGCGAATCAGCTCCACTTGCCCAGCGGCAGCCGCGGGGACCAGAACCTTGATGTGGAACTCGCCCGGGACGGATTCGACGCCGAACCCCGCGATCCCGGTGGCCAGCTGCAGGAAGCGGGTGAGACCGTCCACGGTGCCCCGGCGCGCGGACAACGAGGCTGCACACGCAATCAGGTCCCGTTGCCGGGCCACCGGGACTCCTGCCGCCGCGGAGTCCACGGATTCCGGGCCTGGTAGGGTCAGCCAGTCCAGGTCCACCCAGCGCGACAAAAACGGAATGAACGACGACGGCGAGCGGCCGGGATCGGGAACGGTGTGGATGCGGTCCAAGACGTCCCGGACGGGCTGTTGCATATCCTCCGCCACGGCGATGAGGGCCTGCAGCGGCGTGCTGGTTTCAGCCGCCACTTGGTAGATCTCGGGCAGGACCTTCAGCATCGGAGAGTTACGCAGCACGGGTTCAACCATTGCCATGCACCACTTCGATCCGGTGGTCGCCCGAGCAGAACAGCCACGTGTTCGGGAGGGTCACTACGTCGTCAACCATCCGCCGCGTGCAGCTCGCCCAAGAAGCGGCGTTGTCCGTGCTCCGGTAGATCCCCTTTGGGCCGGCTGCGAGCACAAGCTGCGTACCGTCGTCGCGCATTACTCCGGACACCGCGCGGACGGGCTCGAAACGCGTCCTGTCCCGCAAGGGCAGATTGCAGTTCACATCGGGCACGCTCCACTGCGCGGAAGCCTGGCCGAGCTGCAGGCGCAGCACGCCTCCGCTCTGGGTGGCAGCATAGGCGGCATTGCCCATCACATGGACACCCCAACAACTGCCACCGGTCCAGCCCGTGTTGAACTGTTCCCAGGAAGCCATGAGGGAGGCGTCGAACTGGGTGCGGGCGAGTTCGTCGATCTTCAGGCGGAGGCAGCCGGTCCCTGTACCCTCCGGCACGGAACGGCCGAGCCAGACATAGCTTGCGCCGCCGTCATATTGGATCGCCATGCAGCGGATATCCTCGCCCGCAGATTTGATCTGATGGAAGCTGCCGGCCGCTCCGGCGTCGGGGGAGAGCCAAATGCCCGCGGAGGCTTCGGCAGCCACCACCACGCCAGTGCGTCCGCGCACGTCCACGAGTGCGTCCACCGCGTAGAAGCCGCGGTCCGGCTGGCTCGCGTCCACCACGTTCTGGACCGGGATGGCGCCCTCGCCCATGGGCAGCTCATAGAGGCCGTGCTCGCCGGCGAGCAGCAGCACCGGGACTCCCTGCCGGTCCACCCAGCACAAGTCCGCGACGACGAAGCCCAGTTCCGCGGCCCGCCGCCAGGATTCGCCGAGGTCCTCACTGACGTAGATGCGGGAGCCAGTGGGGGTCACGGTGCTGACTGCCACCATGCCGGGATGCTGTCCGGGACCGAAACCGCCAGGGCCAAATCCACCGGCGCCGAAGCGGCCCGGAGCCGGGGAACGGAAAGGCGCGATGGACCTTACCGTTTCACTGGCCGCCTCCGAGCCGAATTCGGCGCAGGCCTCCCAGCCATCGCCCGCGTTGGTAGTGCGGAAAAGCGTGCTGTCCTGGGCGACGAACCAGGTGTTGTCCTGTCCCTCGGCCTGCACCAGCGCCAAGGCATCGGTGTCCGGAACCTTGTCCATTTCGAGCCGCACCCGGTCCACGTACTGGACTCCGGGTTCGGCTTCCTCCATGGCGCGGTAGAGGTTGGAGACGCGCAGCGGCTTGCCGAAGCCTGAGCCGTAGTTGGAAGAGCTCGAGCTCAGGGGACTGATTCCTTCCGCGAGCCGGCCCACGATCCTGGATTTCACGGCCTCGGCGTCCTCATCGGGCCGGACTACGATCCTCGCGTCTACCAGCACTTGTTTATAGAGGCCCCAGCGGACCACGGGCTCTGCCCCCACGGTAGAGCGGCGGCGCAAGTACTGTTCAACCTCGAGCCGGACGCTTTCACGTGCCTGGGCGTTCAGCTCGGTGGCGCGCACAGGAACCGGTGCGGCAGCGGGGGAGCCGGGACTTGCCGGGCCGCTGGGTGCAGGTAGGCCGGTGCCGCCGTCTCCGGAAGCCGGCGCACCCGGCACGAACGGCACCAGCACCACCTCCACCTCGCCGGGTCTGGCGAAAGCCCAGATGTCCCGTCGCGTGAACGCACGCGCCCTGGCGACACCACCATGGCGCATGGCCAGGACCTCGTAGTCGCGCACCGTGACGGCCCTGTCCCGGGCCTGGAAATCCTGCGGTGCCCGGCGGAGCGCATTCTCCAGCGATTCGCCGTCGCGGCCTCCCGTGGCAGGTTCCGGGTTGCTGACCTTTACCCCCGGGATCGGGGTGCGCATGACCGTCAACTGGCCCGCGCCGACGTTGCCCCGCAGGCCTCCGCCGCCGCGGTACCAGGCGCGCACCTCGGCCCCCGGACCCGGAACAACTGCCGTCCGCGCTACGGACTCCTCGTCCCACCATGCGAACATCACGACGCCGGCACTCCGATCGATCCGGACCGGCGCCTCCCCCGGGCCGGCGTCTGCGAAGGCCTCAACTTCGCGGCAAAACCGGAAAGGCTTGCCATCTACCAGGACGGCTTCGCCGCTGCTCAACTGGGTGCCCGCGGGGACTTCTATGGCGATGGACAGGCCCGCCCCGGAGACGATGGGCGCGTTGGGAATGACGAAGCTCTGGCCCGGGCGACCCGTTCCGACGCCAATGGGGACGGCGTCGTACAACGTGACATCGGCTGCCGGGACCTGCACACTGGGCTGGCCCGCCACGAGTACGGCCGCCGTCGTCGTCGTGAACACCGGTTGAGGGGCGCCGGGCACGCCGGGCGGGCAGCTGACCTGGGTCCCTCGGGGGATGCGGATGTCCTGGCTGTCGGCACTGCTTCCCGCCGACGACCGAGTGAACTCGAGGACGGTTTCGGCAGTGCTGGGCGGGTACAGGCTGGTGCCGAGAAGGTTCAAGTAGACCGCATACAGCTTTTCCGGCACCCGGTTGAGCCGGTACATCAGGGTGTCCGTGAGGTAAGCGAAAGCCTCAAGGATGGTGATGCCGGGATCATGGACAGAGAGGTCCGTCCAATCCGGGGCAATCTGCTGGATGCGCTCGCGGGCACCGGCCACGAGGTCTGCGAAGCTGCGATCGTCAAGATTCGGCACGGGGATACTCATGCTGCACCTCCGGAATCGACGGGCAGGGCGATGGCGAGCTGGTCCTCGAGCTGGGTGGAACGGACCCGGTATCGCAACCGGACCTCCAGCACTTCAGGACTTTCGGGGGACCGGGATGCATCCAAGGACAAGACGGTGATCCGGGGCTCCCATTGCTCCACAGCCCGGGCAACATAATGGATGGCCAAGCCTGCCGTGGTGTCATCCGCGGGCGCGAACGCGAGCCGGAACAGATGGCAGCCGTAGGTGGGCCGGGTGACGCGCTCGCCGGGCCTGGTGCTCAGCAGCAGGAGGAGCGCCTGGCGCACGGAAGCTGCATCCGTGACGGTGGCGAGCCGTCCGTCGGGGGTCACCCGCAAGCCGGGAAGGCCGGTGGCGGCATCGAAGTCCGGGTGGACGAAGGCCACCGACTTGTATCTTGGGATGCTCACGGCTGGCCGCCTCTCATGACCCCGCCGCCACGAATTCCTGGCCCGGCCTCCGGACCGTGTACTTCACGGCACCGGGCGGAGTGCCGTCCGTGTAGCCCTCCACAGTGTCCAGGCAGACCTTCTTGCCCCCGATCCGGACAAAACCCGAATAGCCCTTGATCACCGGCAGGGTCTTGTTGCAGGGCTTGATGTTGAGGCCGACGTTGGGGCACATGCTGATGTCGCGTCCTTGGGGATCGTTGTCGACCAAAACCGGCGAATCGGCAACGCGGACCCACTGCTGGGAAGGCACGTTTTCCACCTTGCCGTCGTGCCCGCAGCGCAGGATGGCCTCCTTGACCAGGAACTTCAGCATCAGGCCTCCTCGAAATCGACGGTCTTGGCACGGATCTTCATGGCCTTGCCCGGTGCCTCCAGGAGCAGGTCCGTTGCCGAGGTGATCCGCAGCTTCTCCGGCCCGAGTTCCACCGTGGAGCCGTGCCCGTCCGTGAAACTGATGGTGCGGCTGCCGCCGTCGAGCACTATCTGCTGGCCGTCAGCGCTCCGGAAGGTGAAGCGGCTGTCCCGCGGTGTGTTCACTGTGTTGTCCGGCGTCTGCTCCCTGCCGTAGAGCCCGCCCAGAATGATCGCCTGCGCCGGATCCGTGGCGGGCAGCAGGACCAGCACGGTGTCCTCCGGGGCGGGCGGCACCACGAAACCTTTCCCCGCTCCGGCTCCCATTGTCAGGACGGGTGCCCAGGCTGATTCCAGCGGCGGATATGCGGGGAGCCGGACCCGTGCCCGGCCGCGTCCTTCCGGATCTTCCACGTCTAGGACCGTGCCCAGGGTGAAGACGTCGGGACGCCGGGCGGTCGGGGGTTCCGGGGGACGTGTGGTGATGGTGGTTTCGTAACCTGTGCCGTCCAGCTTGTGAGTGGCGGTGGCAATTGCGTAGGTGCCTTCGAGCGACGTCGCGAGTCCGCGCACGCGAACCCGGCGCCCGGCGCGGAGGCGGGGATCGCCGTCGGCCACGAAGACGGCGGTGACTTGCCCCGCCATCCGGACGTCCAGTTCCGCCTGGGCCAGGCCATGGGCCAGGGATTCGTCGGCGAAGGACTCGTTGTCGCGCAGGAGCTCGCCGCCAGCGCCAACACTGGTGAGCGCAGGGTCTGCGGAGACGTTGGCCTTCGCGTCGCTGTTCCCTGCGGAGGCCTGCTGCACCGAGGCGTCCTCGGACCGCCAGCCCGTGGTCTTGGCACCGAGGTACGCCGGCTCCTGGCTCAACTCCACCTCGGCCGAATGCAGGCTGCTGCCCAGTTCCAGCTCAATCGGTTCGCCTTCGCCGGACAAGTCCGTGAGCCTCAGCGCATCGCCATCCACCACGGGATACGCACCCACCCGGGTGCTCTGCTCCACCAAGAGACTCAAGTCCGAGCGGGCACATTGGTACACATCACCGAGCCGGGTTGCGCCGCCCACCACTTGCAGCCCCGTGCCCTCCGTGAGTGTGCGGGCCAGCCCGGCGAGATCGACGTCGCTGTGCAGCCGGGTGAACTGGCGTTTCCTCAGCCGGTGCAGGGCATCGTAGGCGCGGACTCTGACTTCCTGCGAAAGATCTGCCCCGTAGCTGTGCTCCACCACAGTCACTTCGCCCACGAAAAGAGGAGTGCGTTGGCCCCCCAATTCCACGCGCAGCGCATCCCCGGGGGCGGGGTCCACTCCGCCGCGTGCCGTCGCCGAGCGTCCCGGGCCGGGGCGCCAGCTAATGAGGCACTGGGCTGGCCTGGCGAGCGAGCTGAGGACTTGCACGGAGATGATAGCCGCGGTTTCGGCCGCGGAGAGGCGGCGCCGCCCGAGGGTGACGATGAGTTCCGGGAGGCCCTGGAGCTGCCTCATCGGGCTGGGCCCTTCACGGGGCGCCTCATGGCACCTCGCCAACCGGGGGAACGGCGAGGGGACCGTTGAAGTGGGCGGGATCGTCGATATTGTTGTACTCCAGCAGCAACTTCCACAGCAGCGGCGTGCCAAAGGCGGCCAGGCTGAGGCGCCCCAACTCACCCGGCGGAACCTCCGGAAGCAGTTCGCCGCCGTCGGGCGCTGTTGCGTCCCTGTCCGTGCTGCCGTCGCCGCCCACCGCGAGCGTATCCACGGGCGGCGCCGTTAGATCAACGGCCGGCAGCCGCTGGGCGAGCTCGTAATTCTCGCCCCCTTCCTCGTCCGCGCTTTGCCCGACCCGCACGAACACCATGCGCATCCACGAGCGCAAGGGGGAGCCATCCGGGGAAAAGCGGTCGAAGCGCTCCGCCACTTCAGTCACGATCCCGGGCACGTTCCATGCGCGCCCCCACACGAACCGGACCGACGGCGGCCGGCGTTGCCTCTCCACCTCGGCCGAGTTCTCCGCGAGCGCCCAGATGGGCCGCGTCATCTGGCGTACGTCCTGGACATGGAGCGACGCCGGCGCGAGGTCGACGTCGAACAGGAGATCCAGGCGAAGCTCGGTGTGTCCGCCTCCGGTGAAGAGCAAGGGATCGTCCGCGAGGCCCGTTCCCGTCAGCTTGCCGCCCGCCGAACGCCGCGGCTCAACACCGGCCGTCCGTGACATCACCACCGTCTCCGGATTGAGCAGGCAGCCAAGGTGTTCCCCGGTGTCCTCGATCAGGAAAGCGACGCGTTCCATGTCAGATCGCCAACTGTTCGCGGTTCAGCCGGGCGGCGCGGGCCATCGCTGCTGCTGCCGCCGATGTTTCCCCCGCGGGCTGCGGTGCGGGGCGCGGGGTCAGTTCCGGCCAGTTTCCGGCTATAGGTGCGGCGGGGGTGCGTGCCAGTGTTGCGCTTGGGTGGCCTTGATGCTCTGTGTTATTCAAGACGACGACGGCGGGAGCCGCTTCCGGCGGCCGGTGCAGTGGTGTTGCGGGCGGCTGAGGGGCGGTTGCGTTGGATGCGCTGATTACGGCAGCCGGGGCTGCGCTCGGTGGGCTGGTTTCGATGGCCGCGGCTGGGGGTCCTGGATGATGTGTTGCCGGACCAGGGGCCGGCCGGGTTGTCGCGTTGGCTGAAGGCGTCCCGTGAAGTCTCAGGAGGTGGCGCGGTTGCGGGGCATCCGGGGATGCGGACTCAGAACCGGTGGCCGCCAGGGTTTCGACCGAATCCTTGCTCGGGGACGGTCGCACGGAGGGAAAGGAGGCCGCCGCCGGTTTCGGGGCGCGGACGGGCGGGGAGCTAGCGGCCTGAGCACTCTGGAGGCGTTTGCCCAGCGTCAGCCGGGGGAGGAAAGACGACTTTAAGGCGGTTGGGGCTTCGGAGACGGTCACGGCGTCGGCGGGAGAGAGAGCGCCCGGCGCCGGACCGTCGTCGAGGACTGGATTTTCGCGGGTGTACCGCGGCGGCTCGGGCTCAAAGACGCGGTCTAGGTTTGAGGCGGGACTACCGGTTTCCCTGACGGTATTCGGGCCGTATATGTCCGGATGTGAGCGAGCGTTGGGGCTAGAGGGGGGTATATCTGCAGGAGCGTCGGGGGTGGATGGGACCAGGCCGGCGTCGCGCAATAACCGTACCCAATGCTCCGGTGCGCCGGACATGTCCAGTCTTCGTACCGGCGTCGGGCCCTCCGTTCCAACTCCGCCCTCCGTTCCAACTCCGCCCTGGGTTCCAACTCCGCCCTGGGTTCCAACTCCGCCTTGGGCTCCAATCCCGCCCTGGGTTCCAACCCCGCGCGGCATTCCAACTACTCCAGCAGGCCGACCACCACTCCGGGAGCCGGGCGCTGCTCCAGGGTGCAGCGGCGGTTCCAGCCTCTCCGCAAGTTCCCGGAGCCGCCGCGCCACCGAACGACGCCACGGGTTCCGGGGCCACCTCCCATCAAGCCACGGGAGCGCGGGCATCGTCGAGCTCCAGGCGGTCGTACGCGATGCTGAGGGATTCGATGGCCAGGTCCTTTCCGAGGGCATCCAACGGGGCTCCGAACCAGTCGCACGGCCAGGCGCCCAGCAAGTTCCAGCGGCGGACCTCCACCGAGCCTGCGTCGTTGAGCATGGCGATGGAGACGTTGCGGCGCTCCACATGCCCGTCCACGGCCTTGAATAGCCATTGGAGCATTTCGGTGGAGTCGGTGAGTCCGTAGCGGAGCGTCACCGGGGTGTACTCGACCTGGCCGGGGATAACGCGGACTGTGCTGTTCTCGCCACCGGAGCGGTACAAGATTCGGTCGATTTTCAGCCCGAGGCCTTCAACCTTGGTGAAATGTCCCTGGACCACGCCTTGGATGACGAGTTTGAAGTTGTAGGCGCGGTACGGGTCCACGACGTTCCCGGGTTGGGCAGCAGGGGCCGGGGTGCTTGGCTGCGTGCTCATTTCAGGCTCCTGCGCTCTCTGTCTCGCTGGTGTTGTCGGCCGATTGCATGAGCTTGAAGATCACGAATTCGGCAGGTTTGACCGGTGCGATGCCGATCAGTGTGACAACCTGCCCGGCATCGCGGACTTCGGGCGGGTTGGTTTCTTCGTCGCATTTCACAAAGAAGGCCTGTTGAGGAGTAGTCCCCAACAGCGCCCCGTCCCGCCACACATTGGTCAGGAATGCGCCGATGTCGCGGCGGATGGACTTCCACAACGTGTGGTCGTTGGGTTCAAAGACCACCCAGCGCGTTCCGTCGGCCACGGATTCCTTGATCATGTTGGTCAGCCTGCGGACGTTGACGTACCGGTATTCGCTGGCCTCGGGTGCCTTGGTCCGGGCACCCCAGATGCGGATGCCCTCGCCTGGGAAATAGCGGATGCAGTTCACCCCGGCCGGGTTCAGCACTTCCTGTTCGCCGCGGCTGACCCGCCGGACCAGGTCCAGCGCCCCTTGGATGGGTTCGTTGGCGGGAGCCTTGTGGACACCGCGAGTCGCGTCGACGCGCGCCCAGACCCCGGCAACATGGCCCGACGGCGGTTGGGTCACCTTCTTGCCGGATACTGGATCGATCATGACAATCCAGGGGAAGTACAGGGCGGTGTAGCCGCCGGGGGATTGGGGAGCACCGATCGCGTCCTCGCCAGTTGCCCGCTCGGCGTTCGGCTTGTCGGAGCCGGTCTTGGGGTCGTCAGACTTGTCCGGGTCGCCTTCGTCGTCCGCTTTCGCGCCGGTGGACTTTGGCGTGTCCGGCACACCGGACGTCGCCGCCCGGGTGAGGGCTCCGACGTCGTCCACTTTCTCTGGAGTGTCCATGATTGCCATGCGATCCTGCCGCAAGGGATGCTCCACGTGGGCCTGCAGCGCCGCGTACGCTTCGGCGTCGGCGTATCCGGGGGCGGCCACCATGGAGATGTCGTCGATCGCTTCGAACAGGGTCACTCCGCTGGGCTTTGCGGCAGTGCCGGTGAGGCTGCCGCCGGTACCGATGTTGACCACGTAACAGCGGCTGCCGCCGTTGGCGAAGAATCCGAAGACCGCGTTGGACAGGGGTGTCCCCTGCGCGGATTTGCCCACGTATTGGTCCACGAACTGGGTCCAGTTGTCCAGAACCCTTGCTTCATCCGGATACGCCAAAGGGTCCGGGGAAACTCCTACAAAACCGGCAATGCTGGTGCTGACCTGGCCGATCGAGCGTGCACCGCTGGGCACTTCCTGTACATACACTCCCGGCGCCTGGTAATTCGCCATGGTGTGCTCCCTTTCACTCCCACCGGATGATGACCGGCAGGCTGCTCGTGTCTGCTGAGACTTCACGTTCAGTGCCGCGGACAGCCACGACAAAGTGCTGGAGTTCGTCCGCCGAGGCCAGGACCTCGAAATGGCCGGTGGGATCGCTCACGACGGCGGTGACGGACGAATGCGGGCGGATATAGGCGTCGGGGATGCCTTTGTTATGGACGTCGACAAGCCTGCCGTGGATCCGGCGCGCCACGCTGGTGGTGGCGACGAGGGGTTCAGTGACCGGCGGGCCGAAAGGCTCGTCGAGACGTATCCCCACCGGGACGCGGATCAGGAAACCGAGGCCTTGGCGGATACCGGAATCATATTCGTCCGGCTGGAATTCGCCGCTGGAGACCACCGAGTACTGGGTGTTTTGCTCGATGGCAAGCAGGAGCTTCTCCATGTTGTCCAGTTGCGTGGGACCGTGGCATTCCACGGCTACTTTGAGTTCGAGGTCCAGTAGGGGCCCGTCCCGCCGGGAGCGGCCCACCCTGTTCATCGCGACGGCGTGGACAGTTACAGGTGCGTCGGTGGATTGGCCGGTAGGTGGCACGGAGCCGTCATCGAAGCGGACACGCTCGGGCGAAATGGCGTCAGAGAGCACCCCGAGGAGCTCGGTCAACGATGATCGCACAACACCCACGGTGACACCCCAGTCCACGAAAGTGGCCAGCACAGCCGATGTGCACTACGTTACTCCCGCAGTGGCCTGCGAGTCACTGGGACCTCAGGAATAACTCCATTCGATGGTTCGGCTTTTGGGGAGGCATCAGCGGGCTGCCACGGGTTCCTGATCCCGCCACCAGGCCACTGTTGCCGCCATGGCGTCGGCAAGCGGCGTCGGCTCAAGCCCGAGTTTGACCTGGCTCGCGGTGGAGTCCATGACGAACGGCCGCTCGAACTGGTACAGCATTTCGGCCAGCTCCCGCATGTCCGTGGAAAACAAGCCAAGGGTCCGGAGCAGCCAACCCGGGACCACACTTAACTTCGGTTCCGGAACGCCGGCGGAGCGTGCGAAGTTTCCCGCGATTTCCCGCATTGTCATGGCGGGGCCTGTCGGGGCGTGCAGCACTGAGTTCCAGAGTTCGGGCTTTTGCGCGGCGCCGATCATGGCTGCGGCAAGGTCCGGGACGTAGGTGAAGGAATGGGGCTGATCGGCGTTTCCAAGGACCTGGACCGTTTTGCCTTTGAGGACCAGTGGGACCATGCGCTCGCCGGCATGCGCCAGGCGGGCCCGTGGCCCGAAGAAATCGCCAGCCACCACGCTGACCGTGTTGGCCGGGTGGGCCTGCCGTGCCTTCAAGAGCGCCGTCCGGATTCCGCGCTTACCGCCGGCTGCCTCACGCGGGCTCCCCTCGGTGATGGTCTTGTCCGGCTCGCTGTACGAGTAGGGACTTTCCGGGAAGACGACGACGGCGCCTGCCGCCGCTGCGGCGTCCATCACCACTTTCTCCGCTCCAGGAAGTTCGGCCGCCCAGGCTTTGGCGCGGTAGGCAGAACCGTGGATGCAGTGAAAGACGGCCGTGGCGCCGTCGAAGGCTTGCGCCAACTTGGCCGGGTTCGAGACGTCCACGCGGAGCCTCTCGATCAGCGGATGGTCCGGGCCGCTGCCGGAGCGAGTCAGGACGCGAACCTGTTCTCCGTGCTCCGCGAGCTGCTCGGCAGTGGTCCATCCGACGGGGCCTGCTCCAGTGACGACATACATGGTGGTGCTCGCTTTCTGATGGGATTGGATTGGAGAGCAGTGCTCTCTGAATTCAGAATGGTCCCTTCCCGTTTGCATGTCAAGAGCACTGCTCACATTTGTTGTCGGTGCTCTCATTTGTGGCATGCTAGATGCATGAACCCCGCTCCCGCCGCAGCAGCCAAGCAATCGACGCCCCGCGCGCGCGCCCGGGCCCAGACCGTGGCGGACATCATCCGGCTGGGCCGCCAGCACCTCGCTCTGCACGGGGCCGCGGGTCTGTCCCTGCGGGCCGTGGCAAGAGATCTCGGCGTGGTTTCCTCTGCCGTGTACCGCTATGTGGAGAGCCGGGACGAACTTCTGACCCTTCTCCTGATTGACGCTTACGGCGAGTTGGGCGACGAGGTGGATGCCGCCGTCGACGCCCTCCCCGACGATGACTACCGCGGAAGGTTCCTGGCGCTCGGGCGGGCCGTTCGCAAGTGGGCCCTGCGCGAACCCGCCAGTTATGCCCTGCTGTTCGGCAGCCCGGTGCCCGGATACCAAGCACCGGCCGAGCGCACAACCGAACCCGGGACGCGCGTGATTTACCGGATGGTGGGAATCTTCGATGCCGCCCACCGCGCAGGTGCCCTGGCCGCGGACGTGGCGCCCGCCGTCGTCGTTCCTCCTGCTCTTGCTGCAGACCTCCAAGCCATCCGGGCCGAACTGGGCCTCGCCGTTCCTGAGCCGGCCTTGGCCCGGGGTGTGCTGGTGTGGACATCGGTCTTCGGCGCGGTCAGCTTCGAGGTGTTCGGCCAATACGGGGCGGATACGTTCGCGGCCCGGGAGGAACTGTTTGATCACCAGTTGGAGGTCCTGCTGGGGATCGTGGGGTTGTAGCCGCCGACGGTAGAGTATCTAGATGGCTCGCGGACTTGTTGACATCGGCGCGGAGGGCGTTTTGCTCGCCGGGGCGGGCCGCGCCATCCTGATGCAGATCGCCGATCCGGCGGTCGGCCACGGCGTCGCGGAGCACAGCAACTTCGCCGAACGGCCGCTGGACCGGCTCCGCGCCACCATGACGTACGTCTATGCCGTGGTCTATGGCACCGAGCAGCAATTGGCTGCGGTTCGCCGGGCCGTGAACCGTGCGCACGCACCCGTTCGGCGGGCGGCGGACGATTCCACCCCGGGGTATAACGCCTTCAACGCGCAATCCCAGTTGTGGGTGGTGGCGACCCTCTATGACACCGCGGTCACCGTGTACGAAAAAATCCACGGAACGCTCGACGACGACGCCGCCGATCGTATCTATCGTGAGTACGCGCAGATCGGGACAGCCCTTCAGCTGCCCTCCGAAGTCTGGCCCGAGGACCGCTCGGCCTTCGCCAGGTACTGGCAAGAATCGTTGGGGAAGCTGGAACCGGACGCGGCGGCTTTGAGGGTTGCCCGCGAACTCCTGTATCCCGTGAGTGGGCCGCTCTTGTTGCGCGTGAGCATGCCGTTGGCCCGTTTGCTCACCGCGGGACTGCTGCCCGAGCAGCTTCGGGAGGGTTTCGGGCTGCCTTGGAATGCGTGGCAACGGCGCAGTTTTGATGGCACAATGCGTCTCTTGGCTATGGCCTATCCCAAGTTGCCGGAGAAGGTCAGGCATTGGCCGAAGAACTATTATCTTGGCCAACTCGGCCCAGCCAAGAATCGCACGGGCCCGGCGAGGGCGGGCCAGCAGCACTCCGATGCGTGAACTCACCGCGGTAGAAGAACTTATCGATGGGAGTGCAAGCCGCTTCCTCGGCCCCGCCCCTGCCCAGGGCCTTCGAACCAGGCTCACTGAGTTCACCGTGTTCGGCCTCAAGCAAGCATGGGCTTGCATCTTCGGCGCTTCGCTCCTCGCCGTGATCTTCGGGGCGCACCTTTGGTACCCGGCCGACGCAGGCCTGGCCCGGAACGATTTCCTGACGATCGCCGCCGTGGTCATCCAGGTACTCATGGTGGCTACGAAGCTGGAAACCTTGCGCGAGCTCAGGGTGATCGTGCTCTTCCACTTGGTGGGGACGGTCATGGAACTGTTCAAGACCGACGTCGGCTCGTGGTCCTACGAGGCTGAGGGCGTCCTCCGGGTCGGCGCTGTTCCGCTCTTCAGCGGCTTCATGTACGCGGCGGTCGGCTCCTACATGGTGCGGGTTTACCGGGTTTTTGACCTGCGCTTCGCCAGGTATCCAAGGCGTTGGATCACCGCGGTCCTGGCCGCGGCCATCTACGTGAACTTCTTTTCGCACCACTACATCGTTGATGCCCGCTGGATCCTGCTGGCCGCCGTCGTCGTGCTCTATGGCCGGTGCGTCATGCACTTCCGGGTGTTCCGACGCCGGTTCCGGATGCCGCTGATCGTGGCATTCCTACTGGTGGCGCTCTTCATCTGGATTGCCGAAAATATCGCAACCTGGTCTCATGCCTGGCTGTATCCGAGCCAGTTGGATGGCTGGCACTTGGTGTCACCGGACAAGCTTGTCTCGTGGTTCCTCCTGATGATCATCTCCGTGGTGCTCGTGGCCTGGGTCTACAAGCCGACGCCGCCTGACGTCTGACTGAACACCCGCCGTCGACATCGCCGGAACGCTGCGGAGTCGCCGGAGCGCTCACGCGAACCGGCACTGTTCCCGCGAGTTCGACGTCGGCCCTCCGGGGTTGAGCGTAGTTGACTCAACTCTGGATTGACTTTGAGCGAGGCCTGAGTACAGTTGAGTGCAGAACGCTCAACTAGCCGAATGTTGAGTGCTCCCCGGCTCCAAACCCTTAACGGGTTGAGGAAGCGGGTGCAATCTCGATCGTCGGCCATTGAAAGGAAGCAACATATGTCACGCGCTGTAGGTATCGACCTCGGAACCACTAACTCCGTCGTCTCTGTTCTCGAAGGTGGCGAGCCCACCGTCATTGCCAACGCCGAGGGTGGCCGCACCACGCCGTCGGTCGTTGCATTCTCCAAGTCCGGTGAAGTCCTGGTTGGCGAAATCGCCAAGCGCCAGGCCGTCAACAACATCGACCGGACCATCGCCTCCGTCAAGCGCCACATGGGCACCGACTGGAGCGTCGCCATTGACGACAAGAAGTACACGCCGCAGGAAATCTCCGCGCGCATCCTCATGAAGTTGAAGAACGACGCCGAGTCCTACCTCGGCGAAAAGGTCACCGACGCTGTCATCACCGTCCCGGCCTACTTCAACGACGCCGAACGCCAGGCCACCAAGGAAGCCGGCGAAATCGCTGGCCTCAACGTCCTGCGCATCGTCAACGAGCCCACCGCAGCTGCACTGGCCTACGGCCTGGACAAAGGCAAGGAAGACGAGCTCATCCTGGTCTTCGACCTCGGCGGCGGAACGTTCGACGTTTCCCTGCTTGAAGTCGGCAAGGACGAAGACGGCTTCTCCACCATCCAGGTCCGCGCCACTGCCGGTGACAACCGCCTCGGCGGCGACGACTGGGACCAGCGGGTCGTCAACTACCTGCTGAACCAGCTCAAGGTCAAGGGCATCGACCTCTCCAAGGACAAGATCGCCCTGCAGCGCCTCCGCGAAGCCTCGGAGCAGGCCAAGAAGGAACTCTCTTCCTCGACCAGCACCAACGTTTCCCTCCAGTACCTCTCCGTCACCCCCGACGGCCCGGTCCACCTGGACGAGCAGCTGACCCGCGCCAAGTTTCAGGACCTCACCAAGGACCTGCTGGAGCGCACCAAGAAGCCGTTCCACGACGTCATCACCGAGACGGGCATCAAGCTCTCCGACATCGACCACATCGTGCTGGTGGGCGGTTCCACCCGTATGCCCGCCGTCTACGAGCTGGTCAAGGAACTCGCAGGCGGCAAGGAGCCTAACAAGGGCGTCAACCCGGACGAGGTTGTTGCCGTTGGTGCAGCACTCCAGGCCGGTGTGCTGAAGGGCGAGCGCAAGGACGTTCTGCTCATCGACGTCACCCCGCTGTCCCTCGGTATCGAAACCAAGGGGGGCGTCATGACGCACCTGATCGAGCGCAACACGGCCATCCCCACCAAGCGTTCCGAGACCTTCACCACCGCTGACGACAATCAGCCGTCCGTGGCCATCCAGGTCTTCCAGGGCGAACGTGAATTCACCCGCGACAACAAGCCGCTGGGCACGTTCGAACTGACCGGCATTGCCCCGGCTCCCCGCGGCATCCCCCAGATCGAGGTCACCTTCGACATCGACGCCAACGGCATCGTCCACGTCTCCGCCAAGGACAAGGGCACCGGCAAGGAGCAGTCGATGACCATCACCGGCGGCACCGCGCTGTCCAAGGAAGACATCGACCGCATGGTCCGTGAAGCCGAGGAGCACGCAGCCGAGGACAAGGCACGCCGTGAGGCTACCGACACCCGCAACACTGCCGAGCAGCTCGCCTACTCCGTGGACAAGCTCATCGCCGAAAACGACGACAAGCTGCCTGAAGCGGTCAAGACCGAGGTCAAGGCCGACGTCGATGCCCTCAAGAAGGCCCTCGAAGGCACCGACGACGCAGCAGTGAAGACCGCTTTCGAGAAGCTGCAGCACTCGCAGTCGAAGCTCGGCGAAGCGATCTACTCGCACGCCGGTTCCCCGGATGGTGCAAGCAGCGCGGCCGGTGCTGAGGGCGCTCACGCCGGTGCCAAGGCTGCCGACGAGGACATCGTCGACGCCGAGATCATCGACGAAGACGAAAAGAAGAAGTAACCATGCCCCACCACGGCAACGAAGCAGAGCACTCACCTTCCAACAACGAGGGCAACGAGCAGCACAAGCCGGTCATCCGGGACCACCGCAAGGTTGACCCGGAGACCGGTGCCGCCCGCCACCCCCAGAGATCGGCAGCTGAATCCAACGCCGCTGCCGCCGAGGGCGACGCCCTGTCCCAGGCTGAGGAAATCCTCAACGGCATCGAGGTTCCGGCTGAAGAGTCGGTGGCCCCCGGTGCCGCGGCAGAAGCAGAGGCCGCGGAACTCCGCAACGACCTCCTGCGCCTGCAGGCCGAGTACGTCAACTACCGCAAGCGCGTGGAACGCGACCGGGCCGTCGCAGGGGAAATGGCCGTCATCGGCGTCCTGAACTCCCTGCTGCCGGTGCTCGACGACGTCGACGCCGCCCGCAAGCACGGCGACCTCGTGGACGGCCCGTTCGCCGCGATCGCCGCCAAGCTGGAGAACGCGCTGAAGACGTACGGCCTGGAGCGCATCGCGGAAACTGGCGTCGAATTCGACCCCACGATCCACGAAGCCCTCATCCAGCAGCCGGGCGAGGACATCGAAGTGGACACGGTCAGCCAAGTGCTGCGCTCCGGCTACCGCTCAGGCGACCGAGTGCTGCGTGCGGCCCAAGTGATCGTGGCAGTGCCGGCCTGAGGTTCGTGCCCCTGTTGTACTCACCGCGCCTTCGCGGATGAGGGGGCCCCGCCCCTTCGCCGGGTGGCCTAGGATCTGCGATCCTTGGCCACCCGGCTTCGGCAGGCCCGATGCCACTCCCGGGCCCCCTCATCCGCTACGGCCCACGCGGTTGGCTCGCCTGACGCGGGACTCACCTAAGGTGGGATGAGCGCAGCGATGCGCAACCGAACACAGAAACGAAAGAGAGAAGCCGAGTGGCCAGCCAGGACTGGGTTGAGAAGGATTTTTACGCCATCCTTGGTGTCGCCAAGGACGCCTCTGACGCTGACATCAAGAAGGCGTACCGCAAACTTGCGCGGAAGTACCATCCGGATACCAATTCCGGGGATGTTGCTGCGGAGAAGAAGTTCAAGGACATCTCGGAGGCCTATTCGGTGCTTTCGGATGCCGAGGAACGTCAGCAGTACGATGCCATTCGTGCCATGGGCGGGGCACGCTTTGCGCCTGGTGCGGGACGCGGCGGGCCGGCCAATGGCGGCTTCGAGGACCTGTTCGGCGGACTTTTCGGCGGCGGCGCACGTCAGCCAGCCGGTGCAGGCGGTATCCCTCCCGAGTTCGCTGACCTGTTCGGCGGCGGTTTTGGCGGTGGCCAAACCGGTTTCCAGCGCGCCCCCCAGAAGGGCAGCGACCGCACGGCGTCCACCTCGATTTCCTTTGCCGGCTCGATCCACGGCACCACGGTGAGCCTGCGCGAAAGCAACGGCAACGTCATCGAGGTCAAGATTCCCGCGGGCATCAGGGATGGGCAGAAGGTCCGTCAACGGGGCAAGGGCAATCCGGGTGCGGCAGGTAACGGGGACCTCATCATCACGGTGAACGTCAAGCCCCACGATTTCTTCATTCGCGACGGCGACAACATCCGCATCCACGTGCCGGTCACCTTCGCGGAGGCCGCCTTGGGTTCCAACATCCACGTGCCAACGATCGACGGCGATAGTGTCACGGTCCGCGTCCCGGCCGGCACGCCTTCCGGCCGCACGCTTCGGGTCAAGGGCCGCGGCGTCAAAACACCGAAGGGCACCGGAGACCTGCTGGTGACGATCGACGTCTCCGTCCCGCAGAACCTTAACAAACAGGCCGAGGAGGCCGTCAAGGCATTCGCCGCGGCCACTGCCGACGCCGATCCGCGCCACGACCTGGCCGCCAAGGCCCGCTTGTAGCGGCAGCAACACACAGGAGGGACGTAGTCATGGGCATCGACGTCAACCAGCCGATCTTCGTCATCTCCGTCGCGGCCTCACTGGCTGACATGCACCCGCAGACCCTGCGCCAGTACGATCGTCTCGGCATCGTCTCGCCGAGCCGTGCGCCGGGCAAGTCCCGGCGCTACTCCCAGCGGGATATCGACCGCTTGCGTGAAGTCCAGCGGCTCTCCCACGAAGGCGTATCCCTTGAGGGCATCAAACGCATCCTCGATCTCGAAAACCAAGTGGCCGCGCTGCAGTACCGCGTGGCCGAGCTGAGCGAGGAATTGCAACGCCGGCGGGGCCAGGTGGAGGCCCGTATTTTCGCAGCAGGAGCAGCGGGCGACGTCGTCAGCCTGGCCCGCGGGCAGCGCCCCCGGGCGCGGTCCCAGGCGGTTGTGGTGTGGCGGCCGCGTCCGGGGGAGTAGCCCTCTAGGCCTGCGACAGGGTAGCCAGCAGCACGGGGCTGCTGGGCTCAGCGCGGGGACTCCAGGCGGTAGAGCCTAGTTGGCCAGTGCGGGCGCGGAGACTGAGCTCGGGGTCCAGCGCAGGTGCGTGTTGTCGGCGTCGGACTCGGGCTCTTTCAAGAGCGAAAGCCTGGGCCTCACGGCATCCGTGCGGGAGCTCGGCGGTTTGCGTCGGCCCGCACGGAACTGCGGCACCCATTGCGCTCCCGGGCCCTGGTATTCCTGCTCGGCCGCGGCGTGGAGCGTCCACTGGGGGTCGAACAGGTGCGTCCGGCCAAGCGCCACGAGGTCTGCCCGTCCTGCAAGGAGGATGGAATTGACGTCGTCGTAGCTGGAGATGGCGCCGACAGCGATGACGGCGGCTCCCGCCGGTGCGGCGACTTCCTGCCGGATGCGGTCCGCGAAAGGGGTTTGGTAGCTGCGGCCGAACGTCGGTTGTTCTTCCTTGGTGACCTGGCCGGTGGAGACATCGATGCCCGCTGCGCCGTGGGCCACGAATGCCCGAGCGATGTCGAGTGAATCATCCGAGTCGTTGCCCCCTTCGATCCAGTCTGTCGCGGAGATGCGTACCGTCACTGGCTTGCTGGCGGGCCAAGCCGCGCGGACGGCGTCGAACACCTCCAGGGGAAACCGCAGGCGGTTCTCCAGGCTGCCACCGTATTCGTCCGTGCGGCGGTTGGACACCGGCGAAAGGAACGAGGAAAGCAGGTAGCCGTGCGCGGCGTGGAGCTCCAGAAGGTCGAAACCTGCTTCATCCGCCCGACGGGCAGCATCCACGAATTGCGCCGTGATGGCGGCCATGCCTGCACGGTCGAGCTCCTGCGGCGTCTGGTTGCCGGGACCATAAGGCAAAGCTGATGGTCCGACGACGTCCCAGTTGCCGGACGCGAGCGGCTCGTCGATGCCTTCCCACATCAGCCGGGTGGAGCCTTTGCGGCCGGAGTGTCCAAGTTGCGCACCGATCTTCGCCGTTGAGTTGCCATGGACGAAGTCCACGATTTCCTTCCAGCTGTCGCGTTGGCCGTCCGTGTACAGGCCGGTGCAGCCGGGGGTGATCCGCCCGGTCTCGGAAACACACACCATTTCGGTCATCACCAGTCCGGCGCCGCCAAGTGCCTTGGAGCCGAGGTGGACTTTGTGGAAGTCGCCCGGGACGCCATCCACTGCGGAGTACATGTCCATAGGGGAGACCACAATGCGGTTCTTCAGTTCCAGTCCGCCGATCCGGAACGGCTGGAACATGGCCGGGGCGGGCTCTGCCAGTCCTTGGGATTGGGCGAAGTTGCGGTCCACCGTGTCGGCGAATTCCGGGTCGCGCAGGCGCAGGTTCTCCTGTGTGATGCGGCGGCTGCGCGTGAGGAGGTTGAAAGCGAACTGCGTCGGATCCTGCTCCTTGTATTGGGCGATCCGCTCGAACCATTCCAGTGAAGCCTGGGCAGCGCGCTGGGTGGAGGCCACAACCGGACGCCGCTCGGTTTCATAGGCGGACAAAGCAGATTCCACATCCGGGTGCTCGTGCAGGCATGCGGCGAGTGCCAGGGAGTCCTCCATGGCCAGTTTTGTTCCGGATCCGATGGAGAAGTGTGCGGTGTGGGCAGCGTCGCCTAGCAGCACAACGTTGCCGTGGCGCCAGCTTTGATTGCGCACGGTGGTGAAGTTGAGCCACTTGGAGTTGTTGGACAGGACCTCAAAGCCATCGAGTTCCTCGGCGAAGATGGAACGGATCTTGCTGATCGCCTTCTCGTCTGACACGCCCGGCGGGAAGACGTCGGACGCGGTCTCGTCGAACCCGGCAGCGCGCCACACGTCCTCGTGCATTTCGACAATGAACGTGGACCCTTCGTCGGAGTAGGGGTAGCCGTGGATCTGCATGACCCCCCATTCGGTCTCCTTGACGAAGAACTTGAAGGCCTCGAAAACCTGGTCCGTGCCCAGCCACATGAACTTGTTGGGCCGCAGGTCCAGGCTCGGAGAGAAGGAGTCCGCGTATTTGGCGCGGATCTGGGAGTTGATGCCGTCCGCTGCGAGGACCAGGTCATAGCCGGCCTCAAGCTCCTCAACGGGCGGTGCGACGGTCTGGAAACGCAGGTCGACGCCGAGTTCGGCGCACCGGCGCTGAAGCAGTTCCAGCAGTTCCTTGCGGCTCATGGCCGCAAAGCCTTGGCCGCCCACCGTCATCGTTTCGCCGCCGAAGTGGATGTCGATGTCGGACCAGCGTGCGAAGCGCCGGCTCATGTACTCGGCCACGACGGCGTCGGCGTTGCCAATGCCGCCGAGCGTCTCATCGGAAAATACGACGCCGAAACCGAAAGTGTCGCTGGCGGCGTTGCGTTCCCAGAGGGTGATCTTGTGCGACGGGTCGAGTTGCCTCATCAGGGCCGCGAAGTACAGGCCGCCGGGGCCGCCGCCTACGATTGCGATTTTCATGCTTTTGCTCCTTCTCAGGCCTGGCCCATGCCTGCGCCGGCAAGCTGTTCAGGGTCGTTGTTGATGCGGTCACGCAGCTTGAAGTGCTGCAGCTTGCCGCTGGGGTTGCGGGGAAGTTCGTCAACGAACCGGATGTCCCGCGGGTACTTGTAGGGGGCGATCATCCGTTTGACGAAGTCTTGGATTTCCTTGCGCTTCGCGTCATCGCCTTTGACGCCTTCGCGCAGGACGATGAACGCGCAGACAACGCTGCCGCGGGCCTCGTCGGGCCGGCCGATAACGGCGTTCTCCACCACGTCCGGGTGCAGGTCGATGGCGGTTTCCACCTCGGGGGCACCGATGTTGTAGCCGGAGGAGACGATCATGTTGTCCGACCGGGCCTGATAGGTGAAGTACCCGTCCTCGTCCTTCGTGAAGGTATCGCCGGTGACGTTCCAGCCATTGACCACATAGTTCGATTGCCGTGGGTCGTCCAGGTAGCGGCATCCGGTGGGGCCGATGACGGCGAGCCGGCCAATCTGCCCGGGTCCTAGTTCCAGGCCCTCGTCGTCGAGGATGGCTGCCCTGTACCCGGGAACGGCCCGGCCTGTGGTTCCGGGCCGGATGTCGTCCCCGGACGCGGAAATGAAAACGTGCAAGAGTTCGGTGGCTCCGATGCCGTTGACGAGCCGGAGGCCCGTGGCCTGCCGGACTGCCTCCCACGTTTCTTTGGGCAAGTGTTCGCCCGCCGAGACAGCCACACGCAGCCCGCGGAGCAACGATCCGCGGCCTTCCTTGAGGATGGCGCGGTAGGCGGTGGGTGCGGTGAAGAGGATGGTGGCCCCGGCGGCGGCAGCACTTTCGGCAAGTTCCACGGGGGTGGCCCGTTCGGTCAACAACGAGGATGCGCCGAACCGCAGCGGGAAGACCACCAGCCCGCCGAGGCCGAAGGTGAACGCGAGCGGCGGGGAACCGGCAAACACGTCGTCGGAGGTTGGCTGCAGAATGTGGCGGGCGAACGTGTCAGCGTTCGCGAGGATGTCCCGGTGGAAATGCATGGTGATCTTGGGCGTGCCCGTGGTGCCCGACGTCGGGCCGAGCAGCGCGACGTCGTCGGCCGAGGTGGGCACGGCCGTGAACTCGCCGCTCTTGGCGGCGGCGCGGGACGTGAGGTCGCCGGCGTCGTCGGATCCGTAGGAGAGGACAACGGTGTCCTCTCCTGCCGCCGCGAGCAGTTCGTCCATGAACCTGTGGTCCGAGATGGCCACGGTGGGACGCGTGAGGTTGATAAGCGTGCCGACCTCGCTGAAACGCAGCGTCGGCATGGTGGTGACAACGACGGCCCCGGCTTTGAGCACGCCAAGCCAGGCCGCGACGATCCAGGGATTGTTCGGCCCGCGCAACATGACGCGGTTGCCGGGCACCACGCCGAAGTCCTCGGTGAGGACCTGGGCTACCTGGTTGGCGCGTTGCTGCAGTTCACCGTAGGTCCAGACCGCGCCGTCGGGGGTTCGCAGGGCGGCCCGCTCGGCGCCAAGGGTTGCGACGGCGTCGTCAATGAGCACCGCTGCTGCGTTGAGCGTCGCCGGGTACTGGAGTTCCGGCAGGGTGAATTCGAGGGTCGGCCACGTGCCGGCCGGTGGCAGATGGTCGCGGGTGAAGGTGTCCACGTGGGCTGATCTCAACATTGTCATGGCCACTCCTTTCAGTAATAGGGCGGATAAGTCGTAAGGGTTCAGGAGCCGGCGCGGATCATGCCTTCTTGGGCCACCGTTGCCAGCAGGCGTCCTTGCCTGTCGAAGAAGCGGCCCGTGGCCAGCCCCCTGTTGCTTTGTCCGGACACGGCCTCCTGGGCGTACAAGACCCAGTCGTCGGCGCGGCCGTCCCGGTGGAACCACATGGAGTGGTCCAGGCTAGCGGTGGCGAGTCCGTGGCTGGACCAGTGGAGTCCGTTCACCCGGAGCAGCGGCTCAAGGATGGTGTAGTCGCAGACGTAAGCCAGTGCCGCCCGGTGCAGATCGGCGGTGGCATGTTCGTCACCGGCGTCGGGCAGCTGTTCGAAGGCTTTCACCCAGATGGCCTGATGCGGCACGGATTCGCCTTCCACCTGCAGATATACCGGCCCGGGAATGTGTCGCATGTCGAAACTGCGCTTCGAGGACCAGTACTCGGCAGCGGGTCCCTCGACGCCCTGCAGCACCTCGGCGGCGCTGCGGAGGGATTCGGGTTCGACGGCGGATGGCGCCTCGGGCTGGAATTCCGGGCCGTCTTCGGGCACCTGGAAGGAACCCATCGCCGCGTACACGGTCTTGCCGTTCTGGTATCCGCGGACGCTGCGGGTCGAGTAGCCGCGACCGTCGCGGAGGCGTTCAACCTCGTAGCGGACCGTGGCCCCGATCTCCACGGGGCGCATGAAGTAGCTGTGCATGGAATGCAGCGAACGGTCGTCGTCGACCGAGCGCATCATCGCCGCCGCGGCCTGGGCCACCATGTCTCCACCGTAGGCTTTGGGCCATGGAACGTACTGCGAGATGGCTTCGTAGGCTTCGTCGTGGATCTGGGCCGGGACGGCCGTCAGCTCGATGGCTTTGAGGAACGTCTCCGACGTCAGGATCCCAGTGGACATGTCCATCAGGCCCTGCGGAAGCCGGCGAGGGTCTCGTCTGCAACGTCCTCAAGGTTGACCACCAGGTTCTCCGGAGTGCGCGCGGTCAACCACACGAGTTCCTCGGTGACGGACATGTTCGCCTCGACGTGAGGCATGAACGGCGGGACGAACACCCAGTCCCCGGTCTTCATGTCCAGGAACTCTGAGTAGTTCTCGCCGAAGTAGATGCGTCCATGGCCGCGGAGCACGTAGCCGCCGGTTTCCGCTTCGCCGTGGTGGTGCGGCAGGGAGCGGTAGCCGGGGACGTTGGAGACCTGCCCGAACCAGATCTTGGTGGCCGGCGTGTGCTGGATGCTGACGCCGGAGACGCGGACGCAGTCGCCGGACTGGGCCGTGTTGGTGTCCTCTTCGCCGGCGCGCGTGACGACGGGAACCACTTTGCCGTCGGGCTGGGCGTAAATGGAGTTGTCGCCTTCGGTACGGTACTCGGTGGTGGTGTCGCTCATGATGCTCACTCCTTGGAAGTGCTTGTGGATGCGGTTGTCGTCTTGGATGAGTCGGCTGTGTGGATCCGGATGGTGTTTTCCAAGCGGCCGATGCCAATGATCTCGGTGGTGAGGATGTCGCCGTCGTTCAGGAACCGTGGGGGAGTCATGCCCATGCCTACTCCGCCCGGGGTCCCGGTGAGGACCAGGTCTCCTGGACGCAGGATGGTGAACTGGGAAATGTAGGAGAGCAGGCGCGCGGGGCCGAACACCAAGGTGCTGGTGTTCCCGGACTGCACTAGCTCGCCGTTGACATAACCGCGGACCTCGAAATCGCCGTCGATCCCGTCCGCGGTCACCATGACCGGCCCCACGGGGGTGGTTCCGTCGAACGCCTTGCCTTGGAACCACTGGAGCGTCCGGTTCTGCCAATCGCGCATGGAAATATCGTTGGCCACCGTGTATCCCGCGATGGCTTTCCGCGCTTCGTCTTCGTCCGCGCGGAACAGCTCGGAGCCGACGACGACGGCCAGCTCGGCTTCCCAGTCGACCTTCGCGCTGCCGTGGACATCGATGGTGTCAGCCGGCCCGGTGAGGGTGTCCGCATACTTCGCGAAAAGCGTGGGGTATTGAGGCAACTCGCGGCCCATCTCCTGGATGTGGTCTCCGTAGTTCAGCCCGCAGCAGATGACCTTCCCGGCCCGCGGAAGCAGAGGTGCCAGCTCGCTGGCAGGTGCAGAAACGGCTTCCGATCCGGAGGCTACAACAAGGGCGGCTTCAACGAGCGAGCGCCAGTCCCGGACTGCAAGGAGGGCTCCGACGTCGTTGGCCGGCAGCCGAACGTAACTGTTCCCGCCCGTGGCGAGCGCCGCCGTCGTGCCCCCGTCGGCTGTCCGCAAGGTGGCCAGCTTCATGGTTTATGTCCCTTCGTTTCCGGGCAATTCCTACATTCTCCTCGATGTGTCGACTTTTTTACGATCGTCACATATGCTCAATGTAGCACGGCGGGGAATGATCTGCACAGGGTTTTTCGAACATGCCGCAGCCGCCATCACGAGGAGGAACAACATGAGCCACAAGACCGTCAATCCCGGGTCGCTCCCGAAGCCGTCAGGCTTTGCTCACGGAATGCTCGCCGGAAACACCTTGTTCCTGGGCGGCCAGACGGCCTTGGACAAGGACATGAACATCGTTCCTGGCGGGATCGTCGAACAGTTCACACAGGCTTTTTCCAATGTGCTGACCACCCTGCGCGAGGCTGGCGGATCGCCCGAGGACCTGGTCAGCGTGACCATTTACCTCACCGACGTGGACGACTACATGGCCAACGGCCGCGAGATCGGACGAATCTGGCGCGAAATGGCCGGATCCGAGTATCCCGCCATGGCTGGAATCGGCGTCACGCGGCTTTGGCAGAAGGAAGCCCTCATCGAGATCCAAGGCATCGCCGTCATTCCGGAGCGCTAGCCACGAGGCGCAACATTCAAGAAAGTTTCGAGCAAAGGAGACAACGATGTCACAAAGCTTCGACCTGATTAAGAACCGCGAGCGCGGACTCAAACGCGAACTCACCAGTCCCCAATTGACCATGATCGCGCTGGGCGGCGCGATCGGCACCGGGCTCTTCCTCGGAAGCAAGTTCGCAATATCCTTCGCCGGGCCCAGCGTCTTGCTGAGCTATGCAATCGGGGGCCTGATCGCCGTGATGCTGATGGGCGCGCTGGCTGAGATGACCGTGGCGCATTCGACCACGGGATCCTTCGGGGCTTTCGCGGAGCACTACATTTCGCCCCTCGCGGGATTCCTGGTGAAGTACCTCTACTGGTCCTGCGTCGTGCTGGCCGTGGGCACTGAGGTCCTCGCGATCGGGGACTACATGAAGCTGTGGTTCCCCGGACTTCCCCCGCTGGTTTGGATCCTGTTGTTTGCCGGGGTTCTCATCGCCGTCAACATGTTCAACGTCAAGGCCTTCGGCACCCTTGAGTATTGGTTCTCCAGCATCAAGGTGTTCGCCATCCTGGGATTCATCCTGCTTGCCGCCGTTCTGGTCTTCGGAAAGGGGGAGTCCGGCTACGGCATCCACAACTACACTGCCGAGGGCGGGTTCTTCCCCAACGGGGTGTCCGGCATGTGGGTGGCCGTGATCGTCGCGATCTTCAGCTACCTCTCGGTGGAGATGATCGCGATTGCTGCGGGTGAGGCGAAGGATCCGGGAACGGCGGTCAAGAAGGCATTCAAGGTCACGGTATTCCGTCTTTTTCTCTTCTACATCCTGACCTTGGCGCTGATCCTGGCCATTGCGCCCGTCAGCCAGATCCTCGCCGGAAACAGCCCCTTCGTCACCGTCATGCAGGTCATCGGCATTCCGTTCGCAGACTCTGTCATCAACGTCGTGGTGATTGTGGCTGCTCTTTCAGCGATGAATTCGCAGCTCTACATCTCCACCCGCATGATGTTCAGCCTGTCCCGGGCAGGGCAGGCGCCCGCCGTGTTCGGACGGCTCCACAAGAACGGATCCCCGGTCAACGCGCTGATCCTCTGCACAGGTGGAATCGCGGTCGCGGCCTGCGTCTACGCGATGAACCCGGAGTCGGGCTTCACCTTCATGATGGCGTTGTCGATGTTCGGGGCCATGGCCACGTGGCTCATGATCTTCGTAACCCACTTGGCATTCCGACGCTCAGTGAAGCGTGACGGGACAGCCCTGTCATACAAGCTTCGGCCCTACCCGGCGGCGTCCTGGGGCGGAGCCGTCCTCATGGTTGCCATCATGCTCACGACGCTCTTCGTCGAGGCCTTCCGGATGACATTGATCTTCGGTGTCCCGTTCGCCATTTGCATCGTCGTCCTCTACTTCGTCTTGAAGAGGGGCCGCCAAGGTGCCCCTTCGGGAACCGCAGAGTCCGACGCCGCCGGTTCCGCAACCGGTGACAAAGCCACCTCCGCCGGGTCCGCCGTCGTCGGGTCCGGCTCCGACGCGACCGGAATTTGAATGGGGCAGCGCCCTCCTAGGGTAGTGGCGCGCACCCCTTGGGCGTGGGGAGGACCGGCCGCATTGCGGCCGGTCCTCCCGTGCTCCTTGGACTCGCGCGCTAGGGGCTAAGGCGCCACCAGATCGACGCTGCCGTGGATGAGCTCGTGCGCATAGGCTGCCGCGAGGGGCGCAGCAAGACGATGAACCGCCTGGAAGGTCTCGCGAACCGCCGGGCCGCGCCAGTCCTTCGGGAGGTATTCCATCGGCAGGTTCGGGTCCCGGTACGGGAAGCGCCGCCACAGGGTCAGCATGGGAATGTAGTAGCGGAAAGCATCCCGGCGTAGCTGGGCCGTCGAGTTGGCCAGGACGGCCTCGGGATCATCTCCTACCAGCCCGGCCCAAAGATCTCCGGCCCCTTCGTAGAGGTCCAAGAACTCGGCGAATTGCTCATCGATGGCCTTCAGATCCCACCATTCGGCCACCTTCGGCCGCATGGGGCCCTCAAACAGGTAGTCGCCGCGGAAGAAGTCCACAAACTGGATGAGACCCCGCGAAGCAAGCCGATCCCGCGCTTGGTCAAGGACTTGGGCCGGCGCTATCCATACCCCCGATGCCACGGATCCAAAACCGAGCCCGGACAGCTCGGAACGCAGTTGGTGCCGGCGGTTCCGCATTGACTCGGGGACGGAGAACACCGCGAGGATCCAGGATTCCAACTGGGGGGAGCGCTCGGCGGCGAAGATCCTCCGGTCGCCCTCGCGGAAGACGTCCAGAACGGTGTCGGACAGTTCGTATTTGGCGACGCCGTCCTGGCGGACACTTTTGAGCACACCCTTGGCCTTCAGCCGCGAGACTGAGGATCGGACTCCCGGCGCATCGTAGCCGAGGTCGCCCAGCATGGAAATCAGTACGGAAACCGGGAGGGCATCGCCTGAACTGCGGCCGTAGAGCCCGTAGATGGTGACGATCAGCTGCTGGTGGCGCACCGGAGGAGTGGGCATGTCCATCACGTTTCTGAGCCCCGATCCCATTCCACAGTTCTGTCGATGCTTGCCTGCATCACCGGCGGCGCTTCGTTGCCCTCCACGGGTCCCCTTTCGGGGACGTCGTAGTGCTCTGGCCGCGTTCAATTGTATACATCAAGTGACGGCCGTTCGGAACTTGATATGCCGAAGGAGGTGGGCTTGTTTACCTGCGCGCCCAAGGACTCAGACGTCGCGTCCAGCCAGGCGACGGTTAAGCCTGTCCACTTCGTCCAAGACTTCGGTCGCTGCCCATGCACGATTCCGTTGAGACTGGGTGATCTGCGTCAGAATTCCGGCGTTGGTCAGCCTGTCCAGGACCCTGTAGATGGATCGCTCTTCGATGCCTGCGATGTATGCGGCGCTGTGTGCTTCGAACACTGGCCGCTCCAAGAGCCAAGGAATGATCTTCTCGTCTGCGGAGCCCTTTCGGGGCCGGGCTGCCTCCATCCATGCGGCCGGGAGGGCGTCGAGGGACGCCACTGACTCACGGGCCGCTTTCGCTGCGCGGAGTGAGGATTTGGCCAAGTACAGCACGAACGGATCTGCGTCGCCATTGCGGTAATTGTTGAGCAAGGAAAAGTAGCTCTCCACGTCCGCAACCATGGCCGAAGCGATTGGTATTACGGTGTTTTTGGTCAGCCCCCGCCGACGGGAGATGGCTCCGATCAGCGCCCGGCCAATACGACCATTGCCGTCGGTGAACGGGTGGATGGATTCGAAATGTGCGTGCGCAAGAGCGGCTTGCGCCATGATGGGGACGTCTCGCCGGGCGCAGAACGCCATGAGATCGTCCATGAATCCGGGGACGAGCCCTGCGGGCGGTGGCACATGAATGGCCCCTCGAGGTGAGTAATCGCTTCCGCCGATCCAGTTCTGAACGTCGCGGTACGAACCGGCATGCCTACCGTCCATGGGGTCGTCCTTCATGAGCGTTTTGTGCGCGGCAAGTATGGCCTCCAGCCTGACCTCACCTGTGGTGCCGGCATCGTTGATCATGCTCTGGACGGCTTCAGCGGCAGCCACCATCGAGTTAGCCTGGTCCGTTGCCTTCAGCCCGATCATGGCGCGTGCGTAGTCATTTCGGTTGGCGTCGACGTGCTCGATCTTGGATGAAGAAACCGCCTCGCTGCGAAGGAGAAATCCGCTGACGGCCGTCATGCGGGTGCCGGCTGTTACATCCAAAGATGCGATGGCAACTGCAGCCTCTTCGAGCGCCACGATGGTTTCACGTCCTGGCTCGAACCAGAGATCCGCTATGAGCGGCGGCAGCGACACCTCTACCTCTGTGAACTCCCGATCCTCGCGGGGCGGTCGTCCGGATGACTTCCATGGCACAATCTTGCTTCCGTGCGCGGGCCAAGTAGCCATGTAGCCTCCTGAAAACTGTGAATTAGTGGCTCGTTATTCACATTTTATGGCAAAAAAGTGAATAGCAGCGATCTTGGTGGTCATTTCTCGGCGCGGACCCTACTCCGCGAACAGCCCCGCCAGGTCTTCCGCCGTCAGGGCACCGCCGGCCAGGGCATCGCCCTCCATGACATCGGCGAACAGCTGCGACTTCTTGGCCTTGAGCGCCATGACCTTTTCCTCGATGGTGTCCTTTGCCACCAGGCGGTAGACCATCACGTTCCTGGCCTGCCCGATCCTGTGGGTGCGGTCCACGGCTTGTGCCTCAGATGCCGGGTTCCACCATGGATCCAGCAGGAATACGTAGTCGGCCTCAGTCAGGTTCAGTCCGAACCCTCCGGCTTTCAAGGAAATGAGGAACACGGGCGCCGCGCCGTTCTTGAATTCGCTGACGACGTCGGCCCGGTTCCGGGTGCTGCCGTCGAGATAGCAGAACTCGGTACCCTCTTCCTCAAGACGCTGGCGGACCTTGCCCAGGAATCCCGTGAACTGGCTGAAAATGAGCGCCCTGTGCCCTTCGGCGACGATGTCCTCAAGCTGCTCGAACAGCACGTCCAGCTTGGACGAGCGTACAGCGGACAGAGACTCATCCACCAAGGAAACGTCCAGGCTCAACTGCCGGAGCAGGGTGAGTGACTGGAAGATCGTGAAGCGGTTCTTGTTGACGTCGTCAATGAGCCCAAGGATCTTTTGCCGCTCACGCTGCAAGTGGGTCTGGTACACCTTTTGGTGCCGCGGGTTGAGGACCACTTCCAGCACTTGCTCCTGCTTGGGCGGCAGGTCCTTGATGACCTGCTCTTTGGTGCGGCGCATCATGAGCGGACGGACCCGACGGCGGAGCTTGGCGAGTTGGGCTTTGTCGCCGTTCTTTTCGACCGGCTTCTGGTAGTACTCCGCGAAGCGGCGCGGGCTGGAGAACAGCCCCGGCGCCACGATGGAGGTCAGCGCCCAGAATTCCATGAGGTTGTTCTCGAGCGGTGTTCCCGTGATGGCCAGTTTGAAGGATGCCGGGAGTTTCCGGGCGCACTGGTAGGCCTTGGACTGGTGGTTCTTCACGAACTGGGCTTCGTCGAGCATCAGCCCGGCCCATGCCTTGGCGGCATAGGCCTCGTAGTCGATCCGGAACAGCGCGTAGGAGGTGATGACGACGTCGGTCCCGGCCATGGCTTCTTGCGGATCCGTGCCGCTCTTGGCGAAGGTTTCTCCGATGGTCTTCATGCTCAGCTCGGGCGCGAATCGCTGCACTTCGGCGGCCCAGTTGCCTACCACGCTGGTGGGTGCGACCACTAAGAAGGGGGCGCCACCCGAACCCGCCTCGCCGAAGTCCGCGACGCTGCCACCGGAAGCAGTTGCGGCCTCCTCCTTCGCCGCGCACATCAAGGCGATCGCCTGCACGGTCTTGCCGAGGCCCATGTCGTCGGCCAGGACTCCCCCCAAGCTGTGCCGGTACAGGAAACTCAGCCAGTTGAAGCCCTCCAGCTGGTACGGACGGAGCTCAGCGTCAAGCGAGCCCGGCAGCGGTAGCCCGGTCACGCCGTCGTCGAGCAATCCGCCCACGGCCTCGCGCCATGCGGCCGCTTGCTCGTCGACAATCCCTAGTTGCGCGAGCTCATCCCAGAGCCCGGCCTGGAAGCGGCTGATCTGCAGGGGGCCGTGCCGGTCCGGGTTGTCCTGCAAAGACCTGGCCTCGTCGATGAGAGCACGGAGTTGGTGCAGCTCGGGCAGGTCAAGCGAGAAGTAGGCGCCGCTTGGTAGGAGCATGCGGCTCTGGCCCGCGGCGAGGGCGGAAAACACTGCGGCGAAGGACACCGGTTCGCCCTCGAGCGTGATGACGATGCCGAGATCGAACCAGTCGCGGCTGTCCGTCGCCTTGGTCGAAATGGAGACAACGGGGGCCTCGGTGGCTTCGCGGTAGTCGGCGATCTCGCCTGAGGTGTCCACGACGACGTCGGGCAGTTCCCGGAGCCGGGGCAGTACCTCCTCGGTGAAGGCCAGCGTGTCCAGCCCGTCCAGCGCCACCGAGGCCGCCAGCCGCGGGGCTCCCCATCCGCCGCTCGAGGATTCGCCCAGCGCGCCAACCGTGTCCCAAGGCCGGCCCAGGATCTCCAGGATCCGCGCTTCCTCGGCGTCGTCGCGGTAGCCGTGATCGTCCGGGTGCCGCCAGAGGGGCTGGGCCGTCACGAGCTTGCCGGCCTTGTAGTGCCACTCCCAGTGCAGCCGCACCCGGTGGTCGGCGCCGTAGTTTGCCAGCAGGGACAGCGTGGGCACGGCGAGGACAGGCAACTCCACGGAATGGTCCGCCGCCGTGACCCGGGTGGATTGCTTGAGTTTCGGATAGAACGCCGTGAGGAATCGTTCCTCGTCCTGGGCCGGGATCTGGAGCCGGGACGCGCCCATGACGAAGTCCAGGAGTTCCTGCGACTCGCCACCCTCCAGCGGGGCCAACGTGATGAGGTTCTCCGGCGCCGAAACGCCGGGCAGGTACCCCTCGCCAGGGCCCGTGAAAAATAGGCCATGCGCCGGGCGGCCGATCAAGCCCAAGGTGACCGGATCAAGGGCGTCCCCGCCCAAGGTCACCGACGGCGCCAGCTGCAGTCCGTCGTCGGCCCGGCCGCTTTCCAGTCGGCTCAGGTCAAGCCCGACGACGGCGGGCTCCCCAGCAATGCGGACAGGTTCAGTCCCGCCGGAGTGGATGAGCGCGACCCCCACTTTCGCGGCTTCGGCCAGCAGGCTCCACAGGTTCTTGCCAGCGAATTCATTGAGCAACATCCACATGCTGGACGTGAGCTGCCGGTAGTCGGTGGTGGAATGCGCGGCGAGGAAGTTCTGCATCCAGTCGATGTGGGCTTCGTTGAATTCGCGCTTGTAGCTGAGGTAGTTCAGGTTGGTCCAGGAGACGTCGCCGCGGATCCACTTGCCTTTGGCTCCCATCATCACCGGGCGGGCTTTGAGCTGGCGCACGCTTCGGAGGGGATCGCGCCGGCCTGTGTAGGAGAAATGCGGGGCCGGCTCTTCCACTTCGAACGCCAGCGCCAAGGGGAGGCCTTGGCCTTGTGGGGCGTTTCCCGGAGTGGCGATGAGCTTGCTGAGGGCCTGTTCCCACGCAGGCCGCTGCACGGTTCCACCGGCCTGGGCAGTCTGGCCGAACGCCGGGGCGCTGAGCAACTGAGCCCGCACGGCAGGATGGTCCTCGGCAGCGAAGAGAAGGGCGGCCACGTGTTTGCAGTCTTTGCGGACGGGACAGCTGCACACTCCCACGGTGCAGCTCCAGCCGCCGGGCTTGCGGACCAGTTTGGCCGACGTCGAATACGCTGATGGGCCACTGCCCCGGACCTTGCCCATCATCAAACCTGTGGCCGAGTCGAAAGTGATGCTGCTGACCCGGCTTCCCATGGCATAGGCAAGGCCGGCCGCCAAGGAGCGGTCGTTAATGGCGGGTGTCTGAATCGCCAGTTCCCAGGAGTCGTCTGAGTGGGAAGGCATTCTTTGGGGCTACTTTCGACAGGAGGCTATCTATGAATCCTAGTCCCCGCCGCCTCCCTGACTTCGCTCCGCTCAGCCAGGGAACCCGGGCGGCGTGGGCCCAAGCCGCCTCCCTGACTTCGCTCCGCTCAGCCAGGGAACCCGGGCGACGTGGGCCCAAGCCGCCTCCCTGACTTCGCTCCGCTCAGCCAGGGAACCCGGGCGGCGTGGGCCCACCGAGCGGCGCTGAAACTTTGCCGGACGTTCACCTCGGCCTAGCCTGCCTGACTACCGCCCCCGCGTACGTTGAAAGGGTCCGGAGCAGCACAAGCTTCCTAGCAGTGAGGAAATCCCATGACCAGCATTGAGAACCCCGTCATTCTGACGAAGGACAGCATCGAGGCCGCCAACGCAGACGTTGTGGACGCGAACGTCACCGTGGTCAACGAGATGTACGAGGAGCTCCTCAACCATGAGGAAATCGCTACCAACGCTCTGCGCAGCTACTTTGTGGACTACTACCTGACGCAGGCACTGGCCGGCGGCTTCGCCCAGTACGTATTCACCGTCCCGGAGCGCGAAGAAGTGGACACGTTTGTCCGCGAAGGCCTCGAAGCCATGGGCGCCACCGGCCACCTTGAGCTGTTCAACCGCACCGCAGCAGCATTCGACGCCCTGTCCGAGGACGACGCCGAGGCATACCTGGACGGCGACCTTGACGAGTCGGAAGTGGCAGCGGAAGCCGTGGCAGAACTCGAAGCCCTCGACGGTGAATTCGAATCCCTCCTGGAGACCGAGGACATCATCGAACTCAACGCAGCGTGGCTCCGCAGCCAGGATGGCGTCCTCTACCTGGACGAAGAGCAGCGCAAGGCCCACATCGCCGAGCGCGTCGCCCTCATTCCGAACCTCGAAGAGCGCCAGGCAGAGGCCGCCGAAGCCGAGCTCGAAAATGCCCCGGAATTCGAGCTCATCATCCGTGAACTGTGCGACGTCGCCGGCTACGAGCTGGAGAAGATCACCATGGGCGATCCCAACTACAAGCACGACGGCGAGACGATCCTCGCCTGGCACTTCGCCACAGACCACGGCAACTACGTCATGATCGAAGAGGACGACGAAGCTTTCATGATCCACCCGGAGACGAAGGAAATCATCGCGGCCGTCGAGTTCGAAGACGCCTAAAGACGCTCGCTCACCTTTGAGCCTTCCAAGGCAAACGCTCGCTCACCTTTGAGCCTTCCAAGGCAAACGCTCCTTCAGATCTGCCGGCCCGGCCGGACAGATCTGAAGGAGCGTTTGCTGTTTGGTGCGTAAAGGTGAGCGAGGGTTTCAGTAGGCCATTCCGCTTCCTGTGATCGTGGAACCGGACGGGCTGACCAGGAACCAGACACCGCCGACGCCCTGGCCCTTCATGTCACCGGCGGCCTTGTCTTGCCCGAAGTAGTAAATGGGCATTCCGTTGATGGTGATCTGCATCTTGCCGTCTGCCGTGGGGATGGTGCCGAGGGTTCCACTCACGTCCTCAGCCGTCGGCTTGCTCGACGTCGTTGTCACGGCCGGCCACGAGGCGGCGCAGCCTCCGGTGCAGGCGCTCTTGCCCGAATCCTTGACGTCCTTGGTGAAGAAGTACACGCTCCTGCCGTTGGCGCCCACCACAATCTTGCCGGCGCTCGACGTTGCAACCTCCAGGTCATAAGCCTCAGCGGAAGCGCTCGACGACGGTGCCGGACTGGTCGCCGTCGGGCTCGGCGCTGCGGCGCTTGAGCTCGCCGGGCTTGAGGAAGTTGTAGAAGTCCCGGGGCTGCCTCCGCAGGCACTAAGGACTATGGCCAGTGCGAGGACGCCCAGACCGGTGCCGAGTTGCTTCTTCATGGCGTGCTCCTTTGCTTGGACCGGCCGTCGACGTGCCGGAAACTAACCCGTACGACGACGTGAGGTGAAGAATGGTTCAACGGGCTGAACCATTCTCGTGCCGGGCACGTCGTATCGCAGGAGAAGGGGAAGCCGAAGCAGACAGGAGGCGCCGATGCCGCTCGACGAGGACGTCGTGGCCGCGATCTACCGCGACCACGGCACCGCCCTGCGCCGCTTCGTGCTGAGCTGCACGCCGGACGCACATCTGGCTGAAGATGTGGTGCAGGAAACCATTCTTCGGGTATGGCAGCACGCCCCCCAGATCACCGGGAGCCTGCGCAGCTATTTGTTCCGCACGGCCCGCAACGTCATCATCGACAATTATCGGAAGGCCCAGCGGCGGCCGGCCGAGGCTGCCGAACGCGACATAGCGGACCCGGAGGAAGCCACCGAACGCGTTGACGAACTCCTCAACCGGGTCCTCATGGAAGAAGCCCTCTTGCGGCTTAGTACCGAGCACCGGGAGGTCCTGATAGCTCTGCATTACGAACGGTTCACAGTGAACGAGGCCGCGCTGAGGCTCAACATCCCCAGCGGAACCGTAAAATCCCGGGCCTTCTACGCCGTCAGGGCGCTTCGCACGATTCTGGACGAAATGGGGGTGCAGCGGTGAACGAAACAGGACTTCACCAATTGCTGGGCGCCTACCTGCTTGGCGGCTTGGAGCCGGACGAGGCCCGGGCCTTTGAGGAGCACCTGGAATTCTGCGCTGATTGTCGGCGCGAGCTTGGCGAATTGGAAAGCCTCCCGGCCCTTCTCGACGCCGTCCCCGTGCCCGACGCCGTCGCGCTAGCCGGCGGGCGCCCCGCCGTCGAGCGCCTTGCCGCGGCGCAATCCGCTGCGCCTTTCGCGGTCGGACGCCCCGCCGTCGAATCCACTTCCGACGCTCGCTCACTTTTGGGGGCCTTTTCGGAAACGCTCCCGCAGCCGATCCTCCTGAAAATGGCAGCGCGACGCCGGAAGTCCCGACGCCGGTGGACGGCTCTGGTGAGTGCCGTGGCCGCCGCTTGCCTCGGGCTGGGAGTCCTGGCCGGGCCGCTGCTGAACCAGCCGCCCAAGCCTGACGCCAGCTACTCGGTGCAAACGGACAACGGCCTGCAACTCACCGTGGGGCTCGTCAGGAAATCGTGGGGGACCGAGCTGCAGCTGGAAGGCCGCAGCATGCCGCTGCAAGGCACCATGTACCTGTGGGTCAAGGGCCGCGACGGCAACGAGGAATTGGCGTGCGGTTGGACCGCGACGTCCAGCGGACGCATCAAGGTGACGGGCGCGACGCCGGTCCAGCTCGCCGGGATCTCGGGCGTGGAACTGCGGGACGATGCCCAGAAGACGGTCGCGGTGATTTCGGTCCCGGGGAGCTAGGGGTCCCCGGAACCAGTCACGGCAGCCCGCCGTCTAGGCGGAGGCTGGTTCGTTGGCCGCAGGATCGGGCAGGCCCATTGGCTCCCACGTGGGCCTGTCCAGCCTGTTGAAGCTGTAGAGATGGATTCCCGCGACGCTGTCCGGGTGCGCCATGAGTTCGGAGACGAGGCTCTCCGGTGAGTACTTGTCGCCGCTGAGGAGCCGGCGGGCGAGAGTTCCCTTGCTGCTGAGGAACTTCAGGGACGTCCCGACGCCGATCTGGGTTGCCAGGGCCAGCAGCCTGGTCCGGGGAACCGCCCCGGCCACTCCGGCCCACACCGGCAGTTCCACCCCTTCGCGACGCAGGAGCGCTGTGTAATCCAAGACCCTGGGTGCGGAGAAGCACATCTGCGTGACAACGTGCTTGGCCAGATGCTGTTTTGCCAACAGGGCATCCAAGAGGTCCAGCCCGCCCACGGAAGGATGACCTTCGGGGTAGCCGGCGATGCCCGCGGAGATCCCGCCGCCGGAGTATTCGGCGATGTCCTCCAAGAGGTGAAGGCACGATTCGTAGGGGCCAGGACCCCGCGGTCCGTCTCCACCAATGGCGAAGACCTCGGTGATCCCCGCAGCTTCGCAGTCCCGGAGGATGCCGGAAAGCTGCCCCCGGTCCTCCAGCCCGCGTGCCGAGAGGTGCGGAATCACGTTGTAGCCGAGGAAGCTGAGTTTGAGGGAAGCCTCCATGGTTCGCTTGACGCCGTGATGGGGCAAGCAGGTAACGGTGAGTGTTGTGGATACAGGCACCGTGGCCTGGACCTTCTCGACGATTCCGTCCGAGGGAATGATTTCAATCCGGGTGGGGAGCATGCTGGAGTCCTTACGGATCAGGCCGTCGCGTGGTGTGCGAGGAGGGTGCTGGCTTCCTGGCGGGTGGTGCCGGAGTCCTGGATGCCGCCGGCGATGTGGGCCAGGTGGGCGGGGATGTCGCGGCCTTTTTTGCGCATCGCGGTGGCCCAGAGGCGTCCGGCGCGGTAGGAGGAGCGGACCAGGGGTCCGGACATGACCCCGAGGAAGCCGATGTCCTCGGCTTCGGCGGCGAGCTCGACGAATTCCTGGGGTTTGACCCAGCGGTCCACGGGCAGGTGCCGTTCGGAGGGGCGCAGGTACTGGGTGATGGTGATCAGGTCACAGCCCGCGGCGTGCAGGTCGGCCAGGGCTTCGGAGATTTCGGCCCGGGTTTCGCCCATGCCCAGGATCAGGTTGGATTTGGTGACCATGCCGGCGTCCCGGCCCTGGGTGATGACGTCCAGGGAGCGGTCGTAGCGGAACGCGGGGCGGATGCGCTTGAAGATCCGGGGCACGGTCTCGACGTTGTGCGCGAAGACCTCGGGGGCGGAGTCGCAGATCGCACTGATGTGTTCGGGTTTGCCGGAGAAGTCCGGGATGAGCAGTTCCACCCCGGTGCCCGGGTTCAGTTCGTGGATCTTGCGCACGGTCTCGGCGTAGAGCCAGACGCCCTCGTCGGCGAGGTCGTCCCGGGCGACGCCGGTGACGGTGGCGTAACGCAGGGCCATGGCCTGGACGGAGCGGGCGACCTTGGTGGGTTCGAACATGTCCACGGGGGAGGGTTTGCCGGTGTCGATCTGGCAGAAGTCGCAGCGGCGGGTGCATTCGGAGCCGCCGATCAGGAAGGTTGCTTCCTTGTCTTCCCAGCACTCGAAGATGTTCGGGCAGCCGGCTTCCTCGCAGACGGTGTGCAGGCCTTCCTTTTTCACGAGGTTCTTCAGGCCCACGAATTCCGGGCCCATCTGGACCTTGGCCTTGATCCACTCGGGCTTGCGTTCGACCGGGACGGCTTTGTTGCGTTGTTCAACGCGCAGCAGCTTACGGCCTTCAGGTGCCAGGGTCATGAGGAACTCCATAATTCAGGTGGCGCGGACGCGCCACGATGATTCGGTTCCTCCCCGCTCTGTATTGGACCTGAGAGTTTCCGCGCCACCCGCCTTCGCGGCTGGACGCTTGCACCGTCGGTGAGTCCGGTTGCCCGGGCTGCTTTCCAGAGTTGCCTTGCCGCGGCGGTACATGGGCCTGAGAGATTCCTGGGGAGGATTTGCTCCTACGGCGCCTGCTAAAACGTACCGGCAGGGCTCTCCCGCCGCAGATCATAAGCACGTGCCGCCTTTCGGTGACACGTCTCACATGGTATCCGGTGCCCTGACGGTGCGCAAAGAGCGGGCAGCTTCAACCGTCGTGGGTTCCTCCGCGGCCGTCTGCCCGGGCGCCAGCTTAGCGGGCACCTTGGGAGGACCATACGGAAGCTCCGAGCTCCCGTGAAATTGTCCACGCGGCGTCGCGGAGTTCGCGGACCGTGGCCTCGCTTGCCGGCCACTCGCTCGCGGAGAGCACTACAGACAAAACGGCGACGACGGTCCCGCTTTCATCGTAGACGGGGGCCGCGATGGAGGCCTCGCCAATCACCGCTTCCTCGTATTCCAACCCGAGCGCGTTCTTGCGCACTTCCTCAAGCTGGGATCGGAGGACGGCGGGGTTGGTAATCGTTTCGCCGGTAAATTCGGCCAGCGGCTTGCTGAGCACGTCATTTTCGAGCTCGGGGTTGAAGGCGAGTAGTACTTTTCCGAGAGCAGAGGCGTGGGCGGGCAGGTTGAGTCCCGTTTCCGGCATTTGCTCTGTGCCGTCGGGGCGGCGGTCGTGATGAATGATCAAAACCTCGCCGAGAAGGTTCACACCCAGTCGCGTCGCGTAACCGGTCCGTCGTGACAACTCGTGCATCCACCGCATCGCGCGAGCCCGGACGTCAAGGGTGTCGAGGTAGACGCTCGAAAGTTTCAGCAGCGCAGGCCCGAGCATGTAGCGGTTTCCGGAGCTTTCCTGGGCGACCAGCCCGTGTGCCTGTAGCGATTTCACGAGTCCGTGGACTGTGGAAGGCGGAAGCTCCAATGCGGCGGCCAGTTCGGAGATTCCGAGGCGCCTGGCGCCTTGGAGGAGCCCGAGGATTTTGGCCGCTCGGTCAATCGACTGGATCACAGCTCCACCACTCTCGCATCATCGGTTGCCTTGTCGGGCCAACAAGTTAATTTAGCCCCTTGACAGTCGGGAACCCTAAACGGCATGATTCGATATTAACGAACTGGAGTCGACAATGTCGAATCTACTCGTCGTCTAATATAACCCCGCCGTTCAAAGGAGAACTTCGTTATGGACGAAAACCGCATGTGGCAGCGGCTTGCTGCCGAGTTCCTGGGGACCGCGTTCCTCGTCTTCGTAGGCGTAGGATCCGTGCCCGCCCTCGCCATGGCCCGCGGCAATGCGCCGTTCACCGGCTCCGAGCTGGGCGTCATCTCGCTGTCGTTTGGCGCAGTTGTCATTGGCACCGTCTACGTCTTCGGTTACATATCCGGAAATCACATCAACCCAGCTGTGACAGTGGCGCTTGCCGCAACGGGAAAGTTCCCGTGGCGCGATGTGCCGGGATACCTCGCAGCCCAGGTATTCGGCGCCGTTGCAGGCTCATTCGCCATCATCGGCGTGCTCGGCCAGCGCGCCAGCGAACTGGGCCTCGGAGTGGCCGCCTATGGCGAGATCCCCGTCTGGCAGGCCTTCACCGCTGAGTTCATCGGTACTTTCCTGCTCGTCTTCACCGTGTTCGGCGTGATCCACCGCAAGGCAGCACCGGGCTTTGCCGGGATTGTCATCGGATTCATCGTGTTCGCCGCAATCATCCCCGTCGCGCCCGCCACGGGGGCATCGATCAACCCCGCCAGGACCACCGGGCCGATGCTCGTCCAGTTCCTGCTGGGCGGAACCGTTCACTGGGAGCAATGGCCTGTTTATGTTGCCGCAGAACTTGCAGCGGGCATCGCCGCGGGAGCATTGTTTGGGCTCATCTCGCGCACGCAAGCTGACCGCACCTCGCTCACCGCTGCTCTGACCGAACAGGAAACCCGGGCATGAAGAAGCTGATCAACTCCCCGCAGACCCTGCTGGCGGACGCACTGCGCGGTGTCGCCGCCGCGCATGGCCAACTGTCAGTGGACTTCGAGAACCGCATCGTTCTCAGCACCGCACCACGGGAGGGACGCGTCGCACTAGTCTCCGGGGGTGGCTCGGGCCATGAACCGCTGCACAGCGGGTTCGTCGGCGCAGGAATGCTGGATGCCGCGTGCGCCGGTGAGATCTTCACATCACCGACTCCAGACCAGATTCTGGCCGCCGCCACTAGGGTGAACACGGGGGCGGGCGTGCTCTTCGTGGTCAAAAACTACACCGGCGACCTGCTCAACTTTGAAATGGCCGCCGAACTCGCCCGGGAGCAGGGAATCGAGGTCGCCTCGGTTGTCGTCGCCGACGACGTCGCAGTTGAGGACTCCACCTGGACAGCGGGCCGGCGCGGTGTCGGCACCACGCTGATACTGGAAAAGGTTGCCGGCGCCGCCGCGGCCCGCGGCTGGTCGCTTGAGAAGGTGCATGTAGTCGCCAAACGGATCGCCGACGCCGGACGTTCCATGGGAGCGGCGCTTACCAGCTGCACGGTTCCCGCCGTCGGTAGGCCCAGCTTCGATCTCCCCGAGGACGAAATGGAACTCGGCGTCGGCATCCACGGCGAGCCAGGACGAAAGCGCGTACCGCTGATGTCGGCCGCGGAACTGTCCCACGCGTTGGTCGAGTCGATCACCAGCGACTATGACTTCAGCGGCAAACCGGTCATCGCTCTGCTGACCGGCCTGGGAGGAACCCCGCTGATCGAACTCTACGCAATGTTCGCCGAGGTCTCCGATCGCCTCAACGAGCGCAACATCACGATAGCCCGTTCATTGGTCGGCAATTACGTCACCAGCCTCGACATGCAGGGCTGCTCCCTGACTCTGGTCGGTGCAGACAACGAAATTCTCGACCTTTGGGACGCGCCGGTGAATACCCCCGCCCTCCGCTGGAACGATTGACATGCCAGACACACTCACGATTGATGCGCTACAGCAGTGGCTGCACCGCTTCGCGTCCGAAATCACGACACAGGCAGACTGGTTGACCGAGCTGGACTCGGCGATTGGAGATGCCGACCACGGGACCAACATGGTCCGCGGCACAGCCGCAGTGGTCGCCAAGCTCGATGGCGGGACGACAGGCACCGTACAGGAACTGCTCAAGGCCGTCGGCATGACCCTGGTGTCCACCGTCGGCGGAGCCAGCGGGTCCCTGTACGGCACCTTCTTCCTTGAAATGGGCCGAAACAGCCCCTCAGACGTGCAATTGAACGGATCTGAATTGGAGAACGCGCTGCATGCGGGCGTGAACGGTGTCATTGCACGAGGGCACGCAACAGTTGGCGACAAGACCATGATTGATGCCCTCGAACCGGCCGTCGCGGCGCTGTCCCAGTCCCTGGCTGACGGCCGGCAACTGCAGGGCTCAATTGCGGATGCCGCCACTGCGGCGACGACCGGCCGGGACTCCACCAAACCGCTCGTCGCACGCAAAGGACGGGCGTCCTACCTCGGTGAGCGCAGCGCCGGACACATCGATCCCGGAGCCGCGTCAGCAGCCATCCTGGTTGCAGCGCTGGCTGCCACCATCGGGGAAGGAACCACATGATCGGCATCGTACTCGTCTCACACAGTGAAGCCCTCGCAAACGCTGCGATGGAGCTCGCCCTGCAAATGGTTCACGGCGCGCAACCTCCCATCCGGATCGCCGCGGGCGCTGCCGGAGGATTCGGCACCGACGCAACAGCAATCGCGGCCGCAATCGATGACCTCGCCACTACGGAGGGCGTGCTCGTTATCACCGACCTGGGATCAGCGATCCTCAGCGCATCCCTGGCCTTGGAGATCCGCAGCAGCACCCACCAGGCCTTGATCAGCGACGGCCCCTTCGTCGAAGCAACTACGGCGGCCGTGGTCGGCGCAACGGCAGGCAGTTCGCTGGCCGACGTGGCCGCTGAAGCGAGCAACGCCCTCAACGCAAAGAGGACGCAGACTGTCGCCGGACCGGGCGCTTCAGTCCCGGAAAACACCGATCCAAAGAACCCCGCCGCCAGCGCAGAGGAACGTCTAATCAATCCGATGGGCCTGCACACCCGCCCGGCAGCACTACTCGTGCAGACGGCCGGGGAGTTCAGTGCCGACATCGAACTGACAAACACCACCGCCGGGCGAGGACCGGTCAGCGCATCCAGTGTGATCGGTCTGCTGTCCCTCGCAGCGAGCAAGAACGATCAGCTCCGCATTGATGCCAACGGCCCCGACGCCAGTCGGGCCGTGAACGCCGTAAAGCAGCTCGTCCTCAAAGGGTTCGGCGAGCTTTCCTAGCCTTTCCTATCCCTTTCCGTCTCCTTCCACTGACCTAAAACAAGAACCGGAGTACTTCCATGCCCACAACCGTGCGCCGACACATCATCAACAACCCCCACCGCGTGATCGACGAAGCCCTCGACGGTTTCGCCCTCACCTACCCGGAGCTGGTGACGTTCAACAATGAACACAACCTGATCTCCCGCAAAACCCTGACACCCGGCAAGGCCGGACTTGTCTCAGGCGGAGGCTCCGGCCACGAGCCGCTGCACGCCGGATTCGTCGGGAGCGGCATGCTCGACGTCGCCGTCTGCGGCGCAGTGTTTGCCAGCCCCACCGCAGATCAAGTGCATGCGGGCACCAAACTCGCCAATACCGGCGCAGGTGTAGTGCAGATCGTCAAGAACTACACCGGTGACGTACTCAATTTCCAGATCGCCGCATCCCTGGCCGATGACGACGGCGTCCCTGTAGAGCAGGTCCTGGTTGACGACGACCTCGCCTCCGACAACGGCAACGACGGCCCCGGACGCCGCGGCACCGCCGCAGTAGTCACGGTCGAGAAGGTATGCGGCGCCCTTGCCGAGCGGGGCGCCGGTGTTTCCACGATCGCCACACGCGGCCGCGACGTCGTAGCGCGTTCCCGCAGCCTGGCGATCGCCCTGGATGCGGGTGCGCACCCCGGGGAGTCCGCTGCGGCGTTTGAGCTGGAACCACACGAGGTGGAATACGGTGTGGGCATCCACGGCGAACGCGGCACCGGCCGCATCGCCTATGCACCCGCCGACGACCTGGTCGAACAGCTCGTGACCCCGCTGGTTTCCAGCCTGCAGGTCAAGCGTGGCCAGTCGGTGATTGCAATCGTGAACGGCCTCGGCGGGGCCTACCCGCTCGAGCTATCCATCGCAGCCCGCAACGTACACAACCTTCTGAACGGTCGTGGCATCAGCATCGCGCGTTCCTTGGTCGGCACGTACGTGTCTTCCCTGAATATGCACGGGCTCTCCGTCACCCTGACGGTCGCCGATGACGAGCTGATCAGCCTGTGGGACGACGCGGTCCGCACACCGGCCCTCACTTGGTAACAACACAACAAACCGAAGGAAACACAATGACCAACCTCATTGACGGCAGCACTGCACTGGCGTGGTTCACCGCGTTTAGCGAACGATTTGCCTCGACTCAGGCATACCTGACAGAGCTGGACCGCCTCGCCGGTGATGGCGACTTCGGCGTGAACATCGCCTCCGCCCTGGAACGCACACAAGCGCATTTGCCGCCCGCCACGGAAGCGACCTGCGCCACCGTGTTTGAAGCCGCAAGCCGTGGTTTCATGGCCACCGGCGGCACCAGCGGACCGCTGTTCGGGATGTGGTTCCGCGACATCGCCAAATGCACCATTAATGACGCAGCAGCCGTCACTGACATCGCCCAAGGCATCGCCGCGGGCCTGTCGACCATCCAGAAACTCGGCGGCGCCCGGGTCGGTGACAACACAATGATCGACGCACTGGAACCAGCATCCGTTGCCCTCACCGTGGGCGCCGAGTGCGGCAGTACGCTGGGCGAGGCGCTCCTGGAAGCAGCCCTGGCTGCCCGGGCCGGTGCCGAGTCCACTGCCGACCTCATCGCCGCCCGCGGCAGGGCCACCTACGTAGGCGAACTCGCGCGGGGGGTGCTCGATCCCGGCGCGGTCACCATCGCACTGTTCTTTGAGGCCGGCGCGGACACTGCCGGCGCCGGCGGGGCCTGGCAACCGTTGGGCGCCACGGTCTAGTGGGTTGACGGCGAGCACGCTGGGTTGAGGGGTTCAGATCCGGGCCGGCAGCGGCGGCCCCAGCCAACCATCGCGTATTCGCCGTAAGGGTTAGATGCATAGGGCCATTACACCACCATGAGGACATCACGACTGGAATCCTCAGCAGGCGCTCAAGCCAGGCGGTCGCGGCGTGGTCGAGGTTCACGAGCTGTTCCGGGACCGGCCAGCGAAACTCTTCTGGGTGGGCCTGGCAACGAACCTGCTCAACCCGAAGGCGGCTGTCATGTATCTCGCGCTGATCCCACAGTTCATCGTCCCGCCGTTGGCAACACCACGGTTCAAGGATTGGCTCTATTCGACGGCCCCTAGGAGCGCGCACATTGTCCGTGAGATCGTCGAACGGACTTCCTTGTCGTGCACGATTCCATCTTCGCCGATGAGTGCCCGTGGCACGGGAACATCGGCGCAAGCCTGTTCAACAACATTCGCGCCGGTGTAGTCCAGCGCGATCCGCAAAGAGGCATATGTGCCCGCGGCACGGTTGAGCATCGAAGACGGGTTGATCCAGCCGGCGGGCTTTCCTGTAATTTCCACGCCGCCAACGGTCCACTCCAAGAGGTTCTTTAACGCACCCGGCATCGCACCGGCGTACTCAGGGGTGCTGAAAAACAACGCGGAAGAACCCTCAATCAGACGCCGCAGCTCAGAAACGTTGCGAGGCAACGGGTCCCGATCCGAGTCTGGGTTGAAGTGCGGAAGGTCCCCGAGACCGTCATACACAACGGCCGTCATACCGTAAGGCAACAATTCGGCCGCTGTCGCAATCACCGCCGAGTTGACCGAACCATCGCGAACGCTGCCACTGATCATAAGGATGCTCCCCATCAGTCAAGACTATCTGTACGGACAAACTTGTCGACCATCCGAAACGATGCGGGCCGGTCGGCGGCAGGCCTCCGCTCTTTGACAAGAGGACTACAAGGCCGGAACGCCGCCGAACGAAACTTCAATACATTCAAGCAATGGAGAGGCCTGGCCGCCCGCGACGACAAACTCGCACACACCTACCGCTGCGGAGCCGTTCGCCGAGCAGCCAGCATCTGGCTGGCCGCTTTAGGAGACACGTCCAAGGGCTTGTGTCCGTAGAGGCGGTAGCGTCGTTGGGTGACCCGGAGCCGGCCGCCAAGCTCCAGTTCTCGGAGTGTCTCGGGGTGGTCGTCGATGCGGAAGTTTGGGATAGTCCAGGGGACCAGGGCCAGATAGGTCACGAGAGCCTCCAGGTCGGCGAACTCCTAAAGCCTGACCATTCTTCGGCTACGTCGACGACGAGACCGGCCCCCGCGAAAGCCTCTCGCTCTACGCCCAGACGCACTTTCGGGTACTGCGGCTCGCCGCCGAACCAGTCACGCAGCTCCTGCGCGTCCCGTGCGTCGACCTGCTGACTAAGGAGTACCCCACCGGGGGCTAGAACCCGGGCGACCTCGGGGGCGTCGAACGCCTCGTGGCGGCACATGACGAGCTCAAGAGAGTCATCGTCCGAACAGCAGTGTGTCTCCCGCGTCAGCGTCGTACTCAACCACATCGACCCCGATCGTGGCGAGATTCCTGCGCGCTACCAGGACGTTAGGTTTCCATCCCTCCGTAGCGGTCAGGTGCGGCCGCGGACCGTCGGTCAGTTGCGACAACAACCGCAGAACGCGCTCCCCGCCCCCGGTCCCCAGGTCGGGAACCCGCCTCGCGTTCCCGTTCTCCACGCGAGACGTACTGGACACAGGGGTGCCGTTGAGGGATCGGCGGATTCAAACGGTCATTGCAACAGGAGTCCTTCGATCAATTCGATCGGCTTTCTGAACTCTAGTCTTTTGCGTGGCCTCTGCCCGAACGGCAGGTCTGATCCCGGTACCGGCTATCCGCCACCCCGTGCCGGGATCTCCTCCGCTGTCCCGCAGGACTTACTTGGTCCCGCGAGTCGCGGAAGTGTAGATTCGGCGGATGCTTGGACTAACCGATGTGTGGCCACTCTTTGATTTGGCAATCAGCAGCCCGCGGCTGGAACTTCGGCCGGTACGGGACGAGGATCTGCCCGGGATCGTGGAAGCCGCGCTGAGCGGAATCCACGACCCGGCCGTCATGCCCTTCGCCGTTCCCTGGACGGACGCGCCACGCGAAGAGCTCATCCGCAACACGGTCAAGCACCAATGGCATCTCCGGGCAGGTGTTGCGCCGGATAACTGGACGTTGAACTTCGTCGTCAAACACGAAGGTGTCCCGATCGGCACCCAATCCGTCAGCACCCATGATTTCTCGGTCAGGAAAACCGTGGCCACAGGTTCCTGGATCTCCCGCCAACATCACGGGCAAGGGCTGGGAAAGGAAATGCGTGCGGCTGTCCTGCTTTTTGCGTTCGATCACCTCGGGGCAGAGGTGGCTGAATCCGGTGCTGCGGTCTGGAACCACTCCTCTCTGGGCGTGTCGCGCAGCCTTGGGTACACCTTCACCGGGATCAAGCGCGTGGTGGCCCGGCCGGGAGAGTTGACGGAAGAGCAGGAAGTCAGAGTAACGCCGGCCGAGTTCAAGCGCCCCGACTGGAACGTCACCATCACCGGTCTCGACGCCGCCAAGAAGGAACTGCTCCGGCAAGCACCCAGCTGACACAGATGCCAACAGCGGGATCGTTGCTGCTGCTGGCGACCGACCCCCGGCGCTGTGGCGATGGCTTGGGTGTCGGTGAAGTCCTCGGGATCACATCCGGTGGCCTGGTTTGGCCCAGCAGATCAAGGAAGAACGCGGCCTCCTCGGCGGCCAAGGAATCCCCGTCGAAGAATGGATCCGGACCAACGAGGAAGCTACCCGTCGAGTCTCCGCAGCCTTGGAGCGGGGCCGACGCGTCGTGGTGGACGACACAAGCTCGCCCCGTTTTCTGCGCGATAACTGGCGCACCCTGGCAGCGAACGCAGGCTCGGCCTTCGCGCTTGTTTACGTAGATGCCCCCGAGCACATCACGCGCGAGCGTCTGCTGAGCAACCGCGAACAAGAGAACCGCAACGACGTCATCGACGAAGTTATGGCCAAGCACCCGGAAAGCTTCGAGCCACCCCGAGCCCGACGAAGCGCACATCAGTACAAGGTCGCTGGCGGAAGACAAGCCGTTGTTACTTGCTGCGGTCCATCAACTCATCTCATAGTGCGTGGGAGGTCTCAATAAGTCCCGCACTTTGCCATTTACAGAGTTCGCGATGGAAAACGCGACCTCTGTAGGCGCGAGATGGGTGGCGTCGATTACGGTCGTGGCCCGGCTGAGCCAAGGAAGCGCGTTTCGGTAGTCGAATGCTTTTTCGAAGCGCGACTCTCGCACCGCGCTCAACTTACCGGTCGGGAGGTGTCGAGCCTCGAACCTGCTGGGCGTCTAACAGAACGACGGCGTCGATCACCTCTGCGGCTGTGGCCGCGGAGAGGTCCGGGGCTGTCATCTCGCCGGGCCATTCCTTGCCGCGGGAGACCCAGCCAGTTTTCAGGCCAGCCCCGCGGCCACCGGCGATGTCTGCGACCGGGTGATCGCCAACCATCCAGCCCCCAGCGAGTTCGGCACCGAGGCGGTGCGCGGCACGATGGAATATCACGGGGTCCGGCTTCTTTACGTGTTCTGCCTCGGAAATAACGACGGTATCCAGGTATGGTTCAAGCCCGACTGTTTGGATCTTGAGGGTCTGCTGCGCCGTTGTCCCATTGGTGACGACACCTATTTTCCAGCCCGAGTTGCGGGCATCCCGGAGAGCGCCCGTCGTCGTCGGGTCTATGGTCATCAAGTCCACGTGGTCGTAGAGGAGTGCTTTCACGAGAGCCTCGACGCCCAGGTCAGTGTCGAATCGTTCCTTGACGGCGTGGGCCAAGGATTCCCGTGGTTCGTAGCCGTCACGGTCAGCCGCAACAAGCCATGCAGCCTCCGAATCGGATCCCCCAAGTGACCGGACGAAATCAGTGGCCCAGCAATCAAACGCGGATGCCCGGTCGACCAACGTGTTGTCCAAGTCCACGAGCAGCAGCATGTTTTCAGAATACGCGTGCGGGGGTCGCGTTTCCCCTTCCTAGGCCGCGACCGTGGGCCAGGCCGCAACTTGCACAATACTCGAGGGATGAACATGCAGAGTGAAGTTCTTTTCGTGGGTGGCCGGTCGGGTGTCGGGAAGAGTTCCGTGGCGTTTGAACTCCATGCCCGGCTGGCCGCTCTGAAAGTCAAACATTGTGTGATCGAAGGCGACACCCTCGACCTGGCCTTCCCCCGCCCGTGGGAGCATCATCTGGCCGAACGGAACCTGGCCGCTGTCTGGGCGAACTACCGGGCTCTTGGCTACCAGCGGATGATCTACACGAATACGGTCAGCGTCCGATTCACCAAGGAGCTGTCGGCCGCCATGGGGGACGAACCCAGAATTACGGCCGTCCTGCTGACCGCCACCGATGAGACCGCCTCGGCGCGCCTGCGCGGGCGCACCCAAGGCAGCGACTTGCAGGAGCATCTTGACCGCGGGAACACCGCCGCACGGGAGCTTGAGCTCCGAACACCACAGTGGGTGCATCGAGTCCCCACGGACAACCGCAGCGTCCAGGACATTGCCGCTGACCTTTTGCCGCTTATCGGATGGACCGCCGGTTCGGCCGCCTAGGGTCGTCGATCAACCGGGTTTTTGACCTGGGCGAGTTCAAGGATACGCCCGACGGCACTGTCGTATGCGCCGTATTCAGACACGGGCGTGCCGTTGAGGTAGTCTGCCACGATCCGGAACAGCAAAGCGCGGACGAGGTATTGCGGAAAATCCCTGGCCGGGCTGATAGTTTCGAAGAGCGAAAGCGGCGCGCCCTCGAAGCAGGCCGCGTCAGTTGCGATCACGGCAACTGAGTAGTTCACCGGACGCCAATAGACGGTCAAATCTATAACGGCCGGTGGAAGAGCGGGATCGAACAAGATGTTTCCGGTGAGATCGCCGTGAATGATGCCAGCCGGATCGAACACCTCCCGCCGCGCGCTCACCAGGTCTTCAACATGAGGAGCAGCGATCGGCAGACCACCATTGTCTTCGCCCCAGGCGAAGCGGTCAGCTTTGGCCCAGGGGTGAGTCCGCTTATCGATAAAGGCCGGGCGCTCAACGTCAGAGAAGACCGTGGCGAACTGATGAGCAATTTTCGCGAGTTCCAACCATCTGCCGGGTTGATGTTCACCGGTGAGGTAGGGGAAAGCCGTCCAGCCGTCAACGATCAATTTGCCTGACCGGCTTCTGATCGGAAGGCTCAGGCGCAGCTCACTTCCGGCGCTGTGTTTACGCGCGACGTCGTCCAACCAGAGCAGCTCTTCGGGAAGCACATCAAGAGGTTTCAGCGTCACATCGCCGCTTCTCCAGGCTGTTCCCCGGCCACCAGCCAGCTTTAACAGGGTCCCGGCGGCACGGAATTCGGCTTGGGTTTCGATCGAAGGACGCACCTGAACACTATAGGAGGTGGTCGCAGCTTCAGTTGGCGGTTCCTGATGTCTGTGCCAGCTATCGCAGTTGGATTAGCCCGGCATTGGTGGGACGGAAACCGCATGCATCGAAGTAGAAGCTCTTCAGGTGATCGTCGAAGTCAACATGAAGCCACTCGCACCCGGCCTTCTTGGATTGCTCCGTGGCTACGGCGATGAGTCTTTTCCCAATGCCCTCACGGCGGGCCCGGTCTGCCACCAAGGTGTCTTCGATGAACGCGTGCACCTGACCGTCCCAGATCACGTTGACGAAGCCCACAAGGCCCTTCTCATCGCGCGCTGTCACCCATCCCAGACTCAGGCGCGAGAGCACATCAGTCCAGTCATCTTCAACATATGCGTGATCGAAGCCCTCTGCGTGCAGCTGGTTGATTTCTTCGTTCCGAATCGCTCCGCGCCATTCAAAGGTGATCGTCATGCTGAACAGCATCGCAGACGAGTGCCCGGTTTCCGCGGGGGGCCGCCAAGAACGATCGACTCCGGGCGGCTCAGCCATTTCGGGCAGGCACAGGGCGCCGTGGCCATTGACATACGCATCCGGGGCATGGAGCATTGCCCAAGGTTGATTCTGATTCAGCCAATCTTGCGCGGCGATGCAGGGGTGGTTTGCCCATGACGGGCACGCCTCCTACGGACCCTGCAGGTGACCAATCGACTTCCAGACCCGACGTTTCTGGCGATTGACTCACCCCGGCCGCACCAAACAGGACTCTGTACCGTGCCAATCACTGGCGATCGATCCAATCAGCCCCTTTCTGCGAAGTTACGTGGCCTTCAGCGATACAAGGACGTGCTTCACACCCAGGGTGCTTCAAAGTTCTTCTTCGCCGTGGGAATTGGCCGGCTTGGTATTTCCATGGCAGGGCTGGGGATCCTTTGGCTCGTCCAGCATTACACCGGTTCATTTGCCCCCGCGGGCCTGATCACCGGCGCGTTCGCCATCAGCGAGGCGCTCATGGGACCACAGATCGCCCGGCACATGGACCAACGCGGGCAGAGCCGGCTGCTGCCACCGCTGCTCCTAGTGCATGGCCTTGCCGCTGCTGCATTGCTTGCTTCGCTGGTTCTGGATGCGCCATTGATCGGCACGTGTTTGGCGGCTGTCGCTGCCGGCGCCTCTGTCCCGCAGTTGGGCGCCCTGTCAGCGGCCCGGTGGAGCCATCTCCTGGACGGGTCGCGGTTGACAGCGGCATTCTCCTTGGAAGCGGTGGCGAACGATGTCGCTTTCCTTGCCGGACCCGCTTTGGTTGGTCTGCTAAGCGCGTTTGTCCATCCGATCGCCGGGTTCGTCTGCGCGACCGCGCTTATCGTCATCGGGGGGCTCGTCCTTGCGGCCCAACCCGGCACTGCGCCGCCTTTCGGCGCGCAGCCGTTGGCGAAGGTCGTCGACAAGGGAATCATGGTGCGGGCCTTCTTCATCTTGTTGGTGGTGAATATCGGCTTGGGACTGTTCTTCGGCTCCATGCAGCTGTCGGTGACCGCGTTTACCGTTGAGCATGCAGCCCCACAGCTAGGAGGCGTGCTCTATGGCGTGATGAGCGTGGCGAGCCTGCTCGGCGGGCTCGCTTACGGCGCCGGACGGTGGAAGTGTCCACCCGAGCGCCTCTTGTTGGGAATCGCGGCCTACTTTGCGGCCGCAACGGCCCTCCTCGTCATGGCGGACGCGGCCTGGTTTCTGGCCGTACTCCTGGTCCTGGCCGGTGCGGCGATCGCTCCGATGATGGTGCTGTCCTCGGTACTGACCGAACGGAAAATGCAACCGCGGATGTTGACCCAGGCCTTCACCTGGATGAACTCCGCCAGCGCCGCAGGTATCGCCGCCGGCGCTGCCCTGTCTGGACCAGTCATCGACTCCCGGGGTGCCGCCGCAGGCTTTACCTGCGCAGCGATCGCCGCACTCATCATCGCCGCGACGGCCGCAATCGGCCAAAGGACCCTGAAATAGTTCCAGGCACCCCCCGGCAGGAGGCGTTTGATCACGAAGGCCAGGAGTCGCAGTCTCTTGGAATCGGGACCGTTCTCCCGCGGCCATCCCGGCGAGACAGCTGTGGGACCAATCGGCGATCCTGCGCGGGTGCCGGCCGCTGCTGCGTGCCGCACTCTGTGGAAAACTGCAGGCATGGAGTACGACAAGGCACTCGGCACGCTGACCGCATGGGCGCGGGACAGCGAGAACGTGCGCGCGATGCTGATGACTGGTTCCGCTGCCGGCCATGAGACGCACCCGCTGTCGGATCGCGACATCGAGATCTACGCCACGGACCCGGCGCCGCTCCTTGCCGATGATTCCTGGTGGGATCAACTCGGGGACGTGCTTGTTGTCGAACGCCTGGCGACGCCCGGCTGGCACCCGGCCCGTTTGGTGTACTACACCGGCGGCAAGTTGGACCTGACCGTCATCGGGGCTGAGGCGCTGCCGACGATCCGCCGTGAGCGGCCTTTCACCGTCCTCGTGGACAAGGACGGTCTTTCCGGCTCACTGCACGTGGCTGCGGCGGGGGCTTCATTGCCCGGTGAAGCGGCATTTCAAGAGCGACTGAACTGGGGGTACGCGGCCGCACTGATGTGCGCGAAGGCAATCATCCGGGACGAACCATGGTCAAGCAAGATTCGAGACAGAGACCTGAAAGCATCACTGCTGACCTTCATCGAGTGGGACCATCACGTGCGCCAGGGACTCGACTATGACGTGCGCTTCCTGGGATCCCGCATGCGGGAATGGATGGACGTTGACGTGCAGCAAGCGCTTGAACAGTGCTGGGGGCATTTCGACGCTGTGGACTCGGCCAAGGCCCTGCGCGCTTCGATCGCTTTGTTCGCCATGCTTGGCGGGCGTATCGCTGACGGACTTGGCTTCCGGTCCTTCGACCACGACCGCGTCCAGGGCGAGGTCGAAGCCATCCTCGCAATGGACCCGGATGCACGCTAGAGGATCCCTCACCGGATGCCTCCTCATCAACTGAGGAGACGGTGTGGGAACCCGCTGCCTGGCCGACACTGCGGAAGAATCGGTCCATGTCTGACGTCAGCATCGCCACGGTCACCCTCAAGACGCATCGCCCGAAAGAGGTCGCCCGGTTCTGGCGCGATCTGCTCGGCTACCGCATCGCGCCGAACCACAGCAACTCGGTCCTGCTGGTCGGTGACGATGGGCCAACACTCCTGATCCAACCCTCTGACCACCCTGCCGGACACGGGACGATCCACCTGGACCTCCGCGCCGAAGACCAGAAAGGCTGCGTCGACCGCGCCCTCCAACTCGGAGCCACACGAGCCGACGTCGGGCAGACCGGCCGCGAAGGATGGGTCGTCATGGCCGACCCCGGCGGCAACCAGTTCTGCATCCTGCAGTCTCGGGCCGATTACCAAGCCCTACTGGAAGACGACCCCGGAACCCCAACCCCGATCGACTGAACTCCCACTGGCCTGCTTCTTCCAGCCGTCCGGTACAGGATCCCTGACCGGACGCCGTAGCCAAAGACATGCGGCGTCCCGTTTGACCCGTGGCGGAGGCGTGCAGGTTTGGCGGCGCGTACTGTTGCTTCTTTATGCCCCTTGAATGACAGGTACCCCCGTGGACGATTCATTGTTCGTTGATCATGTGGCCGATCGCCTCGCCGCTCTTCCCGGGGTGCTTGCGGTATCGCTCGGCGGATCACGTGCAACGGGCACCAACGGCCCGTCGAGCGACTGGGACTTCGCACTGTACTACCGGGAACGTTTCGACCCAGATGATCTGAGAGCAGTTGGCTGGCCAGGAACGGTCTCCGAGATCGGCGGCTGGGGTGGCGGGATCTTCAACGGCGGGGCATGGCTGGACATCGATGGCCGCCGGGTCGACGTCCACTACCGGAACCTCGACGTTGTCGAGCACGAGCTGGCCGAGGCCCGCCGGGGCCGCTTCCATATTGAGCCGCTTATGTTCCATCTGGCAGGGATCCCGAGCTACCTCATCGTCGCCGAACTCGCCATGAACCGCGTCCTCCACGGCGCCCTGCCGCGCCCGGACTACCCGCAACTCCTGCGAGATACCGCCCCTGCTGTGTGGACTGATCGGGCACACATGACGCTCGGCTACGCGCGCAACGCATACGCCGGCACCGGCAAGCTCACAGAGATCGCCGGTGCCCTTGCCATATCCGGCGCGATGGCCGCACACGCCGTACTTGCTGCTCGCGGCGAGTGGGTCACCAATGAGAAGCGGCTCCTGGAGCGTGCTGGGCTGCGCGAGATGGACGAGCTCATCCTCGGACTACACACAGAACCATCCATTCTTGAAGGCACGATCGATCAGGCCACCCGGCGTTTCAAGGATGCTTTGGCCAAAGCGATGCACTAGCCCGCTCGGCAGGGTGAGTGTTCGAGCACAGTTGGGAATGGCGGGTTGGCCGTCCCGTTTACGGAACGGCCAACCCTATGCGGGACGTTCTGCCACGGCGAGGATGGCCTCCGAGGGCAGGTGTAGTTCGCCTCCGGTCGTGAGCTCCCCGGCGAGGCGGTAGAAGGTCTCTGTCATGCGTTGCCTGGTGACACGGCTTTGGGCTTGGTAGGTCGCACCGATGACCGCGATGCCGGCGGCCACGGGTCGCCAGAGATCTTCGGGTGTGATGTCGAAGGACCAGGATAGCTCGCCTGCGACAATTGATACGAAGCCGCACTCGGTCATGAGCCCGTCAAGCCCGGTCACGCTCCGCTCGAAGTCCTTCTCCGGCGGCAACCGCACCCCCTCAGTCCTGCGGGCGTTCGACTGGTCGATCACCTCGTTCCAGAGCGCGTTCATCGGGCTGACGGAGGCGGGCCAGATCGTGATCGCGGCAGGCGCACCCGGAGCAAGGACGCGGGCAAGCTCCCGGACCGAAGCGCGCGGGTCCTTCGTGGGGTTGATGACGAAGTTGGCTGTGCCCGCGTCGAAGGTGCCGTCCGGATAGGGCAGGTTCGGCAGTTCGCCTGCCACGAAGGTAAGTTCCGGGTGTGCCCGGCCGGCGTAGGCGAGCATGTCCTGGGAGGAGTCAACGCCGTCGACCGCGAAGCCACGGCGTGCCGCCGCTGCGGCCGCGGTTCCGGTGCCTGTGCCGGCGTCGAGGAGGCGTTCACCGGGTCTCGCCCGCCCGGTCAATGCCTCAAGCATGGGTTCGACGGTTCCGGCGCACAGTCTGGCGAAGGATCGGGCGTAAGCGTCAGCGGCGCCGCTCCAGGAAGATGACAGGAACGAAGGATACGGGCACGGGCATTATCCGGTGCGCTCGAACACTGTTCCACGGCCTCCCGACGAGACGCGAGGAAATGACCGACCGATAGCCGGACCTACAGGCTTCATATGTGTGCCAAGGCTTAGTTTTCGCAGTCTGAGACGGCTATGACCGCCTCAGCGCGGATGGGGGTCGTGGCGGCGGCCCGTATCAGCTGAAAAAGCCTTCTCGTAGACGTCGTAGACGAACTCGGCCTTGCTGCCGTTGTAATCGCCGCATCCAAAGCCCTGGCCTGCCAGGCCCGACTTGAGATCGCCGTACGCTGTTCGGTCATCCTGATGGGAGAGCAACCATTCGCGGAAGACAAGGTGCCGCGCCGGCTCAATCGCACCCGGCGAGAACACGTGGACGTTCGCATTGGGATACCCGAACGTCACGCAGCGGTGTTCCTCCCACCCGGGCTCTCGCGCTATCAATCGAAAACCTGCCGCTTCCAAGGAAGGCAGATACGCAACTTCGTCTGACGAGTCAGCGACGAGAAGATCAACATCGATGATGGGTTTCGCAGCAAGCCCGGGAATCGATGTGGAGCCAACGTGGTCGATCGACATTGCCCGATGCCCCAGCACATCCCGAAGTATCGATTGGATCTTCCCGAACTGAGAGATCCAGCCGGCATCGTAAGCGACGACTCCAGGCACGGAAACTTGCCGGGAGCCGACACGGGCCAGACCACGCACCCGCGTGGCCTCAGGGTCGAACGGTCTCCACAGCGGGTGAGTGTCCATATCCATCAGCGTATTCGACCTCATCCGGCGTCTGAATCCGGACCGTGTGAGAGCGCTTAGCAGAGAGTGAACGCGGAGCGGAACGGTGACAGGCGCGCATGGGATTCCTCTGTGTGAAACTGGTCCAATGATCACCGAACACGCGCTATTGCCAGTCATCCCCGGCCAGGAACACGACTTCGAGCTGGCGTTTAGCGAGGCGAAGCCAATCATCGCTTCGGTGGCCGGCTTCCGGAATTTGTCGTTATCGCGTTCGATCGAGTCACCGAGCACCTACCTGCTCCTCGTTGAATGGGATCGGCTCGAAGACCACACCGTCGGATTCCGACAGTCCGAACAGTACGGGAAGTGGCGCGCACTACTGCACCACTTCTACGATCCCTTCCCTGTCGTGGAGCACTACCGAAACGTCCTGTAAGGGGTCGGGCCCGTGCGGCGGATCGGGGACTAGCCGGGAGGGGACGTAGGCGCCACAGAGCACGCTGATACCTCACAGCTGTACCGAGAAGCGCGGGTACCAGCTCAAGCTGGTACCCGCGCTCCTCGGAGAACATTTCTAGCGAGTGACTCCGTGCATCTCGGAGGTCGGCGGGTAGAAGGGAATCTCCGGCTTTTTCGCACCGATGATTACGCAGATCAGCGCATCATCTTCGCTGACAGTGCGAAGGCTCCGTGGAACGCCTGCAGGAACACGAATCAGGTCGCGGTAGCCCAAAACACGACTGGCCGTCTTTGTGCCGTCCTCGACATCGTGGACGCTGAACTCCACCTGCCCCTCAAGGACAAAGAACACCTCTTCGACGTCAGGATGAGTGTGCTCCGGTCCTACGCACCCTGCCGGTAGAACCATGTTAGAGAACGTGAAGTGCTCGGCCTGGAGGATGTTGTTATCGTCCGAGTGGTCCCCGGTAGCTCCGGAGCCGATGTAGCGGACCTGGCCACGCCGGAATTTGTCTCCCATTTTCGTCTGGAACTTCAGAGTGTCAAAGTCAACGACACGGCTCTCACGGGACGCGATAGACGAATCGATGAGCTCTTCAAGATCTGTTGTCGGTGCACTTACGGTTTCGCTCATTGTTAAACCTCTCGGACTGGGGCGATGTAAACCAAAAACTGGCAGCAAAGCTCAGGAGCAATTCCCTCAACTCTAACTATCTCAACACTAAGGTAGATTGAGCTAAGTAACAAGACCCTGAGTGGAACTAGACTGAGTTAATCGATTGCTGAAAAGCTCAATGTTTAGATGCATTACTTACATCCAAAGGACAAGGCCATGCCTGACGATTCAACTGAAGCCGACGCCATTGACCGCATTCTGGCGGATTGGCTACGTGAACGGCCGGACTTGGATGCGAGCTCAATTGGCGTCCTCGGGCGGCTCTTGCGGCTGGCTAATCAGGTCCGCGCTGTCGAAAGTTCCTACTTTGAAGCGTACGGGCTGACACTTGCGTCCTTCGACGTACTGGCCAACTTGCGCCGCTCCGGGCCACCGCACCGGAAGACTGCCGGCGAGCTCGCGACCTCCTCCATGCTCACGACCGGTGGCATTACTTTCCGGTTGGACAGGATGGAGGAGCAGAACCTCATCGAGAGAGTTCGGACCCGCGAAGACCGTCGGGTTGTCTACGCCCAGCTGACCGCACATGGTAAGGCTGTTATCGATGAGGCATTCGGAAAGCATTTAGACAAGCAACGTCAAATGTTGAGCGGTCTGACACCATCGGAGCTCGATCAACTCGCAGCGCTGCTAAAGAAGGTAGAGGCATCGGTGGTTGCTTTTGATGTAAATGCGATGGAAGCGGTTGGCCGAGGCTCCTGAAGCGCTTACTGCCCGATGCGGGAGGCTGTAGTTCGAGGCGGTTCCTGCACTCATATCAGTCCACCCCGGCCACCGATAATGGAGTCCAGAGATCGTAGTACGGCGAACGGTACTACACCGCTTGTCCTGGGATTGTCCTCAGAAGGCTTGTTGCGGATTTCGAACCGGTATTCCCCTATGTTTCCAGAAGCTTCGATGACGTGGCTGGTCAGTTCCGCTGCGGGGTCTGCCCTTACTGTGACCGTCACAGCGTCCCAGTTGTTTACAGCGATGGCAACGGCCGCGCCAGCGTTTAGAGACTTGGGGAACAACAGCGCAGCTTCAGCGGCCGATCCTTCATAAATGTCCAGTGGGCCACGAGCATTGCGTATCTCCTCAACCAATGCCTCGTTCATCCAGGGCTGGACAAGGGAACCCGGCAGCTTCGTCGTCGTAATCGAGACTCTGTCATAGCCTTCCGCACGGGCGCCTGAGGACAAAAGGTCGAGGCCGCCGACTGCGCCAGATGTCAGGAAGAGCCGCCCCGGCCCGGCGGCGTTGAGCTGCTTTGCGAATTCTCTATCTGCCAGGGCACCAACAGACGTCACGAGCAGGTCAACACCAGCCCGGAGCACAACTTCGGCGTGTTCGACGAGTGCTTCCTGACCTGCACATTCAACCAGCAAGTCGCAGCATTCCAGAGCCTCCGCCAGGTCCAGCTGCTTCACCGGAGCACTATTTAGCGGGCTCCGGGAGATGACCCCTTCCAAGACAGCCCCTGTGACCCGTCCCTCAGTAATCCCAGCAACGACGGGTACTCCGATGGCGCCGTAACCGATAACTCCGACCCGGCAGCTGCGTGCTGGCTTCATGATGTCCTTCGAGTCTTGAGAGTAGGTAGTTAGTTCCGCTCGCGCAGGCGGTTCATGAAGCACAGTGTCGGGAATATTCTCGTCACGCCCGGAGGCACTTGTGCTCACTCGAATACCACTCTGAACTACCGGTGCTTTTACCCTGCTCAACGGCTTACCCTTTCGTTGGACTCGCTGCGCAGGCGTTCGCGCACCGGCAGGAAGTCATACGTCGGATATAACTCGGTGGAGAAGCACAGATCATGCCGCAGAAAGACGGTCAGCAGCATGGAGTCCTCCATTACAGGCCTTCCCCTCTGAGGACGGCGGCCTGCTTTTCTGCATCGGCTTCGTATACGCGCCTGATCCGTGCGACGCCGAGATCGTGCTGGTAGAGGTGTTCGTCTTTGTCAGCGTCGGCGGCGAGTGCTTCGAGGACTTCTCGGTCCTGTTCCAAGACTGCCCAGTGTTTTTCTTCAAGGGTGGTCTTGTACATGAACCGCCAGACGTCGCGCTCCCAGTCGGAGACGGTGCGGGTGCGCCAATGGAAAATTGCCGAGTTGTTTGCATCAATGGGAGTGGCCATGCCGACGATGCCAAAAGTCCCGCCGGGTCCTGCGGACTCGGCATAGGGGATTTCCAGATCGACGTAGTCCATGGCTTCGCGGCAGTATTCGACCCAGTCGAAGTTCACACCGCGCTGGTCCGTCTTCTCAAAGAAGAAGCCACGGTCGGTTTCGCGGATGCGGAAGCGGGCGCTGGTGTCTCCGCCGAACATTGAGTGTGAGTCGCGGTGAAGGAAAGCGCCGTGCATCGGATCCAGGACGTTGTCCATGTAGAAACGCCAGGGCCCCTTCCATTCCGCGAAGTTCGAGAACCAGGAAATTTCCGGATTGGCCAAGCGGTCCGGCAGCTTGAACTCCGTTACCTCGGAGTCAGTTGTCAGCGGCATGAACGCAAAGATGGTATCGGCTGCTTCTGCAACCGCCAGCGACGTTGTGACGGTTCGGCCTTCGAGGGCACATCCGGGCATGCCAGGAACGGAAATTACCGTACCGTTTCCATCGACCTGTACTCCGTGATATTTGCAGGCCACGCGGTCTCCGAGGTGCTGACCGACCGAGAGGGGAGCACTGCGGTGGGGGCAGCGGTCCTCAAGCATACGAATACGTCCGGTGGCGTCGCGGAACAGCAGCCAGTCCACGCCCAGGCGCTTGACCTTGACCATGTCCCCAACGCCGACGAAGCGGGAGGGGTAGATGGGGTACCATCGGTCCCGCAAGCCCATCGCTGCCAGTTCCTTGGCATCGACTTCGTGGCGGACGCCGACGACGTTCTTTGTCTTGCTCTTGCCGCCGGTGGGGCGTGCGGTTTGTGTTGTAGTTGTCATTTCTTATTCTCCCAGTCGTCGCATTTCGGCGCGGAAACGGGCTTCGTCCCACGGGCTGCCATCCGGAGCATTTAGACCGAGGCCGTTCAAACCTGCAACCACTCCGGGCAGATCTTTTGTGCCGCCGGCGAAGATCTCACTGAGTGCCCCGGCGAGTTTCTTCTCGTAGGGAGTTACACGCCCGGTGCGGGCCTGATTCGGTTCTAGGTACTGTTCAGGCACGGAAATCCTCCTCTGATTCGGCGAAGGTGTGCAGGCCTTCGGCGATGTTCATGAATGATGTGGCCCACTCGTTGAAAGAGTCAGCCCTTGTTCGGTGTGCGGGGACGGCGGTATTTTCGATAATGACGAAGACGCCGTTGTCGATGCCGCCGGCGATGCTCTGGGGCTCGGCGATGTCGCTGTCTGCCTGCGGCACGGCGGCGATAACCAGCGATGGGGCTTGAACGAGCTGGAGCGAATGGGCGTATCCCTCGATGGAGGTGTCAACCTCTGGGTCACCAAGAATCATGCTTTTGACCAGCTCGGGATAACGGCCGGCGAGCACGATCGTGCCGTAGACGGCACGGCCGGAGGCCACTAGGTGCACGGGGGTGACCCCGCCGTCCCGCAGCGCTGCCGCAGCGGCCGACACCCACGCTTCAAGCTGGTCTTCTGAGACAGTGGCGCCCAGAAAGGCGCCATCGGAGTTTTCCCAGGTTTGGGCATCGTAGGCAGCCACCTGCCGTGTGTACCACTCCCCGGCTCCGGTGCCGTTGTGAAGACAGACGACCCGGTGCCGGATTTGCCCTGGGTCCGCTTGCGGACTGTCCAAAATCAGTGGTTCTGTCAGTGCCATTTTCCTCTTCGTCCTCTAGTGGTTCCGGCTGGGGATATGCACCGGCGGCACAAACGCTCCCGGGGCTGGGTCCAGGGCCGTGACATCAATTTCGATAACTGCCGGTCCCCGAACTGCCAGCGCTTCCGCCAAGGCCTGGTCGAACTGTCCGGAACCACGGACCCGCCAGAACGGCAGGCGAAGTGATTGGGCCAACAGATCGAAGTCCGGTGTGTAAAGGTTCACGCCGGCTTCGGCGAAGCCGTTGGCCTTTTGCATGTTCCGAAGGACTCCGTAGCCGCTGTCATTGAAGACCAGCACTACGCACCAGGCACCCGATCCTCCTAGGGAGGCAAGCTCACCGAGGTGGACCGCCAGTCCGCCGTCACCGACAATCACCGCCGTGGGGATCCCCGGCCGGGCGCAGGCGGCGCCGATGCCCATGGCAAGTCCCTGACCTATGCCTCCACCGAGCGGGAAAATGTTCGTTTCCCGCGAGTAGATTTCTAGCAGGCGGTTGCCCCATTGGCTGGAGGGGATCGTCACGTCCCGGGCGATCACGGATTCGCGGTCAAGCCGCCGACGAACGCTTTCGCAGATCTCGGCATACCCGCCGATGTATTCGGTCAGGGCGGCCCGGACGTTGCGGCGCGTCGCGCGCACCCGCTCGGTCCAGCCCGTCTCGACGCCGGGGGCGGAGAGTTTCCCGACGATCTGCTCAAGCAGGATCCGGGAATCCCCCTCCAGCCCGACATCAGCCGGGTAGACCCGGCCGATGGCGGCAGGATCAATGTCAAGCTGGATGTGCGTGCCGGGCAGTGCCATGGAGTAGTGCTTCGTTTCGTTGGAACGGAAATGCGTTCCAACACTCAGCAACACGTCCGCGTCTTCGAGAAGTGCCAGGGCCTCGGGTGTGGTTGCGAAGTTTCCGATGACCTGATCGTGGTCTTCGGGTACAACGCCTCTGCCTGAATTGCTGGTCAGCAGCCCGGCGCCGAGGCGGTGCAGCAGCTCAACGAGGGCAGTACCGGCACCTGCGGCCCCGCCACCTGCCCAGATGAGGGGCCTCTTGGCCTGCGAAAGCAGTTCAACGGCTTCGGCCACAGCCTCATGGTCGATGGAGACTTCAGGCCGGCTGGGTGGGTCCGCTGGTCGCTGGTCCTCTGGCAGGGCCAGGTACTGAAGGTCAATGGGCCATTCCAGGCTGGACGGAGTGTGCGGGACGGACAGCAGATGCGCAATAGCTTCCTCTAGGTCCGCTTCGGCATCTTTGGCGTTGAAAATGGTCCGCGCGTAGCCCGATACTGCCTGAAGCATCTGCAGCTGGCGGGGGACCTCATGGATCACTCCCCGGTTACTTCCGAGGAATTCACTGTCAATCTGGCCGGTGATGTGTAGTACGCGGCTGCCTGCAGTCAGTGCCTCCACCATGGACCCTGCGGCGTTCCCGGCACCTGTGCCAGTGCTGGTCAGGGCCACTCCGAACTTGCCCGAAGCGCGCGCGTAGGCGTCTGCCGCATTCACTGCCGCAGCTTCATGGCGGACGGCGACGAAGTTCAGTTCCCGGTCCACGGCCTCGATCAGGGGAAGATTGTGGATGCTGATCACGCCGAAAGCGGTGTCGATGCCGTGCCTGCGCATGACTCGGACGAGGATGTCACCGCCGGTAGGGTTTTGGGGCATTTTCGTTCCTTGTTCCATGGATATGTCTCATCTCTTTCGTAGATCAAGGCTGGGCAGGCGATTCAGCCTGAGCCCGATGGCAGGCGCCTTAGACATAGCGGCCAACACCGCCGCCGACATCGATGGTGGCTCCTGTTGTATAGCCGCTTAGCGGGGATAGAAGGGTGAGAATGTGAAAGGCTACTTCTTCGGCTGTGCCGAAGCGGCCCAGCTTTACCCCCCGGTCTTTCGTGATCTCGGCGCTCCAGTCCGTGAATTCCAGCCCGCTGCCTGACTGCTCGAATCGCCGGCGCCACTGGCCGGTGTCGATCAATCCGAGCAGCACCGAGTTGACCCGGGTGCCGTCCGCGGCGAGGTCCTCGGACAGTGAGTGGCTCAGGTTCAACAACCCGGCACGCGCGGCTGAAGTTGCGGCCAGGCGCAGCTCAGGCTGGCGGGACAGGATGGCATTGACGTTGACCACTGAGCCGTGCGGTGACGCCGCCAGGGCAGCCCGTGCCGAGCGCACTATGTTCAACATCCCGAAGATCTTGAGGTCGAATTCGTCGCGGAACTGTTCGTCAGCCGTCTCATCCAGCGTGGCCATCAGGGAACGGCCGGCATTGCACACCAGCCCGTCAACAGCCCCGAAGCTCTCCAAAGTTCCTGCAACAAATGCGTCGGTTGCTTTGCGGTCAGTGACGTCGCAGGTAGCCAGGTAGATGGAGTTCTTGTCGGTCCAGACACACTGATCGAAAGCTGCCGCGAGGCGGCCGGCATCGCGGGCGCAAGCAGCTACTTTGGCGCCTTCTGCGAGCAGGTAACGGGCGGTAGCCAGGCCGACGCCGGAACTCGCTCCTGTCACAATGACGGTGCGGTCTTTTAATTGCAGATCCATCTGGTGGTCTCCTTGATCATCAGCCGGAGCCCGGCATCGTTGGGTGGTTTTGGGATGTGGGATGCTTCAGCAGGCGATAGCTGTCTTAATGCCCCATGACGAAGCCGCCATCCACCACGATGTTCTGACCGGTGATGAACGCCGCAGCATCCGAGAGCAGAAACTGGACAACCCCTGAGATATCCTCGGGCACCTGGTCCCTTTCCAGTACCCTGTTCTCCCCGTAAAGCCGGTAGCGGGAGGACGGCACGGATTCGGTTGCCTCGACCCTGATCAGGCCCGGCGAGACAGCATTTACACGGACCCCGGCTGCGCCCGCATCACGGGCCATGGTCCGGGTCATCGCCAAGACAGCACCTTTGGAACCGACATAGTGGACCAGACGCGGTGAGCCATACAGCGCAGCGTCGGAAGCGACGTTCACGATGGCGCCTGCCTGCTTTTGAGCCAGCTGTGGATAGAGGTACTTGCTCACCAACCATGTACCGAAGGCGTTCACAGTCATGACCCGCTGGAAGAAATCTTCTTCAAGGTCCCAGAAGGTGTCCCCGCCAACCCCGTCAGCAAGAGCCGCATTGTTGACAAGACCATCTGCCCCGCCCAGTTTCCGGACGGCATCGGCTAAGGCGGCAACAGAGGCCTTGTCCGCAATGTCGGTAATGATTGCCGTGGCATCGAAGCCGCGCTCCCGCAACGTGCCTGCTGCATGTTCTGCGATCTCGGCGTTTTTCTCAGCAATGACGATGCGATCACCTCCGGCTGCCAGCCGTTCAGCGATACTGAACCCCAGTCCGCGTCCAGAGCCGGTGATCACTATCAACCGTGTCATGAAAGCCTCTTCCAAAACTCTAGAATCGATGACGCCATCTCTGCGGGCTTCTCCTGCACTGCGGCATGGCCAGCGCGGGAAATGATTTTGAAAGAAGCGTCTGTTATGGATTCAGCGAGGATCCGGGATTCAGCCACGCCGGTAACTACATCGTCTTCGCCAACCAGGATCAGCGACGGTACCTGCAGAGACGGCAGTACATCCGATGTGTCGGTGGCTGCCATCATGGTTGCCGCGGCCGTGTAACCAGGAAGCCGGACCGCGGCCATTTCAGACCTGACCGCCGCGGCCGTGACAGCATCAGCTGCGGGCGAAAGCAGCCGGGGAGCTCGCCGGCCGGCAAAGGCTTCCGGCCCCAATTCAGCCAGTTCCGGGATGCGCGCCAGCATCCTGTCCGCCGTATCCCCGGTAACAGCCGAACCCCGGGTGCTGTCCGCTAGAACCAGAGAGCGGACAGCACCCGGTGCTTGCGCTGCCGCTTTGGTGGCGATAACTCCACCCCACGAGGTCCCGATCAGGTGGGCGGGTCCGACGGCGAGGGAAGCCAAAATCTGCAGGACGAGTCCGGAGTGGTCCACCGGGCCCCGCGGATCAGCAGATTCCCCGTAGCCGGGCGCATCCCAGCAGAACGTGCGGTAGCCGACCTCACTGAGCAGTTGCGCCAACGCCCCGCAGGACGAGGCATTTCCCCCAATGCCATGCAGCAGGAAGACAGGCGGTCCTTCACCGCGGACCACCAGCGATACGCCGTGGAGGGAAATACGGCTGTCCAGGTTTCCGGTGGCGGTAGCTACTTCAGTGGGCAGCTGCATGGCTTGCTGCATTTACCGAGGGAACGGTGAAGTAATCGGCGCTACCCGGAACAACCAGCGAGCGGTAGCCGTCATCGGGGATTCCGGCCATAGCGGTGCGAACATTTACGGTGGGCGGCCCGGCAGTTCCCCACTGGTCCGACAGCTCGGGAGTCCGCTTCCATGTACGGCACAGCCAGCTGTCTTCATCAACCTGCGCCACTTCAGAGGTGTACTCACAAACAAGGCCTGAAGGGTCGGTGAAGTAGGAGAAGGTGTTATCCCCGGGACCGTGGCGGCCTGGACCCCACTGGGGGGCAATACCGTGGGTTTTGAGTGACCCGATGCCGCGCATGAAATGGTCGATGCTCTGCATTTCGTACGCCACGTGGTTGACCGCTGTCCAGGGAGCCTGATTGAAAGCGATGACATGGTGCTCTGAATTGCACCGAAGAAATGACATCTGATGCTCGGACCAGTCCGAGACCCGCATCCCCAAAACTTGGGTGTAGAAGGCCGTAGCCCGGTCAATATCAATAGTGTTTAGCACGACGTGGGCGATCTTGCGCGGGATCGCCCGCCGCCCCGCAGGCTCTTGGTTGAGGACGGCGTGAACATCAGCGGAAAGCTCAACAAGTCTTCCCTCGGGGTCAACCAGCTGCAGGCCGTAACCGCCTGCAGCGTCGTCCAATGGTCCTGGCTGGCGGAAGAGGGGAATACCCAGAGCGGTGAGCTTAACTGCGGCCTGGTCCACCTCCTGGGGCGTAGCGACGGCGAAGGCCACGCCGCCGAGAGCGTTCTGCTGGCCCTTTTCCAGCTTCAGAATGTGGTGCTCCGAGCCGGTTCCACGGAGCCAGAAGCGGTCACTATCCTCTTCAACGGTGGAAAGGCCCCAGACCTCGTGATAGAAATCCTTGGCACGCGCCGTTTCCGGTACCTTCAAGGACACTGACCGAAGAGACCGCAATTTACAGACAGGCTCTGCTGCAAAGAAATTCATGGGGCTACCTTCTTACTTTTCGAGGGTTTAGAGGTCAAGAATCAGTTCGGACGAACGGCAACGCGAGACGCAGACGAACATGGACTTGTTTGCGGCCTGCTCAGCCTGGCTGAGGAGAAAATCACGGTGTTCCACGTCGCCGCTGATAACACGGGTTTCGCACGTACCGCAGATTCCCTCCGCACATGAGCTGGGAACGTCTATGCCGGCGTCGTTGAGAGCATCAAGGACAGATACATCGGGCCCCACGGGGATGCGTTGGCCGGTGCTGTTGCACACCACGTCAAACGCTGATTCGTTTTCCTTGGCGACGACGACCTTCTCAGGTGCCTTGAACCGTTCGATCCGAAGTTGGGCTTCGTCCCGCATGGCCCCGGCAACAGCCTTCAACAGTGGTTCCGGACCGCAGGCGTAAACCAGCGCATCGGGGCTCAGGGTTCCGACAGCCGCCGCCAGGTCAGGGTAACTGCCATTGGCCTCGTCATCGGCGTGGATGGTAATCCGGTCTTGAGGAAGGGCCACGATCTCAGGCAGAAAGGCCATAGTGGCGCGGGACCGGCCGGTGTAGAGCAGCGACCAGTCCGCCCCTGCGGCCTGAAGCTCCCGCGCCATGGAGATGATCGGGGTGATGCCGATCCCGCCAGCGACCAGTACGTAGCGTCCAGCATCTTCCAGCGCGAAGTTATTGCGCGGGCCTTCGACCTTGAGCAACGACCCTACCGGCAGGCCATCGTGGACCAGCTGGCTGCCGCCGCGCGAATCAGGCGTCCGCAGGACAGCCACTGTCCAGCTGGTCGGATTCAGCGGATTCGAGCACAGCGAATACTCGCGTATCAGACCGTTGGGCAGATGAAGACTCAGGTGCGAGCCTGGCTTCCATTGGGGCAATTTCGCCCCGGACGGATCAGCGAAGGTGACACTGGTGACCCCGTCTGCTTCCCAGGTCTTCTGCTGTACTCTCAGGGTCCGTGTGGTTGTCTCCCCGTTTACGGCCCGGTCACTGTCGGCAACCGGCTGGGGTGGTTCTTCCGGTCCCCGCGTGTTCAAAGTGGCGATAGTCATTGTTCACTCCTCGCCCCGGTGCGCTATGGCTTCAATTTCAACCGTCGCACCGTACGGCAGAGCAGAAACCTCCACGAATGTCCGGGCCGGCCGGGGCTCGCTGAAGAGCTGTTCGTAGTGGCTGTTGGCCTCTTCCCGCAAGGTCAGATCCGTGACGAAGTAGGTGGTCTTGACGATGTCCTGCAGGGACATGCCGATGGTTCCCAGCCGCTCAGAGAGCCTGGTTGCAGCGGCCTCAATGGCTTCAAGACGGCCACTGACGGGTATGTAGTTTTCATCAACGGACAACGCCCCGGACACGAAGCCGAAACCTCCGGCCTGGTATGCCGGGCTATACGGGTGAGCACTCACTGACTTGCCTTTCATCGGGGATGGATCGATAACTGCTGCGGATTTCATGCGCCGGCCCACGGCAAAGGTGCTCCGGAAAGATCTACGTAAATGCTCTTCTGGCGCATATAGGAACGGATACCGTCCCTCCCTTTTTCGGTTCCCAGACCGCTTTCCTTGATCCCGCTGAAGGGGGTAGCGATGCTGAACTGCTTATACGTGTTGATCCAGACAGTGCCGGCAGCAACGGCACGGGCAATGCGCCATGCCCGCCGGTAGTCTGCCGTCCAGACGCCGCAGGCGAGACCAAAAACACTGTCATTGGCCTGGGCGAGCAGATCAGCTTCATCATCAAAGGGAAGGACGACTGCCACCGGACCGAAGATCTCCTCCTGGCAGATCAGGTCTGAGTTCGCCACACCGGCGATGATGGTCGGCAGGTAGTATGCGCCCTTCTGTAGTTCCCGCTCGCTAGGCCGTGCACCGCCGCAAAGGACTTGTGCCCCGGCGGATCGTGCGTCCTCGACCACCTTTTCAACGAAATCTCGGTGGGCGTGGGCAACCAGCGGTGCAACCTGCGTGTCCGGATTGGTTCCAGGACCCACCCGCAGGGCTTTCGCACCTTCGACCAGGCGCGCCAGGACTGTTTCGTAGATGGCGCGCTGGATGAACACCCGCGAACCAGCGATGCAGCTCTGGCCGCTGGAGGAAAAGATGCCGTAAAGCACCCCGGCGACGGCCTGGTCCAGATCCGCGTCCGAAAAAATTATGGTCGGCGATTTTCCGCCCAGCTCCAGCGTGATCGGCATGATTTTCTCGGCTGCGATATGGCCCAGCTGCCGACCGGTCGAGGTGCCGCCGGTGAAGGAGACCTTGCCGACATCCCGGTGCCGTGCTAACGCATCCCCGACGGTCCGCCCCGGGCCCGGAAGCACCGAAAGCAGACCCGGCGGAAGTCCGGACTCGTCGCAGATCCGGGCGAGTAGCAGCGACACCCATGGTGCCCATACCGGTGGTTTGATCACGACGGCGTTGCCGGCGGCAAGTGCCGGGGCAACCTTTTGCGCGTCACTGGCAATCGGGGAGTTCCACGGCGTGATAGCAGCCACCACACCGATGTGTTCATAGGTGGAGATGCTCAGGTAATCCCCCCGAGGCGGCGTTAGTGAATCCTCCATGGTTTCAAGGGCCGACGCGGTGAAACGGAACGTGGCCGCAGCGCTCATTGCCAAGGCTCGCGTCTCTTTGAGGGTTTTACCCGTGTCCCGAGTCTGCAGAAAAGCGATGCGGGCCGCGTTGGCTTCGATAGCCGAGCCGATCCGGTGCAACACAGCAGCACGTTCGTGCGGCATCCTACGGGCCCAGCCTGACTCTTCAATGGCCTTCAGGCCGGCCGCGACCGCAACATCTACATCCTCAACAGTGGCACCATGGAGCGTCGCGAAGACCTCAGCGGTTGCGGGATCAACAGACTCGATCAGCGCACCCGCTCCTTGAGCCCAGACGCCGCCGACATAAATTTCATCCAGCATGTCCATGCCTGGTTCGAAGTCGCCAGAGGGCACGAATCCATCAGAATTCGTACCGGCCGGCCGGTCCACGATGCCCGCGCTGCTCAGCGTTGTCATCCTCAGGGTCCACCAATCTCTATAGTCACTCATGCTGGCCGTCGACGTTGTTCTCGACTTGTCCTGCAGGCCGTAGAAACGACCGAAATGTGAACTAGGTCATGCCAAAGAATATCAGCACTAAGATACTTGGTGTCAAGGAAATTGATGCTTGACCTTTAAGCACTAAGGAGATAAAACTAACGCAGTGCCATGATCTCCATCACACTTGCGCACTTCGCCAGTCCGCTTCTGTGGCTGGGCCGACAGCGAGAGAGCACATGTCAGGCTTGAACGGGGAAACGCCGTGACGTAGCCTGCGACGCGTGCGCCTCGTCCACGGCCTTGAATGGCGAGCCACCGATGACGTTGGCATGCCCCCGCTTCGAGACTGCATTCGAAGCCCTCACAACCTTAAGGATGTCCGATGGACACGATGAGCGAACCCAAGAAGGAAGAGACCAAACCGAATTGGTGGGTACTCTGTCTCGCATGTACCGCGGTAGTGCTCGATGGATACGACACGGTCGCGTTGGGCCTGTCCATACCGGCGATCGCTAAGAACTGGGGTGTTCAACCCTCGCACTTCACTCCTGCGCTCGCACTGACCAGCGCTGGAGTCGCTCTGGGGTATCTGGCGGTAGGGCGCCTCGTGGCCAAGCTGGGCACTAGAAACGTCATTTTTTCGGCGGTCGTGGTGTTCACCCTGGGTTCGCTGCTGACAGCGTGGTCGGGTTCGATTGTGGAGCTGACGGTTCTACGTTTCGTAACCGGCCTGGGACTGGGTGCCGTGCTGCCGGCCGCTGTCTCCCATGCGACCGCAGTCAATCCTGGTCGTATGCGTCAATCGATTGCGGTGGTCGTGATGACGGGCATCTCGCTCGGGGCTCTCATCGCAGGGCTGGCCGGGAGCGGTATCGTGGGCGCATTCGGGTGGCAATGGGTGTTCATTATCGGAGCTATCGCTTCTGCTGTACTTCTGCCGTTCCTGTGGTTCGGACTGTCCGGTAGCCACGTACCGAGCACGCCCAACGACGCGGCCGAGGCCAAGCATCATGCGTCAGTTGCGCGTCTGTTCGATGCTTCCGTACGAAGCAGAACGCTTCTCCTGTGGGCTTTTTCGTTCCTCATCTTCGCAGTGTTCTACGTGTTCTCGTCGTGGTTGCCGACCCTGCTCACCAGCTACGGCTTCAGCACCGGTCTAGCACCGCTGGGATCGGCGGCCCTGGGCATCGGAAGCATCATCGGTGCCTGCGTACTAATCCTAGGATCGCGCCGATTCCGGATGACGTCGGTCCTGGCTGGAACCTCGGCAGCGGCGATCGCGTTCCTAGCCATCTCTGCATTCCTCGGCCCGGACAAAGCGCTGCTGCTACTGGTCTTCGGTGGCGTCGGCCTCGGACTTCAGGCCGGTATGATCGGCCAGGCCGCCGTGGCAGTGACGCTGTACCGCCAACCAACGCTGACCGCCGGCGTCGGCTGGGCGGCTTCACTGGGCCGACTCGGATCGGTTGTCGGCCCGATCTTCGGCGGCGTCCTCATCGGACTCGGCGTGGATACCAGCATCATCGTTCTCTCAGTATGCGTGCCCGTGGTCATCGCGCTGGTGTTGGTGCTGATTTTAGGGCGGATCACAGCAGCCAAAGCACGGATTCCGATGTCAGCACACCTGGCGAAATCGCCCCTCACCGCGCCGCCTCGGACCTAGCGTAGACCCCGCCCCGCGCTGCCCCTCCCACAACGACCTGCGGGGGCAGTGCGGGACTCTACGCATAGGTTGAATCCTCATTCGCGTGCGCCAGTGGAATGCTTCCCAAGGCACTTAAAAGGCATCAGGCCAACTATCCAATAGCGGTCGCCTGCACCCCTGGTTAGATCCTGCGGTAACTGAGGTCGAAGATCATGCGTCCGGCCTCGTGGGCCTTGTTTTCGAAGCTGGTGCGGATCCGGCCATCGAAGCGTGGAGCCCACCCGCCCACGTGATCCACTCCCTCATTGGGACCGGTGTGCTCGGTGCTGACCGGTGCGCGGCCTTCCTTGACGGGTGCCCCGCCCACCATGGATTCGACTCCCGATTCCCACACCTGGGTGAGGGGGCTGTCCGCGCCGGTCCGCTCGCCGTCGTGCACGTTTTCAAACTCAGTGGAACCGGCAAGGACCTCGCGGACGTGGATGGCGTAGTTGGACCAGTCTGTGGCGATCCGCCACAGACCACCCTTTTTGAGGGACCGCGCAGCGAGTTCGGCGAACGCGGGCTGAATGAGGCGGCGCTTGTGGTGCCGGGACTTGTGCCAAGGGTCGGGGAAGAAGACCCAGAGCTCGCTGACCGAACCCGCGGGGAGCATGGTGGCCAGGACCTCCGGGGCGTTGGCTTCCACCACGCGGACGTTGCTGAGCCCGCGGCTGTTGATTTTGATCATGGTGTTGGCAAGTCCCGGGGTATAGACCTCGACGGCGAGGAAATCCTTGTCCGGGTTCTCCTCCGCCGCATGGCACACGGCATCGCCGAGTCCTGAACCGATTTCGACGATCAGCGGCGCCTTACGCCCAAATTCCGCCTCGGCGTCGAACACGTAATCCGGGTGCACCGAAGTGTTGGCTACATGCCGTGGAACCTGGATGGCCCAACGGTCCGAGTGCTCTTCCCACGCGGCCTGGCGGCGGCCTTGAAGGCGCGTCCCACGGCGCACGAAACTGACCGGCCGGCCACCATAGGTGCCGAAGGAGGCTTGGCTGCCGGGGGTCACGGGGCGCGGGGACTGCGGTGTTTCGGGGGATTCTGGGGTTTCACTCATCCCCCTCAGAATACCTTCGCACGGTCAAAGCCCCACGGCGGAGCCGGCGTATGTGGACAAACTGCCAGAATGGGCTGGTGACCCCCGCCTCAAGCGCTTCCAAGAACACCAAGCCGCATTCCGGCGTTCCCGATATCCTCGTCGATGCTGAGATCGATGAGGTTCCCGCCGCCGAGCCCACACAGATCAAGACTCGCCGTGGACTCGTCTTCCTAGGGATCTGTCTGGTTCTCATCGGTTTGAACCTACGGACCGTGTTCTCGAGCTTTTCCGCTGTCCTTCCGGAAGTTGCTGCCGACGCCGGACTGCCGGGCTGGGCTGTGGTGGTGCTCACCACTGTGCCAGTGACGTTGTTGGGTGTTTTCGCGCCGCTCGCCCCGATTCTGGCGCGCCGTTTCGGTGCCGAGAGAGTATTGCTCGGCGCGATGGCGGTGCTAACAGCGGGGCTGTTGCTGCGTCCCGTGGACCTCGCCGGTGCCGGGCACTTGCCCGCCCTACTTGCTGGAACGGCGGCGTGTGGCGCCGCGATAGCACTGTGCAACGTGCTTCTGCCCGGGGTGGTCAAGCGCGATTTCCCTCACCGGCTCGGACTCATGGGTGGCCTGTACACGACGGCGATCTGCGCTTCTGCCGCGCTGGGCGCCGGTTTCACCTACCCCGTCTTCACGGCTGCCGGGCACTGGACTTCGGCGCTGTGGTTCTGGGCGCTGCCCGCCGCCGTCGTACTTTTGCTTTTCTTGCCGCTGGCGCTCCGCCAGCATCCCGTCCGCCACAACGCCGCCGACGGCGGTGCGAACGTGTGGCGTTCCGCCGTCGCCTGGCAGGTCACCATCTTTATGGTGCTGCAGGCCATGATGTCCTTCAGTGTGTTTGCCTGGCTGGCGCCGATTCTGCGTGATCGCGGGATCGACGGCGGGACGGCCGGCTTGATCGTGTCCGTTTCGATCGTGCTGCAAATGCTGGGTTCATTCCTGGCACCGGGCCTGGCGGCCCGCTTCAAGGATCAGCGCGTCATCAATTCCGTGGTGGCCTTGATGACCGGTGGCGGCTTCGCCCTGAGCATCTTCGGCCCCACGGAACTGATCTGGCTCTGGACCGCGCTGCTGGGCCTCGGCCAGGGCAGCCTCACGGCCGTGGCTTTGACCATGATCATGCTGCGCACCCGCGACTCGCACACCGCGGCGCATCTTTCCGGGATGATGCAGGGCGTCGGCTACGGGCTGGGGTCTACCGGAACGCTGATGGTCGGCCAGTTGCACCAAGTTACGGGTGGCTTCGTGGCGGCCGGCATCCTGTTCCTCGTGGTGGGATCGTTGGCTGCTTTCTTCGGGTTCCGCGCCGGCCGGAACCGTTACGTCGACTAACCCAAGCAACTCGCAGCAGGTGTCGTTATGAGGGCTCATAACGACACCTACTGCTAGTCAGTTGGGAGAGTTTTAGTGCGTCAGGTCCTTGCCCTTGGTTTCCGGAATCGTGAAGGCGAACGCGATTCCGATGGCCAGCAGGATCACAGCGTAGACGTTGAACATGTTGGCCTGGCCGATGCTGCCCAACCAGGTCTGCAGGTACGGGGCCGTGCCGCCGAAAGCAGCGACGCAGATGGAGTACGGGACACCGACGCCCACGGTACGGATCTTGGTGGGGAAGAGCTCGGCGTACACGGCCGGGACAATCGCGGCGCTGCCGGCGATGAAGAACAGCATCACGGACATGCTGACGGCCAGCTGCCAGGGGGAATCCTTCAGGAGCCACGTCATGGGGAAGTGCAGCAGCGCCACACCTGCTGAGCTCATGATCAGCACGGGCTTGCGGCCGATGCGGTCCGACAGCTTGCCCCAGAACGGGAGTGAGGCGATGAACGCGATGTTGCCGATGACGCCGGCCCAGAGGGCTTCTCCGCGGTCCATCTTGAGGGTGGTTGCCGCATAGCTCGGCGCCACGACGCCCCAGATGTAGTAGACAACGGTGAGGCCGACGGTCAGGCCGATCACCTGTAGTGCCTGCTTGCGGTACTTGACGATCTGCGGCCACATGGGCTCACGCTTTTCCTTCGGCGCTTCGGCTTCGAACGCCTCCGTCTCCTTCATCTTGGCGCGCATGACCAGGGCGTAGATGCCCAGGGCGCCGCCCACCAGGAACGGGATGCGCCAACCCCACGCGTTCATGTCGGCCTTGCTCAGCACCCCGGTCAGGATTGCGCCCAACAGGGTTCCGGCGAGGATTCCGGCGGTGCCGGAGGTGTAGATGAGGGTCGCCCAGAAGCCTCGCTTTTCCTTGGGTGCCATTTCGGACAGGTACGTTTGCGACGACGGCAGTTCGCCACCGTGGGCGAGGCCCTGGATGAGGCGGGCCACCAGAAGCATGACCGAGGCCAGGGCCCCGACGGCCTGGAACGTCGGTGCGATGCCGATCAGCAGGCTGCCGAAGGCCGCCAGGCCGACGGCGAACGTCATGGAGGTCTTGCGGCCGATCCTGTCGCCGATCCAACCAAAGACGAAGCCGCCGAACGGCCGGGCCACGAATCCGACGGCGAAGATCGCCAGGGTGGAGAGCACAGCTGACGTGGGGTCGGCGTTGCTGAAGAGGGCGCTGGCAATGAAGGGCGAGAATGTGGCGTAAATAGCCCAGTCGTACCATTCGACGGCGTTTCCGATGCCGGTGCCAATGAGGGTCCGCAAATGGGACTTGTGAACCTGAACGGTGGCTGATGCGCCTACGGTGGCGGTCATGTCTTGCTCCAAGTGGCTGGGGTGGTGGTTAGTTGCTGGCGGCGAGGGTGGCGATGCGGGAGACCGCGAGCTCTGCGTAGAGCGCCGCACCGTCGGCCAGGACGCCGTCGTCGAAGGTGGCGTAGGGGGAGTGGTTGAACGGTGAGGTGGTGTGGTCCACGCCCCGCGGCACGGCGCTGAGGCCTACGAAGGTTCCCGGAACTTCGGCGAGGACCCGGGAGAAATCCTCCGAGCCACTGATTGGCGTGGCCCAGCGGGAGAGCCGCGAATCGCCGAACATGCCGGAGATGACGTTCTCCGCGGTGTGGGTCTCGTCCTCGTCAGTGACGGTCATGGGGTATTCGCCGCGGTAGTCGACATCCACCTCCAGGCCGTGCGCGGAGGCGATGCCCTTGAGGAGCTGCGGAACGGCGGTCATCATCCGGTCGCGGGAGGCTTCCGAGAAGGTGCGGATGGTGGCTTCGAATCGGGCGGATTCGGGAATGATGTTGCGCTTGGTGCCGGCCTGCAGCACGCCCACGGTCAGGACTACGGGATCGAACATGTTGAACTGCCGCGTGATCATGACCTGCAGCGCGGTCACCATTTCTGCGGCCGCCGTGACGGGATCCTTGGCTGAATGGGGCGCCGAACCGTGCCCGCCGGCACCCAGGATGGTGACGAAAAGCCCGTCCGAGGCGCTCATCATCACGCCTGGCTTAGTGCAGAACTGGCCATACGGTTCCAGGGAGGAGAAGACATGCATGCCATAGGCGGCGTCGACGCGGCGGCCTGCAGCGTCCAGGACGCCTTCGCGGATCATGTGGCCTGCGCCGTCGAAGCCTTCTTCGCCCGGTTGGAACATCAGGACCACATCGCCGGCCAGCTGATGGCGCCGTTCGGCCAGCAGCGTAGCGGCTCCGGCGAGCATGGCCGTGTGGAGGTCGTGGCCGCAGGCATGCATGGCGCCGTCGATCTTCGAGGAGAACTCGACGCCGGTGCGCTCCTGGACGGGAAGGCCGTCCATGTCGGCGCGGAGCAACACCGCTGGCTTCTGCGCTGACGCGTGCGGCGCACCGGGCGCGGTGCCGCGCAGGACTGCAGTGACCGACGTCGTGCTCTCGCCGAGGGTGATTTCGTACGGGAGTCCGTCGAGCGCCTTGAGCACCTTTTCCTGGGTGCGCGGGAGGTCCAGGCCGACTTCCGGTTCCTGGTGGAGCTCGTGGCGGAACCGGGCGATTTCTCCCTGCATCTCTTTGGCGTCTGCGGCGATCGACATCTGTTCTCCTGTTTCCTGAACGTTTGGTAAGTATCCATAGCCATTGTGGAGTGATTAGCCTCACAATCGTCTAAAGCCCTGAAAAAATTCAGGAACATGCCAGAATTAACAGGATTCACGCACCACCTAGGAGAGGATCGCTCATGGAACTCAGTGAAGAGGACCTCCGGCTGATCAATGCCCTCCAGATCTCGCCGCGGATCAGCTGGTCCGACGCCGCCGACGTCCTCGACGTCCATGCCACTACGTTGGCTTCCAGATGGGACCGGCTGCGCGAGTCCGGAGCGGCCTGGACAACGGCGCACCTCATGGGCGATCCCAAGAACGCCTGCCTTGCCCTGATAGACGTCGACTGCGAAATGCACCTCAGGCCCGAGGTCACTGCCGCGCTAACCGCGATTCCGGAGATCATCACGGTTGAGGAGGCTGCCAGCAACCGGGACCTCATGTTGACCGTGATCACCCAAGACCTTGGCGAGTTCAGCACCCGGCTATTGCCCAAGCTCAAGGAAATCCGGGGGCTCACCAAGTACCGGACCTCGCTCTGCACGCGGATCCACACCAGCGGCTATGCGTGGCGGCTCAATGTGCTGAGCCGGGCGGAGCAGCAGGCGCTGCGCGCCCTTGCCGGGCCGGAAGCGGCCAATCCGTCCGCCCCCAACGCGGTGGTCACCCCGCTGCCGGCGAGCCACATGGCACTTCTTCCCTTCCTCGCCCGGGATGGCAGGGCCTCCGCCGCGGAGATCGCACGTGCCCTGGGGCGCCACCCTGCCACGGTGCAGCGGCAGCTCGGCCGCGTGCTCGCGAGCCGGATGCTGTCCTTCCGATGCGAAATTGCCCAGAAATTCTCCGGCTTTCCCATGACGTGCCAGTGGTTCGCGAATGTTCCGGCAGGACAACATGAAGCCGCGGCCGCCGAGCTACGGGCCGTCAGGAACGTCCGGTTCACGGCCTCCACCACCGGCAGTACCAACTTTGTGATCATCATGTGGCTGCGCTCACTGGCAGAGATCATGGAGATGGAACTAGCAATCCAGCAGCGCATTCCCGGGATCGAACTCGTCGAAAGCGTCGTGATGCTGAGCACGGCCAAGCGGGTCGGCTGGATGCTGAACCCGGACTCGACGGCGACTGGCGCCGTCGTACCCACCGCCGCCGGTGAGCTGGTCTCCGCAATCGGGCTGACGACGACGGCTTGACTCACCGTCGGCGGTGAGCGCGCCTTCCGGGCTGCCGCGGTCCCCCGCGGACTCCCGCGCGCTGGGTCTGTGGCCCCAAACTCGTTTGGGCTTCTAGGCTGGGATGATGACTAGCCACGACGCGACAGCCGGCATCCTGCAACGCCCCTACCTTTTGGCCACTGCGGGTGCCTGCGCGCTGGTCTTCCTGGCAGCCTTCGAATCGATGGCCGTCACCACCATCATGCCGCTGGTGAGTCGCGAACTGAATGGCGCCGGACTCTATGCCTTGGCGTTCGCCGGTCCCCTCGCCACAGGCGTCATTGGGATGGTGGCCGCAGGGAACTGGGCGGACCGGCGTGGGCCCGCCGCTCCGCTGTACGCTTCCGTAGCACTGTTCGCAGCAGGACTGCTCGTCGCCGGTACCGCGGGTTCCATGTCGATGCTCGTCGCTGGGCGGCTCGTCCAAGGCCTCGGCGGCGGCGCCATGACGGTCGCATTGTACGTGGTGATCGCAAGGGTTTACCCCGCCAGGCTGCACGCCCAGGTCTTTGCGGCGTTCTCGGCTGCCTGGGTCATTCCTTCGATGATCGGGCCTTTCGCGGCCGGCGTGGTGGCCCAGTTGAGTAGCTGGCACTGGGTCTTCCTGGGCGTCGTGGGCCTGGTGGTTCCGGCGCTTGCAATGATCCTGCCCGCCATGCGCGGCATGCGTTCCGCGCCGGACGTGCGCGAGGCAGGCTCTTCGAAAACCGCGCCGCGCCCAGCAAAGCCTGGCACCGCGGACGTTCCCTGGGCGTTCGGCCGCATGGGATGGGCTGCGCTCGCAGCCCTTTCCGTCCTCGGCCTGAACCTGTCCGGCCAGTTGCCTGGCGTGGGCTGGGTGATCGCCGCCGTCGCGCTCGTCATCGCAATGCTGGCCGTGAAGCCATTGGTTCCCCGCGGCACCCTCGGCGCACACCGCGGATTGCCGAGCGTCATCCTGATGCGTGGAATCGCCGCAGCCGCGTTTTTCGGCGCCGAGGTCTATGTTCCGTACCTTCTCACGGAGCGGTACTCCTTCACCCCGGCGTTCGCAGGGCTCGCGCTGACTGGATCGGCCCTCGCCTGGGCAGGAGCGTCCGCTGTCCAGGGCCGGCTGGGTTCCAGGCTCGGGAATGCCTTGGCTGTCCGGATCGGTTCAGCGCTGGTGCTTGGTTCCGTGGCCGTTGTCCTTGTGACCACGGTGTTTGCGTGGCCGGCCGCGGTGGCGATTGCAGGCTGGCTCTTCGCGGGCGCCGGTATGGGCCTGATGTACCCGCGCCTGAGCGTCATGACCTTGGCCCTCTCCCGCCCCGAGGACCAAGGCTTCAACAGTTCGGCAATGTCCATTGCCGATTCCCTGGGAGGCGCCCTCTCGCTCGCGGTGACTGGACTCGTCTTCAGTGCGCTGACGACGACGGCGGCCTCCTTCTCTGGCGTGTTCGCACTGACGTCGGGGATCGCCGTCGTCGGACTCATCATTGCGCCGCGCGTGGCGGGCAGGCGGCCTCCGGGCGGTCCGGGTGGTCAGGGCGCGGAGGCTCACCGCGCCGAGGAAGCCGACGACGTAAGAGCCTAAGACTTTCTGTGGGCCCGGAGCACGCTATCGACGGTGGTGGCCTGCTGACCGTCCGGACCGGTCACCACGCGTTCCCGGGAATCGGCGACGTTGATCCTCCACGAGCCAGGGCCGCGGGTGAGCGCCTCTACTGAGTCCTCGGGAGTGAAGAACTTGTCCTTCATTTCCTTGTGCGCGCTCCACGGAGTCAGGCCCTCCGGGTGATGCCCGACCACAAGCAAAGCCCCGCCGGGAGCCACGGCTGCTGCGGCCGAGGCAAGGGAATCGCGCCACGGCAGAAGCGGAGAATGAAGGAATTGGGCGGACACCAGATCAAAGGCCTCGTCCGGGCGCCACGTTGCGAAGTCCCTCTGCAACCAAGTGATCCGGTCCTGTAGCCCCGCTTCGATCGCGTGGGCTGCTGCCCGTTCAAGCGCGACGGCGGAGACATCCACGGCGGTCACCGTCCAGCCATGCTGGGCGAGCCAGATGGCGTCCGCGCCCTCGCCGCAGCCCAGGTCCAGGGCGGTGCCAGGAGTCAGGCCTGCGGCTTCCGCGATCAGCTGCGGATTGGGATTCCCGCTCCACCTCTTCGCCTTTTCCTGGTACACCTCGTCCCAGAACTGCGCCGCGTCAACGTCGTGGTTCGGTTCGCTGTGAAGGTGGGCTCCGCCGTCGTGCTGGTGCGTCATGGCTCAAGCGTGCCCTGACTTGCTCCCGCGGGGCAACGGCCGCCCACCCAACTGGCTCGCAGTTGTTGTCGCTTTTAGCCCCTAAAACGACAACTACTGCGAGTTACTTGGGCAACAAAGACCCCCGTGGAAAGGCGGGCTGCCCGCGGATGCTAGAATGGATTTACTTGATGTGCAGTGATGCCCGCTTAGTCCCGGATTTCGGGGAGTGGGCTTTTTTCATGTGAGAGGCACATCCTGCGTCGATGAACGCGTTTTCTCTGGTCCCGGCCACGGCTTATTGCCTACCGGTCGATCACTGACTTTTTCCTCGGCGAACCCTTGGCCCAACCGGCGTCGGGGGACGATGTCCGTTGGACACCGCCAGAAAGACCCTTGAAACACATGACTACTTTTGCTGCCCTTGGCACGCCCAAGGCCATTGCCGAGTCCCTCGCTGCAGATGGCATCGAAGAAGCCTTCCCCATCCAGGTCAAGACCCTCCCGGATACGCTCGCAGGCCGCGACGTCCTGGGCCGTGGCCGCACGGGCTCCGGCAAGACCATCGCTTTCGCTATCCCGCTTGTGGCACGTCTCGCCGAGCGCGAAGCCAAGCACTTCCGCAAGCCCGGCCGCCCCATGGGCCTGGTCCTCGCACCGACCCGTGAGCTCGCCACCCAGATCAACGCCACCATCGAACCGCTGGCCAAGGCCATGGGCCTGAACACCACGGTCATCTACGGCGGCATCTCCCAGGCACGCCAGGAAAAGGCCCTGCGTGCCGGCGTCGACATTGTCATCGCCTGCCCGGGTCGTCTTGAGGACCTCATCCGGCAGCGCATCCTGACCCTCGAAGCTGTCGAGATCACCGTCCTGGACGAGGCCGACCACATGGCCGATCTGGGCTTCCTCCCGGTGGTCAAGAAGCTCATGGATATGACCCCCACCCAGGGCCAGCGCCTGCTCTTCTCTGCGACGTTGGACAACGGTGTTGACAAACTGGTCAACCGTTACCTGTCCAACCCGCTGACCCACTCCGTGGACGACCCCCAGGCAGCCGTCACCACCATGGAGCACCACGTCCTGGTGGTCAACGACCAGACCGTCAAGAAGCAGCTGATCGTGGAGTTGGCCTCCGGCGCCGGCCGCCGCCTGCTCTTCATGCGGACCAAGCACCACGCACGCAAGCTCGCCAAGACCCTGACCGATTGCGGCATCCCCGCCGTCGATCTCCACGGCAACCTGTCGCAGAATGCCCGTGACCGTAACCTTGCCGAGTTTGCCAGCGGCGAGGTCCGCGTCCTGGTGGCCACCGATGTCGCGGCCCGCGGCGTACACGTCGACGACGTGGAACTCGTCATCCACGTGGACCCGCCCACAGAGCACAAGGCTTACCTGCACCGCTCCGGCCGTACGGCCCGCGCAGGTTCAGACGGCACCGTGGTCACGCTGACGCTTCCCGAGCAGCAGTCCGACGTCAAGAAGCTCATGAAGGCTGCCGGCGTCGACGTCTCATTCGAGCGCGTCACGGCCAGCTCCCCGCTGGTTGCCCAGCTCGTGGGCCAGGTTGCCGACAAGGTTGACCCGCGCACCCGTGCGGCATTGCTCGCAGCTAAGACCCAGCAGCCGGGTGGCGGCACCTCCACTGGCGCCAATGCCCAGCGCAAGCGCAACCGCCGCACCACCCAAGCTGCACCCACTGCGGGTGGCCGTGGTGGTCGCGGTGGCCGTGGCAAGGTTGGCTCCGAGCCGGTACGCACCGACATCAACCGTGCAGATCGCCGCGCAGCAGCGAACGACGACGTCGCCCGCAGCTCGCGTGGTCGCGGCAACTCTGCTTCCACTCACCGGAATGACGTTCCCGCTGCACAGGGCCAGAACGGTCGCAGCGGCCGTCCGGCAACTGGTCAGCGTGCTGCTGGGGCCAACCGCTCGGCGTCGGCTCCGCGTACCGAGTCCGCAACTGCTACGCGCAGTAGCGGCAACAAGTCCGTCTGGTCCTCGAACACCGGTGGCAACTCCGGTGGCTCGTACGGCTCCGGCGCGGGCAACTCGGGTTCGGGTCGCCCGGCCCGCAGCGGCCCGCGCCGTGCCTCGGCTCCGGCGTCGAACGAGCGTCGCGGCCGCTAGGCCACCTGTGCTCTAGGCACTCCACTGGACATGCTCAACGTTGGTAGCGAGGAGTGGACATATTCCTGATATGTCCACTCCTGGGCTCAAAGAATGAGCATGTCCCTGGGGATTACCAGCCGCGCTCGCGCCATTCCGCAAGGTGTGGCCGCTCCGCGCCGAGTGTTGTCGGATCTCCATGGCCAGGATGCACCACGGTGTCATCCGGGTAGGCCTCGAACAGCCGTTCCGTCACGTCGTTCAACAGCGAAGTAAAGCGGGCGGCATCGTTCTGGGTGTTGCCAACGCCTCCGGGGAACAACGAGTCGCCGCTGAATATGTGCGCGGGCCCTTCCGGGTCCAGGTACACGTAGGCGATTGAACCCGGAGTGTGGCCGCGCAAGTGCACCGCGGTGATGTCAAAACCGTCGAAGTTTCCCACATCGCCATGGTGCAGCTGCACGTCCACCCGTACGGGCAGCGCGTCGGCGTCGTCCACTCCGGCCGAGGTCTTCGCGCCCGTGGCTTCCACCAACCCGGGAAGCGCGCGGACGTGGTCCCAGTGCTGGTGCGTCGTGGCGATCAGGGCCAGCTTCGGGGTGGCCTTGGTGTCCGCGGCCGAGTCCTCGATCATCCGCTGGATGGCCGGAAGGTCGTCCGCGGCGTCGATCAGGAGCTGCGCACCGCTTGCCTTCGCGGTGAGCAGGTACACGTTGTTGTTCATCTCGCTGACCGAGATTCGCCGGATGGTGATGTCACGCAGTGAATGAATGAGTGAGTCCATTCGTCCACTCTACGGAAGCCGCGTGCGGCCGGCCGGTTACTCGCGGCCCTGCGAAACCCAGGTGGGATCCGCGGACCGTGAGCCGACGACGGCGTCCGCGGCGCCGTCGAGCACGTCCAGTTGGGCGGCACTCAACTCGACGGACAGGGCACCCAGGTTTTCGTCGATCCGGTGCGCTTTGCGTGTCCCGGGGATGGGGACCACGCTGAGCTGGAGGCGGCGGCCTTGGACGAATAGCCAGGCTAAAGCCACCTGGGCGGGGGTTGTATCCCGGCCGGTGCTCTCGGATAGCTCCGCGGCCACGGCGCGAACCGCGGCAACAACCGCCTGGTTGGCGTCGAGGGCGCCGTCGGCAAAACGGGGGATGCGGTGCCGGAAATCGTTGTCGCCGAGTTGATCGGCGCTGACGGTTCCCGTGAGAAAGCCCCGGCCAAGCGGCGAATAAGGTACGAAACCCACACCAAGCTCAGCCGCAGTCGGGACGACGTTGCGTTCAACGTCCCGGCTCCAGACGGACCACTCGCTCTGCACAGCGGAGATCGGGTGCACGGCGTTGGCTTCCCTCAGTTCCTCGGCTGTCACTTCAGACAAGCCCAGGTGCCGGACCTTGCCTGCCCGGACAAGCTCTGCCATGGCCTCCACGGTTTCCACAATCGGAACGCGGAGGTCGCGGCGGTGCATGTAATAGAGGTCAATAACGTCGGTGCCCAGGCGGCGGAGGCTCGCTTCCGCCGCCTGGGTCACGTAAGCGGTATCTCCCCGGACGTCGGTGTAACCATCGCGCGGGTTGCCCACGATTCCAAACTTGGTGGCCAACTGGACCTCATCGCGGCGATTTCTCAGCAGTTTTGCGATCAGTTCCTCGTTGTCGCCCGCGCCGTAAATGTCCGCGGTGTCAATGAAGCTGATGCCGGCATCCACGGCATGGTGCAGCGTCTTGAGGGATTCGGCGGGATCCACCTCGCCATAAACGGGCGTCAATGCCATCCCGCCGAAACCGAGGGGGCTTACGGTCAGGCCGTCGCCGAGCTGGGCATTCGTGGTTTCCGGGCTCATGGTGGTTCTCCTTCGCCGAGTGTTCGTCTCATTGCTGGCAACTCCGCGGGGCGGGGGAGTATTCCGCGTGCCCGGCGCTTAAGGTTGGGCTGGCTCGGTCACTTCCGGCGCTTCAGTCGGCAGGGCCTTCAACCCGGCCGCGCAGCCCACGATTCCGGCGATGAACAGCAGCTTGAGGGGGCTGGCCGGTTCGACGCCGGTGGCCATCGCCCAGCCGACCGTCAGTGCCGCCCCGATCCCGACCCAGACGGCGTAGGCCGTGCCAAGGGGAATGCGCTTCACCGCGATGCCGAGGCCGATCATGCTGAGGGTCGCCGTCGCGGCGAAGACCACGGTGGGGATGGCCTGGCTGAAGCCGTCGGACAGGCCGAGGGCCGTTGCCCACACCGCTTCGAGCACGGCGGAGGCCAGCAAAATGGCCCATGCAAACTTGGCGGCCACGGCTACGCCACCACCTTCAAGCCGACCACGCACACGCCGATCCCGGCGAGCAGCAGCAGCCGGGCCGGCGTCGGGCGCTCAACTTTGGTGACTATCGCGTAAGCGGCCGTGAGGACGACGCCGACTCCCACCCACACCGCGTAGGCGGTGCCCGTGGGGATGGATTGCATCGCGAAGGCCAGACCTGCGGTGCTCGCAATCACGGTGACCAGGAAGATGGCGGAGGGGACCGGCTTGCGGAAGCCGTTGGAACGGTGGAGCGCTGCGGCCCAGACGGCCTCGAGCGCACCGGACAGAATGAGGATTAACCACGACATGACAGATCCTTTGGCCAGTCTTGTCGCGTGCCGGGTACTGAACCGTCGTCCGGAGGTCCCTCTGCGGGCCTTCCTTCGAGGCTAGCAAATCCCGACGCCGGGTAGCCAGCTTTGGTGGCGAGCCTCACCAGGGACATGCGCGGTCGTGGGCTTTACCAAGGGACATGTCCAGCGTTCGGCTCCGCGAGTGGGCATATTGCGAACACCATGAAGGACATGCGCTGCCGTGGGCTCAGCGAGTGGGCATATTGCTGTTATGTCCAGTGCTGGGACCTAGGAGTGCGCATGCTCCACGCGGTCGATCGAGATGACGGCGAGGAATCCACGGCCCAGGATTTCCGGGCTGCGGGTGTCGGAACCTACTACTGCGTCGTAGCGGGCGAGTTCGATGGACTCGGCGGCCGCCGCGGCAGCCTCCCCGTCCGAGCCGTCCGCGGCGTCGGCAGGCTCCGCCCCGGGTGTGACAGAAGCCTTGCCCTCCAAGAGGACGGCCATCTGACCCTCGAACACCGGGTGCGCGCGCCTCTTCGAGAGCTCGATGATGGACGTGTAACCCTTGAATTCGCCGGCCCGGGCGATCACGTTGAGGTCCCGGATGTCGCCGGTCGGGAGTGCGCTGGCAGAGGCCGCCTCGCCCGAAAACCGGAAAGGCCGATACTTTTCCAAGGGGTGCTCTTCGCCGTCAACAGTAAGCAACAGCAACTCGCCGTCGATCACTGTGATGACGCGCTCCATGCCGGGGAACGTCGAGAAATCGCCGGCCGATCCGACGTCGGCAATGCTGACCCGCCAGTCCCACGCCCCGTCCTGCGCCGATGCTGCTTTCGGATGGCTGGCCAGTTCGCGGGTCACCCCGCCGCCGTTGCGCCACGGTTCAGGTCTGAGCTCGGCAAAACGGATGATCTCCATGCGCTCCAGCCTAGCCCGAGCCTGCCTTTGGGCGGCTGAACTCTCGCGTAACATCGGCGCAATCTTGGCACGGTTCAACAATCGCCGGGGCCCTTGCTAACGTCGTAGGGAGGTAAACGGTTTGGAGGTGCGGAATGTACGTCAAAGTGTGTGGCTTGAGCACGCCTGAATCCGTGCAGGCCGCCGTCGGGTCCGGCGCAGACGCCGTGGGTTTCGTGCTGACGAAGAGCCCGCGCGAGGTATCGACCGACCGGGCCCGGGACTTGCTGGTCCATGTGCCGGAAGGCGTCATCGCCGTCGGGGTCTTCCGCCACGAATCGGCCGCCGACGCCGTCGCAACCGCCCGCGAGGCCGGTCTCGCATGGGTCCAGCTGCACGGAAGCCGCACTCCGGAAGATGTTAAGGCCGTGCACGACGCCGGCATGCGGCTGGTCAGGGCCGTCACCATGGGTGCCGCTCCGGGGGAGTTTGACGACTGGGGCGAGGAGTTGCTTCTGATCGACGCCGCAGTGCCCGGTTCGGGGGAGGCCTGGGACTATTCCTCGGTCCGGAAACTGGGCCTGGGTGGGCGCCACTGGTTGTTGGCGGGAGGGTTGACCCCGGCCAACGTCGGAGCGGCAGCACACGAAGCCGAGGCCTGGGGCGTCGACGTGTCCAGCGGCGTGGAGTCGTCACGCGGTGTGAAGGACCTCGACCTCGTTCGCGCCTTCGTCCAAGCCGCCAAAGCCTGACGCCCCGGCAAACGCTCGCTCACGTTTGGTGCCTTTTCGGCAAACGCCCGCTCAGGTTTGGTGCCTTTTGGCGCGATGCTCCTGCAGATGATGTGATCGAGGGTTCGAGGATTAGCCCCCAAAAGTGAGCGAGGGTCGCAAGAAACCCTTGACAGCCGCCGTTCAGCTGCGCATATTTAACACATCAGTTAATTAGCTGAATGGTTAAATACAGAGGCCCTAAACATGTCCACAGATCGGCTCAGTCTCATCTTCTCGGCCCTCGCCGACCCCACCCGAAGGGCAATTCTGGCCCGGCTTTCGGAGGGTGAAGCTACCGTGAACGAGCTCGCCGAACCGTTCGACATCAGCCTTCCCGCCGTCTCTCGGCACCTCAAAGTCCTGGAAACCGCAGGGCTCATCAGCCGGAGCCGGAATGCGCAATGGAGGTCTTCCAAGTTGGAAGCGGAACCACTGCGCGAAGCCACCGAATGGATGGACAGATACAGGCGTTTCTGGGATGCCAGCTTTACCCGCCTCGATGCCCACCTACGCAAGATTCAGCACGATTCAAAGGATCCAGGAGTCAAGCAATGAACACGGAACAGCACATCCTCACCATGACCCGCGAATTCGATGCCCCACGGGAGCTCGTCTTCGAGGCCTTCATGGACCCCGATCAGCTCGCCGCATGGTTCGGGCCAGTAGGTGTTGATTCGCCGCGCGACCAGATTGTCGTGGAACCCAGGGTGGGCGGCGTCTGGCAGCTCGTCATGACCTGGAATGAGGATGGCGCCCCCAAGGAATCGCCTATTGACGCCGTCATCACCGCTTACGATCCGCCCGCCCTCCTTGTCGCCACCCAGAAAGCAGAGCCCGACGCCGGGATCACGCTATTGCTCGAAATGCGCCTTGAATTCGAGGTGCTGGAAGGCGACCGCACGCGGCTTCATCTCACCCAAGGCCCGTTTGACTCCGACGAATGGGTTGAAATGACCCGCGAGGGGTGGGGTACCTCGTTCACCAAGCTGGACACCCTGCTGGTGCGGGATTAGGAAAGCGGGCCAAAGGCCGCCAGAAGTCAACTTGGAAGGTCGGGGTCCGTTCGGGCTACACTCCACGGCGGGGACAGAATGCCATTGACTCCGGAGACCGAACGGTTCCGGAGACAGACGATCAAGCAGAATGCGACCTTTTGAAAATCCTTGTTAAACCTCTTAACGGCCCTATCCGCTACCTGACAGTCGCCCTCTTCGCCGCTTTGGCATTGTCTGGTTGCTCATCGCAGGCAGGCACCGCATCGGCGGGCACGCCGTCGGCCTCTTCTGGAGGTGGCTCCGCATCCGCAAGCCCAACTCCGTCGTCGGGGCCCTTTGGAGGCTTCGCTTCGGCGGCCGAGATGTGCTCCACTATTTCGCAACAGGCCACGGGAGCTTCGTTGCTGCCAATGTCTGCGGCGCAGGGAAAGACCGCTGAACTGGAGCAATACAAAGCCGAGCTTGCCGCTACGGCCCAGCGTGTCCCAGATGCGCTCAAAGCCGATTTCACCAACCTGAAGGACACCGCGATCGCAGGTTTGAAGGATCAAACCGTGTACTCGAGCGGCAAGTTCGAAAAAGCGATGGCTCCAGTTACAACCTGGCTGAGCGCCAACTGCAAGTAGGCCCTGGCCCGCGGTGTCCCGGCGGGCGATGGCCTGCCCTGGCGCCCGTAGGTGAGCGAGCGTCAGCCAAGAGGGCCGCAAAGGTGAGCGAGCGTTGGGGCGGCGCGACGCTCGCTCACCTTTGGGGCCAAAATAGAGCGCCCTCCTTCGGATCATCTGAAGGTGGGTGCCGCCGTTTGGGCTCATACGTGAGCGAGCGTCGGGGGAAAGGGCCACATATGTGAGCGGGGATCGGAAGATCAGGGGGATCTCAGGGCGAACCCCTAGGCCTTGGCCGCGTCCCGCAAGGGACAATGGAAGATATGAAAACGCTGCTTAACATCATCTGGCTCGTCTTCGGCGGCTTCGTCCTGGCCTTGGGGTACTTCATGGCCGGAATTGTCTGCTGCTTGTTGATCGTGACCATCCCGTGGGGCATCGCGTCGTTCCGGATAGCCTCGTACACGTTGTGGCCGTTTGGCCGTATGGTTGTCGACAAGCCCGGAGGCGGGGGAGTTTTCCCGCTCATCGGCAACGTCATCTGGCTGCTGGTTGCGGGCATTTGGATCGCGATCGGCCACGTGGTCACGGCTTTCGCCATGGCCATCACCATCATCGGGATCCCACTGGCCATCGCCAACCTGAAGCTCATTCCGGTATCACTCATGCCGCTGGGCAAGCAGATCGTGCCCAGCAACCGCCCGTTCGTCAGCACCTACCGCTAGCCTCCCCGGATAAGGCACCACGAACTGTTCCGGAGTAGCGTAGGCCGTGTCTGCACTGCCTCCCCTCGAAAGGAACAGTCCATGTCCGCAGCCAGGAACACCGTTGCCAAGAACATCGTCGCCACCCTCAAAGCCAACAATGTCCAGCGCGTCTACGGGATCCCCGGAGATTCGCTGAACGGATTCACGGACGCGCTGAGGGATGAAGAGAGCATCCGGTGGGTCCATGTCCGGCACGAGGAAGCCGCCGCGCTGGCAGCCGCGGCCGAGGCAGGCCTCACGGACGAGCTGGCTGTGTGCGCCGGATCCTGCGGCCCCGGCAATCTCCACCTGATCAATGGGCTCTACGATGCCAACAAGTCCAGGGTCCCCGTGCTGGCCATCGCCGCGCACATTCCCAGCGAAGAGATCGGCAGCCAGTACTTCCAGGAGACGCATCCCCAGGAGTTATTCCGGGAATGCAGCGTTTACGTCGAGCACGTCGCACATCCCAGCCAGATGCCCCGGATCCTGGAAATCGCCATGCGGACCGCGGTCGAGAAGCGGGGCGTCGCCGTCGTCGTGATCCCGGGTGATGTGGCCCTCGCCGAGGCGCAAAGCGACCGGACCGCGGTGATCCGGGCCGCCCGCCCGGAGATCCGGCCCAATAGCCGCGAACTCGCCGAAGCGGCGGAGATACTCAACGCGGCCGGCAAAGTGACTATCCTCGCGGGTGCCGGCACCGCGGGTGCGCACGCCGAGGTCATGGCGTTGGCGGACGCGTTGGGGGCGCCGATCGTCCACGCGATGCGGGGCAAGGAACACGTCGAATACGACAACCCGTTCGACGTCGGCATGACCGGCCTTTTGGGGTTCAGTTCCGGCTACCGTGCGATGGAGAGCTGTGAGGCCTTGCTCATGCTCGGTACCGACTTTCCGTACCAGCAGTTCTACCCAGAGAACGCGAAGATCATCCAAGTGGACATCAGGGGCGAGCAGCTTGGCAGGCGCGCGCGGATTGATCTTGGACTCGTGGGCACAGTCAAGGACGCTGCGGCCTCGCTCCTGCCTTTGATCAAGCGCAAGGCGAAACGAACACACCTCCAGGCTGCGCTCAAGCACTACGCGAAGTCGCGCGCCAAGCTCGATGACCTCGCCTCTCCGGCGAAGGACGGCCAGCCCATCCATCCGCAATACGTTGGCAGGCTAGTCGATGAGTTGGCGGCACCGGATGCGGTTTTCACGTGCGACGTCGGATCCCCCACGGTGTGGGCCGCCCGCTATCTGACCATGAACGGCCGACGCCGGCTTCTCGGCTCGTTCAACCACGGAACCATGGCCAACGCCCTGTCGCACGGCATCGGAGCGGCGGCCGCGTATCCCGGGCGCCAGGTGGTGGCCCTGGCCGGCGACGGCGGGCTGACCATGCTGCTCGGCGAGCTGATCACCTTGGTGCAGAACAAGCTCCCGGTCAAAGTGGTGGTCTTCAACAACTCCTCGCTGAACTTCGTGGAGCTCGAAATGAAGGCGGCTGGCTTCGTCAACTATGGCACGGACTTGGAAAACCCGGACTTCGCCAAACTCGCTGAATCCCTGGGCATCCGCGGCATCCGCGTGGACGACTCCTCGGGGCTGCAGGCGGGTCTGGCTGAAGCCTTCGCGCACGACGGCCCGGCCCTCATCGATGTCCGCACGGCCCGGCAGGAATTGTCCATTCCACCGGCAATCAGCGCCGAACAAGTCAAGGGCTTCACTCTCTACGCGATCCGGACGGTTCTCTCCGGCCGCGGCGACCAGCTGATCGACCTCGCGAAGACCAACATCCGGCAGATCTTCTAAGCGGAACCGCCACGGTCCTAGCTGTCACGGCTCCGGTTCGCTGGCTGGCACCGTCGACCAAGGAGGTAGGAGGTCACGCCTCCATGATTCGAGGTGTCGCCTTGGGCTCCGGCGGCCGCGGCCAGGCTTATGGTTACTGCCATGGGCAATAGAAATCCAGAAGTGGACACCTGGCTTAAGCAGTACGACAACCCGCACCGCGAACTGGTCGGTCAGATCAGGGAATTCATCCTCTCCGTCGACCCCCGCTTGTCCGAAGCCATCAAATGGCAGGCACCCACCTTCATCTACAAGGGAAACATTGCCTCGTTCTTTCCGCGATCAAAGAAGAACGTCACCCTGATGTTCCACCAGGGCGCGTCGATCGCCGATGAGCTGGGCCTGCTCGAGGGTGACGGCGAAGTCTCCCGCGTTGCGCGTTTCGTGGACAATGCCGATTTCGAGACAAAGAAGCCGGCGCTTGAAGCCGTGATCCTGGGATGGATCAAGGACAAGGGCTAGCCACACGGGGCTGACCGGCACACAGGCTTGGTGGGCCTCAGGGCCGCCCGAACGCACCATCCCTCAACAGGGCCACTGCGAATCCGGCATCAAGTTCGGCGGCGATCTCGACGTCGTCGGCGTACCCTGCGCCGATCAGCTCCCGGCCGCTTGAACAGCTTTGCAGGGCGTCGCGGAGCCGGGGCTCAGCAGCGTTGAATACTGCCATCGCGGCCTCAGCCTCCGGCGAGAAACCTTCCCTGCCGTCTTCCGGGGTGAAGCCACCCCGGCCCGCGGCTGCGAGCCCGGCGATGAAAGCCCCGGCGCCGATCTGATCCTCCACGGCCGGCCGGAGCGGACCGCCGGGCCACCGCTCACCGGCCGCGATTACCGCGAGTACGGCGTCAGGCGGCAGTTCGGACGCCACCCAATCCGCGGTGACGGCCGCGTTACGCAGCGACACTGCTGCGATGAGCGGCACTTCCTGGGAGAGCTCATGGGCAAGTGCGGAACCGTTGGGCGAGGGCAGGACCACGCGACTCAGCGTCTGCGCGTCGCGAAGGCTCGACGGCGAGAGGCTCAGTCCGCCACCACCCCTCGGACCCGCCAACAGGGCGCCATGGTGGGCTGCGAAGTCCTCCGCACCCGCATCCATCCACGGGTAAGGGAACACCATGGCGCCGCGATCGACGGCGACGCTCACACACGTGGTGAAGGACAAGACGTCAACCACAACGGCAAGGTCGGCTCCGGACGATATGGCGCGGGCGCCGTCGAGCCCCCACTCAAACCTCACCGCGAACGGAAGCTGCCGGTGCACTATCGCCGCCATTGTCATGACAGTTCGGCCTCCAGGTTGCGTCTGGCGGCGTCCAACCAGAGGTTTTTCGCGCGCTCGCTGTGGAAGAGCGGATCCAGAGCGAGCAATTGGCGGACCACCGCGGCCCGGCCCGCGGCAAAGTCGGGATCGCTAACGTGGGCGTAGTCCTCGCGGACAGCCGTCAGGTAGCGGGCGTAAGCTGCGGGTTCCGCGCCGAGGATGGAGAGATCGGCGTCGCACAGGAGGGCGCCGGCAAGATCATCCGGCGTGGGGCTGTGCGTGGAAGTCAGCCTGACGAGCCGGGCAACTTCGTCCACGACTGACTCGGGAAGGCCCGCAATGGCGAGGCGGTCCTCGGCCAACTTGGCTGATTCTTCCTCGTCCTGTCCGGCGATTCCTTCATAGACGGCGTCGTGGAACCACGCGGCAAGGGTGACCGAGCGCGCTGGAAGCGCCGGGTCCGTGAGGAGGTCCAAGGCTTCGAGTACCGCCAGCAAATGCGTGCGGCTGTGGTACTTCCGGTGCTCCTCACCCCAGCGCTCCAGGAGTTCGAACCCCAGCTCCTCATGTCCCGGAAGCGTCGAATTCCAGCGCTCCAGCAGGGGCACTGTGAGGGCCTTGCTCCGCTCACGGGCGGGGATGCGCAAGCCGCTCGCGATCAGCTTGCGCACCAAAATGCGGGCCTCAACGGGGATGGCCCCGGCGGACAGGAGATCCTGGTAGCGGCGCTCGGGGACGTCGTAGTGGTCGCCGTCGAAGGCCCGTTCGGGGATCCCCGCGGCCTTGGCAAAAGTATGCAATTCGTCGAGCGATGTGTCCGAGACCAGATGTGAAAACACTGTCCCGTGCGCGGGCCATAGCGGCGGATCAACGTAGACAGCCATGGCCTGCGCCCGGACGGACTACGAGTTCTTCTGGGTGGCTGCCGCAGAAAGCGAGGTCAGGCCCTTTTCGAAGTCGCCGCCCACCATCTTGTCCATGTTCATGAACAACGCGAAGATCTTGCCGAGGCCTTTGTTCTCGCCCGTCATTGTCCACGTGACCCGGGTGCCGTCGCCTTCCGGCACGAAGGTGAATTCTGTGGGGTTGACGGCCTTCATCGGCTTGGTGAATTCCAAGCGAATGTCGATCTTGCCGGGCTCCTCGGAGCCGACGATTTCCATGTTGCCGGTGCCGGCCTTGTTGTTGCCGCTCCAGGCATACTTTGCTCCGACGCCGGATTCATTGCCCGAGTAGGTGCGGCTCAGCTTGGGGTCAACCGCCTCCCACGGAGACCATTTGGTCCATTCGTGGAAGTTGTTGACCAGCGGGAAGATGTCCGCGGGAGTCGCGGGGATGAGTGCATTGCGGGTGACTGTGAAGGGTGCCATGTGCATATCGTACGGCGGTTTGTAGTGATAGTGGGTCCGGGCCGAGTGCTGCGTTCCGAACGCTGCGCGTGGCCCGGACCCACGTTGTCGCGAGCGTTACATGCCCGGGATGTCGAGTTGTTCGTAGATGTGGATGGAGGCTTCCGGTGCCATGAGGAAATGCGGGTGGCCTTCGAGGAGCTTCAGGGCTCCGTCCATGTCCTCCGCTTGCAGGACGCTGTAGCCGCCTACGCCGGTCTCGGCATCGGACACTCCGGAATTCCCAACGATCTTGCCTGCGCCGAGGGGTGTGCCGAGATCAACAATCCCGTCACCAGCCCGCGTGGCCCAGTCCATCCACAGCTTCATGCCTTCCGCTGCTGCCTCGGGAGTGCTGTCAGCCATGGCCGATTCGGCCGATTGCGGTGCATTGTAGAGAACAACGAACTTCTTCATTGCGCGTCCTTTTTCTCAGCTTGCCGGGTGGGTGATCCGCCCAGTCAGAACCGATCCTAGGGCCAGGAGCTGCAAACGGCGAGGGGCTTTTCCACATAAGTGGGGTGGACTATGGACAGTGGTTTCGCCGTCGGCAAACATGGAGCGGGAGAGTCGGTTTGCCAAAGTTGAGCATAGTAGACTCAACTTTGAGAAACGGTCATCTTCCCGAAAGGAGCTCTTCCATGGACGTCAAATTCACCACCAAGAGCCAGGAGGCTCTTTCCGCAGCGGCCATGAACGCCTCCACCGCCGGAAATCCGCAATTGGAGCCGGCCCACCTGCTCAAGGCGCTCATGGACCAGCGCGAGGGCGTCGCCGTCGCGCTTTTGCGCGCCACCGGAGCGGACCCGGACGCGGTGAGTGTGCAGGCGAGTTCGGCGATCAAGGCCCTGCCGTCGTCGTCGGGCAGTTCCGTGCAACAAGCGCAGCTCTCCCGCCCCTCCATGCAAGCCATCCAGGCCGCCCAGCACGAGGCCGAGAAACTCGGTGATTCTTTCGTGTCCACCGAGCATCTTCTTTTGGGGCTCTCCGCAGGAAGCGACGCCGTAGGGAAACTACTGCGCGACGCCGGCGCCTCCCATGAAGCGCTCCTCGCCGCCCTGCCGGGTGTCCGAGGGGACCGGAAGGTCACCTCCGCGGACCCCGAAAACACCTTCCAGGCGCTGGAGAAATACGGTATGGACCTCACTGCCGTAGCTCGCTCCGGCAAGCTCGACCCCGTGATCGGGCGGGACAGCGAAATCCGGCGGGTCGTCCAGGTCCTCAGCCGCCGTACTAAGAACAACCCCGTGCTGATCGGAGAACCCGGCGTGGGTAAGACGGCCGTGGTCGAAGGCCTCGCCCAGCGCATGGTGGCCGGGGACGTCCCGGAAAGCCTGCGCGGCAAGACCCTGATCGCCTTGGACCTCGCTTCCATGGTGGCCGGGGCCAAGTATCGCGGCGAGTTCGAGGAACGCCTCAAGGCAGTATTGGAGGAAATCAAGAACTCCAACGGTCAGATCGTCACGTTTATCGACGAAATCCACACGGTTGTGGGCGCTGGTGCCACGGGCGAAAGTGCCATGGACGCAGGCAATATGCTCAAGCCCATGCTGGCCCGCGGCGAGCTCCGGCTCATCGGTGCAACCACTTTGGACGAGTACCGCGAGAACGTCGAGAAGGATCCGGCCCTGGAACGCCGATTCCAGCAGGTCTACGTCGGAGAGCCGAGCGTGGAGGACACCATCGGGATCCTCCGTGGCCTCAAGGAACGCTACGAGGCCCACCACAAGGTGGCTATCGCAGACTCTGCCCTGGTGGCCGCCGCCACGCTCTCAAACCGGTACATCTCGGGCCGTCAGTTGCCGGACAAGGCGATCGACCTCGTGGACGAGGCCGCATCACGGTTGCGCATGGAGATCGATTCCGCTCCCGAGGAAATCGACCAGCTTCGCCGTGCCGTGGACCGCCTCACCATGGAGGAGTTGGCCCTGGCCCGCGAGACTGACGCTGCCTCAGTGGAACGCCTCGGAGCCCTCCGCGCTGACAAGGCGGACAAGAAGGAAACCCTGGCGGCATTGAACGCCCGCTGGGAATCTGAGAAGGCCGGACTCAACCGGGTTGGTGACCTCAAAGCAAAAATCGACGAATTGCGATCCGCCGCCGAGAAGTACCAGCGCGAAGGCGATCTTGAGGCTGCCTCGCGCATTCTCTACGGCGAGTTGCCCGCGTTGGAGCGCGAACTCAGTGCGGCGGCCGAGGAGGAATCCGCCAGGGAGGCGCGGGGCGAAGCAAAGCCTGCGTTGATGGTTGCCGACGAAGTCACGGCGGACGATATTGCCGAAGTCATTTCCGCCTGGACCGGCATCCCCGCAGGCCGCATGCTGCAAGGCGAATCCCAGAAGCTGCTGCACATGGAAGAGGAGATCGGCAAGCGGCTGATCGGCCAATCCAAGGCCGTGGCCGCCGTTTCCGACGCCGTCCGCCGCGCCCGCGCGGGCATCAGCGACCCCAACCGCCCCACGGGTTCGTTCTTGTTCCTCGGCCCCACCGGCGTCGGGAAGACCGAGCTGGCCAAAGCGCTGGCCGACTTCCTGTTCGATGACGAACGCGCCATGGTGCGGATCGACATGTCCGAGTACGGGGAGAAGCACTCCGTGGCCCGCCTGGTCGGTGCTCCTCCCGGATATGTAGGCTACGAGGAAGGCGGTCAGCTCACCGAAGCCGTCCGCCGTCGCCCGTATTCCGTGATCCTGCTCGACGAGGTGGAGAAGGCCCACCCGGAAGTCTTCGACATCCTCCTCCAAGTGCTCGACGACGGCCGCCTCACCGACGGCCAAGGCCGCACTGTGGACTTCCGGAACACCATCCTGGTGCTGACCTCAAACCATGGCAGCCAGTTCCTCGTGGATCCAACCCTGGACGCCTCGTCGAAGCGAAATGCGGTCCTGGCCGTGGTCAACGCTTCGTTCAAGCCGGAATTCCTCAACCGGCTCGATGAGATCGTCCTGTTTGATGCCCTCACCGTGGACGAGCTCGCCAGGATCGTCGAGTTGCACGTGGACGAGCTGACCAAGAGACTGCACGACCGTCGGCTCATCCTCGAGGTCACCGACGGCGCCCGCGCCTGGCTCGCGATGTCCGGTTACGATCCCGCCTACGGCGCGCGTCCGTTGCGCAGGCTGGTTCAACGCGAGATCGGCGACCGCCTGGCCAAGGAGATCCTCGCCGGAGAGATCGTGGATGGCGACACCGTACTGGTGGACACGGCGGCCGACGTCGACGAACTCACCATCGAAGGGCTCGAGGCTCTGTCAGGTCCCGACGGCGGCGCTCCGGCGGGTAGCGGCCTGACGGTGAGGCGGAAGGAGTAACTGCTGCCGGCGGACTGGGGCTGGCGGCGCTACTTCTGCAGAAGACTCTCCTTGATGGTGTTGCCCGACTTCGTCACCAGAAAACAGTCCACGCGGCGATCTCCGACGTTCCAACTGTCGGAACTGGGGTAAACGAGTTCATTGATGAGTGTGTAATTTGCGATGCTCGGCGAAAGAACGGCCGTCCTGCAGGTTTCGAGCGCCTTCTGCTTGAGCGCATCGCGTCCGGGGAACGTGTCGTCTGCCTTGTACCGGAAAATGGCGCCCAGCTGCGCCGAATGGTCGGTGGTGCAGTCCACCACCTTGGCCTTGATTGCGTTGGAGTCGAAATCCTCAAAGCAATCGCCTAATTGGTAGTCCTTCGCCTCAATGTCCGCCGGAAGGGTGCCACGGCTGGTGGACGTGGCCGGCTCGGGGGTGGCGTCGGCCATCGGACGGTTGGCCAAGGCTCCAACGAGGACCCAGATCACTACCCCGATGAGGATCAATACAGCCAGCACGATGCCGCCAATGATGAGCCGATATCGCGTTATGGCGTCCAGGGTGCTCCGCAGAGGAGACTCTTTTTCGGAGGGAACGTCATCCTCAGGCTCGGTTTCGCCAGTTACGCCATTTTCCGGATCGATGCCCGAAGTCGCCGGATCCTCGGTCCCTGAACCAGGGTCTACCGGCGACTCGTTGTCGCCTGTACCGTTGTTGCCCGGGATGGTGTTGTCCTGGCCCATGTCTGAGTTTGCGCCTTTCATGCGTGTGGCCCGATATTAGGGCGACTCTACCCAAGTTTTTCATGCCGATGAATGTTGAGGCTGCCGGTGGGACTGTGACGCCGCTTTCGTGAACGTCGTGGCGAGCAGTTGCTCCGGAAAGCATGTAATCTAGACATACGACAAATTGACCAAACATTCCGGGGCCTCACCGATCGCCAAGGTGACCACCTCCGGTCCAAGTACAAAAGGGGGTCACGCCATGGGGCGCGGCCGTCAAAAGGCAAAAGCTACCAAGCAGGCTCGGGACATCAAGTACTACTCCCCGAACACTGACTATTCGGCCCTTCAGCGCGAGCTAACGGGTCCATCAAGTCGTGCGACGAGCCGATTCGCGGATGATCCGCCGGAGCCGGATTACTCGGCTTATGAGGACAAGTACGCACAGGACTTGGAAGACGATGACGACGAGGTAGACACCCGCCGCATCGGATAGCTGTCGCGACCATCAGGTGCCTTCCGGCATCGAGTTGCGTACCGCCGTCGTACAAGAGGTCATTTGGCATCCCCGGATGCCACGCAAACGATTGAGCCCGTGGGGCCCGCCATGATTGGCGTGCCCCACGGGCCTTTTTCGTTCCCTTCTCGATGAGGCGTCCCCCGCCGTGCTGTAGGCATCGGTAGTGCGCTCTCGAAAGCCGTTGACAGAATGCGTTAGTGACGGCTAACGTATTAATCATGCTCGACCCACTGGAAGTCGCCGCGGAGCCGAACAGGCGGCGCCTGCTGCAAATTCTTGCGGCGGGCGAGCGCACCGTGACGGAGCTAGCTGGCGAATTCACGGTGAGCAGGTCCGCCGTTTCTCAGCACTTGTTGCTGCTGGAGCAGGTAGGCCTCGTTGCGGCCCGCAAAGAGGGACGCAACCGCTTCTATCGTTTGGACAACGCTGGCATGAGAGAACTCCGGATGCTTTTTGAGCAGTTCTGGACCACGGAGCTGGACATGCTCCTTGCTGACGCACAGAACTTCACCACCGACCGCCTTCAAACAACAGAGGAATCATCATGATTTATGACAAGACCGTTCTTCTTCCCCTCAACGTCGACCAGGCGTTCGAACTCATCACCCAGCCCGCACGCCTCCGCCGCTGGCAGACCGTTGCCGCCCGCGTCGACCTGAAGCTAGGCGGCGAGTACCGCTGGACCGTCACTCCGGGCCACCACGCAGCCGGAACCTTCGCCGAAATCGAACCGGGCAAGCGCGTCGTCTTCACCTGGGCGTGGGAGCAGCCTGAAGCGCCGGCGGACAACGTCTCCACCGTAGCCATCACCCTTGAGCCGGCCGACGGCGGCACCACGGTTCGCCTTGTGCACGAGGGGCTTCCGACGCCGGAAGCCGTCGCAGCCCACTCCGAGGGTTGGAACCACTACCTCGACCGCCTCCTCGCCGCGGCATCCACGGGCGACGCCGGTGCCGACGAATGGGCAGCTGCCCCTGCCGATCTCACCGAGCTCACCTCCGCTGACGCCACGCTTGCCATCGTGCAGCGCGTGCTGGCGCATGTCACCGAAGCCGACGCACAGACCCCGACCCCGTGTGCCGACTTCAACGTGGCGCAGCTGCTTGACCACCTCGCTGGCTCAATCGCTAGCATCGCCAAGGCTCTGGGAGCCGATGTAGCGGACGACGCCGGAAAGTCGCCTGAGGTGCGCATCGCAGATCTCGCGCAGCCCACACTGGAAGCCTTCTACCGCCGCGGGCTCGAGGGCACCATCGACATGGGCTTCGCCGAACTGCCGGCCCCGATGGTCGCCTCCATTCTCAACCTCGAGTTCCTGGTCCACGCTTGGGACTTCTCCAAGGCCCTGGGCCTTGAGGTGTCGGTGGCAGATGAGCTCACCAATTACGTCGAGGTCCTCGCGCAGAACACCATCAGCGAGCAGGTCCGCGCAAGCGGCAGCTTCGCCCCGGCCCAGGAAATCGCGGAGACGGCATCCAGCCTGGACCGCTTGGTCGCGTTCACGGGCCGCGCAGTTCACGCATAGAGGGTTGCGAGGGGTTCCAATCGGGTCCGCCCGCGCTGGCTGTTGTCAGTGTCGGACCCCCGTACTAGTTTGAACGTGGTATCCGCTGGCGCATGCCGGCATCTTCAACGAAGGGATAGCAATGCCGCAGGTTGATAGCTACAAGCAGGGAACTCCGTGTTGGGTGGACCTGTCGTCGTCGGACATTGAGGCTTCCAAGGCCTTCTATGGTGATCTGTTCGGCTGGGAATTGGACGCGATGGATGCCGGTAACGGCGTGACCTACTACATGGCCAAGCTGCAGGACCGCTACGTCGCGGGCATGATGCAGCAAATGCCGGACATGGCGGCGGCCGGTGTGCCGTCCTACTGGGCGAACTACCTTGCCGTCGATTCGGTTGACGAGGCAGCTGAACGTGCGACGGCGGCCGGCGGCAACATCCTGTTTCCGCCGGACAGCGTCCCCAACGGAAGCGGCCGCATGTTCTTCGCCGCCGATCCCACCGGTGCGCAGGTTGGTTTCTGGGAAGCCGGAAGCCACCATGGCGCCGGGTTGGTCAACGAGCCTGGCACTGTGGTCTGGAGCGAACTGCAGACGAACGACGTCGCCAAGGCCGTTGCGTTCTACGAGGCCGTGACGGGATGCTCCAGTGAGACGGCCGCCGCCGGCGATCTGCAGGAGTACACGCAGCTCGTAGTAGATGGAAAGTCCGTGGCCGGAGCCATGAAGCAGCCCATGGAGGGTATGCCGCCGTTCTGGATGACGTACTTCAATGTGGCCGACGTCAATGAATCCGTGGCGAAGGCCGTGGAGCTCGGGGCCCAGATCTTCGCTCCTGCCTTCGACGTCCCCGGCATCGGCCGCATGGCAGTCCTCGGTGATCCCGCCGGAGCGGCCTTCAGCGTGATGGCTGGCGAAAGCAACTAGACCTTAAACACCTAGGCCTTAAACGAACGAGTGCCCACCCAACTGCCAGATCGGCAATTGGGTGGGCACTCTTTTGCGTTAAGAACGCTTAGGCGTAGGCGTTGACCAGGCGCACCGCGCCGCCGTCGACGCCCTTGGCACCCTGGACGTAGTCCGGGCCGCTCTTGTCCACGGATGCGGAATCCGCGGCAACAGTACCCATGACCCACGACGGCAGGCCGCGCTCATTGAGGCGGGAAACAGCGGCGTCGGCGATCTCCGGGGACACGATGGCCACCATGCCGACGCCCAGGTTGAGTGTGCGCTCGAGATCGGCCAGGGGCACATTGCCGAGCTCGGACACCAGCTTGAAGATGGCCGGCAGTTCCCACGTGGCGCGGTCAACCGTGGCCACGAGGCCCTGCGGCAGGACACGGGCCAGGTTGGCCGCCAAGCCGCCGCCGGTGACGTGGCTGAAGCCATGCACTGCACCGGCTGCGGTGCCGAGGCCGGAAACCGGGAAGGCGCGGGCGAGGTCCAGGCAATCGGCGGCGTAGACGCGGGTCGGTTCCAGGAGCTCTTCACCCAAGGTGCGGCCGAGTTCGGAGACCTGGCGGTCCAAAGCCCAACCAGCGTGGTTGATGACGCGGCGGACCAAGGAGTAGCCGTTGGAGTGCAGGCCGGAGGACGCCATGCCGATCACGACGTCGCCGGCGCGGACGCGGTCCGGGCCGAGCAAAGCGTCGGCTTCGACAACACCGGTAGCTGCACCGGCGACGTCGTACTCGTGCTCACCCAGCAGGCCAGGGTGCTCAGCGGTTTCGCCACCCACCAGCGCAGTTCCGGCAACGGAACAGGCAGCGGCAATGCCGCGAACGATGTCCGCGATGCGCTCAGGGACAACCTTGCCGCAAGCGATGTAGTCGGTCATGAAGAGCGGCTCGGCACCCACCACCACGATGTCGTCAACTACCATGCCGACCAGGTCGAAGCCGATGGTGTCGTGGATGTCCATGGCCTGGGCGATAGCCACCTTGGTGCCGACGCCGTCAGTAGACGTGGCCAGCAGGGGCCTCTTGTACGTGAGCAGCTTGGAGACGTCGTACAGGCCGGCGAAACCGCCGACGCCGCCGAGCACTGAGCTGTTGTGGGTCGCCTTGACGGCGTCCTTCATGAGTTCGACGGCGCGGTCGCCCGCTTCGACGTCGACGCCCGCGGACGCGTAGGTGATGCCGGTTGTGTTCTCAGCGGCGGAGGATGCGGAGGTCATACAGACTCTTTCTTATCGGCGTCGGTCAGCAGGTTCTCAAACTCGGCGTCCGGTCCGGGATCGCAGCCCGTGGCGCCGGGCTTGTTGGCCGGGTCGTCCAAGGCTGCGCCGTCGGCTCCGCCAGAAATGCCCGACGTCGGCAGTCCGCCGAGGTCGGTGCGCTCCAGCAGGTTCTTGCCCAGTTTGTCCGAGCCCGGAAGCTCGATGGGGTACTGGCCTGTGAAGCAGGCGGTACAGAGGCGTTCGCGGGGCTGCTGGGTGGCGCCGATCATGCCGTCTTCGGAAATGTAGGCGAGGGAATCAGCGCCAATGGCGTGGGTAATTTCCTCGATGGTGGCACCGTTGGCGATCAGTTCAGCGCGGGAGGCGAAATCGATGCCGTAGAAGCAGGGCCACTGGACCGGCGGGGAGGAGATCTTGATGTGGACGGCTGCGGCGCCGGCCTCGCGGAGCATCCGGACGATGGCGCGTTGGGTGTTGCCGCGGACGATCGAGTCATCCACAACGACCACGCGTTTGCCGCGGATCACGGATTCGAGGGCGTTGAGCTTGAGCCGGATGCCGAGCTGGCGCAGGGTCTGCGAGGGTTGGATGAACGTACGGCCCACGTAGGAGTTCTTGACGAAGCCATGGGCGAACGGGATACCGGATTCCTCGGCGTAGCCGACTGCGGCAGGGGTGCCGGATTCCGGGACAGGGATGACGATGTCCGCTACCTGGGTGTTTTCGCGGGCCAGCTGGCGGCCCATCTCCACGCGGGACTCGTACACGGAGCGCCCGGCAATTGAAGCGTCGGGGCGAGCAAGGTAGACGTACTCGAAAACGCAACCGGCCGGCGTCGCGTCCGCGAAGCGCTGGGAACGGACGCCGTTCTCGTCAATGGCGATGAACTCGCCAGGCTCGATCTCGCGGATGAAGCTCGCGCCGACCGTGGCCAGGGCAGACTGCTCGGAGGCGACAACCCAGCCGCGTTCGAGGCGCCCCAAGCACAAGGGGCGGATGCCGTAGGTGTCGCGGGCTGCGTAGAGCGTGCCTTCGTCCATGAAGACGAAACAGAAACCACCGCGGATCTTGGGCAATAGCTCAAGGGCGGTCTGTTCGAGGGTCTTGCCTTCTTCGCCTTCGAGGAGGGCTGTGACCAGAGCGGTGTCCGAGGTGTTGCCCTGCTTCATTTCGCCGGTCAACTGGCCGCCGCTGAGCGCGAGGATCATTTCCCTGAGTTCGGCAGTGTTAGTCAGGTTGCCGTTGTGGGCGAGGGCCACCGTTCCGGTGGCAGTTGCGCCGAGGGTGGGCTGCGCGTTGGCCCAGTGGCTCGCTCCGGTGGTGGAGTAGCGGCAGTGGCCGACGGCGAGGTGCCCGGTGAGGGTGTTCAGCGTCGTCTCGTCGAAGACCTGGGACACGAGGCCCATGTCCTTGTAGACATTGATGCGCTTGCCGTCACTGGTAGCAATACCAGCCGATTCTTGTCCGCGGTGCTGCAGCGCATACAGCCCGTAATAGGTGAGTTTTGCTACTTCTTCGCCGGGCGCCCAGACCCCGAAGACGCCACAAGCGTCCTGAGGTCCTTTTTCGTCGGGGAGAAGATCATGAGAAAGTTTTCCGTCGCCACGTGCCACTGGTCAATTGTCGCATGATGTTGGCGTGGTATTTTCCCTCACGCGTCTTTGTGACCCGGATCCTATGCTTCGGCCTCGTCCTCGTTTGAGTCCGGCACGGACTCGACGACGGCGCGCTGGGAACGCCGCACGCTGACCTTATCCAGGACGAGCGCGGCGATAGAACCCAGCAGCACGCCGCCGCCAGCGAAGGCCACGAGGAAGAAGCCGAAGACTGCGCCGCGGTCAAAGCTGGGGTCGCCCGGGAGTCCATAGGCCACGAAGGCGGCGGCGATGATACCGACAACCCCGCCAAGTGCTAGGAACGGAACGAACTTGGGAGCGCGGCGGACCGTGATTCCGCGGCGTTCGGGCCCGCCGTCGTGTGCCGTGCCATTCTGCGCCGTGCCATTGTTTGGCGTGCCGCTGGGGGTGTTCGAGTCGTCGGAAATCATGCCTTCCAGCCTACCGTTTCGGGGAGGCCGCTTTATGGTTTGAAGTCAGACCATTGACATATCGATGTGAAGTGGGTCACTATCGATGCGAGCGGTGTCGGCCCGTTCCCCCCTCCGTTTAGAAAGAGAATAATCATGAGTGATCGTTCTACGGCAGCGAAGGTGCAGGCTGTGCAAGACGCAGATGCTGCGGCCCTCGCCGAGCTTGGCTACAAGCAAGAGCTACATCGCGGCATGTCCGGCTTCTCCAACTTCGCAGTCTCGTTTTCCATCATTTCGATTCTCGCTGGCTGCATCACCTCCTTCAGCATTGCGCTTAAATCCGGTGGCCCTGCTGCCATCAACCTGGGTTGGCCGCTGGTTGGCGTCTTGGTCCTGTGCGTGGCACTTTCCATGGCCGAGGTCTGTTCGCGATACCCCACGGCCGGTGGCCTCTATTTCTGGGCCGGCAGGCTCGCCAAGCGGAACAAGCGGGCTTGGGCCTGGTACGTCGGCTGGTTCAATTTCCTCGGCGAGGTGGCCGTCACAGCCGCAATCGACTTCGGCTGCGCCACAACAATGATGGCTTTCGCGGCCCTGACATTCGGCGTCGAGCCCACCGCCGGCGGTACCTTTGCACTGTTCGTCGTCCTGATGGTCATCCATGCCCTGCTTAACAGTTTCGGCGTCAAGATTGTCAGTTTCCTGTCCAATGTCTCTGCTTGGTGGCACATTGTTGGTGTGGCAATTATCGTGGCGGCGCTGTGGATCATGCCCACGAGCCACCAGTCCTTCGACTGGACAATGACGGCGTGGCACAACGAGACCGGCTTCACCTTCGGGCCGTATGTCTTCCTCATGGGCCTGCTCATGTCGCAGTACACCTACACCGGCTACGATGCTTCGGCCCACGTTGCCGAGGAGACCAAAAACGCCGCCATCGCAGCCCCGAAAGGGATTGTCATGAGCGTGGTCATCTCCATTATTGGCGGCTGGATTCTGCTCTACTCGCTGGTCGCCGCGATCCCTGACGGCTCAGAGGACGGTCTGACCACCCTTGGCGCCACCGCAACTGGCTTGCCGCCGGCGCAGATTTTCCTCGATGCGCTGGGCAATCCAGGCGTAGCGAAGTTCCTGCTCGCCATCGTGGTGGGCGCACAGTTCTTCTGCGGCATGGCGTCAGTGACAGCCAACTCGCGCATGACCTACGCCTTCTCCCGTGACAACGCCCTGCCGGGGTCCCGCATGTGGGCCAAGGTCAACCCCCGGAGCGGCACCCCCACAAATTCGATCTGGCTCTGCGTTGGCTGCGCGATTGTGCTCGCTTCGCCTGCCCTGTTCAATACGACCGCGTATTTTGCCGTGACGAGCGTCGCCGTCATTGGCCTCTACATCGCGTACATCACCCCGGTGTTGCTCCGCAGGCTCAACAAGAATTTCACCCCTGGCCCGTGGCACCTGGGCAAATGGAGTCCCGCAATCAACTGGATAGCGATCGTGTGGGTCGCCATCATCGTGATTCTCTTCGTTCTTCCGCCGGTCGCAGATATCACAATCGACACCTTCAACTACGCACCAATCGCCATCGCGGTGGTCTTCCTCCTTGCCACCGTGCTTTGGTACACCACGGGGCGCAGGACATTCATGACGAGCGCCGAGCAGGAGCACCTGACGATCGACGCCGATAAGCTGCTCAACTAGCACACCCGCGGGCCGCCGGCGGTTCTCCGCCGGTGGCCTCCCAACAAGGAAGGCCACCATGTTGTTCGCCGAACCGATTGAATCCCCCCTGCTGGAGACGGTCTTGCTTCCCGTGCGCGGACACATGGCCTTCGAATCGTGTGTGGAGCACTTGGGGTCCGCCATTCAACTGGGCATCTTCAAAACCGGCGAGCGGCTACCCCCGGAGCGCGACCTGGCCGAGCGCATGCAGGTCTCCCGGGCGACGTTGCGGGAAGCGATCAGCGCATTGCGCGCCGCCGGCTTCGTCACGACCGTCCGCGGAAGGGGTGGCGGAACCATCGTCGAACCCGTTGGCAACGCCCGTCCGCCGGAGCGTCTCGACAACAAGGACCGGCAAGAGGAGATCAGCGACATTCTCATCTTCCGTTCGGTGATTGAACCCGGAGCCTGCCAGCGGGCTGCCTCGCTCCGGCTGAGCGAGGATCAGCGGCGGCTTCTCACTGATTCGCTGGCGGAGGTTGAAAACGCGCGTTCACCGGTGGAATACAGGCAAGCAGACGCCCGCCTTCACCTGGCTTTTTCCGCCGTTGCGGGCTCGTCCGAACTCAACAAAGCCAACACCACCATCCAGACAAAGATCCACGAGTTCCTGGCGGAAATCCCCTTTCTGCAACGGAACATCGAACATTCAAACCAAGAACATCGATTGATAGTGCAGGCCATCCTCGACGGCGAGCCTGCCGCGGCCCGAAGCGTCATGGAATTGCATTGCGAGTCCACTGCCGCACTACTCAAGGGACTACTGAAATGAGCAGCACCATGAACGACATTTCGAACACTGTGGGTACAACTGTCCACCCTCGCAATGACCGTATGCTCACCGTTGAGCAACTCAAAGCGCAGATTGGCGACGGCGTCATAGACACCGTGATCCTCGGCTTCACCGACATGCAAGGCAGGCTGCAGGGCAAGCTCCTTCATGCGCAATTCTTCCTGGATTCCGTCCTGGAGCACGGCACCGAAGGCTGCAACTACCTCCTCGCCGTTGACACCGAGATGAACACTGTGGACGGCTATGACATTTCTTCGTGGGACAAAGGCTATGGCGACATGGTCTTCGACATGGATTTGGACACCGTCCGCATCCTTCCCTACCGCGAGGGAAGCGCGTTGATCCAATGCGATTTGTCTATGACCGACGGCACTCCGGTCTCGGTTTCACCGCGCGCCATGCTCAAGCGCCAGGCGGCCAAAGCGGCCGAGCACGGATGGAAGGCGCTTGCCGGAACCGAGCTTGAGTTTGTGGTCTACAACGACTCCTACGAGCAGGCATGGGATCTGGATTACAAGCACCTCACTCCTGCCAATCAATACAACGTGGACTACTCGCTCTTGGGATCCGGCCGGGTGGAACCGCTGCTTCGCCGGATCCGGAACGAGATGTACGCGGCCGGCATGACCGTGGAGTCCGCCAAGGGCGAATGCAACTTGGGCCAGCACGAGATCGCGTTTAAGTTCGATGAAGTGGTGACCACCGCGGACAACCATTCCGTCTACAAGACCGCCGCCAAGGACATCGCCCACGACATGGGCCAATCCATTACTTTCATGGCCAAGCCCAACGAGCGCGAGGGCAATTCCTGCCACATCCACCTGTCCCTTCGTGGACTCGACGACGAGCTGGTCTTTTGGGACAAGGCCACCGGCGCCCGAACCAAAACCTACGATCACTTCATCGCTGGAGTGCTTGCCACGATGCGGGAGTTCACGCTTTTCTACGCCCCCAACATCAACTCCTACAAGCGGTTCGTCAAAGGATCGTTCGCTCCGACGGCGGTAGCCTGGGGCCTCGACAACCGCACGTGCTCAGTGCGTCTGGTAGGGCATGGTCAAAGCGCGCGGCTGGAAAACCGACTGCCGGGTGGGGACGTCAACCCGTACTTGGCACTCTCGGCCATGCTTGCCGGCGGGCTTTACGGAATCGAAAATGAGCTCGAACTCGAACCGGCAACCATTGGCAGTGCTTACACTTCGGGCGCTCCCACCGTGCCGACGACGCTGCGTGAGGCCCGGGAACTATTCGCCAACTCGGTGATCGCCAAGGAAGTCTTCGGTGAGGAAGTGGTGCGGCACTACGTGAATTACGCCGACGTCGAACTGGCAGCTTTTGAGTCCGCCATCACGGACTGGGAGCTCCGCCGCGGTTTTGAAAGGCTGTAGGCAATGACTCAGAACCAGACGCCCGCCCCGGTCGCGGAATCAAACCGGCCGCCTCGCATCGCCTTGACCACCTACCTTCAAAACGCGAAGTGGGGGGTTTGGGACGCAACAGCGGCAGTTCTGCCAGGCGCATATTTGGAAGCAGTCGTAGCGGCCGGCGGCACACCTCTCCTTCTGCCGCCTATCGGCACCGATACTTCCGTACTTGACCTGGTGGATGGCCTCATTGTGGTGGGCGGGGCCGACGTCGATCCCGGAAACTACGACGCCGAGCCTCACCCAAGCACTCGCAGTCAGCCCGAGCGGGACGAGCACGACATCGCGCTGACGCTGGCCGCTTTGGAGAAGGGCATTCCTCTTTTCGCGATCTGCCGCGGTGCGCAAATCCTGAACGTGGCCTTGGGCGGAAACCTCATCCAGCATGTGCCGGACGTGCTGCCCGAGGCGAATTACCAACCCGCGCCAGGGGTCCACGGCGAGGTTGAGTTCGGTACTCGGCCGGGGAGCATCATCGCGGAGCTACTCGGCGAGCGGGCATCGGCGCCCGTCTACCACCACCAAATTCTGGACCGGGTTGCAGACGGACTTTGCGTCACTGCGTATGCAACGGACGGCACGATTGAGGCTGTCGAGTCCACCCAGGGAAGCTGGGCGCTTGGCGTTCAATTTCACCCGGAACAAAACCCCTCCGATCTGCGCCTCTTTGAAGGATTCATCGAATCCGCCCGACGCTACCGGGACGGCGAACCCTACGCTGACCGCCTCGACCCATCGACGCAGTTCAAACCAACAGAAAAGAGCCGGGCGTGAGTGCCACAACTTTTGACATCATAAATCCGGCCACCGAAGAATTCCTTCAAACCGTTGAGCTCACATCGCTCGCGGAGACTGACGCCCTGATTGCCCGCGCGGCCGCCGCCTTTGAGTCCTGGCGGAAAGTGTCGCCGTCGGACCGGGCACTGCTCTTGCGCCGGTTCGCGGCCGCCGTCGACGCCGATCTGGAAAACCTCGCGCAACTGGAAGTCCGCAACGCGGGACATACGATTGGCAACGCCCGCTGGGAAGCGGGCAATGCGCGCGACGTCATCAGCTACTACTCGGCGGCCCCTGAGCGGCATTTTGGGCGGCAGATCCCCGTTGCCGGAGGCCTGGATGTGACGTTCCACGAGCCGCTGGGTGTCGTGGGCATTATTGTCCCCTGGAACTTTCCCATGCCGATCGCGGCGTGGGGCTTCGCACCGGCACTCGCGGCAGGCAACACGGTGGTCCTCAAACCAGCAGAACTTACGCCGCTGACGGCAATCAGGCTGGGTGAGCTGGCGCGCGAGGCTGGACTGCCAGACGGCGTGCTGACCATCATCCCGGGAAAGGGGTCCGTGGTGGGCGCGCGCTTCGTGACCCACCCCGCGGTGCGAAAGGTCGTCTTTACGGGGTCCACCGGGGTTGGCAAGCAGATCATGGCCGGTTGTGCCGACCAAGTGAAGCGAGTGACCCTCGAGTTGGGTGGCAAAAGCGCGAACATCGTGTTCGCCGACGCCGACCTTCCGGCTGCAGCAGCCGCAGCCCCCGGAGGTGCGTTCGACAACGCCGGCCAGGACTGCTGCGCCAGGTCTCGGATCCTGGTGGAAAAGTCTGCGTACGATGCCTTTCTTGAACTCTTGGAACCCGCCGTTCGAGCTGTCAAAGTTGGCGACCCGTCGGATGAAAGCACCGTTATGGGGCCCTTGATTTCCGCCCGGCAGCGAGAAACCGTCGCGGGGTTTGTGCCTTCGGGGGCACCCATAGCCTTCCAGGGCGAGGTTCCCGAAGGGCCCGGTTTCTGGTTCCCGCCCACCGTTCTGGCTCCCGATTCGTTTGACGATCCGGCGGTGCGTGAGGAGATCTTCGGACCGGTCGTCGTCGTCGTACCCTTCAACGATGAGGCGGACGCCGTAAGGCTTGCCAATGACACCGAATACGGCCTCTCCGGTTCCATCTGGACGCAAGACATCGGCCGGGCCCTGCGCGTGGCCCGCGGAGTGGATGCCGGAAACCTCTCGGTGAACTCCCACTCTTCAGTCCGGTATTCGACGCCGTTCGGCGGCTTCAAGCAGTCGGGCCTGGGCCGCGAACTCGGTCCAGACGCGCTCGATTCCTTCAGCGAAGTAAAAAACGTTTTCATCGCACACTGACCCCCAAACTTTGGAAGCCTCATCATTCAAGGAGAGATCACCATGACCGAATTCATTTCAAACCGACTCAAGGACCGTACTGCCGTCATCACCGGCGGCGGGAGCGGGATCGGCTTGGCCACGGCAAAGCGTTTCGCCTCGGAAGGTGCCAATGTGGTCATCGCCGATATCGATCCGGCAGCCGGAGAAGCAGCTGCGGCCGCCGTCGATGGCATCTTCGTGAAGGTCAATGTCACGGACGAGCAGGAAGTCATCAACCTCTTCGCCGCCGCCAAGAGCCACTATGGCAGCTTGGATATCGCCTTCAACAATGCAGGCATTTCGCCGCCGGACGATGCATCCATCCTCGACACCGGAATTGAAGCCTGGCGCCGGGTCCAGGAGGTCAACCTGACCAGCGTCTATTACTGCTGCAAATACGCACTGCCGTACATGTTGGAGCAGGGCAAGGGCTCGATCATCAACACCGCGTCCTTTGTAGCCGTGATGGGTGCGGCCACTTCGCAGATCTCCTACAGCGCTTCCAAGGGGGGAGTGCTGGCCATGACCCGTGAACTGGGAGTCGAATTCGCGCGTAAGGGTGTGCGAATCAACGCACTATGCCCGGGGCCGGTCAACACTCCGTTGCTGAAGGAACTTTTCGCCTCCGATCCGGAGCGGGCCGCGCGCCGCTTGGTCCACGTGCCCTTGGGACGTTTCGCAGAGCCTGAGGAACTGGCCGCCGCCGTCGCCTTCCTGGCGAGCGACGACGCGTCGTTCATTACCGCATCGACCTTCATGGTTGACGGCGGCATCTCCGGAGCTTACGTCACCCCGATCGACTAGCGGGGGCGTTCAGGTGCGTCGATTGCTCCGCAACGGTCCTTTTGGGACCCCAAAACGACTGTTAAGTGGGCCCCCGCCGGCGAGGGCCCCGGCCTGAGCTTGCGAAGGCTGGGAGCCGGTGGGTGGGCCCACACCGGCGAGGGCCCCGGCCTGAGCTTGCGAAGGTTGGGAGCCGGTGGGGAGCAATCGACGGAAGAGCTAGCTTCCCCGATACGTGGAGAACGCGAAGGGGCTGAGCAGCAACGGCACGTGGTAGTGCTCGCCGGCGTCGGACACCGTGAAGCTCAAGTCCACTTCCGGGAAAAAGGTGTCGACGCCTTGTGACTTGTAATACGGACCGGTCGCAAAGTTCAGCCGGTAGCTGCCGCCGTCGACCCTTTCAGGGCCCAGATCCTTGATCCGGCCATCCGCGTCGGTGGTGCCGCTAGCTACGTGCCTCCAGTTGTCGCCGTCGCGCACTGAGAGAACGACGGCGACGCCCGCCGCCGGGCGGCCGGAGCCGGTGTCCAGGATGTGGGTGGTTATCTGGGAAACGCTCATTTGTTGGGCACTCCTTCGCTGATCGCGCTGGACTCATTGATCACGCCGGCAATCCGCAGCAACGCGATTTCGCGCAACTGTCCGGCCACGATGACGTCCTCTTCTTCCGCGGTGTGGGTCAACCGTTCCTGAAGGGTCGCCAGGATTTCCCCGGCAGTCCGGCCCGCGGCGCGGATCAGGAAGACACGGCCGAACTTTGCCTCGTACTTGCGGTTGCCTTCGGCCAAAGCAGTGACGACGCCGTCGTCGCCCGGGTCGACGCCGGCCTGTTCGGAGCGGGACATCGCGGCTTCGGTGGTCTGGGCCTTGGGCCGTTCGCCGATCCGAGGGTGGTGGGCCATGGCGGCGGCCACTTCGTCCGACGTGAACGGCTCGGCAGTTTCCCGGGCGAAGTGGAGCAGGGAGTCCAGGCTACTGAAAGGGCGCGCATCGGCGATGTGCTCCACCCAGCGCTGGATGTCGAGGCATGGGCGGAGGACGTTGATGGCGTCCGCACGGTCCACGCTGTTGAATACTTCAAGCTGCATGCTTGTTCATTCCTCGTGCGAGTGCTGGCATCCATGGTGTTGGCTATGCGGAACTCCGGCGATTCCTGCCGGATGGGCCTGCGCGTCTCTGCACCTCAGGCCTTCCACATCATGGAACTGTTATTTCAGCATACGTAATAGTGAATCCAAAGACCGCCGTGGTGTCAAGAGAATACCGCAGGTACGCCCCTCCCGCCCTCCGACGCTCACTCACCTTTGGTTGCGTTTACCGAAACGGCTCGCTCGCCTTTGGTGGCGTTTACCGAAACGCTCGCTCACCTTTGGTGGCGTTTCCCGAAACGCTCGCTCGCCTTTGGTGGCGTTTCCCGAAACGCTCGCTCGCCTTTGGTGGCGTTTCCCGAAACGCTCGCTCGCCTGTGGTGTCGTTTCCCGAAACGCTCGCTCGCCTTTGCGGTCTGTTGGACAATGTCAGCAACGAGCCAAAGGAGTTCCGCCATGCCAGAGGTCCTGACTTCCCGGTATCTCCTCGGGCCGGGTCCCAGCAATTGCTATCCGGAAGTGACTGCCGCGCTGGCCTATCCGGTGATCGGGCATCTCGATCCCGTGTTCATCGAGCGCCTTGATCGGACATGCGCGGGGCTTCGGACGGTGTGGGGGACTCGGAACGCCCGCACATTGCCGCTGAGCGCCACCGGCTCCGGCGGGATGGAAGCGGCCTTTGTTAATACAGTGTCCGACGGCGACGTCGCAGTGATTGCCGTCAACGGCCTTTTCGGGGAGCGTATGTGCGAGGTCGCCCGGCGCTGCGGTGCCACGGTAGTGCGCGTCGACCACGAATGGGGCCAGCCCGTGGATGCCGAGCGGGTCCTCGCCGCGCACCCGCATCCCAAGGTGATAGCCGCCGTCCATGCCGAAACGTCCACAGGTGTCCTGTCCGGCGTCGCGCCCCTCGGCGCAGGCAAAGGCGATGCTCTCTTGATCGTGGACGCGGTGACGTCCATCGGCGGACTGGAGCTGCTGGCTGACGAGTGGGGGATCGACGTCGGCTATGCCGGCACGCAGAAGTGTTTGGGAACGCCCCCTGGTTTGTCGCCATTCACGGTGTCCGAGCGTGCGTTCGACCGGCGAATCAAGGAACCGCGTTCGTGGTACCTGGATATCGGTCTTCTCGGCGGGTACGTGGGGGCGGCGAGCGGCAGCCGGACCTATCACCACACTGCGCCGGTGACCATGATCGCCGGGCTCGAGGCTGGACTGGACCGCATCCTCGCCGAGGGGCTCGCGGCCGTTCAGGCGCGGCACCGCGCAGCCGGGGCCGAGCTGCGCGATGGCCTTGAAGCGATGGGGCTCGAGTTGTTTGCCGCCGAGGGCTCGCGATTGCCGAGCCTCACCACGGTCAAAGTGCCCGACGGCGTGGACTCGGCTGCCGTTCGCGCTTACCTTCTGGAGAACTTCAGTATGGAAATCGGCTCCGGGGCCGGTGCGTTCACGTCGACCGTTTGGCGGATCGGCATGATGGGTCCGAATGCAAACAGGGCATCGGTGAAGCTGGTCCTGGGCGCGTTGGAAGAAGCGATCGCGAAAGCCTGACGCTCGATCACATATCGGCGTCAATCCCCGGACGCTCGCTCACCTATGACGGTCAATTCCAGAACGCTCGCTCACCTCTGGGCAGAAAGTTCGGAATCCTCCTGCAGATCGTCTGCAGGGGTTCTCCATCTCGGCGTCATATGTGAGCGTGCGTCACGCCAAACGGCACCACACATGAGCGAGCGTCCCGCCGGGAGTCGCCGTATGTGAGCGGGCGTCCGGCTGGAAGGCGTTATATGTGAGCGAGCGTCCCGCCCGGAGTCGTCATATGTGAGCGGGGGTTGGCCCGGAGGGCGACATATGTGAGGGAGGGTCGGTCTGGAAGGCCTCATATGTGAGCGGGCGTCCGGCTGGAAGGCGTTATATGTGAGCGAGCGTCACAGCCCGAGTTCGGCCTTCAGCGCTGCCACGTGGCCCTGGGCCTTCACCTGGTACTGGGTCAGCTTGACCTTGCCTTCGCCGTCGAGCACTACGGTGGAACGGACCAGGCCGTCCACCACTTCGCCGTCCACGAGCTTCTCGCCCCAGGCACCGTAAGCCAGCGCCACCGCGTGGTCTTCGTCGGAGAGGAGCGGGAAGGTCAGGGAGAAGTCGCCGGCGAAGCGTGCGATCTTTTCCGGGGCGTCGGGGGAGATGCCCAGGACTTCGTAACCGGAGGACTGCAGGCTGGAGAGGCTGTCGCGGAAGTCGCAGGCCTCGGTGGTGCAGCCAGGTGTGGCGGCTTCGGGGTAGAAGTACACGATGACGTTGCGTCCGCGGTAATCGGACAGGGAGACCTTCTGGCCTTCGGAGTTAAGCAGCGCAAAATCGGGGGCCTGGGTTCCGGCGAGGAGTTTCTGGGTCATGTTTCGATCCTTGACTTGTCGGGCAACCGCCGTGGCCGGCGATCAATCTATTGGTGTAACGGGCTGCCTAGATGCAGTATTCCGCGGGTCCGCGGACTGTGGAGCCTGGTCCGGGCACGAACTGGTAGCCGCCTCCACGCACAGTGGCGATGACATGGCGGGCTGAGCCCAGCTTGCGCCGGACGCGTCCAACATACACGTCGATCGACCGGAATGCCGCGCCGGGACAGTCAAGTGACTCCAAAAAACGTTGCAATTCTTCACGTGGGATTGCTCGGGACAGGTTTTCCACGAGGTAGCGAAGAAGGCTGTGTTCCATCGCCGTGAAGCTGACCGGGACACCGTCCAGGAGAACGGTGTCCGCGGCCAGGTCCACTGCCACGCTGCTGCGCCGGCCAGCCAGGGAGACAGGAGACGGAGCGGCGGGGCGGTTTCCGGCGTCGGACGCTTCGGGCGGAGTGCCACCGCCGGAGGCGCCGAAACCACCGGACGTTGCGGCTCCGGCGGCGGGCCAAAGGAGGACTTCCGCCCCCGGAGCAAGCTTGCGGGCCCGGGCCAGGACCGCTTCAGCGGCCCGGGCCCAAACCTCGGGATCGACATCCCGGCCTTCGCCGGGCTGCACCCACAGGGCCAGGCCACGCGGGTGCAGGCCGGGCCGAAGCGCGGAAGGCCGGGCGGCCTGGTGCCGCGAGGCGTTGAGCCGTGCGGGCAGTTGCCCGTACGGGGCATGGACGTTGACGGCCATGGCCGTGGCCTTACACGCCGCCGCGGCGAATCAGCTTGCCGCTGGGCGTCCGGCCGTCGATCTCGTTGCCGCGCAGGTACGTTTTGCGTACGACGCCGGAGAGCGCCTTGCCGTCGTACGGCGTGATCGGGTTCTTGTGCTTGAGTTTCTTGACGTCGACGACGAACGCGTCGTCCGGCGCGAAGATGGAGAAATCGGCGTCGTAGCCGAGCGCCAGCTGGCCTTTGTTGTGCAGGCGGGCCAACGCTGCAGGCTTCTCGGACATCCAGGACACCACCTGCTCCAGGGAGATTCCGCGGTGCCGGGCCTCGGTCCAGATCAGCGAGAGCCCCAGCTGGAGGGAAGAGACGCCGCCCCAGGCCACGGCGAAGTCGCCGTTTTCCAGGTCCTTCAGGTCAAGGGTCGAGGGCGAATGGTCCGAGACGATGCAGTCGATGGTGCCGTCCTGCAGACCCTGCCAGAGCAGCTCGCGGTTGGAGGCCTCGCGGATGGGCGGGCAGCACTTGTACGCGGTGGCGCCGTCGGGGATTTCCTCGGCCATGAGCGTCAGGTAGTGCGGGCAGGTCTCCACGGTGAGGTGCACGCCGTCGCGCTTTGCCGTGGCGATCATGGGCAGCGCGTCCGAGGACGAGAGATGCAGGATGTGCGCGCGAGCACCGGTCCAGCGGGCGCGTTCGATCACCTCGGCGATGGCTTTGTTCTCGGCGCCGCGGGGGCGGGAGGCAAGGAAAGTGGAGTAGTGTGCGCCGCCGGGGTGGGGGGCGTGGTCGATTGAGTGGGAGTCCTCGGCGTGGACGATCATGAGGGAGTCGAAGGACTTGAGCTCGGCCATGTCCTCTTCCATCTCGTCCGCGTCCAGGTGCGGGAACTCGTCCACGCCGGAGTGGAGGAGGAAGCATTTGAAGCCGAACACGCCCTCGTCGTGCAGCGGGCGGAGGTCTTTCTTGTTGCCCGGGATGGCACCGCCCCAGAATCCGACGTCCACGAACGCCTGGTCCTCGGCTACTTCGCGCTTGAGCTTGAGGCCGTCCACGTTGGTGGTGGGCGGGATGGAGTTCAGCGGCATGTCGATGATGGTGGTGACGCCGCCGGCTGCGGCAGCACGGGTGGCGGAGGCGAAGCCTTCCCATTCGGTACGGCCGGGTTCGTTGACGTGCACGTGGGTGTCCACCAGGCCGGGAATGAGGGTTTCGTCGTCGGCGAGTTCAATGATCTCGGTGCCCTGCAGGCCGTTGCCGAGCGGTTCGATCGCGACGATCACGCCGTTGCGGACGCCGACTTCGCGGGCGGTGATGCCTGCGGTGGTGAGGATGCGCTGGCCGCGGATGACCAAGTCAAACGGGCCGTGTGCTGTGGTGGTTTCTTCAGACATGGAGTTGCTCCTTGGTCTCGGTTCGCGCTGCGTCTTGGGTGGGTGCCGATTTTTCAGATAGGCGCACGCCGATGTGCTTACCCAATTCTTCAAGCAGCGGCCCTGCTTCAGCTATACATTTCTCTACATTGGATTCGAGCCCGGTCAACGCGTGGACCGATTCGAAACCGGACTCCGAAACTTGTTCCGGGCTCAGCGTACTGCGGCCGCAGACGGCAATCACAGGGACGCCGGAACGCGCTGCTGCCCGCGCCACGCCCATGGGCGTTTTGCCGAGCAGGCTCTGTTCGTCGAGACTGCCTTCGCCGGTAATCACCAGGTCCGCGCCCGCCAGCCGGTGCTCGAGTTCAGTGAATTCGAGGACGACGTCGATGCCCGGTCTGCGTGCCGCGCCCAGCGCCGCGATGGCGATGTAGCCGACGCCGCCTGCCGCACCCGCGCCCGGGGCCTGTGCGGCGTCCTGGGCTTCGGGGCCGATCTCGCTGGCGAGGACCCGCACGAAGTGGGCCAAGGCGGCGTCGAGCGAGGCGACGTCGTCCGGCGTCGCGCCCTTCTGCGGTCCGAAGATCGCGGCGGCGCCGGTGCGGCCCAAAAGGGGATTGTCGACGTCGGACGCGAGGACGAACTCGGTGACCTCCAAGCGGACGTCGAGGTTCGAGAAGTCGATCCGGTCCAGCCGGGCCAAAGCGGCCCCGCCGCCGGGGAGTTCCTGGCCGTCAGCGTCGAGGAGGGCCGCGCCGAGGCCCTGCAGGACGCCGGCGCCGCCGTCGGTATTGGCACTGCCGCCGACGCCGAGGATGATGTGCCGGCAGCCCAGGTCCAGGGCGGCGCGGATGAGTTCGCCCGTGCCCAGGCTCGTGGAGCTCTTGGCCGTTTCGGGGTTCGGGGCGCTGCCGTCGCCGAAGCCTGACAGTACCGCGAGTCCGGAGGCCGCCGCCATTTCAATGACTGCTTCCTCGCCGCGGACGGCGAACTCTGCCTTGATCGGCTGGCCCGTGGGGCCGGTGACCGTGGCGCTGCGGCGGGTGAAGCCGGAGCCGACGGCGGCGTCGAGAGTCCCCTCGCCGCCGTCGGCCACTGGAATGAGCGTGGTCTCAATGCCCTGGCCCGGGCGGCTGGCCGCAAAGCCAGCCCGCAGTCCGGCGCTCAAGCGGCTGGCGACCTCGGGAGCGGACAGCGATCCCTTGAACTTGTCCGGGGCTATGACCACACGCATTCCGTGCCTCCTTCAGTCCTTACTAGTCCAGCAGGGCGATGATCGACGTGGGGGCGTCCGCGCCACGCTCGGCCAGTTCTTCGAACTCGTTCACGCCGTTGATTTCAACACCCATGGAGATGTTGGTGACTTTTTCCAGGATCACTTCAACCACCACGGGAACCTTGAACTCGCCCATGAGTGCCTTGGCCTTGTCGAAGGCGGCAGGCAGGTCGGACGGGTTCTCCACGCGGATGGCCTTGCAGCCCAGGCCTTCGGCCACCTTGACGTGGTCCACGCCGTAGCCGTTTGTCTCGGGGCTGTTGATGTTCTCGAACGCCAGGGACACGTTCTGTTCCATGTTGAAGCCGCGCTGGGACTGGCGGATCAAGCCCAGGTACGAGTTGTTCACCACCACGTGGATGTACGGCAGGTTGAACTGTGCGCCCACGGCCAGTTCTTCGATCATGAACTGGAAGTCGTAGTCACCGGACAGGGCAACAACGGTCTCGTCCGGCTTGCCGCGGACAACGCCCAGGGCGGCTGGTGCTGTCCAGCCCAAGGGACCTGCCTGGCCGGCATTGATCCACTTGCGCGGGCCGAAGACGTGCAGCAGCTGTGCGCCGGCGATCTGCGACAGGCCGATGGTGGACACGTAGGTGGTGTCCTTGCCGAAGGCCTTGTTCATCTCTTCGTATACGCGCTGCGGCTTGATCGGTACGTTCTCGAAGTGGGTCTTGCGCTGCAGGGAACCCTTGCGGGCGATGCATTCGGCAACCCAAGCGGAGTAGTCCGGCAGCGACTTGGCTGCCTGACGCTCGCGGGCCAGCTCGATCAGCCCGTCCAGCGCCGCACCGGCGTCGGACGCGATGCCGAAGTCCGGCGAGAACACGCGGCCGATCTGCGTCGGCTCGATGTCGATGTGCACGAACTTACGGCCGGCCGTGTAGGTGTCCAGGCCGCCGGTATGGCGGTTGGCCCAACGGTTGCCGATGCCGATCACGAAGTCCGAGGCCAGCATGGTCTCGTTGCCGTAGCGGTGCGAGGTCTGCAGGCCCACCATGCCGGCCATCAACACGTGGTCGTCGGGAATGGTGCCCCAGCCCATCAGGGTGGGGATGACCGGAACGTTCAGCAGTTCGGCCAGCTCAACCAGCTGCGCGGAGGCGCCGGCGTTGATGATGCCGCCGCCTGCAACGATCAGCGGGCGCTCGGCCGAGGTGAGCATGTCCAGTGCCCTTTCCAGCTGCTTGCGGCTGGCCTTCGGCTTCTCGACGGCGATTGGCTCGCAAGCGTCGATGTCGAACTCGATCTCGGCCATCTGCACGTCGAACGGCAGGTCCAGCAGGACCGGGCCCGGACGCCCGGAGCGCATCAGCTGGAAGGCCTTCTGGAAGGCGCCCGGAACCTGGCCCGGTTCCATGATGGTCATGGCCATCTTGGTGACCGGCTTGGCGATGGACTCGATGTCCACGGCCTGGAAGTCTTCCTTGTGCAGCTTGGCAACGGGGGCCTGGCCGGTGATGCAGAGCATGGGGATGGAATCTGCCCAAGCCGCGTACAGACCGGTGATCATGTCCGTTCCTGCGGGGCCCGAGGTGCCGATGCAGATACCGATGTTTCCGTCCGCTGCACGGGAGTAGCCGTCAGCCATGTGGCTGGCGCCTTCAACGTGGCGAGCCAGGGTGTGGCGGATGCCGCCGTGGGCCCGCATCGCGGAATAGAAGGGGTTGATTGCCGCGCCTGGCAGGCCGAACGCCTCGATGGCGCCTTCCTTTGCCAAGATGGCGACGGCTGCGTCTACAGTGCGCATCTTCGTCATGGTGTGCTCCTTGAAAAGTCTGTTTTTGCCCGCTGCGGGCGGCTTTTGGGTGTGTCTGGGGGAGCCGGCGTCGGAAGTGCCCGACGCCGGCTGCTGGTTTTCGCTTGTTTCCGCCCTATAGGGGCGGGCGGCTTACTTGCGGCCCGGCTTTACTTTCGGCCGCTGAGCTGAAGGACCTGCTTGAAAAGGCCGGAGTGGTCGAGTCCGCCGTCGCCCTGGTTGACAGTGGCGGCCACGAGCTGTGCGACGACGGCGCCGAGCGGGATTGCGACGTTGGCTTCACGGGCCGCGGAGGTGACGATACCGAGGTCCTTGTTGTGGAGCGCCAGGCGGAAGCCGGGGTCGAAGTTGCGGTCGAGCATCTTCTGGCCCTTCTGGTCGAGGACCTTGGAGCCGGCCAAGCCGCCGCCGAGGACCTTGAGAGCCGCGTCGGTGTCCACGCCGTAGGCCTCAAGGAAGGCGATAGCCTCGCCGAGGACCTCGATGTTGACGGCCACGATCAGCTGGTTGGCTGCCTTGACGGTTTGGCCGGAGCCGGAGGGGCCGACGTGGACGATCGTCTTGCCGACGGCGTTGAGGACATCCTGTGCTGCTTCGAAGTCGGCTGCGTCGCCGCCAACCATGATCGAAAGGACGGCGTCGATAGCGCCCTGCTCGCCACCGGAAACCGGGGCGTCGAGCGGGCGGATACCGGCTGCGACGGCGTCTGCCGACAGGCGGGCTGCGACGTCCGGACGGATGCTGCTCGCGTCGATCCAGAGGGTGCCATTCTTCGCGTTGGCGAAGACACCATCCGCACCGCTCACAACACCTTCGACGTCGGGGGAGTCCGGCACCATGGTGATGACGACGTCGGCGTCCTTGACGGCGTCGGCGATGCTCGTGGCACCCTTGCCGCCTTCGGAGACGAGCTTGTCGATCTTGTCCTGGCTGCGGTTGAAACCGGTGACGGTGTGGCCGGCCTTGACCAGGTTGATGGCCATGGGGAGGCCCATGATTCCGAGTCCGATAACTGCAACGTTGCTCATGATTTTCCTTACTGAAGTCTTTTTAGCTCAGGTGTGCTGGACCCAACTAGCTCGCAGTTGATGTCGTTTTGAGGGCTCTAAACGACATCAACTGCTACTCAGTTGGGCCGAGGGGGTTCGCTAGTGGGAGGTGGCGCGCTGGCGGATGGCCCAGCTGAAGGCTGTTTCTTGCGGTTCCTTGTATTCGAGGCCGATGTAGCCGGCATAGCCGAGTTCGCGGCTGCGGGCGATCCATTCGCCGAGGGGAAGCTCACCGGTTCCGGGAGCCCCGCGGCCGGGGTTGTCGGCGATCTGGATGTGGCCGAAGTCCTTGGCGTGGTTCTCGATGACGGCTGCGACGTCGTCCCCGTTGACTGCCAGGTGGTAGAAGTCGGCGAGGAGCTTGACGTTCGTTGCGCCGGATTCTTCCTTCACGCGGGCTATCACCTTGAGGGCGTCGGCGGCCTTGAGGAGCGGGTATTTGGGGGCGCCGCTGACGGGCTCGAGGAGGACCGTGCCGCCGATGCGTGCGACGCCTTCTGCAGCGCTGGCCAGGTTCTCGGCGCCGATGGCGTCCTGCTTCTCAGCGGATTCGCCGTCCACGCGGTTGCCGTAGAGGGCGTTGAATGCCTTGCAGCCTAGACGCTCGCCGATGCCTGCGACAACGTCGATGTTGTCCAGGAATTCGGAGGAGCGGGCTGGCCAGGACACCAGGCCGCGGTCGCCGCCCGGCATATTGCCTGCGTTGAAGTTCAGGCCTGTGAGCTGAACGCCAGCGTCCTTGATGGCGTTCTCGAACTCGTTGATCTGGGCGTCCGACGGGACGGAAGTCTCAAAGGGCCACCAGAATTCGACGGCGTCAAAGCCAGCAGCCTTCGCGGCCGCGGGGCGCTCGAGCAGGGGCAGCTCCGTCAGGAGGATGGAGCAGTTCACTGTGTACGTCATCGTAGGTGTCCTTCCGGGGAGGGCTTGGGATCTATGTTCCGCTTGGCTCTTGGTTGCTTGCCTCGATTGCTGTGGCAAGTTTCCGCCTTGTGGAATTTAGATTCTGCTTTATGAAAAGTTTAGGGAAGGAGGGGGTGTGAGTCAAGGGGGTGTGTGGATGGAAGGAATTTGGGATACCAGCGTGCTACTGGGTGTGCGGACTGCAGATCGGTCTTGTGGGCCAAAGCGGAAGGGCAGGCTAGACGTGGCTTCTGTAAACGCGACAAGCTCGGATGGGGGATCCCCGGTGATGCGCCAATCGCGAGCAGGTGGATACCGCAGCCGTAAGATGATTGAGGGATGCAAAGGGGTAGCTCGTGATTGGCAGCGTTGGCAATGTCCGAATCATGCTTGACTTGGCATCAAACTGCGCCGACGGCGGACATATTGCCTGCGGTAATCCCGCGGCTTGTGTGGAATTCGTCGCGTGGGCCCGCCAGGAGATGGATGCATACCGGTCCGCCGCACAGTTCGACCTTATGGGTCACGTGACTGAAGTCGAAGGGCCGAGCGCAATGACTTCAACGGCCGCGTTGTTAGGCTGCGTCGAGTCCAGCATGCTGATGGAGCCATGGGTGGCGCGCGGGTTGAAGAGGTCGATATGGGCGACGGCTGCTCTTGCTCGCCTGGCGGAGTGAGGGATCCCTGCCGATTCTGTTGTGCGGACGCACATGGCGCAGCCGGTGCGGAGAAAGATCGCCCTGCACATTGCAATCGCCTGGTCTTATGAGCAGAGGGAGAAGACGCGAGAGGGAATCCCCTATCAAGCGCTTGCATGGCTCGAACGCTTCGAGGATACGATCGATATGAAAGCCCCGGACGCTCCCGCCACTTTTGTCGATGTTCTAATCGCGGCTTCTACAGGTAGGTTTCGACGGGTAATTGCCGATTGGGTACGTACCACCGCGGTTGCGCACATCATCGACTGGCGTGTCGACGATCCATTGACGGTTGAGGCACCGCTGGGTTCGATGTCAGTATCAGGGGGAGCGAGTGCAACGCAGTGGCTGTTTGATCGCTTCACGAAGCCCTTCATGCATGAATGGCAAAGTGAGTCCGTCTCATGGGAGCTGAGTTTTGCCCTAGAGCCCTTAGAAACGGCACGGAGGAGCGGAATGGACATTCGTTGGCTTAAGGAGCGACCAACTTCAGTAGCGCTTGCAACGAACACTCTCGTGCACCAACACACTCTCTGGCACGATGAGCCTGACCTGATTCTAAGTGGCGTGTCCGAGGCCGACGTGATCGAAGACATATTGCATCTTATTGACTCTGGTGAACTTAGGGGTGCGCAGGAACTTGCCGCCGAGGTGGCAACCAGAAACCCTGGCAGCTTCGCGCTTCGGCGGCTGTGTGCATTTACGTTGATACCAACCGAACCTGTAAGAGCTCGCCGAATGTTCGCGGATAATTCCGATTCAACCGACGCATGGCTTGGTCAAATTAATCTTGCTTGTTGCCTTATTGCTGAGCACAAGCTCTTGGCGGCACTGACTTTGCTGTCGGAGATAGATCCTGCCGACTTGACGGGTAAGGGTGGATGGCTGTGGGTTCCCGAGTCGCTGAGTTCGGGCCAACCCTCTGTCCGGGGGTGTCAAGCGACCGAATGGCTAACGGAGACAATTTCATATCTCGAGTCGGTTTCTTCCGCTGCCGAGAAATGAGTGAATATTCGCGCTGTTGGGGTCCATCTGTCGTGTGTTTGGGGGCCGGTGGGCAGAGCGCGCAGTAGCGGTCTTGGGTGCCGGTAGTGGCGTGCCTGGGGGCCACCAAGTTTAGGCTCCTTCCGTCGTGTGTATAGGGCGCACGGCGGAAGGAGTAATCATCAATGGTACGGAAGATCAGAGCGAAGCTCGTGTTGCAGTTGCGCGCCGAAGGCCTGTCGGGCCGGGCGATCGCGGCATCGCAGGGAATGTCGCGGAAGAGCATCACGGCGGTGCTGGAGGCTGCCGATGCGGCCGGTGTGGTTTGGGACGATATCGCCGACAGCTCGGATCGCGAGGTGTATGCCCGGTTGTTCCCGGGGCGCGGTGAGCATCAAAGCGTGTTCGCGCAGCCGGACTGGGACCAGGTCCACCGGGAGATGGCCCGGGTCGGGGTGACGCTGAAGCTGCTGCATGGCGAGTACGCCGATTCATGCTCCGCTGCCGGTGAGCCGATGATGGGCTATGACCGGTTCTGCCGGACCTACCAGCGGCATGTGTTGGTAACGGGGGCGGCGTCGCGGGTCGGGCACAAGGCCGGGCAGACGGTGGAGGTCGACTGGTCGGGGCCCACGATGCAGTTGGCCGATCCGGTCACGGGCAAGGCCAGGACCGTGTATCTGTTCGTGGCATGCCTGCCTTTCAGCCGGTATGCGTTCGTCGAACCCGCCCTGGACATGAAGCAGGACACCTGGTTGCGAGCCCACGTGGCGATGTTCGAGGCGTTCACCGGTTCGGTGCCGCGGATCGTGCCGGACAATCTGAAGACCGGGGTCATCAAGCATCCCCGCGAGGGCGAGGTCGTGCTCAATGACGCTTACCGCGAGATGGCGGCGCACTATTCAGCGGCGGTGCTGCCCGGACGTGTCAGAGCACCGAAGGATAAGGCCAGCGTGGAAAACACGGTCGCCCACGTGGCTACCTGGATCATCGCCGGGCTGCGTCAGCGGCAATTCACTTCGTTGCCGGAGCTCCGGGCCGCCATCATCGAGCGGGTGGCGGCCTACAATGCGGAGCCGTTCCAGAAGCGGCCCGGGTCCAGGGCCAGCGTGTTCGCAGCCGAGGAGCAGCCGCTGCTGACGGGGTTGCCGGCGGCGGCCTACGAGATCAGCAGATGGGCATACGGGCGCCGGGTTGGCCGGAACGGGCACGTGGTCTGGGAGAGGAACTACTACTCGGTGCCCTTTGCCAATATCGGCACCACGGTGGACCTGCGCATCACCGACCGGGTGATTCAGGCCTACCGGGGAACCGAACGGCTGACCAGCCACCTGCTGCTGCCCGAGGGCGCGGCCAACGAGTACCGCACCAACGACGCCGACCTGCCCGCCGGCGAGAAATACCGGCAGTGGGATGCGGCCCGGGTGCGGGAGTGGGCCGGACGGCTCGGCCCGGCAGCGGTGACCGTGGTCAACCGGATCTTCGAGTCCGTCCCGGTCGACGAGCAGGGCCTGGACGCGGCACTGGCCGTGTTGCGGCTCTCCCGGCGTTACTCGGCCGAACGGGTCGAGGCGGCCTGCCGGCTTGCGTTGGCAGGCCGGTTGCGGTCCCCGCGGTATGCGCATCTGCAGCCGATCCTGGCCACAGAGCAGGACAAAGCCGCCGGTCTCAGGCCGCCAAGGGATGAACCGGTCGAACACGGCGGATACGTCCGCGGCGCCGAATACTACGCAGGTGGTGCAAGGTGAGCGGGATCGATATCGAAACCAAACGCAAGCTCCGTGAGATGGGCGCCACCCCGATGCTGGAGGCGCTCGAGGCCCAGGACGAGACGCTCGTGCTCGGCATGGCCTTCGAGGAACGGCTGCGGCTGGTCGTGGACGAGGCCCACTCCGGGTTCAATCACGCCAAGGTCGAGGGACTGATCCGGCGCGCCGGGCTGCGCTACCCGGGCGCGGATCTGCGCCGGCTCGACCTCGTGGACGAGCGTGGTCTGGACCGGAACGTGATCGCCCAGCTCGGCACGTGTTCGTTCATCGAACGGCAGCAGAACGTCGTGTTTCAGGGATTCACCGGATCCGGGAAGTCCTACCTGGGGTGCGCGCTGGCGAAGCAGGCCTGCCAGCACCGGATCCGGGCCCACTACGTCCGCATGCCCGACCTTGAGGAAGCCTGGGTGCTGGCAAAAGACAAGCCACAGGGACAAACCAAATTCCTGAACAAGTACGCGGCCTTCACCCTGCTCGTGATCGACGAATGGCTTCTAGACCACCCCGACGAGGGCATGCGCAGCATGCTGCTGGAACTGCTGGAGCGCCGGTACGACACAGCATCAACCGTGTTCTGCACCCAGTACGCCAAGAAAGACTGGCACCAGCGGCTCGGCTCCGGGGTCCACGCCGATGCGATCATGGACCGCATCGTGCACAACACCATCTGGGTCGATACCGGCAACCACAACATGCGCCAACACGCCACCATGAAGCAGTAAGAAAACGTCGGTGGGGGCCTGTGGCCCCACAACCCCGGCCGCTGGCCCCCACCGGCAATATCAATGGCCCCGAAAGGCAATATCGAGTGGCTTCCAAACCTTCAAATACTCAATGAGCTTCTAATTGATTTCATTGGGATCATTAACTGTAGATCTGCGACGGGGGACCTGAAGCAGTCGGTGTGGCGCTCATAGAAGGCACGAGCGGTCTCATCTCTTGCGTGGATGAGAACCGCTCGTGCCCCAACGGATTCACTGATTGTCGCCGCTCGCAATAGTGCGTCTTGCAGGAGGCCAACTCCTAATCCCTGACCCTTATGGCTTTCGTTTACCGCCAATCTGGCGAGAAGGACGCACGGTATATCAGCGGGGACTCCCCCCTTGGTGATTTCCCGGTGAGCGTTCGCCTTTGCCACTCCGGCTACAGCAATCGAATAGAACCCAACCACGCGGCTGTCTTCGCACGTAACGTATGTGATGGCGTTATTCGCGCGAAGATTCTCATAGGCGAAGCGACGGAACCAGTCGTCGATCTCTGCAGCCCCAGAGGTGAATTCGCTGCAGTCATCGTTTCGTTCAAGCTTGCGCGGGGCGCAAGGGTTGCTGGTCAATTGTCCGGGCCGCTAAAGGGGCTGGGTCGACTGGCTAGGGCATCGAGTTTCGAAGTGGAAGACATCGGTGCGTCCAGCAGCCTATTAAACTCTGCCCATTGTGTTTCATTTAGCATGAACCATCGTCGATCAGCCAATACCCGTTCAGCCTCCATGCTGGCGCTCTCGAGGATGAAGTCCGTCATCGAGCGGTCGGTAGCCTCGGCGGCTCGTTTGATTAAGTTCTCTTGCCGGGCCGTAGCGCGCACGGCGATGCGCTGATTTTTGCTGTTCTTGGTTTCCATGATTCGCTCCCTTTGCGTACGTACAGTGTGCGTACGTTGATGCAAGGTTGTCAATATGAGTTGTGTCTCTCTGCAATAAGTATCCCGCCGTGGGTTGGAAGCTCAGCAGCCTGCTGCAGTCGGCACACCGTTAGCCCTGTACGGCAATGGTTGCGTCGAGTTGTGCATGTTCTACGCTAAGTCTGGGGCCTCGGTCGAGAACGATGGAACGTCCTCTCCTGACCGCCAGCTCCTCAGCCACAGAGTGGATGTCCGACAGGCCCGCAAAACTTCTGGTAAGGAGCCGCCACACGATTCCGCTAGATAGCTCAGTTCACGGCTCTTCGTTGAGTGCAGGACCGGGCAGGTAGGGCCGGGCTTGCGTGGAGTGCAGGGTTCGGCAAACAAAAATGGCCCTTGGCGTATGGCCCGCCTCTCCTGGCGTGCCTGAGAAAGGTGTCGCACGGGGACGCGGCGATGCCCCGGAGTGAAGGTGGCCAGCGCGTTCCCCTACTGAGTCGGGCCTATTCGATACCTAATCCGCCAGAATCCTAACCATTTCCGCAGCAGCCAGCACCTACGGCCGATGAGACGCCGAGGGTTATAACCTACGAGCCAGACACGCGTCCCGAGGTCTCAAGCCTAGTCTTGGCGGCTGCCCTCTGTCTGTACCGAGATACCTGGCGGCTCCATCCGCCTTGGCCTCGGTCTGGCTTGCCTTCGCCTGGGGTACAAGAAGGGTCTCGGGAAAGCTCAATAGGGATCAACTCCGGCGCCCATCACGATCGGATGAAAAACCCATCTAGGTGCAAACCGTCGATTTACACCTAGGCCCGCCGTCAGCCACACCTAGATTGAGCGATCCCACCCCTAATTCCGGTCTCCGGGCACCTAGTTTCACCCATCTCACCACCTAGGTCCGTTTTGGCGTCATAGTCTCCTTCACGAGGACGGACCCCGTTAGACCGAGTGTCGGCGGGCCGCCCAGACGAACGCACGCAGCGGACAACTTATTGGGGGTTGGGAATTGAAGCTGAGTCAGCAACAGACCATTGCAGCAGCTGTGGACCAGTGGATTACGGGGATTCCCGGGCGAATACCGGATCATGCCATCTTCGTTGAGAACCCCGCACATGAGTCGTTTGCAAAGGAACTTGCCGGCGAGCAGTCGATCGTCCTTGTGCTTGACGGCGGCGGGGAAGATGACGCGGTCATCCCAGTCTCCGGGTTCTTCAATGTCGCAGGTGAAGAACTCTTGGTTGGTGGAACCCTCAGTCTGGAGATCCAGGACTATGTGGCCATTCCGTTCGTCAATCTCATCGGCGTCACGGTAGTCAGGATTACCACGGCTGAAGACTGGCAGGCCTTCTTCGATGACGCAGAAGAATCCCGACGATCGGGCTACTTCGTGCGACAGCTCACCGAAGTGAACGCCGTTCTTGCCGAGCGGGGCCTTTTGGACGGCAGCCCGGCTATCGGTTCCTCGCTGGCAAGGCTCCACGTCGCTCGAGACGGAAGAGTACTCAGCGGACCCTACGGAACCCAGATCGGTTGGGTCGGCGACTCCTTGGCCGACATTCACAACAGGTGCCGCTCGCTCCAACCGGAGTCTTCGCTCGCTTCCGTCTGTGACGTTGAGGTGATTCGTAAGTCCCTTGACTCCAGGCCTTGGATTCCCCGGTATTTGGCTGCATTGGATGCCTGGAAGTTCATTCCCCAGGGCAATCGCGCAGACACTACGCTGGTCGGTTTCGGTGCCAGCCTCTACGGCGCATCGCCCACTGATGATCTCCCATCACCACGCGCACCATTCATCATCCACAGGGGAGGAGAGCACACGCTCTTAGACACTGCGTCTGGACGCACTTTCAGACTCGGACCTGATGCCGCCGCGATCATCGAGGCACTCTCGAATCTGCGGGATGTCCAAGCCGCTGCGTCCGCCGTAGCAGCCCCGCTGGGCATTTCCGCAGCGTTTGCCGAGGAATCCGCACGAGTGATTCTCACGCAGTTCGAACAGGCAGGCGTGGACGTTTTCGGCGCCAGCTGAATTCCGAACCTTCACTTTGCCGGCCACCCGTCGAACTCAAAGGACTAACAACCGATGACCGCAGCACCTGACCGTGCCACACCCAGCACTCAGCTCCCGCTCTGGATTCCCCTGATTGCGCAGCACGATTTCCCCGTCGAGAGCCATACCGCTGTCAGCGCCCACGGCGTCCACGTGGCTTTTGAAGACGGGCGACGCCGCCTTTGCGCAAGGAGCGGACTGTGGAATGCCAACCTCGGCTACGGCAATCCGCGTATTGCCGAGGGAATCGCTACGGAACTTGAAGCTGCGTCCTACCTTCCGTTGTTCAGGACGGCGCATCGCAAAGCGATCGAGGCGGCCAACGCACTGCTCTCACTCCCTGCCCACCGCTTTCAGCGGGTGGTCTTCTCCACCTCCGGGGGAGCTGCCAACGACGCCGGTATGAAGCTCGCGCGCCAATACTTCGTCCTGGACGGACAACCCGAGCGAAAAATCATCGTAGGCCTGACCGGCAGCTATCACGGGCTCACCTACGGGAGCCAGGCCCTCAGCGGTGACGACCTCGGTCAGGCCGTCTACGGTGTCGACCGCCGCAATATCCGGCACATCAGATTCGATGACGGGGGCGCCGAACTGGCGCAATTGATGCTAAGGGAAGGGCGCAGGGTCGCCGCGGTCATCGTCGAACCGGTCCTCGGATCCGGTGCGGACGTTGTGCCGGAAAGCTTCCTGGACTCATTGTTGAAGCTCCGGGAGGAACACGGCTTTCTGGTTATGGCGGACGAGGTGGCCACCGGATTCGGGCGGGTGAATTCCTGGTTCGTTTCTGATGAGTGGCCGTCGGCTCCGGACGTCATCGTGACGTCGAAGGCCATGACGAACGGCACCAGCGCGTGCGCCGCACTTCTGATCGGACAGCGGATAACGGAGAAGTTCGATTCCACCGAATCTGTCTTTGTCCACGGAGAGACCCAAGCAGGAACTCCGGCCACCTGCGCCGCCATTCTTTCGACCATCGACGAAATGAAAAGGCTGGATCATGGCGGCCTCACAGCGGCGGTCTCGGCTGGACTCGATGATCTCATCGGCCGACTCCAGGGCATCCCCGGCGTCGGTACGGCCACCGGTCGGGGCTGCATGCGGGCCATCAAGCTGCAAACAGTGGACGGATTGCCATTGTCACCCAGCGGTGTCCTGGCCATCGTCAGGCGTATTCACCAGGCCGGAGCGATCGTCCAGCCCGGCCCAAGCCGGATCCAGCTCCTGCCGGCTTTGGTATTCACGAAGGAAAACTTCGAGGAACTCCACGCGGCCATCGCAGCGGGGCTCAGCGCAGCCCGTCGGGACGGGGCCTTCGCGTGATCGCAGACCGGACCTGGAAGACTCGCTGCGTCATTGTCGATGGGGGGATGCCTGCAAACTACCTCGGCACACTGATTCGTGGACGGGCCGGACTCGTGGTGGACAGCGCGCTCACCGAGCACCGAGATCGACTCTTGGATGGCGGTCTCAGCGGAGCGCCCGTCTTGGAACTCGACGCGCGACCCGTATCATTCGCGACCCTGACGGTTGTTGCCGACTTCACTCGAGCACACGGTCTCGAGACCGTTGTGGCACTCGGCGGCGGCTCCGTCCTTGACGCGGTGAAACTTTCTGCCCTGTTCTTCGCCGATCCGTGCTTCGCTGAATTTGCAGCCCGCCATGCCAAGCGATCGGGCCTCGTCGTCATGCCTTTCGGGACCGAACCAAACGAGCGCCCTAGAACCATCCTGATGCCGTCCACTGTGGGGACCGGCGCCGAAGTCAGCGCTGTAGCGTGCCTGGACACCGACGTCGGACGCCACCTGATCGCCTCACCCCACCTGTCGGGTGACCTAGCGGTGCTCGACGCCGCGCATTTCGCGAGCCTCCCCCGGACCCTTGTGTTCGAAGGGCTGCTCGAAGCGTTTCTCCGGGTGGCCGGAACGATGATCGGCAGCAGCCGGAGCACTTTCGACGACGACGCCCTCTCGCTTTTAGCGCGGATCGTGCGGCTGGGGCATCGCTTGCAGCACGAAGATTCCGCCGAGCTGCGGCTTGTTGCGGCCCGGCTCAGCATGGAAACCCACACCGGATGGTCGCTCATGGCTCGCAACCCTTACGGGGCGAAGCACTGGTATGTCGCGAACGAATTGGCATACCTGACAGGTGAGAGAAAGATGACCGCAACTGCCACCGTCATCGGGCCGATATGGGACGAGATCGAGAGCGGCGCGACGGCCTGGGGCAACCCTCATCGTTTGTCCGAACTATGGTCCGTGGTGGCAGAAGTTGACCCTTCGCTCGGCCGCTCTGCCGCCTCCGGCATCAGGGAGTTGCTGCAGCAATGGGGCGTCCAAGGGCTCGATGACCTGAGCGAACAAACCGCCGTGAAAACAGCCAAATTGGCGGTCGGCCGCTGGGGTGGGGTGCTTCCCATGCTGCGCGGCATTGACCCCGCACAAATCCAGCAAGTTCTCCTGACCTCAGTCAAGAAACAGCCAGTCTTGCCAGGCCCATTGGGCGACCAACGAGCGGCAAGGGAGAGGGGGTGAGCATATGAACAACACCGTCGCGCCAAGGCTTCTGGACCTCGAAATCCAGGAGCTGGAAAGCATCGAAGTTCCGGACGACTGGAGCGAACGTATCCACGGAATCACCGTAGGGCTTGCTTTGGTCGGAATCGCCGTCACCATCACGTGATGAGCAGCCGGCCGGAAGACCAGTCAATCGACACAGGGGGAGGTGAAAGCGATGCAGGAACAGCTCAATATCTCAATCCAGGAAATTGAGTCCATGGATACACCGGACTTCAACAATTGGTTCATTGGCGTGTCCCAAGGGGTGGCTATCGGCATCATTGCCGTCAGCATCACCTAGGCGGAAGCACGGCCGACTGTCCAAGAAACAAGACGATCGAGAGGAGGGGCAATGATCGCAACATCAAACCTTCAGCTGACCATTGAAGAACTGGAGAACCTCGATACACCTGACGACACACCGTGGTACATCCGCGTTGGAGACGTCATCATTATCGCCGGCATCGTCGTCGGCATCGCAGCGACCTAGCCAGTACGCGCGGGTGGTGAAGCACTAGCGTTCGCCACCCGCGTGTACTCCCCTCCCACGTCTGACTCCCGAGAGTACGAGTTGATGAGAACCGCAACTGACAAGACTGCTGATGACATCCTGCGCGCCATTGGCCACGAGGGTCCTCCCGAGGATCTGTACGGCATTGAAGGGTCCCGTCTTTACGACAGGCTCACTTCCGATGATCTGTCCGAGCTTCCCGAGATTCTGGGCGCCGTACGGAAAACAGCCGGACCCATCCTCGAGTTAGCCGCGGGGTCCGGCAGGATTACCCGGGCGCTCCTGGCTCTGGGGCGTCCCCTGACAGCCGTTGACTCTTCGCCGGAAATGCTGGAAATGCTCAGGCAAAGGGCTGCGACCTGGTCCTTTAATCCTCGGGGCGTCGCCGTGGAGCTCGTCGAGGCGGACATGTCCCAGCTGCCTGTTGGCGGCAACTACGGCTGCATCGTACTGGGTGCCAGCTCAGTGACCCTTCTGACTCATGACCAGCGACGAGCGCTCTTCTGCCGGGTCCGCGATTCCCTGGCCCCTGAAGGCCGCTTTGTGCTCACAGTCCTCGACGCCGACTTATCTGACCAGTCGCCAGACGATCACGAGGGCTCGATTACTGGATTCTCGGTGCTCGACGCCAACTCCATCCTCTTCAATATTGAGCGCCGGGACCCGGATGGCGGAGCAAGGCACGTGACCATGATCAAGATCGATTTCGATGAGGGAAAGTCATACCGAACGGCCGCCTATGTCAGCGATGTGGCTTACGTCCGGAACCAGGTCATTGAAGCCGAGCTCTCCGCTGAGGGCTTGCATGTTCTCGAAAGAGGAGCTGTCCGGATCGCCTCGCCGGTCCCTTCCCTGAACAAGGTTGAGATGTGGGTATGCGGCAAATGATGATCGACCCCGCGCGGACCTTGGATCCTTCCCTCGGCCTGGTTTCTGACGCGCAGGTCTACGTCCCGAATGAGGTTGGTCTGTGGCGCACGGTGGCGTATTTGGCCAACGCCCCGTGGGACGGGGAACATCCCAGGCTTTCTTCCGCCGTCGGAGCATTCGACGTGAACAGGCGATCCTCGGTGACCAGGGGATCCGGCGAGGCGGTAGAGCGCTTCGCGCTCGTTCCAGTGCCGGCCGATTCGGAACACCTCATCGTGACCAACCCTTGCCGCGAAAGGAGGATCGACTTCGTGGGAGCAGGCCTAGGGCACTCTTCGGCCCTTGGCCTTGAGCTCCCTTGGTACCGGGCGACAGACCTGGTTTCCGGGACTGAGTCACATGTTCCCGCCGGGGTTGTGGACTACAACCCCGGCAAATTCCCAGAAGAAGGTCTTGCTGGTCAGTTCTTCGATCCATCTCCCAACGGAGCCGCCGCCGGACCCTCGGAACACTTCGCCATGACTTCCGCCGTGGCCGAAGTCATTGGGCGTGATGCCTTCTTGTGGGCTTGGCACAACAGGACACAGCTCAAGAAAATCATGATGGAAGACTTGCCAGCAGAACTGTCCGGTAATCCGGACACTTGCAGTCTCACGCGGCTCTTCAGAACCGCCCTCGACTCCGGCATCGACGCCAATCTTGCTTTTGTCCCGAACGACGGCGGGCCATTGGAAATCGCGGTCAGCGTCATCATCGGCGACACGAAGCATGGACAGTTCGGTGCAGTCGGAATCAAGGCTTCCGCAGACCCAATTTCGGCATTGAAGGGCGCCCTCCAGGAAGGGCTTCAAATCCGTGAACTCTTGTTGTCCAGATCGCCATCCCCGGTGACATGCCACGCAGCGGTGACAAACGACGAGTCGAGAGCGGACTTCTGGATGACTCGCCCAGCAATCGATGAACTTCGCGGATGGGTGCAGTCGTTCTCGAAGTCGCCACTGCCTCGTGCTCAACCCCAACCCGACGTGGACGATTTGGTGCAGCATCTGGCTCGGAGAGGAATCACTTCGCACTGGGTAAGCCTCACTCACAGGCTTCCTGCGGCGATACAAGAACTCGGCTGGGAAGCAGGCAAGGCAATCTGTCCGGGTGCGTTCCCACTCACCATGGACGAATCCAAGCGACTGTCCTTGGCGCCGGACAGCTTTGACGGCCCGCCACGTCGGAACGCCTTCGCTTCAACACCACATCCGTTGATATGAGCCCCTACAGGAACGACGACACGGTGACACGACCTTCTCACGCTCGAACTACGATTCAATGGCCTGCACAGCTGGCTACAACCGCGTCCATTGATGAGCCCCTGCGGGCTGGCGGGCCATGGATCGTGGCTCTGAGCGGCGTGCCCAAAGCCAGGGTCTCTGCGGACGTGGCCAATCTGCTCAGAGTTTTGGACGGCAAGAAGGAACCTGCGCAAGTGGCTCATCACCTTGGCAGTCCATGGACTACTGAGGACGTCATCGGGGTCGCCCGCCAGTTGGTCCACACGGGTGTCTTCGATGTGACGGCAAACCAGGCGGAAACTCGGCGAGTCCAGTTCCGTGCGCCCCTCACCGTGCAGGTTACGTTGTTCAACCCCGCGCCGCTCCTCAACTTCTTCCGACCGGCAGTTGCCGCCATGGCCCGTCCCGGATTCATCGCTGCGGCGGCTGTTCTCGTCGTCAGCGGCATCATCGGCGCTTTCATGGCGGGCCCAAACGTTTGGCGAGTACTGGCAACCCCACTTCCCTTGGAGGCCTATCTTTACGTCGCCACCGCGATGTTCGCGTCCACTTTGCTGCACGAGCTCGGTCATGGAATGGCGCTCGTCTACTTCGGTGGCACGCCCAGACGCATCGGAATCATGCTCTTTTATCTAGCCCCGGCGTTCTTTTGCGACGTGACGGACGGCTGGCGACTCAGTTCGCCCAAACAAAGGGTGCTGGTCGCATTGGCCGGCCCCTTCGTTCACCTCGGCCTTGGGAGCATTGCGCTGGTGTTCCAGGGCATTCTTCCGGCGATGTCCCTTAAAGACGCCGCCATCCTCTACGGAATCATTTGCTACGCAATAGCCGTCTTGAACCTCTTTCCGTTCATCAAGCTGGATGGCTACGTGGCGTTGATGTCAGCGGTGGATATTCCGCACCTACGTCGAAAATCCATCGCCGCATTGTCAAACGTGGTCAGCTCCAGGTTCCTTGGCTCACGTATCAATACGGGCAGCCAAGGTCTCCTAGCATGGTTCGGCCTTGCGAGCTTCGTGTCAGGCATCGCCTTCATGGTCATTGGTTTCCAAAGATTTGCGCCAATCGTCCTGCAACTCGGATACGCGGGACACATAGTGGTCCTCGTCGTCCTCGTTCTCTTGCTTGTGTTGGCCCTCAAGGGAATCATCCGGTTTTTTCATTCGGCCTCAAAGAGCGGCAGCCCGACGTGGCGGCGGATTGGTTGCTTGCTCCTCGGAACCGCTGTCGCGGCAGGACTTCTCATCGTGATTCCGACCAGGTCCGTCGTCGTGGCCGGTTACACCTACATCAACGGAGAACTAAAGATCGTGACCCCCATCGAATCGCCCGCTCAAGCGATCGCCCCGGGAGACAGAGTGACTTTGAAGTCCCAAGGAATGGTGGTTCATGAAGAACTGGCACAAGCCACCATCGGCACAGAACCGCCGTCGAACTCGATTGCACCTGTGGAAACCATCGTCCCGGTGACGTTTCCGGGCACGAATGTCCCTGTGCGTGCATACCCGGGACGCCTTGAAGGTTCGGTCTCCCTTCCGGTCTCGGGACGAGCCGAGGTGACGAGCCAGAGGGAGATGCGGCTGGGGGAGTGGCTCTGGGATGCCGCCTCGAATTCTCCGCTATGGCCAGGGAACTTCGGACAAGCCACCAAAGTCTCGACGGAAGGGCAACAGTGAAAATCCATGCCAGCTTTGACGGGTTCAGCAAGAAACGAGGCACAAGTTTCGCCGTCGAAGACTTGACGTTCGATGTACCGGCAGGGCGAATCGTGGGACTGATAGGACCCAATGGCGCCGGAAAGAGCACGGCCCTGGCTGGCTTGACCGGCCTGTTGGAGGCGACGTCCGGGCGTGCCACGGTCTTTGGAACTGACTACCGGACGCTGCACAGACCCGTCACTAAAGTAGGGGTAAACCTGGACGGAATGGACGTCGAGCCTGGGCTCACCGGCCGGCGTCACCTGCAGATCTGTCGGCTTGCTGCCGGGACTCCGCCCGAGAGTGTCGATCGGGTCCTGGAACTGGTTGATTTGACCGCCCAAGCGAACAAGAAGGTCCGGGACTACTCCCTCGGGATGAGACAGCGTCTGGGCATCGCCTCGGCAATCATCGGTGGCCCCAAGCTCCTGGTCCTCGACGAACCGGCCAACGGGCTCGACCCGGATGGCATTCAATGGCTGCGATCGTTCCTCAGGGACTTCGCCAGGTCCGGGGGAAGCGTGCTGATCTCCAGCCACCAGCTGACGGAGCTGGAACAGATAGCCGACGACGTGGTCATCCTGAAGCAGCGAATGTTGTTCCGCGGGTCCCTTGAGAACGCCACTGCAGTTGGTGGCGGGAACCTGGAAGCCGCATATTTCCGGATTCTGGAGGGAGCCCGATGAACTACGAAGTCCATGCGGCTTTCGCCGGCGGGCTCCGGTCCGAGCTGCTGAGATACTTCAGCGGTTACTCCGTCCTCGGCATCCTGGCCTTCAGCGGGCTGGTGCCTTGGTTCGTGGCTAATTTCCTCGGCTGGCCCAATCATGCGGACAAGCTTTCATCGGCCCAAAACGTCGAGACGTTTTGGGCACTCGCCACGACGATCGCAATCGTTGCCACTTTCGCAGGAAGCTACCTCGTAACCCGGGAAGCCTACTTCGGGACTCTTCGACGAAGCGTTGCTATCTCCGGGATGATTCAGCTTGTGAGGACCAAGTACGCAGCCTCCCTGGTTGTCGGTCTTTTCACGGCAGCTTCAGGCCTGGCTCTCTGGAGCGGCAGCACCGCGCTCGCCGTGCCCCCGGAAGTGCGCACTGAACTTGTGGAAGGCGCCTCCTGGCAAGCTTTGCTCGGCGTCGTCGTCGCCTCAGTTGTCGGGTGCTTGTGGGGTTGTTCACTCGGCTGGATCATCAGGCACTACTACGCAACCACGATCGCCACCATGCTGATTCCCCTCGCTTTGGAACTCCCGCTGATGGCGAACTTTCCTCAAATCGCCCGATGGCTGCCGTCGGGAGCATTGGCAGGGATCGCAAACCTGCCGATTGAGGGCCTGTTCGGACCGCTCCACGCATGCATCGTCTCTCTGGGATGGCTGATTGCCGGAGGAACAGGCGTGATGTGGGTGCTGCGGAGAAGGGGGGTCTAGTTGGACAACTATGCACCTGCCTTCCTATCTGACATGCGGCGCCCCTGGCTGTGGAAAGGATCAGCCGTCTGCGCGTTGCTTGTGGCTGCTCTGATCGGTTCACTTGTGGTGGCCGCGGCAATCGGTTCCAAAGAAGGCGGGCAGGCGATGACAGGCGTAGATCGAACTCTCCTGGAAGCCGGCTTGTCGCTGATGCTTACCGCAGCGGCCGTGGTGGGTTCCTTCTCATTCACGTCGGACTTTGACACGAGATCGTTTCATCGACGCATCTTGATGTTCCAGCGTGGAGCGGCATTCACCGGGCGGGCGGCCTCCATCACAGTCGCTGCCCTCGTGACGGGCACAATCGTAGGCGTGCTTTTCGGGCTATCAGGGGAACTAGCGGCAAACCTGTGGCATGTCAGCGCCCCCGCCGTGCTGGCCTTCGCCGCGATGGCCGGAATCGGTTCGCTCTGGGGTTTCGCGATCGGTTCCCTCATCCGCAACCATTTCCTGAGCCTCTTTGTTGTACCCCTGAGCCTTGTTCTTCCGGCAGCTCTCGCCAGTCGGCTGGGACAATTCGCCGATCTTCTCTTCCCGAACCTGGTCACGGAATGGGTGAACCAATGGGCGTTGGGAAGCGCGAAGCTCGATTCCTTCGCAGGCGCAGTTATCTGGCTTGCCTGCTCACTCGGCGGGGCATATTGGGTGTTTTCAAAGCGCGACCTGACTTAACCATTTACCGTACCATTTACCGTTCATTAGGGAATTTATTGTGAAGCGTAACCCGGCCATTTGGCTTCTACTCGCTCTTATTTTTGGTTTCTACTCCATCTACATCTTTTCCTCCACACCCGGGGACTCATTGTGGGCCATCGTTTCCGGAGTGGTCCTCGTAGCCGCTTCACTGGCTTCGCTTTGGAAATTCCTGCGCGATGTCAAGGCATCAAAGAACCACAGAAGCGGCGAGTGACGCCTGTGGCCCGCTGCAGAAAGCCCTCCCCGATATCCCGCCCGATCCTCCGCAGCCGCTCCGCTGACAACACCGGATCCTTCGACGAGTCCTGATCCGTGTAGTCCGCCAGGGCGTAGACATGCGAGAGCGACATGTCGGACCACCGTTCCTTCGGCAGCAGCGAGCGGCCTGCGACGGCGATGATCGGCCAGGGGCCCGATCGGCGTGCGACGGCGGCAGGCAGCTTTCCGGCGAGGGTCTGCTCGAGGTCCGCGACGCTCGCGACCCCGGCGCCCGCCGTCGTAACCTTCCGCTGTGACCCGGCGCCCGCCGTCGTAACCTTCCGCTGTGACCCGGCGCCCGCCGTCGTAACCTTCCGCTGTGACCCGGCGCCCGCCGTCGTAACCTTCCACCGTGACCCCGGCGTCCGCCGTCGGGGGTTTCAGAACGCGGGCCCTCCCGTTTCGCCCAATGGGTACTCGCGTTGGAGTTCGGCCACCTTGGGATCGTCCTCGTCTGCGCCGTAGTCCGAGTTTCGGGTGATGTCCTTTCCATCAGGGAGCTTCATCGCGCGGAAGGCCAGGGACAGGACTGCAGCAACGATGAGGTTGATCGCGAACGCCACCACGGCGATGTAGACCTGAACATTGGTCCCGGGGATGGCCGCGATGGAGCCGCCGAAGTTGGCCTTCGTGACCGGATTGACCACGTTGTATGCCGCGATAGTGCCGTAGATGATTCCGGCGGCCCAACCTGCGAAGAGCGCCCAGCGGTGGAACCACCTGGTGTAGAGCCCTGCCACGATCGCCGGGAAGGTCTGCAGGATCCAGATACCACCGAGGAGCTGCATGTTGATGGCGGCCGACTGGTCCATCGCGATGACGAAGATCAGCGCCCCGAATTTCACCACGAGCGAGGCGATTTTGGAGACCTTCGCTTCCTGCCGCGGGTCGGCGTCGGGCCTGATCAGGTCACGGTAGATATTGCGCGTAAACAGGTTGGCGGCAGCGATTGACATGATGGCGGCCGGGACCAAGGCGCCGATCGCGATAGCCGCCAAAGCGATCCCTGCAAACCACGCGGGGAAGTTGTCCAGGAACAACTGCGGAACCACCAGTTGCGGGTTGACGGCACCGTTCAGGTCAATCGGCTTGGTTCCCGCGGAGATGGCCGCGTAGCCGAGGAGGGCAAGGAAACCCAGCATCAGCGAGTACAGCGGGAGCACCGCGGCATTCTTGCGGATCGTGTTCCTGCTCTTGGTCGCCAAGACCCCGGTGATTGAGTGCGGGTACATGAACAGGGCCAGCGCAGAGCCAAGCGCCAGTGTCCAGTAGGCCGAGTAGCTGGCCGCGCCCGGGATGAAGACGCCGGTTGGTTTGCCTGTGGCCGGGCTGATGGCGTCGAGTTTCGTCTGGGCTGCACCGAAGATGTTGTCCCAGCCTCCGAACTTGATCGGCAGGTAGATCACCGCGACGATGACCGCCAGATAGATCAGGAGATCCTTCACGACGGCGATCAGCGCCGGGGCGCGAAGGCCCGAAGTGTAGGTGTAGGCGGCCAGGACCACGAAAGCGATGATCAGCGGCAAGTCAGTCAGCAACACATTCTCCGCGCTGCCGAGGCCCAGCACCGTGAGCACGGCCTTGATGCCAACCAATTGCAGCGCGATGTACGGCATGGTCGCCACGATGCCGGTGAGGGCCACAGCAACCGTCAGCGCCCTGCTGCCGTAGCGCCCGCCAACGAAGTCCGCCGGAGTGATGAAACCATGCCTGTGCGAGACCGACCACAACCGGCTCATCAGCAGGAACACGATCGGGTACAGCACGATCGTGTATGGCACCGCGAAGAAACCGCTCACAGCGCCGGTGGCCCACATTGCTGCCGGGACGGCCACGAACGTGTAGGCCGTGTAGAGGTCCCCACCGAGAAGGAACCAGGTCACCCAGGTTCCAAACCCGCGGCCACCGAGGCCCCACTCATCGAGGCTGTGCAACCCCGTCTCTTTGCCCGAGCGCCAGCGTGCAGCGAAGAAGCCCAATACCGCCACCAGGATAAAGAGGACGACGACGACCGTGAGCGCGACCCCGTTGACGGGCCTGTCCGCTGTGGTCGCCAGCGGCACCGCGAGCCCGCTCATTGTTCCTGCTCCCCAGCGCGTGCGCCCCGAGCGTCCTCGCGGCGGCGGCGGTCCTCTTTGGCTAGTATCCGGTAGGCGATGCCAATCATGCCTGCGGTGATCGGAACCCAGAGCATTTGGTACCAGTAGAAGAACGGCATACCGGCAAACCGCGGCTTGTCGATCGAGTACAGGGGGACGAACAGCGGGACCAGAATGGAGATGGTTAGCAAGATTCCGGCAACAACATATGGGCCGGGCCTTGCCGGCCCCCTGGTTGGCACATCGGGAGTTGACATGGACGCCTCCTCATCGAGACGGCCCCCGGAGCGGGAAGGGCTTCCCTGGACGTGCCGGCGGCCTGGGGGCCGCGAATATAACGGTCCACCAACAGAATAGATTCTGGATTAATTCTCCGACAGTGGAAGTGCGCCCCGTTTTTGCGGCGATGCCAGCACTAGAACAGCAGAGGGCGGCCACCGATGCCGGTGACCGCCCCTGCCAAACTGGATTTGTTTAGCCGTCAGTATCCTTCGCGGCCGTCTGGCCGCTGGAACCAGAGCCTGAGCCTGAACCGATCACGCTGTGCTGGGGTTCGGGCATTTTCGAGTCAGTACCGTTTACTGACTGCCAGATGGCCTTGTTGTAGAGCTGCTCATCGATCTTGTCTTCGGTAGCGGTGTCCTGGGTGGCTACCTGTGGGGCCATCGGAGCGTTTGCCCCGTTGACGGTGGTCATGTCGTAGCTGGGCTTGACCGCGGTGTACGGCGTATTATCCGGCTTGGCCGTGAACGACGCGTTCATGGGAGTAGCGAATGCATCGAACTGGGTCAACGGGCCGATGCCGGCGATCAGGCCAATGGTGCGCACCATTGAAGCCGTGCTGTAGAAGGTTGAATCGACTTTCCCGGTCTGGGTGTAGGGGCTGATGGCCAGCGCCAAGGTGCGGTGCGCATCCACGTGATCCGGTCCATTCTGCGCATCATCCTCGGTGACGAAGATGGCAGTGTCCTTCCAAGCGGAGGAGTGGGACACGGTGTCCACCAGCTTGCCGAGCGCGTAGTCGTTATCTGCGACGTATGCCTTCGGCGTGGGAGCGCCAACACGGGTGGCCTGGGTGTGGTCATTGGGCAGCCGGACGAACTGGACCGTGGGAACAGTTCCGGACGCCACTTGGGACTGGAAGTCCTTGGCCCATTCCTCAACACGCGGAGTACTGCAGTTAGGCTTCAGCGGTGCGAACGACCCCGCGGAATCAGGGCAGTTCAGGTCGTAGCCGTGGTAGCTGTGGTCGGTCTGCGCATCCAGGACAGGGTCTGCCGCGTTGAACGTGCCGGCGTTGTTTGAAACGTAGAAGCCGTAGTTCCGGAAGCTGACGCCTGCCTTGGCCAGCCGCTGCCAGACATACGTGTTGTCAGGCTGCTGGGCCGCGATTTCCGGGGCGTTTCCTTCGCTGGGATACGGTGCCTTGCGGCCCGAGTAGTTGGCTGGCCACATCTGCTCGGCGTAGGGGTTCGAGTTGGCTGAGGCCACCCAGTTCCAACCGTTGGCGCTAACTTCAGCATCGGCGTAGAAGTTGTCAATCGTGGTGAACTTCTTGGACAGGGCCCTCATGTTCGGGGCAGACTCGTCGCCGAAGAGATTCAGCGAGGGATCGCCGTTGCCCTTGCCGAGGCTGCCGAGCACCTGGTCATAGGTGCGGTTTTCCTTGACCACGTAGATCACGTGTTTGAGGGGGCTCTCTTGACCGGGTTGGCGCGGGATGATGTTGCCCCCGGCGGTATCCGGGCGGTTGTTGTTTTTGACCTGCTCGGTGGCCTTCTGCAGTTGGCCGCCTTCGGGAACGCTGAAGCTGCTCAAGGTGCCTGCGATCATGGATCCGCTGTACTGGTTTTCGGCGGTGGGGGCAGTTGACTCAGGGTTCGGGTGGCCGGCGCCGTTGTTCGGCCCGGCGCCAAGCCCCTTCGCATTGGTCACGTGCAGGGTCCCGCCGCTGAAAGCCAATGAACTCGGGTACCAGCCGACAGGCACCACGCCGGCAACCGCGTTGTGGGCAAGGTCGACGACGGCGACGTCGTTGTTACCGGAGTTGCTCACGAAGAGGCGGTGCCCGGCTTCGTCCAGGGCCAACCCTGTGGGATTGGTTCCCACCGGCGCGCCCTTTTCAGGCGCGACGCTGATACTCGAGCTTGTGCCGGCGGCGGTATCGACCACCGAGATGGTGTCGTCATCGCCATTGGCGACGTAGAGCGTACGTCCGTCCTTCGAGAGGACGGACTTGTTGGGGTGGAGACCCACGGTGACGGTGCGGGAAACCTTCGGTTCTGAGCCTGAGATGTCCAACGCGGAGAGGTCGGACGCGCCCTGGTTGGTGACGAACGCCGTCGTACCGTCTGGCGAAACGGCAACTGAAAGTGGCCGGTGACCGGCCGGCGTCGTCGAAACGGTGCCAGTGGCGAGGTCGACGACGGACACGGCGTCGGCCAGCTGATCTGCAACTACGAGCCGCTTACCGTCGGGCGTGATCGCCAATCCGGCCGGGAAGAGGTTCAGTGCCTTGCCCGCGGGGGTCGTGGTGGGCAGCTGGATAGGCGCGCCTTCCGCCAGCTTGCCGCCGGAGTAGCTGTAGGTGCGGATTTTGGAGTTCGCAGCCGCGCTGGCGTAAAGCTTGGTGCCGCCAGGACTCCAGGCCAAGCCCATGTAGAGCGATTCGGGAGACTTGTAGGAGATGGTCTGGTCTACCTCGTGATCCGCAAGATCGACGAGTTGCAGGGACTGGGTACCTTGACCGTTGTTGGTGACGGCGAGCCTCTTGCCGTCGGGGGAGATGGCGGAGTTCAGCGGGAGGTCTCCGAGTGAGGTCTGCTGTCCAGTTGGCGTAACGCGCATGCCCACTGGCGTGACCGCTGTTCCGTCCTCGTGAGGGCCGGCGAACGTGGAAACCGCCGCAAAGGCAGCTCCGCCGACCAGCACACAAGACAATGTTCCGATGATGACCGGGATTGTTTTGAATTTCATGATCCCAAAGCTAGGAGCCTTGAAACACGGTGGCCCGACTCACAGGGAACCGTCAGCTAAATCGTCAGTGAACTGATGAAGTGGGTGGGACGGAGCGGCGACCCCGTAAACGGCAAGTCCTCCAACCTGACCCTCCCAGAAACTGGCAGGGCCAGCCTTTTGGGCTGCTTTGAGGCCGTCAAAACCCAATTTCGGCAAGATTCTGCCGATTTCTACTGAGAAGCCCGGCTCGCGGAAAGAAGCGCTGTACCCCGCCAGCTACGCCCCCGCCAGCCATTCCGGATCGAAATCCGGATGGTCCGAATAGGGCAATGCAAGGGCATTCAACGATTTTGTGGTCCATTCGATCGACTCCGGAATCCACCGTGGGTCATCTCCAAGCGCGTGGTGGACCATGGTTGCCAGGGCCGTCTGCCGTGCAGATTCAACAATGCTGAGCAGTCTTCGCTTTGAGGCGCATTCCAGAAGAAGGCGGCGCTCATACCATTTGCCCGCCTCTGAGACGGAACGGTCGCCGAGGAGTTTCCGCGCCGCGGCCTCGTCCTCGTCCAGGCGTTCGGATAGGAAATCGACGATATCCACAAAACGAGCGTACGCGCCCGCTGCGGCCGCGGAAATGCCTGCTTCCGCTATGCCGGGTCGGCTTGCTTTTCGCGCTGGAGTTCGACGGCGGCAGCTGCGTGGGGGAGGTGCGGGCGCCGGGTCTCCTGGACCGGGGGTGTGGGACACTTACCCTGTGAAGCCGTTTCTCCTGCTCGCATCTCGTGCCGAAGACGCCGCCGCCGAGGAAGAGTACCAGGCGTATCTTCGCTTCGGAGGGCTGGCTCCCGAACAGCTCATACGCATCCGGTTGGAAGCGGCGCCCCTGCCGGCGCTTGAGCTCTCCGACTATTCCGGCGTGATTGTGGGTGGCAGTCCTTTTACCTCGAGCGATCCGCCTGAGCACAAGGGTCCTGTCCAGAGACGGGTGGAGAAGGAGCTTTCGCAGCTGCTGGACAGAATTGTCGCTGCCGACTTTCCATTTCTGGGGGCTTGCTACGGGGTCGGAACCCTGGGCCTCCACCAAGGAGCGGTGATTGACCGTACCTACGGTGAAGGACTGGGCGGTGTGACTATCAAACTCACAGCAGAGGGGCTCCTGGATCCACTCCTCGAAGGCATGTCCGAACGCTTTGTTGCCTTCACCGGTCACAAGGAGGCGTGCACCGTTCTGCCCGGACACGCCGTATTGCTGGCCAGCTCGGCCGCCTGCCCGGTGCAGATGTTCCGTATCAAGAGGAACCTTTACGCCACACAGTTCCATCCGGAGCTTGATGCCGAGGGTCTGGTCACTCGGATCGACACCTACCGCTACGCCGGATACTTCCCGCCCGATGCCGCGGAACAGCTGATGGCGGACGCCCGAAAGTTCACGGCGACCGAACCGATGAAGATCCTCAAGAACTTTGTCCTGCGGTACGCAGGTCCTCACTAGCGTCGGAGGGATGAAGCACGATGGGGCCATGACCTTTGCAAACATGGGAAGTCTCGGCACGAAACCTGGCCAACGCGACGCCGTCGTCTCCATCCTGCTCAGACCGAAGCCGGAGCTGCGGGGCGGCAGTCGGTTCACCGTGCTGGGCTCACCGCTCCGCGACGCCTGAAATTCACCCAGGCGACACGTGGCTGACGGACAGGATTTTCATAGCCCTTACATAGCTGCCGTAGCTACTGTTGGTTCATTATGGAAAAGCAAGAGCCCCATGGTTCCGGTCTTGGGACCGGACGGAAGCGAAATCGGCGGAACTTTTGGAGTTCCCTCCGATATCGATCGGCCTTGCTGACAGTTTGCGCGGGTGTTTTGGCGCTGGCCCTTACGGCAACGATCTACTCCGCCGCGCATGCGCGTTCATCCACCTCCCGTACCGTGTCGGCGGTCGCCAGCACCACGCGGTCGGTCACCCGGACGACGGCGGCCGCCGCGCCGTCGTCGTCCGCTCCTGTCGCGCCCGAGACTCCGACTGCCTCCGCAGTGGCCCCTGCTCCAGCGGCGGCGGCACCGGTTGTGCCCGCTGCCTCGACGGCAGGAGCGACTCCTGCCTTGGACGCGGAGCTCAACGGCATCCTCGACGCCAACAGCCAATACCAAATCGGTGTCACGCTGATCGATTTGTCCGATGGTTCAAGCCACCAGTACGGGGTCCAGGCGCCATTCGAGGCAGCGAGCACGGCCAAGGTCCTGGCTGCCGCCGCCTACTACCACCTTGTCGAGGTAGGCGAAGTGTCGCTTGACGATCCCTTGGGGGATTACACATCCGGACTCCAGATCAAGGACATGATCCAAGAGAGCGACAACGAGTCGTGGTCCTTGATCATGGACGCCGTGGGCTACTCGGATCTGCAGTCATATGCCGCCTCAATCGGCGTCAGCTATGACCCCCTGAACAACACCTTGACTCCAAGTGAGATGGCCAGCATCCTGGCTGACCTCTACACCGGAAAGCTTTTGAACCAACAGGACACCGCGCAACTGCTTTCCTACATGCAGAACACGAACTATGAATCCCTCATCCCCGCCGCGGTACCAGCCGGCATCACGGTCTTCCACAAGTACGGGCTGCTCGACGACGAACTCCACGACGCCAGCGTCCTCACCGCAGGCACGAGCTCCTACGTGTTCGTGGTCTACACCAAAGGCCAGGACGAGAGCGATATACCGGCCCGCGCCGACGTCTTCCACCAACTCACCCAGGCCGTGGTGGACGGTCTGTTCTAGCGAGCCTTCGGCTTCAACAGCTCCAGCACAACGACGCCGGCCGTGCAGTCAGTCTGACTGCCCGGCCGTCGTCGTTGTTTCCTTATCGGCGCTGAGCGCCTGTCGCATTGCTGGTTACTTGCCTCCTTTCCGCATAGGGTCGGGCCAATTTCCGATGATTCTCATGTGGTCCTGCATGGTCTTCTCCTGACTGAGACTTGTCCCTGCGCGGTGTGGCGCAGGTGGGTCGTGCCTGCCTTGGGGCAGGGGCGGCCTGGTCAGTCGGGGAAAGACCCTGGATCGAACGCGGGTTCCGCAGCGTGGTTTTGACGGCCTTCAGGGACGCGGCCCTCGTGGAAGGGGGGCGCCAGTGCACGTTGTTCGGGGAGATCTGCCGCCCCATGGCCGGACCCTCCCTGTGGTCCCGACGTCGATCCCGACTCGCGTGGTGACGCCCCGGCAGCATCCGGTGCGTCCCCCGGAGGATCCACCGCGCCACCCAATGAGTTGGTCATCGCCAATTCTGCAGGGAACGCCGGAGCAGGCCTGTCTGGAATGAAGCGAAGGATACTTTTGTGGGCTGACGGTCCAGTCGGGACGGCTGGTGAAAGAGCGCCGGTACGGAGAATCGTGGTGGGTGCCAATTCGCCGGCGTCGTTCCCAGCTGCAGGAACGGCCGGAATGTTCGTCCCCGTGGAAGGCAGGATCCCGGGCACCGGCGGCAATCCCGGGACCGAAGGCGGCTCGGGCAATGCCGGGAGTTCCCTAATCGTATTGTCAATCAGGGGTGGAACGGTGTCGATGATTCCAACGACGACCGGTGCCAAAGCGTCGCCCGGCAGTTGATTGACGAGGGTCTTGGGAATCCCGGCCATTTGGCTCGGGCTCGGAATGGCGGAAGGGACGTCACCGACCAGCGACCGTAGGGGATCGGGGGCTATGGAAACCGTGGGTGATGACGGAACAGCGGGAACTGTCGGCAGAAGGTCACTGGCTTGCGACGGGCCGGCGAGCCAGACCGTCCAAGCCAATGCGCCAAAAATAGCGAGAAGAACAGGGCGTAGCAAGGAAACGCCACGGCACCCCAGATACCCGGCCAAACACGCCACCTCCCCAGTGCGGTGTTTGGATATTAACGTACGCCCGTCCGGGGCGGCAGTCCATAGCTAAGCATGCTTAGCGCCCGAATTCCGGAAGCATCGTCAGGTGGATCGCCGCGTCCATATCGGGGCGCAGATCCCGGTCCTGGACGTCGGCGGGCAACGATAGGCCTGCGTCGAAGGCTTTTCGGAACCGCGGACTCGCGAACTCTCCGGGTGTCCGGCCCTGCAGCCTCAGTGCCCGTGACGCGCAAAGGAGTTCAACACCAACAACCGTTGCAAGCGCCCGAACGGTGGAATCCAGCCGGGAGGTGGACACACTCGCGAAACTTGCATCTTCTTCAGCGCCCAAGGACAGGACCACCGTTTGCAAGCTCACTGGCTGGGCATTGGCTCGAATATGGCCCACCGCTGCGGCCGCGACGTATTCCAGCATCATGACGCCGGACTGGCCGGAGTCGTCGACCGCAAGGAACCTGTGGAGGCCCGTGTACGCGGGATCGCACAACCGGCTGATCCTTCCAAGCGTGTTGGTGCCTGCTGCGCCAAGTGCCAACTGCAACCCGTCAATCCGTCGGGCGAGAGTGGACATCTGGAAGAGGCCGTGGTGCGCCACACCGTTGCTGCCATCTTCCGCGGAGCCGAAGACCATAGGGTTCTCGTGGCCTGCCACCACCAGACGCTCCAAGACGAGCTTCAGCGCGTCGAGTTCTTCCACTACGGCACCTAGTGGGTGTGGAAGCATGCGTAGAGAATACGGGTCCTGAATACGTGCGGGCTTGCCATGCCCTGATACCAGTTCCTGAAGGGTCGTAGCCACGTTTGCCAGTGCGTCCGATTCTGCCGCCTTTGCAACTTCCGGGGCGAACGCTTCGGAGTTTCCTGACATGGCAGTGAATGTCAGTGCGCTGACGGTCGTGAGGTTATCCAGCAAGGTCGCTAGCGTCTGATGAGCCAGGACGGCTTGGGCGATGGTAAGCGCGCTGGAGCTGATGAAGGGCAGCGCATCCTCGGTCGCCCAAGTCTCCAGGGGCACCGGGACTTTCTTGCCGTCCATTGTGGGCCGCTCACCGAGGAGGGTGAGAGCCGTTCCCGCCAGGGCCGGAAGGTCCGCGGTTCCTATGCCGCCGAATTCCCGTACTTCCGGCAGGGTATCGGCGTTGAGCATCTCCGAGACGGCGTCGGCTACAGCCGGGTTGATCCCGGATGCGCCGGCCGCGAGTTGGGAGAGCCTGATGACCAGCATCGCCCGGACAGTCTCGCGGTCAAGGGCCCGTCCGGCATCGACGGCATGGCTCCGCAATAAGTTGAGACCGTGGGCGTCGACCGCAGTGTCCGCTTGGTCGAGGGTCACGGAGCGGTTAGCACCTACGCCTGTGGATCGTCCGTAAACGGGCCGTGCCTGTGCCGTCGCGCGGGCAGAGCGCTGGGACGCCGTCATGCGTTCAACGGCCGACGGCGCCAACGTCACTTTATTGCGGCCTGCTGCTACCGCTACGATGTCGCCGAGCTCAAGCCGGCGTCCGTCGATTTCGATCATGGTAGTGATTCTTTCAAAAGTAGGCGGTTGGTCTCCCAACTAGCTCGCAGTAGATGTCGTTTTCGGGTCCCGTAGCGACATCTACTGCGAGCTAGTTGGGATTAAAGGGAAGTCATGGGGATGCGGACGCCGCGTTCCTTGGCGACTTCGACGGCGCGTTCGTAGCCGGCGTCGACGTGGCGGATGACGCCCATGCCGGGGTCGTTGGTGAGGAGGCGTTCGAGCTTCTGCGCGGCGAGCTCGGTGCCGTCGGCGACGGAGACCTGGCCGGCGTGCAGGGACCGGCCGATGCCGACGCCGCCGCCGTGGTGGATGGAGACCCAGGTGGCGCCGGAGGAGGTGTTGATCAGGGCGTTCAGCAAGGGCCAGTCGGCAATCGCGTCGGAGCCGTCGGCCATGGACTCGGTTTCCCGGTACGGGGAGGCGACCGAGCCGGAGTCCAGGTGGTCCCGGCCGATCACGATGGGGGCCTTGACCTTGCCTTCGGCCACGAGCTGGTTGAACAGCAGACCGGCCTTGGCGCGTTCGCCGTAGCCGAGCCAGCAGATCCTCGCCGGCAGGCCTTCGAATTCAACGCGTTCCTGGGCGGCGTCGATCCACTTGTGCAGGTGCTTGTTCTCCGGGAAGAGCTCCTTGATGGCTTCATCGGTGACGCGGATGTCCTCCGGGTCACCGGAGAGCGCGACCCAGCGGAACGGGCCCAGGCCCTCGCAGAACAGCGGACGGATGTAGGCCGGGACGAAGCCGGGGAACTCGAACGCCCGGTCATAGCCGCCCTTGCGGGCCTCGTCGCGGATGGAGTTGCCGTAGTCGAAGACCTCGGCCCCGGCGTCCTGGAACTCGACCATGGCCTGGACGTGCCGGGCCATGGAGGCCTGGGCCTTCTTGGTGAACCCTTCCGGGTCCGCCTCGGCCTCGGCGTGCCACTCGGCCACGGTGATGCCCTCGGGCAGGTAGGACAGCGGGTCGTGGGCGGAGGTCTGGTCGGTCACGACATCGATGCTCAGCTCGCCGGCCTGGTGGCGGCGGAGCAGTTCGGGGAAGACTTCGGCGGCGTTGCCGACGTAGCCCACGGACCAGCCGCGGCGCTCTTCCTTGGCCTTGAGGACCTTGGCGATCGCGGCGTCCAGGTCGGTTTCGACCTCGTCCAGGTAGCGCTTGCCGGCGCGGCGGCGCAGCCGGGTCTCGTCCACGTCCACGATCAGGCAGGCCCCGTCGTTCAGGGTCACGGCCAGCGGCTGGGCCCCGCCCATGCCACCGCAGCCGCCGGTCAGGGTCAGGGTGCCTGCCAGCGGGCCTTCGGTGGAGCCCTCGGCGGCCGGCGCCGGGTGGCGTCCCTCGGCGGCAAGCTTATTCCCGACGGCGGCGAAGGTTTCGTAGGTGCCCTGCAGGATGCCCTGGGTGCCGATGTAGATCCAGGACCCGGCGGTCATCTGCCCGTACATCATCAGGCCCTCGGCCTCGAGGCGGCGGAACTCGGGCCACGTCGCCCAGTCCCCCACCAGGTTCGAGTTGGCCAGCAAAACCCGGGGCGCCCATTCATGGGTGCGGAACACGCCCACGGGCTTGCCGGACTGGACCAGCAGGGTCTCGTCCTTCTCCATGGTCTCCAAGGTCCGGGTGATCGCGTCGAACGCGGCCCACGACCGCACCGCACGGCCCGTGCCGCCGTACACCACCAGGTCATCCGGGCGCTCGGCGACCTCCGGGTCCAGGTTGTTCATCAACATGCGCAGCGGCGCCTCGGTCTGCCAGCTCTTCGCGGTCAGCTCGGTACCGCGGGCGGCCCGGACAGGACGGGCTCCGGTAGTGAAATCAGCACTCATTTGTTCGTACTCCTCAGGTCTTGCTGGACTACGCCAGGTTCTTGGACTTGAGCCAGTCCTGGGCGATTTGTCCCATGTCCTCGAATTTCGCCACGCGGCCGTTCATCTGGATCAGGTCGTCAGTGGTCAACGCAGCGGAGACCTTGTCCAGCACGCTCTTGACGGCGTCCGAGGACTTCTTCTGGTTGATGACGGGGACGATATTCTCGGCGAGGAAAAGGTTCTTGCTGTCTTCCAACGCGACCAGGTTGTTGGCGGTCAGGGCGGGATCAGTACTGAAGAGGTTTGCAACCTGTACCTGACCGGAAAGGAGGGCATTGAGCGTGAGCGGACCGCCGGCGTCGAGCGCTGAGAATTCCTTGAAGTCGAGGTTGTAGACGGACTTCAGTCCAACGACCCCGTCAATGCGGGTCTTCCACTCCGGTGCGGCGCCCAGGACGAGGTCCTTGGCCACAGGCTGCAGGTCGCTGATTGACTTGAGGTTGTACTTGTCGGCAGTTTCCTTTTTGACGGCCAGGACGTCCTTGTCCTGTGCCTTGGATGCTGTCAGCTGGGTCAGCCCTGACGGGATCTTGGTGCCCAGTTCTTTGGTGACTTCATCCGAGGTGACCGCTTTGGTGGCTGAATCAAGGTACTGCAGGAGGGCTCCGCCGTATTCCGGCATGAGGTCGATGGACCCGTCCTTCAGTGCCGGGATGGTGACTTCGCGGCTGCCGATGCTGGGCTTTTCGGTGACCTGGACGCCTTTAGCCTTGAGGGCACCGGCGTAGATCTTGGCGATGAGCTGGCTTTCCGGGAAGTCCGCGGAGCCGACAATAATGCTGTCGGTGGAGCCTGCGGCCTGGGAGTTGTTGGAGGAGCTCATGGGATCCCCGCCGCCACAAGCGCTCAGGGCGATGGCGGTAGCTGCTGCCAGGGCGAAACCGGTCAAGTACTTTTTCATGTCAATTCTCTCTGGGGAGGGCCGTTGCAGGGCATGCAGTGGCCAAGTAAGGGTGGGTTGAGGGGTGTTGCCGCTGTCGAGCATGGCGCTCGGCGGCGATGAAAGCGGTAGCGAGTTAGACCGTGACGGGGGTTTTCACGGTGTCGGCCGTAGCGGCCACAACGGCCGTCTTGACAGTGCGCCGGGTCAGTCCGGGTGAGACGACCCTGCGGGTGATGAAGGCGAGCACTTGATCGAAGAACAGGGCCAGCAGCGCAACCAGCACGGCCCCGGCAACCATCTGGCTGTAGTCGTTCTGGGCTTTGCCGTCGATCAGCAGCCTTCCGAGGCCACCGAGCGAAATGTACGCCGCAATGGTCGCCGTCGAGATGATCTGCAGCAGCGCGCTGCGGACACCGGACAGCATCAGCGGAAGCGAGCAAGGGAGTTGGATGTCCGTGAGGATCTTCATGGTGCGGAAGCCCATGCCCTTGGCGGCATCGACGGCGGCGGCATCCACAGCGCGGACGCCGGCGTAGGTGTTGGTCAGGATGGGCGGGACCGCGAGCAGCACCAGGACGATGAGGCTCGGCAGGATGTAGCCCATCTTGGACGGGAAAGCGGGCGAGATCAGCAGGACCAACAGAATCAGCAGACCCACGCTGGGGAGGGCGCGGAGGGCGTTGGCCAGGCCTGCGATCATGAAGACACCCTTGCCGGTGACTCCGATGTAGATGCCGAGCGGAACTGCGATGATGGCGGCGACCGCGAGGGCGATGAGGGAGTAGAGCAGGTGTTCCCCGATCAGGCGGGGGATGCCGTCGGCACCGCTCCAGTGCGCGGGATTGAACAAGTAGTTCATCATGATGCCACCACCTTGGGGGTCCACGGTGTCAGCCACCGGTTGAGGAGGATGATCAGTCCGTCAAGGATCATGGCCAGGACCACGCAGAGGATGATGCCGGCGATGATCGGGGTGAAGAACCGCAACTGGAAGCCCTGCGTGAAAAGCGAGCCGAGTTGCGGGATGCCCAGCAAGGCTGCCACGGAAACGAGGCTCACGTTGGAGACCGCCGCGACGCGCAGGCCAGCGCTGATGACGGGGACGCCCACGGGAAGCTCTACTTTCACCAAGCTCTGGTACCCGCGGTAGCCCATGGCCTTGGCGGCTTGGACCGTGTCTTCCGGTACGGAATCCAAGGCATCAGCGACTACGCGTACCAGCAGCGCCACGGTGTAGATGGTCAGGGCTGCCACGATGTTGAGCGGGTCAAGGATCTTGGTGCCTAGGACCAGTGGCAACAAGACGAACAGCGCGAGGGAAGGGACTGTGTAGAGGAGGCCCGCGATGCCTACCAGAAGGGGATAGATCCGGCGACTGCGGTGTGCCCACCAACCAAGGGGTAGCGCGATCAGCAGGCCCAGGATGAGGGGAGTGACGGCAAGCAGCACGTGCCAGCCGAGGAGGAAGACGATGTTGTCGGACTGGCGGCCCAGCCATTCAAAGTTCATCGCGCCGTCTCCAGGTGCGGTTCCGCCTCGATCACCTTGACGACGTCGGTGGCCGTCACCGTGCCGATGAGCTCGCCGTGTTCATTGACGACGACGCCGCGCCGGCTGGGTGAGGAGAGTGCGGCGTCGAGCAACTGGCGCATGGTCCCGGACGATGATGCGGAGGTGCCGCTGAGGTTCAAGTGCTCCCTCTTGAGCTCGCCGCTGATGAGATCGGGTTGTGCCCAGCCGAGCGGCTTCCGCAGAGGATCGACTACCAGCACCCAGGCCCCTGTGGCCTTGCTCTGTGCCTCGGCGGCAGAGGCGCCGAGAGTGACCACGGCTTCCTCTGAAACTGCTACTGTGCCGGCCGCGTTGGTGAAGCCGAGAGAACGGTAACCGCGGTCACGTCCCACGAAGTCGGCTACGAATTCGTCCGCCGGGGAGGTCAGCAGCTCCGACGGCGTTGCCATCTGGGCGAGCTTTCCGCCGACGTGCATCACCGCAACTTGATCGCCGAGCTTGAGGGCTTCGTCGATGTCGTGGGTGACCATGATGATGGTCTTGCCGATCTCGCGCTGCAGGCGGAGGAACTCGTCCTGGAGCTGCGCGCGGACCACTGGGTCAACGGCACTGAAGGGTTCGTCCATGAGCATGAAAGCCGGATCTGAAGCCAGTGCACGGGCCACGCCCACGCGCTGCTGCTGTCCACCGGACAGCTGCCACGGGTAGCGCTTGGCAAAGCTCGCCGGGAGGCCGACGCGCTCCATGAGTTCGAGGGCTTTCATGCGCGCCTTTTGCCGGCTCTCGCCAAGCAGCACGGGCATGGTTGCCACGTTGTCCACGATGGTGCGGTGCGGGAACAGGCCTGCGTGCTGGATGACGTAACCGATCCGGCGGCGCAGCAGGGCGGCGTCCATTCCGGAAGTGGGCTGGTCATCGAGATAGATGGTGCCGCTGGTGGGCTCGATGAGGCGGTTGATCATCCTCAGCGAAGTGGTCTTGCCACAACCGGACGGGCCAACCAGGATGGTCAGCTTGCCGGTAGGTGCTTCAAGATTCAGGCCGTCGACGGCGACCGTCCCATCCGGGTACGCCTTGGTGACATTTTCAAACTTGATCATTTCTTTTCCATGCTTTCCTGGGGCACTTCATGGTTTCCGGAGGGTTCCACGAGGATGTTGTCCGCCACCCCCACCAGTTCCTCGCCAAATGTCTGGGCCTTCGCTTCGTCCAAGCGGTAGCTCGGTACGACAATGCTGAGGGCCGCCACGGTCCGGCCGCCGATCACAATGGGTGCGGCGACGGCCGTGATGTCGTCTTCTACGCCGCTGCGCACGATGGCGTAGCCGCGGCCGTTCTGCCCGCCAGTCAGGACCTTGCCAGCGGCGGACCCTTCCAGCGGGATGCTCCTGCCGACCCAGCTGGTGTGCCGGACAGAGCGGGTACCTTCGACGATGGCTATGTAGATTCCGGTTTCCCCAGGACCGGGAATACTCAGATAGCAGGACTCACCTGTTTCGGCCACCAGCCGCTTCATGTGCGGCGTGCAGAGCGATACGAGGGATTCCTGTCCCAACGCGAGGGCTCCCAACTGGATGACGCTGGCACCGGGACGGAAGTTGCCGCCCGGATCCCGCTTCACGAATCCGCTGCCTTCCAAGGTGCGGAGGAGGCGGAGCGCGGTGCTGGCCGACAAGTCGACAACGCGTGCGGCGTCGCTCAGGCTGATGGAGCCATCGGCGCAGACCGCGCTCAAAAGGGCCAGTGCTCTTTCGACCGTCCGGGTGGAGGAATCTGCTGCCACTGTCTGACCTGCTTTCAAGTGGTCTGAATCACCATGTCTTGCCACTTAGTAAAAACCAACTTTCAGAGAATGGCAAGAGTTGTTCGCTAAATTTCCTCACTCCGCCACAAAGCAAAGTTCGTTTCACTCCATGTCAAAGCCCCTTGGCGATGGAAACACGTCGCAACATGAGCTCCCAAGAAGCTGTGCCCTTGTGCTGGCTAGGGCCTCTATGCACACCCCCGGGTAATGTGGGTTTCACTGCTGGAAACGTATACTCGGTCCTCCGGCCCAGCAATGCAGATTCTCAGTTTGTGAGAACATGCGGCCTGGTCTTATACCGGACGCGGATAGAGAACGGATTGGGGTCCGGCGACAGAACCAATATGGTGGCCGACGGGTTGGCGCTCCTGGAACGGCTAAGCGCTCCGGGGCTGGCTGCCATCGAGATCGAATTCGCTCACTTTGCACGCGAGATAAAGGGCCAAGTACGCCTCGCTCTTCCGTTCCGTCCAACCTTGCAGCTCCTCAATTTTCTCAAGGCGGTGGATGAGCGTGTTCCTATGGATGTGGAGCCGCCGCGCAGCTCCCACCAGGGAGAAGCCGCTTTCACACCACGCCACTACAGTCGCTTGGACGGTGGGCCAGTCGCCCTGCCTTAAGAGCCTGTCGGCGACGGCGGTAGTGTACCGCTGCCTCGCCCGCAGGCCGACCCCTGACAGCAGTTGCTCGATGCGGACTTCATCGATCGTTGTGACGCTCCGGTGCTTGATGCGCCGGCCAAGCCGGAGCGAATCGACGGCGTCTTCGTAGGAGGTCCGCAGACCGGCCGGTCCCGTGGCCTCGGTTCCGATTCCGATCTCGACGTCGGAGGCCAGATGCGTGCGGAATTGCTCCACGCAGTGCCGGGCCTGCGCCACGATTCCGGGCACCCCCTCCCCGGTGGGGTGCGCGAAGACAACATAACGGTTGGCGGCGATCGAAACGGCGATGGTGTGGCGGTGGGCGAAGCTCTCGCGGAGCAGCACAAGGGCGCGGGGCAGCCACTCCGTGGTGGTAGCTGGGCTGGCGGTCCGGCCAAGGACCTGGACGGCGATCCCCACTCGGCTCGCCGCCAGGTCAACCGCCTGCTCGTTCGCCTGGTCGAGGAGCGCCCCGGCCTCGGTCATGAGGGGATCGAAGGCAAGGATCTCGCGGACCAGATCCTCAAGCTCGCGTTCACGTTGGAGAGTCGAGCGCAGGAGTGATGCCTGATGCAGCAGGATTTCCGTCTGGCGTTCCACCATCAAGCCAAATCGGGTGACCTGCACGGGCGAACCGGTGATGCCAACGGTGCCCACCGCGTGCCCGTTGAGCAGGATGGGCAGTGTGACTCCGGGCTTTACGCCATGAAGGGCCCGCGCCTCCGCCGCCGAGTGCGTGGCAGGCTCCCTCGTGCGGACAACTTCCAGGGAAGCCTCATGGAAACTGCCTACTCGGCCGGTGTCGCCACTGCCGATCACCATGCCATGGGCATCCGTGATGAGGATGTTAAACCCCACGATCGCGCTGGTTTCACCGGCAATCTGCTGCGCGAGGGCCGGGGTCAGGGGCCCCGCCACCGCACGAGTACTGCTTTCCCCCGCCATGACACCTCCGATTAGTTTTTTCGTACAGCGAACCCCACGAAAATTCGCCAGAAGCTGGACGAATGGTCCAATGACTTTCGTCACACCCAAGCCTACGGTTGTTCTTAAGCGGCACAAAGCCGGACCCGCAGAAGGTGTTCTGCCAAAGCGATAGATCCATCGAAAGGTGGTAACCATGTTTAGTCGCATCCATAAACCACTTCGCAAATCCGCGCTTGCGGCAATCGGCGTCGTGGCCTTGGCCCTGACCGCTTGCGGCGGCGGCAACGGCGCCGCGTCAAACAGCGACGGCCTGGATACGATCACGCCGGGCAAGATGATAGTAGCGATCGAGCCCTACATGCCGTATACCGCCATGAAGGACGGCCAAATGGTTGGCCTGGACGCGGAGATCCTCCAGGCCGCTGCGAAGAAACTCAACCTGACAATCGAGCCCCAGGTCACGGACTTCAACGGCATGCTGGGTGGCGTCCAAAGCCGGCGCGTCGATATCTCCATCGGAGGCATCGCCTGGACCAAAGAACGCGCCAAAGCGGGCCTGTTTACCGATCCGCCCTACTACTCCCCACCGGCCATGGCGGTCCAGGGCGACAAGAACGTGAAGACCCTAGCAGATCTCCAAGGCAAGAACCTCGGAACGGTAACGGGGTACGTCTGGGTGAAATCCATCAAGGCAGTTCCGGGCGCCAAGCTCAGTTCGTACCCGGACGCTAACGGGCTCTTCGCGGATGTTGCGGCCGGCCGCGTGGACGTGGGCTTCGTGGATCCACTGCTGATTTCCTACACGCAGGCCCAGCGGCCTGACCTGGGCTTGCAGACCAAGTATCTGACGCCGCCCACGGACGAAGAAGTCAAGATATCCCCGGACCTCGCCTACTTCCAGCCTTACATGACCAGCTTCTACGTCCCCAAGGAAGAACCGAAGCTGGAAAAGGCGATCTCCGGAGTGATCCGTGAAATGTACACGAACGGCGAACTGGCCAGCCTCATCAAGAAGTACGGCGGTGATCCCGACCAGTATCTCAAGCCGTCGCCGTCCATGACCAGTGAGCGGCAGGCAACCGACCGCCCCGCCGACTGGAAGGCACCGTCGAGCTGACGCCTTCCTGATCCATGCGCTCATACCAAGACAGGAAACAACAATGAACCCCGCACCCGGCCTCTTTCAGGTGCCATGGCTGGACTACCTTCCGGCAATAGGCGATGGCCTGCTGAGGTCCCTTGGATACACTGCCGCCGGATTCGTCGGCGCAGTCGCCGTCGGACTCGCCGTCGCACTCCTACGCATCAGCTCCAGGCGGCTCCTCCGCATACCCGCGGCCATCTATACGGAATTGTTTAAGAACGTCCCCCTCCTGGCCATCATTTTCATCACGTACTTCGGCCTGGCATCCATCGGCCTCCGGCTTGATGCCTTCCAGGCGGGAACCCTCAGCCTGGTCATTTTCTACGGAGCCTACCTCTCGGAGATCTTCCGGGCGGCGCTCCTCGGAGTCCATGCCGGGCAGCAGGAGGCCGGGCAGGCCCTGGGGCTGGGGCCGGTGGTGACGTTCACCGGCATCATCTTCCCACAGGCGCTTCGGCTGGCACTCCCCGGCACCGGCACCATGCTGGTGGACCTGTTGAAGTCCACGTCCCTGCTCGTGGTCATCTCGGCAGCCGAACTGATGTCCCAGGCCCAGCTGATTGCGAGCGAAACCTTCCGGGCGCTCGAGGTCTACATCGTTATCTCGGCAATCTACTTCGTGGTCTGCTACCCGCTCTCACAGCTCGTCCTCCGGCTCGAGCGCCGGGTCCAGGCGGGCGCACCCCTGTCCCTGCGGCGGCATCGCAGGCTTGCCCAGGCGCGGGCACTGTTGGCAGCCGCCGAAACCAAGCCATACTCGGAGGTAAAGCCATGACTGTCGGAAAGATCGAAGCGGAGGGCTCGGCGGTGAGCACCCTTCCAGTGGTGGAGATCAGGTCACTCGTGAAGTCGTTCTCCGGACGGACTGTGCTGGACAACGTCGACTTCACGGTCAAGCCGGGAAATATCGTAAGCATCATCGGACGAAGCGGCGGCGGCAAGACCACCCTGATGCGCTGCATCAACCTCCTCGAGAAACCCGACTCAGGCTCCATCACCCTGCAGGGCGAGCCTGTGTTCTCCGGGGACAAGACCGTCTGCAAGGACCTGGCCAAGCTCCGGCAGCGCGTGGGGATGGTCTTCCAGCGCTTCTACCTGTTCCCCCACCTCACCGCAGTCGAAAACGTGATGCTGGCCCAGATGAAGGGATTGAAAATCCCGGAGAAGAAGGCTCTTGAAACCGCCCTCGAACTCCTTGCGGAAGTTGGGCTGACGCACCGAGCCCTGGCATTCCCCGAGCAGATGTCTGGCGGGGAGCAGCAGCGCGTGGCAATCGCCCGCGCATTGGCGCTCGGACCAAGCCTTTTGCTCTTCGACGAGCCGACATCGGCTCTTGATCCCGAATCCACCCGGGACGTCCTGGCCGTCATGCGGCGACTGGCCCGTTCCGGCATGACCATGGTGATCGTTACGCACGAAGTGCCGTTTGCCCGGGAGATTTCGGACAAGATCGTCTTCATCGACGGCGGCCACATCATCGAGCAGGGGCATCCGAGCGAGGTCATAGACAACCCTCGCGAAGATCGCACCAAAGCCTTTCTCCGGTCCTACAAGACGGACGGCTAACCGCTCCCTTTCCTTTCTTCCTGAACGCTCGCCCCTGTACGCCCGCTCCCGCGTACTGCGTAAGCACCCCTTTGCCCTTTTTCGTCCGAAAGAGACCCATGACTTCGATTTCCAGTCCCGGCCGCACGGTTGACGTGGACGGCATTACGACCCCGGGCTCGCCCTATCCATCAGCAACCCGGGTGGGTGACACCGTCTATGTTTCCGGCCAGGTGTCATTTACCGACGAGGGCGGTGTCCTCGCGGAAGGGGATGCTTCTGCCCAGACCCGACACGCGCTTGCCAGGCTCGCTCGTGTCCTTGCTGTCTACGGAGCGACCCTCGACGACGTCGTTTCCTGCACCGTTTATCTCAAGGACGCAAGCCTGGCGGAGCCCTTCAATGCTGCCTGGAGCGCCGTCTTTGGAGGGCACCGGCCGTCCCGGGCCACAGTTGTTGCCGAGCTACTCGATCCGCGCCTTCTCGTCGAAGTGCAAGCGATCGCCCGCCTGCAGAGAAGCAGCTCAAGGGACGCGGAGGGCGAGAAATGAAGCTGATCGTGATCGGGGCCGGCATCATCGGAGTGACAACGGCCTACGAGCTGGCACGTCGCGGGCACGGCGTCCAGGTCATTGACCGGGAAGCCGGAGAAGCCCGTGCGACGAGCGACGCAACGGCAGGGCTGATCGCCCCAGGTCATTCCTTTGCCTGGGCGTCGCCGTCGGCCCCCATAGAACTCCTAAAGTCCCTGTTCAGCCCTGACACCTCAATTCGGGTCAGGCCGCGTTTCGATCCGGAACTCATTTCCTGGGGGCTGAAGTTCCTGCGGGAATGCACACCGTCGCGGGCGCACGACAACACCCTGGCTAAGCTCCGGCTCGCTCAGCGCAGCCAGCAGCTCTTCAACCAGATCGTCGCCGATGAGGGCATGGACTTCAAACCTTCCGTCGGCGGCGTCTTGTACCTCTACCGTGACGAGGCAGGACTGCGCCGGGCGATTGAGCACGGACGGATCATGCGCGAGAACGGGCAACAGCAGAACGTCCTCTCCAGGGACGAACTGTTCCATCTCGAACCGGCATTGGCCAAGAGTCAAGTTCCCTTTGTTGGAGCAGTTCGTGATGCCACAGACGCAACCGGGAATCCTGCATTGTTTGCTTCGGAAATCCGGAAACGGTGTGAGGAGATGGGCGTTCGGTTCACCTTCGACACGACCATCCAGTCCATCGAGGTTGACGGCGACCGCGTAACCGGTCTGAGCAGCGGAAAATCGGATTTCCTCGCCGACGGCTATATTCTCGCCAGCGGCCCCGACAGCGCCCGGCTTGCCCGCACGATAGGAATCCACCTCCCCGTCTACCCTGCTAAGGGATATAGCATGACGGTGCCGATAATCCCAGGTGCCGTGGCGCCACAACTGGGAGGAATTGACGAAAAATCGCTCGTGGCCTGGTCGCGATTCGGCGATCAATTGAGGATGTCGGCCACGGCCGAGTTCACCGGATACTCCTTGGAATACTCGGCCAAGGACTTCAGCAGGATCCATAAGGCCGGAGAGGAACTCTTCCCGGGGGTCTTGGACTACAACCGCGCCACGTACAAGGTGGGGCTTCGGCCGATGACGCCCGACGGGCCGCCCATTATCGGCACAGGACGGCCGCGGAACCTTTACATAAATACAGGCCACGGTCATCTCGGATGGACTATGGCCTGCGGTTCGGCCGAGATGCTGGTGGACATCATCGAATCCAAGCCATCCACTCTGCGGACCGATGCATACGCGCTGAACCGATAGAGGCATGCCGTACCGGATTTCCGTCAGGTGCATCGCGAGGTACGGAACTCGAGTTCATCTTGTTTGAAGACAGCTACGAGGAAGCCTGGGACAAAAAGTACAAGGGGTGAACACCTGCAACCCGCTACAAACACGAAATGTTTGTGCTGACAGCCTTGAGACCAAGATGCGGCAAGAGTGCTGAACCCAATCATGCTTATGAATCCATGCACGCTACTCCTGCGAACCTAGTCTGTTTCCGGCAATCCCCACCGTCTGCATGTGTGGTTAGCATCCGGCATGCAAGCACACGAAGGTGGATTGGCTGCAAACCGTGCGCGATCTGGGCAATTGCGAACAGCGCTATTCAGCTCATTCATCACGCCCTTGTAGATCTTCTCCAGGGCTGTTCTCCCTTACTTCCGGCGGGCCGATCTGACGATGTTAACGTCATGCAAATCCTCCAAATGCAGCTCGCGCAGGCTCCCCAGTGGGACCTGCAACCTTTAAGCGGGTGTCAGCCGCATGGGAACAGATGCCCAACCTCGGAGCGTGTTGTGTAGCAACGGGACGGGCTCTGCTGTTAGCTCGATCCGTCTGACTTTCTTAGCGAGGGCAGTGAACAGTACTTCCATTTCGAGTCGGCTAATTGGTTGCCCGACACACTGGTGGATCCCCATTCCGAAAGCCAGGTGCCCTGCCGCTTGTCGGTCCAATCTGAACTTATCGGCATCTACGCCCCAATGAGCGGTATCTCGGTTGGCAGCTCCGACAAACAACAGGACCTTTGTGGCAGCTGGCAAATGAATGCCCCGAAAGTTCGTGTCTCGAGAGGTAGTGCGATAAAAGGATTGGAAGGGCGATTCGAATCTTAATGCCTCATCGATCGCGAATTTTACCAACTTGGGGTCTGCATGAATGGCCTCCCAGATTTCCGGGTCGCTGGCCATTGGTACCAGGGCGTTCCCGATGGAAAAAATAGTTGTGTCTAGGCCTGCAGAAAGCATTGCTCGCACAAGCAAGGGAGCCTGTTCCGTTGAAATTTCTCCTCGGTCTGCATACTCCCAGACCTGATGTCCGAGCCCACCCGGAGCCAAATTTTCGCGCGCGGTCATTTCCATGACCCACTCGTGCGTTCCCGCGCCTTTCTCAAAATACATCTGATGGCGTTTGTTCTCGGTCCGAAGGCGCTGAAGTTCATGGCGCCGTGAGGAAGAAGATTCTTCTCTCGTCCTTCTCTGGGAATGCCGACTGCATCTCCAAATACGCGGATGGGGAAGATTTCTGCTAGATCGGTCACTCCATCGATGTTCGATCTGGTTAGAACATCCTCAACCAACTCCTGTGCAAACTTCTCAAAGCCTACCCGAAGGGATCGGACGCCTCTCGGTGAAATAACACCACTCATTGCAGTACGCATCGACGTGTGGATTGGGGGATCTAGTTCCAGTATTCCTTGCGGGCGCCATGGAGGATTATCGTGAAGATCCTTTGGACCTACTCCCGCGCCCGAAATAAATGTTTGGTAGTCGTCAAGGATTTCGCGGCACTCTTCGTAGCGGCTGAATGCTATGACCCCGTATTTCTCAAGCCAGACAGCTGGCCCTGCCGACCGCATGCGTTCGAAGAGCGCATAAGGGTCTGCCAAGTTATCGTCAGAATAAGGGTCGTCAGGAAGCGACGGAATACTCGCATCGGCTAGCGTCTTGGTCATTGTGATTCCTAGCCTCGATCTTTCATGAGGCAGGATTTCGGCGGGGTCAGGGCTTACCGGCGGCCTGACGTGGTCGATTTTTGCATGAGGGTGTGACGGAAGGGCCGCTGACCGATGGCGGCTGGGCGCGGGCGGTTCCACTACCACCCGGGGTGCGGCTTTTGCTTCCCGTGGTTCCCTGTTGTCCGGTCCGGTTGCCGGCTATGGCGGGGTGATAGCCCTCAGCCTCGCGAGAGCGTTTATCAGCAGAGACGTTTCGGGTGCCTTGGATGCCAGGTGAAGGGTGATCTGTCGGGCGTGCCGGCTGATCTTGCCGGCGATCTCGAAAATCCGGGCCCGGAGTTTCTTGGGTTCCCACCGCCGCGCCTTGGTTCCGGGGAAAGCGAGCATCTGCGCCCATGCGGTGATCTCGGCCGCGAGCATGACCAGGTGGCACCAGAGCGTGTTCGCGGCGAAGGAGTGCAAGGGCAGGTTCCTCAGGCCGGTGTCCTTGACGCCCCGGATCCTATCCTCGCACCGGGCCCGCAACCGGTGCCGTGCTTCAAGATCGGCGAGCTGCCCGCGGGCCTGGTTTGTCGCGAACGCTGTGTAGCGCATCCCGTCGATGTCGGTGATCCGCAGCTGCGCGCCCGGGTGCGGGATTTCCTTGCGGACGATGACCCGCAAACCTTTGGGCCATGCGGAGAGCTCGAGCATGCCTGTGACATCCGCGACCCAGGCGCCGTCACGTTCTTCCCCGTCGCTGTTGTAGGCCCGCGTCCACGCCTTTTGAGGGATCAGCGGCAGGACGTTTTCGAGGGCACCATGGATCGGGAATCCGACCGAGTACCCCAGGTTCCGGTGGCGGGCGGCGAGCCAGTGCAGGAACTCGTGGGTGCCGCCGGCGGAGTCGGTGCGGATCATGAGCTTCCGCCCGGACCGGTGTCCGGCCGGGAGTTGTTTCAGCGCGTCTTTGACGATCTGGATGTGGTCGGCGGCGGTGTTGGAGCCGGCGTTGCCCGGGCGCAGGATCACTGCCAGGGGTTCACCGGTTCCCTCGGCGCCGTGGTCGATGAACGCGGCCAGCGGGTGGAACCCGAAGCCTTTCTTCCACGTCGGGCGGGCGTGTTCCTTGTCCGAATGGGCGCTCAGGAGCGTGGCATCAACGTCGATCACGACCGGGTTCCAGACGCTGGCGTTGTGCAACGGGGAGGCGTCCCCGGCAGCGTTCCAGGCACGGGCGCGGGCTTCGGCACGCGCCTTGTTGACCGCGGCCAGCGCCTTGGCCGGGTCGACCGTGGCGAGCACCTTGACCAGCCTGCTGACCGTGGGATCCGAGGCCACCAGCCCGTAAACCTCCGGCTGGGTCCGGAGCCGGTCCACGTCCGCCAGGCAGTCCCCGCCGGTCGCCAGGGACAGGGCCTGGTCGGTGAGGATCTTGCCGGGGTCATGCCGGGCGAAGGGCTTACGCCACGGCCCAAGTCCGGCCGACAAGCCAGCCATCAACCCCGTTGCCCGGACGGCTTCCGTCAGCACCAGCCCACCGGCCTGGGACACCACCCCGTCCCCGGCGGAATCAACACGGACAGACGGGTACGACGGGGTAAAGTGGTTCACCAGAAAGGTGCTCCTTCGAGCGGGTCAAAACAGTGCGTCAACAACACTATTTTCCCAGCTCAGGGGCACCTTTCCCTGCTTAAACACGCACTGGCCGCACCACCCCCTGAAATACCGAGGCTAGGGTTGCTGATGATCGTAGGGCCACCACAAAGGTATCGACGCGTGGGACTATGGGCTAACCGAATTCTCACTATGCAGGAACGCGAGTTGGATCTCGCCAGATGGACCGGCACCATCGGAGAACCAGCAAGGAGGAGGTCAGATGGCTAACACGTCATTGGAGCGGGGGTTGACGATTCTGGCTGAAGTGGCCGGTGGAGCCGACACGACCGTCGAAGATGTGGCCTTGCGATTGGGGATCCCAGTCAGCACAACGTACCGGTACTTCAAGACCCTCCGGGAGCGAGGCTTTATCGTCGAGGATGCTGGCGTTTACCGACCAGGTCGGGCATTGCTGGCTCTTGGCGGCCAATATTCCGTACAGAGTCACCTGGCGGAAGTTGGCACTGCCGTGCTGCGGAGCGTTGTGGAGAGCGTAGGCGAGACGGCCGTGATGATAATTCGAGTGGGGGTCCACGCAATGTGCCTTCGCTGCGCCGAAACGGACAAAGCCTTTAGGTACACGTTCGCGGTGAACGAACTTCTGCCGCTCTACGCCGGAGCCGGACAACGTCTGTTGCTTGCATGGTCACCGCCTGACGTCGCGAAGAGAGTTCTCGACGGAAAATTGGTTCGCTTCACGAAGAACACCCTAGATGCGGATCAAATTAGGTCGAGCTTGGTTCAAATCAGGTCGTCAGGTTGGGCTATTTCACGCGGCGAACTTGACCCCGGTTCTGTCTCTGTTGCTGTTCCCGTGTTTCAAAACGGGGAAGTTGTATGTTCCTTAAACGTGGCGGGGCCGGAAGGCCGATGTGGGTCAAAGACCTGGCTGACTGCTGCCTTACGTTCCCTAACTAGCGCTGCGGAGAACCTGGCGCTAAGCCTTGAACCCCTCTCTCCACCAATTACTACCCGAAAGGCACTCGATGCTGAGTGAACTGACAACCGCCCTTATCCCTACCGCAGCGCGGGTGGCTATGGGTGACGCATATTCGCAATCAACTAGCAAATCTGATCCGCTAATGTGTATGCTCACCGCGGCCGAAATTACGCGACCTTCCTGGCGAGGTTTCCGGAATGCATGAGCAAACGTTGGCAGCTTCCCGGCATTTGCTCGGTGACTTTATCTCAGTCCAGGTCCGAGAAATTCGACGCGAGGCATCCGGCGTTGTCTCCGTACTTCTGGGTCCCGTGGATTCGGAAAAACTAACTGGATGGAGACCGGGCGCGCATATCGATGTGGCTCTACCAGGTGGCCTCTTGAGGCAATACTCGCTTATTTCAGATCCTGGCGATGGAGATGCTTGGCGGATTGCTGTGTTGCTTGATAAAGAGGGGCGTGGCGGTTCAAAATACATCCACACAGCATTAAAACTCGGAGATAGCCTTGAGGTTAGAGGACCGAGGAATCATTTTCCGAGCGGAAGTGCTGATGGTCCGATACAGTTCATAGCCGGTGGGATTGGAATCACGCCTTTGCTGCCGATGATTCGTGAGGCTTCCCGGAAGGGGACAGACTGGAGTCTCTTGTATCTCGGCTCGGACCGCAGCTCAATGCCGTTCCTATCCGAGTTGCTGAACTACGGGGTCCGAGTGCAAGTGCATTCGAAGAGCGAGCGGGGCCGAATGGATCTGACTGCGTTCGTTCAAGGGCTAGGGCTTCCAATATTTTCCTCAACATATGCCTGTGGACCCCAGCGCATGCTGGCCGAACTCGCGGAGCTGTTCCGAGGCGGGACGTATGGTGCCTATTACAGCGAGCTCTTTGATGCCGCAGTTTCCGCCACGGCTGGTATTGAAGGCAACCGTCCGTTCCTCGTGGAAACATCGGACGGTTCGGAAGTGGAAGTCGCCGCAGACGAATCCATCATTGATGCCTTGGAACGAGCCGGCGTCAGGACACTTAGCTCGTGCCGGAAGGGCACCTGCGGCACTTGTGAGACAGAGATTATTGGCGGCGTTCCGGACCACAGGGACTCCCTCCTCAGCTCGGAGGAGCGAGCGATGGGAGACACTATGATGATCTGCGTATCCCGGTGTGAAGGTGATCGGATTGTCCTAAACATCTAGACGGATTGCGTAGATCAGGTTGGGTGCGGAACGGATTTGACTTAGCAAGGTTCTCTCCAGCCCTGGATTTCGAGCTTCTGGCAGCCGCATCCTGACCGCCAAAGTCGGGCGAACGACACAGGAATCGACCCGGTGCAACCACGACGAGCGTGGTTGCACCAGGCGAGGTGCACACTATTTGGCGAGACGGTCAGGAGCATTGTCCCGCACGAACACCTGACGCGTTCGGACGGTTCTAATGGCCAAAAGGGGCCAACTCTTCGAGGATGGATTCCGCAGATTCCAGGTCCTTTCTTTGATCGCGGTCAGAGTCATCCTGAGGCAATGAGAGGGCCAGCTCGTATGCATCTGATGCTGCATCAGAATGCATGTCAGATGGCGTTAGTCCGCGTTGCCGCAATAGGCGGGTAGCGATAACGAGCTCACCGGCTACTACCGAACGATAGCCGCGAACAGCCCTCTCCAGCTGGACCACCCCCTCGCTCGCAAAGCTTGCGTCCTCCTCCGTCCCTCGCGACAAAACCACCGTAGCCAGGCTGCTGGGGTGGGCGGCTGTATGTATTGCCCCATAGGCGCTGGCCACTACATATTCAATCGTCATGATGCCGGACGCACTCTCGGCCCCGACTGATAAGAACGGGTTGAGCAGCGTATATTCCGGTTCAGTCATCATCCGAATTCTGGACATGCTCAGAGGAATGGTCTGCGCCAAAGCAATCTTGATCCCGTCGAGAGCCAACGACAAGGGGGCCTGATGGAAGCCGGCACCGTGCTCAACAGATACACCCCTACCGTTTTCGTCGTATACGAAGAGGGGATTCTCCTGAGCAGCGACAATAAGTCGCGAAAGTAATGCTTCGATTTTGTCTAGAGCATTAATAAGACCAATGGAGGAGGGCAAAAAGGCCCGCAACCCGTATGGATCCTGGATCCGCGATGGCACATGACCGGAACCAAGAATATTTCGCATTCTCTGAGCAAATTGCGCCACTTCTTCTGCCGCTGTCCCCTTCGCCGCAGCGTCACTAAAGGGAGAGGGGTTGCCCGAGAGCCCAGTGAAGGTGAGAGCGTAGACCACAAGTGCTGCATCAACTAACTGACGGAGATCGTGAGCTGCAAGGACTGCACGACCGATAGTCAGGGCGTTGCTTGAGATAAAGGGTAATGCGCTGTCTTTTCCCCACGCCGCCATTGGATCGAGCGGGCCGGTGGCGGGGCGCTCACCGAGCAACGTAAGGGCCGTGCCGCAAAGTGCTGAAAGGTCGGCAGTGCCAATGGAGCCGAACTCTCGGATTGTCGGGAGTGAATTGGAGTTAAGCATAGAGGCGAGGGCTGGCAGGATGCGCTCTTCAAGGCCGGATCCTGGGGTGCACAGCTGCGACAATCGCACTGCAAGCATCGATCTAACGGCGTCTTCGGCTAGTGGCGTTCCGGAGTCGACTGCACTACTTCTAAGCAGCCGCATGCCATGCTCTAGGTCATTCTCATCAACTAGGGTCGCTTTGTTGGCACCAAACCCAGTCGATCGGCCGTACGTCGGGATCCGAGCCGAAAGGGCGGCCGCTTCCTGATGAGCCAACCGGATCGAAGCAACGACATCGGATGAGATCGCCACACTTGCTCGTCGTCGCGCGATGGCAACGATTTCAGCGGTTGTGGTTGACCCGGAAAGCACAATCATGGGGCTCCTCTACTCGAAATCGAATATGCCTGTCATAGCTAGTGGATGCTACCTGGGCGACCCCGTCGCGGCGAGCATCAATTTCCTATCTGGCAACGGACTCGCCCCCGTCTTAGGGCGACTGTCGCTTCGGCTCACGGTATTGTCAACCGCGTTCTATCAGAAAAGCCATTCTCACCAAGTAAGAATGCTTCTCGCGCTTTAATATAGGCTTCGACTGCCGCCACGGAACGCGTCCGGCCGGGCACGACGCCGGGGCGACAGTTTGCGGCTCATACCGGCCGGCCAATCTCAGCGGCCGTCAGGACCGCAGCGCGTGGGCAAGCCGTTTCGGTGGTGTTTCAGGCCGGTTAACTGTGAAGATTCTATGCCCAGGGGCTTGTCATGGGGTGGCAAGTGGTTTTTACTTGGTGGCAGTCTTCATTAATCGGAGGAACACGTGGAAACCGTCAATCAGCTCCTTGACTCAATCAAGGACGTGGGCCGCGATGCGGTGCGCGGAGGATATTCCAGGGCCGTCTACTCGACGCCCGAGCTCGACCTCAGGCAGTGGTTCATCGAACAAGCCCGGCAGCGCGGCCTCGGCGTCGAGACCGACCGCAACGGCATCATCTGGGCCTGGTGGGGAAAGCCCCAGGACGGTGCGCTCGTCACCGGCAGCCACCTCGATTCGGTCCCCGGCGGAGGGGCTTTTGACGGGCCGCTCGGAGTCGCTTCCGCACTCGCCGCCGTCGATATCCTCAAATCACGCGGCACAGCCCCGCGGCGTTCCCTGGCTATCACGGTCTTTCCGGAAGAGGAAGGATCCCGTTTTGGCGTGGCCTGCTTGGGATCGCGGCTCCTGACCGGCGCCATCGACGTCGACAAGGCGCTGAACCTGCGCGACGTCGACGGCAACACTTTCGCCGACGTCGCGCGGGGCAACGGGCTGGATCCGCGGCATATCGGTCCCGATCCGGAGGCCCTGGCGCGAATCGGTCACTTCGTTGAATTGCATGTGGAACAGGGCAAGGGGCTGGGCCAGGGCGGGCCGGCCATCGCCGTCGGAAGCTCCATCCTGGGCCACGGCCGCTGGAAGTTGAGCGTCAGCGGCCAGGGCAACCATGCCGGGACCACACTCATGGCCGACCGTGCCGATCCCATGGTCGCGGCCGCGCAGATCGTCCTTGCGGTACGCGATACCGCGGCCAAGCAGCCGGATGCCCGGGCCACGGTCGGCCGTTTGACGCCGGTTCCCGGCGGCACCAACGTGATTGCGTCCCGCGTCGATCTGTGGCTTGACGCCCGCCATCCCGACGACGCCGTCACGGCGCAACTGATCGAATCGATCTACGGCGCGGCCCAGGAAATCGCGGCGGGCGAAGGATGCACCGTTACCCTCACCGAGGAGTCCTACAGCGACACCGTGCATTTCGACCCGGGCCTGAGCCGACGCATCGAGGGCCTCCTGCCGGGCGCGCCGGTCCTGGCAACCGGCGCGGGCCACGACGCCGGAGTCTTGGCTGGACATGTCCCTTCGGCGATGCTCTTCGTCCGCAACCCCAGCGGAATCTCGCATTCCCCGGAGGAATACGTGGCTGATGAGGACGCCTCGACTGGCGCCGTTGCGCTAGCCGACGTTCTGGAGGGACTCCTGTGAGCAGGTTCTGGTGCCAGGCGGCGCTGGTAAACGTCGACGGCGGTTCTGTCGCGGGCGGTTCGACGGCGGCCGCCGGCGTGCGCCTGGAAACCCAGGACGGCCGGATCTCCAACATCACCACCGGGGTCCAGCCCGAAGCCTCTGACCAGATCCTGGATGGAGTCGTCTTCCCGGCGGCGGCCAACGCCCACTCGCATGCATTCCACCGGATCCTGCGCGGACGGACGCATGATGGGCGTGGTGACTTTTGGGTGTGGCGGGAGCAGATGTACCGGAGCGCAGCTGAACTCACGCCCGAGAAATACGAAAAGCTGGCCACCGCAGTCTTCACTGAAATGGTGGTGTCCGGCTTCAGCAGCGTGGCGGAGTTCCACTATGTCCACCACCAGCCCGAAGGAACACCGTATCCGGAGCCGCACGCGATGGAACTGGGGTTGGCACGGGCAGCCGTTGCGGCCGGGATCCGGCTCACTTTGCTGGACACCCTTTATCTCGCGGGAGGCATCGGAACGCCGCTTAGCCAAGAACAGGCGCGGTTCGGCGACGCCGACGCCCAGGCTTGGCTGGACCGGCTGGCCTCGTTGAGGGCCGAAGTCGCGCGAACCTTTCCGCCGGACATGGTCAGCGTGGGGGCCGCCCTGCATTCCGTCCGTGGCGTGCCCGAGGAGGCTCTCAAGACAGTCGCCCGGCAGTTGCCCGCTGACATTCCACTCCACATCCATCTGAGCGAACAACCGGCAGAGAACGAGGCGTGCCTGCAGGCCTATGGCGTCACTCCCGCTGGACTCCTTGCCCGGCATGGCCTGTTGTCCACGCGGCTCTCCGCCGTCCACGCCACGCACCTGACACCGGAAGACATCCGGATCCTCGGTGATGCTGGAGCCACGGTGGTGATGTGCCCGAGCACCGAAGCCGATCTCGCCGATGGGATCGGGCCGGCCCGCGCATTGTCCGAGGCTGGTGCGACCATCGCGCTCGGCACGGACCAGCACGCCGTGATCGATCCCTGGGTCGAAATGCGCACCTTGGAGCACGGAGAACGCCTTGGTTCCGGTCAGCGGGGCAGGTTTTCACCGCAGGAACTGCTCCGCGCTGCCACGGTCGGTGCGGCGGCATCCATGGGCACGCCGATAGCGTCGGCGCTGGAAGTAGGCGCAGTCTGCGACCTTATGGCTGTGGCCCCGGACTCGGTGCGGACGGCCGGTTCCGTGCCGCAGCAGTTCGCGTTCAGCGCGACGGCGAGTGACGTCACCGGCGTCGTCATTGCCGGGGAACTGGTGGCTTCACACGGAGTCCATGTCCGGCTCGGCACTCCGGGCAGGTTGCTCACGGAGGCGTTGAAGGACTTCTCCTGAAGGACGGCGCCCACGATCCGTCCATCGGCCGCCAGTCAGAAGGGCAGTCTGCCCACGGCTCCTGTTGCGCTCCTGCCGTAGATTTGCCTTGGTCGACCCCGACCCTTGAACTGCCCTCCCCCCGAATCTGACCAGGAGAATCCATGACGCCAGCCCCTACGCACAGCCAACGGCAAACCCGCCTTGGCGCTTGGGTCACTTTTCTGGACCCGCATGGCATAGAGGCCTTGTCCGGCAGCGGATTCGACTGGATCGGCATCGACCTGCAACATGGCACCGCCACCCTGGACGGACTCCCCGGGTTGCTCCGCGCTTGCGAACTCAACCGAACTCCTGCTTTGGTGCGCACGTCCGGGCACAGCGCGGCGGAGATCGGCCGTGCCCTCGACGCCGGAGCGGCCGGCGTCGTGGTCCCCATGGTCGAGTCCGCGGCCCAAGCCGCGGCGATCGCCGCCGCCTGCACTTTTCCGCCGGAGGGTGTCCGCAGTTCCGGGGCTTCACGATCCGCTTTCGCCACATCTTTGCTGCTGCAGCCCGAGGGGAAAGTCCTGTGCTTGGCCATGATTGAGAGCTCCGCGGGGCTGGCCAACGCTGAGGAGATCGCCGAAACCGACGGCATCGACGGGATCTTCCTGGGGCCTTACGATTTGGCCCTTTCCCTCGGCGCCAGTGGCGTTACGGATCCGAGGACCCTCCACGCGATCGGACAGGTTATGGCGGTGGCCCGAAATCATGGGAAGCTGACGGGCGCGTTCAGTGGCTCAGCCGAGTTGAGCGGTGCGCTGCGCGACGCCGATCTGCTGGCTGTCGACTCGGACCTCGCCTTCCTGAGGTCCGGCGCCGAAGCTAAGCTGGCGGCCACCCGTGCGGCACTTTCGGCCGCACGCGGCTAGGCTCACGACGGGACTCGGCCACCGAAATACGCTTTTGGCGCCGCGCCCCGTGTGCCGGCCCGGAATTCCGGCGCGCTTACACCGGAGCCAGCGAGAAGTTGCACGGCGGGTGCCGCCCGCCGTCGTCGGGCACTGGACCTAACGTCAGTCGAGCGGCAGCGTGACCGTAACGCAAGTACCGTTGCCTGGCTTGGAGGCGATGGAGACCTCGCCGCCCACTTCATTGACGGCGATGGACATGAGGCGGAGTCCGAATCCGTGGTTCCCGCTGCCGGCCGTGGCCTGGCCATCGAAGCCGGCGCCGTTGTCCGTGACGGTCAGCCGGATCCCGTGATAGACGGCGGCAAGCCGGACGGTGACGTCGTGGGCGTGCGCGTACTTGTACGCGTTGCTGAGGACTTCCTTGGCTGCATGGTAGAGGAGGGACGCAGAGCCGGACGAGATTTCAATCCCATGGTGCGGCGTCTCCCAGTGGACCTCGGTCCCTTGGCGGCGGAGCGGTGCGGCCAAGCGGTCGATGCAGCCAGCGAGCCCCAAGGCGTGGAAGTCAACGGGTTGCTGATCGGTGATAACGCCGTTGATCGCGGTAACCCCGTCCAGAGCTGTTGCTGCCTTCATGACCGGTCCTGCTTCCCCTTGCAGCCTTGGTGCTTTCGCCGGCGAATGGATTCCGCCTCTGCTTGGGTTAAGAGTGGACCCTAGGGCATAAGGTTCCCGCGATATTTGCTTAGTTTCGTCCTAATTTTTTGTTAGGAATCTTCCTCCGGGCGCTACTTCGCGAGGAAGCCCAGCAGAGCTTGGTTGATTTCGGCGCCATGCGTCCACAGGAAGCCGTGCGGGGCGCCGTCGATCTCCACATACTCGGCGCTGGGGAGCGCTTCGGCGAACCTCCGGCCAGTGAAGTCGATAGGCAGGATGTTGTCCGCGGTGCCGTGCACGATCAAGGCGGGCACATCGATCTTGGGGATGTCGGCACGGAAGTCCGTGAGCCACGTGGGCTGTGCGGCCACTGAGGCGTAGGCGCCTGAATGGGCTGCCAGGTTCCAGCTGGCGGTGACTGCTTCGTGGCTCAGGCGGTGCGTTCCGAGGAAATTGGGAGCGTTGTAGAAGTTGTTGAAGAATTCGGTGAAGAAAGCGTAGCGGTCGGCAATAACGGCTTCGGAAAGTCCGTCGAACACGGACTGCGGGACGCCTCCGGTGTTGTCCTCGGTCTGCAGGAGGAACGGTTCCAAGGATGCAAGGAACACGGCCTTCGCCACTCGCGCCGAGCCGTAGGTGCTGATGTAGCGGGCCACTTCGCCGGTGCCCATCGAGAAACCCACCAGCACGGCGTCGTTCACGTCGATGGTGTTCAGCAGAGTGTTGAGGTCCGCGGCGAAGGTGTCGTAGTCGTACCCGACGGTCGGCTTGCTGGACTTGCCGAAGCCGCGGCGGTCGTAGGTGATGACGCGGTAACCGGCGTTGAGCAGTGCGGCGGTCTGCTTCTCCCATGACGAACCATCCAAGGGGTAGCCGTGGATCAGGACCACTGCCTGGCCGGTCCCATGGTCCTCGTAGTAAATCTCGATCTCGGTGCTGTTTTCATTTCCGACGGTGATGTAAGCCATGACTACGGTCCTTTCGTAGCGGATCTTGCCGAGCGTTTCCAGCCTACTGTCCGGGTACGATGGCGGCACGCCTCCAGCCCCGCTTCGCCCTGAGGAAAAGCTCTAGTTGCCCCCAGCAACCAGTCGTAGACTGGCTTCGAATCACTACGTGAGTTGGAGACCGGATGCTCTGGAAACTTCTTGTTCAGTACCTGCGGCCACATCGGCGGCTGCTGATCGCCGTCGTCGTTTTCCAGTTGGCGCAGTCAATAGCGTCGCTGTACCTGCCCACGATGAATGCGGACATTATTGACGAAGGCGTAGCCAAGGGGGATACCGGGTACATCCTTGGAACCGGCACCCTCATGCTGCTCATCACCCTCCTGCAAATCGCCTGTTCGGTGACGGCTGTGTACTTCGGGGCGAAAGCGGCCATGGGGTTGGGGCGGGACCTGCGCGGCGCCATTTTCACCAGGGTGGGGGAGTTCTCCGAGCAGGAGGTCACCCGCTTCGGTGCGCCGTCCCTGATCACCCGCTCCACCAACGACGTGCAGCAGGTCCAACAGCTCGTCCTGATGACCTGCACACTCATGGTCGCGGCGCCCATACTCAGCATCGGCGGCGTGATCATGGCCGTCCGGCAGGATGCCCAGTTGTCTTGGTTGATCGCGGTGAGTGTCCCCGTGTTGCTTGTTGCCGTCGGACTCATTGTGACCCGGATGGTTCCCCTGTTCCGCAAGATGCAGGTCCGGATCGACACCGTGAACAGGGTGCTCCGAGAACAGTTGGCTGGCATCCGCGTGGTGCGCGCGTTCGTGCGTGAGGACATGGAGACGGAACGCTTCGCCGCGGCCAACCAGGACGTCACGGAGATGGCGCTGCGCGCCGGGCGGCTCATGGCCCTCATGTTCCCGGTAGTGATGCTGGTGCTCAACGTCTCCAGCGTGGCCGTGATCTGGTTCGGCTCCTTCCGGATCGACGACGGTTCCATGCAGGTAGGCACACTGATCGCTTTCCTGAGCTACCTCATGCAAATCCTGATGTCCGTCATGATGGCCACATTCATGGCCGTGATGATCCCGCGTGCGGCCGTTTCGGCTGACCGCATCGGACAGGTGCTGGAGACCGAATCCAGCGTGCGGCCTCCCAAGAACCCGGTCTCGGAGACCGCCGGGCGCGGCGAGCTGGAGTTGCTCGACGTCGGATTCGCTTACCCGGGTGCCGAGCAGCCGGTCCTCAACGGGATCAGCTTCCAGGCCCGTGCGGGCCAGACGACGGCGATCATCGGCAGCACCGGCGCCGGTAAGACCACCCTGGTGAACCTGTTGCCCAGGCTCTTCGACGCGAGCAGCGGCTCGGTGAGGATCGACGGCGTCGACGTCCGCGAGCTGCACCCGGACCTCCTGTGGGGGCACATCGGGCTGGTTCCGCAAAAACCCTACCTATTCTCAGGCACAGTGCGGAGCAACCTGCTTTACGGCAAGCCCGACGCCACGGAGGAAGAACTCTGGCGGGCCCTCTCCATTGCCCAAGCGCAGGATTTCGTCGAGGAAATGGAAGGCGGGCTGGATGCTCCGATCTCGCAAGGCGGCACCAACGTTTCCGGTGGCCAGCGCCAGCGCATCGCCATCGCCCGGGCACTCGTGAAACAGCCCGAGCTCTACATCTTCGACGACTCCTTCTCCTCCCTGGACACCGCCACCGACGCCAGGCTGCGCCAAGCCCTCAAACGCCACACGTCCGGCGCCACCATGGTCATCATTGCGCAGCGGGTGTCCAGCATCGCGGACGCCGAGCAGATTCTAGTGCTCGACGACGGGCGGCTGGTGGGGCGCGGAACCCACGAAGAGTTGCTGGAGACGTCCGAAACGTACCGCGAGATAGTTTCCTCGCAACTGGCAGCGGAGGAGGCGGCATGAGCAGCGCACCCAGCACCGCCAACCGCCCGCCCCGCCCTCCGATGGGTCCCGGCCGTGGCGGACCTTTCGCCGGCATGAACGTCCCGGCCGAGAAGGCCATGAACTTCCTGCCTTCTGCCAAGCGGCTCGTCGGCACCCTTCGGCCAGAGCGCATGTGGCTGACCCTGGTTCTTGTCCTGGCTGTCGCGAGCGTGACCCTGTCCGTGATCGGCCCGCGGCTGCTCGGACAGGGAACCAACCTGATCTTCGCCGGCGTCGTTTCCAAGCAACTTCCCGCAGGGGTGAGCAAGCAACAGCTCATTGACGGCTTGCGCGCTTCCGGCCAAGGCTCCAAAGCGGACATGTTGAAGGGCATGGACCTGACTCCCGGCGTCGGAATCGACTTCGGGGCGTTGTCTTCGATCCTGATGTGGGTGCTGGTCCTCTATGTCCTCGCCTCAGCGTTCGGCTGGATTCAGGCGTACGTGCTCAACGGCGTCGTGCAGCGCACGGTGTACCGGCTGCGCGAGCAGATCGAAGCGAAAATCAACCGCCTTCCGTTGCTCTACTTCGACTCCGTGCAGCGTGGTGAACTACTCAGCCGTGTGACCAACGATGTCGACAACATCTCGCAAAGCCTCCAGCAGTCCATCAGCCAGGCGGTAACCTCCCTGCTCACCGTGGTGGGCGTCATCTTCATGATGTTCCTGCTTTCGCCGATTCTGGCGTTCATCACCCTGGTCACCGTGCCCCTGACGCTCGTGACCACCATGCTGATCGCCAAGCGCTCGCAGAAGCTGTTCGTTGCCCAGTGGAAGAACACCGGAGAGCTGAACGGGCAGATCGAAGAGACCTACACCGGCCATGCTCTCGTGAAGGTGTTCGGCCGGCAGCGGGAGGTGGAGCAGCGCTTCCGCGAGAAGAACGCGGAGTTGTTCTCGGCCAGTTTCGGAGCCCAGTTCATCAGCGGCCTGATCATGCCGGCACTGACCTTCATCGGCAACCTGGTCTATGTGGGGATCGCCGTGGTGGGTGGCCTGCAGGTGGCCTCCGGCGCCATGCAGCTGGGCGATGTCCAAGCCTTCATCCAGTACTCACGGCAGTTCACCCAGCCGCTGGCGCAGCTTGGTTCAATGGCCAATCTGCTCCAGTCTGGCGTGGCATCTGCCGAACGCGTCTTCGCGCTGCTCGACACCGAAGAGCAGAGCCCCGATCCTGAGCCGTCGGCCGTTCCGGAGGTGACGCGGGGGCGCTTGGTGTTCGAGAACATCTCCTTCTCCTACTCGGCGGACAAGCCGCTGATCCAGGACTTGAGCCTGGTGGCCGAGCCCGGGCAGTCCGTGGCGATCGTCGGGCCCACCGGGGCGGGCAAAACCACCCTCGTGAACCTGATGATGCGCTTCTACGAGCTCGACGCGGGGCGGATAACGCTCGACGGCGTGGACGTCGCCTCGATGTCGCGGTACGAGCTGCGCTCGCGGATGGGTATGGTCCTGCAGGACACGTGGCTGTTCGGCGGCACCATCCGGGACAACATCGCTTACGGCCGGCCGGACGCCACCGAAGCGGACATTCTGGAATCAGCACAAGCGACGTACGTGGACCGCTTCGTGCACTCGCTCCCGGAAGGGTATGACACAGTGCTCGACGACGAAGGAAGCAACGTTTCTGCAGGTGAGAAGCAGCTGCTCACCATTGCCCGGGCGTTCTTGGCGCGTCCGTCAGTCTTGATCCTGGACGAGGCCACGAGCTCTGTGGATACCCGGACCGAGGTCCTGGTGCAGAAGGCCATGAGCGCCCTGCGTTCGGACCGGACGAGCTTTGTCATCGCGCACCGCCTCTCCACGATCCGCGACGCCGACCTCATCCTGGTGATGGAGGCCGGGCAGATCGTGGAGCAAGGAACACATGCGGAACTGTTGGCTGCCGGTGGCGCGTACTCGCGGCTGTACGAGGCCCAGTTCGCGGCGCCGGTGGCGGAGGTCTGACAGGGCCGCGTCTGCGCGTCACGTAGCTATGTCACGCCGAGCAACTTTTTGGCGTCTTGGGTCAGGGAGAAGCCTGGGAATCCGGGGTCTTGGTGCTAGCCGGCCGCCAAAAATGTGCCAGGCGTGACGCTTGGTTGTCCACATAGGGTGTCCCGGGGGTGACCCAGACGCGCCCCGGCCCGGCACGATGGCTAGATGGATGTTGAAAAGGCGCTTGACCTCTGTGGGGGTGTGGCACGAAGGCCGGTGCTGGCGCGTCTTGGCATCACCGACGGCCAGCTGAGGAGGGCGGTTCGAAGCGGTGTGGGACAACCGGCGCGGGGCCATGCGGATTGGCGGCAGGTAAAGAAAGACCATCGCCGTAACAACTCGTCTGTGGTTCAGGGCAATACCGTGCTCCGTTACTACTACTCGGACGTGGTCTATGACGCAGAAACCATGGTTGCGGAGGTTCTTGCGGTGCTTGGGCACGGGAAAATTGCCCGTCCGGCAGCGTAGCTTTGTCACGCCACGCAACTTTTTGAGGCTGTGGGTCAGGGAGAAGCCCGGAAATCCGGGAGTTTGGATGCCAGCCGCGGCCAAAAACCTGCCTCGTGTGACACTCGCTGTTACACCCATCGCTGACGAAGCCTGGAACGTGCGTGCGTCGGTACGTCATGTTGTCGAGAACCTTCTTCACGAGTGCAACTGCCGTGGCCTTGCTCGCCTATTGCCGCGGGCAGCCAAACGCAGGACGATGAGCGCATCGAGCCGGCCCCCGAAGAACTTGATGCGGCGGCTCCAGAGTTCGGGCGGAGGCCGATGCAGCGCAGAAAGTGGAACGGCCGCCGTCGAGCAGTAATGGCCGCAGTGCTTGCGCTGGCCGCCTCGCTCGTGTCTTGCACGCAGGGGAACGGCCTCACGCCCGGGCAACGCGTCGCGGGTCTCGGGGACTCGTACTACCCCGATCTTGGCAACCCTGGCTATTCGACGGACCACTACACCCTTGACCTCAACATCGATCCCGTGCAGGGCTCGGTGGCCGGAACAGCCACCATCGCGGCCCATGCGACAGCGGACCTGGATCGGCTGTCCTTCGACCTCGTCGGACTCGACGTTCAGAGCGTGACAGTAGACGGCAACGCCGCCAACTCAACCCGCGCGGGCGACAAACTCGTAGTCGTGCCGGCTACCAAGCTGCTAACGGGAACCCGCTTCTCGGTGTCGGTGACCTATCGCGGCACGCCGAAGCCCATCGATGATCCGAGTGGAAGCCGAACGGGTGCCGCCCAAGTCGGTTGGCACCACGACGGCGAGGAAGTGTACGTCGCGAGCGAAGTCGCCGGTGCCAGGACTTGGTACCCGGTCAACGACACTCCTCGCGACAAAGCCGCCTACACGTTCAGGCTGACCGTCCCGGCCGGGTACACCGCCGTCGCGAACGGAACGCCCATGGGGGAGGCGCCGCAAGGCTCGACGACCACCTTCTCATGGGAGGAGACGGCGCCGATGGCTAGCTACTTGGCGACCATCGACGTCGGGCACTTCACGAGGATCACCGAAACCGGGCCTCACGGTCTGCCGATACTGATCTACGCGCCGACAAGTCTCGCGGCAAGGGCCGAAAGGGCTTTCTCGCAGCTGCCGGACATGATCTCCTATTTCGAAGGCATTCTGGGACCTTACCCCTTCGACTCGGCAGGTGCTGTTGTGGTGACGCCGGACTTCCGTTGGTCGCTCGAGACGCAAACCCGGCCGGTTTACGGCAGCGCGATACTCAATTTGAACGCTGATACCGCCATGGAGGGCATCTCCCACGAGTTGTCCCACCAGTGGTTCGGCGACTCGGTCACGCCAAACGCGTGGAGCGACATCTGGCTCAACGAAGGCTTCGCGACCTACATGAGCTGGCTGTGGCTCGAGCACTCCGGAGACAAGGAGTTCCTCGGGGGACTCATGGCCAGCCAGTATGCGTATGAGACGAATGCCCCTGACTTCGCCACGCTCCTCCAGCACAACGATCTGCCACCTGAGCAGATCCTGCCGATCCTGCGCCGGCTTTTCAAGCCCGAAGGCGGCCCCGTCTCCGACGAGCAGATCCTCAGCGCGATGGGGCTCCATTCGGCGAGCGACCTCACGGCATCCAAGGCGCTCGGCCTCCTGGGAGTCAAGCAAGGCTCACCGGACGCCGACGCTTATCTTGAGGCCGCGCGATCTTCTGCACCCGTCTCGCCGCCGCCGTCGGACCTGTTCTCCTCGGGGGTTTACAACCGCGGGGCCATGGCCCTCCAAGCGCTGCGAATCCGGGTGGGCGACCCTGTGTTCTTCCAGATCCTGGCCACCTACGTGGCTGGCCATCGCTTCGGCAATGCGACCACGGCTGATTTCGTGCACACAGCAGAATCCGTGAGCCACGAAGATTTGGGACCCCTCTTCCAGACGTGGCTCTACGCCCCGGCAGCGCCGCCGATGCCTCAGCTGCTCCCGTCCCAGTGAACCTGCGGACAGCGCCGGACACGACGACGGCGGGAGGGGCCTCCCGCCGTCGTCGTCGCGTTGCGTCCGAAAGGGTGTTGTTACAGGGAGTGCGCGTCGAAGGCAGTGGCCTTGGCTGCGCTGCCGTTCAGGCTGACCGTGAAGGTGTTCGGCCCGCTGCAGGTAACCGCGATGCTTGCCTTGGAAGTGTTGTGGCGCACCGAGAAATCGTGCACAAGGGCGTCCAGCGTGTGGTGGGTGGTCGAACGGTCCCAAATTTTGAGGGTTACGGAGTCGGCAGTTTCAAACGTCATTGTTCAGTGCTTCCATTCATGAATCCGGATATTCGGCTATCGCGCCAGTGCGAAGCCGCGGTAAGACTATCCATGAACGCCTGAGACTCTAAGCGGGCTCTACAAGCTCACCGGTTTGGCCTCATTGCGTCAACCAGGATGGGCAAAAACTTGGCCGGGACATTGCGTCCTGGCCCTGCCTTTCCATAGTGCACAGTGAGGCGTAGACGGCTCAAGCCAAGAAGGCGTTTGTTGCTAGTGAGTCTCATCACAGCTGGGTGGGCTAGTTCGACGCCAGCCACAAAGTGCCGATGTCCGAGCCTACGATCGCGCCGACGACTGGGAGTGTCACTTGCTTTGGTCTGCGCGGTAGAAGTACATTTCGCGGGACCCGGAGGGTGCATCCCAGCCTTGTGCGAACATCCAGGTTCCGCCGAATCTAAGCAGGCCTCCCCATGCCAGCGACCCTCCTCTGTGCACCGCTTTCTGGGTGAAGGGTTGGTTCACGTCATACAGCCCCTGCGCCGCGGAGAACTGGCCGTCTGCATCCCCGTAGAAGAAGTCCAGTACCAGCTCGCCGCCGCCGTCCGCGTCGCCAGCGCCAGCGTCGCCGTCGTCGTCGACAATGGCGCAGGCAACTTCGTGCAGTGAGTCGCCCAGCGGCCCGAGGTCCAGGTAGTCCTGCGGCTCAAACGTCCAGTTCGCCATGTCGGTGGACCGTCCAACATGGGTGGTACCGCCGCAGCCCTCGGACAGATACATCAGGTAGTGGCCGCCAATCTTGACGGCTTCGCCGCGGGCGTTCCGGGGGATGACGGCTCCCTTGGCCCAAAATTTCGAAACCTCGTGGGGGACTGCCAAACCGAGTTTTTCCCAGTGGATCAGGTCATCGGACACTGCGACATTGATGTCGCAGCCAACATCGCCGAGTGGATAGACATCGGGATCCTGTCCTGATTGATCCTCGCTGCGATCAATAGTCCAGATCCCGTTGTAGAACATGTAGTAGCGGCCGTTGGCCTGGTACACCTTGGGATCTTCGCAGCCGAGGATCTCATTGTCCTGTGTGGGGTAGATCGCCGGATTGGAGGGGCTGTCCTGCCAGCCCGTTTCGGGATCGTAGACGGCAACACCGATCCGGCTGGAGACCGACTCCTTGCGCGGAGATGCGCGGTAGAACAGGTAGAGCTTGCCGTCGCGCTCCATGACAGAGGGATTGAAGATTGAATCCGCGGTCCAGCCGATGCCGGTTGGGTCCGCCCAGTCCTCGACTTGCCGGAAGGTCAGGGAATCGTCCTTGCGGAACGGGCCCACAGCCCATTCCGGGTGTTCGGGGTACTCGGCGGAAAACTGGTCGGTGGAAATGGTGTCCGTCAGCGGATTGCTGAGCGTGAGTGCTCCCTCGTAGCTGCGGAGCCGGCTTCTGTGGTGATCTTCTGCATGTGGGTTCTTCCTGTGGTGATAAGTGCTAGTTGCGGACCAAGGTCACCCAGGTGAACCCACCCGGGGCTACAGTGACACGGCCGGAATGATCTGCCCCGTTCTGGTCGGAACTTGGCTTGACGGGCTGGCCGGAAGCATCAAAGGCCTGCTGGGTCAGGTGGAACCCTTGGGGCATGTCCACTTTTCGTTCGATGCTTCCCGGGGCCGCGCTGATGTACAGGGTTGATTGGCCTCCGGAGCCTGAGACGGAAACGGAGGAAATCTGCGGCTGCAGCAGCACTCCATCGATCGCCGCATCGCTTCCGGCCTTGGCCACTACGCTGTCCTGTCCCGCCGGCAGAGGCCGGTCAAGGGAGAACGGGAAGAGTTTGCCAGGAGCTGCCGTGATGCCTTGTTCGCCTGCCCCGCCGTTGGGCGTAGTGCCGAGGAAAGTGCTCCCGGAAGTCCACGACGTCGTTCCGGCGGCTTCGGGGCGCTGGTTCACGATCGGATATACGTTCCGTGCCTGGTCCGAGGCCGGGACCGTGATCTTCAGGGTGCCGCCCGCGTTGAGCGCGACATATGCGCCGCCGGACCAGTTTGCCTCACCGGTCCTTGCGGAGGCGGGTTTGACGACCGCGCCGCTCGTGATGGTTCCGGCTTCGGCCTCGGCCACCTTGAGCCCGTCCGTCCGCACGGTGCTGCTGATCCCCAGGGCCTTCGCTTTGAGCTCCGGATTGGCGTCCAAAGTGAGCATCGAGAGGAGGGTGTGGATGGTGGATTCCGCCCCGGAGTTGGGGTTGACCCGGCCGTCGGTTTCGATGCCGTCGATCGCGGTGCCGGTTGCCGGGTTGTACGCGGGCCTTCCGCTGCGGTTAGCACCGAAGTACCAGCCGGCAGCCACTGCGGCCACGTCGAGCAGACCGGGAGCGTTGGCAGCCTTGGCGGTGGCAACGAGTCCTTCAACCCGCGAGTCCACGCCGTAGGCTATCTGTGCCTCACCTGGGGTGGGGCTCCACGCATTGTCCGGTCCGCCCGCGGCGAGGAGTTGCGGAGTGAACTGGGCGGAGTCCTTCACTGCCGCGGTCAGCAGGTCAGGGCGATGCAGCAACGGAGAAGCGTTGGCGACTGCGGCCGCGGTCATGCCGCCCCAAGCGTGCCACAGGGTTCGGGACTGGTTCCACGGAAGAATCGCGCCGAAGGGCCATTGTTGAACCGACCCTGAGGACATCGCGGCGATTCCCTCGGTGAGCTGGCTCAGCGCGGTAGCGGCAGCACCGTCGTCGGGCGCGGCTTTTGAGTAAGCGGAGAGTCCGAGCACAGCTTCCGCCGAGGCATCCGCCCCTCCGGTGATCAGCCACGCAGGGACTTTGGCGCCGTCAGTGACGTCGTACTTTCCGTATTTGGCGAGGGACTGCTTGTTCAGGGACGCGACGGCGAGGTCCAGCCGGGTCTGCAGGAAGGCAGCAAATTGGGGGTCGGCCGACTTGAACGCCGCGTACCCTTCTCCCAGCGCCCACACGGTCCGGGCCAGCCAGTACGACTCGGCCGAATCGCTGGGGTCGGGCAGTTCCACAGGCTTGGCACTCGGAGTCAGCGTGCCATCGGATTGCTGCCACAGGACCACGTTTCCGGCGTTGGGGCCGGTAGTTGTCTGCAAGTACGTCAGCTCACGCAGCACGTCGAAGGCGCGGGTGCGGCTTGAGGCGTCACCGGTCTGCTGCCAATGGCGCAAGTAGACGACGGCGGTGCGTGCAACGTCGTCCGCGTTGAAGGCCCCCTGGCTCCAGTAACCCGTGGTTGCGTCCTTGGACCCTCCTCCTACCCGGGTATAGCTGCCGTCGGCGTTCTTGCCGGCATACGTCCACGGCGCTTGTGCCGTGGGATGTTCACCGATCTGGTACGTCGTGTGGCCATCCGCGGCGTGGAGTGGAACCGTGTCCAGCAGGAAATTCAGGTGGGACAGATTGGTCAACGGCGCCTGTGTCGCCGGTGCCTGTGACGCCGGTGCCTGTGTCGCCGGTGCCTGCGACGCCGTGGCGGGGGCCGGCACCATCGCTGAGGCCACACCTGCCCCGGTCAGGAGCATCGACAGCGTTGCAACGACTGCGACCGGGGCGGATTTCAGTCGTGCATGAACAGTAAAACGGGTCATGTCTAACTCCTATGGCTATGGAAAGAGAGGCTGGACTGCTGAGGCGCGGTGCTGCCTTGAGGCGCGGTGTTGCCTTTAGGCGCGGTCCAGCCGTGCCACGCCGATCTTCGAGTCGGCCATGCCATAGAAGACGAACAGCTGATCACCGATCTTCTCTATTGCGGTGGGGAAAACGACGTTGGGGACGATGCCCGAGATCTCGTCTTCTGTTTCCGGTGCCAGCATCGGCTTGTCGCTGCGGGCGATCACGATGGAAGGGTCTTCGCTGTCCAGGATCATCGCAGCGGCCGTGTAGTTGACGTTCTGCTGGTGGTCGAAGGCAGACTTCTCTATTGAACCGGAGACGCCGTGGTAGATCAGGAGCCAGCCCTCGTCGACGCGGATCGGTGCCGGGCCGCCGCCGATCTTGAGTTCTTCGAAGGGGAACTCGCTGAGGGCTACAAGCTTGTGTTTGCGCAGGTGAACGAGGTTGCGGAGGTCCCTCTCGACGTCGGTAACTGCGACGTAGGAAATCCAGATACCCGGACGGTTGTCATCGAGGCCGGCTGGCAGGTGCTCGCCCTCGCCCTCGCGGATCCAGCCGAGGTCCCACATGGGGCGGTGCAGCAAAGCGTAAGAAGGGACGCCGTCGGGATCGTTGACCGGTTCCGGAAAGAACACAGCGTCCTTGTTGGCGAACAAGTTCAAGTCCATGGACAAGTCGGCTTGGTACTCGAAGTGGCAGGGACCCAAGCGGTCCCACGTGCGCAGGTCTTCAGAGTGGGCGAAGGCGAGGCGGGGGCCAAGCGGCCCGTAGGCAACATAGGTCATCAGGTGGCGGCCGAGTGACGGCACCCAAGTGACGCGGGGATCTTCCGTTCCCGCGTTGTTGAGGCCCCGTTCCCACCCTTCGTCAGGTGCCAGGACAACGCCCTGGCGTTCGACGCCGGACGGGACACCGTCGTCGCCGATGATCACCTTGGCGAGTCCAACGCGGGAGACATTGCCCTTCGCCACGAGGCGAGGCAGGAGGTACAGCTCGCCGTCGAGTCCGCGGCCGCTGGCCGGGTTGAGGACGCCTTCGGCTTCAAACTCGTTCCCGTCCTCAGGGGTCATGATGACACCCGCGCGGGTAAGGGTGAACGGGACAGTGGGGAGTGCTGAAGTTGAGGAAGTCATAGAGCTTAGCCCTTTACGCTTGATCCGATATTGGTGGATATGAATTGGCGCTGGAAGAAGATGAACAGCGCGACGGCGGGGGCCGCAAGAACGCAGGCACCGGCAAGGATGGCGCCGAACGGGTTGGATGCCGTGGCGGCAATATTCGAGATGTAGTTCGCCAGGGAGACGGCGAGCGGCTGGATTGCTTGGTCCTTGGTGACGAGGAACGGCCACAGGAACTCGTTCCACGGACCGATGAACGTCAACAAAATGGCTGTGACAATGGCGGGCCGGACCAGGGGGATCGCGATCTGCCAGAGGATCCTCAGCTCGCTGGCTCCGTCGATGCGGGCGGCCTCGAACAGGGTGGAGGGCAACTGCATGAAGTACTGGCGGAAGACGAAGACGGCCGTCGAATTTATCGCGAACGGCAGGATCATGCCGAGGTAGGTGTCCGCGAGCCCGTAGTCCCGCACAATCATCACGTACAGCGGGATGAGCAGCAGCTGGAACGGAATCATTTGGACCAGCAGCATCATGCCGAAGACGAAGCCCTTGCCGCGGAATTGCATCTGCGCGAGCGCGTAGCCCACCAGGAGCCCGAACACCACTGTGAAGAAGATGACGCCGCCGGTGAAGATGCCCGAGTTGACCAGGCCCTTCAGCAGATCGATGGAGTTGTTGATGTTGCTGTAGTTCTCGCCGGTGATGTTCGCCGGGCTAGGGAACGCGCCGGTCACGGAGGTGTCCGGGGAGGTCTGAAGCGAGCCGATGAACATGTAGTAGAACGGGAAGAGGAACACAAAGGCTCCCAGCGCCAGCAGCACGAAGCTACCCACGCCCAGATTCTTCCGTTTCTCGACGGATCCGTCCTTGCGGGAGGCCCCGGATCCGGAACCCTTGGCTCCCGAAGCGGCCGTTTCGGGACCGGTGGCACCTTGCTGGCGGGCGCCGTCGTCGTCGTCGTTCTTGAGAGTTGCCTTATTGAAAATCGACACGTCAGTCCTCCTTCCCGCCCACGAGGCGTTTCTGGATCAAGGCAATGAGCAGGACACCGATCACGAGCACCACGCCCAGCGCGGCGGCCACGTCTGGGTTCCCCTGCAGGATGCCCTTCTGGTACATCAGGAAGACCGGCGATGTGGAGGCTCCGTCCGGGCCGCCTCCGCCTGTCAGCAGATAGGGCTCGGTGAACAGGTTTGCCCCCGTGATGGTGGCGAGCAGGGTCACCAGCACACTGGCCGAGCGCACTCCCGGAACGGTGATGTTCCAGAACTGGACCCATTTGTTCCCGCCGTCCACCGAGGCGGACTCGTACAGCTCGTCCGGGATGTTCTGCAGTGCGGCCAGGTAAAGCAGGATGAAGAATCCCAACTGCTTCCACGTCACGTAAAGGGCCACTGTTGGCATTGCCAGCCAAGAGTTCGTCAACCAGGAGGGGTTCGGGGCCAGCGGCCCGAGAACGGCGTTGACCAGCCCGTTCTGTTGGAACAGGAACAGCCAGACCCCGACGACGGCGACGCTCGCCGTGACGTACGGGACGTAGTAGCTCACCCGGAAGAAGGTCTTGAGCCGCGTCACGTGGTTCAAAGCGTTGGCCAGGACCAGGGACAGTCCCACGGTCAACGGCACGTTGATGATCAGGAATATGCCGATATTGGCGAAGGAACGCTGTACTTCAGGATCGGATAGGACGTTGATGTAGTTGTCCAACCCCACGAAAGGCCGGTCAACCTGGACGCCCGGAGCGGTGAAGAAGAACTGGTGGAAGGAGATGTAGACGGCGTACCCAAGGGGATATGCCAGTACTCCGAGGACGAAGATGACGTAGGGGGCGCTGAACAGCAGTCCTAGCGGCTGGCGGCCCAGGAAGTTCTTGCGTTTCCTGGGCGCCTGCCGCGGGTCCACGGCCCGCCCCGCTGCGTCTCCCGTGATGGGGGCGCCGTCAGCTGAGCGCAGTGACATGGGGATTCGCCTGCTACTTTTGGCTTGCCAGCTGGTTGATCTTGTCAGAAGCACCCTTGAACGCGTCGTCGATGCTCTGGTTGCCGAAGATCACTGACTTGCCCCATGCGTCACGGAAGGTCTGCCAGATCTGGACTGAGTTGGAGACGTTGGGAACTTCCACGGTGCGTCCGGCCTGCTCGGCGAATTGCTTGTAGGCCGGGTTCTGCGTGAAGTAATCCGCGTAGGCAGTGGTCAAGTCCTTGCGCATCGGCATCTGGCCGGTCGCGGAAAGGAGTTTGCCGTCCTCATCCTTACTGGTGGCGAACTTCATGACCTCCCAAGCGGTGCCTTGGTTCTTGCACGAGGAGTACATGGCGACGTTCTTCGCATCAGAGAAGGTGGAGCCGTTGGTCTGCGCTTGGGTACCCGGGACCGGGGCCGTGCCCCAATTCACCTTGCCCTTGTAGGAAGCAACGGCCCAAGGTCCCGCCAGGGCCATCCCGGCCTTGCCCTCGGCGAAGGAATCACCCTTATAGGCTTCCTTGGAGGCCAGGTTCTCCTTGTAGAGGGTCTGGAACATCGTGGCGACCTGCTTGCCTTGCTCGCTGTCAAAGGTGGACTTGCCATCCTTGAGCAACGTGGCGCCACTCGAGTTGGCTGCGTAGAACGGGTAGAAGTCGAACCAGGACTGGTAGAAGTCGCTCGCGGGCGAAGGCCACACGGCATTGGCAACGGCGCCGGACTTCACCAGGGTGCGGGCCGTGTCCAGGAACTCAGACTGCGTGGCCACCTTCGGCTTTTCCGGGTCCAGGCCCGCCTTCGCGAAGATGTCCTTGTTGTAGAAAAGGACCACGGGGTTGGACTTCCACGGCAGTTGGTACATCTTGCCGTCGGAGGACTTGTACTGGTTGGCGAGGTCGCCGGTGCGGTCCTTGATGTACTGGGCGCCGTCCGGGAAGGAGTCCAGCGGGACCAGCCCGCCTTGCTTCTGGAACTGCGGGACAGCCACTGGGGCCGTGTTGAAGACCAGGCACGGGGCGTTGCCGGCGGTAATTGCTGCCCCGATGACTTCTTCGGAGCTCTTGCCTGCGGGGATTTCCTGGGCGTCGACCTGCTGGTCAGGATGAGCAGCGTTCCATGCCGCCACCATGTCCTTGCCCCACTTCACCTCGAACTCATTGTTGGAGTACCAGATCTTGATGGGGCCCTTGGCTGTGGTGGCGGAGTTCGCTCCGGTAGCTGTGCTGTTTGAGGCGCCTCCGCCGCATGCTGCCAGGCCGGCTCCGATAACGGCAATAGCGGTAAGGGAGAGGACTCGCGAACTAATTTTTCCGTGCTTCATTGCAGCTCCTTTGGGGTGAAAACTGAAAATGCGGCGGCGACATTGCCTTCAAACGGGAATGGCAAATAACCCCACCCAATTGCGGGTAAATCGGTATTCGTAAGGACTAGGCGTTGGAGGCAGCTAGCTGTAGGGCATGGCTAGTTGCGCCGGATGGTGGGCGCAGGCCCGGTGGAGGCGCGGACCACCAGCTTGGGAGAGGGCAGGTAGACGTCCTCGGCCGGCGCTCCGCCGAGGAGGCTCAGTAACTTCTGGGCGGCAACACGACCCCAAAGCAGCGGATCGGCCGGAACCGTGGTCAGCGGCGGATTGAGGTACTTTGCGAGCTCAGTGTCGTCGTAGCCCGTGATGGACAGGTCGTCGGGAACGGCCATCCCTATTGATTGTGCGTATGACTGACCGGCCGTCGCCATGAGGTCATTCGCGTAGATGATCGCAGTGGGTCGTTCAGCCGAGCGAAGCAGTTCCGCGGTAGCCGCCAATCCGCCGGCCGCGGTGAAGTCCGCTTCGATGAAGGACCCGGCTTCGAGCCCCGCCTTTGACAGCGCGTTTTGCCAGGCCAACCGCCGGCTTCGGCCATGAATGTAGCTCTGTGGTCCGCCCACGTGCGCAATTCTGGTGTGTCCCAGGGAAACAAGATGCTCGACGGCGGCCGTAATGCCTTCAGTATCGTCCATGCAGACAGCGGGGAACGGCGAGGAGGTTTCGGGTCGATTCAGCGTGACGGCCGGAATCTTGAGACTTTGCAGCAACGCGATACGGGAATCGTCAACCCTCATATCCGTAAGGATGATCCCGTCCACGCGGCCGTCGGCCGCCAGCTTCCGGTAGCCCAGTTCCTCGGCATCGGCGCTGCCGGCAATGGTGAGGACCAGTGCGTATTCGTGCTCAACCAACGTGGTCTCGATCCCGGCGATGAATGCGGGGAAGAACGGGTCCGTTCCCAAGAGCCTGGGATCCCTTGCCACCACGAGCCCGACGGCGAAGGCCTTGGCTGACGACAGGCCCTTGGCGCGAAGACTTGGCTTCCACCCCAGTTCCCGGGCTACCTTGAGAATGCGCTCCCGGGTGTCATCACTGACGCCGGGCTGCCCATTCAACGCGTACGAGACGGCACCCTTGCTCACGCCGGCTGCCTGCGCAACGTCGTTGATGGTCACTGTCATGATTTCCTCATTGCCACTCGGTGATAGGGATCACTTAACCGGTTTTGTAATCTCTACTGAACCGGTTTAGTGATCGCTTGTCAAGAGCAAAGGGGGAATTGCAGGTATTTGTGGGTCGTTCATTAGTAGTCGACGGCTGGTGGCCGCCCCGTCCTTCGTGAAAGCAACCTGGATGGGATCTGCCGAGTCCACCTCATCCCAAGTAGCTAGCAGTTGTTGTCGTTTTGAGCCGCCAGAACGACAACAACTGCTAGCCAGTTGGGACTGGAAACGGCAGCAGGACTCAGCAGCCCTCGAAATCCGTGAGTACCTTCACTTTGTCGGCTGACGCCGATGCCGGGTCGAAGGCGTAGCCGAGCCACTCCCTGGCCAGCCTGCTGGCCAGCTCAACGCCAACCACACGCTGGCCCATGGTGAGCACCTGGCAGTCGTTGGACAGGATGGAACGCTCCACGGAGAAGGAATCGTGGGCTGTAGTAGCGCGGATCCCGTCTACTTTGTTTGCTGCGATGGCCACGCCGATTCCGGTGCCGCAGAACAGGATGGCCCGGTCTGCAAGGCCGTCCCGGATGAGTTCGCCCGCCTTGATCCCGACGTACGGGTAGGGTCTGGTGAAGTCTTCCAAGGAGTCATTGCGGTTGACGCCGATGTCGATGATTTCGCTGATCCTTGGATCGTCCCGGAGATCGGCCATGATTCGGTCTTTATAGTCCACGCCTGCTTCATCGGCGCCCAGGATGAGTCGGAAACCCATGGTTTGTCCTTCCGCGGTCATGCGATGGCTACGACGTGCTTGCCGGCGGCCGCACCCGCGGTCGCTCCCGCATTGGCCGCGCCCGCAGGGCACACCAGGTGCGGGCCCATAACGGTGAAGATCATTGCCAGCGAAGTAGCTCCGGGGTCGGCTGTGCCCACGCTCTTCTCCGCGAGCGGGCGTGCCCGCCCTTTGAGAGGCCGGAGCGAGGCCGTGGCTTGGGCTGCCGAGGTGGCCGCTGCAGCCGCGTCCGCCCAGGCAACATCCGGAAGGATGCCCTCGGCCACGAGCTTCCCGAACGTTTCCGTGAAGGGGAGCAGTGCATCCACCATGGTTTTGTCGCCCAGCTCGGCCTTGCCCAGATCGGTGATCCGAGCAGCGAACGCGGTCACGGCAGCGGCAAGTTCAGCCGGTTCCGGCGCCTGGTCATTGCCAAGGGATTCGCCGAATGCCCTGAGGCCCGCGCCCCATAGGACGCCGGACGTTCCGCCGGCTTTGTCCGCCCAGGCGTCGCCCGCGGCTCCCAACAAATCGCCGGCTCCGGCACCATTGGCCAGGGCCTTCGCGGCTGCCGCAGTGGCAGCGTCGATTCCGCGGACCATCCCGCGGCCGTGGTCGCCGTCGCCCGCTACCGCGTCCATGTCACCAAGGTGCGATTCGGCGTCGTGCAGTGCTTTCCGGGCCGCCTCGAGCGCGTCCGCGCAGCTCGCGGCGTAGTCGCGTGAGTCCAGGGTGCCCGCAAACTCTATGGCGACAGGGCCGCCGTCGAACGCGTCTTCGGTGAAGGCAAGACCGGTCGGCAGGGCCGCAGTGCCGCGACGGTAGGCTGGCGTTTCGGCGGGGGCCGTCCAGAGCGGCTCAAGGTCCTCGTCCAGCCACGTGATGGTGAGGGAGACGCCGGACATGTCCAGGCTAGTGACCAGTTCGCCGACCTCCGGCATGACCAGGGTGTAGCCGGCTGCGCGCAGCAGCGGAGCGACGGTAAGCCACAGGACGAAGAGTTCCTCGTGCTTGGTGGAACCGAGTCCGTTGAGGATCACTGCGATGCGGTTTCCCGCTCCGTGCGGCGTCTCTGCCAGCAGCCGGGCGACGAGTTCCTGGCCGAGTTCCTTGGCGGGCGGGAGTTCGGTGTCGAACAATCCGGGCTCGCCGTGGATGCCCAGGCCGAGGCCCATCTGCTTGTCCTTGAGCGTGAACAGCGGCGCTTCCGAGCCGGGGAAAGTGCAGCCGTGGAAGGCGCTGCCGATAGTGCGGGTCAGGCTGTTTGCCTTCCGGCCCAAGCGCACGACGTCGGCCAGCCCGGCGCCCGCTTCGGCGGCGGCGCCCATGATCTTGAAGACCGTGAAGTCGCCTGCGATGCCGCGGCGTTTGGCGGTTTCCGACGGCGGCGCGCTGGCAATGTCGTCCGTCACCAGCACGTTTTCGACGGCGATGCCTTCTGCAGCCAAGCGCTCGCTCGCCATGCCGAAGTTCAGGACGTCGCCGGCGTAGTTGCCGTAGGTGAACACCACTCCGGCGCCGGAATCCGCGGCCTTGGCCACTGAATATGCCTGTTGCGCCGAGGGCGAAGTGAAGATGTTGCCCACCACCGCGCCGTCGGCCAGTCCCGCGCCGATGAGTCCGGCGAATGCCGGGTAGTGCCCGGATCCACCGCCGGCCAGGACGGCCACCTTGGGCTGCTGGGGACGGTGGCGGCGCACCGCGCCCCCGGGAACCTGGCGCACCAGGCCGGAGTGGAGGTCGCAGAAACCGGCGAGGGCTTCCTCTGCGAAACCGGCGGGATCGTTGAAGATTCTGGTCATCGTGGGCTCTTTCGGCTACGGATGTGGGGGGCTGCTAGTGGATGTGGCTTCCACCGTTGATGTCGATGGTGGTACCCGTGAGGTACGCGGATTCCTCGGAAGACAGGAACGTGATGACGGCGGCGACTTCCTCGGTGGAGGCGTTGCGGCCCAGGGGGATGCCGGCGTTGATGGCGGCTTCCTGCTCATCGGTGCTGCCAACGCGGATGTTGGTGTCCACGGCGCCCGGAGTGATGGCGTTCACGGTGACACCGGTGGCGCCGATTTCACGTGCCAACGCCTTGGTGAAGCCGAGGACAGCAGCCTTCGCCGCAGAGTAGGGGACCTTGCCGAAGACGCCGCCGCCGCGCTGGGCGGAAACGGAAGACATGTTGACGATCCGGCCCCAGCCGTTGGCGATCATGTCCGGCAGGAAGGCCTTGGTCACCAGGTAGGTGCCGGTAGCGTTGACATCCATGACCTTGTGCCAGAGTTCCAACGTGGTTTCCAGGAACGGCACAGGCGACGTGATGCCTGCGATGTTGGCCAGGGCTCCGACGGCGGGGAGGGTGCCTGCGCTGATTTCCGCGGCAACTGCCTTGTATGCCGCATTGACGGAAGCTTCGTTGGCGACGTCGATCTCATAGCCGAATGCGGGGACGTTGAACTGGTTGCCGATTTCGGCTGCGACCTTGGCGGACTTCTCGCCGTCGAGGTCCAGGATCACCACGGCCCAGCCATCGTTGGCATAGCGGCGTGCGGTAGTGATGCCGATGCCCCGGTCCGAAGTTGCCCCGGTGAGGACGGCGGTGCGCTGGATGGTGGTGGTCATGATGCTCCTTGTTTGCTTGCTATGCGTGGTTCATTGTGAGAGTCAAATGAGGTCTGTGATGAAGCTGGCGGCGTTGGCTGTGGCCGCAGGGCGTTCGTCGTGCGTGACGTCGCGGGTTTCGAGCTCCAGCGAGAAGTGGCCGCTGTAGCCGGTGGCTGCAAGGGAGCTGAGGCCGGCGGCAAAGTCCGTCTGGCCGTTTCCGATGCTGAGGTTGATGTTGCCCGGAACCGCATCCCTGAGGTGGACATGTGCTATTCGGCCCTGATGGCGTTCGATGTACTCCAGCGGGTCTTCGCCCGCTGCGACGATGTGGCTGAAGTCCATGACAATCCCGACGCCGGAGCCCGCCAGCCGCGCCGCCAACTGTTCGGCGCGCTCCAGGTTCCAGCAGAACCGGAGGAAGTGAAGGGATTCAGTCCAGAGCTCGACGCCGAACTCCGCCGCACGGTGTCCGGCACCGATGAGCTGGGCTGCGATGGTGTCCAGGTCTTCATCGAGGCTGCGGACGGGATTGTGTCCCAAGGCGCCGCAGGGGAGGACCAGGGCCTTCGCACCGGTGTTCGCGGTAAGAGTGAGCAGCGCATCGAGGTGACTCTGGCGGGCGTCGCGCTGACCGGCGTCGAGCACTGCGTTCAGGGCGCCTATGTCGCCGTTAACGGAACGGACCCGCAACCCCGAGGCGGTGACCTCCGCAGTCACAGCCGCGACAGCATCTGAATCAAGGTCGTAGGGAACGTGATCGCAGACGCCCGGCAGTGCGCCGAGGTCGATTTCCTCAAAGCCCAGGCCATTGATGGTGCGCAATGCCGTGGGTAGATCCTGGTGCCGGAAGCTGATGGACGAGCAACCGAGCCGGGAGTTGAACATCTTCGTTTCCTCCAGTTCGTGCCCGAAGGCAGTAGTGATGGGAACCACAGTAGCTAAGTTAACTGTTAACAGTCAACCCTTGAAGTTGACTGTTGACAGAACTCGATGATGCAGGTCACACTGGCGTATCATGTGTTAACAGTCGACAGTGCTGAGTGCCTAGCCTCAGTCGCTCTTCGAAAGGGATTCACCAATGAGCAAAGAAGCTCTGACTATGCGCGGGCCGGTCCACGGCACCAAGGACGCCAGGCGCGTCGCCATCGGCTCCGGTGTGGGCGCAGTCATTGAAACCTATGACTTCATCGGCTTCGGCACCGCGGCCGCCTTGTACTTCGGAACGGCATTCTTCCCCACGGGCGATCCCGTGACCGGCACCCTCGCCGCGTTCGCCACCCTCGGCGTCGGCTTTGCTGCCCGTCCCATCGGCGGCATCATCGGCGGACACCTGGGCGACAAGCTGGGGCGCAAGCCGGTCCTCGTAGCCTCCTTGATCTTGATGGGCGTGGCCACATTCCTGATCGGCCTTCTTCCCACCTATAGCCAAGTGGGCCTCCTGGCGCCGGCCCTGCTGGTATTCGTGCGCATCGTCCAAGGACTGGCCTTCGGAGCCGAGTGGGGCGGCGCCATCCTCATGAGCTACGAACACGCACCCTGGAAATCCAAGGGTAAGTACACGGGCATCGTCCAAGCCGGGTTCCCGGTGGGACTCCTGCTGGCCAACCTGACGTTCCTTGTCAGCGTCCAACTCGGGGGCGAACTCGCCTGGCGCATTCCGTTCCTCGCCAGCATGGTGTTGGTTGTTGTGGGCTTGATCATTCGTTCCAAGGTGCCGGAATCGCCTGTCTTCGACGAGGTCAAGGACAGCGGCGCAATCGTGAAGTCTCCCATCGTGGAGGTCTTGAAGACCGATTGGCGCAACATCGTCAAGGGCATCGGCCTCCGCATTGCCGAGACCGCGGGCTACGCCGTCTCCATCACGTACATGATTTCCTACTTGAACAGCCAGCATCTGGCAGATAAGACCCAGACCCTGGTCGCCTTGTGCATCGCCTCGGCCATCGGTATCTTCGCAACCCAGGCTTGGGCGCGGCTGACGGACAAGATCGGCAGGCGTCCCGTTTACATCTGGTCCTGCGCCTTTGCCGTGCTGTTCGCCATCCCGATGTTCCTGCTGGTCAACACCGGTATGTTCATCTTCATCATTGCCACGATCGCTGTCTCTTACGGCGTCTGCCAGAACTCTCTCGCCGGCGCCCAGGGTGCCTGGTTCCCGGAGCTTTTCCAGGCGAAGACCCGTGCTTCGGGTGCCTCCCTGGCCTACCAGATCTCGGCCATGGTGTCCGGCTTCACGCCCTTCATCACCACGCTGCTTTTCGTCACCATGGGCTGGATGGGCCCGGCAGTGCTCTTCGGCCTGTACGCAGCCATCGGTCTCTGGGCGGCATTGGCTACCCGCGAAACCTGGGGCAAGCGGGAGCGCCAGTTGGCCGATGAGGCCACCAAAAGCACTCCCCAGTCGGTGAATGTCTAGTGACGGCGGCACAGGACCAACGCACGGCAGGACGAATCGGAGAAACCGTCATGGGACGCATCGAACGGGTGGGTGCAGCCGCCAACCGAATCCGGCACCACGCCCTCAACATGGGCGAAGTCCAAGGCCAGGGCTACGTCGGCCAGGCACTCGGAGCAGCGGACATGCTCGCCGCGGTCTATGCAGACCAGCTCCGCTACCGCGCCGATGACCCGGAGTGGGAGGGGCGGGACCGCTTCCTCCTCTCCACCGGCCACTACGCAATCGGCCACTACGCAGCGCTGGCGGAGGCTGGGATCATTCCTGTCGACGAGCTGGAAAGCTACGGTTCGGACGATTCCAGGCTTCCCATGTCAGGGATGTCGACGTACACCCCGGGCATGGAAATCTCCGGGGGATCCCTCGGCCACGGACTCTCCATCGCGGTGGGAATCGCCCTCGGCCTCCGGCACCGCGCTCATGTGGGCGAGGGCTCCAGCGCGAGGGTGTTCAATTTCCTCTCCGACGGCGAGCTGGACGAAGGATCCACCTGGGAAGCTGCCATGGGCGCGCACCACCACCAGTTGGGGAACCTCACTGCCATGGTGGACATCAACGCCTTGCAGGCCGACGGCAAAACGGACACCGTTCTCCGCACCGAACCGGTGACGGAAAAGTGGGAAGCCTTCGGCTGGTACACCCAGCGGGTGGACGGGAACGACGTCGGTGCGTTGCTGGCCGCGTTCGACAACGCCGCCGCCCAGGCCGCCGCCGTCGGGCGTCCTTCCGTCATCTTGTGCGACACAAAGGTGGGGCGCGGCGTGCCCCTCCTCGAAGAACGCGAAAAGGCGCATTTCATGCGCATCGAAGAACACGAATGGCAGCTCTGCCGCAAGCAACTGACCGCAGGATCCAACGGGAAGGCCAGTCGATGAGCACCGTCACTGCTTCGAAGGGGACAGCACCGAAGCTGAAAACGTCCGCGATGATCGCATCCTTCGCGGACCCGGGCCAAAAGACCTCCTCCGCGCCATTTGGCCACGCGTTGGTGAAGGCCGCCGAGGCTGACCCGCGGATCGTGGGGCTCACCGCGGACCTGGGCAAGTACACGGACATGCACATCTTTGCACAGGCCTTCCCGGAGCGGTTTTTCCAGATGGGCATGGCTGAGCAGTTGCTCTTCGGCGCCGCAGCAGGCATGGCCGAGACCGGCTTGGTGCCGTTCGCCTCCACCTACTCTGTGTTCGCCGCGCGGCGGGCCTACGACTTCCTGTGCCTAGACATCGCCGAGCCGAATCTGAACGTGAACATCGTCGGAGGCCTCCCCGGGCTGACCACGGGCTACGGCCCCAGCCACCAGGCAACGGAGGACATGGCGATATTCCGCGGCATGCCCAATCTGACCATCGTTGATCCATGCGACTCCATAGACATCGAGCAGGCGGTGCCACAGCTGGCAGCCAGCGATGGCCCGACGTACTTGCGCCTCCTTCGCGGGAACGTCCCCACGGTTCTGGACGAGTACGACTACACGTTTGAACTCGGCAAGGCGAAGGTGCTGCGCGGTGGCAACGACGTCGTGTTCGTCTCCAGCGGGTTGATGACCATGCGCGCGCTGCAGGCCGCGGAGGCGCTGGCCGCGCACAAGGTGGACGTCGCCGTCGTGCACGCTCCCACCATCAAACCGTTCGACGCCGCCACCGTCCTGGCGGAACTGAACACCGACCGCTTGGCAGTCACGCTGGAGAACCACAGCGTGGTGGGCGGTTTGTTCGAAACCGTGGCATCGGCTGTGGTCACAGCTGGCTTGGGGAAGCGCGTGGTTCCGGTGGCCCTGCCGGATGCGTTCCTCGACGCCGGAGCCCTGCCTACCTTGCACGAGCGGTACGGATTGTCTGTGCAGCGGATCGTGGCGAAGGTCCTGGCAGAACTGGGCTGAGCCCGGCTATTCGTGGCAGGAGCGCGGAGCGGGCAGGAGCCGGTTCCGCGCTCCTGCCGTAAGATCAACAGTTAACACACCGACTGTAAACAGTCGACCACTGACATTGAGGACGGACATGATGGCCGGAGCAACAGCACCCCTTCTGGGACTGGAAAAGAAGAGCCTCCGTGAGCAGGCGCTCTCCGCGCTGCGCACCGCTATCACCAGCGGCGAGCTGGAACCAGGCCGGCATTTGGTGGAAACCGAGTTGTCGGACATGCTCCAGATCAGCCGAGGGACGCTCCGGGAGGCCCTGCGGCAACTTGAGCAAGAGGGCTTGCTGTCTGCAGGGCCCCGTGGCCGGCTCTCCGTCCGCCACCTCGATGCCAAGGAAATCCGCGATATCTACTCAGTGCGCGCAGCCCTGGAATCCCTCGCCGCGCGGACACTCTGCGAACTGCCGGACCGTCAACAGGTGATCACGTCGCTGCGCGCCGCTATCGACGCTATGGCCGCCGCAACCAAGGGAAGCCTCGAGGAACGGATCGAGTCCGATCTTGAGTTCCACCGCACCATGTGCCGCCTCACCGGCAACGAGACCCTGCTCCATTCCTGGGAATCGCTGGAGGGATCCATCCGGATGTCCATCATGTTCGCCGGGCTGGAGAAGGGCGTCAAGAACATGAGCGTGGAGCGCCACCACGACATCGTGGCCGCGATCGAAACCGGGGATGCATCGCTGGCCCGCAAGACCATCCTCAAGCACATGGACAGCGCTGCCGCGGTGCTGGTTGCTTAGGGTCATGGCAGTTAGAGATCGGGTCAGCGAGTATCGCAGGCGCATGCGCGAACTCGGCTTGCGCCGAATCCAGTTTTAGGTACCGGACGTTCTCGTGACGTCTTCGAAGGATTGGCCGCCCTTCACCCCACGATGACCCGACCCCTGATTGAGAGACGCGACATGATCGCCGGATAAGGACACGACGGCGCGGCTATCTGCTGGGCACTGCCCATCCAACAGACTGGAGGCTGTTCTTGGTACACCTGTGGGCCGGCATCGATGCCGGCAAAGCCCACCATCACTGCGTCGTATGGAAACGTGTTGAGGCCAAGACCCATATCCAGGCAATGCTGTCTCTTGCCCGGCGCCGTCTCAATGTCCTCTGGGCCATGTTCCGCGACGGCAGCACGGTCGTGCCGTAGGAGTGGCCCAGCACGTTCAGGGTTTCCGGTGTCCTGTTGCCAAGGCCGTCCCGGACGGTGTTGAAGCCCTGCAGGTCCGCGATCAACCGCAGCTTCGGTCACCGTTACGCCCCGGCCTATCTCGGGTCGTTGCCGTTCAGCTCGAGCCCGGACGTCATCGCGGCAGCAGATGAGTTCGCCGCCGTCGCGGACGCCGCCGAGGCATGCGAACCGGAAAGAGTCGACCCGAACCGGATCACCTCCAGGACGACGACGCTGACAATGACGGTGGCTCCGGAGTAGGCGGCCAGCGCGGTGAGCCCCGTCGTCTTCCGCACACATGGTGTCCATGACATCCCCACGCGATGAAGCACAGAACCCCGAAACTTCGCCCGAGCGCCTCCACGAGCTGATCAATCTCCCCGGCAACCGGGGCGACGGCGACTCGGATGCCGGCTGGTGCCGCGAGTACGTCGCCGCCAACCCTTCCGCGTCCATGGAGACCCTCAGGGAACTCGCCACCGACCAGGACGATTGCATGGCCCGGCGGACCGCCGCGAACAACCCCTCACTGGATAGCCAGACCCTGTGGATGATGATCGAGGACAAAGACGACATCACCGCCGACGCTGCCCGGGAACGCCTTGGATTGGCGCTGCGTCCCCGCCCTGCCGTGCACGCCGTCCGCATCCCCCGGATATACCCGAAGACGGGTCGGGTGATCAAGCCATGAGCGGGGGATCATTCGGCTACATCACCGAATCGAAAGGGTTGGCGGACCTAGTGGCCGGCAATGACAGCATCAGCGGCACTGAGCTGCGGTTTATCTGTCGGCTCAGCGAACCATTACCGGCGCCGCCGCGGCCAAGATTCCTGGATGCGGTGCCGCTCCGTACGAAATGATGTTATCGGTGTCCAGAATACGGCGAGCGACGCTGTCCATCGTTGCGGCATCCGTGACGAACCCGGAGTGCGACGTCGAAGCGCTGCGGGAACGCGGCGGCCCGCTGGTGCTGACGGACCACGTGACCTCGGCGTGCGTGGCCGCAGGTGCGCCCTCGAACAGGGTGGTGAGATCGGTGTCGTTGAGCACACACTCTTGCAGGCCCAAAAGATTGGCACCCGGCTGAGGCTCGAGTGCACCCCTAATGAGGTAAAGCAACGACTTGCGATACTTTCCCAGGACGTTGTCGTCCCGCTCATAGCCTTCATTCATCGTGAACATGGCCACGGATTGGATACCGTTACCGATGGTTGGTTCGAGCGTGCTTTTGAAGGCGTCTGTTCGGATGGCAGGGGCAAGCAGGGCGAGGGTCTCAAAGGTCACTGTCCCGGGCTGCAATACGGCAGGAATGAAGAAGGAGTGGAAGATGGCTCCGGCACTATGTCCCACGGCGTGCAAAGTCGTTCCTGGATTTTCCTCCGTGAATCCTTGGAGCTTAGCCGCTACGCGGCCCGCACCACCATTGGCGGCGGACGCCTTCATGGCGGTGTCCTTCATTGCCTGCCACACGCCAGGCCCTCCAGCCGCCCGGACTGCGATCTCTATCAGATTGTCGGAAATGTCGGTGAAACGGAACTCCGCCAAACGGTCGGGCTGCCTGGCGGCCACTGCCGTTGACACTGCTCCTTCAATAGCAAGATCCACGATCGTTTGAACGAGGCCTGAGTCCCAGGCAAAGTAAACGGGATAGATGCCGTTGCTTAGCCACCACTTTGCGTCTCGCATCGCAGTCGTCAACGCATTCTCCTTGGTCACCAGGCCGCCGTGTGACCAGAACACAACCGGCACAGGGCCGCCGCCACGGACCTTGCTGAAAGCCGGTATGTGGACATCGAAAATCGCGTCTACATCAGCCTCAGTGTTATCGGCCTCAGATAGCTGGCCGTCATCCAACACGATAACGAATTGCTTCAAATCCAACTGACCGGTCGGGACTCCAGTGCCTGCATTCCCATTCATAGCGACTTCCTTAAGGTGCATGAGTCTGTTCATCGGTACGGCGCCTCGCGGCTCCGCTGTCGAATCCGGCGCCCACCCCCAACATGGTCAAAAGGGCTGAGGCTGTTGGGCTCGTCCGGATCGAAGATCGCTTAAATCGTCACAGGCGGCATATGTATTTTTTGTCCCCCGAATGCGCCACAGCGTACTAGCGAGACCAGCCCGCGTGAAGACCCCACATTGATTCTCCAAGTTCTGAGCCGCCTGGATGGGTCCTCGCTCCCTTGCAGCGTCACTGGCGGCTCGAATAGGTCAGCCCGGCTCTAGACAGATGAGAGCATCAGGGCCACCTGACGACGTCGGTGGACACCGGGTAGCCAAGGTCTTCCAGACAGGCCAGCACAGTGCCCGGCTCATGCGACAGAAAATACCAAGGGTGACCGGTGATCGGGATGATCCTGATGACGTCGTGAGCCGTGAGCCAGGTCCGGACGCGCTCGATCCTGGCGACTTCGGCCCGTTGAAGGGTCCAGGGCCCAAAGAACCTCCCCAAGCCGTACGCGACGCTGAAATTGAGGACTTCCGGGGTGGGGCTGAGCACAAGCATCCTGTAGGCCGGATGGACCGAAAGGCCGCCCCAAATGGCACCGTCTTTGGCGCGTACGGTCCCGCCGCCGTCGAAATGTTCTTCGTCGAGAAACACTTCGGGCGGGGCAGGTTCCTTCCTGAGCGTGGTGATGGCCATGGCAACACCGACCAGAGCGAGCACCACACCAGAGACCATGAACTGAAACAGTGACGGGGCAGCCGCCGCGAGAAAGACGGCGGCAACCAGAAAGAAGAGCTGGAGCGGGGTGGCTCTTATCGATGAGATCCACCGGGTCCGGCGATACATGTTCAATGAGACCCCTGGCTACTGGATGGTTAGCGCCAACCCTAAGGCGAAGCCGTCGGTCTGCATAGCCGGTCAGAAACCCTTCCCGGCTTGGGCGCATGACTCACGTGCCCGAGGTTCACTCCAGGCCGGCGGGAAGCTTTCTCTGCCGTGCCCCACACATAGGGTCCATGGAACCGTTCCGCATCATCACGACCCCCGAAGAGCTCGCCGCCCTGCGTATCGATTCGATCGTTTGTCCGCCGCGCCTGCCGTCCTCGGCGTACCTCAAAGTGTGGGCCGGAATGACCCCCAACGATGGATTCAGCCTCTACGTCGGGTTCGGGTCCACCCGTGAGTGGAGCATCAACGAGGCATGGACGATCCTGACCGTGCACTGCCCCGCAGACGCCCCCGAAGCGTGGGTGCTATGGGGGATGCCGCGGCGACCGCGCCCGAGCCTCTGCGGCCGAGCTCGTGGACGTCGATCATCCCGGGTCGCAGCCCGGTCAAGAAGGCTCACACCGGTCTGGGCTACGCGAAAGCGGCGATCTCCCATCAGATGTACGGCGGCGTGGCCAGCGTGGACATGTCGGTCCAGGAGCTGAACCCGGTCACGGGCAAGTTCGAAACCTTATTCAGCATCTCGAAGGGGACGCTCAGATCCCAGCTGCCCACCGATGAGACGACCAGCTACCTCTACGACGACGCCGGCAACCACGTCGAACACATCGACGCCACCGGGGCTGCACTTTACTACCAGCACGACCAATACGGCTCGACCAGACTCCTCACAAACCAAACCGGTGCGATGGCTGCGACCTATACTTACGACGCGTACGGCAACTTCACCCAGAAGACCGGCACAGCAGACACCTTGCTTCGGTGGAACAGCCAGATCCAAGACAGCGACACAGGCCTCTACTGCTTACGCGCACGCTATTACGATCGTCTAACTGAACAATTTATCAGCGCCGACCCGCTTGCCTCACTTACCAAGACCACCTATGCATACGTCGACAACAATCCGCTGAACCGGGCACACGTCTGATCACAGAGGGGTTGTGCGGCCTTGCGTTGGCGGGATTTATGCTTGGCGGTTTGGCCAAGTATGCATCGTGATTGCAATTGACGATCGAAACGGGAACATAACGATCGGATCAACCGAAACGGTAGGTTTGGGGATGCAGACTCCAGCTGTCGGAGCCGATCTATCTGCGCAATACAGCACAGCCCGAACAGTTGACCAGTTGGGTGGCGCTTTCGGATACGGTGGGATCACCACAAGGGACGTCGTTGACGCGGGGGTCGGGATCTTCGGCGGCAAATGTAGTGATGCTCCAGGCGGCGTGGTACTCGGACTCGACGTGAATTTCGGTGTCGGTGATTCACCCCTAGCTGAAATTCATGCGGGGGAGAGCAATACTAAGACACAGACATGGCAAAATTTCAATCCACTTAAGGTACCCGGATGACTTATGTATTCGAGGGCGGCCTGGAAAGACCCGGGAAAATGAATAGGGTCCTGGGCCCCTGGGTTCTGCTGATACTGGATGATTCACATATTGAATTCCGGATGAGATTTCGTTGGCTCGCGCGCTTTGCTGGGCCGTGGCGGGTCGAGCGTTCCGCCGTCCGTGAGGTGTACCTGGGCCGTTCGAACGTCTTGACGCCCGCGAAGGTGAACTTCCTCGCAGAGGAGAACATGCCCTGGACTTTTATTCCCCGATCGCCCCAGGCCGTTCTTGAAGCCGCGGAAGAGCTTGGCTATCCGGTCCGCCATCAGCAGTAGATAGTTTCCCTTCAAAGTTGCCTCCCTCGGGTGAGCGCTCTTATGTTGCCGAACACGGCCCGGACCGCAAAACCGGTGAGGGATCTACTTCCCTGGTGACCGCTGATGTCTACCTGGATGGTGAACGCATCGGTTCCGTCACGGGGCCCTCAAAGCCAAAAGCACCGTCCGTGACTGGGTCCCGGACCGTCTCGGCGCCGGGATCAAGCAGCACAGCGCCACCCGGCCCAGCAGCGCCTCCGGTTCGCCCACGACATCCTGCATGAAATCGAAAGTGCGCAGGGGAAGAAGGTCGCCCAGGCGTGGGCCCTTTCCATCAACCCCCGCCTAGGATACGACTCCCCCATCAAGGCGATCCGCGAAGGCCGGTTCCAGGAAACAGCGGCCGCCGCCAAGGCGCTGCTGGAAGACGCCTACGACGGATGAACCGCCGACAGTGCGCTCTGACGGGCCTCTCCATCATCGAGGGGCCCGTCACCATGTACCGGGTCTCCGTGTGCAAACCGGGACGCGGCCCGCTGAACCCGAAAGAGCGCCCGAACGACCCGGTGGTTGACCGGAGAGACTGGAAACGCTTCGATAACCCCCGGTCCGGGGCCGGTCCAACATGATGACCTTCAACCTCCGGCACGCAACTGACAACAACCTGCAGTCCGACCCCGGCACCGCGGGCTCATCCCCGCGCCTGCGGGGAGCACTTGGGCAGGCCGCAGGAGCCGGAGACGATCGTGGGCTCATCCCCGCGCCTGCCATTGAGTGTCCGACGATCACACAATGCGTGGTCATTATGCCTAAGTTTGAGTACCGCCCCGGTCGAAGCAATAGCGGGAAGTTTTGCATTCCGCTAGGTCACCCGCCGACGTACGCCGCCAAGTGCTCGCCCGTGAGGGTTGAACGCGCGGCGACGAGATCGGCGGGAGTGCCCTCGAAAACGATCTTTCCGCCGTCGTGCCCTGCGCCCGGGCCGAGGTCGATGATCCAGTCGGCATGCGCCATGACCGCCTGGTGGTGCTCAATGACGATCACCGACTTGCCAGACTCGACGAGCCGGTCGAGCAGGCCGAGCAGCTGTTCGACGTCGGCGAGGTGCAGGCCGCTGGTCGGTTCGTCGAGGATGTAGACGCCGCCTTTCTCGCCCATGTGGGTGGCCAGCTTGATCCGCTGCCGCTCGCCGCCGGAAAGGGTGGTGAGCGGCTGGCCGAGGCTGAGGTAGCCGAGTCCGACGTCGGTGAGCCGCTGGAGGATCGCGTGTGCTGCCGGGATCCGGGCATCGCCCGCCGAGAAGAACTCTTCGGCCTCTTTCACCGGCATCTCCAGCACCTCCGCGATGTTTCGGCTCCCCAGGCGGTACTCGAGCACCGAAGCCTGGAACCTCTTGCCTTCGCATTCCTCGCAAGGGGTGGAGACGGTGTCCATGAATCCGAGGTCGGTGTAGATGACGCCCGCGCCGTTGCAGGTGGGACACGCTCCCTCGGAGTTCGCGCTGAACAGCGCCGGCTTCACGCCGTTAGCCTTCGCGAACGCCTTACGGATGGGCTCGAGCAGCCCGGTGTACGTTGCGGGGTTGCTCCGCCGCGAGCCCTTGATCGCAGCCTGATCGATCGACACGATGCCGTCCCGCTTGGACAACGAGCCGTGGATCAAGGAGCTCTTGCCGGAGCCAGCGACGCCGGTGACCACCACCAGGACTCCAAGCGGAATGTCGACGTCGACGTCGCGAAGATTGTTCTCGGTCGCGCCGCGGATCTCCAGGGCGCCTGCGGGTTTCCGCGCGGTCTTCTTGAGGGCAGCGCGATCTTCAAGGTGACGGCCGGTCAGGGTGCCGCTGGACCGCAACCCTTCGAGCGTGCCCTCAAAGACCACTTCGCCACCGGCGGTGCCCGCGCCAGGGCCGAGGTCGACAACGTGGTCGGCTATCGCGATCGCTTCCGGTTTGTGCTCGACGACCAGCACCGTATTGCCTTTGTCCCGCAGCTGCAGCAGCAGCTTGTTCATGCGTTCGATGTCGTGCGGGTGCAGACCGATGGTGGGCTCGTCGAAGACGTAGGTGACGTCGGTGAGCGAGGAGCCCAGGTGCCGGATCATCTTGGTCCGCTGCGCTTCACCGCCGGACAGCGTGCCTGCCGGCCGATCGAGCGAGAGGTAGCCGAGGCCGATCTCTGCGAACGAGTCGAGGAGGTGCCGTAGCCCCTTGAGCAGTGGCGCCACCGACGGTTCGTCGATGCCCCTCACCCATTCGGCGAGGTCGCTGATCTGCATCGAACACGCGTCGGCAATGCTGATTCCCTTGATCTTTGACGAGCGGGCCGCCTCGGTGAGCCGGGTGCCATCGCACTCGGGACAGACGGTGAAGGTGATCGCGCGCTCCACGAAAGCGCGGATGTGCGGCTGCATCCCCTCCGGGTCCTTGGAGAGCATGGACTTCTGGATCTTAGGAATCAGGCCCTCGTAGGTCAGGTTGATCCCCTCCACCTTGATCTTCGTGGGTTCCTTGTGGAGCAGGTCGTGGAGTTCCTTTTTGGTGTACTTGCTGATCGGCTTGTCCATGTCGAAGAAGCCGGAGCCGCTGAAGATGCGGCCGAACCAGCCGTCCATGCTGTAGCCGGGAATGGTGAGCGCACCCTCGGCGAGCGACTTGCTGCTGTCGTACAGGGCGGTCAAGTCGAAGTCGGTGACCGAGCCGCGTCCTTCACAGCGTGGGCACATACCGCCTGTGATGCTGAAACTCCGGCGCTCCTTCGTGGTGCTGCCACCGCGCTCGATGGTGACCGCTCCAGCGCCCGAGATCGAGGCGACGTTGAACGAGAATGCCTGCGGAGAGCCAATGTGGGGCTGGCCAACCCGGCTGAAGAGCATTCGCAGCATCGCGTTCGCATCGGTGGCGGTTCCCACCGTGGAACGGGCGTTCGCTCCCATGCGCTCCTGGTCGACGATGATCGCCGTGGTGAGTCCTTCGAGCAGGTCCACATCCGGCCGCGCCATGGTTGGCATGAACCCCTGGACGAAGGTGCTGTACGTCTCGTTGATCATGCGCTGCGACTCTGCGGCGATCGTGGCGAACACGAGGGAGCTCTTGCCCGATCCGGAGACGCCCGTGAACACCGTCAACCGCCGCTTCGGCAGCTCGATGCTGATGTCCTTGAGGTTGTTCTCCCGCGCGCCCTGCACCCGGATCAGATCGTGGGTGTCGGCGGTGTGCTGCTCAGGCGACTGCGTGTCCGTGCTCGTGGCCGTGCTCATCATGTCTCCATCTGGTACGCGGGGCCGCCGTCGCAGCCTCTGTTGGCGTCGTCTGGCTCTATCTAAGCAGCCTTATGTAGTACGTCCTGGGGGCCGTACACACGGGCCTAAGCCCGTGTGCGGTTGGTTATTGCGGGTCCTGAAGCAGCCCGAGGACGTTGCCGTCCGGATCGATGACGGTAGCTACCAAGCGGCCGCCGCCGACGTCGTGGGCTGCTTCTTTCAGGGTGGCGCCCGCGGCGGTGACCTCCGCGAGCTTCGCCTCGATGTCCGAAACGTGCCAGTACGCGACGGGTGAGGTCATGGCCTGCGGGCCGCCTCCCGGAACGAGCCCGATGTGCTGGCCAGCCGCGTCGAAGCCGACGTAATACGGCCCGTCGGCCTGCGGCTGCACGCCAAGCAAGGCGGTGTAGACGGCTTTCGCCGCGCCGAGGTCGGAAACGGGATGCAGCACGGTCTTGATTCCCTCGGTGGAAGAGTCGCTCATGATCACTCCTGAAGTCGTTAGGGGACGAAGCTGGCGTGGACTTGTGTTGTCCATGACCGCCATTCTAGGCGTGGGCCGTGAGCGGCGCTTCTCCATTCCTGACCGGTCTGGGAGCCTGATTCGATATGCGTAGACACCATTCGTGAACGGTGCCACTATGGCCGAATACAAGCCTGGCACGCCGCGCCAGCGCATTAGCGATGCGGGAGGAACCAATGCCGGAATCCGATCTCGGTCTGCTGGTGGAGAAATACCATCGAGCGCTTGATGCCTTCATCACTGGAGACCCGGAGCAGCAGAAGAAGCTGTTCTCAAAGCGCGACGACGTCACGCTCGCTAATCCGCTCGGGCCGCCTGCGCGGGGCTCGAGTGCGGTCGAGGCGACCATGGATCGGGCGTCTTCCCAGCTGAGGGAGGGCGAGCCCATCAGTTTCGAGCGAATCTCCGGTTACACCGGGACGGAGCTCGCGTACATTGTCGAAATTGAACGGGCCCGGGCCAAAGTTGGCGGGTCTGATGAAGTGTCTCCGATACCCCTTCGGGTGACGACGATTTTCCGATGGGAAGACGGGGAGTGGAAGGTCCTCCACCGTCATGCGGATCCCATACTTTCTCCGCGGCCAATCGGGTCGATCGTCCAGGCCTAGCGGGGTCCGAGGTGCCGGATCAGCGCGTCGAGGATCGGCACTTGGCCGCCTACCAATTTGATGCGGGCAACGGTTTCCGTGGCCCAGACCGCGTCGTCGATCTCCGGGTAGCTCCGGACCACGCCGGATCCACGCGGCCATTCCAAGTCAAAGGTGTTGCTCTCAATTTTTTCGGGAGCAAAGTCCGATTCCGCTGCGAAGGCTGTGATGAGCTTGCCCGACGGCTGCCGGAAAGTGCCCAGCAGGAAGTAGTCGACGGCGGGTGGGGGAGTGCCCATTTCCTCCGCGAACTCACGTTTGGCGGCCACCAGCGGGTCCTCGTCTTCGAGGTATTCTCCCTTTGGAATGGACCAGGCGCGTGCATCCTTATGGGCCCAGAATGGACCGCCCATATGGGCTATCCACACTTCCAATTCCGCTGTGGAGGTCCGACGGTACAGGAGAATTCCTGCGCTTCGAACTGTCATTTGCCCTCCCAGGCATAGGTTATCCGCGGACGCCGGCCGCGGGAACCCGCAGCACTCGCACGGCCTCCACCAAGTACGGCACCGGATCCTCGTCGGTCCCCGCGGCCCACTGCATCCATGCCTCGAATGTCGCGCCCAGATAGGCGGCGCAGAGGTACCGAGCTGCACTTTCGCTGACGCCCAGGGCAACGAGGTAAAGCCGCGCCCGCTCCCGCTGGGGAGCCAAGGCGTCAAAACTTCGGCTTGCCAGCTCGGGATGCTCGGCAATCAGGCGCAGGCGCCCGCGCGTGACGGAAAGATCCGGGATGGCGGAGACCCCGGCAATGGCGGCCGCCCGCAGTCCCGCCAGGATGCCGCCGTCGTCAGCGTCGCCGTCGTGCCCGTTCGCTACGCGAGTCCCCTCCAGCACCCGACCCGAAGCTTCGACCACCGGCTCCGTGCCGCCCCAGACTAGGTCAGCTTTGCCGGGGAAATAGCGGTACAGGCTCTTCCGTCCGATTCCGGCCGCACGCGCGATGTCCTCCATCGACGTCTGTTCGTAGCCGTGCTCGGCAAAAAGCCGGAGCGCGACGGCGGCCACGGCGTCCGGGTCAATCGTCACAGGGCGCCCGGTGGAGCGCCCGACGGCGGGCTTCGCATCGTCTGAGGGCATCTCACCAGTATCCACTCTTACATAATGACACAGAGTGTCATAAGGTGGGTATCACGCCACCAACACGTTCGGGAGGACACTATGGGCAACGAAGCTTCATGGCAGGAAGCCACAATCAACGGCCGCTTTGCCGCCAAGACCGTCATCGTGACGGGCGCGGGCTCGGGCATCGGCAAGGCCACGGCGCTGCGCGTCGCGAAAGAAGGTGGCCGGGTCATTGCCGCCGACATCAGCAAGGAGAGGCTGGACGCGTTGGTGGAGGAGAATGCGGGCCTGGACCTGGTGCCCGTGGCGGGCGACATCTCCACCGAGGAGACCGTTGCCGCGGTCGTGGTTGCCGCTGGGGGTCGCGTGGACGCCCTGGCCAACATCGCCGGCATCATGGACAACTTCGCCCCGATCCACGAGGTGGATGACGCCATGTGGGAGCGCGTGTTCCGGATCAACGTCACCGCCCTCATGCGCCTGACCCGCGCTGTGGTGCCGCTGATGCTCGACGCCGGCACGGGCTCCGTGGTCAATGTCGCCTCCGAGGCCGGGCTGCGAGGTTCCGCTGCCGGCGCCACCTACACGGCGTCGAAGCACGCCGTGTAGGCCTGACAAAGAACTCGGCGGTGATGTACGGGCCGAAGGGGCTCCGCTTCAATGCGGTTGCCCCCGGAGCCACCATCACCAACATCGAGGCAACGTGGGGATCCCAGTTGGCTGCAGAACGCCTCGGTCCGCTGATGCAGGCCACTGTTCCCACACCCGCGACGGCTGCGCAGTTGGCAGCGTCCATCTCCTTCCTGCTCAGCGACGACGGAACAAACGTCAACGGCGCCATCCTCGCCTCCGACGGCGGGTGGTCGGCGCTGTAGGGCGCGTCTCAATTGCCAGCGAGTGCCGCGGCGATCACATACTGCAAAAGTAACTCTGAAGTGTATTATTGCAGTAGTTGGAAGGAGTCTACCGTGGTTGCTTCGACTGATGTTGCGGATCTTGCCTCGGAGCAGTGGGGGATGATCACGACGGCACAGGCCCGCAGCCTGGGGTTCAGCGCGCAGGACATGGCGCGGATGGCCAACCAGGGCCGTCTGGAGCGCCTGCAGCACGGCGTTTATCGTGTCGCCGGCGCGCCGCCCACACCCCAGGACAGGCTGCGGGCGGCGTGGCTTGCCCTCGACCCGGCACGCACTGCCGCAGAACGACGCCGCGGTCCTGCACCCGCCATCGTCTCCCACCGTTCAGCCGCCGATATCCAGGGCCTCGGGGACACCGCAGCCGACGAGCTCGAGTTCACGGTACCGGCCAGGAAACAGCCCCGCGACCCGGACGTGAGGATCCACCGCCGAAACCTGGACAAGGACGACTGGATCCTCCTCGACGGGCTGCCCGTCGCCTCACCCCACAGGGTCGTGGCCGATCTCGCGGCCGAGCACGTGGACGGAGGCCACCTTGCCGGCATCCTCAGGAGCGCGATCATCCGTGGAAACACCGACGGCGCACGGCTTGCCCACGCGCTGGCGCCCTACGCACACCGTTACGGCGCCCCAGTGGGGGACGGTGAAGAAGCGCTTGTCCTTCTGCTGGAGCAGGCGGACATCCCCGAAGCCCTCCCCAGGCTCATTGCGCTTCCGGACCTCAAACAAGGACCCACGGCGTGACGGCGATCGGGCCGACAAAGTGTGCGCGATGTATGAACTCCACGGGCGGCAAGCGGCTGCCTCCACCAGGTACCGCGACCTCATCGATCTTGCCCTCATCGTCACCACCAGAAGCCTCGACGCCACACATCTCCGATCGGCACTCGAACTGGAACGCGAACGAAGAAGGATGGAGCTGCCCGCGAAGCTGGAGCAGCCGGGCCCTAACTGGATGGCCGGCTACGCGGCGATAGCCCGCAGGGAAAAAGCTGCCCGGAAATTCCGTGACATCGCAACTGCCCTTGCCCTTGTCAGCGCCTGCCTTAACCCCGTCCTTTCCGGCGAGAGGACGAGCGGGAAATGGCATCCCACGGATGGCTGGGCCGACCGCTAACGACGTACAGGGCGCGTCTTAAAGCAGGACGACGACGGCGGGAGCTGCCGCCGTCGTCGTCCTGCGTTCCTTACGGCTTCAGCCGGTGTAGCCCTCCACCTGTTTGGGGGGCCGTGGTTTGGCCTCGTTCGGGTTCTCCCCGTACTGTCTCTTGGCCCGCCGTTGCCTTAAGAGGTCCCAGCACTGATCCAAGTCCTGCTCAATGCGCTCCAGCCTTGCGCGGTCAGGAGCATGTGCGGGACCAGGCGGCGCCGCCTCTGCCTTTTCGCGGAGCTCCCGTTCTTCCTCGACGAGCGATTGGATGCGGTGGAGAATGCCCTGTTCGTCCATGGTGCCCCTCTTCCTGACGTAGCCGTTACCAGCCAGCGTAATGACGTGCACTGGGCGTGGCCAGAGGCGGCCTTTTCCAAGCGCCATCCCGCCAGTCTCCCGTTTGCGGAATACTTGGACTCAGATCCAGTGTTCCGCGAGTGAGGGCGGTGGGGAACCGTGAACGGCGAAAACAGTGCGTTCAAGCGCCGGCTGGAGCGAGCCATGGAACTGCGTACCGTGCGCGCTACTGGAATGACGGCCCAGGAAGAGGCCGAACTTCTCGCCGCCGAGGAAGAAGAGCGGCGGAAGCGCAAGAAGGTGGACGATGCCGCGCGGGTGGAATACCTGATCCGCGACGCCATGGCGCAAGGGAAGTTCGACAACCTGAAGTACTCAGGCAAGCCGATCCCTGGGTTGGGGGAGCGCTACGATCCCGATTGGTGGGTCAAAGGCCTCATCCAGCGCGAGCATCTCAGCGGCCTTGGCCCGAAGGCGATTCTGCTCCGCACCGAGGACGCCGGGTTGGATGCGAAGCTCGATGCCCTGTACTCGGAGAAGCAAGTGCGCGAGCTGGTGGAGGACTTCAACGCCCGCGTCATTGACGCGCGGCGCCAGCTTCAGGGCGGCCCGCCGGTGATCACGAAGCCGCGCGACGTCGACGTCGAGTTGGAACGCTGGCGCGAACGCCGGGCAGCGGCCGCTGAGGCTGCCGCCGCGGCGGAGCAGGATACTGCGAACCAGGAATCCGGCGCCAGGCGCCGTTGGTGGCGAAAAGTCTGGCACGGATCCTGATAAGGCCGGGACTCAGCGGTTCCGCCCGGTGTTGAACGCGGGCGTTCCCGCCAGCCGGCCCCGCTGTGGAACCCCTCGCTGGCCCACTCGGCCAGGGGTGCCGGGACCCGCCCTCCGCCTGCGGCATTGTTGACCGCGGAATCGAGCCGGCCGACGGTCCCGGATCTGGGCCAGCAAGGCAGGATGGGATCCGCCGTCGTCATGGCCTAGCCCGGTTGGGTTGAGGCGCGTGTGTGCGGGGTTCTTGGTTCGCGGCCGCCCGGGTGTGCGGCAGCAGGAAACCGGCAGCTACAAGCCACAGGAGGCCACCGAACCGCCCGATCGGCAGCAGGAACTGCAGGGGTTCGATCGCCATCGAAAGGAAGCTCAACTCGGACAGGGCAGCGATGACCAGGCCGGTCCAGGCCAGCCAGCGGGGCATGAAGCGCAAGATCAGGGCAGGGACGGCGATACCCGCCACCAGCAGTCCGATCCCGACGACGAAGCCCACCCCTCCGGTGATGAACGCAAGAAAAGCGAGTGCACGGGTGAGCGTGGCATCCGTGGTGATTTCGGGCCGGCTCAGCAGCCAGGTCACAGAACCCGAGAGCATGAGGAAGGTGGCTGCGCTGACGCCGCCGAAGAAACTTATGGCCGGTCCGGGAACGCGCACGCCGAGCCGAAGCTGCCGGGCGTAGACCGTGGCCGCGTAGATCCCCAACGGCACCGCTGAGCCGAACTGCAGCATGCCGCCGACGCGCGTCGCCGCAACGTTTTGTTGGAAGAATGCGGCAACCTGCCCTTCAGCCGCGAATGGCGAAACGAACGTTTGGCCGCTTGTGAGGATTGCGGACGTGATGAGGCTGGCGAGGAATATGCCCAAGCTGACCAGGGCAAGAACGCCCGGATGCGGACCGCCCGACCGGGCTGGACGGCCTTCCGCGGGAATCGACTGACTGCTCATGGCTGAACCTTTCGTAATTACATCACTACTGAAATAGTTCACCTATAGAATTGTTCTGTCAAGCATGTATTCTGAGTTCATGGATTCAGCCACACCCAGCCAGCCGAAACGGACGGCATTTCTCTTGTCGCAGCTTGGCGCCGTGGCGTCGTCCCGCTTTGCTGACCGCACGCGGGAGATCGGCCTCACGCCGAGCGACGCCGGCGTCATACGCCTGCTCGGGCGCTCGCCGGGGTTGAGCCAGCGTTCCCTCGCGGACAGGCTGGGTGCCGTCCCTAGCCGCGTGGTTTCACTCATTGATTCCCTCGAGGAGCGAGGGCTTGTGGAGAGAGTGCGCAGCAGCACGGACCGGCGGAACTATGAACTCCACCTCACGGAAGCAGGCAACCGGGTACTGCGTGAACTGCGCGGGATTGCGGAACAACATGAAGTGGAGGTCCTGGCCCCGCTGACCGGCGAGCAGATCGCGCAACTTGGCGAACTGCTCGCGCAGCTCGCAAATGGCCACGGGCTGGACAGGGACCTGCACCGTGACGTCGGACGGGATGTCCCTCGCAGCGCCGGGCGCGAGGCCTGACCGGCTAAAGTGGCAGCGATGCGCACGTACTGATTTCGTCCCATTGTGGGGAATAGCAGCCGCATGGTGTATGTTGCACATTCGCAAGTCAATACACAAGAGAAGAGAAAAACCCCTAGTGGCAACCGATTACGACGAACTCCGCTCCGACGTCGCGGAATCCCAAAGCACGTCCCTTCAGGCCCTGCAGTCTGCCAACGCCCCGGACGCCCGCAGCGTAGTACGGGAGCTGGACGAGGCCGATGCTTTCGAAGGCAACGAGGTGCCCGGCGGCGAATTCGTTGCCGAAGAACTGGTCATTGCGGTGATCCCGCAGAAGGAAGACGAGTTCACATGCTACTCGTGTTTCCTTGTCCGTCACCGCTCCCAGATTGCCCTTGAGAAGAACGGCCACGCCTACTGCGTAGAGTGCGAAGGCTAAGCCGCCGCCGCTCTGAGTCTCTGCCGCTCGGTCCCGCTCGTCACAGGGGATTCAAGCGATTCTTCTTGGCGACCTTTTCATAGCGGGCCTCGGCGTCTGTTGCTCGCTGCTCTTCGGCAGCGAGCAAGCGGCCAAGGGCCGAATTTTCCTCCAGCGGTCCATTGGCGTCACCTGCAAGGCGAAGCAGCACCGAGCGGGCCACAACACTGTCCTGGTGCTCTCCGAGGATTTTCTGGAGCTCCTGGGCGTCGCGGGCCAGCTTCACGGCGGGTTTCCGGTGCACGTCCTGTAGCGCTTCGGCTGCGTGGCGCAGCCGTTTGGCGTCTTTGCGGACCTGGTGCAACGCGGTGTCGTGTTCGACGCCGGTCTGCCGGGCCGCTGCCTTCTGGGACCGGCGCAGCCGCTTGATCGCCTTGCCGGCCAGCTTGGCCGTGACACGACGGGCCTTCTTTCCAGCACGTGGTCTTGTTGGAGGCTCGTCGCGGAACTTCTCCAGCTCCTCCAGGAGCCGGAAGTAGCGCTCCGTTCCAAGTGAGCGGAGTGTTTCGCGATATCCCGAGTTGAAAGCGGCCTCAAGCTCGTCCGTGATCTTGATGGCAGCCGGACTGGACAAGAGGACATCGGGTTGGTCATTCAGCAGTTCCCCGATCCGGTCCCGCAGCACTTCGGCATCGCGGGCCTTGCCCAGGACCGTGCTCAGCCATTTCAGTTCCGTCTTGGGCTGAGCCGTCGCGTCGGCTTCGAACAACCTGCCGTAAGCGGACAACACGGAGCGGAGCCGGCGGCAGGACGAGCGCATTTGGTGAACGGCGTCGTCGGCGCCTTGCCGGACTCCGGGATCCTGCGCAGTGATTTCAGCGATCTGCGCGGCGATGTAGGCAACCACTGCGTCCCCTGCGGAACCCTTCGGGCGGGCCTTTGGCGGTGCAGGCACCGCGGGAGGCCAAGCAGTCCCGAACGCACGGGCCAGTTTGGAAGGATGTCCTGAACGGGTGGCGCCGGCCTGCGACACGACGTGCTCGGCGCTCTCCAGGAGGGCTTCGTCGCCGTCGACAAGTTCGATTTCCCACTCCCGCCATTGCCTCTCCAGTTGCGCCGGGTGCAAGGTCTCGGCAGTCACGTAGTCATCCACGAACTCGGCCAAGGTCTTTTCCTCGCTTCCGTGCAGCCGGAGCAAGGTGCGGCGGGTATGGATCCGCGCCACCGGCCTAAGCTCATGGCCGCGCGTGAATACCAGGAGCTTCTCGGCCAGTTCCTCGGGAACGGTCTCAGGCTGTCCAAGCGGCGCATGGATCTCCACGCGGCTATCCTTGTCAGCCGGCAGCTTCAAATGCCAGCCGGAATCTGCGCCGCCGGTACGGCGCCGCAAGGTGATGCGATGCCGGGCGAGGATGAGGCCTTCCGTGTCGAAGTAAACGGCCTCAAGTTGATGATCGGCGGGGTCAGCGACCTGTTCGACGCCGGTAATATCCCCGAAAGCGGGAAGGGGCGTCTCGATGTCCGCGTCATACTTGCGTTCGGTTTCCACGAATTCCTGGGTCGACATGTCGCTTCCGCCCTTCTCGTCGCTGTGGCACCTATAGGCATCCTCCCACCGCCCCTCTTGCGGGGAAAGACTTGCGCTGGGGCCCGTGGTAGGCCTTGCGGGTGCGGCGATCCGGGAGAGAATTGTGGGCATGACGCTGCATCCGTCTCTAGACCGGAATCGGCTCAGGCCCTAAGATCACTCTGACGGCACCAGCCTTGCGCTGAGCGATGTCCGTCACGGTCTCACCCTTAAGTGTGAGCGCCGGGCCCGTTCCGCGACTCAAAAAGGTCTTGGGCGGGCCCGGTGGACCCCCGCTGGTCCGGCTAAGCGCGCCACGAGTCGGGCGCGGCGCCGTTGACTACTGGGCCTGTAGGGCGATTGAAGCGATAGTTACCGAGTAATTACTCGTAGATGGTGACGCCAACCCAACAACGGAGGATGCTTGATTGTTGGGAGGGAAAAAATCATGACACGGGATGTGACTCATTTCGAGCGCCTTTCGGCGTGGACCGAAAACGACATGAAGCCGGCCGCCGGCAAGCTTTTGCGTGGGGATGACATGCCTTCCAATGCTCGGGAAGGCAGCCGTCCCTCGCCCCTGGACTTCCAGATCCCTGAGGAACTGGACCGTGCCTTGGAGTCGGCTTCCCACACGCTCAGCCTTACGCCCAGCGAGATCTTGCGCGAGGCCCTGTCCGAATGGCTAGGCAGTCACGGACAGCCGGCCACAGGCCATCACCCGTTCGGGAAACACACCGCGCTCTGACGTGTGCCGGACTGCAGGTCATGGAGTCCCGGGGGCTGGGCGTCCGCGGCCAGCCCCCGGGTACGGAGCGCAAACTGGCCTTAGCCGCCGCAGTACTTGCCGTAGTTGGTCCCGGCGTTTTGGTAGTCGGCCTTCAGCTTGTCGAGCTTCGCGGAATCCGGGTTGTCTTTTGCGGACTCGTCCAGATAGTCCACGATTGCCTTCAGCGTGGGCTTCAGCTCATCCGAGGAAACGGCCACAATGGGGCGGATCTGGTTGGCGAACCGGATCATTCCGGTCTTGTCGGTGCTGTTCGTGGGGTTCGAGATGACGGTCTTGACCCGGCTGCACGTGTCCGCGGTGCTCAGCTGCTGCGGTGCGGAGCAGGCTGAAGCGGAGAGGAGGAGCCCGGCCGCGAGCAGGGTTGTGGTGATTTTCTTCATGGTTCCCTCAGTAGTTGCTGACGTTTGATTGTAAGCAGACCTCGCGTGGCGCCCAATGCGGATTCAGCGGCCGGACCCCTCCAATATTTGTTTTGCGCCGGATTAGCGCTGGGGGAGGACCTTGGTCCCTTCGATCTGAACGGCCTGCAGCTTGTTCGGATCCAGTCCAAGCGTCTTCAGGATGGTCGGCGCAATCTGCGTCGTCTCCACGGCGCTGGTCACTGTCCGGGCGTGTTCGTCATTGGCACCTGAGACCACCAGCGGCACGTCGCGGTCATCCGCGCTGGCTCCGCCGTGTTCGGCGATCTTGGACTTGCCGCCGGTGTAGACCACGCCGGTCTGGGCGATGCCCAGGATGTCCGGGTAACGGGAATCGCTGGTTTGGGTGCCGAAGTAGCCAGCTACCTCGCTGCCCGCGTAGATCCTGTTCAGCCCTGATCCGGTCACCGTCTTGGCGGCGCCGTGGATGTCATTGCCAGCGGCCGAGTGCGCTGCCAGGTAGTCCTTGGCGAACTGCGCTGCTGCCTGCGAGTGGTCCGAAAGCCATAGCTGCATGATGTCGTCGTCGGTGGAGAACGCCACCAGATCGGCGGAGCCGGGGTGCGCCGACTTCCATGCTGCGTTTAGGCCGTCGATGATTGCCCCGTCAGGCACCCTTGTCAGGGCTGCCGGGTCCATCGGCGACTGTCCGTGCTTGGCTGAGAGGATCACGGCGGTGTCCTTTGCGTGGCCCGAAGCGGCCAGCGCGGATTCGAGCTTGCCCACCGAAGCGTTGACGAAGTCAAGCGCCTTGCTCAGGAGCGGGCCTGGAACGACGCCGCCCTGGACGTAACCCCCGGTGAGGCCGTCCGACGTCGGGAGCTTCTGTGCCGTTGAGACGGACTGGAAGTTCATCCCGAAGATGGCCGGTACGGCGGCCGCCTTGGTGCCCGAATGGTCCTTGCCGCCGATTTCGTTGAGCACTGCCTGGACCTTGTAGCCGTCGTACTGCTGGGTCGCGGCGTTGTCCTTGGTCCAGTCGCCGATAAAGGGAGCGGGGGCAATACTGTTGATTTCGGGGGTGAACAGGTCGTCCACGCCCTTGCCGGAGGGGCCGTTCAGGATTTCGTAGGCCGGGTGCTTGTCCGACCAAGCCGTGGTCAGGCCAGCGGTTTTTGCCACTTCGAAAACGGTGTTGACCTTCAAATACTGGTGCGGGTAGACCGGCTTGCAGCTCGCCGGGTCAACCGGGAGGGCTGCCGGGTCAAGGAGTGCGCCGGGCTGTCCCGTCATGTTCAGGATGCCGGCCGGAAGTCCAGGCAGGCCCTGGCCGGCGTCGAGGGCGTTCTGGTTCTTGTCTGCGGCCTCGGTGAATGCCACTTCGGCGCCGGGCGCGGTGTTCTTGCAGTCAGTTGTGCCCGCAGGCAGCAGCGTCCTGTTGAAAGTGTCGTCATAGTAGACGCCGGTGGTTCCGGGATTGCCGCCAGTGAGCTGGCCGACCATGCCGGGAAAGGAGTCCGAGGGCACCGGGGTCTCGGCGTGCGTATAGCTGGTGCCGTGATTGACGAGCGACGCAAGGGCCGACGTCGGGTGGTTCTTCACGTACAAATCCAGGTCCTTCTGGTGGAGGCCGTCCACCGAAAGCAGCAGGACATGCTTTGAGGTTTCGCCCTGGCCGTCTTGGCCTTTGTTCCCATCGGATCCCTGCTGGTCCTGGGCGTCCTGGCCGCGGGAAGCATCGTCGGCCACCGCCGGCACCATTGCGGATCCGGCCATCAGCACCGCCCCTAGAACCGCTGCCGCGGCAAGCCCGTTTTTCTTGGTTGTCTTCATGAGAATAAGACCCTTCGCTATGCGTTGCTCGTCGACTGAAAGTGAGTCCCCGGTCGATTCTTGCCGCGCGGAAGGGTGCCCGTCCCGCGGTTTCGCGTCACCGCTGAAACGTTCATGACAGGTTCAATCAGAAGTAGCCGAACTCTTCCGGAACTCACAGGAAAAACCGCGTACCCCCGGGGTGACCGGGGGTACGCGCGTTTTAGTTGAAGCTCACGGGGAAGGAGAAGGAGAAGGCGTCGGCGTCCCCACCATCGACGCGGGCGGCGCCGGGAAGGCGGCCGTCGGGTAGAGCCCTGCCACTTGTGTCATGTAGTTGGCCCACTGCGGGCCAGCCAGCATGTAGCCGTCGACGGCGGTGTAGAACTTGCCGTTGATGGTCACGTTCTGTCCCGCCCGGCTCTGTCCCGCCATAGTGTCGCCGAAGAAGGACGCCGTGGCGAGCCCTGTGGTGAACCCGACTACCCAGGTGGCGCCGTTGCTATTGTTGGTTCCCGTTTTCGCGGCGGTGGGGAACCGGTCCTGGACTTTGGGTTGGATGTAAACGCCGGAGCCACGTTTGAGGACGTCCTGGAGGACCGCGTCGACGCCACGGGCAACCTCGCGCTTGATGGCGTCCCGGCAGGAACTGGCCTGGGCCGGCAGTCTTGCACCGGCTGGGTCCACCACACTCACAAGGGCGATCGGCGCGCAGTACTTGCCATCGTTGGCGAAGGTGGCAAAGGCGTTGGCCAGCACAAGGGGAGCTACTTCGGTGCCGCCCAGGAGGTTGCCCAACTGGTGCATGTTCACGGGGGCGTTGTCCACGCCGCTGTGGAGACCCACAGCATCCACCACTCTCTGGATACCGCAAAAGTCCAGTTGCGATGCCTCAGCAAAAGTTGCGGTGTTGATGGAGTTGTAGAGCCCGTAGTTGACCGGCATAGGGCGGTAGTATCCCTCATCGTTGTTGCGGAGATCGTCCGCTGTACCAAGGCCGGCGATCTTCTGGGCCGTGCTGTAGCCGCCCAGCACCTTTCCGCAGCTGTCTTTCCAGGGGAATCCGAGCGGATAGGTGCGCCGCGAGGCGTCCACCGTCGTCGTCATGGATTTGCCTTCGTTGAGCCACTCCGTGAAAGTGAACGGTTTCATCGCGGAACCTGGCTGGAACCCGCCGGCACCGTTCAGGTCATTGCCGTTGGCATCTTTGGAATCGACGTTGAAGTTCAGCTGGGTATCGAACTTCCCGGGTTCGGGGAGGAACACCGTGTTCTGTGCCATGGCCAGGATCTTGCCCGTGCCGGGCTGTACCGACACCAAGGAGGCGCCCCATTTGTCCGGGTTTGCCCCAGCCGTGGCGTTGACCTGCTCCTGCGCCACGGCCTGTAGCCGGCTGTCCAGCGTTGTGGTGATGGTCAAGCCGCCGCGGTATAGAAGCTGTTCCCGGTCCGCGAGGCCGGCACCGTATGCCGAGTTGTTGAGGATCAGGTGGGAGATGTAGTCGCAGAAGTAGGGCGCCATGTCCGCGGCGGCACAGCCCTGCTTCGCAGGCGTGATGGTGAGCTTGATGGGGGTGCCGAGGGCGGCAAGGTACTCTGCCTGCTGGATCTTGTGCTGCGCGAGCATGTCGGCGAGCACGAGGTTGCGGCGTTGGATGGAGTTGTCCGGATGGACGGAGGGGTCGAAGTAGCTGGGACTGTTGACCAGGCCGGCGAGCAGGGCCGCCTGTGGAAGGCTGAGGTCCTTGGCGGAGACGCTGAAGAAATGCCGCGCTGCGGCTTCGATGCCGTACGCGTCCCGGTTGAAGAACACGATGTTCAGGTAGCCCTCAAGGATCTGGTCTTTCGTGAATTTCTTCTCCAGTTCAACGGCGACCTTCATCTCGCGCAGCTTGTCACCGAGGGTTTTCTGCCCGCTAAGCACAACCTCCTGGGTCTTGCCTGCCGCCAAGCGGGACTCGTTGAGGACGTTCGTCACGTACTGCTGGGTCAAGGTGGACGCGCCCTCCTTGGTGCCCTTGGTCAGGTTGGACGCTAATGCCCGGAGAATCCCTTGGGGGTCAACACCGCCGTGCTCGTAGAAGCGGCTGTCCTCGACCGCGACAATCGCGTCCTTGATGTAGGGGGACATCTGGTCGAGCGTGACCCTCACCCGGTTCTCCGCATAGAAGGTGGCGATTGTCTTTCCATCGGCACTGAGAACTTTGGTGGACTGCGACGGCGCATTGACCACCAGATCACCCGGAAGATTGTCGAAGTATTGGATCGAACCGCTGACGGCCATACCGGCAGACGCCACGGCCGGGACCACCAGACCGGCGGCGAGAACGCCGCAAACGGCGCTCACCACCAAGAATCCGAAGACCCTCCACAGGGTCGCGGCCACACCCTTTTTTGGGTTGTTCTTCGACGCCATTTTTCCAGCTATCAACCGTGCGTGATTCAAGACTACGCCGCCAATCCACGCGTCAACTAGGCCCCCAAATCCGTGGCGACACGGGCAACACGGTTATGTTCGTCACTTCGCCCGTGTGCTGGCGGGAATCGGCCTTTTGCCGGATGCATACTGATGATGTTCGGGTGCGTGATGGAAGGCAGGTGGGCAGCCGGTGGAGACTTTGACGGCCGTTGTGAGGAGCGAGTATTTTCCGGCGGGAGCGGTGCTCGTGGGCGTGGTTTTGTTCTGGACGATCGGGTTGCTTGGCGGATTGTCCTGGTTGAGCGGAGGGCAGCCGCCCCTGGCCATCCTGACGTGGATGATCTTCATCTACGGTGTTGTGGTGCTTTCTCCCCTCGCAGGAATCTGGGCTGCAGTGGACCTTTCCCGCCGCTGGTGGCGGAACCGCCAGGCGCGCCAACAGGAGCCCGGAACGGCCGACGTCGAGTCCTTCTAATCCCCACCGCCACCCTCGCCTCGCAAGCTCGGCCAGGGAACCCTGGCGGCGTGGGCCCAAACCGCCACCCTCGCCTCGCAAGTCCCCACCGGCTCCCAGCCTTCGCAAGCTCAGGCAGGGGCCCTCGCCGGTGTGGCCCCACGGCCAGGGAACCCTGGCGGCGTGGGCCCAGGCGATAGCCTGAGGCTAGGCCCTGCCTGAAACCTGCCCAGGATCTGCCCGATCGGAACGAGGACTTCCCCATGATCACACGCGTCGACGTCGATGAAGCGGCTGCCCGGATTGCCGGGAGGATCCGCCGCACTCCCGTTTTCGAAGCAGACGCGGGGACGGTGCCTGGGCGACTCTGGTTCAAATGCGAGTTCATGCAGCACACGGGCACGTTCAAGGCGAGAGGCGCCTTCAACCGCGTCCTGGCCAGCCGGGAGCGTGGCGAGCTGAAGGACGAGGTGGGAATCGTCGTCGCTTCAGGAGGCAATGCCGGGCTGGCGAATGCCTATGCCGCAGCCCAGCTTGGTGTGCCCGCAACGGTTTTTGTTCCAGAGACCGCACCAGCCGTGAAGGTCAAGAAGCTCAAGGCCAGCGGCGCCACGGTGGTCCAGCGCGGGACCGAGTACGCGGAAGCGTTTGAAGCTGCATTGGCCTACGCCGAGGAAACCGGCGCCGTCTACTGCCACGCATACGACCAAGCCGAAATCGCCGCTGGGGCAGGCACCGTGGGTTCGGAGCTCCTGGAACAGCTGGGCGAAATAGACACCGTTGTGGTGGCCGTTGGAGGCGGCGGGCTCATGGCGGGAATCGCGGCCGCCGTCGAAGGACAAGCCCGGGTTGTTGGCGTCGAGCCGGACAACGCGCCTACCCTCCATTCGGCCCTGGCCGCGGGGACGCCGGTTGACGTCGCCGTTTCCGGGATCGCCGCGGATTCACTCGGGGCCCGGCAGATCGGCCGGATCGGCTTCGAGGTGGCCGTCCGCACGGGCGTCCGGACGGTCCTGGTGTCCGACGACGACATCGCCGCCGCGCGCTCGCTCCTCTGGGAGCAGTACAGGATCGTCGTGGAACACGGCGCGGCCGCCGCTTTCGCTGCCCTGAACTCGGGAGCCTACGCCCCTGCAGAAGGGGAACGCGTGGCTGTGATCCTTTGCGGTGCCAACACCGACCCCGCCACGGTCTGAAGCGGCCTGCCCCGGACCTGCCGCGAGCGCTCCGAAGTTGCTAAGCTCTTGCCCAAATGCCGGGGCACCCAAACCGCTTCACGAACGGACAGTGACATGACGCGATTGATCATCATCGGCCCTCCCGGCTCGGGCAAGGGTACCCAGGCTGAATACATCGCCAGGCATTTCGGTATTCCTGCGATTTCCACCGGAGATATTTTCCGCGCCCATGTGGGAGACAAGACCGAACTTGGGGCGGAAGCCAGCAAGTACATGGACAGCGGCGAATTCGTTCCGGATCACGTGACCAATGCCATGGTCCAGCAGCGGCTTGGCAACACCGATGTCCAGTCAGGGTTCCTCCTGGACGGCTACCCCCGCAACACAGCGCAAATAGAGGCACTCGATGGCATTCTGGCCAGCAACCAGCAGCAGCTTGATGCGGTCGTCGAGCTGACAGTCGACGACGACGAACTTGTGGAGCGAATGCTTCGCAGGGCGCAAGAGGAGGGCCGCAGCGATGACACGGCGCCGGTGATCCGCCGTCGTCTGGAGCTCTACCGGGACGAGACCCAGGCCGTGGTTGCGCGGTACTCCGAGCGCGGAATCGTGCTCGCCGTGGATGGTTCCGGCCAGCGGGAAGAGATCACGGCCAAAGCCATAGCCGCCATTCAATCAGTGCTAGGGAAGGACCTGTGAACGGTCAACCGAATACCGGCCAACGGATCGAAGACTATGCAATGATTGGGGACCTGCACACGGCAGCCCTGGTCAGCAGGGCAGGCTCCATCGACTGGTTGTGCCTTCCACGTTTCGATTCGCCTGCGTGTTTCGCCGCGCTCTTGGATTCTCCCAAGGCGGGGCGCTGGCTCCTGGCTCCAGAATCCGGGGGCACGTGCACGCGACGCCAGTACAGGGACGGCACCCTCATCCTGGAGACGGACTGGGAAACCGAGGAAGGGCACGTGCGGGTCATCGACTTCATGCCCCCGCGCGACTCCGTTGCGGACATCGTCCGGATAGTTGAAGGTATTCGCGGCTCGGTCAAGATGCGCGGCGAGCTAATCCTGCGATTCGACTACGGACACGTGGTGCCCTGGGTCCGCCGCGACAGGCACGGCCTCCGCGCGGTTGCCGGTCCGGACTCTGTCTACCTCAAGACCCCGGCGCCGCTGAAGGGCAAGGACTTCACCACGGTCAGCGAGTTCACGGTGAACGCCGGTGACCACGTCCCCTTCGTCCTGACCTGGGCGCCTAGCCACGAACGGCGCCCACGCTCTGTCGAGGCAGATATCGCCCTCGATGACACCGCCGCATTCTGGACGGATTGGTCCAGGCGTTGTACGGTCCGGGGACCATACCGGAAAGCCGTTCAGCGTTCCCTGATCACGCTAAAGGCCCTCACGTATGCGCCGACCGGGGGCATTGTTGCCGCCGCCACCACCTCGCTCCCCGAACAGATTGGCGGGCCGCGGAACTGGGACTACCGCTATTGCTGGCTGCGTGATGCCACGTTGACCCTTCAAGCCTTCCTGGCCGCGGGCTATACCGAGGAGGCCGCCGCGTGGCGGGATTGGCTCCTGCGCGCTGTGGCAGGCGACCCTGCCGACCTTCAGATCATGTACAGCTTGCACGGTCGCCGAAGATTGACTGAGTCGGAGCTGACGTGGCTTTCGGGGTATCAGGGCTCGACGCCGGTGCGAATCGGGAACGCGGCGGCAGAGCAACTCCAGCTGGACGTTTGGGGGGAGGTGCTGGACTGCCTGTCCCTGACCCGCGCATCTCTGCTGGCCATCGGCGATGAGTCCTGGGACGTCCAGACTGCGTTGATGCGCCATCTTGAGAGCATCTGGGACCAGCCGGACAACGGACTCTGGGAAGTGCGCGGCCCGCGGCGCCACTTCGTGCACTCTAAAGTGATGGCCTGGGTCGCGGCTGACCGCATGGTCCGGGGAATCCGCGAATCCGGGATGCCGGGCCCGTTAGATCGCTGGGAGGCTTTGCGGGACACCATCCATGACGAAGTCATGACCCACGGATTCGACGCCGAACGCAACACTTTCGTCCAGTCCTACGGGAGCAAAGAGCTGGATGCCAGCCTTCTCCTGATCCCCAAAGTGGGCTTCCTGCCCCACGACGATCCGCGTGTGATCGGCACCATTGACGCCATCCAGCGCGAGCTGACGGAAGACGGCTTTGTGCTGCGCTACCGTCCGCAAGAGAGCGACGACGGATTGCCGGGTGGCGAGGGAGTCTTCCTCGCGTGCTCCTTCTGGATGGTGGACGCGCTTTTGGGCGCCGGGCGCCGCGAGGAAGCCACGGAACTCTTTGAGCGGCTCCTGGCGTTGCGCAACGATGTGGGGCTGCTGAGCGAAGAATGGGACGCACACGCTGGCCGACAACTGGGCAATATGCCCCAGGCTTTCAGCCATTTCGGCTTGGTGCTCAGCGCCTTGCAACTGCACCACGGCAAAGCGCACCGCAGCAACGCCCCGATAGGCGGGGCACCGCCGTCGGGATCCGCTGCAGTGTCTTTGGAAGCGCCGTCCGCAGAGGCGCCGTCGGCGGTTTCGGGGACGTCGACGGCGGCCCTAGGGACGGCGTCGAGCTGACGTTCTGGAGCGTTTAGGCCGGCGGAAGATCCGGCTGGCCAAGGCCAGCCCCGCTCCGAGGTTGATCATGGGCAGGTAAGCCCGTGCGACTGCGGTTCCAACGGCGGGCAACGAAGCGGCGTCGGGGTAGAGCATGTAAAGGGGTTCGTACCTAGGCTGGAACTTTGCCTTGAAGGCCAAGAGGGATCTGAACCCGTACACCGGTTCCAAAGTCGCGCCCAACCAATCGAGCAACCGGTCAAGGCTGCCGGGAGGCCGGGATCGCGGCCTGGGGCGTGGAATTTCGGAAGAATCCTCAGCGATCCGTGCCAAAGGTGCTCCAGAGAGGCTGAGGAATTCGCATCCTTCATCCTTGAGGCTGAGTGCCGCGGAAGCGATGAGGAATTCGATGCTGGCACGGAAGCCGTTGCTGCGGCGCCGCATGAAATCCAAAGTCCAGCCCACGATGTGTCCGTTGCGGTACACAGGCAGCCAAGACGTGACGGCGTGAACGGTGTGGCGCTGGTCAATCGCGAGCAAACAGCGTACGTCCGGGTCATCGAGCTCGTCCAGGCTGCCCAGGGTAAAGCCCATTTCGGGCATGTTCCTGTCCGCTACCCATTCTTCGGAGATTTCCTCGATCTGGATCTGGACGGAGAAAGGAGCAGAGTCGTAGCTCGTCCACTCGTAGTGGACGCCCTCCTTCGCTGCGCTGTTCAGGGCTGTGCGGATGTCCTGGAACTTCTTTCCCTTGAAGGAAATCGAATGCAACGGCAGGACCGTTTCCTGGGCTACCTGGGCGGAGCTCCAACCGGAAGAGTCCGCATGATCGCGCAGTTCCTGGGGCACCGAGTAGAAACACGGCGTCCACCCATTGCCCCTGCAGTGGCGGGCAAATTCTGCAAAGGCGGCGCCCATCTCGGATTTGGGTCCCACGGGGCCACCAAGCGTGAGCGCAACTCCCGTGCTGACCCGGTACGCCACAAAGGACTGTCCTGAAGCGGAGAACCAATACGTGTTTCCGGGCCAGGTAGTCATCCAGGACAGCGAGCTGCCTTCCCACGTCTTGATGATCTTCCGCGCCCGCTCGGTACTCGCGTCGTGCCGGGTGTGGGTCTGGTGAAGGAAAGTCTTGAATATCAGGACACCCGCAATGGCCCAAAAGACGACTCCGACGCCCTCGTAGACGAGAACGGCGGCTGTGCCCTGGGGGAAGAAAGCCGGAGGCAGGTCCAGCACGAAGCCCAACGGAAGGAAGCGGTCGGGGATATCCGCAAGTAGATCCGGCAATCCCGGAACAGGGGAGAAATCCTGGGCGAGGAGGAGCCCCGCACCCACGTAGACCACACTGAGCACAGCCGCCATGACAAGAACTTGGACAGCAAGGCGCTTGTAGGTTCCAGTCGGCGCCGTGACGTGGAACAGCCGCCGGGTGGCGAGCAGGACTATGGTCAGCGCCAGAGGCAGGAGCAGCGGCAGGGCCAGGGCGAGCGGCTGCGAGGAGCTTGACCCTTCGATCGCGGCGATCCCCTCGCTTGCCCCGGTGTCCGAGGTAGTTGGCTGCAGGACTCCGGCGATCGCAATTCCAGCCAGGACGGACAGGGCCAGCTGGATCAGCAGGGTCCCCGCCCATGCAAATCGCCGTCCGCGACGAAGGCCGTCTGCGAGCAACAGGAGGAGGAACGACGGGAGGATGGCCATAAAGATCCCGCCGGCCCCGGCGCGCAACTGCAGCTGTGCGACGGCACAGTCCTTCGCCTGCGCGGGATCCGCGCAGAGGGCTTGGAGCGCTTGGGAGTCTACCGGCTGGATGTTGGTGAACAGAAAGCGCAGGATGGACAACGGCCCCACGGCATGCGGGACGAGGCCGGCGACCACCGGGCCGATCGCCGAGGCGGCAACGAGCAGAGAGAGCAGCACACGGCCCTCGTGCCGGGTGCTGACCGGCCGTCCGAATCGCGGCCGGCGTCCCAGCAACAGCGGGCCAAGAACCGTGCCTACCGCAGCGGCACCGAGCCTCACGAGATCCGCGAACCCTCCGCTGTACAGGGCCAGGAGTAGCAATAGGGCGAAGACGGCCAGCCGGATGCGGCGCCTCCAAAGCGTTGCCATGGAAGCAGTCGCCGCCATGGCCGCGCCGGTGATGAAAGCACTCGGACCCATGAAGAGGTGACTGCCCAACTCCTGCGTCCAGCTTCCCAGCAAGCCTTGGGCCAGGCCTAGGAATCCAAGGGAAACTCCAACGCCCAGAATCTGGCTGGAGACCGCCGCGGTTGCGTATGCCCGCCATCCCATTCGCCGCTCCAAAGGCACCCCGAGCAGGAGCACCAGGACGGTTCCAAGCACATACTCTGTCAGGTCCCTCGCCCAAAAGGCGGAGGCCAAGACGGCCCACCAGTGATCTGGAACAGAGTGCGGCGTCGCCGCGACGTGGAGCCGCAATTGCGCATTCGGTCCGGTGGCAAGGCTCGAAGTCAACGCGCCCAATCCCCAGAAAACGATGACAAAACCCAACGTGAGCCGTGCGGAGCGCAGTCTTCCAGCCCACGATGGCCGCGCTGGGACGTCGGGGAAGGGCTCGGTTCCCGGCTCGTGCACGGGGTTCCTTTCAACGCACCAGAAGGATTGGGGGCGAAATGAAATTCTTCCACACCAGCCGTCCTGCGAGGATAGGTCCCACTTCGCCGTGACCTTCCCCGTCCCGATCCAATAGACTCCGACGTAGGCAGGCCGTCGGATTGATTCCGCTCCCGACGAATAGCCGACAAGTATCAAGGGACCGTTGTTTTCCACGCTTGGGCCAGCAGAGTTCATAACCAACAGAAAGCAAGCTCGGGACAAGGACGATGCACAAATCTCGCATAATCCGCTTCGCTGCACGCGTAATGGCCGCTGGCGTGGTCTTGGCCGGCTGTGCGCAGGCGCCGGCCGAGTCGACCCCGTCGGCCAGCGGGAAGCAGGCAGCGGCGCCCATCGCGCCCTCCGGGAGTCCGGCGGCAGCGGCTGAAGGTCCCAAGAAATCCGATTCCCCACAGGATCCGTCAAAGCTTCCCGTCGGGTCCCTGTACAAGAATCCAAGCAATGACCGCAACGAAATCATCCTCGCGGACATCCGGCATACGGCTGTCCTCATTGGTGATTCCCAGTCTGAGCCGATGGGCTCATGGCCGCGGGTGGCCTTGGGCTCCCTTGGCTACAAGGTGTATTCCGTGGCCAGGGGCGGTACCGGATATGTGGCTGCCACGAATGCCAGTGGCAACTACATCGACGCGCTCCAACGCGGAGATTGGGTGCTGCCTTATGGGACGCCGCCGCTGATCGTGCTCGAAGGCGGAGGCAACGACGCCTCACACAACGCTAGCGATGGGCAAATCACGGCCAACGCCAACAGGCTCCTCGCAGCCCTCAAAAAGAGATACCCACAGGCGAAGATTGCGATGATTGGAACCCTTGCCAGAGGTTCCAGCGCCGGCGGGGGTCGCCGCACCCAGGTTGACGCGCTGCTGGGCGACATCGCGGCCAAGGCCGGAGCTCCGTTCTTCAGCGTCGGCGACTGGATCACCAAATACAAGGTCGCCGGGGACCTGGTGGATGGCGTGCACCTGAACGCCGCAGGGCATGCCAAGCTCGGCGGGGTACTGGCCGCCGACATGGCCGAAGCCGGACTTCGCCTGCAGCCGGACCCGGCCAGCTGACCTTCCCACGAAAAGCAGCTCGCCAACACGTTCCAACCAGAGGAGTGTTTCATGAGAATTGCAGTAACCGGAGGAAGTGGAAAACTGGGCAAGAGCGTGGTCCGCAGGCTGACCACAGACGGTCACGAGGTGATGAACCTGGACCGGGCCGGCGGCAGGGAGCGCGGAACAGTCACAGTGGACCTTCGCAACTACGGGCAGGTTGTGGACGTGATCCTTGGCCTGGATGACCGCCACGAAGGATTCGACGCGATCGTCCACCTTGCAGCGATCCCGGCACCAGGACTGTTTCCGGACGCCGCAACGTTCGAAAACAATATGCTCTCCACCTACAACGTGTTTCAAGCAGCCAGGAGGGCAGGGATCAAGAAGATCGTCTACGCCTCCAGCGAGACAGTGCTGGGGCTGCCGTTCGACGTTGCTCCTCCCTACATCCCAGTGGACGAGGAATATCCGGCACGGCCGGAAAGCACCTATTCGCTGGTGAAGCACCTCGAAGAACAGATGGCCATCGAACTCACACGCTGGGATCCCGAGCTGAGCATCGTGGGCTTACGGTTTTCCAACGTCATGAACCCGGAGGACTACGAAGCCTTCCCGTCGTATGAGGCCGACGCCAAGCTTCGTAAGTGGAACCTCTGGGCATACATTGACGGGCGCGACGGCGCGCAGGCAGTGGCACGCGCTTTGGAGAACGGCAAGCCGGGTTTCGAGGCGTTCATCATTGCGGCGGCGGACTCTGTCATGGGCCGCTCAAGCGCCAGCCTGGCCGCCGAAGTCTTCCCGCAGGTCACCGTGACCAAGGACCTGGGAGAACACGAAACCATGCTGTCCATCGACAAGGCCAGGCGCCTCCTGGGTTTCTCCCCGGAGCACAGTTGGCGGGACTACCACTCGAACCGGACCACGCCCACGGAAGACTAGCCCGCCGCAGCCGGAAGCCGCCGCCGTCGGGCTCCGCTGTCTGGAGATGGCCGGGGTCTGGCAGAACTCCGTGCACCGGAGAACAATTGATTCATGGTCAGCTATTCAGCCCTTGAACAAGCGTCCAGCAAGAATCCGCATGACTGGGGCCGGGCGATGGCAACGGCTATGACAAAGCTCCTGGATGCGGCTCGCATTGATGGACGGCATTTTGAACATGAGTTCCTCTATGGCGAGGAACTGCGCATGAGGATCGACGAGATCAACGGCGGAGCCACCGTGAAACTCACGTGGACGCCGATGGACCAGGAAACTGAAGAGGAGAAATCCTCGGCCTGAGTGCTCCGGTCGGCTCGGGACCGGCCGGGCCAGGAAATCCGCCCGGGCCCGGGCCGGGGCCGCCAGGACCTCCGTTGCTGCCGAGCAGGCTCCGCGTCAGGGCCTCGCTGTCGGCCATGAGCTGTTCCACCGCGAAGCCTAGGTGCGCGTCGCCGGGGGTCTCGTCCGCCAGCGCTGCCGCGACCACCGCGCGTCGGATCAGTTCCTTGGCGAACGACGCCGTGGTGCCGGCAGTGCGGGCCGCTGCGGTTTCGATCGACGAGGGGGAGAACGGGAGTCCGTTCGAATACAGCCTCAGCAGTTCCACCCGTTCGCGCTTGGAGGGAAGCGGTATTTCCACCGCAAGGTCCACGCGTCCGGGCCGTTGGGCGAGGGCCCGCTCCAACAGGTCCACGCGGTTGGTCGTCAGTACGAACGCGACGTCGGCGTCGTTGTCCAGCCCGTCCATGGCGTCGAGCACCTCGAAAAGCAGCGGCTTGGGTCCATGTCCGAAGCTGCGGTCCTCGGCGATCAGATCGCAGTCCTCCAACACCACGATCGACGGAGCCAACGCCCGCGCGATCTTGGCTGCCTCCGAAATCCTGGCGAGTGACCCGCCGGAGAGGAGCACCGCCGTCGTACCCTCGCTTTGGCTCAGCAGGTACCGGACGGTGTGTGTTTTGCCTGTGCCCAGTGGCCCGTAGAGCAGGAGGCCGCGCTTGAGGTGCTGTCCGTGTGCCGCCAGGATGTCCGCTTGCCGGGCAATGCCAAGGGTGTGGCCCTCCACCTTGTCGAGAAGACCATCGGGAAGGACCACGTCACCGCTGGTGAGCTCCGGGCGCCTGATAAAGGTCACGCCACTGATGCTCGGCCCATAGTCGCTGACAGCCAGGGCGATGATCTGGCCCTTGAAAACGCTTTGATGCTCCATTTCCCGCCGCACCTCGGCCAGCAGCTGGGAAGCGACGGCAGGGTGGCTGGCCAGGACTTCAAGTGAGGCAAATTGCCGGCCGCGGTCCATCTTGGCCCCGCGCTGGAGCACCGCAACGGGCGAACCGGCGTAGCCGAAGAGCCGAAGACCAAGCGCGACGGCCTGACGCTGTTGGTCCGGGCCGGTGGCCAAGTTGGAGTAGTCCGGTTGGGCGAGCGGGAAGCGCGGGTAGCTGCGGGATTGCTGCAGCATGTCGCTGAAGGACATGTGGTGGCGCTGATCGCCGCCCCCGATGCCCACCAGCCGGTAGTCCGGATCGCGGCCGGCCAACCCCTCCATGACGATGTCCACATCCACCAAGCGATGCGGCGGGATATCCTCCGTCACCACGGAAAGCTCATGGGCGGGCACGGCAAGGTGCCCGGTCAACGCCTGCAGTAGCTGCTCGCCGCCCTCGGCATGGTCCAAACCAGACTGGGCCAAACGTGTCAGTGTTCCGAAGTCTTCGATGAATTTCCCCAATTTTTCATCCATGGTCAGACCCTAGCAGGAGGGGCATTGCTTGGTCAGCGGGTTCAGCAGAGCCCGTTCAGGGTAGTGATGGCCAGATCCCGGAGTCGCCCGGACACCGGCTGGGTGAGGGCGGCGACCATTGCGTCGTTCTCCGCCCCGGTATCAGGCGGGTAGGCGACCCCCAGGCTCAACTCGCGGGTGCCGTCCGCGCTGCTGACGCTGATGCCGCCGAAGCCCAACGTGGATCCGCCGTGGCCGTAGTAGAAGCCGTTGGTGCAGTCGTCATTCCAACGGCTGCAGGCCCAGTCCATAGTTCGCCCCGCTGATCGAGTGGTTGCGGTACCCCTGGATGATCAAGGCCAGGGCAGCGTAGTTCGCGTCCGAATAGGTGAATTGCGGGGCGAGCCGTTCCACCCAAGGCACTGTGCCTGCCAGCCGCAGGATGTCCTCCGGGCTGAAGCGGGTGTTGATGGCCTGCTTCAACGACTGGGACTTCAGCATGGGCCCGGTGGGGTCGGCCAACCCCGAGGTGTGGTTCAGCAAGGACCTGACCGTGACGGCGTCGCTTGCGTGGACAAGGGTGTTGAATTCCGGAAGGTGTTTCGAAGCAGGGTCATCGAGGCTGACTGTTCCTTCCTCCACCAGTTTGAGGAGGGAAACCGAGACCATGGACTTGGTGATTCCTCCGGCCGGTATCCTGTCCGTGACTTCGGCGGGATGCTGCGCGTCCACGTTCCGTACCCCGTAGCCCTTGGCCCACTTGTTGCCACGGATCTTGACCTCGACAAACCACAGCTGTGGCCCCTTGGCCGATCATGGCTTGGGCGAAGAACTCCAGCCCGGGCACATCTATCGCCGCCGCCCCCGTTTGCGCCGCGACGGGTGCGGAATCGGACGTGGGAGGGTACGTGCAGGCTCCTGTAGCCAGGGTCAGTGCCACGAATGAGGCCACCAAGAATCCTGCAATCGGGGAGGTGGTGCCTCCCCTGGAAGCCCGCGCAGCCTTCATGACTGCCTCCTGAAGCTACGCTGCAGGGCAAAGGCTGGGCGCCCCTGCCCCCGTAGTTTCGATCGTCCTCTTCGGAGGGGAGGGGGTCAACGCCGAAAACGCGGGTGCGGCCCGGGCGCTGCGTTGCAGAACACAGCGCCCGGGCCGCACCCACGATCCAGGCGGAAAAGCGAAGCCTAGGTCAGCTTGATCTGACGGTTGACGTCCTTGTACAGCAGGTACCGGAACGGGCCCGGACCGCCGGCGTAGCAGGCCTGTGGGCAGAAGGCGCGCAGCCACATGAAGTCGCCTGCCTCCACTTCGACCCAGTCGTTGTTGAGCAGGTACATGCCCTTGCCCTCCAGGACGTACAGGCCATGCTCCATGACGTGGGTCTCCGGGAAGGGGATCACGCCACCGGGCTGGAAAGTCACGATGTTCACGTGCATGTCGTGGGCCAGGTCATTGGGGTCTGCGAAGCGCGTGGTGGCCCAGACGCCGTTGACGTCCGGCATTTCGCCCGCTTCAACTTCCGCATCACTCGTGACGAACGACTTGGCTTCATAACCCTCAAGACGCTCGTAGGCCTTGCGGATCCAGTGGAAAGAGACGATGTCATCCGAGACGTTCTCCAGGCCCCAGTTGGAACCGGCAGCAAGGTAGGCGTAGCCGCCCTCCTCGAGCTGGTGCAGTTCCCCGTCGAGGGTCAGGTTGACCTTGCCCTTGGTGACGAAGATGACGCCTTCAACACCCGACTCAAACTCGGCCTTGGGAGCGCCGCCACCCGGGCCGATCTCGACGATCAGCTGTGAGAAAGTGGTGGCGAACCCGGAGATCGGGCGGGCAATGATCCAGGAACGCGTGTTGGAGAAGCCAGGCAGGTTGCTGGTCACAATATCGGTCAGCACGCCCTTGGGGATGACCGTGTAGGCCTCCGTGACGATTGCGCGTTCCGTGGTGAGGTGGGTCTGCGGCGGCAGGCCGCCTTGGGGATAGTAGTACTTGCCCATCATTGGATCCTTACTTGGAGGTGGTGTGCGCCAGCCGTGGGTGCGCCAGTGCGGTCAGCCGGGGGAGTTCGACGCCGGCAAGCGCCAGCACTTCTTCGGAACCTACCGCTCCGCATTGGACGCCTCGCAGGACGAAGGCTGCGAGGGCCCGGGCCGTGGCAGGTTCGTCCATGACGCCGCCTTCGGTGTGTTCCACGTAGTTGCGGAGGCGCGCCGCGGCCGCGGGCAGGCCTTCGCGGTAGAAGGCATACGTTGCGGCGAAACGGCTGGGCAGCTGGGCGGCGTGCAGATCCCAGCCCTGGTAGTAGCCGCGTTCAAGCGAGCGCCGGACCAGCCGGCCATGCAGCTTCCACGCGTTCTCCACGTTGTCGCCCACCGGGATGATGTTGGTGGAACCGTCGGAGAGCCGGATTCCTGTGCCCGCAACGGCCAATTGCATGACTTCTTTGGCGAAGTCCGCCACCGGGTGCTCCATGGACTGGTATTCCGCGGAGATCTGCAGCGAAGCCGAGTAGTCATAGGTGCCGTAGTGCAGGGCGCTGATGCGGCCAGGAACTGCGTGGGCAAGCTGGGCAACGGGGGAGGTCCCCTCCGGGCCAAGAATCAGCTGGGGTGTTTCCACCTGGACTTCGAACCGGAGCCGGCCCGCCGGAAGGGAGTGGATCTCTTCCAAGCGGGAGACGGCGAAGTCCATCGCCTGCACCTGGACCACCGTGGTGACCTTGGGCAGCGTGAGGATGAGGCCGTCGGGCAGTTCGCCGGCGGAAGCCAGAGTGGAGACGAAGAGGTCCAGGGTCTTCAGGCCGCGTGCCCTGGTGGGGGCCTCGAAGCATTTGAACCTGATGCCGATGAAAGGCGGGGCAGAGCCGGCGGCAACGGCTTCGCTGACGGCCTGGGCCGCCGCTACGGCCGCGACGTCTTCTGCCTCGTCGCCGCGGTCGCCGTACCCATCCTCGAAGTCGAGGCGCAAGTCCTCGATCGGTTCGTTGCGCAACTTGGCAGCGACACGGGTGGCGACGGCGGCAGCCAGCTCGGGCTCCTGGCCCAGCAAGGTACCGAGCCTTTCGAGACCGCCGTGGGCCTCCGCCGTCGTGATCGCCTGGGCGCCCCATTCAGCGGAGAGCGACGGCGTGAAACGGTCCGCCGGGACGTACACCGTGTGCACGGGCTGGCGGGTGCCGTCGTCGCCGGGGTAGTTCCGCTCAAGTAACTGGTCCGTGGCGGCCAGTTGGGAGTCGATGGCGGCGAGATCTGCCGCCGAGAAGGAGGAAGCGGCCATTCCTACACCAGCTCGTAGGCGGGAGTGGTGAGGAAGTCCGTGTAGTCCTCGGACAGACAGATGTCCGCGATCAGGCGGCTGGCCGGCTCGTAGAACTTCTCGAAGGACTCGGCGTCAACCTCGCTGCGCAGGCGGTCGGTCTCTTCGCCGAGGATCCGGGTGACGAGTTCGCGGGTGACTGTGTTGCCGGTGTCGGCCAGGACGGACTTGTTGCGGATCTGCTGCCACACCTGGGAACGGGAGATTTCCGCGGTGGCGGCGTCTTCCATGAGGTTGTGGATGGCGACGGCGCCGCTGCCGGAGAGCCACACGGCGGTGTACGCGACGGCGACGTAGAGGTTCAGGCGAAGCCCGGCCTCGGTCACGTGGCCACCGGCGGAGGAGATGTCAAGCAGCTGCGCGGCAGTCACGGAGACCTCGGGGCGCTGCTTGTCCAGCTGGTTCGGTTTGTCGCCCAGGACCGAGTCGAATACTTCGCGGCAGGTGGAGACGAGGTCCGGGTGGGCCACCCAGGAACCATCGAAACCGTCGTTGGCCTCGCGGGTCTTGTCCGCACGAACCTTCTCGAAGGCCTGGGCCGTGACTTCGGGCTCGCGGCGGTTCGGGATGACGGCAGCCATGCCACCCATGGCGAAGGCGCCGCGCTTGTGGCAGGTCTTGACCAGGAGTTCCGTGTAGGCGCGCATGAACGGAGCCGTCATGACCACGGACGCGCGGTCCGGCAGGATGAAGGACTCACCGGCGTCGCGGAAGTACTTCACGATGCTGAAGAGGTAATCCCAACGGCCAGCGTTCAGGCCGGAAGCGTGGTCACGCAGTTCGTAGAGGAACTCGTCCATTTCGAACGCGGCCGGGATGGTTTCGATCAGCATCGTGGCTCGGACGCTGCCCTGCGGGATGCCGAGGTAGTCCTGGGCGAAGACGAAGATGTCGTTCCACAGGCGCGCCTCGAGGTGGCTTTCCATCTTGGGCAGGTAGTAGTACGGACCTTGGCCGTTGAGCAGGAGTTGCTTGGCCACGTGGAAGAAGTGCAGGCCGAAGTCCACCAGCGCGCCCACGGTGGGTTCGCCGTCGAGCAGCAAGTGCCGTTCGTCCATGTGCCAACCGCGCGGGCGGGCGACGACGACGGCGAGTGGCGCATCCGTGCGGAGCCGGTATTCCTTGCCCTCGGGGGAGGTGTAGCTCAGGGTGCCCTGAGCGGCGTCGCGGAGGTTGAGGATGGCGTCGATGACGTTGGCCCACGTGGGGGTGCTGGCGTCCTCGAGGTCGGCGAGCCATACCTTGGCGCCGGAATTCAGGGCGTTGATGGCCATCTTGGCCGGGGAGGCCGGGCCGGTCATCTCGACCCGGCGATCCCGCAGGGCCGCGGGTGCTTCGGCAACCTTCCAGTCGCCGTCGCGGATGTCCTGGGTTTCCGGGAGGAAGTCGAGGCCGCCGGTGCGGGCCACTTCTTCGCGCTTGGAGACCCGCGCCGCCAAGAGTTCGGTGCGGGTGCCGGCGAAGCGGCGGTGCAATTCCTCCACGAAGGCCAACGCCTTGGGAGTCAGGATCTCCTCGGCGCGTTCGATCGGCCGGGGGTCTGTGACTGTGAGAGCCATGGGTGGTCCTTTCCTAGGGAGCGCCCTAGCGGGCTGCGGATGCTGCGTTTGCTGCGTTTGCTACGGCTGCGGCGACGTCGGCGGCAACATGGGGGTCGAAGACGCTGGGGATGATGTAGCTCGCATTCAGTTCATCATCCGCAACCCGGTTGGCGATAGCCTCTGCGGCGGCCACGAGCATTTCCGGGATGATGTCCGATGCTCCGGCGTCGAGCAGTCCGCGGAAGAAACCCGGGAAGGCCAGTACGTTGTTGATCTGGTTGGGGAAGTCGCTCCGGCCGGTGGCAACCACCGCGGCGTGCTTGGACGCAATCACCGGGTCGATTTCCGGGGTGGGGTTGGCCATCGCGAACACGATCGCGTTCCCGGCCATCGAAGCCACCTGCTCTTCGCCGATCACGTGCGGAGCGCTGACTCCGATGAACACGTCGGCACCCTTGAGTGCTTCGTGCAGCGTGCCGGAGAAGCCGGCTTCGTTGGTGTTCGCGGCAATCCAGGAACGGTGCTCGTCGTCGTACTTTTCGCCCGAGTGGATGGCACCGGAACGCCCGGCCGCGACGATGTGCTGCGCGCCCTGGGCCTTGAGGAGCTGAATGATGGCAGATCCCGCAGCGCCGACGCCGGAGACCACGATCTTGACCTCGGAGAGCTTCTTGTCCACTACACGCAGGGCGTTGACGAGGGCTGCGAGGGTGACGATTGCTGTTCCGTGCTGGTCGTCGTGGAAGACGGGGATGTCCAGCTCGTCGCGGAGCCGCTTCTCGATTTCGAAGCAGCGCGGTGCGGCGATGTCTTCAAGGTTGATGCCGCCGTAGACCGGAGCCATGGCCTTGGCGATCATGATGATTTCTTCAGTGTCCTGGGTGTCCAGGCAGACCGGCCAGGCGTCGACGTTGGCAAACTGCTTGAACAGGGCGGCCTTGCCTTCCATGACAGGCAGGGCTGCGGCCGGGCCGATGTTGCCCAGGCCAAGGACGGCCGAACCGTCGGTGAGGACGGCGATCGTGTTCCGCTTGACCGTCAGGTTGCGGGCTGCGGCCGGGTCCTCGGCGATGGCGAGGCAGACGCGTGCGACGCCGGGGGTGTAGGCGCGCGAGAGATCGTCGCGGTTGCGCAGGGCTACCTTCGGGACGACCTCGAGCTTGCCGCCCAGGTGCATGAGGAAGGTGCGGTCCGAGACGTGCTGGACCTTGACGCCGTCGAGCGCGTTGAGGGCGTCCTTGACGCGGTTGGCGTGGTCTTCGTCCGTGGTGTTGCAGGTGACGTCAACAACCAGGGTGTCGTGGTGCGATTCGGTCACATCCAGCGCGGTGACGGCTGCACCGGCCGCGGCGACGGCCGCGGCCAGCTCGCTTGTGGCAGTGAAGCTTGACGGCGCGGCGACGCGCAGGGTGATCGAATTTCCGGGGCTCGGGTTCGCCATTGAATTTCCTCCTCGTGCAGGCCCGCAGCGGGCCTCCGCTCAAACCGAATGTTTTCGTATTATGGATATTATTATCTACAAAGTGGAAACACAAGCCCTAGCTGAGGCGCAAGCATTCCGGCGTCGCGTGCTGTATCTTGAGTGTTCTAAGCAACTCTTTTCACGATGCGGATAAGAGTTGTCGGATTCCGAGCCATAGGAGACAACGGAATGGCTGAAAAGCCCTCGGGAGGCGTGCAGTCCGTCGAGCGCGTCTTCGAACTGCTGGAACTCATCACCGACGCCGGCGGAGACGTCACGTTGAGCGAACTGTCGTCGTCGACAGACCTGCCGCTCCCCACCATCCACCGTCTGCTGCGCACTTTGGTGTCCCTCGGCTACATCCGACAACTGCCAAATCGTCGCTACGCGCTGGGTCCCCGGCTTATCCGGCTTGGCGAGGGCGCCAACAAGCAGCTCGGCGCCTTGGCCCGTCCCCAGCTGAAGTCGCTCGTCGACCGGCTCGGCGAGACGTCCAACATGGCCGTGCTGGACTCCGACATGGTCATCTACGTTGCCCAGGTTCCGTCCCTGCACTCCATGCGCATGTTCACCGAGGTGGGCCGCCGCGCCCATACGCACGACACCGGCGTAGGCAAGGCCATCCTGGCCCAGTTGGACGACGAGGTGGTTCGCGGAATCGTGGCCCGCACGGGTATGCCCACCCCCACCGCCAAAAGCATCGGGGACATCGATTCACTCCTCGCCGATTTGAACCGAATCCGCGAACGTGGTTACTCGATCGATGAGGAAGAGCAGGAGATCGGCGTCCGTTGCTTCGCGATGGCCGTCCCGAACGCTCCGACGCCCACGGCCATTTCCGTTTCCGGGCCGGTGTCCCGCGTGGACCAGCACTTCGCCGACCGCGCCGTGCCGCTCCTGCGCGAAGCCGCCCTCGCGATCTCGGCCGAGCTGAACCAGAACTAGTCGGCTACCGACGCTCTCTCACGTTTGTCGGGTTTCCGGTGGACGCTCTCTCACGTTTGTCGGGTTTCCGGTGGACGCTCGCTCACGTTTAACGCCAAAATGGCGAACGCTCAAGCACATCTTGTGCACGAGCGTTCGGCCGGGGGCGCTCTATCTGCAGGAGCATTCGCCAAAAAGGCGTTAGAAGTGAGCGTGCGTCGTGCGGGACTTGCGCGATCTGGCAGGCGTTGCCCCTTTGCCTGAAAAAAGAGGGGCAACGCCTGCCAGTTCGGCGCAGAAGCCGTTAGTGCTCGGCTGCGGTGGACGACGTGAGCGGCACTTCCTTGCCCTCGACGTCGATCAATTTGCCGTTCTCGAACCGGTCGCCGTTCGCGAGGCACGCAATGTCCGCTTCGGTGACCACGCGTCCCGTGCCTGCCACGAACACCGACTGGTTGTCCGAGTTCCCGGCCTTGAGGTGGTTGAAGAGCATGTTCAAGAGGATGGCCATGATGGCGGCCGAGCTGATGCCCGAGTGGAAGATGGTGGAGAACCAGGGCGGGAACTGGTCGTAGAACTTCGGAGCGGCGATCGGGATCATGCCGAAGCCGATGGAAGCCGCCACGACAATCAGGTTCATGTTGTTGCGGTACTCAACTTTGGAGAGCGTCCGGATGCCGCTGGCGGCCACAGTTCCAAAGAGTACGACGCCGGCGCCGCCCAGGACGGGCGTCGGAACCGCTGCGACCACCCGCCCGAGGACCGGCAGCACGCCGAGGACCACTAGGATGAGTCCGCCCGCGCTGACCACGAAGCGGCTCTTGATGCCTGTGATGGCCACGAGACCGACGTTCTGGGCGAAGGCGCTCTGAGTGAAAGAGTTGAAGAGCGGCGAGATGGCGCTTGAGAGCATGTCCGCACGCAGGCCGTTGCCGATGCGCTTGGAATCTACCTTGGTGCCCACGATCTCGCCGACGGCGATGATGTCCGCCGAGGTCTCAGTCAGGGTGACCAGGATGACGATCAGCATCGAAACAATGGAGGCGATTTCGAAGGTGGGTGCGCCGAAGGCGAACGGAGTGGGGAAGGCAACGATCGGACCCTGGCCGACCTTGGAGAAATCAGCCATTCCCGTGGCGAGGGCGATGACGGTCCCGATAGCCATGGCGAGGAGGATGGACAGCCGGGAGATGGCCGCGTTGCCGATCTTGCTGAGGAGCAGGACGATGCCCATGGTGGCCGCGGCGAGGCCGATGTTCGCCATGCTGCCGTAGTTGGGTGCTGCGCTGTTGCCGCCCATGGCCCAGTTGGCTGCGACGGGCATGAGGGTCAACCCGATGGTGGTAATGACGGTACCTGTGACTACAGGCGGGAAGAATTTGATGATCTTGGAGAAGAGGGGAGTGATCACCAGGCCGATCAAGGACGCCACGATGACCGAACCAAACACCGCCTGGATTCCGCCGCCACCGTGGACGATCGCCACCATAGTGGAAACGCCCGCGAAGGACACCCCCTGGACTAGCGGCAGTTGCGATCCGAAGAACGGGATGCCGATGGTCTGCAGAATGGTGGCGAGGCCGCCGACGAACAGGCAGGCCGCGATCAGGAGGCCGATGTCCTGCGAGGACATGCCCGCGGCGGCTCCGATGATGAGCGGCGGGGCGATGATGCCGCCGTACATGGTCAAAACGTGCTGGAAGCCGTACGCGAACGTGCTCCCGATCGAGAGGCGCTGGTCCTCGGGCCGGGTTGGCCCGGACTCTGCGGGGCGGGTTTTCTTCTTGGTGTTCATGGCAGACTTTCTTGGTTCATGGCCTGGCGGCTTAGCAGAAGCCAGCGACGCCGTTCCAGGCGGCCGGGGCCGGCTTGGTGTCGTCGCGCTGGACCGTGGCTTCGATCAGGCCATACGGGCGGTCGGCGGCGAAGAAGACCTCGTTGGGGTTGTCGAGGCCGAACGGGCTGAGGTCCACCAGGAAGTGGTGCTTGTTGGGCATGGAGAACTTGATCTCATCAACTTCGCTGTGGGCCTCGAGGACCTTCTTGCCCATGTCGAACAGTGTCTGCTGCAAGGCGTGGGAGTAGTTCTCCGTGAAACCCTCAAGGAGCAGGGCCTTGATGTCCTCGTAGCTCTTGTTGAAGTCGGTCCCGGCAACGTCGAGCCCGGTGCTGTAACGCCAGCGGGCCGAGACGTCGGTGGCGAGGATGCGGTCCGTGGTCTCGGGCAGCGTGGTGTACCGGTCGCGCGGGTAGCCGACGAAGCCGGAATGGGTGGTCTTGAGGACGGTCAGGTCCTTGAGGCCGGAAATGACGTGCGTGGTGTTGCCTTCGCGGACCACGACGGCGGTGCGGACTTCCTGCCCCTTGCGGACAAAGCTGTGGTCGTGTTCGGATCCGTGGGCCCGGATGCGGTCCCAGGTGTAGGCCTCGGCTTCCCAGCGGCCGCCCGTGACCCACTCGAATCCCGAAGTGAAGTGTTCGCTGAGGCGGAGGAGGAAGGCTTCGGGGGAGCCGATGCCGTCACGGGCGAAGGCATAGATGGTGTTCTTCTGGGTGTCCGTGGCGACGACGTGCGCGTTGTCGCCCTGGAGGTGCGCAGCCTGGAAGTCGCCACGCAATTGTGAGGTGACGTTCAGGTCTTCGATCTGGTGGCGGTCGGTGTCGCGGGTGACTTTGACGACGCGGACTTCTGCCTTGCCGTACTGGTTGTCGCCGAGGACGATGTTGTTGCTCATGGTCATATCCCAACTTCTACGAGGTGGAACCACAAAGGTCCACCAATGAAATTAAGCGCGTGTTTCAAACGCGTTTCTGGTGGAGCCGACCCAACAAAAAAGAGCCGGCATCCGTTGATGCCAGCTCATTACGACCCTGCCTGCTGCTCCCAGGTTACGTGACCTGCGCCACGAATTGAAAAAAGCGTAGCCCACGTTTGCCAGTGGTGTACATCACTTCCGGAGAATCGTTATCTACTTTTCGATTGTGACCGACGGCGGCCGGCGGCGGGGGCGTGGTCCCGCGGGCACCCCTTGACGCGGTTTGGGGATCCCTTCTATCATTTCCATACAACAGAAAATGTTTTCCAAGATGCGGAAATGTATGAGGACCTAATGAAGGGCCCTGACGCATCACTACGGAGAACTTGAGCGCATGAAATAGGAGGACAGATGGACTCGCAGGATAAGAACAACGTCGTGGAATTCCCGGCGCCCGGCCAGGAGCTGTACCTGCCGTTCGGCGCTACGGATCCTGACTTCTACATTCCGGCCGACTGTGACCGCACGCCCGGGACATTCTCCCGTTGGCTGCGTGCCCTTCCGGTATTCGGCCGGCAGCGTTCCTAGGGCTCTTGCCCCTGGGGATGAAGGACTCTGCGCAACAGAGCCAAAAGGCGGGCGGCACCTGGGGAGGTGCCGCCCGCCACTTTGTGTATCCGGGAGGGGAGCCTACATCGGTAGGGTGCTGGCTATGCTCGAAAAGATCATGCCCGCTTTGATGCCCACCACAATGAAGCTCAGTGCAGTTAGGCCAATCAGTGCCCAGATCGGTGCGAGTCCGCGCTGCGGTGCAACCTTGTGGACGATCACGGAACGGCCTACCACGTAGACTCCGGCGCCTAAGAATGCCCATGCCCAGTGGAAGGGGCGCACTACCCCGTCCCTCTGCAGCTTTTGCCAGTCAAGATAGGACAGGAGAACGCTGACCCCGTAGATGAGCCAACCCGAAGCTATGAGCAGAAAATATGGGACGCTGAACATCGAGGTCGGATCGAGGGTTGGTACGCGCCTGGCGCCCACATACCGCAGGTGGAAGACCGGATTCCAGATCATCAGAATAATCAGCGTGATCACCGGCAGTAGCGTGACGAGCCAAATGAACGGGTTGTAGACCGGGGTCTGCCCGCTGATTTCCGGGCGCGGAGCGGGCCGTGGCGGACCAACGTATTGCCCGGGCTGTGCCGCTGCCGGCCACGGGGCTCCGGCCGGCGCCGGCTGGACCGGCTGCCCGGCCGCAGGCCACGAGCCTCCGGGCTGACCGGTTCCTGCCTGGCCCTGAGCAGCCTGGGCCGGTGGGTTCCACGCGGTTCCGGTCCAAGCATTACCGTCCCACCACCGTAGTTGCCCGGAGCCCGAGGGGTCCGGGTACCAACCTGGAGGAGTCGGCATGTTGTGTTGGGGGACGGTCATGATTTGCCTCCTGATCTACGACCTAATCGAGAGGCTACTCTTAACCCCTGATGATTTTCTGTGCGGCGGCTGAGTGTTTGGCTATAAGTTCCGGGATGTCCAGCTCCGGGATTTGTCCGTCCACAACGCGCCACTGGCCGCCCACCATGACGCGGTCGGCTCGGTCCGCTGCGCAGAGCAACAATGCCGCGATGGGATCATGGCTGCCGGAGAAGCGCAGCCCGTCTGGCTTGAACAAGGCGAGGTCTGCCTGCATCCCGGGAGCAATCTGGCCGATGTCCGTGCGGCCCAGCGCTGCCGCGGATCCCCGCGTCGCCCAGCCGAGGGCGCGCTCCACGGGGACGTCCGCACCGTAGCGCAGCCGCTGCAGATACAACGCTTGCCGCGCTTCGAGGATCATGTTGGAGGCGTCGTTCGACGCCGAGCCGTCCACTCCCAGCCCAACGGGAACCCCGGCCGCCTCGAGTTCCAGCACCCGTGCGGTGCCGGACGCGAGCCGCATGTTCGACGTCGGGCAGTGCGCGACGGCGGTGCCCGCGGCACCCAGCCGGGCAATCTCGTCGTCGTCGAAATGGATGCCGTGGCCAAGCCAGGTGCGCTTCCCGAGCCAGCCGACGCTTTCCAGATAATCCACGGTGCGCAGCCCGAACATCTCGCGGCAGAAATCTTCCTCGTCGATGGTTTCGGCGAGGTGGGTGTGGAGCCGGACGTCCAGCCGATCGGCCATGGCCGCGCTCTCGGCCATCAGCTCCCGCGTCACCGAGAACGGCGAACAGGGAGCCAAGGCAATCTGGATGACCGCCCCGTCGCCCCGTTCGTGGTACTTTCCGATCAACCGTTCGCTGTCCGCGAGGATCACCTCCGGGCTCTGCACGGTGGATCGCGGCGGCAGGCCGCCGTCGTCCTCGCCCAGCGTCATGGACCCGCGGGTGAGCGTGGCGCGCATGCCGAGGTCACGCACGACGCCGACCTCGACGTCGATCGCGTCCTCAAGTCCCGCAGGGAAGAGGTAGTGGTGGTCAGCTGCCGTGGTGCAGCCGGACAGCAGGAGTTCCGCGAGCGCTACTTTCACGGCAAGTTCGAGGCTGTCCGGGGTGAGGCGCGCCCAGACGGGGTAGAGGTTCTGCAGCCACGGGAACAGGGGAGCGTTGGCCACCGGACCCCAGGCGCGGGTGAGCGTTTGGTAGAAGTGGTGGTGCGTGTTGATGAGCCCGGGCAGCAGGACGTGGCTGCCGGCGTCGAAGACTCGATTGCAGGGTGCGGAAGGTTGCTTTCCCGCTGGGACGAGCTCGGCGATTTTCCCGTCGCTGACAACGATGCCGCCGCCGGCGTCGAGCCCGTTGGCGGTGAACACTGCGAGGGGATTCTTGATCCAGAGTCTGGAGGGTGCCGGGGCTACCGGCTGAAAATCGGGTTTCGGAGACACTGGAATCCTTGTCTGGTCGGCGTAGTTGCGTTCCAGCTCAGTGGGTCCTGTCTGCTGATCCAGGTTCCGGCGGGCCTGCCCTGCCGATGGCACCCAGCGTAGGACTCCCCGCTGAAGCGAGTCAATGTGACCGACGGCCCAACCCCGCCCGGCGCCGACCCCACAGTCGAATTTCACATGTCGAAACTTTTTTTCCAGAAACTATGGCGCGGCTCACATCTCCGGTGCTAATCTCAATTTGCCAAAGGCGGGCACCCGGACTCCGGGAAGCTATCTACCAGGCGAAACCTTCAAAAGCACATGCTGAAGCCTGGTAATCGCAGCACTGGTCTGTCTTGTTCAGATGCCTCCCTGGTTACAGGCTTCCTCAGCACTAAGGAAGTCGCACATGAGTACCACCGTCACGGCCGAACGTTTCTTGGCCACCTCCATTGAGCTGGCAACAGCCAATGTCCTCAACAGCGGCGGGCCGTTCGGCGCCGTCATTGTCACCGCGGATGGCCGCGCCTTCGAAGGCGTGAACAGGGTCACCGCAACCAACGACCCCACGGCCCACGCCGAGGTCACCGCCATCCGCAATGCCTGCCGCGAGCTCGGCACCTTCGATCTCAGCGGAGCCACCCTTTACACGAGCTGCGAGCCATGCCCCATGTGCCTGGCCTCGGCTCTCTGGGCACGCATCGGCAACGTGGTTTTCGCAGCAGACCGGCACGACGCCGCCTCCGTTGGCTTCGACGACGCCGTCTTCTACGAATACTTCGAGAACGAAGACCGGGACAAGCTCATGTCGGTCACCAAGCTGGAACTGGGCGACCCCCAGGCGCCGGCCATCCTGGAACCGTTCAACACCTGGAACACGCTTGACTCCAGGATTGACTACTAGGGCCCGGTGGCTGAAATGACAATCCTGGACCCCGCAGACATGCGAACAGCAACTGAAAAGCAGGCTGCGCCCTTGGGCGCAGGGCAGACAGCGGCAAGCGAGAAGTACACGGCAACCGGACTGGCACGGGGCAGCAGCCCCAGGCCACCGGCGTCGAACTCCTTCCTGGATCGTTTCTTCCAGATCACCAAGCGTGGCTCCACGCTGGCCCGCGAATTCCGCGGCGGCATTGTCACGTTCTTCACGATGGCCTACATCGTCATCCTCAACCCCCTGATTCTGGGCGGATTCTCTGCCCAGAACGCACCCACGGACGTGGCCGGCGGATGGTTGTCGGCAGCGCAGGTGGGGGCCGTCACTGGCCTGACCGCCGGCGTCATGACGGTCCTCTTCGGCCTCATCGCGAACCTGCCGTTCGGGCTCGCTGCGGGCTTGGGAATCAACTCGTTCCTGGCAGTCGCCGTCATCCATGAAGTCACTTGGCCGGAAGCCATGGGCCTGGTGGTCATCAACGGCATCCTGATTGTCCTGTTCGGCGCCACAGGTGCCCGGACCGCGATCTTCAAGGCCGTCCCGAAGGAACTCAAGGCCGCCATCACCGTCGGCATCGGCCTGTTCATCGCCTTCATCGGCTTCGTCGACTCCGGCTTCGTCCGCGCCACAAAAGGTGGACCGCCGGTACAACTCGGCACGGATGGTTCCATCACCTCCATCCCCACGCTTGTATTCATCGTCGGTCTACTGGTCATGGGAATCCTCGTGGCCCGCAAGATCCAGGGCGGCCTCCTGATCGGAATCGTCGCCACCACGGTCCTCGCCGCCGTCGTCGAGGCCGTCATGCACATCGGGCCTGGCAGCGCCGCCAATCCCGGTGGCTGGCACCTCAACACCCCGGTTCTGTCCGGCCAGCTGGTTTCCGCCCCGGACTTCAGCCTGGTGGGCCACTTCGACCTCTTCGGCTCGTTCTCGAGGATCGGCGGCCTTGCGGCCACGATGCTGGTGTTCACCCTCGTGTTCACCAACTTCTTCGACGCCATGGGCACCATGACCGGCCTCGCCAAGAGCGCCGGCGTGGCATACAAGGACGGGACTTTCCCCAAGCTCAAGTCGGCCTTCATCGTCGAAGGCCTGGGCGCGGTAGCCGGCGGCGCGACGTCGGGCTCGTCCAACACCGTGTACATCGACTCCGCTGCCGGTATTGGCGAAGGCGCCCGCACCGGCCTGGCTTCGGTGGTTACTGGACTGCTGTTCCTGGGCTCGATGTTCCTGACCCCGCTCACCAGCGTGGTTCCGCTCGAGGTCGCAGCCTCGGCGCTGGTGGTGGTGGGAGCCATGATGATGGCGCAGATCCGCGAGATCAAGTTCTCCAAGTTCTCCGTGGCCCTGCCGGCCTTCCTGACCATCGTCACCATGCCGCTGACTTACTCCATCGCCAACGGCATCGGTGTCGGGTTCATCTCCTGGGCCGTGATCCATGCGGCATCGGGCAAGGGCAAGAAGGTCCATCCGCTCATGTGGGTGGTGACCGTGGGCTTCCTGATCTACTTTGCCCGCGGGCCGATCAGCGCGCTGATGGGAGCGTAGCCGGCCGTTGAGACGGCGGTCCGGCCGCCAAGTCACCGCAATGAATAGGCGTCCGCCGATCGTCCTCCGCCCGCATAGCGCGGACGACGACGGCGGGCGGCGGTGAGGTGCGGCCGCTCCGCTAAGGACCGGGGTGGGAAATGAGAGGCCCGCCCCGGTCCTCTTCACGCAACGGGCTGCTTGTTTACCCGAAGCTCTCCTGTACAGACGCAAGGAATGAGAATATGAGGCAAGATCGCACACTGCCCCGGGCGGGCCTCCGGTCCGGGACCTCGGTAAAGGAAGTGTTGCCATGCTGGATTTGATGCCTTCGCTGGGCACCTGGCGGCCCGCGGTCTCTGGCGAGCGATGCGCAGTCGCCACCATCGTGGCCGCCGGAGGCTCCGTGCCCCGGCCCCTCGGCACGTCCATGCTGGTCTCCGAACACGGCGATGTTCTCGGCAGCCTCTCCGGAGGGTGCGTGGAAGGTGCCGTGGTGGAGGCCGCGCTTGAGGCAATGCGCGACGGCGGCAGTCGCCTTGAGTCGTTCGGCTACAGCGCCGAGGACGCGTTCGCCGTCGGGCTCACCTGTGGCGGCGAACTGGAAGTCCATATCCAGCCGACCGGGGCAGCCGGGTTGGACTTGGCTGTCTTGAACGCCGCTGGCGGAGGGTTGAACACCGCGAGCGGCTGGCCGTCCTCCATGGCACTCATCCGCAGGCTCGATACTGCGGGAGGCGCCGTCGTCGTTCCTGATCCGGCGGTTTTTTCCGCCGCGGGTTCGCTGGAACTTTCAGACCTCCTGGGCGGGGATGCCGGCGTGATTCGCGCGGCCGCAGCTCAGCTCGAGCCCCTCTTGCATGGTGGCCGCGCAGGGCTGGTCCAGCTGGCGCCGGCCGAAGGATGCGGGACCGTACCGGAACCCGGACCCATTACCCTCTTCGTGGAAAGCCGCTTGCCCGCGGCCCGCATGCTCATCTTTGGCGCCAACGACTTCGGCGCCGCGCTGCTCCCTGCCGGGAAGCTCCTGGGCTACGACGTCACTTTGTGCGATGCCCGTCCCGCGTTTTCGAGCCAGGGCCGTTTCCTCGGCGCCGATCAACTCGTCACCGATTGGCCGCACCGCTACCTTGCCGCCGAGTCAGCCGCCGGCCGGATCGATTCCCGCACCGTGGTGTGCGTGCTGACCCATGATCCCAAGTTCGATATTCCCCTGCTGGAAACCGCCCTTGCTTTGGATCTTGCCTACGTGGGCGCCATGGGTTCCAGGCGCAGCCACCGGCAGCGGATCGACGGACTGCTGGCCAACGGCACCCAGGCCGAGGCGCTCGCGCGGCTTCATTCGCCCATTGGGCTGGACCTTGGTGCGGTCACGCCGGCTGAAGTTGCGGTGTCCATTACGGCCGAGATCCTCGCGTCCCGCGCGGCCCAAGCCACGTCCGGCTGGGGTTCGCTCAAGGACGGCACAGGACCGATTCATCACAGCACTTCCGAAACCCGCACTTCTGATCACAGCACTCCAGAACAAAGCAAGGTGACCCCATGGACATGAACACCATCGAGTCCGTGGTTGCCACCACGGATCCAGGCCAGTGGCGCGACGGCGACGCCTGGCTTGCCGGCGGCACTGTCCTCTTCTCCTATGGCAGTCCGGTCGGCAGCGAAGAACCGCTCAAGCGCTTGCTCGACCTGGGCCAAGCAGGCTGGCAGTCCGTGACCGTGAGCGACGCCGGCATAGAGCTTGCCGCCACCTGCACTGTTGCCGAGCTCTACACGCTCCCGGTTTCGGACGCCGTGGCCGGCCGGGACTGGCCCGGCCTTGATGTCTTCCGCCCATGCTGCGACTCTTTCGTGGCTTCCTTCAAGGTGTGGAACATGTCCACCGTGGGCGGCAACGTGTGCACTTCACTCCCCGCCGGGCCCATGATTTCGCTGTGCGCCGGCCTCGACGCCACGGCCACCATCCTTGGCCGGCACGGCAGCAGCCGCACTGTCCCGGTGGCGGAGTTCGTCACCGGGGACGGGAAAAACTCCTTGGCACCTGGCGAGCTCCTCCGCAGTATCCAGCTGCCGGCGTCGGCTCTGTCCGCGCGGGTGGCCTTCCGCCGGCTCTCGCTGAGCAACCTCGGGCGATCAGGGGTACTGCTAATCGGAAGGCTCGACGCCGATGGCAGCCTGGTCCTCACCGTCACCGCCGCGACCAAGCGGCCCGTGCAGCTGCGGTTCGCCGCCGCCCAGATGCTCGACGCAGGCCAGCTGGCCGCAGCCGTCGAGCATTCGATCCCTCCGGAGCTGTACCACGACGACATCCACGGGCTCCCGGAATGGCGTCGCGACATGACGTTTCGCCTTGCCGAGGAGATCCGCGTGGAACTGCTCGACCCGGCTGGACCCGGAGGGCCGTTTGCGGTCTCGGGCGATTTCTGGCCACCGCATGCCACCTCACAACAACCGTCCACCCAGCCCGCGTTGAGCGACACAGCACAGCAGAAGGAGGCCTGAGCATGGCAATCGAGATCAACGGAACCGCCACCGAGGCCGCACCCCGCCCGGGCCAGTGCCTGCGGACATTCCTGCGCGAACATGGCAACTTCGGCGTCAAGAAGGGGTGCGACGGCGGCGACTGCGGTGCCTGCACCGTCCACGTGGACGGCACGCCTGTGCACAGTTGCATCTACCCGGCCGTCCGCGCCGAGGGGCATTCGGTCACCACTATCGAGGGGCTGTCCAGCGGGGGAGAGCTGCATCCTGTGCAGCAGCAGTTCCTGGAAAACCAGGGCTTCCAATGCGGCTTCTGCACAGCGGGCATGATGATGACCGCCGCGACCTTCGACGACGAACAGAAGGCCAACCTCCCGCGCAGCCTCAAGGGAAACCTGTGCCGCTGCACCGGTTACCGCTCTATCGCGGACGCTGTGTGCGGCAGTCACACCCACGCTCCCGACGCCGGCGCCGCCGCTCGGTCCGGCGCGGCAGTAAGTTCCGGCCCGGAAGTAAAAAACATGGGCCAGCTCGGCGACGACGTTCCCGCCCCGGCGGGTCGCGCCGTCGTCACGGGCACTGCCCGCTACACGCTCGACGTCCCCGCGGAACAACTCCCTGGGCTGCTACACCTCAAACTGCTGCGCTCGCCGCACGCGCACGCCCGGATTGTTTCGATCGACACGACGGCGGCCCTCCAGGTACCGGGAGTCGTCGCCGTGTTCACGCATGAGGACGCGCCGGCTCGGTTGTTCTCGACCGCCCAGCACGAGCTCTACACCGATGATCCCGACGACACCCGGGTCCTCGACAATGTGGTGCGATTCATCGGCCAGCGGGTTGCCGCCGTCGTCGCCGAATCGATGGGCGCAGCGGAAGCCGGGGCGCGGGCCATCAAGGTGGAGTATCAACTCCTCGACGCGGTCTTCTCGCCGCAGGAGGCGTTGCGGCCCGGCGCCCCCGCGATCCACCGGGAGAAGGATGCGGAAACGGCCCGGATTTCCCGCCCGCAGAACAACGTCGTGGCAGAGGTCCATTCCGAGCTGGGGAACGTGGAGGCCGGGTTTGCAGCGGCCGATTTCATCCATGAGAACACGTACCAAACCCAACGGGTGCAGCATGTCGCGATGGAAACCCATTGCTCCATCGCGTGGCTGGAACCCTCCGAAAGGCCCGGGGAGGACAGGCTGGTGGTGCGTTCCTCGAGCCAAGTGCCGTTCCTTGCCCGGCGCACCCTGGCCCGAGTGTTCGATCTCCCGGAAGACCGCATCCGCGTGGTGGCCGGCCGGGTTGGCGGTGGGTTCGGCGGCAAGCAGGAAGTGCTCACCGAGGACCTCGTGGCCATGGCGGCCCTCAAGCTGCGCCGGCCTGTGCAGGTGGAGTTCACCCGCACCGAGCAATTCACCGCCACCACCACACGCCACCCCTTCACCATCAAGGTCAAAGCCGGGACTACCCGGGACGGGCACCTGACGGCGATCCAGCTGGACGTGGTCACCAACACGGGCGCCTACGGAAACCACGCACCCGGAGTGATGTTCCACGGTTGCGGCGAATCCTTGGCCGTCTACAAATGCGCCAACAAGAAGGTGGATGCCCAGGCTGTTTACACCAACACCGTCCCGGCTGGCGCCTTCCGCGGCTACGGACTGAGCCAGATGATCTTCGCGATCGAATCGGCCGTGGACGAGCTCGCCGTCGGAATCGGCATGGATCCCTTGGACTTCCGGCTCAAGAACATGGTCCGGCCGGGCGATGACATGCTTTCGACGAATCCGGAGCCGGAAGAGGACGTCTTCTACGGCAGTTACGGCCTGGACCAGTGCGTGGCTTTGGTCCGGGACGCCCTCGAGCGGGGCGAGAAGCGCTACCGGGACGCCGGCCTCGACAACTTCGGCCCGGGGTGGGCCACCGGTGTCGGTTCCGCGCTGTCCATGATCGACACCGTCCCGCCTCGCGGCCACTTCGCCCACACGCGCCTTAGGCTCCTGCCGGACGGCACGTTCGACGCCGCCGTCGGGACCGCCGAATTCGGCAACGGCACCACCACGGTCCACGCCCAACTGGCTGCGACCGCCTTGTCCACCACGGCGTCGAAGGTGGCCGTGCGCCAGTCCGACACGGACCTCGTGGAGCACGATACAGGCGCCTTTGGCTCAGCGGGCACGGTTGTGGCGGGGCAGGCCACCTTGCTCGCGGCACAGGAGCTGGCGCTCCGGATCCGGGCTGCGGCGGCCGCTTTCGCCGTTGTTCCGGAGGCGGATTGCGTGCTCGAGGACGGTGCGGTGCGCTGCGGCTCGCAGGTCCTGACGCTCGCCGAGATGTACGACGCCGCACAGCAGCAGGGCGTGGAACTCGCCGCAGAGGGCCGCTGGGGCGGAACACCGCGTTCGGTCGCCTTCAACGTTCACGGATTCCGAGTCGCTGTGAACACCGGAACGGGGGAGCTGCGGATCCTGCAGAGCGTACAGGCAGCCGATGCCGGCGTCGTGGTCAATCCGCGGCAGTGCCGCGGCCAGGTGGAAGGCGGAATCGCGCAGGCGCTCGGCGTTGCGCTGTATGAGGAAGTCCGCGTGAACGACGCCGGGCGGGTCACCACGGACATCCTGCGGCAGTACCACATCCCGTCCTTCGCGGACGTGCCGCGCAGCGAGGTCTACTTCGCGAAAACGAACGATCGGATGGGGCCGCTCGGTGCGAAGTCCATGAGCGAGAGCCCGTTCAACCCCGTCGCGCCCGCACTCGCCAACGCCATCCGGAACGCTACGGGAGTGAGGTTCGCAGAGCTCCCCATCGCTCGGGACAAGATCTACCTGGCGCTCAAGGATGCCGCCGCCACCACCCAACTGGCTCGCATTTAATGCCGTTTTGAGCCCGCATTACGGCATCTACTGCTGTCAGTTTGGGTGGCTAGTCGGTCAGCAGGTGGAGCTGTGCCTTGGTATCCACGTCTGTTCCATCGGCGAGGTCGCTGCAGTCCACAACATCCACCAGTCCCGGGTGGGCTTTGAGGAAACTGCGAGCTCCGGCGTCGCCCACGGCGGACTCGGCTGCCTCGGCGCGGAGGGCGGCGTCGATGATCAAGGGATGGCCACGCCGCAGCTTTGCGGTTGCACTGCCGTCGAGGGCATCTTCCACGTACCCCGCGGCCGTCACGCGGCCGGGTCGGTGCGCGGCCAGCAGCCTGGCGACGACGCCGGGAGTCAGGCTGGGCTGGTCCACCAAAGCCACGAGGACGTTGTGACCTCGGGCAGCCGCGGCAATACCTGTCCGAAATGAGCTAGCCATGCCGGACGCCCACTCCGGGTTGTCCACCACGAGGTATCCGTCCAGATCTGTGGTGCGGCGGACTTCCCCTGCTCGGGCACCGAGCACCACCACTACCTCGTGGCATCCGCCGTCGAGCAACACCTTGGCGAGTAACTCCACCAAGGTGCGGCCGCGGAAGGGGAGCAGTGCCTTGGGGCCGAGGCCCAGGCGCGTCCCTGCGCCGCCGGCCAACAGTACGCCGGTGGTGGGCGTGAGGCTGGTCTCGTTCATGGGTTCACCATATACATGTGCTCCCCGGGGTCTCGATACGGGCCGGGCGCGCCCATGGATGCTTGGGCACCGTTCCTTCGTGGTCGTCCGCAATTCGCCCGAAATCCCTGTCATGATCTGAAGTCGGGGAGCTCTTAACCATTGAAGCCCTTCTTTCAAGGGATCGAAGTGAACGTAACGACGGGTGCGCCCGTCTCAGGAGCCGCTGTGGGAAAGCATCATGAGTCTGGCCGGATCGTCGATCTGGTGCTCTCTAGAAGATTTGGCCGGGTCCTTTCGGCTTGCTTCCTTGCTGTCTTGGTGACGTTTGCTTTCGGCTTCCAGGGCCCACGCCTGGGCGGACAGGCGGACCGCGGATCATTGGCCATGGGCCAAGTTGGACCCGGCATGCTCCCTGCCGAGGGCGGCGGCTCCGGAGCGCCGGGGGCTGCGGTTCAAAGCCCGTCCTGGGCCCCTATTCCTGCTGGTGACAAGGCCACGGTGTCTTTTGAGCGCTCCCCGGTCCAGACCCTGGACGGGAACGGGGTCGGCAATCTCAACGTCGCTTCGAGTTCCCTTGACCGGCCCGCCGCCGGGAAACTCTACGCTCCGCTGGAGGTGCTGGTTCCGAGCTCGCCCTTCGGGTTGAGGATGGACCCCTTCACGGGCCTGCCCGGGGAGTTCCATTGGGGCCAGGACTTCGCCGCGGGCTGCGGGGCCCTGGTTTACGCGGCCGATTCCGGTGTGGTCCGCGCGGTGGGCTGGCACCCGTGGGGCGGCGGGAACCGGGTGGAGATCGACCATGGAAACGGCCTGGTCACCACGTACAACCATCTGCAGGGGATCGCGGTGGCCAAGGGGCAATCGGTCCGGGTGGGCGAGGTTATTGCCCGGGTGGGAACCACGGGGTCCTCGACAGGCTGCCATCTGCACTTCGAGACGATTCTCAACGGCGTCTATTCGAACCCGATGAACTGGACGTTCCTGCCGACCAGGCAGGTTGACCGGCTCGGGGACATTCCCATGGTCAGCTACCAGCCGGGTTCCGCCACGGCGGCCTCGGCGGGGTCTGTGTGGTCCATCCCGGGGGCCGTGCCCACCGAACAGGCGGTGACCGGCGGGGTGCAGGAGGCGAAGGTCGTGCCGCCGGGCCCGTCTGCTACGGCCACGGCGAGCCCGACTGGGTCACCCACCGTGACGCCGACGGCGAAGCCCACCGCCACCGGGACGCCGACGACGACTGGCGTACCCGTCACCTCGGGGACAGGTGCCCTCACGACCCGGTCGGGCGTTACGCCGGGCTGGCCGAGTTCGCCGGTGTCAGTGACGCAGTCGCCGTCGCCGAAAGTCCAGTAGCCCAACCACACGCTCGGTGATGGCGTCAATCGACATCGATTACGGAATTTGCCGTGTGGTCCCGGAAGGAAACGCGTGTTCGATTTCTAGTGAGATTCCAAGGTGGCCTTGAGCTTGCCAAGTTGGGCGACTTCGGCCAGCATTGTCCGCGTGATCGAGCGGTCGATCAGTTTCATGAGGCCTTTGGGTTTCAGGTCGAGTCTGAACTGAATTCTCGTGCCGTTCAGGACCTCGTTCAAGTGAAATGCGCCAGCGGGGCGGGCGGGCCCGGCAATGACCTGGAATGCGAGGAGGGAGCAAGGTTCCGCGCGGGTGATTTCAAAGTCACCCTTGATTGGTCTGCCGCCCGGACCTGTGAGGGTCTGGCTGTAGAGGGCTCCGACGGTTCCTGCGATGCCGCTTTTTAGGGCAATGCTTTGGATTCCATTCCTCCATTTGAGTTCGTTGAGGGGATCGGCGATGAAGGCGTAGACGTCACTGATCGGCCGTTTGATGATGACCGTGTTCTCGGCGTGAGCCATGGAGGACCTTTCGTCGTCTTTCGGGCTAGGTCTCTCTGGAAAAGAGCGGATCGGGCCCCGGAGCAGGTGTTGAATATGATGTTCTAAAGGGGCGTGCGGCCGGCGTCTCAGATCCGACCGCACGCCTTGCAGGGATCCGTGGATCCCTGCGCATGCCCCGTGTGGTGGGTTAAGCATGGGGTCCCCCACCGCTGTGGCACGGCCTGACACGCGATCCACGGAGGACGGCTCCGTGGTGGCCCTAACAGGCCAGAGGCGAGTTTCACACTCCTCTCTCGCATGCCAGGCACTATGTATGTGTCTTGAGTGCCTGAAACATGTCGCCAACCTGGCAAGGCAATTCCGGAAGCCCGTAGGAGCCGATCGTAGAAATCAAACCGCCGATATCGCGGCACGATCTGCGCCCCCAGGACACTTAAAGGGTGCTTGGCGCGTGAGAGACGGACTTCTCGACGGATTTGTGGGGACGACGCGAGAGGTCACTCCGGAATGCGAGTCAGGCCGTGTCCCAGGCAGTTGACGGTTTCCCAGACGGCCGCATTGCCTGGGACACACTTTGAGTCGGGTCACGTACTGGTATGAGCGCCCGACGGAGACCAAGCTCTTGGCCACGCCTGGGCTTTGACGTCCGTGGATCCATCGGGGCCCGCGAGCTTCCGTTTGGTTCAGGTGCGAAAATGCCCGCGAGCGGAGCCAAGGGACCCCAGATGCGACCGCCAAGGGCTGGGTAGCGCGCCGCAAAAGCAGCCTCCATTGCCTCGTCTGCTGCGCTGACCATAGGAACGACCCGATGAAATGCCAAAGCCCTCGTCCGTGAGGCCTTCGTTCGACCATTCAGTCCTCCGTGCTCATGTCGCCGGCACGTCCCGGCCAGCGGGGGAGGCCTAACAGGGCGAGATTGGAAAGATTCTTTGCAAACCGCCGGCGAGAATCCGCCCGTGTTTCCTCTTTAACAGTGAAGGCTCGCGCACGACGAAAGCGGTCGTCGGCACTCTTACCGGAGTAGCCCGATCCTCGCTCTTCGCGCCTCCTGGACCCTGGGAGGGGCCTTCGCAACTCCAGGCTCCCCGTCTCGCGTTTTCGGGGGGGGCTTTGAAGTCGTTTTTTAAACATCGAATCGATGAATAAAAAGCCGCCCGAAATGGGCGACTGGCTGGCGTGAAACGTACACGCATCTTTGGAGGAGACAGTCATGATCAAGATTTCCAAACCGGCAACGAGGGCAGCAGTGTTCACCGGTATCCCGCTGCTGCTATTGACCGTTGCAGGGGCAGCGTTGGCCGATAGCACGGCCAAGCCGGGTGCTGCTACCGGGACACCGGGCAGCGTTAGTGCTGCCAAAGCATCGCACGCTCCCGTGATTTCCAGGTCTCCGGCAGTTTCGGAGACGGCAGGCAAACCAGTGGTCCCAGTTCCGGCGACTCTCGCGACGGCGGCACAGCCCACCACGGCCCCACCAGGAGCCCCGGATCCGGGGTCTCCGGCAGTTGGGAAGACTGCCGGCAAACCAGTGGTCCCAGTTCAGGCGGCCTCCGCGACGGCGGCACAGCCAAGCGCAACTTCGTCCGGTTCCGTGTCACCGTCCACGACGCCGACAGATCCTACGACTCCGGGCTTTTCAACGTGTGATCCCGCGAAGCCCAACACCATGCCCAACTGTGCCTTGCTCACGGTCAACAAAGTGTGGATAGTCAATGGCCAGACCATCAAAAATGGTGACGTCCTGGACGGCGTCACCTTCGATGCAGCCCTCAAACTGACGTTCAGCCACGACAACGGCCCCAACTCGGTGCCACAGGTAGCCGATCCTGCTGCGTGGGGGGAGGGCTACTACGTCCACCACGGCAGGCCCGTGAGCATCGAAGAGCAGATCAATCTACCCAACTGCACGGTGAACAGTTCCTTCACAGATGGGACCCGAACCCTTCATAACGGACGTCTGCACGATCTGCAGTGGTTCGGCCCGTCCGAGGTTCACGTTCAAGGCCCCTTGCAGTACACCGTCACGGTGACGAACACGGCTGAATGCACATTCCCGACGCAGACACCGACACCCACGAAGACTGCCACGCCGACGCCGACGCCGACACCCACGAAGACTGTCACACCGACGCCGACACCGACACCCACGAGCACTGCCATTCCCACACCCACCGTGGTTCCGACACCGAGCAATTCAACGCCGGAAGGCGTGCCGACCGAGACCCAAACAGCCGTGGTCGTGGTCGCTTCCGCAACACCGGTATCCGGCACAGCTGAGAACCGGCTGGCCTATACCGGGTCCGGCGGGATCGTCTGGATCGCCGGCGCAGCCGCGCTGCTCGCGGGAGCCGGGGGTGCGCTGCTCATTTCCCGACGTCGTAGGGCCCACTAAGGCGCAGCCGCACCCAGGAGTGGTGCTGTCCGGCGGGTTAGGGCGTGTCGAATAGTGTGGGCGCTTCGAAGAGCGCACCCACGTCGCCGCTTGTTTCCCGGGGCAGCGTGCCTCTGCGGAAGGTGATGGCCGGGCCGAGGCCCGGGGTGACGGCGGTGCCGCCGACCATGGCTGTGAAGTTGTGTTCTCCTGCCGTGCCGGTGACCCGCAGGTGCGCGCCCTCTCTGAGGCCCAGGACCGGGACATCGTTTTCTTCGAGGAACTCGCTGAGCCTGGTTTCGCGTGTTTCCCCGGCGTGCGCGCTGCCGGGGTCCGCGTCCAGATAGTGCGGGTTGATCTGGAACGGTACGAGGCCCAAGGTCGAGAAGCTCGGGGGTTCGACGATGGGCATGTCGTTGGTGGTGCGCAGCGTGGGGGAAGCGATGTTCGCTCCGGCGCTTGCTCCCATATACCTGGTCCCGGACTGAGCCGCCTCGCGCAGGGGATCCATGAGTCCCTGCCGGTGCAGCTGTGAGACGAGCCGGAATGTGTTGCCGCCTCCCACAAAGACAGCACGGGCCTTGGCGAACGCGTCTTGGGGCGAGTCAAAGGTGTGCAGCCCGCGGGTACTTATGCCGTGGGCTGCCAGCGCTTCAGCTACTTTCGCGGTGTAGGTGTCGTGGTCCCGCAAGGCGTAAGGCACGAAAATGACTTCGTTGACCCCGGCCAGGAATTGTGCCACCTCGTCGCGGGCGTGGTCGAGGTAGCCGCTGTTGGCGTTGGTCGAGTTGGAAAACAGCAGTAGATCGAGCATGTGTTCAGGCTTTCGTTCGTGGCCGGGTTTGGTTGGACAGGCTCTTGCCGTGGCGCCAGTTCCGTTGGGGTGCGGCTGTCTTGTTGGACAATAAATCGGAGAGTTCCTGGGCTGCTGCCAGAAGTTGGGGCAGGAAGTCCATCAGGTCCGTGCCGTCCTGTTGGACCTTGCTTTCGGAGATGGACAATGAACCCACCGGGCGATGCCCCAGAAGCACGGGAACGGCCAGCGCCCTAGTGGAGGGGTCATATTCGCCTTCGGAGAAGGCGTAGCCGTCGGTGACTGTTTGATCAAACAACGCCTCAAGGCGCTGCTCATCGACTTCGGTGTGTTCGGAGTACCTTGGGTGCGGCCGGCCGTGGAGCAGGTTCCGTCGCTCGGCGGGACTGAGGAACGCGAAATATGACCTCGAGGTGGCCCCGGCATGGGCCGGGTACAGGTCTCCGATCAGAGGGTGGGACCGGAGGGGTCCGTGGAGGCCGTCGATGGCCGCGATGCACCGGACGTAGGCCCCGTCGGGGATGGCGAACAACGTGGTCTTGGTGGTTTCCTGCGAAAGCCTGGTGAGGACGGTGTCGGCAAGCCGTGCCAAGCCCCCGGTGCGTTCCCACAGGGAAGCCATCCTCCACATGGCAGGTCCCAAACTGTAACGGCGGGTCCACGGGTCGGCGCGGAGAAACCCCTGGGCCGCGAGAGAGGCCAGGAGTCGCTGGGCGGAGGACTTGGTCAGTCCGAAGGTCTCGGCAAGTTCAAGAACTCCCCAGTCCGTGCGGAACTCGTTGAAGGACAGGAGGATCCCCAAGGCGCGGTCAACAGTCTGGAGCGGGGACTGCGCATCGGAGCCTGGAAGGGGCTGCGGGGACAACGTCATGGGAAAAGCATAGGGGTCATCGGGGCCGGAATCCGCAAATTCCCGAATTTCCGTCCCAAAGATAGATTCCACCTCCCAAATAGCGGGAATTGATTGTCTGTGGTGAGCATCCCATGGGCTAATTGAGGCACTCCAAAATGTCGGGCAGATCACATCCGGCAGCAAGCTACGGCGGGACGCCGGGAAAGGATTCAGATGAACGACATGCCGCCACCTGCGGCCCCGGCCCGCACCGCACGGACCCTGGGCGTCATCACCATCGGGCAGACGCCGCGGACGGACCTCACCCCGGAACTCGCTGACCTTCTTCCTGGTGTGTGCATCGCCGAACGAGGCGCCTTGGACGGGCTCTCGGCGTCGGAAATCACCGAACTTGCTCCGGTACCCGGAGACCATGTCATGACGACGCGTCTGCGGGACGGGACGGCCGCCGTCGTCGGCCGGGAAGCTCTGGTGAGGCGGATCCAGGCGGCCATCCTGGAACTGCAGGGCGAAGTCGACGTGCTCCTGCTGGCCTGCACAGGGACATTCCCGGAGTTCATCCACGACAAACCTCTGATTGAACCGGACCACGTCCTGGCCCATGTGCTGGCGGCCGTCGCCTCGCGGAGCCGTCATGTCGGTATCATCTGTCCCCTGGCGGAACAGGAGGAGGACGCGAAGGCCAAATACCGGGCCCTGCTGCCCGGGACGGTAGCCCTCTCGACGGCGGCAGCCACCCCTTATTCCACGGACCTGGCATCCCTGGGCGCAGCCGCGGAACAGCTCAGAGCCGACGGCGCGGAGATCATCGTTCTGGACTGCATCGGCTACACAGCACGGATGCACTCCCAGGTCATCGAAGCCAGCGCCCTACCGGTCCTGCTGGCACGATCAGTCGCCGCACGCATCGCCGCAGAGCTGCTCGGCTAACCCAACCCAAAGAACAAAAAACGACGTCGGAGACCCCGCCGCCGCAATGAAACCTGCATTGACCATCAAACAAGGAGCAAAAACAATGTCCTGGAAGCACGTGCTGGAATCCTTTGACCTGCTGGACAGCCCCGCAGCCGACGGCGAGGCAGTCCGGAATCTATGGCAGAACCACGGAGCCGATGATGTCTTCGTCGAGACCGTCACCGGACACGCGGGAGCCACGGACTTCGTCCGTGTTCTCATCCCGGGAACCAGAGGCAAGAGCGCCGGCGGCACGGCGCCAACCCTCGGAATCATCGGCCGGCTCGGGGGACTGGGAGCCAGGCCGGAAAAGATCGGTTTCGTCTCCGACGGCGACGGCGCCCTGACAGTCGTGGCCGCCGCGGCCAAACTCCTGGAAATGGCCTCCCGCGGAGACCAGCTCGAGGGCGACGTCGTCGTCAGCACTCACATCGACCCTGACGCCCCGACGCAACCCCACGACCCCGTCCCGTTCATGGGTTCCTCGATCGACATGTCGATCAACAACAAGTATGAAGTCACCCCGGACATGGACGCCATCATCTCCGTAGACACCACGAAGGGCAACCGCATCTGCAACCACCGCGGATTCGCCATCACCCCCACCATCAAAGAAGGGTGGATCCTGCGGGTGGCTGAGCCGCTGCTCGACATCGCCGAACAAACCTCCGGGATGGCGCCGGTGGTCCTGCCGATCACCATGCAGGACATCACCCCCTACGGTAACGACGTCTACCACATGAACTCCATCGTCCAGCCCTGCACCGCGACCACCGCCCCCGTCGTCGGGCTGGCCATCACCACCATCTCGGCCGTTCCCGGATCAGCCACCGGAGCGACCGACCTGGGAAGCGTCGAGTCAGCCGTCAGGTTCGTCATCGAAACGGCCAAAGACTTCGGACGCGACAAGCTGGCGTTCTTCGACGACGAAGACTACGCACAGCTGACCACCCGCTACGGGTCCATGTCCAGGCTCCAGCAGCTCGATCAAACACTCGCCGCAGCCGCCACCCAGGCCTGAGCGGGAACCGCCCCACCCCCAACGATCCCTCCCACAGAAATCAGTCCTCCCATGGCACAGCCTCTCAATGTCAAAGACGACACCACAGCACGCCACCCCAGGGCCTTTGAGCCCGTGACCCTGGTGGTCACCGTTCTCCTGAGCATCCTGGGCGCCGTCATCGGCCTGCACATGATCACCACCATCGGCATCTCCGCCAACACCTCCGTCATCGGCGCACTCATCGCCATGATCATCGGCCGGATCTCATTCTTCGGATTGGCCAAGATGCGCGACATCAACCGGCAAAATCTCGCACAAAGTGCCATCTCCGGTGCCACCTTCGCCGCCGCGAATTCACTGCTCACACCCATCGCGGTCCCCTTCGCGTTCGGCCGTACCGACCTTGTCGGCCCCATGCTCGTCGGCGCGTCAATGGGCCTGCTGATTGACGCCTGGATCCTGTACAAGAGCTTCGGGTCCAAATTCCTCCCCGCCGACGCAGCCTGGCCTCCGGGAGTGGCCGCCGCCGAAACCATCCTCGCCGGCGACAAAGGAGGCAAACGGGCGCTCCTCATGGCCGCCGGAGGCGCCATCGGCGTGGGAGCATCCTTCTTCGGACTGCCCATGTCCGCGGCCGGAGTCGCGCTGATCGGCAACGTCTGGGCGCTGGGAATGTTCGCCGTCGGGCTCTTGGTGAGCCAATACGCTCCGGCGATTCTGCACTTCACCCTCTCCTCCATGTATGTCCCGCACGGGGTCATGATCGGCGCCGGAATCGTTGCCCTGGTCCAGGCGGTCCGCATCCTCCTGGACAAAAAATCCGCCAAAGACCGGCAGAAAGACCAGATCCTGGCTCAGGCCCGCGCCGCAGCACCGGAAGACCCATCCCTCGTCCCTACCGTCAGCGCCGGCAAGCTCCGCCGCACCTTCGCCTCCGGCTACGTCCTCTACGTCGCCGGCGCCCTGATCCTTGCCACGCTCGGTGGCATCTGGACCCAAATGTCCGTCCCCGCAGTGATCGCCTGGATCCTCTTCGCCGCCGTCGCCGCGATCGTCCACGAACTCATCGTTGGCCTCGCAGCGATGCACGCCGGCTGGTTCCCCGCCTTTGCCGTGACACTGATCTTCCTCGTCGCCGGCCTGCTGCTCCAGATCCCCGCCGTGCCCCTGGCCCTCCTGGTCGGATACTGCGCAGCCACCGGCCCGGCGTTCGCCGACATGGGCTACGACCTCAAAGCAGGCTGGATCCTCCGCCGAGAAAACCGGCCGTATACGGCCTTCGAAATCGAGGGCCGCCGGCAGCAACTGCTCTCCGCCATGATCGGCTTCACCGTCGCCATCGGCCTCGTCGCCCTGCTCTGGAACACCTACTTCACCGCCGGACACCTCCCGCCCGCCGCCGTGGTCTACGCGGACACCATCAAAGCCGGCCTGACAAACCCCGACGTCATCCGAAACCTCATCCTCTGGGCCATCCCCGGAGCCCTCATCCAGATCATCGGTGGCGCCAAACGCCAAATGGGCGTCTTGCTCGCTACAGGACTGCTTATCGGAACCCCCGACGCCGGCTGGCTTGTCCTTGTAGCCCTGCTCTTCCGCTTCATCTGGACCAAGTACCGGCCGCAAAACGGGGAAACCGAAGTCTCCCTCATCGGAGCAGGCCTGATAGCCGGCGACTCCGTCTATTCCGTTGGTCAGATCTTCAAAGGCTAACCAGCCCAAGATCTGTCCCCGCCGTCACTGTCGGGGCGCTGACTGAAGGTCAACGAAGGCGGCTGCGAACAAGGTTCGCAGCCGCCTTCGTTGACCCCGGTCAAGCAGCCTGCAGTTTGTTCAAACACCGAACATAGCCGTTCATTACCGATTCGAAGTCAAGTAACTGCGGTTGGATTGTAGTTGCCGAGAGCCCGTCGCCGGAATCTTCCTTGCACAGCAGAGGTTCACAACTGTTCCCTGATGCGGAGAACGTTGCGATGCCCCATGGATGGGTTGCGGATGTCACAGCGATCCCGGCAGCGTCGAATGTATCGGCCAGGACTTTGGTTGCAACGGTTTGCCAGGAGTGCAGGAGCGCGTCCTTCATGCGCTCCGCGAGATCCGTGTCTTTGCTCTTACGGGCGAGCGTCAGCGCAGCCGAAAGATCGTCCCACTCCTGTGCCGGACGAACAAGAAGGTGTCCACTCCGGATCCGGGCATTCATCTCATTCAACGACATCACTGGATACCTCCCTGGAATTGGTGCGGCTTCGGCCGCCGGGTGTTCGCGTGCGGGAACACCGCCAAAGACCTTGTGTCCACAACCACTGGAACATGACGTCATTGTTCCGAAGTTCGACCCTCCCGGCCGGTCAGCTAACCTACTTCCGGCCTTCGTCGGCCTCAGGCGCCAGCTCCAGTGCGGATCCCGAGGGCCTCTACGCGATCAGCAGTATCCGCAGCTCTACCTGCAATCGTTGGACATGGGAAGCCTCAGACGGGGGAGAATGGCATTCATGACTTCAGAAGAACCGGCGGACCCCGGGCATACCTCTCCTCGGCCGGAATCACATCCTCGGCCAGAATCACAGTCCGGGGGCCAAACCCCCGAATCCATCACCGGTGATGCTGATCGAAACAAGCAGGTCACCAGGACGGCAGTCATTTGGGGGGCTGTAGCGTTCGGTCTTGCGGTGATGGTGCTGTTGATAATCTTCTTCATCCAAAACCAAGACATGATTGCGGTCAAATTCCTTGGCTGGGAAGGCCGCCTGGCCCAGGGAATCGCTTTCTTCATGGCCGCCGTCGGAGGTGGAATACTCGTGGCGATCGCAGGCGGAGCGCGGATCCTGCAGCTTCGCCGCAACGAACGACGACGCCGCAGGACCACGGGCCTGTAAGCAATGGGCAGTTTCTGCCGTTCCTGGGAGATCGGTCCCATGGAGAATTCTGAAAATCGGCATTGGAGTTGCGGCACGAAATCTGTCTGAAGGCCACTGTAAGGATGTCCGTAGTTTTAACGGATTCCTTGTGTCCCCCGAGGCGAATTTCCCGGTTCCGGGGAATTCGCACAGTGGGTGTGCCACGGGATGTGGCGCGAGTCGAAGGAGTGAAGATGCCTGTTCGTACTGAGAAATGGCCCGAGGGGACGCCGACATGGGCTGATCTTGGAGTCATTGATCTGGATGCCGCGAAGGCGTTCTACACCGAGTTGTTCGGCTGGGAGTACTCCTCCGGTAGTGCGAATTCCGGAGGGTACTTGCTTGCTCATGTTGGCGGGAAATCGGTGGCAGGTATAGGGCCGAAACAGAATGCGGAGATGCCCACGGTCTGGACCACCTATCTTGGGTCCGACGACGTGGATGCCACTGCAGTGAAGGTGGCCGCAGCGGGCGGGAGCCTTATCGCTCCGCCGTTTGATGTCATGGACTCCGGCCGGATGTCGATCGCCGCCGATAGCGTTGGCGCGGTATTTGGCATATGGCAGGCCGGGACTCACATCGGCGCAGAACGAGTCAACGAGCACGGGGCATTGTGTTGGAATGAGTTGCACACACGCGACTACGGCCCGGCCCGCGAGTTTTACACAAGGGTTTTCGGGTTCAGCTATAAGGACATTGACGGTGACGGCTTTGTCTACTCCACGTTTAAGCGGTTCTCGGACGGTGAAGAAGTCGGCGGCATCCACCATGACACGCAGCTTCCCGATGGTGCACCCAACTACTGGCTGGCGTGGTTTGCCAGCGATGACGTCGACGCTACCGCAGCGAAAGCCCGGGAATTGGGCGGGACCCTCGTCATACCCGTTATGGACAGTCCGTTCGGGAGGATGACGATTCTGCGAGCACCCCAGGGCGAAACTTTTGGAGTCATCCACCTGCCCGACACGCAGGGATAATTTCGTCGGCGAGAAGATCAATCCGCCCTTGAGCCCTCGCCGACTGGCCCGGCAGAGACTGCGCACCGCCTTCATCGCGCCGGTGCATGGCGTAGGGATCCATGTTGGCGGCACGTTTCGGCCCGAGGTTCCACTACTTAGATGAACCTCGGGCCTGCAAGTCAGGGCGTGGCCGATATCGATAGTCGAGAAATAGGAAACGATCAACCAATGGATCCCCATGACCGGCGCGGCAGATCTTCAATGTAACAACAAGGATCACGCGAATGTGACCCATGCCGACGGGCTGCGGGCCTGGGCCAAAGGCTCCTTCCCTTGCGAGGCGGCCACCGAACTGTTGCTCCGCGGGTTTGGAGGCCGGTTCGCCGCGCCCGGCAATCCCTGGGTCGGCACGGAGGAATTCAGCGGCGCATCGTGGATTGATTTCGCCTCGATTCCCGAACATGCCGGCCGTGTCTCCAACGGTGAATGGGGATTCCTGATGTTCGCCGCCTCCATGGCCGAAGGCGTTCCCGTGAATTTGGCTGAAATCGTGACCGTAGTAAACAGAGAGAGCGTCGCGCTCATGCTGGCCTCGATCGCCCACGCTTCCGGTAGCCATGAACACTCCTGGGAGAGGGCGGACCGGGGTGAGCCGGCGGGCTTCAACCGTCTGCCCAGGCTGTATTCATGGCCGGGCAAGCACGTTGAAGGCCGCTAGGGCAGAACTTTCGGACACACCCCGGACGGCCAGCACGGTGAACGGACCATCCGAGCTGGTTCCTGGGAGGCATGGGGCATGGATTTTTGCTCCGTGGTTCGCGACACGATCCTGATCCTTTCCCTACTTAATAGGTGGCAGGCATGGGAGTGGTGAAATCCGACAGACTTCATCGATGTGGTGTCCGGGCGGACAGCCATCACTTCACATGACCGGCCCTGTCACGGAGAGCGCGCGCCGGATCCTCTTGGTGCCGCGTCTGCCTGGACTACGAGCCGATGACTATGATCACGGCAGAGCGTGCGGCCAGGCCTGGACCTGGCCGCACGCTTCTTCCCTGTCGATGTTCACAGCCAAGGAGCCTCTCGCTACCTGGTCCGCAGACTTATCTGAGCGCGCGTTTCTGCTGATCAGCGGGCATGGCCCGGGCTAAGGGAGAAATAGGGTGTAAAGCGGGCTCTGGCCCCGGGTGGAATGTTCGAGCGGACGGTCCCTGCTGATTCCAGCCTGAGAAGATGACCATGGACCGTGCTTCTGGACAACCTCACGGCATGGCAGATATCGGCCACTCTACTGGCGCCATTCTTGAGCAAATAGTCGAGTATCAAGGAGCGCGCCGTGGCGGAGCCGGCAGGACGCTCAGGCGGGAGTGCCGGGTCCATCGTGGGGTAGGGGATTGTAGACATGTCTGCCTCTCAGTGCGTCAACGTGTACGAAGCGGGATCTGCTCCGGGCAGGATTCGCCGGATGCCGTGGAACCTCCCGACATACAAGTGCTGACTCCTGGTGAAACATGTCGCGGTTCCGCGGCCGACGTCGGCGGAGTCTTTGAGTCGGCAGACTCACGGCTGCTGCTCTATGCGTCGCGTGCCCGCGAGTCTGGTCTGTCAGACCACGTTTTGTTCGAGGCCCGGACACGGGGGATGTCGCCTTGGTTCACTCGTTTGATGAAGGAATCGAAGGCAGGTATCTGGTTGATGGTTGCCGCGACGGTGGCAATCGCGGCACTGGACGGGCTGCGCAAGGGTTTGTCGCGGAACGGGTTGAATGGATGACCTGGTTCGCGGTGGGTTTCAGCCTGGTCGGGGTCGTCCTCATTCTTCGGCCGAGCGGTAAGTCGACCGTGTTCGGGCTGGTGTTCGCACTCGTATCCGCCGTGTTGTATGCGTCGTACGGGACCTTGACCCGGAGGGTGAGTGACACCGACACCCCTCAAACCTCGTTTGCCTACATGACCTTGATCGGTGCTTTGCTCTCCGGGGTGTTGATTTTTGTTCAGACGCCTTCCCTGACCGAAGTGGCTCCGGGCGATGGAACGATGCTCGTGCTGGCAGCCGTGGCAGCGGCGGCCAGCCAAATATTGCTGATCCAGGCCTACTCACGGGCCACTGCGCAATCGCTGCAGCCTTATAACTATCTTCTTTTTGTCTGGTCGGCGTTGATCAGTGCGTTTCTCTTTACCGCCCCGCCCTCCCCGGAAACACTCATCGGCGCCGCCCTAATCATCATCCCCAACATTCTCATCATGATCAGACCGAAGAAGCTGGCACATGGCTGAACGCGATCATCAGCCAGAAGCGCAGCGGCATCCAGTTCCCGGCATCCACCTACCGATCCAACGGATCAACGCAGTGCCTCGCGACGGAGTTCGTTCCTCTCTCAACGGCGTCTCAGTGGCCCGCGTGCAGCCTCCCTTCGATTCCTTTCCGGCGCATATCGATGGGGGCTCCTCAATCCAATCGGCGACGGGCCATGAGCTCAATTTGCGGAGAAGTTCCCGGTTAGGCGTCATTTATGGCGCCCGTCGGCCACACAACACATATGGCCAAGAATTCTGAAGCTCTAGGGGAAGTCATGGCAGGTAGGTTTCGGGCAGCTGCGGTCGCCAGTGACCGTGAGCTCATCGCGATGGTTCGCGGCGGGAACGCGGAAGCATACGAAGGGCTCTACACGAGGCATGTATCCATCGCATCCTCTGTAGCACGGAGGAACGTCGACAACCCAAGTGACGCGGACGACGTCGTCGCGGAAGCGTTCCAGGCCGTGCTTCAAAGTCTCAAATCCGGCGGTGGTCCCCGGGAGTTTTTCCGCGCGTATTTGCTCTCCGCCGTCACTAGGCTCGCCCACCACACCAACAGAAAGGCACGCCGAACCACCCCGGCAGACATAGAAGCGAACTTCGACCACGATGTGGTGGAGGAGGACCCGGTCATTCGGGCGTTTGAATCGCGGACCGTCGCGCGCGCGTATCGAGCGCTGCCTGAACGGTGGCAGTCGGTGCTTTGGTATCTGGACGTGGAAGGGATGAAACCAGCAGCGGTCGCCCCGATCATGGGGCTCTCTCCCAACGCCGTTTCCGCGCTCGGCGCACGGGCCCGCGAGGGATTGCGCCGCCAGTACCTGCAATCCCATATCATTCACCTGGAGCGCGGGGGCTGCGCGGAGTTCAGGTCCCAGCTGGGCCCCTATCTTCGTGGCGGGCTTTCCAAGAAGAACGCCTCGGGTGTCCGGAGCCATTTGGATGGCTGCGCGGCGTGCACAGCTGTCCTGCTTGAACTTGAGGACGTTCGCGGAACCATGCGGGCCGTGCTGCTGCCGTTGGTCACAGGCATCCCATTGGCGGCCTGGGACGACGGGTCCAAGGAACTCGGGGAGGCCCGCATCCTGCAGGGAACCTCAACCGGGACCGCTGCGGTCAACCCCGTAGTGATGACCGCAGCTGGTGCTCTTATGGCGACGATCATGTTTGGCGGGGTCAGTGACTCAGCCAATCTGACCACGCAGGGCCAGCTTGACGCGCTCCGTGGCGGGACCTCACGCAATGACGTTCCCCCGGGGCCGATGTTGCCTGCACCTGCTTCGTCACGGCCCCAGACCTCGGTAACGCCGGCTGCTCAACAGCCCTCCAGCCCCGTCACTCCCTCCGGGCCCCCGCCTTCCCGCCCTCTCGAAACTGCGCCGGACCCGGTCCCACCGCCCGCCCCAGCCCAGTCACTGGCCACGGCTCCGCCGCCCGGACCCGAACCGGGCATTGTCTCTGATTCGATACAGACTGCAGGCGTCCAGGGGAGTGCCTACGTCTCGGATGTTAATGGCGATCCCAGAACCCGGAGCCTGGCCATTGTTTTTTCCATCACAGGCGGCGCGGATCTCGGCACCGCAACCGCAGCTTTCTCATTATCGAAACATGCCTCGATAGATCCTGCATCCGTAAGCGCCCCTTTAGGATGGACCTGCTTCGTGAACGCAGGAGATCCCGGCGCACTCACATGCACTACCGACGTCCTCGAGGGCGGAACCGCAGAGTTCCATGTCACGGTCAACACCACAAACAGGGGCCACGGTCACGTGCTTCAATACAGCCTCAATGGTCCAGTCATCGAAACCAACTCATACACGTATGGATTCTGAAATCAGTCCGCGTGCCAAGATTGGCGGCGGTCAAGCCTGAAGGGGACGCGATGTGTGGCGTTGAGACGTTTTTTAGTTCCGGGAGGAGCCGCGTCGCTTCTCTTTGTGTCGTCGGAACGTGCAGGAAAGTGGCTGAGCCTCCTATGAGTGCCAGCCGGGGACCATTCGTGTCGCCTGGAGTTAGTCCTTGGGGGAGAAACAAGGTTGTTCGCCGGCAAGGGATTCTTCTTCTGCGGAATGAGGGGCGCCGTGCATCGCGCGGCTTGCTCTCTTGCTGGTGCGCTGGCGCCGGAAAGCCACCGCCACGAGCGGAGCGGTCAGCAACACAAAGACGACTCCGGCCACGGCGAGGGCACCTGACACAGTAATCAGCGCTGCCATGACCATGAGATGGATGCCCTCGGTTTCAGAGATCGGCAGGCTTAATGCCGAGGCCGCGATCGTGTTCATGCTCATTGTTCTCCTCTCAAGCTGCCGGTCCGATCCGTGACCTTGCAAACACGGCGCGGCGGCTGCGAACCTGGTTCGCGGCCGCCGCTTCCGGGGTCAGACGCCGAGGCACTCACTCACCTGCAGCGTTCCGCCGCGGGCAATGAAGGGGTGTTCCGCGAGCAAGGCGCGGACGGCGTCGAGCGACTCGGCCTGGATGATCGAGTAACCGGCAATCTCGACGGCGGGAGCGGGCTCGCCCGACGCCAGCTGGGTGACGAAGTTCAGCGGCGCGCCGGGGTCGGTGACCGCGCCGCCAGTGGTTTCGACCCAGGCACGGAAGGCCTCCCGGCCGGCCTCCATCATCTCCGGGGTCGGGTGGCCCATGCCGTGGTATGTAACGAGGAACTGTGCCATTTCTAGGACTCCTGGGTGGTGCCGGCCTGGGCCGGCGGGTTGATGATTCCGAAGGTTTCGCCCTGCGGGCCCTGGAGGATGGCCATCCGGCCGAAAGGGCTGTCCGTGGGCGGGAAGATCGTGGCCGCGCCGAGGGCCGCGGCGGCCTCCAGGGTCGCGTCCGGGTCCTGGACCTGGAACCATGTCAGCCAGTAGCTTGGAACGCCGTCCGGGAGGTTGGTGTCGTGCGAGATTCCGCCCACGGTCTGGCCGTCCTTGGGACGTTCGAAGGTGGAGTAGATAAACTCCGAGCCGTCTCCGATGTCCGTGTAGCTGAAGCCGAAGACGCTGGCGTAGAACTCACGCGCGGGCTGGTAGCCGCGGGTGTGAAGCTCATTCCAGCACACGGCCCCGGGTTCGTTGTAGCGGCCGATGCCGTTGTGGCCGGTCGACTGCCAGATGCCGAAGGCGGCCCCTGCCGTGTCGAAGGCCACGGTCATGCGTCCCTGGTCCATGACGTCGAACGGCGGCATCATGAGCTGGCCGCCGGCTTCGGTGATCTTCGCTGCGGTGGCGTCGGCGTCGTCGACGGCGAGATAGGTGCTCCACACGGAGGGCAGGGGGCCGGCGTTCTCGGGTTTGGGGCCGATGCCGGCTACCGGCGAACCGCACAGGAAGGCCATGTGGTAGCCGCCCGCTTCCGGGCCGGCATCCTGGATATCCCAGCCGAACAACCGGGAGTAGAAGTCTGCGGCGGCTTTGACGTCATCCACCTGGGCGTCCACCCAGTTCGGGGTTCCCTCGGGCCATCTTTCGTTGCGAACAGGCATGATGCTCCTTTGAGTATGCAGCGTGGTGCGGCAGGTTTGCTTGGCATACTCAAAGTGGTGTCTATTTGCCGTTTGTGCCGCGAAAAGGGCATCGCTTTTCACGGCACCGGCTCCCGTCGTGCGTGTCGAGTTCGCCAGCGGTTCCAGACGGTGGCGGCCAGGTAGAACGCGAGCAGGCCGCCGATGAAGTAGATGGCCCAGAACGGGAATCCGATATTGGTCTGGCGTCCTGCGAGGGTTTTTTGTTCGGGGGCGTCTTTAGGGATGTCTGCGATTCGGGAGGCGTGGACGAGGAGTCGGTGTGAGTTCACGCCGATGGGGGTGCACGTCACCAAAGTGATGGAATCCTCGCCCGCGGTGACCTTGAGGGATGAGATGTCGTCCGGTTTCACTACCTCGATCTTGTTGACCTTGTACAGAAACGTGTGGTCCATGACTTCGGTGGAGAAGATGTCGCCCGTTTTGGCACTGTGGAGGGGGTTGAAGAGTTCGGCGTTGGGGATTCCCGAGTGTGATGTCAAGACGCTGTGTGTGCCGGGGCCTCCTACGGGAAGGGAGGATCCGTAGAGATGGCCGACTCCCTTGGCCAGAACATCGTCGCTGGTTCCGTGGAAGATGGGCAGGTCGATGTTCAGCGAGGGGTATCGGAACCGCCCGATCACGTCATCGTTGGCCACGTTCAACTGGCTCTGGTAGTCCCGCAGTTGCCCTTCCACGGCCGGTGTCGGGGCTTGTGCGGAGTAGGGGTCGCGCAGCTGGCCCGGGGGGATGCGGGAGTTGTATTCGCGCGCGCGGTCCAGCACTTTCGTCCGGGCCGAAGGTTCAAGCTGCTGGACTTCCTGAGCGTAGCCGGAAAGCTGGCTGTTGTGGGATATCGAGCTGAACCAGTCCGCTGCCTGTGGGTAGAGGATCAGGCCAATCCCGATGGCCGCGATCACCATCATCGTCAAGAACCTCCGGTCAGTGAGACTGGATCGGATGCCATTGCGTCCAGCCGCCGGTCTCCGGGTTCTGCGGCGATGAAGGGGGTCTTTCGGGCCGGGTTCGGAACCCTCCATGAATTCTTCGAGGGTTTGAGTCATTGGAGCCTCTTGCTTTGATGGACGGGAGAGGTGTGGGGCATCCACCAGGTTGGTGGATGCCCCACACCTTGCATCATGGGACGCAGGTCACCGAGGGATGGTTACTTTGCCTCGTTGCGCTTCCGACGGCCGGTGACCATGAAGAGACCGGCACCTGCCAGCACAAGAATCCCGCCGGCGGTCAGGGCCCAGGTTCCCACACCACCGGTGAGCGGCAACTGGAATCCGGCGTTGTGCAGGACGTTGTTGATCGTCACGGTGACGACCGTCGGGTCCGAGCTGGTGACCGTGGTCTGGACCGGCTGGGCGAGCAGTTCGTAGCCGGCCGGAGCCTTGGTCTCTACCAGCCAGTACGACTGGTAGCCGGGCTGGCCCGGGCTTACTGCAACCCCGTTGGCCCAGTTGGAGTAGCGCAGTCCGGAGATCACCAGGTTGCCGCTGGCATCGGTGGTCCAGGAGCTGACACCGGCGATGGTGATCGCGTTGGTGCCGGCCAGGGCATCAGCCTGTGTCGGGTAGACCGAGAATGTGGCGCCGGCCAGGCTCGCGGAGGTCTTGGAGTCCTGCTTGTGAAGGACGATGTCGCCCCACTTGGTAACCACCGGGGGAGTGACGACCGGACCGCCGGGCTGGCCCGGAGTGATGGTGAAGCTGGCCGCGTTCGGGTAGACGAGGGCCGTGTTCGAAATCTGGCCGACCGTGTTCACGGTGGTGTTCACCGTTACGACGACTTTGGCCGTGGGGTTGGCGGCCAGGATCGCCCGGCCGCTGGCGGTGAAGTCGACCGTGAGGGTGTTCGTGGCCGCGTTGAACGCGATGGTGTAGTCCTGGTTCAACGTCAGTGTGGCGCCGTTGGAGAGCGCTACCGACGAGTTTGTGTACGTCAGTTTCGGGTCGAGCTGATCCACGATCCGGTAGCCATCAATCGGGTTGACATTGGGGATGTCGCCGGTGATGGTCCACTGCACGTTGTCACCAAGCTTGATGGCCGGGGCGTCCGTGACGGTCTTCGTGGCGCCGGTCACCGCGTTCTTGGGGTAGACGTTGACGTTGTACATCCAGTTGTTCTCGTTCACGGGGTCCGTCATGGGAAGAGTGACCAGGAACGGAGCCGCAGGAGTGACGCCGGCCGGGTAGCCGGTCTCCGTCACCAGGTAGAGGCCCAGCGGAAGGTTCGCCAGGGTGGCTGTACCGGTCGCGTCGGTCGTGACCGCGGTGCCCGGGGTGGCCGCCTGCGCGGCGGCCTGGGCCGGTGTCAGGGCTGCCGCGGCAGTCCAGCCCGCGTTGGTCGTCAGGTCAATGTTGTTGACCTTCTGAACCGTGAACGTGACTCCAGCCATGGGCGTCAGGCCCGCTAGCTGGGCCGGGGTCAATGCTGTTCCGTTGTTGGGCAGGTTGGTTGGCGTGGCCGGCTGCTGGTACTTGTGGATAGTCAGCGTAGCCGTCTTGGACGGATCGATATTCGCAATGTTCGCCGCGTGCGCGCCCCCTGCCCCGAGGGCAAGCATTGCTGCCGAGGCAATTGCGGCTAGCGAAGCAACTATTCTGCGCCTCACCTTCGATGATTTCATCGTTTTCCTTTCTTGTTGTCCCCAGGGAGATGCACGGAGCTTCGCTCAGCAATCTGGGTATGTGGGGTTTTGTCCGCTCGCCTGGTCATGATGAGGGCGAGCGAAGTCATGAGGAGGAGGATCCCGAGAAGGGCACCTCCGAAGAGACCGGAGTTGCCTGGTCCGCCGGCGGCTGGAAGCTTCACGCCCGCCGTGTCCAGGACGGTGATGGTCGAACCGTTCACCGTTACTGAGCTTCCGGCGGTGGCCGTGTCCAAGGTGATGCTGCCGTTGGCAGCCACCGTGAACTTCACGGGGGTGGCCAGGAGTGAATAGCCGCTCGGGGCTTTGGTTTCGAGCAGCCAGTATGTGCCTGGAAGCAGGTTCCTGACCTCGATCAGTCCGGGAGATCCGGACACGGCGCTGCTCACCCCGACCACGGTGGTGCCCATTTGCCCGGCGGCATCGTTGTGGATCTCAAAGGTCGAGCCGGTCAGCGGGACGGTGGAACCCTGGGTCGGGCCGGGCCCTGATTTCTGCACGAACAGGTGGCCCGTGGTCGGGTTCGTTGTGAAGCACGCAGGGTCAAGCGGCGCCGCGCTGCCCGTGACGCATCGTGCCGGCGGGATGACCCCGTTGCCGGTTGCCCCGTTCTTCAGGGTCACTAGCCACGCATTCGTATTGACGGTCACCGAGTAGGTCAACACCGCCGTGCCGTTGCCCGGGAGAGTAAATGAGGGGGTGACCAGCTTGTTGCCGGCGCCGGGGTCCGGAACTGCGATGGGCGTGCCGCCGTTGATGGTGAGCTTCGCCGAACCGGCCGTGAACGTGGCGTTGTTCAGCACCTGGCTCAGGTCATCGGTGAGGATGACACCGGTGATGGGATTGACGGTGGAGTTGGTGGCCGTGACCGTGTAGGTGATCACCCTGCTCGCAGCCGGGTCGCCGGGGTTGATGTACGTTCCGGAGGCCGGAGAGGCGGTCTTGCCCAGCGTCCACGAGCCCACCGGGTTGACGGTGCAGGTGGTACTGCCGGCCGGGCAGGACGTCGGGGGAGTGGTGGTTGTCGAGGGCGTCAGGTAGTTCTCGACCGAGGCATTACCTGGAGAGCCCGGGTTGTTGACCTTCACCTGGTAAGTCACCACGCTCTTCGCGCCCGCGGCCACCGTGCCGGTGATGCCCAGAGTTGGCGGTGCCGCCCCCGAGTTGTTCGCGACAACCAGGGCAGTCCCGCTCGTGGTGGTCGTGGTGATGGAGTTGGCCACGAAGGTCGTGTCGTCCAGCACGTTCCCGAGCCAGTCGGTGTAACTGACGGTGGCCGGGGCCGTACCGGTTGTGTTGTCGAAGGTCAGTGTGTAGGTGAGTACCTGCCCGGGTTGGACCATGGTCCCGGCCGCCGGATTCACGCTCTTGGAAGCCACCAAGTTGGGCAGGAGAGCTGTGTTCACGAATCGGCAGGTGACCTCGGTCGAGACCGTGCTTGAGGAAACCGGAATGCTCGTGCTGTTGACGTTGAACGAGGTCCCAGTGCCGCTCAGGAATGGAGCGGCGGTGAGGTCCGGGGTGTTCCAGCATTTCCAGGTGGTGGTGTATCCGCCGGTAGACGTCGTTTGGCTCTCGGAGAACGTGTAGAACACCCCGCTAGCCTGGGCGAGGACGGCGGCAGGTCCCACCCGGCGGCTCTGGACACCCGAGGCGCTGCCGGAGGTGGTGGTGCTTCCCAGGACGGCCCCGCCGCCGGCGGTGTCACCACGTTTGATGGACAGATTGAACTGGTCGCTGGCGCTCACGCGGCCGCCGACGATTTCCTTCTGCAATATCACGTGGGGCGGTGCCGGCTGGCATGAGGCCAGGTCCGTGCCGCTGGGGTAGCCCAGTGCTGTCCTGGTCCCCAACGGCTGGAAGGTGTTCGGGTCGTAGACAGTGACGTTGGTACTCGTGCCGAGGTTGCTCGACTGAATAATCAGAGAGCCGTTGGAATCAAAGGCGATGCCGTTGTAACCAGGATCGTTGGTCGAATTGCCGATCAGGATGCTTCCGGTGGAGTTGGCCAGGGTTGCGCCCGGGGTGGCGCCCACGCCGGTGATGGTGAAGATCTGGGCGCTTCCGGGGTACGCCGTCTGTGCGTTGTCGACCTGGGAGAGGATGGCGTAAAGGTTTCCCTGGCTGTCAAAGGCAAAGTCGCCGTTGGTATTGGCCGGTACAGGGTCCCAGGTGTTCGTTGTGGAGTTGAAGTTGTAGCCCAAGTAGGCGGAAGAGGATACCTGAAGGCCGTTGACGACCAGGGTAACGGCCCCGGTTGCGGGATCGTAGCGCCAGATGTACAGGTTGACGGTCCAGCTTGGCGGGTTGCTTCCGGCGACTGGGATGTCCTTGTAGCCGCCGAAGTAGTATGCGCCGTCGACGGGGTTGACCGCGCCGGCCACGGTGCCGCCAGCGATCGAAGTATCGACATTTGTGATAAGAACAGGCGCGGGATTGGTTGCCGTGGGATTGTAGGAGTAGAGGTTGACCGATGTCGCGAGACGATCGACGAAATACAGAATCCCGGTTTGGGAGCTGACGCCCAGTGCGTTTGCGTTGTTGAGCGGAGTACTGGTGTTGGCCATCTGGTAGTCGTACACAGGGTTGTTGCTGGAGTTCACGTGCGAGCGGTATATCCCCCCGGACTGACCGATCGCGTAGAAGACGTTGGGCGCGCAGACCTGGGAAACCGTCAACGCCATCGGCAGCAATGCCGTGCTGGCGTTCGCAGGGACAGACTGCCCGGCTGCACCCTGGGGGGACCCGGCGGCGTTTGCGGCCGCTGGCATTGCGACAAGCTGCAGCAGAAAAACAAGGACAGTGGCAAGACCCAGGATCAGCCGTGACAGGGAGTGGTGTGTCTTTGGGGGTAGCCCAGCTGGGGCCTTGTAGACCCTTGGGAAATTCCGGGCGCTCATCACGAACCCACCCTCATCCCAGGCCTTGCTGTGGTGAATTTGTTCAATATCACCGGACACCTCACTAGTAGTAACGACCAGGCCCACGCCCGGAACTTTGCATCTGACAGGTATGTATCGGTATCCGGAAGAACGTGACGGCGATTCCGGTAGGAAACTCTCAACTTTTTTTCAGGGGCACCCGAGGTCGGTCATGTAAAATCCGCAAAACGGCGCGGCAGGGCCGGCCACCCCTCCGCCAACAGGCGTGAACCGGCTGCACCGTCCTGCGGAACCTGATCCGGCAGAGGGCTATTCAGGGAAAGGAAATGGGTGTGATGGCGTCGTGTTCATCCCAGAGCCTCGCCCCGGTGACGGTCAGTGCCTGGACAGCCATGGCGCTGATGAGCTCTCCTGCATGGCTTTGGTCGTTTTCGGTGACGACATACGTGAAGACGAACTCGGTTTCCCCTCCGGCTGGCATCGGACCGAAACTCAAGACGGACGGGCCGGTCGCGTAGCTCAGCTCTTCCAGTCCTGCGTTGGTGAAGGACCGCAGGACAAGGGTGACATCGGTGAGGACTTCCCCTGAATCATTGATGACCCAGGCAGAATAGGTCAGGGTGTCGTGAGGAGCCGCTGTGGCCTTGTGTGCGTAGTGGACCAGGCGCACTCCGGCACCGTGCAGGGGACACGCCAAGAAGACTCCGGGAGCGGTGGCATCCGATGGAGGCGATGCGTGTCTCGTTTCATGGGGTTGCCGTTCAATTTGATTGTCCGGGTTGCCCGGGATCTGGAGCATTAGGACCTCCTTGGGAAAAGTGTGTTCAGCCATTGGGCTCTCGGCGTTTCTGCCCGGCGACGTCCGCGGGCGGGTGCTTGGCCGATAGCGTCTTTGCCGGGAGGTGCCATCGGTTCCTGGACGGTGACCATCGATGAGGTGAACCGCCGAGTGCCGGTGGCGGTGTCCCGTTCACTGGCTGGGCTATGGCCCGGCAGGCTGAGAACGGCATCCATGATGGCAATTTCCCTTAGTGAGCCCTCGTTCGCGCGTCGGTCGGGGCCAGTGGTTGAAGCGAACAGATTCGCCGGACTTTCATGGCAGGTCATCGCGACTGCGGCCTTACCGGGATCCCTCGGAGCTGCGCCATGAGGCTCATGGCTTCGGCGTCCGTTGACGGGATCGGCTGGTACCGGAGCTTGCAAGGGCCGAGGGCCCCGTTGCGCAGCGCTTCAAGGCGCCTCTTGCACCTCAGCGCATCAGCAAGATTCCCTGTTGAACCTTGGATGAGGAAGTCCACCCTGCCATGGCGGTACACCTGTATCGCTGATTCGCCGGTGAATTCCTGGGCGCAGATTCGACCCACTTCCACGGACAGGGTCCAGGAGCCTTTCAGTTGTTTGTCCATGAGAGGAAACAGGAAAGCCCCCAAGATGAACTTGCCGGGCCCGTTCGCTGTCCGACGCGCGTCTTGAAGTGCGCGTTCGAAATGGGCTGTGGTTGCCAGGCCCGTTGTGACATCCGTACAGGACGAAGGCTGTTGGTCTTGCTCTCTGGCCTCTACCCATCCGACGGCGATGTCCTGCAGTGCGCTTTGATCGACCGGTTGTCCGGCAGCTGTGAAGAGGGACCGCAGATCGGTCATCGTTTCAGCTATCCCCACGCCGTGGAAGGAACGCGATGCGCCCAGATGCCGGGCTGCACCAACAGAGGAATTCCCGTTCATCACCGAGAAGGCCATGCCTTCGACTTCTGGTACGAACCAGTCCCGGACATACCGCCAGCCATCGCGCAGGCTCTGGTCCCGCCACCGGTCCAGAAGCTGCCACATGCCATTCTCAACGGGCACGGAAGGCGCTGTTTGAATCTTCATGCCTAACTTGTGGCGCGTGCAGACGATTCATGTTGCAAGTGCCGCGAAATATCTGCGACGAGGGCAACTAGTCAAGTCAAGCCGGTGCGCTCGGAAGTTGGCTTACGGTGTCCTTGTTGATGCAGTCCCTCCTGCGCCCCGGGCAGCGCCGGCCGGGCCTAGACCTTGGATGTCCCCATGTCTTCCGGTTCACCTCGGATTCCGGCATAGGTCTACCGAAAAAGGTTGAATATTACCCATGGGTAGGCCTTATGGGACGCTCCGATGGCGGATATTCTCTTAGGGACTTCACGAGAGTCAGTGGTCATCGAAAGGGATGCAACGATGCATCCGCGGTGGAAAGAGAGTTTATGTCTGGCATTTTCGAAATCTTGGCAGCAGGGGAGCAAGCGTTCCACTTCCGATTGAAGGCCGACGATGGAACGGTCGTGGCAGTGTCGCCTAAGTTCCCGGATATCGCGGCCCTCGTGGCCGGAATCAATGCAGTCAGGGAGAGTGCCGCCACAGGATTCGTGGTGGATCACCGCTCGCTCGGAGCTAAATAAGAAATCGGCGGCAGTGCTCACAGGAGCACTGCCGCCGATTAGTTTTAGGGCACCTTAGGCGTCGCCTCCTGAACCGCCGGTGGTGCCGGCGGTGACGTCCAGGAGCTTGTAGCGGTCAATCGCGTACGACGGCGCACTCGGGTCTACCTCGCCCCTCGCCGCGAGTAGTTGCAGGGCTTTCACGACGATGGAGTGGGTGTCGTTTTTGAAGTAGCGGCGGGCGGCTTGGCGGGTGTCGGAGAAGCCGAAGCCGTCGGCGCCGAGGGAGGCGAATTCGTTGGGGATGAATTGGCGGATCTGGTCCGGGACGGCTTTCATGTAGTCGGTGACGGCGATGACGGGTCCGGTGGCGCCGGCGAGTTGCCGGGCGATGAAGGGGGTGCGGGGTTGTTCGCCGGGGTTGAGGAAGGCGTGTTCTTCGGCGGCGAGTCCGTCGCGTCGGAGTTCGTTCCAGGAGGTCACGGACCAGACGTCGGCGGAGACGCCCCAGTCGCCGGCGAGGAGTTTCTGGGCGTCCAGGGCCCAGGGGACGGAGACGCCGGAGGCGAGGATCTGTGCGCGGGGTCCCTTGGTGTCCCGGTCCTCGGGCTCGGCCGGGGCGAGCAGGTAGATGCCTTTGAGGAGGCCTTCGGTGTCGAGGTTTTCCGGTTCCGCGGGCTGGGTGATGGGTTCGTTGTAGACGGTGAGGTAGTACATGAGGTTCCGGTCCTCGGAGTGTTCCCCGTACATGCGTTGGAGTCCGTCGCGGATGATGTGGCCGATTTCGTAGCCGTAGGCGGGGTCGTAGGTGAGCACGGCGGGGTTGGTGGAGGCCAGGATGGGGGAGTGGCCGTCGGCGTGCTGGAGTCCTTCGCCGGTGAGGGTGGTCCGTCCGGCGGTGGCGCCGATGATGAAGCCGCGGGTCATCTGGTCCGCGGCGGCCCAGAAGGCGTCGCCGGTGCGTTGGAAGCCGAACATGGAGTAGAACACGTAGATCGGCACGAGGGGTTCGCCGTGGGTGGCGTACGCGGTGCCGGCGGCGGTGAACGCGGCGACGGCGCCGGCTTCGTTGATGCCGGGGTGGATGAGCTGGCCCATGGGGGATTCCTTGTAGGCCAGGACGAGGTCCCGGTCCACGGAGAGGTAGTTCTGGCCCTTGGGGTTGTAGATCTTCGCGGTGGGGAAGAACGCGTCCATGCCGAAGGTCCGGGACTCGTCCGGGACGACCGGGACGAAGCGGGCGCCGAAGTTCTTGTCCCGCATGAGGTCCTTCAGGAGCCTCACGAAGGCCATGGTGGTGGCGGCCTGCTGTTTACCGGAGCCGCGTTTGGCGACCTCGTAGGATTTCTCCTCGGGCAGCACCACGGGGGTGTGGGTGGAACGGCGTTCGGGGACGGGCCCGCCCAGGGCGGCGCGGCGGTCCATCATGTACCGGATTTCCGGGGCGTCCATGCCGGGGTGGTAGTACGGGGGCCGGTACAGGTCCGTGTCGAGTTGTTCGTCGGTGATGGGGATGCGCAGGTGGTCCCGGAAGGCCTTGAGGTCTGCCATGGTGAGTTTCTTCATCTGGTGGGTCGCGTTGCGGCCCTCGAAGTGGGGTCCGAGCCCGTAGCCCTTGACGGTCTTGGCCAGGATCACGGTGGGTTTGCCCTTGAACTCGGCCGCGGCCTTGTACGCGGCGTAGACCTTGCGGTAGTCGTGGCCGCCGCGTTTGAGGCCCCAGATCTGGTTGTCGTCCAGGTCCGCGACCAGGTCCTTGGTGGCCGGGGTCTTGCCGAAGAAGTGTTCGCGCACGAACCCGCCGGACTCGGCCTTGTAGGTCTGGTAGTCCCCGTCCACGGTCTCGTTCATGATCTTCACCAGGGACCCGTCGGTGTCCCGGGCCAGCAGGTCATCCCATTCCCGGCCCCAGACGACCTTGATGACGTTCCAGCCCGCGCCGCGGAAGAACGCCTCCAGTTCCTGCATGATCTTCCCGTTGCCCCGCACGGGCCCGTCCAGGCGCTGGAGGTTGCAGTTGATCACGAAGTTCAGGTTGTCCAGGTTCTCGTTCGCGGCGAGCTGGAGCAGGCCGCGGGACTCGGGCTCGTCCATTTCCCCGTCGCCCAGAAACGCCCAGACCTGCTGGCCGGAAGTGTCCTTCAGCCCCCGGTCGTGCAGGTAGCGGTTGGACTGGGCCTGGTAGATCGCGTTCATCGGGCCGATGCCCATGGACACGGTCGGGAATTCCCAGAACGCGGGCATCAGGCGCGGGTGCGGGTAGGAGGACAGGGCATGGCCCTGTCTGGACTTTTCCTGCCGGAACCCGTCCAGGTCCTCCTCGCTCAGCCGGCCCTCCATGAACGCCCTCGCGTACATGCCCGGGGACGCGTGTCCCTGGAAGAACACCTGGTCCCCGCCCGAGGGGTGGTCCTTGCCGCGGAAGAAATGGTTGAAGCCGACCTCGTACAGGGTCGCGGCCCCGGCATAGGTCGAGATGTGCCCGCCCACCCCGATGTCCGCCCGCTGCGCCCGGTGCACCATCACGGCCGCGTTCCAGCGCATGTACGCCCGGTACCGGCGCTCGAACTCCTCGTTGCCCGGGAACACCGGCTCCTGGTCCGCCGGGATCGTGTTCACGTAATCGGTGGTCGTCACCATCGGCACCCCCACCGACTGGGACCCCGCCCGCTGAAGCAGGCTGCGCATGATGAACTGCGCCCGCTCCGTGCCCTGCTCCCTGATCAACGCATCCAAAGACTCAACCCACTCGGCAGTCTCTTCCGGATCACGATCAGGCAGCTGGGAAGTCAACCCGCTAAGGATGTGTGAGGTCTCTTCTCCTGCAGCCACGTCCAACCTCTCTTCATTGAATGTCTGGGCGCTTGCACTGTAGTGCGCGCTGAAACGTGCATGGAAATTTCGTATTGTGAGAATAAAATTCTGTATTTCGAGATTAGCTATGCGTTCGCCAAGCGTCAATCTAGCGCCGCAGAGGCTGGTCCTCGCGAGGCCACGCGGCGCCAGATGGCCGATTGTGACCGCCGTCGGGAGTGAAGCCCTTGACCAAAGGTGACCTGGCTCATAAAGTTATTTCACTATTCAATAACTAGATTCCACGATGCGAAAAAGCTTCACATCCTCTCACAGCGTCTCGGAAGCCTAGTTGAAGCACCACAAAGAAGTGGAGATACACGATGCAATCGACTCCCCCAGTCGGCGTCACAACGGCTTCGGAGCAGACCATACTGCCTGGCAGTTCGGTACATCCGTCAGTAGGAAATGAAACGCTCTGCGATGTAGCGTCCGTCGCAGCAGGCCGCACCATCAGCCCCAGCCTTTACAACCTGGACCTTGCCCCCACCAAGAAAGAGGGCAGGCGCTGGACCAGCTACAGCATCTTCACCCTCTGGGCCAACGACGTCCACAGCCTTGGCAACTATGCGTTCGCCATCGGCCTCTTCTCGCTTGGCCTGGGCGGGTGGCAAATCCTCGTGGCCCTTGGCATTGGCGCAGTTTTGCTATTCACCCTCCTGACCTTCTCCGGCTTCATGGGCCAGAAGACGGGCGTTCCCTTCCCGGTGATGAGCCGGATCAGCTTCGGCATCCGGGGCGCTCAGCTCGCCAGCCTGGTCCGCGGGGCCGTGGCCATTGCCTGGTTTGGAATTCAGACCTACCTAGCCTCGGTGGTGCTCCGCGTCATGCTTGTCGCCATGTTCCCAGGACTCAAGGACTTGGATGCCAACTCCATCCTGGGCCTATCCACGCTCGGCTGGATCGCCTTCGTATCGCTCTGGATTGTTCAGTTGGTCATTGTCAGCTTCGGCATGGAAATGATCCGCAAGTACGAGGCCTTCGCTGGCCCCATCATTCTCGTCACCATGCTGGCCATTGCCATCTGGGTCTTCGTCGAGGCCGGGGGTGCCATCCAGTGGTCCGGCATCAAGGGACTCGAAGGCGGCGAGATGTGGCGCACGATCTTTGCCGGCGGCGCCCTCTGGGTCTCCATCTACGGCACCTTCGTCCTGAACTTCTGCGACTTCACCCGTTCCTCGGTGTCCAAGAAGTCGATTGTCCGCGGCAACTTCTGGGGCATCCCGATCAACATGCTCCTATTCGGCGCAATCGTGGTCATCATGGCCGGCGGCCAGTACAAGATCAACGGCAAGATCATTGAAAGCCCCTCGGACATCGTGCAGAGCATCCCCAACACGCTCTTCCTGGTCCTGGCCTGCCTTGCCTTGCTGATCCTGACTATCGCAGTGAACCTCATGGCGAACTTCGTGGCACCTGTCTACGCCCTGACCAACCTCTTCCCCAAGCACCTGAACTTCCGCAAGGCAGCCTGGGTCAGCGGCACCATCGGCCTGATCATCCTGCCGTGGAACCTCTACAACAACCCCCTGGTGATCGTGTACTTCCTGGGCGGACTCGGCGCGCTGCTCGGACCGCTGTTCGGCGTCGTGATGGCCGACTACTGGCTCCTGCGCCGCGGCAAGGTCAATGTCCTCGACCTTTACACGGACCACCCTTCCGGCACTTACTTCTACAAGCGTGGCGTCAACCCCCGGGCGATCGCCGCCATGGTTCCGGCCGCCGTCGTCGCCATCCTGATTGCATTCGTACCCGCACTGGAGGCCGCAGCACCGTTCGCCTGGTTCTTCGGCGCCGGCATCGGGGCGTTGTTCTACTACTTGCTTGCAGACAAGAAGCAGCAGCACAGCGACATCTCCGGTGAGTCGATCGCCGTCGTCAGCAACCACTAATACTCAACTGACTCGCAGTTAATGTCGTTTTGGCTCGTCAAAACGACAACGACTGCGAGTCAGTTGGGCTAACCCGGCTACCAGGCAACCCAATCAAGGAGGAACCCATGCGAATCCTCGTCGCAAACGTCAACACAACCCAATCCATGACGGACTCCATCGCGGCCCAGGCTCGAAACGTCGCGGGTCCGGGCACTGAAATCATCGGCATCACCCCACGGTTCGGCGCCGATTCCTGCGAAGGGAACTTTGAAAGCTACCTTGCCGCCATCGCTGTAATGGACCGCGTGGTCAATTACCCAGAACCGTTCGACGCCGTCATCCAGGCGGGTTACGGCGAGCACGGCCGCGAGGGGCTTCAGGAGCTCCTCGACGTCCCGGTGGTCGACATCACCGAGGCCGCTGCCAGTACTGCGATGTTCCTCGGCCACAAATACTCGGTGGTCACCACATTGGATCGTGCGGTTCCGCTCATCGAGGATCGCTTGAAGCTTGCCGGGCTGGACGCCCGCTGCGCCTCGGTCCGTGCGAGCGGGATGGCCGTGCTGGAACTCGAGGAATACCCGGACCGCGCTGTGGAAGCCATTGTGGAACAGGCTGAACGGGCCGTGCGTGAGGACAAGGCAGAAGTGATCGTCCTCGGCTGCGGAGGCATGGCCGGGCTCGACGAGCAGATCCGCCAACGTTGTGGCGTCCCGGTAGTGGATGGAGTGGCCGCCGCGGTGACCATCGCCGAGTCGCTGGTCCGCCTGGGCCTCTCCACGTCCAAGGTCCGGACCTACGCCACGCCGCGCCCCAAGACGGTCATAGGCTGGCCGCTGACGATCACAGACACGACGACGGCGGATGCACCCGCCGCGCACTAGTTCAACAACCAGGAGAACCGCGTGAGCGAAACCATCCCCACCCAGCCCCGGGTCGCCGTCGTCACCGGAGCAGGTTCCGGGATCGGGCGGGCAGTCTCCCGGCTTCTGTTGGCCGAGGGCTACCGCGTTACCCTCGCCGGTCGCCGGGAAGCGCAGCTTCTCGAGACCGCTGACGGCCACCCGGAGGCGCTTGCGGTGCCGTGCGATGTGACAGTGCCCGACGACGTCGTGCGCCTTTTCGCCGCGGCCCGCCGGCGCTGGGGGAGGGTCGACGTCCTTTTCAACAACGCTGGCATCTTCGGTCCTTCCGGAGGCGTGGACGAGATCAGCGTGGCCGATTGGGATGCCACGCTGGCCGTGAATGTCACGGGCTCCATGCTGTGCGCGGCCGAGGCTGTGCGGACCATGAAATCGCAAGAACCGCAAGGTGGGCGCATCATCAACAACGGCTCAATCTCGGCCCATTCGCCGCGGCCATTGTCCGTTGCGTACACGGTGAGCAAACACGCCATGAGCGGCCTGACCAAGAGCATTGAGCTGGACGGGCGCCCCTTTGGTATCAGCTGCGGGCAGATCGATATCGGCAACACGCGCACCGAAATCATGGACACCATCGGCGTGGGCTCGGGGGCGCTCCAGGCCGATGGGAGTAGACGCGTGGAGCCAATGTTTCCTGTGGAGGATGCCGCACGGGCGGTGCTCATGATGGCCAATATGCCGGCGTCGGCCAATGTTGGTTCAGTGGTGGTGACCGCGGCGGGGATGCCGTTCGTGGGACGCGGCTAGCTCGGCGCGGTTAGAAGCCCAGCGCCGGGCTAGAAGATCGACCAGCCCGTGCGGGTGGTGAACTCATCCAGGGCGGCAACGCCCGCCAGCGAATTCCCGGATCGCCCCAGGCCAGGGCTCCAGACGCAGATGGTGCATCTGTTGGGCACCACAGCCACAATGCCGCCGCCTACCCCGCTCTTGCCCGGGAGTCCCACGCGGTAGGCGAATTCGCCCGCGGCGTCGTAGGTGCCGCATGTGAGCATCACGGCGTTGATCCTCTTGGTCTGGGACGGGGACAACAGCGGTGTGCCGTCCCCGCGCAGCCCGTTATTGGCCAGGAACCTGCTCGCAAGGGCCAAATCGGTGCAGTTCATTTCCAGGGCGCACTGGTTGATGTAGGCCTCGAGGACCGAGTCCACGGGGTTTTCGAGGTTTCCGTAGCTGGCCAGGAAGTGTGCCAGCGAGGCGTTGCGGTGACTGTTCTCCGCCTCCGAAGCGGCCACTACGGGGTCGGCATCGATAGAGCTGTTGCCGCTTTCTTGCCGGAGCAATTCCCGGACGGGAGATGGCGAGTCACCCGCGATGCTGAGCAGCCTGTCGGTGACAACCAGGGCGCCGGCATTGATGAACGGATTCCGCGGAATTCCGTCTTCGTGTTCCAGCTGTACCAGGGAATTGAACGGATTGCCGGATGGCTCCCGGAACACGCGCTTCCAGATGCGGTCGCCGTCCCCGGCCAGCACCAGGGCGAGGGCGTAGACCTTCGAAATGCTTTGGATCGAGAAGGGAACGTCAGCGTCGCCGGAGGAGAACACGTCACCGCTGGAGGTTGCCACGGAAATGCCGAATTGCTTGGTATCCACCGCGGCCAGGCTCGGGATGTAGTCTGCGGGCGCTCCTTGGCCGAGCAAGGGCTGAACCGTGCCGGCAATGTCGTCAAGGAGATTCTGGAGATCCATGTTTCTTAGCGCCGTCCTTCGGAGTGGTTCCACAGCCTCAGCTGAAGGTGTGCGAGCAGCCGTTGCTCTGCGGAGTGGAGGTCGATGCCGGCCACTTCGCAGGCTCGCCGCAGCCGGTAATGGACCGTATTCCGGTGGACGGCCAGTTCTTCCGCGCACCGGTTCACATCACCGAAGAATTCAAGGTAGGTCAACAGCGTAGTGGCGAACTCGGGGTACTTGCTGCACAGCAGGGAGATCCCTCCATGCCGAAGGTCGGTCCTCGAAGCCAGAAGCTCCAGCAATTCCTTCGTCAGAACGGTCGTTTCCACGTCCGCGTAGGACGCCACGTGGATCGAGGGCGTGCTTTCCAGGACCTTTAGTACACTGCGGACGTGCTCCAGCGTGCCATGCAATGCGTCCAGGCGTTCGACGACGGGCCCGACGGCGGCCTGCACCTGGCAGTGCAGGTGGACCCTCGCATCCCGGACAATGACGTTGATGAGGCGGTTGATGGCCGGCGGAGACTTTATGGGGTCAAGGTCAGGAAGAATCATGGCTATTTCCAGGCCGATGGCTCCCACCACGGCACCGGGACGGTAGGCGGCCGCATGGATCGATGCCACATTGGCCAACTCGCCACGCCGCAGTTGCAAGCCCGCTGCCGTCTCGTCGTCGCCTTGGGCGGAAATCAGGACGAGGGCTGCCGGCTTGGATGGATCGATGCCCGCGGACTGTGCCTGGGAATGGATCTGGGGAGTGCCGCTGAGCAGGCTGGAGATCCGGTCGCGCCGTAGTGCCTGGGATTGCTCGTTGCGGTGCCGGACCAGTTCTATGGCCGCGTGCCGTGCCGCTCCAACCATGAGCTTGTCCGTGTTGTGAGCGAGGGGTTCCTTCCCTTCCTGAAGCCAGATGTACCCCAGGATCCTGTTGCCTGCGTGGATACCGATCGCCACGCGCTCCCGGAGACCTTCCGTCGGGTTGGCTTCCATATGGATGGGAGCTTCGGCCGCTTGCAGGTGCTTGTAGACCCCTGATTCCTTCAACAGTTTTTGGTAACGCTCAGGTCCACGCCGGGCCAGGATGGAGAGCCTGCGGAGTTCATCGACGTCGTTGGAGGCCGGTGAGTACGCGAGGACGCGGTTTGCCGGATCCTCAATGACCACGTGGCCGTTGGCCAGGGTCGCGGTGGTCTGGGCGATCGCAAAGAGATCCCGGTGAATGATCGTGGAGGCGTCGGTGGAAAATGCAGGCTCCTGGATGCGGTTCTTGGCGACGCTCTCCAGCGTGCCCCAGTTCATTGCAGGAGACACTGCGATCAGGCCGATTCCGGTGGGAAGCAGCACTTCCCGGACGGCGTCCAGGTCCTCCTCGTTCCCTTTCACCGCGACGGCGGCAGGGTAGTCCGGAATCAGCTTCCGGATGCCGGGCAATGCCGCGCGACCCCGGACTCCGATCAGCAGGACCAAGCTCCCGTGTTGGACCGGCGCCTCGTCCTCGGCGTCCACGATCACCGTTTCACGAACCGTGCCGTTGTCCGTTCCGGGAGGAACCAGCAGTTGCCCGTTGTCGACGCCAATGTCTTCAAGTATGTCGCTGAGCATGGCGCCAATGACATGCTCGGCAGATTCATGGGGTGCCACCCGTATTCACTTCCTCTAAGCGGCTTAGCCGCGCTCACAGCCATGAACACTACTCGCACTCTGGCGGAATGAAGTTGTCATTCACGCACAACGGGGATCGGGCGAATTTAGCTGGCCAGACAGTTCCTTCCCTTCCGCCGGAACCTAGAGTTGTTTCCGTCCCCTCCTCTGACGATCCAGCAGTGTAGCTGTGATTCCACGCGTCAGCAGGGGGACAAGTTCTGGAGCATGCAACCGCACCCGCGGAACCGGAGTCAAAGGAGACCCCTGGAATGAAACGCACACTGAACCCGCCTGCGCCGAGCCCGATCGCCGGGGCTCAGATTGCCGGGCTTGATCTCGCTGATTCGCTGGAAAACAACCGGGAGCTTCTTGGCGACCGTTCAACCGCTGCCCAGGATTTTTCAAGCGAGGACGCTGGTTACCACAAGACCCTCAAACCCCGGCAGATCCAAATGATAGCGATCGGGGGCGCGATCGGAACGGGCCTCTTCATGGGGGCGGGTGGCCGATTGAATGGTTCCGGTCCGGCCTTGATCTTCGTCTACGCCCTTTGCGGGTTCTTTGCGTTCCTGATTCTGCGCGCCCTTGGCGAACTGGTTCTCCACAGGCCATCCTCGGGTTCGTTCGTGTCCTACGCCAGGGAGTTCTATGGCGAGAAGCTGGCCTACGCGGCAGGCTGGTTGTACTTTCTGAACTGGGCTATGACCTCGATTGTCGATGTCACGGCCGTGGCGCTTTACGTCAAATTCTGGGGGCAATTCTGGGTGCCGCTGCAAACAATCCCGCAATGGCTGATCGCACTCTGCGCCCTCGTCATTGTCCTGGCCCTCAACCTCGTCTCCGTGAAGATCTTCGGCGAGATGGAATTCTGGTTCGCCATGATCAAGGTGACTGCACTGGTAGCCTTCCTCGTCGTCGGGGTCTGCTTCATCGTCTTTGGCGGGAAGACCGACATCGGCGTTCCCGGGCTGGGCGTGATCCTGGACCACGGCGGAGCCTTCCCGACGGGAGCCGTGGCGCCCCTGCTCGCGATCAGCGGCGTCGTATTCGCGTATGCCGCGATTGAACTTGTTGGTACGGCTGCAGGCGAAACTGCCAACCCGGAAAAGGTGATGCCCAAGGCCGTCAACACGGTGGTCTTCCGGATCGCACTCTTCTATGTCGGTTCCGTGGTGCTCCTCTCGTTGCTCATGCCCTTCACCGCGTACAAATCCGGCGAATCGCCCTTCGTCACCTTCTTTTCCCATCTCGGAGATCCCCATGCCGCGGCTGTTTCGGCATCCGTGATGAACTTCGTTGTCCTGACAGCGGCTTTGTCGAGTCTCAACGCCGGCCTCTATTCCACGGGCCGGATCTTGAGGTCCATGGCGGTCAATGGCTCCGCGCCACAGTTCACCGCCAGGATGAGCAAATCGGGGGTGCCGTATGGCGGCATCCTGCTGACAGCGGTGATCACTCTTCTTGGCGTCGGCCTGAATGCCCTGGTGCCGTCCCAAGTGTTTGAGATCGTTCTCGAGGTGTCTGCGATCGGGATTATCGGCGGCTGGGCAACCATCATCCTGTGCCACATCAAGCTTCAGACCTGGGTCAGGCTCGGCAAGGCCGTTCGTCCGTCATTCCGGCTCTTCGGAGCCCCCTTCACCTCATACCTCACGCTCGCCTTCCTTGCCTTCGTTCTCGTCACGATGGGCTTCTCGGAGACCGGGCGCTGGGTGCTCGCTTCCCTGCTGCTCCTGATACCCCTGCTCATTGCCGGCTGGTTCGCTTGCCGCGAACGGATCCTGGAGGCAGCCGAGGCCCGACGCAGCCACACTGGCGACCTGCCCGTCGTCGTCGGCTCCTTCTCCCAGGGCGGCCAACGCTCCTGATGCACAACGAATTGATGGAAAGCGGAACCACCTTGCCCGGCATCACGCCCCGAAACAACAGCGCCACCCTGACCAAGCGAAGCCAGCGGGACATCGGCACGCCCAGCAGCGCGTGGCGTTCGCGCGCCGACGCGTGGGAGTTTCTCGGGTACGCGTTCAAGCAGCTGGCAAAGGGCGGCACGGGAACGCCGCCGCGCTCCGGACTGCAGGACCAAGCCGTTCAGGCGCTGCGCCTTCTTCAGGCGATGGAACTGTATTGGGCAGCGCCGGGGCTCGCCGCGTTGGCGCCGTTACTCGACTGCGTGGAATCCGGTGATTACGACGCCGGGCTGGAGATGATCCGCGGAATGTCCCACCTGATGCCTACCGTCAGTCCGGGACCAGCCATTCCGGGCCGAATCGGCCCGGAATCAGGGCAGCCCGGGGCCGGGCGCTCCATCCCGGGTGTTCAGGACGAAGGCTCCCGGGAGCAACGGCCGGCGAGCGAGCGGCCCCGGTTCGAGGTCCTGTTTGTCGACGACATCACCGAACAAGAAGCCGAAGCGCTGAGAGCGGAAATGCTGGCCCAGCGGAGGCCGTCCGATGCCTTCACCTATGAACTCATCGTGGTTCCCAGCTACGTGGATGCGCTGGTTGCCTTGATCCTGAACCCTGCCATCCAGGCGTGCATTCTCCGCCCCGGATTCACCATCGGCAGCAGCCAGCCGCTTGGCCGCGACCTGAGGAAATACCTTGCCGGCCTCGTGAGCCCTGAACTTGCCGGGACGCCACCGCTAGGCAGGTTCCTCAGCCTGGCCGAACAGATCTCCGAGTTACGCCCCGAACTGGATGTGTACCTGGTGGCCGGTGTCGCCATGGAGAGCCTCGCGGGTTCACTGACGAAGCGGTTCCGCAGGATTTTCCGCAGGCAAGACAATCTCGACCTGCACCTATCGCTGTTGTCGGGTGTCGCCGAGCGGTACAGGACCCCGTTTTTCACCGCGCTACAGGAATACAGCCGGCGGCCGGCCAGCGTCTTCCACGCCTTGCCGATCTCTCGCGGCGGCTCGGTGGGTAATTCGCCCTGGATCCGCGACATGGCCGATTTCTACGGGATGAACCTTCTCTTGGCCGAGACGTCCGCAACGTCGGGAGGCCTCGATTCGCTGTTGGACCCGCACGGATCGATCAAGGAGGCCCAGGACTTGGCGGCGCGTGCTTTCGGTTCCCAGAAGACCTTCTTCGTCACCAATGGAACGTCCACTGCCAACAAGATCGTCCATCAGTCCATCCTTGCTCCAGGGAATGTGGTCCTCGTCGACCGCAACTGCCACAAATCCCACCACTACGCTTTCGTCCTCGCCGGAGCCCAGGTTTCCTACTTGGACGCCTACCCGCTGGACAAGTTCGCGTTCTACGGTGCCGTACCCTTGGCCACCATCAAGGCCCGATTGCTGGCCTACCGATGTGCCGGGCGCCTGGACGAAGTCAAGATGATCACGCTGACCAACTGCACCTTCGACGGCATCGTCTATGACGTAGAACGTGTCATGGAAGAATGCCTGGCCATCAAGCCGGACCTCGTCTTCCTTTGGGACGAAGCCTGGTTCGCCTTCGCCCGGTCCCACCCCGTCTTCCGGCGCAGGACGGCCATGGCCGCGGCGAGGAAGCTCGAGGCCTCATTCAGTGATCCCGGCTATGTCGCCAGGCACGCCGAACAGGCGGCATCGCTCCACGACGCGGTGACGGGCGCGCCCGCCGATGATGAACTCTGGCTGAAGACCCGGCTGATCCCGGATCCAGCGAAAGCGCGGCTGCGCGTCTACGCCACGCAGTCCACCCACAAGACCCTCACCTCGCTACGTCAGGGATCCATGATCCATGTCTTCGACCAAGACTTCAGTGAGAATAACCAAGAGTCGTTTCGCGAAGCATATATGACCCATACCTCCACATCGCCCAATTACCAGATCCTTGCTTCGCTCGACATCGGCCGCCGCCAGGTGGAGCTTGAGGGTTTCGGACTGGTCCAGAAACAGGCGGATCTGGCAACCATCGTTGCCCAGGCAGTGGCCCGCCACCCCCTGCTGAAGAAATACTTCCGGGTCCTCACGTCGAGGGACCTCATTGCGGCGCCCTATCGGGAAACCGGCAGTGCCATGCCGCTCCGGGATGGGCTGGCAGCACTGGCGGACGCCTGGCTGCACGACGAGTTCGTCGTCGACCCAAGCCGCCTCACGCTGGACATCAGCCGGACAGGGGTCGACGGCGACACTTTCCGGCACCGGTATCTCGCCGACAAGCACGGGATCCAAGTCAACAAGACCTCCCGTAACACCGTGCTCTTCATGACCAACATCGGCACGTCCCGCAGCGCCGTCGCCTACCTGATCGAAGTCCTGGTCAAGCTCGCCGAGTCTTTCGAGGAGGAATGGCCGGCGCCGAAAACGGCAGACGCCGGCCCCGCCGAGGGCCTCACGGGAGCCACTCCGCCGTTGCCCGATTTCAGCAGGTTCGCGAGGCGCTTTCGGCGGGATCCGCTCAGTCCCGATGGGGACATCCGTGCCGCCTATTTCGAGAGCTACAAAGACGGATCAACCACCTACCTGTCGGCCGACGACCTCAAGGCCAGGATCGCGGAAGGCGAGGAAGTTGTTTCGGCCGGATTCGTCACCCCCTACCCTCCGGGCTTCCCCATCCTTGTTCCGGGCCAGGTCATCACCAGCCAGACGCTGGAGTTCATGGCTGCCTTGGACACCCGTGAAATCCATGGCTTCGACTCAGAGCGCGGCTACAGGGTGTTCACTCGGTGACAGTGTCGGCAGCCAGTTCCGCTTGGTGCAGCGCGGACTTCACCCAGTCCAGGAAGTCGTCGCGGTCGGTCATGCCCTCAGTATGCTCTTGGCTCGGGGCTTGCACAGGCACAAAGAATCCATTCATGATGGCATCTTTTCCACAATATGAAAATTAGATTCCCTCTTGTGGAATCGTGTGAGCGGGATTACATTGATTTCATCCCCGAAATCGGGGGCTGTTCCCAAATGATTGGTTCAGATCAATGAAGTTCCCAGACTCTGCGGCGCTGAAGGCGAGTTCGGCCCCGCGGAAGAAGAAGCCACTGTACAAGTCGCTCTTCTTCCAAATTCTGATCGCCGTCGTCGCAGGTGTACTCATCGGCCATTTTTGGCCGAACATCGGGTCCACCCTCCGGCCACTGGGCGATGGTTTCATTCAACTCATCAAGATGATCATCGCTCCGCTGATCTTCCTCGTGATCGTCACGGGAATCTCGGCAGTGGGCGACGTCAAGGCGGTCGGAAGGGTCGGGGTCAAGGCCCTCTTGTACTTCACCGGCGCCACGCTTTTCGCACTGGTCTTCGGCCTGATTGTCGGAAACCTTGTCCAGCCGGGTGCTGGACTGCACATCGATCCCAGCACTCTCTCCCAGGATGCGCTGAACGCAAAGACCGGGACTGCCCCGCCCAAGGACGCGGCTTCCTTCCTCCTGGACATCATTCCCACGTCTGTGATCGGCGCTTTCGCAAGCAACAGCCTGCTGCAGGTCCTCTTCTTCTCGGTCTTCTTTGGCGCGGCAATCGTCGTCATCGGGCGTGAGCGCTGCCTCCCGGTCATCAGCCTCATGGAAACCGTCCTGGAACTGATCTTCAAGATCATGTCCTGGATCATGAAAGTCGCGCCCATTGGTGCCTTTGGTGCCATGGCTTTCATCATCGGCCAGTACGGACTGGACACCCTGGGGACGTATGCGCTCCTGATCGCCTCCTGTTACGGGGCAGCCATCGTCTTCATCGGCCTGCTGTTCCTCGTGGCCTGGAGCTTCGCCCGGGTGCCCCTGTGGCAGTTCCTGAAGTACACCCGTGAGGAATTCCTCCTCGCACTTGGCACGGCATCCACCGAAGCCGTCATGCCGCGCATCATGACCAAGCTGACCAATGCCGGCTGCTCCCGTGCCACCACAGGCCTGGTTGTCCCCACGGGCTACTCATTCAACCTCGACGGCGCCGCGATCTACCTTTCGATCTCGTTGCTGTTCCTGGCCCAGGCCTTCGGTCATCACCTCGACCTCGGGCAACAGTTGGCAGCCCTGGGCGTCCTGCTCCTGACGTCCAAGGGCATGGCCGGCGTACCGGGCTCGTCGTTCCTGGCACTGTCCGCTACGGCGGCCGCGCTCGGCATCTTCCCGGTTGCAGGCGTCGCCCTGCTCCTCGGCGCCGACCGCCTCATGGACTCGATGCGCGTCGTCGTCAACCTTCTAGGCAACTGCGTAGCCACGTTCGTCGTCGCGAAATGGGAGGGCCAGTTCGACCGTTCCGTTATGCTCCGTGCCTTCCGCGGTGAAATCACCAACGAGGATTCCGCGATCATGCTCGGAGCCGAGGACGTCTTTGAGGAACAAGAAATCGAACGCATCAGCGAAGGGCGGGAGCCCTCTCCGAAGTTCCGCGGCGGGCCGAGCGCGGATGAGATCCCACAGTTCGAGATGATCAAGCCGGGCCAACACCGGAGCCCCTCGGTCAGTCCCGACTAGAGGCACCACGCTCCATTCCAGTTGAGCGCCCCACGACACTGTCGTGGGGCGCTCAACTGCGCACAGGGGATTGCTACTGTTTCAGCGGCGCGAGCTGTATTTGCTTCGCAAGCGCGTAAGCGATCGGCAGATCGCTGTCGCTCTCGACGAAGACACGGCCAATGACGAGCGCGGAATCGGTTGGGGAAGAAATCTGCGTCATGCCGTTTGGTACGGTTCCCTTCCAGCCGGGCCTGCTGAGAACATAGTCGCCGGCCTTGGTTCCTGTCGTGCGTTTGCCGACGTAGGCAAAAGTGGTGCTCGTCGACGGGTGGGTGAACTGCACGCTGAAGTAGCGGCCGGCCATGTCCGGAACGTGCAGGACTTGCGGCCCTTTGCTCAAATCGAGCCAGCCGCCAACGTAGAGCAGATCGTCGGCTCCGGTTGCCATAAGGCTCCCGCGGGACGCCGACGGGGAAGAGGTGCCTGGCACGGCATACAGCGTGTTGACGGGGATCGGGCCGTCACCGAACCCATGCTTGACGATCGCCCTCTTGTATCCGTTGACCGTGAGACGCGGCCAGAGGTAGATGAAGGCCGGCGCGCCGATCACCCATACGATGACTGCCGCTATGGCCAGTGGAGTGATCCCGTCCCCGCTGGCGATCCGCCGGTAGATGACCCAAGCGAAGACCGCCAGAATGACGACTGTGAGGGGACGTCCATACTTCAAGATGAGGCGGTTCATATCACTGCGCCTTTACAATGGGCGGCAACTGGTACGTGCCGTCGAGAATTGCCGCACCAGGCAGATACACGCGGAACATCACCTTGAACTTCCCGGGAGGAGTTGGCAGCCAGTTCTGCTGGTGCCTACCCGGAGCCTGATGCTGGAGATAGATATCGACTGAACCGTCGGCGTTCTGCTCGAGCGGTGACCGGTCACCAACGCTATAGCGATTGGTCGGATTGGTCACCATATATCCGACGATATCGGTGGGAGTGAGCGACCAGAAGGCGTCATTCGGCGGGAGTTTCCCTGCAGGAAAATGCAGGACGTATCCGTGCCCGCCGCTCAGCGCTTGCCCTGAGCCATCCACAGTGGTGGTCCAGTACGCGGCCTCTTCAAACACATTGACGACCGGCAGGGCTTTGGCGCAGGCGGCCCGCACTAGGACTCCGTTGCCGGGCTCGCCGCATTTGCGGATGGCACTCCAGCCGTTGACAGTTGTTGTGATCGCCCTCCCCACGGCATTCATCAAGAGGATCGCCGTCAAGAACGCCAGCACGGCACCGAGAATTAGTCCTTGCACCACACCGGACTGTGAGAACCACGCGAGGACACTTACCATAACCGCAAACTACCACTGCGCTAAATAACTTAGTGCTGTTGGCGCGGCCGCGGCGCTGGTCGCCTCAGAACAGCGGCAGTAGCTCCGACAAATCCGCGCGCAGACCCGACGCGGCTACCCGGCCGGCGTCGACGGCGGCGGACCACGCCAAGCGGCCGGTCACCATCGCCAGCCAGGTGGCGGCATCGCACTCGATGACATTCGGGGGAGTGCCGCGGGTGTGCCGAGGACCTTCCACGCACTGGGTGACGCCGAACGGCGGCACCCGGACTTCAACCGAGTTGCCGGGTGCGCGGGCGGTGAGCTCCTCGAGCGAGTAACGCACCGCGGTTGCCAAGACAGTGCGCGACGGCGGTGTCCCCGCCTCTGTTTCTTGCCCGACGGCGGTCAGCCATGCGGCCAGTGCCGTGCGGCCCTGCTCAAGGTCGATCCGGCGTCGTGCAATTGCCATCTTTCGGAGCCCCAATCAGTCCAGCAGCGCCGAAACGGCGTGTCCGAGGCGGATCCTGCCGACGGAGTGGCCACCGCCGAGGACCGGCTCCACGACCTTTTCGAGCACGCTGGAGACGCCGGGAATATCCACAGCGCCAGCAACAGCGAGAAGCGTCAAGCCAACCAGGGTAGCTGCGCGGGGATTCCCATCCAGGATCTTCACTGCAACGGAGGCGCCAGTGGGTGTTGCCAAGACCAGGACACCTTCCGCTCCGCCCTTGGCAAGCACTTCGAGTTCGTCCATGACAATGGTGTTCGCCTCGCCGCGGCCCTGCACTGCCCACGGGTAGTCCAACATTGACGTGGCAATGGTTGCCGCGCGGGCATTGGAGCTCTGGTCCCGCGGGGCCCGCGCCAAGCGCGAGTAGGCCCGCGCCAGCCCGGTCAGGGAAAGCGCGGCCACGGGTGCTCCACAGCCATCAATGCCGAGGTGGGCGATTTTCTCACCGCTGTATTCCTCGATGACGGTCCGCACGCGCTGTTGCAAGGGATGGTTGGGCTCCAGGTAACTGTGCGTGTCCCATCCGTTCTCGGTGCACGCCCAGAGGAACGCCGCGTGCTTCCCTGAACAATTGGAAGCCAACTTGGACTTGCCTTGCTCGGAACGGATCAACCAATTGCGGGCAACTTCGTCCTGTGGCCACACCGAGGGGCACTGCAGCTGTTCTTCCCGGACACCAGCGGCCTTGAGCATTCCTTCCACCACGTCCATGTGATCCAGGGAGCCCACGTGGCTGGCGCAGGCCAAGGCAACTTGGGCGCCCCGCAAGGGCACGCCCGACTGCATCGACGCGAGCGCCTGGAAAGGCTTGAGCGCGGAGCGGGCATAGATGGGGGTGGTGATATCGCCGAGTTGGGTCACCACGGAGCCGTCACCGGAAAGGACGACGGCGGAACCGATGTGGCGCGATTCGATGAACCCGCTGCGCTCAATCACTGCCAGCTCGACGGCGGAATCAACGCTGAAGGTTTCATGCGAACTCATGGGCATGATGCAAGTCTAGGGTGCCGCAACCGTCTTCCCGGGCTACTCCACGGTCACCATAACGGCCTGCCATCCCGAGGCGCCGTCCGGCACAGAACCCGCTCGCTTTTCAGTCTGCAATTCCCCTGTTCCGTCTGTTGCGCGGACCTTGATGTAGTGGGATCCCGGCTTGGCGTCCCAATCGAAGGACCACTGCCGCCACGTGACCACGGACGCTTCCGCGGCAAGGGTGGCTTCGGCCCACGGGCCGTTGTCGATCTGCACCTCAGCCTTCTTGATGCCGCGGGTCTGGGCCCAGCTTGACGCCGTCCCGGGTCACCACGGCGGCAACGATCACCGCACCCATGCCGAGGACGCCCAACACGCCCAGCGCCCAATTGCCGAAGGCCACAATGCCCAGAACGCAGGCCAGCACGAAGATGAGTGGCCCGGGCAGTAAAGAAGGCGCCGATCAGTTCCGCAACGGAAAGTACGACGCCGGCCGCGGCCACCCCGGCCAATGCAGCCAATGCGGTGGGTCCACCGAGCCAGTTCCTGAGCTTCTTCATGCAGGTTGTTCGGAGCGGGAGCACCCCAGGGATGGGTGGGACATGCTTCCTGATGGCGGCGGCCAAGGGGGACATGCCCTGCGTTGGCGCTGGGCAATGGGCATATCAGTGCTATGTCCATTGCTCGTGGCCAACGGGGGGGCATGTCCAGTGGGGGACACAGCTTAGGAGTCCTGCCCCCGCACAAAGTACCCTTGAAGACTGTGAAGGTACTCGTCATTGGCCCCGGCGGCCGCGAACACGCCATTGTCCGTTCATTGCTCAAAGATCCCAACGTTTCCGAGGTCCACGCGGCTCCGGGCAACGCCGGCATCGCCAAGCTGGTTCCCACGTATGCGATCGACGGCAACAACCCCGCCGCTGTCGCAGCGCTTGGGACGAAACTAGCCGTTGACTTGGTAGTCGTCGGACCCGAAGCCCCGCTCGCGGCAGGCGTGTCCGACGCTGTCCGCGAGGCCGGCATTCCGGTCTTTGGCCCCAGCAAGGCCGCTGCCCAGCTCGAAGCTTCCAAAGCGTTCGCCAAGGAGGTCATGGCGGAGGCCGGCGTGCCCACCGCCATGGCCCGCGTGGCAACAAATGCGGCGGAGGCCGCTGACGCCTTGGACACCTTCGGCGCTCCGCACGTTGTCAAGGACGACGGACTGGCAGCCGGTAAGGGCGTGGTGGTCACCAACGATCGCGAGGAAGCCCTCGCCCATGCGCAGACGTGTTTCGACGCCGGTGGAACCGTGGTGATCGAGGAGTTCCTGGACGGACCCGAGGTTTCCCTGTTCGTGCTGTGCGACGGCCGCACCACTGTGCCGCTGTCCCCGGCGCAGGATTTCAAGCGAATTTTCGACAATGATGAAGGCCCCAACACGGGCGGCATGGGCGCTTACACCCCGCTCGACTGGGCACCTGTTGGCCTGGTGCAGGAAGTCATCGACCGCGTGGCCCAGCCCACCGTGGACGAGATGGCCAGCCGCGGCACGCCGTTCGTCGGCGTCCTGTACTGCGGCCTGGCCCTGACGTCCCGCGGCACCCGCGTCATCGAGTTCAACGTCCGCTTCGGCGATCCCGAGACGCAGGCGGTCCTCGCTCGCCTCAAGACCCCGCTCGGCGCCCTCTTGCTGGCAGCTGCCAAGGGCGAACTGGATCAAGCCGAAGAGCTGCGCTGGTCTAAGGAGTCTGCGGTCGCCGTCGTCGTTGCCGCCGAAAACTACCCGGACACGCCCCGTACGGGGGACCGCATCCGTGGCCTGAACAAGGTGGATGCGCTTGAAGGCGTCCATGTCATCCATGCCGGTACCAAACTGGACGACGAAGGCAGGGTAGTTTCGGCCGGGGGCCGGGTGCTGGCCGTCGTGGCGCTGGGGACGGACCTCGTGGAGGCCCGCGAGCGGGCTTACGACGGCGTGGAGCTGGTCCAGCTCGACGGCGCGCAGTTCCGTACCGATATCGCCGGCAAGGCAGCCCGCGGGGAGATCCACGTGGTCTCCCCGGCCACCGGCTCCATCCCTAACGTGAAGGCTTGAGCCATGCCTGAAAACAACTCAAACGGCCTGCAGACCGAAACCCTCGACCTCCCGGGTTGGAAGCACGTCTACTCGGGCAAAGTCCGCGACCTCTACGTTCCGGCAGATGATCTCAGCGGGGGCGAATCCGGCCAGGACCGCGTCCTCGTGGTGGCCAGCGACCGCATCAGCGCTTACGACCACGTCTTGAGCAGCGAGATCCCGGACAAGGGCCGGATCCTGACGCAGCTAAGCCTGTGGTGGTTCGAGCAGCTGGGCGTGGAGCACCACGTCCTCGCGTCGACGGCTGCCGAGGGAGTGCCTGCGGAGGTCGAGGGCCGCGCGATGATCTGCAAGCGGCTGGAGATGTTCCCCGTGGAATGCATCGCTCGCGGGTACCTCACGGGTTCCGGCCTGGCGGAGTACCGGAAATCGGGCACCGTCTGCGACATTCCCTTGCCGGCGGGCCTGGTTGACGGCTCGCGGCTTCAGCACGCCATCTTCACGCCTTCCGCCAAGGCGGAGGTCGGCGAGCACGACGAGAACATCACCTACGACGACGTCGTTGCGATGGTGGGCGACGACATCGCCGCCCGCTTGAGCGAGCTGACGTTGAAGATCTACACCCGCGCTGAAGAGATCGCCCGTGGGCGCGGCATCATCCTGGCCGACACGAAGGTGGAGTTCGGCATCGATACCGCCACCGGTGTCATCACCTTGGGCGATGAAGTCCTGACGCCGGATTCCTCCCGGTTCTGGGACGCTTCCACCTACGAACCGGGGAAGGCCCAGCCTTCGTACGACAAGCAGTTCGTCCGTGACTGGCTGACGTCTGCGGAATCGGGCTGGGACCGCTCGGGTGACACCCCGCCGCCTGCACTGCCGGCCGACGTCGTGGAGAAAACGCGTGCCCGTTACGTTGAAGCCTACGAAAAGCTGACCGGCCGGACTTTCGCCTAGGCTGCAGCGCCTGGCCTGCGGCAACCAGCAAGCAAGCGCCGGGCAAAGCAGGAAGAGCCCCGGACCGCCTGGTCCGGGGCTCTCGCCGTTGTAAGGGGGCTCTTAGCTTGCGCGAGAAGACTTCGCGCTCTCGCCATGGCCTGACGCCGCCCGACGTTCCGCCAACCGGATTTCCAGGACGGAGTCCATGGCCTGCTGGACGCGGTCGGCTGCTCCCGCGGCGGTGAAATCGCGTTGTGCTTCCTCGAGATGAACCAGGGCGTCCGTGTTTTCGCCAGCCGCTTTGAGCGCCTTCCCGAGGAGGAAAGCGACTTCGCCCGCAGTATGGCGCGCCAGGACGTCCCGGTTCGCGTGGATTTCTCGCAGCTTGGTGATGGCGGCCGGGATGTCGCCCGTCAGGTAGAGCCAGCGGGCGCGGATAAAGGCAACCTCCAGCTGGTCCGTCTTGTTTCCGCCCACGATCGACAGGGCGAGTTCAGCCCGTTCGATGGCGGAGAGCGTCTCCGGCTCCACAATTCCGGAGGAGAGCCGGACCGCCGCCGATGCCTTGTTGAAGCGGGCCCAGAGCTCAATGTCATTGGCGGGGGACAACAGCTTGGCGGCACGCTCGTGGTGCTTGATGCCCTCGGCGTAATCGTGCCGCATGAAGGCCACGTTTCCTACCACCCAGGCCACTTCGCCCGCGAGTTGGGACATCGAGTGATCGTCCATCTGGCTGTTCATGGCCTGGCAATACGTCCAGGCTTCGTCCAATCTGCCGCTCTCAGCCAGTGCCCCGATCAGCGCCCGATGCGCCCCGATGATCAGGGTTGAGCCCCTGGGCAACTGCTCGGACAGCCTTACGGCTTCCATCGCGTGTTCGACCGCGGTGGCCAGCTGGCCTTGGCCGTGGCAGACCGCGGCAAGCATCTGCCGGGCACGGACCCCCAGGCCTGCGGATTCCGTGGCCATGGGGTGTTCCAGAAGATGCTGGATGATCTGCTGGCATTCCTTCAGTTGCCCCTGCTTCATGAGGCACTCGGCCTGCATGTACGTCATGTTCCACCACGCGCTGGTGTTCTTTGCTTCCAGCGCGATCTGGGCCGCGGTTGATGCGTGGCTAGCGGCAAGCGGGTAGTCCCTCAGGTCCCAGGCTTGCCTGGCATACAGCCCCGCCAGCACGTATTCGGCGTCACTGACGGATACGGGCTGGCTCCAGGCTTCCAAGGCTTTTGGTGCCAGTTCGAGGCGGCGGGCGAGTTCTTCAATGACCTCGGCTGTGGGTTCCCGGCGGCCGGTTTCAAGAAGTGAAATGTAGCTGGGAGAGTAAAGGTCTCTGCCCAATTCAGCTTGGGTCAGCCCACGTTCGAGCCGTTCGGCACGGAGCTTTTCTCCGAATCCGTTCCCCACAGGTTCCTCCTAGAGGCTTGTCTTTGCGCTGTCCCTACGCGTAAGCCTTGACAGTCGCTGTGGAAAACATTTTACAATGAATGTCAACAGGGACCGCGTAATTTCCGTAACGAATCCGACTCGCATTGAGGAAAAATTATGTTGAAGAAGATTGCTGCAGCAGTCGCCTTGGCTGGCGCTCTTGCATGCTCCGCAGCGGCGCCCGCCGTGGTTTCCGCAGCCCCTGTGGCAGACACCGTCAGCACGGTGCTCAGCATTGGTAACTGGCCTGACCCGATGCGGGTCGCCCAGTCAATCGGTATCTGGCCTGACCCGATGAGGGCCTCGCAGGCTATTGGTAATTGGCCCGATCCCATGGTGGTGAAGCCGATGATCGGTATCTGGCCTGACCCCATGTAGGCGAAACTCAAGGACGGCTTCCGGGAACCGGGCTGCTGTCGGATAATTCAAATGAAATGAAGAATCCCCGGGGTGTAATAAACCGACACGCCGGGGATTTCTTTTGTTCGGGCGACCGCAGGCCGCCATGGCCACTTCCGAGCCATTGTTGCCGGTTGTTAACAATACTTGTCTCTAAACCCCGGGCAGGCCCAGGAAAACCGGTCATCGGAATATTTTGGTGTTTCCCGGCCCGGTCCGAACCTAGTTAAATAAAGATAGAAGGCCTTCCACTGGAAGGCCTTCTATCTTTTGGTCGGGATGACAGGATTTGAACCTGCGACCTCTTCGTCCCGAACGAAGCGCGCTACCAAGCTGCGCTACATCCCGATCCGCTGCGAAAGCAACTGTTCAAGAATAGCCGATGCCACGCCCGGATGCGAAATCGAGCACGGCGCCGGAATCAGACCAGCGAGTCCTTCCAAGCCCCGTGCAAGCGAGCGAAGCGCCCTCCGCCGCGGACGAGCTCGGCCGGTGTGCCGTCTTCCACGATGCGTCCCTCATGCACCACCAGTACCCGGTCTGCGGTCTCCACTGTAGAGAGCCGGTGGGCGATGATGATTGCGGTCCGTTCGGAATCAGATCCCGACAGGAGCCGGGACAAGCCGGCCTGGACCAGGCGTTCGGAAGGAATGTCCAACGAGGACGTCGCCTCGTCCAGGATAAGTACGGCCGGGGCGGCAATGAATGCCCGGGCGAAGCCGATCAGCTGTCTTTGCCCTGCAGACACCCGTCCGCCGCGCTTGTTGACGTCGGTATCGTAGCCGTCGGGCAACGCGGAGATGAAGTCGTGCGCACCAACGGCCTTCGCAGCGGCTTCGATCTCCGCGCGGGAGGCCTCCGGCCGCCCCAGCGCGATGTTGTCCGCCACGGAGCCGCTGAAGAGGAAAGCCTCCTGGGTGACCATCACGACGGCGCGGCGCAGGTCCGCCGTCGAGAGCTCCCGCAGGTCAATGCCGTCCAGGGTCAAGGAACCTTCGGTGACGTCGTAAAAGCGTGCGATCAGCTTGGCCAAGGTGGACTTGCCGGCTCCGGTCTGTCCCACGAGCGCGACGGTCTGCCCTGCGGGGATGTATAGGTCCAACTCGGGGACCACCACACTGCCGTTGCCGTAGCCAAACTCCACGCCGCGGAAGTCGATTTCCCCGCGGGCCCGTGGCAAGGGCACCGGGGTCTTGGGAGGCCGGACGGTGGGGACCTCCTGGAGCAGGCCGGACACCTTCTCCAAGGCGGCCTGCGCGCTCTGGAAGGAGTTATAGAACATGGCCATCTGGTCCACGGGCTGGAAGAAGCGCTTCGTGGAAAGGATCAATGCCAGGAGTACGCCCACCGCCAGCTCGCCGGAGAGCACACGGAAGCCGCCGAACAGCAGGACCACCGCCACGCACACATTGCCGATCAGGACCAGGCCTGGTTGGAAGATGCCGTTGAGGTTGATGGAGCGTACCGTCACCTTGCGGTAGTCCTCGGACAGCTCGGCATAGCGTTCAGCGTTCTCCGGCTCCTTGCGGAATGCCTTGATGGCCCGGATGCCGGTCATGGTCTCCACGAAATGCACGATCAGCCGGGCGGAGACCACCCTGGATTCGCGGAAGGCGATCTGGGAATGCTTCTGGTACCAGCGGGACAGGAAGAACATGGGTACGCCGGTGGCGAGCATGATGAGCCCGCTGCGCCAGTCGAGGGCGAATACTGTGAACGCTGTGAAGAGCATGAACAGCAACCCGGAGGCCAGCGAGCTGACGCCAGAATCAAGCAATTCGCGCAGCGCCTCAAGGTCCGACGTCTGCCGTGCGATAATGCGGCCCGAGGTGTACTTCTCGTGGAACTCCAAGCTGAGCCGTTGCGTGTGCCGGAACACCCGCAGCCGCAGGTCAAGGAGCATGGCCTGGCTCAACTTCGCCGTGGACGTGACGTAGAGGGCCGTCAGCAGGGCTGTTGCGATGGCGGCCGTCAGGTACAGGACTCCGGCCAGGAGCAGTGGCACGTTGCTACCGGCGAGCAGTGCGGGCAGTGCATGGTCGATGCCGAAAGCGATGATCGCCGGCCCCGCCACGCGGGTGGCCTGCGAGAGCACCACCATGCCCAGCGTCAACCAAAACCTCAACCGCACCGGGCGGATGAGCGAGCCCAACAAGGCGACCGACCGCTGTCGTACTGCTTTGCTGTCGCTCCGGCTCAGGTGGGCGTTGTCTTCATTGGCGGTTCCGAAAGTGCTCATCGGCGGCCCTCCCTGGCTTGGTCCATGTGCTGTTCGGAATCGAGTTCGTGTTCCAGCTCGTCCAGTTCGCGGTCGAGGTCCTTCGGACCCGCATCAAGGCTCGCGATCACGTAGCGGTAATGAGCATTGTCGGCCAAGAGCTCCGTATGGGTCCCGACGGCAGTGATGCTCCCGTTTTCGAGCAGCGCCACGCGATCTGCCAAGGCCACAGTCGAGGGCCGGTGGGCGACGATGAGCGTGGTGGTGTCCCGGAGGACTTCGCGCAGCCTGGCCTCGACGAGTTCCTCCGTGTTCACGTCCAGGGCGGACAGTGGATCATCCAACACCAAGACCTTGGGCTTGGCTGCGATGGCCCGGGCAAGGGCAATGCGTTGCCGCTGACCACCGGAAAGGCTCAGTCCTTCTTCTCCGATGAGGGTCTCGACGCCGTCCGGAAGCGAATACGCGAAGTGCGCTTGCGCGACGTCGAGCGCTTCGTCGAGCGCTTCCTCGGAGGCGTCGGGCGCGCCAAGCAGCACGTTGTCCCGGACCGAGCTGGAGAACAGCGTAGTGTCCTCAAAGGCGACCGCCACAACGGTCCGAAGCTGCTCCACGCTGAAGTCACGTACATCCACGCCGTCGATCCTCACGGAACCTTCAGTGACGTCGTAGAGCCGGGGGACCAGCTGAAGCAAAGCACTCTTTCCGCTCCCTGTGATTCCTACGAGTGCCATTGTTTCGCCGGGCTTGATGTCAAGGGTGATGTCATGCAGGAGCCGGGCGCCGTCGTCGAACCCGAAAGCGGCACCGTTGAAGCTCAAGGCCCCACGCAGTTCAGCCGGGGAGGTGGGGTTCGCCGGGTCCGTAATGGTATTGGGCGTGTCCATGACCTCGAAATGCCGGTCCAATGCCGTCTTGGCGGTCAGTGCCATGGCCAGGAGCATCCCCGAGAATTCCACCGGCGACGCCACGACGGCCGCGGTGGCGAAGAACGCAACGAGGGAACCGATGCTGAGTTCGCCCGCGGATACCAACAGAATCCCCGCAACGAGCCCGACTCCGAGTGCCAGTTCCGGCAGCAGCGTGACAACAAGGGTAAAGGTCGCCTGGTGCTTGGCCTTGGTTATCTCGGTCTGCCTCAGCTCCTCGGCCTGCTCATTGAAGTTCTCCAATGCTTCGCGGCTCCGGCCGAACGCCTTGAGCACGCGGATCCCGTGGACGGATTCCTCCACGGTAGTGGCGAGGTCGCCCGCCTGGTCCTGGCTGAGCCGGGTCACCAGGCTGAAGCGGCGGCGGAAGCGGAAGGAAAACACCATGATGGGCACCGCGGCGGCCAGGAAGATCAGAGCGAGCTGCCAGTTCATGGAGAACATCACGACGACGCCGATCACCACGGTCAGGGTGGTCACCACAAGCATGATGGCCCCGAACGCCATCCAACGCCGGAGGAAGTTCAAATCGGTCATGGCACGCGATAGCAGCTGTCCGGAACCCCAGCGGTCGTGGAAGGAAACCGTGAGGTCCTGCAGATGGCCGTAGAGGGACACTCGCATCCTGGTTTCCACCGTGGTTGCCGGATTGATGACGAACTGGCGCCGCAGCGCCACCAGCCCGGCCTCTGCGATGCCGAGGGCAAGAACCACGACGGCGGCAATCCAGACGGCGTCGCCGGAGCCGCCAGGGTGGAGGGAACCGTTGATTAAGACCCTCAGTACCTGTGGGATGGCAAGCGCCACAATGCTGGCCATCAACGCGCTGAGCAGCCCCATGAAAAGCCGAGGGAGGATCGGTTTCACGTGCGGATAGAGACGTCTGACGGAGGTGAAGAATGAAGTCTGTTTGGCCATGCCCGCTTCTCAACAGCTTTGTCCCGGTGTTCTGCACCAACCCGGCGCGACACTCGGATGTAGTTTCCTGTAGCAACTACCCTATGCCATCGCATGAAGGGATTCCCAGCAGCATTGCGGTGTGTGATAGGAGCTATTAGGGGCGTGGTTCGTAGGCCCGCACCGAGGGACATGCTCAACCTGGGCAGCCAAGGATGGACATAGTGGTGATATGCGCATTCTTGGCCTGGCCCGGTGGGCATGCTCTATGGCCAAAGGCGGACATGTCCAACCTTGGTGTGGTTTGAGGGACATGCTCAGGGGTGGAGGGGCCAACCGCGTGCCGAGTTGGTACTGGCGGGCTCGGCTCCGGTGGCTACTGGCGGGCCGTCAGCGTCAGCAGGACTGCCTCGGGCTTGCACGCGATCCGCACGGGCGCGAACCGTGAGGTGCCGATACCGCCCGAGACGTTGACCGGCGTCGTACGTCCGTTGGTTTCCCAGTCATGCAATCCCTTGGCGCGCCAGGTGGGGAGGTCGCAATTGGACACGAGGGCGCCGTAGCCAGGGATGCAGATCTGGCCGCCGTGGGTGTGTCCGGCGAGGATGAGGTCTGCGGAGTCGTCCGTGAAATGGTCCAGGACGCGCTGGTAAGGGGCGTGGATGACCGCGACCCGCAGGTGCGGGCGGGAGTCTTGTCCCGCAGTGCCGCGGGGCCAGCCAGCGTAGCGCTCGCGATTCAGGTGGGGATCATCGACGCCGGAGAAATCGAAGCGGATCCCGTTGATGGGCAGCGACTGGTGCCTGTTGGTGAGATCGATCCAGCCGGACATTCCGAAACCCGAACGCAGCCGCGGCCAATCAAGCTCAACGGGATTGTTCATAAGCCGCGAAGGGCCAAGGAGATATGTGGCCGGATTCTTGAACCGAGGCGCGAAGTAGTCGTTTGAGCCGGGGACAAAGACACCCGGGAACTTCAACAGCGGCTGCAGGGCATCCAACAACGGAATGACCGCGTGGGGGTGGCTGAGGTTGTCGCCGGTGTTAACCACGAGGTCTGGTTGGAGCGTTGCGAGCGAACGCAGCCACGCGGCCTTCTTTCGCTGGCTAGGAACGAAATGGATGTCGCTCAGATGCAGGACCCGGAGGGGAGCTGATCCTTCGGGGAGGATGGGAAGTGTCTCTTCGCGGAGCACAAACTGGTTCTTTTCCCAGAGGCCATAAGCGAGGCCCGCAACGCCAGCGGTTGCGCCTGCACCTGCAGCGACGGCAAAGCCGCGTCCGATGCTTCGGACGCGGCTTGCCAGCGATTCAATGGCGCGCTTGGAGCTGCTAGCCATTCTTTTTTCCATTGTCATTGCTGGTGGGTTGGGTGCTCGGCTGGGTGCTCGGTGAAGTGTTGCTCGGAGTCGGGGCACGGAACGAGGGTGCGTCCAAAAGGTTGGACGGCGGAGCCGGGAACGGGTTCGTTCCATAAGCAGGGGCAACCTGGGACATGTAGTTCGAGAACTGAGGGCCGGCGATCATGTAACCGTCAACGTTGGGATAGAACTTGCCGTTGATGGTGATGTTGCGGCCGAAGCGGTTTTGGCCGCCCAGGGGATCGCCGAACCAGCTGGCCGTTGCGAGGCCCGAGGTGTAGCCAACAACCCAGGTGGAGCCGTTGTTGTCATTGGTTCCGGTCTTGGCCGCGATGGGGAAACTCGTCTTGGTGGAAATCCTCGGCTGGATCAGCGAACCAGAACCCTGGTTAAGAACCTCTTGCATGGCGTAGGCAACACCGTGAGCAACCGCCGGGGTGACTGCGTCGCGACAGTTCGGAGATTGGGCAGGAAGCTTTGCACCCGTCTGGTCCGTCACGGACGTAATGGCGATTGGCTCGCAGTACTTGCCGTTGTTGGAGAACGTTGCCATTGCGCTCGCCATGGTGAGCGGTGCAGTTTGGGTGGAACCGATCAGGTTGGCCAGCGTAGTCATGGGGACTTTGGGATTGGGATCCGTGATCTGGCCGCTGCCGTCACGAGCGGGGTTTCCACCATGGATGCCCACTGCGTCTACGATCTTTTGGATTCCACAAAGATTCACCTTGGATGCCGAGGCGAAGGTAGCTGTGTTGATGGAGTTCATCAAGCCGTACAGGACAGTCATGGGCCGGTAGTAGCCGGCGTCCGAGTTCTGGAGGTCAAAGCTACCGGTGACATTGCTGTCATACCAGCCCACGGTGGGAGCCGGGCAGGTGTTCTTCCAAGGGAAGTTCTGCGGGTATTTTCGAACCGAGGCGTCGATGGTGGTGTTCATCGACTTGCCCTCATCGAGCCATTCAGCGAACGTGAAGGGCTTCATGGTGGAGCCGGGCTGGAAGCCGCCCAAACCGTTGAGGTCGTTGCCCTTGGCGTCAACCACGTCCACGTTGAAGTTCTGTGTCTGATCGAACTTCCCGGCAGCAGGCAGCCACACGGTGTTCTGGGCCATGGAGACGATCTTGCCGCTGCCCGGCTGGACCGAGACGATGGTGGCGCCCCACTTGTCCGGGTTGGCGCCGGTGGTGGCATCAACCTGGGCTTGGGCGACGTTCTGGGCCTTGGGATCGAGAGTGGTCTGGATGGTCAGGCCACCGCGTGAGACGCGATTGTTGCGTTCTTCCGGCGTGGCGCCGTAGGCCGGGTTGTTGAGGAGCAAGTGAAGCACATAGTCGCAGAAGTACGGGGCCGTAGCGGCGTAGGCACAACCTTGGCGAGGCTGCGTGACCTTGGTGGTTACCGGCGTCGCGATGGCGGCGTCGTAGTCCGCTTTTTTGATCTTTCCCTGGTCCAACATGAGTCCGAGCACCAGGTCGCGACGCTGCTTCGCGTGGTCCGGGTTCGTGATCGGGTCATAGTAGGACGGGCTGTTGACAACACCCGCGAGCAACGCGGCCTGCGGCAAGGTGAGGTCCTTGGCGCTGGTGCTGAAGAAGAGCCTCGAAGCAGCTTCGATGCCGTAGGCATCCTTGTTGAAGAAGACGATGTTGAGGTAACCCTCAAGGATCTGCTGCTTGGAGAACTTCTTCTCCAGCGCGATGGCCAGCTTCATTTCACGGAGTTTGTCGCCCACGCCCTTGTTGACGCCATTGAGCTTGACGTCGGCCCCTTTGTCCTGGGACACGAGGGACTCGTTGATGACGTTGTTCACGTACTGCTGGGTGATGGTGGATGCACCCTGCTTCTGGCCGCGCGCCGTGCTGACGATGGCGCGCATGATGCCTGTGGCGTCGATGCCGCCGTGCTCGTAGAAGCGGCTGTCCTCGACCGCAATGATCGCGTCCTTGATGTTCTGACTCATCTGGTCAAGGGGGACGCGCGTGCGGTTCTCCGTGTAGATGGAGGCGATCTGACTGCCATCGGCAGCCAGGATGGTGGTCGCCTGGCTGGGCGGGTTCACCTGGAGCTCCGCCGGCAGCGTGTCAAAGAACTGAATGGACCCACTGGCCGCACTGCCTGAAACGGCGGCGGCCGGGACGAGCAAGCCCGCCACCAGGACACCACAAATAGCGCTCACACCAAGGAATCCGAGGATCTTTCCAAGAGTGGTGGCAGTGTCGAATAGAGGGTTCCTACGAGTCACCATGTTCTTCACTTTACCGGCAAGGGCTAGTCTTTCTTTCATGACCAAATGGGAGTACGCGACGATTCCGCTCATCATTCACGCCACAAAGCAGATTCTGGACCAGTGGGGAGAGGACGGCTGGGAGCTTGTCCAGGTTGTTCCCGGGCCCGATGGAAACGGACTTGTTGCATACTTGAAGAGGGAGAAGCAGTAACAATGACAACCCCCGCAGAAGCCACCGTTGGCGCGGATTCCACAGCTCCGGCATCCGCCGTCGAGCAGCGCCTTGCCGAGCTCGGCTTGACCCTGCCGGCAGTTGCCGCTCCGGTCGCGGCCTACGTGCCGGCCATCGTCTCCGGCAACCACGTGTACACCTCCGGGCAGCTGCCTTTTATTAACGGCAAACTTGAAGCTACGGGCAAAGTCTCCAGCGGTGAAGAGGGCCTTTCGGACGAGCCGACAGTGTCTCCGGAAGACGCTCAAAGGTACGCAGCCGTCTGCGCAGTCAATGCCTTGGCTGCCGTCAAGAGTGTCATCGGAGACCTCGACCGCATTACGCGCATCGTGAAGGTAGTCGGCTTCGTGGCCTCCGATACTTCCTTCACCGGCCAGCCCGGTGTAATTAATGGTGCCTCCGAACTCCTCGGGCGTGTCTTCGGCGATAAAGGGCAGCACGCGCGTTCCGCCGTCGGTGTTGCAGTCCTTCCGCTCGACTCTCCCGTAGAGGTCGAGTTGATCGCTGAATTCAGCTAAGGAACCGGTTCATTCAATTGCCTCAACTAGCCCGACGCCTGTTTGCGTTGCCCCCCGAACTCGAAGGGGCGGCACGGAACTGGCTTCAACTCGGCGAACGGACCCCCCGCGCCGCGCGTTACGCATCATCTGTTGTTCTGCTCCGCGATTCGCCCACGGGCCTGGAGACGTGGATGGGTTACCGTCCCGGCTCCTCGCCATTGGGTGTGGTCGCGTTTCCCGGCGGTTCGTTGGAACCCACCGACGACGACGCCCTCGGCTGGCTCGGCCCCTCGCCTCAGCATTGGGCTGACGCGCTCGGGACCACCGACGTCGGACTCGCCCGCCGCCATGTTGTAGGCGCCATCCGCGAACTGTTCGAAGAGACCGGTGTTTTGCTGGCCGGCCCGGACCTGTCCTCCACTGTGGAGGCAACGTCCACGTCCGAGTGGATGAAGGCCCGCGAAGCGGTAGCTGCCCAGGACAAGTCGTTCACGGATGTACTGGCCAAGCGTGGCTTGTTGCTCCGGACGGACCTGCTCAAGCCACTGGTCAACTGGCTCAGCCCGGACTTTACGCACAGGCGCTTCAACACCCGCTACTTCGCGGCCACGCTGCCCGTGAACCAGCAGCCTTCGCTGCTGGCGAGCAAAGGAGTCTGGGGCCGTTGGGTGTGCGTTTCAAAACTCATCGACGAGCGCCAGACCACCGCTCTTGGCGACGAAATCGGCCAGGAAAACACGGCTGGCCTGACCCTGGGCCAATTGCTGGTGCCGGGTTCGGAGATCATCCTCGAAAAGATGGCTGCCGCTCAAGGCTGCATCGCGTATCTCAGCTACAAACGCAAGCCGCACATGTACCAGCCGCGGCTTGTTGAAGAGGATGGCGCACTCATGCTCGAAGTCGAAGCCGCGAGGACGGTTTCAGGGGAGCCGCAGCGGGAGCGCTGACGACGCGCAAATCCCATGGGGACACAGAAAATGCCTGGCGCTACCGGAATTCCGGTATCGCCAGGCATTTTCTGTGTCGCGGGAAACTAGCGGGAGCGCTGGCGGAGGCGCTGCATGTCCAGGATGACTACTGCCCGGGCTTCCAGGCGGAGCCAACCGCGCTGGACGAACTCGGCCAGGGCCTTGTTGACCGTCTCACGGGAAGCGCCGACCAGCTGGGCCAGTTCTTCCTGCGTGAGTTCGTGGGCAACCAGGACGCCGTCGGTGGCAGGCCGGCCGAAGCGGTCGGCAAGGTCCAGCAGGGCCTTGGCGACGCGGCCTGGAACGTCCGAGAACACGAGGTCGGACAGGGAGTCGTTGGTGCGACGCAGGCGGCGGGCAAGTGCCTGCAGCAGCTGGGCAGATACCTCGGGACGCGTCCGGAGCAGGGCGTTGAGGCTATCGTTCTTCAGGCCTGCCAGGCGCGTCTCCGAAACGGCCGTGGCCGTCGCGGTCCGCGGGCTGGGGTCGAACAAAGCCATTTCGCCAAAGAGCTCGCCCGGACCAAGGATGGCCAACAGGGATTCTCGGCCATCCGGGGATGTGCGGCCGAGCTTCACCTTGCCGGACACGATGAAGTAGAGCTGGTCACCCTGATCGCCCTCGCGGAAAACGGACGCTCCACGTGAAAGGTCCACCTCGGTGAGCTCGTCCGTCAGCAGACGGAAAGCGTCGTCGTCAAGGGTCGCGAAGAGGGGTGCGCGGCGCAATACCTCGATGTCCATGAAATCTCCTGAGTAAAAGTTCGGCTGGGGCGCTTCAGCCATTGTTTCAGAATTTTGTCGCGTCTGTGACGTACTTGGCAGCCGAAACGCCCTAAATCACGCGGAAGAGCCGCAAAGTCGCATCCCAACCGGCCGGGAATGCTCCGCTGAGAGGCGGCTTCGCGATGTGGTTGGCAGCGTGCTTGTGAGGGAAAGCTGTCAGGCTATGCATCTACAATTGGGGCTTACTCGGCTGTGAGGAGCTTTGGTGTTCGGCTTGACCATATTGGACCTGGCGTTGATTCTGACGCTTCTTTCCTACCTGATCTACGGACTGCGCAACGGCTTCTTCGTAACCCTCGGTGGAATCGCCGGCTTCGCGGCAGGAGCCGTGGCAGCCTTCATCGCGGTTCCGCTTGTTGGCGATTGGGTGAAGGACAGCGGCTGGAGGCTGCCGGCCATCATCGGCTCGGCTGTTGTGCTCATCGTCTTGGGGCACGGGCTGGGCACTTGGATCGGCCAAAAGGTCCGCGGGGCCGTGCGGATTCAGCCATTGAACGCCTTGGACCGCCTGCTGGGTGGGTTCGTTAGCCTGGTGGTCGCGGCATTGGTGATGTCCATGTTGGCGTTCAGCATCGGCTCCTTGGGCGTGCCACTCGTCTCGCAGCAACTCGCCGATTCCAAGGTGATCCGCTTCATCGACACCATGACGCCCACAAACGTCAAAGCCGGCGTCGCGCAGCTGCGTTCCACCGTCATGGGCAACGGCATTCCCCACATCATCGAAGGCATCGGTCCTGTTACCCCGTTGCCCGTCCCGAACACCAGCACAGACACCCCCGCACTCAACAATGCGGCCCATTCCGTTCTGAAGATTGCCGGCACGGCCTATCAGTGTGGCCAGAACCAGACCGGCTCCGGCTTCGTCGTCTCTCCGGGCCGCGTAGTGACCAACGCGCACGTCGTGGCCGGCGTGTCCCAGCCTGTGGTGGAAATCCCCGACGGCGGCGCGTTGCAGGGCCGTGTGGTCTACTTCGACAGCCAACGCGACCTCGCGGTACTCGCCGTCGACGGTCTTCCGACGGCGCCGCTGCAGTTGAGTGCTGATCTTCCGGCCGGCTCGCCCGCAGCCTTCGCCGGCTATCCTCACGGCGGTCCCTTCCAGTCCAAACCTGCCGCGGTGGAGGGCATCTCGACCCTCCTGGTCCCGGACATTTACGGCAACAACCCTTCACCGGAGCAGGTCTACAAACTTGCCGGTGACGTGCAGCCAGGCAACTCGGGCGGTCCCCTCCTGACGACGGAGGGCCAGGTTGCTGGCGTGGTATTCGCCAAGACCACTTCGGACGTGGCCGTTGGCTACGCCCTCACCATGGACGAGCTCTCGCCGGTGGCCCAGCAGGCACCATCTCTGAGCTCGGCCGTGTCGCCGGGCCAATGCACCAAGAAATAGCCCTCCCACCACGGGACATGCCCAGCGCTTGATGTGAGCTGCGGACATAATGCGTTTATGTCCAACGCTGGCTACGAAGAATGAGCATGTCCCCAAGGGAAGGGTGCACATGTCCAACGCTGGCTACGAAGAATGAGCATGTCCCCAAGGGAAGGGTGCACATGTCCAACGCTGGCTACGAAGAATGAGCATGTCCCCAAGGGAAGGGTGAGCCTAGAGCCACTCCAGGCTCTGGCCATGCGGGCCGGTGATGGCTGTCGGTACGCCGTTGTGCGTGAGCAGGAATCGGCCCAGCAGCCGCTCTTCGGGCATCTCGGGAACCACGCTTGAGCCGTCCTGTTGGTCGATGACCATGTGGCCTTCGTTGGAGAGCCAGTGGCAGCCTCGGGTCGCCGCAAGCTCGGACATGGTGGCCCGGAATCGCGCCCGTTCCCGGGCATCGAGATACCCGAGCACCGCGCTGTGGAAGACCACCAGGGCGGAGTCCGCGGGTGCTTGGCTCGCCACTTCCAGCAACTTGTCATTGAGGTCCCCCGCCACCAGCATTGGCGGATCCTGACGGGCGATCGCTATCGCCTGGTGGAGCCGTTCCCGGCGGAAGTCCTGCTCGGGCCAGATCAGGGCATCGAGCCACGCGACGTCGTTGGGATTCGTCACGTCCAACGGGTTCAGGTCGATGCCTGCCCGCCAGTTGACTCGCGGCAACCGTTCGGGGATGGGGACCGGCCCCGAATCGGCACAGCGGAGTACCGGAGCATCAGCGTCGGCGCGGCCGATGCGCTTTTGCCGGGTGCCGTCGTCGTACTCGTAGCGGTATTTGTCCGGGTACAGCGTGAGCCCGGCAGAGGCCCCGACTTCCAGGAGCGCGAGCGGTTTCTTTTCCGCCGCAGCGATCAACGCCAGCGAGGGCAGGAGCGTGGCACAGCGGCCTGCTTCGTTGGTCTGGGTGGCGCGCGAAAGCACGGTCCGGGAAACATCAGCCCAGCGGGCATCCAGGAAGCCCCGGAACTCCGGATAGGGGCTGACGCGGGCGCCAAGATAGCGGGCGGCGGCGAAGAGCAAAATGGGTTGCCGCTTGCTGTGCGGCCATTGGTCGATCCGGGCGATAAGCTCCGGATCGTCGGCCACGGCAAGGGCCCATCGGGCGTAGCAGTCCGACGATCCGGGCGCGTCGAACGTGCCGAAGTGCCGATACCAATCAGCCGTGCCGCCCAAGGGAACCCCGCTCAGATCGACGATTCTAGACCGCGGAGGCGAGGTAGTCGATGGCCAGCTTGTAGCCATGGACTCCTGCGCCGACGATCACCGCGGAGCAGACGGGGGAGAGGTAGGAGTGGTGCCGGAACTCCTCGCGCTGGTGCACATTGGTGATGTGGACCTCGACCGCGGGAAGCTGCACCGCTGCGAGGGCGTCACGCAGTGCCACGGAAGTGTGCGTGTACGCGCCAGCGTTGATGACGATCCCGACGGCGGTTCCGCGCGCGCCGTGGATGGCGTCAATGAGGTCGCCCTCGTGGTTGGACTGGACGCAGTCCACGGTGAAGCCGTTGGCGCCGGCGGCTGCCATGGCGAGCTGTTCGACGTCGGCCAAAGTGGATGTGCCGTACTTTTCCGGCTCGCGCGTTCCCAGGAGGTTTAGGTTGGGGCCGTTGAGGACGAGGATGGTGCCGCGGCCGGCTTCGGTGGCGGTGGGAGCTTCAGTCATGACTCCCAATCTATAGGGGTGCGGAGCCCGCCCGGCGTTTCTTACGCTGCTTTGGGCAGCGCGCAGTCGCCGGGCGGACGCCAAACGGTTGCCTACGCCGCAGTGATCCGGAGCAAGAGAGCATGCTCCGGGTTCAGGACCGGCATGGGAAGGCCTACCTCCGCCAGGAAGCGGCCGCTCGCCTTAGCGCCCGAGGGAAGCCAAGCCGGCGGCTGCACCTGAGTGAACGCGCGGGCATAGTCGGCGTCGCCGGGGGCCGGGAAAATGGCCTGGACCATGTAGGAACGCTCGGGGTCGAGGCCCGGAATGGCCACGCGGCCGGGTTGTTCGGCGAACGACGTCCGGGTGCTGACGACGGCGAAAAAGCCAGCGTCGCCGTCGTCGGACACCACACCGTGCAGCATCAGGGAGTCGTCGGGGACGTCCGCACGGACCATGCGCCCGCTGTGGATGAGCCCGCGGTGGTCCTTGTACAGGGCGATGAAGCGCTTGAGTTCCTCGCGTTCGGCGCCATGTACCTGACGGACATCCCATTCCATGCCGAAATGCCCAAACAGTGCGGTAATGGCTCGGAAAGAGAGATCATGCGTCCGGGTAGTGGTGTGCGACGTGGTGGGGCCGATGTGCCCGCCCACGAGTTCCGGGGGAACCACAACGCCGGTCCAGCGTTGGATGGTCTGCCTCTCAAGGGCGTCGTTGCAGTCCGATCCCCAAATCCGGTCGGTTCGCTCAAGGATGCCGAGGTCCACCCGTGCACCGCCGGAGGAACAGCTTTCGATCTCGACGCCGGGGTGCGCCTTGCGGAGCTCGTCGAAGAGCCGGTAGGCGGCCAGGGTCTGCTCGTGGACGGACGCGCGGCCCGCATGGCCGTGCTCCAGCAAGTCTCGATTTTGGTCCCACTTGAGGTAGCTGATCTTGTTTTCCCGCAGCAGGGAATCGATCCGGTCGAAGACATACTGCCAGGCACCGGGATTGACGAGGTCGATGATGTGCTGGTGGCGCCATTCCAAGGGCAGGCGGCCGCCGTCCTTGTGGGACAGCGCGGCAGGACCCACGATCCAGTCAGGATGCGCACGGGCAACATCGGAGTCCAGGTTGATCATTTCCGGCTCCACCCAGAGCCCGAATTCCATGCCGTGGGAGTTGACGGCTTCGATGAGTGGCGTCAGGCCATCCGGCCAAAGGGTTTCGTCCACGTACCAATCGCCCAAGCCGGCGTGGTCGTCGCGGCGTCTGCGGAACCACCCGTCGTCGAGCACGAATCGCTCAACCCCCAGTTCGGCGGCGGATTCCGCGAGCTCGATCAGGGTGTCCAGCTTGTGGTCGAAGTACACCGCTTCCCAGGTGTTCAGGACCACGGGGCGGGGCTTGCCTGCAGGGAGTCCCGTGGAAGCCGCGGGGAGGACGTGATGAGGACGGGACCGGAACCAGCTATAGAAGGCTTCGCTGATGCCGTCCAGGCCACGATCTGAGTAGGCGGCAAACAGGGCGGGCGTGGTGTAGCTTTCGCCCGGCTGGAGGACAACTTCGGCCGGGCCCAGGAGCTCCGAGCCGCCGATCATGGTGCGGCCATCGGCCACGGTGTCGGCGAACTGTTCGTGGTTGCCGCTCCAAGCCAAGTGGGTGGCCCAGACCTTTCCGTGGCGATTGCCGAATCCGGCTGTGCCAGCGGCGAAAAGCAGTGAGGAATCGTGCCCCGTGCGGCCGTGGCGTCCCGTGCGTACCCACGTGCCTTGTTGGACGGGCCGGCGCTGTGGGTGCCGCTCGCGGCACCAGCGTCCGGTGAGGTCAAGGAGCTCGACGGCGTCCGGCCCCACCGGGAGGACGGTGGCCAGTTCGTCGAGCTGGAAGGGGGACGTGCCGTCGTTGACAGCCGTGTGGCGAAGCTCAAGGAGCCCGCCGGGGTGGAGTGTCAGGGCGGACGTCACTGTGATTCCGGCGTCGGGATCTTTTTGGACAATCACTGCAGAGGCGACGGCGGAGCTGCCGTCAGCGTGGACGTCCACCACGCGAAGCCGGACCGAAAAGTCCAGGCCGGGAACGCCGTCGGCGATTCTGTGGCCGCGCAGGCCCGGACGGCCCTGCCAGGCAGAGGAACCTTGCGGGAGCAGCGCCGTCGGGACCGTGCCGTCGACGGCAGAGTGGGGGATGGGTTCGCCCAGGATGGCGAGGTCCGGGAGGGCGCTGCCGAGATCGGCGCCCCAATGGATGACCGCGGCCTCTCCGTTGTCGAAGCTGAGCACGAGGCTTGTGCCGGCGGAACGGAGGTGGAGCGGTTGCATGTGCGGTTCACTTTCAAGGGGTTGTCGTGTTGCTGCGTCGTTGCGTTGTCGGGAGGGGGAGTCCGGGCGCCGCCGTCAAAGGAGTGAAGCGGCGGCGCCCGGACTGGTTCTCGGGGGGGTGTTACTTGAAGAGGTTGTTGACCTGGTTGTTGGCGTCGGACAGCGAGCTGGCGGGCTTCTTGCCGCTGAGCACTGCGTCCATTGCGGGCTTCATGATGCCGTCAACTTTGGCAGCCTTGTCCGCGATGGGGAAGAGGAACGTGGTGCCGTCCTTGACCTGGGTGGTGAAGGCGGAGACGTCCACACCCTTGGCCGCGAAGGCCTTGGCGGCCAGATCCGAGGAGGTGGAGATAGCGGGGAAGACCACTGCCTTGTTGGCAACGACGTCCTGGCAGGCGGAGGAACCGAGGTATTCAACCCACTTGGTGGCGGCTGCGGGGTTCTTGGTGCCGGCCCAGATGGAGTCGGCCAGGCCGTTGAACATGGACGCGCGCTTGCCACTGGGGCCCACCGGGGTGGGGGCGATGGCGGTCTGGATGCCCTTGTAGCTGGTGTACTGGCCGATCATCCATGAGCCGCTGGTGTTGATCGCAGCCTTGCCGGCTCCGAAGTTGTCCGACACGCTGGCGCCTACGGTCGTTTCAAGTTTGGGCATGTAGCCCTTGTCCGCGAGTCCGGCCCACCAGCTGATGGTTTCCTGGAACTTGGGGTCGTCGTAGTTGAACTTGCTTGCCCACGGGTTCTTGTCGGTTGCGGTCCAGCCGGTGGTGGCCGTTAGGAAGCTCCACTGGGTCTGGCCCTGGCCGGAACCGGAGGATTCCAGGCCCAGGCCGTAGACGGCCACGTTGTTCTTGTCGAAGCCGGCTTCGTCTCCACGCTTGCCGTTTTTGTCCACGGTCAGGTGGGCGATGGTCTTTTCGTAGCTACCGCCGTCCTTGGGGTTCCAATCCAGCTTGGCCATCTGCTCGGCCGTGATGCCGGCGGAATCAGTCATGGCCTTGTTGTAGAAGAGGCTGATGGTGTCCCAGTCCTTGGGAAGGCCATAGCGCTTGCCGTCCTGGCCCACCCAGAGATCGGCCAGGCCCTTGTTGTAGCTGTCCAGCTTGACGCCGTCCTTGGCCACGGCGTCGTCGAGGGCCAGCAGCTGCTTCTTGGAGGCGAACTCCGGGTACTTGGCCAGGTGGTCGGTGAAGACGTCCGGAGCCGTGCCGGACACGAAGCCGTTGGTCAGGGTGGTCCAGTAGTCGTCCCAGCCGCGCTGCGTGATTTTGACCGTGATGTTCGGGTTGGCCTTGGTGAAGTCACTCGCGCACTGCTGGTAGGCGGGCAGCTGGTTTGCATCCCACAGCCAGTAGTTGATCTCACCCTTGGCCTCGCTGGAGGCGGGGGCGGAGCCGCCGCCACAAGCGGAGAGTGATAGCGCGGCTGCGGCAGCGACGGCGACGGCAGCTGCGACGGTGCCAGTGGATTTCTTCATGGTGGACCTTTCAGGGGGTTGCGATAGAGCTGGGTGTTGGTTGGGGAGGAAGAACTACTTGATGCCGGAGAAGCCGATGGAGTTCACTACCTTCTTGCCGAAGGCGATGAAGAGCAGGAGAACCGGGAGGGCTGCCACGAGGGTTGCGGCCATGAGCCCGCTCCAGTCCGGTGCCCCTTGCGGGGACTGGGACTTGAAGACACCCAGGCCAACGGTGAGGACGCGGACGTTCTCGTCCTGGCCCACCAGGAGCGGCCAGAAGTACTCGTTCCACTGACCGATGAAGGTCAGCAGCGCCAGGGTGGCCAGGGGTGCGGCTGCGTTGGGGATCACAATCTGGAAGAAGATCCTGAGGTGCTTGGCGCCGTCGAGCATGGCTGCCTCTTCCACTTCGCGGGACATGCTCAGGAAGAACTGGCGCAGGAAGAAGATTGCGAAGGGCGTCATGAACATGTAGGGCAGTGCCAGGCCGGCGAAGCTGTTGAGCAGGCCCAGGTTCTTGATCATCAGGAAGTTGGGCAGGGCCGTGAAGATCGGCGGGACCATCATGGTGGCCAGGAAGATCGCGAAGACCTTGTTCCGGCCGGGCCAGCGCAGTCGGGAAAAAGCGTAGGCGGCCATCGCGCTGAAGAACACCTGGCCTGCAGTGGTCATGGTGGCAAAAACAATTGAGTTTCGCAGGTACAGCCAGAAGTTAATGGCGGCGCCGGAACCGCCCTCGGCAATTGCTTGCTCGGGGCTTTGGAGCCCCAGGACGCGCTGGAACGCGCCCCAGCTGAAATCGGCGGGAAGGAGATTGCCGGCATTGGAGGCCAGCGAATGATTGCTGGACAGTGCAGTCCGGAGCATCCACAGGAACGGAGCGATCGTGACCACGACTGCGATCACCACAAGGACCCAAGCGCCGGTGCGGCGCCAGTTGAAGGGTTTCGTGTGGGGACGGCGCGACTTCAGGGGGCCGACGACGGCGGCAGCGGACTCGCGCGTGCGGCGGGAATTGGTGGAGGTACTCATGGCGGGGTTTCCTTAGTCCAGGTCCGTCTCGTTGCCCTTGAGGAACTTCATCTGGATGAAGGCCACCAGGGCGAGAATGATGAAGAGAATCACGGACAGCGCCGAGGCGTAGCCGAAGTCGGACTCGCCGAAGGCCTTCTGGTAGATGTACATCTGGATGACGCGGGAGGCGTTGACGGGTCCACCGCCAGTGGTTACGGCGACCGTGTCGAAGACTTGGAACGAACCGATGACGGTGACTACCAGGACAAGGACCAGCACGGGGCGAAGGAGCGGCATGGTGATGCTCCAGAACGTCCGGGTGGGGGAGGCTCCGTCAAGGTTGGCCACCTCGTAGACGTGGTTGGGGATGGACTGCAGGCCGGCGAAGATCAGCAGGGCGGTGTAGCCCATGTGCCGCCAGACGTTGACGAAGGCGATGGTGGGAATGGCCCACTGTTCGCTCCCGAAGAATGCGATGCGGGGCAGGCCCAACCAGCTGATGACTTCGTTGACGATGCCCAGTTGGTAGTCGAGCATCCAGAACCAGAGCAGCGCGACGATCACGTTGGCCACCAGGAACGGGAGCAGGAGCGCGCCGCGGATAAACGTCGATTTGGCCACGCGGTGCATGAGCAGCGCGAGTCCGATGGCGATGACGGTCTGGAATCCGATGTTCAGCGCGACGTACTGGACCGTGACGGCCATGGCGTTCCAGAACAGATCGTCGCTGAATATTGCCGTGTAGTTCTTGATGCCGATCCACGTGGGGTCACCGAGGATGCTGTACTCGGTGAAGCTGAGGTAGATGCCCCGGATGGTGGGGACAAGGAAGAAAACTACAAAGCCGATCAACGCCGGGAAGATGAACAGAAGTGCGATCTTCAAGTCCCCGATCCGGCGAATGCTGAACCTGGACGGTTTGCCCGATTGGGGAGGTGCGGCGGGCTCCGCTTGTTTGGCAAGGGTGGTCATCTTCGACCCTTTCCTGACTGTGATGTGGGTTACAACTGATGGAAATCTACACGAGTAGATACGGAGGGGTCAAGTAGGTTTGTGAGGTTTTGTTCGATTATTTTGGATTTATTGCGTTTTGTTGACTCGAGTAGATCGTAGTGATTCACTGGCCTGAGCCACCCTTCGGACCATTTCCCGTCCGGAGACGGCACTCCGCGAGCAACCACAATCAACGAAGGGCTAACAATGACGTTTTCAATGGGAGTAGTAGGACTTGGCCAGTTTGGCGGCCAATTTGCCCACCTCTTCAAGCTCCACCCCGGGGTTTCCGCGGTCTACGCGGTGGATGAGCTACCTGAGCGGGCAGCCAAGGCTGTTGAACAGCTGGGCCTGGACGGAACAATGGACAGCTTCGATGAGTTGCTGGCCTCCGACGTCGACGCCGTCGCCATCTTCACGCAGCGCTGGACACACGGTCCGTTGGTGATCAAGGCGCTGCGCGCCGGAAAGCATGTCTACTCAGCCGTTCCCATGGCGATCTCCGAGGAGCAGATCGCCGGGATCATCGACGCTGTGCGTGAGACCAAGCTTGTCTATGCCATGGGCGAGACCAGCTACTACAACCCCGCCACGGTCTACGCCCGCAAGCAGCACGCCGCTGGCAAGTTCGGACGCATCTTCTACACGGAGGGTGACTACGTCCACGACATGGACCTGGGCTTCTACGAGGCCTACCAGTACAGTGGCGGCGAAAACTGGAAGGCAACCGCCAGCTACCCGCCCATGCTGTACCCCACCCACGCCATCGGCGGCGTGCTGGGTGCCGTGCCTGGCCATGCGGTGAGCGTCAGCTGTATCGGCGTCAAGGATGATCGTGGCGACGGCGTCTTCGACAAGGAAGTCAGCATGTTCGACAACGACTTCTCCAACGCCACGGCGCTCTTCGAAATGAACGACGGCGGCGCGATGCGGACCAACGAGATGCGCCGCGTGGGCTATCCCTCCCACATCCGCGAGTCCCGGTTCCGTTTCTTCGGCACGGAGGCAAGCTTTGAACAGTTGGCCACCACCACACTGTGGCAGGATAAGGAAGGCGTGCTGGACGTCTCCGAGCAAGTGGAGACCAAGCCGAGCATGTCGGCCGACGACCCGTCGCTGGCGGACGTCGCCCCAGAGCTTCGCGGTGCCTTCATCTCCGGCCTTGCTCCTGTGCACGACGCCGGCCGACTGCCTGCTGAATTCGATGGCGCCCCGACCGGGCACGAAGGCAGCCACCAGTTCCTGGTGGACGACTTCGTCACCGCCGTGAACCAGGGGAGTCTTCCTCCGGTCAATGCCTGGGTGGCGGCTCGCTTCACGCTTCCGGGCGTGGTGGCACACGAGTCTGCCCTCCGTGGCGGTGAGCGCCTCCCCATCCGGGACTTCGGAGATGCACCCGAAGCTTTGTAGCTACCATGATCACCATGACAACTTCGGCAGTGCACACCCCGCGCGGTCCAGTGACGCGCAAAGACGTGGCCCGGTACGCCGGGGTGAGCACCGCCGTCGTGAGCTATGTGGTGAACGGCGGTCCCAAGAAGGTGGCGCCGGCCACGGAAGCCAAGGTCCAGGACGCCATCCGGATCTTGGGGTACCGCCCGAACGCCACCGCGCGTGCGCTCAAAATGGGTTCCAATCAAACGCTCGGCCTGGTGATTCCGGACTCCAGCAACCCGTTCTGGGCGCTGCTGGGACATGCAGTGGAAGTGGCTGCCGCCGAGCGCGGATATGCCCTGTTGCTGACGAACTCCGACAACAAGCTGGACTCCGAACGCCGCCACATTCGCAACCTCGCCGCCCGGCAGGTCGATGGTGTGGTCCTGGCCAGCGTCATGTTTGAACCCGATTTGGTGGAGCTCGTGGCGGCCGAAATCCCTTCGGTCCTGCTGAACCATGCCTCGGTCGCCCCCGGATTCAACAGCGTGGGCGTGGACCTCGAGGCCGGTGCCCGGCTGGCCGTGGAACACTTGATCGGCCATGGTCACAAGAGCATCGGCGTTGCCATGGGAATCACGGCGGACAACGTGACGGACGGACGGGAAGAGGGGTGGCTGCGGGCTCTGCAAGCCGCGGGACTGCCTCCTGGACCCGTTGCCCGCGGCGGTTTCGACCGCCCTGGCGGCTACGCAGCCGGTCAGCGCCTTCTTGCCTCTCCCAAGCGTCCGACGGCGATCTTCGCCAGCTCCGATATGCAGGCAATCGGGGTTCTGCGGGCAATCCGCGAGGCTGGTCTGTCGGTTCCGGAAGATATTGCCGTGGCGTCCTTTGACGGCTCGGTTGAGGCCGAGTACAGCTGGCCGGCGCTGACCACCGTGGAGCAGCCGGTGTGGGAGATGGCAGAGGCCGCAGTGTCCGCCCTGGTGGGTGAGGGCCGCAACGAACCCCCGCAGCACAGGGTCTTCCCGACCCAACTCCGCATCCGGCAATCGTGCGGGTGCCCTTAGCGCCCTCCCAGCCCAACTGACTCGCAGTTGTTGTCGTTTTGAGGTCGTTTTCAGGGCCCATAACGACAACTACTGTGAGTTAGTTGGGTTCAGGGCGTCGCGATCCTGAGTTTCCCGACGCCTTCGGCGAGGATTCGCCGGGCATCCTCGCCGAGGTGAGAGTCCGTCACGAGCACGTCGGCCTCTTCCAGCTGGGCAATCGAGGCGATGCCCACCGTTCCCCATTTGCTGTGGTCCGCCAAGACCACCACGTTGCGGGCCGCACTGATGAAGGCTCGGTTGGTTTCGGCTTCCTGCAGGTTCGGAGTGGTGAACCCGGCGTCTGCGTCCATGCCGTGGACGCCCAGGAACAGCGTGTCGAGGTGGAGCTGTTTCAGGGCGGCGGTGGCAATGGGGCCCACCAAGGCGTCCGACGGCGTGCGCTCGCCGCCCGTGACGATGACCGGGAAACTTTCGCGCGAACCTGAAGCGTTGTAAAAGAGATCCGCGATCCTGATGGAGTTCGTCACCACAGTGATCCGCGGGCCGTCGAGGAGTTCCTTGGCGAGCTCGTAGGTGGTAGTTCCCGCGCTCAAGCCCACGGCCATGCCTTCGTGGACGAGGGTGGCGGCCTCGACGGCGATCGCATGCTTTTCCTCGATCAGCTGCGTGGACTTCAGCTCGAAGCCTGGCTCGTGGGTCCGCGCATCGCCGGGTATCTTGGCCCCGCCATGGATACGCTCGACGAGGCCTGATTCCTCAAGCGACTCGATGTCGCGCCGAACGGTCATGGCGGAGACGCCCAGCTGTTGCGCGAGATCCGAGACACGGACAACCCGTTCGCGCTGGACGGCATCGACGATGGCGGTGTGGCGCGCTGCCTGAAGCATCGGAGCCTTTCTGGAGGAGTTGGCAGTGGGCTAGCGGGAAGACTCGACGACGGCGACGCCTCCGGCAGTAAGGATTAGCGTACCTCCGGTGGCGGTTCCGCTCAGGAGCTCGACGCCGTCGAGCGGCACATTCACGTCCTGGGCGCTGTGGTTGATGACGAACGTCCAGTCCTTGGTGCCGTTGCTCCGGCGGACGATTTCCACGTCTTCCGGAGGCCGAACGCCCAAGACAGGCTCCACCCCGGCGTCCGAGCAGAGGAGCTGGACCAGTTCGGCCAGGCCGGTGCGGCCCAGACTGGTGGCGACGTAGTACGCGGCACCGCGTCCGCTCGCTCCCGCTCGGCGGGTGACCGCCGGGGAGCCTCCGACGCCGGACCGGCCCGTGCCGCGGTCCTCACCACCCAGCCCCGCACCGCCGTCGAACGTGGCGAGAACCTTAGCGTCGGTCACCTTCCCCAACTCGCTCCACAGAGTCCCGGAGCCGAACTGGCTCAAGCCCACGGTGTCTCCTGAACGCAAGGGGAAGAATTCCTCCATGCTCACGCCGAGCAATTCGGAGAATGCCCCCGGGTAGCCGCCGCCATTGACCGGGTCCATGCGGATGTGGTCGTTCTCGTCAACGATTCCGGAGAAATACGTGATCACCAGGGTTCCGCCGGCTTCGACGTACTCGTGGAGCCTTGCGGCGCCTTCATCCGTGACCAAATAGAGCATGGGCGCGATCACCAGCTTGTAGCCGGAGAGGTCGTCGGTGCTTTGCCGAATGTCCGTGGTGATGCCGGCCCGGTAGAGGGCATCGTGCCAACGCCGCGTTTCGGGGACGTTCCGGGCGTCCTCGCTGGGGTGCGAGTCCAGTTCGGTGCCCCAACGGGCATCGGTGTCGTGGATGATGCAGGTCTCGGCCTGGACCGTAGAGCCGGCCACCTCCGAAATGCTCTCGATCGCACGGCCCAGCTCCACTACTTCGCGCCACACTTTGCTGTCGCGGCCGGCGTGGGGGACCAGCCCGGAATGGTACTTTTCTGCCCCGGCTCGGGAGGCCCGCCACTGGAAGAACAACACGCCATCGGTTCCGCGGGCCACGTGTTGCAGTGAGTTGCGGAGCATTTCGCCCGGGGCCTTGGCCACGTTGCGGGGTTGCCAGTTGACTGCCGAGGTGGAGTGTTCCATCAGGAGCCACGGTTTGCCCTGCGCCCAGCCGCGGGTGAGGTCCGCCGTCATGGCCAGGTCCTGGAAGTTCCGCTCGTCGGCGGCAATCAGATAGTGGTCATTGGAAACGACGTCCATGTGTCCGGACCAGCGCCAATAGTCAACAGGGGCGTTCAAACCCATGTTGAAGCCCATGAAATTCGTGGTCACGGGATGCTTTGAATGTGCCCGGATGATGTCCGCCTCGGCGTTGAAGCACTCGAGGAGCGCATCGGAGGAGAACCGCGCGAAATCCAGCTGTTGGGTGGGGTTCACCCAGGTTCCGGAGCGGCGCGGCGGGAGGATCTCGGCCCAGTCGTAATAGTGCTGCGACCAGAACGCCGTGCCCCACGCCTCATTGAGCGCGTCAAGGCTGCCGTACCTGTCCTGGAGCCACTCCTGGAAGCCACGCTCCGCATGCGGACCGAAGTCCGGTTGGTTGTGGCAGCCGTACTCGTTGTGGACATGCCACATCACGACGGCGGGGTGCTCGGCGTAGCGCTGCACGATCGCCGTCGTCAGGGCTGCTGCCGCCCGGCGATAGTCCGGGGAGCACGCTGCGAAAGCCTGCCGCGAACCGTAACTTTGCCGAACGCCGTCGGCATCGACCGGAAGCGAATCAGGGTACTTGCGGCTGAACCAGGGCGGGGGAGAGGCGCTCGCATTGGCGAGGTCCACGCTAATGCCACTGGCGTGGAGAAGCTCAAGGACCCTGTCCAGCCAACCGAACTCGTAACGGCCTTCCTCCGGCTCCAGGAGTGCCCAGCTGAAGATCCCGACACTCACCAGGTTCACCCCGGCTTCCTTCATGAGCGCGACGTCGTGTTTCCAGACCTCCTCGGGCCATTGCTCGGGGTTGTAGTCCCCACCAAAGGCGATTCGGCCGCCCAGCTTGTCGACGATGTAATCCATGGCCATGCGTTTTTATCCTTTGCTGGAACCGAGCGTGAGGCCGGCCACGAACTGGCGCTGCAGCGCGAGGTAGATAATCAGGGTGGGTATCAGGGTGATCATGGCGCCCGCGGCAATCAGGTTGTAGTTGCTGAGGAACTGGCCCTGTAGGTTGTTGATGGCGGTGGTGATGGGCAAGCGGTCGCCACTTTGGATGAAGAGCAACGGCCAGAAGAAATCGTTGTAGATGAAGATGACTTCCAGCGTGCCGAGCGCTGCGAGGGCGGGTCGGCAGAGCGGCAGGATGATGTTCCAGTACTGCCGCCAGATTCCGGCCCCGTCCACCAATGCGGCCTCTGTGAGGTCGGACGAGAGGGCCTTCATGTAGTTGGAAAGCACGAAGGTGCAGAAACCGATCTGGAAGGCCGTGTCCACGGCGATCACGGAAATGTAGGTGTTGAGCAGGTTGCCGGAATCGCTGAAGGAGTACGGCAGCGAGAGATGCTTGAACATTTCGAACAACGGGGCCGCGAGGACTTGCGGTGGCAGGAGGTTGCCCGCCGTGAACATGATCAGAAGCGTGATGTTGAATTTCCAGTTCACCCTGGAGACGGCGAACGCCATCATTGAGGCAAAGAACAGGGTCAATAGCACCGCGGGGGCCGTGATGATCAGAGAGTTCAAGAGATACTTCGAAAACCCGCCCTGGGTCCAAGCTTGGATGAAGTTGTCGAAGCTGAAGCTGCCGCCAAAACTGAAGTAGCCGTACTTGTCCGTGTCGGCTTTGGGGCGCAAGGCCGTGTACAGGGACCAGCCCAGCGGAATCAACCACATCACTGCCATGACGGTCAGGAAGATATGGGTCCCGTAGTGGCGCTTGCCGGAGTTCCGGGACACGGCCGCGGCTCCTGCTGTGCTTGGGATGGGGTTGGCGAGGGTGCTCATGCCTTGCTCTCCTTGCCGAAGGTGCGGATGAGGTAGAAGACGATGGGGATCAGCGAAATAACCAGGAGGATGACCGCGAGGGCCGAGCCGACGCCGATCACCTGGCCTTCACCGACGAGGTTCTGGATCACCAGGGCGCTGATCAATTCAAGGCCGTTGGTTCCGCGGTTGATGATGTACACAATGTCGAAGGCACGCAGCGACTCGATGATGGTGATTACCACGATCACGATGTTCACAGGCCGCATGGCCGGGAAGACGACGCGGAAGAACGTCTGTGCGGCGTTGGCGCCGTCAATCGACGCCGCCTCCCGCAGGGTCGGGTCCACACCCTTGAGTCCGGCCAAGTACAGGAGCATGACGTACCCGGAATGACGCCACGTCGCTGCAACCATTGCTGCCCAGATATTGACGTTGGAATCTCCGAACCAGTCCACGGCCCGGGGTGTGCCGGCCGTGCCGAGCAGGAAATTAAGCAAGCCGCTGTCGCGGTTATAGAACAGTTGCCAGATCACGCCGATGAGGGCCAGGGACAGCATGACGGGCGTGAAAAAGATGCTCTGGTAGATCTTGCTGCCGCGGATTTTCTGGTCCAAAAGCACGGCCAGGAGCAGGCCGAGGGGTGTTGCGATGAGGGCCAGGAAGACGAGCCACAGGATGTTGTGCTGCATGGCGGGCCAAAACGGGGGATAGTCCTGGACCACAAAGCGGTAGTTATCCGTTCCGGCTGCCTTGATGTCCTTGAGGTCCAGGCCGTTCCAGCGGGTGAAGCTCAGCCCGATGGAGAAGAGCGTCGGCAGCCAGACCAGCAGCAGTTGGATCAGGGTGGGCAAACCCACCATGATCGCGAGGACCAATTTGTCACGCCGGGTGAGGCGACGGACTTTGCCTGCTTTGCCGGGCCGCCTGCCGGCGCCGGGGCGAACCTTGCCGGCCGCGGCTCGCCCGGCAGCGCCGGGCTCGCTGTCCGGTGCGGCCGGTTTTTCGGCGGTAGTACTCATGGGGATTCCTTCAGTTTGCAAAAGGTGGCCCGACGACGGCGGGCGGAACCGCCGTCGTCGTTCCTGTCACGGCGACTACTGGGCGGCGTATAGGGTCTTGGCCTGAGCTTCAAGGTTCTTGACGTCCACGGTGCCGTCTTTGATGAAGGACTGCAGCGCGGGGATCATCACGTTGTTGGCCATGGCAGGGAGGGCGTCGCGGTCCAGGAACTGGCTGATGTACTTGGCGTTGGCGATGGTGTCCGCGCACTTCTTGTTCAACGGGGTGAACTTTGACGTGTCGGCGCCCTTGACGGTGGCGATGTTGGAGGTGTCCACGGCTGCGTAGGCGTTCTGGCCCTCGGCGGATCCCATGAAAGCAAGGAAATCGTGGGCGGCCTGGTTGTCGCCGCCCTTCTTGGACAGGAGCAGGCCGTCGATGGGGGCCTCGACGGCGTCGGTGCCTTCCACGGCAATTTCCGGGAACGGGAAGAAATCGATGTCCGCCAGCACCGCGGGATCCGTGAACTGCTGGGTCACGAAGGAGCCCAGCAGGTACATGCCGGTCTTCTTGGCTTCGAGGGCCTTGGCAGCATCCTGCCAGGTCTGGCCGAGCGCGGCGGGGTCCTGGAACGGCAGCAGGGCCTTCCAGGTGTCGAAGACGTCGCTGACCTTCTTCTGGTCCCAGCTTTCCTTGTGGGCGGTCAGGTCCACATGGAATTGGTATCCGTTCAGGCGCATGTTGATGTAGTCGAAGGTTCCCATCGCCGGCCAGCCATCCTTGTCCGCGAAGCCGATGGGGATGATGCCGTCACCCTTCATCTTGGCGGCTAGGGTCTTCAGCTCATCAAACGTCTTCGGGACTGCGTAGCCCTTTTCGGCCCAGAAGCTCTTCCGGTAGAAGAAGCCCCAGGGGTAGTTGTAGTTAGGGACCAAGTACATCTTGCCGTCCGGGCCTGTGGAGGCTTTCTTCATGGCATCGGAGAAGTTGCTGCCGATCTTTGCCCAGACGTCGTCCACAGGAGCCAGCAGGCCCTTGCTCGCGTAGTACTGCATGCGGTAGCCCGCGAACCACGTGAACGCGTCGTCCGGGCTGCCCTGGAGGTAGGAATTGATCTTGTTCTGGAAGTCGTTGTGCGGAACAACGTTGGTAGCCACCGTGATTCCGGATTTCTTGGTGAACGCATCGGTGACTGCTTTGTAGGCGTTCTTGGGCACATCGTCCGAGGAACCTGAGCCGAAAGTCAGGCTCTTCGAAGAGGCTCCCGGCGCCGGGCCGGAACCTCCGGTGCAGGCCGCCAGCAGCGGAATGCCGGCCAGCCCGGCAGCACCTATGCCGAGCGTTTTCAGGATGGTGCGGCGTCCAGGCCCAGCAATGCGGGACGACTGGAACGGGTCAAGTTGCGCTGCCATTTTTTCTCCCTTGAAAGCGTGGTGCTTGTGAGTTATCTCACGTAGAACTCGACTATAACCGCTCAAAAGAGAACATGAAAGAACTAAATATAACATTCTTGCGACGGTGGGTTTTAAGACAGAGGCGGCGGTCCCCGTGGGAGGGGACCGCCGCCTTTGCGGGGTTGGTGTGGCGCCTTGTGTGGGCCGGTGAAATGCTTACTTCTTCAGGGATTCGGCGATCTGGGCCATGATGGTGGGGTCCGAGAGGGTGGTGGCGTCGCCGGGTTCGCGGCCTTCGGCGACGTCCTTGAGGAGGCGGCGCATGATCTTGCCCGAGCGGGTCTTGGGCAGTTCGGGGACCACGAGGATGTGCCTGGGTTTGGCGATGGGGCCGATTTCCTTGCCCACGTGGTTGCGCAGTTCGGCGACGGTGGCGTCGCCGTCGTTGACGGCGTCCCCGCGCAGGATGACGAACGCGACCACGGACTGGCCGGTGGTTTCGTCGGAGGCTCCGACGACGGCGGCCTCCGCCACCCAGGGGTGGGAGACGAGGGCGGATTCGATCTCGGTGGTGGAGAGCCGGTGTCCGGAGACGTTCATGACGTCATCGACCCGGCCCAGGAGCCAGATGTCCCCGTCTTCGTCCTTCTTGGCGCCGTCGCCGGCGAAGTACATGCCCTCGAAGCGGGACCAGTAGGTCTCCTTGAACCGTTCCGGGTCCCCCCAGATGCCGCGGAGCATCGCGGGCCAGGGTTCGCGGACCACGAGGTAGCCGCCGTGCCCGTCCGGGACGGACTGCCCGGCCTCGTCCACGACGTCGATCGCGATGCCGGGCAGCGGGACCTGCGCGGAGCCGGGCTTGGTCGCGGTGACCCCGGGCAGGGGCGCGATCATCTGGGCGCCGGTCTCGGTCTGCCACCAGGTGTCCACGATGGGGGCCGGGTGTTCCTTCTTTTGCCCGTTCCTGCCGGCGTTGGAGCCGATGACGTCCCGGTACCACATCCAGGCCTCGGGGTTGATGGGTTCGCCCACGGAGCCCAGGACCCGGATCGAGGACAGGTCGTACCGGCCCGGGATGTCCTTGCCCCACTTCATGAAGGTCCGGATGGCCGTGGGGGCGGTGTAGAGGATGGATACCTTGTACTTTTCCACGATTTCCCACCAGCGGCCCTGGTGCGGGGAGTCCGGGGTGCCTTCGTACATGACCTGGGTGGCGCCGTTGACCAGGGGTGCGTAGGCGACGTAGGAGTGGCCGGTGACCCAGCCGACGTCGGCGGTGCACCAGAACACGTCCGTCGCCGGGTGCAGGTCGAAGACCGCCTTGTGCGTGTAGGCGGTCTGGGTGAGGTACCCGCCGGTGGTGTGCAGGATGCCCTTGGGCTTGCCCGTGGTCCCGGAGGTGTAGAGGATGAAGAGCGGGTGTTCGGAGTCATGCCCGGCCGCGGTGTGCTCGCCGGACGCGGCGCCGACGGTGTCCTCCCACCACCGGTCCCGGCCCTCGTGCCAGTCCACCGGTTCCCCGTTGCGCTTGACGACCACGACGTGCTCGACCGCGTGGCCTGGCTTGGTCAGGGCCTGGTCCACGGCGGCCTTGAGCGGGCTGGGCTTGCCGCGCCGGTACGTGCCGTCCGCGGTGACCACGAGCCTGGCCTGGGCGTCATCGATCCTGGAGCGCAGGGCGTCGGCGGAGAAGCCGCCGAACACCACCGAGTGCACGGCCCCGATCCGGGCACAGGCCAGCATCGTGATGACGGCTTCCGGGATCATGGGCAGGTACACGGCCACCCGGTCGCCCTTGGCCACGCCCAGGGACTCGAACGCGTTCGCGCACCTTTTGACCTCCTCGGTCAGCTGCGCGTACGTGTAGGAGCGCGTGTCGCCGGGTTCGCCCTCGAAGTAGATCGCCACCCGGTCCCCGAGCCCGTTCTCCACATGCCGGTCCAGGGCGTTGTACGCGGCGTTGACCTTGCCGCCGACGAACCACTTCGCGAACGGCGGCTCGGACCAGTCCAGGGCCTGGCCGAAGTCCGTGTCCCAGTCCAGCAGCTCCCGGGCCTGCCTCGCCCAGAAAGCAGGCCGGTCCGCGGCCGCCTCGGCATACTCCCCGGCGCCCACGACGGCGTTCGCGGCGAATTCCGCGGTGGGCGCGAACTTCCGGTTCTCATGGAGAAGGTTTTCGAGGGCATCGCCGTTGCCTGCCCCGTCAGATCCGGGTGCAGCGGTGGTGGTCGATCCATTGGCGTCCTGGGACATGTGAACCTCATCATTCATCGATCTCTGCCGCGCGGTCCTGTGGCAGGCTGCCCCGCCCAGACGCGCGTAGCATGCACGGCGTTGGGCTGCGGCGCCTCACGGGATTCCGCAAAGAGCTTTTCCGGAACCCACATTAGCGTTTTGAGCTGACAACAAGTGTCTGCGGTCACAATCTGGACCGTGAGCGGCGCCTGATTCGCGCCGAACGGCTCCTACGGCTCTCAGGGTAGCTCCAAAAGCGGAGATCACAGGGCCCGCCTCGCAGTCTCCGCGCACGTGCCAGCTAGTGGACTGTCAGAAGGGTGGCATAGGCTGAAGAGGTCCCGAGACGCGGAGACTTGGCGCCCCTGCCTGGCCCGAAAACACTGGGCGCAGCCTTGGGCGGAAGCGTATCGGGCACCGCCGTACAAAGGAGATTTGCACATGAACCAGACGAGCCAAGGCCCGAAATACGGTGCGCTCGCGCCCGAATCGGGCCCCGAAGCAGCAGCTGGAGCCGGGGCGCCAGAGCCAGGTAGCAAGACCTCCCCGAAGTACCAAGCGGTACTGGGACCTTTCACCGCCCGGGACGTGACTGTTTTCGGCTCCACTTTGCTGATGTTTGTAGGCTCCCTCCTGCCGATGTTTGGTGGGCGCTACAACCTGTGGAACCTGGACAACCTCTTTTTCCTCGCCCTGGGCATCATCCTTCCCTTGGTGGCGACGGCGTTGTTTGTTGCGCGGCGCCTGCAACCGGGGAACGTTGTGAGAATCGGTTCGCTCTCGATTGACCAGTTCGCTTCCGTTGTGGCGTCCTTCGCCGTGACCATGTTCTTCCTCGCCACGGCAGGCGCGTTTACTGTTTACGCGCTGGTGGGCTTGATCGGCTCGGTGGGCCTTCTCGCCGCGACGGTCCTGGCTCCGCACTTGCCGGTGCTCCGCGAGGACTTCAAGGACCGGGCCGAACAGCCCGCGCACGTTGTGGCCCGGGAAGCGGCCATCCTAACCCGCAAGCCCGTCGCGCCGAAGCCGGTGGTGCCCAAGCCCGAAGCCTCGCCTGAAGCTTCTGCCCCCGCGACTCCGGAGCCTGTCACGCCGGCAGCCGTCACCTCGGTGCCCGAAACGCCGGCTCCCGAAGCTTCAGCGCCGTGGGCTCCGGCAGCTGCCGCTCCGACGTCGTTCGGCCCAGCTGACGCAGTACCGTCCAGTCCTGCAGCAACAGAGTCCGCTGACGCCCCACCCGCCGCTGCCCCCGCCGCCGGGGACGCCGCCGTCGTACCCGCCGAGCCCGCCAGGCCCACCGGAACCGCCACCCAGCACATCGGGACAGTCAACACGGCAGGCGTGGGGAACCAGCCCAACTCAGAGCAGCCCGATCTCGAGCAGACCAGGGCGCATCAGATCATTGGAGCCACCGTTGATCCGGCGACGCGAAGGGACGAAGAAGAACACGGCTCCGGGTACGAGGCCTTCTGGTTCGCCGTGGCCCATCCCCGCACCGTCGTCGACGAGCACACAGGAATCCCCGTCTTCACTATCGAACCGGGCACGTGGGTCCTGGCCCTCGAAGACCGAGGCCAGGAATTCCTAGTGCAGGACACCGATGGCAAAGTAGGCATCCTGCGCGATCTCAGCCACATCGAACGCGGCTAGCCATGCCCGCCGTGGACGCCGCCGTCGAAACCCCGCTGGCATTGAAGCGGCGTGCGCGCAAAATCAATAAGGCTCTCGCCGAGCTTTATCCCTACGCCCACGCGGAGCTTGATTTCCGGAACCCGTTCGAACTGGTTGTGGCCACGGTTCTGTCCGCCCAGACCACCGACGTGCTGGTCAACCAGGTCACCAAGATCCTGTTTTCACGCTACCCGGATGCCAGGAGCATGGCCGAGGCCGAGCCGGCCGAGCTGGAGGCGATCCTGCAACCGACCGGTTTCTTCCGCGCCAAAGCGCGGAACGTCCTGGCCCTCAGCACGCGCTTGGTGGACGAGTTCGACGGCGAGGTTCCCGGCAAGCTGGAAGATTTGGTGACGCTCCCCGGCGTCGGGCGCAAAACGGCGAACGTCGTGCTCGGCAACGCTTTCGGCGTTCCCGGAATCACGGTGGACACGCATTTTGGGAGGCTGGCGCGCAGGTTTGGGTGGACGACATCCGAGGACCCGGTGAAGATCGAATTCGACGTCGCCGAACTGTTCGAGCCCAAGGACTGGACCATGCTGTCCCACCGGGTGGTTTTCCACGGACGCAGGGTCTGCCATGCGCGCCGGCCGGCGTGCGGAGCGTGCCCGGTGGCCAATTGGTGTCCCAGCTACGGTGAAGGCGAAACCGATCCGGTCAAAGCCGCCAAGTTGCTCAAATACGAACTGGCGCCCGGCAACGAAGCACTCTTGGCAAAGCTGCTCGCCGAGACCCACCGTGCTGCGGAGATTCGGATGGAATCGCAAAGGAGCCCACGATGACCGCGCTGGAAGACTTGGTCAGCCTCATCACCAAGATTGATTCCGGCCTTCACCCAGGCCCTGATCCGCGGATTGCCGCCGCAACGGTGGATCCAGGCAAGGCACGAAAAGCCGCTATTCTCATGCTGTTCGGCGTCTTGGACGATGTCCTCGCTGAATCCGGGAAACCTGTGGCCCCCGCCGACTTGGATGTGTTGCTTCTGGAACGAGCGCACACCCTGGACGATCATCCGGGACAGGTGGCGTTCCCCGGCGGCAGCATCGATCCCGGGGATGAGTCAGCCGTAGCGGCAGCCCTCAGGGAAGCGGTGGAGGAGACCGGCCTGGACGGCGGAGGCGTGCAGGTGCTGGGCGTCATGCCGGAACTCGGGCTGATCCGCAGCAATTTTGTCGTCACTCCGGTGCTGGCGTGGTGGGCGTCGCCCTCGCCCGTTCGCGTCGTGGACTACGCCGAATCGGCGCAAGTGTTTCGAGTTCCCGTGCGGGACCTCCTGGATCCCGACAACCGCTACACCGGGACGCTCACCCGATTCGGCCGGACCTTCTCGAGTCCCGTCTTCAAAGTCAACGGACTAGTGGTCTGGGGTTTCACCGGGATGGTGCTCAGCGGCCTTTTCGACGCCTTGGGGTGGACGGTTCCGTGGGACGCGGAACGGGTTCTCGATATCGAGATCTAGCCCGGCGGGCGTGCCGCCGACAGGCCGGGTGCCCGCCGGCGCCGTGGGTCCCGCTACGCTACGCTGCGCGTCGGGCTGTTTTTGAGTGATCCTCGACGATGCCCGTGGCGGCATTTTCCCGTACGGCTGTGATGCCGGCGATCACCGCTTTCAGGTGTTTGAACTGCGGAGACTCCGCAACCAACGTTCCGTCGGCTGCCATCAGCCGGAAACGGTAGCCATCTTCGCCGTCTTTGAGAATCTCGAATCGTCCAGCCATCGTTGCTGTTCCCCCTTGTATGCTGCCTCGCACAGTTAGTGCGTCCTTGCTTTGTGGTGTTCCTCACCCGGAACGCCATGAATGAGCCTATCCAGACGGATGGGGAGTGCTGAAGTTACTTTGGGGTACATGACTTGCCCGGGTCATGCCAAGTTCGTTTGCGCCATTCGACTCGCTTTCCGCCCTGCCGGACGCTATGGTTCGGGACTTCCTACGACGCGGTCCTCAATCGTCCTCCGTTGTTGAGCCGGGGGCAATAGGGGTGCCTACTTCGCTTTGTCATACGAATCGACGACGGCGATACTCACCGGAAATTCCACCGGAACCCGCCCGAACAGCAGCTCCTTCGCAGCTGCCGCGGCCTCCTCGATGGCGCTGATACAGGCATCCACCGACTCGATAGGTGCGTGAACCATGACTTCGTCGTGTAGGAAGAACACGAGTTCCCCGGCAGGCAGGCCATTGGCCCGTACGGTGCGCAGCCGCCGTCGAAGTTCAGCCAGCCAGCACGACGCCCAGTCCGCGGCGGAACCTTGCACCACAAAGTTCCGCGTGAAACGTCCCCGTGACCGGGCGATGCTGTCCGCCCGCCGCTGTTCTTCCGCCGTCGTGGATTGCTGGCTGCGGATCCAGCGGTCCGACGGCGGCGGGCTGCTGCGGCCCAACCTGGAGGTCACGGTCCGGCCGGCTTCGCCGTCGCGCGCTGCCTGCTCGACGTAGCCGACTGCTCGCGGATAAGTGCGGGTCAGCTGGGGCATGAGCCGCCCTGATTCGCCCGTGGTGGCGCCGTAAATTGCACCCAGCAACGCGATTTTGGCCTTCGCCCGGTCGCCACCGAAGCCCTGAGCGGCGATGCCGGCGTATAGATCCTTGTCCCGCGCAGCCTCAGCCATCTTCGAATCCTGAGCCAGGGCCACCAAAACCCGCGGCTCAAGCTGGGAGGCGTCGGCGACGACTAACTTGTAGCCCGGGTCGGCATGCACCGCGCCCCGGATCTGGCGGGGGATCTGCAAAGCCCCGCCTCCCCTGGAAGCCCAGCGACCGGAAACCACGCCACCCACCACGTACTCGGGACGGAACCGGCCTTCGCTCACCCACGCGTCCAGCCAGGACCAGCCATTGGCCGTGAACAAGCGGGAGAGCTTTTTGTATTCCAGAAGGGGCTCGATGGCCGGGTGTTTTGATTCCTTGAGTTCCCATTGGCGGGTTGTCTTCACCTCGATGCCGTTCCGGTGGAGGGCACGCATGAGGTCCTGAGGTGAGTCCGGGTTCAGCCTGGGAGCATTGAGGATCCCGCGGAGCTCGTTGCAGAGCGCTTCGAGCCGGGCTGGCCGGTGGCCGACCAGAGGGCGGGGACCCAGGTGGCCTTCAAGGATTTCTTCGTGCAGTGTCTCCTGCCAGGGCACCCCGGTGAACTGCATTTCCGCGGCGATCATGGCGCCGGCGGATTCCGCGGCCAGCAGGAGTTTCAGGCGGTGCTGGCGGCCTTCTTCCGTGGAAGCCTGGCCAAGCGCGTCCTGCTGGGCCGCGAACTCGGTCCGGATGTCGTCGAGGCCGGGCTGCGTGTTGCGCGGGACAAGATCGTCAAAAAGCGCGTCTTGTTCGACCGGGGCCGGGGGAGGCTGCAGGACGCGCGGAGGAACAGGCATTTCATCGTCCTGCGTGAGCTTCTCCGCACTGCGGGCGTAGTCGGTGTGTGCCGTGAATTCCGAGTGGACCAGGATGGCGTGGCAGAGCGTCAGGTCTTGGCACCGTTCCAGCTCCACTCCGGCCTGAAGCATCGCCGGGTACCAATCCTGAGTCCGGCTCCAGATCCAGCGCGGCCTCCGCTTTTCCAGCCCGAGTACGACGCCGGGAAGATCGGCTTTTCTTACGACGCGCGGCTCTGCCAGGGCTGCTCCAGCCGCATTGCATTCCTGGATAGCTGCGCCGTCTGGATGGGCGGCGAGCAGCAGGTACATGGTCTCAATTCTGCCCTGCGGTTCGGTGGATCCCTGCACGTTGCGGACAACTGCCGTCCGCAATCCTTCTGAGCGCGATGCTTCAGTGGGCCGCGCTTCGGTGCGCAGTGCTTTCGAGCAGGCTTTCGTTCGGGGCGGACTCGTCCTCCACAGGGTCTTTTGTGGTTGTTTGTCCACATACGCCAATACGGTTCTTCAATGCTCCCGGGTAACCGGGGACAGTGGCTTCATGAGCGGGCAACATCTCCAACAGAGTGACGGCAGTGGTGGCAGAGCCGGTGGCAAGGGCGGCGGTGTGCGTCGCGCGGAGATGCTTCAACGTCACGGCCACCGGTCAAGGACGTCCGGTACGGGGCCCGGGCCTGATCCTGGCCCGGTGCCGGGGGAGCCATGGCTTCCCGTCGATTCCGCCGAAGTCCTGTTGGTGACGGGCAATACCCGGCTTCAGGCTGAGATGGAGAGGATCGCAGCGGCCGTAGGTGCCAGCCTTCGGACCGCGGTCAATTCGTCCGAGGCCTTGTCGGTGTGGGACTCCGCGCGGATGGTGCTTCTGGGCAGCGACATCCGCGAACTTCCGCCCCGCCGTCGTGCACCTTCTGTCTTGCTGGGACTCAACGGCGAGGGGGACTCTTTGTGGCAGTTGGGAGCGGCCTTAGGGGCCGAACGGGTCGCAGTGTTGCCGGAAGCTGCGGCATGGCTGGCGGAGCACCTCAGCCGCTCCCACGCTCCTGACCCTGGAGGCCTGGTGCTCGGAGTGACAGGAGGATGCGGCGGTGCAGGTGCCTCCACGGCCGCAGTCTGGCTGGCCCAGGAAGCGGCCATCCATGGGGTGCGGACATTATTGGTTGATGGTGATCCTCGGGGAGGCGGTCTTGAGCTTTGCCTTGCTGCGGAAGACGCGCCGGGACTGCGCTGGCCCGATCTTGCCGGCGCCAGTGGCAGCATCGACCCCCGGCAGCTGAGCGACTCACTGCCGGTAGCAGGCGGATTCTCTTTCCTGTCCTGGCCAGGCAGCCGCGACCGTGCCCCGGACGTCGGGTCAGGTGCAGTCGCAGCTGTTCTGGATGCGGGCAGACGGGGTTTTGAACTGGTCATTGTCGATATTGGCCGCGGAACGGAATCGCTTGGCAGCTTCGCCTGGTACTGCGACAGGATCCTCCTGGTAGCCCCGGCACAGCTCCGGGCAGCCGTCGCCGGTGCCCGGCTACTCCAGGAGCTGCCGCCAGTGGAGACGGCGCTCGTGATCCGCGGGAACACCGGTTCTGCCGTGGATGGACCCCTCATTGCCGAATCGCTTGGCCTTCCCCTCCACGGCGTCCTGCCCGAGCTTCGGGGAACCACCGGGGCCGCGGAGCATGGACGCCTCTTGGAGTTCGGTAAGCGCAAGGCCGTGCGTCGCTTTGCTGGATCCGTCCTTCAACTGCTCGACGACGGAGCAGCATGAGTGTGCCTGGATTCTCAACCGGCGGGCGCCGGCGTCTTTCGCAGCGTTTGGACGCCGCGCTCCTTGAAACCGTTCGGGAAACGGTTATGTCCGACGCCGGACCTGTCACGCCATCGCGGGTGGCCGCCGCCGTCCATGCCACGGGCCGTCTACTCGGAACCGCTGGTGCGCTCGCCGCCGTCGAATCGATCAGCGCTGAACTGAGTGGGCTGGGGCCTCTCCAACAACTTGCACGGGATGCCTCCGTGACGGACATCTTCGTGAATGGCCCGGACTCCGTCTGGTTCGACCGAGGCAAAGGGCTCGAAAGAGCCCAGCTGCACTTTGACGGCGAACCTCAAATCCGTGCCCTTGCCGCCCGGCTAGTGGCAGCCGGCGGACGCCGCTTGGACGACGGGTCACCCTGCGTCGATGTCCGGCTCGACGGCGGCTACCGGGTGCACGCGGTGCTTCCGCCGATTTCGACGGCCGGAACCTTGTTGTCCGTGCGGATCCGGCGCGAGGAAGTGTTCTCCATGGATGAGCTTTGCGAGGGCGGGATGTTCGGGTTGCCCGTACAGCGGGTGCTGCAAGCCATGATTGACCGCAGGTTGAGTTTCTTGATCAGCGGAGCCACCGGGTCCGGAAAGACTACTCTGCTGTCCACGATGCTCGGGCTGAGTAGTCCCGATGAGCGCCTTGTACTGATTGAAGACGCCTCAGAACTGAACCCGGTGCACCCGCACGTCGTGTCTCTTGAGTCCAGGCACGGAAATCTTGAAGGTGGTGGCGTCCTGGACCTCGGCGAGCTCGTCCGGCAGGCGTTGCGGATGCGGCCGGACCGGCTCATCGTGGGCGAATGCCGGGGAGCCGAAGTCCGCGAACTGCTGACGGCACTCAATACCGGCCATACGGGTGGCGGTGGCACGATCCACGCAAACACAGCCGCCGCCGTTCCCGCCAGGCTCGTTGCCTTGGGCGCCCTCGCAGGCCTGAGCAAGGAAGCCGTCAGCCTGCAACTTTCAACAGCATTGGATGCAGTGGTCCACGTCGAGCGGACCCCTGCCGGAAGGATGGTTTCGTGCATCGGGCTATTGGCGGACGGTGGGACGAGCCAATCCGTGGTGCCTGCCGTGGAGCTGCGCGAAGGCGCCGCTGTTGCCGGTCCCGCCTGGACGGAGCTTGCAGCCCGCCTTGAGCTGGCCCCAGGGCTCCTGCCTGCTTCGCCTGAGTTGCCGGGGCAGCAGTCTTCGTCCGAATTGCTCGGGCCCGATCGGCGGATTGCCCGTTCGGATCATCGTCTTGGAGCTGTCACGTGACCGGGATCCTCATGTTCGTCCTTGCAGCCGCTGTGTGGGTCACGTTCCAACCGTCCCGGCGACGTGGCAAACGGGTAGTGCGCGCTTTGGCACCTGCTCCCTCGGCGCCAGCTGGAGCGCGCAGGCCGTGGAGACGCACCCGTGTGGACGCGTTGCCGCTCACGGTGCTCGTGCAGCAGTTGGCTGCGCTCCTCCGAGGCGGCCGGTCGCCGTCAAGGCTTTGGGAGGAACTGTGGACGGTGCATGGCTGCAGGGACCAGGGCGATAGTTCGGTCGACGCCGGGGCACCAAAGGCACGCGGGAAGGCTTCGGGATTACCCGGGCTGTCGTCCGGATCCCTTCGCGTTCTGGCGGCCGCGCGGTCGGCCTCCATGATCGGGGCGTCCGTTGCCGAAGCCATCAGAACGTCGGCGGCGAAGGATCTGACGGCCGGGCTTCCCGTAGAACGGCGAATCTGGGGAGAGCTTGCCGCCTGCTTGGACGTTGCCGAGGCAAGTGGTTGTCCGTTGGCGGACGTGTTGACGCGGTTTGCCTCCCAGCTTGAAGCGGAAGACGACGCCGGTGATGCTCGGCAGACTGCACTGGCAGGTCCGAAGGCCACCGTCCGTCTCCTGACATGGTTGCCCGTGTTCGGGCTTGGACTGGGCATGGTGCTGGGGGTGGATCCCTTGGGGATCCTGATGGCCAATGGCATCGGATTGGCGGCGTTCGCGGCGGGCATCGTCTTAACGATAGTGGGCAGGATCTGGTCCTCGCGATTGGTGCTTGCGGCGGCGGGCATCGACTGATGGATTCGACTTTCCCTGCCATCGCGGTGTCAGTGGTCTTGATTTCCGCAGTAGTCCTCGGGCTGGCGAATCCGGGAAGATCCCGGCAGCATACAGCCCTGCGGATGCTTCGCGGATCGGCTGGGGGCATTGAGCCGCCGAAGCACCTTCATGGGGGCCAGTCCTCCGGCATGGCCCGGAATTTCCAGAGGCGGCGATCAGATGGGCACGAAGGACTGCACAATGTGCCAATGATTCTTGAGTTGGTGGCAGCCATGCTCGATTCAGGGGCGGGACTTGGACGGTCCCTCGAATTGATCGCTGGATGTGCGAGCCCGCAGCTCGGCCGTTCCCTGGGATCCGTGGTTGCCGCCCTGGACATCGGAACGGACTGGGAGACCGCGTGGCGGAGTTCGGGCCCGCAGTGCGCTGAAGCATGCAAGCTCAAGGGCGCCCTCGCCTTCGCCGCGCTGACAGGCGCGCCGTCCTCGGCCATTCTTTATGCCCAGGCAGCCCGCCTCAGGCGTGAACAGTTCAGGGCTGCGGAAAAGCGCGCAGCGGCCCTCGGGGTGAAACTCGTCATCCCGCTGGGCTTGTGTTCTTTGCCCGCCTTTATTTGTCTCGGAGTCGTCCCGGTTCTGTTGGCCATGCTTCCGTCAGCGGGATAGTCGGGCGCGCGTCCTGAGCGGCGGTGGCGCTTGAGCCTGGTGCGGCGCGTGACGCGACCGCTCGGGTTTTCCTCCACATGAGGTGCCAGAAGCGAGTTTTCCACATAGAAAAATTGGGTTCTTTTGAAGACCGGGTCCCAACGGGAGAGTCGAAGTATGGCCGGAGCAAGCCGGTCCCAGCGAAAGGAAATGAAATGAATGCAACTGCGGATACTTTGATCCAAGCGGCCCCTTCCCAGCCGGAAGCCGAGGTTCTGGGGCTGTTCCCGGGCTCACAGCGAAGCCAGCCTGTCCGGCCGCCCGTCCACCCACGCTTCTCGGGCGAAACAAGCCCCACGCGGTCTGACGCGGAGCTTCCTGCAATCAGACGGTCCAAGAGGCGGCTTATGGGGTCCGAGCTTGGGATGGCCACAGCGGAGTACGCCATCGCAACGCTTGCCGCGGTGGGATTCGCCGGACTCTTGGTGGTCATCCTTCGCAGCGAGGAAGTGCGCGGCTTCCTCCTCAACCTCATTCGCAGCGCACTCGCCCTGCCATGACGAAGATGCAGGGATCCAAGCGTAGTGCTGAGAATTCGGTACGCCGGTGGGCACGGGCTGCCAGGCGCTCGAGGCACCGCATCATCGCGTGGCGGCGTTGTTCTGGCAGGCGGTCTTCTTCGGAGGAGAAACTTCATGGCCCGGAGAAGGGCCATCGGAGCCTCGCTCTCCCCGAGGGAGATCGAGGTGCCGTCACTGCTGAGTTCGCGGTGGCACTGCCAGCTGTCTTGCTTCTTTTGGCGCTACTTCTCGCCGGATCCGCGGCCGGAATTACTCAGCTGCGTTTGGAAGAAGCAGCGAGGGCCTGTGCCCGCGCTCTTGCCCGCGGTGATGGAAATTCGGCCGTGAACGGGATCGTCCAGAGATTGGCAGGGGACGCCGCTGTGGCCGTTGTTTCGGAAGACGGCGAATGGATCAAGGTCACGGTCTCCGCCCCGGTGGCTGGCCCGCTCGGATCCCTCATCCCATGGACGCTTTCAGCCGCGGCTTCCGCCAGGGGAGAGACGCCTCGGACGCCAGCGGCCACTTCGCCCTTCCCCGATGTCGGGGACAGGGTTGTTGATTTCAAGGGTGCCGCGCCAGTCGCGGAGCCGGTGGCCAGGGTGGGACTCCAACATCTTGTGGAAGGGGTAGCGGCGTGAGGGCAGATACCGCCCGCGCCAATCGCAGCCGCGGGTCAGAGGGAGTGCGGCGTGAGTGCTGGGATTGCCTGGCCAATGTGGGCCCTAGCAATGCGGAACTTGGCGTGAGGGCAGACATCGCCCGCGCCAATGCGATCCGCGGCAACGGGGAACGCGGCTCCGGCACCGTCCTGGCTCTTGCCTTGGGTCTTGTCGTCATGATCTGCATGGCCGGAGCACTTATGTTGGCCCAGACCGCGGCGATGGCGGAACGTGCCGCCACCGCGGCCGACCTTGCCGCACTCGCGGGAGCGGACGCTGCCCGTGGACTGACATCAGGAGATCCTTGCGTCGTCGCCAGCGAAGCCGCTGCGAGGCACGGAGCGTCGTTGTCGGCCTGCACTCTCAGGGACGGTGAGATCGTGGACGTCCGCACGGAGTTGGTTCGTGGTGCAGTTTTCGGGACGGCCACCGGCCGTTCAAGGGCTGGTCCGCCGCCCTAGGCGGCGGCTGGCTGGCCACCCGCCCCTGGACAGCGTCCCGCAGGAGCGCGGCAATCAGCCTGGCGGCTGCCCTGGACAGCATCCCGAGGAGCGCGGCAATCAGCCTGGCGGCTGCCCTAGACAGCGTCCCGCAGGAGCACGTCGATCAGGGTGACCGCGGCATCCTTGTCCAGGGGGTTGTTCTTGTTGCCACATTTGGGCGACTGAACACAGGAAGGGCAGCCGTTCTCGCACTCACATGCCTTGATGGCGTCCCTTGTTGCGGTCAACCACACTTTGGCTTTCTCGAAGCCACGCTCGGCAAATCCGGCACCGCCTGGATGGCCGTCGTAGACAAAGATCGTGGGAACCCCTGTATCGGCGTGAAGCGCTGTTGAGACACCGCCGATGTCCCAGCGGTCGCTTGAAGCCACCAAAGGGAGAAGCCCGATTGCGGCATGCTCGGCAGCGTGGAGCGCACCCGGGAACTGTGCCTCGATAAGGCCCGCACCTCTCAGTGAGCGGTTGTGGACCACAAACCAAACTGCCTTGGTGAAGAGATCCCTGGCCCCTAGTTCCAGCGGCTCTTCCCCTAAGACTTCATTGGAAATCAATGCCTTACGTTGGAAGGAAACTACCTGTGTTGTCACTTTCACTTCCCCGAAGTGAACTGCGACGTCACCCCATTCCATGGTCCGGAGAGTCTGCAGGACTTCGATCTGCGTCACGTCCCGGGCTGTCGTGTAGTAGTCCGGGTTGGCTCGCCGAACCATCACGCAATGGTCTTCTTCGTTCAATTCCTCAACCAGGTAACTGTCACCCTGATGCACATAGATGGCACCGGTGTGGGCCTGGTAGTGCGTCTGCGGCGAATCCATTGTGCCCAACAGAGAGCCAGTCTCGGAATCCACGATGCTCACGGGGCCGCCGCCGTCTGCGCGCAGGTTCACCATGGCCGCGGCGCTCTCCGGGTGGGTCCAGAACCAGCCGGCGGGCCGTTTCCTCAGGTACCCCTGCTCCACCAGCTGATTCAGCAGGGGCTCGGACGTTGGTCCAAACAGGCCAAGCTCAGCCATCCCGATTGGGAGCTCGGCGGCTGCCGCGCACAAGTGGGGGCCGAGTACGTAGGGGTTCCCGGGGTCGAAGACGGTGGCTTCGACCGACACATCAAAGATTGCCTCCGGATGGTTGACGAGGTAGGTGTCCAGCGGATCGTCGCTGGCCACGAATGCAGCGATGGCGTCTTGGCCCGCGCGGCCTGCTCGTCCGATTTGTTGGAACAGGGAGGCCCTTGTCCCGGGCCAACCGGCTACCAGTACCGCGTCCAGTCCGGAAATGTCGATTCCTAACTCCAACGCCGACGTGCTGGAGACTCCTAGCAACTCGCCCGAGCGCAGGGCCTTCTCCAAGGCGCGTCTCTCCTCGGGGAGATAGCCAGAGCGGTACGCAGCAACCCGCTGGGGCAAGCTGGGGTCTACCTCGTCGAGGAGACGCTTGGCAATGGATGAAATTGTCTCCGCCCCACGCCTGGATTTGATGAAGGCGATAGTCCGGACGCGGGAGGACACCAGGTTGGCCAGCAGGTCCGCGGTCTCGGCCACGGCAGTCCTGCGGGCCTTTGCTCCGTTTTCGCCCTTCAGCTCGGTCAGGGCAGGTTCCCAAAAAGCCACTGTGGTGGAGCCGTGTGGCGAACAGTCCTCGGAAACTTCGCGCACGGGAGTCCCGATGAGCCGGGCAAAGGAAGTCCCGGGGTCCGAGGCCGTCGCGGACGCGGCAATGAACACAGGCTCAGGAAAGGAGTTGCCGGCACCGTAGTACGCGCAGATCCGCCGGAGCCTTCGCATGAGGTTGGCGACGTGTGACCCGAACACTCCGCGGTAGCTGTGGGCCTCATCCACGATGACGTACCGCAGCCGGCGGAAGAAGCGGGCCCACCAGGTGTGGTTGGGCAGGATCCCAAAGTGCAACATGTCGGGGTTGGCGAGGATGAAGTTGGCGTGGTCGCGGATCCAGCGGCGCTGTGACTGGTCGGTGTCACCGTCGTACGTTTCGGCCCGGACCGTGGGGAGCTTGAGGGAGCGGATCGCTGCCAGTTGGTCGGCGGCGAGGGCTTTGGTGGGGGAAAGGTAAAGGGTGACTGCACCGTCGTCGTGGATCTTGCCCGGTTCGGATAGCACCCGTAACTCGGAACGGTGGATCGCGTCGAGGGCAGGTAACTGATAGGCAAGGGACTTCCCGGACGCGGTGCCCGTGGCAATTACTACGTGTTGGCCCGAGTGGGCGAGTTCGGCCGCCTCGATTTGGTGCCGGTAAGGTTCGTGGATGCCCAAGGTTCCGTAGGCGGCAACGATATCGGGATGGGCCCAGCCCGGCCATGCCTCATGGACTGCTTGGCGTGCAGGAATGGTTCGGACATGTCGCAACTGCTCCGGGTCCGGGCTCCTGCCCAGCAGGGAGATCATAGATTCAGTTGCGTTCACTTAGACATTCTGTCATCGCGCCGGAAACCGACCCTTGTTGACGCCGCTGCGGACCCGCTCCGGCCGCCGAAGGGACGCTACGCCACAGACAGATCAGTCTCGTCGACCCGCTTGGTAGACATCATGAGTACTTGGCTCACGTTCTTCCAACCCAGGTGCGAATAGAGGTGCTGTCCGTCCAGGGAAGCCAGAAGGAGTCCGCTTTCGACGTCGTGCTCAAATGCCTGTGCGGCGAGGGCTTTCATGATGAAGCTGCCCAGTCCTCGGCGTTGGTAGTTGGGTTCGGTGACGATCTTGTCAAACACGGCCGTCTGCTTGACCACGAATACCTGGCCGCTGGCTGCCACCTCCTCGCCGGCGTGGACAACGGCGTAGTGCACGCCCTTGCTTTCGGAGGTCGCGAGTTTGAGATTGTCATCGGAGAGCCATGGGTCTTCGGCATCCTGCGTTTCCATGTCCACGATCATCATGGTCTGGGAATCGGAAGTGATGTTCAGCCCGTGCTTCCGCGCCAGCTGGTCATAGCGGGCGACGTCGTTCGTAAGGATTGTCAGGATGCGGGTGTCCGCTTGGGCGGTCTTGGCAGCCAATTCGGCAAACTCGGCATCCGAGGGGTCGTGCGCAAAGTACTCCCAGTCGCCGGTCTTGTCCGCACGCAGTGCCGCCGGGAACCGGCCTTCCTTCCGCGTCTCGTAACCCCGGGAACCTGACCAGCCAGCAACCCAGACTTCCAGCAGATCAGCGATGTCTCCAACCAAGGCGTCGTGACTCATGTAGAGAGACTATGCCAGCAGTCTGGGAATCAACAGGGGCGGCCAGTAACAGCTCAGTTAACACTTTGGGAAGGCGGACAGCTGCTCGACACAGGAGTTTGGGGCCACCAAGTACCCTTAAATACGTGGCTTTAAACAGAATCGTGCTCTTCTATGGCTTTACCCCGATTGCAGACCCGGACGCGGTGCGGCTGTGGCAGCGTGCCCTGTGCGAGAAGCTGGGCCTCACCGGCCGCATCCTTATTTCCCGGGACGGCATCAACGCCACAGTCGGCGGGGAGCTGAACAACGTCAAGCAGTACGTGAAGACCACCAAGGAGTACAGGGGCTTCCACGGTATCGACTTCAAATGGTCCGAAGGCGGCGCTGCGGACTTTCCCCGGCTCAGCGTCAAGGTACGCGATGAGATCGTGTCCTTCGGTGCCCCCGGAGAACTGAAAGTGGACGAGAACGGCGTCGTTGGCGGCGGCACTCACCTCCAGCCGGAAGAGCTCCACGCCTTGCTGGAGCAAAAGAAAGCTGCCGGGCAGGAAGTGAAGTTCTTCGATGGACGCAACGCCTTCGAAGCCCAGATCGGCAAGTTTAAGGACGCAATCGTTCCCGATGTCGCTACCACCCACGACTTCATCAAGGAACTCGACTCCGGGAAGTATGACGAGCTCAAGGACCAACCCGTGGTCACTTACTGCACCGGCGGGATCCGCTGCGAAGTCCTTTCCAGCCTCATGGTGAACCGCGGGTTCAAAGAGGTCTACCAACTCGACGGCGGCATAGTGCGCTACGGCGAAACCTACAAGGACCAAGGCCTGTGGGAAGGCTCCCTTTACGTTTTCGACAAGCGCATGCACGTGGAATTCAGCGAGGATGCCAAGACCATCGGCCAGTGCGTCCGCTGCCAAGCGCCCACCAACAAGTTTGAGAATTGCTCGAACCTGAGCTGCCGCAACCTCACACTGTATTGCGCCGAATGTGCCTCAAGCCCGGAAACGTTGCGCTGCCCGGAAGGCTGCGCGGCCTAGCTCCGGGTCGCCTGGGGTCGCTTAGATGCGGCTCACCCGGTATGCGAAGTTCGCCGGGGCATTGGCTGTCACCGTAATTCCCAGGACGGCATCTTTCTCCAGTTGCAGGACGTTGACCCGCGTGGTGCCGCACTGCAGCATCAGCTCGATGAGGACGTCGCTCCCGTTTCGCACAGTGAATTCGGTGCTGCGGGCGCCGCGGCACGCGAGTGTCACGGCATAGGAACCGCCGGGAAGTTGCGTTGTTTCTTCGGCGCGGGATTCTCCACGCGACAACAGCCCATAGCTGCTATAGAAGGACTGCCCGTTCACGTCCGGGAGGACGTCCCCCGCCCAGGCCTTCAGTGCATCGCCCGTGACGGTCTGGCTCAATGCCGGATCGCGGGGCAGCACCGGATCCGTGAAGACTGCCGACGGCGGACTGCTCACCGGCGCACGACCGTCGTCGTAGGTGTATTCACACGAGGCCAGAGGGCCGCACGCGAGCACACCACAAAGCACGACGGCGGGAATCGCCACCCGTGTCTCCGGTACCTTCAGGGCGTGCACCCACCCCATAGTCCGACTCTACGCCGGGCCGCCGCGGTTGGAACAAGGTGGCGTCAGGAACCCGGAACCAGTTGGTACGCGTAAATCAAGGGCGCATCGACGCTGCTTGTGCTGATGCTCAATGGACCGGACGAGGAAACCTTGATGCGGGATGTTTCGCGGCTGCCATTGCACGCCGCTCCTGCCTCAGTGAGCTGCTTGCCGGACGCGGAAACGGCGAAGAATGCCTTGCCACCGCCGTCGCAGGCCACCGTCAAGGTGTACGTGCCTGAAGCCAGGTTGGCCACGCTCTTGACCAGGGGGTCGCGGTTCAGTATTTTTCCTGAGTCCTCCAGGACGATTCCGGCCGCGGAAGGAATGGTCGTTGCCTTCCACGAAGGGATGTTGGCGTCGGTGACGGACCCTGCGGGGACGCACGCCGTGGTTGCCAAGATGCCAGCGCCCGATAGCAAGGAGTGCTGCGCGTCGGCGGATGGAGGGGTGAAATGCCATGATTCAACGCTACCCGCTCGGGCGCCAACGCCGGGACGCGAACGCCCGCCCGTAAACGGCCGTGCCCACACCCCAGCCCCAATAGACTTGCACGGTGACTGATCCCGCAACGCCCACCATCTTCGGGACCGCCCCGAACACCCCCGACGCTCCCCGCAGCGACCTCCCGGAACTGCTCGCAGCGCTCGCCGGCGACCTGCGAAGCGTGGGTTACACAGTAGACGGAGTGGCAGAACTCCTCGGGGCGTCTGCCCACGCAGCGCTCGCCCGGGACCAGCTCATCCCTGCCCTGATCGTCACCGAACCGACAGCCCGCACCGGAGACCCGGTGACGGGCGTAACAAAAGCCGCGCTCGCCGTCGTCGTCCGCTTGTGGCTCCTCGCCGTCCCCCAAACGGAAGACGACATCGACGCCGCGTTGCCGCGCGTCCGCACCTCGGGCCTCCTGGAGCTTGGCTTGGCAGTGAAGAACGACGCCGGCGCTGTCGCCGCCAAAGTGGACTTGCGGCCGTACGGTTGGGATTCCAATGAAGACGGCAGCGGTGGTCCCGAACTGTGGGTTGCCAGCGATCTCGCGGCCCATCAACAACCCGGCGTCCTCCGGCATGACCACGTGCTGGGCATCGGGCAGGCCTCCACCACGCTCGTGCAGACCACCATCCGACGGCACTCGAAGCGCGCCCTGGACCTTGGCACGGGCTGCGGAATCCAGACCTTCCACCTCCTGCACCACAGCGAACACGTCACGGCCACGGACATCTCCGAGCGGGCCCTCGCCTTCACGCGTTTCAACCTGGTGCTGAACGCCGAGGCCTTGCACGTTGATCCGGCTGATCTCGAGCGGCGCGTGAGCTTGCGGCTGGGGTCCCTTTTGGAACCCGTGGCGGGAGATACGTTCGACCTCGTCGTGTCCAACCCGCCCTTCGTCATTACGCCACGCAGTGCCGGCGAGCACGCTTCAGATCAGTTCACGTACCGCGACGGCGGGCTGCCCGGCGACGACATCGTCGCCAACCTCGTCCGCACGTTGCCGGACGTCCTCGCACCCGGTGGCACGGCGCAGATGCTTGGCAACTGGGAGATCCCCGCTGGCACTGGATGGAGCGATCGGCCTGCCTCGTGGCTGGCCGGTTCCGGCACGGAAGCGTGGTTCATCCAGCGGGAACAGGTGAGCCCGGAGCTCTACGCGGAGACTTGGCTGCGGGACGCTTCCGAGGGCCGTGACCGTGAGCTCTACCGCGATGCCTACGCCGCCTACCTCGATGATTTCGCCTCCCGGAATGTGGAGGCCATCGGTTTCGGGATGATCTGGCTGCGGCGGCCGGTGCGGGCGGGCACCGCGGATCCCGGAGCGGTGTCCGCCCGTTTCGAGGAAATCACGTATCCCATCGAGCAGCCGATTGGTCCGCATCTTGCCGCCGCGATCGAACGCGCCGACTGGTTGGATGCCCACGAGCTCGCCGACGTCCACCTTGTGGTGGCTGACGACGTGACCGAGGAACGCCACCAGCGGCCCGGCGCGGAACATCCCGGAGTCATCTTGTTGCGCCAGGGCGCGGGGCTGCGCCGGACGAACCTGCTGAGCACCGAGCTGGCCGGCTTCGTCTCTGCGTGCGACGGCGAACTGTCCGTCCGCCAGCTGATTGGCGCCTTGTCGGCGCTGCTTGGGGGAGGGGACGACTTCGACGACGATGCTTTCCGCGCCGGATTGCTCTCAGACGTCGCAAACCTGGTCCGCGACGGTTTTTTGTTGCCCGTGGCTTCGGACAATCAGGGCGACGCTGCCGGATAAACTGTTCCGGTGAATGAAGACAACGGGGTATCCAACGGGCTGGCATCCCCGAAACGCCGGAAGCGGCCCGGGAAGACGGTGGAGATCACCGATCCCAAAGCCATCCGGGCGCTCGCCCATGCCGCCCGGCTTGAGGTCATCTCGGAGCTCTATTCAACCCAGCTGAGCCGCACGGCAACGGAACTCGCCGCACTGACAGGGCTCACGCCCAGCGCCATGAGCTACCACCTGCGGGCCCTCCAAAAATGGGGCATCGTGACTCCTGCGGGCAACGAAGGCGATGCACGCGAACGCCGGTGGAAGGCCGCCGGTTCGGACTTCACCATCAAATCGGGCGGCAACGCTCCGAGCCCGGAGATCGCCGTCGTCGAACTCGAACTGGACGCGTTCCGGCGTCGGGCCACCGCCTTCACCCGGGCCCGCGGTGAGCGGCGCAAGCGCGGCGAGTCCGCGAACGAGGCTGCGGCTATGGTCTTGTCCAGCGATCTGCTGTACTTGACTTCGGAGCAGCGGACGGATCTCAAGGCCAAATTCCAAGACCTCATCAGGTCATATGAGCTCGAAGATCCCACGCAGATTCCCGAAGGCGCGGTGCGAATCGCTACGATGTGGTCAATGATTCCGGACGACCGGACCCCGCCCGCAAGCTAGTCCCCACCGCCACCCTAGCCTCGCAAGCTCGGCCAGGGAACCCTGGCGGTGTGGGCCCACCCACCGCCACCCTAGCCTCGCAAGCTCGGCCAGGGAACCCTGGCGGTGTGGGCCCACCCACCGCCACCCTAGCCTCGCAAGTCCCCACCGGCTCCCTCGCCGGCGTGGGCCCAACGCACTGTTCCTCCACAGCGGTTATCCACGTGGAAACGCACGATTCTGCAAAATATGGTGAACTAGGCCAATATGGGCAGGAGCCCAAGCAATTCATTTTTCTGTAGGAGAACCGTGCCCAGCAAGGCAAAAACCGGCAAGAAACTCGTGATCGTGGAGTCTCCGGCCAAGAGCAAGACCATCGCCAAGTACCTGGGCGAAGGCTTCATTGTCGAGGCCTCGATCGGCCACATCCGTGACCTCCCGCAGCCGTCGGACCTCCCTGCAGAACTGAAGAAGACCTCAGTGGGCAAGTTCGCCGTCGACATCGAAAACGACTTCAAGCCGTATTACGTGGTGTCGCCGGATAAGAAGAAAAAAGTCGCCGAACTCAAGGCCCAGCTGAAAGACGCTGACGCGCTCTACCTCGCAACCGATGGGGACCGCGAGGGCGAGGCCATCGCGTGGCACCTCTTGGAGGTCCTGAAACCCAAGGTTCCCGTCTACCGCATGACCTTCGGTGAAATCACCAAGGAAGCCATCCACCGCGCCATGGACAACCTGCGCGACGTCGACAGCGCTTTGGTGGACGCCCAGGAAACGCGCCGCATCCTGGACCGCTTGTACGGCTACGAAATCTCCCCCGTGCTCTGGCGAAAGGTGGCCCGGGGCTTGTCGGCCGGCCGGGTGCAGTCGGTCGTGACCCGCATGGTGGTTGACCGCGAACGCGAACGCATGGCCTTCAAATCCTCGTCCTACTGGGACCTGACCGGCCAGTTCGGGACCGGTTCCGCGTCCTTCAAGGCGAAGCTTGCTGCCGTGGACGGCGCGAAGGTGGCCAGCGGCCGCGACTTCAACGACGACGGCGTCCTCACCTCTGTGAACGCCGTGCACCTCAACGAGGAACTCGCGACGTCGTTGGCGGCCGGACTGGAGACCGCGGACTTCCGCGTCCGCTCGGTGGACACCAAGCCGTACACGCGCCGTCCCGCCGCACCGTTCACGACGTCGACGCTTCAGCAGGAAGCCGGCCGTAAGCTGCGCTTCACCTCCAAGAGCACCATGCAGATCGCCCAGCGCCTGTATGAAAACGGCTACATCACTTATATGCGTACCGACTCCTCCGCATTGAGCGACGAAGCGCTCACGGCTGCCCGCCGCCAGGCCGCTGAACTGTACGGTCCCGAGTATGTGCCGCAGTCTCCCCGCGTCTACGCCAACAAGGCCGCCAACGCGCAGGAAGCCCACGAAGCCATCCGCCCCGCGGGTGACTCCTTCCGCACCCCGGCGCAGGTGGCAAGCCATTTGACCGGCGACGCCTTCCGCCTCTACGAACTCATCTGGAAGCGCACCATCGCCTCCCAGATGGGCGACGCCAAGGGCTCCACGGCCACCATCCGCCTCGGCGCGGTGGCTGCCGATGGGCGCGACGCCGAATTCTCGGCCTCCGGTACGGTCATCACCTTCCCGGGCTTCCTCGCAGCATACGAAGAAGGCAGGGACGAGAGCCGCGGCGACGACGACTCCGATGAAGCCCGCCGCCTGCCCAACGTTGCCAAGGACGATTCCCTCACGGCTTCAGACATCGTAGCCGTGGGCCACGAGACCTCCCCGCCGCCGCGGTATACGGAAGCGTCGCTGACGGCAGAGCTGGAAAAGCGTGGCATCGGCCGTCCGTCCACCTACGCGTCCACCATCTCCACCATCCAGGACCGCGGCTACGTCCGGAAACAGGGCTCCGCGCTGGTTCCCAGCTGGATCGCCTTCTCCGTAATCCGTTTGTTGGAGCAGCATTTCACCGACTACGTGGACTACGAATTCACGGCGGACATGGAAGGCGACCTGGACAAGATCGCCAACGGCCAGGCCGTTGGTGCCGCTTGGCTCAAGCACTTCTACTACGGTGAAGACGCCGATCCCGGACTGCTGAGCATCGTCAACAACCTCGGCGAAATCGATGCCCGCGAGATCAACTCCGTGCCGATTGCCGAAGGCATCACCCTGCGCGTCGGCAAGTTCGGCCCGTACCTGGAAAGCTCGATCCCCACTATCGACCCCAAGACCGGTGAGGTCGTGGAGTCGGCGCGTGCCAACGTCCCTGAGGACCTCGCACCGGACGAGCTCACTGCGGCCAAGGCAGTGGAGCTCATGGAAACGGCTGCCCCCGAGGAACGTGTCCTGGGCGCGGACCCGCACACCGGGCACACCGTGGTTGCCAAGAACGGCCGCTACGGCGCCTACGTCACCGAGATCATCCCGGAAATGACGGAAGAGCAGCTGGCAAACCAGCCGGTCGAATACTACAAGAACGGCAAACCCAAGCCGCCGAAGAAGCCCGTCAAGGCCAAGCCGCGCACGGGTTCGCTGTTCAAGTCCATGTCCGTTGACTCGATCACGCTCGACGAAGCAATGCAGCTCATGAGCCTGCCCCGAGTCCTCGGCGCGGATGCCGAAGGCAACCCCATCACGGTGCAGAACGGCCGCTTTGGGCCGTATTTGAAGAAGGGCACGGACTCGCGGTCCATCGGCTCCGAGGAAGAGATCTTCACCATCACCCTGGAACAGGCACTGGAGATCTACTCCCAGCCGAAACAGCGTGGTGCACGCGCAGCCGTGCCACCGCTGGCTGAGTTCGGTCCGGACCCGGTCTCGGAGAAGAACATCGTGGTGAAGGAAGGACGTTTCGGCCCGTACATCACCGACGGCGTCACCAACATCACAGTTCCCCGCGCCACGTCCTTGGAAGAGCTGACCCGGGAGCAGGCCATCGAGCTGCTCGCCGAGAAGCGCGCCAAGGGCCCGGTCAAGCGGACCACCACGGCCCGCAAAGCGCCAGCGAAGAAGGCTGCGGCGAAGTAAACGCGTTAGCGATGCGCATATTCCCTGGCGATACCAGAATTCGGTTGTCGTCAGGGAATATGCGTGTCCCGGGGAATTATCCGTGTCCTCACCCGGCATGCACCCACGATCTCGGCGGGCGGCGGTTGACGGGCCGGGAATTGCGTCTTGCACGTCAACCGTGATCGAGTGGAACCATGACAGATCAGCCAGCTGCCCCGGAATCCCTGCCTTTGAACGATCTCGAGTCCAAGCTCGCGAAGGCCGGACAAGCCGACGCGAGTCCCGTGGATGTGATCCTGTCCTTCTTGAACAACGAGGTCTACATCCTCAGCGCAGACTCCCTGGATAGGCCCGATGCCGCGGTGGAACCGCTCGTGCTCTCGAACGCCGAGGGCCAGCCCGTCCTTGCTGTCTTCAGCCACCCCAGCCGGGTGGAGGCGCAGTTCCTGGAGGCTGCGCCCAACGTCCTTGGTACCCATGGCGCTGCGATTCTGGACAGCATCGGTGACGAGCTTGGCCTCGTGATCAACCCCGGCAGCGAGCACGGCTTCGAGATGGGCCCGGAGGGCATCGCCAACGTCCGCCGGGACTTCACCCGCGCCGACGAAGGTGCCGACGCGGCTACACACGCAGCTGGACATTCAGCCACTAATCCTGCCGACGGCACCACAAACGCCGGGCCCCAGGGCTAATTGACTAGCCGCCCGCACGAATCGGCAGTCGCACTTGCTTCACTCGCTTCGAATCGGGGAATAATGGCAGAATGCGTCTTGGCGTCCTAGACATCGGTTCCAACACTGTCCATTTGCTTTTGGTGGACGCGCACCCGGGCGCACGCCCGGTCGCGTTTGCTTCCCATAAGCGACCCCTTTCGCTGGTCCAGTTCCTGGACGCCGAAGGTAACATCAACGACGCCGGGCAACACGAGCTGATCGAGTTCGTCCTTGAAGCGTGGGAGTTCGCAGCCCGCCACAAAGCCGAGGATCTACTGGCCTTTTGTACGTCGGCGATCCGGGAAGCCACCAACGGTCCCGAAGTCCTGGCCAGGGTGAAGCACGAGACTACCGTTACGCTGCAGGAACTGACCGGTAGCGAAGAAGCCTCTATGACCTTTTTCGCGGTTCGACGCTGGTATGGCTGGGGCGCCGGTCCCATCCTGGACCTGGACATCGGTGGCGGCTCTTTCGAAATGGCATTCGGCCAGGACGAGCTGCCCGAGCTCGCGGTGTCCGTCCCCCTGGGTGCCAGCCGCTTGACCCGGGACTGGCTCCACAATGACCCGCCGTCGGCCAAGAGCGTCAAGGAGCTGCGCAAGTACATCCGCCAAACACTCAAACCCGTGGTGCGTGAGTTCAAGCAACTCGGCCGGGCCAACCTGGTGGCGGGAACCTCCAAGACCTTCCGTTCGCTTGCACGCATCGCGGGTGCGGCCCCCAGCGGTGCCGGTCCGTACGTCAAACGCGAACTCCATGCCACGGACTTGGGACTCTGGGCGCAGCGCATCTCGGCCATGACCGTCGAGGACCGGCTCTATCTCCCGGGGGTCTCGGATGCGCGGGCCGGGCAGATCCTTGCCGGAGCCCTCGTGGCCGAGGCGGCCTTGGAAATGTTCGAGTTTCCAAGCATGGAGATCTGCCCGTGGGCATTGCGCGAAGGCTTGATCTTGCGCCGACTCGACCAGCTGATCTTTGACGGCCCGCTGGCGCCGGCCCCGCACGTCGGGCTCGGCGGTGCGGTACCGGTGCCCCGCGTGGGAGCCAACACCCGAACGGCCGCGCCCGCGGCAGCGTCCTTTCCCATCCCAACCGCTGGCAGGCAGGCCATCTGACATGAGCACCGACGTCGAGCACTCCGAAGAAGACACGCCGAGGATCCCGGTGGCGCTTTCCAGCGCTTCCGTCTATCCACTCAGCGTCCATGACGCGTTTGCGGTGGCCCAGGACCTGGGGTACGACGGCGTGGAGGTGATGGTGACCAACAACGCCACCAGCCAGAACCCGGATGCCTTGATCCAGCTCAGCCATCGTTACGACCAGCAGATCGTCTCCATCCACGCGCCCACCTTGCTGCTGACCCAACAGGTCTGGGGTCCGGCGTGGAACAAGATCGAGATGTCCTGCCAAATGGCGCGGGAGGTCGGCTGCAACACGGTGGTGGTCCACCCGCCGTTCCGCTGGCAGTCGAACTATGCCGAGAACTTTGCCGCCGGTGTGCGCGAGATTGCGGCGATGTACCAAGTGCACATCGCGGTGGAGAACATGTACCCGTGGCGTGTGCGCGGCCGGGAAGCACTTGCTTACCTTCCGCACTGGGACCCGATGGGCCAAGATTACGACGACGTCACGTGGGACTTCTCGCACGCCGCCACTGCTGGGGCCAACAGTCTTGAGGCCGTGCGGGCGCTCGGGAGCAAGTTGCGCCACGTCCACCTCACCGACGGTTCCGGTTCGGGCAAGGACGAACACCTGATCCCCGGGTACGGGACCCAACAGTGCGCCGAGGTGCTGCAGCATCTGGCATCCAGCGGATTCGAGGGCACCGTGGTTGCCGAGATCTCCACGCGCAAGGCAAAAGCGGCCGGGGAGCGCGAGGAGTGGCTCGCTGAAACCCTGCGCTTCGCGCGCCAGCATTTGGGAGCGCCACTCGTGGGAGCCTTCGAGATCTAAGGGCTGTTGAGATGGCCGCACGACGGCGCCGGGCGGCTGGGTCGCGCTCGCCCGGGGTCGCTCTGCCCCGCCGTCACGCTAGGTGCGTGACCCGATCACGCGGCTTAAAAGAGAAAGCGCCGGCGGTCGACACGGGAAAATGGGGGGAAACCCGTTCGACCACCGGCGCTTGTGGCGGACATCCCCATGCCCGCTTCATCACTCGCACCCTCAATGAGGTAACTACTAAGTTACGGAGCGATATTGGGTGCAGCCTGCAATAAGCTTGGGAACTAGCTGGGAATCCTGGGCGCCTCTCGACGGCCCTGCAATTGGATCTGCAGCGGCGCAGCTGAACTGGCATCATGGAGCCATGAGCAACCGAATCGCATTCCTTGGCTGTGGGTCCATGAACGAGGCCATTCTGGGTGGCTTGCTGGCCGCCGGAACGGATCCGTCGGACGTCGTCGCCACCGTGCGCCGCGCAGAACGCGCCGCCGAACTGGCCGAGCGCCACCATGTCATGACCATCGCCGGAGCGGAGGAACCAGACAACAACAAGTTGGCCACCAAAGGCGCGTCGGTTGTCATCCTGGGTGTCAAGCCCGTGGGCATTGCTGATCTTGCCCGCGAGATCTCGCCCGCGCTGGCCAAGAACACCATTGTGATCAGTGTTGCCGCTGCCGTGTCCATCGCCCAGCTGGAAGCAGCGTTGCCGGTGGGCCAGCCGGTCGTCCGTACAATGCCCAACACTCCCGCCAAGCTCGGCCGCGGGGTGGTCTCCGTTTCTCCCGGAACCAACTGCACTCCCGAACAGCTCCAGCAGGCCAAGGACATCCTCGGCGCCGCAGGAACCGTGGTGGAAATCCCCGAGGAACAGGTGGATGCCCTGTCTGCCATCAGCGGCTCCGGCCCCGCGTACGCGTTCTACCTTGCCGAGGCCATGGCCGCCGCCGGGGTCGAACTTGGCTTGGATCCCGAGCTTTCCCTCATGATTTCCCGGGAGACCGTGGCAGGTGCCGGCTTCATGCTTGCCGAGCCGGGCGCGGATCCGACCGCACTGCGCATCGCCGTGACCAGCCCGAACGGCACCACGGAGCGCGCAATCGCGGCCTTCAACGAAGGCGGCATCCCCGCGATCATCGCCGCCGGAGCCCGTGCAGCGGCTGCCCGCGCCGCAGAAATCACGCAGCAACTCGCCTAGCCTTCTCCCTCGAAGAAGCCCGCTGCCTGGGCAGCGGGAGTCGGCTAAATCCAGTCCCGCTTCTTGAACGCCAGGTACAAGAATAGTGATCCACCGGCCATGAGTGCGCTGGAGAGCCAGAGACCGTAATCGTTCTGGAAGCCGAAGAAGGGCACGTTCTGCCCGAAGAAGCCGGTGACGGCGGTGGGGACGGCGATGATAGCTGCCCAGCTGGTGACTTTTTTCATGACCAGGTTCATCTGGTTCCCCTGGATGCTGATATGCGTTTCCAGGATGGTGGTGACGAGGTCACGGAGCGATTCTGTCCATTCAGTGGCGCGCAGAACATGGTCGTAGACGTCCTGCAGGAAGGGCTGCATCGCGGGGCTGCAACCGACGAGGTCATCGCGGCGCAGGAGGGTGTTGAGGACTTCGCGCATGGGCAGGATCACGCGGCGGAGCCGGACCAGGTTCTTGCGTAGCTCGAAGGTCTTCCGCTGCAGGTCGTGGTCGGGGGAGTGATCGTCGAAAAGTGATTCTTCGAGGGTGTCGATGTAGCCGTCGAGTTCCTGGACGGCGTCGAAGTGCCCGTCGACGATCAAGTCCAGCAGGCCCCAGAAGAGGAAGGGCACCCCATGGGCGGTCAGGTCAGTTTCCGCATCCCAGTGCGCCATCAACTTGTCGGTGTCGAAATCAGGGCCGTGCACAGTCACGAGGGCGTTCCGGGTCACGAATGCCGAAATCTCGGCGATGCCGAGTTCGCCGGTGCCGGACTCCAGCCTCGCCTGATAGGCCGACAGGAACAAATGGTTCGGGTACCGGTCCAGCTTGGGCCGCTGGAAGTCATGGACGGCGTCCTCAACGGCCAGACGGTGAAGCCCATACACCGTCTCGACGCCCAGGAGGTCATCCGCTGTCGGATTGGTGAAGTCGATCCACAGCACCACGTCATCCTGGTTGGCCAGGGCCTCGATCTCGTGGGCGCCGACGTCGTCGCGTTCGAGTTTTCCTTCGCGGTACAGCCGTATGAATACCATCCGCCCCATGCTACGGCAGCCGGCTCCAAGCAAACTCGAGAGAAGTTACGGCCGGGCCGCGAAGCGCTCCAGCAGGTCCACGTGCCCGGACACAATCAGCATGTCCCGGACGGAAACCTTCGTGTCCGGCCGGGCATAGGTGAAGTCTTCGCCCGGGGATTTCACGCCGACAATCGTCACGCCGTACTTGGATCGGACCTTGGACTCATCCAGCGTGAAGCCCACGGTTTCCTTCGGCGGGTACATTTTCACGATCGCGAAGTCGTCGTCGAACTCGATGAAGTCCAGCATGCGCCCCGAGACGAGGTGGGCCGCACGGACACCTGCGTCGGCCTCGGGATAGATGACGTGGTTGGCGCCGATTCGCGTGAGGATCTTGCCGTGTGAGGCAGTGATCGCTTTCACCCAGAGGTGTTCGATGCCCAGATCCACGAGGTTCACCGTGATGAGCACCGAGGACTCGATCGATGTACCCACGCCCACCACTGCGGAGCTGAATTCCTGCGCGCCGAGCTGGCGGAGGGCGTCGATGTTCGTGGCGTCGGCCTCCACCACATGGGTCAGGACGGACGCCCAGTTCTGGACGAGCGTGCGGTCCCGCTCGATGGCCAGGACTTCGCGTCCTTGCTTGACGAGCTGCTCGGCAGTGGCTGCACCGAAGCGGCCCAGGCCGATCACCAGCACGGGGGCGTTGTGCGCCGGCCGGTTGGGGGCGCCTGTTGAATTAGCCAATGATTGGCCTCTCTTCCGGGTAATGGAATAGCTGCCTGCGCTGGCGGAGGGCCAGGGCGGAGGCAAGGGTGATGGTGCCGATGCGGCCGGCGAACATGAGGGCGGCGAGAATGTAGACTCCCGACGGCGGCAGCTCGGCACTGAGGTTCGTGCTGAGGCCTACAGTTGCGAAGGCTGAAATGGTTTCGAAGAGTACCCGGTCCAGGCTGGCCCCGCTGATGGCCAGCAACAAGAAGGCGGCTGCGCAAACCAAGGTGGCACCCGCTACGATCACGGAGATGGCCACCCGCATGGTGCCCTCGGGGATCGTGCGGCCGTAGGCCTTGACGTCGTCGTCGCCACGCGCCTCAGCGACGATGGCAAGGAACATGACCGCGATGGTGGTCACCTTGATGCCGCCCGCCGTCGACGCCGAACCGCCGCCGGCGAACATGAGCGCGTCCGACAGCAGCCTGGTGGTGGAATCCATTTGGCTCTGGTCAACCAAGTTGAAGCCTCCGGAGCGCGTCATGACCGAGGCGAAAATGGAATGCGTGATCTTGTCCCCAAAGCTCATGTTGGCGATGGTGTTGGTGTTGTCCCACTCCATCAGGGCCCAGAGAACTGCGCCGGCAACGAGGAGAATCAGGGACACCTGGATGGTCAGCTTGGTGTGGAGGGTCCACTTCTTCCAACGGAGGCCGTGCCGCCGGAGCACCAGCATCACCGGAAAACCGAGGCTGCCGAGGAACACGCCAAGCATAAGCGGCACCAGAATCCACAGGTCCGCCTTGTACGGCACGATTCCGTCGGAATGGGGTGTGAAACCGGCATTGTTGAAGGAAGAAATCGAATAGAAGACCCCGTGCCAGACGGCCTGCCAGAAGTCCTCTCCGAGTGTCAGGAACCGGGGAATCATCGCGATCGCCAGTACGGCCTCGATGGTCACGGACGTCGAGATGACGATCCGCAACAATGTACCCACCTCGCCCAAACGTCCGGCGTTGTTCATGGCCTCCTGGGCAATGAGCTTGCCCCTCACGCCCAGCCGTTTGCTGACCATGAGTGCCAGGAGGGAGGCGAGTGTCAGGGTTCCCAACCCACCCACGAAGATGCCCACGAGAATCACGAGCTGGCCGAAGAAGGTCCAGTGCGTCGCCGTCGACACAACGGTCAAACCGGTCACGCAGACGCTGGAGACAGCCGTGAACAAGGCCTGGTGCATGGGAGTGACCGCGCCGTCAGCCGATGCCGCCGGCAGGGAAAGCAGACCGGTGAACAAGAGAATCGCGAAGACGTACGCCGTGAGCGCCAATCGGGCCGGTGAGGTGTTGGCGATGTTGTCGATGAAGTCGCGGATACCCGTGAAAATCCACAGGCCTCCCCGCTCCGGCTGGACGGTTTGCCAGCTGGCCGGGTCTCGGGACCTCGACTGGCTCTGAGTCATGGCAGTGCTGTTCGCTTCTGGTCGATTGATTCTGCTTTCTTGAGTAGTAAACCACTAATCGCCTGCTGTAACGGGGCAGGTCAGCTTGCGCCGCTCGGGTAGCCTGTCATTGATGACTTCCTGGGCAGGCCTCCGTCCGTCCGCGCTGCCAACGACGGTGGCGTGGGATCCCGCCATGACCGCATACAATTTCGGTCCCTCGCATCCGATGGCCCCCGCGCGGCTGGAACTGACCGCCAGGCTCGCCACGGCGCTCGGACTCTTCGACCTGGAGCATGTGTCCGTCCAAGCGCCCAAGGTCGCGTCCGACGTCGAACTCCTCGCCGTTCACAGCGCCGAATACGTCGCCGCCGTGCGGCGCGCCAGTGAGGACCCGACGACGCCGGACCCGGAACGCGGGCTCGGCACCGAAGATGATCCCGCGTTTGCTGGCATGCACGAAGCAAGCGCCCGGCTTGCTGGCGGATCGTTGCTCGCGGCCGAGGCCATTCTGTCCGGGACCGCGGTCCGGGCCGTCAACTTCGGCGGCGGCATGCATCATGCTTCCCGTGAGCGGGCCAGTGGGTTTTGTATCTACAACGACGCCGCCCTCGCCGTGCAGAGGCTGCTCGACGGCGGAGTCCGGAGGGTTGCGTACATCGACATCGATGCCCACCACGGTGATGGCACCCAGAGCATCTTCTGGAACGATCCCAGGGTCCTGACGATCTCCCTGCACGAGAGCGGCCTTTCGCTATTCCCAGGAACGGGATTCGCCAAAGAGATCGGGGGCCCGGATGCGCTCGGCGCAGCCGTCAACGTGGCGTTGCCTGCGTGGACGGGCGACGCCGGGTGGCTGCGCGCGTTCCATGCAGTGGTGCCGCAACTCGTGCAGGCCTTTGATCCGGAAGTCATTGTGAGCCAGCATGGCTGCGACTCCCACAAACTCGATCCCCTCACGCACCTCAACCTCAGCGTGGACGGACAACGCGAGGCGGCCACCGCCGTCGCGGGCCTCTCCGCCAGGTTCTGCGAGAACCGCTGGATTGCCACCGGGGGAGGGGGCTACGACATCACGGGGGTGGTACCGCGGACCTGGAGCCACTTGATAGGAATCGTGGCCCAGCATCCCGTGCAGTTGACGGCTCCGGTCCCGGAGATCTTCCGGAGCTATGTCAAGGAGAAATACGGGGAGTCGGTTCCGGAACTCATGGGCGACGGCGTCGACACCTGGTGGCGTTCGTGGGAGGTGGGGTACGACCCTGCCGACGCCGTGGACCGCACCATCATTGCCACCCGCAAGGAGATCTTCCCCCTCTACGGGTTGGATCCCTGGTTCGACTGATGGTTGTTCGGCCAGCTGGCGCAAAGCTGAGCCAACGGCGCGAACAAGCGAAATAGTTGATGCCTTTTGGCGTATATGTCGCTAGGGTGGGAGGCATGGTGACTGACGACGTATTTGCCGTCATTGCTGAGGCAACCCGGCGTGACATTCTGGTTTCCCTCCGCTCTGGGGATAAGGCTGTGGGGGAACTGGTGGAGGAGCTCGCAGCGAGCCAGCCCACCATTTCAAAGCATTTGAAGGTACTCCGCGAGGCGGATCTCGTCAGCATGCGCGCACAGGGGCAGAAACGCTACTACGCGTTGAACCCCAAGCCGCTCGCTGGTGTTGCCACCTGGCTGGAGACGTTCGACGTCGGACCCGCCCGGCCTGCCGCCGAGGCAGCCGCCGCGGCTGGTAGCCCGCGTGCCGCGAGGAAGCCGTTCCCGCAGCCCGACGAGGAACCCCCTGGCACGTCGTCGGCGAGCACCGACGTCGCCCGCTCGCCTGAGCCCACGCCGGATTCGGGCGCCGCTGCCGCCGCGGCGGGAATGGACGACACCATGCCGCAGCAGATCGGCCGCACGGTTGGCCGTGCCGCCACGAAGGCAGCGGATCTATTGGCGAACCTGCCGAACCTACCCAATCTGCCGAAGTTCGGCCGGAAGAAGTAGCGGCCCCAACTTCGGCGCAGTAGGTGTCGTTTTGAGGGCCCAGAACGACAACAACTGCGAGCTAGTTGGGTGGGGCTACTTACCCAAGAGACGCACGTGGTCCGGGGTCAGTTCCGAGACCTTCGTTACTCCAAGCAGGGCCATGGTGCGCGCCATGTCCTGCTCCAGGATCTGGATGGTGCGGTCCACGCCGGCGCGGCCACCGGCCATGAGCCCGTAGAGGTAGGCCCGGCCGATCAGCGTGAAATCGGCGCCCAGGGCAAGGGCCGCCACGATGTCCGCGCCGCTCATGATGCCCGTGTCCAGAATGATGGCCGCGTCGTTGCCGTCCGCTTTCAGGGCGGCGGCGACCTCCGGCACGAGGTGCAGCGGAATCGGCGCTCGGTCCAGTTGGCGTCCGCCGTGGTTTGAAATCACGATGCCGTCCGCGCCGTGGTCCACCACCTTGCGGGCATCGTCCACTGTCTGAATGCCCTTGACTACCAGCTTTCCCTTCCACGTTTCGCGCAGCCAGTCGAGGTCGTCAAAGGTCAGGGTCGGATCGAACATGGAATTGATGAGATCGGCCACTGTGCCCGTGTAGCGCGAGAGTGAAGCGAAGGTCAGGGGCTCGTGGGTGAGGAAGTTGAACCACCAGGCGGGCCGATAGGAAGCATCCAGCACGGTCTTCACGGTGAGCGCGGGCGGAATGGTCATGCCGTTGCGGACATCGCGCAACCGGGCGCCCGCGACGGCGGTGTCCACCGTGACCATGAGGGTGTCGTTTCCGGCCTTGGCAGCGCGCTCGATCAGTTCGAGTGACCTGTCCCGATCCGTCCAGAGGTACAGCTGGAACCAGTTGCGGCCGTTCGGTGCGGCCGCGGCAACGTCCTCAATGGACGCAGTGCCCATCGTGGAGAGAGTGTACGGAATACCAGCCGCTTCGGCCGCCTGCGAGCCCGCGTACTCACCCTCCGACTGCATCATGCGCGTGAATCCCGTGGGCGCTATGCCGAACGGAAGCCGGGATATTTTGCCCAGGATCTCGGTGCTGAGGTCGATGCTGGAGACGTCGCGCAGGATTCCCGGCCGGAACTCGATGTCCTGGAACGCCTGACGGGCCCGGCGCAGGGTGATCTCCGCCTCGGCTGCGCCGTCCGTGTAGTCGAAGGGTGCTTGGGGAGTTCGCCGTTTGGCCATGTCCCGCAGTTCCCAGATGGTGGATGCGCGGCGCAGCTTCGAGGCGTTGCTGAACTCGGGCTTCTTGAATTTCATCAGGGGCGCAAGGTCGGAGTACTTGGGAACCCGGCGCTTCAGTGCCGCGGGGCGCTCGACGGCGGTGGGGACGTTTGCGGGCACCTCGAGGGAAGGGGCGCCGCTCGGCTGGACTGTCTGCGTCATGATGCTGTCTCCAGGGTGTTTGTGTGGTTGGACCACACTCTATGCCATGTGGTCCAACCACATCAACTAGTATTTATCCATGCGAACGCACGAACTCGTCCTCAGCTGGATCGAAAAGCAACTGTCGGACGGACATTTGGTGCTGGGCGGGCGGCTCCCCGCCGAACGGGCGCTCGCCGAGCAACTGGAAGTCTCAAGGACATCGGTCCGTGAAGCCATCCGGATCCTGGAAGCCATGGGTGTGGTCCGGGCCGGCGTGGGGTCCGGCAAGGACGCCGGGACAGTGGTCATTGCGGAACCGGCTACCGCCCTCGGCTCCGCGCTCCGCCTCCATGTGGCCACGCAACATTTGCCCGTCGCGGACATCGTGCAAACCCGGGTCCTGCTCGAGTCGTGGGCGGTGTCCCGTGCCAAGGCCGACGCCCCCGAACTTGTGGAAGCAGCGAGGCTGCTGGACGAAATGGACGCAAGCTCCGCCGTCGACGGCTTCCTCGCGCTGGACGTTGCCTTCCACCTGGCGCTGGCGGAAGCCGCCGGAAATGCCGTGGTGAGCACCATCATGGGCTCGCTGCGCGAAGCGATCGAAGGCTACGCCGCGGCCCTGACTGCGAACCTGCCGGATTGGGATAGCACCGCGAACCGCTTGCGGTGCGAGCACCGTGCCATCTTGGAGGCGCTGAACAACGGCGACGGCGGCCGGGCAGCGACGCTGGTGACCGCGCATATCGAGGGGTTCTACCGGGAGGCCGGACTGGGCCGGCCTCCCGCGGAAACTAGGCCTTGACGGGCCCGGTGCTGCCCCTGAGCTCAATCTGCGGGGGAAAGTAATTCGTGGGGGACGCGGCGTCGTTGGCCTGGATTTGCTCACGCATGCGGCGCCACGCAAGATCGCCGAGGTCGGTGATCGGCACGGCCGCAGTGGTCAGAGGAGGCATGGTGTACCGGGCGAAGGGCATGTCATCGAAGCCCGTGAGCGACAAGTCTTCCGGCACCCGGATCCCTCGCTGGCTCAGCCCGCTCAACAAGCCCATCGCGGCGACGTCGTTGAAGACGAGGATGCCGGTGGCGCCGCATGAGGCGACGGCATCGCTCGACTCAAACCCGGCGTCGAACGTGTTGCCTCCCGGAATGAACTGCAATTCGACGTCCGGGTACTCGGCCGTGAACTTCTCGAGCCCGCGGAGCCGCTGCACGTTGGACGCGCTCCGGTCCGGACCCGTCAGGTAGGCCAATTTTCGATGGCCCAGCTCAACGAGATGGGCGGCAAGTTCCTGGATACCTTGGCCGTAGTCAACTACGAGGCTGGGCGTCGGTACCGACTCGGTGGTCCGGTTGATAAGCACGAGCGGATAGAGCGTGGGGGCGAGTTCTTCGAGTTCGGCGTCGCTCATGCGCGGGGCGCAGAGAACGACGCCGTCGCAACGCCGCCGGGCTTCCCCGGCGAGGATTGCTTCTTCACTGGAGACCTCGGATGAGTCCGCGATCAATACGCGGTAGCCGTCGCGAGCGGCGGCAATGCTGAGCCCGCGAAGAATGGCCTGGAACGTGGGGTTGGACAGGTCCGGAACCACGATTCCGATGGTGTCCGTTTTTCCCAGGGCCAGGCTCCGGCCTACCGGGTTCGGCTTGTATTTCAGCTCTGAGGCGGCTGCGCGAACGCGCGCGGCAATCTCCGCGTCCACGGTGGTATTACCGTTCATGACACGGGAAACGGTGGCATGCGAAACGCCGGCCATGGATGCCACATCTGCGATGCCCACCCGCCGGGTATTTCTTCTGCCTGGCATGGGTTCCTTCCTGGAGTGCTGCCGCCTCGGGCGCGGCGATTTTGTTCTGAGGTGAAGTTTATCTTGCGTGGGGAAGCGGTTTCCCTTGATGTCGTTGCATTTCGATTTGCGGGCAGCTGGAAATCGACGCTATGGTTTGGCTATGACTAACCGTTGGTATGCGTATTTTTCGTTGGCTCTGGAGGGGCCCGCGTCTAACTGACACGCATCCAACTTTCCTTCAGAGCCAACAGGGCAGAGATCATTCTCTGCCCTTCGCCATTTCCCGGCGGGCTCTGAGTAGGGTCCGCTCCTCTCCGGAACAGGACCCCTTTCATGACCAGCATCGCCGCAGAGCCCACCACACACAGCGTCGACCTCGAGAATGCCGCCGCGCAGTCGACGTCGAACTTACGCGTCAGCCGTTTCGAGCCGCTCCCCACGCCGCAGGAAATCAGCGCGGAACTGCCGCTGGACGCCAGGGCCTCCGCCGTCGTCGAGCGCGGACGCGACGGAGTCCGCGCAATCATGGATGGCGTTGACGACCGCCTGCTCGTGATCGTTGGCCCGTGCTCCATCCACGACCCGAAGGCCGGCTTGGAATACGCCCGCCGCCTCGTCAGCCAGGCCGAGAAGCACAAGGAAGACCTGCTGATCGTCATGCGGGCCTACTTCGAGAAGCCGCGCACCACGGTCGGCTGGAAGGGCCTCATCAACGATCCCCACCTGGACGGCAGCCACGACATCGCGGCCGGGCTCCGTGCGGCGCGTGGATTCCTGCAGCAAGTCACGGCCCTCGGCCTGCCGACGGCCACAGAGTTCCTGGAACCCATCAGCCCGCAATACATGGCCGACCTCGTGGCGTGGGGTGCCATTGGAGCCCGTACCACCGAGAGTCAGATCCACCGCCAACTCGCCTCCGGACTCTCCATGCCGATCGGCTTCAAGAACGGGACCGACGGCGACCTCCAGGTAGCGATCGACGCTTGCGGTGCGTCTGCCGCACCGCAGGCATTCTTGGGGATCGACGGCGATGGCCGCGCCGCCCTCGTGGCGACCTCGGGCAACCCGGACACCCATGTGATCCTGCGCGGTGGCCGCAAGGGCCCGAACTACTCCGCCGCCGACGTCGCCGATGCCTCGGGGAAGCTCTCGGCCAAGGGACTGAATCCCCGGCTGATCGTTGACGCGAGCCACGCCAACAGCGGCAAGAACCACCACCGGCAGGCCGAGGTTGCACTGGAGATCGGCGGCCAGCTGGAGGACAACGCGGCTTCGCCGATCGCCGGGGTGATGCTGGAAAGCTTCCTCGTAGGTGGGGCGCAGAACCTGGATGTGGAGCGGCAGCTGGCTGGGGAACAGGACTTGGTGTACGGCCAGAGCGTTACCGACGCCTGCATGGAATGGGACGTCACAGTGTCCGTCCTGGACCAGTTGGCGGCCTCGGCACGCAAGCGTCGTGTGGCAGCCGCAGACTAGCGAAAACCATGCCCACAGTTAGCCGAAACACTTTCACTTTGGTACCAGCAGCCTCTAGAGTATCTAGCACATGGTTGTTTGATGGCTCAGCATCGGCACACCAGGTAATGAATGCTGGGGTTCGCCGCTAACCGCTGAGAGCAAAGGAATATGGGGAAATGTCCGCAGAGACTAACTTCTCGAACGCGCGTTTCATGACAGTGGCCGAAGTTGCCGAAGTCCTCCGAGTTTCCAAAATGACCGTGTACCGCCTGGTCCATTCGGGAGAAATGCCAGCCGTCCGTTTTGGGCGTTCATTCCGTGTCCCCGAAGAAGCAGTGAACCAGTACCTCAAAGGTGCGGTCGTCGACGGACGCTCGGAGACCGCTTGAGACTGGCTTGGTTCCCTTAGGGCCAGCGGTCATTGGGTGCCCCCGATAGGCGGTACCCTGTTAAGGAACGTTTTACGTCATTGTAAGAATCTGTCAGTTGTAAAAGTCTGTTGCTCAGTTCAAGGACCTCACCCAGCAGACAGAATCTCAATCTAGTTTGGTAAGGAACTTACGTGGGTTCAGTTATTAAGAAGCGCCGCAAGCGTATGGCCAAGAAGAAGCACCGCAAGCTGCTTCGCAAGACCCGCCACCAGCGCCGCAACAAGAAGTAGAGACACTTCCTACAGCGTGAATGCCCGTTGCCTTTCGAGGTTGCGGGCATTTTTGCGTTGATCCCCCCGATGACGCTCGCTCACGTTTGTAGCTTGTTTCGATGACGCTCGCTCACTTATGGGGCCGAATAGTGGAACCCTCCTTCACATCGAGTCGCCCGGTTCATATCGAGTGCAGGAGGGTTCACCATTTCGCCGAAAGATCTGCAGGAGGATCGGCCAAAACCGGCACAGAAGTGAGCGAGGATGACCGGCTAGGTGGTCGGAAGTGAGCGAGCGTCGTCGTGCTCTAGGCCCTGGGGCTGCGGAACTTGGAGAAGCCCCGCCAGAGGCCGTACACGGCCCCTCCGACGGTCGCAGCTTTGAGGCCGAGCGTGGCTGCCCGGCGGCCGGAACGGAAGTCATAGACGGGCCAATTGTTCTCCCGGGCATGGCGCCGCAGCCTGGCGTCGGGATTGATGCACACGGGGTGGCCCACCAAAGTGAGCAGCGGGATGTCGTTATGTGAATCGCTGTACGCCCAGCATCGGTTCAAATCCAGGCCTTCTTCGTCAGCAACGCGCTGCACGGCCACGGCCTTGGCCGGTCCATGGAGGATTTCGCCCACCAGGCGCCCGGTGTAGGCGCCATCCTCAACCTCGCCCACGGTGCCCAAGGCGCCTGTCAGCCCCAGCCGGGTGGAAATGACGGTGGCGACTTCGATGGGGGTGGCGGTCACTAGCCAGACCTTCCGGCCAACGCGCAGATGCTGTTCCGCCAAGGCCTTGGTACCGGGCCAGATCCGGGACTCGATCATCTCGTCGTAGACTTCTTCGCCCAGCTCCCGGATATCGGAAACCGTGATGCCTGCCGCGAGGATCAGTGCGGAATCCCGGACTGAATGGACGTCCTCCATGTTTTCGCCCCGCAGGACAAACTTGAACTGCTTCCAGGCGAATCCCGCGGCTTGGGAGAGGGTGAACGCCTTACGTTCGTACATCTTCCGCGCGACGTGGAAGAGGCTGGCGCCCTTCATAAGGGTGTTGTCGACGTCGAAGAATGCAGCTTCGCCGTGTTGGTGCGTTGCGGCCGGCGCGATGGCCACAACAGCGTTCTTCTCGACGGGCATGCCATGAGTCTAGTCAATCGCCCGGCTCCGTGCCGTTCGGTAGGGTGCCCTGCGGTTCCGCGTCGAGCGTTCTTTGGGCTGCGTGACGTTGGGTTGAGGGCTGTTTTCAGGCTGTGTCCACGCCAACGCGATACCGTTGAACCATGCCGAATCCCGACGTCGTACTCCTCACCAAAGCTGACTGCCACCTGTGCGCCGCGGCGCGTGACGCCGTCGAACGCGTGACCTCAAGCCTGGGGCTTGCATGGACTGAGCAGTCGATCGATACAGACCCGACACTCCGCGAACGCTATGCCGAGGAGATCCCAGTGGTATTCGTGGACGGAATACAGCGGGATTTCTGGAAAATCGATGAGGCGAGGTTGGTGCGGGTCCTGAAGAAGGCCTTGGCTGCCTGAACATGCGTCCAATGCTTTGTTGGCAATAGAGTGGGAAAACAAAGCGACGCAATGGAGAAGAACGTGACTGCGCTGGAACCGTCCGCCGAAGCTCTACCCGGGGACGCTGTGCCTGGGGACAAGGACTCTGCCGCGAAGCAGATACCACCTGCGGCCGTGGCCCGGATGACGCTTTACCTCCGCGCACTGAACTCCCTGCTGGGCGAAGGCGTGGAACGGGTTTCTTCCGAGGCGCTGGCCGAGGCGTCGGGAGTCAGTTCTTCCACCCTGCGCAAGGACCTCTCCTACGTTGGCTCCTACGGAACGCGTGGCGTGGGATACGAGGTGCAGTATCTGAGCCGCCACATTGCTGCGGCATTGGGCCTGACCCACGATTGGAAAGTGGCGATTGTGGGTGCCGGCAACCTTGGCAAGGCCTTGGCACGGTACGGCGGATTCGAGTCGCGCGGTTTCGACGTGGTGGCGATCCTCGACGCCGATCCCATGGTCATCGGGAACGAAGTCGGCTGGCTGCGGGTCAGCGATGCCGCGAATCTTGAAACGGTCCTTAAGAGGACCGGCACCAACATGGTTGTCCTGGCACTCCCGGCCGCGGTGGCACAGGACGTCTGCGACCGCGTGATCAGCGCGGGGATCCGCAGCATCCTCAGCTTTGCTCCTGTGCTGCTGCAGGTTCCGCCGTACGTGAATCTACGCAAGGTGGACATGGCCACCGAGTTGCAGATTCTCGCGTATCACGCACAACGGGCACAGACCCCAGGCCAGGCCCTTTAGGCCAAGGCCGGGTCTGCGCCCGTTAGTGTTCGTCGCGGCGTGCCCCTAGGGGCCGAATGGCCTAGCGGCCGTACGGCGCCTGGTTGTAGGGGTTCGCGAAAGGCTGTGCTTTCCGGAAATATGGTGCCGAGCCCGGCAAATACAACAGCACCATCGCGGCGATGCCCAAGAGGATCGTGATGCTCTGGATCAATCCGTAAAGCAGGCCGAACGTGAATGACCCACCAAGAAGGCTAAAGAGCGAAATCGCCGCGAAGACGGTTCCCAAGATCCGGGCCCAGTTCTTACCCTTACGGACCGGGAATGCGACAAGCGCGTAAAGACCCAGCGATATCAGGCCACCGATGATGGCTCCAACGATGATGGCGCCGTGCATGCTTTGCAGAGCGCCGGCGGGAAGCCGCTGGCCCTGCTGGGCAGCGGACTGCTGCATCATGGCCGTAAAGGTGTCTCCGCCGGTGAATGCGAGAACCAGTGCGCTGACGAAAGAGAGGACGCCAGCGGAGACGATCATCAAGAACGCAGTGTTCACCAGTTGCGGGACACCGGACGTCCCAGCGGGTTGCTGGCTGGGCCACGTGACGGGTCCGCTCTGCCCGTATTGCGGGACGGAGGACTGGCCGTACTGGGGCTGCTGCCCCGGCTGCGGAGTTTGCTGACCGTACTGCGGGACGGGGGACTGCCCGTACTGGGGCTGCTGCCCGGGCTGCGGAGCTTGCTGGCCGTACTGGGGAGCCTGCTGGCCGTACTGGGGTGCGGAGGGCTGGCCGTACTGCGGCTGCTGGCCCGGTTGGGGAGCTTGCTGGCCGTACTGCGGCTGCTCAGGTGTGGGGTTTTCGCCCGGAGTGGATGGCGGATACGGAGGGGTGCTCATGGCATTCCTTTGCGTGTCGACTGCAGATACGGCTGCCGGGTGCAACGTGCCCCTGCCCCCAGCTTGGCTTAATTCCACCGTACCCCGGCAGAACAGTGCTCGGGATGATTCACCGCAAGAATTCTGCCCGGACTAGGTTCCGCGGATCTCCCGCGTGTGAATGGTGCCGGGCAAAGGGAAGGCCGCGGGGTCCCCCGGGAACCTGCCGCGGCCTTCGGCTCGAAAAACCGGCTTTAGAGGCGTGTGGCTAAACGGTGCTCTTCACTGACTTGAACCATGCCTGCGAATTGGGCAGCCACATCAGGATGGTTGCCACAAGGCTGATGACGAAGCTGAACCAGTTGTTGCTCTGTCCATTGGCCATGGCTCCTCCCACGATCGAGAGAATCAGGGAGATACCCGCGATGACGGTCAGCGCGAGGCGGGCCCACTCCTTGCCTTCCTTCATCTTCATCGCGAAGACGATCTGGGCGGCCGCGACAACCAGCGCGACCAGTACCAAAAGGAGGACGACGACGGCGAGTCCCGGCGCCAGCGCGAAAAGCACCACGGAGCCAAAGAGGCCGAGCAGGCCACCCAGGAGGCCCAGGAGCCCGCCAATAAGCCAGATCCAGTACGAGACCTTCAGCTCGATGGGCATTCCAGTGACATTGAACATGCCGGAAAAACCGCCCTTGGGCAGGATATCGTTGAAGTTCTTTGGACCGTCAGTGGGCATCTCGAAGTGGAAACCTTCGCTGTGCCCGGGTTGGCCCGTCGGAGGGGTGCCGGGGGCTGGCTGCTCGTAACCGGGGGCTGGTTGCTGGTAGGACGGGGGCGCTTGGTAGGAAGGGGGTGCTGGGTATCCCTGCGGAGGCTGGTAACCCGCAGGAGGGACGGTGCCGGGCTGCTGAGGCTGAGCTCCGGGCTGCGATGGCTGGGCACCGGGCTGCTGAGGCTGAGGAGCTTCGTTTGGGTTACTCATGGCATCACTTTAGACCTGGGGTTTAAGGATTCATAGGAAATTCTTAGCCAATTCGCCGCTAAGTATCGGGTTTTTCCCGAACAATAGGCGGGTGACACCGCGAGTAACGAAATGGCGCCTCCGGGGCTGCACGATGGATCGCGTGCAGCTCCGAAGGCGCCATTCAGGCCAGGAGCCGGGTGGATTAGGCGGCAGGTGCGATGAAAGCCAGTTCGAGGTTGATGACAACCTTGTCGCTGACCAGCACGCCGCCGGCCTCGAGCACGGCGTTCCAGGTCAGGCCGAAGTCTTTGCGGCTGATGGTGGTCTCACCGGAAACGCCTGCGCGGGTGTTGCCGAAGGGGTCAACGGCCACGCCGTTGAACTCGGTCTCGATGGTCACCTCTTTGGTGACACCCCTGATGCTCAGGTCGCCCACGAGGTCGAAGCTGTCGCCATTGGCCTTGACGTGGCGGGAGACAAAAGTGATTTCCGGGAACTTCTCCACGTCGAAGAAGTCCTCGCCCTTGACGTGGCCGTCGCGGTTGGCGTCGCCGGAGTCGAAGCTGGCGGTCTGGATGGTGGCGTTGACCTTGGAGTCAGCCAGGCCGCCGCCGAGTTCCAGGGTGGCCTCGGCCTCGGTGAACTGGCCGCGGACCTTGCTGATGCCTGCGTGCCGGACGGTGAAGCCGATCTCGCTGTGGGAGTTGTCGAGGGTCCAGATGCCGGTGGTGACGTTGGCGGGAAGTGTCATGGTGTTCTCCTTGGGAAGGTGTGGTCGTAGCTTCATCGGACGTTCGATCGCACTTAGTTGAAGTGTCAACCGAACCTTGTGTCAAGTATAAACATGCAAATGCATCTTTTATTCCACCTTCAGGGAACATTCTGGAGAAACTTTCAGTTCTACGAAACGTAGAAGATTTCAGATCGCCCGCCTTCTTTGAGAAACTGGTAAACATGCCCCAAGCAACTGTCCATCTGCTCCGCCATGGCGAGGTCTACAATCCCGACCGTATTCTGTACGGCAGGTTGCCCGAATTCCACCTCTCCGAACGCGGCCGCGAGATGGCCCAGATGCTCGCGGACCACTTTGCTGCCCGTGCTGCGCAGGGGGCGAACATCGTCCACCTTGTTGCCTCGCCGTTGACCCGCGCACAGGAAACTGCCCTTCCCACTTCACGAGCGTTGAACCTTGAGATCCACACGGAACCGCGGATCATCGAGGCCGGGAACCACTTCGAAGGGCTCAAGGCCAGCGTCTCCGAGTTCATCAAGCCCAAGCACTGGTTCGAGTATCGCAATCCGCTGCGTCCGTCCTGGGGCGAGGCCTACAAGGACCAGGTGACCCGCATGCATGCCGCCGTCGAGGACGCCCGCCTGAAGGCGATTGAGCTCGGCGGCGACGGCGCGGAGGCCATCCTGGTCAGCCACCAGCTTCCCATCTACGCCACGCGCCTCAGCGCGGAGGGCCGGCGGTTGTGGCACGATCCGCGCAAACGCGAGTGCACGCTGACGTCGCTGACGTCCTTGGTGTTCGACGACGACGGCAAGGTTGCGCGGGTGGAGTACAGCGAACCCGCCGCCGTGCTGCTGCCCGGTGCCGCGAGCACTCCCGGAGCATGACAATGAACCGCAACACCCCCAGCATCAAGACCACCAGCGCAGCCCTGACCTCCCGCCGCAGCATCCTCGCCGCCGGGGGACTGGCGCTCACCGCGCTGACCATGGGCCTGTCCGCCTGTGCGCAAGAAGACGCCCTCGCCAAGCAGGCGAAGGCCGGCGACAACAAGAACTACGTCGCCGGAGACGGCTCCGTGACGGAATTCGTCAAAGCGGACCGAAAGGCCGCCGTCGGGATCAAGGGCACTTTGTTTGACGGTACTGCCGTGACTCCGCAGGACCTGATCGGCAAGGTGACCGTCCTCAACTTCTGGTTCGCCGCGTGCGCGCCGTGCCGAGTCGAGGCGCCGATCCTCGAAGAGCTGCACCAGGAGTTCAAGAGCAAGGGCGTCCAGTTCTACGGCGTGAACCTTCGGGACGAGAAGGCCACGGCCGATGCGTTCGACAAGACCTTCAACCTCACGTACCCCAGCTTCAATGACAAAGACGGCGCCGTGCTCCTGTCTGTCTCCGGCATCGTGCCTCCCGGCGCCGTACCCACCACCTTGGTCCTGGACAAGGAAGGCAAGATCGCCTCCCGAGTCCTGGGTGAGATCGAGAAGAGCACCCTCAAGGCACTCATTACGTCCGCGGTTGCCGAGTAGGTGGCCGGGACAGCGTGAACAGCCCCTTCGCCGAGACCATCCTGAGCGGTTCCTTGCTGCTGGCCATCCCCGTGGCTTTGCTGGCCGGACTCGTGTCCTTCCTGTCGCCATGCGTCCTGCCCCTGGTTCCTGGCTACCTCGGCTACGTGACCGGGCTGACCGGCGTCGACCTCCAAAAGCAGAAACGCGGGCGCATGCTCGCGGGAATCGGTCTGTTCGTCCTCGGCTTCTCCCTGATTTTTGTCCTGCTTGGTGGTGCCTTCGGCCAGTTGGGGACCCTCATTACCGGCCCGCAGAACGCCTGGATCACCCAATTGCTGGGCGTGCTTGTGATCATCATGGGCGTCGTCTTCCTGGGTGGTTTCGGCTGGTTGCAGCGCGACGCCAAAATCCATGCCAAGCCTCCTGCCGGTCTGTGGGGTGCGCCGTTGCTGGGCATCACCTTCGGTCTGGGCTGGGCGCCGTGCATCGGCCCCACCTATTCCGCGGTCCAGCTGCTGAGTCTCTCCGGGGGATCGTCCGCAGCGAAGGGAGCACTCCTGGCGTTTGTCTATAGTCTTGGCTTGGGCATCCCCTTCCTGCTGATCGCCCTCGCAGTCCGCCGGGGAATCGGTGTGATGTCCTTCTTCCGCAAGCACCGCCTGGCCATCCAGCGGATTGGCGGGGGCATTCTGATCCTCCTCGGAATCCTGATGGCCACGGGAGTGTGGGGCGCCTGGGTTACCGGGCTGCAGTACTGGTTCCAAACCGATGTGAAGTTGCCGATCTGATGAGCGAGCCCGTGCAAGGTAAAAAGAAGTCCAACAAGTCCGCGAGCAAGCCTGCGGCTGACAAGGCAGCTGACAAGGCGATTGACAAGGCCAAGGCCGAGGCAGCACTGCCGGTGCTAGGGATCGTGGGCATGCTGCGCTGGGCCTGGACCCAGCTGACCAGTATGCGCACCGCGCTGTTCCTGCTTCTGTTGCTGGCGGTCGCAGCGGTCCCGGGTTCGCTGTTCCCGCAGCGCCCGGCGAACCCTTCGATCGTGACGCAGTACATCAAGGACCACCCGGACTACGGCAAAATCCTTGACTCCGTGCAGCTTTACGACGTGTACTCCTCGGCCTGGTTCTCGGCCATCTACATTCTGCTGTTCATCTCGCTCATCGGCTGCGTCACGCCGCGGGCCATCGCCCACTACAAGGCGATGCGCTCCCAGCCGCCGCGGACGCCCAAGCGTCTCTCCCGCCTTCCGGAGTACGGCACACTCGTGCTGCCCGCCGACGCCGGGATCCCGGCGTCGAAGGCTGTTTCGGATGCCGCTGAGGTGCTGAAGAAGCGCGGCTACCGCGTGGAGGTACGCGACGTCGACGGCGCCATGCCCTCCTTGGGTGCCGAGCGCGGATTCCTCAAGGAAATGGGCAACCTGGTGTTCCACGCCTCGCTGATCGGGGTGCTGGTTTCAGTTGCCGTCGGCGGGCTGTTTGGCTACAGCGGCCAGCGCATCCTGGTGGAAGGCGACACCTTCGTGAACACCTTGGTGGGCTATGACCAATTCAGCCCCGGCACCAACTTCCAGAGCAGTTGGCTGCAGCCGTACTCCATCCAGCTGGACAAGTTCGACGTCAAGTTCGATCGTGAATCGCCTGCGCACTTCGGCCAGCCCATCGACTTCACGGCGGCTGTCACCACCAAAGACACACCAGACTCCCCAGCTAAGAAACAGACCCTCAAGGTCAACGATCCCGTGATGCTCGGCGACACCAGCATCTACCTCACGGGTAACGGCTACGCCCCGGTGGTCACTGTGCGGGACGGTGCCGGCAACGTTGCACTGCAGGGTCCCGTGGTGGCAAAGCTGCAAGGGGACAACTACTACTCTTCCGTGGTCATCAAGGTCCCCGATGCCAAACCGGACCAGCTTGGCTTCGCGGGCTTCTTCCTGCCCACGTCGATGCCGACGGAGAATGGTGCCTCCTACAGCGGCGATCCGGAGCTCTTCAACCCGGAGTTGAGCCTCAACTCCTACTACGGCGACCTCGGCCTCAACAAGGGCACTCCGCAAAACGTTTTCGAGCTCGACGTCGCCAAGCTAAAGGAGCTCAACGGCCGGGACCTTCCCACGAAGGCCATCAAGCTCGCGCCTGGCGGCACTTACACGCTTCCGGATGGCAAGGGCAGTATCACGTTCGACGGCGTCAAGAAGTACGTTGGCGTGGACATCCACCACAACCCGGGCCAAGCCACCGCGTTGATATTCGCGCTCCTCGCCGTCGCCGGGCTGATCCTCTCCCTCTACCTGAACCGCCGCCGCGTCTGGGTCCGGACGGGAACCCACGACGACGGGCGCACAATGGTGGAGTATGGTCTGCTTGCCCGCGGCGAGGACCACAGGCTGGCCGGCGAAGCCGCCGCGATCCGTGAACTGCTGCAACGAGAATGGCTGCCCTCCGCGGAGCAACCCACCGACACCGTTTCTTCCTCAACCTCGAAGGACCAGTAATGTTCCCCATCAACGAAACCATGGGCCAATACAGCGAGCTTTTCATGCTGCTCGCGGCCGGCACTTACACGGTGGCGTTTATCGCTTTCGCGTGGGACCTCGCCAAGAGCAGCAAGACGCTGCGGGCGGTGGACCTGAAGGCAGCCTCTGCGGAGGCCGTCGAGGTCAAAGTTCCGGTGGCTGCCGGACGTGCCGGTGGGAACGACGTCGGAGGACCTGCCGGCCGCATTGAGCGCCCGACGTCGGCGGTCACCTCAGTCAGCCAGACCGCCGGCGGCGACATGAAGTATGCCGCCGAGCGCCGCATTCCCGCTCGCGTTGCCGTGGCGGTCGCCATTATCGGCGTGGCTATCCACGGCGCCGGTGTTATCACCCGTGCGATCGGCGCAGGGCGCGTGCCGTGGGGCAACATGTACGAGTTCCTGACCACTGGCGCGTTCCTCGTTGTTGCTGTCTTCCTGTTGTCGCTGATCCGCCGAGACTTGCGCTTCCTGGGCACGTTCGTCCTGGGCCTGGCAGTTATCATGCTGGTGGCGGCGTCCGTGGCCTACTGGACTCCCGTAGGGCATTTGGTTCCGGCGCTGCAGAGCTACTGGTTGGTCATCCACGTCTCCATCGCAGTGATGTCCGCGTCCCTCTTTACGTTGACCTTCGCCATGTCCGCCCTGCAGTTGGTGCAATCGCACCGGCAGAAGACCCTCGCGTCCGGCGGAGCAGACAAATTGGGCTTCATGCGCCTGGTTCCCAACGCCTTGAGCCTGGAAAACTTGTCCTACCGCATCAACACGGTCGCATTCGTCGGCTGGACCTTCACCCTCATGTTCGGCGCCATCTGGGCCGAGAAGGCGTGGGGCCGTTTCTGGGGCTGGGACACCAAGGAAGTCTGGACGTTCGTCATCTGGGTGGTGTACGCCGGCTACCTGCACGCCCGCGCCACCCGCGGCTGGACCGGGACCCGCGCAGCGTGGCTGTCGATCGTGGGCTACCTATGCGTGATCTTCAACTTCACCATCGTGAACCAGTTCTTCAACGGGCTGCACTCTTACTCGGGGCTCGCGCAGTAGGGCCTAGGCCCGCGTCCTTCCTGACCCTCATTGAATTAACGACGACGGCGACACTCCGCACTAGCGGGCGTGTCGCCGTCGTTCGCGTTTCAAAAGAGGTCAGGAAGGGCGGTACGTCGAGTCCTTAGGTGTTGACGTCGCCGCTGTCTTCCGCGTTGGATCCGCCCTTGAGTTTGCGTTCCTTGGCTTCGAGCTCGGCCTTGAGCTTCTTGAGGCGTTCGGCCTCGGCCTGGTTGCGACGGCGGATCTCGAGGTTCCGCAGGAAGTCGGGGTCGTCGTCGGGCGCGGTGGGGTGGCTCGCGGGCAGCGGGGTGGGGCGGCTGTTGTAGGGGCGGCCCAAAATGAACCAGAGAGCGGCTCCGAGGATCGGCAGCAGTATCACGACAATGATCCAGGCGGGTTTAGAAATTCCCCGGGTGGCGCGGCGGTCCGTGCGGATGACGTCCACCAGCCCATAGACGTACACGAGCAAGACGGCCACAACTGCAACAACGCGGAGCATACCGTCAAGTCTAGTCGCCGTCGGGTCCGGTGATAGCTGCACGATCAGGGTGCAATCAGGCTGTGCGGCTAAACTTGATTCGTGGCTTTCCTCAAATACTCCTTGATCCGCATGGCGCTCTTCGTTCCGCTGTTCGCCCTGTTCGTCTTCCTGCAGACGGGTTGGTTGCTGGCGGTGATCTTCGCGGGCCTGATAGCTTTCGCCATCAGCTACCTGTTCTTCCAGAAGCAGCGCGACGCCGCCACGGCCGCCATGCACGAACGTTTCAGTGGCCGCGCCAAGCCCATCCGCTCCGCACTTGAGATCGAAGATGCAGAGGTCGAGGACCGGCTGGTGGATGAAAACCCCGCGGTGACGGTCAAGAACGACCGACGCCCCAAGGAAGCCTAAAAACTCAAAGCTGCGCGAGCGTCGTGGGAAACCCAGCTATATCTGCGCGAGCGTCGGGGGGCGGACGCTCGCTCACGTTTGGGGGGTTTCCTGCGGACGCTCGCGCAGATGATGTGCGCGAGGGTTAGAAACCGTGGCTCAGCACTAGGCCCAGCGAGAACAGCACGCTGTAGCCGAGGTTGATCAATCCAGTCTGCTTCAGCACCGGGATCAGGCTCTTGCGCTTCCTGCCGTTGACCATGAGCCATGCCGGCATGAGGCAGGCAGGGATCAGCAGCAGCACGATCAGCATCCACGGCTTAGTGGGCGCCAGCACGATCACCAACAGGATGGCGACGGCCAACATCAGGACGTAGCTCTCGCGGGCGTGACGGTCGCCAAGCCGCACCGCCAGTGTGCGCTTGCCCGCGGCCATGTCCGTGGGGATGTCGCGGACGTTGTTGGCCATCAGCAGGGCGCAGGCGATCAATCCCGTGCCAATCGCTCCGATAACGGCCGGCATGCTCACTTGACCAGCCTGGGTATACGTGGTGCCCAGCGTTGCCACCAACCCGAAGAAAACAAACACGAAGAGGTCGCCCAAGCCCATGTAGCCGTACGGGTTCTTGCCGCCGGTGTAGCCCCAGGCAGCAAGAACGCAGCCGAGGCCCACCAAGATCAGCCACCAGCTCTGAGTGATGATCACCAGGACCAAGCCGAACACCATCGACAGGCCGAAGGCTCCGAAGGCAGCCCACTTGACGTGGTCCGGGCGTGCCACGCCGGAACCTACCAGCCGGAGCGGGCCTACGCGGTCCTCATCGGTGCCGCGGATGCCGTCCGAATAGTCGTTGGCATAGTTGACCCCGATCTGCAGCAGCAGCGCCACCAGGGCGGCGAGGATGGCGTTCAAGACCCGGAATGACTGAAGTTCGTAGGCGGCCGCGGTACCGATCAGCACCGGCGCGATCGCGGCCGGCAGGGTGCGCAGGCGGGCGCCTTGAATCCATTGTGCAGCAGTTGCCACGTTCAGTACCTCGTGTTGTTTCGCATTGGGGAAGGCAGATGACGGTCGGGGAGAACTTGTCTATTCTCCCTGATGCACCTCGGTGAGCAGCTCGATCATCGCCAGCCGGTCCGGTTTTCCGTTGGGGAGCATGATGAGCCCATCCGTCGTGAGCACCGTTTTCGGAGCGAGGGACCCCAGCTTTTCGTGGCAGAGCGCCTTGTAGTGCTCAACGCCTTCCGGGGAGCTGTCCTCGACCGCCACATAGGCCGCCACTGCCTGGCCCCACTCACGGGAAGGTACGCCGGCCACGAAAGCCGCGGTCACGCCGTCGAACTTTTCAAGCTCCGCCTGGATGAACGCGGCGGAGGCTTTGACGCCGCCGGTGATGATGACGTCGTCGTCGCGTCCCAGCACGGTGAGCGTGCCGTCCGCCGCGAGCTCGCCGAGATCGTTGGTGCGGTACCAGCGGGTGCCGTCCTCCTCGAAGAACGCCTCGGCACTCGCCTCGGGCGCGTTCAGGTAACCGGCGGCCACGGTGTCACCGCCGAGGAGGACCCGGCCGCCGTCGTCGAGCATGACCCTGACGCCCTCCAGCGGGCTTCCGTCGTACACGCAACCACCGCACGTCTCAGCCGAGCCATAGGTGGTCACAACCTTCAGCCCGGCCTCCCTGGCAGCGTCCAGCAGCGCGGCGGAGGCAGGTGCCCCGCCCAGGAGGATGGCGTTGAAGCGGCGAAGGACCGCAAGTGTTTGCGGCGAGGGCGAGTCCAAGAGCCGTTGCAGCTGGGTGGGCACCAAGGAAGTGAAGCGGATTTTGTCCGTGAGTTCTTCGGCGGCCGCGGTGAAGGCCTCGGGGGTGAAGCCGTTGGAAAGGTCCATGGCCCACGGACGCGTGCCCGCGAAAAGCGAGCGGACCAGCACCTGGACCCCGGCGACGTACTGCAGCGGCAGGGCCAGGAGCCACTGTCCCTCGCCCCGGAGTGCGATTGCTGTGGCCATGGAAGAAGCTGCAAGCTCGTCGACCGTGAGCACCGTGGCCTTGGGCGTGCCGGTGGAACCGGACGTGCGGACCACCACTGCCGCATCCTCGAAACCGGGTGTTTCAATCGGGGAGGCGTGCGGGGCGCCGTCCTCCGATGCGGTGATTTCGACGGCGGGGCCCTCGTCGTGGAGGGCGGCGGCCAGGGCCTTGAGAACGGGATCGATGTTCACGGGCGAGTCCTAGAAGTAGTAAGGGAAGTTGGACCAGTCCGGATCGCGCTTCTCGAGGAAGGCTTCCTTGCCCTCCACGGCTTCGTCCGTCATGTAGGCCAGGCGCGTTGCCTCGCCTGCGAAGACCTGCTGACCGGCAAGGCCGTCGTCGGCCAGGTTGAAGGCGAACTTGAGCATGCGAATGGCCTGCGGAGACTGGCGCGCGATGTCCGCGGCGTACTCCAGAGCGACCTCCTCAAGGCGCCCATGGTCAACGGCTTCGTTGACAGCGCCCATCCGCACCATGTCCTCCGCGGAATACTCACGGGCCAGGAAGAAGATTTCGCGGGCGGCTTTCTGGCCGATCTGGCGGGCGAGCAGCGCCGAGCCGTAACCGGCGTCGAAACTTCCCACGGTGGCATCGGTCTGCTTGAACTTGCCGTGCTCGCGGGAGGCGATAGTAAGGTCAGCGACAACGTGCAGCGAGTGCCCGCCACCCGCGGCCCAGCCGTTGACGACGGCGATGACCACCTTGGGCATGGTCCGCATGAGCCGCTGGACCTCCAGGATGTGCAGGCGGCCCGCCCGGGCGGGATCGATGCTCTCCTGCGTCTCGCCGTCGGCATAGCGGTAGCCGTCGCGGCCGCGGATCCGCTGGTCCCCGCCGGAACAGAAGGAGTGGCCGCCGTCCTTGGGGGAGGGGCCATTGCCGGTGAGGAGCACCGTGGCGACATCCGGGGTCATTCGGGCGTGGTCCATGGCGCGGTAGAGCTCGTCGACGGTACCGGGACGGAAGGCGTTGCGGGCCTCCGGCCGGTTGAAGGCGATCCGGACCGTGGGAAGGTCTTTTGTCACGGAGCCGGCTGCGTCCCGCTCGACCTGCCGGTGGTACGTCATGTCCTGGAAATCGTCGAAACCAGACACGGTGCGCCAGCGCGTCGGGTCAAAGACGTCGGATACCTTGGCGGGGAAGTCGTTGCTCACCCTCCGAGTCTAGTAATCCACTCAGCTGATGCAGAACTCGTTGCCTTCGGGGTCGGCCATGGTGTGCCATTCGTGCGGACCTTGCTTGGCCGTCCACAGGTATTTCGCGCCCCGGGCTTCCAGGGCGGCGCGGACCTCATCCTTGTCCTGTCCGTCGAGGCGAACGTCCCAATGGACGCGGTTCTTGACGGTTTTGTCCTCCGGGACGGTCTGGAAGAGGAAACGCCTGCGGGTGTCCTTGTCCCGGTCTTCTGCCGGGCCAATGGCCGCACCGTCTTTCCACACGAGCTTGCCGTTGTGCGTGGTGGTCTCAGACCCGGTGGCGAATCCCTGATCCACCATGGACCGGATGAACGCCTCGTCCTGGGGCTCCACAATCCAGTCGAGCGTTTCGGCCCACCAGTCGGCCAGGACGTGCGGATTCTTACAGTCGACAACTACCTGAAAGTTCAGTGCCATGGACTGAACCTACGACGACGGCGCGTGGCCGCGGAAGTGCCTAGCGGACAGTTTCGGTCCGGGTTGCCCAACTGACTCGCATTAAGTGTCGTTTTGAGCCCGCAAAACGACAACAACTGCGAGTCAGTTGGGTTGGTTACCCGCCCAGAAGCTGCGGCGGGATCGCGTAGATGAGCAGGAGTGCCAACAGGTTCTTGGAGGCGTGGACGAAGTAGGAGAACATCACATTCTTGCCCGTCCAGACATACACGGCTACCAGGACGGCCCCCATTCCGAGGTAGGGCGCCAGGGCGGGAAGTACCAACCCTTCACGCCCCACGACATGGATGGCTGCGAAGCAGAGCCCTGACAAGACACAACAGACCCAGATGTTCAGGTGGCGGGACAGCTTGCCGATCAATAAATGCCGGAATAGGTATTCCTCCACGAAGGGACCCAGCACCACCAGCAAAGGCACTACGAACCAAGCCGGCAGTTGCTGTACCAGGGACTGGAGGCCCAGCTGGTTCTGCGATTCCTTGGCGGATCCGGTAGCCGCCACCAGAACGACAGTGAGCACCAACATTGCCACGATGGATAGGGGAATCATGGCCAGCGTGAACCACGGGCGCGTCGCCAGAATCAGGAGGTCGCGGGCCATGACGCGCCACGCGGACGCAACCGCGAACAGGCCGACAGCCGCGTAGAAAGCAAGGTTGATCGCATAGACGGCGGTAGCCGGGTCCGGGAGTAGCTGCTGCACGAAGGCCGTCACCGGGGCTGCGGCGAGGCTCAGGACAGCCGCCAATGATGCATAGAGTCCTGCGGCCGCAGCATCCAGGCCGGTGAAACGGTATAGCCTCCCGGCCGGCGGAATGGTGCCCATGTGTCCAGCGTAGCGCCCCTCTTTGTTGCCCGCGTCACGCTCCGCCGGAATCACCGGGTAGGATGGTCTTGCCGGATTTACCTTCGACGCTTCCGTGTTTGCGCTACTGATTCGACTCGCCAACAGGCCAAAAGATCGAATCTCGTGCGCCGATACGCGTGAAGCCAGGGCCGGCATTTTCCCCAACCCACAAGGAACAGCTGTGCCTCAAAACACCACAACCGACCTTCAGCGCGAGCCGGAAATCCTGGCAGCGCCCAGTACTTCTACAACGTCAGAAAACCTCAGTGCCGAGGGCTACAAGAAGACCCTGAGCGGCCGCCACGTCACCATGATCTCCATGGGCGGGGCCATCGGCGTCGGACTCTTCATGGGTGCCGGCGGACGGCTGGCCTCCACCGGACCGGCCTTGATTTTCTCCTACGCCATCGCCGGCGTCATCGCCTACCTGCTCATGCGCGCCCTCGGCGAGCTCATCATGTACCGCCAGACGTCTGGCTCCTTCGTCAGCTACGCCGGCGAAATGTTCGGCAAGAAGGGCGCCTTCCTGTCCGGCTGGATGTATTTCATCAACTGGGGCATGACCGGGATCGCGGAGCTGATCGCGATCGGCCTGTACTTTCAGTTCTTCTTCCCCAATGTGCCAGTCGAGGCGTCTGCCATCGCGGCGCTGTTGTTGCTCGTGGCCGTGAACCTGCTCAGCGTCAAAGCGTTCGGTGAATTCGAATTCTGGGCCTCGGTCCTGAAGGTCGGTGCCATCGTGATCTTCCTGGCCGTGGGCACCTTCATGGTGGTCACCAACGCCAAGGTGGGCAACGGCCACGCGTCCGCGGCCAACCTCTTCGACGGCGACGGGGGAATGTTCCCCAAGGGCGCCCTCGTCATGGTCCTCGTCCTGAACGCCGTGATCTTCGCTTACAACGGCATCGAACTCGTCGGCATCACAGCTGGTGAGATGCAGGATCCCAAGCGTGAAGTGCCCAAGGCGATCCGCGCCGTCGTGCTCCGGATCGTGGTCTTCTACGTCGGCTCCGTCCTTCTCCTGGCCATGCTGCTGCCGTCCGACCAGTACAAAGCCGGCGTTTCGCCGTTCGTCACCGTATTCGGCCAGATGGGCCTTGGCTGGGTGGGCGACGTGATGAACATGATCGTCATCACAGCTGCGCTGTCCTCCTGCAACTCCGGCCTGTACTCGATCGGCCGGGTGTTCCGCACCATGGCCAACAATGGACATGCTCCGCAGTGGCTCACCAAGATGTCCTCGCGCCACGTCCCGTACGCCGCGATCCTTGCCATCGCGGCGTTCTACCTCGTGGGCATCCTGATGAACATCTGGCTGGGCGGCTCGCATGCCTTTGACCTCGCGCTAAATACCGCGTCCATTGGTGTCATCTTCACCTGGGGCGCCATCTTCGCCAGCCAGATCGCACTACGCCAACAGAAGGGCAAAGTCTCCACCCTTCCGATGCCCGGATCGCCGTGGACCAGCTGGGTGGGCCTCGTTGCCCTCTTGGCCATTACCGTGCTGATTGGCTTCGACACCATGACCAGCAAGACCGGCGAAGTGTTCCTCCTGGGTCTCTGGACCCTGGCCACCATCCCGTTCTTCGCCGTCGTGCTGTGGCTCGGCTGGCAGAAGGTCAAAAACAACGAGCCGAAGAGCGAGCTGTTCAGCTAATCCCCACCGCATCCGTTGCTCCGTAACTGCCGTTTTGAGCGCTCAGAACGGCAGTTACGTGGGCCCACGCCGGCGAGGGCCCCGGCCTGAGCTTGCGAAGGCTGGGAGCCTGTGGGGAGCAATCGATCGATTCAAATCGATCTAATCTGTTCAGCCCTTCAGGTACTTCGCGAAATGGTCCTCGATGCGTTGCCAGGCTTCCGGGGCGGCAGCGGGATCGGGTTTGATGCCCATCACCCGCATCAACGGCCTCAGTGCCCGGGGCCCAACCGGAACGTCGTTCAAAAAGGCGTGGCCCGCCGTCGGGAACTCCTTGACATCATGCTCGATCCCGAGGTTCGTGAGCGCGGCTTCCAACTTGGCGGACGCTCCCCGCAAAGTCCGGTCCTGGCCTCCATAGTTGGCCACCACCGGGCACGCGCCTTCCAACGCCTGCTCCAGATCCCGCGGCAATTGGCCATAGTTGACCGAGGCGGCGTCGAAGTCGTCATGGGCTGCGAGCAGGGCGAAGGCACCTCCCATGCAGAACCCGATGACCCCCACCTTTCCCGTGCACCTAGCATCGCCGCGGAGCCAAGACCGGGCGGTGGACACGTCCGTGAACGCTCGGCCCGTGCCGGACATCAGGGAGCGCATGGTCGCCACGAGGCAGCGCCCCGCGCCGCCGTCGCTATAGAGGTCGACGGCGAGCGTCAGGTAGCCTGCCGCCGCGAGCCGATCCGCGTGGCGGCGCATCATGTCATCGAGCCCAAAGGCTTCATGGATGAGTACGACGCCGGGGAACGGCCCCTCGCCGTCGGGCTCGGCCAGGTACCCCTGCAGCGAGCGGGAGCCTCCGGCCGCCGCGCTCTCCGTGCTCAAATCGATGTGCACCATGGTGCAATCCTGCCAGACCGTGCAAGCGTCTTGTCGGCTGTTTTTGTCTGCGGTCGCAGTTAGGCTCGATGCATGGACCACAGCACCACTCTCAGCCAGCACGTCAACGCCTCCCGCGAGAAAGTCTGGGCCGTCATCTCTGACATTCCGGGCTCGGCCAGGACCCTCTCGGGCGTGAAAGCGATCCAGATGCTCGGCGAGGGACCCTATGGCGAGGGCACGCGCTGGAAGGAAACACGCGTCATGATGGGCCGGGAGGAAACCGTGGAAATGCAGGTTTCCCAGAGTGATCCGCCGGGCAGCACCACCGTCACGGCGCGGCAGGGCGGCGCGGACTACACTACCCGCTTCACCCTGGAAGAGCGCGACGGCGGGACGGAACTGACGTTGTTCTTCGGTGCCGAGGTCCTCAAGCCGACTTTCCTCAGCAAAGTCATGATGGCCGCGTTCGGGAAGCTCGGGATGAGTGTCACGCGGAAGGCGCTCGCGAAGGATCTCGCCGAGATCGCGGCGAAAGCGGAGTCGCTCTAGTGGCGGCGGTCGGCAAGGTGACGGCACCCCGGATTTCACCGATCAGGCTTGACGAGCTCCGCGACGATCCCGCCCCGGACTTCCAGCGGGGCGAACGGTACGACGGTGTCCGCCTCACCCGCGCCGTGGCTGACGGAGCGGAGTTGAGCGGGGCGGACTTCATCGAGTGCGAATTCAATGGAGTCTCATTCAACGACGCTCAGCTACGCGGCGCGACCTTCCGGGACTGCATCCTGAACGAGCCCTACGCGCCGGTATTCACCGCTGCACGGACCTCGTGGCGTGAAGTCGAGATCAGCAACCCGCGCTGGGGCTCAGCGGAGATGTACGAGGGTGCCTGGCATTCGGTGAAGATCGACGGCGGCAAACTGGACTTCCTGAATCTTCGCGGATCCAAACTCACGGATGTGGTGATCACGGGCTGCATCATCAACGAACTCGACCTCGGGGCCTGTACCGCGACGCGCATGGTGCTCAAGGACTGCACCATCGGGACGCTGGATGTCACGGGGGCCAAGCTCAAGGACGTGGACCTGCGTGGCTCGGATTTCCGCACGATCAATGGACTTGGCGGACTGTCCGGCGTGGTCATTGACGACTATCAGCTCAGCCTCATGGCTCCGCTTTTGGCAGGGCATCTGGGGATCCGGGTGATCTGAGTGAAACAACGGCGCCGCCAGGTAGCGGCGGTTGAGCACGCGGCGTTGACCACGTGTGCAGTTGACCACATGGCAGCGCCGTGTAATCTTTATAGAACGAACGGTCGGTAAATTATTCACCGGCCCCGCTCCCTTCGCGAAGGATGTTCTCATGGTCGAGGCTTTTCTTGTTGGCGGTGCCCGCACCCCTGTAGGCCGGTATGGCGGAGCGCTTTCCGTAGTCCGTCCTGATGACCTGGCAGCCCTCGTGATCCGCGAAGCCGTGGCCCGGGCCGGCGTAGACCCCGATGCCATTGACGAAGTCATCCTGGGCAACGCCAACGGCGCCGGCGAAGAAAACCGCAACGTTGCCCGCATGGCCACCCTCTTGGCGGGACTTCCCCTCCACATCCCGGGCATCACGGTCAACCGTCTCTGTGCCTCCGGCATGAGCGCCATCATCATGGCCAGCCATATGATCAAGGCCGGCGCAGCGGACATCGTGGTGGCGGGCGGCGTCGAGTCCATGAGCCGGGCCCCTTGGGTGCAGGAGAAGCCCTCAACGGCCTTCGCCAAGCCGGGCCAAATCTTCGACACTTCCATCGGTTGGCGCTTCGCCAACCCGCTTTTCACCAAGGGCGAGCTCTCCCGAGGCGGCAAAATGACCTACTCCATGCCGGAAACGGCTGAGGAAGTTGCCCGGGTGGACGGCATCTCCCGTGAGGACGCCGACGCTTTCGCCGTCCGCTCGCACGAACGGGCGCTTGCAGCCATTGCCGGCGGCCGCTTCAAGGACGAGATCGTGCCGGTCACCGTGAAGACCCGCAAGGCAGAAACCGTGGTTGACACCGACGAGGGGCCTCGCGAAGGAACCACCATGGAGGTTCTCGCCGGTCTCCGTCCCGTGGTTGCCGGTGGCTCCGTTGTTACTGCCGGCAACTCCTCCACGCTCAACGACGGCGCATCCGCCATCATCGTCGCTTCGGAGGCTGCCATCGAAAAGTTCGGCCTCACGCCACGTGCCCGCATCATCGACGGCGGTTCGGCCGGCTGCGAACCGGAAATCATGGGAATCGGCCCGGTCCCCGCTACCCAGAAGATCCTGGGCCGTTCCGGACTCACCGTCGGCGACCTTGGCGCCGTTGAACTCAATGAAGCCTTTGCGACGCAATCGCTCGCGAGCATGCGGCGTTTGGGCCTGGATCCGGACATCGTGAACAACGACGGCGGCGCGATCTCCCTGGGGCACCCGCTGGGTTCCAGCGGCTCGCGTATCGCCATCACCCTGCTGGGCCGCATGGAGCGGGAGCTCGCAGGAGCCCACCGTAAGATCGGCCTCGCGACGATGTGCATCGGCGTCGGGCAGGGCGCCGCCATCCTCCTGGAAGGCATGTAATGGCTTTGAACGCCGGAGAATTCGGAACCCTGCTCATCGAGGAACGCGAGGACCGTGTCACTGTCCTCCTGAACCGGCCCGAGGTCCGCAACGCGATCGACCAGCAGATGGTGGACGAACTCCACAAAGTCTGCGAATACCTTGAACGCGAGCCGAAAATCCTGATCATTGCCGGCGTAGAAGGCGTCTTTGCGTCCGGTGCGGACATCGGCCAGTTGAGGGAACGCCGCCGTGACGACGCCCTGCGCGGCATCAACTCCACCATCTTTGTCCGGATCGCCAAGCTGCCCATGCCCGTCATCGCGGCCTTGGACGGCTACTGCCTGGGCGGCGGGGCCGAGCTCGCTTACGCCGCAGACTTCCGCATCGGTACGCCCAGCTTGCGGATCGGCAACCCGGAAACCGGGCTGGGTATCATGGCCGCGGCCGGGGCCACCTGGCGCCTCAAGGAACTCGTGGGGGAGCCGATCGCCAAGGAAATCCTTCTGGCCGGTGCTGTCCTGCGTGCCGAGGAAGCCCTGCGGATCAACCTCATCACCCAGATCCATGAAGCCCCCGTGCTCATGGAAGCTGCCCACAACCTTGCTGACAGGATCGGCCGGCAAGACCCCCTGGCCGTGCGGATCACCAAGTCGGTCTTCCACGCTCCGGCCGAGGCGCACCCCGTGATCGACACCCTGGCCCAGGGCATGCTCTTTGAATCCCAAGCCAAGTTCGACCGCATGCAGGCGTTCCTCGACAAGAAGAACAGCGACAAGCAGTCCAGCGACAACCCAGACAGGACCCGAAAATGACAGCAACACCCGCTATTCCGCATGTTGTCGGTGTCCTCGGCGGTGGCCGCATGGGCGCCGGCATCGCCCATGCCTTCTTGATCAAGGGCGCCACAGTGATCGTCGTAGAGTGCGATCACGAAGCCGCGGCCGGGGCGCAGGGTCGCGTCGCTGAGGCTGTGGCCAAGTCCGCTGCCCGCGGCACCCTGACCGAAACCGCGGACGAAGTATTGTCCCGGTTCAGCACCTCCACCGACTACGACTCCTTTATTCACTGCGGGCTCGTTGTGGAGGCCGTACCCGAGGATTACGAGCTCAAGGTCGCAGCCCTCAAGGCAGTGGAGGAGCACATCTCCGCGGACGCCTTCCTCGCCTCCAACACCTCGTCCCTCTCCGTCACCGGCCTTGCTTCGCAGCTCCGTAGGCCGGCTAATTTCGTAGGCTTGCACTTCTTCAATCCCGTCCCGGCGTCCACGCTCATCGAAGTTGTCCTGGCGAAGGAAACCTCCCCCGAGCTCGCCGCCACGGCAAAAAGCTGGACCGAGGCACTCGGCAAGACCGCCGTCGTCGTCAATGATGCGCCCGGCTTTGCGTCTTCGCGGCTCGGCGTCGCGATCGCCTTGGAAGCGATGCGCATGGTGGAAGAAGGCGTGGCTTCAGCGGAGGACATCGACGCCGCCATGGTGCTCGGCTACAAGCACCCCACGGGACCGCTCAAGACCACGGACATCGTGGGTTTGGACGTGCGCCTGGGCATCGCCGAATACCTCCATTCGACGCTGGGGGAGCGCTTCGCGCCACCGCAGATCCTGCGCGACAAGGTTGCCCGCGGCGAGCTGGGACGGAAGACAGGCAAGGGATTCTTCGACTGGACTGACTAGTGCCTCGGGCCTCCCAACTGACTCGCATTTGTTGTCGTTTTGAGGCCTCATAACGACCACTACTGCGTGGGCCCACGCCGCCAGGGTTCCCTGGCCGAGCTTGCGAGGCGAGGGTGGCGGTGGGGATTACTTGGGATCCAACCCCGGTCCAAAAGGGCGGCGCAGACTTTTGCGACGGCGGACCGTGCGTCATTCTCCATGTGCCGTTTCGAGATCCTGACCACATGCCAGCCCGCACGGGAGAAGTCCTCTTCGCGGGCAATGTCACGCCTGGCTTGGCGAGGGCAGCGATCGGTGCCTCAACCGCCGTCGGCTCACACCGGCGTCGGCCGCTTCCTGAAAGGTAAATGGGGCACTCGCCGGCGGCGCCGGCAAAGGTTGCGGTGTCCTCATCGCCCCATCGTTGCAAATCCCGGAACGTCATTTTGAGTTATCCACAGGCGCACGCCCGGGAACCCCAACTGACTCGCAGTAAGTGTCGTTTTCAGGCCCCAAAACGACAACGAATGCGAGCTACTTGGGTCGGTTAGGCTAGCCGGGTGACTCTCATTGCACCTGTGACCCTGGATGGCCGCTTCGTAACCTTGGAACCGCTGAGCCTCGAGCACCACGATGGCTTGGTGGACGCCGCCAAGGACGGCGAGTTGTGGAAGCTTTGGTACACCTCCGTGCCGTCGCCTGAAGGCATGGCTGCGGAGATCGACCGCCGGCTCGCGCTGCAGGAGCAGGGATCCATGCTGCCATTCGCCACCCGGTTGAAGGCGAGCGGCAAGCTGATCGGCATGACCACCTACATGAACATCGACGCCGCCACACCGCGCGTCGAGATCGGCTCCACGTGGAACGCCGCCTCTGCACACGGCAGCGGCAGCAACCCCGATTCCAAGCTGTTGCTCCTCCGCCACGCCTTCGAAACCCTCGGCTGCCCCGCCGTCGAATTCCGCACCCACTGGCTCAACCACCAATCGCGTGAGGCCATCGCCCGGCTGGGCGCCAAGCAGGACGGCGTGCTCCGGAACCACTCGCGCACGCTGGACGGAGTACTACGCGACACCGTCGTGTTCTCCATTCTCGAACACGAATGGCCTGCCGTGCGTACCGGCCTGGAGTTCAGGCTCGCGAAGCGGTCCTGAACTCGAAGCCCCGGGCGCGGCACCCCGGCGAGGGGCCAGAGCGCGGCGCCAACTACTTCTTGAGGGCGCTGTTGACCGCCGTCCGGTATCCCTGGGAGTAACCGGCGTCGTTCGGATGGAAGTTCTCCAAAGCGAGCGCCGGCGGATCCAGGGGCGATGGCTGGGTGTAGTGGATCCACGGATTATTGGAACCGATTCCGTGCCCAGTGAATCGCTCCGTCACGCTGACGTAGCCCACACCTGCGGCGGAGGCGGCGCCGGCAATGGTCGCATTCAGCTGGTCAGCCATTCCGTTCAACGTGGTGGCCAGCTGTTTCTGCTCCGCAGGCATCTTGGTGCCGACGGTGAAGAGTCGAGGGTAGCCCGTCAGCACAATGTCGGCGTTTGGTGCCTTTTGCCGGATGGACTGCACCAAGGCGACGATGTTGCCGGGCAGCGCGGGCAGGGCGTTCGCCACACTTTGCACGGCCGAAGCACACGCCAGGGGATCGCCGCTGGTGCAGGCCACCGCCACGGCTCCCGTGCCGACGTCGTTGCCGCCCACAGTGACCGAGACCTCGGTGGCGGATCCCAACGCGATCGCTGCAGGGTCGGTGGGGGAGAGATTGTCCAGGCCTGCCTTGACACTCAGCGTCGTAGCGCCGAAGCAACCCAGATTCAGGCCGCCCAAAAGGGCGGCATAACTGTCCAGGCTCTGGTGGCAGGCAGGCAACGAGGCCGGAGCCGGACTGCTGCCGCCCGTGCCTGCGGCATAGGAATCGCCGAGAGCTACATAGACATCGGCCGGTTTCGCCGAGACGGGGTTCGCTTGGGCCGGTCCAGTCCCGAGGCCGGCCACGAGCGCGACGGCGGCGAAGGCCCCGCCCAGTAGGCGGCCATAGCGGCGCCGCGGATTTGCTGAATGCATGACTTTTATCCCCCTCTTGTCGGTCTGCAGTGCCGCCTTGGCGGCGCGGGCCATCCCTGCCCCAGCAGTCTTGCGGCCCAGACTACGCGAGCCGGGCGCCCACGACTACGAAAAGCGGCCTTGTTCTTCCATTCGGTTTACAGCAGGAGCCAAGGCGCTGCGGACCGAGGTCCACGACTTGAGGACCTCCAGCACGCCCGGATCGCGTTCTGTCAAAACGGCCTGTTCGTAGGATTCCTCAAGAAGCGCGTCCACGGAGATCCGGGTGCCGGTCGAGGCGCTGAGCATAGCTGCCTCCACCATGGCCAGGCTCATGATGTTCTGGTGAACCTGCCCCATGGGGGTGATTCCGGTGCGCAGGGCAGCCACGAAGTCACGCAGTGAACCGGCGATTTCCTGCCCCGGCTCATCGCTGTCTGCCCCGAGTGGAACCTCGATGGAATCCACGAGCGGTTCATTGTCGCCGTCCCACAGGACCGTTCCGTGTTCGCCGCTGATCCGCCACGACGCGTTCCATGAGGTCTCCCGGCCCGGGCTGCACCAGCTACCTGTGAACACGAAGCGCTCCCCGCCAGTCATCTCGAAGATGGCTGTGGCCCCGGCATCTCCCCGGTACCAACTCCAGGACGGGTTGTATTCCTCACAGAACACGGAGACGGGATCCGCGTCGAGCAGGAAACGGGCCATGTCGAATTGATGGATGGCCATGTCCAGAAGCAACGGGTGGTCCATCGTGTCGCGGAAGCCGCCGAAGTGCGGGGCCTTGAAGAACTCCGCCGACACGATACCCACCGTACCGAGCGCCGAAGCGAGCCGTTTGGCCTCGAACAATTGGCGGTTGTACCGGCGGGACTGGCTGACCATGAACAGTTGGCCGGTGAGTTCCGACGCCGCGGCCAGCGACAGCCCCTGGGCGACGGTTGAGGCTACGGGCTTTTCGCCTAGTACCGGCAGTCCGGCAGCCAGCGCCTCGGTGGTGACCGGGTGGTGGGCCACCGGAACGGTGACGTTGATGACCGCGTGGGCTCCGACGTCGGACGCCAACGCAGCGGTACCGGCACCTACCGGCAGGTCCGGGCGCCCGATAGCCGCCGCGCCGGCGCGGGCGGCATCCAGATCCAGGTCAACGATCCCCGCGAGCTCCACAAGCGGCGACTCCTGCACCGTCCGAAGCCACGCGCGGCCCATGCCACCGGCGCCGACGACGACGACGCGAAGGGGAGTGCCGACGTCGGGAATGGTGGCGAAAGGGGTACTCATGCGTTGGCTCCCTGGTAGCTCTTGCCGTTGAAGAAATCGTTGGTCTCATAGCGAAGCAGTTCCGGGTAGACGCGCTCCGGCCGATCGGTGACGGCCCATTCGACAGCGTTGGAGATCACCCGGCGGACATCCTTATGGTGGTAGACCGGGTAGTCCTGGTCGCCGGGGCTGAAGAAGAAAATCTTTCCATGGCCGCGGCGGAACGTGCAGCCGGAGCGGAATACTTCGCCGCCGCTGAAGGAACTGATAAACACGAGTTCCTCGGGAGTGGGGATATCGAAGAATTCGCCGTACATTTCCTGCTGCTCGATCACGATGGGGTGCGGCACGCCCTTCGCGATGGGGTGGGTGGGGTCCACAGTCCAGACCAGTTCGCGGTCCTGCTCGCTCCGCCAGCGCAGCGTGCATGAGGTACCCATGAGCTTGGTGAAGATCTTCGACCAGTGCCCGGAGTGCAGCACGATCAGGCCCATGCCGGACAGGACGTGGCGGTGCACGCGCTCCACGATCTCGTCGTCGACGTCGCCGTGGGACATGTGCCCCCACCAAGTGAGGACGTCCGTGTTGGCGAGGACTTCTTCGGTGAGGCCGTGCTCGGGCTCGTCGAGGGTGGCGGTGCGGACACTCGCCTTGGCGCCGAGGTTTTCCTCGATGCCGGCCTTCACGGCCCCGTGCATGCCTTCGGGGTACAGGCGGGCCACCAGCTCGTCGCGCTTTTCGTGCCGGTTTTCGCTCCAAACGGTCACGCGGATTGGTTCAGACATGGTTTCTCCTAGAAGTTTTGTTTGTACGGCTTTGGGTGCCCGACGGCGGTGCGGCACCGCGGGCGGCGCGCTGCGCGCCGGCGGCGGGTCCCGCCGTCGTGAACTGGCTACTTGAGTGCACTACTTGACCGCGCCGCCGGTTGTGCCCGCCGCGATGTACTTCTGCGCGGCGACCAGCAGGATGATGGCCGGAATGGAGGCTAGGACGGCCGTGGCCATGACGGAGCTCCAGTCGTTCACGTAGGCGCCGATGTATTGGAAGATTCCCAGGGTGACGGGCCGCACCGCCTCGGTGGTGGTCAGCGTCAGAGCGAACAGGAAATCGCTCCACGTGAACAGGAAGGTGAAGAGTCCCGCGGTGATGAGCGAGTTCCTGCTCAGTGGCACCACGATGGACCAAAAGGCCCTCAGGTGCCCGGCGCCATCCACGCGCGCTGCCTCGATCACGGACGCTGGCATGCCGTTCATGAAGGCCCTGATGATGAGGATCGCGAACGGGATGCCGTGGGCGGAATCTGCGAGGATCAGGCCCGGGATGGAATTGAGCAGGCCAAGATCGTTGTAGGCCGTGTACAGCGCGTTGGCCACCACGATTCCGGGGATCATTTGGCTGATCAGGATCGCGAACAGGACCACGCCGGCGCCTTTGACCTTGAAATAGGCCAAGGCGTATGCCGCCGGTGCCGCGATAGCCAAGCTGAGGACCACGCTGCCCAGCGAGATCACCAGGCTGGTGGCCAGGTTCCCGCCCTGTTCGCTGATCGCCGTGGCGTAGCCCGTGAAGTCCGGTTTCAGCGGCAGCCACGAGGTTTCCAATGTGGTGCCGTTGGGCTGCAGCGAGGCGTTGATCATCCAATACACGGGGAACAGCATGATGGCCAGGAAGAAGATCGCCAGAACCGTGTAGCCCCACTTCTTGCGCTGGGGTCCGGGGTCTTTGGGCGCCGGTCCTGTTCCGTTGAGGCCAGGCGCCGAACGGCGGCTGGTGATTTTCGTCGTCGTCATGGTTTCCTCACTCATCGACGGACCGCCGGCTGGCACGCAGATACAGGACCGCGAAGACCAGGGAAATGACCACCAGGACGTTGCCCAGCGCGGCGCCCTCGCCGAATTTGAACTCGTGGAAGGACAGATCGTAGGACTGGGTGGCGATGGTCTGGGTCGAGTTGGCGGGGCCGCCATTGGTCAGGCCCAGGATGATGTCCAGCACCTTCAGGGTGTAGACGACGCCGAGCACCAGGACCACGCTCACCACGGGCCTCAGCATCGGCCAAGTGATATGCCGGAACGCTTTCCAACCAGTGGCACCGTCCAGGGAACCGGCCTCGTAGAGCTCGTCGGGGATTTCCTGGAGGCCGCCGTAGAGGATCGTCAGATTGAACGGGATGCCGATCCAGATGTTCACTCCAACCACCGCGATCAGGGCCAGCGAAGTGCTGGTGAGCCAAGGAACGCCGGTATCCACGATGTGCAACTGGCCCAGGAACCGGTTCAAGGCTCCGCTGTCCTTGTCCAAGATCCACCGCCACACGGCGCTGGAAACGATGAGCGGCAGCAGCCAGGGGAGCAGGAGCAGCGAACGGAGGATCCCATTGAGCGGGAACCTGCGCTGGAAGAAGACCGCCAGCGCCAGCCCGATCACGAACTGGCCAGCTATCGAGCCGAGGGTGAACAGCACGGTGTTCACCAGCGACGTTGAAAACAACGACGACGACAGCACCTTTGCGTAGTTCGCCAACCCCACCCAGGGGGCCTCGCCCGTGAAGAACGTGGCCGTGGTGTAGTCCTGGAAGCTCATCACGACGTTCTTGACTACGGGGTAGCCGAAGAACAAGGCCATGTAGATGACGGCAGGAACCAGGAACAGCCATTGGTAGATGCGCTCGCGGTGTTTGCGGCTGCGCCTGCGTGGCTTTAGTCCCGTCTCCCCTGGCGGGGTGGTGTGAGTCCCGGATTTTGCCCGCGAGTTGGCACGTATGTTGGCGCGCGACTTGGCCTGCGACAAGTCAGTTGTGAGGGACATGTCCAACTGCTTACTGGCCTTGGGCTTGCTTCAGGGCGTCGGCCGGGGAGGCCTTGCCCGTCAAAGCTGTCTGGATGGCGGTGTAGATCTTGGTCGCCTGTGCCGGCCAAGCCTCACCGAGCTGGCCGGTGCGGGCGCGCGCGGTCTTGATGAGATCAGTGAAGGTGGCGAGCTTGGGGTTCTCGCCGGCGAACTTCGCAGCTAGCGTGGTCTTGGATGGGATGGTGTTGCGGACCTTGGCCATGCCGAGCTGGTTCTCGTCGCTGTTCATGCAGGCCACCACTTCTGCAGCCTTGGCCTGGCGGGCTTTGCTCCCGGTCTGCGGGACGGTCCACACCTCGCCGCCAAGCGGGGCTACGGCCGTCTGGCTGGCGTCGCGGACCGGAATCTTCACGACCCCATACTGCAGCGTGGTCTTCTTGTCGAGGGCCGGAATCTGCCAAGGGCCGTTGACCATCATGGCTGCCTTGCCGGCCATGAACTGGTCCTTGACGTCCGCCTGCGTCCAGTTCAGGGCTGAGGAAGACACTGATCCGTCTTTGACCAGGTCGGTCCAGAGCTGGAGGGCCTGTGCGGTCTCAGGTGTGTCGATGTTCTTCTCGTTGCCGCCGTTGGACCACATGACCGGAAGGAACTGCCATGTTCCTTCATAAGTCGGGTTGGCGTTGAACGCCAGGCCATACTGCTCACCCGAGGTGAGCTTGGTGGCCGCAGTCTTCAGCTCATCCCAGGTGGTGGGCGGCGTGACGCCGGCCTTGGCTAGGATGTCCTTGTTGTAGAAGAGGGCAATCGTGTTCACGGTGGGGGCGAGCCCGTACACCTTGTCCTTGTAAGTGCCGGCGCTCAGCACACCGGGCGCGAAGTCGGCGGTGCTGATGTTGAAATCGGTCAATGGTGCCAGGGCTCCCGTGGCGGCGATCTGCTGCAGGTCCGGATTGTCGAGCATGAGCACGTCCGGCAGCGTCTTGGAAGAGGACTGCTGGAGCACCTTGGAGATCAACGACTTGCCCGGCACGGTTTCGCGCTTGATGGTGACGCCGGCTTTGGTCCCACACGCCGTCAGCGCGTCGCCGATGAACGACTTGTCCGGCTCGTTGTTGTAATAGTCCATCACAGAGATTTCCTTCACGGCTTCCGTGGAGGAGGCGGAGGTGGTGGTGCCGCAGCCGGAGATGGCGAACGGCAGGCCGACCAGTGCTGCGACGGCCAGGGCGAGCGGGCGGCGTGTCCTGATAGCTGACTTCATTGTCTGTTCCTTTGTTCGCGGAGAGGGGAGTTGATGGATCTGCAAGTGGCGAATCGATTCGTCGATGCGTATCGACGATGCTGAAACGAAAGCGGCTGAAACGAAAGGTGAGGTAAGGGCAGGCGTTCGGGTGAGGGGTCGGTGGTGAGATGGGGTTTGTTCAGGCGCCGCGGGGTGGGCGGAGCGTGCTGGAACGGTGCGTGATGACCGTTGGCACCAACTCCAGGGATTCGTGTGGTCCCTGGGAGTCGGCTTCGAGGAGCTGGCACATGATTTTCACTGCGCGGCGGGAAACTTCTCCCGGGCGCAGATCGATGGTGGAAAGCGGAATGGGCTGGAGTTCGGCAAGGGTGGGGGACGCGCTGCCGATCACGGAGACGTCCACGCCGGGGGTCAGGCCGCGGCTATTCAAGATGCGGCGCAGAATGTCCTGGATTGTCCGATCGGGGGCGATGAATGCTGGCTTGCCTGTGGTGCTGGCGAGGGCTTTGTCGACCGATTCGGAGATGGTGGCGTGGTCGATCCCGCCGGGAAGATGGAGCACGGTCACGCCAAGGGCCTCGGCCGCAACATCCGTGCCGTGCAAGAACCGGTCAACGTAGTTCACATGCCGGTCCATCACTGCGGGCTGCCAATCAAGGACGGAAATCACCGAGTGGCCAGTGGCCGCAAGATCCCGGACACAGTGCTCCCCGGCCATTTCGAAGTCGGCGTCGATGCAGACCAGTCCGGACGGATCGCGGGGTATGCCGATCAGCACCACCGGGACGTTCAGGCTGCGGGCCACGGGGAGGCGCTCGTCCTCGTCCTCAACCTGCATGAGGATCAGGCCGTCGCAGATCTGCTGCCCGACGACGCGGCGCAGTCCGGCGGCGCCTTCATCGTCGGTGACCAAGAGAATGTCGTGGTCGTATTGCCGGGCCGAGTTGGCAATAACTGAGACGAATTCCATAATCGATCCCATTTCCAGCTCTGGGATGAACGGAATGACCAGGCCGATGACTCTGGTTTTGCGGCTTGCCAAGGCTCTGGCACCTGCATTGGGCTGGTACGTCAGTTGGTCAATGGCGGCCTCGACCTTTTTCCGGGTCTTCTCGGAAATGGGCCGCTTACCGCTGAGCACATAAGAAACCGTGCTTTGGGCTACGCCGGCCGCCTGGGCGACATCCTTGCTGGTGGGCACTTCCAGGCCTCCTTGCCGGGTGCGGTGTTTGGTCCGATGCCTGATCTGCATCGTCGATACGCATCGTCGATGCGTATCGAGGAAAAGTATGACATAAGTCACGTAAAGCGCACAAGACCCGATCCCCGCTCACATATGCCGGCCTTCTGCGCGACCCTCGCTCACATCATCTGCAGGAGCGTCGGCCGGGGGGTTGATATCTGCAGGAGGGTCGGCCGGGAGGGGTTGATATCTGCAGGAGCGTCGGCCGGGAGGTACACGTTCCAAACCCTCGCTCACATATGGGGGCATTCTTCGCCACCCTCGCTCACATCCGGGTCGTGTGGTTAGCTGTCCGGTATGGATGGGATCTCAACCGCCGCCAAGCAACGAGGCGTCCATTGGGACGGTGCCGTGAACGCCTGGCGTATCGCCGGAAGCGTGTACCGGATGGGCAGGCGGGAATGGCTCACCGAAGCTGGTTGGCAGCAAATGTACGACGCCGGCATCCGCACTGTGATCGACTTGCGGACCGCTCGTGAGCAGCAGCCCAGGGAAGTCGATCCCGTGGTATCCGAGGAGGCAACGGCGCGCTTCGACATTGTCCATTGCCCCACCGAGGACCCGGCAAACGAAGATTTCACCGCCCTCTTTGGCCCCTACCTGAAAGACCCTGCCCACTACGCCGACTACCTGCGGCTCTTCTCGGACAACATCGCCGCGGTCTTCAAGGCCATCGCCGCGGCGCCGGGCGGGGTAGTGGTGCACTGCGCGGCTGGGCGGGACCGCAGCGGAGTCATCGCCGTGATGCTGCAGAACCTGGCAGGGGCAAGCGACGAGGAAATCGTTCGTGGTTACCAGCAGGGGATGCGCGGTATCAACGAGCGCCACCGGCACCATCGCGCCCCGCACGCCCATGATGCCTTTCTCAAGGAAGATGCACTTGAAGCCATGCTGGCATCACGCAGTGTGAGCCTTTTGGAATTCGCGCACTCGCTGGATGCCGCCGCTTTCCTCGCGGCGAACGGCGTCTCGAAAGCCGAAATCGTGGCCATTCGTACCAAGCTCGGGAGCCGGACGGACCAGCGGGAGGTGGCCACGCGCCGTCGTGACCTTCTTTGATGTCGGAAAGCGCTTACGACATGGCGAGTCCCGTCATTCCGACGCAAAATCAGGGCAAACAAGGGCAGGAAGGGCGCAGTCCGGGCAAGCATCTAGTGTGCAGATCGGGGCTCTCATGTATTCTGGGGATATTACCGAACGGCCGGTCAGTAATTTGCGGCCGTTCAGTCCATTTCGTGCCCGTGCCTTGGAAGGACCCGTCGACGATGACCAGTACTGCAGTCGCTCCGGAAGCCACAGTTGTTGAAACCGTGCCCAGTTTCGTCCGGGGCGAGTGGTGGACCCCCAGTGCAGACGCCTCCGCCGGCGTACCAGTGCGCGACGCCAGCACCGGCGAGGTCCTAGCAACGGTCAACACCGACGGTCTGGACCTTGCCGGCGTCGTGAACTATGGCCGCACGGTGGGCCAGCGCGAGCTCGGCAAGCTCACCTTCCACCAACGCGCCCTCAAGCTCAAAGAGCTGGCCCAGTACCTCAACGGCCGCCGCGAGGAGTTCTACACGTCCTCTTTCAAGACCGGCGCCACCAAGATCGACTCGATGGTGGACATCGACGGCGGCATCGGCGTTCTCTTCACCTTTGGCTCCAAGGGCCGCCGTGAACTGCCGAACTCGCAGGTTGTGGTGGACGGTCCCATGGAAGTCCTGTCCAAGGACGGTTCATTCGCCGGCGAGCACATCTACACCCGCATCCCGGGCGTCGCGGCGCAGATCAACGCCTTCAACTTCCCGGTCTGGGGCATGCTCGAGAAGTTCGCGCCCGCATTCATTGCCGGCGTCCCCACCATCGTCAAGCCTGCCACGCCCACCGGTTACGTGGCCGCCGTTGTGGTCAAGGCAATCGTGGAGTCCGGGATACTGCCGGAAGGCTCGCTGCAGCTCATCTCGGGATCCGCCCGGAACTTGCTTGACCACCTCGATTACCGCGACATTCTTGCCTTCACGGGTTCGGCATCCACCGCCAACTCGCTGAAGTCCCACGTCAACGTGGTGCAGGGTGGCGTCCGCTTCACCTCGGAAACTGACTCGCTCAACGCAGCCATCCTCGGACCCGACGCAGTGCCCGGCACCCCTGAGTTCGACGCTTTCATCAAGTCGGTCGTCACCGAAATGACGGTCAAGGCTGGCCAGAAGTGCACCTCGATCCGCCGCACCATCGTGCCCCAGGCCTTGGTGTCCGACGTCGTCTCCGCCATCGGCGCGCGGGTGGATGAGCGCGTCGTGGTCGGTGACCCCCGCGCGGAGGGCGTCACGATGGGCGCCCTCGCGTCCCTCGAGCAGCTAGCCGACGTTCGCGCCGCGGTGCAGTCAATGCTCGACGCCGGTGGCGAGCTTGCGTACGGGACGCTCGATTCGCCGTCGGTCACCTCGCTCGACGGCACCGTGGGCGTCGTCGAGGGCGGAGCGTTCATGTCGCCGGTCGTCCTGAGCTGGGCTGATGTGGACTCGGAAGCTGTCCACTCACTGGAGGCCTTCGGTCCGGTTTCGTCCGTGATCGGATACGCTGACCTCGACGACGCCGTCCGCCTCGCCGCCCGCGGTGGCGGCTCCCTGGTGGCCTCCGTTTGCACTAACGATCCTGGTATTGCCCGCGAATTGGTGACCGGAATCGCGGCCCACCACGGCCGTGTCCTGATGCTCAACCGCGAGGACGCCCGGTCGTCAACCGGGCATGGTTCGCCCGTGCCGCACCTGGTCCACGGCGGGCCGGGCCGCGCCGGTGGTGGCGAAGAGCTCGGTGGCATCCGCTCCGTCATGCACCACATGCAGCGGACCGCCATTCAAGGCTCGCCGAACATGCTCACTGCCGTGACCGGCGTCTGGCACGCGGGCGCGGACCGCAACTTCACGGTGGAGACGGAAGGAACGCACCCGTTCCGGAAGTCGCTTGCGACTTTGCGGATCGGCGACGCCGTGCGGTCCGGACTGAGGCAGGTCACCCTCGAAGACATCACCGCCTTCGCAAACTCCACGGGCGACACTTTCTACGCCCACACCAACCAGGAAGCTGCCGAGGCCAACCCGTTCTTCCCGGGAATCGTGGCGCACGGATACCTGCTGCTGAGCTGGGCCGCCGGCCTGTTCGTGGAGCCCGCTCCGGGTCCGGTCCTGGCCAACTACGGCCTTGAGAACCTGCGCTTCATCACTCCCGTGGCCGCCGGGGATTCGATCCGCGTCACCCTGACGGCTAAGAAGATCACCCCGCGCGAAACCGACGAATACGGCGAAGTAGCCTGGGACGCCGTCCTGACCAACCAGAACGACGAAATCGTCGCCACATACGACGTCCTGACCCTCGTGGAGAAGTAATCCTCTCTTTCCCCTCCGGACGCTCGCTCACGTTTGTGGGTGTGTGAGCGGACGCTCGCTCACTTATGTCGGGTTTCCTGCGAACGCTCGCTCACGTTTGTGGGTGTTTAGGCGAACGCTCGCTCACAAGTTCTTTCCGACCTCGTCCGGCGTAAGATTTTCAGCGTAGGAGGTGGCGAAATGAACCTAGCACTCAGAACAGCCACAACCGTCTTGCCCGTCGACGACGTAGCCCGAGCCCACAGCTTTTATGCAGAGAAGCTCGGCCTCCCTCACCGCGGCATGACGTGGGATGGAAATGATTTGTTTGGCATCGACGGCGGCCCCATGCTGCAGTTGATGCCCATCAAGGACGGCATGCACTCATCGCACACTGCCCTTTCCTTTGAAGTCAGTGACATCGAGCGGACAGTCGAGGAAATGGAGGCAAGCGGCGTCGAATTCCGGGACTACGACCTTCCGGACCTCAAGACCGAACACCACATTTGTACGACCGACGCCGATCGGTGCGCATGGTTCATGGACACGGAAAACAACGTCCTCTGCGTCCATGAAAGCTTGGGCATCCAGGCCGAATACCAACTCTGATCGGCTGAGGCATCCGCCGGGACCAGGTAGAACTCTCCTTCACTTTTTTGTGAAGGAGGGTTCTAGCATTTGGCCACAGATGTGAGCGAGCGTGGGGGGGAAAGCGCCACAGATGTGAGCGAGCGTCGGGGGAGGAGGGCGGCGGGAGGAGGGCGGCGGGAGGCGCGAGGCGGGAGGCGGGAAGGGCAGGAACGAGTCCTACGCCGAGGCGTGCAGGCCGTCGAAGGCCATGGTGATGACGTCGTCGGCGAGCCGTTGCGGGGAGAGTGATCCGCCCGGTTTGTACCACTCCACGATCGAGTTGATGGTGCCGAACAGCAGCCGGGTCACGGTGCGGGGATCGATGTCCTGGCGCAGCGAGCCTTCTTCGCGGGCGGCCGAGATCAGCGCGGCCACCTTGTGGTCGAACGCACGACGCCGTTCCAGGGCATCGCGCTCGATCTCCGTGTTGCCGCGGAGCCGCAGAAGCAGCGTGACGAACGGCAGCCGCTCCACCAAAACGGCGATGGTCTGCCGCAGGACAAACTCAAGCCGGGAATCAGCAGGACCGGACAACGCCTCGGGCTGTTCCAGGATCGCCTCGAGCCCACCCAGCGCGTGCTCAAGGGCGAGCTTCAGGAGGTCGCCCTTGGACGGCACGTGGTGGTAAATGGCCGACTTTGAGATCCCGAGGTTTTCGGCCAGAATGCCCATGGACGTGGCGTCGTAACCGTGGCGGTTGAAGACGTCGACGGCGATGAGCAGCACTGATTGCTGGTCGTATCCGGGGCGTCCCCGCTTGGTTACTGTTTCACTAGGCATGCTGGCCATTTTCTCATGAACGGTCGGTTGATTCGTGCACCCGCCCGGCCAGGTTACCTCTTGGGTCGCATGTCGTAGACGCGGCGCAGTTTGCCGTTGGAACGCTCGAGCGAACCCGGTTCCACCACATCAACCACGCACGAAGAACCCACGTGGATCTTGATCTGCTCGCGCAAGGCGTGTGCCGCCGTCGTACCCGCCTCGACGGAAACGTTCTCGCGGCGCTCAATCTTGACCGTCAGCGAATCCATGCGCTTGCCCTCGGGGCGGGTGAGTTCGAGCTGGAAGTGCGGGCTGAGCTCGGGGATGCGCAGGGCGATTTCCTCGATCTGGGAGGGGAAGAGGTTCACGCCGCGCAGGATGATCATGTCGTCGCTGCGGCCGGTGATGCGGCCCATGCGGCGGTGCGCGGGGCGGGCGGTGCCGGGCAGCAGGCGCGTGAGGTCCTTGGTGCGGTACCGGATGATCGGCAGCGCTTCCTTGGTGAGCGAGGTGAAGACGAGTTCGCCCGGTTCGCCGTCGGCCAGCACGGCGCTTTCCCCACGGGAGGGGTCGAACGGATCGATGATCTCGGGGCGGAAGTGGTCCTCCCATATGTGGCAGCCGTCCTGGGTCTCTACGGCTTCCCCGGCGACGCCCGGGCCCATGACCTCGGACAGGCCGTAGATGTCGCAGGCCTTGATGTTCATGGTGGTTTCGAGCTCGTGGCGCATTTCCTCGGTCCACGGTTCGGCGCCGAGCACCGCGTACTTGAGCGAGGTCGACGCCGGATCCACGCCCATGTGCGCCATGGCGTCGGCGATGGTCAGCAAGTAAGTGGGGGTCGCCAGGATGGCGTCAGGCTTGAAGTCCTGGATCAGCTGGATTTGGCGTTCGGTCTGGCCGCCGGACATCGGGATGACGGTGCAGCCGAGCGCTTCGGCCCCGGCATGGGCACCCAGACCGCCGGTGAACAGGCCGTAGCCGTAAGCGTTGTGGACCTTCATGCCTGGACGGACTCCGGACGCCCGGAGTGAGCGGGCTACCAAAGTGGCCCAGTTGGCGAGGTCGTTTTTGGTGTAGCCGACGACGGTCGGCCGGCCTGTAGTGCCCGAGCTCGCGTGGACCCGGGCTACTTCGTTCTGCGGCACGGCGAACATGCCGAAGGGGTATTCCTGGCGGAGGTCTTCCTTGGTGGTGTACGGGAACTTGCCGAGATCGGACAGCTCGCGGAGGTCGGTGGGGTGGACGCCGGCGTCGTCGAACTTGCGCTTGTATAGCGGGACGCGATCGTAGGCGTACGCCACAGTGTGCTGGAGGCGGCTGAGCTGCAGGGCCTCGAGTTCGTCGCGGGAGATGGTTTCTTCGCGGTCCAGCACGGGTGCGTCGGGAGCGGCGACGGTGTTCTGTGTCATGGTGTTCCTACTTCTTGGAAATGGTGCGGCTGCGGCCACGGAACTCGGCGATGAGCTCGCCGTAGCTGCCCGGATCGTTGGGCGACCCGTCGTCGGGCGAACCGTCGTTGGGCGACCCGACGGCGGCCGGTTCGCTCGCGTCGGCGGCGAAGATCTGGATGTCGTACAGGCCGCTGCGGCCGTTGTTGGCACGGCGGTTCGCGACGGCGGTGATCACCTGGCCTTGATAGGCCGGCTTGAGGAAGTTGATGTCGACGCCGGCGGCGACAGTTATGGTGTCAGCCTCCGACGGCGAGGGGTTGGCCGGGTTGCACGCGAGGGCGAACGCTGAATCCGCGAAGGCGAAGATCATTCCGCCGTGGGCCATTCCGAAGCCGTTGAGCATTTCCTGCCGGAGCTTCATGCGGACGGTGGCGTGGCCGTCGTCGACCTTGAGCACTTCCAAGCCCATCCACTCGGAGGCGTAGTCGTTCTTGAGGATCTGGTGCTGCGCTGCGCCAGAAAGGGTGGTCTCAACCATGCGTCATTGCCTCCAGCTTTATTTACCGAATGTTCATTAGGTAATCCCAGTTTGCTTGAACTGTCAAGAGGTGACCGTTCAGCGGGCCGGATCCGAGACGGCCCGGCGGGCCGGATCCGCGGCGTCTGGCGGGACTCCCCGGAACCCATCCGGCCTGACGTAGTAGCCTCGAGGCATGCCGCGCATCGAACTTCCCATTCGGACGCCGAGGCTCGTGCTTCGCCGCTTCGAGGCCACCGATCTGGAGCGATTCCACGCCTACCAATCCTTGCCGGAGACCGCGCGTTTCCTCCTCCGGCAGGAATTGACCCTGACGCAGTCCATGGAGGCGCTGGGCCGCTACGCCAACTTCACCTTCGAACAAGAGGGCGATTGGGCGTGCCTCGCGATAGAGCGCTCGGACTCGCCGGGCCTGCTCGGCGAAGTGGTGCTCAAATGGTTGCCGGGCACGGGGCAGGCTGAAATCGGCTGGATCCTGGCTCCGGAAAGCCGAGGCCAAGGCTACGCGGCGGAGGCAGCCGAGGCCGTGCTCCGCCTGGGCTTCGAGACCCTCATGTTCCACAGGATCGAGGCCAAGCTCGACGCCCTCAACACCTCCTCGTCAGGCTTGTGCGAGCGGCTCGGCATGCGTCGCGAGGCAGCCCTCGTGGACAACTGGCACTACAAAGGCCAATGGTCCACCGAAGTCATCTACGCCATCCTCGATTCCGAATGGCGCGCACGGAAGTAGCATGGGTGGGGATACCAGACTTTGCTGATGTTACGGTGGGCTGGGCAGTGGAGATCGGGGCGTGAAGTGAGCACAGCTGGCGTAGCTGTAGTAATCGAGGATGACGACGATATCCGGGAAGTGGTCCACGCCGTCCTCGAAGCTTCAGGGCTGGAGGTGTACGCGGCCGGGAACGGTATTGATGGCGTGGCTGCGGTCCGCCGTCACAACCCGGACGTCATTACCCTGGACCTTGGCCTGCCCGATATCGATGGCATAGAGGTCACCCGTCGCGTACGGGAGTTCAGCGATGCTTACATCGTCATGCTTACGGCCCGTGCGCGCGAGGTGGACACGCTACAAGGACTGGCCGTCGGCGCGGACGATTTCGTCACCAAACCCTTCCGCCCCCGCGAGCTCCTGGCCCGTGTTGAGACGCTCCTCCGCAGGCCCCGGGGCAGCAAGCTATCGGGCGGCACTTCCGCAGGGATCACGACGGCGGAGCTGACGCCAGCAGAGGGGGCGCCGGCTGCGGCGCCGAACCCGCCGGCTGCCGCGCCGAACTCGCCGGCTTCGGCGCCGAACCCGTCGGCGACGGCGGTGCACGGAGGATCGCACGAAACAACCAACCCACCAGAATCAGACCGTACCAGGCTGGAACACAACGGCCTCTACTTGGACGTGGCCACGCGCACAACACGGGTCGATGCCGAAGAAGTGCAATTGACCCGTACTGAGTTCGACCTGCTCCAGGCGCTTATGGAAGCCGGACGCGTGGTCCGAAGTACGTCGGGGCTGGCCCGCTGGCTACATGCCAGGGAGTACGAAACCGGAACCTACGTCAGCGAGTCCGAAGAGCGCGCCATCCAGGTTCACATCGCCAATTTGCGGCGGAAGCTGGGTGATTCGGCACAGTCGCCGCGTTGGGTGGAGACCGTGCGTGGCATTGGATACCGGCTGGCCGCAAAGACTACGGAAAACTAAACCGATCTTAAGGAAACGTTTAACGAGGCTCCTTACGCTGGGAAGGTCACCTTCGGATTCCTAACGGCTCAAAGGAGCAGTGCATGAAAAAATTCGCCGCAACACTTCTCATGACGGGCATGCTGGTTATTGGCGGATTTGTTGCTCCTGCCAATGCCGCGCCGAAGACCACGCAGGTCTCCACAAGCACCACGGTCACCACCGTCCCTGTCGTCTCTGACCCGGTGAACTATGCGCAGGTCGGTTGGTGGCCCAACTAGGCCTGATCGGCGGACGTCAAGTCTGTTCGAACACCGCCTCGGGGCCACCGCCCGAGGGAGGTGTTCTTTTTAGCTCCCGGTATCCAGAGGAAGCCGGACCGAGACCGTGGTTCCCACACCGAGGCCGGACTCGATATCGAGCTTGCCGGAATGGCGCTCCACAACGTCGTGGGCTATCGCCAGGCCGAGCCCGCTGCCTGGGATGGCCGCAGTGGAGGCATTGGAGGCTCGGAAGAATCGCGTAAACACTTGGTCGATTTCCGTTTCCGGGATCCCGACGCCGGTGTCTTCCACACGCACCACCACGCTGGGAACCGTCCCTGGACCGGAAGCGATCCGGCTGCTGACGGCGACGTGGCCGCCGTGGGGGGTGAACTTGATCGCGTTGCTGATGATGTTCGCGAAAACCTGCTCCAGTTTGGCTTCGTCGGCCTGGACGGTCACGGTCCCTGGGGCATGCTCCACGGTGAGGGACAGCGAACGGGAGTCCGCGAGGGGCTGCAACGTCGAGACGACGAGCCTGAGCAGAGTGCCCACGTTGACGCGGCTCAATTGGAGATCGCCTGAAGTGTTCTGGTGCGAGACGGTGAGCATGTCCTCGATCAGGCGGCGGAGGCGTTCGGCATTTCGTGAAATGACGTCGATCATCCGCGTTACGCCCGCAGGAATCGGTCCGCCGGCGCCGCTGCGGATCATGTCCAGATAGGCTGTGATGGACGTCAGCGGGGTTCTAAGTTCGTGGTTCACCGTGGTGAGGAAGTCGGTCTTGGCTTGGTCGAGTTCCTGGAGTTTGTACATGACCTGCTGCTGTGCGCCAATCAAGTGGCTCTGCATCAGTCCATACGCCAAGTTCCCCGAAACGTGCTGGATCAGGCCGATTTCAGCTCGGGTCCATTCATGCGCGGTGTCCGGTCGCGCGATCCAGATGACCCCCAGGACAAGATCACCTTCGCCCACAGGAACCACAACAGAGGCCGACGGCGAACCGGCGCCACTGTGCCGACCTGCGCCACCGGGGCGCCCCGGGAGAGCGCGGCCCGCCGGAGTTCCTTTCGGCAGCGGTTGCACGTCCGCTTCGGCCCATAAGCGCTCCGCCAGTTCGAACAAGACGATTTCGCCGGCAAGTTCGGGAGGCAGGACTCCTGGCGCCCGTCCCGGGGCGTTCCATTCTGCGCTGACCTGCGGCACGCGTACATCCGGGAATGTGGTGAACCAGACGTGTTCCGCACCGAGGGCCTCGCCGATACCATCCACCAGGTGCCGTGCAATGCGCCCGGGATCAATGGTTGACCGGATGGCCGAGGATACCTTCCGCAGGCTCTCCCTCAGTGATTCGGCTTCGGATCGGCGACGCATCCGTTCGGCGGACCGGGCGATGAGGACCAAGGCCCTGGATGCCCGAAAGTCCGGGGCTTGGCCCTTATAGACAAAATCCGCGATTCTCCAGGCCTCCAGGGCTGCGACATCCAGCGTTTCCTCGGAATCCAGCATGAGTAGAACGGGGGCGCCGTTCCCGGGAAGGAACTCGCGGAACTCGTTGTCCAAGACCACCACGTCGCTCGGCCCGCTTTCCAACGCGGCCGCAAGCGAGGCGGCGTCGGACGCTGTTCGGACCAAGAAGCCCGCAGAGGTGAGCGCCGCAACCGTCTCTTCGAGACGCACGGGGTCAGGGTCGGCCACCAAGGCTCGGTTTGGCGCCGATGCATCGTTCGTTACGGGACCCTCCACTGCACTCCTACTGTACGATTCGGCCCCCACCGCGAATATCAGCTCACTAGGGAGAACCTTACTTGAGCCCCGCCCCGGGCAGCAGGTCCACTGCCCCCAGCGAATCCGCCACAAAGGCATAGTCCCAAGCGCGCTCACGCCATTGCACGTACCGTCCCGAGGCCCCGCCGTGTCCACCTTCCATCTCGATCTTCATCACGATCGGGGCCGTTCCGGTGGTCTCGGAACGCAGGACCTGGACCCACTTGGCAGGCTCCACGTAGAACACGCGGGTGTCGTTGAAGGAGGTTACCGCGGCAATTTTCGGATAGGAGACGGCACGGATGTTCTCGTACGGAGTGTAGGACTTCATGTACTGGTAGACCTCGGGATCGGTGATGGGGTTGCCCCATTCCTCCCACTCGAGCGCGGAGAGCGGCAGTTCCGGATCCAGGATGGTGTTCAGCGCATCGACGAACGGCACGGCGGCAACCATCGCGGCGTACTTCTCCGGCGCAAGGTTGGCCACGGCGCCCATCAGCAGGCCGCCTGCGGAGCCACCCATGGCCGCGATCCGGTTCGGAGCCACCCAGCCGGAGGATGCCAGCCAGTCAGTTGCTGCGATGAAGTCCGTGAAGGTGTTCTTCTTGTTGAGCTTCTTGCCGTCGTCGTACCAGTGCCGGCCGAGCTCGCCACCGCCGCGGATGTGGGCGATCACCATGACGATTCCGCGGTCCAGGAGGGACAAACGCGCCACCCCGAAGCCCGGATCCATGCTGACCTCGTAGGAACCATAGCCGTAGACCAGGCCCGCGCCGGTTGAATCCTGCGACACGGAGGCGTGCCGGAGAACGGAAAGCGGCACGCGCGTGCCGTCTGCCGCCGTCGCCCATTCCCGCGTGGCCACGTAGTCTGACGCGTCGTACCCGCCCAGCACCGGGCTTTCCTTCCGCAGCAGCAGCTCGCCCTGCGGGAGTGCGGCTGTGGGCAGCACGAAGTCGTACACCCTGGACGGCGTGAAGAAGGAGGTGTAGCCGACGCGGATCACCGGGGCGTCGTAGTCCGAACCCGCCACCCCTGCCGTGTACAGATCCTCGTCGAAGGCAGGTTCCACGGCAGCGCCCTGCGCCGCCGTTCCCAGTCCAGCGAGGGGCAGCACCTGCACGCGTTCGATCGTGTCCTGCCGCACCGCCACCACCAGATGCGTCGACGTGACGCCGGCACCGTTGACGCGAACGGAGTCGGAATGCTCGACGACCGTGCGCCAGTGCTGCTGGGCCAGCGGCTTGGCAAACTCGGCCAGGTCCGCGATGGAAACCATCGAGTTGATGGCGTCTTTGTTGTGCGTGAGGAGGATGGTTTCAGCGCCATCCAACAGGAACGGCTCGGCCTCGTAGAGGATGTGTTCGTCGCGGGAGATCACGGTGGACAGGCCGGCGTCGTAGTCGTCAAAGCGCAGCAGGCGCGTTTCGCTGAATTCCGAGCAGCCGATGCTCAGCACGAGGTACCGCCGGTCGGAGGAGATCTCGAATCCGAGCCACATGGCGACGTCGTCCTCTTGGTAGATGACCACGTCCTCGCTGACACGCGTCCCCAGGACGTGCGACTTCACCTGGTAAGGGCGCCAGGCGTCGTCCACCACGGTGTAGAAGATCCGTGTGCCGTCGGGGGAGAAGGCCACGCCGTAGAAAATGTTCTCGATGACATCGGGCAGCAGTTCGCCAGTCCGCAGGTCCTTGATGCGAAGGGCGAATCTTTCCTCGCCGGAGTTGTCCACGGCGTAGGCATAGAGGTTGCCGTCCACCGTCACGGCACTGCCGCCAATGGAGAAGAACGGCTTGCCTTCGGCTTCGACGTTGCCATCCAGCAGGACTTCTTCGCCTTGGAGTTCGACGCCGGGTTCCACCGCCGGCGGTGTCCAATCGGCCACCGGATCGCCGGAGTGTGCTGCGCGGAAACGGCAATGGATGCCGTACTCCTTGCCCTCAATGGAGCGGGTGTAGTACCACCAGTTGTCCTTGCGGCTGGGGACCGAGAGATCCGTCTCCTGGGTGCGGCCCTTGATTTCCTGGAAGATGGCCTCGCGCAGCGGTTCCTGGTGCGCGGTGACCGCCTCCTGGTAGGCGTTTTCAGCCTTCAAATGCTCGACGACTTCGGCTGATTCCTTGTCCCGCAGCCATTCGTAGTTGTCCACGAAAACATCGCCGTGGTGCTCGCGCGTGTGCGGCACCTTTTTAGCGACGGGGGGGATTGGAGGCGTGGCAGGCTGGCTCATGGGGCAACTCTATAGAGGGCCACCGACACGAGACCACCGATTTCGCTCAGAGCGGCCGCTCCGTCAGCACACAACTGTTCCTTGGAAGGGTTGACCCGTCCATACATTGCCGGGAGATGCCTGGTATAGCCCGTGGATCTGGTAGGTCCAGGTGCCCTGTGTTGCATTGGCTTTGGTGTACGTTCCATTGGTGGTTTTCATGTTGCCACCTCCGGGGTTCATCACCGTGAAATCGTAGGATGTGGCGCGTGGGACTGTTCCGTAGCTCAACACAACCATGCTGAGGCTGCGTGCTATGCAAGTGGCCGCAACACTTGCGCCGGTCGGAGCAGGGAGCGACATAGTCCCTATGCTGGTTGAACCCGAGACCGTTCCAATGAATGCGGCTTGCGCGATGCTGGGAGCGAAGACCAATACCGCAGCCGCAGCCAGGACCGCGGCGACGCGCCCGAACGCAGGCGTCTGCGCGACGTCGGCGGTGCTTCGGCTTCTACGCAAGGTCAGCGGCTTTCTGTGAGGCCCTGTGGTCCGATCCCGTTCTTACCGCATTTCGCGGTAAGAGCAGTGGACCCGGTTCAGTTCTTTGAGGACATTCTCATGCAGCGTACCGGGCAGTTTGACTGCCCAGTGCTTTTTCCAACTGTGGCTGGTGCTGCCGTACTTTTTCGCCGGCTTCAACCGCAGCGGTGTGATCGGTCATCGCCAGGGCGTGTTCCAGGCGGACGCAGTGTTGTTCCATCCGGAGGGCCCCGACCATCGATGAGCTGGTTTTCAGGCTGAGGACAGCGTCCATGGCCAAGTCGCTGTTCCCGGCGCTCAGCGCGTGGCTGATCCGGTCTACGCGCTGGGGCAGCAGCCTGGTGTAAGCGGCCGCGAACTTCTTGGCGGCTTCCTTGCTTTTCATCTCCCTTGCGAGGCGCCTGAGGGGGCGACGGTCCAAAGCCGGCAAGGCGCGTTCTGCCTCGCTGGCGTCAGCGGCGTCGTCGCCTTGCTGCTTCTTCCGCCAAATGGAGACGAGGAGCATTACCACCAGGGCAGCCGGAGCGCCGTACATCAAGACTTTCAAGACCAGGGGATCCCGAAAGGCGCGGACGGCGTTACCGAGGTAAGGAACGGTGAATATCTGACGGTCTACGTGGCCTGCTGCCAAGGCTGCGGTCCAGGGGTCGGCGCCGTTGTTGGCGTCGCCTTTGGTGCGAACGGTCGCGGTGCCCTGGCTGTTGACGGCGAGGTCAATGATCCGGTGTGTCTCGACCCGCTGGTCGTCTACCGGAATGTGGTACGTAATGACGTCCCCGACCTTCAGGTCTTGGACCTGGACGGGAACGGTAACCACGACATCTCCGGGGTTGATCAGCGGGGACATGGAGCCGGTCAGCATCGTGCTGGTCTGGTAGCCAAGAACGCGGGGCCCGACGGCGAGGAACAGGAATGCTGCGACGGACGCAACCATCACCGTGGTGGCGATCAGCTGCACGAAGCCCTGGACTACCTTCGAACCCATGCCGCGCGACTTCCCCGCGCCCGGCGTCGCCGTCGTGGCTGTTCCGGAGACCCGCCGCGCGTGGCGGAACAGGGATGCGGTCATGGCTGGGTCTCCGTTCCTGTGGGAGGCCCTCCGCCGTCGTTTTTCAGGGGGGCTCGACGGCGGAGGGCTGGCTAGGGTGCGCGCTACTTGTTGGTCGCGGTGCGCTGGGTGCCCGTGAAGTTGAACGCGATGGTGCTGCTCTGACCCTGTAGGGTGTTGTCGGCCGTTGCCGGCAGGGACAGCGTGACCCGCAGGTTATCGGTCTGGCCTGCGGCAACCGAGGTGAGGTTGCTCAGGGAGAGGTTTGATTCGATGACGGGGTGCGTAGCGAGCACCGAAGTGGTGGTGCCGGAGCAGGTGTAGGTGTAAGCCGGGGAGGTGCCGGCCTCGGTCCAAGGGACGGAGCAGTTGTCGACCACCAGCTGAAGGCCCATGCTTGTGTCGGTGTCCAGCTTGGAGGAGTTCGGGGCGGTCGCTGAGGTGGTCAGGGTGATCGCTGAGAGTGCCTGGTTTCCGGCGGCGTTGCTCAGGGTGACCGCGCGCTGCACGGTGTCGCCCGGGACCAGTCCGGAAGCGGCGACGCTGAGTCGGTTCGCGGTGCCGGATGCGCCCAGGGCGATGTTCACGGTGCCGGAGGCAACGGCGGCGCTGGCGGAGGTGCTGGAAGTGAAGGCGCCGTAGGTTCCCAGTCCTGCCACGCCGGCAGCAGTACCGACCAAAGCCAGGGAAGCAACGATTTTACCTGTTGTGGTTTTCAGGTTGAGACCCATGATGATTTCCATTTCCTTGAAGCCCGTCGGACCGGGGTTTCACGGACTTTTCTGCCCGATGACCCCTACTTTCCGGCAGGACTTTTAGGACGCTGCAAGGTTTCCTCAAGCTTTTGTTCAAGATTGGTTAAATATTCGATCAAGTAGTCTTCGAGTGGTTGGACGCAAGTGCTTGTACTCTTCCGAGTAGCGGAAGCGAGTAGCCCGCACCGGCTCAGTAACCATGCGCGACGGCGTACTCCGGCAGGGTGCCGTCCCGCAGGGCGGCGGCCACTTCTCCGATTCCGGCGTAATCGGGCAGCACGATCGATTGCCCATCCGGGGAAGTGCCGGTCCCTGCCGTGGGCAGCGTGAAGAAGACGGAGGCGCCGGGATCCACAGTTCGGAGTCCGTAGGCCAGGATGGCGACGGAAGCCGGGTCGAATCCCTGGTCCACCGTGAGGTAGTTGGCTGCGAAGTTGACCAGACCGAGGACTCCCGCGGGAGTTTGGATTCCGCCCCTGAGCTTTGCCAGTAGGGCCTGGAGAAACGTGTGCTGGTTGCGCACCCGCTGGTAGTCTCCATCCACGAATGAGTAGCGTTCGCGGACGAACTCCAGGGCTGCTTGTCCGTCCAAATGGTTAATTCCGGCGGGGAATACGTGGTGGGTCTCAAAGCTGGCGGTGAAGGGCAACGTGACATTGACGTCGATCCCGCCGAGGCCATCCGTGAGGGTCTTGAAGCCGTTGAAGTCCAGCATGACGGTGTGGTCTATGTGCGTGCCCAACAGTTGTTCGACGGTCCGGACCACCAAGGGGGTGCCTCCTACCTCAAGGCTGGCATTGATTTTGGAGGCACCATAGCCCGGGATGTCCACCCAGTTATCGCGCATGATCGAAATTCCGTAGACATTGTGCCGGTCCGCCGGTACGTGGATCAGCATCAGGCAATCCGAGCGTTGGTCCGATGACTTGCCTGTTGTGATGGTCTGATCGTTCTGTTCCCTGGCATTTTCGCGGCTGTCGCTGCCAATCACCAGGATGTTCATCGGTGTTGCGGGAAGCTCAGGGATGGTCGGTGGTGCGGGTACCGCGGCCGGTGGCGCGGGTGTTTGAGTCGCGGATGGCGTGCTGGTTGGCGTTCCGCCCGTGGCGGGGCTCGAGGGGGCGCTTGATGGTGACGGTCCGGACGAAGTCCTGCTGGACCCTGCGACGATCGCGGCCAGGACAACGATGAGCGCCAGTAGAGCTGCCAGTCCTGCCGCAAGCCACAGTCTCCGTCGTCTGTCCATGACCGGAACGTACCACCCAAGTGAGTCAAAACCGCGCACAAGAAAGCCTCAATTTGGCCACAATGGGTTCCCACGCACAGTTCTGGTATCTCGACAAAATAACGTTCTGGGAGCACGATGGGACTTAATTGCTGCGCCTTCACATGGGCCGGCTTTGCCGTGTCCTCTCCGTTCCGCAATGGGCATTTTTACCCCCGGAACTGGACGTTATCCCTCCGAGCAAAGGAGGATCCCGTTTGGCCCCATCGTCGCGGCGCCGCACCGTATGTGGGGGACGGGCAGTAGTTGCGAGCTGAAGTTCATAGGGAAGTTCAAGGAAACCGAGTCACCGTCAAACGACGCCATGGTCTCCGGCGCCTCAAAATTTCCAGGCTGGAAACAGCCGGTCAGCACAGATTTTCCTAAGGAATGAGTCTTATGACTGCTCATCCAAAACCCCTCCTTTTGCCGCGCCTGAGGGCGCTCTTGGTGTTACTCCTTACCTTGGCGTTGCCGGTGGCACTCAGTGGCACGGCAGCCGCGGATGGCGGCAAATCTGCACGGACGTGGACGGTCCAAGTCGGCTCCGAATCGTCGGACCAGGCCATTCAGGGTATGTCCTTCCTGCCGAAGAACATTTACATCGATGCCGGGGACAAGGTCACATGGGAGGCCAACGCCGCCGAAATCCACACGGTCACGTTCCTGGCCGCGGGACAAACGATTGAGTCCACGCAACCCTTTGATCCGTCCAACCCTCTGTACTTGTTGGCCCAAGGCGGCAAGTCTTATGACGGGCACTCATACTACAACTCCGGCGTGATGTCGAACGTGTCGGACAGTGGGTTCCCGGCAGTTGATTCGTACACCTTAAAGTTCCCGGATACAGGCGACTTCACGTACTACTGCCTGGTGCACGGAACTGTCATGAAGGGCACAATCCACGTGCGGGACAAAGGCACGGACTACCCGTTCACCCAGGAGCAGTACAACAACCGGGCTGACCGAACGGCGCGGGCCATCCTCCGCGACGGCTATGAGCAGTGGAGCGAAGCCCGTGACCAGGCCGACGACCACACGGTCTTTACTGGGACCGACAACGGCGTGGCCATGGTCATGCGGTTCATCGAGCAAAAGGTTGTTATCCATGTCGGCGAGAGCGTGAGCTTCGTGAACAACGGCATGGGCGCTCCGCACACGGTGACCTTCGGCGTCGAGCCGGCCAATGTCTTCCCTCCGGTCGGTGATCCAACGAACTTCACAGGCGGGCAGCTCCATTCCGGCTTTATGACGCCGGGCACCACGTTCACCGTGACCTTCAACAAAGCAGGGGTCTATGACTACATCTGCGCTCTGCACGACTTCATGGGAATGAAGGGCAAGGTGGTTGTGGAGGACTGATCCTTGATTTGTGCGCGAGGGTGGGGGTCGTCTGGCCCCCCCTTTGCATGAGTGCCCGACGGCGGTTCTCGCCTTCTGCGGGCCCCAAGACGCTCGCTCACCTTTGACCGCCTTTTGGCGAACGCTCCTGCAGATAGAGCGCCCCCTGGCCGAAAGCTCCTGCACAAACATGTGCTTGAGCGTTCGTCATTTTGGCTTTAAAGTTGAGCGAGCATCCATCGGAAACCCGACAAAAGTGAGCGAGCGCTCCTTTCGATATGCCGCGGCAAGTCGGTTAGGGCCCGACGGCGGCAATCCGGGGGCGCCGTCTTTTCACCTTGGATTTCGCTCGCCAGGGCTGCCCATGACCGGAGGTTTCCCTAGTTTTAACACAAGAAATGCGCAGGATCGCGAGTCTTGCCACAGGATATCCCAAGGACTGTTCCAGGAGGAGTTGGGCGTTGCTAGGTTGCTAGTGGGTTGGTGCTGGACCAGCCCATATCCCCCAACTCGCTCAGGAGTTTCACATGTTTTCTCTGGTCTCAAACACCGCGTCTCGCATCCGCCGCGATGAAACCGGCGCTACCGCCGTCGAATACGGCATCATGGTTTCCCTCATCGCTGTTGTCATCATTGTGGCCGTCACCCTGCTCGGTGGGACGCTCAAGAACACGTTCTCCCAGGTCCAGTGTTCCGTGAGCGGCAAAACCTGGACGGCTGGCGTCAACGGCGCCGCTGGCACCTGCGCCTAGGAAGTTCTTTCGGTGGACTAGATCCGACGCAGCCCGCCTCCCGTCAGATCGTTAGCACTTTCCTCAGCCAGGAGCCTTTATGCCTTCCAATTTCCTAAAATCCGCATCTGATGCGCAGAGTGACGAAACCGGCGCCACCGCCGTCGAGTACGGCATTATGGTTTCCCTCATTGCTGTCGTCATTATCGTCGCCGTCGCGCTGCTGGGTGGGACGCTCAAGGAGACGTTCTCCCAGGTCCAGTGTTCCGTGAGCGGCAAAACCTGGACGGCTGGTGCCAACGGTGCCGCCGGCACCTGCGCCTAGGAGCCGCACAGCACAGTGCCCGGGAAGCAATTCGGGACACTCAAAGCAATTCCCGAGTGGCGGCGGCATTCAGGCGGCCGCCACTCTGCTTGATTCGAAGTATCCGTTCCCTGGAAGGTCAACAGTATGCCGAGGGCATCAGAGCGTGGTGCCGTGGCGGTTGAATTCGCGTTGCTGGCACCTGTCTTGATCATGCTGCTGCTGGGCATCATGGAATTCGGCAGGGCTTACAACGTGCAGGTGTCGCTCTCGAACGCAGCCCGCGAAGGTGTCCGCGTCATGGCGATTTCGAATGATCAGACAGCCGCCAAGACGGCGGCGAAGAACGCAGCTGTGTCGTTGAATCCACAGCTGGCAGATACCAACTTCACCTTCAGTCCGGCCAACTGCACCTCCGGAGCCCAGATGTCCGTGACCATCAAATACACCCTCAGCACCCTCACGGGAATTGCAGGGCCATTCCCGATGCAAGGAGTAGGAGTCATGGTATGCGGCGGCTGATGTTCCGTGACTACGACGACGGCGAGCGCGGTGCGGTCGCGGTTCTCATCGCTCTCGTGCTGGTGGTGTTGCTCGGGTTTGCCGCCCTCGCCGTGGATGCGGGAATGCTGTACTCGAAAAGGGCGCAAGTACAGAACGGGTCCGACGCCGCGGCCCTCGCCGTAGCCCAAAAATGCGCTGCGAATACGAATGATCTGAATTGCTCCATCATGTCCCCGGTAGCTATTGACTTGGCAAACAAGAACGCAGTGGGCGGTTTGAGCAACATCAAGTCGGTCAGCCTGGACCTTCTCAATCGGAAAGTAACGGTGACTGCCGGAGCCCAGCAGGCGGGCGGCGCGCCGAACGCGGTCTCGCTCTTCTTCGCCCGTGTCCTGGGCGTCAACACCACCGACGTTGTGACCACTTCCAGTGTTCAATGGGGAAGTGCCGTCGCAGGCAGAACCCCGTTTCCCCTCACGTATTCCATCTGCCAGGTGCAGGGGTACATCGGCGGAGCACTCCAGCTTCTTCAGGACCACGGCTCGGGTGCCAACCCCAGTTGCAATTACGGCCCCGCGGGCGCCACCGTGGCTGGAGGGTTCGGCTGGATCACGCAAGATCCCGGTGCGTGCGGCGGCACGATCAACCTCGCGGTCAGTGAAGGCGGCAGCGCCCCGGGGAACAGTGCGCCGGGTAACTGTTCAACCACCCTTCAAAAGTGGGGCGATACCCTGACCGCCGGCCGGGACGTTATCGTCCTGCTTCCGATCTTCGACGCCGTAATAGGTACGGGAGCCGGGGCTATCTACCATCTCGTGTCCTTCGCGGCATTCAAAGTAACGGGGTGGAAGTTCAGCGGCGGCAACAACACGCTTCCGGACAGTTTCCATAACACCAGTCCCGATGTCCCCTCAGCGGTTTCCTGCACCGGAAACTGCCGCGGAATCATCGGGAGTTTCGTCAAGTACGTCTCGCTCGCAGATGGCTACTCGCTGGGGCCGGTAGACGCCTACGGGGCCACCATCGTGCGCCTCACTAACTAGTTTTCATCCCATTCTTTGAGCACAGGAGCAGTAAGTGAAGTCACGCTTGTTGGCCGGATCGGCAGCAGCCCTGCTGGCCGTCGTCGGGGTGATTCTCGTATTCTCCTACGCGCAAGGAGCGGATCAACGGGCAGTCCAGAACTTGGCCCCCGTTGACGTGTTGGTGGTCAAGGCGGCCATCCCCGCCGGTACCTCTGTGGATGCCATGAAGGATTCCCTAGTTACCCAGCAACTGCCGGAATCGGCGGTCCCAAAATCAGCGCTACACACCCTGGGGGACTCAGCGGGCAAGGTCGCTGCCGTTGACCTCGTCCCCGGGGAGACGTTGGTGGCCGAACGCTTGGTGGCGCCGGACGCACTCAAGACCCCTGGGAACGTGAAGGTGCCGGCAGGGCTCCAAGAAGTCTCCTTTCAACTGGAACCCCAGCGGGTAGTCGGGGGACTGCTGGTTCCTGGTGACCACGTCGGAATATTCATTTCCATGTCCAACGGCGGAATTGAGGCGAAGCCAGACAAGGAAAGCACTGACCTGGCCATTCACAAGGTTCTTGTGACCATGGTCCAGCGCGCCCCCCAAGCAGCCGCGAGTGCACAGCCGACGCCGAATCCCAGTTCAGGTGCGGCCGCCTCCAAGGACAGCACCCTTCCCACCGGTTCCCTCTTGCTGACCGTCGCCGTGAGCGATGTGGACGCGTCCAAGATTGTTTTCGCGTCGGAGTACGCCAAGATCTGGCTGAGCAAAGAGCCGCTCGACGCCAAGGACAACGGACCCAGGATTATCCAGAGGAGCGAGGTGTACAAGTGAGCCGCTTCGTCCTGATAACTCCAAATACTGACTTTGACCAACGTTTGCGCCAAGCTGTTGCGGGTGGCCTGCTCGGAAGCGTGCAGACCTTTTTCACCAGTGTTTTGCCGGCTGATCCGGCCGAATTGTTCGGCGCCATCAACCAGGAACAACTCGAAGTGCTGATTCTGGGACCCGACGTGCCCGTGGAGGACGCCCTTCGCCTGGCCACGGTTCTCGATGTGCAGTTGCCCGAGCTGAGTGTGATTCTTGTCAGTGAACTGGATCCCGGGTTCGTCCTCCAAGCCATGCGGTCCGGCATTCGCGATATCATGAGCCCAGCCGCGGATCTGGCCCAGATACGGGTGATGCTTGAGCGCGCGTGTCAGTCTTTCGCGAGCCGTCAGCGCACCATGGAACCCAAGCAATCGGGCTCCCCGAAGGGCTTGGTGATCGGCGTTTTTTCCCCCAAAGGTGGTGTGGGCAAAACGACAATCGCCACGAACATCGCCGTGGGGCTGGGCAAGATAGCGCCGATGAGCGTAGTGATCGTGGATCTGGACCTGCAATTCGGTGACGTCGCGTCCGGACTCTACCTCAATCCGGAACACACTGTTACTGATGCCGTCACTCCGTCGGCCAGCCAGGATTCCCTGGTGCTCAAGGCCTTTCTCACCGTCCACCCGGCAAGCATCTATGCCTTGTGCGCGCCGAAGGACCCTGTTGAAGCAGACGGGATCTCGCCGGAACAGGTTGGCCGCCTGCTCGAACAGCTGGCCCAAGAGTTCCAGTATGTGGTTGTGGACACTGCACCCGGACTACCCGAAATCGGGCTCGCTGCCCTCGAGCAATGCTCGGACGCTGTGTGGGTGACTGGCATGGACGTTCCGAGCGTCCGGGGCCTTCGCTCCGGCCTGGATATTCTCCGCAGGTTGAACCTGCTACCGGAAACCCGGCACGTGGTGCTCAACATGGCTGATTCCAAGTCCGGCTTGTCGGTCCAGGACGTCGAATCTACTGTCGGTGCGCCGGTTGATGTCAGCATCCCTCGGTCGAAGGCCGTAGCGTTCTCCACCAACCGCGGCATTCCCGTGCTCCAGGAAATGGTGAAGGATCCTGCCGTCAAAGGACTCAAGCAACTTGTGGAGCGCTTCAATCCCACCTGGCGTGCCACAGCACAGCGCAAATTGCATAGAAGGGTTGTGGTCTAGATGAAGCTGTCTGAACGCATGCATGCGGCCGAGGGCAAGGTCGAAGCGTCCCTCGGTGCAGGGGAAGAACTTGGGCCGAGCACGCTCTCTGCGCCTAAACCAACATTCGCTGAGGCCACTCAGCAAATCAGGCCAAATCCCGCCGGGAAGCCTATCGGTGTTGCAAAACCCCACACTTCAGTCAAGCTGGCCGATCTCCCGGACTCGCCAAAGCCCAGGGCCCAGCAACCGGTTGACGCCTTCGCTGCCCTCAAGCGGCGCGCCGCCGCGGCATTGTTCGAGCGACTCGGGGCGAGGTTCAACGACTCGAGCGTGAGCGAACATGAGTTGCGGACCACTGCCAGGGAAGAGCTCACCCGGATCATCGACGCCGAGCAGGTCCCACTGTCTGCGGACGAGCGCAGCCGGCTCGTGGCGGACGTAGCGGACGACGTCCTTGGCTACGGGCCGCTCCAACGCTTGCTGGACGATCCGGAAGTCACGGAAATCATGGTCAACAGGATGGACCAGATCTACGTCGAACGAAAAGGCAAGCTGACCCTCACGGATTCCGGGTTCAGTTCGGAGGACCATCTCAGGAGGGTCATTGAACGCATCGTTTCGAAAGTAGGTCGACGGATCGATGAGTCATCCCCGCTGGTCGACGCGCGACTTGAAGACGGTTCGCGAGTCAATGCCGTGATCCCTCCGCTAGCGGTTGGCGGCTCGTCGCTGACGATCCGAAAATTCAGCAAAATACCGTTGACCATCAGGAACCTGATCGATTTCGGCACGCTGACACCGGAGATGGCCGAGCTCCTGAATGCTTGCGTCAAGGCGAAACTGAACATCATAGTTTCCGGAGGTACTGGAACCGGCAAGACCACGTTGTTGAATGTCCTGTCATCTTTCATCCCGGGGGACGACCGCATCGTTACCATTGAGGACGCCGTGGAACTGCAGATCCAGCAGCAACATGTGGTGAGGCTTGAGAGCAGGCCACCGAACACCGAGGGTAAGGGTGAAGTGACCATCAGGGAGCTACTCCGGAACTCGCTTCGTATGCGCCCGGACAGGATCGTCGTCGGCGAGGTCCGCGGCGGGGAGTCCCTCGACATGCTTCAGGCCATGAACACCGGTCACGACGGTTCCCTCTCAACGGTGCACTCAAATTCCCCTCGTGACGCCGTGGCGCGCCTCGAAACCCTGGTGCTCATGGCAGGCATGGACCTGCCGCTGCGAGCAATCCGCGAGCAAATAGCGTCTGCTGTGAATCTCATCATCCAAATCTCCCGTTTGCGGGACGGAACGCGCCGCATCACGCACGTGACCGAGGTGCAAGGCATGGAAGGGGACATTGTCACCCTCCAGGACGCCTTTATTTTCGACTACTCGGCGGGGGTCGACGCCCACGGGATGTTTCTTGGAAGGCCCGTGCCAACGGGCATCCGTCCGCGGTTCATTGACCGCTTCGATGACCTGGGTATTCGCGTTTCTCCTGGAGTGTTCGCCGCTCCCTTGGTTACTGGAGCAAGGACGTGAGCCAGCCATGATGCTCTTGACCGGAATGGCCTTGATGCTTGTAGCCATCCTGCTTTTCGGGGTGGCTGTGATCTTGCCAAAAGCCCCCGAGGTTCCGTTTGATCGGAGGCGGCCCTACCAAGCAGGCTCGGGCTCCCAGCTGACGCGCCTTGCAGGTTCTGCCGCCGAAGTACTTCATGGATTCCTGACTAGGCGCAACATCCGGCTCTTCAACCGTGAAGAACTGGAGAATGCCGGGTTGAGAATGAGCCAAGCGGACTTCTTCATCCTCGTGATTTCCGGAGCTTTGGTCGGTGCCTTGATGGGGCTCGTCATCGGCGGCCCATTGGTGGCTTTTTTGTTCTTTATCCCGGCGCCTCTTGTGGCACGACTGGTCCTCAGCTCCCTGGCCGGCAAAAGGCGGGCGAAATTCGACGCTCAGCTCGGCGACACCCTCCAACTACTGTCTGGTGGCTTGCGGGCCGGGCACAGCATACTTCGTGCGATCGATGCCGCGGCCACTGAATCGGCCAGCCCGACGGCCGAGGAAATGCGCCGGATCATCACGGAGACAAGTCTTGGCCGCGATCTCCAAGCCTCGCTTAACGATGCAGCGGAGCGGATGCGGTGTGAGGACTTTGTGTGGATAGCGCAAGCCATCCAAATCAACCGCGAGGTGGGCGGTAACCTTGCTGAGGTCCTGGACCAGGTCAATGAGACAATACGCGAACGCAGCGAGATCAAGGGACACATCAAATCCTTGGCGGCGGAAGGGAAGTTTTCGGGATACATCCTGATGGCCCTTCCCTTCGGCATCGTGACCATGCTCATGGTTGCTAACCCCGGCTACATGGACGTGATGATCACCCATCCGCTCGGTTGGGGAATGATAGCGGGGTCAGTCATCCTGATGACCATTGGCGGTCTCTGGATGCGCAAGATCATCGACTTGAAGTTTTGAGGTGACGCGTGAATCCCTCCCTGCTTCTGTCCTTGCTGCTGGTTCCCCTGCCTATTGCCTACCTCGCTTGGTCATTCCTGTCGGTTGACCGAAAGGCCCAACGCGCCGTCCGGGTGCTATTGACGAGGGGCGACAAAATTGCCGAGGTCGGTCCGCAGAGTCGCGGCGGTGCACTCGAGCTCATTGGTTACCGCCTGACCCCTGGAAGCTACGTCCAGAAGCTGGATAGGCTGCTTTCGTTGGCCGGCCGTCCGCCGTCGCTCCCTTTGGGACGCGTCCTCGCAGCTAAGCCCCTACTCGGATTGTGCGGAGCACTTCTTGGCTTGTTCATCAGTGCCAACAGTTCGAGCGGCATCATCAAGCTCGTGGGGATATTTGTTGTGTTGCTTGGTTACTTTATTCCGGATCTGATGCTGTACAGCAAAGGACAAGAGCGTCAAAAAGCCATGCAATTGGAACTCGCAAATACCATGGACCAAATGCTGATATCCGTCGAAGCTGGCCTCGGTTTTGAAGGAGCAATGGCCCGCGCCGGAGAAAATGGGAAGGGACCTTTGGCGGAGGAGTTGGTGCGGACGCTGCAGGACATGCAGGTTGGACGGAGCCGCCGCGAGTCCTATCTGGCACTGGCTGAGCGTACTAACGTTCCTGAACTCCGGAGCTTCGTGCAGGCCGTGATCCAGGCCGACACATACGGCATTGCCATCAGCCGGGTCCTGAGGGTCCAAGCGAAGGTTATGCGTGTGAAGCGTCGCCAACGCGCGGAGGAGAAGGCGATGAAGCTTCCGGTGATGATTCTCTTCCCTCTTCTGTTCTTCATCTTCCCGGTGCTGTTCATCGCCATCCTGGGTCCGGCAGTCATCAACACGATAGCCACCTTCAGTGGCGGCTGAGCGCAATAACGCATTAGCTGAATTAGTGCACTCGATGAAAAAGAGGTAATCAGGAAAGGCCTAAGATTTCCTTAAGATAAGCATAAGTTCGGTTTTTCCCCGAATTCAGAAAGTAGCATTGGGCTATGTTCAGTTCAGGTTCCAGCGAGGTCAACGAGGATTCAGATCCGAGCCATGCGTGCTCGGCTGGCGACTCCAACGGGCTGCCCGCGGTCCCGCCTGTCGAACATCCCATACTGGATCTGGCAGAATTCCAACTCCTGGAAGATCAAGTGGACAATCCGCTGATCGCCCGCACGTTTGCCGGCGACTTCGCAAAACTCTGGGGAAAGCGATACGAAATCCTCGCAACCGCCGTCGAGCACGGTGACGTGGCGGCGGCACTGAACGCGGTCCTAAGCCTCAGGACCTCTTCCGTCATGGTTGGCGGCGTTCGACTCGCTGTACTTGCGGCGCAACTGGAGGAACGCATTCGAAAAAGTGAATTGCGTGAGGCCCGGCCTCTCCTCAAGGAAGTTGCAGAATGCGGGCACCAAACGGTCCTGGAGCTAAAGGGCAGCTACGTACTCCGGAACGACTGACGTCCGAGCCGCTTAGTCCGGTCTTTTCGGCGTGAGCCGATACCCGACTCCTCGGACGGTCTGAAAAAAGCGCGGCGATTGTGGATCTTCGCGAAGCTTTCGGCGGAGGTTCCCGATGTGGGTCTCAACAGCCCGTTCGTCGGATTCGCTGATATACGCATCGTCGTCATAGTAATCACCGCGCGCTGCCTTGACGAGGTCAGCGCGCGTCCGCACCTCCCCTTTGGCCCGGAGCAAGTCGAGGAGCAGATCGAATTCGCTTCTCGTCAACGTCAGGGCTGAACCTTGAACGGTAACCGTGCGTGATTTGTAGTTCAGGGCCAAGCCATTGTGCTTTATCACCGCTTGGTCGGCCCCGTCCGAACCGGCGTAATATCCGCCGCGATCTTCCAACGGCAAGGCAAGCCCGCCGTCCGCGCGTGGCCTGCGCATCATGGCGGTGACCCGGGCCCTCAATTCACGCGGCAAGAACGGCTTCTTGACGTAGTCGTCCGCGCCGGTCAGGAAAGCCGTCAACGCGTCCGGCTCGTCGCGCCTGGCCGTCAGCATCACCACATATGCGTCGCTGAATTGCCGAATTCGCCGCAGGACCTCGTGGCCATCCATATCCGGAAGTCCGACGTCGAGCGTTACCACGGAGGCATGGTGATCCCGGACCACTTCCACGCCTTCGCGTCCGGTGGCGGCAGAGTGCACCACAAATCCAGCTTCTTTGAGGATGGCGTCAACCAAATTTCGTACATCTTCGTCATCCTCAATGACTACGGCTACCCCAGGCTCGCTCATTGGACATCCTCGCGGGTGCGCATCGCCGCAAAGCCCAGCGCAACGCGGTAAATGTCACCCAAATACTCACGATACAAGCATTGCGGGCATCTGGCATCTAATATGTGGATTAAGTGCTGATCAGAACCTTCCACGTGGATCGTTCGGGGCCGTCGTATTGTTGTTCCTTGGGGGAATAGATGACTCCGGGCGCTCCTTCGGGAATCGCTCGATGCAGTAATTGGTTCGCGAATCTCCAACGAAGGGTCTTGACTTGAGTGAGCAGCCATTTTTCCGCACGGCCGTCCGTTTCTTCAGAAAACTCACACCTCGCGCCCGGTTGGCTGTCTGTGAATTACCACTGACGCTCATCATCGCGGGTCTGGCGATCGCGGCCCCTACTCTTTGGCCAGGCTTAGTCCAAAACTGGGTGTTCGTCACTGGAGTCCTCCTCCACGGCATCCTGTTCCTGAGTTGCCTGCTGGTCCCTTGGGAGCGCTTGGCGCCGAGCGCAGGCCTGGCAATCCCTATTTTGGATTTTGTTGCCCTCTGGTTCACGCGAAACGGCGCCTTCAATGCGATACCAGGCCTCATCACATTAGCTATCTTTCCCGTCATCTGGCTGTCTGCCTCAGGCATGCTTTCCAAGACAAGCCTGATCCTCAGCTTTGTGGGTCCTTTCTTCATTGCGCTTCCGCCAGTCGTTTCGCACTTGCCCCGTCCCACCTCATCAGATATTTCTTCGGTGCTGCTTTTGCCCCTCATGATGTTCGCTATGGCAGTCTCCATTCGATTGGCTGGTTCAAATGCCCGTCTCCAGCAGCGGCGGGTAAAACAGCGGGATCAGGTTCTGCGCCAATTGTTGGCTGCTAGCCGGGAGCGGGAGACGCTGCTCAAGACAATCTTGGACACGATCGACGTCGGAATTGTCGCCGTCGATTCGAAGGGCGAGACTCTCCTGATCAACAACCAACAAAAAGCATTCCTACGGATGGGATTGCCGGCGGAAGGCTCACCAGGGCCCGCGGAACAAGACTGGCCGGTTTTCGGCCAGGACCGGCGGACTCCGCTTCCACTTGAAAAGGGCCCCATTCGGAGGGCGGTTCAAGGGGAAACATTTTCCGACTATCTCCTTTGGTTCGGAGCCGGTACCGAACAGCGGGCCATCTCTACCGCCGCGCGGGGTATGAAAAACGACTTCGACGATGGGTTTGGCGGTGCCGTCATCGTTTTCAGGGACGTCACGGATGTTGTCGATGCCCTTGCAGCCAAGGACGAGTTGGTTGCCAACGTTTCGCACGAATTCGGTTCCCCACTGACATCGATCTTGGGCAACATCGATCTTGTGCTCCGCGGCGCCCAAGAACTCCAACCAGCAACCAGGAGCGGGCTGGAAGTGGCGGAGCGCAATGCCGAGCGGCTCCGTGCCCTGGTGGAAGACCTCCTTTTGTCAGCCGCCGCCGTGGAGAGCGTGAATCCTCGGCGCACTGATTTGGCTGGCCTGGTGGAAAACAGCTTGGTTTCTGCGCAGGCGCAGGCCGACGCTGCCCATGTGGACCTTGTTGCCAACGTACAGGCGCCCCTGTGGGCGAATGCCGACCCCTTGAGGCTGGGGCAGGCCTTGGACAATTTGGTTTCCAACGCCATCAAGTATTCGCCTGGCGGCGGATTAGTGACGGTAAAGGCGGAGCGGAACGACGGCTGGGTCCAGCTTGAGGTGCAGGACACGGGAATGGGCATGACCATGGACGAGTCGACCAGGATTTTCACTCGGTTCTTCCGGACAAATGCTGCCCGTCAGGCCGCGATTCCAGGCGTTGGCCTCGGCCTGTCCATTACCAAGTCCATCGTGGAACGCCATGGAGGCAGCATCACCTGCAGCAGCAAGCCCGGCAGTGGAAGCACGTTTACCGTGGCGATCCCCGCAGGGACGCCTTCGGAGCCTTTACAGACAGACGCGCCGGCACTGTATTAGGCCACATCCCGGACCGGGTAACTGCTCCCTCGTGCAAGTAGCCAGCCGAGTAAATTAGAGTACCCATTACTCGTGACCGGCCCTAGAGGCAACGGATTGAATGGAACCCAGTTGGTCTCAAGCGCAGTTCCTGGTCTCTGGGGGTTATCCGTATGTGTGTTTCCTACAATCCTGTTGTGATTCTTCCGCGTCCCGCAGCGACGGAGGCAGTCCGTTGAGCGCGGGAATGGAATCCGCTGCCAACTTCGCGGGATCGTTGCCCGGGCTGATCCTGATGGACTTGGGCCAGGCAATGGTGGTCGTATGCCTGTGCTTCGACATGGTTCGTGCCCTGTCCGTGCCCCGATCGCATCGTCGCTACGTGGCCAGCACCATTTTCAGGACCCTGGCAGTGCCGTCGATTCTCGTCATGGGCGTCAGCGTGTTGGCCAAGGCTGTCCTCTGGTCTTGGATGGACGTGGCGATGGGCGTCCTCGTGATCGTGATGATTATCTTCCGCTGGCACCACGACAAGGATGAGGACAATTGGTGGAAAGGCAAAGGCAAGAAGCTGGCCCGCTGGGCGCGGAAGCAACTGGCGCCGCGACCTGCTTTGGCCCCGGTGATGGGCTGACCCCCTCAGACGCTCGCTCACCTTTGGGGTGTTTCCTGCGGACGCTCGCTCACCTGAGGTGAGCGAGCGTTCCCGATTTTGCCCCTACATGTGAGCGAGCGTCCCTTCTATTTGCCCGGGGCCGGTCTGTTGGGCTATTTGCCTGCGCCCGGTCCACTGGGGCCCGACGGCGGCAATCCCGTTGCGCTGCCTTCCCTCCTTTGAAGGGTTCCCCCAGACGCTCGCTCACCTTTGGGGTATTTCCTGCAGACGCTCGATCACTTGAGGTGAGCGAGCGTCCCGGTATTTGCCCGTATATGTGAGCGAGCGTCCCGGTATTTGCCCGTATATGTGAGCGGGCGTCCCGTCGATTTGCCGACGCCGCCCCACCCCGCGCTCGACGGCGGGGCACACCCCGCGCCGCGGGCCCCGCCGGGCCCATACGCTTGACGCATCTCGCGCCTTCCGCATATTCTGAACGAACGGTCGGTAAATATTTAGGAGCAACCATGGCATCGCAGAATCTGCAGTCTGTGCCCGCTGAGCTGTCCCCGGAAGAGCAAGAGCGGGAGGCGGCCGGTCAGGCGTACTTTGACCGCATCATCTCCGAGGACTCGCGCATCGAACCCCGCGACTGGATGCCGGAGGCCTACCGCAAGACCCTGCTCCGCCAGATCTCGCAGCACGCGCACTCGGAGATCATCGGCATGCAGCCGGAAGCCAACTGGATCACCAGGGCTCCGAGCCTCAAGCGCAAGGCCATCCTGATGGCGAAGGTGCAGGACGAGGCAGGCCATGGCTTGTACCTCTACTCGGCCGCGGAAACCCTCGGCCAAAGCAGGGACAAGATGACCAGCGACTTGATCGCCGGCAAGGCCCGGTATTCGTCCATCTTCAACTACCCCGCGATTTCCTGGGCAGACATGGGTGCGATCGGCTGGCTGGTTGACGGTGCCGCCATCTGCAACCAGGTGCCTCTGTGCCGTGCTTCTTATGGCCCCTACGGACGCGCGATGGTGCGCATCTGCAAGGAAGAGTCGTTCCACCAACGGCAGGGTTTCGAGATCCTCCTTGAACTGTCCAACGGCACCCCTGCCCAGAAGGAGATGGCCCAGGACGCCGTCAACCGCTGGTATGCGCCCGCGCTGATGATGTTCGGTCCGCCGGACGACGATTCGCCCAACTCCAAGCAGTCCATGGCGTGGAACATCAAGCGGTTCAGCAACGATGAGCTCCGCAGCCGCTTCGTCGGCATGATGGTTGAGCAGGTCAAGGTCCTGGGCCTCACGCTCCCTGACAAGGACATCCGTTTCAACGAGGAAACCAAGAAGTGGGAGCACGGACCGCTGGACTGGAACGAGTTCAAAGACGTTCTCGCCGGCAAGGGTCCCTGCAACGCGCAGCGGCTTGAGCGCCGCCGTGAAGCGCACGACGACGGCGCTTGGGTCCGCGAAGCCGCCGCCGAATACGCGCGCAAGCAAGCAGAAAAGGAACACGCAGCATGACCACCCCCGCCAACGCAACCCCGGCCAGCCAGCCCCACGAAACCCCCTGGGCCCTCTGGGAAGTTTTCGTCCGCTCCAGCCGCGGCCTGTCCCACGTCCACGCCGGATCCTTGCACGCTCCTGACGCGGCGATGGCGCTGCGCAACGCCCGTGACCTGTACACGCGTCGCAACGAAGGCGTGTCCATCTGGGTGGTTCCTGCCGAAGCCATTTCCTCGAGCGACCCGGACTCCAAGGGTTCCTTCTTCGAATCTCCCCAGGGCAAGGACTACCGCCACGCGACGTACTACACCAAGAGCGAAGGCGTGAAGCACCTGTGAGCACGCCGGAACAGATCAACACAGACTTCGCGATCGAAGGCCACGGCGACATCTCCGTCGGCGTCAGGGGAGCGGGTGCCTCCGGAGACGGTTCCGCCAGCGCCACGCGCATCACCCCCGGAAACGCCCTTCGCCCCGAGGACATCGCGCTCGAAATCCGCCGCGGCACCACCAAACCCACAAAAGACGTCGCGGAATACGCTTTGCGCATTGGCGACGATGGTTTGATCCTGGCCCAGCGTCTGGGCCACTGGATCTCCCGTGCGCCCGAGCTCGAGGAAGACGTCGCCCTGGGCAACATTGCACTCGACCAGCTGGGCCACGCCCGTTCCTTCCTGACCTACGCGGGTGCGGCGTGGGACAAGTCCGAGGACGATCTGGCGTACTTCCGCCGGGAGCACGAGTTCCGTTCCGCTCACTTGTTCGAGCAGCCGAACGGGGACTTCGCCGTCACCATCGCCCGGCAGTTCATTGTGAGCTACTACCAGTTCGAGCTTTACAAGCGGCTCACCGGCTCCACGGATTCCACCATCGCGGCCATCGCGGCGAAGGCCCTCAAAGAGGTGGACTACCACCGTGACCACAGCGCACAGTGGGTGCTGCGGCTCGCGGGCGGAACGGAAGAGTCCCGCGGTCGTATTGTCCAGGCCTTCAAACTCGTCTGGCCGTACGTCGATGAACTCTTCGAAGACGACGAGCTCACGGCCCGCGTCGCGGCAACCAAAGCAGGCGTTCAGCCGTCCAGCCTCCGGGCAGACTTCGACCAGCTCACGGGCGAAATTTTGACCGAAGCTGGCTTGGACGAGGACCTCAAGCTCGGAGCCATCCCGCAGGCCCTGGGTGGCGGCCGCCAAGGCAAGCATTCCGAGCACATGGGCTACCTGCTTGCCGAGATGCAGGTCCTTGCCCGCGAACATCCCGGTGCAAGCTGGTGACCGTGATGGACATGTTCGTTCAGGACACAAGCGTCAAGGCCAAACAAACCGCCGAGCAGAAGGCCTGGGGCATCGCAGCCACGGTCTGCGACCCGGAGATTCCCGTCCTCACCATTGAGGACCTGGGGATCCTCCGTAACGTCCAATTGTTCGACGACGGCGGGCTGGTCCCCGCCGTCCAGGTCACCATCACGCCGACCTACTCGGGCTGCCCCGCGATGGACGCCATCCGCGACGACCTCAAGACCGCCTTCCACAAAGAGGGCTACCCCAGCGTCTACGTCGAGCTGGTCCTTGCCCCGGCCTGGACCACGGACTGGATGACAGAGCACGGCAAGGCCAAGCTGCAGGAGTACGGCATCGCACCTCCAAGCGGCAAAGCAGCCGCCGGCGGCCACGCCGGCAAAGTCCGCCTCAACCTCGCCGTCAAATGCCCCCAGTGCTCTTCGCTCAATACCAAGGAACTCACCCGCTTTGGTTCCACATCCTGCAAGGCGCTTTTCGTCTGCCAGGACTGCAAGGAACCGTTCGACTACTTCAAAGTCCTGTAAGGAATCTGACATGCCCGTTGTCCGCCAGACCGCAGCCGAACAGGCGCAGGCCACCGGCCGCCGTCGTGCGTCTTTTCATTCCCTCAGCGTTTCGGAAGTCCGCCGCCTGACTGAAGACGCCATTGAGGTCACGTTCGGTGTTCCGGCCGAGCTCGCTGGCCAGTATGATTACCTTCCCGGCCAGTATGTGGCGCTTCGCACCACGCTTCCGGATGAGAGTGGGGAGCCGCACGAGGTCCGCCGCAGCTATTCCATCTGCGCCGAGCCGCGCAGCTTCGCGGACGGCAGCAGCGAGATCCGCGTGGCCATCAAGAAGGACCTGGGCGGCATCTTCTCCACGTGGGCGAATGCCGAACTCAAAGCCGGCGACACGCTGGACGTCATGAGCCCCATGGGCGCGTTCATTTCCAAGCACGGCAAGGACGGCAAGACCGTCCAGCAGAACGTCATGAACTCCATGAACAATCCGCAGGAGATGGCCGGCGAGCTCCCGAACGCGGGTTCCTTCGTGGCCATTGCCGCCGGTTCGGGTATCACCCCGGTGATCGCGATCGCCCGCACCCTGCTGGCCGCGAACCCGGACACACGCTTCGACTTGATCTACGCCAACAAGGCCGCCATGGACGTCATGTTCCTCGAGGAATTGGCGGACTTGAAGGACAAGTACCCGTCGCGCTTGGCGCTGCACCATGTGTTGTCGCGCGAGCAGCGCATTGCGCCGCTCATGACGGGACGTATCGACGCCGAGAAGCTGCAGCAATTGCTGGGCACTGCCATCCATGCGGAGGATGTGGACGAATGGTTCCTGTGCGGGCCGTTCGAGCTGGTCCAGCTGTGCCGCGATACCCTCGCTGCCCGTGGCGTTGAGCCCGAGCACGTGCGCTTTGAGCTCTTCACCACTGGCCGCCCGGACCGCCCCGAAGGCAACGCCGGCCGGCCCGTTGTGGAGGACGAGTCGAAGGACACGTTCAAGATCACCTTCAAGCTGGACGGTTTGACCGGCGATGTCGCCAGCCCCACCCACGCCCGGGAATCCATCCTTAACGCGGCTTTGCGCGTCCGCCCGGACGTTCCGTTCGCGTGCGCCGGTGGCGTGTGCGGCACGTGCCGCGCCAAACTGGTCACTGGGACGGTCAGCATGGACGAGAACTACGCCTTGGAGCAGGATGAGTTGGACAAGGGCTACGTGCTGACGTGCCAGTCCCACCCCACAAGTGAATCCGTCACGGTCGATTTCGACGTCTAAGGAATAAGCGAATGATCGAGCTCTCCATCTCCAACGGCATCGCCGAAATTGTCCTCAATGCTCCGGAAAAGTTGAATTCTCTTGACGAGGCAGCGCTTGCGGAACTGGATAGAGCGTACGACGACGCCGCTGCCGCCGCCTCGCGCGGCATGGTGCGGGCGCTGCTCCTCCGCGGAGAGGGCCGCGCGTTTTGTGCCGGACGCGACATCGCGGGCGTGACCCCGGAGAGCGACGACGCCAAGTCGTACCTCAGTGGGCTTGTGGAGCCGTTGTTGAAGAAGATGGCAGCATTCCCTGCCCCGACCTTCGCGGCCGCGCATGGAGCGTGCCTGGGGGTCGGCCTTGGCTTGTTGCTGGCCACGGATGTGGTCTATGTGGCGGAGCATGCCAAGTTCGGTTCGCCGTTCGCCAAGTTGGGCGCCACGTTGGACTCGGGCGGGCACTGGTACTTCACGGAACGCCTGGGCATGCACCGGACCTTGGACCTCATTTACACCGCGGATCTGATCAGTGGCGCCGAGGCCGTGGCGCAGGGCATGTTCAGCAGGGTCATGCCTGATGACACCTTGCTGGAGGCCACCCGGATCATCGTGGAGCGGGTGGCAGCGGGTGCCACCGGTGCGTTCACGGCCAGCAAGGAGCTGGTGGCTCACATCCGCGATCAGCGCCTTGGGCTGTGGGCTGCCATGTCCGAAGAGAACGACGAGCAAGCACGCCTGTGCAAGACCGAGGACTACGCCGAGGGTTTCCGGGCGTTCCAGGAGAAGCGGGCGCCGGTCTTCAAGGGGTAGTGCGTCCGGGCTGGTTACCCTGAAGGGGTGACTCGTGTTCGTCGGCTGAGCGTCGTCCTATTTTTGAACCTGGTGCTGGTGGCTGGGTTGGTTGTTGTCGGAATTTCGGCGAACTCGTTGGGCGTGCTCGCTGAGGGCGCGGACTACCTGGCCGATGCTGCCGCCATTGGGGTGTCCTTGTTGGCCGTGCGGGTATCCAAGCTGCCGCCGACCCCTAAGCGTCCGCAGGGATATCCGATGGCCACCACCTGGGCGGCGGGGGTAAACGCCAGTTGGTTGCTCGTCCTGAGCGTCGCAATTCTGGTGAGCGCAGCCGGACGCCTCCTCACCGGTACCAGTGAGGTCCACGGCCTGCCCGTGCTCATTGTCAGCGGGATCGCCGCCGTCGTGATGTTCGCGGGTGCCCTCATCCTCGGCGGTGACGGCGACAACAAGGCCAGCGGCGACCTGAACATGCGCGCGGTCCTTCTTGATACCGCCGGCGATGCGGCGGCAGCGGCCGGGGTTGCCGTGGCTGGTGCCGTCATCTACGTGACGAACGGCCTCTACTGGCTTGATCCTGTTGTCGCGGCGATCATTGCCGTGGTGGTGGGATATCACGCGGTCCGGTTGCTGCTCGAAATCTTCCAGGCTCTGCGCGCGCATAGGCGCAGCGCCTCGCGGCCGTGAGCGCAGTGCCCGTGAGCGTGGTGCCCCAGGATTGCCATCATTTGACGCAGGGGATAGTACCGCCCTGAAGGGCTCCCGTGGAGTCGGCGTACGTGCTCGTCGTCGCGGCCGGTGCCGGATTGGCCGGTGCCGGATTGGCTGGTGCCGGGTTGGCGGGCGCTGGGGTTTCGGGTGCGGCATTCGCCGGAGCGGGTGCCGGTTCCGGGGCGGTGGTGCTTGTACCCGGGGCCGGCTGTGTTGCCGGCGGGGCCGGAGTGAGGAGTTCCTTCACGGTGGCTTGCACTTCGTTGATGTCCACGGTGTTGATGGAGGCGCCGTCCGGGGATCAGCCGAAACCGGTGATCGGCAGGGTGGTGAAGGCTATGTTGCCTCCGGTCAGGGAGGTTGCCTGCTGGGCCAGCTGGATCAGGTTCAGCTCGGAATCGACCACGATGTTCTTGCTCACGGCGTTCAGCACGCCCTGCATTTTGCCGATGTCGGTGAAGGTTCCGGCCTGCTTGAGCTGGCGGGACACCGAGGTGATGAAGGCCTGCTGGCGGCGTTCGCGGTCCAGGTCCGAGAACTGGTAGGTCGGGTCAGTGGTGTCCCGTCGCTGCCGGACGAAGGCCATGGCCTGTTTGGCGTCGATCTGCTGCATGCCGGCTTTGAAGTCGGCCCCGGAGAAGGTGTCCTGGGTGGCCCGGTTGACGCACACGGTGATGGGGGCGATGGCCTGGGCCGTCTGGTAGAACGCGGCCATGGTGACCTCGATGAAATGGTCCACGTGCACTCCGCCCAGGAACTGGGTGACGGTCGCGATCTCGGCCTTGCGTCCGGCGTCGCGCGCTGCCTGGTAGGTGGCGTCGTCATCGGCTTTACCGGCGTTGATCAGCGAGCTTTTTGCGGCGTCGAATCCGTAGCCGTAGGCTTCCTTGATCTTGGCGTTGAAGGGACCGTTTCCGGGGATGCCACTGACCTGGACGTAGTCGTCGCGGGGAATCGAGATTCCCGTGGCTTTAGATCCGTCCGCTGGGATGTGGATGAGCATCAGGACGTTGGAGTTGTAGCCGCCGATGCTCTGGTCCCCGGCATGGAGTGCGTCGTACATTTCCGGCGGAAGAGGCTGCCCCTTCTCGTCAACCCGGGTATCCAATCCCATGACCAGGATGTTCGTGTCCTTGCTCAACTTCGGGACATCCTGGCCGTTCAGGGCGTCGGAACGGTGGAGGTTTGCGTTGAACCCGAGCACGGTCCCGCCCACATAGACGATGACGCCCACCACCAGTGCGGCAGCGGTCAGCGCGGCGACGAAGACAATCCTGCGACGGCGGAACTTGCGGTCCCGGTCACGTTTCAGGAGTTGCTCATACAGCGACAGCCGTTGCGCGTTGTTGGGTTGAATCATCGGGTCTTTCACTTTCTGGAGGGCCGGGCCAACGGACAGCACCCGTAGGTGCCCGGCAGAAAGCCGGGCACCTACGTGGGGGAGGGCTTGTCTTAGTGGCTGGTGCGCGTCTCGGTCTGGGCGTGGTTGCTGCCGGGAGCCGCGCGGTTGTGTTCGCGGCGGGCCCAGTCGTCCGGGATCGCCGCTTCCAGGGCGTCATCAACCGTGATGACGCCGAGAATCCGGCGTTCGGCGTCCAGCACAGGGAGGGTGAGGAGGTTGAAGTCAGCCATGGTTGTTGTTACTTCGATGATGTCATCGCCGGGCTGTGCGCTGACGGGCTCGGGGTCGGCGACGTCGCCGAGGGTTTTGCTTGGGTCCGATTGCAGGGCCTGGACCAGGCCTATGACGCCTTCAAGGGTTCCGTCCGGGTGGAGGGAATAGATGGTGGTCAGGGCTTCCGGCTGTTGGGCGGTGGCGGTCCGGACGCTGTCGATGGCCTCTGCCACGGTGGTGGTTGAGGGAAGGGCCGTGAAGTCGGTTCCCATTAGCCCGCCGGCCGTCGCGTCGTGGTAGCCAAGGAGCGCCATGACTTTGGCGTTCTGGGTTGCGGGCAAGAGGGCCAGGATCACTTTGCGGCGTTCCTGGGGCAGGTCCATGACGGCATCGGCGGCATCGTCGGCGCGCATGTGGGCCAGGACGTCCGCGACGTCCCGGTCACTGCGGTCCTTCAGGATGCGGGACTGGCGGTCGTCGTCGAGCTCTTCAAAGACGTCCGCTTCAAGCTCGGGGTCGTTGTGGACCTGCGCGAGGAGTTCGTGCTGTTCCTTGTCGGAGGAGTCCTCGATGAGGTCGGCGATCTGGGCCGGCTTCATCTTGCGGAAGCGTGCCGGATCCGAGCGCACCTTGCTGGAGTCCTCGTGCCCTATGAGGGGCATGAACTGGTTCCAGTCGCGGGTCGCGTGGGGTTTGTGGCTGCGCTCGGTGCGGAACCAGCGTGGCTTGTGGACGTCCAGTCCGGTGGCCTCCCAGGAGTCTCCGGTCTTGCGGAGTTCGATGTCGTAGGCCTTGACCATGATGGTGCGTTCGGTGTCGATGAGTCGGTGTCCCAGGACGTCTTCCTTGAGCAGGACTTCGCCTTCGCGCCGGCTGAAGGGGCGCAGGTCCAGCTTGGTGGTGCGCAGCCGGACACGGTGGGCCTCGATGCCGGCAAGGTCTTCGACGCTGGTGAAGATCTGGGTGTTGCCCACATCGATGACCAGGCCGCTGAGCGTGGGGTAGGAGCCGTCGCGGAGCCGGACGATGACGTCAGCCAGGGCGCCGATCTGGTTGCCCTTGGGGTCGAGGACGGGCTGGCGCACGAGTGTTGAAAGCAGGAAGTGTGGTGCGCCGGTGATGTCTTGGGTGTTGCTCATCGCTTGGAGCCTTTCGCGTGAAGGGGGCTTGATGGGCCTGTTGTGGAATCTACGCCACTGGGGTTCAGCCGCCAATAGCGAGCTGGACCACGCGTACGATGACCAGGATCATCGCGATCAGGAGGTAGACGCGCAGGACGGTGAGCCCTGCCCTGCGCGCGGTGGAGAGTCTCGGTGCTTCCAGGAGCGTCAACGGAGGCATTCTCCATTCGCGGCGCTCGGCGTGGCTGACGGCTTCCCGGGCGGGGCCGGGCCGGAAGGCGCGGTAGCCCACATAGGCGATGCAACCGAGCAGGCAGGCGCCGGCGCCGATGAAGATGATCGCGACGATGGTGTCCCCGGTCATGTCCGGGAACAGGACGCTTGAGGTAAGGACCAGGGACAGGATCACGAGGATGCCGATGATGAACGCGGTGAAGATGTTCAGGAACTTGCCGTTGACCCAAGGTCCGAGCACTTGCTTGTCGTTGCACAGAAGCAGCAGGAACACCGTAGCGGAGGGCAGCAGGACGCCCGCAAGGACCTGCACCCCGACAGTCAGCAGGCCCAGGGGCGCACCGGGGATCAGAACGACGATGGCCGAGATCAGCAGGATGCCGGCAAAGACGGCGTAGAAGCCCTTGGCGTCGGTGACCCTGCGGTGCAGGGAGTGCTTCAGGCCAAGAACGTCACCGAGTGCGTAGGAGGTGGACAGGCCCACTGCTGCGGCACCGATGATCGAGGCGTCAATCAGGGCAACGGCAAACAGCACGCCTGCGGTCTTTCCGACGTACTTCCCCAGGCCGTCGGCCACGCCTCCGGCGTCGGTGAAGTTTCCGAATTCGGGCTGGCCGCCGAACGTCGCGGCCGTGAATCCCATGATCGCCCCTGCGCCCACAATGACGATGGCGATGCCGATCCAGAGGTCGGCCTTTTCGTAGTTGATGAAGCGCGGGGTGATGCGCTTGTCGATCAGGTAGGACTGCTGGAAGAACAGCTGCCAGGGCGCAATAGTGGTGCCGACGATTCCGATGATGAGCAGTGTCACTGTTGACAGATCCGAACCAGCAGGAACACTGGGGACCACGAAGTCGTGGGCCATCTGGCCCAGGTCCGGGTGCACCATTACGATGATCGGAACCAGCAACAGGGATCCTGCCACGAGGGTCATGCAGACACGTTCGAAACGCTTGAGGGATCCCGTGGAAGCCGCCCCGATGATGATGGCGGCCGCAACAAGGACTCCGATGACCTTCGGGATGCCCAGGTAGTCGAGGCCAAGGCTGATGCCGATGAACTCGGTCACGATCGTGAGGGCGTTCAGGATGAACAGGTCGATCACGCTGAACGCGCCCCAGAACTTGCCGAACCGCTCCAGGATGAGCCTTGCGTGGCCCACACCGGTGACGACGCCGAGCCTTAGCACCATTTCCTGGTTGACGTAGAGCACGGGAACCAGGAGCAGGAGGGTCCAGAGCAGCGACGTGCCGTAGTTCTGGCCGGCCTGCGTGTAGGTGCCGAACGCTCCGGCGTCGTTGTCTCCGACCATCACGATCAGGCCGGGCCCGACGACGGCCAGGAGAGTCTTCAGCTTGGCCTTCCAGCCGCTGCTGGGAGCCTCCTGATCCATCTTGATGGTGCCGAAGGCACCCTTGATGTCGCCGACGTGCGCGCTGTCGAGTGATGCAGTTGTTTCGTGTGCCGCAGGGATTGTGGGCTGCGGATCCGTGGGGATGTTCGTGGGCATGGGGTGTCCTTCCCGGGACATGAAGACATCCACCCGTGACATGCCGAAGGCGCCGCCGTCATGGCAGCCGGGTGGAGTCGCGGGCGACTAGTTGGGGGAACAGGCGCAGGTTAACCTGCGTGAGAAGCTGGATTCAGCGCCGCGTCGGGGCGGCACCACTGGATCGACTATGATCACCACTCATTTGGTGACCACCTCCAATCGGCGCTCTGCACAGCCAGGGAGGAGGCCGGGCATCCCACCCGGCGGTTGCCCCTCCTCGTAAGACCTTTGGCACTTCACGGCGTGAACCCGGCGTTCCGGGAGCCAATCGGGGCAACCCCTTAATCCGGGGGAGCCTGTCCTGACCCGGGGCGTCTCTCGACGTTGGGGGTCGCTGGCATGTATCCGCGAAGGAGCCTCAGCTAACGAATGGCACCTTACGTTCCGATGATAGGGCACGGACTTACACGTGCCAAACCGGCTTTTCGAAATTGTTCCGCGCGGCAGAAGCACGTCCGATCACCACGCGCGTGCCTCAGTGGGCTGACCGGGATGTGGGGGAGGACTGTTGGTTTCGCGCCCGGTGGAGGCGGTACTCCCGAGCGGTGATCCATACGATGAAGATGTCGAAGGCCGTCAGGAGGACAAGGCCCCAGGAGAAGGCCACCACAATCCGATAGCCCTGGTAGACGATGAAGACCAGCAGGAATGCGATCATCCACGGGTAGGCCCAGAGCTTGTCCTTCAGGACGGCCCAGACCAGGACGATTTTGACCACGCCGTGGAGCAAGAGGTAGATCGCGCCGAACAGCGACGCCGATACCGAGAGGTTGGAGCTGAAATGGACCAGGCTATTCGCCACGAAGTCGTGCGGGTCCTGGGCTAGTTCGTGCTGGGTGAGGAACCGGACTAGATCTCCGATCTGCTCGGGTGTAATCACCAGGAGGAGTACGCCGCCCACCAGCTCAAGAACACCGTCCAGGCCCTTCAAGATGAGGCTGACGCGAAATGTCCTGTCGAGCAGTGTTGTTCCGGGTTTATTCGTTCTCATGACACTTCCCTTCGGTACGTCAAGATACATTCTTTCTTATGTGGACACTGCGGGACCTCACTGCGAGGGAACGTCCATTCCCCCGAAAGGAACTATTTCCATGAACCGCACGGATGTAGACCATGCCCCTCTCTTCTGAGCCCGCAGGAGTTTTCGCGATTGAAACACATGGCCTGAGCAAGCACTTTGGCAGGCATACCGCCGTCGATGACCTGACCATGCGCGTGCCTGCGGGAGCCATCGCAGGTTTTATCGGGCCCAATGGGGCAGGCAAGACGACCACCATTCGCCTGCTCCTGGGGCTGGTCCAACCGGATGCGGGCAGCGCCACGGTTCTGGGCCACTCTCTCACTGAATTCGAGCGCTACCTGCCGCGCGTCGGGGCACTGGTCGAAGCGCCGGCGTTCTATCCGGGACTCTCCGGGCGGACCAATCTGGAAGTGCTCGCCCGACTTGGAGGCCATCCCGCTGCCCGCGTGAGCGAACTGCTGGACGTGGTGGGACTCTCCGATCGGGCGCGTGATCGGGTCGGAACGTATTCGCTGGGCATGAAGCAGCGCCTTGGGGTGGCGATGGCCCTGCTGCCCGATCCGGAGCTGCTCATTCTCGACGAGCCAGCCAATGGCCTTGATCCCCTCGGCATCATTGAGATACGCGAGATGCTGCGCCGTTTGGCCGGCCAGGGGAAGACCATCCTGCTCAGCAGTCACTTGCTCGGCGAGTTGGAACAGCTCACCGACTGGCTGATCATCCTCAATCAGGGGAAGGCCCTGTTCTGCGGACCGGCCAGGGAACTGTTGGCCCAACGCGTCGAGATAGTGGTCGAAGCCCAGGACGCGGTCCAGTTGGATCTGGTGGCCCGGATGGCGGGCGAGGCCGGCTACGCGGTCACGAGGGAGGATCAGGTCTTGCGCGTCACCTGTTCTGCCGGTTTTGCCGAGACCTTGAACCGGCAGGTCAAGGAAGCCGGTGCGCCGGACCTGACCATCCGAGTAAGGGAAGCCAGCCTCGAGCAGCTGTTCCTGGCTTTGGTGAAAGGAGACCGCTCATGATTTCCCTGATCCGTGCGTTTCGCAGCGAAGTGCTCAAGTTCCGCCGCTGGAGTGTTTTGGCGGTTGCGGGGGTGATGCTGGTGGTGAGCACCTCTATCGCATATCTGACGTTCCATCAGATCGCATCTGGAGCCACCGGCAGTGAGATGACCGGCCTGATTGCGGCGTTCCACACACCTCAGGGATTGGTCTCGATCATTGGCCAGGCCCGCTCCCTGATCATTGCCATCGCGCTGGTGATGGTGACAGCCAATCTCGCTGCAGAATGGTCCCAAGGGACGCTGCGCAACCTGTTGGTCTTTGAGCCTCGCCGCCTGCGGTGGTTGGCAGGCAAAATGCTGGCGCTGGTCCTTTTTGTTCTGCTCTCGATGCTGTTCACCCTGCTCATCAGCGGCACATTCATCCTTGTTGTTGCTCAAGGCCAGGGGATTCAGACGGCTGCCTGGACCTCTCCGGAGGGGATGCGCGTCTTCCTGGCGTTCTTGGGCAATGAACTGCTGTGCCTCATCGGGGTGAGCGCGCTGGGCATGGTCATCGCCGTGCTCACTCGTTCGGTCGCAGCCGGTGTCGGGATCGCCCTGGCGTACATCCTGGTGGTCGAAGGCATCATCGCGGTGGTTTTGCCGCAGGTCGCCCAGTGGTTCCCAGGCCGGGTGTTCAACACCATTGTGGGGACCACCGTGCCCTTGGTTGGCCCGACCCCTCTCCAAGGCTATCCGGCGGCCTTGGGAGCAGCACTCCTGTGGATTGTCGGCTTCGTTGTGGTGAGCGCCATCTTGTTCCCCCGCCAGGACGTCAAGGCTTGAAGGAAAGAGCAAGCAGTGTCCCCTCCGGCGTCGTCGGCAACGAGCGCCTGACCGCACTGATCGGGGCTGTGGTGCTGGTGCTGTCGGTGGCCGAGATCGCTACCGTTCCGACCCTGGGCAGCCTGATCGTGGCGCACTTCTTCGTTGGCGTGCTCCTGGCGGGCCCGGTTGTGGCCAAAACGGCCAGCACCGGCTGGCGATTCATTCGCTACTACACGCGGGATCCCGCCTACCGCCGCAAGGGTCCGCCTCGGACGCTTCTGCGCGTGATAGCTCCGGTGCTCGTCGTCTCGACACTCGTGCTGATCGGCAGCGGCATTGCCTTGGCCATCACCGGGCCTGCCCCCGAGATCCTGATCCGGGTGCATGTCGTCAGCTTCTTGGTCTGGCTAGCAACCCTCGCAATGCACGTCTTCGCGTACGTGAGGCGGGTGCCCCGGCTCATAGCCGAGGACTGGCGCCGCAGCCCCGTCGTGCGGACGCGAGGGAACCCGAACGCGCCGGAGCCTTCGGGACGCTGGACGCGGCTGGCGGTGAACATTGCGGTGCTCGCGTTGGCCGCGATCGCTGCGGTGCTGCTTGTGCCGACCGCCGCACCATGGGATGGGTGGCGTGGTCAGGCTGTGACCGGACCTGGGGTCCTCGCCGTCGCGGTGAGCATCGGTACCGCGGTCGCGGTGATGCTCAAGCGCCGCTAGAGGGAGAAGCAAGGCCGCAGCCGCATGTGTTTCAAAGATCCAGCGGATGCGCTGGCGGGATGAACTCGGTGAAGCGTCCGACGAATTCAGATATCGCTGAGCCCGACGCCTGAGTCATCGAGGCACGGCGAACGTTTTCCGGCCGGGGCGCCGACGGATCTGCGGCAGACGCAGGGGTGTCCCGGGACCGCCGGGATCGACAACCAGACGAACCTTTCCATTTTGTTGTAGTTGCCGAAGTGCAGCACGGCCCCGTCCAGCTTCGGTGCGAGGTCACGGCTGACACTGAGGGCTATTTCCTGTGTGTCGTTCCGGCCGGTGGTGGATTCCTGGCCGGGCAGCTCGGTGACAAGGCACTTGAGGCACTTTTTGGGCTCCGTCCGGGAAAAGTAAAGTCCGATAGGCTCGGCGGATGAGTGAAAATACCCCGCGGCTTGCGGGCTATCTGGACAAGACGCTGCCCGGACTTTATCAAGCACTGTCCGGCTACGCGGAGCAGGTCACTTCGGAAGCTGACCGGACCGGGATCCCGCGCCGCACTCTGGAGTTGGTGAACTACCGGGCCTCGCAGATCAACGGCTGCGCCTTCTGCCTGGACCTGCACCACCGCCGCGCTATTGGCTATGGAGAGACCGAGCAGCGGCTCGCCCTGCTGTCCGTCTATGGCGAAGTGAACCTTTTCAGCGAGGCCGAAAAGGTAGCGCTTGAACTGGCCGAACAGATCACGCGCATGAGCAGCGCCCGCCCCACGGCTGAGCTGTTCTCCCGTGCACGTCGGGTCTACTCGGAGGAGCAGATCAGCGTGTTGTGCATGGCGTGCATCGGCATCAACGCCTTCAATCGCCTATCCATCCTGAGCGAGCACCCGGTGCGGAAGGCGCGGAGCTAGGACTTCTTGACCGGATGGGTAGAAATCTTGCATCCGGGACTCGCCCTTTAGAAAATCAATTCGTAGGATTTGCCTATGTCTACGGGGAGATCAGTTCGTAAAGCAGTAATTCCGGCCGCCGGATTGGGCACGCGCTTCTTGCCCGCCACCAAGGCGATGCCGAAGGAAATGTTGCCGGTAGTGGATCAACCGGCCATCCAGTACGTGGTTGAGGAAGCCGTAGAGGCGGGCCTCAGCGACTTGCTCATGATCACAGGCCGCAACAAGCGTGCTCTCGAAGACCATTTCGACCGTGCACCTGATCTCGAGCGCACTTTGGAACTCAAGGGAGACCACGCCCGTCTGGATACTGTCAAACATGCCTCCGGACTTGGGCCCATCCACTACGTGCGGCAGGGCGAACCGAAGGGCTTGGGCCACGCCGTGTTGTGCGCCAGGCAGCACGTGGGTGACGAACCCTTTGCCGTGCTTTTGGGGGACGACCTGATTGACGAGCGCGATCAGCTCCTGTCCACCATGATCGACGTCCAATCGAAGACCGGCGGCTCGGTCATTGCTCTCATCGAAGTGGAACCGTCGCAGATCAGCGCGTATGGCTGTGCCGACATTACCCCCATCGCAGGGGAGGAGTACGTTCGGGTCAACAGCCTTGTGGAGAAGCCTTCGGTCGAAGAAGCACCGTCAAACTTGGCTGTCATTGGACGCTATGTTCTTCACCCTGCCGTCTTCGATGTCCTCGAGGAAACCGGGCCCGGGCGCGGCGGCGAGATCCAGTTGACTGACGCCCTCCGGACCCTCGCCAAAGGAGAAGGTGAGGGCGCTGGTGTTTACGGGGTGGTCTTCCGCGGACGTCGCTACGATACCGGGGACAAGCTCAGCTACTTGAAGGCCGTCATCACGTTGGCGTCCGAGCGGGCCGAGTTCGGTGAAGACCTGAAATCCTGGATGAAGGAATTCCTCGTCTAGGAGGGCTGCATGCTTAGGCGGGCGTAGCGGAGAATCCTCAGGATGGCAGGAGCTAGCTCGTTTTCCATCCGCAGGTACGCGTCGGCGCCTTGTTTATAAGGGTCGGCGACGTCGTTGTCTGAGGCTTCTGCCGCCAAAATGAGGTGGCGGACGGACGATGCCCGTGCCGGCAGTTCTCGCCACTGTTGGGTGTAATTGGAGCCCGACGGCGATGCGTCGCCGCGTTCCTCGAGGGCCGTCACCATCCGCGCGAATTCCCGGATGGTGAACGTGCGTTTGAGTAGGGAGGCATCCAGCTGCAGAACTTCCCCGCGGTGGTGTGAAGCCATGGTGAGCACAAGGTCGGCTTCCCGGAGGATTTTCGAGGTGAGCTGGCGGGCGGCAAAGTCATCGGGACTGCCACCGAAGGTGCGGATGATGTCTGCCGACAGCGGTTGGATGGGGCTGCCCACCATGGCCCTAGTGCCGGCGCTACGGACCTCGAAGCCCCCGGGCAGAACCTGATCCAGGCCCGCTTGAAGCAACCGTTCGGCTACGGGGGAGCGGCAAATGTTCCCAGTGCAAACGGTCAGTATCCGAACGGGGTGGGGCGATTCCAAAGATAGAGCTCTTTCGCTAGCTGGCGGAACTTAGCTTGCACGCGGGCGGGACGCCTGTGATCTACAAGTCTCTCAGCATGGCAAAAGCGGCCACGCTGAAGGAAACCACAGCCAAGAGGAATAGTAATATTATCGGCCAAGCTGGCCCTGAAATGGTCGGAATTCGTGGGATAGCCGGCAAATCGATTCGGAAACTCAGTCTCCCGCGCCTCCGCCAATGTCTCCCCATGGTCATAAGTTACCGTACGCGCAAACAAGGAGGGGTTGTTTCCGAATTACCGGAAACAACCCCTCCTCGTTTTGCGTTTAGGCTGCGGCTACTGCTTCACCCTTTGCGCGACGGCGAACCACAACTACGGAGGCCGTGCCGGCTACAAGTGCACCAGCGCCAACCAAGCCCCACAGAATGAGGCTAGAGTCCACACCGGTGTTGGCAAGTGCTTTCCCGCCGGTGTTTGCCAGACCCGCGCTGCTTGCGGCTGCAGCAACTACGGTCGCAGTAACAGTGTGGCCGGACGTTGCGCCAACGGCGGTCAGCACGTAGGTGCCAGCCGAGTTCAACTGGACGGTGACGGAAAACGCGCCGGCGCTGTCGGCAACGGCGGTCAAGGTAAGCGGTGCCATGGGAATTGCCCCGGCAACTCCCATGACCACTGAACCGCCGGGAGCTGCTGCGCCCTGCGCCGTGGTGGTTTGGCTGACTGTGATATTGACGGTTTCGCCGGCGGCGTAGCCATTACCCGAGAAAGTGGTGGTTCCGCCGACCCCAACAGTTGCGTTGGAAACAGTGCCCTGCTGGGCCGGAGCCGGGTAATCGACGGCCATTGCTGGAGCCGAAGCGGCAAGAGCGATTGTGCCCGCAAGCGCGAGCACTGCAAGTGATTTCTTCAATTTGTCCCCCTGAGACGTTCGTGCGTATTTGAGACCTGATGCCTAACTCATTGTGATGACGTAATTTCATCCACCACGAACACGTGAACTGAAATCCGAGACCCACCCAAAAGAGAAGCTACCATCCTAAGGGTGCTTACTGCAAAGTAAATCCAAAGTCGTTACAAAGCGTTAACCTGACGGCTATCCGGCCGCTACACAGCTTTCGGACTCGGTGGGGAGTATCACCTTGTCAACGGATTGGATTGATGGCGTCGCCACTACTTCAGGCTGGCTGTGCTGGACGATCTTACTGAAAGTGAATTCCACAGTGCTGCTTTCCCCTGGCGCTAGCCGCACGGAGAGGGTGCCCACTGGCCGGTCGCCGTGGCGCTGCGCACCGAAGGGGACGTTCTTACCATCCTGTATGGCAGTTTCAATATGCGCCTGGGCCGGTCCGTAAGCGACTACGTTACTTTGTGCGATCCCGGGTGGCACCCCATAGGCGCCGCCTCCGGTCACATACGCCGGCAGTGATGAGGCTGCATCGGCGGGGGCAGTATTCGTGCTCGTTACCCGTACCTTGACCGTCCCATATCCGTCCTTAGGGCACTGCGTAATCAACTTAACGGTGCGTTTCACGTAATAGTCCATTTTCGCGCCGGTGCCGTCATTGAAGTAGACGCCGAATTGGGCAGCCGGAACACTGGGGCCGGATATGGAACCACCGAGCGGGTATTTGTTGAGTACAGATTGTTCGCTTGAGTCGGCGGACCAGAGGAGGATCCTATGTTCTTCTACGCCCTTCCCAACGCCGGTGAGGAGACCTTTAGCATCGCCCTTGCCTGAGGAGAGGGCGCCAAAGACTTCCTTGGCCACTCCCGCGAAATAGACGTCCTGCAGTCGAGCATTGTTGAACTGGGCGTAGACGTCAGAAAGCAGGGTCTTAACTATGTTCTGTCCGGAGAGCTGCGTGGGTAGCTTCCCGCCGGATAGCGCCAGCAGCTGCGGATCCTGAAGACTGACCGGTCCCGTGACGTCCAGGATGTAGCTGAGTGCCACTGGATCGATGGAGATGGCGCCGTCAAGCCGCTCACCCTTCCTTTGTTCCCACATAGCGAGCGCTGTGGTTGCAGCCGTAGGGAAGTCAGGGGTGAAATTGACATCCTGCATGAACGTCCCCATGCGGCTGCTGTAGATACGCTGCTGCTCGGCGTCAACCGACACGGGCGGAATGAATTCGCCAAGATCGTGGGCGCTGCTCTGGGAGGACAGGGTTATCTTTCCCTTGTCCGCCGTGAGCACTGCCAGGGCGCCTGGAATGCCGCCGGACGCTCGCGCCTCGGAATTATTCTGGACAAGGAGCAGATAGTGGCGCGGTTTCTCGGATCCCAGCATTTCGGGGGCCAGCCCAGCGGCGCTGGAAGCGATATCCAGGGTCCCGATCGTGGAACTTAGCTGTTCCCTGGCCTGCGCGAGAGGTTCCGCAATCTGAGGGAGGAGGCTGCCGGCGTCGATCCCGTTCAGCCGTTCCGCTGAGGCGCGCACTGCGTTTGTGGCGGATGCCACTGCGGGGGCGGCTTTCCGGATTGGTTCGAGGTCCGTGCCACGGCTGCTAGGTATGAGTTTATTCCAGTCCAGTGAGTCGTATACCTGTACCAGTGGTGCTATGCCGAGGGTTGCCACATCATCCGCCGAACGGGCAATTTCAGCGGTTGCCGAGAAATTCGCACCCAGCCATGGAATTGCACTGGCCAGGGACCAAAGCGGATCGGCCACGGCATCGCGAGCGGCTGCCGTGTGGCGTCGTAACTCGTCGGACGCGGAGGACGCGTCTGCTTGACGATTTTGCAGAATGCTTTCTTTGAGCTTGGGCATTAACTGCGTGGACGCCTCAAGCTCTGTCTTGATGGTGGAGGCCTTCGCGCCAAGCCACGCTGCTGCGACACCCGCTAGCACCAGAGCGGCGGCAATGCAAATGCCGGCTGTGAACAACCTACGGCGACGCTTCGCCTTCGTAGCGATCTGTCTAGTAGCTGTCATGCGTCAGTAGTCCCATGGGGAGTCATTGAATCAATATCCATCAGTAGGCGCCATTGCCGCCAAAGACGGCCCTAGCTGTGCGAAGTAGTATGACCAGGTCACCGGTCAGTGACCAGTTTTCCACGTAGTAAAGATCCAGCCGGACGGAATCCTGCCACGAGAGATTGGACCGCCCGCTGACCTGCCAGAGTCCGGTCAATCCGGGCTTCACCAAGAGGCGTCGGCGCACATCCTGTTCGTAGGCTTCCACTTCATTGGCCATGGGTGGGCGCGGACCAACCAGACTCATGGAACCAGCAATAACGTTGAAGAGTTGGGGGAGTTCGTCAAGACTGGATCTCCGAAGGACGCCGCCAAAGCGCGTAATGCGGGGGTCATTTCTGATTTTGAAGAGGACGCCGTTTCCCTCGTTCCTGTCCGCCAAGGCCGCCAATTGTGTCTCAGCATCGACTACCATTGAGCGGAACTTGAGCATCTTGAACGGCTTGCCCGCGAGTCCTACGCGTTCCTGCCGGAACAGGACCGGGCCCGGGCTGTCCAACTTGACCAGAAGGGCCGCTGCTGCCAGCAGCGGCGAAGCCAGCACAACAAGGGTCGCCGAAACCCCGACGTCAAAGAGGCGCTTGGCAACGCGCTGGCCGGCTTCAAGGGTGGGTGTTGTGACGTGGATGAGAGGCAACCCGGCCACCTGCTGGGTATGTATGCGTGGGCCTGCGATGTCTGTGAGGGCGGGAGCCATAATTAGGCCGACATTGCGGTTGGCCAATTCCCAACCCAGATGCCGTAGGGTCTGCGGGTGTAGCTGCACACCGGCCGAGACCGCGACGGCGTCGGCATCACATCGGTCAATGGCTTCAAGAATCGCATTTGTTCGGGGCTCAAAGCCGAGGACGGGCAAACCGATGCTTGCCAGTTCGTCGGAAGTTGAATTGTGGCCTGGAGTATATGCGGCGATGGGCATGTAGCCAGCATGCTTTTCACGCACCAAGGTAGCCCTCAGATGTATAACAGCACTGGGTCCGCCAAGCAGCAAGAGCCTGGACATTCGCTGTCCCTTCTGCCTGTGGACGCTTAAGTGTTGTCGAAGCAGCCACCGCGCAAATAACAGCCCCCCAAGGCCGACGGGGAGTGCAATGCCGACATACCCTCTGGCCGTGTCGATGCGGAATACGTAGGAGAATATTGCGATAAGTCCGAAGAGCCACAGGGAAGCGGCTGCAACACGCTTGTATTCTTCCGGCCCCGAGCCAAGAATTCGGCTCTGGCGGCTGTTCCAGGCACCGAGTATGAACCACCAGGCACCCATGAGTCCGATAGAGAAGAGTCCGTAAGCAGCTTCGCTGTCCAAGGCAGTGAAGTCGCGATCAAGCCCGAACCGAAGGACATAGGCTCCAACTACCGCCCAGATGACCACAAAAGCGTCCACGGTTCGCAATAAGCGGGAAGTCCGGACACGCCAATCCTCATTCGCCCCCAACGTATTTGCCCCTTTCCAGGCTCCGGAGAAACACCTTTAACAGCGCACCCTGGATGATCTTAGCGGATTGATATGGTTTGGATTTGATTTGAGTCCTCGCGCATGGCTCTTCTTCGAGTTCTAGTTGGCCCACCCCACTAATTCGAGTCTCAGTGGTCAGCGGTGAATGGGTTATCTGTCTTGAAAGCCAACGGTCCCGGAGCCAGCTGCGATCGAGGGTCTGCCTATTCACGGAAGGCTGATCGGGGTCGCTGCCGCGCCTTGGGACGATGCCACGGCCATATTCAATCCCCTAGATGATTAATCCCTATTGGATTCAGTGGTCGTAGGCAATCAGGGAGTGCTTGCGGGGCGCGTTGATCCTCCAGTTATGCCAGATTCCGGCAGCGAGGGCCGCGAGTCGGGCGGCGAGGCGGGCGTTGATGCCTTCGAGGGTTCGCCCGCCGCGGTCTTGGAGGGTGAGCTAGCCTTTGGGGGTATCGAAGACTGACTCGATCCATTGTCGAATGCCGACGAGTTTGCCGAAGCCTGGTTTCTCGTCCTTGCGGGAGCTGATGATGTGGGCGCGCAGGTCTTCGATGATGAACCGTTCGATGTATTTGCCGGCGAAGCCTTTGTCGCCGAGGATGACCTGGCCCGCGCGGACGACATTGTGGTCCTTTTCTAGCAGGGCCTCGGTGATTTCGCGTTCCCCGATTTTCGGTTCGCTAGGCCCCAGATGACCGGCATTCCTTCAGGGGTGCGGATCAGGTACCGGCGGAAGCCCGAGAAGCAGCGGGAATGGGAAGCGCAGTAGCCGTAGCCGGCATGCCGGCGAGATCGCTGCGGTTGACAGTTTCCGGTGACATCCCTCAGGGCAGCAGCTCCGCATCCGGCATGCCGGGCTTGCGCCGGGTCCGCCGGTCCGTGACAGGCCAAGATCAGGCAGGACACAATCGGTGAGAAGGACATAGAGTGTTTAGTTCGGGATTCACATACCGGGTTTAGCACTTTCCGCCTGCATTTAAAGGCCTCCCCACCATCCCAAGTAATAGGAATTGCTCATCTAGCCAATATGTCCCTTGCGGGACGCCCTTACCGGGCCGAAAATGGTCCCGTAATCGCCTGCCGACGCCGTCACTCTATGGCTCCTGAAGCCGTCCTCTGATACGTAGGTCTGGTTGTCAATAGCCATAGGTGAGCGGCTCCTGGGTTGTGGTTCCGGGGCCGCTCATCTTGTGCCGATCAGGGTGGGTAGCTTGGTGCTTGGGCGGGTCGGTTTCGACTGGCAGTGTCAGGCTGACATCCGCGGGTTGGTTACCGCATGACGATGTGTTCGGCTGGAGCGTATCGGTGTCTAACATCGAGCGTCCGACGGCGGGTCATCCGTGTGCTCATAGAGGTGGCCCCGGGTTAGCTCCGTGTGCTGCCCATCGCACCTGCTCCACGTCCCGGAGGGGCACGTTCATGGGTTAGGCCGCGTTCATGCGTTCTCCTTGCTGGAGCGGGGCGGCCAGTGACCAGCACCAGCCCGCGAGCTCGCGGGCGATCGCGGTGTTGGCCTTGGCGGGCATCTTGTGTCGGTCATCGAAATGTTCCCATTTCTGGTGGAGCCGGTGGTTTCCTTCCAGGGCACGGATGCGGGTTGCCGGGGCGACGAGATCGAGCTGGCGCAGCAGGCGTTGCCCGGGCCGGGCGTAGGGGCGCCGGTGCTGCCAGGCAGATTCGATGAGGAGTTTGCGGGCGTAGGTGTTTCCGGCCTTGGTGATCGGGCCCTGGTGCCGGGACTGGCCGGAGGAGTTCTCGCTGGGTACCAGCCCGAGATAGGAACCGATGGTGGAGCCGGTGAAGCGGGTCCAGTCCCCGATCTCCACGGCCAGCCCGAACGCGGTCGTCATCTGGATGCCCCGCAGGCACATCAACGCCCCGATCACCGGGGAATAGCGGCACGCCGCGGCCGTGGCCGCGACCTGCTTGTCGATGCGCGCCAGATGCGCGGCGAGCAGCTCGGCCTGCTCGAGATCGGCCTGGTAGGTGAACTGCAGCGCCGGTTCGCCAAGGTTTTGGCGGTGCAGCCACTGGATGTGTTCCTTTGTCCACCGGGTGTCCTTGGGCTAGCGGATGCCGTGGCGCAGCAGGATGGCGTTCACGTGCTGGCGGCCATGCGCGAGGTCGCTGGCAGTGCCTGCGCGGAGCCGGGACAGGTCCCGCAGCGCTTCTTCTTCGAGATCCGGGATCCGCACCTCGGTCACCGAGCCCACGGCGAGCATCTCGGCCAGCACCCGGGCGTCCCGCCTGTCTTCTCCGAACTAAAAATGGTCTTGAATTCCAACGCGTGGGCCGCTCTGCGCCGGGCTGGGGTCAGCCGGGCGGGTTGTTGGGCCGTCCCGTGCTGGCGCGTCCGGCGGTATCGGTGAAGGTGGGAATGCCGAGCTGGACGGATTGTTTGCGGCGGGCGCTGATCTGGTCCATGTGTGCGAGTTTGGCGCGGGCGCCGGCGAGGCTGACTTTCAGTCCTTCGGCTTCGCCGAGCCAGCGGTTGGCCTCGGCTTCGGCGATGCGGGCGATGAGGTTGTCGCGGATCTGCGCGAGGCGTTGGCGGGCGTCCGGGTCGGGCCGTAGCAGCGGGCAGCGTAGGCAGCTGTGCTCGTGGATGCAAGGGGTGTCGTAGGAGCGGCCGCAGTCGCCGAGGGCGACTTTTCGGTGTTCGAAGTGGCCGATGAACTGGTCCCATTCCTCATCGGTCGGGGTGCGGTATTCCTCGTTGGGGCGTATCGCGCGGCGGCGGGCGAGGAAGGCGCGGTGGGTGTTGATCACTTCCTCCGGGTAGACCGCCTTGTAGCCCATGGTGGTGTTGATGTCGCGGTGACCGGCGACGAGTTGGGCGATGTGCGGGGGCATTCCGTGCATGATGGCGTCGGTGATGAACAAATGCGGAAGTCGTGGAAGGTGTAGCGCATGGGGTGGCCGGAGGCGTCTTTGACGCCGAGCGCGCTCAGCGCGTGGTCGAGGTAGCTGCGCAGCGCCCTTTCGGACACTGTCCGGTTCTCCAGACGGCGCCGCCATTGGAACAGCAGCGGCATGGGCGGGTTGTAGACGCGTTCGTTCTTGTCGTAGGAGACCACGAGCGGTACTTGCTGCTGGCCGGTGCGGATGCGGGTCACGATGGCAGAGAGCGCGTCGGCGAGTTCGGGCGAGATGACCAGGAGCCGTTCGGCGTCGGTCTTGGATGGGGCGATTTGCAGCAGCGGGATCAGCTCGCCGGTTCCGGGGAGCCGGTATTGGATCAGGCTGTGGTGCGAGAGCTCGGTCAGTTCCTCGATCCGGAGCCCGGTGTGGCGCAGCACCTCGACCATCGCCCAGGTCCAGAATCCGCGGTGCTCCTCGAACGTCACGTCGAGGCGTTGCCCCGTGTCGGGGTGTTCTGCCCAGACGCGCCCGGTGCTCTCGGTGCGCATTGCCGCGCGCCGCAGGGTTTGTCCGGTGCTGGTGGTGAACAGCTCTCCGGGCGCGGCGGCCTGCGTGGCGGCGAGCAGTTCGGTCGTGCGGGCGCGTTCGGCTTCGACCCAGGAGACCAGTGCAGGCAGCACCGGCATCCGTTCGCGGGTGCGCTGGTCCATGCGGGACTTGCGCCGGGAGCGGTCCTTCTTGTGGGAGACGTCGCTGGCGGCGACCGGGCAGCGCACTGCCCACGGTCCCCAGCGGGCCGGGTCCTCGTCGGCCCACTCGGCGATGTCGAGGTAGAAGGCCCGCACGGCGGAGAGCACGCTGCGTCCGTCCAGTCTGGGCGTTGTGAGCGTGATCTGCTCACCGCCGGGACCGGCGGTGGTTCGGGTCCGGGTCATCACCCGTTGCTTCCAGGCGGCTGCGGTGTCGCGGGGCAGCTTCAGGGAATCGATGCCGGGATGGTGTGCTTCGAGGTCGGCCCAGAACAGTTTCCCGACAAGGTAGGCGAGGCGTTGCAGCGAGGAGAAGTCAACCGCGGGCTGGCGTTCGCGCAGGTAGTCGACCAATACGTCGCGCACCGGGCGGCAGGCGATCCGGTAGCGGTCGATGAGCTGCTCGCAGCTGGGCTGGCCACGGCCGGAGAATACCTCGATCGCGGCCGGAGCATCCTCGCCGAGCACGCCGTGGGCGTGAAGCAGCTGGTAGAACAGCGGACTGGTGGCGTGGGCTTCCAAGCCGGAGGATGCGCGCAGCCCGGCCGCGGCTTCCAGCATCTGGACACAATCACCGACCCTAACCTCGCTGACCGGTCCACCCTTGGCGGCCATGATCATGGCGATGTGGGTCAGGGCCTGCTGCCCGCTCTGCAGCCCGACCTGGGCGCGCGTGCAAGACTCTGCCAGCTCCGCGAAGGCAGAGCTGTCACGGGTGCGGGCCATCTCGGTAGCCAGATTGCGGCGTGCGGGGGCGAACCGCAGCAGCCAACCGAGGCCCGGTCGGATCACATCGGCGCAGATCAGCACCAGCAGTCCCGGACTCAGATGCGGCAACTGCCTCCCGGATGCTGCTTGCGCGCGTGAGCGGCCTGCGGCCGTGACCGTGGCCATGTCGCGCCAGTCCGGGTGGGTCTCCGCGCCGCTGGCCTGCCAGCGTTGCTGCCAGCTCTCGCCGGGGTGGGCCTGCAGCCAGCTCAACACGGCCAACACCCCTGTCCGGCGCGTCTGCTGGCTGAGCCGGTTATCCAGGGTGAAGGGCGCCGCCAAGACCCGGGCGAGCACCTCAGCGCGACTGGCCTCGGTGGCCGGCCAGGATGCGGCTGGCGGGCGGGGCGGGAACCCGGCCAGCAGCTGCGCCCCGGTCGGCTTCGCTGTAGCTTTCGCCGCCGCTGCCGCGGTCTCTCCAGGGATGATCGTCTGGTTCGTGCTGCCGGTCATGATCCGGCCTCGCCGAAAAGGATCCGCAGGCTCTCGGGCCGGTATCCCGCCGCTGGCGGAGCCTCGGGGCCGCGTTCGCGCTGCCTGGCGTGAAAGGCCAGCACGCCGGCGATCACGTCCTCGGTCACCGGGTTCAGGTAGCGCTGCGTGGTCGACAGGTGCGCATGGCCCAGCACCCACTGAACATCCGTCAACGGCATCTGCGGGTCCCGCGCCATCCGATACGCGGCGGTATGGCGAAGATCGTGCAGTGACCAGTTCGCCCCCAGCGCAGCGTTCGCACGGGTGAACATGGCCCGTGCCGCGTCGTATCCCAACGCCCGGAACGGACGGCGCAGCGTCCACCACAGCGGCTCGTCCCGGCCAGCCGGCGCCAGGTCCTCCAGCTGCGCTTGGTAGAGCCGCAGCCAGACGAACGCATCCGGTGCGGCCGGCAGCGGTTGCATCACCCGGGTTCCCTTGCGCATCACCGTGATCAGCTGCTGGCCCGGATCGACATCACCGGCCGTGGCGCCCAGCAGTTCACTGGCCCGCGCGCCGGTCGAGACCCAGAACGCCACGAGTGCCCGGTCGCGATGCGAGCCCAACTGCGCGAACAGCTCATCGAACCGCTCGTCCGGGATGCTGCGCGGCGCGCGCGTCACGAGCTTCGGCCGATACCGACCACGAGGTTCGCGGCTGAACGGCTCCATCGGACTGCGGTGCGCTCCCGCACGGCCGGCACGGGCGTGCCGTGCCAGCGGGAACGGGTTGAGCATCGGCCCGGTCCCGGCTTCCAGATGGAAATCGTAGAAGCCGCGCAGCACGCTCTCGCAATGCGCCACCGTCGCAGGCTCGTACCGATCGCCACCAGACGGCTTGCCGGTCACCGCGTTCACCCTGGCCACCGCCGGGTCTCCGCCCGATCCCGGGGAACCACCAGTCGGATAACGCCAATGCGCCCGCGTGGGCTTGGCGGCGACCTGCAGCCACCGGATAAAATCGCGTGCCTCAACCCGTGTCGCCTGATTCCAACCCACCCCGAGCGCCCACAAGAAGCGGAACCAACGCAACAGATCCATCCCATACGACCGCTGCGTCGTCGCCGGACGCCCGGAGGCCATCAACTCGGCGAAGAACGCCGCGGCCGGCGCGACCGTCGAGCCCCGGCCATCCACCAGCCGATACGGCACGAACAGATCCTCCGTCGCCTCGAGAGACCCGACCAACGGCACCACCAGGCAGGACAGGTCCCGCGGCACATCCTCGTTGTTAATCACGACGCGAGCCTAGCCACAGGCCAAGGACGCTTCGCGCATTCCTTACAAAACCCCTGCCGCTAGTTCGGTCAACAGGTCGGTTTTAATGCGGTCTCCGGGAGCGCGGAGCAGTTTCGAGGACGCCGCGACCACACAGTTGATGCCCGCGGCCCGCAGGTAACGGGCCAGGACGAACCCGGTAGGGCCGGACTCGTAGACGACTTTGACGGGTGGATCGAACCGCCGGATCCACTCCAGCACGATGGCCGGGCCGGCGGCCATCGTGTGCTGCGTGATTTCGCCGGTGGCCGGGTTCAGCGCATGTCCCACCACGTTGACCGCGTGAACATCCAGGCCAATGAAAGTAAGCTCAAACATAGCCGGGACCTCCCAAACCTCACATGTGGCACTACCATTGCACTCCCGGGGAGCCGTCAGGCCACAGGAGCCGTCAATGGCAACCCACGGCCCTGTGAAACAGAAGGCCCCGGCCCCCACCAGCTCTCGGCCGTTCCCTGGCCGTCCGGGATAAAGGACATCACCGCCGGGTTCCAGGCCCCGCCGCGCCGCCCTTCATCGGGAGGCAAGCGGAGAACGCTCAAGCCGGCGCTGCGGGGACCGCCCGGCGATAATGGCCGGCCCGGACGGGCAGGATCTGCCTTCACTTCATATCTCTAACCGGACGTTGGGAGTCCTCCTGTGGGCTCTTCACTGTTGCGGCCATTGTCGCCGAGCACGCGGATTAGTTTTGCGTTTCACTCGAGACTCTCACCGACGGTCACACTGATCGGCAACCGTCCGGATGGGTGAGGAGATGAACGGGCAGTGTCGGCCCAATCCGAAGATGAGGACAGCTCGTTGCCAGAGTCGCTGCGATCGACATCGGCCGAGCTGGTGTGTTGTGTCCGGATTCCCGACCCGGGCAATACCCGCAGGGGTTTTCAGGAGGTCTCCACACATTCGACTATGAGCCGTTCGCCGGTGGAGCTGGCCGACCATCTGGTTGATCTACGCATCGAGCGGGTGATGGAGGCAACCCAGCGAATATTGGAAGCCAGTTTTCAACCTCCTGGAAGCGCACAGGCTCTAGCCGTGGCTGGTCAACGCCCGGGACGTCAAACACCTGCCTGGTCGGCCCAAGACCGACGTGTTTGATGCTGTCTGGCTCCGCGAGGGCGCCGAACGGCAGATGCTGCGCCCCAGCTTCGTGCCCCCGCCCCTGATCCGCCAGCTGCGGGACCTGACCCGCTACAGGGTCGATTTGGTCGGGGAACGGACGGCCGAGAAGAACTGTGTTGAGAAGCTTCTCGAGGATGTATGCATCAAACTCTCCTCCGTGGCCGCGGACATTTTCGGGGCGTCCGGCCGGGAAATGATGGCGGTGCTCATCGCCGGTGAAAGGAGCCGAAAGTGCTGGCGCAGATGGCGCATACACGGAACTGGGGGAAGCGTTCACCGGGCAATTTGATGACCACCACCGGTTCCTGCTGGAACGGATGCTCCGGCGCATCGATGGGATCGAAGCCGATATCGCCGAACTGGACGCCGGATCGAGGCGCAGTTGGCCTCTTTCGCAATGGCGGCGGCACGGCTGGATGAAATCCCCGGCGCTGGTCCCGTCGCTGCCGCAGTCATCTTGGCCGAAGTCGGTTGGACATGATGTGCTTCCCGACCGCCGGGCACCTTTGCTCCTAGGCGAAGTTCTCACCCGGCATCAACTCCTCCGCCGGACGGAACACGGGCAACGGCTCAACCGGGCACGGCAACCGCAACCCCGAAACCGGCTTCCGGGATCTTGGGGCCGATTACTTCAGCCGCCGGATCAACCCGGACGCGAATAAAACGCAGCCACATCCGCAAGGTCGAAGCCCTCGGCTAGACTTCTCACCCTGACCCCGGCAGCCTGACTTCCATTTTCATGACCCACCGGTCGCCCACTCGGCCTCTGGAGACCCAGACGCACGGCGCCACAGCGGCAGTTCATCTCATTTTCCGATTAGCGTGGGAGGCACGGAGATCTTTTGCGGGCGGGCAGCGGCGGATCCATTTTTGAACCCACCGTGAAGGCGGTTCGTCTTTCGTCTGGTGGGTGCTTGCCCCCGCCAGAACTGCGGCGTCAACTAAAGGCAGCGGTCTATTCACCATGAGCCGAACCGATCGGAAGTTACGTTGTCCTTCGCCAGACTAACTATCAGGGCCTCCGCCGGACATTCAAACAATGGAAGACCGCGATCCTGGCCTGCTCCGACACCAACGTCGTGTCCAGCTGGCCCACCAAAGCCGTCATCGAAACCACCCGCAGAATCGCCAGCGGCTTCCGCAACTTCACCAACAACCGACACAGATGCCTACTCACAGCAAGCGGTCACAGCCCCTACCGGATCAAACAAAAACCAACGATGCCTATTCACGAAGGGCGCAATAATGTACGAGCGTCCACTCCGATCGACGCACGGTGCATCCTCTGTCCACAAGCGGCTCGCTTGGATCGGAGCATTGACGTGCGTGCAGGTCGATCAACCCTGAATTTGGCCACCCCGCACGCCTAAACGTTCGGAGAACACCACCGATTCAAAATCTTCTCCTGAAGGCGAAGCGGGAGCATCCGCTTGTGCTAGCCTTCCGGAATTGCTTTTTCCCTTGTCAGGAATCGTGTCGTAACGGTGGTAGGAGTATGCGTACGCGTCAGGTCCCTTGGCAGGCAGTAAGTTCAGGACGACTCCAAGTACGTCTGCGTCGATCATCTCCAAGGCAGCGATTGACTTTTGGAGATGTTGCGAATTCACCTTCGATGAACCAATAACCAGCACGACTCCGCCAACCTGCTGGGCTAGAACCGCGGCATCAGTGACTGGAAGCAATGGAGGTGCATCGATAATCACGGCATCGAACGTTTGCTCAAGACGGGTTATTAGAGACTGCATCGCGGCTGATCCAAGAAGCTCGCTGGGATTAGGAGGAATCTGGCCCGAAGTAAGCACATACAGTTCCTGCTCGCCCCAAGGCTGCAGCAAGTCGTTGACGTCTGCGTGGCCAATCAAGGCCGTGGTTAGGCCAGCGTTTCTTTCTAAGCCCAAATACTCGTTAACCCTTGGCCTGCGCAAATCCGCATCGACAAGAACAACGGTCTGTCCTGCCTCGGCCATCGAAATCGCAAGATTAGTCGCGGTTGTGGACTTTCCCTCGCCAGGGAGCGACGATGTGACCAAGATGGCCCTGTTAGCGTGGCTTACGTGGGCAAACTGCAGGTTAGTTCGAATTTGTCGGAACGATTCAGCCCGGGGACTTTGCGCAGGGGATTGAGTAAGGAGAGGTTTCTTCGTCGCATCGACATCGAAGGATATTCCTCCAAGGATAGGTGCATCCGTCACTCGGCGCAGGTCATCCTCGCCGCGAATTTTTGTGTCGAGAGTCGTGCGTAGGACCGCTAATCCCACACCAAGTATCAGTCCACCGAACACTCCGAAAGCGAGATTCATCGGAGTATTAGGTGCTGTAGGTGCTGTAGGTGCAGTAGCAGGTGTGATCACGGAGAGCTTCACCGGGGAAGCGCTGCTCTTCGCCGGACTCTCAAGGGTTTCGATGGTCTTGATGAGGCTATCCCCCACGGCTTGCGCTATTGCAGATGCCTGGGCTGGTGAGCCGTCTGTCGCGGTAATTGAAATGATTACCGTATTGAAATCGGCGGTAGCCTTGATCTTTTGCCCCAGCTCAGCCGCCGATGTTTGAAGTCCAAGGCTGTCGATTACGGGCTGAAGTACGACTGGAGTTGCCGCCGTCTCTACATACGACTGCACGCGTGCTTGGCTGAAAGTATTTCCTTGTTGGAGCTCTGTCACTGACCCTGAGCTTTGGATTGCTACGAAGAGCTGAGTTCGTGCGGTGTATGTAGGTTTCAGTGCCAGCGAGACAGAGCCGGCAACTATCACGCCGATGAAGGCGCTTGCTACAATCGTAATCCAGTGACGGCGCAATACGCGCAAGTAATCGCTAAGCTCCAAAATTGAAACCTTCCTAATGTCTTGTTTCCGTGCCCCCAGGGAAGGCCTGCCTCCCGATTGTATCCCGATTTCCGGCGCCTCTGGCTGCAGGGAGGAGATGCTGTCGTCGGAACGCACTGGTCCGGACTTAGGCTCGCAATAGCCCGTTCTCATGCTGGGCGCGGAGGCCCGCACAATCGAAGCCGTGCCTTTGGCCATTGTTCGCATTTCAGTGTCTTCGGCCCATTTGCCGCGAGGCAGACAGAGCCGTAACCCGGACACGGAGTTCGCAGGCGACCACGACATCGAATGATCGGCCGATTCGGCTGTATCCAGTCCCGGGTGTCACCTATCCCGTCTGCGTTGAGTGGTGGCAAAAATGGCGGCGATCACTCATGGCCGAAGGCCCTCGTTCAGGGCAGCCCGGTCAGACCCCAGCCAAGCCATGGAGTTGAAGCTTGGTTGGGGTTACATCACTGACCGAGACTGAGGTGTTCCTCCTCGGCATTTCATGGGGTGCCGCTGGCGAGACGTGCTTAGTCGACGAAAAGTGCTCAGGGGGCGAGTTCAAGCGGTCATTGCAATACCCCGAAAATCTGGAGTTGCAACCCAATATGTTCACGATCAATAAATAGCTCCTCATAGAAGAAATCGCGTTCGAAGAAGACACGGTTTCGAAGGACGAAGCGCCATCCGCGTCCGGTATCGGCGTCGAAGGTCATGATCTCCGCCAACTCCACCTGCGGCACATGCACATTCCTTCGTGGTCCACCGCCCGGTCCCGGAGCCGACTAGACCATAGAGTGCCCATCCAGCGCAGTTGACGCAGCCCGGCCCGGAATCCCGAAGAGAGCATGGAACCGCCCTGCACAAGCGACGGGATTGAACGCGACGGGGTCCGGGCGTTCGACCTGACTTGGCTCACGCGTCGTTAGTTCGTGGCAGGCCAGGGTTTTGACCTGCGGTGATGCAATCTGACCGGCGGCTTTTCACGGACTAACGGTGTGGCCTAATGTCGCCGATGTGGTGTTTATCGGGAGGGTGCGGACGGCCTCCCGCGCGACTGCGGTGCGGATCGCGGAGTATGTGCGCGGAGGTCAGCGCATTGTGGAGCATGTCGGCTCGGCGCATACGGAGGCCTCGCACGGCGTGCTGCTGGAACGCGCCCGAGAACTGCTTGAAGATCCTGCACAAGGTGTCCTTGACCTCGGCATCGAGCCGACACCGCGCAGGTGAAGGGCTTGGTTGAGCCTGCCCGCGGGCCGGGTCTGTTCGATGCGGCCTAGCCGGCCGTGCCAGCCGGTCGTGACGGTTCAGGACGCGTGGTGGGAACGGACTCTCGGGTCCTGTTCACTGCGTTGGCCGGCGTGTTCACGTCGCTGGGGTTCGATGGCCTCGGTGACGAGGTGTTCCGCGACTTGGTGATCGCCCGGCTTGTCGAACCGACCTCGCTGCTGGATACCGGCAGGGTCCCGGCCATCCACGCTCCGAAACTCACGCACCAAGCAAATGAGCCAAGTCAGGAGCATGGAACCGCCCTGCACAAGTGACGGGATTGAACGCGACGGGGTCCGGGCGTTCGAGATCACGGACATACTGGATCTTTCGTCGTGGCCGGCAGCGACGAGGGTCGTTACGCGAAATGAAGAACCTCTCCTCGGTGCGCGCAGCTGCCCGCCGCATCGACGTGATGCGCTCCACCGCCCCCCGTGACGAACCAGAACCGCAGTCAGTTGGCCGATCTATAGTCCGTCACCGGGTGAGAGCCCACGGTTAGAACCGGATCCGGAACGCCAAAGACACCGAACATGCGAACAGGCCCCCCGCTCTTTCGTAGCCAAAATCCTCTCGGGCCAATTGGTCAGCTCACCGCGAACTCATAGGACCCATATGGTCGCACTCACCGGCACCGCGGCTCTCCAGTGGGAGCCGCGGACAAGCCGGACCAGGATCCTTGAAAATAGCCGGGAAAGTCAGCTCTCACGCCCGCCGCTTCACCCGCCCCGCATCCAAGGCACGCGAAACCAGGCTCCTGCCCAGACTCATGAAGGATTGAGACCAGGCCACAGATGCTCCTTGGTGATCCGGATCTGACCCATGAAGCACCTGCAACCGATTGGTTCCGCAGCCGCAAGCAATAGATCTTCCCGGCCAAAGAACGAGCTTTCTTATCACGAGATTGACCGGACAAAGGTGCGAATCTGCTAAAGTCTCGACCAGCGCGACATACGCAAGTAGGCCGCGAAGGGGGACGAGAGCACGGTCGGGTGTCAGAGCACCAGCTCACTGGCGCAGTAATCCTCGCATTGAATGAGAAAATCTTCGAACTGAGTGAGAACTCAACGAGTCTGATGGATAGCAATGTTTATTGCTATCAGTTTTCCATACCGATCTAGGAGGATAGTTTGCCTCGCGCGCTTATCACAGGTATCACCGGTCAAGACGGGCTTTATCTTGCCGAACTGCTGTTGTCAAAAGGTTACGAGGTGTTTGGGCTTATTCGTGGTCAGAATAATCCGAAAATGGATCTCGTTAGAAGCGTCGTTCCCGGCGTGGAATTAATCAGTGGGGATTTGACTGATTTTTCCAGCCTATTGCGCGCATTGGAACGCTCGCGCCCAGACGAAGTATATAACCTGGGAGCTATTTCATTCGTCGCCTACTCTTGGGAGAATGCTGACGCAACCACCGAGGTTACGGGTAAAGGCGTCCTGAATATGCTTGAAGCCGTTCGCTTGTTCGACGACAGAAATGCTGGTGGAATTAAATTCTATCAAGCGTCAAGTTCTGAAATGTTTGGGAAAGTACAGGAAGTTCCCCAGCGTGAGTCCACTCTGCTCTGGCCCCGTTCGCCATACGGAGTCGCTAAAGTTTTTGGCCATCACATGACAATAAACTATCGCGAGTCATATGGAATGCACGCTTCCTCCGGAATTCTGTTTAATCACGAGTCCCCTCGGCGCGGTCCAGAATTCGTGACTCGAAAGGTGTCTCAGGCAGTTGCCAGAATTTCCCTGGGCTTGCAGGATAAACTGGTAATGGGCAACATCGACGCTCGCCGAGACTGGGGCTATGCTGGCGATTACGTCGAAGCAATGTGGCTTATGCTTCAGCAGGAGCACGCAGATGACTATGTGGTAGCAACAGGTGAAACACGCTCGATCAGAGATCTTCTTGACGTCGCATTCGCACGCGTGGGAATAGAAAACTGGACTTCATACGTTTCCCAGGATTCCGAGTTTATGAGGCCTGCGGAAGTAGACCTTCTTGTTGGAGATCCGTCGAAGGCTCGCGAGACTTTGGGCTGGGAACCCAATGTTAAGTTCAAAGATTTGATTGAGATGATGGTGGACGCGGACCTGGCTGTCCTGACGACCAAAGCGACGGTCTAAAACTGTGGCAATCGTTCTGATAACTGGAATTACTGGGCAGGATGGAAGCTATTTGACAGAACGGCTTCTGGGGATTGGCGCTGAAGTCCACGGAGTCGTTCGCCACGAAAGAGATGTGAAGCTCCTCTCGGAGCGCTATCCAACTGTGGTGGCCCATGTCAGGGACATGGCTGAATCAGCTCAGATCTCTGACCTCATCGACAAGATCGAACCCGACGAAATCTACAACTTGGCTGGCATAAGCTCGGTGGCATTATCTTGGGAGCGCCCCGTGCATGTAGCACTGGTAAATGGAGTGGCGGTGGGCGCCATTCTGGAGGGGGCTCTGAAACTGCAGGAACGCACTGGCAAAGTAGTGAAGGTTCTCCAGGCTTCAAGTGGAGAGATATTCGGCTCGACAGACATCTTGCCGCAAACGGAAACGACACCGCTTGCCCCGAGTTCCCCTTACGGCGCTGCAAAAGCCTTCGCTCAGCACCTTGTCGGAATTTACAGGAAGCAAGGGCTCCACGCTGTTAGCTGCATCCTTTACAACCATGAGTCCCCGCGTCGAGGTGAATCTTTCGTTACACGAAAGATCACAACGGCTGTAGCCAATATTGCAGTGCAAGGAAGCGGATCGATCCAACTAGGTAATTTGACAGCGCGTCGCGATTGGGGCTGGGCGCCTGATTATGTCGAGGCGATGATTCTCGCACTCAACCACGAGACACCCGATGATTACATCATCGCTACCGGGGTGAGTTCATCCGTCCAGGATTTTGTACGTCTGGCATTGCAACATATTGGAGTGAATAACTGGCGTGATTACGTCGTGTCAGATTCGTCTCTGATTCGTCCCGCGGACCCCGTGGAGTTGCGAGGTGAAGCCAGCAAGGCCCGCACAGTTCTCGGCTGGCAACCAAAGCACGATCTAACGGCCATAGTTCATGAGATGGTTGACGCGGACATCCGGAGAAAGCGATCTCTATTGGACTGGAAAGATCAGGCTTAACGACATATGGCGAAGCTGCATGCTGAGTTCTGGCACTTTAAGGTAGTCTAGCTTACTTATAGGCATGCAATTTATTTGTATTGAATTGAGGCATCATGTTGGTCAGGAAAAACTAGCTAACTTCCCTCGCTTCAGCAAAAGCGTAATCACTTTATTCTTGGAAGGATCTGACAATATGAGTCGTGTGAGTTGGGTCGCGACTGGTTTGTCGTCTGAACTAACTGGCATCGAACGTTTTGCTGTGTCTCTTGCACGTGAATTGGTGCAGCAGCGTGTCCTCACGGGTGACCAACTTACGGTTTACGTTGACCCAACTGCGAAATGGCCAGATGAACTCGCTGATATTGGGGCAAGGATTCATGCTGTTTCGGGCACCAGATGGAGTAGGCCTCCGAAGTCGGACGAGGACACGAGGCTCATACATAACCTCGGAGGCGGTCTCTTCCCGGCGGTTGACGTACGGGGCTCGACACCAGAAAGGCTCTACAGTGTTTATGATTGGGGACCCTTCAACGATAAAAGCATGAAGGCGAAGGCTCGACTGGCCTGGTGCGGGTCGATAATTCGCGGCGTGCGGGAGGCCGATGTAGTGCACTTTCTTAATCCCGAGCTTGCAACTAATCGGCCGTGGCCCGTAGGTTTGCCGGCGAGATCAATAGTCGCATATTCGAGTTCGTCAGTGGCGTCACTACCTTCTGAGTGGGAAACGGTGCCGGCCACCTCGCCCGCGTATGCATTGTTCATCGGCAGTGCCGTCCCTCGAAAGCGTGTCGACAAAATTGTTCGGATGGCGGGTGTCTCCGGAACCCAGGTCGTCTTGGTCGGACAGGGAACGGATGCATACCGAGGGCAACCATCGGTGACGGCTTCTGGCAGGTTGCCGGACCGTACGCTGGTTGAACTCCTCGATCGATGTTCGGCTCTGATCTTGGTCAGCAGCTACGAAGGCTTCGGTATTCCGGTTCTAGAGGCCGCTGTCAGAGGCATTAGATCTGTGATATCCAGCGAAGTGCTGTCCACACTGCCCTCCATTCTGGAGCCTTACGTCGTGGTCGCAGACCCTGACGACCCCAGTGATTTTGCTCGAGCTATAGCCGAGGCGGCTGGGCTGCGGGCGGAGACCCGGTTCGAGGCCAATAGCCTCTTGGAACCATTGGTTGAGCACTACTCCAGAGTCTTGGAGGGTTGATGATTAACTCAGCGTACAGTCAGCCAGCCCGAAAGAAGTTTGTACTACAAGGGTGGGATACGTTGTCTGCGGTGAAAACAGCATTGACCCCCGGGTTAAATGGCACCGTCGAAATATGAACCCCGCAAGGGGAGACGGAAGGACTAATGTCCATGGTGGGCCAGTGACACGGACCATAGTAGGGCGTCTGCGCAACAGGAAGGCGTCAGGTTGGCGAAGCGAATTAGCGGCCCTTGGCTGGCTCTTTGGTGCGGAAACCATGGCCAGGGTGGTCGCGCAAGTTTCTTTAATAATTACCGCTCGGATATTGGGCCCGAGTGAATACGGCACGTTGTCTATAGTTATGGCAGTCTTTTCTATTGCCTTAATTTTCGCGGATCTGGGTGTTGGAGATTCAGCTATTCAAAGGCTAACGCGCCGTAAAAGGGGAGCCTCGATTTACTGGCGGGAGGTTAGCGTTGTCAGGCTTCTTTCGGCGCTGCCTATGGTGTTCATTGGCCTGATGATCTTTTTTGTTGCCGATGACATGGCCGTAAGACTATCAGGATTGCTGGTATCAGCAATGCCGCTTGCGTCGCTACTAACCAACAGGGTTCTTGGTGCTCGCATTTCTGAACATTTTCCCGCTGCTGCCGGCTGGTCATCGATCTTAATGATTTGTCAGTGGGTTGGTGCTTTGATCGGGGCCGTCCTCGTACCAACAGCTACCGCCTCCGTTATTGGAATATTGGGACTGCTTCTGCTGGGTGCCTTATTTGCTGCTAGGGCCGACTCCTTCAGGCTCACGTCGAAAAGGGGAGCTGCAAGCTGGATCGTTCGGGGCTTCCCGTTTATCTTGACCTCAGGTTCGATTGTCCTTTATACACGAGGGGACAGGGTCGTTGTCGGTCTAATCGCTGGTTCCGTAGCAGCTGGAACGTATACAGCCGCCTACAGCATGATAATGGTGGTCCTCATTGCAGGCGCAGCTTTGCAAAGTGCGATGTTACCAAGGTTGTTGGGTGAGGCGCAACAGTCGACTAGGCAATGGCGATTTCGTGCCTTAGTGATTTCAGTATCCGCCCTGCCAGTGGCAGTTGTTTTGTGGTTCCTAGCCCCGTGGTTAATGGTTACTCTGTATGGTGAATCCTATGGACAGGCAGGGGATATTCTCCGGATATTAAGCCCGCTTGTTGTCTTCTACCTCTTGAATCCCTTTCTTACATCTTGCCTTATTGCACGACAAAGACAGACAGCGGTAGCAAAAGTTGCTCTGGTCAACTTAGGTATTTCAATCATCGCATACACGCTATTGACAAATCTGTTAGGTGTGTACGGTGCAGCAGCGGCTAGCGTGAGTATCGAGGTAATCGGTACAGCACTAACCGCATGGTGTCTGCGGGAGAGCTCAAGGCGTATTTATTCTGATTAAATTTGCCTATTGATTGAATTTGTGGATCATCGCGATTTGCGCCGATTTCCACCGTGCGGCGCCGGCTGCCCGGCACTCTCGACCAGAACGCGCATGCGGTCCTTTTCGGCGGCCGCATCTGCCAGCGATCCGGTGGCGAGCAGGGCCCGGAGCTGTTCCTTGACCTGCCAGGCGGCTTGAAGCCTGCCGATCGGATCGTCGATTGCGAAGACGGTGCCGAGCCTGGCTCGTCCCCGGTCCGAAAGGGTATCGGCCATGGGTCAGCTGCGTCAATCGTTGGCGGACTTTGGTGGCTTATCGCATTTGAGGGTGTAGCCGGGGTCTGAATCCGCCGGTCTCGAGGAGTGATCGGGCGATGTAGTTGGCAAGGTTTCGGAAGCCGAGGGCGGAGCCGCGGAGGTGTTCGAGCCTGCCATTGAGTGCTTCCGTGGGGCCGTTGCTGGTGCCGGGCCGGTCGAAGTACGCGAGCACGTCCCCGGCGCGTCGTTTCAGCGTCCGGCCCAGCGTAATGACCTCGGTCAGCGCAGCGGGAACGCCGGCGCTGATCGCGCCGATCAGTGCTTGCATGAGCTCTTTGCCTCGGGTGCCGTCAGGGTCGCGGTACGCGGCGATGACGCGCTGGTAGATGCCCCAGGTCGCTTCGACTTCGGCGTGGTTGTCCGCAACGAACAGCGCCTCCAACCTGTCCTTCTGCTTCTCGGTGAGCAGATCGTGCCCGGTGTGCAGGGTCCGGCGGGCTGCGTAGCGCGGATCCCCGGACCGTCCGCGGTGACCAATGGTCTGCTGCTGGACACGCTGGCGGCACCTGTCCAGGGCATCGCCGGCAAGCCGGACGACGTGGAACGGGTCCATGACCTCGACCGCGTCCGGGAGCTCCTCGGCGGCTGCGGTCTTGAACCCGGTGAACCCGTCCATCGCAACGACCTCGATCCCGTCCCGCCAGACCTTGGGCCGCTCGGCGAGCCAGGCCTTGAAGACCTGTTTCGAGCGGCCCTCGATCATGTCCAGCAACCGTGCCGGGCCGGTCCTGTCGCGGACCGGGGTGAGGTCGATGATCACGGGGACGTATTTGTCCCCGCGCCGGGTGTGCCGCCAGACATGCTCATCGACGCCGATCACGGCCGCCCCGTTGAACCGGGCAGGGTCCTCGATCAACACCCGCTTGCCCTCGGCAAGGATCGCGCTGTTCGCGGTATGCCAGGACACGCCCAGGCCTTCGGCGACGCGGGCGACGGTGAGGTGCTGGCACACGATGGCCTCCAGCGCCCAGCGCAGCCCGCGGCGGGAGATCTTCGCCCGGGGCTGCGCGGTTTTGGAGATGTCCTGCCGCCACACCCGACCGCACCCGGTGCACTTGTAGCGGCGGACCCGTACCAGCAGCGTCGTCGGCCGCCAGCCCAATGGTTCGTGCGCGAGCGGCCGTGTGACCGTGCCGCGGGCGATGCCCTGGCCACCGCACGAACGGCACCAGTCGTCCGGATCAACGGCACGGCATTCCAACACCGCCCGGCCAGGGGCGAGACGCTGCCCGGCAGCTTCGAGCCCAAGCTCATCGAGCCGGCAGAACGTAGTCAGGTCAAGAGGCAGGAAGGTAGCGTGGGACACGTCGAGGTCTTCCGGATGGGCAGTGTAGGAACTTCCATCATCGGAAGACCTCGACCTCTACCCGGCGACCGACGCGCCCACCCCTACTACACCCTCAAATGCGATGAGCCGGATTTCGGGCGCCGCGCCCTAGGATTTGACCGACAAGGCGTCCACAAAATCCCGCCAGCTATTGTCCACCCGCTTCTGATACTTATGCAGAATACTGGGCAGTTCCTCATGCATATTTGCGGCGAGCATAAGGCTAGTCATAACGGTTTTCGTACAGGAAGCGTTTCCTATATCAAGTCTGGGATCATTGTCGAAGAGATCACGGCTGAATGAGCTTGCCTTCAGTATGCTCGGTGTGCCAAGTTCTAGTGCTCGAACAGCCACATTGCTCTGGAAATAAGTCCTATAGGGGACCAACACAACGGCGGATCGCGCAAGCACGATGTCCAACTCGTCTTCCGGGATGAAGCGATTGGTCACCGTCCAGCCAGGGATGTTTTCAGGCCAGCCACGTCCATATATTCGAGGTTCCATACCAGCTGCCTTCAATTCTGGTCCGAGTGCTGCCAAAAGGTCTAGGTCTCTTTCTGGTTTGTACTGTCCAGCCACAACGACTTCGTTTGTTTTTGTAGGCGAAATTTTTCTCGGCCCGAGAGTCGGGTGAAGAACCTTTCGAATTTTGTATCTCGGTAGAAGCTTTTGGGCAACTGCCAGGGCCTCATCGGAATGAACAACAACGAGCGGCGAGAACTTGCTTCCTGTTTTCCGTGCCAAGAACTTACTTATGGTATCAAATCCAAACTGCCTCCGGATGGGTGTCGGATCATGAAATACAATGGAGGCAGTGCTTTTCGTAGGACGCCGCCATAGTCCGAACTCGAGTAATCCAAGACTCGGCCAAATCTGAAGACTATGGGCGGTATGACGCTTTCTGGTACTGGCATTTAGGATCGCGTTGGACAACATCCGTCCCTTTCCGAGCGGTCCGGTCAGCCCTTCCGTGCTGAAAGCTCCGGCGGCCTTCCAATCGATATCGCAGCGCCCTAACGTAGCTTCGAGCTCTCGTTGATAATGCTCTAATACTTGGGGTAGAGGGTTGACGATCTCGATCATCGGATTGCCTCCATCAGGCACTCTGCATATTTGTGGCACACGTCGTCCCAAGAATAACGCTCAGAGGCTCTGGTCATGTTTTCGGCCGCTGCGACTTCCATCCAGTTCAGATCGTCCATTCTTTCCAAGATAGTGTTTGCGATTTCATCCGGATCTGCACTGACAAACGGCGAAGTGGACGGGAGAACTTCCATGTTGTAAGCCGTGCGTCGGGCAAGAGTCGGCGCTCCGACAGCCATCGCTTGAACTAGCGCCGGGTTTGTTCCACCAACGCTGTGCCCATGAAAATACACGCCCGCGTGCTGCCACAGCGCCGCTAGCCGTGCGTCATCCCTTATGTGGCGGAGCCAGTGGACCGTGGGAAAGCTCGCATCCAGATCTGCTGCGATTTCGTCCAGTTCATCGTCATGTCCAGAAGAACCTACTATGATCACTGTATGCTGCGCAGCGATCTTTGGGACGGCCTGGAAAAACTCGGGAATTGAATTTTCAGGAACAAAGCGCGCTACGACGAGTACATACTTCCGCCTATTCATCCCTTGCTCGACTTTCAGCCGAGGGTGAGGGTCGCCGCCGTATGGTATAAAGACGCTATCTCGGCAAAATTCAACTTTCCATCGACGCTGAATTTCGACCGAGTCGGCCACTAAAGTGTCACCGAATCGGGCGGTAAACTTGGCCCCGATTTTGAATGCAAGCCGACCAATTTTACCCCATTTAGCTCGTTCCCATTCGATTCCGTCGACGTTGACCACGGTGGGTATTCCGCGCAGTTTCAGTAGGGGCAACCAGAATCCGTTGGCTACGTTCATGACTAATGCCACGTCGGGTTTGTGGACGAGCGCATGCAGCACGGCTGTGAGACCGTATGACAGAGTGCTCAGTGATTTACCGTCGATGCCCGGGGTGAGCGATGTCTCTACCCGGGGGTCACTACTGCCATCGTTGGCTTCGATAGCCTGACGTCGCCCGTAGACCCTGACACTAAAACCAGCATCCGCTAAGTATGGAGCCAATTTCCTGACGGCCGTTTCAAAGCCGCCGTAGTAACTCGGGTAGCCTCGCGTTCCTATGATAGCTATTTTTTTTACCATTGCCTGTCTCTTTTCGGTTCTGGATTTCAACTTAATTGCCCTGTGTCCAATCGAGTAAGGGCTTCCGGTCTAGAGTAATTGGTTGCCCGAAATCGAAGCCGTCGCATTGTTGCAAATCGGCGGCCGCCCGCAGCCGCCGCGAGCCAGGCGGTCCGTTGTGTCCAATGGCAACGAGCTAAGCCTTGAATTGAGAGCGGTGCAAGATTGTAGTTTCTGGTTGGGGCGCCTGTGAGTCTATGTCTGGTAAAGATCTCGAGTCCTTTTGGAGGCGAGGATAATCAAGCGAGCCTTAAGTAAAAGGGGCATCTCTGTTTGATTGTCTGAGCATGGCACGAAGAAGGCTGCGGATTAATTTCACGTTCACGCCGACCCTCGCGATAGAAGGAGGAGATCATTGGCGAGAGTGGCCCCAAAATTGTTGTAGGTGAGGATGCGATCCCCGAATCAGCGTGGCACTTCCTGGTTGGTGTTGTCAGTAGAGTGATGATCTGAGTTGGCCCACCCTGTCCACACAAGTCACCTCCAACCAATCGGGCCCCATTTCGGAGCGGTTCGCTGTCGCTAGCTCGCTTTTCTGGGTCCACTCCAACCGAGATTTGTTCTCTTTCACTTGTGTGGGTTCCGTTCGGCTGGTCATGATTCTAGATAGCTTTCCTTTCCACGGCCAAATAGAGGCATCAATGGTGGCAGCCACCGGCGCTATGGCGGCAGCGAACTTCTACAATTGCCGCGGCATTCCTACAGCAGCACGGGCAGCCCCCGGCGCATCAATCCGTGGCGCCGACCGGACCACTGGGGTGGATTTCGGCCTGGCCAGCTAACGAGGAGACGCAGCGGAACGCAGTCGCACTCTCCGCCGAGCCAGATCGCGGCGTCAAATTGGCCCGAGAATGGTACGGTCATTCGGGTGGGGGTGCATAACTCACCGCACCTGGCCCAACTTGGAAAAACTGGGACCCGACCCGTTGGAAACGGATGCTGGACGACAACGGAGAGTTCCGGTGCGCCGGGACTACCGAACTGACTTGCGTTCGAAGTAGACCTCAAGTGGGCGAATCGGCCGGAAACAATACCGATCTTGGAACGCCTGAATAGTTGAGGCCACGGCGCCGTAACGTAGTCTTAGGTGGTCTGTGGCCGTACGAATCGTTTGATGGGGGAGTGGAGCGCGGTGCTCCTGATTTTCGTAGTCTTAGCAGCAACGCTGCTGAGCTTGACGCTGCTTATCTCGCGGTCTTATCACCTCTTGATTTGGGTGGTTATCGCGGCGGGATGGGCGCAGAATCCCCTGATCAGCTTGACCCAGTCGGGGGCGTTTCAGTACCTCGGCCATATCCCGGCTGCTCTCCTTGTGGTTGCTGCTGCCGGAAAATCCGTCACAAGTCTCGATAGGCGCGCGCGCAAGGCTCTTTTGCTGCTGGTGACGTTGGCCGCATTGGTTGCTATCGGCGTGATGCGTTCGCCGAACACCGGCGTGGGCATTGCGCAAGCGCGGCAGGTAATCATGCCCCTGGGCCTCGTGTTCGCGGGGTTTGTTTTCCGCGACGAGATCAGGTGGCCGAAGATACATGGCTATGTTTTGTTTTTTGCCGTACTGACGGCGATATGGGCCATCATCGAAGGATTCATGCAAGCCCCGCTCATGGATCCAACTTTCTATTATATTGACGTGATTGGTGGCCCGCCTGCCGGACTTCGGAACGGGCTGCCGCCCTCATACTTCGCGGACGGAATTGGCGGAGGGATTCCTACCTTTCGACCTGGCGGCCCTTTCATGAATCCTCCTGTTATGGGCTTCCTGCTGGGTTTGGGATCCTTCGCGGCAATGGCCAAATTGCGGGGAATTTTACGCGTACTTGTGCTCGCCGTGTTGGCGGCTGCCATCCTGTTTGCCTACGCCCGCGCTGGAATCCTGATCTTCACAGTGGTGACGGTGATCTATCTGGTTTGGTTAAAGATTGGGAAGTACGCCGGCATCCTTGTTGGGGCGGGACTTGGGGTCTACTTGGTATTGACGTTCATCGAGCAAGGGAACACCTCAAGCCATTCAGACGGTCTCTTGTCCGGTTTCCTGCTTGGAATCCGGTCGCCCATCGGTCAGGGTTTCGGCACAAGTGGTTATCAAGCGGCACTAGATGGAAACACAACTGGGGCCGGCAACGAGAGTCTGCTTGGGCTCTACTTCACCTGGATTGGCATTCCCATGATAATTGCCGCGACGATGTGCATCCGGCACCTTTGGAATCTGCTTAGGCGGAAATCTAGGACTGAAACACTTTCCATATGGCTGACGATCGCGTTCATTCTCGCTGCCGCTTCATCCGAGTCTGCCTCGGCGATGGCCTCGACGCCTGTCTTCTGGCTCATCGGTGGCTCCGTCTTGGCGATGAGCGCGCCACCCAAATTAGTTGATGACGGACCCTTCCGTAGCATGAGAAGGCCCGTCCGGATCAGCCATGCTTACGCCCTGGATCGTAGGCCCCTACCTGCAATCCAGGGAACGAGGGACACTGGCCCTTCTTAGGGCCCGCAACCCAGGGGCGTGCGGGTCTGCTTGCGCGGAAACCCCTCGATTGCTTACAAAAATGGTCCGGCCCTGATGAAGTGAACCGTCGGTGCTAGTGGGGCGTGCGCACTCGGGTCCGCATTCGCCGACTTGAGACGGAAACCGACGTAGCCTCTCACGAAGTGCGCCGGGACTCCAGCCGCACTTTTGAGCGAGTCTTATCCAAAGAACTTGTTGTTATCTTCATGATTTTATGTCCCGATACTTAGGCTTGAACGCCGAAGACAGGACTGTCTCTAGTTCGGAGGCAGGGGTCCTCGGTGCTCCTGCAACCCTGTCATCCGCAGAAATTTTCAACTCGTTGCGGATGGGCCTCCTGTTAAGGGGCGTAGCTACAGCAGGCTCGGATTTCTGCGTCACCGCGGTTTCTTCCACCTGCAGCACACTTAGAAGACGACAACTATCGGCAGAAGTACCTAGCCAGTCTGCTGGCTAAGGTACCCACTTACCGCGTATCCAAATCCTCGAACACCAGGAACGTCTGCGTATCCTGCACGCCTGGCATTGATTGCAGTTGGTCGAAGATGACCCGGCGCAGATGAATATTGTCGGTGGCACGGACCAGCAGGATGACGTCGAAATCTCCGCCCACCAAGGCAATGTGCTGCACTTCGGGAATGAGCCGAAGCTCTTCCCGAAGCTCGCGCCAAGAGTGCTGCTGCACCTTGAGCGTGACGTAGGCCGATGACTTCAATCCGGCCTTGATGGGGTCCACCAGCGCAGTGAACTTGGTAAGCACTCCCTCGCCCGTCAGCCGGGAGATTCTTGAGTAAGCGTGTGCCCGGCTGATGTGGACGTTCTCTGCCACCTGGGTGACAGACATCCTTCCGTCGCGCGTCAGCTCGGCAATGATGTCCCTGTCCACTTGGTCCAGAGGGACTTCCGCCTGATCCGCTTCGACCTCGGCCATCGCATCTCCAATTCGTCCACGGTGTGGGCCCGTTACCCAGCTCACATTTGCAATTTGTCTTCCAGACTAGACGTTTCCAGCAAGCTTTTCCATGATTCTGGCTAGAGCTGGATACGAAACTTGTCTAGGGAACATACTGGTGACAAATAGTGGATACAGAAGGACGGACCAATGACGATCTCCGCGGACCATGAGGCCCAGGGTCTGGCTGACGCTCGGCCGGACGACTCCGAAGTAAACGACCAAGCTTCCGAAGTGCGGCGGAAGTTCGGAATCAGCGTGGAAGACTACATGCTGCCTGCCCGCCATCAGATCCAAATGGTGGATCCGTCGGGCACGCTCAAGCCCGAAGCTGAGCAAGGCACCGAGCCCGGCCACGAATATCCCATCCCCGGCGATGCCGAACTCATGGCAGCGTACGAACAGCTCGTCGTCGGACGCCGAGTCAACGACCAGAACTCCGCCCTGGTCCGGCAGGGCCGCATGGCCGTGTATCCGTCCAGCCACGGCCAGGAAGCATGCCAGGTGGCTGCTGCCCTCTGCCTGCGCGAAGACGACTGGCTGTTCCCCACCTACCGTGACGCCGTCGCCGTCATGTCCCGGGGAGTAGACCCTGTCGAGACCATGACCATCTTCCGCGGTGACTGGCACAGCGGCTATGACCCCACGAAACACAAAGTGGGCATCCAATGCACGCCGCTGACCACCCAGCTGCTGCACGCCGTCGGGGTTGCCCATGCCGCCAAACTGCGTGGCGAGGACACCGTGGTTTTGGCCATGTGCGGCGATGGGGCCACAAGCGAAGGGGACTTCCACGAGGCACTCAACTTCGCAGCTGTCTTCCACCTCCCCGTGATCTTCTTCGTGCAGAACAACAAGTACGCCATCTCGGTGCCCTTGAGCCACCAGTCTGTGGCGCCCTCGCTGGCGCACAAGGCCGTCGGATATGGCATGGCCGGTGAGCGCGTTGACGGCAACGACCTCGTCGCGCTGCTCGCCGTCCTGGACCGCGCAGTGAAGCTTGCCCGCGAAGGTTCCGGCCCGCTCCTGATCGAGGCCCACACGTACCGCATGCAGGCCCACACGAACGCCGACGACGCCACCCGGTACCGGGAGGACAGCGAAGTGGCCGAATGGATGGCCAAGGATCCCATCAGCCGCATGACGTCGTACCTCACCGGCCGTGGACTGCTCGACGACGACGGTTCCACCCGGATAGCCGCAAAGGCCGAGGCGGTTGCCGCGCAGCTTCGCGAAGGCCTGGGAGAGGACGTCCCGGTAGATCCGCAGAACCTCTTCCGCTACGTCTTCTCTACCCCCACTCCGCAGTTGAAGGAGCAGTCCGCCCTGCTCGCCGATGAACTCGCCCGTGAGGCATCCAGCCAGAAGGAGGCAGGCAAATGAGCCCCGCCGTCACCACATCCTCTGAAGCCACCGAGCACGCAGCTACAGGCGACGTCAGCTCCGCCACGGCCAGCGCGGCAGCCAGCGCAGCGGCTGTTGCCGAAGCGTCCGGTCCCCAGACCATCACCATGGCCAAGGCGCTCAACACCGCGATGGCGGACGCCATGGAGGCCGACTCTTCCGTTCTGGTGTTCGGCGAAGACGTTGGCCGCTTGGGCGGCGTCTTCCGCATCACCGATGGCCTCATGGCCACCTTCGGAGAACAGCGGTGCTTCGACACTCCGCTTGCGGAGTCCGGCATCGTCGGCATGGCCGTGGGTATGGCCATGAATGGAATGCGTCCCGTGATCGAGATGCAGTTCGACGCCTTCGCCTACCCGGCCTTCGAGCAGATCGTCAGCCACGTGGCCAAGATGCACAACCGCACTAAAGGCGCCGTCAAGCTGCCCATGGTCATCCGCGTCCCTTATGCCGGCGGGATCGGCGGCGTGGAGCACCACTGCGATTCTTCTGAGTCCTACTACGCACACACTGCCGGCCTGAAGGTTTACACCCCGGCAACCGTGGCTGACGGCTACCGCATGCTCCGGGAGGCCATCGATTCCGACGATCCCGTTATGTTCATGGAGCCCAAAAAGCTCTACTGGTCCAAAGACCAAGTGGATCTGGGAGCACTGCGCGCCGAACACGCCGCGAACATTTCGGCGGGATCCAGCAGCGAGGGTCGAGCCGCCGTCGCGCGCCCCGGCACTGATGCGACGCTTATCGCCTACGGACCTTCTGTCCCGACTGCTCTCGCCGCCGCGGCTGCGGCCGCTGAAGAGGGCCGTTCGCTTGAAGTGATCGATGTCCGCTCGATCGTGCCTTTCGACGACGAGACCGTGTGCGCTTCTGTGCGGAAGACCGGCCGCGCCGTTGTGATCGCTGAAGCACACGGATTCGCCTCGGTGTCCTCCGAAATTGTGGCCCGCGTGCAGGAACGCTGCTTCCATTACCTGGCCGCGCCCATCCGCCGGGTGACCGGCTTCGACGTCCCGTACCCGGCTCCGAAGCTGGAGCACTACTACTTGCCGAGCGTCGACCGCATCCTCGACGCCGTTGACGACCTTCAATGGGAGAACTGACCATGAGCGCAGATATGCAGGTATTCCTGCTTCCGGACCTGGGGGAGGGCCTTACCGAGGCCGAACTCGTCAACTGGCTTGTGGCCGTTGGCGATGAGATCTGTGTGGACCAGCCGATCGCCGAAGTGGAGACGGCCAAGTCCATGGTGGAGGTGCCCTCGCCCTACGCGGGCATCGTTGCCGTGCTGCACGGCGAAGCTGGCCAGACGCTCGACGTCGGGAAGCCGCTGATCTCGGTGGCTCCTGTTGGTGCCGTGGTCGAGTCCGGCCTCGCGGAAGAGGCCGTGGAAGAGGCCGGTCCCGCGGAAGTGGCCGCTCCCGCGGAGGTTGTTTCCGAGGCACCCGCTGCCTCCGCAGCTGCCGAGGCGTACCGGACCGAGGAGAAGGCAGGTTCTGGGAACGTCCTTATTGGTTACGGCACGTCCGGGGGTGGCGAGGCTCGGCGCACCCGGCCGCGGAAGGCTCCCTCTTCTGCTGTAGCCGCTACGTCGGCCCCTGACTTTGCCGAACTCTCGCTGTCCCGTACGCGGATTCCAGGGAAGCTTTCTGCCGTGATTTCACCGTTGGTGCGGAAGATGGCGAGGGACCACGGGGTCTCCTTGGACGCCGTGCCTGGCTCGGGGGAGAGCGGGATCATCCTGCGTCGGGATGTTGAGGCGCTCATCGGTTCGGTCCCGCGTGAGACCGCGCCTGTGGAGGTACCGGCTGTGAAGGGTCCGGCCGTGGTGGAGTCTGCCGGTGGGGTCCAGGACGCCCGTACCGGGCTGTCCATTGCATCGCGCACTCCGGTCCGCGGGGTGCGGAAGGCTGTTGCCGCGAACTTGACTCGCAGCCGGTCCGAGATTCCTGAGGCGACTGTCTGGGTAGACGTTGACGCCACTGCGCTGCTGGAGATGCGTGCTGAGCTGAAGAATCGCGATCCGCACGGCGCTCCTGGGTTGCTTGCGTTCATCGCCCGTTTTGTCACAGCTGGGCTAAAAAAATTCCCGGAGCTGAACACCCGGATCGTCACCGCTGAAGACGCGGCGGGCGGCGAGATGCAGGAGATCATCGCTTTCGACGGCATCAACCTTGGCTTCGCTGCGCAGACAGACCGCGGACTGGTGGTTCCCTCGGTCCGCAACGCCCACCTGTTGAGCGCCCGCGAACTGGATGCAGAGGTTCGCCGACTCACCGCCGTGGCGCGCGACGGAAAGGCAACTCCGACCGAGTTGGCCAGCGGCACCTTCACCCTGAACAACTACGGTGTGTTCGGCGTGGACGGCTCTGCGGCGATCATCAACTACCCCGAAGTTGCGATGCTTGGCGTGGGCCGCATCATCGATAAGCCTTGGGTGGTGGATGGCCAGCTGGCTGTTCGGAAAGTCACCGAGCTTACGCTTGCATTCGATCACCGGGTTTGTGATGGGGAAACGGCTGCGGGTTTCCTTAGGTACGTTGCGGATGCGATCGAGAGCCCTGGGATGGCGCTGGCGGACTTGTAGGGGCGAGCTTAGCCGGCCTTTCAGCAGTCCGGGTGGATAGCGACCTTGACGAAGGCGGCGGTTTGGTAGAGGTACTGGTACGCCCAGGAAGAGGTGGGTCTGGTCAAGGAGACCAGCGGCAACCTCACTTGCTGGGCGACCATGTGCAAGTCTCCCTCGTAGCAGCGGGTGATGATCACCCGGGCGCGAGTCACATGGAACTGGGCCGTGAGGACGTTTGCGCTTTTCCAGCCGTATTGGCTTGAGAGATCCCGGAGTGCCCGTGCTTCGCCTTGCGTCGTGAACGGATCAGGGTTGAAGCAGATAATCCGGTACGGGCGGTGAGCACCACATATTGCGGCCTCATATTTGCCGTCTTTTCCTATTGGACTTGAGACCGCAAGCGCGGGTGCATACCCCTGCCGCATCAGCTGTTCCGCGTAGCTGATGCGTTGGTCGGGGGGCCCGAGGACGAACACCACATCGGCGTGTTTGGGTTCGTCGGCCGGCGGTGAAACATACAGAAAGATGCCGGCAATGGCCCAGACAATCGCCAGGGCGCCGATTGCAGCAAATGACTTAATGAGCAACCGTCTCTTTCGCCTGGGCGACGCGGTTTCTGTTTCGGGATTGCAGATGAGGGTCATACCGTCCTTTAGCCAAATGCGGATGTAGGCGGCGGCGCTGCACTGTCTCCAAGACTACTATCTGCTGCCGAAGGGACCGATTGGTGCGTCGTAGGCTGGCACCTGCGACGCTGCCCTGAGCCTTTTAGAAGTCGTTCAGTTCTTCCGCGGTCATCTGGTGACTTACTATTGGTGAATCATTGACTGCTTATTGGGGGGAGCAATGGATATCCGACCGTCCGCGTTTAAATGCCCGAAGTGTCGCACTCGGCTAGTTGAGACTTGGCACGTCGAGACACATGGTGATGTAACGCTGGAACTTCGGCGAATTGGCCGACCGTATTGTCCTGAGGGTCACACCATCACCTACTGGAACTTGGCTGGACAACCAATCCGCGCGGTCTAGGATGGGGTCCTGAACGACCGGGATTGGCGTCCCCTACTGCAGTTTCATCAAATTGTGCGTAGCCGGCCCTTCCAGCAGCTTCCCCGCGGCCGAATACCGCGAACCATGCAGCGGGCAGTCCCAGGACTTCTCGGCGTCGTTCCAGTGCAGGATGCCGCCCAGGTGCGCGCATTCCGCGGACACCCGGCACACCACACCATCCACGGTGCAGATCGCCGCCGGTTTCCCGTGGAAAAGTCCCGTGACGCCCGTGCCCTCGGCGGGGTGGGTTTCCTCCGTGATTGCCGGCTTCTTCTTCAGGGCTGCCTTGTCCCGGAAATTCTGCTGCTGTGTCTCTACGTTGAACGAAATCGTGGACGCGGCGCCGCGCGGACCTGTGACCCGGTGGTGGATTGCCCGTGCCCAGGGGAGCTGACCGCTGCCGGTGATGTCAGAAACGACATCCAGCGCCGCCGCAACACCATTGGTCATGCCCCACTTGTTGTAGCCGGTGCCGAACAGGATCTTGCCGTGGCCCCGAGGGAACCTGCCAAAGAACGGCATGAGGTTGGTGGCCTGGTAGTCCTGGGCCGACCACGTGTGCGTCACCTCGGCGTCCGGATAGTACCGTTGGGCCCAGCCGAGCAGCTCGTCCACGTGAACCTGAGTCGACGGCGCCCGGCCACCCGCGTGCCCGAACCCGCCTACCAAAAGCAACCTCCCGCCGTCGGGCACTGGATAGTCCCGCAGAGACCGCGTGGGCGGTTCGGCTGAAAGGTACATCCCCGGCGGCGGGCTCACACCGTCCGGCAACCGCAGCGCGGCGGCATAGGAGCGATTCGGCCGCAGCTTGGCGAAGTAGAGCCCGCGGTTCAGCATGGGTGTCGCTGTGGCCAGCACCACGTGGCGGGCGGTGACCTCGCCCTTCCTGGTGACCACCGCCAGGGGATCGCCGTTCCGGACGTTCATGACACGCACGCCCTCCACGATGCTTCCACCAGCCGCGCGGACATCCGCGGCCAGCGCGTCCAAGACGTCCATCGGGTTGAACTGTGCCTGTTTCGCTAACCGCAAGGCGTCCTCGACGTCGAACGGCAGCCCTGTCTCCCGAGTGGACTTGACGTTGAGTCCGGCGGCACGGGCCACGAAGGCTTCCGCGCGGAGCCGATCCGCGCCGGCCGGGGTGGTGGCGAAGGTGTAGGCATCCCGATACTGGAAAGGCACACCCCGCCCCTCGAGGTAGTCGAGCAACCACTTCTGGCCCGCCCTGTTCGCGTCAACGTAGGCACGGACCACGTCCACGGGATACTGGTTACGCAGCGCAGACAGGGTGGTGCCTTGCAACAGGCTCAGCTTGGCGGTGGTGTTTCCGGTGTTGACTGCGCCGACATGTCTGGCCTCGAGGACCAGCACGTTGCTTCCCGCCCGCGCCAGCATGAGGGCGGTGGCCAGGCCCGTGATACCGGCGCCGACCACCACGGCGTCGTAACTGTTCCCAGGCGTGAATTCATCGGGGCTTGTTGCACCGGGGGAGTCCTTGTCCGGCCCGCGCGCGTCTAGCCACAGAGAAGTCATGACGGTCCCACTTCCCTTCAACCGGGGCACGGTCCACACCGGAGTTAGCGCGGCGGCGGCCCGGTAGTGCCAGAGAAGCAGAACGCCACGAGAGAAGCAAGAGGTGAGCGCCGACGTCGTGTGTTGCTTGGTTCAAATCGACGCGATGGGCCGCCAAAAAGGGCCTGACAGACAGGTCTGTCTTGTTGGGGTGCGAGTAGAATTGCTCTCGCCATGACCTCGCCAGATGCCTCGGATGCCACCAGTCCGGCCTCGTCGCCAGCCGGACAAACGACCACCCGTGATGACGCGGTGGATCGGATCTTGGACGCCGCCTACGAACTGTTTTCCCGGCGCGGGATCCGCGCTGTTGGGGTCGATCAGCTCATCGAGCGTTCAGGAGTAGCGAAGGCCACCTTCTACCGGCACTTTCCGTCCAAGGACGATCTGGTTCTTGCTTTCCTGGCGCTTCGCGACCAGATCTGGACCGTGGACTTGATCATCTCCGAAGCCAAGAGCAAGGGAGAAACCGCCGAGGAGCAGTTGCTCGCCATCTTCGACGTGTTCGGCGACTGGTTCAAACGGGACGATTTTGAGGCGTGCTCATTCATCAACGTCCTGCTTGAAATGGGCCGTGAACATCCGCTGGGGAAAGCCAGCATCGGCTACCTCGCCAGAATCAGGGGACACATCCAGGCGTTGGCAGAGGAAGCCGGGCTGGAGCGCACCGAGGAGTTCGCACGTTCCTGGCACATCCTGATGAAAGGCTCCATCATCGCGGCCACAGAAGGAGACGTCTTGGCGTCCAAGCGCGCCCAGCAGATGGCCGCTTGGCTGATAGAACATCATCGAGGCCCAGGGCGCCCTTCCTGAAGTGCCCGTCTTCTTGAAGCGCCTGGCTATCAGGTCCGCATGGCCCTGCCGGTACCACTTGGGAAGATCTGACGCCCGGCGCGCCCGCCCCACGTGGCCCATTCGCTGGGCTGGACCGAGGGCCGCCCAAGGTGATAGCCCTGTCCGACTGTTATTCCCAACCCGGCAAGAGTGGCGAGTTCGGCGCTGGTCTCGATGTGTTGAGCGGTCAGGACCGCCCCGATCTCCCGCGAGAACCCGACCTCCGCCTCGACGATTTCCTGCCGGAGGGGATCCTGGCTGAGACCCGCAGTCAGCCTCGGATCCAGCTTGATCATCTCCGGCCTAAGCCGACGAATATGGCGGACCGCAGCGAAGTAGGAACCCGTATTTTCGATGGACAGGCGAACGCCGGCGCTGCGTAACGGCCCCACCGCCGCGTCGAGCGAAGCGGCCTGGTCCGGGGGGAATTGCCCGGAGATTTCCAGGATCACACGGTCCGGCGCCACAGGAGTTTGATCGAAAAGTGCAGTAAGGCGCGGATCCAGGCAGACCGCATCTGAAAGCTTCAACGCCACGAAAAGCTGGGGTGGCAGATCCAGCGCCGCCGTAAGCGCCGACTCCAACGCCGCGAATTCAAGATCCGTGCGGAGCCCGGTGTCCTCGGCTTCTGCGAACCAGTAGTCGGCAGGGTCTCCACCGTCGCTGACGAAGCGCGTCAAAGCCTCGGCGCCCACCACGGTAGCCGTGGTGAGGTCGAAAACGGGCTGGAAGGCGGTCATCAGCATGTGGTCCCTGAGTACCGCCTCGAGCCGCGTTGTGGCATGCTGCGACGATTCCTCGTCCACCTGTGAGGCCGAGGCAGCCGCGTCAGGAACACCGGAGCCGGGCTGTTGCGTGCGGAGCGAAGTCAGGTGTTCCAGCAGTGCCTCTTCCGGATGCCCCGGATGGGCGGCAATATGCCGGCGAAGTTCTTCACGCACCGCATCCGTTGCCTGAGAAGAGTCGGACAAGACTTCGTCGATGATTTCCAGGACCTGGCTGCGTAGCCCACCCAGCTGGTCGCAGGGTGGCTCCACGAACTCCGGACTGGCGCGCATCCCGGCGTTGGTCAAAGCAAGAAAAGACGGCTTCCGAATCAACATGAAATTTTCCTTTGCCTATAGCTCCGGCTGAGCCCGGGACGTGCAAACTAAGGGAATAGTACAGCCGGACAAACCTGCCAGCCTGCATTGGGATGAAATAGGCACGCCGTTGCTTGGTTCCCCGCTGTGGACGCGCGGCGATTTCACGTTTCTCGCGGCTCTCCGTGGGTAGAATCGAGGCCTGAACACTGCCGGAACGCATCTGAAGACGGAGAAACAATGTCAGCATGGCTCGAAGTCGGCCCGGACAACTACGTGCTGGAGACCGAGGGTTGCCTGCTCAACACGGGCCTCGTGGTAGGCGCGGAACGAGCCATGGTGATCGACACCGGCTGCGGCCCCCGTCAAGGCCGGCAGATCCTCGCCGCTGTTCGCGAAAAGACCCAGCTGCCGCTGGTGGTCGTAAACACCCACGCCCACTACGACCACTACTTCGGTAACGCCATTTTTGCCGACGACGGCGTCACAGAGTTCTGGGGGCACGTCAACTGTGCAGCCACAATCGACGACGACGGCGACCACCAGCGCCGCTTCGTCGCCGCTACGGAACCGGAGATGGCCGCGGGCAAGGGCGAAGCCGTCGAAATCGTCATACCCAACGCCATCGTCAAGGATCAGCCCGTCCTGGTTGACCTGGGCGGCCTGACTGCCACCCTGTTCTACCTGGGCCGCGGCCACACCGACGGCGACCTTCTAGTAGGTACGCCCAGCACCCTCTTCGCAGGTGACCTCGTGGAACAAGGCGCGCATCCCTCCTTCGAGGACTCCTACCCGGAAGATTGGGCAGACGTCCTGCGGCACATCTCGGCCCTGCGCCACCGCTACGAATTCCTGATCCCCGGCCACGGAAAGCCGTGCAGCGACCAGTTCGTGAAGACCATGGCCGACACCATGTCCACAGCGGTACGGCAAGCAAGGCAGTCCATCCGGGACACGCCGTCGGACGCTACCAAAGCGATCCCCGTGCTTCCCTACGGACCGGAACAATCACGCTGGTTCATCAAGCGGCTCCAGGAAACGCAGGCGCACCACTAAGGGGTGGTGTGTTTGAACGCGTGGCGGGCCTCGATGAGAGCGTAGTAAATGATCACGACCCCCGCCAGGGGATCGGCCCACCACCAGCCGAACAAGGCGTTAAGGGCGAGCCCGGCCAGGACCGCGCCGGCCAAGTAGGCATCCACCAGGGTCACTTTCCCTTCCGCGCGGAGCACCGGATTGTTCAGGCTGCGCCCGGTGCGGATCTTGCCCCACGCAAGGCCGAGCATGACCACGAAGGTCAGGGCCGTCCAGGCGATGCCCGGAGCTGAGGTGCCAGGGCGGACGCCTGTGGCAAACACAATGGCCAACTGGATGAGCAGGTAGGCGCCCAGAACGGCGAAAGCCGTCCCTATCAGTCTCATGGCGGGAGCTTCGCGCTCCTTGTGGGCGCCCTTGAGCTGCCACACCACTACGACCGAAGCGAAGATCTCGATCAGGGAATCCAAGCCGAAACCGGCCAGCGCAGGGGAACCGGCCTGAATGGCGGCGGCGGCCAGCACGCCGAGACCGATCACGTTCCAGGCCAGGGTTGCGTATTCCAGGCAAAGGCCGCGGCGCAACAATATCCCGGAGCCTGCGGTTGGGGTTGTGTTGACGTCAGGACTGGCCATGGGGTGCCTCTTTCTTCCTCGGGAGCGCTAGCGTCCGGAGGGGTTCGCTGCCGCGACGTGAACTGTGACGCCCAATTCCTGGATGTTCTCTTGGGTGTCCTGCGCCAGTTCATCGTCGGTGACAACGGCATCTAGTTGCTCGATCGGCGCCACCCGGAACTTCGCAAAGGTTCCGAACTTGGTGCTGTCAGCCAGCAGGAAGCAGCGCGACGCTGACTCGAGCGCGGCCAGTTTCATTTCCACCTTGTCCATGGACGGCGTGGTGACGCCGCGGGACAGGCTCCATGCGCCCGTACTCATGAAGAACAGATCGATGTTGATGTGCTTGATGGCGTCGGCTGCCATGCGGCCTGAGCTTGAGGCGCTGGAAGCATCCACCACGCCGCCGGTGTGGATGGTCTCAACGTTCGGGTACGCGAACAAAGACGTGACCACGTAAAAATCGTTGGTAACCACCGTGATGTTCTTCCGTGCGCCGAGATAGGGAACCACGGACTGGCAAGTGGTACCGGCGTCGAGGAACAGAACCATGTCATCCTCGACGAACTGGGACGCAAGCTCGGCGATTGCTTTTTTCCGCGGCAGCTCCAGCTGCGCCCTCGATTCCCTCTCCCGGGGAGGCTCCTGGCTGGTCCCCTCCGCCAAACGCACGCCTCCTTGGACCGACAACACATGCCCGGCGTCTTCGAGGGCTGTGATGTCGCGCCGGATGGTCATGTGGGAGACGTTCATGGATTCCGTGAGGCTGCGGATGCTCAGCACCCCCTCGCGGCGAAGCAAGCGAAGGATCTCCTGATGGCGCTGCTCCGGGATCAGGGGAGGTGATGTTGACGAACTCAAAGTTGCTCCTTCGCGGTGGACAACTCCAGCTTAACAAGTTTTCACACACTGTTCCGATTTGTGCTTGCCGGAGCCGGAAGGCTTCTTGATCGTCGCGGCCTTGCCTTAAACATCGACAGATGTAAATATTTACGAGTGTCTATGTCTTTGGAGTTAACGCCCGTCCAGGCGGTGGCGTGTTGTTCGCCCCTATCCAGGGAACCGCTCTCGGAATCGGAAGCTGAGGGAATTGTGCCGCTGCTGAAGGCGCTGGGCGATCCGGTGCGGCTGCGGCTGATGTCCCTGGTGGCGTCCCACGAGGGCGGCGAGGCCTGCGTGTGCGATCTGAACGACGCCTTCGAGCTGTCCCAGCCGACCATCAGCCACCACCTCAAGGTCCTGCACGACGCGGGGCTGTTGGAGCGCGAAAAGCGCGGTGTCTGGGTCTACTACCGCGCTCGCACCGACGCCCTGGAAAACCTCGCCGCACTCATCGGGGGAAAGAGCCGGTGAGCGTGTTGAGACGGCGCGCCGTCGCGGAGTTCGCCGGCACAGCCTTCCTGGTCATGGCCGTAGTCGGGTCCGGCGTCATGGCCACGCGCCTGTCCCCGAACGACGTCGGACTGCAGCTCCTGCAGAACAGCATCGCCACAGGCGCGGCGCTGGTGGCACTGATCCTGGCCCTGCAGCCGGTCTCGGCATCTTTCAACCCCGTGGTCACGCTGGTGGAACGGGCGCTCGGGATGCTGGACACGCCCACCGCGCTGGCACTGATCGCCGCCCAGTTCGCCGGAGGCCTGGCCGGGACCGTGATCGCCAACCTGATGTTCGGTCTCGACGCAGTGACGTTGTCCGCGCACGAACGTGCGGGGACAGGGCTGTGGCTCGGCGAGATCATCGCCACCATCGGGCTGCTCCTGGTCATTTTCGGCACCATCCGCTCCGGCCGCGTCGAAAGGGTGGCGTTCGCCGTCGGCGGCTACATCGCCGCCGCCTACTGGTTCACCAGCTCCACCAGTTTCGCCAACCCGGCCGTGACCGTTGCCCGGACCATCACCGACACCTTCGCCGGGATCGCCCCGGCCTCCGCACCGGCGTTCATCCTCGCCCAGCTGCTGGGCGGCGCCGCCGGGTTCTTCCTGATCCGCGCCCTTTACCCATCTGTTCCCGCCTTGGCCGCGCCTGCCTTGGCCGCGCCCGATCGAAAGGTCCTCTCGTGAGTACTGAAACCGTCAAGAAGCCCTCCGTTCTCTTCGTCTGCGTCCACAACGCTGGCCGTTCCCAGATGGCCGCGGCGTTCCTCACCACGCTGGCCGAGGGCCGGATCGAGGTCCGCTCCGCCGGATCCCAGCCCGCGGACAAGGTGAACCCGGCCGCCGTCGAGGCCATGGCCGAGCTGGGCATCGACATGTCCGCCGAAATCCCCAAAATCCTCACCACCGAGGCCGTGAAGGAATCCGACGTCGTCATCACCATGGGTTGCGGCGACGAATGCCCCTACTTCCCGGGCAAGCGCTACGAGGACTGGGTCCTGGAAGACCCGGCCGGCCAGGGCGTGGACGCCGTCCGCCCTATCCGGGACGAGATCAAATCCCGCATCGAGGGCCTGATCGAGTCCCTCGCCCCCGCCGCGAAATAACGTCCCGGGTCAGGGAACCCACACGCACCTGAGCCGAAAGACGGAGAGGGGGTGAACTGGATGGATACCGGATGCTGCACCGACACGGGTTGCTGCGACGACGATCTGGACTGCTGCTAAAGCAGGAACCGCCCCGCTTCAAGAACTGGGAACCCGAGGAACCCTCCACCTGCGGCATTGAAGGAATGGAACGCATGCGCCTGGTCCGGGACGACATCAAGTCCCGGGTCCACAAGCTGTACGCCGAACTCGTGGAAAACTAAGCCGCCGGCGTTTCTTCCGCGGTCGATTGCGGGACACTGGAGCCATGGATCCGGGCCGGGAAGCAACCGTGGCCGGATACAGGCGTGCCTGCCGGGAGCTGGCCAGTTGGCTGGAGACCGCGACGGCAGCCGATCTGCAACGCAAGAGTAACGGAACCCGCTGGACCAACGAGGAACTGCTCTTCCACATGGTCTTCGGATACATGATTGTCCGGGCGCTTCTGCCATTGGTCCGGTTCATCAGCCGTTTGCCCCGCTCCTGGAGCAGGGGCTTCGCTGCCGCTTTGAACGCCGTCACAGGTCCGTTCGACGTCGTGAACTATTGGGGATCCGTTGCAGCCGCCACGGTCTATAACCGGCACCGGATGGGCCGGAAACTCGAAAAGACGATCACCGCGCTGGCCCGCCGACTCGAACGCGAAACCCCGGAATCCCTGGCCCGGTCCGCGCCCTTCCCCACCCGGTGGGATCCCTACTTCACAGCTGACATGACGCTGGCGGACACCTACGCCTATGCCACACAGCATTTCGACTTCCACGCCAAGCAGCTGAGCCTCGGGTCGCCGCACCCCTCTTAACAAGTTTTCACAGACTGTTCCGATTTGTGAATATTTGGGGTAATCTCTTAATCAATGTTAACCAAATTCGAAGTACTAGAGACCATCGTCCGCACCGGCGCCTTGCTGATTGCCCGCCTGGACAGTGCCGACGAGGCCTACCGCGTATCTGAAGCTGCCATCGAGGGCGGCATCCGTGCAGTGGAGGTCCCGTTGACTGTTCCCGGCGCACTGGGAGTCATCGAGCGGCTTGCCGACAAGTACGGGGACCAAGGCATCGTGATCGGTGCCGGGACCGTGCTCGACGCAGAGGCCGCCTTCGCAGCCATCTCGGCGGGTGCACGGTTGCTGGTCAGCCCGCAGCTCAACCCGAAGATGATCGCTGCAGGAAACCGCTACCAAGCCGTCACTGCCAGCGGAGCCTTCACCCCCACGGAGGTCGTCAACACCCTGGAAGCCGGGGCGGACATCATCAAGCTGTTCCCCGCTGAACTGGGCGGGCCTTCATACGTCAAGACCATCCTGGCGCCACTTCCGCAGGCACCCATCATGCCTTCCGGCGGAGTAACCCCTGCGAATGTCGGCGCCTGGTTCGACGCCGGTGTGACCGCCGTCGGCGTGGGAAGTTTTGTGACAAAGGCGGCCCAGAACGACGGCGACTACGGACTGGTTGCCCGCGCTGCACAGACCTTCCTCGCAGCGATCGACGAAGCCCGGCGCTAGCCGAAACCCGCGATCCACAACCCGGCGCAGCCGGAGTCCGGCACCGGCCGGCAAACAAGACCCGGCAGGAGCCGGCGAAAGCACAACCCGACAAAGACTGTCGGTCAGAACACAAAGGAGTGAGCTGCATGAGCCAAGCATCAGCAGATATAGACGCCACGGACACCAAGCCCCTGAGGCGCGTGAGAATCAGGTGGTACCTGGTAGCTCTGCTGGTCATCGGCGGGATCGTGAATTACCTGGACCGAAACAACCTCAGCATCGCGAACACCACGATTGCCAAGGAATTCGGCCTCAATGCGCTCCAGATGGGGCTGTTGCTCTCGGCATTCTCGTGGCCGTACGCCATCGCCAACCTGCCGGCCGGCTACCTCGTGGACAAATACGGTCCCAAGCGCATGTTCGCCTGGGCGGCCGGACTCTGGTCCATCATCTCGATGCTCTCCGCCCTCGCCAACTCCTTCGGCTTCCTGTATGCCGCCCGCGTGGCGCTGGGTATCTCCGAATCCCCGTTCTTCACCTCCGGGCTGAAGGTCGCCGACCGCTGGTTCAACAAGACAGAGCGCGCCCTGCCCGTCTCGATCGTCAACACCGGCTCGCAGATTGCCAACGCGATTGCGCCGCCGCTGCTGACCTTCCTCTTGCTGACCATGACCTGGCGTGGCATGTTCATCGTCATCGGCGCCCTCGGCGTGATCGTCGCCCTCGTGTGGCTCCGCGTCTACCGTGACCCCACGCTCAAGGAACAGTTCCTCATCAAGGGTGCCGAGTTCGAAGAGCAGTCCAAGCCCAAGGAAAAGCAAGCCGGCTGGGGTGAACTGCTCAAGCAGAAGAACACCTGGTTCATGGTTCTGGGCGCGTTCGGCATCTTCTACACGGTGTGGGTCTACCTCACCTGGCTCCCGAGCTACCTGCAGACCGCGCGTGGCTTCAGCCTCAGCCAGAGTGGATGGCTCGCAGCCCTTCCGTTCCTCTGCGGCATCATCGGTGTGCTGACCGGCGGCGTGATCTCCAGCAGGGCCATCCGCCGCGGCATTCCTACCGTCACCGCCCGCAAGCTCCCGATCGTCGGAGGCGCACTCCTCGCAGCCGCAGCCGTCCTGCCCGTTGCCTACGTTGACAACTCCGCACTGGCCATCGTCCTGCTCTCTGTCGGTTACTTCGCCGCCCAGGTGCCGATCGGTGTCCTCTGGACGCTGGCCGCGGACATCGCAGAACCCACGCAGGTAGCATCCTTGGGCGCCATCCAGAACTTCGGCGGCTTTCTCGGTGCGGCACTCGCCCCGATCGTCACGGGCTTCATCCTCACCGAGACCGGTGGCAACTACACCTTCGTCTTCTTGATCGGCGGAGTCCTGTTGGTTGTGGGTGCACTCTCCTACGGCTTCTTCGTCAAGGACCGTCGGGCCTCAGTCACGGCCTAGCCTCAGAGCTGTGGCGGGGACGGCAACAACGCCCACCCGCCACAGCCCTTTGTTGAAAGATTTTGATCCAGGGTTCAATGCTGAACAGATAGTTGAAGACAACCATGCCGCAGGTATTTTTCGTGATCGGGCCGGCGGGCTCCGGCAAGTCGAGCGTCAGCAAGCTCCTCGCCGAACACTACGGTGCCGCTTACATCGACAAGGACACCGCCACCAAGCGATTCACAGAGCTTTTGCTGACGCTCAACGGCTCCGATCCGAACGAGCGGGACAACAACGAGTTCTACCAGCAGGCCATCCTGCCGCTGGAGTACGCGTCCATTTTGGACCTCACCCGGGACAACCTGAGCATCGGCCGCTCCGTGGTCCTGGACGCTCCCTTTGGCAAGTTCTTCACTGATCCGGACTACCTCATCAACGCCCGGCGGGAGCACCATTGGCCTGAGGCCGAGCTGATCGTGGTGCATGTTCGAACCGATGGCGAGGCCGTCAGGGAGCGCCTTGTAGCCCGGGGATATGAGCGCGACGAGTGGAAACTCAACAACTGGGAGCAATTCTGGACGGCATCCCAGGCCAACGCCTGCGCGTGGAAAGGTGCCCGCCACGTCGACCTCGACAACAGCGGCGACGCGATCGACGTCGAACTCCTCGACCGTGCTGTCGCTGTCGGCGCTGTTCCGCCCGCCGACCCGCCGGCTGAATAAATGCACCGGCAACGAAGCCGAAGACGAGACCGGTCAGGAGCCCCGGCACTGGGGCGACTCCGGCATTGACCATGAGATTGGCTGAGAAGACACCGACAAAGCTCGCGAGTGACGGACGGATCGATCCCTCCGGTGACGAAGGTCAGCCCGTGCCGATGGCGGCGTTGACAAAGGCCGATACTTCGACGTCTCCGAGGTTGTTGAGTGTGAGGAAGGTCGGGTTGAGGATGCCGAAACCGATGAAGATCACCATTGCCGCGGCGACAATGCCGAGTGCGGCCAGTTTCACTTCCACCTTGTCCATTGACGGCGTCGTGATGCCGACTACCATCCGGCGTTCTTGCAAACGCCGACGGACTCGAGTACGCCCTGACGGATTGATTGGGTATTCTCGGGGCTTTGAATGTTACTCAGTCCTGATACCGTCCACGCATACCAGGCGATCCCTTGGGCTCCGGCTGCGCAGTATGCTTTCGCTTGGATCACTATTTCGGCGGCTCCCGGCGGGTAAGTGACGGCGCCGCTATTCGTTTTTTGTCCGCCCCAAGCTTGCCCTATGCCGAGCAATGGCTGGCTGGCGGGGTTCCAGCCGTACTGGGTCAGGCTTGCCTTCATTTTTGGCAGAAGATGCTGCATTGACCAATCGATGCCGGATGGGGCTGTGTCATTAGGGTTGCGTGAATCCGCGTAGATGTACGGCGCCACCATGTTGCACCCCTCCGGTGAGAAGTTTGCTGCGAACCCGGGTTGCCAGAGGTCGTCACCATGTGGTTCGAGACTAGCGCTGAAGCCACAGATCGCCGGGCTCTCGGGTGGGATGATGGCGCGGATTGCGGACAGCACTTCACGCAGGCTGCCAAAATCCCAGTCGGGAGTATCGTCAAGGACCCAGAAGCCAGCGACGAGGGGATTGTTCCGGTCCCGTTGGACTAGAGCCCGGACATCGGAAAGTAAATGCGGAAGCGTATAGTGGGGGTCCGAGCCGCAATAGTCGTCCCGCGGCTCCCCTGGAGGCTTGGGTGCCACGGTATGGGTTCGGGTGCACTCATATGCGGAAACGAGGTCCGAAATCTCGGCGCTGACGACGCGCATTTGATTGCGGATGAGGGCTGTTCCCAGTGAGCTGGCCGGCTGGGGTGGGGCCCCATAGAGGAAGGCGACAGTAACGCCGGCTGATGCTGCCGATTCGACACGTTCCGGGGTATCGAGATTCCATCCCCCGCGCACGTTTTTGCCCAATGGGAACGTCGGAGTTAACGCGTTGGGAGTGGTGCCCGTTGAACCTGAGAGGAGGAACGCTCCCCCAACGAGGGTCAGTATCGTGATCAGGATCGAGAGGGTGTTCACGGTGTTTCCGCGCCCAATTCGGGGGATGATGCGCGGTAGGCGGCAACCAGGCCTTCGGGCACGGCCCGAGGGGGCGAACCTGCTCATGCGCTTTCTCCGGTGTATGGTGATCCGGCTTTGTGACAAAGCCGGTCACAACGGGCCGTCAGGGCACCAACGCGGTGAGGGAGCGAGTCCGCCTCTGCCTTATCCAACGCCAACCCAGGAAACCTACCGTGGGGAAGCCGACAAAGGCAAGGAGTGCCCCTCCGGTCAGGAGACCGAATACCCCGTCGGATGGCAGTATCATACTACTTTCGGCGCCCGCAGGTGTCCCGCTGCCGGCATCGGAGGCTGTCAAGGCGTAGTCGTCGGTGGTCAGCGTTCCGGCGGCTGCAAGCTGTAATCCGAAGCTAAGTCGCGTGGCTTCCGCAGGCAGGGGCGGTGTCTGCCAATTTGCCTGCCGCCACGTCGTAGAGGGGGGAGCCTGAGGTGATTCGACCCAGTACTTCCAGGCGCCCGTCTTTGTCCGATAAAAGACCAAAATTCGGGTCGGCGCTGAAGAAGTGTACCAAGCACTCAGTGTATACGCCTGGCCGGGAGTGACCGCGGGTGCACATGACCCGCTGTCTTCCCGGATAATCAGTTTTTGATCGCCTGAGGTGTACTTCTGTATCGTCACCTGCTCTGCCCACGCACCGGAGTGGGCCTCAGGTACCCGGGCCCAGGACGCAGTGTTGTCCCCGTACCCGGTACTTGTCCAGCACTGGCTGGCGACGGCAGGCGTGGAACCTGTACCGGCCTCGGCCGGAGTCTCGAGTGAGGCGTTGACTAGTTGGCCGAGAGGACGGGTATCCACTGGCCCTGCCACCGCTGGCAGTACGTTTCCTCCGACCACTTGTGCAACGGTTTGGACTACCGTTCCAACGGCTGCTCTTGACTGAAGCCAGTTGAGAAGGGTTTCAAGATTAGCCGGGGAGATGGCCATATCGGAGCATTGGTCGCAGACGTCGTGAAACACGAGCGGAACCCATCCACCCCCGTGTGCCTCAGCGTCGGTGATCTGCTGCTCGATGGCTGGAAGCCCGGTGGTTGTAACGACGGGGGATGCGGTGCGGACCTTGTATGGGTCGTCCGCTGGAGTGGACTCGGCGTACGGACACACGGATTGGCAGCTACCTGCGAAGCCGCCCTCGGACCGGGCACTGTTGTATCCACAGTTCTTTACGATCGTTTCAGTCTCTGCTTTAAATCCATCGTAAGGATATGCAAAGGAAGTCACGTTAATTCCATGGGCGGCGAGGGCGACGCGGTCGTCGCAGATCTGGCGTGCCTGCTCGGGCTGGTCAAGCTTATCGAGGTGGAAATGGTTGACGGTGTGGCCTCCGATTTCGTTTCCTTCAGCCTGGAGCTCCTCGATCTGTGCCCAGGTAAGCCTGCCTGGCAGATCCACTAGCCCGCTCGGGATGTAGAAAGTGCCGTGCATATTGTGTCGAGCTAAGCTAGGTCGTGCGGCCTCGACAGAGGCGAAGGCGTCGTCAAACGTGAGCGATACCACAGTTCGGACCGGCGGTATTTTCTCCGCGGCAGTTGCCGTCTGAGGCGCGGCCATTGCGTTGAACGGGGACATCACCGCCACGAGGGCGGCGCATAGATACCTCGTGGCCAGGGCCAGGGGGTGCCGTTTCGAACGCCCTATGGCCGGTGCCGTGGTCAAGGCGAAGGAAGAGCTTGGACTCCATTGCTGCTCACGCATAGGTCTTCCCCCGTTCGTCTTGTGGGATCGTCGTTCTAGGTACGCTGCGGGCGAGCCCGGCCGTGTCGAGTTCGCGTGTCTGCCAGCGGTTATCCATGAGTTTTCCCAGCGCGATGTAGCGGATCGGGGTCAGAAGAAATATGTTGAGGATAATTGCTCCAGGTGTCCCAACTAGCCAGCACAGCAGCTTCTCCCGCTTCGATAAGTTCGGGCGCCCGATGAGGTACAGGGCAGACCCGGCGTAGCGCACGATCGCATACGCGCCAATGTATATGGCCAGAACCTGGCCGTGCCCGGCATAGCGGCCGCCAACAGAGAGCACGGTTTCAGCCAAAATGTACATGACAATGGCAGGGGCGATGAGAAGCTGCATGAGCCCGTACAGCGGACTCACAAGTTTCTTAAGCGTCATGTGCCGAAATACGTAAGGCAGCATCCACCACCAGGACCGTGCCCAGCGCAGTCTCTGCCTGTATGTGCCATTGAGTGTGGTCGGCATGTCTGTTTCCACCCCGGCTTCGGCGACGGCGACGACCTCGCCGCGGCGCAGCGCCCGCAGCGCGAGCCAGCGGTCATCTCCGGTGCCGCATTCCACCTCATATGCATCCAGGTGGTCATAGAGCAGGTCGCTGCGATAGAGGGCCAGGGCGCCGGACGTCGTTTCGAGCGCGCCAAGCATGGATCGGGAGGCCCGCATCATGACGCATGAGGTGCCTATGTCAATGTCTGCCGCGAGTGTCACCCAGCCGGCGCCGTGGTTGCGAACATAAATCATGCCAGTTGCTGCTTGGATGCGGGGGTTAGACATGGCCCGGAGCAAGTGCTCGCAAGCGTCCGGATAGGGTGCGGAGTCGGAATCCACCGTCATGATGAATTGATACTCGGCTCGATCGAAGCGCCGCAGCACCTTCACCTGGGCGCCGCGTTTGCCTTTGTTTTCCTGCCGCAACCAAGTAACACGGGGATGATTCACAGAGGGAACCACAGGCATCTGGGACCCGTCATCAATGACGATGATGTCCACGGGGACGGTCTGCGCGAGGATGGCCATAACTGTGTCATGTAGGGCCTGCGGATCCTCATTGTATGAGGGGACGATGCAAAGAACCCGACCGGGCGCGACCGGGTTATTTGTATACCGGCGCCCGATGACAAACGCAATGAGGCATGCCGCAATGACGGAGGCGCCCAGGTACCAATAAGCGAGCAGAATTAAGTCATGAGTCTGGTGATGGACCACCAAGGTAACAACGCCCAGCGTAGCCAGGACAAGCGCCGAGACTGCGGATCTGCGGAACTGGTTACTCATCATCGGTCCACCAGCCGTTCCATGTGGCCAGCAGGCGGTAAACCGCTGCGCCACCTACGGAGAGAGAGAACCCTGCCAGAATAATCCAGTCGAGCAGGCCAACATCGTCTGATTGCGTGTTTGCGATGTAATCGGTGAGCAAGGGCCTCGTTCCTCCTTGAGTCGAGCACACGGCCTTCCGGGATTTAGTGAGCACGAGCAGTAAGTGGCGCCGCCCACAGGCCTGGATCCCTTGTATGCACTAGCGGGTTAGCAGGGAATTAGTTGAGGAAAGTGGTGAGACTACTTGGTTTCCACGAATGGGATCTAAGGAATCCGGACGTGGCGATAGCTGCGCACATGTCTACCCCTTTTGAGTGCTCGATTCCCTATCCGCTATGCCAAGCGTGGCTGAGGTGTGGTGCCCGTATCCCCCGGAGGCGGAGCCTGACAACCAGAGCCAGCCTATGAAGGGGACCTGTGTGGAACGCGAGTGTCGGCTACCCGTCTTTTCGCGGTGGCAGTACGCCAGAGTGCCGAAGGACTACTTGAGTTCTTGAAACGGGATTTGAGGAAGATAAGCACTGCCCCCTTGACCACCACCAAGACCACCGCCAGAAGCGCCGTTGCCCTCATTTCGGCCCTGTTGATCCTCCTCCGCTGCTGAGCCCGGTGACAGAACACACATCCGGCCGCCGCTGATTCGAGCGCTGTGATTCGTTAACGAACTCTAGAGTGCTCGCTGGCTAAGGGCGGCGCCCTATCGGGTGAGGCACACTCGCGACGTGGCTGGATGTGGGGCCGTAAGGTCAGCGCAGGTCTTGTGGGGGACCACCCCATGCTTGGCGGGTCCCTCCGCGTTCGATTGGACTGTGAGTGAAATGTTCTCGACCCGGCGATGCCCTCGAACCCCGACAAAGTTGAAAATGCAGAGGAAGGCGGCCACCAGGCATGCTGGCGCCCGTTGGATGGCGGCTGGAGCTTGTGTCGCGATGGTCTCAGCACTACTCAGCGGTTTTGCTTTGCCGGCCCATGCTGCCGCAAGCACCGTCATCACGCTGACCTTCGATGACGGCAACACCGACCAATTGACTGCCGCAGCCACGATGAAGAGCCTCGGGCTTCACGGCACCTACTTCTTGACCTCCGGGCGGATCGATCAACCCGGCTATTTGACCTCGGCGAACTTGCAGCAACTCTATGCGGACGGCAACGAGATTGCCGGGCACACCGTCACCCACCCCGATTTGGTCACCTTGACCTCGGATGAAGTGACGCGCCAGGTGTGCAACGGCAGGGTCGCCCTGGCCAACATGGGCTTCAAGGTCACCAGCTTTGCCTACCCTTTCGCTTCCCTGGATCCTGCGGTGCAGACCATCGTGAAGAATTGCGGGTTCAACAGCGCACGTGGCCTCGGGGACCTCTACAGCAAGGACGCCACTGGGCTCCCGGCGGCGGAAACCATCCCGCCCGCCAATCCCTATGACACGCGAGCACCGGAGGAAGTGAACGGCACGTGGACGCTGGCCAACCTTGAGAACTCCGTGACCAAGGCCCAGGCCGCTGGCGGTGGCTGGGTTCAGTTGACCTTCCACCACATCGCGGTGGGGACCGATCCGACGCTCACCATCAGCCCCGATCTGTTCAGCCAATTCACGACCTGGCTGGCGCAGCAACAGACGGCAGGCGGCGTTGCTGTGAAGACTGTTGACCAGGTAATCGGTGGCGCCGTCCAGCCGCTCGTCTCCGGTCCTGCCGTGCCCCCGCCCCCTCCCCCGGGGACCAACATGATCCAGAACCCGAGCTTGGAGACGCTTACCAGCGGGATTCCGCTGTGCTGGGCTGCGGGTGGGTTCGGCACCAACACGCCCAGCTTTTCGGTGGTCTCGCCTGGCCACACGGGCAACAACGCAGAGCTTCTGAGACTGAGCGGCTACGTCAGCGGTGACGCGAAGCTCCTGCCGGCCCTGGACCTTGGCGGCTGCTCGCCTACGGGCACTCCAGGCCATGTCTATCAGCTCAGTGCCTGGTACAAGTCCAACGTCATCACCCAGTTCGAGGTCTACTACCGGACAGGAACTGGATACTGGACCTACTGGACGGCGAGCCCGTTGTTCAACGCCAGCGGCAACTGGACCCAGACAACCTGGACCACACCGGCTCTTCCGGCAGGCGCCTCGGGTATCAGCTACGGACTGAACATCCAATCCAGCGGATCGATCACCACGGACGACTACTCCATGATCGACGTCACCCCCGGGGCGACGGCGCCTGCTGCGCCAACAGGGGTCACCGCGACGGCGGGGGATGCCTCGGCAACGGTGTCGTGGACTGCGCCGGCCGACGGCGGCTCTCCGATCACCTCGTATGCCGTCACCCCGCATGCGGGCACCACCTCCCTGGCACCGGTCACCGTGACCGGAAACCCGCCCGCGACCAGCGCCACCGTGACCGGGCTGAGCAACGGCACCGCCTACACCTTCACGGTGACCGCCACCAACGCAATCGGCACGTCCCCGGCGTCGGCGGCGTCGGCACCGGTCACTCCCACGGGAACGACATCCTCGGCCATCACCAACGGCGGGTTCGAATCCGGGCTCACTTCCTGGACCACCGGCGGCGTCAGGGCACCCGTGGCCTCCGCTGTCGCCCACAGCGGGACAGGTTCCGCGTTGCTGGGCCTGGCATCCGGGGCGGAGCCCCTGGGCGACAGCAGCCTGTCCCAGACCATCACGGTGCCGGCTACCGGGACGTCCACGCTGTCCTTCTGGTACCAGCCCCACACCGATGACGGCGACTGCGGCGGCACCGTCACGTGCCAGTGGGACTGGATGGAAGCACAGGTCCGCAGCACGGGCGGCACCACCCTGGCGAGCCTCTTTAAGCTCTGCAACAACGGCGCCTGGACCCAAGTCAGCGCGGACCTCTCCGCGTACAAGGGCCAGACCATCACGCTCTGGTTCAACGTCCACCTCGACGGCACCAGCCCGGCGGATGACACCTGGATGTACCTCGACGACGTCACCCTCACCAACAACCAAACGACGCCGACGGCACCCGCGGCCCCCGCCGGGGTCACCGCGACGGCGGGGAACGCCTCGGCCACGGTGTCCTGGACTGCGCCGGCCGACGGCGGCTCTCCGATCACCTCCTACGCGGTCACCCCGCACGCCGGCACCACCTCCCTGGCACCGGTCACCGTGACCGGAAACCCGCCCGCGACGACCGCCACCGTGACCGGCCTGACGAACGGCACCGCGTACACGTTCACGGTCACGGCCACGAACGCTGTCGGCACGTCCCCGGCGTCGGCGGCGTCGGCGCCGGTCACTCCCACGGGAACGACATCCTCGGCCATCACCAACGGCGGGTTCGAATCCGGGCTCACTTCCTGGACCACCGGCGGCGTCAGGGCACCCGTGGCCTCCGCTGTCGCCCACAGCGGGACAGGTTCCGCGTTGCTGGGCCTGGCATCCGGGGCGGAGCCCCTGGGCGACAGCAGCCTGTCCCAGACCATCACGGTGCCGGCTACCGGGACGTCCACGCTGTCCTTCTGGTACCAGCCCCACACCGATGACGGCGACTGCGGCGGCACCGTCACGTGCCAGTGGGACTGGATGGAAGCACAGGTCCGCAGCACGGGCGGCACCACCCTGGCGAGCCTCTTTAAGCTCTGCAACAACGGCGCCTGGACCCAAGTCAGCGCGGACCTCTCCGCGTACAAGGGCCAGACCATCACGCTCTGGTTCAACGTCCACCTCGACGGCACCAGCCCGGCGGATGACACCTGGATGTACCTCGACGACGTCACCCTCACCAACAGCTAAACAACGGGGTCCCTTTAGTCCCCGGTGCAGTTGCAGTTCGGTGACCGTGGGGACTGTAAATAGCGGTGTCAGCGGGTTGATCTGCCGGGCGGTGAGCCTGGCTGGAGGAGCCGCTTGCCGATCTAGGCGCGCACGGGTGCCAGAACGAGCCCGGCCGTATTGGCCGAGCTGGCCCACGGACGGACGCATGCGAAGATCCCCGGCTCACCGATGGGCTCACCGGCCGGTTCAGTGATCATCACCGCTACATGGCGGCCTTGTATCTGCACCACATCGACCCGCAACAGCTGGCATCGTGGGTCGGCGCGTCCCCGGGAGGGCCAACGAAGCCGCCGGAAGGGTCAAATCAGCCAAGACCCGGCCGGGTAACCGCTACCTCAACGGAGCCCTGGGCATCGCGGCCCTTTCAGCGGACCGGTCAAGGCCCTCGTCGCGGTCGAATATGCCATGCACGCCGCGGCCTGGCACATGCTCATCACCGGCGAACTCTACCGCGATCCCGGAGCTGACTACTTCACCCGACAAAACCAAAGCCCACGCTATCGGACAACTCGGGGTCCCGGGCTGCAAAGTCACAATCGAAGAACTGCACAGGCCGGATAACGACCCGCAGCGCGCCGTCCTGCCACATCATGTAGACACAGGCGAAGTCGTCGCCGAAATTTTCATGCCAGAATTGCTGGTTGAAGCAATCCAAACGAGAGCCGCGGCGCGCAACGCCGCGAGTCCTAGGGGACAAGACCATGCCGGATTCTGTGGATAACGAAGCGAGCGCCGCTGCATCAAGCGAAAGGCAGCCGGAACTTCGGCGACGCCGCGATCGCCGCCGAGCAGAGGGTGACAACGACGCCTGGACAGGAACTATGCCGATCATTACGCCGAACGATTCCGACGCACCCGCAGCATCCGCAGCCCCTCTTCAAAGCAAATCCTGGGCTGAAGCGGCAGCCGCCGCCGATGCGTTCATCGAAGCGGAACCGGTCCGTGAAGACTCCAGCCGTGGAGAACCCGGCCTTGAGCGCCCGACGGCGGCAGCACCGGCGTCGGGCGCTCCGGCTCCAACCGCAGCACGGGCCGGACGCACCGCGGCTGCGAATGCTCCTATTTCCGACTTCATCTCGTCGCCCGGTTCCTTCGTGAGGGAACAGAAGCCACGTCCCATCGGTGGCTTCCGCGGCATGCTCTACAAGCTCACCGGTGGCGCCTGGAACCTCGGCCCGAGTGCCAAGCAGCGTGAGGAAGACGAGCTGGCGCGGCGCATTTCCCGGCAGCTCCAAGGCAGCTACAACACCGCGGTCCTGAGCCTCAAGGGCGGAATCGGCAAGACCTCCACCACGGTAGGCGTGGGCCTCACCCTGGCGGAATTCCGCGGCGACCCCCCCTGCGCCATCGACGCCAACCCCGATTCCGGCGACCTCGTGGAGCGCGCCCTGGGTGAAGGCATTTACCAGAAGGCCACTCCGCGCACCATCACGGACTTGCTCCAGAACGTCGAAAACGTCGATTCGCTCACGGCACTCGCCCGGTACATGCACCACGCGGGCCGATTGCACCTGATCGCCGGCGAACAGGACCCGGAAGTCTCGGATTCACTCACAGCCGAGGAGTACCTGCGCATCCGACAGCTGATCTCGGGCTACTACTCCATTGCCCTGACAGACTGCGGCACCGGCGTCACGCACAACGCGATGAGCGGCATCCTGCAATCGGCCGACAACCTGATCATCGCCGCCGGCTATGCCGTGAGCGGTGCCAAGCGTGCCCGCAGCACCCTCCAGTGGCTTGCGAGCCACGGCTACGAGGAACTGGCCCGCAACGCGATCGTGGTCATCACGGACAAAGACGAAGTCTCGTCCCGCGTGGACAAGGACGCCATCGAGGAACACCTTTCCGGGATCTGCCGCCAGCTGATTGCCGTCCCGCACGACAGGGGAGTGGCCGACGGCGACCTGGTCACCCTCGATGTGCTGCGCCCCGATACCCGCCGCGCCTACAAAGAGATCGCGGCCGCGATCGTGGACGGGTACGTGTAAGTTCTTTCTTTCCCAACTAGCTCGCAGCAGTTGTCGTTTAGAGGGGGCAAAACGACGTTAACTGCGAGTCAGTTGGGTGGGACTACTTAGCAATTCGTCTTTTTGCGCTCACGACACTCTATTAACTACCTGGATTGCTCCCGGCCTGCTCGGTTTCATACTCGACTGCTACCTGGATTACAAATTGTCGCTTCTCCCTAGACTTTCCTAAAGTTGATGGCGGACGTCTTCCGTATTGCGGGGCGTCCTCGCCATGACCGGGAACTGGGCCCGGGCATGGTGCACCCCCATCTTTCACTTTTGTGACAATTCGCTGCGCCCGTTTCTGAACCCGAGGCCAGCACCCAGGAGCCTCATTTTGATTCCAAAAAACCTTGCTTTCACGTTCGCTGCATTGCTCCTCGTCGGACTGACCAGTGCCTCGGCCACGGGCTCCGCACCCAGCGCCGGCCCTTCCACCAACCCAGCGCCCGACGCCGGCCCCGCACCCATTGCGAACGCCGCGCCCGCCGCCCAGGTCGTCCCTGTCGCCACTCCGGCTGCGGCTGCGGCCGCTCCCGCTCCGGCAGCGGCTCCAGCACCTCCCGCCGTTCCGCAGCCTGCTGCCGCAGCGGCGCCCGCCGTCGTCGTGCCCCAAGCTGCCCCGAACGGCTCCGTGAAGGCGCTCGACACCACCGCGGCCATCACCGACCCCGCCTGGTTCCGTCAGTCCTACGCAGAGGGCTTCCGTCTCTACGTGATGCACTCAACCGTTTGGGGCACGTGCACCCCGTGGCAACAGACCCAGGCCCAGCTGAAGATGGCGCTCGACGCCGGCCTCAAGATCGCGGTCTACACGCGTGACGCATCGTGCTGGGAAGGCGGCATCAAAGCCGCAGGCCCGTACATGTCCCAGCTGCAGTTCTTCGCCCTGGACGTCGAGCCCGGGAGTTCGCCCGTGACGCGTGCCATGGTGGATGGCGTGCGCAGCCTGGGCGTTCGCCCCGTGATCTACAGCGGAAGCGGCATGTGGCCCGGGTTGATGAACAACAGCACCGCGTTCTCGGACGTACCCCTGTGGGACACCAACGCGAGCAACATCAACTACGCCAGCTGGACCGCGAATTACCTGGCTCCAGCCCCGGTGCAGTACGGCGGCTGGAACACGGCCGGCACCATGCGTGTGGGGATCCAGCAGAAGTTCGAGCACACCCTGAACGGCATCAACGTGGACCTGAACTCCTTCAGCGCCAGCTTCCTCAAGTAGGCGCGGCGCTTCTAGCCCTGCGCGGCGCTTCTGGCCTGGCGCGGCGCTTCGCCAGGCACTCGGCAGCGTCGGTCTGGGGGATCCCCACCATAGGCGTGCATCATCCGGTGCAGGCTGTGACCTTGAAGAACGACGGCGGCCGCTCGCGTGCCGGGATATCCCGCCACTACGCGGACCCCACCAGCCTTAGGGTGCATCGGCGCGAGGGACTATTGGTGACGGACAGGGTGCGCACGGTGCTGGATCTGGCCGCCTTTACGCCGTTCGTCGAATCAATAGCTCCCTTGGACCACGTGCTCAAAGACGACCGGAAACGGGGACTGCCCGCCATCACGAAAGAGACGCTGCTGGCTGGAGTGGATGGAATCTACACGGCAGCAGCCATCCGGAGGATCCAAGCGGCTGTCGATTTCGCGAATCCCTTGTCCGGATCTGCGGGGGAATCCTACAGCCGCGCTTTGATGCACGCTGCCGGATTCGAGGCTCCCGTCCTTCAACGTGAATTCCGCGACGAAGCAAGCCTCGTGGGCTATTCGGACTTCTACTGGAAGGGTGTACGGGTGGCAGGGGAGTTCGACGGCATCGACAAGTACCTGAAGCCGGAATTCCTGAAGGGACGGACTGCCGCCCAAGCCGTCGTCGAAGAGAAGGTGCGTGAGGATCGGATCCGTGCCACGGGGTGCGGCGTGATCCGTTGGGTGTGGGCAGAACTCATGGCTCCCGGCGTGTTCGAACGGAAGCTGGCAACGGCAGGGGTGCCCCGGCGTCGTGCGCGAGGAGCCATATGACGCGCAAAGTGTCTCGCGCTGCGCAGAATCCCTGACGCTGCCGGAATTCCGGGTGCGATAGGTATTTTGCGCAGCGGAAAGGAAGGGGCGTCCTAGGATAATAGGGATGATCACCACCAGCACCATCCAACCCTTCAATCTCCGCAGCATTGCCTTGCCCGCTTTCGGGCCCGCGCTGCTGTTCTGCATAGGCGAGGGCGCGGTGATTCCGGTAGTGGCATTGTCCGCCCGCGATCTTGGCGCTTCCGTGGCCGTTTCCGCCCTGGTGGTCACGTTGATCGGGCTGGGCTCCTGGCTCTTCAACCTGCCGGCGTCGCTCATCACCATCAAGTTCGGTGAGCGGTGGGCCATCGTAGGCGCGGGTACCGCCGGAGCCTTGGCCTTGCTGGCCGCCGGATTCGCGCCCCTCCTTGCCCACAACGGCATCTGGCTGCTTGCCGCGGCGATGACCGTGGTCGGGATGTCCACCAGCGTCTTCAACCTGGCCCGCCAAAAGTACCTCACCGAGGCCGTCCCGGTCATTTTCCGGGCCCGTGCCCTGTCTACGCTGGGCGGCGTCACCCGGATCGGAGTGTTCATCGGCCCGTTCGTCGGAGCGGCGGTGATGCAGTTCGCAGGCATCAGCGGTGCGTATTGGGTCGGCGTTGTGGGCATGGCGGCTGCAGCGGTGCTGTCCCTCACCATCCCCGACCTCGTGGTGCCGGACGACCCCGACGGCGGCCCCAAGGGTCCCGAGCCCACCCTCCGGGGAGTGGCGGTTTCCCACGCGGGCGTGTTCCTGACGATCGGCACAGGGATCCTCCTGCTCAGCGCGCTCCGGGCTTCCCGCCAAGTGGTCATCCCTCTATGGGCGGACCACCTGGGACTGGACGCAACACACGCCTCACTCATCTACGGCCTGTCCGGAGCGATCGACATGCTCGTGTTCTATCCCGCCGGCAAACTCATGGACCGCAAGGGGCGGATGTGGGTTGCCGTTCCGTCCACGCTCATCATGGGCGCGGCGTTGTTCCTGATGCCCCTATCGGCCGAGTTTGCGGGATTGCTCCTGGCCTCGCTCCTGATCGGCTTCGGCAACGGCATCAGCTCGGGACTCATCATGACGCTCGGCGCCGACTTTTCCCCGGAGAAGGGCCGCGGCCAATTCCTTGGCCTGTGGCGGTTCATCTCCGACGCCGGTTCCACCGGTGGACCCGTCCTGCTCTCGGCCCTCACGGCCACGGTATCCCTTGCAACGGGCGTCTGGGCCACAGGCGTTCTGGGCGTGGCCGCTGCGGCCGTGTTCGCCGTCGGGCTCCCCAAGCTCAAGCACCGCCGCAACTACTGAGGCGCCCGACGACGGCGGGACGCGCCGCCGTCGGACGCTGGCTGATGGTGGGCGGCGGAGCCAGCCGGTAGCGGCTATGTGGGGCGGATCCGGTGCCCGGCCGCCTGCCGCCGACTCCCAGACTCCGGTCAGGAGCCTCCGGTATGGTGAATTGGATGGTTTCAGTCATCACGCCTCCGCGTCCCGCCACTACCCGGAAACCCACCGGGAATCCGGCCCCCGCGAAAGCCAGGCCAGGAGGCGCAGGAGCTCCCCGGGCGAAGAGCGATTCGCAGGGGTCCAGGCCTGATCTCGGGACACTGACCGCGCTGCGTTTCGTTGCGGCGCTGTGGGTGGTGCTCTTCCATCTTCAGGCCATGCGGCAGACTTTCCTGGCCCCCGTCTACGAGCTGCTCGGCCCGGTCATTGCCAATGGCGACCTGGGCGTGGACGTGTTTTTTGTGCTCAGCGGCTTCATTATCAGCTACACCTACCTGGACCGGCTGGGCCCGCGGTTCCGCTGGCGTGCGGCCGCGGACTTTGTGTGGGCCCGGTTCGCCCGGATGTGGCCGGCGTTCGCCCTGGTGGTGGGCGTCCTGGGCCTCTGGTTCGCGTACGGAACCGGGGAGCAATCCGTGGGGACCTGGTCGCTGCAAACCCAGGCCCCGGATATGTCGCCGTGGGGGCTGGCCAAGCAACTGCTGATGGTCCATCTCTGGTTCCAGACGGGTACCGACGGCGCCAGTTGGTTCGGCCCGGGCTGGACGGTCAGCGCCGAATGGCTGGCTTATCTGGCGTTCCCGCTGCTGGCGCTGGTCCTTTTCCGGCTCCGCCGGCTGCATCCGCTGGCAGCGCTTGCCGCTTCAGTGATGGTCCTGCTGCCGACAGCCATTTGGGGCCAGAACCTGCCAATCGACACCGTCGAGCACCAGCCGTATGAGTGGCTGCTCCGGATCGCCTGCTGCTTCCTCTCCGGCGCTTTCGCCTGTATCGCCGCCCGGAATGCGGACCGAATGAACTTCAACCGCGCGCTCGCCGGGCCCGGCGCAGTACTCGCCGGAACCGCCGTCGTTATCTTCCTGGCAGCGGCCGGAAAACCGGGCCCGGGACGGTTGGCCGTGCTGGCCTTCCCGCTGCTGATCGCGCTCCTGAGCCTGACCCAGGGCTGGCTCCGCTCGGCGCTGTCCGCACGCTGGCTGCAGAATGGCGGACGCAGCTCCTACAGCCTGTACCTGGTCCACATGTTCTTTATCTATCTCTACTACTGGGTGAACAGGGACTGGCCGAATGGTGCGGGTCCGGTGGCCACGAACGTGCTCGCGGCGGGCTGCCTGGCCGGAATTGCCCTCGCCACCCATCTGCTGTTCAAGTATGTCGAGGAACCGGCCCGGCTCCGGCTGCGCGCGCTGGTACCGCCGCCGGCACGCTGAGCCTCAGCCGATGGAACCAAGGAACGCTGTCGCGTCCTCCGCCACCCGGTCCGGACACTCCCACAAGACCAGGTGCCCCACACCTGGATAGACCTTCAATACGGCGTCCGGTATTCGGGCCGCCAAGGCTTCCTGATGCCTCCGAGGCAGCACGGAGTCGTGTGCGCCCCACAGGATCAGGGTGGGCGCAAGAATTGTTCCGGCCTCGGTTGGGGGCGTGGCCGTGCACAAACCATCGAGGATGCGCTTCCACGCGTGCGCCGGCATCCTGATCCCGTCGTGTACCCGGTCCTCGATGAACCACGTGGGAACAGCATGCAGCAATGGAAACCAGGACAGGGAAGTCCGTACCCAGTGCTCGTCGATGGGGTCCTCAAGGCGGTCGATGTCCTTGGCGAAAGAAGGCCTGGCCCGAAGGCTCAACGGGGAACCCACCAGCACGAGCGCGGCGACCCGATCCGGGTACTGGATGGCCAACTGCTGGGCCACGTAGCCGCCACTGGAGGAGCCAAGGACGAATGCCCTGGCCACATCGAGGGCACCCAGGATGGCCGCGGCGTCCTCGGCCTGTTCCAGCAGCGAATAGCCATCCGGCGGTTTGTCCGCATCGCCCTGCCCGCGGAGGTCGGGAGCGTAAACCCTGAAGTCGGTCAGCCGGGGTACAAGACGGTCAAAGCTTCGACGGGATTCACCCCATGCGTGCAATAGGACCAGCGGCCTTGCACCGACGTCGCCCTGGACGAGACACGGCACGGTGATTCCCGTGCTGAGCCTGAGATTCAGGACTTCGGAGCCCATAGCCTCAGGGTACGCCTCGGCTCGCGCCCGAAGGCACTGTGGCGACGGCCGCCGTCGGGCACTGTGGCTCGAGCCCGGGTACCTGCGAGGCTACGGCGAGAGACGAGTGGTCATTACTCGTTCCTTCCCGCGCTCGGTTGGGTAGAACTTCTGATGTAAGTAGTTACAGTCGTTCCCAGCTCCTTCCGGTCAGGCGCTCCCGGCCGGGGCAGGGAGGAAGGAGTGCCCGTGACACTGCCCGCAGTCGACAAAAGCGAACAGTCGGCACACGAGCACAGAAGCCCGGCCCGCCCTTTCGCATCGAAATCCGCCGCCGGGCTCGCCGTCGGCCTCGCCCTCGTTGCGTTTTTCGCCGTTGTGCGGGTGCTAGCCCCGCAGTCGTCAGCGTCCTTTGGGCTTCCCGACGCCGCCCGCGACTTTGCCACGCTGTCGATCAGCGTCGTCGTCGAGTCCCTGCCCTTCGTATTCCTCGGGATTGTCCTTTCGATCGCCGTCCAGGTCTGGCTGCCGGACGGCATGCTGCTCCGTCGCCTGCCACGGAGCCCGCTATTGAGACGCTTGGTCCTCTCACTCCTGGGAATGCTGCTGCCGGTCTGCGAGTGCGGGAATGTTCCGCTGGCCCGGGGATTGGTGGTCAAGGGCCTCACGGTTGCGGAGTCCATGACCTTCCTGTTCGCTGCCCCCATCCTGAACCCCGTCACCATCGTCACCACTGCGCAGGCATTTGGCTGGGACAACGGCATCCTGGTCTCCCGCGTTCTTGGCGGTTTCCTCATCGCAAACCTTGTCGGTTGGATTTACAGCCGGCATCCGCGCCCCCAGGACCTGCTGACCACCCGTTTCCAGGAGACATGTACCCTGGCAGACCACGGCGGCTCTGCCGGAAGGATCAGGCGCAGCGTACAGATGTTCTCGCAGGAGACACGCGCCATGATGCCGGCCTTGTTTGTCGGCGCAGGCATGGCGGGGCTGATTCAAGTTGCTGTTTCCCGTGAAGTGTTGGTCACTCTGGGCGGCAACCCGGTTTGGTCTGTCCTGGCGTTGATGCTGCTGGCCTTCGTGGTCGCGATCTGCTCAAACGTGGATGCTTTCTTTATCCTCTCGTTCGGCGCAACCTTCATGCCGGGAGGAATTGTCGCTTTCCTCGTTTTCGGGCCGATGATCGACGTGAAAATGCTTGCCCTGATGCGCACCACGTTCACGGCGAAGACCCTTCTACAGCTCAGCCTGCTGGTAGCGCTTTGCGCGGCCGTACTCGGATTGGCGGTCAACTATGGTCTTTAGGCGGCTGGTGGGCCGCTGGCAGGGTGTGGTTCTCAGCCTGATCGGCCTCATCGCCACGATCTGGCTGGGGCTGACCGGCCAGCTCGCCTTGTACATCCATCCGCGCTACATCGTGTTCACGATCATCATGGCCGTGATCGCCGCCGTATTTGCCCTGGCGGCATTCGCCCTGGCTCCAGTCGCCCAGGACGAGCACGAGCACGCCGACGACGGCCGCTCCCGATGGGGCTGGCTGTGGCCGATCGGAAGCATCCTGGCCATCGTCGCCGCCGTCGTCGGCCTGCTGGTCCTGCCACCAGCGACTCTCACCTCGGCAACGGTCGCCCAACGGGACCTCAACGGCTCAGCGTCTACCCTCACCCTGAAAGCACCCGCCCTGCCCAGCAAGGGCGACTACTCTGCCTTCACCGTCCGGGACTGGGCATCCCTCCTTCGCTCAGGCGCAGGGCAGGACTTCTTTGCCGACAAGACTGCCACGGTGACCGGGTTCATCACCCCGGACAAGACTGATCCCAATGTTTTCTTCGTGGCCCGCTTTGTAGTCACCTGTTGTGCCGTCGATGCCCAGCCGATTGGCATTCCGGTCTATCATCCCGGTTGGCAGAAAGAGTACAAGACCGACAGTTGGGTCACGATCTCCAGCGGTTTTCGAGCCAACCCCAACCCGGCCAGTCGCGAGGCAATCGTGCTGATACCGGATTCCATCACCCCCACCACCCAGCCGGCGCAACCCTATGTCTACTAAGCGCAGCCCTGCGTCTGCCAAGCGGCCAGCAGCCGCTGCTGCCGCAGCTGCGCTCATGGCCGGACGCCGTTTTGCCCTGCTGCTCTATGGCACCATCACGGTCCTCACCCTTCTTGCCGGCGGGCTGACGGCGGCGAATCTGGCGAAGCTGCCGCATCCCAACCCGAGGCCGGCGCTGGAACGCTCCTCCGCTCCTGCAGAATTAACCGTGTACACCCTGCAACGGGACACCGGCAGGGACAACGCCGGGGTGAAGAAGCCGGACACCATCCGCGGCACAAATCTCACCGGCAATGATGAGGGCATTGCCATTGTCAGTGCTCCCCGCATTCAGGAGTATGCCGCTCTTCCCTCCGCCCTCGCCGTCGTCACGCTCAATGATGACAACACCAGCTCACTGGAGATCGCCTCCCTCGCCGGCGGCCCGTCAACGCTGGTTCCGTTGCCAAGCCTGGGGACGGTGGGGAACCTTCGTGCGGCGGGATCCAATCACCTCATAGGATTCACGTTCACCAGTTCGTCCGCCACCGGTCAGTACTGGAAGACACTCTTCGTGTACGACATCAATGATCCATCCACGGGCCCGCGGGCCGTCCAAGGGATCCACGGCTCGGTCTCGGCCACGGACTGGCGTTTTGTCCCGGGCACGGCCACCTTGGTGGCGCAGACCGACGATCGCTCCATGTTCCTCATCGACGCGCTGAGCACAGGCAAGGTGTCGCCCCTGGGAACGCATGCCGGGATCCTCGGTTTCGTGCCCGTCACGAACGAGCTCGCTGTAGCCGACCCAGGGCTCACGGCGGGCATAGACCCGCCACGGTATTCGACCATCAACCTCTCCACCGGGACACTCGCACCGCTGACCCTGTCGGGCGGCATTCCGCCCGAAACCGTTCAGAGCGGCACTACCGCTTTGGGCCAGCCCGTGCTCCTTGCCGGTTCTGGCCAATACGCACAAGTGGTGAGTAACTACGACACCGGAAAGGAATCTTCTGTCGTCACCCTCACCGACAAGAACAGCTCGCGTCAGCTCTACCAGCCTGCCGCGGCATGGTCACGCATCCTGGACGTCTGCGTCTCTCCGGCCCGCGACTACCTCGCCATCGAAACGGCACCCCCGCAATACGCGGGAGACCAATACCCCGTTCTCCCAGCACCTTCCCCCATGCGGACAGACCTCGTGGATCTGAAGACCGGCAGCGTCCTGAAAAGCGTTCCCGGATTCCTCCCCAGCTGGTGCGGTTGAACAGGCCGCGAACGCGCCCTCTAGATCCGACGACCTTTGGCTGGCGGTCGCCTTGAATTCCGCGAAAATACGGGGATCCAGGACAACGACACCGGCCAAAAGTGGTCAACTGTTGGGCCCAAGGCGACGGCCGCCGTCGGGCGCTTAAGGTGCCAGCCGCCGTCGGGCGCTCCGTCCGAAGAGCCACGTGGCAGCGACCGTTGCCAGATAACCGGTGATGACGATCAGTGCGGCCCCGGCCCAGAAGTAGTTGGTGGTGCTGCTTTCCTGGCCGAAACCAGGGGCGATCTTGATCAGCGAGTACACGGCAACAGCCGCCGCCGCGACGCCCGCCAGCGCCGACAACAACAGCCACAAACGCGAGGAGGCCCAATGGTCGCCGCGATCGTCCTGGACGTTCCAGCGGTTTCCGGTGCGCAGAATGAGCCAGCCAGCCGGGAGCATGACCGCTCCCACCAGAAGGAACGCCGCTACGACGTCGGCGGGCCGGTGCCACTGGTTGATCAGCGTGGACACCCCGGCCGCCACGGCAAAAGTGCCGCCCAGGAACCCGGCCACGGGCCGCCAACGCGGCGACACCACCAGGAACACCGCGGCTGCCGCGGAGGCCGCCAGGGTCGTGTGGCCGGACGGCAGCGAATTCAGCTCGATGGTCTCGACACCTCGGAACGGCCTGTCCGGGAACCAATCCTTCAGGATCTGCGTGGCCAGGTTCGCCGCCACACAAGCGGCCAGGGCAATGCCCGCAGCCTTCCAGCGCCGGCGCGCTATGGTGACGAAAAGGACGACGACGGCGGCGATCGCCACCGAAATGACCGGCAACCAATCGAGGAACTTGGTGGTTGCCCGCTCGGCCGGGCCGTTGAGGGTCACGGCTTCCACCAGGGCGGATTCGTCGATGTACTGGCCCGTTGTGGTGCGCACGAAGAAATAGTAGGTGGCCACGAAGCCGGCCATGCATGCCAAGGTTGCCAGCACAAAAAGGAAGCCCGTTCCGGCGCCCGCCCAGCGCTTGTTCGCGGACCTCTGTGTGGCCGTCAACCGGCCTGTGCTAGGAAAACTCATCCCCTTCAGGGTGCCATATCTAGCTGGGAGGATCACGTCTGCTCGGCGAGAAGCTCCTCATAGAGCTCCAGGTGTTCGGCAACCATCCTTTCGGCGCCGAAATAGGTTTCCGCGGCCCGGCGGCATTCGCCGCGGTCCAGCGCGGCGGCGGCAACGAGGGCGGACGCGAGCTCCGGGGGACCGGAACCCAGGTAGCCCGTGACGCCTTCACAAACGATCTCCGGCGCGGATCCTCGGAATGTTGCCACTACTGGCGTGCCGGTAGCGAGGGCCTCGATCATGGCCATCCCGAACGGTTCATCCCACTGAATCGGATTCAGCAAAGCCACGGAGCCGCCCAGGAGGACGAACTTGTCAGCGGCGTTCAGCTCGCCGAGGTATTCGACGTCGGGCCCCAGCAATGGTGCAATCACCGCGGAGTAGTACTCATTCTCCTCCGCGCTGTACATTTTGGCCGCAATTCGGAGCGGAATCTGGGCCAGCTTGGCGGCCTCTATTGCTTCCGGCAAGCCCTTGCCGGGATGCATCCGGCCAAGGAAGCTGGCGTAGCCACCGTCGCCGGTTCCGAGCGGTACGGATTGCGTGTCGATGCCGTGGTGAATGACCCTCCGTATCTTGATTCCGGGGGCAGTATCTGCCTGATGATGCGAGATCGCAATGATCGCGGTGTCGGTTGCCATTGCTTGGTAGATGTCATGGTTTTCGGCTGAAAAGGGCAGATGGGCCGTTGCGACGAAGGGAATTCCGCCTGGCCGATGCCTATAGAGCGGCCCGGCCAGCGTGTTGTCGTGGATGATGTCCACATCCTCCATGGCCGCGAAGGCATACACGCTGTGGCGAAGTTCGTCGGTGCCGTTCCCTATCCGGGATCCGTCCGCGAGCGGAGGACCGGGGACCTTGGCCACTGGACATGTGCTTCCGGACGCCGCGGCCAGGAGCACATCATGGCCGGCTGCGGACAGGCCACGCGCCAGGATATCGATGATCGACTCGGTGCCGCCGTAGGCGGGTGGTGGAACGGGGATCCAGGGCGGGGCAACCAACCCGATGCGCATCTACTTCCCCCGCCGCGGTCCAGCGGTGGCATGGTGGACATCCAACAGGTCGGAAAGCGGTTTGCGGGCCTCGAGGTGCAGCGCGATATTCTCAGGCAGGTCCATGACCCGTGTTTTTCCGTTGACCACCTCCACGGAAATCCGGGATCCGGCCAGCGGAATGTTCCGCATCTTGATGTCCCCGAAGCCTTCGGGGAGCACAGGCGCCAGCCAGAGGCCTCCGTGTGTGAGGCAAGGATCGAAGCGGAGCAGCACGCGGAGCAGGTGAACCGGCGTGGCGGCCGCCCAAGCCTGCGGTGAACATGACGAAGGATACGGAACGGGCATCCCGTAGGTTTTCCTGTCCAAGCCGCAGAACAATTCCGGCAGCCGCCCGCCAAAGGCCTCCGCCGCATCCAAGAGGCCCGTGATGATCCGCTGGGACTCCTCCACAAAGCCATACCGCATCAGGCCGCCGGCAATGAGGGCATTGTCGTGCGGCCACACCGAGCCGTTGTGGTAGCTCGCAGGATTGTATGCTGCCATGTCTGAGGCGAGCGTCCGGACACCCCACCCGGTGAACATGGTGTCCGACATCAGCCGTTCCGCGACCAAGGGAGCCTTGTCGTCGTCGACGATTCCGCTCCAGAGGCAGTGGCCCATATTTGACGCGCACGCATCTACTGGCTGCTTGTCGCGGTCCAGGGCGATCGCAAAATAGCCGCGTTCAGGGAGCCAGAACTGCTCATTGAACTTGCGCTTGAGCTCGGCCGCCCGCGCACCCCACACCGCCGCAAGCTTTGTATCGCCGTCCGCTTGGGCCATGAGTGCCCTGCTGAGATAGGCCGTGTACACATAGCCCTGGACTTCGCATAGCGCGGTTGGAGGCATGGCCAAAGTGCCGTCGGCGAAGTTGATACCGTCCCCGGAATCCTTCCAGCCTTGGTTGAAGAGGCCTTGGTCCGTGGCCCGCGAGTACTCCACGAAGCCATCCCCGTCGGCGTCTCCGTAGTCGCGGATCCAATCCAAGGCCCTGTCCACCGCGGGCAGGAGGGATTCCGTGACCTCGGAGCGGAATCCCCAGCGGGTGAGCTCCCCGGCTAGTGTGACGAACAACGGAGTGGCATCCACCGACCCGTAGTAGGCGCTCCCGCCTCCGAGGGCCAGGCCCGTGCTGGCGCCCAGGCGGACCTCATGCAGGATCCGGCCGGGTTCCTCTTCGCTGAGCGGGTTGACGGTGCGGCCCTGGTGGTCGGCGAGCGTTTGGAGGGTTGCCAGGGCCAGCGAGGGGTCGAGGGGAAGGGTCATGAAAGAAGTCAGGAGCGAATCCCGGCCGAAGAGGGCCATGAACCAAGGCGATCCTGCCGCCACCACCGTGCGTCCAGGATGGTCTGGGTCGAAGATCCGCAACGAGCCGAGGTCTGCCCTGCTTTGATCCAACGCTTTTTCGAAGACGTGATTGGCTACTTCCGTTTGAGGAACCTTGCCGTGCCACTCCTGCAATCTCTCTTCCGGCACATCGTATGGACGCTGGCTGCCCCAAACAGAGGCGTCGGCATCCGGTCCTACCGCGTCAATGCTTGGCGTGGCAGTCACACTGGTGGACCAATGGCCTTGGGGTCCGATGGCCACGTCATAGCTGAGGACATCGCCGTCAACCAGGGCATTCGGGGCGTCGACAGTGACCAGCACATGCCGACCCTGACGCTGGGACTCAAGGACCAACGCCCCATTGCCGCCCTGCGCCAAATGCACACTCTCGTGCCGTGCCCGCCCTTCTTTGACTTCGAAGATGTCGGCAAAATCAGCATTCACCGTCAGCGAAACAGTGCATCGAGTGGCTTTGTTGGAAAAGTTCCTGACCGTGATTTCCTCGCGCACTCCGCCGAACAGGCTCCGTCGGCGTTCGATCAGCAGGTGGCTGTCTGCCAGGCCGTCGGTGCGCGCCGCCCGGCCGATGAAATCAGCACGATACGGCTCCGGGACCGGGGAGCCCAGGGCCTCGATGGCGTGACCGTTCACCGCCAGCACCCAGTTGGAAACAAACCGCGTGTCCCGGAAAAACATTCCGTGGGGGCGTAGTTGGTCCATATCGCCGTTGGCTGCGGACACACAAAAGGATGTTCCCGCCAACAGCGTCACGGCGCCGGCGCCCGCCGAACCTGCAAGGTTTTCGGCATTCCAACCTGTCATCGATGAGCTCCAAGGTAGGGAAGAGAAGGGAAGGAAGAGGAGGTGTGGTGATGGGGGTGGGGACCGAGATGGGGCCAGTGAAGCGAAGGGGACTGGTTCTGGGATCGGAAACAGGAGATGGGGATCGGGAAACTGGGCAGCTTGCATCAGCGTATTCTGCGCGTCTCCGGAAGTGAACCCTCCTGCACGTCTGGCGGCCTTTTGGTGGACCCTCCTGCAGGTATGGCGGGTTTTCCACCGATCCTCCTGCACGTTTGGCGGGTTTTCCACTGACGCTCCTTCAGGTCTAACCCCTTGTTGCCGCGGATTGGCCGCGATATGTGCAGGAGGGTTGGGGTTTGGGGCGCGATATGTGCAGGAGGGTTGGGGTTTGGGGCGCGATATGTGCAGGAGGGTTTGTCGGGCGGCGGGTGATTTCTGCAGGAGGGTTTGGGGGTGGGGCTCAATATCTGCAGGAGCGTTGGGGAACCGTGAGGCGTAACACGGATGTGACCCTTGACACGTGTTAGGTGATGGATTTACGCTACCTAACACGTGTTAGGAGGGAGAGTGACATGGCCGGAAGCAATGGGAAGCTGCGTGTGATCTTACGCAGGACAGCCCTTGGTGCCTTGGGTGCGGGAACTGTTGGAGCAACCGTTGCGTCGTGGCCACGGTTGACCGGCATGGACCTCCCGGGCCGCGGGGACAACTGCCTCAGCGTCGCCATCATCGGAACTGCTGCGGACACAGCCGCCTGTCAGCGGGTCATCGATGCGTTCGCGAGGGTGCATCTGGCCGGATATGCGTTCCGAACCTCAAGTTCCGCGGCCGCGGGGCACTTTCCTCGATCGTGTTGGCCACCATGATGGTGCCCGCGCAGGTGACGATAGTTCCGGTCTTCATGCTGATCCGCGGCATCGGTTTGTCCGACACGCTCCTCGCGCTGATCCTTCCGGCGATCCCGACGGCGTTCGGCACCTTCCTGATGCGCCAGTACTTCCTGGGGCTCCCGGGCGATTTGGGCGAAGCCGCCTCGATCGACGGCGCCTCACCGTGGCGCACGTTCCGCTCGGTGTACGCGCCGCTGGCGATGCCCCGCGTGGCAATCGTGGGCATCCTGGCGTTCAACTACCACTGGAACGAGTTCTTCCGCCCGCTCATCCTGACCATCTCCGCGCAGAACTTCAAGCTCCCGCTGGGCCTGGTGTCGCTTCAGGGCAACCTCGGCACCGGCAGCATCTCGGTGGTGCTGGCGGGCTTGATCCTCTCCATGATTCCTGCCTTGGTGGTGTTCATGTTCGGCCAGCGCGCCCTGCGTGACGGACTCACCGCCGGCACCGGCAAATAGCCCTCCTACTTTCCTGAAAGGCCTTCGATGACGGACCTTGTATCCTCTACTCCTTCCCTTGCCATGGCGGCCACCCACCCGGACCCCGCGTTCCCGCGCTTCCACCCCCGCCCTGCCCAAGGCTGGATCAACGATCCCAACGGCGTCAGCTACATCAACGGCCGGTACCACGTGTTCTTCCAGTTCAACCCGGAATCGGCCCGGCACCACCGGATCCAGTGGGGCCACGTGAGCTCCCCGGACCTGGTGCATTGGGATGAACACCCCGTCGCGCTGCGCCCACAGGACGGCGGGCCGGACGAGTTCGGCTGCTGGACCGGCGTAGTGACGGACGACGACGGCGTCCCCACCGCCGCGTACTCCGGCGTCAGGGCGGATGGGGGTCACTCGCAAGTAGTGATTTCCCGCGGCTCCGCGGACTTGGTGTCCTGGGAGCAAACCGGCCACGTGGCGGCCACCATGCCGTCCGATGGCTTGGTCACGGCCGTTCGCGATCCCTTCCTCTTCCGTTTCAACGGCAAGCGGTACGCCATGCAGGGCGCGGGGCTGGCAAATGGACATGCTGCACTCTTGCTGTACACCGTGGAGGACATATCCGACTGGAAGTACCAAGGGATCTGGCTGACCTCGGAAAACCCGGTGGCCGCCACGCACACGCCGGCCGAAATCTGGGAGTGCCCGCAGCTGGTCTGTGTGCCTTCCGATGGCGTTCCTTCCGGCGGCGTTCCTTCCGGCGGCGCTGACACCTGGGTCATGATGTTCTCCCTGTGGCTCTCCGGTGACAACCACGAGCACGCCAACGGAGTGGGCCACCTCATTGGCTCGCTGGCCGAGGATCCGTCCACTGGACTGCCGGTGTTTGTCCCGCGTTCCGGAGGCAAGTCTGACCTTGGCCGGGATTTTTATGCCCCGCAGATCGTTCAGCTCGATTCCGGGTTCTCGTCGGAGCCGCGCGCCCTGCTGTGGGGATGGGCCAACGAAGGCCCTGGCAGTGATGGGCGCCGTGGCCGTTCGCAAGACGAGATCGACGCCGCAGGCTGGGCGGGGGTGTTAACCCACCCGCGCTTCCTCTCGGTTGAGGACGGTGCATTGGTGGTGGCGCCTGCGCCGGAGGTCGAGGCCTACCGGGGTTCCTTGGCTGCGGGCGGTGCAGCCGGGACCGTTCCCTTGCCGCCGTTTGCCGAAGCAGTTGTGACCGGTGGCGCTAATCACAGCCTTGGCGAGGTTCGGCTGGTGCTTGCCTCCGGAGCGGAGCGGCAAGTGGTGTTCGCCGGGCCGTTGTCCGGAGGCGAGGAGCTCCGCATCTTCGTGGATGCTTCCCTGGTGGAGATATACCGGAAGGGCTCGGTGGCCACGACGCTCCGTGCCTACCCGGCCCTGGGTGAGGAATGGAGCCTTGAGCTTCCCGAAGGTGCTGCGGCGGACGTCTGGGAACTGAAGCTGCCCGAATAGGCGGCAGGCCGACGTCGTGGTTTCCCCGCTTTTGACCACGTTTTGCCGGAGCCGCAGTCCAAGAACCCCGTATTTCTGCGGATTTCGGGACTGCGGCGCGGCCAAAGGTGGGGAGATTCAGCGGGTTGGCACGGGTCCCGTGGACTCACGGACCACCAAACGGCAGGGAACCATGGTCTCCAAACCGACGTTCGCCGCCAAACCGGCCCTGCCGCCTCCCGCCGCAGGCCCCTGGGCCGCATCCTCAATCTGTTCCAGCAACATGCTCATGGCGGCCGCGCCCATTTCCCGCAACGGGAGCGCCATGGTGGTCAGCGGGGGGATCATGGTGGCCGCGATGCGGAACTCGTCGTCGTAACCCATGATCGAAAGGTCGTGGGGGACGGAGAGGCCCAACCGCGAGGCAGCCAAGGCAACCCCGACGGCGAGGCGATCGTTCGCGCACGCAATCGCGGTGGGCCCTTCGGTGGAGGAGAGCAGTCTCATGGCACCGTGGAATCCGTCGTTGATGTCCCATCCGGCCGTGAAGACGCGGTCGGCGCGAACCGGGATGGCGGCCTTGGCCATGGCTTCCCGGTAGCCCTCGATGCGCAGCGGCACAGCCGGGGAGGTTGCGGCACCGGCCAGGAAGGCGATGTCGCGATGGCCCAAACTCAGCAAGTGCTCGGTGGCTTCCCTGCCGCCGGAAACCTCGTCCGGGATGACATGGCGGAGTTGCGGGGTGGGGCTGCTGTCGAAACAGTTGGCAAGGACTGAGGGGACCCGAAGCATGCCCTGGGGCACATCGAGCGGCCTCAAACCGACCGTGACGTACATCAGTCCGTCCACTTGCCGGTCCAGTAGGGTTTCGACGGCGCTCTCGTCCCGGGAGGCATCGCGCTCGGTGTCCATGACGACGGTGACGAAGCCGTGGGCGCGGGCGACATCGTCTGCGCCACCGATGATGTTGCCGTCGAACGGGCTCACCACCACCTCGTCAGACACAATGCCGATCACGCGCGTGCGTTGGTTCCGCAGGCTCAAGGCGATGGAATTGGGGGAGTAGTTGAGCTCGGCCGCGGCCTGCCGGATGCGGTCCTGGCTCTCCTTGGCCACATTGCCGTCGCCGCGCCCGTTGAGCACCAGCGACACCGCACTCCGCGAGACGCCCGCCCGTTTCGCGACGTCGAGTGCTGTGGCCTTGCGCTGCATACGGGCTCCTCCGCCGGGGGTGGTTCGGGCTTCTTGCTGCATTCTACCTAACGCGTGTGAGGGCAGACGGTACCCCAACCCTCCTGCAGTTTTGAGGCCCTTTACGACGATCCTCCTGCAGATATATGCCCTTCCGCCCAAACCCTCCTGCAGATATATGCCCTTCCGCCCAAACCCTCCTGCAGATATACCGGGCGTAGAGTATCCACCATGCCCGCATTCCCCACCCTCGACGAGCTCCTTGCCACCGCCACCGTGGTCAGCCTGCCGATGCGCGTGAAGTTCCGGGGGATCATGGAGCGCGAGACCCTGCTGTTCCGCGGCCCGGCCGGTTGGGGCGAGTTTTGCCCGTTCCCCGAATACGGCGACGCCGAGGCCTCCCGCTGGCTCGCCGCCGCCGTCGAAGCCGCATGGCAAGGATTTCCCCCGCAGCTGAGGGACACCATCCCCGTCAACGCCACGGTCCCCGCTGTGCCTGCCGCCCGGGTGCCCGAGGTCCTGGAGCGCTTCGGCCGCGTGGACGCCGTCAAGGTCAAGGTCGCCGAGCGCGGGCAGGAACTCGCCGACGACGTCGCGCGCGTCACCGCAGTCAGGGACGCGCTGCCGGACGCCGCGATCCGCGTGGACGCGAACGCAGGCTGGGACGTGCCCCAGGCGATCGAGGCACTTGGCCGCCTGTCCGCCGTCGGGCTCGAATACGCCGAGCAGCCCGTGCCGCACATCGAGGGGCTCGCCGAAGTCCGCCGTCGGCTCGCGCAACAAGGGACGCCCGTGCTCATCGCCGCCGATGAATCCGTGCGGAAGGAAGACGATCCCCTCAAGGTGGCCCGGGCCGGTGCGGCGGACTTGATCGTCGTCAAGGTGGCGCCGCTTGGGGGAGTGCGGCGCGCGCTGGACATCGTCGCGCAAGCCGGGCTTCCCGCCGTCGTGAGCTCGGCACTGGACACGTCGGTGGGGATCCGCGCGGGGCTGGCGCTCGCCGCCGCGCTGCCGGAACTGCCGTACGCGTGCGGGCTGGGGACCGTGCGGCTGTTCACCTCGGACATCACGCGGGATCCGTTAGTGCCCGACGACGGCGCCATCCGCGTCCGCGAAGCCGTCGCCGACGACGGGCTGCTGGAGCAGTACGCGGCTGCCGCTGAACGTCGCGACTGGTGGCTGGACCGGCTCCGCCGCGTGCACGCCCTCCTGGCTGAACAGTTCGCTGGAACCTAACCGGAGCGTCCTCTCGCCACCCGACGCTCGCTCACCTTTGAGGGTCTTTCGGGAAACGCTCGCTCACCCTTGCTTTCATAGGTGATCGAGCGTTTGGGATTTTGGCCCCAAAGGTGATCGAGCGTTTGGGATTTTGGCCCCAAAGGTGATCGGGCGTTTGAGGGGAGGGGCCGCTAATAGACTGGTGCGGTGACTTCGCAAGGCTCCCTGAGCTCCCTCGCCGCTGCCCGGATCGCCGTTAAGGCGTTGCTCGACGGCGGTGTGCGGCACGTGGTGGTCTCTCCGGGTTCGCGCTCGGCACCCATGGCCTACGCGCTAGCCGAAGCCGAAGCAGCCGGAAACGTCCGGCTTCTCGTAAGGATCGACGAACGCTCAGCCGGATTCACGGCCCTGGGCCTGGCCCTGTCTACCGGCGCCCCGGCGGCCGTCCTGACCACCTCAGGCACCGCCGTCGGGAATCTCCTCCCCGCGGTCATGGAGGCCAACCACGCTGCGGTTCCCCTCGTAGTCCTTTCGGCCGATCGTCCCGCCGAACTCCTGGGCACCGGCGCCAACCAAACCACCATCCAGCTGGACCTCTTCGGCGAACACGTGCGCTTCGCCGTCGACATTCCCGCGGGCAGCAACCCCCAGCGCGCCGTTGAGACCGCCCTTTACGCGGCAACCGGCGCCCTCGAGGACACCCCTCCAGGCCCGGTGCAGCTCAACCTTGCCTTCCGCGAGCCACTGGTTCCGGAACCAGGCGAGGCCCTGCCAGCCACGCAGGGCCGCGGCGTCTTCCACTACGACTCCGGTCCCCAGCCGCTGAGCATGCCCCCCGCGCCTGCCGAACTGAGCGAACGGCGGACGGTGGTCCTGGCGGGGCACGACGCCGGTCCGGTGGCCGAGGCGTTCGCCCGCGCCCACGGCTTTCCCTTGCTGGCCGAGCCCTCGTCCAACGCGCGCTTCGGCCCCAATGCGATCGGGCCGTATCGCCTGATGCTGGACAACTTCGGACGAAGCTCTGCCCTGCCGATCGAACGGGTGGTGGTCTTCGGACGTCCGACCCTTTCGCGGCCCGTCGCCGCCTTGCTTGCCCGAAATGACCTCCCCGCTGCGATGTACGAGCCCGTTCCCGTGGCTTGGTACGAGCACGGCCTGCGTCGCGAGGAACGCTTTGATTCGCTGACTGAATTGGCGGAGTTCGCAGGCCGGGGCTCGGACGAATGGCTCGACGCTTGGCTCCTCGCCGGGGCCGCAGCCCAACACGCGCTCGACGGCGTTCTCGAAGCCGAGACCGCAGCCAACGGACCCGCCGTGGGAGCCGCCGTTTGGAAGCACGCTCGCGGACAGCTGGTGCTGGGCTCTTCCAACGGCATCCGCGACGTCGACCTCGCCGGACAGCCCGCCTCCGAGCCCCTGGCCACGGTTTTCGCGAACCGCGGCCTCGCCGGCATCGACGGGACCATCTCGACGGCTACGGGAATCGCCCTGGGCGCGGGCCGTGAAACCACCCTCCTCCTGGGCGACGTCACCTTCCTGCACGACGCCGGCGGCCTGCTCCTCGGAGCCGGAGAACCCGGGCCGGACCTGCGCATCGTGGTCCTTAACGACTCCGGCGGAGGCATCTTCGGCCTCCTCGAACACGGCAAGGTGGAGGACGACGGCGGCTACGGCACCGCCGTCGAGCGCCTGTTCGGCACCCCGCACAGCGTGGACATTTCCGCGCTGGCCGCGGCATACGGCGTCGGGCACACTTCCGTGCGTACGACGGCGGAGCTCGCCGCCGTGCTTTCCTCGCCTTTGAAGGGGCGCAGCATCGTCGAAGTACGCACAGACCGTTCCGGCCTGCGCCCGTTGCATGCGCGCATCAAAGCTGCAGTAGGCGCGGCCGTGTCCCAGGTGCTGCTGGGCGCATAGGGGGTCGGGGCTGGCGACGCGCACACTGACTGGCGACGCGCACACTGGCTGGCGACGCGCACACTGGCTGGCGACGCGGAAATGCCCTGTCGAGGCTGGAATTCCAGCCTCGACAGGGCATTTGCACGTCGCCGGATATTTACCGCAGCGCAGGATCTACAGCACGCGGCTGAGGAATTCCTTGGTGCGGGCGTGCTTGGGGTTGGCGATGATTTCGCGGGGGTCACCGGATTCCACCACCACGCCCCCGTCCATGAATGTCAGCGTGTCGCCGACCTCGCGGGCAAAGCCGATCTCGTGGGTCACCACGATCATGGTCATGCCGGACTTGGCTAGGTCCTTCATCACGTTGAGCACATCGCCCACGAGTTCGGGGTCAAGGGCGGATGTGGGCTCATCGAAGAGCATCAGCTCGGGTTCCATGGCCAGGGCCCGGGCGATCGCAACGCGCTGCTGCTGGCCACCGGAAAGCTGTGCCGGGTAGTGGTTGGCGCGGTCCGCCAGGCCTACACGGTCCAGCAGTTCAAGGGCCTGCTTCTTGGCGACGCCCTTGGCTTTGCCCTTGACCTGCACGGGCGCTTCCATGACGTTGTAGAGCGCGGTCTTGTGCGGGAACAGGTTGAAGCGCTGGAAGACCATGCCGATTTCCCGGCGCTGCGCGGCGATTTCCTTGACCTTCAGATCGTGGAGGCGGCCGTTGACTTCGCGATAGCCGATCAGCTGGTCACCGACGGAGATGCGGCCGGCGCTGATGGTTTCGAGCAGGTTCACGCAGCGGAGCATGGTGGACTTGCCTGAACCGGACGGGCCGATCACAACGGACACTTCGCCCTGGTTGACCGTCAGGTCGATGCCGCGGAGGACGTGGTGGGGACCGAAGTACTTGTGGAGGCCTTCGATCCGCACCAGCGGTTTCTGGGTGGTGATCGTCATTTTGCCTCATCCTCCGGGAAGTCCATCTTCAGCGACGGCTCTGCCTCGGCACTCGGTGCCACTGCCGCGGCCGCCTTGGCAGCCGCGGGGTTGATGACGGCCGGGGCCAGGTTGGTGTCCACGCCCTTGCCGTAGTAGGCCTCGATGTAGTGCTGGCCGACCATGAGGATGCTGGTGATGACCAGGTACCAGATGGCTGCCACGATCAGCAGCGGCACCGGAAGGTAGATCCGGTTGGCCAGGGCATTGGTGGCGAAGGTCAAGTCCAAGGTGAACGGGACGGCCAGGACCAGGGAGGTGGTCTTGAGCATGCCGATGGTCTCGTTGCCGGTGGGCGGGACGATGATGCGCATGGCTTGGGGCAGGATGATGCGCCACATGATCTTGCCCTTGCCCATGCCCAGGGCTTCAGCAGCTTCGGTCTGTCCCTTGTCCACGGACTTCAGGCCGGCCCGGAAGATCTCGGCCAAGTAGGCCGATTCATTAAGGCCAAGCCCCAGAATTGCGGCAACAAGAGCCGTAATGACTGTGCTCGTGTCCAGGCTGAACAGCTCGGGGCCGAACGGCACCCCGGCGCTGATTTTGGGGTAGAGCACGGCTATCAAACCCCAGAAGACCAACTGTGTGTAGACCGGGGTGCCGCGGAAGAACCAGACCCAAACCCAGGAGGTGTAGCGCAGGACCGGGTTGTCGGACTGCCTCATGACGGCCAGCAGGATGGCAAGGACAATCGCAATGGCCATCGAGGCCACAGTCAAGAGCAACGTCCAGCCAACCCCCTGGACCACCTTCACGTCCAGGATGTAGGTGCCCACCACGTCCCAACGGAAGTTGTGGTTCGTGATGACGCTTTGAATCATTAGTGCCAATACGCCAAGGATGACGACAGCGCTGATCCACCGCCCAGGATGCCTGACCGGCACCGCATTGTTCAGCACCGGCGCCGCATGGGCTGGTTGATGATGATCCATCTGTGCACCTGATTTGTTATCGGTGGCGGGAATACTCAAGACTTGACCGCCGGGTTGACCTCGGACTTGGTGATGGCGCCTTCGGCGTTGCCCCAGCCAGTGAGGATTTTCTTGTATGAACCATTAGACATGAGCTTGGTCAGGGTCTTCTGGATGACATCGGCGAGGGCGGTGTCCGACTTGGCAACGGCGATGCCCTGGGGAGCGGCGTCGTAAACGTCGCCGAGCTTCTCAAGCTGGCCGTTCGTCTGGGTCAGGGCGTAGCCGATGATGGGGGAGTCGGCTGCCATGGCGTCGATGCTGCCGTTGACGAGCCTGGTGGTGACGTCGGTCTGGTTCTTAAGGGTGACGATGTTGATGGGCTGCTTGCCGTCAGCTACGCACTTCTTGTTGCGGCCGGAGAGGTCCGGGTCTTCCTGGACGGTGCCGGTCTGCACACCGATGGACTTGCCGCAGACGTCATCCAAGGAGAACTTCTTGGGGTTGCCCTTCTGCACTGCCCAGGCGGTGCCGGCGTTGAAGTAGCTGACCATGTTGACGGCGCCGAGTCGCTCGGGGTTGATGGTGAAGGAGGAGATGCCGAGATCGTACTTGGGGCCGAGGGCGGGGAGGATGCCCGTGAATTCGGCAGTCTGCACCTGGACCTTCAGGCCGAGTGTGGCACCGATTGCCTTGGCGATGTCGACGTCGTAACCGACCGGAGTCTGGCCGTCGGTTCCGAGGAATTCGGCGGGAGCGTAGGTGGTGTCCGAGCCGACGGTCAGCGTGCCCTTGGACTTGATGGCCGCGGGAACCAAGGCAGCAAGCGTGTCGTCCTTGGCGATGGTAGTGGGGTCAAAGCTTGCATTAGCACTGCCGGAAGGCGAGGCGGCACTCGACGGGCCGGTCTCTGAGGCGTTGGTGCAGGCAGTCAGTGCCAAGGCGCCGATTGCGATGATGGTTGCAGCCTTGAGCGTCGAACTGACCGGAAGCGAACGGAATTTCTGCATTTTCTTACCTTTTTTTGCAGTGGATGCGAAACTATCGGTTCATAGTGTAGCGCCGAACATGAGATGTGCGTCACAGAAAACTAAGTTTTACTATTGGATAACCTACCAAGTAAAAAATCAAGACCCCTGCCACGGCTATTGTCTCGCATCCCAGATATCCACGGGGGTGGGTGCGGAGCGGAATCGTGGCGTTGGAGTCTTAGCTGTTGATACCCAGCGATTCAAGCATCGGCCGGAATTTGGCCCAGGTCTCGGCCAGCTCGGCCTCGGGAACGGAGCCCTCAACGATGCCGCAGCCCGCGTACAAGCGGACGGTTGTTGGGCTCTCGATGATGGCACCACGCAGTGCGATACCCCACTCACCGTTGCCCGCGGCGTCGAGCCATCCGACCGGCCCCGCATAGGGCCCGCGGTCCATGTGTTCAAGCTCCCGGATCAGTTCCCCGGCAACCAAAGTAGGCGTGCCACACACGGCGGCCGTGGGGTGAAGTGCGTTGATCAGGGCGAGGCACGTAGGGACATGTCCCTCGATATCGGCGAGTTCAGCCTTCACGTCCGAGGCCAGGTGCCACACATTGGGCAGCTCCAGGATGAACGGCTCACTGTGGGCGTTCATGGCTTCGGAGAAGGGCGCAAGTTGGGTGGTGAGCGACTGGATGGCGATCTCGTGCTCATGCCTTTGCTTCTCGGAACCGGCAAGTACGCGTTCGGCGTATTCCATAGGGGAGCCGTCCATCCCCTCCGCATCGCGCCGGTCAAGCGTCCCGGCCAGGACACGCGCCTGTGCCGTGCGGCCTTCCACTTGGATGAGCATCTCCGGCGTCGCCCCTACCAAACCGTCGACGCCGTAAGTCCAGCATTCGCGGTAACGGCTGGCCAGCTGCTGCAGCACCTGCGCGGCGTTGACGCCGTCGGGCAGTGTTGCCACTACGTCACGGGCGAGGACGAGCTTCTGCAGCTTTCCTGTCCGGATTTCCGTCACGCCGTCGGCGACGGCCTGCTTCCAGTCGGCTTCGCTCAGCGAACCGCTCTCCAGTGCGACCTTCCCATCCCCGACGCCGGAGCCGCCCGCCGCTGCAAGCCCGCCGTCCGCAGGACTGAGCCAGCCCGCAAAGGCTGCGAGGGCGCCCGCCTCGGTGAGTTCGACGTCGTCGAGCGTCAACTGGGTGAGCCAGGACTGCCCGTCCCGGATCCCGACCACAATCTCCGGAAGGATCAGGCGCGATTCAAAGGCGGACATCTTGGAGAAAGAAAAGGAGCCAAAGGCTACGGGACCGGTGCCCGGGATCTCGAGGGGATCCGTGACGTCGGCCTCGATGACGAGGTGGCGCCACCAGATATCGGCCTCGAGGAAGCGATCAGGCCCGGTGGCAGTGAAGCGCGCGAGTTCGCCAAAGCCCACCAGCCCGTTCTCGCGGCGGGACCAGCACAGGACATCGTCCCGGACCAGAAACGACGGCAGCCCCCCGGAGGATGAATCAACATCGAGGGGGACTGTCAAGGTGCGGAGCGTGCTCGTCATGATGGAACAACATTACTCCGCAGGCAACGGTAACCGCGTTCGCCGGACGGGCGCCCCGGCGGGAGCCTTAGCCCGGGAACTCGGACGGGAACCCGGGCATGAACGGAGCGCCCCGAAAGTTCTTCCCAATTTTGTCTGAGACAATTGCAGGGTGAACCGAGCATCCTTGGAAAAGCGTCCGGACGAAGTTGCGACGATGTTTGACGATGTCGCCCCCAAATACGACGTCGTCAACGATGTCCTGTCCATGGGTCAGACTCGGCGTTGGCGCCGCGTCGTCGTGGAAGCGATGGATGTTCGGGTGGGCCAAAAGGTCCTGGACTTGGCTGCCGGTACCGGTACCTCGAGCGAACCTTACGCCGACGCCGGAGTGGATGTTGTAGCCTGCGATTTCTCGCTGGGGATGCTGAAGGTTGGCAAGCGCCGCCGTCCGGACATCAACTTCGTTGCCGGAGACGCTACCAATCTGCCCTTCGCCGACAACTCCTTTGACGCGTGCACCATTTCCTTCGGCCTGCGTAACGTCAACGAACCGCACAAGGCCCTCGAAGAGATGCTCCGCGTCACCAAGCCCGGCGGACGCCTGGTCATCGCAGAATTCTCGGCCCCGGTGGTGCCCCTTTGGCGCACGATGTACACCGAATACCTGATGCGCGCACTGCCCGCCATCGCCACCAAAGTCTCCTCCAACCCGGACGCCTACGTGTACCTTGCCGAGTCCATCCGCGCTTGGCCGGACCAGGACCACTTGGCCGCCTGGCTGCAGGAAGCCGGTTGGACGGACGTCAACTACCGCAACCTGAGCGGTGGAATCGTGGCAATACACCGGGCCCAGAAGCCCGCCGGTCCGCACACCGCCAGCGTCCCCGTGGCCAAGCTGCGCCGCCAGATCAAGCCGCGCCGCCAAGCCGGCGATCAGTCCCGCTAACCGGCTCATTAACAAGGACGCTGTGAACGTACTGATAGTCGGCGCAGGACCAGCCGGGTCCACCGCCGCGTATTACCTTGCCCGGGCTGGAATAGCCGTGACGGTGCTGGAGAAGACCAGCTTCCCGCGCGAAAAGGTCTGCGGTGACGGGCTCACTCCCCGCGCGGTCCGCGAAATCCAGAAGCTCGGCCTTCCGCATGCCGAGGACGAGGGTTGGCGCCGCAACAAGGGGCTCCGGCTGATCGCTGGCGGCCGGACCATCGAGCTGCCCTGGCCCGAAGTTGCCGACTTTCCCACGTACGGACTTATCCGCACCCGCCTCGGATTCGACGAGGAGCTGGCCCGGCATGCCCAGGCCGCCGGCGCAGTCGTCCTCGAACGCCACACCGTCACCGAAGCCTTGCGCGACCACTCCGGGCGGGTGATCGGCGCCCGTGCGGCGATCCTCGACGAGTCCGGACGCAAGACGGGCGAGACGCGCGACTTCCATGCCGACGTCGTACTCGCCGCGGACGGCAACTCGACCCGCACAGCCGTTTCGCTCGGCATGCACAAGCGCGATGACCGCCCGCTGGGCGTCGCAGTCCGCACCTATTTCACCTCGCCCCGCCACGACGACGACTGGATGGAAGGCTGGCTTGAGTTGCCGGGCAAGTCCGGCAAGCCGCTGCCCGGCTACGGTTGGGTGTTTGGCGTCGGGGATGGAACGTCCAACGTTGGCCTCGGAATCCTGAACTCTTCCAAGGAATTCGGCAAGCTCGACTACAAGCAGGTCCTGCGCGAATGGACCGCCGGCATGCCGTCCGACTGGGGCTTCACTCCGGAAAACCAGGTGGGGGAGATCCGCGGCGCATCGCTACCCATGGGCTTCAACCGGACCCCGCACTACTCGCCGGGGCTCATGCTCCTGGGCGACGCCGGCGGCATGGTTTCCCCGTTCAACGGCGAGGGCATTTCCTACGCCATGGAGTCAGCCCGTTTTGCGGCCGAGTTCATCATCGACGCGTCGTCCCGTTCGCGTTCAGCGGGATGGACAGCCGACGACGCCGACGCGCACCTTTCGCGGTACGCGGACTACGTGCGGGACCAGTGGGGTTCACACTTCACCTTGGGGCGCGTCTTTGCTGTACTCATCGGCAAGCCTGCCGTCATGAAACTCGCGCTGCGGACTGGCATGCCCATTCCGGTGCTGATGCGCTTCGTGGTGCGGATGCTCGCCAACCTCACGGATGCGTCTGCCAAGGGTTTCGAGGACCGCGCCATCCGCGTCCTCGAGATGCTGGTCCCGGCCACGTCCAACACCACGTCCACCGCCGCTTCCACCCGTGCCGGCACCGAATCAACGCTTTCCTCCGCGAAAAGTTAGGGTTAACCCGTGACTCACTCTGCCGAACACAGTTGGACGCACGCCGGTCACGGCCTGCCGGAGACTGTCGAACCCGCTCCCACCACCACCGCGATTGCCACTGGCCTGCAGCTTCCTGCCGGTTTTGCGGCTATCGCCAAGGACGTGGAGCTGGGTCCTGCCATCACCACCAACCTTGCCCGCGTGGAAAAGCAGCTCCGCGAAGCAATTGCCAACTCGGACCCCCTGGCCGACGCAACGTCGCGTCACCTGGTGGAAGCCGGCGGCAAGCGTATCCGTCCGCTGTTGACCCTCCTGTGCGCCCACCTAGGTGACGCCTCCCGTCCGGAAGTGGTCCAGGCCGCCGTCGTGGTTGAACTGACGCACCTCGCAACCCTCTACCACGACGACGTGATGGACTCGGCTCCCTACCGCCGGGGCGCCCCGACGGCCCACGAAGTCTGGGGCAACTCGGTGGCAATCCTCACTGGCGACCTGATCTTTGCCCGGGCCTCGATCCTGGTGTCCGAACTCGGTTCGCGTGCCCTGGGAATCCAGGCCCGCACCTTCGAGCGCTTGTGCCTGGGCCAGTTGCACGAAACCGTTGGCCCGCGTGAGGGCGAAGACGCCGTGGAGCACTATCTCTCCGTTATCGCCGACAAGACCGGTTCCTTGGTTGCCGCCTCCGGCCAGCTCGGTGCCATCTTCGCCGGCGCCGACGAGGCCTTCGAGGACGTGCTCGTGGAGTACGGCGAGAAGGTAGGCGTGGCCTTCCAGCTGGCCGATGACGTCATTGACGTCACCGGCGTGAAGGTCAAGTCCGGCAAGTCCCCGGGGACGGACCTCCGCGAAGGCGTCCCCACCCTGCCCGTCCTACTGCTCCGCAAGGCTGCCGACAATGGCGACCAGTCCGCCGTCGAACTCTTGAAGCTGGTGGACGGCGACCTGTCCTCCGATGAGGCGCTGGCGCTGGCCGTCGCCGGGCTGCGCGAGCACCCTGTCACCGCTGAATCCTGGGTGATCGCGCGTCAGTGGTCCGCGGAAGCCATCGAGGCCTTGAAGCCGTTGCCCGAAGGCGTGGTCAAGGAATCGCTCACGAACTTCGCCCACGCCGTGGTGGAGCGCGCCAGCTAGTCCCCACCGCCACCCTCGCCTCGCAAGCTCGGCCAGGGAACCCTAGCGGCGTGGGCCCACGCTGTAGTCGTTTTGACGCGTCAGAACGACAACAACTGCTAGCTACTTGGGCGGGGACGGGCTTAAATGCAATGGCCCCGGTTCTTTGCAACGCTACGAGTCACGCGCTGCAACGAACCGGGACCATAATCTCCGTTCGCATCAGATTCACCGGAGGCATTTAGTGAATCCGGTTACAGCATATGACAGGTTTGTCACGGGTGCAACTTTTCCGGTCAATAGATTTTCCGAAGTTTGGAAGTTTGCCGGGGCCTTCGCGTCGTGAATTCCCCACCTTTGGAGCTGCCCTAGCCCACAAGGCCTGAATTCTCGGCGTCGATATCCCGGCAGGTCGCTCAAAACCGGGGAGTTTCGGCGCCCGCCCGCTTATCCACATAGAGGAGCCTTCACCTTCCGGCGTCAACGCCGCACTGCTGAAGTTTTCTCATGGACCTCGTTGGCTTCCTCAAATACGCTGGCTCGGCCGCGAGAACTTCCACGGTGAAGCAGGCTGGCTTCTCCGACCGTGCCATCCGAGCAGTGGTCGCTGGCGGGGAGATCGTGCGGCGGCGCAGGGGTGTCCTGGCCTTGCCGGGTGCCCAGGAAGATATCGTCGCTGCCCTCAGCGCCAACGGGCTGCTCACGTGCGCATCCGGAGCCCGGCACAACGGCATCTGGGTTCTGCACGAACCCCGGACCCTCCATTTACTGTGCAGGCACGGCAACGCCAAGGGATTTGTGGTCCACCGGGAGTCAGTGGTGGAGACGCGACACATCCGTCCAGTGGCCAGCCTTACAGATACCTTGCTGCATTCCCTCCGTTGCCTGCCCGACGTCGAGGCAGCCGTCATGGTGGAAAGTGCCCTCCTCCAAGGCCGGACCAATCTCGATTACCTCCGTGAGAGGCTGCCCGGCAACCGGAACGGGGCGGCCCGAAAGGCACTCCCACTCGTGGACGGTTCGGCAGATTCTCCGATCGAGGTCGTGGCGCGGATACTTTTCCGGCAGGCCGGCATCCATACCGAGACGCAGGTCGAATTGCCCGGAATCGGCATTGTGGACTTCTTGTTGGAGGGAAAGCTGATTGTGGAAGTGGACGGAGAGAGCCATCTTCAGCCTCGGCAGGTCAAGAAGGATAGGCGCCGCAACAACGCAGGAACGGTGAAAGGCTTTCTGGTTCTCAGATACGACTATTCGCAGATTGTGTATCAGCGAGAAACCGTGCTTTCCGAGGTTCTCCAAGTCCTTCGCCAAGGATGCCGCTGAAACTCCCCGGTTTTGGCCCGGCCGGGACCGGAGCGCCCTCGGAAACAATGGGCTCGAGGGCCTAACTTAGCCCAAAGATGGGGAGAAAGCTCCGGGCCGGCCAAACCCCTAGTCTTCGTCGCTGAAAGCCCAGTCGAACATGTCGAACACGAACTCGGAGAACGTGCCCTCTTCGGATTTCCACTGGCCGCGGGCGTTGTTGCGGCGCCAAACGATGGGATCGGGGACGCCGAGGTCGCCTACGCGGAAGCCCCAGGTGAATTGCTCTTCCTCGTCCTCCAGGAACATGAGGAAGCCTTCGTCGTCCACCTCGAGTTCCTCGGGGTCCCAGAAGTAGTGGTAAGCCTCCATGAGGTCCTCGCAGCCACCGAGAGCGAGGTAGAACTCGCGCAAAACCATGGGAATCGTGAACGAGTGGCCGGCCAAGGCCTCGTCGAGTTCCGAGGCGGTCAGGCCGTCTTCTTCCTGCCATTCGTCCTCGAGATACTTCGGTACAAGCGCGCGGAATTTCTCGAGGAACATGTCAGTCATGCTCCCATCCTAGCTAATCGCGGGCACGTGAATCGGCGCCCGTCGAGACCCCGGCGCGATGCCATCCACGGACTGCTAAGGGCACTCGCCAACCTCGGCGCCAAGCCACCACACGGAAGGCGAAAACCAAGGCGGCAATCAGAGCCGCAGTCAGCCCGTTGAAGGCACCCGTGTTCCAGAGCAAGGCCGTCAGTGCCGCTCCGCTGAAGGCCGGCAGGGCGTACAGATCCCGGGCATCGAAGAGCGTGGGGATTTCGTTGGCGGTGATATCGCGGAGCAGTCCGCCGCCCACGGCCGTGGTGACGCCCAACAGGATTGCAGCCACCGGATTCATCCCTGCGGCCAGCGCCTTGAGCGTTCCGGTGATGCAGAACAAAGCCAGCCCGCCGGCGTCGAACAGTGTCAACAGCGAGGTAAAGCGCTGGATGCTTGAAAACAGGAAGTACACCAGCACGGCGGCCAACAAAGGCGGCACCAGGTAGACCGGGTTGGTGAACGCCGCGGGTGGGCCGGCGTTGATGATGATGTCGCGGATGACGCCGCCGCCCAGGGACACGAGCGAAGCCAAGAGAAGAGAGCCGATGATGTCGAACTGCTTCTTGGCCGCGAGCAAGGACCCGGACACAGCGAAAAAGAACACGCCGGCCAGATCCAGCCATACCAGCGCGAGGTCAAACGTGAACAAATGCAACTCCATTCTTCGTTCACAGACGGGCGATCCTGCTTGCCCAACGTTACGCTTGCACCCATGAACAGCCCCGTCTTGATCGCGTGCGCCCACGGAACCCGGAACGTCGAAGGGCAGGCCGCGATCCGCCAGGTCATGGCTGAAATCGAGGCCCTCCGTCCTGGCCTGACGGTTGTTGAGGCCTACGTGGACGTCCAGGAGCCCGAGTTGGGCGGCGTGGTGGCCGGCCTCCCGGAAGGCACCCCCGCCGTCGTCGTTCCTTTGCTGCTCAGCACCGGCTACCACGTCAAGGTGGACATCCCGAAGGCGATCAAGTCCCGCCCGGAGGTGTCCGCGGCGCCGCCGCTGGGGCCTGATCCGCGGCTCGCGGAGCTGCTCGCCGCACGGTTGCGCGACGCCGGTCTGGGCGACGACGACGGCGTCCTGCTGGCTGCCGCAGGCTCATCCTTGCCGGACGGTTCCGTCGATTCTGAAGAGCAGGCGCGCCAGCTCGCCGAGTTGCTGCCCAACAAGGTGCGCGTCGCCTATGGTGCCAGTGCCGAACCGACGGTGCCCGACGGCGTCGCGGCCCTGCGCGCGGAACACACCGAAGACGGCGGCCGGGTTGTGGTGTCCTCATACCTGCTGGCCACGGGCTACTTTCACGACCAGCTGTCCAAGGCCGGGGCCGACGTCGTGACGGCGCCGTTGCTGCCTTCTCCGGTGCTCGCGGAGATCGCCCTGGAACGCTACGACGCAGTCATCGCCGCGCGCTCCTGAACCGTTCTTTCGAATGCATAGCGGGGCCTCTCGAACAAGGTCCCACGGCGGTTCGTGACGAAATGTTTCCCTAGGTGACTCTTCGTTTCTGCTCCATTGTTGGAGAAATCTGGGCGGTTCTACAGTCGATGCATGACTGATACAGCTCTAGCCGGAGCGTCTGCGGACGAGGCTGCACCCAAGCGCCCGGCCCGTACCGCCCGTCCTGCCGCTAAACCCCACGGCCAGTGGAAGGTTGACGGCACCACGCCGCTCAACGCCAACGAGGCCTGGAAGCAGGAAGACAACGGGCTGAACGTCCGTGAGCGTATCGAGTCTGTCTACTCCAAGCACGGCTTCGACTCGATCGACGGCACGGACCTGCACGGCCGCTTCCGCTGGTGGGGCCTGTACACCCAGCGCAAGCCCGGGATCGACGGCGGCAAGACCGCCACGCTTGAGCCGCACGAGCTCGAGGACAAGTACTTCATGCTTCGCGTGAGGATCGACGGCGGCGCGCTCACCACCGAGCAACTGCGCGTGATCGGCCAGATTTCCGTTGACTTCGCCCGCGGAAGCGCCGACCTGACTGACCGCCAGAACATCCAGCTGCACTGGATCCGCGTTGAGGACGTGCCGGAGATCTGGCGCCGTCTCGAATCCGTCGGCCTGTCCACCACCGAGGCCTGCGGCGACGTCCCGCGCGTCATCCTGGGCTCCCCGGTTGCCGGTATCGCCAAGGACGAGATCATCGATCCCACGCCGCTGATCAACGAACTCGCGGAGCGCTTCATCGGCGACCCCGAGCTCGCCAACCTGCCGCGCAAGTACAAGACCGCCATCACCGGCCATCCCTCGCAGGACGTTGTCCACGAGATCAACGACTTCGGCTTGGTCGGCATGGTCCACCCCGAACTCGGCGTCGGCTACGACCTCTGGGTGGGCGGCGCGCTCTCCACGAACCCCATGCTGGCCAAGCGGCTGGGGGCGTTCGTGAAGCCCGAGGAAGCCGCCGAAGTATGGCTCGGCGTCACCAGCATCTTCCGCGACTACGGCTACCGCCGCATGCGCACCAAGGCCCGCTTGAAGTTCCTCCTGGCCGACTGGGGTCCGGAGAAGTTCCGCCAGATCCTTGAAGACGAATACCTCGGCTTCAAGCTTGCGGACGGCCCCGCGGCGCCCAAGCCCTCTACACCCGGCGATCACGTTGGAGTGCACGAACAGAAGGACGGCAAGTTCTTCATCGGTGCCACGCCGTTGGCTGGTCGCCTCTCGGGGAGCCAGCTCGTAAAACTGGCTGACACGCTCGAAGCCCGTGGGTCCTTCCGCCTGCGCACCACGCCGCACCAGAAGATCGTTGTGCTGGACGTCGCCAAGGAGCAGGTGGAACCGCTCGTCGCCGAACTGGACACGCTGGGCCTTTCCGCCCGTCCGTCCGTGTTCCGCCGCGGCACCATCGCCTGCACCGGCATCGAATTCTGCAAGCTTGCCATCGTGGAAACCAAGGTCACGGCAGCCACCGCCGTTGCCGAATTGGAACGCCGCCTGGCCGACCTCGCGGACAGCGGTCAGCTGCCGCAGGCACTATCCCTGCACATCAACGGCTGCCCCAACTCCTGCGCCCGCATCCAGACCGCGGACATCGGGCTGAAGGGCATGATGCTGCCAACGCCCGACGGCGACCCCACCCCGGGTTTCCAGGTCCACTTGGGCGGCGGGTTGGCTTCCTCCGACCGCGAAGAAGCAGGCCTCGGCCGCACCGTACGCGGCCTCAAGGTTTATGTCGAGGACCTGCCCGATTACGTAGAGCGGGTAGTCCGGAAATTCGTGGCAGACCGCGCCGAGGGCCAGACCTTCGCCGAATGGGCACACTCCGCAGATGAAGGAGATCTCCAGTGACAACCACCACCCAGCTCCGCTCCCACGACGAACTCAAGGCCCTGGCCGAATCCGGTGCCGCAGAGCTCGGCTGGAACGCGCCCGCTCGCGACGTCATCGCCTGGGTGGCCCGCAACTTCGAACTGCCCGCCGTCGCCGTGGCCTGCTCCATGGCCGACGCCGTGCTGCCCGCTCTTGTCGCGGACCAGTTTCCCGGCGTCGACGTTCTCTTCCTGGAGACCGGTTACCACTTCCCGGAAACCCACGCCACAAGGGATGAGGTCGCCGCGAACCTGCGTGTGAACATCGTGGACGTACTTCCGGAGAACACCGTGGAGCAGCAGGACCGCCTTCTCGGCAAGGACCTGTTTGCCCGCGACGCCGCCCAGTGCTGCGCGCTCCGGAAGGTCCAGCCGCTGCGACGGACCCTGGCCGGCTACGAAGTCTGGTTCACCGGTGTCCGCCGGGACGAGGCCCCCACCCGGACCAACACTCCGCTGATCACCTGGGACGAGACGAACGGCCTGGTCAAGGTCAACCCGATGGCCGATTGGAGCTTTGACCAGCTGGTCCAGTACTCCGAAGACAACATCCTTCCCGTCAACCCCCTCCTGAGCCAGGGCTACCCGTCCATCGGATGCCAGCCCTGCACCAGGAAAGTGGCCCCAGGAGCGGACCCCCGCTCCGGCCGCTGGGCAGGGACCGACAAGACAGAATGCGGACTACACGTATGAGCACCCAAATCACCAACGAGGACCTGGAGCTGTCTGTGCTGGAAACCGACGCTGCTGAGACGCCGACTGCCGCTCCGGCTCTGCGATCGGCTCGCCTCTCGTCTTTGGACACGTTGGAGTCCGAGGCCATTCACATCATCCGTGAAGTTGTTGCCGAGTTCGAGAAGCCTGCGTTGCTGTTCTCCGGTGGCAAGGACTCCGTGGTCATGCTGCACCTGGCTACCAAGGCGTTCTGGCCGGGCAAGGTACCGTTCCCCGTCTTACACGTGGACACTGGTCATAACTTCCCTGAGGTCATTGATTTCCGCGACCGTACGGTGGAGCGCCTAGGCCTCAAGCTCGTGGTGGGCTCCGTGCAGGAGTTCATCGACCGTGGCGAACTCGCCGAACGTGCCGATGGCACCCGCAACCCGCTGCAGACCGTGCCGCTCCTGGATGCCATCCAGCGCAACAAGTTCGACGCCGTTTTCGGCGGCGGCCGTCGTGACGAGGACAAGGCCCGTGCCAAGGAACGCATCCTGAGCCTGCGGGACGAGTTCGGCCAGTGGGATCCCCGCAACCAGCGCCCTGAATTGTGGAACCTGTACAACGGCCGCCACACAGTGGGCCAGCACGTGCGGGCATTCCCCATCAGCAACTGGACCGAGCTGGACGTCTGGCGCTACATCGAGCGCGAAGGCATTGAGTTGCCCGGTTTGTACTACGCCCACGAGCGCGAGGTCTACGAGCGGGACGGCATGTGGCGTGCGGTCGGTGAGGTTTCCATGCCTAAACCCCATGAGGAAGTCATCACGAAGCTCGTCCGCTACCGCACTGTGGGCGACATGTCCTGCACCGGCGCGGTTCTTTCCGACGCCCGCACGGTTACCGACGTAGTTGTCGAAGTTGCCGCATCCACACTCACCGAACGTGGCGCCACCCGTGCAGATGACCGCATCTCCGAGGCAGCCATGGAAGACCGCAAGAAGGACGGCTACTTCTAATGAGCACTCAGACTTCACTCCTGGAGACCGGCCTGCGCGAATCCACGCTGTTCCGTTTCGCCACGGCCGGATCCGTTGACGACGGCAAGTCCACCTTGGTGGGACGCCTTCTTCACGATTCCAAGGCGATCCTCGCCGACCAGCTCGACGCCGTGGCCCGCACCTCAGCGGACCGTGGCTTCGGCGGAGCCGGCGCCACCGGCACTCAGGCGATCGACCTTGCCCTCCTGACCGATGGCCTTCGTGCTGAGCGGGAACAAGGCATCACCATCGACGTCGCCTACCGCTACTTCGCCACCGACCGCCGCAGCTTCATCCTCGCGGACTGCCCGGGCCACGTTCAGTACACCAAGAACACGGTGACGGGCGCGTCCACTGCGGATGCCGTCGTCGTGCTCATTGACGCCCGCAAGGGAGTCCTGGAGCAGACCCGCCGGCACCTGTCTGTGCTGCAGCTGCTGCGCGTGGCGCACGTGATCGTCGCCGTGAACAAGATCGACCTCGTGGACTTCAGCGAGTCCGTCTTCCGCGAAATCGAGACGGATGTGCAGAAGGTTGCGCGCGAGCTTGGCTTGGGCAGCGACGGGATTGCCGACGTCGTGGTCATCCCGGTGTCAGCGCTCGACGGCGACAACGTGGTGGACCGCTCGGACCGCACCCCTTGGTACAGCGGCCCAGCCCTGCTCGAGGTCCTGGAAACCCTTCCGGCCGCCGACGAGCTTGAAAGCCACCTGGAAAGCTTCCGCTTCCCGGTCCAGCTGGTCATCCGCCCGCAAGGCGCGCTGGCTCCGGACGCCGTCGCCGCGGGGCTCGACGTCGAGGCGTACCGCGACTACCGTGCCTACGCCGGCCAGATCACGGAAGGGACCGTGAAGCTCGGCGACAAAGTCACCGTCCTGAGCCCGGGCCATGAGCCCCGGATCACCACGGTGACGGGTATCGACTTCGCCGGGAATGAGCTGGTCGAGGCCACTGCTCCTCAGTCCGTGGCGATCCGCTTGGCCGATGAGATCGACATCGCGCGCGGTGACACCATTGCTGCGGCAGGAACGGTGCGCGAGAGCTCGGCCGACCTGTACGCAGCGCTGTGCTGGCTCTCGCCGAAGCCGCTGCGTGAAGGTGCCAAGGTGCTCGTGAAGCACGGGACCCGCACTGTCCAGGCGCTGGTGCGCAATGTGACGGGCAAGCTGGACCTGGCCACGTTCAACGTGGAGGCTGCCTCCAGTCTCGAGCTGAATGACATCGGCAACGCCCAGCTTCGACTGGCCGCGCCGTTGCCCCTCGAGAATTACCTGCACCACCGCCGTACGGGCGCGTTCCTGGTGATCGATCCCGTGGACGGCAACACCCTGGCTGCCGGTTTGGTGATGGACCACCCGGGCGACCACGAAGACGAACGTTACGTCATCTGACCTTGTTGGTCAGCGGAACCGCAGCTTGTTTCCCAAACCCCGCCTTCAAGGGCCGGGATAGGAAACAAGCTGCGGTTTTTTGCGTCTGGGAAGCACACAGGTCAGGGACCAACTAGTGGGAGCTTGACCAATCCACCCAGAACATCGTCCGCAACTGAGCGTGCTTCCGGGCCTCGAGCTTTAATCTGCGCGCGGGCGGACTCAAAGGCCGGGACCACGCCGGTGGAAACCTCCGTGACGATTTCGTTGGCCTGATCGACCGAGAGCCCGAACTTGGGACCCAGCCCTGCAAGGCTTGCCCGGCTAATACGTTCAAGACTGTATTCCCCGCCGACACTCATCGCGCTGTCGATCCTGGTCATGCCATTCCAATACGGGACGTAGGTAGCCAGATCGTAGAGCGGTGCCAGGCTCACGCGGTTGCCGTGGAGCAGCAGCGAATAGTTCTTTGCATGGGCGTCCGTGCACCCTGCGATGACATTGAAAACGAAGGCCCTGTAGAACTTTTCTCCCGTTGCCCGGCGATCGGAGTCCAAGGGGAGCGACCGGAACAACTGGGCGATCTCGGCCGCACCAGGCCCCCGGTCCCTGTGTTGGTACTTCTTCTCAGGCGACACGCCCAAGGCCTGGCACAGGTCCTCCTGATGTAGCCGCCGCCAGGTCCCATCAGCCAAGGCCCTGTCGTAGCGTTCGGTGACGAAGACGTCCCACTTGCCGATGGAAATGATTTCTGACTTGGCGACGTCATTTCCCAGCACGGACGCCGCGTGCATGGTCATCTGCTCAACGATGTCGAGCCGACTGAACGGTCCGGTGGCGGGCTTGAGGATGTGGGTGGTCGGCGTCGCATCATGCGGAACGCCCCATCCGCCGTCGGCCATTCTGTGCAACGCGATCTTGGGCTGGGCGCCCGCCACGCTGAAGCGGCCAGCTCCGTCGTCGTAGGGCGTGCCATCCGCGTATTCCGACACGGCGTGGTCCAGCATCGTGGCAACCTCCGATTCGACGACGGGCCGGACGTCGTGTCGCTGGAGGATCCGGTCGGCGGGGCGTGCGTCCGGGCCGCAAATCTGAAGAGCTCCAGCTACGTCGGAGCCAATGTGCTCCAGCATTGCGAAGGGATTGCTTGGCGAGACTGAGAAGCGTCGGCCAATGGCTCGCAAAGCCTCCTCGCTGTCCGGCAAGAGCCCCTGCAAGAAGGGGAGCACTGCACGCTTCTTATGGACCGTCACTGCCAACGGCATCGAGAGGGACAACGGCGTTGGGCTGGGGCCTGAACGATACGTATCGTCGTATTTGAAAGTCAGGTTGCCACCCGAAGTCTGTTCCAGGTGGCCACACAGTATGCCGTCCAGGTAGACGAGCAATTCACGCGTACTCACCAGCGGACCTTGCCCGTTTCACGGTTCCGGATGGCGATTTCGTAGCCTAACGCTTGGAAGACGTCCATGAATTTCCAGGTTTCAACCGTAGACTTCCCAGCCTCCAGGTCCACCAGGAACGATCTGGACACTCCGGCCCGGCGTGCGAGTTCGGCTTGCGTCCAACCTTGTTCTTCACGGAGTTCTCGCACAAGGGGCCCTGCCTCGCGGACTGTAAACATGAAAGACCCCTGTCGCCGTACGGCTACTTCCATGATTGTCGCCGTACGGCAACAGTAACATTTGATGCCGTACGGCGACAATGGTCCCTGTCGCTGTACGGCGACAACGAGGGAGGTGACTTTCTCGGTCCAATTGTGACGCCGCATGAACGTGCGTGACCCCGGGTTTCCGGGTCATTGAACGGCAATTATGACAGTCCCTATGGTGAATCCATGACCTCTTCGGATTGGTCCTTGCCTGCCCTCTCGGGGCGATGTCGCGGGGCCTGACAACCCGCCCAACCCCTCCACGCACTTCAAGGATCACCATGTCAAAGACTCCAGAACCCACGCCGCCGGCCCCGAACCCGGGAACCGTCCGTATCGTCGCGGGTGAAAGCAACAAGCCCAAGCGCCGCCGCGCGCTCGAGATCGGCATCGCCGTCGGCCTCGTACTCCTGATCGGCGCCGGCGCGGCCGTGGCATCGGTTGTCGCAAAGAACAACGAAACGAAGCCCGCGGCGGCCACGTCGCCCGCGGCGGAGCTGCGGCTGGGCTACTTCGGCAACGTCACGCACGCCCCGGCCCTGGTCGGGGTGAGCAAGGGCATCATCGCCAGCAAACTGGGCAGCACGAAGCTGAGCACCCAGGTGTTCAACGCCGGACCCGCCGCGATCGAGGCCTTGAACGCCGGCGCGATCGACGCCACGTACATCGGCCCGAACCCGGCCATCAACTCCTTCGTCCAGAGCAAGGGCGAATCCATCAGCATCATCGCCGGCGCGGCCTCGGGCGGTGCCCAGTTGGTGGTCAAGCCTGGGATCAACTCCGCCTCGGACCTCAAGGGCAAGACCCTGGCGTCTCCGCAGCTCGGCGGCACCCAGGACGTGGCGCTGCGCGCCTGGCTGGGCAAGCAGGGCCTGAAGACCAACCCGAACGGCGGCGGCGACGTCGCCGTCAACCCGACCGAGAACGCCCAGACCCTCAAGCTCTTCCAGGACGGGAAGCTCGACGGCGCGTGGTTGCCAGAGCCGTGGGCCTCCCGCCTGGTGCTTCAGGCCGGAGGCAAGGTGTTGGTGGACGAAAAGGACCTGTGGGAGAAAGGCGAGTTTCCGACCACCATCCTGATCGTCAGCAAGAAGTTCGCCGCAGAGCACCCCGAGACCGTGACGGCCCTGCTCCAGGGCCATGAAGCCTCGGTCAAGTGGCTCAACACCGCCTCGGCCGCGGACAAGGCCACCGCGATCAACGCCGCCTTGAAGGCGAGCGCGGGCAGCACCCTCCCGGCCGACGTCATCGACCGCTCCCTGAAGAACATCACCTTCACCGTGGACCCGCTCGCCGGGACGTACAAGAAACTCCTCCAAGACGGGGTGGACGCGGGCATCACCAAACCCGCAGACATCAACGGGATCTTCGACCTCCGCGCCCTCAACGGCGTCACAGGACAGAAGACATCGGCCGCAGGACTGGGCCAGGACTGAACTGACTAGCAGTTGTTGTCGTTCTGATGGCTCATGACGACAACAACTGCCAGTTAGTTGGGTGCACATTCAACAAACGATGCAACAAACGAAGGACGGGACCATGCCAGTCGTACTGGAACACCTGGGTAAACGCTTCGGCGACGGCGCCCCGGTGTTGGACGACGTCAACGCCACCATCCAGCAGGGCGAGTTCGTCGCTCTGCTGGGCGCGTCTGGCTGCGGCAAATCCACCCTGCTGAACATCCTCGCGGGACTGGACCAGCCGACGTCGGGCGCTCTGGAGGTGCCCAGCGACGGCGCCGCCTTCATGTTCCAGGATTCAGCGCTGTTTCCGTGGCTCACGGCCCGTGGCAACATCGAACTCGCGCTGAAGCTGGCCGACAAGTCCGGCAGCACAAGCAAGGCTTCGCGCGCTGCCCGTGCAGGAGAACTGTTGGACCTTGTCCACTTGGGCGGCGCGGGGGACAAGCGCCCGCACGAGCTCTCCGGAGGCATGCGCCAGCGCGTCGCACTGGCCCGCGCTTTGGCCCAGGACCGGCAGCTGCTGCTCATGGACGAACCGTTCGCCGCGCTCGATGCCATCACCCGCGACCTTCTCCACGACGAGCTGGAGCGGATTTGGAAGGAAACCGGCCGCACCATCGTGTTCGTGACCCACAACGTGCGCGAAGCCGTGCGGCTGGGCCAGAGGGTGCTCTTGCTGTCCTCCCGTCCGGGACGGGTTGTGGCCGAATGGAACGTCTCCGAGGAACACCGGACCGACGCCGGCCGTGCCGGGGAACTGACTGGAACCATTACCCGCCGCCTGCGAGAGGAGATCCGCCGCCATGCCAATTGAACAGGAAACCCGACTTGTCGAGGAGAACGCCGAGCAAGCTTCGGAGTCCCGGCACATCACCTCGCCATCCCTGAAGGGAAACCCGGATGAGCTCCGGGACCTTGAGGCCGGCCTGGACAAATTGCAGTCGGACGCACACCGCAAGGCGCGCGTTGACTGGACCCGGGTCATCCTCCCCATTGCAGCGCTGCTGGTGCTCATTCTGGCGTGGCAGTTCTACGTCTCCCTCGGTTTCAAACGCCGTGACCAAGTTCCAGGCCCGCTTGATGTCCTCAACCAGTTCGGTGCTCTCTGGGCCGAGGGCAAAGCCCAGGAAGCCGTCCTGACCTCACTCCAACGCGGCGTGATCGGGTTCCTCATCAGCGTTGCCGTGGCCACTCCGCTGGGCCTGCTCCTCGCGCAAGTGCAGCCGCTGCGCCGTGCCTTCGGGCCGCTCATTTCGGGGCTACAGGTGCTTCCATCCGTGGCGTGGGTTCCGGCCGCCATCATCTGGTTCGGACTATCGGACGGCACCGTGTACTTCGTCGTTCTGATGGGGGCCATCCCATCCATCATCAACGGGCTGATTTCCGGCGTGGACCAGATCCCGCCGCAGTACCGGAGCGTGGGCAAGGTCCTCGGGGCATCGCGACTCCAGATGGCCTTGCAGATTGTCCTGCCGGCGGCCCTTCCAGGCTACCTCGGCGGCCTCAAGCAGGGTTGGGCTTTCTCCTGGCGATCCCTCATGGCTGCCGAAATCATCGCGGTGGGCGGCACCATCGGGTTCGGGCTCGGTTCGCTCCTGGACCAGGGCCGCACTCTGTCGGACATGGCCACGGTCATGTCCGCGATCCTGGCCATCTTGTTTGTGGGCATCCTGATCGAGCTCGTGGTGTTCGCCCCGATTGAGCGCCGCCTCCTGTTGCGCCGAGGCCTGCTGGCGGGGAGCACGCGCTAAGGAATTACCCGGCCCACCCTGTGGTTGACGCGGGCATGAAACGAATCGGTTTTCTCTCCTTCGGCCATTGGGGGCCCGTCCAAGGCTCGCTGACTCCTTCGGCCGGCGACGCCCTGCTGCAGGGGATCGACCTCGCAGTAGCGGCGGAGGAGCTCGGTATCAACGGAGCCTTCTTCCGCGTGCACCACTTTGCGCGCCAGCAGGCCTCGCCGTTCCCCTTGTTGGCTGCCATCGCGGCACGGACCAGCCGGATCGAGATGGGCACCGGCGTGATCGACATGCGCTACGAGAACCCCCTGTACATGGCCGAAGAAGCAGCAGCCACGGATCTCATTAGCCAAGGCAGGCTCCAGTTGGGCATCAGCCGTGGTTCACCCGAGCCGGCACTGCACGGCGCGCGGTACTTCGGCTACGCGCCAGCCGAAGGCGAAGATGATGCCGCCATGGCCCGGCGCCACACCGCAGTATTCCGACACGCGATCGCAGGCCAGGGGGTGGCAGAGGCGGATCCCTCCTTCATGGGCGGCGGCCGTGGCCTCCTGCCGATCCGGCCGACGTCGCCCGGGCTGCCGCGGCGCATCTGGTGGGGCGCCGGCACCCGGAAGACCGCTGTCTGGGCCGCCGAACAGGGCATGAACCTGATGAGTTCCACGCTCCTCACTGAGGACACCGGGGTTCCGTTCGACCAGCTCCAGGCTGAACAGATCAAGATGTTCAGGGAGGCGTGGGCAGCAGCTGGACATGGCTTTGAGCCGCGAGTCTCGGTCAGCCGCAGCATCATTCCTGTGGTGGACGCCGAGGACGAACATTACTTCGGGCTCCGCGCTCAGGTAGAGAACCGCGACCAAGTGGGCATGCTCGACGGTGCCCTGTCGCGTTTCGGAAAGAGTTACGTAGGCGAGCCCGATGCTTTGGCGGAGGACCTCGCGAAGGACGCCGCGGTCCAGGCTGCGGACACGGTGTTGATCACGGTGCCCAACCAACTCGGGGTGGACTACAACGCCAAGCTGCTAGGCAACATCGCTAAATATGTGGCGCCGGCGATCGGCTGGGAAGCACCCACACCGTGAGAGGAATGTGACGCAGGGTTACCTAGCGTGAACTGGTGTTTCCGGACCTTTGAAGCATGTTACGGCCCGGCCCTACAGTTTTTTCATGGCAATACAGGACATCTACCCCACAGCCCTGCGGCTGCTTGGCCGCCCGGTGCTGGTGGTGGGCGGCGGACCCGTGGCTGCGCGACGCGCCAAGGGACTGCTCGACGTCGGCGCCCGGGTGACCGTAGTTGCCCCCGTTGCCTCTGACGCGCTCCGCGAACTCGCAGCCTCCGGCCTGCTCACCTGGGAGCCGCGCACTTACCTTTCCTCCGACGTCGACGGCGTCTGGTTCGTCCAGACGGCCACTGGCGTTGCCGCTGTTGACGCCCAGGTAGCCGCCGACGCCGAGGCGCAGCGCATCTGGTGCGTCAACGCCTCGGACCACGAATCCTCGGCGGCATGGACCCCGGCCGTCGCCGTTGTGGACGACGTCAAGATCGCGATCAACGCCGGGGGAGACCCTCGCCGCGCCATGGCCTTGCGCGACGCCGTTGCTACCGCACTTGAGGTCGGCGACCTGCCGCTCCGCCGTCGTCGCGCTTCAACCGGAAGCGTCGCCCTCGTGGGTGGCGGTCCCGGCGACTCAGGGCTCATCACGGTCCGCGGACGCCGTCTCCTGGGCCAGGCCGACGTCGTCGTCGCGGACCGCCTCGGACCGCGCAACTTGCTGCAGGAACTCGCGCCGGACGTCCGCGTGATCGAGGTCGGCAAGACGCCCGGCCACCACCCCGTACCGCAACTGGAGATCAACCGGATCCTCGTGGAGGAGGCGCTCGCCGGCCACCGCGTGGTCAGGCTCAAGGGCGGCGACCCCTATGTCTTGGGCCGCGGTGGCGAGGAAGCGGAATTCTGCCGGCAGAACGGCGTCGAGGTTGAAGTGGTTCCCGGTGTCACCTCAGCAATTTCCGTGCCGGCGGCAGCAGGCATTCCCGTGACGCACCGCGGACTCGCAAAGGGTTTCAGCGTGGTGACCGGCCATGAAGAACTGTCCGAGGTCCCGGCCCGTCCCGACCACACCGTGATCCTGCTCATGGGTGTCGCCAAACTCCGCGAATCCGCGGCAGCCCTCGCGGCATCCGGAATGCCCTTGGACACACCGGTAGGTATCGTAGAGAACGGCTACATGCCCGAACAGCGCGTCACGATCGGCACGTTGGCGACCATCGCCGACCAAGCCGAGGCCACCGGCGTCGCAAATCCCGCAGTGATTGTGATCGGCGATGTTGTGCGTGTCAGCCCGTTCGCCCCCGAGCATTTCAAGACCGCTGACTACAGCACCCTGAGCCCCAACAAGCCCCGCGTCGTTACCCCCTAGCCCCTCACCCAACTAGCTCGCAGTAGGTGTCGTTATGAGCCCTCAAAACGACAACAAATGCGAGCTAGTTGGGAAGCACACTGAAAAGGAACACAGCCGTGTCATCTAGCACCACCGTAGGAACCGCTGCACGCCCGCTGCGCGTCGCCGTCGTCGGCTCCGGCCCGGCAGGCGTCTACGCTGCGGACATCCTGACGAAGAGCGAGGCCGTCAAGAGCGGCGAGCTGACTGTCAGCATCGACCTCTTCGACCGCTACCCGGCCCCCTACGGCCTGATCCGCTACGGCGTTGCCCCGGACCACCCCCGCATCAAGGGCATCGTGAACGCCCTGCACAAGGTCCTGGACCGCGGCGACATCCGCTTCTTCGGTAACGTGGACTATGGCACGGACATCTCCATCGAAGACCTGCGCACACACTACGACGCCGTCATCTTCGCAACCGGAGCCATCAAGGACGCGGACCTGAACATCCCGGGCATCGAGCTTGAAGGCTCCTTCGGCGGCGCCGACTTCGTCTCCTGGTACGACGGCCACCCTGACGTCTCCCGCGAATGGCCGTTGGAAGCCACCTCCGTGGCTGTGCTCGGCAACGGCAACGTGGCACTGGACGTGGCCCGTGTCCTCTCCAAGCACGCCGATGACCTCCTGGTCACCGAAATCCCGGATAACGTCTACGCCGGCCTCAAGGCATCCCCGGTCACGGACGTTCACGTCTTCGGCCGTCGCGGACCGGCGCAGGTGAAGTTCACCCCGCTGGAGCTGCGCGAACTGTCGCACTCCAAGGACGTGGACATCATCCTCTACGCCGAGGACTTCGAGTTCGACGAAGAGTCGGACCGCCAGATCCAGACAAACAACCAGACCAAGACCATGGTGGGCACCCTCACCAACTGGATCGCAGAGCAGCCCGAGGACCTCTCCGAGCTCAAGGCCTCCCGCCGCCTGCACTTGCACTTCCTGCACAGCCCTGTGGAGATCGTGGATTCCGCTGAGGCCCCGGGCAAGGTTGCCGCGATCAAGTTCGAACGCACTGAGCTGGACGGAACGGGCAACGCACGCGGTACGGGCGAATTCGTCGACTACCCGGTCCAGGCCGTTTACCGCGCCATCGGCTACTTCGGTTCCGCCCTCCCGGACGTCGAGTTCGACCACCGGCGCGGGGTCGTCGCGAACGACGGCGGCCGCGTGCTGGACGCTTCCGGAGAGCCCGTTCCTGGCCTGTACGCCACGGGTTGGATCAAGCGTGGTCCCATCGGCCTTATCGGTCACACCAAGGGTGACGCGCTGGAGACAGTCACGTACCTCCTGGAAGACCGCGAAAACCTGCCGTCCGCCGCAGTTCCCGAGGCGGACGCCGTCGTCGATCTCCTGGACGCCCGCGGCGTGAAGTTCACCAGCTGGGAAGGCTGGCTGGCACTGGACGCCCACGAGCTTGCTTTGGGTGCCGCCGCTTCCGAAGCTGGTACATCGCACGGCGTCGAGGTCAAGCGCGAACGCATCAAGGTTGTGCCGCGTGGTGACATGGTGGACATCTCCCGCGACGGCGTGGCGGCCCAGGTCTAGGACCACTGCCTTAGAGCAACGCGAGGTCACTTTGCGCCCATCCGGAGCATCGGAACGGGCGCTAAGTGACCCCGCGTTGTTCTTAAGTGGCGGGGTTAGACTCGCCTCATGGAAGTTGTCGTCGTTGAAACGACCCAGCTGGGGGACCGCAGCTACCTGGTTCATGACGGTACTGTGGCGCTTGTGATCGACCCCCAGCGCGATACCGACCGCGTTGAAACAGCCGCTCGCAGTGAGGGGGTGGCCATCACGCACGTTGCTGAAACCCACCTCCACAACGACTACCTCACGGGTGGCCTCATCCTTGCCCTTGCCCACAGCGCCCGCTACTTGGTGAATGCCGCGGACAGCGTCGCGTTTGAACGTGAGCCAGTTGTTCCTGGGCAGGCGTTCAAGGTAGGCAGACTTTCCGTCAAGCCAGTGGCCACCCCGGGCCATACGCACACGCACCTGGCCTATGTGGTTTCGGACCCCGACCCCGGAGCGGGCGTGCGGCAAGCCGTGTTTTCGGGTGGCAGCCTGCTCTACGGTTCGGTGGGCCGGACTGATTTGATTGCTTCCGAAGACACTGCCGGGCTGGCCCATGACCAGTACTCCTCAGTTCGGCGGCTCGTGGCTGAGGCAGCCCCGGACGCGGTCCTGTATCCCACGCATGGCTTCGGTTCCTTTTGCTCCATCGGTCCCGCGAGCAGGATCCCCGCCTCGACGATTGGGGAGCAAGCCGCCACCAACCATGCGCTCACCGACCCGGACGAAGACCACTTTGTCCAGCACCTCCTCGCCAATATCACTGCCTACCCGAGCTACTACGCCCACATGAGCCCGCTCAATTCCCTCGGTCCGGGCCCCGCGGAGCTGAATGTACCGGAATCGGTGGAAGCCGCGGAGTTGGAGCGCCGGCTCGAGGATGGGGAATGGGTGGTGGACCTGCGCAACCGCGTGGCATTCGCCGCAAGCCATTTGCGCGGCAGCGTGGCCTTTGAATACGGGACCGGATCGAGCTTCACGAGCTACCTGGGCTGGGTCCTGCCATGGAACCAGCCGCTCACCCTGCTGGGTGCCCACGACGACGTCGAAAAGGCCATCCGCGACCTCGCGAGGATCGGAATCGACTCCCCGGACGCCGCAGTCGGAGGGGATCCCAGAGAGCTTGCTCCCGGTATCCCTTTGGTGAGCTATCCGCGCACCGACTGGACGGGGTTGGTGCGCTCCCGAACCCCCAGAGACACCGTGCTGGACGTGCGCCGAACCGAGGAATATGCCGCCTCGCACGTGCAAGGCGCGGTGAACGTTCCGCTTCATGAGCTTTTGCTCCGGATGGAGCAGTTGCCGGACGCGAGGATCTGGGTCCACTGCACCTCCGGTTACCGGGCCGGTGTTGCCGCAAGCCTGCTGCACAGGGATGGTCGCGACGTCGTGCTCATTGACGCAGCCTTCCGCGAGGCAGCGGACGCCGGTGTGGAACTGACACGCGCCACTCCGGCCTAGATGCTCGGGCCACTGCGGACGCTCGCTCACCTTTAGGTTGTTTCCTGCGGATCCTCGCTCACCTTTGGGGTGTTTCCTGCGGATCCTCGCTCACCTTTGGGGTGTTTCCTGCGGATCCTCGCTCAATTGAAGTGAACGGGCGTTGGGAAAAAGTCCGACAGATGTGAGCGGGCGTGGGGAAAAAGTCCGACAGATGTGAGCGGGCGTGGGGAAAAAGTCCGACAGATGTGAGCGGGCGTCAGCTGTTGAGCCACTCCGCGGCGAAGTCCAGGTTGCGGTACACGCTCGCGACGGCGGCAGCCTCGTCGCGCGCCTCGATGGCGTCGGCGAGCTCGTCGTGGCCTTCGTGAGGAATGCCGTTGAAGCCAGCCTTGCGCTGCTGGCGCAGGAGATCGTCGTGGAAGACCCCACCGAAGGACACATACAGCTGGTGGAGCAACGGATTGCCCGAAGCCAGTGCCACCCGTTCGTGGAAATCCCAATCCGCGCGGGCCCATGCGGGGTAGTCGGCCGCGAGCCACGCGTCGTGGCGAACTTGGAGAAGGGCCCGCATGACGGCGATATCCTCGCCCGTGGCATGCTTCGTGGCCAGCCGGGCGGCCTGGGTGTCCAGCCCCACCCTGACCTCGACCACGTGCTCCTGTGTGTGCTCCTTGTACATCCGCTGGGCGGCGCCGGAGATCTCGCTGGTGGCGCGGACATAGGTGCCGTCGCCGCGGCGGACTTCGAGCATGCCGCTGTGCGCCAAGGCTTTGATGGCTTCGCGGAGCGTGCCGCGGGAGACTCCGAGCGAGGCCATGAGCTCCGGCTCAGCCGGAATTTTCTCCTGCAGGGGCCACTCTCCGGACTGGATCATGCCGCGCAGCTGGCTGGTGACCTCGTCGGCCAGGACGGGCCGGTGCGAAGGAATCAGGCTCATGCGACCGGCCTCGGTCCGGCCTTGATCGGCGTGCGCTTGCTGGTCAGCAAGTGGCAGGTCACCATAAGGGCAAGGGCTACCGCGGCCAGGAGCGCAAGGGGGAGCGTCCAGGCACCAGTAGCACTGTGGAGCACCCCCATGCCGAATGGTCCCAATGCCGCGATCAAGTAGCCCACCGATTGGGCGACGGTGGACATGGCGGTGGTTTCCGCCGTCGTACGCCCGCTGCGGCTAATGATCACCAGGACCAGCGGGAAGATGCCCAGACCGAAACCGAACATCACCGCGGGAACGGCGGCGAGCGACGTCGGCAGCAACAGCATGGCGGGGATTGCCACCAGCGTTGTCCCGCTGCCCAGATAAAGAGCGGGCCGCATCATGCCTGGCCGGGAGCCGATGGCCAGGAGAATCATGCCCGCGGCCACCGAAACCAGCTGCATGAGCCCGAACTGCAGGCCGCTCTCGGAAGCGCTGAGTCCTTGGCTGGTCAAAATGTAGGCGAACCAGCTCATCACGGCATAGGCGAGGAAGGCCTGCAGCGTGAAGATGGAGGTGATCAGCAATCCCAGCCGAGTGCGCAGGAGAGGCCACATTGAAACGTGTTCCTGGCTGGCCTTGCGCGACGAGCGGTGGGCGTGGAGGACCATAGGCAGGAAGCCAAGAAGTGCGGCGACGCCAAGTATCCCCCATGCGGCCAGACCCATCGACGGCGAGCCGAGTTGCTGCGCCAGGGGCACGCTGACCGCAGCGGCGAACGTCGCGCCGCCGGACATGGTGAAGGTGTAGAGGCCGGTCATCATGGACGTCATCGCCGCGTAGTGCTCACGGATGTACGACGGCATGGCCACGTTGCATACCGCCAGGCCGGACATCGCCAGCACCGTTCCGGCAAGGAGGGCGCCGGTTGCGGGGATACTGCGGACCAGGAGACCGGCAGCCAGCATCGCTAGCGCCACGAAGATCGACTTTTCGACGCCGATCCGGCGCGACAGCCAGGTGGTGCCCAGCCCCGCGACGGCGAAGCACAGCAAGGGGATAGACGGAAGAATCGACGCCACGAGCGCCCCGTAGCCGAGGAATGCCTGCAAATCGTGGAACAGCGCCGCCGCGCTGGTAATGCCGGCGCGTAGGTTCAGCCCGATGAGGACGACCGCGATGATCCCGACGACGGCGACAACACGGGATTTCGGCGCCGCGGTTCCGCCGGGGCCCGGCACAGTCGTTGCTTCCATTGCGTGTGGTGTCGGGTGAGTAGAGGCCATATCTAAAGGTTAGACGTTTGACGTTTGCGTTGGGAAGTTTTGTGGTGGAAATCTCCGTGAAGCCGGGCTACCGAGGGTTGCGCGATCCCAGCCGTTGCACCGCCAGGGCAAGCCACAGCTGAACCCGGTCCGGCGTCTGGGCGGGGTCGTAGCCGGTGAGGTCCGTGATTTGCGCCAGCCGGTACCGCACCGTGTTTCGGTGCAGGGTCAGGGCTTCGGCGACGGCCGCGACCGAACCGTTGTGGTTGAGGTAGCTTTCCAGGGTTGAAACGAGCTCGGAGCCGTGGGTGGCGTCGAACTTGCGAAGGGGAGTGAGGGCTTCACTGGCCATGTCCGCCAGTGGCACGTCCTCGCTCGCGAGCAGGAGCGACGTCAGGCTGAGCCGCTCAGGTTCGTTGACCGGCAGCCCGCGCGCGACGGCGTCGCGCGCTTCAAAGTAGCTCCATCGCACGCCGTTCGGCTTGGTGTAGGCGCCACCGATTCCGATCACTGCGTGGATCCCCGCTTCCAAAAGGTGGTCGCTGAGATCCTTGGCCAGCGCGCTCGCGGAACTACCGTCGTCGGGCACCACCGTCACCAGATCCTTCCCGACGACGGCGGTCACCCCGCCGTCGAGGGACTGCGGCAGGGAGGTAGTGCCGAGCTGTTTGTGGTGGGCGGCGGAGACCACCAGCAGCACCACATTCTTGCGGGTGGTATTGATTCCGACGCCGGCCAGGCGGCGGGTGGCTTCGACCGTGTCCAGGGTTCCGTGGATGACGTCGTCCAGCACTTGGCCCGCCAAAGCCCGTTGGCTTTGGCGCTGCTTGACCATGTTGTTGAGTTCCACGCTGATCAGGTTCTGGGCATAACCGACAATTCCGGTGTCGCCGAAGGGTTGTTTGATCCATAGGGTGCACGCGTCGCGGCGGCCCGTCGGGATCGGGAAGGAAGCCCAGTCGTCAGCCGTCGGCGCGGGGTTGCCGGCCACGCTGTTGTAAAGCTGGGCGCTGAACTGCGTGAGCGCGATGTCGGTCCGGAGCATGCTGCCCAACTGCTTGAGCAATTCGCCGAGCCCGCCACCGGTCAGCAGTGCCCGGGCGAGGATCTGGTGGCCGGCGATGAGGCGTTCCAGCTTGGAGTAGTGGTCAGCGGATTGGGAATCGGCGACGAGTTTGCCGATGGCGATGAAGGGGGTCTCGTACGGTACTTCCACGAGGGGCAGTCCCCAGCGGTTTGCCTCCGCAATGAGGGCAGGGGGCACGGCCTCGTGGGTCAGCCCGGTGCCGAAGCCTATGCCGACTGCTCCCGCGCGCTGGACCTGGCGCACAAAGCGGCGCTGTTCCGCGGCTCCATTGAGCCTGAGCCCGGTGGTCAGGATCAACTCGCCGCCATTGAGGAAGCGTTGGGGATCCTCTTGCTCGGTCACGGCCACCCAGCGGATATCTTCGTTCCAAGTGGTTTCCGCGAGGCCGGCTTTACGGAGCCGAAGAGAGGGGACGGCGACGAGCGCGGCGATTGACATTGCCATGCCAAAAAGGATATCCCGGCACTGGTCATTCGCACTAAGTCGTGGTGGTCAGGGTGTGCATTTGACTATTCCGCGCCGCGGGGTGCTGGCATAGGCTCGGAGCAGCTGCAACCAATGCCTAGACACCGAAAGAGGTTGTACACCGTGGTCCAAACCTTGCAGAACTTCATCAACGGCGAGTTCGTCACGCCGGCAGGCACCGAACTGCTCGACATCGTGAACCCCACCAACGGGGAGATTGTCGCTCGTGCGCCTATCTCCACAGAGGCCGACGTCGATGCTGCCATGAACGCGGCGAAGGAAGCCTTCAAGTCTTGGAAGCATGTCACGCCGGGCCAACGCCAGCTCATGCTGCTCAAGCTCGCTGACGCCATCGAGGCCAACAGCGACGAACTCGTCGAGGCACAGCACCGCAACACCGGCCAGGTCCGCGCCCTCATCGCGTCCGAGGAAGTTGCCGCTGGTGCAGACCAGCTCCGTTTCTTCGCCGGCGCCGCGCGCATCATTGAAGGCAAGTCTGCCGGCGAGTACTTCGAGGGTCACACCTCGTACGTCCGCCGCGAACCGATCGGTGTCGTAGCTCAGGTTGCGCCGTGGAACTACCCGTTCCTCATGGGCATCTGGAAGATCGGCCCCGCCCTCGCCGCGGGCAACACTGTTGTCCTCAAGCCCTCCGATACCACTCCGGAATCCACCTTGGTCCTGGCGCGGCTGGCAGGCGAGATCTTCCCGGCCGGCGTTCTCAACGTGGTCCTCGGCAACGCGGCCACCGGCTCCATGATGGTCGAACACAAGGTCCCGGGCCTCGTCTCGATCACCGGTTCCGTACGCGCTGGTATTGCCGTGGCCAGTGGGGCTGCAAAGGGCCTCAAGCGTGCCCACCTGGAGCTCGGTGGCAAGGCCCCTGCCATCGTCTTCAAGGACGCCGACATCAAGAAGAGCGCCGCGGCCATCGCCGAATTCGCCTTCTTCAACGCGGGCCAGGACTGCACGGCCATCACCCGCGTGCTGATCGAAGATTCGATCCATGACGACATGGTCGCCGCGATGGTGGAGCACACCAAGACGCTGCACACCGGTTCGCAGAACGACGAGGAGAACTACTTCGGCCCGCTCAACAACGTGAACCACTTCAACGCCGTGAACTCGGTGGTGGAGCACCTCCCGGCCAACTGCAAGATCGAAACCGGCGGCCACCGTGCGGGTGACAAGGGTTTCTTCTTCGAGCCCACCATCATCACGGGTGCCAAGCAGACTGACGACGTCGTCCAGAAGGAAACCTTCGGCCCGGTCATCACCGTCCAGAAGTTCACCACCGAGGCCGAGGCACTTGAGCTGGCCAACGACGTCGAATACGCCCTGGCATCCAGCGTGTGGACCACGGACCACGGCACCGCCATGCGGATGAGCCGCGACCTGGACTTCGGCGCGGTGTGGATCAACACCCACATCCTGCTGACCGCTGAGATGCCCCACGGCGGCTTCAAGCAGTCCGGCTACGGCAAGGACCTGTCCATGTACGGCGTCGAGGACTACACGCGCATCAAGCACGTCATGTCTGCACTTGATGCCTGATCCCCACCGGTACCCTAACCTCGCTCCGCTTCGGCCAGGGAACCCTGCCGGCGTGGCCCCTTAGCCGGCACACGGCACACGGCACGCATAAGCAAGAAAGAAAGAACCATCATGACCGCAACAGCACATGAAATCACGTACCGCCTGGACCAGAAGCGCAGCATCAACGGCGCCTTCCCCGGCCCCAAGTCCCAGGCCCTGAACCAGCGCCGCGCGGCCGTCGTCGCTGCCGGCGTCTCTTCGGGCGTGCCGGTCTACGTTGAGGACGCCGACGGCGGGATCATCCGCGACGTCGACGGCAACTCCTTCATCGACCTCGGTTCCGGCATTGCCGTGACCAGCGTTGGCGCCTCCGACCCCGCCGTCGTCGCCGCCGTCCAGGACGCTGCAGCGCACTTCACCCACACCTGCTTCATGGTCACCCCGTACGAGGGCTACGTTGCCGTCGCCGAGCAGCTGAACCGCCTCACCCCGGGGGACCACGAGAAGCGCACCGTGCTTTTCAACTCCGGCGCCGAAGCAGTGGAGAACGCCGTCAAGGTGGCACGCCTGGCAACCGGCCGTGACGCCGTCGTCGCTTTCGACCACGCCTACCACGGCCGCACCAACCTGACAATGGCGCTCACCGCCAAGGCCATGCCGTACAAGACCAACTTCGGCCCGTTCGCGCCCGAGGTCTACCGCATGCCGATGAGCTACCCGTTCCGCGAGGAAAACCCGGAGATCACCGGTGCCGAGGCCGCCAAACGCGCCATCACCATGATCGAGAAGCAGATCGGCGGCGACCAGGTTGCGGCGATCATCATCGAGCCGATCCAGGGCGAGGGCGGCTTCATTGTCCCGGCCGAAGGCTTCCTGCCGGCATTGTCCGCATGGGCCAAGGAAAAGGGCATCGTCTTCATTGCCGACGAGGTCCAGTCCGGTTTCTGCCGCACGGGTGAATGGTTCGCCGTCAACCACGAGGGTGTTGTCCCGGACATCATCACCATGGCCAAGGGCATTGCCGGCGGCCTCCCGTTGTCCGCGATCACCGGCCGCGCAGACCTGCTCGACGCCGTCCACCCGGGCGGCCTCGGCGGCACCTACGGCGGCAACCCGGTTGCTTGTGCCGCAGCCCTTGCTGCCATCGGCACCATGGAGCAGCACGACCTCAACGCCCGCGCCCGCCACATCGAGGAGATCGCCCTCGGCCGCTTGCGTGAACTCGCGGCTGAAGTTTCTGTTATCGGCGACGTCCGCGGCCGCGGTGCCATGCTGGCAATCGAACTGGTCCAGGCCGGCTCCAAGGAACCGAACGCCGAACTGACCAAGGCCGTCGCTGCCGCGTGTCTCCAAGAAGGCGTCATCATCCTGACCTGTGGCACCTACGGCAACGTCATCCGCCTGCTGCCGCCGCTGGTCATCAGCGACGAACTGCTCCTCGACGGACTCGAGGTCCTTGCGGCGGCCATCAAGGCCAACGCCTAGCCACAAGGTGGACATGCCCACCTCTGCGTGCCAAGGATGGACATAGTGCAACTATGTCCATCCTTGGCATTTAAGAACGGGCATGTCCGGGTGTGGGAAGCAGTTCCGCAGGTAGAGTCATGCCTAGCTAGCGAATCCAGACCGGCCAACGTTGCCCGGATTCCCCGGACGGGTCCTGGAATTCGCCGTCGACAAAGGGGTCTTCATGCGATATGTAGTTGGCTACACGCCGAACGAACGTGGCGCGGACGCCGTTGCCCTGGCCTCATCCCTGGCCCGCGCGCAGGACGCGGTGCTGGACCTTGTATACGTCGTGGACGCACACACTCCCTACTCGGGGCTGTACCCCGAAAGCACGGGCGCAACTCCCGCTGAACAGACTGTCCTGACCGCGCAAGCCCAGAGCCTCGCGTTAGTGCCCGACGACGTCGAGGCCACCTTCCGTGCGCTGCCTGCTGAATCGTTCCCATCGGGGCTGATCCAGGCCGCAGGGACCGACGCTGGACTGATCGTGGTGGGTGCGTCGAGGAATGGTCTGTTCAAGAGGTTCACGGTAGGCAGCGTGGCCAACGGGCTGCTCCATGCTTCGCCGGTTCCGGTGGCCCTGGCGCCGCGCGGGTTCAACCGCACCGAGCCCGTCACCCGGTTCACTTTGGCCACGGGGCAGCGCTCCGGGGCCGACGCTGCGATTGCAACCGCCATCGGTGCGGCCAACCGTCGTGGCGTGCCGCTGCGGCTTGTGTCGCTGGTAACGCTCGACGCCGGTACCGACGTTGGAGGCGAGGCTACCAATGCGGCTCATCGCCACGCCAACACTGTCCTCAGCAACGCTGCCTCCCGTTTGCCGCAAGGGCACGATGTGACCGTGGAAGTTGCCCACGGCCGCAGCATTGAAGAAGCGATCGACAGCTTGGAGTGGATCGACGGCGAAGTGGTCATCATCGGCTCATCGCGCCTGGCGGAAAGAAGCAAACTGTTCATGGGCAGCACCGCAAACAAGATCCTCAGGGCGCTGCCGGTGCCAATGGTGGTGGTGCCCCGCGATTACGAGCGTGCGGACTCGATGCCGTAGGTGCGCGATGCTCAGGCTGCGCTCAGCCGTGCCCGCTTTCTCATGACAGAGTTCTTGCGTGCAGTGCGGAGCATGTCGACGGTCAGGAGCAGCAGGGCCAGCCACACGATTCCGAAACCGACCCAGCGGTCGGGGGTCATGGCTTCGTGGAGGACGGCCAGGGCCACGATGAACTGGAGGATCGGCGCGAAGTATTGCAGCAGGCCGATCGTCGTCATGGGCAGGCGGCGTGCAGAGGCACCGAAGAACAGGAGCGGCACGGCGGTGATGATGCCTGAAGATGCCAAAAGCCAGAAGTGGCCCGGGCCGTTGCTTCCCAAGGTCCCGGCCCCGGTGAGGCCGAGGACAATCATGGTGGCGCCGGCGATCGGGGCGAGGACCACCGTCTCCACCGTGAGGCTCGTGATGGCGTTGACCTTTGGTCCTACGCGCTTCTTCACGAATCCATAGAGTCCAAAGCTGAACGCGAGGACCAAAGCGATCCACGGAAGCTTTCCATAGGAAACCGTCAGGACGCCGACGGCGATGAAGCCGATCCCGACGGCGGCCCACTGCAGCGGGCGGAGCGTTTCCTTCAGGACGAACACGCCAAGGAGAACCGACACGAGCGGGTTGATGAAATAGCCGAGCGAGGCTTCGACCGCGTGCCCGGTGGTGACGCCGAAGGTGTAGGTCAGCCAGTTGATGGCGATCAGTCCCGCAGCCAGGGCGAGCGGTCCTAGCACGGCCCGGTCTCTAAAGGCATTGCCGAGGAGGCGCCAGGTCCGGGTGATGGTGATGAGCAGGGCGCAGAAAATGAGCGACCACACCACTCGGTTGGCCACGATTTCCACCGCCCCGGCGGGTTGCAGCACCACGAAGTAGAGCGGAAGCAGGCCCCACAGACCGTACGCCCCGATGCCGAACACGACACCCGCCGTCGTCTCGCTCTTTGCACTCTTTGCCTCGGCGGCGGCGGATGCAGAAGCTGCGCTCGCAGCGGTGGCGGACAGGGCGGGCACGGTTTGCTCGGGCGTAGGCACAATGTCAAGAACACCACATGTTGCGAAGGTATTCCTGACCGTACGGCCGGAAAGTTTGTGTGAGTTTCCTCGCCTCACCGGGTCACTCCTGCCACGTGCTGACATTCAACTGGCAACTGAGAACTAGAATTGGAAACTGCGCGCCCCACTACGCGGGGCGGATTCCCGTCTCAGAAGGGTTCACGGTGTCCAACTCGGCCGAAACCACCTCAAAACGTCCACTGCGCGTCGCCATTGTCGGCGCAGGACCGGCAGGCGTGTACGCCGCGGACATCCTGACCAAATCCAGCGAGGTCAAGGATGGCGACGTCGAGGTCAGTATCGACCTTTTCGAGGCATACCCCGCGCCGTACGGGCTGATCCGCTACGGAGTGGCGCCGGACCACCCCCGCATCAAGGGCATCGTCAACGCGCTTCACAAGGTCCTGGATCGCGGCGATATCCGCTTCCTTGGCAATGTCACGTACGGCCGCGACCTCACGCTGCATGACTTCCGGGCTTTCTATGACGCGGTGATCTTCTCCACGGGAGCAGTCAAGGATGCCGAGCTGAACATCCCCGGCGTGGAATTCGAAGGATCGTTCGGTGGAGCCGACTTCGTGTCCTGGTATGACGGACACCCGGACGTCCCCCGCGAATGGCCGCTGGACGCCAAGGAAGTGGCGGTCATTGGCAATGGCAACGTGGCACTGGATGTGGCCCGCATGCTCTCCAAGCACGCGGATGACCTCTTGGTGACCGAAATCCCGGACAACGTCTATGCCGGCCTCAAAGCATCTCCGGTGACAGATGTGCACGTCTTCGGCCGCCGCGGACCGGCGCAGATCAAGTTCACTCCGCTGGAACTGCGCGAGCTCTCGCACTCCAACGACGTGGACATTGTGCTGTACCCGGAGGACTTCGAATTTGATGAAGCCTCAGACGACGCCATCCGCAGCAACAACCAGGTCAAGACCATGGTCAACACGCTGACCAACTGGCTTGTCGAGGAACATGCCGAAGCCGAGCAGCCCTCCTCGCGCAGGCTGCACCTGCACTTCCTGCACAGCCCGGTGGAAATTGTGTCGGAAGACGGCTCCGGCAAAGTCTCCGGCATCAAGTTCGAGCGCATGCAGCTCGACGGCACGGGCAATGTCAAGGGCACCGGCGAGTTCGTGGACTATCCAGTCCAGGCCGTATACCGCGCCATCGGCTACCACGGTTCGCCCCTGGACGAGATTGCGTACGATGCCCGCCGCGGGGTCATCCCCAACGACGGCGGACGGGTGCTGGACGCCGACGGCAAGCCGGTACCGGGCATCTACGCCACGGGCTGGATCAAGCGCGGACCCGTCGGCCTGATCGGGCACACGAAGGGCGACGCCTTGGAGACCATCGGGTGCCTGTTGGAGGACCGCCTCACGCTACCCCCGGCCGAAAACCCGGACCCGCAGGCCATCATCAATCTCCTGGAAGTGCGGGGGATCCAGTACACCACCTGGGAAGGCTGGAACAAGCTCGATGCGCACGAAGTAGCCCTCGGTGCCGCATGGACCGCCGAAAACCCGGGCACCGGCGTCGTACGCGAACGCATCAAGGTGGTCCCGCGCGAGGACATGATCGGGATCTCCCGCGCCTAGCGGCGTGGCGCGATTACCTTGAACGAACTGCTCCACGCCGGCCGCCCATAGGCAAAGTCCCGCGACACAACTAGACTGGTGGGTACTGCGCTGCATCCGGTTTTGGGAGTTCGATGAGGAATCCGATCCAACCGGCAGCTCTGGTTGGCGACGCCGCCGAGCTGCTTCAGAGCTATGCCCGCGCAGGTCACGAACAACTGGACACTTGGCGCTTCGGGCCTCCCGACGCCACGGAGCTTCCCGGCTTGCGCAGACTGATCAAGGAATCCTGGCAGCGATCCGCGCAGCTCAACGCGAACCCGGACCAGCCCGAAGCTCCCGTGGCCATGGACCTGGACGAGCTCGAGGAATACCGCCGCCAACACCCGCTGGCCATTATCATGCCCGTCATCCAGAAGCTCCTCATCCAGCCCAGCTATGACAGTGGTCTCCTGGTCGCCGTGGGGGACGAGCTCGGCCGGCTGCTGTGGGTGGACGGAAATCCAGCGATGAGGCGCCGTGCCGAAGGCATGATGTTCGTGGCCGGCGCGGATTGGTCCGAAGCCGCGGTTGGCACCAGCGCGCCCGGCACAGCGCTCGCGTTGGGCCGGGGGATCCAGATTTCCGGCGCCGAGCACTACAAACGCTCCGTCCATCCGTGGAGCTGTACCGCCGTGCCCTTCCACGACCCCGACTCCGGAGCCCTTCTCGGCGTCGTCGACATCACCGGCACGGAGGCCGCCGTCGCACCCCACACGCTTTCCCTCGTTGAAGCGACCGTGGCGGCAGCGCAGGCCCAATTGCGTATCGAGAGGCTTCAGCTCTCGGTCGCTGAGCACTCTTTGCCTGCCCGACGGCGGAACTCGCCTTCCGCCGCAAGCTCCCGAGAGGGAACCGGACTGTACCGGAACAGCCTCCAGCTGCTGGGCCGCGACCAGGCGCTGTTGAGCATAGGAGGGCGCAGCATTCCGCTCTCCGCTAGGCACAGTGAGATCCTGGCATTGCTGGGCACTCGTCCCGAGGGTCTCAGCGCCGAAGAACTGGCGCTGGCCTTGTATCCGGGAGATGGTTTCACGGTCACCCTCCGGGCCGAAATGGTGCGCCTGCGGAAGGTCCTGCAAAAACTCGATCCCGCCGCGGTCCCGGAATCCCGCCCTTACCGGCTCCCGATCGACCTCGGCCAGGATGCCGCCCAAGTGCTTTCCTGCCTGCAGCGGGGTGCCCACCGCATCGCCCTGGAGATCTACAAAGGCGCTGTCCTGCCGCATTCGGAAGCCCCAGGCATTGTGGAGCTTCGCCAGAAGGTGTCCGCGCTCTTGCGTGAGGCGGTTCTCAACGACGGCAGTGCCGAGGCGCTGCTCAAGTATGCGGGCCTGCCTGAGGCAAAGAACGACGTCGATGTCCGGCTCGCTGCCCTCAAACTCCTGCCGCCGCGCTCGCCCAAGCGGGCCGCCGTCGTCGCCGAGCTCGAACGCTTGGAAACAGAGATGTCGGCCTGACGCTGGCCTCCCGTGTGGCATTCGGCAAATACGAAGTTTCGGCCCGTATCGTAGAAGCGAGCCAAACGAAAGAAGCTTCCTCCGTGTTGAACAAACGCCTCGCCGTCGCCCTGACCGTGTCCGGACTCCTTGCCGGAGTCACAGCCTGCGGAGCACCTGCCCAAACCGCGCCATCGTCAACGGCCTCTGCTTTGGCCACTACAGCTGCACCTGCATGGGAACTCGATCCAGCCGCGGGCGCGCAAAGGATCAAGGCTGCCGGCCTGGACATCCTGACGGCGGAAGGTACCGCCGAGCATTACCACGTCCATCTGGACGTGCTGGTGGACGGCAAGCCCGTCACCGTTCCGGCTGAAATCGGCTTCAGTTTCGGGGCCGACGGGCGGCCGAACGGAATCTCGGCCCTGCACACCCACGACACATCCGGCATCCTCCACATCGAAGCGCCCACCGCCGGACTGAAATACACGCTCGGCCAGGTCCTCACCGAATGGGGTGTCCTGGACGGCAAGGACGCCACCGGAGCACCGCACGGCGGAACCGGCGGCTGGACAGCCTACGTGAACGGCTCAAAGAAGGATGTTCCAGTAACAGACGTGGTTCTCAAAGCCCACGACGAGGTAGTGCTCTCCTTTGGATCGGCGCCCTCACCGCTTCCGAGCTCCTATGCGTTCCCCGCTGGCCTCTAGGCTTCAAGCCCTCGAACCAGTGTCAAAGTGATCTGGACCACAATGTTGCAACCTGCATGCAACCTCCCCGCTCCTACGCTGAAGCCATAGCAAAGCCACCATCATGCGGAGCAAAGGAGCTAGCAATGACTGTTTATGCACAGCCGGGTGCCGAGGGTTCGAAGGTCACGTTCAAGGACCGTTACGAGAACTGGATCGGCGGCGAGTGGGTTGCCCCAGTCAAGGGGCAGTACTTCGAGAACATCACCCCGGTGACCGGGAAGGCCTTCTGCGAGGTTGCGCGGGGCACGGCCGAGGACATTGAGCTGGCACTGGACGCCGCGCACAAGGTGGCGCCGTCCTGGGGCAAGACCTCGGCCACCGAACGCGCCGCGATCCTGAACAAAATCGCCGACCGAATCGACGAGAACCTCGAAATGTTGGCCGTCGCCGAGTCCTGGGACAACGGCAAGCCCGTCCGCGAAACCCTCAATGCCGACATCCCGCTCGCGGCAGACCACTTCCGTTACTTCGCCTCCGCGATCCGCGCGCAGGAAGGCCACTTGTCCCAGCTGGACGAGGACACCACGGCGTACCACTTCCGCGAGCCGCTGGGCGTGGTGGGCCAGATCATTCCGTGGAACTTCCCCATCCTGATGGCTGTGTGGAAGCTCGCCCCGGCAGTGGCCGCGGGCAACGCCGTCGTCCTCAAACCTGCCGAGCAGACCCCGTCCTCCATTCTTGTCCTGATGGAGCTGATCAGCGATCTGCTGCCTGCCGGTGTGGTGAACGTCGTCAACGGCTTCGGCGTCGAGGCCGGCAAGCCTCTGGCTTCCAGCCCCCGGATCCGCAAGATTGCGTTCACCGGGGAGACCACCACGGGCCGGTTGATCAGCCAGTACGCGTCCCAGAACTTGATCCCGGTGACCCTTGAACTGGGTGGCAAGAGCCCGAACATCTTCTTCGACGACGTCGCCGCGCAGAACGACGCGTTCTACGACAAGGCCCAGGAAGGCTTCACCCTCTTTGCCTTCAACCAAGGCGAAGTCTGCACCTGCCCGTCGCGCGCCCTGGTCCAGGAAGGCATCTACGACTCCTTCATGGCGGACGCAGTGGCCAGGACCAACACGATCATCCAGGGCAACCCGCTGGACACCGAGACCCAGATCGGTGCCCAGGCCTCTAACGACCAGCTCGAGAAAATCCTTTCCTACATCGACATCGGAAAGCAGGAAGGCGCCAAGATCCTCACCGGCGGCGCCCGTGCCCAGCTGGACGGTGACCTGGCCGGCGGCTTCTACGTCCAGCCGACAATCTTCGAGGGCCACAACCGGATGCGGATCTTCCAGGAGGAGATCTTCGGCCCGGTGGTGTCCGTGACGAAGTTCAGCGACTACAATGACGCCATCGGCATCGCCAACGACACCCTGTACGGACTCGGCGCCGGCGTCTGGTCCCGCAACGGCAACGTCGCCTACCGGGCGGGCCGGGAAATCCAGGCTGGCCGCGTCTGGGTCAACAACTACCACGCCTACCCGGCGGGCGCCGCGTTCGGCGGATACAAGTCCTCAGGCATCGGACGCGAAAACCACGCCATGATGCTGGACCACTACCAGCAGACCAAGAACCTCCTGGTCAGCTACAACGAAAACAAGCTGGGCTTCTTCTAGGCCGCACTAAACCCGGCGGGGAGGGATCAGCACAGATCCCTCCCCGCTAACCCATTCTGGCCACCCCTCACTCAAATCGCACCAACCAACCCAACGCTTCAACGACGCAAGGATTTCGCCAATGACGACGACAATGCAAGCAGCCGTAGTAACCGAATTCGGAAAAGACCTTCAGATCCAGTCCCTTCCCATTCCCGTTCCTGGCCGTGGGGAGGCGCTGGTCAAGGTCTTGACGACCGGCGTGTGCCACACGGACCTGCACGCCGCGGCGGGGGACTGGCCCGTCAAGCCCTCGCCGCCGTTCGTGCCTGGCCACGAAGGCGTGGGCGAGGTGGTGGCCCTCGGTGAAGGCGTCACCGACCTGGCAGTCGGGGACCTTGTGGGTAACGCCTGGCTCTGGTCCGCCTGTGGCGACTGCCAGTTCTGCCGGACCGGCTGGGAAACGCTGTGCGAATCCCAGCAGAACGCCGGCTACAGTGTGGACGGTTCGTTCGGGGAGTACATGCTGGTGGACAGCCGGTTCGCCGCGAGGATTCCGGCAGGTTCGGATCCCGTGGAGGTTGCCCCGGTGCTGTGCGCGGGCGTCACGGTCTACAAGGGATTGAAGATGACCGAGGCCAGGCCGGGCCAGTGGGTCACCATTTCGGGGATCGGCGGACTGGGGCACATCGCGGTCCAGTACGCGGTGGCCATGGGCCTGCGTGTTGCGGCGGTGGACATCGCCGACGACAAGCTTGCCCTGGCGAGGAAGCACGGCGCGGAGCTCACGGTCAACGCGCTGCGGGAGGATCCTGCGGAAGTCATCCAGCGCGAAACCGGAGGCTGTCACGGCGTCCTGGTCACGGCAGTGCACCCGTCGGCATTCGGGCAGGCGATCGGCATGGCCAGGCGCGGCGGGACCATCGTCTTCAATGGTCTTCCGCCGGGGGACTTCCCGGCGCCGATCTTCGAGATTGTGCTCAAGGGCCTGACCGTCCGCGGCTCGATCGTGGGGACGCGGCAGGACCTGGAGGAAGCGCTGGACTTCTACGCGCAGGGCAAGATCCACCCGACCGTGTCCACGCGTGAACTCTCCGAGGTCAACGTGGTCCTTGATGAAATGAAGCATGCCAAGATCGACGGCCGCGTGGTGCTGAGGTTCTAATGCCCCACAACAGGCTTGACGCCGCAGTGACGCTGCCCGGGGAAGACTTCTCCCGGGTGGCGCTCACCGCCGTTTCCGTCGAACTCCTCCAGAAGTTGTGGGAGCAACACGGTCCGCTCATGTTCCACCAGTCCGGTGGTTGCTGCGACGGTTCTTCACCCATGTGCTACCCGGCAGGCGAGTTCATTACCGGCGACTCGGACGTTTTGCTCGGCCTTTTCGACATCGGCGATAGCGGACGGCCCCAGCCTTTGGAGTTCTGGATGTCCCGGGAACAGTTCAACTACTGGTCGCACACGCACCTGACCGTGGACGTGGTGGCCGGCCGGGGGAGCGGCTTCTCCGTGGAGTCGCCGGAGGGCAAACGCTTCCTCATCCGCTCCACCTTGATGGACTGGAACCTCCCCAAGCTCTGAGGAGGAGCAGCTCGCGTCTCACGATTTGGGACAAATGTGGGAGTCCGCTGGCTGGACACTACCCTTGATGAGTCTGTTTCCAACACCCCATCAAGATTGTGGACTCTTCTATGAACCTCTTCCGGACCAAGTCAATCGAGCAGTCCATTGCGGACGCCGATGAACCCGGACGCAAGCTCAAGCGTTCCCTCAGCACCTGGGATCTGATGATCATGGGTGTCGCCGTCGCCGTCGGAGCCGGGATCTTCTCCGTGGGCGCCAAGGCCGCCGCAAACTTTGCCGGCCCCGCCGTGACGATTTCCTTCGCCGTCGCAGCCGTCACGTGCGCCCTGGCCATAATGTGTTACGCCGAATTCGCTACCGCCATCCCGGTGGCCGGGTCCGCCTACGTCTTCACGTACGCCACCATGGGTGAAGTCCTCGCCTGGATCATCGGTTGGAACCTCATCCTTGAACTCTTCACCGCCGCTGCGGTCATCGCCAAGTACTGGGGCATCTATCTGAGCAAGGTGTTCGGCCTCATGGGCGTCGACATGCCGCCGGCCTTGAACATCGCAGGCGTGGACCTCTACTGGGGCGCGTTCCTGATTGTCGCGATCTTCACTGTGCTCCTGGTGCTCGGCACGAAGCTCTCCGCCCGCGTGGGCAACATCTTCACGCTGATCAAGATCGCCGTGGTGCTGTTCGTGATTGTGGTGGGCTTCACCTACGTCAAGTTCTCCAACTACACGCCCTTTGTCCCGGCATCGCAGCCCACCGGCGGCAATGGCGGCGCCGACGTCATGAAGCAGTCCTTCTTTGGCTTCCTCACCGGCGCGGTTCCGGCACAGTACGGAACTCTGGGTATTTTTGCCGGCGCAGCCCTGGTGTTCTTTGCGTTCATCGGCTTCGACGTGGTTGCCACGTCCGCTGAAGAGGTCAAGAACCCCCAGAAGACCCTGCCCCGGGGCATCTTCGGCGGACTGGCGCTCGTGACGCTGCTCTACATCCTGGTCTCCCTGGCCCTGACCGGCATGGTGTCCTACACACAATTGGCGGAAGCCAAGAGTCCCACCCTCACCACGGCCTTCGAGGCTGTTGGAAATACCGACGCGGCCAAGGTCATTGCCTTCGGTTCCCTGATCGGTTTGACCACCGTCATCATGGTGCTGCTCATGGGCCTGGCCCGTGTGGTCTTGGCCATGAGCCGCGACGGATTGCTCCCGCGCTCGCTGTCCAAGACGAGCGAAAAACGTTCGACGCCGGTCCGCCTCCAGATCATCTGCGGCGCGGCCGTGGCGATCGTGGCTGGCCTGACCAATGTGGATCTCCTAGAGGAAATGATCAACATCGGCACGCTCTCAGCCTTCGTCATGGTGAGCCTGGGCATCCTGGTCCTGCGTAAGAAGCGCCCGGACCTGAAGCCGGCTTTCCGGGTTCCTTTCGGCAAGGTACTTCCCGTGGTTTCGGCTGTCCTGTGCCTCTACCTGATGACGAACCTGGCCGTAGAAACTTGGATCTTCTTCGCCATCTGGCTGGCAATCGGACTTGCCATCTACTTTGCCTACGGCCAGCGCCACTCCCGCCTGAACGAGAGGTTCGCTGCGGCGAAGGCTGCGGTCTCTGGCAGGAGCAGCGACTCCAGCGATTCAAACGACTCAAATGATTCAACCGACTCAAACGATAACGAGGACAGCCTCAGCAAGGTCTGATGCCCATGGCTGGATCCATGGCCCCCTCAAGCTTCGGCTTGAGGGGGCTTCCCATTGGACTCCAACACGTGCGGTTCCAACACGTGCGGCTTCAACGCGTGCGGCTCTAATGCTTAAGGGGAGGCGTGCTCGTTGACCCACTCCACGAGCGGTCGCAGTACCTCCCAACGCTGGGCGATCTCCTCCTTGGCTGAGGGCTGCGACATCCACTCAGGTTCGCCCAAAGTCACCCCGGCAGATAGGGACTTGTGCTTGAGGAGCTCGGCGCGCGGATGGTCTTTGTCGAAACCACGCGGCACTGTCTTGAGTTTCTCCCCTTCAACCGCGAAACCTGCCGCTGCGATGTCATCAACGATTTTCTGGAGTTCTTCTCCGCTGGCCGGTGCATCCGCGGCGGCGCGGAACCGGGCAATCTGCTCGGGGGTTCGCGAGTGGCATCCGCCGCCGATCAACAGACCGTCTGCACTGAGCTGGAGGTAGAAGCCCACGCCCTCCTTGTCCGCTGCAAAGGCGCCCTGTGCCGTCTTGTAGGGAGACTTGTCCTGGGAGAAGCGGACATCCCTGTTGGGGCGGAAGACCTTGCCCGGCCCGAACCTTGGCTCAAGCTCCTCGAGCAACAGCGTCAATGGCTCCTTCACGGCGGAGTCGTAAATGTCCTTGTGCGCCAGCCACCATTCGCGGTTGTTGTTCTCTTCAAGTTCGGCATAGAAGGCTATCGCCGCTGCGGGGATCCCTGTAAATGTGCTCATGAAAGGATCCTATGGATGCTTCCGGAGCCGTGGCCATAGCCCGAATGCCGTATGTGGATAATTCTTAAACCAGGCAACCCCGCCGCGGAGAATCCGTGGCGGGGTTGCCTGTTATTGGACGTTGTTAGAGCTTGTTGGCTGCTTCAGCAGCCGACTCGCCCTGGCCGGCGCCGAGGTTGGCGCGCAGCTTGGCGCCGAGTTCGGCGTCGACGTTGGTCCAGTACTGGATGGCGCGTTCCTTGATGCCGGGGCTCTTGACGCCGCCCACGGCACCCGTGATGGTGTCCAGCAGACGGGCCTTGGCGCCGTCGTCGTACACCTCGCGGTAGAGAGCGCCGGCCTGGACGAAGTCGCCGTCCTCGGCATGCAGGGAGTGTGCAGAGAGCGTCAGCTCGCCGTCGTTCTCCCAACCGCCGGCCGGGTTCTGCGGTTCAACAGCAGCCGGGCCACCCAGGGAGTTCGGTGCGTAGACGGGAACCGAAGGAGCGTTGAACAGGTAGCGTCCCGCGCCGTCCTGGCTGTAGTTGTTGACCTGGTTCTTCGGCTGGTTCACCGGGATCTGGGCGTGGTTGGTGCCAACGCGGTAGCGGTGTGCGTCAGCGTAGGAGAAGATGCGGGCCTGCAGCATCTTGTCCGGGGAAGCTGCGATACCCGGAACGAAGTTCGACGGCGCAAAGGTGGCCTGCTCAATCTGCGCGAAGTAGTTCTCCGGGTTCTTGTTGAGCTCCATGGTGCCCACGTGGATCAGCGGGTAGTCCGAGTGCGGCCAGACCTTGGTGAGGTCGAACGGGTTGAAGCGGTATGTCTTGGCGTCCTCGTAGGGCATGACCTGGACATGCAGCTCCCAGGACGGGAAGTTGCCGGCGGCGATGTTTTCCTGGAGGTCGCGGATGTAGAAGTCAGCGTCCGAGCCGGCCAGCTCTTCAGCCTGGTCGCCCGTGATGGTCTTGACGCCCTGGTTGGACTTGAAGTGGTACTTGACCCAGAAGCGCTCGCCCTCGGCATTGATCCACTGGTAGGTGTGCGAGCCGTAGCCCTGCATTTCGCGCCAGGAAGCCGGCAGGCCACGGTCTCCCATGAGCCAGGTGACTTGGTGTGCGGACTCGGGGGAGAGGGTCCAGAAATCCCACTGCATGTCGGCGTCACGCAGGTGCGTGCCCGGGAGGCGCTTCTGGGAGTGGATAAAGTCCGGGAACTTTATGCCGTCGCGGATGAAGAAGACGGGGGTGTTGTTGCCCACGAGGTCGTAGTTGCCCTCGGAAGTGTAGAACTTGACGGCGAAGCCGCGGGGGTCGCGCCAGGTGTCCGGGGAGCCGCTCTCGCCTGCAACGGAGGAGAAACGGATGAGCATGTCCGTCTCGACGCCGGGCTGGAACAGGGCCGCCTTGGTGTACTTGGAAACGTCCGAGGAAGTCTTGAAGGTACCGAAAGCACCGCCACCCTTGGCGTGGACAACGCGCTCCGGGACGCGCTCGCGGTTGAACTGTGCGAGCTTTTCCACCAGGTAGTGGTCGGTCAGGATGATGGCACCATCGGCACCGGCGGACTGGGAATGCGCGTCCGAGGTGACGGGTGCGCCCGACTGGGTTGTCGAAATGTTCGCGGTCATCGTTCTCCTATTTCGTGGGTTACTTGCATTTGAGTAGGAAGCTGTTGTTTGGCCTGGCAGTCCTGGCAGATGCCTTGGTACAGCACATCTGCGATCTGGATGGTCATGGGTTTGGAGTGCTCATCCCAGTGCGGGGTGAGGCATGGAGCATGGCCTACGGCGCAATCGACATCCTCCACCCGGCCGCAGCTGATGCAGACGGCGTGGTGGTGATTGTCGCCCACCCGCGTCTCGTACAGCGCGGGGGAGTGGGGCGGCTCGAAGCGTCGCAGCATCTGTAGGTCCGTGAGGTCGCTCAGCACCACATAAACAGACTGCGCTGTCAGTTCGGGAAGATCCTTGCGCGCGGCAGCCAAGATGCCTTCGGCCGGGGAATGTGGATTGTGCTGAACGGCAGCGAGGACCGCCAAACGCTGTTTGGTCACGCGGCGTCCGTGAGAATGCAGGGCGGAAGCCCACGCTTCCTGGTCTGCCGAGTGATCTGCCATACGCCCATTGAAGCACTTATTATGAGTCCTTCACAATAAGGCGAGGCTAACTTCGGATGAACCGAGCAGGCGGCGGCCCGGCCGGGCACCTCCAACTGCCCTTCGCGTTACCTCCTGGAGGGAGGACGCGTTGGCTCCGGGAGGGGGTAGGTGTTGATGGGTAGGGTTGGACGGTGGCAAAACTCCTCGCTGACATGACCCCGCTTCGCGAAAGCCCCGCATTCCGCCGCCTGTGGCTCGGGTCCTCGGTGTCGATGGTCGGATCCCAGTTGACGCTCGTTGCCGTGAGCCTTGAGGTCTACAGCATCACCCAGCTGAGCCTCTACGTAGGCCTGCTGAGCGTCTTTGCCTTGGTTCCGCTGGTGATCGCGGGTCTATTCGGTGGTGCCATTTCCGACGCTTATGACCGACGGAAAGTCGCGATCGCTTCTTCCCTCGTTTTGTGGGCCTGCAGCGTTGCCCTCGCGCTCCAAGCGTGGTTCCAAATCAACAATGTCTGGATCCTGTTTGCGCTCGTTGCGATCCAAAGCGGCGCGCAAGGCATCAACGGGCCCGCACGCAGCGCCATCATTCCCTTGCTGGTCCGGAAAGAGCTGCTGCCTGCGGCCAACGCGTTGAGCATGCTTAACATGGGCATTTCGATGACGGCAGGCCCCTTGCTCGCTGGTGTGCTGGTTGCGTCCAGCGGTTTTGGCTGGACTTACACGATCGACGCGTTCAGCTTTGCTTTCGCGCTATGGAGCCTCTTCAAGCTTCCGCCCTTGCCCGCGGCCAAGAACGCGTCGGCACCCGGCTTGCGCTCCGTCGTCGAAGGCTTCCGCTTCCTGGGCACCCGGCCCAATCTCCGCATGACCTTCATCATCGACCTCATCGCGATGGTCTGTGCCCAGCCGCGCGCCCTCACGCCGGCCATTGGCGCCACCATGATCGGCGGGGGCGACACCACTGTGGGTGTACTGCTCGCCTCCGTGGCCGTGGGCGCCTTCCTCGCGGGGTTGTTCTCCGGCCCGCTGGGAAGGGTGCGGCGCCAGGGCAGTGCGGTGGTATGGTCCGTGGCCGGATGGGGCTTCTCGATCGCAGCTTTCGGCCTGGTGGTCGTCCTTGCGGGCGACTCTGGTCGCGGCGGCGTGACGCTTTGGATAGTCCCTGCCGCAATCTGTTGTGCCCTTGCCGGAATCTCGGATTCTGTCAGTGCGGTCTTCCGCACCACCATCCTGCAATCGGCCACTCCGGACCACATGCGGGGACGGTTGCAGGGCGTGTTCATCGTGGTGGTTGCCGGAGGTCCGCGAGTGGGGGACATGCTCGCCGGTGGCGTCACCAAGATTCTCAGCGAAGGCTGGGTACTACTCCTGGGCGGCCTGCTGTGTGCGGTCCTGGCCTGGCTCGTGCCCCGCTGGCAGCGCGGATTCCTCCGGTACGACTCCGTTCACCCTGTGCCCTAGCCGGTTGCCCTGGCCCTGCCGCATTCCGCAGCCCCAGGCCGGAACGTCCGGACCGCCGTCGGCGTTAATGGGAACAGAACCAGCATGCAATGCAAGACAACAGCGAAAGAACTGCAAGGAAGTAGTGAAGTGCACAATCATCACAATGGCCTGAAAACGGCAGCGCTGTTCGGTGTGCTGTGGGCGGTGTTGCTGGGGCTCGGTGCCGTGATCGGTGCGGGCACCCGTAGCGTTGCGCCCATCTGGATCATGGCCCTGGTTGGCGTCGCGACAACGGCCTACGGATATTGGAACAGCGACAAGATTGCCATCCGTTCCATGGCCGCCTATCCGGTCTCGGAAGCGCAGGCTCCCCAGCTGTACCAAATCGTCAGGGAGCTCTCAGTGCGGGCAAACCAGCCCATGCCGCGGATCTACGTTTCTCCGACGATGACCCCGAACGCCTTCGCCACGGGACGCAATCCGAAGAACGCCGCCGTGTGCTGCACCGCGGGCATCCTGAACTTGCTCGACGCGCGCGAACTCCGCGGCGTCCTTGGTCATGAACTCATGCACGTCTACAACCGCGACATCCTCACCTCGTCCATCGCGGCCGCTGTCGCCGGCGTCATCACCTCGGTGGGCCAGATGCTGCTGTTCTTCGGTGGCGGGGACCGGCGGAACGCCAATCCGATTGCCATGATCGCCATGGCTCTCCTGGCGCCGTTTGCCGCCTCGCTGATCCAGCTCGCCATTTCCCGCACCAGGGAGTACGACGCCGACCACGACGGTGCGGAGCTCACCGGCGATCCGCTGGCGCTCGCCTCAGCCCTCCGCAGGATCGATGCAGGCGTGAAGCAGGTGCCGCTGCCACAGGACCAGCGCCTCGTGAATACCTCGCACCTCATGATTGCCAACCCGTTCCGCGGCGGCGCCATGACCAAGCTTTTCGCTACCCACCCGCCCATGCGCGAGCGCATCGAGCGGCTCGAGCGGATGGCTGGACGGCCCCTTTCCTAGGCGGCGGTCCCAAGAGTCACCGGTCCAGCGCCGCGTTCGACGACGGGCGGCTTCATGCGAACAGGCCCTCACCAATGAAGCCGCCCGCCTTAATGCCCGGGGGCACCGCGAACAGGCCGGAGCCGGTGTGCTTGAGGTACTCCAGGGCCAGCTTGTCGCTCCTTGCCATGGCCATCTGCATGGGTACGTAGTGCGTCCGCGGGTCCTTGACGAAGGCGATGAAGAACAGGCCTGCATCGAGGTGGCCGAGTCCGTCCGAGCCGTCCGTGTAGTTGTATCCCCGGCGGAGCATCTTCACGCCGTCGTTCTGGCTCGCGTGTGCCAGCCGGACGTGGGAGTCGACGGCGATCAGCGGCTCGCCGTCGCGTCCCTTGATCCCGAAGTCCGGCGCCGTGAATTCCTCTCCTCCGGACAGGGGCGCTCCTGCACCCTTGGTGCGGCCGATCAGTCCTTCCTGTTCGCGCAGGGAGGTCCGGTCCCAGATCTCTATGTGCATCCTGATCCGCCGGGAGACGAGGTAGCTGCCTCCAGCCATCCAGGCCTCGCCCGCGCGGCTTCCGGCGGTGGCCCACACGTGCTGATCGAGCAGCGTGCCGTCCTCCACCTTCAGGTTGGCCGTGCCGTCCTTGAAGCCGAAAAGGTTGCGCGGGGTCGTTTGGGCCCGTGACGTGGACGAGGTCCGGCCAAAGCCCAGTTGGGACCAGCGGACGCGCACCTTGCCGAAGCCGATGCGCGCCAGGTTGCGGAGCGTGTGCACGGCCACCTGGGGGTCGTCGGCGCAGGCCTGGACCACAATGTCGCCGCCGGTCCGTTCTGGCTGGAGGGCGTCGCCGGGGAAGCGCGGCAAGTCGATCAGGGCGTCCGGCCGGCGACCGTCCAGGCCAAATCGGGTCTTGCCGTCCTTTTCGAAGAGTCCCGGGCCAAAGCCGAAAGTCAGGGTCAGCTTGCAGGCCGCGAGGTCAATGGCCTCGCCTGTGTCTTCGGGTGGCGCATCGTAGGGGCCGTCGACGGCGCCAGTTCGGCCCGTTGTGCAGCCGGCGGTCATTGCTTCGGCCGCGGCAGTCCAGTCCTTCAGTAGTTTGATCACCGCGGTCCGGTCCTCAACGTTCACGTCGAAGGCAGCCATGTGAAGGCGGTCCTGGGCCGGCGTGACGATGCCCGCCTGGCGTTCGCCGTAAAACGGAACCACATCGCCCGCGGTGCTGGCTGGCGCCGCCTCAGCTGCCACAGCATCATGGCTCAAGTAGCCGGCGGCGAGGCCCGCCACGGCCCCGGCACCGCCCACACCGGCGAGGGAAAGCAGTCCTCGACGCGACAAGCCGCTCTTGGGGGACCCGACGTCGGACGCGACCGCCGGCTCGGGAGCGGCGGCAGGTGCGGACCCGACGGCGTCAGCCTGGGTGCCGCCGTCGGGCGCCTCAGGGGACTTGCCGCCGAAAGGGCAGCCGCTCACAGGACCACAGCCGATGTGAGCTTGGACAGTGGCTCTCCCAGGGCATCGACGAGCGCGGCGAGCTGCTGGACCTCGGTGGTGCTGAGCTCGTTGTAGTACGCGAAGCCGTCACCCTTGGCGTGCTTCTTGAGCTCGGCCTGCAGGGCTGCGAACTTCTCGTCGAGGCCCTTGGCGAGGGCGGCGTCTTTCTGCGTGAGCGCGGGCCTGAGGCTTTCGAAGGCGATCCGGGCGCCGTCGACGTTGGCCTGAAAGTCCCAGAGGTCCGTGTGGGACCAGACTTCCTCCTCGCCGGTGACCTTGCCGCGTGCAACTTCGTCCAGGAGTTCCTTGGCGCCGTTGCCGAGCTTGTCCGCGGAGAGTTGCACCGTGCGGGTGCGCTTACCGAGCTCCTCGGTATCGGCCACGAGCTGGGTGCCGATCTTGGAGCGCTCTTCGGCCGTCAGCGCCGTGTAGCCAGCGGGCGGGAACAGGTCCTTCTCCGCGCGGTGCCATCCCGTCCATTCCTGGCCGGGCTCAAGGTCGGCTTCGCGGGCGTCCAGCTTGGGGTCCAAGTCGCCAAAGGATTCCGCGACGGGTTCGATCCGCTCCCAGAGCATGCGGGTTGCAGCGTAGAGCTCACGGGCCGTGCTGGCGTCACCTGCAGCGTAGGCGTCAGCGAACGCCTTGGTACCTGTGACGAGTTGCTCGGTCTGGTCCTTGACGTACGCCGCGTACTGCTGGACGCCGGTGTCGACGAGCTTCTGGAAATCGGCGTCGACGGCGGTTTTGTTTCCGGAGTCCGTGACCTTAAAGGTGGAGCGGATGCCGTCGCCCTGCATGCCGGGCTTGCACGCGGTGGTGTACTTGCCTGCCGGGGCGGTGACCACCAAGTTGCGGGTCAGGCCCGGACCGATGTTCTCCACTTCGCCGAGGATCCGTAGGCCGTCTTCGGCGAGGAGGTAGAACTCGGTGATTTCCGTGCCTTCGTTCTTGACCGCGAAGCTTAGGTTGCCGCTGGGGACGCTGCCAGTGGAAACCTTGCATTCGGTCTTGGTGCTGGTGACCTGGATCGGTCCGGCGGAGGCGTTGGAGGTGGGGGTCTTTGCGTTGTCTGTGCACCCGCCGAGTAGCAGCGGGACGGCTGCGGCTGCAGCGACGAGGGCGAGAGACTTCCGGTGGCGGGAAGCCATTTTGGGCAGGGGAGAGCCAGGCATAGGTTTTCCTTCTGTTTTTGGGGGTGCGGGAAACGTTTAGGTGGCGTTGGTGGCCTGGGAAGCGGCGGCGTTTCCTGGAACTGCGTCGCCGGAGGATTTTGCGGGCGTGGAACTGTTGGTGCGGATGTAGAAGTAGAGCACGGGGATCACGTACAGCAACCAGGTTCCGGCTTCGAGCCACGTGGTGGCCGGGGACAAGTTGAGGGTGCCTTTCAGCAGGGTGCCGTACCAGGACGTCGGCGGGATGGCGGCGGAGACGTCGAAAGCGAGGTTGTGAAGCCCGGGCAGGATCCCGGCTTCCTGGAGGTCGTGGATGCCGTAGGCCAGCACGCCGCCAGCGATTACGATGAGGCCGACTCCGGTCCACGTGAAGAAGCGCGAGAGGTTGACCTTGAGGACCCCGCGGTGCAGGAGGTATCCGAGCCCGGCGGCAACGGCCAGGCCGAGCAACGCTCCGATCAGGGGCTGGGTTGACTCTCCGGCGGCTTGGGCCGCGGCCCAGAGGAACAGCGCCGTCTCGAGTCCTTCGCGGCCCACCGCGAGGGCTGCCACGAGGACGAGTCCCCACGCGGCGCCGTCGGCCATCTTGTCCACTTGTGACTTGAGCTCGCCGCCGAGGCTGCGGGCAGTGCGCGCCATCCAGAAGACCATCCAGGTTACGAGCGCGACGGCGACAACGGACAGTCCGCCCCCGATCGCCTCTTGCGCCGCGAAGGTCAGTCCCTGTGGGCCGAAGGTGAGCATCGCCCCAAAAGCGATGGACACTGCCACCGCGATGCCGACGCCGGCCCAAAGCCTGGGGAGCAGGGAGCGGCGCCCGGTCTTGACCAGGTAGGCCATGAGCAGGACAACAACTAGCGTGGCTTCAAGGCCTTCGCGCAGGCCGATCAGGAAGTTGGCGGTCATGTGGAATCCTTCCTTAGGGGAGCCACACTTAGGCTCACCTAAGGAAGTACAGTACCCGCTTGATTCGATTACGCAAAAGAAACGTGCCGTAATTAGTTTGGGGTTACGCGGGGGTGGTTGTCACGCGCGGCAGTCTTTTGACCTCCGTGGATCGGTGAAGTCGCGGAATCCCGGGGTCTTCGCCGGACCTCGACCCCAAAAAGTTGCCCGGCGTGACGCGCCTAACCCGATTAACGACGTCGACGACGGCGCGTTGCCCGCTCAGGGGGCAACGCGCCGTCGTCGTACTTCTGGATGGCGGCCTGGGCCGCAGCGAAGTCTTAGCTGCGGAAGTTCACGAACTGCCAGCTACTGGTTGGGGGGTGTTGGCGAGAGTTGAAATGCGCTAGATTCCGGGGATTTTAGGGTTGACCGCGATAGGACGAAAATGGTGGTTTGCGGACCTCTTGCGGACTTTCTGCGGACTGGCCTACTGCTCATCTGGTCGGTTCGGGGTCCAGCCGCCCTCATTTTTGGAGTATTCCGTGACAAGATCGCCGGATCCGGGAGTATCGTCTCCGGTCGATGTGAAATACAGCTTTCCCCGCATGGCACCGTCCGCGAAGATTCTCTCGGCTGCCCAACGCTTGGCACTCTCAATCTCTCGCTCTGGAACCGGGACGCGCACAAGGCAGACGTCCCCTGAGTAAATATCCAGCTGCAAGCCGCGTGGTATGGAATTTACGTAGTCCTGAACCTTGTGGGCCCCGGCAAAGACTTTGCTGCCCTGTGAGGCAAAGTGCGAGCGTGCTTCGTCGAGCTTCTTCTGCGCGATGTCTTGTAGCGTGGGCTCCGGAAGCTCCATCGCTCCGCTGCGTCGTATTTCCTCCCGCAGCTTGTTCATCACGCTTGTCACGCTGTCAGTTGGATCGATGCTGATCCGGACGTCGTTCAGCTTTTCAGCGCTTTCGGCCCACTCATTCAGCCCATTGATGAATTCGTCCAAACCTGATATTCCGGCCATTTGGCGTCCCCCTTGAACAGATTGATGCATGACAGGCTCAACCTACACATGGCCAGACGGATTAGAAAGACTCAACGCCCTAGGCTTGGGGCAACCAACACCTAGGAAAGGTTCCACCAATGGGTTTCTTCTTCCGCAAGCGCGTCAGGCTGGGCAAGAATGGCCACGTCAACATCTCGAAGCGCGGTGCGTCTATCTCTGAGAAGATCGGGCCGCTGACTTTGAATAGCCGGGGTGGCGGAAGTATCCGCATCTTGCCGGGTTTGTCGTTCAGGTTCGGCAAGCGGCGCTAAGAGACGTTGGCCAGCGTCGTTGCTGTGATGGTGGCGCCGCACACATAGCAGTAGCCGGAAGTAACCGGGCAGACGTGAGCAACTACCTGAATCTCAGCCGCAACGTCAGCCGGCAGTTGTGCGGCCTCAACTTCAGCGTTGGTCATGATCGGCGCTACCTGTTCTGGTTGTTCACTCATGATGCCGCCTTTGCTGGGTAGTGGATGGGCTTGGGATTCTCAGTGAAGCCAGCACCCGTCTTGCGGTCATAGGTTATGCCGCATCCGCATTTGTTCCAGCGGCAAGTCTTGGACTTGCAGTGCGGTTCTGCCGTGAGAGCGTCGCCCGGCTTGTCGCATGCGGGGCAAGTTGGCGTCATGCTCGCTCCTTGGTGGTTGGTGATCTACTTGTGACGGCCGCGTTTTCTATTAGTCGATCGGCAATACGTTCGATCAGCCCGGCGTGCAGGAATCGAACCTGCGCTTACGGTTTTGGAGACCGTCGTGATGCCACTTCACTAACTCCAGTAAGTGGCCCGCGCTCATGGGGGTTTGCGCGGGCCGTGACGCTGCCTCTCGGCTGTGTCTCGATTCGGGTGACAATGGGGTGTCACCGTGAGATGGCCGGATTCGAACCGACGTTACATCGAGCATGGCCACTTGCCTTTCGGCGGCCTTCTGTTGTTCTGCTTCGAGATACTGGAGCATTCTTGGGGCGTCGCTCATTGCAAGCCGGCGCACGAGTTCCAATGTGTCAGCAAGGGGAATAACCAGCTGATGTTCGTCCCCAAAGCAGAGGTCGCCCGTGAAGTCCGCAAATCGTATCGAGTGAATCTTTTCGAAGGCGCTCGGATCGGCAATGGATGTCACCCCCGGCCTGTTTCCCGCCCAGTAGTCAACGGAGTGGCTCTTGTCGAAACAGCTGCACACATGTGAGATGACGTCAGCCTGGACGTCAGATGCACCGAGCGAGGCCGCTGCGACTGCTTCCCACTTTGCTTCGATTTCCTTGAAGTGATCGACATCTTCCCACGGGCATTTCAGCCTGCCGATCGGGGCCCACATCTCTTCGCCCTCTTCTTCGATTGCGACGAATGCAATGTACACACGCTTCGGATGCTTGACCCCAAGCCTGACCACCCGAACCTCCTGCAAGGCCGCATTCTCGCCGCTGCGGTAGGCCCAATGCGAGTTGCGGGTCAATTCGGATGGCTGCTTCACCATTGCTGGAATCTACCAGCAGCGGCGTGCTCCGAGGCAGGGACAAGGGGGGTCTACTAGTTGAGACTTTCCCTTCATCGCTGCCTAGACGGGCTATCGGCCGGCAGTCTGGGAGATTCCGCTAGCCCACCCTTCTGGCGCCTGTTGAGCGTTCGGGGGCGGGGTCGTGGAGGACGCAGAATGGGTGAGGCATGAGCGGCATTCGCGTTCGTGCGTGGCCTGCTCAGAGGCCAGTGAGGACATTCAACGCTAGCGGAATTTGCGGAACTTGACTGACCAAAGGAAAGCAAGAGCTGCGTGGCCCAAGGGCATCGTCCTGGCGTTCGGGCCCAAGCTGCTCCTGCGGGATCTCCGAAGGGCGCACGTGGCCGGCCTGATCGAGGGACTTCAGGATAATACTCGCAGCGTAGCGGGCGCGTAGCGGGCGCGTAGCTGGCGACGCTCCCCCGAACGCATAGTCGAATCGCCGCATCACCTAATTGCCCCTAGGTTGCGGCGTGATTTAATCTCGCCATGGACTTCAATAGATGCCAGGCTGGCCGCTTGGGGATCCCTCTGGCTGCGCGGACAGGCAGTTGACGCCGGAAAAGCCTGACCTTCAACTGATTGAAGGAGGCGGGGGCGGGGTGTGGGACTACGATGACAGCTGCCAGAAAGAGCTACTCCTTGCTTCTCAAGCTGAACCCCAGCTGCCCTTCGCACTACTTCCCTTGTTGGAATCTGCGGAACGGGGGGAGGTCGCCTGGGAAGAGTCCATTGTTCGATACCCGATGGGGCGGAACGTGGAGATCGGAGAACTCAAGATCGACATTGGCCGCAATCAGTACCGGCTCTACTTTGCCGAGCCAAACGAGGCACCGGGCGTGCTTCTCGCACTCAAGTTCGGACACAAGCATGGCCAGGACTGGAAGCGCATGCAGGACGACGATATCGACGAGGCGGGTCGGCGACTTGTTCTGTGGCGCGGGACACGAAAAAGGACTCCCTGACTTGTTTCCTCCACAACATGCGGTTAACCTCAAGTCATGACCGCCGAAAGCAAAATCCTCGAGTTTCTAAATATCGATCTCGATGATCCTGCCCAGCGACTTGGAGTTCAGCTGGCCGAAGAGGACCATGAACTGATCCGGGCGTTGGTCAAGATGCGCCACGATAAGGGCCTCAAGCAAGCGGAGATTGCCGCCCGAATGCAGCGTGACCCTTCCGCCGTTTCCAACTTTGAACGGCTTGGTGGGGATCCCCACATGTCCACCATCCGCCGTTATGCCCTCGCAGTCGGGGCTCGAATCTTCCACCAGATCGACGATGCGGAACTCGGCGCCAAGGAGCGTCAGTTGGCGGAGTATGCGTCCAACGTCTTGCCCTTCGAGCCGAGGCGCAAAACGGCAAGCGTGACTGAGATGTACGAGGTGCTTTCTGGACACCAGGAGCGGCGGGCGTTGTGATCCAAGCTAAGGCAGCCCCGGGCCTCTCCGCACCACAGGTAAGAATAGGATCGATCCGCGTACTATCCGTGCGCTCTGAGCTTGACCCAAGTGCTGTTGGTGAGCTTGAAGTCTCGTGGGGGACGCGAGCGGATCAGATGCCCGAGGGTGCAATTTACGTACTCGGGGTATTGCGTGCCAAGGGAGACAGTGCGAATTCCGCTGTCTATGTCGCGTTGGTGTGCAGGGTTGTCGACGGTTCAGCCGATGAAGACTTTACAGAAGAGCAGATGCAAGAACTTGCGTCGTCGGCCTCGGTTGTCCACGTGCTGTACGACACGGCGGCCAATATCACCCGCCAGCTTCTAGCAATAGTCCAGCTGGGGGGCGCGATCCCGCATCTCACACCACAAACAACGTGGCTCGAAAAGAATGAGATGACGCGCGTTTGAGTTGCGCCTTGTCGCGAAGGGCCTTTCGGCATATTAGCCATCTCTGCCATGATTACGCGGTGGGGTTCAAAGCTCAACGCTGAGAGTTCGATGCGCCCTCACCGTGGGGGCCGATGATGGGCTGGCGCGGGTTTTGCGAAATTGGCGGGCAGGAACCGTCTCGTGGTCGGTTTCTCCCCTATCCTTCAATTTGGGGGCAGCCGCTCCGGATCCTATGAGGCAAAGGAATGATGGAATGACTGTCAACATCAACGGGAACGGCGCCCAGGCCGTGGCGCCCGGTGCGAAGCTCATGGTTTTCGACGGCGGCGCGGCCGACTATCTGGGAACGCAGATCCTCGCCGCGCTGGTTACGATCTTCACGCTTGGGATCTGCTATCCATTTGCTCTCGTTCTTCTCGAGCGGTGGCGGGCCAAACATACAGTCCTCATGGGACGCCGCCTCGAATTCACCGGAACCGGGATCGGGCTCTTTGGGCTCTGGATCAAATGGTTCTTCCTCATCGTCATCACCATCGGCATCTACGGCTTCTGGGTTGCACCGCGGCTGACAAAGTGGAAGACCGAGAACGTCCGCTTCGCCTAGCCGGACAGCGTAGGACACGCAAGAAGCCCTTCGCCATGGATAGATAGGGGCTTCTTGCCGCGAGGGGGCAAGTATAAGAAATTCCTTATACCGGCGTATATCTCCTTATAGACCCCGGGCGCCGCTATTGCTATTCGTGATGCTGGACTACGAGTGCCCTGGGCGATGGAGTACAACGAGGGCCGCAAAGAGGTCTGGGTGGAAGCGTCCAGGGTGCGACGCCGGACAATCGACCCGAGAGTGCGTTGAATAGTCGGGCTCGGCCCGGTTCGGCGGTTGCAAATCCTATGCGTCGTACTATGCGTCGCGGGCGATTTTTCCTCGTGACTCCTATCAGTTCGCCGGCCGTGACTCTATGCTTCGGTCATGAGTGAGAAACCGAGCCCGTCAGCCGTATACGTCGCCTTTGGAACGCTCGCGGTCATCGCCGGCGGAACCATGACCCCAATCGGGGCCGTCATGAACGCAACTGAAGTGGTCGTCAAATACGCAGACCCTAAATACCCTGGCATGCCACTGCTGGTCTTGGGTGGGATCTTGCTTGTCCTCGGCGCCGTCACGCTGGTCATCGGCCTCTACAGTCTCGCGGCCGGCGTCGACTATCTTGTTGCCAAGGCCCCGACTGATGCTCCCGTGGAGAAAGCACCAGCCGAAACTATTTAGCGGGAAGGGCGCCGGGGAAGCGTCCAAGGTGCGCCGCCGGCAACTCGACCCCCGAGTGCGTTAAACACAAAAGGTCAGCCCACCGCCATCCGAAGATAGCGGTGGGCTGATGGCGTGTAGTCGTGGGCGCGGGTACACGGCCCGCTAGTCTGCCGGGTTCCCCTATCCCACAGGGCCGCATGCCGGCGCGTTCCAAGGTGAGCTCGGAAGGTCTAAGCGTATTCGCCGCCGGCCTCAGATCACAGGGGGCACTTAGCCATTCTTATTGACCTTTCTGGGCGCATGTAGAGTGGGGCTGAAATTGTCGGTCTGCGGGAAGGGAAAACCATGGGCACGGACCTGCGCTCCACATGTCCGGTTGAGGGGTGCGACTACACGATCGGGGTCGTCCTCAGTGTGGACTTCACAGTGGACCCGGAAGAACAGGCTGAGAAGGTTGAGAGACTTCGGGCGGAACACCCGGCACACCCGCCATCGGCGCTGACCACGTCCGAGGGTGAAGCCTCTCGGTCAGCAAGCGAGCGCGCGATTGATCAGGACATCAAGGACTACGCCTACGACCATGAGGCCCTGGCCGACGAGCCAAACTTCTAGGCATTTCCACCACGAAGGGCGCCCAGCGATTATGCTGGGCGCCCTTGTTATGCAGTCAGCGAGCTGAACTTCTAAGCCAGGGCTTATCGGTCCTCTTCACGCCCATTCCAGACGGGGTGAGTCACGCTCAGGTCATCGTCTAGGCGGGAGGCAGCGAGCGCCGAAGGGAACTTGTCCGGTCCCACGATGTGAGGGTGGCGAGACCGGACGGCGTGAATTTCAGGGCCGGGTCGCCGTACAGGCGGAATTCTCCAGAGAGGGAGCAGAGTGCCATGGTCAGTCAGTACCTTTTGGTGCCCGTGGGATAGGTTTCCCACTTGAAGTAGATGTCGCCGTACCGGACGCCGTGCTCGTCGCGGGTGGAGTTGCGCATCATGATCCTGACGCGTCCTTCGGGCTGGCGGAACGGGGACCGGGTGTAGCCCCGGACTGCCGTGATCTGGCTGATGCTCACATGCTTGGCGGCAAGCACAGCCTTGTTGGGGTTCAACTGGGCCAGTTCGGCCTTCGCGTCCCAGTCGATGGTGCTTCTGTGTTGGCGTGACGGTGGCGGTACTTCGTCTACCAATCTCCCATCCATGTCCATTGCGGGTGTTCTCCTTCGGGGGTGGGCTGCCGCGCCGGCCTGGCACGGCAGCCCGTTGATGTATCTAGACAGACGGTTGAACTAGCCTACTACCTGACTTGGCACCGTAGGCCTAGTAGCGTCAAACGGTCACGTTGAGGATTATGGGCCTTACGCGACCGTCCTGTCAGTGACCAGCCCGAGACCGACGAGCGTTGTTCGGATTTGGGTCTGCGCTGCGTTTTCGGTCGCCCGCGAGTAGGTCAGCGCTGGCCTGACAGCCGGGGCTCAGCCCGCCTCGGCATTGCGTGCCTTCAGTCGCTCGCTGGCAGATAGCTTGGTGACCGGCGCCGGCTTGGTGCGTCGCTCGGTGACCTCGTCGGCGATGATCCTCCAGCGCAGCGTTAGAAGGCCCTTGACGGATATGCCAAGCGTGTCCTCCATGCGAAGGACGGCCGTCTTCATACCAGAGTTTGCATCCTCTGCCACCGATGATAGGAAGGCGCGAACATATGCGGCTACCTGGAGCTCCAGCCCCAACCGCGCCCACTGGACAGCCTGAGGCTTACGCCAAACGCGCTCCCAAAGCATGACCTCGGCATCACGAAACGCTTCTGTCCCGGCTTCGTCAAACTCCTTGACGCGGGTCTTGTCGCTCCAGTAGATGTCATAGAGCGAGATGGGAGGCAGGGGGAACTTTGGAACGTCGCCCGTGAATCCCTCGATTGGGAGCGTGATCCAACCGGAAGTGTCATCCTTACGATCGCGGCGCAGGGCGCTGGGATCGGGTGCTGGACCGGGCATATCCACCTCCTAGAAGGCGCGAAATCCGAGATTTCCAACCTGACTGAGAAAAGAGAAGCAGCCCTCACGGTCGAACCCAGGTGGGCCGGACCATGATGGGGGGGTGGGTAGGGGGCCGCCTCAAACAAGGGACCCGGGGGCCTTGGCCGCGGGAGACAAACGGCGCGGCGTCCGACTGGCTGCCGGCCGTCTGTCTTCCACTGCTGCTGGCTCGTGGCCCTGTGCTGGTGTCTCGCTCAGGTGGTCGAAGCCAGTACGTCGAACTGCTGGCTGGTTGGTGTTTTGCCGGCCGCCAGTTCTTGGAGGACATAGTCGGACAGTCCCGTGAGTTCAGCGGGTGGGACCGCAAGGTAGTTCATGAATGCCATGAACGCGCCTTGGGGTTTACCGCTGGGCTGAGTTAGGTCCCAGAGTTCCTGTGCATTGTCCGACTTGGCGGGGAAACGATCCGTCCAGGCGTTAATGGGCCCGGTCCAATGCTGGGTGTAGGCGAGTTCCAGAAGTGCCCGGACCATGAGGTCGTCCCCCGCGATTGAGGCGCGGTTGATGCCGGCAATGGCCGTGGATTCGTCTTCTACTTTGTCTGCCCGGTCCTGCGCGTCTCGGTAGCCGAGAATAGTGCTGGCGTCGGCTGGTGAAGGAATGCCGTAAATTTGCTTGGCCAGAGACTCCTCCCGTCCATTCGTCGCCGCTTCACTGTCGGCCTTGAGCTTGTCGAGGGCTGCTTTGGTTGAGAGGTAGACATTAGCGAGTGCCTTCTTCTGGGCCAATGGGCTGAGGTCTTGGTTGTTTCTGATCCTGGCGTACTGTGCCTCCGCGGCGGTGCGGAGGTCTTCGGGTGTGGCGGTCATGCTGTTCTCCGTTCGAGGCGTGATGCCTGGTAGGTATGGAAGTCGGCCGGTCGGATTTTCCACCTGCCATCAACTTTTGTTCCGGCCAACCGCCCATCTCTGAGCGCCTGGTTTATTGCCGCCTGGGTTACTCCAAGCTGGTCTGCAATTTGAATTGGCGTAAACCATTGCTGCTCTAATTCTTGGTTACTTTCATCCTTCTTGGCTGGTTTCCTTTCATTGATGCAAGGAGCTTGGAAATCGCTGCGTGCTAATCCAATGGCCCGGAGAGTGTCTATGAGATTTTCGTTGCGACCGCTAAGCGCCTTTGATATGGATCGCTCATCGAGGATGCTCCAAAGGAAATGAGCATCCTCGCGATTCAGGACAACGACGCCGCTGACGTAGCGACGTGAACGGCTGCGGCCATATCCCTCGATCACGGTCGTCTCCTACGGGGCCTGGGTGGTGTTGGGCGTCGTCGTCGGGGTGATGGGTTCGCCCCACGGGATCCCGGGCGGGATGGGGTTGGGCTGGCCCGGGGCGGCCGGTGGCGGGGCTTGGAACGTTAGTGCGGGTGTCGGTTCTGTTGGGCTGGTTTCGGGGCTTGTAGCGGTCATTTCTGGTCCTTATCGCAGGAAGATGGCAGTGGCGTAGATGTTGGCCTGATTGGCAGTGGACGCGGCCCAGGTGTTGAGGCCGGCGCGGGTGGCGACGCCGACTGTGATCACTTGGCCGCCGGTCAGTCCGGTCAGGGTGGCTTGGTATGGCGAGGCGAGCCCGACGCCTAGGCCCGCGGGTGCCGCGGTGTAGAGCTCCCCGCCATTGACGGTTTGGACTACTGCTTGCACGTAGAGGTAATCCGAAGTCGCCGTACTGTTTTGGCCCATTGCAGTCGGGTTGGCGATCACGATTGCTTGAGTGAATCCGGCCGGTACCGTCAACGTCACGGAAGCCCGGACAGTCGATGTCGTGGTGATCGCATAATTGTTGATTCCGTTGGAAGCGGTGCCGATCTGGAGCGGGTTCTGTAGCGCGCTATCGCTAATCGAACCGTTGGGCACGCTCAGATTGCCGCCGATGACGACGCTTCCACCGAAAGTGATGCCATCTGGCCCCGGCGTGATGCCCATAGTTGCCAGGGGGTTCGCCGCTGCAAGCTCGCGGATCTGGCGTTGAAGGTCGGCGATCATCCGCATGAGGTCGCCATCGTTGCTCACTCCGGAGCCTAGGAGCCCCGGCTGCCATGCCATGCTAGTTGCCCTTCGCGAGGGCTGCCACGAGCCGGAGACGGCCGGCGTCTGTGAGGCTGGCGTAGATGACGGAGGCGAGTTCGACTGCATCGTCTTCGTTCAGTTCGTATCCGATGCCAACCCCTTCCGACTCGTTCCACGATGGCGTGATGAGCCATAGTGACGGGCCGTCCGGGTTCCAGTCGCTGGCTACGGTTCCTGTGAGTTGCTGGCCGCGGCTGCCGGTCCCGAATCCGACTTCGTATTGGTCGCCGGTTGGCTGGAAGGCGTTCTTGGGGGTGGTGGTCCAAGGATTGATTGTGTTCATGATGATTCCTTTTCTTCAATCAGTTGTTGCGGGCCCTGCGATTGCCGGTCCCGTTCGTGCTTAGGCGTTTCGTGTGGCCCAGTTTCTTCTGAAGCCAGGGGCGGCAGGTCAGGCAGGGAATTGGTAGCCCGTCAGTGGTTTCGCCAAGCCAGCCTTTGACGCATTGGTGTTCTGGTGGATCCGGGGGGATGACCGGCAGACCGAGATCCTGCCGGCGCTCGTTCTCGGTGCTCACGAGGCTTCCCGGTCCTGCTGCTTTTCGTATTCAGCCACTCGCTGGTCCATCAGACCGAGCTGCTTTGACCGTTCATCCTCGATCGAAGACTTTTCAGCCAAGGCGTTTGATTTTTCTTTCGCGCGCAGTGGTTCTCTATTTACGTAACTGCCTGATTGGATTGATCGATTGAAGTAGGGGTTGAAGTCACTTGTAGTAGGGGGTAGAGAATTCCTCCCCCTAATCGGAGAGATTTCCTCCCCCTTAGCCCCCGTGATTTCCTCACCCTTAGGGGGAGAGATTTCCGGAGTCTGCATTTGGTTAGGGGGAGAGAATTCCTCCCCCTGATTAGGGATCAATCCCGCGATGTCCTTGCTCTGCATTCCTGCCGGTATGCCGTCCCGCGAGATCTTCTGCCACTCAATGTCCCGGCCCGCCCCGATGGGGTGCCAGGTGTGCTCGAATTCCAAGGCAAGCGCATATGAGGCCCTCACTCCGGCCCGGGCTTGCCCCGACCACACGATCGCGCCGTCACGCCGGAGCTCCTTGATGACCTCTTGAACGGCCTTTTGCGCTGCTTCCTCGTTTCGGATGGGTGCCCCGATTGCCCATGCGAGATCTCCACGGTCTCCGAAGAACACCGGAGGCTTAGCGTTGTCCACCGCCTTGGATGCCATCCAGAGGAGGCCTACTTTGGCGCGGTGCTTTAGGCCCGGCCAGTTGGAGAAGACCTTGGCCATGTTGTCGGATCCCGTTTTAGCTCACCTCCTCCGTTCCTTGTCGTAGGGGCTTAGGCGCCGATGGCCTGGGCAGCGGCGGCGAGGTCCGCGGCGAGCTCCAGCGCGTCTGCGGGGGATAGTTCCGCATAGGTTGGCGCGTAGTGCTCAGCGAGCCAGACGTCGAGTGAATGAGCGTCTGTGGTGGAGTTCCATACCGGGGTGATGATCCACTTCCGGTGAAGAACCTCAGGACCGAGCCAACGGTCATCGGAGCCGGGAGCTAGTACGTATCCTGCTGGAGGCGTCGGCCATGGGCCGAAGACTTCCAGGCCTTGCGCAGCTTTGATTCCCAAGGTCTGGCACATGTCACCGAGCTCTCGCAAAGTGGTGGGCCGCTTGATAGTCTTCACAGTGAATCTCCTAGGAATGGGTTTGGTTCTCCGGCCGTGACGGACTTTGGCGAGGCGTCACGGCCTTCTTCTGTCTTGAGGCGCACCTTGACGGCCTTGGCAGGAGTCCGGACAGGCAGGTTTGGTAGCTCGCAGCTGCATTCCCCAAGCCATTCGCACTCGCAGCGGCTCATTCGGTAGCCTCCGGGTCTGCGTGCTTGTAAGGGTTCCGAGCATCCACGGCCGCGGCGTTGAGCGGGCCCTGATGCGATGTGCCGTGCCAGTAACCGGACTCCCATGCGGCCGCCAGCTCAGCGTCCAGCTCGGCCCTCGTGATCACGCCGTTGCCTCGAACGCGGCGTTGATGTAGTCCTCGACGTCGGCTGCACGGAACATCCGGCGGCCGCCGATCTTTGCCGAACGGGGCGCGGTGCCGTTGTGGATCATCCACCGCAGCTGGGCCTCCGATTTCCGCAACCGTTCGGCCGTTTCACCTAGCGTGAGCAGCGTCGCAATGAGTAGCGCCATGATTCCTCCTGTTGATAACCGATGGTCGGTTGAACCGATATTGATATATAACCACGACGGGATGGTGGAGTCAACCGATCATCGGTTATGGTTGAGGAATGACGGAAGAGTGGCTAGATGAGCCCGGCTATGGGCCAGAGTTGATTGAAACCTTCGATCGGACGTTCGGACAGCATGCGCGGCGACGTCGAGAGCTAATAGGTCACGCACAGTCGGATATCGCAAACATGATGAACGCCGCTTTCGGAATCAAGTGGCACCAAACCGTCATTTCAAAAATCGAGTCTGGGGAAAGGGCGATAAAGCTCCGTGAAGCACTCGCCCTTGCGACGATCTACTGGATCCCGATTGAGGATCTAGCGACGGGTACCCGACTCGACATGGAACTCGAGAAGGCCAGGACTCCGCGCCTGGGTCACCCGATGGCCGTCCTTAGCCTGTTGCAGTTCAACGAATTGTTGGAAATCCAAGGTGCTGTAGGAGAGGTCAATGGCGAGCATCCAGAAGAGGCCTGAAGGCCGCTGGCGGGCCCGCTACCGGGACGCGGCCGGGAAGGAACACTCCCGGCACTTTCAGAGGAAGATCGACGCTCAGCGGTGGCTTGATGAAGTCACTGCGTCCGTAGTCACGGGCCGGTATGTGGATCCGAAGGCCGGGAAGATCACTTTTGCCCAGTGGTTCGAGCAGTGGGCAGCCGCCCAGGTGTGGGCGACCGGGACCAAGCTGAAAGCCGAACAGGCACTCGCGATAGCCACATTCCGGGACCATCAGATCCGGTCAATCCTGCCGTCCCATGTGCAGGCTTGGGTCAAGGGGATGTCCGCGAGGTTGGCGCCGGCCACCGTGAAGGTCTACTACAACATCGTCAGCTCGGCCTTCCGGGCCGCGGTCACGGACAAGGTCATCGCGGAGAATCCCTGCGCGGGCGCGAAGCTGCCCCGTGAGCGGCGCCGTGAAGCGGCAATGACCATTCCGACGCCGGAGCAGATGGGGGCGGCGCTGGAGGCCGCTCCGGACTGGTTTGCTCCGTTCGTCTCGGTCTGTGCTTTCGCGGGGCTGCGCCTGGGTGAGGCAGCCGGCTTGCAGCTGGGCGACGTGGACTTCTTGCGCAGAACCATCAGCGTTTCCCGGCAGATCCAAGGAAGCACCAAAGCAGAGGCAGAGGTCGTCCCGCCAAAGCACGGCTCGGAACGGGTTGTCTACGTCGCCGAAGAGCTGGTCCAGACCCTAGCCCTGCACGTCCAAACTGTCGGCGTCTTCGGTGATGAGAAGTGGCTGTTCGGGTACGGCGGAACCTACTTCAACAGCAACTCAGCGGCCGACCGCTGGCGGCAGGTCCGCGAGGCCTCGGGCATAGGCGATTTCACCCTTCACGATCTCCGGCACTTCTACGCCTCCGGCCTTATCGCTGATGGGTGCGACGTCGTTACCGTCCAGCGGGCACTTGGCCACGCGCAGCCTTCGATCACCCTGAACACTTACTCTCACCTCTGGCCGACTGCCGAAGACAAAACGAGGACCGCAGGATCAAGGCTGATCGCTGCGGTCCTCGGGGATTCTGCGGACTCTGTGCGGACTGAGGAAGCAACTTCCCTGTAATCACGCGGCAGAATCGGTCTTAGCTGCGGAAGTTCACGAACTGGAGATCGGCCTCTTCGAATTTCTTCAGGATGTTCATGGTTTCCTGCAGGTCATCGCGGGACTTCGACGTGACGCGGAGCTCGTCGCCCTGGATCTGGGACTTTACGGACTTCGGGGCCTCGTCACGGATGATCTTGTTGATCTTCTTCGCGATGTCTTGGGCAATGCCCTCCTTGATGGAGCATTCCAGGCGGAATTCCTTGCCGGAAGGGTAAGGCTCGCCCTGGTCGAGGGACTTCAGGGAGATACCGCGCTTGATGAGCTTGGACTGGAACACGTCCAGAACGGCGAGAATGCGGTCCTCTGAGTTGGCTTTCATGAGGATCTTTTCGCCGCTGAAGTCGATCTCGGCGCCGACGCCCTTGAAGTCGTATCGCTGCGCGATTTCCTTCTGGGACTGGTGGAGCGCGTTGGCAACCTCCTGCTTGTCTACCTTGCTGACGACGTCGAATGTGGATTCGCCTGCCATGACTCTCCTTGTGATCGTTGGGGGTGGCCCGGAAACGGGCGGTTTTGTCTGCCATCCAGCCTAGTACGGAAGCGCCCGGTGTGTGCCCCAGGTTCACAGGTGGCTCACAGCACACGTATGGCCGGAACCGAGACTGCCCGGACAGAGTTGTACCAGTTGGAACAGCCCATCCTGAAAGGGAGCACTATGAGCCACCGAGCCGTCCGATACGTCACCAAGTCAGCTGCTGCCGCCGCCGGTTCACTCGGAGTCGCCGCTGCCACCGCCGCAAGCGCAGTTGCAGCCGCGGCGCTCGCCGCCTCCGTGGTCCTGAGCCCGGTCCCGGACGCGGCATCCCGGATGGATGGTGTCCACGCGGACCTGCTGCGGGCGGTGCAGCTCAACCAGATCACGATGGAGCAGGCTGCCAGTTTCGAGGCCAAACTGGTGGGCCGGATACTCGGAGATGCCTGAGATTTCCGCTGGTTTTGGGGCTCCGAGGCCTCGATTCGATTCTTCGGCCGAAGTTCTGTAAGGTTGTCTTGCTCGCGCTTACCGGATCGGAAACGAAACGATGATCGGGAGTGACTTCTTTTGAAGTTCGGCAGATTACCCGAGCGGCCAAAGGGGGCTGACTGTAAATCAGCTGGCAACGCCTACGGGGGTTCGAATCCCTCATCTGCCACAAAATTTGATCCCCGGAACCATGTGGTTCCGGGGATTTTTTGTTGCGCCGGGATCTGGGCACCCGCGCCGTCCGGACCTTGTTTGACGGGTCCGGCCGTCGAAATGACGCGACTCGCCGTGCCGCAAGCGCTTTCCGAATTCAAAGAGGGTCGGGACGGCTGGCGGGGAACTGCTGCGCGAGGTCAGGACGGCGCGTGGGCACCGACGCGGAGGCCCAGTTAGCTCGCGCTGCCCGGCTCCAGCCAGTATCCATCCAGGTGGTGCACCAGTTGGCGACCCAGCCCACCGGACAACTGGATCCACAGGGTACTGCGGTCGCTGGTCATGCCGTCCAAGGTGCCGACGATCCTGTTGCCGCGGGTGTCCTGCAGGACCAACTCCTGGTGGAGCGGAAGTTCCGGCCACACATCTGCGTGTGCCTTGGCGATTTGGGTGGTGCTCACGGGATCTCCTTGATACCTTCTGTAATTTGTTTCAAACATTCTGCCGGTGGCACGTGAACCCGCGGTAAACGTGGTGCCACGCAACGACACACAAGCTATCGCCGAATGTTACTCGGAAGTAACATGGTGGTTATGCATCTGCTTCTCCGAACTCTCCTGCTCTTGTTCACTTCGTCCAAGCGGAGCGCACTCAGCGTATGGGACACGTCGTCGCTGCCCATGCAAGTGCTGCCCACAGACATCGACATAGCAATGCATGTCAATAACGGCATGTATTTCTCCCTGATGGATCTCGGACGCTTCGACCTCATGGTGCGCTCAGGGATCTGGCAAAAGATTCGTCGCCGCGGCTGGAGCCCGGTGGCTGCGGGGGAAACAATCGCCTTCCGGAAGTCCCTGCAGCTCTGGCAGCAATACACCATCGAGTCCAAGATCATCGGACTCGATTCAAAGGCCATCTACTTTGAACAGCGCATGGTGGTGGATGGCGAGATCTATGCCCGCGCGCACATTGCCACGCGCCTTATCGCAAAAGGCAGGCCCGTGGGCCAGGAGGAAATCCTGGCCGAGTTCGGCGAGCCTCCCGCAGACCTCGAGCTTCCGGAATGGATCCACGAGTGGCGTGAGAACAACGCGCTCCCCGGCGCCCGCAAAGCCGCGCCTCACTTCTGGCACTAGCACCGCCAGTCCCGCACCTGGGGGCCGGGAGCCTAGCGCCGCCCGGCATCCAGGCCAGCCCGGCATCTGGGAGCCGGGCGCTCGCATTCCGCGTTACGCCCCGACGTCGCGCCTTTGCAGCGCAACCGCGCTCAGCAACACCAGCCCAGCCGAGATTCCCCACAGCCAGCCGGCCGCGGTCCAATCCGCTCCATTGGTCACCGGTGAGTTGCCGTAGGCCCAGTGATACGGGGAGAGATTGAGGAGCCATTCCACGTCCGGGCTTTGACGCCCGACGGCGTTGAATACGTAGCCCAGGACGCCAACCGCCGTCCCGGCTGCGAGCCCGTAGGTCTTTCGTCCGGTCAGGGCCCCCACGAACAGTGCCGCGGTGCCGCTGAGGAGTGCGAGTCCGGCAAAGAGGACGGTTGCGCCGAACAGGTTCTCGGGGTTAATTTTCAAACGGGCGGATTCATTGAGCATCAGGACCATCCCGAAGACGATGGCCGACAGCAGCGCGATGCGCAAGACCATCGACATTGCGCGTTCGAGCACAAGCTGGACGCGCGTGACACCGTGGGCCAGGGTGAGTTCCAGCTGCCCTGATTCTTCGTCGCCGCCTACCGCTGCGGCCCCCCATGCCACCGAAGCAATGGTCATAAGGAGGAAGCCGATGAGTCCGTACACCGTTGCCTGGGTGTAGCCCGGTCCGGTCGCGATCTGATCATAGTTGAGCGCTCTGGTCATTTCCCGAGGCATTGCATCGATCATGGCCTGCATCTGGGATCCGCCGGCGATGGCCGGGAAAATTGGCACGTAGAGGGCGATCACGCCTGCAAGGCCCGCCGCCCAACCCAGCGTCGAGCGCCAAGGGTCCAGGAATGCGCGCCTGAAGAGAGGCAGTTTCCTATTCATTGCCGGCTCCTTTCGTTGCTTCCAGCGCCCGATGGCCGTTGCCGTTGCGCTTGCCGTTGCTTGTCATCCCGTACAGCTTCAGCACCGATTCCTCCAGGTCAGGCTCTTCCAACACCAGGTGCGTCAGTTGAAGCTTGGACAACGCTTGTACCAGCGGCTGGATGTCCCCTTCTAGAACCGCGGAGACCTCCACGCCGTCGCCCGCTTTGAGCACCTCAAGCGACCCGACGCCGGGGACCCGGCCCAGCAGCGCACCGGCGCCGTCCGCTGTGATGCCGATGGCGGTGAGGCGCAAGTGCCGGAGAGCGGTCTCGCGCAGGGCATCGACGGTGGCCACTGTGACGATCTTGCCGTCCCGCAGGATCGCCACCTCGTCCGCGGCCTGCTGGACTTCGCTCAGGACATGCGAACTCAGGAAGACGGTTTGCCCGTTGTCGCGGGCTTCCCGCACCATGGCGAGGAACTCCTGTTGGACCAAGGGATCCAGCCCGCTGGTGGGTTCGTCCAGAACCAGGAGCTCGGGGGCGTGCATGAAGGCCTGGACCAGCCCAAGCTTCTGCTTGTTGCCTTTGGAAAGCTTGCGTGTGTGGCGGTCGAGGTCCAGGTCCAAACGCTCAGCAAGTTCGTCGATGCGCCCGGGTTTCACTGGACCGCTGATCGCCGCGTAGTGGTCCAGGAGCCTGCGCCCGGTGATGCGCTGCTCCAGGAATAGCTCGCCCGGGAGGTATCCGATCCTGCGTCGCAGCTCGGGTCCGGCGTGGCGCGGATCTTCGCCGAGCACCTGAATATGTCCACCGCTTGGGCGGATGATGTCCAGTAAGCAGCGCATGGTGGTGGTCTTGCCAGCACCGTTAGGCCCGATGACGCCGAACACGCTGCCCGGTTCCACGCTGAAGTCGATGCCGTGCAGGACTTCCCGACGCCCGAACGTCTTGCGCAGGCCTTCGACGAGGATTGCCTGATTCATGATGCGGTCTCCGTTCCAGTGGGTTCCGGTGCCGGTGCCTGCAGTGCTTCGCGCGCGGCATCGAGGAACCGGGTGTCTGTGTAGAAGCCGTGGGTATAGAGGTCAATGGTGGGGAGCGTTAGTGCGCGGAGCATGTCCGGACCCAGCTCACTGGTCCCGACTGCCCGGGCCGCGTGCCTGCCGAGCACCAGTGTCGAGAGGCTATTCGTCGCGACCACGACGGCGGTGGTTGCCACGTCGTCGAAGGCCCTGATAGTGCCGCCGGCGATTCCAGCCTCGATGATGGCCCGGGTCTGGGCCACCACGGCGTCAAAGAAGGCGTCACCGGCGTCGGACTCGTCGCTGAGGGACTGCCGGACATACGCGATCTCGTGGGCGTATTGCTCAGGGTGGGACAGGAAGTCCTGGATCTGTGTGCCCACCGCCTCAGGATCGGTCTTCCGGATGCCTTGGCCCGCGGTTTCGGCCAACACGTGGTTGTCGCAGGCTTCGCGAAGGCCGGCTTTGCTGCCGAAATGGTGGATCACGAGGCCCGGGCTGACTCCTGCCTCGGTGGCGACGGCCCGGATGGTGGCGGCCGAGAAGCCTTGCCGGCCGAACAAGGCAATGGCGGCATCCCGGATGCGGGCGCGGGTGCTGAGGTCATCGGCCGTTGAACGCATGTTTAACATGCTAAACATCTGTTCAACGTCTAGCAAGGGTTTGGCGATTTTCCCTCGGCTCCGCTCGACCGGGTGTTAGCGGCCGTCGTCGTGCTTTATTCCCGGTTTGCCGGGTAGCGAACAGAGGCGACTTAGGCGGCGTGGTCGCGTACCGTGGAAACATGGCTACAGTTGACATCACCGGCGAGCAGTTCGCATCGACCATTGAGGGCAATGACATTGTCCTAGTTGATTTCTGGGCAGCGTGGTGCGGCCCGTGCAGGCAGTTTGCCCCCACATACAAAGCCGCTTCCGAGAAGCATGACGATGTCTTCTTCGCCAAGGTGGACACCGAGGCCGAGCAGCAGCTCGCCGCCGAAGCCGGTATTTCCTCCATCCCCACGCTCATGGCCTTCCGCGAAAAGGTCCTCGTGTTCTCCCAGCCGGGCGCACTGAACGGACCCCAGCTGGAGCAGGTCATCGAGGCCGTCAAGGCCTTGGACATGGATGAGGTTCACGCACACATCGCAAAGCAGCGCGCCGAAAACTCCTAGAAACAGCATCGGCTGCCCAGCAGGGGCAGCCGATGCTAGTTAAAGGCGCTCGAGCTTGACTGGTTCTGCCAACAGCGCGCTGAGGGATTCGTTGAGGTCCTGGACCGCGATGCCCTTGGAATGGATGTCGAGGTGTTCCTCGGACGCCCACTGCTCGGTCAGGACCAGCTTGTCCTCGTTGGCTTCGGTGAGCTCGTAGCGGATGCAGCCCGGCTCGCTCACCACCTCGTCGATCGCGATTTCCAGAGCGAGCTTAACGCGGAAGAATTCGCCATCGTTGGGAATAAACGTGGCCTGCAGGTCAATGGGTGCACTCATGGGATTCACATTACCGGCTGGCCCGGCAAGCCCCCGAAATATTTTGTAGGACTTCCAAGCAAAAGCCTTCTCTTGGACCGGCGTAGTTGGTAGCGTGCGTTCATGCTTTCCTACACAGCCGGGGACACTGACGTCCCGCTGCTTGAAGAGACAATCGGCGCCAACTTTGAGCGCATAGCGGCGCAGTTCCCGCTGCGGGACGCGCTCATCGAAGCGGCTCCCGTGCCCGGCGGGGAGGCCCGGCGCTGGAGTTACGAAAAACTGAACGACGACGTCGACCGGCTCGCGCGTGCGCTGCTCGCCACGGGCGTCGCCAAGGGTGACAGGGTGGGCATCTGGAGCCCGAACTGCGCCGAGTGGACCATCCTGCAATACGCCACGGCGAAGGTGGGGGCGATCCTGGTCAACGTCAACCCGGCGTACCGCAGCCACGAACTCGAGTTCGTGGTCCGCCAGAACGGCATGCGGATGCTGGTGGCCGCGCCATCGGACAAGAACAGCGACTATGTGGCCATGGCCCGGGAAGCTTTAGGCGGTTGCCTCGAGCTCCGGGAGCTCGTTTTCCTTCCCGATTTCGGACTGGACATGCTCGACGCCGGTGTGCCGCAGAGCGCAGCGGAGCTGACTTTCGCCGAGCTGCTCAGGCGGGCGGACGACGTCGCGCCCTCAACGCTCGAGGCGCGGATGGTGGAACTCGACCCGCACGATCCCATCAATCTGCAGTACACCTCAGGCACCACCGGATTCCCCAAGGGCGCCACCCTTACGCACCACAACATCCTCAACAACGGCAACCAGATCGGCAGGCTTCTGGGTTACACGGAACGCGACCGGGTGGTCCTGCCGGTGCCGTTCTACCACTGCTTCGGAATGGTGATCGGGAACCTGAACGCCCTCAGCTTCGGCGCCGCCACCATCATTCCCGGCCGGGGATTCACGCCAGCCGCCGCCCTGGAAGCCGTGCAGGACTTTGGCGGGACCTCACTGTACGGCGTACCCACCATGTTCATTGCCGAGCTGGCTTTGCCCGATTTCGCCTCCTATGACCTCTCCACGCTGCGCACCGGGGTCATGGCCGGCTCCCTGTGCCCCATCGAGGTGATGGAGCGAGTCATCGGGGAGATGAACATGCGTGACGTGGCCATTTGCTACGGCATGACCGAGACCTCGCCCGTGTCCACCATGACCCTTGCGTCCGACACCTTGGAGCAACGGACCACCACCGTGGGGCGCACCATGCCGCGGCTGGAGTCCAAGATTGTTGATCCTGGCACTGGCGAAACGTTGGAACGCGGAGAGATCGGCGAATTGTGCACTCGGGGCTACGCCGTGATGGCCGGGTACTGGGATCAGCCGGAGAAGACTGCCGAGGCAATCGACGACGACGGCTGGATGCACACCGGCGATCTCGCCCGGATGGACCCTGAGGGTTTTATCGTGATCGAGGGCCGCATGAAGGACATGGTCATCCGCGGGGGCGAGAACGTCTATCCACGCGAAATCGAGGAGTTCCTGTACCGGCATCCAGCCATCCAGGACGTCCAGGTGATCGGGGTGCCTGATGCCAAGTACGGCGAAGAACTGATGGCCTGCATCATCCTCAAGCCAGGGGCAGCTTTGGACTTGGCGGGAGTGCAGGAGTTCTGCCGCGGCAAGCTGGCCCACTACAAGATCCCGCGTTACGTAGACATCCGGAACAGTTTCCCCATGACGGTGTCCGGCAAGGTACGGAAGATCGACATGCGGGAAGAAGCGATCGCCCGCCTGGGGCTCTAATCCAACGCGGGGTCACTTACGGCCCATGTTGCCGCCCGACATGGGCCGTAACTGACCCCGCGTTGCTGGGTTTGGAAGTCTGCCTGTGGATAACTCCTTGCCGGCGTCCGTTTGCGGACAAACTGGATCGCATGGTCCGCATCATTCCGCTGCCGGAGGAACTCAGCAACCGTCCTTTCACGGTCTATGAATCCCGTGCACTTGGCGTCGCTCCGAAGCGGCTCCGGGCCAGAGACGTGTCCGACGGCGGCCGGCTGATCTACTTGCCTACGGGCCGTGAGTTTGCGCTTGCCGAACGGGCGCGGGTTCTCGCGGCGGCAACACCGGATGCCTGGGTGTCCCATGAGAGCGCCGCAGTACTGACCAGGCTCGGCCTTCCTCCGTGGCTGGGCAGCGGTGAGACGGTCCACCTCAGCAAGCCCCATGAGCTTCCCCGGGTCCGTCGGACAGGAGTGACGGGCCACCGAGTACGCGTCCTCCCTGGCGAAGTCACGGAAATAGACGGAATCCCGGTGTCCTCCCCGTCCCGGACTTGGCTTGATCTGGCGCATCAGTTGCCGCTGCGGTACGTGATTGCCATGGGCGACCAGTTGATCCGCATGCCACGGCCGGGCCTTGAAGGAAGGACGGAGCCCTACGCCAGCAAGGAAGGGCTGCGCCTTCTTGTCCGGCAGCATCCGAACATGAAAGGCGTGGAGAAGGCCCGGCTAGCCCTTGAAGACATGCGGGTCGGAGCAGACTCGTTTCCGGAGACATTCCTGCGGCTGGCCATGTTGGACGCAGGGATGCCCGAACCGGAATTGCAGCTCCGCCTCGATCCGGATGATTTGTGGTCGCCGTCCGCGGACCTGGGGTACCGGCGGTTCCGGATCGCGGTGCAATACGACGGCGCCCCGCATCTCACGCGGGAACAGCAGACAAGGGACAACCGGAGGGACGAGGCCTTCACCAGTTCCGGCTGGTCCTACTTCAAGGCCAACGCCGATGACCTGGCCGAAGGGTTCACCAGCCTCATTGTCCGGGTCAAGCGGGCGAAACTCCCAACGCGGGGTCACTTACGGCCCATGCCGGGCAGCAACATGGGCCGTAAGTGACCCCGCGTTGCAGAGGCGCGGCTGCGTTAGTGCCCGCGGTGGTCTTGGACGGTCATGCGCGGTCCAAACGTCGGCTTGTGGAAGCCGCTGACCCCGAGCATCCGGACTACCCGCTGCCGGTGCCCGCGCCAAGGCTCCAGGAGGGCGATCATGCCGGCGTCGTCCGTCTTCCTGCCGGTCAGCGCATAGCCAACGTACGAGGCCAAGTGGTAGTCGCCCACCGCGATCGAGTCCGGGCACCCATGGGTCCGCTGGACAACCTCGGCAGCGGTCCAGACTCCAATCCCCGGAATGGTCTGCAGCTTTGTTCCGGCCTCCGCGGCGCTGAGTGAGGCGAGCCGTTCAAGCGCGACGGCGGAGCGCAGGGCCCGCATGACGGTTGCCGAACGCTGGGGACCCACGCCGGCCTTGTGCCATTCCCATGAAGGAACGGCCAGCCATCGGGCAGCGGATGGAGGGACGAGCAGGCCCGACGGCAGGCCCGACGGCGCGAGGCGGCCAGCGCTCGGGGCCGCGGACCCGTACCTGTACATCAGGTAGCGGTAGCCCCGCCGCGCTTCGATAGTGGTGACCTTTTGCTCAAGGATCGTGGGCACGAGCGAGTCCACCACCCGCCCGGTGGAGGGTAGCCGGATGGCGAGGTTCCAGCGTCGGGCTTCCCTGACCATTCGCGGAAGGGTGGCGTGAAACGCGGCGTCGTCAAAGCCGGACCAGTCGTCCCCGCTTCCCAGCAGCACAGGGACGGAATTGATCGCAGAAGCTGCGCCGGATCCCCAAGCCTGGGCATCCACATACGTGTCCGGGCCATTTCCGGCTGAGGTGAGGCGCAGGGTAACCGGACCGTCCGGCGTCGTGAACGCCATCCACACGCCGTCCTGCCGTGCCGCGAAGGACGGATCCCCGTTGCCCCGCATGAGGATCCCAAGGGTCTGGAGGAGGTCTAACGGACCGCCGGGATGCCATCGCGCAGACGCGTCGGCCGCAGCCGCTGCGGCGGGTGGGGCATCGACGATGGTCATTCATTCATGGTCGCACGCTCATCCGACAACACCGGACATGTCCGGAAACAAGTGGTCCATGAAGCCACTTACGCCGGGAAACCCGGACGGCTAGACTCCACGTGTGGCGCGGGGCGTCCGCGTCTTCGCAACGCAATCCAGGAGAACGATCATGGCCGGAATCGTGCACTTTGAGATCCCCGCGGATGACCAGGAGCGGGCAAGGAACTTCTACAAATCGGCGTTTGATTGGCAGATCAATCCAATGCCGGAGATGGACTACAACATCGTCATCACCACCCCGAGCGACGAGAAGACGGGCATGCCTTCCCAGCCGGGGGCCATCAACGGCGGGATGATGGCAAGGGCCGGCGAACTCACCACTCCAGTGATCACGGTGGACGTTGAGAGCATCGACACTGCCCTGGCGGAGATCGAGCGATTGGGCGGCTCGGTGGTCAAGCCGAAGGATGCCATTCCGGGAATGGGTTTCTATGCCTATTTCAAGGACACTGAGGGCAATGTCCTTGGCCTGTGGGAGAACCTCCCGGCCGGGGAGCGAACCTCGGCAGAGTGAGCTAACAGGGCGGAGCCGCCGGTCAGGGATTGTCCCGGGCCGGCCGCCCGGGGGAGTCAATTGCGCCACGTGCATGTGCTCGTTGGTGGTGTTGTGGTCAAGGTCGAAGCCCACCTTGTCGCGGTAGAACTCGATGGGGCGGTCAATGTCGCTAACAGGGAGCACAACCACTTCGAGGGTCCAATCCATGGTGCATGTCCTTTCCTTGGAGGGTGCCACGGCCAGCTTGCCCCGGGAGGCCTTCCGGCGGCTAGACATGGACCCGGCACGGCCGGACCCTCTGCTGCGCAGAGGCAGTCCCGACCAAGCGGTAACTTGGTATCTATGAAGTACGCCCAGTCCGTTCTGGACCTCATTGGCAATACACCGCTCATCAAGCTCAACCACGTGACCGGCGACATCAAAGCCACCATTCTGGTGAAGCTCGAATATGTGAACCCGGGCGGCTCCATCAAGGACCGCATCGCCGTGAAGATGATCGAGGAGGCGGAGCGGGACGGAAAGCTCAAGCCAGGCGGAACCATCGTAGAACCCACCTCTGGCAACACCGGCGTGGGACTTGCATTGGTGGCCCAGCAAAAGGGCTACAAGTGCATCTTCGTTGTCCCGGACAAAGTGGGCGAGGACAAACGCGCCGTGCTCCAGGCCTATGGCGCAGAAGTTGTGGTCACCCCGACCTCCGTGGCCCCGGACAGTCCGCAAAGCTACTACAGCGTCTCCGACAGGCTCGTTTCCGAAATCCCCGGAGCCTACAAGCCGGACCAGTTCTCCAACCCTGCCGCCCCCGGCAGCCATTACGAGACCACCGGACCTGAGATCTGGCGTGATACGGACGGCAAGATCACGCACGTGGTGATCGGCGCCGGTACGGGCGGCACCATCACCGGTACCGGCCGGTACCTCAAGGACGTGTCCGCCAACCGGCCGGAGTCCGGCGGCGGCCGCGTCAAGGTCATCGGCGCAGACCCCGCAGGCTCGGTCTACTCGGGCGGCACCGGACGGCCCTACTTCGTGGAGGGCGTCGGCGAAGACATGTGGCCGATCAACTACGACAAGACCGTGCCGGACGACGTCATTGCTGTGAGCGACGCGGACTCCTTCGAGATGACCCGCCGCCTGGCCCGTGAGGAAGGCCTCCTGGTAGGCGGCTCATCCGGCATGGCAGTGGTTGCCGCGTTGCAAGTGGCCAAAGACCTTGGCGAGGAAGCAGTCGTCGTCGTGATCCTGCCTGACTCTGGCCGCGGCTACCTGGCGAAGATTTTCAACGACAAATGGATGCGCTCCTACGGCTTCCTCTCCGGCGGCGAGGAAGCCTCGGTGGGCGAGGTTCTGAAGTCCAAGACCGGCCAGATGCCGGACCTCGTCCACATCCACCCCAACGAGACCGTCCGCGATGTCATCAACATCATGAACGAATTCGGGGTCTCGCATATCCCGGTCCTCTCGCAGGAACCGCCGGTGGTCATGGGCGAGGTCCTTGGTGCGGTCGATGAGCGTACTTTGACCACCAAGCTGTTCCGCGGCGAGGCGAAATTGACTGACAAGATCTCCGAGCACATGGGGAAACCCTTGCCGGTGATTGGCTCACTTGAAACGATCTCCGCCGCACGGGAGCTGCTATCCGACGTCGATACCGTCATGGTGACGTTCGTCGGAGCCCCCGTGGGCATCCTCACCCGTCACGACCTTCTCGCCTACCTGAGCAACTGACACTAGGAGTTCATATGTCTGCAAACGAAGCAGGATTCAACACGCGTGCTGTCCACGCCGGCCAGGCCTTCGAACCGCGCACGGGCGCCGTGGTTCCGCCGCTGCACTTCAGCTCGACGTATGCCCAGGACGGCATCGGCGGTCTGCGCGACGGCTACGAGTACGGGCGCGGCACCAACCCCACCCGCGATGCGCTGCAGGAGCAGCTCGCCGCACTCGAGGGCGGCACCCACGCATACAGCTTCAGCTCGGGCCTTGCCGCTGAAGACTCCCTGATCCGCGCCATTGCCCGGCCCGGAGACCACATCGTCCTCGGCAACGACGCCTACGGCGGAACCTACCGGCTGATCAACCGCGTGCTCGGCGAGTGGGGCATCGGCAACACACCAGTGGACATGTCCAACCTTGAAGCCGTTGCTACGGCCGTGGCCGCTAACAAAACCCGCATCGTCTGGGTGGAAACCCCGTCCAACCCAATGATGAAGATCACCGACATCGACGCGCTCGCCAAAATAGCGCGCGACGCCGGTGCCCTCCTTGTGGTCGACAACACCTTTGCGTCGCCCTACCTGCAGACCCCGCTTGCCCTGGGTGCCGACGTCGTGGTCCACTCGACCACCAAGTACATCGGCGGCCATTCGGACGTGGTGGGCGGCGCGATCGTGGTCAAGGACGCCGATCTGGCCGAGAAGATCGGCTTTGTGCAGTTCGCCGTCGGTGCTGTGTCCGGCCCCATGGACGCGTTCCTCACTACCCGCGGCCTCAAGACCCTCGGCGTGCGCATGGACCGCCACAGCGAGAACGCCCAGGCCGTGGCCGAGTGGTTGCTTGAACGTCCCGAAGTTGAAGCCGTGCTTTACCCGGGCCTGCCTTCCCACCCGGGCCACGACCTCGCGGCGAAGCAGATGAAGAAGTTCGGCGGAATGATTTCGGTGCAGTTCAAGGGCGGTGAAACTGCGGCCCGCAAGGTGGCAGAGTCCACCGAGGTGTTCACTCTGGCCGAGTCCCTGGGCGGCATCGAATCGCTCATGAACTATCCCTCGGAGATGACGCACGCTTCGGTCAAGGGCACGGAGTTGGCCGTTCCGGTCAACCTGATCCGGCTTTCCTGCGGGATCGAGGACGTCGAAGACCTCATCGCGGACCTTGAGCAGGCGATCGGCAACATCACGGACTGAATGGCCCTCAATATCTGACCTGTTTTGAATATTGGATCGGCCGGGACACGCCAGCACAGCGGTGTGTCCCGGCCGATCTGCATTCAAACATGGTCAGGAAGAGAATGCCCTTGGCCGGAGAACAATTGGGTGAAAGCGTCTATTGACCCCCTATGGGTGCAGGTCTACGGTTGCGATTGGCGGACGGTTCTTCGCCCACCGCAATCTATGGAGGTTCACTATGGCCATTGCAGTAATCATGGATTTCACCGGCAACAACCTCGACGATTACGACAAAGTTTTGGAGCGGCTTGGACTCACACCAGGCGGGCCCGGGGCCGCGGGCGGGCTGTTCCATTGGGTGTCCGGTATTGAGGGCGGGGCCCGGATCGTGGATGTGTGGCAGACGCGCGAACAGGCGGACAGCTTCTACCAGGACACCCTCGCTCCCATTTCGGCGGAACTCGGAATTCAGCAGCCGGAGATGACCTTCTACGATGTCCATAATTTCCAGACAGCAGGACCCGAAGCCTGATACCGAGCCCGTCTTGCCACGGATCGAATTCTGCGACTAGCTCCTTAGATGACGCCGGCGGCCTCCCGGCAGGGCGGCGCGCCGCGGTCGTCCTGTGTGGACTGGCCCAGGGCTGGCTTTCTTTAGAAAAGCCAGATACTCTCTAGCCATGCCTTTACGATCCGATTGGTCCGAGCGGACGTGCAGCCTGGCCCGCGGCCTGAATATCCTCGGCGACCCGTGGGGAAGCCTGGTGCTGCGGGAGGTCTTCTTCGGCAACGGACGCTTCGACGCCATCAAGTCCCGTCTCCAAGTCGCAGACAACGTCCTCAGCAAAAGACTGGGTTGGCTGGTTGAAGCGGGACTCCTTGCCCAGCGGCCCTACACGGATGGCGCTCGCATGCGTCAAGAGTACGTCCTTACGACCAAGGGCGAGGATGCGTTGCCGGTGTTGAACGCCATCATCATCTGGTCCGAGAAACATCTCGACGCACCGGCGGACAACGCCCACATGAGCGTGATCCACAACGGTTGCGGGCTGCCGACGGGGTCGGCCGATACCTGCTCCCATTGCGGGTCCCGGCTCACGGCGGCCAACACCAGCTGGCACAGCCTCACGCGATCGGAACAACCGCTCGCCCTAGCGACGGCCCCAAGACTGGCCTCGGCCCCGACCCTTGCCGCAGTTGCCCTCCCGAACGAATCGGAGCCCTCCGCATGACCGCACCCAACCTCACCGAACTATCCACTGGCAAGCCCCAGCGGAAGCGGCGGCTCCACCCCGCCTGGATGGTGGCCGCTGTCGCGTTCCTGGCACTTGTGGGCGCAGCCGGATTCAGGGCAGCGCCCGGCGTGCTCATGGTGCCGCTGCAACAGGAATTCGGCTGGTCGACAACCGTCCTGTCGCTCGCCGTCAGCATCAACCTGGTGTTGTTCGGCCTCACGGCCCCGTTTGCCGCTGCGCTCATGGAACGCTTCGGCATCCGCACTGTCACCGCGATCGCCCTCTGCCTGATTGGCCTCGGCTCCGCGCTGACCGTGTTCGTGAACCAGTCCTGGCAGATCCTGCTGACTTGGGGCGTGCTGATTGGCCTCGGCACCGGATCCATGGCCTTGGTCTTCGCCGCCACTATCGCCAACACGTGGTTCTCGAAGAACCGCGGGCTGGTGATCGGCATCCTGACGGCGGGCAGCGCAGCAGGCCAGTTGGTCTTCCTGCCGTTCATCGCGGTCCTCGCCCAGAACCCGGGCTGGCGTGGCGCCTCGCTACTCATCGCCGCCGGCGCGCTCGCCGTGGTGCCGCTTGTGCTGCTCTGGCTCAAAAACTCACCCGCCGACGTCGGGGTTCAACCCTATGGCGCTGAAGAAGAGCAGCCGACGACGGCGGAAGTCGCCGAGGTTGCGGACGTCATCGAAGCTGAAGGTACAGCGATTGCCACCGCCAAGGCGCCCAACGCAGCCGTTCGGGCACTGCAGGTGCTCAAGCGAGCCAGCAAAGTGCGCACTTTCTGGGCCCTTGTTGCCGGTTTCGCCATCTGTGGTGCCACCACCAACGGCCTGATCGGCACCCACTTCATTCCCTCGGCGCACGACCACGGAATGCCCGAAACCACCGCGGCGGGCTTGCTGGCCGTCGTCGGGATCTTCGACATCGTGGGCACCATCGCTTCCGGTTGGTTAACGGACCGCTTCAACCCCAAGGTGCTCCTGGCGGTGTATTACCAATTCCGCGGCATCGGCCTCTTGGTGTTGCCTGTGCTGTTGGGCTCAACGGTGGAACCCAGCATGATCCTGTTCGTGGTGGTTTACGGCCTCGACTGGGTGGCCACGGTGCCCCCGACGGCGGCCATCTGCCGCAAGGTGTTCGGGGCCGACGGCTCGGTGGTGTTCGGCTGGGTCTTCGCCGCGCACCAGCTTGGGGCAGCGGCGGCCGCACTCCTGGCGGGCTACATCCGCGACGCCACGGGCCACTACACTTACGCCTGGATCGGCGCCGCCGCGATGTGCACCGTGGCTGCCGTCATCAGCGCCACGATCCGCAAGGACGCCGGGAAGAAGGAACCCGTCCCCGTTGCAGCCTAGGGCAGTGGCGATTCCTAGCGGAACGCCGGGGTCCCCGTGATGTGCTGGCCCAGGATCAGGGTGTGTACTTCGTCTGTTCCTTCGTAGGTGCGCACTGATTCCAGGTTGTTGGCATGGCGCAATGGCGGGTAGTCCAGGGTGATTCCGTTGCCGCCCAGGATGGTGCGGGCTTCGCGGGCGATTTTGATGGCTTCACGAACATTGTTGAGCTTGCCCATGGAGATCTGTTCCGGCCGCAGTTTGCCGGCATCCTTGAGGCGTCCCAGATGCAGCGCCAGCATGGTGCCCTTCTGGATCTCCAAGAGCATGCTGACGAGTTTTTCCTGGGTCAACTGGTAGCCGGCCAAGGGCTTGCCGAATTGCATGCGGCTTCCGGCATATTCGAGCGCTGCCTCGTAAGAGTCGCGGGCCGCGCCCATGGCGCCCCAAGCGATGCCGTAGCGGGCCTCGTTGAGGCAAGTGAACGGTCCACGGAGGCCTTGGGCACCCGGGAGGAGGGCCTCCGGACCCAGCCGGACGCCGTCGAACACTACATCGCACTGGATCGAGGCGCGCATGGAGAGCTTCGCTTCGATGGGAGTCACGGTGACCCCCGGAGTGCCAGCCGGAAGCAGGAAACCCCGGATCCCGTCTTCCGTGTTCGCCCACACCACCATGACGTCGGCGATCGATGCCATCCCGATCCAGCGCTTGGAACCGTCCAGCACCCAGCCGGCGTCGTCGCCCGTGCCGTCGCGGCGCGCAAAGCTAGCCATCGACGACGGGTCCGAACCTGCCGTCGGCTCCGTCAGCGCGAAGCTGCCGATCAGTTCGCCGGCAGCCATCCGGGGGAGCCATTGTTCCTTCTGTTCTTCGCTGCCCCACTTGTGGATCGCGGTCATGGCGAGCGAACCCTGGACGGACACGAAGGTGCGAATGCCTGAATCGCCAGCCTCGAGTTCCATGGCGGCAAGGCCGTATTCGACGGCGGTGCGGCCCGGGCAGCCGTAGCCCTCCAGGTGCATGCCAAGGACACCGAGTTCACCAAGTTCCGCGGGTAGCTCCCGCGGGAAGACGGCGTCCTCGTACCATCGCGCGATATTTGGCCGGATGCGTTGGTCCGTAAAGTCACGCACCCTCTCGCGAAGTTCCAATTCCTCGCTGCTCAAGAGCGATTCGAGGGCCAGGACGTCGGAGGTATTCGTCGTTGAATGGCTCATGCCAGCATCTTAGGCCGGACATGCTCCCCGGAGTCCGCTGTGACCGCCGACGCGGGCGCGGCTGGAGGCTACGCCGTGCCAGAATTGAGCCATGGCCGCGGCGGAAGTGAACGGAACAGGACTGCCGCTACCGGCAGTCGAGGGGATCGGACGACGCCGCATACTGGCCGGCCTTGTCCTGGCCTTGCTGCTTCCGGTCGCCATCGAAGTCCTGGTATCCCTGCTGGAATACCGGAACTTCGCGATGATCATGCTCTTTCAACTGGCTGTCGCAGCTGCCGTCGCCGCCATCGGAGGATTGTGGCCGGCAGTGGTGGCAGCGGTCCTCGGCAGCTTGCTCTTGAACTACTTTTCGGCCGAACCCGTGGGGTCCCTGTCCATCGCCGACCCCTCGACGCTCTTCACCCTGGGCATCTTCCTGGCCGTGGCGTGTGGCGTGGCGCTCGCCGTGGGCTTGGCAACCCGACGGGCCCAGGAGGCCGCGCACTCCGGCGCGGAGGCCAAGGCCCTGAGCGAATTGGCCCTTCGGATCCTGCGCTCGGACGGCAGTCTTGAGTCCTTCCTGGACAAGATCCGTGTCAACCTCGGGATGGAGGCAGTGACACTGTTGTCCACCGCCGGCCCACCGGAAGGTACTGGACAAAACTGGAGGGTTCTCGCAAGCTCCGGGGCCGAGCCGCCGGTGACGCATGCGGCCGCTGACCATGCCGCCGTCGTCGATCCCAATTACACGCTGCTCCTCCGGGGCGGTCCCCTTTCGGAACAGCACCGTCGCATGCTCGCCGCGTTCGGTGCATTCGTGGTGGCCGTGCGGGATCGACAGCAACTGGTCAGGAGCAGGCAGGACAACGTGCGCCTGGCGGAAGGCAACAAGATGCGCACCTCCATCCTGCGCGCAGTCTCCCACGATCTCCGGACTCCGCTGGCTGGAATCAAGCTTGCCGTCAGCAGCCTGCGCCAGGATGACGTGACATTTGCTCCCGAAGACGAACGCGAACTGTTGGCCACCATCGAGGACTATGCCGACCGTCTCGATCACTTGGTGGACAACCTCCTGGACATGTCCCGCATCACCGCCGATGCCGTGAACCCGTTGCTGCGTGGCCTGGGCTGGCACCAGATCCTGACGGAGGCCTTGCGCGGCGTGCCTGCGGAGCGCATCCGCAATGAGCTTGCGGCCAACCTTCCGTATATAGAAGCCGACGCCGGGATGCTCGAACGTGTCGTGGCGAACCTTGTGGAGAACGCAGTGAAGTACGCGCCGGAATCCGATGTTGTACTGGTGGCGCGCGCTGGCGCGGGCATCGCCGTGGATGGACGGCCGGCCAGTGAACTGCGGGTCATGGATCATGGCCGGGGCATCGCGCCGGCGGCCGTGCTGGAGCTGTTCCAGCCTTTCCAACGGCTCGATGATTCCCCCTCCAGCCGGGACGGGCGCACCGGAATCGGACTGGGGCTTGCCGTCGCCAAAGGATTCACGGAAGCGATGGGCGGCACGCTCATGGCGGAGGCGACGCCGGGAGGCGGGCTGACCATGGTGGTCACGCTCCCCTTGTGGACGGGAGGGCGGCCATGAACCTGGTGCTGATTGTGGAAGATGAGGTCCAGATCGCACGGGCCATGCAGATCAATCTCCATGCCCACGGCTACCGCGCCATCAGAGTCGGCAACGGAACGGATGCGCTCAAAGCCGCCGCGCAGCAGCCCGTGGACATTGTGGTGCTGGATCTTGGCCTGCCCGACATGGACGGCGTGGATGTCATCAGGGGCATTCGGGGCTGGAGCACCATGCCCATCATTGTGTTGTCCGCCCGCCACGGTTCGGAAGACAAAGTGGAAGCCCTCGACGCCGGCGCGGACGACTACGTCACCAAGCCTTTCGGCCTGGATGAGCTCCTGGCCAGGCTCCGCGCCGCCTCGCGCCGGGCAGCTCCGCGGCATGAGGTGCCGACGCTCCAGACCGCGGACTTCCTGGTTGACCTGGCCGGAAAGAAGATCACCAAGGATGGCGCCGAAGTGCGGCTTACGCCCACGGAATGGAACATCCTGGAATTGCTGGTGCGCAACGCCGGCCGCCTGGTGAGCCAGCAGCAGATCCTCACCCAGGTCTGGGGACAGGCCTATGCCAAGGAAACCCAATACCTGCGGGTCTATATTGCCCAGCTCCGGCGCAAACTCGAACGCGACCCCGCTCAACCCCGCCACCTGCACACCGAGGCCGGCATGGGTTATCGCTTCGATCCGTAGCTGCGTACGTAGACTGTATTCATGGATACCGCATCGTTGCTTGCTGTTTGCCGGGTATACGAGCTCCTGCCTGACCCCGAAGGGTCAGTCGGGGTGACAGCCATTGACAAACGCCCTATTGACGGTCCGGTGAAGGTCCACAAGCTGGGGGTCCATGGAGACATCCAGGCCAGCCGGATCCACCACGGCGGCGAGGACCAAGCGCTCTATGCCTACTCCCAGGCCGACGCCGATTACTGGGCCAAGGAACTCCAACGGGACATGCCCCCCGGTATCTTCGGGGAAAACCTGCGCGTTGCCGGAATCGAGACCACCGGTGCCGTGATCGGCGAACGCTGGAAGATCGGCCTGGACGTCGAAGTTGAAGTCACGTCACCGCGTGTGCCGTGCGCGACCTTCCAACGCCGCATGAATGAACCTCAGTGGGTCAAGCGGTTCACTGAGGCGGGACGGGTCGGGACCTATCTGCGTGTGGTGCGGACCGGGACAGTTTCGGCCGGGGACTACATCCACAAACTTTTTGTGCCGAAACATGGCATCACGGTGGGGCAATGGTTCAGCAACCCCAACCTGGAAGACATGCAGTTGCTGCTCGACGCCGAGGCGGATGGCGAAGTCCTGCTGCAATCCGACTACCACGACACCTTCGAAAAACTCATGCGCCGCAACGGGGTAGATGCCTGAATCCGTCTTCGAACGGCCGTCCGGAGAGGTGGACTTGAGGGGCATCTGGGGTGCCGATGTGCGCAAGCTCACCGCCGTCGTCGACAGTTGTGTCACGGGGACGCTAGTCTGTGCCCTACAATTGAAATATCCCCCACTCCGGAAATCCCTTTTTCCTGCCCAATTCTTGAGGCAGGACTGGTCAGTGTTGGGGCCCGCAAAATGTGTGCGGGCAGTTTCATAGGGAGAGCCGGGCGAAGAAAACGCTGTACAGACTGCTGAGATAGCAGCCAAGAGATGCAGCGGGAAGTCCTGCCATGGGATTGCGACAGCGCCGGACTTCTTGCGAGCACCAGAGCCTCCTGGTTCTTTTGCACGCAACGTGTACTGCGGCCAAGCCCAACCGGGCCGCGCCGACTGGCCCCCTATGGATGAGGAAACTTTCCCCTATGCCCGAAAATCTGAATGACCCGTTCGTCGCCGAGTCTGCCGAAACAGCAGAGACCGCCGTCGAGACCGTAGAAACCCCCGAAGCTGCAGAAGCTCCGGCCGCTGAGTTCATCGAGGCCGCAGCGCCCGCTGAAGCTGAATCGCCCGTTGAAGCTTCTGCACCCGCCGAAGCTGTTGCGCCCGTTGAGGCTTCGGCCCCTGAGGCTTCGGCCCCGGCCGAATCCTCTGCCGAATCCCCTGCCGAAGAAGAGGAAGAGGGCATCCGCTTCGTCGACCTCGGAATCGACCCCCGCGTTCTGAAGGCCCTGCAGGACGTCGGCTACGAGAAGCCGTCTCCGATCCAGGCAGCAACCATTCCACTGCTGCTCGAAGGCCGCGACGTCGTGGGCCTTGCCCAGACCGGTACCGGTAAGACTGCAGCATTCGCAGTACCGGCACTGTCCCGCCTGGCCGAACTCCACGACCTCAACGGCCCGTCCCGCAAGACCCAGGCCCTGGTTCTTGCTCCGACCCGCGAGCTTGCGCTCCAGGTTGCCGAGGCCTTCACCTCGTACGCCAAGCACATTGATGACTTCACGGTTCTCCCCGTCTACGGTGGCTCGGCCTATGGCCCGCAGCTGGCCGGCCTGCGCCGCGGTGCACAGGTTGTTGTCGGTACCCCTGGCCGTGTGATCGACCACATCTCCAAGGGCTCCTTGGACCTGTCCGAGCTGCAGTACCTGGTCCTTGACGAAGCCGATGAGATGCTCCGCATGGGCTTCGCCGAGGACGTTGAGCAGATCTTCCAGCAGACTCCGGAAGACCGCCAGGTTGCGCTGTTCTCTGCCACCATGCCGAGCCAGATCCGCCGCATGTCCAAGCAGTACCTGAACAACCCGGCCGAGATCTCGGTCAAGTCCAAGACCACTACGGGCGCCAACACCCGCCAGCGGTACTTGCAGGTCATGGGCCCGCACAAGCTCGATGCGCTGACCCGCATCCTCGAGGTTGAAGAGTTCGACGGCGTCATCGCTTTCGTGCGTACCAAGATGGCCACCGAAGACCTCGCCGACAAGCTGAAGTCCCGCGGCTTCCAGGCTGCCGCCATCAACGGCGACATCCCGCAGCAGCAGCGTGAGCGGACTGTCGACGCGCTGAAGGAAGGCCGCATTGACATCCTGGTGGCCACCGACGTCGCGGCCCGTGGCCTTGACGTTGAGCGCATCAGCCACGTGGTCAACTACGACATCCCGCACGACACCGAGTCCTATGTGCACCGCATTGGCCGTACCGGCCGTGCAGGCCGTAGCGGCGACGCCATCCTGTTCATGACGCCGCGGGAGAAGTACCTGCTGCGCTCGATCGAGAAGGCCACCCGCCAGCCCGTTGAGCAGATGCACCTGCCCACCGCCGAGACGGTCAACACGTTGCGCTTGGGCAAATTCGCAGACAAGATCACCGAGACCCTCGAATCCGAGGACGTTGCGGCGTTCCGCGACTTGATCTCCTCCTACGAGGAGGAACACAACGTTCCGGCTTCGGAGATCGCCGCCGCTTTGGCAGTCATGGCTCAGGGCGGCCAGCCGCTCCTGGTCAAGGAACTGCCGGCTGCACCGGAATTCCAGAAGCGCGAGCGCTCCAAGGACGGCTTCGGTTCCCGTGGCCCGACCCGCACCCTGACCGAGGGCAACGCCACCTACCGGATCGCCGTCGGACGCCGTCAGCGCGTCATGCCGGGTTCGATCGTTGGCGCCATTGCCAACGAAGGCGGTATCTCCTCGGCACAGATCGGCGGCATCGACATCCGCTCGGACCACTCCCTGGTGGAGCTTCCGGCTGACCTGAGCGCCGATCAATTGCGTGCCCTGTCCCGCACACGGATCGGCGGCGAGCTGATCCACCTCGAGCTGGACAACGGTCGCAAGCCGTCGTCCGACCGTGGCGGCGAGCGTGGCGGCTACTCCGGCGGCAGCCGCGGCGGCGACCGTGGTGGCTACTCCGGTGGAGACCGTGGTGGCAACTTCAAGGGCAACGGTGGCTTCAAAAAGGAGTTCCGGAAGACTGAAGGCGACCGTGCCGGCTACGCCGGTGGCGAGCGTTCCTCCGCTGACCGCGGCGGCCGTTCCTACAGCGAGCGCAGCAGCGCCGGTACCGGGACGGGCAGCTATGGCGACCGCGGGCAGAGTAGTGATTCCCGCTTCGGCGGCAGCGGCGCACGCAAGCCGCGCACTGGCGGCGATGCAGGCAACCGCAAGGGCAAGTGGTAAACAGGACTAGTTCCTGGATTTCGGTCAGAGGCCGGCTTTCGAGCCGGCCTCTGGCTGTATAACCCAAACCCTTGGAACTGCCTGCCCCTGTCCGTAGGATCGGTTTTGTTGCGGAAGGGCGTAGTTGCGGCCCTTTCCGGGCTTTCTGCGCGTGGAAAGGTCCAAAATGGGATTCCTTGATGGGTTGAAGAAGAACCTCGGCATCGACAAGGCAGCACCGAAGGCCGCAGGGCGGGCTCCGGAGGCCCCGCAGGAGGCGGCCGAACCTTCAGCGGGGGAGACGGTCCAAAGTCCCGGCCCGGACGCCTCAGGCGACACAGGAGCAGTTGCGGAGCCGGACGCCGTTGCCGCCAATGCCTTATCGGAGGGGGCCGCTCGCGCGAGTGCTGCCGCAACCAGCGCAGGGAGGGTGACCGAAGTGGTGGTGGAGACAGACGACACCCTTAGCGGCATCGCCATGCAGTTCGGTGTTGACTTGGATGCCCTGATCGCGGTGAACGCGGATACCGTGCCCAATCCGGACCACATCTACCCGGGCCAGGTGCTCCGCCTGCCCTAGGGGATCTGCTCCTGGCCCCGTAGCGACCCTTCGCGGGAAGATTGGCTTGCGCCGCTAGATGTTGTTTGTTACCTCGTAGTGATTCACGGATACGATTGTGGTCTTCGAAGGCTGTGTGGCGTCGGCGCGGAGCCGGTTGGCCGCCTCGACGCTGCTTTCTAGAGCTTCTTTGGTCTCCCAGAGCGTGATGCTGATGGCTGTCTTGGAATCCGCGTCCATCAAGAAATACGCTCCTGTGAGGCCCGCGAGTTGTTTGACGGGTTCGACGGCGTCATCGAACCCCTTGCGAAGCGCTTCTCCATCGCCGTCGAAGGCGTAGTTGCTGACCCTTGCATACATGGTAGAACCTCCCTGAGGCCACCCCCGTTCCAATGTACGCGTGACCGCGTTGGGAGGGAAGGGCATCAGGAGGGGGCCTTTGCAAATTGTGACGGTGCTGTTTTTTCCTGTCCCGCAGCCGATTTGTGGCCTGAGAAGTCGTCCGGTAGAGTATTTACTCGTTGCCCCCCTAGCTCAGTGGTAGAGCGCGTTCTTGGTAAGAACGAGGTCACCGGATCGATTCCGGTGGGGGGCTCGGAATGAGGGCCTGTGTCAAGGCGGTTTTTGACCGGCTTGGCACAGGTTTTTCTCATTCATGGCGGTGTAGCTCAGTTGGTTAGAGCGCACGACTCATAATCGTGAGGTCGGGAGATCGAGCCTCCCCACCGCTACCAAGTGAAACCCCCGAGAAATCGGGGGTTTTGTTGTTCCGGGGACTACCCGCATCACCTAACCGTAGCCATCTCTGTATTTTTGGCCCGTCCTGACCTTCTTTGGAGTGCACGTGGCCCAACACGCCGGCGACACGCCGTTGACCAGGCAGCTTCCCGATTCATAAAGGGTCAGGATGGCCACGCTCACGGCGCGCATGCAGGGCCTGCCCCTAGTTGAGCGCGATCACCAGCATCTGGTTGGTGCCCGGGATGCAGGTCTGCAGGATTGCCCGCGGGAAGCCGCCGAATACGGCTGCGACGTTGTTGGTTGTCCCGCCCTGCGGCACCTGGCCGCGTGCCGTCACCGTGTAGGTGCCGTAACCGGGGATGCTCACTGTTTCGCCAACGCCGATGCCTGAGAAGCGTGCCCACCCTCCGCAGAAATCATGCTCGGTGATGAACAGCGAGTAAGCGTCCGTCGGGGTGAAGTGGATGGGGCCAATGCAACTGTCCACGGCGGCCTGCCCGCCTGAACCTGCAACGTAGATGGTCCGCACCGCCGGTGCAGGCGCCGGAGCGGGCGCGGCTGCAGGTGCAGGAGCAGGGGCGGCGGGGGCCGCGACGGCAACCGGCGGTCCTGTCAGCTTCAATACCTCGCCCGGCACGATGATGGAATCGGCGCTGAGTCCGTTGGCTGCGAGCATCGCGTTGACGTCGACCCCGAACCTGGCGGCTATCGAGCCTACCGTGTCGCCGCTGGCGACCGCGTAGGTGTTCGTGTCGGGAGCGGGAGCAGGGGCCGGAGCAGGAGCAGGAGCCGGCGCGGGCGGCGCTGCGACAGGTGCCGGCGCCTGTGTCTGTACCGGAGCTGGCGTGGCGGCCGGAGTGGGGCTCGCTGCCGGCGTCGGACTGGCCGCAGCCGGTGAAGGTGCGGCAATCACGGCTCCCGAGCCGATGCTCGGGGCAACCGTGGCGTTTGTGCCTGCCGGTGTGAGTACCCGTGAGTAGTTTTGGGTCATGACGGCCGCCAGCACGACCGCTGCCACGATTGCCCAGGTGGCGATTGATGCCTTGTACCTGGTGATGGTTCTCACTCCGGCGGATATCAGGGCAAGGATGTTGCCTCCGCTGACCCCGCTGTGGCTGTACTCGTGTTGAAACATCTCAAATCCCCGCAATTTATCGTTTCTGGGCCGGCCGGTTGCTTGAACCGGGAAGTGATACGCAGGCGCAGGGGCGGCGCTTGTTGAGACCCTTTTGCTTAGATGCGCAGCACGGAGGAATCCATCAATCCATCTGCTTGGATAAATCCATCAAGGGGATGTGTGAACCCGTTTTGATAAATCCATCAATAAGATTTATGAAAGAGATATTTCCTTTTCCCGCCGCAGGTAATTTGAGTGTAGAAATAGGGATTTCGCTTCACACGAGTGGGTGCCACTCGCTTTAATGCCCGGCTCCCCGCAGAACACTCGCAAGCCTCCTTAGTTGGTTGTGGTGGCCGCGTGCGGGGGCTGCATCTCATTCCTTGAGGGGGCGTTCGGGTCCGTCTCGAAACTAAGTTTGCTTAGCATTTAGTAGTCGTATTTATTCCGCAGGAATTGGTGGAGAAATCGCGTGTGGGCCGCAAATTATGGCTCCGATAATCTTTCGCGGAGTTTATCCACCATCGCGGGGGAGGGCTTGACCTCTGCGACAGAATAGGACCATGAGTCGAATCGCAATTATTGGCGGCCATGGCAAGGTGGCCTTGCAACTGTCCCGCATCCTGAGTAACGAAGGTCATGCGGTCACATCGTTCATCCGCAATCCGGAACACGCGCCGGACGTCGCGGCGACAGGCGCTGACCCGGTGGTCCTCGACGTCGAAAATTCGACGACGGCGGAAGTCGCCTCGGCGCTTGGCGGCCACGACGCCGTAGTGTGGTCCGCCGGGGCTGGCGGAGGCAATCCGCGACGCACCTATGCCGTGGACAGGGATGCGGCCATCCGCTCGATGGATGCCGCCGCGCAGACTGGCGTGGCGCGCTATGTCATGGTGTCCTACTTCGGTGCCGGACCCGGCCATGGCGTTCCCGAGGACAACAGCTTCTACGCCTACGCGGAAGCCAAGGCAGCAGCGGACGAATACCTGCGTGCGACCGATCTCGACTGGACGATTCTGGGCCCCGGAGGGCTGACCAACAATCCAGGGTCGGCGCTCATTGAGGTGGATCCCACTGACCCGGGTACCGGGACGGCGACCTCCCGGGCCAACGTTGCCTTGGTGGCTGCCGCGGTCCTGGAACTGCCCGAAACGCTTCGCCGCACAATTGAATTCAGGGATGGCTCCGTTCCTGTGGTGGACGCCCTGACGGCGTCCTGACGGCGTCCTGACGGCGTCCTGACGGCGTCCTGACGGCGTCCTGACGGCGTCCTGACGGCGTCCTGACGGCATCCTGGCCGCGTCCTGCCGGGATATGTTGGTAGAGCTAGTCCGCCGCGTGCCGGGGACGCTGCCACTACTACGTTTGGGGAAGCGGGAACATGGACCAGTTGGCTCTCATTGTCGGACTGCTGCTTGCAACGGTCTTGGCCGTGGGGTTGGGGGACCGCTTACGGCTGCCGTACCCCGTGCTGATGCTGCTGTTGGCGGCGGCGGTGGCCTTCATTCCGGGCTTCCCTGACTTTGAGTTTTCACCCGAATTGATCCTGCCGATCTTCCTTCCGCCTTTGCTGTTCGCGACCGCCCAGAAGAGTTCCTGGGCCGTATTCCGGGTCCGCTGGCGGACGTTGCTGCTCATGGCCGTGGCGCTCGTTGTGGTGTCGACGGCGGTGGTTGCCGGAGCCGCGTGGCTCATGATTCCAGGTATCGGCATTCCCGCGGCGATCGCACTGGGTGCCATGGTGGCTCCTCCGGACCCGGTGGCCGTTGAATCCGTGGCCGGCCGCGTCCACATGCCGCGCCGGCTCATTACCGTGCTGCAGAGCGAAGGCTTGTTCAACGACGCCGCCGCTATCGTGATCTTCCAGGCAGCAGTCGCGGCGACCGTTTCCGGCACAAAGATGGGGGCCGGCGTCGTCCTCCAATTCATCATCGGAGCCGCGCTGGCCGTCATCGTCGGCATCGCCATGGGCTGGTTGACGAGGCTGATCACCAAGCTCGTCACCTCGATGGTGGCGCGCAGCGCAGTGACACTGGTGATTCCCTTTGCCGCCTACATCCTGGCTGAAGAGCTGCATGCCTCGGGCGTGATCGCCGTTGTCGTCACCGCGCTCGAGACGCAGCGGCACGCGCGGTCCCAGGACGCCGCCGAGCGCGTCACGCGCACTGCCTTCTGGGATGTGGTGGAACTCCTGGCCACGGGCCTGGCGTTCGGGCTGGTGGGGCTGGAGATCCGGCATGTGATCCGGGAAGAAGGCGCGGCCATTTTCGGCATGATCGGCACGGCGGTGGTGGTGTGCGTGCTGGTATTTGCTGTCCGGTTCGCTTGGCTGGGGCTTTTGGCGATCTCGGCCCGCAAACGGAAGAACCTGCTGCAGCCGACGTCGCCCAAGGAAGTTTTGATCCTCACCTGGTGCGGCATGCGCGGCCTCGCTACCCTCGCCCTCGCGCTGGCGCTGCCGCTCACCATTGCCGACGGCAGCGACTTCCCTGCCCGGCACCAGATCCTGGTCATCGCCTGTGCGGTGCTGCTGGCCACCTTGGTCCTGCCTGGACTCACGCTTCCGTGGCTCATGCGCGTGCTCAAGGCTTCCGAGGACGGTTCGCATGAAAAGGATGCCGCGCGCCTCTTGGCCAAGCGAGCCCAGACTGCGGCCATCGCTGCGCTCAGGGAGCACGATCTGATGAAGGAGTTGCCGGCGGACAAGGTGGCCCTCGTCAAGGAAAAGATGACACGCCTGCATGCCGAGCTTCTGGACGGGACACTGAAGAATGAGTCCGACGCCGAAAAGCGCCAACGAGGCAGGGAACTGGCCATAGCGGTTCAGACCATCGCCCTGGATGCCGCACGCCAGGAAGTGGTCGCCGCTAGGAGCGAGCCTGGCATGGATCCCGAGGTGGCGGACCGAGTGCTGCGCCAGCTGGACCTTCGCACCATGGCGATGCCGGACTGACGGCTGAAGGGGAACGGGCGGCATAACCGTCCCGAGCGGCTACACGCGCCGCAAGTCCAGGTCCAAGGAGTTCTTCTCCACATGGTCCAGGGCGTGGCGTACCGCGCCGATTCCCACAATCGCATCGCCCAATGGAGAAGCAGCGAGCCGCGGGGGAGTGGCCGTGTACGTGGCCAGCTTCCGGGCGGTCGGCTCAAGAAGGACCGACGCCGAATCTGCCACTGCGCCGCCAATCACCACGAGCTCGGGGTTGAGCATGATGGCCATCGTGGAGACCACCCTGGCCAGCCGGTCCGAGAGCCGGTCCAGGATGCCGAGCGCCACTTTGTCGCCCTGGGCGGCGGCGGCGAAGACGTGTTGGGCAGTGATCTCACCGGTACCCGCAGTCCGCAGCGCGGTTTTTGACTTTCCCGCCAAGGCTTCCGCTGCCCACAATCTGGCCAGGGCGGCGAGGCCCTCGGCCGAGCCCACTCCCTCCACCATGTCCAAGTAGGCCATTTCGCCCGCGCCTCCACGGCTGCCATGGAGGAGCCTGCCCGATTCGACCAGGCCTGCACCAAAACGCTCGCCGGCCAAGAGCACCGCGAGGTCTTGGACGCCGCTTCCGGCTCCCCGCCAACATTCGCCCAATGCCGCAAGGTTGGCATCGTTCTCCAGCAGTACCTCCCAACCGTGCAGATCATGCAGCGCTTTCTTCAGTCCGACGTCGAACAGGCTCCAGAACGGCTGGCTGACGAGGATATTTCCGTCCCGGTCCACTGGGGCGGCAAGCCCGACTGTCACCGCCAGGACTTTTTCCGGCGCCACGCCGGCAGCCTCCAGAGCCAGCAGTGCCGTCTCGCTGATGACGCGTATCCGTTCTTGCGCCTGGATCTCTTGGGCCCGAAAGGGCTTGCTGGCCCGTCCCGTGGTGTCTCCGCGCAGGTCGGCCACCACCACTGTGGTCTTGAGGACGCCGACGTCGATCCCCAAGACGCAGCCGGCGCTTTCGTCGAGTTCGAAGCGACGTGCCGGGCGGCCCTTCTGGTAAGTGCCGAAGTCACGCTGGTTTTCCAGTTCCCTGATCCAGCCCCGGGCCATGAGGTCTTCGCACACGGAAATGGTGGTGGCACGGGTCAGCCCTGTGGCTTCCATCAGCTCCGAGACGGTCACTGCGTTGGAGGAACGGATGACTGCGAGCACGCTGGCCGCATTGACCCGGCGCAGCATCTGCGGAGTGGCGGTCGCGATTTCGGGCATCCCTGTTGACCTCCTGTAGGTATGCGTCACATAATACTTGAAGAACTAAATTTAGATTCTAAATAAACACTTTCAACAATCGCGTCGACACAGAACAGGGATCCCTTTGTCCTCCACCGCCAACCTGGCAACTCTCACCGACTCAGAGCGCTCCGTGCGCATGGCCGATCCCAACTGGTGGCGCCAAGCGGCTGTGTACCAGATCTACCCGCGCAGTTTTTCCGATGCGAACGGCGACGGCCTGGGTGATATCAAGGGCATTACCGCCAAGGTTCCGTACCTGTTGGCGCTGGGGATCGACGCCGTCTGGTTGAGCCCGTTCTACCCCTCGGCCCTGGCTGACGGCGGCTATGACGTCGACGACTACCGCAACGTTGACCCGAAGCTGGGCACGCTCTCCGACTTTGATGAGATGGCAGCTGCCCTGCACGCTGCGGGCATCAAATTGATCGCGGACATCGTTCCGAACCACTCCTCGGACCGGCACGAATGGTTCAAGGAGGCACTGGCTTCCCCCAAAGGCTCGGCTGCCCGTGAACGCTACATCTTCCGCGATGGCCTCGGCGAGAACGGCGAACTGCCCCCGGCGGACTGGGACTCTGTTTTCGGCGGCCCGGCCTGGGAGCGCATCACGGAGCCGGACGGTACCCCGGGGCAGTGGTACATGCACATCTTCACCAAGGAGCAGCCGGACTTCAACTGGGACAACCCCGAGGTCCGGGAGGACTTCCTGAAGACCTTGCGCTTCTGGTCCGACCGTGGCGTGGACGGCTTCCGCATCGACGTTGCCCATGCCCTCACGAAGGACCTGCCGGAGGTGCTGCCCTCGAAGACCGAGCTGCCCAAGGAAGGCGACAACGCCTTGGGCGCCCACCCCTTCTGGGACCGCGACGAGGTACACGAGATCTATTCCGAGTGGCGCAAGCTCTTCAATGAGTACAACCCGCCCCGCACCGCCGTGGCCGAAGCCTGGGTGCACGCCGACCGCCGCGCCCGCTACGCCAGCCCCGACGGACTGGGCCAGGCCTTCAACTTCGACCTCCTCAAGGCCGATTTCGACGCCGAGCAGTTCCGCACCATCATCACCAAGAACCTCGCCGAGGCCGCAGCATCCGGCGCCTCCTCCACGTGGGTCTTCTCCAACCACGACGTCGTTCGGCACGCCACCCGCTATGGCCTGCCCCAGGGCGGCGGCCGCGAAGGAAAGGGCCAGGACGGCAAGGCATGGCTGCTCGACGGCGGTCTCCCCTCCGACGTCGACGCCGAGCTCGGCTTGCGCCGTGCCCGCGCCGCGTCGCTGCTGATGTTCGCCCTGCCGGGCTCCGCGTACTTGTACCAGGGCGAAGAGCTTGGCCTGCAGGAAGTCGGCGACATCGTGGACGCCGAGCGCCAGGACCCGGCGTTCTTCCGTAACCCGGGCGTGGATGTTGGTCGCGATGGCTGCCGCGTGCCGCTGCCGTGGACCGGTAAAGGTTCTTCCTTCGGCTTCGGCGACGGACATGCCCACTTGCCACAGCCTGAATGGTTTGCCGGCTACGCCGTGGAGGCGCAGGACAACGTTCCGGGCTCCACGCTGGAGCTGTACCGCAAGGCCTTGGAGCTGCGCTCGGAGCTGCAGGCGGCAGAGGACCTTGAATGGATTCCTTCCAGCAACGAGTCGGTGCTGCACTTCGTGCGGCCCAACGGCTGGCAATCGGTGACGAACTTCGGCACCGAGCCCGTGGCACTTCCGGAAGGCACCGTCGTCGTGAGCAGCGCACCGCTCGACGGCGGCAAGCTCCCCGCAAACACCACAGCCTGGATCGTCTGACCCCCGACCGCTGACCCCTGACCGCTGGCCGCTGACCCAACTAGCTCGCAGTTGTTGTCGTTTTGAGCGCTGTAAACGACAACAACTGCGTGGGCCCACGCCGCCAGGGTTCCCTGGCCGTGGGGCCCCGCCGGCGAGGGTCCCTGCCTGAGCTTGCGAAGGCTGGGAGCCGGTGGGGACTTGCGAGGCGAGGGCGGCGGTGGGGACTAGTTGCATGTGAAAGAGTTGGGAAATGACTGCAAGGAGGGAAACGTCCTCTGGCCGCCTCATCTACGGCTGCATGGGCCTTGGCGGGCCCTGGGAAGGCAACGAGTACGGTAGCGCCTACGTTGATCAGGCCGCAGAAGCGATCTACGCAGCCATGGGCATCGGCATCACGCTGTTCGACCACGCCGACATCTACCGCAGCGGCAAGTCCGAGGCCGTGTTCGGCGACGTGCTGGCCCGGACCCCTGGGCTGCGTGAAAAGATCCAGCTGCAGACCAAGTGCGGAATCCGGCTCAGCCAGACAGGAGTCCAAGGACACTACGATCTGAGCAAGGGCGCCATCCTGGAACGGGTTAACGGAAGCCTGCAGCGGCTGAGGACCGATTACGTCGACGTACTGCTCCTCCATCGTCCGGACCCCCTGATGGATCCCGCAGAGGTGGCGTCCGCCGTCGGGCAGCTCATGGCGGAAGGCAAGGTCCGGCAGCTTGGGGTGTCCAACATGTCCGGAGTGCAGATCGCCTTCCTCCAGAACAAGCTGGAGACCCCCATCATCGCCAACCAGTTGGAGATGAGCCTTCACCGTCGCGCCTGGCTCGAGAGCACTGTCCTGGTCAACCATGACGACGCACTCGGCTACAGTTTCCCGCACGGCACCTTGGAGCACTGCGTCAGCCACGGGATTGAGCTGCAGGCCTACGGCTCCCTCGCCCAGGGCCGGTACACGGGTTCGACGCTGGATGCCCCGGCTGCCGCCGACACCGAGACTATCGCGTTGGTCGCCCAGCTTGCGGAAGAGAAGGGTGTTACTCCTGAGGCCGTGCTGCTCGGCTGGCTCATGAAGCACCCTGCCCGCATTTCCCCGGTGTTGGGCAGTTCCAACCCGACGCGGATTGCAGCCTGCGCGGACGCCGTCGCCGTCGCTGCGGCGATGACTCGGATCGAGTGGTATCAGCTGTGGGTGGCTGCGCGGGGAAAGAGTGTTCCCTAGCAGCAGGACAGCAATGCGCCAGCAAGCTTTGTTAGTCGGCTTCGTTAGTCGGCAGCCAGGGCAGCATCGGCATCCTGCGGCTGCCGGGTCGCGTGGTGTTCTGACCAAATGTCGGCCGTTTCCTCCGTGGACTGTTCGACGATCCTGCTCATGGCGGCGTGCGCCCTTTCCGCCTCGCCCCGCTGGATGGCACTGGCGACATCAACGTGCAGCTGCAGGGCCTCTTGGTGCGGCAAGTTCGGCATCAAGCCATGCTGCGCACGCCCGGTCAGGACCTCCCGGACGAGGTTGTGCAGCTGGGTGAACATGGGGTTGCCGGAGGCGCGGAGCACTGATGCGTGGAATTCGATGTCCAGCCGGAGGAATTCGTCCTGGTTCCCGCTTTGGCCTGCCGCCCATAACCGCGCGGCTTGTGACACCAGATCGCTGCCGGCGTCCAACGAGACGCGCCCGGCTGCGAGCCGGGCTGCCTGCGGTTCGATCGCGCCGCGGAGCTCATTGAGCGCCCGCAGCTGTTCGAGTCTTTTGGAAGAGGCCAGGCGCCAGCGGATGACCTGCGGATCGTAGAGGTTCCAGGATTCTTCCGGCTGCACTACGGTTCCGAGGCGTCGCCGCGATTCCAACATGCCCATCGAGCAGAGCACGCGCGTGGCCTCACGGACCACCGATCGTGACACCTTCTGCTGCGCCTCCAGCTCATCTAGGCGCAGGATCGAATGCGGTGCCAGAGTCCCCTCGGCGATAGCGAGCCCCAGGTTCTCGACCAACACGGAATGCAGGTCTGCTGTGGACTCCGCCTTTGGGGTTTTCATAAATAAATCATACTCGTGGGCCACAGGGCCTTGTTTAAGTATGCTTTATTTCTCTAAGCTCTCCCCCAGAGCAGATGTATAGATGCGTCTGCGGTTGACCGGATGATGTTGTCCGGCTCTGAACACTAAAACGGGGGAGTCGTAATGAAGCGGCATTCAATTATGAAATATGCGGCAGTCGCCGCAGCCCTATCGCTGGGCCTGACCGCTTGCGGTGGCGGCAGCGGCAGCAGCGACGGCAAGGCAGCAGGGACCGTTCGGGTTACCCTGGCCAACCACGTCTGGACTGACGGAATCAAGGCGGCGATTCCGGAATTCGAAAAGTCCACGGGCCTCAAGGTCGAACTCACCCAACTCGGCGAGGACCAACTCTCGGACCAGTACAACGTCAAGCTCAACGCCGGCACGGACGAGATCGACGTCATGATGTACCGGCCGCTGCAGGAAGGCAAGGCGTTCGCAAAGAATGGCTACCTCGCCGACTTGACCAGCAAGGTCTCGCAGGACGCCGGCTGGGACTGGAGGGACTATCAGGACGGCCCGGTCAAGGCCAGCACCGTTGACGGGAAGGTGGTGGGCGTCCCCATCATCACCGAGCGCGAAGTGCTCTACTACCGCAAGGACCTGCTGAAGTCGGCCGGTCTCGCTGTCCCAAAGACCATGGATGAGCTTCAGGCAGCCGCCAAGACCATCGCTGCCGCGTCACCTGATACGGCCGGCTTCGTGGCACGCACCGGAAAGTCCGCGGCCGTCACCCAGTTCTCAAGCTTCTTGTACAGCTTCGGCGGCGACTTCGTCGACGCCAGTGGCAAGTCCGCCGTCGGAAGCGATGCCGCGAAAAAGGCCTATGCCTTCTACGGAGGGCTGATCAAGAGCTACGGACCTAAGAACGTCAGCACCGATATGAGCTGGCCGGAGGCCATGGCCATCTTCACTCAGGGCAAGGCGGCCTTCTACACCGAGGCGGACTCGCTCTACAAGAACGCAACCGACCCTGCCAAGTCCAAGGTTGCCGACAATGTCGGCTTCGCCGCCCTGCCCGCCGGCCCGGCGGGCTCCAAGCCGTACAACATCCCGTCGTGGGGTTTGGCCGTCAACAAGGCTTCCAACAACCAGGACAACGCCTGGAAGTTCATCCAGTGGGCCACAAGCAAGGAGCGCACCTTGGCTGCGCAGAAGGCTGGAGTACCCGGCCCCCGTGCCTCGGTCTGGGCAGATCCGGCCGGAACCTCCACCTACCCCAAGGATCTGGCCGATGCCATCTCCGTCAGCGCCAAGAACGGCGTAGGCCACGACCGTCCCGAGGTGGTCACTGTCGGCAAGGCTCGCGAAATCGTGGGCACGCCGATCGTTTCCACGATCTCCGGAGCCGACGCCTCGGCGGCAGCTGACAAGGCGAACGGCGAATTCCAGAAGTTCCTGGACAGCGAAAAGAAGTAGCGCAATTGCCCGGCGGGATGGCTATGCTGCCGTCCCGCCGCGGCGAGCCCCTTCAATTCACCCCCAAACTCCTTAGGTGAACCATGTCTGTACTGACCACTCCCCGCAGCGCGCCCTCCCGCGGCACGGACCGCAAGCCCGGCGCGCGTGAGAATTTCTCGGCTTGGGCCAACCGGCATCGCAAATGGCTCTTCGCAGCTCCCGCGATGATTTTCGTCGGCGTCCTGATCGTCTTTCCCCTGGCCTGGACGCTTTACCTCAGCCTGACTGATTCGCAAGGATCCGTCCGGGCCGCGTCCGAGTTCGTCGGACTGCAGAACTACGTCACGGTCCTCTCCGACGCGGAACGGTTCTGGCCCGCGGTCGCGCGCACCCTGTCCTTCACCGGCGTTGCGCTGGCCTGCGAAGTCGTCCTCGGCATGTGCATCGCCTTGCTGCTTTGGCGCCCCTTCCGCGGCGAGCGCTGGGTCCGCGTGGCCATCCTGCTGCCGCTGGTTGCCACACCCGTGGCCGTGGGCATGATGTGGCGGCTGATCTTCGACCCCAATATCGGCTTCGTCAACCAAGTACTCGGACTGGTGGGAATCCCTCCGCAGCCGTGGCTGTCCGGGCAGGACACCGCGCTTGGCACCACGATCTTCATGGACGTGTGGCAATGGACTCCCATGGTTGTCCTCATCCTTCTTGCCGGCCTGACGTCCTTGTCCGAAGAGCCAGACGAGGCTGCACGGATGGACGGTGCCAACGCCTTCCAGCGCTTCTTCTTCGTCACCCTGCCCCTCATGATGCCAACCGTGATCGTCGCCATCCTGCTGCGGGGCATCGATGCCCTGAAGACCTTTGACATCCTCTACGCCACGAAGGGCAAGGGCGGCGGCTCCTTCCACGAGGTGGAGACCCTTAATGTCTACGCCTACGGGCTGAGCTTCGACTACAACCAATACGGGCTGTCCTCCGCAGTGCTCATCCTGTTCTTCATGATCATCATCGGCACCATGTGGCTGCTGACCATGCGTAAGAAAGCGGCAAGCAAATGACCGTCCTGACCGAACCCCGTGCTTCAGCCCGCGAGCACCGGCTGGCCAATCGCCGTCGGAAGCCCGTGCGCACCCGCGCTTACAAGACCTTCCGCGTGGTTGCCCTGATCGCCGTTGTGCTGTTCCTGATCGCGCCGCTGTTTTGGATGCTCCTGGCCTCACTCAAAACCAACGTGGACATCTACGACGCCGGCAAGTCCTTCCTGTTCACGCCCACGGTCGAGAACTACGCGAACGTGCTGCAGCGAAACAACTACTTTGTCTTCATCATCAACAGCTTCTGGGTTGCCTTCGTATCCACGGCCCTTTCCCTGGTGTTGGGCGTCCCTGCCGCATACGCGATGAGCCGGTTCACCATGCGCCGCTCGGCGCTCGTGGTCCTGATGGCGCGCGTGATCCCGGGCGTTTCGCTCCTGGTCCCGTGGTACTACGTCTTCTCCAATTTGAAGATGGTGGGCGGGTTTGAAGTGCTGATCCTCAGCCACATGTTCGTGGCGCTGCCGCTGATCGTCTACATCATGATGAGCTACTTCGACTCCCTGCCGCTTGAGCTAGAGGAGTCGGCCCAAGTGGACGGACTCACGCCGATCGGTGCATTCCGTCGCATCACCCTGCCGCTGTCTGTCGCTGGAATGGCTACTGCAGGAATCCTGTCGTTCATCTTTTCCTGGAACAACTTCATGTTCGCCCTGGTCCTGTCCGGATCCAAGACCAAGACGCTTCCGGTGGCCATCTTCGACTTCGTCTCCTATGCCAGCATCGACTGGGGCGGGCTTATGGCGGCCGCCACCGTGGTGACCATCCCGATCATGATCATCGCGCTCTTCACGCAGAAATACATCGTGTCCGGCATGACCGCCGGCGCGACCAAAGGCTAGGGGCGCAGCATGACGCGAATCAGCAGCATCGAAACCTTCCTTGTCCCTCCGCGCTGGCTGTTCGTCCGGATCGAGACCGACAGCGGAATCGTCGGCTGGGGTGAGGCAAGCTGCGAGGGTCGCAGCGAAACCGTCCGCACCGCCGTCGAGCAGCTTTCCGAGGTGCTCATCGGAAACGATGCGCTTCGGATCGAGGACCACTGGCAGGTCATGACCAAGGGGTCCTTCTACCGCGGCGGACCGATCCTGGCCAGCGCTGTCTCCGGCCTGGACCAGGCGCTTTGGGACATCGCGGGCAAGCACTTCAACGCTCCAGTGCACCAACTCCTCGGAGGCCCGGTTCGTGATCGGATCCGGATGTACGGCTGGGTGGGCGGGGACGAGCCCAACGAGGTGGCAGATCAGATCAGCGCCCAGCTCGAAGTGGGCCTTACCGCAGTCAAAATGAACGCCAGCGGCCGGATGAGCCCGGTCGCTTCAGTAGCAGAGCTCGACGGCGTGGTCCGGCGGGTGGCCGCCGCCCGCGAAGTCCTGGGGGACCACCGGGACGTGGCGGTGGACTTCCACGGCCGGTTCAGCCTCGCCAATGCACGCAGGGTGGCGCCCCTCCTGGAACCGTACCGGCCCTTCTTCCTCGAAGAGCCGGTTGTCCCGGAAAACACGCACCTCCTGCGCGAATTCACCTCCTCGACCACGACGCCGGTCTCCACCGGCGAGCGGCTCTACAGCAGGCAGGAATTCCTGCCTGCGCTGCAGGCCGGCATCGCCGTGGCCCAACCGGACCTCTCGCACGCCGGTGGCATCACCGAAGTCCGCAAGATCGCCTCCCTGGCCGAAATCTACGAGGTCCAACTCGCCCCGCACTGCCCTTTGGGCCCGCTGGCCTTGGCGGCCTGCCTGCAGGTGGGCTTCGCCACGCCCAACTTCTTGATCCAGGAGCAGAGCATCGGGATCCACTACAACCAGGGCGCTGAGGTCCTGGACTACGTGGTGGACAAGACACCGCTGAAGTTCGTGGACGGGCACATTGAACGCTTGACCGGGCCGGGCCTCGGGATCGAGATCGACGAGGCCGTTGTCCGCACCGCCGACAAACAGGGGCACAAATGGCGCGGGCCCGTGTGGCGCCACTCCGACGGCTCCTTCGCAGAATGGTGAAAGACATGACTCCAGATCAGTTTCTTGAAGGACTTAGCGGATCAAGGCTCGTGGCGATTGTGCGTGGAACGGACGGACAGGCAGCGGCCGAAGCCGCGCTGGCTGTCATGGAGGAGGGCTTCCGCTACGTCGAGGTGGCACTCACGACGCCGGACGCCCTCGCGGCCATAACGCGCATCCGTGATTCCGCGCCGGAGTCCTGCTTCGTGGGAGCCGGCACGGTCCTCACTGCGCAAGACGTGCACGACGTCGTCGCGGCCGGCGGCCAGTTCATTGTTACTCCGGCATTGGCCGAGTCGATCGAGGTCGGAGCCAGTCTCGGGCTGCCCGTCCTGGCCGGCGCGATGACCCCCAGCGAGGCGCATGGGGCCATGACCCGCGGCGCGACCGCAGTGAAGCTCTTCCCGGCCTCGTTCGGTGGTCCGGAGTACTTAAAGGCACTCCGGGACCCGTTTCCCCGGATCCCGTTCGTGGCGGTCGGCGGCGTCGGCCTCAACGAGGCTCCTGCTTTCTGGGAAGCCGGCGCCATCGCAGTTGGCCCGGGAGGTCCCCTCATCGGGGATGCGGCGTCCGGCGGCGACTTAAACGCCCTTCGCAAACGCGCCCGTGCTTTCCTTGCCCTTGCCGCGCGCCACGGGGAAGGTAAGCAGTCTTGAGTGCCGCCGTCGACCTCCTGACGTTCGGCGAATCCATGGTCTCGCTGAGGAGTCCCGGCCCGTTGTCAGCGGGCGGCAGCCTGGGCATGCACGTCGCCGGGGCCGAATCGAACGTGGCCGTTGGCATCGCACGGCTTGGCCACACGGTCACCTGGGCCGGAGTGCTTGGGGCAGACCCTCACGGCGAATTCATCCTGCGACAATTGCGCTCCGAGGGTCTCGGCGTGCGGCACCGGGTGGACCCGAGCCGCGGCACCGGCGTCATGTTCCTCGAACAGCGCACGGCCGACGTCAGCCGCGCCTTCTACTATCGGGCAGGTTCGGCCGGTTCCACCCTCCGGCGGGAAGACATTGAGCCGGTACTCGACGCCGGTGCCAAGGTCCTGCATCTGACCGGGATCACGGCTGCCCTCGGACCTCAGCCGCTGGACGCCGTGGAGTACGCGGCTGAGCGCGCTGCCAGCGAAGGGGTCCTGGTGTCGTTGGACGTCAATTACCGCAGCAAGCTTTGGTCCCGGGACGAGGCGCGTACGGCGCTCACCTCGATTGTCCGGCACGCTGACGTCGTGATTGCTTCCGAGGACGAGCTCGATCTGCTCGCCTCCGATCATGCCGGAAATGGCGGACCCGACGCTGCGGAGGCCACCATGGCGGCGGGGCTGCTGGATCGCGGCGTGCGGGAGGTCGTAGTCAAGCGAGGAGCCGTTGGCGCCTGCGCCTACACCGCCGCTGGCCCTCGGGAACAGCGGGCGGTGCCCGTGACCAGTATCGACACCGTGGGGGCTGGAGACGCTTTCACCGCGGGCTACTTGTCTGCCCTGCTCGACGGCGAAGACGTCGCCGGGCGCCTGCAGCGGGGCGTCCTGGCCGGCGCTTTCGCCGTCAGTACGGCGGGCGACTGGGAAGGACTGCCCCACAGAGGGGAACTTGGGTTGTTGGGCGCCCACCCGAGCGGGAGCACCCAGCGCTAGGTCGCCGTGTGGCAAGAGTGGAGGCCGCGGCAGATCTCGATGGCGCTCGCCTGTCACATTTGTTTTGTTCGTATTGATGCTCACACCTGCGCCCGATTCTTAGCGTTCCTGGCGACTGGACGGATACGGTAGATACATGACGTCTAGCACCGCCGCCGAGTCCATTCGGTCCACCCGCAACATTCCCGCCGAGATTGCACGCTCCTGGCTCCTCGTGAACGCCATGAAGACGGAGCTTTTCGACCAGTCGGCCTCATCGCGCGCGGACGCCATCATCCTCGACATCGAAGACGCCGTGGACCCGTCCCAGAAGGACACGGCCCGCGCCAATGTCATCAATTGGTTGACTGCCGGCGGCCAGGCCTGGGTCCGCATCAACGACGCCACGAGCCCGTTCTGGGCCGATGACCTCGCCGGACTCCGTGGCACCCCCGGCCTGTTGGGCGTCATGCTGGCCAAGACCGAGTCCGCGGACCAGGTCACGGAATCCTTCCACCGTATGGACGGCAAGACCCCGGTTGTCGCCCTCGTGGAGTCGGCCCTTGGCATCGAGGAAGCAAACCACATCGCCCGCGCCCAGGGTGCCTTCCGCCTGGCCTTCGGTTCGGGCGACTTCCGCCGGGACACGGGCATGGCCGCCACGCCTGAGGCGATGGCCTACCCCCGGGCCAAGCTGGTTGTCGCCAGCCGTGTGGGCAATCTCCCGGGCCCGATCGACGGCCCGACCGTCGGCACCAACCACCCGATCCTGCGCGAGCAGACCGGCATCACGGTAACTATGGGCATGACCGGCAAGCTCTGTCTGGCCATCGACCAGACCACAATCATCAATGAAGTCATCAGCCCCACGCCGTCGGACGTCGCCTGGGCAACCGACTTCATGAGCGACTTCGAAGCCAACGGCAGGGTCATCCGCGACGGTTCCGACCTCCCGCGTCTCGGCCGCGCCGAAAAGATCATGAAACTCGCCGTGGCCTTCGGGGTCCAGCCCTCCCTGTAAGGACGCCGAGGGGAGCGTGCCCAAGTCGCGACGCTCGCTCACTTTTGTCGGGTCCTGACCGGACGCTCGCTCACGAACAAGCCCAAACGACGGGATCCTCTCGCAGATGATCTGAGCGAGCGTCCGCGGATTGGCCGCTACAAGTGAGCGAGCGTCCGTGGATTGGCCGCTACAAGTGAGCGAGCGTCCGTGGATTGGCCGCTACAAGTGAGCGAGCGTTTGGGGAAATCCCGCTAAAGGTGAGCGAGCGTTCATTGGAGTCAAGGGGGATTGGCGGTGTTCGGTTGCCGACGGCGTTCCCGTCCACCGACGCTCGCTCACTTTTACCGGGTCCTGACCGGACGCTCGCTCACTTTTGTCGGATTTTCTCCTGCCCTCCTGTAAGGGTATCTGGAGCGAGTGCCCTAAACTTGGGTGGTGCTGAACGAATTCTGGGCCACTGCCTCCGCCACCTACAAGACGCTGGTTTTCAGTGCGATGGGGCTGATCGCCGTCGGAATCATCCTGACGATTGTCGGCAACACCTCGCACAACCAAGGCCTTGCGGTAGCCTCGCTGGCCGTGATCGGGCTCGGCCTGGTCCTGCATGTGGTGGGCATGGTGGTTCGCGGGCAGCAGATCCGCAAGGGTTTGCAGAAGAAGTAACCCAGCCATGATGCTGACCGGAGTTTAGCGATGACCGAGCATGCCGTAGTAATCGTCGGAGCAGGTCCCGCAGGGCTCATGCTGGCGGGCGAGCTGGCCTTGGCGGGCGTCGACGTCGCTGTTGTCGAGCGGCGCGCAAACCAGGATCTCGTTGGCTCACGTGCAGGCGGTTTGCACTCACGCACCCTCGAGGTCCTCGATCAGCGTGGAATTGCTGATCGGTTCCTGTCGGAGGGGCAGGTAGCTCAGGTGGCGGGGTTCGCCGGGGTCCGCCTTGACATCAGCGACTTTCCCACACGTCATAACTACGGGCTCGGGCTGTGGCAGAACCATATCGAGCGCATACTTGCCGGCTGGGTCGGCGAACTGGCGGTGCCGATCTATCACGGACGTGAGGTGACCGGTTTCGCGCAGGACGGCACCGGCGTCGACGTCGAGCTGTCCGGCGGCCAGCCATTGCGGGCAGAATACCTCGTCGGGTGCGACGGCGGACGCAGTCTGGTCCGTAAAGTAGCCGGCATCGAGTTCCCGGGATGGGATCCGACCACCAGTGCCCTGATCGCCCAAGTCGAGATGGCCGAGGAACCGCCGTTCGGCGTCCACCCCAATGCCTTTGGCATCCATTCCTTCGGCAAGTTGGAGTACCAGATTCACGACGGCAAGGTGGTCTACCTCGATGGTGGACCCATAGGGGTCATGGTGACCGAACAGTACGTCGGACCCACGACTGAACCGACCCTTAGTGACCTGAGCGATGCACTCATCGCCGTTTGCGGGACCGACTACGGGATCCACAGTCCCATCTGGATCTCCAGATTCACCGATATGACTCGACAGGCCGCGGCCTACCGCGACGGGCGGGTCCTGCTCGCCGGCGACGCCGCACACGTGCATGCCCCGGACGGTGGACAGGGCCTCAACACGGGTGTGCAGGATGCCGTGAATCTGGGATGGAAGCTGGCCCAGGTGGTCAAGCGGACATCCCCGGAAAGCCTCCTCGATACCTACCACGCCGAGCGCCACCCGGTGGCTGCGCGCGTGCTGCGCAACACGATGGCGAGTGTCGCGCTTCGCCGCCCCGACGAACGCACGAAGGCCGTGGGCGAGGTCATTGCCGAGCTCCTCGGCATGGAGGAACCACGCAAGCGCTTCGCAGCGATGATGTCAGGCTTGGACATCCACTACGACCTCGGCGAAGGACACCCGCTGCTCGGGCGCCGCATGCCAGATCTCGAATTCGTCACCCCGAGCGGCCCGCTGGGCGTCTTCAGCCTGCTGCACGAGGCCCGGCCGGTGCTCCTCAACCTCGGCGAGCCCGGTGGCTTCGACGTCACCCCATGGGCAGATCGGGTTCAGCTGATCGACGCCACATACGGTGGTGTGTGGGAGCTTCCGGCACTCGGGGCGGTCACTCCTCCCGCCGCGGTGTTGATTCGGCCCGACGGATATGTGGCCTGGGTCGGAGACGGTACCCAGCTGGGCCTCGCTGACGCGTTGGCCACGTGGTTCGGACCGCCTACTGCGGCGTAGAGCGCTCCGGTTTCCACGATCATTCTGTTAGTTGGAGACACGTCCCGGGCCGATAGGGTTGGAGCATGACTATTAACCCGGACTTGCAGGGCCGCAGCTACCCTGCCGCAGAGGTGTACGACGTCGGCCGCGAAAAGATCCGGGAGTTCGCCCGGGCCGTGAAAGCCACCCACCCCGCCCACTTCGACGTCGAAGCCGCCAAAGCCCTCGGGCACAGCGACCTCGTCGCCCCGCCGACCTTCGCCATCATCGTTGCCCAGCGGGCCGATGCCCAGTTGATCGAGGACCCCGATTCCGGGATTGACTTCAGCCGGGTGGTCCATGCAGACCAGCGCTTCACGCACCACCGCGCGATTGTTGCCGGAGACCAGTTGCGGGCCGAGCTGCACGTCGACGGCGTCCGCGCCATGGGCGGCGGGGCCATGATCACCACCCGTTCGGAAATCACTACGGTGGACGGCGAAAGGGTCGCCACCACCACCTCGTCCATTCTGGTCCGCGGAGAGGGACAGTAGCCATGAGCTTGAAACTTGAAGAACTCACCGTCGGGCAGGAAATCGGTACCCGCAGCATCGAGGTCACCCGCCAGGACCTGGTCAAGTACGCGGGTGCGTCCGGCGACTTCAACCCGATCCACTGGAACGAATCCTTCGCCACCGGCGTCGAACTTCCAGGAGTCATCGCCCACGGCATGTTCACCATGGGCTCCGCCGTGCAATTGGTGAGCGACTGGGCCGGCGACCCTGCCGCCGTCGTCGACTACCAGACGCGCTTCACCAAACCGGTGCTGGTCGCCGACACCACTGGTACAAGCGAGCCCGGCGCGGTGATTGAGGTTTCCGGCGTGGTGGGAGCGCTCGACGCCGATGCGCGCACCGCCCGCATCGACCTGACCGTCACCTTTGGCGGCCAGAAAGTCCTGATGAAATCCCAGGCCGTTGTGAAGCTCGCTTGAGCAGGCTGCAACAGTCAGCACCACGCGCCACCGCGGCGGAATTGTCGCGGCGGCGCTATGGTGGGCGTCGGCCTGGCGGTCGCCGGTTTTGGCACATCTGTGCTGGCAAACCCGGTGGTGGTGGCAGCCGGGCTCATGGTGATAGGCCTCGGCACAGCCAGCTGGAATACGGCATCCAATGTAGAGGGAGCGTCGCTTGAACGCGCGCTTGAACGGCACATCATGCCGCGCCTCCATGGATCCTTCAGCCTGGGCACCGTTGCGGGCGCAGGGCTCGGAGCCTGGGCAGCTGCCGCCGGACTACCGGTCTTTTGGCATCTGGCTGCGGCCGGCCTGGTGGTCGCCGTCTCTGTGGTGACCGCGGCCGCTTGGTTCCGAGCGGACGCCACACGCCAGTCCACAGCGCGAGGTCCCGCAAAGGCCTTCAAGCCCGAAAAGCCGGACACTTTTGAAGATCCTTCAACCGGCCCCTTGCCCATCATCCAGCCCGGCCAGCAGAAACCGGCCGAACCGCTGGACAGCAAGCGTATGGTGGCCCGGGCATGGCGTGAACGCCGGACCCTCCTGCTCGGCCTGCTCGTCCTGGGGCTCGCCCTGGCAGAAGGCGCAGCGGGGGATTGGGTGGCCTTGGCGTTGGCCGATGGCCATGGTCAATCCGATGCTGCCGGAGCCATCGGCTATGGAATCTTCGTGACGTTCATGACAGTGGGACGCTTCGCCGGGACTGTGGTCTTGGACCGCTTCGGCCGCGTTCCGGTGATGCGTTGGTGTTCGGCCACAGCCGTGGTCGGCCTTGCGTTGTTTGTCTTCTCTCCGGTGCCGTGGCTGGCCTTCGTGGCCTTGGCCATCTGGGGGCTCGGTGCTTCCTTGGGCTTCCCGGTGGGCATGTCGGCCGCCGCGGACGATCCAGCGCACGCCGCGGCCCGGGTTTCCGTTGTCTCCACGATTGGCTATGGGGCTTTTCTTTGCGGTCCGCCGCTGTTGGGGTTGCTGGCGGAGCACTTCGGCATCCTGCATTCATTGCTCGCCGTCCTGGTCCTGCTCGTCGCGAGCTTCTTCCTTGCGCCCGTCTCGCGGAAGCGCATCCCCAAGTCGGCGAATCCCTGAGCCGGCGCCCGTGAGCAAGCGCATCCCTAAGTCGGCCGGGGCAGGCAATCCCCGCTAGGCTTGTTTGGTGACCCAGACGATGCTTTCCGAACTGACCACGGCCGCCGTTGGTGGCCCTGCCGGCACCTTTTTGGAGGCCCGCACCGAAGAGGAAATCATCGACGCCGTCCGTTCGGCGGATGCGGCCGGCGAGAACCTGCTCATCATCGGTGGGGGATCCAACCTGCTGATCTCCGACGCCGGATACCCAGGCACGGTGCTCAAGATCGCTTCGCAGGGATTCACCGTCAACTCGGAGGATAGCTGCGGAGGAGTCTCTGTGGTGGTCCAGGCTGGGCACAACTGGGACGCCCTCGTTGAACATTCCGTGCTGCATGCGTGGTCCGGACTGGAGGCCCTCTCCGGCATTCCCGGAGCCACAGGTGCTACTCCCGTGCAGAATGTGGGCGCCTACGGTGCCGACGTCTCCCAGACCATCGCAGCCGTCCGTACCTGGGACCGCGGACGCAACGCCGTGCAGACCTTCACCAACTCCGAGCTCAAGTTCGGCTACCGGGACTCTATCCTCAAACAGACCACTGCCGAGGGCTCACCCCGTTACGTGGTGTTGACGGTCGAATTCCAGCTGCCGCTCGGACGCATGAGCGCACCCATCCGGTACGCAGAGCTGGCCCGGTCCCTCGGGGTTGAGGCAGGAAAGCGCGCATACTCGAACGATGTCCGGCGTGAAGTCCTGCGCCTGCGTGCCTCCAAGGGCATGGTCCTCGACGCTTCGGACAGGGACACGTATTCCACCGGTTCATTCTTCACCAACCCGATCGTTCCGGCCACCGTGGCTGCGTCTCTGCCCGAGGCGGCGCCGCAGTACCCGGCTGGAAGCGATGGCCTCGTGAAGCTGTCTGCAGCCTGGCTGATTGACCAGGCCGGCTTCGGAAAGGGCTTCGGGCTCGATCCCGCGAGCGTGTCCGGCGGACGTGCCTCGCTCTCCACGAAACACACACTGGCCATCACCAACAGGGGAGGAGCCAGCGCGGAAGACATGGTGGCGATCGCGCGCGAGGTGCGCCGCGGCGTCGTCGAACGCTTTGGCATTGAACTGCATCCGGAACCGCTGCTGGTCGGTTTGGCCCTTTAGGGCCTGCTAGGAAGCGCTCAGCGCTTTCCGGTGGGAAGCACCTTGTTGAGCAAGAGGAACGTCAGCCCGCAGCTTGCTGCCCCCAAAAGGAAGATCTGGCTGAACGCTATGCTCTGCGGCGACGGGCCGCCGGGCGAAATCCAGCCCGCGGCTGCGAAGCCTATAACGCCGAGGAGCATGACCACAGCCGCAAACAGGAAGCTGCGCACCTGATCCGCGGCGCCTGCCTGGAACCCCGATTCGGGATCGTCAGCTTGCTCGCCGGACGACGGCTGGTGCGCAGCGGCAAGGCCCAGGAGGAGGGCTGCGGCGCCGGTGGCGGCGAGACCCACCTCCTGGACGGTCTGCATGGACGGCGACAACCGCACTCCTGCACCGACGGCTATGGCCAGTCCGCAGACAAGCCCGACGGCGGCCGCGCACCAACCTGCGGCTGCTAACCGCCGGCTGAGCGGCCGCAGCAGCGGACCCAAATCACCGAACAGCATTCCTCCAGACTAGGAGGGCCTGCTGGAAGGCCCCTGTGAGCGGGATGGGAGTTCCTCCTGCTGTTATTGCGGACCGAAGCTGTCCGCCGTGCGTCCTATGATGGGGCCATGACAGCTTCGGCGAAGATCCGCGTCACTCCGAAAATCATGGGTAGGCTGCGCTTGGCCAGCCAGGGTTTGCTCGGTGGATACAGCAGCGTGGAGGAATGCGTGTCCCGGATGGGCGCCATGCAGGCTCAAGACCTCGCCTCGGCGTTCTGGGCGGTGGGGCAGCGAGTCCCCGGTTCCGGCCTCTCGAATGTGTTGGAAGCGCTGGAGAACGGCGCAGTGGTCCGGTCCTGGCCCATGCGGGGCACGCTGCACCTGGTTCCACCGCGGGACTTGCGCTGGATTCTGGCCATCACCACGGATCGGTCCATGCGCTCGGTGGCCGCACGGCACCGGGAACTCGGCATCGAAGAGGCCGACGTCGCCACGTGCCGGGACCTTGCTCTTGACCGCGTGGCTGGCAGCCCAGGCGCCACGCGCGAGGAGCTTTTCAAGATCTTCGAATCCGCTGGCCAAGTGACCGTGGCCCAACGTGGCATCCATTTGCTCTGGATTCTGTGCCAGAACGCTTGGCTGGTCCAAGGGCCCCCGGCCGGCACGGCAGGTAAAGCGCTCGGACAGCAACTGTTCGTGGCCTTCGATGAGTGGATTCCGGAATCCAGGGCGTTGAGCCGAGAAGAAGGGATTGCCGAATTCCTGCTCAGGTATATACGCAGCCACGGACCGGCCACGCTCTTGGACTTCGCGTGGTGGACCCAGATCCCCAAAGCCGAAGTCCGGGCAGCCCACGAGGCTATTCGCAGCCAACTCGTTGAGCTCATCTTCCGGGGAACGTCTTATTGGCTCGCGCCGGAAACAGCCGCCCTGCTCGACGACGGCGTTCCGGGCTCGCGTACGGTCCTCGCCTTGCCCGGGTTCGATGAATTCCTGCTCGGGTATACGGACCGCAGTCTCGTCCTGCCAGCGGAGCATTCCCAGAAGGTCGTCCCGGGCGGCAATGGTGTTTTCAAGCGGATGATCGTGTCCGGCGGCGAAGTGGTGGGCACCTGGTCTCGCAGCGGCACCGGCCGAAGCGCCGGCGTCGAGCCCGAACCGTTCGCCCCGGAAGGCCTGACCCCGGCGGCCAGGCGCTCCTTCGAACTCCAAGCGGCAAAGTACCTGAGGTTCATGGAGAGTTGAGCGCACCCAACTGATCCCCACCACCACCCTCGCCTCGCAAGCTCGGCCAGGGAACCCTGGCGGCGTGGGCCCAGCAGTTGATGCCGTTATGAGCGCTCAAAACGACATCAACTGCGAGTCAGTTGATGAAAGCAGGAGACCTATAGCGTGCCTGTGGCGATCTTCAGCATGCGGCGCAGCGGCTCGGCTGCACCCCAAAGGAGCTGATCGCCCACGGTGAAGGCGCTGATGTACTCAGGGCCCATCTCGAGCTTGCGGATACGGCCCACTGGGATCTCCAAGGTGCCGGAGGCAGCTACGGGAGTGAGGTCCGACATGGAGGCTTCCTTGGTGTTGGGCACAACCTTGGCCCACTCGTTGTCAGCGTCCAGGAGCTTCTCGATTTCAGCGACGGACAGGTCCTCGCGCAACTTGAGCGTCAGTGCCTGGGAATGGGAGCGCATGGCGCCGATACGGACACAGAGACCATCCATGACCACATAGTCCCTGCCGGTGCCGTTGCCAGTGCCGAGGATCTTGTTGGTTTCCACCCCGGCCTTCCACTCTTCCTTGGACTGTCCGTTGCCGAGGTCGGCGTCGATCCACGGGATCAGGGAGCCGGCCAACGGCACGCCGAACTGGGTGGCGTCGACGCCGGAGCGCTGGGCAGCCAGCACCTTGCGGTCGATTTCCAGAATCGCCGAGGCGGGATCGTCCAGTTCGCTACTGACTTCGTTGTTGAGGGTGCCGAACTGGTTGAGCAGTTCGCGCATATGGCGGGCACCGCCGCCTGAGGCTGCCTGGTAGGTCATGGAGGTACCCCATTCGACCAGGTTGTTTTTGAATAGGCCGCCGAGGCCCATGAGCATGCAGGAGACGGTGCAGTTGCCGCCAATGTAGTCCTTCACGCCGCCGGACAGGCCTGCGTCGATGACGTCGCGGTTGATGGGGTCCAGGACAATGATGGAGTCGTCGTTCATGCGCAGCGTGGACGCGGCATCGATCCAAAGCCCATCCCAGCCGCGGCTGCGCAGCTCGCCTTGGACCTGCTTGGTGTAGTCGCCGCCCTGGGCCGTGACAATAATCGGCAGCTTGGCAAGCGTCTCAATATCGAACGCGTTCTCGAGCTTGCCTGCGCCATCAGCAAATGACGGCGCGGCACCTCCAGCGTTCGAGGTGGAGAAAAATACCGGGTTGATGTTGGCGAAGTCGTCCTCTTCCTGCATGCGGTGCATCAGGACGGAGCCGACCATGCCACGCCAACCGACCAGTCCAACGGACGGATTAGCTGCTGTAGTCATTGGACCAGTCTAGACTTTCGCGGCTTCCGGCCGCTGTCGGTTACGTCACGAGGAAATCCGCGACAAACCCAACTGACTGGCAGTAGGTGTCGCTTTGGGGGCTCAAAACGACACCTACTGCGTGGGCCCACGCCGCCAGGGTTCCCTGGCCGAGCTTGCGAGGCGAGGGCGGCGGTGGGGATTACTTCGCGCCTACTTGCCGGCGTCGGGCTCCTGAAGCAGGGCTGCCTTGCGGGCGCGCAAGGCGTAGAAGGCGCCAAAGGCGAAGACCTGGGTCACCACTACCAGGACGATGATCCCCAGGATCTTGTTGCCACCCAGGATCATGGTGAGGCCGATGATCGCGGACAGCAGCGCGAACAGCGGCAACAACATGTAGCCAAGCACGAACAGGGTCTCAGGTTTTTTCAGCATTCTCAGTCTTCCGTCCGGCGCCATGTGGCAATCCGGTAGTTGGTGCCGTTCTTGGAGGTGAGCCACCCTTCTGCGGGCTGCGTCGACTCAAGATTCCAGGCCTCGCCGAACTCCGGCGCGAAAGTGTCGCCGTCGATGTCGGAATCGATGACCGTGACGACGGCTACATTCGCGATGTCCATGGACTGCCGGTAAATTTCGCCGCCACCAATGATCCAGACCTTCTGGCCGCCAGGTGCGAATTGGGACTCGAGGAGGGCGGCGTCAAGGGAGGAGACGACGACGGCGCCACTTGCGTCGGGCGAGTCCGACCAGCCCTGTTGCCGGGTCACCACGATATTGGTGCGGCCGGGCAAGGGACGGTACTTCGCGGGGAACGACTCCCAGGTTTTGCGGCCCATGATGACCGGATGTCCTGTTGTCAACGTGCTGAAGTGCTTCAGATCTTCGGGGACCTGCCAGGGCATGGTCCCGCCCTTGCCGATCACGCCGCTGGCTGTTTGCGCCCACACGAGGCCGATGCCGGTCATCGCTTCCGTGGCATCGTCGGAGGAAGGATTCTCCGGGGGGGGATTTTCCTGGGTGCTCATACCGCCACTGGCGCCTTGATGGAAGGGTGGTGGCGGTACCCGACTACCTCGAAGTCCTCAAAGGCGTAGTCGAAGATTGAGTCCGGCTTGCGGTTGAAGCGCAGTTTCGGATACTCGTAGGGCTCCCGGGAGAGTTGCTCCGTGACTTGCTCCACGTGGTTGTCATAGACGTGGACATCCCCGCCGGTCCAGACGAAGTCGCCGGGCTCAAGATCGAGCTGCTGGGCCACCATGCAGGTTAGCAACGCATAGGAAGCGATGTTGAAGGGGACCCCAAGGAACATGTCTGCCGAGCGCTGGTACAGCTGGCAGGACAACTTGCCGTCGGCAACATAGAACTGGAAGAACGCGTGGCACGGCGGCAAGGCCATGTCCTTGATTTCGGAAACATTCCAGGCCGAAACGATGTGGCGACGGGAATCAGGGTTGGCTGCCAGGCCCTTCATGAGCTCGGCGATCTGGTCGATGTGCCCGCCATCGGGGGTCGGCCAGCTGCGCCACTGCACGCCGTAGACCGGACCGAGTTCGCCGTCGGCGTCTGCCCATTCATCCCAAATGGTGACGCCTTGTTCCTGGAGCCACTTGACATTGGATTCGCCGCGAAGGAACCACAGAAGCTCCAGCGCGAGCGATTTGAAGTGCACACGCTTGGTGGTCACGAGCGGGAAACCTTGGCTCAGATCGAAGCGCAATTGGCGGCCGAAAACGCTCCGCGTGCCGGTGCCCGTGCGGTCCGACTTGTGCGTACCGTTGGCCATGACATCGCGCAGGAGGTCTTCATATGGGGTTGGGATGCTCACGCACCCAGCTTACTGGAGTCAGTCGTCGAAGGGCTTGATCTGCTCCACGGCCACCACGCGCTGGCCGTTTCCGCGGGCGACATGGCACACGATCATCTCGCCAGGAGCCAGATAGGGGTCCTGGGCAGGCAGGAACTCGTGAAGCTCCGTGCCCATGCGCTCGCCGAGCTTCTTCAAAATGGTAGGCAGCGCCGGCCTGTGGGTACACAAGGCGACCGCGCTTTGCTTGTCGAACAAGCCCTCGACGACGGCTGACGTCTTCTTCGGGCTCCGCTGGTGATTGTGCTCGGTCAGCGCTTCGACAAGTTTCACCTTCGCTCCGGCCGCCTTGGCGTACGGCGCGATGGTGGATACGCACCTTGCCCAGGGGCTGCTCACGATCCGCAGGGGCTTCCACACGCCCAGAAGCCGCTCTACCGCCAGCGCCTGCCGCAGGCCTGTGGCCGCCAGGGGTCTGCTGCCTTCGGCTTTGGTCCAGGAAGACCGTGGCTTGGCCTTGGCATGCCGCACCAGAATCAGCGGCCACGTCTCCAGCTCGCCGTTCAAGTGGGCCTTTGCCAGCGCCTGGAGCGGGCCCACGTCGGTGGGGTTGCTCAAGAACCGGGCAGCCTTGTCCGGCGCGGCCCACATGTAGGCGTCCACTTCCTCGCCATCCGGCTTGATGACGGAGCCGTTGACCTGTGTGGCCCAGTAGTGCACCACTTTCAGTCCCGCTGCCACGTGGTAGTGGGTGGGAGGCAAGGGGATTCCGAGGGCCGCATAGAGGCCGATTTCTTCCCTGATCTCGCGGACGCCGCATTCCGGGATGGTTTCCCCGACGTCGAGTTTGCCTTTGGGCCAGGACCAATCGTCATACTTGGGCCGATGGATCAACAGGACCTCAAGGGCCCCTCTGGTGACCCGCCAGGGAATCGCCCCGGCCGCCGTGACGGCGATGGGCTCCCCGGGATGGTCCGTCTGATCTGCAATGGGTGTATCGCTCTTCAACTTTTTCTCTGCCTACCGCCGGGCAACTGCACGTTGTCGGGACCGTGAGGCAAGCAGCCAGGACTGAATGTCCAATAGCGGCGTGCCGTCTTCGGCCTGGTGGAACCTGGTCCAGTGACCTTCGTTGTCGAGATGCCAACTTGCAGTGCCTGAGTCCAAGTAGCGGCGCAGCAAGTCCATGACCTCGGCTGTGTCTTCGCGGCTGGAGAGCTGAACCAAGGCTTCGACCCGGCGGTCGAGGTTGCGGTGCATCATGTCCGCGGAGCCGATGTACACCACGGGGTCGTTGGCATTCGCGAAGGCAAACACGCGTGAGTGCTCCAGGAAGCGGCCCAGCACGGAGCGAACCGTGATGTTTTCGCTCAGTCCAGGTACTCCGGGACGCAGCGAGCATATGCCGCGGACAATGACATCAACCTTTACCCCGGCCTGCGACGCCCGGTAGAGGGCGTCGATGGTGGCTTCGTCCACCATGGAGTTGACCTTGATCTGGACCTTGGCGGCGATTCCTGCGTGGGCGTTGCGGATCTCGGTCTCGATCCTGTCGATCAGCCCCGACCGCACCGAGCGTGGCGCCACAAGAAGCCGCTTGAACGTGGACTTAGGAGCGTATCCGGATAGCTGGTTGAAGAGCTTGGACAGGTCCTCGCCCACCTGCTCGTTCGAGGTCAGCAGGCCCAGGTCCTCGTAATAGCGGGCCGTGCGCGGGTGGTAGTTGCCCGTTCCGATATGGCAGTAGCGGCGCAGGCCATCCACTTCCTGGCGGACTACCAAGGACAACTTGCAATGCGTCTTGAGTCCCACGATGCCGTACACAACGTGCACGCCGGCCTGCTCCAATTTGCGGGCCCAGGAGATGTTGGCCTGTTCGTCGAAGCGAGCCTTGATCTCCACGAGTGCCAGGACCTGCTTGCCGGCCTCGGCGGCGTCGATCAGGGCGTCAACGATGGGCGAGTCCCCGGAGGTGCGGTACAGGGTCTGCTTGATGGCTTGGACCTTGGGGTCGGCGGCCGCCTGCTCCAGGAAGGCCTGGACCGACGTCGAGAACGAGTCGTACGGGTGGTGCAGCAGGATGTCGCGTCGGCGCATGGCCGCGAAGACGTTGGCGGCCTTGGACGTCTCGGATTCGTTCAAGTACCGCGAGGTGTGGGGCACGTGCTTCGGGTAGTGAAGGTCGGCGCGGTCGATTCCACCGATGACCGAAAGTCCACGAAGGTCCAGGGGTGCGGGAACGGAGTAGACCTCGGATTCCTCGACGCCGAGTTCCCGCACCAGGAGCGCGCGGATGTTCGGGTTGATATCCGTGGTGACCTCGAGCCGAACGGGCGGGCCGAAGCGCCGGCGCAGCAATTCCTTCTCGAGCGCCTGCAGGAGGTTCTCGGCGTCGTCCTCTTCAACCTCAACGTCCTCGTTGCGGGTGACGCGGAAGCTGTGGTGCTCCATGACTTCCATGCCGGGGAACAGCTTGTCCAGGTGAACCGCAATGACCTCTTCGAGGGCGATGAAGCGGGCCACCCGGCCCGGGACGGCGCCGGCCCGCGGGCCGTCGATCGAGACAAGCCGGGGCAGCTGGTCCGGAACCTTGACGCGGGCGAACAGTTCCTTGTCACTGACGGGGTTGCGGACAATCACTGCCAGGTTCAGGGAGAGGCCGGAAATGTAGGGGAACGGGTGGGCGGGATCGACGGCGAGGGGGGTGAGGATCGGGAAGACCTTCTCGCCGAACATGATGCTCAAGCGGTGCTGGGCTTCGTCGTCGAGCTCGTCCCAGCGCATCAGGTGGATGTGCTCGTAGGCCAAAGCGGGGCGGATCTGCTCGGCAAACACCCGGGCGTGCCGTTCCTGCAGCTTGTGGGCGGCCTCGCCGATCTGCTCGAGGACTTCGATGGGGCTCAACCCGGCGGGGGAGGGCACCGCGAGCCCGGTGGCGATGCGGCGCTTCAGGCCGGCAACGCGCACCATGAAGAATTCATCCAGGTTTGAAGCAAAGATCGAGAGGAAATTGACCCGCTCCAGCAGGAAAAGATCCGGGTCCTCGGCGAGCTCGAGAACGCGCGAGTTGAAGGCAAGCCAGCTCAGTTCGCGGTCCAGGAAGCGGTCGGGGGTGATGTCGCCTTCCGGTTCCGGCGAAGGGGCAAATTCAGGGATGTCGATGCGGTCCTGAGTGGCCCGCGCCGCCGGGACTTCGGAAGAACCGAAGCGCGGAGGCAAGGTTGCGCCCTTGACCTCGGTTCTGGTGGTTCCGACCGGGTCCGGATTCATCGGGCTCTCCTTCGTTCAGCGCGGGGGTCTGCTTCAACCCTACAAGGATTCCACGTACCGGAATCCTAGATGTCCTAACCTTTCAGATGCGCCTTGGTTCCGGGTTACTTCCGGGCCAACGGCGCATACATGACATCGACGTCCCAACGGACGAAGCCCAGCTTCTGGTAGAGGGCAACCGCGGCGGCGTTGTCGGCGTCCACATACAACATCACGGAGTGAAGTTCGTGGCTCTGGAGGTACCTGATCCCGGCGACAGTGAGCGCCTTGCCAAGCCCCATGCCTTGGGCCGCGGGCGTCACACCCACCACGTAGACCTCTCCGATCGCCGGATGGGGTCCTTGCCGGGGGTGCACCTTGGTCCAGTGAAAGCCGAGCAATTCCCCGGCCGTGTTCACGGCAAGCAGGAAGCCTGCGGGGTCAAACCAGTCCTCAGCCATGCGGGCGTCGAGGTCGGCCCTGGTCAGGGACCCCTGCTCGGGATGATGCGCAAAAGCTGCCCTGTTGGCAGCCAGCCAGGCGGACTCATCCTGCCCCGGCACAAAGGCGCGCAGCGAGACTCCCTCGGGCAGGCCGGCGTCGGGCAGTTCCGCTGTGGAGGACATTAGCCGCATCTTCCACAGTTCACGCACCGGACCGTAGCCGTAGCGGGCGGCGAGGTCCGCGGCGGCCTCATGGTTCCCGTGGGACCAGGCGTTCAGCCCCGAAAGCCCGCGGCCGTCGCGGAGCGCGTCCAACAGCCTGCCGGCGACTCCCTGGTTGCGGTAACTGGGGTGGACGGCCATTTCCAGGACCCCGGTCCCGTCGTCCGCTTCAACGACGACGGCGATTCCCGCCAGATCCTGGCCGCTTGCGGGATCGGACTGCTCGTCCGGGGCATACAGGGCCAGCGTGAGCAACGAGTGGTCACCGGCGTCGGCTCCACGCAGCATGACCAAGGTTTGTTCGGACAACGGGGGATTGCCGTCCGATTCCTCCGCGGCTGCGGCGAGAGTCTTGATGTCTCTCAACAACTCGCGATCCGAGGCGCCTTTGACGACGAGGACGGGCCAGTTCTCCGGGTGCGCAGGGCTCATGTTGCAAGGCTATACGTCCGCGGCCGGTTTGGCGGGATGGATTTTGCAGGCACTCCCTCGGCCGTGTAAGGTCTATAACTCGTCCGGCTTTGAGAAGCTGGAAACGAGGGGGATCCACCAGTGGGGTGGCCGCGATACGTTCGACCCGTATGTCCTCCACTCAAGCTGACAACCGGCGCAGGCCTGGATCGCCGGCAAAGGAAAGGCCCGGACTCAGTGAGTCCGGGCCTTTCCTTTGCCGCGGAAACTCAGGCTTCCGTGAGTTCATCTTCTTGCAAACGGACCAGCGTCAGCCGATAACCAACGTTGCGTACCGTGCTGATCAGGTTTTCGTGGTCCACGCCCAGCTTTGCACGCAGGCGCCTGACGTGGACGTCCACGGTGCGGGTGCCTCCGTAGTAGTCGTAACCCCATACTTCCGTGAGGAGCTGCTGGCGCGTGAAGACCCTGCCTGGGTGCTGCGCCAGATACTTCAAGAGCTCGAATTCCTTGAAGGTCAGGTTGAGCGGCTGTCCGTTCACCCGTGCTGTGTAGCTAGCTTCGTCAATCACGACGCCGGCCGCACGGATTTCGGTGTTGGTTTCCTCTTCGCCGGGGACGGCGCGCGCCATGGCCAAGCGGATCCGGGCCTCGACTTCGGCCGGCCCCGCAGAATCGAGGACGATGTCATCCACGGACCATGCAGAGGAGACGGCAGCCATGCCGCCTTCAGTGAGGATCAGGATGAGGGGGGCGCTCAGGCCCGTGGCCTTGAGCAATTGGGTCAAGGAGCGGGCCCCGACAAGGTCCTTGCGGGCATCAAGGAAAACGACGTCGGTGGGATCGGTTTCGAGCAGTGCCGTCGGTTCTGCCGGAAGGATGTGGACCCGGTGGTTCAAGAGTTCCAAGGCAGGCAGGATGTCTACCGACGACCCGGTGCTGTTCGTCAGGAGCAGGATGTGCGACATAGTTCCTCCAATGGGCGGTCCGCGCATCATCGGGCGTCTGAACCGGGTTTCCACCGGCCGGTAGCTGCTCAAGGGGCGAGGTTCCGTTGTAACGGAAGCGTTGCAACAAGAAGCGCTGTTGACAACCGAGTATACCCAAAGGCCCCTCCAACGTCAGGGATTCGTGACACCTTCAACCCCTGTTTGCGACATATTTCGGCTGCATAAGGCAGGATTGGCAAGAGGTTGGTCGCCGCGTGGGGCGAAACGGAGCCCCGCGGGTCCGCAGCGAGGTCGAGGACACAGTGAGGTCAGGGGCGCAGTGAGGTCAGGGGCACAGTGAAGTCTTGGAGTATCGGGGTGGTCGGCCTCGTGGCCCTGGCGGTTATTGTGGCCAGCACATACGGTCCCCCGGAAGGACTGGTGGGCGTCGGAATCGCGGCGGCGGCCGCCGTCGGCATCGGATGGCCCCATTTTCTAGCGGTTCCCGCCAAAAAGACCCTGGCCGCGGTGATCGGGTTGAGCGGTGCCGCTTCGGCCGTGGCCGCCGGTTTCATTCCGGCCCCCGGCTTCCTCGACGCGACTCCCGCCTTCGTTGCGGCCGGCGTGATCGCGGTGTTCGTCGTGCAACTGATCCGGGGAACGGGTCAAGCCCAACGGCTTGAATCCACCCTCGGCAGTTGCGCAGGCGTGTTGTTGAGCTGCCTCGGAGCAGGCTGGATCGCGGGTTCACGGTTCAACGGGATCAAGGAAATGGTGCTGGTTGCCGGCCTCAGTGCCGCAGTTGCCCTTCTCGCCGGACTCTTGCGCTGGCCGGACCGGGTCGTGGCGCCCTTGGGCATCGTCGCGGCCGGATTGGTGGCTCCATTGGCCGGCCTGGTGTTCTCGAATATTTCGATTGTGCCCGCGATTGTCGTGGGGGTCGTCATCGGCTCGATCTTGGTCAGCTTCCGCCGGATGGTCACGCTCCGGCTCGGCCGCCTGAACTTCCCGGCCGTCCTGGGAATGGGCGTCGCGCCCGTCTGGGCGGTTGGTGCCCTGTGCTACTTCATCGACAAACTACTCATCTACTAACAGTTAGGATGGCATCATGTCCGTACTTGCATTTGAAATCTTCTTCCTTGTCCTCCTCGGCTTGGCCAGCCTCTCGATGGCGTGGTTTGCCGGTTTTGTCGTTTACCGTCTCTTCAAGGGCCAGAAGTAGAGCTTCTGTACCTTCTGGTCCACTGAGGTAGTTGCTGTGCCCATCGAAATCCCTTCAGACCTGACACCCGAACTGGTACCCCTTTCCTGGCTCATTGGTGAGTGGGAAGGCCGGGGGCGGCTTGGAAGCGGCGACGAAGACTCGGAGCATTTCATCCAGCACGTCTCCTTCACGCACCACGGTTTGCCGTACCTGGAGTACCGCGCCGAAAGCTGGCTCAGTGATGAGGACGGCACCAAGCTGCGGCCCCTGACGGTGGAGACCGGCTTCTGGGCGCTGGAGCGTAAGATGATTGATGCCGACGGCGGTCCGGGCCTGATCCCCGCGGATATTGTCCCGGCATTGAAGACTGCCGACGACGTCGAGGCCCACCGGAACGCTGACGGCGGGTTCGATATCTCGGTGTCGATCGCCCACCCCGGCGGCATCAGCGAGCTCTACTACGGCCAGATCAAGGGGCCGCAGATCCAGATGAGCACAGACATGGTGATGCGTGGCGGCCAGTCCAAGGAATACACTGCGGCCACACGGATTTTCGGCCTCGTAGACGGCAACCTGCTGTGGCGCTGGGATGTGTCTACTCCGGGGAAGTCGCTCGAGGCCCATGCTTCGGCTTTTTTGAACAAGCTCTCCTAGAAGAGCCGGTTCGCTGGCTTCAAGTCGCATTGAGCTTCAAGGTCCACCGAAAAAGGTCCCACTGAACGTCCCGTTTCGCAGCTCGATCCAACAAGGGAGCAGCAAGTGAACGAAGCAGAAAAACCTGCCAGTTATGACGATCTCAAGGCTGTGTTCTTCAACGGGACGCTCAAGCCGTCCCCGCAAGTGAGCAACACCGACGGACTGATAACCATCAGCCGGCGCATCATGGAGAAACAGGGAGTCAGCACCCGCGTCATCCGGACCGTGGACCACAATGTGGCTGCCGGGGTGTATCCCGACATGCGCGAACACGGCTGGGCAACGGACGAATGGCCGGAACTTTATCCGGCGGTGCTGGAAGCCGACATCGTGGTGGTGGCCGGCCCCATCTGGCTCGGCGACAACTCCTCCCAGACCAAGAAGCTCATCGAACGTCTCTATGCCCATTCGGGCCAGCTCAACAGCAAGGGCCAGTGGGCGTACTATCCGAAGGTTGGCGGCTGCCTCATCACGGGCAACGAGGACGGCATCAAGCACTGCGCCATGAACGTCCTGTATAGCCTGCAGCATGTCGGTTTCACCATCCCACCACAGGCTGATGCCGGCTGGATCGGCGCCGTCGGTCCTGGCCCAAGCTACCTCGATGAAGGATCCGGTGGCCCGGAGAGCGACTTCACCAACCGGAACACCACCTTCATGACCTGGAACCTGCTCCATTACGCGCGGATGCTCAAGGATGTGGGCGGCATTCCCGCCTACGGCAACCTCCCGGAGGAGTGGAAAGCCGGTACGCGCTTCGATTTTGAAAACCCGGAATACCGCTGAGCCCCAAGGACTTCTACTACATATGACTTACAAGAGCCCCCTATTGTCGCGCCCCGGAGCTGTAGAAGGCGGCGGCGAGGATTCCGGCGTCGCGGCCCACTACGGCGAGCCCCTGCGGGAGCAACGCGCGCTGGCCGCCGGCACCGCCGTCGTCGATCTTTCCTATCGTGGGGTTGTCACGGTCACTGGACCGGACCGTCTCAGCTGGCTCAACACGCTGTCGTCGCAGCAGTTGACCAACCTTCAGCCGGGCGTCTCGAGCGAGTTGCTGCTCCTCACCATCCAGGGCCGCATCGAGTTTGACGCCCGCGTGGTGGACGACGGCGAAACCACCTGGCTGTTGGTCGAAGCTACCGAGGCTGCCCCGCTGGCGGAGTGGCTCAACAAGATGCGATTCATGTTGCGGGTCGAAGTGGCTGACGTATCGGCCGATTGGGCCGTCGTCGGCTCAACCAAGGCCGTCGACGCCTGGTCGGGATGCCTCGTTTGGGAAGACCCGTGGCCGCATATTGGCATCGGTGGCTATTCCTACAGCGTGGTGGAGGAAAGCTCCCATCCCGGTCTTGAACGGCCGTGGTTCGAGTACCTCATTCCCGCAGGCGAGCTAGAAACGGCCGTTGAAGGCATGGCCTTGGCCGGCTCGTTGGCTGCGGAGGCCCTTCGCATTGCCGCATGGCGTCCCCGGCTTGGCGCGGAGACGGACGAGAAGACCATCCCGCACGAGCTCGACCTCCTGCGGACATCGGTCCATTTGAACAAGGGCTGCTACAAGGGCCAGGAAACCATCGCCCGCGTCCACAACCTGGGACACCCGCCCCGGCGGCTTGTCTTCCTGCAGCTGGACGGCTCGCAGCACACCCTCCCGGCGGCAGGCAGCGCCGTGTTTGCCGGGGAACGCAAGGTGGGTACGCTGACGTCCGTGGCCCAGCACTTCGAAATGGGAGCGGTGGGGCTGGCGCTCATCAAGCGGTCTGTGGATCCGCAGGAAGTGCTGACCGTCCTGGATGGTGAGGAACCCTATCCGGCCGCCCAGGAGGTAATCGTCGCGCCCGACGCCGGACAGGTGGTGGGACGCCAGACCGGATTCCTGAAGGGACCCCACCGATGAGCGAAACAACGGGCGCTGAAGGCCAAACGACCGGTGCCGATGACGAGGCGATCGCCTTGGCGCATACGTTGCTCGATGCCGCCCGGGAGGGCAACTCGGAGCTTTTGCGCAGCTACCTCAATGCCGGTGCGCCTGCCGGAATGAGCAATGCCGCGGGTGATTCACTCCTGATGCTGGCGGCGTACCACGGCCACCCTGAGACCGTTCAGCTTCTGCTCTACCACGGTGCCGACGCGAACGCCGCGAACGACCGCGGCCAGACTCCGCTGGCCGGGGCAGTTTTCAAGGGTTACACGGAGGTGGCCCGGGTGCTCATTGATGCCGGAGCAGATCCCGACGCCGGAGTCCCGACAGCGCGCGACGCCGCCCGGATGTTTGCCCGCAGCGAGATTCTCGCGCTGCTTGGATAGGCCTGGGACGGCCGGATAGCAGATCAGGGAGGGCCGCCGGGCCTTGCCCCCGATTGGCGGCTGTCCCGTGCGGCTGCCTTGCGGTCTAATATTCCATGTGGAATAGTTGCTGTGGAATAGTTCGCACGGAGGATGAAAAAATGGCACGAGCCGCACTGACTCCACTTGGGGTCGCTGCACTTGCCCTCCTTGTCGAGGCGCCCATGCACCCTTACGAGATGTACCAGCTCCTGGTGGCGCGCCACGAGGATCGCTTGGTCAAGGTGCGGCCGGGGACCCTTTACCACGCAGTAGGGCGCCTGGAAGAGAGCGGCTTCGTGGAGGCGACTGGTATTGACCGCGCCGGCAACCGGCCTGAGCGCACAACCTACCGGATCACCGGAGCTGGGCGGGAGGCGTTGACCGTGCGCCTCCAGGACATGCTGGCGGAACCCGTGAACGAATACCCGAGCTTCCCGCATGCGATAGCCGAGGCACACAACCTGCCCTCCGGCGTCGTGCTCGAACTCCTGGACCACCGCGTAGCGAACTTGCAAAACCAACTCGATTTCCTGCTTCGTGGTGAAGAAGCAGTCGTCGCCAAGGGCGTCGAGCCGAAGTTCTGGATCGATGTCAAGTACCAACAGTCAATGCTGCGCACGGAAATCGACTGGATCCACGGCTTCCAGAATGATCTCCGCAGCGGGCAGTTGACATGGTAACTGCCCCTCCAACGCGCCATCTTGCAAGAAATTCAGCACAGTCAAAGGAATCCCATGGAAAACGTAACTAAACCGTGGCCCGCACTGTGGTCCCTCGTGGTCGGGTTCTTCATGATCCTGATCGACACCACCATCGTTTCCGTGGCGAACCCGCGGATCATGGAGGGCCTCCACACCGATATCAACGCCGTCATCTGGGTGACAAGCGCCTACCTCCTCGCATACGCGGTGCCGTTGCTGATCACCGGCAGGCTCGGTGACCGGTTTGGGCCCAAGAACCTGTACTTGATCGGCCTCGTCGTCTTCACCCTTGCTTCGCTGTGGTGCGGGCTTTCGGGCGACATCGGCACGCTGATCACGGCCAGGGTGGTTCAGGGCATCGGCGCGGCCATGATGACTCCGCAAACCATGGCCGTCATCACCCGTATCTTCCCGCCGGACCGCCGTGGCGCAGCCATGGGCCTCTGGGGAGCCACCGCCGGTATGGCCATCCTCGTGGGCCCGATCCTCGGCGGCGTGCTGGTTGACGGCCTCGGCTGGCAGTGGATCTTCTTCGTCAACGTTCCCATCGGCATCGTCGCGTTCGTCCTCGTGACCCGCCTGGTGCCGAAGCTGACCACGCACAGCCACAAGTTCGACGTCGTGGGTGTGCTGCTGTCCGCCGCCGGCATGTTCCTGCTGGTCTTCGGCATCCAAGAGGGCCAGAGCTACAAGTGGAGCACTGTTACCGGAGCCATTACGGTGTGGGGCCTGATCGTCACGGGCCTTGTTGTCCTGGCCGTGTTTGTCCTGTGGCAGTGGGTGCTTGAGCGCCGCGGCGGCGAGCCCTTGCTGCCCCTGGGACTGTTCAAGGACCGCAACTTCTCGCTGGGCAACACCACCATCATGGCGGTGGGGTTCACCATCACTGCGTTCCCGCTGCCCACCATTTTCTACTACCAGGTGGTCCGCGGACTGACTCCTACTCAGTCCGCGCTGCTCATGATCCCCATGGCCGTGATCTCCGGTGCGCTGGCGCCTTTCGTTGGCAAGCTGATCGACCGGATCAACCCGCGGTGGTTCGCCGCATTCGGCCTCGTCTGCCTGTCGGGGGCACTCTTCTGGACCTCGACGCTCTTGAAGCCGGACACCCCCATCTGGATGTTCCTGCTGCCCAGCGCCCTCCAGGGTGTGGCCAACGGTTTCATTTGGGGCCCGGTCTCCAACGCCACCACCCGCAACCTCCCGCCCCGCTCTGCGGGCGCCGGTTCCGGTGTCTTCAACACGACGCGCCAGATCGGCGCGGTACTGGGATCGGCCGCGATTGCTGCCCTGATCCAGTCCCGGCTCGCGGCCGAGCTGCCGGCGGCTCCTCCAGGTGCCGCCCCGGCCGGCGAAGGTGGATTCACCGGGAAGTTGCCTGAATTCCTACATGACGGCTTCACGACGGCGATGAGCCAGTCCGTCTTGCTGCCCGCCTTCGCGATCCTGCTGGGCGCAGTAGCAGCGTTGTTGTTCGGCAAACCCCAAGCCGTCCAGGGTTGGGGTTCCCCGGCGGGTGTTGCCGAGGTCAAGCCTGAGACCGTTTCGCAGGACGGCGGCCAGGGGAGCCGTTAGCCCGCGCGAACTGGCAGACGATGCCCCCAAAAACGGGGCATCGTCTGCCAACTCGCGGCCGAGAGAGGGCGTTAGCCAAGCAGCACGGAAGTCTGGACACCGCCGTCGACGAATCCCAGCCTTCGCGCCAAGGCGAGCGACCCGCGGTTGTCCAGCGCCGTTCGCCATTGCAGCGTCAGGCCCGAGGCGAGGGCCTCGTGGGCCGCGATCGAGGCAGCCAAAGTCCCGAGCCCTTGCCGGCGCAATTCCGGCGGCACCAGGACGCCCATATCTGCGAGGATCCCCTGCCATTCGGCGTAGGCTCCGCAAGCCACGGGTTTGCGGCCCGGATCGTTGCCATCGATCACAGTGAAATAGTGCTCCATCCTTGAAAGGTGGACTTCATTGACGTCGTCCGGAGGGCATCTGCCCTCCAATTCGATCGCCTCGGGATGGCCGTGGGACACAGTGACTTCGCCGCCAGGTTGGAAGAGGGGAAGGTCGTCGGCGAAGAGCAACGCGGATGTTCCGAGGCCGTGGCCCCCGTGCTCGCGGCTGAGTCGCAGCAACACGGAATGCTCGCTCAACAGATCGTCCGAGAGCTCGACGGCGGCAGCCACTGCCCATGCCGGAGCCACCAGGGCGGAGCGGCCAAAGAGCCGCACGAAGGTGATGGACTCAGCGTCCTCGTCTTCCCTAACCAACCGCTCCCCGGTGCGGACAGCGGGTGAGCCAGAGACGAAACTGAAGGCTTCGTCGTCGAACCCTAAGTGCCGGGCCCAGGCCAGCAGCACAATTTCGGCCGATCCCGCATCAAGTTCCATGACATCGAGTCTAGGCAGTTCCACGAAAAGGAAGGGCAAGCAGGCACCGCCTGCTTGCCCTTTCCGGATCCGGTCTAGCCGAACAGGACCGCGGCTTCGTCGTAACGGTTCTGCGGAACGGTCTTGAGCTTGCCCAGGGCAGCTTCGAAGCCCACGTGCTCGATGTCCGTGCCTTTCAGGGCCACCATGGTTCCCCAGCGCCCTTCCACCACGGAATCAATGGCCGCCATCCCCAAACGGGTGGCCAGAACGCGGTCAAACGCCGACGGGACGCCGCCGCGCTGGATGTGGCCCAAGATCGTGGCGCGGGTTTCGATCCCGGTCCGGGCTTCGATTTCCGGAGCGAGCTGGTCCGCGATGCCGCCCAGGCGGGGCCGGCCGAAAGTATCGAGCCCGCGCTCGGAGTGCGGGGCCTCCATGTGGTCGGGGACAAAGCCTTCGGCAACAACAATCAAGGGTGCGCGGCCACGATCGTGGGCTTCCTGGACCCACTCGGTGATCTGCTCGATGCTGACCTTCTGCTCGGGGATCAGGATGGCGTGCGCGCCGGCAGCCATACCCGCGTGCAGGGCGATCCAGCCCACGTGGCGGCCCATGACTTCGGCAATCATGCAGCGGTGGTGCGATTCTCCGGTGGTGCGCAACCGGTCGATGGCCTCGGTGGCGATCTGGACTGCGGTATCGAAACCGAAGGTGTAGTCGGTGGCGTCGAGGTCGTTGTCCACGGTCTTGGGAACACCGACGATTTTCAACCCGGCGTCGGTGAGGCGTTTGGCGGCAGCCAGGGTGCCTTCGCCGCCGATCGCGATGATGGCGTCGATGCCGAGGCGGTCCATGTGGGCCTTGATGACATCCGGGCCGCCGCCGTTCTCGAACGGGTTGGTGCGGGACGTACCGAGGATGGTTCCACCCTGCTTGGCGATACCGCGGACCATGGTGCGGGGAATGTCGATGACGTCGCCCTCCACGACGCCTCGCCAACCGTCCCGGAAACCGACGAATTCCTGGCCGTGAATGGCAATTCCCTTGAGGACTGCGCCACGGATAACCGCGTTGAGTCCGGGGCAGTCGCCACCGCTGGTAAGGATTCCAATTTTCATGAGGGCTCAAATCCTGGCTAGGAGGTATACGTGTAGAGCGCCACGCTGAGCTCACAACGATTGTAGGCGGCAATGTGGGGTGGGACACAAACCATGACTGGCGCCGGGGATGAGATCTTTGAAACAGCGTGGAAATCTCGCCCAAGAGCCGAGCTTGAGGACCGGGTTGAAAACCAGCGCCCCGCCAGGATGGCGGAGCGCTGGTGTGAACCCGCCTAGCCCAGTGAATCCTCTGGGCCGGGCTGGTCTATTCCTTGCCTTGCGAACGTTGGTTGAGGAACGTTTCCAGCGCAATGGCGCCGCTCTGGTTGGGAAGTAGTAGCCACGCCACCACGTAGATCACCACGGCGGGCCCGGGTAGAAGGCAGAAGAGCAGGTAGCCAACGCGGACGTAGGCCACGTCCACATTCAGTTTGGCGGCAATGCCGCCGCAAACCCCTCCGAGCCAACGCTGTGGACCACGCTTCAGGCCGATGCCCCGTACGATGCTGAAGAACTTGTTCATGGCTAGAGCCTTCCCTGTTGTGGCCGCTTTGTCACGTGCTGGTTGCTACTGATGGTCAGAGCCGGCGGCGCTGGAGCCTGGGCCGGACCCGTTGCCCTTTCGGGAGCGGGCCGACACCAGGCCGCCGATCACGAGTGCCGCGCCGGCCCCGATCATGAGCCCAATCAGTACATAGTTGCCGTTGAGGGCCACGAGGCCGAGCTTCGAAATGATGATCAAGGCTGCGAGTGCCAGGACGATCAGACCCCAGACCACGGTGCCAACCCTGGCGCCGGGAGCTTGCGCCACGGGCTCAGATGCTGACTGGCCTGTTTCAAATGCCCGCGGCGGTTCGTGCGTGCTCATGTCAGTTTCCTTCCTGGACGGTGACGTTACTGAAGGTGCCGTTGAGCTTGACGACTAGCTTGGCGCCGGGCTTGTCAGTGTTGAAGCTGTCCCGGGTACCACCGTTGCTTTGGGTGACGGCGCTTCCGTCCTGCTTGAGGTTTGCGAAGGTCATGTCCGCTTGGACCTCCACCGGCACGTTCGCCGGGATGAGGAGTTTGATGTTGCTGGCGGTCACGTCCATCGGAACCACGACGTCGGAGCTCAGCGGTGCGCTCAGGTTTAGCTTGGTCAAGTCAACGGTCCCGTTGGCTCCGGTAATGTCAAAGCCTTTGCGGGCATCGTCGATGCTCACGGGATTCCATTGACCATTCTGGAGACGGAAGTGGTCGGGATTGGGTGCGATATTGAAGATGCCCCCGATCACCAGCGCCGCGATGGCAAGGAATCCGAGCAGTCCCGACGTGCGGCCGCGAAGCCCGGATACCAGGATTCCGAGGCCGAGGACGCCGGCGCCCGTGGCCCAAACCACCGCGTTGGCGGCGTCGCCGAGGTGGATGGCGTTGCCCGCGTCGAGCAGCTTGAGGGTCCCGCCCGCCAGCAGTGCCGCCCCCGCGGAGACTGCCACGATGGCCGCGCCCGGTCCCTGCCGCTTTGGCCGCTGGGGCCGGTTGGGTCCGCCACCCGGCGGGTAGGGCCCGGCAGGATTAAAGGGGCCAGAAGGAGCGGCGGGTCCGCCCGTCCCGTAGGCGCCGGTCCCGTAACTGCCAGTCCCATACTGTCGGGTGTTGAGGGGCGCGGAATAACCAGCGCCCGACGGTGGCACCGTGCCCGACGCCGATACAGCGCCGTACCCGTGCATACCGCTTTCATATGAGGTGCCCTGCGCTGCGCCGTAGGCGCCGCCTGGGGTGCCGACCCCGCCTGGGGTGCCGACCCCGCCTGGGGTGCCCGGAGCAGGCGCATAATGTTGGGTTCCCATGGTTCGTCCTCCGTTTCGGGATTTGCTGCGCTGGACCAGGAAATAGATCAGGTAGATGACGCCGCCTACCCAGAACAGCGTCCAGAAGAGCCCGGGAAGGCCGTTCCAACCCCATCCCCAGAATCCGCGGCCGAGGCCTGGCAATCCGATGATGGTGGTGATCAGGGCACCGGTCATGCCTGCGGACCAGCGGCCCGCCCCGGCTTCCTGGGCGTGGATGCGGCCATCGGGTTCGGGCAGGAGGGCCCAGGCGATGCCGTAGAGCAGGATGCCGATGCCGGCGAAGACGGTCAGGACGATGAAGATGCCGCGGACGATAAAGGGATCGATGCCGAAGCGGTGGGCGATGCCGCTGGCCACGCCGCCCATCCACCGGTCCTGGCCGCGGCTGATGCCTTGGCTTCGGATCCAGGTGAAGAAGTTCTGTGGGGGTGCGGGCACTGCGTAGTACGGTGCGCCGAATCCACTACCATCGGCGCTGCCGGCGCTTGGCCGGACGGGTTCTTCCGGCGAGCCGGTTTCCCCGGCTTGCTTGGATTCCTCGGGTTGCCCGGGATCCGCTGGGTGTGCGGATTCCTCTGGATTCATGCTGTTCGGATTCATACTTCGATCTTGCCGTCCGGCGACCGTCCCGTTCTATTGGGGGATACCCTGAACGTTCCCTGAGTGGCCCCCTGAGATGCCCTGCTTCCAGCGTCGAAGGCCTTGATCCGTGTTTGGATGGATTCATGACAATCGCCACCCAACGCCCGCCGCTGGTCCGCAGCAGCGACCGCATCATTGCGGGCGTGTGCAGCGGGCTGGCCGACCACTTGGGCTGGCCCGTGAAGTACGTCCGGCTCGGGATGGTCCTTGCTTCGTTTGCCGGTGGTGCCGGCCTGGCTTTCTACGCTTGGCTTTGGGTCATGGTGCCTACGGCCGATGAGAGCGCCCGCCGCAATAGCCGCCGCCCGGCGTCGCCCATTGCTCCCGCGGTGAGCATGCCTCCGTTTGCTGGCCCCGCGCCGGCTCCCAGTTGGACTCCGGCTGCTTGGGCTCCAGGGGTCCGCAACGGTGTCGACGGAAGAGCGCCCGACGTCGGAGCGCAGCCACTACCGCAGTCCAGCACTGCTCCCGTATTCGCTTCCTGGTTCAGGGTTCGGCGCATCCAGTACGCGAAAGAGATCCTGCTGGGGGCCGGTCTCCTTCTCGTGGCTGCGATCCTCGTCGCCCGGCAGTTCGGCGTCGAGGTCCCCCTCGGCACCCTGATCCCGGCTGCAGCCATTCTTGGTGGCGCGGCGATCGCGTGGATGCAACTGGATGAGACGCGCAGGGCCGGGCTGGTGGACAAGACAAAGGCGGACCAAGCCGGCGGGTGGGTCCGCCTCGTTGCAGGACTCGCGCTGGTGGTTGCTGGAGTGTTGGTGATGGTGTCCGGTTCCGGCTCGTGGGAGCAGACATGGCTCGCGCTGCTGGCTTCGATCGCGGTGTTGGGCGGCGTTGCCCTGGTGCTGCTGCCGTGGGGACTGAAGTTCTGGAAGGACCTTGAAGCCGAGCGTGCAGGACGCGTGCGCGAGACCGAGCGGGCCGAGATTGCCGCCCATCTGCACGACTCGGTGCTGCAGACGCTTGCCTTGATCCAGCGTCGCGCCGGTTCCGAGCAGGACGTGATCCGCTTGGCACGTGCCCAGGAACGTGAACTGCGCACGTGGCTATATCGGGACGCCGCCAAGGACTCGGGACTCCTGGCAGAGCGGATTGCTGCGGCGGCAGCCGAGGTGGAGGACGCCCACGGGCACGCGGTGGACGTTGTCAGCGTGGGAGACGCGGCCATGACGGACAGGCACGAAGCCCTCGTCCTGGCGGCCCGGGAGGCCATGCACAATGCCGCCCGGCATGGCGGCGGAGCCGTGTCCGTCTATCTCGAGAGCTCGGACACGGGCAGCGAGGTTTTTGTCAGGGACCGAGGACCGGGCTTTGACCCGGATGCCGTCCCGGAAGACCGGCTTGGCGTCAAAGAATCAATCATCGGCAGGATGAAACGTCACGGAGGTACCGCAGTCATCAGCAGCAGCTCAGAGGGCACCGAGGTCCGCCTGAAGCTGCCCGTCGAGTACGCCGACAAAGCAGAGAACCGAAACGGAGAGACCAGAACATGAACGGCCCTGCAGAACAAATTCGGCCAGAACAGTCACAGCGAACGGTCCGGGTGGTGATCGTGGACGATCATGCCATTTTCCGTTCCGGCCTCAAGGCCGATCTTGATTCCAGGATCGAGGTGGTGGGCGAAGCCGGAACCGTGGAGCAAGCCATCGCCGTTATTGCCGAGGCTCATCCGGAAGTGGTCCTGCTTGACGTTCACTTGCCAGGTGGCCTTGGCGGCGGCGGGCGGGAGGTCATTGGCGCGTCCGCCCCGTTGCGGGGGAGTACTAGTTTCCTGGCCCTGAGCGTGTCCGACGCCGCCGAGGACGTGGTTGCCGTCATCCGGGCCGGGGCCCGCGGCTACGTTACCAAGACCATTTCCGGCACGGAGATCTCCGACGCCGTGATCCGCGTGGCCGACGGCGACGCCGTGTTCTCGCCGCGGCTCGCGGGTTTTGTGTTGGACGCGTTCGGGACCTCACCTGCGGAGATCGCCGACGACGAACTGGACCGCCTCTCCGCCAGGGAACTGGAAGTCATGCGCCTCATCGCGCGAGGCTACAGCTACAAGGAGGTTGCCAAGGAATTGTTCATTTCGATCAAGACCGTGGAAACCCATGTCTCCGCGGTGCTCCGCAAGCTCCAGCTCTCCAGCCGCCATGAACTGACGAAATGGGCCGCCGAGCGCCGCCTCCTCTGACGCTCGCTTAAGCCCAAACGCTCGCTCACCTTTGGTGCCTTAAACCCAAACGCTCGCTCACCTTTGGTGCCTTAAACCCAAACGCTCGCTCACCTTTGGTGCCTTAAACCCAAACGCTCGCTCACCTTTATCTCAAGGTGAGCGAGCGTTTGTGCAGGCGAAAGGCTACTTGGCCTGGCCGAGGAACTCCTGCAGGCGTCGAACGCCCTCGGCGAGGTCCTCGTCACCCAAGGCGTAGGACAAGCGCACGTAACCCGAAGGGCCGAAAGCCTCGCCCGGAACGACCGCGACTTCAACTTCGTCGAGGATTAGCGAGGCAAGCTCGGCAGACGTCGACGGACGGACAGGACCGTTCGACGTCGGGAACTCCTTGCCCAGCAATCCGCGAACGTCGGCGTACACGTAGAAGGCGCCGGCCGGCGTCGGGCATTCCACACCCTCGATCGCGTTCAGTCCGGCGACAATCGCTTTGCGGCGGCGGTCGAAGGCAACCTTCATCTCGTCGACGGCGGTCAGCGGACCGGAGACTGCGGCCAGGGCCGCGATCTGCATGATGTTCGAAACGTTCGACGTCGAGTGCGACTGGAGGTTTGTGGCGGCCTTGATGACGTCGGCCGGGCCGATCATCCATCCGACGCGCCATCCGGTCATCGCATAAGTCTTGGCCACACCGTTGAGGATGACCACCTTGTCGCCGAGCTCGGGGGCGGCGGTGGCAATCGAGGTGAAGGGCACGCCGTCGTAGGTCAGGTGCTCATAGATTTCGTCGGTGACGACCCAGAGGCCCTTGGCCGCTGCCCATTTTCCGATCTCTGCCACCTGTTCGGCGCTGTAGACGGCACCGGTGGGGTTGGACGGGGAGACGAAAAGCAGGATCTTCGTCTTGTCCGTGACCGCGGCCTCAAGCTGTTCCACGGTGACCAGGTAACCCTGCTCCGGGCCGGCGAAGACCTCAACAGGCACGCCTCCGGCCAGGCGGATTGCCTCCGGGTAGGTGGTCCAGAAAGGCGTGGGGATGATGACCTCGTCGCCGGGGTCAACAAGTGTGGCGAACGTGTTGTAGACAGCCTGCTTGCCGCCATTGGTGACCATCACCTGGGAAGCCTCGACTTTGTAGCCGGAATCGCGGAACGTCTTGTCCGCAATGGCCTGCTTCAGTTCCGGCAGGCCAGCTGCGGGGGAGTAGCGGTGGTACTTCGGCTGGGCGGCGGCTTCGACGGCGGCCTTCACGATGTAGTCGGGTGTCGGGAAGTCGGGCTCCCCGGCACCGAAGCCGATCACGGGACGACCCGCTGCCTTGAGCGCCTTGGCCTTGGCGTCAACGGCAAGGGTGGCGGATTCGGCGATGGCGGCAATTCGCTGTGAAATGCGGGCGGCAGGTATTCCGGCAGACATTAACGCACCGTTCTTCGCTGGCAGCTCATGAGCTGGATGGTGGGATTCGACGGAATCTACTTTATGCTGTTCTGCGGAGCTATCGGACTAACACCGGGAAAGTGACAGTGAAGGCTGATAAAGCGAGCGCTGATCACACGACCGGGACGGCCTGAACACTCCGGAAATGACCCGGTTCGACTATCGCGACGTTGTTGCGTAGACTGGTTCACCGGTGTTGAAAAACATCACAATGGTTCGCGCCCCAGACTGGGTCCGGAATCTCCTGGTCCCAGGGGGTCCTCGGCTTTTGATGGGTTGCGGCCAAAATATGGATTCGTTCCATAGGGTAGTGGCGCAATTGGTAGCGCAGCGGTCTCCAAAACCGCAGGTTGCAGGTTCGAGTCCTGTCTGCCCTGCGCAAGCTGTTCCGGGGTTCTCCTTGGAACAAGCGCAGCAACCATGGCTCTGATCAGAGTCGGGTCAACGACGTTTGCATAGATGAGTGAGGATCAGGTGACCGAAACAGCTGCGAGCAGCTCGAAGGGCCGCCCTGCCAAGAAGTCCGATTCTGGCCTCTTCGCTCGAATTGCACTTTTTGTCCGCCAGGTAATTGGTGAGCTCAAGAAGGTCGTTGCCCCCACCCGTAAGGAACTGGTCAACTACACGCTCGTGGTGCTGGTGTTTGTGGCCATCATGATGCTTATCGTCACCATCCTGGACCTGGCTTTCGGTACGGGAATCAAATGGGTTTTCGGCGCTACTGGCACCACGAACCACTAAGCGGATCGGTCCGTAAACCGCGCGAAATCCCCGGAAAATCAAGGGATTTCGCAGGGTTTGCGGAATTGAGCCATTTAAATAGGCATGTTAGGCAATGAGGAAGCAGGAGACCAAGTGTCTGAGCAGGAGCTCGAGGTAACTGAGACTGAGCTGGATGGGCCCGCTGAAAGCACGGCCCACGCCGCGGCTGACGCCGTGGAAGGATCCGAGGTCGATTCTGCTGCGCCCGAAACTGCCGACGTCGACGACGCCGACCAGGATGAGTCCGACGACGACGAGTCTTCCGACGACGCCGACCAGGATGAGTCCGACGCCGACGCCGACGCCGACGCCCTGGCGGCCGCTGCAGCCGTAGCGCCCGCCGACCCCGCTGACGAGTTCAAGGCCAAGCTTCGCCGCCAGGAAGGTGACTGGTACGTCATCCACTCCTACGCTGGCTACGAAAACCGCGTCAAGGCCAACCTTGAGACCCGCATCCAGACCCTGGACATGGAAGATTACATCTTCGAAATCCAAGTGCCCATGGAGGAAGTGGTCGAGATCAAGAACGCCCAGCGCAAGATCATCAACCGCGTCCGCATTCCGGGTTACGTCCTCGTCCGCATGGACCTGACTGACGCATCCTGGGGCGCCGTTCGCCACACCCCGGGTGTCACCGGCTTTGTAGGTAACGCCCACAACCCCGTCCCTCTTCGCCTTGACGAGGTCTTCTCCATGCTGGCTCCGGTCTTCGAAGAGCAGCAGGCCGAGAAGGGCAAGCCGGTCAACAAGCAGCACCAGACCCCTGTCGACATCGACTTCGAGGTCGGAGAGTCGGTCATCGTCAAGGAAGGTCCGTTCGAGACCCTTCCCGCAACGATCTCCGAGATCAAGATGGATTCCCAGACGCTTGTGGTTCTGGTGTCGATCTTCGAACGCGAAACCCCGGTGACGCTCGCATTCAACCAGGTCTCCAAGATCTAGTTGATCCCAGAATTTCGCCCCGCGGCTGCCGGCTTAGCAGCCACGGAGCGGTCGGTCGCCTTGCCATGGCGGCCACAAACCTGAGGCACGCTCCTGTGTCCTAGGAAGTTATTGAGAGAAGGACCTACATTGGCTCCCAAGAAGAAGGTCACCGGCCTCATCAAGCTGCAGATCCAGGCAGGTGCCGCCAACCCGGCCCCGCCGATCGGTCCTGCGCTTGGCCAGCACGGTGTCAACATCATGGAATTCTGCAAGGCGTACAACGCTGCGACGGAAGCCCAGCGCGGAAACGTTATCCCGGTTGAAATCACGGTCTATGAAGACCGCTCCTTCACCTTCATCACCAAGACCCCGCCGGCTGCAGAGCTCATCAAGAAGGCTGCGGGCGTTGCCAAGGGTTCGCCCACGCCGCACACCGTCAAGGTTGCCAAGCTGACCCAGGCACAGGTTAACGAGATCGCCACCACCAAGATGGAAGACCTCAACGCCACCAGCCTTGAGGGTGCTGCCAAGATCATCGCCGGCACCGCACGCTCCATGGGCATCACCGTCGAAGGCTAATACCAGCCTTCAACCGCCGGGAAACCGGCACTATTGAAATATTGAAAATGTTGGAGATCCACGCCGGATTTCCAACTGTGGCAGGGCCCAGCGCGGTCCGCAGACCACAACTGCACAAGGAGAATAAGCAGCATGGCAAAGCGCAGCAAAGCATATGAGGCAGCCGTAGCCAAGATCGAGGCAGACAAGTTCTACGCCCCGTTCGAGGCCATCAAGCTCGCCAAGGACACCAACCCGTCCAAGTTCGACGCCACCGTTGAGGTTGCTTTCCGTTTGGGCGTCGACCCGCGTAAGGCCGACCAGATGGTCCGCGGCACCGTCAACCTGCCGCACGGCACGGGTAAGACTGCCCGCGTCCTGGTTTTCGCAACGGGCGACAAGGCCGAAGCCGCAATCGCTGCAGGCGCCGACTTCGTTGGTTCCGATGACCTGATCGAAAAGATCGCAGCCGGCTGGACCGACTTCGACGCCGCAGTGGCAACCCCTGACCTCATGGGCAAGGTTGGCCGCCTCGGTAAGGTCCTCGGCCCGCGTAACCTCATGCCGAACCCGAAGACCGGTACCGTGACCGCCGACGTCACCAAGGCTGTCAACGACATCAAGGGTGGCAAGATCGACTTCCGCGTTGACAAGCACTCCAACCTGCACTTCATCATCGGCAAGGTTTCCTTCGACGAGCTGAAGCTGGCCGAGAACTACGCAGCCGCTCTGGAAGAGGTGCTTCGCCTGAAGCCGTCCGCTTCCAAGGGCCGCTACATCCAGAAGGCTACCGTCGCCACCACGTTCGGCCCGGGCATCTCCGTTGACCCGAACGTCACCAAGGTTCTCACCGAGGCGTAAGCCACAGGGAGCATCGACTCTGAAAGGACCGTCCGGCAATTGCCGGGCGGTCCTTTTGTTTGTCTGCTTGCGGAGCTGCCTTCGCGGCACGGTGAAGCGTACGACGGCGGCCCGCACGTCCCGGCGTCGGGCACCTCGAGCGGTGAGCCACGTCCCGGCGTCGGGCACCTATCGCGGCCGGCGGCCGCTGATTAGGCTGAGGACATGACAGGCCAGCCCCCGGACTTCAGCATCCATGAGTTCCATCTGCCGGAGTCCTTGGAAGGGCCGGACAGCGGGGAGTTCCGGGAACTTTCGTCCGCGATGGACGCCATGGTGCTGGAAACTTGGGGAAACTTGGACAGGGCATCGTCGGCGCCGGTCCGGCTTGCCGGATGGCGCGACACTCCTTACGAAGTATCCAAGAGCTTTCTTGCGCGGGTTGACGGAAGCATCGCTGGCTACGCTTCCTGCCACGTTCCGCTCAAAGACAATGTCGGCACGGCATGGCTACATGTAGATGTCCTGGAGAGACACCGCGGGCTTGGAATCGGAACCGCATTGCTCCGCACCGTCGAGGAGGTCGCGAAGGCACAGGGAAGGCATGTCCTGCAGGCGCATACTGAACACCCCGTCGGCTTCGGCGTGGCCGGTCGCCTTGCCCCGGCCACGGGAGTACCCGGAGATGGTCCGGGCGTCGCGTTCTGCCTCAAGAACGGATACAGCCTGGAACAGACAAGTAGGTTCAGCAGACTGGAAATGGACCACGCGGAGTGGGCGAACCTTGAGTTCACAGCGCATTCCAAAGCGGATGCCGGATACAGGGTCCTTGGTTGGACGAACCGTTGCCCCGGCGAATACGTGGAGCAAATGGCGGTTCTCATGGGCCGGATGAGCACGGATACTCCCGCGGGAGGCCTTGAAATTGAGGCAGAGGCTTGGGACGCTGCACGTGTCAGGCAACTTGAGGACACCACCCTTGCCGAGGGCCAGACTGCCCTTGTGGCGGTCGCGCAACATCGCCCAACGGGGGAACTCGCCGCTTACACCGTGATTTACCTCGATCCTGCGAAGCCGTGGATGGCCGATCAGGACGACACCTTGGTTGCGAGCCCGCACCGAGGCCATGGATTGGGGATGCTCGTGAAATTGGCGAACCTGAGGCGACTGCAAGCAGAATATCCGGCTGTCCAACGCGTCATGACTTTTAACGCCGAGGAAAACGAACATATGCTGGCCATCAACGTACAGCTCGGCTTCCGACCGGTGGGATACGACGGCGAATGGCAAAAGAGGACCAAATGACGAGCACGGTGGAGATCGGCCAACTCTGGATCCCGGATTCCCTTGACGCCGATGACGCGAAGGATTTCCTCGCCGCCGTGGAAGTCAGCCGCAAAGTCCGGATGCAGATCTGGGGGAGCGACGACCTCGCCTACACGCCGTTGGAGAAACTGCTCGAACTGGCAGATCCTTACGAACGCCAGGTCATCCTTGTGGCCCGCCTCGACGGCCGCATCGTCGGCACGGTCGACATCGCGCTCCCGCTTGCCGACAACATGGACCTGGCCGAATTCACCCTCGATATCCTCCCGGAGTTCCAACGCAGGGGTGTAGGGCGGCAGCTTCTGGAGGCCGCCGAACATTTCGCCAAGAGCGAGGGCAGGACGATGATCATGGTGGACACCAACCACCCTGCCGCGTCCCTGCGCGGGGGTGCCGACGAACAATTGGTGCCTGGCAGCGGCCTCGGGTTCGTCCCCCTGGCCAGCCGCGAGGTCGACTTTGCCCGGCGCACAGGCTACACACTCCAGCACATCGAACAGTTCAGTTCCTGCGCCCTCCCGCTGGACTCGAAACTCGTCGCCGAGCTTGAGGCCGAAGCAGAGGATGCGAATGCCAGCCGGTACCGCGTCCACCACTGGACGGACCGTTGCCCGGAGCAATGGCTCGAGGCCGTGGCCGCGCTCGAGAACGCTGCTGGCGAAGTTGTGTCGGAGGGCGGCGAGACCGCTGAGGCTGAGCAGCAGCAGTTAGTGTTCGACGCCGGTGTCCTGCGTCAGGCGGAAGACGCCGCCGTCGCGCAGGGGCGCCGAACAGTGGTCACCGCCGTCGAGCACGTCGCCAGCGGGCGCATCGTTGGACTCACTACTATTGGCGTTCTGGCGCAACGCCAGGATGTCGTCTTCCAAGACGACACGATCGTCCTGCAGGAGCACCGGGGAAACAAGCTCGGACTCCTGATCAAGGTCGCCAACATGCAGCGCCTTAGCGAGCAGTTCCCGGACGCTCGGGTGATCTACACATGGAATGCCCCGGAGAATCGGTACCTGCTGACGGTGAACAAGCAATTGGGATTTACCACGGCAGGAGTCACAGGGCTGTGGCAAAAGGAGCTGCCGGACATGGGTCCGAAGGTCACTTCCTCTGAGTGAGGCGGCGTGATTTGGTGATGGACTTGCCCGTCCCGTAAGCTTGAACTACCAAAGACCGTCGGTTGATGGGAATCCACTCCTCTGTGCGCAGCTCAACTCTGCAGCGACGCGCGGAAGAATCAAGTGAGTTCCCTGACGAAGGACCCTGACAAAGGGCGGCCGGCGCAGGTGAACGAAGCAAGTCTCCACGATCATGTGATCGCGTCGAGCCAAGCCCCGTGCATCTGCGCGGGGCGTTTTTAGTTACAGCTCTTTTGAGCGGGGACCCGGAAGACCGGCTTTATTCCCCGGAAGGAGGGTTATGGCAACGCCAAGCAAGATCTCTGCAGTAGCTGAGATCACGAACGATTTCAAGGAATCGAACGCCGCTGTCCTGACCGAATACCGCGGGCTCTCTGTCGCACAGCTCAAGGAGCTGCGTGTTTCTCTCGGCCTGGACACCAAGTTCTCGGTCGTCAAGAACACCCTGACCGCCATTGCAGCCAAGGAAGCTGGTGTCGAAGCATTCGACGGTCAGCTCGCCGGCCCCACTGCGATTGCATTCATCAAGGGTGACGCGGTTGCTGCCGCCAAGAGCCTGACGGACTTTGCCAAGGTCAACAAGCAGCTGGTCATCAAGACCGGTTACTTTGAGGGCAAGGCACTGAACGCAGCAGAGGTTGTCGCTCTGGCAGCCCTCGAGTCCCGTGAGCTGCAGCTCGCCAAGGTTGCAGGCATCCTCAAGGCACCTGCTGCCGCTGCTGCACGCATCATTGACGCTCTCCGCCTCAAGCTTGAAGAAGAGGGCGGCGCTGTAGCACCGGCCGCTGAAGAAGCACCGGCTGCCGAAGAGGCTCCCGCCGAGGCTGTTGTAGAAGAGGCTGCCGCTCCGGCTGAAGCCGCTGAAGCAGCAACCGAAGAGAACTAAGTTCTCCCCCATCAAACTGCGGTGCGGTAACGGACGATGTCCGTGGCGGCACCACCTAAAGGAAGGACGCCAAACATGGCGAAGCTCAGCAACGAAGAGCTCATTGAAGCTTTCAAGGAACTGACCATCATCGAGCTCTCCGAGTTCGTCAAGCTCTTCGAAGAGACCTTCGAAGTTACTGCTGCTGCTGTTGCAGTTGCAGGCCCGGCTGCGGGCGGCGCTGGCGAAGAAGTTGAAGAGAAGACCGAATTTGATGTCATCCTCGAAGCTGCCGGCGAAAAGAAGATCGCAGTGATCAAGGAAGTTCGCGCCATCACCTCCCTCGGCCTCAAGGAAGCCAAGGACCTGGTTGACGGTGCACCGAAGGCTGTCCTCGAAGGCGCCACCAAGGAAGCTGCAGAGAAGGCCAAGGATCAGCTCGAAGCTGCAGGCGCCACGGTTACTGTCAAGTAACTCGCCTCTTCGGGTAATTCGCTTTACCCAGGAAGCCCTGTCCGGATTCGTCCGGGCGGGGCTTCCTGCATTTAAGAGCAACGCGGGGTCACTTACGGCCCACTGGGTGCTGCTCGATGGGCCGTAAGTGACCCCGCGTTGCTTTTGGAAGGGTCAGATGGGGTCGCTGATGTCGGCCACGACGGCCTGCAACGCGGCAGCCAGTTCGTCGGCCTTCACGAAAGCGCTGAATCCGTGTTCGCCGGCACCCATGGATACCCTTCGTCCCGCGATGCTGGCGTCAGCATAGACCGGCCACGGCTTTGAACTTCCCAACGGAGTGATTGTGCCGCGCTCATAGCCGGTGGCCTCGAAGGCAATTTCGGCGGATGGCATGGACAGCTTGTTGACGCCGAGGAGTGCGCGCAGTTTTGGCCAGGAGATCTGCCGGTCACCAGGAACCAGCGCGAACAGGAAAGTGCCGTCCCGGTGTTTGACCACAAGGGACTTCACAATGTCCGACGGCGTGATCCCCATGATGCGGCCCGCTTCCTCAAGACTTCCGGCCGCCGCCCGTTCCACGAGCTGGACCTCCAGTCCGCGGGCGGCTGCGTCGGCCAGGAATCGCTCAGTGCCCCGCATTCATGCCTCATTTCTCAAGTGCCCGCTCCCGCTGCCGAATTCCTAGTCGCGGTACAGTAGCAGTGCTTCGCCCTGACCTCCGCCGCCACACAAGGCGACTGCCGCCTTGCCTTTGCCGCGGCGCTTCAGCTCGTGGGCCGCATGCAGGGCAAGCCGAGCCCCGGAGGCCCCGATCGGATGGCCAATAGCGATTGCCCCGCCATGGATATTGCACTTTTCCAAGGGGTAGTCCAAGTCCTTCAAGGACTGCACCGCAACCGAGCCGAACGCTTCGTTGATCTCGATGAAGTCCAGATCGGCAGTTGTCCATCCGGCGCGGTCCAAAGCATGCCGGATGGCGTTGGACGGCTGCGAATGCAGGCTGTTGTCAGGTCCGGCCACTTGCCCGGGCTTGCCGAGGACGGCAAGATACTCAAGGCCGTTCTCCTCGGCAAAGCGGCGGCTCGTGAGCACCAGTGCGGAGGCGCCGTCGGAGAGGGGGGACGAGTTGCCCGCCGTGATGGTTCCGTCGGAGGCGAAGGCGCCCTTCAACGGGGCCAAGGTCTCGAGAGTGGTCTGGGGGCGGACGCCTTCGTCGCTTGTCAACACCAGGGGTTCGCCCTTGCGCTGTTTGATGCTGATGGGTGTGATCTCCCCGTCGAACACTCCTTGCTCCGCGGCCGCGGCGGCACGCTGGTGCGAAGCAGCGGCCACTTCATCCTGGGAGCGGCGGTCGATGCCCAGCGAGAGGTTCTTGATCTCGGTGGACAGGCCCATCGACTGGCCATCAAAGGCGTCCGTGAGACCGTCATGCGCCGCAACGTCGAGAGCCTGGATTGCCCCGTAGCTCCACCCTTGCCGTGAGCCTGGCAGCAAATGGGGAGCGCGGCTCATCGATTCCTGACCGCCAGCAACCACAACGCTGGCATCGCCGCTGCGGATCATTCGCGCGGCATCGATCACGGCAGTCAGCCCGGAAAGACAGACCTTGTTGATGGTGACGGCCGGGATGTTCCATCCGATGCCGGCAGCTATGGCACTCTGCCGGGCAGGATTTTGGCCGGCTCCCGCTTGCAGGACTTGTCCCATGATCACCGCGTCCACTTTGTCCGCGGTGAGTCCGCTCGCCGCGATGGCGCCTGAAATGGCGTGCGCACCGAGTTCGACGGCGGTGAGTCCAGCCAGTTGACCGTTCAACCTGCCCTGTGGGGTACGGGTGGCGGAAAGGATGACAACTTCGTTGTTGTCCCTTTTGTCTGAAGGGGTGCTCATTTTCTCTCTTCCGATCAAGGGTGGTGAGCCTAGGCTACCGTGGCGCCCATCACCTCTCCATTCAACGATGGAGCCCCGAACAACATTCCGTCCGCGGCGGCCGCATAGGTGCCTGCAGCAACCGTGCTTGCATTCAGGCGAAATGTGGGGTAGACAGGTGGGTTGATTTGCCGTATTGTGGATATTTGCGTCTTCCCTGTTAACCTTCAGCCTTCATATAGCGGTGGGCTTTACCCCTCAGCTGCGCCTTTTGATGTGCCGTTTCGAACGTGCACGCTCTTGGCCGGCCGGGGTCCCGGGTCATATAGCGGAACCGGAAAGGTACACTGCGGATTCAATCTGCAGGGTGCAAGCGGGGGAGATCTGAAAACGCCTGAAGGTCTGTGGAAGGATCCCTCTTGGTCGCCTCGAGCACCTCTAATAACGAAACCGCTAATACGGCAAGCACCGATGGTGCAACTCGCCGGCTCTCATTCGCAAAGATTCACGAACCGCTGGACGTTCCGAATCTGCTCGCACTGCAGACAGACAGCTTTGACTGGCTGGTCGGAAACGAACGCTGGCAGGCGCGGGTAGCGAAAGCTGTCGAGGAAGGCGACCTGAGCGTCGCCACCACCTCTGGACTTGCCGACATCTTCGAAGAGATCTCCCCCATCGAGGACTTCCAGGGCACTATGTCCCTGAGCTTCTCCGAGCCGGAGTTCGCTGATCCGAAGTACACCATGGCCGAATGCAAAGACCGTGACGCCACTTACTCGGCACCGCTGTATGTCAAGGCCGAGTTCATGAACAACAACACGGGTGAAATCAAGCAGCAGACCGTGTTCATGGGCGATTTCCCTCTCATGACGGAGAAGGGAACGTTTGTTGTCAACGGCACCGAGCGTGTCGTCGTCTCCCAGCTGGTTCGTTCGCCGGGCGCCTACTTTGAGCGCACCGCTGACAAGACCAGTGACAAGGACATCTTCACTGCAAAGATCATCCCGTCCCGCGGTGCATGGTTCGAGCTCGAAATCGACAAGCGCGACCAGGTCGGCGTACGCCTCGACCGCAAGCGCAAGCAGTCGGTCACCGTTCTGCTGAAGGCCCTTGGTTGGACCGAAGGCCAGATCCTGGAAGAGTTCGGCCAGTACGACTCCATGCGTGCAACGCTGGAGAAGGACGCCACCGAAACCCGCGAAGACGCTCTTCTGGACATCTACCGCAAGCTGCGTCCGGGCGAGCCGCCCACCGTCGAGGCTGCCCAGTCGCTGCTGGACAACCTGTACTTCAACGCCAAGCGCTACGATCTGGCCAAGGTTGGCCGTTACAAGATCAACCGCAAGCTCGGCATCGACCGCTCCCTTGGCGACAAGGAAGCTTCGGTCCTGCACGTTGAAGACATCGTCGCCATGATCAAGTTCCTCGTCGCGCTTCACGCCGGCGAGAAGACCCTCATGGGCAAGCGCGATGGCGAAGACCACGAGCTCCGCGTCGAGATCGATGACATCGACCACTTCGGTAACCGCCGCATCCGCGCCGTTGGCGAACTGATCGAAAACCAGGTCCGCACCGGCCTGTCCCGCATGGAGCGTGTGGTCCGCGAACGCATGACCACGCAGGACGTCGAAGCCATCACGCCGCAGACCCTGATCAACATCCGCCCTGTCGTGGCAGCAATCAAGGAGTTCTTCGGAACGTCCCAGCTGTCCCAGTTCATGGACCAGAACAACCCGTTGTCGGGTCTGACCCACAAGCGCCGCCTGTCGGCCCTTGGCCCGGGTGGTCTGTCCCGTGACCGCGCCGGCATGGAAGTTCGAGACGTTCACCCGTCCCACTACGGACGTATGTGCCCCATCGAAACTCCTGAAGGCCCGAACATTGGTCTGATCGGTTCGTTGGCTTCCTACGGCCGCATCAACCCGTTCGGTTTCATCGAGACTCCGTACCGCCTGGTTTCCGAGGGCGTCGTTTCCGATGAGGTCCAGTACCTCACCGCCGACGACGAAGCCGAAGTCCTGATCGCACAGGCCAACGCACCGCTGGATGCCGACAAGAAGTTCGCGGAAGAAACCGTGCTTGTCCGTGCCCGTGGTGGTGGAGGCGAGCCCGTTCTGGTTCCGGCTGGCGAAGTTCAGTTCATGGACGTCTCCCCGCGCCAGATGGTGTCCGTAGCTACCGCACTGATTCCGTTCCTCGAGCATGACGATGCAAACCGCGCACTCATGGGTGCCAACATGCAGCGCCAGGCTGTGCCGCTGGTCCGTTCCGAGGCCCCGTTCGTGGGTACCGGCATGGAGCGCGCTGCCGCCGTCGACGCCGGTGACGTTGTCATCGCGAAGAAGGCCGGTGTCGTCAACGAAGTTTCCGCTGACCTCGTCACCATGCTCAACGACGACGGCACGGAAACCAGCTACCGCATCAACAAGTTCGCCCGTTCCAACCAGGGCAACTGCTACAACCACCGTGTCCTGGTCAACGAAGGCCAGCGCCTCGAAGTCGGCGGCATCATCGCTGACGGCCCGGCAACGGATCAGGGTGAACTCGCCCTCGGTAAGAACCTCCTCGTGGCATTCATGTCATGGGAAGGCCACAACTTCGAGGACGCCATCATCCTGTCGCAGCGCATCGTCGCTGAGGACGTCCTTTCCTCTATCCACATCGAGGAGCACGAGATCGATGCCCGCGACACCAAGCTTGGTGCCGAGGAAATCACCCGTGACATCCCCAACGTGTCCGAGGAAGTCCTCGCCGGACTGGACGAGCGCGGCATCATCCACATCGGTGCCGAGGTTGAAGCCGGCGACATCCTGGTCGGTAAGGTCACCCCGAAGGGTGAAACCGAACTGACCCCGGAAGAGCGCCTGCTCCGTGCGATCTTCGGCGAGAAGTCCCGCGAAGTGCGTGACACCTCCCTGAAGGTTCCCCACGGCGAGTCCGGTACGGTTATCGGCGTTCGCGTCTTCGACCGCGACAACGACGACGAGCTGCCCCCGGGCGTCAACCAGCTCGTCCGCGTCTACGTTGCTGCCAAGCGTAAGATCACCGACGGCGACAAGCTCGCCGGCCGCCACGGTAACAAGGGCGTCATCTCCAAGATCCTCCCGATCGAAGACATGCCGTTCCTTGCTGACGGTACCCCTGTGGACATCGTCCTGAACCCCCTGGGTGTTCCGGGCCGTATGAACGTCGGCCAGGTGCTCGAAACGCACCTCGGTTGGGTTGCCAAGACCGGTTGGAAGATCGAAGGCGAGCCGGAGTGGGTCAAGAACCTTCCGAACCTGCCTCGTGAAACCGGCCAGACCACCGTCGCCACCCCGGTGTTCGACGGTGCACGCGAAGAGGAAATCACAGGTCTGCTGGATTCCACCAACGTGACCCGTGACGGCGACCGCCTGATCGACTCCTCCGGCAAGACTCGATTGTTCGACGGCCGCTCCGGCGAGCCGTTCCCGGACCCGGTCTCCGTGGGCTACATGTACATCCTGAAGCTCCACCACTTGGTGGACGACAAGATCCACGCGCGCTCCACCGGCCCGTACTCCATGATCACGCAGCAGCCGCTGGGTGGTAAGGCACAGTTCGGTGGCCAGCGCTTCGGTGAAATGGAAGTGTGGGCGCTCGAAGCATACGGCGCTGCCTACACCCTCCAGGAACTGCTGACGATCAAGTCGGATGACATCCACGGCCGCGTGAAGGTTTACGAAGCCATTGTCAAGGGAGAGAACATCCCCGAGCCTGGCGTTCCGGAATCCTTCAAGGTCTTGATCAAGGAAATGCAGTCGCTGTGCCTGAACGTGGAAGTTCTTTCCACGGATGGTACGACGATCGAAATGCGTGACTCTGATGACGCAGTCTTTACGGCTGCGGAAGAACTGGGCATTGATCTGTCTCGCGCAGAGCCCAGCTCCGTAGAAGAGGTCTAACAGCCGCTTTTGGCTGGCGGTGCGAACCGCCAGCCAAGGCAGCTGCCTCTTTCCGTAAATCAAGACTTCAGAATTTAGAGAACAAGAGAGAACAGGGACCATATGTCCAGCGAATCCTCCTTCGGCCTCATGCAGATCGGCCTAGCCACCGCGGAAGACATCCGTGGCTGGTCGTACGGTGAGGTCAAGAAGCCGGAAACCATCAACTACCGCACGCTCAAGCCCGAGAAGGACGGCCTCTTCTGCGAGAAGATCTTCGGCCCGTCCCGCGACTGGGAATGCTACTGCGGCAAGTACAAGCGCGTGCGCTTCAAGGGCATCATCTGTGAGCGTTGTGGCGTTGAAGTCACACGCGCCAAGGTGCGCCGCGAACGCATGGGCCACATCGAACTGGCTGCTCCCGTCACGCACATCTGGTACTTCAAGGGCGTTCCCTCCCGTTTGGGCTACCTCCTTGACCTGGCACCGAAGGACCTTGAAAAGGTCATCTACTTCGCTGCCTACATGATCACCAGCGTGGACACCGAGAGTCGTCACGCGGAACTGCCGAACCTCCAGGTTGAGCACGACCTCGAGAAGAAGCAGCTCGTCGACAACCGCGACAGCGACATCGCCACGATTGCCCGCGACCTTGAGGACGAGCTTGCCCGCCTCGAAGGTGAAGGCGCCAAGGCTGCGGACAAGAAGAAGGCCCGCGACTCCGCGGATCGTCAGATGGCCAACGTCCGCAAGCGTGCGGACGCTGAAATCGAGCGCCTCGAGCAGGTCTGGGACCGCTTCAAGAACCTCAAGGTCGCAGACCTCGAAGGTGACGAAGGCCTGTACCGCGAACTGCGCGACCGCTACGGCATGTACTTCGAAGGCTCCATGGGTGCCGAAGCCATCAAGAAGCGTCTTGAGAACTTCGACATGCAGGCAGAGTCCGAGTCCTTGCGCGACACCATCCAGAACGGCAAGGGCCAGCGCAAGACCCGTGCCCTCAAGCGACTGAAGGTTGTCAATGCGTTCCTGACTACCAACAACAGCCCGCTCGGAATGGTGCTGGACGCTGTCCCGGTGATCCCGCCGGAACTGCGCCCGATGGTCCAGTTGGACGGTGGCCGCTTCGCGACCTCCGACCTCAACGACCTCTACCGCCGCGTGATCAACCGCAACAACCGACTCAAGCGACTGCTTGACCTCGGTGCTCCGGAGATCATCGTCAACAACGAGAAGCGCATGCTTCAGGAAGCTGTTGACAGCCTCTTCGACAACGGCCGTCGTGGCCGTCCCGTCACGGGTCCAGGCAACCGTCCGCTGAAGTCCCTGAGCGACATGCTCAAGGGCAAGCAGGGCCGTTTCCGCCAGAACCTGCTCGGCAAGCGCGTCGACTACTCAGGCCGTTCGGTCATCGTCGTCGGCCCGCAGCTGAAGCTGCACCAGTGTGGTCTGCCCAAGCAGATGGCCCTGGAGCTCTTCAAGCCGTTCGTGATGAAGCGACTGGTTGACCTCAACCACGCGCAGAACATCAAGTCGGCAAAGCGCATGGTCGAGCGTTACCGCCCGCAGGTCTGGGACGTGCTGGAAGAGATCATCACCGAACACCCGGTGCTGCTCAACCGTGCACCTACCCTGCACCGCCTCGGCATCCAGGCATTCGAGCCGCAGCTTGTTGAAGGCAAGGCCATCCAGCTTCACCCGCTGGTTTGTGGTGCCTTCAACGCCGACTTCGACGGCGACCAGATGGCAGTCCACCTCCCGCTGAGCCCCGAAGCCCAGGCTGAAGCCCGCATCCTGATGCTCTCCTCGAACAACATCCTGAAGCCGTCTGATGGCCGTCCGGTGACCCTGCCTTCGCAGGATATGATCATCGGTCTGTACCACCTAACCACCAAGCGTGTTGGTTCGGCAGGCGAAGGCCGTATCTTCTCGTCGGTTGCGGAAGCCATCATGGCCTACGACGCCCGCGAGCTGCACCTGAACTCCCAGGTCAAGATCCGTCTTGAGGGCTTTGTTCCTTACGCCGGCTGGGAAGCTCCGGAAGGCTGGGAGCCGGGTCAGACCGCGCTGGTCCAGACCTCCCTCGGCCAGGTTCTCTTCAACGAGACCCTGCCGGAGGACTACCCGTGGGTTGAGGCTGTTGCCGACAAGGGCGAGCTCTCCCGGATCGTCAACGACCTCGCAGAGCGCTACCCGAAGGTTGTCACGGCTGCAACGCTGGACAACCTGAAGGATGCCGGTTTCTACTGGGCCACCCGCTCCGGCGTCACTGTGGCAATCTCCGACATCGAGGTGCCCACCTCCAAGCCGGCCATCCTGGCCGGTTACGAGACCATGGCTGCCAAGATCCAGGGCCAGTACGACAAGGGCCTGATCGACGACGACGAGCGTCGCCAGGAACTGATCGAGATCTGGAACAAGGCCACCAACGAAATCGCCCAGGCGATGCGTGACAGCCTGTCCCCGATGAACACCATCAACCGCATGGTGTCCTCCGGTGCACGCGGTAACTGGATGCAGGTCCGCCAGATCGCGGGTATCCGTGGTCTTGTGGCCAACCCGAAGGGTGAGATCATCCCGCGTCCGATCAAGTCCTCGTACCGCGAGGGCCTGTCGGTGCTGGAATACTTCATCGCCACGCACGGTGCCCGCAAGGGTCTGGCCGACACCGCCCTGCGTACCGCCAACTCGGGTTACTTGACCCGTCGACTGGTGGACGTTTCGCAGGACGTCATCGTCCGTGAAGAGGACTGTGGGACCGAGCGCGGTCTCATGACCGCAATCGCCGTGCCGGACTCCAACGGTGAGCTGGTCCTTGACGAGAACGTCGAGAACAGCGCCTACGCACGTACCCTCGCCGTCGACGTCGTCGACTCCAAGGGCGCGGTGCTGGCCGCTGCCGGCACCGACTGCGGCGACGTCGTCATTGCCGAGCTGCTCGCGGCCGGCATCACCGAGGTCAAGGTCCGCTCTGTGCTCACGTGTGAGTCCAAGGTCGGTACCTGTGCGCTCTGCTACGGCCGTTCGCTGGCCACCGGCAAGACCGTGGACATCGGAGAGGCCGTCGGCATCATTGCCGCACAGTCGATCGGTGAACCCGGTACCCAGCTGACCATGCGTACGTTCCACACCGGTGGTGCTGTTTCCGCCAGCGGTGGCGACGACATCACCCAGGGTCTGCCCCGTATCCAGGAGCTCTTCGAGGCCCGTACTCCGAAGGGTGTTGCACCGATTGCTGAAGCAGCTGGCCGCATCGCCATCGAAGAGTCCGAGCGCCAGATGCGCCTCATCATCACCCCGGACGATGGTTCCGAGGAGATCGCCTACCCGGTGCTGCGCCGTTCCCGCCTCCTCATCGAGGATGGCGAGCACGTCAGCGTCGGCCAGAAGCTGATCAACGGTCCTGTGGACCCGAAGCAGGTTCTGCGCATCATGGGTCCGCGTGCCGCCCAGAAGTTCCTGGTGGACGAGGTCCAGGGCGTTTACCGCAGCCAGGGCATTGGCATCCACGACAAGCACGTGGAAGTCATCGTCCGCCAGATGCTGCGCCGCGTGACCGTCATCGAATCCGGCGACTCAGATCTGCTTCCGGGCGAGCTCGCTGAGCGTAGCCGCTTCGAGGACGAGAACCGTCGCGTGGTGTCCGAAGGCCGTACCCCGGCTTCCGGTCGCCCGGAGCTTATGGGTATCACCAAGGCATCTCTGGCAACCGAGTCCTGGCTGTCGGCCGCTTCCTTCCAGGAGACCACCCGCGTTCTGACGCAGGCCGCCATGGAAGGCAAGAGCGACCCGCTGCTTGGCCTCAAAGAGAACGTCATCATCGGTAAGCTCATCCCGGCCGGTACGGGCCTGCCCCGATACACCGAGGTCACCGTAGAGCCGACTGAAGAAGCAAAGGCAAGCCTGTTCACAGGCCCCAGCGCCTTCACCGACTTCTCGTATGACGCCTTGGGCGGCGACGGAGCTCCCGAGTTCCACGCCATCCCGCTGGATGACTACGATCTCGGCAACGACTTCCGCTAGCGGGCACGGCGGGCCCTTTCGCGTCGCGTTCCGCGCCACGTAGGGACCCTGCCGCCCTGCCCTTAGTCTTCAAGTCAAGGTAAGGACCCCGTACTCAGTGAGTGCGGGGTCCTTCCCGTTAGGTGCCCGACGACGGCGGCGCGCACCCGCCGTCGTCGTCCTCGGCCTTTACACCCGATTAAGGCCTCAGATCAAGCCATGCTAGAATTTTCGTAATTGTTCTGTGTGGCAGTGGATGAAGGCCGCCGCAGCATCATTTCGGTTTTGTTCTCATGATGCTTCGGTGGAGCCTGTTTCCGGGTTGCGGGCTACGTGCGCAACGAATGCCGCACTTTTGCACGCCCACTGGATCTTTGGACCCGGGCCGCAGGGACAACGCCAAAGCTCTCACGCAAACACAGGCCAACGCCTGGGCGCGGGGCAGAGATCAACCAACGGAGAACACGAAAGTGCCTACGATTAACCAGCTGGTCCGCAAGGGCCGCACGCCTAAGGTCTCCAAGACCAAGGCTCCCGCGCTTAAGGGCAGCCCGATGCGCCGCGGTGTTTGCACCCGCGTTTACACGACCACCCCGAAGAAGCCGAACTCGGCTCTGCGTAAGGTTGCACGTGTGCGCCTCAACGGTGGCGTTGAAGTTACCGCCTACATCCCCGGTGTTGGCCACAACCTCCAGGAGCACTCCATCGTGCTCGTCCGTGGTGGTCGTGTGAAGGACCTCCCGGGTGTCCGTTACAAGATCGTCCGTGGTGCCCTCGATACCCAGGGTGTCAAGAACCGCAAGCAGGCCCGCAGCCGCTACGGCGCAAAGATGGAGAAGAAGTAATATGCCTCGCAAGGGTCCGGCCCCGAAGCGGCCGCTAGTTTCCGATCCCGTTTACGGTTCCCCGTTGGTCACCCAGCTGATCAACAAGGTTCTGATTGACGGCAAGAAGTCCACTGCAGAGCGCATCGTTTACGGCGCCCTCGAAGGTGCACGCGCCAAGTCCGGTGGCGACCCCGTCGCCGCCCTCAAGAAGGCCATGGACAACGTCAAGCCTTCCCTCGAGGTTCGCTCCCGCCGTGTCGGTGGCGCAACCTACCAGGTTCCCGTTGAGGTCAAGCCGGGCCGCTCCACTGCCCTCGCTCTGCGTTGGCTGGTTGGCTACTCCAAGGCCCGCCGCGAGAAGACGATGACCGAGCGCCTCCAGAACGAAATCCTGGATGCGTCCAACGGTCTCGGTGCCGCTGTGAAGCGTCGCGAAGACACCCACAAGATGGCCGAGTCGAACAAGGCCTTCGCACACTACCGCTGGTAAAACTTCCCGTACGCCGTCGGCTCCCTGAGCCGGCGGCGAATGTGTAGTCCATCCGAAAGGGAGACACCGTGGCACAGGACGTGCTTACCGACCTTAGCAAGGTCCGCAACATCGGCATCATGGCCCACATCGATGCCGGCAAGACCACCACCACCGAGCGCATCCTGTTTTACACAGGTGTGAACCACAAGATCGGCGAAACGCACGACGGCGCTTCGACGACCGACTGGATGGAACAGGAAAAGGAACGCGGCATCACCATCACGTCTGCCGCCGTGACCTGCTTCTGGGACAAGAACCAGATCAACATCATCGACACCCCGGGCCACGTGGACTTCACGGTTGAGGTTGAGCGCTCCTTGCGCGTCCTCGACGGCGCTGTTGCTGTCTTCGATGGCAAGGAAGGCGTTGAGCCGCAGTCCGAGACTGTTTGGCGCCAGGCCGACAAGTACAACGTGCCGCGTATCTGCTTCGTCAACAAGATGGACAAGCTCGGTGCCGACTTCTACTTCACCGTAGACACCATCATCAGCCGCCTCGGCGCCAAGCCGCTGGTTCTCCAGCTGCCGATCGGTGCAGAGAACGACTTCGTCGGCGTCGTGGATCTCCTTGAGATGCGCGCGCTGGTGTGGCCGGGCGATGCCAAGGGTGACGTCACCATGGGTGCCAAGTACGAAGTCCAGGAGATCCCCGCCGATCTCCAGGCCAAGGCCGAGGAATACCGCGCACAGCTCGTTGAGACTGTTGCCGAGGCTTCCGAAGAACTCATGGAAAAGTACCTCGACGGTGAAGAACTCAGTGTCGAGGAGCTCAAGGCCGGCATCCGCAAGATGACCATCAACTCCGAGCTCTACCCGGTTCTCTGTGGTTCTGCCTTCAAGAACCGTGGCGTACAGCCGATGCTGGACGCTGTTGTTGACTTCCTTCCGAACCCGCTCGACGTCCCGCCAATGGTCGGTCACGATCCGCGCGACGAAGAGAAGGAACTTACCCGCAAGCCGTCTGCCGAGGAGCCGTTCTCGGCCCTCGCGTTCAAGATTGCCGCGCACCCGTTCTTCGGTCAGCTCACCTTCATCCGCGTGTACTCCGGTCACGTGGAAGCAGGCGCCCAGGTGGTCAACTCCACCAAGGGCAAGAAGGAGCGCATCGGCAAGCTGTTCCAGATGCACGCCAACAAGGAAATGCCCGTTGAGGGCGCTACCGCCGGCCACATCTACGCAGCTATCGGTCTGAAGGACACCACCACGGGCGACACCCTGTGCGACTCCGCCAACCAGATCGTCCTCGAGTCCATGAGCTTCCCGGAGCCCGTGATCTCGGTTGCCATCGAGCCGAACACCAAGGGTGACCAGGAGAAGCTCTCCACGGCCATCCAGAAGCTCTCCGCTGAGGACCCGACCTTCCAGGTCTCCCTCAACGAGGACACCGGTCAGACCATCATCGCCGGCATGGGCGAACTCCACCTGGACATCCTGGTGGACCGCATGCGCCGCGAATTCAAGGTCGAGGCAAACGTCGGCAAGCCGCAGGTTGCTTACCGCGAAACCATCAAGCGCGCTGTAGAGCGTCACGACTACACGCACAAGAAGCAGACCGGTGGTTCGGGTCAGTTCGCAAAGATCCAGATCGCTATCGAGCCGATGGACACCGCCGACGGCGAGCTCTACGCGTTCGAGAACAAGGTCACTGGTGGCCGCGTGCCCCGCGAGTACATCCCGTCCGTTGACGCGGGCATCCAGGATGCACTCAACGACGGCGTTCTGGCCGGCTACCCGGTTGTCGGCATCAAGGCCACGCTGATTGACGGCGCGTACCACGATGTTGACTCCTCGGAAATGGCATTCAAGATCGCGGGCCGTATGGCTTTCAAGGAAGCTGCACGCAAGGCGAACCCTGTTCTGCTCGAACCGTTGATGGATGTTGAGGTCCGCACCCCTGAGGAATACATGGGTGAAGTTATTGGTGACCTGAACTCCCGTCGTGGCCAGATGCAGTCCATGGAAGATGCCGCTGGCGTCAAGGTGATCCGTGCGCACGTTCCGCTGTCCGGCATGTTCGGCTACATCGGTGACCTGCGTTCGAAGACCCAGGGCCGCGCTGTGTACTCCATGACATTCAACAGCTACGCCGAGGTCCCGAAGGCAGTTGCCGACGAGATCATCCAGAAGAACCGCGGCGAGTAATCACCGACGGAAAATCCAGGATGCTGGCCCGGTTCCGGGAAAGCATCCAGTGCAGGTGGCTGGGCCGTGGCCCAGGCCAGGTTCCGGCCCCTGCACGAACAGACTCCAGGTACTAGCATTGGTCCCTGAATCTGCAATTTCACCAAAACCAAAGCCCCCAAGTAGACTTGCTGGAGTTTCTGCCGCGAAAAGCGCGGCCGAGGAGCAACTCACTTGAAATCGTTCTAGGAGGAACCTGTGGCAAAGGCAAAGTTCGAGCGGACTAAGCCGCACGTCAACATCGGCACCATTGGTCACGTTGACCACGGTAAGACGACGCTGACTGCCGCCATTTCCAAGGTGCTGTACGACAAGTACCCCACTCTCAACGAGCAGCGCGACTTCGCGTCGATTGACTCTGCTCCGGAAGAGCGCCAGCGTGGTATTACCATCAACATCTCCCACGTTGAGTACCAGACCGAGAAGCGCCACTACGCACACGTAGACGCTCCGGGTCACGCTGACTACATCAAGAACATGATCACCGGTGCTGCCCAGATGGACGGTGCGATCCTCGTGGTTGCCGCCACTGACGGCCCGATGGCTCAGACCCGCGAGCACGTTCTGCTCGCCCGCCAGGTTGGTGTCCCCTACCTGCTGGTCGCGCTGAACAAGTCGGACATGGTCGACGACGAAGAGCTTCTCGACCTCGTTGAAATGGAAGTTCGCGAGCTGCTCAGCGCTCAGGGCTTCGATGGCGACGACGCTCCGGTTGTGCGTGTTTCCGGCCTCAAGGCACTCGAAGGCGACCCGGTTTGGGTCAAGTCCGTCGAAGACCTCATGGAAGCTGTCGACAACTCGGTTCCGGACCCCGTACGTGACCGCGACAAGCCGTTCCTGATGCCGATCGAAGACGTCTTCACGATCACCGGCCGTGGCACCGTTGTTACGGGTCGCGCCGAGCGCGGTACCCTGGCGATCAACTCTGAGGTTGAAATCGTTGGTATCCGTCCGATCCAGAAGACCACCGTTACTGGTATCGAGATGTTCCACAAGCAGCTCGACGAAGCATGGGCCGGCGAGAACTGTGGCCTCCTGCTCCGCGGTCTGAAGCGCGACGACGTCGAGCGTGGCCAGGTTGTCGTCAAGCCGGGTTCCATCACCCCGCACACCGACTTCGAGGCCAACGTCTACATCCTTTCCAAGGACGAAGGCGGACGTCACAACCCGTTCTACTCGAACTACCGCCCGCAGTTCTACTTCCGTACCACGGACGTAACCGGCGTTATCACCCTGCCGGAAGGCACGGAAATGGTTATGCCTGGCGACAACACTGAGATGACCGTTGAGCTCATCCAGCCGATCGCTATGGAAGAGGGCCTCGGCTTCGCAATCCGTGAAGGTGGCCGCACCGTTGGTTCGGGACGTGTCACCAAGATCATCAAGTAGTTTCTACTTGTAGATCGGTGAAGGACCGGCCGCCTGGCGGCCGGTAGCAAACCAAGAAGAACCCCGTCACGTTCGTGGCGGGGTTCTTCTTTGGAGTCATTTATCTATCGAATGGATACACGGCGGCCTGATAGCGTTGCATCCAAGGAGGAATGCAGAATGGAATGGCTCATTTTTCTGATCGTGGTTGTTGTAGCGGTGATCGGGATCTTCTGGGGAAAGAAGTATTTCCGCCGCGAAATCGAGCGTGCCAAGCGGATCAACCGGGCGAACAAGAAGGAATGATTTAGCGCGATCGGTCTGTAAAACAGACTGTCGATCAGCTTTGGCGCGCCCTGCTCAAAGACTGGTACCAATAGAAGGAGTCCTTGGGGGTTCTTTCGAGGGTGTCGAAGTCCACATGCACCAGCCCGAAGCGCTGCGAGTAACCGGCGGCCCATTCGAAGTTGTCCAGCAACGTCCACACGTAGTAGCCAAGAAGTTCGACGTCGTGGGCGATCCCGCCGGGCGCGGTGGCCCGCAATGCGTGGCCAAGGTGCGAAGCAAGATAGCTGATGCGGTCGGAGTCGTGAACAGGCCCCAGGGAGTGGTCCGGCTCCGGGAAGCTCGCACCGCTTTCTGTGATGAACAGGGGAGGTAGGGCCGCCCCGTAGCGGTCCTTCAGCTCCCGCAGCAGGATTCCGAGGTGTTCGGGTGCCACCGGCCAACCAAATCCCGTGGTTTCATATTCGGGGAAGGCCGCCAGGTGGAACGGGAGCTTGGCCAGCATGTCGGAGTTGTTGCCTGGCGTGCTTACGTCGCCCCGGCCAGAGGCGACCTTGATGGGGTAGTAATAGTTCACGCCGTAGAAGTCCAACGGCTGGTGGATCGTCCTGAGGTCCTCGTCCCGGACGTTGCCGAGGGCCCGGAACCACGGTTTCATTTGCAGCGGGGGCTTCGGGTATCTCCCCAAGAGGATGGGATCGGCATAAACCCGGTTGAAGATGAGGTCGAAGGCCCTCGCCATGAGACGGTCCGTGAGTCTCTTAGTCGCGGGCTGGACTGGCGAGTGCACGTTGGCAACGCCAACGGTTCCCGCAACGCCGGCGGCACGCAAGGCTTGGACAGCCAGGCCATGCCCCAACAACTGATGGTGGGCGGCGGGAAGGGCATCGAAGAGCAGCCGCCTGCCGGGGGCATGGACGCCGAGTGCATAGCCTTGCAAAGCGACCGAAACGGGTTCGTTCAGGGTGACCCACTGGGCCACGCGGTCGCCGAAGCGGCCTGCGGCCGCAGCGGAATATTCGGCGAACCGCTCAGCCGTCGCACGATTCAACCAGCCGCCGTCGTGCTCCAACGGCAGGGGAGTGTCCCAATGGTAGAGGGTCACCATAGGGGAGATCCCGGCCTTCAGGAGCTTGTCGATCAGGCGGTCGTAGAAGTCCAGGCCCTGCTGGTTGATGGGTCCCTTGCCGCCTGGTTGGATCCGGGGCCAGGAGAGGGAGAACCGGTAGGAATCCACGCCGAGGTCCTGCATGAGGGCGATGTCCTCGTCCGCCCGGTTGTAATGGTCGCAGGCTACTGCGGGGGAGTGGCCGTCGATGATTGCTCCAGGCTTTTCAGCGAACGCATCCCAACTAGATGGTCCGCGTCCGTCCGCCGTGAGCGAGCCCTCGATCTGGAAAGCCGCCGCCGCGACACCCAAGGTGAAGGCTGGCCGGATGCGACTGGCGAGGTCTTCCACCATGGCAGCATCTTGGACGGTCATCCCCCTATCATCCTGACGCCTTGAGCCGATGGCAATGGTCCTTGGGATTCCAATTGGCTTATGCCGAGGAATTCCGGCATACTAGGTGAGTTGTTCAAGCGCTTCTTCGTGTCCCGATCCGGATAATGCCGGGTGTCAGGGTCCAAGCTGAAGCCCAAACATAACCCAGATCCCCAAAGGAATGCGGACGAGTGTGCGTGGAAATCGCGACACGCCCGACCGCGGGGGTCGGTTACACCGGCAAGTTGAGGAACCCGGATCCCTCCGGATTCAGCTTGTGCGGCGGGTGGTAGTACTACTTCAAATGCTTCGGCAGCCACATACAACGCTTAAGTGAACAGGGCAGCCCTTATTCGAGGGAAGCACAGACTGAAAGAGAGTCAGGCGACATGGCGGGACAAAAAATCCGCATCCGGCTGAAGTCATATGACCACGAGGTCATTGATGTTTCAGCGCGGAAGATCGTTGAGACGGTCACGCGCGCAGGCGCAACGGTAGTGGGCCCCGTGCCGCTGCCCACGGAGAAGAACATCTACTGCGTGATCCGCTCTCCGCACAAGTACAAGGACAGCCGTGAGCACTTTGAAATGCGTACTCACAAGCGTCTGATCGACATCATCGACCCCACGCCCAAGGCTGTCGACTCGCTTATGCGTCTCGACCTGCCGGCCGACGTGAACATCGAAATCAAGCTGTAGGGAGGTGCTGAGAAAACTATGACCGCAACCCGTAACGTAAAGGGCCTGCTGGGCACGAAGCTCGGCATGACCCAGGTCTGGGACGAGAACAACAAGCTCATTCCGGTAACTGTCGTCCAGGCTGACTCCAACGTCATCACCCAGCTGCGCAACGCAGAGACTGATGGCTATGTCGCCGTTCAGATCGGCTACGGCCAGATCGATCCCCGCAAGGTCACCAAGCCGCTGGCTGGTCACTTTGAAAAGGCTGGCGTAACTCCTCGCCGCCATGTCGTCGAACTGCGCACTGCAGACGCCGCGTCTTACGAACTGGGCCAGGAGCTTTCTGTTGAGCTCTTCGAAGCCGGTCAGAAGATCGACGTCGTCGGCACCAGCAAGGGTAAAGGCTTCGCCGGTGTTATGAAGCGTCACGGCTTCCACGGTGTTGGAGCCTCCCACGGTGCGCACAAGAACCACCGCAAGCCCGGTTCCATCGGTGGCGCATCCACCCCGAGCCGCGTCTTCAAGGGTCTGAAAATGGCCGGCCGCATGGGCGCAGAACGTCACACTACGCTGAACCTCACGGTTCACGCTGTTGACGTTGAGAAGTCGCTGCTCCTTATCAAGGGTGCCGTTCCCGGTGCCCGCGGCCAGGTCGTCCTCGTACGCACCGCCGTGAAGGGAGCCTAGTTCAATGACTAGCACTGTCAAGGTAGACCTGCCCGCAGAGATCTTCGACGTCCAGACCAACGTGCCGCTGCTGCACCAGGTCGTCGTCGCACAGCTCGCTGCTGCTCGCCAGGGTACCCACAAGACCAAGACCCGCGCCGAAGTTTCCGGTGCTGGCCGCAAGCCGTTCAAGCAGAAGGGCACCGGCCGCGCCCGTCAGGGTTCCATCCGTGCTCCTCACATGACCGGTGGTGGCATTGTCCACGGCCCGACGCCGCGTGACTACAGCCAGCGCACCCCCAAGAAGATGAAGGCTGCCGCACTGCGTGGCGCCCTGTCTGACCGCGCCCGTAACGGTCGCATCCACGTTATTGCCGATCTGGTCGCGGGCACCAAGCCCTCCTCCAAGGAAGCACTGGCCGCGCTGAAGTCAGTCTCCGAGCGCAAGAACCTGCTCGTTGTTATCGAGCGCGCCAACGATGTTGCCGCACTGTCGGTGCGCAACCTCACAGATGTTCACGTTCTGTACGCAGACCAGCTGAACACCTACGACGTGCTGGTTGCCGACGACGTGGTCTTCACCAAGGCTGCTTTTGAGGCTTTCATCGCTGACAAGGCAAAGAACGAGGAGGACGCCAAGTGAGTGCAGCCACCATCAAAGACCCGCGCGACGTCGTCATTGCACCCGTCGTTTCGGAAAAGAGCTACGGCCTGATCGACGAGGGCAAGTACACCTTCCTGGTGGACCCCCGCTCGAACAAGACCGAGATCAAGCTGGCCGTGGAGAAGATTTTCTCCGTCAAGGTCGAATCGATCAACACCATCAACCGTGCCGGTAAGCGCAAGCGCACCAAATTCGGATGGGGTCAGCGCAAGAGCACCAAGCGTGCGATTGTCACCCTTAAAGAAGGCACTATCGACATCTTCGGCGGTCCGCTCGCGTAGCGGAGACCACTTTAACGAGGAAATGAATTATGGGAATCCGTAAATACAAGCCGACTACCCCGGGCCGTCGCGGCTCGAGCGTAGCCGACTTCTCCGAAATCACGCGATCGACTCCGGAAAAGTCGTTGCTGCGTCCGCTGCACAAGACTGGCGGCCGTAACAACACCGGTAAGATCACTACCCGTCACAAGGGTGGTGGCCACAAGCGCCAGTACCGTCTGATCGACTTCCGTCGCCACGACAAAGACGGCGTCAACGCCCGCGTTGCCGAAATCGAGTACGATCCGAACCGCACGGCTCGCATCGCCCTCCTGCACTACGTTGATGGCACCAAGCGTTACATCATCGCCCCGAACAAGCTGTCCCAGGGTGACTTCGTCGAGGCTGGCCCCGACGCTGACATCAAGCCGGGCAACAACCTGCCGCTGCGCAACATCCCGGTTGGTACCACCATCCACGCAGTTGAACTGCGTCCTGGTGGCGGCGCCAAGATGGCCCGTTCCGCAGGTGCTTCGGTTCAGCTCGTCGCCAAGGAAGGCCGTTTCGCCCAGCTGCGTCTGCCCTCCGGTGAAATCCGCAACGTTGACGTGCGCTGCCGCGCAACCGTCGGCGAGGTCGGCAACGCCGAGCAGTCGAACATCAACTGGGGTAAGGCCGGCCGTATGCGCTGGAAGGGCGTTCGCCCGACCGTCCGTGGTGTCGCCATGAACCCGGTCGATCACCCGCACGGTGGTGGTGAAGGTAAGACTTCCGGTGGACGTCACCCGGTCAACCCGAACGGTAAGCGTGAGGGCCGCACCCGCCGCCCCAACAAAGAGAGCGACAAGCTTATTGTTCGTCGCCGCCGTACTGGCAAGAACAAGCGATAGGAGCCTGGACACATGCCACGCAGCCTGAAAAAAGGTCCTTTCGTAGACCAGCACCTCTTTGTAAAGGTCGCCAGGGAAAACGAAAAGGGCACCAAGAACGTCATCAAGACCTGGTCCCGCCGTTCGATGATCGTCCCGGACATGCTGGGTCACACGATTGCCGTTCACGACGGACGCAAGCACATTCCGGTGTTTGTCACTGAGTCGATGGTCGGGCACAAGCTCGGCGAATTCGCTCCCACGCGGACATTCCGCGGCCATGTCAAGGACGACCGTAAGGGCAAGCGCCGCTAAGGCGCTGGCTCTACGGCTTAGACGAGAGAAGGAAAGCAATGGAAGCCAAGGCTATTGCGCGTCACATCCGCGTAACGCCTATGAAGGCCCGGCGCGTCGTCAACCTTGTTCGTGGTAAGCAAGCGAATGAGGCTCTGGCAATTCTGAAGTTCGCCGAACAGGCAGCTTCGGAGCCGGTATTCAAGGTAGTTCAGTCGGCAATGGCAAACGCACGGGTCCTCGCGGACCGCGACGGCGTTGCCTTTGACGAAGGAGACCTCTACATCAGCGAAGCGTTTGTTGATGAAGGCCCGACCATGAAGCGGTTCCAGCCGCGTGCTCAGGGTCGCGCATTTCAGATCAAGAAGCGCACGAGCCACATCACCGTGGTAGTCGCTACCCCGGAGAAAGAGGAGGCTCGCTAAGTGGGACAGAAAGTAAACCCGCACGGGTTCCGACTCGGCATCACCACCGATCACGTATCGCACTGGTTTGCTGACAGCACCAAGGCTGGCCAGCGGTACAAGGACTTCGTTCGCGAAGACATCCGCATCCGCCAGCTCATGTCCACGGGCATGGAGCGCGCTGGTATCGCCAAGGTCGAAATCGAGCGCACCCGTGACCGTGTCCGCGTGGACATCCACACGGCTCGCCCGGGCATCGTCATTGGCCGCCGCGGTGCAGAAGCGGACCGCATTCGCGGCGAGCTCGAAAAGCTCACCGGCAAGCAGGTCCAGCTGAACATCCTCGAGGTTAAGAACCCCGAGATGGAAGCCCAGCTTGTTGCCCAGGGCGTTGCTGAGCAGCTGACTTCCCGCGTGGCTTTCCGCCGTGCGATGAAGAAGGCCATGCAGTCCGCACAGCGCGCGGGTGCCAAGGGTATCCGTATCGCTTGCTCCGGTCGACTGGGTGGCGCAGAAATGTCCCGCTCGGAGTTCTACCGCGAAGGCCGTGTGCCCCTCCACACCCTGCGTGCGAACATCGACTACGGCTTCTACGAGGCCAAGACCACCTTCGGCCGCATCGGCGTGAAGGTCTGGATCTACAAGGGCGACGTCACCGCCAAGGAACTGGCTCAGCAGGCAGCTGCTGCTCCGTCCCGCGGCCGCGGTCCCAGCGACCGCCCGGGCCGCCCGGGTGGCGCAGACCGTGGTGACCGCCGTCGTCGTACCGACCGTCCGGCAGCCGACGCAGCACCTGTTGCTGCAGAGGCTCCGGCAGCTGAAGCTGCTGCTCCCGCAGCAGAAGGAGGACCGGCTTAAATGCTTATCCCACGTCGAGTCAAGCACCGTAAGCAGCACCACCCGGGTCGTTCCGGCGCTGCAACGGGCGGCACCAAGGTCACTTTCGGTGAGTACGGCATCCAGGCCCTGAGCCCGGCCTACGTCACGAACCGTCAGATCGAGTCTGCCCGTATCGCGATGACCCGCCACATCAAGCGTGGCGGCAAGGTCTGGATCAACATTTATCCGGACCGTCCGCTGACGAAGAAGCCGGCCGAAACCCGCATGGGTTCCGGTAAGGGTTCTCCGGAATGGTGGGTCGCAAACGTCAAGCCGGGCCGCGTTCTCTTCGAGCTCGCCGGTGTCAATGAAGAGGTAGCTCGCGAGGCACTGCGCCTGGCAATCCACAAGCTGCCGTTGAAGGCACGCATTGTGCGTCGCGAAGGTGGTGAATAGAAATGGCAGTAGGGTCGAAGGATCTCGCACCCGCACAGCTGGACGGTTTCGACAACGAGCGTCTCGTTGAAGAACTCCGCAAGTCCAAGGAAGAGCTGTTCAACCTGCGTTTCCAATCCGCCACCGGACAGCTGGAGAACCACGGTCGTCTGCGCGCGGTAAAGAAGGACATCGCACGTATCTACACCGTTCTCCGTGAGCGCGAGCTGGGCATTCGTGCCGAGGTTGCCGCACCGGTTGTGGAAGCCAAGGAAGAAAAGAAGTCCAAGAAGGCAGAAGCCAAGGCTGAAAAGGCCGAAGCTGAGGCTGGAGAGGACGCCAAGTGAGCGAACAGAAGGAAACTGTGACGGAAGCAGCAGCCAGCGCTGAACAGCGCGGTTACCGTAAGACGCGTCGCGGCTACGTTGTCTCTGACAAGATGGAAAAGACCATCGTTGTTCAGGTTGAAGACCGCGTGAAGCACGCTCTGTACGGCAAGGTCATTCGCCGCACCTCGAAGATCAAGGCTCACGACGAGCAGAACACTGCCGGCATCGGCGACCTCGTTCTGATCTCTGAGACCCGCCCGCTCTCCGCTACCAAGCGGTGGCGCCTGGTCGAGATCCTCGAAAAGGCTAAGTAATCCCGCGCCGGGCTGTGTGCCCGGCAGCGATATGGATTGGCAGGAAGGCCCGTGTTCCGGAAGGAATGCGGGCCTTTCCGCGTTTCGGTACCTAGCACAAAACGTGCTAGGATATTGAGTTTGTATGGCGCCAGTTGTGCGTCGACAACTACCTCGTAAACAATCGTGCCGCGGCATACTGCCCCGCGCAGCTATTTCCGCAAGGGAAGCTGATGTTGGCGGCACGGGAGTTTAGGCTTGCTCTGGCAAAATCCAGGCAGGTCAAGAGACACCCCGATCATCCGTTCCGCAAGGCTCATTCCGTATGCTCCATTTCGGTCTGAGAACCGGCGCGACGCAAGGAGTAAAAATTGATTCAGCAGGAGTCGCGACTGAAGGTCGCCGACAACACGGGTGCTAAGGAAATCCTTACCATTCGCGTTCTCGGCGGATCCGGCCGTCGCTACGCAGGCATTGGCGACGTCATCGTCGCAACCGTCAAGGACGCTATCCCTGGCGGCAACGTAAAGAAGGGTGACGTCGTTAAGGCTGTCATCGTTCGTACCAAGAAGGAACGCCGCCGTGCGGATGGTTCCTACATCAAGTTTGACGAGAACGCAGCTGTGATTCTGAAGAACGACGGCGACCCCCGCGGTACCCGTATCTTCGGCCCGGTTGGTCGTGAGCTCCGTGACAAGAAGTTCATGAAGATCGTCTCCCTGGCCCCGGAGGTGCTTTAGTCCATGGCTAAAATCAAGAAGGGTGACCTCGTTCAGGTCATCACCGGTGCCAAGCAGGAGCGTGGCGGCGACCGCGGCAAGCAGGGCAAGGTTTTGCGCGTTTACCCGGAGGCGAACCGCGTTCTGGTAGAAGGCATCAACCGCGTCACCAAGCACACCAAGGTCGGTCAGTCGCAGCGCGGCACCAAGACTGGTGGCATCGAGGTCGTTGAGGCCCCGATTCACGTCTCCAACGTTGCTCTTGTTGACCCCTCGACCAAGAAGCCGACCCGCGTTGGTTTCCGCCTCGAGACCGTTGAGAAGGACGGCAACTCCAAGACCGTTCGTATCCGCGTGTCCAAGGCATCCGGGAAGGACATCTAATGACTGAGACTCTCGAGACTCCAGTGAAGATCGTTCCGCGTCTGAAGACGAAGTACGCCGATTCCATCAAGCAGACCTTGGTTGAGGAATTCAAGTACAAGAACGTGAACCAGGTTCCCCGCCTGGTGAAGGTTGTTGTGAACATGGGTGTTGGAGATGCCGCCAAGGACTCCAAACTGATCGACGGCGCTGTCCGCGACCTCACCCTGATCACCGGCCAGAAGCCGCAGGTAACCAAGGCCCGCAAGTCCATCGCTCAGTTCAAGCTGCGCGAAGGCATGCCCATCGGTGCACACGCAACTCTGCGTGGAGACCGCATGTGGGAATTCGTGGACCGCCTCGTGACCCTCGCACTGCCCCGTATCCGCGACTTCCGCGGCCTCAGCGGCAAGCAGTTTGACGGCAACGGCAACTACACCTTCGGTCTGACCGAGCAGGTTATGTTCCACGAGATCAACCAAGACTCCATCGACCGCGTACGCGGCATGGACATCACGGTTGTCACCACGGCAAAGACCGATGACGAAGGCCGCGCGCTGCTCAAGGCGCTTGGCTTCCCGTTCAAATCCGAAGACTAACAACTACGTAGTAGGTCCGGCCGCGGCTGCTTGATCAGTCAACGCGGAAACCATTACGAGGAAGGGCAAGAGCCCAAATGACTATGACAGATCCTGTCGCAGACATGCTTACGCGTCTGCGCAACGCCAACTCGGCATACCACGACACCGTGAGCATGCCGTACAGCAAGCTCAAGGCACGCGTTGCCGACATCCTGAAGGCAGAAGGCTACATCGCTGCCTGGAAGGAAGAGGAAGCCGAAGTCGGCAAGAAGCTGACCATCGACCTCAAGTTCGGTCCGAACCGCGAGCGTTCGATTGCTGGTGTCCGCCGCATTTCCAAGCCTGGTCTCCGCGTTTACGCGAAGTCCACCAACCTGCCTCACGTGCTGGGTGGCCTGGGTATCGCAATCCTGTCCACCTCTTCCGGCCTCCTGACTGACAAGCAGGCCGGCAAGAAGGGCGTGGGCGGCGAAGTCCTCGCGTACGTCTGGTAACGGGAAAGGAAGAGAATAATGTCACGTATTGGACGTCTCCCCATCACCGTTCCTGCCGGCGTTGAAGTCAAGGTTGATGGCTCTGTCATCAACGTCAAGGGCACCAAAGGCGAGCTGAGCCACACTGTAGCCAGCCCGATCGAGGTCACCTTGGACGAGAGCACCTTGACTGTCACCCGCCCGAACGACGAGCGCACTTCGCGTTCCCTGCACGGCCTGACCCGCACCCTGATCGCCAACATGATCGAGGGCGTTACCAAGGGCTACGAGAAGAAGCTTGAAATCGTAGGCACTGGTTACCGCGTTCAGGCCAAGGGTTCTGACCTTGAGTTCGCTCTCGGCTTCAGCCACCCGGTCAATGTCTCCGCTCCGGAAGGCATCACCTTCACGGTGGAGGGGCCGACCAAGCTCTCCGTCGCTGGTATCTCCAAGCAGCAGGTCGGCGAGGTTGCTGCCAACATTCGCAAGCTGCGCAAGCCCGACCCCTACAAGGGCAAGGGTGTCCGTTACGCCGGCGAAGTTATCCGCCGCAAGGTCGGAAAGGCTGGTAAGTAAACCATGGCCATCGCAATTAACAAGAAGCGTACGAACAAGAGCAAGTCTGCTGCACGCAGCCGTCGCCAGCTTCGTATCCGCAAGCGCATCACCGGCACGGCTGTTCGTCCTCGTCTGGTCGTCAACCGCTCCGCACGCCACATCTTCGTCCAGGTTGTCGATGACAGCAAGGGTGTAACCGTGGCTTCAGCTTCCACGCTGGAAGCTGACCTTCGTGCACTCGATGGCGACAAGACTGCCAAGGCCAAGCGCGTCGGCGAGCTCGTTGCAGAGCGCGCCAAGGCTGCAGGCATTGAAGCTGTTGTCTTCGACCGCGGTGGTAACAAGTACCACGGCCGCATCGCCGCCGTCGCTGACGGCGCACGCGAAGGTGGGCTGGCACTGTGACCGTTGAGAATAACGAAAAGGACATTCAGGTGACTGAAGCTGCAGCTGCTGAGGCAACTGAGACCGCTGCTGCCACCGACGACCGCCGCGGCGGCCGTCGTGGCGAGCGTGGTGACCGTGGCCAGGGCCGCGGCGACCGTGGTGGCCGTGGTGGCCGCGACGGCGGTCGCGAGGCCGAGAAGAGCCAGTTCGTAGAGCGCGTTGTAACCATCAACCGTGTTGCCAAGGTCGTCAAGGGTGGTCGTCGCTTCAGCTTCACCGCCCTGGTGGTCGTCGGTGACGGTAACGGCATGGTTGGCGTTGGCTACGGCAAGGCCAAGGAAGTTCCGGCAGCTATCGCAAAGGGCGTTGAAGAGGCTAAGAAGTCCTTCTTCCGCGTTCCCCGCGTTGGCAGCAGCATCCCGCACCGCGTGCAGGGTGAGGCCGCAGCAGGCGTTGTCATGTTGCGTCCAGCTTCACCGGGTACCGGTGTAATTGCCGGTGGTCCGGTCCGCGCGGTACTGGAATGCGTCGGTATCCACGACGTTCTCTCCAAGTCGCTCGGTTCCTCGAACGCCATCAACATCGTTCACGCGACTGTTGACGCCCTGAAGCGACTGGAAGAGCCCGCTTCCGTGGCAGCCCGCCGTGGCCTGCCGCTGGACGAGGTTGCTCCTCCTGCTCTGGTGCGCGCACTCCAGAACCAGAAGGCAGGTGTTTAGTCATGGCTAAGAACCTGACTCCCTCCGACGCCCAGTTGGAGATCACCCAGATCAAGGGCGTCATCGGCGCCAAGCAGAACCAGCGTGAAACCCTGCGGTCCCTCGGCCTCAAGCGCATCGGACACACTGTTGTCCGTACCGCTGATGCCGTGACTGTGGGAATGCTCAACACGGTTCCGCACCTCGTGAATGTAGAGGAGGCGAAGTAATGGCTGAGAACAAAACCGCCGCAGAGGCTGCCGAAAAGCAGAACACTCTGAAGGTCCACCACCTGCGTCCCGCCCCGGGTGCCAAGACTGCCAAGACCCGTGTTGGTCGTGGTGAAGGCTCCAAGGGTAAGACCGCCGGTCGCGGTACCAAGGGTACGAAGGCGCGCTACCAGGTCAAGGCTGGCTTTGCCGGCGGCCAGTTGCCGCTGCACATGCGCCTGCCGAAGCTTCGCGGCTTCAAGAACCCGTTCCGGGTTGAGTTCCAGGTTGTAAACCTGGACAAGCTCAACGAGCTTTTCCCGGAAGGTGGCGTTGTCACCGTCGAGTCCTTGGTTGAGAAGGGTGCCGTTCGCAAGAACCAGCCCGTCAAGGTGCTGGGCACCGGCGACATCACCGTCAAGGTTGACGTCACCGCCCACGCCTTCTCTTCCAGCGCAGCTGAAAAGATTGCAGCAGCAGGCGGAACCACCACAGCCCTCTAAGGGCTCTGGGGCACAGCCCGTTGTGAATCGACTCCCGGTGTGGGGGGCTTTGGCCCCTCGCGCCGGGAGTTTTTCGTGTGGTGCGACCCCCTCGATTGTTCGCATGGCGTATGAAGCCGTTAGACTCGGGTGTTGGGTTTCAATGACCCCTTCGACACCCTTGGACTTTTAACTCAGGAGGACGCTTGCTAAGCGCATTCGGCCGGGCATTTCGGACGCCTGATCTGCGACGCAAGTTGTTGTTCACGCTGGGAATCATCACAATCTTCCGCTTGGGCGCTTTTATCCCCTCGCCTGGTGTGAGCTACCAAAATGTTCAACAATGTTTGTCAAGCAATCAGGACCAGGGCGGCCTCTACCAGCTCGTCAACCTTTTCAGCGGTGGTGCACTGCTGCAGGTTTCGATCTTTGCCCTGGGGATCATGCCGTACATCACGGCCAGCATCATCGTGCAGTTGCTCCGCGTGGTCATTCCGCGGTTCCAGCAACTGTACGAAGAAGGTGCCTCGGGCCAGTCGAAGCTGACGCAGTACACGCGCTATCTGACCATCGCGCTGGGTCTGTTGAACGCCACCACCCTGGTGTCCCTGGCGCGCTCCGGGCAGCTGCTGCCCAACTGCACGCTGCCGATCATCCCGGACACCAGCATCATCGCCACGATTCTTGTGGTCATCACGCTGACGGCCGGTACAGGCCTCATCATGTGGATGGGCGAACTGGTCACCGAGAAGGGCGTGGGCAACGGTATGTCCCTGCTCATCTTCACGTCCATCGCTGCCGGCTTCCCGACTTCCCTGGGTGCCATCTGGCGTTCCAAGGGCCCGGGTACCTTCTTCACGGTGTTGGCCATCGGCCTGGTGACCGTCGCCCTCGTAGTGTTCGTGGAGCAGTCCCAGCGGCGCATTCCGGTCCAGTACGCCAAGCGTATGATCGGCCGGCGCACCGTGGGCGGCACCAGCACCTACATCCCCATCAAGGTCAACATGGCCGGCGTCGTGCCCGTCATCTTTGCTTCCTCCATGCTCTATTTGCCCGGATTGATTGCACAGTTCAACCGGCCCAAGGCAGGAGAGTCACTGGCCCCATGGGTTGAGTGGGTCAACAACAACCTCACCCGTGGCGACCATCCCATTTACATGGCGCTGTATTTCGTCATGATTGTTTTCTTCACGTACTTCTATGTCGCGATCACCTTCAACCCTGAAGAGGTCTCGGACAACATGAAGAAGTATGGCGGGTTCATTCCGGGCATCCGGGCGGGTAAACCGACCGCGGACTACCTGCAGTACGTGCTTTCCAGAATCACGCTCCCTGGCGCCCTTTACCTGGGCTTCGTGGCGTTGATTCCGCTGGTTGCACTCGTCCTGATCAACGCCAACCAGAACTTCCCGTTCGGTGGCACGTCCATTCTGATCATGGTGGGTGTGGGCCTCGAAACCGTCAAGCAGATTGATGCGCAGCTACAACAACGTCACTACGAAGGGCTTTTGCGATGACGAGAATGCTGATCATTGGACCTCCGGGTTCGGGTAAGGGAACGCAGGCTGAGCGGATTTCCGAGCGCCTGGGCGTGGTCGCCATTTCCACGGGCGATATCTTCCGTGCAAACGTCAAGGGCGAAACCCCCCTGGGTATCGAAGCCAAGAAGTACATGGACGCCGGCGATTTCGTTCCGGACAGCGTGACCAACAAGATGGTCCGTGACCGCTTGAGCGAAGGCGACGTCGAAAACGGCTTCCTGCTTGACGGTTACCCACGCACCACCGCCCAGGTGGAATACCTGGACCAGATCCTTGCCGACACCGAAGAGAAGCTCGACGTCGTGCTTCAGCTGACGGCCGACGACGAGGAACTTGTTTCGCGCTTGCTGGGACGCGCCAAGGAGACCGGGCGCTCGGACGACAACGAAGCTGTCATCCGCCACCGCCTGGACCTCTACCACGAGCAGACGGAAGCCGTGGTGGCCAAGTACGCCGAACGTGGCATCCTGACCAAGGTTGATGGCATCGGAGGCATCGACGAGGTCACTGACCGCGTGTTGCTGGCCATCGAGGCGGCCAAGGCGGTTTAGTCCCGCTATATCTGATTAAAGGGTGTGTCCCGGCGCCGTTTGCGCGGGACACACCCTTTCTGTTCCCCCTGTGCAGGGACCAAAGCAGCGGTTCTTCCTGGATCGATCTCAGGGCCGGTTTCGAACTGAGTCGCTGATGCGGGAAAATAGGGAAGACTTGGGACCGATCGAATCCCGCAGCACACCACAAGAGGAGACCATGGCGTTCGGCCAGCCCCGCATCGAATACAAGACCAACGAGCAAATGCGCAAGATGCACGAGGCCGGATTGGTCCTCAGCCGCGCCCTCGACGCGGCCGTTGAGGCTGCGAAACCCGGTGTCACCACGCGGGAGATCGACGCCGCCTTTGCGGCGGTTCTGATCGACGCTGGAGCCAAGTCGAACTTCCTTGGGTACCACGGCTTTCCTGCCACCATCTGCACCTCCGTCAACGAGGAAGTCGTCCACGGCATCCCCGGTGACCGTGTCCTGCAAGACGGGGACATCATTTCGATTGATGGCGGCGCGATTGTTGATGGTTGGCACTCCGACTCCGCAAGGACGGTGATAGTTGGCACTGCCGACCCCGAGGACCAGCGGCTCTCGGACGTCACCCAGGCCGCCATGTGGCGTGGAATCGCCGCGTTGGCCAAGGGCAGGTTCGTCGGCGACATCGGAAACGCCGTGGACGACTACGTCTCTTCCGTGCCGGGGAAACCGCTGGGCATCTTGGAAGACTACGTGGGACACGGTATCGGTTCCGAGATGCACATGGCCCCTGACGTCTTGAACTTTCGCACCACGCATCGGGGCCCCAAGATCCGGCCGGGATTGTGCCTCGCCATCGAGCCCATGCTCGTCCGTGGTGGCATCGAAACCGCCACCCTCGACGACGAATGGACCGTGGTGACCACCGACGGCAAGCGTTCGTGCCAATGGGAGCACTCGGTCGCCGTTCACGAAAAGGGCATCTGGGTGCTTTCCGCCCCCGACGGCGGCGCAGAGCAGCTGGTGCCGCTCGGCGTCGTGCCCGTTCCGATTCCCTGACGTCCGATGCGCAAAATCCCTGGCGAGACCGGTATTCCGGTGTCGCCAGGGATTTTGTGTGTCGGAGGAGTTTTGCCTTAGCTCTTGAGCTTGGGCTTTACGTCCTTGGTGTAGATTCCGTCGAGGGTTGCCTTGAGGTCCGTCATGGTCGCCTTCACGTCGCCCTGCTGGGTGAGGATCTTCGCGGCGGCCTTGGCCATCTCCTGATCGGCACCCGGCAGGAACACGCGGGCGTTGTCCTGCACCTTGGTGACAGCGAGCTGATCCATGGCCGTCTTGATCTGGGGAGTCTTGGCGAGGACTGCGGTCATGTCCGCGGAGACACGGGTGGGCATGTAGCCCGTTGCGGCGGAGAAGGCCGCGGTGTTCTCCGGTTCGGTCATGAATTTCAGGAAGGTGGCAGCGGCGAGCTGGACCTCCTTGCTGACGCCGCTGGGAATGCCGAGGCCGGCGCCGCCCGTGGGGCAGACGTTGGTCTCAGCCTTGGGGCCGCCCGGCATGAAGCCGACGCCGACGTTGAACTTAGCGGACTTCAGCACGCCCAGCAGGTCACCGGTGGAGGAGATCGTGGTGGACGTAATGCCTGCGGCGAAGTCGTCCGCGGCGTTCTTTGAGGAGACTCCAGCCCACTTGTCCTTGTAGATCGAGTCCTGGGCCCACTGCAGGGCCGCGACGGACTCAGCGGAATCGCAGTTGAAGGTCCACCCATTGGACCAGCTACCGCCCCAGCCCCACAGGTTGTTCTGCAGTGTCCAGCCGGCGTATCCGGCGAGGGCCGGGTAGATGTAGGCGTACTTCGCGCCCGAGCTGGCCTGGAGCTTGGGGGCCCACTCGGCAAATTCCTGCCAGGTCTTCGGCGCCCGGTCCGGAAGGCCGGCGGCTTTGAAGTGGTCCTTGTTGTAGTAGAAGAGCGGGGTGGACCGGCCGTAGGGGAGCGCCCACTGCTTGTTGGCGTACTGGTAGTCCGCCACGAGGGACTTCTGGAAGTCATCAATTTTGAAGTCCAACTGCTTGATGAGCCCGTCCAACGGAATGATGTTGCCGTTGGTGTAGTACCGGAACCACCAGACGTCGGAGAGCACCACGAGGCCGGGGAGGGCTGACTTAGCAGCCTGCGACGTCTGGAACTTCTGGGCGATTTCCTCGTAGTTGGCGCCTGCCGTCACGAGGTTCACCTTGATGTCCGGGAACTTCGCCTGGAATTTGTCGATGATGGATTGCTCGACGGTCTGGGACTGTCCGGGGTGGCTGGTCCAAAAGTCGAACGAGCCGGCTGCCTTGACGCCGGTGAAGTCGATGTCTGAGGGTGCGCTGCTTGCAACGCTGCCGCCGGTCGACGGGCCGCCGCAGGCCGCCAGAGCTGCGGCGCCGACTCCAAGTCCGGCGAGCCCCAGGAAGTTTCTACGGTCAAGATTCATTGCCATGGATTGTCCTCTCAAGGATGCAAAGGTGGTGAGGGTTTGGTTTGGATGCTGCGCCCAGGCCGCAGCACGGCCAGGGTGGGGGAAGGCCGCGGGTGACGGTTCGGTGTTGCTAGCCGGTGACGCTGCCCTGGGTGAGCCCGGCAACGATGTAGCGTTGCAACGCTGCGAACACCAGGAGGATCGGGATGATCACCAGGACTGCGCCGGCCATCAAGATCCCCCAACCGGCGCCGTTTCCTTCTGAGTTCTGAAGCAGGGTCAGGCCAACCGGAAGGGTCATGGTTTCCGGCCGGTCCGTGATGATCAGCGGCCAGATGTAGTCGTTCCATTCGCTCACCACGGTGACGAGGGCCACGGTGGCGATGGAGGGGAGCGACACGGGGACGACGACTTGCCACAGCCTGCGCCAATGACCCGCGCCGTCGATTTCTGCGGCTTCGAGGATTGACCCCGGAAGCGTCTTGAAATGCTGCCGAAGGAGGAAGGTTCCGAAGGCCGTGCCGAGACCCGGGAGGATGATTCCCCACAAGGTGTTCTTGCCGCCCATTCCGGCAATCAGGATGTAGTTAGGGAGGATCGACACCTGCGGCGGCACCATCAGGGCCACGAGGATCACGACAAAGATGACGTTCTTGAACGGGAACCGGACAAACACCAGGGCGTAAGCCGTCAGGATCGCCAGGATCACCTTCACCGTGGAGCCCACGGCGGTGACGATCAGGCTGTTCAGGAAGAACCGCGCGAACGGCACCGTGGTCATGGCAGTGTGGTAGTTCTCCAGGTTCAAGCCCTGCGGCAGGATTTTGAGATCCGTGGTGACGATCTCGCCGGGCTGCTTGAAGGAACTCAGCAACATCCACAACAGCGGCAGGACCACCACCAGGGTGGCCACGATCAACGGGATGTAGCCGCCGGCCAGCGTCTGGACAAGGTTTGCGCGGGAGAACGGCCGGTCGCGCCGCACGGGGAGCTCCGGACCGCCGTCGGGAGCTTTCAGGGTCCCGACGCCGGTGGCGGGGTTGGGACTGACGGGAGAGAGCGTGCTCATGAGTAGTGCACCTTCCGTTCGACGAACCGCAGCTGGAGCACGGTGATGATGAGCAGGATGGCGAAGAGCACCACTGAGATGGCGGCGGAGTACCCGGCGCGGTTGTAGGCGCCGAAGGCCTGAAGATAGGCCTCGTAGATCAGCGTGCTGGTGCCGTTGCCCAGCGGTGTCATGATGCGTATCAGGTCGAAGGCCTGCAGCGAGCTGATCATCGTGGTGATCAGCAGGAAGAACGTGGTGGGCGAGAGCAGCGGAACGGAAATGCTCATGAATCTGCGGAAGCCGTTGGCGCCATCCAGGGATGCTGCCTCCATGACGTCCTTCGGGAGCGACTGGAGCCCTGCGAGGTACACGACGGCGCAGTAGCCCAGGTTCTTCCAGACGTAGACGATGATGACCATCACGAGGGAGAGCTGCGGATCGTTGATCCACTGGGGGCTTTGCTGGCCAATGCCCCGGAGCAACCAGGACAGCACGCCGTAACCAGGGTCGAAGATGAACAGCCACACGAGGCCAACACCCACGCCGCTGAGGACATAGGGGGCAAAGACGGCAGAGCGCGCAAAGGTGGTGCCGCGTACGTTCGCGTTCAAGGCCAAGGCCACCAAGAGACCCAGCACCATGGAACCGCCGACAGTGACCACGGTGAAGATGAGGGTGGTGCCGAGTACTTGCGGGGCGTCGGAGCTAGTGAAGAAGTTGACATAGTTGTCGAGGCCCACAACGGTGGCCGACGTTGAGCCCAAGGTCCAGTCAAGGGTTGAGTAATACATGTTGTTGATCAAGGGCAGATACGTGAACACCGCGATCAGCGCCAAGTTCGGCAACGCCAGTGCCAGGAACACAAAGAAGTCGCGGCGGGTTCGGCCGGACCAACGTCCCCGGCGCTGAGGGGCCGGGACAGTCTGCGTGGGGGCCGCGGGGCTGCCAGTCAGTTGTCTTGTCATTGGAAGTCTCTAACGGTTTGCAGATATTGGGGCACGCCAGACTCCGTGTGTTGGGTCAAGGGGGCGGCTAGTCTTACCTCACCACAGGGGAGGACCTGTCAAGTCAAAAAGAGAGCCAACTCCGGGATTGTTGGACAAGCCTTCCGCGGTCGTTTACTCGATGTTTCGTGGAAGGTGGGGCCCTGTTTACATTCGAGGCACGACTACCGTTTGTGCAGAAGGAGCAGAATAGGCACATGACTACCAAGATCACTGATGTGCCAGGAATCCGGGTGGGACATGTCCAGCGGATCGGTGATGGCTGGCTGAGCGGGGTGACCGTGGTCCTTCCGCCGCCGGGGACGGTTGGATCGGTGGATGTGCGCGGCGGCGGTCCGGGCACGCACGAGACGGATGCGCTTGACCCCACCACCCTGGTGTCCACAGTCGATGCAGTAGTGCTCACGGGTGGGAGCGCTTTCGGGTTGATCACGGCCCACGGTGTCCAGCGACGGTGCGAAGAACAGGGGCGCGGTTTCGCCGTGCCCGGGGGAGTGGTGCCGATCGTTCCCGCCGCGGCGATCTTCGACTTGGGTCGCGGCGGCGACTTCGGCGCCCGACCGGACGAAACCATGGGTTATGCAGCGGCCGCCGCGGCTGCGGCCTCAAGCGAGCACGCCGACGTCGGACGCGGAAACGTCGGCGCCGGCACGGGAGCAGTGATTGGCCGCGGCGCGTTCAAAGGAGGAGTGGGCACGTCCTCCATCACCCTTGACAACGGAGTGGTAGTGGGTGCGCTCGCAGTGGTGAACGCGCTGGGGATGCCTTTTGGCGCGTCGCCCCAGCGCGCGACGCCCGCTAACACAAATTCGGCGGCGCCCCCGGCGTTGAACACCACGCTTGTTGTCGTCGCTACCAATGCGGTCCTTGACCCCGCCGAATGCAAGCGCACCGCCAGTGCGGCCCATGCCGGACTCGCCCGGGCGCTTAGTCCTTCCCATACCCTCGCCGACGGCGACACTGTGTTCGCGTTGGCGACGGGCGCCGTCGCGCTTGACCGCAGTTCGGAGCAAGCGAGGCAGGTTTCGCTCATTACCCTGCAAAGCGCCGCGGCAGACGCCGTGCGCCTGGCTGTTCTTGACGGCGTCGCGTCCGCGGAAACCACGACGACGGCGGCTGGGACCTTCCCGTCCTACGGCGCGGCTTAGCGTTTCTAAGGGGATTCCGCGACCCGGGGAAGAGTGACACGGTGCCGGTGTCTGCGCTAGCATGGGCGGATTTAACATTCGCGCCGTATTGGCGTAGAGTTGTTTGTTGGTTGTCTGCGCAGCCACGCCCATTTAACAGGTCGCGAGTCCTGCTTCGTGGAGTGGCAGAAGCCGGACGGCCAAACAAACAAAAACGTCCGCAGATTTTCCGGTGCCTAACCGGAGGACTGCGGCAAACAACAGTTAGCGGAGGATATGGCCAAGAAGGACGGGGTCATTGAGATCGAGGGCGTTGTGACTGAGGCGCTGCCCAATGCGATGTTTCGCGTTGAGCTCACCAACAAGCACATCGTTCTTGCACACATCTCGGGGAAGATGCGACAGCACTACATCAGGATTCTTCCTGAGGACCGCGTAGTGGTGGAGCTGAGCCCTTACGACCTCACACGTGGTCGCATCGTCTACCGCTACAAGTAATTGCTGGGCGGCAGCCTTGGGAAACCCGGGTATTGCCGCAACAGCTGACCAACTGCAACACGCAAAGGAACGCCATGAAGGTCAAGCCGAGCGTTAAGCAGATCTGCGACAAGTGCAAAGTGATCCGCCGTAATGGCCGGGTCATGGTGATCTGCGAGAACCCGCGCCACAAGCAGCGCCAGGGCTAATTCCCCGCAAGGGAACTAGCGCCCGCGAGGGCAACCTGGGTTGCTAACCCACGCAAGTAAATAAAGGCAGCACAAGCTGAATTGGGACGTATAGAGCCCGGACAGCTAACCCCCGGTCGGAGGCTGGGGCCGCACTGAAAGTGCGGGTGTACTGCCTACGACCTCCGGTTTATTCAAGGAGTACTGCCACTATGGCTCGTCTCGCTGGCGTAGACATTCCCCGCGAAAAGCGGTTGGAAATTGCGCTTACTTACATCTACGGCGTGGGCAAGACCCGTGCACACGAAACCCTGGCTGCCACCGGCATCAGCGCTGACGTTCGCGTCAAGGACCTGACTGACGCCGAGCTGGTCCAGCTGCGTGACTACATTGAAGGCAACTACAAGGTTGAGGGTGACCTTCGCCGCGAAGTAGCAGCAGATATCCGCCGCAAGGTTGAGATCGGCAGCTACGAAGGCCTGCGTCACCGCAAGGGCCTGCCCGTACGCGGTCAGCGTACGAAGACCAACGCTCGTACCCGCAAGGGCCCGAAGCGTACCGTCGCCGGCAAGAAGAAAGCCGGCCGCTAGAAATAGCTGCTGACTTTCCCCCGATAACTTTCTGTAGGAGAAATAATGCCCCCGAAGACTCGTGGCGCGGTTCGCAAGCCGCGTAAGAAGGACAAGAAGAATATCGCGCTTGGCCAGGCGCACATCAAGAGCACCTTTAACAACACCATCGTGTCCATCACGGACCCGAACGGTGCTGTAATCTCCTGGGCTTCCGCCGGTGAGGTTGGATTCAAGGGCTCCCGTAAGTCCACCCCGTTCGCCGCCCAGATGGCTGCCGAGGCTGCTGCAAAGCGCGCCCAGGAGCACGGTCTGCGCAAGGTCGACGTTTTCGTCAAGGGACCGGGATCCGGACGCGAGACCGCAATCCGTTCGCTGCAGGCCGCTGGCCTCGAGGTTGGCTCCATCCAGGACGTCACCCCCAGCGCCCACAACGGTTGCCGCCCGCCGAAGCGCCGCCGCGTCTAATTGGCTTCTTGGCCTTTGCCGGCCGGGTGCTGCTGAACAGCCTGACTGTTCCGCAGCACCCGGCCGGCACAGCCGGAACCAAGCCGATTTCCACCACCTGTGTTGCGTCATATAGCGGATGCTCGCCGAAAGGAAACCTAAGTGCTCATTGCACAGCGCCCCACTCTGTCTGAAGAAGTAGTCTCCGAGAACCGTTCGCGTTTCATCATTGAACCGTTGGAACCGGGCTTCGGCTACACCCTCGGAAACTCCCTCCGCCGTACCCTGCTCTCTTCCATCCCCGGTGCCGCTGTAACCAGCATCCGGATCGATGGCGTGCTGCACGAGTTCACGACGGTTCCGGGTGTCAAGGAAGATGTCACTGAGATCATCCTGAACATCAAGAGCCTCTCCGTGTCCTCCGAGCACGATGAGCCGGTTGTTGCATACCTGCGCAAGCAGGGCCCCGGAGTCGTCACCGCCGCGGACATCGCTCCGCCGGCCGGCGTCGAATTCCACAACCCGGATCTGCACATTGCCACGCTGAACTCGAAGGGCAAGTTCGAACTCGAACTGACCATCGAACGCGGCCGCGGCTACGTTTCGGCAGCTCAGAACAAGTCCGGCGACTCCGAGATCGGCCGCATTCCGGTCGACTCGATCTACTCGCCGGTGCTGAAGGTGACTTTCCGCGTGGAAGCCACCCGTGTTGAGCAGCGCACTGACTTCGACAAGCTGATTGTCGACGTCGAGACCAAGCAGGCTATCGCCCCGCGCGACGCCGTTGCCTCGGCAGGCACCACCCTGGTGGAGCTGTTCGGTCTGGCTCGCGAGCTGAACACCGCAGCCGAAGGTATCGAGATTGGCCCGTCGCCGACGGATGCTGCTTTGGCAGCTGACATGGCACTGCCGATCGAGGATCTGGACCTCACCGTCCGTTCCTACAACTGCCTCAAGCGTGAGGGCATCCACACCGTGGGTGAACTCGTTGCCCGCTCCGAGGCTGACCTGATGGACATCCGTAACTTCGGTGCGAAGTCCATTGATGAGGTCAAGGCAAAGCTGGTTGAACTGGGCCTGTCCCTCAAGGACTCGCCTCCCGGTTTCGACCTGGCAGCCCGCGCCGCAGCCATCGAAGAGGACGACGCCGCGTTCAGCGACGACGAGCTCTAACAAGCAGATCTTGGCCACCGAGTCCACGTTCGGACCCGGACGGCCTTCATTACAGGAGAAATTACTATGCCTACCCCCACTAAGGGTCCGCGCCTCGGAGGCGGTCCGGCTCACGAGCGCCTGATGCTCGCGAACCTGGCAGCAGCGCTGTTCGAGCACAAGCGCATCACCACGACGGTCACCAAGGCCAAGCGCCTGAAGCCGTACGCAGAGCGCCTTGTGACCTTCGCCAAGCGCGGCGACCTGTCCTCCCGCCGTCGCGTGCTCGGCCTGATCAGCGACAAGGGCATCGTCCACGAGCTGTTCACCGACATCGCCGGCGCCGTTGCCAACCGCGATGGTGGCTACACCCGCATCACCAAGATCGGCAACCGCAAGGGCGACAACGCTCCCATGGCTGTCATCGAACTGGTTCTTGAGCCGGTTTCCCCGAAGCAGGCTGTAGTTGCCGAGGCAACTGCCGCTGCCAAGCGCGACGCTGAGAAGGCCGCTCCGGTTGCCGAAGAAGCTGCTCCGGTTGCCGAAGAAGCTGCTCCGGTTGCCGAGGAAGAGGTCGTCGAGACTGAAGCCGTCGAGACTGAAGCCGTCGAGACTGAAGCCGTCGAGACTGAGGCTCCTGAAGCTGAAGCTGCTGAAACCGAAGAGGCTCCGGCCGCTGAGGAAAAGAAGTAATTCACTGAATTCTTCACAGTAGACTTAAGTCTATGAACGATCGAAAACCCGCTGCCCCCGTCTTGGGGGGCGGCGGGTTTTTGCGCGTCCGGATGGATCTTTCGTACGACGGCGGCCCATTCAATGGTTGGGCCCTGCAGCCGGGTCTGCGGACCGTGCAGGGTTCACTCGAAGAGGGGCTGGCGTTGATCGTACGGCGTCCCGTGCGGGTCACCGTGGCGGGCCGCACCGACGCCGGTGTGCATGCGCGGGGACAAGTGGTGCACATCGATCTGTCCGAGGCCGAGTGGACCGGGCTACCCAGGGGCCACGAGATTGACCCCGCCGCTGCGCTGCTCCGGAGGCTCCGTGGAGCCTTGAGCCGCGTCCTGCGGGATGAAACCGGCGCCATTGAAGTGCACGACGTCGGACTCGCGCCTGAGGGCTTCGACGCCCGGTTCTCGGCATTGTGGCGGCGTTATAGCTACCGGATTGCCGATGGCCCGGAACTTTGGGACCCTGTCCTGCGCAGGTTGACCTTGTGGCACAAGTCCTCGTTGGACGAGGGCGCCATGAATGTGGGCGCCGCGGCGCTGTTGGGGCTCCAGGACTTCCGCGCATACTGCAAGCCCCGCGAGGGAGCCACCACTATCCGCGAATTGCAGCGGCTTGAGTTCGTGCGCAGCAGCGACGGCGTGCTTGTTGCCAACGTCCAGGCCGACGCTTTTTGCCACAACATGGTGCGTGCCTTGGTGGGATCGGCGTTGCGTGTGGGGGAGGGCCTGGAACAGCCGGAGTGGCTGCACGAACGCCTGCTTGCGGGGGTCAGGGACGCCAAGTCGGTCCTGGCCGCGCCACACCCCTTGGTGCTTGAGGAAGTGGCCTACCCGTCCGACGACGAACTGTTTGCGCGGGCTGAGCTGACCCGGGCCCGGCGGGAGTAGCGGGGGTCGGTTGTCCAGACGTTCTGTCCCAGATGAGGCCCCGCCGTTGGACGACCCCCTCCCGGCTCTGGGTACCGGAGAGGGGGCCTGCGAGACCACCCGCGGTTCTGGGTATCGCGGGTGGTCGGCTTGAGGCGCCCCAGATGCGCCTGGTTCGGAGGAACGGTGGGGTTTCGTGCTTAGGAAAATGCGGCGATGATCTTCACGACTGCTGGCCCCAAAAGGATGATGAACAGCGTGGGGAAGATGCAGAAGATCAGTGGAAAGAGGATCTTGACCGGGATCTTCATGGCGTGTTCTTCAGCTGCTTGCCGCCGTTTGGTTCTCATTTCCTGCGCCTGCGCCTTGAGCACTTTGGCAATCGCGATGCCGTAAGCATCGGCCTGAACGACCGCCCGGATGAAGCTCCGGACGTCTTGAACATCCACGCGCTGAGCCATGTCCAGATAGGCGTCCTTGCGGCTGCGCCCCACCTGGATGTCCTGGAGCGTTCGGATGAATTCATCAGCCAGGGGTCCCTTTCCGTTTTCCGCAGCACGGGCCATGGCTGCTTCAAAGCCAAGGCCGGCTTGGACGGCGATCAACATTTGGTCGAGGGTGTTGGGAAGTTCCAGCCGGATGGCATCCCGACGCTTTTTGGCTCTCGATCGAATGAGGAGATCCGGTACGAAGTACGCCAGTACAACAACGGCGAGGCCAAGGAGAACGCGACCTGCTGACCGGTCCCCAAGGAATAGCAACAGTCCCAAAACTGCGCCGCCAAGTGCCAACAGCGGCTTGATCATCAGGACCCTGCCAAGCGGCCAGTCCTTGGGCCGTCCGGCGCCGGCAAGCTGTTTGTCCAGCCAAGCCACGTAACCGCCCGGTGCCAGTTGGCGTGAAAACGCCGTCAAGCGCTCGTTGGCCGGGGCCTGCTGTGAGGTGGCTGGGGCCTGGACACCCATATTGGCACGGATGTTGCGCAACCCTGCCCTGTCCGCCGTGAAGGTCAGCCATACCATCCACGAGACGGGCGCCACGATGGCCAGCATTCCTGCGTACGCAATAATTTGCATGACAGACCCTTCCTAGTATTTCGGCTTGATGAGCCGGCTCAACCAAAATCCGCCAAGGCTGAGCATGATGACTGCCACGACGAGCATGATGTAGCCGGGAACAGTGGAGGTGAGTACTTGTCCGTAACTCGGGTTGACGATCTGCAGCAGGATAAACATCATCACCGGCAGCCCGAGCAACACGTACGCGGACATTTTCCCTTCCGCGCTCAGTGCACTTACCTGCCGACGAATCTGGTTTCGGTCACGGATGGTTTCACCCACATGGTCCAGTACCTCAGCCAGGTCGCCACCAACCTCCCTGTGGATTTCGATCGCCTGGGCTATCCAAGAGAAGTCCTCGCTCCTCGTCCTCCGAGCGACGTCATTGAGCGACTCGCCGAGGTCCCGGCCGATCCGGGTCTCATTGACAATCCGGCTCATTTCCTCAGCCATCGGTGCCTCGCTTTCCTGTGCGGTGGCGTCGACGGCCCGCAAGAGGCTGTGCCCGGCCCGCATGCCACCGCTCATCATTTGAAGAGCGTCGGGTATCTGTTCATTGAACTTGGCCGAACGGCGGGACACCAGCAGACTGAGAAGCCCGACAAGGGCGGCCACGGCGGCGAGTGCCATAAGGATTGCGAAGAAGAACCCTCCCAGCGTGAAGCCGACCACGGTGGCCAAGACTGTCACGACACCCCCGATCAACAGATAGTCGGCGGGTTGCTTTTTCAGTCCGGCGGCATCGAGCTTCGCTTGCGAAAGGAGTCCACCCGATCGCGGCTGAATGCGGGTTTGGACGGCTTCCTTGGCTCCGTCTGTGAGCCGGGTCAACATAGATGTATGGATAGGCGCATCGAGACGTCGCCTTTCGATGTCAAGGATCCTCCGTGACTTGAAGACCACGAGCACCACAAGGAGTAGAGCGAGGTAGACCAAGCCAAGTCCCAACGCAAACCAGATGGTTTGCGTTCCGCCGCCATTCATCGTGGGCCGCCTGCAAAGCTTGCCCCGAAGACTGCCGGCGAAACCGAAATTCCGAGTTCCGCGAAGCGGTCGGTAAAGCGGGGACGGACCCCGGTAGGGACGGGTTTACCAAGGAAGCGGCCGTTTGCATCGATTCCGGCCGAGTAATCGAACACGAAGGCGTCCTGAAGCGTGACGATATCGCCCTCCATGCCTTGGACCTCCGTGATGTGGGTGACCCTGCGCGTCCCGTCCCGGAGACGGCTAATGTGCACGATCAGGTTCACGGCGGAGGCAACCTGTTCCCGGATGGCGCGGAGGGGCAGATCCATGCCCGCCATGAGGACCAGGGTTTCCAGTCGGGCTATGGCGTCGCGGGGCGAGTTGGCGTGCACGGTGGAGATTGATCCGTCGTGACCGGTGTTCATTGCCTGGAGCATGTCGAGGGATTCGCCGCCGCGAACCTCGCCAACCACGATGCGGTCTGGCCGCATGCGGAGGGAGTTCCGGACGAGGTCGCGGATGGTCACTTCACCACGACCTTCAATGTTTGCCGGCCGGCTCTCAAGGCGTACCACGTGCTCCTGCTGGAGTTGCAGTTCGACGGCATCCTCGATGGTGACGATCCTGTCGGTTGTGGGGATGAAGGAAGACAAGACGTTCAACAGCGTGGTCTTGCCTGTGCCAGTGCCCCCTGACACGATGATGTTCATCCGTGCCAGGACGCAAGCGCTGAGTAGTTCGGCCATTTCCGGGGAGAGGCTCCCAAACTCAATCAGTTTGTTGACGGTGAGGGCCTCGCGGCCGAACTTTCGGATGGTCAGTGAAGGACCGTTGACGGCGAGCGGTGGAATGATGGCGTTAACGCGAGAACCGTCAGCCAAGCGCGCATCCACCAACGGGGATGATTCATCAATCCTGCGCCCGACCTTGGAGACAATGCGTTCAATGACGCGGCGAAGGGCCTCATCGGACGTGAATTTTGCTTCCGTTTTGTACAGCTGCCCGTAGCGCTCCACGTAGATGCTGTCGTAGCGGTTGACCATGACTTCCGTGATCTCCGGATCGTCCAAGAAGCGCTGGATTGCGCCATGGCCGAGAACGTCATCGATGATCTCCGAGGTGAGGCGTTGCCGTTCGGCGGAAGTCAGGGGAACCTGTTCCTCGTCGACCACAACTTTGAGCTCGTCCCTGACATACTGGTGCAATTCCGCCTCGTCCATGGAGGAATCAGAAAGCCTGGAACCGAGGCGTTCGAACAGGGCCTTGCTGGCCCGGTCTTTCAGTTCGCCTAGGGCTTCACTCGCGAGGATCGTCGACGGTGTGTTTTCATCTGCGTGAGCCATCGTGCTTGAGGACTCTGCGGCTTTGGCTTCTTGAATTCGGCCGAGCGTGATTGCTGTTGGCACGGTCACTTCATTTGGAGCTGCTACCGGTTCCGGTGCCGCGCCTGAGCCGGCATCGTGCCGTCGGCTTTCGAGTCTGCGTGAGAGGTTCACCGGACAACCGCCCTTCTGTGCATCTGCTTGTGTTCTCGCTCGTCCCAATTGGGCTTAAACCGGTTCACCAGCAGGCGTAGGCCCTTGGTGGCGGCATCTCGCGTCCCGTCCTGCAGCAGCGGGACGCCTTTGTTCGTGGAGAAAGGAAGGGTCCGTGATCGAGGAATGGCAACATCCACCGGAACCCCAATGCTCGCTTCCACGTCCTTGAGGACCAGTCCGCTTTTGGGATCGGCCATGTTCAGGACGACGTGCCGGTACTGAGGGAGCAATTGCAATTCGTCGAGGATGTTCAAGCCGGTTCGCAAACCACGGATGCTGGGGATATCCATGCCGCACACCCAAACGGCGTCCGTGGCAGTTTCCAGCGCGGCAAGGACGTGTTCACCCAGCCCCGGTGCGGTGTCAATCACGACGTACTGGAATTCGAGCCGCAACTGTTCCAACAGTCTGGTGACGTGTTGGGCCGTGATCCGGTCCATCTCAACAGGATTGCGCGGTGCACAGAGGGCATAGATGCTTGCCGGGTGGACGCTCAAGTACGTCTTGAGCACCATGGAGTCCTGGCTTGCCGGACCGAGTACAGCGTCGGTGATGGTGCGCTCGGGATTCAAGAGCAAACCGCTGGCTACGTCGCCGAACTGGAGGTCCAAATCGACGATCACCACTCCCATTGGCGCCAATGTTCCCAAGCCGACAGCGAGATTTGTTGCCACGGTGGTCTTGCCTACACCTCCCTTGGGTGACATGACGGCGATGATTCGTCCGCCGGAAACTTGCGACGGAGTCTCAATCGCGTTGGGGGCCAACCCCCTCCGACGACCGGCAGCCGCGAGGCTGGCCCATTCCACCATGACGCGGATGGAATCGGAGTCTGCAGCAGGGGAGAGGAGATCCCGGACCCCGGAGCGCATTGCCGCCAGGACCAGCGACTCGCTTTGCTCTGCGGCCAGAACCACACTGATTTCCGGGAACTGGAGGTCCAAAAGAGAAGCGTGCTTTAGCGAATCGTCGATTTCCAGCCCCGGTCCCAAGATTATGACTTCAGGCGGTTCGCCGAGGAGCTGGTCCAGGATTTCGCGGGGGCCTGCCGGAAGGTAGTCGGCCTGGAACCATTGCAGGCTTCCGCTCATCCCCGCTGTTGCCGCACGAACCCGTCGTTCGAAGTCAGAGTCCGGGGTGATGAGAACGAAGCGGCTCATTTGAATACACTTCCCCGGTCCATGACGCTGGTTGCGCCTGCCGCGGCATCTGAAGATTCCTTGCTCAGGTAGATGGTGCCGAATTCCACCGCATAGACAATCTTCTGAACGTCGACGGCGGAACGCGCCACGGTGACAAGGTAGCCGCCGTTCTGGCCAGACGCCTTATTGGAATTCAGGCCTCCGCTGCTTCCCTGGGAGCCCGAGCTGGAATTGTCCGTAATCGTTCCGCTGGCGTCCTGAACTGCTGTGACGAGGACTTTGTGGAAAGTGAAGCTTGTTTGGTCAGGGGCGCTGGCCTTCTCATCGGCTTTGAACGACAGCATCACGCCGACAGTGTCTCCGGCCTTCACCGTCCCGCCGACGACGCGCTCGATCGGTAGCTTGAGGGTGACTTCCTGAAGACCGGTGGGAACCTGTACCCGGCCTTGCCCAGCAAGGCTGCCTGGATCCACCATGCGGGAGGTGAGGAGTTGTTCACCAGGCATGAATTCGATCGAAGAAACTTTGGAGCCCAAATCTCCAAGGCTGCTGACACTCTCGGCGGCGATCGCCGATTTGGGGATGGCCTTCTTGATGACTGAATCCCCGAAACTGGCGGTGGGAGTCCCGGCAGGAATTTCCTTTTGGACGACGTAGACGTCCTCGGTCTCCGTATTTGCCAGAGCGCGCTTGTCGGCGCCTTGGACGTAGAACACAAGCATCACTGTTCCAATGATTGCTACGACAAGCGCAGCGATGCCTCCCAGTAGGCGTGTTTTCATGGTATTCCCCTTAGAAATGCACTATTTGATGAGCTTTACGACGGAAGTTTGGAAGTACGGCCCGCCCGCTAAGGCCGCCGCCGCCAACGGAATAGTCCTCAGGAACTTCCCGCAGATGCCTCGGTTGTTTGCGCCAAGGCCCGCGCAAGCGGGGTCGGCCTTCCCTGGGGGCAACCCGTCGGAGTTCTGCACGAAATCCCACCCGTGCAGTTCGAACATCGCGTAACCGATGACGTGAAATGTCCCATTTCCGTTTCCGGAACCATCGTCGAAAATCGGAAAATATGCGAAGGCGAACCTATTTTGGGAGTAGTCGATTGCCGCGCGCCATGAATCAGTCGTTGACGTGCAGTCGCTGGGAAATTTGGCATTACCTGGTGCGGAGCCGACCCAGCCGTTGGCGTCGGGAAGGGCCTGGCAGGTTCCGGTTTCGGTCAGCCAGCCGAAGCCTCCCGGTATGTGGTGCCCTGAAGGACTGCCGACGCATGGACTCTTGCCGTGTTCTTTGATGATGACTGTGGTTCCTGGAGGTGCATAGGCCGGCCCGACTTGGCATTGGTCAAAGACCAGGGGAAGTGCCCCTGGTGCGGGAACCGTTGTCCAACTCGCGGTGGCGATGGCTCCGACGGTGACCGGCGGAACGTTCAAGGCGTTCGAGAACATCTTGCTTAAGAACCCCGCCCCGGAGCTGCCATCCTTGGTGGATGTTGAGACGGTCACCTGGCCTTGGACGCTCAAATCTACAGAATTCACGGTGCTGGCACCGTCATTCGCGTTGGCATTGGCTAGGGGGCCGGCCAGCGAGGTGTTGCAGGCGCCCTTGACGCAACTATTCGCGACCGCGAGGGCCCCGGCATCTGCACCGTTTTGCAGCTGGGCGCGTTCTTCGTAAATTTGGCCCATATCCACAGCCATTGCGCCAACTCCGATCAGTACCAGGATCATGAGTGCCACAATGATGCCGGCTGCACCTCGCTCGCCCCCCTGTTTCAGGGGTCGAAGTGTTAGCCGCCGCATTGCATGGCCCCCTTTCCGGTGACCGTGATCGACGGAGTAAAGAAGCCGGTCAAGGAAGGTGCGTTGAAGGTCACCGTGGCCTGCACATTTGCCCCAGGCGTGCATGCTCCTGACAGGCCGACGTTTGCCGGAGACAGGCTGATGCTTGGTGCTCCGGCTACAGCTGCGGCCTGCGATTTGCTGACGTCGTTAGTGACGGCCATGGTCCGAGCGGCTTCGCGGGCCGCTTGCGTCACGGATATTTGGAGATTGTAAAAATAAGAGAATTCGATGATCGCAACAATCAACAGAAGGAGAATCGGCGCAACCAGCGCGAATTCCACTGCGACAGCACCGTGTTCATCTTTCTTTCTTGCTTTGCTGCGGATCATGTTATCCCCCAGAGGACTAAGCAGCTTTTGGAATTGAACGAAGGCCGGTTATTGATTTCCCGGAAACGGTTGGGCCGCGCCCGCGTTGAGCGGGCGCGGCACCGTTGGCATTGCCTTTGGACCTTACGGGGTTAGTGGTTCCATCCACCGACGGTCGCTGCAATGTTGTTGTACCAGGTGTTCAGTGCGCCACCGAAAGCGGTGACGCCTACGATGATGACGAGTGCGATGAAAGCGACCAGCAGCGAGTATTCCGTTGCCGTGGCCCCCTTTTCCGAAGTAAGCCGATCCTTGACGCTTGCGACGAATGCTATGACGGAAACTATGAGAGATGACATTGGAAAACCCTTCGATAGAACGAACGGGACTAGTGGTGCCATCCGCCGACGGTTGCCGCAATGTTGTTGTACCAAGTGTTGAGTGCGCCACCGAAAGCGGTGACGCCAACGATGATGACCAAAGCAATGAAGGCCACCAGCAGCGAATATTCAGTCGCTGTTGCTCCCTTTTCGGAGGTGAGGCGATCTTTGACGCCGGCGACGAAAGCAATGACGGAAACCACGAGAGTTGACATTGGAAAAACCTTCCCAGATAAGTGAATTTGTCTACGAATTCCAGTTGCCTGCATATCCCGTTTGGCGTTCGGATTTCGATAGGACAAGAATTGCCCTTGAGAGGGTTAACAAACAATGCGTAGTGGTACTCGTCTTTTCGGGGGACGGTGGCGTGGACTACTCGAAAGGACCGTCGCAGGTACTCGGTTTTTCTGGTTAGTGACTACCTAGGTAGCCGTAAAGATGGGACGCGCGGGCTTGGAGGGGAACCTGTGACATGGCCCGAGCCTCAAGGAACGAGCAGTACCACTCCAATTGCCGCGGCGAACATGGCCGGTCCGTGAGCGACTTCGGCGGGCTTGATTCCGCGCTTCAGGCGCAACACCAGCACCGTCATTACCCCGCCCACCACGAACCCCAGCAGCCCCCCGTAGAACACGTGGCTCCAGCCCAAGTAGCCCAAGTACATTCCGAGTGGCGCGGCGAGCTTCACATCGCCCATTCCGAGGCCGCCCGGAGAAATTAATCCAAGAATCAAGTACCCGAGGAACAAAATGAGCCCGCCGGCAGCCCCGCGCAGCAGTCCCGGCCAGTCTGGAAGCAGCGCAGCGGACGTAGTCAACAGGACAAAACCGGCTGCAAGTAGCAACAGCACCAACGGGTTCGGCAGCAAATGGTGCGCCACATCCAAGCGCGACAGCTGCACAGCCAGCACCATCAAGAGGAGATACGCAGGGAGCGTAGGAGACCAGCCGAACCGGAGCTCCAGGAGGGCAAACAACACTCCGGTGGCCACCGCCGTCGTCATTCGGATGGTCGGGTAGGGGAGTCCGCCGAGGCGGGGCAGGGATCTGGCTATCAGGAGTTCTGCCAGGGGGCTCGTGAGTAGCCCTAGGAGCCCGAGGGCAGCCACAAGCAAGGGCTGGGCGGCAGTTGCTGTCATGGCGTCTCCTAGGAGCTCAGGACGGAGTCTCAGTTGTTCACACTGGTTACCAGCCTATTCGTAATGCCTCAGGTCAAGATGCTCGCGAAATGAGTTCCCGTGCCTCATCTATTTGTGCTGGCGTGGATGATGTTTCAAGGGCCTGTGTTTTTGCTGCGGCGAGGGCGATGAGCTGGGTCTGGATGGTGGTGATGCCCCGGGTGAGGTCTGCCGGGTTCGTGGTCTCCATCAGTGCTGCGAGTTCGGCGGCTTTGGCTTCGGTGAGGATTCCGGAGTCGATGACGCGCTGGTACGGGGTCCGTGGCTCGTCGTAGACGCGGGTTTTCTTCCCGTGTTTGTTCGAGCGCCATCCGGTTGCTTTGGTGGTGGCGGTGAAGAGGTTCAGCCGGACCAGGGCGTAGAGGGCGTTGAGGAGGTGCAGCTCGGCGGCGGTGTCGTAGCGGTAGTGGAAGGCGTGCCGGCGGACCACGTCGCCGTTCTTCTGCTCGACGTGGGCGTTGTCGTTGGACTTGTAGGGCCGGGAGCGGGTGAAGTAGATGTCCCTCTCGCCGGCCCATCTGATCAGGGCGTGGTTGATGAATTCCCCGCCGTTGTCGGTACTAAACCGAATTCGGTTTAGTTCGGATTAAGCCGAGGAAAACGCTAAGCCGAGAGATGCCGGTTTTGTCCCGGGTTTCCGGGGATTCCGGACCATTTCTTCGGCTTAGCATTTTCGTGGTTATCGGAGGGTGTAGAGCTTCTGCAGGTTTTCTTCGCTGAGCCATTCCACGGTGGCCTGGCTGATGCCGGGAGCTGCCGTGTTCAGGGCTGCTTTCATCATGTCCAAGGTCGCGAAGGCGTAGAACGCCGAGGTGGTGCTCTCGCTAACGTGTCCAAGCAGTTGCATGATGATCGGCAGCGGGATTCCTTGCTTGTAGAGGTCCATCGCCTTTGTCTTACGGAACAGGTGGCAGTGCAGCTTGACGGGGATCGACGGACAAGTTGCCCGGGCGATGTCCCCGGCCTTCTTGAGTATCGTGGCGACGCTGTCTTCCGAAAGCCGGGTCGGTTCGCCATGGTGGAGGCTGTTGAACAGCGGACGTGTGGCCGGCAGGGCCGCACGCTGGGGATGGAACTCCTGGAGATAGACCTGCAGGTGCTCGACGGTTTTGTCGCCAAGGGGCACCACGCGGCTTTTGTTCCCTTTCCCGGTAAGTGTCAGGTGCGCCGGTTTCGCCAGCGTCAGGTCACCGAGGGCAAGTCCGGTGAGTTCGCTGATGCGTGCCGCGGACTCGTAGAGGAGTATCAGCAGCATGCGGTTGCGCCGCGACTTCGGGGTGGAGCCGGTGCAGGCTGCAAGGATCGCGGCGGTCTCGTTCTCCTGCAGGTATTCGATGGGCTTCATTGCCGCGGCGGGGGCCTTGAGCGCCTTGGCTGCTTCGTGCAAGGCCACCAGCCGGAGGTCCTCCTGGGAGGCGTAGCGCAGGAACGCCTTGATGGCGGTCAGGCGCAGGCCCACCGTCTTCGGCTGGTAGTGCTTGGTTTCGCGCATCCAGATCAGCCATGCCTTGAGGAACTTCCGTTCGAAATGCTCGAAGCCGATGTCCTTACGCTGGACGGATTGCTCGTCCACGAGGTAGCCCACGAAGCATTCCAGGGAAATCCGGTAGGCCCCGATGGTCTTCGGGGACAGGCCCCTGACTTGGGGCATGTATTCGTGCAGGTAGTTCCTTGCGTAGCCCCAAAAGTTGGGGGTGTCGTTCCTGGTGTCGCGTTTCATCCGAATCCCACCTCGGGAAGAATCCCCTGGCCTTCACGGACGATGTCGGCGTAGCCGTTCATGAAATCCGGGGATGTATGGATGTAGTAGTACGTGCTCTGAAGCGAGGCGTGGCCCATATACCTGGCCAGGTAGGGCAGCATCGCGTTGACGTCGGTGCCTTCGGCCATCCAGCGTTCGATGTTGGCGTAGGCAAAATGATGCCGAAAATCGTAGGGCCGCGGTTGCTTCCCTCCCGGGGGCTGCGGCAGCCCGGCCTGGTCCCAGATCTTGTGGAACATGGACGCAGCCATTGATCCCGTCACCGGGTCGCCGGTGGAGGAAACGAAGAAGGCTGCCCGTTCGTTGCCGAAGACGCCTCGCGAAGAACGATCGCAATCAGCCAGAACGTCAACGATCTGATCGGTGAGGAGAAGTTGCCGGCTGCGGTTACCCTTGGACCAGAGCACGTCGATGATGCCCGCGGCCAGGTTCACGTCCCCCGGCGCCAACCCTCGCGCCTCGCAGGTGCGCAACCCGCACGAATGCATGAGGGCGAAGAACGCGGACCCCTGCCACCTCCACGGGGACCTGGTCTCCAACCGTGTCGCGGCATCGAAGAACCTGGTGATCTCCTTGTTCGTCAGCAGGTATGGCTGCGGGCGGACGAGGTCGGACCTCCACTGGTCAGACAGAACGTAGGCGTCCTCATCGCCACTGAGTCGTTCCCAACGGCCGAAGTCCCTGATATATGACATCCACGACCGGCGGCCGTTCGGGAGGCATGCGATCAGGGAAGAAACCCAGCCTTCAACGGTGGCCCGGTCAAGGTTCTCCACGGCTCGTTGCGTGCAGTAGCGGTCGAAACTCCTCAAATACCAGACCCGGGTGTCGCAGTAGATGCCCATGCTTTTCTTGAAGGCAAGGTAACGCTCCAGCTCGGGGCCGAGCGCGCTGGTGAATCTGGGCCCGTTCACCGTCCCGCTCCTTGTTGCAAAGCCGGTGGCAGCGGGAGGACGCACGCTCGCATGTGCTCGGTGTCGGTGGAGAGATACGCGTTGGTGGAATCCGGGCCGGAGTGGCCAAGGACCGCCGAGATCGTCGGCAGCGGGGTCCCCGCGCGCAGGAGCCTGGTGGCGGCGTTGTGGCGCAGCAACCTCGTCCCGACCTTCGGGCGGTCCGTTCCTGCCGCGCTGAAGGTTCGTCTGGTCACATCATAGATGGACGAATGATCCGAGAACTCGGTGTGGGGCGCCACTGACCGCAAGAATACGTGGTCGTTACCGACATCGGGACGCTCGGTGAGGACATACTCCGCAAGCCTGTCTGCGATCGCCGGCAGCAAGGGAAGCGTCAGCGGGTTGCCCGTTTTTTGCTGCACGATCCCGATCGTCGATTCCCGCCAGTTGATGTCACCCAACCGCAGGGCGATCAGGTCGCACGCGCGCAGGCCCGTCACCAACGCCAGCAAGGTGATGGCAGCATCCCGGGCCGCGACCAAGCCCCCGGTGCAGGCCCGGAGAACCGTCTGTTCATCCTCGTCGCCCAGGGTTGGAAAGATCCCGTGATGACGTTTGGCGTTGGCCAAGTCCAGGGCGTCCTGCAGGTCGTCGCGGTCCAGGAATTTCAGGAAGGCCCGCAGATTGAGGACCGCCGACCACATCGATGATTCCGCCCAGGGTCCCCGCAACGATCCAAGGAACCCCAGCACGCTGGCACCCCCGGCCTCCCGAAGCGACGTCACCCCTTGGTCTTCAAGATAGAGAAGGTACCCGCGAGCCTCGCGGTCATAAGAGTTCCGGGTGTTCACCGCCAGGTGGCGTTGCCCCATCTCAACTGACCACCCGGCCAGCAGCCGGCAAAGCTCCTCGGACCGCGGAGCGGCCTTGCCACCACCTCGCGGCATCATGGAAAGATCCACCGAACCGGTCAGAAAGTACGAATCCAGCAACCTCACCAACCGGCCGTACGACTTTCGACGCTGGTCACTGAACTTGCCGGTCCGCGGGCTCGTGGTCATCGAGGCGAATTCCGCACCTAACCCTACGGTATAAAGGCCATCCTGTTTCCGGGCGAGCAACTCCAGGCGGCGAAGCCATTTCCTGTATTCAAGCATCGTCGACTGCTTGTAGCCCGCCGCTTCCAAGGCGGCCACCACCAGCTCACCAAGCCCGATAACTGTCGTCTCCATGATGCCTTCCCTTCGTTGGGTTTATGGACACGACGAAGGTAACGCCAAAATCGAGGCAAAGCGCTAAACCGAGGAATGGTCCGGAATCCCCGGAAACCCGGGACAAAACCGGCATCTCTCGGCTTAGCGTTTTCCTCGGCTTAATCGGTGTCCAGACCGACCATGGGGAACGGCAGGCGGACGAGGATCTCATCCATGGCTTCCAGCACCCATTTGTGCGCGCCGTTTCGGACCGCGACGTTCTCGGTCCAGCCGGTGAACACGTCTGTGGCGGTCAGGGTCCTGGCGAATTCACCGGCCAGGGTGGGCCCGCAGTGGACGACCATGTCCGCCTCGATAAACCCCGGGGCCTGTTCGTGTTCATCGCCGGCCTTGCGGACCGTGATCGAGTTCCGCAGCAACGGCCCGGCCTTCGTCGCGGACAGCCCCTTGGGCCTGTCCGCGTCCTTCGTGGGCTTAAGCAGCCGGTCGATCGTCGCTCCGGAGATCGTCAGCAACTGCGCCCTCACCGCCGGGGTGAGCCGCTTCGCATCGAGTTCCCCGAAGGTCTCGAGCCTGGGCAGCCACAGACCCATGGTCACGGCCAGGTATTTGCCCGACGGCATCCCGGCCAGCCGCCACACACTGATCAGGACCTTCAGCACGTCATAGCCGTAGGACCGCCCCCGCGGCTTCCGCGCCACCGTCTTCGCAGGGCCCTTCCGCTTGCGCGCCGTGGACAGCGCCCGGCGGGCGTTGGCCCGGGACCACCCCGTAACAGCCACGAGCTCGTCCAAAATCAGACCCTTGGCCGTCTTCGATGACTTCGCATAACCGGTGGCGTACTTCTTCGTGATATCCCTACGCGTTCCCAACGACAGGTCCATCCCTCATCGTCACCGCCGCGCCCGTGGCGGCCCGGTGATTTCGCGAGCGTTTCCCAAATGAGGCACGCACCCCATTTCGCGAGCACTATAGGTGAGTCTCGTCGCTATTTTGACCCTGAAGCTCCTTGCCGCTATTGTTGATAGTCGTTGTGCGTGTCCTTTCTCGATGACACATGCCCGCTTGGGGATCCCGTTGCAGGATCGTTAACCCGACAGGCATATCGGGACTTCGGGATAACTGGTACATAGAGCCCTCACCTCTGCTCCGGTAACGCATACCTAGTAGGCACACGCTCCAAGCGTGCCGCCTAAAACATGAACGCCAGAACAAGAACGAGGCAAAACCGTGCGTACGTACACCCCGAAGCCCGGCGATATCAACCGCCAGTGGCACGTCATTGACGCCACCGATGTTGTCCTTGGTCGTCTTGCCAGCCAGACCGCAACACTGCTGCGCGGAAAGCACAAGCCGACCTTTGCGTCCCACATGGACATGGGCGACTTCGTCATCATCATCAACGCTGAAAAGGTTGCCCTGACCGGCGCCAAGCTGGAGCAGAAGCGCGCATACCGCCACTCCGGCTACCCGGGCGGCCTGACCTCCGTCAACTACGCGGAGCTGCTGGAATCCAACCCGGTCCGCGCCGTGGAGAAGGCCATCAAGGGCATGCTCCCGAAGAACTCCCTTGCTGCACAGCAGCTGGGCAAGTTGAAGGTCTACCGCGGTGCAGAGCACCCGCACGCCGCCCAGCAGCCCAAGACTTTCGAAATCACCCAGGTCGCCCAGTAGTCCTGGCCACCAACCAACTTTTAATCAAGGAGAATCGTGGCTCAGAACGAAGAACTGACCACCGAGGCCGTTGTGGCTGAGGAAAACCTGACCAGCTACACCTCGGAGAGCGGTCCTGCGGAAGCAGAAGTGCCGAAGAAGGAGCGCCCGGCACTGACTGTTGCCGGCGCCGCAGTTGGCCGTCGTAAAGAAGCTGTTGCACGTGTTCGCATCGTGCCCGGCACCGGCAAGTGGATCATCAACGGCCGCGAGCTGGCCAACTACTTCCCGAACAAGCTGCACCAGCAGGACGTCAACGAGCCCTTCAAGATCCTTGATCTTGACGGCGCCTACGACGTCTTCGCACGCATCCACGGTGGCGGCATTTCCGGTCAGGCCGGCGCACTGCGTCTCGGTATCGCCCGTTCACTGAACGAGATCGACACCGAGAACAACCGCGCCACGCTGAAGAAGGCCGGTTTCCTGCGTCGTGACGCCCGCGTCATCGAGCGTAAGAAGGCTGGTCTCAAGAAGGCACGCAAGGCTCAGCAGTACTCCAAGCGCTAAAAATGCGCCTACCCGAGATGTTGCCGCTGACGCGACATCATCACGGGGCCCTCGGCGCTTTTTAGCGCTCGGATCCACAAGCGCTAAGTCCGCTTCTACGAAAGCCCGTTCCGCCGTGTGGCGGGGCGGGCTTTCGTCGTTAAACAACCGCGTTCGGTTGGTCTCTGAGACTGCCAAACCGGAGCGGCTCGGCGGAAGGGCGACTGCCGTCGTCTAGACTGGGACGCGATGGCTAGATTATTTGGAACAGATGGCGTGCGTGGTCTCGCCAATGGATTGCTCACCGCGGAGCTTGCTCTCCAGTTGGCACAAGCCGCTGCGGTGGTCTTGGGCCACGAGCGCTCGGCCAACGGAAAGCGGCCTCGCGCCGTCGTCGCCCGGGACCCGCGCGCCAGCGGGGAGTTTATCGCTGCAGCTGTGGAAGCCGGGCTTTCGAGCTCCGGGATCGACGTGTACGACGCCGGTGTGCTGCCCACCCCCGCAGCGGCCTACCTCGTCGCTGACCTCGATGCCGACTTCGGCGTCATGATCTCCGCGTCGCACAACCCGGCGCCGGACAACGGGATTAAGTTCTTTGCCCGCGGCGGCCAGAAGCTCCCGGACGAGGTAGAGGACGCAATTGAGGCTCAGCTCGGCAAGGAACCTTCACGTCCAGTAGGCGGCGACGTCGGCCGCATCCAACGCTTCTCGGACGCCGAGGACCGCTACATCGTCCACTTGCTCGGCACGCTCACGCGCCGCCTTGAGGGCCTTAAAGTCGTCTTGGACTGCGCCCACGGTGCGGCCAGCGGCTGTTCCCCGCAGGTCTTCGCTAGTGCCGGCGCCGAAGTTGTGGTGATTGGTGCGGAACCCGATGGCTTGAACATCAACGACGGCGTCGGATCCACGCACCTTGGCCAGCTCAAGGAAGCGGTCGTCAAGCACGGTGCGGACTTCGGCATAGCCCACGATGGCGACGCCGACCGCTGCCTGGCCGTGGACCACGAAGGCACGGAGGTAGACGGCGACCAGATCATGGCGATCTTGGCCGTCGCTCTGAAAGAGTCCGGAAAGCTGAAGGACGACGTCCTGGTGGCCACAGTGATGAGCAACCTCGGGCTTAAGATCGCATTGCGTGATGCTGGAATCACCATCCGCGAGACGGCGGTAGGGGACCGCTACGTCCTGGAGGAAATGCGCGACGGCGGCTTCAGCCTTGGTGGGGAGCAGTCGGGCCATGTGATCTTCTCCGACTACGCGACCACTGGCGACGGCGTCCTGACCGGTCTGCAGATTGCCGCCCGGGTTGCCGGCACCGGCCGTACCCTCCAAGACCTCGCCCGCGTTATGACCAAGCTGCCGCAGCTCATGATCAACGTGAAGGGCGTGGACAAGTCCCGGGCCGCCACGGACGAGGGTGTGGTGGCTGCGGTGGCTGCCGCCGAGCTCGAACTTGGCGATACCGGCCGGGTGCTCCTGCGCCCATCGGGCACCGAAGCGCTGGTCCGTGTGATGGTCGAGGCCGCAGACATGGAAACCGCCACTCGCATATGCACTGAACTCGCCGGCGTCGTCGAAGACCGCCTCACGATTCCGAGTGAACTGGCGCTCTAGTCCCGGGCGCAACAAAAAGACCGAAAACAACTGTGGCCCGTCTCCGCGAGGAGATGGGCCACAGTTGGTTCAAGTACTTGCCGATGGACTCTGTTGATGGTTGGTCAACCGCTACAGGTAGCCCGGTGCCGCTTCCAGGCCGAAATATTCCTCGAGGGTGCCGATCCCACGATTGGCCATATCCGTTGCGGCCTCAACCCCGACGAAGCGCAAGTGCCAGGGCTCGTAGTAATAGCCGGTGATTTCATGGAGCATCCACGGGTACCTGACAACAAATCCATATTTGAATGCGTTGGCCTTGGCCCAAACAGCGGCTGGCTGCACCGCGAAGCAAGGCTGGAAGCTGCACGCCCCGCCGCCGTCGCCGATATCGAACGCCCAACCGGTCTGGTGTTCCGAGAACCCTGGACGGGCGGAGGCCGTGTCCGCTGAAGCCTGGCCGCGCGAGTCCACATAGCCGTTGTACGTGGCGGTTTGGGTTTGGAAAGAGCGGTAGCCGGAGGCCAAAGTCATGGTCACCCCTGCCGAGGCCGCTCCGGCGAAGAGCTTTTCTGCCGCCGCGGCAGTTGTGGTGTTGAGCAACGCGGCTTCTCCGCTGACCGCGAGTTGGACATGAGGCTGTACCAGATCCGGGGGGACGAACTGCAAGGGAGTCAACGGACGGTGCTTGTTGACGATGACCCATTGGCTCGCAGGGTCGCTCAGGGAATACTTTTGGGACAGCGCTCCCGACGGCGGCGCTTGGGAGGGCGGCGCGCTCGACGACGGTGCTTCGCTCGTCGCAGGGGCCGGGACCGCCGTCGTGGTCGCCACCGCCGGCGTCGGCGTCGCTGTTTGGGAACCTGAGGGGGGCGGGGCCGCAGCGGGTGAAGCGGCCGGGCTACCCGGGGTACAGGCAGCCAAAGCCGTCATTCCCGCGCCTGCCGCCAAAAGGGTTGTGAAGGACCTTCGGCTAGGGCCGCAGTTGTGGCACATCCGTGCTAGACCTTCCGGAGCAGCATGCGGCGGATGGAATGATCGGCATCCTTGGTGAGGACAAGTTGCGCCCGGCCGCGGGTGGGGAGCACGTTTTCCTCAAGGTTGGGCTCGTTGATGCGTTTCCAAATGCCGCGGGCAGTGGCTTCCGCCTCGGCATCGGAGAGCGTCGCATAACGGTGGAAATAGGATTCGGGCTGGGCGAAGGCCGTGCTCCGAAGCTTCCGGAAACGGTCCACGTACCAGTCTTCGATGTACGATGTCTTGGCGTCAACGTAAATGGAGAAATCAAAGAAGTCGCTCAGCGCCAGTCCCTGCCGGCCGTCCTGACGGGGACGGGCAGGCGCCAACACGTTGAGGCCCTCGACGATGAGGACGTCAGGCCGCCGGACCACTACTTCCTTGTCCGGGACGATGTCGTAGGTGACGTGCGAATACCAGGGAGCCCGGACCTCTTCGGCGCCGCCCTTGATCGCACTCACGAAACGAAGCAGTGCCCGGCGGTCGTAGGACTCTGGAAAGCCCTTGCGCTCAAGCAAATGCCGTCGCTTCAATTCGGCCAGTGGGTACAGGAATCCGTCAGTGGTGATCAACTCGACGTTCGGAGTGCCCGGCCAACGGCGGAGCATTTCTCGCAGCACGCGGGCGATCGTGGACTTGCCGACCGCCACGGAACCCGCGACGCCGATCACGAAGGGTGTGCGCTGGGTTTGCTCACCAAGGAACGTCGTTGTGGCTGCATGGAGCTGCTGGGATGCTTGGACGTAAAGATGCAGCAAACGGGAGAGCGGAAGGTAGACCTCGCGGATTTCCTTCATGTCCAAGGGATCACCGAGGCCGCGAAGCCGGATGATGTCCTCTTCGTTAAGCGGCTGCTCCATCTGTGCACCCAGCCGGGACCACGTCTGCCTGTCCAGCTCCACGAACGGGGAGGAGCTGTCGCCGTTCGCTTCGTTGCGTTGCAAAGTCACTATAGAGATTCTGCCCCTCTGTTGGCTGATCCGGAAATACAGCATGAACGGCGGGAAGAATTTGTGTGAGCATGCTCTCTGGAAAAGGCGCTCGATCCGGCGAATTCCGGGACCTGGCTTGCTTGCGGGGCCGGATATCCTACGTCCATTTCACGGGGCACCCGCTACTCTTGTAGGCATGTGTGGAATCGTAGGATACGTTGGCAATTCATCCCGCCGGGCAGATGCCGGGCACTCGGCTCTCGACGTCGTACTCGAAGGACTTCGTCGTCTTGAGTACCGGGGCTATGACTCAGCCGGCGTCGCCGTGGTCGCCGATGGAACCATCGCATCCCGGAAGAAGTCCGGAAAACTCAGCAATCTGTTAAGCGAACTCGAGACCAATCCGCTCCCTGACTCGCTGACCGGCATCGGCCACACCCGCTGGGCCACTCACGGCGGACCCACTGACCAGAACGCCCACCCGCATCTGGCTGATAGTGGACGCTTGGCCCTGATCCACAACGGAATCATCGAAAACTTCGCCGAGCTCAAGCAGGAGCTCATTGCCAAGGGTGTCACCTTCGCCTCGGAAACTGACACCGAGGTCGCGGCCGCCCTGCTGGGCGATATCTTCCGCAACCAACTCAACGGCGACACCTCCAACGGCAAGCTCACGAAAGCGATGCAGCTTGCCTGCCAGCAGCTCGAAGGAGCGTTCACGCTCCTCGCCGTGCACGCTGAGCGGCCCGACGTCGTCGTGGCCGCTCGGCGCAACTCCCCCCTTGTCGTAGGACTCGGCGAAGGCGAGAACTTCCTCGGCTCGGACGTTTCCGGCTTCATCGACCACACGCGCCGCGCCGTCGAGCTTGGCCAGGACCAGATCGTCACCATCACGGCGGACACCGTCGAGATCACCGACTTTTTCGGCGCCCCCGCCCAGGGCAAGGAATACCACGTGGACTGGGATCCGGCCTCCGCAGAAAAGGGCGGGTTCAGCTCCTTCATGGAGAAGGAAATCCACGACCAACCGGACGCCGTCACCCAGACCCTCCTCGGCCGCTCGGACATCAACGGCAAGCTGACCTTGAGCGAAGTCCGGATCGACCCCGAGTTGCTGAAGCAGGTCAACAAGATCATCGTCCTGGCTTGTGGCACGGCCGCATATGCCGGGATGGTCGCCAAATACGCCATTGAGAACTGGTGCCGTATCCCCACCGAAGTAGAGCTCGCGCATGAGTTCCGCTACCGCGACCCGATCGTTGACGCGAACACCCTCGTGGTGTCCATCAGCCAGTCCGGTGAAACCATGGACACGCTGATGGCCGTCCGTTACGCCCGCGAGCAGGGCGCCAAGACGATCTCGATCTGCAACACCAACGGATCAACGATCCCGCGCGAATCGGATGCGGTGCTTTACACGCACGCCGGGCCGGAGATCGCCGTCGCTTCGACCAAGGCTTTCCTCGCCCAGATCACAGCCGCCTACCTGCTGGGCCTCTACCTGGCCCAGTTGCGCGGAAACATCTTCTCAGGCCAGATCAAGGACGTCTTGGCGGACCTTGGCAAGATCCCGGCGAAGATCCAGAAGATCCTCGACAATGCGGGCCCCATCCGCGAACTCGCCCGCAGCATGAAGGACGAGAAATCGGTGCTGTTCTTGGGCCGCCACGTGGGCTTCCCCGTGGCGCTTGAGGGCGCTTTGAAGCTCAAAGAAATCGCCTACATCCACGCCGAAGGGTTTGCTGCCGGCGAGCTCAAGCACGGGCCGATTGCCCTCATCGACGAAGGACAGCCCGTCTTCGTGGTGGTCCCGTCCCCGCGTGGCCGCGACTCCCTCCACGCAAAGGTAGTCAGCAACATCCAGGAAATCCGTGCCCGCGGCGCGCGCACCCTGGTGATAGCCGAAGAAGGCGACGAAGACGTGCGGGCCTACGCTGAGCACGTCTTCTATGTCCCGCAGACGCCACCTCTCCTGATGCCGCTGCTCACCACCGTTCCGCTGCAGATTTTCGCGGCAGAGCTGGCTAAGGCCAAGGGGTACGACGTGGACCAGCCTCGTAACCTTGCCAAGAGCGTGACCGTAGAATAACCCCATGATTGTTGGCATAGGCGTAGACGTCGTAGACATTGAGCGCTTTGGGCGCCAGCTCGAGCGAACTCCCGGGCTCCGGGACCGTTTGTTCGTTCCCGCGGAACGCGAGCTCAACACGCGCTCTTTGGCGGCGCGCTTCGCGGCCAAGGAGGCTGTGGCCAAGGTATTGGGGGCTCCGGCGGGCATGAACTGGCAAGACTGCTGGATCGGCCTTGACCAGAACGGCCCCACAATCAAGGTCAAGGGCACCGTGCTGGCAGTCGCGGACTCAAAAGGCGTGAAACGCTGGCACGTATCCATGAGCCACGATGGCGGCATTGCTACCGCCATGGTCATCGCCGAAGCTTAACAACCCAAGCAACATGATCAGCGCCTTCACCGGAACACAGATCAGGGCAGCGGAACAACCGCTTCTTGATATCGGTGAAGGCGCTGTTCTCATGCAGCGGGCGGCCCATGGCCTGGCAAACGCGGTCGTCCGTGAATTCCGTTCGGAGGGCCGCCGCGTCTACGGCTCCAGCGTTACGGTACTGGCGGGCAAGGGCAACAACGGCGGGGACGGTCTCTTCGCCGCAGCAATGCTTGCTCGCCGTGGCATGCGCACGACGGCGGTGCTCACCGCCGGTTCTGCCCATCCGGACGCTTTGGCGGCCTTTAGGGCGTCCGGTGGACGCGTGCACGTCCTGAACGAGGACAATGCCGAAGAGCTAGCAGTGCTAAGTGCCAGCGACGACGTGGTCATAGATGCCATCCTGGGCACGGGCGCCCGGGGAGGCCTCAGCGGTCCGGCCGCGGAATTGATTGCTGCCTTGCAGGAGCTAAGACCGGACTTGGTCGTGGCTTGCGATAGTCCCAGCGGCGTGGACGCGGACACAGGCGAAGTCCACTGGCCTGTGCTGACGGCGCGGATGACGGTTGTATTCGGGGGAGTCAAGGCTGGACTGATGGCCGACCCCGGCGAGGGCTGTGCCGGCCGAGTACTCCTGGTACCCATCGGCATTGAGGGTCATCTTCCGGCACCCCTCCTGCGCCGCTTGTCTGTCCGTGACTTGGCTGCTGTCCTGCCAGGCCCCGCGCGCCGGGCTCAGAAATACACCCGGGGAGTCCTGGGCGTCGTCGCCGGTTCAGAGCGCTACACGGGGGCTGCAGCCCTCTCTGTCCAGGCCGCTGCGGCGTCCGGCGCGGGAATGGTGCGGTACCTCGGACCGGAAGTTGTGGCGCGGCATGTCCTGGGTCGCACTCCCGAGGCTATCTGGGAGCCGGCCGAACCAGGTCGGGTCCAAGCATGGCTGCTCGGTCCCGGCCTGGACGGAGCCGAACAACTCAAGCGGGCCCGTGACGTACTGGCCGCAGCGTCCGGAGCCGGCCAGCCCGCCGTCGTCGACGCCGGAGCGCTGGGGCTCCTTCCGGAACGCTGCCCGCCCAACTGGATCCTGACTCCGCACGCGGGGGAGCTGGCCGACCTCCTTGGCCGCGGCGAAGTACGCTTCACGCGCGAGGATGTGGAGTCCCGGCCACTGCACTTCGTCCGCATGGCCGCGGAACACACGGGGGCGGTTGTACTCCTCAAAGGTGCCACAACACTGATTGCGTCCCCCTCCGGAGGGGTGTTCAGTCAATCCGAGGGATGCCCATGGATGTCGACGGCGGGAAGCGGGGACGTCCTCGGCGGGATCCTTGGTGCCCTGGCTGCCTCTTTTGCAGAGTCCGGGTTGGACGACGACGGCCCCTTTGCTGCCTTGGGAATCGCCGCGGACGAGAGATGGGCGGCGGTTGCGGCCGCAGGTGCAAGCATCCACGGAATGGCAGGCAGTGCCGCCTCCGCTGGAGGACCCCTGACTGCCTCGGACATCGTTCGGGCGGTCCCTGATGTCTTCCGAATCCTCCAGGAATGTCGCGCCGGATAATTCCGGATGTTCGTTGAATGTCACCCAACATAGCTAGGCTGGCAACAAAGTTATCCGGCACGTGAAGGAGAACACATGGACGTTTGGCCAGGATCCGCATACCCGTTGGGGGCCACCTTTGATGGCACGGGAACCAACTTCGCGCTGTTTAGCGAGAAGGCGGAAAAGGTGGAATTGTGTCTCTTTGACGAGGACTGGAACGAGGTTAGCTACACCGTCAACGAGGTGGACGGTTATGTATGGCATTGCTACCTTCCGCACGTTCAGCCAGGGCAAAAGTACGGATACCGGGTGCACGGCCTGTATGACCCTGCCGCCGGCCAGCGCTTCAACCCCAACAAGCTCCTCCTGGACCCTTACGCCAAGGCCATCCACCGGCAGATCGACTGGGACCCGGCGCTTTTCTCATACAACATGGGAGATCCGGACTCCCGAAACGACAAGGACTCCGCGGCCCACATGATGATGGGCGTCGTCATCAATCCCTTCTTCGACTGGGCCGGTGACCAGCAGCTTCGCATCCCGTACCACCGCTCGGTGATTTACGAGGCGCACGTCAAAGGACTGACCCAGCTCCACCCTGAGGTTCCGGAGGAACAACGCGGTACCTATGCCGGCGTCGCACACCCCGCAGTGATTTCCCACCTGCAAAAACTAGGCGTCACGGCCATTGAGCTCATGCCCGTCCACCAGTTCACCAACGACGGCATCCTGCAGGACAGAGGCCTGAACAACTACTGGGGCTACAACACCATTGGGTTCTTCGCGCCCCACAACAGCTACAGCTCCAAGGGTGATACCGGCCAGCAAGTCCAGGACTTCAAAGCGATGGTCAGGACGTTGCACACGGCGGGCATCGAGGTCATTCTCGACGTCGTGTACAACCACACCGCCGAGGGCAACCACCTCGGCCCCACCCTGTCCTTCAAGGGGATCGACAACTCCGCTTACTACCGCCTGATGGAGGGCGACCTTAAGCACTACATGGACTACACGGGCACCGGTAACTCGTTGAACGTACGCAGCCCCCATTCCCTTCAGCTGCTCATGGATTCCTTGCGCTACTGGGTCACCGAAATGCACGTTGACGGTTTCCGCTTCGACCTCGCCTCAACGCTGGCGCGCGAGTTCTACGATGTGGACAAGCTGTCGACATTCTTCGAACTCATCCAGCAGGACCCGGTCGTCTCCCAGGTCAAGCTGATCGCCGAACCGTGGGACGTGGGCCCGGGCGGTTACCAAGTAGGCAACTTCCCTCCGCAGTGGACGGAATGGAACGGTCAATACCGTGACACGGTCCGTGATTTTTGGCGGGGCGAGCCCTCCACACTGGGAGAGTTTGCCTCACGGCTGACCGGATCGGCGGACCTCTACGAGCACTCCGGCCGCCGCCCGGTGGCTTCCATCAACTTCGTCACGGCCCACGACGGTTTCACCCTGGCCGACCTGGTCTCCTATAACGAGAAGCACAACGAGGCCAACGGTGAGGGCAACAACGACGGCGAATCCCACAACCGTTCCTGGAATTGCGGTGTCGAAGGCCCCACGGAGGATCCCGTCGTCCTCGGTCTCCGCGCCCGCCAGCAGCGAAACTTCATCGCCTCCATGCTCCTTTCCCAAGGTGTCCCCATGCTGTTGCACGGTGACGAGCTCGGCAGGACACAGAGGGGCAACAACAACGGCTACTGCCAGGACTCGGAACTGACCTGGATCAATTGGGATAGCGTGGACCAGCCCTTGGTCGAGTTCACGGCAGCCGTCAGCGCACTGCGCGCCAAGCACCCCACGTTCAGGCGCAGCCGCTTCTTCGACGGGCGGCCTGTGCTTCGAGGCGAGGGCGAGCGGCTCCCGGACATCGTTTGGCTCGACGTCGACGGAACCACCATGACGCCGTCGGACTGGGACAGCGGCTTCGGCCGCTCGGTGGGCGTGTTCCTGAACGGGGATGGTATCCGCGGCAGGGACAACCAGGGACGGCGGATCACCGACGTCAACTTCCTGCTCTACTTCAACGCCCACGACGACGAAGTGGGCTTCAAGTTGCCCTCTGACGAATACGCTCCAGCCTGGGACATCATCCTCGACACCGCCGGTGGCGGAGCGCACACCGAACCCATGCCCGCGGAATCGGTCCTCACTGTGGGGGCCAAGTCGCTCGTCGTCCTGCGAGCCCACAGCATCCCTGACACCGATCCGGACCACTCGGTCGCGGCCTCGCTAGCCGCGTTGTCCCAGACAACAACCTCGGAGACGGCATCCCTGACTGCGCCGGCCACGCTGACGCCAGTCCCGTCTGCACCGAACAGGGCGCCGCTTCGGTCAGTCCCGGACCCGAAGCCTGACGCTGAAACCAAGGCTGCCGCTGCGCCGAAGAAGCCCAGAAAGCCACGCGCCCCCAAGAATGGGGGATCATGAGGACGCCTGTCTCCACGTACAGGCTCCAGATCCGGCCCTCGTTCACGCTCCATGATGCGGTGGCCCTCACGGGTTATTTGCGCGACCTCGGGGTTGACTGGGTGTACTTGTCGCCGATTTTGACTGCGGAGGAGGGCTCGGACCACGGTTACGACGTCACGGACCCCTCCACGGTCGATGCGTCGCGCGGCGGTGCCGAAGGGCTCGCAGCGCTATTCAAGGCTGCGCGGGAGGCCGGTCTCGGGGTCTTGGTGGACATCGTTCCCAACCACATGGGCGTCGCGTCGCCTCCGCAAAACGCCTGGTGGTGGTCGCTTCTCAAAGAGGGCAGGGCCTCCCGCTATGCGGAGGCGTTCGACGTCGATTGGGACTTCGGGGGCGGCAAGCTGCGGCTGCCGGTGCTCGGCAGCGACGACGACCTCGACAAGCTGGAACTAGTCGACGGCGAATTGCGCTACTTCGATCACCGCTTCCCGCTGGCCGAAGGCAGCTACGTCGCGGGTGACAACGTCCGCGATGTCCATGCACGGCAACACTACGAACTGGTCGATTGGCGCCGGGCCGACGCCGAACTGAATTACCGTCGATTCTTCGCGGTCAACACCTTGGCAGGGATCCGCGTCGAAATCCCATGGGTCTTCGAGGAAGCCCATGCAGAGGTCTCCCGCTGGTTCCGGGACGGGCTCGTGGATGGGCTGAGGATCGATCATCCGGATGGGCTCGCGGACCCTTCGGGTTATTTGGCGCGCCTGAAGGAAACGACCCGCGGCTCGTACGTGCTTGTCGAGAAAATCCTGGAGCCGGGGGAGGAGCTTCCGGAGAATTTCGACTGCGAGGGGACTACAGGCTACGACGCGCTCGCCGACGTCGACCGTCTTTTCGTGGATCCCGACGCCGAAGTGCGGCTGGATGCCCTGGACGCCAGGCTCCGTGGCACCGATACGCCGGCCGACTACCAAGCCATGATCCACGGCACCAAGCGGCGTATCACGGACGGCATCCTGCGCTCGGAAATCCTGCGGTTGGCGCGGCTCGTCCCGGAATCTCCGGAACTGTCCAATCCAAGGGTGGCGGATCCAGCGGTGGCGGACGCGTTGGCTGAAACCATTGCCTCCTTTCCCGTCTACAGAAGTTATCTCCCCTACGGCAAAGACATTCTGGTGGGGGCCGTTGAGCGGGCCGCCCGGACCAGGCCGGAGCTGGAACAGGTGTTGCAGCGGCTGCTTCCCCTGCTGCTCGACGCCACCAGTGAATTGGGCCGCCGCTTTCAGCAGACCTCAGGCATGGTCATGGCCAAGGGCGTGGAAGACACCGCGTTCTTCCGCTACACCCGTCTTGGCACGCTGACCGAAGTGGGAGCGGACCCGACGGAATTCGCCCTGTCCCCGGCTGGATTCCACGAGCGCATGATGCACCGACAGGCGCACATGCCGCTGTCCATGACCACCCTGACCACGCACGACACCAAGCGCAGTGAAGACACCCGGGCGAGGATCTCCGCCATCTCGGAGGCCGTCCCCGACTGGGAAGCATTCGTGGACCGGATGCAGGAACTGGCTCCGATTCCCGATGGGCCACTCGCGGCTCTGGTGTGGCAGTCCATTGCGGGTGCCTGGCCGGCAAGCCGTGAACGCCTCCAGGGTTACGTCGTCAAGGCGGCACGCGAGGCCGGCAATTCCACCAGTTGGACGGATCCGGACGAAGGATTCGAAGCGAAGCTGGCCTCCGCCGTCGACTCCGTCTTCGATGTTCCGGACGTAACGGCTGCGCTGGAGAGATTTGTCGCGCTTTTGGACCCCTTCGGAGCGTCCAACTCGCTGTCAGCAAAAATTGTTCAGTTGACCATGCCGGGCGTACCGGACGTCTACCAAGGAACCGAGTTTTGGGATCGTTCACTCACCGATCCGGACAACCGGCGCCCGGTGGACTTCGAACGGCGGAGGGCCGCGCTCGCAGCCCTCGACGCCGGTGCCCAGACGGAAGCGCGGGACGAGTTGGCCAAGTTGTTGCTGACGTCGCGCGCGCTGCGCCTGCGTCGCGACAGGCCAGAGTTGTTCAGCGGATACAGCCCCGTCTACGCCGAGGGACCCGCGGCCGAACACTTGCTCGCCTTTGACCGCGGAGTGGTCGGCGCAGGTGGTGCCATGACGTTAGCTGCTCGGCTCCCGCGGAAGCTTGAACGAAACGGCGGGTGGCAAGACACCCTCATCCGCCTCGGGAACGCGGTCCAGGACGAGCTCACGGGCAACAGCTACCCAGCGGGCGAAGTACCGCTCGTAAGGCTTCTACGGAGATACCCGGTGGCGCTGCTCGTGCCGATTACCTAGCCAGAGCACCAACGACCGCGGGCAACAGAAGCCCGGACGAGATGATTGAGGGAGCCATGGCGGCGACGACCAGCGCGAGGAAACGATTCGATGTATGGGCCCCGTTTGCGGGGTCCGTCACTCTGCTTGCGGCAGGCCTGCACTACGAGATGCGGCGGCACGACGGCGGAGCCACCGGCTGGTGGACGGCGGACGCCCCGCAAGGGGTCGGGACGGATTACGGCTACCTCGTGGACGGCGAAGGACCCTTTCCTGACCCGAGGTCGAAGCGGCAACCGGAGGGCGTCCATGGCCTGTCCCGCACCTTCGACGCAGCCTCTTATGCCTGGAACGACGCCGAATGGCCGGGGGGCGGGATCGGCGGCGCCGTCATCTATGAGCTCCACCTTGGGACCTTTACCCCGGAGGGCACACTGGATGCGGCGGTGGGAAAACTCGATTACCTCGTTGAATTGGGAGTCGACTTTGTAGAGCTTCTGCCCGTCAACGCTTTCAACGGTACCCACAACTGGGGGTACGACGGCGTGCTGTGGTTTGCGGTCCACGAAGCCTACGGGGGACCGGAGGCCTACCAGCGATTTGTTGACGCCGCGCATGCTGCGGGACTCGGCGTGATTCAGGATGTGGTCTACAACCATCTGGGGCCCAGCGGGAACTATCTGCCGAAGTTTGGCCCGTACTTGAAGTCCGGGGAGGGCAACACGTGGGGCGATTCAGTGAATCTGGATGGACCCGGCTCCGACGAAGTCCGCCAATACATCCTTGATAATGCCGAAATGTGGTTGAACGATTTCCACGTTGACGGACTGCGCCTCGATGCTGTGCACGCCCTCCGTGACGATCGCGCCGTGCACATCCTGGAGGACCTGGCCAGCCTTGCGGATGGGATCGAAGCTGAAACCGGTGTCCCCAAGACACTGATTGCCGAATCGGATCTGAACAACCCGCGCTTGATCTACCGCAGGGACGCCAACGGCTACGGGCTGGAAGGGCAGTGGAGCGACGACTTCCACCACGCGGTTCATGTGAACCTCACCGGTGAGACCGCCGGGTACTACGCGGATTTCGATTCCTTGGCCGCCTTGGCCAAAGTCCTTGAGCACGGTTTCTTCCACGACGGGAGCTACTCTAGCTTCCGCGGGAGGCATCACGGCAGGCCCATCCGCCCGGGTCTGGTCCATCCTGCCGCGTTGGTGGTGTGCAACCAGAACCACGACCAAATCGGCAACCGAGCCGCGGGCGACCGCCTGAGTGCGAGCCTGTCTTACGGCAGGTTGGCGCTGGCCGCCGTCCTGACCATGACGTCCCCGTTCACGCCGATGCTGTTCATGGGCGAAGAGTTCGGCGCGTCCACGCCTTGGCAGTTCTTCACGTCGCATCCCGAGGAATGGCTGGCCAAGGCCACGGCAGAGGGACGGCTCAAGGAATTCGAACGGATGGGCTGGGACCCTGCACTGGTCCCCAACCCGCAGGACCCGGAGACATTCAACCGTTCCAAGCTCAAATGGGAGGAAATCAACGACGGCGATCACGCCCGGCTGCTCGACCTTTATCGAACCTTGGCGAACGTCCGGCGCTCGACGCCGGAGCTTGCCGCCGGCGGATTCACCGACACGCATGTTGACTTCAGCGAACAGGACCGGTGGCTAGTTCTCAGCCGTGGCGTCGTGAGGGTCGCCTGCAACTTTGGGACGCAGCCTTTGACGAGGAACATGGACGGCGACCTCTTGTTCGCCACTCACCCCTCGGCCGCCCTCGGGAACGGGAAGCTGACAATCCCGGGGGAGAGCGCCGCCGTCGTACGCTTGAGGTGACCTCGACCACATGACGGACGCCGCGGTTGCGGCCCGGGAACGGGTGGCAGGATGGTGGGTATGACTTATTCGGCAGCGGAAAATCGCTATGAAACCATGCCCTACCGCCGCGTCGGACGCAGCGGCCTCAAACTTCCTGCTATCTCATTGGGACTTTGGCACAACTTCGGCGATGACAAGCGTTTCGAGGAACAGCGTGCCATCCTGCGCCGTGCCTTCGATCTCGGGGTGAACCACTTTGACCTGGCCAACAACTACGGCCCGCCGGACGGTTCCGCAGAAACCAACTTTGGCCGCCACCTCCAGGATGACTTCAAGCCCTACCGCGATGAACTCGTCATTTCCACCAAGGCCGGCTACTACATGTGGCCCGGTCCCTATGGGGAATGGGGCTCTCGCAAGTACCTTCTCTCCAGCCTGGACCAGTCCCTGCAGCGCATGGGCCTGGAATACGTGGACATCTTCTATAGCCACCGCCCGGACCCCGAAACCCCGCTGGAAGAAACCATGGGCGCCTTGGACCACGCCGTCCGTTCCGGCAAGGCCCTCTATGCCGGTATCTCTTCCTACACTCCGGAGCAGACTCTTGAAGCGGCCAGGATCCTCAAGGAAATGGGCACGCCGCTGCTCATCCACCAGCCCAGCTACTCCATGCTCAATCGGTGGACCGAGAACGGCAGTCCCAACCTGTATGAGGCACTCGACCAGGTAGGCGCTGGCTCCATCGCTTTCTCCCCATTGGCGCAGGGGATGCTCACCAACCGGTACCTGAACGGAGTCCCGGCGGACTCACGCGCGGCCAAGGAACGGTTCCTGTCAGAAGCCGCACTGACGGAGGAAAAGCTGAGCCGGGTGCGTGGTTTGAACGCCATCGCGGAAGGACGCGGCCAGACCCTCGCCCAGATGGCTATCGCCTGGATCCTGCGCGAGCAGCCCAAGGGTTCACCTGTGACCTCGGCTTTGGTGGGCGCGTCAAGTGTCGCACAGTTGGAGGACACGCTGTCCGCGATCAACAACCTCGACTTCACGTCAGAGGAACTAACTGCGATTGACGAGTTCGCCGTCGAATCCGACATCAACCTGTGGGCACAGAAGTAGATTCGGAACTTAACAGAAGAACGGGGCCGGCCGGGAACAAAGCCGGCCCCGTTCAGGTTGGCTACAATGCAAAGAGCGCCGAACGGCGCTGTGCCTTTAAGACGCCGTCGTACATTCAGGTACAGACGCGCAAGGCACCTGAGGTTAGTGCTCAAAGGAGTTCCGTGTCTTCACATCCGATTCGTGTCGCCATTGTCGGTGTAGGTAACTGCGCCGCTTCGCTGGTCCAAGGTGTCCACTACTATCGCGATGCCGACCCCCAGGCCACGATTCCGGGTCTGATGCATGTTGAGTTCGGCAAGTACCACGTCAACGATGTCCAGTTCGTCGCTGCTTTCGATGTCGACAGCAAGAAGGTCGGCCTCGACCTTGCCGACGCAATCGGCGCCAGCGAGAACAACACCATTAAGATCGCCGATGTCCCTTCTACTGGCGTTACCGTGCAGCGGGGCCACACCCTGGACGGCCTGGGCAAGTACTACCGCGAGACCATCGTCGAGGCTCCGGAAGGGGCAGTGGACATCGTCGCCGCACTGCGCGAAGCCAAGGCCGACGTCATGGTCTGCTACCTGCCGGTTGGTTCCGAGGAAGCGGCGCACTTCTACGCGCAGTGCGCCATCGATGCTGGCGTCGCCTTCGTCAACGCGTTGCCCGTGTTCATCGCAGGCACCAAGGAGTGGGCAGACAAGTTCACCACGGCTGGTGTGCCGATCGTGGGCGATGACATCAAGAGCCAGATCGGCGCCACCATCACGCACCGCGTCATGGCCAAGCTCTTCGAAGACCGCGGCGTCACCCTGGACCGCACGTACCAGCTGAACGTCGGCGGCAACATGGACTTCAAGAACATGCTCGAGCGCGACCGCCTGGAATCCAAGAAGATCTCCAAGACCCAGGCCGTGACCTCAAATGTCGAGGCCAAGCTCCACGCAGACGACGTCCACATCGGCCCGTCCGACTACGTCGCCTGGCTCGATGACCGCAAGTGGGCGTTCGTCCGCCTCGAAGGCCGCAACTTCGGCGATGCTCCGGTATCGCTGGAGTACAAGCTTGAGGTCTGGGACTCCCCGAACTCCGCCGGCGTGATCATCGACGCCATCCGCGCCGCCAAGATCGGCCTGGACCGTGGCATCGGCGGCCCGCTGCTCTCCGCTTCCAGCTACTTCATGAAGTCCCCGCCGGAGCAGTTCAACGACGACCTCGCCCGCGAAAAGGTCGAAGCCTTCATCCGGGGCGACGTCGAGCGCTAGCCGCTCTCCCGCCTACCCTCCGCCCGGACGCTCGCTCACTTTTGTCGGGTTTTTGACGGACGCTCGCTCATTTCTGTCGGGTTTTTGACGGACGCTCCCTCACTTCTGTCGGGTTTTTGACGGACGCTCGCTCACTTCTAAATTGAGCGAGCGCTGTCGCTTAACGCTCACTCACCTTGGGCGCGTCGTGCCGATGCTCGCTCACTACACGGCGTTTGCAAAACCGGATGCGACGGCGGGATCCGCCCAGGCCGATCGCAGCGCCTTCTTGATCTTCTTGGTTGCCAATTCGAAACCAGTTGCCAAATCGTCCTTGCGGAACACGAGCACAGTCCATCCGGCTGCTTCGAAGGCTTTGTCCCGGCGTCGATCGCTCAGCGACTGTGCCTCCACGAGGTGATGGCCGCCGTCGTACTGAATGGCGACCCGCCTTTGGCGGAAGCCCAAATCCGCCGACGGCGAGAACGGATCGGCATCCCGCAGCCTGAGCTGAAGTTCTGGTTCGGGGATTCCCGCGTCCAGCATCGCCAAGCGAAGCAAGGACTCTGGCGCAGAATCCGCCCCAACGCGCATCAGCTCCAGCTCCTGCCGGGCACGCACCACGCCTTGCAAATTTGGATGCCGCTCCACCAGGGCACGCAGCTCTTCAAGGGTCGCGAACGGAGTGTCTCGCCCTTCGAAAGACTGCCGGGGGACGCGAATCAGCTCGTCGCCCATGCAGACGAGGTCGTTCAACGGCAGCAGCCTTGCCATGTCCAACCAGGTACGAGATCGTGTGCTGATCCGTATTCCATCAACGGATTCGACCTCGTCTTCGGCTGCGATCACGGTGTGGCCGATCACACCTTTGCGGCGAACTCCGGGCAATGACCGGGGCTTGCTGAGATGCAGCTCGGTTGAGTCCGAGAGCCAAGGTGGTAGGTAGGAACGGCGAAGGCGTGCCGCAGTCACGTGAGAAATCCAGGCACCGGGCGTAGCGGTAGACAGCGCCCGGGCGGCCGACTCAAGATCGAAGTCCCAGCCGGCCGGGCGATAAAGGCCGCGGCTGACGCTTTCGATGTCGACACGCCGGAGGCGGCCGCGCGGGACTCCTTGGGCTCGAGCCTCGGCGAGCGTGAACGGTCGTGAAAGCAGTTCGACGGGTAGGGCAAACTCATTTCGCATACCCGCATTGTTACGCAAACGGGCTGATGCTTGCAGAAGTTATCCACAGGCTCAGGATTCGGTCGATAGACGGGGCATCGGGACGAGGAAACGTGAGCGAGCGTTTCTCGAATCGGCGCCATAGGTGAGCGAGCGTCACAGGAAAAGGCGCCATAAGTGAACGGGCGTCAGAAGAGGCCCACCGGATTGCCGTGCTCATCGACGTCCATGCGCATCGCGGCCGGCTCCTTTGGTAATCCCGGCATCGTCATGACCGCACCGGTCAGTGCGACAATGAAGCCCGCCCCGGTCTTGGGGATCAGCTCGCGCACGTGCACCGTGAAACCCTTGGGGGCGCCCAACTGCGAGGCATCGTCGGTGAATGAATACTGCGTCTTGGCCATGCAAACCGGCATTCCGCTCCACCCATTTTTCCGGATGTCCGCCAAGCGCCTGAGCGCGGGGACCGAGAACTCTACGCCGTCGGCGCCGTAGATTTCTTGCACGATCGTGCGGATCTTGTCCTCCACAGACAGACTCAGAGGGTACAAATGCCGGAAGTCCGACGGCGCTGCTGCCGCCACCGCCGCGGCGACCTTCGCCGCGAGCTCGTCACCGCCGTCGCCCCCTCCACCTCGACCCCAGACATCGGCTACCGCAGCCTGCACCCCCTCCTGGGCGCACCAAGCGAGCAGCCATTCGAGCTCTTCCGACGTATCCGTGGCGAACTTGTTGATCGCGATAACTGGTGTGACGCCGAACTTCTCGACATTGTGCACGTGCCGCTTCAGGTTCTCGACGCCGGCGGCGAGGGCCTCGACGTTCGGCTCCTTGAGCAACTCCTTCGGGACGCCCCCTTGCATCTTGAGCGCCCTGATAGTCGCAACGACGACGACGGCGGAGGGCGCCACGTCTGCGATGCGAGCCTTGATGTCCATGTACTTTTCGGCGCCAAGATCGGCACCGAATCCAGCTTCCGTGACCACGATGTCTGCGAGCTGTTGGGCCGTTCGGGTCGCAATGAGCGAGTTGCAGCCATGAGCGATGTTGGCGAACGGGCCACCGTGGACCAAAGCCGGGGTTCCCGCGATGGTCTGCACGAGGTTCGGTTTGATGGCGTCCTTGAGCAGCATGGTCAGCGCGCCCTGGACCCCAAGATCGGCCACGGTGACTGGCATCCGATCGTAGCTGTATCCGAAAGTGATCCGGCCTAGGCGCTTGCGGAGATCGTCCAGATCCGTGGCGAGGCAAAAGACGGCCATGATCTCGGAAGCCACGGTGATGTCGAAACCGTCCTGCCGCGGTACACCTTGAGCAGGGCCGCCCAAGCCGATGATGACCTCCCGGAGGGACCGGTCATTCATATCGAGGACCCGCTTGAAGGTCATGCGGCGGGGATCGATTTTGAGCTCGTTGCCTTGGAAGATGTGGTTGTCCACGAGCGCCATGAGGGCGTTGTTGGCCGAGGTGATCGCGTGGAAGTCGCCTGTGAAATGCAAGTTGATCTCGTCCATGGGCAGAACCTGGGAGTAGCCGCCACCGGTCGCTCCTCCCTTCATGCCCAAGATGGGCCCAAGGGAAGGTTCGCGCAGTGCGATCATTACCCGGTGACCGGCCCGTGCCAAGGAATCGGCGAGGCCCACCGTCGTGGTGGACTTTCCCTCACCTGCGGGGGTCGGAGACATGGCCGAAACGAGGACTATCTTGCCGGCATGCTTGGCTTCAGGGAGGCGGAGCTTGGCGGGATCGATTTTCGCTTTGAACCGACCGTACAGATCCAGGGCATCCACATTGATCCCGGCCCGCTCCGCGATCTCCTCGATGGGACGTATGGCTGCGTTCTGGGCAATTTCAAGGTCGCTCAAGATCCTGTTTTCAGACATCCCTTGTCCTCAGCTCTGTACGGAACACTGTGCGCGACAATCTATCAGGCGAGTCCCCGTAGGTGAGCGGGCGTCGTCGGGATGGGCCTCATAGGTGAGCGGGCGTCGTCGGGACGGGGCTTATAAGTGAGCGGGCGTTTAGCTTGGGCGGACCAGGACGGCGCCGATGGCCGCTTGGTAGCTCTCAAGAGCGATGGTCGCCGTCCTCTGCCAGCCGAAGGCTTCCGCATGTACGGCAGCCGCGCGGCCCATGTCTTCCCGGGTGCGGGAGTCGTCGTACAAGGCTTCGATGACGTCGGCCCAGCGAGAGGGATCGTGGCCGTCCACCAAAATACCTGTCCGCCCATCCGCAATGGCTCTGGACAGCCCGCCCACGTTGGCGGCCACCACCGGGGTGCCGCATGCCTGGGCCTCAAGGGCAACAAGCCCAAACGATTCGCTGAAGGAGGGCATCACCACGACGTCGGCTGAACGGAACCAGGCCGCCAGCTTCGGGGCCTTGACCGGCGCCCGGTGGGTCACGACGTCGTCGAGCCCCGCGGCCGCAATAAAGGACTGCAGGTTGAAGTCCTTGGCACCGCTCAGGGCGCCCAAGATGGTCAGCTCGAGGTCGATATCGGGCCGCCGCTTGCGGAGGACCCCGACGGCTTCGATGAAGACCTGCGGACCCTTGAGCCGTTGGATGCGTCCGGCGAACAGGAGGTGGAAACTGCCGGGCCGCACGCCGAGCTCGGCACGGGACCGGGCCCGGAATGCGGGGGTGAACACAGTGAGGTCAACGCCTGGGGGCGCGACGTCGATGTGGTCGAAATCGGCGTCGTAATGCGATACCAGTTCCTGGGCCTCGGCTGGAGTGTTGGCTACGAGGCGCGTTGCCCCCTCCACGATCCTGTGCTCACCGTCTTCCCGCAGTCGCGGTTCGGGGCGTTCGCCGGATTGCAGCACGAGGTTCTTGACCTTGGCCATGGTGTGCATCGTATGGATCAGTGGCACGTTCCACAGCGCCGAGAGTTCCAAGCCGGCCACACCGGACACCCAGTAGTGCGAATGGATGGCGTCGTAGCGGCCGTGCGGCTGCCGCTGCCGGATCCTCTCGATTTCGGCGACCATGGTGTGGAGGAGCTCGGGAAGTTCCTCTTTGGGGAGCTTCCGGGGCGGCCCCGCCAAGACGTTGTGGACGCAGACGCCGGGACCGGGGTGTTCGACGGCGGGTTGCTCGGCGGACGTTGAACGCGTGAAAATCTCTACTTCCACGCCGAGATCGGCCAGCGCCATAGCCAGGGCCCGGACGTAGACATTCATGCCGCCGGCATCGCCAGAACCGGGCTGTTCCATAGGGGAGGTGTGGAGCGACAGGAAAGCCACGCGACGGATCATCGACACGGCCTACCTCCTGTACCCAACGCAATTCAACAAGTTCCGCGAGGCGCAACCTTCCTGTGCCTCAGCGAAAACACTACTCCTGACATCCGCGGCGTCGCAGTCCGGCAACAGCGCAGCCCGGCCAACAGCGCAGCCCGGCCAACACGATGGCCAGCGCACCAACGCAAGATTGGCTGCTACCGTAGCGGGCGTGAGCCAATCAAACACTGAAGCAGCAACGGCACCAGCCGCGAAATACGAGATCCGGCCGGCGCAGGCTAGCGACTGGCCGGGGATCTGGGCTGTTCTTGAACCCGTGATCCGTGCGGGGGAGACCTTCACCTGGGATCGGGACACGTCCGAAGACACGGCGAGGAGCAAATGGTTCAAGGATGCTCCCGGCCAGACTTTTGTGGCGGTGCGCGGCGGCGAGGTACTGGGTACCGGTGAACTGCACGCCAACCAGGGCGGCGGGGGAAGCCACGTGGCCAACGCCGGCTACATGGTCCACGCCAATTATGGAGGGCAAGGCATCGCACGGGCGCTTTGTGCCTATTCCTTGGCTGCCGCCCGGGACTCCGGGTTCAAGGCTATGCAGTTCAACGCCGTCGTCGAAAGCAACGTCCGCGCGGTGGGCTTGTGGCAGTCCATGGGCTTCCGCATTCTGGCGACTATTCCCGAGGCCTTCCAGCACCCAACCCTTGGCTATGTAGGCCTGCACGTCATGTACCAGGAGCTCTAGGGCCCAAGCCGTGACCAGGGGCGGACCTCCCGTCCGAAGGCTATGCACACACGTGACCGCAGCGTAGTCTGCGGTGCATGGACGCAACGCCCAGGCCTGGATTCGATCCCCTCGCCGCCATCCGCGGAGACGCGAACGGCGCAGGGGGCGATTCGGGCTGCGACCTCCTGTTGACGGGTACCGTCTTCCAGGACATCATCTTCACCGGACTGGACCATAGTCCGGAGCCGGGGACAGAGGTGTGGAGCCAAGGCATGGGCACATGCCCCGGCGGCGTGGCCAACCAAGCGATCGCGGCCGCACGGCTTGGGCTGAGGACGAGCCTGGCGGCGGCCTTCGGAGATGACGGGTATGGGGACTTCAACTGGCGGATCCTCGAGAGCCAGGAGCACGTGGATCTCTCCCTCTCGAGGAGGTTTGAGGGCTGGCATTCCCCGGTCACCGTTTCCTTGTGCCTCGATCACGATCGTTCCATGGTCACTCACGGACACCCTGCGCCCATGAGCGCATCCGAACTGATCGGCGAGCCCCCCAAGGCGCTAGCCGCCGTCGCGGATCTAGGCGAGGAACCAGAGCCCTGGATGCTTGCGGCAGGCAAAGCCGGCGTCAAACTCTTCGGCGACGCCGGGTGGGACCCGACTGGGCAGTGGTCGTCGAAGCGACTTGACCAGCTCAGCAATTTCCACGCATTCATGCCCAACCAGCGGGAAGCGATGGCCTTCACCGGCAAGGACAATCCGTGGTCTGCGCTTTACGCGCTCGCCGACCGCGTTCCGGTGGCCGTAGTGACGCTCGGAGCCCAAGGGGCCATGGCCGTGGATTCCGAAACCGGTGAGGAGGAATGGGTGCCGTCCCTTCCGGTGACGGCATACGACCCCACGGGTGCAGGCGACTGCTTCGGCGCGGCGTTCGTTGTGGGCTGCCTGGCGGGGTGGCCCTTGGGGGACAGGCTCCGCTTCGCCAACCTTTGCGCCGCGTTGGCGGTACAGGAGGTGGGAGGCTCGCTGGCTGCTCCCGGCTGGGGCGACATCGCCGATTGGTGGCAGCGGGCCAACGCCCGGCGGGAGCGGCAGTCCAGCCAATGGCTCAAACGGTTCGCGTTCCTGGAAGACATTGTCCGTGACGTGCCGCCCGGAGCGCAGCGGCGTGCATCGGCGACTATCGCCCACAACTCCGACGCCTGAGCTGCGCCGACCCACAGGCAATCCCTGTGCCGCGGCGGCACTAGAATCGTGAGGTGACTTACGAAGCAGCTGCCAGTTTCGAGCCCAAGACGAAATCGGGTTCGGCAATGGTCCTCGAACGATCAGCCGTCATCGACTTGGACGCTGTCCGGCACAACGTGCGCCAATTCGTGGCTATCGCCTCGCCCGCCAACGTCATGGCCGTGGTCAAGGCGGATGCCTACGGACACGGAGCCATCCAGGTGGCACGGGCAGCTCTCGACGCCGGTGCCCGCTGGCTCGGCGTCGCCCATATTTCGGAGGCTCTGGCGCTCCGCGCTGCCGGAATCGACGCACCCCTGCTGGCGTGGTTGCACACCACCGAAAGCAACTTCCAGGCGGCCGTAGCCGCCGGCGTCGACGTCGGGATTTCCGGTTGGGAACTGGACGCCGTGGTCGCTGCGGCACGCGAACAGGAACGTCCGGCCCGCATTCACCTGAAGGTGGACACAGGCTTGGGGCGCAATGGTTCCACGATCGACGAGTGGGACAAACTGGTGGGCCAGGCCATGGAATACCAGGACGAAGGCCTCCTCCGCGTAGTGGGCATCTTCTCCCACTTGGCCGTCGCCGATGAACCCCACCGCCCGGAGACCGATGAGCAATTGGCGGCCTTCCGGGAAGCGATCGCCGTGGCCGAGGACGCCGGGGTGGACGCGGAAGTGCGGCATTTAGCCAACACGCCGGCCACGCTTTCCCGCCCGGACGCCCACTTCGACCTCGTCCGCGTGGGGCTCGGACTCTACGGGCTGTCCCCTTTCGAGGGACAAAGCGCCGCGGAGCTGGGTCTCCGGCCCGCCATGACGCTCCGCACCCTGGTCTCCAACTGCAAACGAGTTCCCGAGGGCCAAGGTGTGTCTTACGGACTCAACTACCGGACTTCCAGCGAGAGCACCTTGGGCCTCATCCCGCTCGGCTACGCCGACGGCGTGCCGCGCATCGCCACCGGAGGGCCGGTGCGCGTTAACGGAGTCACCTACCCCGTTGTGGGGCGGATTGCCATGGACCAGATGGTCGTTGACTTCGGGAATGTGGGTGCTGAGGCAGCGAGTTTGCTGGGTGCTGAAGCCGTCATGTTTGGCGATGGCGCCGACGGTGGCCCGACGGCGGACGACTGGGCGGCCGCGGCGGGCACCAACAACTACGAGATCGTCACCCGCATCAGCCCCCGGGTCCCGCGGATCTACATTAATGAGACTCCGGGAGCGGATGCCCGGTGAGCGGGACACCCGTGAGTGAGGTACTGTGGGAGCGCACCGTCACGGTCGCGACGGCGGAGCAGACACACGCTTTGGGCTCGGCACTCGGTGGGGTGCTTGAGCGCGGGGACCTGCTGGTCCTGACAGGCGAACTCGGCGCAGGCAAGACAACCTTCACCCAGGGACTCGGCGAAGGCCTGGGCGTCCGCGCCGGGGTCATCTCGCCCACGTTCGTCCTGGTGCGCATCCACCCCAACCTGCCCAACGGTCCGCGACCCGGCGGCCCTGATCTGGTCCACGTTGATGCCTACCGGCTTGCCTCCGCAGCGGAGATCGACGACATCGACCTCGAAAACACCATGGACAGCTCGGTGACGGTGGTCGAGTGGGGGCGCGAGCGCGTGGAACACCTTTCGGACAGCCGCCTGGACATCGAGATGCATCGGACCGTCGGTGGCTCGGATACGGCGGTCGCCACCCCGGAAGCGGGCCAGCATGCGGTCCTGGACTTCGACCCCGAGGACGACGACGAACCACGCACCATCGTTTTCCGCGGCTTTGGCCCACGGTGGAGCACCGTCCCCGAAATACTGGAAGAGAACGCCTGATGTTGATCCTGGCCATTGATACTTCGGCCGTGGCGAGCGCCGCGCTCATCTCGGACGATGCCCTGGAAGGCGTGGTTGAATCCTTCGCTACTGAAGACACCCGCAGCCACGCCGAGGTCCTGGCGCCTGGCATTGAGAACCTCCTGAGCGACGCCGGTGTCACCGGAGCAGACATCGACCTCATCGTCACCGGCGTCGGCCCGGGGCCGTTCACGGGGCTCCGTTCGGGGATCGCGACCGCCCGCACGTTGGCATTTGCCTGGAACAAACCGCTATTCGGTCTCATGAGCCTCCACGCGATCGCTTTGGAAGTGGCAGAGTCCACAGAAGCTCAGGCCGAGTTCCTCGTTGCGACGGATGCCCGCCGCAAGGAGGTCTACTGGGCGCGCTACACGCTCAATGAAGGCCAGCTCCCGCACCTCGTGGATGGTCCACATGTGGGCTCCGCCTCGGAGTTGCCCGATCTTCCCGTCTTCGGGGCTGGGGGCGGCATCTACGCGGACGTCGTCAAAGCGAACGGGGAATTCAGCACCACCCAACCCGACGCCGCCTCACTGGGCCAGTTCGCCATGGCCCTGATCGCGGCCGGCGAAAGGCTGCCGGACTCCACGCCCTTGTACCTGCGGGAATCGGATGCTCAAGTGCCTGGTCCCAGGAAGCGTGCCCTGTGAGTACCTCACACGAGTTCAAACTCGATGGCGTGACCTTGCGTGACATGACCGCTGACGACGTCATCGCCGTCGAGGTCCTGGAACGCCGGCTATTCCCGGTGGATGCCTGGCCGATGCAGATGTTCTTCGATGAACTTGCCCAGGTGGATACCCGCCGCTACGTAGTTGCCGAAGCCGGCGGGCAGATTGTGGCCTACGCCGGCCTCATGTGCATCGAGCCAATCGCGGATGTGCAGACGATCGCCGTCGTGCCCGAATTCGAAGGCAGGGGGATCGGCTCCGCTATCCTCACCGAACTCATTGAGGAGGCCCGAGGGCGCGGGGCGATCGAGGTCCTTCTCGAGGTCCGCGCCGACAATCCCCGTGCCCAGGCTTTGTACGTGCGGTTCGGCTTCGAGCAGATCCACGTGCGGCGGCGCTATTACCGCGACGGCGCGGACGCCCTCATCATGAGGCTGACATTGACTGAAGGAATCCCGGCGTGAACCAGCCCAGCCACGTGAACCACTCCAACACCGTCCAGCCGCTCGTGCTTGGGATCGAGTCCTCCTGCGACGAAACCGGCGTAGGGATTGTCCGGGGCACGAGCTTGCTCACCAACACAGTGTCCTCCTCGATGGATGAGCATGTCCGTTTTGGCGGCGTCATTCCGGAGATCGCTTCCCGCGCGCATTTGGACGCCTTCGTCCCCACACTGCAGGAGGCCCTGCACGAGGCCGGCGTGACGCTGGACGACATCGATGCGATCGCCGTGACCTCCGGGCCTGGTTTGGCCGGCGCGCTCATGGTGGGTGTCTGCGCTGCGAAGGCACTTTCTGTTGCCACGGGCAAGCCGCTCTATGCCATCAACCACTTGGTGGCACACGTCGGCGTCGGGCTCCTTGACGGAAACGTGGGCGGCGCGGCGGGCGGCAAAGCTGGACTCGGCGCTGCTGGACTCGCCGCCGGCGGTCGGCTGCCGGAGAACCTCGGTGCGTTGCTGGTGTCCGGTGGACATACGGAAATCCTGCGTATCCGCAGCATCACCGACGACGTCGAGATGCTGGGTTCCACCATCGACGACGCCGCAGGCGAGGCCTATGACAAAGTGGCGAGGCTGCTGGGCCTTGGCTACCCCGGCGGGCCGGCCATCGACAAACTTGCCAAGCAGGGCAACGCCAAGGCCATCCGCTTCCCGCGCGGCTTGACCCAACCCAAGTACATGGGAACCGTCGAGGAGCCGGGACCGCATCGTTACGATTGGTCCTTCAGCGGTCTCAAGACCGCCGTCGCGCGCTGTGTAGAGCAGTTCGAAGCGCGCGGCGAGGACGTCCCCGTAGCCGATATCGCCGCCGCATTCCAGGAAGCAGTAGTGGACGTCATCACCTTCAAGGCTGTGCTGGCCTGCAAGGAGAACGGCATCACGGATCTGTTGCTGGGCGGTGGCGTTGCAGCCAACTCCCGGCTCCGCGAATTGACAGGGCAGTGCTGCAGCTCTGCCGGCATCACGTTGCACGTTCCACCGTTGTCACTGTGCACAGACAACGGTGCCATGGTTGCTGCCTTGGGCTCGCAGCTCATCATGGCGGGAATCGGTCCAAGCGGCGTCGCTTTTGCTCCGGATTCTTCCCTGCCGGTCACTACGGTTTCGGTGTAGGCGCCGGAATCGCGTCCGTAGGCTAGGCGGTCGGAACGGACCGCATTTGCTGTACGAGGTCCTGGACAACGGCATGAAGATCACCGTCGTGCTGGGCAGCGACGCGGCGTTGGCGCTGGTAGCCCGCTCCGCGGGTGATGATCTTTTCGACGTCGGCCAGTTCCTCCGAGCAACCGAGCTTTTCCGCGACGGGCGCCAACCGGAGGAGGGTTTCCTTCAGGTGATCGGTGACAAGCTGCTCATTGCCTTCGGCATCGAGGATGATGATCGCCTCCATGCCGTAGCGGGCCGCCCGCCATTTGTTTTCCTGGATATGCCATGGCGGCATGGTGGGAATGCTGCCGCCGTTGTCCAGGATGGTGGAGAACTCGTCCACCAAGCACTGGGTCAGGGCTGCAACAGCGCCGACTTCCTCGAGGGTTGCCAAGCCATCGCAAATGCGCATCTCTATGGTGCCCAAATTCGGTACGGGACGGATATCCCAGCGAATTTCGGACAGGGTATCGATCACTCCTGTGGTGAACATGTCCTGGACGTAGGACTCATATTCAGCCCAGCTGGGGAACTGGAAAGGCAAGCCTGCCGTGGGCAGCTGTTGGAACATGAGGGCACGTTGTGACGCGTAGCCGGTGTCTTCGCCACCCCAGAACGGGCTTGAGGCGGACAAGGCCTGGAAATGGGGGAAGTAGTTGACCAGACCGTCGAGGATGGGGAGCGCCTTATCCCTCCGGTCCAGGCCGACGTGGACGTGGACCCCGTAGATGACCATTTGCCGTCCCCACCATTGGGTGCGATCGATCAGTTTGGCATAGCGCTCTTTGTCCGAGACCGGTTGAAGCTGCGGCGGGCTGAAAGGATGGCTGCCGGCGCAGAAAAGTTCCACACCCATGGGGTCCGTAACCTCCCTGACGGCATGCAGGGACCGGGCCAGGTCTTCCTTGGCTTCCTTGACGGTGTTGCACACGCCCGTGACAAGTTCCACGGTGTTCAGGAGCAATTCCCGCTTGATGTGCGGATGCTCGTCGTCTTCGTTCAGGTCCGGATGCCGGGATGCCACGCCGCGGAGGACCTCATTCGCGACCGAGACCAATTCGCCCGTGCGTGCGTTGACGAGCGCCAGCTCCCATTCCACCCCAAGTGTCGACTGCCTGGATGGAGCGAAATCAATCTGCACGTAGGTCCCCTCGGTGTTATGCCAAAAACGCCTGAGCAACGCCCGCCGTGGGGCCGTCAGCGGTTGGCTCAAGTCTAATGCAGGGGCGGTACGGTACCGCATGGGAGGAAACCTAAGGAAAACGATCTTGTTCGTCATCAACAAGTAGGGTCCGCGCCTCAAGGCGCGCAAAGGCTAGCTCCCCGTCTAGGCTGGGCACAGAACCCCGCTACGCGAAGGAAGCCCCGTTATGCCGATCCTCAACAAAGACATGACGCTCTGTATCTCCCTCTCGGCCCGGCCCAGCAATAACGGAACGCGCTTCCACAATTTCCTTTACGAGGCGCTGGGCCTGAACTGGATCTACAAGGCCTTCGCCCCCACGGACTTGGCCAACGCGATCGCAGGCGTGCGCGGCTTGGGGATCCGCGGCTGCGCCGTTTCGATGCCCTACAAGGAAGACGTCATCGCCCTCGTGGACCGCATGGACGTATCGGCCGCCGCTATCGATTCGGTCAACACGATTGTCAACGACGCCGGTGTTCTGACGGCCTACAACACGGACTACACGGCGATTGCCCAGCTGATCGAGCGCAATGCGATCGACCCGGCGTCGTCCGTGCTGCTCCGTGGCTCCGGCGGCATGGCCAAGGCCACCGCAGCGGCCTTCCGCGACGCTGGATTCTCGCGAGTCACCGTCGTTGCCCGGAACGAAAAGCTTGGGCAGTCCCTTGCGGGGCTCTATGGCTTCGGCTGGCAGGCCGAAGTAGGGGAATCAACGGCGGACGTGCTCGTCAACGTGACCCCGATCGGAATGGCCGGCGGACCTGAGTCCGGCTCCCTGTCCTTCCCCGAAGAGGCGGTGGCGGCAGCGCACGTGGTGTTCGACGTCGTCGCTCTCCCTGCAGAGACGCCGCTCATCAAGGCCGGCCGCGCGGCAGGCAAGACCGTGATCAGCGGCGCTGAGGTAGCCACTATCCAGGCCCTTGAACAGTTCGTGCTTTACACGGGCATCACGCCAACCCCGGAGCAAGTGGCTGCCGCGGAGGAGTTCACGCGCTCCCAGTAGGCCTGCTCAGGAGGCTACCGGCTCCACTACAACAGCCACCCGCTCCTCGCCGATCCTGGTGAGGACCAAGGTGGCTGTTTTGTTCCCGCGGGCTTTCGCTGAGCCCTTTCCTGCCGGCAACAATTGTTTCCGCAATTCCTCAGGGGTAACGGACGTGCCGCGCTTCTTGATGTCCAGGACGCTGACGCCGTTGGCCTTCACCCACGCCTTCAGGGCCTTGACGTTGTACGGCATGACCTCCAGGACTTCATAGGCGCGGGCGAACGGGGTCTCCACCAGTTCGGGCGCGCAGATGTAGGCGATGTGTTCGTCCACCAAGTGGCCCCCAAGCCGGAGCGCGACGTCGGCCACCAGTCCCGCGCGGATGACCGCACCGTCCGGTTCGTACAGGTATCCCTCTACGGGCCCGACGTCGGGCACCGGGCCGCCATCGAAATCCTCGCCGCTGGTGATCTCGGCCGCGCCTTGCGGCCCGAGGACCAGGGCCGCCCGGCGGATGCCGGGCCTCGCGACGTCGTTGAACCACAGCGTCACCTCGGTCACATCCCCTCCCACCGAAACCCACTGCGCCTCGCAGCCGGCCGGAACCGATTCATGCGGCATCCCGGGTCCCATCTTGACCCCGACGGACTTGCCGGTAGCTGCCAGCGATTCGACGAAGGAGAATGGCGGCGAGAAAGCCTCCGGATCCCAGATCCGTTTGGTGCCAGACGACGACGTCGTGCGGCGCGCCGGATCGAGCCACACGCCGTCGACCCCGTCAAGGGGTACCGACGTCGCGTCGGAATGCACCACCGTTGCGTGCGGGAAAGACATGAGGTTGATGGTGGCGCAGGCGGCGGTGGTCTCGTCGAGTTCCACCGCGGTGACCTTGATGTCCATGGAGGCCATGGCCATGGAGTCGGCCCCTAGCCCGCAGCCCAGGTCCGCTACGTGCTGCGTGCCTGCTTTGGCGAAGCGCTCAGCGTGCCTGGCTGCCACATTGAGCCGGGTGGCCTGTTCCAGGCCGGCTTGGGTGAAGAGCATCTGCCGGGCGAATTCGCCGAACTTGGCCTCGGCCCGGGTGCGGAGCCTGGATTGGGTGAGGACAGCGGCCACAAGCGCGGGGGAGTGGCCGTCTTTGCGCAGCCGCGCATTCAGGGCAAATGCTTCGCCATCGCGGTATGGTCCCAAGGACGCCAGCAGTTCCCAACCCTCAGTTGTCAGCAGTGGGGCAATTTGGTCTTGGGGTGTGTCAGCCATGGGAACCAGCCTACTGGCCGCCCGTCATACGGGGCGGAGGGGGCTCCGGGACCATCCAGGCCGATATGGTTGATGCCATGGAAGACAACCCAGTACGCCAGCCTGACGACGCCAATGGTTCTCCCTCTGCCTCCGATAAACGTCCCTTCGCCGGAAATCTCTCCAAGTATGCCCGTCCTGCGCTCATTGCGGGTGCTGCGATTGCCATCGTCTGCATCGCGCTCTTGATCATTATTTTCTTCCTCGACTCCTTCGACGCGGCCACCTACTCCATGACCGGAAAGAGCGTCCAGGACGCCACGGACGAGGCCCGCGACATCCGGGACACCTACACAGGTGCCCGGATCGGCGCGATCGTCGGACTGGTGGTGTCCGGCGTCGTCGCGCTCGCCAGCGGTGTACTGCTCTACCTGAACCGCGAAACGGCGCCGGAAGAAGAGTACGACGACGGCGAGGACGTGGACTTCGACGACCTCGCCGGGCAATGAGCCAATTGACTCCGTGGCGGCCTGCCGCCGTTCACCCGCGACGGAATTCTGGCACTCGCCTTGACCGAGTGCTAATGCTTACATAGAGTCTTGATTAGCACTCTCCCTAGGTGGGTGCTAATCATGCCGCCAGGCACTTACCGGCACCGCGACGACGGTAAGCACGCCACGGCACCCCTGGTTTGATAGTCCATGTACTACCTCACGTAAAGGAGAGATCCGAGTGTCGGTCTCCATTAAGCCTCTCGAGGATCGCATTGTTGTCCGCCCGCTCGAAGCAGAGCAGACCACGGCTTCCGGCCTGGTTATCCCGGACACGGCACAGGAAAAGCCGCAGGAAGGCGAAGTTGTTGCAGTTGGCCCAGGCCGCTTCGACGACAACGGCAACCGCGTACCTGTCGATGTAACCGTTGGTGACATCGTTATCTACTCCAAGTACGGCGGAACTGAAGTCAAGACCGGCGGCAACGAGTACCTCGTTCTGTCCGCCCGCGACGTTCTGGCGATCGTCGTTAAGTAATTTCCTGGATCCCGCATCGCAGATCGAGTCGAACTTCTTCTGACTGATCGGCGGTGCGGGTTTTCCGTCTTGAAAGGACACAACCATGGCAAAGCAGCTAGCGTTCAACGACGCTGCCCGCCGCTCGCTCGAAGCAGGCATTGACAAGCTCGCCAACACCGTCAAAGTGACCCTCGGCCCGCGCGGCCGCAACGTCGTTCTGGACAAGAAGTGGGGCGCACCCACCATCACCAACGACGGCGTGACCATCGCCCGTGAAGTCGAACTCGACGACCCGTACGAGAACCTTGGCGCACAGCTGGCCAAGGAAGTCGCCACCAAGACCAACGACGTCGCAGGCGACGGCACCACCACAGCCACCGTGCTGGCACAGGCACTCGTCAAGGAAGGCCTGCGCAACGTTGCCGCAGGCGCCGCCCCTGGTGAAATCAAGCGCGGCATCGAGGTCTCAGTCCAGGCCGTTGCTGCCCGCCTCCTGGAGAACGCCCGCGAAGTGGAAGGCACCCAGGTTGCCAGCGTTGCAGCGATCTCCGCCCAGAGCGACGAGGTTGGCGAACTGCTGGCCGAGGCCTTCGGCAAGGTCGGCAAGGATGGCGTCATTACCATCGAAGAGTCCTCCACCACCCAGACCGAACTGGTCCTCACCGAGGGCATGCAGTTCGACAAGGGCTACCTGTCCCCGTACTTCGTCACTGACGCGGAACGCCAGGAAGCTGTCCTCGAAGACGCGCTCATCCTGATCAACCAGGGCAAGATCTCCTCGCTGCAGGAATTCCTGCCGCTCCTTGAGAAGGCCCTGCAGGCAGCAAAGCCGCTCTTCATCATTGCCGAGGACATCGACGGCGAGGCACTGTCCACGCTGATCGTGAACCGCATCCGTGGAACCCTGAACGTCGTTGCCGTCAAGGCTCCGGGCTTCGGTGACCGCCGCAAGGCCATGCTGCAGGACATCGCCACCCTGACCGGCGCGCAGGTTGTCTCCCCGGAGCTCGGCCTGTCCCTGGACCAGGTTGGCCTCGAGGTCCTGGGCACTGCACGCCGAATCACTGTCACCAAGGACAACACCACGATCGTTGACGGCGCTGGCACGGCGGAGGACGTCGCAGCGCGCGTCGCCCAGATCCGTGCCGAGCTGACCCGCACCGACTCCGACTGGGACCGGGAAAAGCTGCAGGAACGGCTTGCCAAGCTGGCGGGTGGCATCGGCGTCATCAAGGTCGGCGCAGCCACCGAGGTTGAGCTCAAGGAAAAGAAGCACCGCATCGAGGACGCAGTGTCCTCCACGCGTGCTGCCCTTGAAGAAGGCATCGTCTCCGGCGGTGGCTCTGCCCTCATCCACGCCCTCAAGGCACTGGACGAGGACGCTGCAGTCAAGGCCCTGGAGGGTGACGCGGCTGCCGCCGTCGGCATCGTCCGGCGCGCCCTGACCCAGCCGCTTCGCTGGATTGCCCAGAACGCCGGCTTCGACGGCTACGTCGTCGTCGCCAAGGTTGCCGAGCTGGAAGACAACCACGGCTTCAACGCCAAGTCCGGCGTGTACGAGGACCTGATCGCCGCCGGCGTGATCGACCCCGTCAAGGTCACCCGCTCCGCACTCCAGAACGCCGCGTCCATCGCAGCCCTGGTTCTCACCACCGAGACCCTGGTTGTCGAGAAGCCGGCCGAGGAAGACGAGCACGCAGGCCACAGCCACTAACTCTGGTTGTTTGATGCGCGAGGCCCGGTCCCCTTGGGGGCCGGGCCTCTTGCTTTCCCCTGGGGGCATTTCGCCGGTATCGCGTAGCTTTTCGTGCCGAGATGCTGTTTCGAGCTTGGGTCCAGACAACCTTCCGGAAGCTCCCAGACAGTCGTGTCCTAATGGACGATGAGTCGTTGGCTGGCAGCGTTCCAAATTGACGATGAACATTACGAATCAGTAACATCGGCGGTTCGTGCAGCACCCTTGGAGGCAAGACTTTGACAACCACGCGCGCTTTGGTGCCACCCCGGCACCAAGGCGAGACGGTAAAACCGGCGGCCAAGTCGACCTTCAGGCCCGAAATTCAGGGGCTTCGATCTGTTGCCGTGCTCATGGTTGTCACCTATCACATTTGGTTCGATCGGGTCTCCGGCGGCGTCGATGTCTTCCTCCTTATCTCTGCATTCCTCATGACGCTGCAGTTCACAAGGCGGTACTCGGATGGGCGCCAAACGGCGCTGATCAGGCACTGGCTGCACCACTTCCGCCGGCTCTTGCCTGCAGCAGTGACGGTCATCGTTGGAACGCTGGCCGCAACTTACATCTTCATGCCGGCCACGCGCTGGTTGGACACCATCCAGCAGGGTTGGGCTTCACTCTTCTACGCCGAAAACTTCCTCCTGCAGTCCCAGGCAGTCAACTACTATGCGGCGGACCACAGCCTGGCCAGCCCGCTCCAGCATTTCTGGTCGCTGTCCATCCAAGGACAGGTCTTTATCGTCTGGCCGATCATCCTCGTTGGAGCAGGCTGGGTGGCAAGGCGGTACCGGCTCACCTACGTTCCCCTTCTCCGCTACATCTTCGGCTTGGTCTTCCTCGTTTCGCTGGTGTATTCCGTGGTTTTCACCGCAACGGACCAATCGGCAGCGTATTTCTCGACGGGGGCCAGGCTTTGGGAGTTTGCACTCGGAACGCTTCTGGCCCTCTTCCTTCCCATGGTGAAAATCCCGAGGTCAGCGAGGATCGTCCTTGGGTGGATCGGCATCCTGGCGATGCTCAGTTGCGGGTTCATTCTCGATGTCGAGGCAGCGTTCCCAGGGTTGGCCGCATTGTGGCCCACACTGGCCGCGGCATGCTTGCTCGCGGCGGGACAGACGGAGAGCCGGTTCGGAGTCGACCGAATCCTCAGTTCCAAGCCGCTGGTCCGCATGGGCAACAATTCATACGCCCTCTACCTGTGGCACTGGCCCATGTTGGTCATCTATTTGGCATGGTCTGGAAAGACCCACGCCGGTTGGTTGTCCGGCACTGTGATCATCATTGGCGCTTTCCTCTTGGCTGTTTTGACCACAAAGTTCGTCGAGAAGCCGTGGCGGGAGTGGACGTGGCCCGAGGCGAACCGGCGCAGGAGCGTGATTTCGCTGGTTGCCGCGGCTACCGTGGCCATCTTGCCGCTCACGGGCTGGCCCCTGCAGATCGAGCAGACAAACCGTGCGTTGCTTGCGAATATGGACGCTCGCAACCCGGGTGCAGCAGCAGTTGGCGGGGATATCATCTACACTCCCGATCCGAGCGTGCCCTTGGTTCCAAGCATGACCTTTGTTGATGCCGACTGGCCGGTTTTCCCGACTCCCTGCAAAGGGACTGCGGACGCACAGGACTTCGTTAATCGCTGCACCAACGGGATCACGAACGGGACTAAAAACGTTGTTGTCATAGGCAGTTCGCACGCCCACGTGCTGAACACGCCGCTACTGACCATGGCCGCAAAGAATAACTGGAGCCTTACGTCCATCACGAAGGGATTTTGCCCGCTTGGCGAGGACACCGCGGCAGACATCACCCAGAGCTGCGTTGACTTCAACAAGGCCACGCTCGCTGAAGTCCTGAAGATGAAGCCGGATGTTGTGGTTACCACCAGCACCCGCACCAATGCGCAGAGCGACATACCCGAGCGGCTCGATCCTTCATGGGTCACGGAGGTGAAGACGCTCAACGACGCAGGGATCCAAGTGGTTGCCCTCCGAGACACTCCACGCGAAGCACAACCCGTTCCGGCCTGCCTTGAGAAGAATCCCGGAGCATATATTGCCTGTGGTTCCCAGCGCGCCGAAATCTACTCCGAAGACTCTCCGACAGCCGCAGTGGCCGGGGAGCTCCCCAACACGAAGTTCTTGGATCTCTCCAAATATTTCTGCCCCGATTCAAACTGTCCGGCCGTGATCGGGAACGTCATTGTCTATAAGGACGACAACCATGTGACCGCTACCTACATGAAGACGTTGACCCCGTACTTCGAGAAGGCGTTCATGGCTGCCACGGGGTGGAGCTGAGCGGAAGGAACCTCGACGCCGTGTGCCCCAGGTGCCGTTGCTCACATTGCCCGTGCGGAATATGGGGATCGGCGGCGAGGTTCTACTATTTATTCAGAACCTTTCTGCACAGGCCAGTCCCGTAATGACGGGCTGGTCATCAGCTGCAACCCCTACCAGAGCAACCCCAAGAACCAAGGTAAGAGGCGCACTCATGACCCAGCCCGAACACGATCCCTTTGGCTTTATTGGCCTGACCTATGACGACGTCCTGTTGCTGCCAGGGCACACCAACGTCATCCCGTCCGAGGCCGACACTTCCTCCCGGATCTCCAAGCGCATCTCGGTCCAGACGCCCCTGCTGTCCGCCGCCATGGACACCGTCACTGAATCACGCATGGCCATCGCCATGGCCCGCCAAGGCGGTCTTGGCGTGATCCACCGCAACTTGTCGATCGAAGACCAGGCCGATCACGTCGACCGCGTCAAGCGCTCCGAGTCCGGGATGATCACCAACCCCCTGACTATCCACCCGGAAGCCACCCTGCAGGAACTGGACGAGCTGTGCTCCCGTTACCGGGTTTCCGGCCTCCCGGTGATTGACCCGGATGGCCGCCTGCTGGGTATTGTCACCAACCGCGACACCCGCTTTGTGCCGGAGTCCGACTTCCCGCTGCGGCTTGTTAGCGACGTCATGACCAAGATGCCCCTCATCACGGGCCACGTTGGCATCAGCCGCGAAGAGGCCTCGCACAAGCTGGCCACCAACAAGATCGAGAAGCTGCCCCTCGTTGACGAGCAGGGACGCCTCAAGGGCCTCATCACCACCAAGGACTTCACCAAGGCCGAGCAGTACCCGCTCGCAACGAAGGACGAGGAAGGCCGCCTCCGCGTCGGTGCCGCCATCGGGTTCTTCGGCGATGGTTGGGAACGGGCCATGACGCTGATCGACGCCGGCGTGGACGCATTGTTCGTGGATACCGCCAACGGCCACTCGCAGGGCGTCCTGGACATGATCACTCGCCTGAAGTCCGATCCTGTTGCCGCGCACGTGGACATCATCGGCGGTCAGGCTGCCACCCGCGAAGGCGCCCAGGCGCTAATCGACGCCGGTGCCGATGGCATCAAGGTGGGCGTTGGTCCCGGCTCCATCTGCACCACTCGCGTTGTTGCCGGTGTTGGCGTCCCCCAGATCACGGCTATCTATGAGTCCTCCAAGGCAGCCATCCCCGCCGGTGTTCCGCTCATCGCCGACGGCGGGCTGCAGTACTCGGGCGATATCGGCAAGGCCCTCGTGGCCGGCGCCGACACCGTCATGCTCGGTTCTTTGTTGGCTGGCTGTGACGAATCGCCCGGCGAGCTGATCTTCGTCAATGGCAAGCAGTTCAAGAGCTACCGCGGCATGGGTTCCCTTGGAGCCATGCAGTCCCGTGGCAAGAACACGTCCTACTCGAAGGACCGGTATTTCCAGGCGGACGTTTCCGGAGATGACAAGCTCATCCCCGAAGGCATCGAGGGCCGCGTCGCGTACCGCGGTCCACTTTCCTCGGTGGCATACCAGTTGGTGGGCGGCCTGCGCCAGACCATGTTCTACACGGGTGCGCCAACCATCGCCGAGCTCAAGGCGCGCGGCAAGTTTGTGCGCATCACCGCGGCAGGGCTGAAGGAGTCCCACCCGCATGACATCCAGATGACCGTCGAGGCTCCGAACTACGGTTCACGCTAGACAGTCAGTTTCAAGCGAGCCCGCCGCCGTCATCACGAGGTGGCGGGCTTGCTTATTTCCGCAGCACTGCGCTCGTCACCATGACGCTTCCCTGCCAGTACATCTCGTTGCACTGGGATAACCTAGAGCAGTGACTTATGAGATTGAGATTGGCCGTGGCAAGCGTGGGCGTCGTGCCTACTCCCTGGATGACATCGCGATCGTCCCCAACCGCCGGACGCGCGACCCCAAGGACGTCTCCGTCTCATGGCAGATTGATGCCTACAAGTTTGAGATGCCGGTGATCGCCGCGCCGATGGACTCCGCCATGTCGCCTGAAACTGCCATTGCCCTTGGCCGGCTTGGCGGTCTGGGCGTGCTGGACCTTGAAGGCCTGTGGACCCGCTACGAGGACCCGCAATCCGTTTTGGACGAGATCTCCGCCCTCGAGGATGAAACTGCCAGCCCTGCTGTCACGCGGCGCATGCAGGAGCTCTACAAGGCCCCCATCCAGCCCGAACTGATCACCAGCAGGCTCGCGGAAATCCGTGCTTCCGGCGTGACCGTGGCCGGCTCGCTCACGCCGCAGCGCACCCAGGAGCACTACAAGACGGTCGTTGCTGCCGGCGTTGACATCTTCGTCATCCGGGGCACCACCGTCTCGGCTGAGCATGTTTCCAAGAACCACGAACCGTTGAACCTCAAGCAGTTCATCTACGAACTCGACGTTCCGGTGATCGTCGGCGGGGCCGCCGGATACACCCCGGCCCTGCATCTCATGCGTACCGGCGCGGCCGGCGTTCTGGTGGGCTTCGGCGGAGGCGCAACCACCACCACGCGCCGGGCACTCGGCATCCATTCGCCCATGGCCTCGGCCATTTCCGACGTCGCAGCCGCCCGCCGCGACTACATGGACGAGTCCGGTGGAAGGTACGTGCATGTGATCGCCGACGGCGGCATGGGTTCTTCGGGTGACATCGTCAAAGCCATCGCGATGGGCGCCGACGCAGTCATGCTCGGCAGCGCCTTGGCCCGTGCGGACGAAGCGCCGGGCAAGGGCTGGCACTGGGGCCAGGAAGCCCACCACCTCGAACTTCCCCGCGGCGACAGGGTCAACGTGGGCACGGTTGGACCGCTTGAGGAAGTGCTATTCGGGCCGGGCCACCACACCAACGGCACCTCCAACCTGATCGGCGCGCTACGCCGTTCGATGGCGACTACAGGCTATTCGGACCTGAAGGAATTCCAGCGGGTCGACGTCGTCGTCTCGCCTTACTCGGGTCAGTAGGCTGCCGTCCGGGTCATCCTGGCCGCCGGGTGAAAACCCTGCCCAAGCCCGCGCACAAGAAGTAGTGTGGGGAACTACGGGCTTTGTGCGATTGGAGGCGTCCGATGAGCAGTGTTGCAGATGGTTCGCAGAGGGATGATGCATCAGCCGGTGCATTGAGCCCGCAGGCGCGCGCCAGATCCATCGAAGTCCTGAGGGGCACCACCGAGCCCGGCCAGGAACTCGACATCCTGATCGTCGGCGGAGGCGTAGTCGGGGCCGGGGCAGCCCTTGACGCAGTGACCCGCGGGTTGTCCGTGGGCATTGTCGAGGCCCGGGACTGGGCTTCGGGCACGTCGTCGAGGTCCTCGAAGCTGATTCACGGCGGGCTCCGCTACCTCGAAATGCTTGACTTTGCGCTGGTCCAGGAGGCGCTCAAGGAACGCGGGTTGCTGATCCAACAAATCGCGCCGCACCTTGTCCGGCCGGTCCCGTTCCTGTATCCGTTGACCCGGCGTTTTTGGGAACGGCCGTACGTGGGCGCCGGCATCTTCCTCTACGACACGCTTGGCCTCACCTCAGGCCACAGCCGCGGTGTTCCCATGCACAAACACCTCTTCCGGCGTGGAACACTTCGGGCGGCCCCTAGCCTCAAGAGCGATGCATTCGTCGGCTCCATTCGGTACTACGACGCGCAGGTTGACGATGCGAGGCTGGTGGTCAACGTCGTCCGCACCGCGGCACACTACGGAGCCCACGCCGTGAACAGGATGCGCGTGGTGTCATTCGTGCGCGAAGGCGAACGCGTGGTGGGCGCGAAAGTGGAAAACCAGGAGGACGGCAGCATCGTCGAAGTCCGCGCCAAGCAAGTGGTCAACGCCACGGGGGTCTGGACGGACGAGACCCAGGCCATGGTGACGGATCGCGGCCAACTCAAGGTCCGCGCTTCCAAGGGCATCCACCTCGTGGTTCCGCGCGACCGCTTCCAGTCCACCGTCGGATTGATCCTGAGGACCGAGAAGTCCGTGCTGTTCGTCATCCCCTGGGGCAGGCATTGGATCATCGGCACAACGGACACCGATTGGAAGCTGGATAAGGCGCACCCTGCCGCGTCCACCAAGGACATCGACTATGTTCTGGAGCACGTCAACCGCGTCTTGAAACGGCCCCTGACGAGGGAGGACGTCGAGGGCGTGTACGCAGGCCTTCGTCCACTGTTGGCTGGGGAGAGTGACTCCACCGCCAAACTTTCCCGCGAACACGTGGTGGCCCACCCCGTTCCAGGGCTTGTGGTGGTTGCCGGCGGCAAATTCACAACGTACCGGGTCATGGCCAAGGATGCGGTCGACGAAGCAACCCGGGCGATGGACGAGCGTGTTCCTGCGAGTTGCACGGATACCATCCCGCTGCTGGGCGCCGAGGGATTCAAGGCCGCATGGAACCGCCGGGGGAGAACCGCGGATGAGGTCGGAATCCACGTCGCCAGGGTGGAACATTTGCTCAACCGCTACGGTTCGATGACGCCGGAAGTCCTGGCTGTCATCAAGGACAACCCGGCTATGGCCGAGCCGCTGCCCGGCGCCGACGACTATCTGGCGGCAGAAGTCGTCTACGCCACGACCCACGAAGGCGCCCGGCACGTCCACGATGTCCTGACCCGGCGCACCCGCATCTCGATAGAGTCCTGGGACAGAGGTGTTTCCGCGGTCCCTGTTGTCGCTAAGCTGATGGGAGAAATTCTTGGCTGGAGCGACGCTCAGCGGGAAAGCGAAATCAAGCACTACCTGGCCCGGGTGGAAGCTGAACGGCTCAGCCAACAGCAGCCCGACGACGAATCAGCCGATGCCGCGCGAATGGGCGTCGATGACATCGTTCCCCTGCGCTGAGCGCCCGGGGGTAGCTGGGCACACTGGAGGGAAACGACTTGGCGGAACCACTGGACCCGTATGATGCCGAACTGACGACGCCGGAGACCATCATCCTGGAGATGGAAGCGGTCGACAAGACAGATGCCGCGGGCCAGCTCGCGGAACGGCTCTATGCCGCCGGGCGTATCACGGACCTTGAGGGCTTCCTCGAACACGTCAACTCCCGGGAACACCAACTCGCCACCGGGCTTCCAGGCGGCATTGGTTTGCCGCACGCCCGCAGCGAGTTTGTTTCCCGAGTGTCCATCGCCGTCGGAGTCACCAAGTTCGGACACTCCCTCGACTTCGGTGCCAGCGACGGTCCGGCCACCCTGGTCCTGCTCATCGCCACACCGGCCAGTTCATTCTCGGACCACTTGGAAGTCCTGGCCACCTTGGCGCGGTCACTTTCCAAGGAATCGTTTAGGGAATCCCTCCGGCGAGCCCACGATCCGGAGGTCATCGCCGAACTGATCAACTCAAGCCTGGTGTTCTTCGACCACTAAAGATTGGGGCAGGCCCTTTCGTGTCGCGTTCCGCGCCACGTAGGGACCCTGCTGCCCCACTCTAGGGACCCTGCTGCCCCACTCTCGTTTAGCTGTTCTACAGCTTGACGAAGTACGGTTAAGGGGTGTTGAAAACCGCTCTGAAGCCCCGCTGGATCGCAGGACTTGTCTTCGCGCTCCTGCTCTCCGGGGTGTTCGTGCTGCTCAGCCAGTGGCAGTTCGGCAGATCCACCCAGAGTGACGTGCCAGTTGATCCCTCCGCGGAGCAAGTCAGGCCCCTCACCGGAGTCCTGCAGCCCGGCACCTTCTTTCCTGGGTCCGTCTCGGATCAAATGGTTAGCGCGAAAGGCAGCTACGACCCTGCCAAGCAGGTCCTTGTGGAGGGCCGTCTGCTGGCTGGTCAAAAAGGATACTGGGTAGTAACCGCATTTGCTGTCGACGGTGCTCCCGTTCTCCACGGCGTTGGCGCTTCGCCGAAGACCTGGATCCCCGTGGCGCGCGGTTGGGTCGCCGATCCCGCACAGGCCAGCCCGCCGCCGTCGGGCACTATTGAACTGACCGGACGGCTCCTGCCGTCCGAGGCCCCAGTGCCAAACGTCGACGCCGGAGCGGGCCGCGCGTCCGCGGTTTCGGTCGCGGAACTCATCAACACGTGGGAGATTTCAAGCTATCCGGGCTTCGTCGCCGCAACGTCGGAGATATCGGCAGGCAAGACCCTCGCGCTTCCGGAGCAGCTGAAGCCCCTCAATATCCCGGCCCAGCCTCCCAACCAACAGATCAACTGGCTCAACCTTTTCTACTCCGTGGAATGGGTGGTCTTCGCAGGATTCGCCCTCTACATCTGGTGGCGAATGGTCGCCGACGACTACCGGCGCACCCTCGAAGAGGAAGAGCCCGACGACGAATTCCCATCAGACGATTTCCCAGCCGTTACCAAGCCAGAACAGGTAAAGCCATGATTGAGCCCAAACCGGCCATCCAGCCCGAACAGTGGGGAGACTCCGGCGCGAAGCCAGCCACGGCCAAGAAGCGCCGCTTCGGTGGGACCACGGCCCAGATCCGCTCGGCCCTGAAGTTCTACAAGGTCATGGCCTACCTCACCGGCACCATGCTCTTGCTCCTGTGCGCCGAGCTCGTGGCGCGTTACGTGTTCGGCGTGTACCTCTTTGCCGGGGGTACGAACGCCATCACCGGGCAGCCCTTCGGCTTCGGGTTCGCTGACGCGGAGTCGAAGGCAGTCCCCGGCGGCGTCAACGTCTCCGTGACGGTACTGATCGTCCACGGCTGGATGTACGTGGTTTACCTCATCTCGGACTTCCGTTTGTGGTCCCTCATGCGCTGGCCGTTCACGAAGCTCATCCTGCTTGCCCTGGGTGGGGTTGTACCGCTCATGTCCTTCATTGTGGAGAAGAAGTTCCACTCGGAGGTGGAAGCGGAACTGGCCGCCAATCCGCAGGCGTCCAAGCGGTACTGATCAGCGGGGCGCGGCGGGCATTGTGAGATCGCTAACGTCGGGGCCGGTTTGCCGGCTTCACGACCGGCTTCAAGGTGCACCGGGGCATCCCGGCAAAGTAGGCTGTTACGGTGACTACTCCCACCGCACCCTTCAGTTCTGAAGCTCAGACTTCCCAGAAGCCGGTGCTGGTTGTTGACTACGGTGCCCAGTACGCGCAGCTGATTGCACGCCGCGTCCGTGAGGCGAATGTGTACTCGGAAATTGTTCCGCACACTTTCACCACCGAGCAGCTTCTGGCCAAGAACCCGGCAGCCATCATCCTTTCCGGCGGTCCTTCAAGCGTTTACGCCGAGGGTGCCCCGAGGGTTGGCGCAGACCTTTTCGAGGCCGGCGTACCTGTCTTCGGTATTTGCTACGGCTTCCAGGCCATGGCCAACGCGCTGGGCGGCAAGGTCGCACAGACCGGGTTGCGCGAGTACGGCGCCACCGAGGCCACCACGGTTGGCGAGGCACGCTCCATCTTGGCGGGCATCCCGGACTCCCAGAACACCTGGATGAGCCACGGAGATTCCGTGCATGAAGCCCCGGCAGGCTTCGAGGTCCTGGCGACCACCGCCGGCGCACCTGTAGCCGCTTTCGCGAACGAGGAGAAGCACCTCTACGGCGTGCAGTGGCACCCGGAGGTCAAGCACTCGGCCCACGGCCAGCAGGTTCTGGAGAACTTCTTGTTCAACGGAGCGGGCCTGAAGCCGAACTGGACCACCGGCAACATCCTCGAAGAGCAGGTGGATCGGATCGGCCAGCAGGTCGGTGATTCCAAGGTCATCTGCGGCCTCTCCGGCGGCGTCGACTCGGCCGTTGCCGCAGCGCTCGTGCAGCGCGCCGTGGGAGACCAGCTCACCTGTGTGTTCGTGGACCACGGTCTGCTGCGTGAAGGCGAAGCCGAACAGGTCGAACGCGACTTCGTTGCCGCGACCGGCGTCAAGCTTTACGTGGCAAACGAGCAGGAGCGTTTCCTGTCCGCCCTGGCCGGGGTCAGCGATCCCGAGACGAAGCGCAAGATCATTGGCCGCGAGTTCATTCGTGCGTTCGAAGAAGCAGAGCGGGCCATCATCGCCCAGGCGGCGTCCGAAGGCGAGAGCATCAAGTTCCTCGTCCAAGGCACCCTTTACCCGGACGTCGTCGAATCCGGCGGAGGCGAAGGTGCTGCGAACATCAAGAGCCACCATAACGTGGGCGGCTTGCCTGAGGATCTGCAGTTCGAACTCGTTGAGCCGCTCCGCGCACTGTTCAAGGACGAGGTTCGCGCCGTAGGCGCACAGCTTGGCCTTCCGCAGGAAATCGTTGGACGCCAACCGTTCCCTGGTCCGGGCCTCGGTATCCGCATTGTCGGAGAAGTGAACAAAGAACGCCTGGACCTGCTGCGCAAAGCAGACGCAATCGCGCGCGCCGAGCTCACTGCGGCCGGACTCGACAACGATGTCTGGCAGATGCCGGTGGTGCTGCTGGCCGATGTCCGCAGCGTCGGCGTTCAAGGCGACGGACGCACTTATGGACACCCGATCGTGCTTCGTCCCGTTTCTTCCGAGGACGCCATGACTGCTGACTGGTCGAGGCTCCCTTATGATCTCCTCGCGAGGATCTCCAACAGGATCACCAACGAGGTAGCCGGAGTCAACCGAGTGGTACTGGACGTCACCAGCAAGCCCCCGGGAACCATCGAGTGGGAATAGCGTTCTGAGTGACCGGTCTCTTCCCAGAGACCGGTCACTTTGTATTTCCCCTGAAATCACGGGTAATTTGCCTTTCCAGCAGTGTTGCAGTGCGGACTGCCGGTCGATTCCAGCTACTCTCGAAAGTATGCCGATTTGGTCCAAGTCGTCTCGAGCTAGAACAGAAAAGAAGGCAGCGGTGTCAGTAGGTCAAAGCCATGAAGAGAGCTCTGCAGAGCTCCGGAAATGGCTATCGGGGCTCAAACCTGTGACTGGCGCGGACACCATGCTGCGCTTCGTCAAGACGCCGGAAGGGTCGATCGACCTTAGCAACGGCCACCCTTCAGGGCTCGCACAGCTCCTCGCTGGACGTCGAACCCGTCTTTCCACCCTGATCCGGGATCGCCAGCAATATCTTGTTGCCGCCCGTGCTGCCAGGAACCTTCGCTCGAAGATCTTCGAGCTGGGCAACGACCGGGGGATCGACGCCGGCTACTTGTCCTGCGGAACGGTCGTCTGGACATCGGCCGTCGGAGGAAAGCCCCAGCGTGTCTCTGCTCCCGTCATGTTGGCCGCCATTTCGCTCACGGCCCGGCCCGGCGAAGATGACTACGAGCTGCAACTCACGGAGCAAGCGGGCATCAATCCTGCGTTGGTCCGGCATTTGAAGACCGTCCATGGAATTGTCTTCGACGTCAATGCCGTGAGCCGCATGGCCTACAACACCGCGCGCCTCGATCCCCAGCCGGTCCTTGACCGCCTTGCTACGCTGGTGCAGCCGATCCCTGGTGCCGAGGTAACCCCCAATCTCCTCATAACGACCTTGGCGGATTTGTCCGGGAACCTGGACGACCCTTGGATCAACGAAAACAGCAGCGTCGTTGCATCCTTGTTCGGAGCCGCCAACGGCGGGGACGTCGAACCTGAGCCAATTAAGTCAGGGCGGTTCCCAAACCTTGACGAGCGCGATCCTGCCGAGGAGTCGCTGCTCCTGGATGCCGACGCTGACCAGCAGTACGTCGTGGATGCCGTCCGGGCAGGCGATTCGCTGGTGGTCAGCACCCCACCAGGCAGCGGCCAGACCCAAACGGCCATCAATGCCATTGGCGCGCTTGTCAACGAGGGCAAATCGGTACTGGTGGTGGGCGACCGGCGAGCGAGCCTCAACGGCCTCGCCAGCAATTTTGAAGCCCTTGGCCTTGAGTCGATGCTGTTCAGGCCGGGCAATGGTGCCACGGCCCAGCAGCTCAAGGGCCAGCTGGTCAGCGCGATCATCCGCAACGAGAAGTCGCTGGAACCCCAACTTGCGAATCTTCACAAGACCCTGACCGAGCACCGCCATGCACTCATGGACCATGTTGCGTCTTTGCACAACGTTCGCCAGCGCTGGGGATGCTCGCCCTATCAGGCAATGCAGTCGCTCGCGGAGCTGACCTCCATCCAGCCTGCCCCCGCCACCACAGTGCGCCTGAAGCGCAGTGTCCTGGACAACATCAAAGACCGCGCTGAATTGGCTGCAAGGCTTCGCCGCGCCGCCGAACTTGGCAGCTTCAGCAAGGCGTCGACGTCGAGCCCCTGGTACGGTGCGCGCCTGGTCACTCGCAAAGAGACTGAGGAAGCCCAGCAACTGGCCAGCACCGCCGCCGAGCACCTTCCCAAGCTGCGGGAACGGATGAACCGAATTGCGGAGCACTCTGAAATCCGGCTTGGGACGAACTTCGCCGAATGGGGCTCGCAGCTTGAGCTGTTGATGGCGGTTCGCGAGAGCCTGGATAAATTCACCCCGGATATCTTTGACCGGCCGGTCCACGATCTGATTTCGGCTACTGCCACCTCCGCATGGCGTCGTGAGCAGGGCCTCGAGATGCCGTCGATGCAGCGCTCCCGCTTGCGTCGCGTGGCCAAAGAATACGTCCGGCCCGGTGTTCACATCGCGGATCTGCACAGTTCCTTGGCGCTTGTTCAGGAGCAGCGGGCACTTTGGGCTGGGTATGCCACCACCCAGCGCCATCCCGCTGTGCCATCCGGGCTGGCGGACTTGGGCGCCACGTACCGCGAACTGGACCGGGATCTTCGCCGTCTGGGGGACTGCCTCAAACACACGGCCGACGGCGGCGACCTCCACGCGACCCGCTACGAAGCCCTCATGGAGCGTCTTGAACGTCTTGTAGCGGATACGGGAACCCTCGAGACTCTGCCGGAACGTACGCTTTTGGTCGAGAACATGCGCGAACACGGACTCGGCGAGCTTATTGCGGATTTGGCGGAGCGCGAAGTCCCCGTCGAATCCGTTGGTGCGGAACTGGACCTTGCCTGGTGGCAGTCCGCCCTGGAAGCCATGATCAGTGGTGACGACTACCTTGCCATGTCCGACGGCGATTCCCTGCGCCGTCTCGAAGCCGAGTACCGCCTGGCGGATCAGGCGCACATTGCCAGCGGTGGAGCCCGGCTGCGGTGGAAGCTCGCCGAAATGTGGCGCGCTGGAATTGCGGAACATCCCCGTCAGGCAGAGCTCCTGCGGAATCTGATCAAGGATGGCCGCGTTACTCTCTCGGCGCTCAGCGCCCAGGCGCCGGCTTTGGTTTCCAGGCTGGTGCCGGTGTGGTCCATCAGCCCGTACCTGCTGACCGGGCTTTTGCCTGCCGAACAGAAGTTCGACGCGGTGGTAATTCTTGATGCCGAGAGCACATCTTTGCAGGCTGTGCTGCCGGCAATCGCCCGGGCCGAACAAGTCATCGCCTTCGGTGATGCGAAGACCGCCAATGCCCGCACCTTTAGCGTGGCCGTGGAGCCTCCCATGGCAGGCGTCACGAGCCAGGACGCGGTGGACAGTGCCTTCAGTGCATTGGCCCGCGTCTTGCCGACTTGGCAACTGAACTGGGTGTACCGGGCTGTCGATGAAGATCTGGTGCTGCAGCTGAGCAAGAATTACTACGACGGCGGCCTGCGTCGGCTGCCGGACGGCCAATCCGTAACGGGGCTGGACCGTTCGGTTGTGGTTGAGTACATCCCGGACGGTACCGGCCTGCCCGGTTCGGATCACGAAGGTGTGGAATCGGTCGCGGCTGAAGTGAACCGTGCGGTGGATCTGGTTTTTGAACACGCCAGGCTTCGGCCCCGAACCTCCCTCGCGGTGGTGACCGCAAGCCTGCGCCATGCTGCAAGGATCGGCGAAACCATTAGGCTCCAGCTGCCCAACTATCCTCTGCTGTCCGGCTTCTTCAACGCGGGCGCCGAGTCCTTCCGCGTGGTGGATTTGGAGCGCGCTCAAGGATTGGTCCGCGATCACATCATCTTCTCCTTGGGCTTCGGGCGCACTCCGCACGGCCGGGCGCTTCACAGTTTCGGTCCCCTGTCCGTCGAAGGTGGCCGGAACAAGTTTGCTTTGGCAATGACCCGCTCGCGCAGATCTTTGCACGTCCTGAGCTGCTTCCGTCCGGAGGACCTGGACTTGGATAGATTGGCTCATGGGGCGGTTGATTTCCATGAACTCCTTGACCGTGAACTCTCGGGCAATTCGGATCTGGGGACGCCGGCAACCAGGGCAGCCGCCAGCGAGCGGGCGCTCGGTGAGGATCCGTTGGTGGCGGATCTGGGCGAGCGGCTCCGTGCTCGTGGAGCCCGGGTGTGGCACCACTATGACGGAGCACTGGACATCGCCGCGGCGGCCGATCCGGTACACACCATCGGCCGTGATGACACCGAAATGCCGACGCCGGTGGCCATTGAATCCGATGGCACGGAACGATACCGCCGCATGAGCGTCCGGGAGCGCAGCAGGCTTCGGCCCCAGCTCCTGGAGCGCCTCGGCTGGCGTTACATGTCTTTGTGGACCATCGAAGTGTTCACGGACCCTTCGTCGTGTGCGGACCGCATCGGCTCCTACCTTGGACTCGAAACGCCGGTTGCGCCCTCCTATGGCGCCGTCCAGCATGGATTCCTGGACATGGATGTTGAACAATTGGAACTGGACGCTCAGGCGGACAGCCAGGCGGGACTGCGCAGCCAAGCGGAGTCGGCCTCGGTCAAACTTGGCGGTACGCAAGGGCCCGGCCTGGGGCCAGCCATCCCCTAAGGAAGCGCAATGCCGGAAAGAAAGAGCACAAAGGCCAAATACCCTGCGGACACTCATGCAGCGGAGGCCGGCACAGAGCTGGACAAGCAGGAGAAGACAGAATTGAAGCCCGGACCGGAGTCGAAGCCGGCAGGAGAAGGCATTCTGCCCAAGAAAGCCGCCGAGGATGATCCACGCCGCTGGGGTGACGAGCCCGGTTACGATCACGACGCTTGGCTGAAGGAGCAAAGGCCTCCACACTGGGGCTGAACATTCCACGATGAGCCTGACTATCCACGAGGGGTTTCGGTTTGCCGGGTGCCAGCGGGATTGACCAAGACAAAGAACAATTTCCCCCGAGTGGAAGCTCCGGCCAGGATTTCTGCCTGTTGCGGATTCGCGGCGACAACCACGAGGCCGTCAGACTCGTTCGTACCTAGCCACTGGCTGGCCTTGCCTCCATGTGCAGACGTCCACAAAACCGGGACGGCCGCAGCCAGGAGTTCGGATTTCTTGCCAGGCCCTTCAAATCCATCAGCTGCCGTGAGCACAACGTTGACCAACTGGCCCGGGGAAACAAGCTGGATTGAAGCGGGATCGGCCATACGCAGCGGAACGGCTGCTGTTGCGGGCGCGGCGCCGGTCAGCAGACCCGGGCCCAGGAATTGGGCGTCCGTGGGGACCTGCCCTTTCTGGAGAGGTGAGGCAAGCTGCTTCCCGCTGTATCCAATGCGAGAGGTGAGTGCTCCGGCAGGAGCTCCGCCGGGAAGAACTTCAAGAGGTTTGAGGTCGGAATCTGCCAAGGTGGACCCGGCCGGAAGATCCCTGGCCGCGGCGAGAACCGTCACCCGTTGTTCTGAAGCAGGAGTTAGCTGGTGGACCACAATCCCGGCGGCGACACACAGCAGGAGTGCCACCACGAGGCGGCGGTTGCGGTTCAGCCAGCTGCCCAACCTGTGGTGCTTGGAATGCGCCGGGGGAGCGCCAGGGGCGCGGGCGCCTTGTGGAAGAGCCAGAATAGTGCGAGTGCTGGCATTGGTGACCGGCGCGAGGCGGCTATTGCCTGGAGTCGAAGAAGACCCCCCTGAATGCGGGCTTTGGGATGAAAACGAGGTAGCTGGCATGCTGCCACGCTAACCGTGCCAATAGTCCGGTGACAGGGCCTTAATGAGCTATGTGGAAAAGCGGAATCAAGTGGAAAACCGCAAATCAGCTGGCGGCAGCCGCCGGAACCGACGCAGGAGCCGGGGATGCCGCTGGCGCAGCGGGAGCAGCCGAAACGGCGCTTCCCTTGGAGTCCCGGGAGTCCGTACGGTAGAAGCCCGATCCCTTGAAGACGACGCCCACGCTGTTGAATTTCTTGCGCAAGGATCCTTGGCATTCGGGGCAGTCAGACAGGGAGCTGTCTGTGAAGGCCTGAACAATGTCAAAGGCATGGCCGCAGTCTTTGCAGGCGTAGGCATATGTGGGCACTGGCAATCCTCCTCCGGGACGAACTACAGGTCCCTGCGCTGCATTTGCGGATTGTTCCATCCATTAGCAGTCCAAGGGCCTGAGTGCCAATTCTATCATCCGACATCGGAGTCTCCACCAAGGAATGTGGTGGGGGAACAAACTGCCGGAAGCGGGTTCAGCTGGCTCGGCTTAGTTCGACGACGCGGCGGGGGGTAAGTGCCTCTGGCACGGGCTTGTCGAACGGTTCGGCCGGGATGCTGCCTGCCGGCAGGACTTCATCGTCATATACGACGGCGATAGTCGGGGGACGCTGTCCGTTTGCGTCCAACTTGTCGAGGAGTCGGTCGTAATATCCGCCGCCCTGGCCAATGCGGTTGCCGCCCTCGTCGACTGCAGTCGCTGGAAGGAAGATTCCGGCCGCATCCCTGACGACGTCACTGCCGAATCGTTCGCCTACTGGCTCATCAATGGGGGCATACCTTGAGCGGGCAAAGGTCGTCTCCGGGGTCCAATACGCCCAACTCAGGCGCCGCTCCGGTTCGCATACCGGTAGAAGAATCCTGTGCCCAAAAGCATGGAGCGCTTCAAGCAAGGGCATTGTTGGCGGTTCGGCTGCCACCCCCACATAGGCGGCAAAAGTCGCCTGTTTCCCGTGGGCAACAGCATCGGCCCATGAGAGGCCGCGGCGGGCTATACCTATTCCGGCGTCGGCGCGCTGTTGTACTGTCAGGGCGAGCCGCCGGTTGCGGTTCTCCCGGCGGATATCGTCTTTCAAAGTCACTTTTGCTCCAGTTCTTCCGTCTGCCCGGCGCCGGGAATGTTAGGGAACGTCGGCCCCTCTTTCCTCCATCGGCGTACTTTTGCCTAATGTCCAGTTCCTTCCGTTAGATTAGTCCGGTGACTTCCAATAGCTGCGCTAGCGCTGTCCGCAAAGCCGTTATCCCCGTTGCGGGGCTCGGTACCAGATTCCTGCCTGTCACCAAGGCGATGCCCAAGGAGATGCTCCCGGTAGTCGACAAGCCGGCCATCCAGTATGTTGTCGAAGAAGCCGTGGGTGTGGGCCTCAATGACATCCTCATGATCACGGGCCGCAACAAGCGCGCATTGGAGGACCACTTCGACCGTGTGCCCGCCTTGGAAGCAACCCTGGAGGCCAAGGGAGACACCGTCAAGCTGGACTCGGTTCAGGCTACTAGCAACCTCGGCGACATTCACTATGTTCGCCAGGGTGATCCCAAAGGTCTGGGCCATGCGGTGCTGCGTGCCAAGCAACACGTTGGCTACGAACCATTCGCAGTCCTCCTCGGCGACGACCTCATCGATGCGCGGGACACGCTCCTCAGCGACATGATCGAAGTCCAGCACAAGACCGGTGGATCCGTCGTAGCCCTCATTGAGGTGGAGCCGTCCCAGATCAGCGCCTATGGCTGCGCCGACATCGAGGACATCGGTGAAGATGGCTACGTCCGCATCAAGCAACTTGTGGAAAAGCCTTCTGTTGACGAAGCTCCGTCCAACTTGGCCGTGATTGGTCGCTACGTTCTTCACCCCTCGGTATTCGACGTCCTCGAGCAAACCGAGCCTGGCCGTGGAGGCGAGATCCAGCTGACGGATGCCCTCCAGGTACTGGCTGCCGGCGAGGGCGAAGGTAGCGGTGTCTACGGAGTGGTCTTCCGCGGTCGCCGGTACGATACCGGAGACAAGCTCAGCTACCTTAAAGCCTGTGTCCAGCTGGCATGCGACAGTGAAGACCTCGGACCCGGCTTGCGCGAGTGGCTGCCGGGCTTTGCCGACAGTCTCAGCAAGTAGTTCCTCATGTGGGGATCGGCCATTTGGCCGGTGACGCTTGAATGTGGCGACCTCATTTTGCGTCCCATTCGCTACCGGGACAAGAAGGAATGGACCGAAGTCCGCTCGCGCAATAGTGACTGGCTCGCCCCGTGGGAAGCCTCTAACCCGGCCCCTGGTGGCCGTCTGCCAAACTACCGGCAGATGGTGGCTTCCCTCAACCTCCAGGCGCGGCAGGCGAGTGCCCTTCCTTTTGTCATCACGGAACGCATTCCGGGGTATCACGAGCCCAGGATTGTGGGGCAGTTGACGGTCTCTTCCATTGTTTGGGGATCGGCGATGACCGCGACCCTTGGCTACTGGGTAGATCAAGCGCGGGCAGGGCGCGGGATTGCTCCCACCGCGGTTGCCTTGGCGACCGACCATTGCTTCGCGACCCTCGGCTTACACCGGATGGAGATCAACATCAGACCCGAAAATGGGCCGAGCCTGCGCGTTGTTGAGAAGCTTGGATTCCGTGACGAGGGGCGCCGTGAACGTTTCCTTCACATCAACGGAGAATGGGCTGACCATAGAAGCTTTGCCTTGACCTCGGAAGAGGTCCCGCGAGGCTTGCTGGCTGCTTGGCTTGGGCGCGAAGCCAATTAGTCCGTTTGGGTGAATGACTGTCATAAATCCATTGATTTGCCGACTCTCCGACGACACACCGCGGGGAATGCGGTGGCCCCTGCGTATTTGCTTCTACGGTTTTGATTGTGGACTTCCCTCTCAGCAGCTCAGTGGTATTGGTGATTGCCGTGGCGCTGTGGATCGTTTGGGTTGCGCCATACATGTTGCGGAACCGCCGCCTGCACGTCCAGGTAGCCGGTGACGTGCCAGTGGATGACAGTGAAGATGACGCTCACGAACTGCAATCCGGGGTGGTTCTGTCAATTGCCCCTCGGCAGGAGAAAGCAATGGAAACCATGCAGAGCACCGCAACCGCATTGCCCAAGGAATCCACCGGCGAACGGCGTGATGCTGCAACGGGTCCCGCGGTTTTCAAAGTCAGATATGGTCGCTGTGCCCTTGCCCTTGCCGGCCTTCTCCTGCTGCTCACGGCTGCCGTTTCCGGCGTCCTGCGTATTTTCGATCTTGTTTCGGCCTGGCTGCCGCTGGTCTCCATAGTTGGTGTCGTTGGAACTGTCTTCCTTCTCCGCCGCCTGGCCATCAGGGACCGCAGGGCGAAGATGAACGCGGCCTTCCGCAACGCCATGGGTCCCACCGTTGAGAATCCCGGCACAACCACGAAGGCAACGGACCGCCCGGCGACCAAGATTTTCGATGCGGAAGCCCATTCCCGCGAAACGAACCGCCTGACCGCCGTCGAACTTCGTCAAGCCGCGCTCAATGTTGCCGTCGCTGCCGGCGACAACACGGTCCGTTTTGCAGACGGGGCCAAGGACGCTGAGTGGCAGCCTGTAGACGTGCCCAAACCAACCTACGTTGACGCTGCAAAGGCGCCGCGGCCGGCACCGGAACCCCTCGATTTGCCTGAGGCCCCCAAACCCCTCGGCAGGCCCACGTTGAAGCAAGCCAGCGCCCCGTCCGCTAGCCCCGCGATCCAGGCGCAGCATGTCAAGCCTCAGAGCGCCCTCAGCAACCTTGACGACGTCCTACAGCGCCGCCGGGCATAGCCGAACATGACTTCTGTCTGCGTAGCAGGTGGCACAGGGCAGGTGGGCCGTGAAGTCGTCCGTTTGGCGCTGGACGCCGGGCTCGACGTGACGGTACTGAGCCGGCGCCCGCCGTCGGGCGCGTCAATGGCCCATCACGACGGCGCCCGCTACTTTCAGGCGGACGTCACCACTGGCGCTGGCTTGGCACAGGCGCTGCAAGGGGCCGACGTCGTGATCGACTGCCTGGAAGGCCAGTTCGGCAAAGCCCGCAAGAATTTCGCCGACGGCGGTGCGCGCCTGCTCGCCGCGGCCACCGGTGCGGGCGTCCGCAAAGCGGTCCTCCTCTCGATCATCAACTGCGACAAGAGCAATGCCGCCTTTTATGTCTCCAAAGCCGAGAAAGAACGGGTATACGCGCGGTCGGCGCTTGAGACTGTCGTAGTGCGGGCCACCCAATTTCACAGCCTCGTGACGGTGGTTTTCGAGGCCGGAGCGAAACTCCGCCTTATTCCGGTCTTCAAGGGCGTGCGCTTTCAAACGATTTCCCCGTCCGATGTGGCTTCCGTGTTGCTTGCCGAAGCCTTGGGGGAGCCTTCGACAGTCCGGCATCGGACTCGGACGATCGGTGGGCCGGACATCCGGACCATGCGTGAACTCGCTGGGATCTGGCGAACGGCTGCGGGCCGCGCTGGGCGGATTGTGCAGGTTCCGTTGCCCGGGGCGATGGACAAATTCCTTCGGAGCGGGCTGAATTTGGTCCCAAACGAACGGACCGGGACCGACACGTTCGAGTCCTGGTTGGCAAAGCGCCAAGATAGTTTGTAGCCTAGGGGCACTGGCACCACGCGGTTGACCAGGGGCTATAGCTCAGTTGGTAGAGCGCTTCGTTCGCATCGAAGAGGTCAGGGGTTCGAATCCCCTTAGCTCCACAGTGAAAGCCCTTTGACCTGTGGAAACGCTGGGTTGGAGGGCCTTTTGCCTGTCTGATTTGGGCCCGACCACACGGAAACCACAGGCTTTGGGATGAAAACCTGCGGCAGGCGATGGGATCCCAGCCCTAACTGGGGAGACCCGCCGCACGTATGAAAAGAAGACCGTGAGCGCCGCGTCTGTTCGACCCCCAAGGGAGCGAACAGGGTATGCGGCGTGGCTGTCATCGAGGAGCTTGAGAGCGCTGTCATAGTCGGGTCAGCTAGGACGAGGAAATCAGAACGGAGAACCAGCCCTTGAAGGCCTGGGCACGGCGGTTTCCGGCGGCTCCTCGAAACCTTTTGTGGCTGGTAGGAAGATGACTCTCCGAGCGATTCTGAAATTCGGAGGTGGGGAGCAGAATGATTCGCTTCGCATTAAGAACGTCCGCGTCGATTTTCGTCCGTGCTGAAGGATGGGTCTAGTGCCAGAGTTCGGCCCGTTTTCCGTTGCTCCCGAGCAGATCAGTGCCCTTGGGGGCGCCAACTTCGGTCAGTTCGTGAGTCGGCTGATCGCGACCGAAGCCGCAGCCCATGGGATGCGGGGCACCGCGCTGGAGACTACGTATCTGGAAAACGTTGGCGATGGTGGCGTCGACGCGGGCTTGAGGCATGCGACTGAGACTTCTTGGATTCCCGCCGGAGACAGCGCATGGCAGTTCAAGGCGGGCGATCTGGCACCCGGCCGTTGTAAGACTGAACTACGCGGAGCGGCGAGGGCGCTCGAGATCCTTCAAAGTGGGGGCCAATACCGTCTGGTCTTAGGAGTAAGTCTCACCTCCACCAAGATCGACAAGCGCCGAAATGCCTTGATTGAAACCGCTGTCGAGCTTGGAATCGCGCGGCCCGACCAGGTTATTGACGTCGTCACTGCAGACGGTCTGGCCCGATGGGTTGCGCAGTACCCTGCCCTGGCAGTTAGTCCTGTGCTGCGGGGCATCGGCCATATTGGACAGACCCTGGACGAATGGAGCCGTTCAACGCTGCACGCCATATCGGCTTCAGTTGTTAAGGGGTGGGACCGATGGAAGGTTCCTGGCTGCCAAACTGTTCAAGCGCAGCGGTGAGGTCCGGGGACTCTGTGGCTTTGGCGATGTAGGACGGTTGAGCTTGGGCAACAGGGTGGCGAAGACGACCGGGTCTTGATCAGTCGCAGGCATTGATCGATCGTCCAACACGGGTGGGGGCCGTCAAGTGCGCGCTGCAACGCGATGCATTTATCCGCGTGGCCAACTCGATATGCTGATGCGTGCCACGCATATGAGGCCGGTGTCGGGCCTCTGGATGAGCGCCCGCCGTTTGCCGTCAGCGATCAGCTTAAGGCTGACTTTGTCGCCTCTACTTGCGGGGCCGATCGGGCTTACGAATCGGTAGAAGATATAGAACGAGCGCCGGTTTCCTGCGGGGTCCTTCGCTTCGAGGCGGACCGTGACGCCATTCCGGCCGGCGGTCTTCCGTGTGACGGTGACCTCGACCTGGCGCCACTGGACTCCAGAGGCGCGCAGTTTCCGGATTCCGCCGTAGTCTCCCAGCTCGTTCATGAGTACGAGGGCGATTGCGGTCGGGAGGATTAGCAGAAATAGGCCTATGGCCAGGGGATCGGGATGGTTCGCGTCGTCGGCGCCATCGATCCGGATGTCGGTGGGATCGGATGTGTCGACGTCGATAGTTGCCCGGAACCCCGGCCTGGGCAGAGTATCGCAGTTCGCGTTGACTTTGGCGACGCTGTGCAGTTGGCGGCCGTTGACGGTGTAGTCCACGTCCAGCTGGCACGAGGAAACGCGGCGTGCCGAGGTATCAGTTTGTGCCGTGACCGTCCCGTCGGTCTTGGTGTGGCTGGCGAGTGCGTGGTTGATCCCCACGATGACGGCCCATCCGAGCCAGCCTGAGACCGATGCGATGGCGATGACCGCAGCGGCGCGTTTGAGCCAGAGCCTCCTGCGAAGCCAGCTGCCTTTCCACGTCGGAGGTGCGGAGTCTGGCGGTATGGTGGCCGCTATGCGGGTTTCCCTGGTGAGCTGGACCCATGGTCCCGTCCCCTCGCTGCCCGTGACCGCCGACGGAGCTTCGATGGCTTCGCGAGCAGAGTGGCGAGGGGTTCTCCGTGGAAGATTGCCGAGCTCGGACGAGGTCAGGTTGGCCTTTGCCGTGAACCATGTGCGGGACATGGCGCTCGTGTTCCACTCACTCCCGACCTTGCGCGCCGCATCCGTGCCTGTCAGCGTCCAGGGCATATACCGACCGGTTCCGAATGCTCCCGGAACCAATAATCCTTCGGAAACCAGCTCTTTGATCGCTTCGAGGGTGAGTTCCCTAGCCCGTCGATGATCCGAAAGAACACCAGTGCTCCTTGCGACGGCGACTAAGTCGGAGGCGCCGAGCCAGCGGTTAGCGGCCGCTTCCATCATCGACTCCCGGAGAGTGCCCGCCTTCATGCGGGCACTTCCGCAGGGATATCGCCTGGGGCCTGAGCTGAGGTGTCTCCACAGATGTAGGTCATTTGGTTTCCCCCCGCTGCGGATGATGCATCCCCGCTCTTACGGCAAACTATCGCATAATCGCGACCTCGAACACCCTCGATGCGGAACCCCGCACACCCCTCAGGCCGATACACAGACCTCAACTAACAGCACTACCCCGCGAGGTGCCGACTAACACCATTGCTGACAGCAGATACTCGAACTGAGGCGTCAGGCCGTTGATTCTTGGTCCATCCTTAAAACTGTCGGTGGCGACACGTGGTGTCGAACGCATATTCTATTAATAGATTTTCTCTTAGAAGGTGTGTATTAGGTATCTGCTTAGCTGAAGTGCCCCATGGGTGAGATGGATAGATGGCTGGCGAATTGCTACCGCTGGGCATTTCGCGCGTGCTAAGCATCTTCGGGCCTGCGCGTCCTGATCTCACGGATTAGGTCGGGGTGACCATGACTGTTCAGGTAGTCGGCAAGGTATGCGGCGTGCGACTGCAGGACGGGGTCGAGGACGTATTCTGCCAGCACCCGTCGTTCCTGCTCCGCGTTGCCGCGTGCGCGGTACAGATCGGCGATGTCGAGTGGTCCAGCAGGAGTGAGGCCGAGGGCGAGGGCGCCGAGTCTGTCGAAGCCATCTAGCACGCTCTCTGCGCCGGGGAACGCGTCGAGCCAGGGCAGACCGTATTCCTGCAGAGTGATCCCAGCCTTTGCAGACGCCTCCGGGTCATCCAGTCTCCACCAGAAGCCGCCTGAAATACCCGCGACAAGGTCTCCTATGGTTCTTCTGAGATGGCAGTCGTAATCATTGATCCACGAACTTCGCGGGGTGTGCGTGCGATTCATCTCAGGTACGTAGACCCCGAAGTCGAGTCGGAACGAACCGTAGAGCCGCTCGCGCAGTCCAGGCACTTCGGTCCAGGCCGGCGGCTCTTTCGGCGCCATCCAGAAATAGACGACGTGAACCAGACCGTCGTCGCCATGACGGTTGAAACAGTGTCGGCGCTTCTTGAACCCCGCTGCCTTCAGGGACGGCGCGTGTTCATCTACGATCTGACGCATTCGAAGCGATTCAGGAGTCGGATCGGTCACGCACTGAATCTATACCGTCCACGGCGGATCCCAGCGAAGAGGTGCTCAGTACCGCCGAATTTCGTGACCTCCTTCGGGGCCCGTCCATCGGACCTCTCAATCTTGAGATAGTCCCGGCCGTTACTCTGCCGGGGCCGGCTTCGGCATGTTCCGGGAACGATCTGGCCATGCTGTCCGGTCACCCGGATCTGTGGACGACTCCGGTGTAGTCGATTCCTCGCCAAAGGAACCGGTTGGCCGCCCGTTGGCTGCTTCTTCTTGCCAAGCCGGGGTGATGGCCACAGGCTGTGCCGCAGCCGAGGTCGGCGTGATCTCGACCTGGTAATCGGAGTAGCGGTCCCGGTTCGGGATGGTGATCGAGATTGTCCCGTTGGTCACGGTTGCCTGGGTAGACAGGATGACGGGCGGCTGGAGGGAGGCGCCCTCGGTGCCGTTGAGTCGGTCTTGCCGGACCTGGACGTTGACGGTGGTGCCGAAGGTGGCGCTGCTGATGCCTGAGACCCCGAGCGCGACGTCTTTTGACCCACCGCCGAGGAGGACGGTGGCCTTCTTCTTGGCGGTGTCGACCGCGCCGATGCCCTGGAGGGTGTCGGCGACGTTCAACTGGGGCGGGGGTGACTTTTGCGGTCTGCGAGCCGGCGAGATCGCCGTACCACTTGAGCATCCACCATCCGCCGTTGGCTCCGTTGTTGCGGGAGGTGTTGTCGTTCAGGTTTCCGGCGTAGTTCCAATACGCGGTCTGGGCGTCGACCTTCTCGTCCTCGAACATCGACAGCCACTGGACCTTCTGGCCGGGGACGCCCATGACGCGCAGCATGCCGTACTCGGTGATGTTCACCGGGATGTCGGCGATGCCGAGGTTCTGCGGGATCTGGCGGTACTGGGGCCATGGCCGCGGAAGCTTCCGAGGTTGCTGACGCCGAACTCGTGCCAGATGAACACGTCCGGCAGCTGGTTGTAGGCCTTGGCGTAGTCGAGCAGGTCAGTGCTGCGGTCTGCGTGCCAGCCTGAGGACTGTCTGAATCAGTGAGAGATGGCCGGACGGCCGGATGCTGGTGGGTCAGCGCCGGGGCGACGCCGGTTGCGCGGTGCTTTCCCGGAAGACCAGAGGGGGTTCCACGGTTTCGAGCGCGAGCGGGGATTCGCCTTTGAGGAGGGCGAGAAGTTGGGCTGTTCCGTGGCGGCCGAGTTCGGCGAAGTCCTGGCGTGCGGTGGTGAGGGCGGGGATGAACATCGGGGCCAGCGGGTGGTCGTCGAAGCCGACCACGCTGATGTCGTCCGGGACCTTCATGCCGGTGTCGTGGATGCCGCGGATGACGCCCATCGCTGTTTCGTCGTTTCCGCAGAAGACCGCGGTGACGGCGGGGTCCTTGGCGAGGCGGGCTCCGATTTCGTGGGCGGTGGAGACGTCCCAGGAGACGTCTTCGATGGGGGGCGTCGGGATGCCGTGGCGTTGGAGGGCCAGCCGCCATCCCGTGGTCCGGCCGTCTTCCTTGCCCGAGGGCGGGATCCTGACGTGGTGGACGGTGGGGTGGCCGAGGCTGAGGAGGTGTTCGGTGAGCGCGGCGGCGGCTTCGGATTCGTCGAGGACTGCTTGGGGGACGCCCGCCTCGGGGACGCCGGAGAGTGCCACGGCCGGGATGGCCGACTGGAGGGCTTTGAGGGCCGCGACTCCTGGCGGGTCGAATTTGAGCACGACGACGCCGGCGACCGATTGCCGCAGGACCGCGTCCGCGGCGGCGCGCACCTCCTCGTCCCGTTCGCTTTCGACGACCACGATGATGACGGCGAAGCCGGCCGCGCGGGCGGATTCCTCGACGCCGCGGATCGCTTCCGCGTAGCCGTAGCGGGAGGTGTTGGCGGCAAGGATCGCGATGGTGGTGGAACGCCCGGAGGCGAGGACTTGGGCGGCGGCGCTGGGCCGGTAGCCCAGGGCGGCGATCGCCTTGTCAACGCGCAGCCTGCGGTCCTCGCTGACCCGTGCCGCGCCGGTCAGAACCCTGGAAACGGTGGGCACCGACACTCCGGCCAGGCGCGCGACGTCGGAGATCGTGGCAGTCCGGTCGAGGGGTGCGGGGTGGGCCATGGGCTCATCATAGGGGGAAGGCGTGGTCTGGCTCATTTGACGGCGCCGCTCGTGATCCCGGAAATGATTTTGCGCTGCATGAAGACGAACGTCAGGAGCAGTGGAAGGCTCATGAGGATGATGTAGGCGAAGATCAGGTGCCAGTTCTGCAGGTACAGGCCGCTGCTGGCGACCTGGTACAGGTTCAGGGGAAGCGTGTCGAGCCGGCCGCCGATGACGAAGAGCGCGTAGAAGACGTCGTTCCAGACGTAAAGGCAGATCAGGATGGTTGCTGTCGCGATGGTCGGGCCGAGCAGCGGCAGGATGATGCGGACGAAGATGTGGATGGGCTTCGCGCCGTCGACCCGGGCGGCTTCCTCGAGTTCGGCGGGGATCGTCCGGACGAAACCGGTGACGAAGAAGATGACCGTCGACATGTACATGCCCACGTAGACCCCAATCATCCCGGCCGCTGTACCGGCAAGTCCGAGCTGGCGCAGGAGCATGACGATGGTGACGACGGCCGGAGGAAGGACGATGCCGCTGATGGCCAGGGCGTAGACGATCGCGATGCCCTTGCAGCGCCGGCGTGCGAGGATCCAGGCGGCCATGGATCCAAGGACGAGGACTGCGGCGACGGAGGCGACCATGATCAGGACGCTGCCGAAGAAGGCCGGTATCATCCGGCCTTGCTGGAAGACAGAGGCGAAGTTCTCGAAGAGCTGCCACTGGCTGGGGGGAGCGAGGTTGGGGTTGAGGGCTTCTGCCTGGTTTTTCCCGGCCGTGGCGATCACGAGCCAGAACGGGATGCCCAGGAGCAGTGCGACCATGGCGATTGTCAGGGCGGGCTGGAGGAGCCTGCGGCGCTTCGAGGTGTTTCCTCGCAGGGAAGACCGGCCCGGGCGGCTGTTTTTGGCGGTGGGCAGCGGTACGCCGGTGACGGTCATGAGAGAACGTCCTCTCTCTTCCTGAGGAAGGTGATGACGGGGAAGGCCAGGATCGTGACCATGAGGAACAGGGCCAGGCTCATGGTGGTCGCCTGGGCGAAGAGTCCTTGGCCGAAGGTGCGGAAGATGAAGATGTTCAACAATTCGGTGCTTCCGCCGGGGCCTCCGCCGGTGGTGGCCTGCACGATGTCGAAGCCATTCATCGAGCCGAGGAGGGCCGTGGCCACGTTGAAGGTGATGGCGGGGGCGAGGAGCGGGAAGCGGATGGCCCGGAGGGTCCTCCACCAGGAGGCGCCGTCGATGCGGGCGGCTTCGATGACGTCCGTGGAGATGGTTTTGAGTCCGGCGAGGTAGATGAGCATGGACAGGCCCATCCATTTCCAGGCGTGGATGAGGGAGACGACGACGATGGTCCAGGTGGTGCTGCCGAGCCAGGCGATGTCGACGTGCTGGCCGGTGATGGTCCCGAGGATCGCGTTGAGGACCCCGTCGGGTTTGAGCACTGCCCGGAAAATGTAGCCGACGGCCAGGGCGGACATGACCACCGGGACGAAGAAGGCCACGCGGGCGGCGCGGTTGATGCGGGTGTCGGCCTCGAGGATCAGGGCGAGGATGAGGCCGAACAGGTTCTGGAAGACGGCCACCAGGACGGCGTAGATGAGCGTGGTGCGCAGGTCTGCGAGCAGGCTGCCGTTCTGGAGCAGGGAAGCGACATTGTCCAGGCCGGCGAAGTTGATCTTCGTCTTGAAGCTTGACCAGTCGGTGAAGGCGTAGAAGAAGTTGAACAGGGTCGGGACGAAGAAGAACACGATCAGGACCGCCACGGCCGGGATCAGGAACCACGCGGGGTGGTCCTGCCGGCGGCGGCCGGTTTTGGGTCGGGGAGCGCTGGACCGGGCGGCGGTGCCCGCGTGCGGTCGGGAGAGTTGTGCGGTCATGAGACTTTCCTGGGTGGTTACGCCGGCGGGGCGATGTGGGGGCCTGCCGGCTGGTGCCGGGCCGGTAGTCCGGCCCGGCACCGGCTTTGTCAGAAGCCCTTGGCGCCTTGGGCCTTGGCCAGGCTGGCGAACTGCTGCTGGGTCGCCTCCGTCACCTGCTGCGGGGTCTTGGTTCCCTGGATCATATCGCCCAGGTTCAGGTACAGGTCAGCGTTGGCGGTGGCCAGCGCCTGCATCGATCCGACCGAGGTGGGAATCGAGGCCGCGGCGGCCTTGAGGGCGTCCGGGACGGTGGACGGGGTGTCGACGCCCTTCATGATCGAGACGGTCGACTGGGCCTTGACGAAGCCGGCGTAGCCGTCGCCGAGCCAGTAGGTGAGGAACTGGCGGGCGGCCGCTTCGCGCGTGGCATCGCCGGTCTTGAAGGCCACGAGTGCGTTGCTCTGGTCTGGGATGAACGTGCCCACGTTCCCGCTCGGGGAGATCGGGAAGAAGCCGATCTTCTGGTTAAGCGTATTCGTGTCCGACATTGCCTGGAGCTGGCCGAAGAAGGAGTTCACCTGGACCGTCATGGCAGCGTCGCCGGCGAGGAGGGCCTTGCCCTGGTCCTCGAAGGTCGCGGTCTTGATGTTGCTGTTGAACAGGCCTTCCTTGATCAGGCCGTTGTAGTTGTCGACCGCCTTCTGGATGGTGGTATCGGTGAACTTTTCCTTGGCGCTGTTGACCCGGTCCCAGAGACCGCCCTTGGCGGCGTCGGCGAGCTGGACCTGGACCCACCACTGCGTAGCCCACGGGACCCCACCGCCGAAGTCGTAGAACGGGGTGGTGCCCTTGCCCTTGATGAGCCGGGCGTCGGCGAGGAACTCGTCCCAGTTCTTCGGGACGGACGTGATGCCGGCCTTGGCGAAGACTTCCTTGTTGTAGTAGACGCCCTCGACGGCGGGGCTGCTGATGAGTGCGGCGTACCGGGTTCCGTTCAGCTGGCCGGTGATGTCACCGAGGTTCGCGTCATATTTGGACACCCACGGTGCACCGTTAAGGGACTGGAGGTTCTGGGTCGCGTTGAGGGAGGTCAGTTCCGAGGCGGTCGGCTGCCAGAACGCCAGGTCGGGCTTGTCGCCCGTGGCGACCTTGGTCTGGACCCCTTGCTCGTACGGGTCAGGGATGGTGACGACGTTGACCTTGGCGCCGGTGGCTTTCTGGAAGCCGTCGATGACGGACTGCGGGGTCTTGTTCGAGTTCTGGGCGGCCCAGATGGTGAGGGTGACGCCGTCGAGCTTTGTCGACTGGGCCGGCCACGCCGCCGGCCCGGAGTCCGCGCCGGGCGCGGCCGGACTGCTGCAGCCGGTGAGCAGCGCACCGGTCACGACGGCGGCAGCGATGGCGCCTTTCCATGCATGCTTCATGATTTCTATTTTCCTTCGGAAGGGGGATACGGAGGGTGGTGCTGGTGCCTACGCCGTCGGGGCTGACGGTGTAAGTATGAATACCCGGGCTGTCGGAGTCTCGAGAGTGGACCGGACAGTCAGGGTGCCGGTATCGGCATTCCACCGGGTCTCCCAAGCCGGGAGCGATCGGGGGAAGATTGTGGCGACGTCGACGCCGCGGCCCGCCAGTGCGGGCAGCTGCAGGACAGCCTCATCGGCGCCTTCGCCGCGGTCCCATACGGACAGGACCACCCGCTCGGGCGTGTGAAGGGCGGAGGCGACCCAACGGTTGTCCCAGCCGGGCAGGCCCAACGGCCAGGACGGGGTTGCCTGCACGAGGTTCGGCCTCAGGGAGCGTGCCGCATGGACGGCCTCCCTGACCAAAGTGAGTTGGGCGGCGTCCATGCGGTGGAGGTTGCCGGAGAGGTAGAAGCGGCCCGCAAGGCCGGTGACGAGGGTGAACGCGCTCTCCTCCGGGGTCATGTCCGGTTGGGGATATGCCCAGCTCGCGGCTGTTTCGGGGAGCATCGAGAGGGCGGCCGAGGCCGCGATGGGCGGATACAGCATGGGGTCCTGCTGGTCGGAGGTGGACTGCAGCTGCATCCGCGACAGCAGTGCCGCGTCCGTGCGCATGCCGCCTGAGGAGCAGTTCTCGAGCACCAAGGTGGGGTGCCGGTCCAGGACGCCGTCGATCCACGCCAGATGTGCCCGGTTGTGGCCCAGCAGCCCGGCGCCGACGCTGGGGGACTCGTGGTCGGTGCCGGGGCCTCCGTCGATGTTGTAGTCGAACTTGAAGTATCCAATGCCGAACTCGGCCACGAGCCGGTCGATGACGCCGTCCAGGTGTGTCCGTGCCGCGGGGTGCCGCAGGTCCAGGTGGTATCGCCCCTGCTCCTCCACCCGGAAGCCTCCGCGCTGGAGGAAAGCCTCCTTGGGCAGGGACTGTGCCATCGGACTGTTGACGCCGACCACTTCCGGCTCAAGCCAGAGCCCGGGGACCATGCCACGGGAACGGATCGCAGTGATGACCTCGCCCAACCCCTGGGGGAAGCGGGTGCTGGACGGCTTCCATTCGCCCACACTGTCCCACCAGTCGGCGGAGTTCGAGTACCAGCCGGCGTCGATGCAGAAAGTCTCCGCACCGACCGACGCGGCCGCGTCCACAAGGGGCAGCAGCTTAGCCGTCGAGGGGTCGCCGTTGAGCGTGTTCATATAGTCGTTGAAGACGATGGTTGGTTTGAGGTTGTCCGGGTGGGGCCGGCGCGCACGGCGGCGCGCGAAGGTGAGGGCGGCCGTTGCCTCCGCGAGGTCTTTGCCGACGGCGATAACTGCGGGGACGGCGGTGAACGATTCCCCGGGAGCGAGCGGCTGGGACCACTGGTGGTCCCGGTCCGTCGGTCCGGAAACCGCGAAATAGCAGTCACCGGCATGCTCGCCGATCTCCCAGCGCCAGGGCCCGTTGTGGGCGATCTCCCACAGCCACGCCAGACCCTGCCTTTCCGAAACAGTCCCTGCGACCGGAAGGTGTCCACCGGTGGACCACGTTCCGTCTGCGCTGCGTGTGGCGGCGGAACGGGGGGTGTGGCCGGTCAGCTCGTGGCGAAGGGCCGGAAGTACCGCTCCGCGAAGCCTCTTCCGGGACCACCGGCCCTCGCCGAGCCAGTCGCTGGATCCTTCGACGAGGTTCCAATCGCCTGCCGGATCTTCCGTCAGCGTGCCGGCGGTCGCCCCAAGCGCCGAGACCCAGCTGGTCACCGACGTCAGGAGAAGCCCCTGACGGCTGCCGTTGACCACTTTGACCGACGAGCGGATCGCCCCGTCACACCCGGTGGTGGTCACCTCGGCGCGTACGCCCTCGGGAGTTCCGAGCTGGAATCGGATCCAGTCGCCGTCGTCGTCGATCTCGTGGGAGACGTATCGGAGGGCCGCGCCGATGGAGGTTTGAACGAGCCGATTGTTCGCCAAGGTGTGCCCGCTCCCCGCGGCCAGTACCTCGACGAGTGGAAGGGGCGAAGGGAACTCGGCCCTGGCTGTCGACGACGCGAAGTAGTCCAAGTGCAGTGGAACCTCCGGGCTATGCCCGAAAACCAGGCTTAGCCCCTGGGTGGACCACTCGATGTGCCTCACAGCGGTCTCATCCCCGGCTTCCTGGCTGGGGGATGCCGGGATGCCAGTCAATTTGATAGCGGTTTCAGACACAAGTGGAATCCTTCTTGGTGGAGGAGAAAATGGAAGTAGTTGGGAAGTTTCTCGGCGGAGGGTGTGACCTCAAGCACTTTTGAAACCGCTATCATTATTAGCCTGAGACGATCGTCCTGGCAAGCCCTAGGATCGTTATCCGAGGGGGCTTGGCAATCTTCTTGTTAGCGCGCACAATTTAGCCAATGGCCTAAACATCAAGTTCATGAGCCGACGTTCCCCGCTCGGGAGGATTGCCATTGCCTTTGTCTGAACACCAGAAGGTGCTCGCGGCCATGTGCTCCTTGCCCGAACAGTGGCGGATCATTCTCTGGTACACGGAGGTCCAGAACCAGCAGCACACAAGCATCGCGAGGCTCATAGGACTCGGGGAGGAGGCGGCCTGGGAATTTCTCATCCAAGCGAGGGCTGGTTTGCGGACAGCATATGAGAAGCAACGCACTCCCGGCGTGGAACCCGCCTCCAGTTCCGCGCCAGGGTGGGGCGATATATGACTAACTGCCAGTAGCGTCTTGAATATAGGTCAAGACAAGCTCTTGGCTGTTTGTGGGGTTGTTGATCGTCGTGCTTGTCGCGTTGGCCTGGAGCGTGATGTTCTGGGCGTTCCCTTGGGCGACATCGGAAGTCGAATGTTTCGCCGCCAGTGCCTAGAGTGAGCGACTGAGTAACGAAGGATCCGTCCGCGAGGGTCTTTGCTGAGCCGCCCGTGACGCCGGTGAAGGATGTAGACGTGGTTCCGGTATAGCTGATAGTGCCCACCGGCCGTGAAGAGGCTGCCGCTAGTCGGGAACCCTGCCGTTGAAACCACGTTCAGAGTGACACCAGCCAGCAAGGTCATCTCGCAGTCCTAACTTGTGGTGGGGATATTTTGCTTCTCGGCCTGTGATCTGATTCCGTATCGGCCGTAACTCGGCCCGGCCAGGAGCTCAGGTTCCTGACTGCCAAATTGTTCGTGAGGTCAGGGAATCCCGTTGGCTTGGCGATGTAGTGCTTTCCTAGATGGTCGTTTCCGAACAGCCGAGCGACGCAGCGGCATTGGAGCTGTATGAGCGGCAGATGCTGATCGTCTCCGGCAAAGTTGCGGCGACTTCGGGCCGTAGCGTCAGAACCTGACCGGTCACCGGTTGAGGGATGAACGAGTGAAAGGAGCCAACATGGCAACTCGCATTGAAACCCTGCTGATCGACGATCTGGACGGCAGCGAAGCAGCCGAGACCCTCAGGTTTAGCCTGGACGGCGCCGACTACGAAATCGACCTGTCTCAGGAGAACGCTCAAGGCTTGCGCCAAACCTTGGCGGAATTCACCCAAGCTGCCAGGAAAATCACCAACCGCAAACTGGCCGGGCGTGCCACGCGGGCACTAGTCCGCGGACCAGCCACGGCCGAAATCCGTGCCTGGGCCCTGGATAGCGGCCTCAACGTCCGTTCGCGCGGTCGTCTGGACCCCGGGATCGTGGAAGCCTACGCAAAGGCACACAGCTAGGCGCCCCCTGTTACGCATCGATGCCCCGTCCGATTGAACCAGCTACCGGTCCGGGGATTCCCCTGCGGCGGATGATGTAGGAAAGGCGAGGCCAATGGTTGGATGATTGTGCAGCGCTTTCAGCCTTGTTGGAACTGCCCACGCATCACCCGCCCCATCCCTATGTCGCCTTCCGCGGGCGCCCGGTTGCCGGGTCAGAATCCGTTCCATTGACGGCGTGCAACGGGCGGGCTGAACCTTCGTGGAGGGATTCTCCGCAATGGTCGCGGGCTGCCCGGCGGAATGGCAGGCCGGCGAGCAAGAAGCTGATGAACCAGGCCAGGGCAATAACGGCGGCGCTGCCTCCGATGACGACGGCGACGCTGTGGGCGCGGGCACCGGGGTCGCTCAGGAGTGACCAGACCAGCAGAGCCGCGATCCAGCCGGTGTTGATGAGATAGACCAAAACACGTCTTTTTGCCAGAACAGTCGCGGTCGTTTCGAGGCATTGTTGCGGCAGGTCATTCGATCCTCCGCAGCCCGGGTTTCGAACCCATTCGAACGGACCGGGCATGGCCTTCCGTCACAGGCCACCCCGGGGAGACTCCCCGGTGGCATCCGCCTTCTCCGCCCAATGCGCGAGGAAGGCGTCCACGTGCCTGGCCCGGTGCGCGGCGTACGCTTCCTCGGCCGCATTGTTCCGACCGGCCTCGATCTCCATGTATTCACTGCACGCCCAGGCATTACACCGGATCTCGGTCGAATACGTGTAGCCGTAGCCTGGGTGGTCTTCCTCGACACGGCGGTGTGCTTCGGCGACGGTTTCCCCGGCGGACTGCAGATCAGTGATAAACGCCTCTCCAGCCAGGGTCGTGAAGTCTGGTGTTTCGATGCTCAAAGGTGCCTGCCTCCATCGCCGTGGTTCAACGTCTTGTTGACAGACCTTCAACCTCGATGCCCGGCATTCCTGACACCGGAGTCCATTCGTTCGCCCTCCACGTCCTCCACCACCCCCGTGTTGCCGCCATTTTGGCCACTGCCCGGGCAGTGGCCTGGAAATGGGGACCAGCGCGTCGATGCCGGAGCCGTGAAGGACCTCACCGAGCGTTACGTGGAGTACCGGCAGGCCCTCGTCGATCCGGGGGACCCGGTTAGGGTGCTGACAGCAGTTCGGAGTCGCGGAAACTGGCAATTCAACCAGGTGCCGGCGCAGCCGTGGCTCCGGCGTCACGAACAACCGCCTGGCAGGTTGAAGCAGAGTGCGGGGCCTGCCCATGTGTCCGGAAGGAACAAACCCCCGTTGCTTGCGGATGATGACCTGCACACCGGGCGCTGGCATGACGATGCCGCGGACGCCCCGGGCGGGCGGTACTACGAAAGATTGAGACCTGGACGTGTGCCGCCCGTCCGACACCGCAGGACGAAGGGCGTCCTGCGCAGACGAAGACAACCCGCCAGCCACTAACCCCCCGGGTTGATACCGGGCCTGCAAGCTTCCTGTCACCACGACCGGCGCCGATCCCGTTAGACTTCTGCGGGCGGTGAGTCTTTCGCCGTCGTGATGGCGTTGTCACGCATCGGGAAAGCCGGTGCGTCGGCGTCGCCGGGGATCGCGCACTTCTCGCTAAGAAGCCGGTGGCTTGCCCTATTCGTGGCCTGCGGGAGGTCTTCCCTCTGCCGGGCTTCCTATTGTGGTGCCGTAGGGGCCGCGACCGGGAATGGAGGCCGTCAAGCGGACCGAATCGGGAGTGTCGATCGGGGTCGCGGGGGCCAGCAGGACCGCAGCCGCCACCGCGGCTGTTCCGGCGACTGCCCGCGTCGCCCGGAGGAATTGGCGCAAGGGGCTGGTGTCCTGGTTAAGTGCGGCCAATTGCTGGACAGGGCCATGACCGTGAAGGGCAAAAATTTCCAGGATCCGCATGGCAGCGGCGGGTGAAATGAGTGCCGTTGCCAAGACGGGGGACAGGATGCCTCGCAATTCCGTGCGTATTCCACCTACTCTTCTCAAGGCAGCGCTGCAGTCCTGGCAACTGCGGGCATGCCGGTCCACGGATACTTGGTCGCTTGGCGTGGCTCGGCCGAGGATCGAGCGGGACAGAATCCCAAGCATTACTTCGCACCCCGTGTTGGGCGTCTCTCGGATGTAGACCGTGAGGTAGGCCGAACGCAGGGCTTTGCGGGCACGGTTGAGGAGGGCTGAAAGGGCGTTGGGCTCCAGGCCCAGCAGAGGTGCGGCCTCGCGTGGTTTCAAGCCTTCGACTTCGACGTACCAGAGCACACGTTGCCATCGTTGGGGAAGTGCCCCGAATGCTTCGGCAACAAACTCGTGATCCTGGGATCGGAAGTCGTAGGCCTTTTCTTCGGCGTCCGGGATCCTTGAGGAAGGTATTTCTTTCCTTGAGTGGTGGTCAGCGGCTGCGGTGCGGACGGCTTTGAAGAGGTAGGGCCGGACAGGCCCCTCCGGACCCCTTCCCCTGTGGATGGCTGTCAATGACCTCAGGAAAGCCGTTGCGGCGATATCTTCGGCGTCGTGGGCCGATGAACTGAGCCGTCCGGCAAAACTCAAGGCGGGTTCCCAGTGGTGGCGGTAGAGAGTGATGATCGCTCCGGGGACGCCTTCACGACAATCCTTGACGAGCTGCGTTTCCGCCTCGGGCGTCGCCGGGTACTCGATCATGCCCGAGTCACCTGCTCCGGGGCGCGTCCGCGGCTTATTCGAGGCGCACCACGGGTCCCCGATTGCAAGAGAAGAAGGTTTGGGCGCATCGATGCTCCAGGGAAAGGGGTCCGAGTCGGACCAACGGATCCCTTTAGGAAAACATTTCTAGGGGCTCGCAGTGCGTTTTGGTCATAAAGTTCACAAAGACGTCGGCGTATTACGGGTGCTGGCAAGGCGGCCCGCCGGCTGACGCTTCGCGCGGGCCGTTCGGCTTCTCTTCGAAGATTACCGAGGCAAGGACCCGGTCCACAGAGCGCAGAATGGCACCGGTCTTCCGGAGGGACAAGATAGGATCAACCGCTCCAGGGCCGGCGCTTGTGATGGACGTGTACTCGGCCCAGGCACGGAACAGCTCTGTGATCTCGTCGCGGCCGACTAAGACCATGGGCCGGTCCGGCGTGTCCTGTGACATACGTTTCCCCCGTTTCCTGCCGCTGGTGGTGCCTCCGGATGATTTGCGTTCGGAAGCAAAGTTGCTGGTCAGATGATACGTCCAAAGTGCTTCGCGCGCGTCGGCATCCTGAATCGTGTTCCCAGTTTGGGGCGGAAGTGGCAGCATTTCGGTTTCCTTCAGCTAGGGGAGGCACCAGAAGAACAACGGGATGCAGATCGGCCCCGACGACGGCGGCGCTGAGGGCGTTGCGGTGGTTGTTCCCGAGGTCCCGGTGGGCGCTGGAGATGGTGTTGCCGTCGGGACTGGCCCGGTGGGCAGCGGAGATGGGGTTGCTGAGGGTGCTGTTGGTGTGGCTGTCGGTTTGGCGGATGCTGTGGTGGTGTTTGAAGGTCGCGCGGTTGGTGTCCTTGTCGGTGCGGTGGCGGACGTTGGCGGGGGCGGTACCGGCACCGACGTGTTGACTCTGGGGAGAGGCTGAAGAAACGACCGGACCGAAGGTTGTCGGAAGAGGGGGGCAGCGGCGGAAGGTGCCGGCCCGGTTGTTTGGGCCGGGGTTGTCGGCCCGAACGTCGGAGTTGGGGTGGGGTTCGGTGGTTCCGGGTTCGGAACCGCGATGGGGAGCTGAGGTGGGGCCATAGTTGGAGATTGTCCAGACAGGGATACGGGCGCATCCGCCTGATGCGGAACGAGCACCAAGGCGAGGGCAACCGCCGTCGTACTCGCAATGATGGCCACCGTCAGGGCGCCTGCGCGCCACCAGGAACTTCGGCCCAAGTGAGCGAAGTTGGGCGCGGTCGCAGACGGAAGGGCAGGCACCAAGAGGAGGGCCGGTGCAATGAGCCCGCGCATGGTTTTTCTGATGTCGGTCAGCTCGGCGATGAGATTGTTGCAGTTCTCACAGAGGTCGGCATGCTCCTGCGCGGCTTTGCGGTCGCGCGACGATGCGGTCCCGAGAACGGTGCCGGCGAGGTAGGGCAGAGTCGGCTGGCAATCGGAACCCGCAGATACAGTGGCAGTGTATTCGTGCAGATATGCCTCGCGAAGGCCACGGCGGGCACGCACGAGCAGGGCCGAAACGGCGTTCGGTTCGATTCCCAGCAGCGGCGCGATTTTGCGGGGCGGTTCGTTCTCCACCTCGGCGTGCCAGAGGACTGTGCGCCAGCGAAGCGGCAGCGAGCGGAACGCCCGGTAGGCAGGGCTCGTGCTGTCGTAGGCCTGGACAGTTTCCAGCCCGGGATCCTGGATAGGTGTATCTAGCGTGTCTTCGTGGGGAATCTCCCTGGATTGCTGTTCCCAATGATCTGCGGCGACAGTGCGAACGGCGCGGAACAAGTATGGACGGAAGAGGGCATCGGGGCCGTTGCCCCGGCCGATGGCTGCCACTACCTTGAGGAAGGCTTCCTGGGCTACGTCATGGGCATCCGCGTCGTTACCGAGTAAGCGCCGGGCGAACCTGAACGCGGCTTCGTGGTGCCTACGGTAGAGAACGTCAACGGCGTGAGCGTCTCCCGCACGACTGTTGCCGATCAGGTCCTCGTCCGAGGTTTCGGTTGCACTATGAAGGCTGATCACGCCACCCCCTCTGTCACTGCCGGTCAGCGATTGCCGGCAGGAATCGATCCGGCTCCTTCAACCAGCGAGGGTCGGAATCCTGACGCGACCCGAATGGGGAACTTTCGGATTGGCGCCAGTGAGGGGATGAATTCACGGGCCAGCGGTCTGTGCACCGGACAACGAATAACCTGGGGGGCGCGTTCACATGTGTGCGGCGCCGTCCTGGCTCAGTCGGTATGCGCGTAGCTCTGCAGCCTGGTTTCCCTTTGCCGTGTTGGCCAGCCAACAGATATCGCGCAATCCGGTGAACGTTGAGTCCGCCTCCACCGGCCAGGCTGCTTCGATGTGCCCCAGCGCTGCTGTGTAGGAGATGTTCCAAGGTCTGTGCAAAGTGCCGATCATGTCACCGACGGAAAGCAGGCCAGCCGCCAAAGCAGTTTCGAGATATCGCAGAACGGTTGGACGAAGCAGACACTCCTTGCTGAGCGGGTGTCGTGAAACGTAGTAGGCAAACATGCCCAGGCTCATAACATCGTTGCGGTTCTCGGCCAAGACAAAGGCGAGCAGACCTCCATCCGGACACGGATCAGCGATCTCCGCTTGGTCAGCAAATGCAGAGCTTTTCATCGGATGGACGGTCTGGTTACCGCTTGTCCGGCCGTCGCGATAACGTCCCCGACGGCGTCGAGGACCGCACCCGTGCATCGCAATGACGCGACTGGGTCGAATTTTTCCTTGTTTCGATCCGACACGGATTGGAACGCGACCCAGCGAGCCCTGAGCTCGTCAAGTTCGACCGCGCCAACACTGACGGTTGCGGTGGGCAATGGGAGCGATTCCCCAGTCCTGAGCGGAGCAATCTTCATGACCGTTCAACCCGTGCACGCCTGGATTGTGACGCTGATCGACAGCCCTGACCGGCGGCGCCGCGTTGAACCGATAGACACGAAGCCTGCCGATCGTCGCGTCAGGAACTTGGCACCGCGCGGTTAGTGGGGTACGGGCCGCGGTGGAGACTCTGGCCCGCAGTGAAGGCATGGAACGGCGATCCGTGACTTCCCGGGGCAGACGGAGGAATGAAGTGGATCAGCCCGACCGTCTGCCCTGGACCAAGGCAAGATGCGCGACCATGGGCCTTGCCACGGCTGCCGTCGCGAAAGGAACGAAGATGAATCCCCAAGCCACAACCCAGACGCTGAGCATCGCTGACGATGCTGCTAGCCAATCAGATGCCACAAAAGATCGATTGCAGCGTATCCTCACGCTTCAGCGTCAGGCGACCTACCCCCTGGATCAGGTCTCCGGAGTGTGGGCTCAATCCCAGCTGGCGCACGTGGAGGTGCCTTGGCTGGCAGACAGGCTTCAAGAAGCACTGATCAAGATCGGGTCGTTGGAAAGCTAACCGAGGCGCCCTGAAGTTGGCCGCTGCGGGTGTTCCGGACGTTTCGGAAGATCCAGGTTCAGCATCGAGCCGAACATCACGTGGACGTCATGATCCGCCCGAAGCGGAGTTAGAAGACTGATCTTCACCGCGTGGACAAACGGTCTACGCCGGTCCGGATGATCGCGGAGGCTCGCCGGTGGCCATAATTGCCGGTCTTGACGTGGCGTCCTACGTCAGCCGGCTGGCGCACGACAGCGACATGGAAACTTGGATCACGTCGATCCTGCTCGAAATCGGCGGGGAATCCGAAGCCAGGCTTTTCCCCGCCGATCCCTTCACTGACAACATCCGGCGCCTGATTCCTGGACCGCCGCCGTCGAGTCGTGGCTTCGTTAGTCAGTTGCGCGTTCGGACACCCGACCCGTGAGATCCACGATGCGACCGTTGGTGGCGGCTTCGCGCACAGACCAGATTCCTGCGATGGCAGCATCTTCGTTCTCAAACGCATCCGAAGTGAGCAGCACCTCTCCGCTTCCAGTGACGAGCTGGAACCTCAAGCAATCGTCCTCGTCAACGTAGAGATTGAATTGTGTGGTCATTGTGTTGCTCCCTTGGTCGCAGGTCTTTGGTCTTCCCCCTCGCTTGATGTCCCCGCACGTCATGCTTGGCGGGTTAACCGAGGTCGGGGTTGAAGATGACGCCGAACCGGCAGGGGGACTTGGGCGGGGTGTTGGGAGAGATGCATGACGGAACCCCGAACGCGTCGGTCAGCAGAAGGTGTTGGTGGCCGCCGGTGGGTCAGCGGGGGCCTTGCCTTAGTTGAGCGCTGCGGTGATCGAGTAGGCGATCTGGATGGTCGGACGTCCGCACGATTTTGCCCGGAGCGGGCACAGGCAACTCGACGACGGGTTGCAGCCAGGCCTTGTGGTTGCGGACGTGACGGTCTGAGGGACGGACGTATCGGTAGCTTCCGTTGTCGGGAGCGAGACGCAGGCCTTCATTGCTGAGAGCGTCCTCGATGGCCAGGATGCTGCCGGCTCCGATGCCGGCGATGTCTTCCCGTAGGTTTTTGGCGGATAGGGCGATGAGTTGTCCGACGGTCTGCACACCCGACCTCAGCAGGGCGTTCTCCGTCATCCGGGGGAGATTGATTCCCCTCAGGGGTAGTTCTCGTTCCATGCATCCACCGGTCCTTTCCCCGGCAAAGCCTGCGTGTCCTCGGGGGTGCCATGGGCCGGGTGTCTTTGCTTCTGGGGCAACGACATATCAACCGCAGAACGCGGATGTTATGACGCTCCCCGCGGTGGGTCGATCCCGCGGGGAGCGCGATGTGAGCAAGACGCAGGCTCCGAGGACAGTGCCGACGGCTAATGAATCGCTTGGAGCCATGTCAGTTCCGATCCGTCGCCCTCAATGAGGCTCGCGAGTTCTTCGTTGAACTTCCGTCCGTAGTGGGCGCCGATGTGCTCCTCGAAGGCGGCCTGATCGCGGTAGACCTCGAAGACGAAGTACTCGTTGGGCCGGGATTCCCTCGTGTAGGGCCAGAAGACAACGTTTCCCGGCTCGGCGCGGACGTGTTCGGTTAGCTCTCGCATCATTTCCGCGACCCTGGCTTCGCAGCCGGGCTTGACCGTGAATTCTGCATACAACGTTTTGGTCATGGTGGGTTCCTTGCTTTCAGACGAAATTGTTTGAGTGGTCGGTTGGGTTTGGGTCAGCTCGCCGGTCGGAGTTCGCCCGAGCCGCGCACGATGAGCTCCGAGGGGACGACCCAAGTACCGGGCCGGCTTTGGTCGCCGTCGATCCGGGCCAGGATCCTTTCGGCGGCGAGTTTTCCGATGCGTTCGGGGTGCTGGGCGATGAGGGTGATGCCCGGTTCCATCATGTCCGCGAGGGCAAAGTCGTCGAACCCGACCAGGGCCACTTTGTGGTTCGCGCCTGCTTCCTTCAGTGCCCTCATGGCGCCGAAGGTAACCAGGTTCTGGCTGGAAAATATGGCGGTGGGGGGATTCCCGGAGGCCAGCAGTTCGAGTGTGGCGAGGCGGGCTGCCTCTTCATCGTGAAGGCCCTCGATGGCGGGGACCTCGGACGCGGGAATCCCGGAGCGGCCGAGTTCTTCCAGGAACCCCCGGCGTCGTTCCCGCGCGGTCTGGATGTCTGTCCGGTCTCCCAGGTATGCCAGCCGGGTATGGCCGTGGCTGATCAGATGGGCAGCTGCCCGCGCTCCGCCGGCGGCGTTGTCGCTCACCACGGCATCGGCTTCGATCCCGGTTGGTTCGCGGTCAATGAAAACTATCGGCAGGCCGTGGGAATGTTCAGGAATGACGTGCGCTTGGCTCTTGGCAATCGGGGTAAGGATGAGCCCGTCTACGCGCCGCCGGAGAAACGCGGCGACGAGGGCTTTCTCACGTTCCGGATCATCGTCCAGGCTTGCGGCAAACACGGCTATGCCGCGGGCGGCCAGGGCATCTTCAATTGCCCGGTGGATTTCCCCGCTGAACGGGTTGGCGACGCTCGGCAGAAGCAAGCCGATGGTCAAGGTCCGGCGGCCGGTGCGGCGAAGACTGCCCGCAGCCAGGTCCACCTGGTAGTTCAGCTGTTCCACGGCCCGGAGAACCCGCACCCTTTTGGCCTCCGAAACCCCGGGTTCATCATTGACGACCCGGGAGACTGTCTTGATCCCCACACCAGCCAATGCCGCGACGTCGCGCATGGTCGGGCGTTGTTTCGAGGCTTCGGCTTGGTAACGATTAGACAACGTTGTCAACGACCTGCTCCTTCTTATTCGGAGAACTATTGACTCTCCTCTGTGATCCGGGTTACATCTTACATGACATCGTTGTCAGGCACGGGTAAGTGCCTCATACAAAACAGGAGATTCAATGTTGAGTTCCAAAGCCTTCGGGCCGGCCGTCAACCGCTTCCTCGCCGTCGGTGCTGTTCTGACGCTTGGCGCCATCAGCCTGACGGCCTGTGGCGGCGGTTCTTCGGCCCCTGCGTCCAGCGGTGCTTCCGCCGGCGCCAAAGTCGGTGTTTCGTTGATCGTCAAGACGACCACCAACCCGTATTTCGTTGCGATGGAAGACGGTGCGAAGAAGGCGGCTGAGGGCGGAAACATTGACCTGAAGCTTGCCGCGGGCAAGTCCGACGGCGACGAGGACACCCAGATCCAGGCCATCGAGAACGCCATCTCCAAGGGCGACAAAGGCATCCTGATCACCCCGAACGGCCCGGCCGTCGTCGATGCGATCAAGAAGGCCCGCGACGCCGGGCTGTTCGTGATCGCCCTGGACACCCCGCCGGACCCGGCCAGTGCCGTGGACATCACTTTCGCGACCGACAACTTCGCCGCCGGCAAGCAGATCGGGCAGTGGACTGCGGCGCAGCTGGATGGCAAGAAGGCCACCATCGCCCTCATCGACCTTTTCAGCGACAAGGTCGTGTCGGTTGACTACAACCGCGACCAGGGATTCCTCGAAGGGATGGGCATCCCCACCGCCGACAAGACCAAGAACGGCGATGAGGCCAAGACCGGTAAGTACACCGGCGGCAAGGGCGGGGACTACGAGATCGTCGGCAACCAGGCATCGCAAGGCGCCGAGGACGGCGGCCGCACGGCGATGGAAACGCTGTTGTCAAAGAACCCGAACGTCAACGTCGTCTACACGATCAATGAGCCGGCCGCGGCGGGCGCCTACGAGGCGCTGAAGGCCGCCGGTAAGGAAAAGGGCGTGCTGGTGGTCTCGATCGACGGCGGCTGCACCGGCGTGAACAACGTCAAGTCCGGCATCATCGGTGCCACCGCGCAGCAGTACCCGGTGAAGATGGCCCAGCTCGGCGTCCAGGCGATCCAGGACCTGGCCACGTCAGGCAAGAAGCCCACGGTCTCCGCGGGCCTGGACTTCTTCAACACCGGCTCCGCGCTCGTCACCGACAAGGCCGTTTCCGGCCTGACGAGCATCGACACCACCGCCGCAGCCCAGATCTGCTGGGGCAAGTAAGCAAACCCGTGCCGGTTCCGGGGCTCCTGGTCCCGGGACCGGCCGCCGATACACCCCTCAATGCTTAATGCAGGAGCTAATGTGACCCAGCAACAAACCGCGGGACCGCCGCCGGCCCACGCGGACCTTGCCGAAGAATTCCTTGACCGAAGCACACCGTTGAGCCGGATCCGGAATGTTCTCCACCGCTACCCGGCCCTGAGCCCGGCCATCGTGCTGCTCGTGGCCGTCATCATCTTCGGGATCCTCAACGACCGGTTCCTCCGCCCAGAGAACCTGTCCCTGATCACGCAGCAGGTCGCCGTCATCGGTACCCTGGCGATCGCCCAGACCCTCATCATTCTGACCGCAGGCATCGACCTGTCGGTGGGTGCCGTCATGGTCCTGGCCTCCATGGTGGTTGCCCAGACCGCCGTCAACAACGGTATCCCGGCCATCCTTGCCCTCCTTGCCGGGCTCGCCACGAGCCTGGTCGCCGGCGCCCTGAACGGCCTCCTGGTCACCCGGCTCAAGCTCCCACCGTTCATCGTCACCCTGGGAACCTTGAACATCTTCATCGCGCTGACCCTGCTCTATTCCAACGGAGCCACCGTGCGCGGATCCAAAATGCCGGACCTGCTCACCTGGACCGGTACGACCTTCCCTATCGGCGGGGTCCGCATCTCCACGGGTGTGGTGATGATGCTCCTGCTCTACGGCGTCGTGGCCTTCATCCTGGGCAAGACGGCCTGGGGGCGCCACGTCTACGCCGTGGGCGATGACAAGGAAGCCGCCCGGCTGGCCGGCATTCCCGTCAGCCGTGTGCTGATGAGCGTCTACCTGGCAGCCGGCGCTGTGCTGGCGGTAGGTGCCTGGATCCAGATCGGCCGGACGAACGCGGCCAGCCCGAATGCCGGGGTGGACCTCAACCTCGACTCCATCACCGCCGTCGTGATCGGTGGTACCAGCCTCTTCGGCGGGCGAGGCTCCATCTGGGGATCACTGCTCGGTGCCCTCATCGTCGGCGTCTTCCGCAACGGCCTGTCCCTGGCCGGCCTCGACGTCCTGTACCAGACCCTAGCCGTGGGCATCCTCGTCATCGTCGCCGTGTCCGTGGACCAGTGGATCCGAAAGGTGAAGTCATGACCGTCACAGAAGCCTCAGTCCCGTCAGTCCCGCCCCAGGATCCGAACAGGACGCCGATCCTTCAAGCCAGGAACCTCGTGAAGACCTTCGGCCGGGTCGTGGGCCTGGACGGGGTCAGCCTGGACCTCTACCCCGGGGAAGTGCTGGCAATCATCGGCGATAACGGTGCGGGAAAATCGACCCTGATCAAGTGCCTTACAGGAGCGGAAATCCCGGACGAAGGCGAAATCTTTCTCTCCGGTGAGCGAGTCCATTTCAAACGCCCGCAGGACGCACGCGCCCACGGCATCGAAACCGTCTACCAGAACCTGGCAGTGTCCCCCGCCTTGGACGTGGCCTCCAACCTCTACCTTGGCCGGGAAGAACGCCTCCCGAACATCTTCGGGAAACTCTTCCGCGTCCTGGATACCAACGGCATGCGCAAACGGGCGAAGGAAGAGCTGACACGCCTCGGGATCTCCACCCTGCAGGACGTCACCGTGGCCGTCGAAAACCTCTCCGGCGGACAACGGCAAGCAGTCGCGGTTGCCCGGGCTGCTGCCTTCGGCTCCAAGGTCGTCGTCCTGGACGAACCGACCGCGGCCCTCGGTGTCCGCGAATCAAACCAGGTGCTGCAGCTCGTCAGGGACCTGCGCGACCGTGGCCTGCCGGTCATCCTGATCAGCCACAACATGCCGCACGTTTTCGATGTGGCAGACCGGATCCACATCCAACGCCTCGGGAAATGCGCCGCCACAATCACCCCTGAGTCCCACAACATGACCGACGCGGTCGCCATCATGACGGGCGCTGCCACCGCATAAGAACCGGATTCTTGCCGTAGTTGCTTGGGCAGGTTCTGGCCGTGAACCCTCCTTCCGGGCTTCTGGCCGGAACCTGCCCCGCAACCTCCGGGCAGAAACCACCCCCCAACCAGACACGGAAATATCCTGCCTGCACACGTGAAGAAAGAAGATCATGAAGACCCTTGAACTGGCCCCGGAGCACTCGCGGGTCCTGGACGTCGTCGTCGTGGGCGAGGCCCTCATCGACATCGTCAAGTCCGGCACCGGCACGGTCGAACATCCGGGCGGATCACCGGCGAATGTCGCCTACGGGCTCGGCCGCCTCGGCGTCAGCACAGGCCTGAGGACCGCGATCGGCGAGGACCCGCACGGCCAGATGATCAGGAAACACCTAGACAGCGCCGGGGTGCAACTGTTGCCCGGATCCACCTCGCTGGACAGGACAGCTACCGCGACGGCGACCCTCGCCGTCGACGGCTCTGCCAGCTATGAATTCGACATCCGCTGGGACCTGACCCCGGCCGTTCCGAGCTTCCTTCCCAAGGTCTTCCACACGGGTTCCATCGCGACATTCCTCGCTCCCGGAGCAGCTGCCGTCCGGTCCCTGATGCTGCAATGCCACGCCTCGTGCCTCGTCACCTATGACCCCAACATCAGACCCGCACTGCTGGGAAGCCACCACGAAGCGAAAACAATCTTCGAAGAACTCGTGCCGTTGACCGACGTCGTCAAACTCAGCGATGACGATGCACTCTGGCTATACCCCGGAACACCGCTCGAAGACATTTCGGCCCGGCTCCTCGGCCTGGGCACCGAACTGGCGGTCATCACCACAGGCTCCTCAGGCTCCCTGCTGTCCACCGCCGCCACTCAACTCAGCATCCCCGCGGTGGCAACACAGGTAGCCGACACCATCGGCGCCGGCGACTCCTACATGTCCGCACTGATCCATGGGCTCCTGAACCGCACCGGAGAAGGCCTCGCCCCGTCCGTTCTCGAAAGGATAGGCCGCAGCGCCTCCATGGCAGCCGCGATCACCGTGAGCCGTCCTGGCGCCAATCCGCCGACCTGGATGGAGCTCGACGCAGAGCTGACCAGACATCAATCCATGGATCCGCACGTCCCGACGCGGCAAGCCGTTGAGCTCCCCACTGCCGTTGTCCAAACTGCCTGAGCACTTCTGTGCGATCGCTCGCGAGCCCGGGGCGAGAGACCAGGGGCGCTGGGCGCGGGTTGTACGGGTTGCACAGCGAGGAGCTCCTCGCTGCGTTGCTCTCGCTGCCGGAGAGCTGGCATACTGTGCTTTGGCATGCGGAGGCGCTTGGCGAACCGTCCATCGCCATTGCTCAGGTACTGGGAATTGAGCCGCAAGAGGTCCCGGTGTTACTCGACAAGGCCCGCGCTGGTCTCCGTGCCGCCTACGGAACGCGGCGCCTTCCGATAAACCAGACCGATCGAGCCGATTAGTTGCCAGTGTTCTGGACCTGCGGCGATCTGAGCTCCACGATAGCGCGCATCATGACTTCGCCGTAGCTTTGAATACTCGCAACCACCGTTGCCGGACCCGGGCCGCCGGACGGGGTTTCCAGGACGACCTCGGTTTCAGCTCCGAGCTCGACGATGGACATGAACTGGGCATCAAAGAACGCAAAATCGAGCGATGGATCCATCAGCTGCAGCCGCAAGGCCTGCCGTACTGCTTCGATCAGCACCACGCCTGGAACATGGTCCAGAGGATGATCGACAAGAACAGGGTTTGAGACATCCACGCGCAGAGGCCACCGTCGTTTGCCCGTGTTTCTGCCAAGGACAACGTTCCAGGCCGAATCATGACCGACCATCGCCGCCGAAACCGGAGCCACCCGTCCGGATTCTGGACTGGTCTTGTTCCCCTCGGTGGTTTCGCTGCCGGATCTGAGTCGGTCGTAGACCACGGGATCAACGGTCCTTGCACCGGCCCTTCCGCCCGCGATCCTGATCCCGTCCACAAGAAACGTGGCGGTCGTCTGGAAGTAGCCGACTCCCGTCTTTGATTCCCGGACGTCCGAAACCTGGACGTCGATCCTCACCTCGGCTGGTCTGGCGGGATCCCGGACGGCGTTAGGGGCCATCGAAACGAACATCTCCGGCATAAGGAACCGCAGCAGGGGCCGGCGTCGCAGTCAGCGCCGCCATCGAGGCAGCCGCCAGCAGCCCGGCCACGAGCGACGCGGCGGCCGCTGTCAGTCCACCGGCCTTTGTGCTCCGGGCGGCGAGGCGCGGTCGCCCGATGCCGATGCTCCGCCACTTCCGTCCGCAGTGGTCCCCCCGGCCAAATGTGGTGTGTGGTGGATCATCCCTCTGCCCCCTCGAATCCGGCCTGAAGCCGGGCATACGACATCTGTGTGCGACGGCTTTGACCGAAGAGCCGCACGAAGATGACGCATCTGCGCCGGTGAAGGACTGGCGCTGGGGTTTTCAATATCAGGAGGCACCTCGCGATATGGGTTAGTGACCCTGGTTCGCTAGGACGGGCATGAAGGACGGTTGGTCTTGAGGGGTACGTCGTCACAACTCGATCCCAAGGCCAACCGTCTCGCCTTTAACTCCCGCCCTGCAGGGACGTGACGAACCATCCGCCGTCGACGCTGAGGATTGCGTGTCTGACTTCAGGCAACGGTAGCGATCACGACCATCAGCGCCCAGAACGTGGTCCGGTTCACGCGGTGTTTGGAGCCGACAAGGTACAGTGCCACGGCGCCGGCCGCGACGCCGAAGGAGACTGGCTTCAGAGGCGTTGAATCCTGGCCAATAATGCTGCGGCACAACGCAAATCCATATATGCCGGGTCGTCGGGAGCGCCCGGGCAAAGGACATGGCGCCAGAATGACGTTCTTAGATGAACGAGTTCGTCAGGAATCAGCGGCTGGCTGGTTAGGTCTAGGTGCAGGCGCAGTGGTTGCCCATGCTGTCCGGCGGCCAACGACCCCCAGCCGACGGACCGTGGACTGCACAAAGTGAACGGACGTGAGACCTCCGTGAACTACCCCGGACGGGCGGTACCCAGCGAAAGGCGATGTCGGCTGGGCACCGCCCTTCTGTGGTTGAACGTTTTCGTGATGGGTGGTCAGGTGCAACGGAGTCTTATCCGTGACGGGCGCCGCGGACATGTCACGGAGCAGATCAGCCTGAACGCCCCGGCCCTTGCCGAGAAAGCAGCCTACGAAGGGCGGCCAACTGTCTATGGTTCCGTCATTGCCTACGAACTCGCCCACTTCGTCGGTGAAGCCTACGTTGGTGCCTCAAGGCCGGGAATACAGTCGGGTCGGCCCTGTTTTCGGCCTCATATTTTAAGATTCCACTAATTTTTCGTTTTCCGCGTCATGAAACGTGCCCGTTTCCGGTGAAAAGGGTAAGGGAAGCGGTGGGGCGTTCCCGGTTCCTTTTGGTCTCAGGGAAGTAGAACGGGCAACGGCAATGCACATAGTTGAATACGTTTCATCAGGGGAGGGGCACCAGATCACTGGGCCTACAGCTGGGCCGAGGGCACCGGAGGGGCCTTTGGGTCCTGAGTCGGATCTGCTGGACGGTGTCCGTTCCGGGGATCCGCAGGCGATGGCGGTTTTGTATGCCCGGTACCGGGAACCGGGCATACGGTTCATCGGCGGCCTCATGGATGGGTCCCAGGACGCCGAGGACGTGTTCCATGACGCGTTCGCCAAGGCTGTGGGCGCGATCCGGAATGGCTACGGGCCGACGGATATTTTCGGGCCGTACCTGAATACGGCGATCCGGTCAGTGGCGAACACCTTCTGGAAGAAGCAATGCCGTGAGCAGCCTGCCCCGGACGAGGACCTGGACCCGGGACCCTACGAGGATCCGGGCCTGGAAACCGCGCTTGCTTTGTTCGAACACGAACAGATCGCGGCCGCGATGCGTTCCCTGCCGGTGCGTTGGCGGACGGTGCTCTGGCACGTCGAGGTTTTGGGGGAGGCGCCCCGGGACATCGCCCCTCTGATGGGGATTGGCGCTAACGCCGTCTCGGCCCTGCTGATCCGTGCCAGGGCAGGCCTGCGGGCCGCGTATGAGAGACAAACCGTCCTGGATCAGGCCGCCGGCTAATGAGCGAAAACTTCGAGGAGACCATGAACACCCAAAGCAAGCCGGGCGAGGAGGGAAATGAGCCCGCCGTGGTCGACGTCGACGCCGCCAAGATGCGCGAACTCTCCGACACCTATGTGCTGTACCGGCAGGCCCTGGTCGAACCGGGGGACCCCGTGAACCTGCTGGCCAAGACCAGGGACGTCCTGGCCGCCGTACGTGAGGTCATTACCGACCCCGAACGGGGCATCCGAAGATGATCGACATCAATCTCCTGGTCTATGCGGGAACGCTCGCGGTGTTCCTCATCGCAGCCTTGGCCGTGGGCGTCCTCTGCGTCGTGGTCTTCACCGTCGTGGTCTTCACCGTCCTGGCCGCCCTGTCAGGAGTCGCCGGTGCCCGGAGGCACAACCGCACCCAGTCCGACAAGACGGAAGCATTGGACTTGGAGGATCTTCTTCCGGACGGATCCCTTTCCGAGATGACCGAACGGATCCGCACACCCTCCAGCGAGCAGCCGCCAGCTCCGGGAGATGACTTGCCGGGGCACCCGGCCGCTGTTTTGCGGCGCCTGGGCCAGCCACGGCTGTTCCAGCACACCTAAGCACCGCGTTTCAATCGCCAGGGGGTTACATGGCCGCGGAGGCGACGCCACCGATCACGAAACCCGCGACGGCGGTCTTGCGGAACCGTTGACACGCGTGGCTTTGCACGACGGGGAAGAAGATCGGCCCGTGCGGCTGATTTACCTCGACGGAGGGGTGCGGAACCTCGGACACAGCGTCATGGCTATTTGACGCAGGGGATGGCGCCGCCTTGGAGGGCCCCGGTGGAATCCGCGTAGACGTTGCTCGCAGGTGCTGGCGGGGTGGCTTCTGGTTGGGTTGCAGCCTCCGAGACGGGTGGGGCTACGGGTGCGGACGTCCCGGGCGCGGCGGCTGCGGGAGCGGCTGTCGCCGGCGTCGCGCGCTGCCTGGTAGGTCGCGTCGTCGTCGGGCTTGCCTGCATTGATCAAGGAGGTCTTCGCCGCCGCGAAACCGTAACCGTACGCCTCTTTGATTTTGGCGTTGAACGGGCCGCTTCCGGGGATGCCACTGACCTGGACGTAGTCGTCGCGGGGAATCGAGATACCCGTCGCCTTGGAACCGTCCGCTGGGATGTGGATGAGCATCAGGACGTTGGAGTTGTAGAGGCTGCCTCACCGCCGGAATTGGCGTGGTAGTTGCTCACAGCTGAAGGGCACCTGGAGCTGATGCTGTTTTCTGGAATGTTGAGGCTTTGCTGGCCAAGGAGCCGACCTTCCACAATGGTCCAGCTGACTCAACAGTCAGGACAACATCAGGGCGGAGCAACCGAAAGACGATACCAGGACGTCGGTCATCGAAGACCTCTGCGGCCGGGTGAACGCTCAGATGCCCTCCGTTTACCAACGCGCGGAGAACGTCCTCGACGCCCAGCGGTATTCCAGCGCGTCGTGCGAGCTCTGCCAGGTACGTGACGCCGGCACAGCGGCCGTCCGTGAACTCAACCCTGTCTACCATCCCCAAAAGGACAATCAAGACGGCGCGCTGAACCTCAGGTATTTTCAGTCCGTTGATCCACCGAATGTACACAGCGTGTTGCTGTTCATAGCGAACTTGCGTCGCGGCGCCAGCAGACCGCTTCAGGCCGAAGGGCACCAACGTAGCCATTTCAATCCTTTCATTCATATCCGGACACAATCTCAGCCGCTTACGGGTGTGGGTGAGTTCTGCGCGGGTCTTTACTCGACGCCTCCCTGGAGTTCACCCAGGATGTAGAGACAGCCGGCCCGGTCCGTGTCCGTCATTTGGGGGCCGATCGTCCAGGTTGTCCGACCGGCAAAGCAGGTGCCGGAGAGACTGAGGGAACCACTAAAACCCTCACCTGCGCAGGGATATTGACCTGCTGCCTACTGAATCCTGACGGCAACGGCAATCATGCCCAAACCAACCCGCAGCTGAGGCCGACACGACAAGAATTGCGGTCTGACCGCTCACCGGGCGGACAGTGCGATACCGCGGGCCAGCAGACCCGGGGGCACTGAGGAGGCCCGTTCGGTGTGGCGGCCTGGGGCGGTGCCGGTTCCAGGTAGGGATCATCACGCCATCAGGCTGCGGGGACTCCCTATCTGCCCAAGGCTGACCGGTCAGGACGCTCTCGCTTGGCATGGTCGGCCAGGCCTGCGTGTCCTCCGGCCTGGCCGCTGACATTGCCCATCCCCGTTCCGCTCCACCCATCTGCTGATCCGATGACAACGGTGCACCGAGTGACCGTTGCATTCCGGCTACCGGCCTCGGGGCCAGTTATGCGCTTTGCTCGACGGGCTTCTGTTTCAATGAGTCCCTTCAGCCGATAGCCATGATTTCCGGGAAATGAGGGGAAAACATTGATGCCTACGGTGACAAGCGCGTCTTCAGCCTGTCCTGCACGTCAGGCCAGTCCAGGTCGGTGATTGAATAGAGGACACTGTCCCGCACGTGGCCGGTCCAGGTGATGCGATCGCGACGCAGAACGCCCTCGCGCACGGCCCCCAGTTTGGCGATCGCCGCTTGGCTTCGGGTGTTGCGCAGGTCAGTCAGCAACTCCACCCGGCGCGCCCCACACTCGAAGGCGTACTGAAACATGAGGAGCTTGGATTCCGCGTTGACATAGCCGGAACGCGCGTCCGGATGCAGGAACGTCCCGCCGATCTCCACGCACTGGCGCTCGGGCCTGATGTTTAGAAAACTGGTGGTGCCGACGATGCGCTGGTTCGAGCGGTTGCGGATCGCGTAAGCGATCCACTGGCCTGTGCTGATCTGGCGGTTGAGGTTGCTCCACCAGCCGGCAGAATGCGCCCCCTGCCCACTCATGGCAAATAGGTCCCAGGCCGCGGAGTCGCAATCAAGCGCCCGGGCCACCGGCCGCTTCAAGGCATCCTCATATGGCTCCACACGGACCCTGCTCCCGTGCAGCGCAACGTTCTCCAACATGAATCCATTTCCCGACACGTGATTCCCTTTCATAAGCCACCCCAGTCCCACCGGAGGCGAGTCTGTCCCATTGGACCTTCCCGCGACCGAAAGCGGCCGCTGTGCCGCCCGACTTACAGCGAGGCAACCAAGACACAGTATTCCCTGATTTCGGGCCCCACCCTGGCCGGTGGCGGTGGAGACTTCCCCGACCGCGCGGAGGAATCACGCTCAGCGCCTCGTCTCGTACCTGGTCAGGACCACGCCCCCGGGAAACGTCCGCGTCTCCACCAAGTTCAGGTTCACCCAGCTGTCCAGCGAGGTGAAGAACGGAGTGCCGCCGCCCACCAGAACCGGACATGTGGCTAGCGCGTATTCATCGATCAGCCCGGCCCGCATAGCCGCCCCGGCGAGCGTTGCGCCGCCGACGCTCATCGGGCCGCCGTCCCCGGCCTTGAGCCGGGTGATCTCGGCGATCGCGTCGCCGGTGACCAGCCGGGTGTTCCAGCCGACCTTGTCGATCGTCGAGGAGAACACCACCTTAGGCGTGTCCCGCCAGTTCCGCGCGAACTCGATCTCCGCCGGGGTGGCATTGGGCTGCCGGTCGCCGGTCGGCCAGTAGGAGCTCATGGTCTCCCAGAGCTTGCGGCCGTACAGCGACAGGCTGCTAGCCCGCTCCTGGTCGAGCCACCACTGGAACAGTTCGTCGCTCGGCCCGCTCCATCCGATGTCGTCGCCGGCCGCGGCGATGTAGCCGTCCAGGGTCAGATTCATGCCGTAGATCAGTTTCCGCACGGCACTAGCCTTCCGTCTCGTAGTGGTCGAGGGCGTCATTGAACTCTGCCATCCCGCATATGATCGGCAGCATCCTGTCCCTCATGGAGCCACCGTAACTGCCCATGATCTGAATGCCATAGCCTTCGGTCAGCGTTTCAACTGAGCTGCCCGGTGAAGGTCGGTTAGTGAGACACCATCCCTGCCTGGGGTCCTCAAGACGTCCCGATGTACGCTTTCCCCATGAGCAATGGCTCGGAGGGCAGTATGTGGCGCCGGATCCTGCAGATGCTTAGGAACTTATTTGCAGATGGCGGCCCACTAGCGCTTGGATGGGGCTTCGGCAGACGGAAGAATCAATAAGCCATGCACAACACCTCTGGTGCGCCAACCCGTCATGGCGGCAGCCGGACCGCCCATTCGAAGGGCCTACTTGTTAATGGGTCTATTCAAAGCGAGGCTCATGGTCTGGCCTGGCATGAGCTCCCCGGACGGCGTGTCCGCGAATTCGTACCAGACGGGGGTAGCCCCCGCGAGTGGGCGATTCGCCGATCGCAACTGGGTCACGAACATCGAAATCAAAGCGGGTGTGGCCAGTATCGAAAAGCTGCTGCCGGTGGTCGCGTCTTTGGCGGACGCGGGACCTGAGCATGTTGTGCAGGACGACACCTTTTTCTCCTGCCCGAACGGCAGGCTCAAGCTTCGGGTTCTCCGCGATGGCTGCGGCGTGCTGATCTATTACCGCAGGGCAGACGAACTCGGCCCGAAGCCTTCGTTCTATGTCCATTCGGAAACTTCGGACCCGGACGGGCTCCGATCAGTCTTGGCTGTTGCCTACGGCGAGTTGGGCGAGTTCGGAAGCACCGCATGGTGTTTCAAGTCGAGATAATGACTATAGCCGCCTGAATCTTCCGAATGATTGACCCAAGAAGGCCCGACGCGAGAAGTCCGGAACCTAGCGGGCCCGCGGAGTCCTCACCAAGTGGCGGCAACTGCTGAAGCGCCGCCCTCACTTGAGCATTCATGTGCTCGAGTTGCCAGGAGATCTCGTCGGAGATGGCCGTGGGCTGATCCGGAGCGGCCAACCCGGCCGCTTTCGCGGCGTAGGCGGCTGCGCCGAGAGCGTGCGCGCCCATGTGAGCGACGCCGGCGGCTTGTCCAGCAGCCCGGGCGGCCGCCACGGCCGCAGGAGAGCTCACTGCGTGCGCGGCCCGACCAGCAACGAACCGCCGGCTAATCTCACCGGCGGCGCCAAGTTCACCGTGAGCAAACGCCCGAGTACGAGCGATGGCATCACGTGGTCGGCCGTCTGTCGGGGCCTCCGTCTCGAACAGGACCAAGACTCGCTCAGCACAGTCAGCCGCCCACGCTGCGACGATGCGGCGATCGGCTTCGCTCAGTGACTGCGGGGAAGACATGGCAAAATTTTCACACATCTGCCCGCAGGACGATCCGCCAACGGGACGGCTGGGATTGGCGAGCACGCCAAATAGCGCTGCGAAAAGAGAGCCATATAGCTCTGCGACTCACAGACAGGGAGTTGGGAGCTTGCAGGAACCGGCTGCGTCCGTGCACGAAAACGAACTTTTTCTCCGCTGCCGTTCCCAGCAGCAGACGACGGCGCCTACCGCAGCCCTCGTCTCGCGTATCGCTTCGGTACTATCAGGCATGGGCAGAAAGAACTACCTCGTCGAAGGCGGTTCCGGCACCGGCAAGACCTCGGTCTGCGACGAATTGCGGCGGCGCGGTTATCACGCGATGGGTGCTCACCTGCTGGCCTGCATGGCTGCTGCGAGCGTGCGGTACATCAGCCCGGAATTCTGGCTGGCACGGTCAAACCCGAGGCGGTGCAATGCCTGTACCTGTACGTCCGTGGTCGTGAACACTATGGCCGCCCAACCGGGGCTGAGATCCGGTACTAGGGTCCGCAACGCGACTTCGAGTTCGTCGGCGGTGGTTTCCGGGTCGTGGACCAGGGCGCCAACGATCCACAGCTGCCTGACTCCATGGCTCCTTTTCCACCTCCGCGCATTCAGCCTGAGGCCACGAGCGGTGGAACCTTATGGACGGCAAGATGGCCGCTATCCAGCCGAAGATCATCAAGACGAATGCCATCACCACCCCGAAGCTGTAGGAGGCGGGAACAGTCGTGGACGCGAGGGTTCCGAGTGCAATGCCGCCGGCTACCCCGAGCAGAACCCTGAACACGGACAACCCGCGATACTCACGCTCCGTCCCTGCTACGGCCGCGGCGTAGAGGACGACGCCGGCACGGTAAGTCAGTGCGCGTTTGTCGTAGCGGGTGGCAATGGTGCGCCATTGACCTCGTTATGATTCCCGGCTAGGCCCTCAAGGACTGATCGCCGGTACGTGCTTGGTGCGAATCCCAGGGTCTTTTGAAAGTCGTTCGTCAGATGGGCATGATCGGTGTAGCCGAGCTCGGCAGCGATCGCCGCGAGGTCTGCCGCCGGGTCGGTCCGTGACCGGTCGGCGGCCTCCTGCAGGCGGCGCCTTCGGATCAGCGCGGACGGACTCAGGCCGATGTACTTCCTCGCCATCCGTTGCAGGGTTCGCGGCGATACAAACAGGCGCGCCGCAACGTCCTCAAGGCGGGTCACCTCGGTACATTTTCCGATCAGGTCCATCATCGCGTTGGCAAGAATGCCCTCCTCGGAGACCTCCGTGTCCTGCGCCACCAGCCAGCCGGTGAACGCCTCCACCGCGCGTTGCCGGCGTTCCCGCGGATCGGTTCTGCTCATCGCCACCGCCACCGAGGCCTGGAGGTCCCCGAGCGGAAGTGTCAGCTGGGCATCCCGCAGGCTTCCCGGATTATCCGTAAAATGCGGCACCAGAGCGGGGCGCAGGAGGGCCCCGACCGCCCAGCCCCGGCCCTTGAGGTCGCGATGTGACCGACGGGTTGTTGGGCCGGCGAACTCAACAAGATCCGGCCCGACCACAAGGTTGGACGTCGGGAACGCGATCAGGTGCTGGCGTGACGCATGCCCCGGTTCAATGTCCCATTCGGGGATCCAAAACCACTGCACCAGGTCCGTCACGGACGCGGGCGCAGGCACGCGGTGAAACGTGGGAAGCCGGGCCGGGTAGAGGATTCCCCTGAACGAACCCACCATGGGCGGACACTCCAATCCGGGCTGTCGCAATTCTCCAAGGCGCCGGGGCAGGCCCGCGCGTACCGTGAGATCCATGGATGATACTACAAGCCCCGAACTGACCGCCGCTGCCGATGGCAAGCACACAAAATCCGGCATCCCGCACGGCTTCACCAGCCTCACCCCGTTCCTTGCGGTTACGCCTGCCAAGGAGGCGATCACCTTTTACCAGGACGTTTTCGGCGCGCGGACCATCAATGCCACCGAGATCGGCGGAATCGTGGTCCACGCCGAACTCGACTTCGGCCAGGGCCGGCTCCAGATCGGTGAGCCCAACCCCGACTACCACCTCGTCCCGGCACCGAACGGCGACGATGACTGCTACTCCGTCGGCTTCTACTGCGCTGATGCGGACGCCATCGTTGCGCGGGCCGAGCGGTCCGGGGCCACCGTCCGGGAGCCGCTGTCCACCTTTGTCTCAGGAGACCGGTTCGCCAGCATCCGGGACCCCTACGGGGTGCGTTGGTCTATCATGACCCGCGTAGAGGACCTCTCCGAAGAGGAAAGCGCGCAGCGCGTCACTGACTGGGCCGCCAAGCAAGGCTGAACCGAGGCATCTCACCAACGCGAACAGCCCGTTCCCTGCCTCCACACGCCAGCTGCCGCCGTTGTCCGCGGTGGCCCGGCCGAGGCGCAGCCCGGACTGGGGCGTGTCTCCTAATGCTGTCAGCCAGATGCTGATGGCGCGAAGGACGGCGCCGCCTCGGTAGGTGAGGGCGAGCTTGTCGTAGCGGGTGGCCAGCCCGCGCCACTGCTTGAAGCTATTGAAGATCCGTTCGACGACGTTCCTGCCTTTGTAGTCTTCCTTGTCAAAGGCCGGAGGTCGTCCGCCGGTGGTGCGCCCCGGGAATCCGCCAACGTCAGCAGCTCGGCCAGGATCTTGTCCCATGTACCGTCGCCGCTGTAGCGGCGGTGCCGCTTCCAGATCGTCTGCCAAGGGCCGAATCCGCTAGGAACATCACGCCATGCGATCCCGCACCGATACCGGTAGATGATGCCCTCGACCACACGCCGGTCATCCCGGAACGGACGACCCCGGCTTCAACTATTACATCGACTTCACCAGGACGCCCCCGGGGCACGGGGCCGGCGAGCCGGTGATCGAACGGACGTCACGATGGTGGAACTGCTAATGCGGCGAGTGCTGCCATGAACGACCACACATCACCAGCGTTCAGGTCTTCCCTGGGCAAGTTTTCGGACATTCAGTTCACTCCGCATCGGGCCGGTCGGACTCATGGTCCCGGGAAGCCCAGCGGCATTCACGTCGGTGGCCCTTGTTCAGGGTTTCTCGCCTTGACCACCGGTGGTCGCGGGTCGCGCCGTTGTCAGCTCCGGTACGCAGTCCCTGTGCTGGGAATGTGCGCCATTATCGAGGAGAACACGGCGATATAGATGATGAAGAACACGATTATGAACGCGACGCCGACATAGCCAATGATCAGTCCGGCCAACGCCATACCGCGCCCGTTCTCGCCCGTGCGCTTGATCTCGGACAGGGCGATGTGGCCTGTGACCACGGCGGCCGCGCTGAACATGAAGGCGCTGATCAGCGAGATGATGGCCAGCACGTTCGTCCTCGGCTGGGCCGCATAAAGATGCGTCGGCCCCGCCTCGCCGTAGGGGCCGGGATGGGCCGGCGTCGGCCACTGTGGCTGTCCGAGGGCGCCGGCATTGGGGACAGAACGGTTCATTGGGCTAGACATTCTTGTTGTTCCTTACTCTTGGAAACGGATTCCGACACGCACGGCCAGCAAACAGGGAGGTCACTCACCGGGAATCAGAGCACGCCACGACGGCGGGACGCCATACAGTGAAACCCAGCGCACCGCTGTTCATGACGCCGCCGGGCTTATTGGGGCACACAGGCAGCGGCCCCCGCACCTGCCGACCCGGGCGCGAACGGACACGATGATCGCCGGTGCCCACGGTGGCACTTGGCTGTAGGCGGTACTCGCGCTCGTTGGTCTCATCTGGGGTTCTGTCTACGCGTCGGTGACGGAAAACCAGCCCATCGCTGTCGGACAACTTCCCTAGTCGATGTCGTTAGGTCGACGAGTCAATGATCTCTATCTCCGATTCCGGCTCGACTGTCGGAACAGCAGGACGCGTGTAAACCGCGGCCCAACACCAGCGCAATAGGCGGACCGTCATGTTTGGCGGAGACGTTTGTTAGACATCCGTGCCGCGTCCTGCAGACGCGCAGCGCCCACTCCAAATGGATTCGCCGCGAACAAAGGGATTGAACCCATGACACAACAGACCGGAACCCGATCGACGTCCATGACGGGCGATCTTCCGCATTCACGCTCCTATCTGAGGCCTACGCGGTTGCTCTCTCAAAATGAGCGGTCGAAGCTCCATCCATCGGTCCTGGCGGAGGCCGAGCGCCGGGCTGCAAGCATTCAGCTTCGAGTCGCGGATGCGATCACGGCCTTCGCTGGATCGATGAACTTCGTCTACCTGCACATTTTGCTTTTCGCTGTGTGGATGCTCGTGTTCGAGCAGAGTCCGTGGCCGACGTTGACGCTGATCGTCTCGTTGGAAGCGATCTTCCTCTCGACGTTCGTCATGATCGGACAGAACCGTCAAGCGGCTTTCCAGCAGGTGAAGGCAGACCGTGACTACCACGCCCAGGAGCAACTGCTCGAAGAGAACACCGACCTGACGCGTGCGGTTCACGAGCTCACCGCCCAGATCCACGCGCGGATCCTGGCGGACGTCACAGCATCCGCAACCAGGGAAGCCACGTCCGCAGCGAAGCAGGACGCACTGACATATCCGTAGCGGGGTTAGTTCCGGAATCTTCGCTACTTGAGGCTCATCGACGCCTGAGACGTTCGCGGTTTGGTCTCGATCAGACCTCGGCATTCACGAAAGTGGAAAGATCTCCTCACGCTCAGGGCGTCCCTTATCCAGATAACGAATCCGTCGCTGGTCCTGGACTCGACCGTTCCAACCTAGTCCCGACCCGGCGCATCTGAACGACTACCAAGGCGCGTCAACCACTTAGGGGGCCGCAGCTGTTGAGCTGCGCACGATCAGACGCGGCTCGAGCATGCGCTCGATGACAGGATGGGCGGGGTTGGCAAGCCTTTCGAGGGCTGTGATTCCGGCAGTCCGTCCAAGCTCCAGCGCGTGGAGATCTACAGAGGTCAGATCGATTCCGTGGAGTCTGGCGATTCTCGAGTTGTCGTAGCCGACGAGGGAGAGGTCCCGTGGGACCTCAAGGCCGTGTACGTAGGCGCTCTCGCGGACGCCGAGCGCCATCTCGTCGTTGTGCGCGAAGACGGCGGTCGGCCGGTCCAATGCTCCGAAGAGTTGATCGGAGGCTTGCCTCGCCGCTTCCTGGGTGTAGTCGTGGACAAACACCACCTGCGGTACGAGGCCGGCTTCGCGCATGACCTTTTCGTAGGTCTGCCGACGCTCCTCATAGCCTTGGTGCGTTGGTCCGGTCACATGGGCAACGCGGGTGTGTCCGAGCCTGAGCAGATGCTCTGTAGCGGCCCGCGCGCCCGCAATGTCGTTTGAATACACGCTGTCAACGCCTTCCACGCGCCGCGTGACGTTCACGAGGGGCACGTTCCTCGCGAGTTCCTGCACGTCCGCGTCAGGCTCGAGGAGCGTCGCCGCGACGACGACCCCTACCCGCGCTTCGATGAGCGAACCGATCGATCCTTCGTCGACGCTGCCTCTGGAGTGGGAAACGCTGAGGATGAGGCGTTTCTTCATAGGGGAGAGGGCCTCGCGCACTCCGCTGAAAATATCAACGTAAACCTCATTGCTGAGGTCTAGAAGGAAAAGACCGACGGTAGACGGGCGTTTTCTTGCCAGGTCCGCGGCAGCTGCATTGTGCCGATAGCCCAGAAGTTTTGCCGCGTCGAAGATTGCCTGCTTGGTCTCATCGCTTACGCCAGGTGCCCCGCGGAAGGCAAACGATACGAGTGTCCGAGACACACCCACCTCGCGCGCAACATCTTCCTGAGTAATTGAGTGAAGCCGCCCTGAAGGCTTAGTGCGAGTCACGCGCACAACCTGCACTGCCAAATGGTGCCGACAACATGTCTTTTCTACCTTACATTTTGCTGACTATTATACGGGAAGTGTCTAACTCACCTCGGGCCGTCACGAGAAATTGCCAGGATTCAACGAACAAGGGCTAATGCATTACCTGACCGTCGCTGACGTTCAGGGCCTCGGCCCCTGCCTGGGTGAAGGATGAAGCGGTGGCGAGGCCGGTTGCATCTGCCGTGCCGGTGACCAGGACGCGCTTGTGCCTGAAGGCCCAGTTGCTTTGCACCGTGGCTTGTTCTCCGTTCAGCTGCCTGAGGTGCGCCTTCCCTGCGGCGGCTTGACTTTGCTGCGCATCATCAACCGCCGCAGGGAGACGGATAGCTCTGACCGGTGGGGCCAGCTCAGGCGAGTGCCCGGCCCTCGCGGAATCGTTTGATGCCTTCGGCGCCTTCAACGACGGCGGCGGTAAGCTCTTCGACGGAAGTGTCTTCGCGGCGGATGTCGAGGATTTTACGGCCGTGGTTCATGACGATGTGGCGGTCGCAAACCTTGAAGGCGTGGTGGAGGTTGTGGGTCACGAGAACCGAGCTGACTCCTTCGCTCTTGAGCTGGAGGAGATAGTTCAGCAGGGCTTCGGTGGCCCTGACGGCGAGTGCCGAGGTTGGCTCATCGAGGATGAGGAGTGATCTCTTGAAGTGGACGGCTCGAGCGATCGCCACGGCCTGGGCCTGCCCGCCGGAGAGGGATCCGACGAGCTGCTTCGCGCTCTTGATGCCCTCGATGTGGACCACCGAGTCGAGGATCTCGGTAGTGATGTCGTCCATCTCCTTGATCTTCATGAAGCCGAACCGGTTGGTGATCTCCCGGCCGGCGAAGATATTGCGGGTGATGGACATCGTTGGTATGAGGGCCGAGTCCTGGAAGATGGTCTCCACACCGCGGCGTTCCGTTTCGGGCCGGGTAACCTTGGCGACTTCCTCGCCGTCCCAGAAGTACTGTCCGCTGGTCATCGGTACGACGCCGGACATGATCTTCACCAGGGTCGATTTGCCTGCACCGTTATCACCAAGGAGGCCGACTACTTCTCCCTTTCCGATCTCGAAGGAAACGTCTTTGAGGACTGTGTTGGGGCCGTAGCTCTTGACGATTTTGTCGATCCGGAGGAGCGGTCCGCCGTTCGTCGTCATGCTTGATGCCATCTCTGGGGCTTGGGAAGTCATGATGCTTTGCCTTCCATGAACTTGTTGAACACCGCGGCGATGACGATCGCGACGCCGAGGAAGAGCTGGACGTAGAAACCTGGCGCCTTGGCCAGGATGAGGCCGTTCTGGATCGTCTGGATCAATGCGGCGCCCACGATCATGCCGGTGATCGAGCCTCGGCCTCCGGTGAGTGAGCATCCGCCGACAACTGCTGCTGCCACCGCGAGAAGGGTGTAGTCAGCGGTCGTTCCCGGCTGCATGCCTGAGGTGCGGCCCACGATAAGGACTGCGGCCAGGCCGACCATGAGCCCGAGGAATGCGAAGGCCTGGAGCCTGACCGCGCGGGGCTTGATCGATACGGCGGCCGCGGCGGCGGCATTGCCGCCGACCGCGTAGATTTTGTTGCCGGCCTTGTGGCGGTGCAGGTAGAACCAAGCGACAATACCGATGACGACCATCCATACGACCTGTGAGCGGAAGTAGCCGTAATCACCTGCGAGGATGTTCACCGCTTCCGGCGTGCGGACGCCCGGGAGGAACGTTGCCGGGGTGAGGCCGTTGATGAAGATCGACGCACCGGTCCAGAAGAAGCTCATGCCGAGCGTCGCGATGAAGGAAGGGATCCTCGTGTAGACAACTATCAGGCCGTTGATGATACCGATCACGATCGTGCTGGCCACGGCTGCAAGCAGGCCGACAAACCAGTCGGTCTGGTTGGAAACGCGGATGAACACGACGCCGGCGAAGCCGATCATCGCCCCGACCGAGAGGTCGAACTCGCCGCAGATCATCAGGACCCCGACGCCGATGCCGAGGATCGCCAGCGCAGGGATGCTCTGGGACAGGACGCCGGACAGGTTGTCCTTGGACAGGAACGGGAACGAGCCCGGGCTCACGGCGCTGTAAACCGAGAATGCGACAAGGATGACGACGAAAACAACGCCGATCTCAAGGGCGCCGCGGCCCCGCAGGTAGTACAGGTTTTCCTTCAGCTTGCCCGACAAAGTGGTGGGCCTGCTGTCGGCGAGGCGCCGCCTTGTCGGCGTCTCGTCCATGGCGAGCGCCGGAGTAGGGAGCTGTCCGCTCCCGACGGGTGCCGTCGGATTCTTGATGTTGGCCATTTCGGCTCTCTCAATTCTCTGTGTTCGGGCCATCTAGCAGGCCCTGGTGTTGCTGTTCATGTGACGCGGGTTTGGTGTTGGTATGCGGGGCCCGGAGTCGAGCCCCGCATACCTCGCGGCGTTTCGTTACCAGCGGACGCCTTGCAGGTCCTTGGCCTTGAGGTTGTCCACGTTGGTCTTGTCGATGAGGCCGTTACCGCCGGAGTTGAGGTCTGCCGGTGAGAGTCCGAAGTCCAGTTGGAGGCTGGCCTGGAGGACGGTCTGGAACCCTTGGACATAGCCTTGTTGGTCGGCGGTGGCGATGATGCGGCCTGAGGTGATGCCGTCGATAACCTGCGGGGAAGTGTCGAAGCCGATGATCGGGGTTTTGACCCCTGCGGCGTCCTCGGCCGCAACCGCGTTGCGGTGCGGGGTGCCGCCCAGCGGGACAACCGCCTTGACGTCTTTGTTGGCCGTCAGCCATGAAGTCATCGAGTCGAGGGCAGCCGCGTCTTCACCCGAGGTGCGCAGGTAGGTGCACTTGGCGCCTACGGCCTTGAGCGCGTCTTCGACGCCGCCGCCGCGTTGGATGGCGTACTGCTGCGTGGGCTCTTCGGCGGCGCACAGGACCTTGTCCCCTGCGCCGATCTTGACTTCCTTCAGCAGGCGCTGGCCGACAAGCTGGCCGACCTGCCTGAAGTCCTGACCGACAAACGCCTTGATGCAGGACTTAGCGTTGGCGGAGGGGGGAACGTTGAAGGCATACACGGAGATCCCTGCCTTGGAGGCCTCGCAGGCCGCCCCTTCCCAGGACGGGTCGTTGAAGGGCACGAAGATCGCGGCGGGCTTGTTGGCGATGGCGGAGTTGATGAGGTCGCCCATCTTGGCCGCGTCCCCGCCGGCGGTCTGCTCAGTCATCTTCAGGTTGCCCAGCTGGGCTGCGTCCTTGGCTCCGGTGGCCATCTGGTTCCAGAAGGCGTCGCCGGCAGGGTCGTAGTAAGTCAAGAAATACACTGACCGGTTCTGAGCGTGGCTACCGAAGCCATCTTTCAGTGACGCTGTCCCGGAGGTGCTGCCGGCGCTGCCGGAGCTGTTGTTGCTGCATGCGCTGGCGAACAGAAGAATGGCAGCTCCAGCGGCGGCCAGGCCGACACGGGTCGCCTTCTGTCGAGTGGTGGTCTTCATTGACACGTCCAAGTCCTTTCATGGCCCCGCAAATCCGCCTGCCGAGGCCGGTGACGGGTTTCTTGCATGGACACCCTGTGGCGTCCATCACAACCAGTAGACATTTCGCGCGTTAGATATGTCAAGAGTTTGTTCTGACATTTGGAAAAGTTCCCTGTCGACCAGTCGGGTCAGCACTCCCAAACATTCGGCATTCTCATGGGCGTTTAGGTGGTCAGACCAATTGTCAGATTGACCGAACATACTACTTTCGCGTGTTAGTATTAGTGACGCAGGTCACGAGAGGTCCGCGCCATACGACAAAGATGTCCCATGGAAACCACGCCCTCGAACTGAATCCCGAGACCAACTGTCCCTCCAGTCGGGGTCAGAAGGCCCCGGCAGCGCTGGAGCGGATCTCGTGGACCGGCATGCCCGCTGCAGACATGCGCATTCGTCCAAGAGGGCCGCTTCTACAAACGGGAAGGAGGAATTGTGGTTTCAATCGTGGACGGGAACGCGCCGGACCCGCGTGGCTGCGTCCACGACCGGCCGAAGCGGTTCCCCGCTCAAGAAGGGGATCCTGCAGAGCCAGGTGTTCCCTTCGCGCAGGTACTGCGGTTCAGGCGGTACGGACCCGAGCCCCTGTACTACCAGCTCGCCCAGAGCATCGAGGAGTCGGTCGCTTCCGGTGAAATCCCTCACGGAGCCAGGCTCCTTCCCGAGTTGGAAATGGCACACGAACTCAGGCTCGCCGTTTCGACGGTGCGCCGTGCCTGGTCATACCTTGAGGACAAAGGCATGCTGGTCCGAACCCAAAAGAGTGGAACCTTCATCCGGTGAGCGGCGGTCACCTTCGCAGGCAACGCCAAGCCACGCATCCCCGACGCATTGCCGCTCCCGGGCTAAGGACCAGGACTCAAACTCCGGCCAGCCTGAATCAGGAGTCCGTCGCCGGACGGGCGGGGTCAGGTTGGCTGATTCTTGCGCAGGTACTCTCGCAGTCCGGGAATGGCGAAGTTGGTCTTTCCGTTGGATCAGGAACGGGTAGCCTCCGGTGGTTGCAGCTGCCGTGTGCACCAGATTGGGAGCGATGGTGATCCCGGCGGTGGCGAACGTTTCCGTGAAAGATGTCTCGACATCGCGCACCGCGGCGGCATGGAGATCGATCTTGTCGGCTCTGCGAAGGAATGTTGCCACGCCCTCGTTCAAGGTCCGATACGGCTGAGGGCAGGTCTGCGAAGATCAGTGCGATGGGCAGACGGTCCTGGATGAAGTGCTGGACGTTGGCCGCCAGCTGGGCCAGCTGGGCCAGCTCGGCGCGCTCGGCCGCATGGATCTCATCGACGGTGATGAGGAGCCCGGTCCCGCGTTCGTCCAGAAGCCTCAGGAGCGTTTCCCCCAGTTCCCACCAGTCCACCTGGCGTTCGGGCGAAAGCTGCGACGTGACACTGAACCCGGCAACCGAAATCCCCGTGATACGACGACGGGATTCGGGTTGGCCGTCAAGCTCCTGGATTAGTCGCCGCATTTTTTCGCCGATCCGGCCCATGAAGGTTCCGGTCGCGGTCTCCGCCACCACGGCCCATCCGTGCTCCAGAGCCACGTCATGGGCCGCTCCAAGCATGACTGTCTTGCCGATGCCGCGAGCACCAGTGAAGGTTGACAAGAGCCCAGGGGCTCCGCAGCCGAGCCGCAGACCATATTCGAATTCATCCAGAAGCCCGGTCCGGCCGATGACTTCCGGTGGGGTAGCTCGGGCCGTGGGCCGGAACGGGTTCTCTATGTCGAGCACGCCACGTTCCTCAGGTGAATCTGGGTGAATTTGGTGAATTTGGTGAATTTGGGAATCCGGGTGAATTTGGTGAACTTAGGACGATAGTTACTCGCGCTTGCCGGACCGCGCCACTGACGAGTCTCCTAGAGGCCGCGGCAGCGGAAGGCCGGCTGAAGCCGCACGTCACCCATGGCTCACTATGCGGACTTTTGTAAGCGGCAACCGTGTCTGTAACCGGCCCCCGGGGAGGTCAACCGGCTAGCGCCGGCCTGGGGTGGCGTAGAGATTAGTAGCCGGATCAACAATTGCGCCGAGCCGGTCACCGACGCTCAGAGATCCATCCCGGGCGCACGTGTAGACCGCTTGGAACGGCGTGATCCCTGGGCCGGAGAATTGAATCGTGAGGGCGATGATCCCAGGATCCTACAGTTCCTGCAAACACATAGGAGCCGAGCGTGTACGTAGGGCAGGTCTGCAACAATTTCAAAATCATTCCTTCGGATTGTTTTACGAGCCAGCGATCGTCACATCCGAGCGCAAGGCCTTTGCGCCGCTTTTGTGGTTTGCCGGTTCACTCCGCATTATCGATGCAGTTGAGGAGCGGTCCCGGTCCCAGCAGCACCCATGGGTGGAGAGGTTCCCATGGTCCAGACACCCCTTGCCGGGTCTGCCCGCAGCTGTGGGCAGGTTCTTTTCAGCCGAGGTGCTTTCATATGGGCCGTCTCGAGGTCCCTGCGGGGCAGCGGCTGTTATTCATCAGCGGGCAGATTCCGGAGACAGCTGAGGGATTCGTGCCGGACGACACTGAGAGCCAGTGTCGTCTGATCTGGCGCCATATTGCGTCCTGTCTTGACTCGGCTGGGATGAGCGTGACCGATCTGGTCAAGGTGACCACTTTCCTTGGCAGCAGAGACTTTGCCGAAGTCAATACGGCGGTTCGGCAGGACGTACTTGGTGAGCATCGTCCGGCTTTGACAGTGATCGTTACGGACATCTTCGACACCAAGTGGAAGTTGGAGATTGAGGCTTGCCGCCACGTCGACATAGTCGTCGACACGAAGCGAGCTGCCACCCGTACTTGGGCTGCGCTGGGGTGAGGTGGGTGCCCCCAGATGATCAATCTGGCCGCGTCGGCACGCGACCGACGTCTTCTCGCTAATACAGAACTTCAAGACCTTCTTCGGGACGGCGGGTGTTCGGGGCAGAGCGGAAAAATTTCGAAGAAACCTTCCCCGGCCCGTGACTTTTCCGGGTGGTGCATCGATTACCGGGGTGTGGGCCGCAGGGGCGGCCGTGTCCGGAACGTCGACAGACCGAATCCATGGAGGGTCTCATGTCCTTTTTCACAGCGCTCACGGGCAGCAAAACAGCTGCCGGAGTTTTGGACGCACAACCATGAACGCCGTCGGGATAGGGCCCGTCACCACCAAGGACACAGGCGAGGTAATCCCCGCCGTCGTGGTCCTAGGCGATTATCGCATTCACGATGGATACGGCTGGATGGATCTGATCAGGGAACACGGATGGGCCGCCATCCCAAACTGGGGGGCCGATGGGTGGAACCTGGGCCAGTGGCCCTTTGTCATCGTCGCAGCCACCCGCACCGCAGACGGCGCCGGCAATCTGTTTGGGGTCGCCAGCTACAGCGACGGTGACGTGACCTGTACGTACTACAGGACGGAAGCCAGACAATGGGATGAGATCACCAAGCACGCTCACTACTGGTGGAGGAACGGTCAGGCACACGCCCCCGCTGACCTCCCCGAGGACGCCGCCGAGCTCCTGGGTCGGTACCGCCAGCCCTGCACCGGCCTTTTCAGCTAACCCACCTCGATGCCGTTGCACTCCCCACTCACCAGGGCCACGGGCAGTGAATCGGCGATTCTCGGAACTATGTGTCGAAACGGGGTTTTGTGGCTTGGCCACTCTCCACATACATCGCGCACAGAGTTTCCGCTTTCCAAAACAATCACCGGGCCAAGTGGCGGTGAAGGGAAAAAGAGCGCGGACAAAGGACCTGCGACCGGCGCGTCTTATCAAAAAACGAACGCAATATTCCGACACGCCGTTGGAATTTCACCTGCAGGACAACTCTGCGGGCGGTTTAGAGCCCTACGATAAATCGTAATCACTCGTCTATAGAGGAGATCCATTGTCGTACCAGCAGCAACAGACCGTCCCTGCCGGCAGCGCCGTCCCGCTTTGGGCCCCGTACTATGGTGCGCCCATCGGAGAGGCCGCACGCCGGTTCTTCAAGAAATACGCCACCTTCACTGGCCGCGCCAGCCGCAGCGAATACTGGTGGTGGACCCTCATCGCCGCCGTCGTGAGCATCGTGCTGAACATCATCACGTCCGTGGCCGGCTCCGCTGGCGCCACCGTCAGTGACTCCGGAACCATGGTTCCGGGTCCCGGCGCGATCATCGGCGTCATCCTCTTGGTCATCTGGGGCCTGGCCGTCATCGTCCCGTCCCTGGCCCTCGTCGTTCGCCGCCTGCACGATGCGAACTTCAGCGGCTGGATGATTCTTATCGGCCTTGTTCCGTTCCTCGGTGGACTGGCCTTGCTTATCTTCATGTTCCTTCCGCCTAAGCCGGAAGGCCAGCGGTTCGACGTCCCCGCCTAGCCTCACGGCAGCGGTAACACTGAAGGCCACCGGTGTCATGCCGGTGGCCTTTGGTGTCGGTTCGAGACTCACCCTTTCCGCAGTGGACAGCAGCGGCATAGTTGCCAACTTGTGGCAATCGGTTGTCAAGTCGGTCCGGTCTGGCTAGACTCGGGGAAGCGCATGCCCGTGAACAACGAATCAGCGCCGGCTGCCGCCTTGCGGGCGGGCGGATCCAAAGGAGATTTCCGTGAATGACGTAGGGAACCTGTCCGGTTCGGCGACGAAATAGACCGCGATCCCAACGTGCAGGCAGCCGTCCTGTTGGCCCTTGGAGCCAGCCACATCGAGGTGCGTAGCACCCACGAACTGGGCGGATTCTCCGGGCCCCTCGCCTTCGGTTCTGCAGCTCGTGCCTTTGCGGCACTCGCGGCTAAGAACGGTGTTGCCTTGGCCTAAGGGCCGGTACGTTCAAAGGAACACATCTTTCGAGGGAGCAAGAATGCCTACAGCAGCAGTCATCGGTTGCGGTGATGTATCGAGCGTGCACTTCGGGGCGATCGCCAAGATGGACGACGTCGAACTCGCGGCAGTCTGCGACACCGCTCCCGTGCGTCTGGAGGCGGCGGAAGCCGCGTATGGCGTTGAGGGGTACGCGAACTATCTGGAGATGCTCGAGGCGGTGAGGCCCGACGTCGTGCATATCTGCACTCCTCACCACCAGCATGCCTCGCTAGCGGTGGAATGCCTTGAGCGCGGCGTCAGCGTGATTGTCGAGAAGCCGCTGGCCCACACTCTCGAAGAGGGGCGCCGTGTGGTGGAGGCGGCCGAACGGAGCACGACGAAGATCGCCGTATGTTTCCAGAACCGCTACAACGCGACGTCGCAAGCGATGCGGAGAATGCTCGACGACGGCGGGCTGGGTCAGGTTCTGGGCGCCTCGGCAACCGTGATGTGGCACCGGACGCCCGAGTACTACCGGGACCGGCCGTGGCGCGGCACCTGGGCTGAAGGAGGCGGTGGCCTCATGATGAACCAAGCCATCCACACCGTGGACCTGCTCCAATGGCTGGTAGGTGACGTGACAAAGGTGGAAGGCCATGCCTCCACACGTTCCCTGGGCGGTGTGATCGAGGTGGAGGACACCGCGGAATTCGTCGCCGGGCACGCCAACGGTGCAACCAGCGTCTTCTACGCCACCCTGGCGAACGCCACCAATGCACCCGTGACGCTGGACGTCGTGACCGAAAAGGCCATCCTCAGCCTTCGCGGCGACCTCAACATCATTTACGCTGACGGCACCGTGGAAACCATCCCCGAACGGGCCTTGGAATCAGGTGGGCGTGCGTACTGGGGCGTATCCCACGAACTCCTGGTCAAGGACTTCTACGCCAAGCTCGAGGATCCTGCTCCGTTCTGGATCAGCCCTGCTGAAGCCCAAAAATCACTGAGGATCGTGAAAGACATCTACGCGCAGAGCTACCCGGAGATTTCCGGGCAGGTGAGCTAACTACTTGGCCACGTGGGCCCGCAACACGACGGAGGACTCAGGGAGGTCTCCCTCGATTTTGACGAAGAGGAGTACATGCGCGAGCTCAACAAGCGCATCAGGGAAGAAGGTAAGTTCCCTAAGCGCTACTAATGAGAAGTGCGCTCGCAGTTAGGCGCGCATTTGGGCTGGACGGTCGCCAGCCGATTGATTGGCAACCGTCCTGCTTATTGTTGCCATGCACGGCTACGATGGAGCCGTGACCCAAGCGACGAACTCCGGAGCAGCAACTGTCCCAGCCAGGCGTGCACGCGGGGAGAAATCTTCACCGACCATCTACGACATCGCGAAGCTCGCGGGGGTCAACCCCTCCACGGTCTCGCGCGCGCTGAGCAAGCCGGGGCGGGTCAGTGCCAAGACCCAGAAGATCATCGAGGATGCCGCCGAGCAGCTGAACTACCGGGTGAACCCGTTCGCCCGGGCGCTTCCCACTGGCCGCACCCAAACGATCGGGCTGATCGTCGCGGATATTACCAACCCGACGTTCTTCGACATTATCCGCGGCGCGGAGACCACGGGATCCGCACGGGACTACACCCTGGTGTTGGCTGAATCCGCGGAGTCGTCGGAAACCGAGCTCACCGCGGCCCGCCGGATGTTGAGCACCGTGGACGGCCTCATTCTGGCGAGCCCGCGTATGGATGATGAACAGATCCGTGCTTTGGCCTCGGAGAAGCCGGTGGCCGTTATCAACCGCGAAGTGGACGGCGTGCCCTGCGTGGTTCCGGACGTGAACAAAGGCATCAGCCAGGCTGTGCGGAGCCTTGCCGCGAATGGGCATCAGAAGCTCGCCTACGTTGCCGGCCCGCCGCAGTCTTGGATGTCCCGCCGCCGTTGGGAGGGAGTCCAGGATGCCTGCGGGTGGTACAAATTGGGGGCGGTCCGTTTGGAATCGTCGAAGCCAACTGTCGACGGCGGTCGCCAAGTAGCGCGCGACGTCCTGGAGAGCGGCGCGACGGCGGTCATCACTTATAACGATCTTCTCGCCATAGGCCTCATGCAGGAATTACAGGCCGCCGGTATGCGCGTTCCCGACCAGATCAGCATTGTGGGCTTCGACGACATCTTCGGGGCGGACTTCACGACCCCCGCACTCACTACCGTCAGGTCACCCTTGGGGGAGTGCGGGTCCCGCGCCGCAGCCCTGCTGCTGGATATGCTGCTCGGCCATGAGGGGCCCGGGGGAGTGGTTCACGTGGATACAGAGCTCGTGGTGCGCGGCTCCAGCGGACGGCTGCTCGCCTAGTTTCAAGCGATCCTCGAGGATAGTTGCAACGAGATGGCAAAAGATGGCAACCGGTTGACATACTGCCTCCCCGGATCGAAAATTGACCTATGTCACAGTCGATCGCAGCCAACCCTGACCGCCTCCTGCCTGCGGATCCCGGGACGCGCAGCATTGCGCGCTCCTTGCTGGAGCGCGTCCAGGACCTGCCCATCATCTCTCCGCACGGCCACGTTGACGCCGCCGTCATCGAGCACAACACGCCGTTCCCTGATCCGGCCGCGCTCCTGGTCAGCCCGGACCACTACGTCACCCGCTTGATCCACGCCAGCGGAGTCTCCATGGACAAGCTGCGCGCGGGGGGCGTCAGCGGGTCCGAATCGCGGGAGATCTGGCGAACCTTCGTCCAGGCCTGGCCCGTCTTCGAGGGCACGGCCTCGGGCTACTGGCTGCGCACGCAGTTCGAAAGCGTGTTCAAGCTCGGCGGGGATCTCGGCGACATGTCCGCCGACGCCAGCTACGACGCCATTGCCGCCAAGCTCGTGGAGCCCGACTTCCGTCCCCGCCAGCTCTTCAAGGACTTCAACATCGAGGTCCTGGCCACCACGGACGATCCCTTGGACAGCCTGGCGAGCCACAAGGCTATCGCCGACGACCCTTCTTTCAATGGCCGCGTCCTGCCCACGTTCCGCCCGGATGCCTATCTGAACATCGCGCACCCCACGTGGAGCGCCAACGTCGACCGGCTTGTCGATTCCGCCGGAGACGGCGCCGCGGGCTACACCGGCTACATCAAGGCCCTGGAAAACCGTCGTCGCTACTTCGTGGACCATGGCGCGGTCTCCGCGGACCACGGCGTCCTCACCCCGGCAACGCTCAAGCTGGACCGTACAGACGCCGAGCGGATCTTCCAACTCGCGCGTGCCGGCAAGGCCACGCCCGCGGACCGCAACACCTTCGAAGCCCACATGATGTACCAGATGGCAAGGATGTCCGTCGAAGACGGCTTGGTCATGACGATCCACCCGGGTTCCTTCCGTAACCACCACCAGCCCACCTTTGATGCCTACGGTGCGGACACCGGCCACGACATCCCGTTCGCCACTAACTACACCGAGGCGATCCGGCCCCTGCTTCAGGACTTCGGCACGGCCAAGGACTTCCACCTGGTGCTGTTCACGCTGGACGAGACCGTATTCTCCCGCGAACTGGCACCCCTGGCAGGGTTCTATCCGGCCGTGTACCTCGGAGCACCCTGGTGGTTCCTTGATGCGCCGGATGCCATGCTCCGCTTCCGATCCGCCGTCACCGAAACCACCGGCTTCTCGCGGTCCTCGGGCTTCATCGACGACACACGCGCATTCTGCTCCATCCCGGCCCGGCACGACGCGTCCCGCCGGATCGAAGCCTCGTTCCTCGCCCGCCTCGTTGCCGAGCACCGGGTCAGTGAAGCCCGCGCCCACGAACTCATCGTCGACGTCGTCGACTCCTCACCCCGAAGGGTATTCAAGCTGTGACCACCGAACTCAAGCAGCCCACAGAACTGCCCCGCTTGAGCCGTGCCGTCAGGCCCACAGACAAAGCTCCTGTGCGCATTGTGCACATGGGACTGGGCGCATTCCACCGCTCGCACCAAGCGTGGTACACACAGCATGCCGGCGACGCAGCAGAATGGGGCATCGCCTCCTTCACGGGCCGCCACCCGGACGCCGCAGAGGTCCTGGCTGCCCAGGATGGCCTCTATACCTTGGTGGAGCGTTCGGACGCGGGTGATTCTTTCGAAGTCATCGGCAGCATTGTCGAGGCTGTTGACGGTGCCGACGTCGAGCGTTTTGTCGAGCTTGTCGCTGCCCCACTGACGTCGGTCATCACGCTCACCATCACTGAGGCCGCCTACCGGCTTGGAGCCGACGGCAAGCTGGACAGCCAGGCACCGGACGTCGCGGCGGACCTCGCCGTGCTCGCTGGCGGTTCTTCTTCCGGCGAGCCGTCGACGCCGTTGGGCCGCCTCGTGCTGGGACTGGCCGCGCGCCGCGATGCCGACGCCGGCCCCCTCGCCGTCGTCTGCTGCGACAACCTTTCCAACAACGGGTCCGTGGCCAGAAACGCCGTGGTGGGGATGGCGCTGGCGTTCGACGCCGGGCTCGCCGCCTGGATCGACGCCAACGTTAGTTTTGTCAGCACTTCCGTTGACCGCATTACGCCGCGTACCACCGAAGCCGATATCGACGCCGTCGCTGCCGCCTGCGGATACCGCGACGAATCGCCCGTGGTCGCCGAGCCCTTCCGCGACTGGGTCCTCAGCGGGGACTTCCCCGCCGGGCGCCCGCACTGGGAAGACGCCGGCGCGATTTTCGTGGACGAAATCGAGCCGTACGAGAACCGCAAGCTGTGGCTCCTCAACGGCGCCCACTCGCTCCTTGCCTATGCCGGACAGCTGCGAGGCCACAAGACCGTGGCGGAAGCCCTCGCTGACGAGTCCTGCCGCCGGGCGGTGGAAGACTTCTGGGGCGAGGCCGCTGCCAACCTCGACGGCGACGCGTTGCGCATCCCCGAGTACCGGGCTGCCCTCCTGGAGCGCTTTGGGAACTCCCGGATCGCCCACCATCTGGCCCAGATAGCCATGGACGGCAGCACCAAACTGCGCATGCGGGCCGTACCGGTCCTCCGCGCCGAACGTGCCGCCGGCCGAAGCGGCGAAGCGGCTGCGCGCATGATCGCCGCCTGGTCTGCCTACACCGCCTCCGCAACCGGACTTCAGGACCCGCGGGCGGCAGACATCGCCGCGGCCAACGCGCTTGGGGGCCGTGCCCGGCTCGAGGCGCTGCTCGGCCTCGTGGATCCGGAACTGGCCGCCGACCCCGGGATCGTGGAACTTGTCGCGGAGATGTCCGGGAGCTTCGGCACCGAGGCAGGGATTCTCATTTCAAACGAAAAGGAAAAGCTGTGAAAATCATTGCCGCTGAAGTCTTCGTGACCAGCCCCACCAGGAATTTCGTGACCTTGCGGATCACCACCGAGGACGGCGTGACCGGCATCGGCGACGCGACCCTGAACGGCCGTGAACTCGCGGTGGCCGCGTACCTGAAGGAACACGTCGCGCAGCTGCTGATCGGCAAGGACCCGCACCGCATCGAGGACACCTGGCAGTTCCTCTACCGGTCCTCGTACTGGCGCCGCGGCCCGGTCACCATGGCAGCGATCGCCGCCGTCGACATGGCCCTGTGGGACATCAAGGGCAAGGTGGCCGGACTGCCGGTCTACCAGCTTCTGGGCGGCGCCTCCCGCAACGGGCTCCGCGCGTACGGCCACGCCTCGGGCGCGGACATCCCCTCCCTGTTCGACTCGGTCCGGGAGCACCTGGAGCTGGGCTACAAGTCGATCCGGATCCAGACCGCGATCCCGGGCATCAAGGCCGTCTATGGCGTGGCCGCCCAGGCGCAGGCCTCCGGGGAGCGCTACGACTACGAACCCGCCGGCCGGGGTGCGTTCCCGCAGGAGGAGGACTGGGACACCCGTGCCTACCTGCGCCACCTGCCTACCGTCTTCGAGGCCGTGCGCAACGAATTCGGTCCGGAAATCCCGCTGCTCCATGATGGCCACCACCGCATGACCCCGATCCAGGCAGCCAAGCTCGGCAAGGCCCTGGAACCGTACGATCTGTTCTGGCTCGAGGACTGCACCCCGGCCGAAAACCAGGAAGGGCTGCGCCTGGTCCGCCAGCACACCACCACGCCGCTGGCCATCGGTGAAATCTTCAACACGGTCTATGACTTCCAGACCCTCATCAAGGAACAGCTGATCGACTACGTCCGGGCCGCGTCCACGCACTTCGGCGGAATCTCGCCGCTGAAGAAGGTCATGGACTTCGCCGCCCAGTACCAGATCAAGTCCGGTTTCCACGGCCCCACCGACATTTCCCCGGTCGGTTTCGCCGCCCAGCTGCACGTGGGCCTGGCCATCCACAACTACGGTATCCAGGAGTACATGCAGCACTCGGACAAGACCAACACGGTCTTCGAGCAGTCCATGACCTTCACCGACGGCTACCTGCACCCGGGCGACAAGCCGGGCCTCGGCGTCGAATTCAACGAGGAAGCCGCCAACTCCTTCCCGTACCAGCAGGCCTACCTGCCCTACAACCGCCTCGTCGACGGCACCGTTCATGACTGGTAGGAACGCCGCCACGGCCGGTGATCCGGAGGCGGCCCCGGAAGCACCGCGCCGCATTGTGGTAATGGGTGTTTCCGGTTGCGGCAAGACGACCATCGGGGACCTTGTCGCCCGGGAGCTGGGGGTTCCGTTCCTCGACGGCGATTCGCTCCACCCCGTGGAGAACGTTGCCAAGATGGCTGCCGGAACTCCGCTGACTGATGAGGATCGCTGGCCGTGGCTAGCGACGGTTGGAACAGAACTTGCGAACGCAGGAAATGGCGGGCTGGTGCTTGCCTGCTCGGCCCTGCGTCGCAGCTACCGGGACGCCATCCGTGAGAAAGCCCCGGACACCATCTTCCTGCACCTGCACGGCAGCAAAGAGGTGCTTAGGGAACGGACAGAAGGGCGCACTGGCCACTTCATGCCGCCCGCCCTGCTGGATTCGCAGCTCGCCACCTTGGAACCGCTCGACGCCGACGAGGCCGGGGTCGTCGTGGATATCGCAGCCCCCGTCAGCGAAGTGGTGGCTGAGGCGCTCGCAGGAATTGCCGCCGTCGGCCGTTCCACGGCTCCGGCAACCAAGGGCGCCGGGGCCGAGGGCACCCAAGCGCGCCAGTTCGACGTCGAACTTCAGGCGGCGCCATTCAACCTCGATGACGACGCCGTTGCATGGGTGGAATCCACGATCGGCGGCATGAGCCTCGAGGAGAAAATCGGGCAGCTCTTCATCAACCACAACAACGATTACTCCCCGCAGTACCTCGACGGCGTGCTGGAGAACTACCATGTGGGCGGCATGCGGTACAAGCCGGGTCCCTCCGCCGCCGTGCAGCAGCACATCCGCTACGCCCAGTCCAAAACGCGCGTCCCGCTCCTGGTTGCGTCCAATCCGGAAATGGGGGGAGCCGGAAGCTGCGACGATGGAACTTTTGTGTCGACGCACCTGCAGGCCGGCTCGCACCCGGATAAGTCCATCGCCCGGAAAATGGGTCAGGTTGCTGGAGTGGAAACCGCGGCTCTGGGCTGCAACTGGGCCTTCGCACCGATCGTGGATATTCATTACAACTGGCGGAACACGGTCATCTCCACCAGGGCCTTCGGGAACACGCCGGAAATCGTGGTGGAGCGCGCCAAGGAGTACTTCGACGGAATCAGCGAATCGCCCACCGCTTGTGCCATCAAGCATTTCCCGGGCGACGGCGTGGACGAACGGGACCAGCACGTGGTTACGTCCTACAACACGCTCGGGTACGCGGATTGGAATTCCAGCTACGGGCACGTTTACCGGGAGATGATCGGCCACGGAGTCCAATCGATCATGGTTGGACACATCGGAGCGCCCGAGCTCACCCGGCACTTCCGTCCAGGGACGGAGGACAAGGACATCCTGCCCGCCACCCTCGCTCCGGAGCTACTCCAGGATCTGCTCCGTGGTGAACTCGGCTTCAACGGCTTGATCCTCACGGATGCCTCACAGATGATCGGCCTCACCCAGGCGATGAAGCGCAAAGACCTGGTTCCGGCCACTATCGCCGCCGGCTGCGACATGTTCCTGTTCTTCCGCAACCCCGCGGAGGATTTCCAGTACATGACGGACGGCTACAAAACAGGAATCATCACAGAGCGGCGCCTCCACGATGCGCTGCGCCGGATCCTGGCGTTGAAGGCCAGCCTGGGCTTGCATAAGAAGCTCCCGGAAGAATTGACGCCGCCGCCCGCGGCGCTCCGGGTGATTGGCAGCGACGCCCATCTTGCCGTCGCCGCCGAGATCGCAGACAAGACCGTCACCCTGATCAAGGACACCGCCAGCAACCTGCCTATCACGCCGGAAACGCACAAGCGCATCCGCCTGTACGGCATCTCCGGCGGTTCCGATTTCACCCGGGCGGATCCGCTGGCCTACTTGGACACGGTCAAGGAAGAGTTGGAAAGCGCAGGCTTTGAAGTCCACGTCTTCAAGACGGCCGAGCAGCGTGAAGCCGCGGGGGAGTCCGGAGTGAACTTCATGCGCGTCATCTCCGACGAAGCGACCGGCGACTACGCGGACAAATACGACGCTGCCTTCGTCTTCGCCAATGTCAAGGGCTTCGCCCAGGAAGCTGCCATCCGCATCAAGTGGTCCAGCCCCATGGCGGCGGAAATCCCCTGGTACGTCACTGAGGTCCCCACGGTGTTCGTCTCCCTGAACCAGCCGAACCACCTGATCGATGTGCCGATGGTCAAGACTGCCATCAACGCCCACGCGGGGACTCGCGAGGCCATTCGGGCCACCATCCAGAAAATCCAGGGCAAGTCCGAGTTCCAGGGAACGTTCAACGAGAACGTGTTCTGCGATTCGTTCGATACCCGGCTCTAGCGGCGGCCGTCTTTAGCCTGGACGGCCATTCCCAGCAGCATCGGGGTGTGACAGTCCAGGCCGGGCGCCTCCGGAAGAGGGTGGGTAAGGGGTTCGAATCTCCTGAGCTCCACCGTAGATGTCTTATTCGAACCTCTGGCCGAGCAGATGTCGATTAGTCATGACAAGCAAAATTCTGGGCTGCCTCTCGCATTTGACGCCTCCGCATCGCTGGGGCATCTTTGTGTCCCATTTCATCGCGTGCTCAGGCGCCTGAGTGCGACAGGGCGCCGCCCACGAGGCGGACATTTCCGACGGTGATGCGGACGACGGTCTCGGCCGCGGTTACGGGGTGAGGACGTCCTCGCTGCTGGCGGCGGGAGTCACTCTCATTTCTCTTTCAGGCAGTTTCGTCGCCCCGGATGAAGGCTTCGACCTTTTCGCGGGCGAGGTCGTCGTTGAACTGCTCCGGCGGGGACTTCATGAAGTAGCTGGAAGCGGAGAGCAGCGGGCCGCCGATGCCACGGTCCAGGCCGATCTTGGCGGCGCGGATGGCGTCGATGATCACGCCGGCGGAGTTCGGGGAGTCCCAGACCTCAAGCTTGTACTCCAGCGATACCGGAGCATCGCCGAAGTTGCGGCCTTCGAGGCGGACGAACGCCCACTTGCGGTCATCGAGCCAGGCGACGTAGTCGGACGGGCCGATGTGGACGTCGTCTGCGTGGAGCTTGGCCTCGACATTTGAGGTCACGGCCTGGGTCTTGGAGATCTTCTTGGATTCCAGGCGGTCGCGCTCGAGCATGTTCTTGAAGTCCATGTTGCCGCCGACGTTCAGCTGGTACGTGCGGTCCAGGGTGACGCCGCGGTCTTCGAAGAGCTTGGCCATGACGCGGTGCGTGATGGTGGCGCCGATCTGGCTCTTGATGTCATCGCCCACGATCGGCACACCAGCCGTGGTGAACTTGTCTGCCCACTCCTTGGTGCCTGCGATGAACACGGGCAACGCGTTGACGAAGGCGACGCCAGCATCGATGGCGCACTGCGCGTAGAAGTGCGCCGCTTCCTCGGAACCAACCGGCAGGTAGCAGACCATGACGTCGGCCTTGGCTTCGCGCAGTGCGGCGACGATGTCCACTGCCCCTTCCGGAGCCTCGACGATGGTCTCGCGGTAGTACTTGCCCAGGCCGTCCAGGGTGTGGCCCCGCTGCACGGTAACGCCAGTAGAAGGGACATCGGCGATCTTAATGGTGTTGTTCTCGCTGGCGCCGATTGCGTCGGCAAGGTCGAGGCCGACCTTCTTGCTGTCGACATCGAAAGCAGCGACGAACTGGACATCGTTGACGTGGTACTTGCCGAACTCAACATGCATCAGACCCGGAATCGTGGCCTGGGGGTCGGCATCGCGATAGTAGTGGACACCTTGGACCAGCGAAGCGGCGCAGTTACCTACACCGACAATGGCGACACGAATCGGATGTGAAGACACGGAACTCCTTTGAGAGCGGTTTGGGTGGTTTTGAGGTGCTGGCGGGGTAGGTATTTGGATCTGCTTGTGCTTCGCGGTGATGCCGGATCGCTGCAGCGGCCCGGTCGGAAGCCTTCTTTATGGCTGCAGCGCAGCCGATCAGCGCCGGGCTAAGAAGGCCGGCAGCGGCAGTTCCTGTCGTTGCTCGCTGACGAATTGGCCATAGAGAGGATGCACGAAATCATGCAGGGCATAGATCTGGTCGTGCCACTCGCGGCTGAAGAGTCTGCTTCTGAGATACCTCACTTTGGACAGCTTTTTCGTGTCGTTCTTTTCGTTAAATTGCCGGATCGCCGCAAGCTCTCCGGTGTACTCGTTGTACAGCTCGATGGGTCCGCCAATGACGTCATCGAAGTAACAGAATATACGGGGAATCCTGAACTCCGAGGACGCTTCGGAGAATCGCAGCGCGTCTACTGTGGAGGAGTAGAAGTCAACATCGATCATCACCGCACCTATGGGTGAAGGTTGATATTTATTGAAGAATTCGGGCATGGTTTCTTTAACGTCGCCCAGTACGAGCTTCGTTCCGATGAGCGTTCTTTTGAGTTTTTCCACGTCCATCTTGTAGAAACCTGTTTTCCAGTGGTAAGGCAGGTCGCGGTAGCCCTTGGGGTCGGGCAGACCCTCGCCTGTGTCGAAACCATAGACCTCTATGTTCAGGTGGTGGCGTTGGGACACAATGTCGGCAATACGCTCGAGGGCCTTTAGGCCGGCTCCGCCGGCCACCCCGACTTCGAGGACTGATATGGAAGGCAGGCCCAGGGCTTTGGCTTGTTTCGCCGCCTGTTCCACGCAGTGAAAGTAATGTGGCCGGGTCACGCGGGAGAGGTAGTTGAGGGCATTATTTTGGGTGATTACTTGAGACATCATTCTCTTCCTGGCTTTCGCCAACTCTCGTTCTGATACTGCGATATCCAATCGCGGCCGTGAGGACCGTTCCCAAAATTGCGAAGAACGCACTTGTGATGAACGGCAAGGGGAAAACGAGATTGTCAGCTGCGATGCCGCCCGCCCAGGAACCTATGGAGACGAAGAACATTATTCCTGTCGTTACTACCGACATCCCCTGGACAAGCTGGTTATCTCTTACGATCATTTGGCACCAGGTCATGCCCGCCGACAGGCCGGGGGCCACGAAACATCCGGCGGTGAAGGCGAGGACCCCTTGGGCAGCGGTGAAGCCCGAAAATGTTGCCAGAACCAATGAAACCGATAGCCCCGCCATGCAAATAAGCATCTGGTGGGACGGATGCCGCGTTGTCCTAATGGCACCGGCAACGAGACCGCCGCACAGCGAGCCGGCGGCGAATATTCCTATCAGCACACCTCCGAGCCCCCGCTGGTCCAGGGAATCTCCGTAGGCGATGGCTACGATGTCGTAGGATCCGAAGATGCCTCCGAGGGATCCTGCGGCAAAGGCAAGAGGGATGAGTTCCTTCCACGGCACCGGGTTGCTTACGGTGCCGTGACGAGCGCGGCAGGCGTTGTTGGCTGCGCTTTGGGGGTTCTTGCCGGTGGAAACAAGTGCCGCAACGCCGACTGCTCCTATGAGGAAAAGGAGTGCTGCTAGTAGCGTTCCTGCTTCGGGAAACACCAGGGCACTCAACAGACCGGCCAGAGCAGGTCCGGCGAGATAGCAGGACTCTTCCACGATCTGTTCGTAAGCATTCGCGGTCCGGACTGCGGAATGATCATCGGAGAGCAGCCTCACCCATTGCGCGCGTACTATTCCCCCGACCTGGGGCTGTACCCCGAAGCCGATGTAGACGAGCATCATGGCCCACATGGGTGCCCCGGCGTATGTCAGTGCTGTGAGAGCAATCAGGCAGGCAGCGGCAAAGATACTTGCGGTCAGGATGACGGTCCGTGGGTTGCCTTTGTCGATTTGGCGCCCGATGATCGGTCCATATATCGCAAGGGACATCAGGCCTGCGAAGGTCACGGCGCCACTGACTTCGAAGCCCCGTCCGCGGAAGGCGATCATGGCAATGACGGACACGCCGATCATCGCTGCGCCCAACCGCGCCAATGCGCTGAAGACCATCAGTTTCTTGGCACCTTCGGCCGTGAAGAGGATGCTGTACTGTGCCAGCACTCTCCCGGTTCCTCGTTTGAGTGTGTCGATCACGGTCGCACCTCACTGTTTCTGCGCATCATGAGGACTCTCCACCAGGCGCGTATGGAATCCGTCGCCTTTATGCCGGCTTCGCCCTGGCACAGGTGTTCCCAGACTTGGTCGGAGAAGCGACGCGGCCTGACACGGTCCAAGAGGGTCAGGCCGGCCGCCGCGGCGATGCTGGCGACAGCGGTTGCCCGGATGGAGAGATTCAGCACTGCGTATTCCGGCGTGCTTTTGTGTATTGAGTAATAGCGGAGCATCGCCTGGTTCAGGAGGGCAAGGCGGTGGAGCCTGGTGGATTTGTAGCCGAAGCTGCCCCCAAGGTGATGGATCACCACGGGTGAGGCCAAGAATCGCACCCGGTACCCGGCCTTCCAGACCCGGTGGCACAGGTCCAGTTCTTCGGCGAAGAGGAAGAACCTGTCGTCAAAACCGCCCACGTCCTTGAAGGTCGCGGCGCGCATCATGAAACACGCACCGTTGACCCACCCGACGTCGGCGTCCTCGTCATGTGCTGACCAGCGCCGGTATTTTCTGGCTGACTGCCTGAAGCCGGGGAGGAGATGTAGGGGGGATAGATGCACGACATCGTTGGCAAGAGAGGGGAGGTCGTCGGTGCTCCATTGCAGTGAACCGTCCGGGAATTCGTGCCTGACCCCGATGCAACCGATCTCGGGATCCGAAGCCAACTGGCCGAGCATCCCGTCGATCAGGCCGCCGGTGGGTAGGACGTCTGGGTTCACGAAGAGTAGGAAATCGCCGGAGGAATGCTGGGCACCGACATTGCATGCCCGACCATAGCCTAGGTTTGTCTTCTGGGGAAACACATTGACGTTTAGGCCGTCGTTCGCGAGTGCCTCAATCCCGTCCAGCGGGAGCTCTGAGGCGTTGTCTACGACAATGAATTCAAGGTCCCGCGCCCGGGTCTCTTCCCGGGAGATCGCCACTATGCATTCTCTGCAGTCTTGGGCGCTGTTCCAGTTCACCAGGACGACCGAGACGGTAGCTCCATCTGTCATTCTCGGCCTCTTTTCTCGATGATCTTTCGATAAAGCGAAAGGTGGTTCTTGGCGCATACTGCACTGTCGAACCGCAACTTAGCGGTCTCCCATACTCGGCGGCGGTCAAGTTTACTGGCCTTGGAAATCAGTTCGTGGGGGTCCTTGTGCGGATCTGCGATGTATCCAGTCCGCCCATCGGATACCAGCTCAGGTACTGATCCGAGCCCAGTCCCGACCACGGGAGTACCCGTGGCCATCGCTTCGATCATGACGAGCCCGAAGGGTTCTGGCCATTTGATGAGGTTCACCATGCAGGATGCATTTTTCAGGAGTCTGGTCCGTTCGCTGGGTCCGACAGCCCCGATGAACTCCACGGTTCCTTTTTCCAACAGGGGTTCGACTCTTTCGCGGAAGTATGCACGTTCTCCGGGTTCTTCCATGCGCGCAGCCACTTTGACCCGGTTACCGCTTCTGACGGCCGCCATGATGGACTCGGCTATGCCTTTTTCTTCAGCCATCCTCCCGAGAACTGCGACGTATTTGCCGTCTTCGTCTCCTCCTCCACCGCCGAGGTAGGAGGTACCGAAGTCAGTCCCGTGCGCGATGACGGAGGTCACGGGGAAGGTCGCGCCCTTTGCATGATCGTTCGTCAGGGCTATGACAGGAACAGTCCTAGCGATGTGGCGGTAGATCTCGGACATATCAGGATGCGTGGCGCCGGGAATCGGGGCACCGAACGGTAGGGAATTGGTGACAACGACAGGTATCTGCGGAACGGAGTCTGAGAGCAAGGGTCCGACATAGGTGTGGTCGTGGATGATGTCGACGCCGCGCTCGCGAAGCCAGGTATACCCTCGGATCACGTGGTCCACTTCCTCGGGCGCGGAGTGCCACGGTGCATCTCCGTGTTCTGCCGCTAGTGTTCCTCCGACATGTACAGGGCACGTTGAATCCTTTGAGGACCAAAGATAGACCTCATGTCCGGCGACTTTGAACGCTCTTGCCAATACGTCGATGGCGTTTTCCAAACCGCCGTAGTCCTTCGGGGGGATGTCCCAGGGCGGGGCCAGGATGCCGATTTTCAAAGTGAGTCCTTCGTTTTTTCAGCGAGCCAAAGGGAATTTCTCAGGCCGGGTCCGATGGCCAGGAGTTGACGTGTGAACTTTTCACCGGGTTCGGGGACCAGCGGCCGCCCATACCTGTCTTCGCAGTGTCCGCCGGCTTCCTCAAGGATCAGCAGGCCGCCAAGGTAGTCCCACGGATAGACGGTGTTTGTGAGGTCCATGTACACGTCCATCCGCTGCAAAGCCAGGTCGCACAGATCGTGGGCGGTAGCCCCGGAACAGGCAGGGGGCTGGTGGTTGTCGCGCAGATAATCGCCGCCAAGGATGTTGGACCTACTGGCTCCTGGATCTTTCGTTGGGTTCCGGACCACACGATATCCGGCGTTTCGCACCGCAGTGACCAGTCTGCCGCTTCGGATTTCTAGCACAGCGGCAACCAAGGGTCCTTGACGGTCCAGGATGCAGATACTTGGACCGTATGGGCCCCTCCCTGATTCCCAATTCTTACTCCCGTCGATGGGGTCGATGTATGCGACAAGGTTCCCCTCCACCGCGGGTGGGAACTGGTCTTCCTCGGACACAGCGCATACCCCGCCGCGCTCCAGTACCTGCGAGATCACGTGATGGGACTCTAGGTCCAGGTTGTTGACCGAGTCCCCTTGGGCATTGACGGGTTTGTCGGTCGAGGCCTCCGAGGGCTGCGGCGCGATTTCCGCCACGGCAAGGATCGCTTCCGTCACAAGGGCCAGCAATTCCTCATCGCTCATAGCCGGGCTACTCTCCGGCCCGCCAGTTCCATGACAGAGAGTGTGTGCTCTATATCGTCAACGGTGTGAGCCGCACTGATAAACCACTGGTGGCCCGGATGTATCAGGACCCCTTCCTTCGCGCATTCTTCACTGAACCGTGCCGCGAGCATCCCGTGACCTTCATTGAATTTCAGAAATGGAACCGGCGGGTAGCCCACGACGTCGGCAGGCAGCCCTTCGGAGGCGACGATCTCCTTCAAGCCCTTGATGAACCGGGTTCCGAGGTCCCAGATCTTGGGGACGACGTCTTCGCGTACGATCTTGCGGATCGTGGTCATGGCGGCGATCATTTCCAGGGGGCTGGCAAAGAACGTCGACGAGACCTTGGTCCGGGAGAGGCTCCCGAGAATATCTCTTCGTCCTACAAGGGCGGATATGGAGTATCCGTTGGCAATCGCCTTGCTGTAGGTCGCCAGGTCCGGGCGTATGCCAAAGAACGACTGGGCCCCTCCGACATCCATGCGGAACCCGCTTCTCATCTCATCGAGGACAAGGAGCGCATCATGTTCTCTGACAATCACGGCCAGCTTCTGAAGGTGGCCCGCCGGCAGAACCTCCTCATCGAATGGTGTCGTCACAACACAGGCGACGTTGCCTCGGTGCGCCTGAAGCAAAGACTCCAACTGACCGAGATCTGCGCTGTCGAATTCGAGGGTGAGCGCCCGAACGGCGTCGGGTACCCCGGCTGCCTGCTCAACGGACCAGTCGTGCCATCCGTTGTACCCGGAGCGCAGAACGATGTCTCTGCCGGTCCAGATCCGAGAGACTCTGACGGCGGCAGAAGTGGCGTCTGATCCTGTCTTGAGGAGCATGGCGCTTTCTGCATTGGGTATCACCTGGGTGAGGAGCTCCGTCAGTTCCACCTGTTCGGCCGGCCACAATGGTGCCATGCAGTGGGCAGCGTCGCGATCCAGGGCGTCCCGGACTGCCTGTTTTACCTCCGGGTCGTTGTGGCCGAGGATGACGGGTCCGTAGCCAAGGACGTAGTCGAGGTACTTGTTGCCATCCCTGTCCCAAAGGAACTGGCCACTGGCCCGTGCCGCGTACTGGGGATAGAACGGAACCCTGTTGCCGTCGTTTGGCAGGACTGTTCCCCTGGTGAAGGCGCGGGCATCGTACTTCAGCGCTCTCCGGAAAGACCCGCTTCGCTCCTAATTGCCAATGGTCAGACTCGGTTGTTCGCAGGCGCCAAGAGCGCGCCAGACTCCGCCTTCACTTGCCGAGATTTGTGCTGAAAGCAAAGTCTGCCGGATACGCCAAGCTTCCTCGAGTCGGGTGTAGCGCACGCCGTCTCCGTCCATTGCGGCTGCGAACTCACGGTAGAGTCCTGCAAACCACTGCGAGTGGCTCGCGTCATTGAAATCCGAGGTGACTGTCTGCGAATGGACTTGGTCTCCTGATCTAAATTCCAGTTCGTCTCCGACAACGGATGCATGGCCGTTCTCGTACGTCACGTTGTACTGCGTCTCACGAAGCCCTGCACCCCATGTGAGAACAACCGAAAATTCGGCGGAATTACGGAACTTGAGTCTGATCAGCGCGGAGTCATCCGTTGTTGGGAAATCGTCGGTGTAGTAGAGCGAGCACGAAACGGCCTCTATGAAGGATTCTGCCAGTAACTCGGCGACATAGAACGTGTGGGGGCCGTGATCGATGAGGATACCGCCCAGGGACAGTCCTTCATCCCGTCTCCAGTCAGGATTCCAGTCGGCGATGCCGCGGGCGTGCCCTACCCGCCTGGTTTCCATATGGCCAAACAAGGAGTTTCCGACAGCGGATCTCCGAAGTTCGGCGATCCTCTTCAAGACGGGAGCATGACGGTAGTTGTGTGCAGGGAAAATAACAGTGTGACCGGAAACTGCAGCGGTGTAGATATCCTCCTCCCGGATGTCCCCGGCAGCGAACATGGGCTTCTCACACAACGCGTGGACGTCCTGATCGAGTGCCACCTCCATATAGTCACGGTGGCTACTCGGAGGGGTACAGATATCAATGAAATCCGGCGCCGTTTTCCGAAGGCATTCGTAAATATCAGCAAAGGCAGGCAGACCTTGGGCCTCAGCCGCCCTCCGCCTGGACGGCGATGTATCGCAAACCCCTACTATCTGGACTTCGAGGCCGCTTTGATATCCTCGCAAATGTCCTTGGCCAATGAAACCGAATCCGACGATGACGCCTCTGCGTATCACGCGACCACACGCTTTCCCATCGGATGCCACACCGTGCTGTGGTCGCCGTTGTACCCGGCGGGCGCAGCTTTGGAGAAGAAATATGCGGCGAAACTGCGCCGAAAGTTTTGACCTCTCAAAGGCGCGGGGTGTCCGTGGAATGAATGGTCGCTGGTCTCGAAAAGCAATGTGCGGTTGAACCTCGGAACGACTTGCGCGACAGGCCCTGAGCCACCCCACAGTTCCAATTCGCCGCCATCGAGTTTTTCCTCGTCGGTATTCAGGTAAATGATTACATTTACGCGGCGGTACAAGCCGCTCTCGCTTCGGTTGAAATCTGCATGGACAGCCAACCCGCCTCCGGGCTGGGTGATGTGGTAGCCGCCACCCTCTGTGGAAAGAAGGAGCTCAGGCAAACCCAGGGACTCGCTCACGTCGCTGGAAAGACCCGCAATGTGCCTCACCAACTCACGTGTCGCGTCGCCGAACATCTCCTCCGGGCCCTCGAGCTTCTCTTCATGCTCCGGGTCTCCATACCGTATCCAACGAGAATCTTCGAAGCTCGGATACTCTCGAATCACACGCTCCAGGAGCTCACCGTCCCACAGGTCATCAATGACAGCGTGTGGAAATGGGGTCGGATCAAAGGCAATCTCATTGGTCCTTGCGGTATTGGTCATAGTTTTATCCACTCATTGGATGACTGAAATTGTCAAGCGAATATACAGATTGTTGGTGTTGTGACTGTGCCTGTCACGTTGCCCAGCTCAGGACCAAGACGACAGCGAGACTCGCAGGGACGCCCGTGAGTGCTCTTTGCCGCCCCCCCCGGATGTTGATGCGCATGTCCTGCCAAGATCCCGAACCGTCTGCATTCCCAGTAACATCTACCCGGCCCCACCAGGCAAGTAGCGAATGTCTGATTCGCGACAGTCTCAGACGCTTGTTGTGAGGGCGGGACAGTTGACGAGTGGCTTCTCTCTTCTGCGGCGGAAAGCCGGCCTTCGTGCACATGGTGATTGGTTTTCTTGGCGGCCTCCAAGAACTTGTCGAAGTGGGTTCCGCAGAGGCGGCCGCTCTGGAGTACGCCGCGGAATCCCTCCATATTGTCGATGCCTCGCAGTAGTATGCGGGCATGTCTGACCAGCCCGAGTATCCCGCGCCCCTGAACTCAGTTGGCGCCCCGCCTCCGCGTCAAACGGAGCCGCTGTCCACCGTTTCAAGGGTTCCCGTCATCGCCAAGCTTGTATGGCCGAAATACCTTCAATACGTTCCGGCCATGGTCACCCGGACGGCGGAGGGCAAAGTGTTGGTGCAATGGTGGCCGAACCCCTTCGGATCGGCCACGAGGTTGACCTGGCTGAAAGACACGGACGTGCGGGCCGAACTGCGCTACGAGCGTTGAACGCTGCGAGCGATGATTCAGGCGGCCGGGTTCGCGACGTCCACCAACTTGGTGTTGTCGTCCACCAGCTCTACGGGCCTCATCGTCCATGACGACGCCAAGCCATACGCATCCCCAAGAACGGCATCCAACAGGGCCTGGCCCCGGGTTTCCTTGGGGTCGACCCAATCGTCGATCATGTCCGCAGAAATTGGCACCGGAATCCGATCATGCAAATTGTGCAGTCTCTCGTGAACGCCTTCCGGAGGGGAATCCATGGTCAGGATCGAGCAGGACAGACGCCACGCTCCGGGCGCTGACTTGTCCGCGATGCTCTCGTCACGCCACGGCGCAAACAAACCGGCGAAGGTAATCAGCTCATCCTGCGGTTCGACGATGTAGCGCTGCTTGGGATCCTTGCGGCCAGGCCCCGACTTCTTCCACTCGTAGTAGGCAGAAGCCGGGACTACGGCCCGCCACTTCGGCAGGGAAGCTTTGAACACCGGGATTGCCCCAGCGGTTTCCGAACGCGCATTCCAGGTGGGTACCTTCGAATCGAAGGACTTTGAAAATGATGGAACCAAGCCCCACCGCCCGGCCGCGAGCTCCCGTCCGACTGAGCCTTCCCCCGCCCGCCCTCTCAGGAAGACCACAGGGTCAGTCGGATTGATCTGGAGCGTTGGCGAAGGGTAGTCGGTATCACCCCGCAGCACAGCACCCAGCTTCCTTGAGAGATAGTCTGCTTCGAAACCGACACTGAACCGACCGCACATATCGACATTCTCGCCTAGCGCTTGGGACAACGCCAGTCTTCGGCGACCATACTGGAGCAAGATCGAAGAACCCATATCCTGACAACCCGGACCTTTGGAGAGCCCCATGAGCAACCCCCGTGGCGAGGACACGCCGCTGGCCAAGGGCAGCCCCGCCCGATTGACCGGACCGGTACTGGCCGGTGTGCTCCCGAAGCAGCCTGCCATGGTGGTTGAGAGGGCCGTGGCAGTAGCTCTTGCCGCCGGATTGGAGCTGGTTCTGGCCTTCGTTGACGTCACGAGCTTTCCGGCGGCAGGGGACCGGGATGGGCATCTGGTGGCCCAGCCGATCGATCCTGACGGAATCGACGACGACGCCGCGGCCATATCGGAGTCGCTGCAGTCCCGCATCGCGGATCAACTCGACGGAACGGGTGTGCGGTGGTCATTTGTCACACTCGCAGGCGAGCCTGCGAGGTCATTGGGCCGCTATGCCGCGAGTATCAACGCTTCCATGATCGTCGTTGGCACCAAGGAACATGGACTCGGTCCGAAGTTTGAAGGACTGGTCACTGGATCGGTAGCGTTGCACCTGGCCCATCGCCAAAACTGCCCCGTGCTCATGGTTCCCTTGGGCCGTCACGACGCAAGCAGGGATCAATGAAGGAAAGCAGCACCGCGCCGCCGGGAGCCAAAACCCAGACTGCACCACCGGACCGGCACACGCACCGCCCGCTCCATCTGCACGGGCGGTTCGTCCTCCTCGTGGCGGCCGGAGGAATCCTCGGCGCTTTGAGCCGCTACGGGTTTGGCATGGCCGTTCCGGCGCCGGACGCGTGGCCGCTGCCCACTTTGCTTATCAATCTGTCCGGTGCGCTCGCGCTGGGCTGGCTCCTCGAGGCCCTCGCTCGGAGCGGGCCCGACGCCGGACTCCGCCGGGTTGCCCGGCTCGGCATCGGGAGTGGTTTCCTGGGGGCCTACACCACCTACAGCACCCTGGCACTGGACTCGGTCCATCTCTGCGGCGCCGGCCGGGGAATGGACGCGCTGTGGTACCTGGCTGCCAGCCTGTTCGGTGGTGCCGCGGCCACAACCCTGGGTATCTGGCTTGGAGCGTTCCGGCACAAGTCCGCCCAACAAAGGCGGGAGGCCCAGCCATGACCGTCCTTCTGATTGCGCTCGCGGGCGGCGCAGGGGCGGCTGCCCGCTTTGTGGTGGATGGCGTGGTCCGCTCCCGGGCCAGGACCGCCCTGCCGCTGGGCACCATCTTCATCAACGTCTCCGGCTCACTACTCATGGGAATCTTGGCCGGTCTGGTCATGGCACATCAGGCTCCCGAATCCCTTCAGTTGATTCTCGGCACCGGATTCCTTGGCGGATACACGACCTTCAGTACGGCAAGCCTGGAGACTGTCAGGCTTATCCAGAGCGGCCGGACTGGTCTGGCCCTCCTCAACGGAGTGGGCACTATGGCCGCATGTGTCGGTGCCGCAGCAGCCGGCGTCGGGCTTGTTCTCTGGCTCTGAAGCGTGTGTCAGCCATATAACCCTGCCAGCAACTCAACAATGCGTTCGCGCTCCCGCGGCGGGTCCTTCTTCGACCAGGCCGCATAGACGGGGACGGGCGGGGCATCGCGCACCGGACGGTAGACGAGGCCCCGCCGTCGATACTGGTGCACCGTCGACTCGGCGGTGATGCCGCGCGCCGCACCGCTGCCGATCAGCGTCAGCCAGTCGTCGACGTCGTGAATCGCGATCACCTCCTGCGGGCGACCGTGCTCGGGCCAGAGCTCAAGGGTGGTGCTGCCTGTACGGAGATCCATCGCCACCGGCCGCTGGGCAATTTGCGCGAGCGTCACCGTCCGCCTGGGCGCCAGAGGATCCTCCGAGGACATGACACAGTAGCGCTTTTCCGCACCAATGCGGACGTGCCCGACGGCGGCCGCTTCCGGCAGGCGCCGAAGGATGGCGAGGTCGGTGGTCCCGTCGGTGAGCCCCGCCGTCGGGCTGTTTGAGTGGATCAACTGAAGTTCCGTGTCGGCGAACGTGGCGGCCCACCGCCGCTGGAACTCGGTGGTGTGCTCTCCCAAGGCGGACCACGCGTAGCCGATCCGTATTTTCCCCGTTCCTGCCCGTGCCTCCTGCTCCAGCTCCGCGAGGAGCGAGAGCAGGCGCCGCGCCTTGGACAGCACCCGCTCGCCGCTGGGGGTCAGGGCCACGCTCCGAGTGGTGCGTTCAACGAGCCTCGCGCCGACCGTGTGCTCGAGTGCTGCGATGTTGCGGGACACTGCCGCCTGGGACATCAGGAGTTCGATGGCAGCGTCGGTGAAGCTGCCCTCCTCGACTACTGCCACCAGGCAGCGCAACTGCCTTAACTCCACGCCCATGGCACCATCATATTCATGCACTCACCGTATAAATAGGACTATCCATGCATTTTTTGGGGATGTGGGCCGGGGCGCAGAATTCCCTCATGATCGAGACCAATGCAGCAGCCATCGGGTCCGCAGGGTCGCCGTCGCGAAAGGCGGGCGGCGTGGCAACGCTTGTGGCCAGTTCGCTGTCCAACCAGTTGGGTGCCGCGACCGGCTCCCTCGCATTCCCCGTCATGGGACCCCTGGGGGTTGTTGCGGTCCGCCAACTCGTGGCCGCAGCGGTGCTCCTGCCCATCGTTCGTCCGCGGCTGCGCGAGCTCAGTTGGCGGCAATGGTGGCCTGTGCTCCTCCTTGCCGTGGTGTTCGGGACGATGAACCTCTGCCTGTACGCATCCATCCAGCGGATCGGGCTGGGACTGGCCGTGACGCTGGAATTCCTGGGACCCTTGGCCGTCGCCCTGCTCAGTTCGCGCCGGAAGGGCAGCGCCGTGTGTGCTGTTGCCGCGGGTGCCGGCGTGGTCGCGATTACCCAGCCGGACGCGTCCATGGACTATGCCGGCATCGGTCTCGGACTCGTCGCCGCCTGCAGCTGGGCTTTCTACATCCTGCTGAACCGAACCGTCGGACAACGCATCCAGGGTATTCAAGGGACAGCAGCCGCAACCGGAGTATCGGCAACGCTGTACCTACCGGTCGCCGTCGTGATCTTTGTGAGCCAGCCGCTGGACGGCTTTGCCATCATCTGCGCCGTCAGTGCGGGCATCCTGGCCTCCGTGCTGCCCTACGTGGCAGATCTGATAGCGCTGCGCCGGGTCCCTGCCCAGCTGTTTGGGGTGCTCATGAGCATCAATCCGGTGTTCGCAGCGATCATTGGAGCGCTAGGCCTGCATCAGGATCTCAATGTTGGGCAGTGGGCCGGGATTGCGCTGATCGTCGCGGCCAACGCTGGTGCGCTGCTGTTGCGGGGTGGGAATCAATAGGGCTCGCTCCCGTTCGGGCCGCACATACCGGGGTCGAGCGCCAAGGGTAGGATCGGGCGCATGGCAAAGAAGACATTCAATGAGCTCCTGTCCGCCCAGGTTGGAAACGAGTTTGCTGCGTCCCAGCAGTACCTCGCGGTGGCGGTGTACTTTGATGGCCAGGACCTGCCGCAGCTGGCGGCACACTTCTATCGGCAATCACTTGAAGAGCGCAACCACGCCATGATGATGGTCCAGTACATGTTGGACCGCAACCAGCCGGTCGAGATTCCGGGAGTTCCGGCCGTCCGCAACGAGTTTGCCAATGTGCGCGAGCCGCTTGCTTTGGCGTTGGCCCAGGAAAAGGAAGTTACCCGCAATATCGAGGAACTCTTCCGTGCCGCGAGGGAACAGAATGATCCCCTCGGCGAGCAATTCATGCTTTGGTTCCTGAAGGAGCAGGTGGAGGAAGTGGCCTCGATGACTACTTTGTTGAATATCGCGGAGCGCGCGGACAATCTTTTCGACATCGAGAACTATGTCGCCCGCGAGCAGGTCGGCGTCGGCGGGAACGACACCGGCGCGCCGCCCACCGCCGGCGGGGCGATCTAGATGTCCGGTGTGGACACAGTTGTCCGTGGCGACCAGGCTTATTCCGTGTCGCGTTGAGGCACCTTCACCGAGCATTTTTGCGGGCCGGTCCTACGGGAATCGGCCGGCCGCGGAAACGCGGCGATCGTGATCTGGAAATTTTGGGAGGCGCTTGGGCCGGTGGGGGACCGGCTTATGGGCGGACCTAAGTGGACCTCCGGGTAATGGTCCAGGAGTGCCCGGACCATATCCGTAGCCCAGCCTTGACGGTGGTACTCCTCCGGAACGCCGATGCCCTGAACTTGCCGGCCAGGTTCCTGATGAATACGAAGTCAAGGTAGGCGCTGCTTGGGCCGTCGCCGAAACGGTCGGCCGGTCCCGTGCAGCTGGGGACGCGGGACCGTCCGGGTGGTTTGTGGAAAAGTGACATGTATCCCGCGCTAGGGTTTTCGAAGCCAGACGGGACCTACGACATACCGAAGAGAGGACTCAATGAACCTTGGCATCGCAGGACAGAAAGTCTCCCGAATCGGATTCGACTTTGCAATAACCCTCCTGACTGACGACGGTGCCGAGATCCGCATTGAGTCGGAATTGTCGATCCGCAGCCCGAGCGGAGATATTCAAATCCTTGATCCTGAGCATTCTGGTGGAAACGCATCTCAAGTACTGAGGCTTCTCCACGAAGTCATCAGAAGGGCGACTGTCGATGAGGTAGCCGGAGAGCCTTCCTTGGAGTTTGGTGATGGGAGCCAATTGAGAGTGGATCCCGACGACGACTACGAGGCGTGGACTTTTGCCGGAAGGAAGAGGGAAAAGTGCGTCTCACTACCCGGAGGCGGTTTAGGGCTTTGGTCGTTTGATCGCTAATTTCGAATCCGTGCGTCACGGCCCACCAACATTGAATGAATCCACCGTCCATACCGAGAGCCGTTCATCTGGAGTCAGCTGCGCCTGCTTTGGTCAGGACCCGTTGCACCAGGTTTGATTGGAAAAACGATTGTCAGAAGACGACTTCATCTCAGCACTGGCATCCGAGTTCCCAGAACAAGTGAGCATCCGAGAATCAATAGTTCTAATTTGTATCGAGATAGTTTTTGATGCCCTGGACAGGGCGCAGCAACTCGGATTGAGGCTTGCTGGCCTGGATGGTTTTAGATCGGATCGGGACGGCTTGTATCCAATGCTGGATTTCATCATCGATCCCTCCCCCTTATTGAGCAGGGAGCTCCGCTGGCAGAGCAGTACGACAGTGCCCGGAAAATACTCAGGAACTGGGGTAAAGGACCAGACCTAGTCGAGCTCGTCTTACTCGAACCTAGACCGCTGAAAACGACAAACTTGGCGGTGGGCTTGCGCGGCACGGTAATCGACTGGCTATCGGGCGCCGTATGCGGGCCACTTCATGGCACTAGAGTCGGTCCATGATCGTTTGGCTCAACGGCACCCACGGAGCGGGAAAGACGACGACGAGCGCCCTCTTGCAGCCGATGCTGCCCGACGCGCGTGTCCTCGACGCTGAGAAGGTCGGTGAGGTGCTCATGGACATCCATCCGGGACTTCCTGCGACGGGTAACTTCCAACACTGGGATCCATGGCGGCCGCTCGTTGTCGAAACCGCGCGGCGCGTGCTTGAGTTCACCGGAGGCACGCTGGTAATGCCAATGACTGTTTTGGTCGAGAGCTACTGGCGGGAAATCAGCACTGGTCTTACCGCTCACGGGATACCAATCCAACACTTTGTACTCCACGCTGACCAAGCCACGCTCCGCGACCGCATACAGAACGACAAAGACCTCGGCCCCTCGACCTTCCGCTTCGCGTATCTGGAGCCATACGCCGAGGCGGCCCATAGCTGGCTGCACCATGAAGCCGAAGTCGTCGACACCACACACATCACGGCGGCCGAAGCCGCACGGCAGATCGCGGATTCGGTGCTTGGCCGCTGACGGATCTCGCTAACCGCACCAGCGCTGCTGTTGACTATCTCTCTTCCCGATGTGAGAGGACCCCTTGCGTGAACTCGCGGCTCGGTAGGATCTGAACATGCTGCACCCAATCTCGGAGCCCTACGACACCGGAATGCTGGACACGGGCGATGGCCACCGGGTCTACGCGGTGGAGCATCCCGACCGGGTATCGGAGCTCGTGCTCTGGGCGGTGGTCACCACAAGGGCCAGCGACGTTGTGCCGGTACCAGCCGGTGTACTGGCGGACCTGGTAGTGGTCGAGCCCGGCCTCGCCCTTGGCGGTCTGGAAGGTCTCTTCGATCGACCAGCGAATCCCGGCGATCCGGGCCATCTCGGCCAGTGCAACGCGTTTGGGGGTGTGGCAGATGAAGTACCCGAGCTCGGAGGGTTGGCCAGGTTGCGGCGGGCCAGCAGCCAGTGCTCGGCCTGGCCGTCTTCGGCGCCGTTGATCCTTACCCTGGCCCAGGCGTAATGGCGGTTTCCCTTGGACCCGTCGCCGGCCGAGCGGGTCCGCCACGAGGACGGGGCCACGTCAGCGACCGCCGCGTCGGCGCGCTTCTCGACGCCCAGGAAGGAACCGTCCTTGACCACGACGCGTTGGGAAACCGGGACCGCGAGGACGTAATAGATTCCGCGTTCCTCCAAGGCGCGGCGCAGTCCGGAGTGCTGGCCGTAGACAGCGTCTCCGGCTGCCCATTTCGCCCGAACCCCGGCATCCAGGGCTCGTTCGATCATGTCGATGGCCAGGGCCGGTTTGGTCTTGAACCCGCGGCCCTGCGCGATGCCGGCTCCCGCGCACCGGCCCGGATCGTCGGTCCATTCCTTGGGCAGGTAGAGTTCCCGGTCCAGGAACGTTCTGCCGTGCCTGGTGGCATAGGTGAGGAACACGCCGATCTGGCAGTTCTCCACCCGTCCCGCGGTCCCCGAATACTGGCGGGCGACACCGGCCGACCGCCGGCCCTTCTTCAGAAAACCGGTCTCATCCACGACCAGCACCCCGTCCAGGTCCCCGATCTTCTCCACGACGTAAGAGCACAGATCGTCCCGTAGCCCATCCGGGTCCCAGTCCGTGCTCGAGAGCAGCCGCTGCATCCGGTCCGGCACCCGGTGACCGGCGCGCTCCGAGAGGGTCCAGGAGTTCTTCCGCTCCTCCTCAGAGAGCAGCCCCCGCACATACTCGACCGCGTTCGCCCGCGGCTCGGACCGGGCGAACCTCGCCCCGATCAGCTCCCCGACCTCGACCAAACCATCGGCCCATTCCCGCACATCCGCCACGCAAATATCATCACCACCGGAAAGAATTAACACGGAAGGGCGAATCCCGGTTAAAACGCCGACGCGCAGGAAAAACGCGACTGTAGTACTAGAGCGGCTGCGCCGCGTACCGGCGTACTTCCTGCGGGGTCGGCTGGACATAGCATCACCTTTGAGAAGCGCCTACGACGTCGCCAGTCAACTGCCGCTGGCAATTCTTGAGGTCGTCGAGGCAGACGCACACGGCGCCGGCGACGACACCCTGGACAGGCTCGTCAAAGTTCTGGACCAGTTCGCCGCCGCGGACCAAACTACGACGACCTTGACCGTCGGACGCTAGACCCACCAGAAAGGGTGTCCGGTGAGGGATCGGCTTGAAACCAGATCCGAATCTCGCGACGCGGGCGCAAAACGGCAATAGTCCTAGTGAAGGTCACGTACGTGTCCTCCAAAACGTATGGACCAGGCAATTGGGCGGTGACTCTGTGAAACTAGTCCCATGGACGCGCTGAGGGATCTTCGAATGCTCGCCACGCGGGAAGCGCTCGGCGAGACCGTAGGCTCAAACGTGCTCATTGACACTGCGCTACGCGCCATGCTGGACGGCGTCGATTCGCCGTCACTCCCGCTCCTCGCTGGCCTGTCGCGGCGGGAGGAGGGCGATGCACACGACCTATTCCGCGTCGTCGCGGCCGAGTTGAATCTGGCCCCGCCCGCCCCGATCGACCAAGCACGTGAGCGATGGCAACTGGTCCGCTGGCTGTGCGAGGCCATCGTGGATGGGAGCGCGAAACCAGAAGTTGCGGGGAGGCTGATCTGGTTCCGGGGATGGATCGAGCTCGGCCAGCCCGCTGCCCTTACGCCACTTATGGGTAGGGTGAGCGAGTGGGAGGACTGGAGTCCGTCCTGGCGAATGGGTCGCGATCACTATGGGAAGCAAATCGTCGAGGAAGCCAGACGCCTAATCAACGAACCATGGCCGCCAGTGTGATCCAACAAATGGTGTCGCGGCGTCAGTTCGGCACGATCAGGCTCGGCGCAGGGCCAGATAGGTCTGGGCTCGGAGGTTTACACGAAAGTATGTTTGGCCAGTGTCCTTAGGTCGGGTGCCCGGTGAGCGACCGGCTTACGGGCTGCCGTTCAACGGACATATCCATGACTTGATCCGAGCATTAAGATCATCAAATGAAAGAACGGCCACTAGAAGATGGTGAGGTCTTGATCCTGTCAGTGCTTCTGAGTCGAGCAACGGAATGGGACCGCGGGCCCGTTGATCTGAGGGCGCTGAGAGCATCCGACATGGATGATGGGGGAATGGGTAGCCTCCGCTTCACTTCGGGCAAAAGCCGTTCTCGGTATGGACGAACGATTGCCGAAGGTTGGTTCAAGGACATAGACGGTGTGCCCGTCGCGCTGGCCTTGTACGTGGACCGGGAAGATGGCCTCTTTGAGCTCGACAGTTGGAAAGTCGACTTCTCACCGCGGCTGAGGCTGCCCCATGATGAGGCAGAAGTCCTAGAAGGTCCCCCAGCTGCAACTAGCAGTCGAACAAACATGCCATGAGCGAGGTCCCATTGCCTTCGGTGAGCTATATCAGGATCGAGTAGCCGCACTTCGAGCTAGTGCTCCTGTTACCCGATTTAGCTCACCAACTTGTGTCCAGTGGCCCGCAGAATATCCCCCAACCACACGAGAGCGTAGGAATCGCGTGCTCTGGATCTGCGGCAACGCTTCGAATGTTGTCCAGTGATTCAGTGAGTTGACCTATGGTGAGCTCACTCGGCTTGTCGTAGTCGTCGTAGAGCTCGGCGGCCGGTATCGACCAGAAATTGTCCAAGTCCAACTCACTCGTTGGGCCGTATCGTTCTTCGACGTGGCGTACCAGCACATCAAACACCTCGGACAGTTCCTGGAGGGTAAATCTAGTTGGGTGGTCGGTCATTTGATGTCCTTATTTGATCAGTTGGAAACTCCCACCGAAACGCGACGAGCTAAGCCGACCGACACGTCGGTGGCCGAGTTCGCCCAGTCTCGTAATGCTCGGTGTCTGGCCGTGGAGGCGGCGCAAACCATACGGTCTCCGTTGCCTCTAATGCTTCAGGAAGAGGCTGAAGCGAACCAGCGAACCGGCGAGCCAATGGGCGACGACGCTGGGGTGTTGCCGATAATCAGGCACACACCGAGACTAGCGAGCACGGATAACCATTGAAGCCTCCGGCGCGCTGACTCGCCTCGACGGTGCCCGGTAAAGGATCGGCGAATTCAGGCGGTCGTTGCAACGGCGGGTTTTTCTGGTTCAAATAGTAGCCGTTCCATGGCCTGGGCGGGGGTGATGCCGCCCAGGGTCTTGCGGGGCCTGGCGTTTAGTTCGGCGGCGACTTCGAGCAGCCGCTCGGGTGAGTGCGCGGACAGGTCGGTGCCCTTTGGGAAGTACTGGCGCAAGAGCCCATTGGTGTTCTCGTTGGTTCCGCGCTGCCAGGGTGAGTGCGGGTCGCAGAAGTAGATGTCCATCCTGGTCGCCACGGTGATCTGGCGGTGCTGGGCCAGCTCGGTGCCCTGATCCCAGGTCAGCGACTTACGCAGGTGCTGCGGCAGGGTCTTGATCGCCGCCAGCAGGCCGTCACGGACAGCGATGGCGCCGTGGTCATCGGGCAGGTGGACCAGCATCGTAAACCGGGTCTGGCGCTCCACCAAGGTGGCGATGGCCGAGCGGCAGTTCGACCCCAGCACCAAATCCCCTTCCCAATGCCCGGGCACGGCGCGGTCGGCGACCTCGGCGGGTCGTTCGCTGATCAAAATCATGTCCGGGATCTTCCCCGCCCGCTTGCCGGTGGAGCGTCTTGGCCGCCTCACGGCGCGGCCCGTGCGCAAGTGTCGGTGCAGGTCCGCGCGCAGGTGACCGCGGCCCTGCACATACAACGCCTGGTAGATCGTCTCGGGACACACCCGCATCTCCGACCGGTCCGGGAACGTCATGGCGAGGTCGTCACTGATCTGCTCAGGGCTCCACTTCACGCACAACCTGGCCTGTACCAAGGATGCCAGTTCCGGGTCATCGAACTTGCTGGCCTTGGGCCGGCGTCCGCGCAGCTCGGCTCGTTTCTGCGCCGCATACGGCGCATACTTCCCCCGTCCCCGCGCGCCCGTCCCGGGGCCGTTACGGCGCAGCTCACGACTGACTGTCGAGGCCGACCGCTCAATCTGTTCCGCGATCGCCCGCACACTGGTCCCGGACATGTGCAGATCCGCGATCTGCAGCCGGTCCTCCAGGCACAGGTATCGGCCCGAAGGTTCGGGTTTCTTCCGCGGGATCCGCCCGCCGGTCGCCTGGCGCCAACGCCGCCCAGTTCGTCGATCCACTCCTACAGCCTCGCACGCCGCGATCAGCGTCGAGCCCTGGGCCATCAGCACCCAGAACCGGGCCTCCTTATCGATCCGTTCCTTCTTCGACAACATGCACAACACCTCACAACAAAAGGGGTGTTGCAACGACCGATTGAACTCGCCATCCCTTTGCGGACAGCCAAAAACCTTCTCCTATTCCGATCGATGTGCGTCATGACTCGTGTGTCCAGAATTCTTGGTTTCCAGGCCTAGAGGAGACAGCTGAGCCAATTTGATAGGGAGCCGTATTGTGTCTGACCTGGTGATAGGTTCGGCTCATGACCGACGAGGATGCTGCGCTTCCGCCCAACTGGGCCGCCGACTCGCTCTGAATGAAATTCAAAGTCCTCAGCCCACGCCTACCGGTCGTCGAAGGATATGCGGAATACGAGCTTTCCGAAGTCCGGGGTTGATCCAAAGTCTGTGCACCTGTACCGGCGCGCGTTGTCGGCAAGGTGCTCCAGGATCATTCCTGAGGTGTGGCTTTGCGATCGGCGTCCCCGGCCAGAATCCCAGATGTTGTAGAGAACCAGGGAACCGTCCGTCTCAAGAACGTCGATAAGGACTTCGGGCGGGGCCGAGTCTGTCCAGAGATTCAGCTGAGGCGAGGTGGCGCCGGCAACGGACAACAAGCCGGCCGTTCCTAGGAACAGGCCTTGCCGCCACGCAGGATCGGCGCTCTCGAACGTCAGGCAAATCTTCTGGCCCGGGCGGACCTCCAAGGACTCAATAAGGATGGCAGGGTCCCCGCCGGGTCCTTGAACTGTTGAGCTGTAGCTCCTTGAGGGAAGCGGCCTTCGTCGTCGGGTCATATCTGCATGCTCCCATGCCCAAACACACTCCAGGCCATCGGGTATGTGGCCGCCGGGCCGGGGCCAGAGGACCACGAGGTTGGGTTCTGCCCAGTCGGCCTCATTCTCCAAATCTAGCCCCGAGAGGTATCCGCTGTAACCCGCGCGAACCGTCCGGTGGGGGATGGGACAATGGATGAGATGAGTGAGCTTACAGCTGAAGATTACGAATCCTTGGAACACGCTTCGAAGGTCCTCCATGAACGCGGAGAACTAGAAGTCAGCTTCGACCAAATGATGAACATCTGGGAGTGGCTGGTAACTAACATCGAGTCGGAATACGACGAGATGGTGGACGAGTACACGAACGACCTAGGATCCCGTGACTGGCTTGCTGCGGCATGGCCACTCCTGACCGACCACGTGCGAGCGGCTTTCCAAAAGAAACTTGACGCACTGGATGGCCGGTTCCTGGCAGCCACGGAAGAAGACACACGCGGCACCCTTCGCTACTACTACCATGTGGAGCGGCAGGAGGGTTGGTGGTGGCGGCGCATTCCAATTCACAGGTCCGGATATCTCGCTGACCAATTGAATTTGAAAGGGATGAAACCTTTGGAGAGGGAACGCATAGACGACCCTCCAAGGTGGCCGGATGGATCACCTTATCTCCAAAAGTAGAAGCAACCCTTCCCACATTGGCGCTAGCGGCCGGGGTAACTCACTAACTGTGTTCGATGGTGGGGAGTGGGCGGTGATGGAGCCCAGGGTGACTGTGGTGCCGGTGCCGTCGGTGATCCCGACGAGGTTCCCTGCGGCGTCGTAGTACCGGGTCCCGGTGCTCCCGGCCGTCCCGGTCACGGGTGCCGGCGGGGTGCCGGCCGTAGTTCACCTCCTCAGTTGGACGTTGCCCCAATTCAACCCGGTCTTTCCTGTCGTTGGTTCATTCCGATCCGGGCTGGTTCACCAACGCGCTCGTTCGGTCAGTTGACGCTCGCAGTCAAGGGAACGCCCGGTCGGGGCTGCGCCACAAGTGCTTGGAACTGGAAGAAGGCGACTCCGGCGGACTCCCCGAGGTGGTAATGAACTTCTTCTGTCGTCATCCCGGCGGCGTCGAAGTCCACAATCTGCGGGAATTCCTTGGCAAGGATCATGGTCACGGCGGACTTGCCGGAAACGGGCGACTCGGCGCTGACGTGTTCGATCATGCTCATATCGTCTCGCTGCCGCAGAGCAGGCAGGCGTGAGTGCGGGTAGAGGTCCAGGGGAAGGTAGAGGTCGTCTCCATCTTCATGCAACCGCGGCTGGGGCAGAACATGACGCGTGTCCTCAGGGATCATCCAACGGACACATGAGGAAGGACATCCTTCACAGGTAGGCTTCGGGAAGCCAAAGTGATCGCGAAAATGGGGGAATCAATGGTTGGCCGGAGCGGATTCGGATGGAAATGCGGCACCTGCGGACAGCGGCATCGAGGGCTCGCGAGGGTTTTCGGAGCCCAGGCTCCCGATGTTTGACTGCATGCCACTGCAACCGAACGCGAAGCCGGCGAACTGACCGACGACATGTGCGTGCTTGAAGTCCAAGGGGAATGGCATTACTTCCTTAGAGGGCACATTGAGATCCCTCTTATTGATGTCCCTGGTGAGGTGTTTAGCTGGTCTGCCTGGGTCTCGCTCAGTCAAGAAAGTATCCAAAAGATTGCGGACCATTGGGATGACCCGGCACGGGCCGCGATGCCCCCGGTGTTCGGTTGGCTATGCAACGAGCTGCCCTACGACCAGTCAACGACCTCCATTGCGGCGCATGTGCACAATAGGGAGCCAGGAGTGGTTCCCTACATTCAGCTCGATCCGTCCACTGACCACCCTTTGGTTAGAGAACAAGCGACCGGAATCTCGCTGCATCGGCTGGCCGAAATCAATAACGCGGTAATGGGCTAGGTTCCACGCCAGTAAAGTTCTGGTGTTGTCCGGTGAGCGGTCCTCAAACGGGACAGCCGGACCGCCATTTCCAACTGTGAAAAAACCGCCATTCCGAATCGACAGTCACAGCCATGTGGGCAAAAACAATGGCCTGTCCATATTCCGGATCTCGAATTCCCGACGTCGCTATTGTCTTCTCGGAGGCAACCCGGCCATGACATGTTGAACACATTCCGTCCAGTCTTCCCAGGTCGAAGAGACGCCTGAGCCTTCATTGGTTTCAAAAGTGACGGCGTCGAGCAACGAATGGAGTTTGTCGCCAAACCGAAAGGCATGCTTCCAGAGGAACTCGACCGCGGCGAAAAAAGCTGCGCTATCGGTAAGGGTTTTTTCCATGGACAACCCAGTCGGGGTGGAACGGGTTTCGCCTTCGGTCAGCGTGTTTCCTGCAGGTGGCCCTGGAAGGGCGTCTCGAATGCAATCCAGCCAGTCGAGCCATGCCGCCGGATCAGCAGTGCCCCCGTCCTCTAGGATGTCGGTGTCGCCGAGCAGCGTTATGAGATCATCTTCGCCGCCTGTGCTTTTCGCATATCTGGTCAGGAATTCGGTCATTACGAGAAAAGCTTCCCGATCCGTCAGCGATTTTTCTCCTGTGAAAGCCATGTCCGGGATTAACATCTAGTCCTCCATCGGTGGCAGCGCACGATTGACCGCAGGCGATATGTCTGCATGCTGGGTTGGAGTGTTTCCTGCCCGCGATCATTCTGCCATCTGGTAGTCGTGCTGCATGGATTGGGAGAAAGAGCAGGTGCGGGCATGAGAGTCAACCTCATAGTTTTCGATGACCACCCTATCCGCCTGCAGTCCGTCTCCGTTCCAGGGCGCCGAGCCAACTTGAGATCACCATCACGGAGACCCCCAAGGTGAACTGGGGCATCAGAGGATCTAATGCCGCTGACCTCACTCTTGGTTCCAAGGTTGAAGTCTGACCGGCAGCATTGTGTCTCGGTGAAGGATCCTTGGGTTCTTGCGGTGATTGCAACACTTAGCGGATGGGTGTTGTCATGTCGAGGTATTCAATTTATGTGAGACCGGATCTTCTGCAGCTGTTTTGGGCCGGGATGCAGGCCGGTGATTTCATTACTGATGCCGTTGTGCCGATCAATACGAGCAGGCGGACCGGGCGCCGGGTCCTGGCCGAGGCCGGGGGTGTCAGGCCACGCCGCGGCCGGGATCTGAAGGGCAGGTGCCTGACCTTCGACCAGCGCGAAGAGATCGCGGTGATGCGCGCCCAGGGACACTCGCTGCGCCGGATCGGGGCCCTGATCGACCGGTCTGCCTCGACTGTGTCCAGGGAGCTTCGGCGGAATTCGGTGGCCGGGTTGCCCTACCGGGCGACGTCGGCCCACGCGCTGGCGTATGAGCGGGCTTCGCGGCCGAAGCCGGCGAAACTGCACACCAACACGGTGCTGCGTGCGAAGGTGGAAGAGGACCTGAAAAAGAAGTACTCGCCTGAGCAGATCACAGGACGCCTCCAGGTTGAGTTTCCCGATGAGCCGGAGATGCGGGTGTCACCTGAGACCATTTACCAGTCCCTCTACGTTCAGTCCCGCGGAGCACTGAACCGCGATCTGGCCGCGTGTTTACGCACCGGACGTGCACTCAGGCAGCCCTGCAGGAAGGCCGGCCAGCGGAAGAACCGGATCCCCGGGATGATCAATATCTCCGAGCGTCCCCCCGAGGTTCAGGACCGTGCGGTGCCAGGGCACTGGGAAGGCGACCTCATCATCGGCAAAGGCAACCAGTCCGCGATCGGGACCCTCGTGGAGAGAACCACCAACTACACGATGCTCGTTCATCTGCCGGATGGATACAAGGCAGAACAAATGCGCGACGCCTTGGCCACTAAGATCAAGACGCTCCCCGAGGCGCTGAGGCATTCCCTCACCTGGGACCAGGGCATCGAAATGCAGGACTGGAAGAGCGTGAAAGTAGACGCCGGCATCGACATCTACTTCTGCGACCCGCACTCACCCTGGCAGCGCGGCATCAACGAAAACACGAATGGCCTGCTGCGCCAGTACTTCCCGAAAGGCACGGACCTGAGCATCCACAGCGCCGAAGACCTCGACTGGGTTGCACAGGAACTCAACGACCGGCCACGCAAAAGACTAGAGTTCAGAAAGCCGATCGAATTGATCGAAGGACTCCTGTTGCAATGACCGCCTGAATCCGCCGATCCCCAAACGGACAAGCTCAACGGGCTTCGGGACGGCCTACTCTTGCACCGAATTCCGGCGAGCCAATATTTGACCCCACCTGTTGACACCGGTCTTCTCAGGCCGTTCTGTGTGAGGACGGGAAGTATTAGCCTCGATCTTTCATGAGGCAGGATTTCGGCGGGGTCAGGGCTTACCGGCGGCCTGACGTGGTCGATTTTTGCATGAGGGTGTGACGGAAGGGCCGCTGACCGATGGCGGCTGGGCGCGGGCGGTTCCACTACCACCCGGGGTGCGGCTTTTGCTTCCCGTGGTTCCCTGTTGTCCGGTCCGGTTGCCGGCTATGGCGGGGTGATAGCCCTCAGCCTCGCGAGAGCGTTTATCAGCAGAGACGTTTCGGGTGCCTTGGATGCCAGGTGAAGGGTGATCTGTCGGGCGTGCCGGCTGATCTTGCCGGCGATCTCGAAAATCCGGGCCCGGAGTTTCTTGGGTTCCCACCGCCGCGCCTTGGTTCCGGGGAAAGCGAGCATCTGCGCCCATGCGGTGATCTCGGCCGCGAGCATGACCAGGTGGCACCAGAGCGTGTTCGCGGCGAAGGAGTGCAAGGGCAGGTTCCTCAGGCCGGTGTCCTTGACGCCCCGGATCCTATCCTCGCACCGGGCCCGCAACCGGTGCCGTGCTTCAAGATCGGCGAGCTGCCCGCGGGCCTGGTTTGTCGCGAACGCTGTGTAGCGCATCCCGTCGATGTCGGTGATCCGCAGCTGCGCGCCCGGGTGCGGGATTTCCTTGCGGACGATGACCCGCAAACCTTTGGGCCATGCGGAGAGCTCGAGCATGCCTGTGACATCCGCGACCCAGGCGCCGTCACGTTCTTCCCCGTCGCTGTTGTAGGCCCGCGTCCACGCCTTTTGAGGGATCAGCGGCAGGACGTTTTCGAGGGCACCATGGATCGGGAATCCGACCGAGTACCCCAGGTTCCGGTGGCGGGCGGCGAGCCAGTGCAGGAACTCGTGGGTGCCGCCGGCGGAGTCGGTGCGGATCATGAGCTTCCGCCCGGACCGGTGTCCGGCCGGGAGTTGTTTCAGCGCGTCTTTGACGATCTGGATGTGGTCGGCGGCGGTGTTGGAGCCGGCGTTGCCCGGGCGCAGGATCACTGCCAGGGGTTCACCGGTTCCCTCGGCGCCGTGGTCGATGAACGCGGCCAGCGGGTGGAACCCGAAGCCTTTCTTCCACGTCGGGCGGGCGTGTTCCTTGTCCGAATGGGCGCTCAGGAGCGTGGCATCAACGTCGATCACGACCGGGTTCCAGACGCTGGCGTTGTGCAACGGGGAGGCGTCCCCGGCAGCGTTCCAGGCACGGGCGCGGGCTTCGGCACGCGCCTTGTTGACCGCGGCCAGCGCCTTGGCCGGGTCGACCGTGGCGAGCACCTTGACCAGCCTGCTGACCGTGGGATCCGAGGCCACCAGCCCGTAAACCTCCGGCTGGGTCCGGAGCCGGTCCACGTCCGCCAGGCAGTCCCCGCCGGTCGCCAGGGACAGGGCCTGGTCGGTGAGGATCTTGCCGGGGTCATGCCGGGCGAAGGGCTTACGCCACGGCCCAAGTCCGGCCGACAAGCCAGCCATCAACCCCGTTGCCCGGACGGCTTCCGTCAGCACCAGCCCACCGGCCTGGGACACCACCCCGTCCCCGGCGGAATCAACACGGACAGACGGGTACGACGGGGTAAAGTGGTTCACCAGAAAGGTGCTCCTTCGAGCGGGTCAAAACAGTGCGTCAACAACACTATTTTCCCAGCTCAGGGGCACCTTTCCCTGCTTAAACACGCACTGGCCGCACCACCCCCTGAAATACCGAGGTTAGCGCCTTGAGTCCTCGTCGCTAGTACGCCGGCATTGGACAAAGGACCGCCACAAATGACATATGAAGCGGCTGTATGGATCGGCAGAATCCTTCCGATAGTGTGCCTTCGTTTTCCACTGGATAGACCGTTCGACGCCCGGTAAAGGATGGCGGACGCTTACAAGTTCAGCGCTGCGCTTCAAGGCCCGCGTCATAAGCGCTTTTTCTCCATCGCCTCCGGATAACCCGGGGGCTTCTGGCCATCGTCCGATTTCGCGCACCCACACGCCCCTAATGGCCAATACGGCTGATATCCACTTCGACCAAGTCCTTGAAGAAGCCACCATCAACACCTACGACCTGTCCGACTCGACACCGACGCGCACCTCGCAGTGGACGCCGAAGCGGGACCATCGCCCACGCCTTCAACTGCGCCAAATGCGGCGGAGCCCGCGTACTGTCCACCACCGCGGGCTTCGTCGCCGCAGTCCTGGCCCGGTCGACTACCAACGATGACGTCCTCCATCTGGGCGCCGACATCCAATACAGGGAACCCATGTCTCCGACCGATCCGGACCTGAGAAGCTCACACACACCGCTCTGCGCACAGCCGCAGCCGACAGACCTACTCGGCGCCTACCTGCGCACCCGGGTCCTGCGGTGCCACCATGGCCCACAGAGGAAAAACCGCATTGACCCACCCACTTACCTTCATTGGTAAGTATACTTACTAGTGAATGCCCGAGGCCGCCGGTCAGGGCACGCAAACAAACAAGGGAGACTCGCATGTTGCTTTGGATAGCTATCGTTATCGCCGTTCTCTGGCTTCTCGGCTTTATCGGCAACATCGGCGGCGGGCTCATTCACCTGCTTCTGGTTATTGCCGTGGTCGTTTTGATTTTCCACTTCATCCGCGGCAGGTCACGCGTCTAGGAGTCTATGCGGTTTCGATGATGGCGCCCGTTGGCCGGCGGAGGGCCGGCTAACGGGCGGGGCTGGCGCCGGAGCTTTCCGACCGGACATAGGGGTACCGCCTCCCCCATGGAACCAGCCCTCAGCTGCCCCCGGCCTCTGCTTCTTCAAAGGGCGCCGAGGACTCCACCCTGTCCAGGAGCGACAGCCGGCTCGCGATTCTGGCCAGGTCGACGGGCTGGGCGCTTGTTCGGTGGGCCGGATCCTGGGCGAGATCCCAGTTCAGGGGGCCGTGGCCTACTAGGAATAGCGTGATGTCCTGGTCGTACAGGACGTCCACCACGTTGCTGAACCGTTGCCAGGCTGGGGCGGATCCGCCGGCCGACTCCACAGTTGGCGAGGGTACGCCGTCGATCACCCAGGTCCTGTAGTCCGCAGCCAAAGCCAAGTAGTCGGCAGTCGACGTCAGCCCGCCGCATAACTCGGAGAAACTGATCCAGAGCATATCGTCTGCCGCTTTGGCGGTGCCCCGTTGCGACGTGGGGGAGAGGACCCGTTCTTGTGACTTCGACGGCGGGAACAAACCGAAGGCGCCCAGCTGCGCCGTCGTTCCGGGTGTGATGATCCTGCCCCTGCTGAAGGCCTCCTGCCCGGGAATCATTAGAGCCAGTTTTTCCGCTTGAAGATGACGTACATGAGCAAGCCCGCCGCAATCATGAGTCCGATCGCCATGGGGTAGCCGAACGGCCAATGGAGCTCGGGCATGATGTCGAAGTTCATGCCGTAGAGCCCGGTAACAAAGGCCGGTGCAAAGAAGATTGCCGCCCACGCGGAGATCTTCTTGGTTTGTTCGTTTTGCGCCGCGCTCGCCTCGTTTTGCCGGTTCGCGGTCAGGGTGCCATCGAGGGTCAGCGCGTTCTGCAGCAGGTCGCGGAACCCGTTGGCGCGGGAAATGACTTGTTCGACGTGGTCCTCCACATCGCGGAGTTTGCGCTGCAGCTCTATGTCGACCCCGTATTTCTCGAACCCGCGCTTGAGGGAAGCCATCATATCCGGGAGCGGGTTGATTGCGCGCTGGAACTGGATGACCTCGCGGGCAAGTTCATAGATGCGCCGGGAAACGGAGGGATCGCCGCCGAAGAGTTGGTCCTCGATCTCGTCGATGTCGTTTTCCAGTCCGGAAATCACCGGACCATAATCGTCCACTACTTGGTCCAGCAAGGCGTACAGAATGGCTTCGGGCCCGTGACGCATCAGCTCCGGTTGCTGTTCCAGGTTGCGCCGGACCTGGGCCACCCCGGGCGTTTCGGCGTGACGGACCGTGACCACGAAGTTCTTCCCGGTGAAGATGTGAAGCTCGCCGAACTCCACGGTCTCAGTAGCGTCCAGGTACCGAGCGGGGCGCAGGACCGTGAAGAGGTTGTTGTCGTAGCGTTCCAGCTTGGGCCGCTGGTGCGCGTTCACGGCGTCTTCGACGGCGAGCAGATGGAGTCCGAACTCAGCAGCCACAGCCGCCATTTCCGTCTCGTCCGGCCGGTACAGTCCAATCCACACCATTCCGCCGTGGGCGGCCAGCGTTTCGACACTTTGCTCGAGGCTCCCCGGAGTCGCGGTCCGGATGCCGTTGACGTAGACGGCATTGTCAATGATGGTCACGAGGCTATTCTCCTCCCGCTACTGCCATGCCCCGATGATTGACCCGGCCACAGTCATGGCCACGATGTCATGGCCGGAATCGATGAGCGTCAGCGCGGACGGCCTGCCCGCGAAACCGTTATGGATGACGTGGCCTCCGGCGCGGAAAACCACGGCAACTACCAACGCGAAGAAACCGCCTGAAACGCTTCCGTGCACCCCCAACTTGCCGATGAGCACTGCCAGCAAGATGCTCGTCAGAGCCGCGGCCACCATCATGGGGATCCAGATCCCGGCGCCGCCGTCGATCTTCTTGAGGTCTTCCTCGGTCTTGCCGATGGCCTGCATCCATCGTCGGCCGAGGACTGCCGGCATGTACCAGATAAATCCAATGACCATGCTTGAAATGAAAGCCACGAGTATGGCCAGCCAGTTGAGCTGCGGAAGAGAAGAGAGCCAATCCATTCTGGAATCCTAGTCGGCTTCGCTGAGGGGCGATTCGGCCGCAAGCTGCCCTTTGCCCCGTTTCGCGGTGCTGCCCTTTGCGGTGCTGGCCGTCTCGGCGGCGTCCACGAGCCTGCCGATGAGCGGTTCGGTCCGGTAGGGGATGTGGGTGTGCAGGGCGAGGACTGTTTCCGTGCGGATGACACCCTTGATTCTGAGGATGGAGCGAAGCGCGGTTTGCAGGTTGTGCGTGTCGGCGGCCACCACCCTGCACAAGAGATCCCCCCTCCCGGAGATTTCATGCACCTCGAGTACCTGGGGGATGCGGCGCAAGGCTCCAATCACGCCGTCGAGTTCCCGGTGTGTCACCTCCAGGGTGACGAAGCCGACGACGTCGTACCCCACCTTTTCGAGGTCGACTTCGCGGCCGCCGTCGTTCAGCACGCCCGAGCGAACCAGGCGGCGCATCCTCGATTGGGCGGTGTTGCGCGCAATCCCCAAGGACTCGCCGAGTTCGCCGATCTGAACCCTGGGATCACGGATCAGCTCCAGGAGGATCTTCAGGTCCGTCGGGTCGAGGGTGCTCACGTCATCGCTCCAGATCATTCGTGGTCATCAGTGGAGGTCACTTTTGACTGTTTTGATCAATTGTTCCATGCCCAGCTGCCCTATGTAGCAGGTCTGCGGAATCCTATTGCCATCAATGTTTGGGCCATGACCGTCCCGGCCCACGAGGCCAGGTTTCGGGATGGCCGCTGAGGCGAAGGCACGGAAATGACTGTCTTTAGCGAACTGCGCATGCGCCCGGCCACCGCCGAGCGCTGGGGCTGGGATGCTTCCACTACGGCACGGCTGGTCTTGGCCGGCGTCGTCATGTTCACATTGCTGGTCGGCGCCAACCTGGCGAGTCCGCTGTATTCGCTGCTTCAAGCGGAACTGGGGATAACCTCGCTGGGTGTGACCATTGCCTTTGCGAGCTACGTCCTGGCGCTCGTGGCCGTGCTGATGCTCGCCGGCCACTGGTCGGACCATATCGGCAGGCGTGCGGCACTGGTCCTGGCTGTTCTCGTCGGTCTGGCGGGCGGACTGGTCTTCGCCAACGCTGGCAACCTCTTGATGCTCTCGGCCGGCCGCATGCTCCAAGGTGTAGCCGTCGGTCTTGCCACCGGAGCGAGCTCGGCAGCGCTGCGGGAACTGCTCCCGTACCGGCCGGAATGGGCCTCGCGCTTCACCTTGCTTTCCTCTTCCGGTGGGGTGGCCGCCGGTCCTGCCATCGGCGGACTGCTTTCGCTGCTCCCGGGTGCGACCTCTACGCCGTTCATCATCCACGCGGCAGTGCTGCTCCTTTTGCTGGTGCCGCTGTGGCTTCTCAAAGCGCGGCCTGCCATTCGGCCCGCCGAAGGTCCGTGGCCCTACACGGTCCTGGCCCCCCGACGGCCCTCGGTGTCGAGGGAGGCAAGGGGCGCATTTTGGCTCGCCTCGAGCGTGGGATTCCTGAGCTTTGCCGTATTCGGATTCTGCCTTTCGCTCGCGCCCGGCTATTTCGCCGTCGTCGTGCACGCCGATTCCCGCCCTATGACCGGGCTGCTCGCCGGGCTGACGCTGGGTGCGTCCGCGCTCAGCCAATTGCTGACCGTCCGCGGCCGGTTTGCAGTGCCCACAGGACTGGCTGTTCTGGGCGTTTCCATCGTGCTTGTGGGTGCCGCGGCGTCCATGTCCAGCCCGGTGCTGCTGGTGGCAGCGAGCTTGTCTGCCGGTGTTGGGCAGGGCATCGCGTTCCGGCTGGTGTTCAATGACGTTGCCGGAAAAGTGGAGGCATCTCGGCATGCCCAGATCATCAGCACGGTTTACGTCATCACCTACCTCGGCAGCGCTGTGCCCGTCATCGGGCTGGGCCTGGCGGCTTCGGTACTTGGACTAGGCGTGGCGGCCAACTACTTCACCGTGGTGTGCGGATTGGCAGCGATGGCGCTCGCCGCCGTGTCCTTCCGCAGGGTGCTCCGGAAGGGCTGACGAAAGGCTCATCGGGCGAGAACGACGGCGAAGCCGGCAACCGCTATTCCGGCAACGGTCCGTGGTTGCCCTGGATGTGCGCAAAGACCAAGGTGGTCTCGGTGTGGCCCACCACGGGGTCCGTAGCGAGGTTGTCCAGGACCCAGTCACGCAAGTCGTCAGTGTTGGCTACCGCGATGTGCAGCAGGTAGTCCACAGAACCCGAAGTGTGGAACGTGGAGATCACTGCGGGGAGCGCTGGCACGCGGGCCGTGAAGCGGTCAATCTGGTCGCGGTCGTGGGCGCGCAGGCGCACGGCGATCAGCGCCTGGACCGAACGCCCGATGGCAGGCAGGCTGAGAACCGCTTCGAAGCCCTCGATGATGCCGCGCTCTGAGAGTGACCGCGTGCGCATGAGAGCGGTGGACGGGGCAATTCCAACCAGTTCGGCCAACTGCTTGTTGGAGATCCGGGCATCGTCAACCAAAGCCGCGAGGATGCGTTCGTCGATTGCGTCCAAGGGCTCGCTCATGCCGACGGGCCGAACGTTCTTCGGGGTGGTGCTCACGGATCCTCCTGAAAGTGCTGTCTGTTCATCATAGGTGCCAGTTTCCACTCAATCCATTCATTTGCACTGTCAATGTCCGAATTATTGCCAGATACTTACCGAATTCAACGGTGAATAATTCAAGGAGAGCATTGACAGCCATCGACACACTTGCAGTCCACGCAGGCCGGGGCGGACTCACGGAACAGGGCGTACACGCCGTTCCGATCGACCTCTCAACTACTGCGCCCCTGCCATCTGTTCATGACGGCGGACTGGCCTACGAGCAGATGGCCACAGGAGGCGTCCACCTCGAAGGTCAAAGCACCGTTTACCAGCGTCTCTGGAATCCTACGGTAGCGAGGTTCGAAGATGGTGTTGCGGCGCTCGAAGGCGCCTCGCAAGCGGTCGGTTTTGCCTCAGGCATGGCCGCTTTCAGTGCCGTGCTGCTGGCAGCCCAATCGGAAGGCAAGACGCATGTAGTCGCGGTGCGGCCCCTGTATGGCGGCACGGACCATGTTCTGGCCAGCGGACTCCTTGGCAACCAAGTCACCTTCGTCAAGGCCGACGGCGTGCGGGACGCCCTTCGCCCGGACACCGGCCTGGTGGTAGTGGAAACCCCCGCGAACCCGAGCCTGGACCTCGTGGACCTTAACCGCCTGGTGGCCGACGCCGGGGACGTTCCGGTGCTCGTGGACAACACCTTCGCCACTCCGATTCTCCAGCAGCCGCTCAAGCATGGTGTCGCGATGGTGCTCCACAGTGCAACAAAGTTCCTGGGTGGCCACGGTGACGCCATGGGCGGCGTGGTGGCAACGAGTGCGGAATGGGCCACTCGGCTGCGCCGGGTCCGTGCGGTGACCGGAGGCATCCTGACTCCCTGGCCTGCCTACATGCTGCACCGGGGCCTTGCGACCCTGCCCATCCGTGTCCGGGCCCAGCAGGACCACGCCCATAAGGTCGCAGCCGCGCTCGCCAGCCACGAACTCGTCGCCAAGGTGTACTACCCCGGGCTTCCCGAATGCGATCCTCTGCATTTGGTGGGCACACAGATGAGCGGTCCGGGATCGTTGATATCCTTCGACCTTGAATCCGCTGGCAACTACGAGGTCATCCTGGGCCAGTACTCACCACTGGAAAAAGTTCCATCGGGCCTGGACCGGATACTCTCAGCCCAGAAGGCCAACCACCCAACGACATACTCGGTGGCCAACCTCATGGCGCTGGCACGCACGACGACGTGACGCTCAAGCCCGTGGGTCGCCGCGTCACACACGGCCCGCTTGAGCAAACCCATCCCGGGAGGCGGTGCTCCACGAGCACCACGGCCAGCCCTAAGTGTCGAGTAGGGTATAGCTAAGGCAGCGAACGTTACTTCGTTAAATGTACGTAGCCATCCTGTGGCCCCTCCAGCGCACGATTCAATCCGGCCTCTCCAGCGGCTGGTACAACCTCCGCCGCATCAAAGAAAGCCTCTTCGCCCACCTGGGCCCGATGGCGGCGTAATCAGCAGCGCATTGCGCAGACATAATTTCTTTATGGGCTACTCAGAGGTCGTTTCCACTGCAGCGGAGTCCATGGTCATTTTCGAACGGCTCGAACACGAGCCGTTCCTGCTCCGTGAAATCCCCGGGGGAAGATTGGATCTCCGGTGAATTCCAAATGAAAGTCGGCACGGACACATTCAACCTTGTGGCCGGCGACGGGTTAGTCATTCCCAGCGACGTGCTGCATTCCGGCATCGCAACAACCGAAGTCAGGTGTATCGATGTGTTCACGCCGGTACGCGAAGACTACAAAATCTAGCCACCTATTCTGAAGCCCGGGAGATCCATTGACGATTGCCTCTCTGGGAGCCTTTCTGACGTTCGCATTCGCGGTGTCAATGTCTCCCGGGCCCAACAATGTCTTAGCCTCGATCTTTCATGAGGCAGGATTTCGGCGGGGTCAGGGCTTACCGGCGGCCTGACGTGGTCGATTTTTGCATGAGGGTGTGACGGAAGGGCCGCTGACCGATGGCGGCTGGGCGCGGGCGGTTCCACTACCACCCGGGGTGCGGCTTTTGCTTCCCGTGGTTCCCTGTTGTCCGGTCCGGTTGCCGGCTATGGCGGGGTGATAGCCCTCAGCCTCGCGAGAGCGTTTATCAGCAGAGACGTTTCGGGTGCCTTGGATGCCAGGTGAAGGGTGATCTGTCGGGCGTGCCGGCTGATCTTGCCGGCGATCTCGAAAATCCGGGCCCGGAGTTTCTTGGGTTCCCACCGCCGCGCCTTGGTTCCGGGGAAAGCGAGCATCTGCGCCCATGCGGTGATCTCGGCCGCGAGCATGACCAGGTGGCACCAGAGCGTGTTCGCGGCGAAGGAGTGCAAGGGCAGGTTCCTCAGGCCGGTGTCCTTGACGCCCCGGATCCTATCCTCGCACCGGGCCCGCAACCGGTGCCGTGCTTCAAGATCGGCGAGCTGCCCGCGGGCCTGGTTTGTCGCGAACGCTGTGTAGCGCATCCCGTCGATGTCGGTGATCCGCAGCTGCGCGCCCGGGTGCGGGATTTCCTTGCGGACGATGACCCGCAAACCTTTGGGCCATGCGGAGAGCTCGAGCATGCCTGTGACATCCGCGACCCAGGCGCCGTCACGTTCTTCCCCGTCGCTGTTGTAGGCCCGCGTCCACGCCTTTTGAGGGATCAGCGGCAGGACGTTTTCGAGGGCACCATGGATCGGGAATCCGACCGAGTACCCCAGGTTCCGGTGGCGGGCGGCGAGCCAGTGCAGGAACTCGTGGGTGCCGCCGGCGGAGTCGGTGCGGATCATGAGCTTCCGCCCGGACCGGTGTCCGGCCGGGAGTTGTTTCAGCGCGTCTTTGACGATCTGGATGTGGTCGGCGGCGGTGTTGGAGCCGGCGTTGCCCGGGCGCAGGATCACTGCCAGGGGTTCACCGGTTCCCTCGGCGCCGTGGTCGATGAACGCGGCCAGCGGGTGGAACCCGAAGCCTTTCTTCCACGTCGGGCGGGCGTGTTCCTTGTCCGAATGGGCGCTCAGGAGCGTGGCATCAACGTCGATCACGACCGGGTTCCAGACGCTGGCGTTGTGCAACGGGGAGGCGTCCCCGGCAGCGTTCCAGGCACGGGCGCGGGCTTCGGCACGCGCCTTGTTGACCGCGGCCAGCGCCTTGGCCGGGTCGACCGTGGCGAGCACCTTGACCAGCCTGCTGACCGTGGGATCCGAGGCCACCAGCCCGTAAACCTCCGGCTGGGTCCGGAGCCGGTCCACGTCCGCCAGGCAGTCCCCGCCGGTCGCCAGGGACAGGGCCTGGTCGGTGAGGATCTTGCCGGGGTCATGCCGGGCGAAGGGCTTACGCCACGGCCCAAGTCCGGCCGACAAGCCAGCCATCAACCCCGTTGCCCGGACGGCTTCCGTCAGCACCAGCCCACCGGCCTGGGACACCACCCCGTCCCCGGCGGAATCAACACGGACAGACGGGTACGACGGGGTAAAGTGGTTCACCAGAAAGGTGCTCCTTCGAGCGGGTCAAAACAGTGCGTCAACAACACTATTTTCCCAGCTCAGGGGCACCTTTCCCTGCTTAAACACGCACTGGCCGCACCACCCCCTGAAATACCGAGGCTAGTTGCCTCGTTGGCGGTCGGCAGGCCATTCCGCGCGGCGCTACCTGCGATCTTTGGCATATCCATTGGGTTCCTGGCGCTATTGGCACTGACAAACACCGGGGTCGGATCGCGTGATTCAAAGCGTGCCAGCTGTGGCCTTCTCGCTCAAGGTGGTGGGAGCCGTATACCTGGTCTATCTTGCCTGGAAGATTTTCAGCAGTGACCCTTTAACGCCGTCGGCCGTCCCATCTGCCGCCGGATTCTGGAAACTCGGTGCTCTCCAAGTCGTGAATCCCAAAGCATGGCTTATGGCGCTGACGGCATCCGCCACCTACCCGGCGACCCTCGGTGGTGGAATCCACGGCCTAGTGCTCACGGGAATGCTTTTCACTGCCGTCAACCTCATATCGAACAGCGCTTGGGCGCTCCTGGGCCAAGGCGGATCCCGACTAATCCGAACCGCGGAAGGGCTAAGAAATCTCAACCGGATTCTTGGCGTCCTTTTGTTACTGTCCGTAGTCATGTTGTTCCTGTAAGCACCGGCATGAACCAGTATAGAAATGCGTGGGTGCTGGCTACCAAAGGAACAAAATGTCGATTCTGAAGCTCCTCAAGGAAGACCTGCAGGCCGCCAAAACCCAAGACCCCGCGGCATCCAATCTCTTCGAGGTTGCCCTGGTCTACTCCGGGGTTCACGCGATTTGGAGCCACCGTCTGGCGCACGCAATCTGGCAAAGACCACATCTGAGTGGTCTGGCCCGGGTAATCTCCCAAGCGACAATGACTCTCACCGGAATCGAAATTCACCCCGGAGCAACCATCAGACGACGACTTTTCATCGACCATGGAACAGGCGTTGTCGTGCGCGAAACCGCTGAAGTAGGTGACGACGTTCTCATGTACCAAGGTGTCACACTGGGCGGACGGGCATTGAGCAAGACGAAACGGCACCCCACCATCGGGAACCACGTCATGATCGGCGCAGGCGCCAAGATCCTGGGCCCCATCACGATCGGCGACGACTCTGCCGTGGGCGCGAATGCCGTCGTCGTCCGTGACGTTCCGCCCGGTTCCGTAGCGATCGGCATTCCCGCAACCTCCCGCCGGAAGGACCCAGAAGCGACTGCGGATCCGAGAACGGATTTCCTCGACCCGGCGCTCCTGATATAGGGAACCTGCATCACGAGCCCAGACAGCGTTCGCCTCGCAGCGGAAGTAACTGACCTCTAAGACAAGCAACCGCCAAGCTACGGCTTGGGAACGGCCGAGCAGAACAAAACCTCGTTCAGCGTCGAAATCTCCAACACCGGCAACCACGCCACACAAATTCACTCTGCCTTCTGGCAAATCGAACGCAGGATCTGCCCTTCCAGACAATCCCGGCCTCTCACGGCGGAGGCGGCATCGAGACTCTGTTCCAGGTTGCCACGTCGTTTACGGAACCTGGCAAAAACCCAAGCTCCTCCTCTAGCAGGTCGTTAGGCGTCTACCGACGAATTAGCTTTTCTCTAGAACCCAATAGAACTTCCTATAAGCAACTCCATCGGCGAGATCCAGACACTCATCCGGCTGACCCCGGGGAGCCCTCCGGTAGGGACGTACCACTGGCAGGCAATGAAGAATCGACACGACGTCGGGCCGGGACTGGGTTAGGGTGTGAACCACCCGGGACGAGTCATCTCCCGGCTGTTGAACAACGCTTGGGGGCCGATATGCCAATTACCAACAACATTGCCTGGGATGAACGCCTGGAGGCCTTCAAGGGACGGGGCACCACGCTGTACGTGACCGCTGCCGCTGCGGCTGTGAAGAAATGCGCGGACTGCCAGGAGCCCCTGGAACCCGGTGGCGCCCTGTCCCTGATCGTGGATGTGAAACAGGCACCCGATTTCACATCCTCCGGCAACCGCCACTATGACGCCTATATCTGCCACCGGGAATGCCAGGACCCCGATCTTGCATTCCACGAAGTTCCAGGTCTTGGGCTTCCAGACGAACTGGATAACTTTGGCACACGGTTTGTCCTTGGCTACCAGGATGCCTTCGGCATCAGGAACGTGCCCTGCCTGGCGTTTACGATCCTCACCACCGTAACGGTGCGGGAGGAAGGCGGCGAACGCGTTTCAACGACTCTGTCCGCCCTGTCCCGGCAGGGCTTCCAACCATCCATGACTGCCGCCTATGAGGACATGGTCAAGCACGCCAAGGACGTGCATGCCGGCTTCAGCTGCACCGCATCCCCGCAAGGAACGGTCTCTCTGCACAGCGACGGCCTGACGATCTACACATTGCAGCTGGACCCGGCCGACGCGGACGACGCGCTGTGGCTGGAATCAGCCAGGACAGGCAAGGTCCTGGTGATCAGCGGCGACAACCTTCATATAACGGAAACGGACCTCGACGTCGAGGCGGCCGCACGGCTGGGCACACTCCTGATCGGCTACGTCGCCGTCGGAAGCTGAGCCGCGGACCATGGACATGGACACCGAAGACCGCCAATACCGGACCCTCTCTGTGCACCGGCCCTGGGCCTGGGTGATGTGGCCCGCGGAAACACCGCTCATCACCGAAGATCCTGACCACACTGACCACTGTGCGCCGGCTGCAATCGCCTCCGCGGGCGTTGACTGGTCGCGGATCTACCGGGCCGTCCACTACGCCGTGCACAGCATCCCCGCCGAGGTCAGTACGCTCTACACCCCGGTCATCGACGTGAAAGTCCCGGTGGCACTCACCGAAACCGAATTCGAGCTGGCCTCAATCTGGGTCAGCGATGAAGATCCTGTGTCGTACCTTTTCGAAGATGACCACATCTACGGTGGCCGGCACCGTCTCTGGCTCAGCAGGGAACACCATGGTGACCGGGGTGTCCCGGTACGGTCGGAGACTTTCATAGACCTTGAGGACACCCTGAACGGTAGGGCGGTCAAGGAGATCACCATGGAATCAATCGCCATGGCCGTCAGCTGGTGGGAAGACAACCCTGACAGGTCCAACCGGGGCGTCACCCTCCCTCATCAGCGCATGCTTGCCCTGGCCCACCTTGAACTCACCGCCCCGCACCCCGTCTCTTCCGAATGGTTCGACCGGCTCTGCGAATGGGACAACAGGATCGAGGTTCTCGCCCAGCTGCACGCCGATGGACGCACCGACGCCGCCCTCCTTGAGGCCGAACTTCACTGGGCCTGGCGCTACCAGCAGGACCGCACGAGGATTGCTCCCGAACTGGTCACCAGCATGTTCCGCTGCCTCGGCTTCCGGAACAACGGCAAGCCCGCCAGACCTCCACGAGGCACCCTGACCCTGTACCGCGGCGCCACCGAAGAAAACCGGGCCGGGCCCTCCTGGACCCTGGACCCGGCCATCGCCCACCACTTCGCCGGATACCGGCAGGGAAACAAACAACGAGGTCAGGTCTGGGAAGTCACCGTGCCGGCCTCATGTGCCTTGGCCTACCTTTCAGAGGAGCAGGAATTCATCCTGGACCTTACCGGTTGTGAAGACCTTGTCAGGAACGCAGATCCTGGCTCCGCACCGGACCGGATGACCCGCTGGAGGACCAGGCACCTGCGCCGGATCCCACGGTCCGGCGACCACGACTTCTGAAGCGGAATCCGGACTGGCTTTGCAAACTACATCTTGGCCCGAGCCACCTAAACAAGCTTCCGGCGAGTCGCGCAGCAGTCGGTCCTCTTGTCAACGCCGACAACAGCGCTCTGCTTCGTGAAGCCGCAGAATGAACCAATCCCTCTGTTCCCGGTCAGTGGCTGCGAACTCAGCAGCAGCAGACCATCCCGGCCGGCAGCGCCGTCCCGCTTTGGGCCCCGTACTACGGTGCGCCCATCGGCGGGGCCGCACGCCGGTTCTTCAAGAAATACGCCACCTTTACCGGCCGCGCCAGCCGCAGCGAGTGACTGGTGGTGGGCCCTCATCGCCGCCGTCGTCGGCATCGTGCTGAACATCATCACGTACGTGGCCGGCTCCGCGGGTGCGACCGTCAGCGCCTCCGGGACCATGGTTCCGGGACCTGGCGCGATCGTCGGCGTTGTCCTCTTGGTCATCTGGGGTCTGGCCGTCATCGTCCCGTCCCTGGCCCTCGTTGTGCGCCGTCTGCACGATGTGAACTTCAGTGGCTGGTTGATCCTTATCGGCCTCATTCCGTTCCTCGGTGGGCTGGCCTTGAACATTTTCATGTTCCTTCCGCCCAAGCCGGAAGGCCAGCGGTTCGACGTCCCTGCCTAGCTGTCTGGCTAAAGGCCACCGACCCCAAAGTCGGTGAAGGGTAAATTCTTGACATAGATGGAACTGGCGAATGGGCCGGGTGCCAGGCCGCCCCGGCAACCCAAGGGCTTATCGGGGATGTCAGGTCAGACGACCACGCCAACCTCCCGGTTTAATCACCAGACCCAGGCGCGAATGTCTGCTAGGTGGTGTCGAGCCTCGTCTCCCGGGGCCGAATAACTTTGAAAAACCGGGGCCACCTACCATTGACAGAATCATGCATACGGGGCGTTTGCTTGAAGAGACAGCGGTGCACACCCGATCCTCCAGAGGAACACACGGCCCCGCCGGACACTGACCGGGCCAGGACCGGACAAATCTGCAGTTTTCGCCGACGCCGGCGGCCTATTCTTGGCGCATGAGCCCGGCCCCTCGGCGGCGGAGGGTGACCGGTTCCAGGTCTTGGATCCATTCTCCCGCGCCTGTGAAGCTGCTAGGGGCAGGCCTAATTCCCAGTTCCTCGCGCAACCGTCGTGTGCAGTAGGTTCGCTGGAATCCGAGCTGGCTGACGGCGTAACAGGTGAGCCGAGGCGGCTTGCCGGTTGCGCCGGCGATTGTCTCAAGGGACCTGGCTAGCACCATCGCCACGTGAAGGGGGACATAGCCGAGTTTGACGTGAGACCGTCCGGTAGCGTCCAGCAGCTCGCGCAGGACTCCTCCCAGTGAAACCGGTCGGTGGTCGGCGACGTTCACCGGGCCTGTGACGTTCGACGTGCACGCTGCGAGGGCTGCGTCGACAAGATTCTTTATGGACGTCAGCTGATGTTGGACATCCGGTCCGCCAACGCTAAGCAACCGGCCGCGGTTGATGTTGTTGATGAGTCGTGGCAGGAGGGTCCGGTCGCCGGGGCCGTAGATGGCGTGCGGTCGTAGGATGATGGCGTTGCTGTGTTTCGAAGCGATAGCCTCTGCATGCGCCTTGGAGCTGGTATAGGCGTTAAGGTATCGGCCGGCCACGGCTTCCTCCGGTCTATTTATGCAGGGTTGCCACCATGGATAGACGCTGGAGGTGGAAATGTGGACCAGACGGGCGCGGGGAAAGGTTGCCGTGACGGCCTCGGTCCCAAGCACGTTGATGCGGTGGAACAGTTCGGAGGCGCCCGCGTCTGCTACGTGCGCTGCGGCGTGCACGACGGCGTCCACTTCCGGGCGCACCGGCAGCACCCCCGTACAAAGATCCCACGTGCGTAGTCCAGGGAGCGGGCGCCGGCCGTACCGGATCACTTCCCAGCCGCGTTCTTCGGCAGCCGAAGCCACGGCGTTGCCGACGAATCCACTCGCCCCGGTCACAGCGATCTTCATTGCTTCCCGCCCGGCTCCTGGTCCATAAAAAATGACCTTAGAGTAGTGCGGTCCGGCTTCCGGTGTCGTCCTGACGTCGGGAGTGTGTGCATGATCTCGATGCGGTCCGGCAGCGCGGATTCATCGATCAGTCTGGGCAGCTCTCGGTGGAGTGTCCGCAGGAGGGAATCCCGACCTTGGCCTGGCCGTGGCTCGACGGCGAGCCATACTTTTTCGTCTCCGATGCTGTCTGGGACGCCGACCATTATTGCCTGGTTCACTCCCTCGATCCCGGAGATTGCGGGCTCGTACAGGCCCGGGTAGATATTGGTCTTGCCGCGGATGATCATGTCTTTCTTGCGCCCAAGCAGAACGAGCCTGCCAACGCATTCGCCGGCCGCACCTCCAGGACCGCGGTCGATCCGTACGAGATCACCTGTGGCGTGTTCGTGCACGGTGTCCTGGCCGAGGTAGCCCAGGCACATGTTTGGTCCAGAGACGATCAATTCGTGGTCATCCGCCACCCGCGTGCTCAGGCCGGGCAAAGGCTCGCCGAGGTAGTCACCCTCCCCGGAACCATCCAGCGTCCGGAATTCTGCGGTGCGGCCGGAGGCAAAGTCCAGTTTTTCCCTGCCGTCGGCAACCGCTATGGGAAGCACTTCCGTCATGCCGTAGATACAGAGGAAATGGACTCCGGGCAGGAGCCGGGCCGCTCTCTCCAGGAAGGATGCCAGCACAGGAGCGGCACCCAGCATGACCGTCTTCAGCGTGTCGGGCCAGGCAAGCCTGCCCGTTTCCACGGCGTCGAGGATCGGCGCCAGCTGTGACGGCACGAGGAAAACGTGGCTCGCCGCGGAGCGTCCGGGCGAAGCACCTAGCTCGGCGGCGAACCGGAGCGGATCTATGGTGGCGGAGAGCCCGTAAGAGGGCATGCTCCAGTGCGCTCCGGCGATAAGGGCGGGCAGTCCCATCATGAGCTGCTCAGAATGGATCCGGTCACCGGCCGCGAAGGTGCAGCGCGTGCTGAGCTGGCGGAATCCGGCGGCGAGGGTCCCACGGCTGTGCACCACGCCTTTGGGATTCCCCGTGGTGCCCGAGGTGAAGATGATGACCGCTTCCTGCCCTGGCGCGGCCTGCGGCATCTGAACCCCACGCTCGGGATTGCGGGACAGGGTCTGAATGTTCGTGGACTTCAGTGGAACTCCGGGCAGCCAAGGCCCGGTGTGGTAGTGGCGGACCTTCATCCCCCCGTAGTCCGGAAGCAGTAGGCCCCGCCGCCTGGCGAGGGGTCGCAGCGGACCCCGGGCGCTGAGAGCGTAGAGAAGAGATTCAGATGCCGCCCAGCGCGGAGACGCCAGTGCCACCCTGCTAAGAAACAGTTCCGGCCCTACTCCTGGATCGATGAAGACGATGGCCCCGCCTGCGCGCACGGCAGCCAACGCGAGAATGACCGCGGCAGGGCCTGGTCGTACAGAGAACAACAGCCGCTCCCCGGGGCCGAAACCGTCCCGCCGCAGCCCTGCAGCTGTCGATTCGATTCCTGCGGCAAGGTCCCGGTAGTTGATGGTCTTTCCCGGGCTGCCCTTGCGTTTGCCCGGCGCCGTGATGGCCGGATGGTCCGGGTATTTCGAGGCGGCATCGTAGACGGCCGCGATGAGGTCTCGATCACTGTCAGGTCGCACGAGTCAACTCCAGAGCATTGTAATGGGGGATGAGAACGTTCCGGCTCACGGTCCGCGAGCGAATGGTCCAAGGTCCACGGCTGTACTCGTCCAACAGCAGGGTCAGCGCGTGGTTGATCTCGGCCATGGCGAGCGGCATTCCGATGCAGAAATGCGCACCCGCTCCGAACCACAACTGGCGGGCTGCCGCGGGGATCGGCCTCGCCGGATCAAAGCCCCCCAGGCTCTTGGCTGCGTGCACTGTGGAAAGGAGCATCCGATCTCCTTGCTTGATTCTGACCCCGCCGAGCCGGGCCGCAGCTGTTGCCTCGCGCAGCATCATAGGTGAGGGCACCGTGTACCTCAGGCCTTCGTTCACGGCATCCGCGAGGCCGCTGCGGTCAGCCGCCAGGCACGGCAGCCTGCCGTCATCGAACAGCATCGCCGCGAGCCGAGGAACATAGGAGACCAGTGTTTCGGTTCCGACAATCACGAAAGCGCTGACAATCCCCACGGTTTCGTCCTCGCTCAGGCCCAGGACCCGCAGACGGCCCGGGAACGTGGAAGGGTCATCGGAACGATATGCGTTGCGAATTGGTCCGGCGAGCACTTCGGCGGCGATCCTTGCTTTTTCCACCTGCGGCGGCGTCAGCCGGGGCCGCCCCAACCGCACGAGAGAGGTGATCGACGTGCCGCGGTTGAAGAGTTCCGTGTCCGGGAGGCGTCCAGGCGCGTTGTCCATGACCCCAAGCAACCTACTGATCACTCCTCCGGAGAGTTCCTTGACCAGTTCGACGAGGTCGACAGAGCCCCTGCCGTCCAGCCCTCTCGCCAGCCGGTTGCCCAGTCGTTCGCCGGCCGGGGCAACGATGGATTCAACTGCCCGCGGGGTGAACAGCCCGTTGAGGCGGCGCCGCAGTTCCAGATGATCTTCACCGTGCATGTTAAGCAGGGCCCGAGGACCCACCACAGGACTCCACAGCGCACCGGAGGCTTTATCCCCGGATTTCGTATAACTGGGATTCATGAGGACTTCGCGGACCAGCGAAGCGTCGCTGACCAGCACGCCAAGGCCCGGCAGCCGGACCACGGACCGGAACTTTCCCAGCCCTCGGATCAGCGGATACGCCACAGGGTGCGCCCCGGTGTGAAGGCGCCTCTCCCACCTGGCCAGATCCCCTGCAGACCGGGCCCTTGAGGCAAAGATGCTCACCGGATGTCCACCCGATCCGGGCGGAAGCGATGGTCCGCGTACCAGGCGAGAGTATTAGGCAAACCCCATGCCTGCACCCGGCGGGAGGGACCGAACACCACCACGTTGCGCCGAAGGGCATAGGCCCGTGTGAGCTTACGGACACGGTTGGAAAGCGCCCGGTCCTCGTGCAGGTCTTCTATGCTGGTACGAGGAAACCCGCCCGCTCGCAGATACAGATCCGCCGTGATGGCCATGTTGCAACCAGGCAACATCTGATACGGGCCAAGGTAGCCTTCCCCCCTGTTGCCTGGGCGTATGCGGCCAAAAAAAGATGCAACCTCCACCGCCAGAAGCATCAGCCAGCGGCGGCCTAGGCCCAAACCTTCGTCCAAGCGAGGGTTCAGTTGGCCCGCGATCATTTCCAGTCCGTCCTCGAATGCTTCCATGATGCGAAGCGTCCAATCCGGGGCAGGCAGGCAGTCCGCATCCGTGCGTGCCAGCCAACGGGCACCGTTCAACGCGCCGAAGCGCATTCCAGTGTCCGCGGCGGCACCGGTCCCCTTTAGAGTCTCAATGATCAGACGAACATCCATGGCTGGATGGAGCCGCGCAAAGTCGGCCACGATCGCTCGAGTCGCGTCCGTCGATCCGTTGTCGACCACAACCAAGGTGAAGTCTGTGTGCACCTGAGCTGCAAAAGCCTCCAGGGATTGCTGGATCAGCTTCTCTTCGTTCAGCGCCGGCATCGCCACGCACAAGTCACATACCGGCGGCTCGCTGCTTCTAGTCTGAGCGCTCACAGGCGCACCACGGCGATGCCCAAGCTCACGCCACCAGCCAATCCCACCAGTGCCACCAAGTCGCCTGGCCCGCACCGGCCCAGATCTTGTGCCTGCTTGAGTTGCAACGGCAGGCTTACCGAGGCCATGTTGCCGAAGTCCTCCACGGTGCGAACGAGCTTGTCCTGAGGGACACCGGCGCTCCCGGCAAAGATGTCCCTGTACGGGCCGCTCACCTGATGGACGCAGACAACGGCGAAATCGGACCACGTGAGACCGAGGGTGTCCAGTGTTTCGTCCAGAATGCCCCGGCCCAGGTCCAGAAAGGCGTCTTTGAGCTTTTCACCGTCCATATTGAAGAACGTCGCCTCAATATCCCTCGGAGCCACGGACCCGCCTCCAGCCAGGGTACCCACCGCCCAGTGGCTGCTCTTGGCAGTAAAGCCAAGACCCAACACGCGGCCACCGGCTTCGTCGGAATCCGAGGGCTCCATAAGCAGGGCACAGCCAGCGTCGCTCATCGTGTACCCCGGGAACGCGGAAGTAAATGTCGCCTGGTCCGGAACAGACCACCGGACGGCACGGGACGGCGATTCGCCGCTGACCAGTAGCACACGTCGGTAACTCCCGGTTCTGATCAAGGCGTCGGCTACCTCCAGACCGTTAAGCAGGCTATTGCAGGCGTTCTTGACATCCATCACCGGGCACTCCAGGCCCAGTTTTGCGGCAACCATGTGGCCTGTTGCCGGCTCCACCATGTCCTGACTGGCCGAAGCGAAAATGAGGAGATCAAGCTCGGCAGGTTGGACTCCCCGGTCGCCCAGCAGTTTGGCCGCGGCAACAGCCGCAAGATCGGAAGCCTGCTCTCTTGCATCCATCACGGAGCGGGTCCGGATCCCGGTCAGCCTTCGGATAAGGCCCGACGGAACGCGGAAGCCCGGGCTGGATGCTGCAAGCTGCCGTTCCAGTTGATCGGTGCCAAGGCGGCCTGGTGGCACATAGACTTCGAGACCGACGATTCTCGCCGCTCCGGGATTTGTTTGGTCCATACAGCAATCTCCCCACAGTTAACGCGTTCGATGATCCCTCAGCTCAACGGCGTCTGACCCGGAAGGGCTCGGGTGAGCCCCGAGCTTCAAGCATTTTCGTCCAGGATTCTCGTTGGATTCTCTCCGCCTGGAGCATTTTCCAAACCGTCTGGATAATATATCGTGACGAAGCGTCGACTCTTCCCATCTGGAGGCATCCACAGGCGACCAGCTCTGAGGGTCGCTACGCCGGTTGTGTTGAAGATAGTCGCCCTGGGAGCGGTCATACACAAAGCCCGCCAGAAGTCCTTCGGGGATTGCCGCCTTCGTCAAGACGGCGCGGCCCATGGTGTTGTCCGGTCGTGCTTTGATCCTCATCGGTTACGGCGATCACGCCGTCAGTGGCGGGCGCCGTTGCGTTATCTCCGAACAGGCCGACGGCGCCAACCATGAAGAGCACCATCGCCGCGCAGGTGGACATCGTCGCAGCGCCCGGTAGGTAGAAGGCGATGGATCGGAGCGGGTGACGCCTAGCTTGCACCGCTGGCAGCGCCCGGCTTTGGACCCACGATCCTTGATGCGTTTTTGCGTGACTCATGCTGCCCTCTCCCTGTGGTCGTCTACCCGCCGGCCACTTTGACGACTTCGCGGCGGCAAAACAACGGCAGCGCTTCTGGCCCGGAGGTATGAGTCGATCCGGACCGTGGCCTTGACCCGGAGGTGTCGCCTGCATATTAGAACCAGGCCAACGCGACAACCCTTGCGACCGCGACGATCGCGATCCCCGCGAGCCCGAGGAATATCTGATGGCGAACCGGCCACCGCAGCGCATACCATGCCTGAGCGTCCAGCTTCTGTTTCTTCGGGCGGCCGACGAACCTCGGCGGGTCGATCTTCAACGCGTCCAGGACTGCGGCTGTTACTTCCGCGTTCATCGTCGCTGTCGCCCGTGCATCGCCCTGACGAAGGAACAGAGTCACTGTAGGTCTGGTCAGCACTCGTCCGATGGACGCGGCAGACGCAAGGCCAGCCTTCGCGATGGATGCGGCGGCCGCAAGGTCTGGCCCCGGGGTGAACCGGCGATAGCAAAACGCTTGATGGACCCGCACATAGCCGGGTCCAACGACCACCCAGCGCGTGAACCGGAGCCACACGATGGTGCCGACACCCAGCATCAAGCCGACCACGACCGTGCAGATGCCCCAAAGTGGCCCAAGCCACCGGTCCGCCTTGGCAACGACGAGCAGGAGCATCACCGGGATCAGAAGCAGCCCGGGGGCGGTGACCCTGATCCTTGTCTTGTTCTTGCTGCGGCCGGTGAACGCGCTGTAGAGCGTCTCGTCCGGACCAACCTCAAACTGTCGAAGCATTTCCCGATTCCCTTCATCCAGTGATCGGCAGACCCGGAACGGGGCATGTCGCTTGCTTAGTAACGAGACCTAGGGGCTCGTGACGCAAATTTTTTCGCCGATTTGCGGGCCCCGCCAGCCCGGGTCGACGATTCCGGTACGGCTGCATCTTCCGTCCGGGCCTGGAGGCCACATGTAGGCGCATATAGCCCGGCAAGACGTTGCAGCCTAACGGCTTCATGGAATGCCGCGGCCTACATCCGTAGAGCGTACGGGGGTTGCTCGGGAAGTTTTCTTGGTTCAGGCGGTTCCTTTCGCGGCACGTTCCATGCCTGACTGCCACTGTGTGATTGTCGGGGATGCGTTTTGAGCCGGGGGCGCGCAAGGACATCGGGCTGGTGGGGAAGGAGCGATCTGGTGATAAAACTGCCGGGCACGGAACCGCGGAAACGGACCCGGACCGGGATATCGCCGGCCGCTGGTGGCGGCTTCCTGCTTTCTGGGTCGTGGGACTGTCCGGGTACGAGGTTCTTGCTGTGTGGTCGCGCATCATGTTGCACCCGTTCACGGGGACGGTGGTCTCGGATCCGCTGGATTGGGAGATCCTTGTGATCGCCGGGACCACGGGCGGCATCCAGGGCCTGCTGACGCTGCCGAATCTGCTCACGAAGACCCGTTTCCTGCCGCGTCACGGGTGGCTGATGATCGCCGGAATCCATCTCGCCGCGTCGGCGGCAGTCATCATCCTCGCCGGCCCTCGGCAGCTCACGCTGAGCGTTGGCCTGATGGCGGTTGTTGCGCCGCTGGCGTGGTTTCTTGGCGGCATGGCTTTCATGATGCCTGCGGCGTTCGCAGTCCCTTTGTACGTGGCCGTCCGTGGGGTGTTGGATCGCTCCCGGGTCCGCCCGGTTCTTCTTCGGCCGTCGGCTGGGGATCGTCGCAGTGCTCGTCACCGACTTCGCGGCGGCACGCAACCAAACCGTTCTCTCGGTGGCGGCCGCGGGCCTGATCGCGGTCGCGGTCATGAACTACCGGGGCGGACGCCACGGCGCTTTTGCATCCCTGTTCCCGTCCCTGCTTTGCGTCGTCTTCGGGGCGGCCATTCTCGGGGCGGCCGGCACCACGCTGCCGGGTCTCCTGAACGGTGCAGCAGCCGCCATCAGCGTCCCGCTGCTCGTCATAAACCTCACCTCGAATAAGGCCAAAGGATGACTTCTCCCATACCGCAACCGCAAGACAACACCATCACAACCGGTCCGGCTGTCATGCTCACGCCGAGCCCGAACGCAGGATCCCTCAAGACGGTGACGGCAGTTCGCTGGCGCCGACGGACCGTCAGCCGGTTCTTCGGTGGCGTTGTGCGTCATCGTCCCTGGCAGGGTCGCGCCGCCATCGCGGCCCTGCTGATGGTCCCCGTCCTTTTCCTGTCCGCGTGCGAAGTGGCCGATGCCGAACGCAAGGGCGGCGGCGAGGTCACGCAGGTCCTCGCGGATGCGGGGCTGAAAGACTCCGTCACGGGGAAGCTGAACTGCACGGGATCACTTCCGGGGGTCAGCGAGTACTGCCGGGTCCCATTGGTGGCCACCTCGGAGGACCTCGGCGTCATGGACCCTGTGGCGAAGCTCAAAGAACCGTTGCAGAACATCGCGGACAAGTACGCCAAGTACCAGGCCGGCGACCGCGTGACCTTCACCTTGCACCACGGCGACACCTCGTTCGAGGTGGACCCTGCAGACCGGGCCGCCGTGGAGAAGTTCCTGGCCGTCGCCTCCGCACAGGACCGCGCCGGCGCATACGTCAGGCTGTACGACAACACTGCGATCGTGGACTATTCGCGTGCCGTGGGCGCCGTGAAGCTCTGCAGCCTCGCAGAGATATGGACAGGGTCGTTCGCCAACGTGAACGTATCCTCGTACCCGAAAACGGCGCCATGGGTGGAGGTGACCGGGCCGCTGGGGACGGCTGTTCCACCGGATTTCGGCAAGGTGTGCGCAGCGATCCAAAGATTCCTCTCCGACGGGCCCGATCCCCGGACGCAGGTCAATTATCTAGTCAGCGGGGGACCCCTGGCGACACCCGGCACGCCCCGTCTTCTGATCACGGTGCCGGGGGACAAAGTCCAGGAAACGCAGGACCGCTTCACCGACCTGGAGCCCGCCGTGACCGTGGATGTCTATCCGCTGCACGATTTGGGCCCGGTAGATCATGGCGGGAACTCGATGTGAGGGAAGCCTGGGAGTTTGAAAGACACTCACCGAAACCGAATTCGAGCTGGCCTCGCTCTGGGTCAGCAATGAAGAACCCGTGGCGTACCTTTACGAAGGTGACCTCATCTACGATGGCCGGCACCGGCTCTGGCTCAGCAGGGAACACCATGATGACAGGGGTGTCCCGGTACGGTCGGAGACTTTCATAGACCTTGAGGACACCCTGAACGGCAGGGCGGTCAAGGAGATCACCATGGAATCAATCGCCGTGGCCGCCAGCTCCCATTTCGTACGTCGTCGCCCACCGAAGTGGACATCTGATCGCCGCTGACGACCTCAGCCGGTTGGGTTGACGACAGGCCGCTCATTACTTGCGCCTGTTGGTTGATTGCTTCCTCCCGCCGGGACGGTTGCTCCGGGACGACCGCCAGTCGAGCATGAGAAGACCTGAGCCGATGAGAAATCCACCCATCTGCAGGCCGAATGAGGCTTCGTGGACCTGATTGGCTGTCCGCGGCTGCACAGCGCCAAACGTGGGCCGGTACACCTGAAGGGTCGTCCCGGCCGGCCAACTGTCGGCCGCGTCCAGCTGCTGTGTCGTCCCGTCGGGGTAGCGCAGGATCGCCGAGTACAACGGCTCGCCGCCACGCGAATGGCCGCTGACCCAGTCCTCGATGACCTCCGCGGAGGTCTCGTGTCCAAAATACGTCATCCAAACGTCTCCCGCGGACGCCATCAAGACAATGCCACCCAGGCAGAGCCCGAGGAACGCGAAAATTGCTCGGACGACGCGCAAGCGGCGTCCGACACCCATGCCCCGTGCGGCACCGAAGACCCCGACCAGGCCGCAGATACCGACGACCAGCCCGCAGATCATGCTGCCGGTAAAAGCCTCGACGAGAACCGAGCCTGCCGTGGTCAGTAAAAGGAAGAGGATCAGCCAGAACCGGGCACCGAGTCGTGCGAGGCCTACCGCCATGCGGGTCAGCGCCGCCCGCCCGGCGTCGGCGGGTTGAGCGCTCCTCGTCAATGTACCGGTTCAATCGGGGTGAGGAGTCGGTTGATGCGGTTCCAGACGTCTTGGGCGGATTGGTGGTGGTAGCTGTTGCGGCGGTCGCACAGGAAGGCGTGCCCGGTTCCGGGGTACTCGATGAGTTCAAAGGTCACGCCGGCCGTGTGGAGTGCGGCGGCGATGGCGCGGCGGTGTTCGGGGGGAACGATGGCGTCGTCCTCGCCTACGAGAACGAGTACCTGTCCGGTGATGGCGTGTGTGTCGTCGATGGTTGGGGTTGGCTGACTGATCGGGATGTCGGTGGTAGGGATCCATCCGCCGTAGAGGACGATGGTCGCCGGGATATCGAATCTTGTTGCTGCGAGGTAGGCGATGTGTCCTCCGACGCTGAGACCGACCATGCCGGCCAGTGGGATGTTTTGGCTACGGATGTAGTCGACGGTGGCGCCGATGTCTTCCAGAGCCTGTGCGCGGGTGAGTTGGTGGAGCAATGCGAAGCCCCGGGTGCGGCCGGTGTCGTCGGCGGGAAGTTCGGTGTTTGGGGCAGTGCGGTGGTAGAGGTCGGGTGCCAGTGCGCTGTAGCCGAGGGCGGCGAGGCGGTCGCAGACGTCACGGACGTGGGCACTGACACCGAATAGTTCCATCCCTACGATGACCGCGCCACCGGGTCCAGGGACGGCGGGCCGGGCAAGGTAGCCGCTCATCGGCTGGCCATCGAGTGTCGAGATCTGCACGGACTCCGTGAGAACGCGGACAGGGTCCGTCATGATAGTCCCCTCGTAGTGTCGGGCTTTGCGGGTGAACCGGTGGATGGCCTTGGCGCTCGTTGTGTCCTTTCCTTGGGCCGCGGTTTGAAAACAATTGACGAGAGGAACCAGGTTTCGCCGATGGTGACTCCGGTTGTGACCACCGCCATCAATGTGGTGAAGATCGTCCCCGTCACGATGTCTGTGGTGGTGTCGATGGACGCCATTGACGGGTCGGCGCTGTCATAGCGAACCTGGATCGGGTCACCGACACTGCCACTGCAGTGCCACGACGAGGTCACCGTGTACACCTTGCCTCCGACCTGGTAGGAGGCCGTGTCCTTGCAGCCCCTCCCGCCGTAGTGGTGTGTGATGGTTCCTGTTGTCGATGCGTTTGACGACAGCGACGCGTGGAGACTGCTGAAAATCTGCAACCAGAACACCACAGCCATCACCGGAATCAAGACGGCGAAACCGATGGACAGGATCCACGAAAACCCTGAGCTAACCCAGCTTCTAACAGGAGAGGGTTGAGGGTGATTTGCCTGCTGCGACCGCTTCTTCGTTGTCCTGGCGCGCGTGAGTTCAGCCATCTTGGCGCGGAGTGCAGCGATCTGCTCATCAGTGGCCTGCCCCGACCCGTCTCCCAGCGCCTCGACTTGTTTCTGGAATTCGGACGTCTCACTGGGTGGTTGAGCCAAGCTGGATGCCGCAGATGCAGATTGCGATTGCAGCTCGCCTGCCGTCGGCACGGGGTCTAGAAGCTTGGTCTTGTGGTGGGTGATTAGGGACGCACTGACACCTGACAAGATGGGGATGCCGAACAGTATGAACATCCCAACCAGCACTGCCCCCGGGTCATTGTTGCGGCCGACGATCACCGCCATCGGGACAGCACCGAAGAGGAACAGGGCGACGGTCAGGACCACGAACCAGATGATCCAGAGCCCGATCTTCTTCCCATGCATGGCTTTGCCTCATTGCTCTCTACGACTCGATGGACAGTCCTGATCACTACCGAAGATCGGCAAGTACGTTCGCAGCTAGGCCAAGGTAGGCACTCGCGCTCGCCCACAACTTCGCCAAAAACACCTATCAGCGCCTAGGGTGCCGATCTAGTCTTCATGGTCGGCCCTGGTTGAGTTGACACAATCAGACGAGGTCTTATCGACCCTCCCGGGCAGGGATCCTCTTCCAGAGTGCTCGGTTCAGGAGTCAGGAAATGGTGGCGTGGGCCTGGGCTTTGATGGTCTTGTCAGTGAGGAGTTTCCCGGCGGCATCTGCCGGAGTGAGCCTGACGTCGAAGGTAATCGGGGAACCCTTCTGGTACTTGAAGTTCGTCCCGTAGCTGAAGGTCTGTCCCTGGGCGAAGGCGAAGAACGGGTCCATGCCGGAGGCCGTCTTGACCGCGTCAGAGTTGACTTGCGCTGCCTCGAAGAGGCTGCTGCCCGTGATGGTATCCATGCCCTGGACGTATTTCCAGTCGTCGTACCTCGGTTCGATCTTGACAAGAAGGTTGGACAGGTTCACCGTTGCGCCGCCGTTCGTGATGACGTAGTTCACGAACACGATCGGGTCGCCCTTGGCGATGATCGGCTTGTTTGTGTCGGGGTCCACGAACAAGCCCTGCTTCGGGGCCGTGGTGGTGCCGGCCTGGTATATATCCACGGTGATCTCCCCGACCTTGGTTGTTGCTATTTTCGACCCGGGGGTGGTGGCGGGCTTGGCCCACGCCGGCGCAGCCCCTGAGGCCGCGGGGCCCGCGCTGCTGGATGCGGCGGCAGCCGAAGCTGTCGTGGTGGCTGAGGGCGAGGTGTTTGACGGGGAGGCGGCACTGCTGTTGGTTGGGGCCGTGGTGGTGCCGGGTGCCCCGGCGAGGGGGGCTGAGCACCCTGATGCTAGCGGCACAAGGGCGAGAGCTGCGGCGATGGCGAACGGACGGACCTTCATGGAGAACTCCTCGTCGAATCGGCGGGCCGGCAATCGGCCCGCACTGCGGGGCATCAGGTTCAGAACACAGACCTTGCGCTCCCGCGCGGATAGCGGGGACTTTCCACCCCCACCTAAGAGGAGTCAGTACCAACCAAAACATGACGCGAAAATTCGCAATTCCAAAACCGGACGGAGAACCACTAAAAACGGGAGACGCCGTTTGGACGCGGGTTCCGGAACCGGCTGAGAATGGCCGCCGGCCGCTGCGCCAGCCTCAAGTGGCGACTGGTATTTTGGAGCATGCCTAGTTCACTCGTTGAAGTTCGCTGGTCCTATACCCCGGATGAAGAAGTGGCCATCATGGATGCTGTGCATGCGAGCCTGGTCTCAGCGTTCAGGATCCCGGAAGAAGACCGCTATGTCCGGCTCGTCTCCTACGAACCCCACCGCATGGTCAACGGCCCGGACGCGGGCCGGCAGGATCACTACACCCGCGTCACCATCGATTGTTTCTCCGGCCGCTCCCTCGAGGCGAAACGCACTCTGTATCGCGAGATCGTCGAACGACTCGAAGCACTCGGTATCCCACGAAACGACGTGTCCATCCTCCTGCGGGAGAGCCCGCCCGAGAACTGGGGACTCAACGGCGGGCAAGCAGCCAGTGACTACGACCTCGGCTTCGACATCAACGTGTGATCAAACGAGGTCTGAATAGGCCTTGTCCGGATTGCACGAAATCCCGGGCACTGCCTCCCTGTCCGGTGCCGGATTCCGGCAATGCGTTGTGAACGTCTCTCTTAGGTCATGTACACCTCAACGGGGCCGCTAGGTGTGTATGTAGCGACATCGCTGATGTGGTGCACTGAAGGAGAACGAGCAATGAGCACGAACTACGACGAGCTCGCCGACCGCGCCGAGCGTGGCGAGCTGGCAATCAAGCCGGGCACCGTGCGTCGGTGCTAGCGCTGCGGCCGAGGCGCAGCACCTCCTCATGGAGGCGACCGGCACCACGAGCATCCAGAACCTGACCCGGGTCGTCCTGGGCAGGCCGAACCTGAGCGCCCCGGGCGGAGCCTCGCCCGTGATCCGCGCCCGTGTCCCGGCGTCCCTGAAGAAAGCCGTGGCCGCGATCGCAGCACAGGACCACCGCAAGGAATCCGACGTCGTGCGCGACGCTCTCACCGCCTACGTGGTGAAGCGGAATTCGGACTGACTTTGCACCACTGATTTGAGCTACAACATTTGTATTGATTTTAGTTACAATTGTTGTATGAGTGCGGAGGGGATTGCAGTACTGGGCAGGATCGCGGAACAACGGTGGGGACTGGTCACGACCGTCCAGGCCGGGGATGCCGGGATCTCACGCATGCGGCTTTCACGGCTCGCAGCCGCCGGCGCGGTCATCAGGGTGATGCAGGGCGTCTACCGGATGGCCGGCGCACCAGAGCTTGAGCACGAAGCCATCATCGCCACCTGGCTGGCCCTGGGCGGGGACAAGGCCCCGAAGACACCCGCGGGGGCGCCGGGCCTCGTCGTCGCGGGAATCGACGCGACCCTCCTGCACGGCCTTGGAGACTTCTTTCCCGCAGGACACGACCTCATCTCCCCGGCACGCAAGGGAACCCGGCTGCCCGGCGTCAGAATCAGGATCAGGTCACTCTCTCCTGAGGAAGTGACCTTCGTCGACGCCCTCCCTACACTCACCATCGAACGCACCATCGCCGACCTGGTCGAATCCTGGATGGACAGATCCCTCATCGCCGACGTCGTCCGCGACGCCATCACCCAGGGCCGGCTGGTACGTCCCCGCCGCCTGGTCGATCATCTGTCGCCGCTCGCGGCCGCCAACGGCCATGAGACCGGCGATGGTATGTCCCTTGCTCAGGAACTGTTCGACCTGGCCGGCGTGGAGCCGGCCGGATGGGAGCAGCGTGTCTGAACCAGGCTACAGTTCCTGGACAGCACTGGTCGCGGCGTTCAAGTCGACCGCCGCGAAGTCCCTCAAGGACGGCGGAAGCACCCACGATGTCAATGCCCAGCTGGTCCAGGTGAGGTTCGACAGGTTCCTGTCCCGGGTCTTCGCCGACGGCGCCGACTCCGAATGGATGCTCAAGGGCGGCGGTGCCATGCTGGCCCGGGTGCCCCGGACCAGGGGAACCAAAGACCTTGACCTGGCAGCCAGCGCCACCGACCTCGACGAAGCGCTCCGCGATCTGGAGGAGCGCGCCGCCATTGACCTGGGCGACCATATCCGGTTCGAACTCGCCCGCACCACCGACACTGGGCAGGGAGACAACCAACCCGGGACCCGGACCCGCAGGGCACAGTTCATCGCCTACGACGCAGACACCGGCAAGAAGATCGGGGACATACCAGTGGACGTCGTTGTCGGGCCGGCCCCGGTCGGCCGCCCCGAGGTCGTGGATCCCGTCAACCGCCTCCAACTGCCCCGGCCCCTGATCACCCACCCGTACCGCCTCTACCCCCTGGCCGACCAGATCGCCGAGAAAGTCTGCGCCACCCTCTCCAGTTACGGCGGTGTACCCAGCGGCAGGGCGAAGGACCTGGTTGACCTCGTCGTGATCGCCCGGACGCAACACGTCGACGCGCGCGAGCTCCAGCTCGCAATCGACGCCAAACGGACCTTGTCCCGGATCGGCGACGCCTCCGAGTTCACGATCCCGGAAGGATGGGCCCGGCCCTACCAGGCCCTGGCAAAATCGACGCCTTCAACCGGCGGGATCACCGATGTGACCGAAGCACACGAACTCGTGGCCACGCTCATCAACCCCGCACTGGCAGCCGAACCGGCACCCTCCGGCGTGACCTGGATACCTGGGACAGGATGGCTGCCCGGACCACCGGCAGATCCAGCCGCTCCATCCCGTACAACAGCCGGCAGCAGCGCTGGTGACGTGTGGGTACGTCGGCACGTCCGCAGCGGTTGGCCCGTCAGGGAGCACACCCGATCCTCCAGAGGAACGCCAGGTCCTGCCGGACACTGACCGGGGCAGGACCGGTCAAATCTGCAGTTCGACGCCGGCGGCCTATTCTTGGCCCATGAGCCCATGAGCCCATGAGCCCATGAGCCCATGAGCCCATGAGCCCATGAGCCCATGAGCCCATTCCCCCTTCATCCCGATCCAAGCGGATCCCCTGATCTGCTCTCACCGGATACTGCCGAGCACGCGGAGCGTATTCCAGGCGCGGTCCGGCTCATCACTCACGCGGTGTCGCTGGGTGGAATCGACACGCTCATACAGCACCCCGCCGGTCTGACCCACCGCCCCGTGGCCCCGGAGGCCAAGCCTCAAGCGCGCATGCTCAGGCTTTCGAGCGGCTCGGAAGATCCGTCCGATATCGTCGACGACCTGGTCCAGGCGATCGAGTCCACCCGGTAGGGTCCGCTATCTTCCCTGCCCGGCCGGTTTCATTGAGGGGACGACGACGGCGTCCTCCCGCGCCGGGGAGCGGTGCACGACGGCGGTGATCGCCGCCGTCGTGCACCCCAGGGCGATGACTGCCCAGGCGAGTGCGCTCCACCCGAACGCCTGGAAGGCGAGCCCTCCGGCCCAGCCAATGATGCTGGAACCCAGGTAGTAAGAGAGGTTGTACAAGGAGGCGGCCTGGGCGCGGCCGCTCGTTGCGATGGTGCCGGTCCAGCCCGCTCCGATGCTGTGGGCCGCGAAGAAGCCGCCAGTGAAGACCACCAGGCCTGCCAGGATCGCGGCAACGTTGTCCCACAGGGTGAGTCCGAGGCCCGCCGTCATGGTCGCGATACCGGCGAGCAAGACCGTGCGGCGGCCAAAACGCATGGACAATCCCGCTCCCCAACGGGAGCTCACAGTTCCGGACAAATAGGCCAGGAAGATCAGGCTTACCACGGTGGCTGGCAGCCCGAACGGCTCTGCGTGCAGGCGGAATCCCAGGTAGTTGTAGACAGCCACGAAGCCACCCATCAGCAGGAACGCCTGAACATAGAGGGCGAGCAGCCGTGGATTCGAGGAATGGGCTGCCAAGGTCTTCATCGCACCGCGGAAACCTCCGGCCGAACTAGGGGTGAAGCGCCGCGGCTTCGGGACCAGCAGGAGGAACAGGACGGCTGAGACCGTGGCAAGGATGGAGACCGCAAGGGCAGCAGCCCGCCATCCCCACAACTCGCCGATTGGCCCCGCGAGCAAGCGGCCCGCAAGCCCGCCGAGGGTGGTGCCGGCTACATAGCTTCCAGCAGCCAGCGCGGCGTGCACCTTGTTGACCTCTTCGTTGAGGTACGCGATGGCGATGGCAGGAATGCCGCCCAACGCCATGCCCTCCAGTGCCCTCAGGCCGAGGACAAGTGGAAAGGTGGGGGCCATGGGGACGAGCAGGCCCAGGACAGTGGCCGCCGCAATTCCAATGGCCATGGCACGCACTCGGCCGATCCTGTCGGCCACGAATGACCACGGCAACACCGTCGCCGCGAGTCCAACCGTGGCCAGGGAAATGGTGAGCGCTGCCTCGGCTGCCGTGATGTGGAGCTCATTCGCCAAGAGTGGCAAGACTGCCTGGGTGGAGTAGAGCTGGGCGAACGTAGCGACGGCGGCCAGGGCCAGCCCGGCGAGGATCCGCCGGTACGCAGTGGAGCCCTTCAGGTGGCCTTCCCAGGGGGATTCAGTGATGCTCTTGAATGCTGCGCTTGTGCTCACGTTTTCACAGTACGGCGGCCCGAAGTGATGATTCCAATGCATGATTCAGTTAAGATTGATAGCAGAATTGGATGATTTGCTCGGCTGGCGGCCTGAAGGTGGCAAGTATGCACATTGAACACAAACAATTGGTCCAGCTGCTCCCCATGTTGCCCCTGCTTGCCGAGCTGGGCAGGACGGAACACGTCACCGAGACGGCCGAACTGCTCGGAGTACCCCAATCGACGGTGAGCCGGGCGCTGGCCCGGGCTAGCGCCGTCGTCGGGACCGAACTGCTCATCCGCGAAGGCCGCGGCGTCCGGCTCACCCCCGCCGCAAAGACGCTGCTTCCGTATATCGAATCGGCGCTTGCGGAATTCCAAGCGGGGCTGGACGCGGTCCGCCACGAATCCGACGTTGTCCGCGGCCGAATCGCGGTGACCTTCCAGCACACTTTCGGCGAAGCAACGTTGCCGCTGCTCATGAGCGCGTTCCGCAGCCGGCACCCCTCCACGGCATTCGAACTAAGCCAAGGAGCGCGGGCCGCTTGCCTCGAGTCGCTCATCGCGGGAGACGCCGACTTCGCCTTGACGGCGCCAGTGGCAGCCTCGGGAAGGAGTCTCGGCTCGGCGTCGCTCTACCGGGAGCCCTTGCGGCTGGTGGTCCATCACCGCCATCCGTTGGCCCAGCGGCCCAGTGCGCGGCTTGCCGAGCTCAAGCATGAGCCCTTCGTTTCCATGGGTCCCGGTTTCGGCCTGCGCTCGCTGACCGACGCGATCTTCCGGGATGAGGGTTTTCGCCCGAGGGTTGCTTTCGAGAGCCAGGACTCCCACACCATCCGCGGGCTGGTGTCCGCTGGATTGGGCTACAGCATTCTGCCACCCGGAGGACTGGGGCCAGGACCTCAAGGCGTTCTGGATTCCACGGACCTGGGCTGGGTGGAGGTGTCGCTTGAGTCGGAGCTGGCGTACCGGGAGATTGGGATTGCGTGGCGCGAACGACGCAAGGAACCCGACCCCGTACGTCTTTTCCGTGAGCTGGTGCTCTCGGAAGGCCCCGGGCTCCTCGCGGGACTTGTGAAGGCGCGCTCCGGAAGCCAATAGGATCACGCAGTGCGCCCGCGCTACGCTTTTGGACGTGGAAACTGCAGATAGCGCGACCCCCCGACCCGACGACGCATCGGTCCCGGCTGCGGTCATCGGCCTGGACATTGGTGGCACGAAGACCCGCGGGGTGCGGTTTGAGGACGGTAGACCGGTCCGCGACGAAAGTACGGGCAGCTCCAACGTCCAAAACGTGAGCCGGGAGGTGGCGGCCGCAAACCTCGCGGAGCTCTTCGCCATGATCGGGGGCGGCCATGTGGACCGTGTCCTTGCCGGTGCTGGCGGAATCGACACCGACGCCGATGCCCGCGCCCTCGCCGACTTGATTGAGCCGCATGTTCCGGGCGCACAGGTCACGGTGGTCCACGATTCCCGCCTGCTGCTGGCGGCAGGCGGGGCAAACACTGGAGTGGCCGTCATTGCGGGGACTGGTTCCGCCGCCTGGGGAAAGAACGCCGACGGGGAAGAAGCCCGTGCCGGCGGCTGGGGCTTTCTCCTGGGCGATGAGGGCAGTGGTTATTGGCTGGGCCGGGAGGCGGTGCGGCACAGCCTTCGGCGGATGAACAAAGGGTTGGAGCCCGATGGCCTCACAGTGGCCCTCCTGGAATCCTGCGGGGTGGACGACCCCAATAAGCTCATTGCCTTGTTCCATTCGGAGGACACGGATAGGCGGTACTGGGCCCAGCGGGCGGCTGCCGTGGTGGAGACCGCCCGCGAAGGGCTTGAGATCAGCCGCCTCCTGCTGGACCAAGCAGGACGGGATCTCGCGGAACTTGCGGCGCAGGCCGTTCGGCAACTTGGCCTCCATGGACCGGTGATCCTAGGCGGCGGGCTCGGCATGAATGTAGAGCCCTTGCAGTCCGCTTTCCGGGCAGGCTTGGCTGCGCACGGAATCACGGATGTTCGGGTTCTGGACCAAGAACCGGTGTTCGGCGTGCTGCAGATCCTGGCCGAACAGGCCTAGGCCTACTCCACGGGCCTGTTCCGTGTCCTCGGCTTGAGCTGGACTCCCGGCATGGGCGGTGCGGGAATTCGCCCGGCCTCTGCACCGGCGTCGGGCCCATGGCCATTGATCAAGCCGAACCGCGCTGCGCTGGCATCGTCGTCGCCCAGGAGCGCCTGGGCTTCCCAGTCCTCGCGCGCTTGCTCCACTTCTTCATGCGTCCTGCCCACGAAGTTCCACCACATGAGGATGTCTTCTTCGAAGGGTTCGCCACCCAGGAGCATGAAGCGGGTTCCGGGGGTTGCCTCGAGGCGGAGCGATTCCCGGCCGGTCCCGAGGAAGGCCAGGGGGCCGGAGTCAACTGTTTGGCCTTCGATCACCGCGGAGCCGTCCAAAACCAGGATCGCGTGTTCGAAGACCGGGTTCAGCGGTAGTTCCGCGGCGCCCGAGGCCGAGACTTCGGCGCCGACAATCGGGCTGTACATGATGGCGGGGGAGCGCTGCCCGGCGAATTCGCCGACGAGCACGGTGGCCCTGAAACTGTCGGTCGCGACCACAGGCAGATCGACGATCTGCTGGAACGACGGCGCCCGGTGCCTTACGGCGTCCGGCAAGGCAACCCACAACTGCAGGCCGCGGGACAGCGGCAGGAGGGCGCCGCCGTCGGGCGCGTTCAGGTGAAGTCCCGCCGGCAGGACGGCGAACTCGGAATGCGAAATGCCGCGGCCGGCGGTCATGATGTTCAACTGCCCGGGACGGACTACGACGTCGCTTCCCACACTGTCGCGGTGCCGCACCTCGCCCAGGAGCGGCCACGTGACTGTTTGCAATCCCATGTGCGGGTGGGGGAGGACGCTCATCGCCACGCGATCCGGGCCGAAGCTATCAAGGAAGCACCACGCGCCCACGGTCGGGAGGCCACGCTGGGGAAGCGTGCGGGAGACCGTCATATTTCGGACGCCGCCCAAGGGAACGTTGCGGGATGGCCAAAGCTGCACACAAGGTCCTTGGCCGGGGTGACCGGCAGGGCAGACTTCCTGGGACGGGGCCGTTTCCAAGTTGGTCACGATACAACTCCATGTGCTGAAATGTTACAAAATGTACTATTCTGTTTCGCGTGAACAACGCCGTTTTGAGCTACCACGACGCCGTCCTTTTCCGTTCCGGGGAACGCTACCGCATCCTTGCCGGAGCCATCCATTACTTCCGTGCACACCCGGACCACTGGCAGGACCGGTTGCGCAAGCTCAAAGCCATGGGTGCCAACACCGTGGACACCTATGTGGCCTGGAACTTCCACCAGCCTAGTCCCGATATTGCACCGGATTTCTTTGTCTGGATCAACGGGTTCCTCCTTGGTCGGTACTGGTGCACTGGACCCCAGCAGACGCTTTACGTTCCGGCGCCGCTCATCCGTGCAGGCAGCAACACCATCAAAGTGGTTGAACTTGAAAGCCCGGTACCGTGATGGAACTTCGTGAAAGGGCCGATCTTGGCGCAACCGACAACTCGGAGATCGCGGCGGCGTTGTTGCCCGCTTAGGCTGGCTCCATGAGCATCCAGTTCGACACCCGCCCGGCCGCATATGGAGTTGTCATCCGTGACGGAGCAATCCTTCTCGCCTATTGGAAGCAAGACGGCAAAGAAGGCTGGACCCTTCCCGGCGGAGGCCTGGACTTGGGGGAGCATCCGGTGGATGGTTGCCGCCGCGAGATCCAGGAGGAAACCGGGTACGACGCCGAGATCGGAGCGATGCTCGGCATCGACGTCGGGCACTGGCCGGGCGAGGAGCGCCTGGACGGATCGGACCGTGATTTCCAAGCGATCCGCCTGGTCTACGAGGCCAACATCGCCGGTGGCGAACTGACCCACGAGATAGACGGCAGCACAACGCATGCTGCATGGGTTCCGTTGGACAAAGTGCCCGGACTAAACCGTGTTTCCCTGGTGGATATCGGCCTCCGTTTGCACAGTGAACGGCCCCTCAACGGAAAACTCCCGACGTCCTGAGCATTGCCGATTCATTACGGTCTTCGCGCCTGCGCTGACATCGTCGGTGGTGCTGGCTAGGCTGTAGAAACATCACGTCACTGTTGATTCATTTCCATCGTTGATATTGCAGCCCAACAGTTAGGTAAGCGCGGGAATGGCTGAAGCCATGATTGAGTTCCAGAGCGTCACCAAGCAGTATCAGGGCGGGCAACCCGCTGTTGACGGATTGAGCATGTCCATCGACAAAGGTGCCATCACCGTGTTCGTCGGGCCGTCGGGCTGCGGGAAGACCACTTCCCTCCGGATGATCAACCGCATGGTGGAGCCTACGTCGGGCACCATCACCGTGGCTGGCAAGGATGTTTCGAACGAACCCGCCGCCCAGTTGCGTCGCTCCATGGGCTACGTCATGCAGTCCTCAGGGCTCATGCCACACCGTTCGGTGCTGGACAATATCGGCACTGTTCCAAGGCTCAATGGTGTTTCCAAGGCGGCGGCCCGCAAACGCGCGGAAGAATTGCTCGACGTCGTCGGGCTGGCCTCCGCACTCGGCAAGCGGTATCCGTCCCAACTGTCCGGCGGCCAGCAGCAGCGCGTCGGGGTGGCACGCGCGCTCGCGGCGGACCCGCCGGTATTGCTGATGGATGAGCCGTTCAGCGCGGTGGACCCCGTAGTTCGTGACGAACTCCAACAGGAACTCCTCCGGCTTCAGCGCGAACTGGCCAAGACCATCGTCTTCGTCACCCACGACATTGACGAGGCCACCGTCCTGGGCGACAAGGTTGCCGTCTTCGCCGTCGGGGGCAAACTGGCGCAATATGCGGCGCCGGAAGAGATCCTCCGCGCCCCTGCCAACGATTTCGTGGCCTCTTTCGTTGGCCGCGACAGGGGATTCAGGCATTTGGCCTTCAATGCCGCCGATGCCGTGCCGGTGCATCCGGTCAAGACCGTGGAAGCGCCGCAGCTCGCCGCGGGCAGCAGCGAATGGGCATTAGTGCTCGACGGCGACTCCCGGCCCATGGGATGGGCCTCGCCCCGTGACGGTGCCGGGCTGATACCCGGAGGTTCCTTGTTCCGGCGCGGCGACACGCTCCGCCGAGCGCTGGATGCCGCCTTGTCCTCGCCGTCGGGCTTGGGCGTGGTTGTCGACGACGACGGCAGGCTCGCCGGTGTCCTCAAAGCCGAGGAAGTCCTGGCGCTGATCGAAGAAACCCGGCACAACCGGGAGGACGCCCCCTGATGGAATGGTTCCTGGCGAACAGCGGGATGGTCTTCGAGCGGGCCGGCGAGCACCTTGTCCTGGCTTTGATTCCCATGGTTCTCGGCCTGCTCATTGCCGTGCCACTGGGTCAGTTGGCTCGGAGGAACCGAACGCTCAGGACTGTGGTCACCACCGGAAGTTCCCTGCTGTACACCATTCCTTCGCTGGCGCTTTTCATCATTCTGCCGCCGATCCTGAACACCCGGATCCTTGATCCGCTCAACGTGGTGGTTGCCCTCACCATCTATGCCGTTGCCTTGTTGGTAAGGGCGGCCATGGACGCCTTCGATTCCGTGGACGATGACCTCCGGATGGCGGCAGTTTCCATGGGTTTCAAGCCGACCGCACGGTTCCTGCAGATCGACCTGCCCCTCTCCTTGCCGGTGCTCTTCGCGGGCCTGCGCGTGGTCTCCGTCAGCAATATCTCCCTGGTCAGCGTGGCCGCGCTCCTGGGGGTCGGAAATCTGGGAATGTTGTTTACCGACGGCCTGCAGCGCACGTTCGTGACTGAGGTAGTGGTCGGCATCATCGCCATTCTCATGCTGGCCCTCGTCATGGACACGTTCCTTGTCCTGCTGGAGAAGGTGCTGACCCCCTGGACGCGGGCCAGTGCCGTAACCGCCAAGCAAGAAACCAAGGCAGGGCTTGCCATCGCGGAAACCCGGATCCACGCGGAGGCGGCCCGATGAGCAACATCTTCCTGGACACGCTCGCGTGGCTCACGGATCCGGTTCACTGGTCGGGAAGCAGCGGAATCGCCACCAGGCTCCTGGAACACCTGCAGTATTCCGCGTTGGTCCTGGCGATTGCCGCGGCCATCGCCGTACCGGTTGGCCTCTTCATCGGCCACACCGGACATGGGCGCGTCGTCGCCGTGGCCTTCGCCGGTGCCTTGCGGGCCCTCCCCACCCTCGGCCTGCTCGTCTTGTTTGCACTGTTGGCCGGAAGCGGACTCATGCCGCCCGTCTGGGCGCTCGTCATCCTGACGGTGCCGCCTCTCCTGGCCGGGACCTACGCCGGGATTTCCAGCGTTGATCCAACGGTGGTTGACGGGGCCCGGGCCATGGGCATGACAGAACTGCAGATCTTGTTCCGTGTAGAGCTGCCCAACGGACTTCAGGTCATGTTCGGTGGCATCCGCACGGCGGTCCTACAGGTCATCGCAACGGTTTCTGTGGTGGCGTACCTTCCGCTGGGAGGCCTGGGGCGTTATCTTTTTGACGGATTGGTCCTCCAGGACTTCCCCCGCATGCTCGGCGGGTCACTGCTCATCGCGGCGTTGGCAATCGCCGTCGACCTCATTCTGGCCATGGCGCAGAGGATTCTCCGCCCGCCCGGACTTTCCATCGATTCCAACGGCGGCCACAAGGCCGCCGGAGATCTCGCAGCCGCCGCACCAGCAGGGGCTGCCGTTCAAGGAGGTACCGCATGAAGCAACCTGTCACCCTGACCCGCCGCGGGCTCGGCGGCCTGGCGGCCGGAGTCGGCATTGCGCTTGCACTGAGCGCATGTGGCGGCAGCCCGCTGTCCAGCCCGTCCACCAACGCTCCCTCCGGTGCCGGCGGCTCGCTCACTGTGGGCTCGGCAGATTTCCCCGAGAGCCAGGTCATCGCCGAAATCTACGCCGGTGCACTGAACGCCGCGGGCGTCACCGCCACCACCAAACCCAATATCGGATCGCGCGAGATCTACTTCAAGGCAGTCCAGGACGGTTCGATCGATCTCGCCCCGGACTATTCCGGCAACCTGCTGTCCTACTTGGACGCGAACGCTACCCAGGTCTCGGCAGATGACGTCTTCAAGGCGCTGCCCGGAAAGCTTCCGCAGGGATTGGGAGTGCTGGACGCTGCCAAGGCCGAGGACAAGGACGCCATGGTGGTAACCAAGGCCACGGCAGAGAAGTACCAGCTCAAGTCCATCGATGACCTCGCCAAGGTCTGCAAAGATCTCACGATGGCGGCGCCGGCAACTTTTGAGACGCGTGCCTACGGTTTCCCGGGTCTCAAAACCAACTACAACTGCGTGCTCAAGGCCCTGAAGCCGTTCAGCGATGGCGGCGGCAACCTGACATTGCAGGCGCTGCTGTCCAACGACGTTCAGGTTGCGGACATCTACACCACCACTCCGTCCATCCAGGACAACGCACTGGTGGTGTTGGATGATCCCAAGAACAACTTCAAGGCCCAGCAGGTCCTCCCGCTGTACAACAAGGCCAAGATGACGGACAAGGCGAAGGACGCCCTCAACGCCGTGTCCAAGATCCTGACCACGGACGACCTCATCAATCTCAACCGCGCAGTCAGCGGCAACCAGAAGCAGAACCCCAAGGACGCCGCAGCCGCATGGCTCAAGGACAAGGGGATCGTGAAGTAACCTTCACGAGAAATGCTCGACGGCGGCGAGGAACCCTGGGGGGCCTCGCCGCCGTCGTCGCTGATGTGAGTGATGTCTCAACTGAAGTACATCCCCGGTATGGCATATTTGATGAATGGCAGAATTCAAGCAGTCCACCAAGCTTCATAATGTCCTTTACGACATCCGTGGACCGATTCTTCAGGCCGCCCAGCAGATGGAGGCAGAGGGTCACCGCATCCTCAAACTGAATATCGGAAACCCGGCACCGTTCGGATTTGAAGCGCCGGACGCGATTTTGGTGGACATGATCCGCCACCTGCCCCATGCCCAGGGATACAGCGATTCGCGCGGTATTTTCTCGGCCCGCACCGCCGTCTCGCAGTACTACCAGACCCGCGGCATCCAAAACATCCATGTTGACGACATCTACCTTGGCAACGGCGTCAGCGAGCTCATCACCATGTCGCTCATGGCTTTGCTGGAAGTGGGTGACGAGATCCTCATCCCCACTCCGGACTACCCGCTCTGGACCGCCTCGGTGGCATTGGCCGGTGGCCGCCCTGTCCACTATCTGTGCGACGAAGAATCGGGCTGGCAGCCCGACCTTGAGGACATGGAATCCAAGATCACGCCTCAAACCAAGGGCATCGTGGTCATCAACCCCAACAACCCCACGGGTGCGGTGTACCCGGAGGAGACCCTCAAGAAGATCGTGGCCTTGGCTGAAAAGCATGGCCTGGTGGTGTTCGCGGATGAGATCTACGAGAAAATCCTCTACGAAGACGCTGTCCACGTGAATCTTGCCGGGCTCGCCGGCGACGACGTCTTGTGCCTGACGTTCAGCGGACTGTCCAAGGCATACCGGGTGTGTGGCTACCGTGCCGGTTGGATGGCCATCTCCGGTCCCAAGAAGGACGCCGCAGACTACCTCGAGGGCATCAACCTGCTGGCCAACATGCGTTTGTGCGCCAACGTGCCGGCACAGCATGCCATCCAGACCGCGCTGGGGGGCCACCAGAGCATCAATGACTTGATCCTGCCCGGCGGTAGACTCCTCGAGCAGCGGAACAAAGCCTACGATCTGCTCAACGCGATCCCCGGTGTCAGCACGCAGCAGGCCAGGGGTGCCCTTTACCTGTTCCCGAAGCTTGATCCCGAGGTCTATCACATCCGTGACGACGAGAAATTCGTCCTTGACCTGCTCAAGGAACAAAAGATCCTCGTCTCACACGGCCGGGCCTTCAACTGGGTGCGTCCGGACCATTTCCGCATGGTGACCCTGCCAAACCTCAAGGACATTGAAGAAGCGATTGGGCGCATGGCGGACTTCCTCGGGCGGTACCAAGGCAACTAGCCTGTTGTGCAAGCCGCGACGAAATGCGGCCGGACCAGAGGGGACGTCGCATGGCCGGGACCAAGGAGTTCACGAAGCAGGTGTCTACCGTCTTGAAGGCCGGGCCGGGATTTTCGCTGGATGCAGTAGACCCCGAATCGACACCCGGCTACAAGGGGAAGAAGGCTGACGGCGTCGCTTTGCTGGCAGCCCAGGATGGTCGTTTGGATGTCCTGCAGGAGATGCTCTTTGCCGAGGGAAAATTTGGCAGCCCCAAACGGGTGCTGTTGATCCTCCAAGCCATGGATACTGCCGGCAAGGGCGGGATTGTTGAGCATGTCGTGGGATCGATGGATCCGCAGGGAGTAAAGGTTGCCCCGTTTAAGGCGCCGACTGATGAAGAGAAGGCCCACGATTTCCTCTGGCGGATCGAGAAGGCCTTGCCCCCCGCCGGATTCGTCGGGGTTTTTGACCGATCCCACTACGAGGACGTGCTGATACACCGAGTGCACGGTTGGGCCAATGAAGCTGAACTGGAACGGCGCTATGCGGCGATCAACGAGTTCGAGGCACGCCTCGCCGAGCAGGGCACTGCGATCGTCAAGGTCATGCTCAACATCAGCCGCGATGAACAAAAAGCGCGCCTGCTGGCACGATTGGATGACCCGTCCAAGCACTGGAAGTACAACACGAGCGATCTCAAGGAACGTGCGTTTTGGGATTCCTATATGGACGCCTATCAGCTGGTCTTCGAGAAGACATCAACCGAGGTGGCGCCCTGGTATGTGGTTCCGGCGAACAAGAAGTGGTTTGCGAGGATCGCTGTCCAGGAGCTTCTACTCGAGGCCCTCGGGAAGCTGGACCTGAGCTGGCCGAAAGCCGACTTTGACGTGCCGGCCGAGCGGGCTCTGGCCGTCCAATCCTAGGATGCCGGTGTCATGTGCGTCTTAGCCACTTTGCATCAGCGCGTGATGCTCAGCGCCCGGCCGTCGCAAATCTTCGCTATTCCTCGCTCTTGCTTCGGGCGGCGGCTAGCCTCCTGCGGGCACCTTCCAACCACTCTTCACAGCGCTTGGCCAGCGCCTCGCCGCGTTCCCACAGAGCGAGTGATTCCTCAAGGCTTGCTCCGCCAGCTTCAAGGCGGCCAACCACGCCCATGAGTTGCTCGCGGGCTTCCTCGTAACTTAGGGCGTCCAGGTTCTCATCCGAGGCTTTGGCCTCAGGGGAGGAGTTCTCTGCTGTCATCTCTTAATCCTCGTTCTGCTGTTGGCTGCTTGGGTGTCCGGAAGCTCCGGAAGACACGGCTGAGAGGCGGCCTTCCGCCAACCGCAGGGTCAGCTCGGTTCCGTCCGGGGCTTGGTCAGGGCTCCGGACAACATCGTGGCCGATGCCGTCCGCTCCTGTCACTTGGACCACCGCATAGCCGCGGTCCAGTGTTTTTTGCGGGGACAATGCCCTTACCTGAGCGCGGAGGTGGTGCATCTGGTCGAGTGCGCGGACGACGGCGGAGCTAACGGCCGTGTGCGCGTGTTTCCGGAGTCGATCGACGTCCTCTGCCCTTGCTGTGACCATTGCCTCAGGGGAAGCGAGCACGGGGCGTGACCTCAACGCGTGGAGGCGGTCCGTTTCGCGGTCCACCAATCGCCCCACGCTACGGTGCAGTTGCTCTCGCGCCTGCCGGACCCTCGCCAATTCCTCGGCGACGTCCGGCACGATCCTCTTCGCGGCGTCTGTGGGCGTGGACGCCCGCAGATCCGCGACGTCGTCCAATATAGGGTGGTCGGCCTCATGGCCAATTGCGCTGACCACAGGGGTATCCGCGGCAGATACAGCCCGTACCAGTTCCTCGTTGCTGAAGGGAAGCAGATCCTCCAACGCTCCGCCGCCGCGGGCGATCACGATCACATCGACGTGGGGATCGGCGTCGAGTTCCCTAAGGGCAGCCAGGATCTGAGTGACCGCGGTGACCCCTTGGACAGCGACCTCGCGGATGGCGAATTCCACGGCTGGCCAGCGAAGGGCCGCGTTGCGCAGCACGTCTTTCTTGGCATCCGAATCGCGGCCTGTGATCAGTCCGATCCGGTGGGGAAGCAGAGGCAGCCGTTTCTTCCGCGACTCTGAAAACAAACCTTCGGCGCCGAGGGCCTGGCGCAGGCGCTCGATCCTCGCGAGGAGATCGCCGAGGCCAACAGGGCGGATGTCCTTGATCGACATGTTGAGCCGGCCGGTCTTAAGCCAGAATTCGGGTTTCACCAAGGCGACGACGCGTGAGCCACGCTCCAATGGCACCTTCTGGCGGTCCAGAACGTTGGACCACAGCGATGCGGGCAAAGAGATTTCAGCGTCGGTGTCCCGCAACGTCACAAAAGCGCTGCCACCACGGCGGTTGAGTTCGATGACTTGGCCTTCGATCCACGCCGCCGGGGCCCGCTCTATGTGCGTTTTGAGCTTGCGGGACAGCAGTTGCAATGGCCAAGGATTGTCCGGCGTGGTCTCCGACGCCGTGGCCGGCAGTGTCGACTCTGCGTCGGGAGACTCGGCAGTTGGCAACGGCTGCGGGGTGCCGCCGGGTACGGCATCATAGGACACGCGGGTAGCCTCCTCCTGGTGGCTGGTGCATGGTTCCGTCCTCGCTGGTACTTTGCTAAAGGGGTGCCGGAAGCACTGCTGCTATCAGTGCTACTGAAATTTGCTACCGAAAAGATTTTGCTACCGAAAAGACGGTGGCAGGCTTCCAACTCTATCCATACCTTGTAGCACGCATGACCGACATTTACTGGTCGTCGCCCCGACTGGGCATGCTGTACTCCAAACCTGAGGAATCCATTGCGCACGTTCGTCTCTGCAATCGCAGTGATCTTTGCCCTCCTGCTCACAGGAATCGCCGTCCCCATGGCCTGGACGGACGCCAACATCGTCCGGGAAGAAGGGTTCGTGGGGCTCACTGCTTCGCTCGGCAAGGACCAGGCGTTCCAGGCCCGCCTGGCGGCTACCGCCGTCGGAAGCCTTGAATCCAAAGTCAACCTACCGCCGTCGGTGGAACAACTCGGTGCCTCGCTCCTAAAAAACGCTGCCTCGTCCATGTCCACCTGGCCGGAATACCCCCAAGCCTGGAATGAAACCGTCCGCCGGAGCCACCAGCTGAATTTTGCCGGCAGTGCCGGTTCGGCGAACTCAGGTGCGCTGACGTCCCTGGTGCTCGACGTCGGACCCCTCGCCAAGCTCGCGGCAGACCGCCTGCGAGCAACAACCGGCCTCCCCATAACGCCCCCGGATTCGATCCAGATCAGCATCGGAGGTCCGGGCCAACGCCAGCAGGTAGACACAATCTCCGCGTACGCGCCGATGTGGTGGATCCCCGCCTTGGGCGCCATCCTGTTGTTGGCCTTGGCTCTGTTGGCTGCCAGGCGCAGGGGAGCGGTTGTCTTGTTCGCCGGACTTGGTTTGGCCGCACTCGCAGGACTGTGGCAAGTGGCCGCCACAGTCTTGAAAGGCGCAGGTGATGCAGGATTGGGCGGCACGGCCACCGGGGGACAGTTCGCTCGCGAGTTGGTGACCGCATCAGTCGACAACTTCAGTGGCTGGATCGTCGTCGCCGGGATTGCCGGGGGAGTCCTTGCGCTTCTCGGTCTGCTCGTAGTGATCCTTGCGCCCAAAGCCAGGCCGAGCGTGCGGGCGAACGCTGCCGGTAGCATGGAGGCATGACCAGCTCAGCAGTTTCCATTCCGATGCCCTCTGTCCCGCGTAGGCGTCGGACGCCGGAAGAGGTGCTGGCCGCCGCCCCGGTATCCGGCCCCAAACGTGTCCTGCTCGCGGCTCCGCGCGGCTACTGCGCAGGAGTCGACCGCGCAGTCATTGCGGTGGAGAAGGCACTGGAACACTATGGTCCGCCCGTGTACGTACGCAAGCAGATTGTCCATAATGTACACGTCGTCACATCGCTGGAGGACAAGGGTGCCATCTTCGTCGACGAGACGGATGAAGTACCCGAAGGCGCCCTGGTGATCTTCTCCGCCCATGGAGTGTCCCCGGCAGTAGTGCAGTCGGCCGAAGACCGTGGCCTGCGCACCATCGATGCCACCTGCCCCCTTGTCACGAAGGTGCACCGCGAAGCCGTCCGCTTCGCCAAGGAAGACTACGACATTCTCCTCATTGGCCATGACGGTCACGAGGAAGTGGAAGGCACGGCCGGCGAAGCTCCGGACCACATCCAGATCATCAACGGACCGCACGAAGTGGACAAGGTGACCGTGCGCAATCCGGAGAAGACCATCTGGCTTTCACAGACCACCCTGAGCGTGGACGAGACCATGGAGACGGTCCGGATGCTCAAGGAACGGTTCCCCACGTTGCAGGATCCGCCCAGCGATGACATTTGCTATGCCACTACCAACCGCCAAGTGGCCATCAAGAAGATTGCCCCGCAGGCGGACCTGGTGATCGTGGTGGGATCTGCAAATTCTTCCAACTCCGTGCGGCTTGTCGAAGTGGCGCTTGAGTATGGCGCCAAGGCCTCCTACCGGGTCGATTTCGCGAACGAGGTTGACGAAAGCTGGTTCGAGGGCGTTGCCACAATTGGCTTGACCTCGGGCGCTTCCGTTCCCGAAGTCCTGGTCCAGGACGTCCTCCGCTTGCTGGCCGACTATGGCTATGGTGCTGTTGAAGAAGTGGTGACAGCGGAAGAAGACTTGCTGTTCTCCCTGCCGAAGGAACTGCGCGCCACCCTCAAAGAGGCCGGAGACGTTACGCGCGCCCTGGGCGGACGCGGGAACCGCCCAACGTCGTAGTCCGGTCCGGCACTGGGTGCCGGCCCGGATGGCTACCAGGCCGATCTAGGCCGTCCTAGGCCGCGGATTCTCCTTCGATCAGTTCGGGTGCTGCAAGGGTCCGCGGCACTGCTTCCACGGCGGGCGGTGACACCAGTCCGTCGGTGTCCATGGAATTGAGTTTCCGTGCCGTCGGCAAGACGCGTGCTTCGAGAGTTCCGACGAGCGCGTTGTAGCGATCCACCGAGGTCTTCAACGAAGAACCTAGCTTGCCCACGTTGTCGCCGAGAGTCCCCATGCGTTCGTACAGCTGCCGGGCGAGCTCGAAGAGTTCCCGGGCGTTGTCCGTCAAAACGTCTTGGCGCCAGGTGAAGGCTACGGATTTAAGAACCGCCAACAATGTGCCGGGGGACGCGAGCACTACGTTCCGGGACAAGGCGTGATCCAAGAGTGCAGGGTCCGCTTCGAGTGCGGCGGCCAGGATGGATTCCGCGGGAAGGAAGCAGATCACCAGCTCGGGCGAATTGCCGGGGATGTCCCAATACTTTTTGGACCCCAGGGCATCCACATGGGACTTGAGTGCCTTCGCATGAGCCAGCAGCAAGGCCTCTGTGCTAGTTCCTCCCGACTGCATGCCATGGCCGTCCGTCTGCGTCCAATTGCCTGCCGAGAGTCCTGTGCTGCCCTGCTCTTGGGCGGCGAGGTAGGACGCCAGCGGAACTTTGGCATCAACCACCAACTGCTTTCCCCCGGGCAGCTGGACAACCAGGTCAGGCCGGACGGCGTTGTCCACGGAAGCGGAATGCACCTGTTCGTGGAAATCGACGTGCCGTAGCATGCCCGCGGCTTCCACCACCCGGCGCAGTTGGACTTCGCCCCACTGCCCCCTCGCACTGTTGGACCGCAGCGCGGAGGCCAGGGCGTGGGTGGAGCGCAGGAGCTGCTCATCGGACAAGCGGGCTTCCTGGAGCTGCTGGGCAAGCTGGCCGTACTGCTCCAAACGATCCCTTTCCAGAAGCGAGACCTGTTGCTGGACGGCCGTCAGTTTCTCGGCAACGGGGGCAAGGGCACGCAACACACTGCCGTCCTGGTTCCTGGACTCGTTCAGTTCGCGGTTCTGCGACGACAGAAGGCGCCGTTCGGCGTCGGCGGCTGCAAACTGGGCGTTCACCGTGGCAAGCCGCTCCGAGACGGCGTCGAAATCTTCTTCAAGGGCGACGTTCCGGCGCCGAAACAGGACGAACCCTGCGACTATGCCGGCGGCGGCACCGAGAAGAAGCATCAACAACGCGAGTATCACTGCAAAACCATCCATGTCACCAACCTTGGCACAGGGGTACGACAAAATAGGGAAGGGGGCTCACGGCACCCGGGACTGCGGTCCTCGGTTCTTCTCGGCAAACGGACAACGGGCCTCAGCGGGTAGAATCAATGCTCGTGGCTCTTACTATTGGCATCGTCGGACTGCCCAACGTCGGCAAATCAACCCTTTTCAACGCACTGACCCGCAACCAGGTGCTGGCCGCGAACTACCCGTTCGCCACCATCGAGCCAAACGTCGGCGTCGTCAACCTCCCGGACCCGCGTCTGCAGAAGCTGGCGGAGGTCTTCGGATCGCAGCGCCTCCTGCCCGCCGTCGTCTCGTTCGTTGACATCGCAGGAATCGTCAAGGGCGCCTCCGAAGGCGAAGGGCTGGGCAACAAGTTCCTTGCGAACATCCGCGAAGCAGAAGCCATCGCCCAGGTCATCCGTGTCTTCGACGACCCCGACGTTGTCCACGTCGACGGCAAAGTTGATCCTCGCTCGGACATCGAGACGATCAACACCGAACTGATCCTGGCCGATCTCCAGACGATCGAAAAGGCCATTCCCCGGATCGAAAAAGAAGTCAAGATCAAGAAGCGGGAAGCCGCGGAACTCGCTGCAATCCTGGCTGCCCAGGCCGTGTTGGAACGTGGCGACACGATCTTCTCGTCGGTCAAGAGCGACAAGCTTGAGATGGAGCACCTCAAGGAGCTCAGCCTCCTCACGGCCAAGCCCTTCATCTACGTCTTCAACTCGGATGAAGGAATCCTGGGCAACCCGGAAAAGCAAGAGGAGCTGCGCGCCATGGTGGCGCCGGCGGACTGCATTTTCCTTGACGCCAAACTGGAATCCGATCTCGTCGAACTCGACGAGGAAGAAGCCCGCGAGATGCTCGAGATGAATGGCCAGGACGAATCCGGCCTCGACCAGTTGGCACGGGTCGGTTTCCACACGCTCGGGCTGCAGACCTACCTCACTGCCGGTCCCAAGGAAGCCCGCGCCTGGACCATCCACCGAGGCGACACCGCCCCCCAGGCCGCAGGAGTCATCCACACGGATTTCCAGCGCGGATTCATCAAGGCCGAAGTTGTCTCCTTCGATGACCTCATCGCCGCCGGTTCCATGGCAGAGGCCAAATCCCGCGGCAAAGTCCGCATTGAAGGCAAGGAATACGTCATGGCCGACGGCGACGTGGTGGAGTTTAGATTTAACGTCTAACCTCACTTCGCGCCGCGGCCAGAGTCGCGCGGAAGGGGCTCGGCGCAGCGGTAGGTTCGGGACAGTCAGCGACCGGTAGGCCGCTGACCGTCCCGAGGAGTGCAGTAGTGAATGAACCGTGGCTTTCTGCCGATGCGATCGCTGCACATCCCGGCGTGACCAAAGAGACCGTCTACACCTGGATCGCCGGACGCTCCACACCGGCCCAATTCCCTCAGAACAGCGGCCAGGGCACCGCCGACATCTCACCGCTCGGAGCCGGAAACCGCCCTGCCAACCGCAACCGGGCGCAGCGCGCGGCGAGCGAAGCGATTTCTTCGGCGCTGAGCAAATTCGCAAGGTTTCGGCCCAGCCCACCGTGCAGTCCTTCGCTGACACGATCGATGCCCTCGCGTTCCTCGGCGGACAGAGGGTCTCCCAGCCATCCCCACAGCACCGTGCGCAGCTTGTGGTCACGGTGAAAGGTGAGGCCATGGTCCACACCGTGCCGGTGTCCGTCCGTCATGGCAAGAATGTGGTCGCCTTTGCGGTCGGCGTTGTTGACGACCGTGTCGAACACCGCCATGCGTCTGAGCGCTGGCGAGTCTTCGTGAACGAGGGTGACCATCCGTCCGTTCTCATCTCGTCCCTCGAGAACGTGTTTCCAGCCCGTCTCGGGCACGTGGTCTGTCGCGACCAGGTTCACGGCATTTTGGGCGGGGTCTTGCTCCTGCCAGAGCTGCACCATTCCTTCGCCCATCGGACCATCGCGCAGCCAGGTGTGCGGCACGATGTCCCAGCCGAAGGCCTGCGAGACCAGGTATGCGGCCACCTCCCGCTGAGCCAGGGTGCCGTGGGGAAAATCCCACAGCGGAGTTTCGCCTGCTATCGGCTTATAGACGACCACCACGTCGCCGATGCGGCCCAGAAATGTAGCGTTTGAAGCCGTCGTGATGCGGCCGGTGAGCGTCAGCTCGGCGGTCACTAGGTCCGGCGTTGGCATCAGACCTCGGGAAGGGTGCAGATGTGCCCGTCGGCGTCTATGGGGTAACCGCAGAGCGGGCACGTCGGACGCCCGGCGCCCACGATCTCACGGGTGCGCTTGGCGAATGCGCGGGCAGTGCCGACCGGCATTCGCACCAGCAGCATTTCGGGCGCGCTAGCGCCGTCCTCATCAAGCGATGCGTCGTTTTCATCAGCATCGACATCAGTGATGGGGTAGGCCTCAATTACGACCTGGGCGGTGGTTGGGTCCCAACCTAAGCTCATGGCACCAGTGCGAAACTGCTCCTGAACGGCCTCGAGCTGGTCATTGTCGACAAGTTCAATGGGAGTACTCTTGGGAACACTGAAGGGGTTGCCCTCGACGGTGATGAGCTGGTCGAGAATTTCGTCGATCTTCTCCGCGAGCAGAGCCGACTGCTGCTTCTCCAGGGCAATACTCACGATCTGCGTCCCTGCACGCACCTGCAGGTAGAACGTGCGCGCCCCCGGAAGGCCAATGGTGCCGACGACGACCCGATCAGGCCAGGAAAACTCGTGAACACGTGTAGGCATGTCAGTAGTCTAGGCACATGAGGTTCATGGCGCCTCTTGCCCTGCACCGCCGCCCACCGGCGCATCGCCAGAGTGGATGCCTTTCGACAGCCACGACAGATCACCCGCGTCGGTGTTGGTCGCGTAGACGCTCGGCCGACTAGCGGCGTAGCGCACGATCGATACGGAGGCGGGACCCACGGTAATACGCTGGAACAGGTCAAGGTGCATGCCGAGCGCGTCGGCGAGGATTGACTTGATGATGTCACCGTGACTCACCGCCACCCACACGGCTCCTGGCCCGTACTCGGCTTCGAAGGCTGCATCGTGGCGTCGAATCGCTGCCACCGACCGAGCCTGCATCGAGGCCATGGATTCACCGCCGGGAAATACGACGGCGGACGGTTGGGACTGAACAACCGGCCACAGATTCTCGGTCGCTAGATCACTGAGCGTGCGGCCCTGCCACTGGCCGTAATCGCACTCGGTGAGATCGAGATCGACCGGCGCGTACGGCGTGCCAGCCTGGCGATCGAGAATGAGCTGGGCGGTCTGCTGACAACGCTCAAGCGGGCTCGACACAACCGCGACCAAGGGCACGGCCGCAAGCCGGTCTCCGGTCAGAGCCGCCTGGTGGCGCCCGATCTGGTCCAGGCTAACGCCGACGGCCCGACCGGCCAGCCGCCCAGTGGCATTGGCTGTAGTGCGGCCGTGCCGCACGAGAATAACTGTCGCCATCCACCCAGCCTAACCACCCGCTCGCTGCGGTGGAGCCGATATTTACGCCGTCCTATCCGGCCCGGGGTAGACCAGAGCGACTTCGCTGCCCGGACGTCTGCTGCTCACGGCGAGCACGGCGTTTACATCCTGGTCAGGTGCCCGGTCCTTCGTCGATGGCCGAGCCCCAGCATTCAGCCGGGCGGGGAATCGGGGGCTCGGACGGTCCACAGCGAACCGCTTTCCTCCTCCGGATCGTGCGCGCAGCCCAACGTCGTGCCGAGACGCTTCCCTGTGACGGAACGTGGTGGGGCTCCGATTTAACGTCTAGCGTTATTAACGCTGTGCGTTATATCCTGATGTCATGATCAGGTCGTTCGGGAGCAAAGACACCGAACGACTGTGGCGTCGTGAGCATGTGGCTTCGATGGATTCACGGATCCTTCGGTCCGCCCTCCGCAAGCTTCGCCAGGTGGGGTCCGCGGAGTCGATCGAGGATCTCCGCGTTCCGCCGGGGAACCGGCTCGAAGCACTGAAGGGTGACCGGGCCGGTCAATACAGCATCAGGATCAACGACCAGTGGCGGATCTGCTTCAGGTGGACGGACGCTGGACCAGAGGAGGTGGAGATCGTTGACTACCATTGACTATCTTGCGCCGATTCACCCAGGTGAAGTTCTCATGGAGGATTTCATTGAGGGTTTCGGCATCACGCAGAACAAGCTCGCCGTGGCGATCCATGTGCCGCCGCGCCGAATCAATGAGATAGTGCACGGCAAGCGTGCGATCACAGCCGACACGGCACTACGTCTCGGCAGGTATTTTGGAACGTCGGCTCAGTTCTGGCTCAACCTGCAGACGCATTACGATCTCGACGTTGCCGAAGATCGTGCGGCTGGGCAGATCGCTGCCATCACGCCTCTCAAGGTCGCGTGAACAAATCGGTGCGGCTGGTCATCGACGTGCCGGTACAGTTCATCTCGCGAGTTATCCACATAACGCAACTCAGCCGTCCTGCGCAGCTTGCGCTTTGGCAATACTTGGTGAATGGGAATCAGATATTACGCATATGCATTCGACGGCGACCTCACTGAACAGGTGCTTTCCGACCCGATGACCTTCGTGTCGGTCGATCCACTTGCTGATGCTTGGGGCCTTGACCCTGGTGTCGGGATCAGTGGTACCACCTTCGAGCAATTGATATCTGAGCGCGACATGCTCTATCTGGACAAGGCATGGCGGCATCTGCAGGTTCTCACGGCCCCATTGGGGGCGGCCATGGCGGCGCGACCCGCTTTTCGTATGTTTGAAGGCAACGTGACCATGCATGGCGAAGGTTGGGATCCGTGGGTAAGGGCCTTGACTCCGTCCGAGGTTTTGGCGATTGCTCAGGACTTGGACGATATCTCTGATGCGGAGGTGAGGCTGCGGTTGCCGGATTCGCCATGTGTCGATCGGGACCTTGACGTCGAGTATGCCGTTGGCTATCTTCGACGGGCTCGGGTCTTCGCCACCAATCTCGCCGACGAGGGGCGCGGCATGGTCTACCTGATCGGGTAACGATCATCCTGTCTTAGCCTCGACGGGCGACATCCTGGCTCAGGATGTTAGGCCAGGTTTCGACATCTCCTGGGGTGCGGGCGACCGTCAGCGTTGCTTTGGGGAGCAGCGCGGCAAGGGATTCCGCGGTTGACAGCGGGTGGCCCGGATCATCGACCCACGCCAAGATTGTCGTCGGTACGTCTATTCCTGCGACGGCCTCAGGGGCAGGCAGATCGCTGAGTGCCGCGCCTCGAAACAAGGACGGCAATAGGGCGTCGGCGACGTCGGGCACTGTCTGCGGCGCACCAATTGTGGCCGGCGGCGGTGTTGTTCCGCGCGTGGTGGCGAGGAATGCCTCGACACCAACAGATTCAATGAGCGCCGCGGCAACTTGGTAGTTTGCAGCCTGTGCAGCCCGGGTTTCCCACGCGGTGGGTGGCACCATAAGCGTGAGCCCGGTGAAGCGGTCTGGCTCGCGGGAAGCGGCGTGCAAAAGTGTGCCGGTACCCATGGAGGGGCCAACTCCGTGGACACGTTCGCCTGGGAACCAGTGATCGAGCAGTCGCAGGAGGTCGTCGGCCAGGCTTTGCCATTGATAGTCCTCGGGGACCTTCCGCCCCGTCGACCGGCCATGGCCTCGAGCGTCGTACCGCAGCAGTCGAGTTCCACTAAGCCCTCGACCGAGGTCGAGGTTGAGCACCCGATCGCGCGCGCGGCTTGAGGTAAGTCCATGCAGTTGGACAACAGGGTGTCCACCTTCGTCGCTCAAAGCGACCGCAAGCTCGGCTCCGGAAACCTCGAAAGTGGGCATCAGGCTCCTCGTTTCGTGACTGAACGCGTCACCTTGAGCGGCCGCGTTGAGCATTCAGGTTATCTGGGGCGATAGGATACTGCCATGCGGCTGACCAACGTCACGCACCTGCGCCTACCGTTCGGACGACTCTGGGGCTACGACGTCAGCGTCTCGGTGTCCGATCGGCGTCTTCCGGTGTCCTTTGACCAGCGGCTCCACGTGGGGGCAGGCGACCGCGCCGGCTCCTGGATGGCATTGTCTTTTCGGCTGCCTTCACCAACTCGTCGTGAGTCAATTGCCGATGCTTGGCTGGCTGTCGTCGCCCGTCATGGCACACTGCGAACGGCATTCGTGCCCGGTGCGGATGGTGATCCGGAGCTTCACGAAATTGATATTGATGCGGGAACCTGGGTCGAGCATCAGGTATCTCCTGGCCAGGCCGTCAATGACGCGGTGCGGGACATTCTCGATGCCGCATGTTCGCCATACGCACAGCCCTCACACCGGCTGTGCGTATTGGAGACTGCTGCTGGACTCACAGTCGTGATTGCGGCCGACCACGCCCACGTCGATATGTGGTCGATGCTGGTGATCGCGCGAGACCTGCTGTCGGCGCTCGATGCAGGGAGGGCGGGCGGTGAACCGTTGTCCGGGCCAGCGCCGGCATTTGTTGAACACACGCAAGCACTGCTAGATCGGAATGCGGCGCCGGACCACGTGCGTCACCGATGGGAAGACATCATCAGGGACAGCGGCGGCGTAATGCCGCAATTCCCACTGCCCCTGGGTGCGCCCGATCCGCAGCGCGAGCGTGTAGAAGTTCGCGATGTGTTCGATCTCGACGACGGTGCCGCATTTGCTGCGCAGGCACGCAACGACGGTGTCTCGACGCTCGCACTCGCTGTTGTTGCGATGACAGCGGTGACCCGCGAACTGGCGGGAACCCCGCTGCGAGCCGTTTTTCCCGTGCATAGCCGCTTCGACGACCGCTGGCATGACTCAGTCGGCTGGTTCATTACTAATTCGGTACTTGAGTCGGCGGTCGCCGAGCCGCGCGCTGCGGCGGCCGCGGTCAAAGAGGCTGTGCGGCTTGGCTCGTGGCCGCTCGCGGACGTGCTAGCTCCATGGGGCGGCATGCCCGTAGCTCCTGGTATGTTCGCGATCTCTTGGCTGGACCTGCGCAGACTGCCGGTGCGAATCGACTCCGTCGGACTCGACGCCCATTATGTGAGCGCGACAATCGACACCGACGGCGTCATGCTTTGGTTCATCCTGGACGAGTCCGGTCTGCACTTGAGATGCCGTTATCCCGACACCGTTGAGGCTCGAGCCAACGTCGGCGGATGGCTTGATCTGCTGGTCGCTCGTTTGCAGGAAGGTGCGCGATCCTCAGTTCGAGGACTGCTGCGGGTGGCGGGCCGGACCTTCAGGCTGGAACGGGCGAGTCGCGATGACGTCGAGGCCATCGCCGCGCTGCTGTCTGATGATCAGTTCGGTCCCGATCGTGAGTGCGTCGAGCTCGATCGATACGAGGCGGCCTACAACTTGGTTGTTCGCGACAGTTCCAACTATCTGGGGGTTGTCCGCAATGATGCCGATCGCATCGTTGCCACGATGCAATTGACCGTCATTCCAGGTCTTTCCCGGGGCGGTTCTTCCCGACTACAGATCGAGGGACTGCGAGTTGCGGCCGCGGAACGCTCACTTGGCTTGGGCACCGCGATGCTTGAGTGGGCACACAATTTTGGGCGTGCGCGTGGGGCGCAACTGGCACAGGTGACCACGGACGAAGCACGGGAACGGGCTCGAGCCTTCTACACCCGACTCGGATATCGGACTGCCCACGTAGGGCTGAAACGGCGCATATAGTAGCCGGCTCAGGCCGGGCTAGTCTGTTTTCGGATACCAGACCACAGTCGCAGGCTCATCGTCGTGATGTGGACTGTCTTGTTCGTCCAGGTCAGGCTGGCCCTGCGCCAACCCAGACCACTGGTACTCTCCGCCTGGATGAATCTCCGGGAAGTCCGACACCTCGCCTTCGCTGCGTTCTTTATCCCGGGGACCGCCCTCATAAATGAATTTCTCGCCCATACACCTCAACGTAAACCCCAAGACGATGTCTAGATACCCCCTGCACTACGTGGCAGTTCATGAGCCCTACCGAGCGTCTCCCTGTTATCTCTTCTCCGCGTTCCCGCTGGGAAGCTTCAGTGATGGAGAATTAACTGACATAAGCCGCGGTTCGCCTTGAATCGGGGCATTTGTCACGTCGGCTGGATCACGGAAGCACTTGGACGTCCTTCAATGATTGCATCTCGATAACAAACTTTACTGGCGGGAAACTTTGGACCCAAACATCCGGTCCGGGCGCTAGGCTACTGCTCATGTGAGACGTGCCGCAAGCCTGCTGAGGGGGTTGTGGCAGTCTGCCGGAGTCAACAGCGCCGGCTTTTTCCACTCAAAAAATAGGAGGCGGAATGCGTTTCGGACGTACTTCCAAAGCAGTGGGCATCGCGGCAATCGCCGCAATCGCACTGAGCGCCTGCGCCGGCAATACCGGCGGCAACACCCCGTCCACCGGAGCGGCCAAGCAAGGTGGCTCGGCCACCGTCGTCGAGGTCAACGCTTTCAACACGTTCAACCCCAATACTGCAGATGGCAACACTGACATCAACTCGAAGGTCAGCTACGCCACGCACTCGGGGTTTTACTACATCGACAACAAGCTGAATGTCGTCCACAACGACAAATTCGGCAAGATGGAAAAGGTCTCGGATAGTCCGCTGACTGTGAAGTACACCATCAACGACGGTGTGAAGTGGTCCGACGGCACACCCGTTTCGGCCGCAGACCTCCTCCTCCAGTGGGCAGCCTTCTCCGGCTACTACGACGACGCCGACGCCAAAGCGAAGACCGGCACGTCGTACTTCTCCTACGCTGGTGACAACTCGGGCCTCAGCCTGACGGATTTCCCGGAGATCAGCAACAACAACAAGACTCTTACGCTCAAGTACTCCAAGCCTTTCTCCGACTGGGAGATTGTCCTGGGTGGCCCTGGCATTGACGTTCCTGCCCACGTCCTGGCCCAGAAGGCCGGACTGAAGGACACCCAGGCCCTGATTGACTTCTTCAAGAGCAAGCCGCGCGGAGATGCCAAGGCACCCCAGCCCGCCGACGCGAAGCTGAAGGCCATGTCGGAAATGTGGAACACCGGCTTCGACACAAAGACGCTTCCCGCAGACCCGACACTGTTCCTCTCGAACGGCCCTTACATCGTCAAAAGCATGAACCAGGACCAGTCCCTCACCATGGTCCGCAACAAGGACTACAACTGGGGACCGACGCCGAGCCTTGACGAAATCACCGTCCGCTACATCGGTTCCGCTCCGGCTCAGGTCCAGGCCCTCAAGAACGGCGAGGCAGACATCATTGCCCCGCAGGCTTCCGCTGACACTCTCGAACAGCTGAAGGCACTCTCCAGCCAGGGCGTAACCGTTGACCAGGGCAACCAGCTGGCCTTCGACCACTTGGACCTGAACTACTCGGGACCGTTGGTCGACCAGAACGTGCGGCAGGCCTTCATGAAAACCGTGCCCCGCAAGGACATCGTCAACAAGATCATTGGCAAGCTTGACCCGAATGCCAAGCCGCTCGACTCGCAGATCTTCGTCCCGCAGCAGGCTGCTTACGCGGATTCGGCCAAGAACAACGGTTCCTCGGCCTACCAGGATGTCGACATTGATGGCGCCAAGAAGCTCCTCAACGGTGCCACTCCGGAAATCCGCATCATGTACAACAAGGACAACCCCAACCGTGTTGACGCCTTCTCGCTGATTCGCGAATCGGCCACCAAGGCCGGCTTCAAGATCGTCGACGGCGGCCTTGGCAAGTCCGACTGGGGCAAGGCACTGGGCAAGGGCGGCTACGATGCCACCATCTTCGGCTGGATCAACCCGGGCGTTGGTGTCTCCGGCGTTCCGCAGATCTTCAAGACCGGCGGCGGCAACAACTTCAACAAGTTCAGCAACGCTGACGCGGACAAGTTGATGGAAGAGCTCGTGATCACCACAGACCGCAGCAAGCAAGATGACCTCGAGAAGCAGATCGACAAGAAGATCTGGGACTCCGCATACGGTGTGCCGCTCTTCCAGTCCGTGAACGTGGACGCTTACAGCGACCGCATCACCGGTGTGAAGCTCATGCCGAACCAGACTGGTGTTTGGTGGAACTTCTGGGAATGGGCTCAGAAGTAAGACCCAATTCAGCGAGCAATATCGCCAGCCGAGGCGCCGGGACCGACGTATCATGGTCCCGGCGCCTTCGGGTTGGTGAACCGGCATATTGTCTGCTTCCCAACGACCTCATGCAGGGAAGGGGCACGATTCTGCGATAGGCGCCGGCGACCCCGGGCCTGGATTTCGAGGTTCTTCACCATGGTGACCTATATCGTCCGGCGGCTCATCACCGCCGCATTCATTCTTCTTGGAGCATCATTCTTGGTGTATCTCCTGACAGCGTTGTCCGGAGACCCCTTGGAAGAGCTCCGCACCAGCAGTGCACCGAACCGGCAAGCATTGATGGATGCGAGAATCAATTTGCTTGATCTCGACACACCAGCGCCGCTTCGCTATTTCAAGTGGCTCGGCGGCGCCGCCCAATGCCTAGTTCCCCTCGGCAACGCCTGCAATCTCGGCAAGAACATCGCCGGGCAGCCAATCACGGAGGCCCTCGGCTTCGCGCTGGTTCAAACCCTGACGCTCGTTACCGGCGCCACCATTCTTGCGATTCTCATCGGCATTTCGCTAGGCATCGTCACCGCACTTCGCCAGTACAGCGCCTTGGACTATGGCGTGACCTTCATGGCATTCCTGTTCTTCTCATTGCCGATCTTCTGGGTAGCCGTCCTTCTCAAGGAGTTCGGTGCCATTGGCTTTAATGACTTCCTGCGAAATCCGGAAATACCCCCGGCCGTGGCCCTTGGAGTCGGAGCCGTCTTGGGCCTCATTGGGGCTGTCGTCGTGGGCGGCGAAGTGAAACGCCGACTGATCGTCGGAGGGTCTGTCTTTGCTGCCGTTTCGGTTGTTCTTTTCTACTTCTCGCTGACTCAATGGTTCCGCAATCCGGGCCTGGGGCCGGTCATCATTGCGATCATGGGGGCGGGAATCGCCGTCGGAATCACCATATTGGTTTCCGGACTCAAGAACCGGAAGGCGCTGCAATCGAGCCTGATTGTGGCGGGCATCGGTGTGATCGCCTATTTCGCTGTGCAGCCGCTGCTCAATGACGCGACCGCGCTCATGATCTTCCTCCTTGCAATCGCCACCATTCTGGTTGGCGTCGCGGTGGGGTACTTCATGGGCGGCTACGACCGCGGCCAATCCATGCGCGCCGCAGGACTCACGGCCTTCCTGGTCGGAGCCCTTGTGGTCATGGACCGGTTCATGCAGGCCTGGCCCTCTTATTTCAACAACAGCCGGGTTCGCGGACGTCCGATCGCCACCATCGGAGCGGGAACCCCAAACATCCAAGGCGATTTCTGGATCATGTCTACAGACACCTTGACCCACCTCGTCTTGCCAACCATTGCCCTGATCCTTGTCTCGTTGGCCAGCTACACGCGGTTCACACGTTCGTCGATGCTCGAAATCATGAACATGGACTACATCCGCACAGCGCGAGCCAAGGGCTTGAGCGAACGTTCCGTGGTCATGGGCCACGCCTTCCGGAACGCTCTGATTCCGATTGCAACGATCGTCGCCTTTGACATCGGAGCATTGATCGGTGGTGCCGTCATTACTGAAACGGTCTTTTCCGTTCGGGGCATGGGTTTCTTGTTCATCGACGGACTGCTGCACACGGACCCTAACCCGGTGATGGGCGTGTTCCTTTGTGTGGCTATGACCGCCATGGCCTTCAACTTGATAGCGGACCTCGCGTACTCCGCGCTCGACCCACGCGTAAGGATCAAAGCATGAGCCAGCCAACCCAAGAGGACGAACTCCTCGCGCAACAGGCGCTTGCCGAAGCTGCAGCCACCCACGCAGGCAGCGAAGTTACCAGCGGCCTGAGCCAGGGCCAGATTGTCCGTAAGAGATTTTTCGGCCACACGGGCGCCCTGATAGGACTCGCTGTTTTCGCGGTGATCTTCCTGCTTGCCTTTACCGCGGTGGGCGCGTTCGGGATTCCCGGGTGGTGGAAGTACAACCACCTAGACGTCTCGCCGCTCGTCAACGATGGTGCTCCAACCTCCTCGCTGTGGCCGTTTGCGTGGGGCGAGCATCCGTTTGGCCAAGACCGGATCGGGCGCGATCTGTTTGCCATGACGATGCGGGGCGCGCAGCAGTCGATCACAGTGATGCTCCTGATCGGTGGCATTGCAGGTGCGATCGGCGCCATCGTCGGGGGACTTGCCGGCTATTTCCGAGGCTGGGTCGAAGCCGTTCTCATGCGCCTGACGGACGTCATTATCATCATTCCGTTGCTTCTCCTCGCGGCCGTGGTGGGCCAGATAGCCAACCGCAGGGATGAGGGCAGTTGGTTGACCGGCTTTGCCGCCAACAACGGCGTGGTCATTCTCGGCGTCTTCCTCGGATTTGTGAGCTGGGTGGGCCTCGCCCGTCTTGTCCGGGGTGAGTTCCTGACCCTCCGTGAGCGGGAGTTCGTCGATGCTGCCCGGATCTCCGGAGCCTCCAACGCGAGGATCATCTTCAAGCACATCTTGCCGAACGCCGTCGGTGTGCTGATCGTCAACGTAACGCTGACCATGTCCGCCGCCATCCTGCTAGAGACGGCCCTCAGCTACCTCGGCCTTGGAGTGCACCCGCCAGATACCTCACTAGGCCTGTTGATTTCCCAAAACCAGGAAGCCTTTGCTACCCGGCCTTGGCTTTTCTGGTATCCGGGTCTGTTCATCATCCTCATCTGCCTCAGCATCAACTTCATCGGCGATGGCCTGCGGGACGCCTTCGACCCGCGGCAGAAGAAGTTCCGGGCCAAGTCCGCGGTTGAGACCGCAAAGCACTCCAGCACGACGACGGCGCCGGTCGCCGATACTCCGAAGGGCAGCTGAGTGGGACCCGCCAGGGGAGCCTCAGTATCGGAAGACCGCCCAGTAGCTGGCCGCGGCCAGCGCCACTGTGGCTGCCACGCGGAACCATCCGACCGTAACCGCCACTGTGGCGTCCTCCGCCCGGCCGGGCTCTACCTGGCCGGACTCCACGAGGTCCTGCCAGCGGGTGCGGACCAAGACGGCTGCGGCACCCGAATCGGTGTTCTTGAGATCTCCTGGTCGAACCGAACTGCCAGGACCGTATGTGGTGCCTGGGAGCCCTCTCAGGTGCTCGGGGCGGGCATTGCGCCCGCCCCAAATCCCGGGCGCCGGTGCTGCCCACGCGGAGTATTTTTTGCGGGGCGTCACGAGCGTGAGGGCGTAGCGGGTGTCCACCTGCACCAGGGCATCCCACGGGACCTCAACGGTGCTGTAAGGGTTCTCCAGCCGTACGCCGGAGTCCATGACCACCACCACCGGGCGCCAGAACAGCAACCAGCCGATGAAGGCAACAAGGAGCAGGGGAGCGGTGCCCGGAAGGGCTCCCGGACCGGCCGCCACAAGCGTCACGACCACCCCGAAGGCCGCTATTGCCCAACAAGCCCAGGCGAACAGCCTGCTGGTGCGGGCCTTGAAGATTTCGACATTTCCAGCATGGGGCTCTCGGCTCATGCCCCTAATAATTCAGGATTCCGGGCTACTTCACTAATCACCCCTTGGAGGGTGGCCCGGGCGGAAGGGAATACCCAACATGACTGACAATGCCAGCCCCGAACCTGAGGCAACCCCGCTTGAGACTGCCTCGGACAAGAGTGCGCTTGGGAGCGTGGTCCTGGAAGTGCGCGATCTCAGCGTCGACTTCGGTGTGGAGAAGAAATGGGTCCCCGCCGCCATCGGACTGAACTATGAGGTCAGGGCGGGCGAGGTCCTCGCGATAGTCGGTGAGTCCGGTTCCGGCAAGAGTGCCAGTTCCATGGCTTTGTTGGGATTGCTGCCAAGCAACAGCCGGGTCACGGGGAGTGTGAAGCTCTCCGGCAAGGAGCTGCTTGGCGCCAAATCCGGCACCATCAGGGAGGTCCGTGGCAAGGATGTTGCCGTGATCTTCCAGGAACCGATGACGGCGCTCAACCCCGTCTACACGGTGGGTGCCCAGATCGTTGAGACGATCCGGCTTCACAACGTGGTCTCGCCGGATGAGGCCAAGGAGCGCGCATTGCGCATGTTGGACCTCGTGGAGCTTCCTGACCCGGAGAAGGCCTTCAGGTCGTATCCGCATCAGCTTTCCGGCGGCCAGCGCCAGCGGGCCATGATCGCCCAGTCGTTGTCTTGCGACCCGAAACTGCTGATCGCGGATGAACCCACCACGGCACTTGACGTGACGGTCCAAGCTGAAATCCTGGATTTGATGCGCAATCTGCGCAACAAGCTGGATAGCGCCATCGTCCTCATCACGCACGACATGGGTGTGGTGGCCGACCTCGCTGACCGGATAGCAGTGATGCGCAAGGGTGTCATTGTGGAAACGGGTACGGCGCAGCAAATCTTCAGCAACCCGCAACATGAATACACGCAGGCGCTTCTGGCAGCTGTTCCCCACTTGGGCCAGGGCGCGGACAGCCCCGATGTCGATGTCACTGCGGCCCTGGCTGCGGCCACCAACACCGAGCTGGAATCCGTTGAGCATGACGAACTGCTCCGCAGGGAACGTGAAAACCAGGCGGCTTTGAAGGCGGCGGCGGAAGAAGCGGCCAAGCCCAAGGGCAACCCTGTGCTTGAGCTGATCGACGTTACCATCGAGTACCCCAAGCAGGGCCGTGTTCCTGCGTTCCGTGCTGTCGAGGGGGCAAACCTGGTCATCTACCCGGGTCAAGTGGTGGGCCTGGTTGGGGAATCGGGATCCGGCAAGACGACCATTGGCCGCGCCGCCGTCGGGCTCTTGCCTGTGGCCGCCGGCAGCATGCATGTGGTGGGTCAGGACATTTCCGCAGCTAAACGGAATGGAAAACAGCTCCGCGAGGTGCGCCGGGATATCGGCATGGTTTTCCAGGATCCGTCGTCGTCGCTGAATCCGCGGCTGCCTATCGGTGAGAGCATCGGCGAACCGATGTTCCTTGCCGGGGCCGCCAAGGGCGTGGAACTGCAGAAGCGGATCGAGAACCTTCTGGACCAGGTGGAGCTGCCCCGCGGTTACCGCAACCGTTACCCGCATGAGTTGTCGGGCGGGCAGAAGCAGCGTGTCGGTATTGCGCGTGCGCTGTCCCTGCAGCCCAAACTTATGGTGGCGGATGAGCCGACGTCGGCGTTGGACGTTTCGGTGCAGGCGAAGGTTTTGGAACTCTTCCAGAACCTGCAGAAGGAGCTGGGATTCGCGTGCCTGTTCGTGACCCACGACCTCGCCGTGGTTGATGTGCTGGCGGACCGGATTTGCGTTATGCAGCGCGGCCGGATCGTGGAGCAAGGCACCCGGGAACAGATTCTCCGTAATCCGCAGGAACCTTACACGCAAAGGCTGCTTGCCGCGGTACCGCTTCCGGACCCGGAGAAACAGCGCGAGCGCCGGGAACTGCGGGCGCAACTCATGGCCGCCGGCATCGAGTAGCAACTGCGCGCGAAGCAGTTCGCGGCACAAACGGACTGCCGCTCGTTGCGAAAGAGTCCCCATGGCCAACGGTCCACGGGGGCTCTTTTTTGCGCCCGGGTGTTCTTTCGCACTTCCACGAAAGACGTTTTGGCACGCCCGAGAACCCCTATTTTTCGGCGAAAAGTAGGGGTCAAGCGTGTCGAGTGTACCAAGGGGTAACCCATTACGTGAAGTGACTGCTTCATTTACTTGAAATGACTGCTTCATTACTAAAACTGTCATATGCATACTTGCCCATTTGCGCCAAGGGGATTCCATATTTCGGACAAGGTGTGGTTAGGATTGCACATCCATGTAGGCCGCGTCACAGGATAATTCTGTGCCTGGCCCCGGGGCAGCCATGAGTTGCCCCGACCCATCCCCCTGAATCCATAGGAGGCGGAATGCGTTTTTCGCGCACTTCCAAAGCTCTAGGCTTGCTGGCAGTTGCCGCACTTGCCCTTACCGGATGCGGCAGCGCCGGCTCCGGGAGCAGCGGCCAGGCTGCTGCCGGCGATCCGAACAAAATCATCACCGCATACAGCAATGAACCCCAGCACCCCCTGCTGCCGTCCAACACCAACGAGGTGTATGGCGGCCGCGTCGTTGAACTCCTGTTCGAAGGCCTGCGCAGCTACGACGCCAGCGGAAAGTCCGTGAATGCCCTCGCGGAATCCATTGACACGACTGACGGCCAGAACTACACCATCAAGGTGAAGAAGGGCACCAAGTTCACCAACGGCGAGGAAGTCACCGCCAAGAGCTTCGTTGATGCCTGGAACTTCGCCGCACTGAGCACCAACGCACAGACCAGCAGCAGCTTCTTCGAGTCGATTGACGGCTACGACGCCGTCAGTGCTACCAAGAAGGAAACTGGCGCGGACGGCAAGTCCAAAGACGTTCCTGCCCCCACCGCGCAGGCCATGTCCGGCTTGGTTCTGAAGGACGCCTCGACCTTCACGGTGAAGCTGGCCCAGCCGGAAGCCGACTGGCCATTGCGCCTCGGCTACTCCGCCTTCATGCCTCTTCCGGCCGATGCCCTCAAGGATCCGAAGGCCTTCGGCGAAAACCCCATCGGCAACGGCCCGTACAAGATGGCCGCCAAGGGTGCTTGGCAGCACGACAGCCAGATCGCCCTCGTCAAGAACGCCGACTACCAAGGTCCACGCGTGGCCAAGAACGGTGGCGTGACCTTCAAGTTCTACACCGATCCGGCACCGGCATACACGGACATCCAGGCCAACAACCTTGACGTAACTGACGTCCTGCCGACGAACGCCCTGAAGACCTACACCACGGACTTCCCGGACCACAACCTCAACAAGGCTTTCGCGGGCAACGCAACGCTCAACATCCCGAACTACCTGCCTGAGTTCCAGGGAGACGCCGGCAAGCTCCGCCGCCAGGCCATCTCCATGGCCATCAACCGCGACGAGATCACCAAGGTTGTCTTCAACGGCACCCGTATTCCGGCCAAGGACTTCACGTCTCCCTCCGTTGACGGTTACAACGCCAACGCGGCCGGCTCCGACGTTCTGAAGTTCAACGCCGCGAAGGCGAAGGACCTGTGGGCCAAGGCAGAGGCCCTCAGCCCGTGGCCGGCTGGCAAGGTTCTTCAGCTCGCGTACAACACCGATGGTGGCAACAAGGAATGGATCGACGCAGTTGCCAACAACCTGAAGAACAACCTCGGCATCAAGGCAGAAGGCCAGCCGTTCGCCAAGTTTGCTGAGATCCTGAACCTCCGCAAGGCCAAGACGCTTCCGGGCTTCACCCGCGCAGGCTGGCAGGCAGACTACCCGTCGCTGTTCAACTTCCTCGGCCCGCTGCTGAAGACCGGCGCTAGCGCCAACTACGAGGGCTACAGCAACCCGGAATTCGACAAGCTGCTGACCGAAGGCCTTGCCTCCAAGACCACGGACGACGCGAACAAGAAGTTCACCCAGGCACAGGAAATCCTGTTCAAGGACCTTCCCAACCTGCCCCTGTGGTACCAGGCACGCCAGGCTGTATGGAGCCAGAACGTTACCAACGTTGACTCCGGCTGGAACGGTGTCCTGCTCTACTACAACATCACCGCAAAGTAGTCCTCTGGACTTGTTCCAAGCTCGCTAGTGCATGGGGGTCCGGTCGCAAAACCGGGCCCCTGTGCGCTTGATCCGGCACGAAAGCTGTCCCATATGAATCCCCTTAGTTTCAAGAGCGCCCAGGAAACCTTGCTGTGATCCAGTACATCCTCCGGCGTTTGCTGCAGATCATCCCGGTCTTCTTGGGAACCACCCTGCTTGTGTACTTCATGGTCTTTGCCCTCCCGGGCGACCCCATCCGCGCTTTGTTCGGCGACCGGCCGCCCAGCGAGTCCGTCATTGCCGCACTGCGCCAGCAATACAACCTCGACCAGCCGTTCTGGGTCCAGTACGGACTGTTTCTCAAGAACCTGTTCACCTTCAACCTCGGTGTTGACTTCACCGGTCAACCCATTGCCGCCACCCTTGGCCGCATCTTTCCCGTGACCGCCATGCTCGCCGTTGAGGCCTTGGCTATCCAGGCCGTCTTCGGTGTGGCCTTCGGCCTGATCGCCGGCCTGCGCAAGGGAAAGTTCTTTGACTCCACCGTGCTGGTTGCCTCCCTCGTCGTCATTGCCGTCCCCACCTTCGTGCTGGGCTTCGTGCTTCAGCTCGTCGTCGGCGTGCAGCTCGGCTGGGCCAAGCCCACTGTGGGATCCAACGCGGACTGGGGCACACTGATCCTCCCGGCCACGGTTCTTGGCCTCGTATCCTTTGCCTACGTGCTGCGCCTGACCCGCGCCTCGGTCATCGAAAACATGAACGCCGACTACGTCCGCACGGCAACCGCGAAAGGCCTTTCCCGCCCCCGCGTGGTCCTCGCCCACATCCTGCGAAACTCCATGATCCCCGTGGTCACCTACCTGGGTGCGAACCTCGGTGGCTTGATGGGCGGCGCGATCGTCACCGAAGGCATCTTCAACGTGCCCGGCGTTGGACAGAAGCTCTACCAAGCAGTGATCCGCAGCGAGGGCCCCACCGTCGTTGCCATCGTGAGTGTGCTGGTGCTGGTGTTCGTTGCCGCCAACCTGTTGGTCGACCTCTTGTACGCCTGGCTTGACCCCAGGATTCGCTATGAAAAGTAGATCCGCTATGAAAAGTAACCGTCAAATCGAGCACTACGTTGCCCCCATCGACGGGACACCGCTGCTCGCGACCGATACCCTCAAAGTCGACGCAGCACCCCTGAGCCTCTGGGCAGACGCCTGGCGGAAGCTCCGCCGTCGTCCGCTGTTCATCATCTCCGCGCTCATGATCTTCCTGCTCCTCATCGTCGCGTTCTTCCCTGGCCTGTTCACGCAGACAGCTCCGAACGACAACTGCCAACTGGGCGACTCTCTAGCGGGCCCCTCGGCCGGCCACCCCTTGGGATTCACCTTCCAGGGCTGCGACATCTACTCCCGCGTCATCCACGGCACGCAGGCATCCTTGACCGTCGGCGTCGTCTCGGTCATCTTCGTCCTGATCATCGGCGTCACGCTCGGCGCGCTGGCTGGGTTCTTCGGCGGCTGGGTTGACACCGTCATTGCCCGCATTGGCGACATCTTCTTCGCCCTGCCTTTGGTCCTCGGCGCGCTGGTAGTTACCCAGCTCCCCTTCTTCCGCGAGAACAAGAGCGTCTTCACGGTGGTCATGGTCATCGTGATGCTCGGCTGGCCCCAAATGGCCCGGATCACCCGCGGTGCCGTGATCGAGGTCCGCAACGCCGATTTCGTCACTGCCGCACGCTCGCTAGGCGTCTCCAAGATCGGCACCCTCGTCCGGCACGTGGTTCCGAACGCGCTCGCGCCGATCATCGTCCTGGCCACCATGGAACTGGGTGTCTTCATCGTCACTGAAGCAACGCTCTCCTTCCTTGGTATTGGCCTGCCCGGCAGCATCATGTCCTGGGGTAACGACATTTCCGCGGCGAAGGACACTCTGCGCACCAACCCCGAGGTGCTGATGTTCCCCGCAACCGCACTGTCCATCACGGTCCTGAGCTTCATCATGCTTGGCGACGCGCTGCGTGACGCCCTTGACCCCAAGAGCCGCAAGCGATGAAGGAGGCAATCATGACAACGTCCAACGTCACCATCAACGAGGCCGGAACCGAAGAGCGCCCGCTCCTTGAAATCAGGGACCTCGCCATCTCCTTCCAGACGGCGAGCGGCGAGTTCCAGGCCGTCAAGAACGCCCACCTGACCATCATGCCGGGCGAGACAGTCGCCATCGTGGGAGAGTCCGGTTCGGGAAAGTCGACGACGGCGCTCGCCGCCATCGGTCTCCTGCCCGAGAACGGCCGGGTTTCGGGAGGCCAGATCCTGCTCGACGGCGAGGACATCTCGCACGCCCCGGAACGGCGCATGATCGAGCTGCGTGGCAACACGATCGGCATGGTCCCGCAGGATCCGATGTCCAACCTCAACCCGGTGTGGAAGATCGGCTACCAGGTCCGCGAGACCTTGCGCGCTAACGGCAAGCCCCATGCTCCGGCTGATGTGGCCCGTGTCCTCGGGGAAGCCGGCTTGCCGGACTCGGCGCGGCGCGCCAAGCAATACCCGCACGAATTCTCCGGCGGCATGCGCCAGCGGGCACTGATTGCCATCGGCCTGTCCTGCCAGCCGCGGCTGCTTATTGCCGATGAGCCGACGTCGGCTCTCGACGTGACCGTTCAGCGGCAGATCCTCGATCACCTTGAGACCATGACGGCGGAGCTCGGTACGGCAGTCCTGCTCATCACCCACGATCTCGGCCTCGCGGCTGAACGCGCGGACAAAGTGGTGGTCATGTACCGCGGAAACGTGGTGGAAGCCGGTCCTTCGCTGGAACTGCTCCGCAACCCGCAGCACCCCTACACCCAGCGGCTGGTGGCGTCGGCCCCGTCCTTGGCTTCCCGCAGGATCCAGGCAGCCAAGGCTGAAGGCATCCAAACGGAAGAGCTCCTGGCACCCACTGAAGCTGTGGTTGAAAAGGCGCTCCCAGAGGACGTTCTGAAGGTCGAGGATCTCAGCAAGGTCTTCAAGTTGCGCTCGGGAGTGGGTAGGTCCACGGACTTCACCGCGGTGGACAATGTCTCATTCAACGTCAAACGCGGGACGACGACGGCGATCGTGGGGGAGTCGGGCTCCGGCAAGTCCACTGTGGCTCAGATGGTCCTTAACCTCCTGCCGCCGACGTCGGGCCGGATCGTGTTCGACGGGGTTGACACCTCCACGTTGAACAGCCGCGAGATCTTCAAGTTCCGGCGCCGTGTCCAGCCGATCTTCCAGGACCCGTACGGTTCCCTTGACCCGATGTACAACATCTTCAGGACCATCGAGGAACCGCTCCGGACCCACAAGATCGGTGACAAGATCAGCCGCGAGAAGAAGGTCCGGGAGCTCCTGGACCAAGTGGCGCTGCCGCAGTCCACCATGCAGCGATACCCGAACGAGCTCTCGGGCGGCCAGCGGCAGCGCGTAGCGATCGCCCGGGCCCTGGCGCTGGATCCCGAAGTGATCATCTGCGACGAAGCGGTCTCCGCCTTGGACGTTTTGGTGCAGGCACAGGTGCTGAACCTGCTTGCCGAGCTGCAGTCCAATCTTGGCCTGACCTACCTGTTCATTACGCACGACCTCGCCGTCGTACGGCAGATCGCGGACCATGTCTGCGTGATGCAGAAGGGCAAGCTCGTGGAAACGGGCAGCACAGACAATGTCTTCGATTCGCCGCAGCAGGAGTACACCAAAGCACTCCTCAACGCGATTCCCGGAGCAAGCCTGATGCTGCCGCCCGTGGTGGCCTGACCCGGCTCAGCAACCGTCATTCAACGCCCCGTAAGGCAATCAAGAGGGCCGGTGCCACTTCCCTGAGGGAGGGCGCCGGCCCCGTTTGCTGTTCCGGGGGTTCCCCGGAAGTTTTCCGCGGATTGTGATGAAGAGCACAATTCGGTGGCGTTGGGGGTGATTTTTAGGCCAATAAATACCACAGCGTTTAGACTCTAGGTAGGTGCCCTGTGTCAAAGGGTCTCTTCCGTCGTGCGTTCCGGTTGGAAATGTCGCGATACCACAGCTGACTTCACCACTGAATCGAGCAATAACGCATGTCTGAAACCACCACCAACACTGCGGTAGCCACTGCATCGCGCAGTGACCTGCGCAACGTCGCGATTGTGGCCCACGTTGACCACGGCAAGACCACCCTGGTCGATGCCATGCTCAAGCAGACCAACTCCTTTGCCGAGCACAACCACCTCGAAGACCGCGTCATGGACTCCGGTGACCTGGAGCGCGAAAAGGGCATCACCATCCTGGCCAAGAACACCACCGTGGCCTACAACGGACCGTCCTCCCATGGCGAGACCATCACCATCAACGTGATCGACACCCCTGGCCACGCTGACTTCGGCGGTGAGGTTGAGCGCGGCCTGTCCATGGTTGACGGCGTTGTCCTTCTCGTGGACGCTTCCGAGGGTCCGCTGCCGCAGACCCGCTTTGTGCTCCGCAAGGCCCTTGCCGCGCACCTTCCTGTCATCCTGTTGGTCAACAAGACCGACCGTCCTGACGCCCGCATCGAAGAAGTTGTCCACGAATCCATGGACCTGCTCCTGGGTCTGGCTTCGGACCTCGCGGACGAAGTTCCGGACCTCGACCTGGACAAGATCCTGGAAGTTCCCGTGGTCTACGCTGCAGCCAAGGTCGGCCGCGCCTCCCTGGAACAGCCGGCTGATGGATCGGCGCCGGAGAACGAAGATCTCGAACCCCTGTTCAAGACGATCATCGAGCACATCCCGGCTCCGACCTACAACCCGAATGGTGTCCTGCAGGCGCACGTCACCAACCTGGACGCTTCCCCGTTCCTCGGCCGCCTCGCACTCCTGCGCATCTACAACGGCACCCTCCGCAAGGGCCAGACCGTTGCCTGGGCGCGTGCCAACGGCGAACTGAAGAACGTCAAGATCACCGAGCTCCTGGCCACCAAGGCCTTGGACCGCGTTCCGACCGACTCCGCTGGTCCGGGCGAGATCGTGGCTGTTGCCGGTATCGAGGAAATCACCATTGGTGAGACCCTGACCGATGCCGAGAACCCGCAGCCGCTGCCCCTCATCACGGTGGATGACCCCGCAATCTCCATGACCATCGGTATCAACACCTCTCCGCTGGCCGGCAAGGTCAAGGGCGCCAAGGTCACGGCCCGCCAGGTGAAGGATCGCCTGGACAAGGAACTGATCGGTAACGTCTCCATCAAGGTTCTGCCCACCGAGCGTCCGGATGCTTGGGAAGTCCAGGGCCGTGGCGAGCTTGCGCTGGCCATCCTCGTTGAGCAGATGCGACGTGAAGGCTTCGAACTGACTGTCGGCAAGCCGCAGGTTGTCACCCGGACCATCGACGGCAAGATCCACGAGCCGATGGAACACATGACCATCGACGTTCCCGAAGAGTACCTCGGCGCGGTCACGCAGCTCATGGCCGCTCGCAAGGGCCGCATGACCAACATGGCCAACCACGGTACGGGCTGGTGCCGCATGGAATTCATCGTTCCTGCCCGTGGCCTCATCGGCTTCCGTACCAAGTTCCTCACGGACACGCGTGGCGCCGGCATCGCTTCCTCGATCTCCGAGGGCTACGAGCCGTGGGCCGGCCCCATCGAATACCGCACCAACGGTTCGATGGTTGCCGACCGCGCCGGTGTGGTCACCCCCTTCGCTATGATCAACCTGCAGGAACGCGGCTCCTTCTTTGTGAAGCCCACGTCCGAGGTCTACGAAGGCATGATCGTCGGAGAGAACTCCCGCGCCGACGACATGGACGTCAACATCACCAAGGAAAAGAAGCTCACCAACATGCGTGCCGCTTCCTCCGACACCTTCGAGAACCTGACGCCGCCGCGCGACCTGACCCTCGAAGAGTCCCTCGAATTCGCTCGCGAAGACGAGTGCGTTGAGGTGACCCCGGAGTCCATCCGCATCCGCAAGCTGATCCTGGACGCCAATGAGCGTGCCAAGGCTACGCGCGCCCGCGCCAAAGTCTGATCCAGCGCTGATTGCGTACAAACGCATTGAATAGAGGAGCCACCGGAGCAGTACGCGGCATTGCCGCAGCTGTTCCGGTGGCTCTTTTTGCTGCCCTGGCGGGCACCGCACTGCACCGGCAGTCGGTCCTTTTTGCCGGCGTCGAAGTCTACTGGGGTGCTGCTGCGGCACTGCTCCTGCTCGCCTCGTTGCAGCTCTGGCTGGGCGCTTGGTCGCGGTCTTTGCTCCCGACGGCGGTGGCCGGCATTGGCTGTTATGTGACGGTTGGCCTGCTGTCGGCTGCCGGAACGGGCAAGCAGCTGATCGTCGCAGATGTGCCGGGAAATGTGTGGGTCTATGGAAGCGCGGGAGTGACTTTTGTGACGCTCTTGTGGTGCCGGCGATACAGGCGTCCGCCGCGCGGCTGACTAGTCCGCGCCTGATCCCGGTGGTGGGCGATCAAGAGCGAAGTGGCCACGCCGTCGTCGTCCGCCGGAAGGCGCATGTATTCCTCGACGACTGCCCGCAGCTTGCCCATCATTTCCTGTTGGCGCGCGGCGTTGAACTTCACGCCAAGCCGCCAGACCTCGATATCCTCAGAGGCGAGTCCCCGGGTTTCCTGGACGAATGTTTCGATCGGGACAGGGGAAATATCGTCGACGGGAGTGCTCCACGAGGTGCGGGTGGCGATGTACGGCACCTCGCTCTGGATCGGCTTGGCCGGGAGCATCGTTTGCGTGGCACCAGTGTTGTTCTCGCCGCCTAGGGGAATGCGCAGGCTGCCTGACGGCGTGCACGGCGCCTGACCTCCTTGGGACATGCCCCACCTTGGCTCGCAGCACTGGACATAATGGCATCATGCGCATTACTTGGCGCATCCGCTGCGCATGCTCAGCGGAGATGAAGGCACATGTCCAACGTTTGATTTCAAGATTGGACTGGAAGTTCTCCACATAGCCTATGTTTGCGCTTCCGGGCCCGCGCCTTCCGCCGGGACGATTGGGCGCATGGTGAACATCAATGAAGTCATTTCAGCGTACGACGGCGTGGCGCGGGCTAAGCATCTCGCTGCGGCCCGGGTGTCGCATTTCCAGCTGAAGTCCGCGTTGGCGACCGGGCGGATTCTCCGCGTGGCCCGAGGGGTCTATGCGGTGCCAGGTGCCGATCCCGGCTTGGTCGCCATCCGGTCCCTTCCTGCGGAGCCGGGCTGCATTTCCGCGGCCGGGCTGTCCGGGCTGTGGGTCATGGATGCCCCTCAATTTCCCCACGTGGCAGTCCCTCACAGCCGAAAGTACAAGGGCTTCGTCTGCCATAGATCCGCGGCCCCGCCCACTTTGATGGATTCAGTCGTCCAGGCGCTGCGGTGCCTGCCGGATCTGGACGGCTTGGTCATTGCCGAATCGGCTGTGGCTCTTGGCAGGCTACCGCTCACGGCCATCAGGATGAGGCTGAGGGGACGGAACGATGCACGGGAGCGGAGGCTTGTGTCACGGATCGTTCCCCAGTCACAGTCGATCATTGAGTGCATCGCCAGGTACCTCCTGCGCGAAGCAGGCTTCCACGTTGAATCACAAGTGAACATTCCGGGCATGGGGCATCTGGACCTGATGGTGGACGGAAGGCTGGGGATTGAGACCGACGGAGCAGGTTTCCACATGGACAAGCCGAGCTTCGAAGAGGACCGCCGTCGGTGGAATGTCACCACCAGGCTGGGTGTGCCCACCTTGGTTGTGAGCTATTCGATGGTGAAGAACCGGCCTCGGGAATTTGTGGGCCTGGTCCGGGACACTCTGAGGTCTCTCGACCGAGCCGCGTGACCTCCGCGTAGGCCAACATTCCGCCTGTGCCCGAAGGGACATGCCCCTCGCTGCTCATCAGGAACGGACATGTCCCTCGCCCGGGCCTGCGCTGCCGCGGGACATGCTCTGCCCTGAGAGCCAGGAATGGGCATATTGGCACTATGTCCAGTGGTTCGAGCAAGCAGGGGGCATGTCCAGGGGTTCGAGCAAGCAGGGGGCATGTCCGGTGGGTGGGGGAGACGTGGGAGCGGGCCTACTGCGGGGCGGGGCGGGGGTTACGGCGCGGAGGCGGAGGCGGGACTTCTTTTGCTGCGACCACAAGGGCCAGAGGGATCTCGACGTCGGACTGGCGGGTGCGGATGGTGCACGCGCCATCGGTGACGGAGAGCAAGTAGCCAAGGGCATCAGTGAAGCCGTTGTCCAGCCGGTATCGGACAACCACCCGTGTTCCGGAGGCGGTGTTGAGCAGGAAATCCTGGGGCCGGGGCGAATTCACTAGTTCATAGTAGGACGCCCGGCTAGGTTGGCGAGTTCACGCTGGTGGATAATAGGCTCAGAATTCGATTTACCGGCCACCGGGCCGGTGGTACTACCCGGATACTGTCCGGGACAACTGTGGAGAGGCAAGGGACGTGACCTACGTAATCGCGCAGCCGTGTGTGGACGTCAAGGACAAGGCATGTATTGAAGAATGCCCTGTTGACTGCATCTACGAAGGCAAACGTTCCCTCTATATCCACCCGGATGAGTGCGTGGACTGCGGTGCTTGCGAACCCGTGTGCCCGGTGGAAGCGATCTACTACGAGGACGACACCCCGGAGGAATGGGCGGACTACTACAAGGCCAACGTCGAATTCTTCGACGATCTCGGGTCCCCGGGTGGAGCTGCCAAGATTGGCAACACTGGCAAGGACCACCCGTTCATCGCCGCGCTGCCTCCTCAGAACCAAGACCACTAAGAACGGTTGCTTCCTTTGATTTCTGCGGCCCCCGCCTTTGGCCTTAACCTGCCCGACTACCCTTGGGAAGCAATGGCGCCGTACGTGGCCAAGGCTGCAGAACACCCGGGCGGGGTGGTCAATCTCTCGATCGGCACTCCCGTGGATCCCACGCCGGAGCTTGTTCGCGAGGCCCTCGCCGGGGCAGCCGATGCTCATGGGTACCCGACTGTCCACGGCACGGAAGCTCTTCGCGAGGCTGTGTCCACCTGGTTCGCCACCCGACGTGGAGTCCCCGGGATTGACCCCCGGGACGTTCTGCCCACGGTCGGCTCCAAGGAACTGGTAGCCTGGCTGCCGTTCCTGCTGGGACTCAGCGCAGGCGACGTCGTCGTCCGCCCCACTGTGGCCTACCCGACGTACGACATCGGCGCCATGCTCGCCGGGGCCACCGCGGTCGCGGCTGACAGTCTGGACGAACTGGACGCCGCCACCCGTGCCAGGGTCCGGCTTGTCTGGATCAACTCCCCGGGGAACCCCACCGGCAGCGTTCGCGACGTCGAATCCCTCAGGCAGATCGTGGCCCAGGCCCGCGAGATCGGCGCGGTGGTGGCTTCTGACGAATGCTATGCCGAACTCGGTTGGGGCGAATGGGATGCCCAGCGCGGTGGCGAAGCGGTGCCCAGCATCCTTGATCCGCGTGTTACGGGTGGATCCACCGACGGCCTGTTGTGTGTCTATTCGCTCAGCAAGCAGTCGAACCTCGCCGGCTACCGGGCCGCCTTCGTGGCCGGAGACTCGTCGATCGTGGCGAATCTGGTCAACAGCCGCAAGCACGCAGGCATGATCGTGCCTTACCCGGTCCAGGAAGCCATGCGCATCGCGCTCGGCGATGCCGGCCACGTGCTGGCCCAAAAAGATCGCTACCGCGGCCGCCGTGAACGCCTCCTGCCAGCACTGCAGAACTTCGGACTGGAGATCCACGAGTCCAAAGCGGGCCTGTACTTGTGGTCCACCGCAGGGGAGGCGACGTGGGACACCGTGCAGCGTTTCGCTGACCTCGGCATCGTCGTCGGGCCCGGAGTGTTCTATGGAGACGCCGGCAACGGTTTCATCCGGGTGGCGCTCACCGGCACCGATGAACGCATCGACGCCGCTGTGGAACGCTTGAACACTGCACGGTAACAATGATGTGACTTGCCGCACAGCGCGCGTCATTCCGCTAGTAACCGTAGCTTGTGGATTAGTTTGTCCCGCTTACTGGCGGTAGCTTTTAACTGACTATCAATGGTGGCTTTCTCCACGAAGGCGGTCCAGCCGATGGTGTCTGCACCTGCAGGCTCCCGGCTGGAGTCACCAGATGTTGGTTGGATCAAGCTTTCGACCGAGGCCAAGAGCCTCATGAAGGGGACTCCATGACTGAGACCACCAGTGCTACCCTGCGCCATGCCGGCGGAGAGCTCGAGCTCCCGCGGATCAAGGTTGTAGAAGGGAACGAAGGATACGACGTTTCCAAGCTGCTGAAGCAGACGGGCGCCGTCGCCTATGACCCCGGCTTCATGAACACCGCCGCCACCACGTCGGCAATCACCTACATCGATGGCGACGCCGGTATCCTGCGCTACCGCGGCTACCCGATCGAGCAGCTTGCCCAGCACTCCAGCTTCCTGGAAGTTTCCTACCTGCTGATCTACGGCAACCTGCCCACGCCCACTGAGCTGGATGCCTTTGACCAGCGCATCCGCCACCACACGCTGCTCCACGAAGAGCTCAAAGGCTTCTTCGGCGGATTCCCGCGTGACGCACACCCGATGCCTGTCTTGTCCTCGGCCGTCTCGGCGCTGTCCACGTTCTACCAGGACTCCTTGGACCCGTTCAACCCGGAGCACGTGGAAGTTTCCACCATCCGCCTCATGGCGAAGCTCCCGGTCATCGCGGCCTACGCCCACAAGAAGTCCATCGGCCAGCCCATGCTGTACCCGGACAACTCCATGAACCTGGTGGAGAACTTCCTGCGCTTGAGCTTCGGCTTGCCGGCGGAGCAGTACGAGCTGGACCCCGTCGTGGTCAAGGCGCTCGACCTCCTGCTCATCCTGCACGCAGACCACGAGCAAAACTGCTCGACGTCGACCGTCCGCCTGGTGGGCTCCTCGAACGCGAACCTGTTTGCTTCCGTTTCCGCAGGCATCAACGCCCTCTTCGGTCCCGCCCACGGTGGCGCCAACGAGGCCGTGCTGAAGATGCTGCGCCAGATCCAAGCCGATGGCGTCAAGCCCGAGGACTACATGGAGAAGGTCAAGAACAAGGAAGACGGCGTCCGCCTGATGGGCTTCGGGCACCGGGTCTACAAGAACTACGACCCCCGCGCGAAGATCATCAAGGCGACGGCACACGAGATCCTGGGCAAGCTCGGCGGCAACGACGAACTCCTGGACATCGCCATGCGCCTTGAAGAGAAGGCCCTGGGAGACGATTACTTCATCCAGCGCAAGCTCTACCCGAACGTGGACTTCTACACGGGCCTCATCTACAAGGCCATGGGCTTCCCGGAGAAGATGTTTACCGTCCTGTTCGCGATCGGACGTCTCCCCGGCTGGATCGCCCAGTGGCGCGAAATGATCAACGACCCCCAGACGAAGATCGGCCGTCCGCGGCAGCTCTACACAGGGGAACCGGAACGCAACTACCCGGCGGTCTAGTTCCAACCGGCTCCCAGGCCTCGCAAGCTCGGCCCGGGTCCCTCGCCGGTGTGGGCCCTGCCAACGCGGGGTCACTTACAGCCAGTCCCTGGGGACATCATGGGCCGTAAGTGACCCCGCGTTGCCGTAAGTGACCCCGCGTTGCTCTAGGAGCTGTAGCCGAGGGGGTTGTTCTTCTGCCAGCGCCAGTGGTCTTCGCACATTTGGTCCACGGTCTTCGTGGTGGACCAGCTGAGGTCCGCCAAGGCCGAGGAAGCGTCGGCCCAGAACGCAGGCAGGTCTCCGGCGCGGCGTCCCGTGATCTCGTAGGGCAGCGGGTGGCCCACGGCCTGTTCGAAGGCGTGGAGCATCTCCAGCACGGATGTGCCCTTCCCTGAGCCGAGGTTCCAGCGATGCACGCCCGGACGGGCCGCAACATAGTCCAGTGCGGCGACGTGGCCATCCGCGAGGTCGACGACGTGGATGTAGTCCCGTAGGCAGGTGCCGTCCGGGGTGTCGTAGTCTCCACCAAAGACCATGAGTTTTTCGCGGCGGCCGACTGCCACCTGGGCGATATACGGAACCAGATTGTTCGGGATGCCCTGCGGGTCCTCGCCGATCCTGCCTGAAGGGTGTGCGCCGACGGGGTTGAAGTAGCGCAGCAAGGCGATGTGCCAGCGCTCGTCCGCGGCGCCGAGGTCCGTAAGGATGTCCTCGATCTGCTCCTTGGTGCGGCCATAGGGGTTGTTGGCCCCGATCTCCATCTTTTCAACGTAGGGAATGGGGTTGTGCTCCCCGTACACGGTTGCCGAGGAACTGAAGACGATGGAGCGGACCCCATGCTTGTCCATGGCCCGGAGCAGGTTCAGCGTGCCCACGATGTTGTTGTAGTAGTAGTTCAGGGGTTCCTGGACCGATTCGCCAACGGCTTTGAGGCCGGCGAAGTGGATCACCGCATCGATGCTGTGCTGATCGAACACCGACTCAAGCGCGGCCTCATCAACGAGATCCACCTGATGGAACGCTGCCGTCTTGCCTGCAAGTTCACCAACGCGGCGCAGGGATTCTTCGCTTGAGTTCACGAGGTTGTCCACCACGACTACTTCGTGTCCGGTTTCCAATAGTGACAGGACGGTGTGTGATCCGATGTAGCCGGTGCCACCCGTGACAAGAATTCTCATGAAAGTAACGCTAGCCGAAATTGATGCGTGCTCGCTGAGTGTTGCGTAGGACACAGTCCCGCATTCACCGTGTGCCGGACGGCATGGTTCAAGCACATTTGTGCTAAAAAGATCTGTGCCCAAGATTGTCGATGCCGAAGCCCGGCGCCAGGAAGTAGTCGAAGCGGTTTTCAGGATCATCGCGTCTGATGGCCTTGAACGTGCCTCCTTGCGGGAAGTCGCTGATGAGGCAGGCCTCGCCGTTGGTTCCGTCCGCCACTACTTTGCCAGCAGCGATGAACTACTGGTCCATTCCTTCGCTGTGGTCATTGACAGGATCGCCACACGGCTCGAGGAGGCGTTCGCCGTCGTCGAATCCCTGGACCAAGCCTCGGCGGAACACGACGATGCCGTGTTAACCCTGCTGGGTCAATTCCTGCCGCTTGACGAGGAATCGGCCGTGGACGCCTGCGTGTGGATGGCGTTTCGCCACGCGGCCCGGATCAGGCCCGTACTCGAGGAAGAAGCCGCACGGAGCCACCGTGCCGTGGCCGCCGTCGTCGGGCGTTTGGTCATGCGTTTGATGCCCGACGCCGGGGCCGGCCAGGAACTTCTGGTGACGGAGGCCGAACGCCTCCTGGCCACTCTGGACGGGCTGTGCATGCATGCCCTGTTGCAGCCCGAGTGGATGACGTTCGAGGTCTGCCGAGACGTCCTGAGCGCGCATCTTGACTCCCTTGTCGTCCCGTCCAACCGTTAACGTCAAGGCTCATCGGGAATAGACTGGAACCCTGAGCGGGCACCTGCCAAGGGAGGCAATCGGATGCATGACACAGGCGGTCAGGGGTGGCGGATCACAATGGACACCTCCGGACCGATGCTCATTGCCTTGTATCTGAGAGACGTTGCTGGACTGGACGGAGCCGGGACGCCGACGCTGTCCCACGCCACACCTAAAGTCAGACACGCGGATCACACGCACCTCACGGCCGAAGTAGGCGGTGTGCAGGCACTCAAGACGGAGTGGGAGGCCTGGTGGGAGCAACTGCTGAGGGCATATCCGGACGCCGCGCCGGAACTTTCACCGCCAGGGTTCAACGCATTCGGCAACTCGCCTGCCCTCCGCCGGGTGCTGCAGGCCCACTTCGGTGCTGCCCTGAGTTGGGCGGGTGAACGCCTGGAAGAGTACGAGAAGCTTGAGGCCGAACGCGAAGCCAGCGGCGCCACGCTGCTCCTGGGGGACCTGGTGGAGGACCGTTTGCTGGAAGTCGGCCGGAGCTCACGGGACTTCCAGCTGACAATCATCGAATTGCCCCTCAACGAGCCAAGGGCGTGGTATCTGGAACCTGACAAGATGATCATGAGCCACCGGCTTTTGTCCGAGCCTGAGGTTTTCCGCAGCTATGTCCAGCCGGTGGTTGAACTCCTGGTCTGACGTAGGGCGCCGTCTCCAGGTGCCGCCCAACCCTGGGACTACGTTTTCGGAGCGGAAACCGTGATGGTCATGGGTGCCGACGTTGCAGAATCCTGCCAGCCTTTGCGGTCCTGCCTGTTCCAGGTTGCTCCCGCGACATCCACCTGCGTCACTGAGAGGGCTTTGGCATTTGCCACCGCCCACTGAGCCACAGCCCACGCTTGCGCACCAGTAATGTTCAGCTGGACCGTGCGGCCCTGGGCCACTACCGGCAGCGCGCCGAATGCCGTTGTCATGGCCTCCACCACAGCGTTCGGATCACCGGCGTTGTCCGCGGCTCGGAGCGTGCAGTCCAAGGCCCTTTCGGAATGTCCGGTCAGCGCCGACGCGTAGGCTCGGCCCATCGCTTCCTGCTGCGCGTAGGCCTGGGGGTAGGCGGAATGCTGGACCGCCTGAGCTGCCTCGGTGATCGCCATGGTTTCGTAGCCGGGTATCTTCACCAAGTGGTCATAGAAAGCGTTTGTCGCGTACACGGGGTCCATGACCTGGGCCTCAGTGCCCCAGCCCTGGGACGGACGCTGCTGGAAGAGGCCCTTCGAATCCGGGCCGACCTCGTCGCCATGGCCGATGTTGCGAAGCTTGGACTCCTGCATGGCCGTGGCGACGGCAATGGTGGCAGCTCGGGGAGGCAGCCCTCGCTGCGCGGAGATGGCCGTGATGAGGGCGGCATTCGCCGCTTGGTCCGTGGCCAACTCGTATGAATCTGAGCCGACGACGGCGATGCAGCGCTCCGTAACCAAGGTTTCGGAGCGCTGCAGTACAGTCACCACGGCGTAGAAGGCGCCAGCAACCAGGGCGAGGGCCAGCAACAAGATGATGGTGCGTCGGAGACGGCGCATCCAGTTATCAGCTAGTTTGCGTGGAGGGCTTCATTGAGTTCCACCGTCTGGCCCTTGCGGGGGAGGACCTCCACTTCGCCGGTGGTGGAGTTGCGCCGGAACAGCAGGTTCGGCACGCCGGAGAGCTCTACAGCCTTGATGATGCTGCTGGTGTCCTCGCCGTTGGCGTCCTTCGGACCGGGGATACGCACGCGGGTTCCGGCCGTGACGTAGAGACCGGCTTCAACCACGGAGTCGTCGCCGATGCTGATGCCCACGCCGGAGTTCGCGCCCAGGAGCACGCGCTCACCCAGCGCGATCTTTTCCTTGCCGCCACCGGAGAGGGTCCCCATGATGGAGGCGCCGCCGCCGACATCGGTGCCGTCGCCGGCAACGACGCCTGCCGAGATGCGGCCTTCCACCATCGAGGTGCCGAGCGTGCCGGCGTTGAAGTTCACGAAGCCCTCGTGCATGACCGTTGTGCCTTCGGAGAGGTAGGCCCCCAGGCGGACGCGGTCGGCGTCGGCGATCCTGACACCGGTAGGAATGACGTAGTCCACCATGCGGGGGAACTTGTCCACTCCGTAGACCGTGACTGCGCCGCGCTTGCGCAGGCGGGCACGGGTCAATTCAAAGCCGTTCACGGCGGCGGGGCCGAAGTTTGTCCATACAACGTTGGGGAGCTTGCCGAAGATGCCGTCCAGATTGATGCTGTTGGGCTTGACCAAGCGGTGCGAAAGCAAGTGCAGGCGCAGGTAGGCGTCAACGGTGTCCGCGGGCGCCTCGTCGAGGTTGATCTGGGCGAAGACCACCTTCTGTTCGGTCCCGCGATCGGCGTCGTGGCTATCGGCTGCAAGTGCGGTCAGCGATTCGTCTGCGTGCTCCACGGTACGCAGGGATTCAGCCGCGACGCCCAGGTCCGGTGCCGGAAACCACACGTCCAGCACTGTCGCTTCTCCGCCGTCGGAGGTGGCGATGGTGGCCAGGCCAAAGCCAAAGGCGGAACGGGGGTTTGCGGAAGCGCTATCGAGCGCGGCAGAGGCAGCGGTTTCAGTCATGGCGCAAGTCTATCGAGAGCCGCTGGTTCCCTTGAAACCGTGTGTGGACCAAAGGGGTCGCAATTCGCTCGGGATACAGTGGACAGGTGACCGTCGAAACTACTCCGATTCTTCTTGACATCCGGCAAGACGTCGCGGTGCTGACCGCCGCGCTCATGGACATCAACAGCGTGTCCGGCAAGGAAGCCGCGCTGGCAGACGCCGTCGAATCCGCCCTCCGCGCGATCCCCGGCCTGCAGCTCGTGCGCGACGGCGACGCCATCATTGCCCGGACCGAACTGGGACGCCCGGAGCGGGTGATCCTGGCCGGCCACCTCGATACCGTGCCGTTGCCCACTGTGGAAGGCTCACTCGGCACCGTGCCCTCCACCTGGGAGACCGGCGTCCCGGGCACCGGAATCCTGTATGGACGCGGGGCCACGGACATGAAGGGTGGAGTCGCAGTGCAGCTTGCGCTCGCCGCAACCATGTTCGACGGCGGTGCCGAGCCAGGCAAGGACGTCACGTTCGTCTTCTATGACCATGAGGAAGTGGAAGCGGTCAAGAGCGGCTTGGGCCGATTGGTCCGGAACCACGGCCGGCTCCTGGAGGGTGACTTCGCGATCCTGCTTGAACCGACCGACGGCACGGTGGAAGGCGGTTGCAACGGCACCAGCCGCTTCGAAGCCACCACCGTGGGGGAGGCGGCCCATTCGGCCCGGGCGTGGATGGGCAGCAATGCGATCCACGCTGCCGCACCCATCCTGAGCCGTTTGGCAGCGTACGAACCGCGGACGGTCAACGTGGACGGTCTCGACTACCGGGAAAGCCTCAACGCCGTGAAGATCAACGGCGGTACCGCGGGCAATGTGATCCCGGATCGCTGCGTGGTGGAGATCAACTACCGCTTCGCCCCGGACAAGACCCCGGACCAGGCAGAAGCCCATGTCCGCGAACTGTTGGAGGGCTTCGACGTCGTCCGGACCGATGCCGCCGCTGGAGCGCGGCCCGGCCTCAACCACCCAGCCGCCGCGTCCTTTGTTGCTGCCGTCGGCGCTGAGCCCAAACCCAAATACGGTTGGACCGACGTCGCGCGCTTCAGTGAGCTGGGCGTCCCCGCCGTCAACTTCGGCCCGGGCGATCCTTTGCTGGCCCATAAGGACAACGAACACGTCGACGCCGACGCCATCCGTGAGTGCCTCCGCGCGCTGCGGTCGTGGCTGGCTGACTGACTCCCCAAGAAACATGGAGGGTCCGCAAGCTGTCGCTTGCGGACCCTCCATGTCTTGGCTGCCGATGAAAGCGGCCATGGCTCTGCTGTTAGCCCTCGATTGCCACAATTTCGGACTTGGCGACCTTCACAACTTTGATGTTGCGGCGCATTCGTCCTTCAAGCCACTTGGCGATTCCAGCCAGGATCAAGCACATACCCACGTACAGCACACCAGCGATGATCGCGGACGGAATGATGGGTGAACCGTATTGGGCCTGGCTTCCGAAGTACTTGGCCTGGAAGAGGATCTCGTTGTAGGTCACGATGAAGCCCAACGCGGTGTCCTTAAGAATGACCACGAGCTGGGAAATGATCACCGGGAGCATCGAACGGACCGCCTGGGGCAGCAGGATGTTCGTCATGACCGCGCTCTTGGGCAAACCGATGGCATACCCCGCCTCGCTTTGTCCGCGGGGGAGCGATTCGATGCCGGCACGGAAGACTTCAGCCAGAACCGATCCGTTGTAGAGCACCAGGCCTGAAACGACTGCCGTGAAGGGAGTGATCCCCTGGACGCCGAGCGGAGGAAGTCCGTAGTAAAAGATCATCATCAGGATCAGCAACGGAATGGCCCGGAAGAGTTCCGTGAACCCATAGCAGGGCAAGCTGATCCACTTGCGGTCGGAGAGCCTGCCGAAGGCCAGGAAAACACCCAGGACCAGGCTGAAGACGGCTGCTGTGGCAAAAGCCGAAAGCGTGGCCCCGACTGACTGGACGATGGTCTGCTGCACCAACGGGAAGGTGAACAACTGCCACTTCTTCGCGTCGAACTGCCCGCTCTGGGCGAAGCGGAGTGCAACGAATCCGACGATGGCGATGATGACCAAAGCAGTCACGACACCGAGAATGCGGTAGCGTGCGCGGGCTTTTGGCCCCGGGGCGTCAAAGAGGACTGAGCTCATCGGGCCACCTTCCATTTCTTTTCAAGCTTCCGCTGCACAAAGGAAAGGATGAAGACGAGTAGAACAAAGACCAGGGCGATCCAGAGGAGCCCGGCCATGGCTGGTTCGCCGCGCTCGGACAGGTTTGATCGAATGGCTCCTGCCTCGAAGACCGAGAAGCCTGCAGCGACGGTGGTGTTCTTGAGCAATGCAATGAAAACGCTGAACATAGGCGGGATCACGGCGCGGAAAGCCTGGGGGAGGATCACCAGCGTCAGGGTTTGCGTGAACGGTAGGCCGATTGCGCGGGCGGCTTCGGCCTGGCCCACGGGCACGGTATTAATGCCGGAGCGTACGGCTTCCGCCACGTAAGTAGCGGTGTACAGGCTCAGGCCGATGGTTGCCGCGGTCATGAAATCAATTTCCACGAGCCCGAGCTTCGGGTAGCCAAGGGCGAAGAAAAACAAGACCAAAGTCAGTGGGGTGTTGCGCACGACGTTGATGTACAACGTGGCAGCAGCCCGCATTGCCGGGATGGGGGAAACACGCAGCGTTGCCACCACGGTGCCCAGGATCAGGGCAAAGAACCCGGAGATGAAGAAAAGTATGAGGGTGTTCCGGAACCCTGTGATGAACAGGTCCGAATTATTCAGCAGCGTATTCACAGAATGGTCGCTTTCGGCCGATATTTGAGGGGGCGGCCGTTCGCCGCCCCCTCAACATGGGTTTAGTAGTTGTCCACTGCGGGTTGGGTGACCTTGGTGCCGGACTGTCCCAGGGTGGAGTCGTAGATCTTCTGCCACACCGAGCCGCCATCGGTGAACATCTTGTTCACGAACTTGCGAAGAGCGGCGTCGCCCTTCTTCACGCCCACACCATACTTCTCAACGGTGAAAGGCTGGCCAACCACCTTGAGGTTGTCCGGGTCCTGGGAGGCGTAGCCGATCAGGATTGCCTGGTCGGTAGTGACGGCGTCAACCTGGCCACTCTTGAGGGCCTCGACACACTGTGAATAGGTGTCGAACTCGGTGGTCTTGGTACCCGGGAAGTTTGCCTTGATGTTCTGGATGGGGGTTGAGCCCGTTGCCGAACACACGTTCTTTCCGGACAGGTCCTTCTCACTGTTGATTGAGGTGCTGCTCTTCTTGACGAGGAGGCCCTGGCCGGTCACGAAGTAGGGTCCTGCGAAGTCGATCAGCTGCTTGCGTTTGTCGGTGATGGAGTATGTCCCGACGTAGTAGTCGATGTCGCCGTTGGTAATCGCGGACTCGCGGTTGGCAGAAGGGATTGGCTTGTATTCGATCTTGTCCTTGGAGAAACCAAGGGATGCGGCAATCCACTGGGCAATCTGAATATCAAAACCGCTGTACTCACCGGTTGCGGCATCCTTGAATCCCAGGCCGGGCTGGTCCTGTTTGACGCCGATCCTGATCTTTCCGTTCGCCTTGATCGTGTCGAACGTGGGGCTGCCCGAAATTGACACGTTCTGAGCAACTGTGAAAGGCGCGGACTCGCTGCTTGGTGCGGTGGTGCCGCCTCCGCCGCCGCCGCATGCGGCCAGGGAAAGGGCGAGCGCTGCACTTGCAGCGACCAGGAGAGATTTCCTCCGGTTAATAAAAGCCTTCATTGGCGTTCCTTTCATTGTGCGGCCGCCCCTGCGGCCCGGGTGCGGTGCGTGCTAGTGGGTCAGGAGTTTGGAGAGGAAGTCTTTGGCGCGGTTGCTCTGGGGATTAGTGAAGAACTCCTCGGGTTTGGCGTCCTCCACGATCTGGCCGTCCGCCATGAAGACCACGCGGTCTGCCGCCTTGCGGGCAAAGCCCATCTCGTGGGTGACCACGATCATGGTCATGCCTTCCTTCGCGAGCTGGACCATGACGTCCAGGACCTCGTTGATCATTTCCGGGTCCAAAGCGGAAGTCGGCTCGTCGAATAGCATGACCTTCGGCTTCATGGCCAGCGCCCGGGCAATTGCCACGCGCTGCTGCTGGCCGCCGGAGAGCTGTGCGGGCATCTTGGGTGCTTGTTGCCCGACGCCGACCCGTTCCAACAACGCCATGGCGTCCTTGTCTGCGGTTGCCTTGTCCAGTTTCTTGACCTTGATCGGCCCCAGCGTGACGTTTTCGAGAATCGTCTTGTGGGCAAACAGGTTGAAGGACTGGAAAACCATCCCGACGTCGGCACGGAGGACCGCAAGTTCCTTGCCTTCCTCCGGAAGCTTCTTGCCGTCGATCGAGATCTCGCCGGTGTCGATGGTCTCCAACCGGTTGATGGCTCGGCACAGCGTCGACTTGCCTGAGCCCGATGGCCCGATCACAACGACAACCTCACCTTTTTTGACTTGGAGGTTGATGTCCTTGAGGACGTGCAGTTGACCATAGTGCTTGTTGACGCCATTCAGGGAGACGAGGGCATCGCTGGAGGCTTGAATAGTCATAGGACGAATCTAGCGAAGAAATGACGCAAGATGAGACAGCTCACATCAACTTCCGTAGATCGTGATTCAACAGATACCTGACTCGCAGGTGGCGGACAGCAAATGGTGCAACTCCCTGGGCAACACCTAAAACAACAGGGCTACACCGGGACAGCAGCGGCCCCGCATCCGCGCTAGCCTATGTCAATGAGTACCAGCCAGCCCCAGGTTCCGAGTCCAGACGCTAATGGCAAAGCGACGAGCAACGGATCGGCAGCGTCAGCCGCCGTTGCCGCAGATGCGCCAGCCAAGCACAAAGGCCCCTTGGAGCTTCGGCGCAAACAGGCCGCAATGCCGATGTCGGACCAGCGGCTCCTGGACACACGGGGAGCCGACCACTTCATTCACACGGACCCGTGGCGGGTACTGCGCATCCAGAGCGAGTTCGTTGAAGGCTTCGGTGCTCTCGCGGAGCTTGGGCCGGCCGTCAGCGTCTTCGGCTCCGCCCGCACCAAGCCGGGCACAGGCTATTACGATATGGGCGTGCAGGTTGGCCGTCACCTTGCCGAAGCCGGCGTCGCCGTCATCACCGGGGGAGGCCCGGGATCCATGGAAGCCGCCAACCGGGGTGCCGTGGAAGGCAACGGGGTTTCCGTTGGCTTGGGCATCGAACTGCCCTTTGAACAAGGCCTGAACCGCTGGGTGGACCTTGGCATCAACTTCAGGTACTTCTTTGCCCGCAAGACCATGTTCGTCAAGTACGCACAAGGGTTCATCGTCTTGCCGGGCGGTCTGGGAACCCTGGACGAACTGTTTGAAGCCATGGTTTTGGTGCAGACCCGCAAAGTGACATCGTTCCCCATCGTCCTGCTGGGAGTCGACTTCTGGAGCCCCATGATCGAATGGATCAAGGGGACTTTGGTGGCCGAAGGCATGGTCTCCGCGAAGGACCTGGACCTCATCCAACTCGTGGACGATCCCGCGGACGCCGTCCACCGTGTCCTGCACGGTGTCCCGCGGCCACCTTCGACCAACGGCGATCAGCGCCCGGAGTAACGTTGCCAGCAGTCAGCTCTCAGGTGAGTCTGGCACGATGGTTGTTGTGAGCTTCTTTCTGGTCTTTCTCGCGATCGCCGTGGTCGGCGCCGTGTTGTTCCTCGGCGCTGGAATGGCCCGGTCCAGCCGCAACGCCGGTGCCGGTTTGGATGAACCCGTGCCGAACTTGCCGCCGGTGCTGCTCCCGGCCGGAGCCAGGGCGTCCGACGTCGACCGCGTGCGTTTTGCGCTCGGCCTGCGGGGCTACCGGATGGACCAAGTGGATGAAGTCCTCGACGAGCTGAGGGATCAGTTGACCGCCCAGCAGACGGAAATCGAAGGGCTGAAACGGGCCCTTGAAGCAGCCGGGAACCCGGAAGATCCGAAAGCGTGACCCAGTCGCTCGAAACGCGCACACCGCTGCGACGGCTGGGCCGGGTCGCAGCCCACGCTGCGAGTTGGCCGTGGTGGGTCCAGACCACACTCGTGTACGTCGCCGCGAGACTTGTGAGCGCTTGTATTTTCATGGCTGCCGCATTGCAGCAAGGCGTCAATCCGTGGTTCCCGCCCGCGCCCGACTACTGGAACTTCATCACTATCTGGGATGGGCGTTGGTACGCGGAAGCGGCGAACAACGGCTATCCCTCGGTTCTGCCGCTGAACGCGAGTGGAAATGTCGCCGAAAACTCGTGGGCGTTCTATCCCCTGTTCCCCTACCTCGGCAGGGCACTCGGTGCCCTCACCGGCTTGGCGACCCTGCCGGCATTGACTGCCCTTGCCCTGGCAGCCGGGCTTGGGGCGGCCGCGGTCGTTTACAAATTGTTCCAGCACTACACCGGGCGCCGCACGGCGCTTTGGGCAGTGGTCTTCTTCTCGACCTTCCCCGTCTCGCCAGTCCTGCAGGTCCCCTACGCGGAATCCCTCAATATCCTGCTGCTGGCGGGATCGCTTCTGCTTGTGGTGCGCCGCAAGTACCTCGCAGCGACGCCCGTTGTTCTGCTCATGTGCCTGTCGCGGCCCACAGGCGTGCCCTTCGCGGCCATGGCGGGGCTGCTTCTGCTCCACCACCTCTGGAAAAGGTTTGGGCGCAGACCAGGGCCAGCCACGGCGCCCATGGTTCCGGCCGCCAGGTCTGTTGACACTGCCCTGCCGGCTCCTACGCTCCGGGAACTCGCATCGCTTGGAGCACTGTTGGTGGTCAGCGCGGCGGGGGCCTTGGCTTGGCCGGCCATTGCCTGGGCAGTCACGGGGGATCCGCTGGCGTACACCAAGACCGAAACCGTGTGGCGCGGGGACCACCTTGTCCCGTTCAAACCTTGGTTCGACACCGGACAAATGCTCTTCGGGCCAGTCCTCGGGATTCTGGCGCCGTTAGTGTTCGCGGGGCTTTTTGCCATGCTTATGTTCAGCGAGCCCGTCCGGGCTTTGGGTACTGAGCTCCGGCTGTGGTGCACGTGCTACATGGGTTATCTTCTGGTTTTCCTGCACCCTCAGACGAGTACCTTCCGGATGCTCCTCCCTCTGTTCCCCTTGGCGCTCAGTGCAGCCTGGTTGTCCCGTTCCAAGGCTTACCGCGGCACGGTGGTGGTCATGTTTTTCCTGCTCCAGATCGTCTGGATTGTCTGGCTGTGGGCGTGGGCACCCCTGCCGGGCGGTGGCGACTATCCACCGTGATGCCGAGCGTCCTTTGGCCTGTACAAGCGTGATCACGGCCCGCCGGGAAAAGTCCATCAATTAGCTACGGACGGGTAATTACGAGATAATGGACACAAGCAAGGACAAAAAGCACCCTCGGGTGCTCGGCGACGACGACTGAACTGCCATGACTGTCGACGCCGTACATTCCACGCGAGCCAGCCCGGCCGGGTTGGCGGGATTTGGGACAACTGGAGGGGATTTTCCTAATGGCGGCTATGAAACCACGTACTGGCGACGGCCCTATGGAAGTAACCAAAGAGGGCCGCAGCCTGATCATGCGTGTGCCGCTCGAAGGCGGAGGACGGCTTGTGGTCGAGCTCAACGCAGCAGAAGCGGCGAACCTCAAGGAATGCCTCGTAGGCGTTACCGAATAGATTCAATGGGCAGGGCCCGGCAGAAGAGCCGGCGCCCTGCTTCCATGTTTAAGGCGGAACGCGAACAGTTCGTGAATCGCCCGGCAGGCTACTTCTTGACCGCTACCAGCAAGCCGTCGCCCGTGGGAAGCATTGCCGAGGAGAGACGCTCGTCGTCGCGGATGGCTTTGCCGATCTGACGCAGCACAACGGTGGTACTGTCCCTGGCGGCAGGGTTGGAAACCTTGTCCTTGTCCAGGGCGTCATTGATGACCAGCGTTCCGCCCGACTTCAGCAACCTGATGGCTTGCACAACGTAGCCAGGGAAGTTCGGCTTGTCAGCATCGATGAACACGAGGTCGTACGCGGAATCGGTGAGGCGTGGCAAGACGTCCGCTGCACGGCCGGAGATGGTCCTGGTTCGGTTCGCCGGGCTGCCGGATTCCAAGAACGCCTCCCGGGCGGCTTTCAGGTGTTCGACGTCGACGTCGATCGTGGTCAGGACAGCCTGTGGGCTGAGGCCCCGCAGAAGGCATACCCCGGAGACGCCTGCCCCGGATCCAACCTCCACAACGGTCTGAGCCTTCGACGCCGCTGCCAAGACCGTCAGGACAGCGCCAACCCCGGGGCTGACGGGAGTAACTCCCAGTTCGAAGGAGCGTTCACGGGCGCGAAGCAACACGTCGTCCTCGGCAGGCAGATCTTCTGCATAGGACCAGCTGGTTGACTTGTCGGCACTCATGGGGGTTCGCTTTCCAGGCAGAGGGGTATTGCTTCCAGACTACTGTCTATGGGCCGCCTAGCCCGGACGCATGCGGCCCGTAATTCTGTGTCTTCCGGGTGTCCTCCGGACGATGTTCGCTCTGCGGAAAAAGCGTGCCTCTGATCAGCAAACTTTCAGACAACACTGGGATGATGTATATCCGGCCATCCAAGCGGCGGTCGGCACCGAACTCCTGAGTGACAGGCAGGATGACAAACAGTTTGAGGGGAGTGGACGATGCGGGCATCAAGTGCTGCGCCAGTCCAGACAACGGCAGCAGTCCTGGGTTCCACCGGCACGGCTCCGCCCGCGGAAGAGTGGGTCAGGCCCAGTTGGGAAGAAGTGGTGGAAAACCACTCCGCCAAGGTCTTCCGCCTTGCCTATCGGCTGACGGGAAACAAGTTCGACGCCGAGGACCTCACCCAGGAAGTCTTCGTCCGGGTCTTCCGTTCGCTCGAAAACTTCAAGCCAGGCACACTCGATGGCTGGCTGCACCGCATCACCACCAACCTCTTCCTCGATCAGGCCCGCCGGAAGAGCCGCATCCGCTTCGATGCGCTGGCCGAAGACGCCGAATCCCGGCTGCCCGGGCACGAACCCGGACCGGAGCAGAGCTTCGAGTTGAACAACCTGGACTTGGACGTCCAGCGCGCCTTGGAGGAACTCCCGCCCGACTTCCGCGCCGCCGTCGTGCTTTGCGATCTCGAAGGTCTCTCTTACGACGAAGTTGCCGAAGCTCTGGGCGTGAAGCTGGGGACCGTCAGGTCCCGCATTCACCGCGGCCGGACCATGCTTCGCGAAAAGCTGGCCCACCGGGATCCGCGCCCGGTCCAAGCCCGCAAGCCGCGGCTCAAGATTCCGCGCATCGCCGGTCTCCTTTAGTCGCCGATGGGTGGTCTGCTGAACGGACGACGCGGTGGCTTGAACCGGGGAAACCGCCGGCACAGCCGAGCCCCGAGCCATCTGCGGGAATGCTCTGAGTGCCAAGCCGCGGTACTCCGGGAACGCCAGTACTTGGAACGACTCCGCCGTGCTGCGGTACCCGAAGCCAGTCAGGATTTCACGAACCGACTGATCGAACACACCCAACGCTTGGCGCAGTCCGAGTTCCCTCACACCCGGACACCCCGGCGAAGCGTGTGGCACGGCATACGGGTTGTTGGCCTTACGGCCGGTGGAGTCGCTGTCAGCGCCGGAATCCTTGCGGTCGCAGCCTACGCGCTCGGCGGCGACGTTGCGCCGCAGGCGTCGAACCGCGGAGAGCAGGAAGTCCGGACCCTGGTCGGTTCGACCATGGCCGGAAACGCTGGGCAGCAACTCCCTGTCACGGGTTCACAGCTGAGCCTGCCGGTGACGGTAGCCGGAACCGTCAGCCTGAGCGGGCAGCAGTTGTCGGAACTGCGGAAAGACGGTTGGGCTTGTCCCGAGCTGGCAAGCATGGGATACCACGTGGTTTCTGCCCGGGCCATGATGCAGGACGGACACCCTGCAGTGGAGTTGCATCTCAGCACCGGCGACCATCACGCGACCTTGATTGAGGAGCACCTGGAGGGCAGCGGCACGCCCGGGACGCAGATGGCCGTCACGCCGGGAGCCCTGTGGCAAGCTGTCTACTCCTCGCCCGCGGCCGTGCTGCGTTATTCCTCCGATATGCCTTCCGATCAGGCTGCGGAGGCCGTTCCTGAGCTTGTGAAAGCGGGCGATTCGCTGGCTGCTATTCCGGCCGCGAGCACCTCAGGCACATGGAATGAACGGCTGCAGCGGGGACTCGGTGCCCTGGCAGCCTTGGCAGGTTTCTGAGCGGGCTGACGGACAAGGTAACCTTCGATACGTGTTTGGAATCAATGGCCCGGAGTTTCTGATCCTGCTGATCATCGGCGTAATCGTGATCGGTCCCAGCCGTTTGCCCGAATACACCCGGAAGTTGGCGAATCTGGTCAAGGAACTGCGGCGCATGGCGTCCGGTGCCCGCGAACAAATCAAGGAAGAAGTCGGCATCGACATTGATGAAGTCGACTGGAAGAAATACGACCCCCGCCAATACGATCCGCGCCGGATCATCAAGGAAGCTCTGCTCGACGACGACACGAAGCCGGTGAGCGCAGGGGCACCTGTCGCTGCCGTTGCCGTGGAAACAGTGCCCAAGGCCCCTGAACGGGTTATTGAACGGCTTCCTGTCGGTGAAAAGGCACCCTTCGACTCCGAAGCCACCTAAAACTACTTTGGCTGGATGCCAAGCGACATTCCGGCCAGACCGCGCGGCTTGGCGTTGAGCTTGCCCGCGATGCTTTGAAGCGCCTGTGCCGCGGGCGTCTCCGGAGCCACCAACACGACGGGACGGCCCGCGTCACCGCCTTCGCGCAGACGGATGTCCAAGGGGATCTGTCCCAGCAGCGGCACATCGGTACCGACGGCAGCGCTCAGCCGCTCAGCCAGCACCAGCCCGCCGCCGCTGCCGAACAATTCCATCCTGCCGCCGTCGGGCATCTCCAGGAATGACATGTTTTCCACGACGCCGGCAAGTTTCTGGCCGGTCTGCGTTGCGATCGTGCCGGCCCTCTCGGCAACATCCGCTGCGGCGGCTTGCGGGGTGGTCACCACGAGGATTTCGGCCTTGGGAAGCAACTGTGCCACTGAGATTGCGATATCGCCGGTGCCGGGCGGCAGATCCAGGAACAGGACATCCAGGTCGCCGAAATAGACGTCCGTGAGGAATTGCTCCAACGCCCGGTGCAACATGGGGCCGCGCCAGGCCACTGCCTTGTTCCCGGAAACGAACATTCCAATGGAGATCACCTTCACGCCGTATGCCACCGGCGGGAGAATCATGTCGTCCACCCGGGTAGGCTGCTGCGTGATTCCCATGAGTGCCGGGACGGAGAAACCGTGGACATCGGCGTCGACGATTCCTACGCGCAGCCCCTGCGCCGCGAGGGCACACGCAAGGTTGACAGTCACCGAGGACTTTCCCACGCCGCCCTTGCCGCTGGCCACGGCAAAGACCTTGGTCAGCGAGCCCGGCTCGTTGAACGGGATTCCGCGTTGGCCGCCGGCGCCGCGCAGCCGCTCCTTGAGCGCATCGCGTTGTTCCTGCGTCATGACCTTGAGTTCGACCTCGACGCCGGTAACTCCCGGAACCCGCGTGAGGGCAGCCGTGGTATCGGCCGTGATGGTCTCACGCAGGGGACAACCGGCGATGGTCAGCAGCACCGCAACCCGGACGGTTCCGTCCGCGCCGGCTTCCACCGAATCCAGCATCCCCAGCTCAGTGATGGGACGGCGGAGTTCGGGATCGATGACGGTAGCCAAGGCAGCGTTGAGGGCCTCGACGGATGGTGTACTCATGGAGTGGATGTTCAGCTTTCAGGCTGGTCGGAACCAGAAATTGGCCCCGTCGAGGTGCCGACGGCCGAGAGTCCGGGGTCATCTGGCGTGGCGCTGGAATGCGCCGGGTGGACTTTGGGGATTTGCTGCGTGCGGGGATTGCGCTGTTTGTCGCGCTTGTCCTTGACCTTCTCCTTGGCCTTTTCTCCGTTGTTCGAGCCCGTGGAATTGTTCGGACGCAACTCATCCTGGGCTTCGATGAGGTCTGAAAGGAGAGAGCGGAGTTCGGCACGCACGTAGTCCCTGGTGGCGACCTCGCGCAGGACGATGCGAAGAGCCGCGACCTCACGGGTCAGATATTCCGTGTCAGCAAGATTGCGCTCGTCACGGGCGCGGTCTTGCTCGATGGTCACGCGGTCCCTGTCATCCTGGCGGTTCTGGGCCAACAGGATCAGGGGAGCGGCGTAGGAGGCCTGCGTCGAGAAGAAAAGATTGAGGAGGATAAACGGGTAGGGATCCCATTGGAAGCCGAACAAGCCAACAACATTGAATGCGATCCAGACGATCACGAAGATCGTCATATAGAACAGGAAATTCGCCGTACCCATGTAGCGAGCGAAGCGCTCGGCAAATCGGCCGAAGGCATCGGGATCGTTGCCGAAATTCGGTAGCATGCGGGAACGCAGCTCGAGCGGAGTGTCCAGTCCTCCGCTGGTGGGCTTCTCAGCCAATTCGGCCTCCTAGTTTCCTGATCGGGGCTCCGTCTTCGTGGGTTCGCCAGTCGTCCGGGAGCAAATGGTCTAAGAGGTCATCAACAGTCACCGCCCCTACCAAGCGACCGGCGCTGTTGACGACCGGGAGGGAGTTGAGGTTGTAGGAGGCCATGGTGTGGCTGACCTCGCTGACGCTGGCGTGATCGGAAACCGGTTCCAGGTTCTTGTCCACGATGCTGCCCAGCCGTTCGGGCGGGGCGCTGCGGAGCAATTGTTGGATATGAACGACGCCGAGGAATCGTCCCGTGGGGGTCTCCAACGGCGGGCGGCAAATAAAGATGGCCGAGGCCAGGGCGGGGGAAAGTTCCTCGCTGCGCACATGCGCAAGCGCTTCAGCGACCGTAGCTTCCGGGGGCAGAATGACGGGCACCGGGGTCATCAGGCCACCGGCAGTGTCTTCGTCATACTGCAGGAGCCTACGGACGTCGTCCGCCTCGTCGGGCTCCATCAGAAGCAGCAGTTCCTCGGCCTTCGCGGAAGGCAGGTCGGCCAGCAAGTCCGCGGCGTCGTCCGGGTCCATTTCTTCCAGCACATCGGCTGCCCGTTCGTTGTCCAAGGCGGAAAGGAGCGTCACCTGGTCTTCTTCCGGCAACTCTTGGAGCACATCGGCGAGGCGTTCGTCCTGGAGCTCGCTGGCCACTTCGATCCGGCGCTTGTCCGGCATCTCCTGCAGTGCGTCGGCAAAGTCCGCGGGTTTGAGGTCCTCGTGGGTGGCAACGAAGTGACTGGCACCCTGGGGATCGTTCTCGGAGCCTTGCAGCGTGTCCGACCAGTCCACTAGCAGCGTGTGGCCGCGACGCAGCCCCCGAAGCCTGGAGGTAGACGTCCCGCGGCGAATGAAGAGTTTGGACACCAGCCAGTCGCCGTTGCGTTGCTGGTCCATGGCGATGTCTTCGATGATGGCGTCGCCGCTGCCGTCCTTGAGCGTCACCTTGCGGTCAAAGAGCTCGCCGACCACCAGTTGCTCTGCACCGCGTTGCTGGAAGCGGCGCAGATTGACCAGGCCGGTGCAAATGATTTGGCTCTGGTCCATGGACGTCAGCCGGGTCATGGGAACGAAGACGCGTTTCTTACCCGGAACTTCGACGACGATGCCCACTGCATGCGGTGCCCCGCGCAAGCCGCGCGAGAGCACAACGACGTCGCGCAGCCGGCCCAAACGGTCCCCCAGGGGGTCGAAGACATCGAGGCCGAGCAGGCGCGCAACAAAGACGCGTGAAGGATTTGTGCTCACACCTACAGGCTACCGAGTCTGCTCTCTTTTAGCTGAATTTCAGCCGCTGCACATGTGAATGGGACAGAATGGGGCTATGGCGAACATTTTCGGTACCCCAAAGGCCACGGAGGAATCCCGCAGCGTCCCCAAGGGCGACACCGTTGGCTCCTACACCTCCTATCTTGATGCCCAGAAGGCGGTTGATTATCTGGCCGACCAGCAGTTCCCGGTCCAGCATGTCTCCATTGTGGGAAACGACCTCAAAATGGTGGAGCGCGTGACGGGACGGCTCAGCTACCCGCGGGTTGCACTGTCGGGCGCCCTGAGCGGCATGTGGTTCGGCCTGTTCGTGGGGGTCATGCTTTCTTTCTTCACCCCGGCCGGGGGACCGTTCTCGATTGTGACGTCGGTTCTCATGGGTGCCGCGTTCTTTATGCTCTTTGGGATCGTCACTTATGCCGCCCAGCGCGGAAAGCGGGATTTCACCTCCACCAGCCAGGTAGTGGCGACAAACTATGACGTCATTGTCGCGTTGGAAGCATCGCAGGAAGCCCGCCGACTCCTTCACCAGTTGCCGATGAATCCCTCCGAGGCGGCGTTCGGCCGGCCGCCGCAGGCCTACCCGCCGCAGGACTACCGGAACCCGCCAGTCCAGCCAGGCCCCCAGGGCCCGGCCCCCGAACGGCCGGCTTCCTGGCAGGACCCCTACGGCCAGCGCGGACCCGAGGCCGCGCACGGAACAACCGGCGAGGCTGCCCAGCCGGCCGCCGATGTTCCAGTCCAAGCGGCACGGCCGGCCCCCGGCGTGCGCTACCCGGACCTTCCGGACGGCCGGCCACAGTACGGCGTTCGAGTGAACGACGCCGAAAACGGCCAGCAGCACGAAGCTGACGGCGAAGACGCGGCCAAGCAGTAGTTAAGCCGCCCAAGCAAAGGAGGGCTACCGGATCAGTATCCGGTAGCCCTCCTTTTGCGGTTGCCTGACTAATTACGCTTCGGCGTCTTGGTAAATGCCCGCCATCCAGGTCTCGACGTCGTCCGCCTTGCGGGGGAGGGCGGCGCTGAGGTTGACGGGACCGTCGGCGGTCATCAGGATGTCGTCTTCGATCCGGACGCCGATTCCACGGTATTCCTCAGGAATGGCGAGGTCCTCGTTCTTGAAGTAGAGCCCGGGTTCAATGGTGAACACCATGCCCTCCGTGAGGACACCGTCCAGGTAGAGATCGCGCTTGGCCTGGGCGCAGTCGTGGACGTCCAGTCCCAAGTGGTGGCTGGTTCCGTGCGGCATCCAGCGGCGGTGCTGCTGGCCTTCGGGGTTGATGGCTTCTTCCACCGAAACCGGCAGCAGTCCCCACTCGGCAAGGCGCTCGGCAAGGACCGTGGTGGCGGCGGTGTGGACGTCGCGGAACTTCACGCCTGGCTGGGCCGCGGCGAATCCGGCGTCGGCGGCGTCAAGCACGGCCTCGTAGACCTTGCGTTGAACATCCGAGAACTTTCCGTTGGCCGGAATGGTGCGGGTTACGTCCGCTGTGTAGAGCGAATCCGCCTCCACGCCAGCGTCCAGGAGCAGGAGCTCCCCGGCGTTGACCTTGCCCGTGTTCCGGGTCCAATGCAACACCGTGGCGTTGTTTCCGGCGGCCGCGATGGTGTCGTAGCCGAGTTCGTTGCCTTCCTCGCGCGCACGGGCGAAGAACGCGCCCTCGACGACGCGTTCGCCCCGGTGGTGGGTCATGGCGCGGGGGAGGGCACGGACGACGTCGGCGAAACCCGCGACCGTAGCTGCGACGGCGATCTTCATCTGCTCGACTTCCCAGGGGTCCTTGAGAAGGCGAAGCTCGGAGAGGGCCTCGCTGAGCAGTTCGTCCAGGGCGTCGAGTTCGCTCAGGTCCAAGTTCTCCGGATCCTTGGCCGTGTTGTAGCGGGCGGTGTCTACGAGGGCGTCGATGTTCTCGTCCACTTTGCGGACCAAGCGGATGGAGACGCCGCCGATTTCCGCGGCGCCCACGTTCTTGGTGATGGCCATCTCGAGCTCGTCGATATGAGCAGTTTTGAGTCCGAGGCGCGCTTCGAATTCGGCGAGCGTGGGACGGGCACCGATCCAGAACTCACCGGAACGCGAGTCCGCGTAGAACTGTTCCGTGTCCCGGCCCGCCAGCGGACGGAAGTAGAGCGTCGCGAGGTGGTTTCCGCCGTCGTCGCCGGTTCCTTCCTCAACGGGCTCCAGGACCAGCACGGCATCGGGCTCGTGGTCCAGGCCCAAGCCCGTGAGGTGGGCAAAGCCGGAGTGGGGGCGGAAGCGGTAGTCGCAATCGTTCGAACGGACCTTGAGCGGACCCGCCGGTACGACGAGGCGCACACCGGCGAACTTGTCGGAGATGGCCCGACGACGCGTGGCGGCGTGGTCTGCAACGGCGTCGCGCGCAGGGGTCACCTGCGCGGCGGGCGCCCAGTTGCTGGCCATGAACGCCTTGAAGGCATCGGATGTGGGCCGCTGGGAGCGGTTGTTGACGCGCTCCTCCAGGGGCTGGGAGGCTGTGGTTTCACCGTTTTGGGTGTTGTCTGCATCGTTCACCGTCCCATCGTCCCATCAAGGCAGACACTAGGCCAACGCCGCAACGGTCCAAGCCGCCCCTGATCCAATAGGCTTGGAAAGTGAAGATCGACCTGCACGCGCACTCCAATGTTTCCGACGGGACCGAGGCTCCCGCGGGAGTGATCGCTTCAGCGTCTGCCGCGGGTCTGGATGTGGTGGCGCTGACAGACCACGACTCCACCGATGGCTGGGATCAGGCTTCCGTTGCCGCCCTGGAATTCGGTGTGGCTTTCGTGCCGGGGATGGAGATATCCTGCCGGACCCGGGAGGGGATCAGCGTCCATCTGCTGAGCTATCTCCATGATCCGGAGCACCCCGGCCTGCTCGAAGAAATCACCAAGGCAAAGGACGCGAGACTCACTCGAGCGAAGCACATGGTCACGCTCCTTTCGGAGGACTATCCCTTGAGCTGGGACGACGTCATCCACCATGTGACTCCTGGCGCGACCGTGGGCCGTCCACACATCGCCGACGCCCTTGTGGCGGCCGGTGCCGTGGCTGACCGCTCCGAGGCGTTCACCGCGATCCTGACCTCGCACTCGCGTTACTTCGTGCAGCACTACGCACCGGACCCCGCGCTCGCCGTCGAACTCGTCCGCGCGGCAGGTGGCGTGCCCGTCTTCGCCCATCCGGTCGCCTCGGCCCGCGGCCGGGTGGTGGGGGAACGGACTTACCGGGAAATGATCGACGCCGGGCTCCAAGGGCTGGAAGTGGAGCACCGGGACAACCCCGAGGAAGGCCGCGTGTTCCTGCGGCGCCTGGCTGCCGAGAACGGGTTGTTCATGACCGGTTCTTCCGACTACCACGGAACCGGTAAGCCCAATCTGTTCGGGGAGAACCTCACGTCCCCGGAGGTCCTGGCCCGCATCGAGGAACTCGGCACAGGAAGTTCCGTGGTCCGCTGACGGAGGTTCCGCGGAGCCCAACTAGCTAGCATTTGTTGTCGTATACAGGCCGCTAAACGACAACAAATGCTAGCTGTTGGGGTAGAAAGTGGCCTTGCCGTCCAGGCGCTTCCGCATCACGTCGATGGCCGGGGCGTTCTGGTCAACGCACACGAACTTGCGCTCAAGCTTCGCCGCGACTGAACCAAGCGTGCCGGACCCGGCGAAAAAGTCCAGGCACCAGTCTCCCGGCCGGCTGGATGCGGTGACGATCCGCCGGACCAGGCCTTCCGGCTTTTGCGTTGGATAGCCGGTCTTTTCCTTGCCGGTGGGCGAAACTATGGTGTGCCACCACACGTCGGTGGGGAGTTTCCCCAGTTCCCGCTTGGCCGGCGTCACGAGGCCGGGTGCCATGTACGGCTCGCGGTCCACCTCGGCGTTGTCGAAATGGTATTTGGCGGGGTTCTTCACGTACACGAGGATGTTGTCGTGCTTGGTGGGCCAACGGTTCTTGGCGCGGGCGCCGTAGTCGTAGGCCCAGATGATCTCGTTCAAGAAACATTCCCGGCCGAAGATCGAGTCCAGCATGACCTTGGCGTAGTGGACCTCGCGGTAGTCCAGATGAAGGTACAAGGTGCCGTCCTCGGCGAGTAGGCGCCAGGCCTCCACGAGCCGGGGTTCCAGGAAGGACCAGTAGTCGCTGAAGGCATCGTCGTAGCTGTGCAGGGCGCCTTTGATGGTGTCATAGGAGCGGCCCTTGAAGCCGACGCGGTCGCCGTCGCCGTCGGCGTTGCGCACCATGCGCGTTTCCTGGCGGCTCTGGACGCGGCCTGTATTGAAGGGCGGGTCCACGTAAATCAGTGTGAAGGCGCCGTCCGGCAGCGTCGGGAGGAAATCCGCGTTGTCCGCGTGAACCACCAAATTGCTGCCGTCCGGCGCCCAAACAGTGTCAGTCATTGAGGCCGTTAAGCCTCGGTGCTCTCGGCAGAACCACCGGAAGCGGCCACCACTTCGCCGTTGCGGCGGCGGGTGCGCGAACGGCGTGCGCGGGAAGGCTTGTCCGCACCTTCGCCGGACTGCGGCTCGGCAGACGGGGCTGCAGCTTCGGCAGGGGCTGCGTCGCCTTCGGAAGTACGACGACGGCGCGTGCGGTTGTGTCCACCCTCGCCGCTGCCCTCGCGAGAGGGAGCATCGCCGGACTTCGCGCCACGGCGTCCACCTTCGTGTCCGCTGTCGCGGCCGGAGCGTCCACGCCCGGAATCGCCGCTGGAGCGCGAGTTTTTCTTTCCGGTCTCGCCGAGGTCTTCCAAGACCTCAGCGTCGACGCCGGCCAGAACGCGCTTGTCGCGGGGCAGGCGGCCCTTGGTGCCCGCGGGGATGTCCAGCTCCTCGAAGAGGTGCGGCGACGAGGAGTAGGTTTCCACGGGCTCCGGGTAGTTCAGGCCCAGCGCCTTGTTGATGAGACCCCAGCGCGGCATGTCGTCCCAATCGACGAACGTCACGGCCGTGCCCTTGTTGCCGGCGCGGCCGGTGCGGCCAACGCGGTGCAAGTAGATCTTTTCGTCTTCGACGCACTGGTAGTTGATCACGTGCGTGACGTCATCGACGTCGATGCCGCGGGCGGCGACGTCGGTGGCCACGAGGACGTCCACCTTGTTGTTGCGGAAGGCGCGGAGGGCCTGCTCGCGGGCGCCCTGGCCCAGGTCACCGTGGATGGCGGCGGCTGCGAAGCCGCGGTCCACGAGTTCCTCGGCGACCTTGGCTGCGGTGCGCTTGGTCTTGGTGAAAATGATGGTCCGGCCGCGTCCGCGGGCCTGCAGGATGCGGGCGACTACCTCGACCTTGTCCATGCTGTGGGCACGGTAGATGAGCTGCCGGATGTCGCGCTTGGTCAGGCCTTCGTCGTCCGGGTCGGCGGCACGGATGTGAGTGGGCTGCGTCATGTAGCGGCGGGCCATGGCGATGACCGGGCCGGGCATGGTGGCCGAGAAGAGCAGGGTCTGGCGGACGGCGGGTGTTCCGGCAATCAGGGTCTCGACGTCCGGAAGGAAGCCGAGGTCGAGCATCTCGTCTGCTTCGTCGAGAATCACCATGCGAACGTTCTTGAGGTTCAGGTGCTTCTGCTTGTAGAGGTCGATCAAACGGCCGGGCGTGCCGACGACAACCTCGACGCCCTTCTGCAAGGCCTCGATCTGGGGCTCGTAAGCGCGGCCGCCGTAGATCGTGGCGATGCGCGCGTTGCGCTTCCGGGATGCCGTCTGGAGGTCATTGGCCACCTGAACAGCGAGTTCGCGGGTAGGAACAATCACGAGGGCCTGGGGTGCACCGGGGACAGCGAGCTTGTCGTGGCCGGCGTCGTCCGGTCCGACAACGCGCTGCAGCGCCGGAATACCGAAGCCGAGGGTCTTTCCGGTACCCGTCTTGGCCTGGCCGATGATGTCGTGACCGCCCAGGGCTACCGGGAGGGTCATGGCCTGGATGGGGAAGGGGTGGGTGATTCCGGCGTCGGCGAGGGATTCAACGATGTCGGCGCGGACGTTGTAATCGGCGAAGGACTTTTCTGCGATCTCGTGGGGTGTTTCATCCGAGGAAATGGTCTCCTCGGGTTCGATCGTTTCGGTTCCGTCTGTCAGAACTTCATGGGTGTGCAATTCACTCACAGTGGAGTTTTCCTTATTCATTTGGGCTGCGCTGCGTGCTCAACGGTTGTGGCAGGGCCGTTCCGGAGCACGGATGGGCGCAAGCAAATCCAGTGGAAGCCGATCGCGGGCTATCTAAATACTGGCACTGGGGACCAGCTGGTGTATCTCAAGATCGCGTAGGGGCGGGCTTGTTGATGTCAAAAAATTAACTGAATCAACGACCGGGCATCCATTACTACTCACACAGTCTAGCGTCTGGGGGCAATAAACCCCGGATCACGGCCCCGGGCGTGCGAGCGGACTCCGCTACGCGATCAGTTCGAAGGTGATTTGGCGGGTGGCGATGTCCGCGTCAAGCAATTTCACGCGGACCTTCGTGCCGGACTCCATTTCGCCGTCGCAACGAGCGGTGACCGCGGGCTCGGCGATCTGGACGATGCCGTACGGACCGTGCGGGGCTCCGTTCCCATTCCCGTTGTTGCCGTTGGTGCTGTTCCCGTTGCCGTTGCCGTTGTTCTTGGCGGGTTTCGACCCGGAGATGACGACGGCGTCGAACTCCTGGCCGATATGGTTCACCAGGAGCGCTGCCTCCACAGTGTCCAAGGCCAGGCGCTCAAGCTTGCCGGCAAGCTGATCGGATGACGCCATGATGGCAGGCAAGCTCGGCAGGGCGTCCCGTGCCCACGCGGGAATTGCTGTCCCGTTACTCAGGGCTTCGCAGATGACCAAGACGAAGCGATCGATCAGCCGCCGCAACGGAGCGGTCGCGTGGGCATACGGGGCTCCGATCGCGGACTGCATCACGCTGTCTGGTACCGCGCCGTCGAAAGGTGTGTAGCCGGCGCCGCGGAAGAGCATCCCTGCCGAATGGAGGATAGCCAGCTGCCGGGGGTCCCTGGCATCGAGGGTGCGCAGGTACTCGCCGTAGCTGATCCCGTCGCGCCAAGGCTTGCCGAGGGCGCCCGCCTGCCGTTTGAAATGGAGCAACGAGCGTTCATCGGGGGCGGGCATGGTACGCAAGATGCCCACTTTTCCGTCGAGCATCAGCCGGGCTGCGGCCATCCCGGTCATAAGCGAAATCTGGGCGTTCCAGTCTTCCACCGGCAACGGGGGAGCAGCAACGATCCTGTACCCCTCGCCGTCGGGCAGCTGGATGATTTCCTGCTCCGGCATGTTCAGGCTGGCTCCGCCTCGGCGGCGTTCGAGTTCCACCCGCTTGAGCCCGACCTCCTTGAGGAGTTGCAGGACCGGATCAGCTGTTCCGGAATCGATCTCCGCTTGGACGCCCTTGTAGTTGAGCTTGGCGCGGCTGCGAACCCTGGCCCGACGCACGGAGACCGTGCGGAACTCCGCCTCGGCGTCGAGTTCGAAGTCCCACACGAAGGCGCCGCACGTCTGACCAGCCAGCAGGCTTCCGGCACGCTCGCTGATGATCTCGGGGTGCAGCGGGATGCGCCCGTCCGGGGCATAGTACGTTTGCCCGCGGTGGCGGGTCTCGCCGTCGAGCGCGCCTCCCGGAGTGACGAAGGAGGGTACGTCGGAGATCGCGTAGAGAACCCTGTAACCATCGTCCGATCGCTCCATGAAAAGGGCTTGATCGAGATCCGTGGAAGATGCCGGGTCGATCGTGATGAACGGAATCTCCGTGAGGTCCTGCGCTGGCAGCGTGTGACCGGAAACCGCAGTTTCGGCATCGCGCAGCGCTTCGGTGGGATAGCCGGCAGGCAGCTCAAGCTCAGTTCGAAGCGCCGCCAGCGCCTCTGCGAGCGTGTTCGACGTTTCAGTGAGATTCGGTGCTATCCGCTGATATGACACGAAAGTCAGGGTAACGCCAAAATCTCCCGGAGTCTTGCTAAGCCGCCGCAGCGTCCAGGGCGGCAAGGAGCGCTTGGGCTGCGGCCGTCGGATCCTCTGCCTCAGTGATGGCCCGGACCACCACGATGCGGCTGGCGCCGGCTTGCACCACTTCCTCAACGTTGCTGAGGTCGACGCCGCCGATTGCGAACCAAGGGAGCACAACGCCGCCCACTGTCTCTGCGTCTGCCTTCTTCATGGCCTCGGCAGCGTACTTCACGAGATCGAGCCCGACGGCGGAACGCCCGGGCTTGGTGGGGGTTGCCCACACCGGTCCGACGCAGAAATAGTCCAGGCCGCTGCGGCCAGGCGATGCGGCAATGGCAGCGTCAATCTGTTCGGGCGTGTGCGTCGAGAGGCCGATTATGGTGGGGTCGTGGAGCAGTTTCCGGGCCGAGCGCAGCGGGATGTCCTTCTGGCCGATATGGAACACCGGAGCGCCGGAGAGGGACGCGATATCTGCGCGGTCGTTGACGGCCCAGAGACGGCCGTGACGGTGCGCCACGGAATGCAGAACTTCCAGGAGCTCCAGTTCCTCGGCCGCTTCAATGGTCTTGTCCCGCAGCTGGATGATATCCACGCCGCCCTCGAATGCGGCATCGACAAATTGCTCAAAGTCGCCCTGTTGCTTGCGGGCGTCGGTGCAGAGGTACAGGCGGGCGGTGGTGTGGACATCGTGCTGGGTCATGGAAACAGAGTAGTTCCTCTAAACTGGGCTGGTACCGCGGGAGCCGCGGCGGCAGTCACAATCGCCGCGCGGCTGAGAGGGCTTCAGCGCCGACCGCTTGACCTGATCCGGCTAGTACCGGCGTAGGGAAGGACTCCATGGACGAAGTGAAGACTCAGCACGAACCCCTGCACGCCGATGTGGCGGTGATCGGGGGCGGTGTCATCGGCCTCGGTATCGCGTGGGAGGCCCGCAGGTCCGGCCGCTCGGTGGTCCTCATCGACCCCGCACCGGCCAGCGGCGCTACGTTTGCGGCAGCGGGCATGCTGGCGCCCGTCAGCGAACTGCACTACCAGGAAGAAGACCTCCTGGAACTCATGCTCGAATCGTCGGCCTTGTGGCCAGACTTCGAACGTCACTTGTCCGCCTTAAGTACCGGACGCAGTACGGGATACCGCACGACGCCGACCATCGCCGTCGGCGCGGACGCTGCGGACCGCCGGGCGCTCGCCGACCTCCGGGACGTCCAGCTGGCCTACGGTTTGGTGGTGGAATCTGTGCCGCTGCGCGAGGCACGCGAACGTGAGCCGCTGTTGAGCCCGCAGATTTCCTGTGCCTTCCACATTCCGGGCGACCACCAAGTGGATCCGCGAAAACTTGCGGCCGCGATTATTGGCGCACTGGGAGACCACCAACCCGGTGACTCCAGTTGGGTTGAGGGGGCCGAGGAGGGCTTTGCGGTCCGCAACAAGGCGGTGAGCCTTCTGTGGGAGGACGGGCGCGTCGTCGGGGCTGAGCTCGAGTCAGGCACACGGGTGCTCGCCAAGGAAACAGTGGTTGCCAACGGGCTGCACGCTGCCCAGTTGAACGGGCTGCCGGATGGCTTGTCCCTCCCGCTACGCCCCGTGTACGGAGACATACTGCGGCTGCGCGTTCCGGAACACCTTCGGCCCATGGTCACCGCAACGGTCCGCGGGGTGGTGCGGGGGGTGCCGGTCTACATCGTCCCCCGGGAGGACGGGACCGTGGTGATCGGCGCAACGCAACGCGAGGACGGCTTGTCGGCTTCGGGTGGATCCCCGAACCCGGTGTCGGCCGGTGGGGTATACCAATTGCTCCGCGACGCGCAGGTGCTGGTACCGGCCGTAGCCGAATTGGAACTCCTGGAAGCCACTGCCCGTGCCCGTCCGGGGACACCGGACAACGCACCCCTGCTGGGGAGGGTGGCAACAGATGCCGGCCCCGAAGGGACTGAAGGCGCAGTGCACGGCCTCACAGTACCCGGCCTCATCGTGGCCAGCGGCTTTTTCCGGCACGGAGTGCTCCTGACCCCGGCAGCCGCGAAAATCTGCGTCGGACTCATGGATGGCAGTGACGATCCGCGCTGGAACAAGTTCCGCCCGGACCGCTTCTCCAAACCACTCGCAAAGGCAGGTGTCGCGACAAACGGCTCGCAGCCTGCCACCTTAATTCCTCTTCCGAAGGACCACGCATGAACATCAAATTGAACGGCGCCGACCACACGCTGAGCGACGACGCCTCCGTGACCACGCTCGTCACCCACATCACTGGACGGGCCTTGGATGCCAAGGGCCAGGCGGCCGACGGACGGAAGATTGGCGTCGCCGTCGCGCGCAATTCCGAAGTGGTGCCACGCAGCCAATGGGCTGCAACCGCGCTCGCAGAAGGCGACGAACTCGAAATCGTTACCGCAGTACAGGGAGGTTGAACCATGACCACAGCAAGCACCCAAACAGCAAGCACCCAAACCGACGCCTTGGTGATCGACGGCGTTGAGTTCAGCTCGCGCCTCATCATGGGCACCGGCGGGGCGCCGAGCCTGGACGGTCTGGGGGCAGCCCTGCTGGCCTCGGGTACCGAACTCACCACCGTTGCGATGCGGAGGTACTCGCCCACGGAAACAGGCTCCCTGTTTCAATTGCTCGTGGATCACGGGATCCGTGTCCTTCCCAACACCGCGGGCTGTTTTACCGCAAAGGACGCTGTCATGACAGCCGAGCTTGCCCGGGAGGCACTGGAAACGGATTGGGTGAAGCTCGAGGTCATCGCCGACGAGCACACGCTCCTGCCGGATGCGGTGGAACTCGTGGATGCCACCGAAAAACTCGTCGACCGTGGCTTCAAGGTCTTCGCCTACACCAACGACGACCCCGTGCTGGCCCTTCGCCTGGAAAACCTCGGGGCTACTGCGGTGATGCCTTTGGGGGCGCCAATCGGCACCGGTTTAGGCATCCTGAATCCCCACAACATCGAGCTGATTGTGTCCCGCGCTTCGGTGCCGGTAGTGCTCGACGCCGGCATCGGCACCGCGTCCGACGCCGCCCTGGCCATGGAGCTCGGCTGCGACGCCGTACTGCTGGCCACCGCCGTGACCCGGGCCCAGAACCCCGTGCAGATGGGCGAGGCCTTCAAACACGCAGTCATCGCCGGTAGGCTGGCGAAGCAGGCGGGCCGCATCCCGCGCCGGGAGCACGCTCTGGCCTCCTCGGCCATGGAAGGCCGGGCTGAGTTCCTCTAGCGGGCTTCTGCCGGCCGCAGGGGGCATCCTGCGAAGGATTCCACGTCAGCGAAGGAGCCCCCATGGCCGGCACGGATGATGTTCTCACCAGGCCCGCGATCGACGACGCCTTGGCGGAGCTGCCGGACTGGCGGTACCGCCTGGGCGGTCTCGTCACCGCCTACAAATGCCCGACGTCGGCTGCCGCGCTCGGGCTGATTGCCGCCGTCGGGCGCATAGCCGAGGAACAGAACCACCACCCGGACCTGGACTGGCGGTACAACCGGGTGTTCGTCCGCTACACCTCCCACGACGCCGGGAGTGAGGTAACGCAGCGCGACATCCGCGCAGCCACCCACGCCAGCCAAGCAGCCAAGGAAGCCGGGGCCATGGCCGAGCCGGGACTCTACCGCACAGTAGAGGTTGGAATAGACACCCCTGATCCCGGAGGGATTTCGGAAGTCTGGCGAGTGGCGCTTGGCTACCGCAAGGGCCGCTTTGGAGGCCTTGAGGATCCCTATGGCCGCGGGCCCAACGTGTGGTTCCAGGAAACGCAAACTCCCAACCCGAACCGGCTCCACTTGGACGTGCACCGAAGCCAGGCTGAATCGGGGCCAGCCGTGGAGAAGACCGCCGCAACCGGGGCGTTAATGGACCATGACCACGCACCCAAATGGGTGGTGGTCACGGATTCACAAGGAAATAGGTTGTGCCTCTGCACCGAAACGGGCCACGAGCCGGATCTGTAATTGGAGCCGCAGGGCAGCTAGAGCCGCAGGGCAGCCGTCAGCTGCGCAGTGTCGTGCCGGAACCGATGGCGGCCCAGCAAGAAGGCGACAGCCGCGGCCGCCGCAGTGCCCAGAATGATGGGCAAGACCCACGGGATCCAGGTCACACCGGGCTGGTAGCCAAAGCCAAGCTGGATGAAGACCATCCAACTCAGCATGGCGACGGCTACCGAAACACAAGCGGGGACGGCGATTCCGTACGTGCCACGATGTTTGTCATTTCCCCAAACAATGAAGCCTGATGCGATGGTGGCTAGCGCCACGATGACAAGTGAGAGCATGCGGACTCCTGGCTCGCTGGTGTTCTTGCGTATTGCTTAGAGGGCGCCGAAACCGACCCTGCGGACTTCCTCGGCCCCGATCTCAACGTAGCCCAGGACGTTGCCGGGGACGATGACCTGGCGGCCCTTCTCGTCGGTGAGACGCAAGTCTGTTCCATTGGCAATGGCCTCGCCCACGATCTTGGCAACAGCCTCGGCATCCAGAGCGGACTCCAGCACGATCTCACGGCCAACGTTCTGAATGCCGATCTTTACTTCCACAGCAGGGCCTCCCAGCCAATCAAGAATTTACACAGTCCTCTATTTGTAGCCTAGGACTCTTTGGGGAAGCGACTGATTCCGCGCCAAGCTAAACGGTAGATCAGGTCGCTGGCCACATCGAGGTCCAAATCGCCATCGGTTTCGAGCCAATAGCGGGCGCTGACCTGCGCCATTCCAGCCAGGCCCCGGCCCAGCAACTGTGCCTCCAGCGGGGGCAGCTTGGTGTCTTCGGCTATGACCTTGGCCACGGCGTCGGCGAAAGTGCGGTTGAAAGTCTCCAGGCGGGAACTGACGTCCGGGTCATTGATGAGATCGGATTCGAAAACGAGCCGATGCGCCTGGTCATCGGCCGCGATGAAGCGATAGTAAGCGCGCATGACGGCCTGGACGCGTTCCTTATTGTCCGAGGTCGAATTCAGTGCCGTGAGCATCTGGTCCGTAAGCATGGCCAGATGGCTGTCCAGGAGTGCCATGTACAGCTCCCGCTTCGACGGGAAGTGTTGGTACAGCACCGGCTTGCTGACGTGGGCTGTCTCGGCGATTTCGTCCATGGCTGCGCCGTGGAAGCCGTTGGCAACAAACACTTCCAGGGCGGCGTTCAGGAGCTGGGCCCGGCGTTCATCGCGTGGCAGCCTCGCCGAGCGTGGCGAACCGGTCCGATCTTGCTTGACGTGTGCCTCCTGTTTGACACGTGCGCTCTCAGCCACTTGTCTGCCGCCTTTCTCTTGCAGTTATGACCACAATACTGCGCAGTAATATGACCAGGCGGCACCGGCAGGCATACTTTGGAGTATGGCCACTACTTTTGCTGCCCAAACGTTGCAGTCCTCGCTGCCGCCCCTCGTGGAACCGGCCGGAGAGCTGACCACCGAAGAGGTAGAACGCTACTCGCGCCACCTCATTATTCCCGAAATCGGCGCAGCCGGTCAGCGACGGCTCAAGAACGCGAAAGTGCTGGTGATAGGTGCCGGTGGATTGGGCTCACCCGCCCTGCTTTACCTGGCCGCGGCCGGGGTCGGGACACTTGGCATTGTGGACGACGACGTCGTCGACCTCAGCAACTTGCAGCGTCAGGTCATCCACGGGGTGGCCGACGTGGGCCGGCCGAAGATTGAATCGGCGCGGGATGCCATCAAGGAACTCAACCCGCTCGTGAACGTCCAACTGCACAATGTGCGCCTGGACTCTTCCAACGCTCTGGAGCTCTTCGCCGGCTACGACCTCATCCTGGACGGCGCGGACAACTTTGCCACGCGGTACCTGGTGAACGACGCTGCCGCCATTCTCGGCAAACCTTATGTGTGGGGATCTATCTTCCGCTTCGACGGCCAGGTCAGCGTGTTCTGGGAGAAGCACGGCCCCAGCTACCGCGATCTCTATCCGGAGGCACCTCCAGCCGGCTCTGTCCCGTCCTGCGGCGAAGGCGGCGTGTTCGGCATGCTGTGCGCCGCCGTCGGCTCACTCATGGTGACGGAGGCAATCAAGCTGATCACCGGCGTCGGGCGCTCGATGCTGGGGCGCGTGGCGCTCTTTGACGCGCTCGGCGGCAGCTGGCGGGAAATCAAGGTTTCCAAGGATCCGGAGGCCGAACCGATTACCGAATTGACCGACTACGAGGCTTTCTGCGGCATTACCCCTGCGCCCTCAGGTGACTCAGTGAGAACCGTCACGGCCACCGAACTTTCCGCGATGCTCGCGGCCCGCGCGGCGGGGGAGCGCGACTTCGAACTGGTGGACGTCCGGGAGATTGGTGAACACGAGATTGTGAACATCGACGGCTCGGTGCTCATCCCGCAGGGCCGGATCCTGGCGGGGGAGGCCTGGACGGAGCTTCCGCAGGACAAAGAGATCGTGTTCCATTGCAAGGGCGGCACCCGTTCCGCTGCGGTGCTCGCGGCAGCACAGCGTGCCGGTTACACGCGTGTCAGCCACCTCGACGGCGGGATCCTGGCTTGGGTGCGCGACGTCGAGCCCGGCAAGCCGGTCTACTGACCCGACAGCGTACTGAACACGAAAGGTCCGGACGTGAGCGAGGATTCCATGACAACACCGCAGCACCCCATCGGATCGGGATTCGGTCACGGTTCCACGGCATCGGACGTGCTCACCGGGGTGGACCTCCACGGTAAAACGGCCATTGTCACCGGGGGCTACTCCGGGCTCGGTCTGGAAACGGTCCGGGCATTGTCCGCTGCCGGGGCGCGGGTCACGGTTCCAGCCAGGCGGCCCGAGCACGCGAAAGAAGTCCTCGTCTCGGCCGGTCTGGGGCCGGAACAAGTGACCGTGGAGGCCCTGGATCTGGCAGACCAGGAAGGGGTGAAGAATTTCGCGGCACGCTTCTTGGCATCGAACCCAACGCTGGACATCCTGATCAACAACGCGGCCATCATGGCTAGCCCGGAGCAGCGCGTGGGCCCGGGTTGGGAATCCCAGTTCGCCACCAACCATCTGGGCCACTTCACGCTTCTCAACACGTTGTGGCCCGCGTTGGCGGCTGCCGGCTCGGCCCGCGTCGTGTCCTTGTCCTCCACAGGACACAAACTCTCGCCGATCCGTTTCGAGGACATCAATTTCGAGGCCGGCTACGACAAATGGAAGGCCTACGGCCAGGCAAAGACGGCCAATGCCCTGTTCGCCGTGGAGCTGGACCGCCTGGGCCGGTCCTCCGGGGTGCGGGCCTTTGCGGTCCACCCCGGAGGCATCATGACTGAATTGCAGCGCCATCTGCCACGGGAAGAGATGGTTGCTGCCGGGTGGATGGACGCCGAAGGCAACGTCAGGGAGGGTTTCAAGACTCCGGAGCAGGGAGCCGCCACGTCCACGTGGGCAGCCACGTCACCGGCCCTGGAGGGCATGGGCGGGGTGTATTGCGAAGACTGCGACATCGCCAAGCCAACGGACCCGACCTCGCCCCTGGCTCGGTACCAAGGCGTCGACGCGCACGCTGTGGATCCTGAAGCGGCGCAACGGTTGTGGGCCGTCTCCGCCGAAATGACGGGCGTCAACGCGTTCGCATAGGTTCCCGCGGTTCGCGAACCACCACCACAAAGGACATGCCCATTCGCGGTCATTGCTGCTGGACATAACCCTGTTATGTCCAGTCTTGGCGATCAGGGGAGCGCATGCTCTTGCAGCATGGGGCTTGCGAACCGCAGGGGGCTTGCGAACAGCATGGGGCGGGCGGCGTCGTGTGTGCTACGCGCTTTCAGCCTGCTGAGGTGCCTGTTGGTGGTCCACAGGGCATTCAGCTGCTGGAGCCGCGGCAACAGGCTGTTCCACCTGGATGCCGTACAGTGCCTCGAGTGCGGCCACGTACTCGTCCTGCTGGCCGTTGGCGGCAAGCTCCCGCGCACGGACCGTAGGGATATGGAGCAATTGCTTGACCATGCGGCGGAGGGCGAACTCAACTTCCTCGGCCGCGGCGGTGCAGCCGTGCCTCGCCCGGACTTTCTCCATTTCGGCGTCGAGGACGCTCATGGTGTGGCGGCGCAGCGCCACGATGGCCGAGTCAACAGAGCGGGCCTCCCGCTCTTGTTCGAAGGCTGCTGCTGCGCCGGACACAATAGTGCTGGCTTGTGCCAGCGACTCCGCCTGTTCCTGGGGTGCTGCCAAGCGGACGGATTCGAGCGTCAGGAGCTCGACGCCGTCGAGCTCGCCCACTGCGGGATCGAAATCGTGGGTGAGCGCGAGGTCGATCGCAATGAGCGTTTGAGGGGACAACGCGCGGACACGGGCAAGCTCCGCGGCCTCCACGCGCGTGTCCGATCCGCTGCAGCCGACCATGACGTCAGCCGCGGCGACGGCGGCAGGAAGGGTTTCGGCGTCGAGCGCGGTTCCGCCGCGAGTCGCCACGAAAGCCTCGGCCCGGCCGGACGACGAATAGACCGACACATCGGTGCAGCCCCGCTCGCGAAGAAGTGACATGGTGGCTCCGGCGTAGGCGCCGGTTCCGAAGACTACGACCTTCTTGGTGCTCCAGTCGGCGTTCTCCGAGAGATCCGTGGCGAGGTCCAGGGCAACGGAAACGATCGACAAGCCACGCGAACCGAGGGCAGTCTGGGCCCCGACGTCCTTGGCAGTCTTGGAAGCGGCCTGGAACAGCCGGACAAGTCCTGAACTTGCGGTTCCTTCATGCTGGGCAGTGATGAGGGCGCGGCGCACCTGTCCAGCGATTTCGCGTTCGCCCACGACGGCGGAGTCCAGTCCGGCGCTCACGGCAAAGAGGTGCCTGCTGACCTCCGGCCCGGTGCGGGTGCTGAAGGCGCGTGAGACGAGTTGCTCGTTGAGCCCGCTCAAGCCACTGATCTGCGTGACGAGCGCCGAGCGCGCGGCTTCGAGGTTCTCGACATGCGGCGTTTCGCCATAGATTTCGTAGCGGTTGCAGGTGGCCAGGACCACGGCGCCGGAGACAAGTTGGGAGTCGGCCAAAGCGGACGAGGCAACCTCGGATGAACCGTTGCTCAACTGAGCGACGGTTTCAAGGTCGATGTCGGCGTGTGTAGCCACCAATGAGAAAAGAACCACAGCAAAGCAATCATAGCTTTTTCGGCGCCATGTAGAACAATGCATGGCAGTGGTTCTCCGCACTGCTTGGAGTGACGCCTGCCACGTCCCATGGTGTGGGACAGGCTGTCGTTATCTTTTGGGCCCGATCTTCGGCACAATCGAAGGCATGACTTCCAGTTCTGCACTGCCTCACTCCGTGTCGGCCAACTCTGTGTCTGCCGCCGGCGCTTCCGGCATCGTCGCCTCAAGCCTTGACACAAACCACCCGCTCATGGATGGCCGCACGGCAGACTCGCCCCTGATCCAGGCCTACCGTGGCGGCAAGCCGTCCCGTCGTCCGGTGTGGTTCATGCGCCAGGCCGGCCGATCGTTGCCGGAATACCTCAAGGTCCGTGAAGGCGTTGCGATGCTGGACTCGTGCCTGCGTCCCGAGCTCGCCTCGGAGATCACCTTGCAGCCTGTCCGCCGCCACGACGTTGACGCAGCGATCTTCTTCTCCGACATTGTCATTCCCCTCAAGCTGGCGGGAGTCGGCGTGGACATCGTGCCCGGCATCGGGCCCGTCCTGGACAAGCCCGTCCGCACGGCGGCCGACGTCGCCGCGCTGCCGCAGCTGACGTGGGAAGCCCTTGAGCCGATCCGCGAGGCCGTGCGCCTGACGGTGGCGGAGCTCGGCGCCACCCCGCTGATCGGCTTCGCAGGTGCACCGTTCACTCTCGCTGCGTACATGGTGGAAGGCAAGCCGTCCCGGGACCACCTCGGTCCGCGCACCATGATGCACGCCGATCCGGAGACCTGGACCGCCCTGGCCAATTGGGCCGCGGACGCTTCCGGAATGTTCCTGCGCGCCCAACTGGAGGCCGGTGCGTCTGCCGGGCAGCTGTTCGACTCCTGGGCAGGCTCCCTTGGCCTGGCCGATTACACCAAGTACGTCGCTCCTGCCTCGACCCGTGCCCTTGACCACGTTCGCCACCTCGGCGCGCCGCTGGTCCACTTCGGCACCGGAACCTCCGAGTTGCTTGTCGCCATGCGCGACGTCGGAGTGGACGTCGTGGGCGTGGACTACCGGCTGCCGTTGGACGAAGCGAACCGACGCCTGGGCGGCACAGTCCCTCTGCAGGGCAACATCGACCCGGCGCTCCTCTCCGCGCCGTGGGACGTCCTGGAAGGGCATGTTCGTGAGGTGATCGCAGCCGGCTCCGCGGCCCCGGGCCACGTCCTGAACCTCGGCCACGGCGTGCCGCCGGAGACAGACCCCGCAGTCCTGACCCGAGTAGTGGAGCTCATCCACTCGATCCCGGCAGGGTAGCCGGAATGCGCGGGGCACACCCAAAGCCCGAACACGCCCTTCCCGAGACATCCCAGACCGGGCTGACGGCCGTTGTCGTGGGCGGCGGTATTTCCGGCCTCCTCGCGGCACTCCGATTGGCCAAAGCAGGAACCACTGTCACGGTGATCGAAGCGAGCGACGCTTGGGGCGGTTGCGTGGGAAGCCATACTGTGGCCGGCCTTGAGCTGGACAGCGGCGCCGAGTCCTTCGCCACCCGGTCCACCGCAGTGGCCGATCTCGCCCGCGAACTCGGGCTCGGTGACAAAATCGTCGCGCCACATCCGGGCGGCGCGTGGGTGCAGTTGCCCGACGGCCCGCAAGAGCTCCCCAAAACCGGGGTGCTCGGAATTCCCGCGAATCCCTGGGACCCGGAAGTCCGCCGCTCCTTGGGCCTCGCCGGTTCCTTGAGGGCCTCTCTTGACCGCTATTTGCCCGCATCAGTGGGTACCTCAGCCGCGGTCACGAGCGTGTCTGCATTGGTCCGGGCACGGATGGGCAAGCGGGTGCTCGAAAGACTTGTGGCACCTGTGGTGGGCGGAGTGCACTCTGCCGATCCCGGACTGCTCGACGTCGACATGGTGGCTCCAGGCCTCCGTGCGGCGTTGCGTGAGCACGGTTCGCTTGCCGCTGCAGTGGCCAGCCAGCGCAGGGCTGCCTCGGGGCAAAACGGAACGGGCGAGGCGAAGGCCGGATCCGCCGTCGGCGGCTTGAAAGGCGGGATGAACACCCTGATCACCGCCCTCGTCGCGGAGCTGCGCTCCCAAGGTGTCACCCTGATTTCCGGTGCCCGGGTGGATTCCATCGCCCGCACCGAAAGCAGCTGGCAGGTTTCCACCGCGCACAAAACGTACGACGCCGGGCGGCTGGTGGTGGCGCTGGACGGTCCGGCCGCAGTCGGGCTCTTGGAGAAGGCGCTTCCGGAGCTGTCCGGGTTGCGTCCCGCAGCGGGCCCGCTGGTGAGCTTGGTGACCTTGGTGGTTGACGTGCCCGAACTGGACCGGCGTCCGCGCGGTACCGGGATCCTGGTGGCACCGCAAATCGCCGGAATCGAGGCGAAAGCCCTGACACATGCCACGGCCAAATGGGACTGGCTGGCCGAGGAAGCCGGGCCCGGCACCCATGTGCTGCGGCTTTCCTATGGGCGCGGCGAAGGGGCGGACGTCGTTGAATCGACGGCCGCGCGTTCTGTCGCCGCACGCGATGACGATTTTCTGTTTGAGGCTGCGCTCCGCGATGCCTCGACGTTGCTGACCGTGCCGATTGTCCGCGAAGACGTGCTCGATTGGGACGTGGTCCGTTGGGCGGGTGCCTTGCCGTTCGCCGCGGTCGGTCACAAACAGCGGGTTGCCGAGGTGCGCCGCATCTGCTCCAAAGCCGGGGGCCTGTCGGCTGTGGGCGGCTGGCTCGCTGGAAACGGCCTGGCTGCCGTGGTTGCCGACACTTCTGCGCAAATCGACACAATCTTGTGAAATGCACCACTTCTACGTCTTGTAGAAGTGGTGCATTTCGACTTAGCGGCATCCACGGGGCAGACTTGTACCATGAGCCACACTTCTGCCGAATCTGTCACTAAAACTGCCGAATCCGAAGAGCAGTTCTTTACGCTGTGGACCGTCTTCAAGCGGTCGGGCGATGTCCTGCGCAGCACCGATGCCGTCCAGGATTTCGAGCAGCTGGCTGCCAAGCTCGGCGAGGACGGCGTGGTCCTTCGCGGAAGCTACGACGTCTCCGCCATGCGTTCCGACGCCGACGTCATGGTGTGGCTCCACGGGGCCAAGCCCGAGGCCCTGCAGCAGGCCGTCCGTGACATCCGCCGCAGCGCGCTGTTCGCCGGCACCGAGATTGTCTGGTCCGCCATGGGCGTTCACCGTGAAGCCGAATTCGCCAAGAACCACGTTCCGGCCTACGCCCGCGGCGTCGAACCCAGCACTTGGCTGTGCGTCTACCCGTTCGTCCGTTCCTACGAGTGGTACATCCTGCCGGCCGAAGAGCGGGGCAAGATGCTGCGCGATCACGGCATGCTGGGCCGCGACTTCCCTCAGGTCATCTCCAACACCGTGTCCTCCTTCGCCTTGGGCGACTGGGAATGGATCCTCGGCTTGGAAGCGCCTGAGCTTGTTGACCTGGTTGACCTCATGCGCCACCTGCGGGCCACCGACGCCCGCAACCACGTGCGCGAAGAAATCCCGTTCTACACCGGCCGCCGGATCACCGCCGCGGAGATCGCCGAGGTCCTCGCGTGAGCGGCCGCCACTCCACCGGGCCAGCCAGCCTCACTGAGGTCAATGACGTCACCGAGGCCGGGCGCATGGCTCCCAAAGAGTACGACGCCGTTCTCCTCGCCTCCTTCGGCGGCCCTGAAGGCCAGGACGACGTCATTCCCTTCCTGCGCAATGTGACCCGTGGCCGCGGAATCCCGGACGAGCGCCTCGAAGAGGTGTCCCACCATTACCGTGCGTTTGGTGGCATCAGCCCCATCAACCAGCTAAACAGGGACCTGAAGGCCGCCCTCGAGGCAGAGCTTGCCGCCCGAGGAATCGGCCTTCCCGTGCTGTGGGGCAACCGCAACTGGGATCCCTACATTCCGCAGACGCTCCAGGAAGCCTACGACGCCGGCCACCGCAAGCTGCTGATGGTCACCACCAGTGCCTACTCCTGCTACTCCAGCTGCCGCCAGTACCGCGAGGACATCGGCATGGCGCTGACCGAGACCGGCCTTGACGGCAAACTCGAGGTGGACAAGATCCGCCAGTACTTCGACCACCCCGGCTTCGTCGAGCCTTTCGTGGAAGGAACCGCGGCGGGGCTTGCAGAAGTGCAGTCGAAACTCGCCGCAGCCGGTCTCGAGGACGCACCGATCCACATCCTGTTCGCAACCCACTCCATTCCAACCCGTGACGCCGAAGCCGCCGGGCGTTCGGACGCCGAGCCGCGCGAGTTCGAGCAGGACTCGGCCTACGTGGCCCAACACCTGGCCGCCGGCGCCGAGGTGGTTCGGCGGGTTGAAGCCGAATCCGGGCTCACCGCGCCGTGGTCCTTGGCGTATCAGTCCCGCTCAGGCGCTCCGCATGTTCCCTGGCTTGAGCCGGACATCAACGATGCCCTCGAGGAATTGGCCGGGCAGGGGATCAAGGGTGTTGTCATTGTTCCCCTCGGCTTCGTCTCCGACCACATGGAAGTCGTGTGGGACCTGGACAGGGAGGCACTGGAAACCTGCAAGAAATTCGGGCTCGCCGCCACCCGTGTTCCCACCCCGGGAACCCACCGCAAGTTCATATCCGGCCTGGTGGACCTCATCTGTGAGCGGACGGTAGCCAACAACATCGCCGATCGCCCGGCAATGACCGGATTGGGTCCGTGGTACGACGTCTGCCGGCCCGGTTGCTGCGCCAACTTCCGCGGCGAGAAGCCCACGATTGCGGGTGCAGACACCACCGTCGGGACCGGCCATGATGCCTACCCCGGAGGAGAAAGCGCGAAATGACCGTCCGGATCGGTACCCGCGCGAGCAAACTCGCGCTCACCCAGAGCCAGCAGGCAGCTGACCAGCTGGCCGCCATCGGGGGCTTTCCCGTGGAACTGGTGCGCATCAAGACCGAAGGCGATGTCCGGACGGGCTCCCTGTCCCAGATGGGCGGCACTGGCGTGTTCGTCGCCGCCCTTCGTGACGCGCTGTTGGCGAACGCGTGCGACGTCGCTGTGCACTCCTTGAAGGATCTCCCCACGGGTGCGGCTCCAGGACTCACCATTGCCGCAACGCCCAAGCGGGTCGACGTCCGGGACGCCTTGTGCGCCCGCGACGGCTTGAAGCTGTCGGATCTTCCGGAAGGTGCAAAGGTCGGCACCGGATCGCCGCGCCGCGCAGCGCAGTTGCGCGCCGCCCGTCCGGACCTTGACGTCGTGGACATCCGCGGCAACGTGGACACCCGGCTGGGCCGTGTTCCGGGGCTCGCCGGCAACGCGGTGGACGCCCCCGGCGATCTCGATGCCGTCGTCCTCGCCGCGGCGGGATTGGAGCGGATCAGCAGGCTCGACGTCGTGACTGAATTCTTCGAAACCGACGTCATGCTTCCCGCGCCGGGGCAGGGCTCGCTCGCGATCGAGTGCCGCACGGCGGATGCTCCCGGACAGGCCGGCTCGCTCGAAGGTTCCCAGGGCGCCCAGACTACCCAAAATGCCCTCGCTCAGGCCCTCGCCGCCCTGAACGACGAGGACACCCGCCTTGCCGTCACCGCGGAGCGCGCCGTATTGGCCCGCCTCGAAGCCGGTTGCGCTGCCCCGGTGGGCGCCTATGCCTACCGGAAGGGCAGCATGCTGTACTTGGAAGCCGTTGTCTGCGCCGTGGATGGGAGCAAAACCGTACGGGAGAAGAAAGCCACCGACGGCCTCACCGAGGTAGGCGCCACGTTGCTGGGAATCGAAGTCGCTGAGCTCCTGCTTGCTGCGGGTGCTGCGGACATCGCAGATCTTGCCGCTTCCCGATAACCGGAGCCAACAGGAGACCATGGGACGGCACAGCGCGGTGAAGTCAGGGCAGGCCCGGGCCCTTGAAGGCGCCCGGGTCCTTGTGACGCGCAGTCCGGACCGGGCAGCGCCGCTCGTCGCTGCCCTGCGGGAAGCTGGCGCCGAACCGCTCCTGCTTCCGTTGATCGACTTCGAGCGTGCCCGGGACCAGCATTCGCTCGAGGTCGCGCTGGACGGCCTCCGCGCAGGTGCATATGGCTGGCTCGTGGTCAGCAGCATCACCACGGTGCGCGCCCTGAAGGAAAAAGCGGCCGAACGTCGCATGGAGTTGAAGAAACTGATTCCGGACTCGGTCAGGGTCGCGACGATTGGTCCGTCGAGCAGGAGGGTCCTCGAAGCGGAGGGCATCCCCGTGGACCTCGCGCCGGAGGATGTCCAGTCTGCCGCGGGACTCGTCGCTGTTTGGCCCACAGGCTTTGTCAGTGTGCTGTTGCCGCAAGCGGACATCGCCGATGCGGTGCTGGCGGCGGGGATCGAAGCCAAGGGCGCCGTGGTTCAGGCCGTCACGGCCTACCACACCGTGGACTACCCGGCCGACCCCGAACGCCGGCTCACCGCTGCCTTGGTCGCGGCGAACGGCTGGCAAGCCGGGGCCGGATCAGGGGTCCCGGAGCTCAGTCCGGCAGCCGCCAGAGCCGAGCTCTCCAGCGGCCGGCTCCACGCCGTCGTCGCCGCCTCGCCCAGTGCAGCGCGCCGCATCCACGCCGCACTTGCACCGCTGAAGGACTGCCGCTTCATCGCGATCGGGCGCTCGACGGCGGCAGAGGCTGCCGCTCTCGGCCTCCCGGTTGCGGCAACCGCCAAGGAACCCACACCCGCCGGCATCGTGGCCGCCCTACGCACCGTACTCGCAACCGAAGGGAACGAAAGTTGAGCTTTCCAAACCACCGGCCCCGCCGGCTCCGCACCACCCCCGCCATGCGCCGGATGACGGCTGAACACCGGCTGGCGCCCGCGGACCTCATCCTGCCAGCCTTCATTCGCGAAGGACTCAGCGAGCCGGCTCCGATCACTTCCATGCCCGGCGTCGTGCAGCACACCACGGACTCGCTGAAGCGCGCCGCTTCAGAAGCCGTGGAACTCGGTGTCAGCGGAATTATGCTTTTCGGTGTTCCCGCAGTCCGTGATGCCCGCGGCACCGCTTCACTGGATCCGGACGGCGTGCTGAACAAGGCCATCCGCGATGTCCGCTCCGAAGTGGGCGATGACCTGGTGGTCATGGGCGACGTGTGCCTGGACGAGTTCACGGACCACGGCCACTGCGGGGTCCTCGACGCCAACGGTTACGTGGACAACGATGCCACGCTTGAGATCTACGCACAGATGGCCGTGGCGCAGGCCGACGCCGGTGCCCATGTCCTGGGACCGTCCGGGATGATGGATGGCCAGATCGCCGTGATTCGCCAGGCTTTGGAAGCTGCCGGACACCAGAACACCGCGGTCCTCGCGTACGCGGCGAAGTATGCCTCGGCATTCTACGGCCCATTCCGTGAGGCCGTGGATTCGCAGCTCAAGGGCGATCGCCGCACCTACCAGATGGATGCTGCCAACCGCCGGGAAGCCATCATTGAGGTGGAACTCGACCTCGAAGAGGGCGCGGACATGGTGATGGTCAAGCCGGCCATGAGCTACCTCGACATCCTGGCCGACGTCGCGGCCATGAGCCCTGTCCCCGTGGCGGCCTACCAAATTTCCGGTGAATACGCCATGATCGAAGCGGCTGCCGCGAACGGCTGGATTGACCGCCGCGGCGCCATCACAGAATCCGTGCTCGGCATCAAACGGGCCGGCGCCGACATGGTGCTGACGTACTGGGCCTCCGAGCTTGCCGGCTGGCTCAAGGAGTCCTGATGACCGGAACCGCTTCCACTCCCACGGCCCCGGTGGTTCCTAAGGAGATCCTCCTCGGACTGAACACCTTCGGTGACGCCGGATTGGACGCGGACGGCAACCCGAAACCGCACGCCCAGGTTTTGCGGGAGCTGCTGGTAGAAGCTGAACTGGCGGACGCCGTCGGGCTTCACGCCTTTGGCGTGGGGGAGCACCACCGCCGCGACTTCGCTGTCTCAGCGCCCGAGGTGTTCCTCGCGGCCGCAGCCGCCCGCACATCACGGATCAGGCTCGGTTCTGCTGTCACCGTGCTGAGTTCTGATGACCCCATCCGGGTCTTCCAACGGTTCTCCACCGTTGACGCGCTCTCCAACGGCCGGGCAGAAGTGATGCTGGGCCGGGGCTCCTTCGTGGAGTCCTTCCCGTTATTTGGCTTGGACTTGGCAGATTACGAAGTCTTGTTCGAGGAGAAGCTTGAACTGTTCGACAAGGTCCGGGCGCAAAAGCCCGTGTATTGGGAGGGCCGCACCCGGCCAAACGTGAACGGAATGAGCGTTTTTCCGCCGCTGGAACACCACTTGCTGCCAACGTGGATTGGTGTGGGCGGAACTCCTGAGTCGGTGCTGCGCTGCGCCCAATACGGCTATCCGATCATCTTCGCCATCATCGGTGGAGAGCCGCGCCGTTTTGCCCCGCTGGTGAACCTGTACCGCGAGGCAATGGGGAAATACGGACACCCCATGCAGCAGATCGCCACGCACTCGCCCGGCCACGTCGCTGCGACCGACGAGCAAGCCCGCGAAGAGTTGTTCCCGCACTGGTTGGCGCAGCGCAACCGGATCGGCGCTGAACGGGGTTGGGGCCCGGCCAGCAGGGGCGAGTTCGACGCCATGTGCGGTCCCGAAGGCGCCCTGTATGTCGGTTCCCCGGAAACCGTCGCCCGGAAAATCGTGCTGCTGAAGCAGAACCTCGGCGTGGACCGTTTTGACCTCAAATACAGCAACGGAACCCTGCCCCATGAATCCATGATGCGCTGCATCGAACTCTTCGGCACTGTGGTGGCCCCGCGGGTCGCTGAGCTGCTTGCCGGCGCCTGAACGCTCGCCTGAACCGCCGTTGCCGGCGTCTGAACCGTCCCGAATCCCTGAAAGAATGGAAACCATGACTTCAAACACCCCTGTCTCCGACCAGCTGTTCGACCGCGCCCGTTCGCTGATGCCCGGCGGCGTCAACTCCCCGGTGCGCGCCTTCGGCTCCGTGGGCGGTACCCCGAAGTTCATGGTCTCCGCACAGGGTCCCTACCTGACCGATGCGGATGGTCGCGAGTACGTAGACCTCGTGTGCTCTTGGGGTCCGGCATTGCTGGGCCACGCGCACCCGGCCGTGCTCGAAGCCGTCCACGCCGCCGTGGACCGTGGTTTGTCCTTTGGTGCTTCGACGCCGGATGAGGCAAACCTCGCCGCGATCGTCAAGGAGCGAGTTTCCGCCGTCGAACGAATCCGCATGGTGTCCACGGGTACGGAAGCCACGATGACCGCGGTGCGCTTGGCCCGCGGATTCACTGGACGCAACTTGATCGTGAAGTTCGCCGGCTGCTACCACGGCCACCTCGATGGACTCCTCGCCGCCGCCGGCTCGGGCCTCGCGACCATGGCGCTGCCCGGTTCGGCCGGCGTTACGGAAGCGGCCGCGGCCGAAACGCTCGTCCTCCCATACAACGACCTCGCCGCTGTGGAAGTCGCCTTCGCTGCGTACGGAAACAACATCGCGGCCGTCATCACCGAGGCTGCTCCTGCCAACATGGGCGTAGTCACGCCGAACGAAGGCTTCAACGCCGGGCTCTCCCGCATTACCCGCGAACACGGCGCTCTCTTGATCCTGGACGAGGTCCTCACCGGCTTCCGCACCGGCTATTCGGGCTACTGGGGCCTCACAGGCCGCCAGGAAGGCTGGGCGCCGGACCTGCTGACCTTCGGCAAGGTGATCGGCGGCGGCATGCCGACGGCGGCCCTTGGCGGACGGGGCGACGTGATGGACTACCTTGCGCCCCTTGGCCCGGTGTACCAGGCGGGTACCTTGTCCGGGAACCCCGTGGCGATGGCCGCCGGCGTCGCAACCCTGACGCACGCGACGCCCGAGGTCTACAGTTTCGTGGATGCCCGCTCGCTGGAACTCTCCGCGGCACTTTCATCGGCACTGGACACCGCCGGCGTGGACCACTCGATCCAGCGCGCAGGGAACCTTTTCTCCGTGGCCTTTGGTACATCCGCCAACGGTGTCCACAACTACACCGACGCGCAGGCCCAGGAGGTCTTCCGCTACGCGCCGTTCTTCCACTCCATGCTGGACTCGGGTGTCTACCTGCCGCCGTCGGTCTTCGAAGCGTGGTTCTTGTCCGCCGCGCACGACGACGCCGCGATGAACCGGATCTTCGACGCGCTGCCGGCCGCAGCCAAGGCAGCCGCTGAGGCGACTGCCTGACACGCGGCGTTTTTCCGATGTTTTGCAGCCTGCTCCGTGCCCGTACCGATGGGCCGGGAGCAGGCTGCAGGCAACGCTTGAATCGACAAGGCGATGATTCATCTGCTCAAGCCGTCCAGAATTTCAGTGCTTGTCCTCACAGCCCTGATGGCAGGGGTATTTGCAGGGATCGCGCGTTCCGATAGCCCGGACCGCGGTTTGTTGGCGGGCGGAGACTCACCCACGACGCTGCGTGCTCCGCAGGCCGCTCCGACGCCCGTGTTTTCCAACCCTCCGGCGGAGGGATCGCCGTCTGCTCCTGATTCCCCTGCTACGCCTACTGAGTTGCCGCCTCCTCCCCACCCGACGCCGGAGCAACGGCTTGCGGCCTTGACCCTGGAACAGAGAGTGGGGCAGTTGTTCATGGTGGCAGCCAAGGCCGACGGAGGCGATGCCAGCACGGTGGCTGAGCTCCTGAACAACCATGTGGGCAACATCTATCTGGCCGGACGCAGCCAGGCAGGCGTTGCTGCGACGGCGTCAGTGGTGGAAAAACTGAAGGCGGGCGTTTCGGCGGCTTCAACCCGTGGGTTGCCGCTGTTCGTCGCGACGGACCAGGAAGGCGGCTCCGTCCAAGTCCTCAGGGGACCCGGTTTCCTGCCTATTCCCGCAGCCTTGGACCAAGGCAAATCGAGCCCGGAACAATTACGCGCCGACGCGCGGAACTGGGGGGCCGAGCTGCTGCAGGCCGGAGTGAATGTTGACCTGGCACCGGTACTGGATACGGTTCCCAGCCCTGAGTTCGCTTCCTCGAATAAGCCCATTGGGGCGTTCCAGCGCGAGTACGGCTTCACCCCGGCCGCGGTGTCCGAGCACGGGAACGCAATGGCGGCCGGACTGCGGGACGCAGGGGTGGCGCCGGTGGTCAAGCATTTCCCTGGCATGGGACGCGTCAGCCTGAATACCGACGTGAGCGCCAACGTCCGCGACGCCGAAACCACCCGGACGGATCCCTACCTCGCTCCATTCAAAGCCGCGATTGACGGGGGGCTCCGGTGGGTCATGATTTCGAACGCCTACTACGACAAAATCGATCCCAACCACATGGCGCCGTTCTCACCCGTCATCATGCATACGATGTTGCGTGCAGACGCAGGGTTCACCGGAATCATCGTGTCCGATGACCTGTGCAACGCAGTGCAGCTGTCGCCTTGGAGCACGGGGGACAGGGCAACGAATTTCATCGCCGCGGGCGGCACCATGGTTTTGTGCGCAGATACGGCTTCCGTTCGGGTGATGTACGCCCAGGTCCTGCAACGGGCGCAGACCGATCCTGATTTCCGCAAAACGGTCGATGCCGCGGCCTTGACCGTTCTCCAGGTCAAGGCCGGGCAGTAGGCCGGACGGCAGTAGGCCGGACGGCAGTAGGCCGGACGCGAAAAACCCCGGCTTCTGGACGATTCACCACCACGTATGCGGGTGGTTCGCCTGGAAGCCGGGGATTCCTTGGTATGGCCTAGAGTACGTCCGAAAGGAAGCCCTTCAAACGGTCGGTTCGAGGCTCCGTGAAGAGCTGTTCGGGCGGTCCTGACTCCACGACGACGCCTGCATCCATGAACGTCACGGTGTCCGACACGTTCCTTGAGAAGCCCATCTCGTGGGTTACCACCACCATGGTCATGCCGCCTTTGGCCAGATCGGCCATGAGCGAGAGCACGCCCTTGACGAGTTCGGGGTCCAGGGCGGAAGTTGCCTCGTCGAAGAACATGACCTCGGGCTTCATGGCCAGCGCGCGGGCAATGGCCACACGCTGCTGCTGCCCACCGGAGAGATTGGCGGGCCGGGCATCGGCCTTTTGCTTGAGTCCTACGAGGTCCAGCTGTGCCAAGGCCTCCTCGCGTGCCTGCTCCTTGGACATACCGCGCAGCTTCCGCAAAGCCAGCGTGATATTTTCCGCCACGGTCTTGTGGGGGAACAGGTTGAACTGCTGGAAGACCATGCCGATCCGCCGCCGCAATTCATCCGGATTGTCCTTGAGCACCGAACGGCCATCGAGCAAGATGTCACCCTGCTCGGGTTCGATCAGCCGGTTCATGACCCGCAGAAGCGTGGATTTTCCCGAGCCGGAAGGGCCGATCACGGAAGCCGTGGTGCCCTTCTCGACGTGCAGGTCGATCCCGCGCAGGACATGGTTGGATCCGAACGACAGGTGGATGTTCTTTGCGGTCAGCGTTCCGGAAACGAACTCGCTCATACGTGGGCTCCCTTTCCAACGACGGCAGCTACCTCGTCCGGTTCTTTCTTCTCTGGCCGGCCCGAGCGAAGCCGCCGATCGATCCAGTTCACGAAGTGTGTCAACGGAATGGTCATGGCCGAGTAGAAGATTGCTGCAGCGACATACCCTGAGAGGTTGCCGCTGCGGGCTGCGGCGTCCTGGCCGATCTGAAAGAGTTCACGTTCGGAAGACATGAGCCCCAGGGTGAAGACGAGGGAAGACTCCTTGATGAGGGCGATGAACTGGTTGACGAGCGCCGGGAGGACGCGGCGGACGCCTTGGGGCACGACCACGAGACGCATGGCAGGGCCGTAGCCGAACCCTAACGCACGCGTCGCCTCAAGCTGGCCCTTGTCAACGCTTTGGATGCCGGACCGGAAGATCTCGCCGATGTAGGCTGCGGACATGAGCGACAGGGCGGCAATGCCCATGGGATAGGGGCTTGCGATACCGGTTAATTCTCGAACGATCGGACCAAATCCCAGACCTATCACGAGGATTGTGAGTACCGCGGGGAGCCCGCGGAACACGTCTGTGTAAATCCGCGCTACCCACCGGGCCACAGGATTGCGCGAGATCCCCATGAGGGCCAGCACCATGCCGAGCAGGGTCCCGATGATGCCGGAGATGGCGGCCAGCACAAGCGTGTTGGGCAGGCCAACGGCGAACATCGAAGGCAGGACCTCGCCGATCACCTTCCAGTTGAGGAAAGTTTCGGCGAGCTGGTTCAGGTAATCCATGTGGCGCCCGTCAGTCGATTACTTCGCGGGAATCTGGACGGCTTTGCTGCCGGGCTTCCAGCCTTCAGGCGTCTGCTCCTTGACCGTCGGGCGGTCCGTGTACCACTGTGCAGTGAGCTTGGACCAGGTGCCGTCGGCGATTACCGCATCCAGGGCGGTGTTGAGCGCATCGACGAGCGGCTGGTTTTCCTTGCTAACGGCGTAAGCGGTGAAGTTCTGGGTGTTCACGACCTTCTGGGCGATGGTTGTGCCGTCGCCCGCCTTGACTTGGCCCTCGGCCTGCTGCGACGGAGCAACCCAGACGTCTACCTGCCCGCTCTTCACGTTGGCGTAAACCGTGTTGTAGTCCGGGAAACGGACGGGCTCCAGCTTGAGGGTGTTAGTGACGTAGTCGTCCTGGACCGTGCCCTGGACAACACCAATGCGTACGCCCTGCTTGAGGTCGCCGAAGGTCTTGGCCTTTGCGCCTTCCTTGGTGACCATCGCCATGTAGCCGAAGTCGTAGCCGTTCGTGAAGGTGACGGTGTCGCGCCGGGCGTCAGTTGTGGAGATCGAAGAGGATCCGACATCGAATTGCTTGGTCTTGACCTGGGCTAGGAGGCTCTGGAACTTCGTTGACACGAACTCCACCTTCAGGCCGAGCTTGGCAGCCATGGCTTTGAGGAGCTCGTTGTCATAGCCGGTGAACTTGCCGTCCTTGTCGATGAAGATGTTCGGCGGGGCGTCCGAGAGCGTGCCGACCTTGATCGTGCCGTCGGTGATGAGGCCCAGCTTGGATTTGTCGATCTTGTCCAGCGGAGTGACGTCCTTGGTGGTGTACTTGTCCAGCGTCTTTTGGTCGCTGCCTTGGAGGGCGTCGGAGGGCGAGGCGCTGCCGGTGCTGCCCGCTCCGCCACCGCAGGCGGCCAGGGAGACGGCGAGGACTGCAGCCACAGGGACAGCAGAGAACCACTTCAGGGCTTTGATTTTCATCAAGCAAATCACTTTCATCGGGGAACACGCGTTCGTATCGAGACGGGCGGGGAACGCAGCCAAAGCAGGTTTGGGCCGCAATATCAGAACTCGACCCGCCAAACTTAATTATGTCATTCGTCTATTCAGCGATAAATTGACGACGATAAGACGTACGACTCCCGGAAAATCCGAATTAAATTCAGCATCGAATGGGATTTGTCCCTGAAGTGCCGCGTCCATCGGCATTAGGGGGAATCCGTGACTGACGTCCAGCTGGCATTCAGGCAACGAACGGCAATGTGACATGCATCCCATAATGCGGACGCTTGGAGAAGCGTCCAGTCCGTGGACCTAAGCCTTTAGAAATCTCCGCGGCTGGCATCTTCCGGGGGAAGCACCGGCCAATTGCCTTCAATGACAGCCGTTGGTTTGGTCCGACGGAGGTAGGTCTGGAAATCGGCCGCTTGGGCAGCCGCCCAATCAATCTGGAGGTGGTGCAGCTTGGAGGCGGGCATTTGCAGCTTGGGGAATTTGCCCGCCATGGCGTCGAGGACACGCAGGGTTGCTAGGGCGTCCGCGGCGGAGGTGTGGGCGTTATCGAGGTTCACGCCGTATTCCTCGCACAACGCTGTCAGGGTCCGCTTGCCCTTGCGGTACCGGTCAACCTGCTTGTTCATGACGTAGGGGTCAAGCACGGGGAAGCGGGTCAGTTGCGGCACGCCGTAGCGGGCGGATTCGGCGGCCAGGACCGTGAAGTCATAGCTCGCATTGAACGCAATGACCGGCACACCGTCGTCGAACAGTTCCTGCAGTGCGGCCGCAACTTCACGCGTGACGTCTGCGGCCGGGCGGCCCTCGGCCCTCGCCTTCTCCGTGGTGATGCCGTGGATTTCGCTGGCTTCCAAGGGGATCTCCACGCCAGGGTCCGCCAACCATTCGAGTTCCTTGATGACGCCGCCATCGTCATCCACGACCGTGACGGAAGCGGTGACGATCCTCGCGGAACGGGAGTTCCGTCCCGTGGTCTCAAGATCGAATGCGGCGCGGGGGAGGGTGTTCCAGGAGCTCATGCTTCAACGCTACCGGCGCCCTACGACAAGAACCGGACCGACACTCCTTCTGGGACGATGCGGCGGACGATGACGATACGCTGGTGGCATGCGAATGGAGTTTGTGACGGCGGTGCTGGCCGTCGTGGACCTCATGCCGCCTGGGGTTGCGGTGTCCTATGGGGATGTTGCCGAGCTTCTGGGCTCCGGCGGTCCGCGGCAGATCGGATCCGTCATGAGCCACCACGGGAGCGCCGTGGCCTGGTGGCGCGTCCTTCGCGCCAGCGGCGAGGCTCCGCCGGGCCTTGAGGCGGAGGCGCTGCGCCACTACTTGGACGAGGGAACGCCGCTCCACGGCGCCTACGCAGAGTATCTGCGGACTGGCGAGGGCCGGTGGCGGGTTAACCTCGGCTTGGCCCGGTGGGCTCCGACGGGTCAGGATTTCGACAGTATCGATGTGATCTCTGGGCAACTCGAGCGTCAGCTCCATAAATTGTCAGTGCCCGATGATGAAATGACTGAGTGAGTCCAACACCGACCCCGCAGGCAGCAACACAGCAAGCAGCAACACGGCAAACACCGCGGCAGTCCTCTGCGCGGTTGCGCCTGCTTCCGCCGCGTGAAGTCCATTACGCAGCACCGACGTTGTCGGCTGACCAGGCCGCCGTCGTCGAACTTCCGCTCGGATCCGGGCCGGTGTTGGTGCCGGGGGCACCGGGCACAGGGAAGTCCACTGTGCTGGTGGAGGCTGCTGTCCGGCGCGTGCTGCGCGATGGCGTGGATCCCGAACGGATCCTGATCCTGGCGCCCGGCCGGCATGCGGCGTCGGCCTTGCGGGACACCTTTACGGGGCGGCTGGACCGCAGTTTGAGTACGACGCCGGCACGCACCTGGGCGTCATACGCCTTCGATCTGATCCGGCGAGCCAAAGCCGAGGGCGTGCTGCCGCTGCAGCGGCCGCCCAAGTTGCTTTCGGGGCCGGAACAGGACCTCATCATCAAGGAATTGCTGGAGGGGCACGCCAAGCCGGGCTTTGAACTTCCGTGGCCCCAGGATTTGTCTGCGGCGTTGCCGACGCGGGGCTTCCGGCAGGAGGTCCGCCAGCTTTTTGACCGCATCATTGAATCCGGCCGCACTGCGGAAGACCTGACGGCGCTCGCCTACGAATGCGGCCGGCCGGACTGGATTGCTGCCGCGGACCTGTATGCGGAATACCGCGACGTCCTGGATCTGCGGATGCCAGAGGCCTTTGACCCGGCGGGAATCATTACCGCGGCGCGCCAGATCTTCCAGGATTCCCCCGGATTTTTGGCGGCCGAGCGTGAACGGCTGCAATTGATCCTGGTGGACGACATCCAAGAGGCAAATCCTGCAGTGTTCGAACTGCTCGCGGACATCGCAGAAGGCAAGGATGTTCTGGTGACGTCCTCCCCGGACACAGTGGTCCAGGGGTTTCGCGGTGCCCGTCCCGATCTTGTCGCCGAATTGCCCCAACTGCTCGGGGGCACAGCCTTCGGAGGCCTTGCGGGTACCGTACGGGAGCTTCCTCTGCGGCACACCCACCGGCACCTCCCTGAGGTCGCGAAAGCGTGGACGGGGGTGGCTGCGCGTATCTCGCAGCGCGCGGGAGGCCAGTTGGCCCGGCGTCTGGATCCGCTGCCTGCGCAAGCTGGCCCGCAGCCTGTGGGCCGCGTGGAGGCACATGTCCTTCCCTCCGCAGTCCACGAATTGCGCTACGTGGCCCAACGCATCCTTGAAGCGCAGCTACGTGAGAACCACGAGTTCGGCGACATCGCGGTGATTGTGCGCAACGGTGGGCAATTGGCGCAATTGCAACGCTATCTAAGCGGTCAAGGAATCCCCGTCCGCGTGCCCGTCGCGGATTCAGCTGTCCGCGATGAAGTGGCTGTTCGTCCCCTGCTTGAGGTGTACGGCGTGGTGCTGGACGCCGCCAAGCTGACGCCTGAGTCTGCCGTCTCGCTACTCACGTCGAGGATCGGCGGGGCTACCGCCATCGAGCTGCGCCGCCTGCGGCAATCCCTGCGCAGGGAGGAACTGCTGGGCGGCGGTGGACGGTCCAGTGACGCGTTGCTCGTTGAAGCGTTGCTGGAGCCTGGGGCGCTGGGTTCGTTGGGTATCGAGGGCAGCTCGGCACGGCGCTTGGCCCGCATGATCGCGGCAGGACGTCTCGCTTCCGCCGAACCCGGAGCCAACGCTGAAACGGTGTTGTGGGCGTTGTGGCAAGCCACCGGGCTGGCCTCGCGCTGGACGGAAATGGCGCTCGACGGCGGCGCCGCCGGCGCCCGCGCGGACCGGGACCTTGACGCCATGATGGCTCTGTTCCACACCGCCGAGCGTTATGTTGACCAGCTCCCCGGTTCCGGTCCCGAACAGTTCCTGGAGTATCTGCTCAGCCAGGAACTCCCCATGGACACCCTTGCCGCCAGGGCGCAGTTGGAGGATGCGGTGGAGCTCATGACGCCGGCCAGCGCGGCCGGGCGGGAATGGTCCGTGGTCATTGTCGCGGGCCTGCAGGAAGGCGTCTGGCCAAACACCAGGCTCCGGGGCGAACTCCTCGGCAGTACGTTATTTGCCGATGCTATCGAGCACGGGGTTGAACACGCCTTGCAACGGGGTCCCCTCAGCAGGCTGCGGGACATCCGCTATGACGAACTTCGCAGCTTCTCCACAGCCGTTTCACGTGCACGGGAAGTCCTCATCTGCACAGCTGTTTCGTCTGAAGATGAGCAGCAATCGGCCTTTCTTGACTACGTGGCGCCCCTTGAGCCGGGACAGTACCAACGCGAGTACACACCCGTAGGCCGTCCCATGACCCTTCGTGCCTTGGTGGCCGAGCTGAGGCAGCGCGTTCAGCCGGACGATGCCGCGCTTGCCCGCCCCGGCGCGGCCGGGGAGGCCGCGGAAGCGGCCCGAGTCCTGGCTCACCTTGCCACAGCGGAGCCTGCGGTGCCGGGCGCGCATCCGGATTCCTGGTGGGGATTGGCGCCGCTCAGCAGCGAAGAACCGGTGGTCCCGCAAGGAGGCACTGTGTTCGTTTCTCCGTCCAAGGTGGAGACCGTACACAAATCGCCGTTGGATTGGTTTGTCCAGGCAGCGGGTGGCGAACCCGCCACGGACTTTGCCCGTAGCCTTGGCACCTTGGTCCATGCGATTGCCCAGGAGCTGCCCGATGCCTCCGGCGCTGAGTACGTCGCGGAACTTGTGCGTCGCTGGCCGACCCTTGGCATGAAGGACAACTGGGAGGGCAGGCTGGACTTCCAGCGTGCAGAACAGATGGTCCGGAAGCTTGCCCAATATGTCCTTGTCATGCGGAGCGAAGGCCGAAGCCTGGCCGGGGTCGAAGTAGACTTCGACGTTCCCCTGCCGGAGGCGCGGCTCGATCCCTCTTCCGAGGATTCCGATGCTGTCCGGAACGCTGTGCTTCGGGGGCAAGTGGATCGCTTGGAAATAGATGCCGAAGGCAGGCTGGTGGTTGTTGACCTCAAGACGGGCAAGCGCCAGCCGGGCAAAACCGAACTTGCGCGGCACCCGCAGCTGGGCGCGTATCAGGCGGCGGTGCTGCACGGCGGATTCGAGGGCCTGCCCGTTCCCGGGCTTGTTCCAGGCGGCGCCGTTCTGGCACAGCTTGGGACCAAGACGAAGACGCCGGCAATCCAAGTGCAGGAACCTCTGGACCCGGGAGATAACTGGGCACAGGACCTTGTCAGCGAGGCCGCTGTACTCATGGCCGGAGCTACCTTCGAGGCCCGTCACGATCCCTCAAAAGGCAGCCACGGGGGCCACGGTTGCCGTCTGCCCGATATTTGCCCATTGTGCTCCAGGGGAAAGCAGGTCACCGAATGACCATCCAAACACTCGCCGGTATCGAGGCTGAAGAGACTGCCGAAGATGCCCCGGCGCTGCCCGAACCTCGATTCTCGCCCGGCGAATTGGCCGATATCCTCGGCGAACGGAACCGTCCGACGGAAGAGCAATCCGCCATTATTGCGTCCCCGTTGACCCCACGGCTGGTCATCGCCGGCGCGGGATCCGGGAAGACTGCAACCATGGCGGATCGCGTTGTATGGCTCGTGGCCAACGGATGGGTCCGCCCCGAAGAGGTCCTGGGCGTCACCTTCACTCGGAAGGCCGCAGGGGAGCTGGCAAGCCGCATCCGCGCCAAATTGGCAACACTGCAACGCATAGCGTCGTCGGATAGCGGGCACTACGGTTTCCCGGAGGGAGTTGCCGGCTCCGACGAACTTGAACCCAAGGTGTCCACCTACCACTCCTACGCCAGCGGGATTGTGGCCGACTACGGCCTCCGGCTGGGAATCGAACGCGATGTGGTGCTGCTGGGAGGCGCCCAGGCCTGGCAGCTTGCCAGTGAGGTGGTTGAAGCATACGACGGCGATTACGAGCACTTCACAGCTGCCAAGTCCACGTTGGTGAATGCCGTGATGCAGTTGGCCGGCGAGTGCGCCGAGCATTTGCGGGAACCCGCCGAAGTTCAGCGCTGGTTGATGGAGCGGGTGTCCGAGTTCGCTCATTTGCCTTATGTGGACGGGGCGAAAAAGAACCCCACCCAAGCCGCCGGCGATCTCGGCGCCATGTTGCGTACCAGGGCCAGCGTCGCGGACATGGTGGGGCGTTACCAAATGGCCAAGAGGAACCGGGGGGTCCTGGACTTCGGCGACCTCGTAGCGCTCGCCGCCAAGATCGCCCAGGACATACCCTTGGCGGCCGCTACAGAGCGGGCCCGCTACAAGGTGGTGCTGCTTGATGAATTCCAGGACACCTCGCACGCCCAGCTGGTGCTGTTCTCCCGCCTGTTCGGGGGAGGGCATGCCGTCACGGCGGTGGGGGATCCCAACCAGTCAATCTATGGGTTCAGGGGCGCCTCGGCCGGCCAGCTGTTCCACTTCGTGCAGGAGTTCCCCGTGCGCGTGGAGGACAGCTTCGGAACCGCTTCCTTTGCCACTGCCCCCACTTCATGTCTGACAACCGCGTGGCGGAACGGGCGCAACATCCTGGCCGCGGCCAACGTCATCTCCGCCCCGCTCAACAAGGCCGCCGCGAGTGAGGGAGCCCCGGGCTCGAGGGCCGAAGACAGCTCTGTGGCAGTACCTCCGTTGCAGCCCAGCCCAGCGGCTGTGGACGGCAGCGTCGTACTCGGGCGCTTTGCCACGGACGAAGACGAGGCCGCTGCCATTGCCCGGGACGTCCGCCGCTACCGGCGCACGGTCTTCGAAACGGCGGCTGATGGTGCACCCGTCTCGCCCACCATGGCAGTGCTTTGCCGCCGCCGGGCACAGATGGAGTGCTTGCGGCGTGAATTCGAGGTCCAAGGGATCCCGTACGAAATAGTCGGCCTCGGCGGGCTCCTCGACACCCCTGAAGTAGTGGACCTCGTGGCTGCGCTCCGGGTCCTGGCCGATCCCGGCCGCTCGGACGCCCTGATGCGTCTGCTGGCAGGAGCCCGTTGGCGCATCGGTACTTCCGACCTCATCGCATTCCGCGACTGGTCCCAGTTCCTGGCGCGACGGCGCTCCCAAGGCGGCACTGGGGCCGACGGCGTGGACGACGATGCCTCGGGGGCGGACGAAGGCCTGGCGGAGACCGTGGTGGAGAGCGACATCACGGATGCCGCGAGCCTTGTGGAAGCACTGGACTTCTTGCCACGACCGGGATGGACCTCACGTCACGGCCGCTCCCTCAGCGCCCCGGCTTTGGAACGTCTTGGCCGCTTGTCCGCAGAACTTCGGAACCTCCGTGGGTTCATTGGGGATGATCTCACCACCCTCCTTGGCGAGGTGGAGCGTGCGATGCTGCTGGACATTGAGGTCGCAGCGAAGCCCGGCACGAGTATCCATCAGGCTCGCCGGAACCTGGACGCATTCCACGACGCGGCTGCGAGCTTCCTGCACACTTCCCAGCGCGTGGATCTGTTGGCCTTCCTGGGCTGGCTAGAAGCTGCCTCCGCGGAAGAGGGCGGCCTGGACATGGCCGACGCCGAGGTGAACCATGAGGCCGTGCAACTGCTGACGGTCCACGCCTCCAAAGGGTTGGAATGGGACGTTGTCTTTGTGCCCGGGCTCAACGCCGGGGCCTTCCCGAGCAGCCGCGACTCGCGATGGAGCAGCGGCACCGCAGCCCTGCCATGGCCCCTCCGCGGAGACCGGGCCGACCTCCCGCAATGGGATCTGGACCAACCGGACCAGAAAGGCTGGCTGGATGCCGAAAAGGACTTCAAATCAGAGGTTCAGCACCATGGCGAGGCTGAAGAACGGCGACTCGCCTACGTTGCCTACACGCGTGCAAAGTTCGTCCTGTGGGCATCGAGCGCCGCATGGAACGGTTCCCGGGCAGGGATTGCAGAGACGTCTCCCTTTCTTGCTGAGTTGGCATGTCTGGCTGACCAGGTAAGCGACGGCACCAGTGGTGCATCCGCCGCCGTCATTCACCCGCAGTCGCTCAGTGAAGACGCACTGCCTGCTGAGAGCCCCCTGACGGTCGGCACAGAAGTGGCGCTCTTCCCCTATGATCCGCTCGAAGGTCCCAGTGATCCCCGCACGGGAAAACGGCTCCGGTTGGTACCGGGCCGCCGGGCTGCCATGGATGCCGCGGCAACCCGGGTCAGGGAAGCCATTGAGGGGCTCCGGGCGGATTCGGCGATCGTCATCGAGGCCCCGTTGGCTAGTGCTCCGTCCCGCCCGTCCGTTAAACAGCTCCGAGGCGCGGCCGCTGGCTGGGCGGCCGAGGCAAGGCTGTTGCTGGAACGGCAGTTGCGACGCAAGCCGGTCCAGGACGTCCATTTGCCGGGGCATATCTCGGCATCCATGTTCGTCGATCTCGGAGATGATACTGCTGCCGTCCTGGCCCAGCTCCGGCGGCCCGTGCCGCGGCAACCTGGGATCTCGGCCCGGAAGGGCACCGCGTTCCATTCATGGGTGGAGGAGTACTTCGGAACCACCGGCATGCTGGACCTCGACGAGGCACCCGGTTCTGACTCGCACATCGACGAGGCCTATGGTCTTGACGACATGGTGGCAACGTTTGTTACCTCCGAATGGGCACACCGTGCCCCTGCCTTCATCGAGGTCCCGGTCGAGACACGGATTGGAGACGTGGTTGTTCGTGGCCGGATCGACGCCGTTTTTCAGGGGGCGGACGGTACCTGGGAACTGGTGGACTGGAAGACGGGCAAGCGACCGGCCGGCCGGCAGCTTAAGACCCGCGCCGTTCAGCTTGCCGTGTACAGGCTGGCGTGGGCGCGGCTCAAGGGCGTGCCGTTGGAGCGGGTCAGCGCAGCGTTTTACTACGTAGCCGACGACGCCGTTGTGAGGCCCCACGATTTGGGCACCGCGGTTGAACTGGAGAACATCATCGCTTCCGCGCTAGGCAGCTGAGAACGCTAGGCAGCTGGGAACGCTAGGCAGCTGGGAACGCTAGGCAGCTGGGAACGCTAGGCTGCTGAGAACGCCCTGCCGTGAAAACCGACTAGCGGTCCTTGGCATCCTGCAAAGGAGCGGGATCCACTACCTGGAGGGCCTTCGTCGAGGTGTCGTCTGATTCGGACGGCGGCTCCGGCGTCGAGCCAGCCCTTTTGCCTGAAACCACCACAAGCTCTGAAGCGGCCTCGTCTCCGGCAGCATTATCCAGCGTGGCCTTGTCCACAGCGGCTTCGTCCAAAGGCTGAACAGTGACTGGAGGCGTCGTGGCGGCTGTTTCCGGATTGTCCGTTTGAACCGTTTCCGGGATAGCCGTCACGCTCACCGCGGGCTTCGCCGGACCATCGTCGGAAGCGGCAAGCTCCGCAGCTGCAGCCTCGGCCTCCTCGGCGGCCAACGCGTTTTGTTCATCAATGTCGTCGGCGAGGGATCTGAGCATGCCCTCGGCCTCGCCCGTCATTTCACTGTGCCCCGCCGCCATGGCCTTGACGAGATACTGGGCCAGGGCGAATTCGGCGAGCAGCGCCGAGCGACGCAGCAGGTGTGCATCCGGCGTGTCCCGTCGGGCTTCCGTGTAGTGCCGTAGGACGGACTCTACAAACCTCTGTTCGTTTGACGCCACGAGCCAGGCGAAGTCATCGGCCGGATCGCCGATGCGCAGATCGGTCCACCCTGTCAGGGCGGTGACGCTGTCGCCGTCGATCAGCAGATTGTCTTCATGGAGATCGCCGTGGACCACGCACGGATTGAAGCGCCACAGCGCCACGTCCTCAAGTGCGTGCTCCCAGCGACGAAGCAGGGAGGGCGGAATCTTGCCAGTGGTGGCGGCCTGGTCCAACTCATTCAGCTTGCGCTGGCGGAATTCGTTCGCCGTGTAGCTGGGAAGATCGGCGTTGTTGACGAGCGATTGGGGGAGGTCGTGGACCGCTGCCAGTGCCGTACCGATCTCCTTGGCCAATGCATCATTGCAGCTGGATAGCTCTTCGATGCTGCGCGTGGCCCCGGCCAAGTGGGCGTAGACAAAAGTGCTCAGCGCCCCTTGGCGTACCGTTCCGGCCACTGTGGGCATCAGAAAGGGCAGCTCGGCCCGGATCGCCGGGGCAAAGGCCCGCAGGACCATGAATTCGGTCTCCAGCCGGGCGCTGGCTTCCGGATGGCGCGGTGAACGGACGCGCCAACGCTTGCCCTCCGAGTCCAGCAGAAGCGCCGAATCGAAATCGGCAGCATCATCCGGGGCGGAGGCGGCAGCCGTCGGCGTCAGGCCGGGCACCGCCGCGGTTGCTACAGCGGCCAGTTCGAACGGTGTTCTTCTCACGTATTCCAAGGTAGATTGACTAGCGCCTATGGGAGCGATGCAGCGCGGCGAGTCTTGAGATCCGCGTGAAAACAGCGTTCAGGGAGCGTGCCTCCAAGATGAATCCAAATGTCATTTGTCGGTGCGAGTCAGTACGGTAGGTACATGAGTTTCACCGAGTTCCCGGCACCGGCAAACCACCTTATCGATACCGTTCTTCCGGTGCGTCCTGCCTTGGTGGACCGGGGATCGGCCGAGCGCTTGACGCCAGGCATGCTTGACAAAGTGATCTCTTCGGGCGGCGCCAAGGCCATGGTGCTGTCGCAACGCCAAGCTCTCGCTGTGGGTGACAAGCTGTGGCTGGGCGATGCTGCGCCGCTCTTTGAAAGTCTCCAGGCGGCCAGCGGACCGCTCACTGCCATTTATCTCGGCCGGACACTCGCACCTTCCTCTGTCCCGGAGCGAACACCGATCGTCCTCTTCGTGCCCGGCGAGCCGGCCGCCCCCGGAACTGCGGGACTTCCGGCCGATGGCATCTGGACGGGGTTTCGGGAGATCGCTGCCCGCCTCGATGCCACGGAAACCGCTTTGTTCGTTGAGGCCAGCGCCATTTCCAATTGGCATGCCACCCATACACATTGCCCGCAATGCGGTAACCCTACGGTCATCGAGGCCGGGGGCTGGGTGCGTCGATGCCCGCGGGACAATTCGGAACACTATCCCCGGACGGATCCGGCCATCATCGTCACGGTCGTCGGTTCCGACGGCAGGCTGCTTCTGGGAGGAGGCGGGCCGGCGGACGCGAAGAACTACTCCACGCTGGCTGGCTTCGTTGAGCCGGGAGAGTCGCTTGAACAGGCCGTGGTGCGGGAAATCGGGGAAGAGGTAGGTGTGCGGGTCACCGCTTGCCAGTACCTAGGTTCCCAGTCGTGGCCGTTTCCGGCCTCGCTCATGCTTGGGTTTACGGCAACAACGGACGACGTCGAAGCCCGGCCCGACGGCGTCGAGGTCACCCGGGCGCGCTGGTTCAGCCGTGCAGAACTCCAGGCCGCTGTGCTCAGCGGCGAGATTACGATCTCCACGCGGCTCTCGATTGCGCGTTCCCTGATCGAGCACTGGTACGGCGGCGTCATCGAGGACCTCCAGCCGTGACGGAGGCTATTCCCAGCGACACCGTTTCACTCGAGGACCGGATACTCGGTGGTCTTGACGCCGAGCAGCGGGAAGTCGCCAGCAACCTCAAAGGGCCCATGTGCGTCCTTGCCGGAGCCGGAACAGGGAAAACCCGGGCCATCACGCACCGGATCGCATACGGCGTCCATTCCGGTGTCTACAGCCCCCAGCGACTCTTGGCCGTCACGTTCACTTCCCGCGCCGCCGCCGAAATGCGCAGCCGGCTGCGGGATCTCGGCGTCGGAAACGTCCAAGCGCGCACTTTTCACGCCGCCGCGCTCAGGCAATTGCAGTTCTTCTGGCCCCAAGCGATCGGCGGTGTCCTGCCAAACTTGCTTGACCACAAAGCCAACATCATCGCCGAAGCCGCCCGTCGCCTCCGGCTCAGTACTGATCGAGCCTCCATCCGTGACCTTGCGGCCGAGATCGAATGGGCCAAGGTTTCCATGCTGACGCCGGCCAACTACCTTGAAAACGCCCACGGACGAGGCACCCCGGGCGGCTTCGACCTCACCGCCGTCGCGCGGGTCTTCCAGTCCTACGAGGACGTGAAGACGGACCGGAACGTCATCGACTTCGAGGACGTCCTGTTGATCACGGTCGGCATCCTGCAGGAAGACCCCAAAGTGGCGGCCACAGTCCGTGAACAGTACCGGCACTTTGTGGTGGACGAGTACCAGGACGTTTCGCCGCTGCAACAGCGGCTCCTGGAGCTGTGGCTTGGTGGCCGCGACGAACTCTGCGTGGTGGGCGACGCCAGCCAGACCATCTACTCCTTCACGGGTGCCTCTCCGAAGCATCTCCTTGGCTTCAAGGGGCAGTACCCCTCGGCCACAGTCGTGAAGCTGGTCCGTGACTATCGCTCCACGCCGCAGGTGGTGAAGCTGGCCAATGATCTCCTCGGATCCCGGCGGAGCGGTGGAACGGTGGCCGATGCTGCTTGGGCAAAGCCCCTACAGTTGGTGGCGCAGCGTCCAACTGGACCCGAGCCACGGTTCATGGAATGCCCCGATGACGAGGCAGAGGCCGCGGTGGTCGCCGGCCGGATTCGGGAGCTGATCGACGCCGGCACCAAGGCGAGCGAGATCGCTGTGCTCTTCCGCACCAACGGACAGTCGGAAGCCTATGAACAAGCCCTCGCTTCGGCGGGCATTGGTTACCAGTTGCGGGGCGGTGAGCGCTTCTTCGCGCGCAAGGAAGTTCGGGATGCCATCCTCCAGTTGCGCGCTGCCACGCGGGCAGTTGCCGAGGAGTCCACCAAAGAACCCCTCGGCCAGCTGGTCCGGGACATTGTGGCCTCGCTCGGCTACACGGATGCCGCCCCCCACAGCGGCGGGGCCCTGCGCGAACGCTGGGAGTCGCTGGCAGCTCTGGTGGCGCTCGCGGACGAACTTGCTATCAGTCGCGGGCCGGAATTCACGCTGATGGAATTCGTCAACGAACTCCAGGAACGTTCAGTGGCCCAGCACGCGCCGACGGTCCAAGGCGTGACCCTCGCTTCACTCCACGCGGCAAAGGGTTTGGAGTGGGATGCCGTGTTCCTGGTGGGCTTGAGTGAGGGCCTCATGCCGATTTCCTTCGCCGACACTCCCGAGAGCGTGGACGAGGAACGCCGCCTGCTCTACGTCGGGATCACCCGGGCACGCGAGCATTTGACGCTTTCCTGGTCCACGGCCCGCACCCCTGGGGGCCGGGCCAACCGCAAGCCTTCGCGCTTCCTCGACGGGCTGCGCCCGGATTCGGTGCTCGGAGCCAGCGCCCGCAGCCGCGCCATCCCGCGGCGCAAAGCGGCAGCACTGGCGTCGTGCAGGGTCTGCGGAACAATGCTCGCTACCGGCGCCGAGCGCAAAGTGGGTCGCTGCAGCCAATGCCCGCCCACGTATGAGGAACAGACATTTGAGGCTTTGCGGCAATGGCGCAAGGACGAGGCATTGAGCAACGAGGTTCCCGCCTACGTGGTCTTCACCGACGCGACGTTGACTGCCATCGCCGAGGCTCGGCCTGCCTCGCTTGAGGAACTGGCGAAGCTAGCCGGTGTGGGTCCTTCCAAGCTGGAAAAGTATGGCGAAGCCGTGCTTGCGGTCTTGGTCGAGAACGGGTCTGCCTAGTGCCGCGGGTCGCGGGCCAGCCCGCTTTGCCGCTGACCACCGACGACGGTGCGCCCGTCGTCGTTCGACGCTCGGCGCGCCGCCGCCGAACTGTGGCGGCTTTCTGGGAGGACGGGAACGCGATTGTTGCGATCCCTGCCCACTTCACGAAGGCACAAGAGAGCGAATGGGTCCGGCGGATGCTGGAAAAGCTCAAACGCCAGGGGGAGAGGCGGACCCAAGGTGCCGGCAGGAGGCGTCCCGCCGGCGATGCCGCCCTCGCCGTTCATGCCTCGGAGCTGTCATCAAAGTATCTGGGCGGTCGTGCCATCCCGACGTCGGTCCGCTGGGTCAGCAACCAGAAGTCACGGTGGGGTTCAGCTACTCCGGCGGACGGGACCATCCGGTTGTCGGACAAGCTCCAGGCTATGCCGCAGTGGGTTATCGACTACGTGTTGCTCCACGAACTCGCGCATCTTCTGGTGGCCGGACATAACGCCGCTTTTTGGCGATTGTTGGAGGCATACCCTGAGACGCAGCGGGCCAAAGCCTTCCTGGAGGGCGTCGCCTTTGCGACGTCGCGGGGTCTCGGTCCGGATGACAATGGCGCCGACCCGCCAGCCCGGGACTGGGACGCCGAGGCTGACGCCGACTAAATGCTGCTGGGAGCGGCGCGGCTCCTTTATGGAGCCGCGCCTTAAGGCAGGGCCGGTTAGGCCTTGGGTCCACCAGGTTCCGGGTTGTCGCCGGAGGTGTCTTCCTCATCAGACTCCTGAGCCTCCGGGCCGCTCTCGTCCGGGGTGTCGTAGCCACCCTCAAGGAGCTTCTGCAGGGCGTCGTCCACCTCGGTATCGCTGGCTTCGGCCAGGCGGCGCCGTTCGGTGAAGCCCGTGGGATCGTCCAGGTCGTGGGCTGTGGGGAGTAAATCGGGGTGCTGCCAGATGGCATCGCGGCCGGCGATTCCACGTTCGTCCTTCAGCGCAGCCCACAACGTCGCGGCCTCGCGCAGGCGCCGCGGGCGCAGTTCCAGTCCCACCAGTGAGGAGAACGCGTGTTCCGCGGGTCCTCCTGTGGCGCGGCGCCGACGCACCGTTTCGCGGAGTGCGACGGCGGAGGGCAGCACTTTCTCGGTGGCAGCGGCGGTTAGTTCGTCCACCCAGCCCTCAACAAGTGCCAAGGCCGTCTCGAGTTTCTCCAGGGCCGCCGCTTGTTCGGGCGTGCGCTCGGGCGTGAACACGCCTTGGGACAAGGCTTCTTGGATGCCCTCGGGATTGCCCGGGTCGAGATCGCGGGCGAGGTCTTCCACACGCGACATGTCAATGTGGATGCCGCGGGCATAGGCCTCGATGGCGCCGAGGAGGTGGCCCCTCAGCCAAGGAACCTGCACGAACAGGCGTGCATGCGCGGCTTCGCGGACGGCGAGGAACAGCCGGACGTCATTCTCCGGGATACTCAGGCCTTCGCCGAATTTGGCCACATTGGCCGGTAGCAAGGCCATTTCGAGATCGGCGAGCGGAACACCGATGTCGGTGGAACTGACCACCTCGGCGGACAGGGCGCCGATGGCCTGGCCAAGCTGCATGCCGAAGATGGCGCCGCCCATGTTCTGCAACATGGAGGAGGTGCCACCCATCATGGCCTTCATTTCTTCCGGCATCTGCTGGGTTAGTGCGTCCGAGAGCGCATTGGCGATGCTGTTCGCCACCGGCTCGGTGAGCCGTTTCCAGGTGGCCAGGGTGGCTTCCACCCATTCGGCGCGGGACCAGGCGCGGCCAATCAGGCCAGTTGCTTGAAGGTCAGTGACCGGATCCAGCCAGAGTTCCGCTAGCCGTAGGGCCTCGTCGACTTCGCGGGCCTGCACGGCATTCACCGACGGATCCGTGCCAGCGGCGGCAACGCGGCGGGCGTTCTCGTGGGCGAGCTGCCAATTGACAGGGCCCTCGGAGGTGGAGCTCATCATGGCCTGCACTTGGGCAAACATTTGCTGCAGCATATTGGGGTCGTTCGGCAGCCCGGCGGCCTTCGCCAATTCGGCGGGGTCGATGTTGCCCATGCCTTGCCCGCCCATCAGGTTCTTCAGCATTTCTGCCAGAGGGTCCTGGGGTGAATCGTCTCCGTTGGACGGGGTGTTGGGGTTGGAGGTCATGGTGCCGCCGATCGTCGATGTGACTGGTGATCACTTTCAAGGTACCGCGATGCCCGGGGGCTGTCTGCCTCAGGAACGCGTCGTTCGCTCTAGGCAAAGCACGTCCGGTGGGCACAGCGTCGTAGGGTGGATCGTTGGTATGTTTACTGGCCTCCACCCTGAGAGGCCGCAACGGTAGCGTCGGGCACGAGTTCCTGCGCGGAGAGGTCTTTCATTGACTAGTTTGCCGAGCCCCGGAGCGTCCGGGGAACCCGGACAGCCTCTCGGCCCCTCCTTCCCGCAAGATGCCCCGACGTCGCATGCCCCTTCCCCGGCGCAGGAAGCTGAGTCGCGGGAGCCGGAGCCGGAACAGCCTCACGCGCCTGAACCGGCGCGACGGCGTGACGGACGGTACTTCGCGATGCTGGTCTCCGGCGCCCTGACCATCGTGTTGGGAGTGGCCGCCGCTGCCCTCCCCGTTCCTTACGTGGTGGAATCGCCGGGGCCAACGTTCAACACCCTGGGCACGGACCACAACAAACCGGTCATTAGCATCACGGGCCATGAGACCTTCCCCGCCAAAGGAAATCTCGACCTGACCACCGTGTACATCAACGGTGGCCCCAACGGGCCAGTGAGCATTTTCGAGGCGTTCCAGGCCTGGTTGGACGGTTCCAAAGCCGTGTACCCCGAAGAATTGCTCTATCCCAAGGGCGTCACCAAGCAGCAATCCGAACAGGAAAGCGCGCTCGCCATGACAACCTCCCAAGAGAATGCGGTTGCCTCTGCGCTCCAGGAAGAGAACATTCCGTACCAGCAGAAACTTGAAGTTGCGGGGTTGTCCGACGGCTCGGCCTCCGCAGGCAAACTCCAAACGGGAGACGTTTTCACCTCGATCAACGGCAAGGCCGTTACGTCCCTCAATGTCGTCCAAACCGCACTGGCCGATGGTGCGGGCGCGCCAGCCGCCGTCGTCGTCGACCGCAAGGGAACTCCGGTGACCGTGAACATTACGCCGGGCAAGAGCTCAAACGGCCGCTACATCCTCGGAGTGATGCTCCAGTACAAGTTCACCTTCCCGTTCGATGTGAAGATCTCCTTGGACCAGGTGGGCGGACCAAGTGCCGGCATGATGTTTGCCCTGGGCATCATCGATAGCATCACTCCCGGCGACCTGACGGGTGGCAAGCATGTGGCCGGCACCGGCACTATTTCGCCCGATGGCACCGTGGGACCTATCGGCGGAATCGCCCAGAAAATGCGGGGAGCCCGTAACGGAGGCGCCACCCTTTTCCTCGCACCGGCAGCCAATTGCGACGAAGTCGTGGGGCATATTCCCGACGGCCTGCAAGTTGTCAAAGTGGAGACCCTGGCGGATGCGAAGTCGGCCGTGGAACGACTCGCCTCTGGACAGGACATGTCCCGTCTTCCGACGTGCTCCAACAACTAGACTGACGGTGGAACTTAGCTCCACCGCCACTCGTGGCACATATGACGGCCTCCGCCATCAGCACCAGGCACCGGGGCCGGCGAACACACGCACTGATGACAATTAACTGACGACCAGCTATGAGGTACCGAGTTTGTCCCGTCCAGCCAGCACCAACCCGCCCGGAAGACCGCCGCTGAGACGGGGTGCCCTGACTCCTACCCTGATCGTCGTGGCGGTCGTAGTGGTGGGATTCATCTTCTTTGCCAATGTGTGGACCGACGTCCTCTGGTATCAGCAGTTGGGCTTCTTCGAAGTGTATTTCCGGGAGAATCTTGCCCGGATCCTCGTCTTCCTGGCCGGCTTCGCCCTGATGTTCGTCGCAGTCTTCTACGCGATCCGCGTCGCTTACCACGCGCGGCCCGTCTATGCCCCTGACTCCGAGGCCAGGGACACCATGAACCGCTACCAGGCGCAGCTTGAACCAGTGCGCCGAGTGGTCATGATCGGCATCCCCGTGCTGTTCGGGCTGTTCGCCGGAAGCGCTGCTGCGAGCCAATGGCAGAAAGTCCTCTTGTTCTTCAACCAGGTGCCGTTCGGCCAGGCTGACCCGCAGTTCGGCCTGGACATCAGCTTCTACCTCATGACTTTGCCGTTCCTTGGGTTCGTCACGGGTTTCCTTATGAGCGTTGTGGTGGTTGCCGGAATCGCCGGGATCCTGACACACTACCTCTACGGCAGCATCAGGCTCATGGAACGCGGCATCTTCACGAGCCGCGCGGCACAGATCCACCTGGCCTTGACCGGCGCCATTTTCCTGCTGCTTCTTGGAGCCAACTTCTGGCTGGACGTCTACAGCACCGTCCAAAACAACGGCGGACACTGGGCGGGCGCCCTTTATACCGATGTCAACGCTGTGATCCCCACCAAGACCATCCTGGCCGTTGCCGCTGGCCTCGTGGCCATCCTCTTCATCGTGGCCGCTGTGATCGGCCGCTGGCGCCTTCCTGTCATCGGCACCGCGATGCTCATTATCACGTCAATCCTCGCAGGTGGCGTCTACCCCTGGGTCATTCAGCAGTTCCAAGTCCGCCCCTCGGAGCAGACACTGGAAAACAAGTACATCGACCGCAACATTGCGATGACCCGGGCAGCCTACGGTTTGGACCAGATCAAGGTTTCCCCTTACAACGCCACGACGGCCGCCAAGAGCGGGGCTCTTGCCAAGGACGCGCAGACGGCTGCCAATATCCGGTTGCTGGACCCGAACCTGGTCTCTTCCGCGTTCTCCCAGTTGGAGCAATACCGTCCGTATTACCAGTTCCCCAAGGCCCTGAACGTTGACAGGTACACGGTGAACGGCAAGACCCAGGACACTGTGATTGCTGTCCGTGAATTGAACCAGGACGGGTTGAACGCCAGCCAACAAACCTGGGTCAACCGGCATATCGTCTACACACACGGTTATGGGGTAGTGGCCGCCAAAGGCAACACATTCACGGTTGACGGCAAGCCCGACTTCCTGCTGTCCGGCATTCCATCCACGGGCACACTCGGCAGCGACACGAGTTACCAGCCCCGTATCTATTTCGGGGAAGATTCGCCGGACTACTCGGTGGTCGGCGCCCCGGACGGTGCCGCGCACCGTGAACAGGACCGTCCTGCCGGCAAGGACACCTCGACCGAAACGCAGTACACGTTCACAGGCAACGGTGGCCCTAATGTGGGTAACTGGTTCAACCGCCTCCTGTACTCCATCAAGTTCCAGTCTTCGGACCTGCTGCTGTCTGATGGCGTCAACGAGAAGTCCCAGATCCTCTATGACCGCACCCCGCGTGAGCGCGTGCAAAAGGTTGCTCCGTACCTGACCGTGGACGGCAGCGCCTATCCCGCAGTGGTGGATGGCCGCGTGAAGTGGATCGTGGACGGTTACACCACCAGCCAGTACTTCCCATATTCGCAGCAGCAGCAGCTCCAGAACGCTACGGCTGACTCGCAGACCACCTCGGGACGTACAGCAGCCTTGCCGAACAGCACCGTCAACTACATCAGGAACTCGGTCAAGGCCACTGTTGATGCCTACGACGGATCGGTGACCCTGTACGCCTGGGATGACCAGGACCCCATCCTGAAGGCCTGGGAAAAGATCTTCCCGACCACCATCAAGCCGTACTCGGAAATGTCGGGACAGCTGATGAGCCACGTTCGTTACCCTGAGGACCTGTTCAAGGTTCAGCGTGAGCTGCTTGGGCGTTACCACGTGACCAATGCGGACAACTTCTACCAGAACAACGATGCGTGGAGCGTTCCGAACGACCCCACGGTCACCGATGCCGTCAAGCAGCCGCCGTTCTACATGTCCCTGCAGATGCCCGACCAGACCAAGCCTGCGTTCCAACTGACGTCATCCTTCATTCCGCAGGTTGTCAACGGGGCCGCTCGGAATATCCTGTACGGCTTCCTGGCAGCAGATTCCGACGCAGGTAGCCAGAAGGGGGTGAAGGCTGACACATACGGGCAGCTGCGCTTGCTTCAGTTGCCCACGGACACCCAAGTCCCGGGACCTGGCCAGGCCCAGAATAAGTTCAACTCCGATCCTGAAGTGTCGCGGGAACTCAACCTGCTGAGACAAGGCGCCTCGGATGTGCTCAACGGCAACCTTTTGACTTTGCCGGTGGGCGGAGGCCTGCTCTATGTTCAGCCGGTGTATCTGAAATCGACGGGTGAGACCTCATATCCGACGCTTCAGAGGGTGCTGGTGGCCTTTGGTGACAAGGTCGGCTTTGCTCCGACGCTCGACGCCGCGTTGAAGATCCTGTTCGGGGGTGACTCCGGGGCTTCGGCTGGGGACTCGGCCAACAACGGCCAGACTCCCACCCCACCGGGGGCCAGCACTCCGCCTGCCGCAGCGGATGCCCAGGCCCAGCTGAAGGCTGCGCTGGATGAAGCCAACAAGGCAATCCAGGACGGCCAGGCCGCTTTGGCCAAGGGTGACTTCGCCGGCTATGGCGCGCAGCAGAACATTCTGTCCGCCGCGCTGAAGAAGGCGCTCGACGCCGAGTCCCGGCTCGGTGTCACGCCGGCGCCTTCCGCCAGCGCGACGCCGTCGCCGACGTCCACGTCGTCGCCATCGCCGAGCAAGTAGGTAGTTCTCCAGCTGGCTGATATCGGCCTAGCCGGGGAGCGTTACAGGACCGGGCCGGCCCACCAGGGCTGGCCCGGTCTTCCTTTTGTTTCGGTGGCCTGACCGCAGTGCTTAGGCCGTTTTGGGGCCGGAGGCGGGCCGCCGGCGGACCGGGAGACGGAAGTCACGTCGTTTGGATTTGGCCTGACATTCACCGGCAGGTAAAGTAGTTCTTGCGACGCGGGGTGGAGCAGTTCGGTAGCTCGCTGGGCTCATAACCCAGAGGTCACAGGTTCAAATCCTGTCCCCGCAACTGGAGAAAAGGATCCGGCACAGTAGAGATACTGTGCCGGATCTTTTTGTTTTCCATCGCTTTCGCGGGGTGGAAAGCGGGGTGTTCCTCAACGTGCCGCAGCCCACACGCGAGTGGTCAGAGGCGCCTACGAATGTGCGGTAGAGTTGATTTTGCGACGCGGGGTGGAGCAGTTCGGTAGCTCGCTGGGCTCATAACCCAGAGGTCACAGGTTCAAATCCTGTCCCCGCAACCAAATACACGAAAGAGTCCGCCCGACAGGGCGGGCTCTTTTGTTTTGCCCTGTTGGCTACGGTCCGGGAGGCCATGCAAGTTGAACCATTCGCAGCGGCTTACACCTAGACGGGTGGAGAACCACACCTACTCGCCCTGGAATTCCAGCCCAACTTCGCCGGAATCGTCGTGGTCGTAGCGTTGTCGGTGCTTGTCAGCGTGGTGGTGGCCGCGCGAAGCCGCAACGCATCCCCCGGACCCTCAGGACGCAGCGCGAACTAGGACACGCTTCAAGCGTTGACAGTCCGGCTCCTGGAGGACAAGACTTGGGCCGAATCGGCCGTTCATCTGACGGAACGGGCCGGCAGGGAGGTTCCTGATGATCAATGCAACGATGGTCGTGGCGACAATTCCGGTCACGGATCTGGAACGGGCGAAGGAATTCTACGGCGGCATCTTAGGGCTGACCTTCCTCTGGGAAACTCCGGTAGGCGTCCGGTACCGTTGCGGGTCGGTCAGTGAGATCTCTGTCTTCAAGCGTCCGCCTACAGCTACCGAGCACACTCTGGCCCACTTCGAAGTGGATGACATCGAGGCCGTGGTCCAGGACCTGGCCGCCAAGGGCGTCGAGTTCCTCGACTACGCGGAGGGCCCCCTTGCCACGACAGGGCACATCGCCCAGCTCGGCCCTGCACGCGGAGCTTGGTTCCGTGACCCCGACGGCAACACTCTCGGCATTCGCCAGGGTTAGGCCGGTCCCTTCCGGATTCTGATACTCACCGCTGGACCGCACGGCGATCCCGGCGTGGGAACCCCAGCTCCCGCAAGAATCAATAGGAGATCCAAGTATTCCTTCCATCGCTGCATGGTAAATACTAGGAGTTCCTAGTATTCTCGATTCCAAGCGTCAGCCATTTGCATCGAGGGAGCTGTTGAATGAAGATCGTCGTGCTCGTCAAACAAGTGCCGGACACAGCGGAAGAACGGAAGCTCGACCTCGCTACGGGTCAGCTCGACCGTGAGTCCGCTGACAGCGTGGTTGATGAAATCAACGAACGCGCCCTTGAGTCAGCTTTGTGCATCAAGGACGCCAACAAGGGCACCGAAGTCGTGGCAATGACCATGGGTCCCGCCGGGGCCTCCCAGGCCCTGCGCAAAGCTCTTTCCATGGGCGCGGATTCAGCGGTACACGTCCTGGATGATTCTCTGGAAGGCGCCGACACGGGCCGCACCGCCGCGACACTAGCGGCCGCCTTGCGGTCCACAGGATTTGACGTGGTGCTGGCCGGCAACGAATCCACGGATGGCCGCGCCGGCGTCGTGCCCGCCATGGTTGCCGAGCACCTCCAGTTGCCTCTGCTGGGATCGTTGATCTCCGCAGAGATCGCGGACAGCGCGGTAAGCGGCGTTCGCCAGGGCGAGGGCGGAACACTTAACGTCCATGCGGAGCTGCCCGCCATCCTCACTGTGACTGAACGCTTCCCGGAAGCCCGGTTTCCCAACTTCAAAGGCATCCTGACTGCGAAGCGCAAACCAGTTGCCACGCTGTCCGTCTCCGAACTCAAAGTCCCGGCAAGCGCGAGCCGCACCGTGGTGGTCTCGACTGTCGAACGGCCAGCGCGCGCAGCCGGAAGAAAACTCATCGATGATGGGACGGCAGCCAATGAGCTGGCTGAGTTCCTCGTTGCGAATCGCCTGGTCTGAGGGAGGAATAGAGATGTTGAACGTTTTGGCACTTATCGAAATTTCCCACCGTGGCGAGATTGCAGCCTCAGCCCGCGGGCTGTTGGTAGCCGCTGCCACGCTGGGCTCGCCAGTCGCCGTCGTGGTCTCATCGGAGCCTCTAGCGGACGACGACGTCGCCCGGCTGGGTGAGCTGGGCGCGGCAAGGATCTACTCGGCTGTGACTCCAGCCGCTAGGACCGTTCTGGTGGCCCCTGCAGTCGATGCGCTGAGCCGGGCGGTTGAGGCTTATGAGCCGGCGGCCGTGCTTACCACGAACACCGCGGATGGCCGCGAAGCCGCCGCCCGGCTTGCCGTGCGGACGGGCGGCAGTGTGCTCGCCGACGTCGTGCAGGTGCGCACTGACAACGGAACCGTTGTCGCCCAGCATTCAGTCTTTGGCGGGGCATACATCGTTGAGTCCGCGGTGGACGGCGGGCTGCCCATCCTCACCATTCGACAGGGTGCGATCGAAGGCCAGGCTCCAGCAACCACTGCGGACGTCAGCGCCGCGGTTGTGGAAGCCACCACCGCGGGTGCCGCTGTCATTGACCGGTTCAACGACGATCCCGTTGTCTCTGCCCGCCCGGAGCTTCGCAGTGCCACAACGGTGGTGTCCGGCGGACGGGGCCTGGGCTCGTCCGAGAACTTTGTGCTGGTTGAACAGTTGGCCGACGCTCTGGGTGCGGCGATCGGCGCGTCAAGGGCCGCCGTCGACGCCGGGTACATCGCCCAGACGGCCCAAGTTGGCCAGACCGGTGTCAGTGTGTCCCCGCAGCTGTACGTTGCTTTGGGAATATCCGGAGCCATCCAGCACCGCGCAGGCATGCAGACCGCCAAGACCATTGTGGCCATCAACAAAGACGAGGACGCGCCCATTTTTGATGTGGCCGACTTCGGAATCGTGGGCGATATTTTCACCGTTGTTCCGAAACTCGTCGAGGCCATCAAAGCCCGATCCAATTGATGGCGTAACAGGCTTTGGCCGCTTCAGCCCAAAGCCTGTTAGCTTGATGCGTCCGTGATTGCAAAGTTCATCCGAGAGGTGTCTGAGAAGATGTCCACCCCAGCGAAAAAGTCGACAGCAGCCAAGAGCAAGTGGTCCCAACCCGTCTGGGTGGTTCCCGGTGTGCTGATCGTGCTTTTGCTCATTGTCTTGGTGGCCAAATGGTTGACTGGCACGTCGAGCGTGCAATCGTTCTTGCACGACTACCCGGGCGCATCCAGCCTCCCGGAGAGCGCTCCTGTAGGTTTCCCGGCCTGGCTCGGGTGGCAGCATTTCCTGAACGTCTTCTTCATGGTCCTCATCGTCCGCTCCGGTTGGCAGGTTCGCACAGCCAAGCGGCCACCGGCCCAATGGACCCGCAACAACACAGGCCTGATCCGGACCAAGAACGCGCCTACCAAGATCAGCTTGGACCTTTGGTTTCACCTGACGCTGGATGCACTGTGGGTGCTGAACGGGATTGTCTTCATCATCGTGATTTTCGCTACCGGGCAATGGATGCGGATCATTCCCACGCGCTGGGATGTGTTCCCGAACGCAATTTCCGCCGCGCTCCAGTACGCATCCTTGAACTGGCCTACGGAGGACGGCTGGGTCAACTACAACGCGCTGCAGTTGCTGACTTACTTCGTCACGGTCTTCATCGCCGCGCCGTTGGCCGTCATCACAGGCCTGCGCACATCCTCGGCCTGGCCGAAGAGTGCCGGCATGGTGAACAAGGTGTATCCCATCGAGCTTGCCCGCGCCGTGCATTTCCCGGTGATGGTGTACTTCGTGCTCTTCACCATCGTGCATGTCACCTTGGTCCTCGCCACCGGGGCGTTGCGCAACCTGAACCACATGTACGGCGGCAGCGACGACATCAACTGGGTTGGCTTCGGCATTTTCGCCGCGTCACTCCTGGTGATTGTGGGCGCGTGGTTCCTCGCCAGGCCGCTGTTCCTTCGTCCGATCGCTTCGCTGATGGGGAAAGTCAGCAAGTAAACCGCTACCAATAGCCGGACAAACCGGGAAAAGGAGTGCCAATGTTTGAGCTCACGGAAGACCAGCAAGCGGTGGTGGAGATGGTGCGCGACTTCGCCAAGACTGCCATTGCCCCGCACGCCGCCGAATGGGACGAGACCAAACACTTCCCGGTGGACGTCCTTCGGGAAGCGGGCACCCTTGGCATGGGAGGCATTTATGTCCGGGAAGAGTTCGGCGGTTCAGGGCTTACGCGCACCGATGCTGCCTTGATCTTTGAGGAACTGTCCAAAGCAGACCCCACCATCGCCGCGTACATTTCCATCCACAACATGGTGGTCTGGATGATCGACGCTTTCGGCAACGATGAGCAGCGGGCCCAATGGGTTCCGCAGCTTGCGTCCATGGAAGCCCTGGGCAGCTATTGCCTCACGGAGCCGGGAGCAGGCTCCGACGCCGCGGCGCTGAGCACCAAAGCAGTGCTCGACGGCGACAGTTACGTTCTTAACGGCACCAAACAGTTCATCTCGGGTGCCGGTGCTTCCAGCATCTATGTGGTCATGGCCCGGACGGCGGACACGGGAAGCCAAGGAATCACAGCAATCGTGGTGCCCGCGGACGCGCCGGGCCTGTCTTTCGGCCCGAACGAAAAGAAGATGGGATGGAATGCGCAGCCCACCCGCCAGGTCATCTTCGAGGACGTACGGGTCCCCGTGGCCAACCGCCTAGGCGAGGAAGGCAGCGGATTCGGCATCGCCATGAAGGGCCTCAATGGGGGCCGCGTCAATATGGGTGCCTGTTCCGTGGGCGGCGGCCAGGCGGCGCTGGACAAGTCCATCGCCTACCTCAAGTCGCGCTCGGCATTTGGTGGGCCACTCATCAACCAGCAATCCCTCTTGTTTGATATCGCCGACATGGACACCGAACTCGAAACTGCCAGGACGCTGATCCTCCGCGCCGCTGACGCCTTGGACCGTGGAGACCCGGACACCGTGAGGTTGTGCGCGATGGCCAAGCGCGTCGCCACGGATGCGGGTTTCAACGTGGCAAACAAGGCCATCCAGCTGCATGGCGGCTACGGATACCTGTCCGAATACGGGCTGGAGAAGATTGCCAGGGACCTGCGTGTCCACCAGATCCTGGAAGGCAGCAATGAAATCATGCGGCTGATCGTCGGGCGGCTTGCCGTCGGGGCCTAAAGCACGCAGCAAGTAAGAATGGCCGGACCTCGATGGAGGTCCGGCCATTCTGTTGGTTGGATCAGAGCTTGTCGAAGTCGGCTTCGTCCACCGTGTCATCTGCCGGAGCGGTAGCGCCTGCGCTGATCGCAGCCTTCGAACCGCCGGACTTCAACGCCGCCAGGCGAGCCTCGATTTCAGTCTGCTCGCCAAGGTCCTCAAGCTGGTTGAACTGTGCGTCCAGGCTGGAAGCTGCAAGCTCCTGCTGGCCGAGTACCTTGGCCTCTTCGCGGCGGATCTTCTCTTCGAAGCGGCCAACCTCGCTGGTGGGGTCCATGATGTCGATGCTCTTGAGGGCGTCGTGCACCTGGGTCTGGGCAGCAACCGTCTTGGAGCGGGCAATCAGCTCATTGCGCTTGCTGGTGAGCTCGTTGAGCTTGCCCTTCATCTGGTCCAGGCCGCTCTTGAGCTTGTCCACGACTTCCGACTGGGAGGAGATGTTGGGCTCGGCGGCCTTGGCTTGGTTCTCGGCCGACATCTGGCGCTGGATGGCCACCTTGGCAAGGTTGTCGAACTTCACGGCGTCGGCCGCGTTACCGGTAGCACGGTACTCGTCCGCCTTGCGGGAGGCTGCAAGGGCTTTGTTGCCCCAGTCCTGGGCGTTCTTAATGTCCTCGTTGTAGTCGGCCTGGAGCATGCGGAGGTTGCCGATGGTCTGCGCCACGGCGGACTCGGCCTCGGCGATGTTGTTCGAGTAGTCGCGGACCATCTGGTCCAGCATCTTCTGCGGGTCCTCAGCTTGGTCGAGCAAGGCATTGATGTTCGCCTTGGCGAGCTGCGCGATCCGCCCGAAAATGGACTGCTTAACCATGGTGTTGCCTTTCGTCCTGCTCAGTGGTGCCCACTGAATCCAGTGATCAGTTCTTGTACCGCTCTACGTGGGGGACTGGCCCCCACCTAGTCTTCGTGAGCTAGAAGCTCCCGTCTCCGCCGCCGTCGCCGCCCCAGCCGCCGCCCCCGTCGCCGCCGAAGAAGCCTCCGCCTCCACCACCGTCGCCGCCGCCGAAGAAACCTCCGCCGCCTCCGTCGTCGTTATTCCCACCGCCCCAGCCGCCTCCGCCGCCGTGGAGGATGGAGTTGATGAGGATGCCGCCTAGAATCGCTCCGCCGAGGCCACCACCACTGCCCCCACCGCCGAACATGCCGCCACGGCCGTAGCCTTGGTTGGCGAAACCGCCGAATTGATCGACGTCGGACTGTGCCAGTTGCGCGGCTTGTGACGCAAGCGCCTGGGCCTGCTGAGCATACGTCAGCGCGGTGACCGGGTCATTGCGGGAAATGGACAGGGCGTAGTCGAGATTCCGTTGGGCTTCGGCCAATCGAGTACGGGCCTCGGGGCCAACGCCGCCGCGCCGCGCCGCGATGTAGTCCGAGGTTGCGCTGATCTGGGACTGAGCAGCCATGATGGTCTGCTGAAGCGAGGCCTGCGCGCGCCGCGCCTGTTCCTGCTGATCGCGGATTCCCGAGAGGGACTGGTCCAAGGCTTGGTGTGCCCTCTCCACCCGGTCCAAGGTGGCGATGGGATCGATCTTGCCGCCTTGGATTTCTGCCTTGACCTGAGCCAGCGCGGCTTCGACTCCGGCCACCGGACCGGCCAGTTCCGGGTGCTCGCCGGACTGGATCATCGCTTTGGCTTGTGCCAGGTCCTGGCTGGTCTCCGCCATCGCACCCTCTAACGAGTTCCGGGCTTCGTCGAGGCTGCCCGCTACCTTGGAAATGGCACCGATCAGCACGTTGGTCTGGTGTAGGCCTTCTTCCGCGGCGCGTACCGCCACTGCGGCAAGGCTGCTTTCACCTGCCGCCAGCTTTTCTTGGGCTGTACTTGTTGCGTTCTGAACGAAGGCAAGGCGGTCCTTGGCCTGCGTGATGTTGTCGCTCACGTGGCCAAGCGCACTGTCTGCGTATTTTTCGCGCAGGCCGTTCAGGGATTCCTCGGCACTGCTGATCTTCGCCTCCGCCTCGTTGGCGCCGGCAGCAACAGCTGCCAAAGCCTGGGGTGCGTTCTTCTCAAGCTCACGCAGGGAGTCGAAATCGGCCTTTTGCTCGCGCAACGACTCAAGGGCGGCCTCCGAGCGTCGGATGATTTCGCCGAGCCAACTACGCTGCTGCTCTTCAGTGTCCGGGATCTGGTCATCGAGCTGTTGCTGCAGCTTGAAAGATTCGGTCATGTGGTTTTTCGCATCCAGCAAGGCCTTGGTGAAGTTCCCGACGGCGGCATCACCGTATTGCGCTTGGGCGAAGCCGAGTTCCTGCTCACTGGACTTGATGGTGTCATCTGCTTCGATGAGCAGCGATCCAGCTTTGCGCCGCAATTCCGCGATACTCAAGGAGGCAAGGGGATCCAGCTGCTCTCCCTGCGGGCCGTAGCTCGCGCTGGATGCCGGGCTCTTCTTGCGGCGGTTGCGGAAGTACAAGTACGTGCCAACGCCCCCAGCCGCAACCACGCCCGCGCCGATGAGTACCGCAGTGCCCGCGCCGGAATTCTGGGTGTCGCCGATGGCCTTGGCGGCATCAATCGCTGCTTGGTCGTAGTTCTTCTTGCCCTGCACAAGGTTTGCTAGGACAGCGTTTTTGAGGATGTCGTCACGCTGGGAATCAGTGATCTTGCTGCCAGGGCCACGCGTGATGTTTACTTTGCCCTCGTCCGTGGCGATGGCCAGCAAGACGTCCGTCGATCCGAAGGACTTCTTCTTTGCCACTGCATTGCCCCAGTCGGTGGGCGTGGCCGGGTTGGTGAAGGTCTTTTCAGTGACGACATACAGATTGAACTGGTGTTCGCTGTAGAGGGACTTGATTGCGTTTTGAACCGCAGTCTTGTCGCGAAGGACGCCGGCGTCGTCAGTGATGTTCTGGCCGGACGGAATAGTCACCGGGTCAGCGGCCCAGGCTGCTGCGGCCGGGAGGGCCAGCATTCCAGCCAGGCCGATGACGGCGAGTACACGTTTCAACATTGACCGCATGTGCAACCCTTCAGCACGTCTGCGATTGGTCCAAGCCGGACCAATCGAAACAGAATGCATCAGCGCCCCCACGCATGGTTGTCAAGCCGCAGGTCGCTGTGGCAATTCCACTTATTCTATGGTGCACCTTTTGGAGCGTCCACAGCGGTAAATATGCCGCCAGCGAAACGGGGAGAGATCTGCCCTGCCCCAGCGTTGAAGGGGCTAGCCGGGGCCGCTCGGGGCACATGTCCGTTCCGAGGACGGCGTTCAGCAAGCTCCCAGCGAACGTCGACTCTTGATTCAGCAAGAGCGACGATAGTTAAGGGGACGAGGAAGAAAGGAAGTCCCATGACGGAGAACCCAGCACAGGGCGCCGTGCCTGAGAACAATGGCCCAGAGAACCATGGTCCTGAGAGCAACGGCAAGGCGGAGGGGGACAAGCAAGCAAGCTCCCAGCCTACGGCGCCGCTGCCGGCATACCAGCCGGGTCAGGATTTCACCGCAAAGCCCGGTCACACCGCGCAACCCGGTTACACAGCGCAGACCCCGGCACCTTGGGCCCAGGGCCCGGCCGAAGGCGCCACCGAACGGATTCAGGCGCAGCACAGTGTGCCTCGAGACAATGCGCCTCAAAACAGCGCTCCCCAGAACAACCCAGCACAGCACGGCGCCTCCCAGCACAGCGCGGCGCCGCAGCATGCGGAACCGCAGCGCCCGGACTACGCCGCAGGCCAGGCGCACCCATATCCGCAGCACCAGCCTTTCTACGGTGGACCGAATCCCGCGCAGCACTATCCCACCCAGCAGTTCCCGGCAGCGGCCCACCCGGGCGGTCCAGTGGCCGGCCCTAAGCGCAAGCCAGTCTTCGGCGTCGGCACCTTGGTGGCCAGCATCCTGGCCGCAGGGCTCGTGGGCGGCGGCGTGGTGGCCGCCAGTGATCAGTTGTTCGGCAGCCGGACCCAGATCGCTGCCAGCAGCAGCCAGACGGGAACGGTGATCGTCAACAACAAGGATGACGTCAACGCCATCACGGCAGCAGCAGCCAAGGCTTCGCCCAGCGTCGTGACCATCATGGCCTCCAGCGGAAGCCAGGGCGGCACGGGTTCCGGCATCGTCCTCGATGATCAGGGACACATCCTGACCAACACCCATGTGGTGACCCTCGACGGCGCCAGCGCCAACGCCGCGATTGAAGTGCGGTTAAGTGATGGACGCGTCATGAAGGCGACGGTCGTAGGTACGGACCCACTGTCGGACCTCGCCGTCATCAAGGTGGACAACGCTTCGGGCCTGGTGCCGGCTACGCTCGGTGACTCAAGCAAGATCAACGTTGGGGACAACGCCGTTGCCATTGGCGCCCCTCTCGGCCTGCCGGGCACCGTCACCGACGGCATCGTGTCTACGCTCAACCGCACCATCAGTGTGGCGTCCTCGGCTGTTCCCAACGGCGGCTCCGACAGCTCGCAGGGTGGCGGCCAGGGAGGATTCCAGTTCGCTCCTCCAGGCGGTGGCCAAAGCCAGCGCAGTGCGAGCCAAGGCACCGTTTCGCTCAACGTGATCCAGACCGATGCAGCCATCAACCCGGGCAACTCCGGTGGGGCCCTGGTGAACTCCAAGGGTGAGATCATCGGCGTCAACGTGGCGATCGCCTCGGCCGGCAGCAACAGTTCTTCGTCTTCCTCAAGCGGCAACATCGGTGTGGGCTTCAGCATCCCCATCAACAACGCGAAGCGTGTTGCTGATGAAATCATCAAGTCGGGCAAGGCCAGCCATGGGCAGTTCGGCGTCAGCGTGCAGCCCAAGTCGGCCACAGGAAGCACCTCCGGGTTCTCGGTAGGCGCTCAGGTGGCAAGCGTCACCGCGGGCTCCGCTGCCGAGAAAGCAGGCATCAAGGTGGGTGACGTCGTAACCAAGTTCGCAGGCATGGACGTCAACGACCCCGATCAGCTCACCGCGGCTGTCCGTGAGCGGCCGGCAGGTTCAACGGTCAAGGTGACCATCCAGCGCGGCGGTCAGACGCAGGAGCTCGATGTGACCCTGGACGCCGCACAGTAGCGTTCCATTGGGCAACAAGCTAGTAATCTACGACTGCGGGCGGCACCACACGGTGCCGCCCGCCGTCGCGTGCTTAGCCCGGCAAATGCGAGCGATCCATGAAACAGGAGTTAACGCGGGTACACGGCGTTGCCCGACTTGTCCCGCAATATGCTTAGCTAGGACGAGCCCTTACGCTGGGCACTCTTGGCCATGCCGCCAGCTGCTGGCCATCCCCGAGTATGGAAGGCTGCCTCGAACACAGTGGGAGACACATTGAAGATTGTTGTTCTGGTCAAGCACGTCCCGGACGCGCAGTTCGACCGACACCTCACCGGCCCCGGCAACACGACGGACCGCGACGAGAGCATCCTCTCCGAACTGGACGAGTATGCGCTTGAAGCCGCCCTGCAGCTCAGCGAGGCACGCGGAGGTGCGAAAGCGGGCAACGAGGTCATCGCCTTGAGCATGGGTCCCGCCGGCGCCGTGAACGCCATCAAGAAGTCCTTGCAAATCGGAGCCTCCTCAGGTGCGCATTTGAGCGATGATGCTTTGGCCGGTTCCGATGCAGCCGCCACCTCGCTGGCCCTCGCCGCGGCAATCCGGTATCTCGGCGCTGACGCACCCGTGGACCTTGTCCTGACGGGCATGGCCTCGACCGACGGCGAAACGTCTTTGGTTCCCGCCCAGCTCGCCGAGCGGCTCGGGCTCCCGCAGGTCACGTTTGCTTCTTCCCTTGAAGTCAACGGCGAACGCGTAGTCGCCCGCCGTGACGGCGACGCTCACGCGGACACCGTCGAGGCAACCTTGCCGGCTTTGGTATCCGTGACGGACCAGATCAACGAGCCCCGGTACCCCAATTTCAAGGGCATCCTTGCCGCCAAGAAGAAGAAAATCACGGCGCTCACCCTGGCCGACATCGGCGTGGATGCCGCACAGGTAGGCACCGCGGGTTCGCTGACCGCCGTCGACACCGCAGAGGCGCGTCCGCCGCGCACAGCCGGCACCATCATCACTGACGAAGGCGACGCCGGCATCAAGCTGGTTGAGTTCCTGGCCGCCCAGAAGCTGCTCTAAGAGGATTCCAGACACATGGCAAAAGCACTTGTATTCATTGACAACCCGGGATCGGCGCTCAAGAAGAGCAGCCTCGAACTCCTGACGATCGCCCGTTCCCTCGGGGACACGGCAGTCGCCTTCAACGGCGAACTGCACGACGACGTCGCTGCCGCCTTGGGGGCGCATGGAGCCTCAGTTCTCTACCGGCCATCCGCGACGGACCTGGACGACTACCTCGTCGCGCCGAAAGCCGCGTACCTTGCCGCGGCTGTTGCCGCTTCAGGGGCCGAAACTGTCCTGCTGGAGAACACGGCGGATGGCAAGGAAATCGCAGCCCGCCTTGGCGTGAAGCTCAACGCCGGTGTCATCACCGATGTTGTGGGCGTCGACGCCGATGGCACAGCCCATAAGTCGGTCCTGGCCGGCTCGTACACCACCACGGCCAAGGCTCGCACGGCCGTCGCCGTGCTCACGGTCAAGCCGAACAGTGTTGACGTCGAGGCCCCGGCCGCGGCAAGCACACCTGAATCCGTCACTGTCGACGTCCCCGCCGATGCCACGGCGAACGCCGCACGGATCACCGGGCGCGCCGAGAAGCCTGCCAGTGGCCGTCCCGAGCTCACCGAAGCCCGGATTGTGGTTGCAGGCGGCCGCGGCGTCGATGGCGACTTCGGTCCCTTGGAGGAACTGGCCGACGCGCTGGGCGGCGCACTTGGGGCTTCCCGAGCAGCAACGGACGCAGGCTGGATCGGACATGACTACCAAGTAGGCCAAACGGGCAAGACCGTTTCCCCGCAGCTTTACATCTCGGCAGGCATCTCAGGTGCCATCCAGCAGAAGGCCGGCATGCAGACCTCCAAGGTGATCGTTGCGATCAACAAGGACGCCGAATCGCCGATCTTCGAGATTGCAGACTTTGGCATCATCGGAGACCTCTTCAAGGTTGTTCCGCAGGCCACCGAAGAGATCAAAAAGCGGAAAGGCTGATCCCTTTGTCTTCTGACGCTACGTCAACAAAGAGCCCGTTCAACGCCTCCACGGAGCGCGTTGAGCGGGTGCTTTGTTTTACTGCCCACCCGGACGACATCGACTTCGGCGCGGCTGGCACTATCGCTGCCTGGACTGCTGCCGGCGTCGAAGTCAGTTACTGCGTCATGACCGACGGCGATGCCGGGGGCTTCGATCCGGCCCACCGTGAAGAGATCATTGCCATGCGCGCGGAGGAGCAGAGACAAGCCGCGGCCCTCGTGGGCGTGACGGACGTGCACTACCTCCACGAACGTGACGGATATCTGGAACCGACGCATGAAGTCATCAGGCAAGTGGTGAAGCTGGTCCGCGAGGTCCGTCCCGACGTCGTCCTGGCGATGCACCCGGAACGCAACTGGGACCGGATCCAGAAAAGCCACCCGGACCACCTTGCTGTGGGGGAGATCGTGACCCGGGCCGTGTACCCCGCGGTTGAAAACCCTTTCGCTTACCCGGAACTCGCGGAGGCCGGACTCGAGGCCTACAAGTTGCCGTGGCTTTGGCTGTTTGCCGGTCCGGAAAACAGTGAGAACTATTTCGTGGACGTCACAGGGCACATTGACGCCAAGCTCGCCGCGATCCGGATCCATGCGAGCCAGCATCCCGACCTGGAAGGCATGGAACGCGCTGTCCGGGGCATGCTGGAGCGGAATGCCTCGCGTGCCGGGATGGCGACCGGGCGGGGCGCCGAGGCGTTCCACGTAGTGGAAGTCAACGGCTCCGGAACCATCGCCGGTTTCTGAAATTGCTGATGTGTAACCTGTGTCATATGCTTAGTCTCGTTTAAATCATATTTAATTGAGGAAGGCAGACTTTGATGGCGAAGACTGCACAACAACCGGTATTGGTGATCATGGGCGTCTCCGGTTCCGGTAAATCGACAGTGGCCGGCGTATTGGCCGGCCGCCTGGGCTGGGACCTCGCCGAAGGCGACGACCTGCACCCCGAAGCGAATGTGGCAAAGATGCAGGCAGGACACGCACTCGGTGATGAGGACCGTTGGCCGTGGCTGGACATCATTGCCGATTGGATCAAGGAGCGCACAGCAGCTGGAAAGCCGGGCATCATCACGTGCTCGGCGTTGAAGAAGCGTTACCGCGATGTCCTTCGCGGCGAGGGAGTCGTGTTCGTTTTCCTCCAAGGAAGCAAGGACAAGATTTCCGATCGGCTGGCTTCGCGCCACGGCCACTTCATGCCTCCCTCGTTGCTGGAATCCCAGTTCGAGGCACTGGAAGAGCCCACGGAGGAGGAGAACCACATCTCATTGTGCGTATCTGCTTCTCCATCGGAAGAGGCAGACGAAATCATCGAACGGCTCGGCCTTGAGGCACAATCCGAGCAATCGTTCGGTGGCGCAGCGTGAATTGGACCGGGCACGATACCCAACTCCTCGTGGTCGCGGCCATCGGCATTGCGCTGATCGTCCTGCTGATCGCCAAATTCAAGGTTCACCCCTTCCTGTCCCTGGTGCTCGGCTCGGCCTTCGTCGGCCTTGCATCCGGAGTGGAACTGGCCAAGGTCATCAGCAACTTCGAAGACGGCGTGGGTGGCGTCCTCAAAGAGGTCGGCATCCTGATTGCACTTGGCGCCATGTTGGGCAAGCTCCTGGCTGATTCCGGCGGCGCAAACCGTGTGGTGGACACCCTCTTGGAGAAAGCCAGCGGCAACAAGGTGGTCTGGATGATCACCTTGGTCGCAGTCATCATCGGCCTTCCGATGTTCTTCGAGATTGGTCTCGTCCTGCTCCTGCCGGTGATCGTCCTGGTCACCCAACGCTCGCAGATGAAGCTCATGCGCATCGCCATCCCGGCCTTGGCGGGCCTGTCCGTGTTGCACGGCCTGGTGCCGCCGCATCCAGGGCCACTGATCGCCATCAGCGCGGTGAAGGCTGAACTTGGCACCACTCTGGCACTGGGTCTCTTGGTCGCCATTCCCACAGTCATCATTTGTGGTCCGCTGTTTTCCCGGTTGGCCGCGCGCTGGGTTCCCGTGGATGCTCCCGCGGTGGCCGGCGGCGTTGACACCAAGCACGCCGTCGATCTCAGCGAAGTCAAGCGTCAGCCCAGCTTCATCGTCACGTTGCTGACCATCATCTTCCCGGTGGTGCTCATGCTCCTGAAGGCCGTGGCGGACATCGTCTGGCCCGACGCCGCCCATGCTCCGATGATCCGTACGGTCCTGGACTTCGTGGGCCAGCCGCTCGTGGCCATGACCCTTGCCGTACTCGCCGCCATGGTGACTTTCGGATATGCCGTCGGATTCACCGGCACCAAGATCACGGCCAAGCTCGGCGACAGCCTCGGACCGATCGCCGCGATCCTCCTGATCGTGGGCGCCGGCGGTGGCTTCAAGCAGACCCTGATCGGTGCCGGCGTCGGTGACGCCGTTAAGAAATGGGCCGAGGGCGCCAACATGTCCGTGCTGGTCCTGGGCTTCATTGTGGCTGTGGCGCTCCGCCTGGCGACAGGCTCGGCGACGGTTGCCACAGTGACGGCCGCCGGCATCGTGGCTCCATTGGCGAGCAGCCTGAGCCCGACGCACGCGGCACTCCTTGCCCTGGCCATCGGTGCGGGTTCGCTCTTCCTGTCCCACGTCAACGACGCCGGTTTCTGGCTCGTGAAGGAGCTCTTCGGCCTGACGGTCGGGCAGACGTTCAAGACCTGGTCGGTGATGGAGACTCTTATCTCGGTGGTCGGCTTCGCCTTCATCATGGTGCTCTCGCTGATCATTTAGCGGGGCTACACAGAGCGGTAGGTACGACGGCGGCCCGGCTCCCCATACGGGGGACGCGGGCCGCCGTCGCGCTTTCAGCGGGATGCCCTAGCTGAGTCTTTCGGCGGCGTAGATCTTGATGCCTTCCAGCAGGTAGGGCGCCAAGCCGACCCGGACCTTGTCGTAATTGGCGGTGAACCGGGGGTCCTCCACATACATCCGGCCCAGGCCCACATAGGATTCGGCGTTCGGTGTCCAACTGGCGCAGATCCACTTGTAGTGGCGGTCAACGGCGGCCTGGACCTCTGGGTGGTCCGCTGGAAGGGCGGCATCGAAGCAGCGGGCGAGTTCCTGGTTAAGGGCCGCGTACTCCTCCATGAACGCCTGCTTCCGGGCTGGTGTCATCGCCGAGTGGCGGGCCTTGCTGTCGTCGACGGCCCGGTCGCCCCAGCGCTCGCGCGCCTCGGCTTCGTAGGGGTTGTTGTCGAAATCCTTGAAGATATTCTCCGCGGTCATGGTTTCTCCTTGACGTAGTGCTGCGATAGTTGCGTCGACCGTCCGGGACATCCGGTCCAGGCGGTCCCGCTCAGCCAGCAGCCAAGTCCTGTGTACGGCAAGCGCCTCCGCAGGATCGGCCTGGCCATCCAGAACTTCGCCGATGGTCTCGAGCCCAAGGCCAAGTTCACGAAGCAGGAGAATGCGCTGCAGGCGCAGCAGTTCGGGCTGCCCGTAGTACCGGTAACCGTTGTGCCCGGTATGGGCAGGCTCCAATAGTCCGAGCTGGTCGTAGTGCCGCAAGGTCCGCGAGGAAACTTTGCTGGCTTTGGCCACTTCGGAAATGGTCCACGTACCTGCTTTGTCCTGCTTCATACATCCAGCGTAGAAGTTGACGCTACGTCAAGGTCAAGCATGTTGCGATGAAACTACGTGAGAGGTGCTGCCGCAACGGTGGGGAGCGTCGGTTTCTTCGAGCCGCCCAGAGGTTCCACGGTGATGCCGATGGCAGCGGCGCTGGAAATGCCCGAGACCACCGCCGGATGGCTCAGGGCTTCGGCGTCCATGAGTCCCTGGGATACGGGGTCGGTTGCTGGCGGCACGGGCAGCACCGGGCGCATTCCGAGTCTTGAGAGTAGTCACGTGCGCCCCTTCCACGGCCGCCCCTTCCGGGCACTTGATGCCTGCGCAGGATGTTTGTGCCTGCATTGAGTATTCGATGCAGCGGGTGATTTGGATGGGCAAGCCCCAGCAGGGACCTTGTGGAATGCTCGAGCGGTTTAAGCAGCCGTTACAGTTTCGCCCCGGCGAAGCCGTGTTGGCGCCAGGCCTCGTACACCGCGATGGAGGCGGCGTTGGCCAGGTTCAGGGAGCGGAGCGATGGCAGCATCGGGAGCCGAACGCGGGCCGTGACGTGCGGGTCCTGTTTCAGCCACTCCGGAAGCCCGACGGATTCCGGGCCGAACAGCAGCACGTCGCCTTCCTGGTAGGCAATGTCCGCATAGGAGGCTTCGCCGTCGGACGTGAAGGCGAAAACGCGATCGGGTTGCAAGGCCGCCCACGCCGCCTCGATGTCCTTATGCACCGTGACCACCGCGAGGTCGTGGTAGTCGAGCCCCGCCCGGCGCAACTTCGCGTCGGAGAAGTCGAAGCCCAGCGGCTCCACCAAGTGGAGCTCCGCGCCGGTGATGGCGGCGAGCCGGATAGCGTTGCCCGTGTTGCCCGGGATTTCAGGAGTGTGGAAGAGGATGCGGAACACGTACCAATCCTAGCCAGCGGAAGTGCCCGCTTGGGCAGCTCAGTGCATGCCGCGCAGCAGCCGGGCGAGCACCGGGACAACCACGGTGTTGGGCACGGGGCCGGAACCCAGGAATTGTTTGAGGCCGCGGGCCAGCCCGGAAGCGTTGACGATCTGGACTGAACCGAAATCTCCGTCTGTTCGCCGGTAGTGGTCGATGACCGGCTCGTGCGGGTTGCCGTCCGGGCTGTGGACTACCACCCAGCCCGTCACATTCAATTCCGGGAAGATCTCCTGCATGTGGCGCACGATCAGCTCGAGTCGCGGTGGTGGCACCGAACGGCCGCCGTGCTTGAGCGCCACCCCGTCCCAGGCATAGGCGCCCTTGGGAAGCAGCATGGAGCCGATCAAAGCCAGGCGGTATCCGGCAAGCAGGGCGTGATCGATGTGGCTGTCGTCCGAGGGCGAGCGGAGACCGTTGACGAGGCGGGCCGAGGGAATGGCGGGCAGGATCTGGCGGCTGATGAGCTGGACCGTCCGCATTTCGCGCTGAATGCGGGCTTCGGCGCCGAAGATTCCACGCTTCCGGGGAATCCCGTGGATCTGCAGGGCGGCCTCGCCCTTGGAGATGAGGGGAACCTCCCGGGGATCATCGAAGGGCGGGACATAGACGGGGGCGTCGCCGGCCGTGTTGCGGGGGGCATTCGCCCTGTGGACCCCGCCGGTGGTGTGGGTTTCCCCTCCGTGAGCGCCGGCCCCACCGTAGTTCGGTCTTTGCGCCGGGTAGGGGGTTGCCCTGCCCGAAGCGCCGCTCGCGTAGCGGCGGTCGTACTCCGCGCGTCGTTTGGGATCAATCAAGGTCTCGTACGCGAGCGTGACCTGCCGAAAGACTTCAGGATCCCCGCCATGGTCCGGGTGGGCGTTCCTCGCAGCCTTCCGGTAGGCCACTTTGATCTCCTTGTCCGTCGCAGTGACGGGGACCCGGAGGACCTGATAGTGGGAACTGCTGCCCTCAGCCAACCATGGGCCTTTCTCTGGAAATTCTGAAGTTTCCCGCCGTCCCGGTGCGGAGTAGCGATCTTGGCAAGTCTAGCCAGCCATCCATGAGAACGACGGCGCCCCCGGCTTTAGTTCCCGGGGTCCCGCACGTGCCGGTGGCATGATTCATGCTGTGAACTCCCCGGCCGGCGCCAAAAGTCCCCTTGACCTACCAGGCACAGGCCCTGAGCGGCCGTGCGACGCTCCCCGCCGAAGGATTGTCCTGGCCGTCAATCCCGCCGCAGCATTTGGCCGGCACTCCCATGCCGGGGACGAAGCCGAGCGCTGCCTCCGCGCCGCGGGCTTCGACGTCGTCGTACTTCGGCGCAACAGCATGGAGGCTCTGCGGGGTGCTGTGGACGAAGCCCTTTACGCGGGCACCGATGCCTTGGTGGTGGTGGGCGGCGACGGCATGGTCCATTTGGGGGTCAACTCACTCGGTGGGACCCGGTTGCCGCTCGGGATCGTTCCCGTGGGCACCGGAAACGACGTAGCCCGGATGCTTGGGCTGCCTTTGCAGGATGTTGCGGGATCGTGCGCCCGGGTGATCTCGGCGCTCGCCGGGGGTGGCCGGGTGCTCGACGCAGGCCGCATCACCGCCGGCCGACGGACCACGTGGTTTGCCGGGGCTGTGTCCGCCGGCTTCGACGCAGCCGTCAACGAACGGGCCAACTCCTGGCGGTGGCCACGTGGCGCGTTTCGCTACACCCTGGCGATGCTCCGGGAGTTGGGTTCGTTCCGGGCCATCAATTACACCGTGACGGCCGACGGCGTGGCATCGCGGGAGGGTGCCATGCTGATTTCGGTGGCCAACTGCCAGTCGATCGGCGGTGGGATGCGCATCGTCCCGGATGCCGCGCCCGACGACGGGTTGCTGGATCTGTTTATCGTCAAGCCTCTGTCCCGGCTGGCCTTCCTTGCGGTCTTCCCGAAGGTCTTCTCCGGCCGCCATACGTCGCATCCGGCCGTGGAAATCCGCCGGGTCCGCTCAGTGCGCCTTGCGGCCAAAAACGTGGTCGCCTACGCCGACGGTGAGCGGATCGGCCTCCTTCCGTTGGACATCGAAGTGGTTCCGGGCGCACTGCGGGTGTTGGCCTGAGCAGGCCGTTCAGCGACGCGCGGTTACAGCCAAGCGGTTGAGCGCGAGTGCGGCCACCAGCAGCCCGAAGTCGCGGAGTGCGACGTCGAAGAAGCTTCCGAGCACCAGCAGGTTCACGATGATTCCCAGAAGCCATACGGCTACCAGGAGTGAGCCAAAGCGCGGGCGGACCGCCACCGCAATACCGGCCACAATCTCTATGACGCCCACGATGTACATGAATGTCTGGGCAGGGATCGGCACCACGGAGGTGGCCACGGGGGCCAGGTAGATCGTCCAGTGGGTGAGCAGGTTGGTGAACTTGTCCAAGCCGAAAATGATCGGCGCCACGGTGAACACGGTCCTAAGGAGCAGGAATGCCTGCTGCTGGGGATCCATGGACATGAGTGATCCGGTTTTCACTTGAGCCGAGGATGGTGCAGTTTTCATGATGCCTTCTTTCTATAAATGTATAGTTTGACTTTAGAATGTTCAGTGGGATTAAGCAACAAGTGTTGTTTTTAGAGTTAGGCTGTATCCATGACCGGACTTCCCTGGCTGCGTCGACTCTCGGCCCTCGCATCGCTCGACGACGGCAACCGCCGCCGCTTGTATGAACACGTCTGCGGTGCCACCCGCGCGGTGAGCCGCGACGACGCCGCGATGGCTCTCGGACTTCCCCGGAGCACCGCCTCCTTCCACCTGGACCGGTTGGTCCGGGACGGGCTCCTGAGCGTTGAATTCCGCAAACTCGGTGGCAAGGTTGGGCCAGGTTCCGGGCGCCCTGCGAAGCTCTACGCCCCCGTCATTGAAGAGATCGGCGCCTCGGTTCCGGAGCGCCACTATGACCTTGCCGGGGAAGTGATGGCCTCGGCGATCCAGGACCTGATGGCCGAGGGAGGTTCCCCCCGCGAAGTACTCCTCGAAACTGCTTATGCGCGGGGCCGCGAGGCAGGAAGCGCCGAGCCGCAATTCCTGGACGTTCTCACGAGCCACGGCTATCGCCCGGAAGCTGACGACGACGGCGGATACTTCTTGGCCAATTGCCCGTTCCACCGCCTCGCCGAAGGTCACACAAACGTCGTCTGCGCCATGAACGGCGCCTTCCTCACCGGGGCGGCCGCCGCGTGCGGAATCGCGGAGGACCGGATCGCTGATGACAACCGCGAAGGCCACTGCTGCGCCAGGATCCGCCCGGCGGTTTGAGGAGGCAGATTGAGCAACCGCCTTCCCCTGGCAAAGCCTGCATCCCGCTCCGTCGATAGACTTGGGTAGTGCCTGTTTATCTGGACCATGCCGCCACCACGCCCATCGCCGCCGTCGCCCTCAGTGCAATGACGCGCGAACTGGCGCAGACTGGGAACCCCTCGTCGCTGCACTCTTCGGGGCGCCGTGCCCGGCGAACGGTGGAAGAAGCGCGCGAGGCCATTGCCGCCGCTGCCGGGGCGCATCCGTCCGAACTCATCTTCACGTCCGGAGGCACCGAGGCCGACAACCTCGCAGTAAAGGGCCTGTACTGGGCCCGCCGCGACGAAGACGGCCGCCGCAAGCGGATCCTTTGCTCCGCCGTCGAGCACCATGCCGTGCAGGACACCGTCGAGTGGCTTGAACGGCACGAACGAGCCGAAGCAGTCTGGCTCCCTGTCGATTCCCAAGGCGTGGTGCGGCTCGACGCTGTCCGGACAGAGATCGAACGCGATCCGGGATCGGTGGCCTTGGTGACCGTCATGTGGGCAAACAATGAGGTCGGGAGTATTCAGCCCGTCAAAGAGATTGTGGAACTCGCTTCAGGCCACGGCATTCCCGTGCACTCGGATGCCGTCCAGGCTTTCGGCTCGATTCCGCTGAGCTTCCGCGAATCGGGGCTCGCTGCGATGTCGGTGTCAAGCCACAAAATCGGCGGCCCAGTGGGCGTGGGCGCCCTCTTCCTGGGGCGGTCCACCAAGGTCACGCCCGTCCAGCACGGGGGAGGGCAGGAACGCGACGTCCGCTCGGGAACCCTGGATGCGGCGTCGATCGCGGCGTTCGCCGCCGCGGCGGAGTCGGCCGCCCGGAACCTGCCCGCGGAACGCGAGCGAATAAGTGCCTTGCGGGACCGCATCATTGGCGGAGTCCAGGCGGCCATTCCCGAGGCAGTGTTGCGCGGAGCGCCTGGAGACGCCCGGCTTCCGGGCAACGCGCACTTCACCTTCCCGGGCTGTGAGGGCGATTCCTTGCTGTTTCTGCTGGACCTCGCGGGTATTGAGTCATCCACGGGATCCGCCTGCACCGCAGGTGTCCCCAGGCCCTCGCACGTCTTGCTTGCCATGGGGCTGGATGAGGACACCGCGCGGGGCGCGCAGCGATTCAGCCTGGGTCATTCCTCGAACGATGCCGACGTCGACGCGCTGCTCAAGGCGCTGCCCGACGCGTACGCCCGGGCGAAGTTGGCCGGAATGGCCGGACATGAGTCCAGTATCCAGACCGCGGCGACGGTAGCCCGCGGCTATGGCGGCGACTCTGCCAGGGGCCAAGCAGGAGATCAGGCCCCCGGCAACAACTGATCCAACGGCACCGAAGGGTCAACCAGGCGGTCGGTGTCGACGCGGACCCGCCCGGAAATCAACGCCTTGATGGGCTTCTGGACGCGTTGCTGGTTGACGCTCATGCCTGCAACCACGGCACTGTCCCGCAGCCAGAAGGCAATGAAGCTGTTCTCCTCCATCGAGCCGCGGATGACGGGCGCCGAACCCGCCGCCAGCGTGGGATATCCCCAGTACTCCATCGAGACGTCGAACTGGTCCGTGTAGAAATACGGCACCACGTCCAGCGTCGCGTCCTGCCCCAGCATCGCTTTGGCCGCGACCTTGCCGCCGCTGAGGGCGTTGGACCAGTGCTCGCTGCGGTGGTGCTCGCCGGTGAAGGGGTGGAGGGCGTTGGCAACGTCTCCTGCCGCAAAGACATCGGGACTGCTTGCCCGGAGCGAAGAATCGACCACGATTCCATTCCGGATTTCCAGTCCCATGGCTTCGGCCAGGGCTGTGTCCGGAACAACGCCCACGGCCACCACTACCAGCTCGGCTGGAAGGACCTCGCCGGAGTTGGTGACAACGGCTTGTGCCTTGCCGTCACGTCCCGTGATCTCCGCCGCGCTCGCAGGGAGCCGGAACTGCACGCCGTGCTTTTCGTGCAGGCTGCGGAAGAAGCCGCCCAGCTCGGGTCCGATGGCCAGGCTCAGCGGCACGTCCTCCAGTCCCAGCAGGGTCACTGCGTTGCCGTAGCTGCTGGCGGCCGCGGCAAGCTCCATGCCGATCCAGCCAGAGCCGACCATCACCACGTTTCTTCCGCCGGCTGACAGCCCTTCCTTGAGTTTGCGTGAATCGTCGAAAGTCCGGAACGTCGTGACGCCGGCCAGTTCGGAACCGGGGAGGGGGATGTGCCGCGGTTGCGCTCCCGTGGCAATGAGTAGCCGGCTGAACTCGAGTTGCGTCCCTGAATCCAGCTGCACGGTGTGGGTGGCAGGATCCGCGGCAATGGCCGCCTCGCCGAGGAGGAGCTCGACGCCGTTCTCCTGGTACCAGCCGGCCGCCAGCACCGGGACGGCGTCCTCTTCTGCCTTGCCCAAGAGAAACTCCTTGGAAAGCGGAGGACGCAGATAGGGCTGCTCATCCTCGGCGCAAACCACCGTGATCCTGCCTTCGAATCCTTCTGAGCGCAGGGTTTTGGCGGCAGTGGCTCCGGCCAGCCCGCCGCCGGCGATGACGATGTGTTCAGTGTCCATGGTGACTCGATTCGCGGGGGCGTGGAGGTTCGCGTGGACGCGGACGGTTCACGCAGTCGAACATCTAAAACTGATAGTTTTGACTTTAGAAGTGTCCCTGATCGCGGTCAAGGCATTTTGGGGGCCATTCCGGCGGGGCGCTAGAATAGTCGGGCGCGCTTACTCTTTTCAGCCGCAATTCTTCTCCCCAACACCAACAGAAAGCCAGCATGCGAGTTCTTGCAGCCATGAGCGGCGGAGTCGATTCCGCAGTTGCCGCCGCCCGCGCCGTCGAGGCGGGGCACGACGTCGTCGGCGTCCACTTGGCGCTGTCACGCATGCCCGGAACGCTGCGTACCGGCAGCCGCGGCTGCTGCACGATCGAGGACTCCCGTGACGCGTGGCGCGCTTGCGATGTGCTGGGGATCCCGTATTACGTTTGGGACTTTTCGGAGCGATTCAAGGAAGACGTCGTCCAGGACTTCATCGACGAATACGCCGCGGGTCGCACTCCCAATCCCTGCATGCGCTGCAACGAGCGGATCAAGTTCGCGGCCTTGCTGGAAAAGGCCATTGCGCTGGGCTTCGACGCGGTCTGCACGGGCCACTACGCCAAGGTCATCCAGGATGCAGACGGCAATCCCGAGCTCCACCGCGCGGCCGATTGGGCCAAGGACCAGAGCTACGTTCTCGGCGTCCTGACCCACGAACAGCTCAAGCACTCCATGTTCCCGCTGGCCGAGACCCCGTCCAAGGCCGAGGTCCGCGCGGAGGCCGAGCGCCGTGGCCTGTCCGTGGCGAACAAGCCGGACAGCCATGACATCTGCTTCATCCCGGATGGCGACACCGCGGGTTGGCTTGCCGAAAAGATCGACATGACTACAGGCGACATCGTGGACGAGGCCGGGACCAAGGTAGGGGAGCACCCAGGCGCCAACGCGTTCACGGTCGGCCAGCGCCGCGGGCTCAAGCTGGGCACTCCTGCCGCTGACGGCAAGCCACGCTTCGTGCTGGAAATCCGGCCCAAGGAAAACAAGGTTGTCGTCGGGCCCGAAGCCTTGCTCGCCATCGACGAGATCCGCGGAATCAAGGTTTCCTGGGCCGGACTGCCCATCGCCGAGGTAGCTACTGGAGCCGAGTTCGACTGCTATGCCCAGGTGCGGGCCCATGGCGACCCCGTCCCGGCCAAGGCGTCGGTAGAGCGGAATGTCGACGACGCCGGCGTCGAGCGTGAAGGCCTCGTGGTGACACTTATCGATCCGCTGCGCGGAGTGGCCCCCGGACAGACCATCGTGTTGTATCAAGGCACGCGCGTCCTTGGCCAGGCAACCATCGACGCAGCCCGGTCCCTCCAGCGCGCAGCGCTTTAAGGGTGTCCGCTTAAGGGTGTCCGCGGCAGCGCTCTAAGCGGGCGTGCGACATTGCCTCCACTGAAGGGCCGAGGACCCGCCCGCGGACTTGCGGGCACTCCTTGACGATTCGAGGTTCCTGGCCCAGCACGTCTACGGCGTGGCTTCGGCAACCCTTGACCTCTTCGAATCGGCGCTGGGCCAGCGCATGCCGTGGAATCCGGAGGGTCGACTCGTGTTGAAGGCGCGCGACCTTGTGACGGCCACCGGCTACAAGCGGGACACCAACTTATCCGCTTCGGGTCCATCGACCGCATGGGCTATAAGGTTCCGACGGCGTTGCTGCGTGAGCCGTTCGTCGGTGCGGTCCCCGACCACTGGCAGGAGCTGCCGAAGAGGAGGCGTCGAGCGGAGTCCAGGACAAGTTCCACCGGACGGGTGAATAGCCATTCGGCATCAGGCGTTTCTGCGCATGGTGATCGATATAGCCGGTGACTCGACCAAAGAAAAGTAAATTTTGTGTCTCAACTCACAGAATCAAACGTTTCACCAGGAATGCTTCTGATTGAATCGTGGAATCAGGAGTATGTGCTCCGAGGAAATTATCGACGGCGGTACGCCGTATCCATCGAACAGAAAGTTCACTGATGGCAATGAACAAAAAAGCCCTGCGCAGCGTTATCGCGTTCGCGGGCATCTCCGCATTCGCTTTGACGGCCTGCACGGGCCCGTCCGGCGGCGGCGGTTCGGCTTCTTCAGCTGCCAGCGGCCCGATCGCCTACGGCACCACCGATAAAGTGACCGCGCTCGATCCCGCTGGTTCTTACGACAACGGTTCCTTCATGGTGATGAACCAGGTCTATTCCTTCCTCCTTAACTCGAAGCCCGGAAGCGCGGAGCCCGTCCCGGACCTGGCGGAATCGGCGTCGTTCACGTCGCCCACCGAGTTCACCGTCAAGCTGAAGTCCGGACTCAAGTGGGCCAACGGTCACACGCTGGACTCCACCGACGTTAAGTTTTCGTTCGACCGCCAGGTCAAGATCAACGACCCCGCAGGTCCGGCGTCCCTCCTCGAAAACCTGGACAGTGTCTCCACCCCCGACGCCAACACCGCAGTTTTCAAGCTGAAGCTCGCCAACGACCAGACGTTTGCACAGATCCTCAGCAGCCCGGCCGCGGCGATTGTGGACCACCAAGTCTTCCCGGCGGACAAGCTGCTCTCCGATGATGACATCATCAAGGCCAAGGCTTTCTACGGCCAGTACACGATCGACAGCTACAAGAAGAACGAGCTCATCAGCCTCAAGGCCTACCCGGACTACAAGGGTGTGCTGGGCAAGCCGGCCAATGACGCCGCGACCATCAAGTACTACGCCGAGCCGACCAACATGAAGCTGGACATCCAGCAGGGTAACATCGACGTTGCCAACCGCAGCCTCAGCGCCACCGATGTCGATGACCTCAAGAAGGACTCCAAGGTCAAGGTAAACGTTGGACCAGGCGGCGAAATCCGCTACATCACGTTCAACTTCAACACCATGCCTTTTGGCGCCAAGGCAGCGGGGGCGGACCCGGCCAAGGCACTCGCCGTCCGCCAGTCGATCGCCAACCTCGTTGACCGCCAGGCAATCGCCGACCAGGTCTACAAGGGCACATACCTGCCGCTGTACTCCAATGTTCCCAGCGGTTTCCTGGGCGCCAACGAGTCGTTCAAGGACGCATACGGCGACAACGGAAAGCCGAGCCTGGATAAGGCCAAGAAGGTCCTCTCCGACGCCGGCGTCAAGGATGTTGTCACCCTGAACCTGCAGTACAACCCGGACCACTACGGCAAGTCCTCAGGCGACGAGTACGCCATGATCAAGGACCAGCTTGAGAAGTCGGGTCTCTTCAAGGTCAACCTGCAGTCCACCGAATGGGTGACCTACAGCAAGGCCAGCCGTGCCGACGAGTACCCGCTGTTCCAGTTCGGTTGGTTCCCGGACTTCAGCGAGGCCGACAACTACCTCACCCCCTTCTTCCCGAAGGGCGGCTTCCTGAAGAACCACTACGACAACCCGGCCGTGACGGATCTGATCAACAAGCAGCTGACCACCACGGACAAGTCGGCCCGCGAGTCGGCCATCAAGGACGCCCAGAACGCATTGGCGAAGGACATTTCCACTTTGCCGCTGCTCCAGGGTGCACAAGTTGCCATCTCGGCGAAGGGCGTGAACGGCGTCGACAAGACGCTTGACGCATCCTTCAAGTTCCGATTGGGAACCGTTTCAAAGTAAGCAGCCGGTCGGGGGAGGCGGGTGCCAACAGGCGCTTTGCCTCCCCTTACTGCTGATTGCCTCACATATGAGCAAAACCCCGCGCGATCCGCGGGCAATGAACTTTAGGTAGCAATGACAACACTTATAGAGGTGCCCGACGTCGAACCGGACGCGGTCGCTCCCAAGAGCAAATCAGCGGGCGGAGGTCTGGGCAGGTACATCGTGGTCAGGTTTTTCCTGATCATTCCCACGATCTTCATCCTTGTAACGCTGGTTTTCTTCCTCATGCGGGTCATCGGTGACCCCATCACTGCAGCGCAGGGTGGTCGGCTTCCTCCCGACGTCCTGGCACAACGAATCCACGACGCCGGTTACGACCGGCCGATCATCATCCAGTACTTCGAATACCTGGGCCAATTGGTCACCGGCAACTTCGGCACCACCATCACGGACCGGCGGCCCGTCGTCGAAATGCTGTCGACGTTCGGCGCAGCCACCCTTGAGTTGTCGATCAACGCGCTGATCGTCGCCCTCGCGGTCGGTATCCCGTTGGGCCTGATCGCCGCTCAGCGTCGCGACAAGGCTGCAGACGCCTTCCTCCGTTGCTTTGCCATCCTTTGCTATGCCACCCCGGTCTTCTTCTCGGGGCTTTTGCTGAAGCTGACGTTCTCCGTGTGGCTCGGCTGGCTGCCAGTGGCCGGGCGTGTCTCCACCCGCACCGAGCTGACCATGGGTCAACTCGCGGCTCCGACCGGCATTTACTGGCTAGACGCATTGCGCAGCGGGAACTTCAACGCGCTGGGCGACATCATCTCGCACGCCGTGCTTCCAGCCGTTGCCTTGGGCCTCCTGACCGCAGGCGTCTTCCTGCGCCTCGTCCGGACAAATGTCATCGGCACGCTGGGCAAGGACTACGTTGAGGCCGGCCGTTCGCGCGGCGTCAGCGAGTTCCGGCTCGTCACCAAGCATGCCTACAAGCCGGCGCTGATCCCCATCATCACCGTCATGGGCCTGCAGATCGCCCTCATGTTGGGCGGTGCTGTCCTGACCGAGACCACCTTCGAATGGAAGGGGCTCGGCTACCAGTTGGTCCAGTACCTGAACGCCAGGGACTTCGTGGCAGTCCAAGGCATTGTGGTGCTGTTGGCCGTCATCGTCGCCTTTACCAACTTCGTCGTGGACATCATCGCCGCGCTGATCGACCCGCGAGTGAGGTACTGAGATGAGCACTGCAACAATTTCCGGACGGAAGAAATCCTTCCTGGCCGGACTCCCTGTCATTTCGCACCTCAACAAGAGCGTTGGCCTGCAGCGCGGCATGCTCATCGCGGGGCTCGTACTGACCGGTTTCTTCCTGCTCTGCACGGTCCTCGCGCCGTTCATAGCGCCTTACGGCTACTCCCAACTGAGTGACGCTTCCGGCACGTTCCCCACCCAACAGGCCCCCAGCAGCAAGCACCTGCTCGGTACCACGGTCGGCGGCTACGACGTCCTCTCCCGCGTGCTCTGGGGATCCCAGACGGCGGTGACAGTCATCGTCGTCTCGGTGGCTATGTCCATCTTCCTCGGCGTCGCAGTGGGCCTGCTCAGCGGCTACTTTGGTGGCTGGCTGGACAGGATCTTGGTGGTCGTTGCGGACGCCATCTATGCTTTCCCGACGCTGCTGCTGGCGATCGTCATCTCGATCGTCGTCAGCAGGGGACAATCGAGCTTCTGGGGCGGCATCTTCTCGTGCTCGTTCGCAATCACCGTGGTGTTCGTGCCGCAATACTTCCGCGTGATCCGCGCCGAAACCATCAGGCTCAAGGCCGAGCCGTTCGTCGAATCAGCCATGGTGCTGGGTGCTTCCAGCCTGCGGATCATCACCCGCCACATCTTCAAGAACGCCACCAGGACACTTCCGCTGATGTTCACGCTGAACGCCTCCGAAGCAATCCTGACCCTGGCCGGCCTCGGCTTCCTGGGATTCGGCATCGAACCGTCCTCTGCGGCCGAATGGGGCTTCGACCTCGACAAGGCCATGGCCGACGCGTCCTCCGGCATCTGGTGGACCGGCGTCTTCCCCGGTATCGCGATCGTCCTCACAGTGCTTGGCTTGACCTTGGTCGGCGAGAGCATCAACGACCTCAACGATCCCCGCCTACGCGGACGCAAGCGTGCTGGAGGCAAGGCCTCCCGCTCCAAAGGCACGGCAGGAACCGACGGCAAGAACACAGGAGCCCCTTCCGCTCCTGAATCAGAAGCAGGTAAGGCATGACCACCAATATCGGCAACATCTCGGACCAGCCGCAGGACCCAGGGCGGCCCGTCCTGGACATCGAACGGCTCAAAGTCACCTTTGCCACGGACAGTGGCGACGTCTACGCCGTCAAGGACGTCAGCCTCGAGGTCAAGGCCGGAGAAGTGCTTGCGATCGTGGGGGAGTCCGGCTCCGGCAAGACGGTCACCGCCAAAACCATTCTCGGTCTGCTCCCGGAGACGGCCGTCAGCTCGGGAGCCGTGCTGATCAATGGCAACAACGTCATCAGCGTCAGCGCGTCCAAGCTGCGCAAGATCCGTGGCCGGGACGTGGCCATGGTCTTCCAGGAACCTTCCACGGCCCTGAACCCCGTGTTCACAGTGGGCTGGCAGATCGCCGAAGGCATCCGGGCCCATGCCACGGACGGGCACCGGATCTCGGCCAGGGAGGCCAAGAAGCGAGCCACGGAAGCACTGCGGAAAGTGGGCATCCCCGATCCCGAAACCCGTGTCAACTACTATCCCCACCAGCTTTCCGGAGGCCAGAAGCAACGCGTTGTCATCGCCGCTGCGCTCGCCTTGAACCCGGGGTTGATCGTGGCGGACGAGCCGACGACGGCACTGGACGTCACTGTCCAGGCCGAGATCCTGCAGTTGCTCCGGGATCTACGGGACAAATACGGCACCTCGATCGTGCTCATTACACACAATATGGGTGTGGTAGCAGACCTTGCCGACCGCGTGGTGGTCATGTATCAAGGCGACGTCGTCGAAGAAGCCACGGCCAAGGTTCTCTTCGCCGAGCCCAAGCAGGACTACACCAAGAAGCTGCTGGCCGCCGTGCCGCACCTCGGCCGCAACTCAGCATCCGAAGGGGCCACCCAACGGCTGCACCAAGGCGGGAAAGTCCTCGTTGAAGCCAAGAACCTCACCATCGAGTATCCGGGCCGCCTCGGCAAACCCGGGTTCAAGGCCGTGGACAACGTCAGCTTTACGGTCTCCGAGAATGAGGTCTTTGGCCTGGTAGGCGAGTCCGGTTCGGGCAAGTCCACTATCGGACGCGCCATCGCCGGCCTCAACCGGATAACCGGTGGCAGCCTCAAGGTCCTCGGTTACGAAATGCTGGACTTCAAGGAACACACGTTCAAGCCGCTTCGCAAGGACATCGGCTTCGTTTTCCAGGACCCGGCGGCCTCGTTCAACCCCCAGCTGACAATCGGCGAGTGCGTAGCGGAACCGCTGCTCATCCACACCCACCCGAGCCCGGCTCAAGCACGCCTGCGCGTGGCGCAGTTGCTCGAATCGGTGCAGCTGCCGGCGTCGTACGCTGAACGATTCCCGCACGAGCTCTCCGGCGGGCAGCGGCAGCGTGCTTCGCTGGCGCGTTCCCTCGCGCTCAACCCGCGCCTTTTGATCGCCGACGAGCCAACCTCGGCCCTCGACGTTTCCGTACAGGCAAAGGTCCTTGAACTGTTCAAGGACATCCAGGAAGAGTTCGGCTTCGCCGCGCTGTTCATCAGCCACGACCTCGCAGTGGTGGACATGCTCTCCCATTGGGTGGGCGTGTTGTTCAAGGGCAAGCTGGTGGAGCAGGGAATCGGTAGCCAGATCATGGGCAATCCGCAGCACGACTACACCCGCAGGCTCATCGCCTCGCTGCCGGTACCGGATCCTGATGAGCAGGCCCGACGCCGGGAAGACAACCGCGAGCTGCTGGGCACCGAGCTACTCGGAAGCTAGCCTCGACGGAAAGACCCGCCTTTCAGTGAAAGGCGGGTCTTTCGTCTGTGGCGGTCTTTCCCGTGCTGCCTATTCGGAGACGATGCTGATGTTGAAGAGCTTGTCCTTCGGCTGGCGCATGAAGATCCGGAGCCACAGCGGCATCCACATTTCCAGGCCGCGGGCGGCGTCGAGACCGCCAAGGTCGTGGATGTGTTCGGGGAGCCAGCCGAACTCCCGCAGGAGCGCGACGACGGTGGCTTTAGCGGCGTCGTCGTTCCCCGCCACGAAGACGTCATGGGCGCCGTCGGCGAGCCTGAGGGGATCAACCATCAGCGGAGCCTCCAGGGTGTTAAGGGCCTTGACAACGCGGGCCTCGGGGAAGGAACGCTGGATGGTTTCAGCAATGCTGTCGGTATTGCAGACGGAGAGCGACGGCGGGAACCCGGCGGAAAAGTCCAGGGGATTGGACACATCAACCAGGACCTTGCCTGCGAGGTTCGCCGCCCCGGCCTCACTCAACGCCGCGAGCGAGACCGTGCCGGGCGTTGCGTTGACCACTATCCCTGCCATGGCCGCCGCCTGGGCGAAGGAACCCGAGCTAGCTGCCGAACCCGCCTGCGCCGCCCATTCCGTTCCTTTGGGATTGCCCGCCTCCCGGGAACCCATCATGACCTCATGGCCAACCGCCACCAGCTTGCTGGCCAATGCATGCCCCACCATTCCGGTGCCAAGAACTGCGATTTTCATGCGTGCTCTCCTTTTCATCGGCGCGGACATGCCCATTCTGCCCCTCGAGGCGCGGCCAGCACACCATAGACTGGAGGAATGACCGAGCAGAACCATGCCCTTCCCGACGCCGATTCCTTCGATCCCGTAGCCAGCTCCCTTGCCGGCCGTGTGGACAAGTCCGTCATGGACGAGCTGCTCTCCATCCGGTCCAGCATCGACAACATTGATGCCACCCTCGTCTTCCTCCTCGCGGAACGCTTCAAGGCCACCCAGAAAGTTGGAGTCCTCAAGGCGACGCACAAGCTCCCGGCAGGGGACCCGGGCCGCGAATCCGCCCAGATCGCACGGTTGCGCAGACTCGCCGAGGAAGCGCACCTCGATCCTGCCTTCGCCGAGAAGTTCCTGAATTTCATCATCAGCGAGGTCATCCGGCACCACGAGGCAATCGCCGAAGACCACCAGGCATCCATCGCGCAGGCCTGAACACATGCCCGCAGAAACCGCGCAGAACCAGGTCACGGCGACGGCCCTGGGTCCTTGGCCCGGGACCGATCCCGCGGAGGCCGCACGGATCATCCGTGGCGAACTGGGCAATCCGCACCTGCCGTTCCTGGCTGAGCTCCCGGACCGTGGCGTTGGATCCGATCCCCTTGGCCGGACTGCTTCACTGCTGGTTGAGTTGGCCATCGACGTGCAGCCCCACGGCTGGCGCCTGGTTGACCGCCCGGGGAAAGACCTGCGGCGTGCAAGGTCCGCGCTTGCCACCGACATCAACGTCCTGGCTGACGTTGCCGGCTCGGAAGAGTCTTCCGCGGAGGCGCTGAAGATTCAGCTGCGCGGTCCCATGAGCCTCGCCACGGGTCTTTACCTGCACAACGGGGAGCGTGCCCTTCTTGACTACGGTGCCCGCAGGGACATTGCGGAATCCTTGGCCGCCGGCATCGCCGAGCACATAGCGAGGGTCCGGGCCGCCGTGCCGGGAGCCGAAGTGGTGGTCCAAATCGACGAGCCAGACATTGCTTCTGTATTGGCAGGTACTATTCCCACCGCGAGCGGCTACCGTACCCTGCGGTCCATCCCTGGCGAAGAGGTCACGGGCGCCTGGCGGTTGGTGATTGACGCTCTGCGGGCAGCTGGAGTGGCCGAGACAGTAGTCTCCGTTCGGGAGATTGAAGCACCCATCCAGCAGATTCTGGCCGCCGGAGCCGACGGCGTCGCCCTTCCGCTCAAGGCGCTCACCACGCGCCAATGGGAACAGATTGCGACGGCGGTAGAGGACGGCAAGCGCTTCTGGGCCGGCGCTTTGGCCACTGACAATCCGCGGGCAACCTTGCCACGCACCGCCGAGGTGATGGACACCGTTTGGCGGCCTTGGCGCCAACTCGGCTTACCGGCGTCGAGCTTGGGGGCCGTGCGTGTTACACCGTCGGACGGGCTGGCGGGGTACTCGCCGTCTGGAGCCAAAGAGGTCCTGACCCGTTTGACCCAGCTTGCCGATGGATTGAACCAGCTCGCCCTCGGCTAGCCGCTTCCCGGCTTCTTTAGACCCGCTGTTCCCAGCGGTCCGGCTCGGCATAGCGGGGGAGCCCGACGGCGGCGGTGGCGGTCTGCGAGGCTGCGGCGCCATCCGTCCCGGGCAGCGACGGCGCCAATCGGTAATCAAAGGAGCCCGCGTAAACAAGAACCAGGCCGACGTGTTTCTGGAGCACCTTCACCTGGATCCGATGCTTGCCTTCCGCCGCATCCCACCACTGCTCCGCGTAGGCCTTCGCATCGAGGGCAATTGGCAAGGCCAGCCTCAGGGGACCCAGGAACAAACGCGACGCGCCCGAGACCCCGCGAAGCCGCCCCTCAGGTGTGACATCCAAATCCAGCGCCGTGGCCAGCCGGCGGTAGCGGCCCAGATAGTCGACGAGCCGGGTGCCGCCGTCGTTGCCGGTTTCCGCGACCGTGGTGTCATGGAACAGGCGCGTACGCCCGGGAAAGAAGATTTCACGTCGTGCCGTGAGGCTGGACCGTCCGAACGGATCAAGGTGTGCGTGGTTCTCGATGCGGAACGGAATGCGCTCACCGTACTCCGGGAAGAAGGCCTGTTCTCCGGCAACCGTGGCCAGGAGCGGCCGGAGCCATTTCTGTTGGCAGCCGACCACATCGAACACACCCTCGCCGATTCCGTATGATCCGGACCCCGGCGCAAGAGAGAAATAGTCCTGGAGTTCAGGCTGCAACTGCCGGAACTTGCTGCCCAGCGCCAACTCGTAGATCGGAGTGCTCATGGTGGTTTCCTCGGGTTGTGGGTGTTGGTTTGATAGCTCAGTGCCTGGCTGGGCTATAGACGGCCCGCAGCCTTCAGCCGAATGTACGCATCGGCCAGGCGAGGCGGCAGGTCAACCGGCTCGGCGTCGACTACTTCTGCACCAAGCTGGCGCAGTTGGGCGCTGACTGCCTCACGGTCAAGGAGGGCCCGCTCGGCGGCCGAGGCACGGAAGACCTGGCTCGCCGTCGTGCGTTCCTCCTTCATTCGCCCTAGCAGGGGGTCACGGACCGATGCAACCAACACGACGTGCTGCCTCACCAATTGCGCCACCAAGGGAATCAGTCCTTCCTCGGGGGCCCCGGCGTCGAGCGAGGTCAGCAGCACTACCAGGGAACGGTGAGCGGAAATGGCCCGCACTTGAGCCGGGATCTGCGCCCAATCCATCTCGATCAGTTCGGCCTCGAGCGGCGCCATCGCCTGGACCAAGGAGGCGAGGAGATTGCCCTTGGCTGCTGAGTCGACGCGCCCGCGGACGCGTCGATCGAACGCGAAGAAGTCCACCCGGTCCCCGCCGCGCTCTGCCAGTACTCCGAGCAGGAGGGCGGCTTCCATCCCGGTGTCCAGGCGGGGCTCGTCGTCGATGCGTGCTGCCGCCGTGCGCGAGGTGTCGAGCATGATCACGACGCGTCTGTCCCGTTCGGGGCGCCAGGTCCGGACGACGACGGCGGTGCGCCGCGCGGTCGCCCGCCAGTCGATAGAGCGCACGTCATCGCCCCGGACGTAGTCCCGGAGCGAATCGAACTCGGTGCCGGCTCCACGGATCTGGACTGCAGCCTTGCCGTCGAGTTCCCGTAGTTTCCGCAACTTTGAGGGTAGGTGCCGCTTGGAGTGGAAAGGCGGCAGAACGCGCAGGTGGCCGGGGAGAGTCACAGTTCGTTGCCTCGCCGCCAACCCGAGGGGGCCAATCGAGCGGAGCGTGACGTGTGGTGCCGTCAGGTCGCCACGCCGTGTGGGCCGGAGCCGAACTGACATTCGCCGCCGCTCACCGGCAGGGATCTCGACGCGCTGGACGGGGGCTATGGTCCCGGCGGAGGGTTGCCAGGCGTCGCGCACCAGACCGCGGAAGGTCCGGCGGTTGCCGTTCTCCAGCGTGAGTACAGATTCCGCCTCCGAGTGGAGGGTGACATTGCCCGGATCCTGGCGCCGCAGGGAAACCTTGGCAGGCGACGCGGCCAGCAGGATGTCGGACAACATCAGGGCTACAAGCCCGGCGGCGATGAGGAGGACCGTACCCCATGCGGGGAACAGCAACAAGGGCGCCAACGCGGCGAATACCAGCAGCACAAAGCGGCCTGTGATGGCCATTCAGCACCCCCGGACGGGTCTAAGGCGCGGCACCATCAGCGCGGAACGGGGACAGAAGCAAGGATGCTGCCCAGGACATCATCCACGTGGACGCCGTCCATCTGCGCTTCAGGGCGAAGCCCGACGCGGTGCCGCAGACATGGCAGGGACAGTGCCTTGACGTCGTCGGGGGTGACGAAGTTACGTCCGGACAACCATGCCCAGGCACGCGAGGTGTTCAGCAATGCAGTGGCGCCACGAGGGGAAACTCCCAACTGGAACGACGGAGCGGCGCGTGTCGCCCGGACGACGTCCACAATGTAGCCGAGTATCTCGGGGGCCACCGTCACCCCGGCCACGGCATCGCGGGCGTTTTGGAGTTCGACGGCGCCCGCTACCGGCCTGACTCCGGCTGCCAGCAGGTTGCGCGGATCAAAACCTTCCGAGTGCCTTCGGATCACTTCGATTTCCTCGGCGCGTCCCGGTAAGGGCATGGAGAGCTTGAGGAGGAAACGGTCCAACTGGGCTTCCGGCAGGGGATAGGTGCCCTCGTATTCCACGGGGTTCTGCGTGGCGGCAACAATGAACGGCGATGGCAAGGGACGGGAAAGTCCGTCCACGGATACCTGGCGTTCCTCCATGGCCTCCAGCAGCGAGGCCTGGGTCTTGGGAGGCGTTCGGTTGATTTCGTCTGCCAGCATGATGTTGGTGAAGACGGGTCCTTCGCGGAAGGTGAATTCCGAGGTGTGCGAATCGTAGACGAGGGAGCCGGTGACATCGCCGGGCATGAGGTCCGGCGTGAACTGGACGCGTTTCGTATCCAAACTGAGCGCGGTGGACAAGGCACGCACGAGCAGGGTCTTGGCAACCCCGGGCACGCCTTCCAGCAGGACGTGACCGCCGCAGAGCAACGCGATGAGCATGCCTGTCACCGTTGCATCCTGCCCGACGACGGCCTTGCCTACTTCGTGACGGACGTCCAGCAGGGCTTTGCGGGCGGGATCGGACTCCGCAGAGTGCAGGACCGGCTGCTGCGCAGGCGGTCCCTGTGATGCCGGCCCTCCTGAGTAGCCGTAGTTCCCGTCGGTGAAGCTGTTTGCTTGATTGCTCATTGGGCTGTCGCCTCCTGCTCGAGTTTTTCGATGCTTTGTGCCCATCGGACCAGTTCGGATTCGGTGCCGGGCTGGTGGTCCAGCAGCATCCGGAGCTCCTGTGCCGGCCGGTCCACCTTTCGGCCCACCGCGTCAATGACGGCAGCTGCGCCCACCTCGGGGCCCAGCCGGAAGTGCCTGGCAAGCCTGGTCAGGGCGCCGGCCCGTAGATTGTCGGCCGCCCGGCCGACCGCCCGCGAGTCCTGGTACAACCGGGCGCGGCCTTCGGCCGTTTCTGCGGCCTTGACCACTACCGGCAACGGTTCGAACACGAGCGGACCGAGCCGCCGGCCGCGCCACAGCACGGCGAGCAGGGCGACGACCATCAGCCACAGGCCCAGGAAGCCCACCCACGGTGGCGCCAATTCATTGAGCGTAGCCGGCCTGCCGGCGGTGGGTACGTCTCCAAGTCCGGGGAGATACCAGACGAGATCCGGGGCAGGTCCAAGGGTACGGAAGGTCAATGCGGCATTGCCTTCTTCCTGCAGCAGATCGTTGCTGATCATGGCCGCGCTACCGAGAACCACCAGCCGTCCGTCCGCGCTGGCGGCGTACATCCCGCCGTCGCCGCTGCCTGGGCTGTAGCACATCGCGTCGGCTCCCTTGTAAAGGAACCCGTTCTTGCCGGAGACACGGCCTGCGACGAGTGGATCCGCTTGGCGACATCCCGCGTCCAACGTTGCCGTGCCGCTAGGAACCACGCCGGCGTGACGGATCCCGCTGCCCAGCCCGGTCAGGGTCCGGGGACCGGGAGACACCACCACCACGCGACCGGCTGATTTCAGCAGCATATGCAATTGGGCAGAGTCGAGATACCCGTTGCGGTCGTACAGCAGGACGGTGGCGCCGGGTTTGTGTGCCAGGAACGAGGCTGTGGAGGCGAAGGAATTGGATTCCGTGACCGTTACTCCGTGCTGTCGGAGGACTTCGGCCGCTGCCATGGCCCCGTCCGGGGCCGGATTGCGGGCAGACAGGGGTGCCTTGTCCGTGTTGGCGGAATTTTGGGCCACGGTGAGGATGCCAAGCACCGCGACGATCGCTCCGATGATGATCCAGGCGATGTGGCGTCTCGACCAGTCAAGCAGCCGGGAGGTCCACCGGAGTTTCTGGGCGTCCTGGGCCCCCTCCTGACCGCGTGTTCCGTCTGGCGCTCGGTCAGGGGTACCAGGTTCCTTGGCCTTGCCGGGAGCTGAAGTCATCGCGGCACCGCCAAACCGTTGCCTGCCGGACCGGCGAAATCAGGTTTCGTCGCCGACAATTCTGTGTCCAGTGCCAGGACGGCGGCGTGATCGGAAGGGGTGGCCGCTGCCTTGCCGTATTTCACCCCGTCGAAGAGCCTGGCCGCGTGCTCAAGCCGCGAACCGGCGGTCGCGAACGCGCGCCCTAATTGGATAGCCGCCTCGTCCGCGGTTCGGCCGGCTTGGGTATCAATGATTGCGCGGTCCTCAGCTGAGCGAACCACCGCGCGGAACTGCTCGACAATGGCCGTCTGCCAGTCTCCACGGCCTGCTGCGGCAGACGCCCGCACGCGGAAAGCCTCGGCATTCACCGACGACGCGTCGTCGAAAACCTCCGCAGATTCCTTCCGGCGGGCGTTGAGCCGTGGCCTGACCACGATCACGGCAACCACGATGAGGACTACCGCCAACAGTCCAATCAGGAGCATGCCGATGTTCGGCCCGCTGATGGAACCGCCGTTCAGGGAACGGAGCCATTCGACGAACTGGTTCCACATCTCATCGATCCAGCTGGGCTTGGCCGACGTGTATCGCGGCTTGGAGAGTTCCTCAACCGCCCATCGTTGGGCCTCCTCGCGGTCCGGGTCAACGGGGGGTTCGGAGGCAACGAAAAGAAAGGCAAAAGGCGCGGATGCCGGGATCATCCTGTTGGCGAACCTTGGCCGGTCATTGGCGGCCATGATTGAGTGCCGGTGTGACGGGCCATGCTGCGGCCGGGAACGCCGTCGGGATCTTCTCCGGTCTCCAAAAGCCGCAGGAGCTCCACATCCAGGCCGTCACGTCGCATCCGCAAGTCCATGTAGATCAGCGCGGATACGGAAGTTTGGAACGCGAAGCCAACCGCACCTACGAGGGCCGCGATGACCAGCGAAATCACCAGCAAGACCACTGTGGTGGTGGTCACCTGTTCGGCCCCGGCATGAGGAGAAAAGACGGCCGTCATTCCGCCGGACGCCAAGCTCAGGGGAATCTGGATGACTTGCGCGATGACGCCCACCATGAAGGCCACTAGAAGGGTGATGCCGAAGATCCGCCACCAATTCCTGGCGGTGAGGTTCCAGGAGCGCCGAAGACCGGCGAAGACGCCGAGTTCTTCTACGGTGATGGCGGCCGGGGCGACCAACAGCTTGGTGTAGACCCAGAAATATACGACGACCGCGCCGAGCCCCAAAGGAAGAACCAAAAGCAACCCGACCGGTCCCAGGCCAGTCAAGATGAGGGCGGCCAACACGATGATGACCACGAAGAACAGCAATGAGCCGGCAAGCATGAGGAAGCCCAACCCCACAAGGGACCAGATACGTGAGCGGGCCAGGGTCCACATTTGCTTGAACCCGGTTCGGCGGTTCAACGCCGACCTCGCGACGGGGATTGCCATGACGCCTTGGAGGATGGCGGAAAGCACCATTGCGAGCAATGAAATACCCAAAGCCCCGGCAGCAACGCCGAGGGCCGGGCCGAGGTATTGCATCGCTTCGGACTGGGTGGTGAAACCGTCCACAGGAGGTTGGGCTATGCCGAGCATGCCCAGCGCGGCAACTCCGCTCAATGCACCGGTGATGGCCTTAACAATGAGTGCCGAGCCGAACATGGTCTTGGCGTTCCGCCGGATGGTCTGGAAGGCGCCGTCCATGATCTCGCCGAACATCAGTGGCCGGAGGGGCACGATCCCCGGTTTCGGGGGAGCGACATAGCGGGGCTGGCCAGAGGGCGGCGGACCGCCGGCGGGCCAGCGCGGATCAACCGGCGCGCCCCACGATTGCCCCGGATACTGTGGCGCACCCCATTGTGGCTGGGCACCCCATTGCGGCTGGGCACCGGGCCCTGGTGCACCCCATTGCGGCTGGGCGCCCCACGGCGACTGCGGTCCCTGTTCGGGCCGTTCGCCCGGATCTGGCTGTGACACGTTTTCCTCCCCAAAAGATGCGGCCCGCAGCAGTGCACGGACCCGGAAAGGGACCGTTCGCTCCAGCCTATAGTTCCGCCGTCGTGCCTCATAGCCCAATCCGCCCGCCTTTTGCAGCGCGCCATGCCGTGATCCGGCTCAACACGACAAAGGCTGGGCGATAAGGGAATATATAACTATGAAGGCACGCATCCTGGTAGTAGACGACGACGAAGCGCTGGCTGAAATGATCGGCATCGTGCTGCGGAACGACGGCTTCGACCCGGTGTTTTGCGCGGACGGAGGGCAAGCGATTGAAGTTTTCCGTTCTTCAAAGCCTGATTTGGTATTGCTTGACCTGATGCTGCCCGGTTCGGATGGCATCGAAGTGTGCCGGCAGATTCGTGGGGAGTCCGACGTTCCCATTGTCATGCTCACCGCTAAATCAGATACGTCCGATGTTGTCCGTGGCCTTGAATCGGGGGCCGATGACTACGTGCCAAAGCCCTTCAAACCGGCCGAACTCGTGGCACGGGTCCGCGCCCGGCTGCGCCCGGGAGACCAGAAAGCTCCGGAGACCCTGCGGATTGCCGATGTCACCATCGACGTCGCGGGCCACTTGGTGACGCGCGGTGGGGAGCGGATTTCGCTGACACCCTTGGAATTCGACCTGTTGGTTGCCCTGGCGCGCAAGCCCTGGCAGGTCTTCACCCGCGAACTGCTCCTTGAGCAGGTGTGGGGCTACCGCCACGCTGCCGACACCCGCCTGGTCAACGTCCATGTCCAGCGGCTGCGGTCCAAGATCGAACGTGATCCGGAAGCCCCCGAAGTTGTATTGACGGTTCGTGGTGTCGGATATAAAGCAGGCTCCTGAGTCTTCCTCCGGTGAGCCCGGCACTGACCAAGAAGCCGCATCGGCAGGGGTCAAACACCCCGTTGCAGGACATCCTGTCCCGGAACACACCGACGCCCGGGCACTAAACCTCCCTTGGATCCTGGAGCGTACTCGCATCTGGACCCGCCGCGCCCTGATTCTGGCACTACGCGTGTCTCGGCTTGTGGTGACCGGACTTCACCACATTCGTCCGGGAATCCGGTATTTGTGGCGTGCCCTGCTGCGCCGTTGGCGCCGCTCGCTTGAATTCAGGACCGTTGCCGTGACGATTGTGTTGTCGGTCGTTTCATTTGCGGTGGTCGGGGCGTACCTTTCTAACCAAATAGCGAACAACCTGTTCCAGGAGCGTCTGAAGCAAGCCGAATCTGAGAGCCGCTACTACGTCAAGCAGGTCCAGGACACCTTCGACGGTTCACAGGCCAACGATCAATCAAGCGTCATCACGCTCGTCTACGACACCCTCAAAGCAGTCGAGGGCAACGGCTCGGTCATCCAGCGGCGATATGTCTTCGAAGCCATGCCCGAACAAACCAAGCCGCGCAACCGCTGGGTGGAATCGCGGGCGTCGGATCAATTGACCGTGCGCGTCATCCCCCCTGCGCTCCGCAAATCGGTCCAGGAATCGGGCAAGGACCAGTACTGGGCTTCCACAGAGTTCCCGGTCGGCAACCAAGACCACCCTGGCATCGCCGTCGGAAACAAAGTCACCTTCAACGGCACCGTCTACGAGCTCTATCTCCTCTACGACTTGGATACCGCACAACAAACGCTGGACGAGATCCAGAATGTCCTGTGGGCGGGTGGGGCTGCGCTCATCCTGATGATCGGCGGCATTGCCTGGTACGTGACCAGGAACGTGGTGAGCCCGGTGAGCCACGCCGCCGTCGTCTCCGAGAAGCTGGCCGCCGGCCAGTTGCAGGAGCGCATGGTGGTCAAGGGCGAAGATGAGGTGGCGAGGCTGGGTGCCTCCTTCAACCACATGGCCGCGAGCCTGCAGGAACAAATTACGCAGTTGGCCACCCTGTCCCAGATGCAGCAACGATTCGTTTCCGATGTGTCGCATGAATTGCGGACCCCTCTCACGACGGTCCGGATGGCAGCAGAGGTGCTGTTCGACGCGCGGGATGACTTCGACCCCATCAACAAGCGCTCAGCCGAACTCCTTTACAACCAAGTGGAACGCTTCCAATCCTTGCTCTCTGACCTGCTGGAGATTTCGCGCTTCGACGCCGGTGCTGCTGTCCTGGACTCCGAGCCCACGGACATACTCCAGGTGGTATCCCATGTCATCGACAGTGCCTCACCGGTCGCCGCGGAGTACGGCTCCGAAGTGCGTCTCAACTCCCGCCACAAACGCATCATCGTGGACATGGATTCCCGCCGGATCGATCGCATCCTCCGGAACCTGCTCCTCAACGCGGTTGAACATGGCGAGGGGAAACCCGTCCATATCTCTGTCGCAGCCAACCACGATGCGGTCGCTGTCTCAGTTCGTGACTTCGGCATAGGGATGAGCCCGGCCGAGGCCGCGCGGGTGTTCGATCGCTTCTGGCGTGCCGATCCCGCCCGTGCCCGGACAACCGGTGGCAGCGGCCTTGGACTTTCCATCGCAGCGGAGGACACCAAGCTCCACAACGGTTGGCTTCAGGCTTGGGGCCGCAAAGGATCCGGGTCCAACTTCCGCTTGACCTTGCCCCTCAAGAAGGGAGGCGCCATTGTGAAATCCCCGTTGCAGCTTGAACCGGCGGATATCCACTTGCCCGGCGCCGCCCCCGAGCGCCAAATGCTCGTCTTGGGTACGGGCGAAGCGCCCCCGGAGCAGGGTTCCACTAGCCCGACGCCGAATGGTCCTTCGGCGATGCCCCCGGCGGTTCTCCCGGCTGGCAAGGACGATGTCGACAAAACGGGGGGAACCGCACCATGAGTTTCCGACGCTCATTCTTGCCCCGACGCCGGTATCTGCTGAGGGCCACAATCGCCATTCTTGCAATCCTCGTTGTAGTCCTCAGTTCCTGCGCGCAAATCCCAAGGTCCGGGCCCGTGGGAAAGAGCAAGGACGAAAGCGCGGGCAACCCGAACGCTCCCGTCTTCTTCCCGCCGCCGCCACACCCCGGAGCCAGCCCGGCGTCAATCATTGAAGACTTCTACGGCGCCGGCAGCGGGTACGAAGGCGACTATGCGGTGGCCCGCCAATACCTTACGCAGTCGCTGTCCGTCAGCTGGAAGTCCGACAAACGCACGCTCGTTTTCCGCAAGGCAACCGTCGTCAAAACGGGTGTGGAAAATGAGTTCAAGTACCAGCTCGACCTCGCTTACGCGGTCGATGCCGACGGCGTTGCCACGCAGTTTCCAGACGGAACCACCGAGACAATTCCGGTGACTTTGGAACAGGTCGACGGCGAGTGGCGGATCTCGGCCGTTCCGGACGGTACTGCGATCCCCGAAGAGACCTTCAAAGTCATCTATGCGGCCCAGCCCATCTATTTCTACGACCCTTCGTTTACGTACGCGGTTCCGGATATCCGCTGGTTCATCAAGAAGAACACCGTCAAGGCGATGACCAGCGCCTTGCTTGCCGGGCCGGCGCCATACCTGCGGGGCGCCGTCGTCAGCGCTTTCCCATCGGGCATGAAGCTGGCCAGGGAATCGGTGCCCGTTGTTTCGGGAGCAGCCCAGGTTGATCTGTCAGCGAAGGAGCTCGTCGACGCCTCCGCCGAGGATAGGCAGCGCATGCAGAATCAGCTGGCGCTGACGTTCCGCAGCCAGCCAGATGTGGTGAACGTGCAGCTCCGGGCTGACCAGGATCTTGTCCGGGTGGAAGACAATGGCTCGGTCCTGCCGCCGGTGCTGGAGAAGAATGCACCTGCCCGCCAGATCGCAGTCAGCAACAATGAACTGGTGCGCTACGAGAACAACAGAATCTCGACTCTCGCGGACATGCAGCCGGTGGCCGGACTGGACCCGAGGGCTCCCGCCGAGTCCCCGACATCCCAGGCAGTGGCCTTCCTCAACGAGGCTGGAACCGTCCTCTATTCGATCATTCCGGGCCAGCCCGCCCGTCAGTTGACAACCAGGAGCACCCTGAGCCATCCTTCCTTCAGTCCGCAGGATTGGGTCTGGACGGCAGGGCCGGGAGCCAGCGGCGCCACTGAGGTTGTGGCATTCAAACCATCCAACGTTGCACAGGGCCAGCCTGTCCCCACGGTGACCATGACGCCTGCATGGCTGGTCGGACGCGTGGTGAGGGATTTCCGCATATCCCGCGAAGGAACGCGCGCACTGGTCATCTCCGAAATGAATGGCAAGTCATCCGTGCAAGTGGCCGGCGTTGTCCGCAATCCCGACGGCACCCCCAAAGATCTGACCGCCCCGATTACCTTGATTTCTTCAGCCCCTGCCGATCAAGGGGTTTGGGTCAATTCCACGACGGTTGCCGTGATGAAGGCCTCCTCCAGTCAAAACGTTGTTCCCGAGCTGCTGTCCCTGACATCCAGCCAGCCGCAGCTGTTGCCGGCTTGGCCGAGCCTGACCACCATCAGTGCCGGCAACGGGCCCGACCAGATATTTGGACAGTCGGCCGCCGGAGTGTTCCAGCGGGTGGGCAATGGCTGGGAACTGCAACTCAAGGGTCCGGTGGACCCGGCCTTCCCGGGCTAGTCGTCACTATCGTCAACTTCTCCATGCAGCCTGGTGTCCACATAGCCTGGTTCTCCACATGAGCACGTTCGGTGCTGTTGCCGGTGGGCGAGAAGTCAGATGCTTGGGGAATGGGGAATGACAACAGGCCCTGCCGCGGGCGTGACCCCGATCTTGTGCTCCGGGGCCACACCGCGCGTCATCGGGGATTTCATCATGCCCGTTTGATGCGGCTCGCACAGGCCCTGGACGACGCCGTCACCGAGTTGCTGGCAGTTCTGGCTCCCGTGGAGTGTGTGTGCTGTGGTGCCGAGGACTCGGCTCTTTGCGGTGCTTGTGCGAGGCAGTTGCGTCTTTTGTGCAAGCGCCCTTTCCGCGCTGAAGGGCAGGCGCCGGCCTTGCTAACGGTGGATGGCGCCGTGCTCCTGCCTGTTGTCGCGGCGGGCCACTATCGGGACGAACTTGCGCAGGCCCTGCTTTCTTTCAAGCATCTGGGCCAGGGACAGCTGGCTTCAACACTCGCCCCTGCTTTGGGGAAGGCCATCCGGGCCGCCGCTGGATACCGGGGGGATATCTGTGTGGTTCCTGTTCCCAGCAGCAATGCGGCTTTCCGGCGCCGCGGATTCAGTCCCGTCCATCTCCTACTCGGTCATTTGCGGCGCCGGGGTGCCTTGTCAGGCCTGGAGGTGAAGGACGCGTTGAAGAAGGTGAGCCCCGGGATAGCAGTGCAGACGCTCGTCACTGCAATGCCGGCCTGGTTCCAAGGTGTTGCGGACAGCATTGTGGGAAATGCCTGGCGTTGGGCCGAGGCTTTCCATCCAGCGGGTGCCGCACAAAGGGCCGGCGTTGCGTTGCGGCGGCCAGGAAGCGGACAAAAGGGCCTGGGCCGTGGAGACCGTGCGCGCCGTGTCCGCGGCTCCATGACCGTCCGGTTGTTCCGGGAACGGGCGTTGGAGGGCCGGGCATGCATCATCGTCGACGACGTCCTCACCACAGGTGCCACCCTTGCTGAAGCGGCCCGGGCAGTGACGGCCGCGGGCGGCACGGTGTGTGGCGCGGTTGTCCTTGCGGCTACTCGACCACCGGCCGGAAACGAGCTCCCCTAGATGTGCCCGGGCGGCAGTGCACATCGACTCAAACAAAAAATAAGTGACGAAAGGGTGAATTACCCGTGGCGATGAACTAACGTCGGTTATGGGTACCAAGAACAGATGTACCTGTCGATAGCGGCTCGGAAAGGGGCTCGACTGTCCGTCAGATCAGCCCCAAGAAGCGCCCTTATCGTGTCACCTGAGTTGTTTGGAGGGCACCATGGAGTTCATGATCAGCGGCCGTAATCTGACCGTTTCGGATCGCTTCCGCGAGTATGCAGGCGAGAAGATTTCAAAGATTGAATCGCTTGGGGACAAGGTCCAGAGGGTTGACGCGAAGGTTTCAAAGGAAACCAACCCGCGCCAGACACCGGGCCAGCTCACGGTGGAAGTGACAGTTCTGGGCCGGGGACCTGTGATCCGGGCCGAAGCGAGCGCCGCTGACAAGTTTGCCGCCTTCGATCTCGCCTATAGCAAGCTTCTGGAAAGACTCCGCCGGGCCAAGGACCGCAAGAAGGTCCACCATGGCCGCCACACGCCCAAAGCCGTCCGTGAGGCCACCGCGGCGCTCGAGCCCGCTAGTGCGAGCGAACCCATTTACGTAGAGGCCAGCAACCACCAGGAGCCAGCGACGCCACCGGTGGAGACTTCGCCTTACGACGTCGACAACGACATTCCGGCCGGCGATTCTCCGGTCCTGATTCGTCGCAAGGTCTTTCCCGCCGCTTCGCTCACCCTTGATGACGCGGTGGACAACATGGAATTGGTTGGCCACAATTTCTACCTGTTCGTGGACAAGGAAACCAACACCCCGTCGGTTGTCTATCGTCGCCGTGGCTGGACATATGGAGTAATCACCCTCGACTCCACGTGCGAACCCGGAGACGAAGCCGTGGAGGAAAAGATCCACGCTTACCGCTCGAATGACCAAGCTGCCACAGCCTAGGCAACATTCGTATCTCCCATGAAAGGACTGGCATGGCCGCTTCGCTGAGCCTGTTGCAGGCACGGCGGATTGCATTGGCAGCCCAAGGACTGGACAAGGAACGGCCCACCGGCCCCGTGACTTCACGGACGGTGGGCCGCACTTTTGCCCGGCTCCAGGTGGTGCAGATCGACTCTGTCAATGTCCTTTCGCGCAGCCAATACCTTCCATTTTTCTCCAGACTCGGCAACTATGACCGAAGTATCCTTCATGCGATGGCCGGGCGAAGTCCGCGGCGCATGATGGAGTACTGGGCGCACGAGGCCAGTTTCATCCGCCCGGAGCACTTTCAGGACCTGCTGCTTTGGCAAAACCGTTCCTGGGTCGGCGCGGCCCACCTGAAGAGCGGAATCCGCGAGGACATGGCTGGCCGTATCCTCGACACGCTCGCAAGCGGGCGCCCCATGACTGCCGCGCAATTGACCGCGCACTTGGGGCACGAGGAAGAACGGCAGCACGACAACTGGGGTTGGAATTGGAACCTGGTCAAACGGGTTTTGGAGCACTTGTTTGAGGAGGGACTCGTCACGGCTGCGTCGAGGACGGAGCAGTTCGAGCGCCGGTACACCCTGACGTCGAGGGTTCTGCCACCGGGATTGCTCGCAGTCAACGGCCGCTTGGGAAATTTCCGGGACGGGGATGCCGATTTGGCGGCGGCGGCCATGGACCGGCTGATCGACGCCGCAGCCCGGGCCCATGGCATCGGAACAATCCGTTGCTTCGCCGATTACTTCAGGACGCCGGTGAAGGCTGCTGCAGCATCGCTCAGCAGGCTCGTTGCCGCCGGGCGCCTGGAGCCGGTCACGGTGCGTGGCTGGGACCGGCCGGTGTATCGGCACATGGAAGCCCGACTTCCGCGCACTGCTACCGCCCGGGCGCTGCTCAGCCCCTTTGACTCCCTGGTTTTTGAGCGCAGGAGGCTTGAGGAGCTGTTTGGATTCCATTACCGGATCGAAATCTACACGCCCGCGGAGAAGCGCAAGTTCGGCTACTACGTCCTGCCGTTCCTCCTCCACGATGCTTTAGTCGCCCGGGTTGACCTCAAAGCCGACCGCTCAGCCAAGCAGCTTCTGGTGCGCGCCGCATACGGTGAACCGGACGCTCCGGCGGACACCGCCGTCGAGCTCTTCGCGGAGCTACGGCTCATGGCCGATTGGCTCGGGCTCGACGACGTCGTCGTGTCACCGAGCGGCGATCTCTCCTCGGCGCTGGCCTCGGTAGCTGCCCGAAACTGAATTCTGCCGACGTCCCCAACCGCGGACGACGCCAGGCTCTCCGCTCTCAGGGAAACGAGGCCACGTGGTCATGGTCTCTCCCGTAGACTGAAACCGCCAGAATTCGGCAGCTTGAGACTGGGAGCAACTTTACGTGGCATCACTTATCGAAAAACTTCTCCGCACGGGTGACAAAAAAACCCTGAGGCAACTGCGGACCTATGCCGACTCCATCAACGCCCTCGAAGACTCTTTCAAGACTTTCTCTGACGCCGAATTGCGCGAAGAGACCGATAGGCTCCGTGCCCGTCACGAGGACGGCGAGCAGCTCGACGAGCTCTTGCCGGAGGCGTTCGCGGCTGTGCGTGAAGCCTCTTCCCGCACGCTTGGGATGCGCCACTTCGATGTCCAGCTCATGGGTGGGGCCGCCCTTCACCTTGGCAATATCGCCGAGATGAAGACCGGTGAAGGCAAGACCCTCGTGGCCACTGCTCCCGCCTACCTCAATGCCCTCACAGGCAACGGTGTACACGTCGTCACAGTCAACGACTACCTCGCCGAATACCAGTCCGAGCTCATGGGCAGGGTCTACCGTTTCCTGGGTCTCAGCAGCGGGTGCATCCTGTCCAACCAGGATCCATCAGTGCGCCGGCAGATGTACGCGGCGGACATCACGTATGGCACCAACAACGAATTCGGTTTCGACTACCTGCGCGACAACATGGCGTGGGACAAGTCCGAGCTCGTACAGCGCGGCCACAACTTCGCGATTGTCGACGAAGTGGACTCCATCCTCATCGACGAGGCCCGAACGCCGCTCATCATTTCCGGACCTGCCCAAGGCGACACCAACCGCTGGTATAGCGAATTCGCCAAGGTCGTGATGCGCCTCCAGCCCGAAACCGACTACGAAGTCGACGAAAAGAAGCGCACCGTCGGTGTCAACGAAGCCGGCATCGAGAAGGTCGAGGACTACCTCGGCATCCAGAACCTCTACGAATCCGCCAATACTCCGCTCATTGGCTTCCTGAACAACGCCATCAAGGCCAAGGAGCTCTTCAAGCGGGACAAGGACTACGTCATCCTGGACGGCGAAGTCCTCATCGTTGATGAGCACACCGGCCGCATCCTTGCCGGACGGCGTTACAACGAAGGCATGCACCAGGCGATCGAGGCCAAGGAAAACGTCGAGATCAAGGCTGAGAACCAGACCCTCGCCACGGTGACGCTGCAGAACTACTTCCGCATGTACTCCAAGCTCTCGGGCATGACCGGTACCGCTGAGACCGAAGCCGCCGAGTTCATGAGCACGTACAAGCTCGGAGTGGTGCCCATTCCCACTAACCGGGATATGCAGCGCATCGACCAGCCGGACCTCGTGTACAAGAATGAAATCGTGAAGTTCGAAGCCGTTGTCAAGGACATCGCGGATCGCCACGAAAAGGGCCAGCCCGTCCTCGTTGGTACCACCAGCGTGGAGAAGAGCGAATACCTCGCCAAACTGTTGGCCAAGGAAGGCATCCGCCACGAAGTCCTGAACGCGAAGAACCACGCGCGTGAAGCCGCCATCGTCGCTCAGGCGGGACGCAAGGGCGCAGTCACGGTCGCTACAAACATGGCCGGCCGCGGCACTGACATCATGTTGGGCGGCAACGCCGAGTTCACGGCCATCGCCGATCTGGCAAAGCGCAGCTTGGACCCCGAGGAGAACTCCGAGGAATACGAGGCCGCGTGGCCTGAGGCGTTTGAAGCCGCAAAGCAGGCAGTCAAGGACGAGCATGAGGAAGTGCTTGAACTTGGCGGGCTCTACGTATTGGGAACGGAACGCCACGAATCCCGTCGAATCGACAACCAGCTCCGCGGACGCTCGGGCCGCCAAGGTGACCCGGGCGAGTCCCGTTTCTACCTCTCGCTGACTGACGACCTCATGAGGCTCTTTAACTCCGGTGCCGCCGAGCGCCTCATGAACAGCTCCGTGCCGGACGATGTCGCCCTCGAATCCAAGCTTGTGTCCCGTGCAATCGCTTCGGCCCAGGGCCAGGTTGAAGGGCGAAACGCCGAGCAGCGCAAGAACGTCCTCAAGTACGACGACGTCCTGAACCGCCAGCGTGAAGCCATTTATGGCGACCGGCGGAGGATCCTCGAGGGAGACGACCTGCACGAAAAGGTCCAGTTCTTCCTGGAAGACACCATCAATGCCCTGATCGATGCCGCAACTGCGGAGGGGACCGGCGACGATTGGGACTTCCACCAGCTGTGGACCAACCTCAAGACGCTGTACCCGGTGACGGTCACGTCCCAGGACATCATTGACGAAGCCGGTGGAAAGTCCCGTGTTTCCGTGGAATTCCTCAAGAACGAGATCCTTTCGGACGCCCAGCTCGTCTACAAGGATCGGGAGGAAGCCATCGGTTCGGGGAACATGCGTGAGCTGGAACGCAGGGTTGTCCTTTCGGTCCTCGGACGCAAGTGGCAGGAACATCTCTACGAGATGGACTACCTCAAGGAGGGCATTGGCCTCCGTGCAATGGCCCAAAGGGACCCCTTGGTCGAGTACCAGCGCGAAGGGTTCATGATGTTCCAGAGCATGATGGAGGCCATCCGCGAGGAGAGCGTCGGCTTCCTCTACAACCTGGAAGTCGAAGTCACGCCCGCCGAAGACGTGGTGGTCGTGGACGGCAGCGCCGAAGGCGTTCACGTGGAACATCACGATCCGCAAATCCACGCGGCCGGCCTCGAAGCTCCGGAGAAGCCTGTTCAACTGCAGTACACGGCGCCCGGAGAAGACGGCGCAAGCCAGACCAGGGTAGAAGGTCGGTCCTCGGGACGCTCAGGCAACCCCGCCAAGGCCGCCGCCGAAGACAAGCAGCGCGGGACCAGCAAGAAGAAGCGTCGCTAACCCGGGCGTTGCAAGACACGCAGAGCTGACAGGCACGTGTGGCTCCCAGGCACACACTGGGAAACGGAGAAGGACCGGAACACCAGTTCCGGTCCTTCTCCGTTTCCCATGCCATTCTCGGCGGACTCCGCCTCAACCAATTTCGAGGGCAGTGACCTTCCACACGCCATTGCCTCCTTCAAGCCTCATGGCTACGGCGCGGGAGCGTAGGTCTTCAGAGACGACCAAGCTGGCCTCGTACACGCCTTCCTTGACGGCGCAGACACGAACCGAGCGGACCACAGGATTGCGGTGAAGCCGTGACCGCCCAGCCTGGGCGCGTGCTGCATGGGCACGCGTCAGCGCGGCCCGGTGCTGGAGCGCGGTGAGGCATCTGGGGTCCAGGGACCGCGAGAGCTGCTGGGCAGGACGGGTGCCGGCAAGGACTTCGACCGCGGCTTGGGCGATGCTGCGGGCCAGCGTGCGCATTTCCCCATCAAGGCTGACCACGTCGGCCACTTTGCAGGTAAAAGACAGCCCCTTGCCGGACGAACTGCCTCCCCGGTCTTTGGCGCGCGATGAGACCGCGAGGGAAGGAGGAACGATTCGTGGCGAAGTCACCTTCCGGGGTGCATCGGGCAGGGCATGGATTACTGATGTTGCGCTCATGGAATTCCTCGGTTGAATCGGTCGGTTGCTAATGGATGGCGGGCCGGCTGCGGAATGTGTGGTCTGGGCGGTTCAGCCACGGGGCGGCGGTTGGAGGATTTGACCCGGGACGAGGAGCCCAGGGTCGTCTCCGATGACGTGTTGGTTTGCGGCGTACCACTTTGGCCAGTGAAGGGCAATGTCGACATCGCTGGCCATCGGGCCAAGCTGCCGCGCGGCAATTGACCACAGTGAATCTCCCCGGCTCACCACTACTGTGCGCTGACCTGGCGAGGCTGGCTTTTCCGCCGTTCGCTGCGGTACGGACCCCAGGAGACCGGGCTCAGTAGCGGGCGCTCGCGGTTGCCAGCGCGGTTCGATCTTCGAAGGATCGGACTCAATCAATGGCTGGGTGGAATGGTGCGTAGAGGGGACTGGTGTTGGTGCCCACTGGACGGAAATGCTGCTGGATGGCATTGTCCCGCCATCCGGGCTCCACGCATGTTCAACGTGTGCGGGGGCGGCATTCGCCAGCGGAATTCCCACGAGGTTTAGGCCGAGAATTGCCACAGCCAGCCTGCGCATGAAGGCGGGGCTGAGCTTTGCGGTGGTGCTGGCGCTGCGGCCCTTGCCCGATTGCTGGAGGACCGCGGCGGCAACGGCCAGAAGAAATGCCGCAATCCACCAAGCGACGATGGCCAGGCCGACGCCTGTTGCCACAAATCCCAGCAGATCTTCAAACATGGGTGTCTGGTGACGCCCTGCTGCAGTGCTCCATCGGTCAGTCAAGTTCAGTCCAGTGGCAGCGAGCGAAAGTCCGAGAATCAGAATGGTCGCTGCCATTGCAGCGTCGTTCCGGATGGTTCTCATGGTGTGTTCCATGGGTTCCCCTTACCCAATTGATGTCATTTGATGCAGTTTAATGAATCTAGAACCATTTTGATCACATAAGGCATCACTTGTCTAGAAGTTGAGTGTCGAGGATGGAAAATTTGACCCGCAGAGGGTGCCCGCTTACGCTGACGCAATGCGTTGGGATGCCCTGTTTGAAGACATGGAGGCGCAACTAGCCTCTGAGCACCTGCTGGGACTTGAGTCCGAGATCTCAGAGCGGGCCCGGGTGGAGATCGCCGGAATCGAGGTCTCTGACAGGTTGCGTGGAGCAATCGGCCGGAAGATTGATGTGAAGCTTCGCTCGGGGACGCTTGTGTCCGCGGCCTTGAGCCATGTCGGGAGCGAGTGGCTGGTCCTGGATGAGGGTCGCCACCAGTGGCTGGTGCCGCTAGCTGCAGTACTGACGTATCAGGGTCTCGGCCGCCAAGCGCGGGCAAGCCAATCGAAGGCGGCGCAACGCCTTGGCTTGGCCAGCGCACTCCGGATGCTGGCCCGGGACAGGTCAGAACTGGCAGTCCATCTGCTCGAGTCGACGTCGGGGGAGAGGGCAATGCACGGCGTCGTTGACCGCGTGGGCAAGGACCACTTTGATCTCGCCATCATGATGCCGGGCGAAGTGCGCCGGTCCGGCAATGTTGTTTCTGTGGCGACAGTTCCGTTCCAGTGCCTAGCTGCACTGCGATCACTGCGGGGCCAAGACCTCTAGCTCGGGCGGCGACTCTCCGGCGCCTTCATCTCTTCGGTGCTTGAGCAGCCTTTGATGCTTGGGAGTTTTGGGTGCTTGCCGGTGGTCAGGAGGACTTGGACTTGGCCTCTTGGATCATCCTGCTGGCCTCGGCATAACGTTCCTCGATGTACTGCTCCAGCATCTTTTCTTCGACGCGCCACTGACCCCTGCCACCCACCTGAATGGCTTTGAGTTCTCCGCTTCGCACCAGGGCGTATGCCTGTGGCGAGTTGATTTGAAGCTGTTCGGCGACATCAGCCAAGGTGAGGAATCGGGGCATGCCTCTATTTTGCCACCGTTGAATCCATTTGCTGAGGTTATCCACAGTTTGACGTGATTTGACGCACTTGACTTTTGGAATCTGCCTGTATGCCGTCAGAATGAGGCCACTGAAGGCTACGGCCGACGAACTACGCAATTTGGGGAGCAAGGTGAGTGCAACTACCGCGGCCGCTGCAGCGCGGCTCAAGAAACCGTCATGGAGGGATCCGCGCCTTTTGGTGGGGATTCTGTTGGTCCTGGCATCGTTGGCCGGAGTCATCGCCCTCGTTGGAACCGCAGACCGCACTATCCAGGTGTATGCGGCGCGCGAGCCGATTGCCGTGGGTCAGAGAGTCAACAAGGACGATCTTGCGGTCGTCAAGGTGCGGCTAGACGATGTCGAGACCAGTTACGTGACTCTGGCGGACGGCCTGCCCGAAGGTAGGGTCGCCGTCCAGAGAATCGCCAAGAATCAACTTGTCCCGCAGGAAAGCCTGGGAGCGGCCGATACGCTAAACCGAAAGCCTGTTGCGATCTCGATTCAGGAGTCCCTGCCTTCCCAGGCTGTGGCTGGATCCCGCGTGGACGTCTGGGTTTCGCTCCCCGACGCTCGTAACGGCTTCGGCACGCCGCAGCTGTTGTTGCCCAGCGCGGAAATCGCCCAGGTTACCGAGGGCGCTTCCACGCTCGGAGCGTCCAAGGAGAAGGTAGTGCTGGTTCTTGTGACCGATGAGCAGATGCCGAAACTTCTTGGCGCACAGGCGAATAAAGCGAAGGTTGCCGTGGTCTGGAACCCGGGCGGTGGCGGCAAATGAATATCCCCGTTGTCACCGTCGGGCAGTCACAGGAAGATTTGGTCGGGGGACTCGAGCGGCTCCATGGGCCGGTAACGGTCGTCCGCCGGTGTGGTGAACTCGCCGAACTGCTAGCCGCGTGCCAAAGCGGTCTCGCGCGTGCAGCGGTCGTAGCCGAAGGTACTGAGGAGCTGACGGCGTCGCTGGTCGACCGACTGGCGGCCGTTGGCGTGTCAATTGTTGCCCTGAGCGACGACTCGGCGGAGGTGGCCCGCCTGCGCAGTCTCGGCGTCGTGACAGCGTCGTTGGAGGTGGATTCGGCGACGCTGGCTTCCAATATCTTCGATTCCGTAGGCCAACTGTCCGGGCAGGGGAGCCGACGCGCAGGTGAGCGGGATTCCGGTTATGCGGACACCGCAGCGGAACTCCGCCCCTCCGATGTTGAGGAAGCAGCGGAACGCGCGCCTGCAGGGGCCGGCCGGATCATCACGGTCTGGGGACCAACTGGAGCGCCGGGCCGAACGCTTGTGGCCGTTAACATCGCCGCAGAACTCGCGGCCCAAGGCAAGCCCGTGATCCTTGTGGATGCGGACAGCTATGGGGCCAGCGTCGCGGCCTCGCTGGGCCTGCTGGACGAATCCGCCGGATTGGCGCAGGCGTGCCGGTTGGCCGACCAGGGGTTTCTGGACGCCGAATCCCTCAAACGGATAGCCGTGCCTGTCTTCACCAGGTCGGGGAGCTTCCGCGTTCTTACCGGCATCACGCGGGCGGACCGGTGGACTGAACTCCGCGCCTCTGCCCTCTCCTCGGTGCTCGAACACGCCAAGGACATTGCCGACATCGTCGTGGTCGATGCAGGATTTTGCCTTGAGGCCGATGAGGAACTCAGCTTCGACAGCATGGCACCCCGGCGCAATGCCGCCACTCTCCGCAGTATCGAACTGGCGGACACCGTTTACGCGGTGGGCGCAGCCGATGCCATCGGGGTTCCACGACTCGTGCGTGGCCTCGCAGAGCTCGAACGTGCAGTCCCGCAGGCGGCTCCCCTCGTGGTTTTGAACAAGGTCCGGGCAGCATCTGCAGGCCGGTCACCTGAACGCGAGCTTCGCGACGCATGGGAGCGGTACGGACCTGGCTCGGGCATCGAGGTGTTCCTTCCATCCGACACGGAAGCCTGCGACGCCGCATTGCTATCCGGTGCCGTGCTCCTCGAAGCAGCGCCCGAATCTGCCTTGCGGCGCGCAATCGCCAGATTGATCTGTGCACCTGGCCAGCAAAACGGCAAATCCTCTGTCATTTATTCCAGAGCAAGGCGACGGCTAAAGCGTTAGGCTCGCCATGTGGGCTGCAAGGACGCAGCAATCAAGATGTGATGGAGGCGTTTGTCGATGTCGTCAGGATCCAGCGTGGAGGATCGTTCCAAACCTGCAGTAGTCCGTGAAGGGTTCTTCGGTGACTACTACGAGCATCTCGCAGAGGAGGATGCCCGCAGATACGCTGCCGAGCAACTGACCTCGAGGGCAGAAGCGCACCGGGAAGTCGGGAAGAGCCGTAAACCGGGCACTGCCAACGTCAAGATCGCCAACGAGGCAGATCGCAGCATTCTGTACATCGTTACCGATGACATGCCTTTTCTCGTGGATTCGGTGAATGCCGAGCTCGTACGCCAGAACTGCGCCATACGGCTCGTCATGCACCCGCTCTTCGTGGTTTCACGTGATCACCTGACGGGCGATATCTCCGCCATCGCTCGGGTGCCTTCCAACATAGGTATCTCGAGCGGTGACACCGCAGCGATGCCGAATGTCGCCCACCTCATCGCGCAAGGCGACAACGTCTCCCATATGGAGTCGTGGATCGCAGTCGAGGTTGACAGGGTGGCGGACGACTTCCAGAAGGAACTCGTAAACGGAATCTACCGCGTCCTCAACGACGTCCGCGCCGCCGTCGAAGACTGGCCCAAGATGCGCACCAAGGCGTTGGAACTGGCGTCATCCCTGGACAGGGTGGCGCACCCTGAAGACATCGCTGAACTCAGGCAAGCACAGGACCTCCTGCGCTGGTTGGACAACGGCAATTTCACGTTCCTGGGTTACCGCGAATATGACCTGATCACCGAGAACGGTGAAGACGTCCTTGAGTTGCGGGAAGCGAGCGGCTTGGGACTCCTGAGGGCAGGGGACCACCCGCACCAAATCCAGCACCTCACCGACGCAGGACGCAGGAAGGCCCGCGAAAAGCGTGCCTTGGTCATTACCAAGGCCAACTCGCGCTCAACTGTGCACCGCCCCGCGTACCTGGATTACATAGGCGTCAAGAGCTTCGATCTTGCAGGCAACGTCAATGGCGAGCGCCGATTCATTGGGCTCTTCGCCACCAGCGCGTACACCGGTTCAGTACGGAACATCCCCATTGTCCGGGAAAAGGTCGACGCCGTGCTCCGCTCGGCCGGTTTCCCGCAGGACTCCCATTCGGGCAAGGACCTCGTGGGTATTCTTGAGACCTACCCCCGTGACGAGCTCTTCCAGATTGAGACCGACGATCTGGCCACGACCGCGTTGGGCATCCAGAGGCTTCAGGAGCGGCGCCGTACGAAGCTCTTCCTGCGCCCCGATATCTACGGACGCTTCATGTCCGCACTGGTCTACCTGCCCCGCGACCGCTACACCACCAACGTCCGGAAGCGTATTGAACAGGAACTCCGCGAGACATTCGAAGCCGAGAGCATCGACTACGAAGCCCGCATCACGGAGTCCGCGCTAGCGAGGGTTTTCTTCCGCATCCGGCTGCCGCGTGAGGCGGAACTTCGCGACGTCGACGCCGGAGAGCTCGAAAAGCGCCTCGTCCGGGCCTCGCGGTCCTGGGCCGAAGGAATTGCGGAGGTGCTCCGTGAGAACAGGAGCGCTTCGGACGCCGAGGCGTTGTCCGCCCTCTGGACGGATGCATTCCCCGCTGGCTACCGCGTCGACTACGAAGTCGAGGACGCCCTTCAAGACATTGAGCGTTTCGAGAGGTACGGCGCCACGACCGATCGCGACGCCGTCGCCGTCCAGGCGGCACCCGGAGTGCATGTCTACCTACCCGATGGTGCCGGTGAGCTTCTTGAAGAGGACGCCCGCGTTAAGCTCTACCTTCTGGAACCCAAGAGCCTGAGCCAGATCCTGCCCTATTTCCACAATCTCGGCCTAGAGGTTCTGGACGAGCGGCCTTTCGAAATCGAGACTTCCGACCACAGGGACTTCTTCCTCTACGACCTAGGCCTGAAGTACCCCGCCGGCGTCGACCCCGTGGCTACCGGCCAGCTGCTGGCGGATTCCTTCAGTGCAGCCGTGACCGGAGCGGTGGAATCCGATAGTTTCGATCGACTGGTGCTCCGCGAGGGGATCCACTGGCGGCAAGTGGTGATGCTCCGCGCTTACGCGAAGTACATGCGCCAGATGGGGAACACAAACTCCTTCGAGTTCATTGCGGACACACTCCTCGCCAACCCCGAGGTTGCACGAGGCCTGATTGATCTCTTCGGAGCCCGCTTTGATCCTGCATCAGCTGACGCCGCGCGTCCGGCCCGCCAGGACACTGCCCGCGCCACACTCGCCGAAGCGATCGACCAAGTCGCCACGCTCGACGCCGACCGCGTCCTGCGGACTTTCGTCAACCTCATCGAGTCGACGCTGCGCACGAACTACTTCCAAGGCAAGTCCTACGTTAGCTTCAAGCTGGATCCGACCAAGATCGATGGTCTGCCCTTCCCGCGGCCAAAGTACGAGATTTGGGTGTACTCGCCCCGCGTTGAAGGCGTGCACCTGCGCTTCGGCAAGGTGGCTCGAGGCGGCTTGCGGTGGTCGGACCGTCGTGAGGACTTCCGGACCGAGATCCTCGGCTTGGTCAAGGCACAGACGGTTAAGAATGCCGTCATCGTGCCCACCGGCGCCAAGGGCGGGTTCTTTGCGAAGCAGCTCCCGGATCCCGCACTTGACCGCGCAGCTTGGATGGCGGAAGGTATCGAGAGCTACAAGACTTTCATTCGCGGCCTGCTCGACCTCACCGACAACCTTGTGACTACCTCCGACGGCGAAAAGATCGTGCCGCCGTCTGACGTAGTCCGTCAGGATGACGACGATTCGTACCTGGTGGTGGCTGCGGACAAGGGCACGGCAACGTTCTCAGACACTGCCAACGGCCTGGCTGCCGAGTACGGATTCTGGCTGGGGGACGCATTCGCTTCCGGCGGCTCCATCGGCTACGACCACAAGGCCATGGGCATCACAGCCCGCGGCGCTTGGGAATCGGTCAAACGCCACTTCAGCGAGCTCGACCTGGACACCCAGACCGAGGAATTTACCGTGGTTGGCGTCGGCGACATGTCCGGTGACGTGTTCGGAAATGGAATGCTTCTCTCCAAGCACATCCGCTTGTTGGCTGCCTTCGACCACCGCCACATCTTCCTGGACCCGACGCCGGACGCTGCTTCCTCCTTCGATGAACGGCAGCGTCTCTTCGATCTCCCGCGCTCCTCCTGGGATGACTATGATCGATCGCTCGTCAGCGCGGGCGGCGGGGTGTTCCCGCGCCAGGCAAAGGTCATCCCGATCTCTCCGGAGGTCCGCAGCGCCCTCGGCCTTCCGGACGGAACCGTCCAGCTGAGCCCCCCGGAACTTCTGCGCGCGATACTCCTCGCCCCGGCAGATCTCCTGTACAACGGTGGGATCGGGACGTACATCAAGGCAAGCACCGAGTCACATGCTGAGGTGGGGGACAAAGCGAACGACGGCATTCGCGTGAACGGGCGCGAGCTGCGTGTCAAGGTTGTTGGCGAAGGCGGCAACCTCGGAATGACGCAACGCGGACGCATCGAAGCAGCACTACAAGGCGTCATCCTCAACACCGATGCCATCGACAACTCTGCGGGCGTGGACTGCTCCGACCATGAGGTCAACATCAAGATCTTCGTTGACCGCATGGTTGCCGCCGGAAAACTTGATGCTTCCGAGCGCACATCCTTCCTCGCCGACATGACCGACGAGGTTGGGCGCCTTGTGCTCGAAGACAACATTGATCAGAACATCCTGTTGCTCAACGACCGCACACGCGTCGCCGAATGGAGCCCGAGCTACGAGCGCCTGATGGACTGGCTCGAGAAGTCTGCTGATCTCAAGCGGGACCTTGAAGCACTGCCGACCACCGACACACTGCGCGAGAGGTTGGAACAGGGCCAAGGCCTGACGTCTCCAGAACTTTCCGTCCTTGCCGCATACGCCAAGATCGAATTGGGATCGGCATTGCGCGACAGCGACCTGGCGGACGATCCCTGGTTCCGTAAGACCATCCGCTCGTACTTCCCGAAGCAGCTCCGGGAACGGTTCGATGCCGAACTGGACACGCATCCCTTGCGTCGTGAGATCGTCGCGACGGTGGTTGCGAACGACATGATCAACCTGGGCGGCATTACCTTCGCTTTCCGCACAATGGAGGAGACCTCGGCCACCGAGGTTGCCGTTGCGAAGGCGTTTGTCGCCCTTCGGGAGATCTACGAACTCGACTCGATGGTCAAGGAACTCAACGCCCTGCCGGCTTCGTTCCCCACGGAACACTGGAGCACTGTGCACCTCGACATCCGGAGGCTTCTGGACCGCGCCGTTCGCTGGTTGCTGAGCCAGGGTAACGCTTCAAAGCCGATCTCGGAGGTCGTTGCTGAGTTCAAGCCGATGATGGATCCCATGAGGGCCCGGGTGCTCGACTACCTGCGCGGCAGCGACAAGGAGCGGGTGACCGGCTGGCTTGAAAAGGCACGTGCATGGGGCTTGCCGGAAATGCTTGCCCATCGCTGGGCTGAGCTTTTCGAGAGCTTCGTGCTCCTGGATGTAGCCAAGATCGCGCAAAGCAGCGAGGCCCGAGTGGAAGATGTCAGCAACGTCTACTACACGGTGTTTGACCGCTTCCATGTTGATTCGCTGCTCGAGCGGATCACCGCACTCCCGCGGGACGACCGGTGGCAGGCGCTTGCGCGTGCAGCCCTGCGAGACGACCTCTATTCGACCGTGGCGGACATGACGATGTCGGTGCTCGAATCGACCGACGTCGGTCTCGACGCCGAAGCCCGTTTGCGGGCTTGGGAGGACCTCAACGCCGAGCAGCTCGGCCGTGCAAAGAGCATGTTTGACGAGGTCAACGCGCTGGAGGCAGACGACATGGCTTCGCTGTCGGTAGCATTGAGGCTCTTGAGGTCAATCGTTCGACGCTAGGAAGAAACCCGGCGTCATATGGAGGTGCAGTGGCAATCTTTACAGACCCCATCAGGGAGCACGCTGATTTCGGGCCTGGAGATGCCGAATGGCTGCACCTCCTGGTCGGCGACTGGCAGATGGTCGCCGACCTTGCGTTCGCAGACTTGGCCCTGTGGTTCCCACATCCTGAATTCGGCTACATCGCGTTGGCACACGTCAGGCCGTCGACTAGCCACACGGTGTTTCATGCGGACTTCGTCGGGGAGGGCATCCGATCGGATTTGCAACCGATAGTCGACAAGGCATGGTCCAGCCGTTCAATCGAACGCTCCAGTGAAACGAGCTGGAGCAGCGAGATGGCGCTGCGGGTTGAAGCCGTGCCCATGGTCAGGAACGGGCGGACCCTCGCTGTCGTCACGTCGCATATGGACCTCTCCAGTTCACGAATGCCTTCCCGTCTGGAGCTGACTTACAGGCAATGCGCCTACGATCTGCTCCGGATGGGAACCCTGGGGCTGTGGCCTGACTTCGCGTCACCCACGGGCTCTCGCCGAGGCGCGCCGCGCGTGGGTGACGGCCTGATCAGGCTCGACGCGGACGGCATCGTGCAGTATGCGAGTCCGAACGGTGTCTCCGCTTTCCGCCGCCTCGGCGAGGTGGAGACCTTGGAAGGGCGGTCCCTTGCGGAGGTAACCGCAGGACTGCTCAAAGACCGGCGCATGGTGGACGAGACTTTGCCGCTGGTAGTGACCGGCAGGATGCCGTGGCGGAGCGAGATTGAGTCCCGCGGCGTCAGCCTGTCATTGCGCGCAATTCCGTTGCGGGATGAAAAGCATCGTTTCGGCGCTCTCGTTTTGTGCCGCGACGTGTCAGAACTGCGGCGCCGCGAGCTTGAGCTTGTGACCAAAGATGCCACGATCCGTGAAATCCACCACCGTGTCAAAAACAATCTGCAGACAGTGGCCGCCTTGCTGCGCATGCAGTCGAGGCGGATGGTCAGCGATGAGGCGAAGCAAGGCCTGGAACAGGCAATGCGGCGGGTGGCGACAATTGCGCTGGTGCACGAGACCCTTTCGCAGGGGCTCACGCAAAGCGTGGACTTTGATGAGCTGATCGGACGCCAATTCCGGCTCTCGGCCGAAGTAGCGTCCCCTTCCCAGCATGTCCGGACAGAGCGCTCAGGTCTTTTCGGTGAATTGCCGAGCGACTTTGCCACGCCTCTTGCTCTGGTCATCAACGAGCTCGTGACGAATGCCGTGGAGCACGGCCTCGAAGGCCGGGCGGGCACAGTATGGCTGATAGCCGATCGTTCGACGGGGGAGCGCGGCGACGAACTCCTGACCGTGACCATTGCCGATGATGGCGTTGGGCTGCCCGAGGGGTCATACACAGAAGGCCTCGGCCTTCAGATTGTGCGGACGCTTGTCACGAGCGAGTTGGGTGGCAGCATCCAGTGGATGCCCCGAGACGGGGGTGGCACCGCCGTCGAGATCGTCCTGAGCCTGGTGCGAAGCTGACCCCAGGAGCACATCATCGGTGTGCTGGTAGCCCAGCGAGGAATACAAGGATGGCCCGGACCTTGGGTCCGGGCCATCCTTGTATGTTCTTTTTGCTGAGGGCGGCGTGTCCTATCGCCTTCAGGCGTTAGGAAGCGCGGCGTGCCCGGGCGGCGCGGCGCTTGAGTGCGCGGCGCTCGTCTTCGCTCATTCCGCCCCAGACGCCGGCGTCCTGGCCCGATTCGAGAGCCCACTGAAGGCATGTGTCCACGACAGGACAGCGACGGCAGACACTCTTCGCTTCTTCGATCTGGAGAAGCGCAGGGCCGGTGTTGCCTACTGGGAAGAAAAGCTCCGGGTCCTTGTCAAGGCAGGCTGCGCGGTTACGCCAATCCATGCTGATCAGTCGCTCCATTCGTGAGTACTAGTTAAGCCTTTTGTGAAAATATTCACGAGAGGCTTCATAGGAAAGGGGCCCATTGGGCCCCCTTGATCGTCTCAGTCAAGCGTGTCATGTTAACGCCGTGTAAACAAGGGGTTCGAGACTTTGAAACCGTGAGCGATGCATCACATTGGCTGCCGGTCTACTCACAGGTATTCGACTATGTCCGGTAGTGTGCCAGTGTGTCAAGACCCCCTCTGAACCCCGCCCAGGGCCCTGCCATGCCAGGCGACGACGGCCAAGGGACCAGCCACGACAACTCTGCCGTAGCGTCCGGCGGAGGAAGGCGTCCCAAAGGAATCGTTGTTATTTCGATTGTGGTTGTGCTGGAAGCCCTCGCACTGTTGGCCGCGGCGGCCCTGTACATCTACCAGCTGGCGATCGGGGCTCCGGTGTCCTCATTCTGGGGAGCGGTGTTTACCCTGGCCCTGCTCCTGGCCTTCTCTGCGTGGTTGTTTGCCGTGGGCCACTTTTTGTTCCGTGGCTATCGTTGGACCCGCGCGGCCGCGTTGGTTGCCCAGTTGTTCGTGCTGACGATCGGATTTCCCACCATAACTGGAGGGCTGCTTCTTGGCGGCCTCGCCATGGTGGTGCCGGCGTTGGCCGTGATTGTCCTTTTGTTCGACAAACGGGTTATCGCCTTTGCGTCCAGAACGGGCGGATCCCGGGCCGCGCTCTGACCTCTTTCGCTCTGGCAGGGCGCTTCATTCTGGAGCGGCGATCTGTACCGGGCGCGTTCTTCCGTTCTCAATCAGGACAGCACGGCCTGGTGGGCGTGCCTGTTCGACGTCGACGCGTACCCCGAAGAGTTCCCCGTCGGTAGGCGACGTCCTGCCAAGGAGGATCCCGCTTCCGTGGGCTCGGGCCAGGGATGCCATGGGCGTCCGCTGTAGCAGGGCCGGGCTGTGCCCGGCAGTTGCCACTACAGAGAATCCCATAGTGGGAAGTTCGGCCAGGAGCAAGCCGGTTGCGCTGCTCAAGTGTTCGGCGTCGTCCACCAGAAGAATGGTGCCGGTACCCACAAGCTTGCTGCTTTCATTCCTGCGGAAGTCCGCCCAGAAGGCATCCGGATCTGTACCTTGCGGTGGTGACCGCCATTGATGGCCTGGGTTGAGCAGCGGCAACGCTGCGAGCAACGACGACTTGCCGGATCCGGCGGAGCCGAGGGCAAGAAGGACTCCGGAACGCGGGAGCGTGATCCAAGCAGGTTCATGTTCGTCGCCTCCGAGCCCGAGCAGCACCGCTCTGCGCGCGAGAGCCGGAGTAGGAGCAGCGGCTTCGGTTCCGTGCCCGGCCACTATGTCCGAGGCCCGGACGAACTGCGGCAATGGCTCCACCCTGAAAGGGCGCCGTGCAGGCTTAGGGGGTTCGCGGTACGGCCAGGCTGTGCTTGGCGGCGGTGCCACGAACTGGGCGACAGCGGTGTCGACATCAAGGAGGTCCCCAGTCACCACGGCTCTGCCCCGCAATGGCTTTGTTGCCGCAAACCGCGGCCACGCCATCCGGCCCTCTTCCGTAGTGCCGAGGGGAAAGTATGCACGGTTGGGAATTGACCCGAACAAGCGCGAAGCGACCAGTTCTCGGTCACCCGTTACGAGAACCGTCAGTCCCGACTTCGGCCCGTCGCGGACTAAGTCGTGGACGAGGTCCTCGGCCCATGCAAGCGGTCCCGTCCGCAACTGGGAGAGCCAGGACCCCCAGCCGGAAATGACAAGTAGCAAAGGAACTTCTCCGGCGACAGCATTCCGGGCCTGCCGTGCTGACATTTCATTTGACAGCCGCTCCAGAATCCGGACAGCCCTCCTTGCATCGCTGAGGGAAGCGACGGCACCGACGCGCCCGCGGGCTGCAACGCCTGCAAAAGCGCCGTCACCATCCAGGACATAGACGTGATGTTCCTCGGCATTTCCAACAAGCTGCGCCGTTATAGCACGGCAGGCGTCTTCGACTCCGCTAGCAGGAGAACCCACAAGTCCGAGATTCCCGTGCAGACGAGGAGTCCAGAGCAGGCCGGTAACTCGTTGTTGCGCGGGCAAGTCGACTACGCCGAGGTAGGCCGTTCCGACTTTCGCCTTCGCGGGCTCCGCATGCTTGCCCGCCGATGCGGCTGCGCTGAGGCATTGGTGCAACGAGATTGATTCAGGAAGCGCGTCCGCAACAGGTCTCCGGGGCGGTCTGCCTCCGAGGGTGTCCCAAACCTGATTGATTCTTTCGATGATGGGACGCGCCGCTTCTGCAGGGGTTACCCCTGCGCTCTGAATCTTTGCCTCGGCGATCTCAGATGAACCGCTGACAAGGAGCGACTCTGCTGCCGGACGGGCCACGATCCTCGCCAGTGATCGGATTCCCTCTGCTTGGGAGAGTGCCGCCGACTGGAAAAGCTCAGCATCTTCTTCCCCTCGAACCAAATAGGCCCGGCCAGGGAGGGACACCGGAATCGTTGCCGCAGCAGGCGATTTGATGATGTCCCTCGATTCCATGTCTGATTGGACGCGAAGAGCGATATTCGTGGTGACGTTGGCCCGGATGTCAGCACTCAGTGCCCCCTGCGGACGTTGTGTCGCCATGACCAGATGGATACCTAAGGACCGGCCGAGGGTAGCGATCCGCATCAGTTCGGCCAGGGCAGCCGGGGCGTCTTCAACAAGCATCCTGAATTCGTCGATCACAAGCACCAACCGGGGGAGGTCGGGCAATCGGTTTCCGCGTACTGCCCGGATCCCATCCCCAGTCCAAGGGACCCTGGCCCAGTATGCCGGCAAATCAGGGACATTGGCCTCCGAAAGGAATCCTTCCCTCATCCGAACCTCGGCACGGAGTGACGCAAGGGTACGCTCCAATTCGTGTTCGCTGAGATCTGTGAGCATTCCGACGCACTGGGGTAGATCGATCAAAGGCCCGAGGCCCGAACCACCTTTGAAATCAACAAACAGGAAGTTGACTCGGTCGGGGCTATGGGTCAGCGAGATCGCCGTCACGATAGTACGTAGAAGCTCGGACTTTCCTGATCCCGTCGTTCCGGCCACAAGGAGATGCGGTCCGTCGGAAACCAGGTCAAGGGACCGAGGCTCGTCGGCTCCTTGACCGATGACCGCGGACAGGCCGCTGCTGTCTGAAGAATCGCTCCAGCGGGCCGCGATGCTTGAGGGGTCATTCGGAAGCAGGTCAGCGAGCATGCACGTAGAGGGGACAAACGACGCCTTTGCTGTCGCCAGTGCGGGCACGGCTGCCACCGAGCGGCAGTAGCTGTCAAAGACAGAGTACGGGACCAAGTCAGGATCAAATTCCGTATCTGAAAGGCGCGATCGGAAGACTGCGCGACTGTTCCAAAGCTCGACAACGCAATGACCTTCAGTTCCGCCTGCCGTGCGTTGGAAGACTCTCCAGCCAGATTCGGCCGCGGCCTGCCGGAGCGAATCGTCCTCAGGATCAGGCTCGGACCCCACCAAAAGGAGTACTCCTGGTTCCCCGGTTCCCGCGGAGAGGAAGGCAGTCGCTGACCGGATGTCTGTGGTCATGGTGACGCGGGGGAGGAAGCGGGCGCCGAACGGCAAATGGGCAATTGGGCCGTGGATGAGGATCGGGACATTCGCTGCGCTGGGGAACACCGCAAGTTGCATGAGCAGAAATCTGAACATGCCGTCGACCTTTGCTCCAGGTCCCGCAAAGGAAACGGCCTGGATCGTGGGGTCCAAAACTACTGGAACCGGGCCCAACTGAGGCGGTTTGAAGCTTGGATCGGGGGGATCGAGGGCAACCAAGGCGTTCTGTATACAGGTGCCGAGTCGGAGCCAGATTTCATGGCAGCTTACCGTGCCTCGCGCCGTGCCGGTTCTTGACAGTGTCGACTGCTTCCGTCCGCGTTCGTCCGAGACCGCTAAGGCAGATGACTTGACGGTAAAGGCTAGCTCTGCGGCGGAGGGTGAGCATCGCCGTCGTCGGGCCCTGTCTTGTTCCACAGCTTCTTCGACCGCCGCGGCAAGAAGGCGGCGCTGCCGTCTTCCCGAAATCGCCGGAGTGAGGACTGCGATGGCAGAAACTGCAGTGAATCCAAGGAACATCCACATTCCCGTGGCAAGAGCGACGCCGACTCCCAGCAGGAGCGGTAGCCCCGCAGTGAGGAGCAGTTGGATCCGGGAGTGGGTGTCGCTGCGAGTCTGCACCAAGAGAGGCTCCGCGATGCTAAGGCCCGCTGTCCCCAGTGACTCAGTCCCGAATTCTCCATCGTCGAAGACTACCGACATGGCCGACCCGCCACATCGGATTCTGGAAGCCGTCGAGAGGAAAGCGGAGCGGATTTTTCGTCCATCCACCAGGGTCCCGTTCGCGCTCCCACTGTCAGTTATCGTGACTGCTGTCTCGGAAATCGCAAGGGCAGCGTGGAACCGGGAAACCTCAGGATCCGCGAGGGAAATATCGGCGCTGCTTCGCCCGATGCTGTAACTGCCCCGTTCCAGCGGGACGATCAGGCCCGCAGAAGGTCCCGCATGGACTAGAAGCGACAGCGCTGCCGGCGCGCGTCTGGCGTCTGGGACGTCTTGTCCCCACGAATCCGCGCCGTCAACCAACACTGCTCCGGACATAAGTGGCGCGGCGCCGACGGTGAGACCTTTGAGCGGTCTCCCGTCGACCACCAGTTCCCCGGTTCCGAACTCAGCGGCGACTGCGGCCTGGACGAGGGTGCCTGAGCTACCCTCGCCCACGGCGATGGCCAGCTCAACGGGTTCCGCTTGCCGAAGTGCCCGCGGACCCCGGACAAGGGTGCAATGGAATGTCACTCTGTGTTGGCTCCTTCGGCTCTCGCGACGGCGGTTCTTCCACGATATTTGGGATGAGGGTTGGATGTTCGTGGTCAGTTGGCCTATGTGGAAAACACCGCGCGCGCTGGGCGGAGAAAGGGCCCAGCGGCAATTGGGCGCGCTATCTCGGGTAGGCTTGACCTGCAGCCAATGCACACCATTGGGCTGGCCATATTCGAACCAGGAGATTTTGTGACCGCTGACCTCGTCATTGTCGGGTCAGGCTTTTTTGGCCTGACGATCGCAGAACAGGCAGCCACCGAGCTGGGCTTGAAGGTTGTTGTCCTCGACCGCCGGCATCACGTCGGAGGCAACGCATACAGCGAAACGGAAGAGCAGACCGGAATCGAGGTCCACCGGTACGGTGCGCACCTGTTCCACACGTCAAATGAACGAGTGTGGGAGTACGTCAACCGATTTACAACTTTCACCAACTACGTTCACAAGGTGTACGGCGTCCATGGGGGCGAGGTCTACTCGCTGCCCATCAACCTGGCAACCATCAACCAGTTCTTCAGGGCCAACCTGACGCCCGGCGAAGCGCGGGCACTTATTCAGGAGCAAGCAGGCGAACTTGCCGGAACGGACCCGCAGAACCTCAACGACAAGGGCATCCAGCTGATCGGACGCCCCCTGTACGAGGCGTTTATCAAGCACTACACCGGCAAACAGTGGCAGACGGACCCCAAGGACTTGCCCGCTGGAATCATTTCCAGGCTTCCGGTCCGCTATAACTACGACAACCGCTATTTCAACGACAAGTACGAAGGCCTTCCGACCAACGGGTACACCGCGTGGATCGAGAAGATGGCCGAGCACCCGAATATTGACGTCCGGCTCAACACCGATTTCTTCGACGAGTCGCACGAGTATTCCAAGGACAAAGTCGTAGGGCAGATCCCAGTTGTCTACACCGGGCCCGTTGACCGTTACTTCGACTTCATAGCTGGAGACCTGTCGTGGCGAACCATCGATTTCGAAGAAGAAGTCCTCGATGTGGGTGACTTCCAAGGCACATCGGTTGTCAACTACAACGACGACGACGTCGCGTTCACGCGCATCATTGAACCGCGCCATTTCCACCCCGAACGTGACTACCAGACGGAGAAGACCGTCATCATGCGGGAGTTCTCCCGTTTTGCGGAAAAGGACGACGAACCGTACTACCCGGTCAACACCGCGGATGATCGGGAGAAATTATTCAAGTACCGGGATCTTGCCGCCGCAGAGAGGGACGTGCTTTTCGGTGGCCGGCTGGGCACCTACAAGTACCTCGATATGCACATGGCAATCGGCTCGGCGCTGTCCATGTTTGACAATAAGATTCGTCCGCATTTCGAAAGCGGCGCAGCAATTGAGAGCGGAGGAGTGGACGCGTGAGTAGCAGCAAAATGCATGTACTCCAGCGAGTCATCCTGCCTTCCGACGACCAGATCGACACAACTTCGCTGTACGTCGACGCTGGCCCGGCAAACGGCATTCGTTTGCGCGAAAACGATGAATTCGCAAGGAACCCTAAGCCGCCTGAGGAGAAACTTCACTTCGTCAGCTCGGGCAGCGAGGAAGTCCATTTCGAGGATGTCCTCTCCAGGAGTTCGGTCAGGCTCCGCGCGGGAGAGCAGCTTTCGTTCGGAACGTACTTCAACGCTTTTCCGGCGAGCTACTGGCGGCGCTGGACGGACCTACAATCGATCCGTCTCGTTGTCCGGACAACAGGCCACGGCACCGTCACCGTCTACAAGTCGAACGCGCGGGGCACCCTCCAGCGCGTTGATGGAGCCCGGGTACAAGGAACTTCTGTCACTGAGTTCGACCTCTCACTCAAGCCCTTCGGCGACGGCGGCTGGTACTGGTTCGATCTTGCGTCCAGCCGCGAAGACCTCACGCTAGATTCGGCAGAGTGGCAGGGGGCGGAACGCGAGGGTAATCCGGGGAAGGTGACTCTGGAGATCACCACCATGAACAAACCGGACTTCTGCCTGAACAATGCCAGGATTCTTTCCGAGCATCCCGAGGTACTGGAACACGTTCAGGAAATCCTCATTGTGGACCAAGGAACACAAAAAGTCGCGGATCAACCTGGCTTCGCCGAAGTTAAGTCTGCCCTCGGAGGCAAGCTGCGGATCATCGACCAGGCCAATCTTGGTGGTTCCGGGGGGTTTTCCCGCGGCATGTATGAGGCTGTGGAAAACGGAAGTGACTACGCCCTCTTGCTCGATGATGACGTCGTCATCGAGCCGGAGAGTATTTCCCGGTTGCTGGTTTTCTCGGACCATTGCCGCAAGCCCACTATCGTCGGTGGGCATATGTTCGATCTCTACAGTCGCAGCGTGCTGCACACGTTCGGCGAAGTGGTGGACCCGTACCGCTTTGTGCCAGCCATGCCGCATGCGGACATGGAGATGAGGCATGATTTCAGCGTTGCGAACCTTCGGCAAACCCCCTGGCTTCATCGCCGTGTCGACGTTGACTACAACGGTTGGTGGATGTGCATGATCCCGACCGAGGTCATCCGCGAGATCGGGCTGTCCCTTCCGCTCTTCATCAAGTGGGACGACGCCGAGTACGGGCTTCGAGCTCGAGAGGCGGGTTTTGCCACTGTGTCCTTGCCCGGCGCCGCAGTCTGGCACGTGTCCTGGATCGATAAGGATGACCTGGTCGGTTGGCAGGCATATTTCCATGGCCGGAACCGCCTCATTACGACGCTCATTTACAGCCCCTACAAGAAGGGGGGCAGGGTGATCCGGGAGTCGTTCCAAGCGGACGTCAAACATTTGGTTTCCATGCAGTACTTCACCGAGCACTCCCGCCTCGACGCCTTACGGGACCTCTTCCTCGGACCTGACCACTTGCACCGCAATATCGCCACTAAGCTCGGCGAAATCAATGCAATGAAGTCCAACTACCCGGATGCCCAGATGCGCGAGAACGTGGACGACTTCCCTGCACCGGCCTTGGGCCAGGGGCCTTCCGGCCTCAACCCCATCGGGCTGCCCCACAAAAAGGACCTCGTCAAGTGGGGGGTCACCACGGTCGCCCGTCAGTTGATGAAAAAGCCGGCGCCTGAGGCGGCGGAGCGGCCCCAAGGTTTCCTTGCCCACCGCGACAACAGATGGTTCCGCCTGGCACATTACGACAGCGTCGTGGTCTCCAACGCCGACGGCACAGCTGCCTCTTGGTACAAGCGCGACCCGGAGCAGCTCAAGGCCATGCTGGCAGAAGCAGGAAAACAACATGCCAATCTCTATCGCCACTGGGAGGAGCTCGCGGAGCAATACCGGAAGGCTCTGCCCGAGATCACATCCATGGAAGCCTGGAAGAAGACGTTCGGCTTGGCCGACGGGGAAGGCCACTAAATGACACAACCCGTGACCGACTTGGTCCAACCGGGTCGCGGCCGCGGCATCATTGACGTCTACAAACACAAGTTCCTGCTCCAACTGCTGGTCCGCAAAGAGATCAAGATCCGCTATCGCGGGTCTGTGCTTGGACTTCTGTGGTCGTACGTGAAGCCGTTGATGCAGTTCTTGATCTACTTCGTAGCTCTCGGAGTGTTCCTCGACATGCAAAGGGGAACCCCAAATTATGCGATCTATCTTTTTGCGGGAATCGTGTTGGTCAACTTCTTTACGGAGTCCCTAGGCAACGCGACGCGCTCCATTGTCGACAACCGGGACCTGATCCGTAAGATCTACTTGCCCCGGGAATTGTTCCCGGTCTCCACCGTGTGGGTTTCGGCCGCCCATCTGCTTCCACAGGTTGTGGTCTTGGTCGGCGCCTGTTTGCTGAGCGGTTGGAGTCCATCAATTTGGCAGCTTCTGGCCGTCGTTGGAGCCTTCATCTTGACCGCGATCCTTTCCACTGGGCTCGGTCTGTTGTTCGGTGCTGCGAACGTGTACTTCCGCGACTCCGAGAACATCGTCGACATGATTCTCATGATCGTCACTTGGGCTTCGCCGGTCCTTTATGTGTGGCCTATGGTCCAGCGCGTCATGGGTCCATGGTTCTTCCTGTACCAGTTGAACCCGGTGACAGTCGCCGTCGAAATCTTCCACTGGGCGTTTTGGTCACCCACGCTGAGCGCCGAGCAATCGGTGTCGATCGCCATGCCGCCGGACCTGCTCACCGTCTGGTTTCCGTCTGCCTTTGGCGTGGCTGTACTCGTCCTCGTGATTGGCCAGCTCGTTTTCATGAAGCTGTCCGTTCATTTTGCCCAGGAGCTCTGAAATGTCTGCACCCACGGAAGTCTCCGACAGCGTAGCGATCACCTGCCGGAATTTGCGGAAGAAGTTCGTGCTCCGGCACACCCGCAGCATGAAGGAAGCAATCGTGTGGTTGTTGACCGGGCGCAAGGGGGACCTTTCCAGGAAGTTTGACGCGCTCAAGGACGTTTCGCTTGACGTTGAACAGGGCGAAACGGTCGCATTGCTTGGGCTCAACGGTTCGGGCAAGTCAACTCTGTTGAAGCTCATTTCAGGCGTGCTGCAACCGGATGAGGGAACTGTGCATACGCGGGGGAGGGTGGCCGGCCTGATCGAGGTCGGGGCAGGGTTCCACCACGACCTCAGTGGCCGCGACAACGTCTACCTCAACGGGGCCATCCTTGGGATGAGCCAAAGCCAGATCGACGACATGTTCGACTCTATTGTCGAGTTCTCCGAAATCGGAGAATTCATCGACACTGAGGTCAAGTTCTATTCCTCCGGCATGTACTTGAAGCTGGCATTCTCAATCGCGGTCCACACAGACCCTGAGGTCTTCCTGATCGACGAAATCCTGGCCGTGGGCGACGAGCCGTTCCAACGCAAGTGCATTGTCAAGATCAACGAATTGGCGGCGGCGGGCAAGACGCTGTTCGTGGTGAGCCATGACCTGGATCTGGTGGCCTCGGTGTGCAAACGCGGAGTGTTGTTGGAACACGGCCAAATCATCATGGACGGCGAAGTGCACGCAGTGGTGAAAGAACTTCGACGGCGGTCGGCGGACTAGCGGCAACCCATCGGCCCCGGCTAGTGTCCTTCCGGGCGGCTCGGCGGCGCGTTGGATCAATTGCTTCCGCAAGCCGTAATCTTGTAGACCCTGGCGTTCCCTTGGCTGTCGACGAGCTGAACTCCCGGATTTACATCCAGGTGCGTGAGGCCCGCCGGAGTGTGGTTGCCGCCGTGGACTTCAAGCGTTCCGAAGTCGAGAACATAATACGCGTGCTGGCTCCGGACTGCCCGGCACACGTCAGGGTCATTTGAGACAGTCCCCAAGCGGTCGTATATCTCTTGGAGATCGGGGGAAACGTAGCTAAGGATGTGAAGTTGCGCAGACTTTCGATCACCCAGGGCATAAGAAAGGGACGCGCCGGTATACGGGTTCCCGATCAAGACAGCGTCTTGGGGGACAACATTGTGCAGTCTTTGGATGATTGCCAACTCGTCTGTCGAAACCAGGGGGGAATCGGCTGACAAGGCGTATTTCGACGCGGTCTGTTCGACTTCCTTGTTCATTCCACCCACCTGACCCATCACCACGGCGCCAATGATGAGAAGAACCGTTCCCCCGGCTTGAACCGGCAACCGGAGTGCCGTCCTCCGGGCTGGATTCGGGTTCCCAGCTCCAAGGACCGTTCGAATCTTGGGTGAAGCCTTGATTTTCTCGCAAACCCAATCGAGGCCAAGGGCAGCGAGCAACACTGCGATGACTGGGAGAAGCGCCGCGATGCGATAGCTGTCGTTGTACCAAACACCGGTTAGAAGGCTTCTCACCCTGGAAATCGGGAATCCCGAAACCACTACGAAGAGGCCCGTAAAGATCAGGAATACGGCAACGATCCACCTGTACCGGGGCCGTCTTACGCAGGTCCAAGCACCCAGTAGAGCAAAAGGGGCAACCAGCCAAGCGGTGGGCAAGTCCAGCGGCGAGAAGACCAGGGCTTCGCCCAAGGATTGTGGAACCGTATGGTACGGACCCCAAAACGAAGCGCCAGACGGCGGCCTGAGAACGATCCAGAGCGCAAGAAAAACGACGCAATAGGCGAGCATCGCTGCGATAGGTCGTCGCAGGCTTTGCGAATTTCCTCGGCGTAGCCGGATGGCTTTCCAAGCAAGGACCGCTGCCATGGGGGCGGTCCACGTCAGCCACGCCATGAAGGTGGTCGGATGTGCCACGAGAAGTCCGGACAAACTCAGTATGAGTGCCAGGAGGGCGGGCAGATCGCGAGGCACCCAGGCAGGGGCGACGCGGGAAATCGCCGCAGCGAGCGCGATCGAGCCTGGCAAAACGCTGATTGACAGCAGATTGGGGTACAGGACGCCAAAATCCATCATCAAGAGCGGGAAGGCGCCGAGGGAGGCGCAAGCAATTCCCGCGGCCAGAGCCACAGCAGGAGAGCGGCCTATCGCCCATCGGGACATCAAAAGGCAACTCAGTGGCCAAAACAACGCGGCAATGACGATGTTGGCGATATTCACTGCGGAAGGAACGTCCAACGCAAATGTGGAGGCGACCAAGCTTGCCACCGCGTTCCAGCCAGCAGGATAGAACCCACCGCCCGTCATGTTTCCAATCGTCAGCGACGAGGCGTTTCCGGTGTCAAGGGAGTACTTGACGGAATTGAGGTGAAAGACGGCGTCGTATGTCTGCGAGAAATGTTCGGGACCGCCGACCGCCTGCATGACCCGGGCACCAACTACGACCATCGCCAGTCCGGCGGAGACAAAGGGGATGGCCCGCCGCCAAAGGCTGGATCTCACGATCATGCCTGTGCTCGCGCCCCTGTGGGAACGGGACAGGAACCAGGCAACGACGCCGAGGGCCAGGGCCAAAGCGGCCACCGGAACCAGGTTGAACCTGATATTCAAGAACGGACTCACCGTCGAGGCGATGACGATCACGCCTACCGACAGAGCAGGGGACAACGCCAGCGCATCAAATCCTCGGTACCGTAATCCCAAGGCCACGAGCAGACCGGGCGAAACCAACAACAGGGCAGCACCGATCAGCTGCGGCAGGACCGACCACCACACGCGCGGGGACTAACCTTCCAGCAGGCCGTGGAGGTATGCTCCGTAACCGCTCTTTACCAACGGCGCGGCGCGCTCACGCAGCTCATCGTCTGAAAGGAACCCTTGGCGCCAGGCGATTTCTTCAGGGGCCCCGATCTTGAGGCCTTGGCGGTTCTCCACCGTGCGAATGAAGTTCGAGGCGTCGTTTAGGTCGTTGAAAGTACCAGTGTCGAGCCAGGCCGTGCCCCGCGGAAGGATCTCGACATGGAGTTTTTCGTTCTCGAGATACGTCCGGTTGATGTCCGTGATTTCGAGCTCGCCCCGGGCCGAAGGCTTCAGGTTCTTCGCGATCTCCACGACGTCGTTGTCGTAGAAATAAAGGCCGGGAACCGCATAGTGCGATTTGGGGTGTTCCGGCTTTTCCTCCAACGAGATGGCTTTGCCATCCTCGTTGAATTCGACCACTCCGTAGGCCTTGGGGTCTTTTACCCAGTAGCCAAAGACCGCGCCACCGTCGATGTTTGCATGTTTCCGCAGCTGCGTTCCCATGCCCTGTCCGTAGAAGATGTTGTCCCCCAGAACGAGGGCTACGGTTTCATTTCCGATGTGTTCCTCGCCCAGGATAAACGCCTGGGCCAGTCCATCCGGCGAAGGCTGCTGGACGTAGGAAATATTGACGCCAAACTGGGAACCGTCACCAAGAAGCCTTTGAAACTGTTCGGCGTCGTGGGGCGTCGTGATGACGAGGATGTCTCGAATGCCCGCCAAAATGAGCGTGGAGAGCGGGTAGTAGATCATCGGCTTGTCATACACCGGGACCAGCTGCTTGCTGATGCCATGAGTAATCGGATGCAGACGAGAGCCGGTGCCACCGGCAAGAATGATTCCACGCATGGTCCCCATCATCCCTTACCTTCGAGTCCGCGGCAAAACCGGCGATTGGCCAAGGGCCCGCACTGAACTCCTAGCTGAGGTGCGCTTTTCCACTCCGGCCGCGGATGCCGTCGATTGTGCCCCTTAACGCAGACCGCAGCCGGGCAGCGCGGCCCGGTGCCAAGGCCGTGACGAAAAGGAGATGCCTCACGTCCAACAACAGGCCGCCGGCGACCCACCCCGGATGCACTTTCGCATATCGGCGACCTACAAGAATCCTGTTTCTGAATATGTAGTAATAGCGCCAGGAAGCCGCGATCCGGACCTTCAGGGTCTGGTCCTGGAACTTGATGTCTTTGCCCCAGATATTCGCATCTACCAATGAGCCCAGGGAATGGTCGAACTCGGCATCTGCCAGTACTGTCGGTAGTCCTGCATCGAGGGCACGGAAGTAATACTCCGTGTCCACAAGGTCAATGAACAGCCCATCCCAGAAGTTGCCAATCGTATCCAGGGTTGAAACCGGAATCAGCAATCCGGATTGAATCGGTTCCCGTCCCAGCTGAACCCCGGATTTCGAGCCTGCGGTCTTGACGGGATTGCCGTGGATTCGCGCAGGCGATACGAGGCCAGGGGTGATCCCAGCGGCCGTGGCAGATTCAGCGGCTTCCATTAGTTGTTGAACATACTCGGCCGTCAGGAGCGAATCCTGGTCGACCGTGATGATGTAGTCGACCGACCTGGTGCGTGCCAGGTCGATCCCCGCATTCAAGGCTGATGCGATTCCGGAGTTTTCTTCGAGCCGCAGTACCAGCGCACCCGCCGCGGACGCGGCGTCAAAGATGTGGTCGAAACCGGGCCCGCCGCCGTCGTCGACGACTACTACTGTGGTTAGCTGGCGAAGGAGGGACGAGACGTTTTCGACCAAGTGCGGCGTAGGACGAAAAGCTGTGACAACGGCGGCAACTTGGTTCAGCCGCTTCGACGGATCAATATCGAGTTGCACGTCGAATTACCTATTTTCCAAGAGTGTGGCGAAGGAGGGAACCTACAGCCGCCGGGCCGCCGTGCAATACTGCGCTGGGAAGCAGGACGAGAGCATGGCCCCGGGAAGTGAGGCGTAAGTCCGCCGCTCGCGATGCCTTCCGCCAACCCTTCTTCGTGCAAAGGTCGCTGGCAAGTTTGAAGTATCCGCGCTCCCCGGCGAAACGGGAACCATCCAGCAATTTTCTTGAGGAAGCACTGCCGGTGTGCCTGCGGTACGCGAAACACACCTCTGGCTCGATCAGAAGCTCGGCGCCAGCCAAGACCATATCGATGATCAACCCAAGATCCTGGATGACGTGGAGGCCGTCGCGAAAATCGAAGTCGCTTATCTTGTCGCGCCGAAAAATCAGGGAGGGCCAGTAGAGCCAGTCGCCATGGAGCAGGCTGACTGCCAGCTTCTCGCCCCTGACCACCCTCGCTTCGGACCCGCGAGGTTTGACCAAGTGCTGCTTCACGAAGTCCACAATCGGCCGTGCGGAATCCCCGGCTTCATCGATCACTTCGACACCTGGCTGGATGATCCAGGCGTCTGGAAAGTCCCGGTGTGCGCCGAGGGCGACATCGACGAAGTTTGGGAGGAGAACGTCGTCGCAACCCATGACTACCAACGTGTCCTGCGTCGCCAGCGAGACACACGTGCGGAAGTTCTCCGTAATGCCTTGGTTGGTTTCCTTGCGGATGTAGGTGATCCGAGGGTCGTTGAATTGTTCGAGATACTCACGGACCTCGTCGCCCGGATAAGCATCGTCCACAACCGTGAGAAGCCAATCGTCCGAATCCTGCGCGAGTACGCTGTCGACCGCCTGCCGCATGTAGTCAGGATCCCCCCAATAGGGAATGAAGATGTCCAGGGCCATTCGGTTCCTTACTTCGGGCTGGAGGGAGTTGAAGTATCGTCCTCTGTGGTTTCTGCGCCCTGAAGTTGTTCTAGGAGGGCCCGCATGATCGCAACTTCTTCAGCCAATGTCCTGGTCTCATCTTCGACGACGGAGATTTCCCAAGACAGGTGCAGACACACACCCAACAGCAGCAGGATGCTGATAATGAACAGCAGATTTGATGGCAGCTGAACGCCAACGAGTTCGGCAACAATGGTTAGCAATCGGGGGAACGCAGCAAGGACAAGGGTTCCAGTCCCGACGACGAGCCAAAGCGCAGCGTACTTCTCGCGAAGCTTCTTGCGTCGGAGCATTTCGAAAACGATCCCCACGATCGCCAAGGCGAGGAGGAAGGCAGCCAGATTTCCCATTAGGAAGCCCCCTGGGCCGATGGTGATACGGACGGAATGGTGGACCTCTTGCGGGTTAGCGCGAAGAGGAGAGCGAAGGTGGAGCGGCCTAGGTAGACCGCTGCCTTGGCAGGGTTGTGGCTAGGAGTTCCGCCCTGGCGTGGGCGCATCGCGACAGGGATCTGCGTCACCTTGCACCCCGAACGGATGGCTACAACAAGGGAATCGATTGTGTCGCCCAGATACTCTGCCGGATAGTGGTCCAGATACTGGTCAATGGCTCGGCGGTTGGCAGCCCGGAATCCGGATGTCACATCTGTGAGGCGCGTCTTTGCCAGACCGGAAATGACCCTTGCAAGGAACTGCATTGCCCATTTTCTAGGACCGCTGACTTTGTATTCGCCCTTTTCCGCGAACCGGGCGCCAATCGAAATGTCGGCATGCTCCAGGCCGGCGAGGACTTCGCCGATGTTCCGCGGATCATGCTGCCCATCGGCGTCGACTTGGATCACTTGGCGGTAGCCCAGGCGCTTAGCGTACTTGAAGCCGGCACGCATTGCGCCACCGACGCCCAGATTAAAGGGGAGGTTCAGAACCGTCGCTCCGGCCTCGGCAGCAAGTTCCGCGGTGTCGTCCGTGGAGCCATCATTGACGACAAGCACGTCGTAGGGACGTCCGACACTAAGAACTTCGCGCACCGTGTCGCCAACTGACTCGGCTTCATTCCAGGCTGGCATGATGACCAGGACCCGCGTTGAGTCATGAATTTCCATCGTTCTCCTAAATGTCATCGTGGCTGGATGCGGTCGAGGAGATCCGGGCTAATGCGACCCTGCCGCCCGCGGCATGAATCGATAAGCCCCTCCCAGGCGGCGATCGCTAGATACCGTCGATCCGGGCTGAACGCGAAGCGGAGAAGTTGCGCTTTTGCGTCTTCCAGCATGCGCCGAATGACCCATGCCGGATTGCGGCGCCAGTACCTGCGGGCGAGGGTGGTCCCATTGCGCATGATGTAGTACATCCGAAAAGGCGAGTAGTAGTTGAAAGACAAATCATCACCGCGAAGTCGAAGGGGCCGCCCGAGCACCTTCGCGGGGAGGCGCGCTCCGAGGCGGTGACCAACTTCGCACCCTTCCCCGATGACTATTCTGTAACCGGCTGACCTCACCCGTGCGGTGAATTCGGAATCCACGCAGTCGATGAAGAAGCCAGTCTCGAAGTTGCCGACATCGGCCAAGGTGGAATACGGGATGAAGAACCCGGACTGCATGGGATCGAAAGCCTCTGACAATTCGCCGGAGGTTCCGAGAGCCGGCACGCGATGCCCGCTGAATGTCTCCGCGCTCACGAAGCCCACTCTTTGTCCCTTAGCAGTTGCGCGGTCATAAGTCGCGAGCGCATTTGCGACATAATCCGGGACTGGCAGCGAGTCCTGGTCAAAAGTCAGCACAAAATCCGGGTGGGTGGTCGCTTCAAGTTCCTCCAGTCCGCGGTTCAGGGCGGCTGCGATTCCGGAGTTGCTGTTCAATCGCAGTACTCTTGCTCCGGTTTGGGAAAGGCGATCGAAGATCGATTCCGACGCCGGGGAGGTGCTGCAGTCGTCGATGACGATGAGTTCGTCAACCTGCACCCCGATGGATTCGGCATTGGTGAGCAATTCATTGTCGGGGTTGAACGCGGCGATGACCGCTGCGGTTCGTCGTTGTGGACTTTCAATCACGGAGACGATCCTACCTGTCCACACTCATCGGAAGCGCCTTGGCAGGCAGGAGCCTGGACGCTGGGGCGAGCAGGCCGAAGAAGAGCAACGCCTCGCTGATGGCCATTCCCAGCGCGACACCCGGAACATTTGTGCTCAGGCCGGCCACAAGCATGAACACGACTCCGGCCGCCGCCGACATCCCAGTCCACAACAGCACAGTTCTTTGGTGCCCAGCGGGAATGAGGAGGTTTCTAATTAAGGGCGTGGAAGCCGAGAGGAAGAAGAAAGAAATCCCGTAGAAGACCGAGGTCACGGTGTCCGCTTTGTTTGCATCGCTGAACAGAATCGCTGAAGCCCACGGACCAAGGAAACCCAATCCAAGCGCCCCGACGGCCCCGAGTGCGAGGTGCGTCAACAGCGCCACCGCGTGCCGTCGTCGGGAGTCCTCTGGGCTTCCCTCGAGGGTCCAGCTCTGAAAAGTGTTCCCGACAGCCACAACGCTGAAGAGGCCGAAGCGGTAGATGCTGTCCGCCGAAGCGAAACCGGCCGTCGCTGTAGCTACTGGCACTGTTGCAGTGGCGATGGGAACCGGGGACGAGGCGTAGGCGCTTCCTGTGAAGTTGATGGCCGCTGTCCCCGTTTCGGGAACGATCTCCTGGATGACTTTCCCCGGACGCTTGGGAAACCACGTCCCTGCCTCACCAAATCGCAGCTGGAAAGCAATCGAGGCCGCAATGGTCGCAAGGAGGGCAAGCACGCCATAGATCCAGACCTGCCCGGTGACAACAATGACGGGAACGCTGAGAAGCGCTCCACAAAAGCGGGGGAGGGTGTCGTAGATGGCCAATATCCGCGGCTGTCCAGTGCCGATTCCGAACCAGGCCGGGGAAAATCCGGTGAGGGCAGTGGCCCATGCCATCGTAATCGCGTCGAGGCGAAAGCCATCGTGTGCGACGAGGGCCACGATGATGCTCATGAGCGGAAAGACAACCAGGGCAATGATGATCCGAGTCCGGATGCTTCTTGAATAGATCGACGCGCGATCCTTCGGAGAGCGGCTCCGCGCGATGGCCACCGGGCCTGAAATATTCCAGCTCCACAGGATGATCGTGGCCCCAAAGACTCCGATGGCCTGGCCGGATGTGATGCTCGACCAACCATCGGCCCCTACAACGCGCGCAATGACAGGCAGCAGAAGGAAGGGTAGAACCAACGCCAGAAGAGGAAGCAGCGTGAAGCCAGCGAGTCGAAGCAACACGGGTTTCATTACTGGTAGGTCCTATTGCTCGACGGCGTGACTTTACGATGATACGCGATGATGCCTGCCCGCTTACCTTTTGGTAACTCGCCTAGAGTGGAGCTCATGAACGATTCGACGACGCCGGATGGGCAGCCGATCCGGGTGAGTGTCTGCCTGGCGGCCTACAAAGGATCCCTCTTCATCGAGGAACAGATTGACTCCATCCTCCGGGATCTTGGTCCCAACGATGAATTGGTTGTTGTAGACGACGCGTCCCCAGACGACACCGCCGCGATCGTCAAGGGAATCGATGATCCGCGACTCCGTTTTGTCAGCGCGTCCGTCAACAAAGGCTATGTCCGGACGTTCGAACAGGCGGTCGAATTGAGCCTGGGCGAATTCATCATGCTTTCCGACCAAGACGATGTATGGATTCCCGGTCGCGTCGAACTCATGCTGGGTGCGTTGGCAGACCACAAGATCGTTGCGGGAAACTTCGACGTCCTCGGGGGCGGAGCCAGGCCGTGGATTCCACGGCTTCGGTCCTCGGACTCGCGGCGGCACCTGGCCAATCTGTTTGCGATCTTGATCGGGTACCGGGCCTACTACGGATGCGCGATGGGTATCCGCCGGGATGCGCTCAGCTACTTTGTGCCGATTCCGGCGTACGTCAATGAATCCCACGACCTTTGGCTGGCCATTTGCGGCAATGTTGCGCGGTCGATTTGCCACCTTGATGAGTCGACAGTGCTCCGACGATTGCACGACGACAATCAGACGCCGGCGGGCTGGCGTTCCCTTTCAAGAATCGTGAAAGCCCGGTTCATGATCCTCCGCCTCGTGTTCGAGGCCGTACGCAGGGTGCGCCTGCGATCTTGACCGCCCTTGGCGTGGCGTTCGGTAGGCTGTTCCCATGCAGAAACTTCTGGTCACCGGCGGTGCCGGCTTCATCGGTTCGAATTTTGTCCACTACGTCCTAGAACGAACTGTGGACAGTGTCACGGTCCTTGACAAACTAACGTACGCCGGCAATCTGGAATCCTTAAGCGGTCTGCCGGTAGAGCGGTTCCAGTTTGTCCAGGGTGACATTTCGGACGCGGAGCTCGTGGACAAGCTCGTTGAAGACTGCGACGTTGTGGTCCATTACGCGGCCGAATCCCACAACGACAACTCGCTGCACGATCCCCGTCCCTTCCTGGACACGAACATCATCGGGACGTACACGCTGATCGAAGCCGCCCGGAAGCACGGCAAGCGGTTCCACCACATCTCCACTGACGAGGTCTACGGTGACCTCGAGCTGGACGATCCCGAGCGCTTTACGGAAGCGACGCCGTACAACCCCTCCAGCCCTTACTCTTCGACGAAAGCCGGTTCAGACCTGCTCGTCCGTGCCTGGGTGCGCTCCTTCGGGCTGCAAGCCACCATCAGCAATTGTTCGAACAACTACGGCCCGTACCAGCACGTGGAAAAGTTCATCCCGCGCCAGATCACCAATGTGATCGACGGGATCCGGCCCAAGCTCTACGGCAAGGGCGAGAACGTCCGCGACTGGATCCACGCGAACGATCACTCCTCCGCCGTGCTGGCCATCATTGAAAAAGGCCGGATCGGCGAGACCTACCTGATCGGCGCTGATGGGGAGAAAAACAACAAGGACGTTGTGGAGCTCATCCTCAAGCACATGGGCCAGTCGCCCGATGCCTACGACCACGTCGTAGACCGGCCGGGCCACGACCTCCGGTACGCAATCGATTCCAGCAAGCTCCGCGATGAGCTCGGTTGGGGGCCGCAATACTCCAACTTCGACGCCGGAATTGAAGCCACGATCGCCTGGTACCGGGACAACGAGTCCTGGTGGCGTCCCCAGAAGTCAGCCACTGAAGCCAAGTACAAGGAACAGGGCCAGTAGACGATGACGATCGAGTTTTCGAAACCGCTCGCAGCCCGCGAAACCCCGATTCCCGGCGTCGTTGTCTATGATTTGCCCGTTCACGGCGACAACCGCGGCTGGTTCAAGGAGAACTGGCAGCGGGACAAGATGATCGCTCTTGGCCTGCCGGACTTCCGTCCCGTTCAGAACAACATTTCCTTCAACGAGAAGACCGGCACCACCCGCGGAATCCACGCCGAGCCGTGGGACAAGTTCATCTCGGTGGCCACAGGGCGGATTTTCGGAGCCTGGGTCGATCTGCGCGAAGGCCCGTCTTTTGGTGCCGTCTTCACCGCCGAACTTGACCCGAGCCAAGCCATCTTTATTCCCCGCGGCGTGGGCAATGCGTTCCAGACCCTTGAGGACAACACCGCCTACACCTATCTCGTCAACGACCACTGGTCTGCAGACGCCCAGAGCCGATACACCTTCCTGAACCTCGCGGATGAGACCGCTGCCATTGCTTGGCCGGTGCCATTGGACCAGGCAGAGCTGTCTGACAAGGACAAGGCACACCCGCGACTGGCTGAGGTGGTGCCAATGCCGGCTCGGAAGGTGCTCGTGGTGGGCGCCGACGGTCAACTCGGCAAGGCGCTGCGTGAAGTGTACGCCGGCAACACTTCCATAGAGTTTGCAGCTCGGGCCGACTTCGACTTGTCCAACGAAGCATCGTTTGCGGGACGGAACTGGAAGAACTACTCGACGATCATCAATGCGGCCGCTTACACCGCCGTCGACGCAGCCGAGAGCCCCGAGGGGCGGGCAGCAGCCTGGCAAGTGAATGTGTCGGCTGTGGCGCGCTTGGCGAAGACTGCGATCGAGCAGGGCCTGACGTTGGTTCATGTCTCGTCGGATTATGTCTTCGACGGCACACGCGAATTGCATGACGAGGATGAACCGTTCACCCCGCTTGGCGTATATGGCCAGACCAAGGCGGCTGGGGACGCCGTCGTCGGCGTGGTTCCGCGTCACTACATCGTGCGCACCAGTTGGGTGATTGGTGAAGGCAACAACTTCGTCCGGACCATGGCTTCCCTCGCGGAGCGCGGAATCAAGCCTACCGTCGTCAACGACCAAATCGGCCGGCTCAGCTTCACGGAAGACATCGCTGCCGGGATTAAGCACCTATTGGACTCGAACGCTCCGTTTGGGGCGTATAACCTCAGCAATGACGGTGATTCCGAGTCATGGGCGGACATCGCCGGCGGCGTGTACGAACTCTGCGGCGCATCCCGTGACGATGTCACGGGAGTGAGCACGGAGGAGTACTTCAAAGGGAAGTCCGCGGCACCACGCCCTTCCAACAGTGTTCTCGACCTGAGCAAGATCAAGCGAACCGGCTTCGCGCCGGCCCGCAGCTCCGACAGGTTGGCGGATTATCTTCGCGGCTAGTCTTCTCCAGGCGAAGCCGAAAAAGCAAAGGGTCTGGCCAGGCAAGATTGCCTGGCCAGACCCTTTACTTGTTTCCAGGTTATCCGGGAGGACTCACTCGACGTGTTGGGATATGACGAAACCATCGCGTGGAGCTTGCTCCAACGGCCGCCCATTTCGACGGCGCACTCGGCTCAACGCATGAGTAAGCCGGGCCGGGAAGAACGGAACGCCGGGATGCAGGAATGCAAAAAGTTGGGATGCTGCAAAGATCAAGGTCGCTGCAAGAAGCACGGTGAGTACTTCCCAGGATAGGGGTGGCTGCCAATCCGGCTTGCTCAACATCACGAGCCAATTGGCGAAATCCGGGATGCCCACCACGTAACGCCGCAGGATATACACGAAGCCATACACGTGGGCGGCGCATGTTGCCCACAGCAGAATCTTGGTGAGTGCCCGGCTGGTCAGATTGGCTTGGAACTTTCGGAAACGAAGAGCCAGCCCGGCCGAAATGACCGCGATCGCGAACAACGGCAGGCTGTACCTGCCCTGCCAGATGAAGCCGCTGGTCGTGACCAGCGCCGCCTGAACCAAGGCGGGAACCACCGCGAGCATCCCAATGGCCACCCAGAAACCCAGTTGCAATCGTGCGGGGCGCATCAGGAAGACCATCAGCAGGAGCGCGATGAGCAGCATATTCCAAAACATCAGGACGGCTTGGGGAACCGGAGCGTCAAGCCAACCCGCGACGCCGATGTACTGGCTCACGAAATCGAAGGACCTATCCAGCATGGTGACGAAAGCATTGGAGGGGCGGAGGCCCTCCACCGCGTTGGAAATGCCTGCGGGTGCTTCGCCGGCCGAGGGCGGCGCCGCCAGCATGGCGAAGTTCCATATGACTCCAAGCGCCACCCCGATTGCGGACAGCCCCGCAACGATGAGCAGGAGCCGGTTCCGGAAGATTGCGACGATATCGGCTCCCCGGAAGAAAAGGCAGGCTACTATCGCGCCGCACAGGAGCCACAGCAAGGAGACATTCCTCGTGTTGGCCAATGTCGCCGCCGATATACCGACTGCCAGGATTCCCGGGCGGGCAAGATGAAGCTGCTTAGAGTTCTCAAGGACCGAGACCAAGCCGCAGAATGCCGCCATCGATGCGGCGACCTCCAGTGAATTCGGATTAACCCCTGTGGCCAGGAAGAAAACCATCGGCGTCGTCGCGACGGCAGCCGCCACCATTGGCCACTTGGGATGGCGCAGCCTGGACAAAGCGGTGAAGCCGGCAGCGTAGAAGGCAGCAGATATGAGTCCGCTGACAATGCGCATGGCAAAGATGGCCGGAGCTCCTGACATGAACAGGCTGGGCAGTCCGACGAACCAATAGTAGAAGGGGTTGTACAAACCGGCCGAGGTGACGCCAATGCTGGTGTACGTGTCGCCAAGAGGGATATCAGGTGCGCAACCTGCAGATTGTTCCTTGAGGAACGCGAAGCAACGTTGGGAATCGACGTTGGCAATGTAGGAGGGAACCTGAACGTGGACGCCATTGCCGTAGGACTCGCCGGGTGCCGGGAAGAACTGGCCTCTTGCCACGGCTGCCGCCTTAATCGTGTGGGCGGGCTCGTCGGGATAGGCCATCAGGGGGGTGGCCAGGATCCACAAGGTGATGAGTGCGGCCAACAAGGCAAAAACGCGGATGAAGAATCCGAAGCCTGCCTTGGTTGCGGGCGAGACGTTCCGCGCCCGGGACCGCACCCCCTCAGTAGGCGGGAGCTCTTGCTGCGAAGTGCCGAGCCGTGTGGGACTCTGGGAAGCTGGTTGGTGGATCACTGAGCGCTCCCGATCTTCTCAATCAAGCGTGAAGCTTCCTGCAAGGATTGTTCGCTTGGGGAGCCCACCCCGGCGAAATAAGTCGAGGCTACCTGCCCGTCCGCACCGACCACGAAGTCCGCCCAAGATTTTACGAGTGAAGCAATCTGCCCGTTCTTGTAGGTGGAACAAAATGCCTGGTAGTTCACGTTCCCCAATGCATAGCCATGGTCGGTTTTTTCAGGAAGGCTGAATTCGACTCCCGTCCCGACCGTTTTGGTGGTGCCAGCCTGCACAGCAGCTGCCACGGAGTCTTTCGACATCCTGACGTAACTTCCGCCGAAGGACAAAAGTGCCGTATCAAACCGGGATCCGATCGACGCCGAATCCATGAATGCGATTGCGCCGGCGGTGCCGTCGACCTTCTTTGCGATGTCGCTGAAGTTCTTGACCTCTTGGCCGCCCTTTACCTTCGACCACTTGTTGATGACCCCTGTGGACCAACTGGCGGACTGCGAGAGATAGTGTGTGCTGGCGGAAGTCAATGCTGAAGGGGTGCTTGCCGTGACGGGCACGATGGGTGCGTCCGGAAGCGCGGTGCCCGGATTGATCGCCGCGATCGCGCCGTCATTCCAGCGACTGATGTCGCCGGAGAAAATCTTCGCAAGCACGTCCGGATTCAGTTTCAAGCTTCGGATGTTTGGCATGTTGAAAACGACACCGATCGAGGTCACCGAGGTCGGGACACTGAACGCGCCGCCCGGGCCACACGGGGCTTTTGTCAAGTCCTGCTGCTGGGGCGTCAAAGGGGCGTCGAGCGCGGCATAGTAAGCCTGGCCGGTCGCCAGCGCTTTCAGCCCGACGTCGGAGCCGTCCGGAGAGTAGCTCAATGAAGTCGCTGTGTAGGTTTTCCGCCAGGCACTGGCCCAGGCGCCGATCGCATCACTTTGAATGGGACTTCCAATTGCGGTAAGCGCACCGCGAATGTCTTGCTGCTTAGCGGGGGGACTGGCGCAAGCGGCCAAGCTGATGCCTAGAAACAGGAGGCATCCTGCCGCTCGGCGAATCGACCGATGATGCACCGGGAGTCCTTTCGATTACGGGTGTAGCTGAGACTTTCCTCCTGACAACCCTAACCGCTGAACCTCTGAGGGCTGAACCAGCGCGCGGCTTAGTAATTGAGGGATTGGCAGCCGAGGAAGGCGTTACCGGAGCTGAACTGCGCTATTCCGATTCCGTAGGTGCACACCGAATACCTGCCCCGCTGGGTGATGGGAACCTGCGTGGAGTAGCCATGGTTTCCCGTGATCCGGAAGGCGTTGTTCACGTCGGCCCGCGGAACGTTTGCGGTGAAGGCATATCCCTGGCGCGTGCCGTCGGGATAAGTGATGTAGACATGCACGGGTGTGGATGAGCCTGGAACTGCGGGGTCGTACGTCCACCCGGTCGCCTTGATGTTGGCTTGTCCCGACACGGTGGCAATGCCCACGGAATCGAGGTAGCCGTTCGGGACAGGTGTGTTGGTTACCTGGATGGTCATGCAGCCCAGCGCCGCATTCCCGCTTGCGAGAGGTGCGACCGCCAGGGCATAGGCGCAAGCGGTAAACCTCCCAGGTGTCTTGACTCCAAGCGAAGCGCTAAAGCCGTGGTTGCCGGTAATTCCGAAGACATTGTTAACGTCAGGCCGCGAGAGGTTTGCCGTGTAGGCCGTTCCCACGTTGCTGCCGTCCGGGGCTTGGACATACACGTGCACAGGAATGCTGGCGGCCGCGTTGGTAGGGTCGAATGCCCAACCACTCACAACAATATTTGCAGCACCCGGGTTCTGGTCGATTCGGATGGAGTCGTAGTAGCCCTTTGGCGGTGGGTTGGAGCCCACCGTGATGTCCTTGCAGCCCAGCCCGGTGTTGTAGTACTGCCCAATCGCGTAGACGCACACATGGTAGTTGCCGGCTTTGGTGAGGCTGATCGATCTGTCGAAGCCATGGTTCGCGCCGTAACCTGTGGCGGTTCCAACATCCGGCCTGGATGTGTTGGCCGCGACACGGTAGCCCACGGTCTGTCCATTCGGGTCCGTGACGTAGGCGTCAGCGAAAGACACAGTATTGGAGTTAGCGCGATCTATGGTCCATCCAGTCAGGCGCAGCGAAACATCGGTTGGGGTGCGGACCTGCCCCAGGCTGTCAAAGGAGCCGATGGGCGGTTCAACGCCACTTGCTTGATAGCTCTTGCACCCAAGATCAACACCGCCGTTGGCGCTCGCGGCAGTGGCACACACTGTATAGGCGCCGGAGGCCGTGACCTGGATGTTATTGTCAAAACCGTGCGCCGGCCCATAACCGAAGGCATTGTCCACGTCCGGCCGGTATCCGTTCGCCAGGAATGAGTACCCGGTGGTCACGTTGTTGGGCCCAGTGACGGAGATGTTGACGGGAGTCGATACCCACGGCCTCGAGAGATCAACCGACCAGCCCGAGACCTTAAGGTATGCCGAGGTGGTGTCCCGGGCCAGGGACAGGGAATCGAAGGAACCCTTGGCCGGATTACCCGCGAACCTTTGCAGAGAGGCGTAGTCCCCGTTCCAAACATTCGAGTCGCCGCTGAATGGCCCCGTGCTGCTGTATTGCCAAACGCTGTAGGTTGACCAGCTGGATGGCGTGCCGATTGCCGTGTTGGTTGTGTACGAGGCAATCCAGAGCGGATAGTCGCTGAAGCCGGTTGAGTCGGCCAGGCAGGTTTTCCACCAGTCCGTCGTTGAATAGATCATCGGGTATCGCCCAGTGAGGGCACGGACAGTATCGCCGAAGTTGTGGATCCAGGTGCTGAGCGCGGACGGCGACATGCCGTAGCAGATATTCGTACTCGTATATGAAGGCGCATATTCAATGTCGAGCACCGGCGGCATTGTTGCCCCGTCCGAGGTCCACCCGCCGCCGTTCTGAACAAAGTAGTTCGCTTGATCCGCGCCCCCGGACCAGCTGGGGATCGCGAAGTGGTAGGCCCCACGGATCATTCCGACGCTGCGGGAACCGCTGTACTGCGAGCTGTAGGCAGGGCTCGTGTAGTAGTTGCCCTCGGTGGCTTTGACGTAGGCGAAGCGCGCGCCCATGTTCCACTGTTGCTGCCAATCCACTGATGGCTGGTAGGAGCTGACGTCGACGCCTTGAATGCCGAAGGGTGGGGTCCAGCTGCTTTGGGTTGTCAGTAGTCCTTGGACTCGCGGGGAGCGCTGTCCCATCTGCGCGCCCCCGGGCCCGGCGGCTTTCCGCATTGCGGCGCGGCGTACTTCGTCGCTTTGGCTTGCCGCGGTGGGCAAGGGTACCGCCGTCGGACTCTGAACCGATGGTGACGACGTCGGTACGGGCGTTGCGTTCTGGGGAGCAGGTGGCTCGGTGGTCTCGGAAGGCGAGGATAATGGACTTGCCGCTGCGGTGGCCGCGGGGGGAGGCGTCCGCGGAGATGGTGCCGGTGTTGCTGGAGCCGCTACCGCCGACGTCGTGGAAAGGAGAATTGCTGCCACTCCACATAAGACCGTTGAGACGAGGCCATGAGCGCGGCGAGCCGCGAAAGTGGAGATAGATGCTCTCAATTGAGTGGTCTTCATGGCTTGGCTCCACACGAGATTACCGATTCCCGATGAAGTACTTGAAAATATCGGTGGCCGGTTGGGGGCAACGCTAAATTTGAAGCCCACCATAACACCGATGTGCAAGGTGGGGATAATGTTGCCAGTGGGATTTTTGTGACTCGTTGAGCTCGCCATGGAGCCGCACGCGAAAACACCTACGCCCCGGCCCGCGTTATGCGGGCCGGGGCGTAGGTGCTTCTGCTTCAGTTTTGGAGCGTCAGGAGATCATGGGAGGAAGTATCCTGAAACGTCTGCAATGAGTTGCGCGGTCCCCTTTGACGCGTTGAACAGGCTGACCTGTCCAGCGGTCCCCACTGGTATCGTCACCAGGTTCGGTACGATCTGCCCGGGTGCGTAGTTCAGGTTGGAGGCGTTTGGCACTTGGGTTCCGGCCGGGAAGGCCGTAACGAACCCGTTCGACTTCGTGCTGGCCACCGTGAGGTTGAAGGTCACTCCACCAACCGTTGCGGGAACCCCACTAACGCCGCCGACCTGGAACGATATTGTTCCGTTTGCCGCCACAGGGTTGGGGCCGCTCCGGGTATCGAGGAACCTAGTAGGCGTGATTGGCTGGAAGGCCCCCGAAACCGTTGCGGCGCCACCGCCCAGATAGTAGCCGGACACGTCGGCGATGAGCTGCGCGGTTCCGGAGGGAGAGCCGTTGAAAAGGGTGACCTTTCCGTCCGTACCTACCGGTACAGTCACGCTATTTGCCACGATCTGCCCAGTAGCGTAGTTCAGGTTGGAGGCGTTCGGCCGATTGGTCCCGGACGGATAGGCAGTGACGAAACCGAATGACGCCGCGTTGGCCACAGTGAGGTTGAATGTCACCGCCGAAACCGACGCGGGAATGCCGCTGACGCCGCCCACCTGGAAGGAGACTGTTCCGCCGGGCGCTACCGGGGTGGTGCCGCTGCGGGTATCGAGGAACCTGCTCGGCGCCATAGGTTGGAACTCGCCAGGCGATTGTGCGGCCGCCGGGATGTAGTATCCGGAGACGTCCGCTATGAGTTGCGAGGTGCCGTTGGAGGCGTTAAGAAGAGTGACCTTTCCATCTGCGCCTACTGGTACTGTCACCAAATTCGGGACGATTTGACCCGTGGCGTAGTTCAGGTTGGAGGCGTTCGGCGCGGTTGTTCCGGACGGATAGGCGGTGACGAATCCGAACGACGCCGCGTTGGCGACTGTGAGGTTGAATGTCACCGCCGTGACGTTTGCCGGGATACCGTTGACACCGGCGACTTGGAACGAGACTGTTCCGTTCGGTCCCACAGGGGCGGGGTTGTTGCGGGTGTCCAGTATCCTGGTCGGGGTCATCGATTTGAAGACGCTCGCCACCCCAATTGAGTCGTACAGGCCGTAATCATCGGTTACCAAGGTCCCATTGGAGAGCAGGTTCAGGCCCATGCTGATCGCGCTGGCCCCCGCGGGGACAGGTGGTGAGGTCCATGTGGCCTGGGTCCAGGCCGTCGATGCCGCGAAGTTCGGGCTGGCTGTCCAGTACGCCCATGTGCCCAGGCCTGTCCGGTAATACAACTCGAATTGAGTCAAAGCGGTGGACTTATACCAAGCCGACATTTGGTAGGTATGACCGGGAGTAGCGCTCGGAGCACACTGGCCTAGATCCAAGGTAGGTAGTAGCTTGGCATCGCCGCTCACGTAGCCCGTCGTCACCATTTGTTCGGCGACATTTCCCGTGTGGCCTGGAGACACGCTGGTGAACGTTGAGGTTTGCGTGCCGTACGAGCCAATCGCCCAGCAGTATGGCAGCCCAGTAGCCACGGGTCCTGCGGTCTCCAAGCTTGGATTCTGGAGCAGGTTACCAACCGTGATCGGTGGGGGCGGGGGAGGCCCTTGGACGAGCGGCTTATTTACGTCGACTGCTGGATTCGACGGGTCCGGGAACTGGGCCGCCATCACCTGGCGCACGGTCTTGACGACGATCCTGCCCGCGGTTTGTTCAGCCGCCAGCCAGTCCACGTACGCGTGGAAGTTTGCGGTGGTGACGGTCAAGGGATCCGTCGTGGAGTCGAAGTGGTGGAAGGTCAACTGCACCCATCCGCCGCCTGCCTCTGCCTGAGTCACAACCGTTTGCATGTCGGCAACTGTCCAAGTGTTGTCGACCTCATCGGGTGCCTTGGTGAAGTAGAGGTCCGCGGCGGGAACGGGCAATGGTTCGGCGACTTCGGTCAGAGTAGGTGCGGCCTTGCTTTTCAGGTCACCGAGGCCGCGCCCGCTGTTGTAGCCGCAGTCGGCGACGGTTTGCTGAACGGCTGCGGTGGCCGAGGCAAAGGGGTAGGCGAAGTTGGTGACCGTGAATCCCATGTTGGTCAGATTGACGCGGTCATTGCAGACCTGCCGCTTCACTTCGTTCGCGTCCATTTGGGCGAGATCCGGGTGGGTAACGGTGTGGCCGGCAACTTCATTGCCCGCCGTTTGCAGGGCGAGTGCTTGGGCGGTTGTCATGTACGTCGGTGCGTTGAGGTATCCGGAGGGGAGGAAGAACGTTCCTTTCATCCCCTTCGAATTCAGGTAGTTGACAGCGGCAACCTGGTCTGCGTTGGCGTCATCGAAAGTCAGAGTGACCACGAGCGGTCCCGCGGCCTGTGCAGGCTGAACGAACATGGCCGCATTGAAGAGCGTCGCTAAGAGAAGAGCGACTGCCCCCATGGCAGTCGCCTTGCGATGGGTCCGTTGACCTTTATCAGGGATCCCCCGCCCAAAGCGGGAGGCCACCAACCTTCTGTTTTGCATCCGAACCCCCTCGTCGCGCCTGCAACCTGACTAGCCAGACCTTCAGTGCCGTGTGTTTGCGCTTGCACAATTCGGCTTTGCCAGTGGTCATCGCGGGCACCCAATATTTTGGAACCGACAGCGCATCAAAGGCGACAAGCCAAGCCGTTCGGCCCAGTTTCCTGCCGGCGACACGCAGCTGATGTATCGACGCTACGAGCGACAAAGAGGGACGTCAACACTCGTTTTAAGGCCCCGAAAACCAAGTATCACCACTCGCATCCGTGCCCTGAGGAGTCCCTGCAGAGCAGTCTGAGATGCCCGTGCAAGCGGCCCTGATCGCGGTTGGACTATACTTTTGAAGGTTCCTTAGCAACACGGCCGGGGTTCATTGAGCTGCAGGGTGGTAATTCATATCGTGGGGGAAGCCGTCGCCAGTTGGGTTCGCCGCCTTTTCGGGTTTGCCCGGAACGGCTACCTGATCAAATTCCTGGCCGTTGGTGCCTTCTCCTTCGGGATCGACCTCGGAACACTCACCCTCCTGCACGAGGTCGGCCGGGTGGACTTGTGGGTCGCTACGCCGGTGGCGTTCCTTGCAAGCTTGGTCTTCAATTTCTTTGCTCAAAGGAAATTCACCTTCCAGTCTGGCGACCGGGCGCACGTAAGCTTCCTCAAATACGGTGCCCTGGTTGTCTTCAATCTCTTGGCGACCGACGTGATCGTCAACGGCATCGCCGCGGCCGGCTTGTCGTATGCCATTGGGAAGGCAGCCGCCACAGTGGCCACGACGGTGTGGAACTTCCTCCTGTACAAGCATTGGATTTTTAAGTCCGCGGTGCCCGAAGGCAGCCACGGGGCGAGCCTGACACACACTGGAGTACTTGCGTCGTCGAATGAGCCGGTTGATGAGTAATCGCCGACGGTGACGTCAAGCTGGTGCTGCAGGCTATGCAGGGCTCTCTGACCGAGAATCCGCGGAGGCGATGGCATCCAGTCTGCCTCACGGCGCTGTGTCCGGGCACGATTTGACCGCTCCCGCCGTGAATCCCCAGCGGTCAGGATCTAGTGGCCGCCCACGGGACCAGGATACGTGGCTCTGCACCACCTCACCCCGCGGACGCCCACCCAGCTGCCGCCCGGCTTCATTCCCGTCCGGTCAAGCTCACTATGCTGCCGCAACAAGAAGACCGCTTGGCTAGCAAACACGAACCCGACTCGTTCAGGAAGAGCTTCTATCCCTGACCCCGGTGAGGCTGCCGGTGCCGGCCGTATTAGCGGAACTTATAAACAAACATTGTCTGCTTCGACCATGTCAGGATGCGTCCGGGCACGAGGCATGTGCCACTCAGGGGGTGCGTGGACGTTATCCCGACCAAATTAGGCACCCGTTGTTTGAGGTCACACGGATCCGCGCGCACGATGGCCGAATCAGAACCGTTATTGCCAAATACCATGGGCTGGCCCGGTATCCACTCGAAGTAGATGAAGCCGCCGCCGCGGTTCCATTCCTTAACATGGGCAGAGGCCGGATCAAGCTGTGCCCAGGCCGCCTTATCCGGTCCTGACCGCTGAACGCCGCTCAGGGAAGGAACGCCGTTGGCGAGCATGACAGTGTCCAAGGAGGGAGAGTCCGTGACCCATACCTCCCTGGCGGCGGCTGCCGTCCTGCCTTCTCCACGGAGGTAGGTGGCGGTTTCTGAGGCCCGCAAGTCGCCCAGCCCAAAAATAAGCGGGTTGGCGCCAATGACCGGCAGCGTTGCCAGAACCGCGGTGAGGGCGAGGGGCCAGATCTTGTCCCGGAAACGCACCACACAGAACACACAGGTGCTCACAGCGAGCGCCACCACCGCAATCAGAGGCTGGGTGATGTTGGGCAGGTAGGTCTGCTGAAGGGAAGACGCGGCATACGCCGTGACGAGACCGCATCCACTAGCTGAAATGGCAGCGAGCCTCAGGTTCTTTCCCGGACTCAGTCGGGACAGGAGAAGGCATACGAGGATCGACCCTAGAATCCCGCAAACCTGGGCCGCCCGCCCGGGTTGAACGTAGTTCAGGAGTGGGATAGAGGCTCCGCGGTCGCCGAAATTAATGGTGCACCAGGCCAGCCATACGAACCCGAAGGCGGACATGACGAGGACCACTGCGTTGTCCCGGAGCTTGCCAAGTGTCTTGATCCCTGTCAACAACAGAGCAGCCCATACAAACGTGATGGTGAATGCCGTGGAGAGTTCACTCTGGTTACTCCCCACGGGCGTCATGTCCCGCAATGGTCCCAAGGCCGGCGCCCCGAACAACATGCCGAACGCCTGCGCGGCCCCGGTTGAACGCCGGGACCCCGGGTAGACCGTATCCAGGAGCGCCGAGATGCCTGCGCGGTTCTCCCACAGCATTCCTGCCGCGAAAATGATCGCGATAAGGCCTGCGGTGCCCAACGCCTGGATCTTCGGCCGCCATGCGCCGTCAGCCGCCAGTATCCACGCGACGCTCGCTGCAAGGACGGGCAGGCCCAGCACGAGGGACCAAGGAATGTAGAAACTGGGCAAACCAGCGAGGAGAATACCTGAGGCCAGACACTGTACGAGGGGAATCAGCCGCTGACCAAAGGAAAAACGGCGGTAGGCGGAGAGCAACAGGCTGGACCCGGTGAGCGTGTACGCAATCAACTGGATGGGCATCATTGTCCACCACGAGGCGGCCGGGGACAGCGCTATCAAGGTGGCAGCCATCCAGCCCCACCGGCGTGCAGCTCCGACCTGGGCGAACCATTTGGGCATGAAGAGGAAGAGAAGCAACGCCGGAAGCCACCAGTGGGCCGCGAAGACCATGCTGTCCGGAAGGACCAACGCAGTCTTCAGAAGAGTCGAGTCGAAGAAGACGAAGTTCTCGAAGAAGCCGCCCGAGGGATAGCGGTGTATGAGGTCGGCTGCAGCGCCGAGGGAACTCGTTGTGGGAGCCGCTCCCGTGACCATGATGGACAGCACAATTGGCGAAAACGCGTTATATTCGTCAGCTCTGATAGTCGACGATTCACCTATTTGAAATCCAAGAGGATTGGCGGGATCTTGCCGCAGTGTGGGCATACCAATTGAAGAAGTCGTCGCTCCAAGCAGAGTCAAGGCCACGAAGGCGACGACGACCGCCAGTTTTAGCGGGTTGTCGTTCGTTAGCAGCCATGCCTTGAACCGTTCTCCTGACCGTGAAAAGGATGAAGAGCGCGACTGTAATAATGTCAACCTAATGGTCCTCAGGGGATCGAATCGAAGCTGGTGCAAAGAGAGGTCCCCAGCAATACGGCTCTTTGGAGACGCTGGGCCTGGACCCTAGTAGGTAAGCCTATACCGAAGGCCTCGGCTGGCCGAAGACGGAAAGACCAGGGTCGCGGCTCGGCCAACGCTGCCACAAGCGTTTTTTCAACCTGATCGTGTCCGAGGCCAATTCGGGCGTCGCACATCTGACCGAGTGAGTTCCGTGCGCCAGTTGTCCCGTCTTTCCCGGAAGTGTCCATCTCCTCATAGCAATCTCGCTTGTCCACGCACCATCGGCTTATACCGGTCTTTGACCGTCAGCGCGTCCGTTCCTGGCACCCCCTCCGCCTATAGACTTCCAACCGGTTTCGCGCCTAGATATCCGGCGGTGCGCATTCCGTCGCCGGCGTAGAACCAGAGTGTCCCGTCTGCTCGGCGACCCAGCAGGTCGGCTTTGCCGTCGTTATTGTTGTCGCCGACGCCGAGGATTTGGTCATAGATGGTCCAGCCTGTGCCGATTTGGCGGCCGGTCTTGTATCCGCCATTCCCGTCGCCGGGGTAGAACCAGAGGCTGCCGTTGGGGTGCCGTGCCAACAAGTCCGGTATTCCGTCCGAGTCGAAGTCGCCGGTACCGATCAGTTGGTCGAAAATGTTCCAGCCGGTACCGATTTTCTGTCCCGTCTTGTAGCCGCCGGTGCCGTCGCCGGCGTAGAACCACAGTCCGCCGTCAGGCGTGCGGGCGACCAAGTCGGGGATGCCGTCGCCGTTGGAGTCGCCGGCGTTGACGATCTGGTCGAAGATTTGCCAGCCACTGCCGACTTGTCGGGCCGGTTGGTAGTTTCCCGTGCCGTCGCCTGCGTAGAACCACAAGGTGCCGTCAGGGCGGCGAGCGATCAGGTCCGGCTTGCCGTCCCTGTTTGTATCACCGACTCCGACGATCATGTCGTAAATGCTCCAGCCGGTGCCGATGATACGCCCGGTCGTATAGCCACCGTTCCCTGCGCCCCCGTAAAACCACAAAGAACCATTGGAGTGCCTTGCGACAATATCGGGCTTTCCATCCCCATCAGAGTCGCCAGCGGCCGTCATGCTATCGAATATGTTCCATCCGCTACCGACCTGATTTGGAAGCCCGTATCCGTTGCTGCGCATTCCGTCGCCGGCGTAGAACCAGAGTGTCCCGTCTGCTCGGCGACCCAGCAGGTCGGCTTTGCCGTCGTTATTGTTGTCGCCGACGCCGAGGATTTGGTCATAGATGGTCCAGCCTGTGCCGATTTGGCGGCCGGTCTTGTATCCGCCATTCCCGTCGCCGGGGTAGAACCAGAGGCTGCCGTTGGGGTGCCGTGCCAACAAGTCCGGTATTCCGTCCGAGTCGAAGTCGCCGGTACCGATCAGTTGGTCGAAAATGTTCCAGCCGGTACCGATTTTCTGTCCCGTCTTGTAGCCGCCGGTGCCGTCGCCGGCGTAGAACCACAGTCCGCCGTCAGGCGTGCGGGCGACCAAGTCGGGGATGCCGTCGCCGTTGGAGTCGCCGGCGTTGACGATCTGGTCGAAGATTTGCCAGCCACTGCCGACTTGTCGGGCCGGTTGGTAGTTTCCCGTGCCGTCGCCTGCGTAGAACCACAAGGTGCCGTCAGGGCGGCGAGCGATCAGGTCCGGCTTGCCGTCCCTGTTTGTATCACCGACTCCGACGATCATGTCGTAAATGCTCCAGCCGGTGCCGATGATACGCCCGGTCGTATAGCCACCGTTCCCTGTGCCCCCGTAAAACCACAAAGAACCATCCGACCGTTGAGTCACCAGGTCGGGTTTCCCATCACTATCTGAATCCCCGACAGCAGTAATCTTGAATGAGGTAGATAGCTGGGGTGGCTGGGGTGGCTGGGGTGCTTGGCTCTGGGAGGCGAAGGCCTTGAGCCCGGCGTCGTCGCCGTTCCAGATATTGGAGTCGCCCTCAAATGGTCCGGTACTGCTGTATTGCCAGAGGCTGAATTGGGTCCAGCTGGCTGGCAGGGTGCCAGGCGAGTTGCCGGGCGTAGACGGATAGGAAGCAATCCAGAGCGGATAGTTGGCAAAACTTGCCGAATTTCCGGTACATCGCGTCCACCAATCCGTCGTGGTGTATATCACCGGGTAACGACCGGTCAAGGTTTTGACGGTGTTCCCGAAATCCGAAATCCAATTGACCATTGGAGCCCCCGACATGCCGTAGCAAACATCGCCGAAGTAGAACCCATTGATGGTTTGACCTTCATAGGGGTTGTACTCGATATCCAAAACGGGCGGTAGGGTGTAGCCGTCCGGGCTCCACCCTCCACCGTTCGCGACAAAGTAATTTGCTTGGTCTGCACCTGACGACCAGTTTGGAATGGCGAAGTGATACGCACCGCGCGTCATTCCGACGCTGCGGGACGAGTTGTATTGTTGCGAAAAGTTGGAGTTGAGGTAGTAGTTGCCCTCGCTAGCCTTCACGTAAGCAAGGCGCGAACCCAGATTCCATTGCGTGGCCCAATCGACGTTGCCTTGATATGCACTGACGTCCTGGCCTGCGATGCCGTAACTTGGCCGCCAATGCCCCGTGTCGGTGGCCATGGGGAGTGCGCCCGCTAAGGCCCTCGCACCGACTGAGGCCTGGCTCGCCTGGAGTCCTTTGGCTGCCAACACACGTGGCGATCGCTGCCCCATTTCCGCGCCTCCGGACGGAATCGCCGCCCTCATGGCTTGCTTCATGGAATCGGCGTTATGGGACCCATCACCAGGCGATGACGGCAACGCGGAGTGCGCTGGCGGCGAGGCCGGTGATGAGGGAACCGTCAGGAGGGAGCTTTTCCCTTCGGCCGATGGCGACGATGTTGGGTTCGCCGCAACTGAGACCGTTGTGGTGCCGGGCGCCACAACCGAGTTCTCCGAGTGGGCTGCCTCGGTCGTGGTGAGCATCAGGCCGAGCACGATCGCTGCGGCGACGCCTGTACGGCCGACGGAGAATCGAGGTGCCTCTATTGGGGTGGTTCGTTTCATTTTCAATTCCGGCAAGATACCGCCCTGTCGAGGGCACATGGTGATAGCTCGCGACTACAGTTCCAGCAATGAACGCCTGCAGTGCACCATAAAGCCAGCTCCTAACCGGGACACCATAACATTAGGTGGCAGAAGTGACCAGAGTTGAACATGTTGCCAGTGTGACCAGTGGGTGAACAGTTATCCACAACCGCCTCAATTTGACTTGGTCCCGTGTTGTAACCTCCCCTAGCGTTAACCCTGTTGGAGGTTCCACAGCGCCAGAGGCGCATCTTGCATTGGGGGAAAGATGGATGCTTTGCGCATCGTCGAGGATGAAGTCCGCGAGCTGATTCGACGGCGTGGACTAGACCCTTTGAGCCAGGCAGTCGAAGTACACCGGCTCGTCGAGGCCGCCGTGAGTGACTACGACGAGCGGGCCCTTCTTGGCCCCTTGCCTCCCCTGGGACAGCTGGACACGGCGCGCAAGTACGTGTTCGACGCCGTTGCAGGCTTCGGCCCGCTCCAGCCACTTCTGGACGACCCAACTATTGAGGAGATCTGGCTCAACGCGCCAAACGAAATCTACGTTGCCCGGAATGGTGAATCCGAACTCGCGTCCGTTAGCCTCAGCGCGCAACAGGTCCGCGACCTCGTGGAGCGGATGCTTAAGAGTTCGGGGCGCCGGCTGGACCTCTCGTCACCGTTTGTGGATGCCGCCCTGCCTGACGGTTCGCGGCTCCACGTCGTCATTCCCGATGTGACTCGCCGGAATTGGGCTGTGAACATCCGCAAATTCGTGGTCAAGGCGAGCCGGCTCGAACATCTGGTGGAGCTGGGCACCTTGACGCCACAATCAGCCCGATTCCTGGGAGCTGCGGTGGCCAGTGGACTGAACATCCTCGTTTCGGGAGCCACGCAGGCTGGAAAGACCACCATGCTCAATTGCCTGGCCGCCAACATCGGCTCCCGGGAGCGGGTCATCACCGTCGAAGAGATCTTTGAACTCCAGCTCCCGCTGCGTGACGTCGTCGGCCTGCAGTGTCGCCAGCCGAACCTCGAGGGTCAAGGCGAAATTCCTCTGCGCCGACTCGTCAAAGAGGCCCTGCGCATGCGGCCGGACCGTCTCGTGGTGGGCGAAGTCCGCGAAGCCGAAAGCCTGGACATGCTCATTGCCTTGAACTCGGGGCTGCCGGAGATGAGCCATGCGCAATGAGCGAAGATTCGGGGGAACACCCAGATGACTAGCCACCTCCCAATGCTAGTTGGAGGATTGACGTCAACGACGATATCGGACAGCTGAGCCAGATCACGCCGTTGCTGTTAGGCCGACGGTCGCGACTCAATCGCGAAAGGATATTTAAGATAGTTCAGGGCAATCTGCAAAAGGCTTCCGAGGCCCAGGCGCATCGGTTTCGCATCGGTTGTCATAGTAGCTCGCCGAGGCCTACGCCCATGTTCGAACAACCGCTTACGAAAGGGCGACCCGTATGCAGAATCCGTTCCGCCCTTCTGCCGGATCGATGCCTCCCGACATCATCGGCCGAGCAGACCTTCTGGATGATTTTGCTTCAAGTCTGGATGTGAGCGCCGGAAGCAATGAAGTTCTGACTATCATCACCGGGGCACGTGGCACGGGTAAGACCGTCATGCTGGGCGCGGCCCAGAGTGTGGCACGTACTCAGGGCTGGGAGGTCATCTCTGAGACCGCTACAGATGGTTTCGTCGATCGCATCGCCGAAACAATGCGCCGCCGCTCGGAAGATCTAGGTGCCGACGCTAGTTCCGGCACCACCGCGCGGCCCCCGATCGACCGGCGGGCGGATTGGCGGGCCTCCGGGGAGGTCCTCCTCAAGATTCTGCACGAGCGCGGAACGGGGTTGGTCATCACCCTCGACGAAGTCCATGCCGCTGACCGCGCGCCGAGATGACAACGTTGACAGTCCGTGTTCAGCAATTTATCGAGCACCGGCTGCCGATCGGCTTCGTCGTCGCAGGACTGCCGGCGGGAGTGGTGGAGCTTCTCAACGACAGCAGGGCGGCCTTCCTCCGCCAACCTAATCGGATTTACCTCTCGAAACTGGCAGTCCGCGACGTGGAAACGTCTTTCGACGAGACTTTTACCGCCGCGGGATTCGACGTGGGGCCTGGAGCCATCAGCCGGGCAGCCGATGCTACAGGAGGGTACCCGTTCCTCGTCCAGCTCGTCGGCTACTTCGTCTGGAGGGAAGCCGAAGACAACGGCGGCGCTCTTACGGCGGCGATCGTGGAGAGTGGCGCTGAGCGGGCCGAAGAGTGGAACGCCAGGACTGTGCTGGACGCAGCCACCTCCGCGGCGTCGGCCGACGAGGTGGAGTTTCTATGCGCCATGGCCGAAGAAGACGGACCGTCCGACGTCGGCCAGGTCGGGCGACGAACGGGTGTCACACCAAACCTGGTGGGGGACTACCGCATCAAGCTCATAGACGCTGGCCTTATCGAGGCCGTGGGGCCAGGAAAGGTCGACTTTGCCATCCCCGGGCTTCGTCGACATGTGCGGGCGGTGGCCCGACGATGACCGGCTTGCGGGCGTTGCCCTCAGGGACGCACCATCCAGGATTAAGCCTGGAACGATGTCGGAAACTCGGTCTTTCGCGACGGTCACCGGGACCCGGATCTATGGCGTATCGAGAACGGCGTGACGGTCTACAAGGACAGCGGTGATGAGCTGCGCAACCACCGGCTCTCCTACTTCGCCCTCGACAACTACGCCCAATGGGCAGGCACCGCCGTCGTCAAAGCCAACGGCGCCATTGTCTCCGGCGGCCACCACGAAACCGGCATCGAACCGGCGCGCGAGTTCCTGGCCCAGATCGGCGCACCCAACGAATACGCGAAGAAGATCCTGCCGCTGATCCGCGAACACATGTGCCACACCCCGGGCGGGGACGAGCGGGTCAGCGACACCGCGGTTCGGCGCCTGCTGCGCCGGCTCGACAACGCCGGCGGCGGCCCGACCCTGAAGGAATGGTCGCGTCTCGTTGAAGCGGACAAGGCCGGCCGCGGAGAAGGCGCCCAGCACGGATTCAACCACCTGCCCGTCTGGCTGGAGAAGGCCGAACGACTCGGAAACGAAAGGGCCGTCAGCACGACCCTGCTCAAAGGCCCTCACCTGGCCGAGGCAGGCATCCCGCAGGGGAAGCTGTGGGGAATCATCGTCACCCAGTCCCAGGAAGCCCAGGACGACGGCGTGTTCAGCGACGAGGACGGTGTCAAAGAGTGGCTGGCCACCAACCAGGCCGCGATCCTTGAAGAGGCGCAACGGCGGCTGCAAAAGGCGGAGGCCGAGCACGCGAAGAAAAAGGCCGCCCAGCAGCTTCTCTTGAAGGCGAAGCAGGCGGAGCAGAAAGCCGCAGCCAAGGCCCTGAAAGATGCCGAGCTGGCAGGTACCGCCAAACTGTAGTGCCCGGACATGGCAAGAGACTGGCCGGCCGTGTGGCCGACCAGTCTCTTGTTGAGCCGTTAGAGCGGCTGGATGTTCTCGGCCTGGGGACCCTTGGGGCCCTGGGTGACGTCGAACTGAACCTTCTGGTTCTCTTCCAGGGACTTGTAACCGCTGGAGGCGATTGCCGAATAGTGTGCGAACACGTCAGCGCTTCCGTCGTCCGGGGCAATGAAGCCGAAGCCCTTTTCGGAGTTGAACCACTTGACAGTACCTGTAGCCATTACTTGTTTCCTTCACGGGTCGCTGGTCGGTTCCGCTAATCGGAGTACCGTCCCTGCCACTCACACGACGAGCCTATGTGCAGGCTGGTGTCGCGGCCAACCTCTGGCGACCCTAAATACTGGTCAAAAGGGCGGCGCCCAGCCACGCATCGGCATCATCGAGGAGACCCCTTGCCCGTGACGACAAAGGATTCAGAGGGCTTCTTTTGCCAGGGCCTTCGTCTTGTCCGGTGTCGGACGGCCCAGCCGTTCATCCAGGGTGACTCGCAGCCGTGCGGCCGCCACCTGGACTCGACGCTGGGAAGCGGTTGGCGCGGTGGAGGTCTTCACCGTCACGCGGGTGCTGTGGGTGGCCTTCGGCTCAGATGTATGTGTGCTCATTGGTCATCCTCCTTCGCTGCCGGTTCCGTAGGACCATTGTCGCCGAATTCGGTGTGGGAGTCCACGCCTGTGCGGTCGAAGTCCTCGGCCTGCAGCCTGAGGAACTCGCCCAGGTCGTGCAAGTCCACGCTGTCGTCCGGAATCGAGATGTAGATGGTGGATTCCCGGGGTTCAGCAGCTTCCCCGGTCTGGGATTCGTACGGTTCGCCGTTGACGACCTCCCAAGCGATGTCGAAAAGCTCCAGTTCCTCGTTCCTCGCAAGCTCACTACGGGCGAGGACAGCCAAGGTAGCCAAACCAAGCGCCTTGGTGTCTTCGTCCTCTGACAAAGCCCGCTCCAACGCCCATTGGGCCCGCCGCCACCATTCGGATCGGCTATCGGCCGCCGTCTTCTGCTCGAGGGCACCCCGGTCGGCTTCCCTCTTCTGCTCCAATGCTTTGGCATCGGCTTTGGTGCGCTGTTTGAGGATCCGCCAATTGATAAGTGCTGCGATCAGTGCGGCGACGAGTACAGCGGCAGGACTGAACAACGCTACGTTCTGCCACCATTCCAACGGCACGGAGGCAACCTGGGCGGGGCTGGGTGTCGGCGGCATGGGTTCAGCCTAGCCTCGGGACGTTTTGATTTCGTCGACCACTTCGTCAAGGGCGTGGGCGAGCCGGATGCATTCGACGCGGGTCAGGGAGGTCTTCTCTGCGATGAACCGCCACGGACAGCGGGCCCTGCGATCTGCGGCGATCTCTTTGGCGATCGCGCGGGCGACACCAACGCTCGTCGGGAAGGCGCTGCTGCGGTGGCGCGGGAGGTTCGTTTCCATACCCGGGATGTGTGCGGAGCACCGGACCCATCTCACCATGAATAAAGAAACCGGGCCGGCACGATGCCGACCCGGTTCACTTTTCGTGGGCGAGTTCTCAGCTCCACCAGCGTCCGCAGAAAGTCCCCTAGCAGGCAAGGAGTCAGCCCGGTCCAATCTTCGCTTCGCATGATTTCCGATCCCAGTGTGGAGGACCGGACGATGACGTAAACGTCCGCTTCGGAAGCTATGTGTGCGGACTGAGGAGAAACCCTCACCCTGCAGAGCGGCCCCTAGACTTTGACGGGCTCCCGCTCCGTTTCCGGGACGGCCTCCGTGGCGATGATCGGCAGGTTAGTGGTGGTCACCTCAAGTACGAGGGTGCCGCAAGGGTAGGTCTTCAGCGAAACGTTGCGCTTCTTCATGCCCCCTAGTGTGCGGCGGGGAAAGGAATCCGCGGATCGGCGCATGGTCGTTGGCATGACAATGACACTGACTGGCCTTCGGCCGCGCCCGGAGACTTTTGGTAGCCCCTCGTTGTGCCGTATAACCACGCCTTCCACCTCGCCGGCACGGTGCAGACTCTGCTCGATGTCCGTGACGCGACAGAAGAATTCCCACCTGTGGGCGACGCACCGGATCGCGCTGAGCTTTCCGGCTGGCTGACCCGCGAACCCGTCCTGCAGCGGTGGGTCGCGATTTCCTCCGACGGCCGGATTGCCGGTCACATCTCCGTCGGCCGGCTGAGTCCGACCTTGTGGGAACACCTGCCGGTCATGGGGTGCGTGCCGGTAGCGGAACGGGGTTTCTGTGTGATCGGCCAATTCTTCGTGGGCCCGGATTTCCAGGGACGCGGCCTGGGACGGGAACTGCTCTCGGTCGCGACAAGCTACGCGTGGGACAACGGTTACCAGCCCGCGCTGACCGTCCAAGGAACCTCCCTGGACGCCCGCCGGTTCTGTACCGCCCGTGGTTTCCGCGAGGCCGGGACGTTCAATGCCATGCACGGTGTTAGCCACGTCTTTGTGGATGAAACCGTCCCTGATTTCACCGGCTGGTGACACATAGCGGATGATATTCGTCAGAATTTCCGCTTAGGTCCCGGTCAGCACGTCGCCTCGAAGACCGCGGAAAGGCGCATCGGGGACGACTGCTTCCTCGGGGCTCCCCGGAACGAAGTGCACGCTGTGCAGCTGCTCGACCATCGCGAACAGGGCTGCGGATCGCTCCGAGTCAGCGAGACGCTGGTCGTCAATTCTGGCCACCCGGTTCCGGAGATCGTCGGCGACCCTCGTACCGGCTCCGGTGTTGATGCTGGTGATCTCTTCCCGGAGTCCTCCGATATTCAGGATCAACTCCCCGATACCGTACCCCGAGAACCAGCCAACCTGGGAGATCCGGGCAATGGAGAACTCGACGAAGGCCTTCGTGAACCATCCCTCCACAAGGAACATCAGTCGCCGATCGGTCAGGACCAGCAGGCCGACCTTCCGGCCATATCGGGCCCCGGCTGCCCGGACGACCTTTTCGTCCACGGTCAGGTTGGTTTCGAGGGCGCGGATTTCGCGCCCGCAACCCCGTGTAGCGCCGTTGCCTCGGCGGAAGGCGGATGCAATGTCGGTACGCAGCGCGGGACGAGCCATGGTTGCCTCTCGGGGACGGGTGGAGCCTCTGCCTTTCTACATGCGCAGACGGTCTCCGCGGTTCCCTTGAAGCTGCCGGTCAGGCCGCCGCCAAAGAGATCCCGTCCAGGGACCGGAGCGCCCGTTCCCTGACTTCCGGCCATTCCTCGACCAGCAGGGACAGGATCGTGATGTCGCGCCAGGTTCCGTCGACCCGCTGCGAGGACCGGCGCCGTGTGCCTTCCACCGTGAACCCGAAGCGGGTCAGTGAGGACAGCGATCGGTGGTTGCGGGGGTCCACATCGCATTCGATCCGGCCGGCACCTCGGGCGACGAGCCAGTCCAACAGGGCCAGCTTCACTTCCTGGTTGGCCTTCATGCCCCAGAAGGCGGGACTGATGACGGTCCGGCCGATCTTCACTCGCTCGGTCCTGGCGTGGGATTCGGTGATCCCGGTAGTGCCGATGAACAGCGGCCCGCCGGGAAGGCCGGTGTAGTGGATTGCGAAGATCCGCAGGCCTTCGTACTTGCGGTGGATGTACGCCATGATCTCGACGTGAGTCCCCGGGCGGTGGTCGCCGTCGCCGAAGCCCTGGGCCCAGATGTCGTCATTGGCCAGGATGTGGGCGAGAGGTTCCACATCTGCGGTACTGAACGGTGCCATGACGAAACGGCCGGTGGCTGTCGTGAGGGTCGGGAGGGTGTGGGGGAGTCGCAGTGCCATCGCGGATCCTCTCGGTGAATTGTCTTGCGCCAGGGGTCCGGGCGTTGCCCTGTAGTGTGCGGCGCGAAAGTAAAATACTCAGGGATCACGGCCAACAAAGAATGAACAACCTGCCTCGGTGCAGCTGCAGAGACATCACAAGCAGTCGGCATCGGGTCGTCCTGTTGCGGATAGGAATATCAGAGCCGGATGTACCACTCGTTGTCGCCGCCGGTCCGCTCCTCGATTTTATTCAGTACCCGGTTGATCAGTACCTGGGCGCTCTCCCGAAGCGGGGCAAGGGTCTTGTGCGTGTACTGCCGGTTATAGCGGTAGTCCGGATCCGCGCTGAACATCTCGCGCAGAAACGCCCTGTCCTTGAGGTACTTCCTCCTCCCCGAGAATGCTGGCAGTGAATTCGGTGTCCCAGTCGAAGAACTCCTGGTCAGCGGCGCGCTGCTTCTCGATGAGAGCGTCGTCCGCGGCCGCCATCTCCAGCCTGAGAGTTTCCGCGGCTGCGTGTCGCTCCTCCGCAGCCTCGCGAATCCTCTTCTCCGTCCATCTACCCCGCGGTGGCAAGGTAGCGCCCTGCACAAGTGCGAGGGTGAAGTCCGGCTCAGAGTGGGTCGCGGCGGCGAACTGGCCGCCCGTGGATATACCTCGAGGCTGGCGGTTTGGAAAGGTGGTCACCTCATCCTGTGTGCGGCCAGGACCGGGTTCGGCGGTGCTAATAGCAGGTGAATCTCCAGCTGTCAGGCAAGGCCCGTCGGCGGGCACGGCGCATAGAAACAGAGGGGCACCTACCCGAGACGCCCCGACCACAGACAGGACTTTTGATGAAACTTCTTGACTCACCGCTCCAAACGTCGAGATTTACCTTGGACCCAACAACGATGGTCAAACGCGAAGCATGCATCGGTGTCAGCGTGTTCGGCCTCGTCCCTCCCCACCGGTGGTACCTTTTGGGCGAATCCGCTCTAACCAACCTGGATCTGGACATCGCACGCTTCCTCGAGTCGGCGGAACGGCCAACTGTTTTGCCACCCGAAGAGGCTACTCCGATCGACGGCCGAAAAGCCGTCAAGGACGCATCCGAGCGGTACCGCCGTGTTATCGCTGCCTTGCTGGCCCTCGACGATCGGGCCATCTTGTCAAACTCCAGCGACGGGACCTACAACGCGAAGTTCCGCGACGAAGAGCCTGCGGACGGTGCCGACGTCGGCCACATCGTTTGGATTCCGTATCGTCCGGGCGGCTACCTCAAGTTCAGTCACCGGATGACAACGGACAACGGGCACCTCTCCGTGTACAGCACCGCGTTCGTCGACTACTTCGAAGGGGACAGGGCCGGCCGGGAAGCCGATGCATATTACAACGACGAGCGGAACAGGAACGCAGAAGCGGCCCTCCTCCGCTATGCGGACCAGTTCTACGCCCCGGCAGCCGGCGAGTAGCCACACTGGATGACACGGGCCCCGCTTCGGCGGGGCCTGTGTCATCTCCTAAGCATGGTTACCGGCATGCACCTGCACAGACACACCCTCGGCGGATTCGCCCTGATCCCCGATGACTCCCTGGCAGCGAAACTCATCCGATGAAGTCCACATGGCTGATATTTCGGTTAGTGATCGAGATCAACAGCGCTGGCGAGGATGGTGGAGGAACTGTCGACTGGGAGATGGTCAGCCGGCCGGGCGAAAGCAAGTAAGTATCGGGGACGGTGAGACTTGCCGAGCCGTCCTCACACATGGGGTGATGAAAGCACCGGCACCGGCCGGGGCCAGTCCCGGAGGAGTATCGAGCAATGCGCGCAATTAGCTGGATCAGCTTTGATCACACCGTCCCTGTCCCGGTCCTTTCCGAGGGCTACCTGATCTCCCGCGACGACATTCCGCTGTTGCTCACTGATGAGTTCAACCTCTTTAAGTGGGACAAGGACGGCGTCCGGGTCCAGTACCGGTACGAGCAGGACACAGCCTGGGATGACGCCGAGGCCGACCTTTTAGAGCGTGTCGAGGTCGAGGGCGTGGAGTTCTTCCGCATCGGGACCGCACCGTTCGAGTTCAACGACGACACCGAGCAGATGAGCGGGCTGGGTTACCGCGCCCACTTCGTGCCCGGCGGAGGAATCGTCGTCGTGAACCCGGACACCCCGGTAACACTGGCCGCGGACCGCATCTGGGAAGACCTGAGCCGGATCTTCGGTATCTACGCCCCGAAGCGGGTCAGCTCCTGGGCCGAGTACGCCAGCCAGGTCCCGAACCTTGACCGGGTCTTCGCCCTCGCCGGGGTGGAACGGCACGAGAAGGAGAAGCAGGCCGCGGTGGCTTCCAGGATGGATGCATGGCTTTCGGAGCACGCCCAGCACGCCGACACGACAAACACCGCCCGCGCAGACGAGCTGGCCGTTGGGGATGTCCTGGACGGATCCGACGTCCGCTGGTGGTCCCACACGACGCAGCGCGTCACCTACGTGGTTTCGGCGATCGAACCCGCAGCCGACGGCAAACTGACTATCACGTTCGTCTCCGGCAACGACCGGGCCCGGACCCTCACCGTCCCGGCAGACCGTCGCTTCCTGAAAGCCGCCGGCGCATAACGGATCATCAGAGTCGGGTCTCAGTCCGGGCCAGCAGTGTCGCGTCATCGCCAAGCCGGTGCTGGCTGTAACCTGACAGCGAGCCACTACCTATGGGGAGTAATGACCGAGACCATCACGCCGATCCCGTCCGCACTTGCGTTGAACCAGCCGGTGAGAATACTTGCCGCTGCAGCCGTCCTGTCCGTTCTGCTTCTCACGGGTTGCTCCTCGCAGCCATCAGCGGCACCGACAACTCCATCAGATGTCTCCACGACCGCCTCAACGTCCCCCAGCGCAACGCCCACCCCGACCCCATCCGTCACGACCACGCCCCTGGGAAACGGTTCCATTGACCCCGCCACATTGGATAAGGCGTTCCTGGCAGGCGCACGAAAAGCAGTTCCCGCCGGGCCTGATGACCCCACGCTTATCTCCATTGGACGCGGCATCTGTACCGATCTGGCCGCAGGACTTCCTGCCCAGGCCGCATTGGACAAGGTGAAGGCGCACGGACTCACCCAAACCGATGCGCTGATTCTCCTGGTCACGGCCAAGACGGTCTACTGCTCGACGACGAAGTAGCAGGCCAGACGGGAATCTCCCCGGCGCCGCGCTAGTAGAGCCGGATGGATGGCTCCGAGTGGCCATAGGCGGCGAAGCTGCCTCTGTTGGCCCAGTTCTCCTGAAGGTGTCCCCAGCCGCCAAGGGGGTCACGTCAGAATTCGGAGCTCAGAGTACGCTAAGCGGCTTCTCGACACCCGAGGCCAAGGCCAACTGTTGAGAATCGGTTTCGAGGACCAGTTTTGAGAACCACAAATCCGATTGTTTCCGGGGGTTTCGTTTCGGACGGTCTGAAGTTCTTGAAAATGAGGGGTATTCAAGAGGATCAGCTGGTGATCAGACGGAGAATGGACTACAAAGTACGCTAGAAATCAACGATCTGCCATCACTAACGTACTCTGAGCTCCGAATTCTCAAGTGACCCCTCTGTGCTCAGAGCGGACGCCTCGGGAGAACCACGGTGACCTCGCGAAACGCCCTTCTCCCGGTACTACCTCAGCGATTGATCGGCGTCAGGGCCGTCGGCGGCCACCCGTCCCGGATGAGGAGCAGCTGACCGGCGGACAGCTCCGGAACATTGACGGGGCCCAGGCGCCTCGTCACCGCCTGCCGTGAGCCCGGGTCTGCGGTTGCGCCGAGGATCCAGTCCGGGTGCCGCCACCCATCGCCAGCAGTAGCGCCGAAGGTCCAACCCGTGAAGCCCGATCCCCCTGCGGCGAGAACGAGCTGGCGCCAGGAGACCCCGCCGTGGTTCACGGCGCCTTTTGGGTGCGGGGCGCCGACGTGGTGCCAGACCACCGTCGGGCCCGCCGGTGGCCGGTTACGCCGCGCAGCGCCATTTGCGACGGCTTTCAGCAGGGCTACGGCCACCTGGCGTTGGGCGAGGGACGCTCCCTGGGGCAGGCTGACGGCCATGATTGTCGAGGTGGCCAGCCACGAGTCCAGATCGAGCCGCTGCGCCCGAGGTCCGTTGCTGCGAATGGCCTCTTCAACCGGGGCGAGCGCCTGCCACGCCGCGTGCACGGCGGACTGCAGCTGCGGCTCAGGCGAGGCGAGCACCCCCTCCACGGCGCTGATCAACGGCAGCTGGCCGCGCCCGAGCTGATCAGCGAGGGGGCGGCAGTAGGCGAGCATGTGTGCCAGTTGCCCCGCGGACAACCAGTCCATGGCCTGCCTCGTTCCTTGCCCCGAGGCGCCGGCCGTCCACAAAACGACCTCGATGACCGGAAAAACCCGAAACCAGTCAGGTTGGACGAAGGGGGCGAGCTTCCGAAGCCAGTCAGGTTGGACGAAGGCGGCGAAATTGCCCGGCTCGACATTGGCCGGAGGGGCCCAGTTCTCTTGTGGGTCGATCACCGGCCAGACGAGTTCATCTACCACGACCATCTCGTCGAGGTTACGACTGGCTGGATCCCAAACGACATGAGGGTGTCCCCCCTGACATTGACCGGTCATGTCGTAGTGCATCAGCGGTCGATCCCCGAGCAGTGAAATGTCCGGACCCTCGTGCACGTAGCACTTCGGTCTCAGGTCGCGGGCGCCGAGCGCTTCAAGCAACATCAAGAGCTCGTCCTGCGCGCTCAGGCCCGTCGCCATCAGAGAACCGGCCATGCGCCCCGTGCCGTCGCAGAGCGGGCATCCCGTCCCCCCGCAGATGAAGCAGACCGGCCCTTCCGGTTGTCTCGGCCCGATACCAGCAGCCTCTTCACTCCAATCCGACATCAGCTTCCCCGTTCGCTCGTCTTACCTGGTCTCCGACTAGGGGTCCACCCGATACACGGTACAGGAGGCCGGCGTGTCTTCATCGGCAGCTTGGATGACCGTGAAACTGAAATGACGGATGGAGCCCGTGCTGAAGGCCTGCACGATCAGCGCGTGGCTGGCCAACCGCTCCGCGTCGGGCAGAGCCGCCAGGGCCCGCGACGAGCGAACCTCACGGGCCCACGCCGGATCCTTCTGCATTTGGGCCTGCTGTGTGTTTAGTGGAAGAGCCTCAAATGCATTGATGCGCCCGAGTAGCTCCCGTTCTTCCGAGTGAAATCGGCGCTGCTCGGCGGGCGTCATCTCCTTGAACAGGACGTGGGTCGTCGCCTGAGCCTTCAGGTGTGCTGGCTCGCTGTCAGTCGCGCGCAAGCCGTGTTGCACCGCTTCCTCTGCTGAGATCGTGTGTCGGAACGGCTCGATATCGGCGGCGTGCTGGGCGTCGACCACGAAGTATTGCGGTCCGGCTGGGGTGGACGCGATGAGGGTCGCTCGCCCTTTCGGTTGCTTGTAGAGGTCGGAGACTTTGAGGTTTTCTTTCGAATGCGTCGGGCTTTGGGCTTGACGGCCGGCCGCGGCCATCACCCCTCTGAAAATTGCGCCCTTCGCCTGGCCGTACGGAGAGATCCACCGGTCCTGCTCGCCAAATGCCGGAACGCCCTGGTCCTGGGCGGAACGGACCCTCGCAGCCCCACCGAGGACCCCGGGAACTCACGGGTTATCTCTTAGTTCGGCAGTTTCGTAGAGCTGCCCCCTTTGGGAAACGGCCAGCGCCTCGTCTCAGATATTGACTCCGGCCCTTTCCCAACATCGCGCGTTACTTCGTTCCCTGGGGAAGGAGCGGACCACTTGGCTAGCGCTTGGTGACGGGTCCGCCGCTTGCCTAGGCGGCCCGCGTGATCCCGATGCAATGCATGGGACTGCTCTTCAACGCCGTGAGGCCGCGGTGGTGTCGATCGAGTCAGTGAGGCTGACAAAGCCAATGCCGCGATCGTTCAGGCCTCCGGCGAAATCCAGGAGGTCCTTCACGCTGCGGCCAAGACGGTCCAGCTTCCACACGATGAGGCTATCGCCCTCCCGGAGCACATCCAGCGCCTTGGCCAGACCGGTGCGACCGGCCTTGGTGCCGCTCATCGTGTCTTCAAAGATGCGATCGCATCCTGCACCCTTTAAGGCACCCAGCTGCAGATCAAGGTTCTCTCCTTGATCGCGATTCAGCCGACGCGCGACCCGACCCGGCACGACCCACCGGAAGGGATCAGCACGACATCACGGGCACAAGATCAACCGGCCACCGCAGAAACATCGAGGCCGGATCTCCCACCAGGCCAACGCCCTCGGCCTCGCCGTCCGCTTCGAACCCACGAGGCGGCCTGAGCACCCTTGCCGACCGGGTTCAGACATTATTTCGGACCAGAGCCAGGTTATCGACAAACGTTATGCGGAGCACAGTGCCATACCCCGATCCTGCCGCAGGCGAAGCAACCGTAGCTCAGCGCCGGTGCGTAGTATTGGAACAAAACAGGCGTGAGGCGCTGGGCCGAAAACTTCGCCCAATTCGCCTGGACCTGAGACGTGCCGAAACCAAGGTGCGCGCCACCCCGGCAACCGGGTCGCCGATGGTCTCAGATAGTAGTAGAGCGTCAGCAAAGGGGGCGTGACATGCCTTTGTACTGCAGCAACTGCGGACGGCAACTCCTGATCGGCGTCCCTCACTGGTGCCCCGACCTGAGCCCTGAGGGGGTCGCTGAGGCGCGCCGGAAGAGCAAGCACTGGGTCCTCAAGGGCTTCCTTTTCTTCCTCATTTTCGACGTCGCCGTGATTGCCTTCATCGTCGCGGCCATCGTGCTACACCCCTAAAAGAGCGCGTTTTATCCACCGCAGTGCCTAAGGAACTGCCCCCACAAGCCACGGTAGTTCAGGGCGGGGGAGGGCCGGCGGACACCAACTGCCGCGTCGAACGGGCAAGGCCGCGTGCTATCGGGGAATGGAAAGGAAGGCGAAGTCCGGTGAGCGCTCGCTCGACAGACGGGGATGACCACTGTATTATGCGGGCAAGCGTCACGTTCCGTGAGGACATCTTTTGAACCTCGACCATCAGCGCGAGCAGGTTGGCAGATGGTCAAGGCTGGCAAGGGGCGACTCCATCCAGAGTACTCACTCGGTGGCGGAGGAAGAGAAGAGGGCCGGTTAAGATGTCCCGTCGGCACTGGAGGCTAGCCATATTCCTCGGATTCGCTGCACTAGCGTTTGCGGCGGGCGGTATGTCCGACCTTGGGACAAAAACGAATCCCGCTGGGTCGTTTTTAGTCGCGATCGTCCTCGGGGTTGTGGCGGTGTACCAGTTGAGGCGAGTTCGGTCCGTTGCCCCCGCACGGTACTCGCCCGTTCCGGTCCAGAAGGCCGGCCGTGTCCCCAAAACAGCGGCCATGGTGATCTCAATGGGCGAAGGGGTCCTCTTCCCTGACGCCTCTCTGTCTGTCCCGGAAGATCGTCTCCAGACCCCGTGGCCAGATCTCCTGCGGGGTGCGGCGCGTCGCGACGAACCGTTCCTGGTCCAGCCGTTCCTGGGCCAGGCTCAGCGGTCCGAGTATGCGGTAGAGGCGCGTGTCTCCGAAGCCTCGCACTTGTACGAGGTCCGAGGCATTCGTCGGGTCCGGATCCTGAAGACCTACCAACCAGGCCGGGAGTTGACCCGGCGAGTGCTAAAGATCCTTCAAAGCCGCGGGGTCCCGCCAGGGTCTGGCGCTGCTGTCTTCGAATGCGAGTACCAGGTGCTGAACGACGACGCCTCAGGTCTGATAGACGAGGTGGCCGCGCTGCGTCGACCGTTCGAAAGGTGGGCCAAGGAACAGCCCAACGGTGCGGCCATTTTGCGCTCTGTCAACGAACCGGCCGAACCGGCGAAGGTGATCAATCGAATGTGTCAGGCGCTATTCGGCCAGCAGCCGCAAGTAGGGGCGTACCTCCTGCAAGTAGATGACGTGTCGTACCGGGCTCTTTCGTGCCTGAAATACCTGACTCCCGGACCGTTTATACCGACCACGACGGGCAAGGCTGGCCAAAGAGGCGGTTTCACTGTTGAGCGGCCAGCGACCCCCTTCGCTGATGTCGGAGGGATGGAGCCTCCCAAGCCGGTTACAGCGGCTTCCAGCGGTGGGCATCGAGGGGCTGCATTAAGCGTCGACTCTCTGCTGGTCCAGCTCGACAGCCTGATCGGGTTGCGGGCGGTCAAACGCGATGTGGCTGACGTCATGAGCTTCGTAGAGTTGGAGCGCCAGCAGCGGAACGCGGGGCTGGTCGCGGAGCCAATGGCCCGGCACCTGATCTTCGCCGGTCCGCCTGGTACGGGGAAGACGACGGTGGCCCGCCTGTATGGGAAGCTGCTCGCGGCCGCCGGGGTTCTTACCAAGGGCGAAGTGCACGAGGTGAGTCAGGCGGACTTGGTCTCTGAGCACGTCGGGGGGACCGCGCAGCTCACCACCCAGCAGTTCATGGCGGCGCGGGGCGGGGTTCTTCTTATCGACGAGGCGTACACCCTGGTTCAGCACGCCGGTGGAGCCCACGACTTCGGGGCTGAGGCGATCAACACCCTAGTTAAGCTCATGGAGGACCACCGCTCGGAGGTGGTCGTCATAGCGGCCGGCTACACCGCGAAGATGGAACAGTTCTTGAAGTCCAACCCGGGGTTGGCGTCAAGGTTCACCAAGACGATCCACTTCGACTCCTACACTGTCGACGAACTCGTCGAGATCTTTGCCCGGCGGGTCGCGGAACTCGGCCTCCGCTGCGACGAAGGGGTGTTGGCTGCGGTGAGGGACCTGATGGCCCGGACGGAGCGTGGCCCCACGTTCGGCAACGCCCGCGAGATCCGTGAACTGGTTGACCGGGCGCGGGTGGCGATGGGTCGGCGGCTCGCGGGACGTCGGGACCTGTCGCCTGAGGAACTGGCGAGGCTCGACGTGGCCGACATCGCCGAAGAGGACAACAGCCGACCAGCGGAGATCGAAGGGCAGGGCCTTGCCGCGGTCCTATCCGACCTCGATGCCTTGATAGGGCTGACTGGGGTCAAAGCCCAAGTGTCCGGTCTGATCAATCTCCTCACCCTCCAGAAGGAGCAGCGCAATATGGGTATCGCCGGCCGCCGGGTCAGCCCCCACCTGGTCTTCGCCGGCCCGCCCGGCACCGGCAAGACCACGGTAGCCCGCCTGTACGGGCGAATCCTATCGGCTCTCGGCGTCCTTCGTGACGGCCAGGTCGTGGAGGTGGGCAGTCAAGACCTCGTCGCGGGCTACATTGGTCAAACGGCGCTCAAGACGGCAGAAAAATTTGCCGAGGCTCGAGGCGGGATCCTGTTCATCGACGAGGCTTACGCCCTCTCACGCCCGGGAGACCACACCGGGGACTTCGGGATCGAGGCGATCAACACGCTCGTCAAGCTAATGGAGGACCACCGCACGGATACCGTGGTCATCGTGGCCGGCTACACCGACAGGATGAAGGAGTTCCTGGCCGCCAATCCCGGGTTGGCGTCCCGTTTCGGCAAGACAATCGTTTTCAACGACTACTCCGAGGACGAGCTTCTCGAGATCGTGCGAGCTCAGGCCACCGCCGACGGGCTGACACTGGAACCCGCAGCTGAGGAGGCGATGCTAAGTCGGCTGGCGGCCGGGCGCCAGTCCCCCAACTTCGGCAATGCCCGCTTCGCCCGCAATCTCCTCGACGAGGCAGTAACCAACATGGCTCGCCGCCTTGGCGCCCGCCCCGCGGGCCCCCGGACCCGCGAGGAGCTCACAACCATCACTGCTGTCGATGTCTCAGCCTGACGAAGATCCGCTCGCGGCAGAGGCCGCGGGGACCGCGCGCTCCGCCCGGCCTCGGCCAGTGCCAGCTTCCTCATCGTCTTGCGTCGGCTTCGCTGCAGGGCGCCGGACCACTCGGCTCGTCGATAGTCGTGGCCGGCGAGGGGTCCACGTGGAAGCGATTGCGCGGATCATCCCTGTCTCCCACGCGGTGAAGCAATGAACCCGAACCCGCCCTTTCCCATCACCCTGCCCAGCGACTGCACCATCAGCGGGATATTCGACGCCCTGCTCGGCAGCGGGCTCGGCTTTACCCTGGCGGTAGCCATTCTGATCGGCCTCCTGCCGGCGCTCGTCGGCCTAAAGCACTACAACGCCAAAGCGTTCTGGGTGGTGTTTGTCGTCGTTGTCGTCATTATCGGCGCCGGGTTCCAATCGGGATGGACCGAGATTCTCAGCCACTGCGGCTACTGGACATTCTGGGCGCCTTAGTCTAAGACCGAATGAGGTGACCGCTTCGCAGGGCGGCCGTTTGCGGGCCGGGGACGAGACTGGCAGGCGCGTCGTCGAGGCGGCAACGGTGGAGTACAAAATGGGAAGGCAGATCCCGCAACGGAATACCTGCCCGGTAGCGGTAGATGATCCCCTCGGTCATCAGCCGGTGGTCATTGAACGGGCGGGCCGGTTTCCGCGACGAATCAGGCGTCAACGGGGCAACGAACTCCTACTGGGCATCGGATAACAAGGCATAACGCGAGCTCACCTCTCAATTTTGCCCAAAAGCCCACCCAAGAATTGGGAGACACGCCCTTCAACGCCAACCACGGCACGCTCCTGGCGAACGCTAGCGTGTCTCCTAATGGCTAAGCAACAGTCGACGTGTTCCTGAGCCGCCAAGTTGGACTGGTTCCGGAAGGGGCCGCTCCGAAAGGGAATCGGGTTCCAGTTCTTGGGGCGATGACTATTTTGTGTGGAAACACCTCGTTCACCGGGGCGGTTGGTCATCGTTTCAGCTCTTCCCACCGAACATTTAAGCGCGAGGATGGCATCGTCAGGTGCCATCCATGCTCAGGTAGCGGTAGACGGTGGCGCGGCTGGCCCCGATGATCTTTCCGATGTCTGAGGGTTTGAGGCCTTTGGCCTTTAGCTCTCGGGCCCGTTTGACCTTGCCGTGGTCGGCGGTTATCTCGCGTCGTCCTGCCTTGCGGCCGTTGGCAGCGGCTACGACCATCCCTGCCCGGGTACGTTCGGATAGCTGGTCACGTTCCAGTTGGGCGAACGCGGAAATGATAGTGACCATGGCCTGGACCATGGCCCCGCCCAGGCTGCTATCTGGATCTGTGGCGATGCCGTCGCGCAGCGATCTGAACTTGATGCCGCGCGCCTTGAAATCATCGAGCAGCTCCAGCAGGTGGCGGGTGTTGCGTCCCAGCCTGTCTAGCTTCCACACCACGACCTCGTCCCCTGGGCTGAGTCGGTCCAGAAGCTTGTCCAGCCCGGGCCGGCCGGTCCGGGTTCCACTGATTCCGTGGTCGCGGTAGATGCGTTCGCATCCTGCGGCATCCAATTCCCGGATCTGCAGTTCTGTGCTCTGGTCTGCCGCGCTCACTCGGGCGTAACCAAGGCGAGTCATGTCGGCCCTCTGCAATCTCCTAAATGGTTCAGTGCGGTTGATTTTGAGAATATCAGGGTGAGACACATTATTGAGACGCGGCCAGGTGCAGAAACGCTGAGGGTCGGTCGGAGCGGGCGGGCGTCCATGGCTTGTCCCGACAAAGTGTTGAAGGCCGACCCTGGGCCTGCGGGGCTGGAAGCACTGCTAACGGAGGTGGAGAAGCTTTCGGCAGCTCAGGCATTGGAGTTGCCGGTGGATTTGTTTGCCGGGGTATCGGAGAAGGTCGTGAGTACCTGGCGGGCCAGGGCAGGGCGGATGTATCCATCGGATTTCCAGAACACACCGAACTGTCAGCAACGAACCCGACGTGCCATCTACGACCAACGCGTCCAACCTTGCCATACGCTCCGGACCAAAACGAGATAGGACATTCGTGGAGAAATCCTGTTCAAACATTGCCCGAGCCGCACCGATCATTCGATTCAGGCGCCCCCGGTGGCTCAATCCTTTCGTGACGGCAACGACCCAAAACGGCCTCCGCCAGAGCACTTTCTCGAACTTCAGAAGGACAGACCTTCATTGCAAGCCACGCCGTTAGATCAGCCTCATCGGCACGAGTGAACTCTCTAAAGCCAAACACCGTCCGGATCTCGGCGCGGTGACGCTCGATTGTCCGCCCCGTCCAGGCATAGGCTCCAAAGTCTTGCGCCTCAACTTCTACCTGCTCGGAAACATAATCCACCGCTGCGCGGTCGAACTCATCAGCCCCGCTGGGGAATCTTGCCTCATTCTCGAAAAACTTCAGCAACAACGCGAATCCCAGGCGCGTGGAGCGAGGTTTCTGACCGAGCAGGTCAAAGTCGCGCCCAACCAAAGTCCACTCCTCAATAAGCCCAGTCACTCCACCACAATCGCACGATCAGTCCTTCAACCGCACAAACTTGGCGGCTCAGGACAGCTATAGGAGCACTGGGCCCTGTTGGAAGCAGCGGTCGTCTTGCCCCGGCCGGCGGCCGCCGTGGCCTTCGCCATCCGCTGCTGCAGCTTGCGCTGGGCCTCCCACAACTCCATCTGGAGATTGTGCAGATCCTTCCGGTTGATCCGGTTGCCTTTCGAGTCGGTGTACTCGTGGCAGTTGGATGGCTCGGTGGCGGCTCCGATCGGTCCGAACGCGCTGTGGCAGGACGGGCTCTGGCCGGCGTCCTGGGCATACTCGTTGGTTCCTGTGATGACCCCGCCTGTGTTCCGGGTCCATTTCACGGTCTTGAGCCGGTTGAAGAATGCCGTGGCGGCTACCGATTCGTGCGCCCGCTCCGTGGCGCCGCGGTTATCCCCGGTGCTCCACCGGACCATGTTGGAGTCCTTGTCGAAGGACACGGACCCTTCACCGGCCGGGAAGCTGGTGGTCCGGTTGGTCGGGAACGGCAGGTCCGACTTGAGTACGCGGGCTGGCTTACCGCCGTAGGGGAGGGAAAGACGCCATTCGACGTCGTCGTTGAACTCTTCGGAGACCGGCGGATGTGCCGGCCGGCTCCACGACGGCCTGTCCTGGTAGGCGTAAAACTCCTTGTGCTTGGCTTCCGTGTACTTCCTGAGGGCTGCCGTGTAGGCGGCCGGGTCGGTCTGCTCCTTACGGGTCAGGCTCTTCCAGAAAGTCTGGGTTTCTTCGAAGACCATGGTCTGGTGTTCGTGGGTGGCTTTCTGAACTACCTGGCGGACGGCGGCGAATTCAGCGGAGGGGAGGATGATCTCCCCGTGTTCGGTGTCCCAGTGGCCCATGGTGTTCCTTTCAGCGGGTTCACCTGGTTGTGTGCGGCGGTGACCGCAGGCGGCGGGTCCGTACACATGGACTGACATGAAGAGATTTCAGGTTCACGTCCGTACCCGCCTCGACGCTGGAGAAGGCGGAGTGCAGAACTCCCATGTCGAGACGCTCCGCGTGTTCAACGAGTCGCTGGTGACCGTGTTCGAGTCCGACGTCTGCCGCATGATCGAGAGAATCGACAATGTCGCCTACGGAACGATCTTCGGCACCGTGGACCGCAGGAACGCTCACTGCCTCGCACAGGTGCGATTTCGTGACCCGGAGGCTGGCACCACCCTGGCCGAATCTTTCAAGGACCGCGCCCGCGAAGCCGGACTCGAAGCGAATGCATCGGCCGTATCCAAGTCGGTCATCCGCGCCCACCGCTCGGCACGTGTCCCCGCCGCACACAGGCAGGTATGAACGTAGAGAGCCGCAGCCGTGTCCAGCCCGGCATCCCATCCGGCGGACAATTCGCCGCCGAACTGCACACAGAAGCAGGCATCACCTTGACCGTCCCGTCCCCGCTGGATACGGCCGCCGTGGCCTATGTCGGCGATCTCGTCCGCACCAGCGTCGCCGCCGAGACCGGCAAATGCCAGCGCCGGATGGACGGCTGGGGAAGGGACGTGACGGAGATCCCGCTGCCTCCCGAGCTGATCGAGTACAACCGCCAGGCAGCCAATTTCGAGTCCCTGCCCCGCCAGGAACAGGAAGAGGTGCTGGATCAGCTCAAACTCCCGAACGCCAAGCCCCTGCTCGAACCCGGACAACAGCTTGGCAACGACAAGGTACGAATCGCCGAGGACCTGGACACCGAAGGCGGAAACCTCGGGCTCGCGCTCACAGCTCAGAAGCTGGTCGCCGAATCCGGAATCCGGGGCGACATCACATTGACGAAGATCGGGAACAACACCGAGTTCACCGTCCAGAACGGAAACATCCAGCACACTCTCGAGATCGGCGACAGGATGGTGTCCTTCTCGGCCACCAGCGGCGCCGCGGAAGACTACGACCGCGACAACTGGCTCTGCCGGGCCGACATGAGCTCGTTCGGCGGGTCCATCTTCGAGCAGGACCGGGCCAAGGAGCTCCTCAAACTCCACGACGGGCACCGCGAATACGCAGTCATGATGGACGTCGTCGCCGATTCCTCGTTCCGACACTTCGAAAGCTTGATCGGGGAGTTGAACCGGGAGTACCGGACCGCCGAACTGAAGGTCGACGGCACCGAGTACGAGCTGGACGTCTCCGAGGACACACCCTCTCTCCGCGGGGACGGGGCATCCCTCCTGCACCCTTCGATGGTGCCAGGGTTCCTGAACCACACCGCCACGCAGACCGGACACCCCGACGGGGACGCCCTAGCCTCGGACCTGTGTGAAGTGTTCCGCGAAACCGACCGTCGCCTCATTCCCTGACACCCGCCGGAACCCGGAAGGCACCGCACCGTTCAACGGTGCGGTGCCTTTTTCATGGCCGGCGGTTGTCGCTCAACGCGGAAGCCAATAATGTCGTCGACGCATGTGCACAATAAAGACCCGCACACGCACTGGAGGCGCTCATGTTCTTTCTCCCCGCCGAAGATCCCTACGGTGAGGACGACCTGGTCATCTCCGCGACCGACATCGTCACCGGCTACGCCTGCGAGTACGCCGCGATGCGGCGCCTTGACGCCCTCACAGGCCGGATCGCGGTGGAACCGGTCAAGGATGCGATGCTCCGGGTCGTCACCGATCTGGGTACCCGGCACGAAATCGAGGTGCTCGAATCCCTGCGCCCGCGCGGAGTCTACGAGGTCCAGGCCTCCGGCCGGCTCTCCCGCACTGCGCTGCGGGCCCGCCACCAGGACACGATGGCCGCCCTCGCCGGAGACCACGGTGTCATCTACCAGGCATCCTTCTTCGACGGGTCCTTCCACGGCGCCGCCGACTTCCTGGTCCGGGAACCGGACGGCTCCTGGGCGGTGCACGACACCAAGCTGGCCCGTTCGGCGAAGGCACCGGCCCTGATGCAGCTGGCCGCCTACGCAGACCAGCTTGAGACCGCCGGCGTAAGAGTCCACCCCGAAGCTGTCCTGATCCTTGGCTCCGGGGAGCGCAGCATCCACGCACTGTACGATCTGCTGCCCGGTTACCGGTACGCCCGCATGCACCTGTCCGCGCTCTTGCACGACCACCTCGACGACGACGATCCGGCCGGTTGGGGCGATACCCGCTGGACGGCGTGCCTGAGCTGCGCCGACTGCAAGGCCGCCATCGCAGCCAACGATGACCTCATGCTCATCCGCGGCATGAACCGTACCCGCCGGGCCCGGCTGATCGCCGCCGGCACCGAGACCATGCATGGGTTCGCCACCACAACCTTCCCGGGCGGGGACCGGATCCAGTCCACCTTGCACGAGCAGGCCAAACTCCAGTGCGGGATGGGCACCGAGACCGGGACGATCAACGGAGTGTCGTTCAAACTCATCGTCCCGCACACCCTCGCCCGGATCCCGGCACCGGATGCCGGTGACATCTTCTTCGACTTCGAAGGGGACCCGCTCTACCAGGACCCCGACACCAGGGAATGGGGCATGGAGTACCTGTTCGGGCTCCTCGAGCACCAGGCAGCCGGCGGGACCAGGTTCTCGGCGTACATCGCCCACGACTATTCCGCCGAGAAGCAGGCCCTCATCGACTTCATCACGCATGTGACGGCGCAGGTGAAGCAGCACCCGGGGCTGCACATCTACCACTACGCCAGCTACGAGGTCACGGCACTGCGCCGCCTCGCTGCCCGGCAAGGGGTGATGGCCGCCGAAGTCGAATGGCTCGTCGAAGCCGGGGTCCTGTTCGACCTGTATGAGATCGTCAAAACGTCCCTGATGATTTCGGACCGGTCCCTGTCGATCAAAAAGCTGGAGCCGCTCTACATGGACGGGCACCGGACCGGAACCGCGACGGCAGTCGATTCGATCACCCAGTACGCCGACTACCGGGCTGCTGTCGAGGACGGCGACACCGGCACAGCGTGGGCCATTTTCAAGGACATCCTCGCGTACAACGAATACGACTGCCTCTCCACCCTGAAGCTCCGCGACTGGCTGATTGGCCTGCCAGTCAGCCAGTGACGGTCCGGCCGCGGACTGTCAGTGGCCTGCGATGCCGGCCGCGAGCAGGCCTGCAGTTCAGACCTACGCATGATCCTTGGCGGTCGGGACGGCCTTGCCGTTCGACCACTGACCCCCTGTCATCGTTCAAGGATTCAACATGCTCTCCCGCAAGACCTCTTCCCGCAGGCTCAGCGCCGCCGCCACCGCCGGAACCCTCTCGGCGATCGTCCTTTCCGGGCTCGCCCTCCCGGACCAGGCATCCCCCGCCCCGGCCGCCGTGCCGGCCACGTCGCCCGCCGTCGTCCGGGCCGCCGCTGACACCACCTATACGGTCAAATCCGGTGACACCTTGTGGGCGATCGCCGCCTCCCACGGCGTTTCGCTCGCGTCCATCTTCGCCGCCAACAACATGGGCATGAACACGATCATCTACCCGGGCCAGAGCATCAAGCTCACCGGGGCTGCACCTGTCGCACCGGCTCCGGTTGCCGCACCTGCGGCCCCGTCGGCGGCCACCTACACGGTCAAACCCGGTGACACCCTCTGGGCGATCGCATCGTCCCACGGCGTTTCCCTGGCGTCCATCTTCGCCGCCAACAACATGGGGATGAATACGGTCATCTACCCGGGCCAGAGCATCAAGCTCACCGGGGCTGCACCGGCGGCGCCTGTCGCACCGGCTCCTGTGAAGCCTGCGGCACCGGCACCGGTTACCCGCCCTGCGGCCGCCCCGGCAACTACCAGCACCGCTGACGTGAAGCAGCTGGTCGCCGACACCGCACGCTCCATGGGCGTCGACGTGTCCCTGGCCCTGGCCATCGCCCAACAGGAGTCCGGCTTCCGGCAGAACGTCGTATCCTCCGCCGGGGCGATCGGGACCATGCAGATCATGCCCTCCTCCGGGACGTGGGCCTCCCAGCTCATCGGCCGCACCCTGGACTTGAACAACACCCGGGACAACATCACGGCCGGCCTGGTGATCATCCGGGCGCTGGTCCGCACCAGCCCGTCCCTGGAGGCCGCGATTGCCTCCTACTACCAGGGCCAGTATTCGGTGCTGCACCGCGGCATGTACGACGACACCAAGGTCTACGTCGCCCAGGTCCTCCAGCGCCAGGCATCGTTCCGCTGAACCGGCACGCCCAGTGGCCCGACCGGACCGGTGCGGGCCTTCAGGACACCCGGGGAGGCCCGCCCCGGCTGCCGCACACATGACGCCCATGTACTTTGTCATCGGGCTTGCCCTCACCGCGGTCCTCCTGCTGGTTGCCCGCGCCGGGGCGGACCGGGTCCTGGCCCGGTTCTACCCCGATGACGTCCGCGATTGCGTCCCGCTGCGGACGGCCTACGCCATTGTCGGGGCCGCCGCCTGGAGTGCGGGGGCCGCCTCCGCCGTCCTCGCCGCCGTCTGTTTCACCGCCGCCGGGGCGTGACCCATGTCTGTTGAGCTTCCCCGCAGGGTCCGCCCACTGATGCCCGAGGACCCGGCCACTGACTACATCCCGGACGCCCTGTTCGAAAACAGGCGGCTCGGCGTCGGGGAACTCTACGGCATCGAGTTCCCGGCCGACCTGTCGCACCTGCGGGACTTCCGCACCGCGTGGGTGCTGTCCCTGACCCTGGGCGTCGTCGGCGCGGACCGGTTCTATCTGCGCCGACCGTTCACGGGGATACTGAAACTTCTCACTGCCGGTGGGCTTGGCGTGTGGTGGCTCATCGACCTGGCACGCATCCTGTCCGGGTCCGCAACGGACGGCGGCGGCCACCCGTTGACCGGTTCGCGCCGACACCGGAGGGCAGCATGGGCTGTCACTGTCGTCTACGCAGTATCCGTGCTCTGGGCTGTCAGCACGCTCGCGTTGCCCCCGGCCCAGGCCCTCTGCGGTGACATCCAGGCCCGCGTACTGGGCATGATCAACCCTCCCAAGCCTCCTCCACAACCGGCGTGGATTGTCCGCGGGGTCGCCTCATCCCAGAATCCGGTGACGCCGATGAAGCTCACGAGCGGATCCGTGCATCTGAGCTGGCACCTCCCGGCGGCGGCATACGTGTACCTGCAGCCTGACAACGGAGGCCCCGGGCAGCAGTTGTTCATCACCTCGCACCCGGAAACCAGCGAAAAGACCTTCAAGGTCCCGCCCGGCACCTACACGATCGTCGTCGTCTCGTCCGCACCCGGATGGAGCATCAAGGCCGAGGAATACGTCCTCCCCGGGAACTGATCGCCACGGCGCCGCACACATGTCTGGCATGACGAGAAAACGTGAAGACCTGGACATGACCAGCATTGTCGACAGGGCATTCAAAGCCATGCTTGAAGCGACGGCGCTGCCCGGAACCATGGGTGTTCTGACGCCGGCCCAAATGGAAGCGATGAAACGGTCCATGATCGGCCCCATCCATTACGCGATCCCGGTCATCATCGAGATGCTGGAAGAGAAGCCGGTCGAAACCGACGAGGAGATCCTCGCCGCGTTCACCGTCCCGGACTCCCTCGACGGGCTCTTGCCGTGAGCCGGAACCTCCTCAGCGAGGCCACCGCCGTATCAGAGGACGGCTACTCGATCACCGTCAAAGGCTGGTCCGAGGACCAGGCACTCGGGGAGCCATGCGTGGCGAACCGTGGTGCAGCCGACCTGATCGTCACCGCCCCGGACGGCACCACATTCTCCTTCCGGCTGCCGGGCGAACAAGCCGCACTGATTGTCCACCCCCTGGTAGCCGGGGCCGTCCTGACCGAATCCCAAGCTGACATCGCCCGCCGCTACCTGCGCGACCACTCGGCAATGATGTACCCGGAGCAACTGGCGAGCCTGCGCCGGATGGCCGGATATCCAGACGACGAACCGTCCCCGGAGGAACTCGCGCGCGGCTAAGCTGCCTCGTTGGCCGGTGATGAGCCATCGCTCCGCCGCCTACGCATGCTCCCTTATGTACGGCCATCCGCCTAGAAGCGGGCAGAGAAAAAGCCGGATCCGACATGATTGGCCTCAGTCGGGTCCGGCTTTTTCGTGCATGTCAAAGTCAGGGCAGCCCCAACCAGAGGAATCAGACTATTTCCAGCAAGTTGTCGCAGGTATATCCTCGACGAATGGGCGCAGAGGTTATCGCGTTAGCTTTCGCATGGGTTGCCACGATCAAGGATCTGACCTGATTTCACGCCATCCCTGTGAGTCGAACTGAACATTCCGTCAGGAACGAAGAGCGGAGGACACCGTGACCAGTGGAACCAGTGGGGATGGTGAGGTTGTACAGGTCGATCTCGACGGTGACGGTCAGTTCGAGCAACTGCAGGGGTACGAAGACGAGACTGGCACTGTGTTCACTGACGTCAGCAAGAACGGGGTGACGATCTGGTCGAGTCAAGGCCCGATTGATAATTGGAACCGAGTGCGCGAAGACCTGTTCCTTGCCGTTGACATCGATCACGACGGTAAGCAAGAGATCGTGATCGCGAACAATACGGACGGTTGGACCGGGATATTGAAGTGGTCGAACAATGCATTGCATTGCCTGTGGGCCTCCGCTTCGCCGCTGAACGGTCCCGGCGGAGATTGGAATCGGCGGGGCAGCGACGCCTTCGGAACTACTGTGTGGCAGGGTGGTCCGGCAGTGTCGATCGCTCACTATGAAGATGAATGGTATGGAACCCTCGCCTGGCTTGGCGACAGAGTTGGACCAGTAGCAATATGGCAGGGCGGCCTTCAATTGCGAAAGTTTACGTTTCTTTATGATTTGATCGAGGTCACCGGGACGGTGGAAGAATTTATCCCGGCAGGCAACAATGTGACGGGAATGAGTCTGACAGCGGATGCGGGGTTTCTCTTAATACCAAATACGGTTTCCAGCAGGAGAGGACTGCATTGTGAAACGTATCCGGACGCTATCTCGGTTCCCGATAACAAGGGCGAAAACCAGATCAATCACATGCTGCCGTTCGAGCCGTGGCCGAACAGGGCCTACTATTCCCAAGCCGGTGGAGCTCCACTGTATGTAAATGACGGCGGCGTCAGGCGACTACTCAATACGAAAGAGCGCATCCGGGTGCGCGGACGGCTCATAATTGAGAACGGGCACCCGAACCCACCGTATGCACCAGCCGGTATCGGTCAGGTGTTTGTTGAGCTGCATCCGTTCGACTGGGAAGGCATCCAGCTTGATCCGGTACCGACCGGTTCGGACAGCACCCGTTCTCACACGCTTTTGGTCATCGCTCCACTGTATGAAGCCGTGGAACTCACGAACCGTAAAAACGGCCAGTTCCCTGACCAGATAGATCACCTTGTGTTCCTGAACGGGGACCCGATGCCGTACCACAACACGGTGGACGCTACGGTGACCTTTGATGCACCCGAGGCGCCCGGGGTGCGAGCTCAGGTGGCCTTCACGGAGACCGTGCTGGTGAACAGAACTGGGAAATCCATTGACGGGCTTCGGACGATCACCGCGACCCCCACGGGAATCGTCGTTGAGTCTCATGTCGACGCCCCAACGAACCTGCAAGTCGGTCCGTTTGCTATTGCCAGCCCAGACGAACTTGTCGGGGATGGTCCGGCCGGCGTGCTTCTCGTCAGGTATGACGTGTTTTGGCACACACCAGAGAAGGATGCCAAAGACAACAAAGATGGTAAGGACGATCCGGACAATACCAAGTCCATAAAAGACGACATGGACGCTAAACAAGCCGCAGACAAACCCGACAAGGACAACAAAGAGGATAAAGACTCTAAGGACGACGGTGACAAGCCTGATAAAGACAACAAGGACAACCAGGACAAGCCCGGGGATGTCTATAACTACGCGGGGGGCGATCGAGGGGAGGCTGAGCGGGGCTCTGGCCTGTCGAACGAGCCGGTCCGTCATTTCATCACTGCTGAGCTCCGGCCATTGATTTCCGTTTCCGCGCTGCGCGCCGAACCCGATATGGCGGGCAAAGAAGCCGCCGAGCTAACCCGTGAACTCGCGCCGCCCGGTGTTGATGCCATCGGGAATGAGGGCCGCGGGTTATCCCGCGCCAGGGCCAACGAAGACGGCGCATAGCGTGTGGCTGGTTGTTTGCCAAGACGGCGACGGAGAAGCCTGGTGGATCGCCGATCAGCTTCTGGCTCGAGGCATGGCGCCCGTCGAACTCCTGACCGCATCGATACTCGTTCACGATGCGACATGGGAACATCGCGTGGGGTTACGGTCGACGAGGACAGTCGTGCGTCTCGAGGATGGGCGTGTGATCGACTCGGCTGATACTAGCGGCGTCGTGAATCGACTGGTGTGGCTCGGTGCGGAAGGTTTTCGCGGGGCGTCAACGACCGACCGCGAGTATGCGTCAGCAGAGCTAAACGCCCTCGCTCGAAGCTGGCTCGAGGGATTCGGCCACAGGGCTATGAACCGGCCTTCGCCCACGGGTATGGCGGGAGGGTGGCGACCCGATTTCGAGTGGCGCTGGCTGGCCTCGGCAGTGGGCTTGCCCTCGGCCGCCTACTCGACCCGGGACCAGCGCCCGCGCCAAGTTTCAGACGCCACGACTCAAGACATGAGTCACTCTCTCCTGGTCGTTGACGGCACGGCTCTCGGGGATTGCGACATCCCCGTCTATGTGCAGACCGGATGTGAGCGTCTCGCGGGCAAGGCTAAGCTCGCGCTTTTCGAAGCCCGGTTTTGCGATCAGGATGGCGATTCGTGGCAGTTGCTAGACGTCAATGTGATGCCGAGCATTCGGGCTGCGGGCGAGATAGGGATGGATGCATTGGAGAAGGCACTGCTAAGGCGCGGGAAAGCAGCGAAATGATCCTGCTTTGTGGTATACCGAGTGAAGCGCCGCTCTCGATGGTTGCAGCCGAGCTTGAGTCCCTCAACGTGACGGTCATCACGTTCAACCAACGGGTCTTCGAGAACACAGCGCTCGAGTTCGACCTTGTGGCGGGCATTATTGCGGGAAGTATGCGTCTCGGAGCGCAAAGCTACCGTCTCGATGAGATCGCCGGCGTGTACACCCGGCTCATGGACGACCGCTACCTGCCGGAGCTCGCCAATCATCCGGCCGACTCTCCACTCCGTGTGGTTTGCCGTGAGCTGCACGACACGCTAAATCGCTGGTCGGAGATGACACCAGCCCGGGTCGTAAACCGTCCGGGCGCGATGTCATCCAACTCGTCCAAGCCGTATCAGGCGCAGGTCATTCGTTCTTGTGGTATGCACGTTCCGGAGACGCTGGTAACGAATTCGCCAGACCTAGCCCGCGACTTTCTATCCTTGCACGGCCGGATTGTATTCAAGTCCACTAGCAGTGTCCGTTCAATCGTCCAGGAACTCGACGAGGCCCACCTTAGCCGCCTCGATGACATCAGATGGTGCCCTGTCCAATTTCAGGCCTACGTTGATGGCGTGGATATTCGGGTCCACGTGGTCGGTGAGGAGGTATACGCAACCAGGATCACTTCCGCCGCTACCGACTACCGCTACGCCGGTTCCAACGGTGGCGTTCCGGCGCGACTGGAGCCTGCGTTTCTGTCCGACGAGCTCGAAGAGCGCTGCGTCGCCCTGTCGCGCGGGCTGTCTCTCCCCTTTACTGGCATTGACCTCAGGGTCTCGCCAGACGGTGACGTGTTCTGCCTTGAAGTCAATCCCTGTCCGGGATTCTCATACTTCGAGCGTCACACAGGTCAGCCAATCGCAAACGCCGTAGCGCGGCACCTGGCGGCAAAAACTGTCGCATAAAGTACCGTTCCTCGGTTTTAGAGGAGGCGCAGGAAGTTATGGGGGTCGATGTTGCGCAGGTCCACGCCGCCGATTCCGGACACGCCGAAGAGGCGTCCGCCTGCGAAGAGGATCGCCAGCTCGTCGGAGTAGATGACGGTCAGCCGGTACCAGGTCATGGCGGCGCCGCCGATACCGCCGAACGGACCGGCTGTGGAACCGTACAGCTGACGGACCGAGTGCAGGCCGGTGAGCTTGCTTCGGTCGAATCCGATTGTGAGGTTCTCGGACTTCATGATCTCGGGATCCAGGGCGGCGGTGACCTTGGCCTCCACCTCGTCGGTGAGCAGGGCGGCTATCGCCTCCGCGACCTGGTCGTCGCAAAGCATCAGGCGGCCCTGAGCTGGCTGGACTTGACGACAATGGGGTACTCGGCCAGTTCGTCGCCGATGTGCGTGACCCGCAGTTGCCCCTTGTTTTCGGCCGGTTCGGCGGTGACGGTGGCACCGACGAAGAGCCCGTCCTCTTTGTCGAGGTAGTCGGCCTCGACGACGGTGTAGCTGCTTGCTGCCATGGGGTTTCTCCTTGGTTCTGTTGGCTGGTCCCTATGTGTGCGGCGGCGCCCGGGGCACTCACCTGCATTTCTGCGCCTGGCGCCGCACACTGAAGGGCATGGCATTCGCAAACCCGTTCAAGAGCCCCGCCCGCACCACTCGACAGGGGCGCGTCGAAGCCGGTGTGGCCGCCGGCGGCCAGTTCAAGGCTGTACTGCGCTCCGACGACGTCGTGGCGCTGCAGGTGCGTGACCAGGAATATCGTCGCCTCCCCGAGACGCTGCGGATGTCCCGCTTCCAAAACCCCCGGCTGGTGCCAAGCCTGGAACGGTGCGTCCGTGCCGTGGCCGGCCGTGTTGCGACCCCGGAGGAAGGATTCGCGAAGTTCAGCGCCCTGACGCCCCGGCTGGCCCCGGACGAGGCAGCCCAATACTTCAACGAGGCAGGCCGGCTGAGCGTGCAGGGCCTCGACCCGACCGCCGTGCTGGAAGACGCCGCCGCCGAAGACACCCGGCGTCAACCCGGTGGGGACCACTACGGCTTCACCTTGCCCAGGGTCGAGGAGGACGGCACCGGAGGGTTCAGCGGAGAGAATTTCGATCCGAGCCGCAGCCCGGAACAGATGTGCAAAGACCTCCGCAGCGAACTCGACGCCGCCGCGGTCGCGAACTTCCTGCCCGAAGGTGTCACCTACTCAATCCGCTCCTACGTCACCACCGCCAACGGTGCCCCAGAGCGGGCCCTGCAGGTGGCCATCCACGGGGTCGCCGACGCGGACCGTGCAGACTTCAACGCCAGCGGCCCGGACGGGCGGCTGTTGGAACGGCCCGAGGCGGTCGACCTGCGCAACCGGGTCCAGTACCTCGTCAGCTCCTTCAACAGGGTCGTCGTGGACGGACAGACCCGCCGGCCCGCGTTCTACGCCGAGGCGTACATTGAATCCGACTCCCAGGCGCTCTATCGGGAACAGGCGGCCGCCCGGCAAGCCCCTGTCCGGATGTAGCGGCTCCCACAACAGGTGCTTCCGGTGCGGTCCCCGCGCGATGCCGCACACATAGGCTGCGAAGACTCCGACTACTGAAAGACTTTCGTGAAGCAAACCATTTTCGGCCGCGTCGCCCAGCTCGCCAAGGCCAACATCAACGCGCTCCTGGACTCCGCCGAGGACCCCCAGAAGATGCTGGACCAGATGATCCGGGACTACTCGGACAACATCCACGAAGCCGAAACGGCGGTCGCCCAGACCATCGGCAACCTGCGCCTGGCCCAGGAAGACCACAGCCACTCCGTCAGCGAAGCATCCGACTGGGGCAACAAAGCCCTCGCAGCATCCCGCAAGGCCGACGAATACAGGACCGTCGGGAACACCGCCGACGCCGATAAGTTCGACAACCTCGCCAAGGTCGCGATCGGACGCCAGATGAGCGCCGAGTCCACCGCCAAAGCCCAGGAACCGAACCTGGCCGCTCAGACTCAGGTCGTCGAGCAGCTCAAGCACGGCCTGGACCAGATGAAAGCCAAGCTCGGGGAACTGACGGCCAAGCGCAACGAGCTCGTCAACCGCGCCCGCGTCGCCTCCGCCCAGTCCCAGGTGAACAGCGCGCTCAAGTCCCTGGACGTCGCCGACCCGACCTCGACGCTGGGCCGGTTCGAGGAACGCATCCGCCGCGACGAGGTCACCGTCCGCGGGCAGCAGGAGCTTGCGGCATCCTCGCTGGAGGCCCAGTTTGCGTCCCTGGACGACCTCGGTGAGCAGAGCGAAGTGGAAGCGCGCCTTGCCGCGCTCAAGTCCGGCGGCAGCCTGAAAGCCATCGAATACTAACCCCGCGAGACCAATGAACGGCCCCGGCACCCGAGGGTTCCGGGGCCTTCGCGCATCTGCGTAGTTGGCCGCACACAGACGGGCATGAGCACATCAATACTTCGCCCCCGCCAGGACGCCGGAACCCCCGCCGGCGGCGAGTTCAAGGCCTATGCCCACAGCGACCAGGGACTCCCCACGCTCGGTGGCCGCCACGTTGCCGCTGAGAGCGCCCGGTTCGTTCCGGAGTCTTTGCGTATGGCCCACATCCCCGACTCCACCCAGCTCCGTGATTTGGAATGGGAGGTCGCGCAGGCCAACGACGATGAGACCACCGGTGACTGGCGGGCCGACAGGTTCGCTGAGCTCGTCCCCAACCTGCATTTCGAAGAGGCGTGGAACTACTACAACAAGGCACGGCAAGAGCACTACGAGGGCGGGGACTGGCAGGCCATCGTTGCCGAAGCTGCCGCCGCCGACGCCGAACTCCACCCGGGAGGGACGCTCAACGACGGCTACGTCCCGCCGACTGCGGAGCGCAAGCAAGGCTACGGGCAGGGCACCCTGACCACCGGGTCCAAGTACACCGGCTACCGGAACGCCTCCGAGATCTGCAAAGACATCCGTGCGGACCTGAAAGCGGTGACGGAGGCCAACTACCTTCCGGCCGGCTTGAGCTACTCGGTCACCAACGAGAAGTACTCCGGCGGGCAGTCCATCACTGTCCGCATCCAGGGCGTGCCCGACACCGACCGCCTCCACCCGACCGAGGTGGACCGGTGGGGCCAGCCCAAGAACCGTGCAGAAGCCGATGAGCTTCAGGCCAGAGTCGCGGCCATCACGGACGCATACAACCGCAGCGACATCGACTCAATGTCCGATTACTTCAGCACCTCCTACTACAGCCGCACCGCGCTTGAAACGGACTACGACCGGCAATGGCGCGAGAAGGAAGCTGCCAGGCGCAAAGCCAACGCGGCCGCCCGTGCGGCCGGAAAATAGGGGGCGACGATGACCACGAGTACCCCCTCAATTCCCGCCGAGCACCTCCTGCGAGTCACCACGCTGAACCTCAACCACGACCCGGCCGAGCGGGAGCGCCGCACCGGGCTCGCCTGCGATGAGCTCAGCGCCCTGGCCCCGGAGGTCCTCTGCCTGAAGGAAGTCACCTTCGAACAGGACGGAACCTCGGCCCAGCTTCGAGCCGTCACGGCCGAAACCGGGCTCACTGTTGTCAGCGCCGCGGCCCAGGCGGTCTCCAAACACGGAACCCTCACCGGCAACGCCGTGCTCTCCATCCTGCGCAGGATCGAAGCAGGACCGATCGACCTGGGAACTCCGGAGGCAGTCCTGGCCCGGGCCGACTATGCCGTCCTGCAGGCCGGCACCGGCCAGACCCTCATCGTCGTTTCCGCGCACCTGTGCTGGGGCGGGGATAAAGAAGGTGTCCGGCTCGCCCAGATGACCGCAATCGATGGCAGGATCCGGGCTCTGATGGACAGGTATAAGGACCGCCACCCGGTCGCCATCCTTGCAGGTGACTTCAACTCCGCACCGGGCAGTGACACCCACCGCTACCTGGCCGGCCTCAGCGCCGGGGCCAACGGCGGGTACACCTACTGGACCGAAGCATTCGCTGTCGCCGGCAACCCGGAAGAGGCCGTTACCGTCGCCGCCGACAACTACTGGGCGCAGGCCACCGCCCGCGGAGTCGGAATCGAATTCCCCGAACTGCTCCCGGACCGCCGTATCGACTTCGTCTACACCTACGGCTGGGCGTACGGTAAGCCGGGCTGCCCGGTATCCATGCGACGCTCCTTCACGGACACGACCCGATACAGCTTCCCGGCGTCGGACCACTATGGCTTGACCGTGGATCTCTGGACCCCGCCGGTTCCGGGCGCCGACGTCAGAGCCGCAACCGGCCACGAAAGCGTCGCACCCACCGGCCAGCTGGCTATCGTCCAGGGGGCCGGGGAGCCCGTTCTCGTCTGATCCTGCGGGCGGCTGGGGGAGGGAAACCCCGACCGCCCCACACATGAGGCCTGTGACTACAACAACTGCTGCAAAACCGTACGAGCTCTACGTCAGGGTGCCGGTGTTTGAAGCCGCCGGTATCCTCTCATCCCCCGCATTCGCCACGTTCATCGACAACGGACTCAGCGAAGAGGACCGTGAAGCCGTGGCATCACCAAAGACTCGGGCATCACTCGCTCTGCTCGCCCTGCTCGAGCGTCTGATCCTTGGAGGAATCCTGGTGGTAGGCACAGCCTCGGTCTTCATCATCGGCCGGGATGTGCGCATGGGCCTTGCCGGAATCGGCATCTGCTTTCTTCTCCTCGGAGCCGGTCTGCGAACTGAACTTCATCTGAGGAAGGAGCAGAAACGCATCACGACGCTGACCACACTTCTCGCCGCCAACGGCGTCCTTGGGACAACCGGCTCCGCCATCATGGAGGACATCGGGCGGATCCACACTGTCCTGGTGGCCATGCACGAGCGCGGCGACACCACCCTCGACGATCAAGCGCGCGCCGCCGTCAACAAGGTCCTCCGCCAATACGCCAAAGAACCCACCATCAAACAGTCCAACATCGCAGCCTCGGAAGCTACCGACGAGGCCACGATAGCAATCCGCACCGCCGTCGCCGCGCAGAACGCCCAATTGGCTGCCGATGTCGCCGACGCCGAAATCGCCGTCGCCGGACTCGAGGCTGCGTTCGCTGGAACCCGCCACGAATAAGGAACACTGGTAGCCGTGACGCAACAAAAGCCGCTGCCGCCGAGCGCCTCCCGGCCCTACCGGGTCCACCTTGAAGTGCTCGCGTTTACGGGGTCGTTCTGGACCCCGCGGGCGACAATTCAGCGCTGGGCCGATCTGGCCCTGACCGCGGAACAGGCCGAGACCCTGACCCGGGAAGCTGACATGGAGGAGGTCGTCAAGAACCTCGACTTCCCGATGTACCTCGTCCTTGCCGGGTGGGCTGTAGCTACTGGAGCGCTGACCGTGATGGGCTTCATTCCCGCTGTCGGTTTCGCCGCCCCGGCCGCCGCCTGGGCGGTCGGAACCGGGGTGCTCGCGCTCATCCTGGGCCGTCGCTGGCGGTTCCTGGGCTTGGTCCGACGTCGGATCCAGCACACCCTGGACGCGGCCGTCGCTGCAGGCTCGGTGCACCGAGTCAACCTTCAGGACACGAACTGGTCCAGGCTGCACCGCATCGACACCGCTTTGACAACCCTGCAAGCCCACGCCGGGTCAGCCTTCGACGACCAGGCCCGCGCGGCAGTGGCCGCAGTGCTCACACCCCTTCCTGATATGGCCTCGGCACGGGAACCCGACACTGCACCAAAAGGCACCTCGCCCCGGGCGCGGTACCGGGCCGCCATGCACGGGATATTCAGAGAGCTGTTGCAGTCTCCGAAGGCCCCGGCGCCCGTGGATCCCCTCGCCGCACTCGAAGCCGAAGCTGACCGGTACCGTGACGGGTGACATTCCGCACAGCCGCCGCACACATAGCTGTCAACGGGACCCCGGGGTGACTGAGAACCCCCGGGGAACCGCCCCCAACTTCCAGGAGCACCCGCCGTGTCCGCACCCCTGACCGCAGAACCCATCGAGGGCCTCGACTTCGTTTCCATCGACTTCGAAACCGCCAACGCCAAACGCGCCTCCGTCTGCCAGATCGGCATCGTGAAGGTCCGCGACGGCATTCCGGGGCAAATCCACACCCACTACGTCCTGCCGCCACCCGGCTTCCAAAACTTCGCCGAACGGAACATCCAGATCCACGGCATCACCCGGGGCACCCTGAACAACGCCCGGAAAAAACTCACCTGGGAGGCTGCCCTAGCCCGGCTCATCGCCTTCACCGGCGACCTGCCGCTGGTCGCCCACAACGTCTCCGTGGAACGCTCGATCATCGTCCAGGCCACCGAGGCGATCGGCGGTGAGGTGCCCGAATTCGACTACCTCTGCACCATGGGTCTGGCCAAGCTCCACTACCCGGATGCCGAGTCGTACAGGCTGGACCGGCTCGCCGGCCAGTTCGGTCTGCCCGCTTTCCAGCACCACGACGCCGGTCATGACGCCGCCGCGGCGGCGCACCTGGTCCTGCACGTCGCCCGCGACAAGAGGCTGAACGGTATTGCGGATCTATGGCCGCCGGTAAAGAAGCGCACCTACTCGCGCCCGTTCAACCCCGCCTGGAAGAAAGCCTCGTGAGCGTGACCGTTTTCAACAAGCTGGTCCGCGACAACATCCCGAGGATCATCGCTGAGGACGGGCACACCCCGGTCACCCGCGTCCTGGATCAGGACGAGTACCGTCAGTCTCTACTGGACAAGCTGGCCGAGGAGACCGAGGAGCTGCGCACCGCGCCGGAAGAGGAACGGATCGGGGAACTCGCCGACCTGCAGGAAGTCCTAGCGCCCTGGCTAGGTCATACGGCTGCACCCCGGCGGAGGTCGCCATCGCTGCGGACCGGAAACGACGTGAGCGCGGAGGGTTCGACGGCAGGATCTATCTGGAATACACGACACCCGCCACCTGAGCCCGCAGAACCGGCGCCGGACCGGTATCTTGAGCTTGACAAGAGGGGCACTATTGAAACTCCAACCGCTCGCGTGGATCGCCTTCATTTGCACGGCTATCTTCCTTGCCGCCGGGACGATACCCGTCACCGCCAAGTTCGAGGCAACAAGCGTTCCGGACCTTTGCGGTTCGCCCTTCAACGACCTGGGCCAATCGTTCCGGTCTTGCCAAGGCAGCCATGTCGGAGCCATCATCATCATGGTCCTGACCGCAGCGGTTGGGGTCATCGCCCTCGGCCTGATTGTCGCCAGGCGCGGCAATCCGACAGTTCTCAGCACGGGCCACTCTGAGGTTCCCGTAGAAGCGTCTCCATCACGACCGCCAGCGGGCCAACAAGTTGCTCCTCAATCGGCCGCACAGACGTCGACCCAGCCCCCTGCCGGTTGGTACATCGACCCCAAAGACCCCACCCTTATGCGCTGGTGGACCGGGGAAGCATTCTCCGAAATCGCGAAGCCCCGCGACACCTGATAGTGGGGATCCGCGGGGTTCCTGCCGCACACATGTGGGACATGTCTGCTGACTCGGAAAACACCGTCGACATCAAGGTCGCCACCCCGCTACCCTCCAACGTGGTCTTGACGCTCGGAGCGCTCATCGACGCCGCCTGGCCGGGATCCGAACTCGTCCTGAACGAAGACCGGCTCAGCAACCAGGTCATCTACCGGGTGAATAACTTCACCCGCAGGCCGGTCTCTGACGAGGACGCCGCCGCGCTCCATGTCGAACCTGGGCCAGACGATATTGACGTCACCGGACTCGGGTCGGATGGGGTGTCCATGCTGACCCCTCTGGAAGTGGCAGCGAACCTGGTGCCGGTGATCAAGACAGCGTTCGAGAAGTTCCCCGACGCGGAAAACTACCTCGAGATGCCCATCCGCGACCCCTCCGACGGACACCGGTACTTGCTGACGTTCTGCCGGTCCAAGAACCAGACCCCGCACGAGCTGCGCCAGAAAGCCGAGCGGGAGCTCGCCGAAGCCAGGGAACGCATCCATCGCGATTACGCCGCCGCAGCCTGGGGTGTACGCTCGAGCCCGCGCCCGATGAACGCACCGGACACCTACACTGCCGGCGTGAACGCCGTCCTGGATGTCATCCGGAACCTCGGTTTCCCGTTTGCCGCGGGGGATACCAACATCTGACGGGCGCTCACCCAGCACGAGAAACGCCAACCCTACCTCGAAGCTATTGACCAAGCCCACACCGACTGCGCCAAGCTCCGGCCGGGCGCCTAAACGGCCGGGTGCCGCTGGTCAGCCATATAAACCTGTGATTCTCGGCGAGGACTACGACGACCCCATCCCGCGCCACGACGACGTCGCGTCAAAGGCGCGAAGATGTAAACCGGCCTGTGGGATAGAAAGGGGAGGCGATGATAGAGCAAGGTGGTGAAGACTTTGGCAGTCCTGCTCCCGCAGTCACTCGGGAGGACCAACCAACCGATACCAGGCGGTTGCAACGGTGCTCATCATCAACGTGAAAAGACGGCCGCAGCACTAAGCGCAGGTCTGTGATTACCGAAATCGTCGAGGAGCAGTAGCGACTGCCCGAGATGGCAAGGGCTTGAGACCGACTCTTATCAACCGCGCCCCTGAGCCTGCACGCCGAGAACCGCGGCGGCCGCTTTGTGCCCGTCAAGCTCGAGCTCCCACTCTGGGCGATGAAATCGCTCCTTAGCGAGGCGGAACCGCACCTCCCGCTCGATGACGCCGAGCGAGTTCTCCAGGCGCCCCTCACCGTTGGGCTCGTAACCGAGGTTTCTGCTCACGCCGATAGACGGGGCATTCCATTCGAAGGTGCTCGTCATGGCCACCTCCGCTCCGAGGAAGTCGAAGCACCACAAGAGCACCGCCGCCCGCATCTCTTTGCCCAGCCCGCGGCCCTGTACGCTGCGCCGGAGCCACGAGCCCGTGGTCACGGTCTTGAGTACGGCAAAGTTCCTTGCAGCCACATCCTGTGAACCGAGGAATTCCCCCGCCGGGGACCAGACCCCGAACATGATGACCCACGACTCGGGACGTGACTTGATGCGGTTCTCCCAGATCCAACGCGCCGTATTCGAGCCCATGTCGGGCGATTCCGCCCAGGCTGTCGGGAAGGGGATGTCGCCGCCGGCACTCTCGTAGATGCCCGAGGCAGCTGCATCGACGTAGCGAGGGATGTCCTCGTCGCGCAGCGGCCGCAGGACAAGCCGCGGAGTCCTCAGGCGGAGGCCGAACACAGGCCAGATAGTCTCAAGGAGTGCCATTGCGTCACGTTAACCCACCCGGGGCGCCGATCACCTGCCGCTTGGGTGTGTCGCGCCCATGCAACGAACCCCATTCCACATCGAAAGCCATTATGAAGTCGAGGTTGACCTGAGCCGGACGTTCGCGCCGTCTGAGTCTTTTGCCGTGATGCTCATCTACCCGGGGCGGCGACGTGCACGAGGCGGAGGGCTTCTGGCGGCACCGTCGGACCTGAGGCCTTCATGCCTTCGATGATGCGCTGGAGTCGTTCCGGGCTGGGGTTGGATGTCCGGTTGATACCGCGGTTCCGTTGGCGAGCTTGTCCGAGTGGCTTTGGTGATCAGTTCATCAATAGTGGCGAACAGCCTCCCTCGCGTTGGCTTCTTTGTTCGTCCTCACGATGACCGTAAGGTCCGCGGCGTCGGCTGTTATTCCCCGCTGGAGGCATTGGTGGCGTCGCACGTGTCGATCATTGTCAGGTGGTAGAACTCGCGTAGCGCCGCGTCGGCCTGGTTGAAGGTGTTCCTGTCGATGCGTACCTGGTTGCTTGCCCTCTTTGCGCTGGAAAGCACGCGGAACTTGTCCTCGCCTTGCGGGCGGACGTAGTTGACAAGCCAAGGAGAGGCCGGCACCGTTGGGTGCCGGCCTCTCCTTCCTTTAACCCCGCACATCTACTCATTTATTCGTTACTCAAATGAGTGACTTTTAAGCCGTTTGGCCGTCGAAGGGACTAGTTTGCCCTCGACCGGACAGCCACGGGGTGCCTCACTGGCAGGTCCACGACGCCGCCGGGTGCTTCTGTCGTCATTCGGTTATGCGACTGACGTTCCCCAATTGGCGGGCGCTCCCGAGCCCCGCCAGTTGCGCCGGGGAGCATGCCCTTGTCCAAAGGTCCTTTGGACTCTCGCATGATGTCTCCGGCTTCGCAGTCGGACTTCGTGTGCTCCTGGTCGTAAAGGCACGCGTGCCGGTAGGCAACCTTGCAGGTGGCTCCGGCGAAGATCCCACCGCGCGGCCCAGCGACTTTAGTCCCGCCTATAGCCGCGAGTGGACACACGATGTCGCCGCGGTCATCGCACCTAACCTTGGCCTTGGTGGCCTTCTCCGAACAGCTCTCACGAGCGGGAGTTGCAGGAACTGGTCTTTCGGCAGGTTTCGCGGTCTTTGGCGCTGCGGCGACGGGGTTGGCTGCCGTTGTGCTGGGCTTGTCCGCCGTTCCGGTCCCAGGGTCGGAGCCTCCGTCGGTGTGCGATCCGGTCCCCGGGTCTATCGCACCCGCCGGCGCGCCGCCGTTGTCGAGGCCGAAGCAGTCCATTTCGACCGTGACACCGTCGGGTGTATTGAGTGTGTTGCTGATGCAAACGGTCTGTGCGTCGTTCGCGTAGGCGGAGACGGGCGCTATTAACGCGCCTCCTGCGGTGACGAAGGCCATAATGCCCACGGTGATCCCGGCACGTACCACGCTGAATTTCATTCCGACTCCCTCATTGGATTCCCCGCCGCAGCGGCTGACGCATTAACCGTAGAAAGTGTGCCAGCCGATGACCCCTGCGCTTGCACGGGTTTTGTATCCGTGCCAGTACGGTCCTTGCCCGGCGCGGGGCCGGGCTTGGCAGAGATTCCGTGCCAGCACGCAGAGGCCAGCGGGTCAACACTGAAGACCGCTCAGTTCGGTGCATCTAGCGTAGAAGCGCCGGAAGACCGGGATGGGCTTAGCCCGACCCCCAATCAAGTTGAAAGGAAAGCAGATGAAGACTATCCACCGCAATCGCATGCCAATCTCGGCAGCTGTTTCAGCAATAGGAACCCTTAGCGCCGCGCTATTGCTGACCGCCTGCGGGCCGAGCCACCCGACGATCGCACCCGATCCTGCCCCGAGCAGCGTCATCCACACCCCGACCACAGGAGGCACTGGTATCGGCACAGTTCCAGGGCTGAACCCGTCCAGCCCTGCGAAATACAGCGGCAAGGACGCCCCTCCTGCCACATCGACCACCGGGCCACATCCCGTGATTGTTCCACCGCAGCGGACTGCGCCACCACGCCCTACGAGCGCGCCCGCCACCAGCCCTGCCAGCGTTGATCCGCTCGGTCCGAACCAATGCGCCCTCGGTCAATACGCCTGGTGCCCGAACTATCTGGCGCCGGGCGGTGCGGGCTGGACTCAAGAGCAGCTGAACCGGTCCTGGTGAAGGTCGCCACTAGAGCGCTGCCCCATCTCTGGTCCAGGCTGGGAATTCTTCAGAAACCGTGCCCGCCCTGACCTGGCTGGTGGTTGTGGGTGGATCAACGGTCGGCTCGGCAAGTGTCTCTCTCCGGCGCCGTGTTCGCTGCCTGGCGATTAGGACGATACGTTTGCATGCTCGGCCGATGCCGAGGTGACCGAAGGGGACTCTCCGTCGTTGTCGGTCAGTGCGCCCGGCGGAAGACGGACGCACTTGGCGACAACGACGCCGACGACGTGTGGGCTCATGGACCCAGCGTGAGCTCACACCCTAATCCCGGGCCAGCCCCTCTGACTTGGCCCCATATGGGGGGCGGCCTAAGGCGGTTCCCGCACGGTATCGTTGCCCACATCGGCATGCGATCCTTGCTCCATCGAGAACGGAGGTCGAAGGTGACGCGTCAACAGCTAATTACCGTGGTCGCGCTCACCGTTGCGCTTACTCTGGCGGTCATTGCATTCTCAGATTGGTCCCCTCCGGCCGTCCAGGACCCCGCCCGCACGTTCGGCCTTGGCCCTCAAGGCGTGGTCCTGGTCGGGAGGCACCCCGAGAGACCGATCTTCACACAAACGGAATTGGTCGTGTTTCTCGTTGTTGGCGTCTCGTGCATAGGTACTGGAATGGTCGCCTGGCGTGGCAGATCCGAAAGTTCCGTGGGCTTCCTGCTCGTTGTCACAGGTCTGCTGTGGCTGGCTGGCGGTCTTCGACGGTCCAGCGACCCGATGGCCTTTACGGCCGGTCTGGTTCTGACCAATATGTATCAACTCCCGCTGATTCGGATCGCGCTCGGATTCCCAAGCGGTGCAGTTCGTAGACACTGGCACAGGTGGTTCCTGGGACTTTGCGGCTTCATCTGGACTGTTCCCGGGGTAGGGAGGTGGGTATTCTTCGACCCCCGGTTACATATCGAGGCCGGCGTATCAACTGCAGATAACCTGGCACTTGTCCGGGACGACCCGGCGATAACGTCGGCGATCGGAGACTCAATGCTTGTTGTCTTCGCTGGCATCGGCGCAGTGATCCTCGCGATCCTAATAACGCGCTGGCGCCAGGGTTCAGAGTCATACCGGGCTGGTGTCCTACCATTTTTCACAGCCGCGGCGATCAAAACCACTCTGGATACAGTGCAACCGGGCATAGTATTTATGCCTCCGGACCCGCGACTTGATGCAGCGCTTTACGTTGAATACCTAGCGACCGGGTTGGTGCCGCTCTCAGTAGCGGTGGGTCTTTGGCGATACCGGCTTGCCCGAGGGGCAATCAGCGATCTCATGGTGGAAATCGGCTCCGCCCCTCTTGGAGAGAGACTCGTCTCGGCGCTGCGACGTGCAGTCAAAGACCCGAGCCTCGACCTATGGGGGTGGTCTGCTGAACACTCAAGTTGCCTTGATGCCACGGGCACCCCGCAGGCCCTCCCGACCGCCGAAAGCGGGCGGGCAGCTATGATGCTCGAAAGAAACGGTACACCGGTCGGCGCCCTCGTCTTCGACGATACTTTATTGGATCAGCCCCGGCTGCTTGCAGCCTTACGCAGCGCGTCTGCCCTGACCCTGGATAACCAACGTCTGGAACAGGAACTGCGTGAACAGCTCGAACAAGTAAGCGAATCCAGAGAACGCATTATTGCTATAGGTGATGCACAACGCCGACGACTCGAGCGCGACTTGCACGACGGCGCGCAACAACGTCTCATCGCCGCTGCCATCAAATTGCGCCGCGCCCAACGCACTGAAGACCCCCAACAGATGCGGGCCCTGCTCGCCAACGGAGCCGATGAGCTCGAAGAGGCCTTGACGGAATTACGCGAACTAGCCCGAGGCGTCTACCCACCCGTTCTACGCGAACAAGGCCTCCTGGCATCGTTGACCTCCTTGGCCGAACGTTCTCCATTACCTGTGGAAATCCACGCGGAACTGCCCAATCGACCAGCTGCCCAGATTGAGCTCGCCGCGTACTTCATTGCGTCCGAAGCCGTCACTAACTCGGTGAAACACGCAAAAGCAACCCACATCAGAATGGAAATCGCCATCGATAACCGGGCGTTCTCATTAATCGTCATCGACAACGGCGAGGGAGGTGCAGCGTTCACTCCACACGGAGGCCTGCGCGGGCTGGCTGACAGAACCGCCGCTCTCGGAGGGCAGCTGACCATTTACAGTCCTGAAGGCATGGGAACTACGCTGACCGTTGTCCTTCCTATCAAGAACGGCAGGGATGAAACATCATGAAACTTCGGGTGGCCATAGCTGACGACTCGGCACTGCTCCGCGAAGGGATCTCAAGACTGCTGGCGGATGAAGGAATAGAAGTAGTCGGACAGGCCAAAAACGCGACGGAGCTTCTGGGTCTGGTGCGCACCTACAGACCCAACGTGGCGATCATCGACATACGGATGCCCCCGACGCACACAACGGAAGGAATCCAGGCTGCGACCCGGATAAGGGAGGATCAACCGGAAACAGCCGTGCTGCTTCTGTCGCAATATGTGGAGACGGAGCACGCCATGCATCTCATAGGCAACAACGCTGCGGGAGTCGGATACCTCCTCAAGGACCGCGTAGCCAACATCGACGAATTCATAGATGCTGTCACCCGGGTCGCAAAGGGCGGTTCTGCCATCGACACCGACGTCATAACCCGCATGCTCGCGCGGCCTCATCGCGGACATTTGCCACTCGATGATTTATCCGTAAGGGAAAAGGAGGTGCTCGAGCTCATGGCCGAGGGCCGGTCAAACAACGCGATCGCCGCCAGACTCTTTCTCGGCGAACGCACTATTGAAACCTACGTACACAGCATCTTCCTCAAGCTCGGGCTCCCACCCGAGCCCGAGGACCACCGACGTGTCCTCGCCGTACTTACGCATCTCAAGGCATCCACGGCCCAACTCTGAGGCGATTGCGGTCCGATTTTGTTTCTCGGACTCTGTTGTCCTCGTGCGTCTAAGAGCCTGTCCCTGAGCATGGGCCCCTGTGCTCATCGCCTGGAAAACCCACGCCGAACAGCCGCGCTTCACCAACCCCGCACAAGGGACCACCGTAATGGGCCTGGGCGGCAGCGAAGCGGTCAGTTTCGGGGACACCGGCTTCACCTACGTCAGCGGGCAAGTTGAACTGAACGGCCCCGCACTTCAACGCATGTCCAAGTAACTCGGAACGAAGCAGGTCCGGGCGGTGATCGAGCACGAGCTCGGTCACGTGGTGGGCATGGACCATGTCAATGACCCGAGCCAGATCATGAATCCATCCGAGACTCCAGGAGTGGTGACGTTCGGCGCCGGGGACCTCACCGGACTCTCCCTCTTCGGCCAGGGAAAGTGCCAGCCCAGCTTGTAGGGGAGCGGGACGGGTGCTGCCGCACACATAGTCGACATGAGAAACCTGATGATCACCGTCCGTGAAAGCGGCGCCACCGCCATTGTTGGCCACCCCGATGGATTCCCCGTGGACGGCGACGCCCTGCATCGCGACGCGCTCAGTGACCTTGCCCGGCAACTCATCGGCACCGATGAGGAACTGCTCGCCGCCGCGCGTGGCTGGCTGGGCGCAGCGCTCAACCCGAACGACCCGCCGCTGACCCCGGTGCACGTCACCCGCCTGATCGAGAAGCTTTACACCGGCGGGGCTGCCCGCTTCATCACCGACCGGGCGCTCGTCACAGCATGAGCAAGAACCTGGCGAAGTTTCGCAGGTACCGTGCGGTCACCGCGGTCGAAGGGGTCAGGCCGATCAGTTTCGTCGAATGGTGGCTGGGCCGGCTGTCCGGCAAGCTCCTCATCGTCACCGCGACGATGGCACAAACCCGCGGCGACTACGCCGCACTGAACCACACCCTGCTCGCTTCCTGGGCTGGTAACCAGTCAGACGGTGGCCACTTGGTTGGGCTGCTGCCACCCACGGAGCTCTCCCGGGCTCTCGAGGAGGACCGCCTTCGCATCGTCGTAGAACCGTCCGCTGTCCCCGCCTCCTGAAAGGCCTGTCGTGCAGCTTGCAGTCATGCCGGCCCCAGCCTCCCATTCCGCAATGTCCGAGCCGGGGGACACCTGGCAGCGCTTCGGGAGCCGGATGGGCGCGACGCCTTCGAGTCGGTCCTGAATTCCGCGGAGACCATCAACCTCGCAGCCGACGCGCTGCACCGCCACATCGGCGGCGACACCGACCACGATTGGGCCGGAGAAGTCCGGGCCGCCATCGAGATGCACAGGAGAAAGCCATGACGAACCGCCCCGGCGTGAGCCACCGCCACATCCACCCGGCCCACCAGCCAACCGTCGACCGGCTCGAACGGAAATACGCACACCTGCGCTTGCGCTTCGACACCGGCTTCGCAGGCTCTGTCCCGGTCCAGGCATCGGGCCGCATCGGGCGTCGGTTTTTCTACTTCCGGTTCCGAGGCGACGCCGCAACGCTTACGATCGGTTCCCCGGACCGCCGTCGGAACCGCAGCTTCGAGAAAGACCAGCGGACCAAGGCGCTGCGCGCACTCCGCCGGCTCAAAAGCGACGATGTGATGGATCGCTGTTGGGCTGAACTGGGGCTGAAGCCGACACTCTTCCTGGACCGCCACCCATCCGAACCAGTCCGCTGGGCATCACTCACGAATGTCACCGGCGAACCGTACGCCGGCTCCCTGGAGCAGGACCATGCCGAGTCCCTGTTCATCCAGCTCATGGCTGACCTGGAACCGTCCGCGAAACCCGCGCTAGATCTCAAGCACGCCAAGGCCGTCTGGAAGGGACGTCGCACCATCCCAGGAGCCCCGCACCGTCACGTCATCAGCAAACTTCGGAAGCGATAGAGGTACCTACTGATTGGCGAGGCGCCTATTTTACTCCAAGGATCGCGGTGAACTCCGGGAGCTTTCTGCAAGTTCTCACCGAGTGATGAACACAGCAAAAATCTTCCTCGTTGTTTTCACCAAGCTCCCCTAATATGGCGGGCGTGACAAGCACCGTAAATGGCATTCGACACGCTTTGACATCTGGTCAATCCGACGGCAATTCGCCAGCGTCACATTTCTGCACCGGCCGACATACGATGCGGTTGAACCGCTCCACAAGCGACGATTCGTTGTTGAGGCCAAAGGGCCGCCGCCCGTCTGAGAGCAGACGGTGTTACAAGACCAGAGGTGAGTGAATGAACCAGGAGACCAAGGAGTGCACTTTGGAGGAATGGATCCGGTTGTACCGTGAAGGCGTTACGTGCGCAGGGATCGCACAGCTATGCGAGAACGACGATATTATGGCAATCCTTCGCGCCATAGCGGACGTGAAGAGCCGCGATGAGACCCTGGAAGACGACCACCTAGCCAACCGGTTAGGGGCTGCAAGCGAAGTCCAGGCATACGCTGCGCCGTTACCGGGGCTGAAATCTGGGTGGACGGGACGCCTCGAGCAGCTGAGGCTCTTCGTACAGCAGCATGGCAAGATGCCCCGACAGCGTGGCGGCGACCAGGAAGAAACGTCCCTGGGCCGCTGGCTCCACGCCCAGCGCGGCAAGGTCAGCAAAGGAACCCTGAGCACGCGAGAGCGTGCCGCACTCGATGCAATAGGGGAATGGGACTCGAACCGGAGGGCCAAGCGCGACGAGCTGAGCTTCCCGGAGAGGGTGCACGCCACGGCCACTTTCCGGGCCCGACACAAGCGCTGGCCGACCTACATGACGCGAACCGACCCGGATGAACGGGCCCTCGGACTCTGGTTGCACACCCTCCGCCGGGCAGCACGAGACGGCAGACTGCCGGACCACGCCCGCGAACTGCTGGACCAGCGTCTACCGGGATGGAACCCTTAGGCAGGGGTGGGTGTCCCCGCCGACGGGGTGCGTATGAAATCCACGACCTCGTTGGCGGGGGCCCATCCGGCCCAGACGTCACCGTCCTGCTCAAGGCCCAGCCGGCGGGCCAGATCCGTCTCAAGGGCACCGGCCATGCTCAGCGCCCAGCGCCCGTCTTCGCTTTGGGCGTGGACCGTGAAGACCTTCCCTCCGATTGGAGTCTCGACAAGAACGGAGCGGACGCCCGTGACCTCTTTCCTCGGGACACGTAGCTGCCAGCGGCGACCTTCGGCCCAGTACACGTCACGGCTACGGCGGGACCAATCAGGTGCCGGCTCCGCTTCAGCGCTCATGACAAGCGTCACCTCGTCGTCGGTGGCGTCGATAAGCTCATATATCCGGTCGTTCCACCAACCATAGGTACCGGTCAGTTCGTCTCCGATTAGGCTCCACATTGTTGCTCTCCGATTTCATCCCCAAGTGAAAATCATCCCCATCTGATGTTAATGCCCGCGGGAGGTTATCCATGCAGCGCATGGAGTTCGCTCTGCCCCCGTTCTGAAGGTCCGCCGGGCAGGATACCGACACCGGTTCACGAAGCGCCCGCGTGGATTGCCCCGGTGCGACCGTTCCCGGAATCCCGAGCCGGTAACCGCGCTAGAAGGATGACCGGTCGGTCTCCTGAGCCCCATGGCACAATCGACAAATGCCCGTCATTCAGGTTTTGAACGCTTCACCGGCTTCTACCGAGAAGAAGCGTGAGTTGCTGGCAGCCCTGACTGCGACTTACGCCGAAGTGATGGGGATCCGGCCGGACACAATCCGGGTTGTTCTCCAAGAGGTGCCACGAGAAAACTGGTCAGTGGCTGGAGTGACCCTCGCTGATTCAGGGCAAGACGAAGCAGTCTAACCTTCGGCGGGGACCGCTTCATCGACCAGGGGCGACGTGGCCGGGACTTTCTTGAGTCGTAGGATCCCGACAGTCCAGAGGCTGACTACAGCGTGCAGCGCGGCCCATACGATTTTCACCGGATCAAACAGGGGCCCGTCAATGAAGAACATTGTCAGCACGATTGACGCCGCGGAGACCACAATGGCAGCGATCAATGGTGATCGGGCTGTTCTTCTCAGGGTGGCGAGGTTCCAGATACCTATCACCATGCCCGAGACGGATACCGCGCCGAAGCCCAAGGTAACGGCGAAAAAGTAGGCGATCCACTCTGCCGGGGGTTCAACCCCTGAACCCGCCATATCCCGTAAGTGTCCGATACCCGTCGCGGCGCTCGTGACGGTGACCAGACCGGTGAGCAATCCCGAGAGCAACTCGAAGAGCCCCAACCAGAAGCGCCAATGCCGTGACCTCATCGCACCGTGGCGGGTAAGAACGGGCACGTCTGCTGTCTGCGATGGCCGCACATAGAGCCGCTCTACTTCGGACTCGTCGGTCTGCGGCGTTACTTCTTGGCCCATGTGGCGTCCCCCTCGCGTGCGGCGGAGGGCGTCCCCGCGGCGCCCCCAACCGGGAGTCTACCCTGCATGTCGCCGTGCCTCGCAGGGGAAATAGTGCTCCGCCCGGTGTAGCCTATGCCCAGAGCGAATCAGGATGAAAAGGGTCAACATTGGACGAGCTGCACGAGTGGCCGGTTCACCCGGCACCGGACCTCCGCCGGCCCGTCCGGATCTGGCCCTTCATCGTCTTGACGATCGTCCTGGTACTCATCGCCGGAGGCCTGGCCGCGGGCTTCGTCTTATTCCAATAACTCCGCGCAGGAGTGGCGGACTACCGCCACCCAGTCCGCCCGGGATCTTGCTGCCATGACGAAGGAGCGCGACGATCTCAAAACGCAGGCCGGAGATCTGCAAACAAAGCTCGGCGACATGACCACCCAATACAACACCGCATCGGATCGAATAAGGTCCCTGTCGAACGAGAAGGCCCAGGCCGGAGACCAGGCTGCACTCCTTGCCACATTCCTCGCGATGTCGCAGAAGGTTACCCGGGAAATGGACACCTGCATCAAAGACCAGCAGATCTTCAGCTCTTACCTGGCCAATTACCGGCCGAGTGACTACGCAGCCTTGAACTCGGCCCGCCAGGCGGACACCGACTGCAATAAGGCCCGTGCGGACAGCGACGCGCTCTCCAAGAAGCTGACAAGCTGATGCCAGCGAGGATGTCCCGGGTTGCGGCACTCGGCTGCGCGGTGTTCTTCTGCCTCGGATTGGCCGGATGCGGGCTGACCCCTCCACCGCCCGGCCCGGGCGCAGTGTCAAGCAGCCAGCCGGGAAACGGCGCGAGCACCGCTCTGCCGGCACGCACCGCTGAATCCGTAGCACCGGCAGGGTTCACCGACTATGAGCGGGCGGCATTGCGGGTGCGCAATCTCGGATGCGGGGGAGTGTCCAGCGGGTCCGGCTTTGCCATCTCGGATCATGTCTTCGTGACAAACCGCCATGTGATCGGCGGCGCGTCCCTTCTGCAAGTCAGCACCTATGACGGGCACGACATCGACGTCGCCACCACCGGGGCGGTCGTCATCGCCGACCTGGCCCTGGTATGGACCAAGGAAGCACTCCCGGCCACCATCCGCTTGGCGCCAGCGAACCCGGGCGCTGGCACCAAGGTCACCGTTGTCGGCTTCCCGCTCGGCGGGCCCCTGACAACCACGCACGGAAAAGTCCTCGGCTACGCCCCTGACCCTGTCGGCTGGTCAGCTCTGCCGATGCTGGTCAACGACGCCCCGATCGAACACGGCAGTTCCGGAAGCCCGGTCATCAACGACAGTGGCCAGCTCGTCGGGGTCGCCTACGCACTCGACGGCAGCAAATACGCCGTACCCGTCGAGATCCTGCGACAGGTGCTAAGCAACCCCGGTAGCTACTCGCGTTCCGCCGCGTGCGATGGCGCCCTCTAGGAACTGAGAGAGGCCAACGGTCTTCTGGCACCTCGGCGGCGAGTGCAGCAAAATGCGAGTCAGGGCCAGATCGGGTCAACGTTGGCTCTTTCGAAAGCCAGTCTTGCGAGTCCCGCCTCAGAGTCTTCCCATTCCGGACAGCCGTCCGTTGACTCGGAGCCCAGCGGAGGAGTGGTCAGATAGGCGGTAATGCCCCGCGCCTCGACTTCCTCAACGAGGATTCGAAGCATTGTCTCGGCCATGGCCCGTGGCAGCTCGCCCTTCGTGTCCAGGTACGCCATTGGGCCTCTGGCCGTGAGGTAGACAGGGGAGCAGTAATTTGCGGTGTATTCCCCGGTGCTTGCCATCTCGGTGGCGGTCAGCTCGCTGCCATTGCCGTCAACGCGCATGCACCGCCCTATGGCAACATGGAGCGCCTCGGCCGCCTTGTCCGTTTCGTCCGAGACGACCAGGAAGAACGGCGAAGGTCCCTCCCAACCATCGAAAATTTCCTCACATCGCTCGCCCTGACTGTCAAAGATGTCCGGATCGACTGTCACGTTTGCCATGCTGCCCCCTGATAGCTGCCACTTGGAGCAGCTCGGGGTGAGCGCCAACGCAGCACGATGCGAACATCGTCTGCTACGGAACGTCGCTGGTCAAGGACCCTGGCGTTGGCGACGCCAGCAGAAATGATTTCGCACGCTCACACGAATGTTCGTTCGTCGCGGTGCCCCTCCCTCACACAAGTAAAAGGGGCGGTCCGGCCGGAACTCTGTCGCGGCAGGATGGGAGCACTCACTCTTTGGTCAGCAGCAATCGACGGAGGGGTGGGCATTGGGGAGAACTCTCAAGGAACTGGGGTCGCTCCCATTGCCTCTGCGTGTGGCCTGGGTGACGTGTTTTGGCACCGTTCTGGTCACAGTCTTGGGCTCACTTGCGCTCCCGGTCGACGTGGCGAAAGCGGTCTTTCCGTTTGCCATCGGGTTGATTGGCCTTGCCGCGTTCCTTCTAGGCTTTGCTGCGAGATGTCATAACGGGCGCACGAAAACCAGGACAAAAACGGACACTGCCACGAAGAGGGCACCGATGACCACGGAGAGGGCGCCATACACGCGAAGAAAAACGCGTAGCAGCTACCCGATGCCAATCGTTGAGAGTCCGGCAACAGCAGACAAGGAGCCGCGATAGTTTGTGACGAGAATCATACGGCGGGCTTTTTAAGGAGTGCACCGGATGATGCCGTCGCGACCGGTGGAGGACCGGCTAACGGGCCTCATCTGGGGCGGGGCGGGTCCAGCAAGGATCCAGCGGGCCCGCCTGATTGGTGGTGCGGTTTGGCTAATTCGTTGGTGAGGCGTGCATGCCACAATGAGGCCCATGACTCGAATCCTCATGATCGGCATCCACGCGCGAGCCCTCGACTATAGCAAGCTGCCTCCTGGCCTCGACGAGGCCACGATGACCGAACGGATCGAAGCGGGGTTCGGGGCCACTACGGCCGCCGGCTTCGACGCCGTCAACTGCCTGATCGGCACCTCCCCGGACGAGGCCGAAGCAGAGATTCGCTCGGCGTTCGGTCGTGATCGTTTCGGCCTCGTGATGATCGGGGGCGGCATCAGGATGATCCCGGAGTACACCGAGCTCTTCGAACGGATCATCAACGTGTGCAATGCGGAATCGCCCGGAATCACCTTCTGCTTCAACACATCGCCCGAGACGACTCTGGACGCGTTGGAGCGTCACGCCCAGCCGTGAACGTCTGCGACGCGATCCGGTGCGTCGACTAGCCTCGGCGTTTCGTGTCGGCGGTCATGAGATGCGCCTCTGCTCACGTGCGGCTGCGATGTGTTGGGAATAAGTGCTCGCCTTACGGGCACTGTTGCGACACCGAGCGACCAAAAAACGCCGCCACTGAGCGACCAACTCCACACTGCAATCAGCCTTCAGCCGCAGTCTCATGAACGGTCGTTCATAAGACAGATCATGAACCAGGGTGCAATCAGCTCAGCAGGCGGGACAGGTTTTTGGGTCGTCCGCTTAAGCGGTACACCCGTAGACCATCGCTGCGCAGGAACAAGGACCTGTCGTTGCCAGTGACTTTGTGGAGCCAAAGCACGCTGGCGTCCATTGCGAGCATGTCGATGCGTCCGGCGGCCATGAATTCGCTGTCCTTGTAGATTTCGACTTCGTCCGCCCTTGAAAGTGAAGACCAGTTGGTTATGGCTTCCCGTTGAGGTTTCCTGCCATCGGGATGAGCGCGGTGCCGGTGGGTTGTCACGGCCAGTCCTTTGCTAAGGCTAATTGGTGGATTGGACAGGGGGTGGTGAAGGAGGCAGGTGGACCTTAGGTCCACCTGCCTCCTTCTGCCTGTGTACCCTTCCACCGCGCCCGTACTTCGGGCTTCCTGTTGCGATGGGAATGCGATGGGGGCACACGTCCACCGGAAGGGCCGGCAGCTTGTGGGCATACTCTCCTTGGCTCGACCGGCATGGTTCAGCCGGTGCGCCGGAGCATCTTAAGAGCGGACGACCTCGACGGGAGTCCGTGTCGGGGTCAGCTGCTCAGAGGGCGATAGCCGGTGCAGGCAGCTGGACCTTGTCCACTTCTGAGGGCACGAAGCCTGCCTGGAGCTCGGCACGGAGTTTCTCGGTGTCGAGCGCCCCCTGCCACTTGGCCACTGCAACGCAGGAGACGATGTTGCAGACGGTGCTGGTCAGGGCACGCGCCTCGCTCATGAAGCGGTCGATTCCAACGATCAGGGCCACACCCGCGACAGGCAGGGTCGGCATGACCGTTAGCGTTGCGACCAGGGCCACGAAACCACTACCGGTCACGCCGGCCGCGCCCTTGGAGGTCAGGAGCATCATTCCAAGCATGAGCAGGATTTGGTCCCAGCTGAGGTGGATGTCGCAGGCTTGGGCGATAAACATCGAAGAGAGCGCGAGGTAGATAGCCGTACCTGTCAGGTTGAAGGAGTAGCCGGTTGGGACGACGAGCCCGACGACACTGCGGTCGCACCCGATCCGTTCGAGCTTGGACAGGAGGCGCGGGAGCACGGGTTCGCTGGAGGAGGTAGCCAGGACGATAAGGAATTCGTCCTTGAAGTAGCGCAGGATCTGCCAAAGGCTGAAACCCGTGAGTTTCGCCAGGATGCCCAGGCCGACGACGACGAAGACGATGCAGGCGGCGTAGAAAGCAAGGATGAGCATCCCCAGGTTTCCGATGGAGTGGGCTCCGTACTTACCGACCGTGAATGCCATGGCGCCGAAGGCTCCCAGGGGAGCCACCTTCATGATGTAGCCGAAGATGACGAACAGCAGCTTGTTGAAACTGTTGATCACGCTCAGGGCCTGCTGGCCGGGGGCTCCGAGCTTGCTGAAGCCGAAGCCGCACAGCAGCGCGATGACCAACACGGGCAGCACTCCACCGTCGGCGAAGGCTCCAACGAAGGTGGAGGGGATGATGCTGAGGATGAAGTCCACGGGATTGCTGCTGGGCAGTTGACTGGTGTACTTGGCGGCGACCGACGTGTCGAGATGGGCCGGGTCGATGTGCATACCCGCGCCCGGTTGCAACAGCATGACCGCGGCCAGTCCAAGGGCCAGGGCCAGCGCTGTGAGCACATAGAACAGGCCAAGCGAACGGACTAAGGTGGGACCGACCTTCTTCGTGTCGGTCAGCGAGGTGATGCCTCCGACGATGGTACAGAAAACGATCGGTGCGATCATGAATTTCACGAGTTTGACGAAGCCATCGCCGATCGGCTTAAGAGAGGAACCGAGGTCGGGCCACAGTGCGCCGACGAGGATACCAAGCACGACGCCGATGAGTACCTGGACATAGAGGTGTCCGAGGATGGATTTGATCTTCATTGAACAACTTCCTGGTGTGCTGCCTCATCAATAATGACAGGGGCAAGGGAGTAGGGGCTAGGCCGTCAGATCAGCAGTCTGGGCGACGTCGATGTCGGCGGTGGCAAGGTGCCGGGCCGCCCGGTGGAGGGCGATCTCGCTGACGGTGCCGTTGTCATCAATAATGACTTCGGTGGTGATCACGCCGGCAGGTGTCCCGATCCGCAACGAGCGGGGGACTCCGGGGATGGCGGGGTAGGCCGGGCGTAATAGTTTAGCCACGACGGATCCGGGCAGAGCGGCTGCGAGGGACACGGCTACGGCCGAGGTGAGGCCGATGGCGGGGTGCGGGGTAAGCATCGACAGCATGCGAACCCGCAGATCGTGACTGTCCGCGGCGATGCTCGTTCCGTCCGCGGCGATGTAATCCGCCGGCGCTGCCACCACACCGACCTTCGGAACAGCGTTCTGCGGAGGATCTTCAGGCTTCCGCAGCCCCATCATGAGGCCCGCCGATGCCCGTACCGCGATGAGCGTGGGCAGGTGCTCTGAGAGGTTGCCGGTCATCGAGGACAGATCGATTCCAGCCTCGACGGCCGGGATGAGTACCGCCGGCGCACCGGCATCGACCAGCGTTGCCATCAGCGTGCTCGCGCCTACCGAAATCTCCTCGGCCGCGTTCCCCGTCGGCAAGACGGCGCCGGCGCTCCGGCCCCAGGGGCCGTGGAATGAGAGGCTGACGGGAACGCCTGCTGCGCTGCTGCCCGGAACCCTGGCCAGACCGGACCTCGGGATGGTGCCGCCCGGGGTTGGGACAGTTCCGCTCAGCACGGCTCCTGTATTGAGGTTGCGCATGCTGACCCTCGTGATGCCGTGCCGAGGAGGAACAATGCCCGACTGGACGGCGAACAGAGCGATGGCAGTGGCACAATTACCGCAATTGGAGCCCAGCTCCACAGTCGGGTCTCCGATCCCGACTTGGGCGAAGAGGTAGTCAAGATCTGCCTCCCCACCCGGTGTGGCCCAGACCACGGCGGCCTTCGACGTCGTGGAAGTCCCTCCGCCAACGCCGTCAAGCTGCCGGGAATCTGCCGCGCCGAATGCATCGGCTAGCAGCCTGCGGATCTCCTCGCGGCTGACGGCATGAGGGGTTACGTCCTCGGCGTTAAAGAGCCAGCACTTACTCGTGCCGCCTCGGTACCAATGGCCTCGGAGTCCCACGGTTTTCTCCTTCATGTCTCATAGATGTTGCGCACTTCACAGCGCCTCTACCTCTACGATCCGGGAACACTGGGTTCAGCACAATCACAAGAAACTCGATAGTCCTATAGTTTTGCTAAACTGTGTTCATGGCAACCCTTGACCTTCACCGGCTTCACGTGCTCCGCGAGGTAAGCCGCTCAGGTTCACTGACATCCGCGGCGACGGCCCTCTCCTTTACGACGTCAGCGGTCTCGCAGCAGATAGCGAAGCTCGAACATGAGGTGGGCGTTGCGCTGGTCGATCGGCATCCGAGGGGTGTGGTGCTCACTGAGGCTGGGCAGGCCCTCCTCGGCTACGCCGACGACATCGACAGGACGATCGAAGCCGCCCGCGCCGAAATGGCAGAGTTTGCCGGGCTGCGCCGGGGCCAGTTGCGGATGGGAACCTTTCCCACAGTCGGCGCTTCCCTCATGCCAGATGTCGTTCTCGCATTCCGAGCCCGCCATCCGGAGGTCGCAGTCACGGTCATCAGCGCCCGTCGGGACGGCCTGCTGGAGCGGCTGCATCGGCGGGACATCGAACTGACGCTGCTGTGGGACTACCCCTGGCAACAGATCGAGGATGAGAATCTGACCCTGGTCAGGCTGATGAACGACCCCACAGTGCTGCTCGTGCAACGCGATCACCCCATTGCGGAGCGGCAGTCCGTACGGATCGATACCTTAAGGGACCAGGAATGGATCGTGCGCGACGAACACCCCGTGGCCGATGTCCTCCGCCGCGTCTGCCGCGACGCCGGCTTCGAGCCGCGCATCGCCTTCGCTGCCAATGACTACCAGGAGACACAGGGCATGGTCGCCGCCGGCATCGGTATAGCCTTAGCCCCGCAGCTGGCCCTGAGCGCGCTCCGCGCCGACGTCGTTGCCGTCCCACTTGCCGGCGCCCCCAAGCGCAGGATCCTCCTTGCCCACCTCGCCAACCGCAGGCTCAGCCCAGCCGCCCAACAAGCTGCCGCGGTGTTTCGATCAACAGCAAAGCGTCGGGGGTCCGTTCCTGCGGAACAGGATGCCATTTACCGCGAATAAAACCGCGCCACTTATCGCTGCGATTCACACCGCAGCATTGATCACTCCGGTCGGCAGGCCAGGCGGTGTCTCGTAAAGCTGTAGATTTCCAAGACACGCTCCAGAGTGGACTGAAGCAATCATGAAAGATGAACCTGTCGCCCCGTCCAGGCGGAAGGACTCACCGGACCAGGCTACGTCGGCCACTGCTTCGATCACGAGCGGATCAACCAGGGTCAGATGGATGGGGCCTTTGTCCTCGCTGAATCTGTTCAGTGAGGTCTCGCTGATCTCTTCGGGCCATGGATACCCGGCCTGCGATGGGCGTGAGCTGGCGGCCCAGCTCACGCCCTACCCGGGTGGAGAGAACGGTGGACCGGCCGACAATGCGCAGCCGGCCGTCCACCGGCAATGCCGCGATGACCGCCTGCGGCTGTATCAACGGACCTGTATCAGCCGCGCACGGCGCGCTGTCCGCTGGCTGCTCGGCCCGAGGGCCCCCGGGGCTCAGCCGGTGAATTCGTTGGCACCGAGGGCGAAGTCCCAGTGGCCGACCCCGTTGCCGGCGAGGCCTACCGTGACCACACCCATTCCTTCCAGCCAGTGCGCCATTTTCAGGCCGCCGACGTCCAGCGGGCGCAGGCCGAGGCTCCCGATGAATGCCGCCAGATCCGTCTTGGCGTGCGCATTGTCGCCCGCGATGAAGACGTCGGGCCGGCCCTTCTCCAGGACATTACGGAAGACGGTATTGAATGCCTTCACCACGCTGGCGCTGGCCGGGGCCACCTTGGCGGCTTCCTGCGCGATCGAGGTCTCCTCGCTGTGGGCCAGTCCGTCGAACGTGGCGTTGAAGGGGTTGCTGATGTCGACGATGACCTTGCCCGCGAGGGCGTCTCCGTACTCGGCGACGACCGGAACGACTCCGTCGTACAACAGGGCCGTGATGACAATGTCCCCGGCGGGGATGGCGCCCCACTTGCCTGCCGTCGCACCGCCGCCCAGAGCCTTGGCCAGGCCATCGGCCTTGGACTGATCGCGTCCCATGACCTCGACGGTATTGCCGCCCGCCACCGCGAGCGTGCCGATGGTACGGGCCATGTTCCCCGTACCGATTAGGGTGATGCTGCTCATGAGGTGTGCTCTTTTCTTGTTCTCGAGGTGTCGCCCTCTCTCATTCGTGCGCGTTTCGAGATCAGTTCGTTGTGGCGACAAGGGTTGTTGTGGGGTGTGCCCGTGGCATTCCTGGTGCGTGGTTCAGATCACTGTGGTGCCGCCGTCGGCGACCAGCTCCTGGCCGTTGACGTAGCTCGAGGCGTCCGAGGCGAGGAACAACGCGATCGACGCGATCTCTTCCGGGCGGCCCATCTCGCGCCGCGGGATCACAGACGCGAACATCTCCTTCAACTCCGGGCTCAACACATCGCCCATCATCGGCGTGGCGACCGAGCCGGGGGTCAGCACGTTCACCCGAATCTTCCTGTCCCTCAGCTCGGCAACCCACACCCGTGCGAAGGCGGGAAGCACGGCCTTGCTCGCTGCATACACGCTCCAATCGGGGTAGCCCCGGAGTGACGCGTTGGACCCGGTCATAAAGATCGAACCTCCGTCGCTCAACAACGGCAGCGCCTTCTGGACAGTGAACAGCGTGCCGCGTGCGTTCAGCGTGAAGGCTTCGTCGAACTGCTCCTCGGTGATCTCGCCGAGCTTGCTCTGCGCCCCGCCCCCAGCACTTGCCCATAGCACGTCGATCGCGCCCTTTTCCTGCTTGACCGTCTCGAACAAACGGTCCAGATCATCGAGATTGGCCGAATCGGCCTGCACGCCGGTCACGTTCCGGCCGATCAGCTTGACCGCTTCGTCCACCGCGTCCTTCCGCCGGCCCGAAATGAAGACGTGGGCTCCTTCGTCAACGAACAACTTCGCACCGGCCAGCGCCATCCCGCTAGTCGCGCCGGTGATCACTGCAACCTTGCCATCGAGCTTTCCCATGATTACTCCATTCATGTGCCGCGCCGATGTTAAGTACACCGATCTGCGTACTTAACGTATCGGGCGGGAGAGCGGGGCGTCAAGCTATGCACACAGATCGGTACCCGAGTGGGCTAAGCTGGGTGTATGACAGAGTTGGAAAAGGGGCCGCGAGGCCTGCGAAGCGGCAGAGGCGCACGAGAGCGCATCCTCAGCACCTCACAACAACTGTTCCGTGACCAAGGCATCAACTGCACCGGCGTGGACCAGCTCTGCGCGGTGGCTCAGGTGTCCAAGCGGACGCTCTACCAGCACTTCGCCGGCAAGGACGAGCTGATAGCCGAGTGCCTACGCCGATTCGATCCCGACATCCTGCCCGAAGTCTTCGACCGCACCGACCTGGCACCCCGCGAGCGACTCCTCGCCGTCTTCGATATCCACGCGCCCCTGTGTCCGTTCATCGCGGCGGCCGTCGAGATCCCCGACCCGGGCCACCCGGCACGCGTACTCGCCAGTGACTACAAAACGGCATTTGCGTCGCGGCTCACCGAAACGGCCCGCGAGGCCGGCGCCGACGACCCCGAGCGGCTCGGCGAGCAACTGGCGCTGCTCCTGGACGGCGCCTCGGCCCGCAGCCGGGTCCTCAACACCGACACCTTCGCCGCCGCCGCCGCCATCGCCGCCGTCCTCGTCGACAACGCCATCCCCGCAGCATCGGCACCGGCCGCCGCTTCCCTTAGGAACTGACCAGCCTGCAGCGCCGCCCAGAAGCGCTGCGCCAAACCAGGCCGATACGCCGACGACAACTCCGCCACAACACTCTTCACTCGCTAAGTGGTGCGACCACCGCGAGAACCCAAGGATCGGCTTACGCGCATGGGGGTGACATGTAGCGCTGCGAAAAGGCCGCCATTTATCGCTGCGAATCACAGTGTCAGGCCTTAACGAGTCAACCTGGGGTGGCGTCTCACAAACTATAGGTGATGGGTCATTTGCCTTAACCCCCGGAATCCCGCCGTTCAGAGCCCAATAATGTCTCACCAAGCCGGTACAAGTTGTTGTCTCAAATGTCCTCAAGGAAACTCGGACCGCGACACCAGGAGACAGTATGAAGCTCGGATACGCGCGATAGTTCGGCATGAGACGTGTCCAGCGGATGTGTGTCTCACTGTGAACCGCAGCGCTATGTGGCCCGCCGCCCGTTAGAGGATCGGCGGATTCAGGCGGTCATTGCAACAGGAGTCCTTCGATCAATTCGATCGGCTTTCTGAACTCTAGTCTTTTGCGTGGCCGGTCGTTGAGTTCCTGTGCAACCCAGTCGAGGTCTTCGGCGCTGTGGATGCTCAGGTCCGTGCCTTTCGGGAAGTACTGGCGCAGCAGGCCATTCGTGTTTTCGTTGATGCCGCGCTGCCAGGGTGAGTGCGGGTCGCAGAAGTAGATGTCGATGCCGGCGTCTACTTTCACGCTCTTCCAGTCCTGCATTTCGATGCCCTGGTCCCAGGTGAGGGAATGCCTCAGCGCCTCGGGGAGCGTCTTGATCTTAGTGGCCAAGGCGTCGCGCATTTGTTCTGCCTTGTATCCATCCGGCAGATGAACGAGCATCGTGTAGTTGGTGGTTCTCTCCACGAGGGTCCCGATCGCGGACTGGTTGCCTTTGCCGATGATGAGGTCGCCTTCCCAGTGCCCTGGCACCGCACGGTCCTGAACCTCGGGGGGACGCTCGGAGATATTGATCATCCCGGGGATCCGGTTCTTCCGCTGGCCGGCCTTCCTGCAGGGCTGCCTGAGTGCACGTCCGGTGCGTAAACACGCGGCCAGATCGCGGTTCAGTGCTCCGCGGGACTGAACGTAGAGGGACTGGTAAATGGTCTCAGGTGACACCCGCATCTCCGGCTCATCGGGAAACTCAACCTGGAGGCGTCCTGTGATCTGCTCAGGCGAGTACTTCTTTTTCAGGTCCTCTTCCACCTTCGCACGCAGCACCGTGTTGGTGTGCAGTTTCGCCGGCTTCGGCCGCGAAGCCCGCTCATACGCCAGCGCGTGGGCCGACGTCGCCCGGTAGGGCAACCCGGCCACCGAATTCCGCCGAAGCTCCCTGGACACAGTCGAGGCAGACCGGTCGATCAGGGCCCCGATCCGGCGCAGCGAGTGTCCCTGGGCGCGCATCACCGCGATCTCTTCGCGCTGGTCGAAGGTCAGGCACCTGCCCTTCAGATCCCGGCCGCGGCGTGGCCTGACACCCCCGGCCTCGGCCAGGACCCGGCGCCCGGTCCGCCTGCTCGTATTGATCGGCACAACGGCATCAGTAATGAAATCACCGGCCTGCATCCCGGCCCAAAACAGCTGCAGAAGATCCGGTCTCACATAAATTGAATACCTCGACATGACAACACCCATCCGCTAAGTGTTGCAATCACCGCAAGAACCCAAGGATCCTTCACCGGACGCCGGCCATTTGCGCCAGGGCCGTTGGTAGCTTTGGCCGTGGGGTCCAAAGCTACCGTTGCGCGAGCGGCTGGCCGGGAGCACCCGCGGGGGCGAAGACTATTTTGGCGGATCGGGAACCTTTTCGGGTCCGGCGGACACTACAAGGCATGAGGCTAATGGGGGAAACCGACAAAGACCTGTGGTGTGAGTGCATCGCAGGCGACGCTGACGCATTCGGGGTCCTGTTCGATAGGCACGCCGATGCGGTCTTCCGGTACTGCTTGTCACGATGCGGTTCCTGGCATGACGCCGAGGAACTCGTCTCGATCACCTTCTTGGAGGCGTGGCGGCAACGGAACAGACTCAGACCGGAGAGAGACACGGTCCTTCCGTGGCTTCTCGGGGTCGCGACGAACGCGAACCGCAATCGTGCCAGGGCTTCCCGCCGGCACGCGGATTTCCTTGCCAGGCTGCCGCACTCGGATCCAAGGCACGGCGAACACGAAGCAGACCATGCCGAATCGGTGGCCTCAAGGCTCGACGCAGAACGCGACGTCCGCGAATTGCTTGAGATGACCGCGGGGCTGAATGACGGGGAACGGGACGTCGTGATCCTGTGCCTGATGAACGGAATCGGCCAGGACGAAGCCGCCAAGACCCTCGGCGTACGGACCGGGACCGTGAAATCGAGACTGCACCGGGCACGCGCCAAGCTGGCCAAGATGAACGGAGCCCCCGAGCCCGTCGAACAACTCGACACGACGATCGTTGAAGCGAGGCTGTCATGAACCTATCCGAAATCACCTACCCGAAGGACACGAAAGACCGCGTCCAGAACCTGCTCGTCCAGGAAGCACGCCGCAAACCGAAGCCCGCCCGCAGATGGCTTACCCTCCCGGTCGTGATCGCCGTCGCCGGCACCGCAGTCCTCGGCACCACCGCGGCTGGCATCTACACGGCACTCGCCCCGGTGAACGACACGCGGGACATCCGCTGCTACTACCACGCCGACCTCACCACCAGACCTCCTATTCTGACGCAGCCCGGGGCCACAAAGCCCCCGTACATGACCACAGGTATCTTCGTGACGGGATTCGACGCGAACAACAACCCGGACCCGGGCGACAAGAACGCCGGAATGAAACAGGTCGCCGACCCCATCAGACAGTGCAGCAGCGTGTGGGACACGGGACTGATGAACCCGGACGGGCTCACCAACGACCTCATCCCCGCCGGTTTTGTGCCCAGTCCCCCTGTGGGGAAGGACCGGGGCAGTGGGCTCCCTGACACGAACCAGTACGGCAACCCGATCGCGCCCGGGCCCAACCCCCGCTTCGGCCACTACGTACCGCCGCTGACCGCGTGCGTCGTGGACAACACCGTGGCCGTCATCCCCGGAGGACCCGAAATCTGCGCCAGGCTCGGAATCCCCACCCTGGAAAAATAGCAGGATCTCCTCGCATGGTTGGCGGGCTGGGGCGGCACTCATGCGAGGAGCCCACAGGGCATTTCGCTGCCACAAGATCACGTCCTGTGAAGGATCCTCACCGGGACTTTCCGCGACACGATTCCCTCCGGAGGCACGCGTCTGTTTTGATGGCCCCTGTGGCAGTCTTCTTCTTTGATGGTGACCAGACGCTGTGGGATTTCCGGGCGATGATGCGGCGCGCACTGGCAGCGACGATCGGCGAGCTCCGCAGGCTTCGGCCCGGGACTGGAGGAGACATGAGCGTCGAGGCATTCGTTACCGACCGGGAAGCTGCCACGGAACGGTTGCGGGGCCGCGTGACCAACCTCGAGAGCGTGCGGTTCGAGGCCTTCAGGCAGAGCCTCGCCCGCCTGCGATTGCGGGACGACGATCTAGCGGCCCATCTCAACGAGTTTTACCTGCAGCGTCGCTTCGCGGATGTGATGCTCTACGAGGACGTCCTGCCAGTCCTCGCAGAGCTGCGACGAAACCACCATGTCGGGCTCTTGTCCAACGGCAACTCCTATCCGAAACGCCTCGGCCTGGAGGATTACTTCCAGGCCGCCGTCCTTTCACAGGAGCACGGCGTCGAAAAACCAGATCGCCGGATCTTCGACATCGCTTCGGACCTGTTGCCCGGGGAACCGCGGATCATGGTCGGCGACTCACTGGCCAATGACATCGCAGGAGCCCAAGCCGCAGGTTGGACCGGAGTCTGGCTCAACAGGGAAGACGCCCCGAGGCCGAAAGCTGTCCCGGACCTTACGATTCGAAGCCTGCACGAACTTCTCCCCTTAGCGAAGGCCTTGTGACTCTGCATCCCGATGACGGATTCTTTACCGGACGCTTGGACAAGAGGCGCTGTCATGAGATTGCGTCGACAAAGTGGGAGCAGGCAAGCTCCATCACCTCGGCTGGGATCTCGTGCCCGCCATCAAACAGATGTGTGTCGCAGACTCCAGGGCCGAAGACCGCGACCACGGCACCCACTCCGTCAATAGGGAACCACGGATCAGAAGATCCGGCTGAGACAAGCACCCTCTGTCCTTGGAGAGCTCTTGCGACGGCAGGCACGTCGCCGGCCGCCGCGAGGCCAGGTACGAACCATGCCGGATTGTGCTTAATGCGGTGGGATGCGAACGAGGCAACGGTGCCCACACCGCAACTCACCACGCCAGTGAGGAGGCGCCCATCGAAGGCAAGGCTGAAGAGCGCCACCTGACCGCCAAGGGAATGGCCCATGATGCCCAGAATCCCGGCCATCCCGGGCTCCTCAACCAGCCATGTCGTCAGAGTTGCGATGTCTTTGGTGTGCTTGGCCTGGAGGCTGCTGCCGTGGGCTATGCGCAGGAGCGCATCGAGCTGCTCGTCATCCGCGCCGGCGGGCGACCAACCCCGTTGACGCTCCTCGAAGCCGATCAGGTCGGGGATGAGCACCCGGACTCCGTGTTCGGCGAGCCGGAGCCCGTATGCCATCGAAGGATCACCGCAGAGACCGGCCACTTCACTCTTGCCGAGCGAGAACTCACCGGCATGCTGGTGGACGGCGATGACAGTCCTTCCGGCGGGCGCCTCAGGGCTCAGAAGAAGGCATGGGACGGTGTCGCCGTCGCTCGTGTCCACTTCGATCCGTTCCCGGGCGATCGAACCAACAGGGTCAAGCGGGCGACGGCGCACGGCCGTCGGGCGGTGAAGCTCAGGGGGGTCCAAGCCCAGGAGCCGGCGGACCCATTCGCGGTTCCCTGAAATGTCTTCCATAAGACCATCGTCTCAGCCAGTCACTGCTCCAGTCACAAGCAGCGCACGCTGAGGGATCGGCTAACGGGCACCGTGCCACATAGCCACATGGCGCTGCGAGAACTACTTGTCTGCCCTGGAGTGCTTGCATTGGTGTTCCGTAAGCGACCGTTTCTGCTGCTTCGGGCGGCTTCTAGGCAATACTCGAGGGGTGTACATGCGGAGCGAGGTTCTTTTTATCGGTGGTCGGTCTGGCGCTGGGAAGAGTTCCGTGGCGTTTGAACTCCATGCGCAGCTCGCCGTTCTGAACATCAAACACTGCGTGATTGAAGGGGACAATCTTGATCTGGCCTTCCCTCATCCATGGGAGCATCAGCTGGCCGAGCGGAACCTGGCCGCGATCTGGGCAAACTATCGAGCCCTTGGATATCGGAGGATGATCTACACAAACACGGTCAGCGTCCGATTTTCCCAGGAATTGGCGGCCGCCATGGGAGATGACCCCAGAATTACTGCCGTTCTGCTGACCGCTACTGATGCAACATCCTCAACTCGGCTGCGCGGGCGCATTCAGGGGAGCGACCTCCAGGATCATCTTGTCCGTAGCAGTGCCGCGGCGAGGGAACTTGAGCTCCTCACGCCACAGTGGGTCCATCGATGCCCTACTGACAACCGCAGCGTCCAGGACATTGCTGGTGATCTCCTGTCCATCACAGGATGGACAGCTGGAGCAGTAGGAGACTCCGCCCATTAGCCGGTCCCCTTACCGGACGACTAGAAGCCGGGGGCCGGGGAGCCGGGGCCAGCTCGACTACTGCCGGCGCAGTGCGATCGCTGCTTCCAGGAGCTGGCCGCGTCTGGTGGATGTTGTCCATGCCCGCTCAGACCAGGACTCCCCGTGGAGTGCGTCGCCGCTGTAGAGCACGTGGGCGTACTTGACGCCGCGGAACTGGCACACAGCTGCCAGCGATGCCGCTTCCATCTCCACCGCGGCGCACCCTTCCGCGCGACGACGTTCGACCCGCGCGCGGGTCTCACGGAAGTCTGCGTCCGTGGTCCAGGTGATGCCCGCCCGGGCGGAGATCCCGTGCTGGCCGAGCCCGCTGACAATCCGCTGGACCTCGTTGGGATCGAAGTCGACGCGGCGGCCAGGCGGGAGGTAATGGAATGACGTCCCCTCGTCGCGGACCGCTGATTCCACGACCATTACGTCGTCACGGCTGAACTCCTCGACGAGGGCTCCGGCACCGCCGATGGCGAGAACGGATACCACGCCGCTTGCGATCGCCTGCTCGAGGCAATGGGCACTCAGCGGGCCGCCGACGCCGGGATGGAACGCTGCGACGCTGCGGTCAGGAGTCGCGAAGATGCCGGCTCCGCCGATCTCGTCACTGAACTTCCCGATCTGGACGAGCCGCCCTTGCTCGCGTAGTTCTTCGATTGCCTCGCGGAAGAAGCACAGGACTGCGGTATCCGGAAAGCCTCCGTCGATGGTGATCGGTCTCGGGCGGTGCACGGAGTCGTCTGTGTCGTCGAACTCTTCGAGTGGAATCGTCACATGAGCACACTAACAAGGCCCCGATCGACGGCGCGCCCTGCCCGTTAGCCGGTCGTCCACCGGACGCCTCCCGGCAGTCTTGAGCCCCTGTTCAGATCCGCGTGATTCCGCCCGCGGTGGATTCCCGTATACCCTGCCCGAATTAATGCCCGGTGAAGGTGCCTTATACGCTACAGTCCAAAGTATGCTCATCGGCTACGCTCGTTGCTCGACCAGCTCTCAGGACCTCACCGCCCAGCGCAATGCCCTCTCGGCCGCCGGTGTGGACCCCGATGCGATCTATGTCGACCACGGGTTCACCGGCACCAAGCGCGACCGCCCTGGACTGGGTAAGGCCCTGGCTGCGTGCCGTGACGGCGACACGCTCGTGGTGACCAAGCTCGACCGCCTCGCCCGCTCGCTTCCGGACGCAAGGGACATCGCCGACGAGCTCACCCGCAAGGGAGTAAGTCTGAATGTCGGCGGAAGCATCTACGATCCGCACGATCCTGTGGGCAAACTGCTTTTCAACGTCCTGGGCATGGTCGCCGAGTTCGAATCCGACCTCATCCGAGCCCGGACCCGCGAAGGCATGGCGGTCGCGAAGGCCAAAGGCAAGCTTCGAGGCCGGCAGCCCAAGCTCTCCAAAACGCAGGAAGGCCACCTCGTGAGCCTCCACCGAGGCGGCAAGCACACCACGACGGAGATCGCCGAACTCTTCGGCGTCGCCCGCTCCACCGTTTACCGCGCGATCCAGCGTGCAGGGTCCAAGGTGTAGCTCTCGCCTGATAACGCCGGTCACACCGTGCCCACGATTCAGCACGCCCTTAGTACCTCAATTTCACGCCGGTCCAAGACTCCATATTGGAGTGCGCGAGACACGCGTAAACCGCAAAGCTAATGCCCGTATCTCCACCAGTGACCAGGACGCCAGCATGCAGATCGAGGCGCTCATCTCCTCCGGCGTGGACCCGAAGCGGATCTTCACCGACGAACTCTCCGGGGCAAAGGAGGCGAAAGAGCGTCCCGGGATGAAGGCCCTCATGGATTACGCCCGTGAGGATGACGATGTCTATTTCTGGCGGCTGGACCGGATCGGGCGATCTGTCATCGATGTCCTGAACACGGTCAACGACTTCACCTCCCGCGGCGTCCGGCTGCACTCCATTATGGACCGTTTGGATCCGACCAGAATCCAAGGTCGGATGCAGTTGGCGATCATGGCAACCCTGGCCGAGTACGAGCGTGAACTCATCAACGAAAGGGTCCGAGCCGGGGTCATCAGCGCCCAGAAGAGGGGAGTGCGGTTCGGTCCTGCCCCCATGGAGGAGTCCGTCGCCCGGGAACGGGTCAGTACCGCCCGACGGCTCATGGCCGAAGGCAAGACGGCGGCCCACGCAGCCAAGACTGTGGGCTGGTCAAAGGCCACCCTCTACCGGTACATGAAGACTTACGATGGCGACCCTGCACCGAAGGGCGCGGTCAACCCGAAGCGGTCAGGGGGCAGGTCCCGTTACGTGAACAGGGATACCTTGCCGGCCCGACCTGGCATGGGTTAGCGGCGTCCGAGTGGGTCAGATTCAGGGAAGACTGGCCGCCCAGGACGATCTCGGCGACCAGGCGCTAATGCCCGCGGTTCTGTGCCTTCTGCTTTTCGGAGGACTGCCTGTCAGTCTTCCAGCCTAGGTGTTTGCCGTTGTCGCCTTTAGCGGACTCGTCGCCCCGAGCCGGTTGTGCTTGATCGTTCGACTTGAGCGCGCCATCGCCCTTGCCATTGCCTTTTTTGTCATCCTGGCCAGAAGGCGGATTAGGTACTGTATCCGAGGATTCATGTTTTTCAGCGTCATCGGCTGATTTCGATGTGGGCGGCGGCTTCTGAATTTGTGGGGCGGGCGACGCCGGGGCGACGGGCAGTGCCAACTCAGACGGCGGGGGAGTGGGAAGCGCCCCCAAGGGCGGAAACGAAGTTGCTCCGGTGCCAGATGGGGTGGCAGGCAAAGTCGGCGAGGGCGGGGGAGAAGTCACCTTCGCCGAAGGCGGTGAGTCGTGAATGAACCCGTGCACGATGTCTGACGCCCCGGTACCCAGGACGCCAGCTGCTGCCGCGCCAACACCGCTCAGCCCTAAGCCAATGGCAGCGAGTACTGATGCGCCCATGACTACGGGACGACGGGCAAAACGGCTCTGGCTGAGTTCGCGACGGACCATGAGTTCATCCGTGGGAGCCGTTGACCGGCCAAGCGAGGCAGCGACAGCGGGGTTCGGTGCGGGTGCGGGGAGGGTGGCAAGAGAGCCAACTGCCTCCAGGGAAGCCTGAAGATCCTCATCGCCCTCCAGGCCGGCGTCCGCCATCAATTCGGCGATGACATCTCGCCGTGCGTTGCTAAAGCTCACGAGGATACATGTTCCCATACTGCCGGCCGCCTGCGGAGGGCATGCAAGGCCCGTCGCTGCAATTGCTTCACCGCTCCTTGGCTTTGGCCCATTATTCCTGCGACCTGGTCGACGGTTAGACCGGCAATGATCCGAAGCGACAAGACATCTCGCTGCTCCCCGTCTAGGTGCCTCAGCGGCGTCGGGAAGTTACTGGGGGAGTGGCTCGCCAGATCGTCGGCGCCTTGCTGGCGTGAATCGACTGTCCGGGCGTAGGCCGTGGAAAAGACCATCGTTCGTATGCTTTCTGCATCGCTTCCGGCGCCTATCTTGGGAAGCACTGAAGTGAAAACATCTTGCGTAGCCGCTTCCGGTTCCAAGACCCCGTTGACGGTGAAGTACCCCAAAACCTGGCCCGCCAGGCACCCGTAGATGAGGCTGAATAGATCAGCTTCCTGGCCCTGAAGCGCAAGTAGCGATTCATCGGTCAAGACGTCGGTCACGGGAGCAGGTCCTTCAGTCGGCGGACGGGCCACCGGGAGGGGCGCATTGCGTCGCGGAGGTGTTCAGGGGCAAATAACGACAACTACGCTATCGCTTAGAGATCGTTGAAACCAACTGCCGCGCCTACCGTCATGGCATTTCGAGACCCCCCACGGCACGGCCAGGGCCATGTGCCCGTTCCAGGTCGGAAGACCGTCGTGTCTTGCGACCGTGTCCTCCCCGTACGCAGCCGCCCAATGCCCGTAAATTGGCGGGGTGGGCAGCGACCGGGAATTGGTACTGGAAGGGCAGACCTCGATCAACGAGCTGCTCGACGAGCCTGTCGGCGCCGCGCCCATCCAGATGACGTTGGGTATTCCGCCGGTGCGGGTCGCTGCCGCAAAGGTCGCACCTCCGCGGGCGTCTCTCCGCCCGGAGATTGGGGGTTGGGTAGAATCGGCGTCGTCAGTCACGCTAAGGCCATGTTGCCTCACTGGAATTCCTCGGGGAAAAGTAACGTGAGGCACTACGCGACAAGACTCACGCTAGTGCTCGCGAAAGTGATTGATTTCCTGACGTCGACTGATGTAGCTTGACGCCAGGGAATCCGACATCCTCGCCGGATGACCGTCGGAAAGGCCGACGCAATGGCAGGAACCTCACCAGCTCCCCTCCACGTCTCGTCACGAGATTCAGGTCGAGCCGCCCCGAAGGTCTTCGCCGCCTTGGCGGTGCTGACCCTCCTGCTGTGCTGCCTCAGTACCGCTTCCCCGGTTGTTGCGGCCACGCCCTGCTGGGACATCAGCGGTACCTGGACGACGATCCAGAGCGGCTACCGGGTCCTGACGTTCAACTTCCAACAGAACGGCAACCAGGTGAGCGGCACCGCTGGAGACGGCCTCGGCCTCAGCGGGAACTTCACCGGCAACGTCACCGGCGACCAAGTCGACGTCATCGTGGTGTGGAACGCCCAGCGTGCGGACGGTTCCACCCTCGAAGGCGAGTACTATGCCACCATCTCGGCCGGGACGCTGACCGGAGGGGGCCACGACGTCACCACTCCCGCCAACAAGGTCACGTGGACCGCTACCGGTGGTCCGACCAAGGACTGCAGCGGAGCCACCGCGACGCCCACCAGTTCGCCCACGTCCACCCTGACCGAGGCCCAGGCAGAGAAGGCCATCCTCGACGCCCTGAGCTACGCCCTGAACGGCGGCACGGATCCTACTGTGGGAAATCTGGGCACCATCGGCGGCACAGCGATGCTGGTTGACTTCCAAAAGCTCTTCCCGAAGTTCGTCACCACCGACGTCCAAAACGTGGTCTTCCATGCCGGGGTGCTGGAGTCGCAGGACGGCTCGGATGGGAAACCCACGTTCCCGGGCGTCCGGGCCTGCATGCCCATCATCCTGCGCCTGGCCTACCACGCGGTCACCGACCCGGATCCTGCCGACCGTGCATCAGCGCTGCTGGCGGCCAACCGCCTGATGATCTTCCTCGCGGTACGGGACTTCAAGGTCACCAAAGGAGCGCCGTCGTGACGCCGCGCCGGGTCTTTCTCGCCTTTGCGGCAACGTCAGTGGCACTCGCCGCCTGCGTGGGGCCCGGACCCAGCTCCCCGAACTCTTCCCAGGTGACGCCGCCGCCACAGCCGCCCCACAGCGCCGGGCTCACCCTGACCCCGCCGGCGGGGTGGGCGAACCGGGTACTGCCCGCTCCCGGCGGGATCGTGCTGGCCGGCACGGAAGCTGACCTGACCGCCCAGACCCCGGCCGGGCCGAGGCTGACCGCGGTGCCGAACACGGCGGCGCCCACGGCCGACACGCTGATCGCCAACCTCGACAAGGGGGCGCTGTTCGCCCCGACAGCCACCCAGCAGACCTTCGGCCAGTACGACCAGGTCCCGGTGCTGCGCTTCACGACGGCGGCCACGCCCGCCGAGGGTGAAACCGTCGAGATCGTGTCGATCACGGTCGCTCCTAACGAGGCATATCTGATGACCCTGGAGGCCCCTTCCTCGAGCTGGAGCGCGTCACAGGCAAGCCTCGAAGGCGTTGTGGCGTCGGCCTCGATCAACGCGCAGCTCTTCCCGAAATGACCGCCCCGACCGTTCTATGAGTCAACGCGGGGCCCTCGCTCACGGGCTAGGGAAGGGCGAACTTCATCGGGCGTGTCGATACTCGCGCGGAGGAGGTCAGGCATTGCCCTTCTTACATGTGTGCGGTGATGGGCGGGGTCTCGACCGGGGTGTCCGGGCGAAGGCCCCATTCGGCCCAGGATCCGTCGTAGACCCGGACACGCTCGCGTCCGAGAATTTCGGTGAGGACGTACCACGCGGTGGCCGCGCGGCCCCCGACGGTGCAGTAGGTGATTAGCTCGTCTTCTTCCTCGAGCTCGGGCACGTGCATCGCCTGGCGCAGCTCGTCGATCGGGAGGTATGCGCCTTTCTGGTCGTAGAGATCGCCGAACGGCCGGTGGACGGCCGTCGGGATGTGGCCGGTGCCCGATCAATGGTCAAGGACGCCGACCCCGTTACAGACCCTGACGGCACGCTCATGAGCTGGGTCGGCATGGAACACCGGCTCTTCCGGACACTCGAAAAACACCGGATAAGCGAAAGCATTTCCAACGGCTTCCTTGGCCCGGACGGCAACGTGGACGTCGACGCATTCCTGAAGCTGTCCCTCTCCGTGCATAACCGCAGGAAGTCCCGTGCCGGGCTGTCGCTGGAAGAACACATCGCAGCCGTGTTCACCGCCCACGGAGTCCGGTTCGTGAAGAAGGCCAAAACGGAGGGCAAAAAGGAACCTGACTTCCTCTTCCCCTCCAAACGGGACTACGACGATCCGCGGTTCCCGCCCGCGTTGCTGACCATGCTCGGATCCAAGACGACCCTGAAAGACCGGTGGCGGCAGGTACTCAACGAGGCTGACCGCATCCCAGACAAGCACCTGCTGACGCTTCAACCGGCCATTTCCGAGGACCAGACAGCCGAGATGAGAGCCGAACGACTCCAGCTGGTGATCCCGAAGCAACTGCATGGCCCTGGCTTCACCGAAACCCAACAGCAATGGCTGATGGGCCTCGATGACTTCATGAACGAAATCAAACAACGGGAACAACGGGCGCCGGTCACGGTGGATCACCTCTTCTGACACCGCACTGCCCGAAGCACTCGCCCCGCGACACAGAAGGAAGCAGCACCACGGCCGAGAAATACGAGTTCGTCACAGTCAACGACGCGGCGGGGGTTAAGAGATAACCCTCGTGTTCCGGGGTTCCTTGGCGGGGACGCGAGGGTCCGTTCCGCCCAGTACGAGGGCGTTCCCGTTCCTTCAGGTGATCATCGGCGTTTTGATTCAACTTCAGCTTTTGTGAAGGGGTATCGTGAAAGTCGAGGATCGATGGGTAGGACTGAAGGCGAGGTTCTGGGTTGGCGCTGGCGGTGGTGCGGGATCTGCGTGAGCGTCGGGTCCCGGCGGGCCCGGAGGAGATTGCGGAGTTCGAGACCGACGTGCTGGCCGGTTTTGTGCTCGCTCGCGCGTCGGCAGGGCTGGCGGATGGCACGATCAGCTCGGACATCGGTCACCTGGAGCAGGTGCGCACCTGGCCAGAATCGTGCGCCCGGTGCTGCTGGACTGGTCGCAACGGCACGACCACCTGCGCGAAATCAGCCGAGACGAGGTGCTCGCCGTCCTGGACGTACTTCACGGCGCGGCCCGCCAGAACACGCTGATCGGTTTGCGGTCGCTGTTCGGCTTCTGCAAGAAGCACGGCATCGTGTTCCGCAACCCGACCAGCCGCATCCGGGTCGGCGACCGGGTCTCGAAGCTCATCCAGCCGCTGCAACCCGGTCAGATCCAGCGCACAGCCACCGGTGCTGCTCGCCCGGCCGACCGCCTGATCCTCGCGCTGGCCGCCATCCATGCAGCCCGCACCGGCGCGATCCGCGCCCTGCAGCTCGACGATGTCGATCTCGGCAATCGGCGCCTCACCATTGCCGGACGCACCCGCCCGCTCGACGAGTTCACCCACCGGATCTTCACGGAATGGCTGGATTATCGCCGCTCCCGCTGGCCCAACACCGCCAACCCTCACATGCTGATCAACCAGATGACTGCCCTGGAGACCGGTCCGGTCAGCGGTCACTGGATCGACGCCGGATTCCGCGGCCAGGACGCCACCTTGGAACGGCTGCGCATGGACCGGCAGCTCGAAGAGGCGCTTACCCACGGCCCTGACCCGCTCCACCTCGCCGTCGTGTTCGACCTCGACGCCAAGACCGCGGTCCGTTACGCGAGCTCGGCCCGGCAGCTGCTGCAAACCTCGGTCGAACGCGACACTTGGGGTGGCTTGTGAAAAAGTGAAATATCCAACGTTAGCGCGATAGTTGACCAGAAACGATCAGCCGTCGGCCTGGCAGCCGGGCCGGTTCGTAGCCAGGATGCGTTGCCCTTCACACGTTTGGCGTATCGCGAAGGGAGGTACCCGTTGCGTTGGTGCACAGGCGGTAACCGTTACACTGCGAGACCTTGTATTCCCTAGGTCGGAAGGGACCCTAGACGGTGTCTTACGAACGATCGTTCATTTGACGGTCCCCGCAGGGCTTCAGTGGCCGCCCCCTTCGGCTTCACAGCAGGCCTGGATTCACTTCGCCGGTGGATTACTTTCCTGACGCCGCCGGATCTCCCTTTCGGCCGCGGGAAAAAGGGCGCCCCAAAGAATTCCAAGGACGATGTAGAGGTAGCCCGGCCACCCTGGGAGTCGAAAAATCCCAAACACGACCCAGCCGGCACCGACCACAAGGTACACATACTTAAGCGAGGCGAGATCCTTGATCGTCTGTTCCGGAAACCGTAAGGAGTTCCGTATCCACTTCATCATCGGCGCGATCCTTCAGGGACGTTCTTCACCTCATGTACGACACATTAGTGCGACCGGACATGCCAGGCCATAGCCCGAAAGGCGGCCGGCTACCGAAGCAGCGCCCCGTTACTATTAGGATCCCTGCATACTGCGCTCCATATGTGTGTGGGAAAAGCCCGGCGGGCTGAGCCACCCCCACTTCGGGTTGAGTTGAACCCACGGGTCGATCCCCGGTCCAGAGCGGAACGGACCCTCGGGTTCCCACCGAGGAACCCTCAGTTTCGCTGAACTCACGGGAGCCGTGGGGGTTGAGTAGGATCCGTGCAGCCATTAGCGCTAAGGATCACGAGTCCGCGGAATGTCGCGGATCTTGCCCCTAAAAGGCTAAGCAACAGTCCATCACTGGCATGCCCAACCCGCCCTTATAGTCGCAGAGGGCGAAACCGCCGCCGCCGATGCGGCCACAGCAAGGAATAGACGAATGCTGCCCTGAGACCCACGTCCCGAATCCGTAGGCTGACAGATTGGATGAGAAAACTGACAAATATGTTGAGACCGGATGTCCGGTCTCAACTTACTTGGCCATGCTGACCTGCTGTTTGGCCAGATAAATTGAGACGCGTCGCGTCGCAGTCGTCTCAATAAAGTTGGCAATGCCGACGTGGGGCTTGAGACGGGCCATGACGGGATCGCTGTGGCTTGCCAGTCCATTTGGCGAATTGCCAAACAGCCTGGCGAAACCTGCCTCCGTCTGCTTCGAAAAGAACCTCGCGCCTTCAAACAATTTTCGGCGGAGGATCTGAGGATCCGGAAGCCGTCGGGTCCCGTCACGACATAAGCGCCCGTGACGGGACCCGACCGGCAACGCACACACCGTTCCGTCCGGGCGTCGGCCGGAACGCCGTATCCGGGCTGTAGGACGCGATAGCCAAGGCAGCGCCATTTGTGCGGGGTTTGCGGGTGACGGCGCCAGCCTTGCAGGCCCAATGGAAGCAGGTTTGAACGTTGATGCCCATGGTCTTGGCCGCGAGGCTCACGCTCCCCAACCGGTCCAGCAAGACGAAGAACTTGTCCTTCTCAGCTTGGGCGTATATTTGGCCTGATTTCCTGCCGGAAGATCCCGCCCAGCACGGCAGGTACTGAGGTTGAATCCTAATTCCCGGGCGGCCAGCGGAATGCTTCCCAGACGCTCCAAGGCCAGGAGGAAATCCGCCCGATCGGACGGCGAGCTCCGATAAGGACGCTTCCGGGCCGGCGTGCCGGACGGAACAGGCTTCTTTCGTTGTGGGGATTTTTCCGTTAAGGAACAACTGTCTATCAGTGGTGTTTCCAAGGCTGTTGCAACTCCCGGTTTTCAGGGGGTGTTGCAACTGCTAGAACTCGCCTCAGAAGCACCTTTCGTCGTTTAACACGCCCCTAGACGGCCAACCTCATGAAATCGCCGGGCTAGCAGAGGGCTAGCAGCGGGAGTTCAAGGCCTCCGCCATTTGCAGCACTGCGCGTTCAATGATGGGTCTCGGCGTGGCGAAGACGAAGCGCATAAATCCGGTTCCTGCCGCCCCGGTATCAGATCCCTCCGTCATTGCCACGCCTGCGCGTTCTTGGAAGAACGCGGCTGGGGTGTTTCCGAGATCGAGGTTGCGGGCGTCGAGCCAGCCGATGTATGTCCCTTCGGGGGCGGTGTATCCCATGTCGGGGATGCGCTCGCCCAGGATGTCGCCGAGGAACTTCCGATTTCCATCGAGGTAGTCGATGACGCCTTGTAGCCAGTCCCGGCTGTCGTCATACGCCGCAGTGCTCGCGATGACTCCGAGGTTGCTCGCCCCGTGTGATGCCATTTGACCGATTCGTGCCCACACCTCGGCATCTGCATCGTTGCTGATGATGAATTGTGCGGTCTTCAGCCCGGACAGGTTCCACGCTTTCGATGCTGATGTGGCGGTGACAGTGTGGCTGGCGGCATCCGTTGAGACCGACGCGTACGGAATGTGTGCCGAGCCCGTGTAGATGATGGGTGCATGGATTTCGTCCGAGAACACGCGGCCGCCTTGGCGTTGAACCACCACACTTAGTTGTTCGAGTTCCTGTCTGTCGAACACTCGTCCCACAGGGTTGTGCGGGTTGCAGAGGACTAGGAGGTTGCCCCCGGCTTCGAATGCTTTCTCGATTCCCTCGAGGTCCAGCACGTAGCGCCCTCCATCGATGTTCATCGGGACTTCGATGATCTCGCGGCCCATCGATTTCGGCACCATGAAGAACGGCGTGTACGCCGGTGTCAGCATGATCACGGGTGACCCGGGTGTTGAGAAGTGCGCGATGGCGACTTCGTAGCTCGTGGCCACGTCGGCGATCGGATGGATCCTCTCCGCAGGGACATCCCAACCATAGGCGTCGTGCTGCCAACGCGCAGCGGCCGCCGACATCGCGTCGGAAAGTGATCGAGGTAGGTAGCCGAGCGCTCCCGCATCGACCGCTCCGTGGAGCGCTTGCGTGATCGCCGGCGCGGTCCCGAAGTCCATCTCCGCGACGAACGCCCCGATCGTGTTCGGGAAATACGACCACTTCGCGCTTCCGGCCTGCCGCAACTGATCAAGCCCGATGGAGTCGAAGTCGAAGGTCATGGTCATTAGTTTCCTTTCAGTGCAGTCGGAGGGACCGCATCCTGTTCCTCGGCATCGTCGCCGATCTCGTTGAGGTAGTTGTAAATGGTGAAGCGGGTCACGTTCAGAGAAGACGCGACCATGTCGACGGCGTCCCGCAGCATGAACATGCCCCGGACTTTCAGATCCCGCACGACTTCGACCTTGTGTCGTTTGTGCATCAGATCGATGGGGACATCGACCTTTGCGATTGCGCGGTGGATCAGATGCGATGCAAGCTCATCGACATCGCGGACGAAAACCTCCGGGGAGTCGCTCACGCGAACAGGTGCGACGCTCGACGACGTCGGTGCGTCGTCCGACGTACCGAGCATGACTTCAGCGATGCGCTGCACCGAAATCCACGCGGAGAGGTCCGAGTTGATGCATAACGCTGCAACAGGCACACCAGTCACATCTCGGACGATCATTGTGGAGGAACGGATCTCCCGGCCGTCGGGCAGCGTCGTCTTGTACCCGGCGATGTTGTCCTCAGAGAGTGCGAACACCTTCTGCAAGAGCAGATCAGTCGCCGGGTCACCCACGCGCCGACCGGTCACATCGCCGTATATGGCGACGATCGAGTTCGGAAGCAGGCTCAGATCATGCAACACGACCTCACTCGTAGGGGGCAGTGACCGGCCGATCGGTTCGACCAAGCCGGTCAACAACGCGATCACACGCTCGCCGTCGATGCTTCGCCGCGGAGAGGCCTCAAGCGATTGTTGAATGGTGTCTCGGGTGGGATGGTCGTCGACCATATGGAGGCTCCTTACGGCTCGGGCGAGTGGCGCCCTGTATATATATGATCCTGCAACGTAAGCGCGGAAACGTCAACTCGCCGTTGAGGGGATCAACGATGGGTGGTCGTGCACATTCAAAAATGTGCATAATCTGACTCCAAAATCCCGGGAGATGCGCCGCGTCGAGTGCACGATCTGCACCGCGGTCGCTCCCGAGGCGGTCCTCACGGTCGATACGTACGCCACGGAGGGGCAGCCTGCGCATCGGTTTGCCCTTTACAAATCCGGCGACCCGATCAGGAAACCCGTGTCATCCCCTGAAGGAGCGGGGCCGGTCAAGAGGGGTGGTCGGCGGTGTTTCTGCCCTGAACAGCTGCTTTGTGCGCGCTGAGCTAAGGGGTCGGGGAATGTCCCGAGTTCCGTGGAACTTCGGTGGCGGCCCGGTGAGCATCAGGCTGCGCTCGCGTCTTGAGTGTTGCAGTCGGCTCCGACAGTTTCAGCGCCGACGTGCCGTTCCAGCGCGGCGCGGAGGGCGGGCAGGTGCAGGTGTCCGTTCACGCGGGCCCCTTCATGCAATCACAGCGGCGCGACCCCTAGGGGGCCTGGGATCGCGGGCAAAATCTGGTCAACTCACGATTGAGCTCTTCAACCAGGGGTTGGATTTTATTCAACAATGTGTGATGATCTCCACAGTGCGTTGAACTCGCGACGCGGAGGTTCCGCGCACGAGTAGTGAAAACGCCCCCAACTGCCGCAAGGATGTGGCCCGGAGAAAGGCAAAAGATGACTAGAACCGACACGTCGACCGATCTACCGCAGAACAACCAGGACAATCTCAAGCGCACGATCACGACACCGCAAGCGCTCGGCATCGCCTTTCACCAAATCGTCGGCGGTGGCGTCGTCTCCCTGACCGGTGTAGCGATCGCCATCACCGGCGGGGGTGTCGCGTGGTCGTATGCCCTCGCGGCGGTCGCGGTCCTGCTGTTCTCATTCCCGATAGCGTCGCTGGGTGCTGCCATGCCCGTTGTCGGCGGCAACTATACCTACGCCACACGGCTTCTGCATCCTCTTGCCGGGTTCGCAAACCTCTGGCTCTTCATCCTCGTCATAGGCACGATGAGCCTCTACGGCTTAACCGCCGGCGTCTATCTCCAGAGTTTGAACCCATGGTTCGACCCGACGGTTGTCGCTGTCTCGCTCATCACCATCTTCGCGGTCGCGAATGTCTTGGGCGCCGCGTTCTCGTCGCGAATAGGTGTCCTCTTGGCGCTCGTGATGCTCATAGCGTTCGGCGCTTTCATCGTCATGGGATTGTCGAACGTGCATTGGGGCAGCCTTCCGCCGGCCCTTCCCAACGGACTCCCGGCGCTGCTGCAGGCCGCTGCGCTCCTGACCTTCGCCACGGGCGGTGCAAGCGTCGTGTCAGAGCTCGGCCGAGAAATGAAGACCCCCGGACGCACGATCCCCATCGCCATGATCGGCGGCACCGTCATCGCAGGGCTTCTCTACATACTCATCGCCATCCCGGCTGCAGGAGTACTGCCGATCGCAGACGTCGCCGGCCAGCCGCTGTCCGTCGTCGCCAAGGCATTCATGCCGGGGGGATGGTGGTACTTCTTCCTACTCGGCGGCGCAGTCCTCGCCGTCATCGGCACCATGAATGCCGCATTCCTGTGGGGTTCGAAATCCATCCTCGCTGCCATCGACGACGGCTGGTTCCCGAAGCGCATCGGCGCGGTGAACAAGCGGTTCGGCACCCCGCACTACCTCCTGCTCCTGCTCTACGTCGTCGGCGTCGTCCCCGCAATCGCCCACATCGACATCTCCGTGATTGCATCCGCGGCAGCCCTGGTTGTGGAGCTCACCCTCATCTTCACGATGATCGCCTCCATCCGGTTGCGTTTCGTCCACCCCGAACTCCACGCGGCATCGCCGCTCAAGCTCGGACTCAAAACGCACTGGGTCCTCACCGTTCTCGGCATCGGCGTACTCCTCTCCCAGATCTATCTGCTCCAGCAGAACCTCACGCCGCCGGTCTGGATCGCTGTCGCCGTGTGGATCGTGGTGGGAGTCGTATGGGGCGCAGGCCGATACCCCAAGGCCAAGGCAATTCAAGCCGTACGTCGCCGGCTGGCCGAACCTGCCCCGACCGTGGACCAGGAACTTGCGGCGATGAACCCCCTCACGATCCCCAAGGAAGCCCCAGGGAACGTCTACGGCAGCGACGGCGCGACGCAAGAAAGTCCGCGGGCTTAACTCATAGCGACTCCCACCCTGGCCGGCGCCCGCGCGGCGCCGGCCTTTCATCTCAGAAGCAGGCGAGCACAATGACAGAACCGACCCACGCTCCAACGGTCACGTCCTCCGAATACCGCCCGGCCAGACTGGCAGGAAACCTCCTCTTCGTCTCTGGTCAGATTGCTCTACACGACGGTGAGCCCATCACCGGGATTGTGGGGGATTCCGTCGACGTGGAGACCGCGTGTGCGGCGGCCGCAGCAGCAGCAGCAGCCTGCCTCCGAGTTGCAGCAAATACGCTCGGCTCGCTTGACCGGATCGAGCACGTCGCGAAGGTCACCGGGTACGTCGCGGCGACCCCGGACTTCAGTGAGCATCCGCACGTCATCGACGCCGCGTCGCACGTCTTCATCACGGCTCTCGGTGAGCGCGGCGAGCACGCGCGAGCGGCAATCGGCGTCAGCTCGCTCCCATACGGCGCTGCGGTCGAGATCGAGGCGACCTTTGTAATTGGATCCATCCAAAGCACAGGTGAATCCATAACGAGCGACGAGGCTCGGGACTCGGCCGCGTCCGTGGTGCTGCTGCGTGACGGTGAGCACGGACTCGAAGTGCTCCTCACGGAACTTCCCGGCGATCGCGGCCAGCTGGCCGGTGCGTGGGTGTTTCCCAATGGCGCGGTCGAGGCGGCGGATGCCTCTGGCGGACCGATCGACACCGAGGAGGCCGCCCGGCGCGCCGCGGTGCGCATGACGCGCGCGCAGGTCGGGCTCGAGCCGGACCGCGACGACCTCGTGCCCTTCTCGCAATGGACACCCCCGAAGGGCTCCCCGTTTCAAGCCCGCGCCACCTTTTTCGCCGTGCGTGCCCCTGCCGGTGAAATTCGGCCAGCGCCCGGCGATGTCGCCGCGGTGGAGTGGCTGCGTCCCGCCGACGCCCTCGAGCGCCATGCTGCGGGCAGCATGACCCTGTGGCCGCCGAACTGGGTAACGCTCCACGGCCTCCAGTGCGCGGAATCCGTCGACGTCGCCCTTGCAGAACTCCGCAGCGGCCCGGTGCGGCGCTTCGCAGCGAAGATGAGAGACGACGGCCGCACGATCCTCTGGCAGGGAGACGACGAGTACGAGGCTGAGCAGCACGGTCAGGATCGCGATTCGGCAGTAGCCGATGACGCTCCGGTCGCCAGAGGCAACCAGCACCGGCTGATGATGGCCCGGCTGCCGTGGGTCTACGTCAACACCCTCGGCGACGGTTTCTGAGTCCGTAACCGGCGTCACGGTCGTCGGAGCCCTGTGTGTCAGGCTCTTGTGTGACAGATTCTCTCTCTGTTCGTTGGAGCTAGGGCGCGGGGTGGGGAAGGTCCGTCATGGATTTCGTTATTCCTGTCCGCCAGTCGAATCGTCACTTCACTGTTGGCGAGAAAAACGCGATTCTGGATGAGCACGAGAAGTGTCTTGAACGAGGCTCGAAGATGGCCTTGGCCAGGCCTGTCGGGATCCGGGCCGCCACGGTCCGGGAATGGGCACGCGCCCGGAAATCCGGTGAACTGCCCGCCGTGGCCGATCCACTCAAGAGGACCAGCGATTGAATGCCGGAGACAAACGACAACTCCAACGGGTTTTGAAGGAGAACGAGATCCTCAAGGCCAAGCTGGCCCGTCGCTCCCGAGGCGGTCGTCACGGTCGGTGCGTACGCCACGGAGGGGCAGCCTGCGCATCGGTTTGCCTTTACAAATCCGGCGACCCGATCAGGAAACCCGTGTCATCCCCTGAAGGAGCGGGGCCGGTCAAGAGGGGTGGTCGGCGGTGTTTCTGCCCTGAACAGCTGCTTTGTGCGCGCTGAGGTAAGGGGTCGGGGAATGTCCCGAGTTCCGTGGAACTTCGGTGGCGGCCCGGTGAGCATCAGGCTGCGCTCACGTCTTGAGTGTTGCAGTCGGCTCCGACAGTTTCAGCGCCGACATGCCGTTCCAGCGCGGCGCGGAGGGCGGGCAGGTGCAGGTGTCCGTTCACGCGGGCCCCTTCATCGCAATCACAGCGGCGCGACCCCTACGGGGCCTGGGATCGTGCGAGGCGTAGTGCGGGTCTGGGCCGGCCTGCTTGACATCGTCAACTCCTAAAAATGGCGGCGTCGAGCCCCGGACCGTGGTCCTCACCGCTGAGAGCACCGAACGCAAGGCTAGGAGCAACAACATGACACTCACCCAGCACGCATTTCTGCCCGCACATGTCGTGGATATCGAAGAAACCGCGTATCTGTGGCGCACCGCCGTTCAGGATCGCCTGATCAACGTCGATCTACGACCCACGGGCCGGACCCTGCGATCGCCGTCCGTCGATTGCAGAGACCTCGGGGACCTCCAGATCAGCGATTGGGACCTCGCTGATGTCGAAGGTGCCCGCACGTCAAGGATGGCGCGCAACGACCCGGAGGCACTGGTTCTCTTCACTGCTTTCGCCGGCGAACAGATCGTCGAGACGCCGAATCAGACGGTGGTTCTGCGCCCGAGCGATGTTCTGATCATGAGCAGTCGTGTTACCGGGAGGTTCGCCGTGCCCGAGGCGCTCAGGAAGCGCACTGTGCGGATCCCCTTGACGGCCCTCGCCCCATACGACACGGGGTCCGGTATCCCGGACTGCTTGCACCTGGCCACCGGGCAGAACCCGCTGGCGCGTCTTGCTCACAGCTACCTAGACGGTCTGGGTCACCAGATCGACCAGATGTCGCCGGTGGAGGTGGAAGGTGCTCGCAATGCACTACTGGTCCTCACCGCAGGCATGATCCGAGCGGTCCAGGGTCCCGACGTCGGCGACGCCGACTTCCTGCCGCTCCTCCGGCAACAACTGGAGGCGTGGATCGTTGAGCACCTCGCCTCGGGTGCGATCAGGGTCCGCGATCTGGCCGCAGCGCACAACGTCGCGTCCAGGACCGTCCATCGCGCCTTCGCCAGGACCGGTGACACCGTCGGATCTGTTATCCGTGTGCACCGTATCGCGGCCGCCCGCTCTGACCTGGTGAACGCGGGCTCTTCGATCGCCACGATCGCTCACCGCTGGGGGTTCTGCGACGCGAGTCACCTGGGACGGGAGTTCCGACGCGAGTTCTCGATGTCGCCCAGCGACTATCGCGAGGCATACGCCGTTACCTGATTACCAGACGATCGACGTGGCGCTCGGGTACCGGCGCCGGGCGTGATCGTTCTAGTTTTGGCCCGTCACATGACCAAAACTGAAGATGTGACGCGCGCCTCATCGGTGAGGAGTGCATCAACACCGGCAGGTCTGACGAACTTACGCTCAGGCATTCAGCCGCTACAACTATTCAGGAGGAACCGCAGATGCCTTATTGGGAGATATACACGCCGGAGAACGCCTACACCGCTGAGGACAAGGAGAAGTTCGCGACCGCCGTCACCGACGCGTGCATCAGCTTCGTGCAGATTCCGGCCTTCTACGTCGTGGTCAGGTTCCACGAGTACGCTGCAGACGAGATGTACGTAGGCGGCAAGGCACAGGACAACTTCGTCCGGGTCGTGGTCGACACCATCGCTCGCCAGCTGGAGACCCCAGAAATCCGCCACGCCGTCATGGGGGCGATCGAGGATGCGATGGTCCCCTTCATCAAGGACCGCGGCTACGACTGGGAAATCCACCTCGACGAGACACCGATGGACCTCTGGCGAGTGCAAGGCCTTGTTCCGCCGCCGGCCTGGTCGGACACGGAAAAGCTCTGGGCCAAGGAGAACCGGCCTGTCCCATACGAGCTCGCTGCTTCCTGACCGCGAACCCGGGACACGGCAATGCCGTGTCCCGGTAGCGGCCTGGCCCTCCGTCCGTCCAAACCCGACGAGGCGATCTGGGCAGTCAGCGTGTGGGCGAAGCCCCCCCTTGCCGTGCTTCGCCCCGCTGGTTCGCGTGGCTCCCCTCTCGAGGTCATCCTCGGGGTGAGCCGTCAACGGCTCCGAATAACCTTATCCCGGGAGCGCCGGGCCTGGCCGACCGGGGTTGCGGGGACTTGAGCCGGGCTGGATGAACCGTCTTGACGTGAACGGACCCACCCGGGCAACCTCTCTGCCAACTGGTCTACCGTCGAGCCATACGTCTCGAGGACGTCAGCCCCATCGGGACCGAGGTCGATCACGGCATGGTCGGAGGAGATGCGGTCGACGCAGGTGCGGGCGGTCCGGGAATACGTGCATTCGGCCACCAGCTTTCTATCCCCTGACGTCCCCTGACGCGAAAATTATGGTAACCAGGGTAGGATGCGTCGGATGGTGGAGTTATCCGGTCTGCTGGAGCGGTTCGAGGATGACCTGGAAGCCGAGACTTTCGAGTTGTTGAACGGCTCTGTCCTTGCTGCGCAGCGGCTGGCGTCGGTGTAGTAGGTCAACGTAGCATTCGCCGGTGTTGAGCATGTGCCAGATGGAGATCAGCATTGAGTGCTCCACGGCGACGAGTGCTCTCATTGGGCCTCGCCGGGATTTGATCCGCCTGTATTGGCCCCGAGATACGTGGTTTCTGATCGGGCCGCCGCCATTGCGGCTGTGCCCAGTGCCCGTTTCAGGTATCGGTTTCCGGGCCGGGTCTTGGTGGATTTGAGCCGGCCGGCGGATTCGTTGGCCCCTGGTGTGGTGCCGGCCCACGATGCCAGATGGCTGGCGGTGGGGAAAACCGTCATATCGGCACCGGTTTCGGCGATGATGACATCGGCGGTCCGGCTGCTGATGGCCGGGATTGTCGCCAGCAGTCCCCACCTCGATACGCGAATCGATGAGCTCATGCAGCCTTTTAACGCCGCCCGAGCGATGTCCTTGCTGTGGGATCCGGTTCAGAAACAACCTGGCCAGGAACGCGTGGTGGTCATTGAATCGGCCCGTCGCATGCCCTTCTTCGCCAGGTCGGCCAGCACGGCCGGGTCGTTCTGGCCCTCGATCAGGGCCTGCAGCATCGCCCTGCCGGAGACACCGGTGATGTCGGTGGCGCCCGAGCCGGGTCCGAGGGGATGGTCGTGCGTTTGAAGGCGCGCCTCCGCTTGGCCGACCAGCCGTTCCCGGCCATGATCGCAGCGACCGTGCCCACGGATACCTCCACACCGGCGGCGGCGAGTTTGGTGTGGACCATGGGGTGGCCGAAGATCCCGTCGGAGGAATCGAACATCGTCTTGACCTGTCCGGTCAGCTCCCGGTGCCGGGCGGCCGTCAGTGATTCTTCGTGGTCCAGCCACCGGTAGTACGAGGCTCCGGGCAGGCCCAGCCGGGCGCACATCCAAGTGACAGGAAATTCGGCGTTCTTCTCCTGAACAAGCCGGTAGAGGTTCTCTACCGTTGTTCTTTGGCGAAGAACGCCGAAACGTTTTTCAGGAAATCATTTTCCCTTTCGACTTCCCGCAGCCGTGCCTCCAACGCCATGTATTTTGCGGGGTCCACCGGATCATCAGGCTTGCCGCCGGCCCCGGCCTCTCCTTCCCGGTGCAGTTGCACCCACCGCTTCAGCGCCGTCACGGAGATCCCCAGCTCGGGGGCAACTGAGGTGGGTGAACGGCCAGAGGAAACGACGAGATTCACGGCACCAGCCTTGAACTGATCGGAATAGGTGGGACGGGAAGACATGGGCACAATCCTTTCAAACTGTGTCTCACATCAGTAGTACACCTCAAACGAGACCGTCCACTCAGGAGGCAGTTCGGGTTCACCCGCCTCCAGCCCAGCGTCGTCGAGACGGCCGTCATGTCGGCTACCGGTAATCCCCTACTCGGCTTTGGCGAAACTCAAGGCGCCCGATTCATGGACTCGAGTCCGCCGATGAGCACCAGGTCGTGGTCATCCACCTTGATGCCACGCGAGGCCATCACGGCCGCGTCCAGGCTCAAGCCGCACAGGCGGTTGTGCCGGGAACAGCGACCGGCAGGCCTGCGAGCAACCCGGCCATGCGCCCGACGTTCCGGCTCTCCTCACCGGGCCCGTTGGGCTTTCCGCAGACGGCGTCGTCGATCAAGGCACAGTCGAGGGCGGGACCCCGCTCCACGATCGATCACGCACGCAGCCAAGTCATCGGGACCCACAGCCGCCAGTGGACCACCAAGCGATCCGAACACCGTTCGAACGCTGTCGTACACGGTAAGCAGACCTTGGCGACGTGTTGACGGTGTTCATGAGTGTCTCGACAGGGCCTTAGTGGTTGGCTTCGACATGACGCTGGACCAGCTCGGTGAAGAGTTCCGGCTTCTCTACGTTGCACAGGTGCGCGGAGCCTGGCAACGAACGAAGTACGGCGTCGGGGATGGCAGCGGCAAGTTCGGCGCTGCTCGCTGGAGGTGTGGCGAGGTCGTCCTCCCCCGACAGGACGAGCGTTGGTACAGAGATCGACCCTGCGGCTTCATGGCCATCGAAGCTGGCCAGGGAGAGGCATGCGTCGGCATAGGCGCGTGCAGCCATGTGCCGCAGGTGGTCCATCTTGGCGTCGACGATCTCTGGGTGCTCGGACCGGAACTGCCCTGTGAACCAACGAGTAGCCGACACGTCCGCGATCCAGGCCGTTCCTTCGCGGAGCACCCGCTCAGCGCGCTCCTCGAGTGCCTGTCTGCTCAGAATGGTCAGGCCGGTTGACGCCAGCACCAGCGAGCTGAGCCGGTGCGGGTAGCGGGCGCCCAGACTCTGCCCAATGGCACCGCCGATCGACAGGCCGCAGAACGCGAAGCGGTCAATGCCCACATCGTCGGCGATCGAGATCACGTCATCGGCGAAGTCGTCGATCGACGGCGTCTGGGGACTCAGCGGTGAGGCTCCATGCCCCCGAAGGTCGAAGGTGACGACGTTCCAGGTTCGCGGAAGCAACTCCACCTGGTCACGCCACATGATGCGATCGGTGCCCAGTGAGGCGCCGAGGATGACGGTCGGTGCACCCTGACAGTTGGATGCCTCGAATTTGACGTTGAGCATGTTCACCTCATGAACTTCTTGACGATCGCGGTGAGTTGGGCCATGGCTGACTCGTCGTCACGGATTGATGTGGTCGGAAAACGGGGGAAGCCGGCGTCCACCCCGGCAGCGAACATCAGCGCTTTGGTCTGGGCGTGCCAGGGTTGGCCGGGGCCGAGGAGCTCCAGAATCGCGGCCTTGAACGCGGTGAGGTCATCGACGATTAGGCGGGCCTGGTCGATCTCGTTGCGCCACACCAGCTCGAAGGCGTCCGCGAGTCGGCTCCCCAGTGGCATGCCGCTGCCTATCTGGCCACGCCCGCGCAGCTCCTCAGCAAAGACCGGGAACGCCGTCGCCTCGAGGACATCGGAGAAGATCGAGTGTTCGTCACCGAGGTCCCGTAACGTCTTGGTCCGACGCTGCGGCGACGGGGTGTTGTCCTTCACGCCCACGACCCCATCGATGGTGAGCAGCCGGGCAAGCAGATCGACCGGGAGGTCGTATCCCACCACTACCGGAACGTTGTAGACGAGCAGCGGAAGCGGTACCTGTCGTGCCATCGCTGCATAGAACTCGAAGATCTCGTCGTCACGAAGCCATCGCGCTGGTGGGATGGTCAGGAGTACCCCGTCCGCTCCCGCTTCCGCGGCGTGACGCCCCAGCGTCACGCTGTCGTCAGGTCGAGCACTGCTGATCCCGACCAGGAGCGGCAGTTCCGGCCGCACCGCTTGGCGGGCGATCTCGAGAACCTTCTGTCGCTCATCGACCGATTGGGCCATCCACTCGCCCGTGGTCCCGTTGACCACCAGTCCATGTGCGCGCTGGTCGGTGAACCACGCCAGCACCTCCCGCAGCATCCCCGGGTCGAGCCCACCGTCACGGCTGAACGGCGTAGGAGCGGCCGCGAAGTACCCGCGCCATACCGAGCTCAAACCGACATCTCCTGGGTCGCTGGGTGGCTGACCACCATCTCCGCCTCGTCTACGGCTCGGGTGAGCTCGTAGTAGGCGAGCAGCGGGTAGGGCCAGACCACGGTGTTGGTTCCGCGGGCGTTGCGGTACCAACTCTGCTCCGGTACCGCCGCCCATGCCATGCCGCGATTGCCCTTCTCGACCCAGTCGACGTACCGGCGGTAAGCCTCGCCCGTCGGCTCGACAGCGGAGGCTCCGGTCACGAAAAGATGACGGAGGCACTCGACGACGTAGTTGATGCCGCACTCGGTCATGAACGTCTGACTGCCGATGGCGACCAACCCCGTGTTCGGACCCGCCAGGCAGAACATGTTGGGAAAGCCAGGGACGGTGATCCCGTTGTGGGCGCGGGATTCATCGCCCCAGAACTCGCGCAGGCTGAGCCCCTCGCGACCACGCACGTCGATAGTTCCCAAATGGTTGGTGCCGTGGAACCCCGTGGCGAAGACCGTCAGATCTGCAGGGTGATGCTCGCCGTCAACGGTCCGGATCCCGTCCTCGTCGAACGACTCGATCGCCACAGTGGCCAGCGCTGTCTGCGGCTGCTGGAGCGTCCTGGCCCAAGCCCCGTTGTCGCGGAGCATCCGCTTGACACCAACGGGATATGTGGGAATGACCGCATCGAGAAGGTCTTCGTGCCCGACATACTGGCCCCGAACGCTTGCGACCAGGGCATCCCGGAAACGCTGGTTCGGCTCCGAGACTGACTCGGTGGACGACCACTCCGGGTCTGCCTTGGTCAGCGCGTACTTGCCGATCGTCGAGTGCCAGACTTCCCACAACCGGAGCCACCGATGATAGGTGGGAATGTTGTCCATGAGCCACTGGCGATCTTCGGCAACCTCAGCCTGGTACAAAGGCGCAGGCAGCATCCACGGCGCACTGCGTTGGAAGACGGTGAGAGATTCCACCTGGTCCACGATGGCTGGCGCAATCTGATAAGCGCTTGCACCTGTGCCGATGATGTTGACCCGCTTTCCGCGGTAGTCGACCCCGGGATGCCATTCGGCGGAGTGGACCTTCTCACCGCGATACTTTTCGAGCCCTTCGAATGCCGGGATCTTGGGTTGGTTGAGAAAGCCAACCGCACTGATCAGGGCCTGGACGTACACGGTGGACTCGTCACCGGTGATTGCATCCTCCACGACCAGCTCCCACTGGGAGTCCTGGTCCCACGATGCTCGGACCACCTTCGAGTTGAACCGGATGCTCTCCAACAGCTGCTCGTGCTTGGCGAAGTCCTCGAAGTAGTCCTCGAGCGACTCCCGCACCGCGAAGTGATGGCGCCAGTCCCGTCGTTGGAAGAACGAGTAGCTGTAGGCGAGAGTGCTGGTGTCCAGGCGACAGCCGGGGTAGGCATTCCACCTCCACGTACCGCCGACCTTGTCGGCCGCCTCGAACATCACGAAGTCGACCCCCAAGCGCCGAAGGGCACGGGCCATCGCCAGTCCTGCCTGGCCGGCGCCCACCACACCTACGACGAAGTCGCGATCAGCGGCAACCTCGTCCTTGGTCCGCAGGACCGGTTCAGTGTCGCCCAATTCGTGCTGCATGAGCTCGGCGTAATCGTCATCGCCGTTGGTGAGGAAGTCGACGAGGTCCTCCGCAGACAGGTCGGTCTGCGGCCCGTCGCTTTGTGTCATGAGGTACCGCTTCAGTGCCCCTCGGATCCGGTCGAAGGCCTCGGCCGCAACCTCTGCACTCAGGCCCCCGAACGCCGGGATCGCGATCATCTCGGGATCCAGCGTCGGTCGGAACTCGTCGGCGATCAAGGTGCGATCACCGGTGAGCTCGGCGACCGAGCAAAGGAGTGGGATCAGTTCCCCCGTCTTCACGAACCGGTCGATATCATGTTCGGTGGTTGTCATGCTGCTCCTGCAAGGCGTTGTGGTCGCTGGTCGGGCACGTGTTCAGATCAGGAGTTGAGATGCTTGACGAAGTGGTCCCGTGCGGCTGCGGCGCACACGCCGAACCCAGGTCCCTCGTAGGCGTCGAAGTGGCCGCCCGGGATCACGCGGATCTCCTTCGGCTCGCGGGCCTCCGCGTAAGCGTCCAGAGCGAGCTGGTACGGAGCCACGTGGTCGTCCGCGGCCACGATCATCAGCAGTGGGGTCGGCGCGATCCGACTGATGTAGCTGCCTGGTTCGTATTCCGTCGCCATCTCGAGGCTGCGCGCGGTCAGCTCGTTCTTCCAGTTGGGTGCCCGGACGGCCGCCGTCTTGGTGAACCACTCGTAAGCATCCGTGGACGGCATCATCGCGGGGCTCATCGGGTCCGGCGTCACGGCTGGAAGCATGTTCGTCGGGCCACCCTCGAAGCGACTCATCCGGTCGCCATCCATCATTGCGCGGATGCTCGGGACGAAATCAGGCCGCATGACACGACTCAGCACCCGGGAACCCGAGACGCCGGGCATCTGGGAGACGACGGCCTTCACCCGTCGGTCGATCGCCGCCACGACCAGCACATGGCCACCGGAGTAGCTCGACCCCCAGATACCGATCTTCATCGCGTGGACCTCGGGCCGAGTGATCGCATAGGTGATCGCGTTGCGGATGTCCCGGTGCTGCAGGACCGGGTCGCTCTCTTGGCGCGGCAAGCCGTCGCTGTCGCCGAAGTTCTGGTGGTCGTAGACGAGCACGTTCAGGCCGGCTTCTGCGAAGTACTCGGCGTAGTCGTCGAGGCACATCTCCTTGACAGCCGACATCCCGTGCGTCATCACGATCACCGGAGCCGGTGTGGGGGCGTTCTGCGCCGGGTAAAACCAACCGCGAAGGGTTACGCCACCCTCGCCCTGGAATTCGATGTCTTCGCGGTTCATGGTCACGTCAGCCTCACTGTTGCGGTCTATGGATATGCCCAACTCTGGGCCGTGCGACGCCGACCTCATAGAACGATCGCGCCCGGCACCGGTATCTGAGTGCCATGTCGATTCGATGGTCCTGGCGCGCCGTCCCAGGTACCGCTTGCGACCTGCCAGATCGAGTCGTTCCCGAGGCACGTCCGTACCTGCACCGGGCGCGATCGTTCTATGAGCCCGGCGACGGTGATTCATAACGTGGATAGAAGTCCGCGCGGTCGGTGAGCGGACACTTTCTGGAAGGGATCTCACTGTGCTGAACGAGCATCACATCAAACTGGGGCCGGTGCGGACACGCTACTTCGAAGGCGGCAATCTGTCGGGGCCGACAGTTCTCCTGATCCACGACGGCGGCTATGGCGGCGATGCGCTGAACACCTACAACCGGATGGTCGAGTCACTGGGTGATGAACACCACCTGGTGCTTCCCGAGATGCTCGGCTTCGGCGGCACCGACAAGGCGGTCTTCTTTGGTGAGAACCCCTACGAGCCACGCCTCCGCCACTTCGCCTCGTTCCTGGACGCCCTCGACCTGCGGGACGTGCACTTCGTCGGCAACTCGTTCGGCGGCGGCATGGTCCTGCGGCTATCGATCCGCGACGAGACCTCGTGGCGGATGAAGTCCGCCGTGAGCATCTCCGGGACCGGCGGTCCGTTCCGCACCCCCGAGGCCGTCAAGGAGATGGGCGAATACGACCCGAGCATCGACGGTGCCCGGAAGATCGACAGCTGGATTCTGCACCCTGGCGCCCAGGACGAGGAGCACTCCCTGGCGCGTCTGGAGAGCAGCCTGCGGCCCGGCCAGTGGGAGTCCATGATGGCGCCGACACTCCGCAGCCCGGTCCAGGCCGAACAGACTCGCGTCTGGGACTTCCCCGAGGTCTTGTCGACCAGTACGGTCCCGACGCTTCTCATCGCCGGGACGCTCGACCGCATGCTCGAGTCGGGTTGGGAAGACAAGCTCGCCCAGCATCTGCCGGATGTCCGGATCGAACGTCTCGTGTCCGGCCACTCGCCGAACATCTCGCACCCACGAGAGACCGCAGACCTTCTGCGGGACTTCTTCCAGCACATCGACGGCCGCTGACGCGGGCCCTCGCCGGCCCAGCTCCGCTTCACGCCACTCTTCTGATGGGAATCTTCACGAATGTCTAGCGTCAACTATCACCTCGACGGCGAATTGGCCGTTCTGACCCTTGTTCACGACGGGGCACCCGTGCTCAGCCGCGAGCTGATGGACCAGCTCGGCACCCAGGTCGGCCGGGCACAGGCCGACGGATGCCGGGCCATGCTGCTGCGAGCCGATGGGCGGGTCTTCCTCGCCGGCGCCGACGCGGGCAGCTTCAAGGGGATGAGCGAGGCCGAGGCACGGTCCATGTTCACCGACTTCATCGGCGTCGTGCACCAGATCGAGAGCCTCGACGTACCGACCGTCGCAGCAGTCCAAGGCATGTGCCTCGGGGGTGGCCTCGAGCTGTCGCTCGCATGTGATCTCATCGTCGCACAGAAGGCGACGATGTTCGGGCAGGTCGAGGCGCGGCTGGGCGGTGCCACCTTCCTCGGTGGCACCCCACGGCTGGCCGAACGGTGCGGCACCTCACGCGCTCTCGAGATCACCTACTCCGGATCGCTCTACGGCGCGGACGCGTTCGCATCATGGGGAATCGTCTCTAAGGTCGTCGACGCCGACAACTTCGACCGGAAGGCGATGGAGCTGGCCACCTCGCTGGCCACCGGACCCACGGCAGCGCACCGGGTGACCAAGCAGGTCCTCCGCACGGCCAGGGCCGAGGGCATGCAGGAGGCGGACGCGCTGCTCCTGCAGCTCGCGCCGGTACTCCTGGAGACCAAGGACATGCAGGCCGCCGTGGACGCCATCGTGACTATGGGATCGCGAGACTTCATGGCCTCATCCTCCCCCGTCGACTTCCGTGGCGAGTAGGCGGCCCATGGATATCTCGAAGCCGTCGCACGTCGTTCACCTGCTGGAGCAGCAGGCCACGCAGATTCCAGACCACCCTGCCCTGTCATGGTTGATCGACGACCGCCCACAGACTCTCACCTGGGCTGAGTACCGGCGCCGGGTCTGGGCCGTCGCATCTCGCTTCATGGAGATGGGCGTGCAGCGCGGCGAGACCGTCGCGATCCTCGCGCCGAACATCGTCGAGCACTACGTCGCGGACCTGGCGGCCGTGCTCTGCGGAGCGGCGACCGTGAGCCTCTATCCGACGCTGGTGCCCGAACAACTCGCCCACATCCTCGCGGACGCTCAACCGGTGGTGGTCGTCGCCGCCGACACCGCCATCGCCGAACGTATCGCCGGCGCCCTGCCGGAGGGTTCGAATGCCCGCTTCCTGTGTGTCGACGGGGCCGGCGAAGGATCCGGCAGCCCGCACACCACCTGGGCAGCGGTCCTGGAGGAGGGCACGGCGCGCCTGGAAGCCAATGAGGCCGAGCTCAGCCGTCGACTTGCCAGCTCCGGCGGCGACGACGTGGCGACGTACGTCTACACGTCGGGCACCACCGGCATGCCCAAGGGCGTGATCCTGACCCACGCCAATCTGCTGTTCGAGATCCACGCCTTCGACCAGATGGGGTTCTTCGTCGGCGGTTACCGGGTAATCTCCTACCTTCCCCTGGCTCACATCGCCGAGCGGCTCTGGAGCCTCTACTTCCCGTTGAGGACCGGCGGCAATGTCCTGCTCTGTCCTGATCAGAGTCAATTGGTGAAGTACCTGCGGCTCCAGCGCCCGAGCTTCTTCATGGGAGTGCCGCGAGTCTGGGAGAAGCTGCGTGACGCCGCACTGATGATGCTTTCGGCGGAGCCCTACGCCGGCCGCGCCGCGGAAGTTGCTGCAGACCGTGAAGTGCTCGCCCAGACGTGGACACTGCTGCAGGATGGAAGTTTGGCGCCCGATCGTCGGACCCCGGCCCTGAAGGCTCGAGAAGGAGTCCTCGGCGACCTCAGGCGCGACCTTGGCCTCGACTGGACCATCAACCCAACGTGCGGAGCGGCAGCATTACCCGAGGATCTTCGTGACTTTTGGCGCTCCGTGGGCGTCGACCTCACGCAGGCGTACGGACTCTCGGAAACGACCGGAGTGGCGGTGTGGGAGCGCATCGGAGGTGGGGGGCGAGGGAGTGTCGGCTTCGCAGTGCCCGGGTGCGAGATCGCGATCGCGGAGGACGGCGAGATCCTCGTCCGGAGTCCGGGCAACACGCCCGGTTATCGGAACGCGGACCGCGGGGAGTCCGGACTCTTCATCGACGACTGGCTCGCCACCGGCGACGTTGGCCACCTCGACGAGGGCGGACGCCTTCACGTGACCGACCGGAAGAAGGAGCTGATCGTCAACGGTTCTGGGAAGAACATCTCGCCCACGGCGATCGAGGACAAAATCTCAGGGCACGGGTTCATCAACCAGGTCGTCGCCGTTGGCGACGGGAGGCCGTACGTCACGGGGCTGATGACGGTCAGCGAGCCGGCTCTTGTGTCCTTCGCCCAGGAACGCGGTATCGACGGTGCCGTGTCGGAGCTGATCCGTCACCCTGCTGTGCTCGAAGAAGCGCAGCGGATCGTGGACCTAGCGAACGAGCGCTTGTCCCGACCGGAGCAGATCAAGCGGTTCCGACTTGTGGAGGATCAATGGTCGATCGACTCCGGGGACCTGACACCCACGTTCAAGCTGCGGCGGCGGGCCGTCCTCGCGCGCTACTCCGCCGTCGTCGACAACCTCTACGGACAGCCGAGAAACGGAGAATCATGAATTACGACTACGTGCAGGTGGAGCGCCGCGGGCCGGTGATGCTGATCGGCATCAACCGACCCGACAAGGCCAACGCCCTGAACCTGCAGGCTGTCCGCGAGCTCTCTAGCGCCTACGCGGGGCTCGACGCTGACGACTCCGTTCGCGTGGGCGTGCTCCACGGCATCGGCCGGCACTTCACCGCCGGGATGGACCTCCGTGAAGTTGCTCCCGAGGTGTCGAGGGGAAACTCCTTGCTCGCCCCTGGCGGTATGCACCCTTGGCAGGTCGAAGGCGAGAGACTCTCCAAGCCCTTGATTGCAGCCGTACACGGAAAGTGCCTGACCCTCGGGGTCGAGCTGGTGCTTGCAGCGGACATCGTGGTCTGCGCGGTGTCGTCATCGTTTGCGACGCTCGAACCGCAGGTCGGTCTCTTCCCGTTCGGAGGAGGCACCATTCGACTTCCCCAGAGAGCCGGCTGGGGAAACGCCATGCGATGGCTTCTCACCTCCGAGGAGTACGACGCCCAGGAGGCCTACCGCATCGGCCTGGTCCAAGAGGTGGTGGATGACGGTGACCACCTGACGCGAGCCATGCAGCTGGCCGACAAGATCGCTCGCCAAGCGCCACTGGCGATCAAGGCAATGCTCGGGAACAGCCGTCGGGCCCAGCGAGACGGTGAGGCAGCGGCCGAGCTCGAGATGCCCCGGCTCGCTCAGCAGACCTTCACCTCCATTGACGGTCAGGCCGGCATCGACTCGTTCAGGGAGCCTGGCGGCCCTCCCGTGTTCGTCGGGCGATGACCGCGGTGGAAGCCGGCGCGGCTCGACCACGTGCGACTGACGATCTGGCTTCGATACTCCTCTCCGAGCAGCAAGGTGTGATGGAGGTGCCCCCGTTTGCCTGGGGATTCGGTGGCCTGCACGGTGGCTTGGCCCTATCGCTCGTCGCATCCTCGATGCAGCGCACGGCCCCCGACCGACCGTTGCGCTCGATCAGCGGGCAGTTCCACCGGCCGATTCGCGAGACGTTCACGATCGAATCGTACGTGCTTCGCTCCGGCCGCAGCGTGACAGCGATGCAGGCAACGTGCTACGGCGCCGCCGGGGTCTGTCTCACAGCTACAGCGTTCCTCGGGTCCGACCAAGAGCCAGGCGCGCCCGTGTATGCCCCCGATGCGCCAGACGTCCCAGGCCCCGATCTGCTGGCGCCGCTGCACGGGATGGATGACAAGGTTCCGGTCCTCAGCCAGGTCGAGGTCCGACCCGTGGGCTCTGTCCGGCCGTACGCCGGTGCTGCGGATCCGGTCATGACCGCTTGGATGCGGTTAAAAGATCAAGAGGAGCCCGTAGACCCGTGCAGCGTGATCTTCTTCCTGGACGCCCTTCCTCCGTCGTACACAGCGGTCCTGACTGAGCAGCGACCTGTGCCGACACTGGAACTCTCGGCTCACCTCACTTCCAACGTCCCGACATCGCCCTGGGTCCTCGTTCGATCCAGGACGGTGCGGGCCAGCGAAGGCGGATGGGTGACCGAGACGATCGACGCCTGGGACCCGGAAGGCGCACATCTGGGGTCTGCTCGGCAGCTCCGACTCACCGCAGCAGCCGGCTAGTTCTCGACCCCGACGCAGACACATCCCAAGGCGCCCCGAACGCCGCGATCAACCTAGGAGCACTTCCGGTGGCAGCAAACATCCATGACCGGATCAACTACGGCGTCGCGGACCGGGTGGCACGCATCGAGCTCGCCCACCCCGGAGCCGCCAACAGCCTGGACCAGCGCATGGGTGAAGCCCTGCGCGAGGCGGCCGCCCGCGCCGCGACGGATGCCGGGAACGGCGACGCACGCGTCGTGGTCGTGAGCGCCCAGGGCCGACTGTTCAGCGTCGGCGGTGACCTGGGCGAGTTCGCAGGAGCAGCGGATCGCGGCGCCCAGGTCCAGGCGACGTCCGACAACCTGCACGCGGGTCTGGCGACTCTTCGGGCGCTCGAGGTGCCGCTGGTCTCGGTCATCAACGGCACTGCCGCGGGCGGCGGTCTAGGTGTTGCCCTCGTCGGTGACATCGTGATCGCCGCAGCCGAAGCGAAGCTCGTCCTGGCGTACACCGCCTCCGGCCTGACACCAGACTGCGGGCTGAGTTGGGTGATCCCGAACCGACTGTCCTGGGCCCGCGCCATGGACCTCGCTCTCACCAACCGTGTCCTCACAGGAGCCGAAGCGGCCGACTGGGGACTGGTGAGCCGCGCCGTACCCCGGGAGGCCCTGGACACAACGGTCGAGGCCGTCGTGTCCGGACTCCGCAATGGCGCCTCGAATGCCATGGCCAACTCCAAGCGGTTGATGCGCGAGTCGGCTGGCCGGACCATGGCAGACCAGATGGGCGAAGAAGCGGCGACCATCTCCCGCGCCATTGTGGGGCCCGACGGCGTCGAGGGCGTCGACTCCTTCCTGGCAAAGCGCCAGCCGTCCTACCAGTGAGGGTCAGATGTGACCGGCATGAGCGAAAGCGCCGACGTGATCCGGTGGGACCAGGAGTGATCGGCGCTTTCGAGATCTTCACCCGACGTTGGAATCTCGCCATCCTCGCTGAGTGCCATTTCGGGGTACGCAGGTTTAACGATTTCAAGAGGCGACTCGGGATAAACCTCAAAACATTGACAATGCATTTGGAATCTCTTGTCGAGGACGACGTCTTCCGACGGTCGCATTACAGACCAAGCCGGACAGGTTCGAGTATCGGATGACGGCGAAGGGCCGCGACCTGTTTCCGATTCTCATGACCATCGAGAGTTGGGCTGCGCGATGGGCTCCCCACGGAGCGGCAGACCGCTGGTACGTCGAGCACATGCTCTGTCAGCAGAGTTGCAGCGCACGCGTGGTGTGCGACCGCTGCGCGGAGCCAGTCGACTCGCAGCAGGTGCACGTCGTCGCGCGCGCCGACGCACCTACGCTGCAACTCGCGAGCAGGTCCTCCTACCAGGAACGCAGGCCACGATGAAGGCATTGAGAATTCGTGCGTTCGGGAAGCCGACCGCGGCCCCCGAACTGATCGAGTCCGACGACGTCGAAGCGAGCACCGGACAGGTGCTCGTCGCAATGGAGGCAGCGCCCATCAACCCGTCGGACCTGCCGTTCATCAGGGGCCACTACGCCATGCTGGGTGTCAATCCTCTGACTGCCGACCTTCGGCTCCGATCCTTCGTCCGGCTCACGCCAAGCACGTCGGCGTCCGCACCCTCAACGTGGTCCTCCGACCCGAGGTCGCGGCCGAGCTTCTGGAACTAGGCGGCGACGCAGTGGTCGTCAGTGGGCCCGTGCTGGGTGAGCAGATGGACACGGCACTCGGCGACGAGCGCCCGTCGCTGCTGCTCGACTCAGTCGCCGGGCAGACCTCCACGAGCCCCGCGTCCTGGCTCGCTAACGGGGGCACCGTCGTGAGCTACGGCGGGCTGAGCGGCACCCCCGTCGCCGTCATGCCCGCCGATTTGATCTTCCGCGACAACATCCGCGTCCGCGGCTTCTGGCAGAAGCACTGGCTCGACACCACGCCGCGCGAGGAGATCATCGCGACCTATGCCCGACTGGCCGCTCTCGTCAGCGAGGGTGTCTTGGCGGCTCCGCTGGCAGCCACCTACCCCCTCGAACGGCACCGGGATGCGTTGGCCCACGCCGCGCAGACCGGCCGCGGCGGGAAGGTGCTTTTCGTCTGGTGAGGAGTTGCTCATCAAGCATCCGCTGCCCGTGGGGGCGTCCCCGACGTATCCTCAGTACGTGTAGAAGCCGCGCCTAGACTTCCGACCGAGCAGACCGCCCTGTCATCGGGACTCCACGACCACGACATCGAGACCAGCACGCACGCTCACTTCAGCAATGCGGGCCCCGTCAGGCCGCTTCCGATGACACCGATTCGCTGCATTGCCTGTCCTTTCCTTGGGCATTGCAGCGTAGGAAAGCTGACGCGCGTCTCTAGAACGATCGCGTCCTGCATCGGTACGGGGTCCGCCACTGAGGGAACCTCTGCCGCGCCAAGGCAGTCCGGTACTAGCGCCGGGCGCGACCGTCCTAGAGCACGAGGTTGCTGTGTTCCTATCTTGAAAAGAGGCCAATACTAATTTTGGCTGGGCCGGATGTCCCGGCGTACCAACCGCCCATTGGAGGCGCCACGTGAACACCGAAACGAACCCAACCGCCGTGCCGATTCGGGCGACAGTCTTCGCCGGGCGGTGGCCGAACGTCCCATTCGAGGAGATGCCCGACCTGATCCCCTCCGGCACCTTCTCGCCCACCACGGCGACCCTCATCAGCGGTGCTACGGAGATCGTCCTGATCGACGCACTGCACCTGATCGAAGAGGTCAAGGACCTCGGCGACCTGATCGAGCGCACGGGCAAGAAGCTGACGACGATCTACATCACCCATGACCATGCCGACCATTACCTGGGCATGGGGCCCCTCCTGGAGCGGTTCCCGGAGGCGAAATGCGTCGCCCTGCCCAGTGTCGTCGAGTCCATGAAGGAAACGAGGGAGATGCAGGTCGGCCAGTGGCAACTGCTGTTCGGTGACACCGGCGTGGCCTTCGGACCCTACCCGGAGCCGATCGATGGAGACACCCTGTGGGTCGACGGCTCCCCGATCCGGATCATCGAAGTGAAGCAGGCCGATATCCACCCGACGTCGCTGGTCCACGTGCCCGCGCTCGACCTCGTCATCGCCGGCGACTCGATCTACAACGAGATCCACCCGATGCTCGGACTGTCGACTCCCGCGGAGTGGCAGGACTGGCTCGAGACCATCGACGTGGTCGAGAGCCTGCAGCCGAAGATGATCGTCGCTGGTCACCGCCGGCCAGACGGGGACGACTACGCCGTTGACACGATGATCGCCGAGACCCGGGCCTACATCCGGGACTTCTCGGCTGCATTCGACGTCGCGACGAGTGTCGAGGAGTTGGTCGGCGCGATGATGACGAAGTACCCCAATCACGGCAACGTCTGGAGCTTGATGTTCTCGGCCGCGAGCGTGATCGGGGTCCGCGAGAACGGCGTCTCGGTCTCAGCCGCAGTCTCAGCCGCCACATCCTGACAGCTGCATGATCTTCCGGCTGGCCCCGGCGAGCAATTCCCCGCGTCCAGCCGGGCCTCACTGCCGATTGTCGGCCGCCTCAGGAACGGCGGCGTCAGGTACGGGACCAGGTTCGCCGAGCGGGTCGTACCTGTCGCCGGGCAACGCGAAGAAGGCGGTGGAACCGCGCCATGCACAGAATCCCGACGACGATCTATCACTTATTCACGCAAGGGAGCGCCGTGTCCGAGAAGCCCGCAACCCTGGAGACCTTCCAGTACCCTAGAACCACTCCGCTGAGACCCTCACCGAGATCTGCACCGAATACGTCCACCATGCCGGTTTCCGCTTTGCCATCCTGACGCTTGAGAACGCTGACCGCCGCCCCGTGACGCTAGATCCGGAGTCGCTGAACAACGTCGTGGCCGCAGTGCGGGCCTTGGACTTGTCTGCGGTGGATGCAGTCGCCGTGACTGGAGCGGGCAGCAGGCAAGAACCTCTCGGCACGGGCGGCCGCGGAACTTGGCCTCGTCGATGCCGTCCTCCCGGAATACGGCTTCCTGACAGCGTCGTTGGTCTCCCGGGTTATCGCCGTCATGAGCACCGTAGTGCTGGCCTGGCTCCTGCGCCGCAAGGAGCAGGCTGCAGACAACGCGTCGGTTGGCCTCCTTGAATGATGCCGCTGCGGGCTTTTGACACCTGCCCGCGCCCAGTCCTGCTTCCTACGAAGAAACGAGAATCACATGACCAGCGCTAGCCAGGAATGCACCGACCTTCAGATCTCTGACGAACTGAGGGACCGGATGCATCAGTTGTACAAACAACTCCACGCCAACCCAGAACTGTCCATGCAGGAACACAAGACGGCCGCCCTTATCTCCGAGCGCCTCGGTGCCCTGGGCATCGAGAACTTCCCCTGCGGCGGAACCGGCGTCGTCGGGGTCATCCGCAACGGCGAGGGCCCTGTCGTCGGATTCCGCGCCGACACCGACGGGCTGCCGATTGCGGAGGACACGGGGCTGGAGTATGCCAGCACAGCCCGCGGCGTGCTGGCCGATGGCACCGATGTGCCGGTCATGCACGGCTGCGGACACGACATTCACATCGTGTCCCTGCTAACCGCGGCCGAGTTGCTGCTCGAAGCAAAGGAGCACTGGAGCGGCACCATCGTGCTGATCTTCCAGCCGGGGGAAGAAACAGCCGCCGGCGCGAAGGCCATGGTGGCGGACGGACTGTGGCACAAGGCGCCTCACCCGGAAATTCTCTACGGCCAGCATGTGGTGGCCGGCCTGGCAGGCACCATCTCTGTCAGCCGGGGAAACGCGATGGCGATGGCAGACTCGTGGAAGGTGACGGTCGATGGCCGGCAATCGCACGGCTCGCAGCCGCAGAGCGCCATAGACCCCATTGTCCTGGGCGCCCAGATGGTGGTGCGCCTGCAGACTATCGTCTCCCGCGAAGTCGACCCGCTGGAGTCGGCCGTGGTGACAGTCGGCACCTTCCATGCCGGTCTCAAGGAGAACATCATCCCCGCGACGGCCGAATTCACCCTGAACATTCGGACGCTGGAACCGGCTGTCCGCTCCCAGGTGCTCGATGCCATCCGGCGGATCCTCGACGCAGAGGCAGACGCTTCCGGCGCTCCGCACCCGCAGGTCGAGGAGCTCTACACATTCCCGCGGATGTACAACGAACCCGCCGGCACGGACGCTGTAGTGGAAGAACTCCGCGCCGCGTTCGGGGAGGGGCAGGTGGATTTGATGCCCCCGCTGATGGGCAGCGAGGACTTCGGGGCCCTGGCAGAACCCCTGGGGATTCCGTCCGTCTATTGGGCGTTCGGCGGTCTCAGCAGCGAGATTCTCGACGCCGACGCGCCCGTCCCGGGCAACCATTCACCGCATTTTGCACCCGTGATTGAACCAACGCTGGCAACGGGTGCCCGGGCAGCCGCCTCGGTCCTGCTGGCCCGGTTGCGGATCTCGTAGCCTGCACCGACAGGGCCCAGAGGGAGGGCACTGCAGTGGTCATGTCGAAGCCCCCACTCCTTGAATGGCGGTCGTTACCGAAGAATGCGCGCACGGATCCTTGCCGCTTCGGTGCCCCAGAATGCCATTGCCGGCTCCGCTCTGGCGATCCCGATTCTGGCCGTGCAGCGAATGAACGACGTCGGCGCCGGGGGTGCGCTGGTTGCCGCCTCACTGGGTCCGATTTTCTTCGCGGCACCACTCGCAGACGCAGCCCTCGATAGACCTCGCCGCCCCGGCTCGTTGGGCGCGGTTTCCAGTTTGCATACCGCCACGGCTCTCGCGGCGTCCGCATTCCTCGGCCAGATGGCCATGCCGGGGTTGCGTTCGCACTCCTGGCTGTGTTTGGAGCAGCCTCGCCCTTCTAACATAGGCGGTCTCTCGTGCTGCGCCTTGTGCCGGTGTGGATGGTCTCTCTCTTCAGGAAGTAGGGCTGGAATGGCTCTCCAGAATGGGGGTAGCACAACAGTCATCGAAGTGAATCAGCTTGCGTTCATTGAATCCGTTGCGGATCCAGATGATGGCCCCATCTTCGGTCTTTGCTTCGACCGTTCCGGTCCCTGGACCGATACCCGATCCGTCCAGGTAGGGCCATGATCCTGGGTAGGGCCACTGCATGACTGGCGCCAGACGTGGACCGCGCAGGGAAGGCACACGGCAACCATCGCCACCATCAAGACGCTGAGCCAACCATGCGTGACATTGCCGCCGAGGCAGCCATCTCATCAGGGCCAGAGCGGACTTACAGCGCTTCGACTGTTCTGCCACGGGGTGCTCCCCGTTGGATGAAGCTCGACCGGGCACGGCAACCGCTACTTCGCCCGGGTCCTAGGCGAAGCCGATACCTTCCTGGGCGAACGCTACCGAAGAATCGCACGGCGGCGCGGCAAGAAACGCGCCATCGTCGATGTCGGACGTTCCATTCTCGTGATCATCTGGCACCTGATCCAAGATCCGGACGCACGGTCCGTCCATGACCTCGGCGCCGACCACTTCAGCCGCCACACCAACCCCGACACCAGCAAACGCAACCACGTCCGCCAGCTCGAAGCCCGCGGTTACACCGTGACCCTGACCCCGGCAGCCTGACCCCATCCTCATCATCCACCGGCAGGCTCACCCCCGCCCGCCGGACAACTCCACCTGCACCGACTACAGGAAGCTCACCCCATTTTCGGCAGACGGTCTGGGTCACCAGATCGACCAGATGTCGCCGGTGGAGGTGGAAGGTGCTCGCAATGCACTACTGGTCCTCACCGCAGGCATGATCCGAGCGGTCCAGGGTCCCGACGTCGGCGACGCCGACTTCCTGCCGCTCCTCCGGCAACAACTGGAGGCGTGGATCGTTGAGCACCTCGCCTCGGGTGCGATCAGGGTCCGCGATCTGGCCGCAGCGCACAACGTCGCGTCCAGGACCGTCCATCGCGCCTTCGCCAGGACCGGTGACACCGTCGGATCTGTTATCCGTGTGCACCGTATCGCGGCCGCCCGCTCTGACCTGGTGAACGCGGGCTCTTCGATCGCCACGATCGCTCACCGCTGGGGGTTCTGCGACGCGAGTCACCTGGGACGGGAGTTCCGACGCGAGTTCTCGATGTCGCCCAGCGACTATCGCGAGGCATACGCCGTTACCTGATTACCAGACGATCGACGTGGCGCTCGGGTACCGGCGCCGGGCGTGATCGTTCTAGTTTTGGCCCGTCACATGACCAAAACTGAAGATGTGACGCGCGCCTCATCGGTGAGGAGTGCATCAACACCGGCAGGTCTGACGAACTTACGCTCAGGCATTCAGCCGCTACAACTATTCAGGAGGAACCGCAGATGCCGAGAACCCCAAGGGCGGGCCACGGACTGCGGTGGCTCGAGAAAGGCTCACCATGGCCAGCAACGTTCCGGCCGCAGCGGTCGATGAATTGAATCAGGAGTGTGTGCTCCGATGAAATTACCGACGGCGGTACGCCGTATCCATCGAACAGAAAGTTCACTGATGGCAATGAACAAAAAAGCCCTGCGCAGCGTTATCGCGTTCGCGGGCATCTCCGCATTCGCTTTGACGGCCTGCACGGGCCCGTCCGGCGGAGGCGGTTCGGCTTCTTCAGCTGCCGGCGGCCCGATCGCCTACGGCACCACGGACAAGGTCACCGCCTTGGATCCTGCGGGCTCGTACGACAACGGTTCGTTCATGGTGATGAACCAGGTCTATTCCTTCCTGCTTAACTCGAAGCCGGGCAGTGCCGAGCCCGTTCCGGACCTGGCCGAGTCCGCGTCCTTCACCTCACCCACCGGATACACCGTCAAGCTGAAGCCCGGACTCAAGTGGGCCAACGGCCACACCCTGGACTCCAAGGACGTGAAGTTCTCCTTCGACCGGCAGGTCAAGATCGCCGATCCTGTCGGCCCTTCCAGCCTCTTGACCAACATTGAGAGTGTATCCACCCCGGACGCAACCACTGTGGTGTTCAAGCTTAAGCAGGCCAACGACCAGACCTTTGCGCAGATCCTCAGCAGCTCGCCGATCGTCGACGACGAGGTCTTCCCGGCGGACAAGCTGCTTTCGGATGACGACATCATCAAGGCCAAGGCGTTCTACGGCCAGTACACCATCGACAGCTACAAGAAGAACGAGCTCATCAGCCTCAAGGCCTACCCGGACTACCAGGGTGTCTTGGGCAAGCCAGCCAATGATGCCGCCACGATCAAGTACTACGCCGATCCCACCAACATGAAGCTGGACATCCAGCAGGGCAACATCGACGTCGCAAACCGCAGCCTGAGCGCCACCGACATCGATGACCTGAAGAAGGACTCCAAGGTCAAGGTCAATGTGGGCCCCGGCGGCGAAATCCGCTACATCACGTTCAACTTCGACACCATGCCCTTCGGTGCCAAGGCTGCGGATGCCGATCCGGCCAAGGCGACCGGCGTCCGCCAGGCCATCGCCAACCTCGTTGACCGCCAGGCCATCGCGGACCAGGTCTACAAGGGCACCTACCTGCCCCTGTACTCCAACGTTCCCGGCGGCTTCCTCGGCGCCAACGAATCGTTCAAGGACGCTTACGGCGACGCCGGCAAGCCCAGCCTGGACAAGGCCAAGAAGGTCCTGGCCGACGCTGGTGTGACCACCCCTGTGTCGCTGAACCTGCAGTACAACGCGGACCACTACGGCAAGTCCTCGGGCGACGAGTACGCCATGATCAAGGACCAGCTGGAGAAGTCGGGCCTGTTCAAGGTCAACCTGCAGTCCACCGAGTGGGTTACCTACAGTAAAGCTGCGCGTGCTGATGAATACCCGCTGTTCCAGCTCGGCTGGTTCCCGGACTTCAGTGACGCCGACAACTACCTGTCCCCGTTCTTTCCGAACGGCGGCTGGCTGAAGAACCACTACAACAACCCCACCGTGACGGACCTGATCAACAAGCAGCTCACCACCACGGATAAGACCGCCCGCGAGTCGGCCATCAAGGACGCCCAGAACGCGCTGGCGAAGGACATTTCGACGCTGCCGCTGCTCCAGGGCGCGCAGGTTGCCATTTCGGCGAACGGTGTGAACGGCGTCGACAAGACGCTTGACGCCTCCTTCAAGTTCCGTTTGGGAACTGTCTCCAAGTAAGGCTGCATCAGCTGTCCTGACCAGCCTGCGAGGCGGGGGCGCCCTCGAGGCGCCCCCGCCTTTCCTGGTGATTGCCGCATCCTGCAGTTCACGGGGCCGGCCCCTGGCCGCGAAAGCACAACTTTAGGTACCAATGACAACACTGATTGAGGCGCCGCCAAGCGCCGCCGACGGACTCCTTCCGTCCAAGAAAAAATCCACGGGCGGGGGACTGGGCACCTACATCCTGGTCCGGTTCTTCCTGATCATTCCGACTATTTTCATCCTGGTGACCCTGGTCTTCTTCCTGATGCGGGTCATCGGTGACCCCATCACCGCCGCCCAGGGCGGCAGGCTTCCCCCCGAAGCGCTCGCCCAGCGCATTCACGACGCCGGGTACGACCGCCCGATCCTGGTGCAGTACCTGGAATACGTCGGCCAGGTGGCGACCGGCAACTTCGGCACCACCATCACCGACCGCCGGCCCGTTGTTGAAATGCTCGCAACCTTCGGCGCGGCAACCCTGGAACTGGCCATCAACGCCCTCATCGTGGCCCTGCTGGTCGGCATCCCGCTCGGCCTGATCGCCGCCTACAAGCGCGACAAGGCACCCGACGCCGTCCTGCGCTTCTTCGCCATCCTCTGCTACGCCACCCCTGTCTTCTTCGCGGGCATTCTGATGAAGCTGACCTTCTCGGTCTGGCTCGGCTGGCTGCCCGTCGCGGGACGGGCCTCCACCAGGACCGAACTGGCCATGGGAAGCCTGGCTTCCCCCACCGGGATCTATTGGCTGGACGCGCTGCGCAGCGGCAACATGACCGCGTTCGGCGACGTCGCTGCCCATTCGGTCCTCCCGGCCGTGACCCTGGGCCTGCTGACGGCCGGGGTCTTCCTCCGGCTGGTCCGCACCAACGTCATCGGCACGCTAGGCAAGGACTACGTCGAGGCCGGCAGGTCCCGCGGCGTCAGTAACTACCGGCTCGTCACCAAGCACGCCTACAAGCCAGCCCTCATCCCGATCATCACGGTCATGGGCCTCCAGATCGCCCTCCTGCTGGGCGGGGCCATCCTCACGGAGTCCACCTTCGAGTGGAAGGGCCTCGGCTACCAGCTGGTGCAATACCTGAACTCCCGCGACTTCGTCGCCGTCCAGGGCATCGTCGTGCTGCTGGCGGTCATCGTTGCCATCACGAACTTCATCGTCGACGTCATCGCAGCCCTGATCGACCCGCGAGTGAGGTACTAGCCATGAACGCAACCACAGTAAGCGGGCGCAAGCAGCCCCTCCTTTACCGCCTGCCGGTCATCTCGCACTTCCGGACGAGCGTCGGGCTGCAGCGCGGCATGCTCGTCACCGGCCTGGTGCTGGCCGTCGCCTTCCTGCTGACGGCGGCGCTGGCACCGGTCATCACCCCCTACGGCTTTGCCCAGCTCAGCGATGCGTCGGGTACATTCCCGGCACAGCAGCCCCCCAGCTCTGCCCACATTTGGGGCACCACGGTGAGCGGCTATGACGTCTTTTCCCGCGTGATCTGGGGCGCCCAGACGGCCTTTGTCGTGATCGTCGTCGCCGTCGTGATGTCGATTTTCCTCGGCGTCGCACTCGGCCTCCTCAGCGGCTACTTCGGCGGCTGGCTGGACCGGATGCTGGTGGTGATCGCCGACGCGATCTACGCTTTCCCGTCGCTCCTGCTGGCCATCGTGATGTCAATCGTCATCAACCACGGCCAGTCCAGTTTCTGGGGCGGCATCGTTGCCTGCGCCATCTCCATCTCCGTGGTGTTCGTCCCGCAGTACTTCCGGGTAATCCGTGCCGAGACCATCCGGCTGAAGGCAGAGCCGTACGTTGAATCAGCCAAGGTGGTGGGCGCCTCAAGCGTCCGCATCATGGGCCGCCACATCTTCAAGAACGCGACCCGCACACTGCCGCTGATCTTCACGCTGAACGCCTCCGAGGCAATTCTGACCCTGGCCGGACTCGGCTTCCTGGGGTTCGGTATCGAACCAACCTCCGCCGCCGAATGGGGCTTCGACCTCAACAAGGCCATAGCTGATGCTTCCTCGGGCATCTGGTGGACGGGTATCTACCCCGGTACGGCCATCGTCCTGACCGTGCTTGGGCTGACCCTGGTCGGTGAGAGCATGAACGATCTCAACGATCCACGGCTCAGGGGCCGCAAGAAGGCCGGGAGCAAGGTACCCGCCCCCGTCGGCCCCGCCCCCACCGCCGGCGCGCAGGACGCCGCTGAAGCAGAATCGAGCAGTTCATGACCACCAACATCGACCGGCCGGGCCCCGTTCTGGACATCGAGAACCTCAAAGTCACGTTCGCGACCGATGCTGGCGACGTCTTCGCCGTCAAGGACGTCAGCCTCGAAGTCAACCCCGGCGAGGTAGTCGCCATCGTTGGCGAATCGGGATCCGGTAAGACGGTGACGGCCAAGACCATCCTGGGCCTGCTGCCGGAGACGGCCGCCAGTCAGGGCGCGGTCCTGATCAACGGCAACAACGTCATCAGCGTCAGCGAGGCCAGGCTGCGGGAGATCCGGGGCCGCGATGTGGCCATGGTGTTCCAGGAACCGTCCACGGCCCTCAACCCGGTCTTCACCGTGGGCTGGCAGATTGCCGAAGGCATCCGCGCGCACGCCGGCACCAGCGGCAAGGTCTCGGCCAAGGACGCCAAGGCGCGGGCAATCGAAGCCCTCCGCAAAGTGGGCATCCCTGACCCGGAAACGCGGGTCAACTACTACCCGCACCAGTTCTCGGGCGGCCAGAAACAGCGCGTCGTGATTGCCGCCGCGCTCGCCCTGAACCCTGGCCTCATCGTGGCCGACGAGCCGACCACCGCCCTGGATGTCACCGTCCAGGCCGAGATCCTGGAACTGCTGCGGGACCTGCGCGATAACTACGGGACTTCCATTGTGCTGATCACGCACAACATGGGCGTCGTCGCCGACCTCGCCGACCGCGTCGTGGTCATGTACCAGGGCGACGTTGTGGAGGAGGCGTCCTCACGAGTGCTGTTCGCCCAGCCCAAGAAGGACTACACCAAGAAGCTCCTCGCCGCCGTCCCGCACCTGGGCCGCAACTCCGCATCCGTAGGCATGGTCGAACGTGCCCACCAGGGCGGCCAGGTGCTGGTTGAGTCAAAGAACCTGACCATCGAGTATCCGGGACGATTGGGCAGCCCGGCGTTCAAGGCCGTCGACGACGTCAGCTTCACCGTGTCCGAAGGCGAAGTCTTCGGTCTCGTGGGGGAGTCCGGCTCCGGCAAGACGACCATCGGCCGGGCGATCGCCGGCCTCAACCGGACCACGGGCGGCAGCCTGAAGGTGCTGGGCTACGAAATGCTGAACTTCAAAGAGCGCACCTTCAAGCCGCTCCGCAAGGAGATCGGCTTCGTGTTCCAGGACCCGGCGGCCTCGTTCAACCCGCAGCTGACCATCGGCGACTGTGTGGCAGAGCCGCTGATTATCCACTCCAAACCGTCCGCGGCAGAGGCGCGCAAGAAGGTCGGCGAGTTGCTCGAGTCGGTGCAGCTGCCGGCGTCGTTCGCTGACCGGTTCCCGCACGAACTCTCCGGCGGGCAGCGCCAGCGCGCCTCCCTGGCCCGTGCGCTCATCCTGAACCCGAAACTGCTCATCGCCGATGAGCCGACGTCGGCCCTGGACGTGTCCGTGCAGGCCGTGGTGCTGGAACTTTTCAAGGAGATCCAGCAGGAGTTCGGCTTCGCGGCCCTGTTCATCAGCCATGACCTCGCCGTGGTGGACATGCTCGCCCACTGGGTCGGGGTGCTCTACAAGGGCAAGATGGTGGAGCAAGGCCTTGGCAACCAGGTGATGGGCAACCCGAGCCACGACTACACGAAGAAACTCATCGCGTCGCTGCCCGTTCCCGATCCTGAAGAACAAGCCAGACGCCGCGAAGAGCACCGCGAGATGCTCGAAACCGAGCTGCTGGGAAACTAAGGCGCAGCCAACCGTAAAACAGTCGTAAACAGGCCCTTCGCAGTTAAGCATGGTTGGCCAGTTGGCTCCGATAGGGCGGCTTGGCCGACGGTGTTGTTGAAACCAAAGACCGGGCACCGGGAAATGGGGAACCTGGCCTTTGAAGCTGCCGTTTCGTAGCTGGCTGCGTTGACCGGGAGGTGCGCCCGGGCTTGTAGAGCCACAGCTCGTCCGGCGCCGCAGGGCAGGCCCTCCCGGTGGCGGACGGCCTGCCCTGCGGCGCCGACGATCTGCGGCGGGACGACCTCACCTGGACCTCCCCTTCCGGCGGGCCAAGAGCACTTCCAAAAGACCAATACTTTGAACAACCTGAAGGGCAGACCGTTGACCGACCTCCTCCGACCTGGGCCTCAGGATCACCGCCACCCACCGTGGCGCTGGAAAAGAAGCTTCCGCGCACAGAGCCCGGGACGCATCCCTGGCCATGATCCAACCATTGATCCTCGAACTTTCCCGCAGGATCAGCCGCCGGGCTGCGCTCCTGAAGGCCTCATCGATGGACCCGCCCCCAAAGCTCCAACGACCTGGCCGCCCTCGCGTGGATCCAGCGATCCCTGGATGAAGTTGAAGCCACCATCGTTGGTCTGTCGGCAGCAAACCGCCGCCATTCTGCGGCGTTCCAAGGTCCTGCTGAAAGCCTGGCCCCTAAGTTCCGCTGGGCCAATCGACCGGCCGGTTTCGTCCCCGACTGACCATGCCGGCGGCTACCGCTTCTCCTTCCACGCCACGGCAGCTGGCCTGTCGAAAGTACTGATCACCCCCTGAGAGTGAGGACTCATCACCATGCACGCAACACCCGGTTGTCTCGTCGTAGCCGTTCAAACGCGAAAGGAACTGGACGCCGTTCTGGATGAGGCGGTGGATCTCCTGAAGCCGGCGGCGATGGCTGAACACGTCGGCATCTCCGTGACGCGGCTGGCCCCCGGCCGCTATGAAGCGCGCCTGAACAGCGAAGTTCCCCCCGGCGTGACACTCGAAAAGTGGGGGTATGAGCTGCGATGAGCCAGGGTCAGAGCGGTGTCTCCGGTGCGCCGGCCAGCAGCGTGTTTAATATGGTCTGCCCTGCTGCCCGCCAGGCCGGCTGTTCGCTGCGTGCGGCAGCTCTCGACGCAGGGCCAGGGAGAAGCGGGTCGAAAGAGTCGCTGACAGAATGCGAAATTGAAGTTTTCTTGTCCCTGGCCCGCGGCCACCGCATCGCCGTGAGAGATCACGAAACGGGCGCATTGTCGCATGGGTGGGTTGACATGGCGTTTCCCGAACACGGATTTGTCTGGGTTATCACGGACGTCGGTGAGCGGAAGCTGCTCGACATTGGTCGGCACACGGTCTGGCGGCCCGACCAGTCCGAACCCTGCGGCAGCGTTCGCCGGGAAGCCGGTTGCCGTCCGGAGTCCGGAGTCCGGAGCGCGGCGTGTGCCGCGGAGCACGCGTAAGCCCGCCCTAACGGGGTCGCCGTAGTACTCGCCGAAAATCGGGCGGATATTGCTGGGGTAGGCTTCTGAGCTGGGAACTTGTGGGCTCGTTGGAGGTCGTTCTTGGCTACGCACGTGTTTGCTGATGAAGAGCTGGATCGGCTTCGGGGGTTCCCGGAGATCGGCCGGGACGAGTTGTTCCGGTTCTTCACCCTGACCCCGGCGGATGTCGCGTTCGTCGATCCCGGCCGGGGGCGTGGACCGGCTGACCGGCTGGGTTTGGCAGTGGCGTTGTGCACGTTACCGTGGCTGGGGTTCGTGCCGGACAAGGTGTCTTCGGCGCCGCCGGTGGTGGTGGCCCGGCTGGCCGGCCAGCTCGGTATCGATGCGGAGGAGTTGCGGTCCTATGGGCGGCGCGCGAAGACCCGGACCGAGCATCTGCGGTTGGTGGCGAAGTATCTGGGGTGGCGGCTGCCGTCGACGATGGAGCTCAAGGAGCTGGACGAGTTCCTCCTGGCCCGGGCGTTGGAGCACGACTCGCCAACGTTGCTGTTCCGGCTGGGATGCGAGTACTTGATCTCGGCACGAGTGCTCCGGCCCGGGCCGGTGGCCGTGGTCGAGCGGGTCGCGCATGCCCGCGCCGAGGCGCAGCGGGAGACTTTCGACCGGCTGGCCCGCGAATTCACCGAGGCCCGGTGCGCCGCGCTGGACGCACTGCTGGTGACCGACCCCGGGATCGGCATGTCCCGGTTGCGGTGGCTGTCGACAGGCCCTGTCGAGGCGTCCCCGGCCGCGGTGAAAGCTGAGGTCGCCAAGCTGGAGTTCCTGCGCGGCCTGGGTGCGGATACCCTCGACTTGTCGGTGCTGCCCGCCGAGCGGCGTCGGTTCCTGGCCACGGTCGGGCGCCGGTTGACCGCGCAGGCGCTGGAACGACGCGATCCGCAGCGCCGCTACCCGATCCTGCTTACGATGCTGGCGCAGTCGGCGACCGATGTGCTCGACGAGGTGGTGCAGCTGTTTGACCAGGCCATCTCCGCGCGGGAAAGCAAAGCCGGGCGCAAGATGCGCGACGCGCTTGCCGAGCGGGGCAAGGCCGGGGAGGACCGGCAGGCGCTGCTGGATGACCTGCTGGCCATCATCACCGACCCGGCCGTGCCTGATGAGCAGATCGGCGGGTTGATCCGTGGTGACCGGATCGGGTGGCCCCGCCTGCGGGCCGCGTTGGCGCAGGCTTGCCCGCGATTGCCGCGCGATCATGGGCATCTCACGGCTTTGGACGGCTCCTACGGGTATCTGCGGCAATTCACGCCGCACGTCCTCGCCGCGGTGACGTTCGCCGGCGGCACCGCCGCGGCCGGGCTGCTCGATGCTGTGGAGATCCTGCGAGGACTCAACGCCGCCGGTGCCCGCCTGGTCCCGGCCGACGCGCCGACCGGGTTCGTGCCTGCGCGGTGGCGCGGCTACCTGGAGGGTGCGGCCATGTCCGGCAACACCAGCGCCTACCGGCACTACTGGGAGCTGTGCACGCTGCTGGCCCTGCGCGACGGGCTGCGCACCGGGGACGTGTTCGTGCCGGGCTCGCGCCGCTACTCCGACCCGGCTGCCTACCTGCTCACCCCGGACAGGTGGGGATTGCAGCGCGCAGAGTTCTGCCGGCTGGTGGGCAAGGCCGCCGATCCCGCCCGTGCGCTGGCCGCGGCTGAGGACGAGCTGGGCGAGGCGCTCGGGGAGCTTGAGGTGGTCCTGGCCGCCGGGGACGGCCCGGTGCGCCTGGACGAGGACGGTGACCTGGTGATCTCGCCGCTGTCGGCGGAGGACGTGCCGGCCGAGGCGACGGCGTTGAAGGCGGAACTGACCGCGATGCTGCCGTTCGCGCCGATCGTGTCGTTGCTGATCGAGCTGGACAAGCGCACCGGCTACTTGGACTTCTTCACCCATGCCGGGGGCAAGCAGGCCCGCAGCCCGGAGTTGAAGCGGAACCTGATCGCGGTGCTGATCAGCCATTCCACCAACCTTGGACTCACGCGGATGGCTGATGCGTGCGGGATCTCCTACGACGTGCTGGCCTGGACTGCGGAGTGGTACGTGCGGGAGGAGACGCTGCGCGCGGCGAACCTGGCGATCATCGACTACCACCAACGGCTGCCGCTGGCCCCGGTGTTCGGCACCGGCACCCTGTCCTCCTCGGACGGCCAGCGCTTCCCGACCCGCGGCAAGTCCGTCACCGCCAGGGCCCTGAGCAGGTATTTCGCGAACGAAGGGCTCTCGACGTACACGCACGTGACGGACCAGCACACCACCTACGGCACGAAGGTCATCGTCGCCACGAAACGCGAGGCCCATTACGTCCTTGACGAAATCCTGGGGAACGCGACCGACATCCCCATCACCGAGCACGCGACGGACACGCATGGGGTGACGCTGGTCAACTTCGCCCTCTTCGACCTGCTCGGACTCCAGCTCTCGCCCCGCATCCGGGACCTGGGCAAGATCACCCTCAACCGCATGGGATCCCGCGCGCAGGCCGAAGCCGACTACCCGAACACCGGGCCGTTGCTGACACGCAAGCTGAACACCGAGCTGATCGCCGAGCACTACGACGACCTGCTCCGCCTGGCCGGGTCGCTGAAATTCGGGCACGCCACCGCGTCCCTGCTGGTCGGCAAGCTCTCCGCGTCCGGCAGGCAGAACGCGCTGGCGGCGGCGCTGAAGGAGTACGGGGCGCTGCGCCGCACCATCTACGCCGCCCGCTACCTGGCCGACCCTGCCTACCGGCGCAAGATCTCCCGGCAGTTGAACAAGGGAGAGTCGCTGCACGCACTCAAACGGGACCTGCTTTACGCGCACGAGGGCGCCGTTCGTGCCCGGCACCTGGAACGGCAGACGGAGCAGGCGTGGTGTCTGACCCTGGTCACCAACGCCGTGGTCGCGTGGACCACGGAGTACTACGGTCTGGCCGTCGAGTCGATGCGGACGGCGGGGCGGCGTCTCGACGACGAGGTGTTGGCACACATCTCCCCGGCGCACAGCGAGAACATCAACTTCTTCGGATCCATCGACGTCGACATCGAAGGTGAGCTGGCCCAGCTCGGCCCCACCGGCTACCGGCCGTTGCGGGTGCGCGACACGCTGTTCTGAAGTGAGGGCGTGGGGCACCGCTTGGTGGGGCACGGTGGTGGCGGGTTTCCCGTCAGGTGTGTAGGCACGGTCTCCCCGGAACGGCCGGTCATGCGCCCGCCCGGACCCCAGGTGAACGTGTTGGTGGTGGGTGGCCCGGCGGCTGGGGTGCCGGTCACGGACTGGAGTCGCTGGGGGCCGGGCTCTCCGGCTGCCGGGTAGCCGTGTTTCGGTGGTGGCGAGGTCCACTGCAGCGTCGAAGCGTTTGACCTGGGACCGGTCCCAGGCGCGATGCCGGGGCCGGGACGGTTCGTTTCCGCGATCATGGATGCCGTGCGGGATGCCCTTGCTGTTGGCTGGAACTGTGGGGTTGGTGCCCCGCGCGGTTCGTGCGGCTAGGGTACGGTGTAGGAGTTCAGCGGCCGGCCGGTGCTGCCGTATGTGAGGTCCAGGGTGAGGAGGCCTTTGCGTTCCAGTGCGCTGAGGTACCGTTGGGCGGTCGGGCGGCTGACGCCGAGCTGGTCGGCGATCTCCGCAGCGCTGACGGGGGCGCCGGCGGCGCGGACGGCGTCGAGCGCTTTCTGCATGGTGGGCTGCAGGCGCGGCGCCGGGGCGGGGGGCATGGGCCCGGCCGAGCGGGCGTTGTAGAGGCTGTCGATGGTGGCCTGGTTGGCGGTTGATGCGGATTCCAGTTCCTGCCGCCACTTCCGGTACGCCTCCAGCTGGGTGCGGAGCCGGTCAAAGCTGAAGGGTTTGACGAGGTAATAGACCGCGCCGCTGGCCATGGCTGACTTGACGGTGGCCAGGTCCTGGGCGGCGGTGATGATGATGCAGTCAACCTGGGTTCCGGCCGCTTGCAGGGACCGTAGCAGGGAGATCCCGTCCTCGTCCGGAAGGTGGACGTCCAGCAGGAGCAGGTCCGGGTTCAGACGCGCGATTGCCTCCCGCGCGGCTGCGGCGCTGTATACTTCGCCCACGCATTCGAAGCCGTCAACCCTGGCCACGCGGGCCGCGTGGATTCCGGCGACCCTGAAGTCGTCGTCAACGACCAGTGTCTTGATCAATGCCTGCCCTCCTGTCCTTGTCCGCAATGTGCGGGTTGGCCGGCAGCCATACCTCAAAATTGCCGCCTGGCCCCGGGAACACGTCGAGGGTGCCCCCTGCCCGATGCACGATTCTCCTGACCAGGGCCAGTCCGATTCCTCGCCGCATGCCCGGTCGCGGGTCCTTGGTGGAATAGCCGTCCACCACTACCTGGTCGATCTTGTCTGCCGGGACGCCGGGTCCGTTGTCGCGCACGGCGATGAATACACCGTCGGCGTCATCAAACTGTACCGTGACCGTGCGTGGGCGGGGCGTGTTGGCCAGCGCGTCCAAGGCGTTGTCCAGGAGGTTCCCGACGATGGTCAGCAGTTCCGCCTGGTCAACCTGGGGACGTTCCAGCCGAGACTCGGCGGTCACCTCGATTTGCACGTCCTGTTCGGCGGCAACGGTGATCTTGGCCAGCAGCAGGGCTGCCAGTTCCGGCGGCGCGAGCCGTGAACGGAGCCATTCGCTGAGCGATCTGGACGCGGTGGATAGTTGCGAGACGTAGCTCTTGGCCTGCTCCACTTCCCCCATCTCCAGCAGGCCGTCTACGATGTGCAGCCGGTTGGCGTATTCGTGCTCCAGGGCGCGCATTGCCTCCATCAGGCCCTGGATGGAGTGCAAGTCCCGGACCAGGGCCTCGATCTCGGTGCGGTCCCGCAGGGTGATGACGGAACCGATGCTCCGCCCGGCGGTCGAGACGGGCATACGGTTGACCACCAGCAGCGCATCCTTTGTCAGTGCCACCTGGTCGGTGCCGGAGAGCTTGCCGGTGAGCAGGTCCCGGAGCCTCCCGTCCGGAATCAGTTCGGCAACCGGTTTTCCCAGCGCCGGTTCCTCGATCTGGAGCAGCCGGCGGGCTTCCCCGTTGATGACCGTCACCCTGCCGTCGTCGTCAAGCCCGACGACGGCCTCCCGGATCCCGTGCAACAGCGCCTCGCGCTCTTGCAACAGGGAGGCGATCTCGGCCGGCTCCAGGTTGAAGGTGACACGCTTGATCCGGCGGGAGAGCAGCAGTGAACCGCTGATTCCCAGGGCCAGGACCAATGCCGAGAACCCGGTGATCAGCCAGATGTTCTGGACCTGGGTGTCCAAGATCTTGGTTTCCTCAATGCCCACCGACACCTGGCCGATGACCGAGCCGTCCGCCCCGAAGATCGGGGCCTTGGCGTTGGCCGACGTGCCCAGGCTGCCCTGGTTGAACCCCAGGTGGGTTTCGCCGTCCAGCACGGCGACGGGTTCCTCCAGCGTGTGGCCGATCAGGGCCGGGTTCGGGTGGGAGAACCGGACGCCGTTGCGGTCGGTCACCACGACGTAGGCGGACTGTGCGGCGGCCGTGATCTCCTGGGCGAGCCCGTCGATGATGTGCTGGGGATCCCCGGCTGCCAGGGCGGACCGGATCTCCGGCATCTGCGCGGTGGTGCTCGCAATCCCCAGGGCACGCAGCTGGTACTGCCGGTCCAAGGTCTGGTTGCTGATCAGCGTGAACAAAAACCCGCCCAGGACGACGGTGAGCAGCAGCAACAGGAGCGAGACCCGGAGGATCAGGGTGGTCAGGGTCGAAGAATGGCGCCCGGACCGGAAGCGCCGTGTCGCTGATGCGCGGCTCACCGGAATCCGCGCCCCGGCCGGGCATTTACCCTGCTGCAGAAAACGCACAAAACGTGCACTTTCCCTGTTAAGGCGCACAACTTACTGAAGTCTTCTGGCACGAACGATCACTTTCTAAGCTTGACATAGTTTCCGTGATCCACCTCACGGACGTGAAGGACTCCCAAGGAGGGGATTCGAGAGTGACAAGGGTGTCAGAACTCCAAGGAAGCAGCCGCACGCCCGCCGGAACCGGCGTTCGGGCCCCACAGGCTGCTGGAAGCCGACGACCCCCACCTTGAAGACCGGCATCGCGCGGACCTGAAGTCGGCGGCACGCGGCCAACGTCACAACCATAAACACCGCAGCTTCACGATGCCGCTGAACCGAAAAGAACCTACCCGGCCGTCTCGCTTACCTGACACACCACGGTGGCGTCTGTCGTAACGAGCGGTCACAAGAACCGAAAGACAGAGAGGTCTTAGCACAATGGATGCTAATCATCCCAACCGGCCGCCCGCGGCCCCCCAGAGAGCCGAGGACGCGGCAGGCATCGACATCGTCGGGTTGACCAAGCGTTATCTCACGCCCAAAGGCGAGACATTCACCGCCATCCGTGATGTGACCCTCAGCGTGGAACCGGGCCAGTTCTGCTCCATTGTCGGACCGACCGGCTGCGGCAAGTCCACCACGCTCGCCCAGGTCTCGGGCCTGGAAAACCCGAGCGAAGGCTCCGTCAAGGTGGGCGGCCTGACCGTGGAGGGCATCACGAACGGCGTGAGCTACATGTTCCAGGCAGACGCGCTGTTCCCCTGGAAGAGCGTGCTCGGCAACGTGATGATGGGCCCGACGCTCCTCGGCACGCCCAAGCGCGAAGCCACGGCACTAGCCAGGGACTGGCTGCGTCGGGTCGGCCTGGCCGGCTTCGAGGATCGCTACCCGCACCAGTTGTCCGGGGGTATGCGCAAGCGCGTGGCAATGGCTGCGTCCCTCATCAACAATCCTCGGATTCTCTTGATGGATGAGCCGTTCGGCGCGCTCGACGTGCAGACCAAGGCCATCATGCAGAACGAGCTGCTGAAGCTCTGGGAGGAGCTGCGCCCTTCGGTCCTGTTCATCACTCATGACCTCGACGAGGCGGTGGCGCTCTCCGATCGGGTCGTCATCATGACGAGCAGCCCGGGCTCGGTCAAGGATGTCTTCGACATCGATCTGCCGAGGCCGCGCGGAAATGTCCAGGAGATCCGCCACGAGGAGCGCTTCCTGGAGCTCCAGGGGCAGATTTGGGAGTCCTTGAAGGACGAAGTTGACCGCGCTTATGCGCGGTCAGCAGGAGCAGCAGGAGCAGCAGCATGACAACCCTCACCCATAATGAAACGCGCAAGAGCGAGAAGCCAGTGGAAACCGAGACAGCAGCCAAGAACGCCGGCCGGAACAAAGCCCGGCGCCGCACGAGAGCGATCTGGATAGGTCGCCTGGCACTCGCCGTCGTCGTGATTGGCGGCTGGCAGTGGTTCACCGAGGAGGGCTGGGTCGACAAGTTCTTCTTCGGCCAGCCCACGCAGATCTGGGACGCCCTCGTCAAGCTCTTCACAGAGGGAACCGCATTCGGCACCATTTGGGAGAACCTCGGGGTCACGGCCCAGGAAGCGCTCCTCGGTTTCGTGCTCGGGACGCTCGTCGGTGTCGTGCTCGGCCTCCTCCTGGGCTCAAACAAGTACCTCTCGGCGGTCGTCGGGCCGTACATCCGGATCTTGAATTCGATCCCCCGTATTGTGCTCGGCTCGATCTTCATCGTGGCGTTCGGCCTCGGGAGCTTCCCGAAGATCCTCCTCGCAGCCGTGCTCGTGTTCTTCGTCGTCTTCTTCAATGCGTTCCAAGGCGTCCGCGAAGTGGACCAGAACCTCGTGGCGAACGTGCGGGTGCTCGGCGCCTCCCCGTTCCAGGTGGCGATGCACGTGACGATCCCGTCCGCCATGACGTGGATCATCGCGAGCCTCCACACCGCATTCGGCTTCGCGATCATCGGTGCCCTCGTCGCGGAGGTGCTGGGCGCCCAGAAGGGTATCGGCCTCATCATCAGCCAAGCCCAGGGCACCTTCGATCCGGACACAGTCTTCGCCTGCATGGTGATCATTGCCGTCATCACGCTTGGGGCCGAATTCCTCATCGGGCTGCTTGAGCACCGGCTCCTCAAGTGGCGTCCACCGAACCGCTCCGAGGCCCAGTCGATCTAAGGCCGAAAACAGACTTTCCCACCCAGCAATTCTGTTCCACCAAAACACCCACATCCCTTCGGGGATCAACATAGGATGCGTAAAACAATGATGAAACGCACTATCTTTGCCGTCGCCGCTACCGGAGCCGTTGCCCTCAGTCTCGCGGCATGTGGCGGCGGTGCCCCCGCTGCCAGCGGCGGGGGCACTGCGAGCTCCGGCCCGATGCCCACCGTGAAGATGATGATCGGCGGCATCGACAAGCAGATCTACCTGCCGTATAAGCTCGCGGACCAGCTCGGCCTGTACAAGAAGTACGGCGTCAATATGGAGCTCTCCACCGAGACCGACGGCGGTGTTGGCGCCGAAGACGCCATGGCATCAGGCCAGGTCGACATGTCCGGCGCTTGGTACATCCACACCTTCGACTTCCAATCGAAGGGCAAGAACATCATCAACCTCGTGCAGCTCTCGGGGGCCCCGGGCGAGCGCATCATGTGCAGCCCCAACGCCAACGTCCACTCCGGCGCCGACATCAAAGGCAAGAAGATGGGCGTCACCGACCTCGGATCCGGCACCGACACGCTGACTCAGTTCATCGCCGCGCAGGCCGGCGTCTCGCACAAGGACTACACCACCGTCAAGGCCGGAGCGGGCGCTACCGCCCTTGCCGCCATCAAGACCGGTGCGGCTGACTGTGTGATGACGACCCAGCCGACCGTGGCCGCGATGGAGGGCCAGGGCATCGCTCAGTCGGCGATCGACCTCGCCACGACCGACGGCGCGAACAAGGCCGTGGGCGGCACCTGGCCGGCTGCGGGCGTCATCGCCAACGCCGACTGGGTCAAGACCCACGAGGACGCCGTTCAGCGGGTCGTCAACGCGCTCGTGGAGACGATGCACTGGATCGCGACGCATTCGGCCCAAGACATTGCCGACAAGCTGCCCCAGGACTACGTCCAGAACAAGAACGTCAAGAAGGAGGACTACGTCAAGGCGCTCGAGGAGGACAAGGGTCAGTTCCTCCCGGACGGCATCATGCCCGCGGGCGGCCCCAAGACCATCGCTTCGATGGAGAAGCTGCTCGGCATGGACGTCTCGAAGATCCCGGTCGGCGGCACCTTCACGAATAAGTACGCGATCGAGGCGAACAAGGTTGGCGGCTTCACGACCACCTCGACGCCTGCCGGCGACAACGGCTGATGTGATCCCCACATAGAAGTACCGGCGTCACAATGCCACCGAGCAAATGACGCCTCACGATCGGCCTGCGTGGTACTCCACGCAGGCCGATCGAACCTCACCCGCTCCACATGACCACGACCTCCGCCCACAAGGACGTTGACCAGAACCCCCGCCAATATCTAACGTCAAGACGCTGAAGTACATCCAGGACCGCACGGCCGCCGGACTGACCGATTCGGTGCCCGCGATTACTACGCCGGGGTCGGCAACCCTGCCTACACCCGGCCACAGGATGCGAAGCCAAGGCAAGACCACCGACATGGCGCCACAACGCCGACGCGCAAAAAGGAACCCCACCACCAAGCGCCACCCACAGAAAGGACAACCGTGACAACCGACGAATACGTCCGGGACTGGACAAGGATCCGGACCCGCGACGAAATCAAGCTCAGCAAGGACGGCCAGGTATTCGCCCGCGGACTCGCCGACGGAGTCACCCACGACGGGAACACGCTGTGGCTGATCCAACCCGTGGGAAAGGGCCGGTCCATGTTCAACAACCAGGAAGGTGTCCTCGCCTTCCGCACCTACCCGTCAACCCCCGCCCCGCAGATCTAACCCCCTCTGCCGCGAAGCGCGCCCCGGACAAGGACCCCGCCGTGAACGAAACCGCACCGCTCCGCCTCGACATCGCCGTCAGCGAGGCCCAAAGCAAAGACGACCGGCTCACCGACGCCGTCAACCGACTGATACCCGCTGCACTGGAGCACAGGCACGGCATACTCGTCACCCAACACGACACCGCCAACTACACCCTCGAGGTGCACCCCTCCGTCCCCTGCGGAACCATCCACGAAAAAAGCCGCTCGGAACCATAAACCGAACCGGAATATATCCCCGGTGTGACAACAGGCCGGAGAATTCCCCACCTTCCTGACCATCCCGGCCTATGCCCGCTACCAAACGTCAGCCAGGTCCCAGCAATCCATCGCAACAGGAAACCCGAAAGTCGGGTGCATGGGCTGGCTGCGGTTCGAGTGATGCGCCAGCACCTGAAGCGGCGTATGACCGGGCCCTAGCTCCGCGTGCCGTTCGACAGGGCGGTACGCGGAGTGTCGGTGCTGAGAATTCCTAGAATCTGCTCAGTTCCTAAACCTCCTGGAAAGCAATGAGACATGATCTCTGAGACCGCAGGGCCTCTGTGACTCTGAAGAGTAGTCGCAGCCCCTATGAGGAGGCACTCGCTTCCCGATTCGGACGGCGACTTCGTTGGCAGAGCACGTTGCGTGATTCTCCACTACCCCCAGACGCCGCTGGCCCCCTGGGGCTCGATGCCGTGCCAAGCGGGGGTTACCCTCAACGGCTCCCAGATTCCAGCCGTGGATAACCCGATTTGCCCCCGATTGTGGACAGGTAAAAGTCACCCTGACTTTGCTGGACCTACAGTGCTGTTTGCTCTTGTCGGCGTCCCGTCCCATACCTAGACTCTCTAGGTATGGGACGAAGTTCAGTGAACGGACAGCTTGACCTTCTGCTGCTTGGCTCGCTCGGTGCGGGCGAGGCACACGGCTACGCGCTCATCGCGCGCGTTCACGAGCGCAGCGGAGCGCGGCTTGAGCTTCAGGAGGGCTCGGTCTACCCCGCGTTGCACAAGCTTGAGACGGCGGGGTGCGTCTCGAGCCGTTGGGCGGACGACGCCGGCGGCCGCCGGAGAGTCTATGCGCTCACCGGGGCCGGGCACGCCGAGCTTGCCCGCATGGTGGAGGAATGGAAGGGCTTCTCGGCGGCGGTGCGGGGCGTCCTTGGGGTGGCGTCGTGAATGCGGGGAGCGGCGCCGGGGCCGAAGAGTGGCCCATCGACGCATACCTCGACGAGCTCTTCGTGGCCGCGCGTGACGGCGATCCCGCTGCCGCGCGCAGGCTCCTCGCTGAGACCGAGGCGCATCTGCGCGAATGCGCCGCCCGGCTCCGCGGGCAGGGCCTGGACCCGGAGGACGCCGAGCGCGAGGCTGTCCGCCGCTTCGGACCTGTCGGCACCGTGACGCCGGTCCTGCGCCCGTCACTTCGTGACGTCGCCCGGCTGCCTTTGCGCGCGTTCTTGCGCCCCTTGGTCGGCCTCGCGGCTGTTGGCGCGATCGCCGTCGGCGTGAGCGGCGCCATTTCGGAGCTGTTGGGCCGGATCTGGGGCGCGGGCTTCGTGGCCGGCGATCTCCCCGGCGTCGCCTATACGGCCGCCAGGTGCGCGGTCCTTCAGGCACCTTATGCTGGCCTCGACTGTGCCCAGGCCGCCGCCGAGCACCACTGGGGCGAGGTCGTCGAATACCGTGTGGTTTTTGGTGTGCTGGGCCTTGTCCTCCTGCTCGTATGGCGGCTCCTGCCCCGAGAAGCCGCGCTCCCGGCAGGCCTCGCGCCGTCGCTCGCGGCAGCGGCTTTCCTGCTCGCCGCCGCGGCGACCGGCGTCCAGGCCCTCAACGCCGCCGTCCAAGGCTGGCAGGGCACGGGGGCGTGGCTGAGCGCCGTCGTCGTCGCCCTGCCGCTCGCCGTCGTGTTCGCGGTAGCCGCCCTGCGCAGGATGCGCATGAAGCCCGTGCGTTCATAACGCCGCACGGCGACGGGAGTTGCCGCGGCCGCTGTCGCTGTTGTCGGCCAAGCGCATGGTTCTGGCCTATGACCGGGAACAAGCCGGCCTGAACACGGAGCCGTACACTTCGTTGCAGAAGGCCCTCGACCGGAATAACAAGCGGCACATCCACGGCCGGGCACCCCTTTGACCACGATCCTCTTCTGAAGGATGACGACTCATGAGCATCCCAGCCGACGCCTTGGCTGCACGCACGCGTCTCGCGGTGCTGCCTCAGCCGGCCCATTCTGTCCTGTACCCGGCCATCCTTGCAGTCATCACCTTTGCTCTGGGGTTCTCCGTCAAAGGGTTGCCCGATGTCACCGGGGCGGAACTCGCGGTCGATCAGCTGTTCGGCCGCCACCACAACGGTGTGCTCGACGCCATGGCCCTGACCATCAACACCGTCTTCTCCCCGGTCGGGAACATTGTCATCCTGATCCTGGTCTTCTCCTTCCTGCTGCTGGTGAGGAAATCCCCGGTGAACGCGGTCGCGGCTTGTTCCGCGGCCGCGGTCGGCTGGCTGTCGAGTGAAATCTTCAAGCTCCTCGTCGCTGAACCCCGCCCCAACCAGTCTCTGCTGACCGATGTCCTGGTGCCCGAACCCGGATCGGACAGTTTCCCCAGCGGGCATACCGCGTTCGCTGTCGCCCTGGCCATCGCTGTCTGGTTCCTGGCCTGGAACACCAGATGGTCGGTGTTGGCGTTCGTTACCGGGCTGGTTTTCGCCGTCGCGGTCGGGCTTTCGCGGATCTATCTGGGCGTCCATTTCCCTACCGATATTCTTGGTTCGTTCCTTTCGGCCACCGCTGCGATCACGTTCTACACCGGAATCTGGAACCGATACGGACTGGCCGTGCTGCGCCGTGTCCCGCTCATTGAACGGTTCGGCACTATTCCCGCCGCTCCCGTCCGCAGCGCCACCCGCGGGAGCACGAGCGCACACGGCGACGGGTCGGATAGTTGATGCGGGCATGGAAGGACGTGACGCGTCGACCGCGGCCTGCCGGGCACGTGCCTGAAGACACTTGGCCCCCTTTACGCGGCCGGGTTCACACGGCGTTCGGGGCCCATGGGAGCGCCGCAGGACCTCGGCGCGGAACCGGCAGCATCGGGATCGGCTTATTGGCCTTCGGAATGCTGCTGGCCCTCTATGACGTCGCCGAAATCATCCTCAAGCCCATCTTCGGATCCGTCAGCGACCGGATCGGGGCCAGACCGTTATCATTGGCGGCCTCCTAGGTGCGTTTCTTAGCCGCTGAGCCGGACCACTTTGGCGCCGAGGTCCGGGCCCCCCAGGGTGAAGTCGCTCAGGCTGGTGAATTGCACGAATTTGCCGATCAGGCCTTTGCAGCTGCCCTTGCAGCTGGGGGAACCGTTGTTGTTCCAGCTGTGGCCCGGGAAGTTGAAGCCAAGGAGCTGGAATGCGGCGAAGCCTTTGATGTGGTAGTTGCCGTTGCTGTCGACGTCATCGAATACGGGCAGGATGATGGTCTGGTTTTCCAAGGAATCAAACACGGCCGAGCACTGCCCGGGTTCGCTGACACCCTGCTTGGATGGAACCCAAGGGCTGGCCAGTGAAACCGTTGCCCCGCATTTTCCCGTGTCCGATTGCAGCCAGCCGAATCCTCCGGGGATGATGTGACCCGACGGGCTGGAGCTGACGCACGTCGTGGTTCCGTGGATCGGCAGGACCTGGATCGCTCCGGACAGATCGAACTCGCACTCGGAGAAGGTGACCGGCAGGGTGACGGTTCCGCTGTACGGGGACCCCCACTTGGCTGTGGACTCAGCCTTGACATCAGTGCGGCTAACGCCGAATATCCTTGCCAGGCCCAGCGAGACTCCGCTCCCGTTGGCGTCCCGGGCCGAGACATCGACGACTACGGTGCCGGGGCCGGGGAAGGTCGGGGCAGCCGCGTCAGCGATGCCGCCGTTGTTGTTTGCCCGGGCAAGCTGCAGCGCCTTCCCGGCGGCGGCGGGGGTGCACAGACTCGCACCCCGGGTAGCGCAGTCCTGGGCGATCGCCAAGGCCCCGGCATCGGCACCGTTTTGGAGTTGCGCGCGCTGAGCGTAGAGGTTGCCGACGTCAATGGCGATGGCCCCGAAACCCAGCAGCACCACCATAAGCAGCGCGATCAGGACAGCAGCGGCACCGCGTTCACTAGTATCTTTCAAACCCGCCCCCAGGCAGCGTCTTAGGGGTCGCCAGTTCTCAGTGGCGACCCCTGCCGCAATCATAGGGGGTCCAGGGCAGTTCAGAACAGGTGCCCGCTGTCAGTTTTTCAGCTTCGATGGCGGGGCGTGAAGTGCCAGCGGTCCTTGGGAGTCAACGGATCTCGCGGGCCGCCGCCGTGCAACTGCGAAAGAATTTCGCAACACTGCTCGTCTGGATGTCCGTGCTCCCGCTTGTAGTCATTCCCCAGTGATAGGAGACCCCGGGTTCACCCCATGGTTCATGACGGCTTTCGCCGTTGTTTTGGTGATTGGGACGATGTTCGTTGTTCGCGACTTCCAGCGGGCTGGCAGGTTCCTTGCCAGCACAACAGAGCCGGGAGCCCCGAGCGCAGCCCAGTGACGACAACCGTGGCCGGCCATAGCCGGCTCCCTCGCCACGCCGGAGCCGATCATGAATGCGCGCTTCCCAGCTGGCATGGGCTCCATAGGGGTTGTCGTCGGCATCTGCCTAGCCGCCTTGGACAAGTTCGATGTAGCGGCTGTTCAATTCCTCAAGTGGGGCCGTGAAGTAGTCGCCGGTTCTGGTTGCTTCCGCGTACGAACTGACTCCGAAGAGGGCCGCCGCGCAGACCTGCCCGCCGATCAGATAGTTCCGCTCGTCCGGTTCGTGGTCCAAGGTATATCCGGCAACGGGGCCGTCGAACGTGTAGTAGGGCACCGCGCTGGTTATCGTCGGGTGGCTTCGCTGCGTCTCGAGCAACCACGCCTGATAGACGGGCTTGAGTTTGTCCGGGTAAGCAAGGACGAGGTTCCTAAGGTGGCTGAAGTTATCGAGAGATTTGAAGTCATCGCTGGATTCGGCCTGGAGCTCCTCCAGCGCTTCTATTTCTTCGTCCGTGTACGTCCAGCTTTCTGACTGGGAGGCACGCATTCTCGCGATACTGACCGTGCGATCCCGCAACGCAAGCTCCAATGCTTCCGCTCCGACCTGGGCGACCCAGAAAAGCCGCATTGAATGCTCGAGTGTAGACCGGACAAGGGGCGACGACTCTTCTGCATACCCCTGAGAGTCCAACAAGATCGCAGCGGCCCCAGTCCGGAGGAGCCGGGTGACCCAGCCCCAAGACATTGCGATAGAAGCAGCGTTACTGAGGTGCTCCCTTTCCCCGTTACCGTACGGGGCCGGATCCGGCGCCGGCGCCGCAGCCACCAACGCTTCGATGGCCCGATACAAAGCGGCATAGTCTTCCCGGCGTGCTGGCTGGTCCACTCGTTACTCGATTATTTCCAAGGGCGGAAGCTGGTCCACGATCTTCATCGTTTCCACCGACACGGTAACGATGCGTTTGATGAGATCCAGGATGTAGCGCGGGTCGCCTACTTCACGGCAGTAGTCGTTGGGGTCGTTGGTGATCTGGGAATCCTTGTGGGTCGTGACCTGGTAGCGGTCGATGATCCACTCCAAAGCCGACTTGCCGTTGACCTGGTAGTCGTAGGCTTCGTCCGGGATCCCGGCAAGTGTTATCCGCGGGTTGTAGATAATGCTGGAGCGGTCCTTGCGGGCGCCGAAGGACAGCTTGTTCACGCGGTAGAAGTCGTACTCGTCGCCTGCAGACGTGCCCTGGATGATCTCTTTCAGTGGGTACTGTTCGACGGTCTCGTAGTTGAGATGCAGCGCGGTTAGCTGACGTCCTGCCGTGCTGAAACCCCAGAAGTCCTTGACCTTCGGGATTCTGGGCAACATCTTCATCAGGTCCGCCTTGTACGTCTCCTTGTACGTCGGGCTGTGCAGGAGACCGTAGACGTAGTAGAAGATGTCCTCCTTGCCCAACTGCGAGTCCTCGTAGAAGACCCGGTAAGAGGACAGGGTGGAGTCGGTAATGTTGTCCCTGCGACGGTAACCGTCGACGACAACACCCTCGGAATCCGTGAACAAGTCGGATTGAACCTCTGCCCCCACCGCTTCATATGTGTAGAGGCTGAACCATTGAGCCTTGGAAATGTATTCAAGGTCCGGAAGGTCCGATGTGATCAAGACCGAATAATCGCGCCGGCGTTCTCCCGACGATCCGATGGCGAGATTCTGGTGCTTCGGTGTAGGGAACAGCTTCGGTAGTTGATACACGCGGGTATTTACGGACCTATCGAAGTAAGTGGTCTGACGGGCAAAAGGCCGGTAAGCAATCGGAACGATCCGCTCGCCGTCAAATGAATGGATGGTGCCCCTGCTAGCGTCCTGGGCGAAGTTTTCGCTCCAACTGATCATTGAGGGGTTGAGGTCGATCGTGCTTGTGGGGTTCACTCTGAGCCGGGCAACTTCTGCGTTGTAATACTCGATCATCCGCTGAACATTTCGATCGACTTCACCTCGGCTGAAGTTGGTGACCCACGAATCGCGACCTGTGGCGACTCCCAAGCTGTAGGTGGAAAATATCGGGGTCTGGGGCAAATCGCCTTTCTTAGGCTTGTGCCCGAGGGGCTGGTAAGCGTCGTAACCCGCATCCCTCACGTTGATCCAATCCCCGTGATCATTGGGAACGACGGACTCCCACTCGGTGCCTTCCAGCGATTGCTCGATTTCGAGGATGTCCAGCTTCTGTTCGCGCGTGAGGTAGTCCCCAATGTCCCGGTATTGGATGTCGACCGACCCGCCATGGGCCGAGTTTTTGATCAGGATGCAGATTGCAATCGGAGTGCGTGCACCGCTCCCGAAGATTTTGCCGCCTTCCTTGCGAGAAAGCTCGCCGGATGTTCGCTGATTACCGCGGAGGTTGTAGACGAAGATTCGGCTGAATTCGGCTTCAAACGTCTTACGGAAACCATCCATCGAGTTGCTGTCGATGAAGCTACCGTTGGAGACGAAGGCAATAACTCCGTCATCCTTGATTCGGTTCGAGGCCCACCGGATTCCGCGTATGTAGGAGTCCATAAGATTTTTCGTCGAGGACGCGTTGGACCGAGCTGCATAAGTATTCGTGATCGCTGCGTCCAAGACCGGATACTTCTGGTTTTGGTTATTGTCGTTAGCGCTTGTCTGACCGACAGAGTACGGCGGGTTCATCACGATGACGCGGATGTCTTGGTGCTTCTGCCGCTGTACGCGCTCAGAGTTCTCCGGAAAGAGTTCACTCGACTCGATCTGGCCGTCAGATTCGTTGAGCTGAAATGTGTCAGTGAGGGCGATGCCTTCGAAGGGTACGTAGCCATTACCCAGCCCGTGTTTGGCCGCTTCCTCGGCAAAAACAGTCTCGATGTTTATGGCGGCGATGTAGTAGCTGAGCAGGACGATTTCGTTGGCGAAGAGCTCCTGGGTGTATTTGCGGTGCAGGTCCTCGGGTTTGATTAGCCCGGATTGCAGCAGCCGGGTCATGAACGTTCCGGTGCCGACGAAGGGTTCCAGGATGGAGACACCCTCGTCCGAGAGGGACTTTCCGAACTCCAGCCGCAGTGCGGCGTCGGCCGACCGAAGGATGTAATCGACCACGGGGACGGGGGTGAACACGATTCCGAGGCGGTCCGCGACACGGGGGAACGCGTTGCGGAAGAAGTTGTCGTAGAGCTCCAGGATGATCTTCTGCTTCGCTGCTGCGTTGTCGATGGACTTCACGCGGGCCCGGACCGAGTCGTAGAACTTCTCCAGCCCGGCACGTTCCTTTTCGAATGCGGAGTGGTCATCGAGCTGGTTGAGGATGCTCTGCATCGAGACCGAGACTGGGTTGTGTTCGGTGAAGTTGGAGTCTTTGAACATGGCGTCAAAGACCGGCTTGGTGACCAGGTGCTGGGCGAGCATTTCGACGGCCTGGGCCTCGTCGATCTCCGGGTTCAGGTTCTCCTGAAGCCCCTGGATGAAGTCGTCGAACGCTGCACGGTGCCCCGCATCGGCGTTGGCCAAGAGACTGTTGATCAGGACGATGTGCTTGTTGGCAATCGCCGCGATGTCCTTGGACCAGTCCTCCCAGTACATGCGGTTGCCGCACTTGTCCACGATCTTCGCGTACACGGAGTCCTTCCACTCGTCCGCCGGGAACTGCAGGGCTGGCTGCTCCCAGACCGGCTCCTCCGAGCCGCCACTCTCGCCGGCGCCACCCTGACCGCCACCTTCGCCGCCTGAGTTTCCGCCGACGTTTGTCCTGGCCTTCTTCTTCGGCGTGAGGTCCACGGTCTCGACCAGGATCGATTCGGGAGCTTTGTGGTTGAGCTCGATCTGGTTGATCGAGGCATCCATGCGCTCATCATGCGCGCGAAGGGCCTGCAGCACCTGCCAGACGACCTTGTAGCGGTTATTGTCCCGCAGCGCGTCGGAGGTGGACATGCCCTCCGGGATGGCAATCGGCAGCACGATGTATCCGAACTGCTTTCCCTTGGCGATCCGCATCACCCGGCCCACGGCCTGAATGACGTCCACCATGGAATTGCGGGGGTTCAGGAACAGGACGGCGTCCAGCGACGGGACGTCCACGCCCTCGGTCAGGCAGCGGGCGTTCGTCAGGATCCTGCAGACCGGCTCGTCGGAGTCGACGTCTTCCTTGAGCCAGTCGAGCCGCTCAGCGCGCGTGATGGCGTTGAATCCGCCGTCGACGTGCTTCACCTCGACCCTCAGGTCATCGGTGGGGTCATCGTTTTCCAGGTTGGTCAGGTGCACCCGCACCAGGTCCTCGAACTCGGACTCAACCAGCTTGGAGGATTTGATGTCACGGTTGAAGGCCACAGCCCGCTTCATCGGTGCCAGGTCGTTGCCGAAAGAGACCTCGTGGGCGCCGGAACGGCGCTTGGCCAGGCCGTTCCAGCAGCCGATGAGCTTGGCAACGTCGTCGATCTGCAGTTCCATGTTGGAATCGGCGAGCTGGTCCTGGAAGGAGGAGACCACCTGGGTTTCGTCCACGCCAAGGACCAGAACCTTGTAGTCCGTGAGGAGCTTGTTGGTGACGGCCTCACCGAAGCCGATCCGGTAGAAGACCGGGCCGTACATCGTCTCGTCGTCCATGGAGCAGAGGATCGCGTCCCGCTCCATCGCCTTGTTTTTCGTGTCGTCATTGAACAGACGCGGGGTGGCCGTCATGTAGAGGCGCTTGGCGCCGGCCACGACGTCGTTTCGGTGGACCTTCACGAAATGGGAATCCTCGGTGCCGGCCAGGGTGGCGCCGGTGGTGCGGTGGGCCTCATCGCAGATGATCAGGTCGAAGTCGGCCAGGCCGGCTTTCTGTGCCTGGGAGACGGCGTCGATGGACTGGTAGGTGGAGAAGACCACGGTCATGCCCTCGTCCAGTTCCCGGTTACCCATCGCCTCCAGCAACGTGGCGCCGTCCGTGGTGGCCGGAATCTGGAGGTCATGGATGGCGACGTCGGTGAAATCGGAGTTCTTCTGCCGGCCGACTTTGTTGTCGGAGCAGACGGCGTAGGCGTGCATGGTCAGGCTGGTCTCGTCCGACCATTCCTTGAGTGACTGGGACATCAGTGCCAGGGAGGGGACAAGGAAGAGGATCCTCGCGTGCCCTTCCTGCTCCGCGATCCGTTCGGCGATCTTGAGCGCCGTGAAAGTCTTGCCGGTACCGCAGGCCATGATTAGCTTGCCCCGGTGGTTCGTCTCGAAACCCTTCATCGTGGCGCTGACGGCTTCATGCTGGTGGGTTCGCAGCTGCTTCTTGTCGTGCAGGCGGGGTGCCTTGGACGGGTCCGTAAGTTCGTAGGTGGCCCAGTCGATGTTGGAGTTCCGGAAGTCCGTGAGCCCGATGCGCTGGATCGGCAGGTGCTGGTTGTCCAGCATTTCCTCGGCATTCGGGGACCAGTCGCGGCCGGTGGTGTCCACGATAAGCCGATGGCTGAAGACCGACTTCCCGGAGGCGGAGATGAAGGAGTCAATGTCCTTCTTCTGGATCTTGTGGCCCTCGGCGTAGAACTTGCACTGGACGGCCGTGAGGCCGCCATCCTGGCGTTCGGCCACCAGGTCGATGCCGTTGTCTTTCTTGCCGTCGCGGTCCGGCCAGTCCCGCCACAACCAGACATTGCGGTACTGCGGAGCCTGGACCCCGTCCTTCTCCAGGTACCGGCCAACGAGCTGTTCGAAATAGTTGCCCTTCATCCGCTCCGAGTCGGCAAGCTCGCGATACGAATCAAGCAGTAGATCGAACGTTGCCACAGAGAGACCCCCGGAGAAGAGCGTAAACACGAGATCGGCTGAAACCGACGCTTCTGATCATATGGTGGAGGGGAGGTCCAGTCCGCCATTTTCTGGCCTGACTGGGATACTTGTCCCCATGACATCGCTGCTGGAAACAATGGCCCGGTACGAGATGACAGCGTCGTGGGCCGTGTGGCCGCCGGCCGAGTCCTACATGCGCACGAGTGATATTTCCTTCCCTGCGGAGGACCTCGACGGCGTCCTCCATGCCCGGTCAATCATCCTCGGGCTCAACCCCGGCGAACCATCCGTCGAGCGCAGGCCATGGCATAACTTCCACACCGCGGGGAAACACAACGACCACTTCCTTGCCGAAGCATTCCGCGGCACCCCGCACTGGGGCGCGTACATGACCGACCTCCTCACCGAGGTCAACTCGAAGTCGGCGACCCTTGACCTGAGCGGCGAAAGAATCCGCCGCGACGTCGCTGTGCTCGTGGAACAGCTGCAGGCCCTGGGAGCGGCCGATCCGCTGTTCATTGTCCTCGGCACGAAGGCCGCCAAGGCGTTCACCGACCACGTGCCTGTCCTTGCGGACGCGCTCGGTCTCAACACTGTCCGCTGGGCCGCGGTGCCCCACTATTCGGCAGCGAATGGCCGGGTCCACGGGAACAGCACCGGAAAATACCGGAAACTCGTCCTCGACGCGCTGCCGGGCGTCGCGAGCTGAGGCGCTGCTTGGGCCGGGAGACCGCCCAGTCCGCACACATAGAGCACATGCCTACTTCCCCTGTTGTCGCCTTCAACCTCAAGCGGCCCTGTGGAGCGTGCCCGTTCCGCAACGACCAGCCTTCCTTCCTGGACTCGGACCGTGCCCAGGAGATCGCCGACCACCTCCATGCCGGCGAGTCATTCCATTGCCACAAGACGCTCGTCTACGAAAACGAGGACGGGACCGGCGAGACCACGGACAAGTCGATGCACTGTGCCGGGGCGATGATCGTCCTGGAGCATGAGGAACGGCCCAACCAGATCATGCGCATCGGTGAACGCCTCGGGTTCTACGACCGCTCCGCTCTGGTCATGGATTCCCCGGTCCCCGCCTCCCTGGATGAGTGGGTCGGCCTGCACTCAGGGCGTCAGGCATGAGTGCCTCCGTCATCGCCCACGTCAGGGTCAGGACTCCAGCCGCCACCATCGAAGTGTGGAAGGAAGAGTCCGGGGATCTGAGCATCCGGATTACAGGACTGGTCCGGGACTGGTACGGCTTCATCGACCTCAGCGGCTCGGGCGCCATTGAACCCGGACCGGAACACGCCTGGATCCGGACCCAGGTCTGCGAAGCGCTTTGCACGGCGATGGGACCTCACGGACTTGATAAGTACACCCGAACGCTGATCACTACGTCACCGGGTTGGTATGAGGTCTGCAAGATGGCCAGCGCCGAACTCGGTGGCGGACGGGCCCTGGAATAGCTATTTCCGCGGCCCTTCAGACGTCACTGCCCCACGCTGGGTTTCCTAGTGGCTTCCGCTAGGTAGATAAGTGCCTGCCGTTCCGTGAACCCCGCCTTGCAGAGCTCCGTGAACGCCTCGTGTAGGCTCGTCGCCGCGATCTGCAGCGGCGTCAACGCGGAAGAGTCCTCGGCCATAGCCTGATGCTACAAGGCCAGGGGGTCCTTGTCCCGAGTACATCGCACGTGACCCCATTTCCTATCAGGGATCTTGGTATTCGCTTTCACTGCCATTGGCAAATGCGATTCGTTCAGAGCCGCTTTGCAATCCGGTCTGGAAGCACGAAAGCCCCGACTGGCAGTTGAGGGCTCGTCGGGGCTTTCGGTGACCAGACTGCAGCGAGCAAGCTGCGGGCGTCGGCCAATTCGGCTGCCAGCGCCGGGAGTAGCCGGTGGGCGGCTGCGATGAACTCGGCGTTTGCCCGGCCGTAGTCGTCAGGGGCGGTGGATACGTCGGCGATGAGCCCGAACAGCCCGCGTCCTTCCAGGATGATCTTGGTGTCCTGATGCATCTCGGGCAAAACGACCCAGTTACCCTGGGTTGTCTTTGCGTGGAGCGCAATGAGCCCGTCGAGGTCGCCCGGGTTCAGCTTAGCCATCGGTGAGGCCGTCGCCGGTCTTCACGGCCTGCACTTCCTCGACCTTGACGCCTTTGAAGAGGGCCAGGACGGAGGGTTCGATCCAGACGTTCTCCGGGTTCTTGTCAAGGATGCTTTCGATGTGGACGCGGGTGTGGTGTCCGCAGAGCATGATGTCGCGCAGCTCCGTGGTGCCGTCAGGCTGGGGTAGGCGGAAGTCGAATTGTGCCTGCGCGTGCTGCGGGCAGCGGTCGCACCGGTCCAGGAGACCGAGGGTACGCACGGGCTTGCTGATCTTCTGGGCGTCCAGCAGTGCGTTGAGACGGGATGCCAGGGAAAGTGTGGGGACGGCCGGGGCCGTCAGGGTTGCTGTACTCATGACGGTCATGTGTGCGGCTCCTTAAACTGCGCTCACCGGGGCTGAACGTACGGCGCGGACAACGTAACGTGCGGCCATGGCGACCACGAGGCCGATCAGACCGAACTCGAACAGGTGGCCTGTGATGACCCCGGCGGCGAAGAGAGTGTAGGCGGCAAGGCCGAGCACGGGCTCCATGAAGTGGCGGCGGCCGGCGAAGCTGGCCACCAGTGTCGAGGTGAGGTACCTGACGGCGGCGAAGACACCGAAAGCGGCCAGGCCGGTGATGGCCAGCCACGTACCGATCTGGATCGGGCTGCCGCCCTTGATCATGTAGGTGAGCACGTCCGGGTCCAGATCGATGATCTTCCAGATGACCAGAAGCGCGAGCAGGGTGCCGGCGATGGTCATCGCAACGCTCCAGAGCCCGGGCGAGCGGAGCAGGGATGCGCCTGCCGTGCCGTCGTCAAGAGTTGTCATTGTGGTGCCTTCCGTCAGCGGAGTTGCGTTCATGCCGGACGATACCGGCAAGGACTGACACGGCCGCCTCGGCGACATCTGCCGGGAGGTCTTCCCGGAGGGCCTCAGCTGAGGCCCGGAGGATCTGGCGAACGACCAGGGGTGCGAGGTGTACGGCGTGCTGGGTTGATAGCAGAACGCCTGCGTTGGTGAATTCTTCCGTGCAACTGCATCCCGGAACGCCGGCCTTGAATCGAAACTGGTGCCCGACGATCAGGTCCGAAACTGCCCCGATCAGGTTTGGCTCCGGTCGGGATCGCGGCGCGGCCACGGCACTCATGCTGCATCCTGAAGCTTGGCGGGCCGAACCGTGACGTCATAACCGAGACGGGTAAAAGAGGCGACGGCACCGTCCGGGTCGGTGGCCAGTGCGTCGACGGTCTTGTCGAAGGTACGGTGGTCCACCGTATGCCACGGCGATGCCCGGGGATCCGGGCCAGCGACAAGTGCCGCGAGCCAACCGAGGACACCCGTGCCGCGAGTCGGAGTCGGCGGCCGCCAGCGGAGCTCAACAATGGTGTCGGTGTCGCTCAGGTAGAAGCGGTGCAAGTCGGAGGGCGGCATACCGATTATCATGCGGCGATACCAGAGAAAGCGGCACCGGCGCCCGGGATATCCGGTTGTGATGTTCGTTTCACTGCGAGAAGGGATCCCGTTCGGATTCGTGCAAGGCAGCACAGGCGGCTTGTTTGGCGGCCAGTAGCCTGGAATCGGCGGTCATCTCGCCGGTGCCTTCCAACAGCAGTTCGCGGGTCAGCTCAGGAAGGGCGCGCTCGACGGCCGAGGCGACCGCACCTAGGGTGTTGCGCTTGTCGAGAGCATCGGTGAGTGCGTTCTCGGAGTCGAACCGGCTGGCTACGGGGTCAACACGGTCCGGGCTCGCATGGCGGACAGGTAGGCCGCGTAGCTCCACGTCAGGTTGTGAACACTGCGTTCGTAGCCCGTGGCGCCGTCGAACTGCTCTGAGAGCTCTAGGTTGTCACTGTGGTAGATGACCGCCCGCACCATGGCGTCACCGGTTGCCGCCAAGGCGGCGGCGGCTGCCGCGGGGGCCGTCAGTGCGTCGATGCCGGACTGGGCAAAGAAGGGTGTGGACAGGTTGTCCACAGGTAACTTGCCGCTCGACTTGATCTCGGCGGCCAGCTTGTAGTGCAGCTCAGCAACATTGCACGTGGAGAGAGCCCAAGGGTGATCGCCGAGCACCGGGTGCAAGGTGTCACCGTCGTAGACGTCGCCCGGGTAGCGGCCGAACAGCGGACCGATGCCGAACTCTTCCTTGTCCGCCTTGTTAATCGGGTAGAAGGCCATGCCGCCCTCCTCCCATTGCGAGCGTAGCTGGGCGGCAGTGGCCAGCAGTTTGGTGTCGGTGACGGGAATGGCACCGTAAACGGCCGACTGGACGATGTCGATGTTCGGGTCGTAACCGCTGACGACCGGGTTCTGGGGCGATGGCTGTGCCCCGTTACCGGGGTCGGCCATCATGCTCACGTACTTGCTCCCGTCCCAGTGGCCTGCGAGGGCGTGGTGCAGCCAGTCGGCGGCGGGCTGTAACCCGGCTGGCTTGTTGATACCGGCAACGGTCGAGGCCTGGATCTCCTCGAAGCAGCGCAGTTGGGCGGACCGGGCGAAGAAACTGTACCCGCTGTGCTCCTCCCACAGGTTCGTGGTGGGACCCTTGTAGACGCCGAGGAGGAAGGCCACGTTCGAGTTCACCAGGTCGACCGCCTGCTTCTGGGTGTCAGGGTCGAGCTGGTCGTAGGCGGCCAGGATGGTGATCGATTGCAAGGCCGGACCGTCGTTCTGTTCGGTCCAAGGGCGGATGTCGCCGTCGATCTTGAAGCAGGCGTGACCCTTGGTCAACGGCGGCTGGGCGTTGGAGTGGCAGAGGTCGGCGAACTTCACGTAGTCGTTGAGGGTCTGGACCGTCCCGCCCGGACGGGTGGGCATATCAGCTTTAGCCACCTCCATGGCAGCGATGGCCCCGTCGCGCACCCAGTTGAAGACGTAGTCCTCATCGATGCCTGGGGTGTCGGCCGGGAAGGACGGGGCGGCGATGATGCAGCCGGGCTTCGAGTCTCTGGAAACGTCACCCGGAAACTGTGGATCGCTGTAGATGAATCCGTCACTGGCGATGTTCCGGAACATGAACGTGTACATGAGCGGCGCGAGCAACGGCAGATCGACCGCTCCCGGCGCAAAGGAGACTTGGACGTTCGCCCGAGCTCGGGGAGTGCCGGCGGGTCGGTTCGTGCGGGAGTGCATGGTGGTGGACTCGAACATTGCTGATCCTCAATATGTTCCGCGCGGATGTCGGATCGGGAAGCGCCCCTCAACTGATCCAGATACTCGACCTCGCCCAAAGGAATGTCAAGACTCAGAATCAAGGTGTGAGAACTAGCCTGGGGGAGGGAGCCGCTAACCGTTGAGGATCTTGGTGTTCATCGGCTGAGACGTTCCTGGTCCAGTTCGTAGAGCGCCTCGCACGCCGCCTTCATGTCCTCCGCATAGGCCGGATCGATGACCGCCCCGTGGGAGCCTTCGGTGACCAGTTCCTGGGTGATCGCCAGCAGATGTGCTGCCGCCACATCGGTGACGAGGCTGAGCTTCGCTGACCGGCCGAAGCCGACATGGTTGATAGCGTCACGGACGTCGACGCCTTTCTCGTTGACCAGGTACTGGAGGTAGGCGTTCCCGCCCGCGCCACTGGCCCGTTGGGTGTCATTCGGAATTGCGGCGAAAACGGATGAGGTGTCGTCACCGTCGATGCCCAGAAGGCGCTGCACGCCCCGGTCGGAGGCGTGCCGGAGGTTGAAGGTCATCATGTCGGACCGTCCCCGGCCCGGGATGATTCGGTCCCAGAGGGCCTCACGGACTTCCCAATCGGCACGGGTGACGCCGTCAGGGTAAGAGTCGGAGCTGTCCCAGAAGCCGTATTCTTCGATCTCCTCCATCGTTGAGAAGGCGGCGCGGAGGTCCTGGTTGTAGGTGACGGCCAGCAGGTAGAACCCGCCGGTGAGAGGGTCCTTGCCGATCTGGACGCCGAATTCGTTCGGGTCGTGGCGGCGCTCCATGGGACTTGTCCTGGCTTGCTCCAGGTGCCATTCACGCCAGGCCGTATATCCTGCTCGTTCGGCGATGGGGTCGCCCCGGAACCAGGTCTCGTCGATGGCGTCAACGTAGAGACCGGCGAGCAGCTTCGCGTCGGCAGCGTCACGGGCAGGGTCCAGGACCTCCCGGACACGGGTAATGAAGTCGAACGGCTCGATGCCGGGCATGAGGCGGTAGCCGTGGCTGATATCGGTGCTCAAGTGAAGTCCTTCAGGGTCGGGATCTGATGGACTTCATGTGTGCGGAGGGAACCGAGGAGCTTCCCGCCGCCGAGATAGTGACGAGGAGCGCCGGGCACCCCTGTCAATACGGATGAGCCCTAATGGACGGCGGGCTTAAGACTCCAGGTGGAATTCCACCCGGTACCGCATGAACCGGATGTTCTGAGCCACCGACAACGCGCGGCGGATCCGTATGTCGTCATCGAGGGCGATGATGATGCCTTCGACGGTCTGCCCCGGTTCCAGCAGCTTCTCCTGGACGAATCCCATGTAGCGCTGGATTTGTCCGACGACAACGTCGCTGGCCCGGGCACGCTTGAGTTCGACGACGAGGATGCGCTTCCGGTCCTTGCTGACCGCGAGGATGTCCATCGGGCCGGTGTCGGAGGGGTACTGCTGGCCTGCAAGCTGGCCGTCTTCCTCGTAGATGTCGTACTCCTGTCCCAGGACGGTGCTGCGCCAGTTGTGCACCAGGAAGTCTTCGAGCTGTTTCTCCATCTGGAAGGCAAGCTGCTCTTCCACCTCGGTGGCGATGGCAGCCTCCATGATCGGCACGTCGGGTCTCCCGGTCAGCTGTGCGAGCTCTGCGCTATGGGCGGTGAGCTGCAAAACCGTCTGCGGCCGGCCTGCCGATGATGCAAGCAGCGGACTCATGTCATCCCGGCTGAAGGAACCCTGCCAGTCGACGCGGCGACGGTGGGGGAGTTCGGTCCCGGCGTGGTACTCATAGCCGGACGTGACAACCCCGTACTGGTAGGTCCGGCCAGGTTTCGGGGCAAGGACGACGTCGCCCTCAGTGATGGCCTCACAGGCTGCGTGAAGATTGCCCATCCCGAGACCCGCACCGATCTTCGACATCTCCGGGTACATTTCCCGGTAGATGCCGTTCAGTGCCCCGCGGAACGCATCGGAGCCCGCACCGAGGTACGGCTTGATGTCGTAGTCCATGAAATGGACGCCCAAGTAACCGGCCTCGATCATTTCCTCCGCGTTGACGCCGCCCGTGCCCAGACGGACGACCCAGTATGCTGTCACTTCTCTCCCAGCCAACGGTCCCGACGGTCCGTTTAGTCATTTGGTTGAACCTACAGCACCGAACTGGATCCCATGAACGGCTAAGACGCTTGGGCGGGGTTAGAGGCTTTCCTTTGCAGCGCTATCTGGCGTTCGGATCAGTCCTCGCGTCATCTTCAGATAATGCGTCGTCGCGGTCAGGAACAGAATTGCAGTAATCCCCCCCGTCACCGTGCATTTCATCGTGCGGGTCTTACGTACATAACGCTTGCCAGGAATCGTGCGGACAGGAACATCCGCTTCTCGTGGCACGGCAGTCGACCGTCTAACGGGCGGTTCGCAACCTGGGGCCGGCCCACCGATGACATTTTCCGAAGTCATCTGCACGGAACGTCAGGAGTCCTCTGCACTACAGGAACAGCTCATCTGGGGCGGGGCGGGTCCAGCAAGGATCCAGCGGGCCCGCCTGATTGGTGGTGCGGTTTGGCTAATTCGTTGGTGAGGCGTGCATGCCACAATGAGGCCCATGACTCGAATCCTCATGATCGGCATCCACGCGCGAGCCCTCGACTATAGCAAGCTGCCTCCTGGCCTCGACGAGGCCACGATGACCGAACGGATCGAAGCGGGGTTCGGGGCCACTACGGCCGCCGGCTTCGACGCCGTCAACTGCCTGATCGGCACCTCCCCGGACGAGGCCGAAGCAGAGATTCGCTCGGCGTTCGGTCGTGATCGTTTCGGCCTCGTGATGATCGGGGGCGGCATCAGGATGATCCCGGAGTACACCGAGCTCTTCGAACGGATCATCAACGTGTGCAATGCGGAATCGCCCGGAATCACATTCTGCTTCAACACATCGCCCGAGACGACTCTGGACGCGTTGGAGCGTCACGCCCAGCCGTGAACGTCTGCGACGCGATCCGGTGCGCCGACTGAAAGGTCAGTGTCGGCGTTCCGCGAATTGGCGCGGCGTCAGGAGCCGCGGACGATGCGGTGTGGCCAGCGCACGAATACGACCGTTACTGGTCACGCTCACCCGCAGATTTTAAAGGTGCGCACCGGCTGATGTCGTCGCGGCCGGTTCCGGCGCGCCAGTAAGCCGGACCGGTTCCGATCACGGAGGGAGTCGCTCGTAGAATGGCTCCTGCCGACCATCGACGGTTGGTGGAAGTTTAGGTTTGGGTGGATGGGCTCGTCTATGTGGGCAAAGTCGGAACAGAACGGCTCTCACGGAGGTCGGCGTTGATCGACTGGAGCGGCATCGGTCAGCCAGTTTTCGACCGGATGGTCGAGCTGCTGATCAGGCGTTGCTACAGAGACCCCAAGTACAAGGTCTGGGCGGTAAACGGCCGGGGCGGCGACGGCGGCCTCGACGTTGTTGTCGACGATGGCGATAGCCGCCATGTTTTCCAACTTAAGTACTTCCCCGGCGGCTTTCCCGCCAGTGGTAGCCGACGCGCCCAAATCCGCCGCTCGCTCGTGAAGGCACTCGGTGAGAAGAGGATGGACGAGTGGACGCTTGTCCTTCCCGAGAACCTCACTATCGGTGAGGAGAACTTCATCCGCAGGCTTGCAAAGAAGCATGAGGTCAGCGCATCGTGGTGGGCTCGACTCGAACTCGACAATCTGCTCTCGCGGAACTCGGACCTTGAGACTTACTTCAAGCGGGACGACCTGCGGGAGATGGCCAGGGACTACAACGTCGAGGCGGCCATGATAGCCAACGGCGCTACCGACATCGTCGAGCGGATGAAACGCCTCCAGGAGGCCATTGACACCACGGATCCCCACTGGACGCTCGAGCCGTCCATGGTCAACGGCGAGGTCCAGCTCGCGGTGAAGGCGAAGACCCCGCGTGCCGCCGAGGATTCACCTCTGAAAGTCCACCTCGAGAGCACTTTCGGACCGGACCAGGCCGAACTGCTGGAAAGGGTCCAACGTTCCCTCGGCTACGGCACGGGCGAGTCTGTCTCGCTCCCTCCCGAGGTCGTCCAGAGTCTGCGGGTCACCGGCCCGTCTCTCCTCGCCGCCGATCTTGAGGGCGCCCATGTCTCCTTCGTCCCTGAACCCTCCGCACACATGGTGGGATCCACTGTGGACGTGAAGGTCCTCGGCACCAACGGGGAAGTCGTCTTCAGCCGCGAAGGTACGGTCAGGCACTTTGGTGTGGCGGCTCTAGGCATCTCGGTGGTAGCCGGGTTCGGGCCTTGCTTCACCCTCACCCTGCTCGTCCCGCGAGAGAACGGGAAGCCATGCGAGTTCTCCTTCAAGTTCAGCACCGAGGGCGCTTACCCCCAGGACGTCCTCGCGGCCGTCGAACTCGCCCAGAAGCTTACCGACGCGGCCCAGCTCGAGGTCTGGGTCGGCGAACAGAAGCTCATCGCCGGATCGGCTCCGACCACCGACGGACTCCACGACAGGGACGCACTCGAGCAGCTCAAGCTGGCGATGACCGACCTCATCAGAATCCAGGAATTTACAGGCCGGCACTTCGCCGTCCCGGTGTTGAAAGCAGACAGCCTCATCTCGCTCCGGACGATCGCCATCATGATCAACGGAGGTTGTAGCGTGTGGCCGTTCTCCGTGGCCGTCCCGGATCAGGCAGTCATTGCAAGAGAGCAGCTTCCGAACCTCCTCGCGCAGTTCGAGGGAGAGGTTTCGAACGGCTACTTCTATGCCGAGTACACAACCCAGATCGGTCGCCACCAAATCGACATCGGACCCGTATGCCTCATCACGCAAGCCATCCGGCTCTCGAACCGCAAGGAGATCCTCGCAGCCCTCGACGATACCGACAGCACGGAACCGGTCGCCGTCTCATTCGAGGTCCCGGAAGCAGCAGTCCTGGCCTACATGCCTCACCGGGTCAAAAGTCCCGGCGTACCGCTCGCAGTAACGCCGTGGCAGATCCCCGGCGTACCCGAACCCCTGGCCCCCGAAGCGTTCGAATCCACGACGATCACCCCAGCCGACCCCGCCGGACTCCCGCCCCGGGAGTCCTAGGCATCACAGCCAGCCCGAACCGCACCTCGGTGGGTTTTCGGGCCAGCCGAAGAGTGTCCAGGGCGACACGACGAGCAGGCCGCAGACGGGTACTGTCGTACGGCAGCCTTGGCGCAGCCACTCACCGTAGGGGTGTAGGCGGCCCTTTCGCGGGGGCGATTGTCAATCGAGTGCGTGACAGGTGCACGGATAGGGATGGTTGAAGAGCGCTCCACAGAATAGAGTTCGGTAACAGAAATATAGGGGTAAGCCTGGGTAAAACTAAGGCTTGCGGTTCTCGGCCCCGCCATTCTCATGATCGGTTTGGTCTTCCTTGCCTTCGCCCAACCCGACCTATTGCGGCCCCTCATGTTGGTAATGTTCGGCGTCATGGCCGTCGCTCTTTTGACAGCATTCTTTGTGGAACGACGGGTGAAACGGCGAGACCGGTAACTGCCACAGACCGGTAAAGGATCCCATTACGCGCTGAGGGGATCCCTGACCGGGCCGAAAAGTGCCCTTCAGGCGCGCGGGACCAAATGCCAGCCTGTGCCGGCCCAAGCAGGAAGCCACCCTGACCGAGTAACACGCTCGGCTCGATGTTCTGTTGCCTTCACCGTCGAAAGTCCTAAGGCAGCCTCACCGGGAAAGACCTGAAGCTCGCCATGGCACGAAGCGCCAGCCGACGGGAATGGTTACCCTCGCCATGCAGTCGTTCCGGATCAGTCAGTGTTGTTTGTTGTGATCTGCTGAGGGCCGACCAGGGCTGAATAGGTATCGGTGCCAAATGATGACGTGAGGACCGGCAAGAATCCCGGCGAAAAGGATGCTCATCCATGGAGGCTGGCCGCTGTGAACAACGATCAGGAGTGCCCATGGCACTGAGCAGAACAGCGCCACGATCGACCACAACAGTCTCTTACGTACGTCGGCTGGTTCCATGCCGCCATCGTAGCCGCGCACGGTTACGGGCGACAGCCTCGGAACGAAGAGTTTTCCCGCAGGCACGCTGGTGGATCCCTATTCGTGCATGATGGCCGACCAGCTGGCGGGCAGTCGCGCGGGATGATGCGAGCCTAGGCATCCCGGTAGTGGAGGCGCCGGAGTGGGGAGGACGGGTCGTCCTGGCTTTGGGAACGTCGTCCCGAATTTCTCCCAGTGGCCGCTACAGACGTGAAGTCCCTCTACGACATCGCGTTTCCCGTACCGGTATAAGAGCCAAACGTGAATGTCGGCCAGTGGCGGGTTCTGTTTCGCTAAAGAAGATGATCTGTCACTGACCGCGCCATTGTGCTCTCCCGTTAAGGAAGCCCAGCGTTGCCTGAGAGAAAACGGTGGGGGACCAAGTCGATGTCTTACAGCACGCCCAGGAAGCTGCCGAAGACTGAGCTGATGCGGCGGTTTGTATTGGACTGTCGATCGCAACGATAAGTGGGCCGTTTTCGCAGCGCTAGATGTCACCTTGGTGGCCGTTTGCCGATCGGATAATGGGACGCCATTCACGGCCCGAGCTCCGCAAATGTCCCGATGTGTACGCTATCCCAATGAGCAAGGTGACCTCGGAGGGCAGTTTGTGGCGACGAGTCCTACAGGCGTTGAGGAACTTGTTTGCGGACGGTGGGCCATTGGCGCCTGGATGGGGCTTCGGTCGGCGGAAGAACTGACGAAAATGTTCGATAAATCACTTCTGTGCCTCGGAGACCGCTAACCTCAGGGGAGGACTAAGGGGCCCATCATGATGGAAATCGCGTTGACCTGCACACACGCAACCTTGAACGTGGATGCGCAAGGCACCTTCCATCTGCGGTGGGCGCCCGGATCATCGGTGTCGGGCGACGATGCTGACGCCGTCGTCGCAGCCATCCGGGGCGTGAGCGGAGGCCGGCTGCAGCCCATGCTCGTAGAGGTCGTGGACGTGTATATGAGCCTCGAGTCCAGAATGACGCTGCAGGGGACGCAGTTTGTATCCGCTGTGGCACTAGTCGGGGCCACCGTGGTCGACCGGGTGATGGCCGGGGCCCTGATGCGGGAGCAGGTGTGCCCGCGCGGATACTTCACTTCCGTCGAGGAGGCCAGGGAATGGCTGAACCGGTTGCCGGTTCCGGAAGCGTTGGAAGAATCCGTCAGCCTGACTGATGAGAGACCCGATGCCTCGGGCCTCCTGGTGTAATAGACATATTTCTCGCCTACACTCTCGAAGACCCCATCGTGCGTCAAACACCAATCCATGATTGGCACATGGCCTCCAAGATAAGCGTTCCAAGCACGAATACGTCGGGGCTTTCTGCGGATCCTAGGCGGCGGCCAGGTGGGCGATCGGGTACTGCTGCAGGTCGGTCAGGTGGGTGCGGACCAGGGCGTCGACGGCCTGGAACCGGGTGGTGCCGTGCTGCTTGATTCCGGCACCGGTCCGGTCCGGGACCCAGTCACGGACGGTAGTGTTGGGCTTGAGAGTTCCCGTGACGGAACCGATGTGTTCACCATCGAGGTAGACATCGGCGGTCACCAGGAAAGTTGATCCTTCGCCGGTTTTGCGGTCCGGTCCGAGTTCGGCGGTTCGGGTCCGGAACCAGGCCGGCTTGTTCCACTTGCCGGGAGTCACGGGCTTCAGTTTGATGTCAGGCATGAATCTCCAATCAGGACTGTTCAGCCCCTCATGTGTGCGGGGACTCACCCCGCCCTCACCGCCCCGGCATGCCGCGGCTTACTACAGAAGGAGTCGGCCTTTAGCCCAGCCCCTGACTGCCAGCAGGTCCAGATCCGTGGCGACTGGTCCGTCGCGGAAGAACCGTTCATATACCGCTTCGGGATCAAAAGCGCCGAGGGCGAACTCGTCTATGACCTGCTCGAGGGCGTCATGAATCCTGGCGTCATCCGGCGTGGAACCGAGTACGTCAGCCAACGCCTGAACCAGATCGTCGCGGGTGTGGCGGACAACTTCGTCGGGATGTTGAGGCATCGCTGAACCTCCGGTCACAGAACAGCGCAGATGCTGTGGCTACATGATAGCGACTCGGCCTACCAAGGCAAGGTGTCGGCGGATGTGCCTGTCTCGATGCGCTCAACAGGGTGGAAGTCGATGCGGTGCTTGTCCGGGCGGGCACGGGTGAGGAAGTCGAGGGAGTCGTCGGCACGGGGAAGGCGGACCGGTTGCACGGGATGCGGCGTCGATGAGGACCCAGACTCCCCGGTCCTCGTCCAGGATGATCGTATCGGAGGCGCCGGCCGCGTCCCTGGCTACCGGTTGCGCATAGACAGGCAGGACAGCCAATGCCTATCTAGTGGTTGTCGCCGTCCGGCCAGAGTCGTATCCGGCGCCCCGCCGCGCGCCCTTTCTCAGCGGCGTCGGTAGCCGCTTGACGCCGCCCGGCTTCCGCGGCTGCTTTCACGGCGCGCTTCACTTCTTCCTCGAAGGCGCCGGCGGCATATGCGTGACGGACCATGTCAATGACCCGCTCATCGGACCTGTCCCAGGCGAGTTCGAGCTCGGCGGCCAGATCGGCGCCGATGGCCCGGGCCCGCGCGTCGTCGAAGGATTCCCTGGCCCTCTTCTCGGCGGCAGCCTGGACCGCCGCCCATTGCTCCGGGGTAAGCAGGACATCGTCCGCGGTCCCCTTGCCGCTGACCGACCGGTGGAGCAGCGCTTTGAGCCTGTCCTTGGTCTCGTCTTTGACCAGGTCCTTGGATGCTTCTTTGAAGATCTCCGCAAGTGCGGAGACCGCGGCGGCGGCAGCGGCGCCAATGGCAGAGGGTGAGAGGAGTGCGGCCAGTGGGTCCTCAGCGGGGCTGGGCTCGTGCTTCTGGGACACGCGCGCCGCGATGTCTGGCGCCAGTCCGCCCCCGGAGGACGAATCGTCCTCCAGGGGCAAAAGAAGATCCGGGGTGTTCTCCTTCGTGGCCTCACGGGGTGATGTGTTGGTGCCCGCCTCCGGGGGGTGGGACGCAGCAGCCACTGCGCCCAGGGCGGCCGCCGCGCCGACGAGCATGCTGCCCGCTCCCGCTCCGAGCCGTCGCAGGAGGCTGGGCCTGTTCCTGTCCGGCCCCGAGGAGCCGTCGCCCGTCCGCATCATGTCCACATTCTAGGCTCCGAGCGTGCCCTGGGGGAGGCTTTGGTATGATCGGCGGTTGCCTGGGCGCAATCGAGGCCAGGGTAAGGGGCTTGCAGGACAGCACATCGGGCGGCCGTGTAGGTGATAAGGATCCCCCAAAACACGGCTGGCGTGATCTCCTCTTCGCTGCCAGGCTCGACCCATTCGTTCGGGGCTGCCTTCTCGAAATGGTCTTCAGCGAGTAGGCCGGACAGACGAGCGAGTCGGCAGCGACGGCTTCGAGTTCCGCTTCGGAGCGGACACTGCGGAATGGTTGCATGGCTTCTTTCCGCTACCAGGGCAGCTGGGACCTGAAGGTCCCCTTAGGGATGCTGAATAAGGTTTCGAACTTGCCCGTGACCGGGTTCAGCTCCTGAATCGACATGTCCACGCTGGCCACGCCGCCGTACATCTGATGGGAGATCGCCGCCTTTGCGTTGCCCAGACCGGTATGCGCCTTCTTGACCGGGCTGCGGCCCGGGATGATCGACGTCCACGAGCTCGGCTTCAACGGCTCGGGCGCGGTCGCTGCGGCATCCCACAACACCCACGCTTCGGGGGCATCCGTGGGGCAATGCATGGTCAGGATCGTCCAGAGTTCGTGGATGTTCCACTCGCGGGTGGACCCGAACCCGACGTAGATGTCGCTGCGTCCGTCGTCGGGGACTCTGCCGGCCCACGCTTTGCGGTATGCGTGCCCTGGGAATCGCGGCGGACAGACGATCGAATCGATGCTCAGGGCGGCGAGCTCTTCGCGGGTCATGATGATGCGGAACGGTTCCATGCCCTGCATGTGTGGGGCAAAGACAGGAAAGCTCCCCGGCCGGCCGCTGGTGAACCTTGGGCACATGAGTCATGAGCCCAAACCGGGGTGGGCTTCTGACCGGCTATGCAGAACGACGGCTTCGCCCTAGGGTTGGCGCTAACCATCCAGTAGCCAGGGGTCTCATTGAACATGTATCGCCGGACCCGGCGGATCTCATCGATAAGAACCACCCCGCTCCAGCTATTCTTTCTGGTTACAGCCCTCTTTTTCGCGGCCGCGGCCCCGTCACGGATTCAGTTCATAGTCTCGGGTGTGGTGCTCGTGCTGGTCGGTGTGGCCATGGCGGTCACCACTCTTAGGAAGGAACGGCCCCGGCCCGAGGTGTTTCTTGAGGAGGAGCACTTCGACGGTGGAGGGACCGTGCGCTCCAAAGAGACCATTTGGGGCGGCCTTGCCGTCCATCCGGCGTACAGGATGCTGGTGCTCAGCCCCACATCCGAAGCTCTCAACTTCAGCGTCGCGTACGGCTTGGGGAGACTCTTCGGGCCCTGGTCTCTTCAACGGGCCGAAGTCGCCAAGATCGAGCGCGTCAGGACCTGGCTAACCGCTCACGACGCCATCAGGATCATCCCGGTCAGCGGTCCGCCTTGGTATTTCCTGTCGCATGAGCCAGGCACAGTACTGGCCTGTCTGGAAGACCTTGGCTACCCGGTGTCCACCGACATCGTCAGGTGGCCCTGATCGTGGGATCGGTCAGGAGCGGGCTGGCCTTTTCTCCCGCCGGGCTCAGGTTTCGCTTCCTAGGTTCCGGTAGGCGTCCACGGCAGCGTCCACCTTGGCCCGGCGTTCAGCAGGTGGCGTGCCGGGACCATCGGTCATCTCGACCGCAAGCCAGACGCCGCGGAGCCGGTTGAGACGCCTCTGAGTGAGCTCGGCGAAGGCTTGTGCCTCTGCAAGGTACTGGCGCGTTTCAACGGCAGCGTCGGCGTGGCCGGCGTCCTCCAGGGTCTGGGCCATGGCCTCCATAGCCTCAAGACGAGGGAAGACCTCAGCCGGGTGCATCACGTTGCCGACCAAGTCGTATGCCCGCGGGCTCATGGCTTAAATATCCTGCCGGTCTTCGGGTCGATCTGGGGGATGTGGACTGCCCGGGCGAAAGCGTTCGGGCGAGGCTTCGGAATCAGACCAAGGCGTGCCCGGGCAGCGTCGGCGGTGATGTCGTCTTTGTCCTCGATCATCATCCACAGGGTCTGGCTATCCAGTGAGGGGTTGTTCGCGGCGTTCCGACGGGCCATGCAGTCGTCCTGGTCGGTGGCGAGTTCCCTGAGTGTCTCCAGGGACGCGGATTGGTTGGCGGCGACGTACTCGCGGCACCAGCCGGCATCCGAGTCGCCGTCGCCCCGGTTGCCGGGGAGATTGATCAGTTCGTGGAGGCGCTCGGGCGAAGTTTCAGGGTTCTGTGCTTCATCGCGGAGGGATGTCATGGACACCATGTGTACGGAGTTGGTGCCGGCTCTCACCGCCTCCAGCCGCGAATCATCCGCGTACGACACGGGAAAGGATCGCGAACATCTTCCTTCGGCCAGCGTCGGCGGCGTACTGTGCTGCCTACCCTAGGCAAGGAGACCATCCGTGAAAGCAAACAGTAAGATCCGGGTCATCGCACCGGCGCCGATCCTGATCGATCGGGTCCTGATTATGGCAGTTTGAGTTGGGACCGGTTCTGCAGGTCTGAGTTGAGCCCGCTTCGAGGCTCGCTGGTTGATGAATCGCAGTTTCAGCTTAGGGGGAGGTGGCAATGGCTTCGCGGACGGCGGCGAGCCGTATCCGGGTGTCGTTATTCTGGGACTTTGTGTAGAGGCGTGTTTGGTAGACGTCGGAGGTCACGGACATCAGCGGTGCCCGGGCGAGCGGGTCACACATGGGAGGAATCTGGCCGCTGACGGCGTCAAGGAATGGGTTGAGGAATCCATTGGCGATGACGTCCTCCTGGCGTCACCCTAGATTGCCCCTGAAGACACCTTCAGGAGGACCAGGCCTACAAGGGCGGGTACGGGTTCGCGCCCTTGATCGCCAGCGTTAACTATGGTGCCGGCAACGGAACCGGGGATATCCTGGCCGCCGTGCTGCGCCCGGGCAATGCCGGGGCTAACGCTCACAGCAATTGCTGGACTCACGGTTGTCGGAACGCGCTCAGACCTGTACAGGGGGGAGGGTGCCACCGGGAGGAGTACCACCGGGAGGAGTGCCGCCGCCGGTGCCGCCGCCGTTGTTGCCGCCGTTGCCGCCGCCGTGGGTGCCGCCGCCGCCGCGCCCGCCGTGATCGCCGCCGCGACCGCCGTCGCCGCGACCGCCGTGATCGCCGCCGCGACCGCCGTCGTTGTGATCGCCGCCGCGATCGCTGTGACCACCACCATGAGGGGCTGCCATCGCGGGTGCAGCACTGACCGACAGAGAAAGAGCGGCGGCGAGGACGATGCTTGAAAGAATTTTGGACTTGGACATCAGATTCCCAAACTTGAGTTGAAAGAAGAGGTACATCCGCCAGCCACGTAGCGGGTGAGAAACGACAAGCTGACACCACGTAAAAATCCGCCAACTAAATGAACGTCAGCAAAACCCCTTTCCCGTGCTCGGCGTAGCTGTGGACCGTGAGCTCCAGCTGCGGAGCCAGACCTTTGTCAACGCGACCGAGGTCTGCCCTTCTCTCGGGTCTTCGGTTGGCGGAAGCCGAGCTAATGTCGGTGTCCGAAGGAAATCGCCGCGGCGCGCTGCTGCGCTGCGGCCATCGGATGTCGGCTGGCGCCCGCCGAAATAGCGGCCAGTCCGGAGCCTAAGGGCCGGCCACCGCTTGGGCAAGAGTGGCGGTACCTGTCTTATGGGGCAGGATCACTCAGGACTAACTACTGGTTTACATGATCGTCTTTGCCTCCACAGTGGAATCAGCCGGAGGGTATCCGGTGTTCATCAGTGACGTGTCACCGGATTCCATTCTGATGGTCTGAGTCCGGCCGAGGGCCCATGTGTACGGAACCGGCGTCGGGTCTCCCCGCATTGGAGACGGGTGTGTCAGTGCCCGCCGCGGCGCAGCAGCCCGGCGACTGCGGAACGGATACCCGGTACGAACCAGACGGCGCCTCCGGCGATCGCCACGATACCGATGATCGTCAATAGCGGGACCGGGTTGAACGGCGCAGTCTGCGATGCCGGGCTGACCGCGGCCTGCGACGACGGCGACGTCGTCGTCGGGGGCGGGGTGTGGACCGCCATCTCGGTCATCGTAGGTACCGGGGTAGCCCGTGCCGACGGTGCTGCCGTCGACGACGGCGTCGCCGCGGCGGCGGTCGACGCAGAGGATCCGGAAGCTGAAGCCCCGGATCCGTTTGATGCACCGGGCGGATTAGCCGGAGGCAGCTCCTTCGTAACCGGCTGGGCTGGGGGGACTCTTGCGGTGACCCCGGAGGTTCCGGGTTCAGTCACCCCAGGTGGCAGGGTGCCGGTGAGCACGCCAGGGTCATTCGGCGCGGGAGCCGGGGCCGGAGGCGGCTGGTACCCGGGGGCCGACCATGCCGGCGGAGTTGCAGCCGTCATCGGGCGTCCGTCCGGGCCGATCGCGCCGGGGGTGCCGTTGTTGATGCCAACGCCAGTGTACGCGCCGGGCTGTCCTGCGGACGGACCGAATCCGCTGGCCCCGCAGACCTGGTTGCCTTTGTCATCGAGCATGCAAGTGTCGGCTTGCGCAGGGGCAGACAGCAGCATCATGGCGACAGCAGCAAGTGGAACGGTCAGTGCCGCGCGGCGGAACCGGAGCGTGATCACAGTAGCCTCCTCAGCATCTGGCATATTCACCAGGGACCATGCGTAGACCCCAACCCCGTCCTCACCGCAGCGAGTGGGAAATGGTCGGGAGAGCGGCTGGAAAGAAATCAGCCGACGTAAATCTCCCCGAATATGGCTTGTTGGACTGTTCTGTCCACGACCAAGGCATCGAAGCCGCGAGTATCGTTGTCGGTCTCGACCATGAATACCTCCCGGTCGGGCAGCTTGTTTGTGCTGGCCAAGGTGTTGAACGCTCCACGCAATTGATCGAAAGTGAGGGTTTTGTCCGAGGGTACTTCGTCGTCGGGCAGCAGCTCGCGCACGAAGTCCCGCACGATGATCCGGCAGGTCTTTGCGTCTTTGTCGACAGTGGCACTGGCCGCCCAATAGGCAGTAGCAGAGCCGTAGTGGTCCAGGAGGTCGATGATCTTCTCGTCACTGAGCCGGACGGAGGGGGTTTTCGTGGTCGTCATGTGACTTATGTGTGCGGAGCATACCCACATCCTCATCGCTGAAGCGGGCAGGCGGGCGGCGGCGGTCAGAAGACCGGTCTCAAACGATTCTGCCGCCGCCGGCCGCATCCATTGGGTTCCATCCGGTCGTTCACTCCGAAGGTCACCAAAGAGGTAATCGCTGCTGACGCTGAGAGGGTTACGCGTTCCTGAAGAATTTCTTTCCGTGATCACGCTCACACCGTGTTAGCGGGTGCGTCCAACCACGGGGCAAGGAGTGGCCTGTGCCGTACACATGGGGCACATGAAGATCACGGCCTACATGAACCTGCAGCCAAAACACATCAATTTCGATCTCACCACTGGCACGGTCAGCTTGGATAATTCGGCGCGACGGTGGGAAAACGACGTCTATCCTTCCATCCTGGCTGCCACCGAAGCACTGTCTCCGGATGCCGCCATCTACGCCGTCACAGCTCAAGTGCCCGAGGGGAGCCTGTTTGAGGTTTACGGGTCGAAAGACCAAACCGAAGGGCGCACCGGCGGATATGTAGCGGGCTTCTTCGACAATTTCCCGGCCGCCTACGCCGCGGCCGAAGGGCTTGGGGTACAGGGTGACCGCGGCGACATCAGGATTCTCCTGGCCCCCGCGAGGATCTACAGCACCGTTGAGGAGTGGAAGCAGGGGTTCGATCTGGACGCAGCCCGGAAATCCACGCGCCTGGAGTCGGCTGACTTACTCCACATCGTGCAGCTCGACGCCGACGATGCGAAGGCGCTCGGCGCCGCTGACCCGGAGTATGCCATGTGGAAGAAACTGAACGAAAAGTTCGGGGCGAAGACCGGGGCCGCCGAATGAGCGATACCGTCCTTGCCGAATGGAAGCAGCGCATCGCCGCCGACCCCGAGGCCCGGTTCGCTATCTCCCTGGACCGGCTCGCGTATGCCAAGGACAACCACACCCTCGGCACCGATTTGGTCCGCACCTTCGTGCGCACCGTGGATCCAGAATACTTGCCCGAACCGGACGCGGCTGCTGTCGCTCGGCTCCGCCACGGCATGAACGCACTCACCGGCCGGGCCAGCATCCTGGGCGGGCGGTACGGTGACCTGACGGTCGCCGTGCGTGACGCCGACGGATCGGTCTTTGACTGGATTACCGACGTCGAGGCCCGCGACACCGTGCAGAGAATCGCCGGATCCAACAGGGCGTTGGCGGAGAGGATCGCCCGCCGGTCCGCGGCTTAGCTCAGAGTGCGCCGCGCGGTGTTGCCGTCAAGCAGGTCGCTGACGCGGGCCGGAACAAGCTCCCGCAGGAACCCGAGATTGCCCTGGGCCGAGGATCCGGCGGCCGCTTCTGCAATGGACTCCAGAACCGACACCGCGGTCTGCCGTGCGTCATCCGCGTCCATTCCCCAGGCTGTACCCTCGCGAACGAGGTGTTCCAGGGTGATGTAGCCCAGGCGGATCTGCCCTGCCACGGCATGGCCGGCGTTGTTGCTGGCCGCATAGAGCAGCAGGGTGGGCGCCACATCGTAGAGCGGGGCGAGCAGCACTTCGCCGCCGTCCCGCAAGATGAGCGAGTAATTCTTGGAGTGGGCGTCCCCGTTGCCGATCGCCACGTTGAAGGAGACAGCCCGGAGCAGATCCCTGCGGAACTCGGCGTCATCGCGCGTGTGCGGGGCGGCCGCATTGACCAGGCGGGTAAGCCGCGATGGCGGGGCCGAGGTGCCTTCGTACTTCGCTGCGCTCGTCAGCGCCAACGCCTGGGTGAAATCTTCCTGGTGCAGCCGGCTACCATCCGGCGCCCGGTCGAACCTGTCCACGACGATGGCCTGTCTGGTCCCGAAATTCTCCAGGTGCGCCTTCGCGGCGGGCAAGCCGGCGGCCGCAGCCGTCTTCAGCGCCCAGTCCTCCGAGCCGAGGAGATCGGGGATGGTCGAGTCCAGGGGCTCCGGCTTGACGATGTGGGTGGAGACGGCTCCGCGCCCCGGCCATGCCCAGCCGCAGCCGTTCCGTGTCAGCAACACCTTGGACTGGACACCGCCCAGGGACGCGGTGACGAGGAAGTCGTCGGGCAGGTCCCAGGTCGGGAGTGACTCCACAACCCCCGTCACCTCGTCGTCCGTCATCGGAATCGCAGCGCCGGGCAGTTCAGGCGATTCGCCGGGCGGCAGGACTTGAACGGCGCCGGCGCAGTCGGCACCCAGCACGCGGAGAAGGCCGAAGGCATCCGGTGCGGTGAGCTTGTTTTCTTTGGCAATATGGGACCGCACCTGGCCTTCCGGCAGGAGTCCGTCGAAGAAGTTGTAGACCTCCGGCCCGCCGATCCTCTTCCGGCTCAGGGGCATGGACAGCGACAGCAGGATGGACTCGGCGCCATACTCGGCCAAGGGTGCCAGGTCGTACAGGAAAGACAGCTTAAGCCCGCTGCCCTGAAGCTCACCGATCCGCCTGCCGCGAAGGAAAACATCGAGGGTGCGTGCACTCATGAGATGACCTGAAGCTTCGAGAAGCGCGGCACAAGGGCAACGTCACGGCCCAGGACCCTGATTGCCCGCATGGCGACCACGACGGATACCGCCTCACCCCGCTCAAGCCGGATAACGGTTCCGCGGGTCACTTTGAGCCGATCCGCCAGATCCTGCTGGGTCAGGCCGGCTTCCTTGCGCGCGTCCGCGATGGACCGTCCCAGGGACGGCGCATCGACGGCCCGGTAAAACGGGGTCAGCTGGTCATGTTCCATATATCGATCATATTGCCAACATGCGCATTTGTTCAATATCTCGAACATTCAGCTTCCATGGAGGAATGTTCGATATTTCATACAACGGGAACCGTTGGGTGCACTTTTCCGCCCAACGGAGACACTTCTGTGAAGCACCGCACACATACCCGGCATGAGCACCCGACAGATCCTCCAGCTGACCATCCTCGCTTCCGCCCTTGTCCTCGGCATCATCCCCGAGTCCTTCAACGGCCTATCCGTCCTGGCCATCCTGCTCGCCGCTTCGGTCTTCCTGCTCCAGCCCGGCACGATGACGCACCTCCGGCGTCGCCCAGTCCTGCGCCTCGTCAAGTAATCGGGAATCGCGCACCCCTAGACAAAAAGAGTGACGGCACCGATTCGGTGCCGTCACTCTTTTATTGGTCCCGGTTCGGCCCGGAACCTAGGTCCGGGTTCCGATCAGGCGGTGAGACGGTAGCGGACCCGGCGGCCGAGGGCCGCTTCGTCCTGATCGATGTCCGGGTCGAACAAGACATCTTCCCAGCCGTCCTGCCAGCACCACAGCAAGCAGGTCATGTGGCGGGAAGCCATGACACAAAGCCGGCCGGGGGAGAGTTGGTGCGTTCCGGCGGTGGTGTAGCCGATCAGCGGATCCATTGCCACCACGGCGTGCCACTGGCCGCCCTGCAGCTTGTCAGCGGTGCCGACCGTGATGCCGTCCATCTTGAACGATTCCAGAATGGCCTTGATCTTCGTCTCCTGGGCGTTGTGGGCGACGACGACGGCGACATCCGCGGTTCCCAGGAGCCGGGTGACGGGCATGCCGTCCTTGTCGAACTCGACCAGCGTCGTGCCGACCAGGTCAGCGGCATGCCGGGCGATGATTTCCAGGGTAGGCAGGTGGTCATACGTCGGCGAGACCTCCAGCTGGAGCGGGACGATCTCGGAGGCCCGGTTACCGAACGCATCGGTCAGGTAGCGGTCAGGACGCTGGGACGTGAAAGGGAACTTGTACAGGGGTGCGATCACATCGACAGTTTCCTGGCCCAGACGGTAGGTCGTGTCCATGGACAGAATCTCAGCACCCTCCATCTGGGAGAACACCTCGGGAGCCCGCATGTGGGGCGCGCGCTGCTTGCCGCGGAATGCGTCGGTAGCAATCGTGACGACAGGGCCGATCTGCCCGGGGTCACCGACGAACAAAACCTGCTGGGCGTTGTCGGCTGCTGCCGCCACGTCCGCGAACGTTGCCTGGTAGGCCTCGTCGACAATCATCAAATCACAGTCGGTGCTGGCCGACGAAGACTTCAACGACGCGAGAGTCCGCACCACCGGGGTGTTGCGTCCACCGTCGTGGGCGCCGCCTTGGGAGACGCCTTCGGGCGGTTCCATGTTGTTGACGGAAAGGGCGACCTGCGGGTTGCCGTTCTTGTCCGGCCCCAGCTCGGCGGCGATGCGCGCGGAAATGTCGTAGGCGCCGTTGCGGGTCGGGCAGCCGATGATCATTTTCAGATCGGAACGCTCTTTCAGGTACGCAACGATCATGGTGACCAGCCAGGTCTTGCCGGCACCCGGAGGGGAGTCGATGACCGTCACCGGAGACCCGGACCAGACGCTGTGCAGAGCCTTGGCGAGCACAGAACCGATCACAAGGGTCCGCCCGTCATCCTCAACAAGAGGTTCCGGTTCGGTCACCGTGGTGCCGGGGGCGGCGTCAATTCCGAGGTCTGAGAGATCAAGTCCGAATGTCATGTACCCCATGTGTACGGCGGAGGTTGGCCCCCTCACCGTCGCGAAACAGCTCCCGGAGCCCTTTTCCGAACCCGATTGCACTCTCGATTCGAGCCCGCAGTCGGTCAAGACTGCCTCCTGCCGACCTTTGCCGCACCCCGGTCGGTTAGTTTTATGGCCTTGGATCCCAGTGTTGGCGCGGTTTTTGTGGTTTCTGCCGACCTAACCGACCTTTTTGGGGATGTGCGGGCTTATATAGAGAAGAGATATGTATTGGCTATATATACCGGGGTCCCCCTATAGAGAGAGTTAAAAGGTCGGTTAAGTCGGTTTTATATATATAGGGGCCCTGCTTCCCAGTGTTGGCGCGGTTTTTGCTGACCGACCCAGGGGTCGGTTTCCGGTCGGTTTTGGTCGGTCAAGTGCAACCCGAGAGCGCAATGCCCGGGTGACCCGGGTCGGCCCCGCCTCGACAGGACCTTGGCCACGGACGCGGGATGCCCGGCCTGGTTGCGATCGGTCGCCTTCCCGCCGCCCGTTGGCATTCTTTTCTTCGGTCAGGTAACGTTCGCTTCAGAAGGGGCCGCCAAGGCGCGAACACGAGGATGTTCGAATCCAGCTGGCCCGGGTTTCGCAGCAGGATTTCGCGGACGCTAACAACGCAGCCATTAGGCCATTCTGAAGTCACAATAACGTCTCTACGAGCCGCCAAGGGAGTTGGTACTTAGCGCTCGAAAGCTTTGTCGGCTACTACGTCGAGAGGTAGCCATCCGCGTCGAAGACCAGATGTGGGCCCTCCGGATTCGCTAACCCCGTTCTCGTTGCGGCGTTGGACAACCAGAGGGATTCAACACTCGCATCGGCGTTGCGTTCCTTGCGGGAGGCAAACTCCGGGGATCTTGTCTGGACCATGGATCCCTAGGGCGACAAGGCGACCGACTCTCGACCAGGACATCCGCCATCCTGAGGAGGACACGATTGCCGATTCAGACACGCTCGTCACCGTCGGTGAGAGGGCGCCGGAGAAAACGCTGGCGCGGTTCGCGGGGCCGTAATGTGTGAGCTATGAAAACCTTGGTCCTGCTCGACGTCGATGGCACCATCGTGCCGACTCGGTACCCGTGGACCACGACAGGGCTCCGAGGATTGCAGGAATTCAACCTCGTCGTCCCGCCCTATGCGCCAACGACCGTGCGCATTCGCCCATACGTCATTGCCGCCCTTAGCTCGTTCCACGCGCAAGGCGCAGACATTAAATGGCTTTCTTCCTGGGGGCGGAAAGCTAGATTCCTGGCCCGGTCAATCGGCCTCCCGGAATTCGAGGTCTTCCATGACCCCTCTCCCGAGGAAATTTTCATGTACGCCCGCTCTCAGCGGCCTTGGAAGTGGTTTGGCGTCAGGGATGCCGCCGAAGACGTCTGGGAGACGCCAGTGCGCGTGATCTGGGTTGATAACGAGCCGGCAGGCGGCCAGACAAGAGACCTCGAGGCGCATCTAACAGAGATGCACGCCAACATCGCCGAGGTGAAGCTGGTTCGGCCCTTCGACGAGCGAGGACTGACACTGAAGGATCTGCGGAGAGTCGCAGCATTGTTGGGCGTCGAGCCGCCGCCCCGTTCGCCGGACACCACCGGCCTGCCCGGGGGTACTAGAGATGCAGCACGATGACGCCCTAGCCCGCGCTGAGGCGGCCAAGGAACGCTGGATGAAGCGATTGTGCCTTGGGTCGTTCTCCCTCCCCGAGGCCGCCGTGCTGATGAACCCCATTGCGCCGGACCCGGCCCAGGTCGTAAAGCTCAGCCGCGAGGGAAAACTTCTCGCCTTCGAGTACGCAGGCGAGCTGTGGCTCCCCAAATATCAGTTCGCCGGGAGGGAGATTCTCCCGGTCATTCCGAAACTCATTACGGTTGCGCGCGAGGCCGGTGTGCCCGACACCGATTTGGCCCTCTGGGCGATCAGCCCCTCGACCTTATTCGGGGAACAGGACTCGCCCGCCAATCATCTGGATACTCCGGCCAAGGTCATTGGCGCGGCTCACATCCACTTCGAGGCCACGTGGTGAAATACGAAGGTGCCGAGCGGCGCGAGGGCCGTTTCGGCTACGAGCCGCACCGACAGATATGGCTCGCCGAATGGGACAGGTTCTTGCATGCCACCGCCGAGGAATTGGTCGATGGCATGCTCCGGCTCTGTGAGCTTGAGAACGACATGCGGAACATATCGCGGCCTCGTCGGCGCGGGACCATTCCAACCAGAAGAGGGCGGCAGCGCGGGCCCACTCCTCAGTCATCAGGTCTGGTCGGATGAGCTCACGAGGGTAGCCCTTGCGGATCGATTGGTCGACCAGATACCGGCTGACCTTGATTCGGTCGATCCGGGCGGAACCCGGGGAGTGACCCAGAGGTCTTTGCCGTCCGTTTCGAAATCGTGGCCGTTCAGGGAGAAGGCCAAAGGTTCGGCCGGCGCCGAACGGGTACGGAGGTATCCGCGGCCGCGCTCAAGAGGACCTGGCCTACCCATCGGCGGGCTCCCGCACGCGTTCCGTGCGCATCACGACGGCAAACACGGAGATGGCGACCAGGAGGACGATCAACGGACACAGAATGTCCTCCAGGAAGTATTCGATCAACAGGTCAACCACGACCGCCCCTTTCAAGCAGAAGCGTGTCCTCCATAGTTTGAGTCCAAAGGCGCTTTCGTATCCATCTCGGGTCACCGGAACGAGGAGCATGCGCTCCGGGCCCATGGTGAATATCTTTAGCGGACGCTCGGATTCAAGTTCACGATCTACAAGCGCAATCACAACGGCATCGAGATGAGAATCTTTTCCCAGGACCTTGCCGCGTGGTTCCTGCAGATGTTCGGACACCGCGCCCAAAACAAGCGTTTCCCGTCATGGATTTCGACCTTTCGAAGTCCCAGCTCGAGCAGGTTTTCCTCGGTTACATGGCCGGCGACGGGCACGCTAAGGTGTCGGCCAACGGTGAGAAGGCAGTGTTCTCGTGGACAACGGTTTCAACGTCCCTGAGCGGCCAGCTTGGGCTCATCGCAGCAGCTCTCGGGTACTGGACAGGCACGAGGACCATTCGAGGCGGCTTCAAGGATGCGACATCTACTATCAACGCAATGAATGCGAGTGACTCCTATGTGACTGAATTCACGGATGACACTCACGAGGGTCCCTGGAACTGGAGGCGAGTCTCAAAGGTCACTTCCAGATACGCGAAACGCGGGGAGCGACTCTGGGACCTGTCGTTGGAAGGCGACGAGTCGTACGTGGTCGGTAGCGCTGCTGTCCACAACTGCAATCGAATCGGGCAGCAGAACACCTGCATGGTTACGACGCTGCTCGCGACCAACACCCTTGATGCCCACATGCGAGCGATTCTTCGGAACAAGGCGAAGGATCTGAACGTCATGCTCCCGGGCGCCGACAACAACGTCACCGAGATGACCTCGGCACTGAACGAGCAGTCCAACGCCTACAAGGCCATCACCCCGGAGGACCTGGAGATGGAGAAGCAGTTCAAGTCCCTGGGCGACATCATCGAACACATCGTCTTGGATGTCATGGACGCCCGCGGCTACGAGCTGGCCGCCTGATGACGGGACGACGGCCTGCCGCACACATGATCAGCATGAGCACGACAGGGGACCGCTGATGGCGGGCCTGGAAACCAATTCCGAGTACGGGGAGACCGCCCAGGCGGTTAGCCTCGGCCTTGCCGTGCTGCGCAAATGCAAACAGAACTCCTGGGACGGGTTGACTGCAGCCATGGCAGCCGACGATGTCAACGTCATCAAGGCATTCAAGGCCCTCGACATGGACGATGCCCAGCTGGACCTGATGAGCCGCCGCCAGCCGGAGATCAGTCTTATCAGGATCAGCCCGGCTGTCGTTCCGGTCATCTGCCCGGTCTGCGGCATGTTCATCCTCACCTCGGACACCGCGCCGTCAAAGTGCCAGGTCACCGCAGGCTGCGAAGGCAAACCCGCGAAGGTCGCCGCCGCGAAAGCCACCAAAGCCGCACCAAAGCCGACCTCGGCCGCAGAGACCGTTAATGAACCGACCGCCACCAAGCCCATGCCCATCGACGAAGTAGTGGGCGGGATGGCCGCCGCCGTGGAGGAGCTCCACGAAGTCGTCTCGGCGAAGGACGCTGCAGACAAGGAATTCGAGGCAGTCGCCGAGGCCGGTATCGCCGACTTCGAGGCCGAACAACGCCCGACGGAGAATCTCGCCTTGGAAGACCTCGCCGAGGACTTCATCAAAGCGCCGGCAGCACCCCAAACCATCCGCTCCCGGATCGTCCTCGACGACGACAACGGCTTCGACTAACGTGTGTCGTCTCATCCGGAGTGCTAAGTACGTCCCGTAAGGTCAGAGTAGTTTCGGCCATGTGGCCACCGGGATACGAAAGGCCGAGAGTCCAATGACAACTCCACCAGCTGGTTGGTACGACGATCAGACAACCCCGGGCCGCCAGCGATGGTTTGACGGCACTCAATGGACGGACCACTTCCAATCTGCCCCCGTGATGCCTCCACCGCACGCAGGCTACGCGCCACAGCCTTACCAGCAGCCAGCTCCACAGCAGCGGAACAGCTGGGGCCCGATGACTTCATCGAATCTCAACGTCAACCGCGAGGTCGTCTACAACCGCCAGCAGACCCCCCACAGCATGACCAAATGGATCCTCATCTCCATCTTCACGGGCGGCATCGGATTCATCTGGATGGTCTACTACGGCATGAGTCCTAACCACTACTGGAAGGCCTGACCGTTTCGGCCAAGGCATAGCCGGGCTGCTAGGCCATCGTCAGGCTAGATGATTCTCGGTCGCTGAGGACCCTGGCGACTGTCGTTTTTGACACCCCGAGCCGCTGCGCGATTGCCCGCTGGCTGAGGTCCTGATCGGCCAGTTCACGGATCGTTTTCGGGTCGACCTCAGCGCGCTTTTTCGGGGTGGTCCGCGGGTGGTCCTTTTGGTGGTCCACAAGTGGTCCATCAGCTGGTCCTTTACGTGGTCCATTTGAAGTGGTCCACTGGTCCTTTTCTCCGGTCCGTGAGTGGTCCATCTGGTCCAATTTCTTCTGCGCGCGGCGCCGGCGGGACGCCACCGACCCATACACCGGAGCAACCGCGAGCTTCACGGTCGTCTCCGTCGCGAAGAACAAGCTGACCGGCATTATGGCTGCCAGGAACGCCCCGAACATGACAGTCCCATTCCAGGCCGTGAGCACACCGCCGGGCGCCAAGACGTGCGCTGCGTTGGCGAGGACGGAAACGAACGTGAAGAAGCCGACGGCGACCCAGGAAAGGGCCGTCGATTCCCCTCTAGCCCTTTGAACACTGGCCGCAACGGCGTATACGAGGATCGTTGAGTCGACGACGATGGGGACGAGCCAGCGGAGTTCGGAAGGGATGCCGGCCCATGTCGCGGCCTGGATCAAACCCAGGAACGAGAGGGTAAAACTGGCGATCGCGAGGATCCCCACGAGCCCCAGCGATAGCAGCATCATTGTCCGGCCGTCTGGTTCGATTCGTGCGCTCACAGATGTCCTCCCTGCTCCTCTGGCCCTCGGGCCGCCTCTGGATGCCCAGTCTAGGGGTGGTCCACGACAGTCTATGGACCACTAAAAGGACCACCCTGCTGATTCGGGATGGACCACCGCATGGACCACTAAAAGGACCACCCTGGACCACACAAAAGGACCACCCCAAAAACCCCTGGTGAGAGCCGTCCGAAAGTCCGTACACATGAGGCCCATGAACCCCTCGACCCGCACTCTTCGCGCCCTTGCATTGACCGTCCTGATCGCCGCCGGGACAGCCGGTTGCGGCTCCCCGCAAATATGCCGATGCACAGTCGGCCCTGGTAACGTCTCTGAACCGCCTGATGACGACTGCCGCAAAACACCCAGGCCTGGTCGCCAATAAGGAGTTCACTGCCGCCGCGAAAACGCTGCAGGACACGACCCCGGAGATTGTGGCCGCCCAGGCCGCCTACAACGACGCAGCCGAACACTACAACAGCGTCCGCGAGAGTTTCCCGGGTAGTTTACTGGCTCCCGTCCTCGGGCACGGTACAGCTTGGGGAACTTTCATACCTCGGTAGCGTCGTCTCGGCGTCGGGTACCCGGCGTGGCCGGATGGCAGGGAAGAGGATCCTGACGAACGCCAGCCCACCGGGGACAATCCAATCTGCCGTGGGCGTGAGCTTTCCGTCCAGAGCGACAAAAATGAGCGGGATTGCGAATCCGATGCCCCACAGGGCCGCGAGCAGATCCTTGCCGATCTCAGAGCCTTTTGGCGGCCGGAAGCCCTTTGAGCAGTTCTGGACAATGACAATGACACAGAACAACGCGGCAGCGAGTATCGAGATGCTGAGGCCAGCATCGAAGAGGTTTGCTGCCGGCCCGTGAAGGCGAAACAGTATGCCAACCGCTAGACAAGAATCGTGAACACTACCGGGGACACCGCAACGTAGATGTTGGTCTTGCGCGGCGTCGAGGATTTCTTAGCGCCCGGCGCGGTCGAGCCCTTGGTCTGGTTGGTCAATTTTCCCCCACTGTTGTTGTTCCGCCGTTGAGTCTAATGGCAGTGCCGGTGACAGTATCGACGCCACCCGCACACATAGCCGGCATGAGTACCGCGACCATCCCAGCCCCCACCGACGACGCTGCCCTCGCCACGCTGCGCGAACTCCTCACCGGAGATGGACAGGCACTCGCTCCAGCTCCAACCATGTGGTCGGCCAGTTGGAACGGCCCAGGGGTCCGCGTCCTGACCTCAAGCCGCCAGGCCGCCACCGGCTGGACACGCCGCTGCGCCGACCCGTCCTACGGTGTCGCTTGGCGCCTTCGCGACGATATCGTAGACGTCCTTGAAACCATCCTCGTCCCCGTGGACTAGCGACACCTCGGGGTAGAGAGCGGCTCTGTCCGCACACATGAGTCCTGAGACATCATCCCCGACCCCTGGAGACCTTCCTTGACGTACGCCGAAGCGAAACTCGCCGAATACCCGACTCAGGACGAAAACCAGCTGCTGATCGCCTTCGCCGCCGAACTGCTGGCACGGCGCAAGTTCGCGTCCACCGGCCACGCGGGCACGACCTGGGGTGACTGGATCGGCAATCGGGCCGAAACCCGGGAAGAACGCATGGAGCCGTTCGTTGCCCATGCCGCCAACCTGGCCGCAATTGGGATCCTCTCCTGGCCAGACTCCGAGACCGTGGGGATTGTCTGGACAGTTGAAGGCCCCGGGCAGACCCGCGGGTCGAATGCCGCCCCGGCCCTCGATTGGATCCAGCCCTTCGGCTGGAACGCTAAACGTGCCATTGCCTACTTCCGGGCCTGCGCATTGACCGGACAACCGTGCCGTCTCCAATGGTCGTTCTCGGCCAAGAAGGGTTTGAACCTTGCCTGATCCAGTTGCCTCCCCGCCGCGGCTCCTTATCACCGGCTCCCGCACTTGGGTTGACCGTCAGGTCATCAAGAATGCTCTCCGCGACTGGTGGGATTCCACCGACCGCGACCCCGAAGCCATCCTGGTGTCCGGGGCGTGCCCGAAAGGTGCCGACCGGATCTGCGAAGAAGTCTGGGAACACAACGGCTTAACCGTCGAGAGGCACCCGGCCCAGTGGAAGAAGCCGGATGGTTCTAAAGACATGGGCGCTGGATTTACCCGCAACAGGGCCATGGTGGATACCGTCCCGGACCACCTGATCGCTTTCATCATGGACGGCTCGAATGGCGCGACGCACACGCTCAACTACGCCAAACGCAAAGGGATCCCGGTCACCGTCCACGAAGCTACTTCGGCATGAAAAGTGATGTCACGGAGGGGCCACATCTGATCAATCCGTTTGACCTGCTCGAAGCCCACGGCATCACAGCCAGCGTTACGGACCCACAGCATGACTGCCGCTCCGGTGCGAGCTTTGTCATCGACCCGTTCGCTGAGCAGCCGTTCGCAGCGTCCGGCGGCCACATCCGCGAGGTCATGAACGCTGCAGCCAACGCGGCCGCCGCGTTCCTAGCCGTGGCAGACAACAAGGGCACAGAGCTGCCGGATGAAATTCGGAGCTTGCTCGTCCAGGTTGCCGCCGAAAAAGGCGACCGGCCGGGCTGCCGCGGTCAGAGACGCGTGACGTGACCTCGGGGAGAGCGACTCACGGCTCTGCGCATGGGTGGGTCAGAACACTTCCTGAGGAGACCCCTTGCCGCACCTCGCTTCACCCGGCGCCACCCTTGCCGGTCCCGATGACCTAGAGATACCGTCCCCGGCCTACGGGAGGTAGAGCGTCAACTCGCGGGCAGGACCGGTGTAGTTGATCATCACCGCGCGCCTTTTGAGGAAATCCGCCAGCGTGTCGACATACACGCGCGGGAACGCGAAGTCGCCGATGGGTACCGGATGGAGCTCCGCGTCCTTCTTCATGTCCAGGAGCTGGTCCCGGTTGTACGGCTTGCCTTGCCGATCCTTCATCCCGGACCCGGCCCCGGCCGATTGGATACTTTGCAGGAAGTGTTCGATGCGGCCGTCCGGGCGCACCGTGCCGCAATGATCGCGGGCGATCTTCACGATGGTGCCAGGCGGCAGGGTGTACCCGTTCTGGATGTCGGCCAAAAGCTTGGTTTCCATGGTGTGGACAATCCTCCGGGGCCCGACGGGCGGGTCCGAGTCGCGCCAATCAACTGCCTTTTTGTCCTTGGCATGGTCGACGACGAAGACCGGATGGTCCCAGCAGAAGACGGCGGCTTCGGGCTGCTTCCCGATCTGGATCTGGCCATCGGCTTGGGAGGTCCCTTGGACCATGAGTTGCAGGAGAACTTTGGAGTTCTGCCGATCGAGCAGACATGCGTCGTCGTCCCAGCAGCGCGTCTGGTGGTCGTAGGCGTAGAAGGGTCGCGGATTCCCTGTGGCATCGGCAAACAGCAGGCGGCCGCTGGTATCGATACTGAGGGGCTGGACGGAGAACGGCCCCGGACCTGGCGCGGTGTCGGGGGCGTAATGGAGGGCAAGAGACCATCCCGCGCCCGTCAGGGATATGTTGCGGCCGGGCCGGTCACCGGTGGAGGGGTCGTCGGCGGACTTCACCAGCCTGACCACGATATGGCTGGTGAACAGTCTCTCCGTCTCCGGGCAGCTGCTCGGGCGGGGCAGGGAGGCGGGGTCGGGCTCGATGACGATCTTGCAGGGGTGCTCCATGATCTGGATCTCGCCATCGGCTTGGGAGGTCCCTTGGACCATGAACTGCAGGATGACTTTGGAGTTCTGCTGCCGGCGGAGCACGCATTTGTCCGCGTCCCAGCAGCGCGTCTGGTAGTCGTAGGCGTAGAAGGGTTGCGGCTTCCCTGTGGCATCGGCAAACAGCAGGCGGCCGCTGGTATCAATACCGAGGGGCTGGACGGAGAACGGCCCGGGATCCGGTCCGGTGTCGGGGGCGTATTTGAGGGCAAGAGACCATTCCGCGCCCGCCAGGGTTGTGTCGGGGCCGAGCCGGTCACCGGTGGCGGACTCGCCGGTGTCATAGTTCTCCAGCCTGACCACGATGCGGCTGGTGAACGGTCTGTCCGGGGCGCTGGTAGAGCGGGGCAGGGAGCCCGGGTTCGGCTCGATAACAACCCTGCAGGTGTCCAGCCGGATGGCGGCGGGCTGGATCCGGTCCGGCGGGACCTGCGGTAAGTGCTCCCGGCAGGCCTGGTAGTGCTGGGCGGCCATCCAGTCGAAGGCGCCGCTGGTGGATTCCTGCCCGAAGCCGTAGCCGGTGGGCCGGACGTTGAAGGATACCGGGTAGCTGCCCTGCGGGCTCGCACCCAGTTTCTGCATGGCGGGGTCGTCCCGGAGGTGGAACAGGCACCTCAGCGTCACGCCCTGGCGCCGTTTGGCCGCGTCCGCGGGCCGCGCCACGGGGTGGCCGGCGATGTCCAGCCCGCGCGGGTCCTGGGTCAGTTCGAAGTAGTCGTCCAGGCGCAGGGGCTCCCCGCCGGGGATGTCCGCTGCGTGCGGGATCTGCACGATCTCCAGGCCGCCCGGGTAGGGGGCTTCCTGGCCGAAGAGGAACAGTGCCGGCTCCACCCGGATGCGGGTGTTTCCGTCGGTGAGCCCGCGGGACTTGTCTGCCCACAGTTCGAGCCGGGGGCCCGCGCCGATCGCCTGGACCTGCACGGGAGGGCTGGTGGCCGGGACCGGGACCGGGTTAATCTCGCGCGTCTTGGCGTTGCGCACGACGACGTCGAGCACTGCCCAGACGTTGAGCGGGTGGTCCAGGTCGCTCCACTGGGCCGTGATCACGACCTGGGTGCGCGGGGGCAGGGCCGGCTGGATCCGTGCGACCGGGATTGGGTTGAGGAAGTAGGTGCGCCCGTCCGCGAATGAGTACCTCATACTCGGCACGTAGTTCTCAGCGACGACGATCCGCTCCCACTGGCCGGGGCCGGAGCTTGCCCTGAAGGGTTGCGGGGTGACCACGTGGTCGAGCTCCCACAAGTCCGGGGGGCCGACGGTGACGTCGTACTCCGCGAACACCAGGTCGACACCATCACTCCAGATTTGCTGGTACATGCCGCGGGTCCGCACGGAGGGACTCACCCGCACGGTGACATCCACCTGCGGGCCGGTCCGTGGGTCCACCCTTCGAGGTGGCGGAGGAACCGCCACGGGCCGGGCCGGGCGGCCGGGCGGACGGCCCGCCGCGGCGCGCCGGGTGTGACCGCGGTGCCGGAGGTAGCCCAGGGCGCCCAGCGCACCGGCCAGCGCGAGTGCCGAACCGGCGATCAGCGGTGCCAGGTTGCCCGCCTGTCCGCCTGCGGCATCCCGGGCGAAGGAGACGCTCTGCGGTAAGGCACTGATGTTGTTCTGCGTGTCGCGGGCGACCACACTCACCTGGTGGGATCCGACGGCAACGTTGTCCAGCGACAGTTCCCCGCCGGTGACCCCGGACTGGGCCTGCCCGTCGAGCGACCAGTCGTAGACGATCTGGGCGTCCGGGGCCTGGTCGGTGACCGACGCGGTGCAGATGACCTGCCCGGCGTTCTGCAGGGAGTTGGTGTCGCATGCCAGCCCGGCGGTGAGTGCGGGCGGGGTCGGGGTGGTGGATGCGCCGGCGTTCGGGCAGGGCGGGATCGTCTTGAGGATCGCGTCGGTTTGGCCGGCGATCTGGTACATCGTGTCGGTCGGCAGGGTCCGGGTGCTCGAGTCGGGATTCACCACGTACCCGGCGTTGGTGAAGACGGCGTAGCAGCCGCGGCTGAACACCAACGTCGGAACCGCCCCTGTTGAGCCGCCGCCGAACTCCTCTCCGGCCTCGCCGTACGTCGTCTCGGGACGCGGCGGGTCCAAGGGGTTGTCGGAGGACGGCGCGGTCGCGAAGGCTCGGGCCTCGTCGGCGCTGGCGTGGACGCTCACCGCGACGATCCCGAAGGCCAGGTACCCTCCGGCGGGTGCCGGATCAGTGGTGTAGATGCGCTTCTGGCACATGTTGCCGGGCTGGGCAGGTACGGTGGTGGGCTCCCCCGGGAGCACCGGAGGCAGACCCGACGGCATCAGCGTGCATAGATCATTCGGGTCCGGGGCAGCCACCGCCTGCGGTACACCGACCGTGTAAAGCAGGACCAGCGCGGCCATTGCGCCGAGGATGGCAGCCGCGCGCCCCCACAACCGGCAACGACGGGCGAGCCCCACCCCGGATCCTGTCCGGGATGGTCCTTCGGGGCGGACCCGGGGGGCAGTGTGGCCGATATTCATGGAACGACCCGTTCCAGCTGAGAGCAGCGCTGTTCGTACCGGCCCGCCAGAGCGCCGCCCTGTTCCTGACCGCCGCACCATGTGCATCAGTACAAATTCCGTACCCGCGCACAAATCCGCGATATGTGATAGCCGCCACAATTTTATCCCGGCGCCCCGGAACCTGTCAGCGCGATCCGGGCAGATAGTCCGTCTATACCGAGTCCGGACCTTGATTCAGCCGGCTGTTGATTCAGATTGGCTGCGGCTGCGGTCCGATCTCTTGGATCGACTGTGACCTGCGGCAGGAGGGGCTGGATACGTCCCTTGCAAGCCATGGCTCCAGCCGCCGTCACCGAGCTCAGCGCAGCGCCCCGCGCGGATCTGGACGAAAACGACGGCGGTTCCGGATGGCGGTCCCGCTACACCATCGAACCAGAGGAAAGGTTCAACCTTTCCGGCCATCTCATTGGTGTCATCGAGTGAGTCAGCTCCCACAGGGGCATCGCGGAAAGGTATTTGAGCGAGTGCCGACATAAGCGCACGACCGCCGATTTCCGGCTCATGCTCGACTTCGCGCCTTCGGACAAAAGGGAGGAAGTTACTCCTTGCCTGTGGGGTCCGCGTTTGTCCCGCTCTCAACCGGCGAACCTCCCGGCCTCGGCCCCCGACGCTTCAACGCTTGATCAACTGTGACAGAACCAAAGTAGAAAGCCACAACGACGGAGGTAAGAGATGTGAAGCTCTTCAGCAGTTCTTCGGACGTAGTATTCACCCCTGACGCAGGGCCCCAAAACACGGCCCACGATGTCAGGACGAGGTACAAGAGGACCACCGTGGCCGCGATGGCATCGCGCATGGCAACCGCACCCGGCTCCTGCCGATAGGCCCGTTCATAACCCCAGATGCCATAAAACGTGAAAACGACGAGGCAACCGAGTCCGATGATGTACCCGAGGTCCTTGAAGGACCCCAGATCCGTGAAGGTGTTAAGTTCAACGATGGGCGCTGCGATAACTACTAGGATTCCGGGGGCGACAACGATGACCCACATCCAAGGGAATTGCCTTGGACCATAAACCTTTTCCGTCCGAGCGTCCGTAGCCATATGAGCCTCCGCCGGAGTATTTGAAGCCCGGCTGAGCCCCAGTTTCGACCCCCACTTTCAGCCTGTCAACCCCCTGTTGACTCATCGGAGATGCCCAAGGGAATCAGTGGCTTTGCCGCCCTCGTGAAACCGCTCTGGTTCACCTGGCAGGGAGCCGCAGCACACGGTCGAACCCTCCGGGCTGGCGCGCGATTCCTCCGTGGCGACGGTGCTGACGCCTGGCTGAACCGCTCCGTCAGCCTCGCCGTGGACCTGGCCGCTGGCTGGTCCGTGAACCCGCTGACCATCCTCGAAGGTTGTGCCATGTCCGTCGTCGTCCTGTGCCGGGACGCGACTGGCATCTTGTCGGTGCTGAAAATTCCCGGGAACCGTGCCATGGTTCTGGCGGAGTCGTCGGCCCTGGCCATCTGGAACAACGGAGCGTTGCCAGGACTGATCGCGACCGACGCGGAAACCGGTTCGTTCCTGATGGAACATGTGCCTTCGTGCGGAACTGAGCTGGACGCGCAGGACATCACCGCACTACTGGCCCGGCTCCATATTCCCGCGGGACCAGACCTGCAGCCCCTCGAGAACATCCTCCAGGACAGGATTCTTGGCGCCACGACCCGCGCTGCCGGACTCGGCATGGAAAGCGAACGCGCCGACTTGGCCGTGGCGACAGCACTGATCGCCCGGATGCAGAACACCGCGGTTCCCGTCATGGTGCACGGGGACTTCCAAGCCAAGAATGTCTTGCATGGAGTTTGCGGTCCGGTCGCGATCGACCCGTTGCCGGCCTCCGGCGACCCGGTATCCGACTTGGGCCTGTGGATCGGCGGGGGCTCGGCCGGGCCCAGGGCCCGTGCACTGTGGACATTCATGGAATGCGCGGAGGACCCGCTGCGCCTGTTGGCCTGGACCTAGGCGATGACGGTGCTCGAGTATCGGCCAGGAAACCCGGGGTCGGAGGACGGGGCTGAGTTCATTGCTGGACACCGTGACGTTGCACTACCCGCCTAGACCCGACGAGCTCACGCCCGTTCAATCAGGCAGCACTTGGGTCAGTGTTCAGAACGGTCGTTGAGGGAACGTTCCGAGGATGTTGTACGCGATGCTGTTCAAGGTTGTCGGATCCTTGGAGAAAGCGGTGTGTGTGGCGGCGTGGCTCTGCATTCCCAATGCTGCACCAGAGTTTGTGGGTGTCCAGACAAGGTGGTCGAATGTTTTCTTCAGATTGTCATACGCCTCGAAGTTCACCTGGATGCCGAGGAGGTCGGAATCGAGGGGATCCTCCAGGACGTTGCGGATGAACCACAGGAGCGACCCGTCCTTGTAGAGACCAAGTAGCCTGTCGGCCGCCTCGTGGTCCTTGTCCATGCTGAACATCCATTTCTTACCGATGGCGCCATTGTTGACCGCGGTGATGAACTCTTTGTAAACGTCCACACGGATGGCCGGTGCAAGAAATTGGAGGGTCTCGATCTTGAATTCCTTGTTGGTCAGAAGCGGGAGGAAGTGCGCGTGGAAGATGCTCCCGGCGCTGCATCCCACAGCGTGCAGCTCGGTTTTGGACTGAAGGGTGGACTTCTGCCCGACGAGTGCTTCCGCGAAGAGGAACGCGCCGCCGTCGGACCCAGTGTTCGAACGCTCGGCGGCCTTCTTCATCTGGCCCCAATCGATGGGGACGCCGAGAAGGTCCGCGCTGTCGACGAACCAGCCATCCTCTGGTTCCCCTTTGAGAGCCGCCTTGACGTGGTCGAATTTCTTCGTCTCTTCCGCGCCTGTGAAAGCTTTCCAGAAAAGGTCAACCATGGTGGCAAATGGGCCGGTGTCCCAGAGTAAGTAGATGGGGTAGACCCCGTTGTCGATCCATAGGGGGGCGCGGTCCACAACTTCCTGGATGGCGCTGGTGCGCGGGACGTTCCCGCCGTGCGCCCAGAACATCACCGGAACCCTGTGGTCCGGCCCGAGTGCGTCCCGCTGCTGGTCGATGAAATCTGGCAGGGCGTGTTCGAAGATGAGTTCAAACTGATCATTTGGCTTCACACCGTCGGCCCCTGCGGGCAGACCATCATCGAGGAAGATGGCATGCTGGCGAAGCAGTTTCTTGTGGCTTGGGAGCAGGAACATTACCGATCCTTTCCGTAATTTCTATGCCCCGGCTGCACTGCTTTCGCTCTCACGGACACCCTGGTAAAGACTGCGTCGATGTCAGCGATATGGGATCGGTGCAATCGGAGCTGGTGGTTGAGTATAGGAGTGCTTCAAGCTCGATTCCAGAGGGAATTATTGACTGGCGAGCGACCCTACAGACGCCTTCAACGAATCGGCGATCCCGAGCCCTTGCCTTATGGCACATGCGTCAGGACACGAGCGGGAATCGGGCTACCCGCCGGCGGCTGAAGGCGGGGGAGGGATGGTGGTCTCTCCGCACACATGTCGACCATGACTACGCCCTCAACGTCCCAGCCCGCCCGCGTCGCAGTCCGGACAGTTTCCGCGGTCAGGAAGCTCAGCACCGACCAGATCCTGGCCATTATGGAAGCTTCGGACCGCCGGGAGGGTCGGGTCCTTCCGATCCTCTGGGAGACCGTCCGGGCTGCCGATCCGACCCTGGTTCACACACTCGATGAGTTGCACGCCAAAAACGCCGCAGCCGATCTGCCCCGGTTCGAGGAACTTCGTTCCCTCCACAACAAGAACGTTGCTGCCGCTGTCGCCGGCCCGGCCGGGAAACGCCTCGCGGTCTTGGCCGTGGGGGCGCTGGTCCTCGCGCCGGTGTCCTTTTTCGCCGCCGCCATCGGCATGATCGGGGCAGGGTTCATGATTGCGGGAATCGTCGCTTCCCTCGTCCTGGCTGCCTTCGTATACCGATCAGGCCACAGGATCGCCGCGTCAATACCCACCCGAGTCTTCGCCGACCCCCAGCACGCAGCCTCCATCGTGTGGGATACCGCCATCGACGCCGCCGCTTCGATAGCGCTGCGGCACCGGGAAGGGGAGGCCGGGCTGACCCCGGACGTACTCGGAGCACTCTCCTCGACGTGGACTAACGCTGGCCTGTCCCTGGACCTCTTGGTCCCGGTTGTTCGGGCGCCACGGACCAATTCCGTCGCCGCTGCTGCTCCGGCCAAAGCCCGGTCCGGAGCAGCACGACGTAGTCCGCAGGCGACCTCAGGTGCGGGGCACCGGGTTCAGGCTGCCTGACCACGGACCCCGGCTCATGCACGGACCCCGGCTCATGCACGGACCCCGGCTCATGGAATTCTGATCGGCAAGCTTGAATCACCGGTTGTGCCGGTGCCGAGGCGACCGGACCCATTGAAGCCCCACGCCCAGGCCGTGCCATCATTCTTGATCGCGAACGCTGAACTTCCGTCCGCCGTGATGGCCTTGATGCCGGTCAGGTTAACCGATATTGGTCTGAACGCATTTGCACCAGCAGTGCCATTTCCAAGTTGCCCATAGAAATTGCCGCCCCAGGCTACAGCAGTACCGTCGGCCTTTAGCGCGTAAGTGGAGTATCCGGCTGTGGTGACGTGTTGTACCCCTGCAAGTCCGTTGACCGGAGCAGGGGACGGTGAAGACGACCCGGAGCTTCCGATGCCGAGCTGGCCGTTGAAATTTCCACCCCAATCCCACAAGGTTCCATCGGTTTTCACCGCATAGACCGAATACCCGTCAGTTGTGAGTTCCTGAACGCCCGTAACTGCCTTGGCCTGCACCGGCGTCAAGGAGTCCGTGGTGGTGCCGTTGCCGAGTTGGCCGTTGCCATTGCCGCCCCAGGCCCAGACGGTTCCGTCTGCCTTCTGCGCAAGAGTCGTTCCCCGTGAAGTTGCCAGCCCGTTTACTCCTGAAAGGGTAGTGACTTGAGCAGGGGTCGAGATCTTGACGGTGTTTCCAATACCAAGTCGTCCTCTGCTGTTGTCGCCCCAGGCCCAAACTGTCCCGTCGTTTTTCACTGCAAAGGCCGACTGGAGTGAGGCCACAACGTGTTGGATGTTGGTCAAGCCGCTAACTTGTACAGGTGCGAGGGAGTCTGCAGTCCCTCCGTTGCCAAGCTCGCCCCAGGCGTTGCTGCCCCAAGCCCAAACCGTTCCGTCGGTTCGCAGTGCGAGGGTGGTGAACTCATCGCTGACGATGCTCTGGACCTTGGTCAACCCTTGTACTTGCGCAGGTGAGGTCAGGTCGGTCGTGGTTCCATTGCCGAGTTTGCCGGAGGAATTTCTCCCCCATGCCCACACTGTTCCGTCAGTTTTTACCGCGAACGCAGAGAATCCGTCAGTAGTGATGTTTTGGACTCCGGCTAGTCCGGTCACTTTTACTGGGGAGGTTGACGGAGTTGTATTGCCGATGCCGAGTTGGCCGTAGCGATTCGAGCCGAAAGCCCAGACAGTTCCGTCGCTTCTCACCTCGTAGGTGGTGGTTGAATACTCGCCTGTTGCTATGGATGTGTTTATGGCCTGACCCGACGGGACTACGGTCAAGGTGGCCGTGCCTGGTACTAGATCCCTCGCGGCCTTAACTGTGTGCGGGCCAGGCGATGCCGGAGTGCAGATGTTTCGTTTGCAAACGCCATCCGGAGAGATGCCGAATGTGGTTTCGGATGTCACATCGCCGAGGGGCACGTTGAAGGGGTTGATGGCCATGGCTTGGTATGTCTGAGGGGTTCCGGCCGCAATGGTGGCCGACGCTGGTGTGATGCTTAGGTGGTCAACAACCCCGGGTAGCTGGCTGAGTATCGTTTTCGCAATTTTCGATCCTGTCGAGATCACCGTTTTGTTGTTTTGGTAGCTGTTCGTATGGATGTCAAGGGCAGGTCCGTAATTTCCAAACGTGGACCAAGAGGTGTCGCAGACAAGGTCGCCTTTGTTGCAGATGTCATAGGTGCTGGACGGTGTGGGCACGTCGTCCGACTGAACGTTGAGGTTCTTTTCAAAGAAGGTCCGGATGCCTTGGGCCGAGGCGGGCGCAGTACCGAAGCGCATCGCGTTGCTTCTACTGACCTTCGCAGGGTCGGCGATCAACACGGTGCCAACGATGCGACGAAGGTACGCGGGGCCTTCGGAATTGTTTGGATTACTGAGGCGGAGAAGCAATTCATGCATCACCATTGCCCCTTGGGAGAAACCCGCCAGTACAAACCGCATGTTCGGACACTGAGATGCCTCGGTAGTGAGTTCATCCATGGCAGCTGTGATGCCCTCGTCAACACTTGCCAGAAACGTTTCCACGTGGTTTTTGGCGTACATGGCACCAAAGGCTGCAAGGGCGGGTCCCCTGCGTACCCCGTGCTTCGGAATTTGGTTCCATTGCGTCTGTTCAGATGGGGTCAACTTTGTCGGGTGCACTGCCGAATACACTACTAAGAGAGCTTTAGTCTTCAGTGTTCGGCCAAGACTAGGCACGACTGTCTTGCCGAGGTCCGTCCTCATCTGCTGAAAGACGGAATCGACTTCAGGACCCATTCCAGACTGTACGCCACCGCCTATCGCGTCAGGCTCTCCGGATCCACGGGCCCCGATAAAAAGGACATCCTGGCAGTCAGACGGTGCAGCAAGAATTGTTGCTTTGCTAAGGGACTCGGACGGTGACGCAAAAGCAACCTGGGGAGTGAGGGCCGTGGCACATACAAAGGTCGAGACAATCGTTGAAGCTAGAAGTCGTCGCGCCAACGAACCGTTCCTGATTGTCCGAAGCCGTTGCGTAATTGTTCCGAGAATCCCGGGTTCTGAGCCTGAATGAGTGGACTGGTCTTCATGGAAAGCTGGCATAGTTTCACCCTTCTTGCTGAGACCATGCATCGTCGGCAGGACAGGGGTCTTTTGGCTTCCCCAAGCCAAAGACTCCCCAGTCTTATCCGAGCACTGAGCCTGCTGTCAATGGAGTGATATGTAGTTAACGGATGTATGAGGATACGGGTAATAGCCTCCGGTGAGAGTTCGCCACGGCACCGCACACATAGATTTCAAGCCTGGGAAACCGGGTCATCCGAAGGTCGGGGAAAGCGCGCCCCGGAGGACGGACAGGGAGGCTGGTCGGCACCAGTCCACCTGGTCCTAGATTGGAACCCCTTGAGATAGGGGCCCGGATTCGCCTTCCGGCAATGGACAAAGAGCCCGAGACGGCGGCCTCCGGAACTAGCCGACGGATGAGAAGTGCTTGGCCGACGATGTACAGGACATCACCGATGCAAGGCGGGCTGGTTCGAATCCAGGTGGCGGCGTGCTTCAACATAGCGAAAGAGGCAGGGTGAGTAATCTCCCTGCCTCTTCTTTGCCCTGCTGCTGAAAGTCAGGCACTCAAGTGTCGGCCCCTCCGGTGCGAGGCGTGGGCGAGGCCCACCTGCTTTGCCCAGAAGTCCATCTCCGCTTCGACCCCGTCGTACAGGCCTTCCTGTGCGGCGAGGGTGAAGAATCCTTTGCCAGGGTAGTTCTCCCCGCTGAGCTTGACCAGTGAGGTCAGCATGTATTCGTTGCCGTCCTCCCAGTCACGGGCTGCGATCCGGACCAGCAGTGCACTGATGCCTGCGCGGCCATCCTCCGCGTTCAGGTTGAACGCGGGTAGACCGGTCGATTTCGCCAGATCCTTGTTGAACACCCCGTAGTCTGTCAGGGACTGGTCACGGGCCACCTGTTGCAGGATCCGCCGACCCTCCTCGGTTAGCTCGTTCCACTCTGCTTCGCTGCGCTCTGCCATGTTCAACCCCTCGTCGTTGTGCGGCCAGACTAGCAGGGTGGGAGAGCGCATCGACCGTGTCCGTACACATAGGACCGGAACGCCGCCGGCTGTGCGGCCAACCCCCAGCCATCAAATGAAAGAGAACAAGCTCCATGCCTGAAACCCGTGCCGGACTACCGGCCATCTTGACCGACGGTCTGGGCCGTGCCAGCATCCGCTCAGTCCAGGCCCTGGCCGTTGCTGCCCTCGCCTGGGTTGTTATCTGGTCCCTGACCCGCGTGCCACTGGTCATGATTCCGGTCATGATCGCCCTGATCCTCGCTGCCGCAATTTCACCGCTGGTCCGTTGGTTGACCGCTCGCTCCTGGCCGCGCGCCCTGGCGACCGCCACAGCCTTCGTCGGGATCCTGGTCGTATTCGGCGGGATCGTCACCGGGGTTGTCTTCCTCATTCGCGCCCAATCCAAAGACCTCGCCGCCAAGGTAGCCACCGGCATCTACCGCCTCCACGAGTTCCTAAACAACGGACCCATCCCGGTCAGCGACACCCAGATCAACGACACCCGCGGGACCGTCCAGCACTTCTTCACCTCCAGCTCCTTCGACACCCAGGCACTCACCGGGGCACGTACCGCCGGTGAAATCCTCGCCGGCATGGTCCTCATGGCCGTCATCTTGTTTTTCTTCCTCAAGGACGGCGAAAAGATCCGGACCTTCCTCATCGGTTTCCTGCCCGCCGATCACCGCGCCAAGGCGCATCTGGCTGCTGACCGCTCCGCTGCCGTCCTGGGCGGCTATGTCCGGGGAACCGCCCTTGTGGCAGCCTCCAACGGGTTGATCGTCGGTGTCGCCCTCGCCATCCTCGGAGTACCGCTTGCCTTGCCGTTGGGCGTCTTCGTGTTCATCGGCGGTTTCATCCCGATTGTCGGTTCCACGGCCGCCGGTACCGTAGCGGTCGTGATCGCGCTGATCTCCAACAGCCCTGTCACGGCCCTGATCGTTCTCGCGGTGATCGTCGGCGTGAACCAGCTCGAACACCACTTCCTGCAGCCGGTGCTGATGGGCAAGGTTCTGAGCATCCACGGCCTGGCCATCCTGTTGGCCCTGGCCGCCGGCACCATGCTCGCCGGTGTCATCGGGGCTCTCTTGGCCGTACCGGTCATCGCTGTCGGCTGGACCGTTCTCAAGACGCTCACTGACCGGGACCCGGCTCCGGAAGCTACAGCAGAGACGCTGGAACCAGTGAAGGCCTGATAGCCCAAAAGCCGCCTTGCCACCTGACAGGGCGGCATATTCGAGACGATGGTACTCATGGACCGGGACATCAGTGGACCTGGAGATGACACGCCATTACAGCAGCAGGGACCAGGCTCAAGCCGGCCACGCCAGGAGGTGCGCAAAGGTGCGGAAACTGGTTCACTCGGAGCCACGACAGCGGCAATTGATCCGCAGGGGTCGTAAGCGTAAACGGCAAGAGCCTGGACCAAAGGCCGGAAAGCTAGCCAATAAGACCTCGCTGAGATTGCCCGCGGTCTTCTGTCGGTAATCGGACTCTAGCCATTCATCCTGGACGTCCGACAGATCAGTCGATGTCCACGACCAATGGCATGTGGTCGCTGTGCTGCAGCCAGGCATGGGGCTCACCGATGGCAACCTTCGCTGCAATCGTTGAAGAAAGAAACGCGTAGTCGATGTGGTGCCCGAGTTCAGGGTTCCAGTTGTGGAAGAAGGTCTTGACCTGCTCGCTGCCATGAGCTGTCTGATTCTGGCGGTGAAAAATACTGTCCATTCCGATGCCAGACAGCTTGTCGACGAGCATTGAATGGTTCCGGCCCCGGTGTTCTGCATCCCAGATCGTGTTGCTGTTGAAGTCACCGACTAGCATCCCGCGGCCCGCACTGAGGAAGCGAGTGTGCGCGTCAACAATTTCATGCGTAACCCGGACATATCGCAGATCCCGTGTCAGCTGGTGTGCCCACAGGGCGACGACGTTTAACCCGTCGACGCTGAACGGAATATGCCACGGCATGGCGGGATCACCTGGCTCCGTAACTTTGTAGCTGGCGGGGCTCATTCCGATCACCCCGAGACCCTTGTGTGGATTGGAGCCCACCCACGCAGCGAAGTTATAGTCTCCGCTTTCAATATCCTTTTTCGAGACTTCCTGGACGATGGCGACGTCAGGGAGCAAAGCGTCAAGCAGGTGACGCTTCTTGTAGAAAGCCATCGAGCAATTCCAAGAGACGATCCGCATTTAGCACCCTTTGCGTTGTAGACCTCAGAAATCCTATCCGTGTACGGAACTTTCAGACGAAAGGAGCCGACCAGCTGGCGGAGCGCTACAACATAGCGGAAGGCAGCGGGAGAGCGCCCTCCCGCCGATTTCCGTTGGCACAGTCCTAGTGCCGTCTACTTGCTTGCGACGGCTGCTTTCAGTTTTGACCCGGCCGTGAACTTCACGGCGTGGCCTGCGGCGATTTCGATCGCTTCACCCGTCTGCGGGTTGCGGCCGGTGCGGGCAGCACGCTCGGTGCGTTCTACGGCGAGCCAGCCTGGAATGGTGATCTTCTCACCGCTGGACACCGATTCTGCGAACACTTCGAACAGTCCGTCGAGGATCCTGTTCACTTCCGTCTTCGCAGCGCCGGCTTTGCCTGCAACCTGGTCAATCAGCTCGGTGCGGTTTATAGCCATAGGTTGGTCCGTGGGTTCTGTCTTTGTATCTGGGAAACTACCATCGGTCCGCATGGCACGCTCCGTCCGCCACACCGTGACAGGGCCAGGTTATTTTGAACCCGACGGTCCCGCCTGTAACGATTGCTGGGTATTGCCGACCTGCTCCTGCCAAAAGTCGAGCTCGTCGCGCTCGGCCGGATCGATGAAGTGCTCCCTCTCCGCGAGCGTTGAAGAAGCACTGGCCTGGACCGCTCTCTGTCGTGCGTTTCACCAGGCGATGTGAGCATCAGCTCTTCACACATGTTTTGCAGAAACCGCTGACATGCAGGTGTCAACATACGGAAAGCCGGTCGCGTCAAACAGGCAAGCGCCGTTTCACTCGAATATGGTTTCAGGAGACTGTGCTGTCACAACAGGCGGTGCTCGAGGCTCGATCAAATGGGGATTCATGAATATCAAGGCTCTGGTTGTCACTCTGGGATGTGCCATCCTCCTTTCCGCTTGCAGCCCCGGGCTTCAGAAGGACGCTTCATACAAAGATGTCATGGCCCTGCGTGACGCTTACGTCGCCGCAGCAATCGTGAGCGACCCCAAATGCCCAGACAAGCCGACCCAGGACGCTAAGGCAGATCAGGGGTGGCAGGCTACGACCTGTGGCGCCAACACTGTGCTCCTTGTCGCAGACAACAGCGCAACACTCAACAAGATGGTCGCGCAGGACGTGAAGTATAAGACCGCCCGAGATGCCGTCCTGGTCGGTCCTAACTGGGAAGCCCGGGGCCCGGAGTTCGAGATCAAGGACCTTCAAGGAAAGCTTGGCGGCAAGCTCCAATAGCCTTCGAAGTGCCCTACACAAGGCGCCTCTGGCACCCGTCGCCGAATAAGCGTCCGGGCTCAGCTTTTCTGAGGAAGTTCAGATGCCTTCTCAAGAAGCACGCTCGGTTCTACTTCCAGGACTTCAGCAATCCTGAAGAACGTCGGCATCGGTATGGATCGCTTTGCTGTCATGTAGTGGCTCATCGTCGCGCGGGAGACGGGGACGGCGTCGGCCAGGGCATGTTGCAGCATGGAGCGCGACTAGTTCGACCCCCGGGGTCTTTGTCCGAAAGCTCCACGACAGGAACCCAACAAAATCCCTGATGATCTCCTAAGGCAGCTTCTTTGGGGACGTTCGGTGAGGGATCCTTCTCCGGACGGTGTCGGCACCCTTGAAAAGTTTCGGGTATGGACTCCGTTGTGTCCCGTGACAGCGCAGGCCATGCTCCCCGAAGGCACAGGATCTTCCAAGGATTCGCCAAAGGGACATAATGGCGCCGGTCGTCTCTAGGATGTCCCGGAGGGAGACTCGCAGAGCGCGGCGCGGAACCGTAACGGTCCGGCGAATGACGCGCGCCTGAGGCGGAATTTCTGGTTTGACCTGTACAAATGAGGTGGCTTGGTGCGCGTCGCCGGGCCCTCACACCCGTAATACACGTTCTCTTCGAGGGGGAAAATTGAATAGGAAGTCCTTGGTCGCGGTTGCCCTGCTGACGGCAGCCCTGAGCGGCTGCTCCGCATCTACCCAGACCGGCGGCGGCACCGGCGGAAGCAACAGCAGTGCCGCGGCCGCGACGTCCGCCCAGACCGCGCAGGCTGTCAAGCCCCTGTCGGTCGCCGACATCGTCTCCCAGGGCTGGCTTGCCGGAACGGCAAGCCCGCAGTTCCCCGAGGGCACGGCTGGGAAGACCGATGTCGTCGCGTCGGCCCCGATTGTCCCGAGTCAGACGGGGACGTCCGTGGCGGTCGCGGTCAGGAACAACACCTCGGCACCCGTCATTCACGTCGACGTGACGGCTGCGGCAAAGGATGCGACCGGGAAAATCGTGGCCTCCGGGTCCAGCCAGGGCTTGAGCCCTCAGACAATCCCGGCTGGCGGAATCGGCCTCGGCTACGTGTACTTCGCCCCGGGCACCGCGATCACGGCTGATTCGAAGCTGTCCTTCACCGTCGCGTCGCGGCCGGTGAAGGGCACGCCCTACCAACGTGACCTCAAGGTGGACCAGGCCAGTGCCTCCGGGGAGAACATCGTCGGACAGGCCACGAACACCTCGAAGGATACCCTCACGGGCCCCTATACGGTCACCATGACCTGCTTCGACGACAAGGGCGGGCTGCTGAGCAGCAAGCTCGACTTCGCCAAACCGGGCGCTGACCTTGCCGCGGGGCAGAGCGTCACCTTCCAGATCGGGCTGTACGGTCAGCCGTGTCCGTCGTTCCTCGTCGGGGTCTCGGGCTTCGGCCCGCTCTCGTAGGCGCGCCGAGCACTGCGCTGGGAGGGACCCGTGGATGACTGCTTAGATTCCGGCCTTGGACCAATAGTCCAAAGTGCTTTGGACAATTGGATTCCGCTTATGCCGGGGCCACCCCACGGGCGGCTGTTTTCAATTGTCCAAAGCACTTTGGACTATTGCGTACACCCCTGGGCCGGGGTTCCTGTTGGCCGCAGCGGCTAAGGTGGGTGCGTGCCAGAGATCGAACCTAAACTGCCCAGCGGCTATGCCGGAATGCTCGTCTCCCTCAAAGAGCTGGTCACCTCGGCGCAGCTGCGCGCACAGCAAGCCGCGAGCAACGCCATGGTTGAAATGTACTGGGAGATCGGCTCCACGATCCTGCAGCGCCAGGCGGACCAGCCTTGGGGGACCAAGATTCTGCAGCGACTTGCAGCTGATCTGAAATCCGCCTTTCCACACATGCGTGGGTTCTCCCGCTCAAACCTGTTCTACATGAGGGCATTCGCGGCCGCTTGGGACTTATCGAAGCCATCCGTCCGAAACCGTGTTAGCGGGCTGCCCTGGGGCCACATCATCGAACTCCTCAAGCTGAAAGACCCGGCGATCCGTGACTGGTACGCAGAACGGGCCGTTGAGCACAAATGGCGGCTGGAAGTTCTCGAGCACCAGATCACTACCGGGCTACACCGCAGAGTCGGGGCTGCTCCGAACAATCTCGAAGAACGTCTCTACGAGGATGGGGCGGCCCTTGCCCATAGTGTTGCCAAAGATCCGTTGGTTTTCGACTTCCTCGGCCTGACCAAGGAAGTCGAGGAACTGGCCATGGAGGAGGCCATGACCCAGCGGATGTCGCAAACGCTGGCCGAGTTCGGCCGGGGATTTGCCTTCTACGGCCGCCAGTATCACCTCGATGTCCAGGGTGAAGACTTCTACATCGACCTTCTTCTGGTCCATGTCCCGACCAACCGCTTCGTGGTCGTGGAGCTAAAGTCCGGGAAATTCAGGCCAGAGAATCTGGGGCAGTTGACTTTCTACGTCGCAGCAGTCAATGACCTCGTGAAGTTCCCGGGGATGGCCCCCAGCGTGGGGATTCTTGTTTGCGGATCAAAGCACGAGCCGACAGTGCGATACGCGCTGGACGGTTCATCTCAGCCTGTCGCCGTCAGCTCGTACACCTATGACTCGCTACCGCCGGAGGAACGAGCCGCCTTGCCATCCCCGGAGGCGATCACCGCGGCACTCGAACAGGGAACTGTGGAAGGCACGGAAAGTTTGTAATCGCCGGTCGCGTCCGACTCAACCTCCGGTTGACCGCTTGAAACCGTCCCTGCCGTGGAAGCGCCGATGAGTGGACCTGTTCCGCCGGTGCCGCACACATGAGGTGCATGCCCAAGAAGAAGCAAGCACAGCCGATCCGACCCGAGCTCATGGCGCCCCTGACCGAGATCCTCCGCGACCGCGGCCTTGACGTGCGCCACTGGCCCGCAGACGAGGCGGCCGCCTACCGTGACAACGGCGGATTCCAGGAAGGGCGCGACGCTGTGCACTGTGTTCGGATTGCCAAGGCCGCCGAATCCATCGAAGAGGTCTTCCAGTCCGTCTTGACGCAGGCCTTCATTGACGGCGTCTCGGCCGCTCAGGCAATGACCGGCTTCACCGACGAGACCTTCCAGTCCATTCTGGACAAGGAAGGCATCGGAGACCAGGCGATCTGAAACCGGCTGCGGGGGAGAGGCCCCGGATTATCCGGACACATAGGGGCCATGACGTTCACGTTCCTCCGCCGTCCCTGGCCTGTCGTCTTGAAGCCGGGCTTTCTTGCGCTGTTCGCCGCCATGACGCTGGGCGGGGCGATGCTCATCTTCTCTCGCCGCCTCGCCCTCACCGGGCAGTCAGCGATCATCTGGCAGGAAGCGGCACTGAGCGGGGCGCTGGTCGTCACCGGGCTGGTCCTGCATGAGACGGGCCACGCCTTTGCAGCGCAGGCCACCGGCCGCAAGGTGGAACGGCTCGAGTTCGGCTTTGCCGGGGGAGCGGCCACCAGCGGCAACACGACACCGTGGCGACGAGTGATGGCCATCGCCGCGGGGCCCTTTGCCGATCTCGTCTTCGGATCTCTCTTGTGGTCATCCGGCGGCGGCAGATGGGACAACGCCCTGGGAGCCGCGGGCTTCATGGTCCTCATCAACGGAGCAGGGAACATCCTTCCCATCCACCAGGCCCTGGACGGAACCCGGCTCTTGCGCTTCCTGCGGCTCGCGCTGCACGGCAACGATCCACTCCTCTGCGTCCCAATCGGACCATGCCCGGCATGCACCGGCGCAACCCCAGACCCGGTGCCGGAGCAGCTCGGGTCGGCAACGATGATCTAGCCAAGCTCCAGTACGCCGTCACCAAGCGAGTCCTGAAGCGGCCAAGCAGCAGCGACCAACGGCGACAACCTGCCTCCAAGGGCAGTATCACTCCCAGAACTTGCGGAACCCCTTCATTTGCTGAAAGGGTTTTGTCAGAAAGACCCCGTCGGCGTCCCCCACGTCTGCGGGGTTTTTCCTTTGTCCGGTACGTGCTGGGGCCGCACACAGAAATGCATGACCAGAAAACCCAAGCACCAGCCCGCAGGGCAGCCCGACGGCGGTCAATTCGCCCCCGAAACCCGTTCCGAACCCGACATCAGCCTGGACGGCCTCGCCGGTCCGATCACGGCCGCCGACATCATCGGTGCCGGCACATATCCGGTAACCCTGCGCTTCGTCGACTACGACGACAAACTCACCCCGGATCAGATGGAAATGATCCTGGCGGGCCGGTGGAACGACGCGGAGAACGATGTCGAGGAGAACTTCACCGATAATGCGTACGAGGAAGCCGTCCGGGTGGCACGGGAAGAGCTCGAGGCCGCGGTGCAGGCGGGCCGGTTCGACCGAGAATGGGATGAGCTTGAACTCGACGAACAAGACGAAGCCCGCTACGCGGTCGAAGCGCGCGACGATTCGGACCCGGTGAAAGACCTGCTGCGCAACACCCGCGACCAGCTCATGCGGACGTCCCTCGGCAAGCCCGCTGAAAGGCTCTCGGACTCCCGTTGGGCCTTCGGGCACAAGCTGGACGACGGCGGCTCAGAAGCCCGCCAGAAAGCCCTCCGCGACCTTCTGAGCGAGGCCGGCATGGACACTTCCTCCGAGGATGTCCAGGAGGCGCTGGCGGAACTCGTCGACAACGGGCCCTGGGACTGGCACGAAGGGGTGCAGCTGGACGTGATTTTCTATGCTCCGCTCGAAGGGAGGAAGCAGCGGATTTGTGCCGCCCTTCTTCGTTTCACAGTCGCCGAAGCTGCCTTCTGCCGACCTTTTTCGCACCCCGGTCGGTTAGTTTTATGGGCTTGGATCCCAGTGTTGGCGCGGTTTTTGTGGTTTCTGCCGACCTAACCGACCTTTTTGGGGATGTGCGGGCTTATATGGAGAAGAGATATGTATTGGCTATATATACCGGGGTCCCCCTATAGAGAGAGTTAAAAGGTCGGTTAAGTCGGTTTTATATATATAGGGGCCCAGCTTCCCAGTGTTGGCGCGGTTTTTGCTGACCGACCCAGGGGTCGGTTTCCGGTCGGTTTTGGTCGGTCAGGCGCTTCTGGCCTCCGACGGGGTGGTCACACCGATCTGCGCATGGTTACGTGCATGGCGACCAAGACCAAAACCACTCCGGCTAAGACGCAGCGGACCACAGCGGCAAAGACGCCGCGGCCGAAGACCGCCAAGCCGGCATCACCTGGTAAGCCGGCTCGGAAGAAGGTTGCCCCGAAGACCGGCGCGCGCCGGACCACTGCTGCAGCATCGCCATCGACAACACGACCGGTTTCCGGAACACGCCCGGCACGCCCGGCAGCACCCCGCCGGAAAACGTCCCGCGCCCCAAAACCGAAGGCCATGGAAGTGCTCTACTCGGGCAAGGTTTTCCGGTCCCGGCTGGAGGCCCGCTGGGCCGTCTTCCTGGACCTGCTCGGGGTCAACTGGGACTACGAACCGTGCCATTACGAAGTCGGCCCGGATCTGTATTACCTGCCCGACTTCTATCTCCCTGACCACCAGGCCTGGCTCGAGGTCAAGGGAGCGCCGTTCATGGACGCCGACTCCTACGCAAAGGTCCTCGGCGCCATCGCCGGCCCGCAGCGGGTCCCGCTACGGGAGTACCCCTACACAGCTTCGGAGCGGCTCCTGCTCGGCGGCCCGTTCAAGGCACCGAAGCACGGGCATGTCCCGGTCCACACGCTGATCACACCGGCGGGGGAGAAGTCAGCACACCTGAGCTACGCCGTCTTCGCAACCAGCGCCGATGGTGCGGCCCTCATCAAGCCCATCGGCCAGCCCTGGGACACCGCGCCGGCGACCGGAGCCAGGCCCGCCCGCCGGCCCTCACCAGGACGCCTCGCCCAGCTCCTTGAACCCGAACCGCACCTCGGCGAGGTCAAGGATGAACGGATTCCCCGCGCCTACGACGCGGCCTACCGGCTCACCTTCGACGAAGGCACCCGAAAGGTCACCGACAATGCCGCCCGCACGCTCTTGGCCGCCCTTGCACACCGCCGCTCGGGCCGCCCCCTTGGCGCCACCTCAGCGGCGTGATTCTAAGGCGGCGCCCGCCGGGTAGCTTTGGCCCCGTCTCCGCACACATGGGGTCCATGCCTGAAACTGCCCCTGAACCTCTCGACGGAACCGCCCTCGCCGCGGTCCTCACCGGACTAGCCACCACTGCCAAGCGGGACCGCCGCGCGACCGACGCCTACCGCATCATGGAATCCGCGGACAGCGTCGACGGCGTCATCCGACGGCTCTCGAACGCGGCCAAGCACGCCGTCCTGGACGCCTACGACGTGCTGAAAACCAAGTTCGGCATGGAGGACTCCCACGAGCTCTACGACTTCCTGAACCAGGTTCTGGCCAGGACCCACCTATACGAGAAGGCGTTCAACGCCGAAACCCACGTCGGCTGCGTAGACCGCGCAATGGCCAAGGCCACCGAGGAGACTCTCGTCGCGGCTGGCCGCGCAGAAGCCGGACCACGCCAGCAGGGTCGGCGCATCGATGCCGCGGCCCTCGCCCCGGACAGCAACGGCGGCATCATCGGGAACGTCTCAGCCGCCGACGCGCTCGTACTGGCCGACCTGGCTGATGACGCCCTGCGTATCCAGCGGATCTCCGTCGATGTCCGCACCATCACTGATCGCCTCGCCGCTGCCCACTCCGAACTGCCAGCCGACAAGCTCTCATCCATAGTCCGCTTGGTGCTAGCAGAAGCGTCCCTGATCGCCCGGGAACAAGACGGGCTGCCCTCATGAGCTTCCAGACAACCCTCACCCTCTGTCTCTTCAGTGCTGTCACCGTCCCGACGGCGCTGCTGATCATCGCCCTCGTTGTCACCTCCTGGTGGGAGAAGCGCCGCATCCGCCAGGCCGTCCATCTCGCCGATCGTCGGATCGCCATTCTTCCCGCCCGCAAAACCGCGGCTCTGGAACGGGCCTTGCACGACTACCTTCGCACCCCGGCCGGTTCAGCCGTCGCCTCCGACCCGCGCATCATGGCCCGGCTGGAAGTGTTCGCCAGCCTGGCCCGGGCACGCACCTTCGACCGCGAACTGCACCTGCGCCGCAAAGCCGAAGAGGATCTGCTCCTCGCACCACTTTTCGAATCCGCCTGAAAGGACCACCCATGTCATCAGTCACCGCCGGCCGCAAAGCTGCCGCACCCCTGTCCCGCCCCATTGTTGCCACCGGGATTGCCACGACCGTACTGATCGGTGCCGGGGCGTTCATCCTTTCGTTTGCTTCCTTGACCGACCTGGCCTCCCGTTCCGGGATCAACCCGGCACTGGCGTGGATCTGGCCGATCATCGTCGACGGGCTCATCGTGGCCGCGACCGTCGCGATTGTCGCCCTTGCCGGTCACGACCGCCGCACCCTGGCCTACCCGTGGGCTCTGCTGTTCCTGGGCGCCGTCGTTTCCACTGCGGCCAACAGCGTCCACGCGATCATCTCGGTGGACCAGAACCACGGGGGTGTGCCGCCGATCGTCTCGGCCATTGTTGCCGCCATGCCGCCGCTGGTGCTCCTGGCCATTACCCACCTGACCGTCATCCTCGTCCAGAAGGCCGCCCCGGTCCCGGCGCAGAAGAAGAAGGCGCCAAAGCCCTCGGCAGCCTCGAAGGCGCCCGTACCGGCCGCACCCTTGCCCGTGAAGAAGCCCGCGTTTTCCTCCACCTTCTTCGAACCAGTCGACCGGGCCCCCGAGTCCGTACCAGCCGCCCGGGAGCCTGAGCTCGCGCACGTCTAGCTCCCGGCGGTGACGCAGCACAGTGCCGCCGCACACATTCCCGGCATGAAGAAGACCCGCAAATCCGTCCACCTCGAGCTGCTGTGCATCGTGTGCAGCGGCGGCAAACAGGACAGCAACGGGGCCTACACGGTATGCGCACTGTGCACCCTCGATGGGGCCGTCGTTCCGATTGCTGCGCCGGCTGCTGCATAACCGTAATTGCCGCACACAGTGGGGCATGAGCTCAGACCAGCCCCGCGTCCGTCCCGGCGTACCCGACTCGGGACAGTGGACGGCCTACGGCCACAACGACAACGTCCCGGGCCTGCACACCCCCGTGACGGCTCCCGGACCGGTGTTCGGGCTGACACCTGAATACTTCGATCCCTCGGACCAGGCGGTCTACGATCGGCACGAGCAACTTCTCATCGCCTCCGGTATCGAGGCCACCATTGAGGACAACCCCGTGCTGCTCGGAGGACGCACCGAATTTGTCGCCACCACCTCGGGGCACCGTTTCATCCTGGGAGTCACCGACGCAGGGGTAAGCGTCCACCGCGACCCGGATCAGGTCCCGACGGACGCCCGCGACACGACCGGATTCATCCTGGAAATCGACGGCGAAGCTACCCGCCCGGACCACATCTCCGAGGCCATGGACTTTGCGATCCGCCGTGCCGCCTTCGACGACGCGCTCCACCACGCCGGGATCACATCCACGGACGCGGTCGAGTTCAGCAAATTCACCGTTCATGAAGCACGCGGTGGCAGACACACCGCAGAACTGACCATCGCCACCTCCAGCGGCACGTTCCGCCTCGAAACCCGCGACACCGAACCTGGCGCCGAATACGGCATCGCCGATTTCACGGCTGGCCGATTCCTGACCGGCAGGGCGGCCGAAGCCGTCCTGATGAGCGCAATCAAATCGTCCGGACAGAAAAACCTCGACGCCGAAGGATTCCTCCGGAAACTCACCGACGCGGCCACCGAAGCCTGGGCCTTGATGACGGCACAGCACGAGAAGGTTGAAAACTCATGACGATCCAGAACCGCGTGAAGCCCGGGGTCCCGTCCGGCGGACAGTATTCGGCCACCGACCACGCCGAGAGCGCTATCTCCTTGGACGCGCCCCGGATCCGGATTCCCTCTGCACGCTCGTTACACCGGTTGATCTTCGAGGATCGACCCTCCAACGGCGAACGCCGCAGCCTGGCCAGGACCGCTGTGGAGCAGGCCCTGGACGGTGACGCCTTCGACGTCGTCCGCAGTTCCGCGCTCAAGGACGCTGTCCGGGCCGAGGCTGAACGGGACGACTCCCTGGACCGTGCACTGGACCGGGTAGCCCGGAAAGACGTCAGACCCCACCAGCTCGGCGATGACCTGGCCACCGAGCTGAACGACATCAGGGAAAGGCGTGAGGCCATCGAGTCGCACTACGTCACGCACCGCCAGGATCTTTATGAGGCGGCCGCCGGGCATGTCGGTGATAGCCCGGCGGACTACGAGGCTGCTTTGAAGCGCATCTTCCCTCACGCGGGGCCGATCTGGTACGAACGCGCCTTGGCAGACCAGAAAAGCGAACCCGAACACATCCAAAAGATGGAACTCGCCCGCATGGCCGTCGTCGCCGAACGTGACCTGGTCCTTCGCGCCGTCCACCCCGAGGTTCCCGTCGAGGAGAATCCTGATTTCACCTCGCATCCGGTCTGCGCCCTTGAATCCTCCATCGACGGGCTCATCTCCCGCCGCGGAGATCCGACCTGCGACGAAAATGTCCGTTATCTCGCCAACAACACGGACGGCGGCGCCGGCTACGGCAACGCCTTCATCCGGCGAATCGCTGAAAAGCGCCTAGCCGCCTGGCGCCACACCCCGATCGACCGCACTGGAAAGGCATGACCATGACCCTCGCTACCAACACCCCGATTGACACGGCTCCAGATGAGCCTGCGACCAAGCCCGGCGCCATCATCGAAATGATCGCCGTCATCAACGCAGCCACCGTGCCCGGGACCATTGAACGGCTGGATGGCGAGACGGTCCTGGAGAACAAGTTCATCAGGAGACCTACATATCAGCCATGCAGGGGCGGCTTCGCTCGTCCCGCCGTGGAACGGGAAAATTCGCCCGGAAGCTTCCTTTGGGTTCCAGCCGTCTTGTTCCGGAGGTAGCGCGGGCTGATACTGCTGCTGTGTTCCGGAAACGACCCTGCTAACTCTGTGGTGCCGCGAGCCCGCATATCAGCCTGGTGGTGGAGAGCCCGTTTCCGCGGGGACCGTGGAATGTTGCCATCAGCACGGGCGTCAGAATTCTGCTTCTTTTGCTCTCCTTTCCGGTCCATGCTTCCTGCTCAACGACGGCAAAACGGATGGTGAAGCGATGGATGTTCTCTATCAACGATGTGCGGGACTGGATGTTTCCAAGCGGGACGCGAAGGCCTGCGTGCGCATCACGAGCGAGGGCGGCAGAACGACCCAGGAGATCACGACCTGGACGGCCATGACGAACGAGGTCAACCGGCTGGCCGAATACTTGCTGGACCAGGGCGTGGCCCTGATCGTGATGGAGGCGACCGGGGATTACTGGCGCCAGTTCTACTTCCTGCTCGAAGACAAAGGACTGAACGTTCAGCTGGTGCATGCCAGAGAGGCAAGGAACCTGCCCGGACGCAAAACCGATGTTTCGGACTCGGCCTGGCTGGCACAGCTTGGCGCGCACGGCCTCCTGCACGGCTGCCTGGTCCCACCGGAAAACATCCGCCAGCTTCGCGATTTGACGCGGACGCGCTCCGCCATCACCGACGAGAGGTCCAGGGAAGTCCAGCGGCTGGAGAAGATGCTGGAAGACTCCGGAATCAAGCTCTCCTCGATCGCAACAGACATCACCGGCGCCTCCGGCAGGGCAATGCTCCAGGCCCTGATTGAGGGCCAGAACGACCCGGCAGCGCTGGCCGATCTCGCGAAACGGAGCATGCGACGGAAGATCCCCGCGCTGACGGAGGCGCTGACGGGCCGCTTCAACGCCCACCACGCGTTCATGGCCCGGCTGTTCCTGAACCGGATCGATGCCCACAGCAAGGACATCGCCACCCTCGACGCGCGGATCGATGAGCTCATGCAGCCTTTTAGCGCTGCCCGGGAACTGCTGGCGACAATCCCGGGCATCAGCAGCCGAACCGCCGAGGTCATCATCGCCGAAACCGGGGCGGACATGTCCGTTTTCCCCACGGCCGGGCACCTGGCATCCTGGGCCGGCACCGCGCCGGGGGCCAACGAATCCGCCGGGCGGGTCAAATCGACCAAGACCAGGCCCGGGAACCGCTACCTGAAACGGGTCCTGGGCACGGCCGCAATGACGGTGGCCCGATCACAGACCACCTATCTCGGCGCGAAATACAGGCGCATCAAGTCCCGGCGCGGGCCAATGAAAGCACTCGTCGCCGTCGAGCATTCCATGCTCATCGCCATCTGGCACATGCTCAACACCGGCGAATGCTACGCCGATCCGGGCCCGGACTACTACACCCGGCGCCAGCCCCTACGCAGCAAGGAAAGAGCCATCCAACAACTCGAAAGTCTCGGCTACCAGGTCACCCTCGAACCGCTCCAGCACACCGCATAACCCGCACGCTGCCGCCCCCTGGGACCACAGCCGCGACCACACAATTTTCGCGTCAGAGGTCGGCCTGTATGTCGGCCATGTAGCCTCTGGCCTGGAGCCCCTTCCTCCTGGCCACAACAACTAACCCTGCCGTTGCCAAGCATCAGTTCCTGGCCGGACCCGGTTTTTCTGCCGTTCGATGACCTCCGGGATGTAATCTCCGGGGAAAAGCCCGAAGCTCCGGTTCGATGTCGAACCGCCTTTCTGATGCTCCAACTTAAGCGCACGCTTCTCCGCCTGCTCGGCAGGAGCCAGAGCCTCATCCCACTCGCGAAACCACTCATCAATTGCTTGGGACCGATCGCGCACCTTGTTTTGCCGCACCAGGACATCCACGTCAATGGGCTCTTCCGGCAGTTTCGGCGGGGCGGCGTTCCTGGCCGCGGGTGCGGGCTTGACGGGTTTTGGTGTCGATACGGGTTCCCGGCTCGGGCCGCGTTGCGGAGGCTTCGACTGTGGCCTCGCTCGTCTTTGTTCGGCGGCACCTTTGGCGATTGCGACGGGCACCGCGACAAATAGCGCAGCAAGAGCCCATTGGGCGATCTGGAGGACCAGGTACATGAGTTTGGCCAATGCGATCACTGAATACCAGACCAACTTGCCCATCAGCCAAAACAAAGGCCACAACAGGAAACCCACGAGTCTAAACATCATGACCTACCCTAATCCCGGAAGACCACTTGCCGGGAGCTCTTGAGAAAGCTACCTGGGCAAGCGAACAGCGAGGCGACCGGTTAGTGCCGCGCAAAAGCTGTTGAGTAGCCGTTCGGCGGCTGACCCCCGCGCGGGTTCGGAGTCCTCCCAATTCATAACCCATCACGCCAGTATGCCTGTGCCGCCAAAATCGCGCTCAGCGTGTCCGAAAATGCTCGCGCGCCCGGGACGAATTGGCTTCCGGACGGCTGCAGCCGGGTGAGTTCTGAAATGATCTGCGGAGCATAACCCTCGAGCCGGCGCCTGGCCGCAGACGGAGCGCTTGAGGACCTTGCGGAGAGCAAGAGGCGCTTACCAATGGAAGCCCATAACCGGTGCGAATAATGGCGGTAAGGAGTTGCCGGACCATCGAGTTAAGGCCTACGGTAACCTGCACCTCTGAGTACCGGTATCCGATTTGTAGTGATAGTTTCGAGTGTTCGTGCCCAAACCGCTCCCAGTGGCCAAAACGGGGAGCTTAAAGACCGCGAACCGAAGTCTCCCCCGATTCGAAGGACGCAAATGACAGCCGCAGTAGGGCACATAGGTAGTTAGGCCCAGCAAAGGAGACCGTCGCTTCATGGGCTTTCGTATGCCGACCGGGCCCGCAGAACATGTTGCCCTGATAGCGGCGGCCAGGGGACTGACCGTGCAGGACTATGTAGTAGCTGCCGTGACGGCCCAGTTGAACCAAGACCTCCGACGGCCCGAAATCGAGGATCTCACTGGGCATCAACAGCTGACACCGAAAAACGAACGCCGTCTGATCAGCTTTAGACTAGCGACCGAGAAAGCGGAAATCGTCCGCGAACTCGCCACCAAAGAGGGCTACGAGAATCTCAGCGACTGGGTGGCGATGGTGGTCAGTGAATACATCGATGCGAAGAGGCCGGCCGGACATTCTACTGATCGCCTCTCCGAAAGAAGCGCCTGACAGTTGCCGTTTGTGACAGAATCCAGAAACCCTATGAAGGAGAATCATGGCGGCGCAGGTTTACAAGCTCGGTTTCGGGGCCGGCAGGATCAGGGACAACGGAGACGGCACCGCCTCCTACTTCGGGTCCCTCGACCCCAATCCGTCCTTCCAAGTACGAATCTCCGACGTCACCGGTTTCGCACTGAGCAGTGGATGGATGTTCCGGATCCTGGGCAACGGAGCCGGACTGGCCTCCGCCTCCGTCACGCGCTTCGCACCGCCCCGGATCGAAGCATGGTTCCGGGGACACCCGGACTTCGGCCGAAACACGTCCCCTGCACCCAGCCCCGCATTCCAGCAGCTGGACGGCCGGCTCATTGCTGACGAGCTGATCAAACTTGCCGGGCTTCGCGACGCCGGCATCCTGAGCGGTGACTGGTTCGCCGCCCAGAAAGCCCGACTCCTGGGCTGAGCTCAAGAACCCACGAACACGACCAGGGCCCCGGGAACTTCCGGGGCCTTGTTGCGTGCCCGGTGGGGAGCACTAAGCAGGGGCAAACGGCGGGACTCGCGGCGGTTGTCTTCCGCCCCTGTGTGCTTTTGCGGTACGAGTTGCGTGGCACCTAGACGAGGTGGTTCCAAGGGGAGGAGCAACCACGATGTCCAATGTTTATGTCGAGTCGCTGCCAAAGGGCAGTTCGGCTCCGGTTACTGGCTGCGCCCTAGAGCACGAACACAACGCAAACGTTACTGGTAAGACATAACAAACCCAGCAACAAGCCATCGACGACGCTGAGCGACTGGGTCATCGGCCACTCATCGCGCGCGTTCGGAACACGGGCAAGAGGATTCCAGATCACTGGCGTAGCTGATGAATAGCTCGCGTCCGATGGCGCGAGCTATTCGGGGTGCTTCCGCCTCTCCAGTCCCCGTTTTGACGCCCTTGGCCGCCGAACGTCATCGGCGAGCGGTTCTGGCGGGACGAGGAGCCAGTTTCCTAGGCCGAGCTTCCGGAGACCGAGCCCTTGGTCCCTAGTGGCTCCGGTACCGCTACTTCCACTCGACCTGTATCAGGTCGTTGTGGAAGATGCGTTGTCGCGTTTTCGGAACGGGAAGAATCGTGACAACCATCAAAATGTCGATGGCTTTTCGTTTTTGAGCCCAGGTCAAGGATTCCCAGGCATCTCGAATATTGTCCGCACTGAGCAGATCGTTCACGACTGGCGTAGAGACTGGTCCTGACATCTGGCGCTCGACCCGTGCGAGCTTGTCCTTGAGCGACAACGTACGCGAACGAAACTTCTCGCCGCTGATAATGCCGTCTTCGTACAGTGCGAAGGCTTCTTCCAAGAGATCCCGAAGATCTGCCGCCTGGATCGCGAGCGGCTTCTCTGCGCTGGCGGGGGCAGGGGCATGAGTGCTGAGCAGTTTGCGGGCATCCGTTCGAGACAAACGAGCGATTACGATCTCAGAAACCAAGGCGTCGCTTTTCACTGCGTTCCGGGCGAGGTGGAGCCCGGAGTGGCATCTGTATACCGACCACCGCTTTGATTGACTGCCGCCTGAAACGGCCGATCGGACAGTTGCGTTGCGGCCATTCGCAGAGCACACTCCGCACAGTGCAAGGCCGGAAAGTAGCCATTTGCCGCGCGTGTCGAAGCTGCGCCGTCGTGTCGGATCGGACAGGATCGCACCGGCGCGTCTGAAAGTCGCCTCGTCGATAATCGGCTCCCACTTCGCGAGGCCAACGACAGTGCCCTTGTAGGTCGACATTCCGTAATTCCGGTCGCGGAGGAGGAGTTGCTTCAGGGACTGGACTCCCCAGTCTCGGCCTGTTGTTGTTTTTACGCCTTTCGCGTTCCATTCACGGCAAATGCTCCCCAGAGAAGTGCCACTAATCACTGCGTCGTAAGCAGACCGCACGAGTGCAGCTTCTCCGGAGTGGAGGCGCATGGCTCCTTGTTCGTAGCCAAATGGGCGTGCGCCCCCGCGCCAGGTGCCCAGCTCGGCATTTTGCTTGTGGGAGCGGGTGATTCGTTCCGCTTTGTGCTCGGATTCATAGCGGGACATAGTCCCAACCGTGCGTGCGATCATGCGACCGGTTGGAGTTGCTAGATCGACGCGGCCCCCCGTCACGAAGTGCGTCTCGATACCACGGGGTTCCACGACGTCGATGTACGCCTCGAGTTCCCTGGGCGAACGATGAAGCCTGTCACCGTGCCACGCAATGACTACTTCGACAGCACCAGAAGCTACGGCTTGGAGGAGGTCTTCGTAAGCCGGGCGCTTCTTTCCGCTGTAGGCACTTACGTCGTTGTCGATAAAGGTCTCCACCTTACGAAACCCAAGGCTCTTCGCGAGCTTTCGGCAATCTTCCTCCTGCCTGCGGACGCCGAGGCCTTCCCCGGCTTTGTCATCAGAGATCCGAACATAGACCGCGGCGGTCATGCGGCACACTCCGTCTGAGCACGTGCAGTAATCAGGGCTGCGAGAGCTTCGGCCTGCGTACTGCGCAGCCTGGGTGCCTTATTGGCAATGCTTATCGCCAGCGTGCGAACGGCGGGATCGTATTGGTTAGGGGCTGTAGTTATTGGGTCCACACATGCTTCTATGCGTCGAGTTGGCCGACGGCCCACACTTGTCGCGCGCAGCTCATTCTGGGGCTTCCGGGCATGTGTACCGTTCACGCCAACTCTGCCCACGATGCCGTGACCAAGATTTGCACGCTGCCGCTGCTGGCCGGTGACAACATTTCGAGTGCGTTCGTTGTTCCAACAGTGGCGTCCTGCATCGACCTCGTGGTCCATTGCAGCCGCCATGCGGACGGACGCCGGCAAGTCACCGAAGTCCTTTCGCTGGGCCGACGCGTGGAAAACGGCATCATTGAGTCGTCCATGGTATTCGCGATGCAGGATGGCCGCCTTCAACCCAAAACGCATTCCATGCCCGCTGCGGAGAAATTCGCCCGGGCAGGCTTCGATGTTGCGACGCTGCTGGAGCACTACTGATGGCGCCGTTGTTGGGTGTTCTATGTGGGCTGGGCGTATTTCTCATCTGGTGGTCCGCCTGGGAGCAACAGCCTGCTGTCAACGAATCTAAACCGAAACGCCTCGAGACCTTGCTGCTCACCGCCGGGATCGAAAAAGTGAGCGTCCGGGGATTCATTGCGTCCTGTGTGGGATTGGGCCTTTTCGCCGTGTTGGTGATCTTCATCATGACAGCCTCCCTTTCGATCGCGGCCTGCTTCGGCCTGTTCGGAGCCTGGCTTCCATTGGCCATTGTCAGCTGGCGGGCGCGCAAACGGACAGCGATGCTCCGGGAGCTATGGCCAGACGTGGTTGACCATCTGCGCTCGGCAATCCGAGCGGGACTTTCGCTGCCCGAGGCCCTCGTCCAGCTCGCTGACAAAGGTCCCGAGGACCTGCGGGAACTCTTCCGAGAATTCGGCGCGGATTACCGTTCCGGTGGCCATTTCGATTCAGCACTGAGCAAGCTGAAAGAGCGCCTGGCCGATCCCGTTGCCGACCGGATCATCGAGGCGCTCAGACTGACCCGGGAAGTGGGCGGCTCCGATCTCGGCCGACTTCTGGGAACTCTCGCCGAATTCCTTCGCGAGAGCGCGCGGACTAGAAGTGAGCTTGAGGCACGACAATCATGGACTATCAACGGAGCGCGACTGGCGGTTGCCGCTCCTTGGATCGTCCTTATGCTGCTGGCTAGTAGGCCGGAAGCTGTTGATGCGTACAATTCCGCGGCGGGAGCCAGCGTGCTGGGAGGCGGACTCTTGGTCTCGGGGCTCTGCTACTGGGGCATGCTCCGCATAGGCGCCCTTCCCGAGGACGAAAGAGTGCTTCGATGACTGCGCTGACTGCCATGACCGTGTTCTGCGGTCTTCTCCTGGGAGCCGGGCTGTGGCTCATCTTCGTTCGCATGCCATTTATGCGCTCTACTCCTTTCTCGGAACGCATTGAGCCGCAACTAAGGTCCCAAAACCTTGAGTCCCGATTGCTCGCATCCTCCACTGACATTGCGCCGTTCGGCCCTTTGGAACGCATTCTGCGGCCTGTTTTCCGGGACGCGTTGCACCACCTGACGCGGTTCAACTTCGGTACCGCCGCACTCAACAAGAGGCTGGCGAAGGCCGGTTCGGGAAAATCTGCGTTGGACTTTCGCGCAGAGCAGCTGTTGTGGGCAGCGGCGGGCTTTGCCATGGCGGTTGTCGCCGCGATCATGGGGGTAACGGCGGGCCGGTTCAGCCCGCTGCTTGCGGTCGTCTCAGTCGTGGTTTGTGCGCTTGGTGGGTTCCTTTTCCGCGACTACTTGCTGGGGGTGCAGATCAAGCGACGGGAGAGCCGGATGCTGGCGGAATTCCCCAGCCTTGCCGAACTGATGGCACTTGCGGTCGGCGCGGGGGAGAGCGCTAGCGGCGCCCTCGACCGCGTGTGTCGTACGGCAAGCGGCGAATTGGCGAAGGAGTTTGCCTTGGTATTGGCCGCAACGCGCGCCGGCACGCCTCTGATCGAAGCGCTGCACGAGTTTTCGGGACGAACCGACCTCGGCCCGCTTGTCCGGTTCGTGGATGGAATGGTAGTTGCCGTCGAGCGCGGTACCCCCTTGGCCGATGTATTGCGGGCCCAGGCTGCAGACGTCCGTGATTCAGCCAAACGCGAGCTGATGGAAGCGGCAGGCCGGAAGGAGATCGCCATGATGGTCCCGCTTGTTTTCGGCGTCCTGCCCCTCACCGTGGTCTTCGCCGTGTACCCGGGCCTAGCCGCGCTGAATCTTGGCTTCTAATGCGCGATCCACGACGACCTTTTCGTATCCATCACATGGACTTCGCTGAATGTCCACAACAAAAACCGCACGGAAATTCGCAACGGATTCCTGCACATGGAAATGGGGAATAATGAAGAAACTCGGACGCAGCGGCTTTCCCGCATCAGGCCTTCTGCTTTGGCAATTGTGGACTCTCCTGCTATCCGGATCAGGACTCAAGACGGACGCGGGAAAGTACTTGGCCTCCGGAGACAATCATCCCGAGCGAGGCGATGTGCCCGGTTGGGTGATGATCACATTGATGTCTGCGGCACTCGTTGCGGGTTTGCTCGCACTCGCCGGTCCGGCTCTTGAAGGGCTCTTCAACCAAGCCATAAGCAAGGTGGGAAAGTAGCCCATGCCGTTCCGCAGCAGGGGAGCGGAGCATGGCAGCCGAGCCGGTGTTTGTCGCCGGGACGAGCAGGGATCCGCCGTCGTGGATTTTGTTTTGGTCGGTGGGCTCGTGACAGTGTTCTTCCTTGCCATCGTCCAGCTGACCCTCGTGATGCATGTGCGAAATACCCTCATCGATGCGGCCTCGTCCGGAGCCCGCTACGGCACCCTCGCGGACAGGACGCCGGCAGATGCGCGTGAGCGTACCGCCGACCTGATCGGCACTGCCCTGAATGCCGAGTTTGCCCGGGACATCTCGACGTCGGAGGCTAGCGTCCAAGGAATCCGCACCTTGGAAGTGACGGTCCGGGCGCCCTTGCCCGTCATAGGGTTGCTCGGACCGGGCCCTGCTCTGGAGGTGAGGGGTCATGCCGCGATTTCCGACTGATCTTGCCCGCGCTGGTCTTGCCCGGTTCCGCGAGGCGCTCTGCCTTCCACTCCAGGAGGGGCCAGACAACAACGGGACGCGGCGTGCCCCCGGACAGCGTGCTCCTGAGCGGGGAAGCGCTGTGGTGGAGTTCACTCTTTTGTCCCTCCTGCTCATGGTTCCTGTGGTCTATTTCATCGTCACCATCGGGCAGGTCCAGGGTGGTTCTTTCGCCGTCGTCGGTGCAGCGGACCAGGCCGCAAAAGTTTACGTGACGCGGAAAGACGCCTCCCAAGGCCGTGTCGCAGCTGAACAGGCTGCCTCATTGACTCTCGCCGACTATGGGCATTCCTCCCGACGGGCGACTGTAGACATCGCGTGCGACCGCGATGACTGTCTCTCTGCCGGGACCGCTGTCACTGTTACGGTCAAGCTCACGGTACCGCTGCCGATGGTGCCCTTCGGCGAGGCTCTAAGCCTGGATGCCGCGCATCTGAATGCGTCTGCCACGCAAATCGTCGGACGGTTCAGGTGACGGACGTTGCCCCGCCCGCAGACGCGCAGAGGTCCCGCGCAAAGGGCAGGGAGAATGGCCAAATGATGGTCTTGACCATCGGCTACGTGGTGGTCGCATTGTTGCTGGCAACGGTCGTTGCCGCGGCTTCCGCAGTGTACATAGAACACAAGAAGCTTCTCTCCGTGGCCGACGGAGCGTCGGTAGCTGCTGCGGACAGCTATTCGCTGGGCCAAGTAGGGGGTGCTGAAAAGCCCTCGGCCGTCCTCAGCAGCGAGAGGGTTCGCAGTGTTACCGAGTCATACTTGAGCCAAAACAGTGCGTATTCAAGGTTCGATCAACTTGCCGTCGGACTGGACACGGGAAGTCCGGACAGCGCCACGGCTGAGGTGGTGCTCAGGGCGGTTGCCCATCCGCCCGTAGTGAGTTTCCTGCTGGCCGAAGGCGTTCCGATCGAAGCCCGATCCACCGCGCGTTCCCGACTGACCCGCTAAGACAAGCCTTCATATCTCTATTGCCCCGCGCCACGCCGGGCAAAGGATGGCGTACTCTGGTACAACCATGGCTGAGATTGACTTTCCCGCAGAAATCCGCGCACTTCGCTCCACCTACCGCTCCATCGAACAGGTTTCCGACGTCGAGAAGCTCAAGGAAGAGATCGCGGAACTGAGCGAGCAAGCTGGTGAGCCGAACCTCTGGGACGATCCTTCCTCCGCGCAGGTGATTACGTCCAAGTTGTCACACCGGCAGTCAGAACTTGAGCGGTTGAACAGGCTGGCGGGACGCATCGACGATCTCGAAGTCCTTGTCGAGCTCGGCCAGGACGAAGACGACGACGCCTCCATGGTCGAAGCCGCTGTGGAACTCGATTCAATCCGTAAGGCCCTCAAGGAACTTGAGGTGGTCACCTTGCTCTCGGGAGAGTACGACGAACGCGAAGCCGTGGTCACTATCCGTGCGGGTGCAGGCGGTGTTGATGCTGCAGATTTCGCCGAGATGCTGATGCGCATGTACCTACGCTGGGCAGAGCGCCATGGCTACCCGACTACCGTGATGGACACTTCGTACGCTGAAGAAGCGGGCCTCAAGTCAGCTACCTTCGAGGTCAAGGCGCCGTACGCGTTCGGAACGCTCAGTGTCGAAGCCGGAACGCACCGACTTGTCCGCATCAGCCCCTTCGACAACCAAGGCCGGCGACAAACTTCCTTTGCCGCCGTCGAGGTTATTCCGCTCATTGAGCAGACCGACTCGATTGACATTCCGGACAATGAGATCCGCGTCGATGTCTTCCGTTCTTCCGGTCCTGGCGGACAGTCGGTCAACACTACGGACTCCGCTGTGCGTTTGACCCACATTCCGAGCGGAATTGTGGTCTCCATGCAAAACGAGAAGTCCCAGCTGCAGAACCGCGCAGCTGCCATGCGCGTGCTCCAATCGCGCCTCCTCCTGCTGAAAAAGGAACAGGAAGACGCTGAGAAGAAGGCATTCGCCGGGGATGTGAAGGCGTCGTGGGGCGACCAGATGCGTTCCTACGTGCTCAATCCGTATCAGATGGTCAAGGACTTGCGCACTGAACATGAAGTGGGCAACACGTCAGCGGTGCTCGACGGCGACATCGACGACTTCATCGACGCCGGCATCCGCTGGCGCACCGGCAACCGCAACGCCGCAGAGTAGCCACTGACCGTCCGATTGGGCGACACACCGCACCAACCCCGCAATTCCCCTGCGGAGCGTGCGTATAGTCGAAGAGCCGGCGCTCAACTTCCCCCATCGAAAGCCCGTGCGCTGGCGGTTGGACTGGCCGAACGTGGCATGTCCGGCGGGGTTCTGAAGAGTCATGATCCGATTTGAGAATGTCACCAAGGTCTACGACCCCAATGCCCGTCCGGCGCTGGATGCTGTCAACCTTGAGATTGACCGTGGAGAATTCACCTTCCTCGTCGGGGCCTCAGGCTCCGGCAAGTCGACGTTTCTGCGACTCATTCTGAAGGAAGACCGGGCAACATCCGGTTCGGTCTACGTCGCCGGCCAAAACGTGGCCAACATTTCAAGCTGGCGCGTCCCCAAGCTTCGCCGTGGCATCGGCGTCGTTTTCCAGGATTTCCGTTTGTTGCCACAGAAGAACGTCTTCGCCAACGTGGCCTTCGCCATGCAGGTGATTGGCAAGAGCCGAAGCATCATCCGGGAGACAGTTCCAGAGGTGCTGAAGACTGTTGGGCTTGAAGGCAAGGAACGCCGCATGCCCCATGAGCTCTCCGGTGGTGAGCAGCAGCGCGTGGCCATCGCCCGCGCCGTCGTCAATCGGCCCGGCATCCTGCTGGCGGACGAGCCTACCGGAAACCTGGACCCCATCACCTCGATGGGCATTATGGGCGTGCTCGACAAGATCAACCAGAACGGCACCACTGTGGTCATGGCGACGCATGACGACGACATTGTGAACGAGATGCGCAAACGCGTGGTGGAGCTCCGGAACGGAGTTGTGGTCCGTGACGAGGCAAGGGCTCTTTACACCTCGATGATTCCGGTCGTGGGGGAGTCCCGGCGAATGAAGGACGCCAGCGATGCGGAAATCGACCGCGCGCAGGGGGGTCAGCAGTGAGACTCGCGTTTATCCTGGGCGAGATCGGCAGCGGCCTCCGCCGGAACGTGTCCATGGTGATTTCCGTGGTCCTGGTGACTTTTGTGTCCTTGACGTTTGTTGGCGCGGCTGGCATGCTGCAGATGCAAATCAACCAGATGAAGGGCTACTGGTATGACAAAGTCCAGGTTGCCATCTTCCTCTGCAATGACTCCTCGACGGCGACCGGCTGTGCTTCGGGCGCAGTGACCAAGGAACAGCAAGACAACCTCGCCAAGATGCTCGACTCGCCCGCCGTCAAGCAATACATCAGCGACTACCAATTTGAGTCCCAGGCCGAGGCGTTCAAGCACTTCAAGGAACAGTTCTCCAACTCTCCGATTGTTGACTCGGTAACCCAGGATCAGCTTCCAGCATCGTTCCGAATCAACATGAAGAACCCCGAGAAGTACCAGATCATCAGCGAAACATTCTCCTCCCAAGCCGGCGTAGAGACCGTGAGCGATCAGCGTCAGGTCCTGGAACGGATCTTTGAGTGGATGAACGGCGCATCTGTGGCGGCAATGGTGGTCGCAGGAATCATGATCTTCTGCGCTGTCCTGCTAATAACCACAACCATCCGATTGTCCGCGTTCAGCAGGCGACGGGAGACAGGCATTATGCGGCTCGTTGGAGCATCGAAAACCGTTATCCAGCTGCCGTTCATACTTGAAGGCGTCATTGCCGCCGTCGTCGGAGCCGTGCTGGCCTCCGGCACACTGTGGCTGGTGGCCCAATTCTGGCTCAACGGAGACTTGTCGAAACAGTTCCTGAATACTCCATTTATTTCCTCGGCCCAGGTACTCGTGATAGCGCCGGTCCTGATAGCGTTGGGCGGCGGCCTGGCAGGGATATCTTCCCTCCTGACCCTTCGCCGATACCTCAAGGTGTAGCCATGAAAAGCAGTGACCTCCAGCGAACAGGACAGCCGATGGCCCGGAAGTACCAGGCTGCCATGCAGCTACGCATGGTTAGCGGCCGTGCGAAGGTTGCTGGCTCTGTGCTGGCCATTGCACTGGCTGCGAGCTTGGGCACCGCCCCCCTGGCACGCGCAGATGACCTCGATGACCAGCAGGCCGCCCTCAACGCGGAATCGGCGCGAGTACAACAATCCTTGGAGTTTGTGGACGCGAACATCGCCAAGGCGGCTGGCGACCTCGTGATCTACCAGGGCAGGCTCCCCGGAGCGCAACAAGCACTTCTCGAAGCGCAGGGCAGGGTCGCTTCTGCGGTGAAGGAAGCCGAAGCTCTCGCAGCGCGTGTCGATTTGGCGCAGCAGAGCAAGGCCAAGATCACCGAGCAGTTGGAAAACGACAAGCAAAAGATCACGGACACCAAGAAACTCATCGGCCAGATCGCGGCCCAGGCGTACAAGTCCGGCGGCGTGCCCACAAACGTTGCCCTGCTGTTCGGATCGAACGACGGCGGCAACCTCACCGAAACCATGGATCTCGCCAACCAGGCGATGCGTAGCCAAAACGCCACGATGACCAAGTTGACGCAGCAGAGTGCCACCAACGTGAACTCGCAGGCCCGGCTTGCCGCCGTCGAACAGGAAATTCGCGATCTCAAGGCGAAGGCTGATGCCGCACTGGAACGTGAAAAGGCAGCTCGTGACGATGCAGCGGCCAAGAAGGCCGAGGTGGACAAGCTGATTTCCGACACCACCCGCCTCAATAGCCAACTTCAAGCGGCCAAGCCAGGGATTCAGACTCAACTGCAGCAAGTCAAGGCGATGCAGGATGCCGTCGCGGCTGAGATCTCCGAGCGGGACCGCAAGCTGCGTGAAGCGTGGCTGGCCGAGCAACAGCGGCTCGCCGCAGCCGCGGCTGCTGCCGCCCAGGCCCAAGGCCAGGCACCGCAACCGTACGTCCCACCTGTGAGCAATCCGCGCTCCGGCTTTGGCCTGATCCACCCGGTTCCCGGGAATATCCCCATCACGTCGGGATTCGGATGGCGTGCGACGCCGCCTGGAACCATTGATTTCTACGGCCAGGGCGGTTACATGCACACCGGTATCGACTTCGGTGCGCCTTGCGGCACCCCGGTGTATGCGGCCGCGGCCGGCACGGTCTTTTCGGCTGGCTGGGGCAACGACGGCGGTGGGAACCGGGTCAAGATATCGCACGGGGTCATCAACGGCGACTCCCTGACCACTATCTACTACCACAACACCAGTGTGGTGGTTTCTTCCGGGCAGCAGGTGAGCCAAGGCCAGCTCATCGCCTACTCGGGTACAACGGGTAACTCCACTGGATGCCATGTACATTTTGAAACCTGGGTGAATGGTCAGGCTACGGATCCCATGAACCTTCTGTAGCCCACGCGGCAGGGTTCTGCTGGCGTAGACTAGTGTGATTCTTCGACAACCAAGGAGTTCTACCGTGCCCAAGGAAAGTGGCCGTAAGGTAGTGGCCACCAATCGGAAGGCCCGGCATGACTACCACATATTGGATACTTATGAGGCTGGAATTGCCCTGATGGGAACTGAAGTGAAGTCCCTGCGTGAGGGTCATGCCTCCATGGTTGATGGCTTCTGCACCTTCTACAACGACGAGTTGTGGATGGAGGGCATCCACATCCCTGAGTACAACCAAGGGAGCTGGACCAACCATGCCGCCCGCCGCCGTCGTAAGCTGCTGCTTCACCGCGAGGAACTCAACAAGATTTCCGGCAAGATCCGCGAGACCGGTCTGACGGTGGTGCCGCTCCAGCTGTACTTCCTGGACGGACGCGCCAAAGTCGAGATTGCCCTCGCTCGGGGCAAGAAGGACTATGACAAGCGGCAGACGCTGCGTGAGCAGCAGGATAAGCGCGAATCGCTGCGCGAACTCCGCGAGCGGAACCGCCGCTAAATCGGTGAGGATTCCGTCGGGGCGGCGGCTAAGGCGTGTCCCGGAATGTTCCGGCGCCTCCGTGCGTTATGATGATTACCCCAGCAGGAATTGTTTCGTGGGTGCTCTTGAGCGGTCGCGGTTCTGCAGGGATTGATAACAAAATACGGGGATGATCGGTTTCGACGATGTTAGTCGCGACAGGTGAAGCGGGCCGAGGATGCAGAATTATCTCGTAAACGCTGTCTGCAAACCAATAAGTGCCAATTCTAAGCGCACTGACTTCGCTCTTGCTGCCTAAGCAGTAAGACAGTCCGTCAGCCCGAGGTTGCTATTGCCCCGGATCCTGGCGTCATTTAGATAGCCACTGCTGTTTGCCTTCGTCATCGAGGCAAATGGGACACTTAGATGACTGGGCCCGGATCAGCTACTTGTTCGCAGGATAGCTGGGGCCGAGAAATTCCGACGCGAACTGCGCCCGGAGAAGCCCTGACAACACGACATCGGACGGGGGTTCAATTCCCCCCATCTCCACCTAAGATGACCCCTAGATCCTTGAGATCTAGGGGTTTTCTTTTTGCCTGTTGGCGGGAACCCCGATTTTGTTGGCGCGAAACGACACTGATAGGGGACAGACGTGGAAGCGGCAAGGGGCAGAACGGTACAGACCGATCAAGTGGGGGGGCGTGGAGCCGAACCGACGAACTGAATTGGGCGGCTGACCGAACCGTGCTCCGTGACCTCCGCAAGCGAGGAGATCAGCCCTCCGACTGGCTCGCCAACGCACCTCCTAGACGCGAACGTACCCGTTCACGTGGTGCAAGCGCGGCTCGGCCACGAGGACCCGCAGACGACACTTCGCGTCTACGCTCGACTGTCCAAGGCATCCGACGCCGCAGCGGCGGACGCGCAGTCAGCAAAGCACCCCAGGCTCCCGCGGCACCCGCCGGCGACGTCATCACGCAACTCGAGCGGCTTGCCGAGCTGCGCAAGAATGGGATCTTGACCGAGGAAGAGTTCCAAGCCCAGAAGTCGGCGGTCCTCAACCCCTAACCGAAAAATGCCACGCCGCCATAGAACGCTGGGGGTGGAAGTTACCTGCACAATCGAAGCTCCAGACGGCAGCTTCAGCCATGTCAGCACAACGGCACCAACCTATGAGGAAGCGCTGGCTGCGGCGCGGTCCCGGGTGCCAGAAGACAGTCGCGTGATTGTGATCAGGACTGCCAGCTACTAGTGGTTGAAGCTGGTGGCTATCGGGTCCTGCCACTTAGGGCGCGGGCGAGGTGATGGTTCATGCTGCCGGTTTCGACGAACCTCTGGTGCCAGGAGAGGGCTTCTGCGAGGAGATGCGGCGTGTGTTTTCCGTAGCTTTCACGCTTGGCGCGGTCGTAGTAGTCCTGGAGCAGTGGGCGGTAGTCGGGGTGTGTACAGCGGTCAATGATTAGTTGTGCGCGCTGTTTCGGTGCGAGTCCACGAAGGTCCGCCAGGCCCTGTTCGGTAACGATGACCATGGTGTCGTGTTCGGTGTGGTCGACGTGGCTGGCCATGGGCACGATGCCGGAGATGCTGCCTGCCTTGGCGGTACTGGGGGACATGAAGACCGAAAGCGAGCCGTTTCGGGCGAAGTCGCCGGAGCCGCCGATGCCGTTCATGATTCTGCTGCCGGCGATGTGGGTGGAGTTGACGTTGCCGTAGATGTCGGCCTCGATCATGCCGTTCATCGCGATGCAGCCCAGACGGCGGATGAGCTCGGGGTGGTTGGAGATTTCCTGGGGGCGCAGCAGGATACGGGTGCGGTAGAAGTCGACGTTGTTGTTGAATTCCTGCACGCCGGCGGCGCTGAGCGAAAATGAGGTGGCGGAGGCCATCTTCAGGACGCCCTCGCGGATCAATTCGAGCATGCCGTCCTGGATGACCTCGGTGTAGGCGGTCAGTCCTTCGTAGCCGCTCTCGGACAGAGCGGCTAGTACGGCGTTGGCGATGTTGCCGACACCGGATTGCAGCGGGAGCAGTTTCTTGGTCAGTCGGCCCTGTTTGATTTCGTGTGTGAAGAAGTCCAGCAGGTGCCCTGCGATCCGCTGTGAGGCTTCATCGGGAGCGCTGAAGGGGGAGTTCCGGTCGGGGGCGTCGGTGGCGACGACGGCTACGATTTTGGCGGGATCCACGTGGAGGTATGGTTCCCCGATGCGATCATCAGGTCTGGTCAGCGGTATGGGTTTCCGGTCGGGGGGCAGAGCCGTGCCGTAATAGATGTCGTGCATTCCTTCCAGCCCGGCCGGCTGGAAGCGGTTGACTTCGAGAATGATTTTATCTGCCTGTTCGAGCCAGGTCTTGTTGTTCCCGACAGACGAGGACGGTATCAGCCGGCCATCCTCAAGGACACCGGCTACCTCGATCACGGCGACGTCGATATTGCCGAAGAACCCGGCCCAGGTGTGCTGGGCGACGTGACTGAGGTGCATGTCGATGTAGTCGATCTCACCCTTGTTGATGCGTTCGCGCAGTGCAGGGTCGGATTGGTACGGCAGACGCAGTTCAATGCCGTTGACTTTGGCCAGGGCGCCGTCGAGCTCGGGGGCTGTGGAAGCGCCGGTGAGGACCTTGATCCGGAACGGATCGCCCGCGGCAGTGGCGGCCTCCATTCGGGCCGCCAGGGCCTGCGGCACCGCTTTCGGGTAGCCGGCGCCGGTGAAGCCACTCATGGCCACCGTCATGCCGGGTTTGATCAGGCCAGCAGCCTGCTCAGCGGACATCAGCCGGTTGAACATGTCGGCGTTACGGATACGGTCGTGCATCAAGGCCCCTTCATTGGAACTTCCGCATCAACTTTACGTCGTGGAGGGTTCAAACCCTGTTTGTGAAGACAGATCGAAACACCCTCCTACGTCTATTTGGATGATCATGTCCTGCCGGGGCTGGGCTGGTTGCGGACGGCCACGATCATTACGACGGCGGCTTCAGACGCGTTGGGCCACATCCACGACCGCACACCACTGATCGTGCCGCCCGACATGTTTTCAGACTGGCTTGACCCTGAAACCACAGCCGAGGCTGACGTCCGCGCCTTGCTGGACTCCATGCCTGAACCACACCTGGTGCCCCGGGTGGTCAGCGACAAGGTCAACTACGTGCGCAACAACGGCCCCGAACTCATCCAGCCGGCCGCCTGAACGCAACCGGGAGTGTCACCGGCGCCCAAAGGCCATAACAATGGCCACCACGGCCGCGACGACTAGCACCGCCACAACCCAGATCCACTGTTGTCCGTCCAAGTTGGCCCCAATCTCAGGTCTTGGTTCAGTCTCCCAAAATGGCGGTTATTGAGCGAGTTCCGGAGACCGCACATCTTGACCAAGGGAACAGCCGCCGATTGTCTGCCCGCGGTGGCAGACTCTGGCTGTGGAGGAAAAGAAGTTCTGGAATCCGCCGCGCTCGTCGGCTCCCATGCCCGTGGTGCCTCCGGTTGACCCGGCGGTGGTGGATGGCGCGACGACGGCCCGGGAGCCGCTGCCAGTGTTCGTGATGCTGGAATACGATAACGGCGAGACCCATGAGGTGCCGGGGTTCGCGCATGGGTGGACGCGAGCCCATGTGTTGGTGTCAGTGCCCTGGCCGATGGATTACTACGAAGGCCGCAAAGTAGTCTGGGTCGAAGCATCCAAGGTGCGACGCCGGACCATCGACCGGAATGTGCGTTAAGCACGAAATCAGCCCTCACCGTGGGGGACGTCGAGGGCTGATGGTGTGTAGGCCTGGGCGCGGGTACACGGCCCGCTAAGTTGCCGGTTACCCCAATCCCACAGGGGCCGCATGTCGGCGCGGATCCGGCGCGGCTGGACCGGTCAAGCCTAAGACCAGCGACCAGTGTCGAGCAAGAAGAGCTATGCCGGCCCGTCTCAGACGGATAACATGAGCGCGTTATCGGGTCGCCCACGTCTTTATCGAGAGCGGATACTTGGGCGTTGAGGTCTTCTTCGTCCTGAGCGGATTCATCATTAGCCATAACTATGCTGACTGTTTCCGCAACGTCTCGTTGCAGAACTACCGGGGATTCTTAGTAAACAGATTTGCCAGACTCTACCCTGCGCATCTAATCACCCTCGTGGTTGTTGCGCTGCTTGTCGTAGCTGCCGGTGTTCTTCATGTCGCTCTCGCCTCAGACGGGAAATATGATCCGCTCGGCTTCGTGATGAACGTGCTGATGTTGCAGGCTGTCCCACCCGCGGACGCGTGGAACGGTCCAGCCTGGTCGATCAGCGCCGAGTTGGGGGCGTACCTCACCTTCCCACTGCTCGCCTTGGCTGTGATGCGAGTCCGCTCACGAGCCAGCATACTCGCGCTTGCGGCTGCCGCCCTTGCGTTCACCGTGGCCGGACAGTTCGCTCTTGCAGCGAACTCAGATTTCGCACCAATCGGGTACGGGTCTATTTGGATTCGGGTCCTTGGTGAGTTTACGGCGGGCTGCTTCCTGTGGCGCTTTTGGGCACGAGTTGTCAAGGGGCCGAAGTATGATTTCTACGCCATTGCCGGCGTCATCGTGGTTTGCATCGCAACCCACAAAGCAAGACCACGCTCACCAAGGCCAGAAGGAACATCCACGGCGCGGCCTCCTACATGATCAGCCTGTCGGCGGGTGCTTTCCCGCCCAAATGCGGGCAAAAACCATCGCCACCACGAGGACCGCAGAAATCGCAACCAACACCCACGACACGACCGGATATTGCGCGCTACCCTCAGCCAGACTTACGAGCTGGGAACCCGCGATAAATGCGTACAGGACGGAAAGCCAGACCATCTGCAGCGTGGTTTTCTGCCACTTTTTCCGAGCGGCCATGGCCCAACCCTAGCCACAGTCCAAGAGGTTAGACAGACTTAGCCGAGGCTCGGGGGGATATTTTCGCTAATGCCTGGGGTGCGAACGGGAGGCTCCGGGGAGGGGTGTTCCCCCATACCCCGATACGGGTTTCTGGGATACGAGTTTTCGTATCTGGGGTTATCCACTTTTCACCATCGGCGGCTGGTTTTGAGCGGCTTGGCTGCCATGACCGTTGTTGCTTTTGGTGCAGCGCGGTTTCCTTTGGATTGGTTGCATCTGCGGCAGCAGACTACGCAGTTCTCGATGCTGTCTTGTCCGCCTCGTGAGTGCGGGATGACGTGGTCTGCTTCGGCGCTGTTGGGGTTGAGTCCGACGCCGTAGTCGAGGACAACGCTGCAGTACGGGCATCGGGTCTGGCCGTCGGATCTGGCTTGCTTCTTGGCTGCGCGTGAGATGCGCTTCCATGTGGCTGTGCCCGTACGTGAGGTAGCGATGACTACCTCGCCGTTCATGTCCGGCTACCTCTGTATTTAGTTGTGGTGGCCACGTTTTAACATTGCAAAGGCCATAGCGGGGCAACAAAAAAGGCCGAACCCATACTGGTTCAGCCTTCGGTAGAAGAGACAGTTGTCCTGTGAACGGATCTAGATTAACACATCAACTTACGGCGGCAAGCTGGTTGGTGCGCGTGTCTGCAGCGTTTCAGGACCAAACGAACGGTGCCGGGGCTCGTGCGGGCACTGGCCCCGGCACCTCAGTTCTAAATGACTAGCCGCCGCACGTGATCGTGACTGAGCCAGACTGGTGGACGCCGGGGCCGAGGTCTGCACACTGCTTCGCCACGGTTGCGGCGCCAACGGCAATAGCAATAATGACGATGATCCCCACGACTACGCCAATGGCGCCGATGATGATGCCGGCTAGGGCGAAGCCGTTCTTGGCTCCGGCCTTGCGTGACTGGACCTTCGCGATGATGCTGACGATCAGACCGACGAAGGTCAAGGGGCCAAGCAGGGACAGAATGAACCCGACGATTCCGAGAGACTTACCCGGAACGGGCGTAGACGGCTGGGGCTGGTAAGGCTCGGGCTGCTGGGGGGCGCCTGGGACCGAATTGACAGCATTGTGCTGGGCCATAGTTTTTCCTTCATGAGAATGAGACCTGAAATGCGAGGAAGATGCTCCATGGTGATCGCGTCGGCCGGCAAAGTCTATAGTTCCCGTCGCGCATGCTCATCAATCTGTCCATGGACAAGCCAAAAATAACATAGTCTATTCTCTGCCTTTCCGCTTTCAGTAAATCGTCTCGAATATTTCGCAGGACATTCACGGAACGTGAATCTACAGGCAATCCTCTAGCTGATCCACGCCAGCTGGTCTCCGGCCCATTCGGCCCCGCATCCGTCGCATCCGGCCGTCCAGAGCGAGGGATGGTTCATCTTTTCCTCGTCATGGTTCCAGTATTCGACCCAGAGGTTTGGTTCTCGTTCCGGGCCATGGGCGCCATGGTGGCCTGCGTTGCACGAGCAGAGCCCGGATTCGGTCAACCCAATCGAGCGCGACGCCTGCCAAGTAGGCTGCCCATTCGCCGTCGAGGATTGCCCATCCCTTGAGCATTTCGACGAAGGTTGCCCCGGTACTCCTTTCCGGTTCGCTCGAATTCTTCTGCCAGGGCATCTTCACGTATCCGAGTCTCGAGCTCGATTGCTTTGACGTTGACGGCCATGCCGATGCCTTGGCCAGTCCCGCCGTCGAGTCCGCTAGCCTGGGCCCGGAGCCTCCACCGGAGCCTCCACCGGAGCAGTAACCGGACACGCAAAAATGAGCCCCATCCTCAACTCGAGGGTGGGGCTTATTTGTTGGGCAGATTGCCCCTCGAATATTGTTGGCGTCGCCAACATGACCTAGAACGACCTAGATTCGACCTAGGCAAAAACAGCGGAATCTAGCGGAACCTGGATGCAACTGATATCCAAAAAAGTGCCAGATGGGGTTTTCAATTCCCCCATCTCCACCTTTGTGATGAGTCGAGGCATCCTTCACGGATGAGTCGGGTCATCGATTACACCCCGGTCTTCGGACCGGGGTGTTTTTCTTTGTCTGGGTTGGTAGTCGCGGGCGGGGTCGCGGCCTGCTGTTTCCGTCGGCCTCAGGATTCCGGATGATGAGGCCCGGGCTCGTCGCCCTTACCGCCGTCGTTGGCCAGGGGATATCCAGTGTCCTGTTCGCGGTGTTTGGGAGTGCTTTTGCGATCAAGCAACGTCCGTCGCTGGCGTCCAAAGACCATCACAGCTCCTACCACCGCTGCTCCAACAATCACCAGCGCGACCCAGATCCATTGTTGCCCGTCCAAGTTCGCCCCCAATCCCAGCACATCGGCTGTTTCCGGCATTGCTACGAAAGGCCGATGCCCCGGCGGCCCAGTCCGGGAGGCGGACCCAGTACGGAGTCAGTCCTTGTCCCTACGCGGTGATGCACCTACCCTGGTTCTGGGACGGCGGGTAGTCCATCCAGCCCGTCCACCTTCTTGGCTGTGGGCGCTAGCAAGCGGGGTCCGAATCAGCCTCATCGTCATCATGATTTACCCCATTCCTGATGGTTGCGGACTCTGGACTCATCCGCGGTCCGGGCTCAGTCGCGGAAATCTGGCCCATCCGTCTCGGCATTGACGCTAGCCGCAACAGTAGGAGTACAGATCGCCCCTGTCGCGAGTGGTGGTTGCTTGTTTTGGGGATTTCCTACTCGACAACTGCCTCGGTGCGCCGGGTGTGGTTGTTAACCAGCGGTGCGTCACGGAAGCCGCCCGTTCGGTGCTTCAGTTCAGGGAGGGTCCGACGGCGCCACGCCGCTCCGCTGACGAAGGCGCCGTTCGTTAGTCGATCAGGAAGATCCGGACGAGCACCCGATGGGGATGGCGTTCGCCGGTTCCGATGGCAAGACGGCTGTTGAGCCAGGAAAGTTCGGGTGTGGAACTGGTCAGGCGTGGCCAGCAACGAAAGTAGATCCGGTCCGGGGAGACGGCCTCGCCGCGGTTCAAACGTTCGATGTCCTCTTCCGTGCCGTGGCGGCATCTAGTTCGGTGAGTTCCGGGCTGCGCAGTATCTGGTAGTCGGCGCCGCCCGGAAGGACCTTCCCGCTGACATGGCGGCCGTGGAAAGTTCCTCCGGTGATTGGCACGATCCGGCGGTGCCCCTCCGGTGTAGTCCCGAGGTCGACCGGCGGCCCGACGTCGACAGAGACTTCGGCGAAGAAGGACAGCCCGGGGCGGTTGTCCGGTCGGTGGTCACAATACGCCTGCGATCAGCTGGCTCGGGTGCAGCTCATCGAAGTGGATGGTTTGCCGGGCAGTGACCGTCTCGTCGGAGTCGTAGGCGCGCTTGCCGGTGTTCAGGTTTCTGTCCCAGCGCGGATGGCAGCTGGAGGTGACTTGCACCCGGAGGCGTTCGCCGGGCTTGTTACCGCTACAGAGGCTTTCCGCATCCGCACGATGGCCATGGACGACTGGCGCGCCTTTCCCCGGAACGGCCCCAAGAGCTCCTCCCCCAAGAAATGGCCCTTGGCCGAAGCCCGCAAGATCTTCGTAGGCTTGTACGATGGTCTTGCAGCTTCGGCCCTGGCCCAAGTCGAGGCGATCGTTGCCGACACCGCACCGACCCTTGGTGGATCTGCGTCGTGCCTCCCTATCGAGGCCGAACGCTGACATGCCAAGCTTCCTAGGAACGAATACTTCAGGAAACGGTGCTTCGGCGGAGCTCGCTTTTGCGGATCTTTCCGCTGGCAGTTCGCGGCATGTCGTCCACGAACACCACAGTCTTCGGGATTTTGTAGCGGGCCAGTTTGCCTGCCAAGTGTTCCTTGAGTTCGTCCCCGGTTAAGGACGCTCCCTCGCGGAGCACTACCACGGCGCGTGGCACTTCTCCCCACTTCTCGTCCGGCACGCCGATGACTGCCACGCTGCCCACGGCTTCTAGTTCACTGATCGCTTGTTCCACCTCGGCAGGGTAGATGTTCTCGCCGCCCGAAATGATCATGTCCTTGAGCCTGTCCGAGACGAAGACGAATCCGTCCGCGTCCTTGTAACCCATGTCCCCGGACTTGAACCAGCCGCCGTCTTCATATGATTCAGCCGTGGCATCGGGCCGATTCCAGTATTCGTGGATGACGTTGGGGCCCTTGATCTGGATTTCCCCGACTGTCCCCTGCTCGGCAAGGCCTCCTGCGACGTCGGCGATCCGGACGTCGCTGAAGAAATGCGGGAGTCCGGAAGAGCCCGCCTTGTCCCAGGACCTGGCGGCGGGCAGCGTGGTGGCGCCCGGCGCGGTCTCCGTCATTCCATAGCCGTTGGAGAAGCGCAGCCCGCGCGTCTCGTACGCTTCGAGTACGCGCATCGGTACTGCCGATCCGCCGCAGGTCAGCTTGTTGAGGGAGCTAAGGTCCGACGTCGGCCAGGCCGGGTGCTCGCAGAGCATCTGGTAGGTGGTGGGCACCCCGCTGATGGTAGTGGCCCGGTGCCGCTCGATGAGCTCAAGGGTGCGTTGGGGATCGAACCTTGACTCCAGGACCACTGTCCCGCCCTTGAGGAGCGTCGGCAGCACTCCCATGTCGAGCGAGGCCACGTGGAACATCGGGGAGATCATCAGGGCCACGTCGGTGGAAGAGAAATCGAAGTCGACGATCACGTTGATGCAGTTCCAGGTGATATTGCCGTGGGTCAGCAGCGCACCCTTCGGTCGACCCGTCGTGCCTGACGTGTAAAGGATCATGGCACCGTCGTCTAGCCCTACTTCTTCGTCCAGATGCTGCGGAGCCCCCGAGGCGACGACGTCCTCATAGTCTTCCGCCGGCGTCGTGCTCTCACGTCCGCTGTCGCCGGAAGAAGCGGTACGGTCGCCCATGAACCAGTCGCCGACGGCGATGCGCCGGCTCACGTGGGTGCCTTCCGCGCCGCTGGCCGCAAGACTGCCGAGGCTCGCGGAGTGGATCAGCGCAACGGCGCCGCAGTCGTCAAGCTGAAAGGTGATCTCCGGCGGCGCCAATCGAGTGTTGAGCGGTACGAAGATCGCTCCGAGCTGCCCACAAGCAAAAAGCGTTTCCAGGAAGGCGGGGTGGTTTTCACCGAGGTAGGCCACCCTGTCGCCCTTGGCGACACCCCCGGCTTTGAGGGCGTTGGCGAGCCTGTCCGATCGTTCCGCAAATTCCTCATAGCTGAGTTGGCGGTCTCCGGCGATCAGCGCAATCTTGCTTCCGGACTTCGGGCGGCGACGCTGCAGCCACGAGCCAATGCCAAAATTCTCCATGACGGTCCTTTCTTCTTTCCAAGCTAGACCTTTCCCCGCCTCACGGCCGGATGGTCTGCAAATCGTTGTTCTTCGGTTCCCGCGTCAACAGGATGAAGATGATGGAGACGACCGACATCGCGGCAAGGTAGAAGACCACCGAGCCCGTGTTTTGGCCCGAGTCCTTGAAGATCTGGGCCACGATCCCGGGTGTGAAACCCGCACCGAGGAGCGTCGCGAGCTGGTACCCGAGCGAGGCCCCCGTATAGCGGGATGTGGTGCCGAACTGCTCGGACACGAATGCGGCCAGAGGGCCGAAGAGCGTCGAGTGGATCATCAGGCCGAGGGTGAAGGCGACGAAGATCAGCAGGATGTTGTTCGAGGACAACATCTGGAACATCGGGACCAGATAGGCGATGAAGAGTACGAGTCCGCCGATCATTACGGGCCTCCGGCCCAGCTTGTCCGAGAGCCGGCCACCAAGGATCACGAAGACGATGGAAATGAATGAAGCAGCGGCGAAGGCGTACAAGACGCCCTGCCGGTCGGCGCCCTTGGAGACGGCGAAGGTGACGGCGAACGTCGCCAGGACCACCTGGAGTGCAAAACCCGCCGCCCCGGCGAGCATGGTGAAGATCAGGGTCTTAGGCCGGCGCAGCACCTGGAGGAGCGGGATGACGGGCTTCGCGACGGGGCGGGAGTCCTCCTCCGCGTTCCGGGCTGCCCTTTCCTGTTCAATGGCCGCCTTGAAGATCGGGCTCTCCGAAACCTTCAACCGGACGAACATGCCCACTGCGAGCAAGACAAACGACAGCAGGAAGGGAACGCGCCAGCCCCAGGCAAGGAACTGGGAGTTCGGCAGGGCCGAGAAGACGCCCATGATGAGGGTGCCCAGCACGGCGCCCGATGGCGCCCCGGCGTTGACGAACGAGGCTGCGAAACCGCGCCTTCCCGATTCCGAGTGCTCCAGAGCCATCAAGGCGGCTCCGCCCCACTCGCCGCCCACGGCGATGCCCTGGAAAACACGAAGCACAACAAGCATCACGGCACCCCAAGGCCCGGCCACCGAGGCGCCCGGGACCAGGCCGATCAGCGCGGAAGCCAGGCCCATAACCAACATGGAGACAATGAGCATTCCCTTGCGCCCCAGCTTGTCGCCGAAGTGCCCGAAGATGACGCCACCCAGAGGGCGGGCCACGTATCCCGCGGCGAAGGTGCCGTAGGCGGCCACGACACCCACCCAGTCGTCCATTCCCGAGAAGAAGACCTTGGGGAAGACCACTGCCGCCGCAGTGGCATACAGCAGGAAGTCGTAGTACTCGATGGTGCTCCCCAAGTAGCTGGAAGCAATGACCGTGCGTGCTTCCTTGCGCTTGGTGGCCACGTCCATGGATTGAAGCTGCGATATTTGGGACATCGTTGTTCCTTAAAGCAGTGGTGGGGGTTGGGAGTAGTGGACTACTTGTAGAAGCGGGCGAGGAATTCGGCCACGACTGCGGGGCGTTCCTGGCCTTCGATTTCGATGGTGTTGGAAACCTTGATCTGGGCGCCGCCTTTGACCTCGGTGACTTCGGCGATGGTGGCTTGCATGCGGATGCGCGCTCCCACCTTGACCGGCGAGGTGAAACGGACTTTGTCCAGGCCGTAGTTCACCTTGGTGGTGACGCCCTCGACGTCGAACAGCTCGCCCCAGAAGGGGATGATGAGCGAGAGGGTGAGGAAGCCGTGAGCGATCGGGGCGCCGAAAGGTCCGTCCTTCGCGCGTTCCGGATCGACGTGGATCCACTGATCGTCTCCGGTTGCATCCGCGAATTTGTTGATTTGTTCCTGGGTGATTTCGCGGTATTCGGTGACGCCGAGATCGGTCCCGGCGAGGGTGAGCAGTTTGTCGAAGTCGACGACGAGATTGGGCATTGTTGCCTCCTGTGGTGGTTTTGCATTATTGAAGAAGTACGACGGCGGTGCTCGCCGTGCGGGGGCTGCCCGCCGCCGTCGTCGGGCATCTAGCGGGTAAAGGCGCTTTCGCCCGTAAGGGCGCGCCCGACGATCAGGGCGTTGATTTCGTGGGTTCCTTCGTAGGAGTAGACGGCCTCGGCGTCAGCGTGGAACCGGGCAACATCGCTCTCGAGGGTGATGCCGTTGCCGCCCGCCAGCTCGCGGGCCAGAGCGACTGTTTCCCGCATCGCCAGGGACGTTTGCATCTTGGCCAGGGCGGAGTCCTGGTCGCGGTAGACCCCCTTGGCCTGCTGCTCGGTCAGCCGGACCACGAGGGACAAACTTGCCGTGAGGTTGCCGAGCATGCGGGCCAACTTCTCCTGCACCAACTGGAAAGAACCCAGCGGGCGGCCGAACTGCCGGCGCTCGCCGACGTAGCGGAGCGCTGCTTCGAACGCGCCAGCCTGGATACCGGTGGCGATCCAGGCGACGTCCGAGCGCATGGCCCGGAGCATCGCGGCAACGTCCCTGAACGAGTTCACGTTGTGCAGGCGCATGGATTCGGAGACCCGGACGCCGTCGAGCGTGATGTGGGCGTTTTGCATCATCCGCAGGGCGGTTTTCCGTTGAATCTTCTCCAAGGTCACGCCGGCGGCTCCGCGGTCTACGAGGAACGCCTTGACCTGTCCGTCCGCGACATCCCGGGCGAATACTGCGAGGACATCCGCCGTCAAGGCGCCCCCGATCCAGCGCTTGGCACCATCGAGCACCCAGGTGTCGTCGCTGGGATCGCGGCGCGCGGTGGTGGAGAGTCCGCCGGCAATGTCCGAGCCGGATTCCGGTTCGGTCAGCGAGAAGACGCCTTTGAGTGAGAAATCGATCACGCGCGGCATCCACTCGGCCTGCTGTTCCGCCGAGGCGCCTACGCGGATGGCGGTGCGGAAGAGGCCGGCTTGCGCCGTGTACCACGTGGCCAGCGAAGCATCCGTGCGGGCGATTTCGAAGATCCTGAAGCCCTGGTAGATGCCTCGTGCGGGACCGTTCTCTGCCCCGGAGCCCCTGAGCTCCGCCGGTTCCATAATGTCGAGATCGATGAGCGGCTGGGCCAACTGCGCAGGGAACTCGCCCCGCTCCCAGTAGTCGGCCAACAGTGGCTTCGCTTCGCGGTCCAGGAAGTCGCGCAAGCGGCCCAGGACCCGGCGCTCGTCCTCCTTGAGGAGGGACTCGGCGTCGTAGTAGTCGCAGACGTTGTAGAGCCTGCTCGGCTCAGCTGTGATGGCGCCCATGTCAGGCGTCCAATCCGAGCAAGCGCACGGCGTTGTCCTTGAGGATCTTGGGCCGGACCTCGTCCTTGAGCGGGAGGTCGGCGAAGGCAGCCAGCCACTTCTGCGGCGTGATGAGCGGGAAGTCCGTGCCGAAGAGGACCTTGTCCTGCAGCACGGAGTTGGACATGCGCACCAGTGACTCGGGGAAGTACTTGGGGGACCAGCCGGATAGATCGATGAACACATTCGACTTGTGCGTCGCGATGGAGTTGGCTTCATCCTGCCAGGGGACCGAGGGGTGGGCCATGATGATCTGCAACTCGGGGAAGTCTGCGGCGATGGCGTCGAGCAGGAGCGGGTTGGAGTACGCCAGCTTGATGCCGTAGCCGCCGGGCAGGCCGGCGCCCATGCCGTTCTGGCCGGTGTGGAAGATCGCCGGGAGGCCTAGTTCCTGCAGTGTCTCCCAGAGTGGGTAGAACTGCTCGTTGGAGGGGTCGAAGCCCTGCAGGCTCGGGTGGAACTTGAAGCCGCGGGCGCCCAGGTCGATCACCTGGTGCTTGGCGCCCTGGACGGCCTCGGCGCCTCTGCGGGGGTCCACGCTGCCGAACGGGATCAGCACGTCGTTGTTCCTGGCGGCTCCCGCGATCAGTTCGGGGATGCTGTTGGGCTCGTGATTGAGCTGCGTGCGGGCGTCCACGGTGAAGACGACCGCGGCCATGTTCAGTTCGCGGTATACCTCGGCGATCCGGTCCAGCGAAGGGGTGCGGTCCTCAGCCTTGAAGTACTTGGCGGAAGCTTCCGTCAGGGCCGGTGGCAGCGATTCGTGGCTATGGCCATCCACTTCGAGATGGACGTGCATGTCGATCGCGTCAAGTTTTGAGGCGTCGATGCCGAGCTCGTAGCGCTGAGGTGCGGAGTGCGCGGCCACGTCAGCGGACCTGCGCTGCTGCGGCAGCTTCGGGCTGCAGTTCCTCGGGCAGGGGCAGGAATTCTTCGCCGACGCTCTGCAGCTTGTCGCCGAACAGCGAGTCGAAGTTCTCTACGAGGTCCTGGTAACCCCATCCGCCCTCGCGGTACTCTGTCGCGGCAGCTTCGGGGTGGGTCCAGAGTTGGAGTCGGTCTCCGCCGGCGCCGATGGCCTGGCCGGTAATGCCAGCCGCTTCGTCGGAGGCGAGGAAGGCAATGAGCCCGGAGACGTCGTCGGCCGTTCCAAAGCCAAGCTCGTGGCGGAAGAAGTGCGGCATGGCCTCGCCGCGCTCGTCCGCCTCCACCGCTTTCCGGAAGTACGGGATGGTCTTGGTCATGGCCGTCGCGGCCACGGGGATGACAGCGTTGGCAGTGACACCGGCCTTCTTCATTTCCAGCGCCCAGGTCCGGACCATTCCGACGATTCCGGCCTTCGCAGCGGCGTAGTTGCTCTGGCCGAAGTTGCCGCGCTGCCCGGTCGGCGAACCGATGGCGATGATGCGGCCAGCGGTGCCGTTCTCCTTGAAGTAGCCGAAGGCCTCGCGGGCGCAGGTGAAGGTGCCGCGGAGGTGGACGTTGATCACCAGGTCGAAGTCCTCGTCCGTCATCTTCAGTAAGCTCTTGTCGCGCAGGATCCCGGCGTTGGTGACCAGGATGTCCAGACGGCCGAACTCCCTGACGGCCGCCGCCACCAGCTCTTTCGCTGCTTCCGTGCTGCCGACGGGAGCGACGACGGCGACTGCCCGGCCGCCGTCGGCCTCGATGGTCCGGACTGCTTCGCCGGCTACCTCGGCGTCGACGTCGTTGATGACCACCGCCGCGCCCTGGCGGGCGAGTTCCCTGGCGTATGCCAGCCCCAGGCCACGGCCGCTTCCGGTGACAATCGCTACTTTTCCTGACAGGCTCATCGCTGCTCCTTTGCTCGATCCCCGTGCATCCGTCCGCTAGGCATGGGATGCTGTTCTGTATCCATGAAAATACGTATAGTTGAAAATGTCAACGATTGATTTTGAAGATTATTGGAGTTTATTATGACGATCGAGGCGCAGGACGAACAGCAGGCTGCCACGAAGGACCGGCTCGTCGCCGCGCCGATCAGTCAGGACGTGGGTTTCCTGCTCGCCAAGCTCCATGCAGGCGGGTCGGTGGTGAACAACCGGGCGCTTGCTGAGTTCGACCTCAAGGAGCGCTCGTACTCGGTGCTGCTCCTGGCCAACAGCGGCCTGGAGCCTACCCAGCGGGAATTGGCGGACTTCCTTAGCCTCGACCCCAGCCAGATCGTCGCGTTGGTGGACGAACTCGAAAAGCGGAAACTCGTGGTCAGGGCACCCGGCAAGCAGGACCGCCGGGCAAAGACTGTGACGGCTACGGCGAAGGGGACCCAACTGCTCGCCCAAGCAGCCGTTGCTGCCCGCCGCGCAGAGTCCGAGGTGCTCGCGGCGCTCGCGGACGAGGAAGCCGCCGAGCTCAAGGCGTTGCTGCGCAAAGCATTGTGGGGTTAGGCACTCTGGGGTTAGGCGCTGGGGGGTAGGTGCCAATTTCTCGTTCACCCACGGCGTAGGACGGAACGGACTAACCGCAGCAGAGTATTCGTTGATATAGACACCACCGGTTACAGGAGGTGCACGATGAGTACGTTGCCGGAACAAACTTTTCCTGAGGACGTCCCTGACGCCCCGTCGGATGACGAAGCCTTGGACGCCTACTCGCGGACAGTGATGCACGTCGCAGAGGCTGTCACGCCGCATGTTGCAGCTTTGGAGATGAGCAGCGCCCGCAGAAACGGCCAAGTCAGGATCGGAAGTGGATCGGCTGTGGTGTTCACGGGAGACGGCTACATGCTGACCAACGCCCACGTGGTCTCGGGTCTCCGCTCCGGGCGGGCAATCTTCGCCGACGGAACCCATACTGACGTCGAACTCGTCGGTGCGGACCCCTTATCCGATCTCGCCATTGTCCGCGGGCACCACACCCCGCCGCCCGCCACATTGGGCAACGCTGAGTCACTGCGCGTGGGCCAATTGGTGATCGCTGTGGGCAACCCGCTAGGGCTCGCAGGATCAGTGACCGCGGGCGTCGTCAGTGGGCTCGGACGTTCCATCCCGGTCAGGTCCGGCAGGCACAGCAGGGTCATCGAGGACGTCATCCAGACCGACGCAGCCCTGAATCCGGGCAATTCCGGGGGAGCCCTTGCCGACACCAAGGGGCGGATAGTTGGAATCAACACCGCTGTGGCTGGCTTGGGCCTCGGGCTTGCCGTGCCCATCAACACCACCACTCAACGGATCATCGCCGCGCTGCTCAGGGACGGACGGGTCCGCAGGGCATACCTTGGCTTGGTGAGTACCCCTATTCCGTTGGATGCGAGTGCGGTGATCCGGACAGGCCAAAAAGAAGCACTCCGGGTGGTGGAAGTCATCGCTGGATCTCCGGCTGAGCGAGCGGGACTGCTTGCGGGCGATCTTGTCCTCAGCGCACAGTCGCGGGCCGTATCCAGCGCCGAAAGCCTTCAGAAACTCTTGTTTTCGCAGGCCATAGGGGAGCCGTTCCTGCTGACGGTCCTTCGGGACGGAAAAGTCCACGCAATTGTGGCCGTGCCCAGCGAAATGACTGACGCGGATTCATGAGGAGCCGGGGCCATGATGGAACCAGTTCGTTAAAAAGCCGGGTGGCTAAAAAGCCGGGGCCTGACGGCCCCGGCTTTTTGCTATTTCTTCCTCATCCTCAAATGGGCCACGGGATCCACGGCAGCGTCGGATTCGTGCTTGGCACGCTTCACGGCCCGTTTCTCCTTGATGGACTTGATACTCTTCTTCGCCTCGTGCTGGTGCGGTGCTTTGTCAGGCATGTCATGCTCCCTAACTACGGATCTTCCCTGAAGATCCTGCAAAGAGGGTCCTGAAAGGCCCTCTCTTTGTAAGCTACGCCTGTTTCCGCCGAAAGCAACCGGCCGCTCAACGCACTAACAGCTATGCTTCGGACGCCGGAACGTCAACAATGCCCACGAATCGCGAGCCGATTCCCTCGTACTCGCTGCGGACCTCGCCGGGCAGGATTCCGGGGACCTCGCTGTTGCGGTGGTGCCCGCAGAAAACGTAAGTGAACTCGGGCCACCACTTCTTGGGACGGGCAGCCTCCGTGTAACCGCACACCACACAGCTCAGGTGAACCCAGACAGGCCGCTTGCCGGTGCGGTTGGCGCGCGATTGGACGAGCCATTGCGGTGGATTGTCCTGGAGCTCGGTCAGCTCGGCTTTTGAAAGCCTGGACGGGATGCCGTGGCGTTGGGCCATTTCAATCGAAATATCAAGGGCCAGTGCGGCGTCACGTCTGCTAATCACCATTCAACGATACGGGACTTTCGCCGTGGCAGGATTGCGGAGGAATCCCGGCGTCAGCGGACAAGCAGGCGTAGGCTGTGCTCATGACCGACGCAGCGGCCCTGCTGCCAAGCACTCCGCTGCAAAAGCGGGTCCTTGTTGTGGCTATTGTGGCTTCCTTCATCGCTATTTTGGATGGCTTTGTAGTGAACCTCGCGCTCCCGGCGATTGGGCGCGAATTGGGTGGTGGACTTGTCATCCAGCAATGGGTGGTGGATGCCTACCTTTTGACCTTGGGCGCGCTGATCCTGGTTGCTGGCTCCCTGTCTGACCATTTCGGTCGTGCGCGCATCCTGGAATGGGGACTCGCCGGTTTCACCATCACTTCCGTCATCTGCGGTCTCGCCTGGAACGGTGAGGTGCTGGTGGTGTCACGGGGCCTGCAAGGGATCGCCGGGGCGCTCCTGGTTCCGAGTTCGCTCGCCATGATCGTCACGTTCTTCTCGGGGCCGGCGCAGTCAAAGGCGATCGGCCAGTGGTCCGGCTGGACCAGCGCGGCAGCCATCGTAGCCCCGCTCATCGGCGGCGCCTCGGTAGATCTGTTGTCCTGGCGCGTGATCTTTTTTATCAACGTGATTCCGGGCGTCGCCGTCTGGCCGATTCTGGCGGGGTTGCGGAAGTCCGACGCCGCCACGGACAGGAACAAGAAGATCGACTACCTCGGTGCTTTCCTGGCCATGGTGGGACTGGGCGGCCCGGTTTACGCCTTCATCGAACAGGGACGGACGGGCTGGGGGAACATGCTGGTCTGGATGCCGCTCGGCGTCGGGGTGGTGGGCATGACCCTGTTCCTGATCCACGAAGCCAGGACCCCGGAACCAATGCTGCCCCTCCGGCTCTTCGCCATCCGCAACTTCGGTTGGGGAAACCTGGCCACGCTCGCCATTTATGGCGCCTTGGCGCTGGGCTTCTTCGCGGTGGGTATCTATTTGCAGCAAGTCGGAGGAATGAAAGCGACCACTGCGGGAATAGCTTTGCTTCCCGCGACTGTGATCCTGATGCTCATGGCCTCGTTCTTCGGCGGCCTGGCCGGCAAATACGGTCCTCGGTGGTTCATGACGGCGGGACCGTTCATCTGTGGAATAGGGTTCCTCATGACCATGGCCGTCCAGGAGCCCCTGAACTACTGGACGCAGGTGCTACCAGGGCAGATTGTCTTCGGAATTGGCCTCAGCACCCTGGTGGCCCCCCTCACCGCGGCTATCCTGGGTGCCGTTCCTACCGAAGAGGCAGGGATCGGCTCCGCCGTGAACAACGCCATAGCCCGTATTGCGGGCTTGATCTGCATCGCGTTCGCCGGGCTCATCATCGGCCCGGTCTTCAGCCGCCAAGGTCTCATCAATGCCGTGGTGGTCACCGCAGTGCTGTTCTTCATCGGGGCGGCGGCATCCGCCGTCGGGATCCGGAACCCGGTCTTGGCCCCTGCGGTGACGGATTCTCCGGAGGGTCCAGCCCCCGACGACGGCGGGACGGCAACCCAGCGCGTCTGAAACACAGCGCGGTCCTGAAACACTGCGCGGTCCAGCGGCCGTTTCGTTAGCGTTCCGCGAGGACGCAACCCTCGTGCGCGGTGTCCGTGGCTACCCAAAGCGCCGACGTGACTTCGTCGGCGAGATCGTAGTCGCGGCTGCCCGGGCCTTTTCCGATCCGGACCACCAGAGCGCCGCCGAACGGCTTGCGGCCAATTACCTGGATGTTGGCATCAAGGTCGATTTCCTCGGCAGACAGGTAGCGCAGCAACTCCGGGTTCTCGTCGCTGATCCGGGTAATCTTCCCGGAGTGGCCGTCGTCGAGCTCGATCATTCGGTGCGCATGTGGCAGGGTCACCGAACCGTCAGCGGCGGGGATGGGGTCACCGTGGGGATCGCGTCCGGGATTGCCCAGCTTGGCTGCCATGCGATCGATGAAGGTGTCCGAGACGGCGTGCTCGAGCATCTCGGCCTCGTCATGGACTTCGTCCCAGCTGTAGCCCAGTTCCCTCACGAGGTAAGTCTCGATCAGGCGATGCCTGCGGACCATGCCCAGGGCAAGCTGCATTCCCTGGGGCGTCAACGTAATGGCACTGTAGGGCTGGTGGTCCACCAGGCCTTGGTCCTTGAGCTTGCGGACCATCTCCGAGACGGAGGAATTGGCGACGCCTAGCCGCTGCGCCAGCTGCGAGGACGTGATGGGTTTGTCCTGCCACTCCGTGAAGGAGTAGATGACCTTGACGTAGTCCTCGATCGAGGAGGAGGGCGCACTGGTCTTCACGGTTACAAGCCTATCTTGAACCGGCGGCCTCAGACCTTCCACGCCCGCCAGCTCTGCGTGAGGTACGGCAGCGTGACGACCTCGCCCTCCGTGTGCCCCAGATGCTCGAAGAGATACCACTGGAGGTTCCCCAGCACCTTGGCCCGGGTGGCGTCATTCGCCCTCAGATAATAGCTGCGGGACTTCACCAGTTCGAGGATGTCAGCCGGGGTCACGGGATCCTCCCAATGCGTCACGTGACTTTCCAGACCGGCAAACTCCGGTCCAACCACAGGCCGGAAGTCCCGTTTGTGGACATCGCCGGCATGCATGATGCGGGACAAGCGGTGGACCCAGGGCACGGATGTGTCCAACTGGTTCCAGATCAAGCCGATAACGCCCCCGGGGCGCAGGATCCGGGCGATCTCGGTGCTGGCGGCGAGGGGATCGCACCAGTGCCAGGCTTGGGCAACGCTGACGACGTCGAATGCTGAGTCCGCCAGTCCAGTTGCCTCGGCCGTTCCCTCCAGGGCGACCACTTGTGGATACATTTTGCGCAGTTGCATGAGCATGTCCGTGGAAGGGTCCACCGCGGAGACGGCCAGGCCGCGCTCGACCAGGAGCGCCGTGAACTTTCCAGTCCCGGCTCCCAGGTCCGCCGCGTCTTGCGCCCCTTCCGGCAGGAGCCAATCGGCTGAATCCGCTGGATAGCCCGGCCGGACCCTGTCATAGTGCTCCCCGCCGTCCTGAAAGCTCTGACCGAGCTCAAGGCGCCGTTCCTCATAGAGCTTGGGGCCGGCTGACGTGCCTTTGGATCGCGGGGCCACGCAGGAACTCCTTCGTAGGACGTGAAAATACCCTACGAATCTATCGCAATCAGTCGATAGTGCAGGGAGCTGCGCCCGCGGTCCCGGGGGTGTTGGGAGCCCACTCCGGGTAGCTGCGGTGGTCGTTCGCAGGGACCCAACGGCCCGCATCCACGACGTAGTCCCAGCCGAGGCCGTTGCTCTTGAGCGCCTGGATGCCTGCGATGAGCCGTGTGGCGTCCTCCAGCCGCGACCCCACGCCGAAACTGGCCCGCAGGGATCCGGACGGGAGGCCTAAGCGCTTGAGCAAAGGATGGGCGCAAAAACGCCCATCGCGGAGGCCAATGCCGTGTTCGGCCGCAAGATAGGCCGCCACGAGGCCTGCGTCATAGCCTTGGAGCGAGAAGTTCACGACGCCGATGGTGTCCTGGGGATCGGTGTCGCTGAAGATCTGGTGGACGGTCACGCCGTCGATCGCATTGAGGCCATCAACCAAATGTGTACGGATGGCGGCTTCGTGGGCATGCCATTCCTCGTGGTCCAGGCTGGCGATGACCTGCGCGGCCCGTGCGAGGGTGGCCGCGCCGAGCACGTTCGGCGAGCCTCCTTCGTGCCTGGCCGGTCCCGTGGCCCAACTCACGGAGTCAAGGCGTGCCTCGCGGACTGCTCCGCCTCCAGCAAGGTGGGGTGTGCCGGCGTCGAGCCAGTCGGGACGGCCCACCAGGACGCCCGCGCCGAACGGTGCATAGAGCTTATGCCCGGAGAAAACCAAGTAGTCAACATCCGCGGCGGCGATATCGATGCGGCGGTGCGGAGCGAGCTGGGCCGCGTCCACCACAATCCGCGCGCCGAATTCGTGGGCCAAAGCAGCAAGTTCCTTGATGGGCAGGATCTCGCCCGTCACGTTCGAGGCACCCGTGACTGCCAGGAGGCTGACACCCCCGTGGGAGAGTGCCGTGCGCAAATTGGCTACGGTGTCGACCAAAGTTCCCGCTGCCACAATGCCGCGGTGCGGAACGCCTTGCCACGGCAGGAGATTGGCGTGGTGTTCGATGTCCAGATAGAGGACCTCGCCAATGTGGCGCCCGTCCGCGACAGGCAGGCACCCAGCCAGGAGGTTGAGCGAGTCGGTGGTGTTGCGGGTGAAAATCACGGAATCGTCTGCCCGGCCACCAACGAAGTCGCGGACGATGTTGCGGGCGTTTTCATAGACTGAGGTGCTGATCTGTGAGGCATAGCCTGCGCCGCGATGGACACTCGCGTAGTACGGGAGGATCTCGTTGAGATATGCCGAAACTACGGTCAAGGCAGGCGCCGAGGCGCCGTAGTCGAGGTTGGCGTAGCGGACGTGGCCGCCCTGGATCAGAGGCGCTTGCAGTTCTGCGCCAGTCACCGCGGCCAACGGACGGGATGCCGGAGATCGGGATTCACTGCGCTGCTGCGCGGCATCGTGGTGCTGCGAGAGAGCGGGAGAAGTAAACGTGGCTGTGCTCATGGGACCTCACTCAAGAGGGACCCCTGCGTGCAGGGGGTCCGCGCTTGCCGCATCCGTTCCGGACCGGCCGGGTCGTCACCCGGGGCACCCCGCCGCGATGGAGGGTTGCCGGCCAGCAAACCGGGGTTTCGCGCTGGCACTCGTGACCTGTAAAGAGACTAGGACACCCGCGAGGCGGGTTCCAATGTGACCCTGATTGTTAAGCGGATTGTTACGATCACCGGAAAATGTGCCTTCTGCCGAAGAAAAAGTGGCGGACGCCCCGAAAAGGGGGCGTCCGCCGTCGTTTATTCAGTGAATAGAGTGGATTAGAGGAGGTCGTCGAGCTCGGGGTTGAGCCTCTTTAGGACCTCGGAATGCAGGATTGAGTTGGTAGCGACGGCGTTTCCGCCAAAGGGACCATCCGCGCCGTTCAGGGACGTGAAGCGTCCGCCGGCTTCAGTCACGATCGGCACCAAGGCAGCCATGTCGTAGACCTGGAGTTCCGGTTCCGCGGCGATGTCCACGGCGCCCTCGGCCACCAGGCAATAGGACCAGAAATCGCCGTACGCGCGGCTGCGCCAGACATCGTTCTCAAGGCCCAGGAAGTTGTCGAGCGAGCCGTGCTGCTTCCACTCGGAAAGCTCAGAGTAGGAAAGCGAGGCATCCTCAAGCCGTGACACGTTGGAGACTTTCAGCCGGGTGGCTGCGGCCAGTGATCGGCCCATGTAGGCGCCCGAGCCCTTGGCAGCCCACCAGCGCTTGCCGAGCGCCGGAGCGCTGACAAGTCCCACCACAACTTCGCCCTCGTCCACGAGGGCGATCAGCGTTGCCCAGACGGGTACGCCACGCACGAAGTTCTTGGTCCCGTCGATCGGATCGATGATCCAACGCCTTGCGCCGTGGCCGGTGCTGCCGAATTCTTCGCCGAGGACGGCATCGCGGGGGCGGGAACGGGAGAGCTGCCCGCGGATTGCTTCCTCGGCAGCCTTGTCGGCATCGGTCACTGGGCTCAGGTCGGGTTTGGTCTCGACCTGAAGGTCCAGTGCCTTGAACCGCTCCATTGTCAGGGAATCGACGGAGTCGGCCAGGACATGGGCCAGCCGCAGGTCGTCGTTGTAGCTCGAATCGGGTTGGGTCATGGTTCCAAACTACCGTCTATTCGCCAGTGAACCGGGGAGGTAGGACGGCAACCGACGCGCAGTCAGTTGACCCTGCGGTTCAATTGACTGTGCCCAATTCCTTGGCCTCTTGGACTTCCATGCGCGGGTCCGCGCCAAGGAGCCGACGCAACGATGCCAGGCGGGCGGGGCCGGCCTCGCCGGCATGGCCATTAGCGACCCACGAATCCAAGCCACAACGGACGGCGGAGGCATCGTGCTTGCAACCCCGCTCGCACGATTCCGTTCCGGGTTCCAGATCCGGGAAGGCGTGCAGGATGCGGTCCGGGTTCACGTGGGCCAGGCCGAAAGAACGGATGCCGGGCGTATCGATGATCCAGCTGCCGCCAGGGGCGTCGCTGAGCTTCAATGCAAGTGCTGAGGACGAGGTATGGCGGCCCCGGCCCGTGACGGCGTTGACCCCACCGGTGGCGCGCTCGGCGCCCGTAAGGGCATTCACCATGGTGGATTTCCCGACGCCGGAGTGGCCCAGGAGGACGGTGACCTTGCCGTCGAGGTAGTCCCGCAGTTGGCCGACGGCGTCGCCATCAAGCCGGGCGGACAAGCCATCGTCGGACCGGGCGTCGATGCCGGAGGCGCCTGCATCGGCCGTCCGGCTGATGATGATGGGGAAGCCAAGGCTTACATAGTTGGCGAGCAGTTCCGTGGGATCCTTGACATCCGCTTTGGTGACGAGCAGTAGCGGCTCGATCCCGGCGTCGTACGCTGCTACCAAGGCGCGGTCGATAAATCCTGTCCGGGGCTCCGGGTTGGCAGACGCAACCACCACCACGAGCTGGTCGGCGTTGGCCACCACAGCCCGTTCGATGGGATCCGTGTCGTCGGCGCTTCGCCGCAGGAGGGTCTTTCGCTCCTCGACGCGCACGAGGCGGGCGAGGGTATCCGGGGCTCCGGACACATCGCCGACGAGGGCCACGAAGTCTCCAGGGACCACGGGGGAGCGCCGGAGTTCCCGGGCACGGGCCGCAATGACGATTCGCTCGTTGTCCGAGCTTTCGCCCACTATTGCGGTGTATCGGCCGCGGTCGACCGTAATGATGCGCCCTATCACGGCGTCGTCGTGGCTGGGGCGGTCCTTCGTGCGGGGGCGGGTGCCCTTCTTGTTGGGGCGGATCCGGACATCGGATTCGTCCCAGGAGCTTGCGTCGCGAGCCATCGTTAGTTGCTTGTCTCCGTTGAACCGGTGTCCGCGGCCGCTGGGCCACCAGTGAGCATTGACGCCCAGATTTGCGGAAATTCCGGCATGGTCTTGGAAGTGGTCGCGATGTCTTCGACCTGGATGCCCTCGACGGCGAGCCCAAGGATGGCGCCCGCGGTCGCCATGCGGTGATCGGCGTAACTGTGCACGACGCCGGCATGCAGCGCTGCGGGGCGGATCACCAAGCCGTCGCTGGTTTCCTCGGCGTCGCCACCGAGCCGGTTGATTTCAGCCACCAGCGCTGCAAGCCTGTCCGTTTCGTGGCCGCGCAAATGCGCGATGCCAGTGAGCCGGGAAGGGCCTGAGGCCAGGGCGCACAATGCCGCCACAGTGGGGGCGAGCTCGCTGGTTTCGTCGAAGTCCGCACCAAGGATTTCGGAGCCGCCCGTGACAGTCAAAGTGCCGTTGTCCAGCGTGACGGTCGCACCCATGGTGGCAAGAATGTCCCGCCAGAGGTCGCCCACCTGTGTGGTGTTTGCAGGCCAGTTGGGGATTCGGACGGTTCCCCGGGTGGCCAGCGCCGCAGCGAGGAACGGTCCTGCGTTGGAGAGATCCTGCTCGATTCTCTCGTCGAAAGCCTGGATGGGCCCGGGGGCCACACGCCAATGGTTCGGCACGGAGTCATCCACCTGGACTCCCGCGCCGCGCAGGACCGAAACTGTCATGTTGATGTGGTCGAGGCTCGGCACGGGCTTGCCCACATGTTCCAGGTGCAGGCCTTCTTCGAAGCGGGCACCGACCAGCAGCAAGGCGGAGACGAACTGCGAAGAGGCGCTCGCATCAATGACGAGGTGGCCACCGCGTACCGAACCGGTACCGGAAACTTTGAACGGCAAGGAAGCGGCCGGTTGCCCGTCCAGGGCGCTGACTTCTACCCCGAGTGTTCGGAGGGCTTCGATGATGGTGCCCATGGGCCGTTGGCGCGCGTGTGGATCGCCGTCGAACACCGAAATGCCGTTGCGGAGTGCAGCAAGGGGCGGCACGAAGCGCATGACTGTGCCGGCAAGTCCGCAGTCGATGGCGGACTCGGGAGCAGCCGCAGCCGCGTCCATCGGGGTGACTTCAAGGTCCGGGCCGTACTGTCCGTCGCCTGGAACTCCCGTAACGGTTGCGCCAAGCTGGCGCAGGGCTTCGACCATCAGCGCAGAGTCCCGAGAATGCAGGGGTGCCCGCAACCGGGACGGGCCGTCGGCCAATGCCGCCAGAACGAGATAGCGGTTGGTCAGCGACTTGGAACCGGGAACCGTGACCGTGGCATCCACGGGGTGGCCGGCGAAAGGCGCCGGCCACAAGGGGAGTACGGAGGCTGTAGGGCTGCCTGATTCGTCTGTCTGCGTTGCGGGGGTTCCTGGCATGCTTCCTTATGCTCCAACTGCGTTGTCTACGGCCTTGCGAACGGCGCGGTCTGTCTTCTTGAGCTGCTTACCGGTGGCCTTCTTGGCGTCCATGGCGAGGTGTTCGGCGCGCCACGCGAGACTTGGCCGGCCGGCCGTGTCCACGGCAGCGAGCAGCACGCCGCCGGTCAAGGATATGTTCTTGAGCAACTGGGCGCGGCGGGCGAGCCGGCCTTCCTTCGTGCTGATGTCTGCGGAGCGCCATTCGACAAAAGTGTTCAGCACCGAAATACCCGCAAGCAGCGTAGCCGAGAACCGGGAACACTTGCCGAGGGCGAGCAAGGCGCCCGCGCCTACCTGCGTGCCGCCGATGACGCGCGCCAGCATTTTTTCGTCCGCCTGGAAGGGCAGCGACTCCGAAGCACGGCGGAGCAGCGGGGAAAGCTGCTCGGCAGTGTCATCCGCGTTCTTGAGCTTGTCCAGCCCCGCGACAACAAAGCTGGAAGCCAACATTGGCCTGGCGAGAAAACGGACGAGGGACATGTTTTTGCCTCCTGGATGGCTTGCCACAATGGTCAGGTGGTGCTGCGTTCGAGTGGTGCGGTTTTCACGGGGTGCAGTCGGATCTAGTCTTGCATCTTTGTGGAATATTTGCCCGGAGCCTGCCGTTGTGAGAAGAAGGTGCGGTATGGGCTGGACCTCGGGTTTAGGCGTGTGTGTTGTGCTGCGCCTGTGTCAACGTCGTTGAGCGGAGATGGTTTTTTGGCCTTGGTTAAGGACCGCGAGGAACACTTGGCGCTTGGGCGGGAGCTGCCAGTGGACTCCCGGAGGGTGACAGTAGACTTGGATGCAATGAGCACCATGGATCCGGCCGCAGCGGCCATGTACAAAGCAGCGACGGAAGTCGCGGACGCAACGTCCGGTGACGACGCAGCTGTTGAGGCCGACGTCGAGATTGCGGTGGACTTTGCGTCCGAGACTCCTGAACAACGGAGGGCGCGCTTCGAACGCGACGCCATGCAGTATGTCGACCAGCTCTATTCGGCTGCCATGCGCATGGCCAGAAATCCGTCCGACGCCGAGGATCTGGTCCAGGAGGCCTACACAAAGGCTTTCTCGGCCTTCCACCAGTACAAGCCAGGTACCAACCTCAAGGCATGGCTGTACCGCATCTTGACCAACACGTACATCAACCTCTACCGGAAGCGGCAGCGCGAACCGCTGCAGTCGAATTCGGACACCATCGAAGACTGGCAGCTGGCGCGGGCGGAATCGCACACGTCTACGGGGCTGCGCTCCGCGGAAGCGGAGGCATTGGATCATTTGCCGGACTCGGACGTGAAGAGCGCCTTGCAGTCCATTCCGGAGGAATTCCGGCTCGCGGTGTACTTCGCTGACGTCGAAGGCTTCGCATACAAGGAAATATCAGACATCATGAATACCCCGATCGGGACGGTAATGTCCCGGCTTCATCGCGGCAGGAAAATGTTGCGTGATCTGCTGGCGGACTACGCCGCGGAACGGGGAATCAGCGCCGGCGCGGAAGACAAGGCATTGGCCGTGGGCGCGGCCGCAAGCAAAAAACAGGAGAAAAGGAAATGAGCTGCCAAGGATTGGGCGACTGCGACGATGCTCGGATGCAGCGTATCTACGAGTACCTCGATGGTGCGTTGACCCGTGAAGACATCGCAGAGATCAAAGTGCACCTGGAAGACTGCCCGGAGTGCACCGAGCAGTACGACCTTGAGTGCGTCATTCGCACCGTGGTGAAGCGCTCCTGCACTGAGGCGGCTCCTGAGAACCTCAAGAACTCGATCCTGGACAGGATCCACTCGATGAAGTCGGTGGACGTCTAAGCGCCTGGAACGGCAAGGGCCCCGGAAACCTGATGGTTTCCGGGGCCCTCCGCATTAAGTCTTACGCTAAGCCGCTGGCTTAGGTGTTGGGACGCTTGCCGTGGTTTGCGCCGCCGCGCTTGCGGTCACGACGCTTACGTGCACGCTTGCTCATAGCTGGCCTCCTTAGATTCTTGATACTCAATAAAGCTGCCCTCCAGTCTCCCACATCCGGGGGCCGCCCCGCGAACCGGAAGATCAAGGGTGGGAGGCGCTGTGCCAGCCCCTCAGTGGATTCCGGACTCAGCCCCGCAGGGAATTTCGGATGGAGATCCTTGCCTGGTCCAGGACGGTGCGCACGGTTTCAAGGGCGATCGGAGTCAGGGCCTTGGACCCCGCATGCTGTCGCAGTTCCACGCGGATGTCATCACGGAATGACTGGACCATCATCTCGGCCTCCTTGAGGATCCGGTGTCCCTCCGGCGAGTAGCTTCCCGCCCACGACTGGAATTCCGGCGACTTCGCACTGGCGCGTGCGGCTTCGGCGGTTGCCGCCAGGTCTGCCCGCAAGCCGCGCATGTTGCTGCGGATATCCTCGCGGAGATTATCAGCCAACCGCCGCACGGACGCAGAGATGTTGTCCTCGACGTCGGCCAGTTCCTGCCGCCGGCTGTTGAGCTCCGCCAGTCCGGCAGTGGTGATGGAGTAGTTGGTGCGGCGCCCATCACTGCTGGTGGCTACCAGTCCTTCTTCCTCGAGTTTGCCAAGGCGCGGGTAGATGGTTCCGGCGCTGGGGGAATAGGTCCCTCCGAAGCGTTCGCCGAGGGCTTTGATGAGCTCATAGCCGTGCTTGGGGCCTGATTCCAAGAGTGCCAGCAGATAGAGCCGGAGGGCTCCATGGGCAAAGACGGGCGGCATCAGACTTCCTCTTCTCCGGGGACTGAGTGTGCTGTTCCGGGGGTTGGTGCGCTGCCATGGATGATAGAGGTTTTTCCGGACACGGAATTGGTGCGCACCACCATGAGGCGCTCGTCGGGGCCAGCGATGGTCTGGACCCTGCCGCCTCCCTGGGCGTAGAGCTGGTCATCGATCATCACGGTGCCGCCGGCCGTCTTGGCAACGATGTCCACTCCGACGTCATGCGGCAGGCGGATCGTGAGGTCGCCCGATACGGAATTGGCTCCGAGATCCTGGGTGTAGCCGTGGAGATCGAAGCTGAGGTCGCCGCTGACAGTGTTGGCCCGTATGTTCTTGAAGCGGCCCGAAGCCGTGACCTCGCCTGAGACGCTCTTGGCGGTCATGATGCCGTCGTGGTTCCGGGCGATGACTTCGCCGCTGACTGTGTTGACTTGAAGCTCGCCGCGCGTGCCGTCTGCGAGGACTGACCCGGAAACCGTGTTGAGGCGGATATGGCCAGTGACGCCCGACACCATGCCGTCACCGCCCACGGTTCCTGCTTCGACGTCAACACCGGCGGGCAATGCAATGCTGATGACGACGGTGTTCGTACTGGTGTTGTTGACCGTCCCCATAAGGTTGCGGAACCAACCCTGCGGGCCGTGCAACTGATGGCGGACTTCGAGCCGGCCATCAACGAGGCTGACGCTCAGTGGATCACCGTTGATTTCCGAGACTTCGATCCTGGCGATCGGTTCATCGTGCGTGACCACGTCGAAGCGGCCTTTGACGATCCCCAGCTTAAGTGAGCGGACGCCGTCGACGTCGATGGTCTGCGGGCCAGTAACGGTCCAGTTTTCTTCTGACATGACCCCTCCAAAGGATGCGATATATCGCGTATGAAACTTACGATATATCGCAAATTGCAATTGGGCAATGGGTCCATCGTTGGAGGGGGCGCCCCGTGCTGCGGTTATTCCGGCTGGGCGATCCTCAGCCATTGGAACCAGCCGCGGTGCAACACGAGCCAGGCCATGAGGCCGTAGCCCGCTTGGCCCGGGGTGCCACCGTTGGCTGCGAGGTCAGTACGCCATTGTTCGTGGCTGAGCAACGGCGAGAACGTGTCCACGTACTGGTGGTTGCGGCGGGTAGTGACGTCTGCAAATGCGGCGTTGAGTTCCGCGATCCGGCGGTTCTTGGCCGGGTCCAGCGTAGGTGGCGGACCGACGACGAACACTTCGATGTTGCTTTGGGATGCCCCGTCCAGGATATTGGCCAGGTTGAGGCGGCTACGCGCTGTGGAGACGCCGAATTCGATGTCACGGCTGGACAGGCCGATCACGAGGCGGTTCTCATGGACGTTGCTGAAGCGTCGCCCGGCCTCGTCGAGCCAGCGGCCCGCAAGGCCCTCTGTGCCCTCCATGGGGCAGGGAAGCGAGTAACTCTCCACAAGAACGCCGTCCTGGGGAGTTCGTGCAAGAACCCTTCCGAGCCAGCCCAAGGCCCTGGGGTCACCGAGCCCGGCGAGTAGTTCATCACCAACAGCTGCTATGCGCAGCTTCCTGTCTTCCACAGTTACCTCTTCACCAAACGTTGCGGTCCTTGCATTGTGCCCGGCCGGGCGGCAGGATCACCGGACACTTGTTCCATTAAACAGAACTGCCCGGCTGGAAGCGGGTATTGAACCTCCAGCCGGGCAGTCGCCGTCTTACTTGCGTTCGAACGCCTGCTTGAGCAAGGTAGCCTGCTCGGCGCTGTGGCGCTTCATGGAACCGGCTGCCGTGGAGGCCGACGCCGGACGCGAAACGAGGCGGACCTTGCGGTCCAGTGCTTGCGGCAGATTCAAGCCGATGAACGGCCAGGGACCCTGGTTGGCGGGTTCGTCCTGCGCCCAGACGATGTCGGCGTTCGGGTATTTGGCCAGTTCCGCTTCGATCAGGGCCTGGGGCAACGGGTACAGCTGCTCCAGGCGGATGATTGCCGTCGAGGTGTCGCTGATCTTTTGGCGGTTCGACAGGAGATCGTAGTAGAGACGGCCGGAAACCAGGATCACGCGGTCCACGCTCTGAGCCTGCAGGGGCTCGTGCTCGCCGATGACCGGCTTGAAGCCGCCTGTGGTGAAGTCCTCTACCGCAGAAGCCGCCCCCTTGAGGCGCAAAAGCTGCTTGGGGGTGAAGACGATGAGCGGCTTGCGTGGACGGCTGTAGGCCTGCCGGCGCAGCAAGTGGAAGTGCGAAGCAGCCGTCGTGGGGTTGGCCACGATCATGTTGTCCTCGGCGCACAGCTGCAGGAAGCGTTCGATACGGGCGGACGAGTGGTCCGGTCCCTGGCCTTCGTAGCCGTGCGGCAGCATGAGCACGAGCGAGGAACGCTGGCCCCACTTCTGCTCGGCGGAGGAGATGAATTCGTCGATGATGGTCTGCGCACCGTTGACGAAGTCACCGAACTGGGCTTCCCACAAGACCAAGGCATCCGGGCGTTCCACGGAATAGCCGTATTCGAATCCCATGGCGGCGTATTCGGACAACAAGGAGTCGTAGATCCACAGCTTGGCCTGCTTGTCGCTCAGGTTGCCCAGCGGCATCCATTCGCTGCCGTTGGCCCGGTCGTGGAAGACGGCGTGGCGTTGCACGAACGTGCCACGGCGGGAGTCCTGGCCGGCCAGTCGGACGGGAACGCCCTCCATGACAAGCGAACCAAAGGCTGCGATCTCACCGAAGCCCCAGTCGATGCCGCCTTCGCGGGACATCTGCTCGCGCTTCTCCAGGAGCTGCTTGAGCTTGGAGTGGACCGTGAAGTCCTCAGGAACGTCCAGGTGCGCCTGACCGATCCGTTGGAGCATCTCGGCTGAAATAGCGGTGGTGGCCGGCGCGTTGGTCCCGGAGTCCGCCTGCTGGGCGATGGGACGCTCGATGTCGGAGACCGCGGCGGAATCAGCCGTGATGATCGGGATCGGCGAAGTCTGTGCAGCGTGGGTCTCAGCGAAGACGCGTTCCAAGCGTTCCTGGTAGTCGCGCAGCAACTGCTCGGCTTCGTCCTCGGTGATGTCGTCACGGCCAATGAGCGACTCGGTGTAGAGCTTGCGGACGGAGCGCTTGGCTTCGATCAAGTTGTACATGAGGGGCTGCGTCATCGAGGGGTCGTCGCCCTCGTTGTGTCCACGGCGGCGGTAGCACACCATGTCGACAATGACGTCCTTGTGGAAGCGCTGGCGGAATTGGTAAGCCAACTGCGCGATGCGCACCACAGCTTCGGGGTCGTCACCGTTCACGTGGAAGACCGGGGCTTGGATCATCTTGGCCACGTCGGTGGAGTACGTCGAGGAACGCGACGACGAAGGCGCCGTGGTGAAGCCGACCTGGTTGTTGACGATGATGTGGATGGTTCCACCGGTACGGTAACCACGCAACTGGGACAGGTTGAGCGTTTCCGCCACGACGCCCTGGCCGGCAAACGCGGCATCGCCGTGAACCATGATCGGCAGCACTGGGAATGCCTCGCCCTGGTCCAGCCGGTCCTGCTTGGCCCGGACAATGCCTTCAAGCACGGAGTCAACCGCTTCAAGGTGGGACGGATTGGCGGCGAGATAGACCTTGGTCTCATTGCCGTTGTCCGAGGTGAACGTGCCCTCGGTGCCGAGGTGGTACTTGACGTCGCCTGAGCCTTGTACCGAACGGGGGTCCTGGGTGCCTTCGAATTCACGGAACACCTGGGCGTAGGTCTTGCCTGCGATGTTGGTCAGCACGTTGAGGCGGCCACGGTGGGCCATGCCGATCGCAACTTCGTCGAGGCCGTCGTCGGCAGCGTCGGAAATGATGGTGTCCAACAGCGGAATCAGGGATTCTCCGCCTTCGAGGGAGAATCGCTTCTGGCCCACGAACTTGGTCTGCAGGAAGGTTTCGAAGGCCTCCGCTGCGTTGAGCTTGGAAACGATACGAAGTTGCTCTTCGCGGCTCGGCTTGGAGTATGGGTGCTCCACCTGGTCCTGGAACCACTTGCGCTCTTCAGGCTCCTGGATGTGCATGTATTCAATGCCCGTGGTGCGGCAGTAGGCATCGCGAAGGACGCCGAGGATGTCGCGGAACTTGAGCATCGGCTTGCCGCCGAAACCGCCGGTGGGCCATTCGCGGTCCAAGTCCCACAGGGTGAGCCCATAAGTGAGGACGTCGAGGTCAGGGTGCTTGCGCTGGACGTACTCAAGCGGGTTCGTGTCTGCCATGAGGTGGCCGCGGACCCGGTAGGAGTGGATCAACTGCTGGATGCGGGCAACCTTGTTGATCTCGTCAGCCGGGTCCACCTGAAGGTCGGGGCTCCAACGGACGGGCTCGTAGGGAATGCGCAGGGCTTCGAAGATCTCGTCGTAGAAGTTCTGTGCACCGAGGAGCAGCTGGTGGACGAGCTTGAGGAATTCACCACTGCCGGCGCCCTGGATGACGCGGTGGTCGTACGTGGACGTCAACGTGAGGATCTTGCTGATGGCGTTCTGGGCGATGATCTTCTCGCTGGCGCCCTGCCATTCAGCCGGGTAGTCGAGGGCTCCGACGCCGATGATGGCAGCTTGGCCCTTGGAGAGCCGTGGCACGGAATGCACGGTGCCGATGCCGCCTGGGTTTGTCAGGGAGACCGTGGTGCCCGCGTGGTCGTCCGCAGTGAGCTTGCCGTTGCGGGCGCGCTTGATCAAGTCTTCATAGGTGTGCCAGAACTCCGCGAAGTTCATGGTCTCGGCCTTCTTGATGTTGGGGACCATCAGGAGGCGGGTACCGTCGGGCTTTGGCATGTCAATGGCGATGCCGAAGTTGACGTGCGCGGGCTGCACGGCAACGGGCTTGCCGTCAATTTCGTCATAGTACACGTTCATTGACGGGAACTGGGAGAGGGCGCGGACCACAGCGTAGCCAATGAGGTGCGTGAAGGACACCTTGCCGCCGCGGGCTCGGGCAAGGTTGGAATTGATGACAACGCGGTTGTCGATCAGCAGCTTCGCCGGAACGGCCCTGACGCTCGTGGCAGTAGGGACTTCAAGGCTCATGACCATGTTGGAAGCGATGGCCTTGGCCGGACCGCGGAGGACGGATACGACGTCCTCTTCCGGCGGAGTGGGGGCCTTGGTGCTCTTGGGAAGCTGTGCCGGGATCGGCTGGGCCTGGCTGCCGTCGGACGGCTTCTGCGCGCCGTCTTTGGCGACAGTGGCCGGAGCCTTCTTGGCCGGCGCTGTAACGGCAGGAGTTGCGGCCGGGGCAGGCGTGCCGGTGGCAGGAGCGGCTGCCGGAACAACCGCGGGCGCGATCGGCGTCATTGCCGTTGCTGCGGCCTGTGCCACGATAGGAATTTCACGAGTGGGAGGGTTCGCAGGGGCTGCGGATGTTCCGTTGGAAGAAGTGCCGTCAGCGGTATCGAAGGATTCGAAAAGCGGCCACCACTTGGCGTCGACCGAATTCTTGTCCTGCTGGTACCGCTCGTACAGTTCGTCAACGAGCCACTCGTTTCCGCCAAATTCCTCGGGTAGACGGTGGCTTGGCTGCTCTGGCACTTGAAATACGCCTCTTCCATGAGTGTTGATTTCCAGCTGGCCCGGGGAACTGCAGGGGGTGCAAGGCGAGCCAGGGTCTGGGTCCCGCGAACTCAGACCCTAGCCAGTCTAGTGACGAGCGACGGCTATCTGCCAATAGTGGTGACCTAAATCATGCCAATCCCGATGTGCGCTGGATGAAGCGCCCTGACGGGGCCCTGTTTTCGCGTGTCATTTCCGCGGATTATCAGGCGCAGACCTTGTCACGGCCGGTGAATTCGCTTCACCGCCGGACTGTAGACTGGGATTCTTATGGACAGTAATTCTAGGTGCCGGCCTGGGACCTGCGGGGGAAGCCGTTTGGCAATCTCCGCGCAGCGCACCCGTCGAGCCGGCAACACCCGTACACGTGCCCATCGAACCCCGGAGCTTCAGGCCGGCAGGGCAGCGGATCGTTCTTCTGCTGCGTCCGACCAACCCCCGCCGGGTCAATCAGCCATTAGTCTCCCCAGGCTCCTGCTCCTGCCTTCCGCACAAGCCGGCGGTGGCCTCTAATGGAGTGGCTTTTCCTTCTCGCCGGTGTGTTCCTGATTCTGGGCACGGGCTTCTTTGTCGCCGTGGAATTCTCCCTCGTGACACTCGACCAGGCGACCGTCCAAAGGGCGATCGACGACGGCGACCACGCCGCCGTGGCGTTGCTGAAGTGCTTGAAATCCCTTTCTACCCAGCTGTCAAGCTGCCAATTGGGGATCACCCTCACTACCCTGCTGACCGGTTTCGTCATGGAGCCTTCGGTTGGCTCTCTGCTGCACGGACCGTTGCTCTGGGCCGGGCTGCCCGAGGCTGCTGCGCAGTCCGTGTCGCTCATCATTGCCATGACCTTCGCCACCGCGTTGTCGATGCTGATCGGCGAGCTCGTCCCCAAGAACATGGCCTTAGCCTTGGCTTTTCCGCTGGGCCGGGGGTTGGCCCGTCCGCAATTGATGTTCACAGCCGTGTTCAAGCCCGCAATCGTGGTGCTCAATGGCTTCTCCAACAAGATGCTCAACCTCGTTGGGCTTGAGGCCAAGGAAGAGATCTCCGGCGCCCGCTCGCCTTCTGAACTGGCCTCGTTGGTGCGCCGTTCGGCGGAGCTGGGAACCCTCGACGCCGGGACGGCCAACTTCGTTGCGCGCACGCTGAACTTTTCCGCCCGGACCGCGGCGGATGTCATGACGCCGCGCATCCGTATGGAAACCATTGACGCCGATCAGCCGGTATCGGACATCATCGAGGCCGCCCGGCGCACCGGATACTCCCGCTTTCCTGTCATCGGAGAGTCCGCCGATGACATCCGTGGTGTGGTGCACATCAAGAAAGCCGTGTCCGTCCCGTCTGAACGCAGGAGGAGGGTCGAGGCCGGCGCCATCATGTCCGAGGTCCTGAGCGTGCCCGAAACCATCCACCTCGACTCTTTGCTCTTGGAACTCCGCGAGGGCAACCTGCAACTCGCCGTCGTGCTTGATGAGTACGGCGGAACCGCAGGAATCGCAACGCTCGAGGACCTGGTGGAGGAAATCGTTGGCGAAGTGGCAGATGAACACGACAAAGTCCGGCCTGGCTTGCTGCAAAGCGCCTCGGGGGACTGGTACTTCCCAGGACTATTGCGGCCGGACGAGGTCAGCGAACAGATCCCTGGCCTGACCGTCCCGGACGACCCCGCGTACGAGACCGTAGGCGGCTACATCATGAGCAAACTGGGACGAATCGCGATTGTCGGCGACGTCGTTGAGGCGGGTGGTGGCACCCTAGCTGTCACTCGAATGGACGGCCGCCGGATCGATCGCATTTGCTTCCATCCCACAGCACCCGAGCCTGACCATGAAGGCACTGACGTTAAACCCACTGCGGAACGTGAAGCGACGGGATGGCAAAGCAGGAAGCAAGCCAGCAAGCGGCTAGGTAAGAGCTCCGGCAGCTCGGCAGGCGATGCCATTGGCAGCCCCGCAGGCAAAACCGCCCGCAAAGGACGTGCAGCATGAGCGACTGGGCAGGAATCCTGTGGCTCATAGTGCTGTTGATCGGCAACGCGTTCTTTGTCGGCGCCGAGTTTGCAGTCATGTCTGCGCGCCGCAGCCAGATTGAACCTTTGGCCAAACGCGGTTCCAAACGCGCGCAGACCACCCTCTACGCGATGGAACACGTCTCGTTGATGCTTGCGTGTGCTCAGCTTGGCATTACCGTCTGTTCGTTGCTGCTTCTCCTCGTAGCCGAGCCGGCCATCCACCATTTGCTGGGAACACCACTGGAATCCGTGGGCGTCCCCGTCGAATTGGCCGATGTTATCGCTTTTGCGGTTGCCTTGCTGGCGGTCACGTTCTTGCATGTCACCTTTGGCGAGATGGTCCCCAAGAACATCTCTGTTTCGGTGGCGGACAAGGCAGCATTGCTGTTGGCGCCTCCTTTGGTCCACATAGCCCGCTTCGTGAAGCCGGTTATCTGGACGCTGAACTTTCTGGCAAATCGTATTCTGCGCTTGATGAAGATCGAGCCGAAGCACGAGGTGACCTCCTCCTTCACGCTTGAGGAGGTGCAGTCGATCGTCCAGGAATCGACTCGCCACGGACTGGTGGACGACGACGCTGGCCTTCTGAGCGGCGCACTTGAGTTTTCAGAGCACACCGCAGCGCACATCATGGTGCCGCTCGACAAGCTCGTGATGCTCAAGCCGGGATCCACGCCGCGCCAACTGGAGAAAGCCGTCAGCCGCACCGGTTTCTCGCGTTTCCCGGTGTTGGACGACGACGGCGAGCTGACCGGGTACCTGCACATCAAGGATGTGCTCTCCATTCCGGAAGAGGGACGGCGCTATCCGATTGCGGAAAGCCGGATTCGGTCCCTCGTGAACCTCGCCCCTGAGGACGAGATTGAAGATGCCATGTCCGTGATGCAACGGACCGGCTCGCACCTTGGCCGGGTTGTCGGGGCGGGCGGCGCGACGCTGGGCGTGCTGTTCCTGGAAGACGTTATCGAACAGTTGGTTGGCGAGATCCGGGATGCTACCCAGGCCACGGGGATCCGGCGCTTGGGCGGACCTGCGTCAACATAGGTTCTTGCCGGCCCTGCGGGGCCGGCAAAAACCTCTCATAAATCCTAAATAGGAATCATTCCCATTTATGGATACACTCATTGAGCCAACTATTGTGCCTGATTCTCATTTGAGTAGATCCGAGGTTTCCCGTGCGTCGCACCGCCGCCCGTCTTTCCCTTGCCGCTTCCGCTGGCCTTGCCGTCCTGCTTGCCGCATGCGCGGCACCCGCCGCGACTGCGCCGTCGTCCTCCTCCGGGGTGATCGATGTGGTCGCCTCCACCAGTGTTTATGGCGACATCGTCAAGAGCGTCGGTGGCGACAAGGTGGCGGTGACCTCCATCATCACCAAGACCAGCCAGGATCCGCACTCCTACGAAGCCAGCACCCAGGACAAGTTGGCCATCTCGAAAGCCCGGCTGGTGATCGACAACGGTGCGGGCTACGACGACTTCTTCAGCAAGCTGAGCAATGACAGCAAAGTCCCCGCTGACGAGGTAATCACCGCCGTCAACGCGTCCGGGCTCCTTCCCACCGCAACGGCCGGCGCAACCTCCAAGGTGCCGGAAGGGTTCAACGAGCATGTCTGGTACAACTTCGACGCCATGGGCAGGCTGGCCGATGCCGTTGCTGCGAAGCTCGGAAGCCTGAACTCCGCGGAAGCCAAGACGTTCACCGCCAATGCCGATAAGTTCAAGTCGTCCCTGAGCGGGCTCAGCGCCAAAGTGGCCGAAATCAAGGCGTCCAAGGGCTCCGCTCCGGTAGCCATCACCGAGCCGGTCCCCGGCTACTTGCTCGAAGCTGCTGGCCTGGAGAACAAGACACCTGAGGAATTCAGCCACGCGATTGAGGCAGGCTCGGACGTTCCTCCAGCGGCAGTCAAGGAAACGAGCGATCTGATTGCTTCGAAGTCGGTGCGGTTCCTGGCGTACAACGAACAGACCGCGGGCGCCGAGACGGAGAAGCTGAAGGCCGCGGCAACCACGGCCGGAGTTCCGGTTGTCGGATTCACCGAGACACTTCCGGAGGGCAAGGACTACATCGCCTGGATGACGGACAACGTGGGCAACATCGCCGCTGCGCTGAACAAGTAGCCAGCATGGGCAAGACAGGAAGCTGACGGGCCCCGCAATCGTCCTAAGATGTACAGGGCGGCTGCGGGGCGTTTTGTGTTCCGAACATAGGGCGCTTTCCAAAACACAGGGTGCATTCCAGGCGCATGCAACAGCAATACAGCTTCGCGAACCCCAGGGATCGAGGATTTCTTTTTGACACCGGTAGTGAGCCTTCGCGGTGCGGGTCTCCAGTTTGGCCAGCGGGCCCTCTGGAAGGACCTCGATGTGGATATCAGGGCGGGTGAGTTCTTCGCTGTGCTTGGTCCCAACGGCAGCGGCAAGACCAGTTTCCTCAAAGTCCTCCTCGGCCTGCAGCAACTGCACTCAGGGACGGTGACCGTGGGCGGACACCCCGTTGAACGAGGCAGCCGAAGGATCGGCTATGTCCCGCAGCAGAAGTCCTTTGCCCCGGACACACCACTGCGCGCCCGGGACTTGGTTGCCCTCGGCGTCGACGGCCACCGCTGGGGTTTGCGGATTAACGCCAAGGCTGTCAATGACCGCGTCGACAGCCTTTTGGAACTGGTGGGGGCAAGCGATTACGCCCGCGTTCCAGTTGGCCAATTGTCAGGAGGGGAGCAGCAGAGGCTCCGCGTTGCGCAGGCGTTGGCCACTGAGCCTGAACTCCTGCTCTGTGACGAACCGCTGCTCTCCCTGGATTTGCACCACCAACAGGCCGTGAGCGCCCTCATTAACCGACAATGCCACCAACAGAACAGCGCAGTGGTGTTCGTGACCCACGAGATCAACCCGGTCATCGACTACGTAGACCGTGTCCTCTACCTCGCAGGCGGCAGGTTCAGGGTGGGAACGCCTGAAGAGGTCATGACCACAGAGGTCCTCTCCGAGCTGTACAACAGCCATGTGGAGGTGATCCGCGCGAACGGCCGGATCGTCGTCGTCGGGCTTCCGGACGCCACCACCCACTACCATGACGACGCGCACGCCGGCGTGGAGGAAGGCCACTAAATGGACTTTGGCAGCATCCTGCACACCATCTTCAACTTTGAAAACTACGGCGAACTGCTGGCGTTAGTACAGAATTCCATCTGGGCTGGTGCCGTCCTAGGCCTGCTCGGCGGGCTCGTCGGCACTTTTGTCATGAAACGGGACCTTGCTTTCGCCGTGCACGGCATTTCGGAATTGTCCTTCGCCGGGGCCTCATTCGCATTGCTCATCGGAACGGACATCATTCTTGGCTCGCTGGCGGGTTCTGTTGCGGCCGCACTGCTGCTGGGACTTATGGGCGTCCGGGCGCGAGACAAGAATTCGATCATCGGTGTCATCATGCCGTTCGGACTGGGCCTTGGCATCTTGTTCCTGGCCCTTTACCAGGGCCGGGCTGCCAACAAGTTCGGACTCCTGACCGGCCAGATCGTCTCGGTGGACACCGTGCAGCTCCAGGTTCTGGCAGGCACGGGCGTGGTGGTCATGATCGCGCTGGCCGCAATGTGGCGGCCGCTGAGTTTCGCAAGCGTTGATCCCGAGATGGCGGAAGCCAGGGGAGTGCCCGTCCGCGGGTTGGCGATTGCCTTCATGGTGTTGCTCGGCGTCAGCGTCGCACTGTCCATCCAGATAGTCGGCGCACTGCTGGTACTGGCCCTGCTGATCACTCCCGCGGCAGCTGCCCTGCGGGTGACCACTTCGCCGCGGCTTGTGGTCCTGTTGAGCGTGCTCTTTGCCATCACTGCCACGGTGGGCGGAATCCTCCTCGCGCTCGGCAGCAGGATTCCCATCAGCCCGTACGTCACCACATTGTCGTTCCTGATCTACGTGGTGTGCCGGATCATCGGCAACGTACGCGCGAAACGGGGGATCAACGGAAGGATAGTCCGTCCGCACCAAACCGTCCTGGACCAAGCAGCGGAAGACCGCGCGGTGGCCGGCTAGAGCAGGCCGGCGGCCTTCTTGGCAGTGCACTCGGGGCAGAGTCCGAAAATCTCCACGGTGTGGGCCACTTCGGTGTAGCCGTTCTCGGCTGCCACCCGGGCCGCCCACGTCTCGACGGCCGGTGCCTCCACCTCGACGGCCTTGCCGCAATTGCGGCACAGCAAGTGATGGTGGTGACCCGTTACGGCGCAGCGGCGGTAGACGGCTTCACCGTCGGCATTGCGAAGAACATCTATGAGACCATCGTCGGCCAGGGACTGCAGAATGCGGTAAGCCGTGGCCAAGGACACGGAGACGCCCTGGTTCTGGAGCAACCTGTACAGTTCCTGGGTGCTCACGAAATCGTCCAGTTCGTCCAGGGCGGCGCTGACAGCCAGGCGCTGTTTGGTGACGCGCTGCTCCTTGACAGCGGGATCCTTCGCAGCCGGGAGCGGCTGGGCTGCGGGCCCGGACGTGGCGGCATTGGCGCCGTGTGACATTCGTGAACTCATTTCGATGTGGATGTTCGCAAACACCAAGGTTACCAGCCGGCCACCCGTGGACATCGGTTCTTGGGCGCCGGCGCGTGGACACCGCCGGAGGCCCGCCCCTAGGCTGGCAGCATGAAGCTCACCAAGTTCACCCATGCTTGTGTCCGCCTGCAAAAGGACAGCCAGGTCCTCGTGATTGACCCGGGCACCTACTCCGAGTCCGAGGAAGCCCTTGCCGGGGCCCACGCGGTGCTGATCACCCACGAGCACGCTGACCATGTGGACGCCGACGCCGTGGTCGAGGCGCTCAAAGGAAACCCCGGATTGCAGGTGCATGCACCTGCAGGTGTCGCCTCCCAGCTCGCTGCCAAAGCGGGCGACGACGGCGGCCGGGTGCACGCCGTCGAACCCGGCTCCTCCTTCGAAGCCGGTGGCTTCGCGGTACGCTCCTTCGGAGGCCAACATGCCCTCATCCACCCGCAGATTCCCGTAGTGGCCAACATCGGCTACCTTGTGGACGAAAATGTCTTCCACCCCGGGGATTCGTTCGTTGTCCCTGATGGCATTGACGTCAAGACGCTCCTGGTGCCGATTCACGCACCGTGGTCAAAGGTGGGCGAAGTGGTGGACTTCGTGATCTCCGTCCGGGCACCCAAGGCATACCCGGTCCACGACGGCCTGCTCAACGAACTGGGGCGCGGGCTGGTTGAAGCGCACGTGACCCGGATCGGCGCGAAGTATGGCACCAGCTACGCCAGGCTGTCCCCGCGGGAGTCGGTGGAGGTCTAGCCCGGTCCGCTGGCCGTCCCGTCTACATATTGCTTGGCCACGTGCCCGTCTCGAAGAAGTCGACCAGGACGGCCTCGTACGGCTCGGGATCCAGGCCGCGCTCGGCGATCCAGGCCGGGTTGTAATAGCTTCCCGCGTAGCGATCGCCGGCGTCGCACATGAGGGACACAATGCTGCCGCGCTTTCCCTGGGCAACCATGTCGGCAATCAATTGGCAGACGCCCCAAAGGTTGGTTCCTGTGGATGGCCCGGCATGAAGCCCTGCAAGCCGCTGCAGTTGGCGCATGGCCGCCACAGAAGCGGCGTCGGGAACCTGGATCATCGTGTCGATGACGGCCGGGACGAAGCTGGGCTCCATCCGGGGCCGCCCAATGCCTTCGATGCGGGACGGCATCCCCGTGGAATAGTCTGGGACGCCGTCGCGCCAACCCGGATAGAACGCTGAGTTCTCCGGATCGACAACGGCCAGCCGGGTGGAGTGGCAGTGGTACCGCAAGTACCGGCCGATGGTGGCACTGGTTCCCCCGGTACCCGCGCCCACCACGATCCACTCGGGTACGGGGTGCTCTTCGAGGGCGAGTTGCTCAAAGATCGACTCGGCGATGTTGTTGTTCCCCCGCCAGTCCGTGGCGCGCTCGGCGAAGGTGAATTGGTCCATGTAGTAACCGCCAGACGTTCGGGCAACGTCCTCGGCTACCGCATAGACCTCGGAAGCATGGTCCACCAGCAGGCAGGCGCCACCGAACTCTTCGATGAGCGCGATCTTTTCCGGGCTGGTGGTCCGGGTCATCACGGCGATGAAGGGAAGACCGATCAGCCTGGCGAAGTATGCCTCCGATACCGCTGTGCTGCCGCTCGAAGCCTCGACGATGGTGGTCCCTTCGGTGATCCAGCCGTTGACCAGGCCGTAGAGGAAGAGCGACCGGGCTAAACGATGCTTGAGGCTGCCGGAACGGTGCGTGGACTCGTCCTTGAGGTAGAGCTCGACGCCCCAGTGTTCGGGGAGCGGCACCGCGTAGAGGTGCGTGTCCGCCGAGCGGTTGTTCTCGGCCTCGATGCGGCGGATTGCCTCGCTGGCCCATGCCCGGTCCTGGTTGCGTAGAGTGCTCACCGATCCAGCCTACCGGCGGTGCCTGCCGCGCAAGGATAGGCTGGTGACCGGTTGGCAGCTGCATGGCAGCTGATAGGTAGTCGCTGCAAAACGAAGGAGATTTGATGGCCACCCTCATTGACGTAGCCGCGCTCAAGGAACGCATGGACGCGGGCAAGCGGACCGTATTGCTTGATGTCCGCTGGGTGCTGGGCGATCCGCACGGCCATTCGCATTTCCGCCAGGCCCACATCCCCGGCGCAGTCTACGTGGACTTGCACAATGAGCTCGCGGATCCCTCCGCCGAGGGCCAGGGTAGGCACCCGTTGCCGCGCACCGCCGCGCTGCAGCAAAGCGCCCGTGCTTGGGGCATCAACGACGGCGACACCGTGGTTGCGTACGACGACAGCGGCAGCACCGCGGCCGCGCGGTTATGGTGGCTGCTCCGGGACGCCGGTTTCCATTCCGTGTTCCTGCTCGACGGCGGATTGGCCGCCTGGCGCGCAGCCGGCTACCCGTTGGCCCAGGATGAGCAGCCACCGGTTCCCGGCGACGTCGTTCTTGGACACGGCCACATGGAAGCGATCAGCATGGAGGAAGCGGCAGACTGGCACAATCGCGGAATCCTTCTCGACGCCCGCGCGGGAGAACGCTACCGCGGTGAAATCGAACCCATTGATCCCCGCGCCGGACACATCCCCGGCGCGTTGAGTGCCCCCACCGCCGGAAACCTCGGCCCGGACGGCACTTTTCTCCGTGCAGCCGAGCTCCGCGATAGATTTGCTGCCCTGGGCATCGACGATGGCAGCAAAGTGGCCGTGTATTGCGGTTCAGGTGTGACGGCAGCCCATGAAATCGCAGCCCTTGAAATTGCCGGATTCAAGGCCGCGCTGTTCCCGGGCTCCTTTTCGCAGTGGTCCTCGCTTGACTCCAACCGGGTGGTGACCGGTGCCGAGCCCCTGGGCAATGATATCGGAGGGCCTAGCGGCAGTGAGTGGCAAGAATTCAGTTCGCGGGGGTAGCGTCGAAGCATGACTCCCGGACGCCCCGTTCCCCCGCCCCTTGGCAAACCGCTCGTCGTGAGTGACGAGACAGCGGACGCCGCGCCCGCCACCCCATCAACCCCCGTGGCCGCGCAGGGCTCGCCAACTCTCGCGGCCGCCTACGGCGCGACTTCTGCGGTGAGCGGTCTTGTCCCCCTGACTGTGGCCCGTCGCGCACCCAAGGAAGACGACGTCGAGATCGAGATCGATTTCTGCGGCCTGTGCCACTCTGATGTCCACGCGACACGGGGCGAATGGGGGGCCCAAAACTATCCGCTGGTTCCAGGCCACGAAATCGTGGGCCGGGTCCGCAGCGTGGGCTCCGCCGTCGACGACTTCGCGCCCGGTGACCTGGTGGGCGTCGGCTGCTTGGTGGACTCCTGCCGGGAGTGCGACAGCTGCCTCGAAGGCCTGGAACAGTATTGCGAACGCGGAAACGTGGGGACCTACGGGGTGAAGGACGCCCGGAACGGCGACTCCATCACCCAGGGCGGTTACTCCACCTCGGTGGTGGTTGACCGCCGCTTCGTGCTGCGCGTGCCCGAGGGCCTTGACCCGGCCGCGGTGGCGCCATTGCTGTGCGCGGGCATCACCACCTACTCGCCGCTGCGTTACTTTGACGTCGAGGAAGGGGACGTGGTGGGTGTCGTCGGACTCGGCGGACTGGGCCACATGGCCGTCAAGATCGCCAAGGCCATGGGTGCGCAGGTGGTGGTCTTCACCACGTCGGATGCCAAGATGGAGGCGGCAATCGAGCTTGGTGCGGACGACGTGATCCTCTCGAAGGACCCCGAAGCAATGGAGGGCGCCAACCGCACCATCGACGTGATTATAGACACCGTTGCGGCGCCCCATGATCTGAACCCGTACTTCCGCACCCTGCGGCTGAACGGCGCCCTCTTCCAATTGGGACTGCCTTCCACCGACATGCCTCCGGTCAGTCCCGGGGCGCTGATCCGACGCCGGCTCTCCTACGCGGGCTCGTTGATCGGCGGGATTGCCGAGACCCAGGAAATGCTGGATTTCTGTGCCGAGCACGGCCTGGTCAGCGACGTCGAAGTCGTCACCGCCCGGCAACTCAATGAAGCCTTCGATCGTATGGTTGCCGGCGACGTAAAATACCGTTTCGTCCTCGATACCAAGACCCTTCAGCCCCCTTCGGAAAAGGCAGACGTATGAGCACCCTGTTTACCAAGATCATCAACGGCGAGATTCCCGGACGTTTTGTTTGGAAGGACGACGACGTGGTGGCCTTCCTGACCATCGCCCCCATCACCCAGGGCCACACCTTGGTGGTCCCTCGAGACGAGGTTGATTCCTGGACTGACGCTTCTCCGGAATTGTTGGGCAAGGTCATGGATGTCGCCCAGAAGATCGGCAAAGTGCAGGAGGATGTGTTCGCGGCCAAACGCATCGGCGTTCTCGTGGAGGGCTTCGAGATCGAGCACCTGCACGTCCACGTGTGGCCGGCCTACTCCATGGCCGATTTCGAGGTCCACAACGTTGACCGCCACCCGGATCCCGCAACAATGGACACCAGCGGGGTCAAGCTTCGTGCCGGCCTCCGCGCCGCCGGGCACGGAGAGTTCGTTCCGGCGGACTGAGGCAGGATGCCGCGGAACTCTCCCAGATGCTCGCTCACCGTTGGCGCCCTTTCCCGATCCTCCTGCAGATATAGGCCGTTTTTGGACGACGCTCGCTCACCTTTGGTGGAGAAACCCGAAACCCTCCTGCACAAGAGTTGAATTGCTCCCCGGAAGTTGGACTAAGAAATTCAGTCCCGATTTCCGGGGAGCAGTTTTGTGAACTGCAGGAGGGTTTCGGTTTTGACCCTTATAAGTGCAGGAGGGTTGAAAGAATGGCCGCGATAAGTGAGCGAGGATCGGTACCCTCCCGGCGCATTGCGGGACGGGCTGAGGGAGGTGGGGCTAGTATTTTGCGCCCGCGCCTCGGCTACACGGGTGCCAACGCTTGGTTGAGCACCGTCCGGATACGTTTTTCCGAGACCGAGTAGGCCGTGCCAAGCTCGACCGCGAAGAGGCTCACGCGGAGTTCCTCGATCATCCAGCGCACCCGTGTTAACTCGGCACCCGCGCGTCGGCCGGGCAGCAGCGCAGAGACAGCGTCGTCGTAGTCGTCTTCCAAACCCTGCACCACTGACATGTTCAGCCCGTCCCGCTGGACATTGTTCGGAAGCTTTTCGAGGCGCTTCTCGATTCCAGCCAGATATCGAGGCAGTTGGCTGAGCTGTGCGTAGCCCGTCCGTGCCACAAAACCGGGGAAGACGAGTTGCTCCAGTTGGCTCTTCATATCGTTGAGCGCACTGATCAAGGCGAGGCTCGTGCTGCCCTTGAGTTGCTTCTCGATCCGCCGGGTGCTGGCCAGGACGCGTTCGACGACGGCTGTCACCGTGAAGACGGTGTCGATCAGTTCCGCTCGGACCACTTCGTAAAGGGCATCGAACGATGCCTTGTCCCAGGGCAGTTCGGCCGGAGTCAGCTTGTCGATAGCCGCGAGGGCACAGTCCGCGATCAAAGCGCTCACCGAACCGTGCGGGTTCTGGCTGAACGTCAGTTTCTCGGTGTTGCTCAAGTGCTCCAGGACATAGCGGTCCGGGGCGGGAACGCGGAGAGCGAGCAAACGGATGACACCGCCACGCATGGCGGACTCTTGCTCCGCCCGGGTCTGGAACACCCGCAGCGCGACGGACTTGCCCTCATCTACCAGGGCCGGGAAACCCGTGACGTCGTGCCCCTTCACCGTGCGGGTCACTTGGCGTTCAATTGCGCCGAAGGTCCACTCAGTGAGCCCGCTTTGCTCGTACAGGAAACGGGCAGTGTGTGGGACCGGGCTACCGCCGGACGAGGCTGGGACTCCGGCAGCGGTAACCTCGGCAGTGAGCGCTCCGGTGCCCCTCGGTCCGTTGGTGCGGGCCGTCGTCGCGGGTGTTGCTCCGAGGGATTCGGCGATGGCCCGGCGGGTGGCCGGGGCCAGTTGCTCCTGGAGCGCGGCGAGGTCCTTCCCCTCGTCCAGTACCTTGCCGCGGCTGTCCACGACCTTGAAACTGACGCGCAGGTGCGCCGGCACGGCGTCCCAATTCCACGAGCCACGCGGAATGACGTGCCCGCGGATACGGCGCAACACGAGCTCGAGCGAGGCCTCAAGCTCGTCCACGGCAGGATCGAAGTCGGTTTCCAACGCAGCAGCCGCTTGCCGGGCCACATCCGGGGCCGGGACGAAGTTCTTGCGGATGTGCTTGGGCAGCGACTTGATCAACGCCGTGACGAGCTCCACCCGTTGGCCGGGGATCTGCCATCTGAAGGCGGCGTCGTCGAGTTGGTTAAGGAACAGCACGGGGACTTCGGCTGTGACACCGTCCGAGGGATTAGGCGGCGAGCCGGGAGCCACGGGGTGGAATTCATAGCTCAGCGGCAGCTCAAAGCCTTTGTGCAGCCACGTTTGCGGATAAGCAGAATCATCCAAGGCCTCGGCATCCTCGCTGATGAGGAGCGATTGGTCGAAGTCCAGCAGGGTGGGGTCTTGCTGGCGGGCTTCCTTCCACCATTTGTCGAAGTGCCGTTCGGAGACTACGTCTTTGCCGATCCTGGCGTCGTAGAACTCGAAGAGCGTGTGGTCGTCCACCAAGATGTCCCGGCGGCGCATCCTGGTCTCGAGTTCCTCGATCTCGTGGAGGAGGGCACGGTTGCGGTGGAAGAACTTGTGGTGGGTCTTCCAATCGCCTTCGACGAGGGCGTGCCGGATGAAGAGCTCGCGGGAGATTTCCGGGTCGATCCGGCCGTAATTGATGCGGCGGTTCGGGATGATGGGAACTCCGTAGAGCATCACCTTCTCGTGCGCCATGACCGAGCCTGTCCGGGGGGACCAGTGGGGCTCGCTGTAGGAGCGCTTCACGAGATCCGGTGCTACTTGCTCAGCCCACAGGGGATCGAACTTCGCCGCGACCCGGGCCCAAAGCCGGCTTGTCTCAACCAATTCCGCGGCCATGACAAAGGCCGGAGACTTCTTGAACAAAGCCGAGCCCGGGAAGATAGCGAACCGGCTGCCGCGTGCTCCGGCGTATTCGCGCTTGCGTTCGTCCAGCAAGCCGATGTGGCTCAGCAGCCCCGAGAGCAAGCTGATGTGGATGGCCTCGTTGTTGCCTACGGGGTCGGCCTCGCGCTTGTTGTCGATCGTGATGCCCAGTGGCTTGGCTAGCTGGCGCAATTGCTGGAAGAGGTCCTGCCATTCGCGGACGCGCAAATAGTTGATGAACTCGTTCCTACATAGCCGGCGGAATTGCGTGGAGGAGAGCTCCTGCTGCTTTTCCTGGATGTAGTTCCAGAGATTCAGGAATCCGGTGAAGTCCGAGTTCTCGTCCCGGAAGCGCGCGTGCTTCTCCGCTGCAAGTTGTTGCTTGTCCGTTGGGCGCTCGCGCGGATCCTGGATCGTCAAAGCGGCCGCCAGGATCATGACTTCCTTGACGCAGCCGCGCCTTCCGGCCTCCACAATCATCCTGCCGAGCCTGGGGTCCACCGGGAGCTGGGCCAACTTCTGCCCGACGGCGGTGAGGCCGCCGCCCGCACGCCCGTTGCCACGGTCGCCCGTGGGAGGAGCTCCGCCGTCGATGGCTGGGGGAGTGCCGCCGTCGCCCGTGCGCGCGGCGCTTAGGGCGCCGAGTTCGCGCAGCAGCGTGACGCCGTCGTTGATGGCACGGGAGTCCGGTGGCTCAACAAAGGGGAAGTTCTCTACGTCTTTGGGGCCGCGGGCTACTCCCATGGCCGTCATCTGCAGGATGACCGCGGCAAGGTTGGTTCTCAGGATCTCCGGATCGGTGAACGGGGGGCGGGACTCGAAGTCTTCCTCGGAATAGAGCCGGATGGCGATACCCTCCGAGACACGCCCGCAGCGGCCGGAACGCTGGCTTGCCGATGCCTGTGAAACACGTTCAATCGGCAGCCGCTGCACCTTTGTCCGGTGCGAGTAACGCGAGATACGGGCTGTACCAGTGTCGATGACGTACTTGATGCCGGGAACCGTCAGGGATGTTTCCGCGACGTTGGTGGCGAGGATGATCCGCCTCTTACCGCCGGGGTTGAAGACCCTGTGCTGCTCCTGCAGGCTCAAGCGGGCAAACAGTGGCAGGACTTCGGTTCCCGCTAGCCTTCGGTTGGACGCGATCCGGCCGTTCAGGGCCTCGGCTGCGTCGCGGATCTCGCGCTCGCCGGAGAAGAACACCAGAATGTCGCCGGGAGCTTCCAGTGCAAGTTCGTCGACGGCGTCGCACACTGCATCGAGGGGATCGCGGTCTTCCTCGAGTTCGTCGTCGGACGCGTCTTCATCGCCACCGCCGGCGGGCTGGGACAGCGGACGGTAGCGGATTTCCACGGGGTACGTACGGCCCGAGACCTCGATGATTGGCGCGGGGTCCTCCTCGCTGCCGAAATGCTTGGCGAAACGCTGGGGATCGATCGTGGCCGAGGTGATGATGATCTTCAGGTCCGGCCGCTGCGGCAGGATCCGCTTGAGGTAGCCCAGGATGAAGTCGATGTTGAGGCTGCGCTCGTGTGCCTCGTCGATGATGATGGCACTGTATTTCCGCAGCAGCTTGTCGCGCTGGATTTCTGCGAGCAGGATGCCGTCGGTCATCAACTTGATCTTGGTGGCCTTGCTGACTTCGCCTGTGAATCGGACCTGGAAGCCGACTTCCTGGCCGATCTCCACGTCCATCTCGAAGGCGATACGTTCGGCAACCGTTCGTGCGGCAAGGCGGCGCGGCTGGGTGTGGCCGATCAGCCCCTTGTCCCCGAGGCCGAGTTCCAGGCACATCTTGGGGATCTGGGTGGTCTTGCCGGAGCCGGTTTCGCCGGCGATGATAGTCACTTGGTTTGCGGCGATGGCCGCCATCAAGTCCTCGCGGCGCTCGGAGACGGGCAGCTCTGCGGGGTAGGAAATATGAAGTGTCATGGCTGCTGACAGTCTACTGTGGCGGCGCCTCGCCCTGCAGTGCGTGGTTCCCTGCGGCTTTTTCCAATCGCCCGGCCATGGTGCGGGCGTAGTCCTTGAACTCCTCGGGAGAGATGATCTCAAAGTCCATGTCCAGGGCAGCGAGGTGGGCGGCCGGCTGCGCCAGGCTGTCCCAGCCCGCGCGGAGCAGGGTGGCGTTCCCGCCGTCGTCGCTCAAGCTGGCGAGCTGCGGGCCGACGACGGCGGCCACCTCGCCAATGGGGGCATGGAGGCGGACGACCACGTCGTAGCGGTAAGGCGAGCGGGTCACGGATCGCTGGACGTAGTCCGCTAGGTCCTTGGCCGGCAGTGGGCGCGGCACATACTTTTTCCGTTCAACCGGCAAGGACGCGATGCGGTCCGCACGGAACGTGCGCCAGTCTTCCCGGTCAACGTCCCACGCCACCAGATACCAGCGGCGCCCGGTGTCCACCAAGCGGTACGGTTCCACGAGGCGGCGGCCGGCGTCGCCGTCGGCCTTGACGTAGTCAAAACTGAGTTGCCGTTTGTCCGCGATCGCGGCAGAGGCCACCGTGAGCTGCTGGGGGTCTACCGACGCCGCGTTGCTCGGCAGCGTGGTGACTGCGGCTTTGAGCATGGCGAACTTGGGGCGCAGCCGCGAGGGCAGTACCTGTTCGAGTTTGGCGAGTGCGCGTACTGACGCCTCCCCGATGCCGGCCACAGGGCCCGCCGCCACGGAGTTCAGTCCCAAAGCAACCGCCAAGGCCTCGTTGTCGTCGAGCAGAAGCGGCGGGAGCTGGGCTCCGGCGCCCAATTGGTAGCCGCCGGCTACGCCAGGTGAGGCATGGATGGGATAGCCGAGGTTGCGGAGCTTATCGATGTCGCGGCGGACAGTACGCTCTGTGACTCCCATCCGGTTGGCCAATGCCGGACCGGTCCATTCACGCCGGACCTGCAGCAAGGACAGCAATTGCAACAGCCTGGCGGACGTCTGGATCATGGCATTGAATCTAGCCCAAAATGCGGACAAAAGCCGTCCTCATTGAGTTCCAGGCCGCGTCCGAGCCTTCCGGCAGCGGCTGGGTCGCGCAGGAAGGCTCGGACAGTGGGTGGTTAGAGACAGGGCGTGGTTAGAAGACGCGAAGGGTCCAGTAGGGGGTGCTAGGCAGTTCCCGGGCGGTCCAAGGCTCTTCGGAACGGACGGGGGGAAGGTGACCGCGGCCGTCCCGAAGAACTGCTGAGACGGTAGCAGCGGCAGTGATGACGAGGATGATGAACACCAAGATTCCGACGATTTCCATGTCTCCATCGTGTTCCTGATCCAGTTCAAGAAACAGTGGCAGAAATGACCCATTTAGGCAATTTTCTGCCACACTGGAGTTATGTTGAAAACGGTGGCAATCATTGTGGTTCCCAACTTCTCGATCTTCGAGTTCGGGACCGCCTACGAGGTCTTTGGCATTGATCGCAAGGACCGGGGGAGTGGCGTTCCCAGCTTTGATTTCAGGGTCTGCACCCCTGTCCCGGGCGATGTGAAGATGAAGTCCGGCCTGTCGATGCACGTCGGCCTGGGGCTGGAGGCCGCGGACGATGCCGACCTCGTCATCATGGCCCCCTACGGCAGGGACGAGGACGTTCCGGAATCCGTGCTGGATGCCCTGAGGGCAGCCCATGCGCGCGGGGCATGGGTCATGTCGATTTGTTCCGGAGCATACGCACTTGCGCGCGCTGGGCTCTTGGACGGGCGTCGCTGCACCACACACTGGCACTACTCGCAGGATCTGGCCAGCAGGTATCCGAAGATCCATGTGGACGAGAACGTGCTCTACGTCCAGGACGGAACACTCATTACGAGCGCGGGTACGGCAGCGGGGATTGACGCTTGCCTGCATCTGGTCCGTGTGGAGTTGGGTGCCAATGTCGCAGCAGCCATTGCGCGCGACATGGTGGTTCCACCGCACCGGGACGGCGGCCAGGCCCAGTTCATCGATCGGCCCATGCCCACGTGCGGCTCGGCGCCCATGGAGGCCTTGCTGCGCTGGATGGTGGAGAACCTGGATCGGGACCACAGCGTCAACGAATTGGCGTCCCGGCTTCACATGTCCGCCCGGACCTTCGCACGCCGTTTCCGGGCCGAGACGGGCGCCACACCTGCAGCCTGGCTCAACTCGCAGCGAGTGCTCCGAGCCCAGGAACTCCTGGAAACCACCGAACTGAACATTGACGAAGTTGCACGCGAAGCCGGGTTCGGGCATTCCGTGCTGCTGAGGCACCACTTTGCCAAAGTCCTGGACACGAGCCCGCAGTCCTACCGGAGGGCTTTCCGCGGCCAGTTGGCCGAAGTTGGCTAGCGGAGGGTTTCCCGGCCTTCCACCTTGGCGTGCTCCACGAGGGTGTGCCATGGACCGGTGACCGCGGTCTCCGGGAGCGTTGCCCTGTGTTGACCTGCTCGGATCGAATACGTGAACCGGTCGGCTTGCCCAGCCATTTGCCCGGCTGATTGCCCGCGAGACGGCACTTGGTCCCAAGGGCAGGCCTCCACGATCGGCATCCAGCGTTGCTTGTCTTCGGAGCTGGCGGCATCCACGGTCCAGACGCGCGTGATCGCGGCGACGCCGCCGCTGCGCTGGACGGTGATTTTCATGTTCGACGGCTTCCACTGCTCTGGTATGTGTTGCTAGAGCTTTACCTTCACAGTTTCCCACGCCTTCAGGACGGCGTCATGCTCGGCTGAATCAGCTCCGAACAGTTCCTCCGCCGACGTCGCGGTTGCCTTGGCGAAGCGCCGGAAGGTGCAGGTGGCAGGTAGGGAGCCGCTTGTCAGGGTGTTGTACCAGATCTGGCCGGGCGCCTCCCACGCATTGCCGCCCAGCTCCAGCGCAACGACGGAGAAAGCCCTGTTGGGGATCCCTGAGTTGATGTGGACACCGCCGTTGTCCGCGGTGGTGCGGACATACGTATCCATGGAGTCCGGTTGCGGATCCTTCCCGAGCACGTCGTCGTCGTAGGCGGTGCCCGGTGCCATCATTGAGCGCAGTGCGGCCCCTTGAACGGCATCCGTGAACAAGCCCTCGCCAATCAGCCAGCTGGCCTCGGCCGAGGATTGCTTTTTGGCATGCTGCTCCACCAACGCTCCAAAAACGTCGGACATGGACTCGTTGAGGGCTCCCGCCTGGTTCCGATAGGCGAGTGCTGCTGTGTACTGGGTGACGCCGTGTGCGAGTTCGTGCCCGATCACACTGAGCGACTTGGTGAACCTTTGGAAGATCTCGCCGTCGCCGTCACCGAACACCATCTGGCTGCCATTCCAGAACGCATTGTCGTATAGCTGGCCGTAGTGGACCGCGGCATCGAGTTTCAGCCCGGCGCCGTCGATCGAATTCCTGCTGAACACTTCTGCGTAGAGCCTGTGGGTTTCGCCCAGTCCGTCGTAGGCTTCATCGGCGGCCGCGTCTCCGGTAGCCGCACCGCCCTCCTTGCGGACGAGCTTTCCGGGCAGGACCTCGGTGGACCCGGTGTCGTAGATGGTCCGTTTCGGCGGACCAGGCTTGGCCTGGCGGGCTGTGGGTACCGGGGCTGGCACTGGAAGCGAGCGGACGGCCTGAAGGGACTTGATGTGGAGCAGGGATTCCTTGGCCGCCCGTGCAATGATCCGCAGGCGGGGCTCATTCTGGGTTGCCAGCCTGCGCAGCATGTAGGGCGGAATGATGGAACAGATCACAGCGAACCCTTTCGTACCTGGTGGACTTGACCGGGTACGAACAGCTTAGAAGCGGCCACCGACATTTTGGCCGGCTGGGTGCGGCATGTCCGTCATCACGTGAAGTGAGAGGCCTCGACCCGGCATGGAGGCAAGGAGTCCACGTCGTTTTCGGAACCCTTGAGGATCCGTTGCAGCTTGCCGAGGTCCACGATGCCGTTGCCCCACGCCAACTCGATTTCGTAGAGGGCTTGTTTGTTGCGGCGGGCGGCTTCACAGTCCGGCATCAGTGTCCTCGGGTTCCGGGCGAAGGACGGTTGCGAGTTGCACCGCTGGCAGCCGCGAGAGTTTCCCGGCAAGGACCGGCGCTTTGGCTTCGAGCTCCGGGAACGCAGTTGCGGGCTCCATTTTTGGTATCTGCACAAGAACCATGTGTAGGGAGGGAGCAAAACGTGACGCGGTTTTTCCACTTATTTTTGATTGCCATCCCAGCAACCCGCCGGAGCAAAGAAAAACCCCGCCAGTTCTTGAACTGGCGGGGTTTTCTGTTGTGCCCTCGATAGGATTCGAACCTACGGCCTTCTGCTCCGGAGGCAGACGCTCTATCCCCTGAGCTACGAGGGCATCCAGGGCTCCCATCCGTTGCCGGAGGGACGTCCATGAGCTTAGCAGGTCACCGCGCCGCAATGGAAAACGGTGGGGCTTCGCGCCGCGTCAGTAGCCCGAGAACGAGTCGGTATGGATTCGTCGGGCTCCAGCACGGCGTGCGGCAGCGCGAAGGGAGTCTACGTTTGCCGGGGACCCGGACACGTACACGTCCCGTTCGGCAACATCGGGAACGAGTTCCCGCAGCGAGTTGCCATCGATCCGGCCCTGTCCGGCGTCGTGCATGAACGACGGCGGTGCGGAACCGTCTGCCACGCGCGCAATGACGCGCGCACCGGAGGCCTCCAGGACATCTCGCCCGGCAAGTTCGGCAGCGCTGGGGGCGAGATACAACACCACGATGTCCCTTCGCGCGGAGTCGAGCGACGCGAGCTGGGACAAGAAAGGCGTGATCCCGATCCCCGCAGCGATGAGCAGCACGGGTTTGCCGACGTCGGACGGTAGGACAAAGTCACCGCCTACCGCGGTGCCACGAACGCATTCTCCGGCCTCAAGGGCGAGCAACGCTCGCTTGGCGGCCGAGATCGGTTCCGCCGTGCCGACGCCGAATGTCACTTCCGGTGAGCCTGGTGCGCTGGTGATGCTGAAGACCCGTCTCCGTCCCTTCCCGTCGGAGCGCAAGTGCGGAAGGTTGAGCTCCATGAACTGCCCGGGAATGAAACGAACGGGACGGCGCGGCTCAAAACGGAATTCGGTAGTGAAAGGAGTCAGGGGACGCGACCCCTTGAAGGTCAGCATGACCCCGCCGCGTTGTCCCGCGAGGAATGCGAGGAAGTTGCCCACGAGCAGCGCAAGTTCCGGCGAATTGGCCACGATACCCAGGTTGTACGGCACTGCGAACAACACGCCGACCACCACCGCCAGCGCCAATTGCTGCAAACGCCGAGGCGGCAAGGTAAGCGGCTCCGTGAGCATGAAGCCCACGAAGAACAGGAGCGGCCGTTGCGCAAATGGCTGCCAGAGGGCGGATCCCCATGTCATGCCCGCTTGCAGGAGTTCGGCGCACACGATGGATACCGTGACCACGAGGAACGTGCAGGCCATCAGCATCTTCTGCGTCCTGTACAGCACCAGCAGGACCCCGGGCACCAGGAGCCACAACATGGCCGGTGTCGCCGCCCACCATGTCGCGATGTTCAAACCCGTGAGGCTGGCTATGAAGGCGCCGGCGGCAGCGGGGTTGAAAATGTGCCGGCCACGGAAAGCCAGCACATACTTGGACGCGGACGCCAGGACACATGCCACAACCACCCCGGCAAGGTCAGGAACCTGAACTGTGGGCACGAGTTCGGTGGGCCAGAACAGGAAGTACAGGAGAAGGCCCGTGATGAGCGAAGACTCCGAATGGGGCCGGACCTTGAACAGCATGGCCATGAGCCGGTTGGACGCATACGTCAGTCCCACGCACAGCACGAGGTGGACGAGCATTTCCGGCAGGCCGAACGTCAGCCAGCCGAGGACGTTCAACACCATGCTGTACACCGCGAGGATGGCGAGGATCCAAAGAATCAGCCGGTACATGGTGAAGCGGCCAAGCCAGGCGTCCGCACGCGCTTTGATGGCAATCATGTGAACAGTGTCCCTTCAAAACCTGCAGAGTAGGCGGCGTGTCCGTCCGAATAGACCTTGAGCCAGGAGAAATCGAATTCTTCGTCGAGCACCTTCGGATCCACCAAGAAGAGTGCCGTGGCCAGCGCATCGGCTTCCAGTGCCGAGGCGGCCATGGTCCAGGTGGCCACCACCGTCTCCACCGGGCGCCCGGTGGCGCCGTCCAGGACATGGTGCAGGCCGTCGCCCCACGCGCGCCGGTTTGCCGCAGAAGCGCACAGGGCACCGTCGTGGAGTTCGACGACGCCGATCGCCTGGGTGGGGTCGTAAGGGTGTTCGAGGGCCACGCCCAAGGGTTCCGCGCCGGAGTGGAGCATGTCGCCGCTCGCATCCACAAGGAACTCTGTGATCCCCGCTGAGCGCAGGACCGCGGCTGCTAGGTCCACCAGTTGGCCCTTTCCCGCAGCACCAATGTCCAGTACCAAGGGAGCGGAAGTGGAGATCTTTGAGCCGTTCCACTCCAGGACGTCTTCCCAGCGCGGCGCCGGCACCGGGTGGCCGAGGGGCCGCAGGGCATAGTCCGCCCCGTAGCCCAGCTGCTCAAGGCTGGTGCCGATAAGTGGCGTCATGGCACCCCTGCTGAGGTGGTACAACTTCCTGAACAGCACTTCCAACTCGGACGCACCCGCCGGGAGAACCACAGTTCCGGGTTCCCGCGCGAGCCGCGCAATGAGGGAGTCGGTGCGGAACCGTGAATAGCTTCGGTCGTAATCCTCCACGACGCCAAGCACGCTGCGGCGGACCGCACTGGGAAGCGGCTCCGGCGTCGAAATCTCCCACCTGGTTCCGATTCCGTCGAAGGCGAAGTCGCTCCAGCCCACGTGCGGCATCGCGGTTATTTGGCCTCGGACTTGATGGTTTCCACGGCTTGGTTGAACCCGCCGCTGGTCAGGGAAGAGCCTGCGACCTTGGACACGTTGATGTCGTCCAGCTTCTTGCCGACGATCTGCGCTGCGATTCCGTCCTTGAACTCGCCCTGGAACTTCTTGGTGTTCGGGTTCGAGGGGTGGACGGTGATGTCGACGCCGGAAATGGTGCCACCAGACAAGGTCAACTGGACGCCTACGGTTTCCTGGCCGTTGGGCGAAGTGTAGGAGCCGTCGGCACTGTAGGTACCGTCCTTGTACGAGGCCGATGATGACGAGCCTGTCGTGGCCAGCTTGCTGGCGCCCGCCTGCGTGCTCGTATTCTGCGGTGTGCTGCCCTGGGCTGCGCTGGCTTGGGTGGAGGGCGCGCAAGCCGCCACCGAGCCGGCGAGGGTGAGGCCGGCGGCGCCGACGAGAATGCTCCTGTGGAGTGGCGTAGTCATGTTCTGCTCGTTTCAACTGGACAAGAAAGGGTCTTGGCACATGGACCGGACGCACGGTTCGGGCACGAGGCCGTTCCGCTGTTCAACGTGGAAATCAGCCTAGCGGCTCAGTCTGGGAGCTGTAGGTGGTGAAACTGTGCGTAACCTGTGCGCTAACCGGTGCCGACGTGCACGTGATCACCAAGCAAAGAATTCCACCACTTGCAAGCCCCACCGGTAGGCTAGACGGGTGACTCCCGAAGAACTCTCCGCCGCCATATCCGCCTGCCTGAAAGACGCTGTCGCCGCTGGCGAGCTTGCGCTTTCCGAATCTGCCCTCCCCGAGGACGTACGCGTGGAGCGACCCAAGAACCGGGAGCATGGCGACTGGGCCACCAACATTGCTTTGCAGCTGGCCAAACAGGCAGGGACCAACCCGCGCGAATTCGCCACGGTTCTCAGCAAGCGACTGGAAGCGATCGACGGCGTCACCGCTGTGGACATCGCCGGCCCGGGCTTCCTCAACATCACCGTGGACGCGGCCGCCGCCGGCACACTGGCCAAGGCGATCGTCGAGGCGGGAAGCTCCTACGGAACCAACCAGGCGCTCGCAGGCCATGTGGTCAACATGGAGTTCGTCTCCGCCAACCCCACGGGACCGCTGCACATTGGACACACGCGCTGGGCCGCCTTGGGCGATTCCATTGCCCGCGTCCTCCGCGCCTCCGGCGCGGAGGTCACCGCCGAGTACTACATCAACGACGCCGGCACGCAGATGAACGTATTTGCGAACTCGGTGCTGTCTCGCCTGCACGGGCGCGGCGTTCCGGAAGGCGGCTACCCCGGAGAGTACATCCGGGAACTCGGCGATGAGGTCCTCAAGGCCCATCCGGCAATCCGTGAACTCACCGATGTGGCAGCGCTGCCGGTGATCCGCGCCGCCGCCTACCAAGCCCAGATGAAAGACATCAAGGACACACTTGCCGAATTCGGCGTGGCTTTCGATGTCTTCTTCTCCGAACAGGAACTGCACGACGCCGGTGCGATCGAATCCGCTGTTGCGCGCCTCCGGGAGCAGGGTCATGTGTTCGACGACGGCGGGGCCGTCTGGCTGCGCACCACGGACTTTGGGGATGACAAGGACCGGGTGATGATCCGCGCCAACGGTGAACCGACGTATTTCGCCGCCGACGCAGCCTATTACCTGTCGAAGAAGGACCGCGGCTTCACGGAGAAGATCTACCTACTCGGCGCGGACCACCATGGCTACATCAACCGGCTCAAGGCCATTGCTGCCTGCGCCGGCGATGACCCCGAGGTCAACATTGAGGTCCTGATCGGGCAACTGGTCTCCGTCAACGGAGCCAAGCTGTCGAAGCGTGCCGGCAACATCATCGAGCTCAAGGACCTTATCGAGTGGCTCGGGAAGGACGCGGTGCGTTACTCGTTGGCGCGCTTCCCCGCAGACTCGCCGCTGACACTGGATCCGGAACTGCTGAAGAAGAACAGCAACGAAAACCCGGTGTTCTATGTGCAGTACGCGCATGCCCGTTCCCGCGGAACCGCCCGGAACGCGATCGAGGCCGGCGTGGGCCACAGCGCTTTCGACGCCTCCCTCCTGGACCACGCCACCGAGAACGAGCTGCTGTCCTACCTCGGCAGCTACCCGTCCATCGTGGCCAAGGCCGCGGAGCTCCGCGAACCGCACCGGGTGGCCCGCCACCTCGAGGTCATCGCCGGGGCATACCACCGTTGGTACGACGCCTGCCGCGTTTCGCCGCTGGGCGACGAGCCGGTGCAGGACGTCAACCGCACACGGCTGTGGCTCAACGACGCCACGAGCCAGGTCCTGGCCAACGGACTTGGGCTCCTCGGCGTTTCAGCTCCGGAACGGATGTGATCTGGCGTGCAGAATAGCGACACAGCCTCACCACTTGCCCCCGAATGGCTCGCAGTACCGGAGGACGTGAACGCGCTTCACGCGCCGATGTGGGCCGAAGACGTCCAGAGGAACGACGACGGCGAACTCGCCATTGCCGGGGTTCCCGTCAGTGAGCTCAAGGCGGAGTTCGGCACCCCGCTGTTCGTGATGAGCGAGGGCGATTTCCGTGCCCGCGCCCGCTCCTTCAAGGATGCCTTCGACGCGGCATTCGACGACATCTGCGGGGGAGTGGACGTTTACTATGCTGGAAAGTCCTTCTTGTGCACTGCCGTGGCGAACTGGGTGGCCGAGGAAGGCCTGCGCCTGGACACCTGCTCCGGCGGAGAGCTCGCTGTCGCGGCCCGCGCCGGCATCAGCGGTGCCAATTTGGGCCTCCACGGCAATAACAAGTCCGATGCCGAGATCAATCGGGCACTGGACATGAAGCTCGGACGCATTGTGGTGGACAGCCTCGACGAGCTCGAACGGGTGGCCAAGATAGCCTCCGGCCGCGGCGAAACGGCGAAGGTGATGTTGCGGCTTACTCCCGGTGTCCACGCCCACACCCACGAATTCATTGCCACGGCCCATGAGGACCAAAAATTCGGGCTCTCCATGGCCGAAGACTCCACTGAGGCAGTAGGCCTCTCGGCAGCGGAGGAAGCCGTGGCGGCGGCTACGTCCTACCCCAACGTGGAACTCCTGGGACTGCATTGCCATATCGGTTCGCAGATCTTCGAGCCGAACGGGTTCGCCGTTGCGGCCGAAAAGCTCCTGGGATTCCTTGCCGCAATGCAGGAGAAGTACTCCATCGTCTTGCCGGAACTGGACCTGGGCGGTGGCTACGGGATCGCCTATACGCCGGCCGACACCCCGCGCCCGCCAGCCGAAATCGCGCAGGCGATGGCCGCCGTCGTACGCTCAAAGTGCGCTGAGCTGGGCATCACTTCGCCGCGTATTTCGATTGAGCCCGGCCGCGCGATCGTGGGCACCAGCACCTTTACCTTGTACGAGGTCGGGACGCTTAAAACCGTTCGCGTGGATGCGCCTGCAGATGCCGATGGCAAGGAAAACGTTACGTTCCCTCGTCGCTATGTGTCGGTGGACGGTGGCATGAGCGACAACGCCCGTCCGGTGCTGTACGACGCGGATTATTCGGCCGTTATCGCCTCGCGCGCCTCGGATGCCGTCCCGCAACTGTCCCGAGTAGTGGGCAAACATTGCGAGAGCGGCGACATAGTTGTTAGAGATGTATATCTGCCCGAAGACGTGGCAGCCGGTGATCTTCTCGCTGTACCGGGGACCGGCGCTTACTGCTGGGCCCTCTCAAGCAACTACAACTATCTGGCCAGGCCTGGCGTTGTCGCTGTGCGCGATGGATCCGCCCGGCTGATCGTCCGCGGGGAAACCGAAGAAGATCTTTTGAACCGCGACATGGGAGTGGCGAATGTCTGAAGTGCGAACCCTGAAGGTGGCCCTGCTGGGCTGTGGCAATGTTGGGGCCCAGGTAGCGCGGATTCTCCTTGACGACGCCGACGCCCTTGCGGCCCGCAGTGGTGCGCGCTTGGAGCTGTCCGGAATCGCCGTGCGCAACATCGATGCAAAGCGCGACGTTGAACTGCCGCGCGAACTGTTCACCACCGACGCCGACACCCTGGTCAAGGACGCGGATCTGGTGATCGAGCTCATGGGCGGCATTGAGCCGGCCCGCTCGCTCATCCTGGCTGCCATGCAGCACGGCGCCTGCGTCGTCACCGGCAACAAGGCCCTGCTGGCACAGGACGGCCCCACACTCTACGAAGAGGCTGACAAGGCGGGCGTCCAGCTGTCCTACGAAGCGGCCGTCGCCGGAGCCATTCCGATCCTGCGCCCCATCCGCGACAGCCTCTCCGGCGACCGCATTACCCGGGTCCTGGGCATCGTCAACGGCACCACCAACTTCATCCTCGACCAAATGGACAGCACCGGTGCGCAGTTCGCCGACGCCTTGGCTGAGGCCCAACGCCTTGGTTACGCGGAAGCCGACCCCACCGCCGACGTCGAAGGCCACGACGCCGCAGCCAAGGCTGCCATCCTCGCGTCCTTGTCCTTCCACACGCGTTTCGCGCTCGAGGACGTCTACTGCGAAGGCATCACCAACGTCAGCGCAGCTGACATTGTGGCAGCGAAGGAGGCCGGCTTTGTCATCAAGCTGCTCGCCATCGCCGAGAAGATCGAGAGTTTGGAGCCCGGTAACGGCGGCGGGATCTCGGTCCGTGTGCATCCCACCCTCCTGCCGCGTGAACACCCGCTTGCGGCCGTTCGCGGTGCGTTCAACGCAGTCTTCATCGAAGCCGAAAATGCCGGCGAGCTGATGTTCTACGGCCGGGGCGCGGGCGGAACCCCGACGGCGTCTGCCGTGTTGGGCGACCTCGTCTCGGCTGCCCGCCGCGTGGTGCTGGGAGGTCCCGGTCGAACCGAGACCACCACCGGGCACGTGCCTGCATTGTCGATAGATGCCTCGAACACCAGCTACTACATCGGCCTCGACGTTGCCGACCAGGCCGGCGTGCTGGCCCGGATCACCCATATCTTTGCGGAGCACGGCGTATCCATCGAAATCATGCGCCAGACGATCCACCGTGACGCCGCCTCGAACGTTGAGTCGGCCGAGCTGAAGATCGTCACGCACCGCGCATCCGAAGCCGCACTCGCGGCAACCGTCGAGGCCATCAAGGGCCTGGACGTCATCAATTCTGTGACATCCGTCCTGCGGGTAGAAGGGGTCTAAGTGGCTCACCAATGGCGCGGAGTAATCCGCGAATACGCTGATCGTTTGCCTGTAACGGAAGCCACGAAGGTCATTACCCTCGGTGAGGGCGGAACACCGCTCGTCCACGCGCAGAAGCTCTCCGAGCTCACTGGATCCACCGTCTACCTGAAGGTGGAGGGCATGAACCCCACCGGGTCCTTCAAGGACCGCGGCATGACCATGGCCATGACTGCAGCAGTCGAAGCAGGCGCCAAGGCAGTTGTTTGCGCATCCACGGGCAACACCTCGGCTTCGGCCGCCGCGTACGCCACGGCCGCCGGGCTGAAGTGCGCCGTGCTGGTTCCCGAAGGCAAGATCTCCATGGGCAAGCTCAGCCAGGCGATCGCACACGGCGCCACGCTCCTCCAGGTGGATGGTAACTTCGACAACTGCTTGGACATCGCCCGCAAGCTCGGTGAGTCCTATCCGGTGTTCCTCGTGAACTCGGTCAACCCCGCCCGTATCCAGGGACAGAAGACCGGTGCCTTCGAAATTGTCGACGCCCTCGGCGACGCTCCGGACATCCACGTCCTACCGGTGGGCAACGCTGGCAACATCAGCGCGTACTGGAAGGGCTACAAGGAGTACTCCGCGCCCTTCGAGTCCGCAACCGCGGGCACCCTTCCCGCCGTCTCCACTAAAACGCCAGCCATGTGGGGCTTCCAGGCCGCAGGTGCGGCACCGTTCGTGGTGGGCCACCCCATCACTGAACCGGACACCATCGCCACGGCCATCCGCATCGGCAACCCGGCATCCTGGGATACGGCGATCGCGGCACGTGACGAATCCGGTGGCTTCATCGACGCCGTGACTGACGAAGAAATCCTCGACGCACACCGCTGGCTTTCCGCCAAGGAAGGCGTTTTCGTCGAACCCGGCTCCGCGGCGGGCGTCGCCGGGCTCATCAAAAAGCACGCCGCAGGCGAAGTTCCCTCCGGAAAGACGATCGTCATCACGGTCACCGGTCACGGACTCAAGGACCCGCAGTGGGCCCTCCGTACCGAAGACGGCAATGAAGTCCAGCCCGTCAAGGTACCGAACGACGTCGTGACTGTGGCAGCTGAACTGGGACTGGAAGAAAGCTAAGAGTGGAAACCACGCAGCCCACCGCGACCGGACTCGAGCTTGTCGCGGCAGGCCAGCAGCTGACCGTCAGGGTCCCGGGCACCAGCGCCAACCTGGGCCCCGGCTATGACAGCCTCGGCCTGGCGTTGTCGATCTACGACACCCTGACCGTCGAAACGCTCACCACCGGAGAGCTCGAGTTCGAGCTTTCCGGTGAGGGGGCCGACAGTCTTCCACGTGATGCCAGCCACCTCGTGGTTCGCGCGATCAACACGGCCCTGGAACGCCTCGGCTTCCGGCACAATGGCTTGAAGATCACCGCGGACAACGTCAACCCGCATGGCCGCGGACTCGGTTCCTCGGCATCTGCGGTGGTTGCGGCCGTTACCGCAGCCAACGCTTTGGTGCCCGAATCCGCACAACGCGACCGTGAATGGATTCTGCAACTCACGAGCGAGATGGAAGGCCACCCGGACAACGTCGCACCGGCGATTTTCGGCGGACTGGCCTTGTCATGGCAGGACAGCGAGCAGTACAGCAGCACGCGTGCGGAAGTGGTTCCGTCCGTCATCCCCATCGTCGCCGTTCCCGACTACGAACTGTCCACCGAGACAGCCCGCGGCTTGCTTCCGGCCTCCATCGGTCATCATGCCGCCGCCATGAACTCCGGACGCGCCGCGCTCTTGATCCACGCCTTGACTGCGCAGCCCCGTTTCCTGCTTCCCGGAACTGAAGACTACCTGCACCAGAGCTACCGCGCAGAGGCCATGCGGCCTAGCGCGGCCCTGATTGCGGCATTGCGGTTATCAGGCCATGCCGCGGTTGTTTCCGGCGCAGGCCCTACAGTTCTGGCATTGGCAAACGGCGCGGACGAGGCAGAAGCGATTACGGAATTCATTGCCTCTTTCACTGCGGACAACACACCGGACGTTTCTTGGCGCGTGATGACACTGGCAGTGGACGTTGAAGGTGCTAGAGTGGACTTGCACCGGCGGTAGAACCGCGGGCAGTTCCCTGACATTGGATCCCGGCATAACGCCGTTCCCGTCTCCTACTGTGTCGAAGTCTGCCGGTGCCGTCTCCTTATCGGCCTGTCGCAGGTGCCACAGAACCCTTTCTGTTACCCGGACCGTCAGCCCGCGCCCCGCCCGCCGGAGCATCGAAGACGTATCAGTATCCGGCCCTGCTGAAACTAAACCGGCAAGACCGAAATCACGGCTGCAGATCTGAACTGCAGTCCAGAACAAATCATCGCGTCCAGCTCTAGGTCTGGACGCCGTCGAGGGGGAAGGATCCTTCGTGACAGAAACCACTGAGCTGGCTTCAGCTGTGGACACAACATCTTCTGCAGCTGAATCAACGGCCGCAACCGCCAAGAGCAGCGGCCTTGCAGGCCTCAAGCTCGCGCAGCTCCAGGCTCTCGCCAGTCAGCTGGGCATTTCGGGCGGATCCCGGATGCGCAAGGGGGACTTGGTTTCGGCTATCTCAGCCCACCGTGCCGGTGCAACCACTAGCAAGGCCCCTGCCGCGACCAAAGCCGTAGCACCAAAGGTCTCGCCTGCAGCAGCAACAGTTGAGGATGCTGCCGCACCTGCCGCAGCATCCACCGAAGCTCCTGCGCAGGAAGGCACCAGGGCACGTGGCCGTGGCCGAAGCCGCCGCGCCACGAGCGACGGCGTCGTTGCCGCTCCTGCTGCCACGGAAACCGTGGAGGCTCCCGCCCCTGCCGCCGAGGCTCCTGCTGCTCCTGTAGCCGAAGCAAGCGAGGCCGTCGGCGAACGTCGCCAGCCCCGCACACGCAATCGTCGTCGCGGCGAAGCGGCCGCAGCTCCTGCTGAGGCCGGAGAATCCAGCGAGACCCGTGCGGCCGAGCAGCCCCAGGCTGAACAACCCCGCGTGGAACAGCGTCAAACCGAACAGCGCCAAGCCGATCAGCGTCAGGCCCAGCCGCGCCAAGGTGAGCAGGCTTCTGCCGAAGCCGGCGAACCTTCCCAGCGCGATCGCCGCGACAACACCCGTACGCGGCGCGAAGACACTAACGACGGCGATGACACCGGCAACCGCCGCAATCGTCGCAACCGCCGCGACCGCAACGATCGTCCGGGTCCGCAGGACAACCGTGATGGCCGCGACAACCGCGAAGGAAACACCCGCAGCGACCGCTTCCGGGACCGCAACGAACGCCGTCGCGGCCGCGGCCAAGGCCCCGACGTCGACGACGTCGAGGTCACCGAGGATGACGTCCTGCTGCCCGTTGCCGGCATCCTGGATGTGCTGGAGAACTACGCGTTCATCCGCACTTCCGGCTACCTGCCCGGCGCCAACGACGTTTACGTGTCCCTCGCCCAGGTCAAGAAGTACAACCTGCGCAAGGGCGACGCCGTGGTCGGCGCAATCCGCGCTCCGCGTGACGGCGAAGACCGCAGCCAGCAGACCGCACGCCAGAAGTTCAATGCGCTCGTCCGCGTCACGTCGGTCAACGGCAAGACACCGGAAGAGCTCAAGGACCGCGTCGAATTCGCAAAACTCGTCCCGCTGTACCCGTCCGAGCGCCTGCGCCTCGAAACGGACCCCAAGAAGATCGGCCCGCGTGTCATCGACCTCGTGGCCCCGATCGGCAAGGGCCAGCGCGGCCTGATCGTCTCCCCGCCCAAGGCTGGCAAGACGCTCATCCTGCAGTCCATCGCCAACGCGATCACCACCAACAACCCTGAGGTCCACCTCATGATGGTGCTGGTTGACGAACGTCCCGAAGAAGTCACGGACATGCAGCGCACAGTCAAGGGTGAGGTCATTGCCTCCACCTTCGACCGTCCCGCCGATGACCACACGACGGTTGCCGAGCTCTCCATCGAACGCGCCAAGCGCCTTGTGGAAATGGGCATGGACGTGGTGGTCCTCCTGGACTCCATGACCCGCCTGGGCCGCGCCTACAACCTGGCAGCACCGGCCTCCGGCCGCATCCTGTCCGGTGGCGTCGACTCCGCTGCGCTCTACCCGCCGAAGCGCTTCTTCGGTGCTGCGCGCAACATCGAAAACGGTGGCTCGCTGACCATCCTGGCAACCGCGCTCGTGGAGACCGGTTCCAAGATGGACGAGGTCATCTTCGAAGAGTTCAAGGGCACGGGCAACATGGAGCTCCGCCTGTCCCGCCAGCTCGCGGACAAGCGTATCTTCCCGGCCGTGGACGTCAACGCCTCCGGTACCCGTCGCGAAGAGAACCTGCTTTCGGCTGAAGAAGTCAAGATCATGTGGAAGCTGCGCCGCGTCCTGTCCGGACTCGAGACCCAGCAGAGCCTTGAACTCCTGACTAACAAGATCCGGGAGACCGGGAGCAACGTCGAATTCCTGATGCAGGTACAGAAGACGACTCTTGGAGCTAAGTCGGATAACGACAAATAGCTGGCTTCGTGAGCCGCTGAATTTGCTGCCCCGCCCCTACGCCGGGTGGGGCAGCAAAATCAGCGGCTCGCTGTTTAAGACGGAATTCCTGGCCCTACAGCAACGCGGGGTCAGATACGGCCCATCCTGGCCCTCAGCATGGGCCGTATCTGACCCCGCGTTGCAGTTACTAGACTTGGTTGCAAGTCGAAAGAGGTTTTGAAATGTTTGAGTCCGTACAGGGATTGCTTGATGAGCATGCTGCTATTCAGGCGCAGTTGAGTGATCCTGCTGTTTATGCCGATCAGTCCATGGCTCGCAAGTTGGGGCGGCGTTCTGCCCAGTTGCAGGGCATCGTGGAGGCTTACAACCGTTGGCGCGGGCTCATGGACGATCTTGAAGCGGCTAAGGAAATGGCTTCCGAAGATGCCGAATTTGCTGCTGAGGTCGGCGAGATTGAGGTAAAGCTTCCGGCAGCTCAGGAGAAATTGCGCCGGCTGCTGATTCCTCGCGATCCTGACGACGCCCGCAACGTCATTCTTGAGGTCAAGGGTGGTGAAGGCGGCGATGAAGCGGCCCTCTTCGCCGGGGATCTGCTGCGCATGTACATGCGTTATGCGGAGTCGCGCGGCTGGAAGACCGAGCTCATCTCGGCCACGGAATCCGATCTAGGTGGCTACAAGGACGTCCAGATGGCCGTCAAGGGCAACTCGAACGATCCCGCTGAGGGCGTGTATGCCCGGCTGAAGTTCGAAGGCGGCGTGCACCGCGTTCAGCGTGTTCCCGTTACCGAGTCCCAAGGCCGTATTCACACCTCTGCGGCAGGTGTTCTGGTGCTCCCGGAAGTGGATGAGCCCGAAGAGCTCGAAATCAACCAGAACGACCTCAAGATCGACGTCTACAGGTCCTCGGGCCCTGGCGGCCAGTCCGTCAACACCACAGACTCTGCAGTCCGCATCACCCACCTTCCTACGGGCATCGTGGTGGCAATGCAGAACGAAAAATCCCAGCTACAGAACAGGGAAGCCGGCATGCGCGTCCTGCGTGCCCGCATCCTCGCCCACCAACAGGAGCAGATCGACGCCGAGAACTCGGCCCAGCGCAAGTCGCAGATCCGCACCATGGACCGTTCGGAGCGCATCCGCACGTACAATTTCCCGGAAAACCGGATCGCCGACCACCGAACCGGCTACAAGGCCTACAACCTCGACGCCGTCATGAACGGCGACCTGGAGCCGGTCATCCAATCGGCCATCGAGATGGACGAACAATCGCGCCTGGATGCCCTGGGCGAGTAACAGCCTGCAGGGAAACTCATGACGCTCTTTCCTGGCCAGAGCCTGGCTGACGCCGTCCGCGAGGCGACTGCCATCCTGTCCGACGCGGGCGTGCCCACTCCGCGCGTGGACGCCGAGCTCCTCGCTGAACATCTCCTGGGTGTCGGCCTCGGGCGCTTGCGTGCCATGCTCCTCGGCGATTCTGCAGCCCCTGAAGGCTATGCGGACCTGGTGGCCGAGCGTGCACGGCGCGTACCGCTCCAGCACATCACCGGCGTCGCGCATTTCCGCTACCTCGCGCTGGCCGTGGGCCCTGGCGTGTTCATTCCGCGCCCTGAAACGGAATCGGTCGTTCAGTTGGTCATCGACCACCTCGAGGGTCACCCGCACCCCAAGGTTGTGGATCTCGGCACCGGATCCGGCGCTATTGCTGGCTCGATCGCCCACGAACTGCCTGGGGCCGAGGTCCACGCCGTTGAATTCAGCACGTTTGCCCACGCCTGGGCCGCCAGGAACCTGGAGCCACTAGGCGTTAAGCTCGTGCAGGGCGACCTCCGCAACGCCTTGCCCGAACACAACGGAACTTTCGACGTCGTCGTTTCCAATCCGCCCTACATCCCCGCTGAAGCCATTCCGAACGAACCTGAAGTGGCACTACACGATCCACCCGAGGCGCTGTACGGCGGGGGAGCGGATGGGATGGAGCTTCCGACGGCGGCTGCCGCCTCGGCTGCCCGGCTCCTCAAGGGCGGCGGCTTCTTCGTGATGGAGCACGCCGAGGTGCAGGCAAAGTGGATTTCCGAACATCTGAAGGCCGTGGGCTGCTGGATGCAAGTCACTACCCACCTTGATCTCAACGGCAAGGAACGTGCCACGAGCGCAGTGTTGGCAATCGATGCCTCCGGGAAATGAAAGAATAGCGCTGTGACCACAAGCTACAACTGCACGTCAGAGGAACAACGCGCCGAAGGGCTGGAGCATGCGCAGCGCGCCATCAGCGAGAAAAAGTGTGTCGTCATGCCGACGGACACCGTCTACGGCATTGCCGCCGACGCGTTCTCACCCCAGGCCGTCACCATGCTGCTTGTCTCGAAAGGCCGCGGCCGCCATATGCCGCCCCCCGTACTGATCCCACGGCTCAATGCGCTGGACGGGCTGGCAACCGATGTGTCGGAAGACGCCCGTAAACTGGCAGACGCCTTCTGGCCTGGTGGCCTGACGCTGATCTTCCACGCCCAGCCGTCCTTGGACTGGGACCTGGGGGAGACCCGCGGAACCGTGGCCCTGCGCATGCCCGACGACGAAATTGCGCTTGAACTGCTCAACCGCACAGGTCCGCTGGCGGTGTCTTCAGCCAATCGCACCGGTCAACCCGCCGCGCAGACGGCTGCAGAGGCGAGGACCCAGCTTGCCGAATCGGTCGAGGTGTACCTCGAGGGCGGGTTCCGGCCTGTCGAGGGAACCGAGTCTGTAGCATCAACCATTGTTGACGCCACCACCCTGCCGCTCCGCGTGGTACGCGACGGTGCTGTTTCCCTGGAACGCCTCCGCGACGTGGTTCCCGGCGTGCTGGCGCTCGGCGAAACCGTGCCTGAGCCGGAGACGGAGCCGGAGACGGACGAGATTAGGGCCGAATGAGCCTGGTCCGGGATCGCGTTCCGCTACTGGACGTAGACGTCACTGCCCTGTGCACGGACGAACTTATCGAGGCCATGAGCGGGTTCGTTTCGGATGGCACCACCAAGGTGGTCCTTGGGCACAACCTGCACAGTGTCACGCTGTTTCATTCGAGTCCGGATTTCCGCGACCTTTATGAGCGCAGCGATGTGGTCCTCCTGGATGGAGCGCCTGTCGCCATGCTTTGGGGACTTGGCCACCGTGGAGGCTCACGGAGCGACAGCCCAGGCCTGATGGAATACCGCTTGGGATCCACTGACTGGGTGCCGGCGCTAGGCGGCGTCGAGGGACTACGCCGGATCGCCGTCGTCGGGGCGGGCCCCGAGGCCAACGCCAAGACAGTCCAACGGCTGCGCGAGATCGTGCCCGGTGCCGAGGTCTCTGGCCGGCCCGGTGAGAATTGGGACAACTCCAGCGAAGAGGCCGCCGTTGCCTGGCTCGCGGAGTTCCGTCCCCAACTGGTGCTTCTTGGCCTGGGAATGCCGCTGCAGGAGTCGGTCTTGCACCGGCGGCTGGACGAGCTTCCGCCCGCCGTCTACTGCACCGTCGGCGGGGCTATCGAACAGTTGGCGGGGCTCCAGAAGCTCGCTCCACGCTGGCTCGGCCGCCTCGGGCTTGAATGGGCTTGGCGACTTGTCCTGCATCCGGGGCGCGTCGCGTACCGGGTCTTCGGTGAGCCGTGGGTGCTACTCGGCCTGCTGGCCCGGCGTCGGCTCTCTCGTAAGGACAGCACCCAGCCGGGCCGCTAGAATTTCTGGTCCTCCAGCGGGCCAAAGCCCTTGTTGCGCAAACCGGCCGAGAATGCCCGGAACCACTCGGCGAGCCCACGGAAGTCACCGCGGGGAAGGAAGTAGCCCAGGTAGCCTCCGACATCGGCCACCATGGATTTGCCGCGCCGATACCGGCGGATCAAATAGCCGCGGTTGCGGTAGTAGAAGTAGCGCTTGAACGCCGAATCCGGCACGATCACGTGCCAGCGCGCCCCAAAGACGTGCTTGGTCTCGGAAAACGCATGCGGGTGGGTGATCCACGCCGTGGCGACCGTACCGAAGCGTATCCCCGCTTTCCTGAGGCGGATCATGAAGTCCACTTCATCGCCGCGGATGAACAGCCGGATATCCGGCACTCCCACTTTGAAGAAGACGCTGGTACGGATGAGGGCCCCGTTGAAGAAGTGCCCGACGTCGGGCAGGAACCCGGCCTTCTCGACTTCGGAACGGTCGTGGGTCACCTTGCCGTCGATCCGGAAGAAGAAGGAGAGCTTGTCCGGGTGGCCGGGAGCCACTACGAGCGGGACCACAGCATCCAGTCCCCGGGCTTCCGCCTCGCGAACCAGGGTTTCGAGGCATTCTGGATCGCCTGGTTCGGCGTCATCGTCCATGATCCAGACCCATTCAGCGCCGCTGGCCACTGCCTTGAGGATCGCAAGGGCGAAGCCCCCCGCGCCGCCCAGATTGGCCTCGGAGCGAACGTAGTCCACGTTTGGGTGGCTTGATGCGAGCTCCCGCGAAGGGGTAGTACCGCTGTCCACAAGACAGATGGTGTCCACCGCGATGGACTGATTGTTGACAGCGTCCAGCAGGACAGCAAGCTCTCCGGGGCGGTCAAAGGTCACAGCCGCAACGGCAACGGAGACAGTCATGTAGGGTTCCTTCCGGGCAGTAGCGGGGAGGATCCTCCCGGCTCGCCCTAGGGGCGCGTGAAACGGAGCAAAGCCGCCGTTGCCGCTAGTATCTTGACAGAGTCCAACTGTAGTACAGCAATATTCGGCGGTGCGCAGAGGTGTTGCGGGTGACGTGCCGGCAGCTATTCGCCGGGGACGAAATCCACCACCGCCAACAGGAGCCGCCACGTGATCATGTACTCACTCATGATGCTCACGGCTGCCGTCGTGTCGTATCTTGCAACCTGGGTAGCCCGCCAGATGGGGAACAAACTTCGGCTGTTTGCCCCTATCCGCAGCCGCGATATGCACTCGGTGCCGATCTCCCGACTCGGTGGCCTGGGACTTTTCGCGGGCTTTGCCGTGGCCCTCGCCGTAGCAAGCAATTCATTTTTCGTAAAAGACATCTTCCACGGGAACGGTGCGCCGTGGGGGATACTGGCCGGCGCCCTGGTAATCGTCGCGGTCGGTGTTGCCGACGACGTGATGGACATCCGATGGTGGGTCAAACTGATCGGCCAGTGCACAGCCGGCACGATCGTTGCGGTCTGGGGCGTGCAGATGTCGGTGATTCCGTTTGTTCCGGAGCCCATTCGGATTGAGTCGGAACCGCTGCGGGTCGTTCTGACCGCCCTCCTCATTGTGACCACCATGAACGCCGTCAACTTCATCGACGGACTCGATGGCTTGGCTGCGGGTGTCGCCGCGATTGGCGGGGTTGCGTTTTTCCTGACGGCCTACTGGGTCCACCGCAACGCGACACTCACGGACCGCTCGGACTTGGCGGCGCTGCTGATGGCGATCATCGTAGGTTGCTGCATCGGCTTCCTGCCACACAACTGGTTCCCGGCCAAGATCTTCATGGGCGACTCAGGCGCCATGCTTTTGGGCCTCGTGATGGCCTCGGCAGGTGTGGTATCCACGGGCCAGATCAGCTCCGGACTTTACGACCGCGCCAACGGTATTCCTACGATCGTCCCCATCCTGCTGCCGTTCGCGATTCTCTCGCTGCCGTTGTTGGACCTCGGGCTGGCGGTGTTGCGGCGGACTGCACGTGGGCAATCGCCGTGGTCGGCCGACCGAGGACACCTGCACCACAAGCTCATAGAGCTTGGTCACACACACCGGACGGCAGTGCTCATGATGTATGTGTGGACCTGCATCCTGGCGTTCGGAGGCCTGGCCTTCGCTGTTTTCCCCTGGCAGATGGTTCTCACGGTGGACATCGTGGCCGCGCTGATTATGGCCGGCGTGACAGCCTGGCCGTACTTCGCCCGCGGCGGAGGCTCCACCCGGTAGTCGGTGTGTGACAAGGGCGTTAACATCACAGTTCTATCTCATGTAGAATTCTAGGGCGGACAGTCACTCGCCCGTGCACCCACCCTCCTGAGACTTTGGCATCTTTGCCACGACGATTGGCATCCCCATGACCTCCAACGCCGGCGGACAACAGTCCGACTCGAACGGCGTTGCTGTCTCCCGCTCCAGTTCTTCGCTGTGGCTGCGGCTTCTTTTCCTCAGCTCGACGGCGGCGGTCGCGGCTCTCGCCGCAACGTCCATTGTTGCGGCGGTCATGAACGGTGGCCTGGGAGTTCTTTCCGTCGCGTTCGGCGGGGCGCTGGTGATGGCCTTTTTTGCCATCAGCTTGCTGATCGGCCATTTTGTTGGCCGTGACAATCCCTCCGGCGCCGTCGGCCTCTTCGTTGCCAGCTACTTTGTCAAGGTGGTGGGCTTTGCCCTGGTGCTGTTCGTCTTCGGAGCCCCCGCGTGGCTGCACGGTCGCTGGTTCGTGATTGGCGCCGTCGTCGCCGTTGTCTCGTGGCAAGCCGCCGAAATCTACGGCTTCAGCAAGGCCCGGCTCCAGATATATAACGACCCCGCAGCAGGCGAAGGAGGCGACGATGTTCACTCCTAGGAACAAGCTACGCCCCGCCACGCCCAATGCCGCAAAACCCGGCAATTCCACTGTGTCCGCGAGCGACGGAAGCGACGGCGGATACAACGCCGGCATTGCCGTCTTCAGCTACATTGTTGGCGGAATCATAGTCTGGAGTTTGATAGGCTGGGGTCTGGATAATCTGTGGGGGACTCACTGGATTGTGCTCCTTGGCGCTCTGCTTGGAGCCGCAGGAGGGTTCTATCTTTCCCATATGCACGGCCTCACTAGTCAGCGCTCGTCTTCCGGTGAGAGCAAAGCAGACAGTGGTCCGTCCCAGGACGGGGACAGTAATGCCAAATAATTTCACACGGGAAATGGCTGCAAGAAACGCGGCCGGATCCTCAACAACGCCCAATGATGGACACTGCAGAGAGGAAACGCGTTGATCGCGCTTGCGCTCCCGGCCCAGGATTCAGGGACCTTCACTCCTCCCGGAATCGACCAAATGCACCTGCCGGCTATCCTGCCGTGGGGTGCGAGCGATGGCTTCTCCAAGCAGATGTTGCTGGTGATCCTGTCGGTCGTCCTTATCGCTACATTCTTCATCCTCGCCGCGCGTAAGCAGCAGCTGGTTCCCGGCAAGCTGCAGTTCGCAGGCGAGATGGCCTACGGCTTCGTCCGCAACAGCATCGCCAAGGACATTATCGGCGGCCGCGACTTCATGAAGTTCGTGCCGCTCCTGTTCTCCTTGTTCTTCTTCATCCTGGTGAACAACATCTACGGTGCCATTCCCGTGATCCAGCTTCCGAGCTTCTCGCACGTCGGCGGGGCCTATGTGCTGGCCGCGGTCGTGTATGTCACCTGGATCGGCATCGGAATCAAGAAGAACGGGTTGAAGTACTTCAAGCTCGCCACCGTTCCTTCGGGTGTTCCGTGGTACATCCTGCCGATCGTCGTGCCGATCGAAATCATCTCCAACTTCATGGTCCGCCCGGTCACGCACAGCCTCCGTCTCTTTGCCACCATGATGGCAGGGCACCTTATTGTGATGATCGCCGGCTCCGGCATTGAGTTCCTCGTCATGCAGGAAAACGTCCTTCTCAAGGGTGCATCCGTGCTGGTACTCGTTGGCGCCGTCGCCATGTACATGCTCGAGGCCTTGATCATGGTGCTGCAGGCATATGTCTTCACTCTTCTGACCGCGATTTACATCGAAGGCGCGCTCCACGCGGACAGCCACTAGGCACACCCCCTAATCTTCCCCCTCGGGGGTTGAAGCAAACCAAACAACCTGCCGCGACTGCGGCATCTTGAAAGGAAAACAATGAACGGCGATATCAACGGCTCCCTTAACCTCATTGGCTACGGTCTCTCCGCAATCGGCGGTGGTATCGGTGTGGGTCTCGTATTTGCTGCTTACATCAACGGTGTTGCACGTCAGCCGGAAGCCCAGCGCGTGCTTCAGCCGATCGCGTTCCTTGGTCTGGCTCTGACGGAAGCCCTCGCCATCCTCGGCCTGGTCTTCGCTTTCGTTCTCAAGTAAACCGCTAAGAACCAAGCGAACATTCAGAACCGAGTAGATAAGGACGGGTGAAACATGAATCAGCAGATCATCTCAGCCGCCGCTCAAGGCGCCGCCGAGTCGGCTAATCCGCTCGTTCCCAACCTCTGGGAAATGGGCGTCGTGCTCGTCGGCTTCGGGGTCCTCTTTTACATCGTGGTCAAGTTTGTTGTCCCGATGTTCGAGAAGACTTTTGCCGAGCGCGCAGAGGCGATTGAGGGCGGCATTGCCAAGGCTGAAAAGGCCCAGGCTGAAGCTTCTGCAGCTCTCGAAGAGTACAAGCAGCAGCTCCACGATGCCCGCGCCGAGGCTAACCGCATTCGCGAAGAAGCTCGTGCCGAAGGTGCCCAGATCCTCGCGGAGCTGAAGACCAAGGCAGCAGCCGAGTCTGCACGCATCACCGAGCAGGCGCATGCCCAGATCGAATCGGAGCGTCAGGCAGCTGTTGTCTCCCTTCGTTCCGAGGTGGGCACCTTGGCCACGACTTTGGCTGAGCGCATCGTTGGCGAATCGCTCAGCGATGACGAGCGTGCCGCCCGCGTGGTGGACCGCTTCCTCGCAGATCTGGAGACCCAGAGCGCAGGTGCAGCTAAGTAATGGCAGGTGTATCGAGCGAATCGCTGACCAAAGCGCTGGAGCAGTTGGAAGCTACGCTTCCAACGGCCTCGCTGCAGTTGGCTAAGGACCTCTTCGGAATCCTGGGAACGGTGGACAGCTCGGCTGGCTTGCGCCGCGCCCTGACTGACCCTTCCCGCAGTGGAGAAGAAAAGTCGGCGCTGGTCAAGCAGCTGGTTGGCGGGAAAGTCTCCGCTGATGCTGCGGAAATTGCGAGTGGATTGGCCAGCGCACGCTGGGCATCGGCACGCGATATCGGCGATGCACTCGAGACTCTTGCCGCCACGGTGGTTATCGCTGTGGCTGAAAACAAGTCGGCCGTTTCTGCCTCCGGAATCACGGGGCTGGAAGAGCTGGAAAACGATCTGTTTGCTTTCAACCAGACCGTTGCTTCCAGTCACGAGGTACAACGTGCTCTGGGAGAGTCGCAGGCAAGTGCTGCGGCCAAGATCAGCCTGGCCGGGAAGCTGGTTCCTGGCGCAAGCCCGGAAGCTCAACTTCTCATCGGCCAGGCCGTGTCGCAGCCGCGCGGTGTCAAGCCGAGCAAGCTCATCGACAACTTTGCCAAGCTTGCAGCCAAGCGCCAGCAGCGCTGGATCGCAACTGTCCGCGTTACCCGTCCGTTGACGGATGCGCAGGCCAGCCGTCTGCAGGCCGGGCTTGATGCCCTCTATGGCCGCGAGCTGAAGGTCAACATCAGCGTTGATCCGACGTTGATCGGTGGAATCCGGGTCCAGGTGGCTGACGAAGTGCTTGACGCTTCCGTCGTAGCCCGCCTGTCCGAGCTCCGCCGGCAACTCGCCGGCTAGCCAGACAAGCACAACTTAACTGATACAAACACCGGTCATCGTGAGCAACGATGATCACGAAAACAGGAGAGCAGGGACTGCAGATGGCCGAATTGACCATCAACGCCGACGACGTCCGTAATGCGTTGAACGAGTTCGCGGCGTCCTACGAACCCGGAAACGCAGAGCGCGTAGAGGTCGGCCGCGTGACCGCCGCAAGTGACGGCATCGCCCGTGTTGAGGGCCTTCCCTCGGTCATGGCGAACGAGCTGCTTCGCTTCGAAGACGGCACCCTGGGCTTGGCCCAGAACCTCGACGTCCGCGAAATCGGCGTCATCATCCTCGGTGACTTCACCGGTATCGAAGAAGGCCAGGAAGTCCACCGCACCGGTGAAATCCTGTCCGTCCCGGTAGGCGACGCCTTCCTGGGCCGCGTGGTTGACCCCTTGGGCCAGCCGATCGATGACCTCGGCGAGATCAAGGCCGAGACCACCCGCGCACTGGAACTCCAGGCTCCAGGCGTGACCCAGCGCAAATCGGTTCACGAGCCCATGCAGACCGGTCTCAAGGCTATCGACGCCATGATTCCGATCGGCCGTGGCCAGCGTCAGCTGATCATCGGTGACCGCCAGACCGGCAAGACCGCCATCGCCGTGGACACCATCATCAACCAGAAGGCCAACTGGGCTTCGGGCGATGTGACCAAGCAGGTCCGCTGCGTTTACGTCGGCGTCGGCCAGAAGGCTTCCACGATCGCCGCTGTCCGCCAGACCTTGGAAGACCACGGCGCGCTGGAATACACCACCATCGTGGCCTCTCCGGCATCTGATCCGGCTGGCTTCAAGTACTTGGCTCCGTACGCAGGCTCTGCCATCGGCCAGCATTGGATGTACGGCGGCAAGCACGTGTTGGTGATCTTCGATGACCTGTCGAAGCAGGCTGAAGCCTACCGCGCAGTTTCCTTGCTGCTCCGCCGCCCGCCGGGACGCGAAGCGTACCCGGGTGACGTTTTCTACTTGCACTCCCGTCTGCTTGAGCGTTGTGCCAAGCTCTCCGACGAGCTGGGCGCAGGTTCGATGACCGGTCTCCCGATCGTTGAAACCAAGGCAAACGACGTCTCGGCCTACATCCCGACCAACGTCATCTCCATCACCGATGGCCAGATCTTCCTGCAGTCGGACCTCTTCAACGCCAACCAGCGCCCCGCTGTTGACGTCGGTGTGTCCGTGTCCCGCGTTGGTGGTGCGGCGCAGGTCAAGTCGATGAAGAAGGTCTCCGGTACGTTGAAGCTGGACCTGGCACAGTACCGCGACATGCAGGCGTTCGCGATGTTCGCGTCGGACCTTGACGCGGCCTCCCGCCAGCAGCTGACCCGTGGTGCCCGCCTGATGGAACTGCTTAAGCAGGGCCAGTACTCGCCGTTCCCGGTCGAGGACCAGGTTGTGTCCATCTGGGCCGGTACAAAGGGCTACTTGGACGATGTCCCGGTTGAGGATGTCAGCCGGTTCGAGTCCGAGTTCCTGGAGCACCTCAAGCACAAGTCCTCCATCCTGACCACGCTGGCGCAGACCAACGTCCTGGACGACGACACCGCTGAAGCGCTGAAGACCGCCATCGTTGCCTTCAAAAAGGGCTTCTTCGGCGAAGGCGACAACCTCCTGGTTGGTGCCGGACACGAAGAGCACGAAGCGATCTCCGGCGGCGAAGTCGACCAGGAAAAGATCGTCAAGCAGAAGCGCTAGAGCATTGGTTCCCGGGCCTGCGTAAACGCAGGCCCGGGGCCTTCGCCAAGCCTTAGCCGCTGATCCATCGGGATCTTAGGAAAGGAAATGTATGGGAGCCCAGATCCGGGTCTACCGCCAGAAGATCAGCTCGACGACGTCGATGCGCAAGATCTTCAAGGCGATGGAACTGATCGCTACCTCGCGCATCGGTAAGGCCCGCGCCCGCTTGGCAGCTTCACTGCCTTACGCAAACGCGATCACCCGTGCCGTTTCTGCTGTCGCAAGCCAGAGCGAAATCGATCACCCGCTCGTCACCGAGCCGGAACAGATCCGCCGTGCCGCCGTCCTGGTTATCACCTCGGACCGTGGCCTGGCTGGTTCTTACTCGGCGAGCGTGCTCAAGCAGGCCGAAGGACTCAACGAACTTCTCCGAGCAGAGGGCAAGGAAGTCAAGACATACCTGGTTGGCCGTAAGGCCCAGGCATACTTCGACTTCCGCAACCGTTCGTACTCCCGCGTATGGACCGGCGGAACGGACGCACCGGAATTCAAGACCGCAAGGGAAATCGGTGCCGCTCTTCTCGAAGAGTTCGCCAATGACTTCGCTGAGGGTGGCGTGGATGAGATCCACGTCGTTTACACCCGCTTCAAGTCGATGGTGACACAGGAACCCACAGTTGTTCGTCTGCTGCCGCTCGAAGTTGAAGAGCAGACGGTCAGTGAGTCCGAGCTTCTGCCTCTGTACGAATTTGAACCAGAATCGGAGCAAGTGCTCGACGCACTGCTGCCGCGTTACATCGAGTCCCGCATCTTCGCAGCGATGCTGCAGGCAGCAGCTTCCGAGCTCGCCGCCCGCCAGCGTGCCATGAAGTCGGCAGGCGACAACGCGACCGATCTGATCAAGAAGTACACGCGTCTGCGCAACACGGCCCGCCAGGCTGAGATCACGCAGGAGCTTTCCGAAATCGTGGCCGGCGCCGACGCCCTGAGCGCGTAGCCGCCGGTGTCTGGTTCGGCGCAAGCTGCACCTGCACCAAATAGATAAACTTAACCCCACGCCATCTACTGAGTGAAGTGAGAGAGATGACTGCCACCGCTACCGAGCACGCAGCTGCAACGGCCGGCGCCACCGGCCGTATTGCCCGTGTCATTGGCCCGGTTGTCGACGTCGAATTCCCGGCTGACGCAATCCCGTCGATCTACCATGCGCTTACCACTGAGATCACTCTCAACGGTGAGACCAAGACCATCACGTTCGAGACCTCCCAGCACCTGGGTGACAACCTCGTCCGCGCCATCGCCCTGCAGGCCACCGACGGACTTGTCCGCGGCACCTCCGTGCAGGACACCGGTGCCCCGATCTCCGTGCCTGTCGGCGACGGAGTCAAGGGCCACATCTTCAACGTCCTTGGCAAGCCGCTTGACGTTGACGAGTCCGAGATCAAGGCTGACGCTTACTGGCCGATCCACCGCAAGGCTCCCGCCTTCGCGTCCCTCGAGGGCTCCACGGAGATGCTCGAGACCGGTATCAAGGTTATCGACCTTCTCACCCCGTACATCAAGGGTGGAAAGATCGGTCTGTTCGGTGGCGCCGGTGTCGGCAAGACCGTCCTGATCCAGGAAATGATCACCCGTGTTGCCCGTAACTTCGGTGGTACTTCGGTATTCGCCGGTGTTGGCGAGCGCACCCGTGAAGGCAACGACCTCTGGGTTGAAATGGAAGAGGCAGGCGTCCTCAAGGACACCGCCCTTGTGTTCGGCCAGATGGACGAGCCGCCGGGAACGCGTTTGCGAGTGGCGCTGTCCGCCCTGACCATGGCGGAGTACTTCCGCGATGTGCAGAACCAGGACGTGCTGCTCTTCATCGACAACATCTTCCGCTTCACCCAGGCCGGTTCCGAGGTCTCCACCCTGCTCGGCCGCATGCCGTCCGCAGTTGGCTACCAGCCGAACCTCGCCGACGAGATGGGCCTCCTGCAGGAGCGCATCACTTCGACCAAGGGTCACTCGATCACGTCGATGCAGGCGATCTACGTGCCCGCTGATGACTACACCGACCCGGCTCCGGCAACGACCTTCGCACACCTCGACGCGACCACGGAACTTTCCCGTGAAATCGCCTCCCGTGGTCTGTACCCGGCCGTTGACCCGCTGACGTCGACGTCCCGCATCCTGGACCCGCAGTACATCGGCAAGGACCACTACAACACGGCCGTCCGCGTGAAGCAGATCCTGCAGAAGAACAAGGAACTCCAGGACATCATCGCCATCCTCGGTGTTGACGAACTGTCCGAAGAAGACAAGATCGTCGTGTCTCGTGCACGCCGCATCCAGCAGTTCCTGTCCCAGAACACCTACACCGCCAAGCAGTTCACCGGCGTCGAGGGCTCCACCGTGTCCATCAAGGACACCGTGGAAGGCTTCACGGCCATCTGCGACGGCGAGCTGGACCACATCGCAGAGCAGGCGTTCTTCAACGTCGGCGGCCTGGATGACGTTGAGCGCCAGTGGGCCAAGATCCAGGAACAGACCAAGTAGTATGGCTGAGCTCGAGGTTGAGATTGTCGCAGCGGACCACTTTGTGTGGTCCGGTGCGGCCAAGATGGTCAAGGCCCGGACCAGCGATGGAGAAATCGGGATACTGCCGGGCCACTCGCCCCTCCTCGCCATCCTGGCCGAGGGCGAGCTGGCCATCGAGCCGGTTTCCGGAGACCGCTTGTCGGTAGTTGTGGACGGCGGGTTCTTCTCCGTCGACAACAACCGCGTGGTGATCGTCGCTGACAACGCCAAGCTGGGCGAAGCAGCTACTGCGGGGATCCGATAGCAAGACCTTGATGGACGATTCTGCTATTCCGTTCATCGCCTTGGCAACGGCGTTTGCGTTGCTGATTTTTACACTGTGCCTCGTCGGGGTGCGCCGCTTCAATTTGCGGCGCGCCTTGGGCACGGTCGACGCCTCCATTTGCATGGCTGGAAACAGCTGGCGGATGGGGGTTTGTCGTTATCAGGACTCGGAACTCGAGTGGTTCCGCTTGCTCTCCCTCAGCTTCCGTCCGAGGCACAGCTTTCGGCGCAGTTCCTTGGAGCTCCTGGGTCGCCGGAAGCCAACCGAAGAAGAACTGACGAGGCTGCAGCCCGACGTCGTGGTCGTGGAACTCCAGCATGACGGCCGGCGGTTCATGCTGGCGATGAGATTTGATGCTTACGCCGGGTTGTCTTCTTGGCTGGAAGCTGGCCCCGTGGTGGGCGTCGGCACCTGGCGCTGAGGGCTGTGGACTTTCTTGACAAATTAAGCCTTGTTGATGGTCCATTCTTTTGGACTATCCTTGGCGCGGGAATCGCCGGGGGAGCATTCCTGCTCCTTCGACCAAGCTGGCGCTGGCTGCTCTCCATTTTTGTGGCCGTTGTCCTGGCAATCGGAGTTGTGGCATTCATCCACTGGTTGCTCGTCAACGTTCTCACCGTGTTCCCTGAGGATCTCCCCTTCGATGTTCTTGCGTGGTCCGTGGTTGCCTTCTCAGCGGTGGCCCTCTTCCTCTTCCGGCTCCCCGGTTCTTCGTGGCGTGTCAGGAGCGCCGCCGCAGGCTCGTTCGTCGCCGTTTTGCTCCTTGCTGCGCTTCAGATCAACAGCTATTTCGGCCTCAACCACACGGCAGCAGATCTCTTCGGCCACAATGTGGGGCGGATTCCGGAGCTTGGGGACGAGTTCAAGAAGGTTGCTTCGGGACCCCTCCCGGTATCAGCGCATGGTGCGGGAATAGTCCGCAGGGCATCGATTCCGGGGACCGAATCCGGTTTCAAGGCGCAGGATGCTTTCATCTACCTGCCGCCAGCCTACCTGGCCACCGACCGAACCCAATTACCCGTGCTGGTTTTGTTCGCCGGCCAGCCCGGACGTCCCGCTGACTGGCTGACCGGCGGACTACTCGAACCGACCATGAATGCCTTCGCGGCAAAACATGGTGGAGTAGCGCCGGTTGTGGTGGTGGTCGATCCAAACGGTTCCGACACTGCAAACACCATGTGCATGGATAGCCGGATCGCCCGTGCCGACACGTACCTCGCGGTCGATGTTCCGCGCTGGATCAACTCGACTCTCGATGTGTCCGCCGATCCAAGGAAATGGGCCGTCGGAGGGTTTTCCTTCGGGGCGACTTGTGCCATGCAGATGACTACTTTGCATCCTGAAATCTACCCTTCCTTCATTGCTTTCTCGGGCGAGCGGGAGCCTTCACTTGGTCCCGACCGCCGGCGGACCATCCAGACGGCATTCGGCGGAGACTCTGCGGCTTTCGATGCCCTGACTCCGCTGACCTTGATGAAAAAGCAAAGCTACGCCGGGCATGCAGGCTTCATAGCGGTGGGTACCGCTGATGGTGAGTTCGGCCATTTCGCCACCGAGCTTGCGACGGCGGCCCGCGGTGCCGGGTTCGATATCAAGCAGGCTTCGGTTGCGGGAGCCGGCCACTCCTGGGCGGTGGCCGTGCAGGAGTTTCCTTCCGCGATGGATTTCCTGGCGCCGCGGTGGGGGATCACGCAATGAGCACCCAGGAAGCTCAATTGTCCAAGGACCAAGCAGCCGTGCACGAGGACGCCAAGCCCGCACGGAAGATGGTGGCAGCGCTCGTTCAGGCCTTGGTTGGAAACGTGGCCGTCCACATTGGTGCAATCCCCTTCACCGTAGTGGTGCTCGCGCTCTACCTGCTTACTCCGGCAATCTTCGATCCCGACGTCGCGTTCAGCCCCGATGTGTTGCGGCACCTCACCAGCGTGAGCGGTGGCGGATTGAAGTCAGGGGACTGGTGGTCCATCTGGACCTCGATGTTCTTTCCCGTCAATCCCTTCGACTACGTTACGAGCTCGCTCCTGCTCGTCGTGCTGCTGGGGTCCTCAGAGCGCAAATTTGGCTGGTTCCGCACTGCAGCAGGGTTCCTTGGTGGCCAGTTTGCCACGGTCACTGCTTTCCTGCTGGCGGTCCAGGTCGCAGCCTACGCCGACGACGGCTGGTTGGGACGGATGATGGACGCCAGCACTTCCGGTCCCCTTCCCGCAACCCTCTTCGTCTCGATGGCCGCCAGCGGTCTTTTTCCCACGCTGTGGCGTCGGCGACTAAGGGCGACAGTTGTGTCATTGGCACTTCTCCTGGTCCTCTACGTTGGCGATCCCTCGGCTGTCATGGCGCTCACCGGAGCGCTGGTGGGACTGGGGAGCGGTCTGTGGCTCCAACTCGACCAAGGCATACAACCGAGCCATCGCGCAACCAGGCGTGAGACGCGAAACCTGTTATCACTCATGGTGGCGATCTTCGGCGTCGGGCCCCTTGTAGCCGGCGCCGTGCGGAGCCCTGCGGGGCCGATGGCATTGCTCCGCGAGATGGTCCTGAACCCTGTCCCCACACTCACGCAACTGCAGGCCAATTGCGGCGGCACCGTGGACATCAAGTGCCTGGAACTTGGACGGCAGGGCTATCCCGGGCCAGCCGGAGTAGCCCTGGCCGTCGTACCCGCATTGCTTCTCCTCATTTGTGCGGTGGGCATGCGTCAAGGAAGGCGCTTGGCGCTGAAGATCGCCATTGGCGTGCAGCTTGGTGTGGTGGCCCTGTCCTTCGCCTATCTGGTTTTGTTTGCCAGCATTCCGCACTTTCCAGGGCATGGCCGCACTGTGGTCCTGGGCTCCGCAGTATTCCATATCCTGACCCTCGCGCTTGTTCCGCTCATCCTGGCGGTTCTGCTTTTCCTGTTCAGGGGCAACTTTGTGGTGGCGTCGAGGGCGCCCCTTCGCCGGAAGATGGCGTTGCTGGTTGGCGGAACGTGGGTTGTACTGGCGAGTGCCTACACAGGTGCCTGGCTCGGCTCGGGCGGAATGGCGTACGACGGCGGCGTCCTGGGGCTCGTTGCCGAACTCGCCCGGCAGTATCTTCCCCTGCCGATACCCACGGCTTTTGGGCGCGTGTTCGCGGAGCGCAGCGCCGCGGAATCAATATTGTTCGCGTGGTCGGGGATTGTCTTCTGGCTTGTAGCACTCGCCGCGGTGTGGATGCTGCTCCTCAAGCGGCAACACGGTCCTGGCGGGGACGATCCTGCCCGGCAAGTGGCAAGGGAATTGGTTAAGCGCGGCGGAGAGTCCCTCTCCTGGATGGCGCTTTGGGAGCCGAACAAGTTCTGGTTCACTCCCGGAATGGACGCCGGGATTGCCTACCAGCAGCATGGAAACGTTGCACTGACCCTCGCCGGTCCGTTCGGCGTTCGCGAACAGGCCCGGGCCGCGACCGAAGGTTTCCTCGACTACTGTGCGGACCACGCATTGGTGCCGTGCCTCTACTCCTGCACCGAGGAATTGTGGCCGATGTTGCGATCCGCGGGATTTCGCCGAATTGCCGTCGCCCAGGAAACCCGGCTCTTCATCCGCGATCTCGAGTTCACGGGCAAAGCATGGCAAAACGTCCGGACAGCCAAGAACCGGGCGCTCAAAGCCGGCGTTGAAGTCCGGTGGGGACGCTATTCAAAGTTCTCCCAGCACATCCGTTCCCAACTTGGCGAGGTGTCAGAAGAGTGGGCCGCCAGGAAGAAAGTACCTGAAATGGGCTTTACCCTGGGTTCCCTCGACGAGCTGATGGACGACGACGTGCTGTGTTGCATAGCCGTCGACAGCAAAGGGTTTGTCTACGGGGTCACCAGTTGGCTGCCCGTGTTTCGTGAGGGTCGAGTGATTAGCTGGACATTGGACTTCATGCGCCGGCGGGGTGATGCGTTCCCGGGCATCATGGAATTCATGATTGCCTCAGCGGTGCAGGAGTTGCGTCACGGAGTGGAGGTCATATCCTTGTCTGGTTCACCGTTGGCCGGGGATCCCGAGGAGTTCTCCAGCGGAGACGCCGGTATGGCGGGCATTCTCGACCTTGTTGGCAGGACCTTGGAACCTGTTTACGGATTCCGGTCGCTGGCACGCTTCAAATCCAGGTTCCAGCCCGAGTACAGGACTCTCTATATGTACTACCAGGACAGCTTGGAGATTCCCGCGATCGGCGCTGCGCTAAGCCGGGCATATTTGCCAGGGCTGTCCGTTCGGCAAACTGCCAGGCTTCTTCGCACTCTCGTTGCGTGAATAGCGTGCGTCACGAAGGCTAATTCGCTACAACGAAAGGCCTTGCACAACAAAGGGCCCTGCGCTTAGCGCAAGGCCCTTTGTTGTTGAATCTACCGCAGGTGAATCTGCTCAGCAGAATTCAAGCAGTCAAACTAGACAGCGGTTACGCCGGTGGCCTGCGGGCCCTTTGCGCCCTGACCGATCTCGAACTGAACGCGCTGGTTCTCATCGAGGGTGCGGAAGCCGCCGGTCTGGATCTCGGAGTAGTGGACAAAGACGTCGCCTTCTGCGTCGTCCGGGGTAATGAAGCCGAAGCCCTTTTCAGCGTTGAACCACTTGACGGTGCCCAGTGCCATTTTTGTTTCTCCTCATTGTGGAACTATTAAGTCCGGCACACTGCGTGCCGACCTTGGTTACTCCGCGAGAAGACCTGGTTTTCCGTCCAAGCAAGGCTTGGTTGGCTTCGCAGGAGCTTCACGCTCGCAACGCGTCTTGCGAGCATGAATCACACCTACACAAAGACTGCTACAACACTTTCATGGCGGCTACTGGAGGTCAACGGTCTGTCCGGGAATTCCGACAAATTTTAAGTAAAAAGAAGGTAACGGAAGAAAGCGGCTCCCACCATTGGGCGTTTGCGAATTCGGCCTAGCCTCGATCTTTCATGAGGCAGGATTTCGGCGGGGTCAGGGCTTACCGGCGGCCTGACGTGGTCGATTTTTGCATGAGGGTGTGACGGAAGGGCCGCTGACCGATGGCGGCTGGGCGCGGGCGGTTCCACTACCACCCGGGGTGCGGCTTTTGCTTCCCGTGGTTCCCTGTTGTCCGGTCCGGTTGCCGGCTATGGCGGGGTGATAGCCCTCAGCCTCGCGAGAGCGTTTATCAGCAGAGACGTTTCGGGTGCCTTGGATGCCAGGTGAAGGGTGATCTGTCGGGCGTGCCGGCTGATCTTGCCGGCGATCTCGAAAATCCGGGCCCGGAGTTTCTTGGGTTCCCACCGCCGCGCCTTGGTTCCGGGGAAAGCGAGCATCTGCGCCCATGCGGTGATCTCGGCCGCGAGCATGACCAGGTGGCACCAGAGCGTGTTCGCGGCGAAGGAGTGCAAGGGCAGGTTCCTCAGGCCGGTGTCCTTGACGCCCCGGATCCTATCCTCGCACCGGGCCCGCAACCGGTGCCGTGCTTCAAGATCGGCGAGCTGCCCGCGGGCCTGGTTTGTCGCGAACGCTGTGTAGCGCATCCCGTCGATGTCGGTGATCCGCAGCTGCGCGCCCGGGTGCGGGATTTCCTTGCGGACGATGACCCGCAAACCTTTGGGCCATGCGGAGAGCTCGAGCATGCCTGTGACATCCGCGACCCAGGCGCCGTCACGTTCTTCCCCGTCGCTGTTGTAGGCCCGCGTCCACGCCTTTTGAGGGATCAGCGGCAGGACGTTTTCGAGGGCACCATGGATCGGGAATCCGACCGAGTACCCCAGGTTCCGGTGGCGGGCGGCGAGCCAGTGCAGGAACTCGTGGGTGCCGCCGGCGGAGTCGGTGCGGATCATGAGCTTCCGCCCGGACCGGTGTCCGGCCGGGAGTTGTTTCAGCGCGTCTTTGACGATCTGGATGTGGTCGGCGGCGGTGTTGGAGCCGGCGTTGCCCGGGCGCAGGATCACTGCCAGGGGTTCACCGGTTCCCTCGGCGCCGTGGTCGATGAACGCGGCCAGCGGGTGGAACCCGAAGCCTTTCTTCCACGTCGGGCGGGCGTGTTCCTTGTCCGAATGGGCGCTCAGGAGCGTGGCATCAACGTCGATCACGACCGGGTTCCAGACGCTGGCGTTGTGCAACGGGGAGGCGTCCCCGGCAGCGTTCCAGGCACGGGCGCGGGCTTCGGCACGCGCCTTGTTGACCGCGGCCAGCGCCTTGGCCGGGTCGACCGTGGCGAGCACCTTGACCAGCCTGCTGACCGTGGGATCCGAGGCCACCAGCCCGTAAACCTCCGGCTGGGTCCGGAGCCGGTCCACGTCCGCCAGGCAGTCCCCGCCGGTCGCCAGGGACAGGGCCTGGTCGGTGAGGATCTTGCCGGGGTCATGCCGGGCGAAGGGCTTACGCCACGGCCCAAGTCCGGCCGACAAGCCAGCCATCAACCCCGTTGCCCGGACGGCTTCCGTCAGCACCAGCCCACCGGCCTGGGACACCACCCCGTCCCCGGCGGAATCAACACGGACAGACGGGTACGACGGGGTAAAGTGGTTCACCAGAAAGGTGCTCCTTCGAGCGGGTCAAAACAGTGCGTCAACAACACTATTTTCCCAGCTCAGGGGCACCTTTCCCTGCTTAAACACGCACTGGCCGCACCACCCCCTGAAATACCGAGGCTAGGCCAGCCAATCCCCATTGCGCAATACGCCCCCAAGTTGCAGATCTTTGTCAACGACCACCAGATCGGCCCGCAGGCCCCGGCGAAGGCCGCCGAGTTCATCGGAGAGTCCCAAAACTGCGGCTGGAACCGCCGTCGCCGACGAAACGGCGTCGGCGAGCCCGACTCCGGCCGCTACGGTGTGCCGGACGACGTCGAGCATGGTGGCAGTGCCGCCGGCGATGGAGCCGTTGGCATCCAAGGTGGCCACGCCGTCCGTCACGGTCACGGGCGATGGGCCCAGCATGTAGTTTCCGTCGGAGAGTCCCGCTGCTGCCATCGAATCGGTCACGAGGACAATGTTCGCGGCACCTACCAGCTGAAAAACGGTTGCCACGGTGCTTGGATCGAGGTGGGTCCCGTCCGCAATCAGTTCCACCACGGCCTTGCCTTCTTGCGCCGTGCGAAGGGAGGCAGCCACGGGGCCGGGGGAGCGGTGATGCATGGGAGGCATGCCGTTGAACAAGTGCGTGACAGTCGGCAAGGAGCTGACGCCGTCAAAACCAGCGGATTCCAGGCCCTCCCTTGCCGCAGTGAGGGAGGCAGCAGCTGTTGCGTCGTCGCAATCCGTGTGGCCAAGTGACGGCGTCACTCCGTGGAACGTCATCAGGTCCACCAGCGCCGCGGCCCCGGGCAGCTCGGGGGCATAAGTCATCGTGGCAAGCTTGCCGGCGGCGGCCTCAACCAACTCGTTCATGAGATCCAGGTCAGGCTCGAGCAGATAAGCAGGATTCTGCGCGCCGCAGCGGGCATGGGAGAGGAAGGGCCCCTCCAAGTGGATTCCCGCCACAAGCCCTTCATCGGCCAAGCGCACGTAGAGCTCGATGCCGCGGAGGAGGTCCTCCCGAGACGCAGTGACCATGCTGGCGAGCAAGGTTGTGGTTCCTGACCGGTGCAGGAAATCGATGGCCTTGCGCGCAGAGGATTCGTCGGCCCCTGGGAAGTCGCCACCGTTGCCTCCGTGGCAATGCACATCCACGAAACCGGGAAAGATGTAACGTTCCGAGGGGAAATCCGTCCGCGGCGTTTCCTCGAAGCCTTCAAAGGAAGCTTCGTGGAATTCGGCGGCCCGCCCGGCAAAGGCGATGCGGTCGTCCTCCACCGCCACCAGCCCATCTTCGATCACCACACCGTCAGTGACGATGGTTCCGGTTATAAGGTGGCGCACAGGCGCAGACGCAGGCCGGTCTGGGACAGTCATGCTTTGATTCTAGTTGCCTGTGGTTGCCTCTGACCCGGTTTAGCCCAGCATGAAGGCGGGGCCAACCGGAGCACCTAGAACAAGCGCGACTCGCTGTCATCTACGCCGCGCATGGCGTCATAGTCCAGGGTGATGCAGTCGATTCCGCGGTCGTTGGCAAGGACTTTGGCCTGCGGCTTGATCTGCTGGGCGGCGAAGATGCCCCGTACCGGCGCCAGCAGTGGATCGCGGTTGAGCAGTTCGAGGTATCGCGTGAGCTGCTCGACCCCGTCGATGTCGCCGCGCCGCTTGAGTTCGACGGCGACTGTTCCGCCGTCGCTGTCCCTGGCGAGGATGTCCACTGGCCCGATGGCGGTGAAGTACTCACGGCGGATGAGCGAATAGCCGGCCCCGAGGGTTTCGATCTGCTCGGCAAGCAGTCGCTGCAGGTCGGCCTCGACGCCATCCTTGATGAGCCCGGGGTCGGTTCCGAGGTCGTGGAACGTGTCGTGGAGGTGCTGGTAGATGTTGATGATGAGCCGGTCATCGGTCTTGGCCGATTGCACGGTCCACTGCTCTACCACGCCTTCTTCGACCTCGGTCTCCTCCGGCGTGGTCACCCGGAGAGTAGCGGGCGGGCTCATCCAGTTCAGCGGCTTGTAGGAGCCGCCGTCGGAGTGGACCAGGACCGAACCATCGGATTTGACGAGCAAAAGCCGTGTGGCAAGCGGGAGGTGGGCCTTGAGGCGGCCAACGTAATCAACGGAACAACGGGCTATGACGAGTCGCACCCGCTCCACTTTACTTCCTCTGCCGTTTGCATTCAGCGACTGGGGCAGAATGGAGACATGCCCCGCTCCAACCGCCCCCGACGCACCGAATCAGCCAAGGCAAGCTGGAAACGGACAGGCGCGTCGCCGGAACTGGATCTGGAACGCGCCCGTTCGGGCATCGCCCGCAGGGAAAGTGCCCCCGACGGCGACTGGATGGTCCGGACCATGACCGCACGGAATGCCGAGAAGACCTATATCTGCCCCGGTTGTTCGATGGCCATCGTGCCGGGAATCGCCCACTTGGTGGTGTGGTCCGAGACGCACCTTTTCGGTGAAGCCGCCGGATTGGCGGAACGCCGGCACTGGCACAACAACTGCTGGACAGGCCGCACGTACCGGTACCGCTGAGCACTTAAGCTTGGAAGCATGAGTTTCGATCCTGCGTCCCTCGTTTTCAGCCAGCCGGAGTCTGCCACGGACATCAGGGCATCCACGGTTTTGCCGGCGCGCCGGGAGAATGTGGAGTTTCTCACCGAAGACGGCAAGTTGCTTGTGGGGGAGCTGGCGCTGCCGGAATCCGGTGAGGTCAGGGCAACGCTGATTACCCTGCACCCTTTGCCGACGCACGGGGGATTCATGGATTCGCACGTTTACCGCAAGGCGTCGTATCGACTTCCGGCACTGGCCGGCGTCGCGGTTTTGCGCTTCAATACCCGGGGGACGCATTCGCCGCGGGGGACCAGCCAGGGGCATTTCGACGAAGGAATCGGTGAGCGGTACGACGTCGAGGCCGCCGTTCGCTTCGCGGTGGAACGCGGGCTTCCGAACCGCTGGTTGGTGGGTTGGTCTTTTGGTACTGAGCTGGCCTTGATGTACGGGGCAGTTGAACCTGTGGCTTCCCAAGTGGAGGGCGCCGTCCTGCTGTCACCACCGCTGCACCGGGCAACGGATGTGCACCTGAAGGAATGGGCTGCCTCCGGAAAGCCACTGACAGTCCTGGTCCCGGAACACGACGACTATCTTCAGCCTGCTGAGGCCGCTGAGCGATTCAGCCAGGTGCCCCAGGCCCGTGTATTGGGGATCGACGGCGCCAAGCACCTGTGGGTCGGGGAGAAGTACGCGGCACGGGTTCTGGACGAGATCGTCGACGACGTGACGGAAGCCGGCGCAGGACCCGATGGCCTGCCGCGCCAATGGACAGGCCCAGTGGCCACGGTCTAATGGTCACGGCCTAGTGGCGGTCCTGCCGGATGATGAAGACTTCCTTGATCAGCAGCATGATGGCTGCCGCCGTCGGGATGGCAATCAAGGCGCCGAGGACGCCCAGCAAGCTGCCGCCTGCGATCACCGAGATCACGGCGACTGCGCCGGGAACTGCGACGGCTTTCTGCATGATGCGTGGGGAGATGAAATAGGCTTCGAATTGCAGATAGGCGAAGTAGCAGATGGCGTAGACCACTGCCGTTTGCCACCCAGCAGTCAAGGCCACCAGAATGACCACCACGGCGGCGATCATTCCTCCCACCAGGGGTATGAACGCGAGCAGGGCCACCACGAAAGCCAGAAGGACGCTGAACGGAATGCCCAGGATACTCATGACGATGAAAGCGAACAATGCGTTGAGCAAGGCCACGCAAGCTTGGCCGATCACGTAGTTGCCCACAGAACGCGTGATTTCCTCTGACAAGGCCTCCACACGCGGCCGGCGCGAGCGGGGGGCAAGCCTGTAGCCCCACCTCTTCATGGCGGGCAGCGCACCGAGGAAGTACAGGCTGAGGACCAGGACGATCAGCGTCCCGAATACGCCGTTGGCCACCGTGGAACCGAAACCTACCACGCCGCCGAAGATGCCACCCATCGCGTCCGGGTTCTTGACGAACTTGTCCAGCTCCTGGCTGATCCTGTCGCGGACGCCGAACTGGCTGTCCAAGGACCGGAAGAAATCGGAATCCACGAAACCGCGGATCCAATCAGGAGCCTGCCGCACGAGCTGCGAGACCTGATCCACGATCGTGGGGATGAGAGTGCCAAAAAACGCTGCCACTCCGGCAACAACCGCTCCGACCGCAATGACGACGCCGGCAGGGCGCGGAATCCTTCGGCCCTCGAGCCAACGAACCACGGGATCCAAGCCCAGTGCAATGAACAAGGCGGTCACGATCCATAGCAACAGCTGGGCGGTATTGGTACCGATGTAGTACAGCAAGAGAGCGACACCGACGCCGGCCGTGCCCATGAATCCGACATAGAGCGGATGCTGCGCGGACATCCTCGGACCGGGGGAGCCGAAGCGCGGATCGTCGGATTCGTCCTGCTCGGCCTCGGCTGTTTCATGCTCAAGCTCGGGCGGCATCTCGAAACGCACCCGCGGCTGTGCGCCCGGAATGGGCTGGCGGAGCCGGCGCACGAAGGAAGCCATCAGCCCCTCGCCATGATCTCTGGCGTCCTCGGCGGACCCGTTGGCCAAACTATCCGGGCTGGTCCCGGGCTGTTGTTCGGCGGGAGCCGGACCCTTTCGCTCTTTCACGTGTTTCAGCTGCCTTTTCGTTCCGCGTTCAGGCTCCGGCGGTGCCCGCTGTCATGTTGTTCGCCACACTATCAGGAGGCCTGAATTGGCGGATTCCAGGGGCCAACCGGCGTGCCGGGGTGCTCCACGGGAGGACCTCGAACTGACTCTTCGGTAACAAAACCGTTACCCTTGAAGTTCAACGACCGCTGATGATTGGTATTCCTGTGCGATTGAAGACTGCAGTTTCGCTGGTGCTGCTTGGCCTGCTGACACTGTTGGCCGGTGTTGGCCAGCTGACCTTTTGGGCTCCCGCCGAGACCGTGACCGCGTCCACTCCCGGCGACGCCAAAGCCGCTCCGCTGACGGTGATCAACCAAACCGTGCTGACGCACAAGGGCGGTCCCACAAAGATCAGCGTCAAGGGTGATGGCAATTTCGTACTGGCTGTTGGCCGCCCGGATGACGTCGACGCCTGGGTGGGAAAGACCGCACACAACAGCGTCAACGGGGTCTCCGAGGACAGCAAGTCCCTCCAAGTCGCCGGCGCTGACGGCGAAGCAACAGCTCCATCCCCGGCCGGATCGGACCTGTGGGTGGAAACCGAGAACGCCAACGGTCAGCTGGACTACACCTTTACCCCGCCGGCGAGTGGCGACTGGTCGCTGCTCTTGGCCAGCGACGGAACCAAGCCCGCGCCGTCCACGGTCTCCGTGACGTTCCCCAACGATGCCACCATGCCGTGGGCCGTCCCGCTCATCGTTATTGGCGCGATCCTCATCGTCGCGGGTGCGGCGCTGCCCTTCGTCAACAAGTTCACACGCGGCCGGGGCAAGGGCCCTCGCCCAAGCGATCCCGCCGACGGCGGGAAGACAAACGAGAACACGGAAGTCGATAACGGCACCGCTGGCGAGGACACCAAGAAGAGCACGGGCGGCGGTCCTGCGCTCCGTGTCTCGGTCGTGGCCGCCGCAGTGGCAGCTGCCCTCGTTGGTGGCACTGCGGCGGGCGCCCAGGCGAGCGAGACCCCTTCTCCCTCAGGGGCACCGAGCGCGAGCCCGTCTGGGACCTCCGCGGCCCCGTCTGCCCCCGTCTTGGTGGACGCCCAACTCAAACGCATACTGGAACAGGTCGCCAGCGCAGTGGCCGCCGGCGATGCCGCGCGCGATGCCGCCAAACTCGCTCCCCGGGTTGACGGCACGGAGCTGCAGGTGCGGACCCAGAACTACAAGATCCGGTCCCAGGTTGCAACGCACGAGGCACGGATGCCTGTCCGGTCCAGCAAGTTGCTGGGCAGCGTCATTACCACTCAGCGCAGCTGGCCGCGCACGGTGATGGCCGTGACGCAGGGCGACGGCAACGTGGTTCCCCAGGTCCTGACCCTTGTGCAGGCTTCGCCGCGCGAGAACTACAAGCTCAAGAGCGCTTCTCCGCTCCAGCCCGGGACGTCCTTCCCGGCGATCCCCCTGGGCGGAACCCAGCAGTTAGCAGCCGGGGACAAATCCGGGCTGCAGTACAGCGGGACCGAAGCGCTGGCCGCCCTGGGTGATCGCCTGACCAAGGCGGACTCCGCGTTCAAGGACAAGCTGGTAGAGGGAACCAACTCGCCCTACATTGCCGACGTCCTGGACTACCAGGCCAGCACGGTGAAGGCCGGCGCCAATGGAAACTTCACCTTCACCCACACCCCTGCTCCGGCGGACACGGCAGTGTTCAGGACGTCCGACGGAGGCGCTGTGGTTGTGGGAAAGCTGGACTTCGATTTCACCAGCAAGCCCAAGTCTGATGGCGACACGCTGACCGTGGACAAGGCTGCGGCTGTGCTTGCCGGCGGGGATTCCACGAAAGTGGGCCTGGTGCAGACCTTCGCGGAGTCAGTGGCCGTGTACATTCCGCCGGCTGGTTCGACTGCTCCGATGAAGCTCGTTGCCGCGGTCCGCGGTCTGGTGGGAGCCAGCTTCAAGTAGGCAAATGCTTGTGGCGCAGCGGCTAGAGTGGACGGTATGAGTTCGCCAGGATCCCGTCCCGTCTCTCCAGCCGCTGCCAGCCAGCTCAACCTTCGCGGCGCCGTCGACCTCTCTGCATTGCGGCGCCCTGCGCCGTCGGCATCGAGCGGTGTCCCGGCTGCCTCAGGGGGAAGCAGCGGAAGTGCCCAGCCCCTGCGAGTAGATGCCACCGAGGCTAATTTCCAAGACCTCGTGCAGCTGTCCTCGCAGATTCCGGTCCTTTTCCTCCTGTGGTCCAACCGCTCCTTGGAATCTTCGAATCTGCTGCAGAGCCTCGAAACTGTTGTCGAAGGTTTCGCCGGCAAAGTCGTCCTGGCCGCGGCGGACGTTGACGCGTTCCCGCAGCTTGCGCAGGCGTTCCAGATCCAGGCCATCCCCACCGCTGTCGCAGTGTTGAAAGGCCAGCCTGTGCCGCTGTTCGAGGGGCCCGCCTCGGACCAGGAAATCCGCAGCCTTATCGATGAACTCCTCAAGGTGGCCGAAGCCAACGGAGTGACGGGCAGCATCGGCGAAGGCGCTCCTGCCGCTGAGGCCCCGCCTTTGCCGCCCCTGCACCAAGCAGCCTTCGATGCCATTGAGGCCGGGGACTACGCCGCTGCCGCGATCGCTTACCGTCAGGCGCTTGCCGAGAGGCCCGCAGACTCGGAAGCGAAGGCCGGACTCGCGCAGGTGGAACTGATGGGCCGGCTCGAGTCCTTGACCGCGACAGAAGCCGAAGCCCTGCGCCTCCAGGCCGCGGAGGAGCCGGACAATATCGAAGTGCAGCTCAGTGTGGCGGACCTCGACATCTCTGGTGGCCACATCGAGGACGCGTTCAACCGCATCATTGCCTTCATCGGCCGCAATTTCGGGCCTGAGCGCGAAACCGCGCGTGTGCGCCTGCTTGAGCTGTTCGACGTCGTCGGCATTTCGGACCAACGTGTGGCCAAGGCCCGGCAGGGTCTCGCGCGAGTCCTCTTCTAATGACGCAGCCGGCGTTGTTCAGCCCGCTTCAGTTGCGCTCCTTGACCTTGCCTCATCGAGGCTGGGTGTCACCGATGTGCCAGTACAGTTGCTCGCCCGACGGCGATGGCGGAGTGCCCAACGATTGGCACCTGGTGCACCTCGGAGCGTTTGCCACGGGCGGGGCGGCCCTCATCCTCACCGAGGCGGCAGCGGTAAGCCCCGAGGGGCGGATCAGCCCGAGAGACGCAGGGCTTTACACCGATGAGCAGGCGGCGGCCTGGGAGCGGATCGTGGACTTCGTCCACCGGAACAGCGCCATCGGAGGCAAGATCGGCGCCCAACTGGCACACGCCGGGCGCAAGGCTTCGACCTATTGGCCCTTTGCTGAACGGGACGGATCCGTTGCGGAGGCCGACGGCGGCTGGGTGCCCCGGGGCCCTGGCGATGAAGCCTTTGCCGGGCTTGCCACCCCCGTTGCGATGAGCGAGGCGGACATCCAGGCCGTGATTTCCGACTTCGCGGCGGCGGCCGTGCGGGCAGTGGACGCGGGTTTCGACACCGTCGAGATCCACGGCGCCCATGGCTACCTCCTGCATGAGTTCCAAAGCCCGCTGATCAATAAGCGCGATGATTCCTGGGGAGGCAGTGAGGGCGGCCGTAACCGCCTGACTCTTGCGGTCATCGATGCCGTCCGTGCCGTCATCCCCGACTCGATGCCATTGTTGCTTCGGATTTCGGCCAGCGACTGGGCCGAGGGTGGCGTGGACATTGACACCTCGGTGCGCCTGGCCCGGGCGGCGTCCGAGCGCGGTGCGGACTTGGTGGATGTCTCAAGCGGCGGCGCCGTGGCCCATCAGCGGATCAAAGCCGGCCCCGGCTATCAGGCGGGATTCTCTGAGCAGATCCGGCGCGAGGCAGGCGTCCCCACTGGGGCTGTCGGCTTCCTGACGTCCTCCGGGCAAGCCGAACATACCGTGGCCACCGGCCAAGCCGACGGCGTCTTCATGGCCCGCGCGGCACTTCGAGATCCGCACTGGTGGCTTCGTGCAGCTTTTGAACTCGGGTTCCCCTTGGAGTGGGCGCCGCAGTATCAGCGCGCGGTTCCGCGGCACAGCTTCTGACGCCAAGCGTTTGGAGATCTGATCCTTTCCACGTCTAGTCCTTTGGGAGGAGGCAGGTTCGGAAGGGGTGGTCCGGAGTTCCCCCTCACGGACGACCCCCGGGAGCCTTGCCGGGACTAGGCTGGCTGCATGAGTGTCCAGGTTCACGACTCCGCTCCCACCCTCCCGGTGCCCGCTTTGGCGCTTCGCGGGCTGGCCAAACGCTTCGGCGGCAAGATCGCCGTCGACGGCATCAGCCTGGATGTGCCCGCCGGCTCCTTCTACGGAGTGGTTGGTCCCAACGGGGCGGGCAAGACGACCACATTGTCCATGGCAACGGGGCTCCTTCGGCCGGATTTCGGAACTGCCTTCATTCATGGCCTGGACGTATGGGCGAAGCCTCTGGAAGCCAAGAAACTGATGGGCATATTGCCGGACGGTGTGAGGCTCTTCGACAGATTGACCGGCGAACAGCTGGTCACCTATGCGGGCCTGCTGCGCGGCATGGACAGGGAAGTTGTTGCCCAGAGGGTAGGCGAACTGCTTGAAGCATTGGATCTCAGCGGCGACGCGGGCACCCTCGTGGTGGACTATTCCGCCGGCATGACAAAGAAGATCGCACTGGCCTCGGCGCTCATCCATGCGCCAAGGCTGTTGGTGCTGGACGAGCCCTTTGAATCGGTGGATCCAATATCAGCAGCCAACATCAGGCGGATCCTGGACAATTATGTGTCCTCGGGAGGGACCGTGATCGTCTCAAGTCACGTCATGGACCTGGTGCAGCGCATGTGCGACCACGTGGCCGTGGTGGCGGCGGGCAGGGTGCTGACCGCCGGAACCGTGGATGAGGTCCGCGACGGCGCCACGCTCGAGGACCGCTTCGTGCAGTTGGTGGGCGGCGGGAACCGGACGGAAGGCCTGGAATGGTTGCGCACCTTCTGAGCCTGAAATGGCGGCTCCTACTGAACGGCTTCCGGCGCAGTCCCGGCCAGATCGTGGGGATCGCGATCGGCGGGCTCTACGCATTGGGAGTCGTGGCGACCCTGATTGCAGTCCTTGTCGCCTTGCGGTGGGCCGACACTGAGACCGCACATACCGCCGTCGTCCTCGGCGGCGCTGCTGCGATTCTGGCTTGGGCTGTGGTGCCGCTGATGGCCTCGGCCGCGGATATGACGCTTGACCCTTCCCGCTTCACGACGTCGGCGATCCCCATGCGCCAGCTGCTGACCGGACTTGCACTCGCCGGATTCATCGGATTGCCGGGCTCGTCCACCCTGATGGTGGCTTTGTTCACTGCTGCAACATGGTGGCGAAGTGTGCCGGCGGTGGCCGGTGCTCTGGTGGGCGCCGTGCTGGGCGTCGGCAGCTGTGTGGTGCTGTCGAAAGTGGTAACGACGGCGACAGCCAGCCTCGCTGCCTCCCGTCGCTTCAAGGATGCGAGCAGCATTGTGGTCTTTGTGCCCCTTGTCTTGATGGGACCCATCGTGGCCGGCGTAGTCGGGGGAGTGTCCACTTCGACCGACTATCTTCCCGAACTCGCCCGGACGGTCTCCTGGACTCCGCTCGGCGCTCCCTGGGCCCTCGGCGGGGATCTGGCATCGGGAGATGTCGTGGGCGCCGCCATAAAGACGCTCATCTCGTTGGCCACTCTCCTCGCGCTGTTTGCATGTTGGAATGCACTGCTCAAGCGGGCGCTGGTTACTCCGAGATACTCGGGCGGATCAGGAAAACGCGGCGGAAAACTTGGCTTGTTCGGATTTGTGCCGGCAACTCCTACCGGCGCTGTGGCGGCACGCGCCCTCACCTACTGGCTCCGTGATCCGCGCTATGCGGCCGCACTGACTGTGATCCCGTTGCTGCCCGTGATATTCCTGTTCCAGTCCGGGCAGTCCGGAGGCTACTCCATGCTGATGGTCCTCGGGCCCCTGACTGCTTTTGTCCTCGCCTGGTCCATTGCCGCCGATGTTTCGTACGACAACACCGCGTTTGCCTTGCATCTGGCCACCGGGGTCCGCGGCATCGACGACCGGCTTGGCCGGGCCCTGGCTTGCCTGGCCTTCGCGCTCCCCGTGGTGCTGATCTTCGCCGTCGGGCCATTTTTCCTGACGGGAGATTGGGACTGGCTGCCCGGTATTCTTGGACTTTCCTTGGGCGTATTGTTTACGGGCCTGGGGTTGTCTTCCATCGTGTCGGCGCGGTACACGTCAAGCGTGCCGTTGCCCGGTGACAGCCCGTTCAAGAAGCCGCCAGGCAACGTTGCCCAGACACTGGCCGTCCAGTTCGGAGGAATGGCGGTCCTGCTAGTCCTGCTCTTTCCCGAACTTGTGCTCGTGATTGTCCAGTCCGTCACGGGCGATCCGTTGTGGGGGTGGATCAATCTTGCAATGGGGGCACTTCTTGGAGTTGTTCTCTTCGTGGCGGGTATCCGGATCGGCGGCCGCTGGCTTGACTCACGCGGGCCGGAACTCTTCGCTCAACTTAGCGTCCACCGTTGATTCCAGCGACAATGACACGATATGGGACATGGGATAACCTAAAAGTCGAACCAGTCGAACCAGTCGAACCGGGAAACTCAGCTAGAAAGGTCGTGGACCATGGAAGTTGTCATCCTTCCGGGAAGCAAGCAGATCGGGGCACTTGCTGCAGATGCCATCGAGTCGCTGCTTCGTCGAAAGCCGAACGCTGTCCTGGGCCTTGCCACGGGCTCGTCTCCGCTCCCTGTCTACGACGAGCTTGCGCGCCGCCACCAGGAAAGGGGCCTCGACTTTAGCCAGGCCCACGCTTTCGCCCTGGACGAATACGTAGGGCTCGAGCCTGGACATCCGGAATCGTACCGTGAAGTCATCCGGCGCGAATTCACGGACAGGGTCAACATCGACCCCGCGAACGTCCATAGCCCCGACGGCACCGCAGTAGACCTTCCTGCAGCGTGCCAGGCGTATGAGGACTCCATGCGGGCACTCGGCGGCGTTGACCTGCAGATTCTCGGTGTGGGGACCGATGGCCACATCGGATTCAATGAGCCCGGCTCGTCGCTCGCCTCGCGGACCCGGATCAAGACGCTGATCGAGCAGACCCGCAAGGACAACGCCCGCTTCTTCAAGAGCATCGACGACGTCCCGCACCACGTGGTCACGCAGGGGCTCGGAACCATCATGGATGCCCGGCACGTCGTCCTGATTGCCACCGGCGCGCAGAAAGCCCAAACTGTACGGGACTTTGTGGAAGGGCCCGTCGCAGCCATCTGCGCCGCATCGGTGCTGCAGATGCACCAGCACGCCACCATCCTGATTGATGAAGCTGCCGCTTCCTCGCTCAAGCTTGCCGACTACTACCGGCACACGTACGACAACAAGCCGAAGTGGCAGAGCATCTGATCGCGTAGCTGCAACGGCTAAGATGGATGGCATGACGACGCTGCCTCCGGACCCATTCGAAAACGATCCCATGCGCGAGCTTTCCGGAGCCGGAACTTCCACTGCAACCATTGAGCGCGAGGAAGTGCGCCAGGAGGTGGAACCCGGTGACCGGGAGCGTTTCTCGCACTATGTCCGCAAGGAAAAGATCATGGAGTCCGCCCTGACAGGCGCACCCGTGATTGCGCTGTGCGGCAAAGTGTGGACTCCTGGCCGGGATCCGCAGAAGTTCCCGGTCTGCCCCGAGTGTAAAGAAATCTATGACGGACTTCGCCCCGGTAACGACGGCGGAGACAAGGGCAGCGGCTCGGGCGACTCCAAGTAGTAAGCAAGTCCCAGAAGTGAGCAATCCCTAGTAGTTGGATATTTCCTAGTAGCAGACGGGGGAGTGTTTTGTCCTGCCTGTTTGCTGCCATGCGTGATCCGGCGCATCCGGAAAGATTGGTGTTTTTGTGGTTATTTGGGTTTCGCTGCCTACAGCGGCCTTGCTTGGAATCGTCGCTGCCTCGTGCCGCGGCCTGCCTGGAACTGCGCCTGGTGGCGTGGCCCGCGGCTTGATTGCCGCGAGTCAGGCAGACACCAAGCGGGTGGAATCCGCGTGACTGAAACACTTTTCGGCGGCCCTGCCCTGCCCCCGGCCTATCCGGAACGCGCGGCCTGGGGAACCGCCCCGAAACTGCGTGCCTGGCAGCAGGAAGCCCTGGATCTGTATCTGACCACCAACCCCCGTGACTTCCTCGCAGTAGCCACGCCGGGCGCCGGTAAGACCACCTTCGCTCTCCGGATCGCTTCGACGCTCATAGACAACGGAACCGTCAACCGCGTGACGATCGTTGCTCCCACGGACCACTTGAAGCGCCAGTGGGCGGATGCCGCTGCCAAGGTGGGCATTGCCATCGACCCGAACTTCAAGAATTCCGACGGTCAGCACGGCAGGGGTTTTGTCGGCGTCGCGGTGACGTATGCACAGGTAGCCAGCAAGCCGATGCTCCACCGCGCCAAGACCGAGGCCGCCCGCACGCTGGTCATCCTGGATGAAATCCACCACGGTGGAGAGGCGTTGTCCTGGGGCGACGGATTGCGGGAGGCCTTCGATCCCGCTGCGAGGCGCCTGGCCCTCACGGGTACGCCGTTCCGCTCGGATACTTCGCCCATTCCTTTCGTCGAATATGCCGAAGACCGCGATGGCATCCGGCGATCGAAGGCGGACTACACCTACGGCTACGGCAACGCATTGAGGGACCATGTTGTCCGCCCCGTGCTGTTCATGGCGTATTCGGGCCAGATGCGATGGCGTACCAGCGCCGGCGACGAAATCGCGGCTTCCCTCGGCGAGGCCGCCGTGACCAAGGACATCACCTCCCAGGCCTGGCGGACCGCCCTGAACGCAAGCGGCGAATGGATCCCTGCGGTTCTTGCCGCCGCGGACAAGCGCCTCAGTGAGGTGCGCCGTACCGTGCCCGACGCCGGAGGCCTCGTCATTGCGACGGACCACGACGACGCTCGTGCGTACGCTGGCCAGCTCAAGAAGATCACGGGTCAGTCGCCCACGGTGATTCTGTCCGATGATTCCAAGGCTTCGCACAAGATCGAGGAGTTCACCGAGAGCGACAAGCGCTGGATGGTGGCTGTCCGCATGGTGTCCGAAGGCGTTGACGTCCCCCGGCTTTCAGTCGGCGTCTACGCCACGTCCACGTCCACGCCGCTGTTCTTCGCCCAGGCCGTTGGCCGCTTCGTCCGTGCCCGCAAGCGCGGCGAGACAGCGTCGGTGTTCCTGCCCTCCGTCCCGCCCCTCATGGCCCTCGCCAACTCCATGGAGGCCGAGCGGGACCATGCCTTGGACCGGCCCGAGAAGGAAGATCCGGACGGTCTCTTCAACCCCGAAGAGAATCTGATGGCCGAGGCCAACCGCGAGGAGAAGGCGTCGGACTCCTTGGAAAAGGGCAAGTTCGAAGCACTCGATTCCCAGGCGTCCTTTGACCGCGTGCTGTTCGACGGCGGCGAGTTCGGTACCGGAGCAGATATCGGTTCCGAGGACGAACTTGATTTCCTCGGGATTCCGGGGCTGCTTGATGCGGAACAGGTGGGAACTTTGCTCAGGCAACGGCAACACGATCAGCAGTCCCGGAAGAAGCGTCAGTCGCCGTTGGCGGCCGCAGCGGCACCCGCGGTTCCGGACCACCGGATGCTGATGGATTTGCGCAACGAGCTTGCCAAGAACGTGGCGGCGTGGTCTGCCCGCACAGGCACTCCGCACGGCGTCGTTCATAACAAATTGCGCGAAGTGTGCGGCGGGCCGGCCGTCGCCCAAGCGAACGAAGACCAATTGCAGTCTCGGCTGCGCAAGCTTCAGGATTGGTTCATCGGGCGGAAGTAGAGCCGCTTGACTGCTTGGCCGGGATTCGCGGCCTCAGCTCTGTCCCAGTTCGACGCCGTTTTCCTCGAGTTCCGCGTAGGTCTCGCCAAGATCTTCCGCGATTCCGGCGGTGAGTTCGCCGATCACTGTCACGGAGTAGCCGGCCTGGACGGCATCCAAAGCGGTGGCTTTGACGCAATAGTCCGTGGCTATTCCCACTACCACCACTTCTTCCACTCCGTGGCTTTGCAGCCAGTCGTCGAGGCCCAGCGCGTCTTCGTCAAGCTCGGCAGTAGGGACGGCGCCGGGCGCGAGCTCGCCGGTGGGCACCTCGTCTTCGGGTGCCAGGACTCCTTCGAACCCCGAGTACGCCGCAGTGTACTGTCCCTTGCGGAAATAGGCCTGGATATATTCGGCATCCAGGTCCGGGTGGAGCTCGGCACCCTTGCTCCCGGCGCGGCAATGCGGAGGCCAACTGTCCACCAGGTCCGGCGTGTCCGAAAAATGGCTTCCCGGGTCCACGTGCCAGTCCTGTGTGGCCACGATGTGGTCGAAATGCTGGTGATTGGAATCGAGGTATTCGCTGATGGCTGCGGCTGTGGCAGCGCCACCTTCCACGGCAAGGGATCCGCCCTCGCAGAAGTCGTTCTGGACGTCGACGATGATCAGGGCCCGGGACATTCAGTCCTCCTCGTAGATGGTGGGGATTGCCGGCTCGCCTCGTTGCAGCCTCCGGACCACGGGTGGGAGCTCAGCCATGGTGGCTGCATGGCGGTCCTGTGCCCGGACTACCCCTTCGTGCCCTGTCCACCCAGGGAGCAGTTCACCATTCTTGATGAACTGCTGGAGCAGCGGGCGGTCGTTGCCGTCGTCTTCCGGCCGGTGTCCGGTGCCTACGATCTCGTGCGTTGCGATGCCGTGTTCGTCAAGTTTGCGGAGGGCGTATTTGCGCCCGCCCACGCTGGCCTTGTTCTTGGCAACCTTGGCGACAGAGACGAATTCCCCGGCATCGTTGGTGCGGCTGACCAGCTTGTAGACCATGCTGGCCGTCGGCGCTCCCGATCCGGTGACCAGGGAGGTGCCCACGCCGTACACATCCACCGGGGCCGACTGGAGGGCGGCGATGGCGTATTCATCGAGGTCCGAGGTGACGACGATCCTGGTGTTGACGTTGCCGAGACTGTCCAGAAGCTCGCGAACCCATTGTGCCTGGGCCACGAGGTCTCCGGAATCCAGGCGGACCGCTCCCAGCTTGTCACCTGCGAGTTCGACGGCGGTGCGAACCCCGGTCCCGACGTCGTAGGTGTCTACCAGAAGCGTTGTTTCCGGTCCGAACGCGGAGATCTGCGCTTCGAAGGCCTCGCGCTCGGTATCGTGCAGGAGCGTGAACGAGTGGGCCGCGGTGCCTACGGTCTTGATGCCGTAACGGCGGCCCGCCTCAAGGTTGGATGTGCTGCCAAAGCCGGCGATGACCGCGGCCCGTGCGGCCGCCGTCGCGGATTCCTCCTGCGTGCGCCGAGAGCCCATCTCGATGCAGGGCCGGTTCCCGGCGGCACTGGTCATGCGGGAGGCGGCCGAAGCTATGGCGGTGTCGTGGTTGAGGACGGACAGGATGTAGGTTTCCAGGATGCACGCTTCCGCGAACGTGGATTCGACGATCAGGATGGGGGAGCCTGGAAAGTATGCTTCGCCCTCGGGATAGCCCCAGATGTCGCCGGAGAACCTGTAGTCAGCCAGGAAGTCCAGGGTTTGCCTGTCCACCACTTTGTGCTGGTCCAGGAAGGCGAGCTCGGCGTCGCCGAAACGGAAGTCCTTGATTCCTTCGAGCAGCCTGCCGGTGCCGGCGACGATGCCGTAGCGGCGCCCATCTGGCAGCCGGCGGGCGAAGGCCTCGAAGACCGAGCGCCGGTGCGCCGCCCCGGAATGCAGGGCAGCTTCCAGCATTGTCAGCTCATAGTGATCGGTGTACAACGACGTGCGGGGATGGTCCCAGGCGACGGATCTACTCACGAATTCACTCTAGTCCCCACCGGCTCCCAGGTCTCGCTTCGCTCGGCCCGGGCCCCTCGCCGGCGTGGGCCCACCCACCGGCTCCCAGGTCTCGCCGGTGTGGGCCCGTCCATCGCCATTAGAATGGACAGATGACCACTACCGTCGCCCCCGGCACCTGCGCAGCCACAGACATAGGCTTAAAGGGAGAGGAACGGACGGACACCGCGGAGCAGTCGTCCACCGACGTCCTCAGCGCTGCTGACATCCCTTGGAACCTCGTGGTCTGGAACGATCCCGTCAATCTCATGAGCTATGTGAGTTACGTGTTCCAGAGCTACTTCGGCTATTCCGAGGCGAAATCCAACAAACTCATGCTCGAGGTCCATAGAAAGGGCCGTTCGATCGTAGCGTACGGTGGCAAGGAACAGGTTGAGCAGCACGCGGTTGCCATGCACGGCTACGGTTTGTGGGCAACGGTTGAAAAGGCGAGTAGCAGCGGCGACGGCCGGGGACGCAAGGGTGGCGCACGTGGCTAAGGCTTTTAAGTACGGACTCAAAGGGATTACCGGCTACCTTGAGCCCGCCGAGCGTGAACTCCTGCGCGGCCTTCTGGACGATGTCATTTCCATGCTGGAACCGGAGCTGTCCCAGAATGAAGACCCCTTGACGGCCCTGATCGGCCTGGACATGAATGTCAAGGAACCGTCCGATCGCGCCTTGCTCAGGCTGCTGCCAAACGTCATGAAGAACGACGACGCCGCTTCCCTCGAGTTCCGCCAGCTCACCGAGCGCTCGCTGCGGGAAGGAAAAATCGGTGCGCTTCGGGCCGCAGCGATGGGCCTGGACCGCAACGAGCTGGTGCTCACGCCGGAGGAGGCCAAGCTCTGGTCCATGGCGCTCAACGACGTCCGCCTAGTGCTGGCCGAGCGCCTCGATATCCGCGACGAAGCCGATGCCGACCATGTCCACGCCATGCAGGACTGGTCCCAGGCCGAAGACGTAGAGAGCTATCTGGCCCTCGTGTACAACTTCACTACCTGGCTCCAGGAATCGCTGGTGCAGGCCATGATGGCATCGATGGACCGGAAAGCCTGAGATGAAATTGGACGTGCTCGCCGCCTTTCGTGTGACAAAACAGACACGAGGCCCCCGCCACAAGTCATGGTTGCGGCACATGCCTTGGCTTATTCTCTAAGAATCATGAACTCAGCATCGGATACGGTATCGGGTGGGGAGAGCGCCGCACCGGCGCCGGAATCCCAGCGCAAGCCGGAAACAGTGAACAACAAGGCAGACAACACTTTGCTGGGATCACGCCCCATAGGTGTCTTCGATTCCGGAGTGGGCGGGCTTACTGTGGCGCGGTCGATCATCGACCAATTGCCCAATGAGTCCATCATTTACGTGGGGGACACTGCCAACGGACCTTACGGGCCTCTTCCTATCGCCGAAGTCCGGGCCAACGCCCTCGGGGTCATGGACGAGCTCGTGGACTCCGGGGTCAAGCTTCTGACGATCGCCTGCAATTCAGCCTCGGCCGCAGTCTTGCGCGATGCCAGGGAGCGGTACACGGCCCGCTACGGGATTCCCGTCATTGAGGTCATCCAACCGGCGGTCCGCCGGGCGGTGTCCGCTACGCGATCTGGCCGGATAGGCGTGATCGGGACATCGGCCACGGTAGGCTCCCGGGCCTATGAGGACACCTTTGCCGCCGCCCCGGACCTGAGTATCACCTCGGTGGCCTGTCCGGAATTCGTGAGCTTCGTGGAGGCCGGCATTACCACCGGTCCCGAGCTCCTGGCCGCAGCCCACGAGTACCTGGAACCGCTCAGGGATGCCGGAGTGGACACCGTGGTGTTGGGTTGCACGCACTACCCGCTGCTGACGGGAGTGATCTCATACGTCATGGGGGAGGACGTCACCCTTGTGTCCAGCGCCGAGGAGACTGCCAAAGACGTGTACCGCGCCCTGGCCACGCACGGGATCCAGCGCACCGACGCCAGCCTGCCGCGCCACGACTTCATGGCGACCGGCGACGCTGTCCAGTTCGAAACCCTGGCGCGCCGCTTCCTCGGCCCTGAGGTCCTGTCCGTGCGCCACGTGGACCATGTAGCCGCGCAGTACCCGACAGGAAGCCTCGCGCGCATCACCCCGGAAATGCTGGAGGCCGCCCGCACGGGAGGCCACCATGCGAGGACATCCAACTTCGTTGATCCTGCAGCCTTCACCGTAAACGAATTCGGCGCGGCCCGCGGGGGCCGCATCCAGTGAAACTGACCATTGTTGGCTGCACGGGTTCCTTTCCCGGGCCAGGCTCTCCGGCGTCGTGCTACCTGCTGACCGCGCAAGACGGCGAACGCCAGTGGAAGATCGTCATGGACCTAGGCAGTGGTGCGCTCGGGGCCATCCAGCGGTACACGGACCTCGAAGACATCGACGCGATCTTCCTGACCCATTTGCACCCGGACCACTGCATGGACCTGTGCGGACTGCACGTGGCCGTCCGCTGGAAGCCAGGCGGTTGGGGTCGGGACAGGATCCCCGTGTGGGGGCCCGCCGCGACGGCCGACCGGATGGCCACTGCCTACGGGCTGGAACTGGACCCCGGAATGCACGAAGAATTCGACTTCAGCAACTGGCGCGAACGCCAGTCCGTGCAGCTCGGACCGTTCACGGTGACGCCGTATGCCGTGAACCATCCGGTAGAAGAGGCCTATGCATTGCGCGTAGAGGTCACGGAGCCGGGCAAGGAAGGAAGCCCCGTCACCAGGATCCTGACGTACTCCGGAGACACCGACTCGTGCGAGGGACTAGAGGATGCAGCCCGCAACGCGGATCTCTTCCTGTGTGAGGCAGCCTTCGAAGAAGGCCGCGACGACGACATCAAGGATGTGCACCTGACCGGCAAGCGCGCGGGGCAGGCAGCCACAGCCGCGGGAGCCCGACGCCTCCTCCTGACTCACATTCCCGTGTGGACGTCGCAGACCAAGGTCATGGCAGAGGCGCGGCCCGAGTTCGCCGGCGATGTCGCCGTCGCGGTTGCCGGGGTTCACTACACCGTCTGAACCCGCAGTCCAGCAGCGGCTGTGTGATCGCTAAGCTTGCAGTATGACTTCCGAAGCCACATCTGTCCCCGTCATCCGAGCCGATGGCCGCACGCCTGACCAGCTCCGTCCCATCAGCATTACGCGCGGCTGGTCCAAGCAGGCCGAAGGCTCGGCCCTGATCGAGTTCGGCAACACCCGGGTCCTGTGCACAGCTTCCCTGACTGAAGGTGTGCCGCGCTGGCTCAAAGGTGAAGGCCGCGGCTGGGTCACGGCCGAGTATGCCATGCTTCCGCGGGCCACGAACACCCGTTCCGACCGTGAGTCGGTCAAGGGAAGGATCGGCGGACGCACGCACGAGATTTCGCGCCTGATCGGCCGGTCGCTGCGTTCCATCATCGACACCAAGGCGCTAGGCGAGAACACGATCGTGCTGGACTGCGATGTCCTCCAGGCCGACGGCGGAACCCGCACCGCAGCGATCACCGGCGCCTACGTGGCGCTCGCCGAAGCGATCCGCTTCGCCCGGGAGAACAAGATGATCGCCAAGAACGCGCAGCCGCTGATCGACACCATCGCTGCCGTCTCTGTAGGGATCATCGACGGCATCCCCATGCTGGACCTGCCCTACGTAGAGGACGTGCGTGCCGAAACCGACATGAACGTAGTGGTCACCGGCTCGGGGAAGTTCGTAGAGGTCCAAGGAACCGCCGAGGGAGCCCCGTTTGACCGCGATGAGCTGAATGCGCTGCTGGACCTTGCCCTCATTGGCACGGGCGAGCTGGCGGCGATCCAGCGCGAGACCCTGGCCGAGGCCCCGTGAGCGAGGCGATGGCCTCAGCTGTTCCGCGACTCGTTCTCGCCACCCACAACAAGGGCAAGCTGCGCGAGCTCAGGGAACTCCTCAGGGGGCAGGTCCCAGGGCTCGACGTCGATACCCAAGTGATTGACGCGGCCGCGGCCGGAGCACCCGACATTGCAGAGACCGGGGTAACTTTTGCCGAGAACTCCCTGCTCAAGGCACGGGCCGTAGCTGAAGCCACCGGACTGGTGGCGATTGCCGATGATTCCGGGCTCGCCGTGGACGTGCTGGGTGGAGCTCCCGGCATCTTCTCGGCCCGTTGGTCCGGCCGGCATGGTGACGATGCAGCCAATCTCCAGCTCTTGCTGGCGCAATTGTCCGACGTCCCCGACGCGCACCGTGGAGCGGCGTTTGTCTGCGCGGCGGCACTCGCTGTACCCGACGCCGTCGACGGCGGTGGGCGGGAGGTGGTCGAATACGGCCAGTTGGAAGGCACCCTCTTGCGTGAACCCCGCGGTGCGGGTGGATTCGGCTACGACCCCGTGCTGCAGCCGCAGGGCTTGGACCGCAGCTGCGCCGAGCTGAGTTCCGAGGAAAAGAACGCCATCAGCCACCGTGGCAAGGCGTTCCGGGCGCTGCTTCCGGCCATCGTGGACGCCCTTCGCTAGAAACGCGAATGGCACCCCGCTACCGCAGGGTGCCATTCGACTTGATGGGGCCGGCTCAGCTATTCGCTGCGCTTGCCGGCTTCGTGTTCTTCGGTGAACTCCTCGACGGGTTCTGTTCCACGTTCGGTGGCCTTGCGCTTCGCCATGAAGCCGCGGATGACCTCGATTGCGACGGGGACCACTGAGATCAGCACGATGACCACAAAGATGATGTCGAGGTTGTCCCGGACCCACGGCACCTTGTCGCCCAGAAGATATCCGAGCAGCGTGACGCCGCCGCCCCAGAGCACGGCGCCGATGACGTTGAAGATGAAGAACTTGCGCTTGTCCATTTGCGCGACGCCGACGATCACCGGGACGAAGGTGCGGATGATCGGGACGAAGCGGGCCAGGATCAAGGCCTTGCCGCCGTGCTTTTCGAAGAAGGCGTGTGCGCTTTCTACATTCTCCCGCTTGAACAGCTTGGAATCAGGCTTGTTGAAAATGGCAGGTCCGGCCTTGGAGCCAATGAGGTAGCCGCTCTGGTTGCCGATGATCGCCGACACAATGATCAGGGCAGCAAGTGCCCAGATATTGAACTTGATGGTGTCCGTGGCCACGAGCAAGCCCGCAGTGAAGAGCATGGAATCGCCAGGGAGGAAGAAGCCCACCAGGAGCCCCGTTTCTGCGAACACAATTCCGCAGACAACCAGGACTACCCACGGCGCCAAAGCGGGGTTGGCCAGGAAGACCTGGGGGTTCAACCAGTCGGGGAGGAGCGCGGACATGTGCGGCTGCACCTGTCCTGCGCCCCCCCAAGCGGACACGGCAAAGTCGTTCATCGCAGAAAGGGTCACCCTTCAAGGGTACGGGACAACCGCCGTCGGGCCTTGAGACATCCGCTTGGGGGTGTCTGAGAGACACTGCCACCAGCCGCCCGGCGTGCGTAGCGTGGTGGATGTGGACAGAAGAGACGACATCCGTGACTTCCTGATATCGCGTCGAGCGAAGATCAGCCCGGAGCAGGCCGGCATCCCCGTGTATGGGGAGTTGCGCCGTGTTCCCGGCCTGCGCCGTGAGGAAGTGGCGCAGCTGGCCGGGGTCAGCACGGACTACTACACCCGCCTGGAACGCGGCAGTATTCGCGGCGTCTCCGACGCCGTGCTCGAGGCCGTGTCAGCGGCCCTTCAGTTGGACGAGGCTGAGCGGGCGTACCTGATGGATCTGGCAAGGACGGCCAACGCCCCGTCGCCGCGGGCGGCACGCCGGCCACCGCGGCAAAGGGTCCGTCCCGGGGTGCAGCGTCTGCTTGATGGGATGACCGGAGCGGTCGCCATCGTGCAGAACGGCCGTTCGGACGTCTTGGCCGCTAACCTGTTGGGCCGGGCGCTGTACGGGCCGGTGTTCAGTTTCGCCGAACAGCTCAACCCCGCCGAACAGTCGGGACCGGGGACACTCGCCCGGCTGCCGAACCAGGCGCGCTATCTCTTCCTCGATCCGGGCGCGGGTGACTTCTACCCTGATTGGCGCGCGATCGCCGCGACCACGGTCGCGATGCTGCGCCTGGAATCGGGGCGGAACCCCGACGACCGGGCGCTGAACGAGCTGGTCGGGGAGCTGACCACGCGCAGCGCACTGTTCGCCGCCCTGTGGGCCGGACATGACGTACGGATCCACACCTCGGGCACCAAACGCTTCCACCACCCTCTCGCCGGGGACTTGTCCCTGCAGTTCGAGACACTGGACCTTCCCGGCGACGAGGGTCAAACCCTGTTCACCTTCACCGCGGAACCTGGCTCCGCGTCCGAGAACGCGCTGGCGTTCCTTGCCAGCTGGGCGGCATCGCCTCCCGGAACAACTACCGCCGGCACCCCTGCCGGTGGATCCACCTCCCCAGGCCTGCCTTCCCATTCGCGGCCAGGGACACCCAACCCAGGAAAGACAAAACCATGAGTGAGCAGAATTACAAAGCAGGACCAACGGAAAGCAGGATCGCGAAGCAGGTCTGGTTCGTCACCGGAGCGGGCCGCGGCATGGGGACCGACATCGCGAAGGCGGCTCTGGCCGCCGGCCACGCGGTCGTCGCCACCGGCCGCAACCCCGAAAAGGTCGCCCAGGCCGTTGGCGAGAACGAGGACCTGCTGGCCGTCAAGCTTGACGTCACCGACCCCGCCGCCGCGGAAGCGGCCGTCCAGGCCGCCGTCGACCGCTTCGGCCGGATCGACGTGCTCGTGAACAATGCCGGCAACTTTTACGCCGGGTTCTTCGAGGAAATCACCCCGGAAGACTTCCGGGCACAGATCGAAACCACCATGTTCGGGCCCATGAACGTTACCCGCGCCGCGCTGCCGGTCCTGCGGGCCCAGCGCTCGGGCCTGGTAATCACGATCTCCTCGACCGCCGGGATCGTCGGCGGGGAGTTCCTGACCGCCTACGCCGCGTCCAAGTTCGGTGTCGAAGGCTGGGCCGAGTCCCTGGCCCCCGAAATCGCACCCTTCGGGATCCGCACCATGCTCATAGAACCGGGGTTTTTCCGCACCGAACTCCTCACCCCGGAATCCACGAGCTACGCCGAATCCACCATCAAGGACTACGGCGAACGCACCGAACAGACCGTCACTTCATGGAAGAGCATGGATGGACAGCAAGGCGGAGACCCGGCCAAACTCGCGGATGCCCTGATCCGACTGGCCGAGTTGGAGGATCCTCCACTCCGGTTCGCCGCAGGGTCGGACGCAGTGGGTGTCTTCGAGCAGCGGGCCAAAGCTCTCCGGGCTCAGGCCGAGGCCCACCGTGACCTCTCCAGCAACCTCGCCTACAGCGACGCCTGAGGACACCATGACACCTGCGTCGATGCAGCCCGCTTCGCAACAGGCCACATCTGAAGGATCGTTCCGAGCCCCGAGGTTCCCGTGGGGTGGACTTCTGATCCTCGCCGCGGCAGGTTTCACAGCCGTCACCACCGAACTCCTTCCGTCCGGACTGCTGCCCCAGATCAGCAGGGACCTCGGGGTGGTGGAATCAGCTGTGGGCTCCCTCACGGCCGCCTATGCGGCAGTCATTGTCTTCACTGCGCTTCCCTTGTCGAGGCTGCTAGGCGGACGAGTCCCGCGCAAGCCATTGTTGATCGCCACCGTACTCGCGTTCGCACTGAGCAACGTGCTGTTGGCCTCCAGCCCCAGCCTGGGCTTGGCAGTTGCCGCGAGGCTCCTCGGCGGTGTGGCCCACGGGATGCTGTGGTCAAGCATGGCCCCTTACGTTGCCAGGATCGTTCCAGCGCACTCTGTCGGAAAAGCAATGGCCATGGTCTTCAGCGGTAACAGCATCGCGCTTGCGGTCGGCGCTCCGATCGGCACACTCATGGGCTCGGTGCTCAGCTGGCGTGCCTCGTTCCTCGTCCTGGCCGGAGTCGGTGCGGTCCTCGCCTTGCTGGCGGTGTGGGTGCTCCCGGCCGCCCCCGACGTGGACGGCAATACCAGGCCGACCCTCCGCGGAGCCCTGAAGCTGCCCGGCGTGATCGCGGTGGCCACGGCCTGGCCCCTCTTGCTCCTGGGCCACTTCACCCTCTTCACCTATATCGCCCCGTTCCTCCACGGCTCAGGCCTTCCGGATGCCTTCACCAGCATCTCCCTGTCCGTAGTGGGGGCTGCCAGCCTCGTGGGGATCTGGATCGCCGGTCTCACTGCCGATTCCTATCCGCGGCGCTCCCTGCTTTCAGCGGTCGCTTTGCTTGTGGTCGCCTTCGGCCTGTTGCCAGTAATGGGCGGCACATGGGGCGGTGAACTCGTGCTGGTGACCGTGTGGGGAGCTGCGTTCGGGGCTGTCGGTATTTACAATCAGGCTGCGATCCTCCGCGCTGGCGGAGAACACAAGGACGCCGCGAACGGCTTGACGGTGGTTACCATTCAACTGGGCATCGCCGTCGGCGCCGGGTACGGCGCTTTGGCCCTGACTACTGCCGGCGCCCTGTGGGTGCCGCTAGCCGCAGCCGTCCCGACGGCGGCAGCCCTCGCAATCGTCATGGCCAGCCGCCGGGGCGGATACCCGGCCGGACCGCGGGAGCTGAGGGCCCCAGGACACCGGCCTTCCACATGACCGAGGCGCTGGGCGGCTCTTTCCCCTGTAACCTTGACCAGTGGCATTGGACTTTACGGCGATCGACTTTGAAACTGCGAACGGCTTCAGGGGCTCGCCGTGCTCGGTCGGCCTCAGCAAGGTCCGCGGCGGAGTAGTGGTGGAGGAAGCCTCCTGGCTCATGCGCCCACCAGAAAACCACGACCACTTCGAGTACCACAACACACGAATCCACGGCATCCGGGCCGAGGACGTCGCCGGCGCTCCACGCTTTGGGGAAGTCTTTCCCGAAATCGGGGCTTTCATCGGCGGCGATATTTTGGCCGCCCACAATGCAGCCTTCGATCTCGGCGTCATCCGTTCCGGGCTTGAAGTGTCCGGGCTGCCTGGCCCGGCCTACGAATACGTTTGCACCGTGATGTTGTCCAGGCGCTGTTATTCCCTGGTTTCCAATTCCCTGCCCTACGCCGCGGAAGAGGCCGGCGTGCCCCTCGTGAATCATCACGATGCCGCCGAGGACGCCCGGGCCTGCGCGGGGATCCTGGTCGATATTGCACGCAGAAACGATGCGAACAGTATTGCCGAGCTCTACTTGTCCCTCGGCCTGGCCTTGCCAAAACAGCAGGCCTTCCAGCCGGGAGACGGCCTGTCCAAGCAAACCCTGGCTGCGCTCGCGGCCGTCGGGGCCGTGTCGCAACCTTCTGGCCGCTCCGGCGTCGGGAATGGCGCCGGCCAACTTGGGCGAGCCTGGAGCAACTGGCCGGAAGAGGGCACCAATCCGGTGCCCAACCCTGCAGCGGAACCGGGACACCCGCTGTTCGGCCAGACTGTAGTTTTCACCGGTGAACTTGCCATTGCCCGGCCGGAGGCGAAACAGCGGGCCGCGGAGATGGGCGCACGCCCCGAGAGCCGCGTCACCGGAAGGACCACGGTCCTGGTGGTCGGTGACGGCTTCGTGGCAGGCGATCTCCGGAACGGTCGCCTCACGGGGAAAGCCAAGCGGGTCCTGGAGTTGCATGGCCGCGGCCAACAGATCGAGGTGCTTTCCGAGGGAGAGTTCCTGCAGATGGTCGGCGGAAGCTAGCAGCATCAATATTCACACGGAGCAACAAAGCTTCCCGTTGCGTGCCCGCACTCCTAGCCTTGAGCCATGACACAGGGAAAGAAGGCTGACACCGCACGGTTCACCGCAGGGACGCCGGCTCCGGCGGCCATTGGGTGGCGGGCCGTCTTCGCTTTTCCCAATCCTGTCAATGAGTACGCCGCGAGGATCACTGCGGGCCTTGTGGTTTTGGCTGCGGTGCTTACGCTCCTCACCGGTTTTGGCTGGGGGCTCGTGCTGATTGCGGCCGGTTTCTGGTTGCGGGTGCTGTTCGGGCCCAGGATCTCGCCGTTTGCCTTGTTGTCCGTTAAGGTCCTGGCACCCCGGGTCGGTCCTGCCAAGCTTGTTCCGGGTCCGCCCAAGCGCTTCGCACAAGGAATCGGCGCCGTGCTGAGTAGCGCTGCCGTGGTTCTCTTCTTCGCCGGTTTCGCGCTGGGGGCGTGGATCCTGCTGGCCCTGTTGATTGTTGCGGCGTCCCTTGAGTCGTTTGTGGGATTCTGCCTTGGCTGCGCCATTTTCGGTTTCCTGCTGAAGCGTGGCCTCATTCCCGAGGAAGTTTGCGAAGCCTGCAATAACATCGCACTTCGCCAGGCCTGAACTAGCTTTTCCTAGCCGACCTTTTCCTAGCCGACCGTGACGGCGATCAACTGTTGTGCCATCGCGCGGATGACTTCCGGCGCCTCAAGGGCTTCAAGCCAGTCCGACGGCAGGGCGGCCTCACCGTGGAATGCCCCCAGGATATTGCCCGCAATTGAAGCGGTGGAGTCACTGTCACCGCTGTGGTTCAGCGCGACGGCCACCGCCTGACGGAAATGAGCGGCCGGATCGAGCTGTGCCTCGTCCGCCGTGGCGGTCGCCAACACGGCATAGAGCCCGACGGCGAGTGCCTCCTCCGCGACCCAGCCTTCGCCCAGTTGCGCCGTGAGTTCTTCGGGGCTGAGCACGGTTCCGGTGGAGGATAGTTCCAGCGCTTGGCGGAGACGGTCCAACAGTTCAGGGGCTGGATCCGGCAATGCCGCCACCACACTCAAGGCATGTTCAGCCGCAGTCCGTACATCCAAGCCCGTGGCCAGTTTGTGCACCAGCACGCTGAAGGCGCCGGCACTCTGCCGTGCCGAAGGGTGCCCGTGGGTCAGCGACGCGGCGTCAGTGCTCAGCTTGTAGACCGTGGCTTCGGAAATATGCGGGACCAAGCCAAATGGAGCGGATCGCATCACCGTGCCGCAACCCTTCGATTCCGGATTGACAGGGCGAAATTTTGTCCCCATCTGGCCCGTGGCGAGTCCGCTCAGGCACGCTTTGCCCGGATGCCTGCGGTGCCGGAGCACTTCCTGGCTGTCAATCCAACGCGGTTGGGGAACGGGGGCCGATGCCGGCAAGGCCACGTCCTGCGTGGCGAGCCAGCGAAGATACGCAAGCCAGAGGCACGCCGTTTCATCGGCTGCTACGCCGTCGTTGGCCCACTCAAGCGCGTCCACGAGGCCGTCCACGGTGTACAGCGTCATCTGGGTGTCGTCCGAAAAGTGGGTGCCGCCGTCGAGCTGTCCGAACGAGGTGAGGCCTGCCGCGCCGTAGCGGGAGCGGATGGTGTCCATGTCGTCGAATTCCACCGCGTATCCGAGCGAATCGCCCAGGGCCCCTCCCAGCAGGCAGCCGAGGACCCGGGACTCGAAGGATGGCACGGCGGAGGGGGGCGGTTCAGCACTCATAGTGGTAATTTACCGCGGCTGCTTCGCCGGACTTCACATGCCCACTGATACGGTGGCTCCTGAACCAGGAGGCAGTGATGCGTGAACCCGCGTGGCGGAAAACCGGAAAGACGCCGGACTACAGATTCTCCCTCGCAAATGAGCGGACCTTCCTAGCCTGGATTCGCACTTCCTTGGCGCTCCTGGCGGGCGCCGTCGCGATCGATCAGCTTGCTCCGAACATCGCACCACAGCCGGTGCGCATTGTCCTGTGCGTCGTGCTTTCAATTATTGGCGCTGGTCTCGCGACGCTTGCCTACCGACGTTGGGCGCAGATGGAGGCCGCCATGCGCAACGACCAAGCGTTGCCGTTCTCACGGGTCATGATGCTGATGACCATCGTGGTTGCCGTGGCAGCCTTCACGTTTGCTGTGTTGATCCTGGTGGCGCGTTGAGCGTCGAGGCCAGGGATTCAGGGCTGCAGCCGGAGCGCACCACGCTCGCCTGGCGCCGGACCCTTATTTCGCTTCTGGTTGTGGATCTCTTTATCTGGCGCAGGTGGCTGTCGGCCAAGTCGGGTGCGGGGCAACTGCCCACTGGAATACCCGGGCTCGACTACCAAGGAATCTGCGCTTTGACGGCCGCCGCTGCGACGATTGCTCTGGGCAGCGTTGTTTGGGTAAGGTCCCGTCAGCTCCACCAGGGCGCGGACGAAGCGTCGGCCGTCCTCATGCTGGCAAGCGCGGGGTCCATCATCGCACTGGGTTGCGCGGCTGTCGCCGCGATCGCACTTGGCGACTAGGCTCGGATTCAGGTAGCGTCCAGACTCGGCTGACAGGATGCTGCAGGGCACAGCGCGCGATCTGCTGCGTAGCTAGCTGTTGCCGTGCGCCTCCGCAACACGCCACCCGAACTTCGAACTAAGGAATCATCCGACATGACCACAACTGTGTCCGTTCCCTCCTCCCGCGGTACCGGGCTCATCGCCCGGGCGTCCGCTGAAGCTCTGGGGACGTTGTTCCTTGTGGTTATTGGCTTGGGTGTGCTCATCTTCATCAATCCCCAGGCGGTTCCGATGCCGGCATCGCTGGCCAGCGGCCTCGCCGTTACCGCTGCCATGCTTGCCTTCGGCTACTTGTCAGGTGGGCATTTCAATCCGGCAGTCACCGTTGGCCACGTGATCGCGGGCCGCACGAAGCTCGTGGATGGAGCCGCCTACCTGGGAGCCCAGCTTGTGGGTGGTTTGCTGGGCGCACTGGCGATCTTCGCCGTCGTGCGGACTGTTCCCGGAATCACCGACAGCCGTAACGTCTTTGACACCGCGACCTCGGGGTTCGGTGCGCATTCCAGCTTCCAGGTTCCGCTGACCGGCGTGATGCTCATCGAGGTACTCGGCGCAGCGATCCTGGTGGGGGTCTTCCTGGGGGTCACCGCCCGGCGGAACCCCAGCAAGGTTGCCGCACCGTTCGCCGTCGGCCTGACCGTCGCAGTCCTGCTGCAGCTGGGCCAATCCACCGGAAACCTTGCCTTCAACCCGGCCCGTGCCACCGCATCCGCAGTTTTCAGTTCCGGCTGGGCGCTGGAGCAGCTCTGGCTCTTCTGGGTGGCGCCCTTGGTGGGGGCAGCGATCGCGGGTCTCATCTTCCGCGGCTTCGGTGAGTCCGCTCCGGCGGTCGTCGCGGAGATTGAAGAACCGGCGCAGTCCGGCGAATGGGACGAAGAGTCCGACGACGACGCGGACGCCGCCGCCCCGAAGGGCCCGGCAGAGGTTTCACCCGCTGCTGCGCCCGCTGCGCCTGCGGCAGAAGTGAAGCCCGACGTCGACCCCGCCCGTGATTTCTTCGACGGCAAGCGGGACTGAGACCGGAATTAGTTGCCCGGAAGGCCCCGATATTCCCGATGCCGCCGTGCCGCGCCAAAAATGTCTGTGCCTCCCGTTAGCGTGAAAACATGAAGCTTCTTCACACTTCGGATTGGCACCTGGGCCGCTCATTCCATGGCGTCGGGATGCTGGATGCCCAGCGCAACTTCATTGAGCAATTGCTGGCAGTTGTCCGCGATCAATCGGTCGATGTCGTGCTGATTGCCGGTGACGTTTACGACCGTGCCCTTCCCGGCCTGGATGTTGTGAAGCTTCTCGACGACGCCCTGGTTCGGATCACAGACGCCGGGGCCAAGGTGGTGCTGACCAGCGGCAACCATGATTCCGCGATCCGCCTCGGGTTCGCCTCACGCCTGCTGGAGCGCGGGGGAGTCCATTTGAGGACACGCGTGGAGGACTTGGATTCCCCGGTCTTGTTCGCACTTGACGGGAGCGGCGCCGGCAAAGCCAATCCGGGGGCCCCGGTGCTGGCCGTCTACGGCATTCCCTATCTTGAACCGAGGCTCGTTGCCGAACGGCTCAGCACCCAAACGGCGAGTCATTTTGACGTCACCCAGGCAGCGGTGCAGCTGATTCACAAGGACATCTCCCGGCGAAGCGAGACGGGACCCGTGCATTCCGTGGTGCTGGCACACACGTTCGCGAGTGGAGGCATTACCTCGGACAGCGAACGCGATCTGAGCATCGGCGGTTTGGGAGCAGTGCCACTCGATCTCTTCGATGGCTTTGGCTACACGGCCTTGGGCCATCTCCACGGGCGGCAGGAACTTTCCGAGCACGTCCGGTACTCGGGTTCTCCACTTGCCTACTCGTTCTCCGAAGCCAAGCATCGGAAGGGTGCCTGGCTGATTGACGTCGGAGTGGACGGCGTGAAGAGCGTCGAGGAAATCTTGTGGAAGGCACCGCGGGAGCTGGCGATTCTCAGGGGGAAGCTCGCCGGGCTCTTGGAGTCCGAGGAACACAACTGGGCCGAATCCGCCTACTGCCAGATCACCCTCACGGACTCCGCACGGCCGGCGCAGGCCATGGAACAGTTGCGTACCCGTTTCCCGGACACACTGGTGTTGGGCTTTGACCCGGAGGACGCCGAGGGCAGAGCCAAGGCCAGCTACAGCAGCAGGCTTGCCGAAGCCGAGGACGATCTCGGCGTTTGCTGTGGTTTCCTTGACCATGTGCGCGGGAGGCCCGCTGACGAAACTGAACTTTCCGCGCTTCGTGAAGCCTTGGAAGCCGTCCGGCTGGAAGGAGCGGAGCTGTGAGAATCCACCGCCTTGAGATCGAGGCTTTCGGTCCGTTTGCGGGGGTTCAGTCGATCGACTTCGATCAGCTGGGAGCCCAGGGTCTGTTCCTCTTGAATGGTGCTACAGGCGCCGGAAAGACGAGCGTGCTCGACGCCATTTGCTTTGCCTTGTACGGTTCGGTGCCCGGCGCCCGCCAAGACGGCAAACGCTTGCGGAGCGACCACGCGGAACCGGCTGCAGAGCCCCGCGTTGTCTGCGAATTCTCGGCGCGCGGGAGGCGCTTCGAAGTCACCCGCTCCCCGGCGTGGGACAGGCCCAGCGCCCGCGGACGCAAAGGCTTCACCACCCAGCAGGCCAAGACCCTCCTGCGCGAACGGGTCAATGGTTCTTGGGAAGAGAAGAGTTCCCGCAACGACGAAGCCGGTGCGGAAATCGGTGATGTCCTCGGGATGGATCGGGAGCAGTTCACCAGGGTGGTCATGCTCCCGCAGGGAGACTTCGCGGCCTTCCTACGCTCCAAGGCTTCCGACCGGCTCGACCTGCTGCAGAAGCTCTTCGGCACCCAGCGTTTTGAAGCCATCGAGCAACAGTTGGCGCTCCAGGCAAATGCCGCGCGCGCAGAAGTGGAAGGCAACCAGAACGGTCTTCACTTGCTCCATCAGCGCGCCGAATCGGAGTTCGCGCAGCTAGGCATTGAAGATTCAGTGGAGCTGGATGTCCATGAGGTCGGTTCCGCCGTGGCCACGCCCGAACTCAGGCTCGGGCACCTGGAGGCACGGGCGCGGGCCGAATCGCGGGAGCGGCAACAGTCTGCCAGCTCCGCCGACGCCGCCACGCTTCAGTTGGCAGATATGCTCAACTCTGCCCGGGAACGGGTGCAACGGCACGCGAAGCTTGACGCCGCCACGCGCCGGCACGAAGCGCTCTCCGCACGCGCGGCCGAAGTCCAGGAATTCCGCGACCGTCTTGGGCGTCACCGGAAGGCTGCCGTTCTCGGCGGCCAGCTCGACGCCGTAGACCGTGCTGCGAAGGCATTGGACCTGGCGGCCTCGAAGGCCGATTCGGCTAGGGCCAAACTCCTTGCGGCCTCCCTGGACGCAAGCGATCCGGCCGCGGCCCTGGCAAGGATTCGGGAAACCACGGCCGTCCTGGAAGCCCGGGTTGAGGACGAGCAAAAGCTCGACCACGTTGCGGGCCGGATTGTCGGACTCAATGCTGCGGCAAAGCATCGGGATACCGCCAAGGAATCAAGGTCACTAAGCTTGGTGGCGCTTCGCGCGGAGGCAGCCTCCTTGGAAACCGGCCTGGGCCCACTGGAAGCGGCAGCCTTGGAACTGCCCCTGCGCGAAAGCGAAGCCGCGGCAGCACAGAACACAGTCAGGACCGTGGCTCGTCACGCAGCTGCCCTCGAATCCCTCTCCGCGGCGGTAAAACGGCACGCGATGGCCCGCGCGCTTTCCCAGGACCTCCGCCAACTCTGGTTGGATCTCCGCGAATCCCGCTTGGCAAACGCCGCCGCAGAGCTCGCAGCAAAGCTGCACGATGGTGACGCATGCCCTGTCTGCGGAAGCTCCGAGCACCCTTCGCCAGCGTCAACCGGATTGACGGCCTTGGCCCTTGTCGAGGAAGAGCAATCCGCCCACGAACGATATGACGAGAGCGATCACGAGCTGCTCCAGGCGTCGGCCGAGCTCGCGTCCGTTGAGCAGGAGGTTGCAGTGCTCGCGGCCCAAGGCGGAGGCATCGATTCTAACGAAGCTGATTCCACCGAGGCCTTGGCCAAAGACGCGCTCGCCTCAGCACGGCTCGCCGTCGACGGACTCAAGCGAGGCAAAGAAAGCCTCGCCCGTGTGATGGAGCGGATTGCCCGCGTGGAAGAAGAGCAACTCCGGGATGACACGGTTGCGGCCCAGGAGAAGTCGGCCCTAATCCTGCTTAGCGAACAACGCCAGTCCCTGGACACCTTGCTTTCCGGGCTTCGTGACGGCTTCGAGTCGCTCCGTGGCAGGATCGAGGCTTTGACCAGGCAACGCGAACTCCTCCAGTCCGCTGTCACCGCGGGCGCCCAGTTGGAAGGCGCCCGGGAGGCCTTGGACGATGCATCGGCGGCCTTGGAACGTGCCCTGTCGGCAAACCATTTCGAGACAGCTGAGGATGCCCGGCGAGACATCCTCGACGAACAGCACGCCGCACGCTTTGACGAAGCCATCAGAGATTTCGAGACCGAAAGCGCCCGTCTCGCGGAGCTTTTTGAGTCCGAGGACCTTGTGCTCGCTGCCAAGGAAGCCCGAATCGGCGAGGTGCCTTTGGCCGCCGTCGAGTTGGCCGCCCTCGAAGAGGAAGCCGGTCAAGCGGAAGAAGCGGCGCGCCGTCTTGCCCTTGCTGCGGGGCTCGCCGCCCGGACCCTGGCGAGCTTGGCAACGATCCGTGCCCAGTATGAAGCAGCGTCGGCCTCGGGACGGGAGCCCCTCGAACGCGCCCGGGTGCTCAGCGAACTCGCCGAAACTGCTAGGGGGTCGGGCGACAACGGCTACAGAATGAGCCTCAACAGCTATGTTCTGGCTGCGCGGCTCGAACAAGTCGCAGCGGCGGCGTCAGAGCGCCTTGTTGCCATGAGCGACGGCCGCTACACCCTGCAGCACACGGACGCCAAGGCAGCCCGGGGCGCGAAATCCGGGCTAGGCCTGGAAGTCGTGGATGAATGGACGGGACAGCGGCGGGACACCGCCACGCTTTCCGGCGGGGAATCCTTCATGGCCTCGCTCGCCTTGGCCCTGGGGCTCGCGGATGTTGTCCAGCAAGAGGCCGGCGGCGTAGATATCGAGACCTTGTTCGTGGATGAGGGCTTCGGGAGCCTCGACGAGCAGTCCCTGGAACAGGTGATGGACGCGCTGGAAGGATTGCGCGACGGCGGCAGGGTAGTCGGACTCGTCAGCCACGTTGCCGAAATGAAGCAGAGAATCAGCACCCAGCTTCAGGTGATCAAGGGCCGAAACGGCTCCAGCGTGCGAATCGTCGACGCCGCAGCCGCGTAGGACGGAGCCGTTAGACGGACGCATCCTCCGCGAGCCGTCCGGTAGACTTGGAGGGTTACACCGGGTCGCGCGCATCGGGAGGAGGGACGATGCGCACCGTTCAGCGAACCCGGAATCATGAACTCCTTTCCACAAAACTCCGCGGCCAACACCGCGCTCCAGCCTGCCCAGTCGCAGCCTGGCCCCCAGCGCCGTTCCCGTCTGCCTGGCCGCTTCGCGCGCCTGCCCGAACTTGCCGGCCGAGACTTCCTGCCGTTGGGACTCTTCGCGAGGCTGCCCCTCGCCATGCTGACCGTTGGCACCTTGACCCTCGTCACGGCCGTCAGCCATTCTTACGCCATCGGCGGCCTGGCCGCCGGCGCCGTAGGTATCGGGTCAGCCGTGGGTGCGCCGGTGCTCGGCTCGCTCGCTGACCGGGCAGGCCAACGCCCGGTCCTGCTGGTAGCCGCGGCCGTCAACGCGGTCACGGTCATTGCGCTGCTTGTTGCCGCCTACCTGACGCCGGATTTCAACGCACCCACGGACGCGATCGCCGTTCTCGTGACGGCCTTCCTTGCTGGAGCTAGTTGCCCGCAGGTGGGTCCCATGGCCCGTGTCCGATGGATGGCCCTGACCACAAGGAACCTGCCCGCACGGAACGCGGGCTCCGGAGCTGGTGGGCAAGCCGCCGGTTCCGGCAGTGTGGCGGCAAGCCGCGCAGACCTGGATACTGCCTTGTCCTACGAGGGAACCGCAGACGAAATCACTTTCGTCCTGGGGCCGGCGCTGGTAGGCATTTTGGCCAGCCTCGTAGCTGCTTGGCTGCCGTTGGCATTGGCTGCGGTCCTCACTGCCACTCTGGTACCTGCTTTCGCCGTGCATCCTTCGCAATTGTCTGTGGTGCCGGCAAAGCGCAAGGGACCAACCGCCGTCGGGAGCGCTCCTGAAGGACAGAGATCACGGGTCCGTTCCCTGGCCTGGTTGAAAGTGGCCGTTCCGGTATTGGCCATGGTCTGCATGGGAACATTTTTCGGTGCCACGCAGAATGCGTTGAGCGCTTTTTCCGCCCAATTCGCCACTGCCGAAATCGCGGGGCTCATGTACTCCGTCATGGGCCTGAGCTCCGCCGTCGCCGCTCTGTCTGTTGCCTACTGGCCGCAGCGCTTTGGTCTGGCGATCCGCTGGGTGGTCGCCGCGGCGGCGATGACGGCGTTCTCCCTGTTGTTGTTCCTCCCGGCCGGGATCTGGCCGATGGCCATGGTTCTGCTGGTGCTGGGAATTCCGGTGGGACCCGTCATGGTGACGGTCTTCAGCATCGGGGGAGTTGTGGCCCCGGCCGGCCGGATGGCAACGGTCATGACCGCCCTGGCGAGCGGGATCGTGGCCGGCACGGCCTTGGGCGCCTACCTTGCCGGCCAGTTGGCACAGACCCAAGGTTCCGGCGCCGCCTTTGTGGTGTCCACCGCCGCTTCGGGTGCGCTTCTGATACTCGGCATCGTGGCGGGACTTTTCCTCCGGCGCAGGCCAAGCACCCAGCAATAGCGACGCTCGCTCACTTATGGCCCACTTTTTGGAAACCCTCTTTCAGATCATCTGCAAAAGGATTCCCGGTTTTGGCCTTAAAAGTGAGCGAGCGTTGGAAGAAATTGGACGACCGCACGCATCAAGGGTGAAATGCAGAATCCCTTAGGCCAGCTGGGACTCTATCCGGGCTGCGCTCGCGGCTAGTGCTTCCCCGACGGCGGCTTGGTCCTGTTCGCGGCGGATGTAGACGACGGCGATCGCCGCGGGCCGCCCGCCGGGCACCTGGATGGGAGCGGCCAGGGATGACAAACCCGCGATGACCTCGTCGTGGCTTGCCGCATAGCCGAGCCGACGCGCTTCGGTTGCCTCGGGCCGATAGGGCAGGCCGGGGGCGCGGGTGGCCCATTCGTCCTCGCTCATGGTGGACTGGATGGCGATTCCAGGCGCTCCGGTGTTCACGGGGTGGCGGGTCCCCGGGTGCTGTGCCAAGGTCGCGGCCGAGTGCCGTGGCTCCACGGTGACTAGCGTGACGCAATCCTGATGGTCCCAGACCGCCACGAATGCCGTCATGTTCAGAGTATTGGCGAGTTGGGTCAGCTCCGGGAGGGCGGCAGTCTGGAGATCGCGTGAGACGCCCCGCGCCAGCACCGCCAGGCCAGGACCGGGCTGAACCCGACCGCCGTCGTCGCGCACCAAAAGGGAATGGTCCTCCAGCGTGCGCAGAATCCGGTAGGCCACGGAGCGATGAACGCCAAGGGCGGTGGCGAGCTCGGCAATGGTCAAGGGGCGCTCGGCGGCGGCCAGGATTTCCAGGGCCTGGATTCCGCGGGAGAGAGTCTGCGACGGCGAAACGGTCGCCGTCGTTTCCAGCGGCTTTTTCGTGGCACTGGGAGACATCATGGGCTCCATCCTATGTTGTGGGGTCTAACGCGGCGGACCCGCTGTCTTGTGCCGTGGATCGCAAAAGACTATGGTTCTGTATGAGAATTTATTGTTCAAATATAGAACAAGTTCAAATATAGAACAATCTCCAGGAATCAATGATGATTGCCAAGTCCAGCCAGAATGCGGAGCCAGGCCGCCTGGGCCGCACTTCGCGGCCACGGGCACATCACTTCCGTGGCAGTCTGGGCCGATTTGCCACAGGCGTGGCCATCGTGACGTTCGACGGCGCCACCAAGCGGCACGGCATTACGGTCAATTCGTTTACCTCCGTGTCCATGGAGCCGCCGTTGGTACTTGTCAGCATCGCCCGCACCGCCAAAGCCCACGACGAGCTTGCCGGCCGGCCGTTCAGCGTCAACATCCTGGGTGCGGAGCAGCAGGAGCTCGCCCTGCACTTCGCAGGCCGTCCCGGGCCCGAGCCGCGTTGGGTCGAAGGCGACACCGCGCCCCGCCTTTCCAATGTCCTCGCCTACTTCGAGTGCAAGCCATGGGCCGCCTACGACGGTGGTGACCACACCCTCTACGTGGGCGAGGTGGTCGACTTCAACTATCGCAACGGCGATGCGCTGGCCTTCGCCAACAGCTCCTTCACCACCATCCCGGAAAGCCAATTGGGAATGGAGGATCTTCTGTAGTTGCCGCGGCGCCGGAATGCCGCATCCACACACGCAATGCCGTTTCAGCTCAACCATCATTGGAGACAACCATGGGAATCCGGACCGGACAGCAGTACTTGGACAAGCTCAACTCGATGAACCCCCACGTCCTGATCGACGGCGAGATGGTCACTGAGAAGATCGCTGACCATCCGTCCTTCAGGAACGTGGCCCGCACGTACGCGAAGCTCTTCGATATGCAGCATGACCCGAAGTATGCGGACGCCCTCACCTACGAATCTCCGACAACCGGGGATCGCGTCAGCGCTTCGTTCCTGGTGCCGCGGAGCAAAGAGGACCTTGAACACCGGCATGCGGCCATCCGCACCTGGGCCGAGTACTCCCATGGATTCCTCGGCCGGACCGGTGACTACATGAACGGAGCCCTCACGGCGCTCGCGGCTGCTGAAAAGTGGTTCGCCCAGGCCGATCCGATGTTCGGCGAGAACATGCGCAAGTACTACGAGCATTGCCGCGAGAACGATCTGCTGGCCACGCACACCCTGATTCCGCCCCAGGTCAACCGCTCGGTGTCCGGGTCCGAACAGCTCGGTGGCCAACTCGCGGCCAGGGTGGTGGAGGAACGGGAAGATGGGATCGTGGTCCATGGCGCGCGCATGCTGGCCACGATCGCGCCGATTGCCGACGAACTCCTCGTGTTTCCCTCGACGCTCCTCCGAGCAACGCCGGAAGACGCCCCCTACTCCTACGCCTTCGCCCTCCCGAATGACGCACCGGGCATGCGCTACCTGTGCCGGACCTCCCTCTACAACGGCGGAAGCACCCACGATGAACCCCTCGCCAGCCGCTTCGAGGAGATGGACGCCGTCGTGGTCTTCGACCATGTGTTCGTCCCCAACGAGCGCATCTTCATGCTTGGCCATCCCGAACTCTGCAACGCCTTCTACTCCGAGACCGGCGCGGGGGCCCTCATGACCCACCAGGTGGTCACGCGGACCATTGCCAAGAGCGAGTTCTTCCTTGGCCTCGCGTCCGAGATCGCGGCGTCCATCGGGATTGACGGTTTCCAGCACATCCAGGAAGACCTCGCGGAGCTGATCGAAACTGTTGAAATCGAAAAGGCCCTCATGGTGGCCGCGGAGGCCCAGGCCGCCCCAAGTCCGGATGGGGTGTTCCTGCCGCATTGGCCCACGTTGAACGCCGCACGCAACTGGTACCCCAAGGTTGCCCAGCGATTCCCGGCAATTATCCGCAAGTTCTCGGCGTCCGGCCTCATGGCGCTCCCCGGCGAAGCAGACATGGCCAGCGAGGCATTGCCGGACATAGAAATGTACCTGCAGGCGAAGGCCCTCACTGGTCCGGAGCGCGTCCGCCTCTTCAAACTTGCCTTCGACGCGAGCATTTCCTCGTTTGCCGGTCGCCAGGCTCTGTATGAATACTTCTTCTTCGGTGACCCCGTCCGCATGGCGGGCGCCCTCGTGAACAGCTACGATCGCGAGCCGGTCCGCGCCCGGGTGCGGGAGTTCCTCGAACGGCAAGACTAGACGCGCCACGGCGACGTACGACGACGGCGGCGGCCTCCCGCCGTCGTCGTCATCTTTTGCCGCCCATGACGCTCGCTCACCTTTGACGCGTAATTCGCTGACGCTCGCTCACCTTTGACGCGTAATTCGCTGACGCTCGCTCACCTTTGACGCGTAATTCGCTGACGCTCGTTCACGTATGAGCCCAAACGGCGGCTCCCTCCTGCAGTTCAAATCATGAGAAGGAGCGTTCCGAATTTTTCCCTCATTTGTGCAGGAGCGTCGGGTTGGAAGCCGACGTATCTGCAGGGGCGTCGGGAAATGGGCCATCAGATGTGAGCGAGCGTCGGAGTTCCCGCGAATACCGGCGGGCTCAACCAGCCCGCTCCAGGAGCCGCACGGCGTCGTCGTCAGTCAACTGTTCGAAGTGCTCGTAGAACGCGCCCACGGCGTGGAATTTGCCCGGTGTGTGCAGGCAGATCATGAAGTCGCACACCCGGCTGGTGGACGCTTGGGCTTCCAGGGATGACACAGGGACCGCGGCCACTACGGTTGCCGCCCCACCGGCGCGGACAGCCTCGACGGCGGCGCGCATGGTTGCGCCGGTGGCCAGCCCATCGTCGACAAGAACCACCGTCTTGCCCGAGAGATCGATGCTGATACCCGGGTAGGTTTTCACGCGCCGCAGGAGTTCACCCCGCTCGCGCACCTCCACGGCGTCAAGCGAACCCTGGGTGATTCCGTGCCACCGCATCCGTTCGGCGAGGGGCCGATTGATTATTCGGACAATTCTGCCGTTGGACCAGGCCAGGGCGCCGAAGGCGGTTTCCTCACGTCCCGGGATGCCGAGTTTGCGCACCAGGACGGCACCGTACGGCTGGTTGAGTTCGACGGCGGCGGCGGCCGCTACGGGGACCCCGCCGCGAGCCAGGCCAAGCAGGATCGTGTCTGGCCGTTTCCGGAGCTGCGGAAGCCCGGCCGCTAGCCGGCGTCCGGCGTCCGCGCGGTCCTTGAAGCGCATGCCCATTCGTCTCACTTCCACGTAATCCAGCGCTGAACCAAGCCTACCTTTCTTGCCGCGGCCGCTCCTCGCTGCCACGATGGGCCGTGTGAACAAGCCCATCGGTTACTGGATCAAACGCCTGGATGCCGCATTGGAAGCGCATCTGGACCGCACCTTGGCGAGGTTGAAACTCAGCCGGAGGCAGTGGCAGACACTCAACGTCCTGGCGGAGGCACCTCTCAGCCCCGAAGACCTTGACGGCGTTCTCAGCCCTTTTTGGGGCGGCGATACGCGTCGTCGCGAAACTGAACTGGCCGCGCTGGTAGGCCGTGGAATGATCATCATGGTGGACGATCGCATCAGCCTCAGCGAATTGGGCCACGTAATACATATGGAAGCCCAAAAGCTCGTCGAGGACTCCCGCCGGGACATCTCGATGGGGATAGGCCTGGATGAATACGCCATGGCCGTCAGCGTGCTGGAGCGGATGACCCTTAACGCAGAGCGGCTGGCCCGGTAAGGCCAGCCGCTTCATCGTCGGCCTAGACGCCGAGGAACGCTATCGCCGCGTCCTTGAACACCCGGCTGGTCACGGCGTTGCTGTGGTTCCGTCCGGGGACGAGCAATTGTTCCACCATGCCGCCGGAGTGGGAGGCGATTGACGCGAGCTCAGACATGGTGACGGCCCGCTCGTCCTTGTCACCGGCCACTAGCAACACCGGCATGTGCGGCACCGCCTCGGCGGGATCGTACGGTTCGCCTTTGATCGCCTCGATCAGCGACAAGAGCGCAAACAAATCGTTGCTCGGCAAGAGCTGCGCCATTTTGAGCAACCCCGCGGTGGATTCGTCTTCAATGGGCGTGCCGTCCGCGAGGTAGTGCTGGGCAGCCACGAGATCGAAGTATGCCAGCGGGTCCTCCTTGTTCGGGCCGCCCAACACCAGGCGGTGCACGAGTTCGGGCTGGGTTGCCCCGAATTCCCAAGCGAGCCGCGAGCCCAAAGAATAGCCAATGATGTCGAGTCCGCTGGAAGGGTCGCCATCGCGCAACGGGCGCGCGCCGGCGTCGGCCACTATCTGGAGCAGGTCCGCGCGGATCCGGCTGGGGGAGTAAGAGTCCAAGTCCTCGGGCGAAGCGCTTCGGCCGTGCCCGGGGAGGTCCACTGTGATGACGCGGCGGCCGGCGGCCTGCAGGGCGGTAATCCACCCGGTGTCTCCCCAGTTGAGCTTGCTCGAGGAAGAGAAGCCATGCAGGAGCAGGATGGGGCGCAGTCCGGCGTCGGTCCCTGCGGCGGGTTCATGGATTTCCACGAAGATATGGGGATCCGTTCCTTCCACCGTATGGATGTGCTCTTCTGTGTGCCTGCCGCTCATGGTGTCAGTCCTCATCAAGTACGGCGCTCAGGCGGACCCGGCGCTTGGGTGCATCATCCTTCGGAACCGTGCCCACGATGCCGGCGGTATTGTCCGGCACCTCGAACACCACCAGCGGTTCACCGACGTTGACAGTGTCGCCCGGCGCACCGTGGATACGGATCACTTTACCTGCCTGCGGGCTCGGCAACTCGAGGGCGGACTTACTCGTTTCCAGCTCCACGAGCGGCTGATTCCGTTCCACCTGGTCGCCGGGGGAGACGAGCCAGTCCAGCACGGTCGCTTCGATGAGGCCTTCGCCGAGATCGGGCAGGGGGAAGCTGATTTCAGCCACGTCGATACTCCAGTACTCGTTGGATCCCCAGGAGGATGCGGTCAATGTTCGGGATGTATTCGTCCTCCAGGTCGCCGGAGGGATACGGCACGTCGAAGCCGGTGACCCGCTCCACGGGCGCCTTCAGCGTGTCAAAGCAGCTTTGCGTGATCAGTTGGGCCACTTCGGCCCCCAGCCCGGAGGTCAGCGGAGCTTCATGCACGACGACGGCGCGCCGCGTCTTTCCGACGGAAGTCGCCAATGCTTGGGCGTCGATCGGCTTGAGCCAGCGCAGATCAAGGACCTCGACGTCGATTCCGTCCTCAGCCGCGAGTTCCGCAACCTGCAGGCACCGGGCCACCATGGCGCCCCAAGCCACGAGGGTCAGGTGGCGGCCCGGCCGGACAATCCGGGCGCCGGTGAGGGTTCCGCCGTCGGAAGCGTCGACGTCGCCCTTTTGCCAGTACCGGGACTTAGGTTCCATGAAGATCACCGGGTCCGGCCGCGAAGCCGCGTACTTGAGCAGGTGGTAGGCATCGTGCGGGCCCGACGGCGAGACAACCTTGAGGCCCGGAACGTGTGCGAAGAGTGCCTCGAGGCTTTCGCCGTGGTGTTCGGGGGCGCGAATGCCGCCGAAGCTGGGGACCCGGAGCGTGATCGGCATCGGAAGCTTGCCCCGGCTGCGGTAGTTCATCCTGGCGACCTGGCACACGATCTGGTTGATGGCGGGATACGCGAAGCCGTCGAACTGGACTTCCGGAATAGGGTGGAAGCCAGCCATGGCGAGCCCCACGGACATGCCCAGGATCCCCGATTCAGCCAGCGGCGTGTCGAAGACGCGGGATTCTCCGTGCTTGGCCTGCAAGCCATCCGTGATGCGGAAGACGCCACCCAACTGGCCGCAGTCCTCGCCGAAGACCACCGTCTTTGGATCGGCGAACAGGATTTCGTCCAAGGCGCGGTTGAGGGCCTGCTGCATGGAGATGTGTGTCCGCTGGGACTCTGTGGTTGTCCCGGCTTCGAGGGTGGCTGTGATGCTCTCAGACATGTTCGGACTCCTCGCGCCAACGGATGGCCTGGTTTTCAAGGGCAGGGGTGGTTTCCTGGAAGACGAAATCGAACATCTCAGTGCCTGGCCGCGGGCCGAGGGCTTCGATTCCGGTGCGGATCACTTCTTCCTCGATTCGTGCTGCTTCGTGGGCTGCCGCGAAGAAGGCGTCATCTGCCGCGCCCTCGGCGAGCAGACGCTCGCGGAGACGCTCCAAGGGATCCTTGCCGGCGTCGATGCGCTCATCGTCGAGGCTCCGGTACCGGCCGGGGTCGTCAGCTGTGGAATGGGGACCGCGGCGGTAGGTCATTGCTTCGACCACTACTGGGCCGTTTCCTGCGCGGCAGTGGACGAAGGCGTCCCGGGTGGCCTCATAGACGGCAACCACATCGTTGCCATCCACCTGAATGCCCGGGATGCCGTAGCTGGCTGCGCGGCCAGCCACCGAACCGCCGGCCACTTGCCGCTCGGTGGGCACGGAAATCGCCCAGCCGTTGTTTTGAATGAAGAAGACAACCGGTGTTTTCATCACGGCGGCAAAGTTCATGGCTTCATGGACATCGCCTTGGGAGGAAGCGCCGTCGCCGAAGTAGCTGAGCGCAACTCCCGGCTCGCCGCTCAGGGTCTGGCCGTGGGCCCAGCCGACGGCATGGAGCACCGAGCCTGCCACCACGGCCTGGATAGGCGCGAGGCGGCTTGCCAACGGATCATACATTCCGCCGTGCCACGTTGCCTTGTGGGTGGACATGTACCCCAGCATGTCCACGCCCATGGTCCTTGCGACACCCATCTCGCGGTACGTCGGAAAAGCGAAATCGCGTGCCGTATCGAGGGCGTAGGCGCTGCCGACCTGGGCTGCTTCCTGGCCGAGTTCCGGAGCATAGCCGGGAATGATTCCCTGACGCTGCCAAGCAACGGCCGAGGTATCCAGATATCGAACGGCAGCCATCAGGGAGTAAAGCTCCCTGAGCTGCTCGGAGGCCAAGGGCGCGGCGTCGGCTGCGGCCACAGCGGGAAGAAGTGAGTCCATGGACGTGACCGTAGTCACTGTGTGGGCCGTAGGCAATCCGCCTATTTGTGGCTGGGCAAACTGCCAAGAACTGTCAATGGTTCCGAGGGACGGCATAGCAGTTTGTACAACTTTCCCTCACCCAAGCAATCCCCACCGCCACCCTCGCCTCGCAAGTCCCCACAGGCTCCCAGCCTTCGCAAGCTCAGGCAGGGACCCTCGCCGGTGGGGCCCCACGGCCAGGGAACCCTGGCGGCGTGGGCCCAGCAGTTGTTGTCGTTGTGAGGCGTCAAAACGACAACAACTGCGAGTCAGTTGGGTTTGCTATGCGCTTCGTGCCGCCTTGGCCTTGGCCCCGATGCGACAGGCCACGGCGAGGCACGCGATCAGAAGGAACGTGCCGATCAACTGGCCCGCGCTCTCGGCGTTCGAGAAGCCCACCACGAAGATGAGGGCAAGCAGTGCAAGTCCGAACACTGTCAGGAAGGGGAAGCCCTTCATGCGAAGCGGCAACTCGGTTCCTTCGCGGTCGGCACGGCGACGCAGGATGAACTGGGACACGAGTGCCGTACCCCACACCACGAGGCAGGTGGAGCCCACCAGGTTGAGCAAGGCCGGCAGGACGTGATCGGGAAAGAGCAGTTCCAGCACGGTGGCGATGAAGCCGAAGGTGACAGAGACGCCGACGGCGGCCATTGGCACCCGGGCGCCGCGCAGCCGCGACAGGAAAGCCGGGGCTTCGCCGCGCTCGGATAGCGAGAACACCATGCGTGAGGCCCCGTAGAGGTTCGCGTTGAGCGCTGACAGCAGGGCCACAACGGCAACAAGGGTGATTGCCGTGCCGGCTCCCGGGATGCCCGCCAGGTTCAGGACGCCAGCGAACGGCGACTTCAACCCTTCTGAGTCCGAGGGAAGGACGGCCGCAATGACGAAGACTGAGCCGATGTAGAAAACCAGGATGCGCCACACCACGGTGCGGATGGCCTTGCCGACGCTGTGAACCGGGTCCTGCGTTTCCGCGGCAGCCACGCTCACGATTTCGGTGCCGCCGAAGGCGAAGATCACTACAAAGAGCGCCGCGGCAATTCCGGCCCAACCGGACGGTGCGAAGTTACCCGTGATGTGTCCAAAGCCGGGGGAAGTCACTCCAGGCAGCCAACCGAACAGCAATGCCGCGCCGATGATGAGGAAGACCACAATGGCCGCAACCTTCAGGATGGCGAACCAGAACTCGAACTCACCAAAGTTCCGGACTCCGGCGAGGTTGATCGCGGTAAAGGCCACCATGAAAATCAGCGCCAGTGCCCACACGGGAATGACCGGCCAGACCGAGAAGAGCAATCCGGCCGCCCCGAGGGCTTCCGCGGCGATGACGACCACCAACTGCAACCACCAGAGCCATCCGACCGTTGAACCGGCCGTTTTGCCCATCGCCTTTTCGGCATAGACGGAGAAGGCGCCGCTGTTGGGGTTGGCTGCGGCCATTTCCCCCAGGGCCCACATCACCAGGATGATCAGGGTGCCGGCCACAAGGTAGGAGATAAGCACTGCGGGACCGGCCGCATGGATCCCGGCGCCTGAGCCGAGGAAGAGGCCTGCACCGATGGCGCTGCCCAAGCCCATCATGGTCAGTTGGCGGGGCTTCATCGAGTGGCCAAGGCCTTGCGAAGGAATGGCGGGTCGAACAGCGGTGGACGTCGTTGTCATTCGTGTTTGCCTTCTTGTGGAGGGTTTGTCAGCTGGTCCTCGTGGGACTTATCGAATTTACCGCTTACACAGGCAAAGTGGCGAAAAACACTTGTGAGACCATGGACGCAATGTGAACGAAGATCAGCATGTTTCCTATCGATTTGTGCAGTGTCCGGGTGGAAGTAGGGAAAATTGGTGGCTGTTGACGAGTTGGATGCCAAGATTGTCCGATTTTTCACCGACTCCCCGCGTGCGTCTGTCCTTGAGGCATCCAGGGTGTTGAAGGTGGCTCGCGCCACGGTCCAATCCCGGCTGGACAGGATGGCCGAGCGGGGTGTGGTGGCTCCTTGGGTTCCTCAGCCGGACCCTGCAGGCTTCGGCTATCCCGTGGTGGCCTTCTGCTCGCTCACCATCAACCAGGACCTGGGGCACGACGCCGTCGTCGAAGCCTTGGCCGCTATTCCCGAACTTATTGAGATCCACACTGTTTCCGGCAGTTCGGATCTCATGGTGCGGGTGGTGGGCAAGTCAAACTCGGACCTGCAGCGCGTGCTGGACAAGCTCATCGCAACCAAGACCGTGCTCCGCTCGTCGTCGGTGATCGTGCTGAATACGCACTTCCAAGGCCGCACCTTGCCCCTCCTGGAAGCGGCAGCCAGGGAGAATGCGGGCTGAAACATTTGGACACTGTCCCCAGGCAGTCGTACCATGAGTTCTAGTCATTTTGACTTTAACTATCGTTCCAGTCCCTGAGGCAAAGAAGCGGGGTGAAACCGTGTACGCCACCTCCGCCAATGTGGCAGAGCGCAGACTCGCACCGCCGTCGTTGGCTATTTCCACGGTGATTTTCGCCCTCCGCCCGAGCGAAAGCTCCGGCCGCCCGACGCTGTGGCTGCCGCTGGTGCGCCGCATCCGCGAACCGTTCAAGGACATGTGGGCGCTTCCCGGCGGTCCCTTGCAGCATGACGAGTCCCTCCAGGATGCAGCGTCGAGGAACCTCCGCGAAACAACCGGGTTGGCGCCTCAGTACCTCGAGCAGCTCTACGCCTTCGGCGGCCTGCACCGCTCGCCTGCCCAACGTGTTGTCTCGATCGTCTACTGGGCGTTGGTGCAGCCCACGGAAGCCGCACTGGCGGACGAGTCAGAGAACGTTCGTTGGTTCCGGGCAGACAGGCTCGCCGAATTGGCCTTCGACCACAACACGATTGTCGACTACGCCCTATGGCGGCTGCGCAACAAGATGGCCTACGGGTCCATTGCCTATCACTTGCTGGGGGAATTCTTCACCCTGGCCCAGGTCCGCGAAGTCTATGAGGCTGTCCTGGACCGCCAGCTGGATCCGGCGAACTTTCGCCGGCAAATCAAGGGAGCACCGGAAATCGAGGAGACCGGTGAATACCTCCAGGGCGGAAAACACCGCCCGCCACGCCTCTACCGCTTCACCGGCACGCCCGGACTCGGGCCAGACAACAGGAGTACACCATGAGCAGCGTCAACACAGCTATTCAGCTGATCACGCGGGAGGAAGCCGAGAGTGGCCGTTCCGCGGCGGGCTCAACGTGCAGCCCCGCTCTGGCCAAGGGCCCGTGGGAGTACGACCTCGCAGAGGCCCTCGCCGGCATTCCCGCCTATGGTCCCGGCGCTTCCAGCTCCGACGACGCCCCAAAGGCCACCCCCCGGCAGGGCCAATTGCCTGAAGAATACAAGCTGGCCAGTGACGCAGAGCTCGACGCCCGGATCCGCGCCGCCAAGGAGACGCTGGGGGACCGGGCCGTTATTCTGGGCCACTTCTACCAGCGCGACGAAGTTGTCCAGTATGCGGATTTCGTGGGCGACTCCTTCCAACTTGCCAACGCGGCCCTGACCAAGCCCGACGCCGAGGCCATCATCTTCTGCGGTGTGCATTTCATGGCGGAGACTGCGGACATTCTTTCCAGCGAGAACCAGGCCGTGGTCCTGCCGAACCTGGCCGCCGGTTGCTCCATGGCGGACATGGCAGACGAAGACTCGGTGGAGGAATGCTGGGAGCAGCTCGAAGAGATCTTCGGGACCGCCCCTGATTCCGAAGGCAGGGCCCCGGTCATCCCGGTGACCTACATGAACTCGTCAGCAGCATTGAAGGCCTTCTGCGGCCGCAATGGCGGCATCGTCTGCACGTCCTCCAATGCCAAGACAGTGCTCGAATGGGCTTTCGAACGCGGCCAGCGGGTGCTTTTCTTCCCTGACCAGCACCTGGGCCGCAACACTGCCAAAGCCCTTGGCGTGCCTCTGGAGCAGATGCCTATGTGGAACCCGCGCAAGGAGCTCGGCGGAAACGATGAGCAGACCCTGCTGGATTCACGGGTCATCCTCTGGCACGGCTTCTGCTCCGTCCACAAGCGCTTCAACGTGGGCCAGATCGAGAAAGCCCGCGCCGAATTCCCCGGCGTGAACGTCATTGTGCACCCCGAATGCCCCATGGAAGTTGTTGACGCGGCAGACGGCGCAGGCTCCACCGACTTCATCAAGAAGGCCATCGCCGCCGCAACCGAGCCCACCACCTTCGCAATCGGGACCGAGATCAACATGGTGAACCGTTTGGCGGCCGAGAACCCCCAGCACACCATCTTCTGCCTGGACCCGGTGATCTGCCCTTGCTCCACGATGTACCGCATCCACCCCGGTTACCTCGCCTGGGTGCTTGAAGAATTGGTGGAGGGCCGCGTGGTCAACCGCATCACCGTAGACGACTCCGTCAAGGACAACGCCAAGATCGCCCTCGAGCGCATGCTTGCAGCACGGCCGCTCTAGGCCCATCCCGTCAACCAGTCGAATTGAGCCTGATATGACTGCAGAACACTTTCCCGGTGCTAGGGCGCCGCGGCGACTCATCGTCGTCGGCAGCGGCATCGCCGGACTCTATTCCGCACTGCTTGCCGCCGAGGCCGGTGCGGACGTCGTCCTGCTCAGCAAAGGCGCGCTGGCAGACAGCAACACCTTCTTCGCGCAAGGCGGGATTTCGGCAGTGCTCGAGCAGCCCGCCCCCGGGGATACCGTTGCCGCGCACATTGCGGACACCCTCAAAGCCGGCGGCGGCCACTGCAACGAGGAAGCCGTGCGGGTGCTGTGCACCGAAGCTCGCCTCGACATCATGGGGCTTGAGCGTTTCGGTGTCCGTTTCGACGCGGACGACGACGGCGATCGCGCCTTGGGGCTCGAAGCCGCTCACTCGGCTCCGAGGATCCTGCACGCCGGCGGAGACGCCACTGGCGCCGGAATTGCGAAGGCACTCATCCTCGCAGTCCTTGACGCGCAGGCCGCCGGGAAACTCCAGGTGCTGGGACACGCACAGGCCACCGGCTTGATCCAGTCCGAGGGACAGGTGACAGGCGTTGAATTCCTGCGTAACGGACGCCTCGAGGCCATGCAAGGCGATGCCGTCCTGCTTGCCACCGGTGGAGCGGGGCAGCTATTTGCCCGGACCACCAATCCCTCGGTTGCAACGGCCGACGGGCTCGCGCTCGCGTGGCGGGCAGGAGCGGAACTCGCGGACCTCGAGTTCTTCCAGTTCCACCCCACGAGCATGGTGCTGCCAGCTGCCGCAGGCCCGGCGGCCGGCGGCGCTGATCCCCTCCTGATCTCCGAAGCTGTCCGCGGTGAAGGCGCCATCTTGGTGGACGCCAAGGGCGAACGATTCATGCCGGCCTACCACCCGGACGCCGAACTTGCTCCGCGCGACGTCGTCTCCCGCAGCATCGCCCTCCACTTGGCTTCACTTGGCGATCCCAACGGCCACGTCTTCCTTGACGCCCGGGTGGTCGAAGCAGCCAAGGGGCAAGGCTTCCTCAAGAAACGATTCCCCACCATCAGCGCCCGGACCCGCGAAGCCGGCGTCGACTGGACCCGTCAGCCCGTTCCGGTTGCCCCGGCCGCCCATTACTGGATGGGAGGCGTCGTCACCGATCTGTACGGCCGCACCTCCGTGCCCGGGCTGCTTGCGGCCGGCGAAGTGGCGTGCACCGGTGTCCAGGGCGCGAACCGACTGGCCAGCAACTCCCTGCTCGAAGGACTCGTGTTCGGGCGGCGGGCTGTTGAGGGGTTCCTTGGCGAGGTGCCTCCGAACGACGGGGAGACCGGCTCGCTGGTTCCCTCGGCGCCTGCCGGGGCGCTCGCGTGGCAGCCTGAACTTGTCCCCGAGCCGTTCAGCCGTACCGCCCTTCGTCGGCTGATGACTGCCAAGGCCGGGGTTCTCCGGACTGGGGGGCTGCTCCGGGAGGCTGCTGAGGCACTCAACGCTTGGGCCGACGTCCTGGATCCGGAGGCTGTTCCGGACTCGGCGGATTCCTTGGTGCACGAGGACGCCAATTTGCTCCTGGCGGCGCAACTGTTGGTGCAAGCTGCCGGGGCGCGGCGGGGGTCGCTGGGGGCGCACTACCGGAGTGACGCCGTCGAAACCCCGTATGAAGAACCGAATCAGAGATACACCATCCGCCGGAAAGCGAGCCTCGTCAATGACTAGCCTGACCCTCCCCGCAGCACCCGTCCGGGACATTCTGGAGCGGGCCTTCGCGGAGGATGCGCCAAACGGGGACATCACTTCGCAACTGCTCATCCCCGCCGAGGCCAGGGCCACCGCCGTGCTCAATGCGCGCGTTCCCGGGGTCTTCAGCGGCGGAACTGTGTTCCGGGACGCCATGCTGCTCATCGACCCGGACACCGAAGTGGAGTTACTGCTTGCCGACGGTGAAGCGTTCGACGCCGGAACCCGCCTCGCGCGGGTCAGCGGCCGCGCCCGCTCGGTGCTGCTCGCCGAACGCGTCGGGCTCAACCTGGCCCAGCGCATGAGCGCAATTGCCACCAAGACGTCAGAGTTCGTGAAGCTGGTCGAAGGCACCAAGGCCCGGATCACGGACACCCGGAAGACAACCCCCGGGCTGCGGGTATTGGAACGCTACGCCGTGCGTTGCGGCGGGGGAGCCAACCACCGCTACAGCCTGTCTGATGCGGTCCTGGCCAAGGACAACCACTTGGCCGTGATGACCGGTGGCGATTCCGCTAAACTCACCGCATTGCTCGCGGCCGCCAAGGCACAGCTGGGCCACACCACGCATTTCGAGGTGGAAGTAGACCGTGCCGAGCAGATCGAACCCGTGCTCGCCGCTGGCGTGGACACGATCATGTTGGACAACTTCTCCCTTGAGGAGCTCCGTGCCGGCGTGGAGCAGGTGGCCGGGCGCGCCATCGTCGAGGCAAGTGGCAACGTCAACGTCAACACCGTGGCGGACATCGCCGCGGCGGGAGTGGATGTCATTTCCATCGGCGGACTCACGCACAGTGTTGCCGCGCTGGATTTGGGCCTGGACGTGACGCTGGACGTGGGCGTTTCCCCAGGCCTGGGCTGACGCAATGATCTTCCTCGACGCCGCGGCCGCAACTCCCGTCCGCAGGGAAGTCCTCGAAGCGATGTGGCCCTACTTGACGGGCGAGTTCGGCAACCCCTCAAGCCACCACAGCCTCGGCGAAGCAGCTGCGAACGCGTTGTCCGGCGCTCGTGCGGCGGTAGCGAAGGTCCTGGGCTGCCGGCCGGGCGAGGTCACCTTCACCTCCGGCGGCACCGAAGCCGACAACTTGGCCGTGAAGGGAATCGCCCTCGCAAGGCGGTCCGCGGATCCGGCCCTGAACCGGATTGTCATCAGCGCGATCGAACACCCTGCCGTCGAGGAATCCGCACACTACCTGCAACGCGTCCATGGATTCGACGTGGACGTGGTCCCCGTGGACAGGTACGGAGTCGTCACCCCTGAGGCGCTCCGGTCCACCCTACGTCCGGAATCCGCCCTCGTCAGCATCATGTATGCCAACAACGAGATCGGGACAGTGCAGCCGGTGCGGCAGCTCGCGGAGGTGGCCGCGGAACATGGCGTGCCGTTCCATACGGACGCCGTCCAGGCCGCCGGCTGGCTACCCATTGGCGTCAAGGAACTGGGCGTCGACGCGCTGAGTATTTCCGGCCATAAACTCGGCGCGCCCAAGGGCAGCGGCGTTCTTTATGCCAAGGGAAAACTCAAGATCGAGCCAGTAGTCCACGGTGGTGGCCAGGAGCTGGGGCGACGCTCCGGAACCGAAAATGTAGCGGGTGCCGTTGCGCTGGCCACGGCATTGACCCTTGCCCACGCTGAACAATCCGGATTGGCTGAACAGTCGGGACTCGCCGGCCGGGTCTCTGAGCTGCGGGATGCCTTCATCGGGACAATCCTTGAAACTGTGCCCGGAGCTTTTCTCACCGGCCACCCCTCGCGCCGGCTGCCATCCATCGCGTCCTTCTGTTTCCCCGGCACCAGCGGAGAATCCGTCTTGCTGGAACTTGAGCGGCTTGGGGTGGTCTGTTCGAGCGGATCGGCATGCGCCGCGGGATCGGATGAGCCGTCACCAGTCCTGCTGGCGTTGGGCATTGAGGCCGAGGTAGCCCAGACTGCCGTCCGCTTCAGCTTCAACTCCGCTGTGACCTCAACGGAACTGGAGCAAGCCGCGCAAGCCGTGGCTGCCGCCGTCGGGAGCGTGCAGGGACTCGGTCGCCGCTGACTGTCCCCTACCCAACTGACTGGCAGCAACTGTCGTTTTGCGGGCTCTAAGCGACAACAAGTGCGAGTTGGGAATCCGACGGCAGCTCAGACGTGCCGCGCCCGACGGAAAATCCAGTGCCGCAGCATGGTGAAGCGCACGGCCGTGGCGAAGAATCCGGACAGCGTGGTGGTCCAGAGGTCCTCGGTCAGGGTGGCATTGGGCCGGAACGCATGCAGCACGCCCAGGCTCCCTCCCGTGATGACCAGGGCCACCGCGATCACGATCAGCCCGTTCAGATGGTCCCGGGTCCTCTTCCGGTTGCCGGTGATTTTGAAGGTCAGCCGCCGGTTCAGTGCCGTATTCATGACCGACGTGATGATCAGCGCTGCGGCGTTGGCCAGCTGGGGTCCCATCCACGGCCGGAACAGTGCGTACAGGGCCAGCGACGTTGCCGTGCAGATGATTCCGACGCCGGTGAAACGGATGAGCTGCCGGACCACCGGATAGCGCAGGATGCCTTTGCGACGCTTGCTGGTAAGCGTTCTCGAAAGGGACGTCTGCCGCGGCTCAGTCGTGGGCGCGGCAGAAGAGTCCATGGCTCAAGCCTGTCATATCACGCCGGGGATTTCTCCCAGGAAGCAGCTTTGACAGGGTTGGTCAGCTCCGATGCCCTCAACGCGGCAGGTCACAACGTCTCCCGGCGCGATCCGGGCGCACTCAGCCGGGAAAATGGCACCGCCCGGTCCGATGACACTTGTGGCGGCCTTGCGGAACGCTTGTGCGGGCAGGTCCCGGCCTGGCCGGCCAGTCTTGTGTGCCATGCCGAAGATGTTGGCTGGTACAGGCTCTCCACCACGGTCCAGCTGCGCCCTGCCTCCGAAGCGAATTCGACAGCGTCGTTCGCCACGAAGAATTGTTCGTCCCGAGTGGCGGGGAGAGGGGGCGGACGCGGGCGATCCTGCGTGCACGTGGGGAGGTCATGAAGACATCCTACGTCCTCGCGCCTATTTAGAGGGGCAGGTAAAGCTCACCGACCGGGATGTCCGCGGCCAGGCGATTCGCCGGTCCGGCCAAGGGGCAGGCCCAGGCCTCGTTGTACGCGCAGGACGGGTTGTAGGCGAAGTTGAAGTCGAGGACAAACTCCTGCGTTTGCCCGGATCCTCGAAGGCCGTGGAAAGCGCCCTTGATGGTGTCCAACAGGTATCGGCCGGCGCCGTAGCTTCCTCCCGGCTTACCGGCTGTGGCGTCGCGGAAGGGGACGAAGATGCCGCCGCCATAGCTGCGGAGGCGCCACACAGCCAGCGAACCAAGCTCGTCGAGATCGAATGTGCCGAGGCGGACGAATGGCACTACGCCGTCCGTTCCGGTCTGGACGTTCATCTCCTGCCCCGCGCCTTCGGGAGACAAAGCAGCATAGCGGCGGAATCGGGAGTTGTAGTCTGCCGTGCGCAGGCCGGCGAAAGCTTGCTTGCTAGCTGGCGTCAAGGCCGACGCCGGGTGGGTACCGAACATACGGTCCCGTTCCTGGCGCCAATAGACATGGGCCTGAAAGGGATCGCTCACTGCAATCTTCCGGACGTCGTCGTACAAGGCAAACGTACGCAAGCGCCAATCCGCGATGTCCACAGCGGAGATTCCCGCCACACTGTTTTCGTCCTCGTCAAACTGATCTGGAGCCATGCGTCCAGCCTAGTCCCACAGCGCGAGGCGCAGCCGCTCGCCGAACGCCCTGCGGTTTGGGCTCGCGAAACGCCGACCAGGACAGGCGGGCAGCGGCGGGGCGCCGCTAGGCTGGTGCGCATGAGAGCGAAGCGGATCCCGTTGCAGTTTTCAGTCGCCTTCGTGGGGGCGCTCCTTGTGGTGTCCTCGGCAGGCTGCAGTTCCGATGGCAAGGGCGGAACCGTCTGGACGGCCGGGTCCACCAGTCCGGCGCCGGGCACGACGGCGCCGTCGGGCTCGAGTTCTGCCCCGCCGTCGGGCACTTCCGCTGCATCGGGGAGCCCCTCCGCGGGAAGTACGGCGACGGCGGGGGCTACGGCCTCTGCTTGGAAGACGTATTCGGATGCGGCCAAGAAGGTCAGCTTCGATCTTCCAAGCGACTGGATTGCCCAATCGGTCATGCCCGACGCCGGCTCCTTGCCGGGCGCCCTGAAGATCGTGGTCAAGGATGCCAAGGGAGGGTATCTGGCGACGCTGCACACCGGGCTGCCCGTAGAGAGCCCGGCCGAGTGCAGCCCGGCCGCCAAGCGGCCTTATGTGGTAGTCAGCAGCGTCCCGATTGACCTGCCCCACGCGGATGGCGAATCGACGATTCCTCCGCACGTGGTGTTCAGGGTTATTCAGGGCTACAAGTTCTTCGGTTCGTACGGCATCACCAATATGCTGGCTGGAACTGATGGACAGACCTGCCAACTCCGGAATCTCGTGGTGGGGCCCGCAGGAAAAGGCAACTACTACTTTGGCGACATGCCCGCAGTGCACGCTTTTGCCACGGACGAAGTAGTTGCGCCCGCGAAGTCCTTCGACACCCTGGACCAAGCCGCCAAGTACGTCGATCAGAGTTCGGAATTCGCCAACGTCCAGCGGATGCTACTGTCTCTGAAGATCAATCTGTAGAACCACGGATTGACACACATAGATCGGCGACAGCGGGGGGTTGTCTAGCCGCAACACTCCGGAGATCCATGGAACGCAACGTTGCTGCCCAACTCGTTTTCAAGACCGTCGCCAACACCAAGGTGGCGATGGCAATCGCCGTCGCCACCAATTCAGGCTACGAATCGTTGACCGAAGAGTTGTCAGTCACGGTGGAAGGCGACGCTGTCCCGCTCACTGAGTTGACGGACCACCATGGTGGACGTTTCCACTACATGGAGTTCGCCGAACCCAGCGAGGTCACGGTTGATTACCGGGCCTCGGTGAAGGGCGTTGGCCTCCCTGATGAGTCCTCGCGGATGGAACTCATCCGTTATGTGCGGCCAAGCCGTTATGCCGAATCCGATCGGCTGCTTCCGACGTCGTACGCCGAGTTCGGGGGGCTGCACGGCGAGGAACTGTTGCAGGCCGTCCGGAAGTGGGTCCACGACGAACTGCGTTACATCAGTGGATCCTCCCGGGGGACAGATGGCGCAGTGGAAACGCTCCTGCACCGCAAAGGTGTTTGCCGGGACTTCGCCCACCTTGCCATTGCCCTGCTCCGCTCCAAGGACATCCCCGCCCGGCTCGCCGCCGTCTATGCCCCCGGGCTGAGCCCCATGGACTTCCACGCCGTGGCCGAGGCCCACATCGACGGAACCTGGTACGTGATAGACCCCACCGGGCTGGCTCCCCGGGAGTCCATGCTCCGCATCACGGCCGGTCGCGATTCCTCGGACACTGCGTTCCTGTCCACGGTGGGCGGGAGCTTGTCCTTGAAGAGCTTGAAGGTCACAGCGGTAGTGGCCGACGAACTGCCGGATGAGGATCCGGCAAAGCTCGTCGTCCTGCGCTAGACGCCGTCCGGCCGCCTACTTGTGTGCCACGAACGCTTGCAGCTTTTCGGTCAACCGGAGAAGCTCGCGCTGTTCCTCTGCCGTCAGGGCCGGAGCCACAAGCTCGGCGATGTCGCGGATGTGTTCGCGGCCGATCTCTTTTTGCAGTTCCTGCCCGGCTTCGGTAAGTCCCAGAAGGATCCCACGGCCGTCGTCGGGGGCAATGCTGCGTTCGACGAGTCCGCGCTTCTCCAACCTGTCAACCAAGCGGCTCAGGCTCGATTGGCTGAGCAGGACGTGATCATTGATCTCGTTCAGCCGGAGCTTGCCCGTGGGGCAGCGGGAGAGCGTGAACAGGACGTCATACTCCTTGATGGGGAGTTTCTTGAACGCCTGTCCGGCCTGGAGCCGGCGCATCACCGCAACCTGGGAGCGGAACAAGGACTCCCAGGTTTCTGCGGCGAGGCGCACGGCCGACGAGGTGGGCGCCTTGGTGCTCACGCCGACCTCCCGGCGGGATCGGTCACATCATCGCTGGAGGAAGCGGCCAAGGAAGCGGCAACGCGCGACGCGTGGGTAGGTGCGTCAGGCACATGGGCGGGCTTGCGGTCCGCGAACTCCTTGCGCAGGACCGGAAGGACTTCTTCGCCGAAGAGATCCAGCTGCTCCAGCACGGTCTTGAGCGGCAATCCGGCGTGGTCCACCAGGAACAGCTGCCGCTGGTAATCGCCGAAGTATTCGCGGAAAGTCAGCGTCTTCTCGATGACTTCCTGGGGGCTGCCCACAGTCAGGGGCGTCTGGGAGGTGAAGTCTTCCAAGGAAGGCCCGTGGCCATAGACCGGAGCATTATCGAAGTAAGGGCGGAATTCCTTCACCGCATCCTGGGAGTTCTTGCGCATGAAGAACTGCCCGCCGAGGCCCACGATGGCCTGGTCTGCCTTGCCATGGCCGTAGTGCTCGTAGCGTTCGCGGTACAGGCCGATCAGCTGCTGGTAGTGCTCCTTGGGCCAGAAAATGTTGTTGGCGAAGAAACCGTCGCCATAGTACGCCGCAAGTTCCGCGATCTGGGGACTGCGGATGGAGCCGTGCCAGACGAAGGGCGCGACGCCGTCGAGCGGGCGGGGTGTGGACGTGAAGTTCTGCAGCGGGGTGCGGTATTTGCCACTCCAGTTGACGGTGTCCTCGTCCCAGAGCCGGCGCAGCAGGGAGTAGTTCTCCACGGCGAGTTCGATCCCGTCCTGGATGTTCTTGCCGAACCAGGGGTAAACCGGAGCCGTGTTGCCCCGGCCCATGATGAGGTCCACGCGGCCATCCGCCAGGTGCTGGAGCATGGCGAAGTCTTCGGCGATCTTGACGGGATCGTTTGTGGTGATCAGCGTGGTGGACGTGGACAGCGTGATGCGTTCCGTCTGTGCCGCGATGTAGGCCAAGGTGGTGGTGGGGGAGGACGAGAAGAAGGGGCGGTTGTGGTGTTCGCCGATCGCATAGACGTCCATGCCGATCTCTTCGACCTTCTTGGCAATTGCCACAGCGGCCTTGATGCGCTCGTTCTCCGTGGGGGTATGGCCCGTGGTGGGGTCAGTGGTGATATCGCTGACGCTGAATACGCCGATCTCCATGATGTGCCTTTCTGCCTGCCCGGTTGGTGTCCGGGCTCTGCCAACAGTCTACCTCAAGATAGATGCATTTGCATGTATCGATGGTTGCAACAGGGCAAGGCATCATTTTGTTCCCGGTGTGTTGCCCTACTCGGCGGGGCCGGAAGCGGACCGGCGGCCGGTGACCCTGGGGACCATTCCGGTGGTCCAGTCCAGGTGGTCTGCCTGGCCATGGCCGGCCGTGCCATCCTTTGGGACGTCGGGACGCTCCGTGAGTGCCTTGAGCAGCGCCTTCTTCTCGCGCCGGCCTTCGACCAATTTGTAGAGCACCGGCACCAGGACCAGGGTCAGTGCCGTGGATGAGACGAGGCCACCGATGACCACAATGGCCAATGGCCGGGAAATGAAGCCGCCGCCTCCCGTGATACCCAGGGCCATGGGGGTGAGGGCGAAAACGGTGGCGAGGGCGGTCATCAGGATGGGACGCAGCCGCTGCCGGGCGCCGTGGGTGATGGCTTCCGCCACACTCATTCCGGGGCCGCCGCCGTGTGGCTTGCGGTATTGGTTGATGAGGTCGATCAGCACGATCGCATTGGTCACCACGATTCCCACCAACATCAGCATGCCAATGAGGGAAGGGAGCCCGAGCGGGACGCCCGTGACGAGGAGCAAAGCGATGGCACCTGTCGCCGCGAAAGGCACGGACACCAGCAGGATAAGGGGCTGGATGAGGGATTTGAAGGCGGCAACCATGATGACATAGACAATGGCGACGGCGGCCAGGAGAGCGAGTCCGAGTTGCCGGAACGAGTCCGCCTGCTGCGTTGTGGCGCCGCCGATCGCGGCAGTGACGCCAGCAGGCAGCTGCACGGAGTCGAGCCGGTCACGGACGGCCGTGCTCACGGCACCAAGATTGGAGCCCGACGGTGTCACTGTCACCTTCGCGCTACGCTGGCCGTTGCTGCTGGTGATGGACACAGGCGTTTCCACTTGGTCCACGGAAGCGATGCTGGACAGCGGAACCGGTCCTGACGCCGTCGGGAGGTTGATGGCCCTGACATCGGCGATGCTGCTGAAATGCGTGCCTTCGCCGATTTGGACCGGAAAATCCGTGGTGTCGATACGGACCGTGCCGGCGGGTACGGGACTGACGGTGGACGCCAGGACTCCGGCCACTTGTTCCTCGTTCAGTCCTGCGGCGACGGCTTTGGCTCGGTCGACCTTAACCTGTACTACGGACTGGCTGGAATCCAGGTTGGTGGCTACCTCGGAGCTACCGGGTAACCCGTCCATGGCCTTCGCCACAGCGTCGCTCGCGGTTTTCAGATCAGCGGCGTTGGCTGCGTTGATCGTGATGTCCACGCTGGAAGACGTGCCCAGGCCGCCCTGCTGGGCGCCAACAGTGACCTTTCCTGCGGACGCGGCGCTTGCGAGCCGGGACCGGACCGTGTCCTGCAGTTTCTGCTGGTCGGCTTTTTCGTCCGTCACTACCGTGAATGTAGAGTTCGAGGCGCCACTTGACGTGAGGGCGGCGAAACCTGTCTGGGCGTTGCCTGACGTTACCTGTACGTCCTTGATGCCGTCGATCCCGCGCAGGACCGATTCCACCTGGGCAGCGGCGGCGCCAGTCTGCTCCAGGCTGGTACCGGCGGGAAGAACCTGGCGCACGGTCATGTTGTTCTGACCGGAGCTGCCCAGCAGGTCTGTGGCCAGCAGCGGGGACATGGCTGCTGTTCCACCCAACACCAGGACCGCGGCGACGATCGTCACGACCGGGTGCTTCTGGGTCTTGGCCAGGATGGGCAAGTATCCGCGCTGCAGCACGCTGCGCTGCTCTGCCTCGTGCGCAGCGGCAACGGCACGCTCGGCGGCACGGGCGTCATTGGCGGCGGCCTGAGATGGCGACTTGAGGAACCAATAGGCCAACACCGGAACGATGGTGAGCGACACAAGCAATGAGGACAGCAGAGCGATGGTTACCGTCAGGGCGAAGGGGCGGAATAGCTCGCCCGCCAGATTGCCCACGAAGGCGATCGGCAGGAAAACGGCAACCGTCGTGAGGGTGGACGCCGTGATGGCCCCCGCAACTTCCCGGATGGAATTGAGGATTGCCGCGAGCTTGTGTTCTCCGTAACTGAGGTGGCGTTTGATGTTCTCGATCACCACGATCGAGTCGTCCACCACGCGGCCGATCGCAATGGTCAACGCGCCCAGGGTAAGGATGTTCAGCGAGTAGTGGGTTGCCGATATCCCGATGAACGTGATCAGGAGGGACAGGGGAATGGACACCGCCGTCACCAAGGTGGAGCGAACGGACATCAGGAACACAAGGATGACGGCTACCGCGAAGCCCAGTCCAAGCAGCCCCTCCGTGGTGAGGTCCTTGATCGATTTTTCGATGTACGGGGCTTGGTCGAACACGGGGGTGAAGTGCGCATTGGAGCCGAGTTCTGCCTCCATCTGGGAGAACGAATCCTTGACCGCGTGCGAAATGGCAACCGTATCGCCGTCGGGCTTCTTCGTCACGGACAGCGCCAGTGTCGGCTTCCCGTTGGTGCGCGTAATGGAGGTCGCGGCGTCGTCCTTGATGCTTACATCCGCGACGGTGCCGATGGTGGTACCGCCCTTGGCCCCGGCCAGCGGCAAGCCCTTGATGACATCGAGGGAGTCCACCGGGCTGCCGATCTGGAGGGACAAGGTCTTGCCTTGGTCCTCGATGGTCCCTGCCGGAACCAGCGTGCCGTTGTTCTTGAGGGCGTTTGTGAGCGACTGGACCGTGGCGCCGGTTGCGGCCATGGCCTGTGCTTTGGGCTGGATCAGGATGTGCTGGGTTGCCCCGCCGGTCACGTCGGCGCTGCGGACCCCGTCCAGCTTCTGCAGCCGGGGAACGCTGAGCCGCTGAAGGTCCGTGTTCAGCTCACTCAGCGGCTTGTCCGAAGACACAGCCAAAAACACGATAGGGAAGTCGCTGATGCTGCCGGCAAAGGAGCGGGGCTCGACATTGGCCGGGAGTACACGTTTCGCGTTGGAGATGGCGCGATCAATCTGGTTGCGCGCGCGGTCAAGGTTCGACCCGTAGGTGAACACCATGGTGATCTGCGAAACGCCGTTCCGCGATGTCGACGTGGTCGATTCCAAGCCCTCGACGCTGTTCAATGCTGTTTCGAGGGGCCGGCTGAGTTGCTTGTCGACGACTTCCGGAGATGCGCCCGGCATGGCCGTGATCACCGAAATCTGCGGAAACTCGATCGAAGGAATGAGTTCCTGCTTGAGTGAGGACATGGTGATCACGCCGAACACCGCAGCGAAAACGGTGATCAGCGCGATCAATGCCCTGTTCGTCAGTGAAAGCCTTGCCAGACGGAACATTGCACTGTCTCCTGGGATCTACGGTCTGTCTTGTGTCTCGAACTGGCCGCAGCCCGGACTGTTGCTAGTGCTGGATGGCGTTGGCAGCCTCGAGTTGGAGCGAACGGGCGGTGCTCGCTTCCAGCTCCGCGGCAAGCTCCGGGTTGTCGTTCAGCTTGACGCCGTAGCCCGGCATCATTTCCTTGAGCTTCGATTGCCAGCCCTTGAAGTTCTTCGGGAAGGATCGCTGCAGCATCTCGATCATGATCGGGACTGCGGTGGATGCGCCAGGCGATGCGCCGAGCAGTGCGCCGATGGAGCCGTCGCGAGCCGTGATGACCTCGGTGCCGAACTGCAGCACGCCGCCCTTTCGGGAGTCCTTCTTGATGATCTGCACGCGCTGGCCCGCTGTGATCAGCTCCCAGTTGCCGCCGTCGGCCTGGGGGTAGTACTCGCGGAGGGCCTCCACCTTGGCATCGTGGCGCTTGGCCACTTCCTTGATCAGGTAAGCGGTCAGGTCCATATTGTCCTTCGCCACGGCGAGCATCGGGATGATGTTGCTCGGGCGGATTGACAGCGGCAAGTCAAGGTAGCTGCTGGTCTTAAGGAAGTTCGTGGAGAAACCGGCGTACGGGCCGAAGAGCAGGGAACGCTTGCCGTTGACGTATCGGGTGTCGAGGTGCGGCACGGACATGGGCGGGGCGCCTACAGAGGCCTGGCCGTACACCTTGGCGCTGTGCTGGCTGGCGATGGCCTCGTCAGTGCAGCGGAAGAACTGGCCCGAGACCGGGAAACCGCCGTAGCCCTTGCTTTCCGGGATGCCGGATGCCTGCAGCAGGTGGAGTGCTCCACCGCCGGCGCCGACGAAGACGAACTTGGCGTGGATCTGGCCATGCTCGCCGGAAGCGGGGTGCTTGAGCGAAAGGTCCCAGCCGCCGTCGGAGGCTTTGCGGACGTTGGTGACGTCGTGGCCGTAATTGACTTCAACGCCGTTGTTGGCGAGGTAGCCGGTCAGCTCGCGGGTCAAGGCCCCGAAGTCGACGTCGGTGCCTTCCGCTGCGCGGGTGGCGGCAACGCGCTGCTTGGCGTCGCGGCCCTTGACGATCAGGGGAGCCCACTTGGCGATCTGCGCCTGGTCTTCCGTGTATTCCATGCTGCGGAAGAGCGTGTTCGGCTTGAGTGCTTGGTAACGGGTCTTGAGGAAGTCTGCGTGCTTGTCGCCGATGACAAAGCTCATGTGCGGAACGGTGTTGATGAAGCCCTTGGGGGAACCGATCAACTTGTTGTCCACCAAGTGGGACCAGAACTGCCGGGAAAGCTGGAATTGCTCGTTGATGTGCAGGGCCTTGGACGGGTCAACTGAGCCGTCCTTCGCTGCGGGGGAGTAATTAAGCTCACAGAGCGCTGCGTGTCCGGTTCCCGCGTTGTTCCACGGTCCGGAGCTTTCAAGGCCGGCTTCGTCGAGTCGCTCAAAGAGGGAGATGGTCCAGCTGGGTTCGAGTTGCTTGATGAACGCACCGAGGGTTGCGCTCATGATTCCGCCCCCAATAAGGACGACGTCAGCGTGGTGTGTCTTGGAAATGAAGGTCACGATCAATCTCCGATAGCGGCGGCACTGGCTGTCACAGAATATCCCCGCGTGGGCACATAACTGAAATTGCGGCGGCCCGTCAAGACTTCAGGCGAACGTTTGTAAAAACTTCGTTTAAGACAGGCGATGCAGGGTACTTCTCGACACGGTCGGAGAGGGCCAAAGCCGAGATGGGGAAGGCAATGGGGACCGCCGGGAGGGTCGCGGCAATTTGGGCATTGATGGTCTGGTACTGGGAGTTGCGGTCTGAGCCATCAGGGAGTCCGCGGGCGCGGTCGATTTTCGAGAACACTTGCGGATCGCTGTAGCCGAACTCGCCGTTGTTCTCGCCGAAAAGGGTGCCCACGAAGTTGTCCGGATCCGAATACGCGCCGTTCCAGCCGAGCAGGTGGAGCGCATGATCGCCTGGCGATTGGACCTTCTGGAGGTAGCCGTCGTCCCAGCTCACAGGCACCGGTTTGATGTTGAGCCCGACGGCGGTCAGCTCGGCGCTGATCTCCGCGTAGATCTTTTCCGGGGTGGGCATGTAGGCGCGGGTGACGTTGAGCGGGTAGTAGAACTTGAGTTCTTCGCCCTTGTAGCCGGATTTAGCAAGCAGCTGCTTGGCTTTGTCCGGGTCATACCCGAGCGCCGGGGCATTGTTGTTGAATCCGCTCAGCTTGGGCGGAACGAACTGGGATGCCGGTGACGTGTTGTCGATAAAGAACTTATGAATGAGGGTCTCTTTGTCGATGGCCATTTCGATTGCCTGGCGGACTCCAAGGTTCTGGAGAGGATCCACGGACTCGTTCATTCCCAGGTACATCACGGAGAACGGATCCCGTTGGACGATCTGCATACCCTTCTTGACCAGTTGGTCGAAGGTTCCGGCGGTGACGAGGTCGTAGCCGTCGATTGTGCCGGCGAGCAGAGCCTGAAGGCGACCTTGCGGATGGTCGAACGGAATGAAGTTGACTGTAGCTATCTGTCCGCGATCGCCCCAGTAACCCTTGTAGCTCGTGAGGGTGATGCGGTCCTGACTCCACGAGGAGAAGACGTACGGGCCGGTGCCGACGGGATGGGAGGCGTACGACGACGCCGGTTGCCCTGCCAATTTCTTGTCCAGGACGTTCGCGGTTCCTTCGGCCATCGCTTTGGGGGACGACATCGCGAAAGCAGGCAGTGTCAAGGCTTGGAGGAATCCGGTAAAGGGCTTCACCAAGTTGATTTGGACGTGGTCGGCAGAGATCGCCTTGCAGCTCTTGAATAAGGAGAGAGCGGCGTCGTCCGAGAAGGACTTGAAGACGCTCTTGAAGGGAATGCCGGGCACTTGTTGGCGCACGGTTGCCGGAAGGTTGAACCAGCGGTTGAAGTTGCTGCAGACTGCCGCGGCATCAAAGGCTGTTCCGTCGTGGAAAGTGACTTTTGTGCGCAGCGTGAAGTCGTAGCTGAGTCCGTCATTTCCTTGGGACCACGCCGTGGCCAGAAGAGGCGTCGGTTGCCCGGTGGAAGCATCCACGCCCACAAGGCCTTCCATCACTTGCCGGGTGACGCGATACGACTCCGAGTCGTTCGTCAGGGCGGGATCGAGCCCAAGCGGCATCGACGGCGTGCCGAAGTTGAACGTCTTGCTCGGCTCCGGCGGTACGTCGCCCGCGGCCGATGTTGACGGCGCCGGACCAGGGGCTACCGTGCACGAGGTCAAGGCCACGGCCAGAAGGCCTGCGCCGATTTGTAGCGTGACACGGCGAAGCTTGCTGCTTACCACTCTTGTCCCCTCAAGGCAGTTGAACGGGCGAAGGCCCGCGGCAGCCGGACCGCAGTCCAGTCTAGTTCAGGGGCCTGAGTCCTGGCTGAAAACGGGAAGTGCCCCGGTCAAGGACCGGGGCACTTCCGACGTGTGCGCAAGGGGGGACTTGAACCCCCACGCCCGAAGGCACAGGAACCTAAATCCTGCGTGTCTGCCAATTTCACCACTCGCGCTGGTGCTGGTACCTGGCCGGGATTCAGGGTTTCCTGCGTCCCGGGCATATACCGCGCTCTATTGTACCCGTGGTTTTGCGCCAGCCGTTCCCTCCTGGCCCGACGCGGGCATGTGGTGGCTACTTATCGAGCTTGAGGTCCCTGCGGAGCTTCGCAACATGTCCGGTGGCCCGCACGTTGTACTGGGCCACGGCTACCTTGCCGTCGGGGTCCACTACGATCGTGGATCGGATCAGCCCTTGGTAAGTGCGTCCGTAGTTCTTCTTTTCGCCCCAAGCGGCGTAAACGTCAGCTACGTGGTGCCCTTCGTCGGACAGCAGGGGAAAGGTCAGGGATTCCTCGGCCACGAACTTTCCCAAGTCCTTCACCGCGTCCGGAGACACGCCAAGGACTTCGTAACCGGCGGCACGAAGAGTTTCGAGGGAATCCCTGAAATCGCAGGCCTGCTTCGCGCATGCCGGGGTGGACGCCGCCGGGTAGAAATAGATGACCGTATTGCGGCCACGGTACGAGGCCAAGCTGACGTCGCGGCCAGTGTGGTCCTTGAGGGTGAAATCGGGGGCAATGTCCCCAGGGATGAGTCGTTCCGCCATACTGTGCTCCTTGCTTGGATTCCCGAGCACCCAGCTTAGTGACGAGCTGTTTGCTTCACGAATTGGACCCGAACCAGATCGATACGTCCGGCCGATATACTGGCCCTTATGCCTGATATGGAACGGTGGCCCACCGGGCGCCTGCTCTCCACGGCGGCGCGGCTCGTGGAGCACGCCTGGAATGAGAAACTGCGCGGTATGGGGCTGACCCACGCCGGGGTCATTGTCATGGAAGTACTTGCCGTCAAGGGACCCACCACGCAGTCGATGCTCGCACAGATTGTCCGCGTTCAGGCGCAGACCATGGGGAAGACCCTCGCCAGGCTGGAAGCGCACGGGCATGTCAGCCGCGCTCGCGGCATTTCGGACCGCCGAAGCCAAGTGGTCAGTCTGACCGAAGCGGGGGAGCGCACGCTCGGGCTCGCCACGCAGTTGGAGCGGGAAGTTCTTGAACTCGTTCCCGTGGATACCGCCAAACTGCGGCGGGAACTTCAAGCCCTGGTGCGCGAACTGGCGAACAACTATTCTGCGGCCGCCGTAAATGTCATTGTGGCCGCGGCCGATTCCGGCGCATCGCACGACGACGTCCCGGACTAGGCCCGCGAGGCGGCCGGCCTGGGACACCGCGAGGCGGCCGGTCCGGGGCGGAGCAGGCCGAAAAGCAAAAAGATCCCTAGGTGGCGTTTCGGCCATCCAGGGATCTTTCTTTGGTGCACCCCCCGGGACTTGAACCCGGAACCCATTGATTAAGAGTCAATTGCTCTGCCAATTGAGCTAGAGGTGCAATTGTTTGTTGCTCACAACGCAAAGAAATAACCCTTGATCAGCTATTGCCGCTCAAGGGCCCTTCCCTTGGTGCACCCCCCGGGACTTGAACCCGGAACCCATTGATTAAGAGTCAATTGCTCTGCCAATTGAGCTAGAGGTGCATTCGTCGATTTCGATCAGCTGAGGCTTTTGTTCCCTCGCTGATCTCCGCAACGACATGTAACTCTACACGAGACTTGTCGAAGTGTGAAATCGGCCCGAGCCCCCTCCACGGCGCTACCGGGGAGGCTTCAGGACCAGCGCAAAATCGGGGTTTTGGTTGTTGCTGAGAACCCACAGGGTGCCGTCGGGAGCAAGCGAAACGTCCCGGAGCCGGCCGTATTGGGCTGTGAAGTATGCCACAGGAGTCCCAGCCGTTTCACCACTGAGCGGCACCGTCCACAATCGCTGCCCCCGCAACGCGCTCGTGAACGCCGTTCCGTTGACGATTTCCAGGCCGCTCGGGGAGGAATCCGCCGTCGACGGCCACACAACCTTGGCATCAAGGTAACCGGCGCGGCCGGGCGCCCCGGTTACTTCCGGCCAGCCGTAGTTGCCGCCCGCTTTGATGAGATTGAGTTCGTCGTTCACATCGGGCCCGAATTCGCTCGCCCAAAGTCTGCCGGCGCTGTCCCACGCCAGGCCCTGCACATTGCGGTGTCCGTAGCTGTACACCGGATTGTTGCCGAAAGGGTTGCCCGGCGCCGGTTTTCCATCGGGTGTGAGCCGCAGGATCTTCCCGCCAAGCGCATTGCGGTCCTGTGCCTGCTCCGGGCGCTGCGAATCCCCCGTGCCGACGTAGAGGAAGCCGTCGGGTCCAAAGCGGATACGGCCGCCGTCATGGGTTGGGGCTTTGGGGATGCCGGAGAAGATGACTTCGGGCGTGCCAAGACTGAGGCGGCCGTCTGCTGACTGTTCCAGCCGGGTCCGGGCAATTCTGTTGTCCGATTCAGCGGTGAAATAGCTGTAGAGCAGGCGGTCTCCGGAGAACGTCGGGGAGAGGGCCAGTCCCAGCAGGCCGCCTTCGACGCCGGGTACGACGCCGGGAAACTCGCCAATGGTGGTGGCGTGGCCGTTCCGGACGGATTTGATGAGCCTGGTGTCCCGTTCGGAGATGATGGCCGTGCCGTCGTCGAGGAACACGATGGACCACGGGAGGGTGAGATTCAGGTCCAGTTTCTGAAGCAACTCCGGTCCGTTGCCTTCGGGCTGAGGGGACTGGACGGCATGTGATTGGCTCGCGGCCGGTGACGCTGCCGGCGACCCGGTGGACGGTCCTCCTGGCGACGAGCCAGTTCCGGGGGAACTCCCCGTGCAAGCGCTCAGCAGCAAAGCCGAGACGCAGGCCGTCGCCAGGAGCGCCCGGGCAGGCAAAAGGCGGGGCCGGAGAAAGCTCCCGGAACCCGCCTTTGCCTGGTTCATAGTGTCAGCGGCGATTCCTGCGAGGTGGCCGGAAGCCGGCGGCCTCGGCGTGGGCGCTCGAGACAAACCAGACCCCGGCCTTGACCTCGTCGTAGGACGGACTGTCTTCGTCGTGATAGGTCATCGTGTCGGCGTTGCCCTTGACGGAGTAGCCGTCGGGGCCGCTCCCGTCAGCGCCCGCGGCAGCCGAGCCCTCGCCGTACGGCTGGTCGGCAGCGAGATGGCCGCCCAGCGGCGTGGCATCGCCGGAAACGACGTCCGGGCCGGCGGCCGCGACCGGCGCCGCGGCGGCGTCGGAAGCCTCCTGCTGCTCTCGTTGCTGCCCGTCCGGAGCGGTGTCGTCGGTCTCCGCCGCGGCGGATTCGGCACCGGGAAGCGTCGGTGCGTGGGCGTCCGTGTATTCGCGGTGGTGGACCGGAACGGGTGCGGCCGGTGCGCCGACTTCACTCCACGTGGCTTCCCATTCGGCGCTGTCGGCCAGCTGTTCGGGAGTGGTTGGTGCGGGGGTGGCTGGTTTCTTTCCTGCTGCCACCGAACTGCCGGCTGCGGCGGAAGGTCTGTCGGCCGCTGTGACGTCGTCGGCCGTCACGCCCTCTTCGAGTTCAGGCTCGGAAAGTACGGGTTCCGGAACGATCGGCTCGGCCTCTTCGGAGACTGCGGCCACGGAAACCGTCTCCGCGACCATCTCTTCGGACAGCACGGGTTCCGGGAGGGTGGGCTCCTCGAATAATGGCTCCTCCATGTCGGCTCCAACGGCTGGAGACTCTGCCGGGGCGGCCAATCCAGATTCGCGCGGAGAGTCCGGGCGCTCCCAGTCGTCGACGTCGACACCGCCTGGCTCCGGTGACGGCTCGGGCTCGGGCTCGACGGAGCGTGACTCGGCTAGATCCTGTTCGGCGGTGGCCGTTGCAGCGACCAACGGGGCGGAGCCTGTCAGGGCGGCCGCCGTGGTGTCTATTTGCGGTGACGACGCAGTTTGCGACGGAGAGGACGGGGCCATGCCGCCCGATGAAGACTTCGCGCGGTTGCGGCTCAAGAGCCACCAAGCAATCGCGACGATCAACACAATGACGATGACCGTGATCAACCATTCCATGGGAGGAGCCCTTCTAATCGATTGGCACAGCTGTCGTGATTTGACGTTACGTGCGTGGCAAGGGGCTGTCTAGGTTTGTCAATCGATTCGAGGCGTGCGCCGCGTCTGCATCACTCCGGTGCTGCGGCTGGAAAGAACCGAGGCAGGACCCGCATCCCCTAGGGTGTCCTCATGGACTTCAAGAGGCTGCGCATCCTCCGTGAACTGGCCGACAGGCAGACCGTCGGCGCCACGGCGGAAGCCATGAATGTGACAGCTTCCGCGGTGTCGCAACAGCTCAAAACACTCCAGGAGGAGCTCGGCGTCGTTCTCGTGGAGAAGGACGGCAGGGGAGTCCGGCTGACCGAGGCGGGCCTCGCAATGGCGGAAGCGGCAGCCGACGTCGCCACGGCGATGGCCCGGGCCGAATCGACGGTGGACATCTATCGCCGGGGGTGGCAGGCCCACATCCGGGCAGCCTTCTTCCCGAGCGCCGCCGAGATGCTGTTGCCTGGACTGCTGCACCGTGTCAAGGCTATTGAAGGGCTGCATTTCGAAGCCCATTTCGAGGATCCCGGAACGGACGGTTTCGCCGGATTGGCTGCGGACTACGACATCGTCCTTGCCCACAGCGTGGACGGCCCCGAAGTCTTCGCCCGGCATGGCCTCGAGGTACTTCCACTGCTGGAGGAAGCCTTGGACGTTGCCATGCCGGCGGGCCACGAACTCGCGGCCAAGGCGCGGCTGACGGCCCATGACGTAGTGGGCTACCCGTGGCTCGGCGTTCCTGTCGGCTTTCCCTTTGACGCCGTGCTCCGCCAGATCGAGCTCCAGGCGGGCACGACGGCGGTGCGCGGCCAGCGGTATCCCGATCTCCGGGTCCTTGAGGCCCTGGTTGGTTCGGGGCACGGAATCTGCCTCCTTCCGCGCTACACAGCCCGCGCGAACCAAAGAAAGAAGTTGGTCCTGCGGCCGCTCGTTGGGGTCCGCGCCAGCCGCAGCATTGTGGCCCTTGTCCGTCCGGAGGTGGCCGCCCGTACCACCATCAGGCAGACTCTCAGCTTGCTTCAGGAGGAAGCCGCGGTGATTGCCCGCGAGCTTCGACTGGGTGACGAGTGACAGCTGGACACTCGATTCAGTCTCGCGCCGTCTCGCATATTGAGACGGGCGTCCACTATTTGAATGAAATATTGAATGAAATAGCGCCAAATTTGCCTTAACCCGCCCACCGTGTTCGTTGGCCACAGCCCAAGAGTCATAGACTCGTGCCCATGAGTGACCACACCCCAATTGCGACAGACAACCAGCCGGACATCAAACCACGCAGCCGGGTCGTAACGGACGGCATCCATGCCGCCCCCGCGCGAGGCATGTTCCGGGCCGTAGGCATGGGCGATGACGACTTCGCCAAGCCGCAAATCGGTGTCGCGAGTTCGTGGAACGAAATTACGCCGTGCAACCTCTCGCTGAACCGACTCGCCCAGGGCGCCAAGGAAGGCGTTCACGCCGGCGGTGGCTTCCCCATGCAGTTCGGCACCATTTCCGTTTCGGACGGAATCTCCATGGGCCACGAGGGCATGCACTTCTCGCTCGTCTCCCGTGAAGTCATTGCCGACTCCGTCGAGACTGTGATGCAGGCCGAGCGCATTGACGGCTCCGTCCTGCTGGCCGGCTGCGACAAATCCCTCCCAGGTATGCTGATGGCCGCCGCCCGTCTGGACCTCGCCAGTGTGTTCCTGTATGCCGGTTCCATCATGCCGGGCTGGGTCAAGCTCGAGGACGGCTCGGAGAAGGAAGTCACCCTCATTGACGCCTTCGAAGCCGTTGGTGCCTGCGCCGCCGGCAAGATGAGCCGCGGAGACCTGGACCGCATCGAACGTGCCATCTGTCCTGGTGAGGGCGCTTGCGGCGGCATGTACACGGCCAACACCATGGCGTGCATCGGCGAAGCTCTCGGCATGTCCCTCCCGGGCTCGGCCGCCCCGCCCTCGGCAGACCGCCGTCGTGATGACTTTGCCCGCAAGTCCGGCGAGGCCGTGGTCAACCTGCTCCGCCTCGGCATCACCGCGCGGGACATCATGACCAAGAAGGCGTTCGAGAACGCCATCGCAGTCACCATGGCCTTCGGCGGTTCCACCAACGCCGTCCTGCACCTGCTCGCGATCGCCCGCGAAGCCGAGGTCGAACTGACCCTGGACGATTTCAACCGCATCGGCGACAAGATCCCGCACCTGGGCGACCTCAAGCCTTTCGGCCGCTACGTCATGACCGATGTCGACAAGATCGGCGGCGTGCCCGTCATCATGAAGGCACTGCTCGACGCCGGACTGCTCCACGGAGACTGCCTCACGGTCACGGGCAAGACCCTTGCCGAGAACCTGGCATCCATCAACCCGCCGGACCTCGACGGAAAGATCCTGCGCGCCCTGGACAATCCGATCCACAAGACCGGCGGCATCACCATCCTGCATGGTTCCATGGCGCCGGAAGGGGCCGTCGTCAAGAGCGCCGGCTTCGACGCCGATGTCTTCGAAGGCACGGCCCGCGTGTTCGAGCGCGAACAAGGTGCCCTCGACGCCTTGGATAGGGGCGAGATCAAGGCCGGAGACGTCGTCGTAATCCGTTATGAAGGACCCAAGGGTGGCCCGGGCATGCGTGAGATGCTCGCAATCACGGGCGCCATCAAGGGAGCAGGCCTCGGCAAGGACGTGCTCCTGCTGACCGATGGCCGCTTCTCCGGCGGTACCACCGGTCTCTGCATCGGTCACGTTGCGCCTGAAGCCGTCGACGGCGGCCCCATCGCCTTCGTCAAGGACGGCGACAAGATCCGCGTGGACATCGCTGCCCGCTCGTTCGACCTCCTGGTGGACGAAGCCGAGCTCGAGTCGCGCAAGGTCGGCTGGGAGCCCCTCCCGGCAAAGTTCACCAAGGGTGTCCTAGCCAAGTACGCCAAGCTGGTGCACAGCGCCTCCACGGGCGCCTACTGCGGGTAGCGGGTAATTCCTACCCTGAGGATGCGGCGCGGCCGCCGCGTCCTCAGGGGCCCTCGGAATCTCCCTTATTAAGCCCTGCCGCCAAGGCGGTCAGGTCACCGAGAAACATGCCCAATCTGTGGACAACGAGGTCCACATAGTGAGATGACATCTTCATCGTTTGACACTTATCTCACAAAGAGGGAACACTGAACGCATGATCGCATTCGTTACTGTCGGCGCCACCGTGGGCACTGTCGTACTTACCAAGCGCGTGGCCTCCTAGCCCGACTGGTAACGAACCGTCACGCGCAACCCCTCGAAGAGCCGCAAGGCTGAGGGGTTTTTTTTATTTCCCGCAGGGGACAGCGCATTTAGCAAGACCCGCACGAACGCAGTACCCAAGCAGTAACTTTCACTAATTGAAGATCTCCAAAGGAAGAGTCCGATGAGCAAAGGATCGCCGATCAGCCCCTCGCTGATGGCTGCAAAGTCCGCTGGAGCCCCCAAAGCTCCGGATAAGGCCGACCGTCCGGCTGACGCCGTCGTCGACAATGCTGCAACTCTTTCTCCCGTACTCGGGCCGAACAACGTTGTACCCCCAACGGTGATGACCGGCTCGGAAGCTATTGTCCGATCGCTCGAAGAACTCGGCGTGGACGATATTTTTGGTTTGCCCGGTGGCGCGATCCTCCCCACCTATGACCCTTTGATGGCCTCCAAGATGAATCACATCCTGGTCCGTCACGAACAGGGAGCCGGTCACGCAGCCCAAGGCTACGCCATGGTTACCGGACGGGTTGGCGTCTGCATCGCCACCTCGGGCCCCGGTGCCACCAACCTCGTTACCGCCATCATGGATGCCCACATGGACTCCGTGCCGCTGGTCGCCATCACCGGCCAGGTATCGGCTTCCGTCATTGGTACGGATGCCTTTCAGGAAGCGGACATTGTCGGCATCACCATGCCGATCACCAAGCACTCCTTCCTGGTGACGGACCCCAACGACATTCCGCACGTCATGGCCGAGGCTTTCTACCTAGCCAGCACAGGCCGTCCTGGACCGGTACTGGTGGACATCGCCAAGAACGCCCAGCAGGGCACCATGACCTTCTCCTGGCCGCCCAAGATCGATCTGCCGGGCTACCGCCCGGTGGTCCGTGGCCACAACAAGCAGGTGCGCGAAGCGGCCCGGCTGATCGCTGCGGCAAGCAAGCCCGTCTTGTACGTGGGCGGCGGTGTGGTCAAGGCGCATGCTTCGGCCGAGCTGCGCGAACTCGCAGAGCTGACGGGCGCGCCCGTGGTGACCACCCTCATGGCCCGCGGCGCGTTCCCGGACTCCCACCCCCAGCATGTCGGCATGCCGGGCATGCACGGCACCGTCTCTGCGGTCACCGCACTGCAGCAGTCCGATCTGCTGATCACCCTCGGTGCGCGCTTCGATGACCGGGTGACGGGTGTCCTCAGCACCTTCGCTCCGCACGCAAAGATCATCCACGCGGACATTGACCCCGCGGAGATTTCCAAGAACCGCTTGGCCGACGTTCCGATCGTGGGCTCCGTCAAGGAGATCATTCCGGAACTGACCGAGGCCGTCCGGACCGCTTTCGAACTATCCGGCACCCCGGATCTCGACAGTTGGTGGGCGTTCCTCAACAACCTCCGCGACACCTACCCCCTGGGTTGGACCGAACCCGAAGATGGACTCAGTGCCCCCCAGCGGGTCATCGAACGCATTGGTGCGCTGACGGGTCCGGAAGGCATCTATGTTGCGGGCGTGGGCCAACACCAGATGTGGGCCGCCCAATTCATCAAGTACGAGCGTCCCCATGCCTGGCTGAACTCCGGCGGCGCCGGAACCATGGGTTATGCCGTGCCGGCAGCCATGGGTGCCAAAGTCGGTGAACCGGACCGGGTGGTCTGGGCGATCGACGGCGACGGCTGCTTCCAGATGACCAACCAAGAGTTGGCCACCTGCGCCATCAACAAGATTCCCATCAAGGTTGCCATCATCAACAACTCTTCGCTGGGCATGGTGCGCCAGTGGCAGACCCTCTTCTATGAAGGCCGCTACTCCAACACCGACCTGAACACCGGCCACGACACCGTCCGCATCCCGGACTTCGTCAAGCTGGCGGACGCGTACGGCTGTGCCTCGTTCCGCTGCGAGCGGGACGAGGACATCGACGCCACCATCCAGAAGGCACTGGAAATCAATGACCGCCCTGTGGTCATCGACTTCGTGGTCAGCCCGAACTCCATGGTGTGGCCGATGGTCCCCTCCGGAGTCTCCAACGACCAGATCCAGGTTGCCCGCAACATGACCCCGGAATGGGAAGAGGAGGACTAGCCATGAGCCGCCACACACTGTCCGTTCTGGTCGAAGACAAGCCCGGCGTGCTGACCCGCGTGGCCAGCCTCTTCGCCCGGCGCGCCTTCAACATCAACTCCCTCGCCGTCGGCCCCACGGAGGTCACCGGGATTTCCCGCATGACAGTCGTCGTCGACGCCGATGGCGACCTCATCGAACAGGTCACCAAACAGCTCAACAAATTGATCAACGTGATCAAGATTGTCGAGCTGACCCCAGAATCTTCCGTGCAACGTGACCACATCCTGGTCAAGGTACGTGCGGATGCCGCGACACGCCTGCAAGTCACCCAAGCTGCAGACTTGTTCCGTGCCTCAGTGGTTGACGTTTCCACAGACTCGGTGGTTATCGAGGCAACCGGTACCCCGGAAAAGCTCGCAGCGCTGCTTTCTGTGCTCGAGCCATTCGGCATCCGCGAAATCGTTCAGTCCGGCACCTTGGCCGTTGGACGGGGATCCCGCTCCATGAGTGACAGGGCCCTGCGCAGCGCGTAGGCACTGCGTAGCCGCCCAACAACGCACCACAGACAATATCTACAAAGAAATCCACTCAAAGGAGTTACGCAAGTGACTGAAATGTTCTATGACGACGATGCAGACCTGTCGATCATTCAAGGCCGCAAGGTTGCCATTGTCGGCTACGGTTCCCAGGGCCACGCCCACGCGCTGAACCTGCGCGATTCCGGCGTCGAGGTTGTCATCGCGCTCAAGGAAGGCTCGAAGTCGATCGCCAAGGCCGAGGACGCAGGCTTCACGGTCAAGAACGTTGCCGACGCCGCCGAATGGGCCGACGTCATCATGATCCTGGCGCCGGACCAGCACCAGCGCTCGATCTACAACGACTCCATCAAGGACAAGCTGACCGCCGGCAAGGCCCTGGCCTTCGCACACGGCTTCAACATCCGCTTCGGCTACATCGAGGCACCGGAGGGTGTTGACGTCATCCTGATCGCGCCGAAGGCTCCGGGCCACACCGTGCGCCGCGAGTTCGAAGCCGGCCGCGGTATTCCGGACATCATCGCCGTGGAGCAGGACGCCACCGGCTCCGCTTGGGATCTGGCCAAGTCCTACGCCAAGGCCATTGGCGGCACCCGCGCCGGTGTCATCAAGACCACCTTCACCGAGGAGACCGAAACCGATCTCTTCGGCGAGCAGGCCGTCCTGTGCGGCGGTGTCTCCCAGCTGATCCAGTACGGCTTCGAGACCCTGACCGAGGCTGGCTACCAGCCGCAGATCGCCTACTTCGAGGTGCTTCACGAGCTCAAGCTCATCGTTGACCTTATGTGGGAAGGCGGCATTGCCAAGCAGCGCTGGAGCGTTTCCGACACCGCAGAGTACGGCGACTACGTCTCCGGCCCGCGTGTTATCGACCCCCGCGTCAAGGAAAACATGGCCGGCGTCCTCGCCGACATCCAGTCCGGCGCGTTCGCCAAGCGCTTCATTGACGACCAGGACAACGGTGCAGTCGAGTTCAAGGAGCTGCGTGCCAAGGCAGAGCAGCACCCCATCGAAGGCGTCGGCCGCGAACTGCGTTCCCTCTTCTCCTGGCAGCAGCAGGACGAGGATTACGTCGAAGGCTCTGCAGCCCGCTAATTAAAGGCACCGTTGACGCCGCGGCAGACGCCGTAGCAATTCAACACAGAACGCCGTTCGGGATAGGCTCGAAATGAAGCCGCCCGGCATGGAGGCCGGACCCGGTACACCGGGTCCGGCCTTCGTCGTCAAAGAATCGTTTCACCAAAACCCCACCTGAAAAAGAGAGCTAAAGAGGTCACCGGTGACTAGCACCAAGCCAGTAGTACTCCTCGCTGAGGAACTTTCGCCCGCCACGATCGAGGCCCTTGGTCCGGACTTCGAGATCCGCCAAACCGACGGTGCGGACCGCTCCCAGCTGCTCTCCGCAATCGTCGACGTCGACGCCATCCTGGTGCGTTCAGCCACCCAGGTGGACGCCGAGGCAATTGCCGCAGCCAAGAACCTCAAGATCATCGCCCGCGCCGGCGTCGGCCTGGACAACGTGGACATCAAGGCCGCAACCCAGGCCGGTGTCATGGTGGTCAACGCCCCGACGTCGAACATTGTGTCCGCAGCCGAACTTACGGTCGGACACATCCTCAGCCTTGCCCGCCACATCCCGCAGGCCAGCTCCGCCCTCAAGGGCGGCGAGTGGAAGAGATCCAAGTACACGGGAATCGAGCTCTTCGAAAAGAAAGTCGGCATCATTGGCCTCGGACGCATCGGCGCCCTCGTGGCTGCCCGCCTCCAGGGTTTCGAAACCGAGATCCTGGCTTACGACCCCTACATCACGTCCGCCCGGGCAGCCCAGCTTGGCGTCAAGTTGGTCACCTTGGACGAGCTCCTGGAGAAGTCGGACTTCATCACCATCCACATGCCCAAGACTCCGGAAACCGTGGGCATGCTGGGCGCTGATGCCTTCAAGAAGATGAAGGAAACGGCCTACGTGGTCAACGTGGCCCGTGGTGGCTTGATCGACGAGGAAGCCCTTCACGAGGCCCTGGAGGACGGTCAGATCGCCGGCGCCGGCATCGACGTGTTCGTCAAGGAGCCGAGCACCGACCTGCCGTTCTTCGGCATGGACAACGTCATCGTGACCCCCCACCTGGGTGCCTCCACCGATGAAGCCCAGGAAAAAGCCGGGGTTTCCGTGGCAAAGTCAGTGCGCCTCGCCTTGGCCGGCGAACTCGTGCCCGACGCCGTCAACGTTGCCGGCGGTGTGATCGCCTCCGAGGTTCGCCCCGGAATCCCGCTTATCGAAAAGCTCGGCCGGATCTTCACAGCACTGACCCACGCGTCCCTGACGCAGATCGACGTCGAGGTTGCGGGCGAAATCGCAAGCCTGGACGTGAAGGTCCTCGAACTCGCCGCCCTCAAGGGCGTGTTCGCCGACGTCGTGACCGAGCAGGTCTCCTACGTCAACGCACCTGTCATCGCCGAGCAGCGCGGAATCAACACCCGCTTGATCACGACGTCGGAGGCTGAGGACTACCGCAACGTCCTGACCATCCGCGGAGCACTCAGCGACGGTTCCCAGATCTCCGTGGCCGGCACCCTCACCGGACCCAAGCAGGTCCAGAAGCTGGTGGGCGTCAACGGCTACGACGTCGAAATCCCGATCAGCGAGCACCTGGTGGTTGTTTCTTATGCTGACCGTCCGGGCGTCATTGGCACCATCGGCCACATCCTCGGCATGAACAACATCAACATCGGCGGCATGCAGGTGGCCCGCCAGAGTGAAGGCGGCCAGGTCCTGGCACTGCTGACGATTGACACCTCCGTGCCGCAGCAGGTCCTTGAAGCAATCAAGGCCGGCATCGGTGCCGATATGGTTCGTGAAGTGGATCTGGAGGACTAGCATCCGAACCGTTTGAGCTAGAATCGTGTGCCGCAGTTCACATCGGCCACATAATATTGGCCGGTCTGCCTACAATGGCTTGGTCCGAAATTCGGATCCGGCGGCAGGCCGGCCAATACCTTTTGCACACACCCAATGGATTCCTATTGCCCCGGCATGGTTTCAGGGAGAGCAGTGTGCACACCCGCAATCCAGGACTCAGGGAGCCCTATGAACGCCGTCCAGAGGTTCATCAGAAGCCGTGTGCTGCTGTTGACCGCGGCCATTTTGATCGTCGCCATGTGCTTGTCCGTATTCATCCAGAGCCAGTCGCAGGCCGCGCTGAACCGGACGGTGGATGAGAACTCGCGAGGCCTGTACGACATCCTGGTGCAAGCCAAAGCCGGGAATAGCAAAGGCGGCGGGGCACTCATCCAGCCGGACATCGCCACCGGCCAAGGTGGCATCAGCTTCCCGCAACTCGAGAAGATCCGTGGGCTGGGTGGCACGTCCGTTGCCGCCCCCATCAGCCTCGTCTCCCGGGTGACGCAGAACCTGGAGACCCCGCGGCTTGATGCGATGGACTACCTCGGCTACAACGCAGGGCTGGCTGGTGGTGCCACTGCGGGAGACCCCACTGGAACTGACGCCAAGAAGTGGCCCGCGCCGGAATCCGTCCTTCCCGCCCAGCCGAAGAAGTACCGCCTGACAGCCTCTGCCGTGAGCTCCGACGGAGTGTCCCAGCAAACCCTCTTCCAGACCAGTGCTGAAGGCACCCTGGGCAAAGGCCAGGTCATTGAGCAGCAGGCCGCCGGGGGCAAGAGCATTCGCATTGCGGGCCCGGCAGGGGAGACCGGGATCAAGTTCCCTGCACCTGCAGGTGGCTCCGAGCACAACCTCTTCAACCTCTCGGTGGCCCTTCCCATGGCTCCCCAGGTCACCGAATCCGTGGTCGCGGTCGACCCGACAGCCGAACGTGCCCTCCTTGGCTCGGCTGGCGACTTCCTTGCACCTCTGCAAAAGGCACCGCCGGCCGACACCCGCAGCGCAGGCGCCATCGGACGCTACTTTGAGCAACTCTTCGCCAAGAGTCCAACGCAGCAAGAGCTCGAACAGGGCCCGGACTTCCTCGGTGTCAAGCTCAAATACTGGGCGCCCCTCATGACGCAGTACCAGCAGGCCAAGTTGTCCGGCCAGATCACGGATGCCTCGCAGGCCATTCCCTTGATCGTCCGGCAGGGAACCTCCCTCGACCTGAAGTACTCGGTGAAGATCCAGGAAATCGATGATTCCGGCAAGGTCGTCAACGACGTCGGCACCGTCTCGCGTTCCCTGGACAAGGACTATCTGCCCTTCGTGTCAAAGTCGCCGTTCGCCCTGCAATGGCCCGGATCTACCGACCACAGCCAGTTGCTCGGTAACACAGGCAACTTCAGCCAAGGCCTGTACCAGCCTGCCCAGTGGAGCACGGACTTCGCGGCCGCACCCAAGTACAAGGACGGCGACACCTCCGCGAATGGCGCCGTCGGCAAGTCGGCCACTCCGGGTGACTGGGTGACTGTCAACAAGCTGCCCGAAAAGTCGGCCTTTGGGGCTATCGTGGACCAGGCCCAACGCAAGCCTGTCGATGAGCGCTCGTACCGTGAGAACCTTCCTACCGGATCCAAGCCAGCCACTCCCTTGCCGATGGTCTACGGGACGTTTGATCCGGCCCAGATCCAGAAAGCGGCAGGCGACGTCAATAAGCTGCCCTTGGGTGGCTACGACCCCGCCCCGATGACGCTCCAGAAGGACGCCTCAGGCAATGACACCGCAGCCAAGGGCCTCAAGCCCTCGCTGAGCGCCACGGGCTTGGTGAGCCAGTCTGCCGGTGCCATCACGGACTACTACGGCCTTGCCGCGGCCCGCGGATACAACACCAACGCCAACGTGATCGATGCCGTCCGGGTTCGCGCAAGTGCCGCCGGCAACTGGAAGCAGGCTCAGCCGGAGGTCGACAAGCTCGCAGCCCAGATCCGCGACATGGGACTCGAAGCCACGGTCGTGGCCGGTTCTGCGCGTCAAGACGCCAACATCTTCGTCCCCGGTTACTCCAAGGACGACGCCGGCAAGGAGTCCGCACTCGGCACGGTCCAGCAGTCGTGGGTCCGGCAGGATGCGGCAGATACCGTCTCCGGCTCGCTGACCGGCACCAACATCACCCTTCTCTTCCTGGCGCTGTGCGGAGCCACCTTGCTGACAGGCGCTTCCACTGTCAGCTACATCCGTCAACGACGAAGCGAAGCCGGGATCCTTCGGGCCATGGGCTGGACCCAAAGGAAGATCCGCAGCTGGGTGCTTGAGGAATTCGGCATCGGTGCGGCGATCGTTGCCTTGGCAGGCATTGCGTTAAGCCTTCTGAGCTGGAACCTGGCAACGGTGATTGTTTCCGCGTCTGTGTTGGTGCTTTACTCCGCTGCCGCCTACATCGCGGCCCAGCAATTGCGGCACCGGGACGTCGTGGACCAGGAACCACAACACGATGAACGCCTCATCGCCGTGGATTCGCCGCTAACGTTTGCTTACCGCCAACTGGTCACCCACCGTTTCAGCTCAGTGTCACTGGCCGTAGCCGTAGGGGTGTTCGGGGCGGCCGTTGGTGCCTTGATCGCCTTGCTCATCGACATCCCACGCGCAGCGGGAGCGAGCGCCCTCAGCGGACTGGCGTCGGCCGCCGTCGCACTGCCGAGCGTCATCCTGGCAGTCAGCGGGGTTCTCGTGGGCCTCGTGCTGACCTTGGTCACAGGTCGGTTCGAACTCCAGGCCAGGCGCGAGCAACTCAGCACGCTCAAGGCCATGGGCTGGAACCCGGACATGCTGGGCCAGGTCCGATTCTTCGAAAATGCCCTGGTTGGAGCTGTGGCCCTGATCCTGGGCGTCTTGGGGGCGCTGGGCCTAGGCCTGCTGCTCGCTCCCTATGCAGCACTATGGGCCGCCTTGGCCGGAGTGCTGGCCGTACTTTGCTGGATTCCCATTGCAACGAAAGTGGTCAAATGACTGACAATCTCAATCCCGATCTGACCCCGACCACGGAATCCACCGACGAGTCGTTCCAGACGCGCGCCAACACCATCGTCAGGTCGGCGGACCACGCTACGCCCCTGCAGTTGAGCAACATCACCATCCGCTATGGCGGGGACAAAGGTGGCGCCGAGCCGGTCACCGTCGTCGAGGACTTCAGCCTCACCCTCCACGCAGGCGAGATGCACTGCATCGCCGGGCGAAGCGGCTCAGGCAAGACCAGCATCCTGACAGTGGGCGCGGGACTCACGCTTCCGACGTCGGGCCGGGTCCTCTGGGAAGGCGACTCCCTCGAGAAGATGGGCGACGACGAAATCGCCGACCGCCGCCGCGCGCTGATCGGGTACGTGGACCAAGGCGGTGCGTTGATCGATGGCATGAGTGCTTTGGAGAACGTGCTGCTGCCGGCCGTTCCCGACGGCGAAGTGGAGCAGCGCACCGAAATGGCCAAGGACCTGCTGGACCTGGTCGGACTGGGCCGGCGCATGCGCCACCGTCCGGCGCAGTTGTCCGGCGGTGAGCGCCAGCGTGTTGCCATCGCTCGCGCCCTGATCCTGGGCACCCGCGTCCTGGTGGTGGATGAGCCCACGGCTAGCCTGGACCGTACCTCGGCCAACCGCATCATCAGTATCCTGAAGGACACCACCAGCGACGGTATTGCCGTGCTGGTGGCGTCGCACGACCACGAGTTGGTCCGGCTCAGCGATACGCTGACTGAATTGATCTAGTAGCCGATGCTTCCGGACTGGCCGTCATATGCGGCCGGTCCGGTCTTTCAATCTCCAAGAGAAGGTAACTTCGTAGAGTGACGTCTCCAGAAAAACCCCCGTTCTACATCACCACTGCAATTACGTACCCGAACGGCGAGCCGCACATCGGCCATGCCTATGAGTACATTGCCACCGACGCGATGGCCCGGTTCAAGCGCCTCGACGGCTACGACGTGATGTTCCTGACCGGTACGGACGAGCACGGCATGAAGATTGCCCAGGCGGCGGAAAAGGAAGGCATCACCCCCAAGGAACTCGTGGACCGGAATGCCGAAATCTACAAGGCCGCCCACGCTGCCTTGGGCATCTCGTACGATCGCTTCATCCGCACCACGGATGAAGATCACTACGCGGCCTCCCAAGCCATCTGGAAGAAGATGGAAGCCAAGGGGGACATCTACCTGTCCAAGTACGAGGGGTGGTATTCGGTCCGCGACGAAGCCTATTACACCGAGGACGAGACTGTCCTGAAGGACGACGGCGTCCGTTACTCGCGCGGTACCGACACCGAAGTGACGTGGACGGCGGAAGAGAGCTACTTCTTCCGGTTGTCCTCTTACCAGGATAAGTTGCTGGCATTGTATGAAGAGCAGCCGGAATTCGGCGCCCCGCAGTACCGCTTCAACGAAGTCATCAGCTTCGTCAAGCAGGGCCTGCAGGACTTGTCCATCAGCCGGACGACTTTCGACTGGGGTGTCCCGGTACCGGGGAACGACAAACACGTCATGTACGTGTGGGTTGATGCCCTGACCAATTACCTGACGGGAGTCGGCTACCCCGATGCCGAATCGGAGGCGTTCCGTAAGTTCTGGCCGGCGGACGTCCACGTCATCGGCAAGGACATTTCCCGGTTCCATGCGATCTTCTGGCCCGCGTTCCTGATGAGCGCCGGCCTGGAACTGCCCAAGAGGGTCATGATCCATGGCTTCCTGACCAACAATGGCGTCAAGATGTCCAAGTCCCTCGGCAACGTGGTGGCTCCGAAGGATTTCGTGGAGCAGTACGGCCTTGACCAGGTGCGCTTCTTCTTCCTCCGCGAAGTGCCCTTCGGCGCAGACGGCAGCTACAACCACGAGGCAATCGTTGGCCGCATGAACGCCGACCTTGCCAACAACTTCGGCAACCTGGCTCAGCGTTCGCTGTCCATGGTGGCCAAGAACTGCGAAGGCAAGGTTCCGGTTCCCGGCGATTTGTCGGCCGAGGATTCCGCGCTGCTGGCCCAGGCCGGCGGACTGCTGGACGTGGCCCGCGCTGCCTTCGAAAAGCAGGAATTCAGCCGCGCCCTCGAGGCAATCTGGGCCGTGCTCGGTGACACCAACGCCTACTTTGCCGAGCAGGCCCCGTGGGTCCTGCGCAAGACCGACATCGAGCGCATGAACACGGTTCTGTACGTCACGTTGGAAGTTGTCCGCATCGTAGCGATCCTCGCCCAACCGATCATGCCGACGTCGGCAGCCAAGCTGCTTGACGTGCTGGGACAGCCCGAAGGCGAGGCCCGCCAATTCGCTGCAATCGCCACTCCGATCGTCCCCGCCACGGAGCTCCCGGCGCCGGCCCCGGTCTTCCCCCGCTACGAGGAGCCCGCCGAGACTTAGACGCTCGCTCAATTTTGGTGCCTTAAAGCCAAACGCTCGCTCACATACGCGGCTTTTTGGGCGAACACTCGCTCACTTATATGGGGCGTGACACCCCCTCACCCAACGGGTGAGGGGGTGTTCCTTTCCCGTCTGCGACCGGTCGGTGTCCGAAGGCGGATCCGGCGGGTCGCTGGATTTCCGAGTGGCGCCATCGCGCTGGCGAGTGGTGACCCACCCGGAGCAGGTAGCAGCCGGGACAAGGCGCACTGGCTCCTGCATGTAAACGCGTACCCGCCACTCGCGTTAATCAGGAGAACGAAACCTAGCCTGAAAAGCAAGCGAACTGATGACACTTTCTGGGGAGTAACTGTCAAGATTCATCTCGCTGGTTGAGGTTTCCCGTACTTGTCTTTCCTGGGTCTCGAAGACGGTTACTCCGCAAAGTTTGGTCAGCTCGAACCTGATGTGGTTGGAGGGACCGAAATGAAACGGACTATTGCGACTATGGGGGTCGTGGGCCTGGGATTGCTGGGTGCCACCGTGTCGGCGAACGCTGCGCCCTCAGACAAGATCACCATCTGCCATGCCACGCATTCGGCGTCGAACCCATACGTCGCAGTGACCATCGACTTGGCGGCGTTGGCCGGGCATGTCGCCGACACCAACGATATCGTCCCTGCAAACGCCGGCGCCTTTATGCCCAACGGGCAAAACCTCACCCCGGAAAACATCGCCATCCTCAACGCCGGCTGCCGGGTGGTCAGCCCGCCGGTGACGAGCCCGCCGGTGGATCCGGTGGTCAGCCCGCCGGTGACGAGCCCGCCGGTGGATCCGGTGGTCAGCCCGCCGGTGACGAGCCCGCCGGTGGATCCGGTGGTCAGCCCGCCGGTGACCAATCCGCCCGTGAGTCCCGTGAACCCGGTGGGTCCTGTGGAGCAGGTGGCGCCAGTGGCGCCACCGGTCGTCACTCGTGTCGTTCCCCCTGTGGTTCCACCGGTCGCCGCGCCGGCAGCGCCCGTGCCTGCAGCTGTCATTCCCGCTACGGCAGGTGACGCAGCCGCGCCGGACGCCGCAATAACGAATGCGGGCTACAACGTCCAGACGGCCGTTGGCGGGAAGGCGGACGCAGGGATCCCCGGTTGGCTAGCCGGCCTGACTGGCCTCTTCAGTGCAGTGGCCGCATTTGTAGTCCTGAGGAGCGGTGTGCGGGCACGGAAAGCCGACCGCTAGGCAAACCCCGGTGGGTGCTGCAATACGATGTGCGGCACCCATCCACTTGTTAACTGTCTCCGGGAGTGATCATGGCACGTCACCGCTACGTACGGCAGCCTCGCGCAGAAGGCATCCGTGGCCTGGTGATCAGTCCCAGGGATCTTCTCCTGTTGGCGATCTGCGCCGGGGGGCTGCTTGCGTCCTGGCTGATCTACGGTGTATCCGGCCCAGCGAACCCGGCCGCTTACGACGCAGGGACGCTTTCGTCGCCGGTTCCCGCGAACAAGCCCGCGGCGAACTACGTGGCGGTGGGCGCACCTGCCTCTAGGCCGGGAAAGCCGCTACCTGCGGCGTCGGCTCCAATGCAGATTACCTACCCGGCGGCCGGCCTAAATGTGGTGGTTCACCCGCTGCAACCGGACCCCGCCGAAACTGGCGGGCACAGCATTGAGCCGCCGGAGACGATGGACGGATATTGGCTTAGTCCGTTCGGAACCCCGGGAGCGGGATCGACGAACACCACGTACGTGATCGGGCACAGTTGGGAGGGCCTCGACGCGCCGTTCAACCATCTCAGCTACGCAGCAGCCCCGGGGGATGAGCTCCGAGTCGTCACGGCAACGGGAGCGTTGACGTACAAGGTCGAGTCCGTCACGACCTACACAAAATCGACCTTGAAGGACAGCCCCATATGGACGGCGGTGCCGAACCGCCTGGTCCTGATCAGCTGTTACACGCGGGATCTCTGGGGCAAGAATGTCGCAGTGGTTGCCTCGCCCGTTCCTGGCCGGTAGCTGCTCCCGAGAGTTCAAATGCTGAGACGATTTTGACCAGCATGTGGATGCCTTGGCAGTCTGAAAACATGAGTGCAACGCAACCCGCCGCAACGATCAATCTGGCTGTCATTCCGGGCGACGGCATTGGCCCCGAAGTCATTGCCGAAGCCCTCAAGGTCCTGGAAAAGGTCGTTGCCGAAGAAGGCGTCGCCCTGGAGCAGACCCAATACAAACTTGGAGCCCAGCACTGGCTCGAAACCGGTGAGACCCTCCCCGCTGAGGTCCTGGCTGATCTGCGCACCCGGGACGCCATACTGTTCGGTGCCGTCGGTGCAGCCCCGGGGGATACCCGCATTCCTTCCGGCATCATTGAACGCGAGATGCTGCTCAAGCTCCGTTTCAGCCTGGACCACTTTGTCAACCTGCGCCCGTCACGGCTCTACGGTACGGTCGGCAGCCCGTTGGCCAACCCCGGCAATATCGATTTCATCGTGGTCCGCGAAGGCACCGAGGGTCCCTACGTCGGTAACGGCGGCACGCTGCGCGGGGGTACCCCCCATGAGGTTGCCACCGAGGTGTCACTGAACACGGCGCACGGCGTCGAGCGTGTTGTCCGTGACGCGTTCCGCCGCGCCAGCGAGCGGCCCCGCAAACACGTCACCCTCGTCCACAAGCACAACGTCCTGGTCTTTGCCGGCCACTTGTGGAAGCGCACTGTTGAAGCCGTGGCCGAGGAGTTCCCCGAGGTCACCCACGACTACCTGCACATCGACGCCGCCACGATCTTCATGGTGACCGACCCCTCCCGTTTCGATGTCATTGTCACCGACAATCTCTTCGGGGACATCATCACGGACCTCGCCGCGGCAATTACCGGCGGCATCGGCCTGGCAGCCTCGGGCAACATCAACATGGACCGCACGGCGCCCTCCATGTTCGAACCCGTCCACGGTTCCGCTCCGGACATCGCAGGCCAGCAGAAAGCGGATCCGACCGCCGCCATCCTGTCCGCGGCCCTGTTGCTGGACCACCTCGGCTACACCACAGCCGCCCGCAGGATCGAAGCCGCAGTCGTGGCCGACATCGAAAGCCGCCGCGGCGAAGCCCGCAGCACCGCGGCCATCGGTGACGCTATCGCAGCCGCACTTTAGGGCCTGTACTCGGGCGTAAGCTTTACTTGAATTATTTACCTGCTGCCGTGGTCCGTCGCTGAACCATATCCTCCAAGAGATGGTTCGCTCTGCCAGGTGGCCGACTGGAGGAAACATGACTCAGACTGCCCATGGCGTCGAATTCAGCCAGCAGCTCTCGGAGACCCCGAAGTCTGCTGAGGAGCGTGCAGCGATCCTGGCAAACCCGGGATTTGGCGACTACTTCACCGACAACACCGTCATTGTCGACTACAGCGTTGACGCCGAGGGCAAGGGCGGCTGGCACAGTGCCCGCGTCGAGGCCTACGGGCCGATTTCCCTGGATCCTTCCGCGGCAGTGCTGCACTACGGCCAGGAGATCTTCGAAGGCCTCAAGGCCTACCGCCACGCCGACGGCTCCATATGGACTTTCCGTCCCGAGGCCAACGCCGCTCGGCTGAACAAGTCGGCCCGCCGCTTGGCCCTCCCGGAACTGCCGGAGGAGTACTTCCTCGGCGCCATCCGCGAACTTGTGCAGGCGGACAAGGAATGGGTCCCGTCCGGCGACGGCGAAGCCCTTTACCTGCGCCCGTTCATGATCGCCACGGAGGCGTTCCTAGGTGTCCGCGCCGCCCGCGAGGTCTCCTTCCGGGTCATCGCGTCCCCGGCCGGCAACTACTTCGGCGGTGAGCTCAAGCCGGTGTCCATCTGGATCTCCCGTGAATACGCCCGCGCCGGCCGCGGCGGCACCGGCGCTGCCAAGTGTGGTGGAAACTATGCTGCTTCCCTGATCGCCCAGATGGAGGCCGAGGAGAACGGCTGCAAGCAGGTCCTCTTCCTGGACCACTTCAATGACGACGCTGTCGAAGAGCTCGGCGGCATGAACGTCTTCTTCGTCATGAAGGACGGCTCGCTGGTCACCCCGGCGCTCACAGGAACCATCCTTGAAGGCGTGACCCGGTCCTCCGTCATCCAGGTGGCCAAGGACATGGGCCGCGAGGTTTCAGAACGCAAGATCACCCTCGCCGAGTGGCGGGACGGCGTGGCAACAGGAGAGATCGCCGAGGTCTTCGCTTGCGGAACCGCGGCCGTCATCACGCCCATCGGCGTGCTCAAGGACAAGACCGAGTTCATCGGCTCCGAGGACGCCAAGGCAGGCGAAACCACCATGGCGATCCGCGAGCAGCTGCTCGGGATCCAGACCGGAACGGTTGAGGACAAGCACGGCTGGCTGACCCGCCTCGCGTAAGGCTTGGCGGCTTCTGCAATGCCCGACGGCGGCCCCCCACTTCGGTGGGCAGGCCGCCGTCGGCGTTTCACCAGGGAACAGTCGGCTGGCCGGAAGCCAGGGGTTTCCGGGCCACCGGTCCCTGGGGCTGGGGTTACTGGGGCTGGGGCCTTTGGATCAGTGGTTCGATGAGTGCTTCCATCTTGGCTTGCAGGTACTGCTGGCCGGCCGCGGAGGGGTGGTCGCCGTCGGGCCCGATCAGGTTCTCGGCATCGTCCATGATCCAGCCGAGGTCAATCGGATCCACGAAGCCGGCGCCTGCTTGCTGGGCTGCGGCTTTATCCTGGTCCCGTATCTCGAGTCTTTCCGATTCCGGCGTACTCGTATACGACGGTGGACCAATCACCAGGATGTTGGCATGGGGAGCCCGGACCTTGACCGACGCAAAGGCCCGAGCCGCTGCAACTTGGGTCTCCCCTGGGGCAGCACCCATATCATTTTCGGAGCCAAAGAACACCACCAAGCGCGTGGAGTCCGTTACTGCCCCGTCCACCTGGGAACCGAAGGTCGATCCGTCGTCGCCGACGCTGACATAACCGCTGCCATCCTGTGCCGCATTGACGATGGTTGCCTGAAACTGTTGAAAAAGGGGATCGTTCTCCACGAGGTTTGGCCACGCGTCAGCGGGTGAGGTGCCGTGTCCGGTACTGAGGGAATCTCCGATGATCACGACCGTTGGCTGTTTTGCGGACGCAGCAGAGCGGGGTCCCGCGTCGGACGAACAAGCACTAAGGGTCGCGAGAACGGAAAGGCAAACGGTTGCGGTCGCCGTCGTGGTCCAGAGAAGTCCTCTTCGAGGGATTTGAGTCCGGAACAATTCGACCACTCCTCTGCATCCATTCAAGGCAATCCGCGCTGTAGATCAGCCCTGCCGGCTTGTGCTGATGCCTTGGCACCATGCTACGTCGTGTGCCGGTTTTGCTCGCTGTGCAACTGCTCCAACTCGGGCAGCTGGCCTTGTGACATGTGCCAAGATGGAATCGTGAATCCGGTCAATGACGCCTCTTTCCAGAACAGCAGTTTCCTCACCCGCTCACGGTTGGCACCCAATCCGGGGCCGATGAGCCTCGATGGGACCAATTCCTACGTCATTGCCGCCCCGGACGCTACCGGAGTGGTCGTCGTCGATCCCGGGCCGCTCGACGAAACGCATCTGGCCGCTCTGGCCGCCAGCGGAACGGTTGAGCTCGTTCTTATCACCCACCGCCACAAGGACCATACCGAGGCGTCCGCGCGCTTCCACGAACTCACCGGCGCACCCGTCCGTGCGGCGGACCCGGCGCACTGCCACGGTGGCGAGCCGCTCCGCGGTGACGAGATCATCAAGGCAGCAGGGGTAGAGATCCACGTACTTGCCACGCCGGGCCACACTTCTGACTCAGTGTGCTTCCATCTTCCCGACGACGGGACTGACGGCTCTGTGCTCACTGGTGACACCATCCTGGGACGAGGAACCACAGTCCTGGACTATCCCGACGGCAGGCTAGGGGACTACCTCGCGAGCCTCGACACACTTGAAGGACTTGGTCCGGCAACCCTGTTGCCCGCGCACGGGCCCGTCCTGCCGGCGTTGGACGCGGTGTGCCGGGAGTATCGGGCCCACAGGGAGATGCGTCTGGACCAGATCCGTGAGGCCCTCGCACGACTCGGGGCGGAGGCCGAGGTGCAGGCTGTCACCGATGCCGTGTATCCCGACGTCGATCCTTCCGTGCGCTGGGCTGCGGAAACCTCGGTTGCCGCGCAACTGGACTATCTGCGCAGATAGCGGACACTGTCCGCAGCCGGGGCGCGTACCGGCCGCGCTAACCGACCGCGTGCGGACGGTACGCTAGAAACCATGCGTATCGCTCGGTTTGTTGTTGATTCTGATCCCGTCTACGGCGTCGTCGAAGGTGAGCCCGGCAGTGAAGTCATCACTGTCATTCACGGCGATCCCTTCTTCAACGGCGTTGAGCGGACCTCGGTCCGCCACAAGCTCGAAGACGTGCGCTTGCTGGCACCCATCATTCCGCGCAGCAAGGTGATCGGCGTCGGCCGGAACTTTGCTGATCACGCCAGGGAACTGGGCAATGAAGTTCCGCAGCATCCCCTGCTCTTCCTGAAGCCGAACACGGCCGTCGTTGGCCCCAACGACCCCATTGTGTTGCCCGAGTTCTCAGAGGAAGTCTCCTTCGAAGCGGAACTCTGCGTCGTCATCGGCCGCATTTGCAAGGACGTGCCCGAAAACCGCGTGGACGACGTCATTTTCGGTTATACCTGCGGCAACGACCTCACGGCCCGCGACGTCCAGAAAACGGATCTGCAGTGGGCGCGCGCCAAGGGCTTCGACACCTCCGCGCCCCTGGGCCCGTGGATCGAGACCGACCTTGACCCCGAGGACTTGGCTATCAAGGGCTGGCTCAATGGCGAACTTCGCCAGGAGGGCAACACCAATCAGATGATCCGCAGCGTGCGTGAACTCGTGTCGATCGTTTCGCAAGCATTCACATTGCTGCCCGGCGACGTCATCATGACAGGCACTCCGGCCGGCGTCGGTCTGGTACAGGAGGGCGATCGCTACGAGATCGAGATCGAAGGCATCGGCCGCTTATCCAATCCGGTAGTCCGCCGCTGAAGGTTTGACGGGTTCGCCTGCTGCTTGAGCCCAGTGACATTGGGGATTCTGCCAAGCGGCAGGCGGTAAAGTTGGAACCATTATGACTACTGTTGCTGCGTCGAACTCTGCCGCCATCCCTGCCGTGAACGCCGAAACCCCGGTCCGCGTCCGGTTCTGCCCCTCGCCCACGGGAACCCCGCACGTCGGATTGATCCGTACGGCCCTCTTCAACTGGGCCTACGCCCGGCATACCGGAGGCAAGCTGATTTTCCGTATCGAGGACACTGACTCGGCCCGCGACAGCGAGGAAAGCTACCATCAGCTGCTTGATGCGCTGAAGTGGCTCGGCATCGACTGGGACGAGGGCGTCGAGGTCGGTGGACCGCATGAACCGTACCGTCAGTCGCAGCGCAGCGACATCTACCAGGACGTCATCGCCAAGCTGAAGGCCGGCGGTCACATCTACGAGTCGTACTCCACTCCGGACGAAATCGAAACCCGGCACCGCGCTGCCGGCCGGGATCCCAAGCTCGGCTACGACGGCTTCGACCGGCATGTGACCGAAGAGCAGCTCGCCCAGTACAAGGCCGAAGGTCGCCAGGCCGTGCTGCGCCTGCGTATGCCGGACGAAGACTTGACCTTCAATGACCTCGTGCGCGGGGAGATCACGTTCAAGGCAGGCTCCGTGCCCGACTTTGCCGTCGTGCGGGCCAATGGTGCACCGCTGTACACCCTGGTGAATCCGGTCGACGACGCCCTCATGGGCATCACGCACATCCTGCGCGGCGAGGACCTGCTTAGCTCGACTCCGCGTCAGATCGCCCTCTACCGTGCGCTGTACGCCATCGGCGTCGCCGAATACATGCCGGAGTTCGGCCACCTTCCCTACGTCATGGGCCAGGGGAACAAGAAGCTGTCTAAACGCGATCCGGAATCGAGCCTGTTCCTGCACCGCGAGCGTGGCTTCATCCGCGAGGGATTGCTCAACTACCTGTCGCTTCTGGGCTGGTCCCTGAGCGCCGACGAGGACATCTTCACCGTGGAGCAGCTCGTGGCCAACTTCGACATCCACGATGTCCTGGGCAACCCGGCGCGCTTCGACATCAAGAAGGCCGAGGCGATCAACGGCACGCATGTGCGTATGCTCGCCCCTGACGACTTCTGTGAGCGGCTCGTTCCCTACCTGCGCGCTGCCGGTTTCGTGGGGGAGATCCTGACCCCGCGCCAGGAAGAGATCCTTGAGGAGGCCGCGCCGCTGGTCCAGGAACGGATCACCCTTCTGGGCGAGGCACCCGAGATGCTCGCCTTCCTTTTCAAGCAGGACGGCCACATCGACGTCGCGGACGACGCCCGCAAGGGTCTTCCCGAAAACCTGACCGAGGTGTTGGACGCTGCGTTGGCCGCCCTGGAACCCGTCGAGGACTGGACAGCAGAAAGCATCCAGACGGCGCTCAAGCAGGCCTTGGTGGAAGACCTCGGCATCAAGCCGCGCCTTGCGTTCGGCCCCGTACGCACGGCAATCTCCGGCCGCCGCATCTCGCCGCCGCTTTTTGAATCCATGGTCATCCTGGGCAAGGATTCCTCGCTCACCCGCTTGCGCGCCTTCCGCGGCTAGTCCAGGCTCGCCGTGATCAACACACTTCATGAGTCATTCGGCACGGTCCGGGGTGTCCTGTTCGACATTGACGACACCCTGGTGGACCTCGAGTACGCCATGACCACGGCTCTGCGTGACGTGAGCGAACATCTCCTGCCCGGCCTGGACCAGGCCGCGTGGGAGAAGTTCGGACGGATCTTCACGCACGAAACGACGCATTTCTATGACCGCTACCTGGCGGGCGAGTTAACCTTCAACGAGCAGCGACTCCTGCGTGGCCGTGCGGCGCTAGGGCATTTCGGCGTCGAGCTTGGCGGCGAGGACTCCCACACATGGCTCAGCGACTACTCCCGCCTGCAGCCCAGCTATGTCAGGGCCTTCAGCGACGTAGTTCCCGTGCTTGACGTCTTGGATGCCGCCGGCATTCCCTATGGCGCCGTGAGCAATAACGTCCACGATTACCAGCGGGTCAAGCTCGACAGCGCAGGACTCGCGCGGATCACGGTGCTTGTGGGGACGGACACCGTTGGTGTGCCGAAGCCGGACCCCGCCATATACCTCGAGGGGGTCCGCCGCCTGGGCACGGTTCCGGCCGAGACGCTCTTCGTCGGCGACAACCGGTTGCTCGACGCCGACGGCGCCACGGCGGCCGGATTGCAAGGTGTCTGGCTGAACCGTACAGGTGAGGCCACGTCCGACTTTTCCGGCCACGAAATAGACTCCTTGACGCGACTGCTCGCCTGAGCCTTGCTGCTCGCCTGAGCATTGCCGTTGGCCTGAACAGCGGCGGGGCTTCGGCGACTACGCGCCGAGCCGGAACTTCCGAAGGAAGACAAACGCGCCCACGGAGCTGGCACCCAGGACGCCAACAAGTCCAAGCGCCGTGCCGGTATCTGATTTTTCAGCCATGCTCGACGGCGATACCGCCGCGGCCCCCTGATGGAGTTCTGCCGTGCCCGCCGCGATCCGGGCATTCCCGTCCGCGAGTTTGTCGGCTCCGGTAGACAGCCGGGCCGAGCCCGCAGCCAGTTTGGCGTTTCCTTCGGACAACTTCGAGGCGCCCGCAGCCAATGCAGTGGAGCCGTCCAGAAGACCGGGGGAGGAGGGATCGGCGGGGCTGCCCTTGATGCCCGCCATCAGGGATTCCGTGCCCGACGCCAATCGTGACGTTCCATCCGTCATGCTGGCCGTGGCCTTGAGGAGCCCCGGATGCTCCGGGTCACCCGGAACGCCGTCCATGCCCACGCGGATCTTTGCCGTTCCATCGGCAAGCATCTGAGTTCCCAGAACCACGCCCGGAGAGGCCGGGTCCTGGCTGTTGAGCTTCTGGGCGAGCGTCGCGAAGCCGGCCGTCAGCTTTCCGGTTCCTGCCGCCAGTTTCCCCGTGCCGTCGGCGAGCCTTCCGGTGCCGTCGTGCAGTTGCCCCGCCCCGGCTTGGAGCTGCCCTGCCCCCGCCTGCAATTGCGAGGCTCCGGCATCAAGGCGATGTGCGCCATCGTTGAGCATATTGATCTGGGCCCTCAGCACTGCGAGGGGCACTACGCCCTGGACTCCGTTGGCGGCATCGGCGAGCTGCTGCAGCCCCTGGGCCAATGCTGCCGTTCCTGTTCCCTTGGTGGGATCGTTTCCGGCGCCCGGGTAGCCCTTGAGCTGATCAGTGCCAGCCGCCAGACTCGCGGTACCCGCGTCGAGTCGGGCAGCGCCGGCGTCGAGCTGTGCGGCGCCGCTGTTGAGTTGGACTGCCCCATTGTTGAGCTGCGTGGCGCCGTCGGCGAGGTTGTTTTCGGCGTTGCCGGCCGGGGTCGGGGTCAGGGCCGCGGAGAGCTGAACAGCCCCGGCCGCAAGCTTCTGCGCGCCGTTGTCCACTTTGTAGACTCCCGGCGCAAGCTTGGCGTTGACATCGTTCTGGATCTTCACCGCCCCTGTAGCCAGTTTGTCGGCGCCATCCTTCAACTGCTGGGCTCCTGGGGCCAGCTTGCCCTGGATTCCGGTTTGGACCTTCGACGCGCCATCAGCCAGTTTGGCCGCGCCAGTCCCCGCTTCCGCGGCTCCTCCCGCAAGCCTTGCCGCACCGTCCTTGAGCTGTCCCGCGCCGGCTGATGCCTGTCCTGCGCCGTCATTGAGCTGCTCGGATCCTGCGGCGATCTTCCCAATGACCAAGGTGTAGAACCCGAGGAGAGCGATCAGTAGGAGGGCCAGCGCACCGATGGCGATCATCTGGGCCCGGCTGCGTGTTCTGGTGGCGATGGCAGAGTTCCGTGTCATGGGCAAATTCCTCTCGATGACTTCCCGACGGCGACGCTGCTGCCGGGGATCCCCCCATGTGACGCAGCTAACAGGCGAAGTGACCTGATGCTGTGCCACGAAACAAGTGTTTGGCGTTGGTTACCGAGTGGTAACTTACCGAGAGTAAACTTAAGGTCCGGGGTATTGCAAGGGTTTTTTGCTCCCATTGGCGGATCATTCAGCGTAGGGCGGTGCCCGTCGCGTGACCGTGCGCTCGATTTGTGCGCATCGAGAGTCTCGGGTAAAGTAATTACTCGTGCTGAGGGGCACGGAGCGAAGGTTTACGCCATCGAATCCGGCCTAAAAGCACCAATGGGATATGGTGTAATTGGCAACACTACGGTTTCTGGTACCGTCATTCTAGGTTCGAGTCCTGGTATCCCAGCTCTGAATAGTCCATGTATTTGCGTGGTAATTTGGAAGTTTTGAAGCGGTTCGCCGATTTGAAACAACGTTGAATGTATGAAATACTCATTCAGCTTGATTGCCGGAAGCGGTATTCAAAACGCAATAATTCAAAGTGCAAGGCCCCATCGTATAGCGGCCTAGTACGCTGCCCTCTCACGGCGGTAACGCGGGTTCGAATCCCGCTGGGGTCACAATATGAATCCCCCGGAACCAACATGTTCCGGGGGATTTTTCTTTGCCCTAGGTGCGGGTGGGACATCGGACGCCGTACCTTCCTCCCCTTGTTTGCCGCCCGAAAGCCCCCAAATGGCTCTACTCGCCGTGTCGCAAACGCTTTCCCACCTTAGAGGCTGGGAGGACTGTACATGCGGCAGCCGCGGGCATCCACATCCAGGTCCTCAGCCCTAAGCGCTGTCCTTCTGGAGGGCTCCCGCTGCGTCCCTGACCTTGATGAGCGTGCGCAAGTTCCGGGTGGTGGTGCTTGCCTTGTAGCGGGCCTTTGAAGAGAGCTTGCTGAAGGGGCTGTCCAACGTCCCTCCTGCCGGGGCGAGCCAGGCCGAAGCCTCGGGGCCCAAGCGGACTTGTTCGACGCCGCCCTGTCCCGGCGTGCCGAGGGCTGTGCCGGCGTCGAACAGTTCGTCCAACATGGCCGTGTCCGAAGCCAGGGTGATGTAGCTGTGCGTGGTCTTGTCGTCGGCGGGATAGGGGCAGGCTTCCACCAGTTCGGCAACCCGTTCTGCGGTCAGCACCACTACCCAGGCGTCATAACCGAATGCCTCCCTCAGGCATTTCTCACACTGTTCTTTGACTTCGGCCGCGTCCAGATCGCTCTGAAGGACCACGTTGCCGCTGGCAAGCAGGGTCTTGACCCCGGTGAAGGGGTATGCCTTGAGGGCCACTTTGAGGTCGGCCATCTTGATGTTGATCCCGCCAACGTTGATCCCACGCAGGAACACGGCAAAGCTGTTCATGCGCCCACCCTACATGCGCCCACCCTGCGACGGGCGCCCATCTAAGCAGAGAGGGGTTGAGGAGAGCGGATCAGTCGTTGTTCTTGCGCAGGGCCTCCGTCAGCACCCGCGCGGCATTGCAGACAACCTCGGCGTGGAGCCTTCCGGGTTGGCGGGTCAGGCGCTCGATGGGGCCCGAGATGGACACGGCAGCAATGACCCGGCCGGAAGGGCCGCGCACCGGCGCGGAGACTGAGGCGACACCAGGCTCGCGTTCGCCCAGGCTCTGAGCCCAGCCCCGACGTCGTACTCCCGCCAGGACCGTCGGCGTGAACCGGGCATTCTGAAGTCCGTCCAGAAGGCGGTCGTGGTCTTCCCACGCCAGGAGGATTTGCGCGGCGGAGCCGGCCTTCATGGACAGCTGGGTACCGACGGGAATGGTGTCGCGGAGGCCGATCGGGCGTTCGGCCGAAGCGACGCACACGCGCCAGTCGCCCTGCCGGCGGAAGATCTGAGCGCTTTCTCCGGTGGCGTCCCGGAGCTGGATGAGGACAGGACCGGCCGAGGCGATGAGCCTGTCTTCGCCGGCCGCCGAGGCGAGCTCAACGAGGCGGCTGCCCAAGACAAAGCGCCCTTGGATGTCACGGCTCACAAGACGGTGGTGGACCAGGGCCAGTGCCAGCCGGTGCACGGTGGGACGGGCCAGCCCGGTTGCGGCCACAAGCTGAGCAAGGGTGGTTGGTCCCGCCTCAAGTGCGTCGAGCACCTGGGCCGCTTTATCGATGACGCCGACTCCACTAGAATTGTCCATGTAATGATATTGCCGTCTCAATATCTGAGATGCAAGTTGTTTCACTGGCGCAGTTTGAATCGCTGATGTTCAGTGGAAGTAGTCAAGCCAACCGCAGTGAAGGGAGCAGGCCGTGGGAAAGACACTGGCCGAGAAAGTTTGGGATGCGCACGTAGTGCGCAAGGGCGAAGGCGAAGGAGCCAACGCCCAGCCCGATCTTCTGTTCATCGACCTGCACCTCGTGCATGAAGTGACTTCGCCCCAGGCCTTTGAGGGTCTCCGATTGGCCGGCCGCAAACTGCGCCGGCCGGACCTCACCATCGCGACCGAGGACCACAACACTCCCACCCTGGACATCGACAAGCCGATTGCCGATCTCACCAGCCGCACGCAGATCCAGACCTTGCGCAACAACTGCCAGGAGTTCGGGGTCCGCCTGCACTCGCTCGGCGATGCCGAACAGGGCATTGTGCACGTGGTAGGCCCGCAGCTGGGACTCACTCAGCCCGGCATGACGGTTGTCTGCGGCGATTCCCACACTTCCACGCACGGTGCATTCGGTGCGCTGGCCATGGGCATCGGGACCTCCGAGGTGGAACACGTCATGGCCACCCAGACGCTGTCCCTCAAGCCGTTCAAGACCATGGCGATCAATGTTGAGGGCACCCTGCGCCCGGGCGTGTCTGCAAAGGACATCATCCTGGCGGTCATCGCCAAGATCGGCACGGGTGGCGGCCAAGGCTACGTGCTGGAGTACCGTGGATCGGCCATCCGCGCGCTCTCAATGGATGCCCGCATGACCATCTGCAACATGTCGATTGAAGCCGGCGCCCGTGCAGGCCTGGTGGCTCCGGACCAGACCACGTACGACTACATGTACGGCCGTCCCCACGCCCCCCGGGGCGAGGAATGGGACGCAGCCGTCGAATACTGGAACACGCTGCACACCGACGACGACGCCACTTTCGACGTCGAGGTGGACCTAGACGCCGATGCTTTGGAGCCGTTCGTTACATGGGGGACCAACCCCGCCCAAGGTGTTTCACTCAACGATGCGGTTCCGTTCCCCGGGGACTTCGGCGACGAAAATGCCAAGCTGGCTGCCGAACGCGCGTTGCAGTACATGGGCCTCGAGGCCGGTACGCCGATGAAGGACATTCGGGTGGACACGGTGTTCCTCGGTTCCTGCACCAACTCCCGCATCGAGGACCTACGTGCCGCGGCAGATGTTATCCGCGGCCGGGAAAAGGACCCGAAGGTACGGATGCTGGTGGTCCCCGGGTCGGCGCGCGTCCGTCTCGAGGCCGAAGCCGAGGGACTGGACCAGGTGTTCAAGGAATTCGGTGCCGAGTGGCGATTCGCCGGCTGCTCCATGTGCCTGGGTATGAACCCGGACCAGCTCGAACCGGGGGAGCGCTGCGCATCCACCTCGAACCGTAACTTCGAAGGACGCCAGGGCAAGGGCGGCCGCACGCATTTGGTCTCGCCGGTAGTGGCCGCTGCCACGGCCGTGCGCGGGACGCTGAGCTCGCCGTCGGACCTGGAGCCCGCCTCCGTCTCCGCATCCACCACCACCGACGCCGCCTAGGAGGATCCCCATGGAAAAGTTCACAACCCACACCGGCATCGGTGTCCCGTTGCGCCAGAGCAATGTGGACACGGACCAGATCATTCCTGCCGTCTACCTCAAGCGGATTACCCGTACCGGCTTCGAGGACGCACTGTTCTCAGCGTGGCGCAAGGACCCGTCCTTCATCCTGAACCAGGAGCCCTTCACCGCGGGATCGGTCCTGGTGGCGGGCCCCGATTTCGGCACCGGCTCGTCCCGCGAACACGCAGTCTGGGCGCTGAAGGACTACGGATTCAAAGCCGTGTTGTCTTCCCGTTTCGCGGACATCTTCCGCGGCAATTCGGGCAAGCAGGGCCTCTTGGCTGCCGAGCTTGCCCAAGACGATATCGAGCTCATCTGGAAAGTGCTTGAAAACGCTCCGGGCACCGAAGTCAAGGTTGACCTTGTGTCCAAAACCGTTGAATGCGGCAACGTCGTGGCGCCGTTCGAGATCGACGATTACACCCGCTGGCGCCTCCTGGAGGGCTTGGACGACATTGGATTGACGCTCCAGCACGAGGAAGACATCACGGCCTACGAGGCCACGAGGCCCTCCTTCAAGCCGAAAACCCTGCCGGCACGGATCCAGTAGGTCAGCAGGAAAGGACCGGCCGGGACGAAGATCCGTGACGGTCCTTTTCTGTCGGCGGAAACACTTCGGGGCGTGCTCCATTTCGAATCGGTAACGTCAGCTTTTATGCTTAGCTGGAGCCTTCGTAAGTATGGGGGCATCAACTCGTGAGGAAACCGGTATAGATGAGTAGTGTCCTGACAATCCGCGGCGGCGTCCCCTTGACCGGCCGCGTCACCGTCAGAGGTGCCAAGAACCTTGTTCCCAAGGCCATGGTGGCTTCGCTCCTCGGCAACGAACCCTCGGTGCTGCGGAACGTCCCGGAAATCAAGGACGTGGAGGTCGTCACCAGCCTGCTGCAGCTCCATGGCGTGACTGTTCAGAAGGACCCCGTCACTGGCGATCTCACCCTGGATCCCAAGAACGCCAAGACAGCGTCCAGCACCGCGATCGACGCCCACGCGGGGGACTCCCGCATCCCGATCCTGCTGTGCGGGCCGCTGATCCATGCCATTGGCGAAGCGTTCATTCCGGACCTCGGCGGCTGCAAGATCGGTGACAGGCCCATCGATTACCACCTCAACGTACTTCGCCAGTTTGGCGCCGTCGTCGAAAAGCGCCCGGGCGGCATCCACATTTCCGCTCCCAAGGGACTCCACGGCGCCAAGATCTCCCTCCCGTACCCTTCGGTGGGAGCCACGGAACAGGTCCTGTTGAGCGCCACCCGCGCAGAGGGCATTACAGAACTCAGCGGTGCGGCCACCGAGCCCGAAATCATCGACCTTATAGCTGTCCTTCAAAAGATGGGCGCCATCATCAGCGTCCAGACGGACCGCACCATCAGGATCGAAGGCGTCAAGGACCTTGGCGGTTACGACCACCGCGCGCTGCCTGACCGCAATGAATCGGCGTCGTGGGCTTCTGCTGCTTTGGTGACCCGTGGAGATATCTTCGTCGAGGGTGCTTCGCAGCGAGACATGATGACTTTCCTGAACACCTACCGAAAGGTAGGTGGCGGCATGGATATCCGTGAGGACGGTATCCGCTTCTACCACCCTGGCGGCAAGCTCAGCCCGCTCGTCCTTGAAACCGATGTGCACCCGGGATTCATGACCGACTGGCAGCAGCCGTTGGTAGTTGCCCTGACCCAGGCTGAAGGCGTGTCGATCGTGCACGAAACCGTGTACGAAAACCGCTTTGGCTTTACCGAAGCGCTGACCCGCATGGGTGCCACGATCCAGGTCCACCGTGAATGCCTCGGAAGCGTGCCGTGCCGGTTCGGCCAGCGCAATTTCCTGCATTCCGCCGTCATTTCGGGACCCACCCCGCTCAGGGGCACCGACATCGATATCCCTGATCTCCGCGGCGGATTCAGCCACCTTATTGCGGCGCTTGCCGCAACGGGCACGTCCAGGGTGACCGGGATCGATATCATCAACCGTGGCTACGAGCGCTTCACTGAAAAGCTCGCCGGCCTGGGTGCCGATTTCGACCTCACCGACTCCAAGTAACGGGGGACACCTTGAAGGAATCGGCCACGAGCCGTGCCATGTTCGCTGTTCTCGCGGGAATTGCGCGCCCGCTCATGAACATCCTCATGGCAAAGAAGTGGGAGGGGACTGAAAAGCTCCCCGAAGGTGGCTTCATTGCCGCCCCGAACCATTGCACCGAGATCGACCCCATTGTGGTGGGGCACATGCTTTACAACATGAAGCGTCCACCGCATTTCCTTGCGAAGTCGGGCCTTTTCAAGGCCCCCGTCCTGGGTAGCCTGTTGCGCGCAACGAACCAGATTCCGGTGGAACGCTCGACGACGGGAGCGAACCGCTCGCTGCAAGCCGCCCAGGACGTGGTGGACGCCGGAGGTGCCATAATCATCTATCCGGAGGGCACCCTGACGCGCGACCCGGATTTGTGGCCGATGAAAGGCCATACGGGAGCCGCGCGCCTGGCGATCCAAACGGGTGCTCCCGTAGTTCCCATTGCCCATTGGGGCGCCCATGAAGTCTTCCCGCGGTATGCCAAGCGTCTGTATGTCTTCCCCCGGAGGACCTCCCGCATCCTGGTGGGCGATCCGGTGGACCTCAACGCTTTCCAGGGTCGGACCCTGGACCGCGCCACCTTGGTAGAGGCGACCGACATCATCATGGGCGCCATCACGGAACTCCTGGCTACCTTGCGCGGGGAAGAACCCCCCGCGGAACGTTGGGATCCCGCAGCCCACAACCAGTCCAAGCACGGTCGGTTCCAAGCGACTGAAGAAACCGGCACCAACGGCGCGGACGGACAGAAGTGACCGCTGGCGAGGTACCCATGTCCAATACGGCGGTAGTCGCCGTTCTTGGCGCTGGATCCTGGGGCACCACGTTCGCCAAGGTCCTGGCGGATGCGGCAGTAGCCACTGGCACGGAGCGCAGCATTCGTATTTGGGGCCGGCGGGACGAAGTGGTTGCCCAGATCAACACGGAACACCGCAATGCGCAGTATTTGAAGGACATTGCGTTGCCCGATTGCATCACGGCGTCAACGGATGTATCCGAGGTCCTTGCCGGTGCCGGGATCGTCATCCTCGCCGTGCCGGCACAATCGCTTCGGCTGCAACTGCGCAAATGGAAGCCACTCGTGGCTCCGGACGCCATTGTCGTCTCCCTCATGAAGGGCCTTGAACTCGGCACTGACTCGCGCATGAGCCAGGTTATTTCCGAGGAACTCGACATCCCGCAGGAGCGGATTGCCGTGGTTTCGGGGCCCAACCTGGCCATGGAAATCGCGCGGCAAGAACCGACCGCTTCCGTGGTGGCATGCAGCGACGAGGCGACTGCTGCCGAAATTGCGCACTGCTGTACTGCGCCGTACTTCCGCCCCTACACCAGCAATGATGTGGTGGGCGTCGAAATCGGCGGAATCGTGAAAAACGTCATCGCCCTCGCCGTCGGCATCTGCGAAGGCAAGCAGATGGGTGACAACACGAAGGCCTCGGTGATCACCCGGGGCCTCGCGGAGACATCGCGGCTTGCCCTTGCCCTGGGTGGCGAGGCACGCACCATGGCAGGTCTTGCTGGACTGGGCGACCTTGTGGCGACCTGCTCCTCGCCGCTCTCCCGCAACCATACGGCGGGCCGTTTGCTCGGCGAAGGCCTGACCCTTGACCAGGTTACAGAGCGCATGACGCAGACCGCGGAAGGCATCAAGTCCGGGTACGCTGTCCACGAACTAGCCGGAAAACTCGGCGTCGAAATGCCGATCACGGCGGCCGTGGTGGCCGTCCTAGAAGGCAAACTATCCGTAGATGAACTTGGGCCCAGACTCCTGGCCCGCTCCCTGAAGTCCGAAGGCGATTACTGACTGTGACCGAAGAATCCTTGTCTGCCGGAGCTGCTGAGTCCTCTGGAACTGCTGCTTCCGCAAAACCCTCCGAACGTCGTCGGCCGCGCGTCGCAGTGCTCTTTGGAGGCCGCTCAAGCGAGCACGCGGTCAGCTGTGTGACCGCTGCCGGTGTCATGGGCGCCATCGACAGGAGCAAGTACGACGTCGTCCCCATCGGCATCGCGAAGTCCGGCCAGTGGGTGATCCCTTCGGCTGATATCAGCAAGTGGTCATTGAGCGGCGCGGCGCTGCCTGAGGTGGCACCGTCCGGGAAGACCGTCACGCTTGCCGAGGTGGGCGGAGCCCACCAGTTGATCGTCACGGCACCGAACGCTGTACCCGAGGAACTGGGTTCGGTGGACGTCGTTTTCCCGCTCCTGCACGGGCCTTGGGGCGAAGATGGAACGGTCCAGGGACTCCTGGAGCTTTCGGATACCCGGTACGTGGGAGCCGGAGTTCTGGCATCCGCGGTCGGCATGGATAAGCACTTCATGAAGGTCGTTTTCGAGGCCGCCGGCCTTACCGTGGGACCCTACGTCGCCGTCACGGACCGTGAATGGATCAACGACGCTGAAGCCGTGCGCAAGCGCGTGGACCGCCTCGGCTTCCCGGTCTTCGTGAAGCCCGCTCGCGCCGGTTCCTCGATGGGGATTTCCAAGGTCGATTCCATGGACGGGTTGGATGCCGCCGTCGAGGAGGCGCGTCGGCACGACCTCAAACTGGTGATCGAGGCCGGCATTGTTGGCCGGGAAATCGAGTGCGCCGTCCTTGAAGGACGGGGTACTGCGGCGCCGCGCACCTCGATGCCGGGAGAGATCGCCGTCGCTCCGGGCGAGCACGAATTCTATGACTTCAACGCCAAATACGTGGAAGACGGCGCCGCCGCCTTGAGCTGCCCGGCTGATATTCCAGACGAGGCCATCGCCCGCGTGCGTGAGCTTGCTGCCGCAGCGTTCGATGCCGTCGGTGCTGAAGGCCTCAGCCGCGTGGACTTCTTCTACACCCCGGACGGCGAGCTCATCATCAACGAGATCAACACCATGCCCGGATTCACGCCCAAGAGCATGTATCCGCAGATGTGGGCGGCTTCCGGCCTGAGCTACGCCGAGTTGATCGACGAACTCATCTACCTGGCACTCAATCGGAAAACCGGCTTGCGCTGAACCGGCCGGCGCCGAAAACCGGCTTGCGCTGAACCGGCCGGCGCCGAAAACCGGCTTGCGCTGAACCGGCCGGCGCCGAAAACCGGCTTGCGCTGAACCGGCCGGCGCCGAAAACCGGCTTGCGCTGAACCGGCCGGCGCCGAAAACCGGCTTGCGCTGAACCGGCCGGCGCTGAAAACCGGCTACGGCGTTCGGCCTGCTACTTCCCTGGGGTGCTTGTCGGCAGGTTCTGCAGCAGCTCAGGCTGGCCAACGCACTTTCGTACGGCCTTGATCTTCGCTGCGGCAGGTGCCAAATCGGCAAGGACCGTAGCAGAACTGATCTTGTTCGGGTCCATGAGGATTTCCGTGGCCGGCTCGCGTCCGTAGGTGGTCAGTGTCCACACCGGGTCGCCTTCCTTGATGACCCAGTCGACGTCGTTCACGGTGACGCAGCGGTCCGTGGTGGGGCCGGGCACGTTGACGCCGCAACGCAGGATCAGGACAGAAGGGTCGCCCCATGCGGCCGTCGCTTGGCTGTTGGTCTTCCGCAGGGCGGCATCGCCGATGGTGTCCGGAAGTGCCACCATCATGGGTGCGCAAGCCGCGTTCGCGGCATCAGCGGCAGGCTTGACGTCAACGACGGGGGAGCAGGCTGCCAGGCTAAGAACCGAAACCGCGGCGGCCGTCAGGGAGCAAAGGGCGCGGACATACACGGCGGTTTTCGTTTGTTGCATTGATCAAGCCTATCGCGGCAGCGGCTCCCCGGAGGGAGCAGCAGATCGGCGAAGCAGGCGGAGGATGCCGCACTCAGCCAACGCTGGCCAGTCAAGCCCCGGCTGCCGCGGACGGGCCCTTCTTTGTCGGCAGTTCGCGATAGCGTAGACCTGTGTCCATAGAACAACAGACTGTCGCTGAGCTTTCCGAAGGGGAACTCCTCGCGCGTATTTTTCCGCGCCTGCACCATAGCGGCAGTGTGCTGCTCGGGCCGGGAGACGATGCCGCCGTCGTCGCCGCTCCGGATGGCCGGACCCTTGTTTCCATTGACACCCAGACCCAGGATCAGGACTTCCGCCTGGAATGGAACAACGGATACCGCACCACGGGATATGACGTCGGTTGGAAGTCGGCGGCACAAAATCTCAGCGACATCAACGCGATGGGTGGTACGGCGGTGTCCCTCGTCGTGAGCCTTACCATGCCGCCCGGCACTCCCGTGCAGTGGGTTGAGGACTTTGCAGATGGGTTGACAGCCGGCATCGTCGGTCTGGGGGCTTCCGACTGTTCGGTTGCCGGGGGAGACTTGGGCCGTGGCAGTGAAATTGCCGTGACCGTCGCGGTCATAGGGTCAATGCACGGGCTTCCCCCTGTGCTGCGCTCCGGTGCCAGGCCCGGGGATGTCCTGGCCCTTGCAGGAACTGTTGGCCGCGCTGCCGCCGGGCTGGCTCTCTTGGAAAGCACCATTCCGGTCGGTACGCTGGATCCCGCCCAACGCGCACTCATGGACAGCCAGTGCCGGCCGCAGCCGCCGCTTACGGCAGGTCCGTTGGGTGCCAAAGCCGGAGCAACCGCCATGATGGATGTCTCCGACGGGCTGTTGCGCGACGGCGTCCGGCTCGCCGAGGCCAGCGGTGTCGGGCTCGATCTCGACCCCATAGCGCTCAAGGCGCTCGCCACCCCCTTGGAAGCTGCCTCGGCTCTCCTCGGCCTCGATCCCATGGACTGGATTCTCGGCGGTGGAGAGGACCACGGTCTGCTGGCGACTTTTCCAGCAAATGTTCAGCTACCTTCCGGCTTCACTGCGATAGGCTCAACCCAGGCCGTTGCCGAAGGGCAGCACAGCGGCGTCCGGATAGCGGGAATGCCCGCTGACACCGTGGGATGGGATCACTTTGCAGACTAAGATTGCCGCCAATGCGCACGCAATGAAACGGTGGCTGGGCAAGGCGGAGACTACGCTCGGGAACCACAGCGATCGCCTCAACGCCATCAACATCTTTCCGGTGGCAGATGGCGATACTGGCACCAACCTGTACCTCACGGTCCGCGCCGCCGCCGCGGCATTCATTGATGGATCCGGCCAGGACGAGCCAACAAACGACGTCGGTACCGTTCTGGCCAATGCAGGCCGGGCGGCCATGGAACAGGCGCGCGGGAACTCCGGAACACTCTTCGCCGTCTTTCTGTGTGCGGCGGCTGAGCCGCTCGCCGGCCACACCCGCCTCAGCGCGCCGCTCCTTGCCACCGCCCTGAACCGTGCCCAGATCCGGGCGTGGTCTGCCTTGAGCGAGCCTGTGCCGGGCACCATGCTCTCCGTTCTGGAGGCTGCTGCAAGGGCCGCGGGTGAATGCGATACCGCGCACAATGGCGATGACAGCAACCAGGCACTGGGACTGGCCCTCGATGCCGCCGTCAATGCCGCGCTGGATGCGGTGGTGCGCACCGAGGATCAGCTCGCCCCTCTGCATGCTGCCCATGTGGTGGACGCGGGCGGCGTGGGCATGTTGTTGATCCTCGACTGCCTGCGTTCGGCCGTGCTCGGCGAAGAACTCCAGGATGAGCTCTTGGACGGCCTCCACGGCTATGACCTGCAGGATCCGCACATCCATGCGGGAATGCCTGATGACGACGGCGTCGAAGTCATGTGCACTATTAGTCTTTCACCGCTGGCCGCTGCTACGCTGCGCCAGCGATTGGACGAACTCGGCGACTCCGTCATCATGAGTCAGGTGGGCAGCGCGAGCCCTGGGGGCAGCCCGGCAGGACGGGACGACGACGATGCCGATGATGACGATGACGCGGTAGAAGCCAGCTACCGCTGGCGGGTGCATGTCCACGTACCAGACGCGGAATCTGCAGTCGCAATTATTCGCTCACTCGGCGACCCCACCGACATCTCCGTCAGCCAGCTGTCGATGCCGCGCGACCCTGGCCTCCCGGCAGGCCAGCACGGGCATGAATCCTGAGCTCCAGCTTCCGCTCGAACGAAGGATCGGCAAACGCTCCGCCTCCGTCATCGAGAAGCACCTCGGCCTGGACACGGTCGGGGAGCTGCTGAACTATTTTCCCCGCCGCTACCTGAGCCGCGGGGAGCTGACCCCCATCAGCAAACTGCCGCTGGATGAAGAAGCCACCCTTATCGCCAGGGTGCTGTCCAACTCCACCCGGCAGATGCGGGCAAGGCGCGGATCGTTGACCGACGTCGTGGTCACTGACGAGGCCGGCGGCGCGCAGATTCCCGGAACCCTGAAGATCAGTTTCTTCAACGGCTTCCGCGCCCGCAGCGAACTCCAGCCGGGGCGCCGCGTTATGTTCTCCGGCAAGGTCAGCCGCTATGGCGGATCCTTGGGCATGACCAATCCGGACTTCATGTTGCTGGACGAGGACCCCGAGTTGGCCGGTTCCGTTGATCCGGAGAAGCTCGCGGCCATGCCCATCCCCGTCTATCCCGCCACAGCGAAGCTCACCAGCTGGTCCATCCACAAGGTCATCACCACCCTCCTGGACACTATCGATGTGGACAGCATCGAAGATCCACTCCCTTCGGAAATTGCCTCTCGGGAGAATTTCCTCAAGGTAGGGCAGGCGTATCGGCTGATCCATTCGCCGGAAACGGCAACGGACTGGCAGCGTGCCCGGGACCGGTTCCGCTACCAGGAAGCCTTGGTGCTGCAGACCGCGCTGGCACGGCGTCGGGCCCAACTGGCGGCAGAAGAGGCGACCGCGCGGCGGCCCTTGCCCGATGGCATCCTTGCCTCCTTCGACCGGCAGCTTCCGTTCACGCTGACCGCCGGTCAGGCCGCCGTCGGGAAGACGCTTTCCCAGGAGCTGGCGCTGGACTCGCCGATGAACCGGTTGCTGCAGGGTGAAGTCGGGTCCGGAAAGACGATTGTGGCCTTGCGCGCAATGCTGCAGGTGGTGGATGCCGGCGGACAGGCGGCGTTGCTTGCCCCCACCGAGGTCCTCGCGGCACAGCATTTCGATTCCATCCGGAGGACCTTGGGTCCGTTGGCCCGGGACGGTCTGTTCGGTGGTGCTGGAATGCTGGGCGGGGCCGGATTGTTGGACAGCGGCCCCGGGAGCGGCCCGGGATCGGTCCAGGTCACGTTGCTGACAGGCTCCATGCCTACGGCCGCCCGCAAGCAGGCCATGCTGGACGCCGCCTCGGGCAATGCCGGCATTGTGATCGGTACCCACGCATTGCTGAGCGACAAAACCTCCTTCGAGGACCTCGGGCTGATCGTCGTGGATGAGCAGCACCGGTTCGGCGTGGAGCAGCGGGATGCCCTCCGAGCCAAGGCGAACCGGCCGCCTCACCTGTTGGTGATGACCGCCACTCCGATTCCGCGCACCGTTGCCATGACGGTCTTCGGCGACCTTGAGACGTCGGTGCTGGACGAACTTCCCGCAGGCCGGGCACCGATCTCCACCCACGTGGTGGGGCTCGCGGAAAACCCGGGCTGGGCGGCGCGGATCTGGAAGCGCTCGCGGGAAGAGATCGACGCCGGGCACCAGGTGTACGTAGTGTGCCCTAAGATCGGAGACGACGACGACGGCGACTTCAGCCCCGGCGAGGCTGAACCAAGCGACGCCGAACTTTCGGACGAGGGTCCCGCGCGCGAGCTCGCCTCGGTGACCGCCGTCGTCGAGACACTCAGCCAGGAACCCGCCTTGCGCGGCGTCAGGGTGGAACCCCTTCACGGACGACAGGACCCGGCGCTCAAGTCTGAAACCATGGCCTCGTTCACCGCCAACCAGACCCAGCTGCTGGTGTCCACCACGGTCATCGAGGTAGGTGTGGACGTCCATAACGCAACCCTGATGGTGATCCTGGATGCTGACCGCTTCGGTATTTCGCAGCTTCACCAGTTGCGCGGGCGGGTGGGCCGGGGCGGTCTGCCGGGCACGTGCCTGCTGGTCACCTCGCTCGAGCCCGGCCATCCGAGCCGCAGGCGCCTGGACGCCGTTGCGTCCACCACCGACGGCTTCGAACTTTCCCAGGAAGACCTCAAATTGCGTCGCGAAGGTGACATCCTGGGCGCTTCGCAATCGGGTGGGCGCTCCACCCTCAAACTGTTGCGGGTCCTGGAGCATGAAGATGTGATCGCCCGTGCCCGCACCGATGCCCAGCAGCTCGTGGCCAACGATCCAGGGCTTCAGGGCCAACAAGCACTCGCTGCGGCAATCGACGAATATCTCAACCCCGAAAAGGAGGCGTTCCTTGAACGCGGCTAAGGAATCCACGCCCGGCAGTACCCCAGGGTACAACGCCTCCGGAGCACGCCCGTGAGCCGGATCATTGCCGGCGTGGTGGGCGGCAACCCCTTGGTCAGCGTTCCGGGAAATGCCACCCGGCCCACGACGGACCGCGTCAAGGAGGCCTTGTTCTCGCGGCTCGAGGCGCTCGACGCCATCGACGATGCCCGCGTCCTTGACCTTTACGCCGGCTCGGGTTCACTCGGCATCGAAAGTGCCAGCCGAGGCGCCCGCACCGCCGAACTCGTGGAGTTTGATGCCCGCGCGTCCGAAGTCTGCCAGCGAAACGCGGACATGGCCAACCAGGTGCTGGGACGCAGGACGGTCTCCGTCCACCGTTCCAAGGTGGAATCTTTCCTGGAGCGCGCTGCGGACGACGCCCTCTGGGACTTGGTCTTCCTGGATCCGCCGTACCCCTTGGACGAACTTTCCCTCAAGGCTGTCCTCGCCAAGCTTGCCTTCCACCTGGACGAAGGCGCCGTCGTCGTCGTCGAACGTTCCTCGCGCTCTCCGGAGCCGGACTGGCCGGACGCCCTGGAACGGTTCGCCGACAAGAAGTACGGCGAAACAAAGCTCTGGTTCGCCGAACCCGTCTAGCGGGTCCCTGGCCGGAGATGCGGCGCTAGCCCGAAAGGCGGCGCTAGCCCGAAAGGCGGCGCTAGCCCGAAAGGCGGCGCTAGCCCGAAAGGCGGCGCTAGCCCGAAAGACGGTCCAGCTCCACTCCGCTCAACACGGCGGCAGGGTGCGGTCCCCGGGCCAAAAGCTCTGCTGTCCACACGGCTGGCCATGGCCAGCGCGTTCCCACGAGGATGATGTTGCCGGGATACCGGCCGGAGAACATGCCACTCTCGGCGAAGGCTGCAACATCTGTCATCGCCTCGCGCATCGCTGCGACCTGGCTCCGCACCAAGGTCAAGGCCGCTTCATCGCCGACATTGACAATGAGCACGCCGTCCGGCCGGAGCCGCGCGGCGGCTTCCTCGTAGAACTCCCTGCAGGCAATATGGGCCGGAGCCTCGGGACCGGAGAAGATGTCCAGGATCACGACGTCGAACGCGAGTTCCCTGGGCAGTTCCCCGAGGGTTTCACGCGCGTCGCCGATATGCGTATACAAGCGGGTACCGTCCGGCAGGGGCAGTTTTTGGAGCACGAAATCCAGTAGCTCGCGTTCGAGTTCGACGGCGTGCTGTTCCGAACCGGGTCTCGTCGCCTCGATGTACCGGGCCAGGGTGAGCGCCCCGGCACCGAGGTGGAGGGCCGTGATAGCTTGCCCGCCAGGCGCGACTAGATCCACCAGATGGCCGATCCTGCGCAAGTACTCGTAGAAGATATCCGCGGGCTCCGCGAGATTGACATGGGACTGCTCGGCCTCGCCGATTCGCAAGATGTAGGCGCCGGCAATCAACGGGTCGGCTTCGATCGCGGCATGCTGCCCGGTGGTCCGTAGGAACCGCCGTCCCTCGTGAGCTTGCTCGGTAGGCACAGTCACAGCTTGCTCCGCAGGGTGGCCAGCCGTGCGGCGGCTTCTTCGAGTACCTCGGTCTTCTTGCAGAAGGCGAACCGAAGGAGGCTGCGGGTCCGCTCCGCGCCTTCGGGGTGGCAGAACACCGGGACGGGGATGGCGGCCACCCCAACAAGCGACGGAAGCCGCCGCGCCAAGTCCACGGAGTCGTCGATACCCAGCGGTGCGGTGTCCACGTTGATGAAGTATGTACCCCGCGGGGTGTAGACGCCGAAGCCAGCGGCCCGCAGGCCCTCAGCCAGGATGTCCCGCTTGTGCTGGAGAGTGGAGGCGATGGCTGTGTAGAACTCCTCCGGCAAGGCCAGGCCCACGGCTATCGCGCTCTGGAAAGGAGTGCCGGAACTGTAGCTGAGGAATTGTTTGACGGTGCGGATCGCTGCGACGAGGTGTTCAGGACCACTGAGCCAGCCGATCTTCCAGCCAGTGAAGGAGAACGTCTTTCCGGCCGAGGAAATTGTCACGCTTCGTTCAGCAGCACCGGGGATGCTTGCGACCGGAATGTGCTGCACACCAAAGGTCAGGTGTTCATAGACTTCGTCGCTGAGGATCACGGCGTCGTATTTCCGGGCGAGTTCGACCACGCGTTCCAGCACCTCGCGCGGGAAGACCGCACCGGTGGGATTGTGCGGGTTGTTGAGGAGCACAACCTTGGTCCGCTCACTGAAGGCCGTTTCCAAAGTGTCCAGGTCCGGGAGGAAATCGGGCGCGAGCAAGGGAGCGGTCACGTGCTTGGCACCGGCGAGCCCGATGATGGCGCCATACGAGTCATAGAACGGTTCGAAGGTCAGGACCTCATCGCCGGGCTCGATGAATGCGAGCAATGACGCGGCGATGGCCTCGGTGGCCCCGGTGGTCACGATGACCTCGGTCTGCGGGTCCGGAGTCAGTCCGTAGAAGCGTGCCTGGTGTGCGGAGATGGCCTCACGAAGTTCAGGGATGCCCTTGCCCGGTGCGTACTGGTTGGCCCCCGCCGAGATGGCTGCTTGCGCCGCTGCCTTGATTTCCGCGGGACCGTCCTCGTCCGGGAATCCTTGGCCCAGGTTGATGGCTCCGGTGGAGATTGCCAGAGTCGTCATCTCTTCGAAGATGGTCACGCCCAGGCTGCCGTCGGCGGAAAGCAAGTTGGCGCCGCTTGCGGCCCGTTGCCACGGGGCAGTACCGGTAGCCTGTTGCCAGGGGGCGCCTGGGGTGTTCGCGCTGAGAGGGGCCGGGCTCGTCACTGTATGTTGCCTTCCTGGAGTGGTGGCCTCCGGCTCGTCCGGGCCAGCATGTCAGCCATGCTATCGCCATAGTGCCTGCGGCCCTGGATGCGGTAGGTTCGAACCATGAGACGCGCAGTGTGCCCTGGCTCCTTTGACCCTATCCACAACGGACACCTGGAAGTCATCGCGAGGGCCGCTGGCCTGTTCGACGAAGTGGTCGTGGCAGTGTCCACCAACTACGCGAAGAAGTACCGCTTCAGCCTCGAAGAACGTATGGAGATGGCGCGGCAGACCCTGGCGTCGCTCCGAGGGATCATCGTGGAGCCCATGGGGGAGGGGCTGTTGGCTGAGTATTGCAGGCATCGGGGGATTTCGGCGATCGTGAAGGGCCTGCGTTCGTCCTCGGATTTTGACTATGAACTTCCCATGGCCACCATGAACCGCCAGCTATCCGGCGTCGAGACTGTTTTCCTTCCGGCGGAGGCCCATTACCTGCATTTGTCCTCCACCCTGATCAAAGAGATCGCCGTTCTGGGCGGCGATGTCTCCGATTTCGTGCCCAAGTCCGTTCTCAAGAGGCTCCTGGCTGGCGAGTCGTCTGCAGAGTAGCCCCGCAGCGGGTAAGCTGGATCGGTACCTCGGGGCAGAACGCGCTGAAATTGACCCGGTTTGAGTCCGTTCACGCGTTCAGGCTAAGATGGTACGTCGGTCATATGTTCTACAGGAGTTCTCATTAAGCGAGATGCAAGTTCGCCTTTGACGCTGGACGTCAAGGACCTCGGACGTAGTCCAGGAAGCATGCGGACGCTCACTGAACATGTACCCGCGCCAAGTGACCTTGGTGTGGCACTCATTGGCGTTCAGGAAGGCTCGGATATCGAGCTCGACCTGAGGCTTGAGGCCGTACACGAAGGAATTCTGGTATCTGGAACCGTATTCGCTGAAGTCAAGGGCGAATGCGGACGATGCCTGGATCCCCTTGCGTATGACCTTGAGGTCAATGTGCAAGAACTTTTCTTCTATGAAGGCATTGAGCTTTCGGACGAAGAAGACGATGAAGAGCAACGTCGAGTCGAGCACGATCTAATCGATCTTGAGCCGGTGTTGCGGGACGCAGTTGTAACTATGCTGCCGTTCCAGCCGGTGTGCCGGGAAGACTGCCAGGGCCTCTGCTCCGAATGCGGAGTGCGTCTGGAAGACGAGCCGGGGCACCACCACGAGGTCCTGGATCCTCGCTGGGCTGCCCTAGCTGAACTGGCTAAGTCTGACCGGCAAACTGATTAGTAAGTGTTGACTAAGAGAGAAATGAGATAGCCGTGGCTGTTCCCAAGCGGAAAATGTCTCGCGCGAATACACGCGCCCGCCGTGCCCAGTGGAAGGCAACTGCCCCCAACCTGGTCAAGACCATCGAAAACGGCCAGGTTGTTTACAGCCTGCCGCACCAGGCAAAGGTCGTTACCGACTCTGCCGGCACTGCGCTGTTCCTTGAATACAAGGGACGCAAGGTCGCAGACGTCTAAATCCGCCACATAGGCTGACAAAGGATGTCTTCAACTGAAGAGCTTCTGAAGCGTCTCGGTGTCTCTATTGACGCCGAGACGCTTCGTCTTGCTCTCACACATCGTTCATACGCGTATGAAAACGGCGGGATTCCCACCAACGAGCGCCTCGAATTCCTCGGCGACTCCATTCTGGGCTTCTCCGTGACCGATTCCCTGTACCGGGATAACCCGGCACTGCCGGAGGGCGAACTCGCCAAGCGACGCTCCGCCGTCGTCAGCACCCGCGCCCTGGCAGGTATTGGCCGGGACCTTGGCATCGGCGAATACATCTATCTCGGGCAGGGCGAAAGACTCACCGACGGTAAGAACAAGTCCTCGATTCTTGCGGACACCATGGAAGCGCTCATCGGCGCAACCTACCTGTCCAATGACATCGAGACCGCGCGCAAGCTGGTCATGCGACTCGTTGGTCCATTGCTGAAGGACGCCGCAGCCCTCGGGGCCGGTACCGACTGGAAGACCAGCATGCAGGAGCTTGCCGCCAGCCGTCAGCTCGGATCCATCTACTATGCGGTGGAGGGCTCCGGTCCGGACCACGCGCGCTCTTTTGAGGCAGTGCTGCAGATCGGCGGTACCGCTTACGGCAAGGGCTCCGGCCACTCCAAGAAGGAAGCCGAGCAGGAGGCTGCCGCAGATGCATGGCGCACCCTCAACAGCAAGGCCAACCCGGGGAGCGAGATCGCCGCGACCAGCAAGGCTGACGCCCCGGCTGATTCCGCGCACGGCGCCTGAGTCCAATGCCGGAACTCCCCGAAGTCGAAGTGGTACGCCGCGGTTTGGCGCGCTGGGTGCGGGGCCGGACCATCACGTCCGTGGACGTCCTGGACCCGCGCTCCATCCGCCGCCACGCGCTGGGCACGGAAGACTTCGTCGGCAACCTTGAGCACGCCACGGTCTTGGACGTCGTCCGGCGAGGTAAGTTCCTCTGGATGCCTTTGCAGGCTGAAGAGCCTCGCGGCGCCGGTGGTGCCCGCAGTACCGACGCAGATCGGCTGCCCGGCGTCGCGCTCATGGCGCACCTTGGCATGAGCGGCCAGCTGCTCATGCAGGATCCCGGCGTTCCGGATGAGAAGCACCTCAAAGTCCGCATCAGCCTGAGCCAGTCCGACGGTATGCCCGAGCAATTGCGGTTTGTGGACCAGCGGATCTTCGGCGGACTGTTTGTCACGTCCCTTGTGCCAACGCCCGACGGCGGTCCCGGCGGTGAGGGTGAGACGCCACTTCCGGAAATTGCCGAAGAAGCCTCCCACATTGCCCGCGATCCGCTGGATCCCCACTTCTCCTTTGACGACTTCTACCGCAAGGTCAAAGCCCGCAAGACCGGGCTCAAACGTGCTCTATTGGACCAGGGCGTCATTTCCGGGATAGGCAACATCTACGCCGACGAGGCCCTCTGGCGGTCCAAACTCCACTATGCGAGGCCGACCGACACCCTCCGGCGGGCCGACGCCGCCCGGATTGTGGATGCCGCCCGGGACGTCATGGTGGACGCCCTGGTAGCTGGCGGTACGAGCTTCGATTCGCTCTATGTCAACGTCAATGGTGATTCCGGATACTTTGCCCGATCCCTCGATGCCTATGGGCGGGCCGGCGAACCATGCAGGCGCTGCGCCGCTGCCGGGCTGCCCGGTGTGATCAAACGCGAGCAGTTCATGAACCGGTCCTCCTACACTTGCCCCGTTTGCCAGCCGAAGCCGCGCAACGGCCGCTGGTAGCACTTTTCGCCCGGAAATGAGCGCCGTTTCCATTGCCGGGCCACCGTAGGCAAAGGCAACAGCCCTGAACGCGCCGCGGGAGCTACGGCCGCCGGAAATCAAGGGTACGTCCCGCAAATCCAGGGATTTCCGCCGTCGGGCAGTAGATTGAGAAGGGGAAATCAGCCACTCAGGAGAACCGAAACACCTTGCATCTGAAAAGTTTGACTGTCCGGGGGTTCAAGTCGTTCGCGTCGGCCACGACGTTCGACTTCGAGCCGGGCGTCACTGCCGTTGTCGGCCCCAACGGTTCGGGCAAGTCCAATGTGGTTGACGCGCTGGCCTGGGTGATGGGCGAACAGGGCGCCAAGACCCTGCGCGGCGGCAAAATGGAAGATGTCATTTTCGCCGGGACATCGGGGCGGCCGCCCTTGGGCCGCGCGCATGTTTCGCTGACCATTGACAACGCCGACGGTGCCTTGCCGATCGAATACAGCGAAGTCACCATTTCCCGCACGCTCTTCCGGACCGGCGGGTCCGAGTACGCCATCAACGGCTCGCCGTGCCGTCTCCTGGATATCCAGGAATTGCTCTCGGATTCAGGGCTGGGCCGGGAAATGCATGTGATCGTGGGGCAAGGGCAGTTGGACCGGGTCCTGCACGCCACTCCTGAGGACCGCCGGGGATTCATCGAAGAGGCCGCAGGCATCCTGAAGCACCGGCGTCGCAAGGAAAAGACTGTCCGCAAGCTGGAAGCCATGCAGGCAAACCTGCAACGCCTTGGCGACCTCACGGCAGAAATCCGCCGGCAACTCACGCCCCTGGGCAAGCAGGCTGAAGTCGCCCGCCGGGCCCGGACCGTACAGTTCGACGTCCGTGATGCCAAGTCCCGGCTGTTGGCGGACGAACTCGTGCAGCTCACCAAAGCTTTGGAGAAAGATGTCGCGGATGAAGCTGCGTTGAAGGAACGCCGCGAGACCGTTGAAGCGGAACTCGGCGCAGGTCGCCAACGCCAGCTCCGTCTTGAGCAACTCGCTGCTGTTGCGACGCCCAGGCTCAATGCGGCCCGGGACAATTGGTATCAATTGTCCGCCACCAGGGACCGGCTTAGAGCTTTGGGATCGCTCGCCACCGAGCGTCGCCGCCTCCTCGGATCCACAGATGCTGGCCCCGATTCCGGCCGCGACCCGGATCACCTCGACCGGCAGGCGGCACGGGTACGGCAGGAACAGTCGGAACTTGAGCACGACATCCTGGCGAAGCAGGCAGCTCTTCTCGAGGCCACCGCTGCCAAACAGGAAGCCGAGAACCTGGCCTCAGCCGAGGACAAGCGCCTGACAGCCGTGCTGCGCGCGGCGGCCGATCGCCGTGAAGGACTCGCGAAACTCGTTGGACAGTTGGCTGCCGCGCGTTCCCGGGCGGAGGCTGCCGAGGCCGAGCGGGGCAGGCTCAGGGAATCGCTTTCTGCCGGTGAGGAGCGCCGTCGCCACGCGCAAAGCGAGTTCACGGCCCTCGAGTCACAAGTGGCCGGGGTTGAAGACGGCGAGGAGAGCCTCGACGCCGAATACGAGGGCGCCACCGCCCTTCTCGACGAGATCAACGCCGAGATCGAGGCCTTGAAAGCTGCCGAACGGGACGAAGTCCGCGAACGTGATGCCCTTATCGCCCGCCGTGATGCCCTGCAACTGGGACTCAACCGCAAGGATGGCTCTTCGCGGATCCTGTCCTCGGGTCACCCCGGGGTCGTGGGTTCGTTGGCTTCGCTTCTGACGGTCGAGCCCGGCTATGAGGCCGCAGTGGCCGCGGCGCTCGGCAGCGCCTCAGACGCCGTGGTCGTGACCGACGGCGCAGGAGCGGTCGCCGCGATGCAGTTGCTGAAAGACGCCGACGCCGGACGCGCTTCACTTTTGCTGGCGGGCGCGGCACCGTCCGCCGCTCCGGAGCTTGACTTGCCGGAAGTGCCGGCGCTGCCGGACGGTGCTCGTTGGGCCACTGAGTTGGTTCAGGCCGATGGTCCCGAAGCGAGTGGCGCCGTGGCCCTCCTGGCCCTCCTGGCCCTCACCGCCGTCGTCGACGGACTGGGCGCGGCGGCAAGCCTCATTGCCGACAACCCGAGGCTCACCGCCGTAACCCACGAAGGGGACGTCTTCAGGGCCCTGACCGTGGACGGCGGATCGGCCACGGCGCCGTCGCTCCTTGAGGTCCAAGCCGCAGTGGACGACGCCGAAGCCCGGCTTCTGGAGCTCACCACCCGTCTTGAACGTGGCAAGTTCGCCCTGGCGGGGGCCGAAGCCCGCCGGGCCGACGCGCAGGAACGCGCGGACGCTGCCCTGGATAAACTCCATGACTCGGATGCCCGGCTGGCCGCCGTGGCCGAACGGCTTGGCCACCTGAATTCCCAGTTGCGCAGCGCCGTCGCGGAAAGCGATCGCCTGGCGGATTCCTTGGCCAAGGCCGAACTGAACATCGCCGTCGCCGAGGAATCCCTTGAGCTTGCCGCGGAACGGCTAGCCGCGGCACAAGAAGCCCCCCAGGAAGAAGAGCCTTCCACGGAGCACCGGGATGCCTTGTCGAGGGCTGCCAGCGAAGCCCGGTCCCGTGAGATGGAGGTCAGGCTAGGGTTGCGCAGTGCTGAGGAACAGCTCGCCGCAACCAGCAACCGGGCTGCATCCCTGGAACGGGCCGCCGCAAGCGAACGGCGTGCCCGTGAGGAGGCGGCGCGGCGGGCCCTGCGGCGCAAAGCCCAAGCCGAGCGGGCCTCGGCAGTGGCCTCCGCCGTCGAACAGACGGTTCGCTTCGTTGACGTTTCAGTGGACTTGGCCGCCCGCGCCCGCGACCTCGCTGAGGCGGTCCGTGAACAGCGGGAGAGGGAACTCGCCGATGTCCGGAGCAGCAACGACGCCTTGGCCCAAGAACTGGCCGGACTGACGGATTCCGTGCACCGCGACGAACTCGCGCGAGCCCAACAGAGGCTCAGGATCGAAGCCCTGGAAACGCGCGCCATCGAAGAACTCGGCCTGTCGGCAGAGCAACTCGTGGCCGATTTCGGTCCGGAACAGCCCGTTCCGGCGCCCGCTGCCGCCACGGACAAATGGGCCGAACTCCGTGCCCCGGTGGACGAGGACGGAAACCCTGTTGTCGAGGGTATTCCTTTTGTCCGCGCTGAGCAGGAGAAACGGCTCCGGAAGGCCGAACGGGACCTCGCCGCGCTCGGCAAAGTGAACCCGTTGGCGCTTGAGGAATTTGCGGCACTCGAGGAACGGCACCAATTCCTGAGCACACAGCTGGAAGATCTCAAGTCCAGCCGAAAAGACCTTCTGGACATCATTAAGGAAGTGGACAACCGCGTCCAGCAGGTCTTTGCCGAAGCCTTCGCCGATACGTCCAAGCAGTTCGACCACGTCTTTGCGCGGCTCTTTCCTGGCGGGGAGGGCAAGTTGGTACTGACGGACCCGGACGACATGCTGAGCACCGGCATCGAGGTTGAGGCAAGGCCTGCCGGCAAGAAGATCAAGCGCTTGTCCTTGCTTTCTGGCGGCGAACGGTCGCTGACAGCTGTCGCCCTGCTTGTGGCGATTTTCAAGGCGAGGCCGTCCCCGTTTTATGTCATGGACGAGGTGGAAGCTGCGCTGGACGATACGAACCTGGGCAGGCTGATCACGATCTTCGAAGAACTGCGCGAGTCCAGCCAGCTGATTGTCATTACCCACCAGAAGCGGACCATGGAAGTCGCGGACGCCCTGTACGGAGTGACAATGCGGGGCGACGGAGTGTCTACCGTCATCAGCCAGAGGCTCGGTGCCGAGGTCTAGCTTTGTGAGAAGCTAGGGGAGTGAATGATCTCCTCCCCATTATTCTGTCCATTGTCGCTGCCATTGTGGTGGTCGGAGGGCTGATTCCTGTCCTGCTCAAGGCGCGGAAGTCTTCCTCGACCTACGCTGGAACGCGCGACGCCAACGATCCTGTTAATACGGCGTCGGCGGGCGGCGGAACGATTGTCGACGACGCCCCCGGTGCCGTGCGGGAACGCCCGGCGCCCGGTATCGTCGTCGAGCCAGACCTTGCCGTTCCGGAGACCGACGTTCCTGACGACGCCGCGGGACTGGAACTCATCGAGGTGGAGACCCCTGCCCCGGTGGAGGGCCGCCTCAACCGGCTTCGGGCGCGACTGGTCAAATCCAACAACATCCTCGGCAAGGGACTCCTGGCACTGCTTGCGAGCGACAAGATCGACGAAGATGTCTGGGACGAAGTCGAGGAAACGCTGCTCCTTGCCGACCTTGGCACCGAGCCCACCATGCAGCTGGTGGATGCACTGCGTGAACGGGTGAAAGTCCAAGGCACCCGCAACCCGGAGGAAGTCAAAGCCCTCCTGCGCGAGGAACTCATCAAGCTCGTAGACCCCACCATGGACCGCAGCCTGAACGTGGACCGTAAGGGGGACCACCCCGCCATCATGATCGTGGTCGGTGTCAACGGTGTCGGCAAGACCACCACCGTGGGCAAGCTGGCGCGTGTTCTGGTCGCCGAGGACAAGGACGTCCTCCTTGGCGCTGCCGATACCTTCCGTGCGGCGGCCGCGGAGCAGCTTGCCACCTGGGGGCAGCGCGTCGGCGTCGCAACGGTCAGGTCCCACGTCGACGGAGCGGACCCCGCCTCTGTCGCGTATGAGGCCGTCAAATCCGGCATCGAGCAGGAAGTCGATGTCGTCATGATCGACACCGCTGGCCGCCTGCAGAACAAGGTCGGCCTCATGGACGAACTCAGCAAGGTCAAGCGGGTCATCGAGAAGCTGGCTGAAGTGGACGAGGTCCTGCTGGTGCTGGATGCGACCACCGGACAGAACGGCTTGAACCAGGCCAAGGTCTTTGCCGAGGTGGTCAACATCACGGGAATCGTGCTCACCAAACTGGATGGCACCGCGAAGGGCGGCATCGTCGTCGCGATCCAAAAGGCTCTAGGCGTCCCGGTCAAGCTTGTTGGCCTTGGCGAAGGCCCGGACGACCTCGCCCCGTTCGAGGCCGAAGCCTTCGTCGACGCCCTGCTGAACTGAATGCCCCGCTGAACTAGCCGCTGGGTGAGTCGATTCGCTCCGGCACGCGCTGCATCGGCTCGCGGGCCACGGACCAGCCGACGGAGGAGAGCAAGAGGATGCCGCCTGTTGCGCCGAACGCCCAGCCGTAGCCAAAACCGTCGGCCAGGAGGCCAACCAGAACAGGCCCGACGATCGCTCCGGCATCGGAGGCCATCTGGAAGGCCGCCAGTACCTTCCCGCCTGAACGGCCGCGACCTATGATGTCCCCGACGGCGGCCTGCTGGGCAGGGTTCAGCAAACCCGAGCCGAAACCGGCAACAGCGGAAGCCGCGAAAAACGCGGGAAGACTGCTCGTCAAGCCGATGGTGGCAGTGGCCAAGCCCGTGACGATCAGGCCCAGCAGCATCATGGGCTTGCGGCCGAAGCTGTCGGCCAAGCGGCCGGAGAAGGTCAGCGCCAGCGCGTTGCCCCCTGCGAACACGGCCAGGGCCCAGCCCGCCGAGCCGGCACCGGCGGCCAGGACAACCACGGCGAACAATGGCACGGTGGCCATGCGCACCCCGAAGGTCGCCCAGCCGTTGCTGAAGCTCGAGAACAGCGCGGCCAGGTAGGCAGAATCGCGCAGGGCCTCTTTTAGTTGCATTGCCGGCCCCGCCGCGTCTCCCTGCCTCGCTCCCTTTGAACTGCCCCTCAGTTGCGTGCGTACGACGAGGGCCGCGAGCACCAGGGCAGCCGCGTAGGCAAGGAATGGGACGCGTAACCCGAACCCGGCAAGCAGTCCACCAACCACGGGGCCGAGGACGCTGCCTATCAAGAAGGCAGAAGCGTAAGCGCCGGAGACCCGCCCGCGGCTTTCCGGGGGAGCGAGGCGGATCAGCAAGCCCATCGCTGCGACCGTGAACATCACGGAACCGGCCCCGCCGAGGCCCCGGAACACCAGCAGTTGCCAATAGCTTTGGGCGAAGGCGCAGGCCGCCGTGGAGGCCGCCACAATCAGCAACCCCGCGATGTACACGGGGCGCTCGCCGAAGCGGCCCATCAGGGCGCCCCCGGCTGGAGCGAATACCAGGCGCATGAAGGCGAAGATACTCACGATCACGGCGGCCGCCGTTGCTCCGACGTCGAATGTGGTGGCGAACTGCGGGAGCACGGGCGCTACGAGGCCAAAACCCAGTGCGATCAGGAACGCTGCCACCAACATCACCTTGATGTCCCGAGGCAGGGCGGCCTTCGTGGCGCGAGCCCCTTGGTTTGCGCGGGATTTGGGGCTTGCGGTCATTGTGTTGAGGTCCTCCGGGTCGTGTTGGTGCGGGGAATGTGGAACTGACGAAACATATCCGTAACAAGGGCGATATGCACCATTTACTTTCGAGAAGTTCTTGTAACAGCCCGGCAATCTAAAACCTTCGCAGGTGAAACACTGCCCCGCAAAAATCTTACGTAGAACGCAAACGCGTTGGGATAGGCGGCTCAGCCGCATCAACAGCAGAGAGGACGTAGACATGGACTTCACAGCCGGTCTCGTTTGGCTCCTGGTCGCATCAGCCTTCGTGCTGTTCATGACCCCGGGCCTGGCATTCTTCTATGGCGGCATGACCCGTGCCAAGGCCGCCTTGAACATGATGATGATGAGCTTCATCGCCATCGGCACAGTGACCCTCGTATGGGTTCTGTGGGGCGCATCGATGTCCACCAGCAACGACGACAACTTCTTCCAGCTGTTCGCGAACCCGTTCAGCCACTTCGGTTTGCACAACTTCACCGATCCGGCAGACCTCCTCCACGTTGGATACGCCGTCACCTTCGCGATCATCACCGTCGCTCTCATTTCCGGTGCCATCGCGGACCGCGCAAAGTTCTCGGCATGGACGCTCTTCACCCCGATCTGGGCCACCCTCGTCTACGCGCCCCTGGCCTACATGGTCTGGGGTGGCGGCCTCTTCTCCGCGACCGGCTGGTTCGGCCAGACCTTTGCCCCCGTCATCGACTTCGCCGGTGGCACCGTGGTGCACATCAACGCCGGTGTGGCCGGCCTCATCCTTGTCCTGATCATCGGCAACCGCAAGGGCTTCGGCAAGGACCCGAACCACCGCCCGCACAACGTACCGCTGGTCATGCTTGGTGCAGCCATCCTCTGGTTCGGCTGGTTCGGCTTCAACGCAGGTGCTGCGGCAAACGTGCAGCAGGCCAGCCTTATCTGGATCAACACGCTCGTCGCACCGGCAGCCGCCATGCTCGGCTGGCTTGTTGTGGAGCGCATCCGTGACGGTCACCCCACCTCGCTCGGAGCTGCTTCGGGTGTCGTCGCCGGTCTGGTCGCTATCACCCCGGCTTGTGCCAACGTTTCCCCGCTCGGTGCCATCGCGCTCGGTATCGCAGCCGGCGTTGCCTCGGCTCTCGCCGTCGGCCTGAAGTTCAAGCTTGGCTACGACGACTCGCTCGATGTCGTGGGCGTCCACTTGGTGTCCGGCATCATCGGCACTGTGGCCATCGGCTTCCTCGCCACCCCGACCCAGGGTCCGGCCGGCCTGTTCTACGGCGGCGGTACCACCCAGCTGGTTGCACAGTCCCTCGCGGCGCTTTGCTCGATCGTGTTCACCGGCGTCATGACATTCATCATCGCCTTCCCGATCCACAAGCTCATGGGCTTCCGGATCTCCGAACGCCAGGAGATCGCCGGTGCAGACCTTAGCCTGCATGCCGAAACGGCATACGAGTTCGGCATCGGCGGCCACGGAGGCAGTTTCCAGCCCCTGCACGACCTCATCACCGGCAAGGCATCGTCCGAGGCAGCTGACGAAGCATCCGTATCAGGCAAGGAGAGTGTCCAGGCATGAAACTCATCACGGCGATCGTCCGCCCGGAGAAGCTCGACGCCATCCGAGAGGGGCTCGAAGCTTACGGGGTACAGGGACTGACGGTCAGCGCGGCCAGCGGCTACGGCCGGCAGCGCGGTTACACCGAGGTGTACCGCGGAGCCGAGTACAACGTGGACCTGCTTCCCAAGATCCGCGTGGAGGTCCTGGCCACGGATGAGCAGGCAGACGACATCCTCGATGTCCTGATTGCTTCCTCCAACACCGGCCGTGCCGGTGACGGCAAAGTCTGGACCGTGGACGTCTACGAAGCGGTCCGTGTCCGCACGGGCGAGCGCGGCGCAGCAGCCATCTAAAGCACCCAACGCAAAGAGGGGCCGGGTACCTGGAAAGGTACCCGGCCCCTCTTGCATGTCAGCTTCCGCAGGATCCCAGCCAGCAGTCCGGCCGGCTCAGCCCCCGACGGCGGTGGGCCAGTCCGCGGGACCGGAGCCGCCGGCGTCGTACTTTTCAAGCGGCACCGAATCCTTGGCCCAGGCTTTCAGTACGGGCTCAACGATCCGCCAGCAGTCCACGGCAGTGTCTCCGCGGACGGAAAGCAGGGGATCGCCGGTGATGATCCCCTCCAGGACTTCTCCGTAGGGCAGGAGATCGGAAGCGTTCAGGTCGGAGGTGAGCGTCACGCGATCAAGCGTGAAGACGTCCCCGGGGCCGTTGACGTCAACGTCGAGCTGCAGAGTGTCCGGACCGAATCCGATGCGCAGCTGGTTGGGGGAGTCCACCCCTTGGAACCCGGACGGCAGGTGCGGAACGGGCCGGAAGGTGATGATGGCTTCCTTGCGCGCGCGGCCCAGGGCCTTGCCTGAGCGCAGGATGAAGGGGACTCCCTTCCAGCGCCAGTTGTCGATCGACACTTCAACTTCCGCGAGCGTCTCGGTGTTCCGGGCGGGATCCACGCCTTCCTCTTCGACATAGTCCGGAACCGGATGCCCGCCGCTTCGGCCGGAGCTGTAGCGGGCTCTGCGCGTGGTCTTCCGGTAGGGCGCGCTGATGCTGCTTGCGCGCAGCACGGTGGCGATCGCGCCGCGGAGATCGCCCTCGCCGATGGTGGCGGGGGCATCAATGGCCAGGAGCGCCATGATGTGCAGCAAATGGCTCTGGATCATGTCCTTCAGGGCGCCCGCGTTGTCGTAGTAGCGCGCACGCCCTTCGAGTGCGAGGTCTTCGTCGAAAATGACCTCCACCTTTTCGATGTGGTCCCGGTTCCACACGGGTTCGAGGAACCTGTTGGCGAAGCGCAAGCCCAGGATGTTCAGGACGGTGGCTTTGCCGAGGAAATGGTCCACGCGGTGGATGTGGTCTTCCGGGACCAAGGCCGCAAGGGTCTTGTTGAGGTCCCTGGCCGACTCCGAACTGGAGCCGAACGGCTTCTCCATCACCAAGCGCGTCCCGGTAGGCAGATCTGCGGCGTTGAGTACTTCACAGGCCTTTTGGCTGATGTGTGGAGGCAAAGCAAAGTAGACGGCTACCGGTGCTTCGAGTCCGGCCAGCAGCGTGGCGAGCTGGCCATCGGCCGTGACATCCAGCTGATGGTAGGCGGTGTTGTCCTCCATGGCCGCGACGGCTTTCTTCCCTGTGGCACCGGCGCCCTTGCCGGCCTCCTCAAAGGCGCCTTGCACCCGTTTTGTCCATTGCTGGGGGGTCCAGGGGTCGGAGCCGGCTCCCACAAGCTTGAGGCCGTCCGCGAGCCCGCCAGCTACAAGCCTGGCAAGGCCCGGCAATAGCAACCGGCCTGTCAGGTCACCGGAGGCACCTAAGATGAGCAACGTTTTGACTGTAGTTTTGCTGGTCACTGTGCCAGCATGCCATCTTGCAGGCGCGTCTTGGTACCCTAGATAGTCGAGTCCCCCAGTTGAGTCAGATTTGTTTGGGGCAGGAATCGTCAAGATGTTGGCGCGCCGGAACGGCCGCCATTCGTAGACCATTGAAAGAAGTGCACGGCGCGTGTTCAATTCACTCTCTGACCGGTTGACAGCAACCTTCAAGAATCTCCGTGGCAAGGGTCGCCTCACCGAGGCCGACGTCGATGCCACCGTCCGTGAGATCCGCCGTGCCCTTTTGGACGCGGACGTTGCCGTTTCCGTGGTCCGCGAGTTCACCGGGCGTATCCGTGAACGTGCTCTGGGTGCCGAGGTTTCCGGTGCCCTGAACCCCAGCCAGCAGATCGTGAAGATCGTCAACGAGGAACTCGTGGAGATCCTCGGCGGCGAGACCCGCCGTATCCGCTTGGCGAAGACCGGCCCCACCATCATCATGCTCGCCGGTTTGCAGGGTGCCGGTAAGACCACCCTCGCGGGCAAGCTGGCCAAATGGCTCAAGGCCCAGGGACACAGCCCCGTACTTGTTGCCGCCGACCTCCAGCGTCCCAACGCCGTGACGCAGCTCCAGATCGTCGGTGAACGCGCCGGCGTCCCCGTCTTCGCGCCGCACCCCGGCACCACAGTGGACCTCGACGTCCCGACGGGCGACCCCGTCGCCGTCGCACGTTCCGGTGTCGACGAAGCGCGCCAGAAGCTGCACGACGTCGTGATTGTCGACACCGCCGGCCGCCTCGGCGTCGACGCAGGAATGATGGACCAAGCCCGCCGTATCCGCCAGGCAATCATCCCGAACGAAGTGCTGTTCGTGATCGACTCCATGATCGGCCAGGACGCCGTTAATACGGCGGTTGCCTTCGATGAAGGCGTCAACTTCACGGGTGTCGTGCTCTCAAAGCTCGACGGCGACGCCCGCGGCGGTGCCGCCCTCTCGGTCGCGTCCGTCACCGGAAAGCCGGTCATGTTCGCGTCTACCGGCGAAGGCCTTGACGACTTCGAACTGTTCCACCCCGACCGCATGGCATCCCGCATCCTCGATATGGGTGACGTTCTCACCCTGATCGAGCAGGCCGAGAAGAACTGGGACAAGGACGAAGCGGCCCGGATGGCGAAGAAGTTCGCCGACCAGGAAGACTTCACCCTGGACGACTTCCTCGCCCAGATGCAGCAGATCCGCAACATGGGCTCCATGAAGAAGATGCTCATGATGATGCCGGGTGCGCAGAACATCCGCCAGCAGCTGGAGCAGTTCGACGAGCGCGAGATCGACCGCGTGGAAGCCATCGTTCGCTCGATGACCCCGCATGAGCGTCTGGCTCCGAAGATCATCAACGGATCCCGTCGGGCCCGCATTGCCCGTGGTTCCGGTGTGCACGTCTCCGAGGTCAACGGCCTCCTGGAGCGTTTCGCGCAGGCCCAGAAGATGATGAAGAAGCTCGCGCAGGGTGGCGGCATGCCCGGGATGCCGGGTATGCCGGGCCTCGGTGGCGGAGGTTCCCGCAAGGGTGGCAAGAGCGCGCCGAAGAAGAAGGCACGTTCCGGCAACCCCGCCAAGGCGGCCCAGGAACTGCGCGACGCCGAGAACAAGCGGGCGAACGCGGTCCCCACAGGCGCGGCATTCGGTCAGACCGGCGGCGACTTCGATCCTTCACAGTTGAACCTGCCGAAGGGCTTCGACAAGTTCCTCGGCGGCAAGTAGCCCTCGGCGCCCAACTGGCTACAGTAGGTGTCGTTTTGAGGGCTCAGAACGGCATCAACTGCCAGTTAGTTGGGTTGTCAGTCCCGTGCCATAGGGTGGATGAATGCAAAAGCAGCGCGTTGTGTTCGTCCACGGAGCAGGCACATTCGGCGCTGCCGCTTGGCCGAAGCAACACGGCATGGCGCTGGAATACGACGCGCTCTTCCTGAAACGCCACGGCTTCGATGCGCAGGCGGAGCCATTGGAATCCGATGTCGCCGCCGATGTGGACATCGTGCTCGAGTGCCTGGGAGCGCGGGAGACCGCATCATCCTCGGGGCCGGCTCGTGGTGGCCATGTTGTTGCGCATTCCCAAGGCGCGATTTCCGCCATGCTGGCTGCAGTAGAGCGGCCGGATCTGGTCCGTTCCCTTGTGCTGGTAGAGCCGGCGTGCCTTTCCTTGACGGCTGAATTGCCCGCCACCGCAGCCTACCGGGCTCTCATGGAGCCCTTATTCCGGGTCCGGCACGAACTCAGCGATGACGATTACCAGCGCGAGTTCGTCCGCCGGGCGTTTTCCTCGGAGGCTGCAGTCCTCAGTACCCCGGAGGCCCGGCGTACTGCTCGGCGCCTGCGGCTGCAGGCGCCGCCCTGGGAGGCCCCCCTGCACATCGTGCCGGGAGTCCCCACGCTTGTCTTGACCGGTGGTTGGGAACCGCTCTACGAAGAGATCGCCGGCTACCTGCAGGAAACCGGCGCCCTCCACCGCGTTGCGGCAGGAGGACACCGGCCTCATGACTCAGTTGAAGGAGACCGGATAATCCGTTCCTTCATTGCGGACGTCAGCCGCGCCGGATCAGTCCAAGCTTCCTGATTAGTTCAGGCTTCCTGACTTCGCTCCCGGTTGTCCCGCGGGAACCTCGAGCTCGGGCAAGTAGACCTTGCCTCCGGATGCCAGGAACTCCTCGCTCTTTTCGCGCATGCCGCTGTACATTTCCGCGATGGCTGCTTGGGAATCCGCTGAACCGTATTCATCGCGGATGTCCTGGCTGATGCGCATGGAGCAGAATTTCGGCCCGCACATGGAACAGAAGTGCGCCGTCTTGGCTGGTTCGGCCGGGAGCGTCTCGTCATGGAATGACTCTGCCGTCACGGGGTCCAGGGAGAGCGCGAACTGGTCGCGCCAGCGGAACTCAAAGCGGGCCTTGGACAGGGCGTCGTCGCGTTCGTGTGCGCCTGGGTGGCCCTTGGCGAGGTCGGCAGCATGGGCGGCGATCTTGTACGTGATCACACCAGTTTTGACGTCGTCCTTGTTTGGCAGGCCCAAGTGCTCCTTCGGCGTGACGTAGCAAAGCATCGCTGTTCCGTAGCGGGCAATCTCCGTGGCGCCGATCGCCGAGGTGATGTGGTCGTAGCCCGGGGCCACGTCGGTGACCAGGGGGCCCAAGGTGTAGAAGGGGGCGCCCTTGCACAGTTCCTGCTGGCGTTCCACGTTTTCCCGCACCAAGTGGAACGGAATGTGGCCCGGCCCCTCGACCATGACCTGTACGTCAAACTCCCAGGCCCGCATAGTCAGCTCGGCCAAGGTGTCCAGCTCGGCGAACTGCGCGGCGTCGTTCGCGTCCGCCGTCGCTCCAGGGCGCAGCCCATCGCCGAGGGAGAACGCGACGTCGTACTTCGCGAAGATTTCGCAGAGTTCGTCGAAGTGGGTGTAGAGGAAGTTTTCCTCGTGGTGGGCCAGGCACCAGCCCGCCATGATGGAGCCGCCGCGGGAAACGATGCCGGTCACTCGGTTGGCGGTCAGCGGAACGTAGCGCAGCAGTACGCCGGCGTGGATGGTCATGTAGTCCACGCCCTGCTCGCATTGTTCAATGACGGTGTCGCGGAAGATCTCCCAAGTGAGCTTGTTGGCTTCGCCGTTGACCTTCTCCAAGGCCTGGTAGATCGGCACGGTGCCGATCGGCACGGGGGAGTTGCGGATGATCCATTCGCGGGTGGTGTGGATGTCGTCGCCGGTGGACAGGTCCATGACCGTGTCTGCGCCCCACTGCGTGGCCCACTGCAGCTTGTCCACTTCTTCGGCGATGGAACTGGTGACGGCCGAGTTGCCGATGTTGGCGTTGATCTTCACGAGGAAGGCCTTGCCGATGATCATCGGTTCGGATTCGGGGTGGTTGATGTTGTTGGGAATGATGGCCCGGCCGGCGGCGACTTCGCTGCGGACCAGTTCAACATCGCAGTTCTCGCGAAGCGCCACGAACTGCATCTCGGGCGTCACGATGCCCTGCTTGGCATAGTGCATCTGAGTGACCGTCTTGCCTTCGAGGGCGCGGCGAGGCACCGGCTGTGCGCCCTTCCACTCCGCGGAGGCGGCGCCGCGGCGCACGGCCGACTTGCCGTCGTCGAGCAGGTTCCGTTCACGGCCGCCGTAGACCTCGGTATCGCCGCGGGCTTCGATCCACTCGCTCCGGAATGGCTCAAGGCCAACCACCGGATCGCTCCCGGGCCCTGCGGTGCGGTACACCTGGAAGGGCGCGTTGGCCTCGCCGTTCGGGGATGGTTCCAGGGCGATTTCCGTCACCGGAACCCGGATTCCAGTCTCGGCATCCTCCAGGAACGCGAGGGAATGCGACTTGAGGGACTGGGTCACTTCCTGCGCCGATCCGTTTTGGATAGGGCTCAGCTGTGTTTCTTTGGTGCTCAAAGGATCACTCACTTCCTTCGCCGGCATTACCCGGACAGGTTCAACGGTCGCAGGCTGCGTCAGCCCGATCTCAGCCCTTGCGAGGGCCCCCGTGTGGTCGTAGACGAAGCTACCACAGCCATTGGTACCCAGGACAGATGTGACCGAGGACAGATGTGACCGAGCAGGCGATCGCCGCCGGAGCTTAAGGTGGAGGCATGCCAGAAATCATCGAGTTCAGCGGCACCATCCTCACGGGGCCGAAGGATGAACGGCGCGGGCTCTGGTCCGTCGACGGCCGGCTGACCTTTGTCCGACCCCCTGCCAAGCCGGACGCCGTCTTGGACGGATGGGTGCTGCCCGGCCTGGTGGACGCCCACTGCCATATCGGTTTGGGCAGTATCGGTGAGGGCAAGGGCGGGGCGGTGGACGAGGAGACCGCGCGCCTTCAGGCAACGGCTGACCGGAACGCCGGAACGCTTTTGATCCGCGACGCCGGCTCCGCAAGCGATACACGCTGGCTTCAGAACCAGCCGGATATGCCGAGGATCATCCGCGCGGGCCGGCACATCGCCAGGCAGCGGCGGTATATCCGTGGGCTGGCCGAGGAAGTTGAGCCCGAGGATCTGGTGGAAGCGGTGCGCAAGCAGGCCCGGTCCGGCGACGGGTGGGTCAAGATCGTAGGAGATTGGATCGACCGGTCCACCGGGGACTTGGGTCCGTCCTTTCCGGCCGCCACCGTCAAGGACGCTGTCGCAGCCGCACACGACGAGGGAGCCCGCGTGACGGCTCACTGCTTCGCCGAAGAAACCATTGACGACATGCTCGACGCCGGCATCGACTGCATCGAGCACGCCACCGGCTTGTTGCCGCACCACATTCCACGCCTGCTTGATCAGGGAGTGCCGATCGTCCCGACGCTCATCAACATTGCCACCTTCCCGGACATCGCCAGGCAGGCGGAATCGAAGTTCCCGCGCTACGCCGCCCACATGACCAGGCTCTGGGAGCGCCGGCATGAGCGGATCCGCGAGGCGTTCGACGCCGGGGTGCGGGTGTATGCCGGGACCGACGCCGGCAGCGTCATCAAGCATGGCCGCATCGGAGAGGAAATCCTGGAGCTTCACCAGGCCGGATTGCCGGCGTGGGCTGCGCTCGATGCTGCCTGCTGGTCCGCCCGGGAATGGCTCGGCGTGGATGGCGTCAGCGAAGGCGCCAGTGCCGACGTCGTGCTGTACGAGAAGGATCCCCGGGCCTTCCTGGACCTCGTTCTGGAACCGACCGCCATCGTACTCAGGGGGCAAATTTCAGGAAGCGGCAAGCATTAGGAATAAATTGAAGCTTCAAGTAATTTAGATAGATAGAGGTTGCCGAAGGGCGGCGCCACAAAAAGCCGGGAGTTTCACATGACCATCACATCCAGCCAGGATCTCCTTCCTGCCGAACTCACCATGGGTACGGTGATGCTCAAGGTGGGGGACATGAAGCTCATGAGCGACTACTACCAGCGGGCCCTCGGGCTGGACGTCGTCGCCGAACAGGACGGCGGACTCTACTTCGGCAGGCTCGGCAAGCCGCTGGTGCACTTGGCCCCGGCCTCCGGACTCCAGATCCCGGGCCGCCGAGAAGCTGGACTCTTCCACACAGCTTTGCTCTTCGAGGACCAGTCCTCGCTCGCCGCCACCGTTGCCTCCGCCGCGCAGTACGAGCCCCACGCATTCGTCGGCAGTGCCGACCACCTGGTAAGTGAGGCCTTCTACTTCACCGATCCCGAGGGCAACGGCATCGAGCTCTACTATGACAAGCCCCGCGAAGGCTGGGAATGGAATGGCAGTTCGGTTGTCATGGACAGCCTGCCCCTCCCGCCGCAGCGCTACCTCCAGCAGTACCTTAGCGAAGCAGCGGTGATCGGCCAGCACGAGGCGGGCGCCGGCGTCGGGCACGTCCACCTCCAAGTAGGCGACGTGCAGACCGCCCACGATTTCTACGTTGATACCTTGGGCTTCGAGAAGACCGCCGGTTGGCACGGGCAAGCGTTGTTCGTCTCCGCAGGCGGCTACCACCACCACATGGCGATGAATGTCTGGAACAGCCGTGGCGCGGGCCCCCGTAAGGACACGCTGGGTCTGGGCGAGGTTGTGATCGAAGTGCCGTCAGGGGACGACGTCGGCGCGCTCGCCGACCGCCTCAAGGTTGCCGGTATTGCGTCCCACCACACCGGGCTGGAGTTGCGCTTCGAGGACCCGTGGCGGAACCGGCTGCGCGTCGCCGTCCGCTAGCGTCCAACTGCTCCCCAACCTCGCTCCGCTCTGCCGTTAGACTTGGGCTCGACGGCGTGGCGCATCTTTTCGGCCACGCCGCAGCTCCGTCGGCACGAATGAATGAGGGTAGTTTCCATGGGCTTTGCTGAAATCTTTGTTGCCACCCACGATGAAGCACTCAAGAGGGCCGCTGCCCTGGAGAAGGGCAGCGACGTTTCCGGGGCCGCGGTACGGATCCCGGGAATCAGCGATTTCGAAGTCGAACAGCTGGGCGACCTGGCCGGCACTGCCGTGCACGCCGCCGGCGCTGACTACGAGTTGGCCCTGGTGGATGTGACCAGTGACGCGCTGCTCGGTGTTCCCGAAGCCATGGTGCGTGCGTTGTCCGAACTTCTCAGCTACGAGACTGAGGGTGAAGGCAGCGTCCTGGACGACGTCGCCGAGCGCTGGGCAGCCCAAGAGGATATGCCCTTCGATGCCCAGCAGTCCCGCCTTTATGTCCAGCAGTTGGCGGCACTTGCCAGCGACGTCGAAAATGCCGAGCGCGCTGGCCTTTACGTCTGGTCAGCCGAGCATTAATTCCGCAGGAAACCCGCCACACGGGCACGTAGTTCGAAATACCGTCGGCCATCTGGCACAATGGACAGGTACTCGATCCGCGCGGCCCCTCTCTCCGTGTGTGCATCTTGTCCTTCGAACCCTCAAGTATGGCCCGCCCCACGGGTGCAGAACGACGGGCTCAACCCCGTTTCAGAAACAGGAGTGACCACAAAAGTGGCCGTAAAGATTCGCCTTAAGCGCTTCGGTAAGATGCGCGCACCGTACTACCGCATCGTCGTCATGGACTCCCGCTCCAAGCGCGATGGCCGTGCGATCGAAGAGATCGGCAAGTACCACCCCACCGAAGAGCCCTCGTACATCGAGGTCGCCTCCGAGCGTGCACAGTACTGGCTGTCCGTCGGCGCCCAGCCGACCGAGCAGGTTGCTGCGATCCTCAAGATCACCGGTGACTGGCAGAAGTTCAAGGGTCTCCCGGGCCAGGAAGGTACGCTGAAGACCAAGGTCGCCAAGCCTGCTTTCGTTGCTCCGGAGAAGGGTTCCGTCATCATCCCGGAAGCCATCACCAAGAAGGCCAAGCAGTCGGAAGCAACTGAAGCTCCCGCTGACGCTGAAGCAGAGACCACCGAGGCTGAGTAAATTGCTGGCAGAAGCGCTCGAGCACCTGGTCCGTGGGATCGTTGACAGCCCTGAGGATGTCAAGGTCAGTGCCAAGAACAACCGCCGCGGGGAATCCCTCGAGGTACGTGTTCACCAGGACGACCTCGGACGGGTAATCGGACGCCAGGGCCGCACCGCACGCGCTTTGCGCACGGTGATTGCGGCATTGGCAGGCGGCGAGCAGGTCAGGGTCGACGTCGTCGACACCGACCGTCGCCGGTAACGCGCCCAGCAATACTTGTCTTAGATCCGGCCCCTTCACCAGATTATGGTGGAGGGGCCGGATTGTTTTACGACCAAACTCCAGCATTGGTCCCGAGTCCGGTCCCAGCGAAGAAATCAGAGGAATCCCATGCAGCTCCAGGTTGCCCGAATCGGCAAGCCCCACGGAATCCGTGGCGAAGTCACCGTCCAGGTGCTCACTGACGCGCCCGGCGATCGTTTTGTCCCCGGGACCGAATTCGTGGTGGAGCCCGCAAAAGCCGGTCCTTTGACCATCAGCAGCGCCCGGTGGAACAAAGACATCCTCCTGCTCGGATTCGAGGGGATCTCCACCCGCAACCAGGCCGAGGAAATCCGCGGCGCGAAGCTCTTCATCGAGACGGAAGAACTGGACGAGGACGACGACGAGGGCTGGTACGAACACGAACTCGTCGGCCTTGAAGTCCGTGTCGGCTCCCAGACCGTGGGCAAGGTGACCGCACTCAACACCATGCCCGTCCAGGACCTGCTGGTGATTGAAGACGCGGATGGCAAGGAAATCCTGGTGCCCTTCGTCGAAGAGATCGTCCCCGAGGTCAACGTCGAGGACGGCTACGTGCTGCTCACGCCTCCGCCGGGCCTCTTCGAGCTGAACACGGACTCATCCGCCGACGACGATGCCGAGGACACCGAAGACAAGGACGATGCCTAGATGCGCATCGACGTCGTCAGCATCTTTCCGGAGTACCTGGCGCCCCTTGAACTTTCCCTCATAGGCAAGGCTCGCCAGGATGGCCTCCTGGAACTGAATGTCCATGACCTACGGACCTTCACCACGGACAAGCACCGCACCGTGGACGACACTCCTTACGGTGGCGGGGCAGGAATGGTCATGAAGCCCGAGCCTTGGGCCCAGGCCTTGGAGTCCATTGCCGTTGCGCGGCTTGCTGCAGGCGAAAGTGCGGCGGCTGAAGGGGATCCTTCGCAGGACGAGTCCGCGAAGAAGCCGGTCCTGATTGTCCCGTCGCCGGCGGGGGAGCGCTTCGACCAATCCATTGCTTATGAGCTCGCCGAGGAAGAACAGCTCGTTTTCGCTTGCGGCCGCTATGAAGGCATCGACGAACGCGTCATGGAGTGGGCAGCCGAACACTTCAGGGTCCGTCCGGTCAGCCTGGGCGATTATGTCCTCAACGGCGGCGAGGTCGCAGTCCTGGCCATGGTCGAGGCGATCGGGCGGTTGCTTCCAGGCGTCGTCGGGAACCCCGAATCCCTGGTGGAGGAATCTCATTCGGACGGCCTGTTGGAGTACCCGGTCTATACGAAGCCCTCATCATGGCGCGATCGTGACGTGCCTGCCGTCCTCTTGAGCGGCAATCACGGCAAGATCGCCCAGTGGCGTCGCCACGAGCAGTTCCGCCGCACGGCGGAACGCCGCCCGGATCTGCTGGCAGGGTTCGACGCCGGCCGCCTGACCCGCGCGGACCGCACCGCTTTCGGGGAACTGGGGTACGACGTCGTCAACGGCCAGTTGCGGCACCGCCCTGAGGACGACGGCCCGGCCTGAGCCTGCCGCCGTCGGGCAGTGCTCGCCGCGACTGGACCGGGAAAACCGGACCGCATCCGCGGGATTGGCCGGAACTCCCGGGGTATGGCAGAATTAACCCTTGTGTCTACTGGGTTCGCGCCTGCCACAGGGGGAGCGTAGCCAACAGCCTGACAACCCGGAACCACCAATCAGTGGTGGTGCTGGACTTTGAAAATCTTCGGCGGTAATTTCCGGACGGCCACGCGCCCCGGGCTTGCCCGCCGTGACCCAAAGTGGATGACCTGTGGCGTTCACCAGGAGTGGATTAATGCATATCCTCGATAACGTAGATGCAGCTTCGCTGCGTAACGATGTTCCCGAGTTCCGCGCGGGTGACACCATCAAGGTTCACGTGAACATCATCGAAGGCAAGAACTCCCGTGTCCAGGTTTTCCAGGGCTTCGTCCTGGGCCGCCAGGGTGACGGTGTTCGCGAAACCTTCACCGTCCGCAAGGTCTCCTTCGGCGTCGGCGTAGAGCGTACCTTCCCGGTGCACTCCCCGATCATCGACAAGATCGAGGTCGTCACCAAGGGTGACGTCCGCCGCGCCAAGCTCTACTACATGCGTGCACTGCGCGGTAAGGCTGCGAAGATCAAGGAAAAGCGCGACTTCGCCACCGGCAAGTAGGTCTTCGACCAAAAGTGGGTCCTGGATTCGTGTCCGGCCTGTGCCGGAGAAATCCGCAACGCAACAGGAAACGAATCATGGACCACGCAAAACGCCAGCCCCGGAAACAGGGCTGGCGTTTTGTTTTGCTCGCATTTGTCCTGGCCGTGGCGATCAGCGGGCTAGTCCGATCCTTGTGGATCGACGTCTACTTCATTCCCTCTGAGTCCATGGAGCCGCTCCTAGGCACCGGAGATCGCATCCTTGTGTCGAGGTCCGATTATTCCGCAGATCCCATCCGCCGCGGAGACATCGTGGTCTTCGACGGCAGGGGCACTTTTGCCCCGCTCAACAGCGGCAAAGGCCCATTTGACGACGCGGTGGCCGCCGTGGGCCATTGGCTGGGATTGACGGGAAGTGACACCACTTACGTCAAGCGTGTCATCGGACTTCCCGGAGACCACGTTGTCTGTTGCGGCACCGATGGCAAACTCACAGTCAACGGTCAGCCGCTTGAGGAACGCTATCTGTATCCCGGCGACACGCCGAGCGAGCAGAAATTCGACGTCATCGTCCCCAATGACCGATTGTGGCTCATGGGGGACCACCGTTCACGATCGGCCGATTCGCGTAGTCTTCTGGGCGCACCCGGTGGAGGAATGGTGCCGCTGGAGCGTGTCGTCGGCCGTCCGGTCCGGATCATCTGGCCGCTTGATAGATTTGCAGAACTGCCTCGCCCTGCGCAGGCCGGTACAACCTCGAAGAACGGACAGTAGATGCCGGAGACAACTCCCGGGAAGCCAGAACGGCACGACGACGACGCCCGGCTCCTGGACGGACCGTCCGCTCCAGCCAGGGAGCTTGCAGGGGGCGACGCCGGCCCGGCCTCCTCATGGCCGGCTGTCCAAGCGGCGGCGCTGCCGGATGGACCGGAGTCTCCTCGCCGGGCCGCGCGGCGGGCCGCCGACGAAACCGATGAGTCCGATGCCGTCGCCAAGACCCATGGCAGTCCGTTCCTCAGTTGGCTCAAGGAAATCGGCACCGTAGTGGTCATCGCCGTCGTGTTGTCCTTCCTGATTAAGACATTCCTGTTCCGTGCTTTCTTCATCCCTTCAGAGTCCATGGTCAACACCCTCGACGTTGACGATCGGATTTTCGTCAACCTGCTCGTCCCGAAGCCGTTTGCGCTGGAACGTGGCGACATAGTGGTCTTCAAGGACGCTCAGGGATGGCTGCCGCCCACGCAGAAGACGGCGCCCGGCCCGTTCAAGTGGTTCCAGGATGGCCTGGTCTTTGTCGGCCTGCTCCCGGATGAGACCAATCAGCACCTCGTCAAGCGTGTGATCGGCCTGCCAGGGGACAGGGTCTCGTGCTGTGACAGTTCCGCGAGGGTCAGCGTCAACGGCACGGTTCTCAACGAAAGCTACATCAACCCGGCCCAGGTTCCGATGGCCAAGTCTTTCGATGTGGTGGTCCCGGAGGGGAAAATTTGGGTTATGGGCGATAACCGTAATAACTCGGCAGACTCCCGCGAACACCAAGCTGTCAATGGCGGGTTCATCAACACCGCCGACGTGGAGGGTAAAGCCGCCGTTATTGCGTGGCCCATCAACCGTTGGCAGATCCTCGACAACCACTCCGAGGTCTTCCGCACCGTCCCCGCGCCGTTGCCGCAGAACACGGCCTCGCCCACGGCTCCAGCGAGCAAATGATGGCGCCCGCGGGGACCAAGCCCAAACAGCCCGCCGGCTTTCCGACCCTCGAGGTCGAACGGGGTTTCCTGGCCCAGGGAGTCACGCTCCTGGCCGGCGTGGATGAAGTAGGCCGCGGAGCCCTCGCCGGCCCGGTGTCGGTGGGGATCGCCGTCGTCGACCTCCGGGACCACGGTTTGCTCGCCGATGTCCGCGACAGCAAGCTGCTGAAGCCCGAAGACCGTGAGCGATTGGAACCGCTGGTACGCGAATGGGCGGTTGGCTCCGCAGTGGGCCACGCAAGTTCGGCGGAGATCGATGCGCTGGGAATTGTGGGTGCCCTGCGCCTTGCCGGAACACGGGCATGGTTCGAGATCCTCGCTGCGGGCGTGCGTCCAGACCTGGTCCTGCTGGACGGGAGCCACAACTGGCTCTCTCCGCAAAGCCAAGGTTCGTTGTTCGACGCCGAGCCTTCGGGGCCCGCCTGTGAGGCCCCGGTGCACACGCGGGTGAAAGCGGACATGAGCTGTCTCAGCGTGGCAGCCGCCAGCGTGCTGGCCAAAGTAGCCAGGGACCGCATCATGCTTGATCTCCACGAGGAATATCCGGCCTTCGGTTGGAACGAGAACAAGGGCTACGGCACTTCCTCGCACCGGGAAGCCATCCGTTCCTTGGGGCCCACTCGGTACCATCGGACCAGTTGGAACCTGCTCTAGCGATCGCTTTTCCCTGTGGCGGACGCTGGCCGTGCCAGCGTTGCGGCGTGTGCCCGCTCCATGGTGCAAGATGGAACTATGAGTGCCGAGGATCTTGAGAACTACGAAACCGACATGGAGCTTCAGCTCTACCGCGAATACCGTGATGTCGTCGGGTTGTTCAGCTACGTTGTCGAGACCGAGCGCCGGTTCTATCTGGCAAACCACGTCGACCTGCAAGCCCGCAGTGCCGACGGCGAGGTCTATTTTGACCTGACGCTCCAAGATGCCTGGGTTTGGGACGTCTACCGTTCGGCCCGTTTCGTCAAGAACGTCCGGGTGATCACGTTCAAGGACGTCAACGTCGAAGAATTGCCCCGGAGCGAGGAACTTTCCCTGCCGAAAGACGGCGACCTAGGTGATCTCGGCAACCTTGGCAACTAGGAAGCTGGCCAACTAGGAGAGCTCGACAACTTCTCCTCCACACCATCCCTCTGACGGAGTTTCCCACATAGCCGAACTCCTCCCTGTCTTTGGACTCTCCGCGCCTCCACGCTGGTAACGGAGGTGGTTATGAAAGCCAAAGACCTATTGGGCCAGCACGGTGAAACGCTGGCAGCCGGGTTCCTTGAAACCCAGGGGATGCGCATTGTCGACCGCAATTGGAGATGCCCGGAGGGCGAGATCGACATTGTGGCGCTCGACGGCGACATCTTGGTGATTGCCGAGGTGAAGACCCGGAAGAACTTGGCCTACGGGCATCCTTTCGAAGCCGTTGATGACGCCAAGCTTGCGCGGCTGCACCGCTTGGCCTCGTCTTGGTGCCGGGACCACGAGCTGCGCGCCTTGCGTCGCCGGGTGGACATCGTAGGAGTCATCGACGACGGCGTAGGCGAACCAAAGCTGGAACACCTCAGGGGTGTGGGCTAGATGGGCGTGGGCCGAAGCTACTCCGTAGCGCTGCTGGGCCTGAACGGCTACATCGTGGAGGTCGAGGCAGACATTGGCCAGACCCTCCCGAACTTCGTGATCCTCGGGTTGCCCGATGCGTCCTTGAACGAAGCCAAGGAACGCATTCGCTCCGCCGCCCAGAATTCCGGCATCCCCCTGAGCCGTCGAAAGATCACTGCCAATCTGGTTCCGGCCTCGCTGCCGAAGCGTGGTTCGGGGTTCGACCTCGCGATCACCATGGCAGTATTGCGGGCTGCTGGCGACATCCGTTCCACCGAAGACGCGGTCTTCATCTCGGAGTTGGGACTGGACGGCAGATTGAGGCCGGTTCGCGGCATCCTGCCAGCGGTCATGGCTGCAGTGCAGGCGGGGCACCGTGAGATTGTGGTGGCCCAAGCGAACGTCGCAGAAGCGAAGCTGGTTCCTGGGGCCGCGGTTCGTGGCTACAAGACCTTGGCCCGTCTGGCCTTTGATTTCGGGGCCGATCCCCAGGACCTGGCCCTGGACTACGATCCAGCGGATGGTGAAGCCAGCGGAGACGGCAACCGAGGCGCCGGAGTTGTTCCAGACCTTTGCGATGTCTCTGGGCAAGGCGATGCCCGACGTGCCCTCGAGGTTGCGGCGGCCGGGGCACACCATGTGCTCCTGTGCGGCCCACCGGGTGCCGGTAAGACCATGCTCGCAGAGCGGCTCCCGGGGCTCTTGCCGGATCTCGGCGACCAGGAAGCCATGGAAGTCACCGCCATCCACTCGCTTTCGGCTGTCCACGTTGACTCGGTGCAGCTGTTGCGCCGCCCACCTTTTGAGAACCCCCACCATAGTGCGACGGCCGCAGCCATCATCGGCGGTGGCTCTGGCTTGCCACGGCCTGGAGCGGCATCCCGGGCCCATCGTGGCGTCTTGTTCCTTGACGAGGCGCCCGAGTACGAACGCCGCGTTCTGGACGCCCTGCGGCAACCATTGGAGAGTGGTGAACTTGTCATCCACCGCTCGGCCGGTACCGCGGCTTACCCTGCCCGTTTCCAACTGGTCCTTGCAGCGAATCCTTGCCCGTGCGGAAAAGCCACCGGCAAGGGCGTCGATTGCACCTGCACTCCACTGATGCGGCGGCGCTACTTCGGGCGCATGTCAGGACCGCTATTGGACAGGGTGGACATCCAGCTTCAAGTAGAACGCGTATCCCTCGCAGACTTCGGCCAATCCGGCGCGGAGGAGGACTCAGCTACTGTCGCAGGGAGAGTCCATGCCGCCCGGGCACGGCAACGCGAACGCCTGGCGAGATTCGGGATGGAAACCAACTCGCAAGTTCCCGGGCGTGTGCTGCGCGGCGCACTGCGCCTCCCTTCTTCGACCACAAAGATTCTGGACACCTCCCTGGAGCGTGGAATCCTCACCGCGAGAGGCTACGACCGCGTCCTGCGCTTGGCGTGGACGCTTGCGGATCTAGGCCACAGGGACCGGCCCCACAACGACGATATCGGGCAGGCCCTTGGCTTGCGGCAGGCGGTTGCGGCCGCATGAAAGGACACGCCATGACTGAGAAGCACCCGCAGCCGCATTGCGAAACACCGCCCTCGCACGCCGCTCCGTCCTTGCATGGAACCGGAAGCCCGAACCGGACGAAAGAACGCCTGGCGCGGGCTGCGCTGTCGAGGCTGATGGAGCCACAAGACGCAGCCGGACTTGCGTTGGTGCAAGCCGCGGGAGCCGTCGATGCTCTCAGGATAGCTACCGGGGGGCTCGCGCCTGGTCCCGAGCTTGAGCAGGAAGTGGCTTCCGTGCTTGACGACAACGGGGTTTCCCCAGCGGGGGCCGGATTGGCTCCCGCATTGCGTCGGTGGGCGCCAAGGATCCCGGATCTGGCAGCTGAACGGGATCTAGCCACGATGCAACGCCTTGGTGGCCGCATGATCATCCCCGGCGACCCGATGTGGCCCACCCAGTTGACCGACCTTGGCCTGCATGAACCGTTGTGTTTGTGGTGGCGAGGACACGAATTGGAGTTTCCACCCGTGCAGCGGGTGGTCGCGCTTGTCGGCTCTCGGGACAGCACGAGTTACGGGGCCTCAGTAACGGGTGACTTCGCGTACGGGCTGGGCCAGCGCGGCTATACCGTCGTATCGGGAGGTGCGTACGGAATAGATGCCCATGCCCATCGTGGGGCGCTGACCGGAGGTACTAACGACATGCCGACCATCGCAGTGATGGCGGGGGGTGTGGACAGGTACTACCCGTCCGGGAATGAGGATTTGCTGCGGGCCGTGGCAAATCAAGGTTCAGTCATCGCAGAGGTTCCCCCCGGATCGGCGCCCACCCGTTACAGGTTCCTGCAGCGCAACAGAATTATCGCCGCCTTGGCGGGTGTGACGGTTGTGGTGGAGGCACGCTGGCGTTCGGGCGCGCTGAATACTGCCCATCATGCCGAATCCATAGGCAGGGCCGTCGCCGCGGTTCCGGGATCCATCCATAGTGCCAACTCGGCGGGCTGCCACCGGCTTCTGAGGGACGGCGGGGCTGTTTGCGTCACGGATATCGGCGAGATTGCCGAACTGGCGGGGTCCAGCGGTGAAGCGCTCGCCGAGGACAAGGAAACGGATCCTTCCGACCATGATGGCCTCACGCTCGAGGACCTTATCCTGCTGGATGCCCTACCAGTCCGTTCAACTAGCTCAGTGGAGAAGCTCGCCGTGGTTGCGGGACTCAGCCCGGAGTCGGTGCGGGCAGGGCTTGGACGGCTTGGATTGTTGGGACTGGCAGCATCGGTGCGCGGCGCCTGGAAGAGGTCAGGGAAGCGGGGGTGAGCAAACGGTTGAGGCGGTGCGGGGCTGAGCGGGATTCAGCCGAGCGGGATCCAGCCGACCCGGATCCCGCTCTCGGTCCGGAACGTGGCGATGCCACCCTCACAGCTCCTCGGCTGGCACAGTGGAGAGGTGCAAGAGAAACCGCTCCCCCCAGCACTCGCCGGGCCTGTTCGGGACTTCCGGCGTTACCTGGAGGGCGAACGGGCCAGATCGGCTCACACTGTGAGGGCGTACATCGCGGATGTCGAGAACTTACTGGGCTTTGCCGCCTCGGAGGGCGTGGGGGAGCTCGCGGCTCTGGAACTTGGCACTCTACGTCGCTGGTTGGGTGCACAGAGCGAAGCTGGCAGGTCGAGAGCGACTCTGGCCCGGCATGCCGCCACGGCCCGGGCATTCACCTCTTGGGCTTTGAGGGAGGAACTGATTGCATCGGACCCGGCTCTCCGCCTCCAAGCCCCCAAACGGGATCGCACTCTCCCCGGAGTGCTTCACCAACAGCAAGTCGCCAGGATCTTCGAAAACCTCACCGAGGCGGCCGCGGATGGTTCCCCGATGCCGCTGCGTAACCGTGCCGTTGTCGAACTCCTCTACGCCACGGGAATCCGCGTCGGCGAACTGGCCGGTCTCGACATCGACGATCTCGACCCTGATCGTCGGACCCTTCGCGTGCTCGGCAAAGGCAATAAGGAACGTACCGTCCCTTACGGGGTCCCGGCTGCGCTCGCCGTCGACGACTGGCTCCGTCGCGGCCGTCCGCGGCTAGTTACCGAGCGGAGCGGGCCGGCGCTGTTTCTCAGTTCGAGGGGCAACCGGATCGATCAACGCCAGGCACGCAGCGTGGTAAATGACCTCCTGGCGGCGCTTGGGGATACCGCGGCAACAGGGCCCCACGCCCTGCGCCACACAGCTGCCACCCATTTGCTCGACGGCGGTGCGGATCTGCGCGCGGTTCAGGAGATACTTGGACACAGCAGTCTCGCAACAACCCAGATCTACACGCACGTGTCGGTGGACCGGCTCCGCAAGAGCTATCAACAGGCCCATCCGCGTGCCTGAAAGAACGCCGTCTGGAGAAACCCTGCAGCGGTCTAAAGAGCCCCTGCGGAGGCGAAATCGGTGTATCCGGGAATCGCACTGGCGTAATTCCGGTCCGTACGGCAAAATGAAAGCAATGTCGGGGAACTTTCAACTTGAACTTGAATGTTTTCCGCTGTGGAAAAAATCATAGAAGGCTAGGGAACCGGAACAGCTCGGCACGCGCGCAGCAAACTTTTCATCCAGGCAGAGGTCGTTGGGGAAGACGTACCTACAGCTATGGAGGATGGAATGTCTGTTGCAACAACCCGCGGTGTCTTGTTTGTGCACTCGGCCCCTACCGCGTTGTGCCCTCACGTTGAGTGGGCCATCGGATCGGTCGTTGACAAGCGGACCGACCTAGAGTGGACCCCTCAACCGGCCGCGCCCGGAATGTTCCGCGCCGAGTTGTCATGGGCGGGAGTCCCGGGAACCGGCGCGCAACTGGCGTCGGCCTTGCGTGGATGGGCGCACCTTCGCTACGAAGTCACCGAGGAGCCCAGCCAAGGCGTGGACGGTGCGCGTTGGTCCCACACACCGGAGCTCGGCATTTTCCATGCCGTCACGGATGTACACGGCAACATCATGGTGACCGAGGACCGCATTCGCTACGCCTATGAGTCGGCAGCGGGGGACCCTGCGGCTGTGTATCACGAGCTTTCCTTGGCGCTCGGCGAGGCTTGGGACGAAGAACTCGAGCCTTTCCGCCACGCTGCCGAAGGCGCGCCTGTCCGCTGGCTCCACCAGGTGGGCTAAGCCCCGCCGGTAATCCCCGCGGCCCAGGCGCCGGCGCGAAGGAGCAAAGACAGCATTTCCATAGCAAAGAGGAGGGCCCCACCGTGGTGGGGCCCTCCTCTTGTGCGCGATTGTGCGCCGAACCGGCAGGAAGATGTCAGACGTTGCGGACGGCGATGACGGCGTTGTGGCCGCCGAAGCCGAAGGAGTTGCTCAACGCAACGATGTCACCGGCAGGCAGCTTGCGAGCTGAAGTGACGACGTCGAGCGGGATCTCCGGATCCTGGTTTTCGAGGTTGATGGTCAACGGAGCCTGGCGTTCGTAGACCGCGAGCACCGTCAGTACGGCTTCCACGGCCCCTGAAGCACCCAACAGGTGGCCCATCTGGGACTTGGTGGCAGAGACCGCCACATTGTCGACGTGCGCGCCCAGGGCGGCACGGAGCGCCGTGTACTCGGGCTTGTCGCCCACCGGCGTTGACGTAGCGTGGGCGTTGACGTGCACTACGTCCTCGGGCTGGATCCGACCATCGAACATGGCAGCCTTCAAAGCGCGGGTAGCGCCCAAGCCCTCCGGGTCCGGAGCAGTGATGTGGTAAGCGTCTGCCGTGACTGACGTACCGGCGAGCTCAGCGTAGATGCGGGCACCGCGGGCGATGGCGTGTTCTTCGGCTTCCAGGACAAGGGCGCCCGCGCCTTCACCCATGACAAAGCCGTCGCGGTCGCGGTCGTATGGCCGCGAAGCGTGCTCGGGATCGTCATTACGTCGGGAGAGCGCCTGCATCGAGGAGAACGCGGCAAGGGGCATCGGGTGGATGGCGGCTTCTGCGCCACCACAGACAACGACGTCGGCCTTGCCCGAGCGGATGAGCTCAAGGCCGAGATGCATTGCTTCGGTGCCGGACGCGCAAGCAGAAACAGGGGTGTGCGCACCGGCGCGGGCGCCAAGGTCAAGGCTGACTGCAGCGGCGACGCCGTTCGGCATGAGCATGGGGACCGTCATGGGCAGTACCCGGCGGGGGCCTTTTTCCTTCAGGGTGTCCCAAGCGTCCAAGAGCGTCCAGACGCCGCCGATGCCGGTGGCGAAAGCCACGGCAAGGCGATCGTGGTCGATTTCGGTGATGCCGGAATCTGCCCAGGCTTCGCGTGCTGCGATGACGCCGAACTGCGTGGACGGATCCATGCGCTTGGCTTCAACGCGGCTCAGAACCTCGAGTGCCGGCGTCGAGCACCGGGCGGCAAAGTGGACCGGAAGGTCATACTTGGCAACCCACTCGTCCTCGAGTGTGTGGGCACCGGAGACCCCTTTGAGCGCGTTCTTCCACATCGTGGGGACGTCGCCGCCGATGGGCGTTGTGGCGCCCAGACCGGTTATGACTACTTTGCGTGCCATGCGATCACTCTCTGTCGGATCAGCCAACCCAATTGCTGTTCTCACTGGGCGGCAGGAAAAAACTCTGGGAGATAAAGCAGCTGTGCCGGGCTTCGGATGCAACAGGGCGCACCCGAAGTCCGGCACAGTTGAGGCCAGGCTAGGCCTGTGCGTTAGAGATGAAGTTGACGGCGTCGCCGACGGTCTTCAGGTTCTTGACCTCTTCGTCCGGAATACGGACGCCGAACTTCTCTTCAGCGTTGACGACGATGGTCATCATGGAGATGGAGTCGATGTCCAGGTCCTCGGTGAAGGACTTGTCCAGCTCGACGGCGTCGGTGGCGAGGCCGGTCTCTTCGTTCACGATTTCAGCCAGGCCGGCCAGGATTTCTTCGTTGCTAGCCATTGTTGGCTCCTTTTCTTGTTGTGCCGGCTGCTGCCGGAAATGGGGGCAAACCGCGGATACGGTCTGGGTTTCAAAGAACTATTCAATTGGGGTGAAGCTGTCCAAACTACGGAAGAACGATTACCTGGGCACCAAACACCAAGCCGGCACCGAATCCGATCTGCAAGGAGAGGCCGCCGCTGAGTCCGGGGTTCTCTTGCAAAAGACGGTGCGTGGCCAGCGGAATGGAAGCGGCAGAGGTGTTGCCGGCATCCGCGATATCGCGCGCAACCAGAACGGTCTCAGGGAGCTTGAGCTTCTTGACCATTTCATCGATGATCCGCATGTTCGCTTGGTGGGGGACAAAGGCCGCAAGATCCGAGGCTTCTATCCCGGCGGCGTCGAGGGCTTGCTGGGCAACCTTCGCCATTTCCCAGACAGCCCAGCGGAAGACCGTCTGGCCGTCCTGGCGGAGCGTCGGCCAAACATCCTGTGCTGCGGAAATAATGGCCTGATCATCGGATTCATCCGAATGGCGGGCAGTCTCGCCAAGAGTACGGACCTCGTCGAGGGAATGCGTCATGCCGATCGCGTTCCACTTGCTTCCATCCGAGCCCCAGACGGAAGGGGCAATACCGGGCGTATCGGACGGACCGATGACCACTGCGCCGGCTCCGTCGCCGAGGAGGAAGGAGATGGTTCGCTCGTGGTTGTCGATGACGTCCGAGAGCTTTTCGGCTCCTACCACCAAAACGTATTCTGCTGCGCCCGAGCGGACCAGGGCATCGCCCTGGGCAATGCCGTAGCAGTAGCCCGCGCAAGCCGCGGAGATGTCATACGCCGGTGCCGGGGTGGCGCCCAAGCGGTCGGTGAGCGCGGCAGCTGCGGACGGTGTGGCGTACGGGTGGGTGACGGTGGAAACGATCACGGCGCCCAGCTGCGAAGCCTCGATGCCCGCTCGCTTGAGTGCCTCGCGGGCCGCTCCCTCGGCCATATCGATGACGCTGACACTGGCAGCTGCACGGTGACGGGTCACGATTCCGGTGCGCTGGCGGATCCATTCGTCCGACGAGTCGATCCACTGGCAGACGTCGTCATTGGTGACGATGATGTCCGGGCGGTATGCCCCGATGCCTACGATGCGTGAGTAATCGCGGGCCGGTGCCTGCTTGAGTACGGGGGCGCTCATGCTTCTCCTTCCAGTTCCGCGAAAAGGGCAAGTGCCGCGGACAAGTCGTCCGGGGTCTTGACAGCAACTGTTTTGACGCCTGGCATGCCACGCTTGGCGAGCCCTGCCAGGGTGCCGGCCGGCGCCAGTTCGATGAGTCCCGTGACGCCTCGCTGGACCAGGTTCTCCATGCAGAGATCCCAGCGCACCGGGCGTGAGACCTGGGCGATCAGGCTTTCGACGGCGGCGCCGCCGTCCGTGACTTCCTGGCCGTCGAAGTTCGAGAGCAAGGGAACCGTGGGCGCCTGCGGCTTGAGCGAAGGCCGGAGTGCTTCAAGCGCATTCACGGCCGGAGCCATGTGGGAGGTGTGGAACGCCCCGGCGACCTTCAGCGGGATGACCCTGGCCTTGGCAGGCGGGTTGTCAGCGAGGGCTTGAAGTTGTTCGAAGGTGCCCGCGGCAACGGTTTGCCCGGCGCCGTTGACGTTCGCGGGTGTTGCGCCCGCGGCCGCAATCGCAGAAAGAACCTCAGCCGGGTCCCCGCCGACGATGGCGCTCATCCCGGTGGGGGTGACGGCCGCGGCGGCCGCCATGTTGTTGGCACGCTCGCGGACGAACGTCATGGCTTCTGCCTCGCTGAGGACACCCGCGAGTGCCGCGGCAGTGATCTCACCGACCGAGTGCCCGGCCAAAACGATCGGAAGGGTGCTGAGCTCGACGTCGAACAGCGACTTCGCTGCCACGAGTCCGGCGGCGACGATCAAAGGCTGCGCGATCGCGGTGTCCTTGATGGTTTCCTCATCGGAGGTGGTGCCGTGGGCCTTGAGGTCGATGCCTGCGATTTCGCTCAGGGAGGCCAAATGGCCTTCTACGGAAGGGAGCTCCAGCCAAGGGGCCAAAAATCCAGGGGTCTGGGAGCCCTGTCCAGGGCAGACGATTGCAAGCACGTAACCAGCTTTCCAAATTGCCGCGCGAACTACTGGTGTTTGCGTACACCAAGCTCACTGGGTCAGTTTGTAGGAAGTCTACAACGGTTCAACCCGCGGATCGGGTCCCGTGACGCTCCGACGTCGCCTTTGGCTGAGCCGAAAGCCTGCCCACAACCAGGGCAGTTTGGAGCACAAAAGCCTCCCGGGGAAGGAGCGGATCCCACCCTGTGACGTCGCAGACGCGCTTGAGACGATACCGCACAGTGTTTGCATGGACGAACAGCTCGCGGGCGGTTGCTTCGAGGGAATGGCCGAGCTCCAAATAGGTGCCCAGCGTCTCAACGAGCCCGTTGGAGGCGGCCAGCAGCGGCCGGTAGATGTTCTTGATGAGGGAACGGCGCGCGGCGTCGTCGCCGGAGACTACGCGTTCCGGGAGCAGGTCGTCGGCGGCCACCGGTCGCGGCGCCGAGGGCCAGGCTTTGGCCGCGGTGAGCCCTGCAAAGGCTGCTTGCGCAGAGCTGCTTGCCTCCAGCAGGGAGCCAGCCTCCGGCCCATAGACCACCGCGCCAGGGGCGAACAGTTCGCTGAGCCTCAAATAGGCGGTATCGCGGTCCTGCACACCACCCAGAATAAGGATGAGGCGATCGCCCTGGATGCCAACCAAAGCATCCTCTGAGTAGCGTCCGGCAGTCCGGCGCAACTCGCTCACATAGCTTGCGCTCGGTTCCGACGGCGAGTTTCCCACCATCACGGTGAAGCGTTCCTGGGCCTTCCAACCGAGGGCTGCAATGCGTGAGCGAAGGGCATCGGTGTTCTCGCCGCGGAGGATTGCGTCGACAATCAGGGCCTCAAGCCGGGTGTCCCAGGAACCGCGGGATTCCGCGGCCCGGGCGTAGACGTCCGCGGCCGCGAAAGCCACCTCCCGTGAATAGCGCAGGACCGCTTCGCGCAAGGATGGCTGGTCGGCTTCAGGCGCGATCACGGGCACTTGGTCCTCCACTACCTCAACCACGATCCGGATCAACTGGAGGGCTTTTTGCAGGCTGATGGAGCGTGTCAGCTCGGTGGGAGCATTTCCGAAGACATCCGTCAGGATCCACGACGGCGAGCTGGGCCGTTCGTACCACGTTACGAAAGCCGCGATTCCGTTTTGGGCAACCAAGCCCAGCGCTGAACGTTCGTCGGAGCTCAACCGGCTGTACCAAGGCAGTGATTTCTCGAGCTTGCGCATGGTGGTGGTGGACAGTTGCCCCACATTGGCGCGGAGCCGCTTCAGGGTCTCCGCCTTTTCGGGTGTTAACGCGCGCGCAGCCGCTTTGCGTTTCGCGGGGGTTTGAATCGGCTCTGCCATTCCTTGAGCATACGGCGCATCATCCACAAGCTCCATTTGTGCGAAGGCTACAACTGCGTTTGGTGTGGGTCACGCGAGTGGCCGGGCCGCGTAGCGTTGTGCGGAGATTGTTAAAGCCCGACGGCGGCCCGCACCTTTCGGTGTGGACCGCCGTCGTGGCCTGGTGACTTTGATTCGCTTCGCTCGAGGCTTAGCTTTCGCCGCCTGCACCGCCGGTGGTTCCGGCGTTGACATCGAGAAGACGGTACTTCTCGATTGCCTGGGCCGGAGCTTGGGCATCCACTTCGCCGCGGCGGGCGAGTAGTTGCAGGGCTTTTACGACGATGGAGTGGGTGTCGTTTTTGAAGTAGCGGCGGGCGGCTTGGCGGGTGTCGGAGAAGCCGAAGCCGTCGGCGCCGAGGGAGGCGAATTCGTTGGGGATGAATTGGCGGATCTGGTCCGGGACGGCTTTCATGTAGTCGGTGACGGCGATGACGGGTCCGGTGGCGCCGGCGAGTTGCCGGGCGATGAAGGGGGTGCGGGGTTGTTCGCCGGGGTTGAGGAAGGCGTGTTCTTCGGCGGCGAGTCCGTCGCGTCGGAGTTCGTTCCAGGAGGTCACGGACCAGACGTCGGCGGAGACGCCCCAGTCGCCGGCGAGGAGTTTCTGGGCGTCCAGGGCCCAGGGGACGGAGACGCCGGAGGCGAGGATCTGTGCGCGGGGTCCCTTGGTGTCCCGGTCCTCGGGCTCGGCCGGGGCGAGCAGGTAGATGCCTTTGAGGAGGCCTTCGGTGTCGAGGTTTTCCGGTTCCGCGGGCTGGGTGATGGGTTCGTTGTAGACGGTGAGGTAGTACATGAGGTTCCGGTCCTCGGAGTGTTCCCCGTACATGCGTTGGAGTCCGTCGCGGATGATGTGGCCGATTTCGTAGCCGTAGGCGGGGTCGTAGGTGAGCACGGCGGGGTTGGTGGAGGCCAGGATGGGGGAGTGGCCGTCGGCGTGCTGGAGTCCTTCGCCGGTGAGGGTGGTCCGTCCGGCGGTGGCGCCGATGATGAAGCCGCGGGTCATCTGGTCCGCGGCGGCCCAGAAGGCGTCGCCGGTGCGTTGGAAGCCGAACATGGAGTAGAACACGTAGATCGGCACGAGGGGTTCGCCGTGGGTGGCGTACGCGGTGCCGGCGGCGGTGAACGCGGCGACGGCGCCGGCTTCGTTGATGCCGGGGTGGATGAGCTGGCCCATGGGGGATTCCTTGTAGGCCAGGACGAGGTCCCGGTCCACGGAGAGGTAGTTCTGGCCCTTGGGGTTGTAGATCTTCGCGGTGGGGAAGAACGCGTCCATGCCGAAGGTCCGGGACTCGTCCGGGACGACCGGGACGAAGCGGGCGCCGAAGTTCTTGTCCCGCATGAGGTCCTTCAGGAGCCTCACGAAGGCCATGGTGGTGGCGGCCTGCTGTTTACCGGAGCCGCGTTTGGCGACCTCGTAGGATTTCTCCTCGGGCAGCACCACGGGGGTGTGGGTGGAACGGCGTTCGGGGACGGGCCCGCCCAGGGCGGCGCGGCGGTCCATCATGTACCGGATTTCCGGGGCGTCCATGCCGGGGTGGTAGTACGGGGGCCGGTACAGGTCCGTGTCGAGTTGTTCGTCGGTGATGGGGATGCGCAGGTGGTCCCGGAAGGCCTTGAGGTCTGCCATGGTGAGTTTCTTCATCTGGTGGGTCGCGTTGCGGCCCTCGAAGTGGGGTCCGAGCCCGTAGCCCTTGACGGTCTTGGCCAGGATCACGGTGGGTTTGCCCTTGAACTCGGCCGCGGCCTTGTACGCGGCGTAGACCTTGCGGTAGTCGTGGCCGCCGCGTTTGAGGCCCCAGATCTGGTTGTCGTCCAGGTCCGCGACCAGGTCCTTGGTGGCCGGGGTCTTGCCGAAGAAGTGTTCGCGCACGAACCCGCCGGACTCGGCCTTGTAGGTCTGGTAGTCCCCGTCCACGGTCTCGTTCATGATCTTCACCAGGGACCCGTCGGTGTCCCGGGCCAGCAGGTCATCCCATTCCCGGCCCCAGACGACCTTGATGACGTTCCAGCCCGCGCCGCGGAAGAACGCCTCCAGTTCCTGCATGATCTTCCCGTTGCCCCGCACGGGCCCGTCCAGGCGCTGGAGGTTGCAGTTGATCACGAAGTTCAGGTTGTCCAGGTTCTCGTTCGCGGCGAGCTGGAGCAGGCCGCGGGACTCGGGCTCGTCCATTTCCCCGTCGCCCAGAAACGCCCAGACCTGCTGGCCGGAAGTGTCCTTCAGCCCCCGGTCGTGCAGGTAGCGGTTGGACTGGGCCTGGTAGATCGCGTTCATCGGGCCGATGCCCATGGACACGGTCGGGAATTCCCAGAACGCGGGCATCAGGCGCGGGTGCGGGTACGAGGACAGGGCATGGCCCTGTCTGGACTTTTCCTGCCGGAACCCGTCCAAATCCTCCTCGCTCAGCCGGCCCTCCATGAACGCCCTCGCGTACATGCCCGGGGACGCGTGTCCCTGGAAGAACACCTGGTCCCCGCCCGAGGGGTGGTCCTTGCCGCGGAAGAAATGGTTGAAGCCGACCTCGTACAGGGTCGCGGCCCCGGCATAGGTCGAGATGTGCCCGCCCACCCCGATGTCCGCCCGCTGCGCCCGGTGCACCATCACGGCCGCGTTCCAGCGCATGTACGCCCGGTACCGGCGCTCGAACTCCTCGTTGCCCGGGAACACCGGCTCCTGGTCCGCCGGGATCGTGTTCACGTAATCGGTGGTCGTCACCATCGGCACCCCCACCGACTGGGACCCCGCCCGCTGAAGCAGGCTTCGCATGATGAACTGCGCCCGCTCCGTGCCCTGCTCCCTGATCAACGCATCCAAAGACTCAACCCACTCGGCAGTCTCTTCCGGATCACGATCAGGCAGCTGGGAAGTCAACCCGCTAAGGATGTGTGAGGTCTCTTCTCCTGCAGCCACGTCCAACCTCTCTTTTGGCGCATTCATCGTCGCCTCAGGTCCGGCAGGGTAACTGCCCGTCATGAACGCGGCGTGTGCGACATATCGGTTACAACAGCCCGGTCATGTGCGCCGGGCAGGTTCTCTTGAGCTCAAGCTGCGCTATTCGCGGCGGGCGGTTGCCCTGCAGCCAAAGTCTTCACTGGCCACTGTAGCTTTGTACGAGCCGCGATGCGTAGCCGTGCTGCCGCGAAGGCGTTGTATGTCACACTCAAGCTGTTACATCGTATGCAGGAGTAGCTGTGGTCACAGCTATTGCCCTGGCTGCAGGCGTGGCTGGGGCGCGGAATATGGTGGAACGCGGGACAATGGCTTGAAGCCCACGCCCAAAGGGTGTTGGCTTGTAGTAATCGAAATCACTTCAAGAGGAGGAAACGTGAGCGAGGCCGACGCCGCCACATCGGTAAATGTGGCGGAAAGATTGGGTTTCAAAGATGGGGATCTGATTCAGGAACTCGGTTACGACGATGACGTCGATTTCGATTTACGTGATGACATTGAGGAACTCACTGGTTCCGAACTGCTCGATGAAGACGATCACGAGGTAGTGGATGCCGTCATTTTCTGGTGGCGCGACGGCGACGGAGACCTTGTCGACGCGCTCGTGGACTCCCTGACCACTTTGGGCGAGGGCGGAGTGGTTTGGGTTCTGACCCCTAAGTCTGGCCGCGACAACTACGTTTCGCCGTCGGACATTCAGGACGCCGCCCCGACTGCGGGATTGCACTGCACTACGTCCGCAGGCGTCTCCAAGGACTGGAGCGCTACTCGGCTGGTGGCACGCAAGAAGAACAAGTGACGCACACCAAATTGGACCGCGCCGGGCTGCGCCCTGGAGTTCCTGTCGTAGGGCAGGAAGCCCCGGATTTTGAATTGGTAAACCAGTTTGGGGAGCCAGTTCGCTTGTCTGGACTTCGCGGCCGCAACGTGGTTCTTGTCTTCTATCCCTTCGCCTTCTCCGGAATCTGCACAGGGGAACTGTGTGAGATTCGTGACAATCTCGGTATTTTTGAACACGCCAACGCCACCGTTCTTGGCATATCGGTTGACAGCAAGTTTGCTTTGCGGGCCTACGCGGAGAAGGAAAGCTACGAGTTTGATCTCCTTGCAGACTTCTGGCCGCACGGCGCGGTCGCCGAAAGGTATGGAGTTTTTGACTCCGCTACCGGCATGTCCTTGCGGGGCACGTTCATCATTGATGCGGCGGGCATTGTCCGTTATGTAGTCGTCAACCCGCGCGGCCAGGCACGGGATCTAGCGGAATATCGCGAGGCATTGTCCGCACTGGGCCAGGCCTAGCGCCGATGAGCACCCAACGGCCCGGCGTCGGAATGACTGGCTTTGCCATTTTGCCGCCGGCCGACACCGTTGCATTAGACGCGGATGAGCTTGAAGTTCTCCGTGAAGCGGCGAGGATTCTCGGCGGCAAAAGGCTTGCTGTTCTGACAGGTGCCGGCCTGAGTACAGACTCCGGAATCCCTGACTACAGGGGTCCGGGAGCTGCGCCACGGAATCCCATGACCTTCCAGGAGTTCATCGGAAGCTCCGCCAACCGGCGCAGATACTGGGCGAGGAACCACCTTGGATGGTCTCACCTCCGGCATGCTGACCCCAATGCAGGGCATGCCGCCGTCGCACTCCTCGAGCGCCGCGGGCTGATCACCGGACTCATCACACAAAACGTAGACCGGCTGCACGAGGACGCAGGCAGTATGAACGTTGTGGACTTGCACGGCCGCTACGATCGCGTGATTTGCCTGGACGGGGGACACGTCTTCACGCGAAGGCTCGTGGCGTCGATCCTTGAGGAGATCAATCCAGGATTTCTGGAGGCCGCTCAAGCTTCCGGCGTCGTGGAAATGGCGCCCGATGCCGATGCCACAGTGGAGGATCCCGAGCTCATCCGATCGTTCGTCGTCGCCGTTTGCCCGGTTTGCGGAGGAACGCTCAAGCCCGACTTCGTGTACTTCGGCGAAAATGTGCCAAAGGATCGGGTGCAGCGCGCCTATTCCATGGTGGACGAGGCCGGGGCCTTGCTGGTGGCAGGGTCTTCTTTGGCTGTGATGAGCGGGTTGAGGTTCGTGAGGCATGCGGCCAAACTCGGCAAGCCTGTGGTGATCATCAACCGAGGGCCGACCCGCGGGGACGGTTTCGCAAGCCTCAAAGTGGATGCCGGGGTCAGTGGCGCTCTAGCGTGGCTTGCTGCCGAACTTCCCGATCTATTGCCCCCGGATTCGCGGATTAGTGTTACAGGCGAATGATCCGGTAGAGTACATGTTCGTTGGTTGAAGCGCCGAAGGCGTTGAAATCAGTGTTTGGGTCTTTAGCTCAGCTGGTAGAGCGCCACGTTTACACCGTGGATGTCATCGGTTCGATCCCGGTAGGACCCACCAAAAAAGAAGAGCCCCTGAGTCGCGAAAACGCAGCTCAGGGGCTCCTTTCTTTTGCTCAAAGAAGCGTGTGGGCTGATCCTTGCCGCCCATCGTTGGGCGGTTCAGAATGGTCGCATGACAGCAACTGAAGATGCGGCGCGTGAAAAGAGGCTGGCGGCCATTGGCACCACGGTGTTCGCCGTCGCCCCGGCAAGCGTTGCAGGTCTGTTGCCGTGGGTGGTGACCCGCTGGAAAGTGCAGGAGCCTGTGCCGGGAGGGCTGGTTGCCCAGTGCGCTGGAGTCCTGATGATTGGCGCAGGCACGGCCGTGATCACCGATTCGTTTGTACGTTTCGCACTCGAAGGACTGGGCACGCCGGCACCTTTTGCACCGCCGAAGAACCTCGTGGTCAGCGGGTTCTACAGGTTCGTGCGGAACCCCATCTACGTGGCCATTGGGGCCGCCGTGACCGGACAGGGTCTCTTGCTGGGACAGCCGAAGCTGTTCGTCCTGGCGGCGTTGGGCGCCGTTCCCGTGGTGGCCTTCGTCAGGTTGTATGAGGAGCCGACGCTGGCTCGCAAGTTCGGCGCCGAGTATGAGGACTACCGCGCCAACGTCCCGCGGTGGCTGCCGCGCCTCACGCCTTGGCAGCAGAGCTAGCGTTGGACCCGTTCCGCGCTGCGGGGAATTGGAAGAGCTCTCCACCGCGACTATTGGGGGATGCCGCGGTGGAGAGCTCAAAGATGAATATACAGAGAATTTCTGGATATGGAAAGGAAGCGTGCCCTACGTACGGGACAACTCCTTCGAGCGCCGAGCCACTATGATGGTATTTGTTCAGTGGATTGAACAAGCGTGATTGCCGCGGATCGAAGTTCCGCTGCCTAGGCAGCATTTCTTCCGGCCAGCACGCGCCCACTCTGCGCCAGACGCACTATTGCGAAGGAGAATCATGGCTGATTCCCGCACCCCCCGTTCCGCCGACGGCTTGGGGAGCTCCTCGCCAGCGCCTGCCGTGACTCGCGCAGCTGCGGTACTGGACGCCTTGGCTCAGGCTCCCTCAGGTCGGCTGACACTCAGTGACCTTGCGAGGGAGCTGGGGATTCCGAAATCCTCCACCTCAAACCTGCTGCTTGCCCTCGAGGAAGCCCGGCTTATTACCCGCGAAGGTGCCGACTTTTCCCTTGGCCGGAAATTGGTTGAACTTGGTGCCGCGTACCTTAGCCGGCTCGATGAAGTCCAAGAGTTCTACAAGTTCTGCGAGCAAGCGCCGACATTGTCCGGCGAGACGGTCCGGATCGCGATGATCGACGGCGATCACATCATTTACCTGGCGCGTTATGAAGGGCACCCGGCCGTCCGGCTTACCTCAAACATTGGCGACAAGATGCCGCTTTCCCTGAGTGCCGTCGGCAAGGTGCTCTTGGCACAGCTTCACGACCATGACATCGAGGCGATGTTCCCGGATGACGTGGAGCTTCCTGTGATGACTCCCAAGTCCCTGCGCAGCGCTGCCGAGCTCAAGGCCCAGGTGGCTGCCATCCGTAAACAGGGATATGCCTTGGAGGACGAGGAATCCACCCTCGGCGTGGTTTGCCTTGCCGTGCCCGTTCCCACCCATGGGGCACACGGCCCCAGTCTCGGTCTTTCGGTGACCGCCCTGAAGGCCACCTTTTCCGAGGAGCAGGCTGCCCTGATGGTGAAGGAGCTCAAGGAGCTCGCTCACTCGCTGGGCAACCCGATGGGCTAGCTGATCTCGCCGCCGGCAAGGGTCATACATAAATCTGATTACATCACTTGAAACCTGTCCAATGTGCTGTACTCTGTTCACTATAGTGATTCACCCCATGGAGGCTGACGCTATCTCGCCAGACCAACGGGGGTCTGGGGTGTTCTTGAGGGAGTGCTTGTGACAACTCGTACTAAGACAAAGCTTGCTGATATGGACGGCGCAGTAGTTGAGCCGGAACAGCTGCGAAGGGCAACTCTTGCCAGCTCCGTAGGGTCCGCCCTGGAGTATTACGACTTCTACATTTACGGCCTGTTTTCGGCCCTGATCTTCGGACCGCTGTTCTTCAAGCCTCTGGGCGAAAGCGGCGCGTTAATCGCATCGTTCGCAACCTACGGCGTCGGATTCTTAGCGCGGCCGTTCGGCGGTATCTTCTTCGGATTCATCGGAGACCGTTTCGGCCGCAAGATGGTCCTTCTGATGACCATCGGCATGATGGGCCTTGCCAGCTTCGCCATTGGCTTGCTGCCGACGTTCGACCAGGCGGGCATGCTCGGCGCTGTCCTGTTGGTGACTCTCCGTATTGTCCAGGGCCTCGGTGCCGGAGCCGAACAGGCAGGCGCAACCACGCTGATCTCCGAAGTCGCTCCGCGCCGGCGCCGCGGCTTCTTCGCTTCGCTACCGTTCGTGGGCATCCAGTTCGGAACCCTTCTCGGCGCCGGCACCTTTGCGCTGATTGGCATGGCCAACAAGAGCGTGCTCGAAGGCTGGCTGTGGCGCGTCCCCTTCCTGGCCAGCTTCATCCTGATCGTCGTGGCAATCTTCATCCGTCTCAGGCTGAAGGAAACCCCGGTGTTCCAGGAGCTGGAGAAGCACAAGAATGTGGTGAAGAACCCCGTTGGTGAGCTCTGGAAGCACTCCAAGAAGAACGTGCTGGTAGGCATCGGGCTCCGGCTGGGCGAGAACGGCAACTCTTCGATCTACTCGGCGCTGCTCATCTCCTTCATGTCCGTCAAGCAAGGTGTCTTCCCGGGCGACACATTCATCGGTCCGGTCGGCCTCGCGATCGCGGCAGGATTCGCTGCCGTCATGGTGGTTACTTTCGGCGCGCTGTCTGACCGTATTGGTCGAGTGAAGGTTTACCGCTACGGGGCGCTGTTCCAGGCAATCTTCGCGATTCCCGCCTTCTACCTGGTGACCCTTGGCAACGTCACGCTCGTCTGGGTCGTTATGGCTGTCGGTATTGCCATCGGTGTCCAGGGAATGCTCGGCCCTCAGTGCGCACTGCTGCCCGAGCTGTTCGGTTCGCAGTACCGCTTCACAGGCGTGGCCTTGAGCCGCGAGCTGTCGGCTGTTCTGGCTGGCGGCCTCGTGCCCGTAGTTGGTGCCGCCCTCCTTGTTTCGACGGGGAACTCCTGGGTGGTCCTGGCGGTCTACTCGCTCGTCCTGGCACTGATTTCGTTCATTACGACCTTCTTCACGCCGGAAACAGCCGGCCGCGACCTCCTTTCCCTGGAGGACGCGAAGTAAGGATCCCCGTAGCACGACGTACGCAAGCAGCGGCGGCCTCTCCCGACAAGGAGGGGCCGCCGCTTTGCAGTCACTGCAACCGCTAGGAGTAGCTCAGGCTCATCAAGAGGGCCTTTAACTGGGCATACTGCTCTGTCGCCATCCAGGCTTTGGCTGCCGCCCGGCTGGCGAATGCCGGCTCGTTGAAGATGACGCTGGCTTCAGCGCCACTGTTGCCCATTACCAGCCACGTGCAAGCTGATGAAACGTCACCCTCTTCTAGATTGCTGGGATTCATGACCGCCATGGTGTACCAGTCACGGCCGGAGTCATCCACGATGAAACCGAATTCGGGCGTCGCACCGTCGGCGTTACGCATTGCCGGAACTGCCGCCTTGTCGAACACCGTGCGGCCGGTGGGGCCCGCAGCGCAGAGGCCTTTGGTTACACGCCGGGGAGGAATTCTGCGCGTCCGCTCGCCCGGCCGGGCAAGGTCAGTGGGATCGCCCAGCGCCACGAACGTCGGAGCGGCACGTGCAGCAAAGCGACCCCTCCGGAATGCCGGAGGGGCCGCCAGGGCGCTGCGTTGGTTGTGTCGGCCTAGTAGAAGTGCACCGTGTCGACGAGGTGGGGGAGCTCCCCGCCGTCGAGGAACGTGCGCAGGTTGGTGACGAAGCGCTCGGCGATGAGGCGGTTCTCGGCGGCGCTGAGTGCCGAGGTGTGCGGAGAGACCATGACCTTCGGATGGTTCCACAGCGGGCTGTCCTGGGGGAGCGGCTCCACGGCGAAGACGTCCAGGCATGCGTAGGACACCTGACCGTCGTCCAAGGCTTCGAGGAGGGCCTCTTCATCAACCACGGTTCCACGGCCAACGTTGACAAAGACCGTCCCGGGCTTCATTGCCGAGAAAACGTCGTGGTTGAAGAGCTTCTCCGTGTACGGCGTGCCGGGGAGGGTGTTGACGACGGCGTCTGCCGAAGCGAGGAGCCCGGCGAGGCCCTGGTTGTCTGCCACCTCGTCGATTCCCTCGATGGTTTCGACGTTCCGCTTGGTTCCGCTGACCTTCATGCCCAGTGCGCGGGCGATGCGGGCGGTTTCCAGGCCGATCTCACCGAGGCCGGTGATGACCAGCTTGGAGCCGTTCGCAAGTTTGGTGGGAGTACGCAGCTCGGGCCAGACCTTGGCGGCCTGGTTCTGTGCGAGTTCCGCGCTGCGCTTGAAGCCGTTGAGGATGCCCAGGGCTGCAAACTCGGCAAGCGGAAGGGCGTGTACGCCTGCGGAGGTGGTGACCTTGAACTTCTGCAGAGTCTCGCTGTCGAGGCCAGAAGCCTTGACGGCGCCACCGGCACCAGCGGCCATGGCGTGGATCCACTGCAGGTGCGGGTTGCTCTGCGCGATGCGGGCCAGTCCGGCCGGGTTCTCGTTGGGGAAACCGTAGAGGATCTGAGCTTTGTTCAGCATTGACCAGTAGCGTTCCTCTTGTTCGGGAGTCCGCTTGAAGTCCGGATCGCCGGAGTGGTCTGCCGGGAAGCGTTCCGGAGGAAGTAGCTCGGGTTCGTAGAGCACCGTAATGCTCGGATCTACTGCGCGGATACGCTCCACATGCTCAGCTTCGAGCGGGACTGCGATCGCGATGGTAAGTTCATCAGTCGTCATAGTGTTCATCATACTGAATTGAGGCTAGGATATTGAACAGTTTTTGAAATATGAACCACAAAGAAGTGAGGTGCAAACGGGACATGACAGCCAAGACTGTAGGTTTTGTGGGACTCGGACTCATGGGCTTCCCCATGGCTGCCAATCTCCTTGCAAGCGGCTGGGAGGTGACCGCTTGGAACCGTTCGGCCGAGGCGTTGACGGAGTTGGAGAAGCTCGGCGGAAAACGTTCGGAGGCGGTTGCTGAACTGCGTGACCAACCCGCCATCATTTTCATGCTTCCAGATCTCTCCTACATCCAGCACGCCGCCGGGCCGCTGCTCGACTCCTGGCGTTCGGCCGCGCCGCTCCCCGGAACCACAGTGGTCGTTATGAGCAGCGTGTCGCCGACGGCCGTCCAGGAATTCGGCCGGACCGTCCGTGACGCCAGTGGCGGGAACGCCGTCGTCGTCGATGCCCCTGTCAGCGGCGGAACCAAAGGTGCGCAGGACGGCACGCTGGCCATCATGGTGGGAGCCAGCGAAGAAGACTTCCGGCGAACGCTCCCGGTACTTCAGGCCATGGGCACTACTGTCCGCCGCATGGGCAATCTGGGTGCCGGTTCGCTGGCCAAGGCCTGCAACCAGCTGATCGTCGGGACCACGACGGCGGCGCTTGCAGAAGCTGCCGAACTCGCCGAACGATCGGGCATGGATGCTTCGGCCCTGTTCGAGGTCCTGGCAGGCGGACTTGCTGGAAGCCGCGTTTTGGAGATCGTCGGGCCTCGGCTTGCAGCCAAGGATTACGCGCCCACGGGTCCCGCGAAATTCATGCACAAGGATCTCAAGTTCGTCCTCGAAAGCGCCGAAGCGGCCGGTGCCGCCGTCCCGATGGCAACTGCCGGCGTCGAACTTTACCGCGAACTGATCGATCAAGGCCTTGGCGACCAGGACCTCGCCGTCGTCCGCCAGGCGATCGCCAATCTCAGTGACTCCTCTGTAAGCCCTCTGAACTAGGTAAGGAAACAACCATGACTGGAATCTTTGATCTCACCGGGCGCGTCGCGCTCGTTACGGGATCCAGCCGCGGCATCGGCAATGCGTTGGCCCGCGGATTGGCCGATGCCGGTGCCACCGTAGTTCTCAACGGCATCAACACAGAACGGCTCAAGGATGCAGAAGCCGCCATGGCGGCGGACTTCGGACCCGGCCGCATCCACAGCTGCGCGTTCGACGTTACCAGCGACACCGAAGCAGCCCGCGGCGTTGCCTGGGTTGAAGAAAACGTTGGCCCCCTCGACATCCTGGTCAACAATGCGGGCATCCAGCACCGCGTCCCCATGCTGGACCTCGATGTGAAGGACTGGGATCGGGTCATCACCACCGACCTCACAAGCGCTTTCCTCGTAGGGCGAGAAGCTGCCCGCCACATGATCCCGCGAGGCCGCGGCAAGATCATCAACATCTGCTCGGTGCAGACGGACCTGGCCCGTCCCACGATCGCCCCCTACGTCGCTGCCAAGGGCGGCCTGCGCAACCTCACTCGCGCCATGACCGCTGAATGGGCGGCTTCGGGCCTGCAGATCAACGGCATCGCCCCGGGTTACATCCACACTGAGATGACCCAGAACCTCGTGGACGATCCCGACTTCAACTCCTGGATCCTTGGCCGCACGCCGGCCCACCGATGGGGCACCGTGGAGGATCTTGCCGGTCCAGCCGTCTGGCTTGCCTCGGAGGCTTCCAATTTCGTCAACGGCCAGACGATCTTCGTCGACGGCGGAATGACGGTGGTCGTCTAATGGCCGCGTTCCAGCTTCCCCGGACTTCGCCCGCTGTCGTCGCGCATGCGGCCGGCGACCTTCGCATCGAGGACATCACCCTCACTGCTCCGGCTCCCGACCAGGCCGTCGTGGAAATCGCCTACGGTGGCATCTGCGGCTCGGACCTGCATTACTGGCTCCACGGCGCGGCGGGCGAATCCATCCTCAAAGCGCCCCTGGTCCTTGGCCACGAAATCGTCGGCACGGTAGTCCAGCAGGCCGCCGACGGCACTGGTCCGCAAGCCGGCACCGCCGTCGCCGTCCACCCGGCGAGCCCCGCCCCCGGCGCAGCTAAATACCCGGAAGACCGGCCCAACCTTTCCCCCGGCTGCACCTACCTCGGCAGTGCCGCACGGTTCCCGCACACCGACGGCGCGTTCAGCCGCTACGCCACCCTGCCGTCCCGCATGCTCCGGGCACTTCCCGCCGCACTGGACTTGCGTACCGCGGCGCTCGCGGAACCTGCAAGTGTCGCGTGGCATGCCGTTGCCCGAGCCGGGGACGTGGCCGGAAAAACGGCTCTCGTGATCGGAAGCGGCCCGATCGGGGCGCTGGCAGTTGCCGTCCTCAAACGTGCAGGGGCGTCCCGGATCGTGGCTGTCGACATGCACGACAAGCCTCTTGAGATTGCCCGCGCGGTGGGTGCGGACGAGGTCCTGAAAGGCGATGATTCCGAGGCTATCGCAGCGGTGGAGGCAGACGTGGTGATCGAGTCCTCCGGCAGCCACCACGGGCTGGCATCGGCTATCAAGGGTGCCGTGCGCGGTGGCAAGGTGGTCATGGTCGGGCTGCTGCCCTCGGGCCCGCAGCCGGTTTTCATTTCGTTGGCCATCACCCGCGAGCTCGAACTGCTCGGCTCATTCCGCTTCAACGACGAGATCGACGACGTTATTGCCGCACTTGCGGACGGCTCGCTCTACGTGGATCCGGTGGTGACGCACGAATTCACGCTGGACCGGGGCTTGGAGGCCTTCGAAGTGGCCAAGAACTCGGCCGAATCGGGGAAGGTCCTCCTGAACTTCCAGCCTGCGGCCTAGCCGCCCAGGGAATCAATCGAGCGGTGCTGGCGGGTCAGCCGTCAGCGCCGCTCGACTGGAACAAACACCCGTGGCTGGCCTTCCCAGCTAGGTGACAAGTCCGCGATGGTCTCCCGCATGATGTTGGACGAGGCCTCGCGGGCTTTGTCACCGTCCCCGTCTCTGATGCCCTGGGCCACGTCCAGGTGCCATTGCAAGGCCGCTTCCTTCGGATGTTCGGGCATGAGCCCGTGGACCGTCCGGCCGGTGAGTGTCTCCGAGACCTGGCCGATCAGGTTCGCGAACATTTCATTGCCGGAACCGGACAAGACCAGCGCGTGAAAGCGGATGTCCAGGTCCAGGAAGGTGGGCATGTCGCCCGCACGGCCTGCTTCACGCATGGCCAGGGAGATTTCCAACAGCTCGCTCCGGAGCGACTCCGGAGCGTTCTCCGCGGCCAGTTCTGCGGCTACAGGCTCGACGGCGGAGCGGAGTTCGGCGAGGGAGCGCAGCTGTGCGCCGCGGCCTTCTCCGGCCAACCGCCAGCGGATGACCAGCGGGTCGAACGGATTCCAGCGGTGCGCGGGGAGCACCCGGATGCCAACGCGCTTGATGGTTTCCACCAGTCCCAAAGACTGCAGCACCCTGACGGCCTCGCGTACCACCGAGCGGGACACCTTGAGCTCCTCCTCAAGGTGCTCGGCCAACATGACATGACCCGTGGGGAGCCTGCCGCCGACGATCCGGGTACCCAGATGCTCGACAGCGCGGAAGTGGAGGCTGGTTGACATAGTTGTAAGCATAGTGGCGTTGACCGCGGCGTTACTGGCAGCCCGGCCGGCGGGCAACTCCCCACAGCGCGGGGTCGCAACATAGACTCTTTTGTGACGCGGACGCTTCCGAAACGTGGGCGAAACTTTCCCAGACTCGGTCCGAATACGTATGGTTTATTTCAGTTACTGCTTTGGAAAGCGTTTCCTCGCTTCCAGCAGGGCTCAATGCACAAGAACGAATTGGAGTTTTGATGTCAGCACACATCGGTGTCACCGGCCTCGCGGTGATGGGCGCCAATCTGGCCCGCAACCTGGCCCGCAACGGCTTCACCGTTGCCCTCCACAACCGCTCCGTCGAGAAGACCGACGCCCTGCTGGCCAAGCACGGCACGGACGGCGACTTCATCCGCACGGAAACCCTCCAGGAACTTGTGGACTCCCTCGAGAAGCCCCGTCGCGTCCTGATCATGGTGAAGGCCGGCAAGCCGGTTGACGCCGTCATCGACCAGCTCGTTCCCCTGCTGGAGCCCGGTGACATCGTGATTGACGCCGGTAACTCGCACTACGAGGACACCCGCCGCCGGGAAGCAGCTCTTGCCGAGAAGGACCTGCACTTCGTGGGTGTCGGTGTTTCCGGTGGCGAAGAGGGCGCCCTCAACGGCCCCTCCATCATGCCCGGTGGATCCAAGGAGTCCTACGACGCTTTGGGTCCGCTGCTCGAAAAGATTTCCGCCAAGGTTGACGGCCAGCCGTGCTGCGCCTGGATCGGCACCGATGGCGCCGGACACTTCGTCAAGATGGTCCACAACGGCATCGAGTACGCCGACATGCAGGTCATCGGTGAAGCCTTCGATCTCCTCCGCTCCGGCGCGGGCATCGAGCCCGCCGAGCAGTCCAAGATCTTCGCCGAATGGAACAAGGGCGAACTCGCTTCCTTCCTGATCGAAATCTCCGCAGAGGTCCTGGGCCACGTTGACGCCAAGACGGGCAAGCCGTTCGTCGACGTCGTCGTTGACGCGGCAGGCCAGAAGGGCACCGGCCGTTGGACGGTCATCTCCGCCCTCGAACTCGGCTCCCCGGTTTCTGGTATCGCGGAGTCTGTCTTCGCTCGTGCCCTGTCTTCCCAGGCAGAGCAGCGCAAGATCGGCCAGGAGCTCCTCGCTGGCGAGGAGCTCGCCGTTGACGTTCCCGAGAACTTCGTCGAGGACGTCCGCCAGGCGCTGTACGCCTCCAAGCTGGTTTCGTACGCGCAGGGCCTGGACATGCTGACTTCCGCTGCCAAGGAGTACGGCTGGGACCTCAAACTTGATGAAATCGCTTCGCTGTGGCGTGGCGGCTGCATCATCCGTGCCGAGCTGCTGAAGGAAATCACCAACGCCTACGCAGCCGAAGAGAAGCCGGCCAACCTGCTGTTCGCTCCGGCCTTCACCAAGGCGATCGCCGGCGCCCTGCCGGCATGGCGCCGCGTGGTGGCAACCGCAGTCCAGCTGGGCATCCCGGTTCCCGTGTTCTCCTCCTCGCTGGCCTACTACGACGGACTGCGCCGCAAGCGCCTCGCTGCGGCGGTCATTCAGGGACAGCGTGACCTCTTCGGTGCGCACACCTACGGCCGCGTTGACGCCGAGGGCACCTTCCACACCCTGTGGGGCGAAGACAAGTCCGAGATCTCGGCAGTCGACACACACTAGGGACCCCGCCCTACCGCTCCTGACAAAGGCCGGCACTTCCCCGATACTGTGGGAGGCGCCGGCCTTTGCCGTAGGCGGGCCGTTCGCGATTACACCCCCAGACGAGGAGCAATCCATGCCGCAACGCGTCGCATTTGTCACAGGTGCGTCAACAGGAATCGGTTTCGAAGCCGCTATCAAGCTCAGCAAGGCAGGAATGGTGGTGTACGCCGGGGCGCGGAGGGTCGAGAAGATGGAGCCCCTCAAAGCCCATGGGATCAAGGTGTTGTCCCTGGATGTCACGGTCGAAGAGTCCATGAAGGCCGCTGTGGACCTTGTCCTGGCCGAGCAGGGACGGATCGACGTGCTGGTCAACAACGCCGGATACGGGTCCTATGGCTCGCTGGAAGAGTTACCGCTGGACGAGGGCAGGCGCCAGTTCGAGGTCAACGTCTTCGGTCTCGCCCGGATGTCCCAGCTCGTGATTCCGGTGATGCGGGCCGCGGGTTCAGGCAGGATCATCAATGTTTCCTCGATCGGCGGCAAGATGTACGAACCCCTCGGCGCCTGGTATCACGCAACCAAGTTCGCCGTCGAGGGCCTCAGCGATTCGCTGCGGCTTGAGCTCAAGCCGCATGGCATCGACGTCGCAATCATCGAGCCCGCAGGAACCGACACGGAATGGGGCACCATCGCCGGGGAGAGCCTGCTCACGGTGTCGGGACATGGACCCTATCGGGACCAGGCAGGCGTTGTCGCGGCCGCTTTGGCTTCGACGGCAGGGACGGCGCTGTCGACGCACCCGCGGACCGTAGCGGGCGCCATCGCACATGCTGCAAAAGCGCGGAGGCCCAGGACCCGATACCCGGTGGGTAGGGGAGCCTGGACCATCCTGGCGTTGCGGAGGGTTCTTCCGGACCGGGCCTTCGACACGGTCTTTTGGAGCGCCTACAAGCGCTTCGCTGCCTAGATCCGGTATTCGATGTAGTACTCGGCAGGGTCAACGGCAGGCTTGGTTTCGCTCTTGGCATCGCGGTGCCGCCACGTTGCGGGAACGCCGGTGATGATCGACTCGGGCGGTGCGTCTTTGACCACGACGGCGTTGGCGCCTATGGCACTGTCGGCGCCGATGGTGATGGGGCCAAGGACCTTCGCCCCGGCTCCGATGGTGACCCGATCTCCGATGGTGGGGTGGCGCTTGACTTTGGCCAGTGAGCGGCCGCCCAGCGTCACGCCGTGGTAGATCATGACGTCTTCGCCGATCTCGGCGGTCTCACCGATCACCACGCCCATGCCGTGGTCAATGAAGAACCTCCGGCCGATGGTCGCGCCGGGATGGATCTCGATTCCGGTCAGGAACCGGGCAAGCTGCGAAATGAGCCGTGCCGGAAAGCGCAGGTCAGGGTTCTGCCACAGTTTGTGCGTCAAGCGGTGCGCCCAGATGGCATGCAGTCCGGAGTACGCAAAAAAGTTCTCAAAGGAGCCCCGGGCCGCCGGGTCATGTGACCGGGCGGCCTCGAGGTCCTCCATAAGTCTTGCGAAGAAGCTCACAAAGACCTTTCTACAGGAAATGAATGAAGGCGGTTGCGCAGGGTCTGCAATCAGCCGCGAATATCGTCAAAAAGCACGGTGGAGATGTAACGTTCGCCGAAGTCGGGGACGATTGCCACGATGAGCTTGTCCTTGTTCTCCGGGCGCTTGGCGAGCTCCAGGGCACCCCAGACGGCTGCGCCGGCCGAGATGCCGCCGAGGATTCCTTCCTTGGTGCCGAGGGCGCGAGCGGTGGCTACGGAGTCCTCCAAGGTTGCGTCGAGAACCTCGTCGTAGACGTTGGTGTCCAGGATTTCCGGAATGAAGTTCGCGCCAAGTCCCTGGATCTTGTGCGGGCCGGGGGCTCCGCCGTTCAGGATGGGGGAGTCCTTCGGCTCGACGGCCACGATCTGGATTTCCGGCTTGCGCTCCTTCAGGACCTGCCCGACGCCGGTGATGGTACCGCCCGTGCCGACGCCGCCGACGAAGATGTCCACTCCGCCGTCGGTGTCTGCCCAGATTTCTTCGGCCGTAGTGGTGCGGTGAATCTCCGGGTTTGCCTCGTTGGCGAACTGCTGGGCCCAGACGGAGTTCTCCGTGTTGGCCACGATCTCCTGTGCCTTTTCGACCGCGCCGCGCATGCCTTCCGAGCCGGGGGTCAGGACGATCTCGGCACCGTAGGCGCGCAGCATGACGCGGCGCTCGGTGGACATGGTTTCCGGCATTGTGAGGATGACCTTGTAGCCGCGTGCCGCGCCGACCAGGGCCAGTGCGATGCCGGTATTGCCGGAGGTCCCCTCAACGATGGTGCCACCCGGCTTCAGCGCGCCGGATTTCTCGGCAGCGTCGACGATTGCGACGCCGATACGGTCCTTGACGCTATTGGCGGGGTTGTAGAACTCCAGCTTCACTGCAACCGTGGCTTCCAAGCCTTCGGTGAGCCGGTTCAAGCGGACCAAGGGGGTTCCGCCGATCAGCTGGGTGACGTCGTCGTAGATCCGTGCCATGTAATCATGCCTATTCTCTGGATTCGCTGAAATAGCTACTGCTGAGGTCAGCCTAACGAGCGGTGTAACACGCTGCTACGCGCGGAGCCACGAAGAGTAATATTTCCGGGCCTTGGCGAGTTTGGGGTTGATGATCACCTGACAATAGCCCTGCTCCGCGAATTTGGCGTAGTAGTCCTGGTGGATGGACTCGGCCTCATAGAATTCCGGCAGCCTGCTGACCTCGGTCACAATCGGCTTGGACCACAGTTCCTGGTTCCGAAGGATGGCTTCTTCGAAAAGGATCTTCTCTTCCGTGGTGGTGTAGAACATCGAGGAACGGTACTGGGTCCCGACGTCGTAGCCTTGGCGGTTGAGCGTGGTGGGATCGTGCAGTGCAAAGAACATGTCCAGGATGACTTCCTCCGGGATAACGTCCTCATCGAAAGTCACTGCTACAACCTCTGCGTGGCCCGTCATGCCGGAGCAGACATCGTAGTAGTCGGGGTTGCGGATGTGCCCTCCCGTGTAACCGGAAACCACGGAACTGACGCCTTTGGTCTTCTGGTAGACGGCATCGAGGCACCAGAAGCAGCCTCCGCCAAGTACAAAAGTTTTCATGATCTCTTCAATGGCCGGGAGTCCTGGATGATTCCCGCACAACCTTACGGGAGTGTGACGGCGGAGACCCCGCTACCGGCAGCAATCTCAGATAGTTCGGTTGCCGTAAGCGCGTCATGGCCACCGGATGCGCAAGAATGTAGTGCATGGAAGCTGTGAACACCGCGGTTGCAGATACAGGATCCGGGGAAGAGCCGGAAGACGGTGCAGCCGGAACTTCAGGAACCAGTACCCCCACGCTTGGTCAGGTCTTGCTGGCTGTCGAGGAACTCTGGCCTGAGTCCCTCGCCGAGGACTGGGACGAGGTGGGCCTGGTGGTCGGGCGGCCGACTGCGACCGTCACCAAGGTCTTGTTCGCCGTGGATCCCACCCTCGCCGCCATTGACGAAGCCATTGAATGGGGTGCCGAGCTCCTCGTCACGCACCATCCTTTGCTGCTTAAGGGCGTCACCTCGGTGGCTGCGACGAGCGCCAAGGGCCTCGCTGTCCACCGGCTCATCGAGTCAGGTACCGGCCTGCTGACCGTGCACACCAACGGAGATTCCGCGGTCGGAGGTGTTTCGGATGTTCTCGCGGACGCGTTCGGACTGGACAATGTTGTCCCGCTGGCCCCTGCTGCCCACGGCCTGCCGGAAGAGGGCATCGGCCGGGTCGGGGATCTTCCGGAACTCATGACCCTCGGCGATTTTGCGGCGCGCGTTTTCGAGATTCTGCCTTCGGTAGCCGGGGGAGTGCGTGTAGCCGGGGACAAGGACGGATTGGTACGGCGTGTTGCTGTATGTGGCGGCGCTGGCGACAGTCTGTTCGATGCCGTCCGGGCGAGCCAAGCTGACATCTACGTCACCGCGGATATGCGCCACCACCCGGCGTCGGAAGCGCGCGAAGCTGCTGTTGACGGCAGGCCGTACCTTATTGACGTATCCCATTTCGCGAGCGAGTGGCTATGGCTGCCCGCCGCGGCCGAGGCGCTCGGCAACGTGCTCGCGGACCAAGGGCACGACGTCGAGATCCGGGTCGCTTCCACCAATAGCGATCCCTGGGACTTCATTCTGACTCCCGGCTAAGCCTGGCGTGCGAGGAGCCCGGTGACCATAGCGAGGCAGGGGAGCACGCTAGGCGCTAGAGTCGAGACAAGCAGGCCTGAGAGCCTGGCCGGGAATGGATATCTTCCCCGGCACGATCAAGCGGAGGTAAGCGTGGCCAAGGCAGCACCGGCGGAACAGTTGAAATTGCTCGAACTGCAGGGGTTGGACGCGAAGCTCAAATCCTTGGCCAACCGCCGCCGCACTCTCGAGAGCGACCCCCGCATCACCGATCTTCAGGACGCCCTCAGTGTGGCCAACGGGGCACTCGGGACCGCGAAGCTCGCCGTCCACGACGCCGAAGCCGAGTTGAGGCGGGCGGAGACCGACGTCGAGCAAGTCGCTGGCCGCATTGAGCGGGACGAAGCCAGGCTGAACAGCGGCACCGGCCTCTCCAAGGATCTCGTTGCGTTGCAGAGCGATATCGCATCACTGAATAAGCGTCGCTCCGACCTTGAGGACGTCGAACTGGAAATCCTCGAACGCCTGGACGGACTGAGGGAGCGCCAAGTCGCCCAACAGCAGATCGTTGATGACATCCAAGGTTCCTTCTCCGGAATCCGTGCAGAGCTGGACGCCGCGATCGCCGAGATCGTCGCCGAGGAGACTGATGTGCGCGCGCAGCGGTCCGGTTTCGCCGAAAGGCTCGACGCCGGGATGCTGGCTATCTACGAAAAGACCCTCGCCAAGCGCGGCGTCGGGGCCGCCAGGCTGTTCCACGGCAAGTCCGAAGGCTCAGGGATGATGCTCAGCCCCGGCGATCTTGCCGAGGTCAAGGCCGCCGCCGAGGATGAGATTGTCTTCTGCCCCGATTCCGGCTGCATCCTGGTGCGCTCCGCCGAATGGAACTAGAGGGCTTCCCTGCGCCTGTTGCCTGGGCCCACGCCGCCAGGGTTCCCTGGCCGTGGGGCCCCATCGGCGAGGGTCCCTGCCTGAGCTTGCGAAGGCTGGGAGCCGGTGGGGACTTGCGAGGCGAGGGTGGCGGTGGGGATTAGTTGGGCAGGATGATGCTGAGGGTGTGCGGCTTGCGGGCCGTGCCTTCCGTTAATTCCGCGGTCCAGATTTCCGAAGTGGCCTTGAGCAGCAGTTCCGGGGTTGCCGGAGCCTTGCCTCGACGGCTCAGCAGATGCCGGGCCAGTTCGCCGCGGGTGTGCTTGGCGAAGTGGCTGACGACGGTGCGCTTGCCGTTCGTCTCGGAAAAGACGTTGACGGAGACGGTTTGCTCCGCGGGCGGAGCCCACGCCGCGGCGTAGGTGCTGGAACGGCAGTCCACCAGCAGCTCGCCCTCCACCCTGGAAGCAAGGGCCTGCGTGAGCTGCGGCTTCCAGAATGAGGCGAGGCGTCCGACGTCGGGCAATGCGGTTCCCATGGACAAGCGGTAGGCGGGCACGCGGTCGCCGAAGCCAATGGCACCCCACAGGGCGGACACCACGAGGATCGACTCCGCCGCTTTGCGGCGCTGCGCAGGCGTCAGGGTCTTGTACCCAAGAGCGTCGTAGAGAACTCCTGAATACACTTGGTGGGCGGGCGCGGCCGGTTCTTCGTGCAACCGGGTATTGCGTTCGACGTCGTCCTTCAACGACGCGCCCACGCCCAACAAGGTGAGGGCGTCCTCGTGCGCGCTGACCAAGCCCAGGGCGTCGAACACTTTGGCCCGGTAGCTGTTGAGTTCCGGAAAACTCAGGGACTCCCATTCGACGGCGGGGCCCTTGACAGCGGGGGTCTTGCCTTCGGAAGGCGGCAGGAGAATCAGCACTTGTCGATATTAGCGGTAATGCCGGGTGCACCTGTGTCGGGTCAGCACAGTCCGGCAGTGCAGAGGGCCCGACGCCGGTAGACTGTAGGGCGGATGGGTTGACCAGGCGGCCGCGCGCCACGTGAGTGGCTCGAGGAACGTCCGGGCTCCACAGGGCAGGGTGGTGGGTAACGCCCACTCGGGGTAACCCGCAGGCCAGTGCCACAGAGAACAGACCGCCGGCAGCTGTTTGTGCCTGCACAAGCCGCTAGCAGGTAAGGGTGAAACGGTGGTGTAAGAGACCACCAGCTCCCTGGGTGACCAGGGAGGCTAGGTAAACCCCACCCGGAGCAAGGCCAGACAGGGCACGATCGAGGGCTGCTCGCCCGAGTGTCCGGGTAGGCTGCTGGAGGGCGTCGGCAACGGCGTTCGTAGATGGATGGCCGCCACTCTTTCGCCGGCAACGGCGGGGGAGGACAGAACCCGGCGTATCGGTCAACCCATCCCTCAGCCGCGTGTGAGTGAATTCACGCGTCCCGGCTGCCAAAGCTTCCCGTGTCAGACCTTAGAATGGACACTGAACGTAGAAGTTCCACCGCCGGTTCTGCGTTCGCAGCCGGCGGTTTTTCTTTGCAACGTTCGAGGTGTCCGGGCAGACCGAAGTCCCGCCGATGCCAGTGCCGCAGGATTACTCCGGGCGGCCGCCATCTACGTACGAGGACGTATGTAGCTGACCCTAGGAAGGTAGTTCTGTGAGCCAGTCATCAGATTCTTGTCTTGATACGTGGATGGGCCGCGAAGCGCTGGCCGAGGCCATGATTCCGGTGATCGGCCGGCTGTACCGTGAAAACAACGTGGTCACGAGCATTCATGGGCGCAGCCTCATCAACAAGTCGTCGATGAACATCCTGAAAGCCCACCGGTTTGCGCGCCGGATGAGCAAGGACGAACTCCTGCTCGAGGAAACCGCGCCGCTGCTGAATACCCTTGCCGAGCTTGAACTCGGGGCCGCTGCGATCGACATCGCCCGCCTGAATGAGAAGTACAAGGCCGAGGCTCCGGGTGCGCCGCTGGAGGACTTCCTCCGCGCAGAACTCGCCGAGGTTGTTGGACGCCGCGGCGCGGACGACCGGACCAGCACCGACGTCGTCCTCTACGGATTCGGCCGCATCGGCCGGCTCCTGGCCCGCCTCCTGATCGAAAAGGCCGGTGGCGGCCACGGACTGCGCCTGCGCGCGATCGTGGTCCGCAAGGGCGCCGAGAATGACCTCGTCAAGCGGGCCAGCCTGTTGCGGCGCGACTCCGTGCACGGTTCCTTCGAAGGCACCATCCGCGTGGACGAGGCAGCCAACACCATCACGGCCAACGGCGTCCAGATCCAGGTAATCTACTCGGACAACCCCTCCACTGTTGACTACACGGCGTACGGCATCACGGATGCCCTGGTGGTCGACAACACGGGCCGCTGGCGCGACGCCGAAGGCCTCTCCCAGCACCTCCAGAGCAAGGGCGTCGCGCGCGTCCTGCTCACGGCCCCGGGCAAGGGCGATCTCAAGAACATCGTCCACGGCATCAACCACTCCTCCATCGAGGACTCTGACAAGATCGTGACCGCAGCCTCCTGCACCACGAACGCCATCACCCCGGTGCTGAAGGCACTCAACGACAAGTTCGGCGTCATCCACGGCCATGTGGAAACCGTTCACTCGTTCACGAACGACCAGAACCTGATCGACAACTTCCACAAGGGCGATCGCCGCGGACGTTCGGCCGCACTCAACATGGTCATCACCGAAACCGGCGCGGCCAAGGCCGTGGCAAAGGCCCTTCCGGAACTGCAGGGCACGCTGACCGGCAACGCGATCCGCGTTCCTACCCCGGATGTTTCGATGGCCATCCTGAACCTCAACCTGGAAACGGGAACCACGAAGGACGAGGTCAACAACTACCTTCGTGAGATGTCGCTGCACTCCGAGCTGCGGAAGCAGATCGACTTCATCGACTCTCCCGAGGTTGTCTCCACCGACTTCGTCGGCTCGCGCCGTGCCGGCATCGTGGACGGTCTGGCCACGATCGCCAATGACAAGAACCTCGTAGTGTACGTCTGGTACGACAACGAATTCGGCTACTCCTGCCAGGTAGTGCGCGTCATGGAAGAAATGGCCGGCGTGAACCCGCCGTCGTTCCCAGCGCGCAGCGTCGCCGTTGAGGTGGAGCCCAACAAGTCGTTGGAGCCCGCCGTCGTCTAGCAGCTTCCGGTCTAGGCCAGAAAAGACACACAGGGTTTCCCGGCTGATGCGCTGGTATCAGCCGGGAAACCTGACCAGAATGGACGCATGGAACGCGAAAAGATTCTGGAACATGACACAACCCTGGAACACGCACTGGACGTGGCGCGCGCCAACTTCAAGGAAGCCCAGCGCCTGCTCGACGAAGCCAAGGTGGCATTCGCGGCGGGGGATATCGCCGAGGACCGCGTTGTCCAACTGGAGTCACTTCTTCAGCTCGCGGCCGAGGACCTGAAACGGGTCACCAGGGAGCAATAACCGACTGCTCGTGTTGCCTGCGCTGAGATTGTTCCGAGGCAGTGACTTGTCCTCCACACTGTGGATATCGGGGCCGGTGGTCGGTGCCCTGACCTAGTCTCAAGGGACGTATTCCTCCTCGAAAGGAACCCATCCCTTGAGCGCCACTTGGGCTGCATATCGACGTGCCCGCCGCCAGTCCCGTCAGGCCTGGGTGCTGCTGATTGTCTTGATCGCGGGTGCACTTGGCGGCGTTGCATGGTTCTTCACCGATGGCCAGTTCGCCGTTGCTGAGTCTCCGGGGAATGGACCCACGGAAGCGCCCGTCGTCGACCCTTCCTGGATGAAGCCGGTGGAACCCGTACAGCCAGTCCCCGTCGATTCAGCCGTCGATGCGCTGGAGACGCTGCCCGTGAAGGGGCGTGCCGTCAAAGACAACTACGACCGCAGCGAATTCGGCCAGGCATGGCTCGACGTCGACCGGAACGGTTGCGATACCCGGAACGACATCCTGAGGCGAGATCTTACTGCAGTGGAGTTCACTGCAGGCTCCAAATGCAGGGTTGCATCCGGAGAGCTCCGCGAGCCCTACGTCGGGCAGGACATCCATTTCCGCAGGGGATCCGAAAGCAGCTCGGCCGTGCAGATCGACCATGTGGTCGCCCTCGGCGACGCCTGGCAGAAGGGTGCCCAACAGCTCACTGCGAAGCAACGTCAAAGCCTCGCCAATGATCCCCTTAACCTCATTGCTGTCGACGGCGCCGCCAACGTGAAGAAGAGTGCCAGCGACGCCGCAAGCTGGCTACCGGCGAACAAGGGCTTTCGTTGCCATTACGTGGCCCGGCAGATCTCCGTGAAGGCGGCGTACCGGCTCTGGGTCACCCAAGCCGAGAAAGACGCCATGAAGCGCGTCCTGGACTCGTGCCCGGGCCAGCAGACCATCAGGGCGATGGAGTAGCGGCATGGTTCCCGGGCGGCGGAGGAAGCACCAAGCGGCCGTGGCCAAGTTGCCAGACCCCGCCGTCGTCGATCCTCTCCAGGACCACGCGCTGGAGCGAGGTCTCGCGGGGCAGCCCGGCAAGGCTTTCCATGTCCCGGTGCCGGAAGGTGAAGTAGACGGCGTCGCTCGGGGCATCAGAACAGCGGTCCAGGGTGAACCGGCGGGCAAATGCGGCGATGTTGCTATCCGGCAGTTTGCGGGCAAGATAGGGGTCCAGCATCCAGGAGTCGCAGCTCGCGACGGCAACGGCCTTGTCCGGGAAGTAGCGGTCAAAGAACTCCCGGGCGTGGTTGAAACTCGCGTCCACGAGGGCAGGGGAGAGGCCTCCATCCTCGGGAATATGAACGCCAAGCATCCACTGATCGTCTGCATCGGTGTGATCTGCCGTGTTGTTGCGGACAAGGTGGAACTGCAAGCGGCCGATCCGGAAGATGTTTCCCGCCATGTGCAGCGTTAGCCAGGCCCACGTGTCCAGGCCGAAGCGTCCGTGAACCCGTCGGTTGATGCGAAGGTTCAGTCCCACGTCGGCGAGGATCGCGGCCGAAGATTCCCGCGGGATGCCGAGGGAAAGGTGATGGCTGTTGACCACGGGCCCAAAGCGGAGGAGCGCCTCGATCCAGTCAGTTTCCGTGCAGCCCTCCGCCGAGGCGGACTCCGTGGGAAAGGCGCCCAGGCGGGCGTCCAGGACGGTAAGAGCCCGTCGTGTTCCGTCTCCGGGCGGTGACGCCAGCAGGGCGGCGCACGCGGAGGCGTCCTCGCCGTGGATGTCGAGGAGCCTGAACAGGTCGTCCTGCGCGATGCCGCTCATCAGTCAGTGCCCGAAGGGATCCGGATCGACGCCCGGCATCCAGGTCAGGCCGGGGACTCCCCAGCCGTTCTTCTTGGCTTGCTTCAGGGCCTTCTTGGCGTAACGGTCGACGAGGCGATTCACATAGAGCTTGCCGTCGAGATGGTCGAATTCGTGCTGCATGACCCTGGCGAACCAACCTGTCGCCACGAAATCCACCGGTTTTCCGTAGCCGTCGAACCCTTGTACGCGGGCCCACTCAGCCCTCTGCAGGGGGTAATGCTCTCCGGGGAAAGACAAGCAGCCTTCTACGTCTTCCTCCGGATCCGGAAGGGTGCCGGGGATCTTGGAGAGGGTGAGAACCGGGTTCACCAGGACGCCTTCGTCGGGTGCGTCGTCTTCATTGGCGTATTTGAAGATGAAGATCCGTTTGCCGACTCCCACCTGGGGTGCGGCCAGTCCGACGCCGTTGGCGGCTTGGTTCGTCTCGAACATGTCGGCAATCAATGTCCGCAGTTCGTCGTCGAACACTTCGACCTCGCTCGCCCGGCGGTGGAGCACGGGCTCGCCCCAGATGGTGACTGGCAGGACGGTCATGTCAGGTGTTCCCCTGGTTCTCGGGTCTGGAAGACTGGATGGCCGGAATCGGCCCGGACAAAGCAAAGGCCGCACTGGATAACCAGTACGGCCTTTGGCTGCGATCGGCAAACTGCACCGATCTCATGAGGGTGAGCGACGGGGGTTGAACCCGCGACCTCCTGGACCACAACCAGGCGCTCTGCCAACTGAGCTACGCCCACCATGCGCCTTTGACCGCTTTCGGAATGACCCGTCAGCTGCGAAGGCAACGACAAAAACTATACCCCGTCTTCCGGGATGGTTTTGCCACTTTTGACCCTTTGGATGAAATTTCCCCAAAAGGTGCCGCAGATCACGTACTTGCGGGCGTCTCCGGGCCGCCAGTGACCTGCTTGGAAATCCGCTGTGCCGTTGCTGTATCTGGTCCAGGTGCCGGGACGAAGACTGCCTCGCGGTAGTAACGCAGTTCGTCGATGGAGTCCTTGATGTCTCCGAGCGCACGGTGGCCACCATGTTTGGCGGGGGACTGGAAATAGGCGCGGGGGAACCAGCGGCGCGAGAGTTCCTTGATGGTGCTGACGTCGATGACCCGATAGTGAAGGTGTTCAACGATGTTAGGCATATCGCGCGCGAGGAACATGCGGTCTGTTCCCACCGAGTTGCCGCCCAGCGGTGCCTTCTTGGGGTCGGGCACCCACTTCTCGATGTACTCAAGGACGATTGCTTCGGCCTCGGCCATGGTCTTGCCATGGGGGAGTTCGTCCAGGAGCTTTGAACGGGTATGCATGTCGCGGACGAAGTCGTTCATCTGCTCGAGAGCGGCGTCTTCGGGTTTGATGACGACGTCCACGCCATCACCCAGGATGTTGAGGTCCGAATCTGTGACCAAGGCCGCTACCTCGATCAGGGCGTCGTTTTCAAGGTCAAGACCGGTCATCTCGCAGTCGATCCAGACGATGCGTTCATTAGTAATAGGCACTCGCCCAGCCTACCGTTCGGGCGCATGGGAAGCGTGGCGGGGCGCTCGATTCCGGTTTTGAGGCGTGCTCCGGCTGGTAAACTGGGCCGTTGTCGAGCGGCTATTGCCTGCCTCGATGAGCTGGACCAATGTGCGTAGGGACTGGAATATCATGACGGCAGGCGGATCGGGCGTGGGCACCTCAAACAGCCGGGATGAGGCAATGGAACCAGCCATGCCCCCTGAGACGATCGCCGCGGGTCTCGATTCCCCGAACAGTGCGCGCACGGGTGCCGGTACCGCCAGCCAGGTCAAGGCCTATGTGGCCATCTGGGAGGGTTTCTTCGGATCCCTCATGATCTTCGCCGGTTCGATCGGCGCCGGCTGGATCGCCAACGGGTCCCCCATGTTCAGGCACCCGGTTGTCATCGCACTGCGCACTGAGGGCTGGGGCGTTACGACCTCCACCATCTTGCTGACAGCCGGGGCCATGCTTTTGGTCAGGTCCTGGTTGCGGCTAGGGCAAAGGCTCAAAGATTGGGGGCCAGGCTCGCTCAGATCGGTGGTCGTGGCGGTCGCGGCGTGGGCCGCGCCAATGATGTTCGCCGTGCCCATCTATTCGCGGGACGTGTACGCCTACACAGGCCAAGGCAGGCTGGTTTTGGAGGGCCAAAACCCCTACACCGCCGGTATTTCCTCGCTCAGCAACTGGTTTTCCCTTGGTGCCGACCCGGCCTGGGCTGAAGCCAAGACCCCCTATGGACCGTATTTCCTGTGGCTTGCGAGGTGGGTGGTGGGCATCACCGACGCCCAGCCCGATTTTTCCGTCTTGCTCTTTCGCGTTTTGGCGACGGTGGGAGTGCTGCTCTGCGTGGTGTACGTTCCCAAGCTGGCCGAGCTGCACGGGATCAATCCGGGCCGTGCGCTATGGATCGCTGTGGCGAATCCGCTCTTTCTCATCAGCTTCGTAGCCAGCGCCCATAACGATGCCTTGATGGTGGGCCTGGCCGTGGCAGGGATGTACTTTGCCGCCACCGGCCGCCATATCACCGGTCTATTACTGGTCACGGCTTCCATCGGAATCAAACCGATCACAGTGCTTCTCCTGCCTTTCATCGGCCTCATGTGGGCTGGCCCGGCCGCGAGCTGGACCCGCAAGTTCCTGTTCTGGGGCGCGACGGCGGCCATAAGCTTCGGCGTGCTGGCTGTGAGCGGAATCCCTTACAACCTTGGTTTTGGGTGGGTCTGGGCCATCCTCGATCCCACCCCCGGCTACACCGGGTATTCGCCTTCCGGTTTCCTGGGCCAGCAGTTCGAGATGACAGCGAACCTTTTGGGCCTGCCAGGGCCAGCTGTCGCCACGGGGCTCCGTACACTCATGAAGTGGGCCGGAATGGCTATGGTGGTGGTCCTGATGTTCCGTGGAGACTATTCGCTGCTGGTGCGGCGCGCGGCCCTGGCGTTTGCCGCCGTCGTCATGCTTTCTCCCATCATCCAGCCGTGGTACATCCTGTGGTTTATCCCGCTGCTCGCGGTCACAGGCATCAGGGACGACTGGCAGATCAAGTCGCTGTATGTCGCCATTACGTTTTTCGTGGCCTTCGGCGCGCAAGACCAGATTTCAGTGCTGTCCTTTGTGGAGATGAACGTGAAGGTGTCGTCCCTGGCTTTCGTGGTGGCGGTTGGATTCACAATCTACTTGATGGTCCTGGACGTCCACACACGCAAGTTGCTGATCCGGTCCACTCCCATGGAACTGCTCCGCAGGCTCGAGCGAAGACTCAGGCGCCCCGAATAGCGGTTGCCGCGCCGGACTTACGGCCTAGCTCGAGGGACCGCTGTACGGACCACCACAGCAGGACTACCAGAAGCACATTACGCGTGGTGAGTACTGCCGCCATCACGGGGTTGGCGTGAATGAGCGGGGTGTAGAACAGCGGATAGATCACAAACGTCGTCATGGCGATGCCCATGAGAAGGGCGGCAGGAACACGCCACCGGTTCCAGTCGTGGGTCAGGCCGGCTACAACCACCGGAGCCAGCCAGATGATGAATTGCGGCGAGCCCACCTTGTTGAACACGATGAACGCGGTGGTCATCATGAGGGCCCCCTCAAGAAACAGCTCTTCCGGTTCGGCTCCGCGTCGAAGCGCCCAAACCAACAGGGCTGAGCCCGCGACGGCGGCGAGCACCAGGAGGGGCTGCATCATGAATGCGGCTACGTTCGCGCCGGGTCCATACACTTCCGTGGAATTGATGGCGACGTTGTCGGCGATTTTGGAGCCGCCGATGTTGAGCACGCTCAGCCAGACCCAGGGAGTTGAGAATGTGGCCTCCAGTTGCATGCCGCGCTCGCCCTGGTTGGTGAGGAAGTCGAGGATGTGCGGAAGCCCGCCCGAAAGGTAAGTACCTAACGCGACGACTGCTGTCACGGCGGCACCGCAGGCGATGATCTGCAGCCTGCGGCCACTCGCGATGACGATCGGCACCAGGACGGCGGCTGGCCAGACCTTGATCCAGGTGGCAACGCTGAGAAGGATCCCCGCGGCGACAGGACGCGTGGCTGCATACAGCAGGGCTACCAGCACGATGGGCGCGGTGATGCCCTCCACCCGGGCAAAGCTGAGGTAACCCATGAAGGCGGTGAAGAACAGCCACCACCAAGCCGGGGCAATGCCGGCTGTCCGGCGCGGCCCGCGGGTCAGGATGAACAATCCGGCGGCGTTGAGCGCGGTGATAATCAGAGTCCAGACCAGCAAGTACGGGCCCGGGCCCGCGATGTTGGCCAGGAAGATCGGAATCTGGGCGAGCACTGGATAGACCCAAGGGCTGATCATGCCGTTGAGATCCGCGGGGTTGTAACCGTTCATTGCCCACTGGCGGTACTGCTCGGTGTCGCTGAAGGTGTTCCCGGAGACGAAAAAGCTTGCCATCCAGCCGAGGAAGTACAGATGGACTGCTGCGAAACCCCACCAGACGCTGGAAGGACGGCTGAACCATGCAACGGCGGCAGGCGGCATGGCAGAGTTGCGCACGCGGGCCAAGCCGTCAAAGAATCGAACGGAAATCTCAGGACTCCTTGGCAGCGGCGGCCGGTTCGTTGGCCGGAATTTTTTTTCCCAAAAGGTACAGCCGGCGGACGGACCAGCAGAAAAGCACAACCAGCAGGACATTGCGGACGGTCAAAACCGAGGCCATCCAAGGGTTGTTGTGGCTGAGGGCATCGTAGAAGAGGGGGTAGATGAAGTATGTGGCCACCGCAATCGCAATGAGCATCGTCGCTGGGACCCGCCATTCCTTCCAGCTATGCGCGAGTCCGACGGCGACAGCTGGTGCCAGCCAGACCATGAACTGCGGGGATCCGACCTTGTTGAATACCACGAAGGCCGTGGCCATGGTCAGGGAGCCGGCCAACAACAGCTCCGTGCGGTCAGCCCCGCCGCTTCGCTTGCCATTGTGAAGTGCCCAGAAAGTCAAGGCAGCGACCAGGAGCGCAGCCAAGACAAGGAGGGGCTGCATCAGTTGTGACATGAAGGGCGTGCCGGGGCCATCCACCTGCATCGAGTTGATGTCCGTATTCATGTACATCCGGGAGTTGCCCACATGAAGGACCGAGAGCCACAACCAAGGAGTAGTAAAAGTGGCCTCCAGTTGCATGCCACGATCACCCTGCTGGGTGAGGAAGTTGAAGAGCTTGGGCAACGCGCCCACGGCAGCCGTGAGCCCGACCACCAGGGCGCTGGTCAGAATCCCGGCCGCCATCACACGGGTTCTCTGCTTGACCACGGTGAACAAGGAAAGCATGACGGCGGCCGGCCAGACCTTCATCCAGGTGGCTACGCTCAAAAGGGTTGAGGCAATGAAGGGGTGCGACACTCCGTAGGCCAGTGCGATCAGCACGATGGGTGCGGTAAATCCATCCACTCGGGCGAATCCCAGCCATCCCATGATGAAGACGAAGACCAGCCACCACCATGCTGCCGGGATGGCGTCCCGACGACGTCCCCACCCCGTGAGCTTGGCGAGAGCTACGCCGTCGAGCACGGTGATCATGAGCACCCACAGGAAGAAGAACGGGCCTGGACCAGCCAAACCCGCGATCGCCATTGGTATCAGGGCCAGGACGGGGTAGACCCACGGACTGGGCCCGCCACTGAGGTTCTCATCCCGGAACCCCGCAGCAGTCCAGTCCCGATAGATGAACGTGTCGCTGAAAGCTTCGCCACGCAGGGAGACGATCAAAGCGAACACGAGGAAGACCAAATGCACAACGCAGAAGCCCGCCAGCAGACCCTTGGGGGAGTTGAGCCTTGTTTCCAACGAAGAGGGAATAACACGACGACGGAACCGTGTGAGCGCGCTGAAGAATGAGTCCGTGGAAATGGGAGGATCCTTGTCAGGTAGTTATCGTCACAGGGTGCCGCGAGCCGTTGCGGCGGGAGCCGCTCCAAGCAACAGTGGTTCCGCTGAAATTCATGCAGAACCGGCGTGCCTGTGGGCCTTCGGCATCAAACCAGAGCCCTGTCCATCCTATCTCAGGCCACTTTCGCGGTCCGACCCGGGGTCCGGAGCGCCCCGGGATGCCGCGGGCGGCGATGCTACAGTTGCAATAATCCATGGCAGCCGGCACTATCACTTGGCCCGGATGCGGCAAGGAACCGGACAGGATTTTGTTTGATGGTGACGTCGAAGTTTCGCGAGCGTGAGGTGAGGAGTTCGTTGACTCATCCAGAGGCGCTTGGCGGCTCCAACGCCCCGGTGCACGGCACTGTTATTGCCAAGGCGGCAAGGACGGCGATCCTTCAAGGATTCATCGGGTCTTTGCTCATGGTGGCTGGGTCGATAGGTGTCGGCTGGCTGGCCAGCAGCAGTGCGTTGATCCGCACCCCACTTTTCATCATGGCCAGGACATCTCCGGCAGGGGTGATTCTATGCACTGTGATGCTCTGCCTTGGCGCACTCCTGCTCCTACGCTCATGGCTGCGCATTGCCCAGCGGATCGGCGGCTGGAACCCCTCCGCGCGTCCTGTCCTCCGGCGAGCATTGTGGATGTGGGCACTGCCGCTGACGCTCGCGCTGCCCCTGTTCAGCAGGGACGCTTATGCTTACATCGGCCAGGGCCGTCTGATGGAGCAGGGCCTGGATCCTTACACCAACGGCATCTCCGCCCTGAGTAACTACTTTTCGCTCGGACCCGACAAGATGTGGACCGAGGCTCCAACGCCATACGGTCCGCTCTGGCTGTGGATCGAACAGGGAGCCGTGTGGGTGAGCGCAGGCATCCCCGAACTTGCCCTGATTCCCTTCAGGCTGGCGGCACTCGGCGGGGTCTTGCTGCTCACCATCTACGTTCCCCGATTGGCCGCGCTCCATGGAGTGAACCCGGACAGGGCGCTTTGGCTTGGGGTTCTCAACCCGGTTCTCCTCATCAACTTCATCGCGAGCGCGCACAATGACTCCTTGATGTTGGGCCTGGCCGTTGCCGGGCTGTACTACATTTCGGTCAAACGGCCCGTGCTCGGAATCGTGCTGATCACCGCTTCGATCGCCGTCAAGCCAATTACATTGATTGCGTTGCCCTTTGCTGGCTTGGTGTGGGCCGGGTCCCGTGCCGGGTGGGGCCGCAGGATGTTCTGCTGGACGGCCACGTTGGGCCTATCCCTAGGGCTACTGGCCGCCGCAGGCTTCGTAGACGGCCTGGGATTCGGTTGGCTCGGTGCGCTGCAGACTCCCGGTGCCGTCTGGATCTGGTACGCGCCAGTGGGCCTGCTGGCCCATACGGCAGGCTCCGTCGTCGGACTTTTCGGCGGTCCCGGCGTCCCCGTGACGGATGTCATCCAGACCATCGGAACGGTGGTCTCGGCGCTTGCTATCGTCTGGCTTGCCGTCCGCACGCCGGGCCGTGGAATCGGAATGCCCGCGCCGATCGACGACGAACCTGGGTTCAACAAGACAGTGCTTCGCAGGATGGCCTGGGCCTTCGCCGCCGTCGTCGTCCTGGCGCCGGTGATTCAGCCCTGGTACATGGTCTGGTTGCTGGTGTTCTTTACCGTGACGGGAATCGCGGACGGGCCCCAGCTTCGGACGGTCTTCTATTTGACGGCGTTCTTCACCCTTATCGCACTGACGGACCAATTGAGCGTCTTCCAATGGATCCCCATTGAGGTGGTGCGCGGAGTGGCCATCGCCATCGCGGTCTCCTTCATCGCCTATCTGGTGTTCTTCGACGAGAAGACCCATGTGCTGTTCCGCCCGCGCCGCGGGACTTTGAAGCTCAAGCTCAAGCCGAAGTCCTGAACCGGATTCAGCCGAGGCGTTTCATCGCCTCGCGAAGCGACAGCTGGCTCAGGCCGGCCCGCCGGGTTTCGACGTACTCCCGCACCCATTGAGGATCCGTTTTGGCGTACTCCCGCAGCGTCCAGCCGATTGCCTTCCGGATGAAGAATTCCTTGTCGGCCAGATTGGCGTCGAGCACAGTGGAGAGAAGTTCCTTGTCTGTGGCCGACTTTGCCTTGAGTTGGGAGGTGATGGCGGCGCGCCGGACCCAGAAGTCCGGGTCGGTCGCCCACTTCCGCAAGAGCGGGGTCAGGGTGCTCCGGTGGTGCTGCAGTAAGGCGCAAATGCGGTCCGAGACACCGTCAACGAAGTCCCACCACGCACCTGTCCGGATGATTTCTTCGTACAGCGGCAACATCTCCAGATCCTCGGCCACGGACTTGAGCGAGGTCAGATCGATGGCCGCGTAGCGTTCTTCCCGCCATGTTGCCTCCCGCCACAGCAGCCTGACGTCGTCGCGCAGTTCGACCGAGGATCCGAAAGGCAGTTCCTTTGCGGTGGTGAGAACCATGCGGCGGACCACAGGAACCCTGACGCCGAGGGAGGGCATGGATGACCTCATGTACGCCTGTGCTGATTTCGCCCGTTCTGGATCTGCTTCTGCACGCAGGCGTTCCCGGATGATGGCGATTCTTCCGTGTTCCATGCTGCGACTCTAGGGCAGTCTTGCGGAAGGACACCCTCGCGGCGCCTCGCTCCTCTGCGGCGCCTCGCTCCTCTGCGGCGGGCCGCTCGAGCAGCGGGGTCAACACGCCACCTGTTGACTCGCGCCGGGGCGCCCATAAAGTGGGTGGAAAGAGTTCATCCGGTGGCCGCCTCGGGCCCCTTTTCCTAGTGCTTTGGAGGCCCGCTTTGTCCATGGTGAAGACGCCAGACGAGATTGCACTCATGCGTGAAGCCGGGCGGGTGGTTGCCAACACGCTTTCCGCGGTTCGGTCGCAAGCCGAAGTTGGGGTGTCGCTCAAGGAACTGGACAATGTTGCTGCCGCTTTCATTGAATCCGCGGGAGCCAAGCCGGCGTTCCTGAATTACCGGCCGCGGTGGGCATCCACGCCCTTCTCCGGTGTCATTTGCACGAGCGTCAACGACGCCGTGGTTCATGGCATTCCGGACGGATACGTGCTGCAGGACGGCGATCTCCTGAGCGTCGACTGCGGGGCATTCGTGGAGGGTTGGTGCGGAGATGCAGCCATAAGCTTCATCGTGGGCACTCCGGATCCGGTGGACCAGGAGTTGATCGATGCCACAGATGCCGCCCTTGCCCGCGGAATCGAGGCCGCCCGGATTGGAAACAAGATGGGCGACCTTGCGTACGCCATTGGCGGGGAAGCCAAACGGAGTGGCTATGGGATCCTTGCCGATCACGGGGGCCACGGCATTGGCCGGACCATGCATGCGGAACCGAACGTGCCGAACATCGGCAGGCCGGGCCGCGGGGTGAAGCTCACGGAGGGTCTGGTGATCGCCATTGAGCCGATGCTGATTCTGGGTGGCAGCGACGACTACTATCACGATGATGACCAATGGACCCTGCGCTCTGCCAACGGCCGCCGGGCGGCGCACATCGAACACACCGTCGCGATCACAGCAGCCGGCCCCGTAGTCTTGACGCTGCCGTAAGGCGTTTTTGCCTCGGCACCCTGTCCGCAAGAAATCAGCGCAGCAGGCGCATGACCGCCCTTCCGGGCACGGCCGTGGAAACGGTCGCGAAGCCCGCCGCCGTGAACAACTTGACCGTCCCTTGGTAGAGATCGGCCGAACCGGCCTTCGGTCGGAGCGAGGGATCCACGGGGTAGCCTTCAACTATTCCGGCCCCGTGGGCGAAGGCATGCCCGACGGCGGCAGCCAGCAACGCTGCGGCCACACCGCTCCGGCGGTGGTCGGGAGACACCACGAAACAACTGACCGACCAAACCCGAGTGCCTTCGTGCGCGCCTGCTCCTGCGGCTTTTAGGACTTGGGACCTTTCGATACGCGGATAGCACTCGCGCGGCTCGACGGCGCACCAGCCTACTGCTTCACCGCCGCGGAACGCGAGAACTCCTGGTTCCGGGCCGCCGTCGTCGAACTTGGCTTTGAGCTGTTCTTTCCGCGCGTCAGGGGGAGTGGTTTTCCAATCCTGACCGGGGAGGGCGAACCACCGGCACCAACAGCGCGAGGGCTCGCCGCGGATGCCGAAGAGCTTTTCGACGTCGGGCCAGGTCGCGGGGCACGTGGTGATCGCGGCGGAGCCGGGGACGTTCGGGACCATGGGAACAGCGTAGATCGCGGTGTGCGGGAAGGCATTGATGGTAGCGGGCGGCCGGTTGGCTGAAGCGGTTGTCGGGTTGCATGGGCTCGACGGTCGTCGATGGTGTCCGAACCGCCAAGCCCACGTTGGAAGCACGGGAGCGTGGCGTGGGGGGACCGCGCGCTTGGGGGCGGGATTCTCTGTGATCAGTCCGCCCCCGAGGCTTGTTGACTAGCCGTTGTTACGGTACAGGGACGCGACGCATTGCCCTTCGTTCTTGAACTGTGGATAGTTCACCCAGCCACCCTTAGTGCATTGGTCCCGGCTTGTGGGGTTCGGGCTCCCGTCGATCACTGACACTGTGCCGTTGACGGATTCGGTGAAGTTGGTCACGTAGACAAGATGTGTTCCCGGATCGACCGCCACACCCAACGGGCGGTCAACTGCATCAAGCAGACCCTTGCCGCTGTCCCAGATGGTTTCTCGTATAAAGAAGGCCGACGCGAGGATTCCGTGCGCGTGTCCTGCTAGCTGCTCGGCCACGTTGCGGTCGTCGCCGTTCCTGGCACGCGCACTCTCCAAGGTTGCCCGGATGCCGTGCACTGCTGTAAGGAGGCCGATCACATCCATCCGCAGTTCGCCGGGCTCGAAATCCTTGACGCCTGCTCCTGAAGGCGCTTCTCCCATTGCTTCACAAGGACCACCCCGATGAAAACGCCGCTCAACGCCCCGGTAACTGCATTCACTGGTGCCATCAACAGCGAGGCCACGCTGGAGTTCTCCTGCAGGCCCAGCCACCCGACAGGACAATCAGTAAGATCCAAACGAGGAACCACACGGCGGAGTCCCACCACTGCCATCTGGCTGCGCGCGTGAATGTTTTGGCCGTCATGGAGCCTCCACTTCAAAAGCACGGTTCGGTCAAGGTCGCCAATTGCTTCCATCCTGTTGTACCGCCGCCGCTTTCAGCAGCGGCCACCAGATTCCGTGTGGCAGGTTGTCTCAGTCCGGGGCGGGCCCGTTCTTCTTGTGCTCGGTGAGGATCCCGGCGAGGGCGGCGAGGTCGGCGCGGATTTGCCGCGAGTAAGCCTTCTTGACCAGCGGATCGGCGAGTCGGCCGAACACCCCGCCGGGGGCGGTTTCGAGGTGGTAGTTCAGCCGCGTTCCATCTCCGCCGCGGTCAGAGCCAGCGGCGCGCAGGGCCGGGGCCGGAAGCTACGGCCACCCGCCTATTATTCGATGGAGTCCAGAATGCCGCGCACCCGCTCGGCTTCATCCGGCAACAGATTGGCGAGGGCGTTCCATAGGATCTCGTAGTCCACTTGGTCGTAGTTGTGGGCGACGAGATTGCGGGTCGCCTTCATGGCTCGCCATCGGACCTGCGGGTTGGCGGCAGTGAACTCGTCAGGCAGGCGGGCCACGGCTTCCCCGAGTTTATGCAAGATGGATTCCGCGGCGAGCCGCAAGGCCTCGTCGGAGTCGTAGGCCGCCTTGCCTTTGGCGACAATGACCTCGGCCGCTGTCTGGCTGAACCGCAGGAAGTCTCGCAGGCTCCGGGCCATCCGCTCGCGTTCCCGATCCGTCACAGGGTCACCGCTTCGTCGCGGATCGGGTTCGGTCCGGGGCGCAGACCGCCCTCGGACACTACATCCACGTGGACCCCGGTTATCTCTTCGAGCGCGACCGTGAGTTCGGCGAGGTCGAACATCGTTGCATCCGGGGCGAGTTTGACCAGCAGGTCGATGTCGCTGCCAGAGACATCGTCCCCTCTGGCCACCGAGCCGAACACTCGTACATTGTCGGCCTTGTACTCTTTGGCGATGGCGATGATCTGTCCGCGCTTCTCGGCGAGCACAGAAGAGGGGCGCGGGCGGGCGGCGCGCTGCAGACGTGACAGCATGGCGCGGGAGGGCGAGCGTTGGCCGCTCTCGTATGCGGCGATGTTGGGTTGGGCGACGCCAGAGTGTGCCGCCAGCTCGGCCTGCGTGAGCCCGGCCGCTAGGCGCAGCTTGCGAACCTCATCCATGACTAGACTATATCAAGTGATATAGGACTCTGGCCATCCTTGGCTCAGAGCCAGCCGTCGCCGAGGCGGGGGCTGTCGCTGTCCAGCCACGCGCGGAGTTCGTCCACGGCCTCGCTGCTGTCCGGGTCCATGCCGCGCTCGTCCGTGAAGGAGAGGATCCTGTCGAGGTCGGCCGGGCGTTCGCGGACGAGCTGTTCGAGGTGGCGGTTGAGGATCTGCATGTAGGAGAGGTTGGCGGGGAGGCCGCGCGTGTCGCCGAAGCGGGAGAGACTGTAGTTGGTTGCGCACACGAGGAACTAGGCGACGGCGGCTGACCTTTTAGGAGGCGTTCGGCTAGGGCGACTCGAATGACGGACCCGCGATCACATTGGGGCCTCAGCATCGCCCCGCCGATGACCGAGACCATCCGGCGGTGGGATTGTTGCCTCGTGCCGCCGCCTATTCCCTTGGGCTGCGCCGTTGGCAGCCTGGCACCGCTTTCCGCTTGTGTGATGGCGGCTTTGCGTCCCGCCAGAGGTTGCTTCAAGGGCGTATCGAGCGCCGAGCGGAGTGACTACAGGCTATTGGGCACGATGGGAGGCATGGGGCGCCTTCGATGGGGCGCGGGCATGAAATAGCCTCTGTTTGCGATAGCGCGGAGACCAGCAAGTGGGGTGTGCCCGTTAGACGTCGAAGGATCCGTAAGCTCAACTTAAGCTCACGAATCCTTCGGACGGTCCGTATAGTGCTCTTCAAAATCCGCTAGAACTAGCGGCATTCACCGTGCCCCGGGAGGGAATCGAACCCCCGACCAAGAGATTAGAAGGCTCCTGCTCTATCCTCTGAGCTACCGAGGCTGGTGACGCTTTCACAGCACGTGGCTGAGGCGCCATCAAGAGTTTACATTGCGGCGGCTGCCTGTGTTGTCAGGTCGGCTAAAGGCGTGACTCTTCCTCCACAGTCGGCTATTCGGCGTAGCTATGCACATACGGGAATTGGGTACTGCCGGAGAACCGGGCAGGGCGAGAAGCTGAAAGAGCCAGCCAGGCACTTCAACTCACGTTAGGACAAGACCATGAACGACATCATCACCGTCCGGGGATTCGTGGCCTCGGAAATCAGAAGCTCGACGACGCCGGGCGGAACAGGGACTGCCTCATTCCGCCTGGGCTCCACGGAGCGCAGGTTCGACCGTGCCAACGATGTCTGGATCGATGGGAACACCAACTGGTTCACGGTCCAAACGTTCAGGCACCTCGCGGGAAATATTGGGTGCAGCGTCAAGAAGGGCCAGCGGATCATCGTGGTCGGCAAACTCAAGTTGAGGCAATGGGAACGCGACGGCAAGATCTACCACGTTGCGGAGATCATTGCCGAATCAGTGGGGCACGACCTCATGTGGGGCTCGGCGAACTTCATCCGGACCACAAGCGGCACGAGTCCGCAGATCACGCCCGCTGCCCCGGACGCGGAGCCCGAGAATCAGTGGCCTGCTGCGGAGGACGACGGTGAAGGCGGCCCGCACGACGACGAGGACGCGGGTGGCGCAGCTGAGCGGGGAGTCATTCTTCCAACCGAAGAAGGCGACGAGCCGGTTCTTGTTGATGCTGATACCGGAGAACTTGTGGACGCAGGCGTTTGAAAGAATGATGCCGTGGACATCCGCGGATTGCCGTGCGGCGCAGCAGACAGTGCGCCGCATGGCAGAATGGCCGGGTGATGAGCACGGGAACGCCGCGAAGACCATCAAGACACCGCCACGTCGCTGGAAGCCGACGCTTGCTGCTTGCTGGGCCGCTACTCGTCGCCGGGCTGGTGGCGGGCTGTTCCGCACCGGCTCCGGTCGTGTCTGGAAGCAATCCAATTTCATCGCGTTCCCCGTCGAGTCCAGCCACCCCCGTTCCGGCTACCCCCGGTCCGGCCACCGCCAGTCCCGGCGCTGGAATCCATTCGGCTTCGGCTTCGCTCAGCCCAAGCACGGTGAGCCTGAAGCAGACCATGGAGTCCGCGCTCAAGACCCTGGCCGCGGCGACGCCGAAACCGGCACAAGAGGCATTGCGAGCACAACTCGTTTCCGCCGGCGTTCCCGCCTCGACTTTGGAGGTGTCCGCGAGCAAGACGCCCACGGGACTGGACGCCGATGCCATCGAGGCGGCCGCCAAGCTGGACAAGGACTGTGTCATGGGCGAGATCAGGGACGGCCAGGTATCGGTGTCCGTCCTGCCCGTGCTGGCCAGCGGAAAATGCTTCGTCGGGGATTCCCGCTAACAGGGCCGAATGTGAGTTATGCCTTGCCACCCATTAGATTTAACGGCATGGCGGAATTCATTTATACGATGACCAAGGCTCGCAAGGCCGTTGGCGAAAAACTTATCCTGGACGATGTCAGCATGTCGTTCTTCCCTGGCGCGAAGATCGGCGTCGTTGGCCCGAACGGAGCCGGCAAATCCACGATCCTGAAGATCATGGCTGGCATCGACACACCGTCGAACGGCGAAGCCCGCCTCAGCCCCGGCTACTCCGTGGGCATCCTCCTGCAGGAGCCGCCCCTGAACGAGGAAAAGACCGTCCTGGGCAACGTCCAGGAAGGCGTAGGCGAGATTTACTCGAAGATCCAGCGCTTCAACGAGATCTCCGAGGAAATGGCCAACCCGGATGCCGACTACGACACCCTCCTGGAGGAAATGGGCCACCTCCAGGAAGCCATTGATGCTGCCGATGCCTGGGACATCGATTCCCAGCTTGAACAGGCCATGGACGCGCTGCGCTGCCCGCCGGGCGACTCCGACGTGACTGTCCTGTCCGGTGGTGAGCGCCGCCGGGTGGCGCTCTGCAAGCTCCTGCTCCAGAAGCCTGACCTCCTGCTCCTTGACGAGCCCACCAACCACTTGGATGCCGAAAGTGTCCTGTGGTTGGAGCAGCACCTGTCTTCCTACCCCGGCGCTGTCCTCGCGATCACTCACGATCGCTACTTCCTGGACCACGTCGCCGAGTGGATCTGTGAAGTCGACCGCGGCCGCCTGTACCCCTACGAAGGCAACTACTCCACGTACTTGGAGAAGAAGCGTGCCCGCCTGGAAATCCAGGGCAAGAAGGACGCCAAGCAAGCCAAGCGGCTCACCGAAGAACTCGAATGGGTCCGTTCCAACGCCAAAGGCCGCCAGACCAAGTCGAAGGCTCGTCTGGCCCGGTACGAGGAAATGGCAGCCGAGGCTGATCGGACGAGGAAGCTCGACTTCGAGGAAATCCAGATTCCGCCGGGACCTCGCCTGGGTGGCCTGGTCCTGGAAGCGAAGAACCTGCAGAAGGGCTTCGAAGACCGGACCTTGATCGACGGGCTTTCGTTCTCCCTTCCCCGCAACGGCATTGTTGGCGTCATCGGCCCCAATGGTGTCGGCAAGACCACCTTGTTCAAGACCATCGTTGGGCTCGAACCCCTCGACGGCGGCGACCTCAAGGTCGGCGACTCCGTGAAGATCTCCTATGCAGACCAGAGTCGCGGCGGCATCGACCCCAACAAGACGCTCTGGGAGGTCGTCTCCGACGGGCTCGACTTCATTCAGGTCGGACACGTCGAAATGCCATCCCGTGCCTACGTCGCGGCCTTCGGCTTCAAGGGTCCAGACCAGCAGAAGAAGGCCGGGGTGCTCTCCGGTGGTGAGCGCAACCGTCTGAACCTGGCGCTGACTCTTAAGCAGGGCGGAAACCTGCTGTTGCTTGACGAGCCCACCAACGACCTCGACGTCGAAACCCTCAGCAGCCTCGAGAACGCCCTCCTCGAGTTCCCCGGCTGCGCCGTGGTGGTCTCTCACGACCGGTGGTTCCTCGACCGAGTCGCCACCCACATCCTGGCTTATGAAGGCGATGAGGAGAACCCCTCGAAGTGGTACTGGTTCGAGGGCAACTTCGAGTCGTACGAGGAAAACAAGGTGGAGCGACTCGGCCCGGACGCAGCCAAGCCGCACCGTGTGACGCACCGCAAGTTGACCCGCGACTAAGCGGATCCAATCACGGAAGGCCGGCGCTCCTGGATGATTTCTCCCGGGGCGCCGGCCTTCTTCGCGTGATGATCTTGGCCGCGTTGTGGCAGCGACGCAAGCAACTACTGCGGAATCCGGAGCATGCCCTCCTGCGCCACGGTGGCGACGTGCAGGCCATCACGGCTGAAGATCTTGCCCGTGGCCAGTCCGCGCGCACCCTGGGCACTAGGGGACTCCTGGACGTAAAGCAGCCATTCATCCACGCGTACGGGCCGGTGCCACCACATGGCGTGGTCAAGGCTGGCTACACTCATGCCCGGCGTCATCCAGCTCAATCCGTTCTTGCGAAGCACCGATTCCAAGATGGTGTAGTCGCTCGCGTAGGCCAGGGCTGCCAGGTGAAGGTTGGGATTGTCCGGCATCGGGCCGAAGGTCTTCATCCAGACGGCATTACTGGCTATCCGGTCCTTGGGCGCTTCCACATACAGTGCGGGATCGACGTGGCGCACATCGAAAGGTCGCTCGAAGGACATGTGGCGGGCCAACGGATGGTCGTACTTCTGAAGGAGTTCCGCAGTACTCGGCAAGGATTCGGGGTCCGGAATTCCCACTGGCATGGAGGACTGGTGCTCCACGCCCTCTGCCTCGGTCTGGAAGGAAGCGATCATCGACAGGATCGGTTGGCCCTCCTGGTATGCATGCACCCGACGCGCGGAGAACGAGCGTCCGTCACGGAGCCGTTCAACGCTGAACGTGATGGGTTGGTTGGCGTCCCCCGGACGAAGGAAATAGCCGTGCATCGAATGGACGGCTCGGTCCTCATCCACGGTGCGCATACCGGCCACGAGCGATTGAGCAAGGACTTGGCCGCCGAACACCCGATGTCGTGGCTGTTTCTGGGACGGTCCGAGGAAGATGTCCTCGGCGGTCCTCGCGCCGTCGAAATCGGCCAGGGACAGCAGCTCGATGAGGGTGGATGTCGGGTCCTCAATGGCAACCTGATGTTCCAGGCCGGCGTGCGCGTCAGTCATGGTTCGACTCTAGACGCCGCACCGACCCCTCTCAACCGAGGACATGCCGGTAGAGTCGATGATGTGTCCGATGTACTGACCCAGTCCTTCCGTTTCGTCGATCCCCGCGATCTGGCGGATCTCCGCACCTATGTCACGCGCGCCAAGAGCATCGACGACGGCGCGATTCGGCTTCAAGCAACCGGTCGCGTGCTGGCTGCATATGTCTGCGTCCTGAGGCCGCGTCTCCTGGGCGAATCGACCCCCACCATCCTCGGGCTGCGCACCATCGCCCTGGCAGATGACGCCCATGCGGACGTCACAGTGACCCTGTCCTCCGTCCTGGACCGCCTCGCGCGGTCCGGTGCCGACGACGTCGAGCTGGCCATCCCGCCGTCGACCGTTTCCGAGTCGTGGGCGGGAGTCGGGGCGCCCCGCAGCGGCTGGGAGCCGCTCGGTTCAGTGCCCGACGCCGAACTCAGGGCCGTGGCGAATGCCGGCATAGCAGAGGTGGCCGGGATTGTTCCGGATCAGCCTGGTGCCTTGATCGTCAACAATGCCAGGGCAGCGGTGTGGGGACGGGAGATTCCCGGGCTTGCCGGCGTGCCCGCAGGCGCGGCGTTCGCGGCCTTGGCTCTCGGTTTCCTTGGCGATGCGGAGCACCGCCTCTTCCGCAACGGGCGTTGGTTCCGGCTCAGCGGAAGCCGGGGCCACATCCTGGCACGATCCGGATCAGGCCTGGGCTTCCAGACCCGCTGACCCGGCGTGCGCGAACCCGGACGCACCGCGCCCGAGCCAACACAACCCAGACCCCTACGGGCTCAGGGCTGCCTGATCGACGGGCTGTTCACCATGGTGAGTGCAGCCCGCTCCATGTAGTCCCACAGCGTGCCTTCGTGCAGCGGAGACAAGTCGAGCGAATCCACTGCCGCGCGCATGTGGAAGAGCCATCGGTCCTTGGCTTCGGGCGTCACCTGGAACGGCATGTGCCGCATCCGCAGGCGGGGGTGCCCACGTTCTTCGCTGTAGGTGCCTGGGCCACCCCAGTACTGCTCGAGAAACATGAGGAACCGGCGCTTAGCCGGGGCGAGGTCTTCCTCCGGGTACATGGGCCGGAGCAAAGGATCTCCGGCGACGCCGTCGTAAAAGACGTCGATGAGTTTCACGAAAGTCTCGTGGCCACCGATGGCGTCGTAGAAGCTGTCAGTGTAGGCAGGCTGGCTGAAGGGATCGTTTTGCATCAACTGCCGCCGCTCGGCCGGCTGCGGTGCTGCGGATTCCTGCTGGCTGCTCATGTCACTCGCCGGCTTTCTGCTCTTGAATCTTGAGAGATTCCTTTGAAGATTGAGGCGCGCCGGATGCAGCGGTTTCGGCAGGCGCAGTACCCGGGGGTGCGGGCGGAACGTCGTCCGGGACGGCTGGTTCCTCGGGCACGTAGTCGCCTTGCGAGCGGTTGCCCACCCTCAGGATTTCTCCGTTGCGCAGATACCAGATGGCGCCGTCTTCGGCCCGGAGCCTGGTGATCCGGAGGCCCACGGATTCCACGGTGCCAATCACTTCGGTGGTCACAATCACATCGCCGATCCCGAACTGGTCCTCGATGGTGATGAAGATGCCGGACAGGAAATCGCGGATGAGCTGTTGGGCGCCGAAGCCGATGGCCACACCCAAAATGCCGACGCTCGTGAGCAGCGGTGCGATATCCACATTGAGGTATTTGAGGACGTAGATGATGACGATGACCACCACCACCACGCTCAGCACGCTTGTCAGCAGCGAGCCGATGGTGTGGGCGCGTTGGGCGCGCCGTTCATGGTCGAGCGCCCGGAAGGCCGGCTGCACCCACCTGAAATGCGATTTCTTGAAGAAGCTGGTGCCCTCTGCCACGCTGCGGGTAATACGCAGAATGATGAACCGGGCCACAACCCAGACCACCAACCCAATGCCCAGCGTCACGAAGATTGACACGAAATCGATCTTGGCTGCATCGGCCACGATGTTGTCGGTCGACGAGGCGACGTTCATTTGCGGGAATGCTCCTCACGGGATCCAATTGTTCGCCGGGCCCTTTTTGCCGGGCGCTGAACACTCTGTCCACGGTCAACCCTATCGCCGTAGCGTGGCCGCATGCGCATCCTGATTCTTGGTGGAACGGCCTTCTTGTCATCTGGCTAGCTAGCGGCCGCCGTCGTGCTCGGCTCATGCAGAACGGGAAAGTTGACGCTCCGGGCGATGAAGCACACTTGGTTGGCCTCATGGTGCAATTCGTCCACGAGCGAAAGATGGGCGGGGTCGGCAACCGTGACCTGCGGCTTCAAGGTGACGTTCTCGAACTGTCCACTGCCATCGCGGTTGAGGCGCATCATCCCCTCGGCATGGTCCGCATAGTCCGTGACAACTACGCCATGTTTGACCGCGACATGCAGGAAAGACAGCATGTGGCACTGGGACAGGGCGCTGAGGAGCAACTGTTCGGGGTTGTACCGGCTACGGTCGCCATGGAAAGTCGGGTCCGAGGATCCCTTCAGGACGGGCAGCCCCGGGATCTCAACATCGTGGTCCCGGGAATAGCCTCGGTAACTGGAGGTCCCGCTCCCCAGATTTCCGGTCCAGCGCACGGTGAGGGAGTAACGGTGTTCGTCCAGGCTCATGCGGAAAGTCTACCGGCGGCACTCGCCGCCGGTATGCGAAGTGCCCCGGTTCCAAGATGCGGAACCGGGGCCCGACGGTGATTTACCTGGCGGCGGTTTCTTAGGCGTCTGCTGCGCGCGCCCTGAGCGCACGGGCGACGCCGTCGCGGTTTTCGAGCATCATGCGCCGCAGGGCACTGCTGTCCGCCGCCAACTCAGCCAGGAACTTGTCAGTGCGGTCCACCGTGGCCTGTGTGGTCAGCTGTGCCGGGTAGAGCCCGACGACGATTTGCTGGGCCAGAGCATGGGTGCGGTTGGCAACAATCTCCGGGACGGCCTCAAAGTACTTTTCCGCGTACGGTTCCAGCAGGGAGGTGTCCAGCACCCGCGTGAAGCCGGCGACGGCCGAGCTTTGGATGGCATTGGAAAGCTCGCCGGTCACAACGATCTTCTTCCACGCCGTGGCCTTGGCCTCGGGAGTGGGAAGGGCTGCCGTCGCCAGTGCGGCGGCGTTCTGGCCATTGGCCGTGTGGTCACGCTCGAGTTCGGCGTCGATCCGGTCCTGGCCCTGGCGGCCACCCACCACCAGTGAGGTGAGGAGTTCCCAGCGCAAGTCCTGGTCAACGGTCAGTCCATCCAGGACTGTGCTGCCGTCCAGGAGCGCCTGGACCGTGTCCAGTTGGGAGTTGCTGGCGGCAAGCAGAGCGAAGGACTTTACGAATTGGAGCTGGGCGTCCGATCCGGCGGCTACGGTGGACGAGAGTTCCCACAGTTTGTCCGCAGCATCCACCGTGGCGGGATCCTTGTGCTCCGCTGCGACGTAGTACGTCAGCGTGGTGGCCAGTTGGCGGAGTTGGGTCTGGATCACCGAGGAATCGGTCTCGGACGCGATGTTCGCCAGAATCAGGTCGATGTAGCCGCGGGCGGGAGTCTCCCCGTCCCGGGCCGCATCCCACGCGGAGCCCCACACGAGGGTGCGGGGCAGGCTGCCGGAAAAGTCCTTCAGGTGCGCTTTTGCAGTGGCCCAGGATGCGGGGTCGAGGCGAACCTTCGCATAGGCGAGGTCGTCATCGTTGAGTAGGACCAGGTCCGGACGTGCCAGCCCGGCGAGGGCGGGGACATGGGTCCGGGCGCCGTCGACGTCGAGCTCTTCCCTGTGGGTGCGTTCGAGCTTGCCGGCGGCTGAGAGGTTGTAGAAGCCCACCGCGAGGCGGTGTGGACGCAGGGTGGGCTGTTCGTCGATGGCGGTCTGCAGGATCGAAAACGAAGTGATGGCGCCGTCCGCGTCGGCCTCGAGCTCGGGCGCGAGCGTGTTGACGCCGGCGGTCTCGAGCCAGAGCTTGCCCCACTGGTCCAAGTCACGGCCGCTGGCAGCTTCGAGTTCCTTCATGAGGTCTACCAGTTCGGTGTTCTGCCAAGCATGCTTCTGGAAGTACTCGCCGACGCCGGCCGTGAACTGATCCTGCCCCACCCATGCAACCAACTGCCGCAGGACGGAAGCTCCCTTGGCATACGTGATGCCGTCGAAGTTGACCTCGACATCCTGGAGATCATTGATCTCGGCGAAAATCGGGTGGGTGGTGGGAAGTTGGTCCTGGCGGTAAGCCCACGACTTCTCCACGGAGGCAAAGGTGGTCCAGGCCCGGTCAAATTCGGTGTTTTCGACCGCGGCAAGGTGGGACATGTATTCGGCAAAGGACTCGTTGAGCCAGAGGTCGTTCCACCAGCGCATCGTGACGAGGTCGCCGAACCACATGTGGGCCAGCTCGTGCAGCACGGTGATGGCCCGGCGTTCGACCTGGGCGCCGGTGACCTTGCCACGGAAGACGTAGCCCTCGAGGATCGTCACGGCGCCTGCGTTTTCCATGGCGCCGGCGTTGAACTCGGGGACGAAAAGCTGGTCGTACTTCTCGAAGGGGTATGGGAAACCGAACTGGGCCTCGAAGAACTCAAAACCCTGGCGGGTCAGTTCGAAGATGTTGTCGGCGTCCAGATACTGCATGAGGGACTTGCGGGCAAAGACGCCCAGGGGGATGACCCGGCCGTCGGAGCTGGTGACCTGGCTGCGAACCGCTTGATATGGTCCCGCGATCAGGGCTGTGACGTAGGAAGAGATACGGGGAGTGGGGGCGAAATGCCAGACCGAGCGCGCACCGCCGTCGTCCGCGGGAGTGGTTTCCACTGGTACGGGAGTGGGAGAGTTGGAGATGAGATCCCAGTGTGAAGGGGCAGTAACCGTGAACGTGAATGCCGCCTTCAGGTCCGGCTGTTCGAACACGGCAAACATGCGGCGGGAATCGGGCACTTCGAACTGGGTGTACAGGTAGACCTCGTTGTCCACCGGATCCACGAAGCGGTGCAGGCCTTCACCCGTGTTCATGTAGGGGGCGTCGGCAACTACCGTGAGCTCGTTCTCCGCGGCGAGCTCCGGCAGTTGGATGCGGACGCCGTCGGACACTACGGCGGGATCCAGCTCGGTGCCGTTCAGCGTCACGCTGTGCACGGTTTCCGTGATCGCGTCGATAAAGCTCGAGGCACCCTCGACGGCGGAGAACTTCACCACCGTGGTGGAGCCGAAGACGGTGGCGCCCTTGGTCAAGTCGAGGGTGACGTCGTACGAGGTCACGGTGAGCAATTCTGCGCGCTGTGCCGCTTCTTCGCGCGTCAGGTTCAGGCCTGGCAAGGTGGTGCCTCCAAGAATGGGTTGCAGAAAGCCGGCTGACTTCAGCCAATGCCGGCGCTGTGAAGTCATTCTTTCATTTGATCCCGGCTTGGCAAGGACGCTGGATCACAGTGTCGCCGGCCGGGGGGTAGCGTTGGATCATGGGAAAGATGCGCGACTCGTTGGACCTCCGGGCACTCCGCTTTGCGGTGGCGTTTCCGCTGCTGCTCGCCGCCGCATTTGCTGTGTGCGCACTCATGTTGCGCAACAACCTTCCTGAGCCCGTCGCCATTGCGTGGAACGCCGACGGCGGAAGCAGCTTTGCGCCGTTCGCCGCCTACGTGTCCGGCGGAACCGGCCTCATGGTCCTGACCGGATGGTTGGTCTTCGTCCAAGCGGTTCCGCTCGCCAGGCCGGTGATCATGCGCCGGTTCATGATGGGCTTGGGTCTCATGGTGACGCTCTTCATCACCTCCGTGCTGGCCGCCGGACTCGTGGGACAAACGGGCCTCACCGATGCGCGCAACTCGCACGTTGATGCCACAGTCCTCGCGCTGGGTGCCGGTGCGGCCTTGCCCCTGGGCGTGGTCATGATGATGGCTTTCAAGCCTGATCCGCGCTGGACGCCGGAGGATGACGCCGCCCTCGAAGCTGAAGTAACCCTGAAGGAAGACCCCGGCCTGGCAGAGGATTCCATGTTGCTCTGGGTTCACGCGAGAAGCTCGGTGTTCGTGATGATCTGCGTGGCCACCCTATTTCCTGCCATGTTGATCGCTATTGCGCTCCCGTGGCTGGGGGCATTGCTCGCGGCAACCGCCGTCATAGGAGCGTGTTTCCTCTTCGTCCGGGTGCGCGCCGACCGGGGAGGAGTGCAAGTCTTTCTGGCCGGAGTCCTGAAGGTCTTGACTGTGCCCGCCGTGGACATCGCCGGAGCTGCCGCACAAGAAATCAGGGCCGCCGACTTTGGCGGCTGGGGACTCCGGCACCACGGAGGAGCCACGGCCATCCTCGTGAGTAGCGGACCCGCCGTCGTCGTCCGTCAGGTCAGTGGCCGCAGGGTGGCTTTCAGCGCCGGGACCTCGGCCACGGCAGACCGGCTCGCTGGAATCCTGAACCGCGTCGCGGCCCGTGCCCAGCGCGGGGAACAGCCTCCTGCTCCCTGAGCGACTGAGGTTCGCCGCGTCAGCAGGCTTCGTCTTTACCGGCTTCGTCTTAAGAGGTGGGCAACGGCCCGATCCTAGTAACCTAGGAACCGCATCCCTCACCGTCGCGCCCGGCCTTGCCGCGTTCGCGCGCCAGACTGAATGGACTTCTTGTGACCACACCCCGCGTCCACATCGCTACGGACCACGCCGGCATGGAGCTCAGCGCCCACCTGGTAAGCCACTTGACTGCCAAAGGCTACGACGTGGTTGACCACGGCCCCAAGGTTTATGACGCCCTTGATGACTACCCTTCGTTCTGCATCAACGCGGCCGCTGCCGTGGTCGCCGACCAGACCGCCGGCGTCCACGCGTTGGGCATTGTCCTTGGCGGATCCGGCAACGGTGAACAAATTGCCGCTAACAAGGTCAAGGGTGTCCGGGCCGCACTGGCTTGGAACCTTTCCACGGCGAAACTTGCCCGTGAGCACAACGACGCCAACGTGATCGCCGTGGGCGGTCGCCAGCACACAGTCGAGGAAGCTACCGAACTGATCGAGGCCTTCCTCGAAGAACCGTTCAGCAACGACGAACGCCACGTCCGCCGGATCGGAAAAATCGCCACCTATGAAAACACCGGCGAAATCGTTGCATAGTGCCTGAAGGGCATTCGATCCATCGCCTGGCACGTCAGTTCCAGGATGTCTTTGCTGGCCGAGTGCTGGAAGTTTCCAGCCCGCAAGGCCGCTTCACCGCGGGTGCCGCGCTTCTGGACGGACACAAGCTGCAGGAAGCGACGGCACACGGTAAGCAGCTCTTCCTCCGTTTTGACCACGGAATGATCCTCCATGTTCATCTGGGTCTCTACGGTGCTTGGAACTTTGGCGGCGACGAGTCCTTCCGCGGGGCCTCGAGCATCGGGGCGCCGCGGCGTATCGGCGAGCGTGAGACTTTTCCGCAAGACGCCGAGCAGGATGCAGGAAGCCTCACAAGCAGCTATACGGGACCGCCCGAGCCGGTGGGGGCCGTCCGGGTGCGCCTCGTCTCAGGGAATGGTTGGGCGGACCTGCGCGGCGCCACCACGTGTGCGGCGATCACCGAGGCCGAGGCGGCGACTGTCCTTGCGCGGCTCGGTCCCGATCCCCTTCATAACCTTCCAGGGGACCGTGAGGAGTTCATTCGACGGCTCCGGCGCCGCAAGACGGCCGTAGGGCTCCTCCTGATGGACCAGTCCGTTGTGGCGGGAATCGGAAACATCTATCGCGCTGAGGTGCTGTTCCGGCAGGGCGTTGATCCGTGGACCACTGGGGGTGCCTTGGACGACGAAACCGCCGGGCTTCTGTGGGATGACACAGTGGCGGCCATGAACGACGGCGTCCGTGACGGGCGGATTGTTACGACCCCTCCGGCTTGGTGGAGCGGCGGGGACGCAGGAGCGCTCGACGGCGAGGCCCACTTTGTCTACAAGCGCCAGGGCCAACCGTGCCGGCGATGCGGCGAAGCAGTTGGGATGGCTGAAATCGGTGCGCGCAAGCTCTATTGGTGTCCCGGCTGCCAAGACTAACATCTACCCCTGGCCGGGACAATCACGCAGATAGCGCGCTTAAATGTGAAGGGCCCCTCAGTAAGGGGCCCTTCGTTTTGGAGGGGACGACGGGAATCGAACCCGCGTAATCAGTTTGGAAGACTGAGGCTTTACCATTAAGCTACGTCCCCGGGCGAGACCGCATGCACCCTTGGAGGTGTTCCGCGCATCTTTCCGGCGGCTGTTGAAGCCGGATATAACTAAACCTAATTCAGGGGCCAAGTGTCAAATGTGCATTCTCCGGCGCTATGCCCGTAGACTGTCCTGTGCATTCACGGGGTGTAGCTCAGCTTGGCTAGAGCGCCTGCTTTGGGAGCAGGAAGTCGCAGGTTCAAATCCTGTCACCCCGACTCTGTGTGCCTGTCCCGGTCCGGGACGCGGCAGAACCCCATCCTACAAAACCAGGAGTACTTAGACTGTGAAGAGCGCTGTCGAGAACCTCACCGCCACGCGGGTCAAGCTCAACGTTGAGGTTCCCTTTGAGGAACTGAAGCCGAGCATCGATGCCGCTTACAAGACCGTTGCTTCGCAGATCCAGGTTCCCGGGTTCCGCAAGGGCAAGGTCCCCTCCAAGCTGGTTGACCAGCGCGTTGGCCGTGGCTACGTCTTGGAGACCGCCATCAACGATGGCCTCAATGGCTGGTACCAGGCTGCCGTCCAGGAAACTGGCCTCCGCCCGCTGAGCCGTCCCGAGGTTGAGATCACCGAGGTTCCGGACCCGTCCTCGACCGATGGTGAGCTGAAGTTCCAGGTTGAGATCGATGTCCGGCCCGAGGTTGAACTGCCCGACTACGCCGGCATCAAGGTCGAGGTCGCTGCAGCAGAGTCCTCCGACGCGGACGTCGACAAGGCCCTGGATGAACTCCGCGGCCGCTTCGGCACGCTGAAGTCGATTGACCGTCCGGCTGCCGACGGCGACTTCCTGACCATCGACATCACCGCCACGATCGACGGCGCCGAGATCGACTCCGCTACCGGGCTGTCCTACCAGGTTGGCGCCGGCACCATGCTCGAAGGCCTCGACGAGGCCGTCACCGGCCTGTCTGCCGATGAAGAGGCAATCTTCGACACCACGCTGGTTGGCGGCGAGCACGCTGGCGAGGCTGCCCAGGTCAAGGTTGTTGTCAAGACCGTCAAGGAGCGCGAGCTTCCCGAGGCAAACGACGACTTCGCCCAGTTGGCATCCGAGTTCGACACCCTCGCTGAGCTGCGTGAAGACCTCGCCAAGCAGGCCGCTGAGTCCAAGGTTGTCGGCCAGGGCGTCGAAGCCCGCGACAAGGTCCTGGACAAGCTCGTCGAGCTCATTGAGGTTCCGGTTCCGGACTCTGTTGTTGAAGAGCAGCTCGAGGCTCACTTCAACCCGGAGAACGCCCACGGTGAAGGCGATCACGACACCGAGGAACACCGCGCCGAGGTCAAGGCCAACACCGCGCGCGCCTTCCAGAACGAAATCATCCTTGACGCCATTGCCGACAAGGAAGAAGTGAGCGTCAGCCAGAACGAGCTGATCGACTACATCGTCACCACGGCAAGCCAGTACGGCATGGACCCGAACCAGTTCGCCCAGATCATCGATCAGAGCGGCCAGGTTCCCATGATGGTTTCCGAGGTTCGCCGCCGCAAGGCTCTCGCAGTTGTCCTCGGCCAGGCCGAGGTTGTCGACTCCGAGGGCAACAAGGTTGACCTGAGCGACTTCGTGCGCCCCGCTGGCGAAGAGACCGCGAATGTCGAAGAAGCTGAAGAAGCAGCTATCGTCCCGAGCGATGACCCTGCAGCAGTGAAGTTCTAGTTTCATCTCTCGCCGCCCCCGGATCGCCTGATCCGGGGGCGGCTTGGTTTAAGCCGCGCCGGTGCCGAAAAGCCGCACGTCCGCAATCGTGCGCCGTCAGCGAACAGCGGGATTTGGGAGAACAAATCGCCATCGAAAACGGTTAGTGTCCAAGTAGTGAAGATCAGGGATGGCAAGTTCAGCAATGGCCCTGTCACCAGCGAGAGGTAAGTACTTATGTCACAGCACGCAGAGGCCCCCAGGATGGCCACCGTCGATCCAGCGGCCCAGGACAACTACATCTACAACCGTCTGCTGAAAGAGCGCATCATCTGGCTCGGATCCGAAGTCCGTGACGAGAACGCCAACGCGATCTGCTCCCAGCTCCTCCTCCTCTCGGCTGAAGACCCGGAGAAGGACATCTACCTGTACATCAACTCGCCTGGTGGCTCGGTGACTGCCGGCATGGCCATTTACGACACCATGCAGTTCATCCCGAACGACGTCGTGACGGTAGCCACCGGACTGGCGGCCTCCATGGGCCAGTTCCTTCTTTCCTCGGGCACCAAGGGCAAGCGCTACGCCACGCCCAACGCCCGCATCCTGATGCACCAGCCTTCCGGTGGCATCGGTGGCACGGCATCGGATATCAAGATTCAGGCTGAGTTGATCCTGCACATGAAGAAGGTCATGGCGGAACTGACTGCAGAACAGACCGGGCAGACTGTCGACACCATCCTCAAGGACAATGACCGCGACAAGTGGTTCACCGCCGTCGACGCCCTCGAGTACGGCTTCTTCGACAAGATCGCCGCCCACGCAGGCTCGGTGGCCGGCGGTGGCGGAACGGCCAACGCCTCGAACTCAGAGAACTAACCGGCACCAAGAAACATTCAGATCAGGAGCAATAAACATGAACTACAACTTTGGATGGTCTGCCGGTAATCTCCCGTCCAGCCGGTATGTCCTCCCGCAGTTCGAAGAGCGCACGCCCTATGGCTTCAAGCGCCAGGACCCGTACACGAAGCTCTTCGAGGACCGCATCATCTTCCTCGGCGTGCAGGTTGACGACGCTTCCGCTGACGACATCATGGCCCAGCTACTGGTACTCGAGTCCACGGACCCGGACCGCGACATCACGTTGTACATCAACTCCCCGGGCGGCTCGTTCACGGCCATGACGGCCATCTACGACACCATGACGTACATTCGGCCGGAGATCCAGACCGTCTGCCTTGGCCAGGCGGCCAGTGCCGCCGCGGTGCTGCTCGCCGCAGGTACTCCGGGCAAACGCCTTGCCCTGCCGAACGCCCGGGTACTGATCCACCAGCCGTCGCTGTCCGGCGGCCAGGGCGGGCAGGCCTCGGACCTCGAGATCCAGGCCGCAGAAGTCATGCGCATGCGCTCCTGGCTCGAGGATACGCTGGCCAAGCACTCAGGCCGGACGCCGGAACAGGTCAACAATGACATCGAGCGCGACAAGATCCTCACCGCCGCCGAGGCGATGAACTATGGATTGATCGACCAGGTGCTTGATTCCCGCAAAATCAAGCCCCAGGCAATCGCCAGGTAACTGGCCAAAACTCGACGCCGGTGCGGTTCAGGAAATATGGACCGCATCGGCGTTCTGTTTCAACCCAAGCAGCCCATTGTGTCCTACAGTGGAAGTTGTCATGGTGGCGCCCCCGCTGCGATCTTGCGAACTTGGCGGATAGGTACGGGGCTGCACCACCCGCATGAAACGAAGGGATTCCCACATGGCTCGGATTGGCGAGAGCACGGATCTGCTGAAGTGTTCTTTCTGCGGAAAGAGCCAGAAGCAGGTGCGGAAGCTGATTGCCGGGCCCGGCGTGTACATCTGCGACGAGTGCATCGAACTCTGCAATGAGATCATCGAAGAGGAGCTCGCCGAAGTATCGGATCTGGGCAGCTTTGAGTTGCCCAAACCGCGGGAAATTTTCGATTTCCTCCAGGAGTATGTCATTGGCCAGGAGCCTGCGAAACGCTCCCTCGCCGTCGCGGTCTACAACCACTACAAGCGCATCCAGGCAGGTCACGCACCGAAGACCGGCCTAGGCGAAGGCGGACACCACGAGGACGTGGAGATCGCCAAGTCCAATATCCTGCTGATTGGCCCCACCGGTTGCGGCAAGACCTACCTGGCACAGACGCTCGCCCGCCGCTTGAACGTTCCTTTCGCCGTCGCTGACGCCACCGCCTTGACTGAAGCCGGATACGTGGGCGAGGACGTGGAAAACATCTTGCTGAAGCTCATCCAAGCCGCTGACTACGACGTCAAGAAGGCCGAACAGGGCATCATCTACATCGACGAGATAGACAAGATTTCGCGCAAGAGCGAGAACCCGTCCATCACACGCGACGTCTCCGGCGAAGGCGTACAGCAGGCACTCCTGAAGATTCTCGAAGGAACGGTGGCCTCGGTTCCACCGCAGGGTGGTCGTAAGCACCCGCATCAGGAATTCATCCAGATCGACACCACCAATGTGCTGTTCATTGTGGCCGGCGCCTTCGCCGGACTCGAGGACATCATCGGATCGCGGTCCGGCCGCAAGGGCATTGGATTCGGGGCGCCGCTTAACGAGGTCAAGGACAATGTGGACAGCTACGGCGAGGTGATGCCGGAGGACCTGCTCAAGTTTGGGCTGATTCCTGAATTCATTGGACGCCTGCCTGTGATCACCACTGTGTCCAACCTTGACCGCTCGGCGCTCATCCAGATCCTCTCCAAGCCCAAGAACGCGCTGGTCAAGCAGTACCAGAAGATGTTCCAGCTGGACGGCGTAGAGCTTTTGTTCGACGACGACGCCCTGGACTCGATTGCCGACCAAGCGCTTGAACGCGGGACCGGAGCCCGCGGCCTGCGGGCCATCATGGAAGAAGTGCTGTTGCCGGTCATGTTCGACCTGCCCAGCCGCGACGACATCGCCAGCGTGGTCATCACCGCGGACGTCGTCAACAAGAAAGGCCAGCCCACGATGATCGCACACGAAGTCGTGGCGAAGCGGCGGAATAAGTCCGCCTAGACCGAGGTTGGCACAACTGGAGCAGGAAGCACATTCTTCCGGCTAGCCCCGCCCCTGTATGTCCTATCCGAGGAGTTCTCTGTGCCCGAGCAGACCGCAAACAAGGTTGATTTCTGGTTCGACCCCATGTGCCCTTTCGCCTGGGTGACATCCCGCTGGATTGGCGAAGTGGAAGACGTCCGGTGCATCGAGACCACCTGGAACGTCATGAGCCTTTCGGTGCTTAACGAGGGCCGTGAACTTCCGGCAGAGTACGCCGAGAAGATGGAGCTTGGCTGGGGACCGGTCCGGGTCATCATTGCCGCCCGCGAGCTGCACGGAGACGAGTACATCAAGCCGCTGTACGACGCGATGGGTTCCCTCATCCACCACGACGGCATCAAGGATTTCGCCGAGGTCATCTCCAAGGCCCTGGCTGAAACCGGCTTGCCCGCCGAGTTGGCCCGCTTTGCCGATTCCGAGGAATACGACGTCCAGCTGCGTGCCAGCCACGAATCCGGTATTTCCTTGGTGGGCCAGGACGTGGGGACCCCGGTGGTCGCGGTCAACGGCACTGCGTTCTTCGGCCCCGTCCTGACCCGTATTCCCAGAGGCGAAGAAGCCGGCCGAATCTGGGATGCCACGGTCACGTTGGCCGGTTACCCGCACTTCTTCGAGCTCAAGCGAAGCCGGACGGAAAGCCCCGAATTCAACTAGGCCGGACTCCGGATCACGTTGAACGGATCGCGGTTGAGCTAGGAGGGCGGTTGAGCGAACCCCTGGCGCAGCTATTTCAGGAAGCGCGACGTCCTACGGTCCGCCAGGATCTTTCCGTTTGTTTGGCAGCCCGGGCAATACTGCAGCGCGGTGTCGGCAAAGGACACCTCGCGGATCGTGGACCCGCAGACCGGGCATGGCTGGCCCGCCCTGCCATGCACTCTCATGGTGCTCCGTTTCGCGTCCTTGAGCTCGTTGGAGGCTTTCCCGGTGGCGGCGGCGACAGCCGCACCCAGGACGCTTTCGATGGCCTCATAGAGGACCTGGGTGGTATTCCTGTCCAGCGACTTGGCGATCGCGAACGGTGAAATTCTGGCGGCGTGGAGGATCTCGTCGCTGTAGGCGTTCCCGATGCCCGCGATGACACCCTGGCTGCGGAGCAGTCCCTTGATCTGGTGTGAGCTGGTGGCCAGGATCCCGGTCAAGGTTTCGGCCGTGAATTCCGGGCTCAGGGGGTCCGGACCCAGGGTTGCGATGCCCGGAACGTCCATTGGGCTTCGCACCACGTATACGGCCAGGCTTTTCTTCGTGCCCGCCTCCGTCAGATCCACGCCGACGTGTGTTGAGCCATCGCTCTTGGTGAAACTGAGCCTGGCGGCAATATTGCTGCCGCCCATCCGTAGCTGGGCCTGCGACGGCTGCTCGGTGTAGCGCAACCATCCGGCCTTGGCGAGGTGGAAAATGAATTGGGTCCCCCCGGCGTCGAGACTGATGAACTTGCCGAAGCGCTCCACTCCGAGGACTTTCCGGCCCTCCAGGGACGAATACGGTGGATCGGCGGTCTTGAGCACTGCAAAGGAGGTGATCTGGATTTTCGTCAATTCGGCACCGAGAAGATTCCTGCCCAGGAAGGCGGCTAGCCCGGCCACTTCGGGAAGTTCTGGCATAGCAACACTGTCCCACAAAGCACCCAGCTGCCAGAACCCCGGAGGCCAGTACGAACGCCAAGAATTACACGCCAGTAGTTCTTGAAGAGGGCTTGTGCTGGCTGGGGAGCGGGTCAAGAATAGAACTTACCCACTTCGAAAGAAGCGGGACACGGAAACCAAAGATTCAGTGATATGTGTCTGACGCAGCCTTCGGCAAAGTTGGATGCAAGCTACCAGTGACGAGGTAGGAAGACCTGAAAGTCCGAGGATTCCGCCAGACTGTCAAGACGTCACCGGACAGCCGAAAAGTCGAAGCCCCACCAACGGCTAAACGCTGATGGGGCTTCCCCTTTGCCCGAAAACTCACGGACAGGACCGGAAACTCCCGGGCTCTTCGAAACTAGGCTTGCGCGGGCTCCTCGGCAGGTGCCAGGACCACGTCGCTCACCGTGAGTTCGCCGTCAGCGGCTACCAGTGAAATCTCCTGTGCATTGGCCGCAGCCTTCAAATCTCCCAGTCCAGCTTCCAACTGCACAACAAAGGATTCGCCCGCAGTGATCGTGGCGGAGCGAACTTCGGTGCGCTGTTTGACCTTGGCCTCTGACTTGGCCTTGCGGATGCCGCTCAGCGCAATGCCAACGGTGCCCAGCATGGTGGTGTCGCCGTCGACGATTTCCAGGGCCGCCGGCCACGCCGCGCGGTGCACCGAGCCTGCGCGCCACCAGCTCCAGACTTCTTCAGTGGCGAAGGGCAGGAACGGTGCGAACAGGCGCAACAGTGAATCCAGTGTGGTGGCGAGGGCCGCAAGGACGGAGGCCTGCTCTGTCTCGCCGGCGGCACCGTAAGCGCGGTCCTTGATGAGTTCAACATAATCGTCAGTGAACTGCCAGAAGAACGATTCCGTGATCTGGAGGGCCCGGGCGTAGTCGTAGTTGTCGAACGCCTTGGTGGACTGTGCCACCACGTCGGCCAGCTGTGCCAGCAGCGCGCGGTCCAGGGGGTTGCCCAGGACGGAAAGGTCCGCGCTGACAACCGAGTTCTCGGTTGCGCCCAGGTTCAGCACGAACTTGGAGGCGTTGAGCAGCTTGATGGCCAGGCGGCGGCCGATCTTCATCTGGGCGATCTCGTAGGCGGTGTCCGCGCCAAGCTTGGCCGAGGCAGCCCAGTAGCGAACGGCGTCGGAACCGAATTCGTTGAGGACGTCGGTCGGAACCACCACGTTGCCCTTGGACTTGGACATCTTCTTGCGGTCCGGGTCCAGGATCCAGCCCGAGATGGCAGCGTGCTTCCACGGTGCGCTGTTCTGCAGGGCATCCGCCCGCACCGCCGAGGAGAAGAGCCAGGTGCGGATGATGTCGTGGCCTTGGGGACGGAGGTCGAAGGGGTAGACCTTGCCGAACAGTTCCTCGTCACGGCTCCAGCCCCCCACGATCTGCGGTGTCAGGGAAGACGTGGCCCAGGTATCCAGGACATCCGCGTCACCGATGAAGCCGTTGGGCTGCTCGCGCTGGGACTCGTCGAAGCCGGGCGCCGCGTCTGCCGCAGGGTCCACGGGCAGGGACTCGTCGGACGGGAGGATCGGGTTCGCGTAGTCCGGGTTGCCCTGGGCATCAAGCGGGTACCAGACGGGGATCGGCACACCGAAGAAGCGCTGGCGCGAAACGAGCCAGTCCCCGTTCAAGCCGGAGATCCAGTTCTCATAGCGGGAGCGCATGAAGGACGGGTGGAACTCGATCTCGTGTCCTCGCGCGATCAACCGTTCACGGCGGTCCTCGTCCCGGCCGCCGTTCCGGATGTACCACTGGCGCGATGTGACAACTTCGAGGGGCTTGTCGCCCTTTTCGAAGAAGTTCACCGGGTGCGTGATCTTCGTGGGCTCGCCGTCCAGCAGATCGGCAGCCTTGAGGAGTTCCACCACGGCTTCCTTTGCGCCGAACACCGTCTTTCCAGCGATCGCGGCATAGGCTTCACGGCCGGCGTCGGTGGTGATCCATTCCGGAGTCTCCGCGATGATGCGCCCGTCGCGGCCCACAATCGCCCGCGTGGGCAACTGCAGCTCGCGCCACCAGGTGACGTCCGTCAGGTCGCCGAAGGTGCAGACCATGGCGATGCCCGAGCCCTTGTCCGCCTTGGCAAGCGGGTGCGCCTTGACCTCCAGTTCGACGTCGAACAGGGGAGACGTCACGGTCTTGCCGAACAGTGGCTGGTAACGCTCGTCGTCGGGGTTTGCCACCAGAGCCGCGCACGCCGCGAGCAGTTCCGGGCGCGTGGTCTCAATGTAGATCTTCTCGCCGTCGGCGGTGAAGAAGGGGTAGCGGTAGTACGCTCCGGCAACTTCGCGGTCCTCCAGTTCGGCCTGCGCGACGGCGGTGCGGAACGTCACGTCCCACAACGTGGGAGCCTCAGCCATGTAGGCGTCGCCGGCATTCAGGTTCGTGAGGAAGGCGCGCTGGGACACCGCACGGGAAGTGTCATCGATAGTGCGGTAGGTGAGGTCCCAGTCCACGGACAAGCCAAGAGTCTGGAACAGGTTCTCGAAGACCTTCTCGTCCTCGACGGCGAGTTCCTCGCAGAGTTCGATGAAGTTCTGCCGGGAGACGACGTCGAAGTCGCGCTGGTTCTTTGCGGGCTCCGCCGGCGGGCGGTAGTCGGCGTTGTACGGAATGGCGGGATCGCAGCGGACGCCGTAGTAGTTCTGGACGCGGCGCTCGGTGGGCAGGCCGTTGTCGTCCCAACCCATCGGGTAGAACACGTTCTTGCCGGTCATGCGCATGTAGCGGGCCTGGACATCCGTCTGCGTGAACGAGAACATGTGGCCCACGTGGAGCGAACCCGAGGCGGTAGGCGGGGGAGTGTCGATCGAGTAGACCTGCTCCCGGGTGGTGTCCGGGTTGAACTTGTAGGTTCCTTCGTCCAGCCAGCGCTGCGTCAGGGCAGCCTCAAGGCCTTCAAGGGCCGGCTTGTCGGGAACGTTGATGGGGGCGGTGGCGGGCGTGTCTGTACCCTGCGTTGATTCAGCCATGCGCCAATTGTTTCATGGCCCCCATTGTTCCGCGGCACGCGGACGTGCAGTAGCATGCGGCCCATGACGGAACTCAAAGATGTTTTGGCTATCAAGCGCATCTATGACGAGGCAGCCGACGACGACGGCTACCGGGTTTTGGTGGACCGGCTCTGGCCGAGAGGGGTATCCAAGGAACGCGCCCGTTTGGATCTCTGGCTGAAGGAGATCGCACCGTCGCCGCAGCTGCGCACGGAATTTGCGCACATGCAGGAGCGCTTCGCGGACTTCAAGAAGCAGTATGAGGCCGAGCTGGAAAAGAATCCCGCCGTGGACCAGTTGCTGGAGTTGGCGGCCGGCAAGAAGCGTGTGACGCTGCTCTACGGCGCGAGGGATCCAGAGATCAACCACGCCCGCGTGCTCCTGGGGTTCTTGCTAGGCGTCGGGGCGGCAGGGACATGACCCCGCAGCACCCGCGCTTTGCGCGGGCTTACGCCCGAGCGGTTCCAGCGATAAACCGCCGCGGCGGCACCGAGCACCGCCGCAGTTTGGTGGCCGGCCTGCTGGGCCGGGTCATCGAGGTCGGTGCCGGCGAGGGCTCGTCGTTCGGCTTGTACCCGGCCACTGTGGAAAGTGTCCTCGGGGTTGAACCTGACGACTACCTCAGGGGCCTTGCTGAGGGGAAGGCAAAGCTCGTTGCTGTCCCGGTCACGGTTGTTCCCGGCACCGCCGAGAACATTCCAGCGGCCGATGGCGAGGCGGACGCCGTCGTGGTCAGTCTTGTCCTGTGCAGCGTCGCTGACCAAGCTGCGGCCTTGGCGGAAATCCGCCGCGTGCTTCGTCCCGGCGGAACCTTGGCATTCTACGAACACGTGCGCTCGGAACGGAAGGCATTCGCCGTCGTCGAGGATCTGCTCACTCCCGTTTGGCAGCGCATGGCCGGAGGCTGCCACCCCAACCGCGACACGCTTCAAGCAATCGCCGCCGCCGGTTTTCAGGTACTGGACACCGAGCGTTTCGGCTTCTCGGCCGGACCACTGTCCCCGCCGATCGCCCACATCCTTGGCCGTGCGATTTCTCCCGATGAACCACGTTAGGGTGGTGCCATGACTGAGGAAGTACAGACGAAGACTGCAGTAGTGACCGGCGCCAGCACAGGAATCGGCGAAGCCACAGTGCGGGCCCTCACCGCAGATGGATGGAAGGTGTTCGCCGTCGCCCGCCGAGCCGAACGGCTCGAGGCCCTCGGCGCCGAGACCGGCGCTGTGCCGTTCGCAGCGGATATTACCAACGACGACGACGTCGCCGCCTTGCTCTCTGCGGTCACCGAAGCAGGGGGAGCAGACACCCTCATCAATATTGCCGGCGGCGCACGAGGCGCAGACACCCTGGCCAATGCCCAGACCGAAGACTGGGACTGGATGTACCAGGTCAACGTGCTCGGCACCCTGAAGCTGACCCGGGCGTTCCTCCCGATGCTGCGGGCCAACGGCGAGGGCACCGTCCTGAACTTGACGTCGACCGCGGGATTCACGGCCTACGAGGGCGGCGGCGGATACAACGCGGCCAAGTTTGCCCAGCACGCGATGACCGGCGCCCTGCGCCTGGAGGAAGCGGAGAACAACATCCGCGTCATCGAGGTAGCACCCGGTCTCGTCCGCACTGAGGAATTCGCGCTCAACCGCCTCGGTGATGCCACTGCGGCAGCCAAGGTGTACGCCGGCGTCGAGAAGCCGCTCACGCCTGAGGACGTCGCCGACGTCGTCAAGTACGCGGTGTCCGTGCCGCACCACATCAACCTGGACGAGATCATCGTCCGTCCGGTGGCACAGGCTGCCACCCACAAGTTGATCCGCAAGGGCTGAGGGGTACCGGCGCCGCGCGCTCCACGCCCCAAGTGGAGCGCGCGGCGCCGCTGCCGCTAGACTTGTGGCACAAGCTTTGACCCGGACATCACCGGTGAGCTTCCGGAAGAACGCCCACCAAGGGTCAGTAGAACCGGACGGGTAAGCCCGTCACAGCAGCAATGAGCGGCCGACGCCGGAACAGCTCCTCCTCAAGGGAGCAGCGCCAGCGGCGGTAAGTGAGGTGGTACCGCGGTACCGGCGCTGTTGGAAACAACGGCCTGGGGCCGTCCTCGCATCCTGAATGAAACTTTGTGTTCACCGGCTCAACCCAGGATGAAGAGATGACGTACTACCCCAAGGCCTCCGCAACACTGTCCGGCACAGCTCTGTCCGGCCCCGCAACAGGGGTGTCGGCCTCCGTGAAGTTCCCGGAGATCGAAGAGCGCATCCTCAAGTACTGGGATGAGGACGGAACCTTCCAAGCCAGCATCGACAACCGCGATGCGGGCCGCGATGGCAGCAACGAGTTCGTCTTCTATGACGGCCCTCCCTTCGCCAACGGCCTGCCCCACTACGGCCACCTCCTGACCGGTTACGCCAAGGACCTGGTGGGCCGCTACCAGACCCAGCGGGGCAAGCGCGTCGAGCGACGCTTCGGCTGGGATACGCACGGCCTTCCCGCTGAGCTCGAAGCCATGAAGCAACTGGGTATGACTGACAAGACCCAGATCGAAGCCATGGGCATCGACAAGTTCAACGACGCCTGCCGCGCCTCCGTCATGAAGTACGCGGACGAGTGGAAGAGCTACGTCACCCGCCAGGCACGCTGGGTGGACTTCGACAACGACTACAAGACACTCAACGTCGAATACATGGAGTCGGTCCTCTGGGCCTTCAAGCAGCTCCACGAGAAGGGCCTCACCTACAACGGCTACCGGGTCCTGCCGTACTGCTGGAAGGACGAGACCCCGCTGTCCAACCATGAGCTGCGCATGGATGATGACGTCTACAAGAACCGCCAGGACCAGACCGTCACCGTGACTTTCCCCATCAAGGCGGGGGAGTCGGACCTCTCCAAGTCCCTTAAGGGTGTGCAGGCTCTCGCCTGGACCACCACCCCCTGGACACTGCCCACCAACCTGGCGCTCGCCGTCGGGCCTGACATCTCCTACGCGGTGGTTCCAGCCGGTCCGAACGGCATCAAAGCGGCCTCCCCGGAGGCCCCGGTGACGGGCAGCTTCCTGCTGGCCGCCGATCTCCTCGGCACTTACGCCAAGGATCTCGGGTACGACGACGGCGCTGCCGCGGCCGCGGCGGTCACCGCCAGTTACACGGGCACCCAGTTGGCCGGCCTGGAATACGAACCGCTTTGGGATTACTTCTCCGACGTCGAGAAGTACGGTACGCAGAACGGCTGGCGGTTCCTCGTAGCGGACTACGTCACCACCACCGACGGTACGGGTATCGTCCACCAAGCCCCGGCCTACGGTGAAGACGACCAGAAAGTCTGTGAGGACGCCGGTATCCCCGTGGTCCTCTCCGTTGACGAAGGCGCCAAGTTCCTCCACCTGTTCGCGCACGGACCCCTTGCCGAGATCTCCGGGCTGCAGGTCTTCGATGCCAACAAGCCCATCACGCAGGCCCTGCGCTCCGGCGGTCGTTTGGTTCGCCAGGCCAGCTACGAGCACAGCTACCCGCACTGCTGGCGCTGCCGCAACCCCTTGATCTACCGTGCCGTGTCTTCCTGGTATGTGGAGGTCACCAAGTTCAAGGACCGGATGTCCGAACTGAACCAGGAGATCAACTGGATCCCCGGCAACGTCAAGGACGGACAGTTCGGCAAATGGCTGGCCAACGCCCGCGACTGGTCCATCAGCCGCAACCGTTACTGGGGCTCGCCCATCCCGGTGTGGCAGTCCGATGACCCCGAGTACCCGCGCACGGACGTTTACGGCTCGCTCGCCGAGATGGAGACCGATTTTGGCCGTCTTCCGATGAACAACGACGGCCAGGTTGACCTGCACCGCCCGTTCATCGACGAACTGACCCGGCCCAACCCGGACGACCCGCGTTCCCCAGAACAGGGCCAGTCCACCATGCGTCGTGTCGAGGACGTCCTGGACGTCTGGTTCGATTCGGGCTCCATGCCGTACGGCCAAGTGCACTACCCGTTCCAAAACGAGGAATGGTTCGACACCCACAACCCGGCCGACTTCATCGTGGAGTACATCGGGCAGACGCGCGGCTGGTTCTACATGCTGCACATCTTGTCCACAGCGCTCTTCGACCGGCCGGCCTTCCGCAATGTGATCAGCCATGGCATCGTCCTGGGCTCGGATGGGCAGAAGATGTCCAAGAGCCTGCGTAACTACCCGGACGTCTCCGAGGTCCTGGACCGCGACGGCTCCGACGCGATGCGCTGGTTCCTGATGTCCAGCCCAATCCTGCGCGGCGGCAACCTCGTGGTCACCGAGCAGGGAATCCGCGACGGCGTCCGCCAGGTCATCTTGCCGCTGTGGAACGTGTACAGCTTCTTCACTCTGTACACGAACGCCTCCAATAGTGGCGCCGGCTATGACGCCAAACTGCGCTACGACGGCTACACGGACACCCTGGACCAGTACCTGCTGGCAAACACCGGGGACCTCGTCCGCAACATCACTTCCAGCCTGGACGACTACGACATTTCCGGCGCCTGCGATGAACTGCGCAGCTACTTGGACATGCTCACCAACTGGTACGTGCGCCGCAGCCGCCAACGCTTCTTCGACGAGAACGCTGACGCTTTCGACGCCCTCTACACGGCGCTCGAAGCCGTCTGCCGTGTCTCTGCATCGCTGCTTCCCCTTGTTTCCGAGGAGATCTGGCGGGGCTTGACCGGCGGCCGCTCCGTGCACTTGGCGGATTGGCCCGAGGCCGCGCTGTTCCCGGCAAACCCGGATCTCGTGGAAGCCATGGACCGCGTCCAGCAGATCTGCTCGGCCGGTTCAAGCCTGCGCAAGGCCGCCAACCTCCGCGTTCGCCTGCCGTTGCAGGAACTCACTGTGGTGGCACCCGGTGCGGATGCGCTGGGAGGCTTCGCCGCCGTCGTCGCGGATGAACTGAACCTGCGTTCCGTCCGGCTCTTGGATGCCGCCACGGCGTCGCCGGAGGAATTCGGCATCGAGCAGAAACTCGTGGTCAATGCCCGCGCGGCCGGTCCACGCCTGGGCAAGAACGTCCAGCAGGCCATCAAGGGCTCCAAGTCCGGCGACTGGTCGGTTTCCGATGAAGGAGTGGTCACGGCAGGCGGCCTCGAACTGGAACCGCAGGAGTACACACTGGAAACCGTCGTCGCGGAATCGGCTGACGGATCGTCCGCGGCCGTTGCTGTCCTCCCCGGTGGTGGCTTCGTGGTCCTGAACACCGAGGTCACCCCCGAACTTGCTGCCGAAGGCCTGGCGCGCGACATGGTCCGTGCCATCCAGCAGGCCCGCAAGGACGCTGGACTCAACGTCAGCGACCGCATCCACACCACCGTGCTGGCTGTCCACGACGTTGTTGACGCGCTTCGCGCCAATGAAGAGTTGGTCAAGACCGAAACCCTGTCCCTCAAGCTCGACCCCGTCGTCTCCGGCGACGCCGTCGAGCCGCAGATCACCGTTACAAAGATCGAGGCCTAGTACATGAGCGACGAATTCTCCGTAGAAAGCGTCTACGCCGAACTCCTGGGCCGCGCCCCGGAAAACAAGATGGAGCCGCGGCTTGCGCCGCTGTACCGGGCCATGGACGTGCTGGGCGAACCCAACAAGGCGTTCCCGATCATCCACATCACGGGCACTAACGGCAAGACATCCACTGCCCGCATGATTGAGGCTGGGCTCCGCGCCCATGGCTTGAGCACCGGCCGCTACACCAGCCCGCACCTGTCAAAGGTCACCGAGCGCATCAGCATAGACGGCGAGCCGGTTTCGGATGAGACCTTCGTCCGGATCTGGGACGAGATCCGGCCTTACCTCGAGATCGTGGACAAGGAACTCGAGGCCGACGGCCAGCCCAAGCTCACGTACTTCGAGTGCCTGACCATTCTGGGTTTCGCGATCTTCGCTGACCAGCCCGTCAATGTCGCCGTCATTGAGGTTGGCCTTGGTGGCATCACGGATGCCACCAACGTGGGCGACGGCCAGGTTTCCGTGGTGACGCCGATTTCCCTCGACCACACGGATCTCCTGGGCGACACCACCGAGGACATCGCCCGCGAGAAGGCCGGGATCATCAAGCCTGGCGGCTTCCTGGTGAGCGCAGCCCAGCCCGTGGACGCCGCGCAGGTGCTCTTGGAGAAGGCGCGCGAGGTTGGGGTGCCGTTCCGCTTTGAAGGCGTCGAATTCGGTGTGGAGTCCCGCAGCGTCGCCGTTGGAGGTCAAGTGCTGACCATCCAGGGCCTCGCGGGCCGCTATGAGGATCTGCTGCTGCCTTTGCACGGCGCCCACCAGGCCGAGAACGCCGCAGTAGCCGTCGCGGCCCTGGAGGCGTTCTTCGGTGGCGGCGAGAAGGAGCTCGACGGCGATGTCCTCCGCGAGGCTTTCGGCAATGTCACGTCGCCCGGCCGTCTTGAGGTGGTGCGCACCGCTCCCACGATCATTGTGGACGCCGCCCACAACCCTGATGGCATCCGCGTCTCGGCCGAGGCAATTGAAGAGGCCTTCAGCTTCAGCAAGCTGGTGGTGGTCCTCGGAGTCCTCAAGGAAAAAGATGCGGAAGAAATCCTGCGCCAGCTCAAGGAATCCCTGGGCGGACTGGCGGAGGAGTTCTGCTTCACGCAGTCGAGCTCACCGCGGGCTATCCCGGCCGCGCAATTGGCCGATCTCGCCGTCGACCTTGGCTTCGGTGCGGACAACGTCCACATTGCCGAGAAGCTGGATGATGCGATCGAATGGGCTGTGGAACGCGCAGAAGCCAACGAAGACCTGGCCGGCGGGGTACTTGTTACCGGCTCCATCACCGTGGTGGCCGAAGCCCGCATGCTCCTTGGAAAGGCCGGTGCTTGAGTATGGCCAAACTCACGAAGGCCCAGCGCGAATGGCGCCCGGGGATGCCCAAGAAGCGCCGTTCCACCAAGGTGATGTTCGCTTCGACCGTGCTCCTCCTGGAAGCTTTCGTCGCTTTCTTCGCCACTTTGGCTGTTTTCGGCCTGAAGCGTGGAGAGATATCGCCGGCACTGATCCTGACATTCGGCATTACATTAAGCGTGGTGCTGGTCCTGGCCTGTGCTGTCCTCAGCAAGCCGTGGGGCGTCGGAGTTGGCTGGGTTTTGCAGCTGGTCCTGATCCTTACTGGATTCGCCGAGCCTACGATGTTCGTCGTGGGAATCCTGTTTGCGGCGTGCTGGTGGTACGGCATCCGCGCCGGCATGAGGATTGACCGCGACAATGCCAAGCGCGATCGCGAACAAGCCGAGTGGAACGCCTCGCACGGGGAAGACGCTACGGGTCAGTCCGTTTGAGCCTAACCCCGTAAACTGGCTGGGAAACCCACACACCACCACATTGGAGCAACCGTGAGCATTGAGCGCACCCTTGTACTGATCAAGCCCGACGGCGTCGCCCGCAACCTGAGCGGCAGCATCCTCGCCCGCATTGAGTCCAAGGGATACTCCTTGGTCGAATTGAAGAAGGTCAACGCCACCCGCGAGCTGCTGGAAGAGCACTACGAAGAGCACCTCGGCAAGCCGTTTTACGAGCCGCTGGTTGAGTTCATGCTCAGCGGCCCGGTTGTCGCCGCCATTTTCGAGGGCCATCGCGTGATCGAGGGCTTCCGCTCTCTTGCCGGAACCACGGACCCGACGACGGCGGCACCCGGCACAATCCGCGGTGACTTCGGCCGCGACTGGGGCCTGGCCGTGCAGCAGAACCTGGTGCACGGTTCCGACTCGGTGGATTCCGCCGAGCGCGAGATCAAGATCTGGTTCGGCGCGTAGTTTTCCCCAAGCCAATGGCTGAAGGGGCCCATGTTCACGCGAACACGGGCCCCTTCTGAGGTTAATTGCTCAATTACGGTATAAGCGCTCAGTAGCCCGATGTGCCAATGAAGACGTTGATGAAGGCAAAGAAGATGCTCGCAATCACGGCAACGTAGAGCAGCGCGGAAATGATCCAACCGGATTCGCCCAGGATCTTGGCCAAGCGCGCGGGAGCCGGAATGACCCCATGCACCACGTTCCTGATGGTCACGAACACGAAAAGCGGAATCATGCATGCCCACACCACCATGCAGAACGGGCACAGGATGTGAATGACATACAAAGCCTGCGACCACAGCCACACGATGAAGATGAAGCCCAGCGTCACGCCGGTCTGAAGCCCGATCCAGTACCAGCGGGCGAACTTGGCCCCCGCAAAAATTGCCATGGCAGTGGTGATGATCACGGCAAAGGCCACGATGCCGATGAACATGTTGGGGAAGCCGAAGACCGAACTCTGCGGTGTCTTCATGACGCTGCCGCAGGACACCCACGGATTGACGTCGCAGACCGTTGCGTGGTTCGGGTCGATGAGGACCTGCAATTTCTCGAGGACGAGCGCGCCGGATGCCAGCCAGGCTATGGCACCGGTGACGAGCAGCAACCACGCAATGGGCCGGTCGCGGACCATGGGCGGTACCGCCGCGTCGGCGGTGTTTCCTCCATCGGGGCTTTTCCTTGCATTGTCCTTCCGGGCTTTCTCGTGCCGGAGGGAGCGGGCGTCGTTATTGGCCAGGTTCGGGCTGGCGGGGCTCGGCATGGTTAGCGGTCCTTTACTGGAAAGCCCGGCCCGGGGCCGGGGGTGCTCTTGGGAGGATTCTAGCCTCGGTGGCTGGATGCGGCGTCCAGAGGGTCACGGCACGCAAGCTTTCGCGAGGTGATTCCTGCCGGGAGCGCGGGCGTGTGAGAGAATGAACATGGCCGGAAGCCGATCCACATGCGGAATCCGGTCCGGTATCTTGTTCGCAAGACCGCCATTCACGTGCAGGGCATGCCCAGGATCCGTTGATCCACGGTAGGCCCGCGGTGGCAATGGACGGCACCTGGTTGTGGCACTAGAACAACGGGTTTGGATCAAGGCCGGCTTTCCGTGAATGCCGCACCCTCAAGCTGGTGCGAACCGGAGAGACCACTACTGACTTCTGTCAACGCCTGCGGGTTTTGACAATATTTGCCCCTCTGGGCGCCGGATGTGGCGGTTGCGCAAGGGCAGGAGTGTCACCACATATGGATAACGAGCAAGTTGTAGCCGTCGCCGAAGATGCGGCGTCCACCGAGACCACTGAAGCGCCCAAGAAAGCCACCCGAACCCGCCGCAAGGCGGTGCCGAAGACGTTCGCTGCGGAAGAAACCCCCGACGCCGGTGCTGCCGCATCCGCTGCGGAGCCGCCTACCGAAGATGCAGGCGCCGAAGCGTCCAAGGCTCCTGTCCGGCGTAGCCGGACACGCAAGAAGGTCGAAACTCCCGAGCCGCTGCCAGGATTCGCACAGGAAGCTCCCGCCGGTGGCGAGGCAGCAGAGGCTGCCGCCGTCGTGGAACCTGAAATTGCGGCAGAAACTGAAGCGGTCCCGGAAAAGCCGGTCCGCCGTCGTCGTACTACGAAGGCGAAGACCGCAGAGCCGGTTGCCGAAGAATCCGAGGTTGAAGCGCTGGTTACCGAGGTTGCGCCCGTGGAACCGCCGGCTGCGGAGATTGCGCCCGAGGAAACCACCGAGGAACCGGCCGCCAAGCCCGCAGCTACAAGCCCGGTCGCCTCGCTGTTCCTGGAACCGGCCTCCGTCACGTCCATGATCTTCCAGGCACCGGACTTGAGCGCAGTTGCCAAGCCGGCCGTCGTCGAAGGGGAATCTCAAGCCGACGTTGAGGAAGCTGCCGAGGAGGGCGAGCTCGATGATGCCGGCAGCCGCCGCCGCCGTCGCAGCCGCGGGCGCCGCGGGCGTCGCGGCACCGAACGCGAAGATGCCGCTGGAGAAGAAGCTTCCGCGGAATCCGATGACGAAGTGGAAGTCGGCACCGAGGAAGTCCTTGAGGAAGGCGTGACCTCCCGACGTCGTCGGCGCCGCCGTCGTGGCGACCAGGACCTGGAGCTGACGGGCGGCGGAGACGACGATCCCCCCAACACTGTGACCCGTGTCCGCGCTCCCCGCGCACACGTTGAGTCCACCAGCAGCTCCGACCGCGTCACTAGCGTCAAGGGCTCCACTCGCCTTGAAGCCAAGAAACAGCGCCGCCGCGAGTCCCGCGAGACCGGTCGCCGCCGCCAGGTCATCACCGAAGCCGAATTCCTGGCTCGCCGCGAGTCCGTGGACCGCCAGATGATCGTTCGCCAGCGCGACGACAGGATCCAAATCGGTGTCCTGGAAGACGGCGTGCTCGCGGAGCATTTCGTGTCCAAGACACAGCAGGATTCCCTGATCGGCAACGTCTACCTGGGCAAAGTCCAGAACGTTCTGCCGTCGATGGAAGCCGCATTCGTCGACATCGGACGCGGCCGCAACGCCGTGCTGTACGCCGGTGAAGTCAACTGGGACGCCGTCACTCTGGAAGGCAAACCGCGCCGCATTGAAAACGCCCTGAAGTCCGGCGATTCCGTGCTGGTACAGGTCACCAAGGACCCCGTTGGCCACAAGGGTGCGCGCTTGACCAGCCAGATTTCGCTCCCGGGCCGCTACCTCGTGTACGTGCCCGGGGGTTCCATGACCGGCATCTCCCGCAAGCTGCCCGACGTCGAGCGCAACCGTCTGAAGAAGATCCTCAAGGATCGCCTCCCCGACAACGCGGGCGTCATTGTCCGGACCGCGGCTGAAGGTGCTTCCGAGGAAGAGCTGACGCACGATATCAACCGACTGCGGGCCCAGTGGGAAGGCATCGAAAGCCAGTCCACGTCCACCAAGATCCTCGCGCCCGAACTGTTGTACGGCGAACCGGACCTCACCATCAAAGTTGTCCGTGACGTCTTCAACGAGGACTTCTCCAAGCTCATCGTCTCCGGCGATGAAGCCTGGGACACCATCGAGGCTTACGTGACCTACGTGGCTCCGGATCTGGTAGGCCGCCTTGAGAAGTGGACTTCAGACCAGGACATCTTCTCGGCATGGCGCGTGGACGAACAGATCCACAAGGCATTGGATCGCAAGGTCTTCCTGCCCTCCGGCGGCTCCCTCGTGATCGACCGCACCGAGGCCATGACCGTTGTTGACGTCAACACCGGGAAGTTCACCGGCAGCGGTGGCAACCTCGAGGAAACCGTCACCAAGAACAACCTTGAAGCTGCCGAAGAAGTGGTCCGTCAGCTGCGCCTGCGCGACATCGGCGGAATCATTGTCATCGACTTCATCGACATGGTCCTGGAATCCAACCGCGATCTCGTGTTGCGCCGCCTGGTCGAGTGCCTCGGCCGGGACCGCACCAAGCACCAGGTTGCCGAAGTGACCTCGCTTGGCTTGGTCCAGATGACCCGCAAGCGTATGGGCACCGGACTGCTTGAGGTCTTCGGCGAGCAGTGCGAAACCTGCGCAGGGCGCGGAATCGTCACGCGCGACGAGCCCGTGGAGCACCGCCGGGCCAACGTGGTGGCCGCTGAACATCACCACCCGCGCACGGAGTCACAGCCGACTGTCCGCCCGGAGCAGCGCAAGCGCCGCCGCGGCAGGGGCACGGGGCAAGGGACAACTGAGCTTCCGCTGACCCCTCCGGCTCCGGTCCACGTCGAATCGACGGATCCTAATCGTCTGGCAGCAACCCGCGCTGCCCTCGCCACCATCGCGGCTGCGGCCCACGCTGCACACCTGCACGACGACGAGCTACACCACGCCGCGGAATCGCTCGCTGGCGGGCACGTAGCGGAAGCAACCCCGGTCCAGGCTCCCGCGGCCCCGGTTCAGGCTCCTGCTGCCGCTTCGAGTGGCGAGGAACGTTCAAAGCCTGTCCTGCGATTCGGCGGCGAGGAAGTGGCGTTGCCTTTCGTCCACCACGAAGAAGAGCCAGCGAGTGGCGCACCAGCCATGAGCTTGGATCTGTTGGCAAAGGCGTTCGCAGGCCTCGGCGAGGCCCCGGACACCGCGAGGATGGCGACAGAAGCCCAGGAAGCCCCCGCAGGGGCCTCCGCCGCTGCAACCGGGGAGTCCTCGGAATCAGGATCGCGTGGACGCCGAGGTCGCCGCAACCGTAGCGCCAGCCGGGCCCAGGGTGCCGCCAACGCCACCGACGTGGAGCACCACGAGGTTGCCGCCCCTGCCTCCGGCGGGGCCGCGCACGAGGCCAAGGCCCCCGATGCTGCTCCGGCTAAGTCGACGGCGGCAGCGGAACCGATCATCCTCGGAGTCGGCGTGCCCAAGTCCGAGCTCTGAGCGAAGTACCCTGTCCGAAGCCCCGGCCGTTTCCGCTCCTGTGAAACCGCCGGGGCTTCGGCGTTGCTGGCCATTTCAGCGGGCGCCGTGTGATCCGGGTTAAGCTAAGGGACTGACACGGGGTGCCGCGCACCAAGCCGGCTGAGACCAGACCCGTTGAACCTGTCCGGTTAGCACCGGCGAAGGGATGTCTCGTATGACTGTTTCAGCCCAATCAGCTGTCTACCCGCTCAAGGCCATCCAGCGCCCTATCCCCAGGGTCCTCAGCATTGCCGGCTCGGATCCTTCGGGTGGTGCCGGGATCCAAGCCGATCTGAAGAGCATTGCGGCCAACGGCGGCTACGGCATGGCCGTCATCACTGCGCTCACCGTACAGAACACGCAGGGGGTCACTGCCGTCCATGTGCCTCCCGTGGCGTTCTTGCGCCAGCAGTTGGACGCCATTAGCACCGACATCACGGTTGATGCCGTCAAAATCGGTATGCTCGGGGACGCCGCGGTCATCCACGAAGTTCGCCGCTGGCTCGGCGAGGCGCGCCCCGCCGTCGTCGTGCTGGATCCAGTGATGATCGCTACCAGCGGCGACCGGCTCTTGGCGGAGTCCGCTGAAACCGCACTGCGGGAACTTCTGCCCCTCGCTGACTTGGTGACCCCCAACCTTCCTGAATTGGCCATGCTGCTTGGCGAACCTGAAGCCACTGACTGGGCATCGGCGTTGGAGCAGGGCAAGCGCTTGGCTGCTGCCTGCGGAAACACCGTCCTGGTGAAGGGCGGCCATCTGAGGGGAACCGACTGCCCGGACGCCCTGGTCAACACCGGGGGACTCCTGAGCCAGGACGTCGTCGAGTTCGGCGGCCTGCGGGTGGAGACCCGCAACAGCCATGGCACGGGGTGTTCCCTGTCCTCAGCGATGGCGACGGCGAAGGCGCGGCTTGGCGATTGGGAGTCAGCACTGCGCGTTGTCAAGCCGTGGCTCCAGGAGGCGCTGACCCAGTCCGAGGTGCTGGAAGTGGGGAAAGGCAACGGACCGATCCACCACTTCCACGCGCACCAGCACGCCCTCCAACCGGGTGCTTTCGCGGTCCGGATGTGGGACGCCGCCCAATCGGAACTCGAGGCCATCTACGGACTGGACTTCATCAGGGAACTGCAGTCCGGCGCGCTTGGTGAAGAGCAGTTCACCTACTACCTGTCGCAGGATGCCATCTATCTCAACGGCTATTCCCGGGTTCTGGCGCGGGCAAGCGCCCTCGCTCCCAGCGAGACCGAACAGCTGTTCTGGGCCCGCGGTTCGCAGATGTGCCTTGAAGTCGAGTCCGAGCTGCACCGGAACTGGCTCAGCGGACGCCAGGCAAGCGGAGAACCGGGACCTGTCACCAAAGCTTACGTGGACCATTTGCTGGCGGCATCGGCGTCGGGCAGCTATGCCGTGTTACTGGCTGCCGTCCTGCCTTGCTACTGGTTGTACGCCGAGGTGGGACAGCAGCTCCATCATGGCTATCTTCAGGCGGAAGCCTCGGAGGAGCACCCTTATGCGGACTGGCTGCGCACCTATGCGGACGAGGCGTTTGCTGAGGCTACCCGCAGGGCAATCGACATCACAGATGCTGCCGCGCAGACAGCCTCCCTTGGGGAGCGGGCCGCGATGATGGAAGCATTCGCCCAATCCTGCCGCTACGAAACTGCGTTCTTTGATGCTCCACGTGTGCATGGTTGAGCCTGGTTTCTGACGCGGAAAAGTTGGATCGTCAGGCCGTTTCGGCGGGAGCCGCCGCGTGTCGGACCAACGATCCGTACTTTTCCAGGCTGGCAGGGTAAGGTAGACGGGCACGGTACCGGACGGCGACATAGCCAGTCTGTGGCAGCCATCACGTGGCAGCCTCCGGGCCTGGCCTCATTTGCAGCCGAAGGCGAAACTAGCGTAATCTAGATCTTCGGTGCTTACGCCAACACTTGGGTTATGCCCCTAGAGACCTTTCATTTGGAACTAGCCTTTCACTTGGAACTGTTTGAGGGATGACTCATGGATTCCGTACCGGAGTCCACGGCGTTGAGGCACAGCGTGAACCAGGCCCGTTTTCGGATCGGGGTTCCGCACGCAAATTTAGTAATAAACGTCGAGAGAAGTGAGTGCCCAAGTGGTGTACGCGATTGTCCGCGCAGGCGGCCGCCAAGAAAAGGTTTCCGTTGGAGACTACGTAACCCTGAACCGCGTCCCCGGTGGAGCCGGCAGCACTCTTGAGCTGCCCGCACTGCTCCTGGTGGACGGTGACAAGGTCACCTCCGCTGCTGCGGATCTGGCCAAGGTCAAGGTTACGGCTGAGATCCTCGAAGACCTCCGTGGTCCGAAGATCGTCATCCAGAAGTTCAAGAACAAGACCGGCTACAAGAAGCGCCAGGGTCACCGTCAAGAACTGACCAAGATCAAGATCACCGGTATCAAGTAACCACTGGTTGCTGTTCAGGTTTTCAACAGATTCCCCAGAATTTAAAGGCAGGCATTTCAAATGGCACATAAAAAAGGCGCGAGCTCCACTCGCAACGGTCGTGACTCCAACGCCCAGTACCTCGGCGTAAAGCGCTTCGGTGGCCAGGTCGTTTCCGCTGGCGAGATCATCGTCCGCCAGCGCGGCACCCACTTCCACCCCGGCGCCGGTGTCGGCCGCGGTGGCGACGACACCCTGTTCGCCCTGCAGGCAGGTGCGGTTGAGTTTGGTACTCGCCGCGGCCGTCGCGTAGTGAACATCGTTGCTGCTGCAGCTGCAGAGTAATAACACGTTCTGAACGGGTGGAGCGGGCCGTATGGCCCGCTCCACCTGTCTTTTTAACCGCACTAGAATTTACTAGGGCGGGCGGCGGCGCATCAGCCGGCAACACGCACTTCAAGCAGTAATTTCCACATAGAGGAGAAACACGTGGCGACCTTCGTAGACCGGGTAGTACTTCACGTATCCGGCGGAACAGGCGGCCACGGCTGTGTCTCTGTTAAGCGCGAGAAGTTCAAGCCCCTCGGCGGACCCGACGGCGGCAACGGCGGTAATGGCGGCGACGTCATCCTGCGCGTTGATGCCCAGACCACCACTTTGCTTGATTACCACCACGCACCCCATCGCCACGCAACCAACGGTGGACCCGGCATGGGCGACTGGCGCGGCGGCAAGAACGGCGAAACCCTCGTGCTTCCCGTCCCGGACGGCACTGTGGTCAAGACCAAGGACGGCGTTGTCCTTGCTGACCTTGTAGGTGAAGGCACCGAGTTCATCGCCGCTGCAGGCGGCCTGGGCGGCCTCGGTAACTCGTCGTTGTCTTCGCAGAAGCGCAGGGCTCCCGGTTTCGCCCTCCTCGGCACTGAAGGCGACTCCAGCGACATCGTCCTGGAACTGAAGTCCATCGCGGACATCGCGCTGGTTGGCTTCCCCTCCGCAGGCAAGTCCAGCCTTGTCGCGGCGATGTCAGCGGCGCGGCCAAAGATCGCCGACTACCCGTTCACTACCCTGATCCCCAACCTGGGCGTGGTTCAGGCCGGTGACGTCAGGTTCACCATTGCCGACGTTCCCGGTCTGATCGAGGGCGCGAGCGAGGGCAAAGGCCTGGGCCACAACTTCCTGCGCCACGTAGAGCGTTGTGCCGCACTGGTGCACGTGCTGGACTGCGGGACCCTTGAAGCAGATAGGGACCCCCTCTCGGATCTTGCGATCATCGAGCAAGAGCTGGACAAGTACGCAGTGGATATGAGCTACGCCGGCGTTGACGGCGAAGTAGTTCCCCTGAACGAACGCCCAAAGCTTGTGGTCCTGAACAAAGTGGACCTGCCTGATGGTCGGGACATGGCCGAGTTCGTCCGTCCCGAACTGGAACAGCGCGGCTACCGCGTCTTCGAAGTCTCCGCCACGAGCCATGAAGGCCTGCGCCAACTGAGCTACGCCATGGGCGAGATTGTCATGGCGGCCCGCAAGGCCGTTGCCACTGCGCCTCCCAAGGTCCCAACGCCCGTTCTCCGCCCCCGTGCCGTCAATGAGTCCGGCTTCAAGATCCGCCGCGAGGAGAAAAACCTTGAGCCGCTCTTCCGCGTGCTGGGGGAGAAGCCGGTCCGCTGGGTCAAGCAGACGGACTTCACCAATGAAGAAGCCATTGGCTATCTTGCCGATCGCCTTGCCAAGCTCGGCATCGAGAACGAGTTGTTCAAGATGGGTGCCGTTCCGGGTGACACCGTGGTGATCGGCGAAGAGGACGGCGTCGTCTTCGACTGGGAGCCCACCATGATGGCGGGCGCCGAACTCCTGGCGACGCCTCGAGGCACGGATATCCGTGTTGCTGACATCGGCGACCGTCCCACCCGTTCGCAGAAGCGCGATGAGCAGCTCGAGCGCCGCGAAGCAAAGGCCGCAGCACGCGCCGAGCTCGAAGCCGAGCGCAAGGCGGGCATCTGGACTGAGTCCGTCAGCGGCCGCCGTCTACCCAAGCCGCTGAAGGAAAGCGGCCTGGAAGCCGAAAATGACGACTAGTACGGCCCGCGTCTCTGAAGTGATTGAAGACGCCGACGCTGCTGAACGCCAGGCCTTGGCTGGCGCCAAGCGGATCGTGGTGAAGGTGGGTTCATCCTCGCTGACCAGCATCAAGGGCGGCATCTCGGAGAAAGCACTGACGGCCCTCGTCCACGCACTGGCCGAGAAGCGCAACTCAGGGACGGAGATCATCCTGGTCTCTTCCGGTGCAATCGCGGCAGGTCTCGCGCCGCTTGGCTTGGCAAAGCGTCCTAAGGACCTTGCCACGCAACAAGCCGCGGCCAGTGTGGGCCAAGGGCTGTTGATGGCTCGCTACTCGCAGGCTTTTGCCGCGCACGGTGTCACCGTCAGCCAGGTCCTGCTGACTGCGGATGATTTGATGCGGCGCACGCAGCACAGCAACGCGTACCGGGCGCTGGACCGCCTGCTGAACCTCGGCGTCGTGCCCGTCGTGAACGAAAACGACACTGTTGCCACGCATGAAATCCGTTTTGGTGACAACGACCGGCTCGCAGCCTTGGTGGCGCACTTGGTCCGGGCTGACGCGCTGGTCCTGCTTTCCGACGTCGACGCGCTCTACGACGGTCCGCCGTCGCTCGGTGCCAAGCGCATTCCGCTCGTCACTGGCCCCCAGGACCTGGTCGGCGTGACCATCGGCAAGGCAGGCAAAGCCGGCATCGGTACGGGTGGAATGACCACCAAGGTGGAGGCTGCGTCGATCGCGGCAGGCTCCGGCATTCACGCCTTGGTGACGTCCACCGCCAATGCCGCGGCCGCCCTCGCGGGCGAGGACGTAGGCACGTGGTTTGCCATCAACGGCAACCGTAAACCCGTCCGCCTCTTGTGGCTGGCCCACCTCGCTTCTGTTCGGGGCCGTTTGGTGCTCGACGACGGCGCCGTCAAAGCCGTGCGCGACCGTCACACCTCGCTGCTGCCCGCCGGGATTTCCTCAGTGACCGGGGATTTCGAGCCCGGCGATCCTGTGGAGATGATCTCTACCGAGGGCACCGTGATTGCCAGGGGACTGGTGAACTATTCCTCGGAAGAGCTTCCGCGCATGCTTGGCCGTTCAACCAAGGAGCTCGCCAAGGACCTTGGCCGCGGATATGACCGCGTAGTTGTTCATGTTGACGACCTCGTACTGGTTCAACCCTCCCGCTCCACTAAACTTGGAGAATGACTGAGGCCCTGACCCCTGATTCTCCCGTGATGACCGACGCCCTGACTTCCGGCAATGCCGCCCAGGTGCCGGAAACTCCGGAGTTGGGAACCGTGCCGCTCACCCCCGAGCGCGTCGAAGCGGCCGTGCATTCGATTGCGGACCGCTCACGGCAGGCCGCACGGCGCATGGGCCAGGCGAACCGTGCCTGGAAGGACCGCGCGCTGCACGCGATCGGCGCTGCCCTCAAGGAACAGCAGGGGCTGATCCTCGCTGCCAACGCCAAGGACGTTGAGTCGGGCCGCACCAACGGAACCTCCGCTGCCTTGCTGGACCGCCTGACCCTGACTCCCGCTCGCATCGACGGCCTCGTCGCCGCCCTTGAAAACCTGGCAGGCTTGCCGGATCCCGTGGGCAACGTTGTCCGCGGCCAGACTCTTCCCAACGGGCTGCGCTTGCGCCAAGTCAACGTGCCCATGGGCGTGGTGGCAGCGATTTACGAGGCCCGCCCCAACGTCACCGTGGACATCGCCGGACTAGCGCTGAAGAGCGGCAACGCGGTGATCCTGCGCGGCGGATCGGCTGCGGACCACACCAACGCGGCCCTAGTGAAGATCCTCCGCGACGCACTGGAATCCGTTGACCTTCCGGCTGACGCTGTCCAGACCGTTGACCAGTTCGGCCGCGAGGGCGCCAATGTGCTCATGCGTGCCCGCGGCCGGGTGGACGTGCTGATTCCCCGTGGTGGACGGGACCTGATTCAGACTGTGGTCAACAACTCTTCGGTGCCCGTCATTGAGACCGGCGAAGGCAATGTGCACATCTTCATCGACGAATCCGCCAGCGAACAGATGGCCGTCGATATCCTGCTCAACGCCAAGACCCAGCGTCCCAGCGTCTGCAACACCGTGGAGACGCTCTTGGTTCACTCCAAATCGACCGTGCTGCCGGCAGTCGCTGGCGCGCTGCGTTCTGCCGGCGTAACTCTCCACGTCGATTCCCGGATCCAAGCAGCGTTGTCCGGCGCCGTGGATACGGTTCCCGCCGACGACGTCGATTGGGCGACGGAATACATGGACCTTGACCTCGCGGTTGCCATGGTGGACAGCCTCGACGAGGCGGTCGCCCACATCCGCAAGTGGTCCACGGGCCACACGGAAGCCATCCTGACGAACAACTTGGCCAACGCTGAGAAATTCATCGCCGATATCGACTCCGCGGCTGTCATCGTGAACGCTTCCACGCGTTTCACTGACGGCGGCGAGCTCGGCTTGGGCGCCGAGGTGGGAATCTCCACGCAGAAGCTGCATGCTCGCGGTCCCATGGGGCTCACGGAACTGACCACCACCAAGTGGATCGTGCAGGGTGAAGGCCAGATCCGCGGCTAACAACGCTGTAACATAGAACAGAAGTCCTGAACGGTGGGAGGATCCGCCGTCGACAATCCTTTGAACCGCTAGGGGAGAAAATGCAGTTTCAGCAGATCGCCATTTCCATTCTCGCTCAAGGGGGCGAGAGCGAGGCGCCGGCGCCGTTGTGGGTTCCTCCGTTCGTCTTCGGCATCACTATCTTCTGCATCCTCCTGGTCCTGATGTTCGTGGCAGTCTCCTACACCAACCTCGGAAACCGTCACGACGCCGTCGACGAGCACTCGGATCCGCACCGCCAGCACCCGGCCAAGCACCCAGGGCTGGGTCACTAACATTTCCGCCGCAAAACCCTTCGAGGAAACGGGGCGTCGGCTTCGCTTGGGCGTGATGGGTGGGACATTCGATCCCATTCACCACGGCCACTTGGTTGCTGCCAGTGAGGTTGCAGCCAAGTTTCGGCTGGACGAGGTGGTCTTCGTGCCTACCGGACAGCCCTGGCAGAAGTCGAACAAGCAGGTCAGCGAAGCTGAGCACCGATACTTGATGACTGTCATTGCCACGGCTTCCAATCCCAATTTCACGGTAAGCCGTGTGGACGTAGACCGCCCCGGTCCGACGTTCACTATCGACACCCTGCGCGATCTGCGGACCCAGCGGCCGGACGCCGATCTGTTCTTCATCACGGGCGCGGACGCCTTGGCGCAGATCTTGTCCTGGAAGGATGTCGACGAGCTCTGGTCCTTGGCGCACTTTGTGGGTGTCACCAGGCCAGGCCATGTTCTCGATGGCATGGGCAGGGAGGACGTCAGCCTCCTGGAAGTGCCTGCCATGGCGATTTCCTCGACGGATTGCCGCGCGCGCGTGGGTGCAGGCAATCCGGTCTGGTACCTCGTGCCCGACGGCGTGGTGCAGTACATCGCCAAATACAAGCTGTACTCGGGCAAACCCGGCATGGGGGAGCCCCTGCATGCTATGACCGGATCAGACCACCAAGCACGTACTGAGTGAGTTTTGAATGAGCCAGGAACAGCCCCCCATCCGTAGCCGGCGTGACCTTCGACGAGCCCGGGACGCCAGCCTGGAACAAACGGGCGGAAGCCCCGACGCAGCGGAGAACGCTTCGTCCGACGACGCCAACCATGCGCCCGGGGTAGCCTCGGTCAATCGGGTGCGCCGCGTAGCGGATGCCCCTGTGGATGCGAAGCCGGCTGCGGAACGTTCATCCCAAGCCCGTGCCCGCGACCGTGCCGCCCTCCGCGCCATCAAGGAATTGGCGGACAAAGAGCAGCAACTTTCCCGAGGCGGTCCCCCTACACGCCGTCAGTTGCGCTTGCAGCAGCTGCAAGAGGAAGTTGCCCCTGGTACTTCGGCGATCCCGATCGTCGCAGCACCCGGATCCGGGCCCAGGACATCCAGCATCCCAGCCCAGGCTTCCGGCAAGCAGCAACCCGGCGGCACCCCCATCGGCACATTGCCGGACGGTGGTGTCCGGGTTACGGCAGGGCCGCCTCCGGGCGCGCCGGAAATGACCGTGGAGCAGGCCTTGATGGCGCGCGAGCTCCTGGCTGCACAAGCGAACAACCAGTCCAACAAGCTTGAGCACATCGCCGCAATGGAATCGGCAGTGCGAAAGATCGCGGTCGCCGAACCTGAGGCTTCCGGGGCGGACGTTGAGCCTGCTGATCCTGAGGTGCTGGCGGAACAAATCGCCCAGGCTGAACGCGAGGCGATCCTCAACAAGAGGGCCATGGCCAAGCAGAAGCTTGCTGAACAGAACAGCCGTCCTGCTCAGGACCGGGTTGAGCCTTCTGCGGCCAGCAACCTCGCCATGGTCACGCCCTTGGAATTCGTCATGGTTCCGGGACTGGATCGTCCCGTCATGAAGCCTCCCGGCACCACCTTTGTCCCTCTTGTGACTTCCCCTGCACCGAAATTGAAGTCCGGGCAGTCGGCGCCGGGCAAACCACGCAACTTGCGCGGCCGGGCCGGCGTCTTGGCGCGTGCGGAAGCCGCCGCTAAAGCGGCAGGTCGGCGCCCGGCGTCGGACTCCGCATCAGGTGACGAAGCGTTTGCCGAACCGGCCGAGCACCCGCCCATCTCGGCAAGTTCGGCTTACGGACTTGAACCGCTCGACGCCGCGACCGCGGGACTCGGACGCGCCCAGCGTACCCGGCTCCTTGTCCTGGGGCTCGTTGGCATCGGAGTCGTCGCCCTGATTACGGGCATCATCATGATCACCAGCGGACTTTCCCGCTGACAACAATAGGCTTTAGGCCATCAAACAGGCTTCGATCTATCTTCGAAGCCGCATACAAGGAGTCCCGTGACTGCACATGAACAATCCGTCCTCTTAGCCCGCCACGCAGCGCGCGCGGCAGCGGACAAGCTGGCCGAGGACATCATCGCCTTGGACGTCAGCGAGCGTCTGGCCCTGACCGACGTCTTCCTGATCGCGTCCGCTCCGACGGAACGCCAGGTCAACGCCATTGTTGACGGCATCGAGGAAGAGCTGCTCAAGCAGGATCTTCGTCCTGTCCGCCGCGAAGGACGTTCCGAGGGCCGGTGGGTCCTTCTTGACTACGCTGACATCGTGGTGCACGTCCAGCACACCGAGGACCGGGTCTTTTACGCCTTGGAACGCCTGTGGAAAGACTGCCCGGTGGTGGATCTGGATCTCGGTGACGACGCCTCGGCGAAGGCTCCGGCCATCGAGGAATCCTAGGCGCCGAGCGGCAATCCGGCCGAATATGCCCGATTTGGAATTTTCGGAAATGCTGTTCTAAGATATTTGAGTTGCTTCGGAGGAATCCGAAAACTGGACGAGATTTTCGCGCCAGTCCACGGTTCGTGAAGCAGCAAGAATATGGGGCTGTGGCGCAGCTGGTAGCGCACCTGCATGGCATGCAGGGGGTCAGGGGTTCGAGTCCCCTCAGCTCCACCATAGAGGCCTTGTTTGGAATGTGGACCTGTCCATTTTTCGAGTGGGGCCTCAGTCTTGTGGGAAGGGAATCACCCGAGGGGTGGTTCCATTTTTCGAGTGGGGCCTCAGTCTTGTGGGAAGGGAATCACCCGAGGGGGTGGTTCCCTTTTTCGTGTCGTGAACCAGGCACCCTCGGGACCGCGTACTCGCATAGCTGTTGAGTGTATGGAACAGTGGGCTCAGCATGGCTGCACCACTTTGCCAACCGATTACGGTTTACTATTGGTGGGCATCGCCGTCAGGCGGATTGCGGTCATTCGCTGGCGTATCGCCAACCGGCCGCCGACAACGTAGGGGGATAGTACTTGGTAACCATGGCCGATGTCGCACGGATTGCTGGCGTTTCCCGAAGCACTGTGTCCTATGCCCTCAGCGGCGTCCGGCCGATAGCCTCCGAAACGCGTGAGCGGATTTTTCAGGCCATGTCCGACCTTGGATATACGCCGAACCTCCTTGCCCAAGGACTGGCTGGTAAGCGGACCGGCATCGTCTCTTTGATCTTCCCGGTCGGGGAGCAAGGGATGAACACCACGGAATTCGAGTATGTCCAAGGCGCGGCGGAGCAAGCGCGCGCGGACGGATACCATCTGCTTCTGTGGCCAATGGACCCTGACGATCTGGGCGAGATGCAGCGGGTCGTGGCCCAGGGCTTGGTGGATGGAATCCTCCTCATGGAAGTCAGGTCATTCGACGAGCGGATTCCGATCTTGATCGAAACCGGTGTTCCGTTCGTCTCGATCGGACGGCCGACGGATGCCGATGACCTGGCATTCGTGGACGCGGATTTTGAAGCCATGGGCGAGCTGGCAGTGTCCCACCTCGTCAGCCTTGGGCACACGGAAATAGGCCTCGTGACGCATTCGCGGGAGTCCCTGGACACCGGATACGGCCCGATGGTCCGATCCTGGGATGCCGTGGCAGCTGCCGCGTCGCGGCACGGGATCACTGCTCGGCTATTCCCAGCCGCAAGCTCACTTGTCGGTGGTCGCGACGTGTTCGGACAGATCCTCAAAGAATCCCCGGAAACAACCGGCCTCGTGATGATCAATGAAGCGGCAACTGCAGGCCTTCTGGGTTCGGCGGCGACCCATGGTTGGGGAGTCCCCGAGTCTCTCTCCATTGTCGCGATCAACACCAGTGCCGGCTCCGCGGAGCGCTTCATGCCCGCTCTGACCACGGCGTCCGCCGAGCCCCGGGCAATGGGGCGGCAGGCAGCCCAATTTCTTTCGCGCCGCCTGAAAGGCGAAGGTTCGGAGGCTCTGCAGTGGCTGGCTGAACCGGCGCTGACATTACGAGGAAGCACCACCCTGGCACGCGTCACTCAGCCGTAAAAAAATTGCGTCGTTTGGGGGCAACCCGCCAAAACGACACATCATTACGCGGTCCCATCACACGAGATTGTGATATTTGACACACCGCTGCGCCGCCAACTACTGTCGAGCCATCGACCCGCGTCGACAAGGCGCGTCGACGAAACGGCGATGAGATTCCTCCTGGTACAACATGGTGGATGGTCTCCGATCAGTGTTCCTAGAGACGAAGGAAGTAACTCGTGCTTGGAATCATTCGGTACCAGTCCCGGGTGTTGACGATGCAGCTGATGGCAGGCGGCCCGGAATTGGAATTCCCAGGCTCTCGCCGCGGGTCCATGAGCAACCGCATCCCCTTAATCCTGGGCCGTAGAGGCCCTGGATTAGCGCGAGGACGGAACTTGGAGACCGCTACTTTCGTCTGAGCCTCATCACCGGAGCGCCTCTGGGTTCAAGGCGCCCGCTCAAAGCATGTAAGCGCTTGCCCTGCTCAGGCGGAGCCGTAAAAGCCTCCTCACCTGACGGCACCGGGTTCCCCCTACCCGAAATCTCCCCAATGATCACAACAACCTCTTGGAGGTACAACATGGAAACGTTGACCAAACCGGCCCTCGCCGCGTTCGAAGGTGGCCGGAAGTGAAGGCTATTCGACGGTTCACGGTCCGGACGGTTCTGCCGGAAGCAATCGCCCCGTTGTCACGGTTGGCGAAGAACCTGCGTTGGTCGTGGCATTTGCCGACGCGTGAACTGTTTTCCGCGCTGAATCCCGAGGCCTGGGAACAGGGCAGGCATGACCCCATGACGTTCTTGGGTCTGGTCAGCCGCGAGGAACTGCATGAGCTCGCAGCGGATGCTGCAGTTGTTGAGCGTGTCCAGCACGCGGCTGCGGACCTTGACCGGTATCTGAGCGAGCCGCGCTGGTACCAGGGTCTGGGTCCGGACGCTCCGGCATGCATTGCCTATTTCTCGCCCGAGTTCGGTATCACGGAGGTGCTTCCGCAGTATTCCGGGGGCCTGGGGATCCTGGCCGGGGACCACCTGAAGGCCGCTTCGGACCTGGGCGTGCCGTTGATCGGCGTCGGGCTGCTCTACCAGGCGGGCTATTTCAAGCAGTCCCTTTCGCGGGACGCCTGGCAGCAGGAAACCTACCCGGTGCTGGACCCGGACGGCCTGCCGCTGACGTTGCTGCGCGAGGAAGACGGTTCGCCGGCCCTGATCACGCTGCCGCTGCCCGGTGACCGGAAGTTGCGGGCGCACGTGTGGCGGGCCGACGTCGGGCGCGTTCCGCTTCTGCTGCTGGACTCGAACGTGCCCGCAAACGATGACGCGGCGCGCGGGATCACGGACCGCCTCTACGGCGGGGGCGGTGACCACCGGCTGCAGCAGGAGCTGCTGCTGGGCATGGGCGGGGTGAAGGCGCTGCGCGTCTACCAGCGCCTCACGGGCACCCCGGCTCCGGAGGTGTTCCACACCAACGAGGGCCATGCCGGGTTCCTGGGCGTCGAACGGATCCAGGAGCTCATGTCCGCCGAGGCCCCGCTGACGTGGTCCGAGGCCCTGGCCGCGGGGCGTGCGTCCACGGTGTTCACCACCCACACCCCCGTGCCTGCCGGGATCGACCGGTTCGAGGCCGTGCAGATCAGGCACTTCTTCGACGCCGGCCTGGCCCCGGATGTTCCGGTGGACAAGGTCCTGGAACTGGGCCGGGAGAACTACGACGGCGGCAACCCCGCGGTGTTCAACATGGCCGTGATGGGCCTGCGCCTGGCGCAGCGGGCCAACGGCGTGGCCAAGCTCCACGGGGTGGTGTCCCGGGAGATGTTCTCCGGGCTCTGGCCGGGCTTTGACCACTCCGAAATCCCCATCACCTCGGTCACCAACGGCGTGCACGTGCCCACCTGGATCGACCCGAAGATGAGCAGGCTGGCTGCAAAGTACTTTGGCAGCAGTGATGTGGATGCCACCGGTTGGGACAAGATCTACGACGTGAGTGATGCGGAGCTGTGGACTCTGCGGCGTGAGTTGCGCTCCGCTTTGGTGGAGGATGTACGGACGCGCCTGAGGGCTTCGTGGAAGAAGCGCGGCGCCGCGGATGCGGAACTGGGCTGGACGGACACCGTGCTGGACCCGGATGTCCTGACGATCGGCTTCGCCCGGCGCGTGCCCACCTACAAGCGGCTCACCCTCATGCTCCGGGACCCCGCCCGCCTCAAGGCGCTGCTGCTGCACCCCAAGCACCCCATCCAGCTGGTCATCGCCGGCAAATCCCACCCGGCGGATGACGCGGGCAAGAAGATGATCCAGGACCTGGTGAAGTTCACCGACGATCCCGCCGTCCGGCACCGGATCGTGTTCCTGCCCAACTACGACATCGCCATGGCCCGCACCCTGTTCCCGGGCTGCGACGTGTGGCTGAACAACCCGCTGCGGCCCCTGGAGGCCTGCGGGACCTCGGGCATGAAGGCGGCCATCAACGGGTCCCTGAACCTGTCCGTCCTGGACGGCTGGTGGGATGAAATGTACGACGGCGAGAACGGCTGGGCGATCCCCACCGCCAACAACGACGCCTCCCCTTCCGAACGCGACGACATCGAGGCCGCCGCCCTCTACGAGCTCCTGGAAACCCAGGTGGCCCCGCGCTTCTACGGCTCCACGGTCTCCGCGGAAGCCGGCGCGGCCGGTCCCTCCCAGTCCAGCCCGGAAGCCGTCCCCACGCACTGGGTCTCCATGATCAAGCACACCCTGGCCCACCTCGGCCCCGCGGTCTCGGCCGACCGCATGCTCCACGACTACGTCAACACCCTCTACCGCCCGGCGGCTGTCGCCGGCAGGCAGGCGGGAACGGCCTCGTTCAAGGAAGCGAAGGAACTGGCGGCCTGGACCACCAAGGTCCGCAACGCCTGGCCGCAGCTGATCGTGGAACACGTCGACTCCGTGGGAGTCTCCGAGGAGCCGCAGATCGGCGACACCTTGCAGGTCAACGCCTACATCGCCCTGCACACCCTGACACCGGACGACGTCAGCGTGGAGGTGGCCTATGGCCGGGCCCAGGACGGAGACACGCTCGAGGACGTGGCGCTGGTCGAGCTGACCGAAACGGAGGACCTTGGCAACGGGCGGCACTTGTTCACCGGCTCCATCCTGATCAACCGCTCCGGATCCTTCGGCTACACCGTCCGCGTGTTCCCGAAGCACCCCTCCCTGGCCTCGAAGGCCGAACTGGGGCTGATCGCAAACGCATGAAAGTGTGCACCCCCGCTGCCGGCCGAGCAGCGGGGGTGTCATCCATCCAAAGCATCCGCACCGCAGTAGAGTCCTTTCCGGGGGATCTTGCGATAGGATCACGGCGAATCTGATCTGACCCGCAACCCGGCCCGCGGCTGGTACTTGGCTACCTGAAATCACGGGAGTTGGACTTCACTGTCAGAACCAGGGGTTCAAGTTTGTCCGCCACGAGGTTGGTGACTCCTTCCGGCGAGCGTTCGAGGAAACCCCGGATGATCAGCGCGGATGATTCCCGGGCCACGCGGCGGTGCCTCTTCCAGAGGCCAACGCTGCAGATGACGTTGAGGATGCCGCTCTCGTCCTCGAGATTGACGAAGGTGATCCCTTGCGCGGTCTGGGGGCGTTGGCGGTGGGTCACGACGCCGGCCACTTCAACACGCGTGCCGGACTCGACCTGGGAGAGCCGGTCAATCCGCGACACACCCCTGGAATCCAGCCCGTTGCGTGCGTGCCGCATCGGGTGGTCATCGGTGCTGATGCCTGTCGCCCACATGTCGTAGGCAACATTCTCCTGGGGCGAGAGCTCGGGTAGCAACGGCGGCTGGATGGCGACGTGTGTCCCTGGCAACTGTCCTTCCCGCTCCAGGGCGGCATCGCCGGCTTGCCACAGTGCTTCGCGGCGGTTCATCCCCAGAGAATCGAGTGCGCCGGCGGACGCGAGTGCCTCCAGCTGGTCCGCGCTGAGATTCGCGCGGCGGGACAGATCCGCCATGTCCCGGTAGGGGCCATGCTCCTCCCGCTCAGCCACGATCCGCTTCGCTACCTCAGTCCCGATGGACGTGACGCCGTCGAGTCCCAGCCGCACTGCGTGGGAGCTATCCCGTCGGTGCAGGTGGTCCTCGCGTGGCTGATCCTGCTGGAATAGGCCGATCTCCGGCTGATGGAAGTCCAGGCAGGAATCCATGCCGCCCACCTGACCCGCCCCTGTGACCTCGTCGAGCACTTCAAGGGTTGCCTCGGCAAGGGAATGCAGGACATCCGGGCGCAACACGTGGACCCCATGCCTGCGGGCATCCGCCACGAGGGTTTGCGGGGAGTAAAAACCCATGGGTTGTGCCCGGAGCAGGGCCGCGAGGAATGCGCCAGGATAGTGCAGCTTCAGCCACGAGCTTGCGTAGACCAATACCGCGAAGCTCAAGGAGTGGGATTCCGCGAAGCCGAAGTTCGCAAAGGCCTGGATCTTGGCATAGATTGCGTCGGCGTCGTCCCTGCTGATCCCGTTGGCAGCCATCCCCGCATAGAGTTTGGCCTCAAGAGACTCGATCTTCTCCCGCCCCCTTTTGGAGCCCATGGCTCGACGGAGTAGATCCGCATCCTCGGCAGTACAGCCACCCACGGCAACTGCCATCTGCATGAGCTGCTCCTGGAACAAGGGGACACCCAAAGTCCGTTCAAGGACCGGCTCCAATAGCGGATGAAGATACGTGATGTCTTCCTTGCCTGCACGGCGTCGTATGTACGGGTGGACCGCGCCACCCTGGACGGGACCCGGGCGGATCAGCGCGATCTCCACCACCAGATCGTAGAATCTCCTCGGCTTCAGACGTGGCAGCGTGCTGATCTGGGCCCGTGATTCCACCTGGAACACCCCGATCGAGTCGGCCCGGCAGAGCATGTCGTAGACAGCCGGCTCTTCCCGCGGGATACCCTCGATGGTCCAGCGCTCACCGAAATGCTTGTCGATTAAATCAAAGGAGTACTGCAGGGCGGCGAGCATGCCCAAGCCGAGAAGGTCGAATTTGACCAGGCCCATCCATTCGCAATCGTCCTTGTCCCATTGCAGAACCGTGCGGTTTTCCATCCGGGCACGCTCGATGGGAACCACCTCGCCAACGGGCCGTTCGGTGAGGACCATCCCGCCGGAGTGGATGCCCAGATGGCGGGGGAAGCCCAGTATCTGGTCCGCAAGCTCCAGGACCGGGGCGGGGATGTTATTGGTCTTGCCCTCGCTGAGATCGCCCCAGTGATCGAGCCGTTTGGACCAAGCGTCCTGCTGGCCCTGGCTGTAGCCGAGTGCCTTGGCTATGTCGCGGACAGCGTTCTTCGGGCGGTAGCTGATGACGTTCGCTACCTGGGCTGCGTTGAACCGTCCGTATTTGCCGTAGACGTATTGGATGACTTCTTCGCGCCGATCCGAGTCGAAATCGACGTCGATGTCCGGTTCTTCCTCGCGGAGGCTGGAGAGGAAACGCTCGAACGGAAGGTTGTAGAAAATACTGTCGACGGCGGTGATCCCCAACGCATAGCAGACGGCAGAGTTCGCCGCGGATCCCCTGCCCTGGCAAAGGATCCCTCGGGAGCGGGCAAACTGCACGATGTCGTGCACAATCAGGAAATATCCGGGGAAGTTTTTCGCCTCGATCACTGCGAGTTCCTGCTCGATCCGGCTATGGACCCGTTCGTCCGCATCCGGGTACTTTTCCCTGATACCTTCGTCGACGAGGTGCCGGAGCCAAGTGATAAGACTGTGCCCAGCAGGAACATCGAGCTTCGGGAGCTTCGGACGGGCAGCCCGTAACTGGAACGCAAGCTGGTCAGCGATCTCGACAGTCCGTTCCACCGCGCCGGGGTAGCGGGCGAACCGCGCTGCCATTTCGGAACCGCTCCGTAGATGGGCGCCGCTGTTTGCGGGTAGCCACCCGTCCAGTTCCTCCAGGCTGCGGCGTGCCCGGACAGCTGCCATGGCTGCGGCCAGCGGGTATCCCTCCGGAGCGGCATAATGCACGGCGTTGCTGGCGATGAAAGGTATGCCCGCACGCTCGGCAATACGGACGAGGGCGTCGTTATGGCTGCTGTCGAGGGGGTTCCCATGGTCGAAGAGCTCCACAACCACATTTCCTCGTCCGAATCTATCGATCAACGCATCTACTTCCCGTGCAGCGGCATGCTCGCCATCGCTGAGGAGGGCTCTCCGGACTGAGCCTTTGCGGCATCCGGTAAGTATCAGGCAATGGTCTTTGAGGGCGTGCGCCAGGGTGTCGAGATCGTAGATGGGGTGGCCCTTTTCCGCATCAGCAGCCAGATGTGCGGTGGTCATCGCTCCTGCCAGCCGGTGGTAGCCCTCTTCCTTGCGTGCGATGACGAGCAAATGGTCACCTTCAGGATCGGCTTCGCCCTGCTGGGGTTTGCTGAGTCCGAGTGACAGCTCAGCGCCGAACACTGTCTTCAGCTCGTAGGCTTCGGCGGCTTCCGCCATTCGCACGATCCCGTAGAAGCCGTCATGATCGGTCAGCGCGAGGGCATGGAGGCCCAGCCGGACTGCTTCCTCAACCAATTTCTCGGGTGAGGAGGCGCCGTCCAGGAAACTGTAATGCGAATGGGCGTGCAGTTCGGCATAAGGCACGACGGCGGTACCCGCTTGCGATGCAGTCCTTGCGGGATTGAGGGGGACCGGACGGTAAGGCCCGCGTTTCCTTGACCAGGCGGGGCTGTCACCGCCGTCCCCTTTGGTCTTGTGGGTGTCCTGCCCGCGCCGGTCTGACAGCGTGCGTTCGAACTCCGACCATGGGATTGACGGGTTGTTCCAAGCCATCTTTGTCTTCCTGCCTAAAGTTCGGTGTTCCACTCTGGCTGTTCAGTCGTAGCGGGCCTCTGCCCACCAGTTCTGCTCGTCCAGGAGAAGGAGCCAGGCCTCTCCGTTGCCGTCCACAAGCTGGAACCGGTCCGCTTCAAGGCGGTGGTCGGCGTCCCACCATCTCTGTCTTAGCGGCCAGGGGCCGGCCCACTGAGCCACCAGTCGCCGTCGTGCAGGGTCTCCGCTGGGACAGAACCACATTGGTGGGGCAAGCAATCCGCCGCGATGGTCTGTACGGACCTTTTCCTTGTTTGCATCCAGCAGCAGGACCGGGATGAGGGAAGCGAACACCGTGGCGGGCTGCGGGTCTGGAATCCTGCCGGGCCATGGCCTGGAGGCCAAGGCAGCCGTTCCCGGGGGCAAGGCATCGCCCCAAGGAACCAAGCTGCGCCGCTCGGCCAACAACCGACCTCCCGAGATCGCGGGCACTACTACGGCTTCATGCCCCAGCATGCTTTGTATCCGGCTGAGTCCGTGGTGAATCTGTTCCTCGGCTCCATCCCCGAAGAGAGCACGCCCATGATGGGCGATGGAATCCACCCGGACGGGGACGAACTCCACCCCGATGACCGGTGAGGATAGCCCGGCGCCGGTTGTGCCGCCGTCGGGCATTCCGCTGTTGGCCGTTGTGCCGTTGGCTCGGGCAGGGGGCTGCGACTGAAGTTGCCAACGCACCCTGTCCACGACGTCGCTGGCTGTGAAATGACGGGGGTGTCCCCACGTACGTTCGGAGCGGCTCCCTGCTTCGTCAGCGATCAGAACCCTTAGCTCCGTGCAAACCAGCCCTTCCGTCTGGAGTCCGGCCACGAAGGTGTCGGCAGTGGCGCGGAGTTGGAACGCGAGTTGGTCAACCCGGTCCAGGCCTGGTTCGAACTCCGCCCGTTGATCCAGTTTCCGTGGGGGCGTCCGGGGGATCACCCTGCGAGGATCCTGGCCGCTTGCCAAAGCATGCGCAGTGATTCCCGCAGCACCGAAACGGGCACGGACATCTGCAACCGGAAGGTTCGCGAAACTCCCCAAAGTGAGAATGCCAAGGCGTTTGAGCAAGGAAGCCAGCTTCGGCTGTCCCAGTACTTCCACCGGAAATGGACTTAGGAAATCCCGGGATGAGCCTGGCTGCAGCACAAGGAGGGGGGAGAGCTCACTGGTGCTCCGGGCTGCCTGTTCGGCGGCAAACACGGAGTCTGCGATCCCCACCCTGGCTTCCACGCCGAGGAGGTCGGCCGATTCAAGTACAGCGCCCGCGGCCGCTTCCTCACCGCCATAATATCTGGCGGCCCCCCGGGCCCGGATAGCGCATAAGCCCGGTCGGAGTACTTCCACGCCAGGAGTCCGTTCCTCAAGCGATGAGAGCACAGGTTCGAATTCCCGTGCATCCCGCACCGGATCAACGGCGCATACCACTAAGCCGGTACAACGGGTCTGCGCTTCCCGCAGCCGCAAGCCCCGGACGACTCCTTCTGCCCGGGCTTCCGCGGAGCAGGCAGCTATCACCCCTTTGCCGATGACTGCCGCCGGCACGTCCGGAGGCAGGGCATCTGCCAAGCGGGCGGCGACAAGCGGCCAATCCGGGAACCATGTCACCAGCGCGCGTACCGGTGTTTCAACCCGTACCAGCATCATGCTCCAATCCGATGACTGGACAGATCTACCGGGCCGCTGTCCGCAAGATCCACGGATGCCCTGCGGGAACTACCCCGGAGAGCCACTTCGAGCTCAAGTTCCTGCTTGGCGAAATGTCCATGGCCCTGCCCGAGCCCGGCCCACTCATATCCATTCACCTGCAAGACGGCTTCACTCTGTGGCCATGGTCCCAGGACAATCAGGACGGAACTCCGCTCGCGGAGCCGGGCTCCCAAGCGGGCAGCCTCTGCCGGTGCCACCCTTTCCGGGGCGCATGCAAGCACCACCGAGAGTACGTCCGCCATGGCGGCGATCACAGGAGTCCAGCTAGCCCCGGGGTCAGGCACCAGCACCAGTCGATCGAGCGCGATGCCGAAACCTGCTGCCGCCTCGATCCCGAAGTCAGGAAGCCCTGCCACTCCGCACCACGAGCCATTGCGTGAGGGGCCAGCCAACAAGGCCATTGCCAGTGACATGGATCCCTGTACGGAATACGCCGCACCCGGGCGAAGTCCGCCCGGTAGAAGCCGGCTGAGTGAGGGGAGTACGGGCAGGGAGCGTTCGCTGCCGCGCTTGCCCTGCATAAGGTGGATTTTCGCCTGCAAGTCATCGCGCAGCAAAGCTGGCGAGGCGGAAGTCAGGCGGGAAGACATGGTTCAATTTTCGAACATATATTCGAATGAGTCAATTGCTCAGGATTCCATCCCGAACGCTTGGACTACTCCGAGTTGCGCACCGCTCGTGCCCCCTGAAATGGCGGCGGAGGATCTTGCGCGGGAGACCGCGTCTACGCCGCGCATGTGCTCAGCGAAAGACCCTGTGCCTCAGACGGTAGTCTCGGGAGCGATGGAAAATCTGGGCGGCACCGTACTGACAGCGGCTGGAGCCTTTGCTGCGACAAACCTCGATGACGTCCTGGTTTTGTCGGTTCTTTTCCTGTCGGCCAGGACGCGGAGCGTACCTGGATACTGGAGAATCTGGGTAGGCCAGTACATCGGCATCGGAATACTGACGGTCGTGGCGGCTGCAGCAGCCTGGGCACTCACTCCTGTCCCGGTGGAGTGGGTAGGTCTTTTCGGCTTGGTTCCGCTTGTTTTGGGCTGCTACGCCCTGTTCCAGGTTGCCCGCCCGTCCGGAGATCCACCGAAGCCACGGTCACTGACGCTGCCCGTGGTTGTCGCCGTGACGGTAGCCAATGGTGGAGACAACATTTCCGTGTACATACCGCTATTTCGCTCGCTGGGGCCCGCTGCTACGGTCACGACAGGACTGACTTTCGCGGTGATGGTGGCGGTGTGGTGTGCCGCCGGCTATTGGCTGACGGCACACCCGAAGGTCGGTGCCCTCTGCCGCCGGGCCGGGAACTGGGTCATCCCAGTGGTGTACATCGCTCTAGGATGCACCATCATTGTCCGCTCCGGAGTCATTGCTTTGCTGTTCCAGGGATAATCGGCAAGCCTTGGCAAAGGACGGCGCGGCTCTCCGGCTTCCTGGGATGCCGGGAAGCTGCATTACACGCAGGATTCTCCCATTCCGAAGTGATATGACTGCGGGTGGGCTTCAACCGGAGGTGCGCAGGAGGATTGACAGGGTATGTACCGAAGTTGGTTTGTTGTGGGCGCATTGCTGCTGCTTTTCGGGGCGGCGGCAGTGTTGGGTTTCGGAGCCATCTTCCGGGCCAAAGCTGTCGGTGCCCGGATTGAGGCGGCCGCCGCAGGGGTGTTGGCCGCGATCATGGTGGCGGTAGGGCTTGGATGGGCGCCGCTTGCCGCCGTGCCGTTGGGGGTTGCGATTGGCGTTGTCTTCCTTTCGTTCGCTGTGAGAATTGCGTACCAAGGGAAAGGGTCCGGCGAGACCGGGCGATTGTCGGCGATCTATGGCGCACTGGTGACGGCCCTTTCAGGCTGGGTGCTGCTTTCCGCGGCGAGTGGAACCGGATCCGCGTCGGATCATCCAGGACACGAACTGGGCACCATTCTTGTTGACATCATGGGCGCACTGCTCATGGCCTTCGCGGCCACAGGGTGGCTTTTAGGTACGTTCGCGATGCCTGCCGAGAGTAAATCGCACGCTGTGCCTCGATTGAAAGGGGTCCGCGAGGCGCTGATGGCTGCTGGACTCGCCGTCGCGTTCTACGCCATCTCCTAGGCTGGCGTCAGGATCCCCAACTGGCATTCTTTTGGGCGGGAGTGGCCTCCAGTTGCACCACCTGGTCGAACCGGCCCTCTTTGAGCGCTTTCGAGACGGCCTTGAGTAGCTCAGCTCTGGACAAGGTGCCGTCTGACTTGGCCAACGGAACGTCCCAGCGGTGGCTTTAGAATGGAGCCATGATCGATATTTCGGTCGAGAAGGTGGTCCTTCTCTTGATCATTGCGGCTTTGGTCCTCGGCCCGACGAAACTTCCAGAGTATGCAAGGAAGCTGGGGCGGCTCATTCGCGAACTGCGGCGGATGGCCTCTGGCGCGCAGGAAAAGATCCGCCAGGAGCTCGGCCCCGAATTTGAGGACATTGATTGGCGCAAAATGGATCCACGCCAATATGATCCCCGACGCATCATCCGCGAGGCCCTCTTGGAGGAAGATCCGGTTCCGGAGCCAGTCACCCCAGTCCAAGCGCAGCCTCCTGCCCGGCCGGTCGTACGGTTGGCCGCCGGGCAAAAGGCCCCTTTCGACGACGAATCCACCTGATCCGTCAGTCGAGGCGCGGTGTGCGCGGGGGAACGGTGCGGCGCTCGCCTGTTGCTTCGAAGGCTGCGGCCAAGGCTAGGAGTGCGGTGTCGTCGTAGGCGCGTCCGGCGAAGGTGAGTCCCACGGGCATGCCGGTATCCGGCATGGTGCCCATCGGCACGGTGACGGTGGGGATGCCCAGGTGCCGGGGGACGAGGTTGCCGTTGGCGACCCAGACGCCGTTGCGCCAACCGAGTTCGGCCGAGGCTTCGTTGGTGTCCATGTCGGCTGGTCCGACGTCGGCGGCGGCGGGGAAGACGACCGCATCCAGACGGAGACCATCCATCCATTCCTCGAGGTCAAGCCGGCGGGTCTGTTCGAGTCCCCGGAGGCCTTCTTCGAGGTGCGGGATGTCGGTGACGGAAGCAACCCCGTGCGCGCGGATGTGCGCCGGGTAGTCGGCGATGTCGTCGTCGAACCCGTCATAGCGGTCCGGGAGCGAACCTTCCTGATGCGGGAAGATCGCGGTGCCGTCGACGTCGGCCAGGCTGCTGAGTGCCGGATCCCCGTTTGCCGCGAGGAAGTCATCCCATGCCCACGCGGAGAGGTCCACGATCTCCCGTTTCAGGTATTCGGGGCTCACGAGTCCGCGGGTGGCGATGGTGGGTGCACCGGGGCGGTCGCCTTCATAGTTTGAAACCACAGGTAAGTCCACCAACACCACGTCGGCACCTGCGGACTCAAGATCCCGCCGAGCAGCTTCCCAGAGTTCGATCACGGAAGCACGGGTCTGGATTGGTTGGCCCGTGGGTCCGCCGATGCCAGGCTTTTCGCTAGTGCCGGCGGCGGGGTCTGCATTGATGTACATGGCCGGCACCCCCAAGCGTTTGCCTTTTAAAGCCGAGCGCGCGGCGTCGACGTCGAATGGCGCCAGTGCCGGGTAGGAGGCCGGGCGGACCCGGGACGCGGCCGGAATCTCCACCCAGGGCTGCGCGCGCCAGAAGTCGCCGCGGGTTTCGGCGTCGTCGGAAACGATCACATCGAGCAGTTCCAGGAGGTCAGCCATGGACCGGGTGTGAGGCACTACCACGTCCATGGTGGGGACCAACGGCCAGTTGCCGCGCACGGAAATGATCCCGCGCGAGGGCGTGTACGCGCACAGGGCATTGTTCGACGCCGGCGCGCGGCCGCTGGACCAGGTCTCCTCGCCGAGCCCGAAGGCTCCGAAGCTTGCCGCGGTGGCGGTTCCGGAGCCGTTGGAGGAACCGGAGCCGAAGGCCGCAGTGAGGTAGTCGGCGTTGTAAGGGCTTTCGGCGCGTCCGTACACGCCGCGTTGCATGCCGCCGTTGGCCATGGGCGGCATGTTGGTCAGGCCAATGAGCACGGCCCCGGCGGCGCGGAGGCGTTCGATGGTGAAGGCGTCCCGTTGAGCGGTGAGGTGTTCGAAGGCAGGGGAGCCGGCGGCAGCCGTAAGTCCCTTGGCCAAGTAACTGTCCTTGGCGGTGTACGGAATCCCGTCAAGAGGCCCGAGGGCGGTGCCGTTTGCCCGGCGCTCGTCGGAGGCCCGGGCATCTGCGAGCGCTTCGGGGTTCATCACAACAAGTGCGTTCAACTTGATGCCGTTGCGGTCGTAGGCGTCGATGCGGTCCAGGTAGGCCTGGGTGAGTTCCTCGCTGGTGGCTTCGCCGGTCTCCAGTGCTGTCCGCAACTGCGCAATGGAGGCCTCGACGACGTCGAAGCGGCTCATCGTGCAGCCTGCCTGTTGAGTTTGGGCTGCTGTTGCGTGATGCAGTGGATGCCTCCGCCGCGGGCGAGGATTGGCCGGGCGTCCACCGTGACGACGCGACGGCCCGGATAGGCCTCCGCCAGGATCTCCGCGGCCAAGGCGTCGGCCCGCTCTTCGCCATAGCCGCACGCAATAACGCCGCCATTGACCACGAGGTGGTTGACGTAGCTCCAGTCGACGAAGCCTTCTGCGTCGCGCAGGGTCTGGGGCGCTGGCAGCGGAATGATCTCGAAGGGCTTGCCCGTGGAATCCTCCTGGGTTTCGAAGAACCGCTGCAGAGTGCGGCTGACCTCGAAATCGGGGTGCTCGGGGTTGGTCTGGGAGTGGAGCAAGACCCGGCCGGGGGAGGGAAGGGTGGCCACCATGTCGATGTGGCCACGCGTGCCGAGGTCCTCGTAGTCACGGGTGAGGCCCCGCGGCACCCATACGGTGTGTGTGGTGCCGAGTGTGCGTGACAGCTCCGCCTCGACCCGGGCTTTGTCGGCGTAAGGGTTCCGGTGTGGATCCAACTGGACGGTTTCGGTGACGAGCACGGTGCCTTCACCGTCGACATGGATGGCGCCGCCTTCGTTGACCAGCAACGAGCCAACCAGCTCGGCGCCGGCCTTTTCGGCGACAAAGCGTGCCATCCCGGCGCTCTTTTGCCACTCGGACCACGCCGGTGCCCCCCAGCCATTGAAGATCCAATCCACCGCGCCGAGTACGCCGGGACGTTCGTCGTCGACGACGAAGGTGGGTCCGACGTCGCGCATCCAGAATTCGTCGAGCGGTGCCTCAAGCTGTTCGATCCCGGAGCCGAGCATGCGATTGGCCCGGTTCCGTTCGGTAGGGTCGACCACCATGGTGATGGGCTCGAATTCAGACACTGCGTGCGCGACGGCGGTCCAGGCGGCGTAGGCCTCTTCCGCCGACGCCGGGCCGTCGCCTAATGTCAGGCCGGTGCGGGGGAACGCCATCCAGGTGCGCTCGTGCTGTGCGGTTTCGGCTGGCATTCTCCAGGCCATGGACGACTCCTCCGTGGTTTGAGGTTGGTAGCCACAAGGGCCAGGGCGTCCTTGCCTTGGCGTGTGGCTGAGTATTTGGATTCCTTATTGATCGCGTGATCAATAAGATGAAAACCTACTTTAGACTGTTGTGTGATGTCAAGCACCATACAGAAACGCGCTGCGCGGAAGACGCCGGCCGAACGCGCGGCCGAAATAGTCGAGGCTGCAAAGGAAATAGCGCTTGAACAGGGGCTTTCCGCCATTACGCTGCGCAACGTGGCAGCGCGGGTCGGGGTGGCCTCCGGCCTCGTTGCGCATTACCAGCCCAACGTTGACGCCCTCGTTGCGGGCATCTTTGCGACCATTGTGGCGGCTGAGACCGAGGAGGTTTCGGGCCTTCTGGATCGGCTGCCGACCCCCTTGGAACGGCTCGGGATGCTCCTCGAGACGCTCATGGATGGCAGTCGCCTGGACGTCACTGCCATCTGGGTGGAGGCGTGGACCCTGGGGCGTCGGAACGAGGCGCTCGCGGCCTGCGTTCGTGAGCAGATGGATGCTTGGCAAGAGGTGGTGCAACGTGTCGTCGAAGCCGGGATCGCGGCTGGCGAGTTCGACACTTTCGACGCTCCATCCGTTGCTTGGCAGATCCTGGGCATGGTGGACGGCCTGAATGCCCAGGCATTGGTGCGTTGGGATGGCGTCAGTGACCGCGGTACGCACCTTGCACGCGCTGTGGAAGGCATGGTCGGCGCGGCCCGCGGCTCACTGCTCCCGGGCCAGGCTGGATAGCTCTCCGCGCGAGCTACGAGGCTTAGTTGGCGGGGCGCACTGCTCGTCCCGCCGCCGCGATCACCAGCTTCTCCGGGAGTAGCTTGACGGCCACCCGGGCAATGAAGGAGTTGAGCCGGCCATCCACTACGCTCGGCTTGTTCGCGCGGATCGCGGACAGGGCAGTGTCCACTACTTGGCCCGGAGTCCGCATGGATCCAGCGGCTGCCGCCTCGCCGGCGATTTCGAAGAAGGGCGTGTCCGTAGCGCCCGGGCAAACCGCAAGGACTTTCACGCCTGTGCCTTGTGTTTCGGCCCAGAGTGCCTGGGTGAAAGAGAGCACGAACGCCTTTGTCGCGCCGTAAACGGCCATGTGGGGTATTGGCTGGAAGGCGGCTGTACTCGCGATATTGATGACGGCACCAGTGCCGCGCTCCACCATGCCGGGCAGGTATCGCGTCGTCGTTCCGACCAAAGTGGAGCAGTTCAGCTGGATCTGTTCGCTGAAGCGGTCGGCGTCGGCATGGAGAACTTGTCCGTGCGTCCCAAAGCCTGCGTTGTTGACCAAGATGTCCACTGTGAGTCCAAGGGCTTCGGTAGCGAGATGGAGTTCCTTCGCAGAGTCCGGGAGGCTCAGGTCCATCGCCAGGACGGTCACTTCGGTGCCGTGTTCGCGAAGTTCGCGCGCAAGCTCGTCAAGCTTGTCCTCGCTGCGGGCAACCAATATCAGGCGTGCGCCCTCGGCGGCCAGCCTTCGGGCAAAGACTGAACCGATGCCTGTAGACGCTCCAGTGATAAGGGCTGTTTTGGCTGAGATGTTCATTTTCTACTCCTAATAAACTGACTGTGCGGTTTGTTTTTTGGTTATATAGGGTTTTTGGCTGTTGGGTCTGATGCCTTGCTAGCTGGAAATGAACTGCCGTTCGAGGAGTTGCAAGAGAAGCTCGGCACGTCGCTCGAAGGCGTCGAGATCTCGGGGATCGAGGGCGTCGGTGACAGACTTCAGTCCATCGAATGCGGCCACGACGACCGTTGCGGAGTCGTTGGGATCTCCTGGAAACGTCAAGACGCCACTTGCGCGCCCTCGTTGAAGGATGCCCGCTACGAGGTCCACCCATGCGGCGAGGGGAGAGGCGCCGCCGGGGTGCCCCTTCACGGAGGCCAGTTGATTGGCAAGGTGCACCACGCCCCACGCGGAAGAGTCGCTCAGGACGGTTCTGACCATGAACTCCCCGAGAGTGCGCAATTCCTCAGGTGGATTGTCCTTGCTGAGAATTTCCTCTTGGACGCGGCGTAGCCAACGTGTCTTTTGCTCGTCGACGACGGCCTGGGCCAAGAGCGCTTTCGAAGAGAAATGAAAGTAGATGGCTCCCTTCGTGAGCCCGACTTCGCGGATGATGTCGTCCATCCGGGTCTGCTCGAAACCCTTTCGCGCAAAGACATCAGCGGCAACCCTAAGGATCTCGCTGCGCGTGGCCGCGCCCTTGGGTGTGCTGCCGGTGTCGCCAATCTCCATAGAACGAAACTACAAACCGACTGGTAGGTATGTCAACTGGGTGGTGCGATGGCCGGGAGCATGAAGCGCCACATGTCGTCAATCCGCTTGAGAACGTCACGTCGTTCGGTCAATACGTTGGACACCATTTGGACGCCTGTGAAGGACGCAACCAGGTACCGGGCGAAGTCTGCGGCATCAATATCGGGCCGCACGTCACCCTCGTGTTGAGCCTGGCGGGTCAGTATCTCCATGGTGGCGACCCAGTCCTGGTAGGGGCCTTTCACATCTGCGTTGAAGGCCGAGGCTTCGAACGTCAGCCGGATGCCGGCCCGCACAACTGGCTCATCGAGCAACTGCTGGCCGAATGTTCTGCACATGGAGATCATGGTTTCCAGCGCCGGCAACCCGGCCGCGGCAATCTTCTCTCCCGCGACACGCACAATGCTGTGCTGTTCGGCGATGACAGCCAGCGCCAGGTCTTCCTTCGACTTGAAATGGAAATACAACGCGCCTTTGGTAACGGCGGCCCGCGCCGTGACGTCGCTGAGGCTCGCATTCCCGTATCCGACCTCTTCAAAGATCGACGCTGCCCCCTCAATCACCGCTGTTCGGGTGGCTTTGGCACGTTGTTGCATGATCAGCCTTGAGACCTCTCCGGTTTCTACATCCGGGATTCTTGAGTACGCGAATCCGACTGAGCCCGGGGACCGGTGAGGTCAACCGGATCCGGAGGGGCACACGTAGGGGCGCTCTCACGAAAACCCGACGTGGGGCTCCGAAACCATAACGCTACCATTGTGACCGCCGATATTTCGGTCCCGGGGAGCCTGATCCCATTCCTGGCCGGCACAGAGTTCGCAGCGCCCTTGTTGAATTTTCTGCTTCCCATCAAGTCTCCGCGATGCCCTGCCCACCGTAAACCGGTTGAACGGTTTGTTTAATGACCATCCTGACTCTACACTTCAAAGCGGTGGCTCGTTGTGTTTACGGCAACCAGCTGAAGGGCAGTAATGGGGGGAGGTGCGGCCGAGTAATCGACCGCACCTCAGCTGTCCGCAGCGGGCGGCGTTCGATTTCCTATCTCACATCCTTGTGGTTTAGTATTGACGAGTTGCTCCGGCGGGGATGGAAATTCCCGGCAAGCAAAGTTTGGGGCTGTGGCGCAGCTGGTAGCGCACCTGCATGGCATGCAGGGGGTCAGGGGTTCGAGTCCCCTCAGCTCCACAACATTCGACGTATTCGGACCATCGAGTAAGTCTGCAGCACGGAAAGGGAATCACCCGAACGGGTGGTTCCCTTTTTTGCGTCCAGTCCATCATTCCCGGACGAGCGCCGCTGCCGCCGCCGGCACGGGGAGGACGACGGCGCTTGCCCGCCTCGTGAGTGTCAGTGCCACGGCGCCGATCGCCGCGCCGGGCACAGTGAAGGCGAGGCATCCGGGATCCCGGTCGCCGACGAACTCTGCCCGTGTGCTCCTGCCGATGTCCCGGGCTAAGGATCCGGGGCCCCGGCAGGAGGTGTTGTAAAAGGAGGCCGGGCTGCTACTCGCGCTTGACCCCAAATTCTGCTGCGCTGACAAATTCGATGGCCGAGAACGACTCGTCGCCTACGACCCAGGCGTTGTGTCCTGGCGGGATGGTGTAGGAATCTCCTTTGGAAATGCTGATCTTCTTTCCGTCCTCCGTCTCGACTTCAAGGGAGCCAGCAACGCAGTACCCCACGTGGTTGAGCTGGCAGGAATCGGTTTGGGCCACCGGCTTGATGCAATCCGCCCACGTCCAGCCCGGCTCGAAGGTGAGGCGGCCGATGGTGTAGTCACCGACAGTGACGTTTTCCACCAAGGTTTTGTCCGGACGGCGGGTTTCATCGGGGGAATTGTGCGACTTTACTTGAAGCTGCGTAACGAGGTTGACAGTCATAGTCTGCTCACAAGGGGAGTGGGAGCCTGATTTTCCAGGTCCGCAACGTGGCTCGCCCTCCGCAGCGGACCCTGCTGTGTCTGAGCTGCTTGCGGCGCGTGCCGTGTCCTTCAGCAGCGGGCAGACGGTCGGTTACTTGCAATGTCTACCATCCTCCGCCGCCCCCGTGTTGTCGAGACTTTCAGCGGGGGATAGATTGCTGGAGGCCGCCGGACCTTTCCAGCAAGCCGAGAAGCGAAAGAAGGCTCGAGTTCAGCGTGACCCCAACGGACCCTAACGACCCTCGTGCAGCGGACCTTGATGCATTATTTGGCGGTCTGCGCCGGTTCCCCGACGTCGAGGCCGAGAACCTGCAGGCGCACGACGCCACCGATCACCTTCTCCTCAAGACTGCGGCAGGGTACGTGCGTAGCCCGAAGACCCGCGTTGCGGTGATCGGCGACCGCTACGGAGCTCTGACCCTGGGCGCTTTGGCGGCCCTCGGCGTCGAGCACATCCGTGTGACTCAAGACCTTTATGTGAGCAGGCTCGCACTCCAACGGAACGCTGAGGCGTCAGGGTTGTCTGGCCGCTTCGAACAGTTCGAGTTGGGAGCCGGGCTGCTCGACGGCGCCGAACTGGTGATCATGCAGTTACCAAAAGCGCTCGCCGAACTGGAGGAGATCGCCGACGCCGTAGCGCGCTTTGCAGCGCCGGGCGCAGTCCTGCTGGCCGGTGGACGCGTCAAGCACATGTCCGTGGGCATGAACGCCGTCCTGGATCGCAGCTTTGGGTTCGTACAGCCACAGCTCGCGCAGCGGAAGTCGCGGGTCCTGCTTGCCAGCAGCCCCAAGCGCCCGGCAGGTGCGCCGCCCTTCCCGGTCTCGGAACTGAACACCGAGCTGGGAATGACGGTGTGTGCCCACGGTGCTGCGTTCTCGGGTACGAAGCTGGACATCGGCACCCGATTCCTTTTGGGCTTCCTGGACAGGATTCCCGATGCGCGCCACGCGGTGGACCTCGGCTGCGGGACAGGAATCCTCGCCACGATGTACGCACGTAACCGGCCTAATGCCCGCGTTACTGCGACAGACCAATCAGCCGCAGCCGTCGCGTCCACGCGGGCCACCGTGGCGGCCAATGGGGTGGGAGACCGAGTCACCGTAGTTCAGGACGACGCCATGTCCGCCTTCGAACCAGGAAGCACAGACCTCATCTTGCTCAACCCTCCGTTCCACCTAGGTGCCAGCGTCCATGCCGGCGCGGCCATGAAGATGTTTGAGGCCGCAGCGCGGGTCCTGGCTTCCGACGGTGAACTCTGGACTGTCTACAACAGCCACTTGCAGTACCGCCCGGGGCTGGAACGCCTGATTGGTCCCACCACTGAAATAGGCAGGAACCCGAAATTCACCGTGACACGCAGCATCAAACGTTGAGGGTCAGTGCGGCTCAGACAGCAACTGGTCCAGCGCGAAGTGCCCGATCCCCGACATCTGAGGGTTGTCATCCGAAAAACTGAGCATGGCCGTCGCGAACAAGACGGCCCAGCCTCGGGCCCGATTCCACGTGCCCGCATCAACTGCGGGCCCGAAGGCCGCCATGAAACGGCGCCGCGCACCGGCGTCGAACATCAACCAGGCGACGGCGAGATCAACCGCCGGGTCGCCAGCCCCGAGGTCCCCGAAGTCGAGGACAGCCGCGAGCCGCCCGTCAGGGCGCAGGAGGACGTTCGCGGGGTGAAGATCTCCGTGCAGCCACAGGCTGGGCCCGTCCCACGGCGGTACCAGACGGGCTTCGGACCAGAGCTCCCGCAAGCGCGGGGCTTCCGGATAACGGCCGGAATCAGTGAGCCGGTCCTGTACCGCGCCTGACCTCGTCCCGAGGGGAACCCCGCGGAAGGGGTTGACTGGGGCGTCCGGTGCTGCGGGCACGTGTATGGCGATGAGGAACGCGGCCATGTCCTCGGCCGCCGAATTCCGGGATGCCTGGGGCACAAGCGCCGCGGAGACTCCTTCCAGCCAAGGGGTCACGCTCCAGTGCCATGGATAATTGGCGGATGGACGTCCTGAATGGACAGGACGGGGGAGGGGAACGGGCGAACGCCGGGCATACACCGGGAGGTACTGCTGTTCATGGAGTACCAACAGTGCTGCCGCCTCCCGTCGTGGCAAGCGAACGGCCCAGTCCTTGCCGAGACGGTAGATGACGTTGTCCCAACCGTTGGCCACCAGCTCCAACGGAAGGTGAGAGAAAGCGGGCAATTGCTCCTCGAGCAAGCTCCGCACGAGTCCCGCGGTGATGTCCAGCTCGGCCTGCGGCATGAATGCCATGTCCCGGGGCTCCTGTCTGCAATATCCGCGTCCGTTCCACCTGACAAGCGTGTGGGCATACCGGGACACGCACACGTGCCGTACGATGCAAATGCAACAGCATTATTCGAATGATTTTAGGGGAATCCGTGACTGAGATCCGCCAGCCGACTCCGAGGCGCGGAACCAATCTGCCCCGTATGGGGGACTTCAACCTGACCGTCATTCTCGACGCAATCAGGCGCTCATCGGGCGGACTGAGTCGAGTGGAACTGGCCCAGATCGTTGGACTTTCGCCGCAGACAATCTCGAACATCTCCCGCCGCCTGCTGGATCAACGGCTCATTGTCGAGGCAGGCAAGGAAGGCAGCGGTCCGGGCAAACCGCGCACCATCTTGCGACTGAACCCCGCCGGAATGTATGCGCTGGGCGTCCACCTTGATCCTGCAGTCATTACATCCGTGGTCCTGGACCTGGTGGGCGACGTTGTGAAGCATTCCCGGATTCCCACTCCTGCCGGGGGCAATCCGCAGCGCGTCATCGCCGCCATCGCCGAGGAAATCAAGGCGCTGATCGAAGACTCCGGTGTTGATCAGGGAAAGATCGCGGGACTTGGTGTCGCGGCGCCGGGACCCATAGACCTCGATGAAGGCACCGTGGTGGACCCTCCCCTGATGGTGGGGTGGGACCGGGTGCACTTGAGGGACGCCCTCGCTGAAGCCACCGGACTGGAGACCCTCGTTGATAAGGACGTGACCAGTGCGGCCGTCGCCGAAACGTGGGCGGGCGGACCAAGCGGGACGGGTAGCTTCATTTTCATGTACATGGGTACCGGCATCGGCTGCGGGATCGTCCTCAATGACGAAGTGGTCCGCGGAACCTCAGGCAACGCAGGCGAAATCGGCCACATCATTGTCGACCCGGACGGTCCTCCATGCGATTGCGGTCTGCGTGGGTGCGTCAAGTCCTCCTGCATCCCGCAGGTCCTCGTGGCCGAGGCCGAAGACCAGGGTGTCCTGAACGGTGGCCGTAAGGGTACGGAGGGGCCGGAAGTTCAGGAAGGCTTTGCCAGGCTCTGCGATGCCGCGGATTCCGGCGACGAACGCGCCATCGCGATTATCGACAAGTCCGCGGTGCTGGTTGCCCGGGCCGTCGCGGTGGTGACCAACACCCTCGACGTCGAACGCGTCGTCTTCGGGGGCCCCTTCTGGGGCCGCATGTCCGAGCGATATCTGGATCTAATTCCTCCCCTGCTTGCCGCCAACAGCGCCGCGAACAGTATTCACGGCATTGAAGTCGTCGGGACGGGGGTGGGCGAAGACGTCGGGGCCATCGGGGCGGCCTGCCTGGTACTGGAACACACCCTTGCGCCGCGCGCCCAGCGGCTCCTGTTGGAAGGCTGAACCCCCTCACGGCCCTGCGTCGCAGGACCGTGTTTATTAATATCGGCAACAGGCTGGGCCAGCTGAAGTGTGGGGGCTGCAGCCGCTTAAAAAGATCGGAGCGTCATGCGTCGCCCAGCCCGGATCGGAGCAGCACTGCTCGGCGTAGTTGGCCTTTTGGCCTCGGCCGCCTGTTCCACCCAACCGCAAGCCAATGAAAAACAGACCATCAAGATCGTCTATCAAAAGACGGACTCGTTCACCGCGTTGGACAAGGTCTTCAAAGACGCCAAGCAGGAATTCGAAGCCGCCAACGCAGGCGTCACCGTGGACCTGCAGCCTATCCAAGCCAACGACGACGACTACGGCACCAAGCTCGCGCTGGCCCAGCGGTCTCCGGACACAGCACCGGACGTCTTCTACGAGGACACATTCAAGGTCCGTTCGGACGTCGACGCCGGATACCTGATGAAACTCGACTCGCAACTGGCCAACTGGGACGAGTGGTCCAAATTCAACGAGAGCGCCAAGGCCGCAGGACGCGGTGACGACGGCAGTATTTACGCGGTCCCGCTGGGCACCGACACCAGGGCGATCTGGTACAACAAGACAGTCCTCCAGAAGGCCGGCATACCGTTGCCCTGGCAGCCGAAAACCTGGGATGACATCCTGGCGGCGGCCCGCAAAATGAAGTCCGCCGATCCGAGTGTGATTCCCTTCAGCATGTACGCCGGAAAAGGCACCGGCGAAGGGACTGTCATGCAGAGCTTCTACGAACTGCTTTATGGCACGGGAAGCTCGCTGTATTCGGAAAGCGACAAGAAGTGGGTGGTGGGATCCAAGGGCTTCACCGATTCGCTCCAGTTCCTGAAGACCCTGTACGACGAGAAACTCGCAGTCACGCCGGCGGACGCGCTCGATTCGAATGTGTGGAAGAAAGTCTTCGGCGAGTGGCTGCCACAGGGCAAAATGGGCGCCACCGTGGAAGGCTCGTACGCGCCGTCGTTCTGGCAAAAAGGCGGTTCCTACGAATGGGCCGGCTATGCGCAGGATATGGCCGTAGCCAAGTTCCCCACCCAGTTCGGGAAGGATCCCGGCGGTGTGAGCATGTCCGGCGGGTGGACGCTCGCGGTTGGCGCGAAGACCAAGAGCCCGGACTTGGCTTTCAAGTTCCTGGCCACTGCCGTGAACAAGAAAAACGCGCTCGCCTTCGACGTCAACAATTCGCAGATCGCAGTCCGCACCGATGTCGCTTCAGATCCTGGTTACCAAGCGGCCAACCCGTTTGTGAAGGACGTTTCCGATCTTGTGGGCGTGACACACTATCGCCCCGCGACCGCTGACTACCCGAAGATTTCCCTCGCAGTCCAGCAGGCCACCGAGGCCGTCATCACCGGCAAACAAGCCCCAGCGGAGGCCGCAGCAGAATACGACGCTTCGGTCAAGAAACTGGTCGGCGACGCCAAGGTCATGCAGAAATGACGCATGCCAGTCCCTGATTCCCTACATCGCGGCTCTATGCGTCGCAGGTTCCGCTTGCTGCCGGTAGTGCCGTCAATCCTGCTGTTGGTCCTTTTCATGCTGGCACCCGTGGCGTGGTCCTTCTACGCCTCTTTGACCAACGCCGCGTTGTCCGGCAAGGCCGCCTTGAACCCTCAATGGATCGGCCTGGACAACTACGCCCGGATGCTGACGGATTCCGTCTTCCCGCTCTCTGCCTGGCTGACGTTGGTCTTTGTGGCCGTGTCCGCGATACTCGGACAGAACGCCCTGGGCCTCGTCATAGCCCTTCTGATGACCAAATCCGGGGGTGCCACGGCGTCGTTCGTGGGCACCGCAGTGATCGCCTCGTGGGTGTTGCCGGAGATCGTTGCTGCCTTCGCGGCATATGCGTACTTCAGCCAGGACGGCACGCTCAACCAGCTCTTGGGAATGCTCGGCGTTCACGGCGCCAACTGGCTGTACGCGTTCCCCATGGCCGCCGTCATCCTGGCCAATGTCTGGCGTGGCACCGCCTTTTCCATGCTGGTCTACCGGGCGGCCCTCGCCCAGGTCCCGCGCGACATTTTCGAAGCCGCCCTCATGGACGGCGCCCGGGGGTGGCAGCGGCTCGCCTTCATCACCCTGCCGATCATCCGTGGGAGCATCGCCACCAATCTCATGCTGGTCACTCTCCAGACGCTCGCAGTCTTCACCCTCATCTGGGTGATGACGGCTGGGGGCCCCTCCAACTCGAGCACCACCTTGCCGGTGCTTGCGTACCAGGAAGCCTTCAAGCTCGGAGATATCGGTTACGGCACCGCGATCGCTTCGGTGTTGATCCTGATCGGCATGGTCTTCGGAACGGTGTACGTCAGGCTCCTCCGCAGGGCGAACCAGTGACATCCCTGCGCCGTGAGCCGCGGTTTACCGAAAGGCGCCCGACGGCGGGGGCCGGGAGACGGCCCCCTGTCCGGTTAGCTGCCAATGCAGCTTTGGCCGTGATCGGCTTGTGCTTTGTGCTGCCGCTTGCGTGGCTGCTTTTTGCCTCCGTTGATCCGCACGCCGGATACCAGACGCGGTGGCCGCAATCGCCGTCGTTCGCTAATTTTGCTGCTGTGCTGACTCCTGAGCTGTTGTTCCTGCCGCTCGTGAACAGCCTCCTGCTGTCTGCTGGTACCGCCGTCGTGAACCTGGCGGCTGCGGTACTCGCGTCCTATCCGCTGTCCCGCTACCAATCGCGATTCAACAAGCCGTTCCTGTATGCGATCCTGTTCGGCACGTCGCTCCCGGTCACGGCAATCATGGTGCCGGTCTATGGCTTGTTCGTGCAGCTGCAATTGCTGGACTCAATGCCGGCGACGATCTTCTTCATGGCAACCACCACCTTGCCCATGGCTATCTGGATGACCAAGAACTTCATGGACTCCGTGCCACTGGAATTGGAGGAAGCGGCCTGGATGGACGGCGCCTCGGGACTAGCCACCTTGCGGAGAATCGTCCTGCCCTTGATGCGGCAAGGGCTGGGCGTGGTGTTCATCTTCGTCTTCATCCAGGCCTGGGGGAACTTCTTCGTCCCGTTCATCCTGCTGCTGTCCACTGCAAAGCAGCCGGCAGCGGTGTCCGTTTTCAGCTTCTTCGGCCAGCATGGAGCCATTGCCTACGGGGAGCTCGCCGCGTTCTCCATCTTGTATTCGGTCCCGGTGCTCGTCCTTTACACCGTGGTGGCACGGGGCTCGGGCAGCGCGTTTGCGCTTTCCGGGGCGATGAAGGGCTGAACAGACCGCAGCCAAGGCCGGGGCCAGGCGCTGGACCCCCATAGTCCGCGTCGCCGCGTGCTAGTCGATGTCCTCCACGATGGTGCCGTACGGAATGGAATCATCGAGGTGGGCCTGGTGGCCGGTCAGCCCTGGGTTATAGAGGACACGGACACCGTGGAGCTTGTCCGCGGCGGATTGCATCAAGATGGGGCGGATGGTCTGGATGAACCGCTCATCCTTGCCATCGAGGTATTCCTGATAACTGGCTGGAAGCTGGATCATGGCAAAAGAATAGTCCTGCAGGACCGTCATGGGGAGGGCTTCCAGACGGGGTTCTCCGTGGCGTACTCTCTGCCGGTTAAGCCTCGCCGAAAGTCCAAACGAACAATCTTCAGAAATCGGGCGAAACGTAGCGTAAAACTGCGTCTTAATTCGGTGGACGATTTGTGGCGCCCGGAGCCTCGATCTAGAGTCGTAGTCAAGTTACCGCGGTAACGTGTCAGCGATCCTCCGCCGGATCTGCCTCTCGAAGGCAGGCAGGAGGGTGTGGGTGCCCCCATGTGGGCCTGACATTTGCACACGGACAACTTCATTTCAGGCGTAACAGTCGCGGCTGCGCCCTGTTGGAGTTCGTTGCGTGTATCCCCAAACTCAATTCACCGATTCTGCAGTCCAAGGACCTGGCTTTCAAGTCCGTGAACGCAGGCCCGCTGACACACAGCCAAGGACGCAAATGTCACCACCAAGCCTCATCGACACCCATCCAAACTTGACCGGCGCTGCTCCCGTCGCCTTGTCCTACGAACTTTTCCCGCCCCGCTCTCCAGCGGCTGCCGAATCGCTGTGGACCACCATCGGCGAGCTTGAGGCCACGGATCCCGACTTCGTCTCCGTCACCTATGGCGCCAGCGGTTCCAACCGCGACACCGCCGTCGAGCTCATCAACCGGCTGCTGCTTGAAACCACCCTCCGGCCGCTGGCCCACTTGACCTGCGTCGGAAACACCCCTCAGGAGCTGGCTGAGATCATTGGCGAACTCCTGGACAACGGCGTGCGCGGCATCCTTGCCCTGCGCGGCGACCTGCCCAAGGACAGCGGCAAGCCGGTCAGCGGCTCGTTGCGTTACGCCCAGGATCTGATCGAACTGATCCGCCGCGTGGAACAGCGACGTTCGGCCCTGCTGTGCGCAGGCAAGATCGCGGTCGGGGTGGCTGCCTACCCCACCCGCCACCCCGAGTCGCCGAGCGTGGAGCACGACGTCGAGGTACTGCTCGCGAAGCAGCGCTCGGGCGCCGATTTCGCCATCACGCAGGTCTTCTTCCACACCGAGCAATATGCCGACCTGATCTCGCGTGCCCGGCGCGCAGGAGTCACCATCCCGATCATTCCAGGGGTCATGCCGTTGACGAGCCTTCGCCGGCTCAAGCGCCTCGGCGAGCTCACCGGCGTCGAACCGGCACCGGAACTCATCGAACGCCTTGCCGCCGCGGACACTGACGCCGAACGGCGCAAGATCGGGGTCCGGGCCACGGTGGACCTGGCCAACGCAGCCCTCCAAGCCGGGGCTCCGGGCATCCACCTCTACACGTTCAACGAGCACACCTGTGCCCTGGACGTACTGGACAAGCTTGCCCTGCCCCGGCCGGCCCGCCCTGCCAGCCGGCTCAGCGCCATCGCCCGGCGCCAGGAACTCGTCAGCTAACCCGGCTCCAACGCAGCCCCAAAGACAACAAACCTTTTCCACCAACTTCTTGAAGGAAATTCGAATGACTGAGCAGAAGACCACCCAATTCCCCGCAGCCTCCCTCCTCGGCTACCCGCGCATCGGCCGCCGTCGCGAACTCAAGAAGGCCGTTGAAGCCTACTGGGCAGGCAAGATCGACGCTGCCGCCCTTGACGCCGCTGCCAAGGACATCCAGCTGACCATTGCCAAGCGACTCCAGGAACTGGGCCTCAACGAAGCCGCCGCCGTTCCTGGCACTTTCTCCTTCTACGACCAGGTGCTCGACGCCACCGCACACCTGGGCGCTGTCCCCGCCCGTTTCGGCCAGCTGTTCAACGCAGAAGGCCAGCTCGACATCGATGGCTACTTCACCCTGGCCCGCGGCAACAAGGAACAGCAGCCGCTGGAAATGACCAAGTGGTTCGACACCAACTACCACTACCTCGTTCCGGAAATCGGCCCGGAGACTGACTTCAAGCTCGCCTCCAACCGCATCGTCGAGGAATTCGAGTTCGCCCTGGCCAACGGCATCGAGACCCGCCCGTACATCGTCGGCCCGGTGACCTACCTGCTGCTCTCCAAGGCTTCGGATGACGCCCCCGCAGGCTTCGCTCCGCTGTCCCGCCTTGAGGACATCCTCCCGGTCTACGTTGAACTCCTCGGCAAGCTGGCCGCCGCCGGCGCCAGCTGGATCCAGTTGGACGAGCCCGCCCTGGTTGTTGACCAGGACACCCCGGCCTCGGAAATCCAGGCTGCCGTTGCCCGTGCTTACGAGGTCCTCTCGGGTGCCGCAGCGCGCCCGCAGCTCTTCGTCTCCACCCCGTACGGCTCCCTCGACGGCCAGCTCGGCACTCTTGCCGCCACCAACATCGATGCCCTGCACATCGACGTCTTCAAGGGCGCGGTCCCGTCCGCAGCGGCCCTGGCAGGCCTGGGCAACAAGACCCTGGTTGCCGGCGTCGTCGACGGCCACAACATCTGGCGCAACGACCTCGCCGTCTCGGCCGCAAAGCTGGACGAACTGAAGTCCGCAGCCGGCAAGCTTGCCGTCAGCACCTCCACCTCCACCCAGCACGTTCCGCACGACACCGCCGAGGAGACCCAGCTCTCCGAGCAGCTGCGCAGCTGGCTTGCGTTCGCTGACCAGAAGGCCGTCGAGGTCAAGACCCTTGCGGACTACCTGGCCAACCCGGCTTCCGCGAAGGCAGCCATCGACGAAGCTTCCGCCGTGATCGCCTCCCGCGCCACCGCCGAAGGCGTCCAGCGCGCCGACGTCCGTGCCCGCACCGCAGCCCTCACCGAGGCCGACTTCAACCGCTCCGAGTACTCGGTCCGCGAAGCCGCCCAGGAAGCAGCGCTGCACCTGCCGCCGCTGCCCACCACCACCATCGGATCGTTCCCGCAGACCTCGGAAATCCGCTCGGCCCGCGCCCGCAACAACAAGGGCGAGCTGAGCAACGAGCAGTACGAGCAGCTGATGAAGGACGAGATCAAGCGCGTCGTTGACCTGCAGGAAGAGCTCGGCTACGACGTCCTGGTGCACGGCGAGCCCGAGCGCAACGACATGGTCCAGTACTTCGCAGAGAACCTCGAAGGCTTCGACGTGACGGTCCACGGCTGGGTCCAGTCCTACGGCTCCCGCTGCACCCGTCCGTCCATCCTTTGGGGCGATGTCACGCGCGCGGCTCCCATCACGGTTGCCTGGGCCGAATACGCCCAGTCCCTCACCAGCAAGCCGATGAAGGGCATGCTCACCGGTCCGGTCACCATCCTGGCCTGGTCCTTCGTCCGCGACGACCAGCCGCTGGGCGAGACCGCCAACCAAGTAGGCCTGGCACTGCGTGACGAAATCGCCGACCTCGAAGCTGCCGGTATCAAGGTCATCCAGGTGGACGAGCCCGCCCTGCGCGAACTCCTGCCGTTGCGCAAGGCCGACCACGTCGCCTACCTGAAGTGGTCGGTTGATTCCTTCCGCCTGGCCACCGCCGGTGCAGCCGATGCAACCCAGATCCACACCCACCTCTGCTACTCGGAGTTCGGCGTGATCATCGACGCGATCGACGGCCTTGACGCCGACGTCACCTCCATCGAGGCAGCCCGCTCCCGCATGGAGGTTGTCCACGACCTCGAGGCACACCACTTCGGCCGTGGCGTTGGTCCGGGCGTCTACGACATCCACTCGCCGCGCGTCCCGGGTGAGGCCGAGGTCACCGAGCTCCTGGCAACCGCCGTCAAGCACGTTCCGTCCCGCCAGCTCTGGGTCAACCCGGACTGCGGCCTGAAGACCCGTGGCTACGCCGAGACCGAGGAGTCCCTGCGCAACCTGGTCAAGGCCACCAAGACGGTCCGCGCCGGACTGCTGGAAGCAGCCAAGTAACGCCCAAGTAGGACAAACGACTGCGGCCGGTCACCTCGAAAGGTGACCGGCCGCCGTCGTCCCCACCGGCCCCCTCGCCTCACAAGTTCGGCCAGGGAACCTCCCCGCTACCTCCCCGAACTCGCACGCTCGCTTGGGGCCCCGGTAGCGTGGGCCCAGCCGGCGTGGGCCCAGCGTTGGTTGGAACTGACTTGTCAGGACTCCCAGAGGATTTCGTCGTCCACCACGCCGTCCTCATCCGCCGCGACCACCAGGAGCTCGTCGGTGAAGTGCGAGCCCAGGGTGAAATCGAGGACGAAGTAGCGCTCCGGCTGGCCCGGGTAGATCGCCACATGGCCAAGCTTGAGGGCCTTGAGGAAGACGTCTTTGGTGAGCTGCGCCTTGTCTCGGACGCCAAACACCGCCTCCAGCTGATCTTCCTTGAGCTGCGTGGAGTGGAAGTGGAGGAACTGCTGGGAGTTGGTGCCGTCCTGGTCCAGCTCCTCGGCAATCATGTCCCGGACCTGGTCCACCAACTCGGGGAGGTAGCCCAGGCGGTAGTCCACCTTGTGGAGTGCCCTCTCGTCGAAGTGGTCATGTGCCGTGACGTTCAGGTCCAGTTCGAGGGGATTTCCGGCGAGCTCGTGCGAAGCCACGTAACAGTGCTCCCGCCCGTGGTTGAGCTCGATTTCCCCAAAATGTTTGCTCGCTACCTTGCTCATGTCTTCAAGATAGTCCCAAACAAGCGGCGTGTTCCAGCATCTTGGAAGATTTCAGGCGCGTGGTTTGGGCGTTGACTTTTGGGTCACTTTGGGCGTGGTCGCGGTGGCGCCGGCCCGGACTGCCGCAGCGCTCCCGCGAAGCGTGTCCGCCAGCAGTTCCGTGAAGAGCTGCACTTGCGCGGTGCGCTTTTCGTTGATGAGCAGGGCGAACACGTTGCGGGCCAGCCGGATGTCCGGGACGTCCAGAACCACGACGCCGGGAGGCCGGTGCCGCAGGGCCAGTTCCGGTACCAGCGCGGCGCCGAGCCCCGAGGCAGCCATCTCGAGGCTGGCGTGGAAGTCGTCGCTGTAGGCGACGACGCGCGGGTGCAGATTGCAGCTGGCAAACAACCGTTCGATCACGACGGCGTCGCTGGTGCCCGGGTGGTGGATGATCCATGGCATGTCGGAGAGTTGCGATGCCTGCATTTCGGCGTCTTCCCGGATACCCCAGGACGCGGGGAGCACTACCCGGAAATCGTCGTCGCCGATCCACTGCCGTTCCAACGTGTGTGGCCACGCGAGCCCGGACTGCCCCACCTGGTACACAAGCGCCAGATCCAGTTCGCCGCCGCTGCGCAGGCCTTGGATGGTCTGGGCAGGTTCGGCCACCCATACGCGCAGTTCAATCCCCAATTTGTTCCAGCGCGGGTTCCGCAGGATGTCCGGCAGTACGTAGGTGGCCAGGCTCGGGAAGATGCCAAGCCGCAGCTCCTGCGCGGGGTCCGTGCTCCGCGATGCGGCTGCCAACAAGGTTTCGACGTCGGTGAGCACCTTGGACGCATGCCGCACCATGGTGAGGGCGGCTTCGGTGGGAACCACACTGCGTGCGGAACGGTGGAAGAGTTCGACGCCGGTATCCCGTTCCAGGGCTGCCATCTGTTGGGATACGGCCGACGCGGTATAGCCGAGCCGCGTGGCGGCCGCCGCGAAGGAGCCAAACCGGGTGACCTCAAGCAGCGTCCGCAGGTGGAGAAGGTTGACCATCAGTGATCCTTAGGCTCGATGCCGGTCGAAAGACCGTGGAAGCCAGCATAACTGTGTGAATTCCGTCTCCGCGCCTGATGTTGCTGTGCCTGCCCGGCCCGTTGGAGTGTGATGGGCGACTCGCGAAACGGGGTGTGCCAGGATGCCGCGACACGCCGGGATCCACGCGACACGCTGACGATTAAATGTGGCTAAGTAGTCCACAGGGTGTGGATTACGTCTCCGGATTTGGCGGATTCACGGACATTTTTACCCCCTTTGCCTGTGGACTACCGGTGCGTAAAATGACATACTTGTAATACATCATCTTGGGGTTCCGCTGAGGCGCTTGCACTACATGTAGTATCGATTTACGGATTGAGCGGGAAACCAGCACAAGACATGAATAGAGCGTTTGGCTGCCTTGGCGGCCAGCGGGCCAGCATCTGAGTCGGAACCAGTTCCGGTCGGGGCCTGCCAATACGAAGAGCAAAGACTTCAACAAAGGGGACAGGGATCATGACTGTTACGGTTTACACGAAGCCGGCCTGTGTTCAGTGCAACGCAACGTACCGTGCACTCGACAAGAAGGGCATCGCCTACCAGAGCGTTGACATCTCCCAGGATGCCGAGGCCCTAGAGCGCCTGAAGGCCCTTGGATACATGCAGGCTCCCGTCGTGGTGACCGAGCAGGACCACTGGTCAGGATTCCGTCCGGACAAGATCGAAGAGCTGGCAATGGCTGCCGCTTCCGTGGCCTAGTCTTTCAGGACTCAGCCACAACAACAAAGTATTCCAATGTAGTCGAGGTGACTCCCATGGCAGCGCTGGCAACAGCACCTGCTCAAGCAACGGCTGAGGCTGTCAGTACGCGGAGTCACCTCATCTACTTTTCCTCCACATCTGAGAACACCAAGCGCTTCGTCCAGAAGCTCGGCGTCGACGCGGCACGCATCCCGCTCCATGCCAAGGACGCGCCGCTGCTCGCACTTGAACCCTTCGTCCTTGTGCTGCCCACCTATGGCGGTACGAATGGCGAAGGATCGGTGCCCAAGCAAGTCATCAGGTTTCTGAACAACCCGCAGAACAGGGAACTGATCCGCGGCGTCATCGGAGCAGGAAACACCAACTTCGCGGAAAACTACTGCATGGCGGGAGACATCATCGCCACCAAATGCCGGGTTCCGCTTCTTTATCGATTCGAACTCATGGGGACTCCGGAAGATGTTGACCGGGTCAATCAAGGATTGGAAAAGTTTTGGACACGACTGTCGCAGATACAGAAGTAACCAAGGGCGCCATGGACACCGCCAAGGTCAAGAAGCCATTGCCGGAGGCCTACAAGGGCCTTGGTTACCATGAGCTCAACGCCATGTTGAACCTCTACGGTCCGAACGGGGAAATCCAGTTCGAGGCCGACCGCGAGGCCGCGCACCAGTACTTCCTGCAGCACGTGAACAACAACACCGTTTTCTTCCACGACCTGGAAGAGAAGCTGGACTACCTGGTCAAGAACCAGTACTACGAGCGCGAGACGCTCGATCAGTACACGATGAACTTCATCCGTGACCTGTTCAACCGCGCCTACAAGAAGAAGTTCCGCTTCGAGACTTTCCTTGGCGCCTTCAAGTTCTACACCTCCTACACGCTGAAGACGTTCGACGGCAAGCGTTTCCTGGAGCGCTACGAGGACCGCGTCTGCATGGTTGCCTTGCACCTTGCCCGCGGCAACGAAGAACTTGCCAGCCGCCTTGTCGATGAAATCATCGACGGCCGTTTCCAGCCCGCCACGCCTACGTTCCTCAACGCCGGCAAGGCCCAGCGCGGCGAGCTGGTCTCCTGCTTCCTGCTGCGCATCGAGGACAACATGGAGTCGATCGCCCGCGGCATCAACTCCGCGCTGCAACTGTCCAAGCGCGGCGGCGGCGTGGCCCTCTCGCTGACCAACATCCGTGAGCACGGCGCTCCGATCAAGCAGATCGAGAACCAGTCCTCGGGCGTCATCCCGGTCATGAAGCTCCTCGAAGACAGCTTCTCCTACGCCAACCAGCTCGGTGCCCGCCAGGGTGCGGGTGCCGTGTACCTGCACGCCCACCACCCGGACATCTACCGCTTCCTGGACACCAAGCGTGAAAACGCCGACGAGAAGATCCGGATCAAGACGCTGTCCCTCGGCGTCGTGGTCCCGGACATCACGTTCGAGCTGGCCAAGAAGAACGAGGACATGTACCTCTTCTCCCCGTACGACGTCGAACGCGTCTATGGCGTGCCGTTCTCCGACATCTCGGTCACCGAGAAGTACTACGAGATGGTGGACGATTCCAGGATCAAGAAGACCAAGATCAGCGCCCGCGAGTTCTTCCAGACCCTCGCGGAGATCCAGTTCGAGTCCGGCTACCCGTACATCATGTTCGAAGACACCGTGAACCGGGCCAACCCGATTGCCGGCAAGATCACCATGAGCAACCTGTGCTCGGAGATCCTGCAGGTTTCCACGCCGTCCATCTACGCCGAAGACCTCAGCTACGAGACGGTCGGCAAGGACATCTCCTGCAACCTTGGTTCGATGAACATCGCCAAGACCATGGATTCCCCGGACTTCGGCCTTTCGATCGAGACGTCCATCCGCGCCCTCAGTGCGGTGTCGGACATGTCCTACATCAACTCGGTGCCGTCCATTGCGCAGGGCAACGCCCAGAGCCACGCAATCGGCCTTGGCCAGATGAACCTGCACGGCTACCTTGCCCGCGAGCACGTCCACTACGGTTCCGAAGAGGGCCTGGACTTCACCAACATCTACTTCTACACGGTGCTGTTCCACGCACTGCGTGCCTCGAACAGGCTTGCCATCGAGACCGGCCAGTCATTCGGCGGCTTCGAAAACTCCACCTACGCCAGCGGCGAGTTCTTCAACAAGTACACCGAGCAGGAGTGGGCTCCTGAGACTGAGCGCGTCCGCGAGCTCTTCGCCGGCATCCACGTCCCCACCCAGGATGACTGGCGTGAGCTGAAGGCCTCGGTCATGGAGCACGGCATCTACAACCAGAACCTGCAGGCCGTACCGCCCACGGGTTCCATCAGCTACATCAACAACTCGACATCGTCGATCCACCCGGTGGCCGCCAAGATCGAAATCCGCAAGGAAGGCAAGATCGGCCGCGTCTACTACCCGGCTCCGTACCTCGACAACGACAACCTGGAGTACTACCAGGACGCGTACGAGATCGGTTACGAGAAAATCATCGACACCTACGCCGTTGCCACGCAGCACGTGGATCAGGGCCTCTCCCTGACCCTGTTCTTCAAGGACACCGCCACCACGCGTGACATCAACAAGGCGCAGATCTACGCATGGCGCAAGGGCATCAAGACGCTCTACTACATCCGCCTCCGCCAGCTCGCGCTGGAAGGGACCGAGGTTGAGGGCTGCGTTTCCTGCATGCTGTAACCGATAACGGTTGTCTATTTGCGGCAGCCGCCGCGCCTCAAAACTGAAGAGTACGACGCCGGGTGAGCGCCCGGCGTCGTACGCTTACCTTAGAGAACACATACGTTAAGGGGACGAAATGACCGAGAAGGTCAAGCTGCTTAGCCACGTCGAAGCAATCAACTGGAACCGCATCCAGGATGACAAGGACGTGGAGGTCTGGAACCGCCTGGTCAACAACTTCTGGCTGCCGGAGAAGGTGCCGCTGTCCAACGACGTCCAGTCCTGGCACACTCTGACCCCGGATGAGCAGCAGCTCACCATGCGCGTATTCACGGGCCTGACCCTGCTGGACACCATCCAGGGCACCGTAGGCGCCGTGTCCCTGATTCCGGATGCCATCACCCCGCACGAAGAGGCTGTGTACACCAACATCGCCTTCATGGAGTCGGTGCACGCGAAGTCCTACTCGTCGATTTTCTCGACCCTCTGCTCCACCAAGGAGATCGACGACGCCTTCCGCTGGTCCCTCGAGAACGAGAACCTGCAGAAGAAGGCCCAGATCGTCATGGATTACTATCGGGGCGACGATCCCCTCAAGCGCAAGGTGGCTTCCACGCTGCTGGAATCGTTCCTGTTCTACTCCGGGTTCTACCTTCCGATGTACTGGTCCTCCCGTGCCAAGCTCACGAACACGGCAGACCTCATCCGCCTGATCATCCGCGACGAAGCCGTGCACGGTTACTACATCGGCTATAAGTTCCAGAAGGGCCTGGAAAAGGTCTCCGAGGAACGGCGCCAGGAAATCAAGGACTACACCTTCGAACTGCTCTTCGAGCTGTACGAAAACGAAGTCCAGTACACGCACGACCTCTACGACGGCGTCGGCCTGGCTGAGGACGTCAAGAAGTTCCTGCACTACAACGCCAACAAGGCCCTCATGAACCTCGGCTACGAGGCCATGTTCCCGGCTTCCGTCACCGACGTGAACCCGGCCATCCTGTCGGCGCTGTCGCCTAATGCTGATGAGAACCACGACTTCTTCTCGGGGTCTGGGTCGTCTTATGTGATTGGGAAGGCTGTAAATACTGAGGATGAGGACTGGGAGTTCTAGGGCGGCGGCGGTGTGAGACCCCGGCCTAACTGAGCAATTTCGCAGTATCTGCTGAGCAGAAACAGCCCCTTATCTGAGCATTGCTCAGTTTGTAGCGAAATTTGCTCGTTTGCGTTCGCTTGGCCCTCCACGTTCTTGGGGCGCCCGGTGCCCCTGTATCTATCTTGTTGATATAGGGGCACCGGACCCAACAACGTCGCAGGGAGCCGGAGGACCGATCGTCCGAGGACGAGACGGGTCATGCAGGTTGTTCGTCCTTCTTCGACCTTGCTCACGGCTTCAACGACGACGTCATCTCCGTCCCGGTACACGAAGAAGCCGAGGTGATTCACACAGTCCCCGTCGCCGGCGAAATACGTCGCTGCCGCCGGCGAATCCGAGGAATTTCCACGGCACGCTCACGCCTTCTTCTGCTTCTGCAGCGGAAAGCTCGACCGCCTCGACCTCGGGTCGACGAGCAATCATCGGCGAGCTGAAAGGCTTAAGCGCATCGATCTCGGGGTCCGATAGGGCGAGGCGGCCCCGCTGAGCTGATATTCGCGCTGGACGATGGCTGCGATGGAGGGCTTTGGGCAGTGCACGCGAGCAGCAGAGCCACGGCACACCCAGCCAGCACGGCGGTTCCGGCGCATTTCGCAATCGCCCGAATCATGACCATGCCCCCAGACTACTCCCGGCCGGACTCACGGACATGCCACGTTTTCACAAGTCACCCACGCCGCGAAGGCACAGTGCCCCGGCCCGATCTTTGTTTCGACCGGTCACGGAGACGCCAAAGAGCCTCATCCGAACTCAGCCGGAGACAGCTCATAATCGACCCAAGGGAATGACAGGTCATCGGGGTGGGCGGCGCTGAGGAACTCGGCCCGGTTCAGCGTCCTGGCGAGGTTTTCCGGAAGTGGTTCTGAAACCGTTGGAGCCGCGCTCAGCACGACAATTGGTGGATCTCCGGAGATCGGGTTGGCTGGGGTCTGTTCCGGGTCAGGGTGTTGGTTTGGCCGTCGCGATCGTCTCACCGCCGGCGGCGTCGATTACTCTTCTGGTCCCGAGCGGGGCCTTCAGCGTGAGGGTGATGTCATGGTTTTTGGCTATCTGACAGGTGCTCGAGGAATCCGGTTCTCGGTGCACGGCGATGGTGATGGTGACGGAGTCTGCCTGTTCCTTGGCTTCTGCGGACTTGAACGTGTCGCATGCACCGTAACCGGCAGTGACGGTGATCGAGTTCGATGTCGGGTCGGTCCGATAGGTGAACGGCAGCGCGATGTAGTCGGCCGGACTGTTCGGGGGGACGGTGCCGGTTGGGGTTGGCGGCTGGGTGGGCGTGCACCCACCGGCCAGAAGCCCTATGAGGAGCAGCACCCCTGCGCGTGACGCTTGCCGGATCATGCGGTGTTCAACCATCCTGGATAACCCCAGTGCAGCCCCAAGGCGGCTGCCCGGGCGGCGATGCCTCGAACATATCGTATTGCCATGCGCCAAGACTCCCTGACGTCAACTACGTGGTCAAGAACCTGCGATCCATGCCGAGGCGGTATTGCCAACCCCTCATCGGCGTCGCACAATCGGCAAGTGAGATTCGATGGAGTGCTTCCCGAGGATGCACCAGATCCGCGTCTCGAGCAGGCCAGGCGTTTGGAACTGATGCCGATCCAGATCATGGGACTGGTACCACAGCCTACGCTGGAAGATCCGGATTTGGTCGGCATCCAGTACGGGCAGGATTCCCGCGGATACAACGAGATGTCGGCGAGCCTCACCTACACGCTGTGGCGCAACCCCGCTGACCGATCCGACCCGATAAACCTGGCCGAGCTCGACGAGCAGACGAGAAGGTCGATCGAAGGCGTTCCGCCTTGGCCGCGGCCGGCCTGGCTGGTTGAAGGGGTTCAACGCATGCGGTACCCCCAGCTCTGGGAGGCCGTGCGGACCACGTGGCACCGCGACACTTCCGAACGCTCGTCCCCGGCCCGGGTGCTGACCGAACACATGAACCACATCCTCATCAATCGCTACCGGCGTGAATGGCCGGGAGGCATTGCCTGGGACCGTCACGCCGGGGACCTCACAAGTCGTCCAGCCAACCATGCGGTGGCCGTTTGGATTGACGGCGTCGAAGTGCAGGGTGTGGAGATCGACACGGACCCACTCGTGCACGGGGTTGGGGCGTCCCTCAGAGGGGGCGGTGTTGTGACAGCGGTCCTCCCACGCGACGAGCTCGGCTACATACGCATTGAATTCGCGAAACGCCCGTAGGCCCGCTGGCCAGCACCTTCCGGCCCTGTGTCTCAGCTCGCCCGGACGGTCTGTAGCTCATGGACCGACGAAGATTCCAACGCGTGCCGGGACCCAGGGTCTACGGGGCGGGGACTTTCTTGAGTCGAAGGATGCCGATGGTCCAGAGGCTGACTGCCGCGTACAGCGCGGCCCAGACGATTTTCACCGGATCGAACAGGGGCCCGTCGATGAAGACCATCGTCAGCACGATTGACGCCGCGGAGACCACAATGGCGGCGATCAGTGGCGATCGGGCTGTTCTTTTTAGTGTGGCGAGGTTCCAGATCCCGATCACCAGGCCCGCGATGGATACCACTCCGAAGCCCAAGGTAACGGCGAAGACGTAGGCGATCCAATCTGCCGGGGGTTCTGCCCCTGAACCCGCCATGTCCCGTAAGTGTCCGATACCCGTCGCGGCGTTCGCGACGGTGACCCAGCAGGCGAGCAATCCCGTGCACAACTCGAAAAGCCTTAGCAAACGCTGCGACTTGGCCAATCGAACCGGACGATGTCCCGGCACGACGCCTTGGCTTCACGGAGCCGAGGGCGCACCCGATTCGCTCCCCGTGAGGGATCGGCGAATTCAGGCGGTCGTTGCAACGGCGGGTTTTTCTGGTTCAAATAGTAGCCGTTCCATGGCCTGGGCGGGGGTGATGCCGCCCAGGGTCTTGCGGGGCCTGGCGTTTAGTTCGGCGGCGACTTCGAGCAGCCGCTCGGGTGAGTGCGCGGACAGGTCGGTGCCCTTGGGGAAGTACTGGCGCAAGAGCCCATTGGTGTTCTCGTTGGTTCCGCGCTGCCAGGGTGAGTGCGGGTCGCAGAAGTAGATGTCCATCCTGGTCGCCACGGTGATCTGGCGGTGCTGGGCCAGCTCGGTGCCCTGATCCCAGGTCAGCGACTTACGCAGGTGCTGCGGCAGGGTCTTGATCGCCGCCAGCAGGCCGTCACGGACAGCGATGGCGCCGTGGTCATCGGGCAGGTGGACCAGCATCGTAAACCGGGTCTGGCGCTCCACCAAGGTGGCGATGGCCGAGCGGCAGTTCGACCCCAGCACCAAATCCCCTTCCCAATGCCCGGGCACGGCGCGGTCGGCGACCTCGGCGGGTCGTTCGCTGATCAAAATCATGTCCGGGATCTTCCCCGCCCGCTTGCCGGTGGAGCGTCTTGGCCGCCTCACGGCGCGGCCCGTGCGCAAGTGTCGGTGCAGGTCAGCGCGCAGGTGACCGCGGCCCTGCACATACAACGCCTGGTAGATCGTCTCGGGACACACCCGCATCTCCGACCGGTCCGGGAACGTCATGGCGAGGTCGTCACTGATCTGCTCAGGGCTCCACTTCACGCACAACCTGGCCTGTACCAAGGATGCCAGTTCCGGGTCATCGAACTTGCTGGCCTTGGGCCGGCGTCCGCGCAGCTCGGCTCGTTTCTGCGCCGCATACGGCGCATACTTCCCCCGTCCCCGCGCGCCCGTCCCGGGGCCGTTACGGCGCAGCTCACGACTGACTGTCGAGGCCGACCGCTTGAGCTGTCCCGCGATCGCCCGCACACTGGTCCCGGACATGTGCAGATCCGCGATCTGCAGCCGGTCCTCCAGGCACAGGTATCGGCCCGAAGGTTCGGGTTTCTTCCGCGGGATCCGCCCGCCGGTCGCCTGGCGCCAACGCCGCCCAGTTCGTCGATCCACTCCTACAGCCTCGCACGCCGCGATCAGCGTCGAGCCCTGGGCCATCAGCACCCAGAACCGGGCCTCCTTATCGATCCGTTCCTTCTTCGACAACATGCACAACACCTCACAACAAAAGGGGTGTTGCAACGACCGATTGAACTCGCCATCGGCTTACGGACAAGTGGCCCTCGGCCAGTTTCGGCTACCGGACGGGCATACTTTGGGGATGCAGCTGCCGTTTGCGGATCCAATCTGGTTTATCAAGGCACCCTTCGAACGAGTCGTCACCGAAACGACTGAATGGCTTAATGGGTTGGGGGCAGAAGCTTCACACGTCTCCGCGAACAGCTCCCGTCCATGCTTCTCCGCCTCGAACCCTGGCCCATGCCCTCGTGGAAGCAGCTCGTAGTGTCGACCACCGCCGATGAATGGACCGCCATCTTCAGTCAGGGCAGCGACATAAGCACGCCGAATGTTATCGGCGCGCGATTCGACTGCCTCAACATCCGCACATCCCACCAACCCCATAACCCATGCTCGGAAGATCGTCAGCTACGGCAGCACTGCGCTCTGGATCCAGTCGGGAACGCGGCATGTTCCTACCATCCAGGCCAGCTATCAGTCCCGCTGGCTTTGGACGCTCTTCGGCGATCCGCAACCCTTCGAGAACCTCGATAACTACACGGCAAAGAAGATCCCCGACCGGTTCACGCTTGAGTCTTTGAACGAGTACTGCGGCGCTCTAGGCATCGAGCGTGACAACTCAGGTTTCTGCGGCTCCGACGGGCTGCTCATCGAAGAGGACACGAGTAGTTGGACTCGCAAGCCGGGCGAGGTTGGTAGCACCGAATGGTTGGGCGACACCGTCTAAGACGGTGCGCGCTGGAGGATCGGATTGTGGGAGACCATTCACGGCCCCGAGCTCCGCAAATGTCCCGATGTGTACGCTATCCCCATGAGCAAGGTGACGGCAGAGGGCAGTTTGTGGCGACGAGTCCTGCAGGCGTTGAGGAACTTATTTCAGACGGTGGGCCATTGGCGCCTGGATTGGGCTTCGGTCGACGGAAAAATTGACGAAATTGTTGGATAAATCACTTTTGTGCCGCGGAGACCGCTAGCCCCGAGGACCGCCCGGTGTCACACCGCTTTTCCGGACCCACGTCAACCCTTCCGGAAGCTAAGCTCGATATGAACACCAGCCTTGAACTCGGTCCGTCCACTCCGAAGCCAGTGCAAACAGGCGCCCCGTCACGGGTGCCGGTCCCGTAACCGACCGTCGTTGCACACCACAAGCCAGCTGCGCGGGACGTGTTGTTGACCCCGGCCGGAGACCCGTTCCGCCGGAACTCGCCGATTTCTTGCCAGTGCGAGTTCTCAGCATCCTGGGCAGGTCAGTGGTGACTGAGCCTGGACAGGACGTTGGATGGAGTCAGCGGAATCACCGGGCGCCGCTTCCGAAACGTTGGCTTTCCTGGCCTTTATACGTCACTTCTCATCGCTTTTTCTTATGTGGCTTCCCCCCCATACTGGACAGGACTTACGACGGCGTAAGGTCTGTTCAGAGCTCTCGTCGTGCAGTCACTTCGAAAGGAATGCACGATCATGAGCAACCTGATTTCCCGCCAGGACACAGATCTTCAGGACCGGCAAGCGGCATCCGAGCTGGCACCCACCGTCACCGCTCCGGCTGCAGCCGCGGGCAGGACCGCTTCTACTGCACCTGCCCTGAAACCGTCTGAGATGACGGCGACGGTAGCGACCAGGGAGATGACCCTGACAACGAGCGGCAGGCCCACCATGCAGCCCTGGAGCATCCGCGGCTTTCACCCGGATGATCTGGACCAGCTCATCAACGTCTGGCAGGATTCCAGGACACGGGGTGCGCACCCGGTCTACAGCCTCGCGGAGATCATCGACGCGTGCTCCAGCGGGGTGGCTGTCGTGGCCGTGAGGGAGGGGAGAGTTGTCGGGGCAGCGGCCTGCAGAATCCAGGATGCCCGCGCGTGGATGGTCATGCTCGCGCAAGACCGGGAGTGGCGCGAACAAGGACTTGGCAGCGCCCTCCTGGCGGGGATGGAAGACAGGCTCACCAGCCAAGGAATACGGCGGATTTCGGCGCTCCTCCCGGCCTCCGAAACCAGAGTCCGGGCCTTCAGGAACAGCGAATACAGGGTGGAGGAGGACCTCCACTACTTCGAGAGGACCATCCCGCTTCAATCTCGGGAGGTGGGACCGCTGAGCTTGTTGGGGGGCCGCCTGCTTCCCCGCGGCCTCTGGGATACCCTCGCTGGCATGCAGCGCGAAAAATCCCTTATTGAAAGGCGCCTGATCCTGCCGCTGGCACGTACGGAACTCGCCAAGTCCCTGGGTGTCACCCCGCCACGCTCCGTGGTGCTCTTCGGTCCTCCCGGCACGGGTAAGACTACGTTCGCCAAGGCAGTGGCCTCCCGCCTCGAGTGGCCCTTCGTCGAGGTGTTCCCCTCGCGGCTTGCTGCCGATCCCCAGGGTCTCGCCGGCGCCTTGCGGCAGGTCTTCCTGGACATCGGGCGCCTCGATCACGCCGTCGTGTTCATCGATGAGGTCGAAGAGATTGCCTCCGCCCGCACCGGCGAAGCTTCATCACCGCTCCAGGGAGTCACCAATGAACTCCTAAAGATCATCCCGGCCTTCCGGGAGAAGGAAGGTCGCATTCTGATCTGCGCCACCAACTTCATCCGCGCGCTGGATAAAGCCTTCCTCCGCCACGGCCGCTTCGATTACGTCATCCCGATCGGGCCGCCGGATCTGGAGGCCCGGACGGCCATCTGGGACCGTTACATCCCGGCCGCGGTCTCCCCGCAGATCGACCTGGATGCCCTGGCCCGGGCCAGCGAACGGTTCTCCCCCGCCGACATCGAATTCGCAGCCCGGAAAGCCTCACAACAAGCCCTCGAACACGCCGTGCAGACCACCGCCCTGCCCATACCCGAGGACCAGGCACTCACAACGCGGGCCTACCTTCAGGCAATCCAAGAGACCCGTGCCACCGTCACGGAAGCAGTGGTCAAGGACTTCCTGGAAGACATCGAGCGAATAGCCCGGGTATAGCTGCCCTTGGCTGATCCGGTCATCAATGCGCACTTGGCCGCCCCGCTTATCCAGCGCTCCGGGTACGCAACGACTACGTGGGCTGGAAACGGCGGGCCCTCGCAGCCGGCCCTCCATGCGTCTTCAGCTCTGAGAACGGCTGGCTCCTCACCCTTGGCCCTCTCATCATTCGTTAAATCCGATGAATATCAGTCTGAATAATTCACTTATCCTAATGAAATTTTCCCCGCATACTCACGGAGTAACCCCCATCACAGGGCGGATTGATGGGCATCACATCTACCTAGGAGCACCTGATGGGCGCAAGAGATTTATCCCAGTCGATCATGCGGCGTAAGCCAATTGAAGACATGGAGGACGAGAATAAACACAGCGGACTGTTCAAGTCCCTGGGGCTCTGGCAGCTGACAGCCATCGGCGTCGGCGGCATCATCGGCGTCGGGATCTTTTCCCTGGCCGGGCTGGTGGCTGCCGGCAGCGAAGGAACACCCGGTGTGGGTCCGGCGGTGCTGTTCTCCTTCCTGATCGCAGGCCTGGCTTCCGCGGCTGCGGCACTTTCCTACGCGGAGTTCGCCGGCATGATCCCCCGCGCCGGATCCGCCTATACCTATGGCTACGTTGCCCTTGGCGAGGTGATCGGATGGTTCATCGGCTGGGACCTCCTGCTGGAGTACGTCGCCATTGTTGCCGTGGTGGCGATCGGCATTTCCGGCTACTTTGATGCGTTCCTTTCCGGAATCGGGATCCACATGCCGGCGTGGATGACCTCGACCGCGGATGAAGGACATGGCGGCATCATCAACCTGCCAGCCATCCTGGTCTGCCTGCTGGTCACCTGGATCCTGTCCCGTGGAACCAAGGCATTTGGCCGCTTCGAGCTGGTCGCGGTGGCCATCAAGGTGGTTCTGATCCTGTTCATCATCGGCCTGGGCATCTTCTACATCAACACGAACAACTACAATCCGTTCATGCCCAGCGGCTTCGGCCCTGTGGTGGCCGGTTCGGCCACCGTGTTCTTCGCCGTGTTCGGCTACGACGCCATGAGCACCGCGGCCGAGGAGGCCAAGGACGGCAAGAAGCACATGCCCAAGGCAATCGTGCTCTCGCTTGTCATCGCGATGCTCCTCTACGTCGCCGCGACCCTGGTGCTCACCGGCATGCAGAACTACAAGGACATTGATCCGAAGGCGGGCTTCGCCTCCGCCTTCACCGGCGTGGGACTGCCCGTCATCGCCACGATCATCTCGGTGTTCGCGGTCCTGTCGATCCTCACCGTGATGCTGACCTTCCTGCTCGGGGTCACCCGCGTCTGGTTCTCCATGAGCCGCGACGGTCTGCTCCCGGGCTGGTTCGCCAAAACGGACCGTCACGGCACCCCGCAGCGCGTCACCTGGATCGCAGGCATCGCCTCGGCCTTGCTCGCGGGCGTGTTCCCCATCAAGGCCGTCGCGGACCTGACCAACATCGGCATACTGGCCGCGTTCGTCGTCGTCTGTCTCTCAGTCATCATCTTCCGATACAAGAAACCCGACGCGCCGCGCACCTTCCGGCTGCCATTCATGCCGCTGGTTCCCGCGTTCGGCATGCTTGCATCCGCCTTCCTCATGACCCAGCTGCACTGGGAAACCTGGCTGCGTTTTATCGTGTGGCTGGCCATCGGCCTGGTCATCTACTTCGGCTACGGCCGCAAGCACTCCCTGATGAACCCGAACAGTCCGCGGCACGCAGAGGCTGAGAAGATGCACAGCCCCGTGTAGCCCCCATGCTTCCCGGTCCGGCAGGCTCAACCACCACTGGTCGAGCCTGCCGAAGACTTTGTAACACCGGTTTTCTGTCTCACTCAGGAACGTGCAGGGTCACGAGGGAGCGTCTGCTGGGCAACCGCGAAAACAAGCGAACCGCAACGGCGTCATGGATGAAGTTATGGCTGCGGTCCGTCAACTCATCTCATATTGCGTGGGAGGTCTCAATTGAGTCCCGCACTGGATGCCATTTGCAGACTTCGCGATGGAAAACGCGACCTCACGGCAGCGTTTGGAAATGGATGGCTAGATCATGCAGGCTCTCTAGCGGAAGTGCTTGGTGGTCGCTTCGAAGAGGGGTCAGGCGATGGGGATGCCTGTCGCGGCCGACAGCTGGGCGGTGACGGCGTTCATCTGGATGTCAGTCAGAGCGGCGGAGAACGGCAGGAGAGCCCACACATCGCCGTCGAAGTAAACGTCCCGGTACCAGCGGAAGTAGCCGATGTTCACGTGGTTCTCATACTGGAAAGTGATCTTGCTCGTGGAGGCGACGGCTGTGGCAACCTGGGTTCCGTCCAGCCACGTGGTGAGCGACCCGCCAGCGCCCCATCGGGCAGCATAAATATGCCAGGCGTTGGGGTCTACGCCCATGGCAACGTCCGGCTCCCCGCTGAGCTGCCATGTTCCGGCGGGGCCGCCGGCGAGCAGCATGTACTGGACGAAATGCCAGCTGAGCAGGCGCTGCATGGACGCTGCGGTGTCGGGCTTGCAGACCAGGAAGCTGGTGAACCCGGTCAGTCCGTCGATTGGCGATACCGCGTCCATCCGGGACCCGTTGAAGCGCAGCACCGGTGTGCCGTTCAGGCCGTCCAGGACCAGTAGTGGGTAGTCGGTCGGGGAGGAGCCCAGTTGGCTTCCGTCAGGAGCGTCCTGGTTTTGGGTGATCACGGGTCCCGCGTCGCGTCGGGCGGGGCTCTGATCGGCGAGGGTGACGACTTGGATGGTTGCAGACCCGGCCCAGGTCCTGATGTCGTCCTCGTCGAGGGTGTCATTGCCGCGGAAGGCGAATTCACGTTGAACCCCGTCGGTCGCTCGACGTAGGGTCAGCGCCTGGTTGACGAAGGGGGTGTACAGCCGTTTCGTGGCCAGAACGTTGAGGATTCCGCCCGGGTCGATGCCGCTGAAGGCGTCCAGCCGCGTGGAGTACCCTAATCCGCCGGGGTCAGTCAGGCCGGCGCTGTTGGTGCAGTTGACGACGTAGGTAGCCAGTCCGGCCGCAGTGTAGGTGAAGGTGGCCAGGCCGTTGAAGCCCGCGGGGAGGATGACCGACGCAGGGCTGAAGGTGCCGCCGAAACTGTCGGTGGGCTGCACGGTGATGGGCTGGGTAAGGTAGCCGCGGTAGTCAACGGTGAACGGGTCCGACGCGGCGCCTGCGGCGCCCCGGTCGGGTCCGCTGAGGTAATAGGGCGTGGGCGACGGCGCGCCGCTGTACTTGGTCAGCACCGCCATCTGCACGGTGTCGCGCCCGTCCGGCTGCGGCTCGATGCCCATCGGGTAGCTCTGGTACCAGCCACCGGAAGTGAAGTAGGTCACCGCTATGTTCCGGGACTGGCAGAAGGCGAGAGCCTGGTCGAGCGTCGCGAGCCAGCCCGGGTCGTTGTTTCCGGTGCCCATCTCGCCGATGTGGCCGTGGAACCCGTGCTGGGCGATCCAGTTGGCGAAACCTGTCAGCCGTTGCACGCCGATCTGGGTGGTAAGCGCTCCCGGTGGGCTCTGCAGGACGTCACCGGCGGCGACTTCGTCGGCCCAGATGTAGTGTGAGCCGGAGGAGTCCCGGTCGAAGTAGGTATGCGCGGAGTAGACGAGATTATTGGTCGGGTCAAGGATATTGAGGTTGGCGTTGACGGCGACCCAGGAGGCGGCTGATGACCAGTTGTCCCCTTCGATGTAGAGCGTCGTCGCGGTGTCGATCTGACGGATCGCGTCGGCTGCTGCCTGCGCTGCCTGCGGCCAGACTGCCGCGGACGGCATCCCGGACGGCTCGTTCATGATGTCGTACCCGGCCAGGCCGCCCCTTCCGGCCAGTGCTGTCGCCAGGCGCGTCCACAGATCGGCCAGATGGGCCACGGTGACCGAGCCACCGCCAATTTTCTGTGTGCCGTAGCCGCCGAAGTTGTGGAGGTCCACGATGATCCCGACTGCAATCGAGGCGGCGTGGGAGAGGACGTCGGTGATGAAGCCGAGGTAGGTGGCGTCCAGGGGACCGCCGAGCACCGGCTGGACACGCTCCCAGCGGATTGGCAACCTGATTTGGTTCAGCCCTCTGCTGTGCAGGTAGTCCAGGTCGCCGGGGACCGGGACGTAGTAGTCGACGTTCGGGGCACCGGGCACCGCGTTGCCGGCCTCCAAACCGGAGAGGTTCGCCCCGACGGAAAAACTCCCAGGCGCCGGCGGCGAGGCGATGGCGGTTCCGGATGGGAGTAGGATCCCCGCTGTCACCAGGCCCGCCAGGCCCAGGGCCTGCCTGCGGCCGATAAAAGTTTCGTTTGCTTTATCCATGTTCTGCTAACTCCTTCGATAGTCGAGGATTCGGGCGGAACCTCAGGGTCAGAAGTTGGAATGGACTTAACTCCAGCTCTGCCCGGCCGTCTTCCGCAGGGAAGTCTCCGGCGAAGACCAAGACAAACACTTAAGGCCTTAAGTTGTCAACAGGACAGCGAATTCTTTTCCACTCGAAGGGGAGGATATATGTATCGGCGCCCAGCCCGCAGGTACATTCCCCGTCGGATCAGCTCGCGTAGTAGGGGGCCAGGCGGGAAGCCGTGTTGGCTGATCAGAACCTAGCGCTGATGCGGAGCCGGATGCAGGAGGGTTTGGACCCCTCACCGTCCACCAGATTCAAACTACTGCCTGGCCCACCATGGCCAGCCAGGTAGACGCGATCATGTCGTGTCCGCGCGGGGTTGGATGGATGCCGTCTCGCGCGAGCTCGGCGGGTGGCAGGGTGAGGGCTGCCAGCCTGAACAGTTCGTCGGTTCGGACGAGTGTGGCCTCAAATTCAGCGGCAAGCCGGTGGACCACGTCGACCTTGGGGTCGAGGTCCTCACGCCATGATTCCTGTTCGCCGCATACGGGTATGAGGAACGGTTCCATGAGGACAAGCTTTAGTTCGAGCCCATTCGCTTGAGTGAGAATGTCTCGATATGCCTCCTCGAAGGCTGCAGTGGTTGTCGGATCGTCGGAGTCATAGCGGCGCCATGTGTCGTTGATGCCGATGAGCACGGAGAGCACGGACGGCTGCAATTCGATGGAGTCTTGCCCACATCTATTGCGCAGATCGACGACGCGGTTGCCACTGTTACCCCTGTTGAGGACGCGAGCGACCCCACTTGTCGCGAGCCGGCGAGCCACGCGTGAGACGTAACCGTTCCCGAGCCCCTCCGGGTTGGAGCGGTCACGTCCGGCGTCGGTGATCGAATCACCGACGAAGAGCACGGTGTCGTTGGAAGTGATGCAGATGCTCATGTCGGACCGTTCTGGGTGGCAAGTGCGGAGTCTCCGAACTCCTGGGGTAACAAAACAAGGAAACGCTTAACGCCTTAAGTAGTCAAGGCATTGCAGAGCAGCATGTAATCCTATTGTGCGGGAACTGCCCCGTCTTCTGGTGAGTCGCGTTGTCTGGGTACCGTTAGGATGGGGCTTGTGGACGACAGTGGTTCGTCGCCAAGGGTCCGCCCGAGGGCGACTCGCAAGGAGGGCGGCTCCAACCGCCTTAACATCGCTGACATCGCGGCGCTCGCCAATGTTTCGACCAGTGCGGTCTCCTATGCACTCAACGGTCGAGAAGGCGTGGCGGACGCGACTCGACAGCGGATTCTGGAAATTGCGGCTGCAGCGAATTGGCGCCCGAGCAGCGCCGCTCGTGCACTGATCACCGAACGGGCATCAGCGGTAGGAATCGTCAACCAATACGATCCGGAACATCCCGTCCTATCCGCCGAATTTACGGGTCGGTTTTTGGTCGGCCTTCAGCATTTCCTTCGCCAGCGGGATGTCCTGCTGACCATGCATATGGTCGACGACTATGACGCGGCGTGCCTTGTCTACCGTCGTTGGCTGGGGGAGCGCCGCGTTGATGGCGTGCTTGTTCTGAATCCTCTCCTCGACGATCCGCGGTTGAGGGAGCTTGAAAGAATTGGCTTACCTGCGGTTGTTGTCGGCGATGTACGACGCCGGTCCCCCCTCATCTCGGCGTGGACAGACGATGCGGCCGCCACGGATCTCGCGGTGGACCACCTGGTTGGACTTGGGCACCGCTCGATCGGCCGGATTAGCGGCGATCAGCGCTTTCTACACGTGGATATTCGCAGCCGTGCATTCGAGGGGGCGTTGGCGCGCCACGGGTTGAAGCCTGATGATCGGGTTGGCTTCGGCGCCGCGTCCATTGAAGGCATTGCGGCGTTGGTTCGTGACCCGGAGAGGCCCTTGACGGCGTTGGTGATTGAGGACTGTGAGACTGCGGTCACCACCGTTTCCGGGTTGATGGCGATGGGTGTTGCCATTCCGGAGGAACTTTCAGTGCTCGCCTGGGACGACGACTCGAAATCGACGCTCGTGCGACCCTCTCTCACCGTTCTCCGACGTGACATCGAGGAATACGGGCGACTCGCGGCGGGAGCTCTCATGGCGGCAATCGAAACGGGGGAGCGCCGGGACGTGCGTGGAACGCGGACGGAACTGGTCGTACGCGAGAGCACTGGCCGCGGCGGGCGATAACTGCGAATGACGAAGTCTGGGTGTGACCACCCTTGACAGCTTAAGGCATTAAGTGTTGTTCTTGGCTCAGGTTCGGACGTCTCCGATACTCAATGACGAGAAAGGCCACCATCGTGACCAACAGCGAACCCACCCCCTTGGCAAGTCGTCTGATCTCCCGCCGAAGCGTCTTCGCTGGCGGTGTGGCGGGCGCCGCATTGCTCGCATCCGGCGGCCTGCTCGCTGCGTGCACCTCGCCGGGCGCGCCTGGTACGGCTGGAGTTTCCGGCGCCAAATCTGCGACCATCACGCACTGGGACTGGTTCGTCTCCCAAGAGCCATGGGTCAAGAACGAAGTCCTTCTCTTCCAGAAGGATAATCCGGGCCTGACCGTGAAGCGCACGCTCAACCAGTTCGACCAGTACAGTAATCTGATCTCTCTCGCACAGCGCAGCCACTCACTTCCAGACGTTTACATGCTGCCGTACGTCCCGACCCTCCAGACGCAGGTCGCCGGCGGCTGGCTGAAGCCCCTGAACGAGTATGCGACCGACACCTGGATTAAGAGCTTCCCCAAGTACTCGTTCGTCGAAGGCGTCAACATATTTGAAGGCAAGATCTACACCGCGCCCGTAACAGGGACCGGACCGGCCTACCAGTTGTACATCAACAACAAGGTCTTCAAGGACGCCGGACTCGTTGACCCGGACGGCAAGGTCTTGATTCCGAAGACGTGGAACGATGTCACGAATTATGCGTCGATCATCAACAAGAAGGGTAACGGCAGCGTCTACGGCCTTGGCATGGGCAGCAATGGCGGAGGGATCCTCAACGCTTGGATAAACACGTTCATCCTCGCCGCGGGTTCGCCGGGAGGCTTCAGCGACCCCGACTACCGTACGGGACGATACACCTTCGGCTCAGACAGGAACTACTCCGACCTGCTCGCGCTCTTCAAGGATTGGAACGACAAGGGCTACTTCCACCCCGACTCCCTCTCGGCGACCGACGAGATCGCACGGGTCAACTTTGCCAACGGAAAGTTCGGCATGACTGTCGCCGGCTCGTATGCCATCGGCCCTTGGGTAAACAACAATCACTTCAGCGACTTCTCGGTTACCACGCTTATCGGGCCGGATGAGCGCAAGAAGGGTTACTTCTACTCCACTCCCGGCGGGATGATGCTTGGAGTCGGCGCCGATTCCAAGCACCCGCAGGAGGCCTTTGAATGGTTCTCCTGGTGGTGCGGCATGGAGGCCGGTGCCCGGTTCACGCAGGAGTACAACATCGATCTCTCCATCTACCTCCAGGACAATGATCCATTGAAGATCGGGTCAAAGCAGTTCGCGGACTACGTGGCACTCGATAATCTCGTCCGTCTTGGCCCTTCTCCAACAATCCTTACCCCCGACGCAGCGCAGGTGAAAACCGCCTCCGTCGCACCATCGTTGCAAGGCATCGCGATCGGTGTGCTCACGGGCCAGGTGTCGGACATCGAGGGAGCCTTGAAGACTCTGGGCGACCAGTCTGACGCCGCGCTCGACGCGGGCATCGCCGCCGCGGTCAGCGCCGGAGCAAAGGTCTCGAGGCAGGATTACGTCTTCCGTGACTGGGACATCACCACTGACTACAAGTACTCCATCCCGGAATATCCGAAACTATGATCGACCTATCGACCTCACGGGGGCCGAAGGTCGACCCTGTTTCGCGTCGTTTGCCCGAGGACGCCCGCAAGGGCAGCCTAGGGCTGCGCATGAGGAAGTCGGGTTGGTCATACGCATATATCCTTCCCTTCGCGGTTCTCACCTGCGCCTTGGTCCTGTACCCGATCCTCGCGTCCCTCGTTTACACCTTGTTTCGATGGGATGGAATCGGACAGCTGACCGCTTTCGTCGGGTTCGGAAACTTCGCCAACGTGCTCAAGGACGCGATTTTCTGGCAGTCCGTGTCACACTCCATCATCTACACGGTCGTCCTGGTTCCCGTGCAGCTTCTGCTCGCGCTGATACTGGCGCTGGTGCTCAATGACAGGAAACTCAGGTTCTCAACCTTCTACCGATCGCTGTTCTTCCTTCCTGCGGTGATGTCTCCGGCGATCATCGGCGTGATATTCCAGCTCCTGCTGTCGAACTTCGGCCAAGGAATCGGGCAGCTCTTCGGGTCCAAGATCGGTCTCCTGTCGGATCCTCACACGGCGCTTGGCGTGGTGATCGTGATCGGAATCTGGAACACTCTGGGCTACAACCTCGTTTACTTCCTGGCTTCCCTGCAAACGATCCCGGAGGAACTCTACGAAGCCGCCCGTATTGACGGGGCCTCCAACTTTCAACTCTTCCGCCACATTACAATTCCAGGGCTGAGCAGCATCGGACCCATCATTGTGTTCCTCGCCGTTATCGGCAGCCTGCAGGTGTTCGACCTCGTACAGGTCCTGACTGGCGGGGGGCCATTCTTCGCCACGAGCGTCGTCAACACATACATATATCAGAAGGCCTTCGGCGGCTCCGGCGGAGGGATTCCCGTTACTCCCGACGTCGGCCTTGCATCCGCGGCCGCCCTCTTCTACGGGCTGCTCCTTATGGCCGTTGCGATTGTGCAGGCAGTCGTGCTTTCACGGCTGCGGCGCCGCACTCGCATCGACGCGGGGGTGCCCGCATGAGCTTGGAATTAGTACGAATCCCGCAAACAAGGACGCGGCCCACGACCGGGCGCCGGCCGCGCGGAAGCGCAAGGCGCCTTGCGACGCACGTCATCCTTCTCGTCCTTGGATTTGCGTGGATCTATCCGCTGTTATGGGCTCTGGCAGGCGCAACCCGATCAAATGAGGACTTCCTCAACGGAGGCCTCGGCCTCGCCTTCGGCGACCAGCTATTAGATCACTTCATCGCGGCATGGAATGAAGCAAACTTTTCCCAGTACTTCCTCAACACCATTGTGATCACCGTGGCCACGGTTGTCTTTGTCGTTCTGTTCTCGGCGGCAGCCGGCTATGCGCTTGCCCGCACGACGTTCCCCGGCCGACGGATCATCGTCATCGTCATCGCTGTGACCTTCTTCCTCCCGAGCGGGTACACGATGATCCCCATCTACGATCTGATCACCCAGCTCGGGCTGCTGAACAGCCTGTTCGCCGTGATTGTCGTCCAGGTCGGCGGCGGCATGATCTTCTCGACGTTCCTGTTTATGGGATTCTTCCGCACCGTGCCGGCCGAGCTCGAGGAAGCGGCGAAGATCGACGGCGCAGGATTCAACCAAACGTTCTTCCGCATCGTCTTACCCCTCGCGAAGCCGATGATCGCCACCATAAGCCTCTTCACCTTCATCTCGTCGTGGAACAACTTCCTCCTGCCCCTGGTCTTCACACTCGGGCAGCCGGAACTTCGCACGATCCCCGTTGGCCTTTACGCGTTCATCGGCCAGTCCTCGACCGACTGGACGGGCCTGGCAGCTGCCAGCGTCATGTCGCTAATCCCGATCGTGATCGTCTTCGTGGTGGCGCAGAAATATATCATCTCGGCGATCGCCGGTGCGGTGAAGGGGTAGGGCGGGACTAAGCAAGAGACGAAGGAAATCAATGAAGATCGCTATTACGGGCGGCCGCGGGCACCTCGGCGAGGCGGTAGCCGCCCTCGTCCTCGCTTCCGGGCATGAGGCAGTTGTCATCGACCGTATCCCTGCGCCCGACAACATCCGGCCAGGCCGCAGCGACCTGTGCGTGGATGCGACGCATTTCGCAGAGCTCTCAGCTGCACTTGCGTGCTGCGATGCGCTGGTCCATCTCGCCGCGCATCCGAATCCGGACCACGAACCACCGTGGGTGGTGCACAACGAGAACGTGGTCGCAAGCTACAACGCCTTGCTTGCGGCCGCCGAGACCGGGATCACGCGCGTTGCGATGGCCTCCAGCATCAACTACTACGGCATGCTGTACTCCAGCCGCCTCAGACTCGACTACCTTCCTGTCGACGAGGAACATCCGAGCTACAACGACGATCCATACAGCCTGTCGAAGGTAGCCATGGAAGAGCAGGCCCGGTCGGTTGCCCGACGTTACCCGGCCATGAGTATCGCGGCGCTGCGCTTTCATTGGATCGTTGATGAACGCCCCGTCGCATCTCCTCGGGAACCGGAACTGTCGGCCACTCAGCTTTGGGGATACGTGAGGATTGACGCGGCGGCCCGGGCGTGCCTCGCCGCGGTCACCGCAGATTTTGCCGGCTTCGAACCGTTCCTTATCGTCGCCGAAGACACCTTCGTGGAGACCCTGTCAGGCCGGCTGGTCGAGCAATTCTTCCCGGGTGTCCCACTCAGGAAAAGACTCGAGGGCAACGCCGCGCTCTTCGACACTTCGAAGGCGGCAGAGCGGCTCGGCTGGCGTCACAACCCCGCCCCGGTGCTCGCTGAGATCTGATGACTTCCCACGCTCACCGCCCATCTTTCAGCCTGAACCACGTACAGGAGACACTTTCGTGCAGCCGTGTGCCGAGTATCCAAACCTCTCAAGGAGGAGATCGTGAACGAAGATTCATTGGAGACCGGACAGCCGTGGCCGGCCGTACCGGCGCCAGATCGTCCAGCGCGAACTGTCCAGCGCAAGCCGCACAGCCTGCCCAGCCCTACCTTCCGGCCCGCCGAAAACAGCTCCGAACAGAGGAAACGCTTGTCAGTGGAGTCTCTGACCGACGGAACGGACACCCCGGAAGAACGTCGGCCAAAACCGACGGCAGGCCGTGCCCTGGAGCTGGCGCCCGATCAGGTGGCTGCGCTCAGTTCCGTGGCACCGCCTCACGGGACCCTGCCGGCCCGGGCCTACCTTGCGAGCGACGCACCACGCTTGTCACTCAACGGCGTGTGGAAGTTCCGGCTCCACCCGGGCGTCCGTTCGGCTCCGCAGGACGGCTGGCAGCGCGGCGGGGACCGTCTCGGATTCGGCGAACTTCCCGTCCCGTCGAGCTGGCCCATGCACGGCCACGGCACGCCGTGGTACACCAACGTCCAGTACCCCTTTGCGGTCGAACCGCCTCACGTGCCCGACGCCAATCCCGTAGGTGATCTGTTCCTGGAGTTTGCCGCCGGTCCGGAATATTTTCCGTCGTCCCTGCTGCGCTTTGACGGCATCGAGTCGGCCGGCACGGTGTGGCTGAACGGAACGCTGCTCGGTACCACGCGGGGCAGCCGGCTGGCCCATGAATTCGACGTCTCCGGTGTGCTGGTGACGGGCAGTAATATCCTCGCCGTGCAGGTCGCCCAGTTCTCGGCCGCCAGCTATCTGGAAGACCAGGACATGTGGTGGCTGCCGGGCATCTTCAGAGACGTCACGCTGCAGGCCCGTCCGGCGGCGGGGATCGATGACGTATTCGTCCACGCTGACTTTGACCACCGCAGCGGCGAAGGCATCCTGCGTGTTGAGGCGAGCAAAGCCGGCGAGGCTGTTGCCGCCGTCGTGCGCATCTCTGGACTGGGGCTGGAACTTCCGGCGGGAATCGAGCACCGGATCGCGGCTGTCCAGCCGTGGTCGGCAGAGCTGCCGCGGCTTTACGACGCCAGCGTCAGCACTACTGCCGAGACAGTCTCCTTGCAGCTGGGATTCCGCACGGTCAGCATTGAGGACGCCCAGTTCAAGGTCAACGGGCAGCGGATCCTGCTCCGCGGGGTCAACCGCCATGAACACGATCCCAGGCTCGGCCGGGTGGTGCCGCGCGACCGACTGGAGAGCGAACTGCGGCTTATGAAGCAGCACAACATCAACGCCATCCGCACCTCGCACTATCCGCCGCATCCGGACTTCCTGGCGCTGGCGGACCAGCTGGGTTTCTACGTTGTTCTGGAGTGCGACCTCGAAACGCACGGCTTCGTAAGCGCCGGCTGGGAGCAGAATCCCAGCGCCGATCAGCGGTGGAGGCCCGCTCTCCTGGACCGCATGTCCCGGACCGTTGAACGCGACAAGAACCACGCCTCGGTCATCATGTGGTCGCTGGGCAACGAGTCCGGCACGGGCGGGAACCTGGCAGCGATGTCGCGCTGGACCAAACTCCGCGATCCGTCACGGCCCATCCATTACGAGGGCGACTGGAGTTCGGCGTACGTGGACGTGTACTCGCGGATGTATGCGAGCCACGAAGAGACGGCGTTGATTGGCCGGGGTGTGGAGCCTCCCCTGGACGACGCCGACTTGGACGCCCGGCGACGCGCCATGCCGTTCGTGCTGTGCGAATACGTCCACGCCATGGGCAACGGACCGGGCGGCATGACCGAATACCAGGAGCTCTTTGACCGCTACCCGCGGCTGATGGGCGGATTCGTGTGGGAGTGGCTGGAGCACGGCATCGCCCGCACAGGTAAGGACGGGCGGGAGCATTTCATCTACGGCGGCGATTTCGGCGAGGAAGTCCACGACGGCAACTTCGTCACGGACGGCCTCGTGGATGCCGACCGGAATCCGCGGCCGGGACTCCTGGACTTCAAGAAGGTAATCGAACCGCTATCGATGGCGGTGGCCCGCGACTGGTCCGGATTTTCACTCACTAACAGCTTCGATTTCGCGGACACTTCGGGACTCGGGTTCCGGTATGTCTTGGAGGCCGACGGCGTCACGCTCGACGGCGGGTACGTTGACGTAGCGCCGCTGGCGCCGCGCGAAGCTACCTTTGTGCGGCTGCCCACAGGATTGCTGGAACGTGCGGGGAAAAATGCGGCCGTACTGACAGTGAGTGCGGTACTCAAAGAAGACACCGACTGGGCAGGGGCCGGCCACGAACTTGCCTGGGGCCAGGCTGCAGTCAATGTGTACGTGTCTCCGCAGCCCGCGGCTACTGCCAGGGTTCGGGTGGAGGAGAACACCCTCCAGTTGGGGCCGGCCACTTTCCACCGCGCCACGGGCACGCTTGTCCGCCTGGGCGGCTTGCCCATCGGGGGCCTGAGGCTGATGCTGTGGCGTGCCGCCACGGACAACGACCTCGGCGGCGAATGGGGCAGCCCGGACCCCCGGTCAATGGCCGGGCAATGGCTGGACGCAGGACTCAACCGGATGTACCCGCGGCTGATCGGGATCTCTGCGGTTCCCGTCCCGGGCGGAGGGGAGGAGCTCGTGGTACGCACCCGGGTGGCCGCTGCCGGCAAACAGTTTGGAGTCTTCGCCGACTACACATGGTCCAGCGACGGCAGCAGCGTCAGCCTGCACACCGCGCTAAGGCCCGACGGCGCGTGGACCGAAGCCGGCAGGCCCGTGCCGTGGGCACGGGCGGGGCTGGAATTGATCGTTGGCTCTGCCGCCCGGTCCGTGGAATGGTTCGGCCAGGGTCCGCACCACAGTTATCCGGACACTGGGCAGGGGACCAAACAGGGCTGGCACGCACTGCCGCTGGCCGAAATGGACGTGGACTACGTCCACCCCCAGGAGTCGGGCGCCCGTTCCGGTGTGTATTCTGCAGCTTTGGAGCTCGACGCCGGCCGGCTCACCATTAGCGGCGAGCCCTATGCGCTCACCGTCCGCCCGTATAGCCACCAGGTACTCGATGCCGCCAAGCACCAGCCCGAGCTGCAGCCGGACGGCCGCAGCTACGTGTACCTGGACCACGCACGGCACGGCGTCGGCACGGCGGCCTGCGGACCGGGAGTACTCGATGCCTACCGGCTGTGGCCGCGGGAAACGGATTTCTCCTTTGTGCTGCGTGCAGGTACCGGCGCCCCTCCGCATGTGGTTCAGTCCACACAGCCACGCGTCTGAATGATGCGGCCCGAGCGTGACCGGGAGGGGTCCAGAACCCGCGGGTATGCGCGGGTTTTGGGTCTGCTCTTGGTTTGTGGGGGTGGGCCGGTGCTCTAAGCCCCCTCTTTTAAGTTGGGGGCACAACCGTGTCGGAGTGTCGCTGGAATCAGCGCAGGGAGGCGCCGGGATCCTGGTCTTGGGTAGTGAAGATCAACGTTTTCACTGTTGTCTCCGGTCTGTCCTGGTCCACGAAAAAGTAGTAGTGGTGGAGGCCGCCTGCGATTCCTTCGCATTCATGGAAGCCCCTGGCTACTGATGTTTAGCGGCAACGATAGCCAACTGGTTGATCACAAGCTCATGATGGCATGAACGCGGCGAATCGTAAGTACGACCCGGGCCAATCAACCGCGCCAAGGGAAACAGGAACCTGCTCGCCGTGCGGAAGCGGTGCTCGGCTGTCTGCCTTTCCAGTATGCCGTTTCCGCTGTGCCAAGGAGTTTTGGGCATCAATTTGCCTTTTGCAGGGTTTGCTCGGTCAGCCATTGGCGGTACTTCGTCGCGAGGGTGTCGTTGCGGAGGAGGCCCCGTTCCAAGAGCGAAATTTGCAACCGAGTGTGGTGTGTACTTGGCGCAGATCGGAGTTGTTTGGGGCTGCTTGTGGGTTGGTGGTCTGGCGGTAGATTTCCCTGGCAGCGTGTCGTTTGAGGCAGCGCATGATTCCCGTTTGCTCTTGCCCTCCGCGGTACGTTTCGCCACGTAGTCCTTGGTCCGTTGACACGAGGCCATCCGGACCAGGACGACCTGATACAAGGCATGGTTGGCATTGCGGTCACCGCCTCTGCTGAGCCGGTGACGGGTTGTCTTGCCCGAGGAGGCCGGTATGGGTGCGACCCCGACGAGGGCAGCGAACTGGGCTTCATTTGCAAGGAGGTCAAATTTTTGAATGACCGAAAGGCCCTTGTGTTCCGGTGCGGTTCGTGTGTGCTTATGGCATGTTTCAGGCGGGGCCAAAAGTCGCATCGGGGAGACTAGCGGTGCTTGTAGTAGTCCCTCCAGATCAGCCGGTGCACGGGGATGCGGCGCGGCAGTGACCTGAGTCCGGGGATTAAGGGCACCAAAGTCAGGAGGAGTGTCAGGATCACCATCGTGAATACGACGAGGACATCGGCGTTCGGCGATGATTTGAACGGTTCCACTTGATAGAGGGCGGAGAAGAGCCAAAGCCATGACTGGCCGGGGTAGTTGCCGGTTTCATTCATCATTCCCCATTGGTCGCCCGTCAGATGCTGGGAGTCGGCGAGGTCGGGGAAGTAGGTGCCGTCACCGAGGAACAAAATGCTGGCTTTGTAGTCGGTGTTGTAGAACGAACCTCTTGCGCCCAACACCGGATCAAGGGTGCCCTGCTGCGCCATCGCCAGAAGGGCTCCGGTGAGGACCGGTACCGGGCCGTACTCACCAGGCGGTACCTTCGCCGGGTCGTTGTCCGGGGCTTTGCTGAGTGCGTCCGTGTAGGCGGCAGTCCAGGCAACTCGTTGAGAGTCGCTTGCCTTGGTCCAATCGTCGATAGCCGCCGGGGGCGTCGGAAGGGTTTGGAGCGGACCGATGACAAAGTCGTTGGCTGTGTCGATCGGGAGCCTCACGCCGGAAAAACTCTGTAGGTCAATCGGGCCGAGTTTTTGCGTGGCATCCTGCGTCGAATTGTAGGGCGGCCCGTATCCCGCGGTGTGGCTGGTACCACCGAGTTCCGTGGTGGCCGTTGCGATGAAGTCCGCTGGCTGCGCCACGGCCCAGGACTTAAGGGTCACGCTCGGCTCGTCCGGCGAGCTGAAAACCGCGGAGAGTCCCAGGACAAGCAGGCCAACAACCACTAATCCAACAACAAGTTCCTTGAACAGATCGTATTCGCGGGTGGTGCCGGGCCATGGCCTGCTGGCGATGTCGTTCCGTGCCCGCCACGAGGTTGACACTGGAGCCCTTGTCATTTCAGGTCCTCGCCCTCGGTGGACGGCGCTGGCGCCGTGGACTGCAGTTGAGCGTCGGATGCTGCGGCTTCCAGAGGCGGAACCACGCCGTGCATCCGCACGAGAACAACATGAACGGCGACGACGACGGCGACCGCGACGGGAAGTAGCGTGATGTGCCACATGAGTATCTGGCCCAGATCGGCGACGTTGAACCATGCACCTATGCCGACAGCGTTGAGGGCGTCTTTGGCCTGGAAGGCAATCCATTGCGAGTCGAAGTTTGTTTGAAGCAGGTAGCCGGTGAAGGCCGTGACGATCGAGACGACGAAAGCCAGCATCCCGGTGATCCAGGTCAGCACACGTCCGCCGCGCCAGGCGGCCATCCAAAACTTCCCCCAAAGGTGGATCACCATGAACATGAAGAACAGTTCAACACTCCAAAGATGGGTGCTGTTGATGAACCGCCCAAAGGCCGAGGTATGGAACCACGTGGGTCCGTTCAATGCGAGTATGGCGCCGGAACCGAGGATGTAGACGAGGGCGGCAACGGCGCCCATGCCGAAGACGTAAATCCACGACGATACGTAGCTCGGCTGTCCTTCGGGAAGCAGCTTGTCCGGCGGGAGCCGGCGCAAGGCCCACCCCCGTGCCTTTCCTGTCCATGTGGAAAAGCGGGGTTGGCCGCTGTCGGCAGTCGAAAGCGCGCCGTGCTCGGCGGTCATTTCCGGCTCCTTCGGCCAGGGAACGGAAGAACCAAAGCGAGAATGAACAACACGACCATAGTGGCAATGACCGCCAGATTGCCGAGTTGTATGAGGAAGTCACCCCACTGGAAATAGATTCCGGGATCCGGCATTCCAGCATCCGCCTGTTTTATTCCGAGCATCACGGCCTCTTTACATGAAAGGCGAACCTTGGGTGGGAACTTCCGTAGATACGACGCTACAAGCTTTCTGGCCAATGGACACGGGTCCAATGGCCCTATTGGATGACGCCGGCCGCATGCATGCTGGAAAAGCTTGGATAGGCGACCACTGAAAGGATGCACCATGGCACCGGATACCGTGGACCCCGTAGAAGTCCTGAACGAGGAAGAATGCTGGAGTATTCTATTGGGTGCAACGTTGGGGCGGCTGGCATTGAGCATCGCCAACGAACCTGAGATCTATCCCATCAATTTTGTTGCCCACGACGGAAAGATTCTCCTCCGTACAAATCCCGGGGAGAAGCTATTCGCGCTCACGATAAACAGCAACGTTGCGTTGGAGACCGATGGGGTAGGCAGCCAGTCCGTGTGGAGCGTCGTGGTGAAAGGCAAGGCGCGGCAACTGGAGTCCGGCGCCGAGATTGAGGCGGCAGAGAGGATTCCACGCCAACAACTGACTTCCATCAAGAAGCGGGTTTTTGTCGAGATCGTCCCAACATCCATCACGGGGAGGCGGATTCACCGGGGGCCCGAAGACGACGAGCTGACCCCTAGCGACTTGTACTGAACAACATCTGCTTCACAAGAGGTCCGGGCTTGGCCGGCGCACCAATAGGACCGGACAGGCGGCGTGATGAAGGACAGCGTGGGCGGTTGAACCGATAGTGCCCCGAACGAGTCCGTGTCCTTTGGTCCCGACGACGATGATGGACGCATCTTGAGCCTCCGCCAAAAGAGACCCAGGGATGGAAGTTCCAATCGGCGATCTCTTTTGGACGTCGAGGTCCGGAATTGTTTCGTGGGCGATCCGCGTCGCGGAGTCGAGAAGCGCCTGGACCCGGGGTTCTACATGGTCTTGGGTCGAAGTCGCCGCGTCAGGGATAGGGCGTGGAATCCAGTGCTTCTTCTGGACGTGCACCACTCGAAGGGACGTCCCGGACAAGGCCGCCAGGTCACATGAATGCCGAATCGGGAGTTCCCAATCGTCGAAGTCGACGCCGACTACAACTGGCCCGCCGAGGTGTTCGCCGCCACGGATGACCGCGACCGGGCAATCGGCTGTTGCCGCGAGTTCCAGGCTAACGGAGCCGATCATCAGCCCCATGAAGCCCCCTACGCCCCTGGTTCCGACGACCAGCAATGCGGCCCCGGAAGAGAGACCCCTAAGGTGTTCGGCCGGCCACCCATAGAACAGTGTCGTTTTAACAGTCAGTCCTGGATCTTCATCGTGGACTCGTTCGACGCCCTCTGTCAGGATGTCCTCGGCCGCGCGCCGTAGCCCGCTGCCTTCGGTGCCCGGTACGGGACCGAGGTCGTGCGTCATTGCCGGCCACAGGGTGCTGTGAACCAGGTGCAGTCTGCAGTTGCGCTGAACCGCTTGACGCGCAGCCCAATGGACAGCCGGAACAGCTTCGGCAGATCCGTCGTACCCGACGATGATTTCTTCCGCGGTGTCCATGGTCTCCTTGCCCGTGAGGTGCTTGAACGTGGAATGGCTTCGGAGCCTATTCCAGATGCACGTGGCGTCCAGTGACCCTGTGTGCCTGGATCCGGATAAAGAGGTTCCGTGCTCCGCCGGCCCACGGCTCCGCCATGACCTTTCCCCACAGGCGGGTCAACAGATCCTGGTCCTCAACTCGGGAGGACGGACCGCTGACCAGCACGGACCAGCCTTCGCTTCGGTCGGCGCGTGAGCTGTCGATTTGGAAGGACGACTCAAGGGAAGGAACTGCCTCCGCGATGGATCCATCCCCAGCTGTGCGGAAGTAGATGGACTGGCCGTCGACCAGATAATTCACGGGCAGGATCATGACCCTGCCTTGTTCAACGAAGCCGAAGCGTCCGGTGGTGTTTGAGCGTAGGAGGTCCCAGCATTGTTCTTGGCTGAGTTCTGTCGAGACGTGCACTCCGCCGTCAACGCGGCCTGCGTCCATGCTGGGGAGGGACATGTTCACTCCTGTTGTTTAGATTTGGTCCGTGGATCAGGATTCGAGCCGCGGAGCCTGGTGGGCCAAGCGGCTCCCTGAAGCCTATTGAGTGGCCAGCAACCGCTGTAGGGCCGAAAGGCCCGGGCAGTGTGACTAAATGCCCTGTGGGACGGGTCGGAAACGAGCGACACTGGACGCAGGCAAGCAATCCAGGATACATCCGCGAGCACTTCGAAGACCTCCCGGAAATCCGGGACTGGGCCTGGACACCGCCCCGTCCCTAACGCCTGCGCAAGAGCCCGGCGCCGCTGGCAGGCCGCTCATCGGGCGGCAGCCAGAACCCTGAACTTGCCGGAAGTCACGCCGCTGACGATTTCCAGCAGGACCTGGCCCCTGCGGAAGGCCTGTTCACGGTCGGCGCTTCAGAGCGGCGCGGCGCGCGTTGAACTCCGTTTCGTCGATCTCGCCCCGGGCAAAGCGCTCATTGAGGATACGCTCGGAATCATCATTCGGTGGCCCATAGAATCCCCGCCCGCCCGCGTGGTTGCCGCGCACCAGGAGGATCACCAGCGTGACAATGCCACCCCAGAAGAGCAACATCATCAGCCCCATGGCGATCCAGCCGCCGATGCCAATGCTTCCTCCCCGTCCATACATCATGACAACTTCCCTTCGGCCGCCCATGTGCATCCAGTTGTCTGCGGCAGTAGTCGACGAGTTCATCTGCGCCTCTGACTTGCCGGTGGACGCGACGCAGCGCTTCGAGGGCCAGGTGGTAGCGGCTCATCTTGTTCAGGACCACCATGTCGAAGGGAGTCGTGGTGGTGCCTTGTTCGTTGTAGCCGCGGACGTGGAACCGTTCCGGGCGGGGCCTTCCATGCAGGAGTTGGTGCAGTGCCCGGGCGTAGCCATGCCACGCCATGATGACTTCTCCGTCTGCTGTGAACAGTTCTTCGAACTTCTTATCGGACAGTCCGTGGGGGTGGGCGTCTCGGGGCGGAAGGACCATGGCATCCATGACATTGATAACACGGACCACGAGTTCGGGCAGATGCTTTTGCAGCAGCCAGGCCGCGGCCAGCGTCTCTTGGGTGGGGATGTCACCGGCGCAGGCCATGACGACGTCGGGTACGGTCCGGGCGCCCGTACGTTCTTCGTTGCTGGCCCAGGACCAGATGGACGCCCCTGCCGCGGCGTGGTGCCTTGCCTCTTCGAGGGTCAGATACTGCGGGTGCGGCTGTTTGTCCACGACCACCAGGTTCACGTAGTCCTTGCTGAGCAGGATGTGTTCGGCGGTGACGAGGAGGGTGTTGGCGTCCGGTGGGAGGTAGACGCGAGTGACGGTTCCTGACAGGGACAACACACTGTCGATCAGTCCGGGTCCCTGGTGGCTGAATCCGTTGTGGTCGTTGCGCCAGCAGGTGGAGGTCAGAAGGATGTTCAGGCTCGGCACGGGGGTGCGCCATTCAAGTTCCCTCGCGTGTTGGAGCCATTTGGCGTGTTGGATGGTCATCGACGCGCTCACCATCGCGAAGGCCTCATAGCTGGCGAAGAGTCCATGGCGGCCCGTGAGGAGGTATCCCTCCAGCCAGCCCTGGCACAGGTGTTCGGAGAGGACTTCCATGACCCTGCCGGCCGGCGATACATGGTCTTCGGCCAGGGTATGATCGCCGGCCCTCGCCGGTTCCAGTAGGCAGCGGTCAGTGGCCTCGAAGACAGCCCCGAGCCGGTTGCTATTGGTTTCGTCCGGGCAGAAGAGCCGGAACCGGGGATCCGCGGCCGTGGCGATGTAGATGTCCCGGAGCAGTTCCCCCAGCGGCCTAGTGGTTTCGTGGACGATCGACCCCCGCGGAGCCGTCGGTACCGCATACTGTTCCAGGTCAGGGATCTCAAGGGCAGCGCCGGTCCCGCCCCGGCTCGCGGGGGCTGCGCCCATGCGAAGACTGCCCTCCGGGGCAAGTGCGGCCAGTTCGGGGACGAGCCGGCCCGCGCTGTCGAAGAGGGTTTCGGGCCGGTAGGAGCGCATCCACTCCTCCAGCTGGTCCAGGTGCTCGGGACTCTCGCGAACGCTTGCCAAGGGCACTTGGTGGGAACGGAAGGTTCCTTCGACGGGGAGCCCATCGACGGTGCCCGGGCCGGTCCACCCTTTGGGTGTCCGCAAGATGATGGCGGGCCACCGCGCCGGGCCGTGCACGCCATGGCTGCGCGCCTGGGATTGCAATTCGCGGATGCGCCCATAAGACTCGTCCATCGCGCTGGCCAGGGTGCGGTGGACAAACAAGGGGTCGTCACCGGAGACGGTCAGCGGATCCCAGCCATGGGCCCTGAGGAGCGCTTCAACGTCCTCATCGGATCTGCGGCCCAGGACGGTTGGGCCGGAGATCTTATGCCCGTTCAGATGGAGGATCGGCAGCACGGCGCCGTCCCGGGCCGGATTGAGGAAGGATGGCGCTTTCCATGATGCTTCCAACGGACCGGTCTCGGCTTCGCCGTCACCGATGACGCAGGCGACAACCAGCCCCGGGTTGTCCATGGCCGCGCCTGCGGCGTGCATCAAGGAGTACCCAAGCTCGCCTCCTTCGTGGATGGACCCAGGAGTGGCAGGACCGACGTGGCTCGAGATCCCGCCGGGTGTGGAAAACTGCCGGACAAGACGCCGGAGCCCGGGGAGGTCCGTCCCCACTTTCGGGTAGATCTCCGAGTAGGTGCCCTCCAGATAGACATTGGCGACGACAGCGGGACCGCCGTGGCCCGGACCCGCGACGAACAGGACTTCCGCTGAGGTTCGCCTGATCAAGCGGTTCAAGTGGGCATAGATCAACGACAACCCAGGGCTGGTTCCCCAGTGGCCCAGGAGCCGTGGCTTGATGTGGCGCGGGAGCAGCGGCTCTCTCAGGAGAGGGTTTTCCTGAAGGTAGATCTGGGCCACGGTGAGGTAGTTGGCCGCGGACCAATACCGGTGCAGCAGCTCAAAGTCCTCGCCCGTGGCTTGGGGGACATCGGTTGTGGGTTCCATGGGGTAGCCTCTTCCGGGTTCGACGGCGCGCCGAATGCACGCGTTGCTGGTGCCTGGGCTGTTTGGTCTTCACAGTGCTGGTCTTCACGGTGCCAGAGACCCGGCGGTGCGGTTAGGGCCATAGGGCCCTAGGCTCCGGATTCGCTGGATCATTCGAAAATACGACGGCGGCTGTCGCCTCCGCGATGGCGCGTTCCTCGTCGCTCGGGACCACCAGGACCGGAAAAGCCGATGCGTCGGTGCTGATGATGCGGACGCCGGTTTCGCCGGAGCGGTTCCTGACTTCGTCGATGAAGAGGCCGAGGGGTCCGAGCAGCGAGATGACCTGGGATCTGAACTCACCGGAATGTTCGCCGATGCCGCCGGTGAAGACCAAGGCTCCGGCCCCGCCGACCACCATGTTGTAGGCCGCGATGTACTTGGCCAGCCGGTAAGTGGCCATGTCCGAGGCGAGGATCGCACGGGGGTCCCCGTGTCGCACAGCGTCCTGGACTGTGCGCATGTCGGCTGATCCGGCCAGGCCCAGAAGGCCTGCCTGATGGTTGAGGAGCTCATCGATCTTGTCCGGTCCAAGGCCGCGGCGCTGCAACAGCGTGACAACGGACGGATCAAGGTCACCGGAGCGGGTGCCCATGACCAGCCCCTCCAGAGGGGTCATGCCCATGGACGTGTCGGCGCTGCGGCCGTTCCTGACGGCGGTCACAGAGGCGCCATTGCCAAGATGCGCCACCACCGCATTCAAGGAGCCCACAGGGACTTCAAGGAACGCCGCCGTGTCGCGGCAAGCGATCTCGACCGAGATCCCGTGAAAGCCGTAGCGCCGAATCCCGTATCCCGTATATAGCTCCTCCGGAATGGCGTAGCGGGAGGCGTATCCGGGCATGGTGTGGTGGAAGGCTGTGTCGAAGACGGCTACCTGCGGCGTGCGCGGCCAACGGGCGGCCGCGGCACGCATGCATGCCACGCTGGCTGCGTTGTGGAGGGGTGCCAACTCGCCAAGTTCCTCGACGGTCCCCATGACGTCCGCGGTGACGCGGACCGGAAAACTGAAGCGATCTCCGCCGTGGACCACCCTGAGCCCGATTGCGTCAGGGCGTTCCCCGCCCGTAATGTCCCGGACGGCCGCATCAATCTCGTCGAACACGTTGCCAAGGAAGACGGGGTCCAGCGCGCCCCTTTGCGGGCCGTCGATGGCCTGTTCCAGCAGGATCCCGGGCTTAGCTTCAGATGTTCCGATTCGACGCAGCTGGTACTTCAAGGATGAGGAACCTGGATTCAATACAAGGATCAGCACACTGACGTCCTTTCACGAAGACCGCTCGGCACCGGGCCATGGGACGCAATACCCCTTGAGGACCATAACCCGGGAATTGCGTTCGCGGGGAGGGTCCTTCGGCCCTTGCAGGCCATCCGCGGAGCCGACCAAACTGGAATGAGATTTCCCGGGGTTTCAGGAAGGCACGTCCGCTCGTGAAGAAACAGATTCTTGTTGGGGTCGATGGGTCCGCGGTCGGCAGTGCTGCCGCGGACTGGGCTGCTGAACGGGCCAGTGACCTTGGTCTTCAGCTCAACCTGGTCCATGCCGTGCCTGAGCCGTGGGCGTTCCCGGAGAAAGCTCTCCACGAGGCCGCGACCGCGCAGGCCAAGGACCTGCTGAAAGGTGAGGCGGCCCGGGTCGCCGCACTCATTCCCTCCTTGGACGTGGTCACGACGCTGAGTTCCGGAGAGCCAGCGGAGACCATGCGCAGGCTTTCCGCCGACGCGGAAATGGTTGTCGTGGGTACCGACAGGCGCCCGGACAACCACGGCGAAGGATTTGGTTCGGTCAGCTTCCAGGTGGCGATCATCAGCCACTGCGCCGTTGCGGTTGTGCCTGCTTCCTCATCGAGTCAATCATCCGGTGTGGTGGTAGGTGTCGATGGCTCCCAGGACTCTGAACTCGCCGTCGAGTGTGCCGCCAGCGAGGCACAGCGAATGGGACAGGCGCTCGTGATCGTCCATGCCGGTGGCGGCCCTGAACCTGCTCCCTCTCCGTCCGGGAGACCGGTGCATGGGGCCGGGCCCGAACGGCCTGGATTCGATGGGCACGCGCTTTTGTCCGCATCGGCCCAGGGTCTGGCCGAGAAGCACCCGGATCTGGCGGTACGCGAGATCCTGGACCTTGAGCGCGCCCCGGCCGAAGCCCTCCTTGACACCAGCACTCATGCACGGCTGCTGGTCATGGGCTGCAAGGGAAGGGGCGGGGCCCGCGTGCTCGTCGGCTCGGTGGCTCAGCGCGTGCTGCTCAACGTCCAGTGCCCGACGCTGATAACGCGTCCCTCCTTGCCGGCGGACGCCCAGCGTGGGCCCGCGCCTGGAAGAGCAGGACGTCTCCGGACCAGACAGGGTGTCAATCAGAACGGTACACCTGCTCTGTAGGCGCCAGGGCGGAAGCAACCGGCATCACTTGTTCTCATCGTGCTGGCCTACCAGCAAGACGGGGCATTGCGAGTGAGCAGCGCATGCCCGGCTCACCGAACCTATGGCTTGGCCCAGGAACCCGCCCTCGCCGTGGCGGCCAACAACGAGGAGCTGGGCATTCCGGGATTCCTCGACAAGGACTTTGGCCGGGGCCCCGAACTTGACTGTGATGCTCAGGTTCTGTGGTCTATCCGCGTCAAAGGCCCGGTCCAGCGCTTGTTCTACCAGTTGCCTCGCGGATTCTTCCAATTCGCTCGTGAATTTGCTGACCCCTTGCTCCATGCGAGAAGAGAAAAAGAGGTCCGGCATGCCGACACACGTGATGGCTTCCAGCGGAATGTCCAGCCGTTCAGTCATCCGCCCTGCCCATTGCAGTGCTGCTGATGAGTATTCGGAGCCGTCTACGCCAACAATGATCCGATTAGACGATGGTTCTGTATTCATTGTTCCACCCTGTCTGGATCGCGGGTCGGCGGGCTAGGGTCGAAGGTCACGGTCCCGTTTTCGGCCTGCGGATGGAGGTGTGGCAGGTGGCAGCGACCGCTCAGGATTCACCGCTGAAGGGTCTCGTCCGGAGTGCCCGCTTGAAGAGTCTCGGCCTTTTCCCAAAGCCCGGAGCGCGTTCAGGATCGTGGCGAGATCCACTAGCTCCTGGAGGAGGGCGCCAGCCACGGCAGGAACGAAGCCGTAGGCCGCCGTGGCCATCAGCCCCACGCTGAGGAGAATGCCGGTCCAGATGCTGGTGCGCGCGATTCGGATGGTGTGCCTGCCGATGTCCACGGCAGTGGCCACCTTGGATAAGTCATCGAGCATGATCACGACGTCGGCCGACTCGCTGGCCGCGGTTGCTCCCTTGGCGCCCATCGCTATCCCGACGTCGGCTGCGGCGAGGACGGGTGCATCGTTGACCCCGTCGCCGACCATCATCACTGGGCGTTCCTTCAGCCCAGCGATGGCGGCAACTTTGTCGGCGGGCAGACAATTTGCCAGGATCTGGGTTATCCCTGCCTCGTCCGCAATATGTACGGCGGTCGAATGGGTGTCGCCGGTCAAGAGCATGGTCTCCCGTACGCCGAGGAGCCGCAGCTGGTCCAATGTGGCCACCGCGTTCTCCCGCAAGGGGTCGCTCATGATCAGCGTTCCGGCGAAACGCCCGTCCACACCGACGTAGATCGCAAGTTGTCCGCTGGCCAGGACTGCCTTTTCGAAGCCGGTCGTGGCCGAGCCAACAAAGGCAGCTTTGCCCACCATCACAGTCTGATCGCCGCAGACAGCCGTGACGCCTTGGGTCGCGTGCTCATTGGCGCTGCTGACGGGAAGCAGAAGCAGACCGCGGGATCGCGCGGCCTCAATCACAGCCGATGCCAGCACATGGGAGGAAGACTGTTCAGCGGACGCCGCGAGTTGGAGTATCTGACCGGCGGATATGCCTTGGGCGGCGGCGGGGGAGGTCAGTATGTCGCGCAGGGTCGGGCGGCCTTGCGTGAGTGTGCCGGTTTTGTCGAAGACCGCCGTCTTGACACGGGCGAGTTGTTCGAGCGTACCGGCGTTTTTGATGATGATCCCCGAACGGGCTGCCCTGCTGGTGCCAGCAAGGAATGCCACAGGTGCGGCGATCAACAGGGGACACGGTGTCGCAACGACCAGCACCTGGGCAAATCGTCCTGGATCCTGACTGGCGTACCAAGCGATTCCGGCCAGCAGGAATGCAAACACGGTGAAGGGCACGGCGTAACGGTCCGCAAGTCTGACGGTGGGTGCGCGGCTCGCCGCAGCCTCTTGGACCAGGGCCACGATCCGGCTGTACTGGGAGTCTGCGGCAATGGCGCTGGCAACGATGCGAACGGCTTCTTCGCCGTTGACGGAACCACTCAGGACGGTGTCGCCTTTGCGGTGTTCAACAGGCAGGCTTTCACCTGTTAGGGAGGATTCGTCGAAAGTCCCGGCTGCGGAGATCAAGAGTCCGTCTACGGGGACGATTTCGGAGGGTTTGACCAAGAGTGCGTCGCCTGTTCGAATCATCCCCACCGGTACCTCTTCCGCAGGCTTGCCCGGGGTCTCACGGTGAGCGGTCCGGGGTGCCCGCTCAAGAAGGGCTTTCAGCTCGCGAGTAGCCCGGCCGTGGGCAAATTCCTCCAGGGCGTCTCCTCCCGTAAGCATAAGCACGATGATGAGGGAGGCAATGTATTCTGCGACCGCGACAGTGCTGACGATGGCCGTTACGGCCAGCAGGTCGATGCCCCACCGTCCGCGAAAGAGATCCCGGAGCATGGACACGGCGCGGTACACGGCCACGGCCAACGCATAGATAGTCGCTGTTGCCTGTGCCGCGGCCGGCTGTCCGAGGCTCAGCAGTACCCCAACGCACGCTCCGGCGAGGAGTGCGGACGCTACGAGCGGAAGACGAAGGATCGTGACCATGGGAGCTGCCGCTCTTGGGTGCCTCCTAGGGAAGGAGCTTCAGGGAGGTATCCCAGTTGAAGTGAAGGTGTTGGGGGTTGACCTGCAGCCCCATGACGACAAGCATGAACGCCTCCAGTTCGCGGGAACGGCGGAGCGGACCGACGTCGATGGGCCGCAGCCCTGACGCGGCGACGACGGCGCTGACCTGTACTTTGGCGTCTTCGGAATCGCCGGCGATGAATACGTCCAGCGGTTCGGATCCGACGGCACCTTTTTCCAACGGGCCGGCGAAGCAGGTGTTGAAAGCCTTGACCAGTTGGGCGTCCTCCGGGAGGAGGGCAGCCGCTTCCTCTGCGGCGGAGGTGCCGTAGGGAACTGTCAACTGATCGAAGTTTGAGGGGTCGACGGTGTTACTGATGTGGACTACGACTTTTCCGGAAAGCTGGGCAGAGTAGGAACTGATGACTTCCTGGGCGGAACCATGGGGCAAGGCCAGGATAACGATGCTGCCAACGGGAGCGTCCCCGTAGCTTGCGGCGGTGGCGCCTGCTCCCAAGAATTCCACAAAGGCCTGGGTCTGGGCGGTGTTGCGGCCGATGATCTGCAAGGACTTGCGGGCCTGGATCATGCGGACGCCGATCGCGCGGGCCATGTGCCCGCTTCCGATGATGGTGATTTCTGACATTTCAGCGGTTCCTTCTGTTTGCCTAGTGGTGGGATTCCCGGCTGAAGATGACCTTCAGCGCGTGTGTTTCAGCTGCCCTTGAGGAGGTGTCGTAGGCATCGATGATCGGTGCCAGCGTGGAGTGCCGGGTCGCGAATTTCCCGGCGACGCCGGCAGCAAGGTCAGTGGAACAGCTCGGATCGGGCATCCCACAAGGGCGTGTTCCAAATATCGGGCCGGGTGGCCGTGAAACGGCGACCCGTGACAGCATTCAGGCTCAGGCGAACGTAATGGGTCTTGCCACCCGGCTGCCATGGATCCAGGTGGAGGGCATCGGCGGCGGCCTTTTCCTGCCGGTCGACGATGAGGTGGGCCGGGCCACGGACCACGACGCTCCAGGCCTTCCCGGAGCCAGCATCGAATCCATCGATTTCCAGCGCGCAGGCGTCACGCATCGAGCCCCAGAATTTCGTGCCCACGCCCGTCCGGAAGACGACGGAGCCGTGGTCCACGACGTAGTTCACGGGGAAGATGTCCGGATGGTTCTCGACAATCACGGCCAGCCTGCCCACGGTTGTTTGGCCAAGCAGTTCAAAGCATTCGTCAGGGCTTAGTCGTTCGATCGCGTCCGTTGATTGAGAGTTCATGCCCCTGACGCTACCGGCGGCTGTCCGCCGTCGTTAGGGGCTTTAGACCTGCCGCGGCCCCCATCATTCGAGGCCGGCGCGGGTGGCGTCGTCCAGGGGACTCCACCACGTCAGGGGAGGGGTGACGGTGAAGCGGCGCCCGGTGACCGATGTCGGGACGACACGGACGAAATTGTCTTTGCGGCCCGCTTGCCACGGGAACAGAAGCAGCCCGACTGTATCGAGGACCTCCTGGGTGAGCTTGATGGCGACAGCCTGCCCTTTCACGACCACGCTCCACGCCGCCCCGGTATCCGGGTTGACGCCGTCGGCCTCCAGCGCCACCGGGGTTTCACCTAGGGCCGAGTGCAGCTTGGTTCCTTCCCCGGTCCTGAAGACGAGGGTTCCGTGATCGACCTTGTAGTTGATCGGAAAGATGTCAGGGTGGTCTTCCACCCAGACGGCCAGGCGTCCCACCGAGACGCCGCGCAAAAGCTCCCAGCACTGAGGGGGTTCCAGGATCTCCGTCTCTGGTGATGATGGTTTGCTCGTCATGCTGCGAGGCTACGCCCGGGCGTAAGCGGCAAACAGGGCATAAAGACCCTCGCCTCACACACGTCTGGGCGAACACGGGACTCGGGAGTAGTCTGGCATCGGATACGCCACCTGCCACGACACGGGTTACCTGCCCTGTGTGGGCGGCACCGCTCGAAAGGCAGTAGATGAACGGCTCCATTCCAGAACCCGAGCGCGCTGATCGCCTTCATGTCACCGGGACCCGCATCGAAGACCTGCTCAGGGACTTTCTGGACAGGGCCGGAGAACTCTTGGATGCCCAAGAACAGATGCGGGGACTCCTCGAAGCGGTTGTCGCGGTCGCCGAAGACTTGAGCCTCGAAGCGGTATTGGACAGGGTGGTGACTTCGGCCTGCCGGCTGCTGCACGCCCGCTACGGCGCGTTGGGTGTCATCGGTGAAAACAAGTCTCTGAGTCATTTCGTCACGGTCGGCATCGACGAGGACCTTGCAAGCCGCATCGGCCCGCTGCCGACCGGACACGGTGTCCTCGGCCTGCTGATCAGCGAACCTGCGCCGCTTCGCCTTCATGATTTGCGCAAGCACCCGAAGTCCTACGGATTCCCTGAAAACCACCCGCCCATGAAGTCTTTCCTCGGTGTCCCGGTGCGGGTCCGTGACGTAGTCTTTGGCAATTTGTACTTGACGGAAAAAGAGGAAGGCGGCGATTTCACTCCGGAAGACGAGGACCTCGCCGTCGCGCTGGCCGCCGCCGCCGGGGTGGCCATCGAGAACGCCCGCCTTTATGAGGACGCCCGCCACCGCGCGTCCTGGCTTGAAGCATGCATGGATGTGACCGGCCGGATGCTCGGCGACGACCGGATAGCGGAGTCGGAAAATGTCGGACTTGACCTGATTGCGGACAGGGCACTGGAAGAATCGGGATCACAGCTGGCCCTGATCCTGGTTCCCGATGGTGGCGTGGATTCGTACGGCGTCGCAGGCGCTGCGGGGGCGCAGAGCGCAAACTTCTCGGGGAACATCCTGCCGATGGATTCCGCCAGCATCAGGGCAGTGGCCGCGACCGGGAGGCCGGCCTGCATGGATGAAGCCGGCGACATACTCGGGCCGGTTGACGGTTTGTCCAAGGGAAAACTCCTGGCGATCGATCTCAGCGCCCAGGGGGCCCACCACGGACTCCTGCTTCTGGTTCGAGCCCCCGGAACGGGACCATTCGCAAAGACGGATGTGGAGATGGGGGCCGTCTTTGGCTCCCACGTTGCGTTGGCTCTGGAGCTTGACCGGATCCACCGGCTCCGTGAACAACTGGTGGTATTCACGGACCGGGACCGCATCGCCCGGGACCTTCACGATGTCGTGATCCAGCGCCTTTTCGCTGCGGGACTGAGCATCCAGAGTCTGCGGCGGTTTACGACGGGTGAACCTGCCTTGACCCGGATCGATGCGGTCACGGCGGAACTGGATGAGACCATCAGGGACCTTCGAAACACGATCTATTCTTTGCGGGCCAGTTCCGGGGAGCAGGAGCTGCTGAGCAGCCGGATACTGCAGGCTGTCCGCACTGCCACCAGGTCCCTGCCGTTCGCCCCGCACCTGACGCTCACCGGGGCGGTCGATTCAGTGCTCGACGACGGGGCCGCCGCCAGCGCGCTGGCGGTCATCTCCGAGGGTCTCAGCAACGCGGTCCGCCACTCCGAAGCCCAAGCCATCCGCGTTTCAGTGTCGGTGGGAGATGGCAGGCTTTCCCTGATGATTAAGGATGACGGGAAAGGCTTCAGCAATCCGGTTCGCGGGAATGGTCTGGCGAACATGGAACAACGGGCCCTGGAGCTGGGCGGTTCCTTTGAGGTGACCAGCGCCGCGACGAAAGGGACCACCCTGCTGTGGTCGGTTCCTGTCCGCTGAGGTTCCTGTCCGCCGATCCGTCAGCGGACCGGTCCCGTTTTTGTCCCCGCTCCGTGGGCAATATAGACGGCCGCCTGGGTGCGACGTTCGAATCCCAACTTCGCCAACATCGAGGAGACGTAATTCTTCACGGTCTTTTCGGCGAGCTGCATTAGTTCCCCGATCTGCCGGTTGGTCAGGCCCTCTCCGACCAGATCCAGGACCCGCCGCTCTTGGGGTGTCAGGGACGCAACCCGGGGGTCAACGTGCTGAGGCTGGGTGAGCCCCTGGATGATTTTCGCCTTCACTGCGTCATCGAACAACGATTCACCGCGAGCGGCCCGGCGGAGTGCACCTATTAGGTCGGTTCCGCCGATTTCCTTGAGGACGTACCCGGCTGCGCCAGCAAGGACCGCTCCGCGGAGCGCCTGTTCATCGTCGTAACTGGTCAGAATCAAGCAATTCAGGGTGGGATCCACGGAGCGCACTTCCCGGCACACTTCAATGCCCGTCCCGTCGGGCAACCGGGCGTCCAGCACCGACACGTCCGGGCGCAAAGCGGGAATGCGCCGGGCCGCTTCCTCCGCGGAACCGGACATGCCCACCACCACAAAGCCTTCGCTTTCCAGCAGTTCCTGCAGTCCCCGGCGGACAAGCTCATGGTCGTCAAGGACATAGACACGGATTGGTTCTTCACCGGAGGAACCGGTGCCGTGTAGCGGTGGTGTGGGGCGTTCCATGATCCTCCTGTCCGGCAGCCTGTGGCCTGGGTCGCACGGGCCCGTCATGGTTGCCCGGCTATGTCATTGTTCACTGCCCGCCAACGGCAAACAAGGGCCAAAGTACCCGGCTGATGCCATGACTTTCGGCCCTATTTGGCGGCACCATTTCTGCCCATTCTTAGAGAAACAGCAGGATCCGGAAAGGAAAGGCCATGGCCAAGGGTACCCGGCAGGAAAAGATCATCGTCGGTGTTGACGGCTCCGATGCCTCCATCGAGGCCCTGCGCCAAGCCCACCGTCTCGCATCGGCGCTGGGAGCAAAGGTCGAGGCCTGGGCCTGCTGGGACTTCCCGGCGGGACACGAGGCCTACGAAATGATGGGGAGGGATGGATTCAGTCACCAAGTATCCGAAATCCTTCATGAAGCCGTGACGAAGGCGTTCGGCCCGGAACCGCCGAAGAACGTCAGGACCAGGCTCGTCCTCGGCGCCGCCCGGCAGTCGCTCATCGACGCCAGCAGGTTCGCCTCATTGTTGGTCGTCGGACGGCGCGGACACGGCGGCTTCAGCGGCCTGCTGCTTGGTTCGGTCAGCGCGGCCTGCGTAGCCCACGCGCATTGCCCCGTTCTCGTTGTCCACGAGCCTGACGCAAACGAGCATTCCGAGTCCCATCCCGGTACTGCCGGGGCGGTCATCCAGAAAGAATCAACCCACTAAGGAGCACGATCTAGATGAAGAAGTGGACCCGATGGCAGGACTGGACGGTTATCGCCGCAGGTGCCTATGCCGCGCGTCCATGACGGGCTGCCTGGAGCGCCTGGATTCCAGGTGCAGGCGCCCTGGTGGTCACGGCTTTGGCCATCAAGCCCAGCACTGAGGAATACCGGCACCACCACGCTATGCGAGCGCCGTAGCCGTGCAACCCGCGGACCGGGCATCCAGCCACCGCCGGTTGCCCGGAATCCGTCCAACTTCCAGGAGACCAGCATGAATGGCAATCAGCCTGACCGCCTACGGTTCTTGGGCGCGACGGACACTGCCACAGGATCCCGCTATCTCCTTGAATCGCGGGACACACGGATCCTGGTAGATTGCGGTCTCTTCCAAGGCTACAAACGCATCCGGGACCGCAACGGGATCCCGTTTCCTGTCGCCCCCGGTTCGATCGACGCGGTGCCCCTCACGCACGCGCATCTGGACCATACAGGGTACGTTCCCGCTCTTGTCCGGGACGGCTTCACCGGGCCGGCCTTCGCGACCCAAGGGAGAACCGAACTCTGCAAGCTGCTGTTACCGGACAGCGGCCACCTCCGGGCGGAGGAAGCCCGTTACGCCGACCACCGGGGCTCCTCGGTGCATGTTCCGGCTCTTCCCGTCTACACGGCGACCGATGCGGTCAGGTCGCTGAACGTCTTCGAGCCCCGGGACTTTGATGCCCCGCTTGATCTCGGAGATGGCATCGGGGCCCCCTTCCTTCCGGCCGGACACATCCTTGGTGCAGCCCAGATCCACGTCAATGTCGATGGACGCTCCATACACTTCACGGAAGACCTGGGCCGTGCCGACGATCCTCTCATGTTCCCGCCCCTGGAACTGGAAGCCGCTGACATCCTTGTCGCTGAATCCACAAACGGTAACCGGACCCACCCGGATCAGGACCCATGATCATTATTTCCGCTAGCGGCATGATCACCGGAGGAAGGATCCTTCACCACCTCGAGGCCTATGGTCCGTATCCGAAAAACGCCCTGATCCTCAGCGGCTACCAAGCCGGAGGAACACGCGGCGCCGACCTGGCCGCAGGAGCGAAGGAAGTCAGAATCTACGGGCAGGATGTCGCGTTACGGGCCGACGTCATACAAATTGAAGGATTCTCCGCACACGTCGACGGCGACGAAATCATTCGCTGGATGCACACAGCTGCCGAGACACCACAAATGACTTACATCACCCTCGGCGAACCCGACGCCTCCGATGCCCTGCGTCGCCGTATCAAGCGGGAACTGGGCTGGAATGCCCGGGTCCCTGAATACCTCGAAGCAGTCCGGCTCGACAACCCGCACTAAAAAAAGCAATTAGCACCCACGCCGGCTTAGGAGGCCGATGATGGCTCTCTCCGAACACGAAAAGAAAACACTGGAACAGATCGCCCGGGAACTGGAGCGCGATGACCCCAAGTTCGCGTCCAAGATGGGATCGATGCCCGGGCCGGCCACGGGGAGGTACCTGGCTTCCGGAATCTTCGCCGCGCTTGTTGGATTCCTTGTGCTGCTGACCGGTCTCGCGGCCCGCGCCCCGGCTTTGGGAATCATCGGATTCACCATCATGGGCACCGGGGCGTATCTGGCAACGAAGCGCCTCGGTTCCCTGCGGATCCGGCGGCATCCGAGTTCTTCCGCGTCCATGGGGCCCGCGGAGATGGGGTAGCAGCGATGAAGGAGATCATTGAAACCGGGGGCCTCAAGAAGCGGTTCGGTCGTGTGAAAGCGCTGGACGGGCTCGATTTGGGTGTCACGCCTGGTGAGATTCATGGATTCCTTGGTCCCAACGGGGGCAGGAAAATCCACGACCATCCGCATCCTCCTGGGGTTGGTCCGCCCTCAGAAAGTAGCTCTGATCGCCGCCCTAGCCACACCGGCCGAGTTGTATGTCCTCGACGAGCCCACCAGCGGCCTGGACCCAATCAAGGAAACGGTCTTCAACCAGGAAATCCGGCGTGTCGTCGAAACCGGAGCAACAGTGCTGTTCTCAAGCCACATCCTGTCCGAAGTGGAGCGGCTCTGCGACCGTGTCACCATCATCCGTGCCGGCAGAACGGTCGAAACGGGCAGCCTGGACCAACTCCGGCACCTGACCCGCGGCGAAGTCGTCTGCACCGCAACAGACTTCTCCTGGAACCAGCTGGCCTACATCGACGGCATCCACGACCTGGCCGTAGTCGGAGGACACGTCAGGTTTACGGCCGAGAGCCGGCATCTGATCTCCGTTCTTCCTGTTCTGGCCTCCATGAACGTCAGGGGCCTGACGATCGCGCCTCCGTCCCTTGAGGAGCTCTTCCTCCGCCATTATGGGGACGAACTTGCGGCCGACGGCGTGCAGATGGCCCCGAAGTGAGCCTCCAGGTTTGTGTGCCCGCGGGACTTCCGGCCCTGACAGTCGACGGCAACGGGACGGAAACTGAACATGCACAGGCCGCGAACTGGCCGAAGACATTCTCAAGGAAGAGCGGACATGCCATAAAAGAACCAATAGTCGTCGGCATCAACGACTCCGGGGCCAATGAGGCTGCCGTGACCTGGGCAATGCACCGGGCCGCGGCACTGAAACTGCCCGTGCAGCTCGTGCACGCCGTGGACGACCGCTGGATGGCCGAATCCTTTGCCTACAACGAGATGGCCAACAAGGCCGCGACAGAGCTTCTGATCAAAGCCAAAGCCCACGCAGCCGGTGTCGAACCGACCGTTGATGTTCGAACCGTATTGATCTCGGGCAGTGCCGGGTACGCCCTCCGCAAAAGATCCAAGAAAGCATCCCTGGTGGTCATCGGCGCCGGGACCCATGTCAGGCCCGGAGGCCGGCTCACCGACCGGGCATTGCAGATCGCTTCCGTAGCGCTCTGCCCCGTGGCTGTCGTCGGAGAAGAGACAGCGAACAACCGCCACGGAGTTATCGTTGGGGTTGATGGTTCGGCGGAATCAACACAAGCGGTAGCCTTCGCCGCCGCCGAGGCAGACCGCGAAGGACAGGAACTGACCGTGCTGCGCGCCTACCCGATACCCGGCACGTGGGTTCAAAATGGGTTGCCCGAGGGCAGCCTCGTCGAGCAATTCATGGAAGAAGAACGGATGGTCCTCGCCGAAACAGTTGCCGGCCTGGCGGAAAAGTACCCCGACCTCGTGGTCCACAAAGTCCTGGCCACCGATCCACCGGCCCAAGCCCTCACCGAAGCCGCATCCAAGGCGAAGCTGCTGGTCCTCGGCAGCCGCGGCGGAGGCGGAATCAAGCGGCTCCTGCTGGGCTCAACCGCCCACGCAGTCCTTGCCCAGTTGGCCTGCCCCACCATCATCACCCGCATACGCCGGGTCAAGAACACCAAATAGAGGGAGGGGTTCCTTCCTGGGGAGGGTCGGTGCGCGATGACTGGTGGCGCAAAAGAGCCCCGATTCATCGCCGGACACCGTCCCTTCGATCGCAGGTCCCTGCTCGCGGACTTGGGTGCCGGCGCCTCGTCGTGTGTGCTGTTGGTCCCGGCCGGGATGGCTTACTCGCTTGCGGCCGGGCTGCCGGCGGTTGCCGGCTTGTACGCTTCCATCACTGCGCTTCTGATCTGCGGCGCACTGGGCCCGTCCAAGGTCCTCATTCTGGGTCCCGACTCCTCCTTGGCGCCCCTTATTGCTGCCGCCGTGTTACCGCTGGCCGCCGAGGAACCACGGCGCGCCGTTTCCCTGGCAGGACTGTTGGCTTTGCTGGTGGGGTAATACTGATCATCGGATTCGTGCCGCGGATGGGGTTTCTGAGCAATTTGCTCTCGAAGCCGATCTGCTCCGGATACCTCGCCGGGATAGCGCTGGTCATCGCCGTGAGCCAGTTTCCAGGCCTGCTGGCATTTCAGCACTCAAGTGCGGCTACTTACTAAGCCCCTGGGCGACAGCCTCGGCCACTTGGCGCGTGTTCCCGTACATTGACTCATAGACCACAAGGGCGCGCATCATGAATCTCCTCTCTCCTGCCGTCGGTGTCGTTCAACTCTTTTCCGGAGCATGGACCACGAGGACCGGGCAGTGGGCGTGGGCAACGCAGGCTGAACTCACCGATCCGAGCAACAGGCCGCCAAAACCTCCGTGGCCACGCCTGCCGAGGACGATCATGTCCGCTTCCCGGCTAGCTTCAATAAGGGATTCCCGTGCGTGACCGCGGACAACGCGGGCGACGACGTTGTCCGGCAATTCCGGACCGAACACCTTCTCCAAGGATTCCTTGAGGACCTGGCCGGCGCCTTCCTCGAAGTCATCGATGCCCATGGCCACGTAGCCGCCATAGACCTGCGGGAACTCCCAATAAGCAACAGCCTCGATTTGCGCCCCCAATGGCGTGGCAAGGTTCTGGGCCTGCCTCAGTGCCTCGATGGAGGCTTCCGATCCATCAACACCAACAACGATCCTTGCTCTGGATCCTTCCCCGCCCATGACTTTCCTCCCGCGATAAAGGTGTTCCGTACTCCGCTAGCGTGACCGGTGGCTGTCCCGGACTGTAGGGCCGAAAGTCACAGTCCGCCCCGTGGCCGGCCGTCGTCGACAACCGGAAGCCCGTTCAAAGGACCTGCACCCCGACGAGGCACGGTCCGGCCGATCGGCCGGACCGTGCGTCTTACTCTCGTGTTATCGGGATCCTGTGAGCGGACGAGGGCTGGACCTTTTCCGGAATCGGAGCCCGCACCTCGAGCACGCCGTCCTTGTATGAAGCGGAGACGTCGTCCCGTTGGACGGTGTCAGGCAGAGGCAGCCTGCGTACAAAGGAGCCGTAACGGAATTCCGATCGGTAGCTGCCCTTGTCCTTATGCTCCTTCTTCTCCTGCCGCTCGGCTCGTATTTCGAGGAACCCTTCGCCAAGGGTGATTTCAACATCTTTCTCCGGATCGATCCCCGGCAGTTCAGCGCGAACGACCAAGGTGGTGCCTTCAACCAATTGTTCGACCCGAATCCCGGATGCCGCCACATCACTTTCGAAGAGCCGTTCGATCATCTCGATGGGTGAGCGACGGGTATCGAACCACCTGATTAAGTCCGTCATGCCTGCCTCCTTGTCTTGGATTCGGTCAGGCCTGAATCGGCCTGACCCTTCCAGAATCCGAATCGCAAGGAGTACATCCCAGAGGCTTTGGTCCTCCGCGTCCGGGCTTTCTGGTTTGTCTCGTTGGGCGGAGGAGCGGGGGTATTCCCTCGACACGGAACATCTCGTCGGCGCGGCCCGCGCAGGCCACCGGAAATAGGCCGCGGCTCAGTGGGGGGCCAAGGCCGCTGGACTGATCAGGAGTCAGGAATTGCGTGGGGGCCACCATCGGGATGGTGGGCTGATCACGAACTTGCGGCCGCTCATTTCCGCTGGCGTGATCCGGACCAGATGATCTTTGGCGCCAGGCTCCCACGGCGAGAGTTCCGTTGCGGCAGGCTCCTGAAGCTCGTCATCTTGCGTGACAATTTCGGCAGGACCCTTGACAATGACGCTCCATGCGATTGTGCCGTAGGTGTTGAAACCATCGGCTTCCAATGCAATCATTTGCCCGGCCATGACTGCATCCAGTTTGGTACCGGGTCCTGTCCGGAAGATCACTGTCCCCTCGTCAGGCACGTAGTTGACTGGGAAGATCTCGGGGGCGTCGCCACTGACGACCGCAACCCTTCCGACGGAGGAGGAACGAAGGTACTTCCAGCACTCATGAACGCTGAGTACTTCGGTGTCCGGTCTCGACTCTGAATTCTCCATAAAGGTGAGCCTACCGAGATGGTCCACACAGAAGTAGAGGAATAAGTCTTAGGTCTCTCACCCGGCGGCAATTTCCTCTGATCCGCAGTTTCAGGCCTTCAGCACGGCAGTCCCGGTAATCCGCTCGGACGCCAAGTCCTGCAGGGCCCGATCTGCTTCAGCCAATGGATACACCGTTGTGGTGGGAGCCAGCGGGATCTCCGCGGCCAGCGACCAGAACTCTTCGCCGTCCGCCCGGGTATAGGCGGTAACACTACGGAACTGCCGCTCATAGAAGAGATCGGCGGCGTAGCGCCACTTCACGGGCCGACTCCGAACGGGTCATCACGTAGACCTGCGCGCCTTGGTGGCGCGCCATCTGCGCTGTGAGATGGGCAGATCCTCCGAAACCGTAGATGCCCAGCCGGCCGCCCGGTGGAACGGCGGCGCGTTTGAGCGCCCGGTACCCGATGATGCCGAAGCACAATAGAGAGGCCGCCTGCTCATCCGAAAACTGAGGCTATGGCATACGCGAAATCCTCAGACACCGTGAGATGTTCGGCATAGCCGCCGTCCCTGTCCCATCCGGTGAAGGCAGGGGAGAGGCAAAGATCCTCGTCGCCACGGCCCTACCTGTCAGGCTGGAACGGTACCAGGGGCTCGTAGCAAGTCCGTTTGATCGCGTGGGGCGAGAACCAGGAATCTAGTAATCATGTCCAGTCCAGCTTTGAGTGCAGTACGCCAAGATAGTGCTGTGAGTAGTAGCAGTGGTAGTTCCGGGCCGCGGGCTGGTGGACCACGGCCTCGTCGGTCGTTCACCCCCGTCCAGAAGCTCGAGTTTTTGACCGCGTACGAGAAGGCGTGTGAGAACAGTGAGGGCGGTGCTTTCCTGCGACGGGAGGGTCTGTATTCCTCGCAGATGACCGAGTGGCGCCGGCTGCGTGACGCCGGGGTCCTGGCCGGGAAGAAGGCCGGGGAAACGATCGGGAAACTCTCGGCGGACCAGGCCGAGAACGCGCGTTTGCGCCGCCAGCTAGAGGTGAGTGAGAGCCGGTTGCAGAAGACCGAGGCAGCCCTGGAACTGATGGGAAAACTACAGGCGTTCTTAGAGAGCGCCTCAGGGGATATGCCGGACGGGCCCCGGTCCAAGAAACGCTGATGGCCACGTACCGGTCGATGCTTGAACTGAAGATCCCCACGCGCCGTGCAGCATCATTGACCGGCGTTTCCAGGACGACCGCGAACCGGAAACCGGCCCCGCCGCGGGACCAGCTGCCGGTCGTGCCGCAGAACAAACTCAGCACCGCCGAAAGGGCCGGGATCCTCGCGGCGCTGAACTCGCCGGAGTTCGTGGATCTGGCGCCCATGCAGGTCTATACGAAGCTGTTGGATGACGGGATCTATCTGGGGTCGCTGTCGACTTTTTACCGGGTGCTGGAGGAGAACAAGCAGGTCAAGGAACGCCGCCGGCTGGCCAAGCATCCGCCCCGGGCGGTTCCTGAACTGGTCGCCGCGGCCCCGGGCCAGGTGTTCACTTGGGATATCACCAAACTTGCCGGCCCGGTCAAGGGCAAGTATTTCGACTGCTACATGATGGTCGATATCCATTCCAGGTTCATCGTCGGCGCGCACGTCCACGCCACCGAATCCGGAGTCCTGGCGGTGGAAATGATGAAGGGAATCTTTGGGATCCATGGCATCCCCCAGGTTGTGCACGCGGACCGGGGAACGTCCATGACGTCCAAAACGGTGGCCGCGCTGCTCTCGGACCTGGAGGTCACCAGGTCCCACTCCAGGCCCCGGGTGTCCAATGACAATCCCTACAGCGAGGCGCTGTTCAAGACCCTGAAATACGGTCCGGAATTCCCCGAACGCTTCGCCTCAGTCCACGACGCCGGGGCGTTTATCAGCGGCTTCGTGGACTGGTACAACCATCACCACCAGCACTCCGGAATCGGGTTCCACACCCCCGCGAACGTCCACTACGGTCACGCCGCGAGCGTGGCCGCAGAGCGCTCAGCAACGCTCGCTGCAGCCCGAGCGAAACACCCCGAACGCTTCACCACAACCACCGACCCCAAAATCCTCGCGCTCCCAGGACCCGCGTGGATCAACCAGCCCCAGGAAATCACAGAACCATCAGCCGCCTAACTCCCTTTGGTACCGCTCAGCTTGAAAAATTCCGCGGCGGCAATACGCGCAGCTCCCGCAGGTTCCCCCTAGCCAGGCCACTCCGACCCTGTCACCGCGCCGGAACCTCACACACCGTTCGCCCGCGCTGGACTTTGTTCGCGGGGCACCTTATCGATCATCGATCGCGAAAGTTTCGCAGCCCGCCCCCATGTCTGTGCTCTAGAGCCGAAGGTCTTCCTTGCCTGGGATGAGCGCTGGAGCTCGAGGTTCAAGCCAGCTGTCCCAACGGCCGCAATCAGATGAAATTGCCCCCCACCGTCCATGCGCGTGTTTCAAGGCGGCGGTGCGGCTTGATAGATCGCATTGCTTGCTCCATTGCTCCATTGCTGCGTTTGGCCCCAGCTGACCCTGAGGTTCCGGATGCGGGTGCCAGGGGCGGCTGTCCGGTGACGGGAAGATGCTGGAACTTACTCCGGACGGCCGCCCCGTGGGTTTTGAGTGGCGCTGACACGTTGCCTGCCAGCGAACTCTGCCTAGCGTCTAGGCGCCGTGCGGTCAGCTCGTGAAGCCAGTTCTCTATGTTCAGCGATGCCAACTAGCCAGACCCAACAGTCAACCAGCCCGGGCTCCATCAATATGGACGCAGAGTTTTGAATCTTCTATGCCAGATTGGTCTTCGGGTGTGTTCTCTGACAAAGAAGACCCGTCCCTCAAAACCGGGTCTGTTCGTGGCAATTGTCGCCAATTATGCGCCGGTCTCACAGGCTGGCTGCGAGCCGCGACTCGTCCCTCACCAGATTGAGGTCAAGCTGGCCGGTTTGTCTGCTCGTACATGCGTACGAGCCGGCCAGCTTCCTTGTGCCCAGTCGAAGAGCCCTAAGAATCACGTCTGACTGTTGTTCTCGTCCGTTGTGACCTTGTGTGGCTCACTCGCTTCTAAGAATTCCTCCCGTATGAAGGTGTTGTCGATCAGGCGCCTTGGAGCACTCCACCTTCCGTGAGGTGGCTGTTCAGGGGCGCGGGCCAGCCGGGATCGTCCGTGTCGGCCCCCGGCCATGGATGTGCGGCCGTGAATGAGTGCCAGTCCGGGAGGGGATCCGGGGGCAGTTCCGGTTCGGGATGTGCGGGCGGGTCTTGGTCCGGGCGTGGGTCCGTGATCGGTAGGTGGTGTGGCCAGCGGGGTGGTTCCCAGTCCTGGTGTTCGCTGGGGTAGTGCCGTTGTGACGGTGAGGTCCACCCCGGTGGGTGGTCCTTGCTGGCCGCGGTGGGCTTCCATCCGGTCCGGTGTTTGAGTCGGTGGTGTTTGGGACAGGGTTGGCCCAGGTTGGAGATGCCGGTGGTGCCTCCGTGGGCCCAGGCCAGGAGGTGGTCCGCTTCGTTGTCCAGGGAGTGGTTGTTGCAGCCGGGGAAGGGACATTTTCCGTCGCGGAGCCGGAGCCATTGGCGCTGGGCCTTCGTGAGACGGTAGCTGGTGCGTCCGATTTCCAGCGGGGCGCCGTCGCGGGGGTCGGTCAGGACGCGGTGGAAGGAGTCGGCGCCGTCGGTGATCAGGCGGCGGGCCATGGACGGCGGGATCGGCCCGTACCCGTCCAGCATGGCCGGTTCGTCCGTGGCGCCCAGGAGGGACAGGACCGGGACGGTGACCAGGACCTGCGCCCTCGGGGACGGGACACGACCCGCCCCGCCCGCTCCCGTGCCGCCGTCGACCGTGCCGCCGTCGACCGTGCCGCCGTCGGGCATTCCGCCGGTGACCGTCCCGCCGGTGTTGTTGGTGAGGAGCCAGGTGGCGGTGATGTCGGCGCGGAGCTGGGCGAGTGTCCGGGCCTCGTGGGGGCCTTGGAGGGCGCGGGCGGCGGCGGTGGTCCGTTCCCAAATCCCGGCAGCGGTGTCTGCGGGAAGGTGGGCGGAGATCCATGCCATGCCGTCACGATCCGGGGCGTACTCGACCCGCCGGTCCCCGGCTCGTGTGGCGTGGCGTTCTTCGATGCCGACGCAGTGGTGGCGTTCCCGCCAGGCGCGTGCCTTGGCCCGGAACCGGGAAGGGACGAGGTCCCCGGCCGGGCACCCTCGGGCAGGGTTCGGCGCGTCGGGGTCCAGGAAGTGCGCTTCCAGCGCGGCCGCTCCGGCCGGATCCAGGCCGTCGGTTTCTTCGACCATGATCCGGGCGTGCTGCCAGGAGATCGTCCCGGACTGAAGGGCTGCCAGTGTCAGCGGCAGCGCCGTGGTCAGTGCCTGGCATTCGGACAGGAGTGCCCCGGCGGTTCGTTCGCTGACGGTCAGGACACAGGCGACCTCGGCGACCAGGGCAAGCTCCTGGGCGGTGCGTTCCTGCGGTGATGCCGCCGGTGACGCCAGGAGCCTGGCTGCGTGAACATAGTCCGCGGCGAGCGTCGCCTTCAGCGCGGCGGTCCGGGCTTCCAGCCGGGCCACTTCGGCGAGGCCGTCCAGGCAATCATCCGCCAGGCGACGGAGCGGATCGGTGTCCCGTGGTGGATCGGCGTCTGGCGGGGAATCGAGGCCGGGCGTCTCGGCACGCACTGCGCCGGCGCCGCTGAAGGCAGCGAGCACAGCAACGGACGCGGCGACGGCCTCCATGGCCGCGCTGCTGTCCGCGCCCCAAGCTGTCCCTCCATCCATACCCACAGCATCCCAGGAGGCACCGACAATTTAGCGCCGCCGCTTGGGCTGGTACGCGACACCGAGCAGGCACCGACTGGCGCCGAGGAGACCGGCGCCCCGAGGAGTGTTTGGGCAGTCCCGCGCTCCTCCGTCGGTGACGGTTGCCGGTGGATGTGCTTGGCTTGGAAGAACTGCCCTGCCGGGCGAAACTAGGAGCCGGGCGAAACCAAGAGGAGCCAAAGTGCCTATCTGTCAGACAGCTACGTTTCAGGTCCAAGCCGGTGCCGTCGAGCGGGTCAAAGCGGCTATCGAAGTATTCGTAGACTACGTCAAGGCGAACGAACCGGGAACCCGGCTCTATTCTGCTTGGCAGGACGCTGAGGATCCCACCAAGTTCTTCCACCTGTTCATCTTCGAAGACGAGAGAGCACACGAGGCCCACGGGAGATCCGCAGAGGTGGCGGCATTCGAAGCCGTCTACCAGCCTGTCCTCACTGCCGGTCCGGTGGTGTTCACCGACTACGCAATGGTTGCCAGCAACATCTAAGAACCCCCGCCCTGCTCCAGCAAGGTCAATGTGTCACGTTCCGGGCGACGGCACGGCGGTTTCGTTCAAAGTACCCGTTTCAACAGACCGCTCCGCGGTAGGTCAGCTGGCGACTTCCCACAAAAAGGGGGGCCGGCGGCGTCTGGGGTAGAGAGCCCCGAGCCCCGGGCTCCAGGGGCCCTCCCGCCGTCGGCCCCGTCCAATGCCGGTCCCGGAGGGACGGCCGGTTTGTCTCAAGCCGCGGATGTATGCCTGTATTAATTCAACATCTTTTCCGGCCCTGAGGCACGAGTGCCGCCTACTCGTTTTCCAGGTAGAGCCGGCCAAACACGCGGGCAGCCCTACGCATGCAACGCGTTCTCCAACTCTTTGTCCACCCGTGCCAGCTCGGCAAGAAGCCGGGTCAGCAGCTCGGTACCCGATTGGCCACAGCCCTTGCGCCCCAGATCCTCCAGTTCCTGGCATAGGGATGCAGCACCGGTGGCCCCGATACTGGCGGCGGAGCCCTTGAGTGTGTGGGCGGCTTGTTCGAGTGCGCCTCCGCCACCATCGTCCAATGCCTGATGAAGCGCGGCGACGCTGGTGGGGACGCCGCGGCGGAAGGCTCCGGCAGCTGAGGGCAAGAGACCGTGCCCGTCCGCCGGACCCAATTCACGAAGAACCGCGAGGCGTCCCGGATCAACAGCCGGCGCTTCAGCTTCGGGACTTACCCCGCGGGGAACCCACCGCTTCAGGGCTTCATCCAGGGCAACCAGATCGACCGGTTTGCTGAGGTAGTCGTCCATGCCGGCGGAGAGGCAGCGCTCGCGGTCTTCGTCCTGGGCTCCGGCTGTCATGGCGATGATGGGCAGGCGCGCGGAGCGGCTCTCCCGTGCCCGAATGCTCCTGGTGGCTTCGAAGCCGTCCATGACCGGCATATGGCAATCCATGAGCACTGCCGCGTAGGAGTGGGCGGCGATGGCGGAGACAGCCTCGGCGCCATCGGCAACCACCTCTGCTTGGTAGCCCAGCTTGGCAACCATTTCGCAGGCGACGAGCTGGTTCACCTCATTGTCCTCCACCACAAGGATCCGGCCCCGGGAAGGCCTGTCCGGCATCGGAGGCCGCGCCAGTGAGGACACTGGTTCGCTCGCCGGGTTGCCCGCCACCAGCCGCATAAGGCGGTCGTGGAGTTCTGAGCCGCGTACGGGTTTCGTGAGCCATTCGCTGATTCCGGCCTCAGTCATATCGGCCTTGGATACCTGGGACGCGGACGTCAGCATCATGAGCCGGATGCCGCGCAGGGCGGGGTCGCTGGAGAGCTCCCGGGCAAGCTCAAGGCCGTCCATGTCCGGCATGCACATGTCGAGCACTGCAACGTCGAAGGGTTGCCCGGAGGCGGCTGCCGTCCGGGATCGTTCGAGGGCCGTGCGCGCGTCCGCCACCGCGTCCGGCCGCAGTCCCCACGTGTTCAACTGCGATTCCAACACGAACCTATTGGTGGCATTGTCGTCGACCACCAGCACGCGCAGGCCCGTCAGTAGGCCCGGAACCGGAGGGGCGGAAAGGCGCCCGCGTTCCTTAGCCAGCGGCAACCGGATAGAGAACCAGAACGTGCTTCCCTCACCCGGGGTGCTGGTCACACCGATTTCCCCGCCCATCACTTCCGTCAGACGCCGGCATATGGCCAGCCCCAGTCCGGTTCCACCGTACCGACGCGTGGTGGAGGCGTCCGCTTGGGAGAACGAATCGAACAAGCGCAGATGATCCGCGGTATCGATGCCGATACCGGTATCACTGACCTCGAACCGCAGTAGCGCGGTTCTTGCGTCCTGGTCCGCGACGTTCACCCGGATGGCCACCTCACCGGACGCGGTGAACTTTACGGCGTTCGAAGCCAGGTTCAGCAGGATCTGCCGGATCCGGCCGGCATCACCGGCTAGCTGTGCGGGAACATCGGGATGGCAGTACGCGATGAGTTCCAGGCCCTTGCCCTGTGCGGCTTCGGCCAGGAGCCCGGCAACCTGATCCATCAGGTACTGCGGATCGAAGGAGGTGATGTCCAGGTCGATTTTCCCCGCCTCCAGCTTCGAGAAATCCAGGATGTCGTTGATCAGGGTCAACAAAGCTCCGGCAGCGGTCTGAACCCCTTCGGCGTATTTGCGTTGCGCTTCATCCAATGGTGTGTCCAGCAGAAGCGTAGTCAGGCCTATGACTCCGTTCATAGGTGTACGGATCTCATGGCTCATCGTCGCCAGGAACTCGGACTTCAACCTGCTCGATTCCAGGGCCGCCTCCTGGGCAGCCCGCAGCTCGGCTTCAGCGGCACGCCGCGCGGTGATGTCCTGCCCGATGGTCGCAATTCCGACCACTCCGTGTTCGCCGCGGATCGGGGAAACCGTCAAGGACACGGGCACGATAGACCCATCCTTTCGCACCCGGTCTGTCTCGAAACTACGGGCCTGTCCGCCATTCAGGACAGCGGCCAGCACCCCGTCCTCCGCCTGGAGGTGGTCCGGAATGAGGAGCCGGACGTTCTGCCCGGTCGCTTCAGCGGCAGTGTATCCGTACAGCTTTTTGGCCCCAGGGTTCCAGCTGGTGATGAGGCCCTCAGGCGTCATACCAATGATTGCGTCAGCCGAGGACTCAACGATGGCGGCCAGGCCCTCCACTTGGGCGAGCGCCTCCCGCGCCTGTTCCCGTGCGAGCTGGCGGGAAGTAACGTCGCGGAAACTCCAGACCCGTCCCACGATCTCATCCCCGACCAGTTGAGGCCGGGAATACCGCTCAAACGTCCGCCCGTCACGGAATTCCAACATATCCAGGCTCTCCGCCCCTGGATCGGCGTAGAGTTCCTGGACCTTGCCTATGAAGCCGTCGGGATCCGTGAGCTGATCCAGGACGAAAGCCAACAGCCGGCCGTCGTCGTGGGACTCCATAAGTTCCGCGGGGATGCCCCACAGCGCGGCGAACCGTTCGTTCGCCCCCGCAATCGTCCCATCTGCGGCGACAACCAGGATGCCGTCCGCTGTGGACTCCAGGGTGGCACTGAGTAAGGAGAGGGCATCACGGAGTTCCGCGTCAACGCGGCTGCGGTCACTTACTTCTCGGATGGAGGCGACGAGCTGCATGCCGGGTCCGACGCCGAGGGGAGCGAAGCTTACCTCAATGGGAAACTCGGTGCCGTCACGGTTACGGCCGAACAGTTTCAGGTCAGTCCCCACCCGGCGTATTCCCGGATCACTGGCAAAGAGGTCTCGAATGGTGCCACCGTGGCCCTTGAACCGCGCCGGAAGCAGCATCTCATAGTGCTTGCCAAGCAGCTGGCTACGCGAATAGCCGAAGAGCTGCTCTGTATAGGCATTGCCGAATGTGATCTGCCCGTCCTCGTCGATCACCAGCAAAGCGTCCGGCACGGCCTCAACGAGGCCACGATAAGAGTCGACGCGATCAAGCGGCCGCATTTCGTTCGTCATTTCGGCCCCCAGAGCTGAATAGTGACAAGCCCGCCCACATTCGCGGACGCCTGGGTGTGCCGGTGTGGCCCTCCCCACGGACAGATTATCCGGGAACCGACCCGAAAGCATCACAAAATTGCCATGTACTTCCGACGCCGTGGCGAGCCGCCGTACGTCGCAGCCCGGCGCCCCCCAGGGGTGTCGAAGATGCGATTCATCCGCCTCTTCACAGCCACCTCTGCCGCTTCGGGAAGGGGATCCGGTCCAGGTCGTTCGCGGCCACGACGGCGGCCCCGCCGGACCGCGTCCGTGCTTGCTCCTCGAGCAGGCTGACGTCTGTGTAACGTGACGAGAAATGGGTAAGGATGAGCATGCCCGCTTCGGCAGTGGCAGCCAATGCCCCCGCCTGCCCCGCGGTGAGGTGGCGGTACTGCGCGGCGAGGTCGCCGTCGTCGTCGCTGAAAGTGGACTCAGCCACGAGAAGGTCGGCACCCTCGGCGAGTTCCTCAGCGCCGGCGCATGGCGCCGTGTCCATCACGAAAGCGAAGCGCTGTCCGGGCCTAGGCACGCTCACGTCTTCCAAGCGCACGCCGCCCAGACTCCCATCCTGCTGCAGGAGGCTGACGTCCGATCCGGTAATCCCGGCCGCCGCAAGCCGCTCCGGAAGGAGGCTTCGGCCGTCAGGCTCGACAACCCTATAACCGTATGTCTCGATTCGATGGAGCAGCGGGCGCACCTCTACTCCTGCGGCAATAGGCCCGGCGCCCCCGTGCGGATGAAGCCGAAGGTCGATCCCGGGAGACGCAACGGCCACGAGGGCGCGGATCATGTCCTCGCCGGACGCGGGATAGTGCACGTGGATTGGATGCTCAACTCGGTCCAGGGCCATGCGCGAAAGCACGCCCGGCAGCCCGAAACAGTGGTCACCGTGGACATGGGTGATGCAGATACGCGTGATCTGGCTGGCCGAGACACCAGCTTGGATCATCTGCCGCTGGGTACCTTCTCCGGGGTCGAAGAGCAGGCCCTCGCCATCCCAATGGAGCACATATCCGTTGTGGTTGCGGGTCCTGGTTGGGACCTGGGAGGCGGTGCCAAGAACCACGAATTCACGCATGGAATTGAGTGTCTCACTACTTGGCGGCCACGCCCACCAGCTTGCGCGCCCCGTAGTGCCCTTGCCCGGCGACAGTCTTGGGAGGAAGATGTGCGGCAAACTCAGGAGGCCTTTAGTGACGCAGCTCGGCAAATTTGAGAAGTACCTCGTCGAGGAATTCTTCGACGACTACCGTGCCGGAGACATGTCCCACGGTGCGTTCATTCGTCGGGTGGCCTTCATTACCGGGAGCATGGCCGCAGCTTCTTCAGCGATGCTGCAGCTCGGCTGTACCACCGATGAAGTCCCGCAGAGCACCGATCCCATGCCGAGCCCAATGGCTTCGTCGGCCCGGCTGCCAAGGGATGCGGCCTCGGGCGCGATGGCCGGAGGGCCAGTTCCGGGGGCGAAGAGTCCGCTCTCCGTCCCGGAGGGCGCGTCCGGCCTCGTGACGGCCACTGTACGGTTCTCCGCGGGCGGAACCGAGATCAGCGCGTACCTCGCCAGGCCTGAGGGGGCCGATCCGGGACCGGCAGTGCTCATCTGCCATGAGAACCGCGGACTCACCCCGCATATCCAGGACGTCGCGCGCCGTTTTGCCAAGGCCGGTTACGTCGCCTTGGCGCCGGATCTCCTGAGCCGGGAGGGAGGCACGCAGAGCCTGGATGCCGACGCCGTCCCCGGAGCACTGACGCGGGCCGGAGCCGAGCGACACGTTTCCGACTTTTCCGCGGGCTTCGACTATCTCCGATCATTGGATTTCGTGGATGGCGAGCGGATCGCTATGAACGGCTACTGCTTTGGCGGTGGCATCACCTGGCAGGCCGCAACCGAAATACCCAGGCTGAAAGCCACAGCGGCCTTCTATGGCCCCGCACCCGACCTGGACAAGGTTCCATCCATCAAACCAGCCGTCTTTGGCGTCTATGCCGAACTCGACCAGCGCATCACCGGCGCAATGCCTGCACTTCGGGATGCGCTCGCAGCCACCGAGGTGCGCCACAAGCTGACGGTCTATCCCGACGTCGACCACGCCTTCCACAACGACACGAGCGAGCGTTACAACCAAGCCCAGGCCACTGCCGCCTGGCAGGACACGCTTTCATGGTTCGGTGAGTACGTCTGACCAGACACTATTGCGAAAGAATGTTCGCATGAGTGACCCGGGTGAGTTCATCGATGAGGCGCTACGCCGTGAGAGCTCTTGGATCCGTGCAGAGGAGGCGCAGACGCGCCTGGGAAAAGGGCTCCGCTACTACGGATCCTCGATCGGGGCCATCCGGGGAACGGTCCGCGACACCCTCCGCCGCTACCCGCAACTCGCGCACGACGAGGTCACCGCCTTGAGCTCGGAGTTATGGGAGCTTCCCGTTTTTGAGCGCCGCTTCGCGGCAATCGTCCTGCTGCAGTCCAACGTCCATCTGCTGATGAATACCGACCTGACACGTCTTGAGGGTTTTGCCCGCGAAGGAAGGCTGCGCGAACTGGTCGATCCGCTAGCGGTCGACGTGATCGGACCTTTGATTGCCGGGCTGGAAGGGCAGGCCAGGGCGCGGGCGGGCAGCGTTCTGGATCGTTGGGTGCGGGAGCCTGACGCGTGGCTGTGCCGCGCCGCCCTGATGTCACCGCTGAGGGAGCTCCGTGCCGGTGAAGGCGACTGGGACGCTTTTGTACGCCGCGCCACTGCGGGGCTCGACGCCGCCAGGGAGATGGGCGGTGAGGCGGAGGATATCAGGGAGGCGGTTTCCTCCGTGCTGGCTGAGGTTTCCAAGCGCCGGCCTGAGCTGAAATTCCCCTCCTCAGTCGCCTGACCCGGTCACCGGGGCGCCTGCGAGGCAGCCAGTTCTGCCTCAAGGAGTTCGATGCTCGGCAGGCTTGAAGCGAGCTCCTCTGGCAACGATTCAATGATTTTGCTCTGCCATTCCGAGACGCCTATGGGCAGGTTGATTCCCCGCAGCGCATACTCGGCCACCACGTTGTTTTTCTCTTTGCAAGCGACGAAGGGTGGTACCAGGGCAATGTTGCAAGCGGCGCTTGCAACATTGGGAACTCCGGCCAAGCTTGCGCAAAGTCTTCATGTATCGGAGGTTCCTTGGCGAGAATCCCTTGGATCCAGGAAACCGGGATTGTATGTCCGCTGCAAGTCGGGTGACGACTTTCGAGCCCCAGCCTTGCTCGGATTCCCGCTGTGCCAGCTGCCGGCCGATGGACCAATAGGAAGCGAGCAACGCCCTGTTCGCTGCAATTCGATGGGCCACCTGCAAGCTGTTCCCACCGCAGCCCAACACTCGTAATCTGATCCTGGGAGGTGGTTCCTGTGGAAGCAGCCCAGGGAGATCGGATCATCATTCATGGCAGAACCGTCGGGGCATCTGACCGGCACGGCGAGATTCTCGAAGTGCGCGGTGCCAATGGTGCGCCGCCGTACTTCGTGCGCTTTGACGACGGACACGAGACCATTCTGTATCCGGGTGGCGACTTCACCGTCGACCACACAAGAAGGGCGACCTAACCCCCGGATCGTCCGTCTTCACAGGTGAGAAAAGGTAAGGCCTCCGCCTTTGGCGGCGGTCCTCCTGGTCCTCGCCCTTTGCCGGGCTTGCTGTCTGCCTGGTCATTTGCCGTCGACGTCGGACGGCTGTGGCGCCAGAAGATACAGTGGTCTGAGTTCCACTACCGGACCGGCGAAAGGGCAGGCGTTGAGTATTGAACTTCCGGACCTTGCGGAAGGCGACTTCTACTACGAATCGCTCGGCGACGGGCGTTTTCGCTCCACCATTCACGCCCAGGGCGCCTGGAATCCGCATGAGCAGCACATGGCGCCGGCCTCGGGGATCCTGGCTGATGCCCTGCTACGCCATGAGCCGCGTGACGACGTCCGCCTGGCGCGCCTGAGCTACGAAATCCTGGGACTGATCCCGGGCGGGGAGTTCGAGATCACCACCAGCACGCTCCGCCCCGGCAGGACGATTGAACTGATCCAGGCGGAACTCTCGGCGGCGGGTCGCGTGGCGATCCGCGCCACCGCCTGGCGGATGGCGACCAGCGACACGAGTGCAGTGGCCGCGATAGAAGACGTGGCCATGCCGGCCCCGGATGAATGCAAACCTTGGGACGGTTCGAACGTGTGGCCCGGCGGCTACATCCGGTCCCTGGAAATGCGGATCGCGGAAGGACACCGGGCAGGCTCGGGCAAAGTCTGGATACGAACCGAGCACCCGCTGACTGATGCGGCCGACAGCCGCGATCTCGCGAGGCTCGTCGGTCTCGTGGACACTGCCAACGGCATTGCCGCCCGCGTTTCACCCGGCAAGAATAGCTACATCTTCCCCAACCTCGACCTCCAGGTCCACATGTACCGTGAACCCGCGGGGGAATGGCTGGGCTTGGACAACATGGTCTCCTTCGGCAACGACGGCATCGGCCTCACGTCCACAGTGCTCCACGACATCAGCGGCCCCTTCGGCCGGGCGGAGCAGATCCTCACGTTGAGGAAGAGCTGATGGCCGGAGAGCCGGCCAGAACCCGGAGCACGCTGACGGTGGTGCGACAGGAAGAATCGCTCGGCGTCGCTGACGATCTGGATTTCGGGATCGAGCTCCTGAACCGGGCCCGCCGAGGGCAGTTGGCGCCAACACTCCGTTTGTACCGGCCCCGCCCCACGGTGGCGTTCGGGCAACGCGACGCCAAACTACCGGGATTCCAAGCCGCATCCGAGGCCTGCAGGGACCTGGGGTTCGAACCACTGATCCGCAAGGCAGGGGGGCGGGCTGCGGCCTACCATCGCGGCACCCTGGTGATAGACCACGTTGAGCCGCACGCTGACGCCATTGCTGGAGCCAAGGCCCGTTTTTCATACTTTGGCGAGCTCCTCGCGGGTGCACTCCGTCGCGTTGGCGTCCAAGCCGCCGTCGGGGAGATTCCCGGCGAGTACTGCCCGGGGGAGTTCAGCGTGCACGGCTTGGACCCGGATTTTCCGGCACACCAGATCAAGCTCATCGGCACTGCCCAGAGGGTGGTCTCCGGGGGGTGGCTGTTCAGCTCGGTGATAATCGTCGAGAACTCGACTCCCATCCGTGAAGTCCTGACGGCGAGCTATGAAGCCCTCGGATTGGAATGGGACCCGGCCACCGCCGGCGCCGCCAATGACCTCTTGCCGCAGCTGGATGTCCCCACGGTGGAAGACGCCGTCGTCAAGGCTTACGCAGAATACGCGGAACTGATCGACGGCGATTTCCAGAGCCTGCTCCCTGTCACGAGCACCAGCACGCCGTTGTAGACGGATACCGCCAGGACTACGCTTGAGGCCACAACCACGTGGTCCCGGGCGTCGCCTTCCACCGGACCCGGGATGTGCCGCCCTCCTGAAGCGAGGTAGAGCAATGGACAAGAAGCCGCCTGTTGTCCACGATTCCGACGCGGACCTCACAGTCGGTCCGCCCAAACGATCCGCCGCGGGCCTGCCCAGCTTGGTTGAATCGTTGCCGCATTCTTTGGGCCAAATGGGCCCGTCCCGCATGTGGAAGTCCCTGCGCGCGTTGAACCAGAAAGACGGCTTCGACTGCATGAGTTGCGCGTGGCCCGATCCTCCAGAGCGGAAGCTGGCCGAGTTCTGCGAAAACGGTGCCAAGGCGGTCGGGTGGGAGGCGGATCCGCTCAAAGTTCCGTCCGCGTTCTGGGACGAGAACGACGTCGAATCCCTCGCCCAGCGCTCGGAATACTGGCTGGGACAGCAGGGGCGGCTGGTGGAACCAGTCTACAAACCGGCAGGTGCGAGCCACTACCGTCCCATCAGCTGGGACAACGCGTTCCGGATTGTGGCCCGTGAACTGAACGCGCTGGATTCGCCGGACGAAGCCACGTTCTACACGAGCGGACGGACGAGCAACGAAGCCGCGTTTGTCTACCAGCTCTTCGTGCGTGCCTTCGGGACCAACAACCTGCCCGATTGCTCCAACATGTGCCATGAGTCCACCGGTCTGGCCCTGGGGGAGACCCTTGGCGTGGGCAAGTCCGCCGTCACCTATACCGACTTCGCCAAGGCGGATTTGATCATCATCATGGGCCAGAATCCAGGGACCTGCCATCCCAGGATGCTCACGGCCTTGGAAGAGGCCAAGCTCGCAGGTGCCAGCATTGTCGCAGTGAACCCGCTTCCGGAGGCCGGGCTCATCAACTTCAAAAACCCGCAACGTCCTCGCGGCCTGGTAGGCAAAGGAACAGACCTGGCAGACCAGTTCCTGCAGATCCGCCTCGCAGGGGACATGGCGTTGCTGCAGGCTCTGTCCAAGCGCGTCTTGGAAGCAGAAGAAGCGGCACCTGGGGCCGTGCTGGACCACGCGTTCATCGAGGAACACTGCCAAGGGCTGGAAGAGTTCAAGGCACACATTGCATCCTTGGATGAACAGGACGTCCTTGCCGCAACTGGCCTGCGGACCGAGGAAATCGACGAGCTCGCGTCCCGCTACCTGCGTGCCGAAAGGGTCATCGTTACCTGGGCCATGGGCTTGACGCAGCACAAGAAGGCCGTGGCAACCATCAAGGAAATCGCCAACCTGCTCCTGCTCCGGGGGAATATCGGCAAACCCGGCGCAGGCCCGTCACCGATCCGGGGACACAGCAACGTCCAAGGCGACCGCACCATGGGTATTTGGGAGAAGATGCCCGAGCCGTTCCTCAACGCCTTGCAGCGGGAATTCGGATTCGACCCGCCGCGGCTGCCCGGCGCCGATTCCGTGGACAGCATCCGAGGCATGCGGGACGGTCGGATCAAGGTGCTGGTTGCACTCGGTGGAAACCTTGTGCACGCCATGTCGGACACCACCGCGGCTGAAGCCGCTGTTCGGAAGACCAAGTTGTCCGTCCAGATTTCCACGAAGCTCAACCGTTCCCACGCTGTAGTGGGAGAACAGGCGCTGATCCTGCCGACGATGGGCCGGACGGAAATAGACCGCCAGGCCAGCGGCGAGCAGTTTGTCACGGTGGAAGACACAGTCTGCGCTGTTCACCGTTCGGCGGGCAGGCTGGAGCCGATCTCGGACAAAGTCTTGTCCGAAGTGGCGATCGTCTGCCGCATGGCCCGCGCGGTACTCGGCGACAAAGTCACTGTTGATTGGCGAGGTTTTGAGGCGAACTACGATTCCGTCCGCGAACACATTTCACATGTGGTGCCGGGTTTCGAGAACTTCAACCAGAAGGCCCGGAGCCGCGACGGTTTCGTCCTGCCGCATGGTCCAAGGGACGAGCGGAAGTTCCCCACCGCCACCGGGAAAGCGATGTTCACCGTCAATGACCTTCAGACCATCCAGGTCCCGCCGGGGCGTCTGCTACTCCAGACAGTCCGCTCCCACGACCAATTCAACACGACCACCTACAGCATGAACGACCGCTACCGTGGCGTGAAGAAGGGCCGCCTGGTGCTTTTTGCCCACAGCGACGACCTGGCCGATCTTGGCCTCGCCGACGGCGGCTATGTGGACGTCCACAGCGAGGCCGACGACGGCGTGGACAGGGTCCTGCGCCAGCTGCGGTTGATCGCGTACCCCACAGCCCGTGGATGCGTGACGGCTTACTACCCGGAGGCGAATGTCCTGGTTCCGCTGGATTCAACCGCTGAAGGCAGCAACACGCCGGCCTCCAAGTCTGTGGTGGTGCGCCTGGAACCAGCCGCACCACCGGACTTCAGCGCCAGTGCCCACTAGCGTTCCCCAAAAGGGGCGACGTGCCTAGTGTCCCCGCGCGATCCATTCCTCAAGCTGGGGCGCCTCGGCTCCAACGGTGGTGGTACTGCCGTGGCCTGTCAGGACGACGGTGTTTACGGGCAACGTCAGGATCCTTGAGCGGATGGAGTCGATGATCGTGGGGAAATCGCTATAGGAACGCCCGGTGGCTCCCGGTCCGCCCTGGAACAGCGTGTCGCCACTGAAAAGGGTTCCTTCGCTTTCCAGATGGAAGGACACGGAACCGGGGGAGTGGCCCGGTGTGTGGATGGCCCTTAGCCGGGTACCGGCGACCTCAAAGATCTCGCCCTCGGTGATGTCGGCGTCGGGATCGGCATCAGGGTAAACCGCCTCCCATAGCATCCAGTCGTCACGGTGCAAGTGGATCGGCGCACGGACGATGTCCCGGAAAGCTCCCGCGGAGCGGATGTGGTCGTCGTGGCCATGCGTGAGGAGGATGGCTTTGACCGTGCGGTCACCGATTGCCGCCGTGATTGCGTCCGGTTGGTGCGCGGGATCGATCACGATGCACTCGGAGTCGTCTCCGACGATCCACACGTTGTTGTCCACATCCCACGTGCCGCCGTCCAACGAGAAGGTGCCGGAGGTGACTACGCGTTCAACGCGGACAGTCTTGGTTTGGTTGGTTAGCGATTCATTCGTCACAGTTCTACCACCGATCGAAGGACGGATCCCGAGTGCATCTTGTCGAAAGCGTCCTCTATATCGGCGATGCCGATCCGTTCCGTGACGAAGGCGTCCAGATCGAGCTTGCCCTGACGGTAGAGGCTGACGAGCATGGGGAAATCGCGGGAAGGCAGGCAGTCGCCGTACCAGGAGGATTTCAGGGAACCGCCCCGGCCGAAGACGTCCAGCAGCGGGAGTTCGAGCGTCATTTCCGGCGTCGGAACTCCCACCAGCACCACCGTGCCGGCGAGGTCGCGCGCGTAGAACGCTTGCTTGTACGTCTCGGGGCGGCCGACGGCGTCGATCACCACGTCCGCGCCAAAACCGCCGGTGAGTTCGCGGATCTGTTCAACGGGGTCTCCCTGCGAGGAGTCCACCACGTGCGTGGCGCCGAGTTCGCGTGCCCGGTCCAGCTTCTTGGCGTCAATGTCCACGGCAATGATGGTGGTGGCGCCGGCCAGGGCAGCCCCAGCGATGGCGGCCACGCCCACGCCGCCGCAGCCGATAACGGCCACCGAATCGCCGCGCTTCACGCCTCCGGTATTGATCGCAGCACCCAGCCCAGCCATCACGCCGCAGCCGAGCAGCCCGACGGCGGCAGCATCGGCGTCGGGGTCGACTTTGGTACATTGCCCGGCGGCGACGAGCGTCTTCTCGGCGAAGGCGCCGATGCCGAGCGCGGGGGAGAGGACGGTGCCGTCCTCGAGTGTCATTTTCTGCGTGGCGTTGTGCGTGTTGAAGCAGTATTGTGCCTGGCCACGGTTGCAGGCGCGGCAATTGCCGCAGACTGCCCGCCAGTTCAGGATCACGCGGTCACCGGGAACGATGTCCGTGACGTCCGGACCGACGGCGCTCACAACGCCGGTTGCCTCATGGCCGAGGAGGAAGGGGAAATCGTCGCTGATGCCGCCCAACTTGTAGTGCAGGTCTGTGTGGCACACGCCGCTGGTCAGGATGTCCACCAACGCTTCGCCCGGGCCCGGGTCCGGGACGAGGATTGTTTCGAGGGTTACGGGCGCGCCCTTCGAGCGGACAATTGCCCCTTTGACTGCGTGGACCATGGAAAACTCCCCTGTGAGGTTCGTGGACCGCGGACGTCGCGTCCGGGTCTGATCTCAAACTGTCTATCACAGGGGCTGGATCCGTGACTAGGGTTGTTGCGCTTTGCGCGGCATGTTGCGTACTGTGCTACGCCGCGAACTCGGAAGCCGGAGGGTGAGCTCCCCGCGAACTGGCAGCAGATCACCGTCCCCGTCGTTTCTCGGGGTATCTAGTGCCAGTTCGCGCGAAGACGGAGCAACTCAGGCGGCCAGCCGGGCCTCGACCTCGGCTGCCGAGGGGTTGGTGGCCGCGGTGCCGTCCGGGAACAGGACGGTGGGAACCGTCTGGTTGCCGCCGTTGAGCTTCTCCACGAGTTCGGCAGTGCCCTCGACCTCTTCGATGTTGATCTCGTTGTAGCCGATGCCCTTGGCGTCCAGCTGCTTCTTGAGGCGGTTGCAATAGCCGCACCAAGTGGTCGAGAACATGGTGATGGTGCCGGATTCGGGGGTGAAGTCCACGGATTTCTCCTGTCGTCTTTGTTGGAACTACTCGCGTCAACGGTAACCCGGCGGGCACTATTCCTCCGCGGGCATGTGTCACATGACACGCAAAGGGGGGGCTGGCCCAGACGGTGACCGTGCTGTTAAGTGTTCACGACATAGAAACGGCGCGGCGCATCGCAAGCGCCCGCCCGAAGAGAAGAAATCGGCGTGCGGTTCCTTAGGACCGTAGCTATCCGGTCCTAAAGTGACTCTTCGACGGCGACGCCGGACTGGAAGTCGCGGCCGTCAGCTTCACTGAACGCGGTCATGACGTGTCCCTTGCCAAGACCATTGATTGCAGAGAGGGGGAAATGGCCCGTGATGGTATTCCCGGAGTGTTCAACGCCCTTAAGGTCGTAGTTCTCTTCGGCGCTTTGGTCGTGGTTGAAGGAGAAGAACGCGATCGCTTCCCCGTTCATGAACTCGATGCCCAATCTTCGTTGAGAGGAATAGTCCGGAGTCGCCGCGACCAAGCCCACGACATAGGCGCCGGAACCAGGGATGTTGCCCTCGATCTCGAACTTGGCCACGAGCGTGGCTTCCGTGGCGGTAATGCTGGCCTGCTTCAGAAGTGCCTCATGGGTGCTCATGGCTCAATCCTGCTCTGTGCGACTCCCGCCGTCCACCCCTGATTCGGGTTTTGTCGAAGCCGTTTCGCCGACCCGATCTGATCAGGCACATGGCCAAAATCGGCCTTGACCAGCCGGGAGACTTGCCGATACAGGTACCGGCAGTGCCTCCCTCGCGGGCAGGAAGGCTTCTAGGGTAGAGGACGTGGATCACCGGAATGAAAACAAGCAGCGTTTGATCGTCCCCTCGGCAGCGCTCTTGTGGGGGCTCCAATTCGCCTTCCTCAACCCCGCGCTGGCGCTCCTGCTGGTGGCCCTGTTCAATGCCACCCCCGCAGAGGTGGGCTGGGTTCTTGCCGTCTACAATGCCGCCGGCTTCGTGGCCTCCCTCCTCGTGCCGGCTTATGCAGACCGCGCAAAGGACTATCTGCGACCCCTGTTGGCTTGCGGCATCCTGACCTTGGCCTTGTCCGCCCTCTTGGCGGTGAGCACTTCGCTGCCGCTCGCCGTCGTAGGCTTGATCGTCCTCGGAGGGCCAGCCGGGGTGGGTAGTTCGCTCCTGTTCGCACATCTGAAACATTCAGGTGCCGGAGCCGCAGACGTCATGAACACCCGCGCGATCGTTTCCTTCGCTTGGGTGGCAGGGCCGCCCCTGGCGACGTTCGTCATGGGTGCGCTGGGCAATCGAGCCATCCTGCTCGCGCTCGGGGCGGTGGCAGTTCTCAATGTCGCCACGACCGCCGCCATGATTTCCCGACGGCGGGCCGCTCCCGTTGAGGCCCGGGCCAAGAGTGACGACCCCGACGACGGGCAACTGTTCTCAAAAGCGGGGGTCGCCGCCGTCGTCCTCGGCTTTATCGCGCTGCAGGCCACCAACAGTGCCGCCGTGTCGATCATGGGCTTGTTCGTGACGCAAGGACTCGGCGTGGACGTCATCTGGGCGGGCATCGCGCTGGGCGTCTCGGCTGCACTTGAGATCCCCGCGCTCTTCCTGATCGGGCGGCTGGCCCGCCGCTTTTCGAGCCGGGCGCTCATTGCTTCCGGATGCATCGCCGGAATCGCCTACTACGCGGCCATGGCCTTTGTCTCCAACCCTGCCACGCTGATTGCGCTCCAGGTTCTGAATGCCTGGTTCTTTGGGATTGTGGCGGGAGTGGGGTTGACGTTGTTCCAGCGGCTGATTCCCCGTCCGGGCTTGGCCTCGGGCTTGTACACCAACACCAGGCGCCTCGGCGCTATCGTCTCCGGCCCGATCATCGTTTTCGGTTCGACGACGGCGCTCGGCTACCAGGGCGTCTTCGCGGCTTGCGCGGCCCTCACGGTCCTAGCGCTGCTCGTTATTGTGTTGGCCGGGCGGGCGCCCAGGCGAGTGCCTCCGAAGGAACGTCTCGCCGCCGCATCAGCAGGGCAAGCATCGGGTGCTCGTCTTGACGCTATCGATGGAGCCTGGTAGCCCGCAGGGCGATGCCTACGGCGAACATTAGGACGCCCACGCCCGCCGATAGCGGGGGGAGGGTGGCTACCAGGACCACGCAAGCCAAGGCCCCGAACACTTGGAGTGCTTTGGGGTATCGCCGGTCTGCGGGCGGCTGGGTAAAGGCGGCAATATTGGCGACCAAATAGTAGATGAGCACGCCGAACGAGGAGAAACCGATCGCACCGCGCACATCGGCGACGGCGACAACCACGCAGATCACAGCGGCCAGTGCGACTTCGGCCCTGTGCGGGACGCGATAGCGCGGATGGACGGCGGCGAGCCAATGAGGCAGATCATGGTGCCGGGCCATGGCCAGCGTGGTCCGGCCCAATCCGGCGATGAGTGCCAGCAGGGCGCCCAAGGCGGCGACAGCGGCTCCCGCGCGGACCACTGGAACGGCCCAAGACAAGGTTCCGTTTTCGACGGCGGCGGCGAGCGGTGTTGGTGTACCAGCCACGCCGTCCGGGCCGAGGGCTGCGAGAAGGGTCACCGCAATGATGGCGTACAGAATTACTGTGATCCCCAAGGCGATCCCGATGGCGCGCGGGATTGAGCGCCGGGGGTCACGGACCTCCTCTCCCATGGTTGCGATCCTCGCATAGCCCGCGAAGGCGAAGAACAGCAGCCCGGCGGACTGGAGAATCCCGTACCAGCCGTGTGCAAGCAACCCGTCCCCAAGAACGTTTGCCGGCGCGGCAGCAGAACCGCCCCAGCAGGCCGCCACAGCAATGGCGAGGGCCGCCAGAACGGCGAGAACCAGAATGCGGGTCAGGCCGGCCGTGCGCGTCACGCCGTGATAGTTCACGGCGGCAAGGACGACGACGGCGGCGATCGCCACGGGACGCTCCCACCCCGCTGGGGCAGCATAGGCGGCGAAGGTCATGGCCATGGCCGCTGCGCTGGCGGTCTTACCGATCACGAAGCCCCACCCGGCCAAGTATCCGGACCACGGTCCCAGCCGCTCACGCCCGTAAATATAGGTTCCGCCCGACGTCGGGTATGCGGCGGCGAGCTGGGCGGAAGACGTCGCGTTGCAGAATGCCACAGCAGCCGCGACCACAAGCCCAATCAGCAGTCCTGATCCTGCGGCGGAAGCGGCCGGGGTGAAGGCCGCGAATACGCCGGCGCCAATCATGGAGCCCAAACCGATCACGACCGCGTCAAAGGTACCCAGCCGACGGGCCAGGGCCTGCGGGTTGCTCATGGGGTTCTCCTTCGGCGCTCAAACCCAGCCTAAGTCCTGGGGTCCTCCCCGAAATGCACGACGCAGTCGGGGCTGGTAGGAACGCTTAAGATTTCCCCGCGATAGTCAGGACGATGAGGACACAGTTGAGGCCGACGATGAGTGCCGCACTGGTCCACCCGGCAATCTTCAATACTGTTGAATCTGCGTGGATGCCCATGACTTCGCGCTTGCCAGTGAGCCGAATCAGCGGAATCAAGGCGAAAGGAATCCCGAAGCTGAGGAGGACCTGGCTCAATACGAGTGCCAATGTGGGTTCTATTCCGGCTCCGAGAATGATCAAGGCCGGGATCAACGTGATGACCCGGCGGAGCAGGAGTGGCACACGGATCTTGAGGAGGCCACCCATCACTGTTGCTCCGGCGTAGCATCCAACGGACGTCGAGGCCAGGCCCGAGGCTAGCAGGCCGACGCCAAAAGCGACTCCAATGATTGGACCAAGCGCCGAGGTGACTGCGGCATGGGCTCCTGCGATGGTGTCAGTGCCTTCGACTCCCCGCAGGCTGGAGGCAGCCAAAAGGAGCATGGCGATGTTCACAACCCCTGCCAGCATCAACGCCCCCGCGACATCCACCCGGGTTGCCCTGATGAGTTTTGTCCGCACGGCCGGATCTTGGGAGAAGCCATGCCTGTCACGCGCCAGGGCGGAATGAAGGTAGATGGCGTGCGGCATGACGGTGGCACCGAGCATGCTGGCCGCGAGGAGGACTGTGTCCGTGCCTTCGAAGCGCGGCACCAAACCTGCCAACACGCCTCCGGTCTCCGGCGGACTGACGAAGAGTCCCGAAACGAAACCGACGGCGATGACCGCCAACAGCATCATGATGGCGTATTCGAAGGACTTTTGGCCCCGTGACGACTGGAGGGCCAAGAGCATCATGGATGCCAGCCCGATGATGAAACCACCCATGAGAAGCGGCAGCCCGAAGAGGAGGTTGAGTGCTACGGCTCCGCCGATGACTTCAGCCATGTCAGTAGCCCCGGCAACGACTTCTGCCTGGACCCAAAACAGCCTGCGGCGGTGTGTTCCCAGCCGCTTACCGAGGAGTTCGGGAAGGCTGTGGCCCGTGGCCAAACCTAGTTTCGCCGACTGGTACTGCACCAAGACAGCCATGATGTTTGCTGCAACCAAGACCCATACGAGCAAGTAGCCGTAGTTCGCACCGGCAGTCAGATTTGCCGCGACATTTCCCGGATCCACGTAGGCGATCGCGGCCACGAAAGCTGGTCCCAACAAAAGCAGCCGGGACCGCCACCGGGGCTTGCTCGCCGGTTGCATCGCAAGAGTCGTGGCCATGGGTTCCTCAACATCGGGGATACGAACATGATGAGGATACCGTTAAGTTAGGCGTGCCGAAAAGTAGTTTTTAGGTATAGCTTGAGAATGCGCTTCTCACGCGTGGGTTGGTTCTTCGACGAGGGCGGTGGCGATGCTGTCAGCATCCTCAAGTGCAGCCAAATACCGCTCTGCATCCAAAGCAGCCGCGCAGCCTGTGCCGGCGGCCGTAATGGCTTGGCGGTAGCGGTGGTCCACCGCGTCACCGCAGGCAAAGACCCCGGAAAGATTGGTGACCGTGGTGGGGGTGTCAACCTTGATGTAGCCTTCGGCGTCGAGATCCACCTGGCCTGCAACAAGGTCAGTCCGAGGGACATGTCCAATGGCCACGAATATGCCCGTAGCCGCATGTTCGCGCGTTTCACCGGTGCGGGTATCAGCCAGGGTCACGCCGGTGACCTTGGCCTCGCCGTGGATGGCGGTGACGGCAGAGTTCCAGGCGAAGCGGATTTTCGGATTGTCCTTGGCCCGCTGGGCCATGATCCGCGAGGCTCGGAGCTCTTCCCTGCGGACGACGACGGTCACGGTCTTCGCGAACCGGGTCAAGAACGTTGCCTCTTCCATGGCCGAATCGCCTCCGCCCACCACGACAATGTCCTGCTCGCGGAAGAAGAAGCCATCGCACGTGGCGCACCAGGAGACGCCATGCCCGCTGAGTCTCTTCTCCTCCGGCAAGCCAAGCTCCTTGTAGGCGGAGCCGGTCGCAAGGATCACGGCCAGTGCCTTGTGGGAATCGCCAGACCCGGTGACCACGCGCTTCAGGTGCCCTGCCAGTTGGACTTCAGTGACGTCGTCGAACACTATCCTGGCGCCGAAGCGCTCGGCCTGCTCCTGCAGGCCATCCATGAGTTCGGGGCCCTGGATGCCGGCAGGAAAACCGGGAAAATTCTCCACATCCGTAGTGTTCATCAGCGCGCCGCCAGCGGTGACCGATCCGGCAAGGACCACGGGATTCAGGCCCGCCCGGGCTGCGTAGATTGCCGCAGTGTAGCCGGCTGGACCGGATCCGATGATGATCAACTGTTCTTTGCTCATGGGGGCTCCTGATGTGTCAATATTGCGGCGAGGACGGCGGCCGGGGGCGAAGTAGCGTCTGAGGACCCAGCGGGCCGCATAGACAAGTGCAACAAGGACTGGGACTTCAATCAAGGGCCCGTCAGTCCAAGTGCATAATGGGTGAATGTCTAGCGAAGCCGGAGCCGTCCTGATCCGGCCCATGAGTCCTGAGAATTGGCCCGAGGTCCGTGCGATTTTTACCGAGGGCATCGAGACCGGGCAGGCCACCTTCGAGGTGGCTGCCCCGGAGTGGGAACAATTCAACGCAAGCCGCCTTCCGGATCACCGCTTCGTCGCCGAAGTATCCGGTCACGTGTTGGGTTGGACGGCCGTTTCTGCGGTGTCAGCCCGCCCGGCTTATGCCGGCGTCGTCGAACACTCCGTCTATGTCGCCGGGTCTGCGCGTGGGCGGGGCGTCGGAAGCCTGCTCCTGCAAGCTCTGGCTTCGTCGACCGAACGGCATGGCATCTGGACCATCCAATCCAGCATTTTCCCCGAAAATCAGGCCAGCATCCGCCTTCACCAAGCGAATGGCTTCACCATCGTTGGCCGGCGTGAGCGCATCGCGCGCATGAACGCGGGGCCCCTGGCCGGCCAATGGCAGGATACGCTGCTGCTTGAGCGGCGCTCGCGCCGGGTCTGAAGCGGCGAGTCCGTGCACGGCGCCATTTGGTACAGGACGCGCTTTGTACGGTTCAAACCCCGCGCGTCAGTCTTGTTGTGCGCGGATGACAAAGTGTTCAACGCGACGGTCCGGAACCAGCCAGATAAGCGCCACCACAGTGTAGGCGGCGACGGCAAGCAATGGATGCACGAAGCAGAGGCCAAGACCGGCCAAATAGATGAGGGGCGACGTCTTTCCCTTCCAGTCCCGGCCAAGCGCCTGGGCGAGAGCCCCCTGCCGCCCCTGCTGACGGATCAACGCCTGCTGCAGGACGAAGTAGGCAATGGCGGCGAAGAGCAGGTTGAACCCGTATGCCAGCACGGGGACCTCCATGAACCCCGATTCATCCATCCAACGTGTGCTGAACGGGAAGAGCGATAACCAGAACAACAGGTGCAGATTTGCCCAGAGTATCCCGCCGTTGACTCGATCGGCCAAGTGGATCAGGTGGTGGTGATTGTTCCAATAGATCCCCACGTAGACGAAGCTGAGCAGGTAGCTAAGGAATGTCGGGAGGACACTCAGCAGGCCGGTCCAGGTTGGTTCCGGGGGTACCCGCAGTTCGAGCACCATGATGGTGATGACAATGGCGAGGACGCCGTCACTGAATGCCTCGAGCCGGTTCTTGTTCATCGGGTTGCCTTCATGGGGACATCATCGTTGGTGCGGACTCCCGTGGCCAAGAGATGCTCGCGGACAGCAGAAAGCCCCCACGAGGCACAAGCACGCGGCCAGAGCGACATTGCGAGTGCCCCGCAGGGACTTTTGGGAGGGACGAATCAGGTCTAGCCCAGTGTGGACGTGTCAATGACGAAGCGGTACCGCACGTCGGACGCGAGCACGCGCTCGTAGGCGTCGTTGATCTTGTCTGCCGGGATGACCTCGATCTCGGCACCGAGTCCATGCTCGGCGCAGAAGTCGAGCATTTCCTGGGTCTCGCGGATGCCGCCGATCGCGGATCCGGCAAAGGAGCGCCGTCCGGTAATGAGCGAGAACACGTTGACCGGGAGCGGCTCCGCGGGTGCGCCCACGTTCACCAAGGCGCCGTCGAGGGCCAGTAACTGCAAGTAGGAGCTGATGTCGATCGGGGCGCTGACGGTGTTGATGATCAGGTCAAAAGTGCCGGCGAGCGATTCAAACGTTGCAGGATCGCTCGTGGCGTAGTACTGGTCTGCGCCCAAGCGCAGGCCGTCTTCCATCTTCTTCAGTGACTGGGACAACACCGTGACGTCGGCGCCCATTGCGTGTGCGAGCTTGACGGCCATGTGGCCCAGGCCGCCGAGTCCGACCACGGCGACCTTCTTGCCGGGACCCGCGCCCCAGTGCCGAAGTGGCGAATAGGTGGTGATGCCTGCGCACAGCAGGGGAGCGGCGGCGTCGAGCTCTATTCCTTCAGGGATCCGTACCACGAAGTCCTCGGTCACCACAACGTGGGTGGAGTATCCGCCCTGGGTGATGGTCCCGTCGCGGTCGACGGCGCCATAAGTCCCGGTCATGCCCTTGAGGCAGTACTGCTCCTCGCCCTTGCGGCAGTTCTCGCATTCGCCGCAGGAGTTGACCATGCAGCCAACACCTACCCGGTCGCCGACCTTGTGGCGGGTGACTTCGACGCCGACTTCCGTGACAATACCGGCGATTTCATGGCCGGGAGCAAGAGGGTAGGACTGCGGTCCCCAGTCGCCGCGGACGGTGTGGATGTCTGAATGGCAGATGCCTGCGTACTTGATCTCGATCAGCACGTCGTGGGCGCCGACGTCGCGGCGCTCAATGGTGGTCGGGATGAGGGCCTCGCTCGCGGAAGGGGCGGCGTAAGCATTCACGGTAAGCATGTTTCTCCTGTTTATGGACGGAGGATTGACACTATCCATCCAACAGGAGATTTCCGATGTGAGGGAGTCCCTGCTGGTAGGGGTACTGGCAGGGACTCCCTCGGAATCGGATCTGTTCGGGACTAGCTCTTACCCAGGAAGATCGGGTTGGTCAACGCTGCCATGGGGCCGAGCGGGAGGTTCGCGCCCATCTCAGTACCGCTGCCCGACGTACCGTCGGCCTTAGGGTGCCTGACTTCGACGCGCACGTACGCCGCGAGTTGGGGGGTGGTGAGCCACGTGCTGGTGCCTTGGCCCGACGCGGGAAGCGTGATCTGCTGGGTCTGCCCTTCATCCGTGATGAAGCGCACGACGCCGTTCGGCACCCCTGCGATCTTCGCCGTCACGGTGACTGGAGCGTCTGCCGCGACGTCGAGACGATCGCCGACCGTCGCGCTCTTGCCTCCGGATGTGACCTTAAAGTCCACCGAGACGTCCGCGGACTCGGCGATCCAGTTCCGGCCATTGCGGATGCCGTCCAGCAGGGCATCGCGGGACAATGCGGCGGCGTTGACCACGTTGTGGGGCCAGCCGATGACCTGGGGGACGCTGTGCGCGTCGCTGTTGCCCATGGCTGGAAGCCATCGCCCGCCTGTACGCGCGGAGTGGGCCAGCATCGAGTCCCACGTGTTGACGGAGTACTCGTCGTCCAGGGTCCACGGGCCCGTCCACACTTCGACCGCGTCGGCGTCGTCATACCCGAACTTCCAGCGGCAGGCGACGTAGGGGCAATACGGATGTGCCGGGACAACAATCCCGCCGGAGGCGTGGATCCGCTGGGCTTCCTTCTCGAATCCCTTGTCGCGGGCCCGGTAGCGCCAGTCGATCCACTCGCCGGGCTCCAGGCCGAGGGCGAGGTAGTGACCGTTGCGCGTGGTGACTTCCTCGCCAGTGAGGATGAGCAGGTCATTGCCCGCGAGCGGTCCCCAGACGCCGTGCGACGCCGGTGTGTTGTGGTCCGTGGAGATCATGAAGTCGAGCCGCGCGGCGCGGGCGCCCGCTGCCACCTCTTCGCGGGTGCGCTTTCCATCGGAGTAGACCGTGTGCAGGTGCGCGTCGCCGCGACACCATCCTGCGCCGCGGCCGGCGATCTGCTGCGCCGGATACTGGGGTTTGAAAGGCGTACCGTCCGGTCCATACTCGAGCGTGACATTCACGGTGTAGTCAAGGCCCTGTTCGGCGACCTGGTACGGACCGAGAACAACGTTCCAGGTGCCCTTACCCACGGGTCCAGATGGCCGGCGATCGTCTTGGTCATACTGGTTCCGGTAGCGGCTGCCGCGAAGGAAACCGGTGCCAGGGTCAAAGCTGCGCTTGTCAGAGAGGCGGCCAGAAAACCGCGCCGGGTTGCGGGGAAGGGGACATTTTCGCTCGAATGGGCTTTGCATGGTGAACTCACCCCCTCGATGTTGCCGACCGTTACTGAACAGTAGGCAATGGAGCCAAGAACGCCGCATGAAACCACGGGCGGCAGCAAGCGGCGTCCATTTAGTGGACCCGTCCCGGTTGGACCCTTGCCACAGACGATTCCCGGGCTTACTGTTCTTGGCATGCACCTACGGCTGGGGCGACGGCGCGAACCTTTCCCACGGACCGAACAGGACGGTGTTTTAGATGTGCGATATTCCGGGTTTGATCAGTCGCCTGGAGGCCCAGGACCTCGCTAGATTGCGGGAACTCGGCAGCAAACAGCCCTTGGAACCACAACTGATAGCTGCCATAGACTCCGCGGCTGGCGGGCCAGGGGAAGGCCGTGGCTATTACGTGGTCAGTGGCTCCCTGTATCCAGTCGAAGCCAGGGACTACCACCTCCGGGAAGATGTAGCCGAAGCCGTGTTTGAAGCTGACAACACTTCTGTAGACGTCACGGCCTGACCAGCGCCGATACCGTTACTCCAGCCAGGGGCACCGGTCCACCCAGTCAAGCCCGGGTGGACCGGTGCTGTTCGGCTAGAGGGTTCCCAGCAGCTCCTTCATTTCCTTGATCTCAGCCTCCTGTGCCGACACGATGCCGTTGCCCAGCTTGAGTGCGTCCGCGTTCTTTCCATCAGCGCTTTCCTTCTGCGCCATGACCACGGCCCCTTGGTGATGGGCGATCATCTGGGTGAGGAACAGCTTGGCTGCTTCAAGCCCTTGGGCGGCCGAGAGTTCCTTCATGTCCTCATCGCCCATCATTCCGCTCATGGGGTGGTCGCCGGACATCTCGGCGGGTTCGTTCCAGGCTTTGAGCCAGCCGGTCATTTTCTCGATCTCGGGGCCTTGGGCTGCTTTGATCCTCCCAGCGAGTGCGGTCACCGGAGCGGGGATGTCCTTCTTTGCGAGCACCACGTCGCTCATCTGAACGGCCTGGGCATGGTGCGGGATCATCATCTGAGCGAAGGCTCCGTCCGCTGCGTTGTGCTCTCCGGCAGCGCCCACCACCGAACCAGGCGGGGACGAGGGGGTGCTTCCGTGGTTCATTCCGGGCATGTTGTTGCCGCCGGTTCCGGCTGCGCAGCCGGCCAGCGCGATGGCCGCGGCAAAGGCGAAAGAGGTCATGGTCAAGGTCTTCTTCATGGTTTGGGGTCCTTCAATCATTCAGCCGGAAAAGGTGCGGCTGCGTGGGACGCGCACAGCAAGCCCACTAACGGGCGGCGCGTCAGGGTGAAGTCTTGTGCAGCGGGCCGAACGGCTCGATGCGGCCGCGAATTTTACGTGCGACTGATGCAGAGATCCCCCGGGGAAGGACTTCCCGGACGGTGCGAATAGCCGGCAATCTGTGAGCCCGGCTCCCTGGTGCGTTGATCTGCATATGGCAGGACGCCTGGCAAAGGTGCCGTGAGCGAGTCATGGCTCGGGGCAGGTACGCAGACGGCACCCATGGCCGACATCGCCGTACAGGTGCCCGAGCTGGTGCAATGCGATGCGGGCAGCTGAGCCAATTGCCGGACGGACGCGCCGGCCGGTGGCGATGGATCACCCGATGGCTCGATGTGGCCACCGTGGGCGCCCGCCATTTCGACGTCGATCCCGCTCGCGAGGCCGTGCATGCTGTGGCTGGCGCCCATTACGTGCATCCCGAGGATTCCGGCGATGATCGATAGGAGCGCGGCCAGCAAGCCAATATGGCGGAGGAAGGCTGTGGCGCGGCCCCGTAGGGGGTCGGTCATGGTCTTCCTCCTTCCGAACTTGTGTTTGTAAGGCTACCGGCTCAGGCCGGGCGCTGCTACGTCGGTTCTGGGCGGCGACGCTGCTGAGTCTTCCGCTGTGGGCGGTTGAACTGCTTTCGCAGAGGCCGCTTCCCGGGCAAGGAATGCTCCGAGCTCGTTGATGGTGCTCATCAACGGAGCCGGGAAGACCACCGTGGTGTTCTTGTCTACGCCGAGTTCCACCATGGTCTGGAGGTTGCGCAACTGCAGCGCCAAGGGGTGGGCCATCATGGTGTCGGAGGCCCGGCCCAGTGCGGCTGCGGCCAAGGATTCGCCTTCGGCGGCGATGATCTTGGCGCGCTTCTCGCGCTCAGCTTCCGCCTGGCGGGCCATGGCGCGCTTCATGCTGTCCGGCAGTTGGATGTCCTTCAACTCCACCAGTGTCACCTCGACGCCCCATTCCAAGGTCAGCCCGTCCAGGATCTGGCGAATGTTGGCGTTGATCACGTCCGTTTCCGCGAGCGTTTCGTCGAGGGTGTGTTGCCCCACAACCTTTCGAAGCGTGGTTTGGGCGATTTGGTCGATGGCCGCATGGATGTTTTCAATCGCGATGACGGACTTGATGGCGTCCACCACCCGGAAATAGGCAACGGCGGAAATGTCCACGCTGACGTTGTCCCGGGTGATGATGCCCTGCGACTGGATGGGCACGGTGACGATCCGCAGGGAGACCTTCCTCAGCCGGTCAACGAACGGGATGATGACGACGAGGCCAGGTGACCTGACGCGCTGGACCCTTCCCAGCCTGAACAGGACGCCGCGTTCGTATTGCGTGACGATGTGGACGGCCATCCCGAACCAGATGACCGCTACGACAATGAGCACTATGAGAAGGGTGATGGAGTCCGCCGTCATAGCCACCTCAGGCTCCGTTCCTAGGCGCTGTTGAATTCGTGGCGGTGAGACTTCGGGGAGTTGCAGTGCAGCTGAAACAGGAGCCGAGATGCCGCCGTAATGAAAGGAACGCCCCAGCCAGGACATTCCTTTCACTTCTTGGGCTAGACCCTCTCGCGGGTCCGGTCGATTACCGGTTCCGGATCGTTCGTGAACTCACGGCGGCGGCGTGGGAAGGCCCAGAACGTGAAGTCCTTCGTGTCCACCTTGGGTTCAGGACGTTCCTCGGATTCCCGTGAGGCATCTTTCCTGGTGTCCCGCTGGAAATCTTTGTAGTACCCGTAGCACATCACTGACCTCCTTCTAGCGATTGCCCTTTAATCGTCCTCCCGATTCGGTAAGCAGTCCACCTTTCCGGCTCGGTTCCGCATGTATGCACAATGGAGGAGTGAATTCCCCACTCGTCCCGCCGGACGCCGCGCTTGCCTACAGACTCTTTGACCTTGGCGCGATCGGAGCAGGACTCGTTTTCGCGGACTCGTTGGAAGAACTCGCTGAAGCGCTCGGCGCAAGCGGGGCGGCTGGAACCGCCGTCGTGCAAGCGCCCCCAGGAACCGGCAAGACGACGCTCGTTCCGCCCCTGCTTGCCAATATCGCGGCCGACTCCGTCAACGTGGATGAACGCCCCCGCGTGGTGGTGACCCAGCCACGCCGGGTTGCTGCGCGCTCGGCCGCACGACGCCTCGCCGCCCTCGACGGTAGCCGCCTGGGTGACCGCGTCGGGTACACCGTCCGGGGAGAAAGCAAGACGGGTCCGGGAACCCTGATCGAGTTCGTCACCCCGGGAATCCTGCTGCGCCGACTGCTTGCCGATCCAGGGATTGAGAGCATCAACGCCGTGATTCTTGACGAGGTTCACGAACGGGGATTGGAAACAGACCTGCTGCTCGGAATGCTCATCGAGGTCCGTGAGTTGCGCGAAGACCTCGCCCTTGTGGCGATGTCGGCAACCTTGGACGCGCCACGGTTCGCTGCGCTGATCGGGCGTGCCGCCGTCGGGGAGGGCGGAACCGGAGAGCACGACGGCGCCGGACCGGCTCCGGTCGTCGACTGCCCTTCCGCGCTGCACCCCTTGGAGGTGGACTGGGCACCCGCGGCCGTGCCGCGAATGGATGCACGCGGGGTGGCCCGCGCTTTCCTGGACCATGTGGCGGATACGGCGGCGGCGTCGTACGCCGAAACGCTCGCGGCCGAGCCCGACATCGACGCCCTCGTGTTCGTCCCCGGTGCATGGGAGGTGTCCTACGTCGCGTCCCGGCTGCGCGCCCGCCTCGCTGCGAGGGTACCGGACGCGGAGGTGTTGGAGCTCCACGGACAGGCAAGCCCGGCAGAACAAGACCGGGCAGTTTCCGGGCGGGAACATGGCGGACCTCCCCGGATCATCGTGTCTACCGCATTGGCCGAATCCTCCCTGACTGTTCCGGGAGTCCGGCTTGTCATCGACGCGGGGCTATCCCGCGAGTTGCGGCGCGACTCCAACCGCGGCATGTCCGGCCTGGTTACGGTCTCCTGTTCCCGCGCGTCCGCGGAACAGCGTGCCGGACGCGCGGCACGCCAGGGGCCCGGACGGGTGGTCCGCTGCTACGAGCAAAAGGCGTTTGGAGCGGCGCCAGCCCACCCCACCCCGGAAATTGCGTCCGCGGACCTGACGGGCGCCGCCCTGGTCCTGGCCTGTTGGGGATCGCCGCGTGGCCGGGGACTGGCCCTTCCAGACACGCCGCCCCAAGCCGCGATGGATGATGCGGTGGAAGTGCTCCGGGAACTCGGCGCGATTTCCGCGGATGGACTGGCCACGGACGTGGGAAAGACCCTGGCAAGGATTCCCGCCGATCCGCGCCTGGCCCGCGCACTGCTCGATGGCGCCGCCGTCGTCGGGCGTCGCGCGGCGGCTGAGGCCGTTGCACTCGTTGCGGGGGATCAGCGCCCTCCTGGCGCTGATCTGACTCGCCTCCTTGCTTTGCTCCGGTCTGGCAAGGACCCCGCAGCCGTACGTTGGGCGGAGGATGTCCGACGCATGGAGGCGATCGCCCGCCAGGAGGGCTCCGGCGTCGTACGCTCCCTGTCTTCACGGGCGAGCCTGACTTCTCCGGCGAGCCCCGCGGAAGTGCTCGGGTTCGTGGTCGCCCTTGCTTTCCCGGACCGTGTGGCGCGTCGCGTTCCTGGCTCCGGGCCTGAGCGCTATTTGCTCACTTCCGGGACGCGCGCCGGGCTGCCGGCAGGAAGTCCGCTTGCCGGCCACCAATGGCTCGCAGTGGCCGAAGTGTCCCGCGCCGAGGGCCGGGATGCGGCAGGGACCGGCGCGGTCATCCGTTCCGCCGCGCCCCTGGCAGCGGACTCGGCGCAAGCTGCCGCCAGCCACCTCCTGAGCGACACTGTGGAAGCAGAATTCAAGCAGGGCCGGGTTGCCGCCCGGCGGGAACGGCGGTTGGGCGCGATCGTGCTTTCGTCGACGCCGATCCGGCCGTCCGTGGAAGAGGGACGCGCTGCCGTAGCCCGCGCCCTGGCGAAGGACGGCTTGGAGACGATCGGATGGTCGACGGCGGCGGATGCGCTGCGCAGGCGCCTGGCCTTGCTGCACCGGGAATTGGGTGATCCATGGCCGGACGTTTCCGAACCGGCGTTGCTGACGAGTCTGGACCGATGGCTGGCACCGGAGCTTGAAGCGTTGGCTGGAGGCGCCGCCACGAACGCGATCAACCTGGCCGAGCCATTACGGCGGCTGTTGCCGTGGCCAGAGGCGGCGCGCTTCGGTGATCTGGCGCCGGAATGGCTTGACGTGCCGAGCGGTTCGCGGGTGAGGATCGACTATCCGGACGCGGCGGACGACGGCGGCCGGCCGGTGGTGGCCGTCAAGCTACAGGAATGCTTCGGCTGGGCTGAGACGCCCCGCTTGGCAGGCGGGCGGGTGCCGGTGCTCTTCCACCTGCTTTCCCCTGCCAGGCGACCGCTGGCCGTGACGGATGACCTGGCTTCCTTCTGGTCCGGCCCCTACGCCCAGGTCCGCGCGGAGATGCGCGGCCGCTATCCAAAGCATCCCTGGCCTGAAGACCCTTGGACAGCGCCTGCTACGGCCAAGACCAAGCAGAGGATGTGACCCGGGGAGTGGCCTGGCTGAGGACTGGGAGGCATTCACAGGCTTCTTCTCTAGGATGCCACGGTGATGAACATGGAATTGCGTCCCGCTGACCTGGCCAACGACTGGTGGCAAGCTGTGGTGCGGGGATTCACCACGCCGGAGGTCCCAAACTTCTCGACGCCCGTTGTCTTGGGCATCCTCGCGGTAGCCGTCGTACTGAGTATCCCGCGGGCCACGTGGCGCTGGTTTGGCCTCTATGTGACGTTCGTGCATGAACTCGGACACGCGTTCGCTGCCCTCATGACGGGTCGGATCGTTCACGGGCTCAAGATTGGGCTCGACCACTCGGGCCAACTCCTCAGCAGTGGGCGTGGCAAGTTCGGAGCGGCCTGGTCCGGGTTCTGGGGATATCCGAGTCCCGCCGTGGTGGGCGTAGCGCTCATCTGGTCTGTGTTCGCAGGACGGTCGGCAGCGGCCATGTCCATTGGGGCGTTGGTGCTGCTGGTCGCCCTCATCTTCCTGCGGAACTTCACAGGAATCTTCGTTGCGCTCCTCAGCGCGGCGATCGCGCAACTGCTTCTCATGTTCGCTGGCGCCTCGACGGTCAGCCACGTCGTGTTGGGACTCGGAATAGCCTTGGAAGTGGGCGCCGTACGGGATTGGTTCAAGGTTGTATCGGTCCACACCCGGCGTCGGGATCGGCTGGCGTCGTCCGACGCCTACATCCTGGCCCGTTCCACCGGGGTGCCGTCGTTGGTGTGGCTCGTGGCATTCGCGGTAGTCATTGCCGCGAGCGCCGCCTTTTCCGTTCGCATGGTGTGGGGCATGCTCTCCTAGCCCTTGCGGGCGCGGTTTCAGGACCGTGAGTTGGCTTTCCTCTTGCCGTGCGCCGGTCGAGGGTGTGGAATCGGTTAGCAAGGGACGCGGGGGATTCGGCTTCTACTCCAGGAGGTGCTCATGTCGGTGAAAGGCTCAGGCAGTGCGACGAAGGGGTCGAACCGGACCAACCCCGATCTTCGGCGCGCGGACGCTTCGGCAACGTCAGCCGATCGGCCCGAGAATATCCGCAATGTTGTCTTGATTGGCCGCTCGGGTGCTGGGAAAACGATGCTGCTTGAGTCCCTCCTCTACGCCGCCGGCGTGGTAACCCGAATGGGGTCGATCGTCGAAGGCACCACCGTGAGTGACTCGGAAGCGACGGCCATCCACCAGCAACGTTCCATCGGTCTTTCGGCAGCACCCCTCGTGTTCGACGACGTCAAAGTGAACCTTCTCGACACCCCGGGCTACGCCGATTTCATGGGCGAGTTGCGTGCGGGGCTGCGTGCGGCGGATGCGGCGTTGTTCGTTGTGTCGGCCGTTGACGGGGTCGACGCCGGGACCACCGCGTTGTGGAGCGAATGCGAGCGCGTCGGCATGCCCCGGGCCGTAGTGATCAGCCGTCTTGACCATCCACGGGCGAACTACGATGCCGTCCTCGCTGAATGCCGCAGATCCTTCGGTGATTCGGTCCTGCCCCTCCATTTGCCGGTCCGCCATGGTGACACTGTCACGGGATTGCTTGGGCTTCTTTCCGGTTCGGTGTCTGAGTACACCCCCGGGGATCCGCGACCCGCAGTACGTCCTGCGGCTGCGGAGGAACTGGCCGGCTCGGACGGTGCCCGGGGTGAGCTTATCGAGGGCATCATCTCGGAGAGCGAGGATGAGACGCTGATGGACCGGTACCTTGGCGGCGAAGACGTCCCCGTCGACACCCTCGTGGAGGACTTGGAGACCGCGATCGTCCGGGGGACGTTCTTCCCGGTGCTGGCAACGTCCTCCGTGACCGGCGTCGGCACGGCCGAACTGTTGGAGGTCCTGACGCGGGCGTTTCCGTCGCCCACTGAGCGTAGGCAGCCTACCGTAACCGACTTGGGTGGGACACCCGTCGAACCGCTCACGTGCGATCCAGACGGCCCGCTCCTTGGCGAAGTGGTGCGGACTACCGTTGACTCATTCCTGGGGCGTGTCTGCCTTGTCCGGCTTTTCTCGGGGACGCTTCGCGAGGACTCTGCCGTTCACGTGGGCGGGCACGGCCTGGCCGAACGGGGCCATCCCGACCACGACAGCGACGAACGGATCACGCACCTCTACTCCCCGTTGGGGTCCAGCCTCCGGCCGGTGCCTTTCGCCGTGGCCGGGGACATTTGCGCGCTGGCGAAGGTAGCGAGCGCCGAAACGGGAGACACCGTTTCCGCCCGCGAGGCTCCGCTACTCGTGGAAACCTGGGACATGCCGGAGCCGCTGATGCCTGTCGCGATCGAAGCGGCCTCTCACGGCGACGAGGATGCACTATCCAAGAGCCTGGCCAAAGTCGCGGCGGGCGATCCGACCCTGCGGGTGGAGCGGAACGCTGAAACCCACCAGCTGGTCTTGTGGTGCATGGGAGAGGCACACTCGGAAGCGGTCCTCGACAGGTTGCGCGAACAAGGGGTGAAGCTGCAAACGGTGGACGTCATCACCCCGCTCAGGGAGACTTTCGCCGCCCAAGCCGCCGGCCACGGCCGCTATGTCAAGCAATCGGGAGGCCACGGACAATACGCGATCTGCGATATCGAAGTGGAACCCCTTGAACGCGGGGCAGGTTTCGAATTCGTCGACAGGATTGTCGGCGGAGTCATCCCCGGAACTTATGTTGTTTCGGTCGAGAAAGGCGTCCGGGCCCAAATGAACAAAGGGGTGCGGGCAGGCTTCCCGGTAGTCGACATCAGGGTGACCCTGGTGGGTGGCAAGACGCACAGTGTCGATTCCTCGGACGCGGCTTTCCAGGCCGCTGGCGCTTTGGCATTGCGGGAGGCCGCTGCGGCCAGCAGCATTCAACTCCTGGAGCCGATTTCGGCCGTTACCGTCCTTGTCGCAGACGATCACGTGGGCGCCGTCATGAGTGATCTGTCTTCCCGCCGCGGGCGTGTCACCGGTACGACGTCCGTGGGCGGGGAAAGTACTGAAATCAGCGCCGAAGTTCCGGAACAGGAATTGCTGCGGTACGCGATCGTGTTGCGGGGACTGACCGCGGGCAGTGGGCGATTCCGCCGGGAGTACCTGCGGCATGAGCCGCTGCCTCCTGGTATTGCAATTGCCGCCGCGAAGTCTTGATGACGTGCATCGGCTCAGCCGTTCCCGCGAAGGAACGCTGATACCGGCCCCGCCAAAGAGGCACCTACATCCGCGGCGCTCTTTTTGACTCCCACGCGATCAAAGGAATGGTCGCCGCCGTCCCACCACTCGATAGCGGCCGTCGGGCCAATCCGGGAAACAACGCCTTCGAGCAACTCGGGCGTTGCGAAGGTGTCTCGAGTGCCCTGCAGGAAGAGCATGGGCAGGGTGAGCCCGTAGAGGTGCTCGTCACGCAGCTTCTCTGGTTTCCCCGGCGGGTGCAAGGGGTAGCCGAGGTAGACGAGTCCAGCCGCGGGCATGCCTTCGGCTACTGCAATCGACGCCATGCGACCACCGAAGGACTTCCCTGCCGCCCAGAGCGGCTCGCCCTCTGAACGGGACGCCGCTTCCGCCATGACGGCCCGCCACGCCGCGATCGCCGCAGGTGGCCGGTCGGGGAACCTTTTGCCGGCTTCCCGGTAGGGGAAGTTGAATCGCAAGGTTGCGACGCCGTCGTCGTTCAATGCGCGTGCGAGGCCGCCCAGGAAGGGATGCTCCATGCCCGCTCCCGCTCCGTGGGCGAGCACGAGGGTCGCGAACGGCTTGGCAGGCCGGGCGTAGATGCCGGAGATCGGTGCGCCGTCGACGTCGATGGCGATCCGGGTTTCGTCGACGCTCATTCGAAACGGGAGGGATCGCCGGTGCCGCGCCTGACCACTTCCGCTGTGCCGCTTGAGAAGTCCACCACGGTTGTGGGCTCCGCGCCGGTGTCCCCTGAATCGATCACGGCTTCCACCAGGTTGTCCAAGCGTTCCTTGATTTCCCAACCCTGGGTCAAGGGCTCCTCCTCGTCGGGGAGCAACAAGGTGCTGGAAAGGAGCGGTTCACCCAGTTCGGCCAGCAGCGCCTGGACGAAGGTGTGGTCTGGAATGCGCACGCCGACTGTCTTTTTCTTGGGGTGCAGGAGCCGACGCGGCACTTCCTTGGTGGCAGGAAGGATGAATGTGTAGCTTCCCGGCGTGACGGCCTTGATGCTTCGGAACACATCGTTGTCAATCATGACGAACTGCCCCAGTTGTGCGAAGTCCTTGCAGACCAAGGTGAAATGATGTTTGCCGTCCAGCTGGCGGATCGAGCGGATCCGGTCGAGGGCTTCCCTGTTGCCAATTTGCGCGCCGAGTGCGTAGCAGGAATCGGTGGGGTAGGCGATCAGTCCGCCCGACTTCAAGATGTTCACCACCTGGGCAATTGCGCGTGGTTGGGGGTCCTGCGGGTGAACATCGAAGAATCTTGCCATGCCAAGAGCTTACGGGCAGGCCGTACTTCAGGACAGGACATCCTTGCTCGTGAACTTGCCATAGGCCAACGCCCCGGCTGCCAGGATGTAACCCGCTTGCAGCAAGGCGTTGTCTCCGAAGCTCGCCCATGAGATGGGTTGGCGCAGGAGATCAGCGAAGCCCAACCAGTAGTGGCTGAACAACCAAGGATGCAGCCACTCCAATTGCGGCAAATTGTCGGCCACTTGCGACACCACGGACAGCACGACGGTGGCCGCCATTGCACCGACGGGAATGTCCGTAAAGGTGGAGATTGCCAGCCCGATAGCGGACAGCCCCAGCAGAGAGACGGCAATGTACGCAGCAATCAGCAGGGAACGCACTACGGATTCGCCGACGCCGATAGTGTCGCCCGAGAGCAGCGTGACGGGGCCCACCGGGAACAGTACGACGCCGGCCAACCCACCGGTGGCGGCGACCGTCAGGGTCGCTGCCAAGCAGAACACGGCGGCGGCGGTGTATTTGATCAGCAAGAGGCGGACGCGTCCCGCGGGGGCGACGAGCAAGTACCTGAGTGTGCCCAGGTTCGCTTCTCCGGCAATCGTGTCGCCTGCTACCACCCCGATAGTGAGGGGCAGGAACAATGGCACCGAAACCACCAGCGCTGTCACGCCAACGAAAAGCCCGTTTTGGGTGATCCGATCCAGGAAAGGTGGACCCCGGCCCGGAGCCACCGGGTGTGAGCTCAGTTTGACCGCCGCGGCAATGAGAATGGGAATGGCTGCGAGCGCCAGCAGCATGGCCCACGTCCGTAGCCGCCTGAACAGTACCGAGAGCTCGGAGGCCATGAGGGACCACGAGCTTGATGGCCGGCCCTTCGGCGCGGCAGTCATGGCTTCAGTCCCGCGTTCAGCCAGCAATGTCGAAGCCCTCCCCGGTGAGGGAGACGAAGCGCTCCTCCAGGCTGGCGTTCTCCACGCCAAAGCCCCGGACTCGGACGCCGTCCGCGACGAGGGCCGCCACGATCTCCTCGGGCGCCACATCGTGCCCCTGTGAACCGGTGCTGACAAGACTCTGGCCATCGGGACCGGACGAGCCGGGCGACGGAGCTGACAGTTCAGACTGTAGGCCGAGCCTCGAGAGGACACGGACGGCGGCCTCAACATCAGGCGTGTGGAGCCGGATGGTGGCCTTCCCTGCGGCCCGGAGTTCCCGCAGGGTTCCTTGTGCCACGAGCTTGCCCACGCTCATGACGCCCACGTGCGTGCACATCTGCTCCACCTCCGCGAGGAGATGGCTTGAAACGAACACCGTGGTTCCTCCGGCGGCGAGGGAACGGACCAGGCTGCGCACCTCCCTGGTGCCCTGTGGATCCAGGCCGTTGGTGGGTTCATCGAGGACAAGGAGCTCCCTCGGCCGCAGCAGCGCATGTGCGATCCCGAGGCGCTGCTTCATCCCGAGGGAGTAGGCGCGGACTTTCTTGCCTGCGGCGTGGGACAACCCCACGCGCTCGAGTGCTTCGTCACCCCGTGCCGCCCGGGTTGACGGGGAGGCATGCGGGTCGGCGCTGTCCAGTCGCCGAAGGTTCGCGGCCCCGGACAGGAAGGGGTAGAAAGCCGGCCCCTCCACCAAGGAGCCAACATGGGGCAGGACTGCTGCTAGCTGGCGTGGCATTTCCCCGCCAAGGACCCGGATGTTGCCGCTTGTTGCGGACGCCAGGCCAAGCAGCAAACGGATGGTGGTGGTCTTGCCGGAACCATTGGGGCCGAGGAAGCCAAAGACGGATCCGCGGGGAACTGCCAGGTCGATTCCGTCGACCGCGGCCCGGTGGCCGAACTGCTTGCTGAGGCCCCGTGTTTCTATCGCCAGGTCAGCTGGCGGGGATGCCTCCGTCATTGCGGGGCGGCTGCAGCTTGCAGCCGCTCAAGTGGGACCATTCCCGCGAAGACGCGGCCGTCGTCGAGCATCAATACAGACAACAGGCTGGTAGTCAGCGCGCGCCCGCCCGGCACTGCCTGGGTGAGCTGGGCGAACATCGGGGCAGCCCGGACATCAGTCGGCACTGTGCCTGCCGGCAAGCTGATCACCGCGTCCCAGCCGCTGCCCGTGATCGTGGGCCGGCCAGTTGCTGCCTTCGCAAGCGGTGCCTGGCCGGTCTTTCCGGGCAGGGTACGCAGTTGTGGAGATGCTTTCTCTTCCACGGCGGCCCCGCGAGGTGGAGTGAAACTGAACAGGCCGGCGTCGGGCGCGGACAGGTTCAGGTCAGTGAAGGAAACCGAAAAGGCTGCTGCGGCCTGGCCCCGTGCACGCACATCGACGCCGAGCGGCAGGCCGGAGGCGGAGTCGACGGCGATCGTCACGGAGTCGACGAGAGTTCCGGTACTGCGTGGCTTGATCACCAACTGATAGGCCGTGCGTCCGGCCACAGTGGTTCCGTCGCCCACGGCCACTTCCGTGCTGGGCTCGACGGCTGCGAGGAAGTGCTGCGCGACGACGTCAGGTGTGGCCATTCCGGGGGTTGGTGTCGCGTGCGGGGCAGGGCTGCCGGTCTTGGGCGGCGCAGGCAGCGTCACATGCGCCGCGCTGTTGTCGGCCGAGTTGTAGAGCCAGAGATCGTTGCCATTGCGGACGAGATCGCGCTCGGCGAGCATGTCCATCACCTGGAACCTGGCCTTGGAGGGGCCGTCCAAGTAGACCCGGGCCGTGTGTGATCCGCTCAAGAGTTCTATCACGGAAGCTGGACCCTGAGTGGCAGCAGGTCCGGTGGAGGGGAGTTGGGGGAGTCCCAGTTCGGAATTCTGCTGAAGCGTACCGGACAAAGCGCGGACTTCGGAGCGCCCGATCATGGCGATGACTTCCGCGGCCGTCTTGTGCGGCAGGCTCGTTGCAGCTCCCGCCTGGTAGGAACCAGCCAGGGCTGCCGCGGCAATGGCTACCGGAACCATCGCGGCAGGCAACCAACGCAACCAGGGGCGAGTCATGGCAACCTCGCGAACCATCCACCATCGGGGAAGTTCATGCTTCCAGACTACTCCTGGTGCTGTGGGTGATCACGGGTTCCAGCCTCCTAGGAAGCCAGCGTCCTTCGTACGAAGTCGGCGCTCGGCCGGGAATAGGCGGCCCCGAGGCGCTCGAACAAGGCGATTCCCGCCATGCCGGGCCAATCCTCGGGCAAGAATTCAGCCGGCAGCCCCGGGTCCAGATACGGAATGATCCGCCAGCGGTCTATGCATCTGACATAGCTGGCGAAGGTTTCAGCCGAGGCCTCGGGAGACGCTCCCATCAGCTGGTGAGCATCACCCGAGCCGCCGTCGGAAGAGCCGCTCGAACTGCCGCCGTCGGCCGCGGAACCATGATGCCGGATGAAGTCGCGATGCAGTTCCGCAACTGCGTCGAGATCCCACCAAGCGGACGCGGCATCTCGGAGGCTGCCGCCAACCAAGGGCGCATCCGTGACGAAAACGGTGGCCATGCGCCGCAACTCGAGGTCCTCCAGGATCTCCTCCACCTCATCGCGCAGGGAATCCGGGCAGATCCACAGCCCCGCTGCCACCGTGCCGCAGCCAATCCAGTGGAGCCTTCGCCGCAATTGGTGCCGCTTTTCCCGTTCGGTCTCCGGGATGGAAAAGGACACGAGGCACCAACGGTCCCTGGACGACATCAGCCGGGGATTGTAGATCCGCCGGTCGCCGCGGGCAAGCATGGCCGCGGCGCCGCCGGTGAGGGCGAAGCCGGGAACACCCTGACGCGGCCGGGGAAGGACGATTTCCTTCTTTTTCAACCGTGACAAGGCCGTCCGGGTCACAGCCGCGGAGACCCCGAGGGCTTCCATGAGGGCGATGATGTGCCTGGTGGACATCCATCCGCCGGCATCGCGCAGGTATAGGCCGATGACCGTGCGCAGCAACGACGTGGTACTCCCGGGCCGGGAGTCCATGTCGTCAAGGACAGCACTCACAAGAGTTCGGCGAGGACGTCCCGGATGGCGGTCACGCCCAGCTCAACCTCGGCATAGCTGGTGCTGAGCGGCGAGAGGCCGATCCGCAGTCCGTGCGGCGGGCGGAAGTCGGGGATGACTCCCTGCTCCCAGAGTTTCTGGGTGACTTCGCCGAAGAGGGGATGGTCCACCGTGATGTGCGAGCCACGTTCTGCGGTGTTGCGCGGGCTGACGATCTCGGCGCCCAGCGGGACCAACATTTCCTCTGCCAGGGCAACGGCGTATTCGGTGAGCTTGATGGACTTCTCCCGCACAGCGTCCATCCCGACGGACGCAATGAGCTCCACCATGTCCTTGAGCGGCTGCATGGCGAGAACGGGAGGAGTGCCGGTGATGAAGCGGCGGATTCCCTTGGCGGGCGTGTAGCTTTCCGTCATGCCGAAGGGGTTGTCGGCGCCCATCCAGCCCCAAATGGGCTGCTGCAAGCGGTCTTGCTGCGCCGCGTTGACATACGCGAACGCGGGGGAGCCCGGGCCGCCGTTGAGGTACTTGTACGTGCAACCCACTGCAAGATCGACACCCCACGCGTCCAGTTCGAGGGGCACCGAGCCTACTGAGTGGCACAGGTCCCAAAGCATGAGCGCACCGGCGGCCTTGACCAACGTGGTGATCGCCTGGGCATCCGCAAGGAAGCCGGAACGGTAAGCCACGTGGCTGAGGACGACGACGGCGGTCCGCTCGCTGAGCAGTCCCTCAAGGTCTGTGGTCCGGACGCCGCTGGCCGGGTTGGAGGCAACCCACTTGATGGTGGCGCCCTTTTCCGCCGCGATGCCCTCGATGATGAAACGGTCGGTGGGGAAGTTGTCGCGATCAACCACGATCTCATCGCGGCCCGGCTGGGCGTCCACCGCGGCACGGATGAGCTTGTACAGCATGACGGAGGTGGAATCGCCCACGGTGACCTGGCCGGCTGCCGCGCCCAGCGTGACGGCGCCTATCCGGTCGCCGACCCGCGTGGGCTCGTCCATCCACTGTTCGTCCCAACCCCGGATAAGGCGGCTGCCCCATGCATCTTGGACGAATGAAGCCAGTTTCGCCGACGTGGCCTTGAGCGGGCGCCCGAGCGAGTTCCCGTCGAGATAGGCGGCGAGTTGCCCCTCCTCGGGGGCGTAAAAGGCCTCACGCTGTTCGGCGAGGGGATCGGCGGCGTCGAGTTCGCCCGACGTCGGCCGTTGGGTTTGCTGCACGCTGTTCATGTCTCTCCTGAAGAAGTTTCTGTTGCGGTTGCTGGACGTGTTGCTTGATGTCTTGTTTGGGGCTCAGTTGCCGATCTCGGTGCGTACGGCGTAAAGCTCCGGGAAAAATGTCAGGTCGAGTGCCCGCTTGAGGAAGTCGACCCCTGAGGAGCCGCCTGTACCCACCTTGAAGCCGATGGTTCGTTGCACCGTGCGCAAGTGGCGGAAGCGCCAAACGTGGAAATTGTCCTCGATGTCTACGAGATCTTCGCACGCCTCGTAGAAGCCCCATGGCGTGGCTTCGGATTCGTAGATCTCCTGGAATACCGGGACAAGGTCCTTTTGGAACGTCCACGGCTGGCTCTTGTCACGTTCCAGGATTTCGGCGGGGACGGCGTAGCCGGCCCGCGCCAGTACCGCGAGGAAGGCATCGTAGAGAGTCGGCTGTTCGAGGAGCGCGGTGAGCTGGTTGTGAGCTGCCGGATCGCTTTCGAAAACCCGGAGCATGTCGCGGTTCTTGTTGCCCAGGATGAACTCAACGCCGCGGTACTGGTGGGACTGGAAGCCCGAGGAACTGCCCAGGAAGCGACGGAATTGGGAGTACTCACGCGGAGTCAGCGTACCCAGGACCGACCACTGCTCGGTCATGGTTCGCTGTACCGCCTTGACGCGTGCGATGCATTTGAGGGCCTTGGCAAGGTTGTCCGCATCAAGGAGCCGGCGGGCCTCAAGGAGTTCATGCAAGACGAGCTTGAGCCACAGTTCGCTGGTTTGGTGCTGGATGATGAACAGCAATTCGTCATGGTGTTCCGGTGTACTCAACGGGTGCTGGGCAGTCAGGAGGCGGTCAAGGTCCAGATACCCGCCGTAGGACATGGCCTGGCTGAAGTCGGTGCGGACCGAATCCTCGATGGGCCTGATGCTTTGGGCGGAGTGGCCGGTGCGGTTTTCCATGCCTCGAGCGTATCAGTTCTGTGACGGACGTCAAGATAGTGAATTTTCTCGGAACCTCCATTGACCGGGCCCGCGCAGTCGGCGCTCTTGTGTCTTACGCTGGGCTTATTGCCAAGTCCGGGAGGGGGCCAGTGAGCATCGTTACGCTGTATCTGGACGTCGACGGCGTCGTGAACCCCTTTGGTCCCATGGGCTTCACCGATTGGGGTACTGAGTGGAAAATCGCCGACGCCGGAATACTGGACGTCGTTTACGCCGCCGAGCTGGTTGACGAGCTCAATGCCCTGGCCGCACACCCCGCAGCGAGGTTTGTCTGGCTGACAACGTGGCAGCGGCTCGCCCCGGAGTTCCTGTGCCCGGCAATCGGACTCCACGGTGAACGTTGGCCCGTCTTGACCAGTGACGGCTGGGACCAGACTGCCGATTGGTGGAAGCTGGACGTTCTACAAAAGGACGTCCAAGAGTCCGGAGCGGAACGCTTCGTGTGGATGGATGATCAGTTGGCCCATGAGGCTGCTGCCCGCTCCTGGGCGGAATTCCTTGGTGACCGTGTGCTTTGGATCTCACCGGATCCGCGGCGCGGCCTGTCACGGAGCGATATCGAGGCTGTTCGGCGATTCCTCGGCTGAATCGATGTTTGGCCAAGCAGACAATGGCACGTAAGATTCTTAAGGTTTCACGCCCGCCATAGTTAATTCCGCCAGTGCAGTCAGATGAACGGTCGCTGAACAGTGCTCTGCACGGCAGGCCCGGGGAAGTGGAACTGCGCATCGTCGACTCTGCAGATTGGGCACCAGGTGGAAATCACCTTCATGGTCGCGCTTGTCATAGCGCTGGCCTTATTTTTTGACTTCACCAACGGGTTCCACGACACTGCGAACGCAATGGCCACCCCGATCGCTACCGGCGCTATCAAGCCCAAGACGGCGGTTGCCCTTGCCGCTGTGCTTAACCTCGTGGGCGCGTTCCTGTCGACCGAAGTGGCGAAGACCATTTCCGGAGGCCTCATCCGCGAGGGCACGGACGGCATCCACATCACGCCGGAGATCATTTTCGCCGGGCTGATGGGGGCCATTCTGTGGAACATGTTCACATGGCTCAAGGGGCTGCCTTCAAGCTCTTCCCATGCGCTCTTCGGTGGGCTCATCGGGGCGGCCATCGTTGGAATCGGATTTCACGCGGTCAATTTCGATACCGTGCTGCAAAAGGTCATTCTTCCGGCCATCTTCTCGCCCCTGCTTGCCGGTGCCGTGGCCTATCTTTGCACCAGGCTCGCCTACGCCCTGACATCCCGGCACGACCCCGAAACCGGTGACAAGCTGACCCAGAAGCGCGGTGGATTCCGTACCGGACAGATCTTCACCTCCAGCCTGGTCGCGCTGGCCCACGGCACCAACGACGCGCAGAAGACCATGGGCATCATCACCCTGGTTCTCATTGCCGCCGGAACCCAGCGGGCCGGCAGCGGTCCGCAGCTCTGGGTCATCGGGGCCTGCGCGCTTGCCATCGCCGTCGGAACCTACGCCGGAGGGTGGCGCATCATCCGGACCATGGGGTCCGGCCTCACCGAAGTCAAACCCGCCCAGGGCTTCGCTGCGGAAGCAAGTACTGCTTCGGCCATTCTCGCTTCCTCCCATCTGGGTTTCGCGCTATCGACCACCCAGGTTGCTTCCGGCTCGGTCATCGGCTCGGGGCTCGGACGTAAAGGCACAACAGTGCGTTGGGGAACCGTGGGGCGTATCGCCACCGGCTGGCTCTTCACCCTCCCGGCCGCTGCCATCGTGGGCGCCCTGACGGCATTGCTTGTCGGCATCGGCACCGTCGGCGTGGTCATCGCGGCAGGTGTGGGCACCGCCGTCGTCGTCTATATGTTCATTTACTCAAGGAAGTCGCACGTGGGCCACCACAACGCCGTCGAAGTCGAGGAAGCCGGCACAGCAGTCCGCTTCCGCAAGAAGAATGCCAATAAACAGACTCCGGACAAGAACTTGAGTGAGGACATCCAGGCATGAAGTGGTTGGATCTGGTTCAGGTAGCCGGGGCAACCCTGGTTGCGGCCGTGCTCTTGGTAGTGCTGTATTCGCTCGGCGTTCGACTCACGGCGATCGCGGGCGACGCCCGGCAGAAATCGCCGGCAGTCGTTCGGTCCCTTGCTTATCTGTGTTTCGTGTCCTGCGGAATCGCCGTGCTTTTCGGGATCTATCTGATCGTCCCGTATTTCACCAAATAGCCTCGCCCTCGGGAACGCAACATCTGGCAGTCAAGTCCTTCCGACTACCCGGAACGCTCCCAACTCCTGCCCACCGCCGTCGTCTACAGTAAGGAACGGCTGGCCGTTACCGCCCCCAATGTCCACGAGGAAACCGCCGGGACCGCGTGGAGTATGGGAACCCATCGGCCGAATGAGTAGGGTAAGGCCATGTCGGATTTCCAGTATTACGTGGCATCCTCTCTTGACGGGTTCATTGCCACCAATGAAGACGATCTCGGCTGGCTGCTCCAGTTCGAAGAGGCCGAGGGCGTCACCGAAAGCTACGAAGACTTCATGGCCGGCATCGGCTGCATTGTGATGGGTGGCCAGACGTATCGCTGGCTCATGGAACACGAACCCGGGAAATGGCCTTACCCGGGTATCCCATGCTGGATCTTCACCCACCGCGAATATGCCGCGCCGGCCGGTGCGGACGTCACGTTCGTGCGTGGTGAGGTCCAGGAGTTCGCTCCGGACCTGCTTGCGGACGCCGGCGACAAGAACGTGTGGCTGGTTGGCGGCGGAAACCTGGTTGCCCAATTTGCCAAGGAGGGATTGTTGGACGAGATCATTGTCACGCTTATCCCGGTCGCTTTGGGCTCCGGCAAGCGCTTGCTTCCCGTGGAGAGCGCGACGGCGCCGCTTGAGCTGGTCTCGTCCCGCCCCCTTGGTGGAGCGGCAGTGGAGCTGCGTTACCGGTTCCCCGCGCGGTCACAGTGATCCGGCGGGTCGATGCGGGGCGCGACGTGTCAGTGGGGCCTGTTGTCCCGGATCATGTTGGTGATCCGGGCCGTTGAGAGCCGGCGCCCGTGTTCGTCAGTCATGACAATTTCGTGTGTGGCGAGCGTGCCGCCAAGGTGGATGGCCGTGCATGTGCCGGTGACCAGGCCGCTTGCTACTGAGCGGTGATGGGTTGCACCCACCTCGATTCCCACAACATGGCGTCCGGCTCCCGCGTGCAAGGCCGCCGAGAAGGAGCCCAGAGTCTCGGCAAGAACTACGTGGGCTCCGCCATGGAGGATGCCGGCAACTTGGGTGTTCCCTTCCACCGGCATGGTGGCGACGGTCCGTTCGGGGCCGAGTTCGAGGAACTTGATGCCCATCTTTGTCACCAGCGATCCCACGCCATAGCGCGAAAGCCAACCATGCAGCTCCTGCGGAACGCCAGCTGCATTGAGTTCGTCGGTGAACCGGCCCGGCGTGAAATTGTCCATCATGGCAACTAGGCTGGCACCTGTGAGCGAAACAACCAAACCGGACTCAGTTCCAACCGAAACGTCAGCGCCTGTGGCTACTGTCACCGCAACGGCACCAGACCCTTCAGCAACCCCTGCCGGCACGGTGGCGGGTGGACGTCCCCGGCTTTTGGTCCTGGATGGGCACTCCATGGCATTCCGGGCGTTCTATGCTTTGCCGGCAGAGAACTTCGCCACCTCCTCGGGCCAGCACACCAACGCCGTACATGGCTTCACCTCGATGCTGATCAACCTCATCAAGGACCAAAAGCCCACCCACGTGGCAGTTGCCTTCGATGTCTCCGACGACACCACGTTCCGCAAGGCTGAGTACAGCGAATACAAGGGTGGCCGCAACGAAACCCCGCCGGAATTCCGCGGGCAAATCGATCTCATTGACCAGGTCATGGAGGCCTGGGGCATCAAAACCATCAAGATGCCGGGCTATGAGGCAGACGACATCCTCGCCACACTTGCGGCCCAGGGCGACGCCGCCGGCTTCGAAGTCCTCCTTGTGTCGGGAGACCGCGACGCGTTCCAGCTCATCACGGACAATGTATTCGTCCTCTACCCGAAACAGGGCGTATCCAACATTCCTCGCATGGACGCGGCGGCGATCGAAGAGAAGTACTTCGTTCCGCCTTCCCGCTACTCAGATCTTGCCGCGCTGGTGGGGGAGTCTGCCGACAACCTCGCGGGCGTACCCGGTGTGGGCCCCAAGACCGCTGCCAAATGGATCAACCTTTATGGCGGCCTGGACGGGATCCTCGAGAATTTGGATTCGATCGGCGGCAAGGTGGGGGGAGCCTTGCGGGAAAACATCGACGCCGTCAAGCGCAACCGCCGCCTCAACCAACTCCTGAGCGATCTCCAGCTCCCTGTGACGCTCGCCGACCTCGAGGAGCCGCGTCCCAACCGCCAAGAGGTCGAGACGCTGTTCGACACCCTTGAATTCAGGACCCTCCGTACCCGGCTGTTCGCGCTCTATGGAGACGACACGGCCGGAGCTGCGCCGGAAACCATCGACGCCCCTGCCTACAAAGTCCTGGGTGACGCTGCCGCCCTGGAGGAGTTCTTCGCTGCCGGTGCGGGGAGCCGTGCCGCCGTCGCCGTGCAGTTGGTCCCCGGACGGATTGGTGATGACGCCGATGCCCTCGCCATCGTGCGCGCCAACGGCGCTGCCTACATCGACCTTCCGTCGCTGGATGCCGCGGCTGAGACTGTCCTGGCCAAGTGGCTTCGCGACCCCGAAGAAGCCAAGGTCATGCACGAGTTCAAGGACGCGCTCGAGGCCCTGCACAACCGCGGATTGGGCCTGGAGGGCGTAGTGGATGACACCGCCATCTCGGGTTACCTGATCCAGCCGGACCGCCGCAGCTACGAACTCTCCGAGCTCGCCCAGCACCACCTGAAAATCACGCTCACCACGGCCGCGGCACGGACAGGCCAGTTGGAACTCGAACTCGGTGACGGACCGGATGGGGCCGCAGCCACCGCGCTCGTCCAGCAGGCCGCCGTCGTGCACACGCTGAGCAAGCACTTCGAAGGCGAGTTGGCCGAGCGCAAGGCTGAAGCGCTCCTGACCACGCTTGAGCTGCCGGTCGCACGGGTGCTGGCCCAGATGGAACTCTCAGGCATTTCCATCTCGATGGACCGTCTGAACGAACAGCTCGCCGACCTCGCCAAAGTGATCGACAATGCCCAGGAGCAGGCGTTTGCCGCTATCGGCCACGAGGTCAACCTCGGCTCGCCGAAGCAGCTTCAGACCGTCCTCTTCGAAGAACTTGGCTTGCCCAAGACCAAGAAGATCAAGTCTGGCTACACCACGGACGCCGCCTCATTGAAGGCGCTCCTGGAGAAGACCGGCCACGAGTTCCTTGTGCAACTGATGGCCCACCGGGAATCCTCCAAACTGGCCCAGATGCTGGAGACGCTCAAGAAATCGGTGGCGGAAGACGGCCGTATCCACACGACCTACGCGCAAAACGTCGCGGCCACGGGACGCATCTCCTCGAACAACCCTAATCTGCAGAACATCCCCGTGCGCAGTGAGGAAGGCAGGCGCGTCCGCGGAATCTTCGTCGTCAGCGAGGGCTACGAATGCCTGTTGTCGGCCGACTACTCACAGATCGAAATGCGTATCATGGCGCACCTGTCCGGCGACGAGGGGCTCATCCAGGCCTACAAGGAAGGCGAGGACCTGCACCGCTATGTGGGCTCGCACATCTTCAACGTGGCACCGGAAGACGTCACCAGTGCCATGCGTTCCAAGGTCAAGGCCATGTCCTACGGCTTGGCCTACGGGCTGACCTCGTTCGGCCTGTCCAAGCAACTTGAGATCTCCGTGGACGAAGCCAGGACCCTCATGAAGGACTACTTCGACCGCTTCGGCGCAGTGCGGGACTACCTTCGTGGCGTAGTGGAGCAGGCCAGGATCGATGGCTATACCTCCACGATCGAAGGCCGCCGCCGCTATCTTCCGGACCTGACCAGCACGGATCGCCAGCACCGCGAGATCGCCGAACGCATTGCGCTGAACTCGCCGATCCAGGGTTCGGCGGCGGACCTCATGAAGCGCGCCATGCTCGGAGTTTCAGCCGAGTTGACCAGCCAGGGGCTAAAGTCCCGGATGCTTCTGCAGGTCCATGACGAACTCGTCCTCGAGGTGGCCTACGGCGAACGCGAAGCGGTCGAGAAGCTCGTGACGGAACAAATGGGTTCGGCAGCCCAGCTCACGGTCCCGCTGGACGTTCAGGTCGGCGTCGGCTCCAGCTGGTACGACGCCGGGCACTAGCCGGGGGAACGGTCCACGGTTTTTGAGGGCTTGCACGGGGCACGCCGCCGCTCACGGTGGCGTGCCCGGTGCTGTCTGGATAGGCTCGGGACGTGGCTGATCCCAAGGAAACAAACGAAAAATACAACGTCAAGCGCTTTCGTTCCGTAGGCAAGGAGAACCCGGACTACGCACAGGCACGCGATTGGCTCCGGGCCGTCAGTTTTGGATTCCACGACGAGCAGCAAAGCGATGAGGTCATAGACAAGATCCTCGCGATGTACCAAGCGGACAATCGTGAACTGACGGGCGTCTACGTCAACGATGAACCCCCGTTGCATGCCCTCAACCCGGGCTTTCCGGTGGCAACGTTCGGGACGCTGGAAAACAAGCTGAATATTGGCTTTGGGCAGGAACTGCGGACGCGCCAGATCACCGCTGTCAGCGTCCGCGGAACGCATCGGCGTCACGGCCTCTTGCGGGGGATGATGACCGCCGATCTCGCCGCGGCCAAGGATGATGGCTTCGCCATGGCGGCCCTGACGGCTTCCGAGGCATCCATCTACGGCCGTTTCGGGTTTGGCGTCGCAACCTTTGAGCGGAGCATCAAGGTGGACACCGGTCCGAAATTCCGCATCCGCCACGAACCCGTTGGCCGGGTGGAAATCGCGGACCCCCGGGTCCTTCTTGAACTCGCTCCCGAGGTTTTCGAGCGCGTTCACCAGGGGACGCCTGGGTCCATTGTGCGGCAGGACGCCTATCGCCATCACATTTCCGGAGCCATGAAACGCGATGGCACGGAGGATAAAGCCATCAAGTGTGCCCTCCACTATGGACCGGACGGCACCATTGACGGCTACGTCTCCTACAAGTTCGCGGGCTGGGACACCAAGCCATACACCATGTCAATCGTGGACCTCGTTGCCGTAACAGACTCCGGGTACTTGGAGCTGTGGCAATTCCTGGGCAGCATTGACCTGGTCGAGCAGGTCTCCTGGCCTGAAGCTCCCGTTGAAGACCCCCTGGCATGGGCGCTCGTGGACGGTCGCTGCATCACGTCGTCCGACTATCGGGACATGTTGTGGTTACGCGTCCTGGATGCTCCTGCGGCCTTGTCGGCTCGCCGCTATGGCGCCGATGGCCGGTTGGTGCTGGAGATCCGGGACGAGCTCGGTTTTGCGGACGGCACGTGGGAATTGGCGTCCGACGGCGGTGTGGTCTCAGTCAGCGACGCCCGCGGCGGGGGTCAGGATTCGAGCCCGGACTTGAGCATGGACGTCACGGATCTGGGGTCCGTCTATTTGGGTGCCGTCAGTCCGGTAACCTTGGCTTCGGCAGGCCGGATCCGCGAGCACACGCCGGGCGCAACATTGGCTGCCCAGCAGATGTTCGCCGTCGAACGCCCCGCCCACTGCCTGACGCATTTCTAGGCAAGAATCTCACCCGCAGGATCTACGACAGAAGAAGGATTCCATGGGGGAATTCCATCCCGGTGGCGACTCCACCGGCCAATCAGCGCTGCCCGGCAGGCGGTCATTGTTGCTGGCTGCCGCCGGACTAGCCGCGGCCGGCCTGAGCGCATGCGCTCAACAGCCCGACGCCACCACTGCCCCCCGTCCGGCTCCGGTTTCAACGCCGGACGTGGAGGTGGCCGGCCCCCACGCGGTTGTGCCCGAAACGCGGCCGGCACCGCCGTCGAAGGCACAGATCGTTGCAGAATTCTCAGGACGCAAGCCCGTTGAATGGGGGCTCGGCGTCGCTGGCGTAGTCACGAAGACGGCGTCAACTCATGCGGTTTTGACTTTTGACGCCTGCGGCGGACCCCGGGGAACAGACTGCGATCAACGCTTGCTGAAGGCGCTGCGGAAGCTCAACATTCCCGCCACCCTGTTCGTCAACGGTCGATGGATCAAGGCCAACCCCGGACTGGCCGCTGAACTCGCGGCCGATCCTTTGTTCGAGCTGGGCAACCACGGGTTCCGCCACCAACCGCTTTCTGTCAGCGGGCGTTCCGCCTACGGCATCGCGGGCACGTCCAACGTGGGCGAGGTGTACGACGAAATCATGGGCAACCAGGAAGTCATGGAGCAGCTTTTGGGAAAAGCGCCGCGCTTTTTCCGGCCGGGGACGGCCTACTTCGACGAAGTTGCCGCGGCGATCACCCACGCCCTCGGACTGGTTCCCGTGAACTTCACGGTGAACGGCGACGGCGGTGCGACATTCCCTGCCCCCACTGTGGCGGCGGAGGTTGGCAAGATCGGCGCGGGGCAGGTTGTGATTTCGCACTTCAACCAGCCTGCCGGCGGCACCGCGGAAGGCTATGAACGTGCTTTGCCCCGTTTGCTGGACCGCGGCGTGACGTTCGCGCGGCTTGGTGACACGCTGCCGCTTTGACCCTCCTTGCGGCGAACGACTAGAATAAACGGGCGCGTACTACGTGCGCGAAAATTTATAATCCACAATTCAGGATGACCCGGCGTTTTGCCGTGTCCTGCAGACCGGGAACGGAAAGCGGGCGGTTTGCCTGACCGATACTCTATCCACAACGGAGCCCCTACTACATGACCATCACCTCCACCGAGAAGCCCGGTACCCCCGTAGTCGCGATCAACGACATTGGTACCGCTGAGGACTTCCTCGCAGCTGTCGACGCCACCATCAAGTACTTCAACGACGGAGACCTCGTCGAAGGTATCGTCGTCAAGGTCGACCGCGACGAAGTTCTGCTCGACATCGGTTACAAGACCGAAGGTGTCATCCCTTCCCGCGAGCTTTCCATCAAGCACGACGTTGACCCCGGGGACGTCGTCTCCGTTGGCGATCAGGTCGAAGCCCTTGTGCTCACCAAGGAAGACAAAGAAGGCCGTCTGATCCTCTCCAAGAAGCGTGCTCAGTACGAGCGCGCCTGGGGCGACATCGAAAAGGTCAAGGAAGAAGACGGTGTTGTCACCGGTACCGTCATCGAGGTTGTCAAGGGTGGTCTTATCCTCGACATCGGTCTGCGTGGCTTCCTCCCCGCATCCCTCGTCGAGATGCGCCGCGTCCGCGACCTCGCTCCGTACATCGGTCAGCAGATCGAAGCCAAGATCATCGAGCTGGACAAGAACCGCAACAATGTCGTTCTTTCCCGCCGTGCGTGGCTCGAGCAGACCCAGTCCGAGGTCCGCTCCACGTTCCTCAACAAGCTGGAAAAGGGCCAGGTCCGTCCCGGCGTCGTTTCCTCCATCGTCAACTTCGGTGCATTCGTGGACCTGGGCGGCGTAGACGGCCTGGTTCACGTTTCCGAGCTGTCTTGGAAGCACATCGACCACCCGTCCGAGGTTGTCGAGGTTGGCCAGGAAGTCACCGTCGAGGTTCTCGAAGTGGATCTGGACCGCGAGCGCGTGTCCCTGTCCCTCAAGGCAACGCAGGAAGACCCATGGCAGACCTTCGCCCGCACCCACGCCCTCGGCCAGGTTGTTCCGGGTAAGGTCACCAAGCTGGTTCCGTTCGGTGCCTTCGTCCGCGTTGAGGACGGCATCGAGGGTCTGGTTCACATCTCCGAGCTGGCTGTCCGCCACGTTGAGCTTGCCGAGCAGGTCGTCTCCGTTGGCGACGAGCTCTTCGTCAAGGTCATCGACATCGACCTCGAGCGCCGCCGCATCTCCCTCTCCCTCAAGCAGGCTAACGAGGGCGTTGACGCAGACAGCACCGAGTTCGACCCGGCTCTGTACGGCATGGCCGCTGAGTACGACGAAGAAGGCAACTACAAGTACCCTGAGGGCTTCGACCCCGAGTCGAACGAATGGCTCGAGGGCTACGAGACGCAGCGCGCCGCTTGGGAGCAGCAGTACGCTGACGCCCAGGCACGTTGGGAAGCTCACAAGAAGCAGGTTTCCCAGCACGCGGCTGACGACGCCGCTGCTGCCGTTTCCGGCGAGAGCGACTCCGGTACCACCAGCTACTCCTCCGAGCCGGCTGCCACCGAGTCCACCGCGGGCACCCTGGCATCCGACGAGGCCCTCGCCGCTCTGCGCGAGAAGCTGACCGGCAACTAATTGCCACTGGTCCGGATTTCCGGGCCGGAATGAAAGCGGCTCCTGCGATTCAGTACGAATCGCAGGAGCCGCTTTCTTTAATACTGTTTTGCTCCCACGGGACATGCCCCGCTTTCGCATCAAGGACCGGACATATACCCACTATGTCCAGTGGTTGCGATCAGGGGAGGGCATGTCCCCGTAGTTGCGAGCTTAACCCGGGACGTCGACCCATTCCGTTCCCAGTAATTGGAGCCCAGAAGCGCCGCCGGTCAGGGCGGCAAGCCGTTCGCCGGCGTCGGCGATTGCCTTTGGATCGTCAGGCAGCGCCAAGCGCAGGACGGTCTCCGTGGGCTCGTAGCTTGTTTCAGTCATGACGTAGCCGGCCGAGCGCAGATCGTTCTCCAACCTTCCGGCAGTGTGGTGGGCCACAGCCACGGCGCAAATCCGCAGGCGGCGTCGCTGAACCAGCGGAGCGGAGTCCAGCGCAGCCGAGACTGATTCGGAGTAAGCGCGGACTAGCCCCCCGGCGCCCAGGAGGATCCCGCCGAAATAGCGCACGACGACGGCACTGACGTCGCTGAGGTCGGTCACCCCGGGCAATGTTTCCCGTTTGATGAGTGCTTCGAGCATCGGTATGCCGGCTGTTCCGGAGGGTTCGCCGTCGTCGTTGGAACGCTGGATGACGCGATCCGGACCGAGGACAAAAGCGGAGCAATGGTGCCGGGCATCATGGAATTCTTTCCGCAGTTCCGCCACCAAGGCGCGCGCGGCGTCTTCGTTGGAAGCGCGGCGCATTACGGTGATGAAGCGCGAACGCTTGATCTCGAGTTCGTGGCGGAAATCGTCACCGAGCGCCAACGTTGTGTACGCCGTCGCTCGGCTTTCGTCCTGATCTGCCACCGACCCAGTCTAGTGTGGAGGGGTGTTGAAGATTGGACTTACCGGCGGGATCGCCTCCGGCAAATCACTCGTCTCTGCCCGGCTCAAGGAGTTGGGCGCTGTTTTGATCGACGCCGATGCGCTGGCCCGTGAGGTGGTTGAACCGGGTACCCCCGGGCTCGCCCACGTCGTGGCTGAGTTTGGTGAAGACATCGTCGACGCCGAAGGCCGCTTGGACCGTCCGCGCCTCGGGGCGATTGTGTTCGCCGAGCCGGATCGCCGGGAGGCGCTCAACGCGATCATCCATCCCCTCGTCAGGGAACGGGCCGGTGCGATGCTCGCCACGGCAAGTCGCGGAGACGTCGTGATCCAGGATATTCCGCTGCTGGTCGAAACCGGGCAAGGGAGCAACTTCCACCTGGTGCTGGTGGTTGACGCGCCGGACGAGGAACGCATCCGGCGCATGACGGAGATCCGTGGCATGACGGTCGACGACGCCGTGTCCCGGATGGCTGCCCAGGCCGGCAGGGATGAACGTCTGGCGGCAGCGGACATCGTGCTGGAAAACTCGGGAAGCGTTGAAGACGTCACGGCGCTCGTGGACACTTTGTGGCAAGAGCGCTTGGCACCGTTCGCCCGTAATCTTGCCGCGGGTCGCCCGGCGCCGCGATCAGGCGGTCCCGTATTGTCCGCACCTGACCCCACCTGGCCGCTGCAGGCCGAACGGCTGCTTGCGAGGATCCGGAAGGCATCTCCGGAAGTACTGGGCGCGGACCATATCGGTTCAACCGCCGTACCCGGCCTCCCCGCCAAAGACATCGTCGATCTGCAGGTCACCGTGGCCTCGCTGGAAGTGGCGGATCGGATAGCTCCGGCGTTGGGCGCGGCCGGTTTCCCGTTGCGGGAAGCTTCCGCGCGTGACACACCCAAGCCGCCGCACCTGGATCCCTCGGCTTGGCTAAAACGCTTCCATTGCAACGCGGACCCTGGACGGGCCGCCAACGTCCATGTCCGGGTCCTTGGAAGCCCGGGCTGGCGCTACGCGTTGTTGTTCCGGGATTGGCTCCGTGCCAACCCTGTTGCCGTGAAGATGTATGCGGACATGAAACAGGAGCTCGCCGAGGTGCACGCCGGAGACCGCCGGACGCTGGCGTATGCGGAAGCCAAGGAGCCATGGTTTACCGAGGTCGCCTGGCCGCTCATGGATGCATGGGCAGAGAGCAGCGGGTGGCAGCCGCCGTCGTACTCCGTGGCGCGAGGCTAGAAACGCGGACAGTACCTGTCCGCGGGCGGGGGTACATTGGATTCATGAGTCTTGCCCAGGAGATCAACCGTGTTGTCGCGCCCTTTGAGGTCATTAGCGAATTCAAGCCGGCAGGTGACCAGCCAGCTGCCATCGCGGAGCTGACCGAACGGATCAACAATGGCGAAAAAGACGTCGTGCTGCTCGGCGCCACCGGTACGGGCAAGAGTGCCACCACCGCTTGGTTGATCGAAAAGGTCCAGAGGCCCACTTTGGTGATGGTCCAGAACAAGACCCTCGCTGCGCAGCTCGCGAACGAGTTCCGGGAGCTGCTGCCCAACAACGCGGTGGAGTACTTCGTGTCGTACTACGACTACTACCAGCCCGAAGCCTACGTTCCACAGACGGATACCTTCATCGAAAAGGACTCCTCCGTGAATGAGGAAGTCGAGCGGCTGCGGCACTCGGCCACCAACGCGCTGCTGACCCGCAGGGATGTCATCGTTGTGGCTACCGTGTCCTGCATCTACGGCCTCGGTACCCCGGAAGAATACATCGCCGGGATGGTCACGCTCACCAAGGGCGCCGAGATGAACCGGGACCATCTCCTGCGCAAATTCGTCTCAATGCAGTACACCCGCAACGACATGGACTTCCACCGCGGCACTTTCCGGGTCCGTGGAGACACCGTGGAAATCATCCCCATGTACGAAGAGCTGGCACTGCGCATCGAGTTCTTCGGCGACGAGATCGAGAACATTTACACCTTGCATCCGGTAACGGGCGATGTCATCCGCGAGGAAACCGAAATGTACATCTTCCCGGCCTCGCACTATGTCGCGGGCCCTGAGCGCATGTCCCGCGCCATCACCGCCATCGAAGAAGAACTCGCGGAGCGGCTCAAGGCCCTCGAAGGCCAGAACAAACTGGTGGAGGCCCAGAGGCTGCGCATGCGCACCACCTACGACCTCGAGATGATGCAGCAAATGGGTTTCTGCAACGGGATCGAGAACTACTCACGCCACATCGATGGCCGCGGCTCCGGCACCGCCCCGCACTGCCTTATCGACTACTTCCCGGACGACTTCCTGCTGGTCATCGACGAATCCCACGTGACAGTTCCACAGATCGGCGCCATGTACGAGGGCGACATGTCGCGCAAGCGCACCCTCGTGGACCATGGGTTCCGGCTTCCTTCAGCCATGGACAACAGGCCGCTCAAATGGGATGAATTCCTGGAGCGAGTGGGCCAAACCGTCTATCTCTCCGCGACCCCCGGCAAGTACGAGCTCGGCAAGGCCGACGGTTTCGTCCAGCAGATCATTCGCCCCACCGGCTTGATCGACCCCGAAATCATCGTGAAGCCGACCAAGGGCCAGATCGACGACCTCCTCGGTGAGATCCGGGCGCGGGCGGAGCGCGACGAACGCGTCCTGGTCACCACGCTGACCAAGCGCATGGCCGAGGACCTCACCGACTACCTCCTGGGCCACGGGGTCAAGGTTCAATACCTGCACTCCGACGTCGACACCCTTAGGCGCGTTGAACTGCTCCGCGAACTCCGCATGGGCAGCTTCGACGTCCTGGTGGGCATCAACCTGCTCCGCGAAGGCCTCGACCTCCCTGAAGTGTCACTTGTCAGCATCCTCGACGCTGACAAGGAAGGCTTCCTGCGTTCTGCCACTTCGCTGATTCAGACCATCGGCCGCGCCGCCCGAAACGTCTCGGGCCAGGTCCACATGTACGCCGACCGGATCACCGACTCGATGGCCAAGGCCATCGAGGAAACCAACCGCCGCCGCGAAATCCAGGTCAAGTACAACACCGACAACGGTGTCGACCCCCAGCCGCTGCGCAAGAAGATCGCTGACATCACTGACCAACTTGCGCGCGAAGACGCCGATACCCGTGAGCTTCTTGCGGCGACCAGCAAGAGCGGCCGGACCGGAAAGGGCAAGGGCGCCACGAAGGTCCGGCAAGACGGCCTGGCCGCGGCCCCCGCGGAAGACCTGGTGGGACTGATCGAACAGCTGACCGAGCAAATGCACGCGGCTGCCGCCGAACTGCAGTTTGAGATCGCTGCACGGATCCGTGACGAAGTCGGTGAGCTCAAGCGCGAACTCCGCCAGATGCAGTCTGCCGGACACGCCTAGGGTAAAGTTGAGCCTACGTAGGGGAGTATCCCAAGCGCTACGTCCGTCAACACGCAAGGCATAGACGCCTCGCCGGGCATAGCGGATCACCGTACAAGCGTTGGTTGCCTTCCGGCACGCAGACGCAGGCAGGTCGGAGAGACTTACGCCGTTTTGGCGTACCTGCGAAAGGCATTTTTGATGCAACTCCCCATCTGGTTTGAGATCGGCTCATTCGTCGTTCTCGGAATCATCCTCCTTGTAGACCTCTTTTTGGTCGTCAAGCGTCCGCATGAACCCTCCATGAAGGAAGCCGGCCTGTGGGTTGCGTTTTACGTCACCCTCGCTTTGGTGTTCGCCGGAGCGATGTTCGCCTTCGCCGGCCCCGAGCAGGGCAGCCAGTTCATCGCCGGTTGGGTGACTGAATACAGCCTGAGCATCGACAATCTCTTTGTCTTCATCATCATCATGGCCCGCTTCTCGGTGCCCCGTAAGTACCAGCAAGAGGTGCTGATGGTAGGAATCATCATTGCCCTGGTCCTGCGTGGCATCTTCATTGCCCTTGGCGCGGTGGTGATCGAGCAGTTCAGCTGGGTCTTCTACATCTTCGGCGCGTTCCTGCTGTGGACGGCCTGGAAGCAGGCCAAGGACGGCGGCGAAGACGAAGAAGAAACCTCCGAGAATCCCCTTATTGCCCGCATCCGCAAGGTTGTCCCGATGTCGGAAAAGTTCGACGGCGGCAAGCTGCGCACCACGGTTGGCGGCAAGAAGCTCTTCACCCCCATGCTGATCGTATTCGTGACCATCGGCATGACGGACCTCCTGTTCGCAGTGGACTCGATTCCAGCCATCTTCGGGTTGACCCAGAGCGCGTTCATCGTCTTCACTGCCAACATCTTCGCCCTCATGGGCCTGCGCCAGCTGTACTTCCTGCTCGGCGGCCTCATGAACCGCCTGATCTACCTCAAGCACGCACTGTCGGTCATCCTTGCGTTCATCGGCGTCAAGCTGGTCCTGCACGCAATGCACGTCAATGAACTGCCCTTCATCAACGGCGGCCACCATATTGAATGGGCTCCGGAGATCCCAACATATGTGTCCCTGGCAGTCATCATCGGCACTATCGTGGTGGCGGTAGTCGCGAGCCTCCTGAGCCCGGCCCCCATCAAGTCCAAGCTGGACGCCCGGCTCGAGGAAGATTCCCGCAAGAGCATGCACAAAGTCTCGGGCCACTAACGCCCGTCGCCGCGGTGCGCGGCGGACCTTAGCTGAACGCCGGTCACCACTGTGGCCGGGGTTCAGCTCTTGCCGCGCACCATTCCCAGGAGACGGTTGAAGATTCCTTCCCCGTCTTCGCCGATACCATCGTGGTGGAAGTCCCCGGTGGTCCAGGCCTGCAGTCCGCGCACAGCGGCTGCGGTTTCCATGGATAGCTCGAAGTCCACATAGATGTCGTTGCGATACACCGCAGCCGCCACGGGTACCGTGTTCGCGGCCAGCCGGGCCACATCGTAGAGAGGTTTCCAGTCCTGTTTACCGGCCAAACGGGCAGCCACGTCCTGCAAGGGCACCAAGGCCGGATCCTGCTCGAAATACCAGGGGTAGACCATCTCGCCCGTCAGGAGCGGCTCCGCGGCCTCGGGCTGGAACTCCGGGAATTCCGCGAGCACGCGCCAAGCGGCCCAGTCCGTGGCTTGCTCTTGGCCGTAGATGGCCTCGTGCAGGACCGCGTACAGGGGATTCGATGCCCGGGATACGAGGCCATGGACTTGCTCCAGGAAGGCGTCAGAGAGCCGCTCGCCATCCGCGGAGGGTACAAAGGCGTCCTCCAGGAGGGTGTGGAGGGCATCCACGCGGGTGTTCCCGCCCAAGAACGATCCCACCATTTGGAAGCGCTCCGAGGTCAGGCGTTCTCCACTAGGCAGCCGCTCTTTCGTGGCGTCCAGGTGCCGCGCGATCCGGGTCACCACCTCGCGGTCCTCCGGATACCAGGCGAAGTACTGCGCGTTCCGTTCCGCGACCCGTTGGAAGGTGGCCCGGTAGACGCGCTCGGCCGGGCCGTCCAACGGCGCAAGCCCTCCTGTGATGAGTACTTCGCGAAGGCCTTCCGGAGCGAAGGAAAGGTATGTCAGTGCGCAGAAACCGCCGAAGCTCTGGCCAAGAACGGTCCACGGTCCCGAGCCCAAGGTTTTCCGGATGAGTTCCGCGTCGGCCACAATCGAGTCGGCCCGGAAGTGCGCCAGGTAGTCTGCCTGAGCCGCGGCATCGCCTCGGAGCGGCAGCGTGTTGCGGTCCGCTGGCGTGGACAAGCCCGTGCCGCGCTGATCGAGCATCAGGATGCGGAAGCTTCTTGCGGCAGCCTTCATCCAGCCGGACAAGGACGTGGTCCGCGTTCCGCGTCCGCCTGGTCCGCCTTGGAGGTAGAGCAACCACGGTAGCCGGGCCGCGTCTTCAGCCGAGTGCTCGGCGGAGACGAACTCCCGGGCGAAGACGGCGATCGTCTCGGCGGCGCCATCGCCGGGAGCTTCGCTCCCGGAAGGCCAGTGGTCGAGCGGCAACTTGAAGAAATGCTCGGTGGTCCGGACGCCGCGGAATTCGTGACGTGCCCGGATGGTGTGTGCCGCTTGCCTAGCCATGCGCTCAGTCACGGGTCAAGACCTTGTCATCGCTGCCAAAGGCGCCCAGGGCTTCTCCGGCAAGCCGGAAGGTGGACCAGCCGTCCATGGGCACAGCGCCCAGGCCGCGATAGAAGTTAATGGACGGTTCGTTCCAGTCCAGGACGCTCCATTCCACCCTTGCGTAACCGCGTTCGACGGCGGTGGCGGCCAGATGCTGCAGGAGCGCCTTGCCGTGGCCCTCGCCGCGCGCATCGGGCGTGACGTAAAGGTCCTCAAGGTAGATGCCGTGGACACCTTCCCACGTGGAGTAGTTCAGGAACCACAAGGCGAAGCCCCGGACGTCCCCGGCTGCGTTTTCCGCCATGTGCGCATACACCCGCGGATTCTCGCCGAACATTGCAGCGGTCAGCATTTCCGGTGTGTTTTTCACGGCGTCGGGCTCTTTTTCGTACACCGCAAGCTCGTGGATCATCTGCAGGATCGCGGGGACATCGGACACGGTGGCAGGGCGGACAACACTCATGTTTCGAGCTTACTAGGAGCCTAGAGGCGGTTGACCGCGGTCACCCTGACCACGGCGGTACCGGTCTCGTCCGAGGCTTCCAGGTCCACTTCGGCGGAAATGCCCCAATCATGGTTGCGTGCGGGGTCGTCGAAGATCTGCCGCACACGCCAGATGCCAGGTTCCTCGGTGATCATGAGGAGGCCCGGGCCGCGGGCGTCGGGGCCGGTCCCGATGTCGTCGTGTTCGTCGAAATAGTCGTCCAGGGCGTCTTCCCAGTGTTCCGCATCCCAGCCGCTGCCGGCGTCGAGCTCGCCCAAAGCGGCGGCATCCTCGTCCGCGAACAGCTCAACGCGCCGGAACATTTCGTTGCGGACCATGACCCGGAAGGCGCGGGTGTTGGACGTGAGCGACGGCGGTGGGGGAGGCGGGGCGTCGTGCGGCGTGGGGGCCGCGCCGGACGTGAGCTCCTCCCATTCGTCCAGCAGGCTGGAGTCGACTTGGCGGACAAGTTCGCCCAGCCACGCGATGAGGTCCTCGAGGTCTTCGCGGAGGGCATCCTGCGGGACTGTTTGGCGCAAGGCCTTGAAGCCGTCTGCCAAATACCGCAACACAATGCCCTCGGAGCGGGCCAGTCCATAGAACTGGACGAACTCACCGAAGTTCATGGCACGCTCGTACATATCGCGTACCACCGACTTGGGCGCGAGCTCAAAGTCGCCCACCCATGGAGCGGCCTTGCGGTAGACCTCGAAAGCTTCGCCCAGGATCTCCGCGAGGGGCTGAGGGTAGCTGACCTCTTCAAGCATCGCTATGCGCTGGTCATAATCGATGCCATCGGCCTTCATGGCGGCGACAGCCTCGCCGCGTGCCTTCTTTTGCTGCGCAGAGAGGATTTGGCGGGGTTTCTCAAGGGTTGCCTCGATCACGGACACAACGTCCAAAGCGTACGACGGCGAGTCCGGGTCCAGGAGCTCCAGCGCGGCAAGCGCAAAAGGCGAAAGCGGTTGGTTCAGTGCGAAGTTGGCTTGCAGGTGGACGGTCAATCGAACGGAACGCCCTTCCTTCTCCTGCTCGGCTTCGGGAATGCGTTCCACCACTCCTGCGGCCAACAGCTCGCGGTAGATACCCAGGGCCTTCTTCATGAGCTGCAGCTGGGCGGACCGTGCCTCGTGGTTTTCGGTGAGGAGGCGGCGCGTGGCGGCGAACGGGTCGCCAGGACGTTCCATCAAGTTGAGCAACATCGCATGCGTCACCGTGAAACTCGAGGTCAACGGGTCCGGGACCGATTCCACCAAACGCGTGAAGGTGGGTTGTCCCCAGGAGACGAATCCCTCGGGCGGCTTCTTTCGCACCACTTGCCGTAGCTTCTTCTGGTCGTCACCGAATTTCGCGGTGGCCTTGGCCATCGCCTTCGCGTTCTCCACCACGTGTTCGGGAGCCTGCACCACAACCGTTCCGGCTGTGTCATAGCCTGCGCGGCCCGCGCGGCCGGCAATCTGATGGAACTCGCGGGAGTTCAGCAAACGGGTGCGGACGCCGTCGTACTTGCTCAGGGCCGTCAAGAGGACGGTGCGGATGGGAACGTTGATTCCCACGCCGAGCGTGTCGGTACCGCAGATGACCTTCAGGAGCCCGGCCTGGGCCAATTGTTCCACGAGCCGCCGGTACTTGGGCAGCATGCCCGCGTGATGGACGCCGATGCCGTGGCGGACCAACCGGTTCAGGGTCTTGCCGAATCCGGCAGCAAACCTGAAGCCGGCAATCAGCTCGGCGATCTTGTCCTTCTCCTCGCGGGTGCACATGTTGACGCTCATGAGGTTTTGGGCGCGTTCGATCGCTTCGACCTGGCTGAAATGCACCACATAAACGGGAACCTGCTTGGTGCTCAGGAGTTCCTCGAGGGTTTCGTGGACGGGAGTTTCCTGGAAGTAATAGTGCAGGGGGATGGGGCGTTCAGCTGAACTGACGGTGGTGGTGGACCGCCCGGTGAGTTCGGTCAGGCCGGTTTCGAAGCGACTGACGTCCCCCAACGTCGCTGACATCAGGAGGAACTGGGCTTGCGGGAGCTCCAGGAGCGGCACCTGCCAGGCCCAACCCCGCTGGGGATCTGAGTAGAAGTGGAACTCGTCCATGATGACCGTGCCGAGTTCGGCTCCCTTGCCTTCGCGCAGGGCGATGTTGGCGAGGATTTCGGCGGTGCAGCAGATGATGGGCGCGTCCTGGTTGACCCCCGAGTCACCAGTGATCATGCCGACGTTCTCCGCTCCGAAGATCTCGCAGAGGGCGAAGAACTTCTCGGAGACCAAGGCCTTGATGGGGGCGGTGTAGTAGCTGCGCATTCCCCGGGACATGGCCTCGAAATGCGCCGCGATGGCTACCAGCGACTTTCCGGAGCCGGTGGGGGTTGCCAGGATGACATTGGAGCCGGATGCGAGTTCCATGATGGCTTCATCCTGCGCAGGGTACAGCTGCAGCCCGCGGCTCTCCGTCCACTCAACGAAGCGTGTGTAGATTTCGTCCGGGTCAACGCGTCCGTTGCCCGATCCGGCGTCGGAGGTTTCGGGAAGCTGCTCAAGAAGTTTCATTGCCTTCCAGCTTAGTGTGGAGAGGAGGAGACCACGGAGACGGACGATGGAGACAGCAGTGAAATGGGATCCAGCCAAGTACGTCGAGTTCGGCAATCACCGCGACCGCCCGTTTTTTGACCTGACCTCGAGAATCCTGGCGGAGGATCCACGGCGCTTGGTGGATCTGGGCTGCGGTCCGGGGAACCTGACGGCGACCCTCGCGGCGCGCTGGCCCGGTGCCGCCGTCGTCGGGCTGGACTCTTCTGCCGAGATGCTGGCGAAAGCCGAACTGCTCACTGCCGCCCGGCCGGGTCTTTCGTTCGAGCGCGCCGACATCGCAAGGTGGACACCGGAAGGGGACACCGACGTCGTGGTCAGCAACGCAGCCCTGCAATGGGTGCCCGGACACCGGGCCATGCTCGCCGCGTGGCTGGACGCGCTGAAGCCCGGTGCGTGGTTTGCCCTGCAGGTCCCGGGAAACTTCGGTGCCCCCTCCCATACACTCATGCGCGAGCTGGCCGGTTCGCCGGAATGGTCCGGAAGATTGTCCGGTGTGCTGCGTCACGACGACGCCGTCGGGGAACCAGCGGACTATCTCCGGATCATGCTCGACGCCGGATGCGACGCCGACGCCTGGGAAACCACCTACCAGCAACTCCTCGCGGGACCCGACCCCGTGCTGCACTGGGTGCGGGGGACGGGTCTCCGTCCTGTGCTTGCCGCCCTTCCCGAGGGCGAAGCGGCCGCTTTCGAAAACCAGTACGCAGCCATGCTGCGAGAGGCCTATCCGACGGACCGGCACGGCACCGTGTTTCCCTTCCGCAGGATTTTCGCCGTGGCCCAAAAACGTGGCTAAGAAAGAGCGATTCTTGGTTCCGGAAGTGCTGGAATTGCACCGAATACCAGTGTGATCTGAACTACAATGACAAGGCCATCGCGGGGCGGCATCGTGTGGAATCCGCCGCTCCGGAGACCAACGATTGGAGGCAAAGTGCTGGCATCCTTGCTGCTGCAGCGCCTAGCCCCCTACAAGACCCAAGTACTGGCCATAGTTTTGCTGCAACTGGTCCAGATCGGAGCCACCCTCCTCCTGCCCACCTTCAATGCCAAGATCGTCGACGACGGCCTTGTTGCCGGGAAAAGCGAAGTGATACTGCGACTGGGCGGTTGGATGCTGCTCCTCGCAGTTGTTCAGGTGCTTGCTGCAGTGCTAACCGGCTACCTTGGCGCCATCGTCGCCATGAAGCTTGGCAGAGGGCTCCGGCAGGACCTTTTCGACAAGATCCATTCCCTGCCGGACCAGGACGTGGCGGCCTTCGGGCCCGCCAGCCTCGTGGTCAGGACCACCAATGACGTCCTGCAGCTGCAGAACATTACGGTGATCGTGTTCAGCATGCTGGTGGCAGCGCCGGTCATGGGCATAGGCGGCGTCATTCTGGCAGTCGAACAGGACGTGGCATTGTCGTGGATCGTTTTTGCGATCATTCCAGTGCTGCTGATCATCATGCTCTTGATCGTCCGCAAGCTCGTGCCGCTGTACCGGGAGGGCCAGGGCTTGGTGGACCGGATCAACAGCGTGCTTCGCGAACAGATCCTGGGTACCGCAGTCATCAGGGCCTTTGTCCGCCAACCATTTGAAATGCGACGGTTCGAGGCCGCCAATGACGCCCTGACAAATAACAATCTCCGTTCTGCCCGGATTGTCGCGGCCATGCTTCCACTCGTCATGATCGTCGTCAACCTGTCCTCAGCCGGGGTGGTCTGGCTCGGCGGCCGCCGCATCATCGACGGCGACATGAAATTGGGTGCACTCACGGCATTCATCGCCTACATCATGCAAATTCTCCTCGCGATCATGATGGCCATGTATGTGCTGAGCATGGCTCCCCGTGCGTCCGTCAGCGCTGAACGAGTTACCGAAGTGCTCAATGCTGAATCCGAATTGGCCGTGCCGGGAAACCTATCTGGCGGGAGCGCGGGAGGTCCTGAGCGGACGGGGGGATTGAGCTTCAACAACGTCTCCTTCGCCTATCCGGGAGCTGAGGCGCCGGTGTTGGAAGACATCTCTTTCGAAGCGGCCCCGGGAACCACGACGGCGGTGATCGGCTCCACCGGAAGCGGCAAGTCAACTATCGTCAGCCTTGTGCCCAGGCTCCTTGAGGCGACAAGCGGAAGCATCTCGCTCGATGGCCAGGACATCGCCACGGTTCCCCTGGGTGCCTTGCGCAGCCGGCTCGCCGTCGTGCCCCAGGAGACATGGCTGTTCCGTGGAACCATCGCGGAAAACCTGCGACTTTCGCTGCCGTCAGCAACGGACTCCCAATTGTGGCAAGCCCTCGAGACGGCCCAGGCAGAAGATTTCGTGGCCGAACTTCCCGAAGGTCTGGAAACCACCTTGTCCCAGAGCGGTGCCGGTCTCTCCGGCGGCCAGCGGCAGCGCTTGTGCATTGCCCGCGCAATCCTGCGCCCCGCCTCGGTCTATTTGTTCGACGACAGTTTCTCAGCCCTGGACGCGGCGACCGAGGCAAGGCTCCGGGCCGCACTCGAACCCGAACTGCGGGAGGCAACCGTCATCATCGTCGCCCAGAGGGTCAATACGGTGGTGTCGGCAGACCAGATACTCCTCATCGACCAGGGCCGTCTGGTGGCAAAGGGAACCCACGAGGAACTCCTTGTGTCCTCGGAGACCTACCAGGAGATCGTGGCGTCCCAGCTCGAAACGGAAGAGGCCGCGTGAGCGGCGACAGCGCGCACCGCGCCCCCACTGAGAAGCCGGCGCGGTCGCTTCTCCGCCTCGCGGGCTTGCTGAAGCCCGCCCGGGGAGTCATGACCGCCGCGATCCTGTGCATCTGCGGTTTTGCCACGCTCAACGTCGCGGCCCCCAAGATACTGGGCGACGCCACCGACGTCATTGCAGCCACCGTCTTCGGCGCACCGTTCAACGCAGGGCGATTCATCATGCTGTTGCTCGTTGCCGCATCCATGTACGCAGTCGCCTCGCTGCTCAGCTGGGCCCAAGGCAGGCTCAACGCCCTCGCTGTCCAGCGGCTCGCGCACGACCTCCGGGAAGCGGTTGAAGCGAAATTGCATCGGCTTCCCGTGGCCTACTACGACGGCCGCTCCCGGGGAGATGTTCTCAGCCGTGCCACCAACGACCTCGACAACGTGGCACAAACCCTTAACCAGCTCCTTGCGCAACTCCTGACCTCAGCGTTGATGGTCATCGGATCCCTGGGGATGATGCTGCTGCTTTCACCCTTGCTGGCCCTCGTGTCCCTGTTGGCTGTGCCGGTATCGGCCCTCGCGTCAGTGGTGGTGACCCGGCGCTCGCAGAAGTACTTTGTCCGGCAGTGGGAAGCTACGGGGGACGTCAACTCCCTAGTGGAGGAGACGGCAACCGGCCACGAAACCATCAAGCTTTTCGGGGCGCAATCTGCGATGGCCGCCCGCTTCGCTGCCCACAACGACGGGCTCTATTCCGCGAGTTCCAAGGCACAGTTCGCATCCGGGCTGCTGATGCCGCTCATGGCTTTCGTCTCGAACGCCAGCTACGTGGGGGTTGCGATTGTGGGGGCGCTCCAGTTCCTTGCCGGCGCGATGAGTATCGGCGGGATCCAGGCGTTCATACAATTCAACCGGCTCTTTAGCCAGCCGTTGGGCCAGATCGGCGGCATGGCCCAGATCCTGCAATCGTGCGCGGTTTCCGCCAGCAGGGTCTTCGAATTGTTGGACGAGCCGGAACTGTCAACGGAAATCGGGACTGGCGTTCGCACCGAGGCCGGGTCGGTGACGGGGTCCGGCGGGCAGCCCGATGCGCAGTTCGATCTCGCTTCGGGAAGGGTTTCCTTTGAACACATTGCTTTCAGCTACCGCGCCGACGCGCCACTGATCGAGGACCTGTCATTCCGCGTGGAGCCGGGACAAACGGTGGCCATTGTGGGACACACCGGCGCGGGGAAGACCACGCTGATCAGCCTCCTCATGCGTTTCCATGAACTCGGCTCCGGGAAGATCACCATTGACGGCGCGGATATTGCGGACATGGGACGTGATGCCCTCCGTCGCAACTTCGGGGTGGTCCTTCAAGATCCTTGGATTTTCACGGGCACCATTCGGGAGAACATCGAATACGGACGTCCAGGTGCCAGCGACGCGGACATAGTGGCCGCTGCCGAGGCAAGCCACGTGGACCACTTTGTCCGCTCGCTGCCGAACGGCTACTCGACCATGCTGAGCAATGGAGGGGAACCGCTTAGCCAGGGGCAGAGGCAATTGCTGAGCATCGCCCGTGCGCGGCTCTCCGGCCGCCCCATCCTGATCCTGGACGAAGCCACAAGCTCGGTGGATACCCGCACGGAAGTCCTCATCCGCCAGGCGATGCACAGATTGCGGAGCAACAAGACGTCGTTCGTCATCGCTCACCGCTTGTCCACCATCCGCGACGCTGATCTAATTCTCGTCATGGACCACGGACGGATCGTTGAACACGGCACCCATCATTCGCTGCTGGAGCTTGGCGGGCACTATGCCCGGTTGCACGACGCCCAATTTGCCGTCGGAGGCGGCGAGTTGGCAGCGACGCCGGCACGGACCGTCAAGCACCGCGCCGTCCAAGGGGAGAGTGAAGCCTCGTGAGCGGCTCGATCGAGTTTCCCGGCTCGTGGCGACCAAACCAGTCGAGCACCGTGGCCTTGTATGAGCAGCTTCGGCTCCGCATTATCGAACTGGCTGACGCTGGCGCCCTCCCTGTCGGGACCAAACTTCCGGCGGTGCGCAGCCTGGCTGGCGAGCTGGATGTCGCGCCCCACACCGTCGCCCGCGCATATAAGGAACTTGAAGCGGCCGGAGTGGTGGCAACCCGCGGCCGGAACGGAACAGTGGTGTGCGCCCGGGACGACCGCTGGAGCGCCTTGGCTGCCGTTGCGGCGAACTACTCGGCCGCGGCCAAGGCGCAGGGCGCCAGTTTCGCCGAGGCAGTACAGCTTCTGGCGGCCGCCTATGACGCGGATTGATACCCGTCAGTAGCCTGCGGGGGCCTACATGGAAATTCGAAGAAGTTTTCGATTAGCATTAGTGGGTGCCTAAAGCCGTAGCTGAAGTCCCCGCCGTCGAATCCCTCGCAAGCGTTCCTGCGCCGCAGCCTGCCACGCCCGTGAGACATGACCTGTCCCGGCTCGTGGTCAAGGGAGCGCGTGAACACAACCTCCGCAACGTGGACCTGGACCTTCCCCGTGATGCCATGATCGTCTTCACCGGCTTGTCGGGTTCAGGCAAGTCGTCCTTGGCCTTCGACACCATCTTCGCGGAGGGCCAGCGCCGGTACGTGGAATCCTTGTCGGCCTACGCCCGCCAGTTCCTGGGCCAGGTGGACAAACCGGATGTTGACTTCATCGAGGGCCTTTCCCCGGCAGTCTCCATCGATCAGAAGTCCACCAGTAAGAACCCGCGTTCCACGGTGGGCACCATCACCGAGATCTACGACTACATGCGCCTTCTCTGGGCCCGTGTCGGCAGGCCGCATTGCCCGGTGTGCCATGAGCCCATCACAAGGCAGACTCCGCAGCAGATCGTCGACCAACTGCTGGAACTCGAGTCCGGCACACGCTTCCAGATCCTGGCTCCCGTGGTCCGCGGACGCAAGGGCGAATTCGTGGAGCTCTTCAAGGAGCTCACCGCCAAGGGCTACTCACGTGCCCGGGTGGACGGCGAACTCGTCCAACTGAGCGATCCGCCCAAGCTCGGCAAACAATTCAAGCACTCCATCGAAGTAGTCGTGGACCGGTTGGTGGTCAAGGAAGGAATCAGCCAACGGTTGACCGACTCGATCGAAACGGCGCTCGGCCTTGCGGAAGGCCGCGTGCTGGTCGAATTCGTCGATCTCGACGCCGAAGACCCGGCGCGGATCCGGGCGTTTTCCGAGAACCTTGCCTGCCCCAACGAGCACCCGTTGGCCATCGACGAGATCGAACCCCGTTCCTTCTCCTTCAACAACCCTTTCGGCGCATGTGCGGCCTGCAGCGGCATCGGCACCAAGCTGGAGGTCGATGAAGACCTCGTGGTCCCCAACCCCGAGCTTTCGTTGGGCCAGGGGGCCATAGCGCCATGGTCGTTGGGTACAGCCACCACGGAGTACTGGAACAGGCTCTTGGAGGGCCTCGCCTTGGAGCTCGATTTCTCCATGGACACCCCTTGGGAGAAGCTGCCGCAGGAAGTTCGGCAGACGGTGCTGCATGGGAAGGACCACAAGGTGGTCGTCCAGTACCGCAACCGGTTCGGCCGGGAGCGCAAGTACAGCACCGGCTTCGAAGGCGCCATCCAGTACGTTCACCGCAAGCACGGCGAAACGGACTCGGACTGGGCACGCGACCGCTACGAAGAGTACATGCGGCAGGTTCCTTGCCCCGCATGCAACGGTGCCCGGCTTAACCCGGCGTCGCTCTCCGTGCTGATCAACGGCAAGTCCATCGCCGAAGTATCGGCCCTTCCGATGCGCGATTGTGCCGACTTCCTCGGCAGCCTCACGCTCACCGACCGCGAGGCCCAGATCGCGCATCAGGTTCTCAAGGAGATCCAGGCACGCCTGACGTTCCTGCTCGACGTGGGGCTCGAATACCTGAATCTCGAACGGCCGTCCGGGACACTGTCCGGCGGTGAGGCCCAGCGCATCCGGCTCGCTACGCAAATCGGCTCTGGCCTGGTCGGAGTCCTCTATGTCCTGGACGAGCCGTCCATCGGGCTGCACCAGAAGGACAACCGGCGCCTCATCGAAACGCTGACGCGGTTGCGCGATCTCGGCAATACGCTGATTGTCGTCGAGCACGACGAAGACACCATCCAGGAAGCCGACTGGGTAGTGGACATCGGACCTGGCGCAGGCGAGCACGGCGGCCAGGTGGTGCACTCCGGTTCCTACAAGGAGCTCCTGGAAAACACGAACTCGCTGACGGGCGACTACCTGTCCGGGCGGCGCAAGATCGACATTCCGCCCAAGCGACGCAAGTACGACAAGAAGCGTGAGCTCAAGGTCATCGGCGCACGCGAAAACAACCTGAACAACGTTGACGCCACCTTCCCGCTGGGTCTTTTCACGGCCGTGACCGGCGTCAGCGGCTCAGGGAAGTCCACCCTGGTGAACGAGATTCTCTACAAGGTGCTTGCGAACAAGCTCAACGGCGCCAAGCAGGTTGCAGGCCGGCATCGCTCGGTAGCGGGCCTGGAGCACCTCGACAAAGTGGTCCACGTTGACCAGAGCCCCATCGGCCGGACACCGCGTTCCAACCCCGCCACCTACACCGGCGTCTTCGACAACATCCGGAAGCTCTTCGCGGAAACCACCGAAGCCAAAGTGCGCGGTTACCAGCCAGGCCGCTTCTCATTCAACGTGAAAGGCGGCCGCTGCGAGGCCTGCTCCGGTGACGGCACCCTGAAGATCGAGATGAACTTCCTGCCGGATGTCTACGTCCCGTGCGAAGTGTGTCACGGTGCCCGCTACAACCGGGAGACCCTCGAAGTTCACTACAAGGGCAAGACCATCGCGGACGTCCTCAACATGCCCATCGAGGAAGGCGCCGAGTTCTTTGCGGCGTTCACGCCCATCGCCCGGCACTTGAACACCCTCGTCGACGTCGGTCTCGGCTACGTCCGGCTTGGGCAGCCGGCTACCACGCTGTCCGGTGGCGAGGCGCAGCGCGTGAAGCTCGCCTCGGAGCTCCAGAAGCGGTCGAACGGACGCAGCGTCTACGTCTTGGACGAACCCACTACGGGTCTGCACTTCGAGGACATCCGTAAGTTGCTCATGGTGCTGCAGGGCTTGGTGGACAAGGGGAATACGGTCATCACCATTGAACACAACCTCGACGTCATCAAGTCCGCCGACTGGATTGTGGACCTTGGCCCCAACGGCGGGTCAGGCGGCGGGCGCATCGTCGCGACAGGCACACCTGAACAGGTAGCCAAGTCCACGGAAAGCCATACCGCTTCCTTCCTTGCGGAGATTCTGGGTTAGTGCGGCGCTCCCACCAGGGAATATTTCGGCGGCTGCCGGAGTATTCCCTGGCCGGCATGTGAGTTTCAGGCACGCCTCAACTCGTGAGAAACTAACCCGGTGACTCAAACAATGGTGCCCGTAATCTTTGATCTGGACGGCACCCTTGTCGATCCTGCAGGTGGCATAACCGGCGGCATCGCCGCGGCCCTGCGCGAAATTGGCCTCCGTGTTCCGGAACAGGCTGTGCTGGACTCCATGGTTGGACCCAAGCTCAGCGATTCCCTGGAGCACATTGCCGGGGTTCCCGCGGGGCGAGTCGATGAAGTCATTGGGCTTTACCGCAGCTACTACCGATCTGTAGGAATTGGTCAAAGCCAGCTCTATCCGGGCATCCGGGAGCTCCTTGAGTTCTTCGCGGAGTCGCGGCGTCAGGTCGCTGTGGCCACGCAGAAACCCCAAGGCCTGGCGCGCGTCGTATTGGAGCACCACGGCATAGCTGATTTCTTTGCGTCCATCTGCGGTGCCTCGGACGATGAATCAATGGCCGCGAACACGGCCCCCGGCAAAGTGGAAATCGTTGGTGCTGCGCTGGTGACGTTGCATTCGCAGCCCGCGGTGATGGTGGGGGATCGCCACCAGGATGTTGCCGGTGCCATGGCCAATGGACTTGACTGCATCGGTGTGAGCTGGGGATTTGCCCCCGACGGCGAGCTTCAGGAAGCAGGAGCCGTCGCCGTCGTGGACTCCGCTGCGCAGTTGCTGAAGAAGATCGAAGAACTTGACGCCGTCCGCGCGGCGGCCCTGAGCGAGGTGCAGAACGATGGAAGCCTTTGATGTCATCCGCTGGACCACCCGCGGACTGATTTCCAGCACCTGCCGTCCCACGGTCATTGGGCTGGAAAACGTGCCCAAGGAAGGGCCATTCATTGTGGCCCCGAACCATCTGTCTTTTCTGGACAGCGTGATTGTCCAAGCACTGATGCCCCGCCCGGTGGGTTTCTTTGCCAAAGCCGAGTACTTCACCACCAAGGGCTTCAAAGGCCGCGCCATGAAAGCGTTCTTCCAGGCAGTTGGATCCATTCCGGTGGAACGCGGAGAGCAGGCGGCCAGTGTGCAAGCGCTCAAGACCCTGCTGGACATCCTGGAGAACGGCAGGGGCATCGGTATCTATCCTGAGGGAACCCGCTCGCGTGACGGCCTGCTCTACCGTGGGCGGACGGGAGTCGGCTGGCTTGCTTTGACTACTGGCGCGCCCGTGGTGCCGGTGGGCCTGATTGGCACGGACAAATTGCAGCCTGTGGACCGCAACACCGTCCGTCCGCAGCACTTCACCATGAAGGTGGGCGAGCCGTTGTACTTCGAGAAAACAGGTCCGGACCATTCCCTGCCTGCCCGCCGCGAAGTGACGGACAAGATCATGGATGCCATAGCGGCATTGAGCGGCCAGGCACGTTCCACGAGTTACAACCAGAGCAAGACGGCGGAGTAGCTCCGCGAAGCCAGCCGGTGCGTACGGGGTAGCGTCTTTCCCTTACTAGACTGGATCTGTGGCAGATCCAGCGAGTTATCGCCCCCAGGCGGGAGAAATCCCCACCACCCCCGGCGTCTACCGGTTCCGGGATCCACACGGCCGCGTCATCTATGTGGGCAAGGCGAAAAACCTCCGGTCCCGGCTGAACTCCTACTTCGCCAACCCGGCAGGGTTGCTGCCGAAGACGTACGCGATGGTGCACGCCGCGAGCAGCGTTGAATGGACCATGGTGGGCAGCGAGCTTGAGTCCCTCCAGCTCGAATACACCTGGATCAAGGAATTCAAGCCGCGCTTCAACGTCGTGTTCCGCGATGACAAGACCTACCCGTACCTTGCCGTGAGCATGGGGGAGAAGCTCCCCAGGGTCCAGGTCATGCGCGGCGAGCGCCGTAAAGGCACGCGCTACTTCGGGCCGTACACGGCCGGTGCCATCCGTGAAACCATGGACACCTTGCTCCGGGTTTTTCCGGTGCGAAGCTGCAGCCCCGGTGTGCTTAAGCGCGCGCAGGCCAGTGGCCGGCCATGCTTGCTGGGTTACATCGACAAATGCTCGGCCCCGTGCGTCGGCCGTGTCACGCCCGAGGAGCACCGCGCCATTGCCGAAGACTTCTGCTCGTTCATGGGCGGCGAGGCGAAACGCTTCATTGCCCGCCTCGAAAAGGACATGGCAGCTGCCGTAGCCGAACTCGACTACGAGCGGGCGGCACGAATCCGCGACGACATCGCGGCGCTGCGTAAGGTGTTCGAGCGCAATGCCGTGGTCCTTTCCGAAGACACGGACGCGGATATCTTCGCCCTGCACGACGACGACCTCGAGGCTTCCGTGCAGGTCTTCCACGTCAGGGGCGGCCGGGTACGCGGCCAGCGGGGATGGGTGGTCGAAAAGGTCGAAGACGCCAGCACACCGGAGCTTATCGAGCACCTCTTGCAGCAGGTGTATGGAGAAGACAGCGACAACCAGGGCCGCATTCCTCGCGAAGTACTGGTCCCGGAGATTCCGTCCAACCATCATGAGTTGCTTGAATGGCTGGGCGGCCTCAGGGGCGCCAAAGTGGATATCCGCGTGCCGCAGCGCGGCGACAAAGCCGCCCTCATGTCCACTGTCCGCGAAAACGCGGAGCAGGCGCTGAAGCTCCACAAAGTCCGGAGGGCAGGCGACATCACCGTCCGCTCCCAGGCGCTCCAGGAGTTGCAAGAGGCGCTTGAGCTTCCCGTGCCTCTCCTTCGGATCGAATGCTACGACATTTCCCATGTGCAGGGCACCAACGTGGTCGCGTCCATGGTGGTTGTGGAAGATGGCCTCCCCAAGAAGGCCGATTACCGGAAATTCTCCATCACCGGTGCGGCTGCAACTGACGACACCGCGGCGATGCATGACGTCCTCACGCGACGCTTCCGGCACTACCTTCAGGACAAGTCCGCCCAGCTTCCCAAGAGCGGGGAAGTCCCCAACCCCGCGGAGCCGGCGCCGTCGGAAGACGCTGCAGGCACCGCGACGAAGGCGAGGTTCGCCTATCCGCCCAACCTCGTCGTCGTCGACGGCGGGCAGCCCCAAGTGAACGCCGCCGCGCGGGCCCTCGCGGAACTGGGGATCGACGACGTCTACGTTGTGGGCCTGGCCAAGCGGCTCGAAGAAGTCTGGTTGCCGGATAGCGACTTCCCGGTGATTCTGCCGCGCACCTCACAAGGGCTCTACCTGCTGCAGCGCATCCGCGACGAAGCCCACCGCTTCGCCATCACTTTCCACCGGCAGAAGCGCGGAAAAGCCATGACCGTGTCCGCGCTCGACGGCGTTCCCGGCCTCGGAGAAGCCAAACGGAAGGCGCTCGTGGCACACTTCGGTTCGCTCAAGAAGATCAAGGCTGCCACTGCAAGCGAGCTCACCGCCGCGAAGGGAATCGGCCCGGCATTGGCAGAAGCCGTGGTCAGCCACCTCGCGGGGGCCGGCGCCTCCGAAGAGTCCGCCCCGGCAGTGAACATGACCACCGGCGAAATCCTTGAATTTTAGCTAGGGTAATAAACGGACCGCTCCTCAAGGCGGTCCGGCTTTTGGACCATCTCAGAAACGGGGACACTTGATGTCAGAGTCAACAGCAGGATCCGACGCGGAGCAGGACGGCCTCATTCCCGTCAAGCCTGTCGAAGCGGAACTGCTGGTGGTGACTGGCATGTCCGGAGCAGGCCGCAGTACCGCCTCGGACGCCTTGGAGGACCACGGCTGGTACGTCGTCGAAAACCTCCCTCCGCAGATGTTGGGGACCCTCGCCGAAATCGTCTCGCACGCACCCCAGTCGATCCCCAAGCTGGCCGTCGTCGTGGACGTCCGCAGCAAAGGACTCTTCACCGATATCAGGACGGCCCTCGGCGCACTCAGCGCCAGCGGAATCACGTTCCGGGTTCTCTTCCTCGATGCCAGCGACAACGTACTGGTCCGGCGCTTTGAACAAGGCCGCCGCCCCCATCCGCTCCAGGGCGGAGGCCGGATCCTGGACGGTATCGCAGCAGAGCGCGACGTGCTGAAGGAACTTCGGGAATCGGCAGATGTGGTCCTGGACACGAGTACCTACAACGTGCACGGCCTGGCGACCGCCATCACCGAGCTCTTCAGCGACACGGGCCCCGTGGCGCTGCGTTTGAACGTCATGAGCTTCGGCTTCAAATATGGCCTGCCGGTGGACGCCAACTTCGTGGCCGATGCGCGCTTCATCCCCAACCCGCACTGGGTCCCGAAGTTGCGCCCGCACACTGGACTCGACGCCGATGTCAGCGAGTATGTGCTGGGGGCCGACGGCGTCAAGGACTTCGTTGACCGCTACGTCCTTGCCTTGGAGCCTGTCCTCGACGGCTACCGGACGGAAAACAAGCATTACGCCACCATTGCTGTCGGCTGCACAGGCGGCAAGCACCGTTCAGTCGCGGTCGCTGTCGAGCTCTCCAAACGGCTGGCCCAATACCCCCGGGTCACCGTGACCACGAGCCACCGTGATCTGGGTCGCGAATAATGGGGGTTCTGACCGGACCGCTGCCGCTTGTCCCGCCCAAGGGGACGCCAGGCAGCCAGCCTTCCAAGGGCCCATCTGTTGTTGCGCTAGGCGGCGGACACGGGCTCTCCGCGTCGCTCTCTGCGTTGAGGCTGTTGACCTCCGAGCTCACTGCGATCGTGACCGTTGCGGACGACGGCGGATCGTCCGGGCGGCTGCGGGAAGAGTACGGTGTCCTTCCGCCCGGCGATCTTCGGATGGCGCTGAGCGCCCTCTGCGATGATACGGATTGGGGGCGGACATGGCGGGACGTCATGCAGCACCGCTTCAAGACCCCGAGCGGTCGGCGGGGTTCCTTGGACAACCACGCCATGGGAAACCTGCTCATTGTTACCCTCTGGGAGCTGCTGGGCGACGCCGTGGCGGGACTGAAATGGGCGGGTGCCCTCCTGGGTGCTCGCGGTCAGGTCCTGCCGATGTCCACCCAGCCACTGAACATCGAGGGCGACGTCCGGGTGCCTTTGCCCGGAGGGGGGTACGAGTTCCAGACCGTCAAAGGCCAGGCCAAATGCGCCGTCGCCGGATCCCTCGAAAACGTCCGGCTTCGCCCGGAGGACGCGCGGGCATGCATCGAGGCGCTCACGGCCATCGAGCTCGCAGACTGGATTATTCTCGGCCCTGGCTCCTGGTACACGTCTGTCCTGCCCCACTTGCTGTTGCCCGAGATGCGCCAAGCCTTGTGTGACACCCCGGCTAAACGATGCCTCACCATGAACCTCGCCATGGACACCAAGGAAACTTCCGGGATGTCCGCCGCGGACCATCTGGACGCCCTGCGCCACTACGCGCCGGAGTTCAGCGTGGACGTAGTCCTCGCCGATCCCTCGTCCATATCGGACCACAAGGAATTCGAGCGCGCTGCCGGAATGATCGGTGCAGAGGTGGTCTTGGGTAAAGTGGGGGCGTCGAGCCGCCGTCCAGTCCACGACCCGCTGCGTCTGGCATCTGCGTATCACGATATCTTCGGGAACAGTTAGGAACATGCAATGGCACTGACCGCATCGGTCAAGGAAGAACTTTCCCGGCTGGACATCAAGAAGTCTTCCGTCCGCAAGGCCGAAGTCTCGGCCATGCTGCGTTTTGCCGGCGGATTGCACATCATTTCGGGCCGCATCGTGATCGAGGCAGAGGTTGACCTCGCCTCCACGGCGCGCCGGCTTCGCGCCGCGATCGCCGAAGTCTACGGGCACCAGAGCGAGATCATCGTCGTCTCCGGTAGCGGCCTCCGGCGCGGTAGCCGCTATGTGGTGCGTGTAGTGCGCGACGGCGAGGCCTTGGCTCGTCAGACGGGCCTCCTGGACGGCCGTGGACGGCCTGTCCGCGGGTTGCCGTCCGCCGTCGTCAATGGTTCGGCGTCCGACGCCGAAGCGGTCTGGCGCGGAGCTTTCCTGGCTCACGGTTCGCTTACCGAACCGGGCAGGTCCTCCTCGCTCGAAGTCACCTGCCCCGGACCGGAGTCCGCCCTTGCCCTGGTCGGAGCCGCCCGTCGCCTCGGAATCCAGGCCAAGGCGAGGGAAGTGCGCGGGGTGGATCGCGTGGTCATTCGCGACGGCGACACCATTGCCGCGTTGCTCACCCGGATGGGCGCCCATGACGCCCTCATGGTGTGGGAGGAACGCCGCATGCGGAAGGAAGTACGGGCGACGGCCAACCGCCTTGCGAACTTCGACGACGCCAACCTTCGCCGCTCGGCCCAGGCGGCCGTCGCCGCCGGCGCCCGGGTGGACAGGGCCCTGGAAATCCTGGGCGACGACGTTCCGGACCACCTCAAGTACGCCGGTGAGCTCCGGGTGGCGCACAAGCAGGCCAGCCTGGATGAACTGGGCCGGCTCGCTGATCCGCCGATGACCAAGGACGCGATCGCGGGGCGGATCCGCCGGCTGTTGGCCATGGCGGACAAACGCGCCGGAGACCTGGGCATCCCCGGTACCGAGGCAAATGTGACCCCCGAAATGATGGACGAATAAAGCGCCCGCCCTAGAATCGTCAGGGTGTAGATTTCCGGCCGGTTTGCCGATCGGATGAACAAAACGAGAGTTACCAACCGGACCCCGGTCCACTACATTGGAGGATTTCGTGACAGAGTACGTACTGCCCGAGCTCGGCTACGACTACGCAGCACTTGAGCCGCACATTTCGGCGAAGATCATGGAGCTGCACCACAGCAAGCACCACGCTGCATATGTAGCCGGCGCCAACAACGCCCTGGCCCAGTTGGCAGAGGCCCGCGACAAGGGCGATTTCGCCAACATCAACCGCCTTTCCAAGGACCTCGCGTTCCACACCGGCGGCCACATCAACCACTCCGTGTTCTGGAACAACATCTCCCCGGACGGCGGCGACAAGCCCGAGGGCGAGCTGGCGGCAGCGATTGACGACGCCTTCGGCTCCTTCGATGCGTTCCGTGCCCAGTTCTCGGCAGCTGCCCTTGGCCTCCAGGGATCCGGCTGGGGCTTCCTCGCCTACGAGCCCATCGGTGGCAACCTCCTCATCGAGCAGCTCTACGACCAGCAGGGCAACGTCGCAGTCGGCACCACGCCTCTGCTCATGCTGGACATGTGGGAGCACGCTTTCTACCTGGACTACGTCAACGTCAAGGCTGACTACGTCAAGGCTTTCTGGAACATCGTCAACTGGGCCGACGTCGCGAAGCGCTTCGAGGCAGCCCGCGCAAACGCCACCGGACTGATCGTTCTCTAGGGAACTCCGTCCCGAATCGGTGAGTGACGCGGAATACACGGGAATGTAACAAACTTCACATTCAGGTGAATTTCGCCCAAATACCGGATTGTCTGCCCCCGCAGTTGCGGGGGCAGACGTAGTTAAACGTAAGATGGGTCACGGAAGGCGGTTAGCCTTCAGCAACGTGGCTGGTCGCCCTCCGATCTGATAATCACTTCTGCCCAATGATGTGCGGGAATTGTTAGTTGGAATCAAGATCCGACTCACTAGGTGTGCTTGCAAGAGCACCAAGGAGACTGAAATAGTGACCACCCGTATTGGTATCAACGGCTTTGGCCGCATCGGCCGCAACTACTTCCGCGCAGCACTCGCCCAGGGTGCAGATCTCGAAATTGTTGCGGTCAACGACCTCACGAGTCCCGAGGCTCTTGCCCACCTGCTGAAGTACGACTCCGTCGGCGGCCGCCTGACCCAGTCCGTTGAAGTCAAGGAGGGCAACCTCATTGTCGACGGCAGCATCATCAAGGTCCTTGCAGAGCGCGATCCCGCGAACCTCCCGTGGGGTGAGCTGGGCGTGGACATCGTCATCGAGTCCACCGGCTTCTTCACCAAGGCTGCCGCCGCACAGAAGCACATCGATGCTGGTGCCAAGAAGGTCCTGATTTCCGCCCCGGCTTCGGACGAAGACATCACCATCGTCATGGGTGTCAACCACGAGCTCTACGACCCCGCAGCACACCACATCATCTCCAACGCATCCTGCACCACCAACTGCCTCGGCCCGCTGGCCAAGGTTGTCAACGACGCCTTCGGCATCGAGCGCGGCCTCATGACCACGGTTCACGCCTACACGGCAGACCAGAACCTGCAGGACGGCCCGCACAGCGACCTTCGCCGCGCCCGCGCCGCAGCCATCAACATGGTCCCCACGTCCACCGGTGCGGCCAAGGCGATCGGCCTCGTCCTTCCGGAACTCAAGGGCAAGCTCGACGGTTACGCCATCCGCGTTCCGGTTCCCACCGGTTCCGCCACTGACCTGACCGTCACGGTTTCCCGTGAAGTCACCGTCGAGGAAGTCAACGCGGCCCTTAAGGCAGCTTCGGAGACCGAGCAGTTCAAGGGCATCCTGAGCTACACGGCGGACCCGATCGTATCTTCGGACATCGTTGGCGACCCCGCTTCCTCGATCTTCGACTCCGGCCTGACCAAGGTCATCGGCAACCAGGTCAAGGTTGTTTCTTGGTATGACAACGAATGGGGCTACTCCAACCGCCTCGTTGACCTCACGGAGCTTGTCGCATCCAAGCTGGGCTAGGGTAGACACATGACATCTCACACCCTCAACGAACTGATCGCTGAAGGTGTCCGCGGGCGGTACATTCTCGTCAGAAGTGACCTGAATGTGCCGCTCGACGGCTCTACAGTGACCGACGACGGCCGCATTAAGGCCTCCCTCCCGGTCATCGAAAAGCTCTCGGACGCCGGTGCCCGCGTGCTCGTCACGGCCCACCTAGGACGCCCCAAGGGTGCTCCCGAGGCCAAGTATTCGCTCAAGCCCGCTGTAGCGCGGCTTTCGGAGCTCGCTCCATTCAAAGTCCGGCTCGCGGAAGACACCGTTGGTGAGTCCGCAAAGGAGTTGGCCCTGGCCCTCGAGGATGGAGACGTCCTGGTTCTCGAGAACGTCCGCTTCGACGCTCGCGAGACCAGCAAGGACGACGCCGAGCGCGGCGCCTTCGCCGATGAACTCGTAGCGCTGACCGGTGACAACGGCGCCTTCGTTGATGACGCCTTTGGTGCCGTTCACCGCAAGCACGCGAGCGTCTACGACGTCGCCACCCGGCTTCCTTCCTACCAAGGGGACCTCGTGCACACCGAGGTCGAGGTACTGCGCAAGCTCACCACCGATACACAGCGCCCGTACGTTGTTGTTCTCGGAGGCTCCAAGGTATCGGACAAGCTCGCCGTGATCGACAACCTCTTGGGTAAGGCGGACACCATCCTGGTTGGTGGCGGGATGCTCTTCACCTTCCTGGCAGCGTCCGGCCACAAGGTCGCGGGCAGCTTGCTTGAAGCTGACCAGATTCCGGTGGTCCAGGATTACCTCAAGCGCGCTTCCGACGCCGGTACCGCTTTCGTCGTACCCACCGACGTCGTGGTCGCGAGCCGCTTTGCCGCGGACGCCGAACACGAAGTGGTCGCCGCCGATGCGATCGAGGACAGCTCATTCGGTGCCGCAGGCATTGGCCTGGACATCGGGCCGGTATCTGCGGCGGCTTTCGCTGAGCAGATCAAGGCCGCCAAGACCGTGTTCTGGAACGGGCCTATGGGCGTCTTTGAATTCGAGGCCTTCTCGGACGGGACCCGCGCTATCGCGCAGGCTTTGACTGAGACGCCTGCATTCACGGTGGTCGGTGGTGGCGACTCCGCCGCAGCTGTCCGGACCCTCGGCTTTGAGGACTCCCAGTTCGGCCACATTTCAACCGGCGGCGGCGCAAGCCTGGAGTACCTTGAAGGCAAGGATCTTCCTGGCCTGAGCGTGCTGGACCGCTAAGGCTACACAGCCGGCGGGGCGCCCTTCTTAGAAGGCTAGCGCTCCGCCGGCTTCCCTATCTCAACGCATTTTTGGAGCACACGTGACAACTTCTGCCAACGGAAACTTCGTCCGCAAGCCTTTCATTGCCGGCAACTGGAAAATGAACATGGACCACGTCCAGGGCATCACCCTGTTGCAGAAGCTGGCATGGACCCTGTCCGACGCCAAGCACGATTACAGCCGGGTCGAGGTGGCGGTCTTCCCGCCGTTCACGGACCTCCGCGGTGTGCAGACCCTCGTCCAGGGCGACGAACTGGACGTTGTCTACGGCGGCCAGGACCTCTCACAGTTCGACTCCGGAGCCTACACCGGCGACATCTCCGGCCAATTCCTCAACAAGCTGGGTTGCGCATACGTTCTGGTGGGTCACAGCGAACGCCGCACCATCCACAACGAGGCTGACCAGGTCCTCAACGCGAAGGTCAAAGCGGCCTTCCGTCACGAGGTAACGCCGGTCCTGTGTGTCGGCGAGGGCCTTGAGATCCGCCAGGCCGGCACCCACGTCGAGCACACGCTTGCCCAGTTGCGTGCCGGCGTCGAAGGGCTCTCAGCGGAGCAAGCCGGCGATCTCGTTGTCGCCTACGAACCGGTCTGGGCCATTGGCACGGGCGAAGTGGCTGGTCCGGAAGACGCACAGGAAATGTGCGTCGCTATCCGTGCCGAGCTTGCTTCGTTGTTCGATGATTCGGTCGCTGCCAAGACCCGCCTCCTCTACGGTGGCTCGGTGAAGGCCAATAACGCAGCAGCTATCATGGCCGGCTCCGACGTAGACGGCCTCCTGGTGGGTGGAGCGAGCCTCGACCCCGCTGAGTTTGCTAACATTGTCAGGTTCGAGAGCCACCTTAGCGCGGCTTAGTCCGTTCAAGGCTCCGCTCCCGTTTTCCGTTCTTCTGAAAGGCCGTCGTGGACGTTCTTCAAGTCATTCTGCAGATCCTGCTGGGCATCACCAGTCTTCTGCTGACGCTGCTCATACTCCTGCACAAGGGACGGGGCGGCGGGTTGTCCGATATGTTTGGCGGTGGAATGAGCTCGGGATTGAGCTCTTCGGGTGTCGCAGAGCGAAACCTCAACCGTTTCACCATCGTCTTGGGCTGCACTTGGGGTGTCGTAATCATCGGCCTTGGCCTCATCATGCGCTTCACCTCCGGCGGAGATTCCTAGCTCTCCCGATTGAGTTCCGGGTGTAGCAAACTGCCCGGAAACCTGCCGTCGTCGGGTTCACCGCATTAGACTAGGCTGCATGGCCTGCACCGCCATGCAGCCGAACTCTCAAGGGGATCGACGATGGTTCATGGTTCTTCAGGATTCCGAGGCACACGGGCCGGTGTAACAGCCGGATCGGCCCCGAGAAACCAACCCGACTCCATAGTTGGCGAAAGCTTGCCGCGTATTCGTGTTCCCTATTGGTGCGCCAAGGGACATGAGACGCGGCTTGTTTTCGTTAAACTTCCGGAAGATCAAATTCCGGTCCGATGGGACTGCCCGAAGTGTGGCCTGGTTGCCGTCCGCGAACAAGGCGAGGCGACGATGGAGCGTGCGGACGAAGAAATCTTCAAGAGCCACCTGGACTACGTTAAAGAACGACGCTCCAGCCAGGAAGCGGAGATTGTCCTGGCTGGAGCGCTGAAACGGCTACGCGCCCGCAGGATCCTTCCGGATGAGCTGCTGGGGGACACGTGAGGCCGCATTTTCGTCGATGAGCCAAAGGGTCCTCGACCTGCCAAGCGGGCCTGAGGCGGGAACCTGGATCGGGTTGGCCCCGGCGAGGGCCAGGCCCACGGCCCCGGCCTTGTCTTCGCCTGCCACTACCATCCAGATCTCCTGGGCGGAATTGATGGCGGGCAGGGTCAGTGAAATCCTCGACGGCGGCGGCTTGGGGGAGTTCTCGACCCCCACCACTGTGCGGTCCTGGACACGGATACCCGCTTGCTCAGGGAAGAGCGAGGCAACGTGCGCATCCGGGCCCACGCCCAGCAGCAGGATGTCGAAACGCGGCAGCTCGCCAGCATGCTCCGGTCGGTTGTCCGAAGTATCTGCGGCGTGCTCTGCCTCCGCAGCGGCCTTGAGCCGGGCTGCATAGTCCGCTGCGGCGTCATCTGCGGTGGCGAACTCGTCCGAGGAACCCGGTTCGTGCACGCGGTCGGGATCCACCGGCAGGCTGGAGAGCAGTGCCTCACGGGCTTGTACTGTGTTGCGGTCTGTGCTGTCCTTGCCAACGAACCGCTCGTCACCCCACCAGAAGTTGACGCGGGACCAGTCGACTGCCGGCGCCGCGGGTGAGTCGGCAACTGCTTTCAGGGTGCCGATGCCCACGGTTCCGCCGGTGAGGACCACCGTGGCTTCGCCGTGTTTGTCCTGCACGTCCACCAGCTTGGTGATAAGCCTTGCTGCGATCGCGGCCATAAGGACGGCGGAGTTGGGATGGATGCTTACTCTAGGGTCAGCGCTCACTGGGACGGTCACTCCTTGCTATTGGTTCGGGGCAGTCCCATAGTAATCACTTCTCCGAAGACATCGTCCGGATCAAGGCGACGCAGTTCTTCGGCGAGGCAATCCCGCAAGCTGCGGCGTGGCAGTGAAATCCGCTGCGCGGGTTGGCCAGGCTGGGTCAGTTCCGCGATGGTGAGGCCGGGACGGACCAGCTGGACGTCGCCGGTGGCTCGGCTCAGCCGCACCCTGCGGATGCCCGTTCCCGCCGGATCCGCGACAATCTGGACCGGGGCGTCGAGGAACAATGTGAGCCAGGCGGCCAGCAAAAGCGTGCTCGGGGAGTCCGAAGCGCCCTCGACGGCGATTGCCGTGACGGGCGATTCGTCCACCTGGTCCAGGGCTGCCGCGAGCTGCAGGCGCCAATTGGTCAGGCGTGTCCAGGCGAGATCGGTGTCGCCTGCCCGGTACGTTTTCCGGACCCGGGCCAGGGCCGCGGCGGGGTCGGGCTCGTTGGCGGAATCTGTGATGCGGCGGTGCGCAATACGTCCGATGGAGGTCTCGCACGCGTTCTCGGGTGCTCCGTGCGGCCACCAGGCCACGATCGGCGCGTCGGGCAGGAGCAGTGCCGCGACGAGGGATTCGCTTTCCTTGGCGAGCTCACCGTAGCCCCGCAGCACGATCACCTCGGATGCTCCGGCGTCGCCGCCCACCCGGATCTGGGCGTCCAGTCGGTTTGGCGCTTCACTGCCTGCGTCGGCAAGCACGATGATGCGGCACGGGTGTTCGCGGCTGGCCTCGTTGGCTGCCTCGATTGCTTCTTCCTCGAGACCCGACTTGGTGACCACCACGAGGGTCAGGACGCGTCCGAGGGCGATCACACCTCCCTGCTCGCGCAGGGAGGTGATCTTCTTGGAGATCTTGGAGGTGGTGGTGTCGGGAAGATCTACGATCATGGCCTTCTCCAGGTTCGTCCGTCGCGGGCAAGCAGCTCGTCGGCCGAGGCCGGCCCCCAGCTGCCGGGAGCATAGGGTTCGGGTTGTTCGTCGAGTCCGGCCCAGTATTCTTCGAAGGGGTCCAGGATCTTCCAGGACTCCTCGACTTCCTGATGCCGGGGGAAGAGCGGCGGCTCGCCCAGCAGCACGTCCAGGATGAGGCGTTCGTAGGCCTCCGGGCTGGACTCGGTGAACGAATGCCCGTATCCGAAGTCCATGGTGACGTCGCGGACTTCCATCTGCGTGCCGGGAACCTTGGAGCCGAAGCGGATGGTGGCGCCTTCATCGGGCTGCACCCGGATGACCACGGCGTTTTGGCCGAAGTCGTCCTCACCGTGGCCGCGGAAGAGCAGGTTAGGTGCCCGTTTGAACACCACGGCGATTTCCGTGACGCGGCGGCCAAGCCGTTTGCCGGCGCGGAGGTAGAACGGCGCCCCGGCCCAGCGCCGGGTGTGGATGTCCAGGCGGATGGCCGCATAGGTTTCCGTCTTGGAATCGGCCGGGATCCCCTCTTCCTCAAGGTAGCCCTGCACCAGCTCACCGCCCTGCCAGCCGCCGGTAAACTGGCCGCGGGCCGAGTGGGTGGACAGGTCGTCGGGCAGCCTGACCGCTGCCAGGACCTTTTCCTTCTCGGCACGCAGGTCATCGGCGTTGAAAGAGATGGGCTCCTCCATGGCCGTCAGCGCGAGCAGCTGCAGGAGGTGGTTCTGGATGACATCGCGGGCTGCTCCGACGCCGTCGTAATATCCCGCGCGACCGCCGGTGCCAATGTCCTCGGCCATGGTGATCTGGACGTGGTCAACGTAGTTGGCGTTCCAGAGGGGCTCGAACAACTGGTTGGCGAAGCGAAGGGCCAGGATGTTCTGGACCGTCTCCTTGCCGAGGTAGTGGTCGATGCGGAAGACCGCGTCCTGCGGGAAGACGGACTCCACGATGTCGTTGAGCTTTCGAGCGGACTCCAGGTCGTGGCCAAAGGGCTTCTCAATGACCACACGGCGCCACTGGCCGTCGCCAGCCTGCGCCAGTCCGTGCTTGGAGAGCTGGCGGCAGACCTGCTCGAAGGCCTTGGGCGGAATAGACAGGTAGAAACCGTGATTGCCGCGCGTGCCGCGGGTCTCGTCCAGTTCATCGAGCGTGGCGCTGAGGCGCTTGAACGCCTGGTCGTCGTCGAACTCTCCCTGGACGAAGCGGATGCCCTCGGACAACTGGTTCCAGACGGCGTCGTCGAACGGGGTGCGGGAGTGCGCCTTGACGTTCTCCTTGACCTCGTCCGCGAAGTCCTCGTTGCTCCAGTCGCGGCGGCCGAAGCCGACGAGCGCGAAGCTCGGCGGCAAAAGCCCGCGGTTGGCGAGGTCGTAGACCGCCGGCATGAGTTTCTTACGGGCGAGGTCGCCGGTGACTCCGAAGAACACCAGCGACGAGGGCCCTGCGATGCGGTTCAGGCGCCGGTCCCGCGGATCCCGAAGGGGATTGCGGTGGCTTGCCTTTCCGGTGGACCGGTAACCGTTTTCAGTTTCTGGCATGTTTGGATTTGTGCCTTAGCTTTCGAGCGCGCTGGCCTGGCCGGCCAGTGCGGCGACGATTTCCTGGAGCTGGGCAACTCCGGCTCCACGATCCGTGAGGTGCAGCCGCAGGACCGGACGGCCGTGGTTCTCCAGAACCTGGGCATCACCGGCCGCCTGAGCTGCAATCAGCTGACCGAAGGTGAAAGGGCGTTCCGGGATGGCGATGTCGCCGGTCGCGGAAGCCGTAATCTGCAGGAACGAACCAATAGCCGGTCCGCCCTTGTGGAATTGTCCGGTGGAGTGGAGGAAGCGCGGCCCCCAGCCGAAAGTGACCGGCCGGCCACCGATGCCAGCCAGTTCGTCGCGAATACCTTCCAGCTGCGCGAATGCGATCCGGTCGAAGTATGCTTGGACGCTCAGGTAGCCATCGGTGCCAAGTTCGGCAAGGAGTGCCTTGACGGCCTCGGCGGCCGTTGCCGCGTCGCCGAGCCATGAACCCCCACGGACCTCGATCGCTCCGTCGACGAAGTTCGCCGGCGTGGGCTCAGGACGTGCGTCAAGGAGGCCACGGGCGGCAATCTTGGCCGCTTCGACGTCGGGCTGGTCAAACGGGTTGATGCCCAACAGGCGCCCTGCGACGGCGGTGGCAAACTCCCAGACGAACATCTGGGTGGCCAGGCCACCAGCGATGGCGGCTTCGTTTTCGCCGAGTTCGACGTCGGAGTCCGCGCCGACGAGGCGGATCACCAGGACGTCCTCAGCGCCGCCGCTGACCTCGGGTGCGGACGGACCCGCCACAACCGGCAAAACGCCGGTGCCGAGCTTCCCCGTGGACTCGGCGATGAGCTGTTCGGCCCAATCGGCGAAGCCGACAATGCCGGAACCGTCTTCGACGATGACGACCTTGTTGCGCAGCGGGGTGGTTCCGGCAAGCGCAACGCCAAGCCGGAGTCCGATGTTTTCAGGTGAGTCATCGTTGAGGATCTCCGCAGCTTCCTCGGCCTCATCCAGGAATGCCTGGATGTCGACTCCGGCAAGGCCGCTGGGGACCAACCCGAAAGCCGTCAGCGCCGAAAAGCGGCCGCCGACGTTCGGGTCGGCGTTGAAGACGGCACGGTAGCCGGCTTCACGGGAGGCCTTGTCCAGCGGGGAACCGGGATCGGTCACGATGATGATGCGGCTCTTGGCATCGATGCCGGCCTCGGTAAAGGACTGCTCGAATACCCGTCGCTGGGAGTCGGTCTCCACAGTGGAACCCGACTTGGAGGAGACCACGATGGCGGTCTCTGCGAGGCGGTCCGCCAGGGCAGCGCCGACCTGTTCGGGGTCTGTGCTGTCCAGCACGGTCAGCTCGACGCCAGCGGTGCCGGCAATGACCTCGGGGGCAAGCGATGAGCCGCCCATGCCACACAGGACAATGCGGGAGACGCCCTCGGCCCGGAGGGCATCCCGGAGTTCCAGGATTCCCTCGACCAGAGGCTGGGAAACGGTTGCCGCCTCCACCCATCCGAGACGGATGGCGGATTCGGACTCTGCGTCGGGACCCCACAAGGTGTGGTCCTTGGCGAAAATCCTGGTGGCAATCCGGTCTTCAACAAGTGCCGGGATGTGCAGTTCGATGGCCTGCTGCGCAGCACCGCTGGCGTCGTAGCTGAGAGTGCTCATGTGGGTTAGGAAGCCTTCCGTGCAGAGGCGAGGGCGCCTTCGACGTCGGCCAGAAGTTCCTTCCAGCTGGCGACGAACTTGTCCAGGCCTTCGGATTCTAGGATTGCGACGACGTCGTTGTAGGAGATGCCCAGGCCCTCCAGAGCGTCGAGGACGCTGTTTGCTTCCTCGTAGGTACCGGAGACGGTGTCACCCGTGACCACGCCGTGGTCGAACGTGGCGTCGAGGGTCTTCTCCGGCATGGTGTTGACCACGCCGGCGGCGACCAGCTCGGTCACGTACAGGGTGTCCGGGTATGCCGGGTCCTTGACGCCGGTGGAGGCCCACAGCGGACGCTGCGGGAGCGCGCCGGCCTCGGCCAGGACTGCCCAGCGTTCGGTGGAGAACAGCTCTTCGTAGACCTGGTAGGCGAGGCGGGCGTTCGCAACGCCTGCCTTGCCCTTGAGGGCCTTGGCTTCATCGGTGCCCAGGGCATTGAGGCGCTTGTCGATCTCGGAGTCCACGCGGGAAACGAAGAAGGACGCCACGGAGTGGATCTTGGAGAGGTCGTGGCCGTTTTCCTTGGCCAGCTCCAGGCCGGACTGGAAGGCGTTGATGACGGCGCGGTAGCGCTCCAGGGAGAAGATCAGGGTCACGTTTACGCTGATGCCCTCGGCCAGGGTCGCCGTGATGGCCGCGAGGCCTTCAAGGGTTGCCGGGATCTTGATGTGGACGTTGTCCTTGTTGACCTTCTTGTAGAGGTGCTTGGCCTCGGCGATGGTGCCTTCGGTGTCCCAGGCAAGGCGGGGGTCCACCTCGATGGAGACGCGGCCGTCCACGCCTTTGCTCGCAGCGGCAACCGGAGCGAAGAGGTCGCACGCGTCGGCGACGTCGCGGGTGGTGATTTCGAAGACGGTCTCTTCGACCGTGGCGCCCTTGGCGGCCTCCTCGGCAATCACTGCGTCGTAGTCGCTGCCGGAAGTGATGGCGGCGTGGAAGATCGACGGGTTGGTGGTCACACCAACCACATTCTTCTCGTCGATGAGCTTCTGCAGGCTGCCGCTGGACAGGCGTTCCCGGGAAAGGTCATCAAGCCAGATGGACACTCCGGCGTCGGAGAGCTGCTGGGTGGGAGTCGTAGTCATTTTCTTTTATCTCCTTGAAAATCTATTCGTTGCAGTCGAATTCGTCTCAGGCGCGTTTCAGCTACCGAGACCCGCGAGGGAGTCCTTGGCGGCGGCGGCGACTGCTTCTGCCGTGATGCCGAACTCCTTGAAGAGGCGCTTGTAGTCTGCCGAGGCGCCGAAGTGCTCGAGGCTGATGGAGCGTCCGGCGTCGCCGACGAATTCCTTCCAGCCCAGGGCCAGGCCGGCCTCGACTGAGACGCGGGCCTTGACGGCGGCCGGAAGTACGGACTCGCGGTACGCGGCGTCCTGCTTGTTGAACCACTCGACGCACGGCATGGAGACAACGCGGGTGGCGATGCCCTCGGCCTGGAGCGCTTGGCGGGCGTTCACGGCGAGCTGGACTTCGGAACCGGTGCCGATCAGGATGACCTCGGCCGGGACCGTTGCGCCGTCCTTCGAAGCCTCCGCCAAAACGTAGCCGCCCTTCGCGACTCCGGCGGTGGAGCCGAAGGTGTCACCCTCGGCAACGCCTTCGCCGCGTGCGTAAGTCGGGATGTTCTGGCGAGTCAGCACGATGCCTGCAGGGTTCTCGTGGTTCTCCAGCATGGTCTTCCATGCTGCGGCAACCTCGTTGGCATCACCCGGACGGACAACGTCCAGGCCCGGGATCGCACGCAGGGTGGACAGCTGCTCCACCGGCTGGTGGGTAGGGCCGTCCTCGCCCAGGCCGATCGAGTCGTGGGTCCACACATACAGTGACGGAACACCCATGAGGGCGCCGAGGCGGATGGCGGGGCGCTGGTAGTCACTGAAGATCAGGAACGTGCCGGAGAATGCCCGGGTCCGGCCGTGCAGCGAAATGCCGTTCACGATCGATGCGGCGGCGTGCTCGCGGATACCGAAGTGCAATACCCGGCCGTATGGGTTTCCCTTCCAGGCGCCGGTGGAGCGCGAGGCCGGAATGAACGACGGAGAACCTTCGATGGTGGTGTTGTTGGACTCGGCGAGGTCGGCGGAACCGCCCCACAGTTCCGGAAGGACCGGGCCGATCGCGTTCAGGACCTTGCCGGAAGCTGCGCGGGTGGAGACTTCCTTGCCTGCTTCGAACACCGGCAGCGCGGCGTCGAGCTCGACCGGAAGCTTTTTGGCCTCGATGCGCTCAAGGAGTGCCGCGTTCTCCGGGTTGGCGGCCTGCCATGCCTCGAAGGATGCCTGCCAGTCGCTGCGGGCGGCTGCGCCGCGTTCGACGACGGCCCGGGCGTGTGCCAGGACGTCCTCGTCAACCTGGAAGGAACGCTCGGGGTCGAAGCCCAGGACTTCCTTCAGGGCTGCGACTTCTTCGGCGCCGAGGGCGGAACCATGGATCTTGCCGGTGTTCTGCTTCTTGGGGGCCGGGTAGCCGATGATGGTGCGCAGCGAGATGATGGACGGCTTTGTGGTCTCGGCCTTGGCGGCGAGGAGGGCGCCGTAGAGCTCCTGGACGTCTTCGACGTATTCGCCGGTCTTGGTCCAGTCCACGCGCTGGGTGTGCCAGCCGTAGGCCTCATAGCGCTTGAGCACGTCTTCGGTGAACGCGACGTCGGTGTCGTCTTCGATGGAGATGTGGTTCTCGTCGTAGATCACTACGAGGTTGCCTAGTTCCTGGTGGCCGGCCAGGGAGGAAGCCTCAGAAGTCACGCCTTCCTGGAGGTCGCCGTCGGACGCAATGACCCAGATGGTGTGGTCGAACGGGCTCTCGCCGGCGGGGGCGTCGGCGTCGAACAGGCCGCGCATCCGGCGCTGCGAGTAGGCGAAGCCCACCGAGGACGCTAGTCCCTGGCCCAGCGGGCCGGTGGTGATCTCGACGCCGGCAGTGTGCTTGTATTCCGGGTGGCCGGGGGTTAGTGATCCCCAGGTGCGCAGGGCCTCGAGGTCCTTCAGTTCCAGGCCGTAGCCGGAAAGGAACAACTGGATGTACAGGGTCAGTGATGTGTGTCCGGGGGACAGGACGAAACGGTCACGGCCGATCCAGTCCGGGTGCTTCGGGTCGTGGCGCATCAGCTTCTGGAACAGCAGGTAGGCGGCCGGTGCAAGGCTCATGGCCGTGCCGGGGTGACCGTTGCCGACCTTCTCGACGGCGTCAGCTGCCAAAACGCGGACGGTGTCCACGGCGCGCTGGTCCAGGCTTGTCCAAGTCAGTTCTTGCTCTTCCAAATGTGGCACGTAAACCGAGCCCCTCTCTGTGCTGACGGCTGGTGACGGCACGTGGCAAGCCTCGGGCACAGGATGGCGCCCGCTGCGAAGTGTCTACCAGCCGTTCACCATTGAAACGTTGATCTATCATCCAGACATGCAAATCTGAGAATACGCTTTCTCGGAAACCTGCGTGAGCTGATCTGCAGACAGCTTAGCCCGGTTCCGGGCCCCAAATGGTGGGAATCTCAAAAAATGGACGCAAATTCCGTTTTATGAATCACCGCGACGTCAAAGTGCCGGTGAACTTTCGGAAACAAAGGAAAGTTCCGGGTGCCGTGGCGTCGGACAGGCCACGGTATGATATCTGGAGGCCACCAGCGGCGAGTGCGCCTTTCATCCAAAGCGGGGTCCAAAGCACGCATTGAATCCAAGCTTCGCCTTGCGCCCCGGTTTTTGAGGTGCCCGGATGGACTGGCGCCGCCGCTGCGAGAACACCAGAGCAAAGAACAGAGTGACTGCCAACGTGAGCACAACAGATACGTCCCTCAACGTTTCCCCGGCTGCGGGGAAACGTGGAATGTCCCGTAAGTTCAAGGCGTATCTGGCACTGACCAAACCCCGCGTGATCGAGTTGCTGCTGGTCAGCACCCTGCCCACCATGATCTTCGCCGAGCGCGGCTTCCCCTCCATCGGGTTGATTCTCGCCACGCTGGTGGGTGGCGCATTCGCGGCCGGCAGTGCCGGGGTCTTCAACTGTTACATCGACCGTGACATCGACAAGCTGATGCACCGCACGGAAAAGCGGCCCCTTGTAACGGGCGAAGTAACTCCCCGCGAAGCGCTTGTCTTCGCTTGGATCCTTGGAGCTGCCTCGATCGCCATCCTGTGGTTCGGGGCCAACCCGCTTTCGGCATGGCTTGGCCTCGGTGCGATTGTTTTCTATGTTGTCATCTACACGATGATCCTCAAGCGCCGGACGGCGCAGAACATCGTGTGGGGCGGAGCTGCAGGGTGCTTCCCGGTGCTTATCGCCTGGGCCGCGGTGACAAACACTGTTGAGTGGCCCGCCGTCGTGCTCTTCATGGTGATCTTCCTCTGGACACCGCCACACTACTGGCCGTTGTCCATGCGCTACGGCGAGGACTACCGGAACGCCAACGTTCCCATGCTGGGGGCCATCGCCGGCGCCAAGGTGGTGTCCGTCCAGGTGGTTCTCTACGCGTGGGCCATGGTTGCTTGCTCGCTGCTCTTGGTGCCGGTTGGCCGCGCAGGCTGGGTGTACACCATCGCCGCAGTCCTCGCGGGCGCCTGGTTCCTGTATGAATCCCATGCCCTTTACAACCGGGCTCAGGGTGGCGACGTCTCGAACAAGGGAGCCATGAAGGTCTTCCACGGCTCCATCAGCTACCTGACTCTGCTCTTCATTGCCCTCGCCGTGGACCCGTTCATCGGTTCCCCGATTATCGGCGGCTGACGCCCCGGCCCCCTGGCCCCCCGATCTCCGGTCGCCGTCGTCGACGGACGCTCGCTCACGTATAGGCGCCCGTTCCCAAACGCCCGCTCACCTTTGAGGGCAAAAGCCGAAACCCTCCTGCAGCTTTTGCGGGCAAACGGAAGACCCTCCTTCACATCAGATGCGAAGGAAGGTCTTCTTTTTGGCTAAGGTGCGAGGCGAGAAACTGCCCGGCGGTTAGAGCTTAGGGCTGAATCGCGCCACATCCGCCGCGTTCGTGGCGGCACTCATGAGCAGGGCGGCACCCAACATGTGCGCGCCAACCAGGAGGGCGGGGATGCCGTTGTAGTACTGGGCAAAGCCAATGACCGCCTGCAAGACCGTCACGGCGAGCAGCAGCAGCGCCGCAGTGCGGAACGGGCCGGTGATTCCCTTGCGCAGGACGAAGTAGACGGCGAAGACGGCTCCGGCCGTGATGAGGTACGCCGGCACTGCGTGGATGTGCGAGAAGAGATCCCAGTCGAGATCGTTCCGCGGCGCGTTGGCGTCCCCGGCGTGGGGTCCTGCGCCAGTCACCACGACGCCGAGGCACACCGCGACTGCCGAGAAGAACGCGACGGCGGTCATGACGGGGCTCATTGCGCCCGGGATGGGCGCCAACGGCCCCTTCATGAAGCGTCCGGTCCGGCCATAGGCGCGGTTGACGAGGAGCGTGGAGAAGACGACCAGGGCCATGGAAACCAAGAAGTGCAGTCCGACAACCCAGGGGTTCAGATTGGAGAGCACGGTGATGCCGCCGATGATGGCCTGTGCCGGAATGCTGGCAAGCAGGCCAACAGCCAGGAGGAAAAGGTCCCGACGCTCCTTGCGGAGGTTCCACAAATACACCAGCATCAGGATGGCGACGGCCGCCAAGGCGAACGTCAGCATGCGGTTGCCGAATTCGATGAAGCCGTGGATGCCCATCTCCGGCGTGTTCACAAGGGAACCGCTGGTGCAGCGTGGCCATGTCGGGCAGCCGAGCCCCGAGGATGTCAGCCGGACAGCGCCGCCGGTGACCACGAGGACAACCTGGCCGATCAGGGACAACATGGCCAGCCTACGGACGGTGCTGTTGACTTCAGTGGGCAGCTTGGCGGTCAACTGCTGGATGGACTTCGGGAGGCGGGAAGCCGTGCTCACAGTTTTCTCAATTCTCGGTACTCAATTCACGCTGACGGTTCGGTTCCACAACGGGACGCTCAGTTCCATTTGAACCAGCGGACGGCGGCCGCGCCAGGGACGATCGTCCATAGCAGCAGCACAAGAACGTAGGGCAGGGACACGCTGCCATGGAGGAAAGCGTCCCTGAGTGACTGCCCCAGGGCTCCCGAGGGCAGGAAGTGCACAATGTTCTGTGCCAAGTCCGGCAAACGCTCGGCAGGAACCACGATTCCGCCGAGGGCGCCCAGCAGAATCCAGAGCAGGTTCGTGATGGCGAGGGTTGCCTCCGGCCTCACGGTGCCGGCAACCAGAAGCCCTAGCGCGGTGAAGGCGGCAGCACCGAGAACCAAAAGCCCGAGGCCGGGAAGCCAACCTTCAGGACGCGGATGCCAGCCCAGCAATGCGGCCACCGCGCCGATCACCAGGACCTGGAGGACCAGGACGGCCAAGACGGCGATGATCTTGCCTGCAATAAGGCCGGTCCGGCCCAGGGGAGTGGTCGAGAGGAAGCGGAGCACTCCGTAGCGGCGGTCGAAGCCGGTGGCGATGCCTTGGCCCGTAAATGCTGTGGACATGGCACACAGTGCGAGAACGCCCGGGGTCGCGATGTCCACACGGCTCCCGCCCAGTCCATCGAGCAGCGGTGTGACAGTAAGCCCCACCAAGGCCAGCAAGGGCATGATCACCGCGAGGATGAGCTGTTCGCCGTTTCGGATCATGGTCAAGGTTTCGTAGCGGCCTTGCAGCAGGATCCTGCGCATCAAGGGTGCCGGTCCGGCGTGGGGTGTGTTGAGCATGGGGGTTGCGCTGGTCATCGGATGTCCTTTCCGGAAATGTCCAGGAAAACGTCTTCCAAGCTGCGTGCCTCCAAGCGGAGGGACGCTGGCATGATGCCCTTTTCCGCCCACCAGGCCGTGAGTTTCGCCAGGTGTTCCGGAGTCAGTGTTCCGGCGATCGCGTAGCTGCCCGCCCTGCTTTCCGTGATGGTCAGTTCGTCACCGATGGCCGCGGCAATGTCGAGACCGGCGGGAGCATCAAAGAAAAGTGTGCGTTCGGTTACCCCGTCCATGGCTTCGTGGCCGTGGCTTAGCAAGTCGGCGACGGTGCCCTCTGCGACGTTGTGACCGGCGTCGATGATGTAAACGTAGTCCGCAAGCCTCTGGGCGTCGTCCATGAGGTGCGTGGTGAGGATGATGCCCATGCCGGCATCCCGCAGTTCGGCGATGAGTTCAAAGACGATTTGGCGGGACTGCGGATCCAGTCCCGCGCTGGGCTCGTCGAGGAACAGGACTTCGGGATTACCGATCAGGGCAGCCGCAAGCGAGAGCCGTTGCTTTTGGCCACCGGACAAGCGCCGGACGCCGGTGCGGCTGAAGGTGTCGATGCCCAGGCGTTCTATGAGGCTGTCCAAGGGAAGAGGGTTCCGGTACATGCCCGCAATGTGCCGAAGCAAGGGGATGGGACGGGCCGACGGCGGGAGGCCGCCGTCCTGCAGCATCACGCCCACGCGCGAACGAAGGTTCGCTCCGGCGGTATCCGGGTCCTCGCCAAGCAGATCGATGCGGCCGCCAGTACGCTTTTGAAGGCCTTGCGCACATTCGAGGGTGGTAGTTTTGCCCGCGCCATTGGCGCCCAGCAACGCAGTGATCTGGCCGCGTTCTGCAAACATTGACAGTCCGCCGACCACCCGGAGCATCTTGCCGTCAAGGGAAGCCAGCGGGCCGACGTCCTTGATGAGTCCATCGATGGTGAGGACAGGGGATTCGGGGGATCGCACCAAAGTATTCTACGTGAAGTAGTAGGGGTGCAACGGGCAAGGTGCCGCAGGCCAGCCTTGCCTTACTGGATGCGCGGACTAAATTACGACATGATTGTGTTGTGTATTCCATGAGGAGTTCTGTTTCCGTGCCCGCAAGGCATAGCGCGGTCGTGCCTGTGCCCGGCGGCACAGCCGTTGGCGTGGCTGACGCGGAAGACCGCACCCGGGACCGTGTTCTCAACGCGGTGTTGGAGCACGGCCCTGTTAGCGCGGCTGAACTTGGCGACATGCTCGGCTTCACCCCTGCAGCTGTCCGCCGCCACCTGGATCACCTTCAGCGCGCCGGGGTCATCGAGGTAAAACGCGTCGCGAAGGCGGGTGCCGGCGCAGGCCGGCCGGCCCGTCGCTATGTCCTCAGCTCCCAAGGGCAGTCGAATCTCGGGGATGACTACCTGAACATTGCCAGTTCCGCGTTGCGGAGGCTCCGGGACCTCGCCGGCGAAGAAGCTGTGAGGGACTATGCAGCAGAGCGCTTCGCCGAGATGGAAGAGCGATACGCACCCGAAGTCGACCTGGCGGGTTCCGACATTGCGGCCCGCGCTGTGGCGCTGTCCAAGGCGCTGAGCAGGGACGGATACGTCGCGTCGGCTGCGTCGATTGAGACCAAGGCGCCTTTGCCCGCTTCCCTCTCGAGCGTCCAGCTGTGCCAGGGCCATTGCCCCATCCAGCAGCTCGCCGCGGAATTTCCCGTTTTTTGCGACACTGAGACCGAATTTTTTTCCCGTTTGGTCGGCGTCGATGTCCGCAGGCTCTCCACCCTCGCGCAGGGCGGACACGTCTGCACAACCCACATTCCTACCGGCAGGCCAGCCGCCAAGGAGGCCCTCGGGTTTCCCAAGCTGCGGGCCACGCCCCATGTCGAATCCAACAATCAGTAAGAAAGGCCGTGATGACGGGTCAATTAGCTGAAGGAACAGCAGAGAAAGCGCTAGCTGACGGTGCTGTGATCTCGGAGATTCTGGAGAAGAATCCCGAGCTGCACGGTATTGGCAACTACGAGTACGGATGGGCTGACAAGAACGACGTCGGCGCCAACGCACGCCGTGGTCTCAACGAAGAGGTAGTCCGCGACATTTCGGCCAAGAAGAGCGAGCCGCAATGGATGCTGGACCTCCGCCTGAAGGGTTTGAAGTACTTCGACCGCAAGCCCATGCCCACTTGGGGTGCGGACCTCTCGGGCATCGACTTCGACAACATCAAGTACTTCGTGCGCTCCACCGAGAAGCAGGCTGCCACGTGGGAAGACCTCCCCGAGGACATCCGCAACACCTACGAGAAGCTGGGTATCCCGGAAGCCGAGCGCAGCCGCCTCGTGTCCGGCGTGGCCGCACAGTACGAGTCCGAGGTTGTGTACCACCAGATCCGCGAGGACCTGGAAGCACAGGGCGTCATCTTCCTGGACACCGACACCGCGCTTCGCGAGCACCCGGAGATCTTCCAGGAGTACTTCGGCACCATCATTCCGGTGGGCGACAACAAGTTCGCGTCGCTGAACACGGCCGTGTGGTCCGGCGGTTCCTTCGTGTACGTCCCCAAGGGCGTCCACGTGGACATCCCGCTGCAGGCCTATTTCCGCATCAACACGGAAAACATGGGCCAGTTTGAGCGCACCCTGATCATTGCGGACGAGGACTCCTACGTCCACTACATCGAAGGCTGCACCGCTCCGATCTACACTTCGGACTCGCTGCATTCCGCCGTGGTGGAAATCATCGTGAAGAAGGGCGCCCGCGTCCGCTACACGACCATCCAGAACTGGTCCACCAACGTGTACAACCTGGTCACCAAGCGCGCCATCTGCGAAGAAGGCGCCACCATGGAATGGATCGATGGCAACATCGGCTCCAAGGTGACCATGAAGTACCCGGCTGTCTACCTGGTTGGCGAGCACGCCAAGGGTGAGACTCTGTCCATCGCCTTCGCGGGCGAAGGCCAGCACCAGGACACCGGTTCCAAGATGGTCCACATCGCGCCGAACACCAAGAGCTCCATCATTTCCAAGTCCGTGGCCCGCGGCGGCGGTCGTGCAGCATACCGCGGCTTGGTCCAGGTCCGCGAAGGTGCCAAGCACTCCGCCAACACCGTGCGTTGCGATGCCTTGTTGGTAGACACCATTTCCCGTTCCGACACCTATCCCTACATCGACATCCGCGAGGATGACGTGGTGATGGGTCACGAGGCCACCGTTTCCAGAGTCAGTGAGGAGCAGCTCTTCTATCTGATGTCACGCGGTATGCCCGAGGACGAGGCCATGGCCATGATCGTGCGCGGCTTCATTGAGCCGATTGCCCGTGAGTTGCCCATGGAATACGCCCTTGAACTCAACCGCCTGATTGAACTGCAGATGGAAGGATCCGTCGGTTAGCAATGACTGAAATCACTACTGAAAAGGCTCGCATCGGCGCGCCGTCGGCACACCCATTTATCAACGGCTTCACCGAGGAGGGCGAGAACCTCTCGCCGGTCAACACTGGAACCAACACCTCCACGACGTCGGAACGGGCGCCTTCGGCCGGTCCGCTTGCTGGAGCCTCGGCCAAGAGCCACTCCCACGGTGGCGGCGTCGGCGTTCCGGACAGTTCGCGCGCAGGTCGGCTTACCTCGTACAAGCTGGCTGACTTCAAGCCCCTCACCGGCCTGGAGGAAGACTGGCGCTTCACCCCCCTCAAGCGGCTTCGCGGCCTTCACAACGAGGTCCTGTCCGGTTCGGCACCGTCTGTGTCTGTTACGGCCCCGGACGGCGTCGTCGTCGAAACCGTGGGCCGGGAAGACCACCGCATCGGTTCGGCGGCCATTCCGGAGGACCGCGTGTCCGCCAACGCGTGGGAGAACTTCACCGAGGCCACCGTCATTACGGTGCCCGCCGAGCTCCGGCTCGACGGCGAAGTGTCAGTCCTGCTTACCGGCACCTCAACTGAAGCTTCCGCACAGCACATCCTGATCGTGGCGGAGCGATTCTCCAAGGCTGTGGTCGTCCTTGACCACCAAGGCAGCGCCGTCGTGTCCGAGAACGTTGAAATCCTCGTGGAGGACGGCGCGGAGCTCACGGTTATTTCGCTCCAGGAATGGAACGACGACGCCGTGCACGCCTCCTCGCAGCAGGCCAAGATCGGCCGCGACGCGAAATTCAAGCACATCGTGGTTAGCCTCGGCGGCGACGTTGTCCGAGTGACACCTTCGACCCGCTTCACCGCGCCGGGCGCCGACGTCGAGATGTTCGGCTTGTACTTCGCCGACGCCGGGCAGCACCTCGAACAGCGGCTTTTCGTTGACCACGCCGTGGCCAACTGCAAGTCCCGCGTGCTGTACAAGGGCGCCCTGCAGGGCCGCAACGCACACACCGTGTGGGTGGGCGACGTCCTGATCCGCAAGGAAGCAGAAGGCACCGACTCTTACGAGGCCAACCGCAACCTGGTCCTCACGGACGGTGCACGCGCGGACTCCGTGCCGAACCTCGAAATCGAAACCGGCCTGATCGAGGGTGCCGGCCATGCCAGCGCCACCGGCCGCTTCGATGACGAACACTTGTTCTACCTCATGGCACGCGGCATCCCGGAAGACGTCGCCCGCCGTTTGGTGGTCCGTGGCTTCCTCAATGAGATCATCCAGCAGATCAAGGTACCGGCACTCGAAGAGCGCCTGACCGAAGCTGTCGAGCGTGAGCTCGCCGCGAGCGACAACTAATACAAGCCAAGCAGGGAAAACAGATTATGAGCGATCAGCCACAAGGCGAACTGGTATGCAACGCCAATGAGATCCAGGTCAAGCAGGCGCTGCGCATCCTGATCGATGACTACCCCGTGGCCATCGTCAAGGACTCGATGGGCGAGATCCACGCCATCGGCGACACCTGCTCGCACGCGGATATTTCGCTCGCCGAGGGCGAAATCGAAGGTTGCGCTATCGAATGCTGGGGCCACGGCTCCCAGTTCGATCTCCGCACCGGGCAGCCCTTGCAGCTCCCTGCCTATGACCCCGTCCCCGTCTTCGCCGTCACCCTCGACGGTGACGATGTCTACGTGGACGTGACCAACGTTGTGAACGGCGCCTCAGTACAGAACTACTGAGCGCCAAGTGCCTAAAGACTTACGAAAGAAAGAAGAGCATGTCTACTCTTGAGATCAAGGACCTGCACGTCAGCATCGAGACGGAGCAGGGCACCAAGGAGATCCTGAAGGGCGTCAGCCTGACCATCAAAACCGGCGAGACCCACGCAATCATGGGCCCCAACGGTTCGGGCAAGTCCACCTTGGCGTCCACCATTGCCGGCCACCCGCGCTACAACGTCACAAGGGGCACCATCACGCTCGACGGCGAAGACGTCCTGGCCATGAGCGTTGACCAGCGCGCCCGTGCAGGCGTTTTCCTGGCCATGCAGTACCCCGTAGAGGTTCCGGGTGTCACCATGACCAACTTCCTGCGCACCGCCAAAACGGCAATCGATGGCGTAGCACCCGCCCTCCGCACCTGGACCAAGGACGTCAAGGCAGCCATGCAGCTGCTGCGCATCGACGCCGACTTCGCTCAGCGCAACGTCAACGAAGGCTTCTCCGGTGGCGAGAAGAAGCGCGTGGAGATCCTCCAGCTCGAACTCTTCAAGCCGAAGTTCGCCGTGCTTGACGAGACCGACTCCGGCCTGGATGTCGACGCGCTCAAGGTCGTCTCCGAGGGCGTCAACCGCGCCCACGCCACGGGAAACATGGGTACCTTGCTCATCACCCACTACACCCGCATCCTGCGCTACATCAAGCCGGACTTCGTCCACGTGTTTGTTGATGGCCAGGTTGTCGAAGAGGGCGGCCCGGAATTGGCCGACCGCCTCGAAGAAGAAGGCTACGACCGTTACGCCACGGGCGCCGGCGCAGCCACCATTGCTGCTGCCGCAGCGGCACAGGCCTAGTTAGGACTCCCGCCATGACCGAAATCAACGCGGCTCGCACCAGCCTCGAGGACGTCGAGGAGGCGCTCAAGGATGTCATTGACCCGGAACTCGGTGTCAACGTGGTGGACCTTGGGCTGCTCTACGGTCTGAAGTACTCGGAGGAGGACGGCGCGCTGCTCATCGACATGACGTTGACCACCGCAGCTTGTCCGCTGACGGATGTCCTTGAAGAGCAGGTTGGCCAATCGCTCGACGGCATCGTGGACGACTGGCGGCTCAACTGGGTATGGATGCCGCCATGGGGTCCCGAGCGGATCACCGACGACGGCAAAGACCAGATGCGGGCCCTCGGCTTCAACATCTAAGGTCCCCACCGCCTCCCTAGCCTCGCTTCGCTTCGGCCAGGGAACCTTCCCCGCTGCCTCCCAAAACTCGCACGCTCGTTTTGGGACCCTCGGCAGCGTGGGCACAGGCGGCGGAGGCCCCTGCTTACGACGAGTACGACGGCGGCCGGTCACCTTCCCTGGAAGGTGACCGGCCGCCGTCGTACTCTCGTCGAGTGCGCTTAAGGCTGGGCCACACCGAACTTGTGGCGTCACAGAAAGCCGCGGACCCGCGCCAGAGGCTAAAATTCAATGATGCCTTTTCTGGACAAACTTCAGCTCTGGGCCGATGAACGCCCTGACGACGCCGCCGTCGTCGTGGGCGGCAAACGGCTCAACTGGGCTGACCTTCGAGACGCCGCGACCCTGCGTCTGAAAGAGACTGCCGAGACGACGATACTCGCCGAGCCCAATTCCGTGGACTTCGTGGTGGCCTACGCGGCCGCCGTGGCGGGCGGGCGGTGCTGTGCCGTGCTCGACCCTCTCTGGCCGCAGACCATGATCGACGAGGTCGCCCAGAGGATTGGACAAGCCGGGCCCGCCCAAGCGTCGGCTACCGGCCGGGAGCCTGCCGACGGCGACGAGCTGGCAGACGGCCATCCCGACACCACGTTCCTGGTCGGCCTGACCTCTGGAACCACGTCCGTCCCCAAAGCCTTCACCCGTTCACGGCGCTCGTGGCAGGTCTCGTTTGAGGCCTCCATCGAATTTTTCGGACTGACTCCCGAGGACAAAACGCTGGCCCCCGGTCCGCTGGCCGCGAGCCTGAACCTCTATGCCCTGTCTGAGTGCCTCTATGCCGGGGCGGCCTTCCATACCTTGGAGACCTTCGACGTCGGCGATGCCCACGCTGCCATCAGTCACGACGGCGTTACCCGTCTGGTCTTGGCGCCCACCATGCTGCGCCTCTTGAGCGAGCGCGGACTGGCTGGAGGTGTGGACGCATCGGGGGTGGGGAGCATCATCTGCGCGGGTTCGAAGCTGGATGCCCGCACGTTGGAGGCGGCCAGGCGGTGGGCGCCGAATGCTGCAATCTTCGAGTATTACGGCGCTTCGGAGCTCAGTTTCGTTTCCGGAACGCGCCTTTCCGCAGGGGAGCTTCTCGACGCCGGGGGCACTGGCATCGGCGGACCGTTTCCCGGCGTCGAACTCAAGATCATGGACGACGACGGCGCGGAGCAGCCCGAAGGGGCCGACGGCAACATCTGTGTCCGCAGCGGCATGGTCAGCAACGGATACCTGTGGGGCGACGACGGGCAGGCGCTGCGCTGCTTTGACGGTTGGTACACGGTGGGTGACCAGGGCTACTTGGATGCCGGTGTCCTGCATATCCTGGGCCGCCGATCGGACATGATCATCACGTCTGGGAGGAACGTCTATCCCCACGAGGTGGAACTCGCGTTGGCGTGTGTCCCCGGAGTTTCGGCGGCTGTCGCTGCGGGAATGGTCGACGACATTCGCGGCCAGCGGGTCGTGGCAGGAATCCTCCCCGCCTACGGCTCGGTAACGGCGACTCAGGTGAGGACGGGGCTGGATGGTTTGCTCGCCCGGGATAAGCGGCCCCTGCAGTACTTCACCCTGTCCGAATTGCCTGTGACGGACCGCGGAAAAGTCAGCCGCCAGATCCTGCTGGACTGGATTAAGAACAACGATCCCCGGGCAAAACCCCTTGCTTAGCCGCGAGCCGGGCACGGGCCTGGATCCCTCCCGTCAGCCCGTGATCATTGCCGCCCTGCGGACGCCGGTCTGCCGTGCCAACGGACAACTGAAGTCGCTCCGGGCCGAGGATCTCCTGGCCCCGGTCCTGCGTTCATTGCTGACATCCACGGGTGTTTCCGCCTCGGACGTCATAGACGTCGTGATCGGCAATGCGGTGGGCGGCGGCGGCAACCTGGCCCGCTACGCCGCCCTGCAAGCGGGACTCCCGGTGGAGGTTCCCGGCCTGACCGTGGACAGGCAGTGTGGTTCCGGACTCGATGCCATTGCCCTGGCGTCGCGGCTGGTGGCCGCCGGCGGAAATGGAGTCTATTTGGCCGGGGGAGTGGAGAGCATCAGCACAGCACCGCTGCGAGCCAGGCGGAGTCCAGGCCCCGACGGAGAACCGGACTTCTACACGCGCGCCACTTTTGTGCCGCCCGAGTTCGGGGACCCGGATATGGGGGTGGCTGCCGAGAACGTGGCACGGGAGTGTGGCATCAGCCGCGTCCGTCAGGACGATTTCGCCTTGCGCAGCCATCAGCGCGCCGTCGCGGCCAGCGTAGCCGGCGCGTTCGTCCCGGAAATTGTTCCCTTGGAAGCAGGGGGTGCCGTGGTCCACGCCGACGACGGTCCCCGGGCATCGCTGAGGGCCGGACTCATGGCGCGCTTCCCGGCCGCGTTCGTGCCGGGAGGCACTGTTACGGCCGGAAACTCGTGCTTCGACGCTGACGCGGCCTCCGCCGTCGTGATCACTTCACTGGAGCGCGCCAGGCAACTTGGCGCCGACGACGGCCTGCTCGTGCTGGGGTGCGATACCGCAGGGGTGGACCCGGAACTGCTGGGTATCGGGGCTTCGGTAGCGGCCAAACGACTGCTGGCGGCGCTTGAGATTGCGCCGGAGAAACTCGACTTGGTGGAATTCAACGAGGCATTTGCCTCGCAGACCCTCGCCTGCCTTGACGCGCTGGGTGTGGACCCGGAGCGGGCGAACCTCGACGGCGGGGCCCTGGCGCTGGGGCACGGCTATGGTGCGTCGGGGGCGGTTTTGGTCACGCGACTTCTGGCGCAAGCCCGCAGGATTGCCGAAGAGCAGCCAGACCGGGAGAGCCTGGCGCTGGCGATGGTCAGCATCGCAGGTGGAATGGGTACGGCGGCGATGTTCCGGTACGCCTTTCTGCAGGGCGACTAGTCCTCCGGGTCACCCAGGCCACGTGCCGCCAGGGCATCGCCGGTCTGCCGCGCATAAGCCACGGTGGTGATGAACACCGGAAGGATCAGGGCGCGGGGATTGCGTTCCAGCCCCCGCGCGCGGGCCGAGTCACGGACATCGGAGAATGCGCCGGTGATGAACGGAAGGCTGCGCAGCATGATGGCTATGGTCAGCGCAAAGCGCTCCGGGTCTGCCCCGAAACGCTTGAACGGCTTGGACAGTGCCACTACTCCGTCCAGCAATGCCTGCACCGGAGTCGTGGCCGTGAGGACGGACGCCGCGACCACGCAAACGAGCACATTGAGGACGATCCGCGCGGCGACGGGGCCACCCAGCTGCCACCATTGGAAGGCGCCGATGACAAGAAGGATCGGCGCCACCAGCCACACGGAATGCACGAGCCGTTTGAACCCTGCGCCGCTCAGCAGGAAGAGCCCGCACATCACCGCCAGGACCACCGCTGAGACGAGCCAGTCGACAATCAGGAACGATGCCATGCCGCAGCCCGCTACCAGCAGGAACTTCAGCCACAAGGGCGTACGGTGGACGATCGATTCACCCCGCACATAGTTGGGGATCAGGATCCCGCGGCCCGTCACGTCGCCCGCACCTTGCCATGGAGGGATTCGGGTTCCGTCGGCGCGACCGTCCCGGCGCACAACGCACGGTAATGTTCGACGGCGCCGGCTGCTCCACCGTCGAACACTATCCGTCCGCCGTCCACCACCAGGGCGCGCTCCGCTTCCAGCGCGAGGTCGAGATCGTGGGTGGACATGATGATTTGCTGCTCGAGGCCCGCAAGCGTGCGCCGGAGCAGCTCCCGATTACGGAGGTCCAACAGCGTTGATGGCTCATCGAGAACCAGGACAGAGGGATTCACCGCGAGGACGGCGGCGAGGGCGAGCAACTGGCGTTCTCCACCGGAGAGTTCGTAGATGCTCTGATCGGCGAGTTTCAGGAGGCCGAACCGGTCCAGGACAGCTTCGGCCCGCGCCGCACGCTCCTTGGAGTTCTTGATGGAACGCCGCAATGACAGTTCAACATCTTCCCGGCCCGTCGGCATGACAAGCTGAGACAAAGGATCCGTGAAGACAAAACCCACTTGGCTGCGGACGTGGCGAACGTCTCCCATGCTGTCCGCGCCGTTGACGGTGACGGCCCCTTCGCTCGGAGCCACCAAACCGTTGAGCAAGCGCAGCAAAGTGGATTTTCCCGAGCCATTGGCGCCAATGACGGCGATCCTCTGCTCGGTAAGTTCCAACGAGACGTCCCGCAGCAAGGTCTTGGGCGTGGGGCTGCCATCGACGGCCACACGCACGGAGACTTCGCTCAGAACGATGGTGTTCATGTACTGATTGTTCCCGCTCTACTTGACGCGCCGGACCAGGATGTCCGGGAATGCCTTGTGGAGGGCGACGGCGATGATCGCAGCCAGGACGTTCTTGATGGTATCGCCGGGGTAGTAGGGCAGATCGGCCAGGAATGCCTTGGCGAAGTCGAACTTGCCATTGATCATGAAGCCAAGCACGCCGAGGCCGTGGATGAGGACGATGGTGCTGACCATGGCCGATGCGAAGAGGAGCACTGCACGGTACTTGACGGTCTTGCGAATCACTCGAGCCGCGAGCCAGCCGGCGGCAGCGGCAGCCAGCGGGAAGGCGATGATGTAACCGGCTGATGGTGTCGCCAAGATGCCAAGTCCGCTGCGGCCTCCGCTGAAGATCGGCAGTCCGGCGAAACCAAGCAGGGTATAAAGCCCGACGGCGGCAAAAGCCCGGCCGCTGCCGAGCACGAGGCCGGTCAGCAACACGGCAAGCGTCTGCAGGGTGATCGGGACACCCAGGGCGCCAACCGGGATGCCAGGAATCATGGTGGACGCGGCCACCAAGGCCGCGAATACCGCGATGAGGCCGATGTCAGTGGACGTCCAGCGGGTGCGTGGGGAGGTTCGTCGGGTAGCTGCTGCTTCGGTGCTGCTCATGGTGTGTCCTGTCTGGTGCCGGGGGCGGAATGAATCCACTGAAACCGACACTACAGAGCGGCCAGATGCCCCATTTTGTAGGGTGTCCACGAGCAGCGCTGCGAGGCCTTGGGGTCAAGGTACAAAGGACGGTGCTGTTTGCGGCCTGAGCCGCTTCTGGCTAAGCCTCGACGTCCTCTTCCGTTGGGGTGAAGCCCGCGCGGTCCACCTTGCGGTGGTAATGCATGCCGGCCAGTCCGCCCAGTACCGCAGCGACCAAGGTCACCGCTGCCACGACGACGGCGGCGATGATCCCGGTTGTGCTCAACTGTCCCTCATTCACGGGAATCCTCGGGAAGCTGTTCACGTTGGCGAGGATATTGAACCGCTGTCCGGCGACCAAGCCCAGCAGCGCGACGAGGACGGCAACAACAATTGCCCAAAGCCAGACCATGAACCCCTGCCTGACGCCGTTGAACCGGGCCATTCGTCCGGCGACGTAGCCGCCACAATAATAGGAAACGAACAGGATCACCAGGAGCGCGATGATCCCCGCGATCCCCACAGTCTGCGATGTCCCTAGATTCACCGCATCACTGACGTTTGCGTTGTTTGCAAGTCCAACAGCGATTCCCGCCGCTGCGAGGAGGGCCACTAGTAGCACGGCCATCCCCGTGGCGGTCAGCCAGCCGAAGAAGGCGGAGCCAATCTTGATTCCGCCGAAGCGTTCCTTTTCGCGGGCAATAACGGTCTCACGGGTGGCGGCACTTGGATCGGTAGCCGCGGGGACAACTGGATAGCTGCTCGTGTCGTCAACGTAGCCAGGGTTGTTTCCGGGTACATCGTCAACGCCGTCACGCCGTGGTTCGACGGCGTCCGGGATTCCATCCTGGCCGCGGTCGGCTCGGACGTGCTTGCCATCGGATCCTGTTGCACTGCTCATGGAGAGCTCCCTCGCAATTGTCCAATCGGACTCACCTTCGGAACCCCGCAATGCCGGCGCTCCCTACCGGGTCCTAACTTCACCTAACCACGCCTCAAAAATCGTAGCAAGGGTACTTACTAATTCAGGTTCATGCGTGGTCAGCCTTAGCGCTGGCGAGGGTTAGACCCGGCGGGCGGTAGAATCGTAAAGGCCGTTTGTTCGGCCCCTCCACTTCAGCCGCGCCTTGACCTCTGGTGCAGCGGGTGTTCCCCATTGAAAGGCATCCCCCGAATTGATTACCGTCCAGGAACTCGAACTGCGCGCCGGCGCCCGCCTGCTCATGGATCAGGTCAGCTTCCGCGTGGACAAGGGGGACAAGATCGGCCTGGTCGGCCGGAACGGTGCGGGCAAGACCACTCTCACCCGCGTCCTGGCCGGCGAGGGACTGCCTGCGGCAGGCAAGGTTGCCCGCAGTGGTGAGATTGGCTACTTGCCCCAGGATCCGCGGACCCCAGACATGGAACAGCTCGCACGCGACCGGATACTTTCCGCCCGCGGACTCGACGTGGTGGTGGGCAAGCTGAAACAGGCCCAAACGGACATGTCCAGCGAAGACGCCACCATCCAGCGCAAGGCCATGAACCGCTACGATCGCCTGGAAGCCGAGTTCCTCGCAGGAGGCGGATATGCCGCCGAGGCCGAAGCCGCGGCTATTTCCTCCAACCTGGCCCTTCCCGAGCGCCTCCTGAACCAGCCGCTCAAGACACTCTCCGGTGGCCAGCGTCGCCGCGTGGAGCTGGCCCGGATCCTCTACTCCGACGCCGAAACCCTCCTCCTGGACGAACCCACCAACCACCTCGATGCCGACTCCATCACGTGGCTCCGCGACTTCCTCAAGGGCCACCAAGGCGGGCTGATTGTGATCAGCCACGACGTGGAGCTCCTCGAGGCCACGGTGAACAAGGTCTACCACCTGGACGCCAACCGGGCCCAGATCGATTTCTACAACATGGGCTGGAAGCGCTACCTGCAACAGCGTGAAACTGACGAACGTGCCCGCAAGCGCGAGCGCGCCAATGCCGAGAAGAAGGCCCAGGTCCTCATGGACCAGGCCAACAAGATGCGCGCCAAAGCCACCAAGGCCGTGGCAGCGCAGAACATGGCAAAGCGTGCAGAGCGGCTGCTTGGCGGCCTGGAAGCAGTCCGTGAGCATGACCGCGTGGCAGCCCTGCGGTTCCCGGATCCAGCTCCCTGTGGCAAGACTCCGCTCACGGCTGAAGGCTTGAGCAAGTCCTACGGCTCCCTGGAAATCTTCACGGATGTGGACCTCGCAATCGACCGCGGTTCCAAGGTGGTCATCCTGGGCCTCAACGGCGCCGGCAAGACCACTCTCCTGCGCATGCTTGCTGGAGTCGACAAGCCGGACACCGGCGAAATCGTCCCGGGCCATGGCCTCAAGGTGGGCTACTACGCCCAGGAGCACGAAACCCTTGACCACGATCGCACTGTCCTGGAGAACATGCGTTCATCCGCCCCGGACATGAAGGACGCTGAGGTCCGTGGGATCCTCGGCTCGTTCCTGTTCTCGGGCGACGACGTCGACAAGCCGGCAGGCGTGCTTTCCGGTGGTGAGAAGACGCGACTGGCCCTGGCCACGATTGTGGCCTCGAGCGCCAACGTGCTGCTTCTGGATGAGCCCACCAACAACCTTGACCCCGCCAGCCGCGCGGAGATCCTGGGCGCTCTGCGAAACTATTCGGGCGCCGTCGTGCTCGTCAGCCACGATGAAGGCGCTGTGGAGGCGTTGAACCCGGAACGCGTGGTCTTGCTCCCGGACGGCGTCGAGGACCACTGGAACGAAGACTACCTGGACCTCATCACCCTCGCTTAGGATCACCCGCGCTTAGGGGACCGCCTCAGGGCATATCCCACGGCGCGGAAGCAAGGGGCCGGCCGAGTTCGATGTAGCTCTTCAGATTGGACAGCACGGCCGACCAACCTCGGCTCGCAATGGCTAGTTGCTCGTCGTCGGCGATGTTCCTGTGGTGGACGGTAAGCCTGGCAATGTCGTCATGCGACTCAATGGTGAACGTGACCACGTCCGGCTTGCCAACTTCGGGAGCCGTCGGATCTTCCCAGGTGTTCACGAGCCGCACCGGCGGCGTTGCCTCCAGGACCGTGCCTACGACGTCCGCGGTACCGGAACCATCCGTGCGTTGGTGCTCCCAGCGCGAACCTGCTTTCCAGTCCGAGACATTGGCGTGGCCCCAGTATTCAGCGGTCTGGGCGGCATCCGTCAACGCCGTCCAGATCCGGTCCGGGGTTCCTTCGATGTACGTGACGTACGTGTATTCAGCCATGCCAACCAGCCTAGCCGCAGGCGGCAGCGGATCAACCGTCCGTCGGATCAAGAGCCCAGCGGACCTGCAACTCAGCGGACCGGCAAGGGCTGCGCGGCCGTAATCCGTTGGAGCTCGCTGTAGCTGATGGAAAACATCGAGTTATGGTCGCCCGCGCCTGCCCAAAGGAGCGGATGCTCCTGGAGGGATATGTCGAGGATCGTGCGTATGGGCTGTGGGTGGCCGACGGGGGCCACGCCACCCACAGCCTGGCCGGTGTGCTCCAGGACGAAGTCCGGGCTTGCCCGGCGGATCCTTGCGGTACCCAAGGTTGCCGCCACCAAGGCTGTGTCCACCTTCGCGGCTCCGCTCGCGAGAATCAGCAGGGGCGCGCCGTCGAGCTCGAAGACCAAGCTGTTGGCGATCGCCGCTACATCGCAGCCCAGCAGGGCCGCGGCGGCAGCGGCTGTCGGGACGTCGTCGTCGAAAGTCCGCACCGTGTCCGGGGCACCGGCCGCGGTCAACGCGGACTTCACGTTCAGGACGGGGGAGGGGATCTCCTCAGTAGCCTTGGGCATCCAGGATCGCGTCTTCCTCTTCTTCGGCCGTTGGCCGCTTTGACTTCCGTGGCGCGGGGGCCTTGCGACGAGGCATCGCACTGATTTCTTCTTCCTCGTCTTCGGCATCAATCCGGGCATTCCGGGCCTGTTGCCTTGCCGCATAGCCAAAGCCGACGAACATCAGCACGCCGAAGGCAAACCACTGCAGGGAATAGGACAGGTGGGTGCCCTCGTCCGTGGCCGGCTTGGGGAACGGTGCGGGCATTTGCTGGACAGCAGGCGATTCCGTGGCCAACTGCCCATAGGCCCCGGTCAAGATGGGGTAGCCAAGCTCTGCGGCGTAGGAATGCAGATCGATGGATGCCAGTTGGCCGTCGACGGCGCCGCGGTCCAGCTTCGGTTCCGAGGCCTTCAAGCGCGCGACGACGGTAACCTCGCCGGCCGGCGGGGCCGGGATGCTGTCAGGGTGGCCGGGAGTCTTGTTTCCGATGGGCAGCCACCCGCGATCAACCACCACGGCCTCGCCGCTCGTCAAACGGAACGGGACCACCACCTCGTATCCGGGCTGGCCGTTGAGAGGCCGGTTGCGCACAACGCGTTGGCCCGCCACGTCATAGCTTCCGCGCAGCTCCACCTGCGTCCATTCCCGCTCCGGGTCCAAGGACAGGAACTCCGCCTTGGCGGCGGAGAACGGAAGGGGAGTGGCTGAATAGTTACTGACAACACGGTTGATTTCCGCCAACGTTTCGGCTCGGCGATCCATTTGCCAGCGACCCAGGAAAACACAGCCCGCAGCAAAGATCACGGCCAGAACGAAGTAGCCCAGCCACTTGCTGGAAAAAAGAAAGCGGTACATTCAGCGGGCCTCGCCTGGGTCTGTGGTCTTATCGAAGGGTATCGTCTCTTTCCACAGGCCGCGGGTCTGCAGGTAGTCCTCCAACCATTCCCGGTGCTCCTGGCAGGAAAGCCACACCTTGCGGCGATCAGGAGTGTGGATACGCGGGTTGTTCCACAAGAGCTGCCACGTGGCCTCTGCCCGGCAGGCCTTGCGAGAGCACACCGCTGCGGGTGACCCGCGATGACCAACCTGCTGCTCATTCTCCAGACCAGAGCCGCCCATTGTGAAGATGTTCATGAAGCCGCCTGTTCTTCCCCGGTATGCGGATATATGAGCTTGCCGCTGCCGACGATGCCTTCCGTTTCCGGGCGGGAATCTTCCTGGTGCGTGGCATCGTCGTCGATCAGTTCACCTTCCAACACCGTCACAGTCGCCGGGGGCGACTCCGGTTCTGCCTCAGATGACGCTTCCAGCTCGACCGCCGGCACGTAATCCAATAAAGCATCGCTGTGGATTTCGGCCTTGTCGCTGCCGTTGGCGATCACAACAGCAATCCAAGGCAGGAACACGGCCCCGGCAACGGCGATGATCTTGAACCAGCCATCAACCACGAAAATGAGGATGATGCACACCATACGAATACCCATGGCCACCGCGTACTTGATCATTCGGTCGCGCATGTCGTCCGAATGGGAAGAGGCGGCATCGGTAATGCTGTGCACCATGGGGTCACCCGAAACGGCGTCCGGGTCCCCGGGCGCCTGCTGCAGGGGACTGCTATCTCTTGTCACGGCTGATTCATCACGCTCCAACGGCTTCCCTTAATTCTCTCACCATGGAACCGGCCGCCCAAACCGCGCCGAGGGCAGCCACCCGCAGCAGAGGGCTCCCGGCGGCTAAGATCGATCCAGGATTCACCCTTTTTCAAGCGGCACTGTGCTGCCGCGGAACTCTGGAGAACAGCATGTCTGAAGCAGTATCAACCGCCCGCAGTGTCCTCATCACGGGCGGAAACCGCGGCATCGGCCTGGCAATCGCAGAGTCATTCCTGGCCAACGGCGACAAAGTTGCAGTGACCTACCGCAGCGAAACGCCCCTTCCCGAAGGCATCCTCGGCGTCAAAGCCGATGTGACGGACGAGGCTTCCCTTGACGCGGCATTCAAGGAAGTTGAGGCTGCCCACGGTCCCGTTGAGGTCTTGGTGGCCAACGCAGGGATCACCAAGGACACGCTTCTCTTGCGCATGAGCGAGGACGACTTCACCTCGGTCATCGACACCAACCTGACCGGGGCCTTCCGTGCCATCAAGCGGGCGTCCAAAGGCATGATCCGCCTTCGCAAGGGACGCATCGTGCTGATCTCCTCCGTCTCGGGTCTCTACGGCGCCCCGGGGCAGATCAATTACTCGGCCTCGAAGGCGGGCATGGTGGGGATCGCCCGTTCCCTGACCCGCGAACTTGGCAGCCGCGGCATCACGGCAAACGTAGTGGCCCCAGGCTTCATCAACACCGACATGACCGCCGAGCTTCCTGAAGATACCCAGAAGGCCTACTTGGCCAGTGTTCCAGCCGGCCGCTTCGCCGAAGCGTCCGAGGTCGCCAACGTAGTCCGTTGGCTTGCAAGCGACGAGGCCGCTTACATTTCCGGAGCAGTTATCCCGGTGGACGGCGGCTTGGGTATGGGCCACTAGGTCCTTCCTTGCGGCGGCAGGGTGTTGGCGAAAGCGCAAAACACCTCCACTGCTTCTTGTGGGGAATCCACAGACGGAATGGGGAAGTCCGCTGGCATGATTGACTCAGGACTAATAGAACTTGGATGTTTTAAACAAAGGAGCACGAATGGGACTGCTGGACAACAAGACGGCAATCGTCACCGGTTCTTCACGCGGCATCGGCGCTGAAGTAGCCAAGATCCTGGCCGGCGAGGGCGCTGCCGTCGTCGTCAACTACCGCCAGAAGGCCCCACGGGCCAACAAGGTTGTAGGCGAGATCCAAGCAGCCGGTGGCCGCGCTGTCGCCGTCGGCGCGGACCTGACCACCCAGGAAGGCGTCCAGGCACTGGCGAGCGCCGCCATGGAGGAATTCGGTTCGCTGAACGTCTTGGTGCTCAACGCTTCCGGCGGCATGGAATCCGGCATGGAAGAGGACTACGCCCTCAAGCTGAACCGTGACGCCCAGATCAACATGCTCAACGCAGCAGTTCCGCTGATGCCGGAAGGCTCCCGAGTGGTCTTCGTCACCAGCCACCAGGCGCATTTCGTCGAGACCGTTCCCACGATGCCCGAGTACGAGCCGGTCGCCCGCAGCAAGCGCGCCGGTGAAGACGCATTGCGCGAATTGCTCCCGAGCCTGGCCGACAAGGGCATCTCCCTCGTTGTGGTTTCCGGCGACATGATCGAGGGCACCGTAACGGCTACCTTGCTGGACCGCTCCAACCCGGGCGCCATTGAGGCCCGCCGTGCCGAGGCCGGCAAGCTGTATTCCGTGGAGGAATTCGCTGCCGAGGTGGCAAAGATGGTCACGGCCGACGTCGAGAGTGGCCACACCGAGTATGTCGGCGGCGCCGACTACTTCGGCAAGAGCGCCTGATAGATTTCAAACACGAAGAAGCGGCCGGGACATTGTCCCGGCCGCTTCTTCGATCGCTCGTGAATTCGGATCAGACGCCGGCGATATGCCGGACCGCGTCGAGGTAGGGCATGTTGATGGCGGCGTCGGCGACCGCCCGGACGGCGGGCTTGGCGTTGAACGCGACACCGATGCCCGCCGCGCCCAGCATGTCGAGGTCGTTCGCGCCGTCGCCCACGGCGATGGTGTGCTCCAGGTCGATCCCTTCGGCGGCCGCCCACTCGCGAAGGTACTTCTCCTTGGCCGCACGGTCGATCACGTCGCCGAGGACCTTGCCCGTCAGGAAGCCGTCAACGATCTCGAGTTCATTTGCGATCCAGTAGTCCAGCCCGAGTTCCTCCGCGATAGGTTGCAGGATCTGGTTGAAGCCGCCTGACACCACCGCCACCGCATGGCCCGCGGCTTTGAACGCAGCGACGAGTTCCGCTGCACCTTCGCTCAAGCGGACCTCGGCACGGACGGCGTCGACGACGGCGGCCGGCAGGCCTGCCAGCACTGCCACCCGGGCATGCAGGCTTTGCGCGAAGTCCAATTCGCCACGCATCGCGGCCTCAGTGACGGCGGCTACTTCCTCGCGCTTGCCGGCGTGTGCAGCAAGCAGTTCGATGACTTCCTGCTGGATCAGGGTGGAATCGACGTCCATGATCAGCATCTTGCGGGAGGCATCACGCAGGGCGTCGGCCACGATTGCGGTGTCCATGCCGGGAGCCGCGGCATCTGCCACCTGGCGCCGGATGCCGGACAAGTCAGCGGCAGTAGCTCCATCAACGGCCAGGCCAATGGTGTACACCCCAAAGCGATCGTCCCCCGAACGGGACTCAGACGTGAAGGAAGCCCCCGAGCCGGACAGTACCTCGCGCAGGCGTTCAAGCTCCGAGGGGGACAAATTCACGCCATAGCTGACTGCGGTCAAGTTCGAACTCATGGCTGCAATCTTATCCAGCGTGGAAGCACCGCCCGAATTCCTGTTTCATTCGATGCGACGCGCAAACGGTGTGACCGTAGTTTCGGTTATCTATCACCCCCATTTTTGTCCTAGTGTCTACTCCTATGAGTGATGTTCTGGAATTGGCTTCCGTCAGCGTTGTCCGAGGTACCAAGACCCTGCTGGACAAAGTTGACTGGCAGGTCAATGAAGGCGAACGCTGGGTCATCCTCGGTCCCAACGGCGCAGGCAAGACCACCCTGCTCCAGATCGCCGCCGCTCGGATGCATCCCACCAGTGGAAAAGCCGGGATCCTCGATGAGACGCTCGGCCGGGTTGACGTCTTCGACCTCCGTCCGCGCATCGGTCTTTCCTCCGCAGCTTTGGCCACCCAGATCCCGGAACACGAAAAGGTGCTCAACGTGGTGGTCACGGCTGCCTACGGCGTGACCGGCCGCTGGCGTGAAGGATACGAGCGCGACGACGAGCGCCGCGCCTTCGGCCTTCTCAATGAATGGGGGATGGGTCCGCTGCTGAACCGGTCCTTCTCCTCGCTCTCCGAAGGTGAGCGCAAGCGTGTGCAGATTGCCCGGGCCCTCATGACCGATCCTGAGCTACTCCTACTCGACGAGCCGGCCGCGGGCCTGGACCTTGGCGGCCGCGAAGAGCTGGTCCACAAACTCGGCGAACTCGCCCGCGACGAGGACGCTCCCGCCATGGTTCTGGTGACGCACCACCTGGAGGAAGTCCCGCCCGGATTTACGCATGCCATGCTTCTCCGCGATGGCGGCGTGGTGGCCGCGGGACCCATCGAGGAGGTCCTGACCGCAGAGCATCTCAGTAACACCTTTGGCCTGCCCCTGGACGTGACCGAGAACTCCGGTCGCTACACGGCCACCGCCCGCCGCTAGGCACGGGCACCGAGAAGCAGTGGAGATCCTTAGCGGTATCCTGATCTTTTTCGCGGGCTTGTGGGCCGGAACCATCAACAGCGTGGTCGGCTCGGGCACGCTTGTAACGTTCCCGGTCCTCATTGCCCTGGGCTACGCACCTGTCACGGCGACCATCAGCAGCGCCATGGGGCTTGTCGCGGGCAACGTGACAGGGGCGTGGGGCTATCGCCACGAACTCAGGGGCCGGGGCAGGCAGTTGCTCAGGCTCTTGCCGGCGTCGTTGCTTGGCGGCATCACGGGTGCCTGGCTGTTGCTCCACCTCCCGGAGAAGGTCTTCTACTACGCCGCTCCGATCTTGATCGTGGTCGCGCTGCTCATGGTGCTCTTCCAGCCCAAACTCCAACGGTGGGTCCAGGACCGGGCCGGCAACCCGGAGCACGCCATCTACGACAAGCGGCACACCGTGATCCTCGTTGTGCTGGTATTCCTCGCCGGGGTCTATGGTGGCTACTTCGTCGCTGCCCAGGGCATCTTGCTCGTCGGCATTCTGGGTGTTTTCATGACGGGCACCATCCAGAACGCCAACGCCATGAAGAACATCCTGGTGTTGGCCGTCAACGTGGTGGCCGCGTGCTCCTACCTCTTGTTCGCCTTCGGCCGGATCGAGTGGCCCGTCGTCGCGATCATCGCCGTCAGTTCGTTGATCGGGGGTCTTGTGGGCTCCAAAGTGGGGCGGCGCCTGAAACCTCTGGCCCTCCGCATTGTGATTTTCGCGCTCGGCATCGTGGCACTCGGCTTCATGATCGCCAACTTGCTGAAATAGGAACCCGGTGACCTTCCACTACCTCGAAACCGCCGACGATCCGCGCGTTGCTGACTACACGCAACTCACGGATGTGCATCTCCGCAAGCTCCGCGAGCCGGCGGAGGGCATCTACATTGCCGAGTCATCCCGAGTGCTTCGGCGTGCCCTCGCGGCCGGGCATCGGCCCCGCTCCTTCTTCCTGGCGGAGAAGTGGCTGAAGGACCTCGACGACGTATTCCAACAATTCCCCGAGGTCCCGGTCTACATCGGCAAGGCCTCCCTGCTTGAAGAAATCACGGGGTTCCATTTACACAGAGGTGCAATGGCAGCGATGCATCGCCCGGCCCCGGTGCCCCTTGAAGAACTCCTCGCGGGCGCGCACCGTGTGGCCGTCCTCGAAGACATCGTCGACCACACGAACGTGAGGTGTTCCAAAATATCGGATGTTGATCCTGAGAAACGAACGCGTTCGAGGATCGCAATCCTGGAAAATCTTACGGATCATACGAATGTAGGTGCGGTTTTTCGCAGCGCCGCAGCGATCGGCGTCGATGCCGTGCTGGTGACGCCGCAATGTGCCGATCCGTTGTACCGGCGTTCGATCAGGGTCAGCATGGGCACAGTTTTCCAGGTGCCGTGGACGCGGATCGAATCGTGGCCAGAGGGTATCGAGCAGTTGAAGGAAGCAGGCTACTTCGTGGCGGGCATGTCTCTGGGGGAGGGAGCCATCACTCTTGATGAGCTGGTGGCCCAGGATCATCAAAACCTGGTGCTGGTTTTCGGAACCGAAGGCGATGGGCTGGAGCCTGAGACCGATCGATTGCTCGACGCGCGCGTGACGATTCCGATGATGAACGGCGTGGATTCGCTGAATGTCGCTGCGTCGTCGGCTGTGGCGTTCTATGCGACTAGGTAACGAATGGAATGTCCGTCCTCCTCAGGGGCCTTCGTCAGCGTGACCTTGGCCGGGTCGGCTGCCAGTCACAGATCGGGGACTGGACTCATCTGACCGCGGTCTCTGGCGGAACCAGCTCAGCTCTGGCCTGACCAAACTTGAGAAAGAGGGTGAGTTATACACCTAGTCAGCAGCACGTTTAGGGCCGTCAGCTGGCGTTTGTTGCATCGTCTGACTCACCCCTAGTTGCAACGTTCGTCAGCTCATTGGTTATCTAGCCCCTGGCTCGATTCTCGGTATGAAACCAGTGACCCGCAGTCAGAGACTGTCAGCCACCTGGGCTCGCTACCCCAGTTCGGCTCATGTAAGTTGATTCGGCGAGTCGGTCGGTAGCCTCCTACCTTGCTCATGGCGGGGCAAAGCCTAGGCTTTGCTTATGGTTTCTTATGCGGAGCTTGGCGCCGAACCGTTGTCTCGAATTTGGCAGGAGCTGAGAGCACTTCGCTCCAGGAAAGTCGGATCGGCCGGAAGCGGCGACCGGCGAGCAACGTTCGACGCTGCGCTGGAGCAGTCTGAGCAGCTGTTTACGACCGCCTCAAGGGTGGGGACCGCTACCCAGCCGATTCTGCTCTTCTACGGTCTGTCGCAGATGCGACGAGCGATCGCAGCTGCTTCCCCGTTGTTGTCGAAAAAGGAGTACAGCCCCTGTGGGCACGGACTCAGTGACGGTGAACTGCAAGGGGCAGCATCCCAAGGCTTGGCCAGTCTCAAGATTTGCGGGGAGGCGAATGGGGCGTTTCCAACAGTCGCCAGGGCGTTGAACGCGTCTTCAGTTGAAGAGCCGGTTCCGCTCGGGGCCCTCTGGGCATTGCTGCCCTACTGGGAGAGATTTCCGTTGCCGGGAAGCGGTAACCTCAAACGCCTTGAATGGGTTCCCAATCCGTCCGGCTACGTCTCCACCCATTCCGATGAGCTGGAATACTTCAATCTTCAAGGCCTCCCAACCAGGCTGCAAATAGCTGTTCCTGATCCCAACCGGGTCGAGGGCGAGGTCATCGACCACGAAAGGAAACTTCTCGAGGATTTCCTCAGCGCCTATCCAACGCTGACGGGATGGCGGCTACAAGGGCATCATCAGAGGGTCCCGTACGTCAGAACTACCGATGGGTCTTCTCTGACACTTGCCTTGCTGTTCCCCGGAACGTGACCGAGGGCGCAAAGGGTCCGGATCGCGCGTCCGCTTATCACGCGGCGTACTACGCATACCCAAGACTTGATGGAGCCGATCTGCCCGCTCACCCGTTCATGCTCTGGTGGGCGGTGCTGTTCCCGCTGTCACGCTTGGCTCGGTACTACCCAGAGCCCACGCTGCACCAGTTGAATTCATCCCCCGGGAGGCCCTCCGAGCGGTCCCAGAACTTGGGCTACGAGTGATAAAGCGCCTGGATGATTCAATCAAGGGCTAGCCTCGAGTAGAAGAGAACACCGCCCGCGATAACGACCGGTTGTCGCGCCCCCTGCCCGTTAGCCGATGCTCTTGCGGGTCGACACCTCATTCGGGACGGCGCGCCAACCAGTTAGTTGGCGCCAAACCCAGCCAGTAATCAGGCGACAGGCAAGCCAACAACGAGGCTAGACGAGTCGCTTCGCTTCCAATTCTCCATCCGGACAAGCCACTCATCGAGGACAGAGCCAGTGATCCCCGGCTGATCAAGATGCGCGTTGTGGCCTGCTCGGTCGAGAACTGCAACCGTGGACCGCAGGTAGTGGTCTGAAAGCGCGATCTGGTCCTGAAACCCGACGACGTGGTCTTGTCGTCCGGTGATGATCACGGTCGGGCCTTGAAACTTGGACGATCGCTGCTCAGGTTCGATCCGGAGCGCATAGCTGCTCTTAATCCGTTCGAACACGGCCTGGTCAAAAATCCGCAATCCTGGCAACACGGAATCACGGAATAGAGACCAGTTTTCCCTTGATTGGACGACCGCCATTGCCTCATAGGCCGCTGCATCCTCGGGGTTCAAAGACAACAGTAGGTTCGGGTCCTTTTGCATGACGGTTCGAGTTGGCACAGTTCGCGCCCCTTGCTCTGCCACTGCCACCGGGCAAAGGAGTGCGAGGCCCAGTACCTGGTCACCGAACTCGGCAGCAATGTACCGGGCGATCATTCCACCAAATGAGTTTCCGAGGACCGCGAACCTTTCGTCGCCGAAGGTTTTCCGAGCGAATGTGACAACGGCTCCTGCCACGGCAGCAGCGCCATCAATCTCAGGCCCGGCTGCGGACATACCCATTCCCGGCAGATCAATGTAAACACGCCTCCACTGTCCCTGTACGGCAAATACGGGATCAAGGCCCAGCAACAGGTGATGATCCATGCAGAATCCATGGATCATCAAGATTGGGGTCCCTGCCCCATGCTCAATAGAATGCGTGACTGAACGCTAACAGCACACAGCGGCACCGAAAGCCCCCTGCCACAGTAAAAGAGTCCAGACTCCGCCCTCGTGGGGGTTCAAAGAGGCCTTTGTGCGAACTGCTGGCAGCAAGTACCGCGCGCCTTGACCGGTACTGCGGTCAAAGCGCGCGGCCCTGACGCAAAGCGCAGGCGTCCGGTGAAGGATCGTTCACCGTGCCGCTCGTCGACGGGTAGCGTTGGACTATGTCTTTGCTCGTCCGTCCTTCTCTTGCCCTGCATGCGGCGTGGCTAGAGGCGCACGAGGAATGGGGCGACGGCCGCCATGAGGATGGTTTCGGTTTGGGGGAGACCGACGATGTCCGATCGTCGGAAGGATTCCGTGTGTTCGTCGACCGGCTCTTCGACAAGGAATCGTCGCCTGGCGACGACGGTGGCACATTTCGGTGGATCGTCGAGGACCGCGAGGTCCTCGGGGGAATCGCTCTGCGTCACGAATCCGCACAGGGCGTGGACGTGCTGGGACATGTGGGCTATGGACTCCGGCCGTCCGCCAGAGGCCGCGGCCTCGCCGCTGCGGCGCTCCGGGAAATGCTGTGCCTGGCGAAGGCCCGCAGTATGAATCGAGTTGTGCTGGCCTGCTTTGTGGACAACATTGCCTCGGTGAAGACTGTCGAACGCTGTGGAGGCGTTTTGGACCGGATCGTCATGACAGACCGAGGGGAAGTCGGGCGCTACACGATCAGCCCCTGATAGGGTCCAGCGATCCTTCACCCGCCACAAGGATGCCGTACGTTCCGCGCTCTCAGCGACCAAGCACCGAATCTGCTATCTGCCGTGAGCCAAGTCAGGGCATGCAACTATCGAGCGATGGGAACTACGAAAGCGGTTGCTTGTTGTTAGTGCGGGTTCGGTGCCACAGGATTGCGCCGCCGGCAACTAGGACTACGGCCGAGCAGAACAGTGCTAGCTGAGCTCCTGGGTTGCTGGAGGGCGGCTGTTTGCCTCCGGCGGGGCCTAATAGGACTGAAGTCAGCATCGTAGCCGTCAACGAGCTGATGGCCATGATTGGAGCGGTGGTGGCCGTCATTCTGCCCATGTAGTTGGGTGGTGTTGCTCGTTGTAGGATCGGGCCTTGGCATATTGCAAAAACTGAGAAGAAGACACCGGAGAGGAACATAAGTACGGCAGCAAGCTGAAATGAAGTGGTGAGCGCGTACGCAACGTAGGAAAGACCCAAAGCAATAATCGAGCCAACATACGCTTTTGGGTCTTGACGCCGAAGCGCCGGCACTCTGCTCGAGAAGACTGCCACTAGCAGGCTTCCTGAGGGGAACATGGCAGCCACGATTCCGTATTGCGCCGGAGAGAGGCCAAGGGTTTGGAGGGCGAAGAGCGATAATGATGCGTTGTTGATGCCCAGCGACGTGCCGTACAGGACGGTTGCGTAAAGGACAAGGCGTAGTTCTCCTATTGCCCAGATCGTTTTGAACCCGTCCGCGAACTTGTTCCAATAGCTCAAGCGTCCGATGGTGGTCTCGCGGTCCGATTCCGCGCTGTTCAGAAATAACAGCAGTAGGGCCGACAGCGCAAAAGTGAGGGCATTGAGTGCCAGCGCAACCCAGGGGCCGGCCACGGAGAAGATTGCGGGTCCAGACGCGGTGGCGGCGATGGCCACGCCTGTCGTTGCAAAACTTGATCGTGCAGCGGCAGCAAGCCGCATTTCGGGGGCAACGATTCTCTGCATGACTGCGGCACGGGCCGGATTGAAGAACTGCGCTAACGCGCTCACAGATCCCGTCATTGCGATTAGCGGGAATATGAGTGCGTGACCGTCGGATTCCATGTGCTTAATGACTGAAGCCGAAGCTACGATTACCCCGACACGGGTCCAGTCGCTAAAGATCATCGTCCTCTTTTGAGACCAATGGTCCGCCAATACGCCGGCGAATGGTCCGATCAGGATGCGTGGCACGGCTGCGGCCGCAACAACGGCGCCTACCATGAGTGGTGTGGTGGGGTCGGCGCCCCCGATTTCGGTGATAATCCAAACGGTGAGAGTGCTGGCGAGCAGGAACTCGCCGAACGAAGAGAGTGCCTGCGCGGCCCAAAGGATCGTGAAATTGTCGCCGAGCGAAACGTGAACACTGAACCCTTTGAATTCGGCCTTGCGCGCCGAGATTGGAGCGACCATCACCAGTTCCTCGCGAGGAGATCAGTGGCTCTGGCGCGAGTGCTGGGAGATTTCGCAAACCTCTCGGCGATTCTTAAGGCGACGAGTGCTTCTGGGTTGCCTTTGGTCGCTTGGTCAAGTGCATCGATGTCGCGCCACCTTTCCCACGAGTCATCGAAGGGGATCACTTCCGGGTGTCGTTCGGTCCAGTAGTGAGCATATTTTGACCACCCTCGGTACAAATCATCCCAAGACGGATATTGAAGGGGCGCCGACAGATGCTGGATGCAGATGGGCTCGTTCAACGGTTGATATCTCGCCTCGATGCTGACTCGCCACCCAGAGCCTGAGTTACTGGCTCCGCCATGAGGGGTGAAAGTATTGAAAATGAGCACATCTCCAGGCTGCAATTCGGGAACATGGCGGTCGTGTAAGAATTCTTGCCGAATCCGCCAACCGGATGGGTTTCCGGAATCCAGCTCAAACGGCAGTACGTGCTTGATGGAAGGCCGTTGGTAGACGGGGAGGGAACCGGTATTTTCATCCACGGGAAAGAGCGGAGTCCACATGGTGAGTTGGTTCGCGCTGCCTTGTAGTTCGGGAAAGTCCTGGTGCACGTCCGGCGGGGAGTAGATGTCCGAAAACGAGGGTGGCAAAGCACGCATCCACTTGGTTGGATGGCTGAATACCGGGGACCCGCCGAACAGATGCTGAACAAATGCCAACGCGTCCTGTGACTGAAACAATTCTTCTAAGATCTCATCCCTGGATGTCCGGGGGAGCAGCGCGGCTTCGATAGGGTCGTCCCCGCTGGTCACGAAAGAAGGTTGCAGTTGGCTGGTGAGTTTTCCGGTGCATACATTTAGGGACTTCAACTCATCGACCACCTTCTCCTGGACCTCTAGGAGGAGTTCCACGGGAAGCAGACTCCGCGCAATTGTGTAGCCGCGCTGTTCGAGGTCTTCTTTGGCTCGGGTCATGAACTCAAGGTTGGCAAAGGTCACGGCTGATCTCCAGGGTGCGATGAAGGGTATGCGAGCTTGAGAAAGTATAAGAAGTCGCGGTCCGGTCCCAGGTTGAAAGCTGCTGCCGCCAGGGATTCTCTTATGGCGGGCGTCATACGGGCAGAGAGCCCGTTGTGGAGGCCGCGAAGGAGCAAGGCGTGGCCCACACGCCCAACATCCATTAGTGACTGCGCGTATATCGCATCCTGCTGATTGGCCTCGCCGTGCGCGTACTCCCAGTCAATCCCGATCAGAACTGAAATGCCGGGTCCCGAAGCCCACTGTTGACCCTGGATCATTTGGGCCACTGAGGTTTCGTGAAACTCGACAAATGTAGGCCTCATGGAGCGGGGAGAGTGGTCGAGTATCCAGTAACCGTCTTTCCAACCATCCACGGATTGAGTGATCATGCCCGCAAATAGGTATTGGTGATCAATCATGGCCTGATAGGCGGTCCGAACGATCTCAGTGAAAACTTTGAATGGGATCGACGCTCCGGAATTCTTGGTAAGACTAGACCGCGACAGGATCTTCTTGAGCTCAAACCCAGAAACAATCTTATCTTCGAGAAATCGGTGTTCATTAGGGCGGTGTGGTGCTTCACGTCGGTCGGATTCGACGGAACGGAGGAATGCATAGGGGCGCTGCCAGTTTTTGTCAGCCCAGAAATCTGGAACACGGTATTTACCTGAGGCAGTCCAAATTGACGCCGTCATTCCCACCCCTCCAAAATGCCCGAAATGAGCGTGGGCGCCTCCCCTGAACCCAGCCCTGCTGTGTCGTCGAGAATCGAAAAGCTGACATCTGATCTGGAGGTGTATCTCCAGTTGCAGTAGCTCGCGAGAGCCGCGATTTGGCCATCGGCGTGACCGGCATCGACGAGAATGGCTCTGAAGCTCCTTGGATCCCGATAGCGAAACATCGCCCTCCGCACGATCGAGCCGATGACTATCGTTACGACCCAGTCAGCGCCGGAGGCCGCAACATGCTCCTGATGCAGGGTTCGGATCGTGTTGTTCTGGAAGGCAACCAGGGAATGCCGACGGGCATTGAAGTAGTAAGCACCGCTTTTCAGGGAAGGGGACCGGTGAACATACACAAAACAATCGGACGGATGCCGGGACCCACCCGAGGGGACCGATTTCTTCAGTAGTTCGACCTGGTGGTAGCCACTGTCTGGGTCATGATATGCGGCTTGATGCCTGCGGGCACCAAATGTTCCGGACAGGATCAGGCTCAGTTGACACGTCAACGAATGCCTTAATTCGTCGATCCCTAAGTCCGAAGCATCCTCCAACGGTATTTCGAGGATCGATTCAGGTTCAAGAACGATGTCGGGGTATTCGTCGGTCTCGACGAACCCCGCCATGATCTTCGCGTCTGCAATGCGGGCATCCATGCCCTGTGACGTATCCAGGAACGGGTGATCGCGAGTTGCTTGATGGTACCCGGAGGCCGCCGATTGCTTCTCGTCGGACAGGAGAGTCGCGGCAGAAACTTCCTGACTGGCTTCGTTGGCGACCCTGTTCATCTCCTCGGGGGTCAGCGCCGCTTTGTTCTGTATGGACTCCAAAAAGCCCACCATCTCCGAGCTGATCAAGACCGCAGGCTTACCGGTGCTGGTCTCCAGCCAAAAGTCTCGATCATTGTTCGTGTATATGGCTACTGCGGGAGAAAGTCTCATCACATGGTCCCCAAGTTGATTATCGGCTGGTAGTTACCAACGCATGATCCAGTGAACTTAAAGCGGGAGGCAGTGACCGGTGCACGCCAAGGTCTCCGGTCACTGCCTGTCCTGCATTTTTGGACTACTTACCTACGCGGTTCACTTTCGGCTTCGAAGGCATCCGGCCTTTGGTGATGCAGATGAGATTGCACGAGCTTTCCTGAAGCAGGGCAGTTTTGACAGTCATGTAACTTCCTTTCAGAGGTGCCGGCTATCGGCATGAGCGGGCAGGAACAGAGATTGCAACCAGCGGTCTCCGGATACTTAACTGCCCCTCACCCCGGTAAGAATTCCACCGAAAACAATACCCGTCAATAGTTGTCATAGAAACACTATCCAGTCAATATGTTGTCAATTGGGACACGCCAGATCAAGGTGAAGTGCCATCAAAGGTATCAACACCAAAGTGGCGCCAACAAAGAAACCTCTTACTTATGAAGTACGCATTACACGGCGATCGTGACGGCGAAAGTGTGGAATTTTTATGGAAAGTACCCGGACGACAAGCCGTCCAGCGCTGTCTCCCTTCGGAGAGCCTTGGCACTCGCTTCGCTTGCACCAAGGGAAGAGGGAGTCCGCTCCGTGGCCGGCTGTTGGGTGCTGCCGGTCCGTCGCAGAGCTCCTGCCCGTCATCACCTGTTGCTGCGTCTTCGACGCTTTCTTGGCTGCTGTCCTGGCGGGATTGTACGTGGCCGCCCCAGCCGAGAGCAGAAAGCATGGCAACAATCCCGGCGAGTATGCGTTCTTGACCCCGACAGCAAGAGAGTCAACGTGCTGATGAAGGGAGCGAGCATCGAGAGTCTTGCTCCCATCCACAACCACTCTTCATCCTCCGGGGTGAAGCCTGCGGCCGTCGCTGCCGCTTCGGCCGTGGCGTTCTGGGAACTGCGGCTGCGAAGCTGACGCGCCGAGCGGGTGACGCCACCCACCACGGGGTCGGTTCGTCGCAAGGTGCGGTTTCCGCTATGATTGATTGTTGGCCCGACACTGGGTATCTGTTTTCAAGCGAAATCGTTCTGAACGGCAGATGGTGCGCGGACCGAATCCATTCATACCTGGCAGCTGGCAAAATCCAGCTGCGTGAACAAAAGGTCCCATTATGAAGTCTGATATCCACCCGAAGTACGAAGCTGTTGTATTCAACGACCTGGCTTCCGGCGTCAAGTTCCTGACCAAGTCCACCGTGTCTTCTTCCAAGACCATCGAGTGGGAAGACGGCAACACCTACCCGGTCATCGACGTCGAAATCTCCTCGGAGTCCCACCCGTTCTACACGGGCAAGCAGCGCATTATGGACTCTGCAGGCCGCGTCGAGCGCTTCAACGCTCGCTTCAAGGGCTTCGGCGGCAAGAAGTAATCAACTTCACCTCCAAGCTTTGGTGAAAGCCCGCATCCGCCGTATCTTCGGTGGCTGCGGGTTTTTGCGTTTTCCGGCAGGATGGAAACCATGACTTCCAGCATGGCTTTCGAGCAAGGCGAGCAACAACTCCACGGCGAATACAAGGTCCCCGGCGGAAAACTCGTGGTCGTTGACCTCGACGTCGTGGACGGGCAGTTCGCACACGTCTCGCTCAGCGGAGACTTCTTCCTGGAACCGGACGAGGCCCTGCTGGACATCAACCGGGCGCTCACGGGGCTCACGGAAAGTTCGACGCCGGCCGAGATTTCCGCTGCCGTCTCCGCCGCGCTGCCTGCCGACTCGGTCCTGTTCGGCTTTTCCGCCGATGCCGTGGCTGTTGCTGTCCGCCGGGCGCTTGCCAAGGCCAGCGCCTGGGCGGACCACCAGTGGGAGGTCATCCCGCCGTCGGTCCTTCCCACGCACCTCAACGTCGCCTTGGACGAGGTCCTCACCGAGCAGGTGGGAGCCGGGCTCCGCAACCCAACCTTGCGCTTCTGGGACTGGGAGGAGCCGTCAGTGGTGATCGGCAGCTTCCAGTCATTCCGCAACGAGGTCGATCCCGACGGCGTCGCACGCCACGGCATCACTGTGGTCCGCCGCATCAGCGGCGGGGGAGCCATGTTCATGGAGGCCGGAAATTGCATCACCTATTCGCTCTATGTGCCACAGAGCCTGGTGGATGGCATCAGCTTTGCCGAGTCGTACGCGTTCCTGGACGCGTGGGTCCTGGCTGCGCTGGAAAAACTGGGCATTACCGCCTTCTACGTCCCGCTCAATGACATCGCTACCGAGCAAGGCAAGATCGGCGGCGCCGCGCAAAAGCGCCTCGCCAACGGCGGGATGCTGCACCACGTCACCATGAGCTACGACATCGACGCAGACAAAATGGTGGAGGTCTTGCGCATCGGCAAGGAGAAACTCTCCGACAAGGGCACCCGGAGTGCCAAGAAGCGCGTGGATCCGTTGCGGCGGCAGACCGGCTTGGCAAGGACGGAAATCATCAAGGCCATGCAGGAGGTCTTCATCGAGCGCTACGGGGCCACGGAGTCCCGCATCACCGACGCCGAATTGGCAACGGCACGGGAGCGGGTGCAATCAAAGTTCGGTACCGAAGAATGGCTGCACCGTGTTCCCTAATAGCCTATGTTCCCTAGGACAGACCGGCGGACTGACTGGCACTTACTCGGCCCGGTACGCATTCACTGCCTGTTGCAGGACCGGACCGTAGAGCGGCCATGAATCGGCGGGAGCCGCCACGATGAGGACGCTGCTGCCCCGGCTACCGGCCACGAAGCAGGCAATCTCACGGTAACGGTTGTTGCCGACATGGGTCACGTAGCTGTCGTCCACGCAGGAACCCGTGCCACCGCGGAAAGCCATTCCGGTACGGTCAGCGATCTTGGTGGGCGCCGAGGAGTTCTCGTCAGCCAAGTGGTCGAGCCGGAAGGTGTTCCAGTTGTCCAGCGACTCGCTGCCCTGCTGCGGTGTGGCGTTGAGGTATATCCGCAGTTCGCCGGTGGAGGACATGACGGCTGCGGATACGCTGCCGGGATCGCTTTCCGCGGGACTGGCGTCGGGTGGGACTGAAAGGACCCCGGCGCCATCCGGAAGTTCCATGGTTTTCCACCCTGCCGGGGCCGGTGCCGCGTTGAACCACGCGAACGGCGCTTCTGCGGATTGGACAGTTAGCGGCGGCTTCTGGACGGCGGAGCTGCACGCTGCGATGGCCATGATCCCGCTAGCTGTGATCACAGATATCCTTGCGGACAGCGTTGCCCTGGAGCGAGCCGGGGCGCTACTTGTTTCCATCGCCGTCGTCCGGTCCGCCGTTGTCGTCACCGTCGTGGTCGCCGCCATTAGGGTGCCGCGGGGGTGGCGGAACCATGTGCGATGGCACCTGTACGGGCGGCGTAACGATCGCTGGCGGGACTGGAGCTGGTGGGACTACAGCAGGCGGGGCAGCCGGAGGCGCGATCGGCGTCGCTGTCGGGGAGGTCGACGGCGTGAGGGGAGTCCCGGTGGTGACGCTCGGCGAAGGCGCCGGAGTGCCGGTAGAAGGCGCAGTGCTCGTGGGTGGGGTAACCGGCGCCGGAGTGGCGGGCTGTCCGCCGAAGCAGGCTCCGAGCAATAGGCTGGTGCCCAGCGTTGCGGCGGCAAGCACGGGGCGAGGAATCTTCATGGTAACCGTCCTCAAGAAAGGCCCGAGGCGAGGTGCAGGGCTTGCATCTAAAGACGATGCCGGCGAGTTCCGGGTTCAACGCCGGCCCGGCCGGAGAAGGGTCGGCGTTGAACCTGGAACTCAGCCGGCGGCTTGAGCCGTCAGGGCGCGGAATAGATGGCTCCGCTGCTCTATGACAATACGCCGAAGGGCCCTCGGGGCTCCGGTGTGCGTCGCAAGCCAATCGTCCGTGCGCTGGAGCACCGGGTGATCCGCCGGGATCATGCCCGCGGCGAGGTCCTGGGCTGAGGGAAAAAGACCCCGCACAATCCGGCCTGCGATCTCGATGCTCCTGGACTCCCAGACGCTTTCCAAGCAATCGAAGTACGGTTCAGTGAACCCGTCCAGCAGTCCCGACGGGGAAACGGAGAAACCTGCGATCGTCGCGCTCAGAATCTCGTTCGAGAGCGTGGTGTTGTTCACGGCGGCATCCCATGCGGCTGCCTTGACCGCGGCGTTGGGACGGGCAGCGGCCGCCAGCGCATGGCCTTCGCGGCCGGATGCCGTGTGGTCCCTGGCAAGTTCGGCATCCAATTCCGGCAGCCCGGCCGAGCCATTCGCTGCAAGGGCCTGCCACAGGCTCCACCGCAGATCCGCGTCCACTGTCAAGCCGTCCACAATGACGCCCCCGGAGAGGACGCCGCGGAGGAACTCGACGTAGGCGCTATCACGGCGAGACAGCTCGGCCAGGGTCCTGGCCCAGGCAAGTTGCTGGTCCGAACCGGGCTCGCTTGTGCGCAACAGACGCCCGCTCGTCTCCAGCAGGCTCCCGCGGACGGCACTGCGCTGCGGAGCCGGGACGTAACGCTCGACGGCGGTCACGGCGTTGCCAAGAACGTTGAGGAGCACGCCGATTCCTGACTCGGCGGGGGCGAAGCGTTCGACGGCGGTGACGTACAGCGCCGCCGGCGTGACGGCGTCGCGCGCTGAATCCCACAGGGCTGTCCAGCACAATGCCCGGGCCATCGGATCGCTGAGGCGGTCCAAGGAGGAACGTACTGTTGCCTCGGACCCCGCATCCAGGCGGACCTTGGCATAGCTGAGGTCGTTGTCGTTGACGAGGAGAAGGGCCGGGCGCGGCTTGCCCGCAAGTGCCTCCACCGAGGTTTCGGCGCCTTGGGCATCGGTCTCGACGACCTCGGTTCGGAGCAACCGGCCGCCGTCGTCAAAGTTGTAGAGACCGATCCTGAGCCTATGCGGTCGGTGTTCTTGCTCGCCCGTGATAGGGTCCACGGAGTCCTGGCGCAGCGTCACTGACTCCATGACATGGCTGCCCCCTGAGATCTCAGCCGTCATGGTGGAAATCCCTGAAGTCTGCAACCACTGGTGGGCCCACGTGCCAAGGTCCCGGCCCGATGCTGTGCCCAATGCTTCGAGGAGGTCGGCCAATGAGGTGTTGCCGTACTCGTGATCCTTGAAGTAGCGTCGCGAGCCGCCAATGAAGGCCTCGAAGCCGACGTAAGCCACCAATTGCTTGAGGACGGACGCACCTTTTGCATAAGTGATCCCGTCGAAGTTCTGCTTCGCAGCTTCCAGGTCGGGAATGTCCGCGACGATGGGGTGGGTGGTGGGCAACTGGTCCTGCACGTATGCCCAGGATTTGCGCTTGTTCGCGAAATTCACCCAGGCGCTGTCCCAGTCCGTGGCCTTGTCCACGCCGAGGGTGCCCATGTAGTCGGCGAAGGATTCCTTGAGCCAGAGATCGTCCCACCAGGTCATGGTCACGAGGTCTCCGAACCACATGTGGGCCATCTCGTGCATGAGGGTGTTGGCGCGGGCCTGGTACTGGGCATCGGTGGCCCGCGAGGTGAAGACGTATTTCTCCGTGAAGGTGACGAGGCCGGGATTTTCCATGGCCCCAAGGTTGTACTCGGGCACGAACGCCTGATCGTACTTGCCCCACGGGTACGGGTAGTCGAAGAGGTCGTTGAAGAAGTCCAGGCCGTTCTTCGTCAACCGGAAAAGCTCCGCTGTATCGAAGGACTCTTGCATGGATGCGCGGCAATAAAGCGCCAGTGGAACCTCAAGGCTCGTCCCGTCGTCGAGCGTTTTGCTCCAGTGATCCGTGGCACGGAAGTAGGGACCGGCGAGGACGGTGGTGATGTAGGTGGAAATCCGCTTGGTGGTGGCGAAGTCCCAGCGGCTCGTGGCCGGATCGCTCGTCAGTTGCGTCCGCGCGAGCTCGGCGCCGTTGGAGGCCACCTGCCAAGCGGAAGGCGCCATAACGTGGAAGGTGAATTCGGCCTTGAGGTCCGGCTGTTCGAAATTCGCGAAGACGCGGCGGGCATCCGCCGGTTCGTATTGCGTGTAGAGGTAGCACTGTCCGTCGGCGGGATCGACGAAGCGGTGCATGCCCTCTCCGGAGCGGCTGTAAAGGGCGGTTCCGGTGACCGTGACTTGATTTTCAGCCTGGAGATTGTTGAGGCGGATCCTGTCGCCGTTCACTACCTCGTCGACGTCGAGCCCTTTCCCGTTGAGGAAGACGCTGTGCACGCCACCGTGGATGAAATCCAGGAACGTGGAGGAACCAGGCTCGGCGGAAAAGTTGATGACGCTGCGGCTCGTGTACCCCGGCACGTCAGGGTCGGCGGCTTCGCGGACGTCGAGCGAGACATCGTAGCTGTGCGTGCTGATCAGGGCTGAACGGGTGGCGGCCTCAGCGCGCGCTAGATTGTGATTCGACACTCAACTATCTAATCATGAGCATGACGGCGCCCAGGCCCAGCAGCGCGATGAGGAACCACGAGCCCAGGGCAACCAGCGCGGCACGCCCCCCGGTGAGCAACAGCGTGCGGACGCGGACCGCCGAACCTAGCCCGAACAAGGCCGAGGCGAGCAGTATGTCCTGGAGTCCGCCCGCAGCGTCCAGGACGCCCGGAGCGAGCCATCCAAGCGAGCGGGCGGCCACCATGGCGATGAATCCGACGACGAACAAGGGAACGATCGGCGGGAACTTGCCGCCGTCGTCATTCGCCTCATTGCCGTTGCGTGACTTCCGCCGCATCGACCACCGCTGCGTGAGGCCGGCCCCCGCAACAATGGGAGCCAGCAGGATCACTCGCGTGAGTTTGACGACGACGGCGATGGCCAGCGCCGCCGGACCCGCGGTCTGTGCCGTGGCAACTACTTGACCGACGTCGTGGACCGAAGCGCCGGTCCAGGCACCGAATTGTTCGGGACTCAGGCCCAAGGGGTGCATGAGCAGGGGAAGGACGCCGATGGCGAGCGTGCCGCACAGGGTCACCAAGGCAACGGGCAAGACGGTGTCCTGGTGTTTGATGCGGCGCACCGCGGCCATGGCTCCGATCGCCGAGGCGCCACAGATGGAGAATCCGGTTGCTATCAACAGGGCACCTTCGCACGGAAGCTTTACCAGGCGGGCCAGTCCGTACGTGCCGGCGAAACTTAGCAGCACGACGGCGGCAATCAGGACGAGCGCGAACCAGCCAAGGTCAAGGACATCAACAACGCTGACCTTCAAGCCCAACAGGACGATGCCCGCCCGCATGTGGTGCTTGCCGGCGAAGTCAAGGCCCGGGCGGGCGCGTCCGGCAGCCCATGCCGCCGTGCCCGGTATATTTGCAGCTAACAAACCCAGCGCTACAGCGGCTGTCATGGCAGGGATGGGGGGAAGCAGGGCATGGACAATGAAGGCAAGTCCAGTGGCCGCCACTGCCATGAAGATCCCGGCTCCCAATCGGGAGACGGGGGCCGGAAGACGCTTGGGGTGCATTCGTCAACCTTGATGCATGCAAGCGCTGAAATGCGAACCGGGATTAAAGCTGGTGTCGCAACATGCAGAACGCGAAATGCGTTCGTAATCGAAAAGGTGATTGTCTGAGTCCCATGTCAGAGCTATTCCGGGATTACTCCGAGGCCGCCGCCCGTTCCGGCGCCTACGACGAAATGTTCGCCCCAGGCACAGTTGCACGAAAATCCTATGGCCAGGTGGACGGCGCACTCCGCGAGCTTTCGCTTGCCGATGTGAGTGCGCGTGCCGAGTCGATGGCGCGGACCTTCTTGGACCGGGGCGTGACCTTCGACTATGCGGGGGAGGAGCGTCCTTTCCCGTTGGATATCGTGCCGAGGGTGATTCCGGCTGACGAGTGGGATGTTCTTGAGCGTGGGGTCAAACAGCGGGTGCGCGCGTTGGAAGCGTTCCTCGATGATGTGTACGGGCGGATGGCCGTGGTCGCAGACGGTGTGGTGCCGCGGGCGTTGGTGACAACGAGCGCGCATTTCCACCGTGCGGTGCATGGTTTCGAGCCGGCCGGCGGAGTGCGGGTGCACGTGTCCGGGATCGACGTGGTCCGTGATGCGGCGGGCACGTTTCGGGTGCTGGAGGACAACGTGCGGGTGCCGTCGGGGGTGTCCTATGTGCTGGAGAACCGGCGGGCTATGGCGAAGGGTTTGCCCGAGGCGTTCGGGCAGCAGCCCATCCGGCCGGTGGAGGAATACCCGCGCCGTCTGCTCTCGGCGTTGCGGAAGACGGCGCCGTCGGGGGTGGATGATCCCACCGTGGTGGTGTTGACGCCGGGGGTGTTCAACAGCGCCTACTTCGAGCACACGCTGCTGGCCGGGCTGATGGGTGTGGAGCTGGTGGAGGGCAGGGACCTGATCTGCCGCGGCAACCGGGTCTACATGCGCACCACGGCCGGTGAACAGCGCGTCGATGTGATTTACAAGCGGATTGATGATGAGTTCCTCGACCCGTTGCAGTTCCGTTCCGATTCCATGCTGGGGTGTCCGGGGCTGGTGAACGCCGCCCGGGCGGGCGGGGTGACCATCGCGAACGCGGTGGGCAACGGAGTGGCGGACGACAAGCTGGTCTATTCCTATGTGCCGGATCTGATCCGGTACTACCTGCATGAGGAGCCGGTGATCGCCAATGTGGAGACGTTCCGGCTGGAGGAGAAGGAAGCCCGTGAGCAGGTCCTGGACCGGCTCGAGGAATTGGTGGTCAAGCCGGTGGACGGCTCCGGAGGCAAGGGCCTGGTGATCGGTCCGGATGCTTCGCGGGAGGAGCTTGATGCCTTGCGGAAGCGGGTGTTGGCGGATCCGCGAGGCTGGATCGCGCAGCCGGTCCTGCAGCTCTCCACCGTGCCGACGCTCTCGGGGGACCGGTTCGGGCCCCGGCACGTCGATCTGCGTCCGTTCGCGGTCAACGACGGCGACGACGTCTGGGTGCTGCCCGGCGGCCTGACCCGGGTGGCATTGAAGGAAGGCTCGCTGATCGTGAACTCTTCCCAGGGCGGCGGGTCGAAGGACACCTGGGTGCTCTCGGACTCCCCGCAACTGCCCGCCGTGGAGCTGCCCCGCTCCTCCATCACGGTCCGTGAGCAGGTCTCGGTATGGCCCGTTGAAAGCAACTGGCGGGATCGCCAGTCGGACCAGCAGCAGTGACCGGCCTCGCCATGGTGCACGGACCGGATGACATTCATCGCCACAACGCAGGACCCGAAGGAGGCACAGCCCCATGCTGAGCCGTATTGCTGAATCCCTTTTCTGGATCGGCCGCTATGTGGAGCGCGCCGACGGAACGGCCAGAATCCTGGACGTCCATCTCGAACGCCTGAACCACCTTCCGCTCGAAGAGCAACGCAGCGTGGCAAGGGAACTCCTGGCCGTCATGGGAGCCCGTCCCCAGAGCGAGGACTTCGGCTTGCCCGAACTGCTCCACGCCCTCGCCTACGACAAGACGAGTGCCACCTCCATTGCAGGTTCGCTGGGGGCTGCGCGCGAGAACGCGCGCCGGGCTCGGGAGACCGTGTCCTCTTCATTGTGGGAGAGCCTCAACACCACGTACTACGGGCTGAACCAGCACCGTAAAGACGTCGTGGGTACGTACCGCTTCTGCAACTGGGTACTGGAACGCACCGCCATGGTCAGGGGCCTCGCGGACACCACTGTGAGCCACGATGAAAGCTGGCTCTTCCTCGTTCTGGGCCGCTCGCTCGAACGTGCCGACATGACCGCGCGGATGCTGTCCACCAGGGATGTCCTCTCCGCGGGAATGTCCTGGGTGAACATGCTGCGCTGCGCTGGTGCCTACGAGTCGTTCCTGCGGACCCGCCGTGCTGCTTTTGGAGACCAGCACGCTGCCGAGTTCCTCCTGCTGGACCGTTTGTTCCCACGCTCCATCGTTTTCGCCCTGCGCGACGCCGACGAGTGCCTGGCCAAGCTGGATCCCTCCGCCCAGCGGGTGGGCTTCATCAATGACGCCCGTCGGATCGTCGGCCAGGCCCGCACGTTCCTTGAGTTCCACCGCACGGACGATCTGATGTCCGAGTTGCCCGAGCACATGGACCGCGTTCAGAAGGCAGTAACCCAGGCCTCCGACGCAATTTCCCGTAAGTACTTCAATCAGGCGGATGAACTGGCCTGGGTGGGAGAAGTTTCATGACCCGGCTGAGCATCGTCCACAAGACGGCCTACAAATACAACCGCCGCGTGACACTGTCGTACAACGAGGCACGCATGACGCCCTTGACCGATCCGCAACAGGTGGTCCTTGAATCCTCACTGAAGATCACGCCGTCGCAGGCTGCCGTAAGTACCTACCGAGACTATTGGGGCACTCGCGTGACTGCGTTCGATATGCAGATGCCGCACGAGCGCCTCGAAGTCCTGGCCACCGCAACTGTGGAGGTCCACCGGGTGGAGCGAGTAGCCCTGGACGAAGAGATCGTAGGCTGGGATGTGATGGGCTCGGACGAGATTCGGGACCAGTTCAGCGACTGGTTGCCACAGTCGCAGCTCAGCGGACCCGGCGAGGAAGTCCTCGGCATCATTCCCGCCGTCGTCGCCGGCAAGAACCCGCACCAGACAGCCATGGCGATTTTCGAATGGATGCGCGGCGAGATGAGCTACGTGAAAGGCACCACCGGCGTCACCACGAACGCAGAAGAGGCCTGGAACCAACGTCAGGGAGTCTGCCAGGATCTGGCCCACCTGGCCATTGGTTCGCTCCGGAGTTGCGGCATTCCAGCGAGGTATGTGTCCGGCTACATCCATCCGCGGCCCACGGCCGAGATCGGGGAAACGGTGGCTGGCCAATCCCACGCGTGGCTGGAATGGTGGGACGGCGAATGGCGCAGTTGGGATCCCACCAACCACAAGCCTGCCGGGGACTATCACGTCACGGTGGCACGCGGAAGGGACTACCGGGATGTTCCTCCCTTGAAGGGCATCTTGTCCGGCGGCGGCGGATCGGGCCTGACCGTGACCGTTGAGATCACGCGACTGACGTAGGCGCGGGCCCGCGGCCCTCCACCTGGGTTACCAGGGGGAGGGCTTGTAGTCCTTCAGGAAGACGCCGTACTGGTCTTCGCCGTTTTCGCCCATGACGATGGGGTCGTAGACCCGCGCCGCTCCATCCACGAGATCGAGCGGTGCGTGGAAGCCTTCCTCCATGAGTCGGACTTTGGTGTAATGCGGACGTTCGTCCGTGATCCAACCGGTGTCGACGGCGGTCATCAGGATCCCGTCACTGTCCAGCATCTCTTGCGCGCTGGTCCGTGTCATCATGTTCAACGCAGCCTTTGCCATGTTGGTATGCGGGTGCCCGGGGCCCTTGTAGGCGCGGGAGAACTGCCCCTCCATGGCTGAGACGTTCACGATGTACTTTCGGCGTGCCGTGGACCGCTTCATGGCCTCGCGGAGCCGGCTGACCAGCAGGAATGGCGCGGTGACGTTGCAAAGCTGAACCTCGAGCATCTCCAGGGGATCGACTTCGTCCACCACTTGGGTCCAGCTGTTGATCGTCGCAAGGTCGGGGACCAATCCGCCGGCGTCGATCGCGGTGCCCGTAGCGATTCGCTCCAACGACGCGGAGCCCGTGGACAGGGCGAGCGAGGTAATCGCATCTCCTGCTAGTACCGGACGCTCGGTGACGCTATGGGTGATGGCCAAGGGATGTTTGTCGTGGGCGTGTCCGAACGTAACCAGCTCCGGACCGCCGTTGGCCGCCTGCAGGGCCTCCGGCAGTGGCTCGTCCTCGGCATCCACCAAGGGTTTGTACGCGTTCCCGGAACGGCGGACCGTCTGGGCGGCGTTGTTGATTATGATGTCGAGGGAACCGGCTTCATTGAGTGAGTCGGTGAGGGCCATGACCTGCGAAGGGTCGCGGAGATCGATGCCCACAATCCTGAGCCGGTGCAACCAGTCCGCGCTGTCCTCCATGGCTGCAAAGCGGCGTGCCGCATCCTTGGGAAAACGGGTGGTGATGGTGGTGTGTGCGCCGTCGCGGAGCAAGCGGAGGGCGATGTACATGCCGATCTTGGCGCGGCCGCCCGTGAGCAGGGCACGGCGTCCGCTCAAGTCGGTGCGGGCATCCCGCTTGCTGTGGCTGAAGGCCGCACACTCCGGACACAGCTGGTGGTAGAACGCGTCTACCTGCGTGTAGTGCTGTTTACAGATGTAACAGGGCCTCGAGCGGATGAGATGGCCAGCGATTTCGCCCGTGGCAGAGGTGGCTAGCTTGTTGCCGCGGGTCTCGTCGTCGATCCTGTCCGGGGCCGCAGTGGCAGTCAAGGCGAGGACCGCGCGGTCGGCTTCCGCGATCTCGTCCCGTTTGGTAACCCGGCGGTGGCGCTTGACGGCCTTGAACATCTTCCCCGTGGCACGACGGACAGCGACGTAGTCGGGGTGCTCCTCGTCATAGGCGTGGATAGTGTTCAGGACCTTGAGGGCGGCCTGGATCTCTTCAGGCGTCAAATCGGCGGGGCTCATTGGCTCAATTTTACAGGGTCGCGCACAGCAAAGCCTCCCCGGCGACAGAGGCTGAATACCTGTTGTCGCCGGAGAGGCCGTGGGCTGCTCTTGGTTCCTGGAGCCTGGGTCAGACTTCCACCGAGGAAGCCTGGATTTTGGCGACCTGTTCCGCCGAATCCCGCATGTCAGGGAACTTCTCGGTGGCGGCTTTGATCGCGTCAGGTACCGAGAGCCGGTATTCGGCAGCCAAGGAGAGCTCGGAAGCGTCAGGCTCCGGTACAACCTGACCCTTGGCGAGTACCGTGATTCCGGATTCGGTGACTTTAAAGCCGCGGGCACGGTCGAGGTCGGCATCCAGGCCAATGGCAGCCCCGGCAGGAACCTTCACGTTCTTGTCGATGATGGCTCGCTTGACCACGGCGCCCTCGCCGATGCGCACTTTGTCCATCAATACCGAGTCCTGGATCCTGCTGGCCGGTCCCACATAGACATCGTTGGAGAGGACGGATCCTTCTACGATTCCACCGGAGATCACGGAGCCACTGGCCACGATGGAGTCCAGCGCTGTGCCGACCGTGTCGTTGTCGCCCCGGACAAACTTGGCGGGCGGTGAAATGCTCTGCCGCGTGTAGATGGGCCATTCCGAGTTATACAGGTTGAACACGGGGACGGGTGAAATCAAGTCCATGTGCGCGTCATAGAACGAATCGATGGTGCCTACGTCGCGCCAGTAGGTGCGGTCGCGGTCTGTGGATCCCGGAATGTCGTTGAGCGTGAAGTCGTAGACGCCTGCTTCGCCCTGCCCGACGAAGTAGGGAATGATGTCTCCGCCCATGTCGTGCTTGGTGTCCAGGCGCTCCGCATCGATGCGAAGGGCCTCCACCAGTGCGTCTGCATCGAAGACGTAGTTGCCCATCGAAGCAAGGAACTGCGTGGGATCGGCGGCGAGGCCTTCCGTTTCAGCGGGCTTCTCCACGAACGCCGAAATCTTCTGGGGATCGTTTTTGTCGACCTCGATCACCCCGAACTGGTTGGCCATGCTCAGCGGCTGGCGGACGGCGGCGACCGTGGCCTTGGCCCCGCTGGCCACGTGCTGTTGGACCATCTGCTGGAAGTCCATGCGGTAGACGTGGTCCGCTCCGACAACCACCACAATGTCGGGGTTGGCGTCGTGAATCAGGTTCAGGGACTGGTAGATGGCATTCGCGCTGCCGAGGAACCAGCTCTTGCCCACGCGCTGCTGGGCGGGAACCGAGGCCACGTACTTGCCCAACTGGGTGGACATCCGCCAGGTCTCGGAAATGTGGCGGTCTAGACTGTGCGACTTGTACTGGGTCAACACCACGATCTGGAGGTACCCGGAATTGACCAGATTCGAGAGAGCGAAATCGATCAAACGATACCCCCCCGCGAACGGCACCGCAGGTTTGGCCCTGTCTGCCGTCAATGGCATAAGGCGGTTTCCTTCGCCGCCAGCCAACACAATTGACAATACTTTCTTCAACGCCATGGTGTTTGCTCTCCCTGTACGTCTTTGTAGCCCCCGAAAAAAGCCCGGGTTGCCGGACCCTTTCACACTAGAACACATACTCCCGAAGGACTACGTTAGGTAACGTGCGCGTAGACATTGTGACTAAAGAGTTTCCACCCGAAATCTATGGCGGGGCCGGCGTTCATGTTGCCGAGCTCAGCCGCGTCTTGGCGAAGCACGTGGATCTGCAGGTGCGTGCCTTCGGCGCGCCCCGTGAGGCGGACTTCCACGGTGCAACGGTGACGTCGTATTCCACACCGGCTGATCTGGGGGCGGCCAATGCCGCCGTCCAGACCCTCGGTGTGGATTTGCGCATCGTGCCGGACATCGCCGGAGCGGACCTGGTCCATTCCCATACCTGGTACGCCAACATGGCCGGCCACCTGGCGTCGCTGTTGCATGGGATACCCCATGTGCTCAGCGCCCACAGCCTGGAGCCGCTGCGGCCGTGGAAAGCGGAGCAGCTGGGCGGTGGCTACGCGTTGTCCTCATGGGTTGAAAAGACCGCCTATGAGGCCGCCGCGGCTATCATCGCCGTCTCGGACGGCATGCGGAAGGACATCCTGCGTAGCTATCCGAACGTAGATCCGGCCAAGGTCCGAGTCGTCCACAACGGCATCGACGTCGACATGTGGCAGCCGGACGAAGGCGAAGACGCAATTCGCGCCCTCGGCATCGACCCCGCCAAGCCCAGTGTGGTCTTCGTTGGGCGTAACACGCGCCAGAAGGGTGTTCCCTACCTCCTGAAGGCGGCCGCGAGCCTGCCGGAAGATGTGCAGCTTGTGCTTTGCCTGGGGGCGGCGGACACTGCGGAACTCGCAGCGGAAACGGCCCGGCTCATCGAGGACCTGCAGAGCAAACGCGAAGGTGTCCTGGTCATCGAACGCATGCTTCCGAGGCATGAGCTCATCCAGGTCCTCAGCCATGCCACGGCCTTCGCCTGCCCGTCGATCTACGAGCCCCTCGGCATCGTCAACCTCGAGGCCATGGCATGTGGCGCGGCCGTGGTGGCAAGCGCTACGGGCGGCATCCCCGAAGTGGTTCAGCACGGTGAAACGGGACTCCTCGTGGAACTGGAGCAGGTGACGGACGGTACCGGAACCCCGCTGGATCCAGAAAAGTTCGTCGCGGATTTCGCCGCGGCCCTCAACGAGGTTGTGTCCGATCCTGCGCGGGCCAAGGTTATGGGCGCCGCGGGCCGCGTCCGCGCGGAGCAGCACTTCTCTTGGGAATCGATTACCGAAACAACCCTTGAGGTCTACCGTTCGGTCCTCGCCCACTAAACCCCTAACCCACGAGCCCAACTAGTCCCCACCGCCACCCTCGCCTCGCAAGCTCGGCCAGGGAACCCTGGCGGCGTGGGCCCCCGCAGTATGTGTCGGTTTGGGCGCCCAAAACGACCTTAAGTGCGGGTCACTTGGGAAGGAACGACGACGGTGCCGCACGCCCGCTGAGGGGGTGCGGCACCGTCGACGTTAAGGGATTCGGCAACTGTTCACCGGACGGTCACGGCTGCATGCTAGCCGGACTTCCGCCCTTTCAATGCGAGCAAGGTCTTCTCCTCGGCTGGAGCGTTGCCGCCGGCTCGTTGTGCCCGGAAGTAGCTGCGGGCTTCGTCCTGGCGCTCTTTCTCGGCTCCGGACGCGATGGCCGCGCGCAGGTGCTCCGGGCCGTAGCCGAAGGAGGCAACCAGATCCAGGGCGTGGGGACGGATCTTGAGGAGGAGCCGGTTGATGTAGGCGCCCACCGTGCGCCCGCGCTGCATGGAGAGGCGGCCGTTCATGAGGTACCAAGACAAGTGTTTTTCGATGAGCGAGAGGCCAAAGAGATCGCGAAGCCATGTAAGCACCTGAAGTGTGCCGGGATCGCTGATCTTCCCGAGGGCTTCCGTGAACGCTTCCCATTGCAGGAGTTCGGCATGTGCCTGGGCGGCGTCGATCAGATCGTCCTGGTGTTGGTTGAACAGTGCCGCGGCCTGGTGCTGTGGAAGCTTGTTCGCACCCTTGAGTGCCGAACCCACCTCCGCCACCATCGACTGCACCCGGTCAGTCAGTAGTGTGCGCTGGCCTTCTTCGTCCCGCAGGGCCAGGGCTGCCTTCTGGACGGATCCCGTGTCGGCCACGAACTGCGCCACTTGCCGCAGCCCGGTGCGGTTGATCGCGACGTCCGCTGCCTGGGCCGCTACGAAGCGCGCCAATACGCCGAAGTCAACGTTGCGGAACTCCTTGGCGTAGTCGGCCAGCAGGCGCTTCGCGACAAGCTGGAGCAGCACGGTATTGTCGCCCTCGAAAGTGGCGTAGACATCCAGGTCTGCGCGGAGCGAGGCGAAACGGTTTTCGATGAGGAATCCGGCGCCGCCGCAGGCCTCACGGCATTCCTGCAGAGTGTCGAGAGCGTGCCAGGTGCTCAAGGGCTTGAGCGCCGCGGCGAGGGTCTCCAGGTCCTGGCGGTCTGCGTCGGTGTCGTGCCGGCCGGAGAAGACGTCGTCGAATTTTTCGAGCAGTTGCTCGTGCGCGAAACTCGCTGCAAAGGTGGTGGCCAGCCGGGTGAACAGGCGGCGCTGGTGCCGCTGGTAGTCCAGAAGGACCTCCTCGTCGGTAGGAGAGGATGCGTTGAATTGGCGCCGCTCGGTGGCATATCGGATGGCGGTGGTCAAAGCCACCTTGCTCGCGGCTACTGCGGCGCCGTCCAGGGAGACACGGCCCTGCACCAGCGTGCCGAGCATCGTGAAGAAACGCCGGCCGGGGCTGGCGATCGGGGAGGTGTATTCGCCGGCTGGGGAGACGTTGCCGTAGCGGTTGAGCAGGTTGGTGCGGGGGATGCGGACATCGCTGAAGTGAAGCCGGCCGTTGTCGATGCCGTTGAGGCCGCCTTTGACACCGTCGTCCTCGCCGCCGATTCCCGGAAGGAATGCTTTGGTGTCCGGGTCCCTGAGCGGAACGTAGAACGCGTGGACGCCATGGTTCACATTGCGGGTCACCAATTGGGCGAACACGACGGCGGCCAAGCCGTCCTCGGCTGCGTTGCCGATGTAGTCCTTCCACGCTGCACGGAACGGCGTGTTGATCACGAACTCCAGGGTGGCGTCATCGTACGTGGCCGTAGTGGCGATGCTGGCAACATCGGAACCATGGCCGGTTTCGGTCATGGCGAAGCAACCTGGGATCTCCAGGCTCATGATGCCGGGCAGCCAGCTGTTGTGGTGTTCCTCGGTACCGAGGTGCATGACGGCGGAACCAAACAGCCCCCACTGGACGCCGGCTTTGATCTGCAGTGAAGGATCGGCGGTGACGAGTTCCTCGAAGCCTGCGATGTTGCCACCGTGATCATCCGAACCGCCCAAGCTGGAGGGGAAGGCCCGGTGTACCGCCTTGTTGTCCACGAGGTACTTCAGCTGCCCGAACACCCGCTTGCGGTGCTCGGTATGCGTCAGGCCTTCGATCTTGTGTACCTCCGGGCGGCCTGCGAGGTCGCGCGCCGTATGCCGGATGTGGGCCCACTTGCCCAGCAGTAGTTCGCCGAGCGCCGCTACGTCCACTACGGGTGCTGCGGGCTGTGTGGTGGCAACGGTCCCGGCAGGCTCACGGGTGCTGGAGGGCGTGCGATCCACTACTTCAGTCATGTTGATTCCTTCTTTGGTTCCGAACAACTGATGTGTCATTGCTGGTTTTCTGCGGAGTTGGTCTTGAGCTCAGAGGCGATTCCCACGCACAGCCAATCGGTGATCCGGGAGGCCATGGTTTCCTGGTCGGGCTTCGCTGGAGAGGCTGGGCTACCTAGCCACATTTCGCCGGCATTGCGGACGAGCCCGATTGCCGCGGTGGGCCAGTATTCAATGAGTGCTTCCTTTTCCGCCCCAAGATGTTCCCGCATGGGCTTGGCGATCATGGCACTGATTGACTCGAAGAAGTGGCCGAGTGCTCCGGAAGCGGCGATGGCGTCCTGATCAGAGGGCTCTCCGTGCGTGAGTCGTGTGACGAATGCATAGACGTTTGGGCTCGACTCTGCCATTTGCAGGTAGGCCGAGACCATGGCGAACAAGCCCTCCCGTGGAGTCTGCGCGCTTTCCGCTGCTTCCTTCATCCGGCGTTGCATCTGTCCAAGCACCACTTCGCCCATGGCTTGCTGCAGGCCGGCTTTGTCCCCGAAGTACCGGTAGTACACGGACTTGGAGGTGTTCGCGGCGGCGGCTATGTCCTCCATGGACGCGTCGCTTCCCAGCGCGTGGACAGCCTTGCGAGCGGCTTTGATGAGTTCGCGGCGGCGTTCCTCGCGGTGGCGCTGCCAACGGGTGGCGCGGCCGTCAACGGCGGGGCTCCCTCCGCCTGCCAGGGCAGCGCTCCCGGCAGGAAGGTCGACAGAAAGTGCCGGACTGGGGATGTTCACGATACTCAGCGTATCAGGTACGCTGAGTATCAGTAACCCGAATGTGATCATAAGGAGAAGCGCATGCCTGAAGCAACAGAGTCCGCGAGCGCACCACAGGAAACCGCCACTGGCCGGGGCACGCTTCGCAAAGCCGTGGTGGTTGGCGGCAACCGGATCCCTTTTGCGCGGGCCGGCGGCGCCTACACCAAGTCCTCCAATCAGGACATGCTGACGGCCGCCTTGGACGGATTGATTGCCCGTTTCGGACTTCAGGAGGAGCGGATCGGTGAAGTTGCCGCAGGTGCTGTCCTGAAACACTCCCGCGATTTCAACCTGACACGCGAAGCGGTGCTCGGCTCAGCCCTGTCGCCGGAGACGCCGGCCTACGATCTCCAGCAGGCGTGTGCCACGGGCCTCGAGACAGTCCTCGGCCTGGCCAACAAGATCAAGCTCGGCCAGATCGACTCGGCCATCGCGGGCGGCGTCGACTCTGCGTCCGATGCCCCTATTGCCGTCAGCGAAGGACTTCGCGAAATCCTGCTCGACCTCAATCGGGCCAAATCGCTGCCCGAGCGGCTCAAAGTCCTGTCCCGGCTTCGTCCCAAGGATCTGGCCCCGGATGCCCCCAACACCGGAGAGCCGCGGACCGGCCTGTCCATGGGTGAGCACCAGGCGTTGACCACGGCCCAGTGGAAGATCAGCCGTGAGTCCCAAGACGAGCTCGCGTTCAACAGCCACCATAACCTCTCCGCGGCCTACGAGCGCGGCTTCTTTGATGACCTCGTGACTCCCTACCGCGGCCTGAGCCGCGATTCGAACCTTCGCCCGGATACGTCCATGGAGAAGCTGGCCACGCTCAAGCCCGTCTTCGGCAAGAGCCTCGGAGCGGAGGCCACTATGACGGCCGGCAACTCCACCCCGCTCACGGACGGCGCTTCCACCGTGCTCTTGGGCACCGAAGAATGGGCCGCCGCCCGCGGCCTGCCCAAACTGGCCGTCGTCGTCGATGGCGAAGCGGCCGCCGTCGATTTCGTCCACGGCAAGGACGGGCTCCTCATGGCGCCTGTCTTTGCGGTGCCACGGCTTCTCGCCCGCAACGGGTTGTCCTTCGAAGACATCGATTTCTTCGAAATCCACGAAGCCTTCGCGGGCACCGTTCTGAGTACGCTCGCTGCGTGGGAAGACGAAGAATTCGGACGCAACCGCCTGGGCTTGGACGGCGCCCTCGGCAAGATCGATCGCGCCAAGCTCAACGTCAACGGCTCGTCCCTCGCCGCCGGCCATCCCTTTGCTGCCACTGGTGGTCGGATCGTCGCGACGCTGGCGAAGATGCTCCATGAGAACGGCCCAGTGGACGGCCGTCCGGCCCGCGGACTCATCTCCATCTGCGCCGCCGGAGGACAGGGCGTCGTCGCGATCCTCGAGGCCTATTCCGCTCCGGAAGGGCGGTAGGCGGCATGACCGACAAATACACACAGTTTGTCAGCCAGGGCATCGGCAAGGACCTGGCCAGGAAACTTGGACTGCCCCAACCTGCCGTGCTTCGGAGGTACAAAGCGGGAGAACCCCTGGTTCCAGGGCCCGTACTTTTGCTGGGGAGCGGGAACGGGAACGCATCAGGCCCCGATGAACTGGCGGCAGCGCTCCTTGGCTGGGGGTTGGATGTGCGGAGAAATGCCCTGCCCAAGGAAAAGCTCGGAGCGATCATCCTGGTGCTCGACGACGTGGAGCACCCTGAAGACCTCGCCGGCCCCGTCCTCACGGCCGCGCAATCGCTCCGGGATTTGGTCCCCTCTGCAAGAGTCGTCACCATCTCCCGTACCTCCGCATCCGCGGCAAGCCCTGCTGCCGCTGCCGGACGCCAAGGGGTCGATGGGCTGCTGCGTTCGCTGGCCAAGGAGCTCAGGGCGGGCGCCACGGCCAACGGCATTCTCCTTGGTGGCAGCGCCAGCACAACGAGCCCCAGCACACTGGGTGCACTGCGCTTTTTCCTGTCGGGCCGGTCCGCGTTCGTGGATGGGCAGTTCCTGACAGTCACCACGAGTGCCGGCCAGCTACCCGCCGACGCCGACAAGCCCCTGGACGGCAAAGTCGCCGTCGTCACGGGGGCCGCCCGTGGAATTGGTGCGGCGATCGCACGCACCCTGTACCGCGACGGCGCCCGGCTAGTAGTGGTTGACATCCCCGCCGCCGGAGACCACCTCGCGGCCGTCGCCAACGAGGTCCACGGCACCGCCCTGCAGTTGGACATCACGGCGGAGAACGCCGGGAAACGGATCATAGACCACGCCATGGAACGCCATGGCGGCCTTGACATCGTCATCCACAACGCCGGCATCACCAGGGACAGGCTCCTGGCCAACATGGACGAAAGTCGCTGGAACTCGGTCATCGGCGTCAACATCGGCTCGCAGTTGCGAATCAACGAGGCGCTTCTGGAATCCGGGCGGTTCAGCAAAGCCCCCAGAATCGTCTCTGTGGCTTCCACGAGCGGCATCGCGGGGAATCGCGGGCAGACGAACTACGCGGCTTCCAAAGGCGGAGTGATCGGAATGGTTCGCGCCACGGCACCCCTGCTGGCAGAAAGCGGCGGTTCCATCAACGCAGTCGCCCCCGGCTTCATCGAAACAGACATGACTGCCCGAATCCCCTTCGCTACCCGGGAGGTGGCCCGACGGCTCAATTCCCTCCAGCAAGGCGGCCGGCCGGGCGACGTCGCAGAGGCCATCGCATTCCTGGCATCGGATGCGGCCGCCGGGATCTCGGGCGAAGTGCTGAGGGTATGCGGGCAGAACCTGGTGGGTGCGTGAGTACAGAACAGCCGCTCATCCTGGGGGACTTGCCGTCGCTCTCAAAGCTGTATGTGAATGCCGCGGCTACGGCAGCGCGGAGAAGGATGATGGGATTCCAGGCTTCCAATGCGCTGCCTCAAGGGAGTCATGAGGTCCGTGGGGTGCAGGCCGACGTCGGGAACCTCACCGCCTACCAGCATCTGGTTGGAGAGAGCGCCAGCGACGTTCTGCCTGCAGGTTTCATCCACGCCCTCGCTTTTCCGGTAGCCATGAGTGTTCTCAACCGCGACGACTTCCCGCTTCCGCTGCTCGGAATGATCCATCTGCGGAACCAAGTGGAGCAGTTGCGGGCGGTCCCATTCAGCGAACTGCTCGACATCCGGTCCTGGGCCGAGGACATGCGGGGCCATAGGGCTGGAACGCAGCTGGACGTCGTCGCCGAGGTCCGTTCAAACAGTGATGGGGCCTTGCTCTGGCGGGGTGCCTCGACGTACTTGGCCAAGGGAGTGTTCCTGCCGGGAGTCGACAAGGCGGCTGCAGCCGCCGCGCCGAGGGAGTTCACTACTCCTGCGCCGACGGCCGTCTGGCAGCTCGGCGTGGATACCGGCCGTCTCTACGCTGGGGTGTCCGGGGACTTCAATCCGATCCACCTCAGCGTCCTCTCCGCCAAGGCAGTGGGGCTTCGGCGAGCCATAGCGCATGGCATGTACCTTGCCTCCCGGGCCCTGGCGGACGTTGGCTCGGTGAAGTCGGAGGCGTTCCGATGGGAGGTGAATTTCGAGGCACCCGTGTTCCTCCCAGCGCGGGTGGCTTTGGAAATCAGCACGCTCGACACCGAATCGGGCGCTTGGGAGGCTTCGGACTATGTCGCCTGGAACCCCCGTAGCGGCAGGAGGCACTTCAGCGGGTCCGTGACCGCGCTTTAGGGTGCCGGCGTGAGGTTGGAAACAGGTCAGTAGCGCACCGCGTCGCGGCGTGCTAGCTTTTCAGTGATCGTGATCTATCGACGGAGGTGAGTCCCATGAACGCAGTATCCGTAATGGGTGCTCCCTCGCAGTCCACGATCGCGCGGCTGAGGTAGTCGCGACCGGGAGCGCCCCAGAGGCAATTCGCGAAAGGCGACTCCCATGAACACGACACCTTCTTCACCTCTGCACTCCATTTCGACCACGGCCTCTGACCAGCCGAGGTCCGGCCAGCGTCTGCCGCAGGTCGACGCCACAAGACGGGTACTCGCCGCGGGTGAGCGAGCGTTGGTCCTCGGCGGTGGCGGATCGGCAGGCAATGCCTGGCTGATCGGCGTCATCGCCGGCCTCTTCGATGCCGGGTTGGATGTGACCGACGCCGATCTGATCATCGGCACGTCGGCAGGATCGACGGCCGCGGCCCAGATTACCGGCGCGAGCCCGACCCAACTGCTTGCCGACATCCTTTCTGCTGCACCCCAGCCACGGACCGCTCCAGTGGGGTCAGACGCTGGACGCGTTCGCGTCGGGGCGGCGGCGAACGATATGGAGAGAACGAGCCGAATCATCGCCGCCGCTGAGGATGCGGCCGACATGCGCCGCAGAATGGGCGCGGCGGCCCTCGAAATGGACGAGGCGTCGCACGGCACTGTAGGAGCCGGTTCTGCGCAAACGCGGTGGCGCGATACTGTCGCTGCCCGTCTGCCTAGCCAGCACTGGCCGGAACAAAGGGTGCTCATCACGGCGGTCAATGCGCATACCGGTGAGCCGGTCGTGTTCGACCGGCACAGCGGGGTCGACTTGGTGGACGCCGTGGCCGCCAGCTGTGCCAGTGGCTTCGCCTACCGTATCGGCGCCAGCCGATATATCGACGGCGGCTACCGATCCAACGCCGAGAATGCCGATCTGGCAGCCGGATACGCACGGGTGTTGGTGCTGTCACCGTTCGGCGGCCGATCCCGGACTCCGGTGGACTGGGGCATGCATCTCGCGACACAGGTCGATGAACTACGAGCACGCGGCAGCAGAGTCGAAACGATCTTCCCGGACAGCAGCTCCGAGCACATGTTCGGCGCCAACGCCATGGATCTGTCGCTGCGTCCGCCCGCCGCTCGAGCCGGTGACGAGCAAGGCAGGACCCTTGCCAAGCAGCTCACCGAATTCTGGGGCTGATGCACACGAATCCAATCGACTCTGCAGGAATGTAATGAATGTGATGAATGCCGCATCAATTGCTGAAAAAGCAAATTCATATTAAATAAATAAGGCCCGGAATCTTTACGATTCCGGGCCTTATAATTGTGCGCGGAGGGGGACTTGAACCCCCACCCCCTTTCGAGGACTAGCACCTCAAGCTAGCGCGTCTGCCATTCCGCCACCCGCGCAGGTGGTGTTCGGAGCCTTCGTTCTGCACCTCTCGGCGCTTCTCTTTCCTCCGAAGCAGCGAGAAAAACTCTAACACGGTTTCTGGAAAATAAAAAAATCGGAGCTGGCCAAGGTGCCGGGACCGGCAATTAGTTCCTCTCAGTCCGCGTCAAAACACCGGAAAACACGCGGCCAAACGGGCGGCCGGTGGGTAGGCTGAGGGGAGCGCGCGGGAGCGTCCGCACCTTGACGCCTGCCCGCCGGAGTACACGAATCCCTGCCAGTGAGGAGAGTCCCATGACTGATATCCGACCCGAGGACGAAGTAGTCCGGATCTGCCAGGAACTTATCCGGATAGACACCTCGAACTTCGGTGACGATTCCGGTCCCGGGGAACGTGCTGCCGCCGAATACACCGCGGCGCTGATTAGCGAAGTGGGGTTAGAGGCTGAAATCTTTGAATCCGCTCCGGGGCGCGCCAACGTCGTGACGCGCATGGCGGGGGAGGACCCCTCAGCAGACGCCCTCGTGGTGCACGGCCACCTCGACGTCGTTCCTGCGCTCAAGGACCAGTGGTCTGTGGATCCTTTCAGCGGCGAACTCAAAGATGGACTCATTTGGGGTCGGGGTGCCGTGGACATGAAGGACATGGATGCCATGATTCTCTCCGTCATGCGTGACTTCGCCCGGACCGGACGCAAGCCCAAGCGGGACATCATCTTTGCCTTCTTCGCGGACGAGGAAGCGGGCGGCAACCACGGTGCGCGGTACGCCGTCGAGCACCGCCGCGAACTGTTCGACGGCGCGACGGAAGCGATCTCCGAAGTAGGCGGCTTCTCCGCGACGATCGGCGGCCAGCGCACCTACCTGCTTCAAACTGCGGAGAAGGGTCTTTCCTGGCTGAGGCTCATGGCCCACGGACGGGCGGGGCACGGTTCGCAAATCAACACGAACAACGCCATCACGCGTCTGGCGGGCGCAGTCACCCGAATCGGGGAATACCGGTGGCCCATCGAACTCACACCCACCACCCGCCAATTCCTGGATGGTGTCACCGAACTGACCGGCGTCGAATTCGACCCGGACAACCCCGAGATCCTGCTGAAGGAACTCGGCACCGTGGCGCGTTTCGTCGGAGCCACTCTGCAGAACACCTCGAATCCCACACTGCTGAGCTCGGGATATAAGCACAACGTCATCCCGGAATCCGCGGAAGCACTGGTGGATTGCCGCACTCTGCCCGGGCAGCAGGAGCTCGTGTTCGAAACCATCAAGCAACTTGCCGGAGACGGTGTGGACGTCAGCTACGTCAACAAGGACGTGTCCTTGGAGGTGCCGTTTGCCGGCAACCTGGTAGACGCCATGATCGACGCCCTGCACTCGGAAGACCCGGGCGCCAAGGTCTTGCCGTACACCCTGTCAGGCGGCACCGACAACAAATCGCTTAGCAAGATCGGCATCACCGGCTACGGGTTTGCGCCCCTGATGCTGCCGGAGGAACTTGACTTCACTGGAATGTTCCACGGAGTTGACGAACGCGTTCCCGCCGATTCGCTCAAGTTCGGGTCCAGGGTGCTCAACACCCTGCTGAGCAACTATTAAGGACAACGTGGTGACTCCCGAGGAGATCCTGCCGGACGAGCTGCTGGAGCGCATACGGAGCCGCGCCGCCGGCTATGACCGGGACAACTCGTTTTTCCACGAAGACTTGGGGGAGCTCGCTGCGGTGGGTTACCTGAAGATCTTCGTCCCGGAGTCCGACGGCGGACTCGGGCTCGGGCTCGAAGCGGCGGCGGCACTTCAGCGCCGTCTTGCAACGGCTGCCCCGGCCACCGCGTTGGCCATCAATATGCACCTCGTCTGGACCGGCGTCGCGCATGTCCTCGCCGCCCGCGGAGACGACTCCCTCGGCTTTGTCCTCACGGAAGCCGGTAACGGCGAGGTCTTTGCCTTCGGGATTTCCGAGGCGGGCAACGACTCCATGCTGTTTGACTCAGGGACCACGGCCGAACCGCAGGACGACGGCGGGTACAGCTTCACGGGACGGAAAATCTTCACGAGCCTGTCACCGGGCTGGACGCGCCTCGGAATCTTCGGCAAGGACGGTGGCGCGCGGGACGGGGATGGCGAGCTGGTTTTCGGCTTCATCCAACGTGATGCCCCGGGTCACGAGACCCTCGCCGACTGGGATACCTTGGGCATGCGCGCAAGCCAATCGAACACCACGCTCCTGCAGGGTGCGGTGGTTCCGCCCGAACGCATCTTCCGGAAACTGCCCGTCGGACCCAGCCAGGATCCCTTGATCTTCGCGATTTTCGCGTGCTTCGAAACGCTGCTCGCGGCGGTGTACACAGGCATCGGGGAACGGGCATTCACTTTGGCCGTTGAGGCCGTCAAGCGCAGGACCTCGGCGAAGTACGGCGGCCGGAGCTTTTCGCAAGATCCAGACATCCGCTGGAGGATTGCCGACGCCGCCATGGCCATGGATTCCATCCAGCCGCATCTAGCATCAGTTGCCCGTGACGTGGATGCACTGGTCGACCACGGCTCCCAGTGGTTTCCGAAGTTTGTCGGACTCAAGGTGCGGGCAACCGAGAACGCCCGGAACATGGTGGACGTGGCAATCCGGGTTTCCGGAGGCTCCAGCTACTTCCACGGCTCCGAACTTGAACGGCTGTATCGCGATGTGCTGGCGGGGATTTTCCATCCCTCCAATGATGAGTCAGCGCACACCACGGTCGCCAACGCGTGGCTCGGCCCCCTCGAAGGCTGAATCCCCTCGAAAGGTTGGTTAATCGGGGCCCCGAAACGAGGCCTCGCAGCTAGACGGTGCGCTGCACGTTGAGCACTCTACGGCGGAGCCAGAACCGGCGGCCGCCGCCGATATAGAGGATGCTCCGCTCCAGTTCCCACTTGCCATATTCGGAGTGCTCCACGAGCCGACGCCGCGCCTCGGGCAAGGAATCGTCAGGGCTGACAGTCAGTACGAGATACTCGTACTGCCTTGCGTAGTCCCGCTGACGCTCCACCGAACTGCTCAGAAATTGTTCTCTCATCCCTCTCCATTTTCGTCTTTTTCGGGCTAACGTGAAGTCATGAGCATCGATCCGCGTGTCGCGCTTCAGTCATTGACAGCCGCCTTAGAAGAGCACCTGATTGCCGCTTCCGCCCGCCGGGGCGAAGGAGATCCCACTGTGGAGGCAGCGTTTTTCGCCGTTGCAGATGCCTTTGAGGTATATGAGGACTCACTATACGAGGCCTACTCGGAAGTCACACCCCTTCAGGTGTTTGACGACGATGAAGAAGATGACGACGAGGACAACAATGAGCTCCTCGATGAAGACGAGCTGGAGATCCTTGATCAGTAATGCCGCAGTTTCAGCCGAGTCAGATCGCTGAAACGTCTTCCAGTGCCCGCGAAATTTCGGCGGGGAGAGGCGCTAGTTGCGCATCGAGCGACTCCTTGAGCTGGATCGCATTGCGCGCGCCCACAACCGCCGTAGATACGCCTGGGCGGGAAAGCAGCCAGCTAAGCGACACGTCCACCGCGGAGCGTCCCAATCCACGCCCTGCCATGGCGACTGCTTCGACGATTCGTGCGCCCCGCGCGTCGAGATACTTTTCGACGTAGCTACTCAAGCGACCCTCGGCCGCGCGTGAGTCGGAAGGGATCTGTCCCCTGTATTTGCCACTGAGCACGCCGCGCCCGAGCGGCCCCCACGCCATGAGGCCCAGGCCGGCATCCTCGACGGCCGGTACCAGTTCCTCCTCCGGCTTCCGGTGCAGGAGCGAGTATTCGGATTGGTTGGCCACGACGGTGAATCCGGCCACGGCGGACGCCTTCGCGGTCTGCCAGCCGCTGTAGTTGGAAATGCCGACGTACCGCGCGCGTCCCGACCGAAGCGCAAGGTCAAGCGCGGAAAGTGTTTCGTCCAGCGGAACATTGCCGTCCCAGGCCTGGGCGAACCAGATGTCGACGTAGTCGGTTCCCAAGCGGGCAAGGCTGGCGTCGAGCGCGGACAACATGGAGCCTCGGGAGGCATCCACAGTGCGGCGGACGTCCGACGTCGAGACTCCGGCTTTCGTGGAAAGGACAACCTCCGAACGCGCCACCACATCGCCCAGCATGGACCCCAGAAGGGCCTCGGCTTGTCCGCCTGAGTAGGAGGCCGCGGTGTCGATCATGGTGCCGCCTGCTGCAAGGAAGGTGTGGAGCAGTTCCCGTGCATCCTGTTCGTCCGTTTCCTCCGCCCAGGACATGGTGCCCAGGGAAAGGGTGGACACCCGAAACCCGCTATTGCCGACGTAACGCTGCTGCATAGCTGATAGCTTACGGGGAGTTCGGGTAGTTCATGACGTAGGGTCTATTCACGTGAACTGGATAGAAGCGGCCTTCCTCGGCCTCGTGCAAGGCCTTACAGAATTCCTTCCGATTTCTTCAAGCGCACACCTGCGTATTGTCGGCTCTTTCCTGCCCAATGCGGCGGATCCGGGTGCCGCGTTCACGGCCATCACACAGCTGGGCACCGAGACGGCCGTCATCCTCTTCTTTTGGCGGGACATCGTCAGGATCGTGCGGGCTTGGTTCGGATCGCTGCGCCGCAAAGTGGCAAAAGACGATCCCGACGCCAGAATGGGTTGGTTGGTCATCCTCGGCAGCCTGCCCATCATCGTGCTTGGCCTGCTCTTCCAGGACCAGATCGAATCCGTCCTCCGCAGCCTGTGGATCGTGGCCACCACGCTCATCGTCTTCGGTATGATCCTTGCGGTAGCCGACGCAGTTGGCCGGCAGGAACGGGAGTTGAGCCAACTGACGTACAAGCACGGCATCCTCTACGGGTTGGCCCAAGCCATGGCCCTCATCCCCGGCGTTTCCCGCTCGGGTGGCACCATTACCGCCGGCCTCCTGATGGGTTATACCCGTGAAGCCGCAGCACGTTATTCGTTTCTGCTGGCCATCCCCGCAGTGTTCGGCAGTGGCCTGTACCAGTCGTACAAGGTGGTGTCGAAGGAAGGAATCACCGGACCCTTCGGCCTGCCGGAGACAGCCCTCGCCACGGTCATTGCCTTCGTTGTGGGCTTCGTCATCATCGGATGGTTTCTCAAGTTCATTTCCACCCACAGCTACAGGGTCTTCGTCTGGTACCGCCTCCTTCTCGGCCTCGCCCTCTACATATTGCTCGGTTTCAATGTCATCAGCGCCTAGCACTAAGGTTGAGGCTGTGAAATCGTGGACCTCCCGCCCTGTGCCTGAACTGCCCGGCAGCATGCCCCAATTGCGGCTGTTTGATACCGCCCTCAAGGCCTTGGTGGACATCGAGCCACGCGCCGAGCAATCCATGTACGTCTGCGGCATCACGCCCTACGACGCCACCCACATGGGGCACGCCGCGAGCTACGTCGCCTTCGACCTCCTCAACCGGGCGTGGCGGGACGGCGGCCAACGGGTTGCCTACGTCCAGAACGTCACCGACGTCGACGATCCCCTCCTGGAGCGCGCCACAGCCACCGGCGTGGACTGGCGTGAGCTGGCCGCGAGCCAGATAGAACTTTTCCACACCGACATGGACGCCCTCAACGTCCTGGCTCCCAACCATTACATCGGTGCCGTCGAGGCCATCCCGATGATTGTCCCGGCGATTGAACAACTGATCGCGGACGAACTCGCCTACCGGGTGCACGGCACCGACGGTGAGCCTGACGGCGACGTTTATTACGACGTCGAGGCCGCGGGCAAACGCTCGGACAGTCCGGATGCCTGGACCTTAGGCGACATCTCAGGTCTCGGTGAAGTGGAAATGCTGGAACTCTTCGCGGAACGCGGCGGAGATCCCGGCCGTTCCGGCAAACGCAATGCCCTCGATCCTTTGCTGTGGCGCGTTGCCCGCAACGGCGAGCCGAGTTGGCCCGGTGCGAGCCTGGGCGACGGACGGCCCGGTTGGCACATTGAGTGCACTGTCATTGCCCAGAAGTACCTGCCCGCTCCCTTCACAGTGCAGGGCGGTGGCTCGGACCTGGTCTTCCCGCACCACGAAATGGGCGCCGGCCATGCATACTCGCTCAGCGGCGTACCTTTGGCGCACCACTATGCCCACGCCGGAATGGTGGGCCTGGATGGCGAAAAGATGAGCAAGTCCAAGGGCAACCTCGTGCTTGTGTCCAAGCTCCGCGCCGCGGGGGAGGAACCCGCGGCAATCCGCTTGGCGATCCTGGCCAACCATTACCGCTCGGATTGGTCCTGGACCGATGAAGGATTCGCGCAAGCCAAGGAGCGGCTCAAGACGTGGCGCGCCGCCCGCGACATCGCACCGGAGGGGACGGCCGCGGAACTGCTGACACGGATGCGTGCCGAGCTTGCCAACGATCTCAACGCTCCTGGCGCGATCGCCGCCGTCGATGCCTGGGCGGCGGCAGCCCTCAGCGAACAGTCCAACGCAAAGCCTTGCGCGCTGGACGCAGCGCTGGTGAGCGACGCCGTCAACGGATTGCTCGGCGTCGAACTCTAGGTTCCTGGAGCGAAAGTCGAACCGGGCACCGGCCGGATTAGCCGTGGCGGCAGAGCCGTCAGGGCTTATCCTTGCCCCGGCGCTTGAGGTAGCGCTCGAATTCGCGGGCGATGGATTCACCGCTTGCTTCGGGAAGGTCGGCAGTGTCCTTGGCTTCTTCGAGCTGCCGCACGTAGGCCGCGATCTCCGGATCCTCGGTGGCCAGCTCGTCCACGCCGCGCTCCCACGCCTCCGCTTCCTCGCTCAATGCATGCGTTTCCAAGGGTACCTGGAGAAGATCTTCGATCTTGTTCAAAATGGCCAGTTGTGCCTTGGGGGAGGGTGCCTGTGCGACGTAGTGCGGTACGGCCGCCCATAGCGATACGGTAGGCAGACCCGCCAGGAGGGCGAATTCGGCCAGGACACCGACAATGCCTACCGGTCCCTCATACTGTGAGGCTTCCAGGTTCAAGCGCTGCCTCAATCCACTGTCATCCGATGTGGTGCTGACGGGGATCGGGCGGCTGTGCGGGACGTCGGCCAAGAGAGCGCCAATCAGCACAACGTAGTCAACCTTGAGCGCTTCGGCATGGACCAGAAGCTCGGCTGTGTAGGCACGCCACCGATAGGAAGGCTCGGTGCCGAGCACGAACACAACGTCCACATTGCTGTCCGGGACGCTGGCCTTGTAGAGACGCGTGGAAGGCCATTTCACCTTGCGGGTTCCGGCCGCGGTGCGTCGTACGGTCGGTCTGGTGAACTGGAAGTCGTAGTAATCGTCGGCATCTACGGATGCCACTTTCTTTCCCTGCCACAACTTGTTCAAGTAGTGCAGGGAATCACTGGCCGCCTCGCCGGCGTCGTTCCAGCCTTCGAAAGCCGCCAGCATCACAGTGATGCGCTTGCCCTCGGGTACAGGCTGGAGAAGGCGCTCAGGCTCCGGTGAAGTGGCCTGTCCGTCAGGGGCTCCGTCCAAACTGTTCATCCACTCACCCTACGTCCAAGACCGCCACCCATGCATGGCCCTAAGGTGTCGGCGTGGCACACTTCGCGCCGGGCGTAGAGCGACAATTGCCCCCCTCGCTTCCACGTAGACTTGATGGCATGCATGCCTCAGCCACCCAGCCCCTCCTCAAAGCCGCGCTATGGGACATGGATGGCACCCTGGTGGACACCGAGCCGTACTGGATTGCTGCTGAGCGCACCCTCGTGGAGTCCTACGGAGGCGCCTGGAGCCATGAACAAGCCATGCAGCTCGTAGGACAATCGCTGATGCACTCGGCCGGCATTCTCCAAAGGTCTGGAGTGAACCTGGAAAAGCGGGAGATCGTTGACTCCTTGAGCGCCCAGGTCATCGCCCGTCTCCGCGTCGAGGTGCCGTGGCGGCCCGGAGCCAAGGAATTGCTTGACGAGCTGTATCAATCCGGCGTCCGTTGCGCCCTCGTGACGATGTCCGAAGGCCCGATGGCGCGGGAAGTCGTGGCCAACCTTCCCAAGCCCTACTTCGAGTTCCTCATCACCGGGGACACCGTCAGTCAAGGAAAGCCCCACCCGGAGGCCTATCTCGCCGCCGTCGAGCGCCTCCAGGACACTGACCCCGGGCTGACCGCGGATCACTGCGTCGCAATCGAGGATTCCGTCCCGGGAGTGGCGTCCGCGATCGCCTCCGGCGTGGTCACGGTCGGAATTCCGCACCAGATGCCACTGCCCGAGGATCCCCGCCGTGCAACCTGGGACACCCTTCAGGGACGGAAGGTCGCCGACCTTGAAGCACTTGTTGCCGCCCGGGCATCCGCCAACATACCGGCCCCGACTTTCCTTGGACAGGTAAACTAAGTGAGCACTCCCCGGAACGGCGGCCATAGCACCCGTAACCGCAGTAGGGACGGGATTCCACTCGGCCGCATCGCGGGAATCCCCGTGTACCTTGCCTACTCGTGGTTCATCATCGCCGCGTTCACGGTGATCGCAGTTGGCCCGGTCGTATTCGTGCAGCACCCCTCCCTGGGAAACGGAGCGTACTTCGTTGCCTTTGCCTATGCGGTGCTCCTTGCCCTTTCCGTGCTCGTCCATGAGCTCGCCCATGCCTTGAGCGCCAAGGCGTTCAACTGGCCCACGGAGAAGATCGTGCTGAATCTGTGGGGCGGGCACACACAGTTCGAGAGCTTCATTGCTTCTCCTGGCCGCTCGGTGGTTGTCGCCTTGGCAGGACCCGCCGCCAACTTTGTCCTCGCGGCGGCCACCTGGCCGCTCGTGGTGGCCCATGTCTTCGGCGGGGTCGCAGAGGAATTGGCGAACAGCTTCATGTGGGCCAATTTGCTGATCGGCATCTTCAATGTGCTCCCGGGCCTGCCCCTTGACGGCGGTCGCCTGGTGGAATCCGCAGTTTGGAAAGCGACGGGCAGCCAGGAAAAGGGGACAGTGGCGGCTGGCTGGGCCGGAAGGATCGTCGTCATCGTCCTGGTTGTTGGATTCTTCGCCTCGTCGTTGCTGAGCGGGAGCGCGCCTAATCTCACCTACATGCTCATCACTCTCCTTGTCTGCAGCTTCCTCTGGATGGGTGCCTCAGGCGCCATTCAGCAAGCCACGCTCCGCGGCCGCCTGCCCTTGGTGAGTGCCGCCGCGCTGGCCGAACCCGCCGTCGGGATTCCCAACTCGGCTACTGTCGCGGATGTCCTGCGCGTGGCACCTTACGGTACTCCCGCCGTCGTGATCTGCGGACCGGACGGACGGCCACAAGGACTGGTCGATCCGGCGGCGACTGCGGCCGTGCCTGCCTCGGAAATATCCACGACGCTGGTCACAGCAGTTTCAACCCCGCTCGCCGAGGGTGCGTACGTGCCCCGCACATCCAGCGGCCAGGAGCTGATCCAGTATTTGGCCCAGCTTAACGGCGGCGAATACGCCGTGGTGGACGACGTCGGCACCGTCACCGGCCTGCTGCGGCAGCAGGCGGTAGTGACAGCCATTACAGGTAAAGTAGCCCGCCGGAGCGGGCGCCCGTAGGACCTTTCCCGGTAGAGTTACCTGCCGGCCGCGAAATAACCCGGACAGCACTGCGCGCCGCCAGGCGGCAACAATTGACGGCCCAGCCGTACAGGAGCGAGGAAACACCCATGAGCAGCGAAACCGCCGCCGACTACACGGCCACCGCCGCCAACCCTGCCACCCAGCCGACCGGTGCGGCTCGGCGCCGCGGGCCGTTCCGGGTGGGGGAGCGGGTCCAGCTCACGGACGAACGCGGCCGGATGAACACCATCACATTGGAAGAAGGCGGCGCCTTCCACACGCACCGCGGCTTCCTCAACCATGACGAAATCATCGGCAAGGTTGACGGCTCAGTGGTGGCAAACAACGTAGGCCAGCAGTACCAGACCCTCCGGCCCTTGCTCTCCGATTTCGTGTTGTCCATGCCCCGGGGTGCCGCCGTGGTCTACCCGAAAGATGCCGGCCAGATCGTGACCATGGCGGATATCTTCCCGGGCGCGCGCGTGGTGGAAGCCGGTGTGGGTTCCGGTGCTCTTTCGATCTCCCTGCTTCGCGCAGTGGGCGACGCCGGTTACCTCCACTCTTTCGAGCGCCGCGAAGAATTCGCGGACATCGCCCGCGGCAACGTTGAAACCATTTTCGGCGGGCCGCACCCGGCCTGGAAGATCTCGTTGGGCGACTTCCAAGAGGAAGTTGTCCGCACCGAGGAACCCGGATCCGTTGACCGCGTGGTGCTCGACATGCTGGCTCCTTGGGAATGCCTGGATGCCGTAGCGACGGTCCTGGCTCCCGGCGGCGTATGGATCAACTATGTAGCCACCGTCACCCAGCTCTCCCGTACTGCCGAAGCCATCCGCGCCGACGGCCGGTTCACCGAACCGGACGCCTGGGAGTCCATGGTCCGGGGCTGGCACCTCGAAGGCCTCGCCGTCCGTCCCGACCACCGCATGGTTGCCCACACCGGTTTCCTGTTGGTGACGCGTCGCCTCGCGGACGGTGTCACAGGAATCTCCGTCAAGCGCCGTCCTTCCAAGACTGAGTTCAGCGAAGAGGACTTGAATGCCTGGACTCCGGGAGCCGTGGGGGAGCGGGCCGTTTCCGACAAAAAACTTCGCCGTGCGGCACGTGATGCGATTGCCGGGACCAACGTCAAGGACGACCCCTCAGCCTCGCACTAGGCAAACATCACAAACTAGTCCGCATTCCGGATGTCACAGGTTTCCCGACCGTTTTGAGGGCTAAGGTCTATTTATAGAAAGCGGGAAGGAGCTGATGCTTCGTGGATACGTCGAACAATGACTTCGGGCGGACAACACCTGAGGAGCCATCGAACAAGGCCGTGGCTGAGGGAAAAGCGGCACATGGCGGTGGGGCAATTCAACCGGTGGACGAATCCGGTGAGCTCACTGTTGCGGAACGCCAGATAAACATCCTTCGCGACAAGCTGCGCCACATCGACCGTCAACTGGCCGCTGCCACCCAGAACAACACCAAGCTCGTGACCATGCTGGAAACGGCCAAGGCCGAAATCCTCCGGCTCAAAGGAGCCCTCGAACAAGACGGCCAACCGCCTTACAGCTTCGGGACCGTCCTGCAAATCAACCCCAGGCGCCAGCCAACGGCGGGCAGCACGGGACAGGCTGCAACTGAGGAATCGGTCGACATCTTCAATGCCGGCCGCAAGATGCGCGTGGGCGTCAGCCCCCTCGTGAACCTCAACCAGCTGGCTGTTGGACAAGAAGTCCTCCTCAACGAGGCCCTGCTTGTGGTTGCCGGCCTGGGCTATGAGCGGGCGGGTGAACTCGTCACGCTCAAGGAAATGCTTGGCTCGGACCGTGCCCTCGTTGTGGGCCGCGCCGACGAGGAGCGGGTTGTCAGGCTTTCAGGTGCCCTGCAGAAAGTGCACCTGCGAGTCGGCGATGCCCTGTCACTCGATTCCCGCACCGGCTACGCCCTCGAGAAGGTTCCCAGGGCGGAAGTCGAGAACCTTGTCCTCGAGGAAGTCCCCGATATTACTTACGAGGATATCGGCGGCCTGGGACCGCAAATCGAGCAGATCCGGGACGCCGTCGAACTGCCGTTCCTGCACCCTGATCTGTACCGGGAACACGGACTCAAGGCCCCCAAGGGTATCCTGCTATACGGCCCGCCAGGTTGCGGCAAGACGCTGATCGCCAAGGCCGTGGCCAACTCGCTCGCCGCCCGCGCGTCCGAACGGGCCGGCAACGTGGATCTCAAGAGCTACTTCCTGAACATCAAGGGTCCCGAACTCCTAGACAAATACGTCGGCGAAACCGAACGCCACATCCGGCTGATCTTTGCCCGCGCGCGCGAAAAGGCCTCGGACGGCAGCCCCGTGGTGGTGTTCTTCGATGAAATGGACTCGCTGTTCCGCACCCGCGGCACGGGTGTCTCCTCCGACGTCGAGACAACCATTGTCCCTCAGCTCCTCAGCGAGATCGACGGCGTCGAGCGGCTGGATAACGTGATCGTCATTGGCGCCTCGAACCGCGAAGACATGATCGACCCTGCCATTCTTCGTCCCGGCCGGTTGGACGTGAAAGTCAAAATCCACCGACCCGACGCCGAGGCAGCTGCCGACATTTTCGCCAAGTACATCACCACGGACCTACCCTTCCATGCGACAGATCTGGCTGAACACGGTGGCGATGTGCAGGCCACGGTGGACGCCATGATCCAGCGCACCGTCGAGGCCATGTACTCCACCGAGAAATCCAATGAGTACCTCGAAGTCACCTATGCCAACGGCGACACCGAGATGCTCTACTTCAAGGATTTCAACTCGGGTGCAGTGGTCCAAAACGTGGTGGACCGGGCCAAGAAATACGCCATCAAGGATCTCCTGCTGACCCAACAGAAGGGCCTGCGGATCGACCACTTCCTGCGCGCCGTCGTCGACGAATTCCGCGAACACGAGGACATGCCCAACACCACCAATCCTGATGACTGGGCACGTATCTCAGGTAAGAAGGGCGAACGCATCACGTACATCCGCACTATCGTCCAGGGCAAGGCCGGCCAGGAGCCCGGGAAGTCGATCGAGACGACTCCCAACACCGGCCAGTACCTGTGACGGCCCGGCCGGAAGGCCTGCCCTCTGAGAAGCTTCCCGTGGGCGGGGCCATGCGGGTCATGGGTTCGGAGACTGAATACGGTATCCACGCGCCCTCTGCACCGGGGGCGAACGCCACGATGATGTCCGCGCGAATCATCCAGGCCTACGCGAACTTGACGCGGCAGCGGGCGGCCGGGGGCGCTGAAACGCGGTGGGACTATACGGACGAAGAACCCCTGCATGATGCACGTGGCTGGACGGTTGAGCGCAGTGCCGCAGATCCGAGCCAGCTGACCGACAGGCCTCCAGTGCTGGACGCCGAGGCCGTTGCGCTGGCGTACGGGCGGCAGGAACTCGAAGCCGATGGCAGCGACGAGTCTGGTTCGCTGCTGATGAATATGGTCCTCGGGAACGGGGCGCGCCTGTACGTTGACCATGCCCATCCGGAATACTCGAGTCCCGAAGTCACGAATCCCCGCGACATCGTTGCCTGGGACGCAGCCGGCGATCTCGTCGCCTTGGCCACCGTCCGTAAGGTCGCAGCCGATCCCGATCTGCCAGCCATCAACCTGTACAAGAACAACACTGACAACAAGTCGGTGTCCTACGGTTCCCACGAGAACTACCTCATGCCGCGCGCGGTGCCCTTCGGGGAGATCGTCCGTGGCCTGACGCCGTTCTTCGTCACGCGCCAGGTCATCTGCGGAGCCGGGCGACTCGGCAAAGGCCAGGACGGTTCGGCTGCCGGATTCCAGATCAGCCAGCGTGCGGACTTCTTCGAAGCCGAGGTAGGACTGGAAACCACCATCAGGCGGCCGATCATCAACACCCGGGATGAGCCGCACGCCACAGCGGACAAGTACCGGCGCTTGCACGTCATTATCGGCGACGCCAACTTGAGCCAAGTGTCCAACTACCTGAAGTTCGGCACCACGGCTTTGGTCCTGAGCCTCATCGAAGCCGGCCAAGCTCCGAAGATCGAAGTGCACGAGCCTGTGGCCGGGCTGCAAGCAATCAGCCACGACACCTCCCTGACTGCTACGGTCAGGCTTCTCGACGGTCGGCGAGTAACTGCGCTGGACATCCAATGGATCTATTACGAGGCTGCCGCCAAACTTGCCCAGGAAAGCGGTGTCTCCGATTCCTTCAGTGGAGACGGCCACACCCGGGATGTCCTGGACCGGTGGGAGTCGACGTTGGGGCTTCTGGGGAGCAACCCCGCTGGTGCCGCGTCTTCCGTCGAGTGGCTCGCCAAGATGTCCCTGTTGGAGGGCTACCGGAACCGTGACGGACTGGAATGGAACGACGCCCGCTTGGGGCTGATCGATCTGCAATGGGCCGACGTGAGGCCTGAGAAAGGCCTTTACTACCGCATGCTTTCGCGTGACCGGATGCAGAGGATCGTCGACGACGCCGCCATCAGCCGCGCTGTCGTCGAACCGCCGTCGGACACACGGGCCTATTTTCGCGGGAAGTGCGTTTCCAGCTTCGGCAAGGACGTGGTCGGCGCCAGTTGGGATTCGGTCATTTTCGACGTTCCCGGCATCGGCAAACTCCAGCGGGTGCCCACGCGGGAACCCCTCCGCGGCACGGAAGCACTCACCGGCCAGCTCTTTCAGAAGCATGCCACAGCGGGTGCGTTCCTCCGTGAATTGCTCGGACTGGACCCGGCCCCGCCAGCCTGAACCGGCAGCAGGTGAAAGGCCGTCAAACGGGCTCTTAAAACCGCAGCGTCGCGGCCCGCCCCGTGGCAGTATGGCATTACAGGAAGTCCCCGTTGCCGGGGATGGACAGAATGGAGAAGGAAATGGCAGCTCAGGAGCAGCAGCAACCCCAGTCCCGCGACGTTGAGACAGAGGCTGACGTCCCGGAGGCCCCGCCCGCAGCACCGGAGGCACAGGCCTCGGTCGCCACGCAGGGCGTGGACGATCTCCTCGACGAAATTGATGGCGTACTTGAATCGAACGCCGAAGAGTTCGTGCGGGCATTTGTGCAAAAGGGCGGCCAGTAAGCAGCCGCCAGCTAATCTAAGGCCCGGCCGGCGCGAGGCCGCCGGGCATCGGATGTCAGAGTCGAAGGAGCGCAGCAATGCAGGATCCAGCAGCCAGCCATCTGGCCACCCAAGCAACGTCTTCGTTCACAGAGCATCTGCAACGCTCCCGGCCTGAACTCCTTCCCTTTAATCAACTGCTGCCCGCGGGACAGATTCCGCCGGTTCCGCATGCCACGACAATCGTCGCCCTTAGCTATCCAGGTGGCGTCCTGATGGCGGGCGATCGGCGCGCCACCATGGGCAATGTCATCGCCAGCAGGCATATTGAGAAAGTCTTCCCGGCCGACGATTACTCCGTCCTGGGCATTGCCGGCACTGCGGGATTGGCCATCGACATCACGCGGCTGTTCCAAGTGGAATTGGAACACTACGAAAAGATCGAAGGCACGCTGTTGAGCCTGGACGGCAAGGCAAACCGGCTCGGGGCCATGATCAGGGGAAACCTGCCCATGGCTATGCAAGGTCTCGCAGTGATCCCGCTCTTCGCGGGCTTTGATCAGGCCTCCGGCGTTGGACGGCTTTTTTCCTACGATGTCACAGGCGGACGATACGAGGAATTGGAGCACCACTCTGTCGGCTCCGGTTCCGTGTTCGCCCGAGGTGCCCTGAAGAAGCTGTGGCGGCCGAGCCTCACCGAAGACGAGGCAGTCGCCGTCGCCGTCGAAGCCCTCTATGACGCGGCCGACGACGATTCCGCCACAGGCGGACCGGATCCTGTCCGCCAACTCTGGCCGGTGGTGTACACGGTCAACCGCGCCGGCGCCCGTCGGGTGTCCGAACGGGAGTTGGCGGCGATCGCCGGATCCATTATTGAATCGCGCGCAGCTGCCGGACGGGAGGCCTGATATGACCCAGCAGTTTTATGTTTCGCCCGAGCAGCTGATGAAGGACCGCGCGGACTTCGCGCGTAAGGGCATCGCCCGCGGCCGTTCCGTCGTCGTGATCAGTTGCGCGGACGGCATCGCCCTGGTGGCGGAAAATCCCTCGCCGTCCCTGCATAAGATCGGTGAGATCTACGACAAGATCGCCTTCGCCGCGGTAGGCAAGTACAACGAGTTTGAGAGCCTCCGGCAGGCCGGTGTCCGCTACGCTGACGTCCGCGGCTATTCGTACGATCGCGAGGACGTCACCGCCCGCGGACTGGCCAGCGTCTATGCGCAGAGCCTCGGCGCCGTCTTCACCGCGGAACAGAAGCCGTTCGAAGTGGAGCTTGCCGTGGCAGAGGTCGGGCACGCCCAGGCCGAGGATCATCTGTACCGGCTGACCTTTGACGGGTCCATTGCCGACGAGAACGGATTTGTGGTGATGGGCGGGCTCGCCGAGCAAGTAGCGGAGGTGGTGGCTGGCGGCTGGAAGGCCGATCTCAGCCTGGCCGACGCCCTGCGTCTGGCGGTCAAGGCACTTGCCACGGACAAGGACGTGGACGCCCTACCCGGGACCGCCGTCGAGGCGGCAGTGCTGGACCGGAGTCCGGAAAGCGGTCGCGGTTCCCGTCGGGCATTCCGGCGGCTCAGGGCAGAGGAAATCACGCAACTGCTGGCAGGGGAGGCCTGAGATGGACAAGAGAATATTCGGGATAGAAACCGAGTTCGGCATTTCGTATTCGAGCCCCGACTCAAGGCCTTTGGCCCCCGAGGAGGTCGCTAGGTACCTTTTTCGCAAGGTGGTGAGCTGGGGGCGCTCGTCCAACGTCTTCCTGACCAACGGCTCGCGCCTTTACCTTGACGTCGGCTCGCATCCGGAATACGCAACCGCCGAATGTGACGACCTCGCGCAGCTGATCGCCCACGACCGGGCGGGTGAACTCATTCTCGATGACCTCGTGGATGAAGCGCAGGCGCGCCTCGCGGCGGAGGGATTCAACGGCACGGTCTACTTGTTCAAGAACAACACCGATTCCGCCGGAAACTCCTACGGCAGCCATGAGAACTATTTGATTCCCCGGCGGGGTGAGTTCTCGCGGCTCGCCGAGATCCTCATTCCCTTCCTCGTCACACGGCAGCTGATCGCTGGTGCGGGCAAAGTCCTGAAGACGCCTCATGGTGCCACCTTCGCGTTCTCGCAACGGGCAGACCACATTTGGGAAGGCGTATCTTCGGCAACCACAAGGTCCCGCCCCATCATCAATACCCGCGATGAGCCGCACGCCGATGCCGAGTTCTTCCGTCGCCTGCACGTGATCGTCGGTGACTCGAACATGTCCGAGACCACCGCCTTGTTGAAGGTGGGAACAGTGGATCTGCTCCTGCGCATGATTGAGGCCGGCGTAATCATGCGGGACATGCGCATGGAGAACCCCATTCGCAGCATCCGCGAAATCTCCCACGATCTCAGCGGCAAGGCCTTGGTCCGCCTAGCCAACGGGCGGCAACTGACGGCCCTGGACATCCAGCGCGAATACCTAGCGAAGGTGAGCGCCTTCGTGTCGTCGAACGGAGCCCACAATCCCCACGTACCGCTCATCCTGGACCTGTGGGAGCGCACGCTGAATGCCATTGAAAGCGGCGACACCAGCGGGATCGACACCGAAGTGGACTGGGCTATCAAGAAGAAGCTGATGGACGGTTACATGCGTCGCCATGGAATCGGCCTGGATTCTCCTCGGATCGCGCAGCTGGATCTCACTTATCACGACATCTCGCGTAGGCGCGGGCTCTTCTTCCTCCTCCAGGCCCGTGGTGCTGCCAGGCGCTTGGTGGCGGAAACAGACATCAAGGACGCCGTGGACGCACCGCCACAGACCACCCGGGCAAAACTCCGCGGCGACTTTGTCCGGCGGGCCCAGGAGCTTGGCCGTGACTACACCGTGGACTGGGTCCATTTGAAGTTGAACGACCGCGCCCACCAGACGATTTTGTGCAAAGACCCCTTCCGTAGCGTCGACGAGCGGGTGGATGCCCTGCTGGACTCAATGAGCTGACTCCCAGCTTCACCGGTTACTCTGGAGGTTGGCCTTTAACGGGCCTCTACGTGCATGGCCGAGCTATGCCCTCCTTTTGCCCCGACGAAAGTTCAATTTGTGCGACGTCTACTAGCAATTCTTATCCCCAGCCTCTTGCTGATCACCGCCTGCGGCGGAAGTCCGGCACCAACAGCAACCCCGGAGCCCACCAGTCAGTCCGCCGGCGATGTCGCCAAGCTGGATTCCCTCAAGGTTTCCGACAATGGTGACAAGAAGGCACCCGGCCTGGAATTCAACAAGCCGCTGGACGTGACGCAGCCAACCATAAAACTGGTCACTGACGGCACCGGCGACAGAGTGAAGGCCGGTCAGATCGCAGAGATCGCCTACATTGCCGTCGACGGCAAAGATGGCAAGACCCTTGAAGACACATTCACCACGGGACCTATGCCGGTCGAACTGAACGACAAACTCAAGACTGGCAGCGCTGTCCTCTACAACGCGCTGGTCGGCGCGAAAGTGGGCTCCGACATCGCTTTTGCCGTCCCCGGAACCGCGGCTAGCGGAACAACAGCGGCAACTTCGTCGCAGCTGGTGGTCTTCAAGATCACTTCCGTCAAGGACGCCACCAAGGCCCTCGACAAGCCCGAGGGGGATACCGTGACGCCTCCCGCTGGCCTGCCCACGGTCAAGGTCGATGACAAGGGAATTCCGCAAATTTCCGTCGACGGCGTGACGGCTCCACAGAGTCTTGTTGCCCAGGACCTCATCAAGGGCAAGGGCGCCGTCGTCAAGGAAACGGACACCCTGACGGTCAACTACGTCGGCGTCAACCTGGTGGGCGGCAAGAAGTTCGACTCCAGCTACGATCGCGGACAGACTGCAAGTTTTGCCCTGAACGGCGTCATCAAAGGCTGGACGCAAGGCCTGGCCGGCAAGACAGTCGGTTCCCGGGTTCTTCTGGTTGTCCCCAAGGACCTCGCTTATGGCGACGCCGGTCAAGGTGACGCGAAGGGCGACCTCGTCTTCGTCGTGGACATCCTGGGCGCCAACTAATCTTCAGCTAAATTCACACCGCATTGCCCCTATCAAATTGAGGAGTACCCATGTCATTTGGTCAGCGTGATTTCGACCGCACTAAGCCCGAAATCGACTTCCCGGAGGGCGACGTTCCCACGGAACTGGTCATCAAGGACATCATCGTCGGTGACGGCGCTGAGGCTCAGGCCGGCGACACCGTCTCCACTCACTACGTTGGCGTTGCTTGGTCCACGGGCGAAGAATTCGACGCATCTTGGGGCCGCGGGGCCCCGCTGGACTTCCGGGTCGGCGTCGGCCAGGTCATCCAGGGCTGGGACCAGGGTCTGCTCGGCATGAAGGTCGGCGGCCGCCGTCGTCTGGAAATCCCCTCGGAGCTCGCCTATGGCTCCCGCGGCGCGGGCGGGGCCATCAAGCCCAACGAAGCGCTCATCTTCGTCGTGGACCTCGTGGCAGTTCGCTAGGTATCCACAGCTCAGGAAGGCGCGTCTGCAGCCGGAGGAATCCGGCCGCAGACGCGCCTTCCGCCTTTGCCGCAGGAATTTAGTAACGTTGCAATCGTGTCTGCATCACGTACCGAACGACTCCTGAACCTGCTGATCGCCCTTCTGAACACGAAATACGGGCTGTCCCGGGCCGTTCTCAGGGACAAGGTGTACCACGACGCCGGCGACAGCGACGTCGCGTTTGGCCGCATGTTCGAACGGGACAAGGCGGACTTGAAGCAGTTTGGTTTCGTGATCGAAACGCTCCTTGACCATGGCTTCGGCTCAGACGATCCGGCTTCCACGCGCTACCGCATCGGCAAGGAATCCAACCGACTGCCGGACGTGCGTCTGACCCCTGCGGAGGGAACAGTACTGCTTCTGGCCGCGCAGTTGTGGGAACGCGCAGCGCTGGGCTCGGCAGCAGCCAGCGCGCTGCGGAAGCTGCAGGCTTCCGGCGACCTCGCCGACGTCGAACTTCCGGCGGGCATCCAGCCGCGCATCAAGCCCGCGGGCCAGGCTTTTGACGACATCATCGCCGCCATGAACGGCCAGCACCCCGTTGTCTTCCAGTACCGTGCCGCCAGCACCGGAAAAGAAGAGCGCCGCCTCGTGGAGCCCTGGGGCTTGGGGAGCCGGTTCGGCCAGTGGTACCTGGTGGGCTTCGACCGGGATCGAGGAGCCAAACGTTTCTTTCGCCTGTCCCGGATGACGAGCGAGGTCCAGGCCGAGACACGGGACCACTGCGAGATTCCGGCGGGCTTTAATATCCGCGCCGAACTGGACAGCCTCAGTGAACTCCCCTTGCAGGAGGCCCAGCTCGACGTGGCGGAGGGCCGCTTGCTGGGACTCCGCAAGCGGGCGGTGAACATCACGGACACGGCTGGGAGCACTGGCCCCCGCAACGGCAGGGACCGCCTCTCCTTGCCGTTCCGGGACAGCGAGCTACTGGCTGAAGAATTGGCCTCCTACGGTCCGCACGTGAGCGTGGCCGGGCCGCCTGAGCTCCGTCTCGCCGTGATTCGGCGGCTTGAAGCCGCCGCCGCGTTCGCCTCGCGCCCCGCCGTCGAGATCCGCTTTCCCGAGGCAGGTCCCGCGCCGCGGGTGCGTAAGCGGACCTCGGAGAACCAACTCAACCGGATGCTGCAGTTGGTGCCTTTCCTCGTCCACAACCAGGGCTTGCCCATCCAGGAGGTGGCGGACCGCTTCGGAATCACCCGCAAGGAATTGCTCGAGGACTTGAAGATACTGATCTGCTCCGGCCGTCCTGAAGGCTATCCGGATGACTTGTTCGATATCGATTGGGAAAACGAGCACGTCTACATCCGGGAACACCTCGAACTCAACCGGCCCGTCCGCTTCAGCGTCGACGAAGCCTGCGCCCTGCTGACCGGCCTCGCCACCCTGGGCGGACTCCCCGCCCAGGCAGGCATGTCGGAAGACGAACAGAGCGGGGCCCTGGAGTCCGTGACCCTGAAGCTCACCGGCGCGGCGGGGGAGGCCGGCCGTTTGGCGGCGGCCATCGCCGGCCCGCCCGTCACCCCTGCCGACGCGGGAGCTTTCGACATCATCACCCGGGCGATCCAGGCGGGCAGCCAATTGCGTCTTCGCTACCTGTCACCGCAACGCGATTCAATCTCCGAACGGGACGTCGACCCCCTCCGGCTCTACTCGCTGGACAATACCTGGTATTTCGAGGCGTACTGTCACAGCAAAGCCGGGTTGCGGAATTTCCGCTTGGACCGCGTCGAGGAGATCGCACCGAACGGCAGGGTTGTTTCCGGGGCTGGCAGCGCCGAGGACGGCGTTCCGGTGAAGCTCTACACGCCCAACGACGACGACGTCGTGGTTGTCCTCCAGCTCACTCGACAAGGTGCCGGGCTGGCGGATGACTACTATGCGGATCGGACAGCAGTGCTTCCCGACGGCAGCCTGCTCGCCGAGATCCGATTCGGAAACGCGGACTGGTTGCCGATGTTCGTTGCCCAGCATGGTGGTGCGGCCCGGATCCTTCAGCCTGCCGGGCTGGCGGATGCGACGGCAGAGGGGCTTGACGCGGCCCTCGGGCAGTACAAGCAACCGGGCCCAATACAAACCGTGAAGGCTGGATAGACTACTCAAATGCCTTGGTGGTCCTGGATCCTTCTGTGGGTCGCTCTGATTGCAGTGTCCTTGCTTTGCTACGTCCTGTTGGGCATCAGGCTTTTCCGGACTTTCATGGCGACGGTGCATGAGCTGAGTGCGGCGGGGGAGCAGTTGGGGCGTCGCACGCACCTTCCCGAACACCCTGACGACGACGGCGGTGCCTCGCCGAAAGTGTTCGGCGAGGCCGTTTTTGCCTCACCGGATGGGATGCGTCATGATTACGTGACGGCCAAGGCCTCCCGCCAGGAAGTGCGTCGCCAAAAGCGCGTTAAGCGCAAAGCAGAGCGGGGCCAACCCCAGTCCCTGCACGACATCGAATTCAGTTAGACGTAGGATGTATTCCAACGAAAGGACTTCCCGTGGGACGACTATTTGATGGCCCTTGGCCAATTGTCATAATCATCATCGTGGCGCTGCTGCTGTTTGCGGCACCCAAGCTTCCGGCCATGGCCCGGAGCCTCGGTCAGTCGATGCGCATCATCAAATCCGAAGTCAAGGAAATGAAGAACGACGGGAAGCCGGCGGCCAAGGACGACACGGACCCCGTTGAAGGCAAAGTGGTCAACCACCCCGAAGCCACTACCAAGAGCGGCAACGACACTGACGTTCCGCCAGCAACCCGTAGCTAAGCAGTAGTGGCAACGAAGACGGGCCGCAAAGCCAACCCCGAAGGGCGGATGGCGCTCCTAGACCACCTGAAGGAGCTTAAGAACCGGCTGATCAAGTCTGCTATCGGCGTTTTCCTGGGCGCCGTGGCAGGATGGTTCCTCTATGAGCCTGTGGTCAACAGCTTGTCGGATCCGTTGGTCAAGATCGCCCAGGAGACCAAGCGGACCGCCGTCCTCAATTTCGCGAGCGTGGCGGATCCGTTCGACTTCAAGCTCCGTATTGCCATCCAGATCGGCCTGGTCATCTCCAGCCCGATCTGGATCTACCAGGTCTGGGCCTTCATCACCCCGGGCCTGACCAAGAAGGAGCGGCGTTACACCCTCGGGTACATGGCCGCGGCGGTGCCTTTGTTCCTGGTGGGCGTGTATGTCGCATGGTTGGTGATTCCGAACGTCGTGCGCGCCTTGCTGCAGTTCACGCCCCAAAACGGCGCCAACAACATCGACGCATCGCAATATCTGACCTTCGCCACGCACATGCTTCTGTTCCTCGGTATCGCCTTCCTGGTCCCAGTGGTGTTGGTGGGCGTCAATATGGCGGGCGTTTTGACCGGCAGGACCATCCTCAAGGCGTGGCGTATCACCGTCTTCCTTGTGTTCGTCCTGGCCGCCGTGGCAGCTCCCGGTGCCGACGCTCTGTCGATGTTCATGCTCGCTGGCCCCCTGCTGGCGCTGTTCTTCGCCGCAATCGGGCTATGCCTCCTGAACGACAAACGGCGCGCGCGCCATCAGGCGAAGGTCGCAGCTGAGACGGAAGCCACTGCCGACGTCGCCACACCTGCCTCTGATCTGGAGAATCTGTAGTCTTCAGGCCACTAGGCTTGAAGCATGTCCTCCAATTCAGGGGCCCTTTCGCCCTCAGAAGCTTTTCAAGCTGCAGCGCAAAGGAGTGCTGAGTCGAAAACCTATCTCGGCACTTTTGCCCAGTCGCTGGAATTCGAACTTGATGATTTCCAGCGTGACGCCTGCCGTTCGCTCCAGAAAGGCAAGGGAGTGCTGGTGGCGGCGCCCACAGGGGCCGGAAAGACAATCGTCGGAGAATTCGCGATCTACCTCGCCCTTGAACGCGGACTCAAAGCCTTTTACACGACGCCCATCAAGGCGCTGAGCAACCAGAAGTTCTCCGAGCTTTCGGCGAAGTATGGCGCGTCAAACGTGGGCCTGTTGACCGGCGACACCACCATCAATGGCGAGGCTCCCATCGTCGTCATGACCACCGAAGTCCTACGGAACATGTTGTACGCGGACTCCGACACCCTCGGCGACCTTGGCTTCGTGGTAATGGATGAGGTGCACTACCTTGCGGACCGCTTCCGCGGCGCAGTTTGGGAGGAAGTCATCATCCACCTGCCCAGCGAGGTACAGGTGGTTTCCCTGAGCGCCACAGTGTCCAATGCTGAAGAGTTCGGTGCGTGGCTGGATACCGTGCGCGGACACACCGATGTGATTGTCACCGAGCACCGTCCTGTCCCCTTGTGGCAGCACGTCATGGTGGGCCGTGAGATCGTCGATCTCTTCGCCGGGGACACGAGCTTTGATCAGATCGCTTCTGGGGCAACCGACGGCGAGGCACCCTTGCCGGTGGCAGTCCAGGAGTTGGACCGGAATCCCAGGCAGAAGGAATTCGAGGTCAATCCCGAGCTGTTGTCCATGGCCAGGGCAGAGAGCCAGATGAACTTCCGTGGCCGATTCGGTCACGGTGGACGCAGCCGCCGCAGACAGGACCACCAACGTGACAACAGCGCCGCGGAGCAGCGGAGCCCGGTGCGCAAAGCCAGCCGGCCGCAAATTATTGCGAGCCTGGACCGCCAGGGGCTCCTCCCGGCCATCACCTTCATTTTCTCCCGTGCTGGCTGCGACGGGGCCGTGGCGCAGTGTGCCGCCGCGGGGTTGTGGCTGACTACGGAGCGGGAACAGCAGATCATTGCGGCCCGGGTAGATGAGGCGAGCCGCGAAATTCCCGCGGACGACCTCGACGTGCTGGGGTTTTGGAGCTGGCGTGACGGCCTGCTCAGGGGGCTCGCTGCGCACCATGCCGGTTTGCTGCCGACTTTCAAGGAAGTCGTCGAAACCCTGTTCGCCGACGGCCTGGTGAAGGCCGTGTTCGCCACGGAGACCTTGGCGCTGGGCGTCAACATGCCGGCCCGCTGCGTCGTCCTGGAGAAGCTCGACAAGTTCAACGGCGAAGCCCACGTCAACATCACCGCGGGGGAGTACACCCAGCTGACCGGCCGTGCGGGAAGGCGCGGAATCGACGTCGAAGGTCACGCCGTGGTCCTTTGGCAGCCGGGAACCGATCCCGCGGCTGTGGCCGGCCTTGCTTCACGGCGCACCTATCCCCTTAATTCCAGTTTCCGACCCACCTACAACATGAGCATCAACCTGATCGCCCAGTTCGGACGTCCCCGGGCGCGGCAGATCCTCGAGTCATCGTTCGCCCAGTTCCAGGCCGATCGTTCCGTCGTGGGGCTGGCGCGGCAGGTTCGGAGCCGTGAAGAGTCACTCGCCGGCTATGCCGAGTCGATGAAGTGTCACCTTGGCGACTTCACCGAGTACGCGAAGCTGCGGCGGGACCTCAGCGATGCGGAGGAATATGCATCCCGGAGTACCTCAAGGGCCCGCAAATCCCTGACGGTGGAATCCCTCACTCGCCTCATGCCTGGAGACATCGTCAAGGTTCCCGGCGGACGCTCGCCCGGTTACGCCGTCGTGCTCGATGCCGATCCCAATGCGCGTGAACCGCGGCCCGCAGTCCTGACGGAAGACAACCAGTTGCACACGATCGGCGCCCACGAGGTCGAAGGTCCGGTCGCGCCCGTGTCCTGGATCCGCATCCCGAAGTCGTTCAACGCGAAACTGCCCAAATCCCGTCGTGACCTGGCATCGGCAATGCGGAACGCAGTGCGCGAGGGGCGGCCGCCTGCCCGGGGGACCAACAGGAACGAGGACTTTGGTCGCGCCCGTTACTTGCCGGACCAGGAAAAGAAAATCTCGGACCTGCGCCGGGCACTCCGCGCCCATCCTTGCCATGGCTGCAGCGAACGTGAAGACCACGCCCGCTGGGCCGAGCGTTGGTGGAAACTGCGCCATGAAACCGATGGGCTCGTCCGGCAGATCCAAGGCCGCACCAACACGATCGCGAAGACATTTGACCGTGTGTGCGATGTCCTCGCCGCTTACGGGTACCTGCAGACGTCCGACGCCGGCCATGTCACGATCAGCACGGACGGCCAGCGCCTGCGCCGCATCTACGGCGAAAAGGATCTGCTCATCTCCCAATCCATTCGCCAGGGCGCCATCAAGGATCTCGACGCCGCAGAACTGGCTGCGCTGGCCAGCACTTTGGTTTACCAAGCCAAGCGCGACGATCGCGGTCTCCGGCCCAAGATGCCGTCTATCTCCCTCGAATCCTCCGTGGACATCGTGGTGCGTGAATGGTCCACGCTGGAGGACGTCGAGGACAAGAACAGGCTCCCGCTGACGGCCGAGCCGGAACTCGGACTCGTTTGGCCCATTTTCAAGTGGGCCAAAGGCCGCCACCTTCAGGAAGTACTCAGTGGCACCGACCTCGCCGCAGGGGACTTCGTGCGTTGGGCGAAGCAGGTGATCGACCTGCTGGACCAGATGGCCAAGATTCCCGGGCTCGAACGGAGCCAGGCCAAGACATGCCGAGAAGCGATCGATCTGGTCCGCCGCGGTGTAGTGGCCTATTCCAACGTCTCCTGACCCACCATAGATTCCCAGCAAGGAGCATTTCCATGACCCATCCAGGCATGCCCGCTGAAACTACGCCCCGCAAGGTCACGATGTACCGGAACGGTTCCGTCTATACCGCCGCGGACCCCTTTGCAACGGCAATGCTGGTTGACGGAGACACAGTTGCCTGGGTTGGTTCAGAGCAAGCCGCGACGTCGATTGCCGATTCGTCGATGGAAGTCATTGATTTGCGGGGAGCTTTGCTGGCTCCCGGCTTTGTAGATTCCCACATGCATCTCACCGAGACCGGCATTGCGGCTGATGCCCTCCAACTTGCCGGGGTCCGCTCGGCCCGGGAACTGCTCGACGTCGTCGCCCGCGCCGCAAAGGCGCTTGGTGCCACTGGCACTGTGCTGGGCCATGGCTGGGACGAATCGATGTGGCAGGACAGGACACTGCCCGCGGCGGAGGAACTCGATCGCGCCGCCGGTGGACGCAAGGTGTATCTGGCGCGCGTGGACGCGCACTCGGCCCTTGCATCACCTTCCTTGGCCTCCGCTGCGGGCATCGCCGGCCTTGACGGCTACGACGGTTCCGCACACGTTCTGAGGGCCGCTCACACTGCCTCGCGCTTGGCCGCCAGGCAGTTCCCCGAAGCCGAGCGCCGCCGGTACCAGAAACTTACCCTTCGCGAGGCTGCGGCCAACGGCTATGTGGCGCTTGCAGAGATGGCGGCGCCACACCTCTGCAGTGTCGAGGACCTGCGGATGTCCGCCTCGTGGAACGAAAGCCGGGAGGGTGTCCCCGAGATCCTGCCCTATTGGGGCGAACTTGCTACATCGGCCGAGCACGCTGCTTCCATTCTGGAAGGTCTGGACGTACCCGTTCTTGGCTTGGCCGGTGATTTGAACATCGACGGTTCCATCGGGTCACGAACGGCGGCCCTCAACGCCGACTACGCTGACGCGCCTGGGCATCGCGGAAGCCTCTATCTCTCTGTGGATGAGGCTGCCCGTCATCTTGCCGCTTGTTCAGCGCTGGGAGTCCAAGCAGGTTTCCATGTCATTGGCGACGCCGGACTGAAGACCGCGCTGGATGCTTTGGACCTTGCCGCGGCAGAAGTGGGGGAGCAGCGGGTCCGTGCAGCCGCGCATCGCCTCGAACACGTGGAAATGGCAGATGCAGCGGATTTCGCCCGCCTTGCCAAGTACTCGATCACCGTGAGCGCGCAGCCCGCGTTTGATGCCGCCTGGGGTGGGGCAGGAAAACTCTATGAGCAGCGCCTGGGCGGCCCACGGAGAGCGGCCATGAACCCCTTCGCCTCGTACTACTCCACCGGCGTGCCCGTGTGCTTTGGAAGCGACAGCCCGGTCACCCCCTTGCGCCCGTGGTCCAGTGTCCGGGCCTGCTTGGAGCACAGCAACCCGGACCAGCGTATTTCGGCGCGCGCCGCGTTCCTGGGACACACCCGCGCCGGGTGGCGGGCCAGCAGGCAGCGCAATCCGCTCATGGGTCAATTGGTTCCCGGGGCACCTGCAAGTTTTGCAGTGTGGGAGGTTGAAGAGCTGATGGTTCAGGTGGCAGATGACCGTGTCCAATCCTGGTCCACCGATCCGCGTGCCCGTACGCCCCTTCTGCCCGCGCTGGACAGCGGAAGCGACCCCACCTGCCTGCAGACCGTACGGGAGGGCCGGGAGCTCTTCTCAAGGGAATCATTTCGGTCATAGTTGTAAATATCCTGCCGATACTGAAGGCCCCCTGACCTGCGTCAATGAATGAAGCCGCAGGTCAGGGGGCGCTTGACAGTTTTTGTGAAGCCCGTAGCATTTAGGGTCAACAGGCTTCCACAGGGAATACCTGGTTGTCTGGCCGCGGTGGGGTCCGTGTCAAAACAGTCAATGGGCCCGTTTTCAGACCGTGGCACTCGTAGTGGGCAGGTCCGCAGTGCCGCAGAAAACGGTTCGGCCTCGAGTTGGAAACACGGGTCGGCACTGGACCTGGGCTTGTGGACCTGCCCGCGGCCAAGGAGACTTGGTGTGTCTAGCACCACAAGTGGCCCTGAGCACGCCGAGTTGTCGCCCTATAATGGAGAGTTGCGCCAGAATCCCAGCCTCGCTGCTGCTCCGGCCCACTGACCGCTCCATCAAGGAAAGGCCTCTTCTTGCGTGTCCTGACGATCATCCCCACCTATAACGAGCTGGAATCGCTGCCCAAGACCCTCGGACGGCTGCGCGTGGCTGTCCCCGCCTCTGACGTCTTGGTTGTCGATGACAACAGCCCTGACGGCACGGGACAGCTCGCCGACAGCATTGCGGCCGAGGACAGCCAGGTCCATGTCCTCCACCGCAAGGGCAAGGAAGGCCTCGGGGCCGCTTATATTGCCGGATTCAAATGGGGTATGGCGGCTGGCTACGACGTCCTCGTGGAGATGGACGCTGATGGATCTCATCAGCCCGAGCAACTGCCGCTCTTGTTGGATGCCATCAACGACGGCGCCGACCTCGCCATGGGCTCACGCTGGGTTCCCGGCGGAGGCACCGTGAACTGGCCGTTGTACCGCCAAGCGATCTCACGCACGGGCAGCACTTACGCCCGCATTATGCTTGGCCTGAAGATCAAGGACATTACTGGCGGGTACCGCGCCTTCCGCCGCAGCACCCTTGAGGCACTCAAGCTGGACCAGGTCGAATCGGTTGGCTACGGCTTCCAGGTGGACCTTGCGTGGAGGGTCGCCAAGCTGGGACTGAAGATCGTAGAACGCCCCATCACCTTTGTGGAGCGCGAGCTAGGAGCCTCCAAGATGAGCGGCAACATCGTTGTTGAGGCCATGATCAACGTGACCAAGTGGGGGTTGGCCTCCCGCTGGGCCGCGCTGACCCGGAAGAAGTCCCCGGTTTCAAAGTAGGCCAGAACAAACAAGGGCCGGGTCCGCACTCTGTTAAGAGGGCGGACCCGGCCTTTGTCTTAGGACTACGCCTTTGGCTGTGCCTTACGCCGAGCGGCGTTCCCCGCGGCGTTCGCGCAGGATGTTCAGCCGGTCTTCAAGGATCTGCTCGAGTTCGGGAAGGCTGCGGCGTTCCAGCAGCATGTCCCAGTGGGTACGGACGGCCTTCTCGTTGGTGTCAACGGGGCGTTCGCCATCAACCAGGAGCGCTTCCTTGCCCGTCTTGGAAACCCAAACAGGGGGAATCTCCGCTTCGGACGAGAAGGTCACGAAGACCTGCTCCCCGTCCGCGCAACGGTATTCAACCCTCTGGCGCGGTGCCGGCTCAACGCCGGACTCGGTTTCCATGCTCTGGGCGCCAAGACGCATGCCCCGCAGGCTGCGATCGCTCATGATTACTCCCTCTGTCTGTTCACGGAACCAGGCTCCGCGCTAGCCGGACGCCGAATCGACGCCGCCCGGGCTACTGTATGCACACGTTGCATCACTAGATGAAACGCCTGACCAAGCGTTAATGTTCCGTTCGGACTGAACCGGCCGGACAAATACACCATTATACCCGGATTGATGCAGGCAGGACAAAGCGGGAGCCTTCCCTGAAAAAAGCCCCTGACGGAACTCCGTTGCAGCCCGGATGCCACGAGGGGCCGGCCACGTGAGATGGCCGGTCCCTCGCCTCGAACTGGATTGCGAAGCTGCCTTCGGCTACGCTGGCGGATCCTGTGCCGGGGGAATCGATTCGGGGTGTCCGGAACTCACTGCCGGGGCGGCCGCGGGTGCGGAAACCTCGGCTGCGGGCTTCCCGGAGTCGCTGAACAGGTCCGCAACGCCGGCCCCTCCGTTTGTGCCTCCCAGTGCACTGCCGATGCCCTTAAGGGCCTCGCCGACCTCGCTGGGGATGATCCACAGCTTGTTGGATGATCCTTCCGCGATTTTCGGCAGGGTCTGAAGGTACTGGTAGGCCAGCAGCTTTTGGTCCGGATTGCCCTTGTGGATGGCATCGAAGACCTTCTGGATGGCTTGGGCTTCACCGTCGGCGCGCAAGATAGCCGCCTTTGCGTCGCCCTCGGCGGCAAGAATTGCAGCCTGCCGCTGGCCTTCGGCCGTGAGGATCTGCGACTGCTTGGTACCTTCGGCCGTCAGAATTGCAGCACGCCGGTCGCGCTCGGCCCGCATCTGCTTTTCCATCGAGTCCTGGATGGAGTGGGGCGGGTCGATTGCCTTGAGCTCCACGCGTGAAACGCGGATTCCCCACCGTCCCGTAGCTTCGTCCAAGACCCCGCGGAGCTGGCCATTGATCTGGTCGCGCGAGGTGAGGGCCTCTTCGAGATTCAGGCCACCCACCACGTTGCGGAGCGTCGTGGTGGTCAGCTGCTCAACAGCCTGGATGTAGTTGGCGATCTCATAGGTCGCGGCCCGAGGATCCGTCACCTGGAAGTAGACCACCGTGTCGATGGAGACTACCAGGTTGTCTTCGGTAATCACCGGCTGCGGCGGGAAGGAGACCACTTGTTCGCGAAGATCCAACAGTGGCAGGAGGCGGTCGACGAAGGGGATCAGGATGGTGAGCCCGGGGTTGAGCGTGCGCTGGTACTTGCCCAGGCGTTCGACGACGCCAGCGCGCGCTTGCGGGATGATCCTGATCGAGCGGACCAACACGATGATCACAAATATGACGAGAACTAGCAGCACGATCGCGGCTGCAGTTCCTCCCAAGCTATCCATACATCTCCTTCATTCCCCAGTTACGTATTTGATGTGGTCTTGTGTGCGGCAAGCGCCGATCATTTTCTGGCCAAGTTTGCGGGACGCGCGCTCCGGGGCGCCGCTCAGCGCGGACTGTTTTCCGCCGTTGAGGCGACTACCGCCGTCGCGCCGTCAATCCTGGTGACCTGCACTGTCTGGCCGGCGTCGATGATTCCCGCGGCGCTGCGGGCGGTCCATACATCGCCACCGATCTTCACCAATCCTGCCGTCGCACTGACTGGCTCCATCACGAGCGCCGGTTGGCCGATCAGGCGGTCCACGTTGGTCCGTTGTTCGGCAGGACCCTTGTGCAGATGCTTCAGGGCGATAGGGCGGACAAAGGCGATCATGAGCAAGGACACGACGCAAAGGACGACGATCTGAAGCCAGAGATCAGCTCCGGCAAAGTCCGCGACCAGTGCAGCCAATGCGCCGCCGCCGAGCATGATGAAGAAGAAGTTGAGCGTCAGCATCTCCACTACGGCAAACGCGAGGAAAACCGTGAGCCAGAGAGCCCACCAGTTGCTGCCAAGCCATTCAAACATCATTCCCCCTGTTCCCGGACTTGCGGCGGCAGCCGGCCTGATCCGGACTGCAGCGTCGGCAAGATCCAGTCGCTGTTTTTCCATCCTAGCCCGGTGCGAAGCTTCGCGTTAGGAGGGTCGCTCAGGCGCAGTGAAAATGCTGAGGTTGAACTTCGCTGTGGCTCCGACTGACGATTCTGCTGCGATCGACGCCAACAAAGCCGAACGCTCCAGATGGTGGCCCGCCGGGCCCATGAAGGCGACGTCAGCAATATCGCGCCCGTTGAGTGTCAGCTCCACGTCGAGTTGGACGGAGTCCCCGGGAGTGAAGAATTGCATGGACTCTGCCAAGCGCTCGTCTTTGCCCGGTTCTATGCTCAGCATTCCGGTGCGTTCCGCAATCTCCGCGAGGTGTCCGCTCCGGGGAGTCACCACGATCACCCGGCCGCCAGGACGCAACACGCGGGCAAACTCCGGAGGATTCCGCGGCGCAAAGACCACGATGAGGGCGTCGACGCTATGGTCGGCGAGCGGCAGTGGACGCCAGATGTCCCACACCAGATTGATGGCGCCGGGATTCAGACGTGCTGCCCGGCGGAGGGCGAACTTCGAGATATCGATGCCAATAGCGGCCGCGGGAGTGCGGTCCAGCACCGTATGTAAATAGTGGCCGGTGCCCGTGCCGGAGTCCAGAACAAGGGATCCCGGCGCCGACAGGACCGGGGATGCCAGTTCCGCGATGGCATCAGCCAGGGGAGCGTAGTGTCCGCCGCCCAGGAAGTCGTTGCGGGCTGCGACCATCTCTGCCGTGTCTGCCTCGAAGACCGTACCTTTGCCGGTAAGCAGGTTGAAGTAGCCCTGTTTGGCGGCATCGAAACTGTGGCCGGCGACGCAATTCAACGAAAAGGGCGCCGCACCGCTGAGGCCGAAAGAACCCTGGCAGACCGGGCAGCGCAGGGAAGGGACGGCGTCGGCAAGCATAGGGGTAATCCTACGGCGGCCGGAGTGGCACGAGCCGTCGCGACGGGACGGCAGCTAGGCTCACCAGCGTGAAAGCCGAACAACTCCCGCTGCTGAAGTCCGTCTCTTCCCCTGCCGCCCACCCGGATGGCACCCGCGCCGTCGTGTCCGTCACCCGGCCCGATTTCGACGCCGATGCGTACGTAGGGCAACTCTGGAGTGTTGCCTTCGACCCTGCAGTCCCGCCTCGACGAATCACCCGAGGCTTCCGGGACACTGCACCCGCTTTTTCCCCCGACGGCAAGGTGCTGGCGCTCCTCCGGGCGACGCCGGACGGAAAGCCACAACTGCACGTAGTCGAAGCCGACGGCGGGGAGCCGCAAGCGATTACGGAACAGAAATTGGGAGTCTCGGAGTTTTCCTGGGCGCCCGATTCGAGCAGGATTGTGTTCTCCTCGCGGATTCCCGAAGAAGGCCGTTACGGAACGGTTGAAGGCGTCGGGGCGGACGGCGAGGACCCTCGGCTCATCACGGACAACCAGTACCGGCTCAACGGGCTCGGCTACACGGCGGACAAACCCGCCCAACTGTTCGTCGTCGACGTCCCGGAGCGCGGAGCGGAACCTCCCGTGGCTCCCGTGGGGCGCGCTGCGAAATCACGCGGACCTGAGGCGCCGAGCTTGCTGCCGGCAGCGGTGCAGTTGACGTTCGGCGACGCCGATCACGCGTCACCGTCTTTCAGCCGCAACGGCGAGAGCGTCTACTTTGTCGCGTCGCTCCATAAAGCGCACGACGCCGATATCGCCTCTGGGATTTATCGCGTCCGGGCTGCGGGTGGCGAGCCAGAAGCCGTGCGGCCGGATGCCGCGCCACAAGCTGTGCACGAGGTCCGCGAATCCATCGACGGCGAATGGCTGTTCTTTACGGCGCAGGACCTCGGTGAAGACGGTTTGGACTTCGTTGCGAGGAACACGGCCCTCTACGTGATGCCTGTTCGCGGGGGCAAAGCCGCAATGCTGAGCGATGTCGAAGGCCAGGACATTTCCGGCCCCCTCGAACCTCTCGGGGTGGATGGCATGCTTGGTCTCAACACAAGCCGTGGGAGTGTGGAGCTGATCAAATGGACGGCCGACGGCGGGAGCGCGGTCCTGCTCAAAGGGCCCCGGGTTGTAGGGGGTGCTTCCGCGGAGGGTGGCGTGGTGGCCGTCAGTGTCAGCGACGCTTCGAGCAACGGCGAGGTCGGCGTCCTGGAGCGGCGCGAGCTGCGCTTGCTTACTGACTTCTCCGGGGAACTCCGGGCAGAAGCAAACATCCTGGATCCGCAGGAATTCACCGCCACTGGCAATGATGGCTACGCGGTCCATGGCTGGGCGGTCCTGCCGGTGGGCCAGGGTCCGCATCCGGTGCTGCTGACCATCCACGGTGGCCCGTTCGCTCAATACACGGCCGCTTTCTTCGATGAGGCCCAGGTATATGCAGAGGCGGGATACGCCGTCCTGATGTGCAATCCCCGTGGTTCTGCCGGATATGGTCAGGCACATGGTGGCGCCATCAAGGCGAAAATGGGCACCGTGGACATGGCGGATGTGCTTACCTTCCTGGATGGCGCACTAGAGGCCTTCCCGACGATGGACGGGGAATCGATCGGCATTATGGGCGGGTCTTATGGTGGATATCTGACGGCGTGGGTTACTGGACATGAACACCGTTTCAAGGCGGCCATTGTGGAGCGAGGCTTCCTTGACCCCGTCAGTTTTGCCGGCTCTTCGGATATCGGGTGGTTCTTCGGCGGTCAATATACGGGTGGATCTCCGGAACAGATGGCGGCCCAAAGCCCCATGGCCGTCGTAACTGAGGTCCGGACGCCTACGCTCGTGATCCACAGCGAAAACGATCTCCGTTGCCCTGTTGAGCAGGGACAGCGCTATTTCGCCGCCTTGAAGGCACAAGGCGTGGAGACGGCGTTGCTTCTCTTCCCGGGCGAGGACCACGAACTTTCGCGTTCCGGTACGCCGCATCACCGCCGTCAGCGGTTCGAACAGATCCTCGCGTGGTGGGCGAAGTACCTGCCTTCCGCGGCAAACCCGTCGCGCGAATCCGGCCCGGTTAAGAGTTAAGGAAGCCCAGCCCGCGGCGTGCCTCGTCGATTCCGGGGTACGCCCAGCGGGCGCCGTATTCTTGATCGCCGGCAAGGGACCGCAGCTCGGCCCTGTCCAGATAGAGTCCGCCGTGCAGATGGTCGGTCTCGTGTTGGACTATCCGTGCCTGCCATCCTGAGAATCCTTCCGAGGCTGAACTTCCGTCAGGACGTTGGTAGTGCACGCGAACATCCCGGTGCCGCGTGACCACGGCCTGGAATCCACGCATCGACAGGCAGCCTTCGTAGAACGACGCGGTGGAAGTCCCTTCGGGCTCGTACCTGGGATTCAGGATCGCGAGGAAGCCCAGCGGTGTCCTCTCACGGATTTCTGAAGCGACGGGGTCAACGTCGAAATGGTCCTCAAGCACGGCCAACTGCAAGGGAATGCCGAGCTGGGGTGCTGCGAGGCCAACGCCGGGGGCGCCGTGCATGACATCCCGCATCCGTTCGATCAGTTGCGCCAGCTCGGTGTCCTCGAGCTGGCCATCATAAGGTGCGGCGAGTTGCCGGAGCACGGGGTGGCCGACCTGGACGATGGGTGGAAGCCCGTCGAGCCCGAGTAGATCCTGAACTGCGGCGCGGATCTGGGAGGCCGTGAACGTCGTGTCCGGGCCGGCCGGCAGGGGCCGAGTCTCAAAGTCCATGGATTGAGCTTAGTGGGATGGCACCTCAACCGTCCCCGCAGCTCTTTGTGACGAAATCGTAGATGCTTCCACGCAGCGCGTTACCGGCAGCAACCTTGATAGTCCCGGCAACTCCATTGACCGTCACGTGAAGTGGCATGAGCGTGCCCACTTTGTCCTCCGCGACGGCGTGCGGGTCGCAACGTGCGGGGCGGATGCGCAGGCTGAGGGTCGAGTCCTTGTCTGCGCCATGAATCACGACGCCATGGGGCCATGGGCTACCCGGGTCCGCTGCGAGGAGGGTGGTTTCGCCGATTGATTCGATGGTCATGGACCCTGTACCGCCACGGGGTTTGACCGTGATGGTCATTGTCGCCAGGCCTTTCCCGGGTCCTGGGTCCAACGTCGGCAGGAGCTCCAGGCTCGCTATTTCCGAGGCTCTGCGTTCCAGGCATAGTTCGCTGTTGTTCCGAGCCAGCACGCCGAAGGGATCCGTCACGGCTTCGCTGTACACGTGGTCCGAGCCCGCCAGCACATAGTCAACCGTGGATTCCGAGGAGCCAGGGGGACAGGCTGGAGACGGAAGCTGCACGGGCAGGCTCTTTGTCTGGCCCGGCGGAATGGCTGTGCCATCGGCGCTCGAAGACCATCCGATCGTTCCATCAAAGCTCGCCGTGCGCAGGGCGGCGCGTACCACAGTGATGGTGTCCGGGCCGCGGTTGCTGAATTGGATCTCGATGATGTGCGTGCTGTAGTTATCCCGGAACTGGTTTAGTTGGACGGTGAGTGGGCCGGCGGGCGTCGTGGCCTGTGGTCCAGGCGTCCCGGTACATCCCGCGGTAGAAGCTGCCATGATGCCCAACAGACCGATGAGTACGACGGCGGCTGCCCGCCGTCGTCGAACACTCACTTTACGCCCCTGGGGGTCATGGATGCAGTCTAAAACGCAATCACGCCTAGTGCATCGTGAATCGGCGGGCCACGAGTTCCGAGAACATCGGCAAGGTTATCGCCCGGCCGATCAAGGCGTTCCGTGCGCCCAGGACTTTCGGAGGCAACGGGCGGCCCAGCGCCATGTTCACACTGGCCTGCCATATGGCTTTCTTCGCTGCACGCTGACGGTTGCGCTCGAATGCCGCGAGTTCCTTGCTGGCAGGCTTTCTTCCGGACGTTCGCAACGCCTCGCTGATAATCGGCGCCAGGGCAACCGCATCCAGCCAGCCCAGATTCATCCCTTGACCGCCGATCGGGCTGATCTCGTGCGCCGCATCGCCGAGCAAGGCAACCCGTCCATGAACCATCCGGGAGACCAGGCGTGAGGTCACGCCGAACGCACTGATCATCGTATTGCTCGTTGAGTCCACCGCCGTTCCGGTCCGCTTTCGGATCAGGGCAGCGAGCGCACGGGGAGTTGGTTCTTGGCAAGGCGCGCCAAGCCGGACTACCCATCTTCGGATACCGCCGGGCAGTGGAAAAGACTCGACGATTCCCGCCGGCTCAAGGAAGAGGACTGCCTTGTTGCCGTACATCGACTCATCCTGGAAATCGCCCATGACGTAGTAGTCGGGGTAAGTACGCAAGCGCGGCTCCAAACCGAGGCCCTCTCGGACGGCGGAATGGACGCCGTCGGCCGCCACCACGAAGCGGCCCAGGAACTCCACCGCCGACCCGCCTTCCTGTCCGCGCAAACGTAGGTACCCGCCGTCGTCGACCACTTCCTCGACGCGCACGCCGCGGAGAAGGGCGCTTGGATCGAGTTCGATAACCCGGGACTCGAGGGCTTGGGTGGTGAGATATTGCGGAACGGAAAGGATAAAGGGGTATTCAGCGGAAGGCCGGGCAAAATCCATATCGGCAACTTTGCGCCCGCCGCTGTACGCGGCCCCGTGGGTGATCCGGACGCCTGAGGAGACCAAAGAATGGGCAGCGCCCACAGCGTCGAGTGCGGCTAGCGCCGGGGGATGGATTCCAATCGCCCGGGTTTGGCGGCTCGACGTTGCCCGTCGCTCCAGGATTGCAACGCGGTGCCCGTGTTGCAACAAGAGCGCGGCCATGTACAGCCCCACCGGCCCCGCTCCAACCACTACCACGTCAAACATGTGGAGCCTCACCGGGTCGGTAAACCAGGAGGTTGTGCCACAGGCCGTTGCCTTCCACCGTCCAGACAGGGGGAGTGGCGGCACGCAGTTCCGCCATTGTGTAACTGCGCCTGATGGACGTGAGTCCGTCGCCGTGGATATAGGAGCCGAGCCCGAGTGGCCAGGCACCGGCCCAGAAGAGAGAGTAGGCGAGGCGGCTGCGCCTGAGGTCGTTATGGAGGGCAATACGGCGGCACAGCTGTTCAGAGTCGCGAAGGAACGAGGCGAATTCGGGGGGCGTCAAGTGGTGCAGGACGTGGTTGGAGATGACGACGTCGAATCGGAGCCCCTCTGACACAAGCTCCGAGCTGAAGGCCTTCCGATATTTCACGCCCTCGACTGGCGGCGCGGAGTTCGCGAAATGGAAGGCACGCTCGTCCGGATCGATTCCGGTGACCTCGAGCTGGTATCCCTCCGCGGCGGCCCGGCGCGCGAGGCTTCGGGCGACGTCGCCACCGCCGCAGCCAATGTCGAGGACCGTGGTGGGCGCCGCCGTCGTGAGCAATGGCCTGATTAGGGACTTGTATGTATCCCGCCAGCCAGACACCACTGCGTTGACGAGCGGAAACCGCGCGTAACTGCGGTTGAGCCGACTGAGCTCGCAATCGGGGCGGTCCATGTCCTCAATGGCGGTCACGTCACGCTCGCGGAGAAAGCCGCCTGGGCGGGGGAGGGCAGGCATCACAATGCTGGAGAAACCCGGGTGAACAGCCCCGTTTCCACAGTGAGGCCGGGCCCGAATGCCATGGAACAGATACGCTCCTCCCGCTGTGCCGGAGTTTGTCCCAGGATGTGCTTCAAGACGAAGAGTACGGTGGCGCTGCTCATGTTGCCGTAGTTGCGAAGGACTTCGCGTGCCGGAATCATCTGTTCCTCGGTGAGCTCGAGCTTCGACTCGACCTTGTCGAGAATACTGCGGCCGCCGGGATGGATGGCCCAATGCGTGATGTCCCGATAGGGGAGTCCTGCCAAGGAGGGGTCGCGAGCAAGCAGCGGTTCGAGCGCCCCGGTGATGTGCTCCTCGATGATGTGCGGCACGTACGATCCGAGAACCATTTCGAAACCTTCGTCGCCAATGTTCCAGGCCATGGCTTCTTCGCCCACAGGCGTCAGGACTGTCTCGAAATGGTCCAGCCTGATCACCGGGTCCGGCCCTTCAGGTTCACGGGAGGTCACGACGGCGGCGGCCGCACCGTCGGCAAAGATCGCCGATCCCATGATGGTGTCCGGGTCATTCGAGGTCCGGACGTGGAGAGAGCACAGCTCCACGCAGATAACCAGAACGACGGCAGAGGGATCGGCCTGACAGAACTGCCGGGCCGCCCGGAGGGCCGGGAACGCAGCGTAGCAACCCATGAAGCCAAGGTGGTAACGCTGCACGGCCGGGCTGAGGCCAAGGGCCCGGACCACCTTATAGTCGGGCCCGGGGTTGAAGAATCCGGTACAGGAGACAGTGATGACATGAGTTATGTCAAGTAAGTCAATGTCAGGACATTTCCCTACGGCGGCTTTGGCGGCCTCTATGAACAGCTTGGTAGCCTCGACAGCAAAAATCTCGTTGCGGACCTTGGTGCTGGGACTCAGAACCCGGCCTGAGTCAGGGTCGAAGAATGACGGGTTCTCACCGTGGTTATCAAGGGTCAGTTCAGCAACGGCAGTGAACCGGGTGTCAATCGCAGCTGAATCGAAGCAAGTTCGCACGAGCCGGGATCCGAGTCGCGTCAGGCCGGGTTGGGATGCAAAGACATCGCGCGCTTGTGGCTGTACAAGCACTGTGGGCGGTACGGCAGTTTCCAGAGACCTCACGTAGACCGGCATGCTTCATTGTTGGCGACGAAGATGCTGTTGACAATGGCAGTGGGGGGAAATGTGGAAGTTTTGAGGGTTTGGTTTTGCGGCGTCGCCGGGGTGCTGCTGAGACACTCAAGACTGGCAACGAGACGTGTTGGCGTGGGACGAGTAGGAGTTCCAGTTTTCAACCGTGGGTGAGTGTCAGGCCTACTACACTGCGGTCATGGAAGTCTTTGCCACTGTGGCGATCGGGATTGACTTAAGTTTTGCCGCGACAGCAGACGGCGGTAGGCGCATGCCTCTTTTAGGTGGCTCCGCTGTGGAGACGAGGTTCAATTACCGCCCGAATTGGGGTCTTCCGGGCTGGGCCGACGGCGAGCAGACGGCTGCACCGATATTGGGTTTCTCCCGGCAGGATATTCATCCTGGGGAAGCGGTTCGCGCCGTGATCGCGCCTCTGTTCTTTGGCAGCGTGCCAGCTTGGAAAGAGGTAGGTCCCGGAGATGAGCTGCGCATGTACGAAGGTCTACGCATCTGCGGGCGCGGCACCGTTGTTTGGGTGAAGCCCTCGAACTGGCCCATGCCAGAAGTGGACCAAGTGCGGTTTACTCGCTGGCTCGAAACCGGATAACCGGCGATGTATTAGGGGGTAGTCCTGTATCAGGCTTCGGAGGTGTGGCGGTAGGTAACCGTGGCGAATGCGCTGCCCACCAGGGCTCCTGTGACGCCCGCGACTACCCAGGGATTCTCTGAATAAACCAGGCTGCAGAGGGCAAAGGCCATTGCGCCTGAAGTCATCAGTGCAACGACTCCCGTGACAATTGCCCGCGTCTTGCGGGTCGCTTCCTCGGCCACCGCCAACCTGGCAACGATTACTGCGCCGGCAACTGCCGCCCCAAGGACCGTCATAACAAGCACTTCAGCGAATAGGTAGAAGAGATAATAAAGGACGAAGACAGGGTTGAATGTGGGCAACGTGTAACTGAGAAGATGAACTACGGCCGCTGTGATGCCCAGGCTCACGCCGAGGCAAGCAAGCCTCGACCTTAGCTTTCCCCTGCGCCACCAGCCGGGTTGGCTGCTACTTTTCGCCACTATTCAGCACCACCCGTCGGAGATTGCCGCCTGTAATTCCCGGCTCTTGCTCATGCTTCCCCCTGTGTTCGGTTGGCTTGTAGTGAAGCGCCGATGTATCTGGCATAGGTGCTTGCTGAGGCAACCGCGTGACGTTCGATGGTTGCCGGGGAGTAGCCAAGGACTTCGGCGATGATGGGTATCGGGGTTGCTTTAGTCATTTCGTGAAGTGTTCCGAGCCGGGCCGCGCGCGTTGAGAACATGCTTTTGAGACGCTCACGAAGTGTCCCGCCTCTAACGTGGTGTCCTGGGTTTTGGCCGGGGAAAATCCATGGTGAATTGGGGTGCGCCGCCGTTTGGCTCCGTCTCGCGGCCAGGTCGCGTAGGGGGTGGTCGAGGGGAGGCGGGAGCGTTATGGCTGTGGCGCCGAGGGTGACGGTGGCATGTTCATCCAGTATTTCGGCGTTGCTCCAGGTGAGGCGTACGGCATCTTCGATCCGTTGTCCGAAGATCAGGACGAGGATGGCCGCAAACCTGTCGCGGGGATTGAGCTTATCGCTGTGGATGGCTTCCTGGATCAGGCGGTCTTGCTCGGCGGACCCGAGCTTTGCACTGGTGCCTCGCCGGTGCGGGGTCATGGCGATGTCAGCCGGGGTGAGCCTGCTTTTGATCGCCCATTGGAGGAACCGGCTGGCGAACTCACGGGTCGTCGGGCCTCCTGCTTGCCAGACGTCCAGGTCTGCCTGCGTCAGCTGCTTGAGCGTGGTGCCTCGGTCGGCAATCCATTTCAGGAATTCGATGGCAACAGTCACGGTCTGTTTGGAACGCAGGAAGGTGCCTTCGCTGATCTGATCCATGGCGCTCATGCGCCGGATTAGGTGCCACCGGATGAAGCGTCGGACGACGTCGTGGCTGTCGCCTTTGGGGAGTCGCTGGAGGGCCTGTTCGCTCCAGGTGTGGTAGCGGGCGAGTCGTTCATCCCGGCGGGGGAGCGCGCCGTGTTCGACGAGCAGTCCCCGGACGTAGTCGCGGGTCCGGTGTGGGGGGAGAGCGTCCAGGGATTCGTGGGTTATGGATTCGGAAGCGGCAAGGTCTGTAAGGAAGCCGCTGACGTGCTTTTGGTTGATCCAAGTCAGTCCGCTGTTGGCGCGGTTCATGGACTTCAGTGCGGCGGCCACTGGCTGGAGGGGTTCGGCGATGGCGCCGGTGTGGGGGTTGGTGAGAAGCCGTTCGACGGTGGTGGTGAGGACGCAGGTCCAGCAGCGGCCGCCGGAGTGGAGTTCAGCCTCGGTACCGCAGCCGCGGCAATCTACGTTCAGCTGGATGCCGCTGCAGGACCGGCAGACGGGCTGGCCTTCAATGAGTCCCGGCAGGACGCCTTGGTGGCCGCAGGAGCAGGTGCCGGTGCGGCGTTTCCCGGCCTGGTAGCAGTATCCGCAGATGCGCGCATCTGGCCATGAGGCAACGATTTGATGATGCTCGGAGCATCGTCCGCACGGTTCAGGCCACTTGGCCGGGTCACTCGCCCGGCGTGGTCTACTCATCGGGTGCGCTGTTGGGATCGGCGAGAAGCTTGATGCGCCTCGCAATCGGCTTGTTCGGCACCGCAGCGATGCCTTCAGTGTGACGCGGCGCGTTGGCACTGGCGGCGGCGCGGATTTCAACGTAGGGCTCGAAGAGGTCGTTGGGGCTGCAGTCCAGGATGTCGCAGAGGGCTGCGAAGGTGCGAGCTGGAATCCGTTCCGGCTCACCTGTGATGAGCCGGTAGACCTGGGTGTCGGAAAGGTTGATGCCCCGTGATCTGAGCAGAGGCTGGAGCTCGGAGGTCTTCCACAGGTTGCGGCTTGCCATCACTTTTCGAAGGTTCCAGTGGTAGCCCATCCGGCGTTGGTCTGGCATTACTGCTCCCGCGGGGTTGTGCGCCGTGCGATCATCTGTTGCACGGTCTTGTGCTTGAAGTCGTTGGACACATGGGTGTACAGGCCGGTAGTGGAGCCACTGGCGTGGCCGACCTGTTCCTGGACAAAGGCCGGATCATATCCGGCTTCGATCTGGTGGGTGACATAGGAATGCCTTGTCTCCGCAGTCGCCGTGTGCGTTTGGGTTCGTGTGGCGATAGAGCAGCCGGGACTTCCGGTGCTTCGGCTTGTGACCGAGCTGGTCGCGCGTGTTGCGTTTGGACGTTTCTGAGGTGTCATAGATCACTTTCTAGGAAGGTGTTGCCTGTTAGTTGGATGAGCCGATGGTGGCGGCTCGTTGCGGCAGCCGGCTGACCCGGCTGTCGGAGGTGGCCGCGGCCCGCAGGCGGACGATCTCGTCGTGTTGGGCGGCGAGTCGTGCGAGAGCTTGGGTCTGGAACTCGGTGAGTTGGTTGATCGTGGCGGTTGAGTCAGCCAGGCGGTGCTTCAACGCAGTGACCTCGTTCTTGAGGCGGGTGATCTGCGCGTCGCGCAAGTCAGGCTGTTCGCCTGCCTGCTTGAGAGTCCGCAGGCGCTGTTCGAACTCGACGCGCAGATCGGCGTAGGGCCGGCTGCCGTAGAAGGCAGTGCGGTCGACGCCCGACTCGGCGGCGAGAGTCTTGACGTCGCAGCGGCCCTCGGGCGGGATCTCGCCGCGCAGGAGCCGGTCCATGGCGGCGCGGATCCGGTTCTCGTTGGCGGTGCGCTGAGCTGCGGTGATCCGCATGTCATTCCTTGGTCTGGTTGGTGGCGGTGCCAATGGCGTCCAGGACGCCCAGGGCTCGGTGGAGGTCGGCCTGCAGTCGGGCTCGTTCGCTCTTGCGGGTGGGGCCGAGGCTGCCGAGGAAGGTCTTGGTCTGTGCGGCGTGCTCGGCCCAGACCGGCCGGTGACGGGGATGGTGGGTGGCTTGCGGGCAGCGCGCGGAGTCACACATTCCCGTCAGGGGTCGGTCGGCATGCGGGGTGCCGGCGAGTTTCAGGCAAAGCGCCCGGGACGGGTCGGTGAACCAGCAGTAGTTGGCCGTGCCCAGATGCAGTGTCTGGGCACGTTTGGTGAGCAGGTTGAGCACTTCTCGGTCGCTGCGCTGGGTCTTCGGCGGGCCCGCCTCGCCGGTGGTGAGCTTGCCGTCGACGTGGGCGAAGAAATCCGTCAGCTCGCTAGCCGCTGGCCCTGCGGGCATGATGCCTTGCTGGTAGTTGCGGAACTCGGTCCAGACCAGATCGAGGTTGCGCTCGGCCTCGTGCTTGTTGACCTCGGACAGCAGTTCGGCCTGCGCCCCGCCCGGTCGGGACGCATACCCCTCCGTTGTTGCCGTCGCGATGTGCTTGAGGTGCAGTTTGGCCGCGAGCAGACCCCCGGGACGGTAGGCCAGCTCGATCGCCAGCGTGCGACGTAGAGCCCGGAGGCTGACTGGGGCTTCGGGGATGGGAGCCAGGCCGAGGCGCCGGCCAGCTGGCCCGTTGACCCAGTTGCGGAACCATCTGTAGCGGACGTCGAAGGCGAACCGGCCCAGCAGCGGCGCTCTGTTCTCGGGGGTCTCATGCAGCCGTTCGAGCAGCTGAGCGGCGCGGTAGGCGGGTTCGATGATGACCCATTCGTCGGTGAGGCCGCCCAACTGCTGGCCTTTGATGACTTTTCCGGCCAGCCGGTAGCGGACCAGCCCTGGGCCGTAGTGCTCGGGTGGGCGGCAGCAGCCCACTTCCAGCTCCATCAACTCGGACGACCGCATCCCGGACACCGCTGCCAGCAGGACGATCGCGGCCGTGCGGACGATTCCGACGAGGGCGACAGCTTCCGATCGATCCAGCGGCAGTGTCCAGGGGAGGGTTCCATCCCCATCAGCGCGGCCGACGGCGGTAGCGTTGCGGGCGAAGGGTTTCTCCGCCCCGACCACGGCCATGGTCGCTTCGATCCGGTCGCGCAGGTGCGGAATCCACTGCCGCCAGAACTGGGTGAACCCGGCCTGGCGGGCCAGCAGCCCGAGGGAGACCCGGGTCAGCGGATCGTCGGGTGCCCAGCCGCCAGCCACCCGGTCCCGGATGGTGTGCTCGGCAGCCATCGGAAGCGGTTCGCTGCGGCGTTCGTAGTCCGCCAGCAATTGCGTGATCTCCTCGGCGGGCAGCGTGGAGGTAAAGACGTGGTCCCCAAGCCTGTGCGACCATTTCCGGTCGGCGTCTCTGACCTGTGTGATCAGGTCGATCGCGTGCGGGCCGAGCGTGCCCACCAGATAGCTGGCTGCTGCCAGCATCGGCTGCAGGGACGCGTCGGCGACGGGCGGGGTCTTGTTCTGTCCAACTCCGGAGGGCATCTCGGCGACCGCGGAGGGGGCGGCACCGCCCCAGGGGCGCAGGTCCTCGGGGACCCGGTCGAGGCTGAACAGTTCCCGGTGGTTGACCAGGTCGACGACGGTCTGGGCGGCGGCCCGTCGGGTCGCGGGGCTTCGTTCGCCGACGACCTGGCCGTTGTCGTCGAGCAGGTAGCGTCGGTGGGCCAGGTATGCCTCGCAGCGGTCGGCGCTCACCTCGCCGAGGCTGGTGAGGCCCTGATCTGTGAGCCAGATCAGGAACCGGGTCAGTTCGGCCAGCCGCCCGGAGGCGGTCAACAGGTGCAGCGGGGTCCGGTAGGCGCGCGGCAAGGGCATTACAGCCTCGTGTCTGGGGGCAAGCATCGCCACGATCTGCTCCTTGGCGACGACCCGCCAGCGAGGGTTGGCAATCGCGGTGAAATCGAACCGGCGGCTGACCTTGGACATCTGGTTCGGCAAGCCGATCACAGCGGTGAAATCCCAGCGTTCGTCCTCGAACACCGGCCGGCGCGTCCCGTCGGGCAACGCCAATCCGGCTTCACGGCAGATGTCCATGCCGGCGAACACTGACCCGGGCTGCTCATAGGCGAGTGCGGTTGTCATCGGGTGGACTCCTCCGGGCGCACGGGAAGTTCGTCGTCACTGTCGCCGACCTGGGCAGCGGCACGAACCACGACGACGGGGTCGAAGCCGTCCAGCACCTGGCCGATCCGCTGGGAGTAAGGGCCGAACACGGCCATGAACTGAGCAGCGGGCATCTGCTGCCATTGCCGGGAGAAGAACGCCTTGAGCCGCAACAGGTTCGCCGCGTGCCGGGGCGCGAACACCGCCAGCGGGCAGAGCAGGCAGACCCAGGGCCGGGCAGGGCACGGCTTGCCCTTCGGTCCGTGCAGGCCGGAGAGCTGATCCGCGCAGGCCGCGGTGAACACGTCGCGTTGCCCGCCGACGAGTTCGGCGATCACCGTCTCGTCCAGGTGGAGCGCAGCGACCAGCTGCGGGTAGTCCCCGGCGAGGGTGGCGGCGTCCTCGCCGGTCACGACCATAGGCGGGTGCGCCTTGCGCAGCAGGTCGTGCTGGGCGTCCTCCACGATCGCCTCAGCCGCCCGACGCTGGGAGGGCGTGGTGGCGGTCAGGTAGTGATCCCCCTCCACCTCCGGGCTGTGGTTGGGGTCGATGGTCGCCCGGCCGCGGCCGGCCCAGCTGCGCTTGTCCCGCAGCGACTGGAACGTGGTGCGGATCCGCGAACGATGGATCTTGATCGGCGCACCGTCGGCATCGAGCAGGTCGTGGCGGACCACCCATCGTTGGATCGCGACCCGGCCGGCCGCTCCGACTTCCGCCGTGATCTCGGTTCCGCCGGGTTTCCTCAGCCGTATCCACAAATGCCGCCCGTGCTCCGGGGCGGCGTGGCCGCGCAAGAGTTCCGAGTGCGCCAGCCACTGCTCCAGCAGCCGGACCGCCCGCCGGGGCAGGTTGAGGCTCTCTGCCGCGGTGCGGCCCTTGACGTAGGACAGCAGGATGGTGGAGTCGCCGGCCCAGTCGATGTCGTCGGTGACCAGGTCATCGATACCGTCAGGGACGATGCCGGAGTAGATGCCGAACAGCAGCCGGTAGGCGATCACGACATCCAACCGCGGGAACAAGTCCATGCTCGCTTCCAGCACCCCGCCGCGCTGGCGGACCACGTTGTCCGAGCAGCCCAGGTGCTGCCCGAAGGAGGCGATGCCGACCGGGCCGATCCGGGCCAGCAGCCAGCGCAGGTTCTCCTCGCTCCACCCATGCTCGCGCGGGTGCTGGCCGCGCCGGGCCGCGGCCAGGGCGCGCTTGTGCCGGGCGAACGACTCGTCCACGACACGGCGGCAGGTCTGCGTGAGCTGGTCCCAGTGGTCTTCCGGGTAGGGCGGCAGCTGGTGGCGGCTGCGCTGGGGGTTGTAGGCCCGCCCGGCCGCCAGCTCGGCCAGTTTCGCGTCCAGGCGCCCGCCCGCGAGCTGGAATCCGTGAAGCATCCGGCGGGTGCACGCCTCTTTCGGGCCACTCGCGGCCATCCAGTACTCGGCCATCTGCGCCCGGCTCAGGTCCGACGCCCCACCGGTGAACCCCCGGGCGGCCAGCGTGCGGGTCAGGTGCCGGATGGACTGCGCGTAGTGGGTCAGCGAGCCCGCCGCGTCGACCGAGCCGTGCGGGTGGATCAGCTCTACCAGCCCCACCGCGAGGTCTCGGGCCAGCAGCGGGCAGGGCAAACGGTCCAGGTCGAACCGCGCGGTGGAGCCGTCGCTGAACACGCATTCGATGCCCAGCGGGTCCTCGGTCACGGTGGCCGGCATCAGCACAACCCGCTGTCACCGTCGTCGAACTCCGCCGCGGCCTCCTGCTCGGCAGCGGCCTCGGCGAGCAGACCGTCGGCGATGCCGGCGCTGTCGTAGGCGTCACGGTAGATCCGGGTCGTGTCCAAGCGTTTGAGGTACTTTTCCGTGGTCAGCACCGAGGAGTGGCCGAGCAGATCCCGCAGCACAAGCAGTGGGTCCGCTTTGGACAAATAGAACACCAGGGCGGCGTCGGCGTCGGTGTCCTTCACCAGCTTCGCGGCTTGCCGGTAATGCCCGGTCACCAGATATTCCAAAGTTCGCATCGAGAAGGAATGGCGCAGCCGATGCGGGTGGATGTGCGGGAACCGTGGCTCGAACCGGGCGCGGATCCGGTCGACTGTCCGCTCGAACACCGTGGCCCAGGCGGTGAACGGTCCGCCGCCGTTGCGCAGCGCGAGCAGGCAGGAGCCCCCGCCCGGAGCGACCAGCCGACGCCGCTCGTCCGGAGTGAGCGTGTCCCACCGGCGGCGGATGCCGTTGATCTGTCCTCCCCGCGCGTCCGGGTTGGTCACCAGCAGCGGCTCGCCCCAGCGTCGCGGCGGGCGCCAGGCCGAGCCGTCCACGGTCACGACGCGGTCGAGTTCGAGATAGTGGTGGACGGCCGCCAACGCCTCGTAGGAGATCCAGGTGGTCCGGAACTTGCGGCCCTTGGTGATCCCGGCGGGAACGGGGAACGGGATCGGAATCGCCACGGGCCGGGGTGGAAGCGCCGGGATCTCGTAGGTCAGCAGGTAGGTGAACTCCTGTGCACGCAGGCCGGTGGCCAGCGCAAGTCCGCCCACGGCGGCGTTGCGGGCCAGTTCACGACCCCGGTAGCCGGCATCCAGGGCACCGTCCGGGGCGAGGCCGCGCAAGCCGTTGAGGAACAGGTCGGTGAAGTCCGGCTCCAGGTACTTGATCGTCACGTGCGGCTTCGGGGTCCGCCGCACCGCCAGGTTCACCCGAACATCCCGGCCGGTGCCGCGGAACAAGGCCCGTGCCGTGCGGTAGGTGAACGGCTCGGCCCCAGCGTGTCCTTCCTCCATTGCCCACCGGTAGAACAGCGACAGGATGCTCATGTGCTGGCCCCACGTCGTCGCGGCAAACCGGTGCTTGAGCGGGCCGGTCGCGCGATGCTCGGCGTACCGGCTAAGCCCCAGCTTCAACCGATCCCGCGAGTCGAACAGCCCCACGCCATGCTCGGCCAGGAACTCCATCCACTCCTTGATCGCCCGCGCGTACGCCGCCCACGTGTTCGGTGACGGCGCCCCGCTGGCGGGAAGCTCGCGCAGCCACCGGTTCACCGCGACCGTCGGCCGCGGCGCGGCCGGCCCGTCCTCGAAGCACAGGTCCTCATCGACCAACACCGGCATCCGCTCCGGGATCAGCGGCCGACAATCGACCTCCCAGGACTCCCAACCCTGGGACGAGAAGAAACTCAAGATCATAACCGGAGACCATACAAACACCACGCGACTCCATGCAAAGCGCAAACGCCATGTTCCCCTGCCCTGTCACCACTTATCGCAACACGGAAACTAAGCGGGGATAAAGTGGCGGAGTGAGTGCATGGTCAGCTTCTCAGGAAGGCCCGCCAGCTCGCGAATCGCCTGGAACGACCGGTCGAAGGAGCGGACGTCCAGGCGACCCGCACGTTCACTGGGCCAGAGACTGAGCGTGCGATCCGCCGTAGGAAATCTAGCGCGCCCTTCGTCCGAGAGCCAGAATCCGAGGAGTTCGACCACCCAGTCGAACTCCGGGCTGGTCAGAACCGTACGCCGCCGTGGGCCCGATCCCGAGGTTCCTTTGGCGAAACGAACCTCGGCGCACCCAAAGCCCTTGTAGGCCGGCACGTGGGGATTGGGGCCGAAATCCACCGTCTCCAACATGGTCAGCTCACGTCGGCGCAGGCCATAGGCGTAGCAGACCTTGAATGCGATCGAGTCCCGCAGCGCTGGCAGCCAACGTTTCGACCCGGCGGCGAACTCCTGGTCGGCGAGGTCGTCTACCGTGTCGAAGAAGGTCTGGAGCTCATTTCTGGTGAAAGAGCGGCGTCCTTCCGGGGCGGCGTCATCTGTGGCGTGCTTGGGACTGTTCCACTCGAAGCAGATCTGGGAGGGAATGTCCCCGAAGGCTTGCTCACAGTAGGAGACCCAGCCGTAGCGGGAATCGGTGATGTAGGCGCAGAAGATCCGGATGGCGCTGCTGTATGACCGGAGTGTGGTCAGGGTGACAGGCTTCTCGCGTGACCTGAGACCGGACAGGTACTCATCGACGTCGTGGGCATGCCACTTCCAGGGATACTCGTTGGTGAATGCATGGAACCGAGTCACGATCGACGCTGAACTTTTGATCCATTCAGTCGTCAGGCCGCGGGCCAGCATCTGCGCCCGCCAGCCATCCAGCATGGCCTCGAACACCCGGTCTTCGGCCCTGAACAGGGAAATATCACCGTCGGTCAGGACGGACGGAATAGACCACGGCAGACGCTCCATGGTTAGCATCATATGTCGAAACCTTGCATCTAATGCAAGTAACCGACTCTGACCTGCGACAATGAGACGCTACTGCCGACTCATCTCGGGAAGAATGTTGACCAGGAAGCTTGGTCTGACCTGCAGAAACACGAAATTGATGCAGTAGGACGAGTTCTTGCATTAAATGAAACTCGTCCTGGTCTAACGCCGATAATGTACATTATGTAAAGTAATACTCTCTGTACCTCTTCTGCGATCTCCCGCGCCCCCCTGGTCCGGGGTCTATTGCGCGAGGGCCGGGCCCGCTTGGGTACTGTAGGCCTTGATTGCCCGGGAGAGGCGCTGAATGCCTTCGGCTATGACGTTCGGCGGATTGGTGACGTAAGACAGGCGCAGAGTGGTTTGATCAGGGTCGTGGGCGTAGAAGGCGGAGCCGGGCACAAACGCTACGCCCTCTTCAACGGCCAAGGGAAGAAGATCGTTGGTGTCGATGTCGTTCCCGAGGCGGACCCACAGGAACATGCCTCCGTCGGGGTTTGTCATGCCTGCTCCTTCGGGCAGTATCCCGGTGAGTTCTGCGTGCATGGCGTCACGGCGTGTTTTGTATACCGCGTTGAGGCGCCGGATGTGCTGATCGATGTTGTTCGTGGCAAGGTAATGTGCGACCGCCAGTTGGTCGGTTACCGGTGACTGCAGGCCGACCGCTTGTTTCACGATAGCGATGCTTCGGAGGATTGGCCCTTCTCCCCTGATCCACCCCACCCGGAGGCCCGGCGCCATGATTTTCGACATCGAATTCAGCAGCAGGGTCTGGGCCGGCATTCCGGGGAGCGTTGCGATTGGACCCACTGGGTCACCGGAGTATCGCAGCGGTCCGTAGGGGTCATCCTCGACCAACGCTGTTCCGGTGCGAAGCAGGACCTCGGCCACTTGATGGCGGCGGCTGGCCGGCATGCACCCGCCAGTGGGGTTTTGGAAGGTCGGGATCAGGTACACGAATTTCGGCTGATGCCGTTCTATGAGCTGTTCCAGCTCGTCCGGAAGTACTCCGTGCTCATCCGTGGGAATGCCGATCATCTGCGCCCCGGACAGCGCGAAAGCCTGGACGGCAGCAAGGTAGGTGGGCCGTTCCACGAGAACAACGTCTCCGGAGTCCAGAAGTGCTTGACCGATCAAGTACAGGCCCTCCTGGGAGCCGGAGGTGATCTGGATCTGTTCTGCGGTAGTCGGCAGTTGGCGGGACATGCGCGCTGCGGCCTGCTCCCGTAGTGCCGGTTCGCCTTCTGTCGAGGCGTATTGCAGTGCCTTGCTGGCTTGATTGGTCAGAACATGGTCAAAGGCTGCCCTGATTTCCTCGACGGCGAACAGCCCGGGGTCTGGGATGCCTCCGGCAAATGAAATGACGTCTCCGCGCGACAGGATGCTCAGAATTTCACGTACCGGAGATGATTGGACTCCCTTGAGGCGGTCTGCGACCGGAAACCTCCACGGGAGCGCAGTCCTGTTCCCAGGGTTTTTCTCCGTCGATTCGTTCATCGTTTGCACTGGTACCTTCCTGTATATGCGCGCTCGCCACCCGAGGGGTGTTGATCCTCAGTTGTCGCGCGGCACTCCCAGTGTGATGTCATTGGTCTATGCTGTTCAACCATGACAACATGATCGGAGTCCACCTTGCCGAGGACCTGGTCAACCTCGACGTCGACGGCGCGTGGACGCGCGATGCGGTTTCGGCCACACTTACGCGTTCTCTGGTCCGCATCGTGGACCTCGACGACGAACTCACGGAGCTTCACGACTGGACGCGCCGCCTGCGGGCGGTGTTCGCCGCAACCGACACGGACACGCGGTGCGAGTTGATCAACGAATTGTTGGCCGTCGGGGGTGCGTGAGGTTCACCTCGCGACGCACGACGGCTTTCCCCCGCATCTCCATTTCGCCCAAGACGGGCATCGCCTCACCGAGCGAGTGCAGGCGGCGACCATCGGCGGCCTCGCGATCTTCGCCGTCGAGGCCCGCGTCGGGCGCATGGGCATTTGCTCACGCCCCGGATGCGAGCACGCCTACGTCGACACGAGCCGGAACGGACGACGCGCCTACTGCTCGGCAACTTGCGGCAACGCCCACGCAGTCCAGCGTTACCGCGAACGGAAAGCAGCCAATCGCCATAGCACCGAGCTCGGTTCGAACCACCTAGAACGTGTATGACTTGATACGAAATAGCGAAGCATCGCCGCCCACCGATAATTGCGCCGTGGCTCGACTACGGTCAACTAGAGTCCCTTAGGTAAGGAGCAAGCCATGGGTGAAGCCTTCAATGCCGTGGACGGCGTCCGGATTTCCTTCCAGGAATCGGGTGCAGGCCCCACCATCGTTCTGGTGCACGGTTCAGGGCTTTCCCGCGCCATCTGGCGGGGTTTCGGCTACACGAAGGCCTTGGAGGAACGATTTCACGTGGTGGCCCTGGACCTACGGGGACATGGCCGCAGCGACAAACCGCATCACGAAGACGGCTACAGTATGGATCTGCTCGTCGGAGACCTTCTGGCAGTCCTGGACGCCACGGGTGTGCAGTCAGCCCACTACCTGGGGTATTCCGCTGGCGCGAGAGTCGGATTCTCACTGCTGGCCAGCAGTCCCGAGCGTGTCAAGACGTTCACATCTGCCGGCGGCACATACCGCACGCCGGCCGGGCAAATCGAATCGATATTCTTCCCCGGATATGACGAGGCCCTGGACCGGGGTGGCGTGCCCGAATTTCTGCGCCAGTGGAGCAGTGCCGCAGGCCGTGAGATAGATCCGCAGACCGCAGCAGCCTTTCTGGCGAACGACCCCGCCGCCCTGCGCGCCTACTTCCGGCGCAGTGAGGACGAACCCGGAATCCCGGAGGAGGCTCTCCGGAAGATCGACACCCCCACCTTGCTGCTCGCCGGCACGGAGGATCCGCTCCGGCATGCGGACTCGGAACGGGCGGCCCGGCTCATGCCCAAGGCCCAATTCCATGCCCTGCCCGGCCGTACTCACGGACAGACTCTGACTCCCGCCAGCCCCGTCCTCAAGATGGTCAACTCACTCATCGAATCGACTCGAGAGTAGCGAGCGAGAAACGATCATCACTCCCCCAAAGCCGCAATCGCGTGCGCCGGGAGCAGAAGAGATAACGGAAAGAAGGGACCCATAGTGCTGATCTGTGCAACGTGCGCCGTCGAATACGAGGAGCCGACCCCGGCGGTCTGCCCGATCTGTGATGATGAGCGCCAGTATTTACCCGCAAGCGGACAGCGCTGGCTCAAATTGGACGCACTGGAACAGGGTGGCCAGCGTACTGTGTTGAAGGAGAACGAGCTGGGGCTGATAGGGATCACCACCGAGCCCGTAGTGGGGATCGGCCAGACCTCGCAGCTTGTGATCACGCCGGCGGGTTCGCTCCTATGGGATCCGGTAGGTTACGTCGATGACAGCGCTGTGGACGCCGTACTCGGCCGGGCCCCCGTCCTCGCAATAGCCGCAAGCCATCCGCACATGTTTGGTGCGCAAATCGAATGGTCCCGCCTCTTAGGCGGGGTTCCGGTACTTGTGGCCGACGCCGACCGCGACTGGCTAGGGCGAACCGGACCCGCCGTCGAATTTTGGTCCGGCAGCCGAACAGTCACCGAAGGGCTCACACTGCACCAGACCGGGGGACACTTCCCTGGCAGCGCAGTAGCTCACTGGGCTCGTGGGGCAGACGGAAAGGGCGTACTGCTGACCGGCGACAGCGTGTTTCCGAATCCCGACCGCCGCTCCATCGCGTTCATGCGCAGCTACCCGAATCACGTTCCGCTCTCCGGCGCAGTGGCGCTTCGAATCGCCAGGCAACTCGGCGAAATCGAATTCGATCGGATGTACGGCAACTTCAACAATATGATCGCTTCAGGGGCCAAGACCGTGTTGCATGGTTCTGCGCAGCGGCACGCGGCATGGGCACGTGGAGACTTTGACCATTTGACCTGAACCTGGACGGTGTGCTGGCACCGCCTCACTTAACTACCTGCTGAAACCGCAGTCCCCACGCCTAGCGCCGCGAGAATCGCCGCGGAGGTCCGTTCCAAAGCTTTGGTCACGGTTGGTCGTTTCAGCCAGAGAACGGCCTTGGTAGCCACGAAGGACAGGATTCCGAGGTAGATCATCGAGATCGCAAAGTCGATGACGCCGAGCATCATCGTCAATCCAAATGAGGCTTCCCCGGAAGGCAGGAACTGGGGTACAACGGCGAGGAAGAACAGTCCAACCTTCGGATTGAGCAGGCACGATACGAGCCCGGCGAAGAAGCTTGAGCGCAGTTGGCCGCTGACTCCAGGGCCGCCGTCTCGCTGCGGTGCTATTTGCGAGCGGCGGCTGTGGACAAAGGCGCTGACTCCCAGGTAAATCAGATCTTCACCACCCTGTAGGCTTCGGCCGACTGCTCCAGCAGGGCCGCCAGTCCGATGCCCACAAGGCCTGCCCAGAAAATGCTGCCGAGCGAGGAACCGAGCGCCGCTGAGAGGCCGGCTTTGACGTTTGACAGACTGCACCTGAGGACGAGGAAGGAGTCTGGGCCAGGGGTAAGGGCCAAAATAGCGCACAACCCGACAAACGCCGTCAGTGAGCTCAGAGTCATCTTCCCATTCAACCATTGCCGGAGATTTGTGCTGCGCGTAGCGGGGCGCACGGAACCTTCCCAGACGTCCCAGCTACAATGGGGGCCGTCCGTCATTCCCCCGGAGAGGTAGTCCCCCTTTTGGTAACTCGCCACGATGCACCCAACCCGGAATCGGGTCAGTCCGCACCTGTCGCCTATCCGGGGCAGGGCAAATTGGCTACCCGCAGCCGGCGTTTCAGCTATCGTCGGGCGCCGCGCTGGTTCAAAATCACGAGCGCCGTGGTGGCCGTCCTGCTGCTCGCGGTCGTCGCCTTCGGCGGATATTGGGTGTGGAGGCTTCAATCCAACATTTCGACGGCTGCCCTGGGAGCCGGTGGCCACAGATCGGAAGGCCCGGCAGATGACCGGAAGGACCGCTTGCAGATCCTCATTCTCGGTACCGACACCAGAAGCGGCAAAAACGGACAATTCGGGACGACGGACCAGTCATCCGGCCATGGGCAATCCGATGTGATGATGTTGCTGGATATTTCCGCAGACAACAATCACGTCAACGTCATCAGCCTTCCTCGGGACCTGCTGGTCGACGTCCCCGCGTGCACTGACAACAAGACCGGACAGCACTACGCAGAACGCCAGAACGCCATGATCAACAGCGCGATGGCCGAAGCCGGCATTGGCTGCGCCGTGGATACCGTGAACAAGCTGACGGGCCTGGAGATGGACCACTTCATGATGGCCGACTTCAACGCCGTCAAAGAACTCTCCAATGCGGTCGGTGGGGTGGACGTCTGCGTGAGCTCGGCCGTGAACGACCCCGACTCCGGACTTCACCTGCCCAAAGGCACCTCGCAGGTCCAAGGGGATCAGGCCCTCGCCTTCCTGCGCACTCGCCACGCATTTGCCGATGGCGGTGACCTCGGCCGAATCAAGGCCCAACAGGCGTTTCTTGGCTCGCTGACCCGCAAACTCAAAGCCGACGGAACACTCGGCAACCCGCAGAAGATGCTGAGCATCGCCGACACGGTCACCAAAAACCTGACCGTCGACGACGGGCTTGCTTCCGTTCCTGCTTTGCTGACCATCGCCGACCGACTGAAGAACATTGACCCGGCAAAGGTCAACTTCATCACGCTACCGAACGTCCCAGCGGCGTCAGACCCAAACAGGCTCGACCTCGATCAACCGGCTGCCAGCAACTTTTTTGCCGCCTTGAAACAAAGCGCTGATCTCAGTCAGCCTGCCCCTAGCGCTGCTCCCTCCCCTGCTCCGACCACCGAAACTCCGAAAGCGGCCTACAACAAGGCGCTTCAGCCGATCACCATCGCCAATGGAACAGGCGTGAGCGGCAGGAGCCAGGACATCGCAGCGCTGCTCTCCTCCGGTGGCTTCACGAAGGTTGCCCGGATTCAGGGCGATGCGAGGCCGCAAACCATGGTCTACTATGGTGCCGGGTTTGCCGATGTCGCCGCGGACGTTGCCGCCATGTTCGGGTTGCCAGCGGCGAGCGTGCAGCAGGTTCCCAGTGTCCAGGGAGTCCAGCTTTACGCCGGGCAAGACTTCGCCACAGGGAGCAAACCGACGCTTCCGGCGCCCAAGCCGAACGATGTGGTTGCCCAGACCGCCCAAGACCAGACGTGTCAGGCAACCAACCCCGCGGGATAGCCGGAGCACAACGCCACTGAGAGCACCGGCGGCCGCACTGGCCACAGTGCGAAAGCGGTACTACCTTGAGGTTCCCTTTACTGGGGCTGCTCTCCGGTGACGTTGACCAGCCACGCAATGCCGAATTTGTCGGTCAGCATTCCGAAAATATCGCCCCACGGCGCTTTCTCCATCGGTACGGTGACCGTCCCGCCGTCGGCCAGTCCATCCCAATAGCCGCGAAGCTCGGCTTCATCGTCTCCGCTGAGGGACACCGAAATGTTGTTGCCCGGGTTGTAGTCCATGCTGTTGGGAGTGTCTGCAGCCATCAATAGCAGCCCGTTGTCGGTCTTAAGCGCCGAGTGCATGATTTTCTCGCTTTCGGCCGGGTCTTCGCTGGCGTGGAATTCCGCGAAAGTGCTCTGGGTCAGCTCTCCGCCGAAGACCGACTTGTAGAAGGCCATGGCGTCCTTGGCACTGTCCCGAAAGCTGATGTAAGGATTGAGGTTGGTGGTCATTACATGGCTCCTCAGTTGTTGTGGCAGCGGATTCAGCTGCCTTTGCGTCATGCTAACAGCGCCGGCGTGAAGCATCCACAGGGATTGCTCCGTGCCGAACGGCGCTCTGAGGCTCTGTCCGACATGTAGAATCCAACCGCTTCTTGCACCTGCGAAACAGACCACAGGCACGTCGTCCGGAAAACAACACCCGACGGCGGCTGGCTACCATAGAGCATGACCATCCCTGCCGCTTTGGCTTCCTTCGCCTTCGTTGCCGCTCTGCTCACGATCATTCCAGGAATGGACACGGTTCTCGTGCTGCGCACTGCCATCAGTCAGGGCCGCGTTCCGGCGTTCGCCGCAGCCGGAGGGATCTGCACAGGCACGATGGTGTGGGGTGTTGCTGCCGCCGTCGGCGCGTCTGCTTTGCTCGCTGCTTCGGAAGCCGCATTTCTGGTCCTCAAATTGGCTGGTGCCGCCTATATGGCGTGGCTGGGCTTGTCCATACTGATCAAGAGTTTCCGGCGTGTGCCTCTCGCCTCAGCTGCGGACCTTGCCCTGGCCTCGGCCGAATCCATGGCGCAACCCCGGCCGGCAAGCAGACGTTCTTCATGGCTCACCGGCATCACGTGCAGTCTGCTGAATCCCAAAGTAGGAGTGTTCTACATGGCGATGATTCCGCAGTTTTTGCCGCCGGACGCGTCGCCGTTGCTGATGGGCGTACTTCTGCCGACCGTCCACAGCATTGAAGGCATCTTGTGGTTCGCGGGGATCATCGCCGCAACCCACTTTGCCCGCAGATGGCTCCAATCACCTGTGGTGGGCAAAGTCACGGACCGCATCGCCGGCGTCGTACTCATCGGGTTCGCGGCCAAAATCGCAACAGACCGGAGTTGACCCGCCTAGTTTACTGTTGGCTCACGGCCTACGAGTCCCACCGTGTTGCCTTCGCTGTCTTCGATGAACGCCATCCATTCGTCGGTTCCGGCAGGTCCAAGGCTCCCGTCAACGTGGCTGTAGATGAGCTGTGGTTCCTGAATGACCTTGACTCCTGAGGCACGGATCTCTTCAATCGAGGACCTGACGTTGGCCACACCAAGATAAATAAGCGACGTCGGAGCCCCCTTATCCAGGAGGAGCCGAACCCCGTTCAAATCGAAGAACAGTAGCCCAGGTGGATCGAACCTTCCCCTCGGCTCGCTGCCGAGGAGTCGCGAGTAGAAAGCAGCTGCGCGGTCGAGGTCAACGGCCCGCTGGGCAACTTGGATCAACCTCATTATTTACCTCCGGGGACTGGCTTCGCTCTAGGTTTGGTAGCCACATCTTCCGCGCAGCGAGGCTTTGGTTCAAGGCCTTGTTCGCGGGCGTTCGTTCCAGGACCTGAACCCATCGGTTAGAGTTCGGCATCCGTGCGGGATAGGGTCGTTTCCATGCCTGCTGCAAAAGCCACCCCGGTCCGGACTGCCCTCATCGCCGCATTTTTTGATGCCGTTTTCATCCTGGTTTTCGCGGCCATCGGCCGGGACGCACACCAGCGCGCCGATGTCTTGACGGGGGTCTTCTCGACGGCCTGGCCGTTTCTTGCGGGTGCCGCGATAGCGTGGCTCTCCGCGAGGATATGGCGGGCGCCCTTCGCGATCTGGCCGTCCGGCGTCGCTGTATGGATCGGAACCGTGGCCGGCGGCATGCTTTTGCGTGCAGTTACCGGCCAGACCGTAGTACTTGCCTTCATCATCGTTGCTTTGATCAGCTTGGCGATCCTGCTGCTTGGCTACCGTGCCGTGATCGCCCTCGTGACCCGGGTTCGTCGACGGAGAAGTCAGCCCTGAGCGCCAACCCATGCACTAGGCTTGCATCGTCCACTGCTGCACTTCGGAAAGGCCGCCCCCAGTGATCACCGCTTTTGTCCTGATCAAGACCGACGCTTCACGTATCCCGGAGACGGCCGAGGAGATTTCCGCCATCCAGGGCATCAGCGAGGTCTACTCCGTCACAGGAGAATGGGACCTTATCGCCGTGGCACGTGTCGCCAAGCATGAGGAGCTGGCGGACGTCATCGCGGACAAGCTCTCCAAGGTTCCTGCAGTGGTTCACACCACTACGCACATCGCATTCCGTGCGTACTCCCAGCACGATCTGGACGCCGCTTTTTCCTTGGGCTTCGAGCAGTAAACGCCAATACCCCTGGCGCCTGGCCGGCTCAGTTTTGGGTGAGTCCGACCCACGTGTCCAGCACCCGGGCAGCTGCCCCGGAGTCAATGGACTCGGTGGCCCGCAGCCAGGCCGATTTCATGCGGTCTAGGAACGGTCCGTCGGCGGAAGTGTCGAAGGCAACCAAGCCGGCAGCGGCGTTGAGCAACACGGCATCTCGGACCGGGCCCGGCTTCCCGCCCAGTACTTCGCGCACGACGGCGGCATTCGCCTCGGCGTTGCCGCCTCGGAGATCTGCGACGGTTGCCAAGGCGATCCCCAGGTCGGCCGGCGAGAACAGAAGTTCGGTAACTTCCCCGTTCCTGATTTCCCATACCGTGGATGGACCCGTGGTGGTCAGTTCATCGAGGCCGTCTCCTCCGCGGAATACCAGTCCGCGACTCCCCCGGCGCGCCAGGACCCCGGCGATCAGCGGCGCCATGGTGGCATTGGCCACCCCAACGGCTGAAGCCTGGACATGGGCCGGGTTGGTCATCGGTCCCAGGAAGTTGAAGGCTGTGGGGATGCCGAGTTCTGCCCGGACAACTCCGGTATGCCGGAATGACGGGTGGAATACCTGCGCGAAACAAAAAGTGATTCCAGCCTCTTCGGCGTTGCGGGCAACGCGCTCAATCGGCAAGTCGAGCCTCACGCCAAGGGCTTCCAGGACGTCCGCGGAGCCTGACGACGACGACGCCGCCCTGTTTCCATGCTTCACGACGCGCGCGCCCGCACCGGCGGCCACGAGTGCAGCCATCGTGGAGATGTTGACGGTGTTGAGTTGATCGCCACCCGTACCCACGATGTCCAGTTTTTCGCCCGGGATACTCACGGGATTGGCGTTGGAGAGCATCGCCTCAACCAGTCCTGTGACCTCCTCCACAGTCTCCCCCTTTGCGCGCAACGCAACCAGGAAGCCGGCAATCTGGGAAGGAGCGGCTTCCCCGGACATGATCGTGTTCATGGCCCATGCGGTGTTCTCGACCGAGAGGTCATGCCCCTTGATCAGGGCGGAGATGAGTCCGGGCCACGAGTTGCTTGCCTGCTGTGCAGATGCCTGTGAAGTCACCACTTGATGCTAGCGATCCACCCGGCTCCATGACCAATGCGAACCACTCAGGGAACTTTTCCGCGCGAATTCGCGTGTTTGTAGAAAAAGTCCCCCCAAAAGGCGGTTCGCATTGGGAAGTCCGGACTTTTACAGACATAATGTCCTTGTGACATCTGCGACCCATGCCCCCAGTACCCCGGCGCACCCGACGCTGAATCGCCCCAACCTGGTTTCCGTTGGAACCGTTGTGTGGCTTTCCAGTGAGTTGATGTTCTTCGCCGGTCTCTTTGCCATGTACTTCACCCTGCGATCGACGTCAGGTGCGTTGTGGGCCGAAGAAACCGGCAAGCTCAACTTCCCGTTTGCGCTTGTCAACACGATCGTCCTTGTGGCCAGTTCCTTTACATGCCAGATGGGCGTCTTCGCTGCCGAGCGACTTGAGCCACGCCGTCGAGGCGGCGTGCTGCAGCTCACCCGCTGGGGTATGACCGAGTGGTTCATCCTGACGTTCCTCATGGGCTCCTTCTTCGTTGCCGGGCAGACCACCGAATACGCCATGCTCGTTTCGGAGCACGTCACCCTTTCGGCCAACGCCTACGGTTCCTCGTTCTACATCACGACCGGCTTCCATGGTCTCCACGTCATCGGCGGCCTCATAGCCTTCCTGTTCATCATCGGTCGCGCTTACGCGGCCAAGAAGTTCGGGCACTTTGAAGCGACCTCGGCAATCGTCACCTCGTACTACTGGCACTTCGTGGATGTTGTGTGGATCGGGCTCTTCCTGGTCATCTACGTCCTGAAGTAGCCAAGCACTGACTCTTGTTTCGCAAGAGGATGAATTTTCAAAAAGCGGCTCACGGAGCCGACGCAGGATCGAATAAAGGAACCACCACGTGAAGGCACTCTCGCAGAAGCGACGTCATCCACTGGCAGCCATTGCGCTGCTGCTGATGGGACTCCTCGTCACTGGTGGGCTTTACGCCGTTGCCACAACGGTCAACCAGGCGAAGGCAGACACCACTACCTTCAGCGCAAGCGACGCCCAGGAAGGTGGCAAGCTGTTTGCCGCCAACTGCGCCACCTGCCACGGCATGGGCGCCAGCGGATCCAAGGACGGCCCCTCGCTGGTCGGCGTGGGTGCGGCTGCGGTTGACTTCCAGGTTGGCACCGGCCGTATGCCCATGCAGATGAACGGACCCCAGGCACAAGAAAAGCCGAGGCAGTTCAACGACCAGCAGACGCAGCAGCTGGCGGCTTACGTCGCTTCTCTCGGCGCCGGCCCGGCCATTCCCGATGCAGCGCTGCTTGACGAAAAGGGAGATGCCGCCAAGGGTGGCGAACTCTTCCGTGTCAACTGCGCTATGTGCCACAACGCCGCAGCCGCCGGCGGTGCATTGACCCGCGGGAAGTTTGCTCCAGCATTGGCTGGTGTCTCGGGCCAACACATCTATGAAGCCATGGCAACCGGTCCACAGAACATGCCCGTCTTCAACGACGCCAACATTTCTCCTGAGGGCAAGCGCGACATCATCACCTTCCTGAAGAAGATTGAAGCCAACGGTTCGCCGGGTGGCGCCGACCTCGGTTCGCTGGGTCCGGTTTCCGAGGGCCTCTTCGTCTGGGTTGCAGGCCTCGGCGTCATCATCGCCTTCACCATCTGGCTGACGTCGCGTACGTCTTAGTCCAGGCGCAGTAAAAGCTTCTGCTGTCCCCACAGCAGTTTTGAATTGAACATTAACCCGGTTCCGACCGGGACAACGAGAGAAGGATGAGGCGAATTATGGGCAACCATAGTGACGGCAGTCCGAACCACTCGGGCACCGTAGCTACGGCTGGTCAGAATGTTGTGGAGAAGTTTCAGGATCCTGGACTTCCTCCGCACCGTTTGCGCCTGGCTGACACGGACCCGAGAGCCGCTAAGCGAGCCGAGCGGCAGGTAGCCATTCTGTTTGGCATCTCCGTCATCGGCACGGTGATCTTCCTGGTGTCGTACTTTGCCATCGATCTGCACACCGATGGATCGATCGCAACGATCCGCACCCAGAACCTGTTGCTTGGCCTTGGTACTGCATTCGCGATGCTCGGCATCGGCACCGGCATCGTGCACTGGGCCAAGGCCCTCATGCCGGACCACGAGGTATCGGAAGAGCGCCACGCCATCCGCACCGAGGAAGACCGGCAGGCAGCCGTGCGAATCGTCGAGGACATCGTCGAGGAAACCGGCATCAAGCGTCGCCCACTGATCCGCAACACCCTTTTGGGTGCTGTGGCACTGGCCCCCTTTCCGGCCTTGGCCGTATTTGGTGACCTTGGACCCCGCCCGGACGACAAGCTCGCACACACCATGTGGGCACCCCAGGACGGCAAGCTCAAGCGACTCACCCGCGACCCCGACGGAACTCCGATCAAGGCGTCGGATGTGACCATCGGTTCTGCGTTCCACGTGATCCCAGAAGGCCTTAACGAGCTCCAGGAAGGCAAGCTGAGCGCGAAGGCCAAGGCCGTCGTCCTACTCATGCGCCTCAACCCGGAAGACTTGACGATTTCCAAGGGCCGGGAAAACTGGAGCTACAACGGAATTGTTGCCTACTCCAAGATCTGCACCCACGTTGGTTGCCCGGTTGCTCTCTATGAGCAGCAGACGCACCACCTGCTGTGCCCGTGCCACCAGTCGACCTTCGACCTCACCAAGGAATGCAAGGTTGTCTTCGGACCCGCCAGCCGTCCGCTCCCCCAGCTGCCCATTGCGGTCGACGCTGAGGGCTACCTCGTAGCCACGAGCGATTTCAAAGAACCTGTAGGACCGAGTTACTGGGAGCGTGACGAGCATGAGCGCCTCATCAACAGCTGAAGTCCCCTTCGTACCCAAGACCAAAGTTGGCCGTATCACGGACTTCGTTGACGAGCGGGTCGGCGGATCAGGAATCCTGCGTGAGTTCGGCCGGAAAGTCTTCCCCGATCACTGGTCCTTCATGTTCGGTGAGGTGGCGCTGTATTCCTTCGTCATCCTCCTCATGTCGGGTACGTTCCTGACGTTCTTCTTTGACCCGTCCATGGCTGAGACCCACTACTCGGGTTCATACACTCCGCTGACCAATGTCGAAATGTCCGTGGCGTACAGCTCCTCGCTGAACATTTCCTTCGACATTCGCGGTGGCTTGTTCTTCCGCCAGGTACACCACTGGGCGGCTCTGCTGTTCGTGGCCTCGCTTGGTGTGCACATGCTGCGCGTGTTCTTCACGGGCGCCTTCCGCAAGCCGCGTGAAATGAACTGGGTTGTGGGTGGTGTCCTGCTGATCCTGGCTATGGCTGAAGGCTTCACGGGATACTCCCTCCCCGACGACCTGCTCTCCGGTAACGGCCTGCGAATCATCGACGGCGTCATCAAGTCCATCCCGGTGATCGGAACGTACATCTCCTTCTTCCTCTTTGGAGGTGAGTTCCCGGGAACGGCCATCATCGGCCGGCTGTACGTACTGCACATTCTGCTGGTGCCAGCCATGATTCTTCTCATGATCGTCATCCACCTTTTCATGGTGGTTGTCCACAAGCACACGCAGTACCCCGGCCCGGGGCGCAACGACGGCAACGTCGTTGGTTACCCGCTAGGACCGGTCTACGCTGCGAAGGCCGGCGGCTTCTTCTTCATCGTGTTCGGTGTCGTCGCACTTATGGCTGCGATGTTCACTATCAACCCGATCTGGAACTACGGGCCGTACGACCCCTCCCCCGTGTCGGCCGGTACACAGCCTGACTGGTACATCGGATTCGTCGATGGGGCACTGCGTCTTATGCCGGGTGTGGTCAACGACTTCCACTTCGAGTACGTCATCTTCGGCCATGTGCTGACGCTGAATGTCCTGCTCCCGGCATTGGTTCCTGCCGGCATCATTTTCACGGTGCTCTTCATGTACCCGTGGATTGAACGGTGGATCACCAAGGACAACCGCGAGCACCACGTCCTCGACCGTCCTCGTAATGCTCCAACCCGCACCGCCATCGGTGTCGCAGGGTTCACCTGGTACTGCGTCATGTGGGCCGCTGCAGGTTCGGACCTCATCGCAACGCACTTCCACGTTGCCCTGAACGACGTCACGTACTGGCTGCGCACGCTCTTCTTCCTTGGCCCGATCATCGCGTTCATGGTGACCAAGCGCGTGGCCCTTGCGCTCCAGCGCAAGGACCGCGAGATCGCCTTGCACGGCCGCGAAACCGGTCGCATCGTGCGCTTGCCGCATGGTGAGTTCATCGAGGTACATGCACCGCTGGACGACTATAAGCACTACAAGCTCGTCGGCTTCGAGTCGCCCGTCCCGCTTCCGGCTGAGCCGAACGAGCACGGTGTGGTCACCCCGAAGGAAAAGCGCCGCGCGGCACTTTCCAAATGGTTCTTCGAAGACCGTGTTGCTCCGGCAACGCCAGCCGAGCTTGAAGCCGCGCACGGGCATGGCCACCATGAGGCCATCGAGTCCGGCGAAGAGCACAAGAGCCTGAGCCATTAGTTCTCGGCGATAACAAATGAGAGAGGGCCCCGTCCGCATTGGACGGGGCCCTCTCTCATTGTTTGTGTGTGCCTGCTGCCGGGTCACTCGCTGACGCTTTGAGGCTAGTGGGTATGGTACCCCGTGGACCGGCTTCGCGTGGACCGAACGCCTGGGCGCTGCAACGGGACCCACAACTTATACCGGTCAGCCCTGTAGTAGGAGACGGAATAGTCCACCATGGCGCGTGCGACGAAGGCGTGACGTTGAATCTTGAGCAGCGGAGTGCCGACATCCACGTTCAAGAGCCGCGCAGTCGATGGCGAAGCTGCTGTTGCTTCGATCATGTCCTCGCCCCATTCCATGACGAGTCCGTACTTTTCGCTCAACACGTTGTACAGCGAAGTGGGAGGCGCTCCGTCCAAAAGGCCCGGCACGCGATGGGCGGGGATGAAGTTCTCGTCCACGCTCATAGGCTCGTTGTCTGCGAGCAGGAGGCGTCGGAAGCGAACCAAGGGAGTCCCCTCCTCCAGCTGGAGTTCCCGGGCTAGGAAGGCACTCGCGGCGATCTGCTCGAAGCTCAAAACCTTCGCCGCCGGAACCATGCCGCGACGTTGCATTTCCTCGCTGTACGACGTGAGCTTTACTTGGAGGTCCAGCTTCGGTTTGCGGACGAAAGTTCCCAGACCAACCACTCGTTCAATGACCTCTTCGCCGACGAGGGCATCGATGGCCTGCCGCACCGTCATCCTGGCTAGTCCGAAACGTTCAGAGAGGTCCCGCTCCGATGGCAAGGCAGCACCGGGCTTGCAAGACTCCGAGATGTAGGTTCGCAGGATCTCGCGCAGTTGAACGTAGATAGGAGTGCCGCTCTTGCGGTCGATCTCCCCCGTGATACGTGCTGCTTCAGCAGGCATGACGGCTTCCGGCCCCGAAATCTTCCATGAAACAAGCGTAGGCCATTCTCCTGACAGGTCTAGACCAGCTGGACGCCGTGAACTGTGCCCTCGTGCGGCGGCGCTACGCTTGTAAGGATCAAAATCGCAGTCGGCATCTGGCCGTCCGAGTCAAAAGGAGCCGGTTTGCCCGAGCACAAAGCCATCGTCGCCGCAGAGATCGGCCTTCATGCACGGGCAGCCGCCGTGTTTGTCCGTGCGGTGACGGCTACCGGGCTCCCGGTGACCATCCGGAAACCCGGCCAGCAAGCGGTCGATGCCAGGTCCCTTCTTGAGGTCATGACCGAGGACTTCGGCCATGGCTGCGAGGTGGTTCTGTCGGTCCCTGGAGAACCGCTGCCGGCTGGTCGGACGCTTGAAGAGGTTACTGACGCCCTAGCCGCCCTTTCGGCCGTCTTGGAGGCCGTAGAAGGGCGCTGAGCGGGGTAAACGCACAGGCTCGGCCGGGAAGCGTGCCCGCGGACACCGTTCTTCTATACGACAACGACAGCGGGCCCCACCAATTGGTGGGGCCCGCCGTCGTTGTTCAAAATGCTTCTAGTGCGCGTGATCTCCACGGCTGTATTCGAAGACCCAACCGACCAGGGCCACGAGAGCCAGGCCAGCGGCGACGAACGTAATCCAGAAACCCACGGCGAGGCCAAGGAAGCCACCGGCACAAGCCAAGCCGAGGACCAGCGGCCACCAGCTCCAAGGGCTGAAGTGTCCCTGCTCGCCGGCGCCTTCGTGAATCTCGGCGTCCGGACGGTCTTCCGGACGCATACCGACACGCTTGCCTGTGAAACCAAGGTAACCGCCGATCATGCCAGCCAGGCCGCCGACCAGGAGAATACCCAGCGTGCCAACCCACTCAGACCAGTGGGTCAGAAAACCGTAGGCCACCGCAACGGGGACGAAGAAAAACGACCCGGCTCCAAAAATCCATGATTCGATCTTCACTTGGCGTCCTTCTGATCAGCGTTGCCGAGCAGTGTTGCTCCCGGCTCAGGCGACTGTGCTGTGTGGTGCTGTGCGAGCTCCGGGTGGTGTAGGTCAAGGGCCGGACGCTCGGAACGGATACGGGGAAGCGAAGTGAAGTTGTGCCGCGGCGGGGGGCAGGACGTAGCCCACTCGAGCGAGGCTCCGAAGCCCCAAGGATCGTCAACTTCAACCTTCTTGTTGCTGCGCCACGTGATGTAGACGTTCCAGAAGAAGGGCAGGAGAGACGCACCGAGGACGAAGGATGAAATCGTGGAGAACTGGTTCATCCAAGTGAAGTTGTCCTGCGGCATGTAGTCCGCGTAGCGACGGGGCATGCCCTCGACGCCGAGCCAGTGCTGGATGAGGAAGGTGCCGTGGAACCCCAGGAACAGAAGCCAGAAGTGGATCTTGCCCAGGCGTTCGTTGAGCATCTTGCCGGTCCACTTGGGCCACCAGAAGTAGAAGCCTGCGAACATGGCGAACACGACCGTACCGAAGACCACGTAGTGGAAGTGGGCAACCACGAAATACGAGTCCGAAACGTGGAAGTCAAGTGGCGGAGAGGCGAGGATGATGCCGGTCAGGCCACCGAAGAGGAAGGTGACCAGGAAGCCGATGCTCCAGAGCATGGGCGTTTCAAAGGTAATCGAGCCCTGCCACAGCGTTCCGATCCAGTTGAAGAACTTCACGCCGGTGGGTACCGCGATCAGCATCGTCATGAAGGAGAAGAACGGAAGCAGCACGGATCCAGTGACATACATGTGGTGGGCCCACACGGTCACCGACAATGCGGCAATGGCGATGGTCGCGTAGACAAGGCCCTTGTAGCCGAAGATCGGTTTGCGGCTGAACACCGGGAAGATCTCAGAAACGATGCCGAAGAACGGCAAGGCAATGATGTACACCTCGGGGTGACCGAAGAACCAGAACAGGTGCTGCCAGAGGACAGCTCCGCCGTTCTCCGGATCGAAGATGTGGGCGCCGAATCGGCGATCCGCGCCGAGTGCGAAGAGCGCAGCGGCGAGGGGCGGGAACGCCATGAGGACCAGGATGGCCGTCACCAGGGTGTTCCAGGTGAAGATCGGCATGCGCCACATCGTCATGCCCGGAGCGCGCATGCAGATGATGGTGGTGATGAAGTTCACAGCACCCAGGATGGTTCCGAAACCGGACAGGGCGAGGCCGAAGACCCAGAGATCGCCGCCGACGCCCGGCGTGAATGTCGTGTTCGACAACGGCGCATATGCGAACCAGCCGAAGGATGCCGCACCCTGCGGGGTGATAAAGCCGGACACGGCGATGGTGGAGCCGAAGAGGAAGAACCAGAAGGCCAATGCGTTCAGTCGCGGGAAGGCAACGTCCGGGGCACCGATCTGCAGCGGCATGATGACGTTGGCGAAGCCGGCGAAGAGCGGTGTCGCAAACATCAGGAGCATGACGGTGCCGTGCATCGTGAAGAGCTGGTTGTACTGTTCCTTGGTCTGCAGGATCTGCATGCCGGGTTCGAACAGCTCTGCACGGATGAGCAGCGCCATGACGCCGCCCAGGCAGAAGAACACAAAGGACGCGATCAGGTACATGTACCCGATGGTCTTGTGGTCAGTGGAGGTGATCCAGTTGACGACGATGCGTCCCTTGGATTTGGGTACTACCGGAGACTCAAGGACTCCGGCGGATTGAGTGTAAGTAGCCACGTCGCTTCCCTTAATTCTTCTCGTTCAGGTTCGGGTTGCGGTCGTACTTCGAATCGAGAAGACCGGTATTGCCGCTCTGGCGAAGCTGGTTCATGTGAGCCTGGAACTCAGCCTCGGAAACAACCTTCACGCGGAACAGCATCTCTGAGTGGTATTCACCGCAAAGTTCGGCGCACTTGCCGTCATAGGTTCCCTCCTTGGTGGGGGTCAACCTGATGTAGTTGGTCTTGCCGGGAATCATGTCGCGCTTCTGCAGGAAGGCGGGGACCCAGAAAGAGTGGATGACGTCGCGGGAGTTCAGCTGCAGGTCAACTGACTTGTTGACCGGAAGGTACAACGTGGGGAGCTTATCCTTGTCCACGTCGTTGCCCGTGAGGTGTGCCTGGACGCCTGCCTCGTGGAGGTCCTCGGTGACGACAGAGCCCTTCACGTAGTTGAAGTCCCAGGCCCACTGCTTGCCGTGGACGTCAACAACGACGTCGGCCGGCTGGGAGCGGTCATCAATCGCACGCTGGTCCTGGTCGGTGAAGTAGAAGAACACCAAGACCATGAACAGCGGAATGGTCAAATAAAAGACCTCCAGAGGGAGGTTGTAGCTAAGCTGCTTCGGAAAACCCGTGGTGCCCTTACGGCGGCGGTAGGCGATGATGCACCAGACCAGCAGGCCCCAAGTAATAATGCCGACGACCAGGGCGGCGATCCATGAGTTGACCCAGAGGTCCATGATCCGATCGGTGTGGTTGGTGGTGCCACGCTCGGTGGGCAACCAGCCCTTCTCTACCTCTGGTGAACATCCGGTCAAAACCAACGCGCCGGCTAGTGCCAAGCCAGTGATCGAGGTGATCTTTATGCGTCGGCTGCCGGTTCGGTTCTGCGAACTCACAGACGGCCCTTCCTCTTGTTGCTGCAGCCCGGCAGGCCGAAGGCCCACCGGGCACACTAAAGTTTTACTACCCGATGTAGAGCTTACCGCTACCGAGCGGGTTTCGCCGACATGCTGGCCCAGTGCGTCGGGTTGGGTTGAAACCCGTTCCTGAACTGGGCCAACAGTCTGCGAATGCCCGGCTTAGTGGAACGAATCGCCGCAGGCGCAAGACCCGCCGGCGTTGGGGTTGTCGATCGTGAAGCCCTGCTTCGAGATCGTGTCCTCGAAGTCGATGCTGGCACCGCTCAGGTACGGCACGCTCATCTTGTCGACAACCACTTCAACGCCGTCGTAGTCGCGGACGGCATCGCCGTCGAGCAGGCGCTCGTCGAAGTAGAGCTGGTAGATCAGGCCCGAGCAGCCGCCCGGCTGAACAGCGACGCGGAGCCGCAAGTCCGTGCGACCCTCTTGTTCAAGAAGGCTCCGGACCTTGCCTGCGGCGACGTCGGTCAACTTGACCTCGTGCTCGGGAAGCTCGCCGCCTGCGAGCTGCGCTCCGGTGCTGTTTTCGTTGGTTGCAGTGCTCATTGGCCTACCTTCTTATGACGCTCTTGGCGGCTGCGCCTTCGCGCCGCCTGCCCTTACCCAAAATACGTGCGGGTTATAGCTACATGCTACGTCGAGCCGGCGCATAGCTATAACTCCTAACGTAACCGCCGGGACCGTTACCTTGTTCCCCGCCGTGGATCTTGTTCCCCTGGTGATCCATATGGACACCTTCGGGATCTGGAGTGTCAGAGGCCTTCCGCGTTAAAGCGCGCCAGCATCAATGCCTCGGCCAGGACGGCGTTATGGAAGTCGCCAATGTGAAGTGATTCGTTGGCGCTGTGCGCCCGGGAATCCGGATCCTCTACGCCGGTCACGAGGATCTGGACATCGGGGTAGGTTTCGGTCAGGTCCGCGATGAAAGGTATGGATCCACCGATCCCCATTTCGACGGCCGGCACACCCCAGGCTTCACCTAGTGCCCACATCGCGATCCGGGCCGCAGCCGAGCCGGTGTCAGTAGAGAAGGCGTTGCCTTGCTCCCCCGGTACGAACGTCACTTTCGCTCCGAAGGGCGAGTTGGCCGTCAGGTGCCTTCCCATTGCGTCCATAGCGGCATCCGGATCTTGCCCCGGAGCCAAGCGCAGGCTGAACTTCGCGCGCGCGGAAGGGAGCAGCGTGTTGGATGCGACGTCGACGGCGGGTGCGTCGATGCCGATGATGGACAAGGCGGGCTTGGTCCAGAGCCGTGAGGCGATGCTGCCGCTGCCTGCAAGCCTCACACCGTCGAGCACAGAGGCATCCGCACGGTACTGTTCCTCGTCAACGTCCTCTACCACGTCATCTTTGGCCACCAAGCCCTCGATGGCCACGTTGCCGTCGTCGTCGTGCAAGGTCGCGATAAGACGGGACAAGAGGGTCGGCGCGTCCAACACAGGACCACTGAACATGCCGGAGTGCACGGCGTGGTCCAGCACCCGCACCTCGAAGGTGCCGTCCACCAGGCCGCGAAGACTGGTTGTCAGGGCTGGAACGCCGACCTTCCAGTTGCTGGAATCGGCCACGACGATAACGTCCGCCTCGAGGAGATCGCGGTGTGTTTCGAGGAATGTACGGAAGGTCGGCGAGCCCGCTTCTTCCTCGCCCTCGAAGAACAAAGTGACGCCGAGGCCGAAATCATCTCCCAGCACTTGGGTTGCAGCAGCGTAAGCGCCCAGGTGGGCCATGATTCCCGCTTTGTCGTCGGCTGCGCCGCGGCCATAAAGGCGGCCTTCGCGTTCCTCGGCCACAAACGGCTCGGTATCCCACAGGCTCACGTCGCCGGGCGGCTGCACATCGTGGTGCGCGTACAGAAGGATGGTCGGCTTGCCCGGCGCTGCAACGCGGCGCGCAACAATAGCAGGTCCTCCCGGAGTGCCGTCCGTCTTGTCGCAACGCAGAGTCTGGACGTCGGCGAAGCCCGACTCGCGGACCAACGCCGCAACGGCCTCGGCGCTGCGCTCAAGTTCCGCGGGGTCGAAACTTGGCCAGGCAATGCCCGGAATGGCGACGAGCGCTTTCAAACGCGCCATGGTCTCGTCAAAAGAAGATTCGACGGTGGACTTGAGCGCATCGACATTGATCGTGCCGGAGCCGCCGGAAAGGGTCTGCGGGATCTCCGCATTCATTGAAGTCATGGCGAAAACACTACCGCTGGGAGTGGTGCGGGGAAACCGGTATGGACGGCGTCGCGGACTCATTCGCAGGGTGCCGCGTCGCGTCAACTTCAGGGCGCTTCCTGCGGGGTATTCTGTAGGGGTGTTTGGACGTAAAAAGGATGAGCCGAGCGCTCAAGACTCAATAGACCAGCTTGCCGCCGATGCCGCCGCGAAAGGTACAGGTGCTGGTAAGGGCGCACCCACGCCCAAGCGCAAAGAACAGGAAGCTGCTCGTAAGCGCCCCTTGGTGCCGACCGACCGTAAGGCCTCCAAGGAAGCCGAGCGCATCGCAGTGCAGGACCAGCGCCAGAAAGTGCGCCAGGCACTCGATACCGGGGACGAAAGATACCTGCCGCTACGGGACAAGGGACCCCAGAAGCGTTTCGCCCGCGACTACGTCGATGCCCGTTTCAGCCTCGGCGAGTACCTGATGTTCGGAGCGCTGCTGTTCGTAGTGATCTCCTTCATCATTCCGTCAGGAAGCGATGCCCTCAGCTATATCTTGATCGGTTTCTGGGTCATGTTCCTGGCGGTCTTCGCGGACGTTTTCATCCTTTCCCGCAAGCTGCGCAAGGGCCTGACGCAGAAGTTCGGCGAAGTCGAGCGCGGCACTGTCTGGTACGGCAGCATGCGTTCCCTGCAATTCCGCCGCCTGCGCCTTCCGAAGCCGCAGGTCCAGCGTGGCCAGTACCCCTCTTAGGGCCGCAAGCCACCAAGGACGCAAGCCACCCAGGACAAGAGTCCAACTAAGCAGAAAGACCCTGGAACAGCTGTTCCAGGGTCTTTCTGCTTGTCCGCATGCGGCGATCGAGGGCCTGGCTAGCGGCGGTGCTTCGCAAGGGCCTTGTTGATGCCGGCGGCCCAGAACGGACCTTCGTAGAGGAACGCGGTGTATCCCTGCACCAGGGTGGCTCCGGCGTCGAGCCTTTCCTGGACGTCGGCTGCGGACTGCACCCCGCCGACGGCGACGAGCGCCAGGCCCTCCCCTACGGCGGCCTTGAGCCGGCGCAGTACCTCGAGCGACCGCGCCTTGAGGGGCGCACCGGAGAGCCCGCCGGCGCCGCAGGCCGCCACCTTACCCGGTTCGGAAACGAGGCCCTCCCGTCCGATGGTGGTATTGGTGGCAATGATGCCATCGAGCTTGAGGTCCAGGGCGAGGCGGGCGACATCGTCAATGTCGTCGTCGCTGAGGTCCGGGGCGATCTTGACCAGCAGGGGGACATGGCGACCAGCGGATTCGTCGGCGGCGTCTCCGACGGCGCGCAGCAGCGGGCGGAGGGTCTCGACGTTCTGGAGCAGGCGCAGGCCGGGAGTGTTCGGCGAGCTGACGTTGACCACAAGATAGTCGGCGGCGGGCGCCAGGCTCCGGGCGCTGACCAGATAGTCCTCAACCGCGTCGTCGAGCTCGACAACCTTGGTCTTGCCGATGTTGACACCGATCACGGGGCGAACGCCCGCATGCGTGCGCTGCAGGGCCGCCCTCGCGGCCTTGAGGCGCGGCGCCACCGTCGCGGCGCCGTCGTTGTTGAATCCCATGCGGTTGATCACGGCCTTGTCCTCGATCAGGCGGAAAAGCCGTGGCTTTTCATTACCCGGCTGGGCCTGGCCCGTGATGGTGCCTACTTCCACGTGGCCGAAGCCCAACTCCGCGAGGGCCTCGATTCCGTGGCCCTCCTTGTCGAAACCGGCAGCAAGGCCGAACGGCGAGGGGAAGGTCAGGCCGAAAGCCTCCGTGCGCAGCGAGGGGTGCGGTGCCGTCATTTTGGCCAGAACGCGCCCCGCTCCCGAGCGGTGTGCGAAGCGGATCGCCTGGAAGCCGATCTTGTGTGCTTTTTCGGCATCCATCCAGGAGAAGGCCAGCTTGAAGAATGTTGGGTAAACGCGCATGTTCCTAGTTTTCCGGTTTACAGGCGGCGCACCAAACCGGAGCGGTTACCGGGCGTTAGCATGTACGAATGCCCAGCAATCCACGTGATGGAGTTCACTCCAAGGCAACCATTCAAGCCGACGTTCTCGTCATCGGCGCGGGACTGTCGGGGCTGGTGGCCGCCGCCCAAGCCTACGCACTCGGGAAACGGGTTGCCGTGGTGGACCAGGAACCCGCAGCCTCCGTGGGCGGCCAGGCACATTGGTCTTTCGGTGGACTGTTCCTGGTCAACACCCCCGAACAGCGAAGGCTGGGCGTCAGGGACAGCGCCGAACTTGCCTTGGGCGACTGGTTGGCATCCGCGGCCTTTGACAGGCCGGAGGACTCCTGGGCCCGGCTTTGGGCGGAGGCCTATGTAGACTTCGCCTCCGGCGAGAAGCGCCGGTGGCTGAGATCGCTCGGCGTGCGGCTCTTTCCGCTGGTGCAATGGGCCGAGCGCGGCGGCTATGGCCCCCAAGGCCACGGCAACACAGTCCCGCGGTTCCATGTCACCTGGGGCACTGGCCCCGGCGTCGTTCAACCGTTCCTGGAAAAGGTGAGCGAGGGCGTCGCCCGGGGCAGGGTATCCCTCCACTTCCGGCATCGCGGCACGGAACTAACGACGACGGCGGGCCGCGTCACCGGGGTCAGCGGCGAGATACTTCAGGCGTCCGGCGCCGGACGCGGCGAAGCGTCGTCGCGGACCGTCGTAGGGAGTTTTGAAGCGACTGCCGGAGCCGTCATCGTCACCACCGGCGGAATTGGTGGAAACCATGCAATGGTGAGGCGGCAATGGCCCGACCGAACGGCCCCGGAACACATGCTGAGCGGCGTACCGGCCTCCGTGGATGGCGAGTTCCTCGCTGCCGTTGCTGCCGCCGGCGGAGGGCTCATCAACGGTGACCGCATGTGGCACTACCCCGAAGGCATCCACAACCACTCCCCCGTGTGGCCCTTGCATGGCATCCGCATCCTCCCGGGTCCGTCGTCGCTGTGGATTGATGCGACGGGACGGCAGCTGCCCGCCCCGCTTTTTCCAGGCTTCGATTCCTTGGGTGCCCTCAGGCATATCCTGGCGGGCGGACACGGACATTCGTGGTTCGTATGCAACCGGACCATCGCACTCAAGGAATTCGCCTTGTCGGGTTCAGAACAGAATCCGGATCTCACAGGCAAGGACATCCGGCTCCTGGCCTCTCGGCTCAGTCCTGCCAGTGATTCCCCGTTGCGCGGCTTCCTGGACCGTGGCGTGGATTTCCTGCAGGCTGCAACGGCCACCGAACTAGCTGGAAAAATGAACTCGCTGACGGGTTCGCCCCTGATAGATCCCGGCCAGCTCGATAACCTCATCCGCGATCGGGACCATCAAGTGGCCAGCGGGCTAGGCAAGGACCCGCAGCTCGCCGCTGTCCGGGCGGCGCGGAGGTTCGCCACCGACAAGATCATGCGTGTGGCCCCTCCGCACCGGCTCACCGACGCGAAACACGGCCCGCTTCTGGCAGTTCGGCTCTCCGTGCTGACACGCAAGAGCCTTGGCGGACTACAGACGGACCTTCGTTCACGCGTCCTTGACAGTTCCGGAGCGTCGCTCCCCGGATTGTACGCGGCTGGAGAGGCATCTGGTTTCGGCGGAGGCGGAATCCATGGATACCGGGCATTGGAAGGAACCTTCCTTGGCGGCTGCCTGTTCTCCGGGCGCGCAGCAGGGCGCGATGCCGCAGCGAGTGTCTAAGCTGTTCCCATGGAGTGGCAGACCGACATCCTCGGCGCGGACTTCGAAAGTTGCGCCTTCGAGGCGGCAGGACCTGACGGGGTGGTCCGGCGTGCAACACTGGTTCGCCACGTCCCTCACGAGGTTGCAGGACGTGGCGATCGGCCACCGGCCACCAACGGTTCCATCCTTTTCCTGCACGGCTGGAGCGACTACTTTTTCAACGTCGCACTGGCAGAGTTTTGGACCGGACAAGGCTTCCATTTCTACGCCCTCGACATGCACAACCACGGCCGCAGCCTGCAGGCGGGCACCCCGGGTGGCTACGTGGAACATCTAGATGACTACGACGCTGAGATCGGCAAAGCGATCGACATGATCCGCTCCGGCGACCTTCTTGGGGAGGTGCCCCGTTCGTTGACCCTCATGGGACATTCCACCGGAGGACTCGTGGCCGCCTTGTGGGTCAGCCGCAACCCCGGTTCGGTCCAGTACCTCGTACTCAACAGCCCGTGGCTTGAAATGCACGGAAGTTCCTTGGTCCGCCGTGCAGCCCAGACCATGGTGAAGCCGCTTGCGCGCTTCCGTCCCACGACAATCCTGCGCTTGCCCGAACGAGGGTTCTACTTCCGCAGCATCAGCAGCTCAGCCGAGGGCGAATGGCTCGTCGATCCCAAATACCGGCCCCCCTTGGCCTTCCCCATGCGGGCAGGATGGCTCAGCGCTGTCCTCAGCGGACACACGAGGGTGGCCCGCGGGCTGAGAATTGACATCCCCATCCTCGTGCTGATCTCCGGAGCGAGCGCGAACGGGATGGTCTGGCAGGAGTCCATGAGGCGTTCAGACGCAGTCCTGGACGTGAACACCATGGCTGTCCGTGCCATGACCCTTGGCCGCACCGTCACGTTGGAACGGGTGGACGGCGGTCTTCACGACGTGTTCCTTTCGGCAGGCCCGGTGCGCGCCGATGCCTACGCCCGGCTTGCGCGCTGGATTCGCGGTTACATCTCGAACGGCCCGCCGCCTGAGCATTTGGCCGGCGAGGAACACGGACAGTCTGGGGAAGCGCCATGACCACGGAGCTGGGCGTGCCGGTATGGCAACAGGATTTTCTGGGCGGTGGTTTCGAGGCCCTGGAATTGGAACTTCCACCCGACGAAGAAGGTCCGGTTTGCGCCACCCTTGTCCGTCACGTCCGTCCAGTGCCAGCCCATTCGGCGCCACACGGACTTCTCGATGCCTTGACGGCCTTCACCAGACGCCGCCGTCGGAGGGAAGTTCCCGTCACGGAGGGCCCACCGAGGGTGGTGCTCTACCTCCACGGCTGGGCCGACTACTTCATGCAGACAGAACTGGCGGAGTTCCTGAGTGCCTCCGGATTTCATTTCTATGCGCTTGACTTACGCAAGTTCGGACGGAGCCTCCGGCCGGGGCAAACTCCCGGCTACACCACCGATCTGTCGGTATACGACGAAGATATCGATGCCGCGCTGCTTGCGATACGCCAGGACATTGCCGAAATAACCGGTAGCGCGGAGGCGCCTACCGTCCACCTTCTGGCCCATTCCCTGGGTGGCCTGCTTGCGGCACTGTGGGCTGACCGGAACCCTGGCCGCATTGCCACCCTGACGCTGAATTCGCCGTGGCTGGAACTTCAGGGCAGCAGTCTGATCCGCAGCATCGCGATGCATTTGGTGGAACCGTTTGCCCGCACGGATCCCAAGCGGCCATTCCGATTTCCGGAGATGCCGGCCTACTGGGAAAGCGTGAGCAACCTGGCCCACGGGGAATGGACCCTTGATCCGGAATGGCGGCCGCGAACGTCGTTCCCGATCCGCGCGGGGTGGACAAAGGCAGTCCTGGCGGGACACTCCACCGTCGAACGCAAACTCAATATCGATGCTCCGGTGCTCGTGCTGCTTTCGGGACGCACCCGCATCCAGTCGGAGTGGAGCGCGGAGCTCATGCGCGTCGACGCCGTGATCGATGTTGAGCAGACTGCCCGCCGGGCCCTGGGACTTGGACGGCGGACAGCCGTGTTCCGCTACCCGGGCGCTCTCCATGATGTGTTCTTGTCACGGCGCACGGTCCGCCAGCAGGCCTACAGGGACGTCGCTATCTGGTTGGCTTCTTATCCGGACTGACCGGATTTTGACAGCGCACTCGTGTTAATTGTCAGCGGGATGCGGCAGCGTCCACTGCGCCACCGTAGCGGCGGTCCCGTTTGGCATAGATCTCGACGGCGTCCCACAAGGTCCTGCGGTCGACGTCGGGCCACAGCGTATCCATGAAGACGAACTCTGCGTAGGCCGATTGCCACAAGAGGAAGTTGGACAGCCGCTGCTCACCGGAACTGCGCAGGAACAAGTCGACGTCCGGAAGATCCGGTTCATCAAGGTACTTCTGGATGGTCTTCTCTGTGACAGAGCCCGGCTTCAGGCGTCCATCGGCAACATCCTGGGCGATAGCTGCGACGGCGTCGGCGATTTCGGCCCGGCCGCCGTAATTAACACACATGGTCAACGTGCACGTGTCGTTGCCGCGGGTGTAATCCTCTGCTTCCTCAAGTTCCTTGATGACGGAACCCCATAGCCTGGGACGTCGGCCTGCCCAGCGAATTCGCACCCCCCACTCGTCGAGCTGGTTGCGCTGCCGACGCAGCACGTCCTTGTTAAATCCCATGAGAAAACGCACTTCTTCAGGAGAACGGCGCCAGTTTTCAGTGGAGAAAGCGTAGACGCTGACGTACTTGATGCCGAGTTCGATCGCGCCGGCCATCACATCCAGCAGCGCCGGTTCCCCGGCCTTGTGGCCCTCGATGCGCGGCAGGCCGCGTTGGTTTGCCCAGCGGCCGTTGCCATCCATGACGATGGCCACGTGCTGCGGGACCAGTTCGGCGGGTATGGCCGGTGGCCTGGCCCCCGAGGGATGTTGGTACGGGGCCTTAACCGGGGTCCTCCGCGCAGTTGCCGTCTTCTTTTTTCCCAGTGCCACTTTCAGCTTCGCTCCACATGTTTGAGGGACTTCAATGCTCGTTCAAGATGCCATTGCAAGTAGCTCGCCACCAAACCGGCTGCCTCCCGGCGATGCAGGCTCTCGGACACATCCGCCGTTGCCCAGTCCCCCGTCAGCAACGCGCCCAACAGGACCACGGTCTCGGGTGCCGGCGCCGGCGAACCAGGGGGGCGGCAGTTAGCGCAGATCATTCCGCCCAAGGGAGCGGAGAATGCGGTATGCGGACCGGCCGCCCCACAGCGGGCACAGTCCGTGAAGCTGGGTGCCCAGCCGCCGGTGGCCAAAGCGCGAAGGAGGTAGGAGTCAAGAATGAGTTCCGGGGGGTGGTCGGAACGGCTCAGCGAGGCAAGAGCCCCCACGAGGAGGTTGTATTGCGCGGTTCCCGAATCGGCGTCGGCGTCTGTCAGCTTCTCTGCGGTTTCCGTCATGGCGGCAGCGACCGTGTACCGTGAATAATCGGCGGCAATCGAGCTCCCATAGGCTCCTTTGGCGACCGCCTGGGTGACGATGTCCAGGGTGCGGCCAGACACCAGTTGGAGGTCTGCCACCATGAAGGGTTCCAGCCGGGCCCCGAACCGGCTACTGGTCCGCCGCACACCCTTTGCCACCGCCCGAACCTGGCCGTGATGTTTTGTCAGCAGAGTGATAATGCGGTCCGCTTCGCCCAGTTTGTGGGTGCGCAGCACAACGGCATCGTCCCGATAGGACCGCGCTGCGAACGAAGAAGGATTGGCCACAGTTAATCTTCGCACCACACCGGGCCTTCTCGGGTCCGGCGGAGCCGTGCGGCACCGTGTTGACGGTGCCGCACGGCAAATAGCTATGCCCGGACAGCCCTAATGGCGCGATTGACAGCAGAGATGACTGCCTTGAGCGCAGCGGTGCTCGTGTTGGGATCGATACCGACACCCCACAGGACCCGCTCGCCGACGGCGCATTCGACATATGCTGCCGCACTGGCGCTGCCGCCCTCGGACAATGCATGTTCCGAATAGTCCAGGACGCGTACGTCCACGCCGTCTTCACGCAGGATATCCAGCAGCGCAGCGATGGGGCCGTTGCCCGTGCCGGTTCGTTGAACCACGGTGCCGTCGACGCGGAGCGCTGCGTGCAGGGTCAGCTCGCCGGATTCATCGGTCTCCGTGCGGATGGAGCCCAGCGAATAGCGTCCCCACTGGCCATCGGCCGTGGTAGCGGGAAGGTATTCGTCTTGGAACATCGCCCACAGCTGGGCTCCACTGACTTCGCCGCCCACGGTGTCGGTGCGGTGCTGGATGACGCCGGAGAATTCGATCTGTGCCCGGCGCGGCAGGTCAAGGCTGTGCTCGTTCTTGAGCAGGTACGCCACACCGCCCTTGCCGGACTGCGAGTTGACGCGGATGACGGCCTCGTAGCTGCGGCCCAGGTCCTTGGGATCGATCGGCAGGTACGGGACCTGCCAGGTGAAGTCGTCAACGGCCTTGCCGGCCGCGGCAGCTTCCTTTTCGAGGGCTTCGAAACCCTTCTTGATGGCGTCCTGGTGCGAACCGGAAAATGCCGTGAACACGAGATCGCCACCATACGGGGAGCGCTCGGGGACGGGCAACTGGTTGCAGTACTCCACGGTCCTGCGGACTTCGTCGATGTCTGAGAAATCGATCATCGGATCCACGCCTTGCACGAACATGTTCAGGCCCAGGGTGACCAAGTCCACGTTGCCGGTACGCTCGCCGTTGCCAAACAAGCAACCTTCGATGCGGTCGGCGCCTGCCAGGTAGCCCAGCTCTGCCGCCGCGACGCCCGTGCCGCGATCGTTGTGGGGGTGGAGGGAGATGATGATGCCGTCACGGGGATGCAGGTTCCGGTGCATCCATTCGATGGAGTCGGCGTAAACGTTGGGGGTGGCCATTTCCACGGTGGCGGGCAGGTTGATGATGACTTGCTTGTCGGCGGATGCTTCAAAAACGTCGGCAATTGCGTTGCAAACCCGCGCTGCGTACTCGAGCTCGGTTCCGGTGAAGGACTCCGGCGAGTACTCATAGGTGATGTGGGTGTCCGTGAGGGTTTCCTCGTACTTCTTGCACAAGCGCGCACCCTGCAGGGCAATATCCAGGATCCCGTCTTCGTCCTGGTTGAACACAACGCGGCGCTGGAGAACCGACGTGGAGTTGTACAGGTGGACGATGGCCTGCTTGGCGCCCACGAGGGATTCGTAGGTGCGCTCAATCAGATGTTCGCGCGCCTGGGTCAGGACCTGGATGGAGACGTCATCCGGAATGTGGCCGCCTTCGATGAGTTGCCGCACGAAGTCGAAGTCGGTCTGCGACGCAGACGGGAAGCCGACCTCGATTTCCTTGTACCCCATCTTCACCAGCAACTGGAACATCTTCAGCTTGCGGGCCGGGCTCATGGGATCGATCAGTGCCTGGTTGCCGTCACGCAGGTCCACGGCGCACCAGCGCGGGGCCTTGGTGATGACTTTGTCCGGCCAAGTGCGGTCTGCCAGCTCGACCTTGATCTGGTCCTGGAAAGGCAGGTACCGGTGGATCGGCATTCCGGAGGGCTTTTGTGCGTTGCGCATGACTTAGGGCCTTTTCTCTTAATCTTGAAGGAAGATTGGCCGGGCACAGCTAACTCCGCAGCGAGGGTTGGCCTAGCGAATATTCGCTTTCAAGGCCCCGCCGCGGCAGCTAAGGAGAAGCATTCCTGCACGCACCATTTCACAGTAACACGGGTGCGTATGATGACAATGCAATACCTGAAGCAACGTCCACTATGCAGACGCGGTTACGGTGGAGAGCCGGATCCGCTCGTCGTCCGAAGGAGTTCTTGTGCCACAGTCGGGGATCACACTGTCCAACATCGATGAAAGCGTTCGGCCGCAGGACGATCTCTACCAGCACGTCAATGGTGCGTGGCTGAAGGCCACGGTCATTCCGGACGACCGTCCGCTGGAGGGAACTTTCACCGCGCTGCGTGATGGCGCCGAACTGGCAGTCAAAGCGATCATCGAAGAGGCGGCCGCTAAGGGCGAGGACGCCAGTGGAATCGAGCGCAAAGTCGGTGAGCTCTATAACAGCTTCATGGACGAGGACGCTGCCGAAGCCAAGGGCATGGAACCGATTCGCGCCCGGATCGATGAGGTCTTTGCCACTGCTTCGCCCGCCGAAGTTGTCGCATTGTCCGGGCGGCTGTTCCGCTCGGATGTTTCCGGCCTCTTCTCCATCTACCCAGCGCCCGACGCCGGGAACCCGGACCGGGTCCTGCTTTACATCGGCCAAGGCGGGCTTGGCCTTCCAGACGAGTCCTACTACCGGGACGAGAAGTTCGAACCGATTGTCAGTGCCTACGGCAAGTATGTCGCCAAACTCTTCAGCCTGGCAGGTATTCCCGATGCCGACGCAGCGGCCCAGCGCATCGTCGCCTTTGAAAAGGCCCTTGCCTCGCACCACTGGGATAACGTCACGCTTCGCGATCCGCAAAAGACATACAACCTCAAGACTGCGGATGAGGGACGTGAACTGTTCCCATACATGGACGCATGGTTCGACGCCGCCCGGATTGAGGGCGACAAATTCACCGAGCTGGTGGTGAGCACTCCGGATTTCTTCACCGGTGCGGCCGCCCTTGTCGAGTCTGAACCTCTTGCCACCTGGCAGGAATGGTTGGCTTTGCGCGTGCTCAACGCTGCTGCCCCCTATCTGTCGTCAACCTTCGTCGATGCAAACTTCGATTTTTACGGCACCACCCTGAGCGGTACGCCGCAGAATAAGGACCGCTGGAAGCGCGGCGTCGCCGTCGTCGAAGCCGCCCTCGGAGAGGCAGTGGGACAGATCTATGTGGAGCGCCACTTCCCCGAGGGTTACAAGGCCAGGATGCAGACGCTGGTCGCCAAGCTGATCGAGGCTTACCGCCAGAGCATCACCGCCCTCGACTGGATGGGCGAGGACACCAAGGCGGAAGCACTGAAGAAGCTCGCGGCCTTCCGGCCCAAGATTGGTTTCCCGGACAAGTGGATCGACTACTCCGCCGTCGACATCGACCCGGCTGATCTTCTGGGGAACGTCGAGCGGGCCCACAATGCCGACGTCGACCGCCACCTTGATGAGATCGGCAAGCCGGTTGATCTGAACAAGTGGCTCATGACCCCGCAGACCGTGAACGCCTACTACCACCCGATGCTGAACGAGATTGTTTTCCCCGCGGCGATCCTGCAGCCCCCCTTCTTCACGGCAGAGGCTGACGACGCCGTCAACTACGGCGGCATCGGCGCAATCATCGGACATGAGATCGGCCACGGCTTCGACGACCAGGGCTCCCAGTTTGATGGAAGCGGAGCGCTGCGGAACTGGTGGAGCGAGGAAGACCGCAAGGCATTCGAAGGACTGGCGGCCAAACTCGTGGCCCAATTTGACGCTCTTGCGCCGTATGCGGCTCCTGAGCATAAGGTCAACGGGAAACTCACGCTGGGCGAAAACATCGGCGACTTGGGAGGCCTGACCATCGCATACAAGGCTTACCTGCTGAGCCTTGACGGTTCGGAACCGCCCGTCTTGGAGGGCCTTACCGGCCAGCAGCGCTTCTTCATGTCCTGGGCTGCCGGCTGGCGCCAGGTCATCCGGCCCGAGGAAGCCATCCGGCGCGTCGCTACGGACCCGCACTCCCCCAACGAGTTCCGCACTAACGCCATCGCCAAGAACCTGAACTCATTCCATGAGGCGTTCGCGGTGGAATCCGGGGACGGGATGTGGCTGTCGCCTGAGGACCGCGTCAGTATCTGGTAAGAAGCAGTACGAAAGAAGGGAGCGTTGACCACAAGCGGTGGTCAACGCTCCCTTCGCTTTGTCGCGTGGCTACCGGGCGATGAGGGCGGGGTTGACGGCCTGACACTTTACGTCGCCCGCGGTCTGCTTGACGACGTCGGCCGGGACGGAAACCATTCCAAACTTTGTTCCCGTTGTGAAGTCGGAGCCCACATACACCTGGACTCCGACGATGCCCGGAGACGGCTCGATCTGTGCGGCGGGAATGCCCAACAGGCCGGCAACGTCCGGCGCAACGTCGGCATAACCGGTCCCGTAATAGACAACCGTCTTGGATGCAGCCGCGGCCAGGAAATGGCCGGCCTTGGTGAACCCGCCGCCAATGAGTGCGGCCGCGAGTTCCTGGCCTCGTGACGCAACGCCCGAACCGTCGGCTACCGTCACTGCTTGGAGGGCCTTGTTGTAGGCAGGGGCGGCGGGAGAACCGGCAGCCGGCGTTGAAGGAGTGCCTGAGGAGGCCGTCGGGGCAGGCGAGGAACTCGGCGACGGAGCCGCTGTGGCGGCCGGGTTGGTGAGGTCCAAGTTCGCCCGCATGGCCGCAAACAACTGCGTGGCCTGTGGTTGGACCAGTTCGAGCCTGTTGATGTCGACGGCGGCGGGCCGGGTGGGAGCCGACACGAAGGCCACCTTGGACAGGTCAATGTCTTTGAGGCGGTTCCCGATCGTCAGGAGCGACTGGGCGGATGCCAGGCCGTTATCCACGGTGAGGTTCTTGGTTACGACGTCGGCGATCGAAAGCAGGCTCTGCGGATTGCTGAGCGTGCCATCAGCCTTGACTTTGCGGGTCAGCGAGGAAAGGAACCCTTGCTGCGCTTGGATGCGTCCGAGGTCGCTTCCATCACCAAAACCGTGGCGGGTCCTCAGGAAGGCCAGGGCCTGCTCGCCTTCGACTTTCGAAGTCCCCTTGGCGAGTCTGAGCCCGGAATCGGGGTCGTAGACGGCGTCGCTCACGCACACGTCGACTCCGCCCACGGCTTTGGACAGTTCCTTGACGGCGTTGAAGTCAGCCATCATGAAGTGGTCAATCTCCAACCCGGTGAGCTTGTTCACGGTGTCCACCGCGCAACCGATGCCGGCCTCAGCCATGGCCGAGTTGATCATGACGTTGGAGTGGGCTTCATAAACCGTGTTGGTTTTGGCGTCAGTGCACTTAGGGACAGTCACCAAGAGATCACGGGGAAAGCTAGTGAGGCTCACCCTCTTGTTGTCCGCCGAGATGTCCAGAAGCATCATGACATCTGATTGACCGTAGCCTGTGGAGTCCTGTGAGGAACCGTATTGCGAGTTTTTCCCGTCGCGGGTGTCGGAACCGAGGATGAGGATCTGCAAGCGGTCCGTGGCATCGTTGGCCGCGGCTTCGGTTCTCGTGGCGCCTGCCGACAAAGGTGCCTTGCTGATGTTCGACTGCAACCGGATAACCCAGTAAGCGGCGAAAGAGATGCCGGCGACGAGGAGCACAGACACTGACACTGCGGTGATCTTGAGCCAGAGCGGGAGCCCCTTAGGAGCATTCATGTGGCGGGGGGTGCTGGGGGCTTCCCCGTAGCGTGCAGCGCCGGGCGGACCAATGGTGCCGGGCTCCTGCACGCGTGCATCGCGACGTCGCACTACGTGCTCAACCTTTCCTCGGAAAATGGGATTCGGACCATTTTACGGGCCCAAACTGGGAAAATCCCCAGTGACTAGAACCCCAGCTTCACGAGTTGCTTTGGATCGCGCTGCCAATCCTTGGCCACCTTGACGTGCAGGTCAAGATAGATCTTGGTTCCGAGGAGGGCTTCGATCCCCTTGCGGGCGTTGGTTCCGACCTCCCGCAAGCGACTTCCGGCCTTGCCTATGATGATGGCCTTTTGGGACGGGCGCTCAACGTAGAGATTGACCCGCACGTCAAGGAGCGGGTTGTCTTCGGAGCGGCCTTCGCGGGGAAGGATTTCCTCCACCACCACGGCCAGGGAGTGTGGGAGTTCATCCCGGACACCCTCCAATGCGGCTTCGCGAATGAGCTCGGCGACCATGATGGCCTCAGGTTCATCCGTGAGTTCACCGTCCGGGTAAAGAGGCGGGGAAGCGGGCATGTGCCCAATGAGGACGTCGGCAACGGTGTTGACCTGGAAGCCGTCGGTTGCGGAAACCGGAACGATGTCCGCCCAGCCTTGCTCGCCGAGCACTTCGCGCCCCAGTGCCGCGACTGCAAGGAGCTGCTCGGTCAGGGCCTGACGGTCTACGAGGTCGGTCTTGGTGACGAGTGCGATGATCGGCTTGCGTCCAACGGCAGCGAGCTGCGCAGCAATGTACTTGTCACCCGGACCGATCTTCTCGTTGGCCGGCAAGCAGAACCCAATGGCATCCACTTCCGAGAGGGTGTCCGCCACGAGATCGTTGAGGCGCTTGCCAAGAAGGGTGCGTGGGCGGTGCAAACCCGGGGTGTCCACGAGGATGAGCTGTGCGTCTTCCCGGTGGACAATGCCGCGGATCGTGTGCCGGGTGGTCTGCGGCTTTGCCGAAGTGATGGCTACCTTCTGGCCAACCAGAGCGTTGGTGAGGGTCGACTTGCCGGCATTCGGACGGCCCACGAGAACGGAGAAGCCTGCGTGGAAGCCGCCGAAGTCCTGATCGGCGTCGAACTTCTTATTGTGCTTGCTCACGTGGAACTCCCTGTTGCGTTGTGTCGGCCTCGTCGAGAAGGTCTTCAAGGTCAGTGTCTTCTTTTGGAATGGCTGCCGCAATGATATGGCTGACCCGGTTTCGCCGGCCTTCAAGCCTATCGGCTTTCAAGGAGATCCCGTCCACCTTCACCGCACTGCCTACGATCGGCACCTTGCCCAAGGTCTTGGCCAAGAGGCCGCCTACGGTGTCCACTTCGTCGTCGTCGAGGTCAATGTTGAAAAGTTCGCCGAGGTCGTCGATGCTCATCCGTGAACTGACACGGAACGTGCCATCACCCAAGTCGGTGACCTCCGCATCGTTGGAGTCGTATTCATCCACAATCTCTCCCACGATTTCCTCAATGAGGTCCTCCAGCGTCACCAGTCCCGCCGTGCCACCGTACTCGTCAATGACCACAGCCACGTGCGTGGACTCTTGCTGAAGCTCGCTGAGGAGGTCGCTGACGGGCTTGGATTCCGGAACGAAACGGGCCTCGCGGGCTATCGCGTCCACGTCCGGGCGTACCGAAGGCTGTTCCGGACGGTGCAATGCGGCAGCGACGTCCTTCAGATAAAGAATCCCGCGGATCTGATCAGCATTCTCGCCGATAACCGGAATCCTTGAGTAGCCGGAGCGCAGGAACAAGGCCATGGCCTGCTCAAGGCTGGAGCCCGACTCGATGCTCACAATGTCCGTTCGAGGGACCATCACAGAGCGGACCAAGGTGTCGCCGAAGTCGAAGACCGACTGAATGAGTTCGGCCTCGCTGTCCTCGATCATGTCCGATTCCGTAGCCCTGTCGACGAGCTCACGGAATTCTTCCTCGCTGAAGAACGCTTCATCGCCGCTGGGAGCACCAGGCGCCACCGCACTGCCGATCGCTACGAGCCAGCCGGGAATTGGCCCCAGGATCCAGCACAGGAACCTGATGAGGGGGGCCGAGAAGCGCACCACGCCGCCTGAGTTGGCGCGCCCGAGTTGACGAGGCGAGACGCCCACCAAGACGAACCCGATGACGGCCATGATGCCCGTCGCCGCCAGTCCGGCGAGCCAGACATTGTCGAGGAGACTGTGCATGACCACGGCGACAGCCACTGCTGCCGCCATCTCGAACCAGACCCGCCAGAATCGTAATGCCCGTATGTGGGCAACAGGTTGGGCGAGGATGCTGCGAAGGGAAGTCCCCCGGCTCTTGACGATGGCGTGCTCTGCCTCGTGCCGCGGCAGGAAGGTAAAGGCAGCCTCCGCCGCAGTCAGCAAGGCGACGAAGCTGAGGAACACCAACGCCATGCCGACCAGGATGAGTGAGGTCACTGCATGGTCTCCATGGGGGCATCCTTGCCGAGGAACTCGGACAGCAGCTCACGCTGCAGGCCGAACATTTCTTCCTTCTCTTCCGGCTCAGCGTGGTCGAAACCGAGGAGGTGGAGGATTCCATGCGTGCAAAGCAGGAGCATTTCATCCTGGGTTGAATGGCCCGCATCGCGCGCCTGGACCTCGGCCACTTGCGGGCAGATGGCGATGTCGCCCAGCATGCCCTGTGGCGTCGGTTTGCCTGGCGTTCCCGGTGTTAGCTCATCCATGGGAACGGAAAGGACATCGGTTGCGCCGGGTTCGTCCATGAGCTCGATGTGGAGCTTTTCCATGGCAGCTTCGTCCACGAGCAGGATGGAAAGTTCAGCTTGGGGGTGGATGTAGAGCCGCTCAAAGATGAAACGCGAAAGCGTCACCAGTTGAGCCTCGTCCACCTGGATGCCGGACTCGTTGTTGACCTCGATGCTCATCGGCGTTCTCCCCGTTTCTCATGCGCCGCCGCGTGCTGTGCGCGCACCCGGTGCTTTTCGTCCCAAATGCTGTAGGCGGACACAATGTCGGCCACCAGCCGGTGCCTGACGACGTCGGAAGCGTCCAACATCGTGAAGTTCACGCCGTCGATCCCACTGAGGATTTCCCGGACGATACGCAGGCCGGAGGTGGCTCCAAAAGGTAGATCCACCTGGGTGATGTCCCCTGTGACTACCATCTTGGAACCGAAACCAAGCCTCGTGAGGAACATCTTCATCTGTTCCGCAGTGGTGTTCTGGGCCTCATCAAGAATGATGAACGCATCGTTGAGCGTGCGGCCGCGCATGTACGCAAGCGGCGCCACTTCAATCGTTCCGGCAGCCATGAGGCGCGGGATCGACTCCGGATCCATCATGTCGTGCAAAGCATCGTACAACGGACGCAGATATGGATCGATCTTGTCACTCAGCGTTCCAGGGAGGAATCCGAGGCGCTCCCCTGCCTCGACGGCGGGCCGCGTGAGGATGATGCGGCTGACTTCCTTGAGCTGCAGTGCCTGCACGGCCTTCGCCATGGCCAGGTACGTCTTGCCGGTGCCGGCCGGGCCGATCCCGAAGATCACCGTGTTGTCGTCTATGGCGTCAACGTAGCTCTTCTGGTTCAGAGTTTTTGGACGAATGGTGCGTCCGCGGCTGGAAAGAATGTTGTGGGTCAGCACTTCCACAGGACTCTGAAGTGACTGGCTGCGCAGCAGGGAAACGAGCTGTTGGAGTACGTCAGGGGTGATAACGGTCCCCCTGCCGACCAAACCCCGGACTTCCTCCAGGAGCCGCATGATCCGGGGAACATCGCCGGACGGTCCGCTGAAGGAGAGCTCGTTGCCGCGCACATGAAAGTCGACGCCGGGGAACTGGGCTTCTATGTAGCGCAGTGCCTCGTCATGGCTGCCGAGGGTCTGAACCATCTGATCAGAGTTGTCGAAGACGACAACTTCCGTCCGGGCGCCTGGGACAGAGTGCGGGAACTCGGCCGGGCCTGTGTCAACGCTGCCGGCCCTGGGCCGCCCGTTCAATGATTCTGTCATAGTGCTGGCCTAGTGGCCTGTGCTCCTCCGGCTTGGTTATGTCCATCGATTTGCTCCGATGTCCGTTCGCTGGATGGGCGCAGGATCGCGGGCCTCGGATTGCTTTCAATCCTACGCCAGCCAGTCTCGAGGGTGGTTCCGGACCGTGCCCGGGAGGGCTGCGGGCAGCCGATTTCAGGCCAGTTTGGTATCAACTCCGTATCGACCTCGTATCAATCGCATTGCAGTTGGTGCCGGAGTATGGAATCGCCAGCAAGCGCCGCGGGGACTATGACAAGCTGATTTATGGGCAAAAATGCCCTGCACCCGCTCCTCGGGCGCATGACTCCCCCGCACCACAGCGGCCGAACACGAGCAGGAATCCACTATTACCAGGCCAGCCGGCATTCCAGAGGGCACACGCATCCGGAGACGTTCCGCCATGCTTGTGACCGCGCTGACCGCTGCCCTGTTTCTTTCGGGTTGCGTTGCTGACCGTTCGGGTCAGGGATCAACTACGCCTGTCCCCAATCCGACCGCTGCCCTGCAGGCGGCACCCGCCACCAATGCGCCGCTCGAGACAACCCAGGCGTCAAACAAGATTCCGGTGTACTGGATCGGACGAAGCGACACGGATATCTTCCTGTACCGCGAATTTCGTGACAACCCAGGCAACGAGAACCCCATCACTACCGCCCTGCGGATCATGATGTCCCAAAAGCCGCTGGATCACGATTTCTTCACGCCATGGCAAAATCCGAGCGACCTTGCGACGTCGATTTCCGGCAAGAACGTGGTCACGGTCGACGTTTCCCGCGACGCGTTCAATTCCAACCTCGACGCCGGAATGGCGCAGCGAGCGGTCCAGCAGCTCGTCTACACCGCTACCGCTGCTGCGGCGAGCTCGGGCTTGATCGACTCCGGTCAGCTGATCAAGGTGACCATCCTGGTAGACGGGCACACGGACTACATGGCGTTCGGTCAGGTCAAGCTGGGTGATCCGATGGTCCGGGACGCAACCATGGTGGCACCCGTCTGGATCATTGAGCCTCAGGAGGACCTGACCCTGCCTGCCGGTCCAGTCAAGTTCAACGGGCGTAGTACCGACACTTCGAAGAAACTGCATTGGCAGATCCTCCGCGAGAACTCAAGCGGCGAGAAGACATCATACCTGTCCGGTCAGACCACTGCTTCGACCGTGCCGGGACAAGGTGGCGCCTTCAACTTCACGGTGGGCCTCGGAGCCGGGCGGTACGAGTTGCGCGTTTCCATGGTGGGTCCAGGCGACGCCGATATCGCCACGGATACCCGTTCTTTCAGCGTCCGCTGATCACCTGCTTGCACCGCGAGCCACTCGACGGGCTGCCTGGGCAGCGCGCTTGGCGCTCTACCAGCGCCCCAGAATGTCGCTGGCCAGTACGACGGCGGCCGGGCCCGCCGTCGACGAGCGAAGTACATGGTGCCCCAAGAGGGCGGTGACCGCGCCGACGTCGCTCAACTTGGTTACTTCGCGCGGCGAGATGCCGCCCTCTGGCCCCACGATGAGCAGCACTTCGCGACCTGCTCCGGGGTCCCCGCCGGAAAGCTGATCCTGCCACTTCTCCAATACATCCCTCAGCGGGCGCTTTGCGTCCTCGTGCAGGATGATCGCCAGATCAGCAGCGGCAACGGCCGCCGCCAAGCCGGAGCCGTCGACGGCGGCACGCACTTCCGGGATCCACGCGCGCCGTGCCTGTTTGGCCGCTGCGGTAGCCACCGATTGCCACTTCGCGAGGGCCTTGGCGGCCCGCTCCCCCTTCCAACGGACAATGGATCGTTCCGCCTGCCAGGGCACCACGGCGTCGATCCCGAGTTCCGTTGCCGTCTCGACGGCGAGTTCATCGCGGTCGCCCTTGGCGAGGGCCTGGACCAAAACGAGGCGCACTTTCGGCTGGCGCTCCTGGAGGACATCAGATGCAAGGACTTCCAGGCTTCCTTGTCCGGATGCGGTCACAGTTCCCGTAAGGCGCTTTCCGGCGCCGTCGGCAATGTCCACGGCTTCGCCGACTTCCAAACGCTTGACGGTGACTGCATGCCTTGCCTCGGCGCCGACCAGCACGAACGTGTCACCGGGCCCGAGCCCGTCGAGCGTTCCGGCGGCCGCGAAGAATACGGGGTTGCTCACCGCTACAGGTTACCGAGCTTGTCCCGCAGCTTCGCGAACATACCGCCGCTCGCTACGAGCTTGCCCTCGGTAAACTGCTCACCGCGCAACTTGGCCAGTTGGCGGAGCAACTCTTCCTGCGCGGCGTCGATCTTTCCGGGCGTCTCAACGTGCAGGTGTACCTTGAGGTCTCCCCGGCCGTATCCGCGGAGATGGGTGACGCCCAGTCCGCGCATGGTGATGACCTCGCCGGACTGGGTGCCGGCCTTGACGTCGATCTCCTGGGGGCCGTCAAACGTATCCAGCTGCAGCTCGGTTCCCAGTGCCGCGGCCGTCATGGGAACGCTCAGGGTCGCGTGAAGGTCGTCGCCCTCGCGTATGTAGGTGGAATCGGCGTTGACCCGGATCTCCACGTAGAGATCGCCGGAAGGACCGCCGGCCGGCCCTGCTTCGCCCTGAGACGACAGCTGGATGCGCGTTCCGGTCGCCACGCCGCCAGGCACTTTGACGGTCAGCGAACGGCGGCTGCGGATGCGGCCCTGGCCGCTGCACTCATTGCACGGATCCTTGATGATAGATCCGAAACCTTCACATGAACCGCACGGCGCGGAAGTCATGACCTGGCCGAGGATGGAGCGGACTGGGCGCTGGACCTGACCCGAGCCGCCGCAGATGTCGCAGCGCTCCGGGTGGGTTCCCGCTCGGCAGCATGAGCCTTCGCACGTGGGACAGACGACCGCAGTATCCACTTCAAGTTTCTTGTTGACGCCGAAGACGGCCTCGCGCAAATCGATGCGGACACTGATCAGCGCGTCCTGGCCGCGGCGCATACGTGATGCAGGTCCCTGCATGCCACCGCCACCCCCGCCGAAGAACGTGTCGAAGATGTCCTGGAATGCGAATCCCTGGCCCGCGTAACCTCCACCGAAGCCGTTGTCAGTGCCGTTCTCGTTGCCCGTGGCGTCATACACGCGGCGCTTCTGGGGGTCGGAGAGGACCTCGTAGGCGTGGGTCACGGCTTTGAATTCCTCGGCGGCGCCTTCTCCGGGGTTCACATCGGGATGCAGCTTACGGGCGAGCTTGCGGTAGGCCTTCTTGATCTCCTCGCCGGTTGCTTCCGGTGAGACGCCCAGAACGTCATAGTGGCTGCTCAAAGTCGGTATCTCTTCCTTGTTGTACTGCGTTTCTTGCGAGACGGTTTCTGGCCGGGGCTGTCAGCCGCCCAGAATGCGGGAAAGGTAGCGTGCGACGGCGCGGACGGCCGCCATGGTGTTGGGATAGTCCATCCGGGTAGGCCCAAGAATGCCGATCTTGGCGTTGCTGCCCGGACCGTAGCCGGTGGCGACCACCGACGCTTCGGAGAGACCGTCGTAAGGGTTCTCGCGGCCGATGCTCACTGTGACTCCCCGAGGGTCCTCGGCCATGTCCGAGAGCAGGCGCAACATGACCACCTGTTCCTCGAGAGCCTCCAAGACCGGCCCGATGCTGAGCGGGAAATCCACGTTGGAGCGGGCCAGGTTTGCTGTGCCTGCCATGACCATGCGTTCGTCCCGGCTTCGGTCGGCCAGCCTTTCCAGACCAAGAGCGAGGACACCGGCAAGGCCTCGAAGCGCTGGCGGGCAGAGGGCAACCACGGACGGCAGGACCTGCGGCATGAGGTCAAGCTGCGAGCCGGCAATGCTCCCAAGGAAACGTGTGCGCAAGGCCATGACATCTTCGTCCGTGGCATCGGCCCCTGCGTGCACCACGCCCTGTTCCACTTTGCCGGTGTCGGCGATAAGTACTACCAAGACCTGGCGCGGAGCCAGCAGCACAAACTCAATGTGCCGTACGCGGGCGCGGCTAAGGTGCGGGTACTGCACGACGGCGACCTGGTTGGTCAGTTGGGACAGGAGCCGAACGGTGCGCTCAAGGATGTCCTCGACGTCGTCGGGTCCCTCAAGCAGCGAGTGGATGGCCCGGCGCTCGGCGGCTGAAAGCGGTTTGACCTGGGAAATACGGTCGACGAACAGGCGGTAGCCCTTGTCCGTGGGGATCCGGCCGGCACTGGTGTGCGGTGCGGCGATGAGTCCTTCTTCTTCCAAAAGGGCCATGTCGTTGCGGATGGTCGCGCTCGACACTCCCAAATGGTGCCGTTCGACCAAGGCCTTGGATCCGACGGGCTCGCGGGAGTGAACGTAGTCCTCCACGATGGCGCGCAACACTTCAAGCTTGCGTGGTTCGCTCACTGCCCACCTCCATTCAACAGCCAGTGCTGAACAGTTACTACTCAGCGACCTGATATTCAAACAATTAGCACTCAACATGCCCAAGTGCTAACAAGTCTAGTATGAGCCACCACGTTGTTAGCATTGGTACCGCTCGCGGCGAACATGATTCCCGCGCGGTCCGGCGGAATGTCCAGGGCCGTCATTGATCCCCTAGCGCAAAGTGGTGTGAAGACCGTGTCTTACGACAATTGGGGCCCGCGAGACCTCTCCTCGCCTGCCAAGAGGCAACTGCCCGAGGTGCCCGTTGAACGCGGAATGGTTCTCGAAGACGTGCAGTCCGGTTGGGTCGGGGCCGTGACCAGGGTCGAAAAGGCCGGCGGCATGCACATTGTGGTGCTGGAGGACCGCCGGGGAAAGAACAAGTCGTTCCGGCTCGGCTTCGGATTCCTGCTCGACGGACAACCGGTAAAACTTCTGCCGCCGGCGCCCCGCGCCGCTGCCGGAGCGGTCACCGGGCAAGCGGGCAGGACCGCTTCAGGATCCGTCAGGGTGGCCGGCCAACGCGCGCAAGTCGCCAAGGCAAGCCGGATCTGGGTGGAAGGCAAACACGACGCCGAACTCGTGGAGAAGGTCTGGGGAGATGACCTCCGGGTGGAGGGAATCGTCGTCGAACCCTTGCATGGCGTTGACGATCTCAAGGCGGCGATTGCCGAGTTCTCTCCAGGCCCGGGCCGCAGGCTCGGAGTCCTGGTGGACCACCTGGTGCCGGATTCGAAAGAGTCGCGGATTGCCGCCGATGCCATGACACTGCCCGGTGCTGCAGGAAACGTCCTGATCGTGGGCCACCCCTATGTGGACGTCTGGCAGGCTATTCGCCCCAAGGTTCTGGGGATCCAGCAATGGCCCACCGTCGCCCGCGGAACCGATTGGAAGACCGGCATCCTGAAGTCGTTCGGCTGGCCGCATGAGACACCGGAGGACGTCGGGCTAGGCTGGCAGAAGCTTCTCGGCGCCGTCCACAGCTACGCGGACTTGGAGGCCTCCCTGCTGGGACGGGTGGAAGAAGTGATCGACTTCCTGACTGTACCCTGACGGCTCCTTGCAGCTTCCGGTTCGCTTTAGCGGCGGCCTCGGTGCGGTTTCCGCGACTTCGGGTCCGGGGGGTTGGTCCGCTGATCGCGCGCTAAGCAAGTATTCTGGGACAGCAACACTGCACCGATAGATACTCGAAGGAAGAAACTGTGGCAGACAACGCTCCTGACGATGGGGACGGCGCCTCGGGCCAGTCCCAGTACCACGGCGTTCCTGCCAACGCGCTGCCCTTGACCGCCTCGGAAGACCGGCAGTGGGCAACCCTTGCGCACTTCGGCGGGATCCTCGGCTGTGTGCCCTCGCTTCTGATCTACCTGATTTTCCGCGAACGTGGCCCCTTCACGGCTCAGGAATCCAAAGAGGCGCTGAACTTCACTTTGCCTCCAACGATTGCCGCAGTGCTTGCCAACATTCTGGTCTTGCTCCCGGTGGTTGGAAACTTGTTCGCAGTTCTGGCCACGGCAATCTGGGTTGCTGTGACGTGCTTCTCTGTATCTGCCGGCATCCGCGTCAACCACGGACAGCCGCACCGCTACCGCTTCAACCTGCGCTGGATCAAATAGCGGCTGTTCCCCGGCGCGCGAGTGCTCGCGCAAGCTGGTACGCGCGCCAGCGTTCGTGCCGGCGGGGGCTACTCCGGGAGGATGCGACGCACCACGGCGTCAGCCAGTAGCCGCCCCTTGAGCGTCAAAATCAGCCGCCCTTGGAAGGCCGCCGCGGGCTCCACCAGGCCGTCGGCAATGAGGCCCGCCACGGCATGACGGCCCACCTTGTCGAGGGCGTCTACCTGGAGTCCCGTGCCGAGGCGCGCTTCCAGCATGATGCGTTCCACTTCCCGGGTTCCGGCGTCGAGGGTTTCGCGCCCAGCGGCAGGAGAGACGCCTTGACCGAGCCTGTTTGCGTAAGCGGTGGGGTGCTTGACGTTCCACCAGCGGACGCCGCCCATGTGGGAATGCGCGCCGGGTCCGATGCCCCACCAATCGTCTCCCCGCCAGTAGGCAAGGTTGTGTTTGCACGCCTGTTCGGGTGTGCGGGACCAGTTGCTGACCTCGTACCAGTCGAGCCCGGCGGCGCTGATCAGCTGATCGGCGAGTTCGTATTTGGCGGCGTGGTCGTCGTCGTCGATTCCGGGAACTTCCCCGCGCCGGATCTGGGCGGCCAGCTTGGTGCCATCTTCCACGATCAACGCGTAGGCGCTGATGTGGTCCGGTTTGTAGGACAGCGCAGTGTCAAGGGAAGTTTGCCAATCGGCCATCGACTCGCCTGGAGTGCCGTAGATCAGGTCGAGGCTCACGGCGAGGCCAGCGTCGCGCGCCCATTGGACCACCAACGGGACCCTGCTGGGCGTGTGGGTACGGTCCAGAACCTTGAGGACGTGCGGGACTGCTGACTGCATGCCGAAGGAGACCCGCGTGAAGCCGGCGTGGGCCAGCAGCTGGAGCGACTCGGGAGTCACCGAGTCCGGGTTCGCTTCAGTGGTGACTTCGGCCCCTGTTTCCAGCCCCCAGTGCCCGACGGCGGCCGTCAGGATGCGTGCCAGGTCTTCAGCAGGCAGCAGCGTCGGCGTGCCTCCGCCGAAGAACACCGTGCTCAAGGGCCGATGCGGGAGTCCGGAGGAGCCCATGGCCTTGACGGCGAACTCTACTTCCGAAATCGCAGTGGAAGCGTAGGCGTCCTGGGATGCGCCGCCCCCAAGCTCGGTGGCGGTATAGGTGTTGAAGTCGCAGTATCCGCAGCGCACGGCACAGAAAGGTATATGGACGTACAGGCCAAACTTGCGTGACTCGACACCGTCAAGCACCTGCGGCGGCAGGAGGCCGTCCGCAGGTGCCGGATCTCCGAGGGGAAGGACACTAGGCACACGATCCCCCGTATGCCCGTCCCCCGGTGTTTTGGGCGAACAGCCCCATTATTTCTTGGCCTTGTCCTTGGACTCGTCGGTGGTAAGGGCTGCGATGAACGCTTCCTGTGGAACCTCCACGCGGCCCACCATCTTCATGCGCTTCTTGCCTTCCTTCTGCTTTTCCAGAAGCTTGCGCTTACGGGTGATGTCACCGCCGTAGCACTTGGCAAGGACGTCCTTGCGGATGGCGCGGATGCTTTCGCGGGCAATGATGCGCGAGCCGATGGCAGCCTGGATGGGCACCTCGAACTGCTGGCGGGGAATGAGCTCGCGCAGCTTGCCGGTCATCATGACCCCGTAGGCGTAGGCCTTGTCACGGTGGGTGATGGCGCTGAAGGCGTCAACCTGCTCGCCTTGGAGCATGATGTCAACTTTGACCAGATCGGCAACTTGCTCGCCGTCGGCCTTCCAGTCCAATGAACCGTAACCGCGGGTCTTGGACTTAAGGATGTCGAAGAAGTCGAAGACAATTTCGGCAAGCGGCAAGCGGTACCGGATCTCTACACGGTCCTCGGAGAGGTAGTCCATGCCGCCCATGACCCCACGGCGGCTCTGGCACAATTCCATGATGGCGCCGACAAATTCGTTGGGCGCCAGGATGGTGGCGGACACCATCGGCTCACGGACCTCCGAGATCTTGCCCGTGGGGTATTCGCTGGGGTTGGTGACGTGGAGGACACGCTTGTCCTCCAGCGTGACCTCATACTCAACGTTGGGAGCAGTGGAGATGAGGTCGAGATTATACTCGCGCTCGAGGCGCTCACGGGTGATTTCCAAGTGCAGCAGGCCAAGGAAGCCCACGCGGAAGCCAAAGCCGAGCGCGGCCGAGGTCTCCGGTTCATAGACGAGTGCGGCGTCGTTGAGCATCAGTTTCTCGAGGGCATCCCGGAGCACCGGATAGTCCGTGCCGTCCAAGGGATACAAGCCCGAGAAGACCATGGGTTTGGCATCGGCATAACCGGCCAGGGATTGCGCAGCGGGCTTGGCCAGGTTGGTTACGGTGTCGCCCACCTTCGACTGGCGGACGTCCTTTACGCCGGTGATCAGGTAGCCGACCTCGCCCACGCCGAGTCCCTTGGAGGGAGTGGGTTCCGGCGAGCTGACACCGATTTCCAGCAGTTCGTGTGTGGCACGGGTGGACATCATCTGGATCCGCTCGCGCGGATGCAGCATGCCGTCCACCACGCGGACATAGGTGACCACGCCGCGATACGTGTCATACACGGAATCGAAAATCATGGCGCGCGCCGGGGCGTTGGGGTCGCCAACGGGTGCCGGCAAATCGCGGACGATCTTGTCCAGGAGGGCCTCCACGCCGGCGCCGGTCTTGCCGGACACGCGCAGCACGTCCTCGGGGTCGCCGCCGATCAGGTTGGCGAGTTCCGCCGCGTACTTTTCGGGCTGGGCGGCCGGAAGGTCGATCTTGTTGAGCACCGGAATGATGGTGAGGTTGTTTTCCATCGCCAGGTAGAGGTTGGCCAGGGTCTGGGCCTCGATGCCCTGGGCCGCGTCCACCAAGAGGACTGCACCTTCACAGGCCGCGAGGGAACGGGAGACCTCATAAGTGAAGTCAACGTGGCCAGGGGTATCGATCATGTTCAAGGCGTAGCTGATGCCGTCAAGTTCCCAGGGCATGCGGACAGCCTGGGACTTGATGGTGATGCCACGCTCGCGTTCGATATCCATGCGGTCCAGATATTGGGCCTTCATGTCGCGGGATTTAACGACGCCGGTGTACTGCAACATGCGGTCGGCCAAGGTGGATTTACCGTGGTCGATGTGGGCGATGATGCAGAAGTTCCGGATGATGGCCGGATCTGTCGCGGCGGGCACCGGTGCGGTGCGGGCCATGGGAGACACGCAGGGTCCTTACTGTTGACACTCACACGGCCGAATCCCGGACTGATCTGGACCAATCCGGCCAATGCCGCATATCTGAACTTATAGTCTCCCATGAACACGACGCCGGTTGTGCACTTCGATCAGGCGCCGTTGCGTTGCGGGCGACGCAGGATGTCAATGGAAAGTACGGTGGTGCCATGGCATCGGACACACATTTGCTTGGCAGACTCCTCAAAGGCTCCCTGGGCTACCTTCGACGGATCGTTGGAGCCCCCGTCGGTACAGAGCCCCGCAAGCCACCGAAAAGCCGGGTGTCGGCGGAGACGAGCCGCCCCCGGAACGCGGCGGCCGGCGTCGGGCAGCTTTCCCGGCCCTATCCGGGGGACTTCCGGGGCAAGGTCTCTCCGCGGTACTCCCCCAACCCTGACGGCAAACCGGATCCTGGAGAGATCGTGTGGTCGTGGGTCCCCTACGAAGAGGACTATTCCGAGGGCAAGGATCGGCCGGTCCTTTTGATAGGGCGCGACGGCGGGTGGCTGCTGGGGCTGATGTTGACCAGCAAAGACCACGATAATGGCCGCCGCTCAGGCGACTACGTGGACATCGGGACGGGCGGCTGGGACCCCCGGGGCCGGCCCAGTGAGGTCAAGGTGGACAGAGTGGTGCGCATCAATCCCGCGGACGTCCGGCGTGAGGGCGCCGTCCTGGACAAACGCACTTTCCAGGTGGTGGCCCGGCGACTGGGTGGGCAACACGACTCGGCGTAGACGGCAAATCCCCGGAAAAGCGCAGAGTCTGATAATATTTATGGCTGTGTGTCCGTGCAGGTCGACGGCCACTCATGGTTGGCTGCCATAGGCATCCCCACGCCGCTCAGTCGATGGCCAACCTGAAAACCCTCTAGACCATTTCCGCATTAAAAAGAGAGTTCACACACGTGGCTAATATCAAGTCCCAGAAGAAGCGCATCCTCACCAACGAGAAGGCTCGCCTGCGTAACAACGCTGTCAAGTCTGAGCTGAAGACGGCCATCCGCGCCGTTGCCACCGCCGTTGAGTCCACGGACAAGGATGCCGCTGCAAAGGCTCTTGTTGCTGCCAGCCGTAAGCTGGATAAGGCTGTCAGCAAGGGCGTTATTCACAAGAACAACGCTGCAAACCGCAAGTCGGCGATCTCCAAAAAGGTCAACGCACTCTAAGGTTTATCCAGTTCGACTGAGCTGAACGTGAGGCCGGCGCCCAATGGGTGCCGGCCTCAGTTATTTAAGCCCGGCACGAACGAGGCGGAACGGCCACCGGGCGGTGGCTCCGACTCACGACGCGCAATTGGACTCTCGACCCTCGGATTCCCTGTGTGTCGTCAGGAAATGTGCGTATGGCCCAACAATCTGGGTGTCGCGCGTCGGCTACCGGCCCCGGGCCGAAGCGGCAATGACCGTGACAGCGTGCTCCACCGCGTATACCGGATCCCGCGAGAGGCCTTTGACCTGGGCGTCCGCTTCAGCCGTTACCTGGATGGAACGGATCAGGCCTTCAGGAGTCCACCGTCGGACGTCCCGCTGCGCCTGCTCCACGAGCCAGGGCTGCATGCCAAGCTGCTTGGCGATCTGTGCTGACGAGCCTTGGGCTCCGGCAACCTTGGCAAGGGCGCGGAGCTTCGCGGCAAGGGCGGCAACCAGCGGCACGGGGTCAACCCCGGTGGCGAGGGCGTGCCGGAGGGTGGACAGGGCCTGCGGTCCGTTGCCGGCCATGGCGGCGTCGGCAACCTTGAACGCAGTGGCTTCCACGCGGCCGCCGTAGTACCGCTCCACGGTGGCTGCGTCCACGGTGGTGGTGGCATCCGCGATGAGCTGGTTGCATGCTGCTGCGAGCTCCGAGAGGCTGGCCCCGACTGCATTGACGAGGGCCTGGACAGCTTCCGCTTCGATGCGGCGGCCGCCTGCCTTGAATTCCGAGACGACGAATGCTGTTTTCTCGGCATCCTTTTTCAAGGGCTGGCAATCCACGACCGGCCATCCGGAGGACTTGATGGCGTCCAGAAGCTTCTTGCCCCGTACTCCCCCACCATGACGAAGGACCAACACGACGTCATTCTCAGGATGTGTGAGGTAAGTCAGCGCATCGGCAAGAAAGGCATCGTTCATGGACTCAAGGCCCTCGATCTCGATGAGTTTAGCCTCATCGAACAACGACGGCGTGACAGTCATAGCGAGGGAACCGGACTCGTAGCTTCCCGCGTTGAGTTTGCTGATTTCCACGTCCGGCGCGGTGGCCCGCACCTGGGAACGGATCCGATCCATTGCACGGATTCCGAGGTACTCCTCAGGGCCGGTGATAAGCACTACGGCGGACGGGGTAACGTCCCGCCAGCCGATGGTGTTCGCCGCGGAGGCCTTAGCCTTGGCGACCTGGGCAGCAGCCAATGTTGCTTCCTTCCAGAAGGGTTTTGCTTCGGTCCCAGTCTCCCACGTCGAGCGTCCCGCGCATTGTTCGCCAAGGCCCCGGCCCTGTAGCCGGGCGTCCGGGAGCTCCCGGAATGCCCCTTAACCCATCGGCGACGGACAGTTGACTCCGCAGCCTTCATGAGGAGAAATAGCCGGCGGTGCAAAGCCAGCACGGCGTGGCCCGTCCACGCTGGATGCAGGACCAGCCACACCAGCAGGATGGTCACAACAGACCACAGAAGCATGGTGGCAATTCCTGTCAGGCCTTCGGGCCAGGACAGTGCGGCTCCCGGAAGTCCTGCGAAGAACCGGGCGATGACCGCCACCATTCCCGCGCTCACTCCGGCAATGGCCATAGGAATGGCAGCTAGCCAGGGAACCAACGGAACGATCGGAACGGCAATGGTCCCCAGGATAGTCACCGGTGGGACAAACGGAGCTGCCGCGACGTTCGTCAGCAATGAGTAGCTGGAGAATTGTGGCTGCAGGGCAACAATCACCGGGCTGCACAGGAGCTGCGCTGACAAGGGAACAGCAATGGCCGAAGCGATCCAGGAAGGCAGCCAAGCTGGAGCCCAGGATGCGATGGGCCCTGCCAAGAGGACAATCCCCAGCGTGGCGAGGACCGACAGGAGGAATCCCACGCTCATGCCAAGTGAAGGATCCAGAATGAGCAGGCTACTGATTGCGAGGCAGAGAAAGCCCAGGCTCCGGCCCCGCCGCCCGCCGCTGAGGGCTGTAACGCCGATAGCCCCCATAACGGCTGCCCTGAGGACGCTCGCATCCGGGCCGACCATCATGACAAAGGCGGCCAAGCCCACAAGGGCCCCGATTGCCGCGGCGCTCCTGGGAAGCCGTAAGCTCCTGGCCAAAAGCACCAAGCCCCCAAGGATGAGGCTGCAATTTGCGCCGCTGACGGCCGTGAGATGGGTGGTGCCGGTGGTTTTCATAGCGGCTTCCAGGCCTTCGTCCAGGCCGGAGGTGTCGCCCGTGACCATTCCCGGCAAAAGACCTGCGGCGTCGCCCTGCAACCATTCGGCAGCAGAGGCGAATTGCTTCTTCAACTGCGCCGGACCTTCCGGCATAGCGCCCTCCGTTTCCAGCCTGGGCTGTGCGTTGGGGCGGTGCTGTGCATCGAGGTCATGCCGCGCGTCCGGCTTCAAAGGAGGTGTAGCGGCCGCGAGAACGCCGGCCTCCAACTGGCCTGCTTTTGCCTGCTTCAGCTTCCCCGCGGTTCTGATCTCGTCGCCCGTTGCGACCTGGTCCCAGCCCTGCCCCCCAGTGAGCAGAATTCTTGTGCGGGAACGGATCAACTGACCATCGGTTGCTATGTCCATCACTTCTGCCGGAACTGCCCACCGTCCCGATCCACGCGAGCCAGTGCCCAGTTCGCGGGGCTCTCCCACGATCAGCACGTGGATGACAACGGAGTCCCGCGATGCCGCGGCCTCAGCGACGGGGCCGTCCTGGCGCGGTCCCGCATCCATTGCTGCATGGGCCGCCACGGCAGCACCGAACAAGCACGCAACGGCCAGGGTGGCGGCAAGGGTCCTTGAGCGCGAACGCGAGTTACCGCCGACGCGGGCTTCCGAGCGCCTGGGCTCCGGGTGCCTCCGAGCGGTTTGCCGAATCTGGGGGATTCGCTGACGCCGGCCTCCCAGCAGAAGCCCCGCGACAACACACAGGCCCGCACACAGGGCCATTATCCATAACGACGGCAAGAAGGGAGCGGAGAGGGATACGGCCCACGTGAGCGTGGCGGACGGGACCAGCCGCAGGTCGATCCGGCTACGGTTCCCATGGGCGTCCTCGCGCCCCGACGGCGTCGATCGCGGGGCACTCGCCTGCCCGGTTCCCTTCATACCCGGTCGCCGGCCATGTCAGACCGTCACCAAGGGCAGTAGGGCTTCCATCATCTTCGGGCCGACGCCATCTACGGCGTCCAGGTCTTCCACCGCCACAAACGGACCGTGCTGCTGCCTCCACTCCACGATGCGCTTGGCCAGGACCGGACCAACCTTTGGCAGGGCATCGAGTTCCTCAGCCGTCGCGGTGTTGAGGTTGAGCTTTCCTCCCGCAGAGGCTCCGGATCCCGAGTTACCGCTTCCCGAAGTTCCCCCTCCACCATCTCCGCCCGCGGCCCCGCCGGCAGCTCCAGCCGCTGGAGCGGTAACGGCATCCCCTGCCCGCGGAACATGGATCTTCGCCGCGTCCTGCACTACCGCCGCAAGGTTGAGGCTGTTCAGATCGGCGGCCGGCTCCGCGCCCCCGGCAGCGGCGATCGCATCAAACACTCGTGCTCCGGCCGGCAATGTGACGATCCCGGGGTCCTTCACGGCACCGGCCACATGGACAGTAAGCTGGCCGCGCCGCGATTCGGGCGGGTCATCCTGTGCTGTGCTCACACCAACGCGTGGCGCTGCACCAGCAAGCGAACTGCGGACCAAGGGCGCGACGGTTGGCTGGGCCGTCCACGCCTGCCAGGCGAACCACAACAGCAACAGCAAACATGGAACGGTCAGCAAGACAGCTACTCGCCTCGGCGTGCGCCAACGAAGCCGCGGAGGAGCCATCGATTCGCCAGAGGCGCCTGAATCGCCGGAATCTGGTTCGCCGGAAGAGTAGCCGGACGGGGAAGTCCCAGTGTTGCCTTCAAACAACGTGTGCAAGGGCAGTAACGGGTCGCTATTGTCGTGACCCCGATGAAGTCCGCCCTGTCCGGCGCCTCCCAGCTCAGCACTATGCTCGCCAGCCAGAGGCGGTGCAAGACGGGCCGTGAACCGTCGACGCGCAGCACTCGCGGCGTCGTTGGCTGAGGCGGCACCGTTCCTGCGTGGCATACCACCGAGCCTAGAACTGCCCACCCCGCCGTGGCAGGCGGCATCGACCCTATGTGGACAAGGACGCTGGCAAGAGGCAGTGTGGAGGATCAGTTGCACCCGGGGACGCGTCAGCAATCAAGTGGGAGATCGGAGCAGCGTCGGTGCAGTCGATATCTGGCTCGTACAGGTCCGCCGGAGTGTCGCCGATGTCCGGACTGGACACCGTGCAGTCGCTGCCCTCGCGGCTTACGTCGACGCCAGTCGTATTCTCCCCCGTCTCTGGCAGCTTCGCCACCAGCATGCGGTCGATGACGCGGATCGGGACAGCGACATACGTGGAGCGGGGCCAGCGACCTAGGGTTCACGGTCAGCTACACGGAAGCCGTAAGCCTCGGCCACCCACCAACCAAGGTCGATACTGCGGACAAGCAGGCAGTCCGGTGGAAGTCGAGTTTCAGCTGAACTGGCACGACGGACGATGGCTCCTCGGGATAGGACACGCGCCCATCCGCGCAGTGACGTCCCACCCTGCAAAACCCGGCGGATAAACCGCCTGCCAAGTCAGGACGGATAATTCCTCGCCCCACTTTCCGAGTGAGCCTTTGGCCGTGGCTGCGGTGAATGACCCGTCACGGCCATACCTCAAGCAGCTTCCGGTGGTCGAGTCATCCTCTGCTCTGCTCCCGCCAACCGTCGACGCGCAGCACTCGCGGCGTCGTTGGCTGAGGCGGCACCGTTTCTGCGTGGCATACTTTCCTGACACGCTCTCAGCAAAGAGAAGTCCCGGCACCTGATCTGATTGATGAACGGCCGGGACTTCTACAACAAAAGTGATTACCAAGTAACCAAGCTCATGCCCAGGCTGTTGGCAATCGTCCGGGTGGAGGTGAAGAGCACGTCGGGCGAGCACACATTTGCACCCTGGTCGTGTACCGATCCGCAATTGTTCGGGTCAGCGTTCAGCACTGCTTGGATCATGCCGACAGCACCGACCGACCCATCGGAACGAGGCATAAGGACGGGGCCGCCGCTGTCACCTTGAATCGCGGCAATCTGGCCGTAAGTCTGCTGATAGCCCTCAATGTTGTATGTGCCGCCATAGCCGTCGTTCCACCAGTAATACATGCCGATGACCTGAATATTGCAGTGCACCCCGGAGTTGCCGCCGCTCGTGCAGATACCGTCGCCCGGGGAGACATCCTGAAACCCTGAGACGGCTTTCGAGTATCCCGCAGTGTTATTCCAGGCGCCGTCGAACATCCAGCTGCTGCCCGTGCCGTCAAGGAGAGATGCCTGGCCATCTGGCGAATCCCGAAGTTCATACCCTACATAGACCCCGGAGTTGTCACGGTCATAGTAAGAACCTTGGGGGCAGTGCCGTGCAGTTACAGCGTAGGAGCGGCTTGCGTCTTTCAGCGAGAAGCCGGTGCTGCAGGTGTGACCGGATTCGATCATGTAGCCGCCGGAGTTGAACGGCGCATAGTCATTCGAGCGCGTTGCCCTTGCCGGAGTCGCTCGGCGGTTGTCGGTCACTTTCACGGGTCCGCCAGCCGCCGTCCCTGCGGTTGCTGACACCTTCGCCAGGTCCGGTGTCGACTGTCCAACGGAGTGCCCTTCGACGGCGATGGCGCCGTCGTCATCGCGCACGCCCACGATTCCATCGACTTGGAAACCGAGATCCTTGAATGCCTTACTCTGGGCATCGATCTTTGTAATCGCGGCCTTGATTTGCGGCCACCCAATGCTTGAAGTCGGATAGTTTTTGCTGATTGGCCACGAATGTCGGACCGTTTGCCTTCGTGTAGCGATCGATCTCGCTTGACCCAGAAGGGGCTGTCGGCGAGGTCGTAGCCGCCACCGCGGCACCACCACCGATTCCGGTTGAGACGAGCAAAATGGCCGCCGATGCGCGGACAGCAAGTGATAAGAACTTCAATTTACCCCCAGGTTTGATTAGTTCTTCGATATTTAATTTTGTTAGGTTGGCTATAGCGGGCGTCACCAATTAGGACGCTGGTCCGCGCAGCGTGGTCGTTACTTGTTTTTGAAGTTGAGAGTGTCGGTTCCGCCCTTCCATGTCAAAGTGTCCTGATTAAAGGTCATTTCAATAGGCTGTTTCAGGAACTGTACGACCCACTTTTCCTGTTCAGCCGGGTCGCCGACGCATCCAACCGCTCCGACCGCCAGCTTTTCAACAATGAGAGTGCTCCCTGTGATCATTGCTGGTCCGCTGATTGGATTACAGGGAGTCTTCGCGGTGAGCTCTAATCCACCATTCACAGAATTCAGCTCCACCGTAAGCCCGCCAGTAGCTACCCACGGGAGAGTGACGCCGTTCGAAGTCCCCGAAATGCTGACGTATTGAGAGCACGGAGCAGAGGGAAGGAAAGGCGCGCAGGATACATGTGGAGTTGCGGAACTGATCGGAGGCGGAATGGGTACGGCTGTGCCGGCTTTGCCGACCGGGCCGGACGCGCAAGAAGTCATGAGCAGACCGACGAAAAATAAGCAATAAGTGAATCTCGGCAACCGACAATGCTTCATCGAATCCCCCTGAATGTTGAAATTGATCGGAGCATATACATGGATGAGGTCTTTGTCACTGAGCTTCTCGTACATTGTTTTCAACGATTCGTGCCAAGGATCCGTCGTCGCGTTTCGCGGCTTCGGCAACAAGGTCGAGGCTCAGGTGGGCCGCGGCCTCGGCCAGGAACGAGGGATGGGACAACCCCGACCGGCCTTTGGAAGTCGCCGGGCCGGCCGGGGCTGCCCGGTTCTTACGGGACGGCGTCGTTGGGCCGGGGGCCGGAGGATAGTCGCTTGGCAGGCTCAGCGTGGTCAGGCACCACTCCAAGGCTGCCCGCGATCGAGCTCAAGAGAAGAGCGGGGATCTTGGACCGGCGCCGGTGCTTCATGCGCCTGGGCTCTTGCCGGTCAGGTACGTTTCCACGCATGGTCCGGACAATCCTGTTACCTATTGTTTTGACGCTGTCCAATGTCTTCTCCTTTCCTTGTCTGCCACGTACTCGTTGCTTCAGGTGGTCTTCCGACGATCCACCCCTTGATCCGCTCCCCACGGGTTGCCCCCGATGAAGCCTGCGGGTCTCCACTTATTAAGTTGGTATGCGGTATCCTTCGTGACGCGAAAATCGGCTTGCATCTTCGGCCTTTGCCCAACAAGGTCGCCGCTGGCCTTTGCACGTAGGGGACGATTGCTGCTACGTCGCCATTGCCTTATGTACCGAGACGTGCACGCTGACCAACTACTTCCAGATCCGCTGTGCGTTTACGACCTTGTGATGACCCGGCATCACGCAGCGCTAGCCCCGAGAACTCGAATAGCGCAGCAAGCAAAGAGGAGCGCAGTGACAGGGCCGCAGCTCCCGGGGTGGGAATGGGATGAGGGTCGATCCCGCGAATTGAAGGATCAAACCGCAGAGACATGTTCGGAAATCCTCCGAGACGCCAGGCACGGAGCCGTAACCAGGGCCGTGCCTGCCCACGCTGCGCCCTGCCACATAGTCGACCAGAAGTCCGGACAATCACGATAAAGGCGAAGGGTCGACCACAGTTAGAACGAACGTAAGCCAGATCAAGAGTACGAAGTGCTACATCGAAGAGTACGAAAATGAGCGGGGCCAGATGAGTGACCGCCTTCGCGAGAAGGTGACGGGTCGAAAGGTCGATCCGGGACTGACGGAGGGAAACAAGCGAGATCAGGTTCATCCACAACGAGAAGCTCTCCCACATGTATGCCTGACGGGCACGCCGTTCACAAATACCGAGGCCCTGGCTCGGATTTTCTCAACCATGGGAAAGGCGAACCCGGCCGTGACGTGTCCGCGGAGCTGGCAGTACTTTTCAGTCGCCGTCCGCGGACGGCTTCGCGAGGTCTTTGCCTGTGGCGGGGCTGCTTGCGCTGGAACCGCCTGCCGCGACGCCAGGCGTGCTGCTTTCCCCAACGACCACCACCAAAACGCCGAGGCCTGCGTGAGCTGCGAGGACGGCAGGCAGGGCACTTATCTGTGCAGGCGGGCATCCCAGGCAGTCCTCCCCCAGCCGCGACGCCAGCCGTTCGGCCTCTGCCAGGTTTCCAAAATGGTGCACGGCAAGCCGGGACTGTCCCGACGGCCGGGAATTGACATCAGCAGAAACGATTTCCTCAAGCCGAGCGACGGCCTTAGCCGCCGAACGCACCCTCTCAAGCGGCACGATCTTGCCGTCGTCGACCGCCAGGATTGGTTTGATGGACAGCATTGTCCCGAGCAAGGACGCGGCAGTGCCGATTCGTCCGCCGCGCCGTAGCTGCTCAAGGCTTGGCACATAGAAATAGACCTTGGTACGGCCCAATCTCTCCTCGGCAAAGCGACGGACTTCCGTGGCCGAACGGCCGTCTGCTGCGGCGACGAGCGCACTTTGGACGCCCATGCCTAGGGCCATTCCCACGGTGCGCGAGTCAATGACCTCCACCGGGATTGCGACCCGCTGTGCGGCCAACCGGGCGGCATCGGCGGTGCCGGACAGCTCGGCGGAAATATGGATGGAGACGACAGCCTCAAAGCCGCGAGACTGCGCGGCGAGGTAAGCCTGTTCGAATTGCCCGGGTGAAGGACGTGAAGTCTTCACTGACGATCCGGCCGCCAAAGCCAGCGCCAGTGTCTCAGTGATGTCATCTTCGCCCTCGCCGTAGATTTCTTCGCCCACCATGACAGGCATCGGTACGACGGCGAGGCGCCCGTCCGCAACGAACGCTTTGACCCATTCGGCCGGCAGTGCGGCTGCCGAATCAGTGACGACGGCGGTCCGCACGGCGACAGGCGGCGGTTCAGCTCCGGCGCGACCCGGCGTCGTCGGCTGACGCAGGCGGGCCAAACGTTCCTTGAGCCACAACCATGCGGGTGGTTCGCGGTCCGTCAACGGTGCCTCCTGGGCTGCTGGCCGGCCGCCGGCAAACACCGGCGGCCGTATTCCCGGCTAGGCCGGGACGATGTTGACCAGTTTAGGCGCGCGCACGATCACCGTGCGGATGCCACGGCCATCGAGTGCCCGCTGCACGTTTTCGCTCGCCAAGGCGAGCTCGCGAAGCGCGTCCTCGCTGATGTCAGGCGACACCTCGAGGCGGTCGCGGACCTTTCCTTGAACCTGCACGACAGCCGTCACGGTGTCCTGGACAAGGAGGGACGCATCGTGGGACGGCCAGCCAGCATTCGCCACGGAGGCCGGGTGGCCCAACTGGTTCCACAGGTCCTCGGCCGTGTACGGCGCGAAGAGGCTCAGGATGATCGCTACGGCCTCGGCGGCTTCGCGGACGGCGGGATCTGCCCCACCGGCACCGGAATCGATGGTCTTACGGGTCGCATTGACCAGTTCCATCAGCTTGGCCACCACGACGTTGAACTTGTTGTTGTCCAACAGCTCTGCGGCGTCGGCGATGGTCCGGTGGGTGACGGTGCGGAGGGCGCGGTCACCGGTGGAGACATCGACACCCGGTTCGCTCGTGACGTCCTGGCCAAGGCGCCAGGCGCGGGCAAGGAACTTCGCCGAGCCCGACGGCGAGACGTCGGCCCAGTCGACGTCGTCCTCGGGCGGAGACGCGAAGACCATGGTCAGGCGAACGGCGTCGACGCCGAACTTGTCCAGCTGCTCGCCAAGATCCACGCCATTGCCGAGGGACTTGCTCATGGCCTTGCCGCCGTTGAGGACCTGTCCCTGGTTGAGCAGGGCGCTGAAGGGTTCGTCCGCTGCAAGCAGGCCCATGTCGTGGATGACCTTGGTGAAGAAGCGGGCGTAGAGCAGGTGCAGGATGGCGTGCTCCACGCCGCCCACATACTGCCCGACGGGCATCCAGTCATTGATCTTGGCCGGATCAAAAGGGCCCTCGGTGTAATGCGGGGAGACGAAGCGCAAGAAGTACCAGGACGAGTCAACGAACGTGTCCATGGTGTCCGTGTCCCGCTGGGCGGCCCGTCCGCAGTTGGGGCATTCGACGTTGACCCATTCCAATGCCGCGGCGAGAGGAGACGTGCCTCTCGGCGACAGCGCTTCTCCGCGCAGGTCTTCAGGCAGGGTCACAGGCAGTTGATCGTCCGGTACCGGCACCTCGCCACATTCGGCGCAGTGGATGATGGGAATCGGAGTACCCCAGAATCGCTGCCGGCTCAGGAGCCAGTCGCGCAGGCGGAAGTTGACGAACTTCTCCCCCGTGCCCAGCTTCTCCAGGATGTCGATGGCCGCCGGGATGGCCTCGGCCTTGGACAGCCCGTCCAGTTCGCCGGAGTTCATCAGGGTGCCTTCGCCGGCGGTCGCAATACCGGTTTCCGCGGGGTCTTCCCCACCCGTGTTCAGCACCGGACGCACTGGCAGGTCAAAGGCCCGCGCGAAATCGAGGTCGCGCTGGTCGTGGGCAGGGACTGCCATGATGGCGCCCGTGCCGTAGTCGGCAAGCACATAGTCGGCGGCCCAGACGGGCAGCTTTTCGCCGTTGAGGGGGTTGATCGCGTAGCGGCCAGTGAACACGCCGGTCTTCTCGCGCTCAGTGGACTGGCGCTCAATGTCCGACAGGGCCTTGACCTTTTCGCGGTAGGCCATGAGGGCGTCGTGGTGTTCGGGTGTGACCAGGTCCAGCGCCAGGTGAGCGTCTGCGGCGACAACGAAGAACGTTGCCCCATACAGGGTGTCCGGGCGGGTGGTGAAGACAGTGACCTCGCGCTCGGCGCGGCCGTCCGTGGATTCGATGGCGAATCGCACGTGTGCACCCTCGGAGCGACCGATCCAGTTGCGCTGCATTGCCAGCACTCGCTCGGGCCAGTGCCCCTGGAGCTCGGACATGTCATCCAGCAAGCGGTCAGCGTATTCAGTGATCCTGAAATACCACTGGTTGAGGGACTTCTTGGTCACGGGAGTTCCGCAGCGTTCGCAAGCGCCGTTGACCACTTGTTCGTTGGCCAGGACGGTCAGGTCCTTTGGGCACCAGTTGACCGGGGAATCCTTGCGGTAGGCCAGACCGCGCTCGTAGAAACGCTTGAACAGCCACTGTGTCCAGCGATAGTACTCCGGGTCCGACGTGTGCAGCCGGCGGGACCAATCGGCAGAGATGGCGTAACGCTTGAACGATGCAGCCTGGGTATCGATGTTGGCATAGGTCCACTCGCTGGGGTGGGCATTGCGCTTGATGGCGGCGTTCTCTGCCGGCAGGCCGAAGGAGTCCCAGCCGATGGGGTGCAGGACGTCGAAGCCCTTCTGCCGGAGGTAGCGTGCCACCACGTCGCCCATGGCGAAAGCCTCGGCATGGCCCATGTGGAGGTCGCCTGAAGGGTAGGGGAACATGTCCAGGACATAGCGCCGCTCACGGGATCCGTCATCAACAGGGGTGAAGACTTTGAGGTCTTCCCAGACCTGCGGCCACTTGGCCTCCATCGAGGCGAAGCTGTAGACACCCTCCTCGGGCGTCTCGCCTGCCACTGTTGACTGTGCTCCGGTTTCTGTCTCCGGCTGAACGCTCACTGCTGCCCTCTTCTGTTCTTCCATGACGGTTTTGCCTTCTGCTCCGGGCCCCGGAAGGTCCCGGACACACAAAAGCCCCTCGGCAAGGAGGGGCGGCCGCTCGGTTCGCGTTGTCTTAGAATCGACGTTTACCGGGCGGCTAGCTAAGCAGAAGGATCGCACGCATAAAGCCACCTTACCGCACCAAGTCCTTGGCGCGGGTTCGAGAAGCCCAGCAGCGCCGATTGAGGTTCCGGGGACTCCCCGCCATGGTGTGGTGGGCACCGCGAAGCGGGCGGGCGGGAGTCCCCGGAACCTCTCTTAAGGAGGCCTATTTAACGTCCTCGTCTACCCAATCCATGGACTTGGTCACTGCCTTCTTCCACAGGCGCATTTGGCGCTCCTGCTCTTCGGCCGGAAGCTGCGGCTCCCAGCGCTTGTCCTCGCCCCAGTTGGCGCTGAGTTCGCCGAGGTCCTTCCAGAAACCGACCGCGAGGCCGGCGGCGTAGGCAGCACCCAGGGCTGTGGTCTCCACGACCTTCGGACGGACCACGGGGACGCCCAGGATGTCCGCCTGGAACTGCATGAGCGCCTCATTGGCGACCATGCCGCCGTCGACCTTCAACTCGGTCAGTGGAACGCCCGAGTCCGCGTTGACGGCGTCGAGCACTTCGCGGGTCTGGAACGCGGTGGCCTCCAGCGCTGCGCGGGCGATATGGCCCTTGTTGGCGAAACGGGTCAGTCCCACGATGGCTCCGCGGGCGTCGGCGCGCCAATACGGGGCGAACAGGCCGGAGAATGCCGGAACAATGTACACGCCGCCGTTGTCCTCGACCCCGGCCGCCAGGGTCTCCACCTCGGGAGCGGAGCTGATTATGCCAAGGTTGTCGCGCAGCCACTGGATCAGTGAACCGGTTACGGCGATGGAACCTTCCAGTGCGTAGTGCGGTTTGGCATCGCCCAGCTTGTAGCCCAACGTGGTCAGGAGGCCGTTCTTCGAGTGGACGATCTCCTCGCCCGTGTTGAAGATCAGGAAGCAGCCGGTGCCATAGGTGTTCTTGGCTTCGCCGGCCTGGAACGCCGCCTGGCCAAAGGTTGCCGCTTGCTGGTCACCGAGGATGCCCGCGACGGGCACTTCGCGCAGCAGTTGGGACGTGTGCACGGTGCCGTAGACCTCGGAAGAGGACTTGATGGCAGGCATCATCGACGCCGGCACGCCGAAGACGTCCAGGATGTCCTGGTCCCACTGCAAGGTGTCGAGGTCCATGAACAAGGTGCGCGAGGCGTTGGTGACGTCCGTGGCGTGCACGCCGCCGTCGACGCCGCCTGTCAGGTTCCACAGGACCCAGCAGTCAGTGTTGCCGAAGATGAGGTCCCCGGCTTCAGCCTTGGCCCGCGCACCTTCAACGTTGTCCAGGATCCACTTGATCTTGGTACCGGAGAAGTAGGTTGCCAAGGGCAAACCGACCTTCTGCTTGAAGCGCTCGGGTCCGCCGTCCTGGGCAAGCTCGTCCACGATTGGCTGTGTGCGGGTGTCCTGCCAGACGATCGCGTTGTAGATGGGTTCGCCCGTGTTCTTGTCCCACACGACGGTGGTCTCGCGCTGGTTCGTGATGCCGACGGCGGCGATGTCGTGCCGGGTCAGGTTCGCCTTGGAGAGCGCCGAGCCAATGACCTCACGGGTGTTGTCCCAGATTTCGACTGGGTTGTGCTCCACCCATCCGGCCTGGGGGAAGATCTGTTCGTGTTCCATCTGGCCGGAGGAAACGATGTTTCCCGAGTGGTCGAAAACGATAGCGCGCGAGCTGGTGGTTCCCTGGTCAATGGCGATGACGTATTGCGACATTTTGACGTCCTTGTCTGATTGCTTGGTGTGGATGCGGGATAGGTGTTGAGCGGAGTACTACTTGGCGATGGTTGCCATAATCGGCACTGAGTGGGCAACCAGGCCCGCGATGGTTCCGCCCAGGAGCGGTCCGACCACGGGAACCCACGAGTATGCCCAGTCGCTGGAGCCCTTGCCCTTGATTGGCAGAATGGCGTGGGCGATGCGTGGACCGAGGTCACGGGCCGGGTTGATGGCATAGCCCGTGGGCCCTCCAAGGGACGCGCCGATACCCACGACGAGCAGTGCCACTGCGAGCGGTCCGAGGCCGGACGGAGTGCCGCCGAATGTCAGGATCACGAAGACAAGCACAAAAGTGCCGATGATTTCTGTTACGAGGTTCCAGGGGTATGAGCGGATCGCCGGACCCGTGGAGAACACCGCGAGTTTGCTCGCTGCCAGCGGCTCGGCGTCGAAGTGCTGCTTGTGGGCGAGCCACGCGAAGATGGCGCCGAGGAAGGCGCCGGTCAGTTCTCCGCCGAAGTAGGTGAACGTGGATGCCGCGCTCACGGCTACCCCTGGGGCGAACTCGGCCTTGCCGTCAACCAAGAGGCCAAGCGTGACGGCCGGATTCAGGTGCGCGCCGGACATTGCCGCCACGTACACGCCGGCAAATACAGCGATGCCCCAGCCAAAATTCACCATCAGGAACCCGCCGTTGTTACCTTTTGTGCCTTTCAGCGCGACGTTTGCCACAACGCCACAACCGAGCAGGGTAAGCATTCCGGTTCCGAACACTTCGGAAAGGAAAACAATTCCGAGAGACATCTTTGACTCCTCATTTTCTTCTGTTGTCAGCCCCCGCAGATTTGTTGGGGGCCGTTGGTCCGGCGTCCGTTAGTGCCGTCCCGGTTGCGGTGATCCCTGGCCGAGCGGAGCACCGCAACCCTTGTGTCGCGGCTTCATGGCCGGGACAATCAAGCTGATGTGACGTACATTACGTTCAAGCGACGAGGCTGTGAACAGTCACGCCATGAAAACGTAGAAGCACCTCCTGTGCGTGTTGGATTTCCGCGTCACGCTGCGTTGGATCCCAGCCAAGCGGCCCGGAAAGGACCTCGGCGATTTCGTTGAGCAGCTCCCCTGTCACGAGGCCGCGGAAGGCCAGCGAGGTGCGGCGAATGAGGACATCCACGAGGTGCCCGATCTTTTCGTTGGCGGCCATGAATTCCAACTCCCGGACGCTGAGCTCGTTCGTGGAACGCAGTTTCCGGTCCTCGCCCGCCTTGAGGAACGCGATGACCTCCTCGGCGCGGGTACCGTAGCGGGTCAGCAGGCCGCTGACGCGATCGGCGTCGAGGCCGGGAGCCATGTGCTTCTTGACCCAGTCCTGGATGCCGTCCTCGCTGTCCGGGAAGCCGGAGCCGCCGCCGATGGCGAGCTTCGCCGTCGACACCTTGCGTTCCATGCCCAGCTCACGGAGGACGTCGTTACTCAGGTGTTCGGCGAGGGCGCGGAAGGTGGTCCATTTTCCGCCGATCAGTGAGAGGACGACGGCGGCCTTGCCGCCTTGGGCGATCGCAACGCCGGAGGCCAGGCGCTCTCTACGTTCGATGCGGTAATCGCGTGACACGAAGCCCGGCTGGGTATCATCATGGCGCGGTAGCGGGCGGACCCCGGCGAAGCTGTAGACGATGTGGCTGCGGTCCACCGTGATGGATGGAAATACGTGCCCCACGAGGTCGAAGAAGTAGTCAATCTCGGTTTCGGTGCACACGGCGTCCTGGGCCATGTCGGCGTCGACGTCGGTGGTGCCCACCAGGACGCGGTCACCCATCGGATAGATCAGGACGATCCGCCCGTCCGTGTGTTCGAAGAAAATTTCGCGGCCGCCGCACGCTGCGAGCAATTCCGGGTGGTCCAGGACAATATGGGAACCCTTGGTTCCGCCCATGAAACGGCTCGCGGCACCCATTGCCTTGTTGGTGAGGTCAACCCAGGCGCCGGTGGTGTTGACGATCACGTCGGCCTGGAAGCTGAATTCTTCGCCAGTTAGTTCATCGCGCAGCAAAACGGCGCCGGCCGTGCCGGCGGCGGAGTCCATCGAGACAGAGTCCATCGAGACGAGCGAGACGTAGTTGCTGGCGCGGGCGCTGCCACCGGGCAGGTCACTTCCGATGCCTGCTTTCTCGCCGTCCTGGAGCACATCGAGCGTCAGTCGCTCCGGATTGTGCACGGAGGCGTCAAAGTAGGTGGCTGCGTATTTGATGCCCGGGTGCAGCCGCGGCAACTCGGCCAGCGCCTTTTTCCTCCCGCGGAACTGATGGCGCGGCACGCTGCCGCCGTCGCGGGAAAAGAAGTCGTACATGCTCAGTCCGAGCTTGATGAGGAAGGCGCCACGTTCCGTCGGCTTTCCTTGCTTGTGCGTGAGGAAGCGTGTGGGGGCGGACAGTATCCCGGAAAAAGTGCTGAAGATGGGGATGGTTGTCTGCAACGGCTTCACGTAGTGCGGGGCGATCTTCAGGAGGCGGTTGCGCTCGACCACGGATTCCTGCACGAGGCGGAATTCCCCATTCTCGAGGTAGCGGATACCGCCGTGGATCATGTGGGACGAAGCCCCGCTGGCACCCTGGCAGTAGTCACCACGCTCCACGAGTGCCACATCCACTCCCTGCAGCGCCAGATCACGGAAAGTGCCGACGCCGTTGATGCCGCCTCCGATGATCAGCACTTGGGCTTTCGGCCGTTCGCGAAGTGCCGAAGCGGAGGTTCGATGTGGTGATCCTGCCGCGGAACCGGAAATGCTGGTGTGTCCCAAAACTGCTCCCTTGGGCTTTGGTATGAGCGCTGCATCACTTGACGGCGCACCTTGCACAACTATTCTTCGAAAGAGTGGAAAATGAAATCAAGCTATTTGCACAAACGTGCAGAACGGAACCCACATGCCACGCGTACGACATTCAGAGGCCCTCCGGGCAGCGCAGATGTACTACCTCCAGGACCTCACGATGGACGCCATCGCCCGCGAACTTAGGACTTCACGTTCAACGGTTTCCCGGTTGTTGTCCTCGGCCCGCGAGTCGGGACTGGTGCAGATCCAAATCCGGAGTCCACTTGACTCCGCCCCCGAACTGGAACGGATGATCCGCAGCCACTACGGCGTGGACGTGCACGTGGTACCTGTCCTGGACACTTTGAACGAGGCGGAAACCCTCGACCGGGTGGCGATGCAGGCAGCACGCACGATCGGTCCACTTGTCGATTCCAACGCCATTATCGGCGTGGCCTGGGGTGCGACCATCAGCGCCGTCAGCAGACACCTGACCCGCAAGATCACACACGGCAGCACTATCGTGCAGCTCAATGGCGCCGGGAACATGCAGACTACCGGCATCACCTATGCGAGTGACATCATGCGCCGTTTCGGCATTGCCTATGGCGCGCGGGTGGAACAGTTCCCCGTGCCCGCCTTCTTCGACCACGCTTCCACCAAGACCGCCATGTGGAATGAGCGCAGCGTCCAACGCGTGCTCGACCTCCAAGCGAGGATGAGCATCGCGATCTTCGGTGTCGGGTCGGTCCATTCGGACTATCCCAGCCACGTCTACGCGGGCGGGTACCTCGATGAAACCGACTTGAATCTACTGGCCAGCTCCGACGTCGTGGGGGACGTTGCCACCGTCTTCTTCCGTGCCGACGGCTCTTCCGACGGGATCACCCTCAACGAACGTTCCACCGGCCCAAGCCATGAGCAACTGAGGCAGGTCCGGCGCCGCATCTGCGTCGTTTCGGGGGCATCCAAGATCAACGGCCTGCGTGGTGCCTTGGCGGCCGGGCTGGCTACGGATCTGATCGTGGACGAGGCCACCGCAAAGCGCCTGGTGAGTTTCGGGAGCCCATCCTGAATATTTGGCTGGTCCTGAATCATTCCCGGCATCGAGGTGGGTAGAGTCTTGGCTATGAAACCCTCGCCTAGGCTCAGTCTCAACAACGGCGTCCTGATTGACCAGTTGGGGTTCGGGCTCTACAAGGTGCCACCGGCGGACGCCACTTCTGTGGTCGCCACCGCGCTAGGCGCCGGCTACAGGCACTTCGACACCGCCGCAATGTACGGCAACGAGACCGGCGTAGGCCGCGGCATAGGCAGCGCCGTGATACCCCCTGCCGGTGTGGATGGCAACACCGGAGGCTCCGGCGAAGGCACGCACTCGCTTTCGCGCGAAGACGTCTTTGTCACGACGAAGCTCTGGAATGACGATCACGGCTATGACTCCACTCTCCGGGCTTTCGACAACTCCATGGCCAATCTCGGCCTGGACTACGTCGATCTGTACCTGATCCACTGGCCTTGCGCCGAGCGCGGCCTGTTCCAGGAGAGCTACCGGGCCATGGAGACCCTGTACCGTGAAGGCCGCGTGCGCGCGATCGGAGTTTCCAATTTCCAGCCGGCCCACCTTGAATCGCTAATGCAGAAAGCCGAAGTGGTTCCAGCCGTGAACCAGATCGAACTGCACCCATGGCTGCAGCAGCCACGGCTCCGGACCCTGCACGAGCAGTTGCGTATCCGCACCGAGGCCTGGAGCCCGTTGGGGCGTGGACAGGTCCTCCAAGATCCAGCCGTGCGCGCGCTGGCGGACAAGTATGGCAAGACGCCCGCACAAATCATCATCCGCTGGCACCTCCAGCTGGGGAACATCGTGATTCCCAAAGCGAGCACTCCGGCACGCATCCAAGAGAACTTCAATGTCTTCGGCTTCGAGCTTGATGCCGAAGACATGGACGGCCTTGCCACCCTGGAACGCCACCACCGCACCGGGTCACACCCGGACAATGTCAACTAGGACCCGTCGAATGGAACAAGTGGACACCCACTCCCCCGAACCCACCCCGGCCTCCCCACGGGAGTTCTTCAGCCAGGCCCTGGCCTCCCGGACCAGCGCCTCGGACATCGATCTTGACGGCAGCAACGTGGCGTATTGGTGCTACGAACCGGTCACCACGACTGCGACCACGCGAACCATCCTGGTCATCCATGGTTTCCGCGGCGACCACCACGGCCTGCTCCGGGTGGCCGACCATTTGCCCGAGATGCGGATCATCATGCCGGACCTTCCCGGCTTCGGCAGTTCGGAACCTTTTGCCGGAGACCCCCACACGGTGGAACGCTATGGAAAATTCATCACCGGCTTCATGGCGGCACTGGGCCTCGGGCCGGACACGGTTTTGCTCGGTCACTCCTTCGGCTCCATCGTCGCCAGCCACTTCGCCGCCTCGAACCCAGGTGCAATCCGTCCACTGATCCTGGTCAATCCCATCGCGGCTCCCGCGCTCGAGGGGCCAAAGGGCCTCATGACGAAGCTGGCAGTCATGTACTACCAAGTCTCTGCCAAGCTCCCGCGCAGGCTGGGGCTCGCCGTCTTACGCAGCCGCCTGATTGTTCGCGTCATGAGCGCCACCATGGCCAAGACCCGCGACAAGGAACTCCGTGCCTTCGTCCATGGGCAGCACGATGCGTACTTCTCCGCCTTCGCCGACCGTGCCAGCCTTCTGGAGTCCTTCCGGGCCTCCGTGTCCAGCCATGTGGCCGAGGTCGCCAGCCAACTGGACCTCCCGGTGTTGCTGGTGGCCGGCGAAAAGGATGAGATCGCGCTGCTCCGGGACCAGCACAAACTGCTGGAGCTCCTGCCCGACGGCGCGCTGGTAGTGATTCCCGACGTCGGGCATTTGATCCATTACGAGACACCGGCGCCGGCCGCCGCCGCCATCCGCAGCTTCCTGGAGGAACACCCCGCGTGAAAATCGTCATCGACGCCCGCTTCACCCGCACGGACCATCATGACGGCATCAGCCGCTACGGTTCGAGCCTTATAGCGGCGACGTCCAAGATCGCGGATGTCACCATGCTGATCAGCGACAAACGCCAGTTGGCGCTCCTTCCGGACGTCCCTTACGTGCTGATCAGCAGCCCGCTGTCGCCGCGCGAACTGTTCGTGGCGCGCGAAGTCAACAAGCTCGGCGCCGACGTGGTGGTTTGCCCGATGCAGACCATGGGAACCCTGGGCCGGAAGTACGGCCTGGTCCTGACCCTGCACGACCTCATCTATTATGAGCACCCGGCCCCTCCGGGCTTCCTGCCGGCACCCGTACGGCTGCTGTGGAGGCTCTACCACAAGGCCTACTGGCCGCAGCGCCTGCTTCTCAATCGGGCGGACGTCGTAGCCACCATCAGTCACACCACTGAGTCGCTCATGGCGAAGTTCAATTTGACCCGCCGGCCTGTCCGGATCGTGGGCAATGCGCCACAACCAGGTCAGACGCCGCGTGATCCGGAGGGCGGCGCCGAGAAGTCCCTGCTTTACATGGGCTCGTTCATGCCATATAAAAACGTGGAGACAATGATCCAGGGCATGTCCGAATTGCCCGGATTCACGCTGCATCTTCTGAGCAGAATCACCCCCCAGCGCCGTGCCGAGCTCGAGCCCCTGGTGCCGCCCGGTGCCCGGGTCGAATTCCACAACGGCGTCACGGATGCCGAATACGATTCCCTGTTGATCCGTGCCACGGCCCTCGTCAGCCTATCCAAGGCGGAAGGCTATGGGCTGCCCTTGGTTGAGGCCATGGCACTTGGCACTCCCGTGATAGCCAGCGACATTCCCATCTTCCGGGAGGTCGGTGCGGATGCCGTGAGCTATGTGCACTCGGAATCGCCCGCCGAATTTGCTGCGTCCGTCAGGGCCCTTGAAGACGAGGAGTTGTGGCAAGGGCGCTCACGCCGTTCAGTGGAACGCGCGGCCGACTTCAACTGGGACCAATCGGCCCGTCAATTGCTGGCGGTGGCCGAAGAGGTCGTGGCGATGCGAAGCCGCAAGCGCTAGAGGACGTCCACGCCGTCGAGCCGCAGTTGCACAGGTCCCGAGGTGCGCTTCGCCGCACTGGCTGCTTTGACTGACCGCATGGCCCGGGTGGCTTCGGCCGCTTGGGCGTAGGGAATGAAGAGCAGCGTCCGGACGTCCGGATCGCCGTCTTGCGCTGATGCACGCTGCGCTGACGGGGCGAGCGAAACAGGCGCGGGGCCAGCAGTGCGCAACTGGATGTTCTTGGCCAGGACTTCGGTGAAGTGCACGACGTCGGCCCGCTTGCCCGTGACGGACGCGATCCGTACCGCGGGCGGCAACTGAAGTTCCTGCCGCAGTGCCAGCTCCCGGGAGGCGTACCCGGCCGGGTCCCAACGCAGGAGGGCACCCGTCGCTGTGGTGTCGTCGGCAGTGATGACGACGAGTCCGCCTTCGCTGGCGGGGCGCACGAGCGCCGCAGCGTTGAACCACCGCCGAACGGTGTCCTCGCCAGCACGAAGGTTCTCCCGGCGGAGGAGCGAATTGCCATCCAGGAGCAGCGCCGCTGCATAGCCGCCGGGTGCGATGGGTTCAGCGCCCACGGTGGCCACCACCAGCGCACGGGCGTCGGAGACCGAGGGTTTGACCTGGTCTCCTGAAGAAGTCACGACGGCCTTGCCCGGAAAAGCCCTGCCCAGCTCTTCGGCGGTCCGGAGCACGCCGGCCGCCCCTCTGCGAAGACGGCCGCCGCCACAATTGCGGCAACGCCATTCAGGAGCCGGGGTGGAGCACCAACGGCACTGTGGCAGGGCCGATTGACCGGCGATTGCGAGGGGCCCTTGGCAATTGTTGCACCTGGCCGGCTCGCGGCAATCCTCGCAGACCAACGACGGCGCGTAGCCGGCCCGGGCCACCTGCACCAGGACAGGTCCACGTTCCAGTCCTTCTTTGGCGGCCCGCCACGCGGCGCCGGGCAGGCGTGCAATCCTGGCCAGGGGGTCCCGCTCCTGCTCGAAACTGTCCGCCGTGTTGAGAACGCGGGGCGCGCTGCCGCGGACCACGGTCCGAGGGGGTTCCACTGGGACGGCCCAGCCCCCTTCGACCAGTCTCTGAAGCTCGGTGCTGCGGCTGTGCGCAGCCATGAGGCATGCCGCAGACTCCTGTTCGGAGCGCAAAAGCAGGATTTCGCGGGTGTGGGCGTAAGGAGCGCGTTGGTCGATATGGAGGTCGTCGCCGTCGTCCCAGCACACCACGAGTCCAAGGTCCTGAACTGGAGCGTACGCCGCGGACCGCGTACCGATCGCCACCTTGGCGGCGCCGCTCAGCAGCCGAAGGTAGCTCCGGTACCGCGGGGACTGACCGTCGTCGGCCGTCAGCCGCGCGATTTCCCCAACCGGCAAGACAGCGTCGAGCGCCGCTTCCATTCGGTCAAGATCACGGTAGTCGGGCACAACCACAATCGCGCCACGCCCTGAGGAACGGACTGCTGCCACCGCAGACGCCACAAGTTCGGGCCAGCCGGCGGCTCCAAAGCCCTGCACTGCGGTGAGGACAGCCCGCGGCGAGCCACCTCCGGCCAGATGCTGCAGGTACGGTGCGCCGTTGGTGTAGGAAGCCCAGGTTGCTTGAGCCGGGGATACGGCGCCCCCGGCGGGGCTGGCAGCCGCGGCTCGATCCTCCAAGAGGGACGCACCGGAAAGGAATAGCTTCTCCAGACCCGCGACACGCGGCGGAATGGCTGTCCGGAGAACGTCGCTCAGCGTCCCGGCGTAGCGTGCCGCGATGCTGGAGGCAAGCTCCAGCAAAGGCGGCGTCAACACTTGGACGGGTGAAATCACCTTGAGCAGCGGGCTTAACGCATGCCCTGCCTCCGACGATTCCGCACGCTCCAGCACGTAGCCGTTGAGTTCCTGGCCGCTGAAGCGCACTTTGACCCGCACGCCCGCCAACGCGGTGTCTTCGAACTCAACCGGGACACTGTAGTCAAAAGGCCGGTCCAAATGCGGCAGAGGCGATTCGATCAAGATCCGTGCCACCGGATTGCGTGCCGCGAGGGTTGGCCCGGCGGCGTCGCTCCCGCGAGCGGGGAAACCCTGCAACAAGGACGGCTGGCGGGCTGGCGAAGGCAACGCCATGGCAAAGGGAAGCAGCGAATCATCGCTCATGCTTCTCACCTCCCTGGAGTGCCGGATGCCGGCGACGGGCTCAATGCGAGTGACGGGCTTGCTCGTGAGGACATGGCCCGCTGTTTCACACTTGGGAAAAGCCAAGCAGACACCACCGACAATTTTGCCCGGCGGATCAGTCCCTAACCGACACGGTCCGGATCAGGCGTTGAAATATTCCTTCAACTCGTCCACCCGGTCCAGCCGCTCCCACGTGAAATCGGGCTCGTCGCGGCCGAAGTGGCCGTGCGCTGCCGTCTTGGCGTAGATGGGACGCTTGAGGTCAAGGGCGTCGATGATGGCACGCGGACGGAGGTCGAAGATCTCCGCAATTGCTTCGCTGATCTTGGCCGGGTCAACAGTCTCGGTACCGAAGGTTTCGACGTACGTGCCGACAGGACGCGCCTGGCCGATCGCGTAGGCAATTTGGATTTCAGCGCGCTTCGCCAGCCCTGCGGCCACGACGTTCTTGGCTACCCAGCGCATTGCGTAGGCGGCCGAACGGTCCACCTTCGACGGATCCTTGCCGGAGAAAGCACCGCCGCCGTGGCGGGCCATGCCGCCATAAGTGTCAACAATGATCTTGCGGCCGGTCAGTCCGGCATCACCGACAGGTCCGCCGATGACGAAGGCGCCGGCGGGGTTCAGGATGTTCGCGACGTGGGAGATATCCAGGTTGGACACTGCCAGGACGGGATCGATCACGTGCGACGCCAGATCGGCGCGCAAGCGATCAAGGTGGGTTCCTTCGGCGTGCTGGCTGGAAATGACCACAGTTTCAACGGAAACCGGGCGGTCGCGGTCGTATCCGACCGTTACCTGGGTTTTGCCGTCAGGGCGCAGGTAGGCCAGTTCGCCGCTCTTGCGAACTTCCGTGAGCCGCTCCGAGAGGCGGTGGGCCAGCCAAATGGGGGTTGGCATGTAGGACGGGGTTTCGTCACTCGCGTAGCCGAACATGATGCCCTGGTCACCGGCGCCTTGGAGATCATAGTCGTCCTCCTGGCGGCCTTCGCGGGCCTCGAGGGAGTTGAAGACGCCGCCGGCGATGTCGTTGGACTGCTGGCCGATCGAGACTGACACGCCGCAACGGGCGCCGTCGAAGCCGTTGGCGGAAGAGTCATAACCGATTCCGAGGATCGTCTCGCGGACGATCTGCGGAATTTCGACATATGCATCCGTAGTGACTTCGCCAGCCACGTGCACCAAGCCGGTGGTGGCCATAGTCTCAACAGCCACGCGGGACTCGGGGTCTGCTGCCAGAAGCGCGTCAAGGATGGCGTCGCTGATCTGGTCGCAGATCTTGTCCGGGTGCCCTTCCGTAACCGACTCCGAGGTGAAGAGCCGGAGCTTGGACGGGGTTCCGTGGGATTCATGATGCAGCGGTAAAGTCACTCGACTACCTTACTCGGTTGAGGGCGGTCGGCTTCCGCCGTATGTCCCTGTGCTAAGGAATGAATTGCTAAGGAATGAGCTGCGTCCAGGCCTAGGTGGCCGGGTGCACGTGGCTCAACTCAGTACTGATGCGGTCAATGACGGCGGCGGCGACGTCGGATTTGGAACCCGCCGCGGACTGCGGCGCCGCACCATGGCCGGACAGAATGATCACGGAATTCTGGTCTTGGCCAAACACACGTCCGACTCCGACCTGGTTGACCACCAAAAGATCGCAGCCTTTGCGTTTGAGCTTGGCGATGGCGTGTTCCAGGACGTTGCCGTCCTCGTCCCCGGTTTCGGCTGCGAATCCGACGATCAACTGTGTGGTTGATCCGGCGTCGCGGCGCTGTACCAGCTCATGCAGGATGTCAGGGTTCCGTACGAGGCGCACTACGGGAGCGTCCTCGCCTTCGCTCTTCTTGATTTTGGTATCTGAAACTTCAGCGGGACGGAAATCGGCGACTGCTGCCGCCATGATGACGACGTCGGAGCCAACGGCGGCTTCCAGCGCGGCGTCGCGGAGTTCCAAGGCAGATTCAACCTGGACCAGCTCAACGCCGGCGGGAGGCTGCACTTCCATGTGGGCTGCGAGGAATCTCACATTCGCGCCGGCGTCGAGGGCTGCTGCGGCAAGGGCAACGCCCTGCTTGCCGGAAGACCTGTTCCCGAGGAAACGGACCGGATCCAAGGCTTCCCTGGTGCCACCCGCGGAAATCGTAATTGTTCGCCCGGAGAGAGGTTTGGTGCCAACAAGCTGGGTGGGATGCGCGGAGACGTCCACCAAAGCGAGAGCGGCCGCGAAAATGGACTCCGGTTCGGGGAGCCTGCCCGGTCCGGAATCCGCGCCGGTCAGCCGACCCACTGCGGGTTCAAGGACGGTGATGCCGCGGCTGCGCAGAGTCTCCACATTGGCCTGGGTTGCTTGGTTCTGCCACATTTCGGTGTGCATTGCGGGGGCAAAAAGCACGGGGCCATGAGCCATGAGGAGCGTGTTGGTGAGCAGGTCCCCGGCTTGGCCGGTTGCGGCTTTGGCCAACAGGTCGGCGGTTGCCGGGGCAACCACTATGAGATCGGCCTCATGACCAAGCCGGACGTGGTTGACCTTCTCCACGTCGTCAAAGACACTGTTGCTCACGGGATTGCCCGAGAGCGCCTCCCAGGTGGCTACGCCGACGAACCGGCTGGCGGCCTCCGTGGGAATCACCGTCACATTGTGCCCGGCTTCAGTAAAAAGCCGGAGGAGCGAAGCAACCTTGTAGGCTGCGATCCCTCCCCCGACTCCGAGGACTATGCGCACGTGACCTCCGTCAACAGGCAGTCTGTTTTACTCTGCGGGCTCGATCGGGGTGGAGACCAGCAGGCCTTCATTGATCTCGCGCAGGGCGATGGAAAGCGACTTCTCGTTCAACTTCGTGTCGACCAGCGGGCCAACGTACTCGAAGAGGCCCTCGTGCAGCTGGGCGTAGTAGGCGTTGATCTGGCGCGCGCGCTTGGCGCCGAAAATCACCAGGCCGTACTTCGAATCGGCAGCAGCAAGCAGCGAATCGATCGGCGGGTTGATGATGCCTTCAAGGTTCGTGGACACGAAATCTCCAAATTCTAACGGGCTGACAAGTGCTAGCGCTTAGCGCTGGTGCGGGGTAAGCCCCATGAGTGAAACGAGCTCGTCCGCTGCCCGGCGTACGTCGTCATTGATGACGGTGTGGTCAAACTCCGGTTCAGCGGCAAGTTCCAGTTTAGCGGTTTCCAGCCGCCGCCGCTGTTCGTCGGGGGTTTCGGTGCCGCGTCCTACCAAGCGGCGGACCATTTCGTCCCAGCTGGGCGGAGCGAGGAAGACGAAGTTCGCGTCGGGAACAGCGGCCTTGACCTGGCGCGCGCCCTGCAAATCGATCTCCAGCAGTACCGACTTGCCTTCGGCGATGGCGGCGTTGACCGTGCTGCGGAGCGTGCCGTAGCGATTCTTGCCGTGCACCACTGCCCACTCGAGCAACTGGCCATCTTCAACAAGTGCGTCGAATTCCTCGGCGGATTTGAAGAAATAATGAACACCGTCCGTTTCCCCCGGACGCGGCGCCCGGGTGGTGGCCGAAACTGACAGCCAGACCTCGGGGTAATTGTCGCGGATATACGTGGATACGGTTCCCTTGCCAACGGCAGTGGGGCCTGCGAGGACGGTCAGTCCCGGATTCTTGCTCACATCGTCCTTCGTGGAGAGGCTTTATACGCTGCATTTCTTCTTAAACGCTGTATTCGTTTAAACGCTGTATTTGTCTTCCATAAAATCTATCAGCGACCGGGACTGATGAATTCCCAGACCCCGGACCCTGCGTGATGGTGCGATCCCGATCTCCGCCATGATGGCCGCGGCCCGGACCGGACCAACACCCGGAACTGCCCCCAGAAGCTCGGAAACACGCATGCGTGCCAAGGCCTCATCAGTCTGCGCCGACTTGATCAGCCGGGCGATGCTGAGTTCTCCGGTCCTGAGCTGCTCCTTTGCCAGGGCCCGTCTTGCCCGGGCCCTGGCGGCCTTTTCCAAGGCATCGGAACGTTCCTCTGCGGACAAGGCTTTCAACGTCACTGACACATCCCCCTTTGGCCGGCATCGAGTGCGTAGCGGTTTGGACTGCTCCCGAAATTACCGCGTGGTCAGTGCGGAGCGCAATGCACTGGACACACCAAGATCTCGACTAACCAGTCAGCAAGCCGTCCCGGATGGACTCAGTAGCGGAACGCAATCCGGCAATTGAGGGACCCGCGGCCAGGATTCCGCGGCTCGACGTCGCCAGTACCGCCGGATATGCCTCACCGAAAGTGGCGCGCAGATCCGCCGGCGTGGCTCCCTGGGCTCCTAGTCCGGGAGCCAGGATGGGACCCTGAACCGCGTTGAGGTCCAAGCCAAGGTCCACCAAAGCCGTGCCGATAGTCGCACCCACCACAAGACCGACGGACCCCATGCCCACCGAACCGAGAGCGCCGGCATAGCGACGGTTCTCATGGGCGGCCGCCTCAACGATACGGCGGGCCACCGACTCGGAACCGCCTACGTGCTGGACGGACTTGCCCTCGGGGTTGGAAGTCAGCGCAAGGACGAAAACACCCCGGCCGCACTCGGCGGCGAGGTCCAAGGCCGGCCGCAGTGACTCGAATCCGAGATATGGGCTTAATGTGACCGAATCCGCAGCCAATGAAGAACCGTCGCGCAGCCAAGCGTCTGCATAGGCAGCCATCGTGGAGCCGATGTCTCCGCGTTTGGCATCGGCAATGCTCAAGACGCCGGCGTCGGACGCAGCCGCAAGGGTCCGTTCCAGTACTGCTATTCCCGCGGAGCCGTGGCGCTCATAGAGTGCCACTTGCGGCTTCACCGCGGCAGCGAGGGTCGCCACGGCCTCCACAACGGTGAGCGAAAAACGCTCCAGCCCGGCGACGTCGTCGTTCAATCCCCAGTCCGCCAGCAACCCGGGGTGCGGGTCGATGCCCACGCACAAGGGGCCTCGGGCAGCCATGGCGGAAGCCAGGCGGGAACCGAACGGCTCCCGGTCCGGCCGCCCGAGAGGGGGCTGCCCGACGGGAAGCTGCCCTTCTACTGCAGACTCAGGCATTGACGGCCTCGGTGGATGCCTTCAGGTTGGCGGCGTGCTCCTGCAAGCTGGTCACCGACCACTCGTAGGTGCGCAGCGCCTCGATTGCCTGCACCGCGGCGTTGAACTCGGCCACCGTGGTGATGCACGGGATGCCGATGGACGTGGCGGCCGCGCGGAGTTCGTAGCCGTCGCTGCGGGCTTCGCCACCCGAAGGCGTGTTGAAGACCATGTCGATCTCGCCCGCAATGATGAGGTCCGCGATGGTGCCTTCGCCCTCGGCGCTACTGCCCTCTGCGACCTTGCGGACCGGGGTGGCCCGGATGCCGTTGCGGCGCAGCACATCCGCCGTGCCGCCCGTGGAGACAATCTCGAACCCGAGATCGGACAGGCGCTTGACACCCATGATCACCGAGCGCTTGTCGCGGTTGGCGACAGAGACGAAGATCTTGCCTTCGGTGGGCAGCGCGTTGTTGGCCGCGGCCTGGCTCTTGGCGAAAGCGGTGTCGAAGTGCTTGTCGATACCCATGACCTCGCCCGTGGACCGCATCTCAGGGCCGAGCAGCGAGTCCACCACCTTGCCCTCGGGCGTCCGGAAGCGGCTGAAGGGCAACACGGCTTCCTTCACCGACACGGGCGCGTCGAGCGGAAGGGTTGAACCGTCGCCCGCCTCCGGCAGCATCTTGTAGGCGCTGCGCAGCTGGTTGATGGTGACGCCGGTACCGATCAAGGCCGCAGCCTTGGCCATCTGCACGCCCGTGGCCTTGGAGACGAACGGCACCGTGCGGGAAGCCCGCGGGTTGGCCTCCAGCACGTAGAGCACGTCGGAAGCCAGCGCGAACTGGATGTTGATGAGGCCACGGACGCCTACGCCTTCAGCGATGGCCCGGGTGGCCGTGCGGACGCGTTCGATCACGTTGCCGCCGAGGGTGATCGGAGGCAGGACGCATGCGGAGTCACCGGAGTGGATGCCGGCTTCCTCGATGTGCTCCATGATGCCGCCGAGGTAAATGTCCGTGCCGTCGAAGAGCGCGTCGACGTCGATTTCGACGGCGTCCTCAAGGAAGCGGTCGATCAGCACCGGGTGGTCCGGCGTGATTTCCGTGGCGTTGGCGATGTAGCGGGAGAGGTTGGCTTCGTCATAGACGATTTCCATGCCTCGGCCGCCAAGCACGTAGGACGGACGGACGAGGACCGGGTAGCCGATTTCGTCGGCGATCTTCTTGGCGTCCTCGAAGGACACCGCGGTGCCGTTCTTCGGGGCGATCAGGCCGGCGCGGTCGAGCACGCGGGAGAACATGCCGCGGTGCTCAGCGAGGTCGATGGCTTCCGGCGAGGTGCCCAGGATCGGCACACCGGCGTCTGCCAGCTGCTGTGCGAGCTTGAGCGGGGTCTGGCCGCCAAGCTGGACGAACACGCCCATGACGCCACCAGTGCGCTCCTCAGCTGCGATGACTTCGAGGACGTCCTCAAGGGTCAGCGGTTCGAAGTAGAGGCGCGTGGAGACATCGTAGTCCGTGGACACGGTTTCCGGGTTGCAGTTGACCATGACGGTCTCGTAGCCGGCCTTGCGCAGCGCCATGGAGGCGTGCACGCAGGAGTAGTCGAACTCGATGCCCTGGCCGATGCGGTTGGGACCGGAGCCCAGGATGATGATGGAAGGCTTGGCGTGCAGGCCCACCTCGTCCTCTTCGTCATACGAGGAGTAGTGATACGGGGTGTAGGCGGCAAATTCGGCGGCGCAGGTGTCCACCGTCTTGTAGACCGGACGGATGCGCAAGGCCTGGCGGACGCCGCGGACAACAGCCTCCGGGTTGTGGGTCAGGGTGCCGATCTGCGCATCCGAGAAGCCGTGCCGCTTGGCGTTGCGCAGCATGTCTTCGGTCAGGGCGCCGGCCTTGCGGATCTCCTGGGATGTCTCGTTGAGCAGCTGCAGCTGGTCCAGGAACCACGGATCGATCTTGGTGGCGGCGTAGAGCTCTTCAACCGAAGCACCTCCGAGCATGGCGCGCTGGACCTGGTAGAGGCGGTCCGTCGTCGGGCGCTTGGACTTCTCGATGAGTTCCGGAACTTCCCACTCGGGCACGTGGCTGAAGTCCAGCTGCGAGCCTTTTTGCTCAAGGGAGCGAAGCGCCTTCTGCAGGGCTTCCGTGAAGTTGCGGCCCATGGCCATCGCTTCACCGACGGACTTCATGGTGGTGGTCAGCGTGTTGTCCGCGGCCGGGAACTTCTCGAACGCGAAACGTGGAACCTTGACCACGACATAGTCGAGCGTCGGCTCAAACGATGCCGGCGTCTTCTGCGTGATGTCGTTCGGGATCTCGTCCAGGGTGTAACCGAGGGAGAGCTTGGTGGCGATCTTGGCGATCGCGAAGCCCGTTGCCTTGGAGGCCAGCGCCGAGGAGCGCGAAACACGCGGGTTCATCTCGATGACGACGACGCGGCCCGTGTCCGGCTCGATGGCGAACTGGATGTTGCAGCCACCGGTGTCGACGCCGACTTCGCGGATGACGGCGATGGAGATGTCACGCAGGCGCTGGTATTCGCGGTCCGTCAGGGTCAGGGCGGGTGCCACGGTGATGGAGTCGCCGGTGTGGACGCCTACAGGATCGAAGTTCTCGATGGAGCACACAACAACGACGTTGTCGTTCTTGTCGCGCATCATCTCCAGCTCGTATTCTTTCCAGCCGAGGATGCTCTCTTCCAGGAGGACCTCGGAGGTGGGGCTGTACTGCAGGCCCTGGCCCACGATGCGCCGCAGGTCACCTTCGTTGTACGCCAGGCCCGAGCCCAGGCCGCCCATGGTGAAGGACGGACGGACAACCATCGGGTAGCCGAGGTCTTCCGCGGCGGTCAGTGCTTCATCCATGGTGTGGATGATGTGGCTGCGGGCCGACTCGGCGCCGCAGCGCTCCACGACGCCCTTGAACTTTTCGCGGTCCTCGCCGAGTTCGATCGCGGCAATGTTGGCACCGATGAGTTCGACGTTGTACTTCTCGAGCACGCCGTTCTTGTCCAAGGCGATGGCCGTGTTGAGGGCCGTCTGTCCACCCAGCGTGGGCAGGAGCGCGTCCGGTCGCTCCTTCGCGATGATCTTTTCGACCACCTCGGGGGTGATGGGCTCGACGTACGTGGCGTCGGCGAACTCGGGGTCGGTCATGATGGTGGCCGGGTTGGAGTTCACGAGGATGACGCGCAGGCCCTCCTCCTTCAGGACCCGCAGTGCCTGGGTGCCGGAGTAGTCGAATTCGGCTGCCTGGCCGATGACGATCGGGCCGGAACCGATAACAAGGACGCTCTTGAGATCTGTACGCTTTGGCATTACTTGGTGTCCTCGTTCTTCGCGGAGTTCGATGTCTGAGTGGCGGTGGCCTGCGCGGCATCCTGGCCGTTCTTCGTGCTCTCCATCAGGTCGATGAAGCGGTCGAAGAGGTAGGCGGCGTCGTGCGGACCGGCTGCGGCTTCGGGGTGGTACTGGACCGAGAAGGCCGGGATGTCGAGGCAGGCGAGTCCTTCGACGACGTCGTCGTTGAGGCTTACGTGGCTGACCTCCACGCGGCCAAAGCGCTCTTCCGGAGCCAGCGTGGCGCCGTCCATGGGAGCGTCGACGGCGAAGCCGTGGTTCTGCGAGGTGATTTCCACTTTGCCTGTACGGCGGTCCATCACCGGCTGGTTGATACCGCGGTGGCCGTACTTGAGCTTGTAGGTACCGAATCCGAGCGCGCGGCCCAGGATCTGGTTGCCGAAGCAGATACCGAAGTACGGCAGCTTCTCATCAAGCACCGAGCGGAGCAGCTTCACCTGGACGTCAGCGGTGGCGGGGTCGCCAGGGCCATTGGACATGAAGAAGCCATCCGGATTGACTGCCTTGACGTCTTCCAGCGTGGCCGTCGCGGGAAGGACGTGGACGCGGACGCCCCGTTCGGCGAAGCGCGCTGGCGTCATGGCCTTGATGCCAAGATCGATCGCGGCGATGCTGAATCTTGCTTCCCCCTCCCAACCGTGGTCCGCAGGTTCCACGACGTAGGCTTTGTCGATACTCACTTCTTCGGCCAAGCGGGCGCCTTCCATGGGAGCGCTGGCCAGGACGGAATCCAGGAGTTCCTTGTCGGTGGCATTGGCTGCCCCGCCGGAGAAGATGCCTGCGCGCATGGTCTTGTGCTCGCGCAGGTGCCGGGTGATCGCCCGGGTATCCACGGCTTGGATCCCGACGATCCCCTGCTCGACGAGTTCCTCGTCAAGGCTGCGCTCCGAACGCCAGTTCGACGGGCGGCGGGCGGCGTCGCGGACCACATAGCCGGCCACCCAGATGCGGCGGGACTCGGCGTCTTCCTTGTTCACGCCGGTGTTGCCGATGTGCGGAGCCGTCTGGACCACCAGTTGGCGGGCGTAGGAGGGATCCGTGATGGTTTCCTGGTAGCCGGTCATGCCGGTGGCGAAAACGGCCTCGCCCAGGGCAACGCCTGTGGCGCCGTAGCTGCGGCCGCGGAACATGCGGCCGTCTTCGAGGACCAGCACTGCTGCGGTGGACTCTGCTGGATTGTTTGTGGTCACTGTATTGCCTGTCACTGTATTGCCTGTCGCTGCGTTGGTGTCCGTCACGTTGTTACTTTCCACTATCGGCATCTGCCTGGGGGGCTGCAGAGATCAATTCTTGAAGTGCTTCGAGGAGGGGTTGCTTGTCGGCGGCGTGCCTGGTCCTGAATCCGGTGTCGAGCTCACGTTCTCCGAGCATCCAGCTCAAGACCACGAGTCCGTCCTTCTCCACGAACTTTCCGGCCATGCCGCTGGCGCTGCGGTAATCGGTCACCGCTCGCGATGGAATGAACAGTGGCGCGGTCCCTTTGCGGTCAAAGAGGACTCCTTCCGGATGGACGCTCATTTCCGCGTTCCCGCGGAAGCCCAGGCCATGAACGGCGATCCGGTCAAGCCAGTCTCCCGACGTCGTTGTGGCCACGTACTGGCCTTCAGCCGCAATGCCTGCCGGGCTGAGCTGCTCGGGCACCTCCGGAAGCGGCCCGACGCCGGCCTGCCGCTTGAGCCTGCTACGCCAACCCATTGCGATGAGTCCGCCGGCGACTGCGGCAAGGCCCAAGACCAGGAGCAGGGAAGCGATTTTGTCCATCAGTTGCTGCTGCCTGCGCCGGCGGTGTCCGTGGCGTAGCGGTACGGCGTATTGAGCTTGCCATCCAGCACGGTCGGGTGGCCCTTGAAGAAAGTGGCGATGACGGCGCCCGGCAACTCCTTGCCCGCAAAGGGCGAGTTCCGGCCCATGGTCGCCATCTTATGCGGATCCACTGTCCAGCGGGCAGCCGGGTCCACGAGGATCACATTGGCAGGCTCGCCGGCCTCAAGCGGGCGTCCCTGATCTGCCACCCGGCCAATGGCCGCGGGCACCGTTGACGTGACGCGGGCGAAGTCGGCCCACGTCATCAGCCCTGTCTCGATCATGGTTTCCTGGACTACCGACAGGGCTGTTTCCAAGCCCGTCATGCCCATCGCTGCCTGGGCCCACTCACATTCCTTGTGCTCGCTCGGATGCGGGGCGTGGTCCGTGCCTACGACGTCGATGGTGCCGTCGGCGAGCCCGGCGCGGAGTGCCTGGACATCCGCGTCGGTACGCAGCGGCGGGTTGACCTTGTAGACGGGGTCATAGCTGCGGACCAGCTCATCGGTGAGCAACAAATGGTGGGGCGTGACCTCAGCGGTGACGTTGATTCCACGTGCCTTGGCCCAGCGGACGATCTCCACCGAGCCGGCGGTCGATACGTGGCAGACGTGCAGGCGGGAGCCGACATGCTGGGCCAGGAGCACGTCGCGGGCGATGATGCTCTCCTCGGCGACCGCCGGCCAACCGGCAAGGCCAAGAACGGCGGAGACGGTGCCCTCGTTCATCTGGGCGCCGGCGGTAAGGCGCGGTTCCTGCGCGTGCTGGGCAACTACGCCGTCGAACGCCTTGACGTATTCCAGGGCGCGGCGCATCAGCACGGGATCGTGCACGCAGATGCCGTCGTCGGAGAAGACGCGGACCTGGGCACGGGAGTCGGCCATGGCGCCGAGTTCGGCAAGCTGTTCGCCGGCGAGTCCAACCGTGACGGCACCCACTGGACGCACATCCACCCACCCGGAGGCGCGGCCCAGGCTGTGGACCTGCTCGACGACGCCGGCGGTGTCCGCCACCGGGTTGCTGTTGGCCATGGCGTGCACAGCCGTGTAGCCGCCGAGGGCTGCGGCGCGGGTTCCCGTTTCCACGGTTTCGGCGTCTTCACGACCGGGTTCGCGCAAGTGGGTGTGGATGTCTACCATGCCGGGAAGCGCCACGAGGCCGGCGGCCTCGATCACCGTGGCGCCTTCTGCGGACAGGCCGGTCCCGCGCTCAGCGATGACGCCGTCGCGGATCAACAGGTCCTCGGCGTCGCCACCCAGGATGGCCGCGCCGCGGATCAAATAGGTACCGGTTGCTGTACCTGTTGCGGTCTCGGTCATCAGTTGCTCTCCTTGTCGGAACGGGCGGTGCCCGGTGTGGTGGCGGCTTCACGGGTGTCCCCCGAGAGCAGCAGGTACAGGGCGGCCATTCGGACCGACACGCCGTTGCGGACCTGGGCCAGCACGGTGGAGCGGGGCGAATCGGCGGCGGCGGATGAAATTTCCAGTCCGCGGTTCATGGGGCCGGGATGCATGATGATGGTGTCCTTGAGCCCGAGTTCGTCGAGGGCCCGGAGACGGGCATCGTCGAAGCCCCAACGGCGCGAATACTCGCGCGTCGAAGGGAAGAAGGAAGCATTCATGCGCTCACCCTGGACCCGCAGCATCATTATCGCGTCGACGCCGGCCTCGAGTGTCTCGTCAAGGTTGTAACTGACCTTGCACGGCCAGTGTTCGACGCCGATCGGCAGCAAGGTGGGCGGAGCAACGAGGGTTACTTCCGCACCAAGGGTGCGCAGCAGCCACACGTTGGAACGGGCGACCCGGGAGTGCAGGACGTCGCCGGCGATCGCGACGCGCATACCCGTGAGATCTGCGCCCGTGGACGCCGAACCTTTCAGCTTGGACCAGTGCCGGCGCATCGTGAAGGCGTCCAGAAGGGCCTGGGTGGGGTGCTCGTGCGTGCCGTCGCCGGCGTTGATGACGGCGGCGTCGATCCAGTCGGTGGCAGCCAAGCGATGCGGTGCACCGGAGGCCCAGTGACGAATGACTACCGCGTCGGCGCCCATCGCGGCAAGAGTCTGCGCGGTGTCCTTGAGGGACTCACCCTTTGATACCGAAGAACCCTTTGCCGCGAAGTTGATGACGTCGGCGGAAAGCCGCTTGGCGGCCGCCTCGAAGGAAATACGGGTGCGGGTGGAGTCCTCGAAGAAGAGGTTGACCACCGTGCGGCCACGCAAAGCGGGGAGCTTCTTGACTTCCCGGTCCCCCACCGCGGCCATCTCTTCGGCGGTGTCCAGGATCCGGATGGCGTTCGCCGCGCTGAGGTTCTCCGTGGAGAGCAGGTGTTTCATGCGCCGGCCTCGATCACTACTTCATTGATGGGCTGACCGTCCACCGAATCGAGTTCTTCCAAGTGGACCCGGACTTTTTCCGAGGAGGACGTAGGCAGGTTCTTGCCCACGTGGTCCGCGCGGATGGGCAATTCGCGATGGCCACGGTCCACGAGGACGGCGAGGCGAACGATGCGGGGCCGGCCGAGGTCGATGATGGCGTCGAGGGCGGACCGGATGGTGCGGCCGGAGTACAGGACATCGTCGATGAGGACAACAACCTTGTTGTCGATGCCGGACAGTGGCAGCCTTGTGGGATAAGGAGGCCTGGCAGGCTGGTGGGAAAGGTCGTCCCTGAACATGGTGACGTCCAGTTGACCGACGATTGCCGAGGCGTTGACGGACGGATCCGCGGCGGCGATCTTCTCTGCCAGCCGCACAGCCAGCGGATAGCCGCGGCGTGGGATGCCCAAAAGGACCAGATCCTGGGAGCCCTTGTTGGCCTCGAGGATCTCGTGGGCGATACGAGTGAGCGCACGGTCGATATCCGCGTGGTTGAGGACAACCCGGGACGGTACCGGCGCAGTGACTTCAGTCATCGCTCGTCTCCCCTTTCCCCGCCTCACGGGACGGAATTAAAAAAGGAACATTTGCCCTTCAAAATTACCACAGGGATGACGGCCTTCCGACGCGCCCCGGATCCTCGCGACGCGTTTTGGGTTACACCGGTCCGGGTACGGGCGCTTCCGGGCCGATGCGGTCCGGACCTATGCAGAAGTCAGATTTCCACCAGCCGGTACCCCGTGCCCCGGACCGTGGCGAGGCGGTCCGCGCCTAGCTTCTTTCGTAGGTACAACACGTAGACGTCCACCACGTTGGACGTTCCGTCAAAGTCATACCCCCAGACGCGGCTGAGCAATTGTTCCCGGGACAGCACCTGTCCAGGATGGCGCATGAAGGTTTCCGCCAACGCAAACTCGCGGGAAGACAGCTCAATTTCCTTGCCGTTCAATTTTGCATTCCGGGAGTGCAGGTCCAGTTCAAGGAGACCACATTTCAGTATGTGGTCCAACGTGCCGGGCAGCGGATTGCGGAGTCGGATCCGTATCCGGGCAAGCAGTTCCTCGAATCGGAAAGGCTTGGCCAGATAGTCATCCGCCCCGCCGTCGAGGCCTGCAACGGTGTCGTGAACCGATGTCCGGGCCGTAACCATAATCACTGGAAGACGGACTTTCGTCTCACGCAGCAATCCCAGAACGGTAAATCCGTCCAGGCGGGGCAGTCCGGCGTCGAGAATCAACAAATCAAATTGGCCCGACGTGGCGTAGTCCAGAGCCGTGATCCCGTCGGCCACCACGGACGGTGTGTGTCCGGCGGCGCGGAGGCCCTTCTCCATGAACGTGGAGATCCGCGCTTCGTCCTCGGCTATCAAGATCCGGCTCATGATGCGGCCGCCTCGCTCATCAAGGGAATGTGCAACGTAAATGTAGATCCTTGGCCTGGGGCCGAATTCACCGTGACCCGGCCCGAATGCGCCTCGGCGATTGCCGTGACAATCGCAAGCCCGAGACCGGCCCCCGCCTCGCCCCGACCGGTTTCGACCCTGCCGAACCGCTCAAAAATCCGCTCCTGGTCCCGGACCTCGATGCCTATGCCGGTATCGCGGACCCAAACGGCCAGGGTCCCGGGACCGGACACCCCGCCTTCGCTGACCAATCCGGGTTCAACCCTGCAACCCAACGCTATTGTGGCTTCATCATCGGTGTACTTGACGGCGTTTGCCGCGAGTTGGACGAGCGCTTGGGTCAGGCGCTGCGGGTCGGCATTCACCACGGCATCGCACAGTTCATCCACTTGCCATTGCCTGTTGGCGAGCACGCGGATCTTTTCCATGACCTCGTCAGTGAAGCGGGCTACGTTCAGTTCCTCCCTCCTGACGAACTCCGGACGCTGCGCATTGGCCAGCAAAAGGAGATCATCCACCAACCTTTGCATCCGGGAGAGTTCATCGAGTAGGAGCGCCCGCGTCTCGGCGACGTCCGACGGGTCGTCATCCGACATCAGTTCCAGGTGACCACGCAGGATGGTCAAGGGCGTGCGAAGTTCATGCCCGACGTCGTCGATGAACCGGTGTTGTTCTTGGGCGCCCGCATCGAGCCGTTCAAGCATCAGATTGAACTTGTGAGCCAATTGGGAAACGTCGTCAGCCCGCGACCGCTCGTCCACGCGCTGGCTTAGGTCGTCGTGGCTGACTACTTCGGTTGCTTCGCGCATCCGGCGCAGGGGACGGAGAAGGCGCCCGGAGAAAACGGTGCCGATCAGACCAGTCGCGAGCAACGCCCCGCCGGAAACCATCGTGTAGGTCCGGATCGAGGAAAGAATTCTCTCCTCCTGGTCCGACGTATCCCTGCCAATCAGGAAAAATGACTGGCTTCCACCAGCGCCAAGGCTCACCGGCCGGATCGTCAGCCGCATCCGGTCCTTGTCCGCGCCCAGGCTTCCGACGACGGTGCGCGCCGGATCCGCCATGTTGAGGACCGGGCCGTAGAGGGACTCCGGAAGCACAGGGTCGTCCGGGTTGCCCTCGACTTTCCAATCCAGCTTCCCGTCGACGAATGCCGCTATCACTTCGTGCCTGCCGGGATCGATTTCGTGCGCCGCCGACCGGAGCCGGGAGATGGACGGCGCGCCCGCTCCTGATGATCCGGCGAGGGCAATTTTTTCCACATTCTGTGCTTTGTCGGAAAGGCTTTGATCAACACGGTTATTCAGTTCCGTGAAGGACACCACGAACGTCACGACTCCAGTCAGGACCAGGCTGGCAAGCATCATGAGGAGCATCATGGCCAACACGAGGAAACGGACCGACCGCACCCTTGACTGCACGCCCTTCCAAGCGTTTCCGGCAGCGACACGAAGGCGGGTACTTGACGGAGCCGCGGAGTCCGTACCGCGCCACCATATGCCGCGCACGCGCGAAACTCGAGGCACTGGCCCACCCCATTTTTCACCAACAGCATCGATCAACACCCGCACACCGTCCTTTTGGGAAGGTGCGGGACCCGATCTGGTATGCAGCCAGCCGCAGCACTGGCCTACCGAAGCGATGTTAGTCAACCAAGCATGGTGCCGCACGAGTAGTGACTACCTGTTAATTCGGCCTTCTTCCGTTGAGTCTCCGACGCGGCATGGAGGCCTTGATCACCCGCAGTGAGCCGTATTGCGGACGTTCATGAGAAACCCCTCATGTTGGCCACATCCCCCCCTCATGTCCGGTCGCGACAATAGGTATCTCACTTTCACCTCGGCCCTGGGAAAATGACTGACTACGGAGGCTCACCGTGGAACCGCTACGGATTGTCTTGTATTCGCACGACTCGCTAGGACTTGGCCACGTCCGCCGAAATCTCGCCTTGGCCCACGCGCTGACCACCGAGTTGCCTACCCTCATCGGACGGGAAGTTACAGGTGTGCTGATCTCCGGTACGGCCGTCGCCCCGGGATTTGCCGTTCCGGCGGGCTGGGACTGGGTTCTGCTGCCAGGAGTGGATAAGGGTCCGGCGGGCTACAAGCCCCGGAATTTGGCCTTGACCATGACCGAACTGGTGTCGCTGCGTGCCGCGGTGTTGTCCGGGGTCTTGGCCGGCTTCAGGCCCGATCTTATCGTGGTGGATCGACACGCCACTGGAATCCACGGGGAACTCGAAAGTGCGCTACGCGAAGCACGTTCTGCCGGGCGGGTGAGAATCGTCCTGGGACTGCGGGAAATCCTCGACGCCCCCGTCCCGGCAATGGCCGAATGGGCCCGGCTTGGAGGTCCCAGCGTGATCAAGGGGATTTTCGACGCGATTTGGATCTACGGTGATCCGTCGATTCACGATCCTGTGGCGGCCGGCGAAATCCCCTTCTCACTCCGCCGCCTGATTCAATTCACGGGATATCTCGCCCAGGGACGACCTACGGGATCTGCGACGACGTGCATGCGTGGGCCATACTGTTTAACCACCGTTGGCGGCGGTTCCGATGGTCATCAATTGGCCCTTATCGCAGCCGCCACTCCCCTGCCTCCGGGCTTGGGACATCTCATAGTCACCGGCCCGCAGATGCCGGCCAAGCAGGTCCTGGACATACGTCATCGGGCTAACCCAGGCACAAAAGTCCTCACCACGGTCGACGACGTCATCCACCACATGCGGCACGCCGCAGCCGTGATCTCGATGGGCGGGTACAACAGCGTCTGCGAAATCATGAGCACCGATGTTCCGGCGCTGATCGTCCCGCGCACTTTGGCGCGCGCCGAACAGAGGATCAGGGCGCACTCGCTAGCCCGTGCCGGTTTTGTAGACGTTCATGAAATCAGTAGCCTCACCCCGGACATTCTCCATGACTGGTTGCTCAGGAGGGCAGGGACCGTCATTGACCGGAGTGGTATCCGCTTGGACGGTTTGTCCTGCCTTCCCCGGCTTGCCGCGGCCCTGTTCGATCCGGTAGCCGAGCGGATCGACCTCCGCCCGGCGAAGAAGATGAAAGCCGAGGTAGGCAATGTCGCAATCTGAACCGGAAACGGCCTATGTTCTCAAGATGTATCCACGTTTCTCCGAGACGTTCATCGTCTCCGAGATTCTGGCACGGGAGGCCGCCGGAGAAAGGATCAGCATCTTTTCGTTGCGGCCACCCACGGGCCCCCGCTTCCACCCGGAACTTGCCAGGGTCCAAGCACCCGTAAGCTACATCGATCGCCCCCACAAGTCCGAGGATCTCTGGGACATTTTTCGAAGTGCCCAGAAAGCGGGGATCAGCCACGCAGTGGCCGGGGCCTTCAACGAATTGACGGCGACGGACCCGGACGACGCGGCCCAGGCACTCCAACTCGCCATCACCTTGCAGCAGCGCAACATTGGGCATTTACACGCCCACTTTGGTTCGATTGCCGCCAATGTGGCGAGGCTTGCTTCATTGTTGACCCGGGTCCCCTACTCGTTCACCGCCCACGCGGCGGACATCTTCCGGGAATCGGACGACGGCGAGCACCTGCGGATCAAGCTGGAACAGGCCCACCACGCAATAACGATCAGCCAATACAATCTCAGCTACTTGCGGCGCCGCTTCCCCGGGGCAACGGACCGCCTGCATCTGGTACGCAATGGCTTGGAACTGGAGCGCTTCCCTTACGAGGAACCACGTCCCGTAGGTGAGATCGTCCGGATCGCCGCGGTCGGAAGGCTAGTGGAAAAGAAGGGCTTCGAATATCTGCTGGCTGCTGCCGCCGAGCTTTTGGAACAGGGCTTCCGACTGGAGGTGAGGATCGCCGGAGACGGACAACTCGCCGACGACCTTCAACGGAGCATCGACCACCGCAATCTCCGCGCTACGGTCCGCCTTCTGGGAGCCCAGACCCAGGATCAGGTCAGATCCCTCCTAAGATCCGCCGACGTGTTGGTCGCACCCTGCATCATCGGCCACGACGGAAACGTGGATGGGCTGCCCACCGTCCTCCTCGAGGCAATGGCCATCGGTGTGCCGTGCATCGGCACCGATTTAACGGGAATCCCGGAGGTCATCAGGGACCGCCAGACAGGGATCCTGGTTCCCCCAGGCAATTGGCGCCGGCTGGCCGAGGCCATACGCGAGATCTGCGGACCTGGAATTGACCGTCCTGCCCTCACGCGAAACGCACGCAGGCTCATCGAACAGAACTACGATTCCAGGCAGCAGGCAGTAGAGCTTCGGGCGCTGTCAATGGCTCGGAAGCAGGTTGCCTGATGCACGTGGCATACGTTTGCGCTGACGAAGGCGTGCCGGTGTTTGGCACCAAAGGATCGTCTGTCCATGTCCAGGAAATCGTACGCGCCTGGCGCAAGAAGGGGGCGACGGTAACGCTCTACTGCACCCGACTTGGCACTGATCGTCCAGACGATCTGGCCGATCTCGACGTCGTCGAAGTTGCCGCCGGGTGCGCCGAAGGGCCTGCGCGCGAGCTGGCCCTGGAAGACGCGGCATTCGCTCTCGCCGCCAGGATCCTTCACGAAGGCTGCGAACTGGTCTACGAACGCTATTCGCTATTCAGCCCGGTGGTGTCTGTCGTGGCCAGCGTCCTCGGCGTCCCGGCCGTACTCGAAGTCAATGCCCCTCTCATTGAAGAACAAGCGCGGTACCGGCAACTCTTTGACGTGGAGCGGGCCGAAAGTGCCCTTCTACGCAACGCGCGGGCGGCGGACGTCGTGGCCTGCGTTTCAGCGCCCGTGGTCCGCTGGGTCCAGGGCAGGGCACCTTCCGCCAGGACTGTGCTGGCTCCGAACGGCGTCAACGTCGAACGAATAGCCGCCCGTACGGGCGGACGCCACCACGCCGGCCACCTCACGGTTGCGTTTGTCGGGACTTTGAAACCCTGGCACGGGGTTCCCGAGCTGTTTCAGGCCGTCGCACTGGCCAACATGCGCGAGGCCCGCAGCCCGAGCGGACCGAACCGCTGGGCCGTGAAAGTCATAGGCGATGGTCCAGTCCGGACCACACTTGAAGAGTTGGCAACCTCGCTGGGCTTGGAAGCGGATTTTACCGGCGCCGTCGCACCCGGGTCCGTGCCAGGGCTCCTTCACGAGTGCGATGTGGCCGCAGCTCCCTACCCCGTTGAGGAGCCCGGTCGCGATGACTATTTTTCGCCGTTGAAAGTCTATGAATACATGGCCGCCGGAATGCCCATCGTGGCAACCTCGGTGGGACAGATCCCGTCCATTCTTGACCATGGACGCACCGGACTGCTGGTTCCGGCCGGCGATCCCGCAGCATTCGCCGCTGCCCTGGGCGTCCTTGCCGCTGATCCTGGCTTGCGGGATCGTCTGGGAACCCAGGCCCGTGAGCAGGCTGAATTGCGCTTCAGCTGGGACGGCGTGCTCTCGCGCATCACTGCGGCGTTGCCAGCCCCGCGAAAGGTGGCATGATCATGACCACGACGCCCAAGCATCGGCGTCCACGACCTGGAATGCAGCCCGTGCGCCCCCCGCGCAGTGGCAAGGCCGAATCCGGCCTGCGACGGACGTTGCGGTGCGTGCGTCCGCATCTTCACGGCCACCGGCTCCTGATGGTCGGAGGGTTCACCGCCTTGGCGGCGGACGTCCTTTTCCGCCTGATTGAACCATGGCCCGTGAAACTGGTCATCGACGCCGTCTCTCGTTCCCTCGGCGCGACTCTGCGCAGACCGGGCCCCAGCATGAACGCCAGTCTTGAAACTCTTTTGCTATGCGGTGGTGCGATCGTGGTCATCGCCATCGTGCGTGCCATCGCCAACTACTGGTCCGCCATATCGTTCGCCCTTGTCGGCTCAAGGATTGCCGCGGATCTTCGAGCCGAGACCTTCCGCCACGTCCAGAGCCTGTCCATGCGCCACCATACCCGTGCCTCGACCGGCGACACCGTCCAACGCCTTGTTGGAGATGTCTCCCGTCTTCAGGAAGTCGCCGTCACCGCCGGGTTGCCGCTGCTGGGCAACGTGGCCACGCTCGTCTCCATGACGATCATCCTGCTGTGGCTCGACCCGCCATTGGCACTGGTCGTCTTTTTAGCGACCGGCGTCTTTGGGCTCCTTTCGCGGAAAAGCTCCGGACCCATCACGGCTGCCGCCGGCAACTCCCGAAAAGGTGAAGGAACCCTCGCCACGACGGCCGCCCAGACGCTCGGCGCGATCCGCGAAGTCCAGGCCTACGGACTTGAGGACACGATCAGCGCAGGTTTCCGGTCCAGCAACCAGGCAACGCTGGGAACAGGGGTTGCCGCCCTCAGGCTCGCCGCCAGTCTTGAGCGTCGGACCGATGTTCTAATCGGCCTGGCAACGGCAGTCGTATTGGCCGGAGGCGGATGGCGGGCATTGGACCACTCAATAACGCCGGGAGATCTGATCGTCTTCCTCACGTATTTGAAGACAGGGATGAAACCGTTGAAGGACCTGGCCAAGCAGACCGGCAGAATCGCTCGCGCCACGGCCTCCGGCGAGAGGGTCGCGGACCTCCTCGATGCGCAAACCGATCTTCCCGAGGCGCCCAACGCCCGCGTACTGAAGAGCAGGAACCCGGACATCGCCTTCGAAAACGTCTTCGCCGGTCACGGCGAAGGCACAACGGTACTGCACGGGATCAATCTAACGATTCCTGCCGGGGAGCACCTCGCCATCCTCGGACCATCCGGCGCCGGCAAATCCACCCTTGCCAGCCTTGTCCTTCGCATGATCGACCCGAGCACCGGCACAGTCAGGGTGGGAGGCACGGACGTCAAGGACCTCCAGATCGCGTCCGTACGCTCCCACGTGTCCATCCTGCTGCAGGACTCGGTCCTGTTCGGAACCACCGTGCGGGACAACATCCGGTTCGGCCGCCTCGACGCCACCGACGACGAAATCGAACGGGCAGCTGCCCTCGCCCAAGCCGATGGCTTCATCCGCGAGCTCCCCGATGGTTACGACACCATTCTGGGCGATGCTGCGAAGGATCTTTCCGGCGGGCAGCGTCAACGCCTCGCGATTGCCAGGGCCATCCTCAGACAGGCACCCATCGTCATCCTGGATGAAGCCACCGCCGGGCTGGACCCTGCCTCCCGCGAATCGATCCTGAATGCCCTTGAAGCCCTCACCCGCGGTAGGACGTCAATCACCATCACTCACGACGCACACTCCGCGCGCAACTGCGATCGGGTCATCTGGCTCGAGGACGGTCGCATCATCGAAGAGGGCAAGCCGGCCGATCTGCTGAAGGGCCCGGAGAGCCGTTTCGCTACATGGGTTGAACAGCAACGAAACACGCGGCCGGAAAAGTTGGAGGTGACGGCATGAACATGACAGCGCTAAACCGGCCAGGCGCCGACCAATCCCTCGCACTGCGTGACAGCGCCCTTCCTTGCTTAGCCGATCTGCTCGACAATCACCGGCTGTCAGAGTTGTTGGGAGAGCCGGTACGGATCACAAGGGTCAGATACAAGCCGGGGACGTCCGTGCTGGCCGCCTTTCGCCTTACCCGCAACGGCCACCCTGACTACGGCTGGGCGATGACCCGAACCGCGGCCGGCAATTCCAAACTCCGGCGGCGGGAAAGCTATTCCAGCACCCACGGCGGGGATATCCGCCTCCTGCAGCCGGACGGTGGAAAACCGGACGCACTTGTCGCCGTCGGCGGATTCGAAGACGACTGGGCACTCACGGGAAACCTGCGCTGGCTCCGGGACCACGGCTTGGAACGGCTTGGGGCCCTCCCCCGAACAGGAGGCAGGCTGGTGAGCGGTCCGGCAAGCATAGTTCGCTACAAGCCCGAACGGCGCCTGGTCCTCGTGGATCACTCCCCCGCTGGCTCCATCGTCATCAAAGCCGCCGCCGAGTCATTCAACAACGCAAGGCAACAGCATTTTTGGCAATGGCTGCATCGGCACGGGGTGCCAGTCCTTCCGTGGCTCGGAGACGTGGGGTGTGCAGATCACGGCATCAGCGCCAGTCCCTTCTGGGGCGCCGGGGATCTTGGGTCAGTTGACGACGACGGCGGGTCCCGCCACGCGGGCGAGGCGCTGGCCAGGCTCCACAACGCTCCGGGGTACGCGGGCAGCCACCCCGCCGATCCACAGCCGAGCCTCCTCGGCCAGCTCATGGCCACCACATCGATGATCACCACGCTTCTGCCCATACTCGAAGAACCCGCCATGAAACTCGCTGCCAGGCTGAGCTATCAGCTGCGAGTTCAAACAAGCCACCGACACCACACTCTGCTCCACGGCGATTTCTCTCCGGACCAGGTCCTCGTCGCCGATCAGGACGTGCGGATCATCGATTTTGACCGGGCCCACTGCGGCGTGCCGGAAGTAGACATCGGTTCGTTCGCCGCCGTCGAAGAAATCAATACCCGGGCGCCGGGTGCAGAGACGGCGGGTGGTTCGAAAACGGCGCACTTGATCGAAGGATACCTCGAGGCCGGGGGCAGGTTCTCGCGGGCAAATATCAACGCGTGGGCGGCATTCAGGCTGTTCACCGGCAGTGTCGACCCGTTCCGGGACCGAGCCGCCGACTGGGCCGCCGACGCGGCGTGGCAGATCGACCGGGCATTGGAGTTGACCAGATGAATTGGCAGCCTCCCATCCCGACGGACGCAGTGGACGATTCCGGTACGCGTTGGCACACTGTCCGGGCCTGGCCGGATAAAGCCCCTGGAGACTATCTCCTTGAAGTCCTGACGCCGGGACGCAAGGGCGTCCGGGCCGCCCACATGCGGCGCGGCCACTTTGAACTGGTGCCTCGGAACGATCCCGGACTGCCGGCCTTGCTGGTGGAGGCTCGCCGAGGGGAAGTCATCTCCCATCGGCCCCACAAGCGGGCGGTCATCCGGGCCAAGGGGCGGTACATCAAGGTATTCCGGCCCGGCCGGGCCGTCGTGTCGGCAGAACGGTGTGAACAAATGGGCGTCCTCCTGCTCGCTGACAGTTTCGTTGCGCCCAGGATCATCCACGGTTCCACGGACGTCATGGTTTTCGGTTCAATCCCCGGACGGACCCTCCGCGAACTTGGTGAGGACTCCGAGGTCAACGACGAAACGTTCGCGGGCATATGGGCGCAATGGTCGCGGGCATGGGTATCCCAAGTCATCGGGGTGCATGGCGGGGCGAGGCATGACCTCGTTGCCGCCTTGCCGCTCCATCCGCCGGAGAAGGAAGCGTCCGATCTCTTGCTCTGGGTGAACCGCTGGGTGCACCACAACCAAAACTCCCCTGAGACGTGGCCCGAACGTGACGTCCTACGCGCCAGGGCGAATCAAGTGACCGAAGACCTCCTGCGGTCAACACCGGATCCGCTGGTCTGGGCACATGGAGACCTTCACGACAAGCAAGTCATCTGCACCAACGGAGAATCCCCGCTCGGATTGCTGGACTTCGACGCTGCGGCCCAGGCTGAGGCGGCCCGGGATCTTGCCAATCTTGACGTCCACCTGAACCTTCGGCTCCAACTGCGCTTGTTGACTCCTGAACGTTACCTGGTAGCCCACACACAGGTACTGGCCGCCTCGAAAGACCTGCACGTGAGTCCGGTCCGGTTTCACGCCTATGCGGAGGCCACTCGTACCCGCTTAGCCTGTCTTTACTCCTTCCGCCCGGGGCTTGGATCCGTGGTGTCCGGTCTTCTTGAAGAGCAGGCAGCGCAAAGGCCATTCTCCGAATTCAACACTCCGGGCAGTTCCGGGGCGGCTCGGGAGATGATCATGTGAACTGGCACCCTCCGGTGCCGGCTAAGGTCAGCGACGGCGCAGGCGTTACATGGCAAATCCGCAGGGCATGGCCCGGATCGTTGGCCGGCGAGTTCGTCCTCGAAGTACGCGACCCAGTTCGGCCCGGAGTACGGGCCGCCCACTTCCGGCAAGGGAATTTCGATCCTGTGCCCCGCGATGATCCGCTGATTCCATCCCTCGCGCGGGAAGCTGCGAAGGGCAATGTCATCGTCCACCGTGCCCACAAACGCGCCGTCATCCATGCCGGTGACGAGTACGTCAAAGTATTCCGGCCAGGCCGGGCTGTGGATGCCGCGAGCAAGCATCGCATCGCAGCCTCCCTTCTGGCCTGCAGCTCGTTAACTACCCCGCGAATCCTCGAGGCCGGTACCGATGTCATGGTCTTCAGCAGCCTTGGCGGCCGCCCCTACTACGAACTCGGACAGGACCACGCCACTGTCACAGACGCATCTTTTGATGCCGCCTGGGCGCGATGGGCACAGGCTTGGGCCACAACCGCATCGATCGCCAAAAGCGTTGACTTCCACGACAGCCTCGACAGCCTGCCGACCCACCCGGCGGAGACAGAGGTGGCCAATCTCCAACGCTGGATAAATCTTTGGCTACGGCACAGCCAGGGGGTTCCGGAAGCCGCCACAGCACGATCTGCCTTGCTTGCGCGCGCGGAGGCGGCCATCAACGGGCTTAGCGGCTCGCCCGCCGATCCACTCGGATGGGCGCATGGCGACTTGCATGACAAACAGATATTCGGGTCCGACGACAGCGGCGGGCCGGGGCTCTTGGACTTCGACGAGGGCTGCCGTGCCGAGGCCGCCCTGGACCTCGCGAACCTCGACGTCCACGTGGAACTGCGGCTCCGCCAAAAGCTCCTGACAACGCGACGGTATGTCATCGCCCACCGCCACATTGTGGCTACCGCCGAGCAACTACACGTCAGCCCGGAACGATTCGCCGCCTATGCGGCTTGCACCAGGCTTCGCCTCGCGTGCCTGTATTCCTTCCGCCCGCCGTGGGGAGCCGATGCCACGAAATACCTGAGCGAACGGACCACGCTTGAGAGAGCGCGCTAGGACGGGACGCCTCAGCGTCAGAGCCACCACCGAATCAGACGTCAAGCCACAGACACGAAGGAGACACTTATGGAAACCATCGGCACCCAGCCGCAGGCTGGTGTTCTCGTGCCCCCGACGCGGGCCTCGAACCTTACCGTGTCCGTCATCGGCACCGGCTATCTCGGTGCAACCCACGCAGTCTGCATGGCCATCCTGGGCCACGACGTCATCGGAATAGACGTGGACGACAGCAAGATCGAGGCTCTCTCCCGAGGTCTGCTACCGTTCTTCGAACCCGGGCTGAGCGAACTCCTTTGCCAGGCCCTGGCAACCGGACGGCTGAAGTTCACCACCGATTTCTCCGCAGCGGGGCCAGCGGACCTTCATTTCATCTGTGTCGGCACACCACAGTCCCCCGACTCAGACGCCGCTGATCTGCACTTCGTGCACGCTGCTGTTCGCCGGCTTACCCAACATCTGGGCCGGAGGTGCTTGATCGTCGGTAAGTCCACGGTGCCTATCGGCACGGCGGCACGGCTGGCGTCCCTGGTACGTTCGTTGTCGCCCGGAGGCAACGCGGTGGAACTTGCTTGGAACCCGGAATTCCTGCGGGAGGGGCACGCCGTCGAAGACACGCTCAGACCCAACCGCCTTGTCTTCGGAACTGCCAGTGACTGGGCCCTCGCGCAGCTGTCCAATTGCTACCTGCCCCTGATTGAGACCGGCACCCCCGTGGTTGCCACCGACATGGCAACCGCGGAACTCGTCAAAGCCGCTGCGAACTCATTCCTCGCCACAAAAATCTCCTACATCAACGCAATGGCGGAAATCTGCGAGGCCACCGGCGCCGATGTCAATCACCTGGCGGACGCGCTCGCCTACGACACCCGGATCGGCGGGCAGTTCCTCAAACCCGGATTGGGTTTCGGCGGTGGGTGCCTGCCCAAGGACATCAGGGCTTTCGCCTACCGGGCGCGTGAATTGGGCGTCGGACAGGCCGTGAGCTTCTTGCACGAAGTCGACCATATCAATCGACGACGCAGGCAGCGGACCGTCGACCTCATATCCGATCTCGCTTACGGAAACCTCGACGACGTCAAAGTCACCGTGCTCGGCGCGGCATTCAAACCGGACTCCGACGACATCCGCGACGCCCCTGCCCTGGACGTCGCACGGATGCTTTACGCAGCCGGCGCCCAGGTCACTGTCTTCGACCCCCAAGCAATGGACAACGCCCGGAGGAAGTACCCCGAGCTAAGCTACGCAGCGAGCCTCGAAGAAGCGGTGACCGGCGCGGAGGTCGTGGCGCTCCTCACCGAATGGGCGATCTTCCGAGAAGCCGACCCCGTCAGGCTCGGCCAACTCGTTGCTCGGCGAAATATCGTCGACGGAAGGCACGTCCTTGACCCAAACGCCTACCGGGCAGCAGGATGGGACTACCGTGCGCTGGGCGTGCCTTCTCCCTTGAACTCCCTTACCCTCCTGCCGGCCACAATCCCCGGCCTCGTTCATGACACCGCATCAGTTCAATAGATCGTCCATGACAGGTGCGCCCTTGTCGTTGTCGGTCAACGGCGCGAGTCCCCAGGAAGCTTCGATCGTGTGCAAAAGGGAGTAGTGGCCATACGCGGCCCCGGACTGGTAGCCCTTCTTTGCGGCCGGTCCGGCGAAAATCGCCCCTACCGCATTGCTTTCGTCGCTGCCTTCATCCCACGTGATCACCAAGAGGGACTTCTGCGTCACGAACGCGGGCGAAGCAAGGATCCGGGGAACCTGCTCTGCAAGCCACGCATCGCCGGTCTCCACCGGGCAGTCGTGCATGTCATTGCATAGGTTCGGACTGATGAAAACATAGTTCGGAAGGGTGGAAGCGGAGGCCAGATCCGCGGTGAACCGCGTGAAGGGCACCACATGCGCCGCGCAATTGTTCCTGTCGCTGGTGACGCCGGGGTAGTACATGAAAGGATTGTGCCGCACTGCGTATTTGCCCGAATTGCTGGCCGCACAAGGAGCCGGCATGCCCTCGGCGTACATTTTCCAGCTCCGGCCCGATTGCTCAATCCGGTCGACGATGCTGGGGACGGCCGCCGTGCAGTTACCACCCGGACTGCAGTCGTCCGCTATTCCGGCGGTGGTGCCGCTCGTGAGGGCGAGGTAATTGGGCAAGCTCGGATGGGCGAGGGCCTGATAGTTGTTGGCCAGGGCCGATTCGGCGGCAAGCTTGTTGATGTAGGGAGCAGCAGCCTTGCCGAGGATGTCCGAGGCGGGTTTGTTCTCCTCAACGATAATGACGACGTGATCGAAACCACCGGCGCCGGCAGCGACGGTGTTCGATTGCGAGGGAGCCGGCGCTGACGGCGAGACTGATCGACCGACGTCAGGAACTGACGGCGAGGCTGATCGACCGACGTCGGGAACTGACGGCGAGGCTGATTCCGAACCCGAGGGGCCGGCTGGGGGACCTTGGGGCTGGCATCCGGTCGTCAGCACCAGCGTGAGAAGACCCACGACCACAAGACGGTGCCCGCTCTTGGCTCGCATCCCCTGATGATATGCGCGGTGTGGGAATCCGGCTATACCCGAGATACCCGTTCGATCGATGACGCTGGGCGCCCTGACCCGAATCGTTCCAAGTGGTTACCCCATTGGAGCGGGCCGGAGCGGCCCTCAAACGAGTGGCTGGCACTCAGGCTAGAAGCGGTTCAGCGGCCGTATTCTCACAGAATGGGGGCCGTTGAGGTCGGCAAAGCATCACAGAGGATGCGTCTGGGACCTGGCTGAAGTCGAGTTTCGCCACCGTCAACGAGAGGGCCTCGCCAATGCGGCACATCGTTGTTCATGCACATCATAAGGGAGCATCATGATGGCAATCTTTGCACGCACGCGGTTGAGGGTGGCTGGGATCTGCGCGGCGTTGGCCCTGGCCCTCAGCGCTTGCGGCAGCACTGGATCCGCGACGGGTACAGCGCCTGCCAGCCCTGCGCCCACGGCGATCACTGTCGCGAAAGATGTTGCCCTGACTGGCAGCCCGACATTTGACAAGATCAGGTCCACCGGCAAGGTCCGAATCGGCGTCAAGCAGGATCAGCCGGGCCTGGGTTTCAAAGACGCAACGACCGGTGAATACAGCGGTTTCGACATTGAGATCGCCACGTGGATCGCCGCATCGCTGGGTTACGACAAAGACAAGATCGAGTTCACGCCGATTCTCTCGGGTACCCGTGAATCCGCTATCGCCAGCGGAGCCATTGACTACTATGTGGGCAGTTACCCGATCACAGACCACCGCAAGAAGCTGATCGACTTCGCCGGCCCCTACCTGGTCACAGGCCAGGGCCTGATGGTGAGGAAGGACAACGCATCCATAGGCAGCGAAAAGGACCTTGCGGAGAAGAACGTTTGCTCCGCCACCGGGGTGGACTCGATAAAGTACATCCAGGCCAACTTCCCAGCCGCCCGGACAACTGAGCTTGACACTTACGCCAAATGCGTCGAGTCGCTCAAGGCCGGGCAGGTGGACGCAGTTACTACCGACCAAGCAGTCCTGATGGGCTACACCGCCCAGGACCCGGACCATTTCAAGGTGGTCGGCCAGCCGTTCACTACCGAAAAGTATGGCGTGGGCATTCCCAAGGGCGACAAGGCCCTGCGGACATTCATCGGAAATATGCTCACTGATGGCGGCGCCATCTGGAAGAAGATCTACAACGACACGCTCGGTAAGTCGGGGACAACAGGTGAGCAGCCCAAAGTCGACCAGTACTGAGGATCCGGGGCATCGTGAATCGCCCTGGCCCGGCAATACAAAACCCCGGCTGGAATCCCAGCCGGGGTTTTGGCGACTACTACAGTCCCTGCCTAGGCGAGCAGGGAAGGCTTCAGCTTCTGCAAACGCCCCAGGAGGCCGTTGATGAACGCAGGCGATTCATCGGTGGACATGACCTTGGCCAGCGCAACTGCCTCGCTGACCGCCACTCCGTCCGGGACGTCATCGTTGTAGAGGAGTTCCCAAGCGCCGATACGCAGAATGATGCGGTCAACCGCGGGCATGCGCTCAAGGGTCCAGCCCTGGGCGTAGGTCTGCAGGAATTCATCGATGGTCGGCTGCATGGCAACCACGCCCTCCACGATGTCGGTCGTGTACGGGTTGACTACGAGGTCGGTCATTTCCCGGCGGGCCTTCAAGACCTCGAAAGCGGAGGCGGAACGCTGCTCCGCCTCGAACAGTACTTCGAGGGCCCTGTTGCGGGCCTTACCACGGGCACTCACTAGTCGTTGACCCGGCCCAGGTAGCTGCCATCGCGGGTGTCGACCTTGACCTTGGTGTTGTTCTCAACGAACAGGGGCACCTGGATCTCATAGCCGGTTTCAAGGGTGGCCGGCTTGGTTCCAGCGGAGGAGCGGTCGCCCTGCAGGCCCGGCTCGGTGTAGGTGATTTCGAGGACGACGCTCGGCGGCAGCTCGATGTAGAGCGGAATGCCTTCGTGGATGGCGATGTTGACCATCTGGTTTTCCAGCATGAAGTTGGTGGCGTCGCCTACCGTGGCACCGGAAACCGTGATCTGGTCGAAGTCCTGGGTGTCCATGAACACGAAGTCCGCGCCGTCCTGGTACAGGTACTGGTAGTCGCGGCGGTCAACGGTGGCGGTTTCGATCTTGAGGCCGGCGTTGAAGGTCTTGTCTACCACCTTGCCAGACATGACGTTGCGCATCTTGGTGCGCACGAACGCGCCGCCCTTGCCCGGCTTGACGTGCTGGAACTCAATGATGTTCCAGAGCTGGCCCTCGAGCTTCAGCACGGTACCGTTCTTGATGTCATTTGTGGTTGCCACTAGTATCCTCTGGTTTCTCTCACTGGTTCTAGCTACGCCTTCTGGCTTCCAGCCGACTATGCCAAGCAGGCATGCCTTGACGGCCGCCAGCGCGTATTTATCAAAAATCCAAAGACCATTCTACCGGCAAATTGCGCAGCGCCTGCCGCGCCCCCTGTTCAACAGGCAAACGGGTCCAGGAGGCGCCCCCGTTCAGGAGGCAAACTCGAGGACGTTACGGGCACGCTGCAAGGCGACAGCGGAGGAGTAAATCAGGGAAGCATCGGCTGCCAAGGCAACGCGCAGGTCCAGGGCCTTGGTGAACGATTCCGCCGCGGCGACGGGGTTTCCGGCCACAAAATGGGCCCGCCCCAAATATTGGTGGACGATCGGTTCCTTGGTTGTTCCCTGGAATTCTCCGAGCAATTGGCGGAAGAGCTCCACGGCGCGGTCGAAGCGGTTGGTGGCACGGTGCAGTTCAGCCTCGAAGATCCTGAGTTTGAAGGACTCGGGATCCTTGTAGCGGGCCTCGGCCAGCAGCTCGGCGGCTTCGCCGGGGTGGCCTTCGAGCATGAGCGCCATGATGCGGTCGGCGGGATCGGTGGACTCAACCAACGCGGTCCGCATGGCTTCCTCGTTGACGATATGTGGCAGGAGCGTGTCCGGGTTGGTGCGCACTCCAGGGAACCCGCCGGTAGGCCAATCACTGACACTGCTGAAAGTTTCAGTAGTCATGATGCGATCTCCTGGTAGGCAGCGAAAAGCAGCGAGGTGTCGGGAACGTCGAGGATTCCGGGCTTTGCGACGCCGTCGAGCACCACGAATCGCAAGAGGTCGCCGCGGGACTTCTTGTCGCGGCGCATGCCATCAAGCAGGCCCTGCCAGCGGTCCCGGCGGTAGGTGACCGGCAGCCCGAGCCCCTCGAGGATCGTGCGGTGCCGGTCGGCGTCGACGTCGGATAGCCGCCCGACGCTGCGGGCGAGTTCGGCGGCGAACATCATGCCGACCGAGACTGCCGCGCCATGACGCCATGAGTAGCGTTCCACGAGTTCGATCGCGTGGCCCAGGGTGTGGCCGTAGTTGAGGATCTCGCGCAGGCCGGATTCCTTCAGGTCTTCGGAAACCACTTTCGCTTTGACCGAAATGGCACGCTCGATGAGCTCGCGTAGCACCGCCGAGCCCGGATCTGTGACTTCCTCAGGCTTGTTTTCGACGAGGTCCAGGATGGCGGGATCTGCAATGAAGCCGCACTTGATGACCTCGGCCATTCCGGAAATCAGCTCGTTCTTCGGCAGCGTCTGGAGCGTGTCCAGGTCAGCCAGGACTGCAGCGGGCGGGTGGAAGGATCCCACAAGGTTCTTGCCCTCCGCTGTGTTGATGCCGGTCTTGCCACCCACAGACGCATCCACCATACCGAGGAGGCTCGTGGGCATGTGGATGACCTTGACACCGCGCAACCAGGTTGCCGCGACAAATCCGGCGAGGTCGGTGACAGCGCCGCCGCCTACCGCAACGATCGCATCGGAACGGGTGAAGTCGTTCTGGCCAAGTACCTGCCAGCAGAAGGCCGCAACCTGGATGTGCTTGCCCTCTTCGGCGTCGGGTATCTCAGCCGTGACGGCGGTGAATCCCGCCGCCTCGAGCTCCGCGCGCACGGTGTCGCCCGTAAGTCGCAGGGCGCGCGGGTGAACCACAAGCACACGCTTGACGCGCTCCCCCAGCTTCGCGGGAAGGGTCGCCAAGAGGCCGCGCCCGACGACGACGTCGTAGTTTTCGTTCGCGGACTGGCCGGTGACCTTGATGACAGTTGCTTCGTTGCTCACTTTTGCACTTTCTCTTTCAAGGCCGCGTATTCACGCAGTCTTTCCTCCACGTGGAGGGCGATTTCCGCCACGGTTCCGGACCGTACATCGACGGTGACGTCTGCCAAGCGTTCATAGACGGGACGCCTGGCAGCAAACAGGGCTTCCCAACGCGCCATGGCGTCGCCCGCCAAGAGCGGCCGGCCAGTGTTGCGGGCGATGCGCTCGGCGACTGTCTCCGCATCGCATTCGAGATAGACCACAGTGCAATCGCCCAGGAGCTGTTGGGTGCCGGAATCCAGCACCGCGCCGCCGCCAAGTGAAACAATCCCGCCGCTGATGTTCGCGGCTTCGACAGCACGCGCGACAGTCCTGGCCTCGATCTCCCGGAAGGCATGCTCTCCGCGACCAGCGAAAATATCCGCGATGGTCCCGTGGTGCTCAACAATGACGACGTCCGTGTCCACAAACGGCACGCCCAATTGCTGGGCGAGCTGGTGGCCTATGACTGACTTACCGACGGCCATCGGTCCAACTAACGCAATCGCAGGCCCGTGACCGGCGCCCGAGGTACTGCGGACCACTAGTGGCCGACCGAGTCCAGGTTTGCCGGAATGCTGTCCAGGTAACCCCGAAGGTTTCGTGCGGTTTCAGCGACCGAGTCACCGCCGAACTTCTCAGCGACAGCTTCGGCCAGAACCAGGGCGACCATGGCCTCGGCGACCACGCCTGCAGCCGGGACGGCACAGACATCGGAGCGCTGGTGGTGGGCCTTGGCGGCCTCTCCGGTGCTCACGTCAATGGTCTTTAGTGCGCGGGGGACGGTGGCGATGGGCTTCATGGCGGCGCGGACTCGAAGGACTTCGCCGATGCTCATGCCGCCTTCGATGCCACCTGCCCGGTTGGTCTTCCGCACGATGCGGCCGGCCTCGTCCTTGACGATTTCGTCGTGCGCAGCGGAGCCCCGGCGGGCAGCAGTGAGGAAGCCATCGCCCACTTCAACGCCCTTGATGGCCTGGATGCCCATAAGGGCCGCAGCCAGGCGGGAGTCGAGGCGACGGTCCCAGTGCACGTAGCTGCCGAGTCCCGGCGGAAGGCCGTAGGCCAGCACCTCGACAACACCGCCTAGGGTCTCACCTTCCTTGTGTGCTGCGTCGACCTCGGCCACCATGGCGTCCGAGGTCTCACGGTCGAAGCAACGCAAGGGGTCGGCGTCGAGGGCCAGGACGTCGGACGGCACAGGCAGCGGCCGACCCTCCGGAACAGTGACGCTCGCGATGGAAACCGTGTGGCTGACGAGTTCGATGCCGAGCTGCTTCAGGAATTGGGAAGCGACTGTGCCAAGGGCAACGCGAGTGGCGGTTTCCCGTGCACTGGCGCGCTCAAGGACAGGGCGCGCTTCGGGGAAGCCGTACTTCTGCATGCCCGTGAAGTCTGCGTGGCCGGGCCGGGGACGGGTCAGGGGTGCGTTGCGGGCTTGCTCGGCAAGAAGGGCGGGATCCACCGGGTCTGCAGACATGATCTGCTCCCATTTGGGCCATTCGGTATTGCCGATCTGGATGGCGACGGGTCCGCCCTGCGTGACGCCGTGCCTGACGCCGCCAAGGATGTTCACTTCGTCCTGCTCGAACTTCATCCGGGCGCCTCGACCATAGCCGAGGCGGCGGCGCGCCAAGGCGTCGCGGATTTCCTCGCTGGTGAGTTCCACACCGGCGGGGACGCCTTCAACAATTCCGAGCAATGCCGGGCCATGGGATTCACCGGCAGTCAACCAACGCAACATATAACCAATCCTGCCATGTAAGGCCCCTAGTAGACCCGCCGGGGTAGCCCGACTGAGTCGCACATCACATCTATGACATCGGCGGTGACGTCAGCGCCGGAAAACAAACGGATTTGCTCCACAGCTTGGTAGAGCAGCATTTCCAGACCGGGTACCACCACGCCGCCCCTCGAATGCCATACTTCGGCAATCCGGCTGGGCCATGGATCGTAGGCTACATCCAGCAGCACACCCCAGACGCCGTCAGGAAGCTTGCCGGGGAGCCCGTCAAGCTGCGTGGCGATGCCGTCCGCCGCCCGCGGCGGAAGGGTGGAAATCACCAGGTCGGCTCCGGCCATGCCTTCAGCCGCCTCGGCCATCGGCCGGAGTTGAACGGCGAGTCCGACGGCGGCAGCGGCGGCTTTCGCTTCGGTTGCCCGTCCGGCGTCGCGCACGTAGACGTCAACATGTTTTGAACCCAGCTCGTGGACCGCCGCGATGGCCGCCGCGGACGTTCCGCCACCGCCAAGAATCGCGGAATTCGGCCGCTCCTTGACCCCGGCATTCTTGACGGCGTCAACGATGCCAGCCACATCCGTGTTGTGGCCAATCCGCCGCACACCGTGCTCAGTGGCTTCAAACGCGACTGTGTTGATGACGCCCAGGTGGGCGCCGGCCCCACGGACCTCGTCGACTTCGGCCACCATGGCGGTCTTGAGGGGCATGGTGACGGACAGGCCGCACCAATTGTCCCTGGCTTCAAGGGCCGCCATGAAGGCCGGCAGCCGCTCAACGGTCACGTCGATGGCTGAGTAGTCGATGTCGAGCCCAAGCTTCGCGTAGGCCGCGCGGTGGAGAGCCGGTGACTTCGAGTGACTGATGGGGTGCCCCAGGACGGCAGCACGCCTACTCACACGCACCGTCCCGCGTTGGCGGCACACCATGCGTTGTACTGCTCAACGTACTTGCTGTGTTCCGCCAACGTGCTGGAGAACTTCGTCTCCTTGGTATCGAGGTTGATGGTCACCCAATAGAGGTAATTGTTGGCTGTTGGCTTCGCAGCAGCGTCGATTGCCGTCTTGCCGGGCGAGCCGATCGGGCCAACCGGCAGGCCCACGTTGGCATAGGTGTTGTACGGGTTGCTCTTGTCAGCCTTCTGGGCATCGGTCAAGTGGAAGGTCTTGGTACCGAGGCCGTAGGTGACAGTGGCGTCCGACTGGATGAGCCCATTCGTCTCCGTATTGCCTGGCTTGAGCCTGTTGTAGATGGCACCCGCTACGTTTCCATAGTCAGCCTGGCCACCTTCAGCCTGCACAATGCTGGCGACAGTGATTGCCTGGTACTGCTTAGTTGGATCGGTAACGCCCTGCGCCTTGAGCTCATCGGTGGTCCCAGTGACGAGCTTCTGGAGGATGTCCTTGGCCGGGGTCCCAAGCGGGAAACGGTACTCCCCCGGTGCCAGGAAGCCTTCCAGGTTCTTTGCGGGGGCCGGGACGCCAAACTGGGCCGGCGAGTCGCTGAGGGCCTTCAACTCGGACACAGGGATACCTGACCCCTTGGAGATCGCATCGAGCGACTCCCCAATTCGAAGCCCCGCACTGAGCGCGAAGTACATCACCTTGGAGGCGTCCTTATTGAGGAGGACATTCACGGCATCGGAGTTCTTCATTTCGGTGCGGAACGTGAAATCGCCCGGCGAGAGTTCACCCCCGGCCGCCGTGAATGCGGCCAGGAACGTGTCTGCGTTGGCAATGACGTGCTGGTTCTGGAGGTTGGTCGCGACCAGTTTGGGTCCGGATCCCGGGGCAACCGTGACCGTGACGGAACCTGTGCCCGGGCCGGGGTAGTCACTGACCTTGTCCATGCCGAGCAACGGCTTCAGGAACTGAGCCCCGACCGCAACAGCGGCGACGAACACCGTGAGGGTCAGCAGGAGTGCGAGAAGGCGACGACGGCGCCGGACTTTCTTCGACCGAACCTTTGCCACCGGAGCCGCAGCCGGGATGAGTTCATGTGCATCGTGCTCGTCATGGACTTCGTAGTCGAAGTGGGGATCGTGGTGCTCATAACCTTCGTCATGTGCATGCGGTTCATGGAACTCGTCGCCGTGTGCGGCGTCGTAGATCGGAACGGCGTCGTAGTTCCCGGCATCGTGAAGAAGCGCGGCGTCAGGGTGCACAGTGTCTGGGTGCACAGTGTCAAGGTGCACAGTGTCCTGGTGAGGGACGTCAGGGAGGTCGGCGTCTTCGAGGACGGTGTCTTCGAGGACGGTGTCGTGGAGCGCTGCGTCTTCATGTGAAGATTCGTGTTGTTGCACGTCTTCCTCCGGTCGAACCACATCGGACTGCGGAGGAAAGTCCCCGGACGGCCCGGCTTCGCCGCGAATGCCGTCATCGTGGAGTTCAGGGGCGTGGGACTGCGTTTCAGGGGCCGCCGCCGCGTAGTGCGGAACATGCGCGGGCTGCGGCTCCGGTACGGCGACAGGTTCAAAGTAGACAGGCACAGGCGGTGGCAACACCTCCTGGTTCTGAGTCTCTAGGAAGCGTTCCCTGGCACGGATTTCACGACGAGTCAGCGGCCGGGTGCGGCCTTCCGATGCGTCGTTGGAGGGGTCGTTGTTGACCGGGCTCACAATTGTCTTCCCCTCGTTGGAGAGTGTGGATCAATGCCGGGGGCCGGCAGCGGCGCATTGGCACCGTCAATGTGTTGGGGTGGCGCCGGCGCTTGCACGCGCCTGCCCACATCTGCACCTCTGGCTTTTTGCATGTCGATCGCGTGCTGCAGAATTCCGGCAGCGGCAACCTGATCCACTACTTTACGATGATCCTTGCTGCTCATGCCAGCTTCATGGAGATTGCGGTGGGCCGTCACGGTACTGAGCCGCTCGTCCACCATGTTGACCGGAACGTCGAGCCCACGGCGCTGCAAGTGGGCTGCCAGTAACTCCGCGTAGTCGTTAGCCATGATCGCCGACGCGTGTTCCTCACCCTTCATCGTGCGTGGTAGCCCGACGAAGATCTGGACTACACCGAACTCCGCGACCTGCCGGACGATCACACCGATGTCGGAATTCTTCTTGGCGTCCCGGCTCACCGTCTTGAGCGGTGTGGCCAGGATCCCGTCCGGATCGCAGATAGCAACTCCCACACGGACGGTGCCGACGTCTACCCCCAGTTTGATTCCCCGGGGGTAGTCGTCGTTGCGCGCAATGGCTTCCAAGATCAGCGCTTGGCGATCGCGTCCACAACGGCCGCAAGGGCCGGTGCGATCTTCGCAGCGTCGGTTCCGCCGCCTTGAGCGACATCGTCCTTGCCGCCGCCACCGCCGCCGAGGATTCCTGCTGCCACCCGGACCAGGGCGCCTGCCTTCACGCCAGCGTCACGGGCGGCCTCGTTGGTGGCCACGATGATGACAGGACGATCGTTGCTGACACCTGCCACAGCCACGGTGGAAGCGTCGGAGCCGAGCCGGTTGCGCAGATCCATGGCGAGGCTGCGGAGGTCGTCCGCTCCCCCGACCTGGCCGGCGTCGTGCGCTACTACCCGGACGCCTGCGGCGTCTTGTGCCGTGGCAACGAGATTGGCCGCGGCCGCGATCAGCTGCTCCTTGCGGAGGCGGTCGAGTTCCTTCTCGGTGGCCCTGAGCTTGGCCAAGGTGCTGGAGATCCTGTCTGCCAGCTGGCTCGAAGGGACCTTGAGCATCTCAGTGAGCTCGGTGACCAAGGCACGTTCGGCAGCGAGGTGCCGGAAGGCGTCAAGGCCGACGAAGGCCTCCACGCGACGGTTTCCCGAACCGACGGACTGTTCGCCGAGGAGCGACAGGCTGCCAATGAGGGAGGTGTTGGCCACATGGGTGCCACCGCAAAGCTCGCGGGACCACGCGCCGTCGATCTCCACGACGCGGACTTCGCTGCCATAGTTCTCGCCGAAGAGGGCCATGGCGCCGAGGGCCTTCGCCTCGGCGAGGCCCATGACCTTGGTGTCCACCTGGAAGTTGTTGCGGATGGCGATGTTCGAGACCTCTTCGATCTCGGACTTCGTGGCGGCGCTCAATCCCTCGCCCCACGCGAAGTCGAAGCGCAGGTATCCGGCCTTGTTGAAAGAGCCCCGCTGGGTGGCCTCCGGGCCAAGGATTTGATGCAGGGCAGCGTGCACGATGTGGGTGCCTGTGTGGGCCTGCTCTGCTGCATGGCGGCGTTCGCGGTCGACGGCGGCGCGGACCAAGGCGTCTGAGGAGATCTCGCCTTCGCGGACGATCGCCTTGTGGACGCTCAGGCCCTTCACGGGGCGCTGGACGTCGAGAACCTCGACGACGAAGCCGTCGCCGGTGATGAGGCCCTTGTCGGCCGACTGGCCGCCGGCTTCGGCGTAGAACGGCGTCTCGTTGAGCACGAGTTCGATCTCGTCGCCCGTGGAAGCATGGGCGACACGCCGTCCCGAGCTGACGATGCCGCGGACACGGGCCTCGCCTTCCAACTCGGTGTAGCCGGTGAAGACGGTTTCCCCTTCGGCCAAGAGCTCCTGGAAGGCTGAGACGTCGGCATGTCCACCCTTCTTGGCCTTGGCATCTGCCTGGGCGCGCTGGCGCTGTTCCAGCATGAGGCTACGGAATTCGGCTTCGTCAACCTTCAAGCCGGCTTCCTCAGCCATTTCGAGGGTGAGATCGATCGGGAACCCGTAGGTGTCGTGCAAGGCGAAGGCGTCTTCGCCGGACAGCGGCTTGCCGGCAGCCTTGGAGAGCACCACGGCTTCTTCGAGGCGGGCGGTTCCGGAGGCGATGGTGCGCAGGAAGGCTTTTTCTTCGGCGTAGGCGATGCGACTGATGCGGTCGAAGTCGGTCTCCACAACTGGGTAGACGCCCTTCATGGCGTCGCGGGATGCCGGAAGCAGTTGCGGGAGGCAGGCCTCTTCGACTCCGAGGAGGCGCATGGCACGGACGGCCCGGCGGATGAGCCGACGCAAGACGTAGCCGCGGCCTTCGTTGGACGGCGACACGCCATCGGAGATCAGCATGAGGGCCGAACGGATGTGGTCGGCAACAACGCGCATCCGGACATCGTCCGTGTGATGCGGGTCGTCAGCGGACTCGGCAGAGGTGTAATCCTTGCCGGACAGCGCCGCGGCCTGGTCGATGACCGGACGGACCTGGTCCGTCTCGTACATGTTCTCGACGCCCTGCAGGATCATCGCGAGGCGCTCCATGCCGAGGCCGGTGTCGATGTTCTTCTTGGGGAGCTCGCCAGCGATGTCGAAGTCCACTTTCGAGCGGACGTTCTCGATCTGGTACTGCATGAAAACGAGGTTCCAGATTTCGACGTAGCGGTTTTCGTCCGCGATGGGACCGCCTTCGGCGCCGTAGGCCGGGCCGCGGTCGTAGTAAATTTCCGAGCACGGACCAGCGGGACCGGGCTGTCCGGTGGACCAGTAGTTGTCAGCCTTCCCCATCCTCTGGATGCGTGAGGCGGGGATGCCGGTGTTCTTCAGCCAGAGATCCTGGGCTTCGTCGTCTTCCTCGTAGACGGTCACCCAGAGACGCTCAACGTCAAGCCCATAGCCGCCGTCGTCGACGCTCTTGGTGAGCAGTTCGAAGGCGAACTTGATGGCGTCTTCTTTGAAGTAGTCCCCGAAGGAGAAGTTTCCGCACATCTGGAAGAACGTGCCGTGGCGGGCGGTCTTGCCCACTTCCTCGATGTCGCCGGTACGGATGCACTTCTGGACGCTCGTGGCGCGGTCGAAGGGCGGCTCCTCACGGGCGGTCAGGTAAGGAATGAAGGGAACCATGCCGGCCACGGTGAAGAGCAGGGAAGGGTCGCTGGATACGAGCGACGCTGAGGGGACGGCGGTATGGCCCTTGCTGACAAAAAAGTCCACCCAGCGTTTGGTGATCTCCTGCGACTTCATTAGCTGATTACTTACCCTTCTCAATTCACTGCACATGAGCTTGTGCGCGGCCTTGGCAGTTGCCATTGCCGCAGCTTCTAATTCTGCCTTGTTGACGGCCGCTTGGGCGAACCGCGGTGGCTATCCGGCGTCGGGCTCGTTGATGCCGAGCGCGGACCGGAGGTCCGCTTCCCGTTCATTCATTCCGGCACGCACTGCGTCGGCGAAGTCATACACGCCATCAGCCAGCCGGGCTACGGCGCGGTTCAGGCCGTCGGGACCGATATTGGCCTTCGCTTCGGTGATCTTGCGGAAGGCAATGATTCCGATTGCCACGCCGATCCCCATCCAGACGATTCTTTTCACAATGTTCCTGACTTACGAACGGGTTCAGCGGCTGCGGCGGCCATTGCTCGATTTGCGGCGGTTGGAAAAAGCCGAACGCACTCCGTAGCCGAATGCGGCCACCTTGATGAGCGGTGAACCGACAGTTGCGGCCACCAGCGAGGACAACGCGGAGATGTTGGCTGAGGCATCGGAAACGTTGGAGGTGATGCCATCCACCTTCTTCAGCTGCTGGTTGGTCGTGGAGACCGTCGCCGTGACTTCATCCATCAGCGGCGTCGCTCCGTCGCTCAGCGAGCGGATGGAGGTGCGGACTTCGTCAAAGACCCGCCCAAGTTTGAGGATCGGGACAGCCAGCAGCAACACAAGGAGCGCAAAGACTCCGGCCGCGATCAGGCCTGCAATATCGCCACCAGTCATGGACACTCATCTCCTAGCATTTGTTGCGTTGCGGTGGGCGCGCTGTGCGGCTCCGCACAGGCGGCCCCCGGCATGGCTTCCCCAAGTACCTTACATACAAAGAAGCCCGCGGCGCGTGCCACGGGCTTCTTTGTATGCGCTTGCTGGAATTTAGCGAGCGTAGAATTCGACGACGAGCTGCTCTTCGCAGGTCACGGGGACCTCGGAGCGCTTCGGGCGGCGAACCAGGCGTGCCTGCAGGGCATCAATCTTGACGTCCAGGTAGGCCGGAACGGAGTTCAGGACGTGTGCACCGGCAGCTGCAACCTGGAACGGAGCCATGACTTCGCTGCGGCTGTGAACGTGGATGAGCTGACCTTCCGCAACGCGGAAAGACGGACGGTCCACGCGAATGCCGTCAACCAGGATGTGGCGGTGCACAACCAGCTGGCGGGCCTGGGCGATGGTGCGGGCGAAGCCTGCACGCAGCACGAGTGCGTCAAGACGCATTTCGAGCAGTTCGATCAGGTTTTCACCGGTCAGGCCCTTGGTGCGACGTGCTTCTTCGAAAGCACGGGTCATCTGGGCTTCGCGGATGCCGTACTGGGCGCGCAGACGCTGCTTTTCGCGCAGACGTACGGCGTAGTCGGAGTCCTGCTTCTTGCGGGCACGGCCATGCTCACCGGGGCCGTACGGGCGGCGCTCCATGTACTTGGCGGCCTTGGGGGTCAGAGCGATGCCGAGTGCACGCGAAAGGCGTGCGGTACGGCGAGCACGAGTGTTGTTAGCCACTTGTGTCCTTCCAATATCTGCGGTGTGTCAGTGTTACTGGCCTCCATGAGGGAGAGCATCGGCCAACCGCTGCCTTTTGCTACGGGGCGCAGGGCACAGGATCAAAACGTGAATTTTGATGGAATGTGCGTCCGCGCCTTGCCAGACAAGCATCCATCCTACCATGAGGCTTACTCGCCTCGGATGATCCTGCGTAGCCGCTCGAGTCGGGGAGCAATGTCCCGTTCCCCTCCGTTTCCAGTGGGTTCGTAGTAGTCCTTGCCCACCAGGTCATCCGGCGCGTATTGCTGGGTGGCTACGCCATGCGGGGCGTCGTGGGCGTATGTGTAGCCCTGACCGTGCCCAAGTCCCTTCGCTCCTTGGTAATGGGCGTCCCGCAAGTGCGCCGGAATCCCGACGCCCATCCCTGCGCGCACATCGGCGATGGCCTTATTGATGCCCATATAGGCGGCATTGGATTTTGGCGCAGTGGCCAAGTGCACCACGGCTTCGGCGAGGATGATCCGACCCTCGGGCATCCCGATCAGCTGCACTGCCTGGGCAGCGGCGACGGCGGTCTGAAGCGCGGTTGGATCCGCCATGCCGATGTCCTCGGCAGCGGAAATGACGATCCTGCGGGCCACGAAGCGAGGGTCTTCGCCGGCTTCGAGCATGCGGGCCAAGTAGTGGAGGGCCGCGTCGACGTCCGAGCCGCGGATCGATTTGATGAACGCGCTGGCGACGTCGTAGTGCTGGTCCCCCGCCCGGTCGTACCGGACAGCGGCCACGTCCAGGGCCCGCTCCGTGTGGCGGAGTTCGACGACGATCGGAGCCTCGGGGGCGCCGTCACCTGCGAGCCCCTCCTCTTCGGAGGCGTCGCCGTCGTCGTTCCGGTCCCCGTAGGCGACGCCAGCGGCGGCCTCCAGCGCCGTCAGCGCGCGTCGGGCATCTCCCCCGGACAAGCGGACCAAGTGCTCGAGGGCTTCCGGGCTGAGCTCTACCTTCCCTGCCAGGCCGCGGGCGTCGGCAACGGCCCGCTGCAAGAGACCTTCGACATCGGCATCCGTGAGGGGTTTCAGGGTGAGCAACAATGACCGGGACAGCAGCGGCGAGACAACCGAGAAGGACGGGTTTTCAGTTGTAGCCGCGACCAGGACTACCCAGCGGTTCTCGACGCCGGGAAGCAAGGCGTCCTGTTGGGCCTTGTTGAAGCGGTGGATCTCATCAAGAAAAAGCACGGTTGTTGTCCGGTAAAGGTCCCGCGCGGTGAGGGCATTCTCCATGACAAGCCGGACATCCTTGACGCCGGCGGTGATCGCCGACAATTCAACGAACTTCCTGCCGGGTCCACGGGCGATGACGTGGGCAAGCGTCGTCTTGCCCGTACCCGGCGGTCCCCACAAGATGACCGAGCTTGGACCGGCGGGACCGGCGGCGTCGGCCCCCGCGGCAAGCTGCCGCAACGGAGACCCCTGGCCCAGCAAGTGCTGCTGTCCCACGACGTCGTCCAGTGTCCGGGGCCGCATGCGAACGGCCAGAGGACTCCGCGGCGACGCCGGACGCGCTGTGCCTGCACGTCCATCACCGGAACGGTTCGAATCGGCCGCCTGGCTGCCGGCGTCGTCGTCGTCGTCGCTGTCCGCGCCGGCACCAAAGAGATCTTCCACATGGATAGGCTACTCATGATTCCAGCGAAGGAGACATCGACGTGGAGACCCGGCCATCCGGCCCCAACGAAAAGCAACCCCCACGGGCGGGGCGCACCGCCTTCATCCCTGGTCCCCGGTTGCCCGGTTGGGTGGAGCGCTTCGCCGCGAGCCATGGCGCGCTTCAGGAAGAGCCCGACGACGGCGGCACGCTTTTGCGGGCTGCGGACGGCACGCTTCTATTAGCGGCAGACGGCGCCAGGGCGCTGCTGAAAGCCCCCTGGCCAGTTGATGGTAGGCCCGGCAAGGGCGTCAACACGGTGGAGCGTTTGGCATCGCTCGCTTCACAGGAAAGGCGGCTCGGAGTCATTCTGGTCCGCCGGGGCGGCTACGCGGTGGGTGTGGTGATCGGCGGCACAGTGTCTGCCTCCAAATCGGGTTCGCGCTATGTGCAGTCGCGGTCCGCGGCGGGAGGATCCTCGCAGCAGCGGTTCGCCCGACGTCGCGAGAATCAGGCCAACGCCCTGGCTGAGGCAGTGGCCGGACAGGCCGCCCACGTCTTCGCCGGGCAGGGCGTTGAATACATCGTCCTCGGCGGGGACGCCGCACTTGCCGCAGCGGTCTTGGGGGAAGCGGCGTTGAAGGAATACGCATCGCGGAAAAGGCTCGCGTTCCTGGCAGTCGCCGACCCCAACGCAACCGTCCTTCGCAGGGCCGCGGCAGATGCGTGCGCCGTGCGGATCGAGGTCACGGATCCGCAGTAGCGGCTCGCAGCGCCAACACCGCCAACGCAAGATCGGTGGGGTTCTGGAGGTCCAGCCCGGTGTACCGTTCGAACGCCGCCAACCGGTTTACCACTGTGTTCCGATGACAAAAGAGCTTGCGTGCAGTCTCCACCAGGCTGCCTGTTCCGAGGAACGTTGTGGCCGCTTCGAGGATGCGTGCCCGTTCCTGCGGTGCGCAGCCTTGCAGCTTGGGAAACACGAGCAGTCCCGGATCGCAACCGAGCTGGGACAATCTGTGCCTCGTGATGGACAACCACCGGTCCCTGAGGGTGAAGACGCCAACGCTTCCCATGGGCAAATCGCGCATGACTTCGCGGGCGGCGGCAGCCGAGGTTCTCACGCTGCCGAGGCCTTCAGCCAGCGGGGCCACGGCTACTGCCATGCCATCGAAGAGGACTGACTCTTCATAGATGAGCGCGTCGCTAAGCTCCGCGTGGCCCTGCCCGCCGCGCTTGTGGATAACCAGGGTGTGGTGCTCTTGGTCGAAGGTAAAGAAGGCTTCTATTCTCTTGGCCCGGTGACGCAGGCGGCGTTGTACGGTCAGGCTGTCTTCCCTGCTGACCGCTGCTACAAGGAACCGTGCGCCGACGTCGACGCGCAGGGCACCGGCGATCCTGGAAAGATCCGATTCCGACGGTTCCCCGGGGGCCAATAATTGCGAGAGGTACTGGTGCTGCAGATCGGCGTTTGCCCGCTCGATATCCTCCAGTTCAGCGACGTACCGCGCCTGGACGCGTGAGGCGAAGGTGTCCACCGTGCGCCAGACGAGTTCGGTCCTGCTGACAAGCAGCGCCGGATCCACGGCCAAGGCGGATGCGGACAACGCATCCCACACCACGGAAAAGTCCAACCTGATCGCGCGCACCAGGCTGTCCAAGGGGAGCCCTTGCATGGCGCGGCGCTTGCCCAGCTCTGCGGCGATGGACTCCAGGGCGTCCATGCTGGTTCCTCCGTCCCGCAGCACGCCGAGAATGGCCACCAAGGAATCGTGGCTGCTCCGGCGAACGTCCTCAATGGTCAGCCCGGATTCGCTGTACACCGGATCCTGGAGGATTCTCGCGATGAATGTATCCACCATGCCAGGGATCAGTTCCGACAACGCCGCAACCACGCCCCGCCACTTCTCATCGTCCGTCATGGCACCTCCACTGTCCTCCTTCATCATGCCTCCCCAAGAGGAATGGCCGCTTGTACCTTCGTACATTAATTGGCCCCGATTCGAGGTGAAGTTGTCATTGGCCGCGCCACCGTTGCTTGGGACGATCGATGTCAGCCGTTTTTGTGCGGCTCCCAAATTTATAGGCCAGGAGTTTTCGATGACCACCAACATCCCTGTCGAGGAGCGGCCAACGGCTGTCCGCTCCGACGAACAGTCCGGATATAAGAAGGGCCTGTCCAACAGGCAGGTGCAGATGATCGGGATGGGCGGTGCGATCGGCACCGGCTTGTTCCTTGGCGCCGGAGGCCGGCTTGCCTCGGCCGGTCCTGTCCTTCCCGTTGTCTACGCGATCTGCGGCGTCTTCGCCTTCTTCGTCCTGCGGGCTCTAGGCGAGCTCGTCCTCCACCGCCCGTCGTCGGGCTCCTTCGTTTCCTACGCGAGGGAGTTCTTCGGCGAAAAGGCTGCCTATGTTTCGGGCTGGGTGTATGCGATCTCCTGGGCGCTCACGGCGATCGTGGACATCACCGCCATTGCGGTCTACTTCCATTACTGGACGGCCTTCAGTTCCGTTCCCCAGTGGGTCCTGGCCCTGGCCGCACTGGCGGTCGTGACCGGCGTCAACCTGATTTCGGTCAAGCTCTTCGGTGAACTCGAGTTCTGGTTCGCCATCATCAAGGTGGGTGCCTTGGTGGCCTTCCTGATCGTTGGCGGCATCTTCTTCGCCGGCAACTTCCCAGTGGCCGGCCACAGCCCCGGTTTCTCCCTGATCGCCGAGAACGGCGGCCTGCTCCCGAACGGGCTCCTGCCGGCCGTGATCATCGTCCAGGGCATCGTGTTCGCCTACGCCGGGATAGACCTGATCGGTGTCGCGGCCGGTGAAACAAAGAACCCGGCGAGAGTCATGCCCAAGGCTGTCAACGCGGTGATTTTTCGGATCGCTATCTTCTACGTCGGGTCTTCGGCGCTGCTGGCCCTGCTGCTTCCCTTCAACGCGTACAAGGCCGGCGAATCGCCGTTCGTGACCTTCTTTGCCGCCATTGGAGTCCCTGGTGCAGGCGATGTCATGAACTTCGTGGTGCTGACCGCGGCGTTGTCCAGCCTCAACGCGGGCCTGTATTCCACCGGACGCATCTACCGCTCCATGGCCCAGTCCGGCACCGCGCCCAAGTTCATGGAACGGATGAGCCGCGGCGGTGTTCCCTACGGCGGAATCCTCTTCACCGCGGCCATCACCTTGCTGGGCGTGGGACTGAATGCCGTGGTTCCGGCCATGGCCTTCGAGATCGCCCTCAACGCGACGGCCCTGGCCATCCTGTGTACATGGGGAACCATCGTGTTGTGCCAGCTCAAGCTCTACAAGCTGTCCAAGAAGGGGCTCATGCTCCGGCCCGCATTCCGGATGCTTGGCGCTCCCTGGACCTCCTACCTCACTTTGGCCTTCCTTGCCGCCGTCATGGTCCTCATGGTCTTCGACTTCCCGGTCGGGACATACACGGTCGCATCGCTCGCCATCATTGTCCCGGCGCTCATCGCCGGGTGGTACGCCGTCCGCAAACGAGTGCACGAATTGGTGATCATCAATCCCGGAAGCCATGTCCTTCCGGTCATCCCGTCAACCCTCAAGAACGAAATGGAAGGCCCCGCATCATGAGCACCCCTACTATCGGCATGAACGCCGGCGTCATCGCCTCCGAGGCCTTCCTCCGCGACTTCCGCAGCCTCTCCGCCATTGGCGAGACCCCAGGCCATGGCGTGGACCGGCAGGCAGCAACCACCGCCGACGCACAGGCCCGCACCTGGTTCACCTCCTTGGCTGCCCAGTACGGCTTCCGCACCGAAACGGACCAGGTAGGCAATCTCTACGCGCTTCTGGAATGGACGCCCGGCGCGCCCTACGTCCTGGTTGGATCCCACCTCGACAGCCAGCCGACAGCCGGCAAGTACGACGGCGCCTACGGAGTTGCTGCCGCCCTGCACGCCGGCCGGCGCCTGGCCGAGTCCACCGTTCCCGGGGAGAAGCCCAAGTACAACCTGGCCGTGGTGGACTGGTTCAACGAAGAGGGCTGCCGCTTCGCGCCCTCCATGATGGGAAGCTCCGTCTACACCGGAAAACTGCCGGCTGAAACCGCCCTCGCCATCACCGACGTCCATGGCGTCACCGTGCGCCAGGCGCTGTCCGCCATCGGCCAGCTCGGCACCGGCAACGGCCCCCAGGCCGCAGCCTACGCCGAGATCCACATTGAGCAGGGCCGGTCCCTCGAGAACTCCGGAACCACGATAGGCCTGGTTCACTCTTGCTGGGCCGCAGCCAAGTACAGCGTCACCGTGCACGGCGAACAAGCCCACACTGGTTCGGCCGTCATCGCCGACCGCAAGGACGCCCTCCTGGGCGCGTCCCGGCTTGTCGTCCTGCTGCGCGAGATCGCAGACCACTTCCCGGGAGCCGTGCTGCACACTTCAGTGGGGCAACTGACCGTCTACCCGAACTCCCCGGTGGTGGTTCCGTCCAAGGTGGAGCTAGTCATGGACATGCGCACCGCAGACGAGCACGTGCTGGCCGCGGCCAAAACGCTGCTCCGTGCCGGCATCTCCCGCATCGAGGCCGAAACCAACGTCTCGATCGACGTCGAGGAATCCCATGCCTGGGGCATCAATCCGTACCAGCCCGCCGGCGTCGAACTGGCACGCGAATGCGCCGACAAGCTGGAGCTAAGCAGCGCACCGGTGTTCACCCTGGCCGGCCACGACTCGATCAACATGAAGGACATCGTTCCCACGGTCATGCTGTTCGTCCCCAGCGTGGACGGCATCTCGCATAACGAGCGAGAGTTCACGCACGACGACGACGCCTGCGCCGGGGTGGACATGCTCACCGAAGTGGTGGCCCGCCTCTGCCGTGGAGATCTGGACGGGGTGAAATGACACTCGCGCACGGGCCCGATGTGCGTATTGCCGTCCTTCAGGCCACCGGCCTCGTTAACTCGGCAACGGAAAACCTCCGGCTCATCGCGGCCCGGGCGCACGAGGCCAGGCAACGCGGCGCAGAGCTCCTGGTCACCCCGGAGCTGTTCACCAGCGGCTACGCACCAACCGTGGTCCACGGCACCGACGGCGCCGCACAGCGCGAGCAGCTCGCCGCCATCGCCGTCGAGCATGGCATCGCACTGGTGGCCTCCACCGTGGAACATGAGGACGGCAGGCACTACATCAGCGCCTCCCTGTTCGGCCCCGACGGCACGGAACTGGCCCGCTACCGCAAGCAGAACCTCTTCGGCACAGACGAGAACTCCGTGTTCACGCCCGGAAGCGAGGCGCCCGCCGTCGTGGACTTCAACGGCGTCAAGATCGCCCTGGGCATTTGCTTCGACGTCGAGTTCCCCGAGTTCGTGCGGTCCACCTCCCTGGCGGGCGCCGAGTTGCTGTGTGTGCCGACGGCGGTACCCCTCCGGGCCGCGGACGACGCCGGCGAGCAACCCTTCAACACACGGCTGATCCCCTCCATGGTGGTCCCCACCCGCGCGCTCGAGAGCCAGCTCTTCATCGCCTACGCGAACCACGCCGGCCCGGACTTCGCAGGGTTAAGCACAGTCGCCGACCCGTACGGCCGGCGCCTGGCGACGGCGTCCGGCGAAGCTGAGCTGATTCTCGCCGACGTGGACCTCGCGGTCCTTGCCCAGGCTCGCCAGGACACGGACTACTTGGCCCGCCTCATGACCAACGAACCCACCGCAACAAACCACTAAGGACACAAGTGACCATCGCAGCCACAAGCACTCCGACTGCATCCGCGACCGCAACCGCGGCCGCTCCCATCACCATGCTCAACCCGGATTTCCCGTTCCCGTATGATGACTTCCTCGCGCACCCGGCAGGGATCGGCAGCGTCCCCGAAGCCATGCACGGCACCGAAGTGGCAGTCATCGGCGCGGGCCTTTCCGGACTGGTTGCCGCCTACGAACTCATGAAGATGGGCCTCAAGCCTGTCATTTACGAATCCTCCAGGATCGGTGGCCGCCTCCGCGGCGGGACCCAGCCAGGACAGTCCGCCCCCGTGGCGGACCTCGGTGGCATGCGCTTCCCACGGTCGGGACGGTCCTTCTTCCACTACGCGGACAAGGTCGGGATCGAAACCCAGCCGTTCCCCAATCCGCTCACCCCGGCAGCGGGAAGCACGGTGATCGAACTCGGCGGACAGGCGCACTATGCCGAGACCGCCGCGGATCTTCCACAGTTCTTCGGCGACGTCGCCGCCGCGTGGGACGACTGCCTTGAGGAACGCGCCCACTTCACGGCGATGCAGGAAGCCATCCGGAACCGCGACCTGGCCACCATCAAGAAGCTCTGGAACGAGTTGGTCCCGAAGTTCGACGACGTCTCCTTCTCCGGCTACCTCGCCACCTCCAAGGCGTTCTCCACGCTGCCGTTCGAATACCGGGAGGCCTTCGGCCAGGTCGGCTTCGGCACCGGCGGCTGGGACACCAATTTCCCGGATTCGTTCCTCGAAATCCTCCGTGTGGTCTACGTGGACGCCGACGCCGAGCAGCACCGGATCATCGGCGGCGCACAGCTTCTCCCGGAGCGGCTGTGGAACCACACTCCCGAAAACCTGGCCCATTGGACGGCCGGCACCAGCCTGGCGTCACTGCATGGAGGCCACCCCCTTGGGGCCGTGACTTCCGTACGACGGCTGGCCAACGACGACGGCACCCCGGGCGACATCGCCGTCACGGACAAATGGGGTAAGGAAGCCCGCTACCCTGCCGTCATCGCCACGTGCCAGAGCTGGTTGCTCTCGGCGCGCATCGACGTCGACGAATCACTCTTCAGCCACAAACTGTGGACCGCGATCGAACGTAGCCACTACATGCAGTCGTCCAAGACCTTCGTGGTGGTGGACCGGCCTTTCTGGAAGGACATCGACCCCGAAACCGGACGCCAGGTCATGAGCACCACGCTCACAGACAGGCTCACCCGCGGAACCTACCTCCTGGACAACGGCCCGGACCAGCCAGCCCTGATCTGCCTGTCCTACACCTGGAACGACGACGCCCTCAAGTGGCTCCCCTTGGATGCCGACGAACGGGTCCGGCTCATGCTGCATTCACTCAGGCAGATCTACCCCACGGTGGACATCGCCTCGCACATCGTCGGTGATCCCATCACGGTCTCCTGGGAGGATGATCCCAACTTCATGGGCGCCTTCAGCGACAACCTCCCCGGCCACTACCGCTACCAGGAACGGCTCTACACCCACTTCATGCAGGAAGGTCACTTGCCGGAACACCGCGGCATCTTCCTCGCAGGGGACGACATCTCCTGGACCGGAGGCTGGGCCGACGGAGCCGTGACCACGGGCCTCAACGCTGTGTGGGGAGTCATGACGCAGCTGGGCGGCGGCACCCCTGGGGACAACCCCGGCCCTGGCGACCGCTTCGATGAACTGAAACCGATCCGCCTCCCCTAGGCAGTCCGGCTAGCGGCTGCCTTCTAGCAGCCTGACAACGCCCGCTGGGGCCGGGCCTGCCGGTAGAGGTACCTGCCATGTTCTGCGAAGCCGGCGCCCTCGTACAGAGCCTGGGCGCCGGTATTCGAGGCCATCACCAGTAACCAGAACTCCGACACCCCTCGGCGGTTGCCAGCCGCAAGAAGCGCGTCGAGGACTTGCCGCCCGTAGCCACGGCGGCGGTGCTTGGCCGTGGTGGCCATGCAGTAGATCCCGCCCCTGCCTTCCACCAAGGCGAGGCGTCCGACGGCGGCCAGGGCGCCGTCGTCGTCCCTCACGAGAGCGTAGAGGGACGGGCAAGACGAAAGGATGTTCCGCGCAATCTCCAGCTCGGCGTCTCCCCCGCGCCCGTCCACCGACCACCACAGCCGGAGCCACTCTTCGGACGGCTCGTCGGAGATCTCGACGCCGCCAGCCAGGTGACCGTGCCGGGTCCGGGAAAGCTCGCCGCCCGGCCGGACCATGATGAGCGTTTCAGACTGGCGGGTGAATCGTTGCGCATCAAGCACCGCGTTCAGGCCGGTGCTGCGCTCGTCCTCGACAATCTGGAAGATCAGCGGGAGGCGCCGGGAGCGATACCACCGGGTCGCGGCCCGCACTGCCGATTCGTGGTCATCGGCCTGCTCCCTGGGCCAGACCGAGTTTGCCCGCTGCGTGACGCCACCTGCGGCCCTCATGACCCATCCGCCGGTGTCCTCACGATACGGGGCCGGCCATGCGCGGTCCATCAGCTCCTCTATCAACCCAAGGCTCATCTGCTCGGCCACGTGTCCTCCTCAAAGTCAATCGCCGTCATGATACGCCGAAGGCCTCCGCAACTGCGGAGGCCTTCGGTCTGCTACTACGGTTCGTTAGTCGGACTTGCCCTGCGGCTTGGCCTCAGGCTTGAAGTCGACTCCGGCTTCCTTGCGCTGCTGCGCCGTGATGGGCGCAGGAGCAGCGGTCAGGGGGTCGTAGCCGCCGCCCGACTTCGGGAAAGCGATGACGTCGCGGATCGAGTCAACGCCGGCCAGCAGGGCCACGACGCGGTCCCAACCAAAGGCCATGCCGCCGTGCGGAGGCGCGCCGTACTTGAATCCCTCAAGAAGGAAGCCGAACTTGGTCTGCGCGTCTTCCTTGTCCAGGCCCATGAGCTCGAAAACTCGCTCCTGGACATCGGCCTCGTGGATACGGATGGAACCTCCGCCGATTTCGTTGCCGTTGCACACGATGTCGTAGGCGTAGGACAGGGCCGATTCAGGGTCCTTGTCAAACGAGTCCAGGAACTCGGGCTTCGGAGAAGTGAAGGCATGGTGCAGGGCCGTCCACTGGCCGCCACCCACTGCGACATCGCCGGAAGCGACTGCCGCAGCAGCAGGTTCGAACATCGGAGCGTCCACGATCCAGACGAAGGCCCAGTCCTTGGGATCGATAAGGCCGGTGCGGTGGCCGATCTCGACGCGGGCGGCGCCCAGCAGGGCACGGGACGGGGACTTCTCGCCGGCGGCGAAGAAGATGCAGTCGCCGGGCTGTGCGCCCACGGCGTCGGCGAGGCCGGCACGTTCGGTGTCCGTGAGGTTCTTGGCAACGGGGCCCGTGAGCTCGCCGTCTTCCTTGAACAGCACGTAGGCAAGTCCCTTGGCGCCACGCTGCTTGGCCCATTCCTGCCAGGCATCCAGCGCTCGGCGGGCCTGCGAGGCACCGCCGGGCATGACGACTGCGCCAACGTAGGGAGCCTTGAAGACACCGAAGTTCGTGTCCTTGAAGAACTCGGTCAGTTCGGTGAGTTCCAGGCCGAAGCGCAGGTCCGGCTTGTCTGAGCCGTACTTGGCCATTGCCTCGTGGTACGTCATGCGGCGGATCGGCGTCGGGATCTCGACGTCGATCAACTTCCACAGTGCTTTGACGATGCTTTCGCCGAGCTCAATGATGTCGTCCTGGTCAACGAAGCTGGCTTCGATGTCGAGCTGGGTGAATTCCGGCTGTCGGTCCGCACGGAAGTCTTCGTCCCGGTAGCAACGGGCAATCTGGTAGTACTTTTCGAAACCGCCAACCTGGAGCAGCTGCTTGAAAAGCTGCGGCGACTGCGGAAGCGCGTACCAGGAACCCGGCGCCAGACGCGCCGGAACCACGAAGTCACGGGCGCCTTCCGGCGTCGAGCGGGTCAGCGTGGGGGTTTCGATCTCCACATAACCCTGCTGGTGAAGCAGTTCGCGGGCCACGCGGTTAGCCTCGGAACGCAGGCGCAGGTTGTGGGCGGGGCCGGGGCGGCGCAGGTCGAGATAGCGGTGCTTGAGGCGCGCTTCCTCTCCGACCTCCACGTGCTCGTCGATTTGGAACGGCAACGGGTCCGAGGTGTTGAGGATCACCACTTTCTCGGCGATGACCTCGATCTCGCCGGTGGCGAGGTGCGGGTTCTCGTTGCCTTCGGGACGCTTGCTGACGGTGCCCACGATCTGCAGCACATATTCGTTGCGCAGGCCGTGGAAGACCTCTTCCTCGCGAACAACCACCTGGGCGACACCGGACGCGTCACGCAGATCGACGAAGGCCACGCCACCGTGATCGCGGCGGCGGCCTACCCAGCCTGCCAGGGTAACGGTCTGTCCAATGTGCTCGGAACGCAAGGATCCGAGGTCATGTGTGCGCAGCACAGCATTCCTTTCAACATGATTTTCAGCGGATCATGACAAAACGATCCCGTTCGAGTTTACCCGTATCGATGAATCGCCGCCCCATCAGGCGGTGCCCCGACCAGTTGTGGCCGGCCGGTTACCGCCCGCGGGCGCCGGTCCGCGCTTAGCGGGTGGTGATGCGGACGTGGAGATCCTCTGCGGACGGCTCCCAGCTGGCGGGATCCGCGTCCACCTGCTCGCCGGAGCGGATGTCCTTCACTTGGTGCTTGCCGTGGTCGTCCGTGAACCAGACAAAAGGTATGCCGCGTCGATCGGCGAACTTGATCTGCTTGCCGAACTTCTCGGCCTTGGCCGCAACCTCGGTCGCGATCCCCCGCCCGCGCAGCTGGGCCGCGACGTCCTGGGCAGCGGACCAGCTGTCGTCGTTGTTCAGTGCCACCAGCACTGCCGTAGGAACCGAGCGGGATGCCGTTGCGAATTCCTGGCTCAGGATGCGGGATACGAGGCGGGTCACGCCGATCGAGAGCCCGACGCCGGGGAACTTGCGGTTGCCCTTGCTCGCGAGAGCGTCGTAGCGGCCGCCGGAGCAAATGGAACCGAGCTGTTCGTGTCCCACCAGGACGGTTTCGACGACGGTACCGGTGTAGTAGTCCAGGCCCCGGGCGATGCTGAGGTCGGCAACAACCTTGCCGGGGGCGCGCTGCACGGCGGCCTCGATAACTTGTTCGAGTTCGCTGAGGCCTTCTTCGAGCAGCTCGTCCGTCACACCGAGTGCGCGGACCTGCGCCACAAAGGAGGTGTCCTCACTGCGGATGCTTGCAAGCTTCAGGGCAAGTGCCGCCTGCTCATCCGTGGCGCCAAGCTCGGTCTTGAGCAGTTCGGCGACTTTCGCGTCGCCGATCTTCTCGAGCTTGTCGATGCTGCGCAGCACCCCGGCGGTGTCGGTGAGGCCGATACCGCGGTAGAAGCCTTCAGCCAACTTGCGGTTGTTGATGCGCAGGCGGAAGTCCGGAATGGGAAGCGCGCTCAGCGCCTCGGCGATCACCAGGGCGATCTCGACGTCATAGCGGAACGGCAGTTCGCCGTCGCCCACAACATCAATGTCCGCCTGCGTGAACTCGCGGGCGCGACCTTCCTGGGGACGTTCCCCCCGCCACACCTTCTGGATCTGGTAACGGCGGAACGGGAAAGCGAGGTAGCCGGCATTTTCCACGACATAGCGGGCGAAAGGAACCGTCAGGTCGAAGTGGAGGGCCAAGGCATTGGGATCCGCCTTGTCCGACTTTCCGCCCTCGCCGGCATCCTCATCTTCCTGCAGGCGACTCAGGCCGTATACCTCTTTGTCGATCTCGCCCTTGCGCAGGAGTTGGCCGACCGTCTCAACGGCACGGGTTTCGATGGAGGAGAAACCGTGAAGTTCGAAGGTCTTGCGCAAGGTGTCCAGCACATGCAATTCCACCAACCGCTCCTGGGGAAGCCACTCGGGGAATCCGGACAGGGAGGCGGTACGAGCCATGGTGGAATTTTCTCCTCAATGATTGCGTCGGCCGGACCTGCCTCAAAGAACCACGGGCCGATTCGGCTCAGGATGGGCTGGCGCCCAGCCAGTCATGCATAAACTATGTGCGGCAGCCAGTTTATGCTTTCGGCGCCTGCACATCTAATGCAGGCGCTTGGCTTGGGTTGCCTGCGATGGAAGCATGTCCAGACAACCAGGAGGACTCTTGGCTACAAGGTCGCGGGACAACCGTGAAGCCAAACGGCGCATCAGGCAGATGGAAGCCAGGCGCGAGCTTCGGCGTGCCCAGGGCAAGCGGCGCCGCCGGGACAATGTGGTCGCCGTCGGTGTGGCTGCGGCCGCATTGATCGCCGCCGTCGTACTTCAGCTCACCGTGTTCAACTCGAACCCGAGCGAGTCGGAGTTCGCAGCGGCGCAGGCCGGGCTCAGTTCGCCGTCGGCGTCGCCTTCCGCCACGGCCACAAACAGCGCGGGGACAAACAGCGCGGACATTCCCAAAGCGGATACCGCGGCAGGCAAGACTTTCACTGGCCAACTCAGCCTCAACGGTGGGATTGTCGGTGTCGAACTGGACGGCACCACGGCTCCCCAGGCCGCCGCCGTCTACAAATCCCTCACCGACGCGGGTTACTACAGCGGCCTCAAGTGCCCGCGACTGACCACTGCCGACAACTTCTCGGTGCTGCAGTGCGGCGCCAAGGGGGCGGACACCACTGATGACCCCAACTTCCACTGGGGACCGCTGGAGAACACGCCCGCCAACAACACCTATCCGGCCGGAACAGTCGCCGTCGCCAGGACGGGCAACAACGCCTACGGCAACGGGCACCAATTCTTCATCGTGTACAAGGACACGGTCATTCCCCCGGATTCCGCCGGCGGGTACACGATCGTAGGCAAGGTGACGAGCGGGATGGATGTCGTGACGAAGATTGCCCAAGCGGGCATTAGTCCGGGCAGCAGCGCCACCGACGGCGCCCCTGTGGCACCTGTCACGATAGACTCGTTTTCTCTGAAGTAAACAGCCCGGACAACGGTCCACGGCTCGTTACCTTAGTAATCCCTCCAAGCGAAAGACTTTTAGCGGTGACAGACAGTCAGAAATCCGACGAAACTGCAGTAGTGGCCAACGAAGAAGAAATCCAGGCACCGGCAGCTGCCGAAACCGGCGTTGAATCAGCCGCGCCGGTAGAGGACGCCGCCGAAACCGGCGTTGAATCAGCCGCGCCGATAGAGGACGCCGCCGAAACCGGCGTTGAATCAGCCGCGCCGATAGAGGACGCCGCCGAAACCGGCGTTGAATCAGCCGCGCCGATAGAGGACGCCGCCGAAACCGGCGTTGAATCAGCCGCGCCGGTAGAGGACGCTGCCGAGTCCGCACCGAAGCCTGCTTCTCCGACACCACGCCCGGCTCCCTCGCACGCACCATCTCCCGCAGCATTTGCTGCCCGTCCGAAGGCCGCAGCGAGCGTGATTCCAGCCGCACCAGCTGCACAGCCCACCGCTGTGTCGCTCGCGGAGGCCGCCAAGTGGGGGCGCGCGGAGGGTGACGGTCATGTCTTCCTGACCATCGACGGCGAAGAGCAGCCGGTGGGACAGTACCCAGGCGTGAGCACTGACGAGGCGTTGGCCTACTTCGCCCGGAAGTACGAGGACGTCGTCGCGCAGATCGTGCTGATGGAACACCGCGTGGAGTCCAAGGCCCCGGCCACGGACATGCAGAAGACGGTGGACCACCTGCGCGAACAACTGGCTGAGCGCAACATGGTGGGCGACATCCGCACCGCGGAAACCCGCTTGGACGCGTTGGCCGGACAGATTTCTGAACTGGAAAAGTCCGAGAAAGCCGCGCACGACGCCGCTCGCGCGGCCGAACTCGCTGCGCGCGAAGCAATCGTTGCAGAGGCCGAATCCATTGCGTCCCAGGATCCGTCCCAGGTCCAGTGGAAGACGTCCAGCGCCCGCATGAACGAACTCTTCGAAAGCTGGAAGACGGCCCAGAAGAACGGCATCCGGCTCGGGCGGAGCAACGAGGACGCCCTCTGGAAGCGGTTCCGCTCGGCCCGTACCGTGTTTGACCGCCACCGCCGCGCCTACTTCTCCCAGTTGGACAGCACCAACTCGGCTGCAAAGGTCGCCAAGGAACAGCTGATTGTCGAGGCCGAAGCCCTCTCCAGCTCCACGGACTGGGGATTCGCGGCCGGCGAATACCGCCGCCTCATGGACCAGTGGAAGGCTACGCCTCGCGCCAGCCGCAAGGACGATGACGCCCTCTGGCTGCGCTTCCGCGCCGCCCAGGACGTCTTCTTCAGCAACCGCCAGGCCGCCAACGATGAGATTGACCAGCAGTACACGGTCAACCTTGCCGTCAAGGAAGATCTGATCGCTGAGGCCCAGGCATTGCTGCCGATCACGGATCTGAACGCCGCCAAGAAGGCCCTTCAGTCCATCCGTGACCGTTGGGAAGAAGCCGGCAAGGTACCGCGAGCCGACATGGGCAGGATTGAAGCCGGCCTGCGCAAGGTCGAGGACGCCGTCCGGGAAGCCGAAGACGACAAGTGGCGCCGGAGCAACCCGGAGACCAAGGCCCGCACCAACAGCGCCCTGTCGCAGCTTGAAGCTGCAATCGCCGGCCTGAGGGAAGACCTCGAAAAGGCCGAAAAGGCCGGAGACCAGCGCCGCATCAAGAATGCCCGTGAGGCCCTTGAGGCCCGCGAGGCTTGGCTCGACCAGATCCAGCGCTCGGCCAGCGACCTCGCCTAGACTATCCAGGCTGACAGGCCCTGTCCCGGTTATCCACATAACCGGGACAGGGCCTGTTTTCGTTGCCGCAGCCACGCGATGATTGCTTAATGGCCTCTGGATTCCCTCCCCCGAAACAACAGGATTTCCTCGCCCAGGAACTATATGAGCCCAGCCCGCTGTTCACTTGGGCTGAGCTTCAATCAATGGCCGGCGACGGCGTGCTCACACCGCTTTACGAGAAAAGCTTCACCCCTCCCGGACTGGCTGTCACGCCTCGGCTTCGCGCCCGCGCAGCCGCCTCGGTGGTTCCGGATCGCATCCGCAGGAAAGTCATTGCGGGCCGGATGACTGCGGCCTGGATCTACGGTTGCGCCGATGCCCCAGAGAGGCTCTCGCTCCTGGTGGACGCGAAACACCGCATCTCGAGCGTGCGATCGGCCCGGGGCTGCATTCTGCACGAGGTCCGATTGGGCCAACTGGATGTGGTCAGCATCGGCGGACTGCTGGTGACCAGCCCGCTCCGGACGGCCGTGGATGTCGCCATGCACGTCGAAGCCGACAGGGCCGTGCCTGCCCTGAGAAGCCTGCTCTCCAAGGATGAACTCGGCGTCCGGTTGCGGCTCCTGACCCTCGCCGTGGAGGCCTCCCCGAGGGTCCCCCACAAGAAGGCTGCGTTGCGCAAGCTCGCTGCGCTATCGCTTCAGTCTGATGCATTCCCACCCGAGGCGGCCGCCTGAGTTCCTACGGTTCAGCTCCGGCGACGATTTCCCGTGGTCCTGTAGACATCGAAGACGCCATCGATCTTGCGCACGGCACTGAGCACATGGTGCAAGTACTTCGGATCGCCCATTTCGAAGGCGAAACGGGAGATGGCCACACGGTCGCTGGAGGTGTGCACCGAAGCGGCCAGAATGTTGACGTGGTTCTCCGACAGTACGCGGGTGACATCCGAGAGCAACGACTTCCGGTCCAGTGCTTCCACCTGGATCTCAACCAGGAAGACGCTGGACTGGGTGGGAGCCCATTCAACCTCGACGATGCGGTCCGGCTGGTCACGGAGGTCCGAGACGTTCGTACAGTCCGTGCGGTGCACCGACACGCCGGAGCCCCTGGTTACGAAGCCCAGGATGGGATCAGGCGGGACAGGCGTACAACAGCGGGCCAGCTTGACCCAGACATCCCCGACTCCCCGGACGATGACTCCGGAGTCTGAGTACTTGGTCTTCTGAAGTTGCGAGGGGATGCTGACTTCGTCCAGGTCCTCGTCGGGCGTTTCATGGCCACCAAGGTGCTCCATGAGCTTTTCCATGACGGACTGCGCCGAAGTGTGCCCATCACCAACGCCTGCGTAGAGACCCGAAATATCTACGTAGTGGAATTCCTCTGCCACCGTGGACAGGGCGTCATGCGTCATGAGGCGTTGCAGGGGAAGGTTCTGCTTGCGCATGGCGCGGGTCAGTTGGTCCTTGCCGCGCTCAATGGCCTCTTCGCGGCGTTCCTTGCTGAACCACTGCCGGATCTTGTTGCGGGCCCGTGCGCTCTTGACGAAATGCTGCCAGTCCTGACTTGGACCTGCGCCCTCGGCCTTGGAGGTGAAAATCTCCACCCAGTCGCCATGATTGAGCTCGCTATTGAGCGGCACCAGCTTGCCGTTGACACGCGCACCGATGGTCCGGTGACCCACCTCGGTATGGACTGCGTAAGCGAAGTCCACAGGCGTCGAGCCTGCGGGAAGGGCCATGACCTCGCCCTTGGGGGTAAAGACAAAAACTTCGCGGGCATTAATCTCAAAACGCAGGGAATCCAGGAACTCGCCCGGATCCGACGTTTCCTGCTGCCAGTCGACCAATGAACGCAACCAGCCCATGTCGCCGTCCTTGGGGCTTCCGGGGCCTACAGCTGTCCGGTTGGGCTGGTCCTTGTACTTCCAGTGGGCCGCCACGCCATACTCGGCGCGTCGATGCATCTCATGCGTGCGGATTTGGATCTCGACGGGCTTGCCGCCAGGCCCGATAACCGTGGTGTGCAGGGACTGGTACATGTTGAACTTCGGCATGGCGATGTAGTCCTTGAACCGCCCCGGCAGGGGGTTCCAGCGCGAATGCAGGGTGCCAAGGGCTGCATAACAATCACGGACGGAGTCCACCAGGACCCGCACGCCCATGAGGTCGTTGATGTCGTCGAAGTCCTTGTCCCGGACGATCATCTTTTGGTAAATCGAATAATAGTGCTTGGGCCGGCCTGTGATGGTGGCCTTGATCCGGGCTACCCGAAGGTCTTCGGCAATCTGGTTGCGGATGACGCTCAAGCTCTTCTCGCGCTCCGGAGTGCGGTCCCCCACCATCCGGACAATCTCCTCGTACACCTTCGGGTACAAGGCGGCGAAGGAAAGGTCCTCGAGCTCCCACTTGATGGTGTTCATGCCCAAGCGGTGGGCCAGAGGGGCAAAGATCTCAAGTGTTTCGCGCGCCTTGCGGGCGGAGGATTCGGCGGAAACGAATCGCCACGTGCGCGCGTTGTGCAGGCGGTCCGCGAGCTTGATCATCAGCACGCGGATGTCCTTGGCCATGGCCACAACCATCTTGCGGACTGTCTCGGATTGCGCGGCCTCACCGAATTGAACCTTGTCCAATTTGGTGACACCGTCCACGAGCATAGCGACCTCAGGGCCGAAGTCACGGGTCAAGTCAGCGAGCGTGTAAGGAGTGTCCTCAACTGTGTCGTGCAAGAGTGCAGCGGCCAGGGTGGTGCCGGTGAGCCCGAGTTCGGCCAGGATCGTGGCCACGGCCACTGGGTGGGTGATGTACGGATCACCGCTCTTGCGCTTCTGTCCTTGGTGGCTGCGCTCTGCTACCGTGAAGGCCCGCTGGATAAGATCGAGGTCTTCCTTGGGGTTGTTCGCCCTGACTGTCCGCAGGAGCGGTTCAAGGATGGGCGAATAGGTGCTCGCGCCGCGTCCCGTCAGCTTCGCCAGCCTGGAGCGCGTCCGTTCGCGCCGTCCGGGGAACGTCGGACGCACGCCGGGACTGTCCACGGGAACACCACCCGAGGTGCTGCCCGTAGCTGCAGAAGCGGTGCCGGGCACGGGGCTCAGGCCGTCCTCCCCGCCCGCCGGTGGCGCCGACGTCGTACGTTCCTCCACAAAAGCACCTCTCACGACTGACTTAATTCTCCCAGTCTATTCCGCCGGTGACCTGTCCAAGAACCGGAACCCCCATGACGGAGGCAGGAACCGAAAGGGCCGGTCACCGCAATTGAGCGGTAACCGGCCCTTTCGAGGGAACAAGGCTTAGACGGAGGCAGTTTCCGAACTCGAACTGGCGGCTGCCGCGCGTCGATTCGCCACCTTCTTGGCCTGCTTCTGGAGCTCCGGTTCGCTCTGGCGCAGCCACGCGTACAGCGGTGCTGCGATGAAGATTGTGGCAGCCGTACCGATCAGGATGCCGACGAACAGTGCCAGGGAGAGGTCACGCAGCGTTCCCGCTCCCAACAGTCCGGCACCGATGAAGAGGATCGCGGCGACAGGAAGTACCGCCACCATCATGGTGTTGATGGAGCGCACCAAGGTCTGGTTGACGGCAAGGTTCACCTCTTCGGCGAAAGTGCGCCGACTGGAGGTGGCGATGTCCGAGGTGTTTTCACGGATCTTGTCGAAAACCACCACGGTGTCGTAGAGGGAATAGCTGAGAACCGTCAAGAAGCCGATGATGGCCGACGGCGTCACCTCGAAATCGCTCAAGGAGTAGACGCCTGCCGTGGTGAACATCGTGACCAGCATGCCGGCAAGGGCTGAAACCGACATCTTCCAGGTACGGAAGTAGAGAGCCATCAAGAGAGCGGCCAAGCCCACGAACACCGCGAGGCCAATCAGGGCCTGCTTGGTGACGTCCTGGCCCCATGTGGGGCCAATGAAGGTTGAGGTTACCTCGTTGTCCGTGACGCCGTAGGCCTTTGCGAGGTCCGTCTTGATCTTGATGGTCTGGTCATCGCTGAGTTTGTCAGTCTGGATACGCATGGTGTTGCCTGCGACGTTGGCGACGCGCGGAACTGCACCGGGGACGACGTCGTGGACCGCCTTTTCACCGGCGGCGGAATCGGTGGTCTTCACGTTGGAAACTGTGAACTCGGACCCGCCCCGGAAGTCGATTCCGAGGTTGTAGCCGCCCTTGACCACTGGCAGGAGGATGGAGATCGCCACCGCCACTGCGGCGATGATGAACCAGATCTTCTTGCTGGATACGAAGTTGTAAGAGCGCTTGCCCGTGTAGAGCTCGTTGCCGAACTTTGCGAAGCTCGTGGTCATTACTTCTCCTCCTTGGTTCCGTTGGAAGAACCAGCCAGCTGGGCTTGCTTTTCCGCAAGCCGGCGCTCGGCGATGGTCATGCGACGCTCGGCTTCCGCAGCGGCACCCGTGTTGCGGGCGCGCACGACGGCGGGCTTCTCGGCCGGCGTGCGGAGCCTGCCCGCACCGCGGTACAGCGGCAGGGCGCCAAGGCGCTCAGGGTCCAGACCGGAGAAGCGGTGGCCTTCGCCGAAGAACTTGGTCCGGGCCAGCACCTGAAGTGTCGGGTGCGTGAACATGAACACGACCAAGAGGTCTGCCAGCGCGGTGAGGCCGAGGGTGAAGGCAAAGCCGCGGACGTTTCCAACGGCGACGAAATACAACACCAAGGCAGCGAGCAGGTTGACGGCCTTTGAGGCGAGGACCGTGCGCTTGGCGCGCTTCCAACCGTTCGCGACGGCGGACACGAGGCCCTTGCCCTCACGAAGTTCGTCACGGATGCGTTCGAAGTACACGATGAAGGAGTCGGCCGTTTGGCCAATGGCCACGATTAGACCTGCCACACCGGCCAGCGACAGCCGGTAGTTTTCAGTCCATCCAAGAATCGCGATGGCAAGGTAGGTGAGTCCGCCGGCCACCACGAGGGAGAGGATGGTCACGAAGCCCAAGGCTCGGTACTGGAAGAGTGAATAGACCACCACGAGCAGGAGGCCGATCACGCCGGCCATCAAGCCAAGACGCAGCTGCTCGCCGCCGAGGGTGGCGGAAATCTGCTCCTCGGACTGGATATCGAAGCTGATGGGCAAAGCGCCATAGCGAAGCTGGTCTGACAAGGCCTGCGCGGACGCTTGCGTGAAGTTACCAGTGATCTGCGGCTTGCCATCGGTGATGACGGCGAGGGCACGCGGCGCAGAAATGACTTGGTCATCCAGGACGATGGCGAACTGGGCCTTGGGGTCGTTGCCGCCCTGTGCCTGCGATGCCACGTAGAACTGGTTGAGCCTCTGGGTAACGTCCTTGAAAGTCTTCGTGGCGTTCGCATCGAACGTGATAGTCACGCCCCAGGCATTGGTCACCGAGCCCTGTGCACCCTGGACGGGATCGAAGGAGGACGAAACGATGTCCTGGCCCTTCACCTCGACCGGGCCGAGGATGTACTTGACGGCAGGAGTCTTGGCCGTTGCCGGCTCGCAGGTCACCAGCGGCTTGGCGGGATCTGACCGCGGCTGCTTGTCCTGGGCGGGATTGACACAGTCCAGGGCTTCGAAAGCCTTGTAGACGTCCGCAGTCACCCAGTTGGTGTCGCTAGCGTTTGTTGGCGCAGCCGTGGGCTTGGGCAGGCTCGCGTCAGGCGTCCGCGATGCCACCGGAACGGCCGCAGGGTCTCCCGCCGTGATAACGGGACGGAAGTTCATGTCCGCCGAGGCCTGGATCAGGGCGCGGGTTTCCGAGCTGGGCGTGCCGGGAAGGCTGACAACCACGTTGCGGCCGGACTGGGTGGTGATTTCCGCTTCGGCAACGCCTGAGCTGTCAACGCGTTGGCGAATGATCGCCACAGCCTGGTTCAGCTGTTCCTCGTTGATGCCCGACGAACCCTCGACCTTTGGCGCGAGGATCATCTGCGTGCCGCCCTCAAGGTCAAGCGCGAGCTTTGGTGCCCAGCTTGCATGGCCTGTGACGACTCCCCCAGCGAGGACTGCTGTAAGTACAGCGAATATTGCGACAAGCCAGATCAGCACCCTGCGGGCTGCGTTTTTTTGGCCGGTTCGTGCCATGTTCGATCTTCCTGTTGATGACGGAACAGCCGCCGGCGCGCACTTGTGAGCGCAGGCCGGCGGCGGTTCATTGCCGTAGGACTATTCCCGCTGGTGACGCGGGTACGGACTAGCTGTCCTTCTTGCCCTCGTCATTGAGGCGCTTGAGGGTTTCCTCCGGGGTCTCAGCGTGTGCTGGCTCGTCGGCGTCAGCAGCCGTCAGGGACGACGCGTCATCCGGAACGTCAACAGCCGCTTCCTCGGCGGGCTCAACAATCTTGGTAACGGCCTGGCGGTGCACCGTGGCGAGGTTGCCCGGAGACAGTTCAAGGACAACTTTGTTCTCGGCGTCGTCCATCGAGACGATTCGGCCGTACAGTCCGAAACTGGTCATGACGTCAACGCCAGGGGCGAACTGGGACTGCAGCTTGGCCTGCTGTTGCTGCGTCTTCTTGTTGCGGCGGAACATCATGAAGATGAAGACGCCAAGCATGGCAAACAGCAGGATTGTCATTGGATCCACAGGGAAGTTCCGTTCTTTACTTACGTTTTTGGTTTCACGGCCATGTCTGCCCGGTGGATCCGACGGCCGTGGAGCTTTCCCCCACTTGGCCGCACAATGCTCCGACGGGCGGGCACAGAACCAAGGACTCGAACGTGCCGAGTGTCATACCAGTCTAGAGGCTTAAGCTGAATGGATCGTGCTAGCGGCCGGTGTCGATGCTTTCTGCCTGATTTTCGCTGTCCTCGAACAGGGCCAGAGGGTCCTGTCCGAACACGCCGGCCGGTACGGCATATCCAAGGTGCGTCCATGCCGAGGCCATGGCAATCCTGCCGCGCGGCGTCCTCCCAAGAAGTCCCTCACGTACGAGGTACGGCTCAGCAACAGTCTCGACCGTCTCAGGCTCTTCGCCGACGGCGATCGCGAGGGTGGACAGCCCCACCGGACCCCCGTTGAACTTGGTGATCAACGCTTCCAGTACCGCGCGGTCCAGGCGGTCCAGTCCACGCTGGTCCACTTCATACATGTCCAAAGCGGCGGAGGCAGCCCGGGCGTCGATCTGTTCGATGCCGTGGACCAATGCCCAGTCCCGCACGCGGCGCAGCAGCCGGTTGGCGATACGCGGTGTTCCACGGGAACGGCCGGCGATCTCGCTGAATCCGGCCGAATTGACCTTCAGGTCAAGGAGCCCGGCCGAGCGGCGCAGAACCAGCTCAAGCTCGGCTACCGAATAGAACTCCAGATGTCCGGTAAATCCGAAACGGTCACGCAGCGGTCCGGGCAGGAGTCCGGCCCGGGTAGTAGCGCCGACCAGGGTGAATGGCGGCAGCTCCAGCGGAATGGCTGTTGCCCCTGCCCCCTTGCCCACCACGATGTCCACCCGGAAATCTTCCATGGCCATGTACAGCATTTCCTCTGCAGGCCGGGACATCCGGTGGATTTCGTCGAGGAAGAGAACCTCACCTTCCGAGAGGGAAGAGAGGATGGCTGCCAAGTCCCCGGCATGCTGGATGGCTGGACCGCTGCTGATGCGCAAGGGAGCGTTCATCTCGGCGGCGATGATCATGGAGAGCGTGGTCTTGCCCAGCCCCGGGGGGCCTGAAAGCAGGACGTGGTCCGCGCTGCGGCCGCGCATCCTCGAGGCTTCCAGGACGAGCGAGAGCTGCTTGCGAACGCGGTGCTGGCCGACGAAGTCGTGGAGGTTTTTCGGGCGCAGTGCGGCTTCGATGATGCGCTCTTCGGGTTCCTCTCCCCCGGTAACGAGGGACTCCTCAGCCACGGCTGCCTACCCGGTTTCCCGCGCGGGCACCGTCCTGGCCGAGCCAGCGGAGGGTGGCCCGCAGAATGTGCGCGACATTGCCGGCGTCCGCAAGTTCAGGGGAATCCGCCATTGCCTTGTCGATGCTGCCGGCGGCGTCCTTCTCGGACCAGCCGAGACTCGTCATGGCGGCGACCACTTGCGGCTTCCAGACCGCTTCGGCCGCGACGGCGGGCGCAGCCCCCGGCGCGGTGCCATGCGGGACGAGCTTGCCGGCAAGTTCCAGGACGATCCTGCCGGCTACCTTGGGTCCAATACCGGGAACCCTGGTGAACGACTTGGCATCACCGGAATGCGCAGCCACGCGGATCGCTTCGGGCTCATGCACGGCCAACACTGCGAGGGCCAGACGCGGCCCCACCCCGCTCACACTGAGCAGGACATCGAAAACTTCCCGCTCGTCGTCGTTCGAGAAGCCAAAAAGCGTCAGGGAGTCCTCCCGGACGATCAACGAGGTGAACAGCTTTGCTTCCTGGCCGACATGCAGATGGCTGAGGGTCTGGGGCGTGGCGTAGACGCTCATTCCGGCACCGTTGAGATCGATGACGGCCGTGGACAAGCTGACGTGCGCCACGGTTCCGCGGAGAAAACTGATCAAGACCCGGCTCCTGAAGTACTGCCCCGTGCATGCTGCGCCGCGGGCTATCCGAACATATCTACGAATACCCTAGCAAGGGCAACCGACAATTAGCGGACGCGGCGCGCTTTCGCCTCGGCTTCGGCCCAAGCCCTCTGGGCCGGCGTCAGCGCGCTGCTCCCTGGTCCGGTAGTGGCAACCGCGGCGCCGCTGCCTGCCCGCCACGCGTGCGTAACAGCGAGGGCCAACGCATCCGCGGCGTCCGCAGGACGGGGCGGTGCGTCCAGGCGCAAGATCTTGGTAATGAGTTTTGTCACTGCCTCTTTGTTGGAGGTGCCGCTTCCAGTGACGGCAGCTTTGACCTCCGACGGCGTATGGAGTGCCACCGGAATGCCGCGCCGCGCAGCGGCGGCAATGACCACACCGGACGCCTGGGCCACGCCCATGACTGTGCTGACGTTCAACTGGGAGAAGACCCGTTCCACCGCAAGGACGTCGGGTTTGTACAGGTCAAGCCATTCATCGATGGCCTCAGCGATGACCAGCAACCGCTGGTCCAATGACTGCTCCGGGGAGGTTCCCACGACGCAGACGGCCACCATGGTGGCGCGCCGGTTCCGTTCGACGTCGACCACTCCGATGCCGCAACGGGTGAGGCCCGGATCGACTCCCAATACGCGAAGAGTCAAGTCCGGGCCTCCCTGTTTGATGTCACGCTGAGTTGCAAGAGGACGCTACTCGGCTTCGAGCGCAGCCTGGACTTCCTCGCTCATGTCCGCGTTGGTGTAAACGTTCTGGACGTCGTCGAGATCTTCGAGGGCGTCCACGAGCTTCATGAACTTCTTGGCGCCCTCGAGGTCCAGCGGAACCTGCATGGACGGCACAAACTCGGCTTCGTCCGACTCGTATTCGATGCCGGCTTCCTTGAGGGCATCTCGGATTGCCTGGAGATCGGTGGGCTCCGAGTGGATTTCCCAGTTTTCTCCGCTGTCCTTGACTTCCTCGGCGCCGGCGTCGAGTACGGCCATCAGGATGTCGTCTTCGCTGAGCCCGTTCTTAGGCAGGTTAACGACGCCCTTGCGGGTGAAGAGGTAGCTCACGGAGCCGGGGTCGGCGATGGTGCCGCCGTTGCGGGAAATGGCGAGCCGGACCTCCGAGGCAGCACGGTTCTTGTTGTCCGTGAGGCACTCGATCAGAAGAGCGGAACCCTGCGGCCCGCGGGCTTCGTACATGATTTCCGTGTAGTCGACCACTTCACCGGTCAGGCCGGCACCGCGCTTGATGGCGCGGTCGATGTTGTCAGCGGGAACCGATGTCTTCTTGGCTTTGGTGACAGCCAGTTCAAGGCTTGGGTTGCCGGCGAGGTCCGGTCCGCCCATGCGGGCAGCGACTTCGATGTTCTTGATCAGCTTGGCGAACGACTTGGCCCGGCGGCTATCGAGGATGGCCTTCTTGTGCTTGGTCGTCGCCCATTTGGAGTGGCCTGACATGCTTTAAACTTCCCCTCTGATCATTCGAATAAATAGTTCATGCACGCGCTTCTCCCCAGTCACTTCCGGGTGGAAGGAGGTGGCCAGCAACCGACCTGAGCGCACTGCAACAATTCTAGCCAACCCATGCAAAGCGTCCGTGTGGGCGGCTTTGCCCGGTTCCACTTGGGCGAGGATCTCGACGCCCGGACCCACGCGTTCCACCCACGGTCCGCGGATGAACACTGCATGGACAGGATCAACTCCAGACACCCCCGCACTGAATTCAAGTCCCTTGAAGTCAAGATCGGTTTCAAAGGACTCGCGCTGCCGGCCGAAAGCGTTGCGACGGACCGTGATGTCCAATCCACCGAAAGTCTGCTGCGGATTACCGGCCAGGTCCGTGGCGGGATCGGCGATGTCGTCCGCCAGCAGGATCATGCCCGCACAGGAACCGTAGACGGGGAGCCCGGACGCGATCTGCTTGCGAATGGGATCGGCGAGTTCAAAGATACGGGCCAATTTGTCGATAGTGGTGGATTCGCCACCGGGAATAATGAGGCCGTCAATGTCGTCTAGCTCCGCGGGACGCCGGATGCCGATTCCGGTGGCACCGGCCGCTTCGACGGCGTGAAGGTGCTCGCGGAAATCGCCTTGTAGGGCGAGGACGCCGATGCGCAGGCCGGAGCCCACGCGTGATGACGCCTCGGAAGGGGGGTTGGTCATTCGACCATCATAATGCGCTGCCGATGGCGGAGCCGCCTTGGCAACCCGATTGCAGGCCTGCGGCACATGGTTTATGCACCAACTGGGATATATTACAGAGCATGTTTTCGTTCACCGTTCCACTCGGCAAGCTGGTGCGCGCAGTGTCCAGGCTTCGCGGCGGAGGTTCGGCTCTGCCTGGCCTCGTGGTCGAGAAGATCGACCCGGGCTTCATGCAACGGACGCTGTCCTCGCTCCCCCATGGCGTGGCCGTGGTTAGCGGGACCAATGGCAAGACGACCACCACCAAAATGGTGGTGGAACTGCTTGAAAGCCAAGGCTTGAAGGTCTTCACTAACCGCACAGGCAGCAACTTCACGCGCGGCGTGGCAGCGGCCCTCCTGGGTGAGGTGGACTGGCGCGGCAAGCTGGACGCCGACGTCGCGGTGTTGGAACTTGACGAGGCACACGCCGTGCACTTCGTGAACAAGGTACCGCCGCGCTACTGCCTCCTCTTGAACGTTCTTCGCGACCAACTGGATCGCTTCGGCGAAATCGACACGACCGCGTTGCTTCTTCAGAGGATCGCCGAAAGAACCACGGGAACCGTGGTCCTGAACCGCGAGGATCCGCGCGTCGCCCGGATCGCAGCGACCATTACTGGTCCCGAAGTGCTCTACTTCGGTTTGGACGAATCGCTCCGCAGCACCTTCCCGAACGACGACGACATGCGTTCCGCGACGCCTGGAACCGGCGCCCAAGGTGACGTTCCCGCCGTCGAAACGGCCGACGTCGTGCTCCGCCGGGTCGGTGCCGACGAAGCGGACTTCGAGTTCGACGGCGAACGGGTCACCACCCAGCTGAAGCTCCGCGGCGTCTACAACATCTTCAACGCCGCCGCCGCGTTGGTGCTGGCCAGAAGCATTACCGGGGCAAGCGGCAAGCCAGGAGACGCCGCGAAGCTGGTCAGGGCCCTCTCCGAGGTCGCTCCGGCGTTTGGCCGCGGGGAAAGCCTCGTGGTGGACGGCCAGCCCCTTGAGTTGGTGCTGGTGAAGAATCCCAGCGGCTTCCGGCTCGGCCTGAAGTCCTTCCCGGCGAAGGGCTACGCGTCCATGATCGCCATCAATGACAACTATGCCGACGGCCGCGACATGTCCTGGCTATGGGATGTTGAATTCGAGTCCCTCCGAGAGGACGGCGTGGACGTCCTCACCGGCGTCCGAGCGTACGACATGGCCCTGCGGCTTCAGTACGACGAGGTCCGTTTTGGCTCCGTGAACACAGACATCCCCGCGGCCTTGGCTGAATTCATCCGGGGTTCGGCAGGCAAGCCGAAGCGGGTTTTCTGCACTTATACTGCGATGCTGGCCATTCGGCGTGAACTCTCCAAAATCACCACAGTGGAGGTGGTCTCATGACCTCGGCCGAAGATACTGCACAACACGCAAGCAAGGGCACCATACGGGTACTGCAGTTGTATCCGCGTGCGATGAACATCTACGGGGACTGGGGCAACTCCCTCGTCCTGCGCCAGCGGCTGCTCTGGCACGGCTACACGCCCGAGCTCCTCGAATACAACGTGGGCGACGAATTCCCCGAGGATGTTGACATCATCGTCGGCGGCGGTGGACAGGACAGCGGCCAGATCGTCATCAAGGACGACCTCCAGGCACGCGGCGACCAACTCCGCGGGATGGCGGAGGACGGAACGCCCATGCTGGTCATTTGCGGGCTCTACCAGCTTTTCGGCAAGTTCTTCAAGACGAAGGCCGGCCCGGTCATCCCGGGCATCGGCATCCTGGATGTCGAAACCGTCGGCACCGATGAGCGTCTCATCGGCAACGTCACGCTCACCTCACCTGAGTTCGGCGAAATCCTGGGCTACGAAAACCACAGCGGACAGACCTCTCTGGGCCCCGGCGTCGAGCCCCTCGGCACCGTGTCCAAGGGCGCCGGCAACAACAGCAAAGACGGCCATGAAGGCGCCCGGCACCGCAACGTCGTTGCCAGTTACCTGCACGGATCCCTGTTGCCGAAGAATCCTGCCATCGCCGATTTCCTGATCCGCACCGCCGCCGAACGTAAGTACGGTACTTTCGTCCCCGGAACGCCCGACGACGGCTTCGCCCGCCTCGCGCGCGAACATGCGGCGCGGCGGCCGCGCTAGCTGCACACCCGGCCAAGATCGTTGTGGACCGCGGCCCTGCATGAAAGGGTTGCTTGATGACGAACCCTCTCTTGGAGCCGAGTACCCTTCCCTTCGGATTGCCACCCTTTGCAGAGATCCAGGACAGCCACTACGCCGAGGCAGTGGACGCGGGTCTCGTTGAGCACCTGGCCGAGATCCAATCCATCGTGGACAATCCGGAGCCCGCATCCTTCGAAAATACGGCGGTTGCGATGGAACGCTCTGGCCGCATGCTGGAGCGGGCAGCGGCATCCTTCTTCACACTGGTTTCCGCCGATGCTTCCGAGGCCATCCGGAAGCTGGAAACGGAACTGTCTCCACGCTTCTCTGCCCATCAGGACGCGGTTTACCTCAACCGCGGACTGTACGAGCGGTTCGCAGCCATTGACACTTCAGGGCTTGATGACGAGTCCATCCGGCTGGTGCAGGAGTACCTCAGGGAATTCCGCCAGTCGGGGATCCAGCTTGAACCGGATGATCAGGAAAAGCTCAAGGGCCTCAATGCGGAGCTGTCCCGTTTAGGCACGGAGTACGGCCAACGCGTCAAGGAAGCCATGAAGGACGCGGCACTCTTGCTGGATGATGCCGCAGAGCTTGCAGGCCTGCCAGCGGACGAAATCGCCAGCGCTGCCGAGGCAGCACGCTCTGCCGGACACGAGGGGAAGTACCTCCTGACCCTCATACAACCGAGCAACCAGCCTGCTTTGGCTTCTTTGCAGAACCGCGACCTCCGCCGCCGCCTGTATGAGGCGTCCATCGCGAGGGGCAGCGACGGCGGCAGCCTGGACGTCCTGGAACTGGCGAAGTCCATGGTGTGCTTGAGGGCTGAGAAGGCGGCCCTTCTCGGGTTCGGGGACTACGCCGAACTGGTCATCGACCGGCAGACTGCTCCAGATTTTGCGGCGGTCGAGGCCATGCTCAACAGGCTCGCTCCGGCCGCGATCCGCAACGCCGACGCCGAAGCCGCCGCACTGGCGCAGAGCGCAGGGCACCCGCTGGAAGCTTGGGATTGGGCGTACTACTCCTCGAAGGTCCGGCGGGAGCGCTACGCGGTGGACGAGCAGCTTCTACGGCCCTATTTCGAATTGGACCGGGTGCTGGTGGACGGGGTGTTTTTCGCAGCCACAAACCTCTTCGGTATTACCTTTCACGAGCGCAAAGACCTTGAGGGATACCACCCAGACGTCCGCGTCTGGGAGGTCCGCAACGAGGACGGCACCGAGTTGGGCCTCTTCCTGGGCGACTACTACGCCCGGGACTCAAAGCGCGGCGGCGCCTGGATGAACTCGCTCGTCGAACAGTCAGCACTGCTGGGCACCAAGCCAGTGGTGATCAACAACCTGAACATCTCCAAACCGCCAGCGGGAGAACCGACCCTTCTGACCTTGGACGAAGTCCGGACCGCTTTCCACGAGTTCGGCCACGCCCTGCACGGACTTTTCTCCAACGTCACGTATCCACGGTTTTCCGGAACCTCAGTGCCCCGGGACTTCGTGGAGTATCCGTCACAGGTCAACGAGATGTGGATCATGTGGCCCGAGATCATCGGCAACTACGCCCGCCACTACGCCACCGGCGAGCCGCTCTCCCAGCACATCATTGACCGCCTCAACGAGTCCAGGCTCTGGGGCGAAGGTTTCGCCACGACGGAGTACCTCGGTGCGGCCCTTTTGGACCTGGCCTGGCACGTGTTGGACGTGGAAGGCGTTCCACAGGATGCGCAGGACTTCGAGGCCAAGGCATTGGCTGCGGCCGGCGTGGCGCACTCCCTCATACCGCCCCGGTACCGCACGGGTTACTTCCAACACATCTTCGCCGGTGACTTCTACGCAGCCGGGTACTACTCCTACATCTGGAGTGAAGTACTCGACGCGGAAACGGTGGACTGGTTCACCGAAAACGGCGGACTCCTGCGCAAGAACGGCGAACGATTCCGTGCGGAGCTACTCTCCCAGGGCAACAGCCGGGATCCCTTGGAATCCTTCCGCACACTCCGGGGACGAGATGCCTCCCTGGAGCCCCTCCTCAAGCGCCGCGGGCTTCAGTAGTCGGTAGGCCGACCCAACTAACCCGCAGTTGTTGTCGTTTTGGGCCCTGATAACGACATTAACTGCGAGTTACTTGGGTTAACGCACGACGGCGGCCAGTCACCGTGAAGGTGACCGGCCGCCGTCGCGCTAGAGGCAAGCTGTGGTCCGGCAGCGTGCGTAAAAGGGGCCCTGCGTCCGGCTCGCCGCGAAGCGGCCTAGCCGGGTGTGGGGAATAGCACGCAGAGGACCAGAGCGCTGCCGCGCTACAGGTGAGTGTTACCAGCCGCGCTCGGCGAGGCGGTGGGGTTCGGGGATTTCCTCGACGTTGATGCCCACCATGGCTTCGCCCAGGCCGCGGGAGACCTTGGCGATGACGTCGGGGTCATCGAAGAACGTGGTGGCCTTCACGACGGCGGCGGCACGCTGTGCCGGGTTGCCGGACTTGAAGATGCCCGAACCGACGAACACGCCGTCCGCACCGAGCTGCATCATCATTGCCGCGTCCGCCGGGGTGGCGATGCCGCCGGCGGTGAACAGCACGACGGGGAGCTTGCCGGTGGCGGCGACTTCCTTGACGAGCTCATACGGGGCCTGCAGTTCCTTGGCCGCGACGTAGAGCTCGTCCTGGGGCAGCGTGGAGAGTCGGAGGATCTCGGCGCGGATCTGGCGCATGTGCGTTGTGGCGTTGGAGACGTCGCCGGTGCCGGCCTCGCCCTTGGAACGGATCATGGCCGCACCCTCGTTGATGCGGCGCAGGGCCTCGCCGAGGTTCGTGGCGCCACAGACGAAGGGAACGGTGAACTTCCACTTGTCGATGTGGTGGGTGTAGTCGGCCGGGGTCAGGACCTCGGACTCGTCGATGTAGTCCACACCCAAAGACTGCAGGACCTGGGCCTCGACGAAGTGCCCGATGCGGGCCTTGGCCATGACCGGGATGGACACCGCGGCGATGATCGCATCGATCATGTCCGGGTCCGACATGCGGGAGACGCCGCCCTGGGCGCGGATGTCCGCGGGAACGCGCTCGAGCGCCATCACGGCCACGGCACCGGCATCTTCGGCGATGCGGGCCTGCTCGACGTTGACGACGTCCATGATGACGCCGCCCTTGAGCATCTCGGCCATGCCGCGCTTGACGCGGCTGCTGCCCGTAACGCTGGCTGCGGACGAACCGGCTTCGTTGCTTACATCAGGTGTAGACACAAAAACCCCTATGGGTAGATAGAAGACCTTGGCCGGGGCGCAGGCGGACAGGTGGCCACGCACAGCACGCACCGGATTTCCAGGTCACATTGACCAAGTAAGTTCAATACTAGTCCCCTGCGCTGGGCCGGTCGTACTTGATTACCCGCCTCAGGCCACACTGTTCCGCCAGTGGCTGGAGGCACCGCGCATCGGCTGATATGGGTCCCGCTCGTCGCGATACTTCGAGTACCAGGGAACGGATCGCAAGCTAACCGGGCTAATAATGTCCGAGCCTCGTGACAGTGTTTGTTTATGGAAGGCATCGATCAATTAGCGGCACGTCGGGCGGCCCCGCCCGATGGCGGGATTGCGCCGCTGGGGCGTCTTTCCCGCCGCCTGAAGCCCGCTGCTTCCTCCCGCCATGCCGACATCAACCGGCTGGAGGTCTGCCCCGGTACCGGGCCTGAATCCGCGCCGGGCCTGGCAGGTGGCCTTGATCAGGCAGCGGAGGCGATGAATGCGCTGCGTTCAGCTGCCGTCTCCGAGGCCCGGCTGTTTGGCTTCCCCGAGGCCGCTGAGTTCGCCGGCAAGGTCGAAGAGATCTCGCGGACGGTGGAGTTTTTGCAGATCGTAGCGGCCCAGGCCCTGGAGCGGACGCGGCGCGAAGCCCAGGCGGCACGGCAGTCATCCCCGGCACCGGCGTGGATGACCGGCTGGACCGAGCCCGCGGCAACCGCATCCGACCCCGGGGTTCCGGCGTCGGCACCTGCGCTCAGCCCCACGGAAGTGGCCGCCGTGGTTGACGGCGGTTACCGGAACGCCGCCGAATTCCTGCGGGCCAGGCTGCGGATCGGCATCGGCGAGGCCCGGCGCCGGCTCGCACAGGCCGCCGCCGTGCTCCCGCAGGCAGGGATCGCCGGGCAGGAAATACCCGCACGGCACGGGGTCCTCGCCGCGGCCCTTTCCTCGGCAGCCGTGCCGTCCCGTTCGGCCACGGTGATCAGCGTTGCCCTGGACCAGGTGCGGCACATCGCCGATACGGACACCGCCCTGCAGATGGAACAGGCACTGACCAGCACCGCGCTGCAGAGCGATCCCGATTTCGTGTCCCGGATGGCGAAGCGCTGGGTCCACGCCATCGACCAGGACGGGCCAGAACCCGGAGAGGAAGAACTCCGCCACCGCCAAGGCGCGTTCATCCGCACACCCCGCCGCGGCCTGCATCACCTGGAAATCTTCGCCACCGCGGAACAATTTGAAACCCTCGCCACCGTCATGAACACCGCCACCAACCCGCGCCTCCGCCACGATACCGGCGGATCACCGGACGCGGATTCCGGCGGCACCACCGGCGGCGCCGCCGGAGGGTTTTCGGAGCACGACGCCGTTGCCCACCCGTCGCTGGATCGCCGCTCACGGGCACAGAAGCTGCTAGACGGGCTCGTCGGGGCCTGCGCAGCGGCCCTGTCCACCGGTGAGCTTCCCGCCGCGGGTGGTCTCCGTCCGCAGGTGATGGTCACGATCGACTACCGCGAGCTGCTCGAGCGCGTCGAACACCAAACCACCGCAGCAAGCCCCCGCCTGGGCACCGGCACGTCCACGTTCCAGGGCCCGATCCACCCCTCGGCCATCCGCAAGATCGCCTGCGACGCGGACATCATCCCCGTCCTGCTCGGCAGCGACAGCCGCGTCCTGGACATCGGCCGCACCACCCGGGTGTTCCCGCCCCACATCCGCAAAGCCATCACCGCCCGCGACCAAGGCTGCGCCTTCCCCGATTGCGACATCCCCGCGCCCTGGTGCGAAGCCCACCACACCACCTACTGGTCCCACGGCGGCACCACCGGAACCGACAACGGCGTCTTGCTGTGCAGCCACCACCACCACGTCATCCACAAAGAACAATGGACCATCACCACGGACACCGGAGTGGCATGGTTCAAACCCCCACCCCACATCGATCCCCGCCAAACACCCAGACGCAACCACTACTTCAGACCCACCCGGGGATGAACCCGCGAGCACGAAACGCGCCTGCACACCACAGGAACGCGAGTGACACCAACGCGTATCTCCCGAGCGGCCAACAGGCTTCGGCGCACAAAATGATCCGACCGCTTAGGCGGGTGTACCGCCGTCGACGTCTGCCATTGCCTGTTCGCGGACAGCCGCCATCCTTTGGACGACGGTGATGCCCGTTGCGGCGGCGAGCATGACGAGGGTCACCAGCAAGACGACGGGAGGCAGCCCCAGGCCGGTCAGGCCGGTGACGAGCAGCACCGAGATGAGCCGCTCGGCACGCTCGGCGATTCCCACGTTGGCGTAGAAGCCCAGTGATTCAGCCTTGGCGCGGGCGTATGAAACAACCATCCCGAGTATCAGGCAGGCCACCGCCGCTATGGCAATAGCGCTGTTCGCCCCGCCCATGAAGAACCAGACGGCGACGCCGGCGAAAATGGCGCCGTCCGCCAGCCGGTCCAGCGTGGAGTCGAGAAAGTTTCCCCAGGGGCCGCTGCGGCCCTGCTCCCGCGCCATTATGCCGTCCACGACGTCGGACAAGGCGAAGACCGCGATGAGCAGGGAGCCCCACCAGAGTTGGCCCATGGGGTAGAGAATCAGGGCGCCGAGCACTACCCCGGCGGTCCCGACGACGGTAACGGCGTCCGGCGAGACCCCCACCTTGAGCAGGAATCGGGCAAGCGGCGAGAACAACGCGGTGAAAAACCCGCGCGCATGACGATTAAGCATCCGTCTCCCCGGATGCGTCCGACTCGCCAGGCCACGCGTCTGCCACTTGCTGGCGGACCTCGTCAAGGGTCTGGGTTATGGCCTTGGTCTGCGCGATGATCGGGAAGAAGTTTCCGTCCCCGCCCCAGCGCGGAACCACATGCTGGTGCAGGTGAGCTGCTATTCCAGCCCCGCCGGCCACGCCCTGGTTCATGCCCAGGTTGAAGCCGGCCGGGTTGGACACCTTGCGTAGCACGCGCATCGCAGTCTGCGTGAGCTCCGCCATCTCAGCTGTTTCCTCCACTGTGATGTCCGTGTAGTCCGGCACATGCCGGTACGGGCACACGAGCAGGTGGCCGGGGTTGTACGGAAACAGGTTCAGCACCACGTAGCAGGTCTTGCCACGGTGCACGATGAGGGATTCCTCGTCCGTCCGGCTTGGAGCTACACAGAACGGGCAGTCGTCCTGGTTTTTGAACTGGTTCGGCCCGCCCTTGATGTAGGCCATGCGGTGCGGAGTCCACAGGCGCTGGAAGGCGTCCGGAACACCTGCCAAGCTGAAGTCGTCGGTCACTTCAGCATCGCCCGGATAGTCAGCTGTCACGCCTGTGTTCTCCTGCACTGTTTCCGCCTCGGCGTTGCCGCCTCGTCAGCTCTCGCGGTTCTTGACGGCGTCCACGATTCTCCGGACGGCCTCGGCAACGGGCACGCCGTTGTCTTGGCTGCCATCACGGAAGCGGAACGACACAGCGCCGGCTTCCGCGTCCTCTCCGCCGGCGATCAGGACGAAGGGAATCTTGTCCTTGCTCGCAGTGCGGATCTTCTTTGGGAAGCGGTCCGATGATATGTCCGCTTCGGCACGGATCCCCGCGGCCTTGAGCTGGTCAACGACGTCGAACATATAGTCGTTGAACGCCTCCGCCACCGGGATGCCAACCACCTGCACGGGCGAAAGCCACGCCGGGAAGGCTCCTGCGTAGTGTTCGGTGAGCACGCCCATGAAGCGCTCGACCGAGCCGAACAGGGCACGGTGGATCATGACCGGACGCTGGCGGGTGCCGTCGGCAGCCTGGAACTCGAGCTCGAAACGCTCAGGCAGGTTGAAGTCCAGCTGAATAGTGGACATCTGCCAGGTGCGGCCCAGCGCGTCCTTGGCCTGCACCGAGATCTTCGGGCCGTAGAACGCGGCTCCACCCGGATCCGGGACCAGTTCCAGCCCCGAGGCCTCGGCTACTTCGGCCAAGGTACGGGTGGCTTCCTCCCAGGCGGCGTCCTCACCAACGAACTTGTCTTCGTTCTTGGTGGACAGTTCAAGGTAGAAATCGTCCAGGCCGTAGTCCTTGAGCAGGCCGAGGACGAAGTTCAGGGTGGTGGTGAGTTCGTCCTTCATCTGCTCGCGGGTGCAGTAGATGTGGGCGTCGTCCTGAGTCATGCCGCGCACACGGGTCAGTCCGTGAACAACGCCGGACTTCTCGTAGCGGTAGACGGAACCGAATTCGAAGAGGCGCAGGGGCAGTTCGCGGTAGGAGCGGCCGCGAGATCGGAAGATGAGGTTGTGCATGGGGCAGTTCATCGGCTTCAGGTAGTAGTCCTGGCCGGGCTTGCGCACGGTGCCGTCGTCGTTCAGTTCCGCGTCGATGTGCATCGCCGGGAACATGCCTTCCTTGTACCAGTCAAGGTGGCCGGAGACCTCGTAGAGGTGGCCCTTGGTGATGTGTGGGGTGTAGACGAACTCGTAGCCGGCATCCACGTGGCGCTGGCGGGAGTAGTCCTCCATGGCCTTGCGGATGATGCCGCCCTTGGGGTGGAACACCGGCAGGCCGGAGCCCAGTTCGTCCGGGAAGGAGAACAGGTCCAGCTCCGCGCCGAGCTTGCGGTGGTCGCGGCGCTCAGCCTCGGCGATGCGCTCCTGGTAGGCCTTCAGTGCATCCTTGGTAGGCCAAGCGGTGCCGTAGATACGCTGCAGCTGCTGGTTGTTCTGGTTGCCCAGCCAGTAGGCCGCCGAGGAACGGGTCAGGGCGAAAGCATTTGAGATCAGTTTGGTGTTGGGCAGGTGCGGTCCGCGGCAGAGATCGCACCAGACACTGTCACCGCTCTTGCGGTCCACGTTGTCATAGATGGTGATGTCCCCAGCGCCCACCTCGACGTTGACGCCCTCGCCGGCGTCGGCAGCGTTGTTCTTCTTGCCCAGCAGTTCGAGCTTGTAGGGCTCGTTCTTCATGGCTTCGCGGGCTTCGTCTTCAGTGACAACGCGGCGCACGAACTTCTGGTTCTGGTTGATGATCTTCTGCATCATCTTTTCGAGCTGGCGCAGGTCTTCAGGGGTGAAGGGTTCGGCAACATCGAAGTCGAAGTAAAAGCCGTCTGTGATGTACGGGCCGATTCCGAGTTTGGCATCCGGGCGCAGCTGCTGCACGGCCTGGGCCATGACGTGTGCGGTGGAGTGGCGCAGGACGTTAAGGCCGTCCGCCGACTCGATGGTCACACCTTCAACCTGCGCACCTTCGGGCAGCGCCTGGTCAAGGTCCTTGAGTTCGCCGTCGACACGGGCTACTACAACGTCGCGGCGCTCGAAGAAGAGTTCCGCGCCGGTGGTCCCTTCCGTCACCTTGGTCTCTTCGCCATCGACGATGAGGGTGATCTGCTGGGCATCTGACACGGGTGTCTCCTATTCATTGATATGGCTTCATAGCTTGTGGCGTACGGGGACCACAGCCAGCCACCGTCCATCGTATCTGCTCCGGCGGAGGCCACCAAAGCAGGCATGGGCGTGCCGTTTCGCGGCCGGTAGACCGACAGTAATCGGCGACGGCCCTTGAGTTCGGCGCTACTGATGTTGTCGCGGAATGGGCGATCAGGGTTTAGCCTGCAGCAATGCAAGAAGGGCTTTGCCGTCCGGGCTGCCCAAGCCGGTGCAGGGGTCCCAGCCGGTCCCGGCCCGGTAGCTTCCGTTGGAGCCTGTTGTGATGTCGTGGAAGCCTGACGCAGGTTGCGTGCCGTTTTGGTAGAGCAGCGGCTGGATCAACCCGAAGCGCCTGTTGGTTGCCTGGGCGAGGCGGGAGATCAGCGCCGCCCAGAGAGGTGCCACCGCGCTGGTTCCGCCGATCACCATGTCTTTCCCATCGACTCGAACCCGGTAGCCGGTCTGCGGGTCCGCGACGCCGCTGACGTCTGGCACGCCTCGTCCTGTCTTCTTGGGGGCGGGTTTGTGCTTCGCGTGTCCGGTGACGCCCGACTGCCAGGAGGGAACAGGAAAGACGTCGCTGTACCCTCCGCCGGTAGCCGAGTTGGGACCGTCGTTCCAGACGGTTTCTGCGCTGATGACGCCCGTCGCATGGTCCGCTTGAAGGCGGGTTCCGCCGCAGGCCAGCACATGAGGGCTCGACGCCGGGAAATCGGCGTGGTCCTTGCTGTCCGTTGCGCCGTCGGCACTGCCGTTGTCCCCGGCTGCGGCTGTCACCGTCACCCCGAGGGCCGCTGCGTCGGCCATGGCCTGGTCGAAGGCCGTACGGGCTTGGGCCGTCCATGCGTCCTCGCTCTGGCCCCAGCTGATGCTGATTGCGGCTGGTGCGGGATTCGCGTGCGACGCTGCGATAATCGAGTCCAGGAATCCGGCGTCGGTGTTGGGGGCAAAGTAGACCACAATATTGGCCTTCGGTGCCAAGGCACCTACAACTTCGATGTCGAGCAGGACTTCCCCGTCGGCACCCGCCGGATCCTGCCCTGGCTGGTTTGCCCCGCCGTCGACTCCCACCGCAGTGATGGTCGGTGTGGGTATGCCGAGGCCTTGGAAGTAGGCGTCCAGGTCCTGTTGGCCGTAGCCGCCGCCGAGTTCGATGATGGCCACGGTTTGGCCTGTCCCGTCAGTTCCGTCTGGGAAGTTATAGATTTTTCCCAACTGGGGCGGGGTATAGCTGGTACCTGTCGCGGCCAGCGGTATGACGCGAAACTGAGCCCGGGCTTGGGGACGGTCATCAAGGCCTAGGACGGCAACAACGATGCCGTCGAGGGCCGCGGGCACCTGGAGGCCTCCGGTGCGGTGGCGGTGCGTAACCGAAGTGCCGTCTGGGCTGCGGCTCGTCAGCTCATCCAGGGACGTTCCGAAAATGCTGCTCAGCTGCTCCACTGAGCCGGCCAGCCGAATCCTGCGGCTAGCCGCGTCCGATTCAACAACCTCAAGGCCCAAGTCGGTGAAGGTATGCACGGCCAGATCAAGGTCCGCGGCGGATGCGCCGTAACTCAAGGCCAGCTCGTCCCGCGACAGAGGGGTGGACGGCACTTCAGTCAATTCTTCCTGGCGTCGAAGTATGACCGTCGCCTCAATCCGACGGGACGGGTCGACTGGACCTAGAAGGTCCCTGACGCCCGGAGCGGGGGCCCTTTCTGATCCCGGTAGCGGGACGCTGCGCGTCTCTGTCGACTGGCGCTCTTCCGGGGTGTGCTGCATCGACATTGGTGCCTCCTAATTATCGCGGTGACAGAGCTCCGTCCCCTGCGATTATGTACCCGGGGCCTTTTTGGCACCATGCCTCGTGGCTTGGGTGCGGAGGCCTCCCACGGTAGCGTGGGCCCTGGCAGGCCGTGGCACCGCCATGGCGAGCGCGTGGCGAGTCGAAGGAGCGAACCATCAATAGGTCTCACCGGGCATCAGCCCATGAACCCGACACAGCGGTTGAGTTGAACCCGGTTTTCAGCCGGCCGGGAGAATCAAGCATCTTTCCACGTTTCACCCTCCCGGACGGAGAGTCCCTCCCGTCGACGGCCTATCAGGTCGTCCACGATGAGGCCATGCTGGACGGGAACTCCCGCCTCAATCTCGCAACGTTTGTTGGAACGTGGATGGAACCCGAAGCGTCGAAACTCTACGCCGAGACGTTTGACAAGAACATGATTGACAAGGACGAATACCCCCAAACCGCCTTGATCGAAACCCGCTGCTGGCGCATGCTCGCAGGCCTGTGGAACGCGCCCGATCCCGCCAAGTCCGTGGGGACGTCCACCATCGGCTCCTCAGAGGCATGCATGCTCGGCGGCCTGGCGTTGAAGCGCCGCTGGCAACATTCAAGGCGGGCGGCCGGCCTTTCGACGGACAAACCCAACCTTGTCCTCAGCTCGGCCGTGCAGGTGTGCTGGGAGAAATTCTGCAACTACTGGGACGTGGAAGCCCGGTACGTTCCTGTGTCAAAGGAACATCCGGCGCTCGACGGCCACGGACTGGATCAGTATGTGGACGAGAACACAATCGGCGTTGTGGCCATCATGGGCGTGACCTACACGGGATCCTATGAGCCTGTGGAAAGTATCTCCGCGGCGTTGGACGAGATACAGGCACGGCGAGGACTCGATATTCCTATCCATGTTGACGGTGCCTCCGGCGCCATGATTGCGCCTTTCCTGCAACCGGAGACTGTTTGGGACTTCCGTTTGCCAAGGGTTGCCTCGATCAACACCTCAGGCCACAAGTACGGCTTGGTCTATCCAGGCCTTGGATGGGTCATCTGGCGGGATGGGCAAGCCCTGCCCGAGGACCTGATCTTCCACGTCAGTTACCTGGGTGGGAACATGCCGACTTTCGCCCTGAACTTCTCCCGCCCCGGCGCCCAGGTGCTCTTGCAGTACTACCTGTTCCTCCGGCTCGGATACGAGGGTTACAAATCCGTTCAGGCAACCTCCCGGGATGTGGCGCTTTTTCTCTCGAGTGAAATAGGGGTGATGGAGCCATTCACTTTGTGGAGCGACGGATCGGACATCCCGGTCTTTGCCTGGCAGCTTACTGACGGCTATACGGAGAATTGGAACCTTCACCACTTGTCCGAACGGCTTCGGATGAATGGGTGGCTCGTCCCCGCCTATCCAATGCCGGACGGCCTGAGCGAGGTGACGGTGCAAAGGATCGTTGTCCGCAACGGCTTCACACGCGACCTCGCATCCAGCTTCCTGGACGACCTCAAAAAGGAAGTTGCGTACTTGGACGGCCTCACCGCGCCCATGCCCGCAGGCGGGCAAACCCAGGTGTTCCACCACTAGTCAGCAGCGACTCACAAGGAGAATGCCCATGTGCCGCCTGTTCGGCTTGCACGCCGGGTCCCAGCCCGTCCGGGCCACGTTTTGGCTCTTAGACGCGCCGGACAGCCTCGCTGACCAGAGCCGGCGCGAACCCGACGGCGCCGGCATAGGCACCTTTGACGGTGACGGTAAGGCCCATGTGTCCAAGCAGCCGCTCGCCGCCTGGGAGGACCACGCCTTTGCGCGCGAGGCGCGGATCCTGAAGAGCACGACGTTCCTGGCCCATGTGCGGTATGCCAGCACCGGCGGACACACGATGGTCAACACGCACCCGTTCGAGCAAGAAGGCCGGCTGTTCGCCCACAACGGCGCCTTCGCCGGTCTCGAACAGCTGGATCAGCGGCTGGTTCAGTTAGGGGCGGCGGATCTGGTGTACGGCCAGACCGACAGTGAGCGCCTCTTCGCCCTGATTACTGCAGAGAGCAGGCGAGCAGGTGGCGACGTCGGCGAAGGTATCACCCAAGCGATCAGCTGGATCGCCCATGAACTTCCGGTCTTCAGCTTGAACCTTATTCTGACGACGGCGACCGACCTTTGGGCGGTTAGGTTCCCGAACACTCACGAACTGCACATTCTGGAACGGCATCCAGCGAGTCCTGGCGATGCAGTTCCGTTGGACGCGCGGAGCTCACGCATCCGCGCCCACAGCAAGGAGCTCGCCCATTCCGGACACGTCCTTATTGCCACTGAACCGATGGATGACGACCCGGCGTGGAGGCCGTTGGCTGGCGGCGCGCTGGTCCACGTCGGTCCGGACCTAGGAGTGACTATCAGCTACCCCTTCCCCAAGGCGCCGGCACATCAGCTCACGCTGTCCGACCTCTCCCCCTCCGCGGCTGCATCCCAAAAACCCTGAGCGTCGAACGAAAAGCAGCCTCGGCGTCTTACTCTGGAGGCGCGTGTTCAGCGCGTCAGTGCACCCGGCCGCACATAAGATCGATCCATGACCGCTGAAGTCGAATCCGAAACCGCCTTCGTCCCGGCCGTGCAACTGGACGGACAGATGAGCATCAACGACGTCCTGCTTGAGTTGGGTTGGGAACCTGTGGTGTACCCGTCGGCGAACGCCGACGCCGGGGACTTCCACATTTTCTAGCCGGGGGCCGCTGCCTCTGGCCATGGAGGTACTGGCAGGGACTCCTTGCGCTGCCGAAACTCGGAGATGTACGTCAACCCGGTCCGTCCGGCCAACTATGCGCGTTTCATTTTCCTGGATGAAGAACGCGCCCGGCGGTTCTTCCCGGACTGGGAGCTCGCAGCCAACAACATGGTTGCCATCCTCCGCGCCGAGGCCGGTCGCGACCCGTTCGACCGCGGGCTAAGTGATCTCGTTGGAGAGCTATCCACCCGCAGCGACGAGTTCCGCACCAGCTGGGCAGCGCATGACGTGCGCCGCCACTACACCGGGTTCAAACATTTCCTCCACCCTGTGGTGGGCGAACTCCGCCTGCTGTTCGAAGCGATGGAGCTCTCGGCGGACACGGGGCTCTCGCTGTTCATCTACCCGGCAGAACCTGGCTCCCCCTCCGCAGATGCGCTGCGCCTCCTCGCGAGCTGGGCCGCAACCCGGGAACTGGCAGAACTACCGCAAACCGCACCTGCCGCAGGTGGCGCGTAGCGGCGACCTAAGGCGTTATTCGGCGGCGATCAAGCTAGCCTTCAACCAAGAAACGGCACGTCTTCTCTGCGCGGCCGGAAAAGCGTGCCCGCCTTGAAAAGGGACAAAATCGGCGACGCCTTCCCGGAAGGAACTGATGAGGCCTTGGACGTCCGAAAAGGGAAACAGCGGATCATTCCGTCCGGCGACGATCATGACACGCTGGTTTTCAATAGCTTGAGCCACCAGATGGGTGTCACCGCCTTTGCGAAGATTCGGCACAAACCACGCCGGGTTATGCGAAATGGCCTCCCGTTCAAACGACTCAAGGGTCCCGATCCCGCAACTGAGGACCCCGGCACGCAGCCGCGGATCGCAAGCTAGATTGAAGAGTCCGATCTGGCCGCCCAGGGAATGACCTGCAATCCCTACGGGTCCGCGAACTTCGGCGTCAAGCCATCCGGTGACCATGGCGATGTCCCCCGTGTGGAGGTCTTGCAACGTCGACCCGGACGCCACCAGGTTCCATGCCTCGCGGTGCTCCGCTTGCCAAGGGTCCGCCGTGTCGCGTTGCCGCTCCTCGAATCCAAGAAGGTCGGGGACCAGCGTCGGCATGCCTGCCTCTGCCAATTCAAGGGCAAACGCCATTTGCGGGTCACCGTCAAGCCCGGCAAGCTCGCCCTTTCCCAGGGCATAGTTTCCGGCGTGTTGGTGGACGGCCACCACAGACCCCGCCTGATGATCGTCGTCGATCGGCGTAAGCAAGAGACAAGGGACAACATGCCCATCGTCCGCCCAAATCTCGAGGCGCTCGCGGAGGACCTTCCCCTGATGGACACGGGGACCACGAACAACTTTCGCAGCTTGATAAGAGCGAATGGGGTCCAACCCGAGAAGGGACAGAATCTCAGCCCGGGCGTCATCCACTATGTGAGTTCCCTTCCGTGTTCGGAATCTTCAATCATTCTTCCCCTCCACCTAGGGATGATCCAGGGCGGCCTCCCCGCGGATCCGGGGCTACGGCTGCCGACGCTCTTGCTCGCCGCCGTCGTCCCTCTCCGAACGGGTTCCCGCATCTGGGTCCAACTCTTCGGCCCGCCGTAGCCGGTCTTGCGAGACTTCGTTGGCCCGCTCGGAAGCCGCCTGCTTCTCGGTGGCCTCCTTATGCAACTGTTCCGCTTCGCCCTCGGCTCGGGCGGCGTCGGCCTCCGCCCGAGCAGCCTCGGCGCTGCGCTCATGAGCTCCCAGGGCGTCGGTCCGTGCCCTCTCGCGGAGCTCCGCGGCGCGCTTGCGGTCGACGGCAGTCTTCGCGCGGCGTCCAAAAACGACGACGGCGAGGATCAGCGCGATTATGACAACCACTACGACGATCCAGATCCATTGTTGCCAGTCCATTTCGGCCTCCTCAACATTGACTGTGCCTCCGCCGCCGCGGCGCCGGTTCCATCCTGCGGCCGACCCTACGGTTGGCCAGCTGGGGTCGGCGTGCCCGGGCTGCACGCGGATGCTGGTGTCTTGAGTCAACAACTTTGCGTGAAGCATGGCACGAGTAGCGTGTACTTGTTTTCCTCAGGCGAGGCCCGCCGTCGGGCTTGCTACTCGACCGCTGGCGAGGGCCGACGAACGCCAAAGGCAAGTGAAGGTTCGTCCGGTAGACCCGAGAGCGTCTGGAACAGGCGAACCCGTGGCTTGGTGCAAGAAGATGCCGAAGAAGGCAATGATCAGGCCTATCAACGCGGCACTGTCCTCCGCGAAGACGGCACGCATTGTGGGATCCGAACTCTTGAGCACGTGCTCCCAGTGGTCATAGCTCCACCCTGACGTCCCAACGTGAGTTCACACCCGGCTAGCCTATGGTCTACGCCGTTAAATAAGTAAGGTGATGATATCCGGGATTGACGAGAGGTTGGTCGATGGGCAGATGCGTTTGCGGTTGATTCTCGGGCTGATCGTCGTGATCTGGCTCGTAGTGGGAGCGGTAGCCGCCGGCCAGCGCGGCTATTTCAACGCGGTTCCCGCGAAGTGTTCGCAATTCGCAACGGTTAGTCTGAATATCGTTGCGGGTCCACTGAACTACATGGGACTGAACCCTGTGGGAGGCTGCGAGCTGCCGCGACCGTCGTGAGCTACCCGGAGGACCCCTTGTCATAAACTGCAGACACGGGGCCATATTCATTGTTCACGGCTCCCGGGCCGTGGACAATCCGGTTGCCCTCATTACTATCGAGAGTGGATGCGGGCAATCCCGGACTCAGCCGGGACCTGCCAGGATGACTATTGGGGGCTGGCAGTGTCGGAACCTTTGGAGTCTTTTGACCCACTCGGAGGGCCGGAAATGGTGTTGAATTCCGCTGTGGTCGGAAGTGACAACCTCGCAGCCTTACGCGAGCAGGCACAGGGCATCATCGACGAAGTCCTCAGCGGTACCGAGCCCGACGGTGAGCACATTCGGGCCAAACTGAGGGCCAGCATTGCCCGGCATCCAGGCTTCCCTGAACTTGCCCTGCTTGAGCACTTGATGAATCGGAACCATTGACGTCCGACTGACTGCAGGGCGGTCACCCGTAACGCTCGGGTCTTTCGGAGGACCGGGTGTGCCGGAACACTGCGGGTTTGACAGGTTTTACACAGGGTTTACTCGCCCGGTCTTGTGAGCCCAAACGGAGCTGGCACAGACTGAGTGTGATGTGGGGGGCGATCCATTAGCGATCGTTCAACCAAATTAGCGATCGTTCAACCAAACCAGCGGACAGGGAAGGCAGCGATGCTAAGTCCCGCTCCGTAGTGAAGTCGCTACGCAGCTGGATCCGCAGACCGGGAGGTAGCAGTGGCTGGCGTGTTTGAAGTATTCGTTGACGGAGAGTCCCTTTTCAGGTTCCGCCTCAAATCACCCGACGGAATGGTCATTGCTGTTTCGACGCCGTTCGAGGACAAGTCCGGTGTGGTCGCCGGCATCGCCGCTGCGCGCGAGTGTGCAGGCATGGGGCTGGTCACAGACCTTTGCCCGGCTGCGGGCGCCCGGGAACCGGTCACGATGATAGCTCTTCAAAGCACGGTTCCGCAGAGCCCGCTTCCCCAAAGCGCGACCCCACAGGCGTGTGATGAGCGGCGCAAGGCGAGCGACGGCTTTCGTGCCCGTGCCAAGGAGCTCCGGCGGGCGGCAACCGCACCCAGGTGGACCGGCGCGGCATAGGAATTCGACAAGGTCAGGACCGACGGCGCACTGGGGGACTCACCTGGGTCTCAGCAGGCGAGATGCGCCGCCGGCCGTTTTGGTCCAGCCACAATTCTTCCACCGTTTGCCCGTCATGCACAGCGGGTTTGCCCTCATCGAGCTCACGCAGCTCACCCAGCTTACGGCGACGGTTTGAGAACCATCGCCGAGCCTCCCCCTCGCCGGACCGGCTCGGCGGCTGCGATCATGCGCCCGTTGGGCCTGAACTCAATCGCTGTTGCCGCACCGATCTCCGCGGCCGAGGTGAAGGCATCGCCTGATGGCGTGAACTGATGGCCATACGGTGTCAGCTGACTCCCATACGCCGTGATGAAGTCCGGCTCGGCGGTGACCTTGGCGGTGTTCCGTTGCGAAGCACGTGGGGCGGCGATCGCGTCAGAGATGCTCATGCCCAGGTCCACCCTGTTCAGGATCGTCTGCAACACGGTGGTGATGATGGTCGATCCGCCGGGTGAGCCGAGGGCGAGGAACGGATTGCCGTCCTTGAGGATAATGGTCGGGGACATCGAGGAGCGCGGGCGCTTCCCCGGCTCGATCCGGTTCGGGTCGGCCGCGTTGTAGACGGCGGAGAAATCGGTCAGCTCGTTGTTGAGCAGGAACCCGCGACCGGGCACCACGATTCCCGATCCGCCGGTCTGCTCGATGGTAAGCGTGTACTCGACCACGTTTCCCCATTTGTCCGCGACCGTCATGTTGGTCGTGGAGATGTTTTCGGTGTCCTTCTCATCGGCGAGCGCGGCAGCGGAAGCCGGGCACACGCCGTCGTACGCGGACACATCCCCAGGGGCGACGGGTTTCGTAGCCGCGTGCAGCGGATCGATCTGGCAGGCGCGTTCCTTGCCGAAGATCGGGTCGGTGAGTGCGCCCGTAGGAACATCTACAAAGGCAGGGTCGCCGACATACTTTCCACGGTCCGCGAAAGCGAGCGCGCTTGCTTCGAGGTAGTGGTGCAGGGCGGCCGGTTTGGACATCTCCGAGAGATTGACGGTGTCCAGGATGTTGAGCGCCTCACCCACGGTGGTGCCCCCGCTGCTTGACGGCGCCATGCCGTAGACGTCAAGGCCGCGGTAGTCGATGTGGGTGGGCGCCTGGTCCAGGGGTTTGTATGCCGCCAGGTCTGCGGTGGTCATGTGCCCCACGGGGATCGGCAGCGTGGTGGTGGTAGTCTTCGGCGGCGCCTGGACGGTCGCCGCGATCTCCTCCGCGAGGGGGCCGCTGTAGAAGGCGCTGGTGCCTTGCTTCGCGAGGAGCCGGTACGTCGCGGCGAGGTCGTGGTTCTGGAAGACGCTTCCGACGGCGGGTGCGTCGCCTCCGGGGAGGAACAGCTTGCTCGTGGAACTGAACGCCTCGAAGCGGAGCTTGTTGTCGAGTGTCTGCTGACGGAAGGTCGGATCCACCACAAAGCCCCGGGTCGCGACTTTGATGGCCGGCCGGAGGGCATCTTCAAGGCTCAACGTGCCCCAGCGGTCCAGGGCGCGCTCCCAGGTTGCCGCTGTGCCCGGAACGCCTACGGAAACGCCACTGGTGACGAGCTGGGGCGTGAAGTTGTAGGGCTTCCCGGTCTTCGGGTCGATGAACGCGTCGTGTGGCATCGCCGCCGGGGCGGTCTCGCGGCCGTCTATGGTGCCGATCTTTCCGGTCTTTGCGTTGTAGAACACGAAGTATCCGCCACCGCCGATCCCGGCGCTGTAGGGTTCGGTCACTCCAAGGGTCGCGGCCGCGGCGACGGCGGCGTCGGCTGCGTTGCCTCCGTTGCGGAGGACCTCGATCGCGGCGGCGGATGCCTCGGGGTCTACGGTGCTCACCGCGCCGCCGTATCCGGTGGCGGTGGCGGTCTTTTCAGTCTGGCGCGGATCGGCAAAGGCGGGGCTGGCAACGGCACCGCTCGTCAGGCTCAGGGCGAGAACTGCCGTCATGGTGGCCAGTCGAAGTCTCGGATGTGGCATGGTGGCTCCCCCATCAAGGTTGTGCGAGTTGGCGGTGTGGCCACCCTACTCCGCGGTGGTGCGAGGCTCAACGGGTTCAGGCTATGCCGGTGTGGGCACCAACAACCTTCTGCAAGCCATTGACAAACTTGTACAAGGTTTTCCATACTTGCAGGACAAGGTTTCAACGAAGCAACTGGAGGACAGATGTCGGCAAAACTCACGGATGTCGCAAAGCTGGCGGGAGTGTCCCTGGCAACAGCGTCGCGGGCATTCGGAGATCCCGGTCGCCTGGCCGCCGAAACGCGGCAGAAGGTCATGGCCGCTGCGGAGCAACTCGGCTACGACGTACCCGGAGTGACGGGCAGCCGGACGTTCGGCGTCATTGTCCCTGACGTCTCCAACGCGGTCTTCGCGGCCCTGATCAAGGCCATACAGGACCAGGCATGGCATGGCCGGCACCGGATGATCCTAGCTGACACCGCAGAATCCTCCTCGCGGGAACGCGCCCACCTCGAGTCTTTCTCGACTGGGGTGGACGGCATCATCCTCTGCTCGCCCCGCTTGCCGTCAGAGCAGATCCACGAACTCGCCGGCAGCGCCCCGCTGGTGGTCATCAACGGCGAAGCCGAGCACGCGGCACGTGTACTCATGGAGGCCGGCGAGGGAATCCGCCAGGCCATAGAACACCTCTACGCCCTTGGCCACCGCAAACTCGCCTACGTCCCTGGACCGGCGTCGTCGTGGGCAAATGGCCAGCGTAGCGCCGCCATCACCCGATTCTGCGCCGAGTGGGGCATTGAACTCGTCACCGTCGGGAACCAAAACGCAACGGTCGACGGCGGACTGGCGGCAGCGGCGTCGGTAGTCGCCAGCGGTGCCACCGCAGTCATCGCTTACAACGACCTCGTCGCCATCGGCATGCTCGCCGGGGCCCGGACCCTCGGCTACCACTGCCCGGAGGACATCAGCGTTGTCGGCATTGACGACCTTGACATCGCCGCCGCAGCCGAACCGGGACTCACCTCTGTCCGAGTGCCCATTGACCGAAGCGGTGCCCTCAGCCTCGAACTGCTCCTTGAGCAAATGGCCGGAAAGCCGATCGCCACGGAAGCCGTCCACCTCAGCTCCCAACTCATCGTGCGTGGCTCCACATTTGCCGCGCGCACCGCCGAGCAAGCCCTCCAGGGAAAGTAACCATGAGAATAGTCATCGCAGACCCCAATCTGATGCCCCAGCGGTCCACCTTCGAGGCCGCCCTTCCTGGGGGGTCCCTCACCTCCTGGCACGATAGCTGGAACGAGCACGCCGTCCTGACCGACCTCAAGGACGCCGACGTCTACGTGGGCCCACGCTTCACCGAGGCCATGGGCGCAGCCGCCAGCAACCTGCGCCTGGTCCACGTGGGAGGTGCCGGCTACGACGGCATCGACGCCGAGGCTATGCCCGCCGGGGCGGTCTGCGCCAACACCTTCCACCACGAAAGCTCCATTGCCGAACACATCGCCGCGGTCCTGGTGGCCCTGCGCCGCAACCTGATCGCGCAGGACGCGGCCCTCCGGAGCGGCGTCTGGTCTTCCTCCGTTTACTCCCCCGAGATCCGCCAGCCCGAAACCCTTCGCGGGGCCGTGGTGACATTCCTCGGGTTCGGGCACATCGGCGGCGCGGCATGGGCGCTCCTCAAGGCCTTCGGCGCTGAAGGCATCGCCATTACCCGCAGCGGCAGCGTGGACGCCCAGGCCAACTCCCTGCGCTGGGCCGGCACTACCGAACGGCTTGGCGAGGCACTCAGTGAATCGGACATCCTGGTGGTCAGCATCCCGCTCTCGGAGCAGACCGCCGGCATCATCAGCGCAGCTGAACTCGACGACCTTGGCCCGGACGGATTGCTTGTCAACATTGCCCGTGGACCCGTCGTTGATGAAACCGCCCTCTACGAAGCCCTGAAAGACCGCCGGATCGCAGGGGCCGCAATTGACGTCTGGTACCAATACCCGGGGACAGACGGCCGTGGCGAACCGTCCGCCCTTCCGTTCGGCCGGCTGGACAACATCATCATGACCCCGCACTCCTCCGGCGTCACCGCGGAGACTTTCCGCAGCCGCGCGCTCGAGATCGCCGAAAACATCACCCGCCTTTCCAAAAATGAACCGCTGAAGAATGTAGTGATTTCCCGATGACCCGAAAAATCGTCGACGTCGACGTCCTGGTAACCAGCCCCAGCCGAAACTTCGTCACGCTCAAGATCACCACCGACGACGGCCTGGTCGGTTGGGGTGACGCCACCCTGAACGGCCGCGAACTTTCTGTTGCGAGCTACCTCCGCGATCACCTCGGCCCGGCCCTGGTGGGCAGGGACGCGGACCGCATCGAAGACACCTGGCAATACTTTTACAAAGGGGCCTACTGGCGCCGCGGGCCTGTGACCATGGCCGCAATCGGCGCCATCGACCTCGCCCTCTGGGACATCAAAGGCAAGGCCCTCGGCGTTCCGGTTTACCAACTCCTAGGCGGCGCAGCCCGCGACAAGATCCTCACCTACACGCACGCCACCGGATGGGACCTGCCCGAGCTGTTGGACTCGATAGACCAGCGCCGCGAGCAAGGCTTCCGCGCCGTCCGTGCACAGTCGGGCGTCCCTGGCCTGTCGAAGGTCTACGGCGTTACGAAGGGCGCCGCGAGCTACGAACCTGCCGGTCGCGGCGCCGGACCTGTCGAAGAAGACTGGGACACCTCGGCCTACCTGCGCCACGCACCAAAGATCCTCTCCGCAGTCCGTGAACACGTCGGCCCCGAACTCAAGTTGCTCCACGACGTCCACCACCGCCTCAACCCCACCGAGGCAGCCCGGTTGGCCCGCTCCTTGGAAGACGTGGACCTGTTCTGGCTCGAAGACGTCACCCCCGCCGAGAACCAGCGCCTGCTCCGTACGCTTCGCCAGCAGACCACGATTCCGCTGGCCATCGGCGAAGTCTTCAACACCGTCTGGGATGCCGAGTTGCTCATCACTGAACGGCTCATCGACTACATTCGCACCGCCGTCGTGCACGCCGGAGGCATCTCCCACGTCCGCAAGATCCTGGCACTCGCCGAGGTCTACCAGATCAAGGGCGCCCCGCACGGGCCCTCCGATGTCTCCCCCATCAACCTCTCAGCATCGCTGCACCTGGGCCTGGCCACGAGCAACTTCGCCATCCAGGAATACATGGGCTACGAGCCCGTGGTCTCCGAGGTCTTCCAGTCCAGCTTCCGCTTCGAAGACGGCTACCTGCACCCTGGCGACGAGCCTGGACTGGGTGTCCGCGTGGACGAAGAAGCCGCTGCCCGCTTCCCGTACGCGCAGGCCTACCTGCCCATCGCCCGGGAGCTCGACGGCTCCATGAAGGACTGGTGAACCATGGCGATATCAAGCCTCCCGCCGCTGAGCTCCGAAACACCTGGAATCGCGTGCCGAACGGAAGCTCCTGCCCCGGGCATCGTGCACCTCGGCCTGGGCAACTTCCACCGCGCCCATCAGGCGGTCTACACGGAAGCCGCCATGGCCGCCCATGGCGGCGACTGGGGAATCATCGGAATCTCCAGCCGCTCAACCGCCATCACGGATGCCATGCACGCACAGGACATGCTGTACACCGTCGTCGAGATCTCGCCCGAGGGATCGACGTTCTCGACGCCACGCGTGCACACGGATGCCTTTGTTGCGGCACAGGAACCGCAGCGCGTTGTGGCGGCCATTGGCGCCGAGACCACGCGCATCGTGTCGCTGACCGTCACCGAAAGCGGCTACACCTACAGCCCTGCAACCGGATCCCTCAACGTCGCCGATCCTGACGTCCAGCACGACCTCGCCAACCGCCCGGTCCCCCGCACCCCGATCGGGCAGATCGTCCGCGGCCTCCAGCAGCGCGCACGAACCCACGGCAAGCCGCTGACAGTCCTCAGCTGCGACAACCTCGCGGACAACGGACACCACACTCAACGGCTCGTCCGCGAATTCGTTTCATTGCTGCCTGCCTCTGAGGCCGCGGAAACGCTGCCATGGATCGACGCCAACGTAACGTTCCCGTTGTCCATGGTGGACAGGATCGTGCCCGCCACGACGGACCATTACCGCAGGCTCGTCGCCGAGCAACTCGGCTATGCGGACCAGATCCCCGTGCCCGCCGAACCATTCACTATGTGGATCCTGGAGGACAACTTCATAGCGGGCCGTCCTGCCTGGGAGGCCGGAGGCGCGATCTTCACGGACGACGTCGCGGCATACGAGCAACTCAAGGTCAGGCTCCTCAACGGCACCCATTCGCTGATCGCCTACCTTGGGGCGTTGTCCGGTGCAGCCACCATTCCGGACGCCATTGCGATGGACTACGTCGAGGCGGCAGCCCGCCGCGTGCTCCGCGAAGAGTACCTGCCGAGTGTCACCGTGCCCGCCGCCGTCGACGTCGACGCCTACGTGGAGCAGCTCTTCTCGCGTTGGCGCAACTCGGCATTGGGGCACCGGACCAGCCAAGTGGGCAGCGATGGTTCGGTCAAACTGCGCCAACGGATCCCGATTCCAGCATTGGAAATGCTCGACGCCGGCGCCATGCCCCACTACCTCGCCCTTACCACAGCGGCGTACCTGTCATGCATCGCACCCCTGCGCGGTTTCAACCCCGGCAACCACGCCAACGAAATGCAAGACCCCGCCCGGGAAACACTCCAAAAACTCGCAGCAGTATCCACGTCCGGACGCGACCTCGCCGCCAAAGTGCTCGGCGAACACCATCTCCTGGGTGACGAACTCGCGATGCGTGAAGACTTCATCGACCGCACCGGCGAGCTGATCGACATCATCCACCGGCAGGGCCCACTCGCCGCCGCCCACGTGGCAGCCGAGTCAACCTCGCTTCTTCCCGCACAGACCCGGAGCATTCGATGACCACACAAGCAGTCCGCCATGCCGAAAGACCTTCACTGCCGCTCACCACGGAGGCAGCCGTCCTGCACGGTGCGGGCGACATCCGCATCGAACAGAAAACCCTGAAGCCCCTGGGACCGAACGATGTCCTCGTGGAAATGCGTTCGGGTGGAATCTGCGGCTCGGACCTGCACTACTTCGCTGAAGGCCGCAACGGCACCAACATCCTCCGCCAGCCCACTGTCCTGGGCCACGAGGGGGCCGGCGTTGTCATCGCGGCCGGTGAGGCGGCCAGCATTGCCGCAGGCACCGCCGTCGTGATTGAACCCGCGCTGCCCTGCCGGAAGTGCCCCACGTGCCTCTCCGGACGCTACAACCTGTGCCCCACGGGGACGTGCTTCGGTTCCCCGCCCACAGACGGACTGTTCGCCCGCCACGTGGTGGTTCCCGAGGCCGCCCTTCACGAACTTCCGGACAACATCCCGGCCGACATCGGGGCAGCGATCGAGCCGCTCGCCGTCGCGGTCTGGGCGGTTGAACGGGCGCAGGTCGAGGCCGGGCACCGAGTACTGATCACGGGTGCCGGCCCGATCGGGCTACTCGTCGCGCAAGTCGCGGCATCCCGCGGAGCGTCAGAGATCATCGTGACGGACGTCAACGACAACCGGCTCGCTGTTGCGGCGGCATTCGGGGCGACGAAGACCATCAACACGGCCAACGAGGCCCTTGGCCTGAGGGACATGGATCGCCTGATCGAATGCTCCGGCAACAGCAGGGCGCTGGCCGACGGCATCCAGACCTTGGCCCCTGCAGCCCGGGCCACAGTGGTGGGCCAGGCCCGTCCCACCGTGGACGGCATCCCGCTCGGCTTCCTCCAACGCTACGAAATCGATTTGGTGACCGCGTTCCGGTATGCCAACGCGTTCCCGACGGCGATCCAGCTCGCCTCATCGGGCGTTGTGGACCTCCGGTCCATCATCACTTCCACGTTTGACCTCGCCAACGCCGCGGCCGCACTCACGGCCCCGGTGACAGACCCCACCAACCTCAAAGTCCTCATCACCTACTGACTCGGCCCACCTACGGGCAAGCGGGCATCCATTCAAAGGAGTATGGAAATGACCACAGCAGCAAACCTCCCACCCACGCCAGTGGACCAAAGCAAGGTCCGCAAGGCCGCCGTCGCCGGACTCATCGGCACCACCCTGGAGCTCTACGATTTCGTCATCTATGGAACGGCGTCGGCGCTGGTCTTCAGCAAGCTCTTCTTCCCTAACATCTCGCCCGCCGCGGCACTGCTCGCCAGCTTCACCACTTTCGCCGTCGGATTCCTGTTCCGGCCCCTCGGCGGGATCTTCTTCTCCCACTTCGGCGACCGTCTCGGCCGCAAATGGGTCCTCGTCGTCACGCTGCTCCTGATGGGCGGGGCCACGCTGGCCATCGGGCTCCTGCCGACGTTCGGCCAGATCGGCATCTTTGCCCCGGTCCTGCTTTGTGTCTGCCGAGCAGCCCAGGGCTTCGGAGCCGGCGCTGAACAATCGGGCGGCGCAACCCTGCTCACAGAGTCTGCAGCCCCTGGAACCCGAGGCAAGCTGGCTTCCCTCATCATGGTTGGTGCAGCCGCCGGAACGGCGCTCGGCGCACTCGTGTGGATCGCGGCGCAGTCCCTGGCACCCAACGACATGCTTACGTGGGGCTGGAGGCTCGTCTTCCTCTCCAGCATCTTCGTCACCATCGCTGCGCTGGTCATCCGGCGCAAGCTCGACGAATCACCGGTCTTCGAGGAGATCAAGCAGGCCCGCACGGAACCCCCGGCACCGTTGCGGGAAGTTGCCAAGTACGGCAAAGCCAACGTCCTCCGCGTCATCCTCATGAACCTCGGCGTCAGCACCCAGTCCTACACCATCCAGGTGTTCATGGCCTCCTACCTCATCACCGTGATCGGAACGGACCCGAAGTTCATCCCGCCCGTGCTCCTCATCGGTTCACTCTGTGGCGGCGTCGCGGCAGTGTCCTTCGGAATCCTGTCCGACAAGATCGGGCGCCGGCGCGTCGTCTCCCTCATCACCGGCGCGCTCATCCTCTTCCCCGCCCCCGCATTCCTCCTGCTGACCACCGGCTCGCCGGTAGCCATCGTGTTGGTGATCGTGGTCGGCTTCGTCCTGGCCTGCCAAGGCGTGGTGGGCGTGCACATGAGCTACTTCCCTGAGATCTTCGGCAGCCGCTACCGGTACGCAGGCGTCACCTTGGGCCGCGAGTTCTCCTCCATCATCGGCGGAGGTATCGCCCCTATGATCTGCGCTGCGCTGCTGGGCATGTTCAGCAACTCCTGGATTCCTGTGGCGATCTACATGTCCGCAACCATGCTCATCAGCTTCATCGCCACCCGGATGTCCCCTGAAACCCTGAACCGCGACCTCACGGACCCTGAGGACGCCGCGCACAGCAAAAGCGGCGTTATCCCGCTGACCGCCGAAGCGCAGCACGTCCAGTAACACCCGAAGGTCCGACGGCGGCACGTGCCGCCGTCGGAACCCCACCAACCAAGCACCGCACGAAGGACATCCATGCTCCGTCTCGAAACCCCGGACACCGTCTCCCGCCCGGCACCATCCACCATCCTCCGCGAGACCAGGGTCGTGGCGGTGCTGCGGGCCCGGCACGCGAAGGACTACACCCCCGTCATCGAGGCCCTCCGGGAAGGCGGCGTGCTCAGTATCGAACTGACTCTGAGCACACCGGGAGTGTTCGACGAGCTTCCCCTACTGCAAGAGCGGTTCGGCAACTCCGTCGAACTCGGCGTCGGCACCGTGACCACTGGTGCCGAGGCCGCAATGGCACTTGACCTGGGTGCCGCGTACATCGTCACGCCCATCACTGAACCGGATGTCATCACTGCGTGCACAATGCGCGGCGTGCCCGTCTTCCCGGGCGGGCTGACCCCCACCGAACTCCACGCCGGTTGGAAGCTCTGCGCCACCGCCGTCAAAGTCTTCCCAGCCTCGACGGTCGGTCCTGGCTACGTATCGCAGTTGCGCGGCCCCTTTCCGGACATCGAGGTGGTTCCGTCCGGCGGGGTCGACATCGAGGACGTACCGGCATGGATCCGCGCCGGCGCATTGGCAGTCAGCCTCGGAGGGCCACTTCTCGGCGACGCGTTCAAAGGCGGGAGCCTGACCGAGTTGACCGCACGTGCGCGACGGGTCCGCAACCTCGTTGATGAGGCAGGTGGCGAGCGATGAACAGCAAGCCGTATGTCGTGACCCTCGGCGAAACCATGGCGCTCATGTCATCGGACAAGGCCGGCCCGTTGGCCCATGCCTCCACCATGAGCCTCGGCATCGGAGGGTCTGAGTCCAACGTCGCCATCGGCCTGCAACGCTTGGGCGTCCAAAGTGTCTGGTGCGGCCGCATAGGTGCCGATTCCCTCGGTCAGCTTGTGGAGCGGGAGATCCGCGCGGAGGGCGTCGACGTCCGCGTGACGGTTGACGACGAGGCGCCGACCGGCCTGATGATCAAGGAACGCCGGACCCCCACAGCCCAGAAGGTCGCCTACTACCGGTCCGGCAGCGCGGGCTCAAGGATTGCCCCCGACGACGTCGACGAACGGCTGATCGCCGGCGCCGCCCTGCTCCACGTCAGCGGCATCACGCCGGCGCTCTCTTCCCAAGCTGCTGCCACGCTCCGGTACGCGATCGCCGCAGCCAAAGCATCGGGCGTTCCGGTCTCCTTCGACCTGAACTACCGCAGCAAGCTCTGGGAACCCGAAACCGCCGGAAGCGCCTACCGCGAGATCATCCCGCACGTGGACATAGTGTTCGCTGGACTTGAGGAAGCCCGGCTCGCCGTCGGACCAGCCGCCGACGCCGAAGAAGCCGCCAGGCGCATTGCCGCTATGGGCCCAAGCCAAGTGGTTATCAAGTTGGGCGCCGAGGGCGCCCTGGCTTGCATTGAAAGCCAGGTCTTCCGGCAGGAAGCACTGGCCATCGAAGCCCTCGACACCGTGGGCGCCGGCGACGCGTTCGTGGCCGGCTATTTGGCCGAATTTGTCGAGGGACGCGAGCCCAGGGAGCGCCTTCAAACTGCCGTAAGCACAGGGGCATTTGTTTGCCTGGTACCCGGCGACTGGGAAGGGCTTCCGCGCCGCGAAGAATTGTGGCTCCTGGGCAACCATGAACCGGTCAGCCGATGACCGGGTTTTTCGTGGGAGCGTATGCCGCCGCCCCAAGCCTGACCGGATGGAATCCATCGGCTGAGGGAAGATTCCTGAAATCCGTCGTGGAACTGGAAGGCGTTGCCGGCCTCGAAGTCCCGTTCACGGGAGCGCTGCACAAAGACGACGAAGCCTGGTTCCTGCAGCAATTGCCTGACCAAGCGGACTTTGTGGTGACGACCATTCCCGGGACCATGGCCAGGCTCGGTTCAGACCCCTGCTTCGGTTTGGCCTCAACCTCCATGGCCGGGCGCCGGGCAGCAATCGACTTCATTCGCGATGCGCTGAGGGCCGTCGGAAGGCTCAACGAGCGCGTAGGCCGGTCCGCGGTTGTTGCGCTTGAGATCCATTCGGCCCCGTGGGCAGATGGGCAACGAGCCTCCACGGCCGCCCTGTCCGACTCGTTGGCCGAAATTTCCCAGTGGGAGTGGAACGGTGCACGGCTTGCGCTCGAACACTGTGACGCATTTGCCCCCGGCCAGGCACCGGCCAAGGGGTTCCTTTCCCTCGAGGAGGAGGCCGAGACAGTGCACAGCGTGATCGAGTCAACCGGCCGGCCCATGGGAATTGCCATCAATTGGGGGCGCTCAGTCCTTGAGCAACGCAGACCGGAGGCCGCGCTGGAGCATATCAACTTCCTTCGCGAGGGTGACCTGCTGGGAGGTTTCGTGCTCTCGGGCTGCGCGGGCGTTGATACCCGGTACGGTCCGGCCTGGGCCGACGTCCATGTCCCGCCCGCACCCCGTATGCAGAGCCACGCCGACCCGTCGTCGGCCGAGTCGGCCGCTGACCTCGACGTCCTCGAGGCGTCGTCCCTCCTGACCGTTGAACGCATGGAGGAATGCCTGCGCGCCGCAGGCCCTGGGACCGGCGCCGACTTTCGGGGAATCAAAGTGGCCGCTCCGCCGAACGCAACAGTGGAGCAGCGCGTGGCCGTCATTTCGAAAACCCTCGATCTGGCCCGGCAAGCGGAAAGGCAGGACCTGCAGAGCCGGACAGCCCCGTAGCGGGAGGGCCGAAAAGCCCTCCCGCTACGGCTGCGCGCTTGAGCCAGCCTACTGGCTGGGAACCCTAGCGCTTGCCGGCGTCCGAGTTGCCCTCGGCATGGGCGCGGTCCGGCTTATGCTGGCCTTTGCCCTCCGACTCGTGGTCCGCGTTGCGGCGGCCAGCGCCTTCGTCCTTGACCTCCGTCATTCCGTCGTCGTCACGATCAGCGGGCTCAACCGGCGCGACATCGGACGAAGGTGACGCTTCGGTAGGAGCGGGTACTGGTGAACTCGGAGTGCGAGTGGGCGCCGGCCCGCTGGGCTCCTGCTCAGCTGGGTCCTCAGTTGCGGGAGCCGACGGCGATGGGTCCGATAACTCCGTGTCGGGAGCCTTCGCAGGGGGCGCCGCCGTCGTCGGAGGCACCAAAGGCGCCGACGCCGACGGGCTGGCCGATGCGGTGGACGCAGGAGCCGGCGCTTCCGTGGTGGTGATGCTGGTAAAGGCGGCGGCGCCGCCTCCTGCTGCGATGGCGCCAGCAGTGATCATGGTGATCACTGCTTTACTGGTTGCAAGACTAGTCAGAATAGGCATGAAGACCTCCGGAATTCTCTTCTTGATTGCTCATTGGATATTTCACGGACTGGGTTGCGGTTGCCTCACCGCGCGCTCCGGTATCGGAACTCCCGCACCAACGTAGGCACAGAAGCCGCTGAATATCACCCCCGCGGACGGGCGCTTGAGCCTTTGTTCACCCGCCGTTCATCTTGTCAGGGGACTTTCGGCCGAACCGTAACTTTCTCGTCGCGCGGGACGATTACCCTAGAGGGGCGTGTGTCTCGCAGGCTGCATTGCAGTTTCCGCAGGTTCAAAGAAAGCGAGGGAGCTGTGCCGGATGGCCCTATCACCGGAGAGAACGATGCTCTTGTAGCAGGTCGATACAGGCTGGGAAGCCTGATCGGCCGCGGCGCGACGGCGTCGGTGTACCAGGCACAGGATGAGAGACTGGGCCGCGACGTGGCGCTGAAACTCTTTGCTCCGCTATTGGGAGGCCCGGAGGGGCTCGCCCGGCACGAAAACGAAATGCGGCTCCTTGCGACATTCAACCACCCGTCGCTCGTGACTCTCTTCGACGCAGGCACCGACCACCGGGACCCGGAGCATCCGCGGACATTCCTCACCATGGAACTGATTCACGGACCGGATCTGCATGCCAGATTGCGGGGCCACCCACTGGCGATCGGGGACGTTGCCCATATCGGAGCAGATCTTGCTTCGGCCCTGGAGTATGTCCACGGGCGTGGGATCATCCACCGCGATATCAAACCGGCGAACGTCCTCCTGGCCGAGGCTCCCGCTGGATCCACAATGCGGCCCAAGCTCACGGACTTCGGAATCGCGCGAATCATTGAGGGAACCCGATTGACGGCAACAGGCACCATGGTCGGAACCGCCGCGTACCTGAGCCCGGAACAGGCCACCGGCTCCACCCTCGGTCCGGCAAGTGACATCTACTCGCTGGGGCTCGTCCTCCTCGAGTGCCTCACCGGAACGCTCGAATACCCGGGAACCAGCGTGGAGTCGGCCGTTGCGAGGCTACACCGTCCACCCCGTGTTCCGGCGACCCTCGGGCAGCGGTGGGTTGACCTCCTCGCCGCCATGACATTGACCCGCCCCTCCGAACGACCTTCAGCGCGAGACGTTGAGCAAGCACTCCGGGGTGCGATCAGTTCCGGCGTTCCGGCGGCGATCCCAGGCGTTCCCGCGGGGATGCCCGGGGTCGCCCACGGGGCCACGCAGACGCTTCCCCGCTTGCCCGACCGCCCTCCCCGCACAGCCAGCCCAGCAATCCAGACGCGCCTGCAGCCTGTGGCATCGGGGAGCGAAAGCAGTGGTAACGGCACCGTCGTCGTGCCAACCATGCGAAACTGGCGACAATGGCGAGGGAAATCGCTAAGCCGCCCGCGCCGCTCGGCCTGGGCCATCGGCGCCGGACTGCTTACCACCGCCTTGGTGATCATTGGTGTGAGCGCCTTCCAGCCGACGGATCCAGCGGTCCCTGCACCACTTCCCAGCGTCGAGGCGACGCCAACAACAACGCCTAGCAACGCTGCGCCCGTGCCCTCTTCGAGCGTTGAGTCGCCACCTCCTGTGGCACCAGCCCCTGGGAATCATAAGAGCAGTGGCAAAGGCAAAGGATAACGACTAAGAACCCGCAGCGGGATCAGCTGTGAGCTGCTGCGACGTCACCTTAGCGCGCCCTCACCTCGACTGACGCGCAAGGCCGAGTGTCCCGGCGTCGGGCGCTAGGCAGCCAGCCTCGCCCGGATCGCCTGCCGAAGGGCTTCCAGGCTGGGCAGCCCGGAGAGGCCTCCGACCGTAGGGTAGACGCGACAAGTCATGGCCGGTTCGGCCGTCGACGGGAAGAGGTCGACTCCGTCCAGGGTGAACGTCGGGGATCCGTGGAAGCCGGACACGGTGGCTTCTTCGTCCGTCATGATCTCCCTGACTGCTATCAGCGCAGGATCGGTCCCAACAAGCTCCAAGGCCTGGGAAAACAGTTCCCGGGCTGCGGACCCGTGCGGGCAGTCCCGGATAGTGAGGAGTTCGAAGTCCATGCCCTCATTATCCGCTCCGGCGCAGTCAGCCTGTCAGCAGGTCAGCATGCTGGGCCGCGACGACGTTCGGATGTGCCCGAAGCCGGTAGCGGAGGGCGTTGTCACCGTAGGTTTCAAGAATCGGGCTGTTCGTCGGGTCAACCGACAGGCCGCGCGCCTTCGCTTGAAACTCCGGGCTCACCGCGAGCTGCGGCATTCTCGCGTCCAGCGCCGGATTGTAGAAAAACGGTAGGGATATCCGGTCAGTACCTCGAAGAGGTGAGATCACGCGATGCAGGGTTGCCTTGAGGTAGCCGTTCGTGGCCAGTTCCAGCATTTCGCCAATGTTGACCACGAATGTTCCCGGCACTTGGGGCGCGTCAATCCACTTCCCTTGATACTCGACTTGGAGGCCGCCCTTTCCGGGCTCCACGAGGAGGAGCGTCAGCACGCCTCCATCGCGGTGTGACCCGACGCCCTGTTTGGGTTCCGGGTTGGATTCCCCCGGATATCGGACAATCTTGAGCACCGGGAAAGCCCGCGCGGCGAACGCAGCATCAAAGGTGTCCTCGGGCGCTCCGAGAGAAACCGCCAGGGCCCGCAGCAGTGTCAGGGAAATGGCGCTCAGCCGTCCTGTCCATTCTGAGACAATCCCTTGCATTTCCGGGAGCGCGGCTGGCCACAGATTGGGCCCTTCCAGGCGCCAATAGGCCGCAACGTCCGGCCCCGGCTCCACAGCGTCACGCTCGACGCCGATATCGATCTGCTCGCGCCAATCGACCCCACCGTCGGTGAGCTCACCGCCGACACGGGTGTAACCGCGGAACTGGGGGCTGTGGACATTCTCGATGGCGAGTTTTTCTTCTTCCGGCAACTCGAAGAAGCGGCGTGACACATCGAGAATCGCGTCCGTCAACTCCTGCGGGATGCCGTGCCCGGCCAGGTAGAGAAAGCCAATCTCGTGCATGGCATTGCGGAGTTCCTCACGGAACCGGGCCGCCTCGTCTGCTCCGGCATTCAAACGTGAAAGATCGAGCACGGGCAATGTATCGAGTGTCAATGCATTTCGTCCTTTTCATCGAGTGTCGCACGAGTGTTCACGTGGCGCTTCAATCCGGCAGTTTGGGACGCCATACTCCAAAACGGTTGCCGTGCGGGTCCAGGAGGTGCGCGAACTCGATAGCGCCGTTGTCAACGAACGGAAGGGCCACACTCGCACCGAGAGACTCTGCCTTGGCGATCGCGGCCTTCACGTCGTCGACTTCCACGTAGAAGATCGCCCAGGACGTCCCGTCCAGCGACGCGGTGTTCCATAGACCGCCCTTGTCGCCATTCACCATCTGGTAGCCAGCGGGCGAGGACTCACTAAACGCCCAGTCGAAGAGTGAGCCGTAGAAGGTCCGCGCACTGTCCGGATCAGGAGAGCCAACTTCGAAGTAGTTCACGGTCGAGGCCATGAATGTTCCTTTCCACTTCCGCGGGATCCAAATCCGATATTCAGGCCCAGAATTCGTCTGCCTGGGCCGTCTCCTCGAAGTACTCCCGGCCCTCGACAACCTTTCCGTCGCGGAGTACGAAGGAGATGGCAGTTGCAACATCGAGGATTTTTCCGTCGCTTTCAGCGTGGCTTTGCTGGAGCCCCACAGTGTGGTTTTCCCCGCCGACGATGTCCTGGACCATCGCTTTGAAGGAACCTTGGGAACGTGCTCCCAGCTCGCCGAAGTAGGCCAGGATGGCGTCGCGTCCTTGTTTCGTCCCGGACAGCGCGCCATTTCCACCTGCGTACCAGACTGCATCCTCCGCGAACAACTCGCCGAGTGCCGCCAGATCACCTGCATTAAAGGCCTCGTACCCTCGCCGGACCAATTCAGCGTTTTCTGCAGCTCCCATGTCGGATACCTCTCCGTCATCCTCGTCGGTCGAATGGGACGGCTTAAGGCTATTCCTGGCCCGGGTGCCTGTCGATGGGGAAGCCCCTAAATTCAGGGACCATCCCAAGGCGGCGATTCAGTGGCAAGCTTGACCACAAAGACGCCGCACCCGCATGGAGGGCAAGCCGTGATTGACATTGCCGAGGCCGTTCTTCACGACGGCACGACGATCCCTGTAACCATCCAAGGGAACGGGCGTACGCTGATAGTCCCAGCACGCATCACCCGGTATCTTCCGGAGGAAGCCGACACCATGCGCCGGTGGGGCGCTGACCCGGATCTGGGACCCAACTTGGTCAACGGCCTTGCGCGAACAAACCGAGTGGTCGTTGCCGATTACGAAGGACATCGGATGACCCACCCTGCACCGGACACCCTCACCCCCGGGAATGTCTCCGCGGATTTCCTTGCCATCGCCGATGCCGCTGACGCCCGCACCTTCGCTTACTACGGTTACTCATGGTTGGCGCTTTGCGGGCTGCAACTCGCAATCCGAACGGAGCGCCTTTGGGCACTGGCCATGGGCGGATACCCTCCGCGCGATGGACCCTACGAGAGCATGCTGGCGGTCACGAGGGCAGCGCACTCGATGGCGATTCAATCCGCCAATCAGGTTCCTTCGCCGGCTACTGCGGCGGAACCCGGCGACTGGGACGCCGACCCCGTCCAGACAAATGAGGCACAAACCCGCCAATTCGTCACCCTCTACGAGGCCCTCCAGGACTTCAACGACTCCTCCGCCGCGGTCCCGCGGGATTTGCCGAGGCTTGCTTTCGCCGGCGCGGACGACCGGATCGACTACGGACCCGCATGGGGAAATGTCCGGGTCAAGATCGGAGAACCCTTGGCGTTACACAGGCAGGCCCTCATGGAGGCGGGATGGGATGTCCAGGTACTTCCCGGCCTAGACCACATCAGCGCGATGCATAGCTCAGTCGTCTTGCCCATCTTGAGCGAATGGCTCCAGAAGGTCGGCTAGGCCTGCTTTCCATCGACGAGCCCCTCCCAATAGACGGCCAAACGCGGCGGGCGCCCATCCTCCCCTACAAATATTCAGCCCCGAGCAACCTCGGCTTCTTGCCAGCTTTGGCCTCTTGAGACCGCTCCGGGCCGGTGGGACGATGAAGCGGTGAATCCCTTCTTCGAATTTCTCAGCCATTACTGGTGGCTGGTCTTTCCCCTGAGCGGTTTGGCTGGCGGATGGGCGCGGTCGTGGTCAAGGGCCAGCGAACGGCGGCATCGCCGTCGGGTGGAGCTCTACCGGCTCCAGAACCGAGCGGCGCAGGCTGAGGAGGCCAGCCAGGCCGAGGTCCTCCGGCTGCAGGAGGCTCACGACGCAGTGAACCGGCGATGGCTGGAATACGAGCTTGACGTCGGAAAACTCATTGATTTTCCCGTCATGTCCGATGTGCGCGAACCGCTCACGGTGGCCTTTCTTCGGGCGAAGCGGGAAGCGGACGGTTTGCGCCCTGCCGCACCCGGCGACATTACGACGGCGGCCCGGTTGGCGGAATACCGCGCATCCGTGCGCAGCTTTGAGCTGGCGTTCGATGTCGCCGAGCGGGAAGCCAAACGCGTCAAGGACAGCAACTTTTCCGGGCCCGAGCGCCAGCGGCTGGCGACCGCCAGGAAGCTGCTCAGGATCGCCTCGGACAGTGCCTCGACGCCGGCAGAGCGGCAGACCGCCTACAAGCGTGCCAGGCGTGAACTGGATGGGCTGATTGTCCTGCCCGAAGCGACCATCGCGGCTTTGGAAGAAAAATTCGCCGGCATACTCGATGCCCCAAAGGCCCCCGACTTTCATCAAAACTGACAAGCTCACAGGACGAGCGGCTGGGCGCCCTACCTCTCCCCATCAGTGTTTGAGGCGATGAATTATCGCGTACTTGTGATGCTTCCGGTGGCCAGTCTTGCCGCGACGGGGAGTCAGGCCGAGAGGGGGCAGTCCAAGAGCTTTCCGCCTGCGTGACAGACGAATGTTTACGTAAACCAAAAAGACGATGAAACCCAGCGACGGGATGAGCAGCACGAATAACCACGGTAAATTGCCCACGGTGCGCCTCCTATGCCCAGTTTCCGGCCGGCCAGACTGGACGTCAAGACACGCCCAAGAGCTAGCCATGCGGGCACGCCCGGCGTAGCTTTTTTCTCATCAGGACACCCGCATTGGCTGCCAGTCGGCACCTATCAGGAGGTCAGCATGGACAACTTTCTCCGACGCGGCGGACTCGAAGTCCCGGAGCCCGTCAGACGTTTCCTTCAAGGCGAATCCGACCCTTCGCTTCGCATCGAGCAATACCAAGAAGGGGACACCCTGGTCGTCAGAGTGGATTTGCCGGGAATCGACCCAGAGACGGACGTCGACATCAGTGTCTACGACGACAGCCTCCACATCCAGGCGCGGAGGGAGGAGAACGCCGATCACGTAGCCAAGAAGGGTTATCGCAGCGAACTTCGCTATGGCGAACGTTCACGTAGCATCCCGCTTCCCAGGGGTGTGCGCCAGGACGGCATCGTGGCCACGTACGAGGACGGTGTCCTCGAAATCCGCATCCAGCTTCCCGAACAGTCAGAGTCCCCCACCGCGAAAATCCGCGTTGTCCGTCCGGGTGGCCGCGAAGCCAATCAGTCTCCAGAGGAGCCAGAGAACTTAGTCACCTGAGGATGCAAATCCTCAAGGATTGTGGACGGCATGGCGAGGACCGCGGCGACGGTGAGCGCTGCGCATACAAGCACCGCAAGAAATACTGCAGCAGAGGCGTATACGATCGTCTGCGGATTCTTCTCGCCGCCGGGGCTGCCAGCGTAGATTGCATTTGCCACGGCCCCGAAGACTGCAACCCCTAGTGAGCTGCCAATGGAACGAGCAAAGAGATTGGTGCCTGTCACTACTCCGCGCTCGTTCCAATCGACACTGGACTGGGCAGCGATCAGGCTCGGGGTTGCAAGGAGCCCCAGTCCGAGCCCGGAGATAAAGCAGCTGGAAGCGACGAGGACGAGGTTCGGCGTATAGGCAGTGACGGCAAGGACCAGCGCGCCGATGAATGTGACCGTGATCCCGATCAAAGCTGTTGCCCTGAATCCAATCCGAAGGTAGAAACGCCCCGATTGCGAGGCACTGACCGGCCAGCCAATTGTCAAGGCCGCCAAGGAAAGGCCCGCCAGAACCGGGGAAACCGAAAGCGCTCCTTGGAGGAAAGTGGGAACGTAGGAGGTAAGTCCGAGCACTATTGCTCCCGCACCGAAGGAGATCATTGTCGTTGTAACAAGAAGGCGCCTCGAGACGACCCAGGGTGGAAGGACGGGCTCGGCCGCTCGCCGTTCGACCAAGACGAAGGCAACAAACAGGACTGAACCAGTGGCGAACACGGCGACGCTGATCGGGGAGGTCCATGCCCACGCCTGGCCGCCCTCCAGAGCTCCCAGGATTATCAGGGTCAAGGACGTTGTGAGAAGAGCGGCTCCGAGGTAGTCGACCCGGTGCTTTATGCGTTCGATGTTCTCGTGGAACTTTTGAACCAGCATCCACGCGGCCACGAGACACAGTGGAATGTTGACGAGGAAGATTCCGCGCCAAAGTCCGAGCGAAGAGAATACCCCTCCCAGGGTGGGGCCTACGACAGACGAGACCGCCCACACGCTGGCGAGGTAGCCCTGCACCTTCGCGCGCTCGGCCAGGGAGTAGATGTCTCCTGCGATGGTAATGGCAACGGGCAACACCGCACCGGCACCCAGCCCTTGCACGACGCGGAATACGATGAGCGTCGGCATGCTCCACGCCAACCCGCAGAGGATCGAGCCGAGCAGGAAGAGTCCGATGCCGGTGAGGATGATCGGTTTGCGACCTGCCATATCGGAGAGTTTCGCGTAAACGGGAACCGAGACGGCCTGCGCAAGCAGGTAAGCGGAAAAGAGCCACGGGAACGAAGAGAAACCTCCGATTTCACGCACAATCGAGGGCACTGCGGTCGCCACAATCGTGGAGTCGATCGCGACGAGCCCGCTCGACAGCATCAGGGCAATCAGCACCGGTCCACGCTGGGAGCGGAAGCCGATGCCTTCGGCTGGAGTTGTCATCTCATGACCCATCGTGCGGCTCCCATGTGTGATCACGCTAGGCGCATCCTTCCCGGGACGCAACGACGGCATCCGGCAAGCCTCCGATATCTACGGATCGACGGGCACTGATCGGCTAATGGGCGGCCCTGTCATTCACCCAAGCCCCGGCGTATCCTGATTACGCTTCCGGCACCGGCTTCGGCCGGCATATTGTTCCGTACCTACTCAGTTAGGCGTCATCCATGGAGATGGACATCAGGAACCACTGGGACAAGCTCAGTCCCGAAACGCGACGATGGCTCACCGACAACCCTGGCTGCGTGGTTCTACCCCGCACCATCGCGGAAATAATTCACCAAGAAACGGGCGTCACCCCTGACGCCGACCAGCATAGCCAGGTCAGCCTCTCCCCCGAGGACCTCAGCTTCATCCGGGCCAAGGCTGAAGAAGTCTCGGACCGGCCGAATTAATCGGCCCGGTCAGTCGTCGTCTTCATCCGCCGGCGTCGTCTTCATCAGCCGGCGCCGGTCGCTCGGCCAGTCCTGCCGCAACGGCGCACAGGCTAATCAGAACTCGTCGAGCCGCGAGTCGGAACGAGTGCATTCTTTTCAGAAGAGATAAGCGAAATGTAGGTCTCCAACTGGGACCGCAACTGATCCGGCGAGTGGTGTTCGGGAGTGAGGGTGGCGGTGATTTGGGCACCGAGGGCGAACGTCATGATCCCTCCAACGATGTCGTCGTCGTTGAGCCCCTCCTTCAGTTCGCCAAGGTCCATGGCTTCACGGAGCCTGGCGAATAGCGACTCACGCCATTGCTCCATCGAGGAATCATGCAGGGCCGCCTTCGCCGGGTCCGTGAGTGCGCGCTGCCAGAAAGCTATGGCAATTCGGGCCTCGTTGAGCCTCTCAGCATCAAGCGGCAGGATTTCGTGGCAATAGCTACGTAAAGCAGACAGGCCGCGCTGGCCGGCAGTGGAGATGTCCATGCGGGCGTTCGTCTGGTTGAAAACGTGGGCGAACGCAAACGTCAGTAGATCGTCCTTCGTCGGAAAATAGGGCTTGAGCGCGCCGTTGGCAAAGCCTGCTTCCATGGCAATTTCACGCATGGTTGCGCCCTCGATCCCCCTCTTCGCGATGATCCGCCAGGTGGCTTCGACCAGCTCTACCCGGCGCTTGTCGTGGTCTACGATCTTCGGCACGCGTTCCCCAAATCTTTTTTCTACAACCGTTGTGACTCAGATTACACGATGCTATTCTCTACACACATAGAAAATAAACCGTCGACCACGAAGGCCTTCCATGAGCACAACTTCCTCCCCAGAAATCGCTGAAATGGCCGCGTTTGCCGGGCTGTCTCCGTACGCACTGACCAGCGCCGAAGACGTCACGGCGGTCAGGGGCATCCTGGCCGATGCCGGACTCTTCGGTGAATCCATCAGGGTCGCTTATCTTGGGCTGCTTGATCCCCCGCGCGATTCGGGGACTCCCGATTCGCGGAATCGCGATTCAGGAGCCGCGGACCGCAGGTTCAGGGCGTTCCTGCATAACGCTTCATCCGGTGCGGCACAGGACGTCGTGGTCTCTGTGACCCACCGGGAAGTCGTCTCGAAAGTGGAACTGGACACGTCCGTGACGGGCGAGCTTCCAGTCATCGAAGAAGAATTCGAGGTGGTTGAAGAGATCCTCGCCCAGGATGAGCGCTGGCTCAAGGCCTTGGCTGACCGGAACCTCGATGTCAGCAAAGTCAGGGTCGCTCCCCTGTCGGCCGGGGTCTTCGAATACCCCGAAGAGAAGGGCCGCCGGATCCTGCGGGGCCTGGCTTTCGTTCAGGATTTCCCGGAGGACAGCGCTTGGGCGCATCCGGTGGACGGGCTGGTTGCCTACGTCGACGTCGTGAGCAAGACCGTAGACCAGGTCCTGGATTTCGGCCCCGTTCCGGTACCGGAGGAGCGCGGCAACTTTACGGACCCTGAGCTGACCGGACCGATGCGCACTACCCAGAAGCCGATCCACATCACCCAGCCGGAAGGACCTAGCTTTACGGTCCAGGGCGGAAACCACGTCGAGTGGGAAAAGTGGAGCCTCGACATTGGTTTCGATGTCCGGGAAGGCGTCGTCCTGAACAATGTGGCGTTCGACGACGTCGATCGCCGCCGCAGCATCCTCAAGCGGGCTTCCATCGCCGAGATGGTGGTGCCTTACGGGGATCCCTCCCCCGTGCGCTCCTGGCAGAACTACTTCGATACCGGAGAATACCTGGTGGGCCAATACGCCAACTCATTGGAGCTCGGCTGCGACTGCCTCGGCGAAATCACTTACCTTAGCCCGGTGGTCAGCGACGCGTTCGGCCGCCCGCGTGAGATCCGCAACGGTATCTGCATGCACGAAGAGGACTGGAGCATCCTCGCCAAGCACAGCGATCTTTGGAGCGGCGTGAACTATACGCGCCGGAACCGCCGGCTCGTCATCAGTTTCTTCACCACCATCGGTAACTACGATTACGGCTTCTACTGGTACCTCTACCTCGACGGCACCATCGAATTCGAAGCCAAGGCCACCGGCGTCGTCTTCACCAGCGCCCACCCGGGGAAGGGCTACCCCTACGCCTCGGAACTGGCTCCCGGCCTTGGGGCTCCCTTCCACCAGCATCTCTTCAGCGCCCGCCTGGACTTTGCCATCGACGGACTCACGAACCGCGTCGAGGAAGAGGACGCCATCCGGGTGCCGATGGGCGAAGGCAACGAACGCGGCAACGCCTTCACCCGCCGTCGTACTGTCCTCAAGCGCGAATCGGAAGCCGTGAGGGAGTCCGACATGGCGGCCGGACGGGCCTGGGTGATCTCGAATCCCGAATCACTCAACCGCCTGGGCGACCCCGTGGCGTACAAGCTCCATGGCCAAGGGCATCCCATGCTTCTGGCCGACCCCGAATCATCCATCGCCCGGCGTGCCGCCTTCGCCACCAAGGACCTGTGGGTGACCCGCCACGAAGAGAATGAGCGCTACCCCAGCGGCGACTTCGTCAACCAACACTCCGGAGGGGCCGGCCTGCCGTCCTACATTGCCCGGGACAGGGACATCGATGGACAAGACATCGTTGTGTGGCACACCTTCGGGCTGACCCACTTCCCCCGCCCGGAAGACTGGCCCATCATGCCAGTGGACACGGTGGGCTTCAAACTCCGCCCTGAAGGCTTCTTCGACCGTAGCCCTGTCCTCGACGTCCCGGCGTCAAAGCCCGCCGAAGGCGGCCACTGCCACATGGAGGCCCAGAAATGAGTTTAACAACCGGAAAAGAGACCACCGAGGTGGGCCACCCGCATCACAATCGACGCCGTCTCGGCGTCCCCGCGGTGACCTTCATGATCATCGCAGCGTCGGCACCGCTCACGGTCCTTGCCGGCGGGGTGACGACGACGTTCGCCGTCACCGGGGTCACCGGCGTGCCGCTGTCCTTCCTGCTGCTCGGGGCAACGCTCGCTGTGTTCGCCGTCGGCTACGCGGCCATGAGCAGGTACGTGGTCAACGCCGGCGCCTTCTATTCCTACGTCGCGCAGGGCATTTCCCGGCCGGTGGGCGTCGGGGTTTCCATGGTGGCGCTCATGGCCTACAACCTGATGCAAGTCGGGATTTACGGCCTGTTCGGCTTCACCGTTTCGAGCTTGATCAACGAACGCTTCGGCGTCACCGTCCCCTGGTGGATTCCGGTTCTGGTCTGCATCGCCGTCGTCGCATTTCTTGGTGTGAACCGGGTTGACCTGTCGGCGAAGGTCCTCGGGGTGCTGGTCGGCCTGGAGTTCCTTGTGGTGATCGTCTACGACGTCGTCTCCTTTGCTGTAGCCCCGGAAGGCGTCAGCGGAGCGCCGCTCAGCCCGGAAAGTCTCTTCGTGCCAGGCGTAGGGGCGGTCCTCTCCTTTGGCATCGCGGCGTTCATGGGATTTGAGTCGGCCGCGATCTACGGCGAGGAAAGCAAGGATCCCAAGCACACTGTCGCCCGGGCAACGTACACCGCAGTCGCCATCATCGCCCTGTTCTACGCTGTTTCTTCCTGGGCCATGGCGGTCGGAACGGGACCGTCCGCAGTGGTCGACGCGTCGGCAAAACAAGGACCGGACCTGATGTTCGGCTTCCTCAGTGACCACGCCGGTGTACTTCTCGCCGACCTGGCCCGCCTGCTCTTCGTCACCAGCCTCTTCGCAGCCCTGGTCAGCTTCCACAACGCCGCCGCCCGCTATTTCTTCTCCCTCGGCCGGGAACAAGTCCTTCCCCGAAAGCTCGGTGCCGTACGCCGGCACAGCGGCGCCCCCTACGCCGGATCCATCGCCCAGACGGTGATCGCCGTCTTGGTCACGGTGGCGTTCGCCATCGCGGGAACCGGATCACCGCTGGGTGACCTCTACCCGGTCCTGACCATGTTCACGTGGCTGACAAATGACGGCGCTATGGGACTTGTCCTCCTCATGACCGTTGTTTCGCTGGCTGTCATTGGATTCTTCCGCAAAAACAGGCATGACGCGGGAATCTGGACCCGCGTGATCGCCCCTGCTCTGGGATTCGTGCTCCTGGCTGCTATCTTCATTCTGATCGTGATCAACTTCAACGTGCTGCTCGGGCAGAACGAAACCAATGCGCTGACGTTCATCTTGCCCGCCACCATCGTGGTACCTGGATTGGCGGGTGTCGCCTGGGCGTTCCGACTCCGGCGGAGCACTCCCGCCGTGTATCAGCGGATCGGACACGGCGAAGAGGACCCGGCCGCCGTGCACCTCGGTGACGAAGAAGACTGATCAGCACCGGAACTGGTGACCGGCAAACCTCATGCACACACTCCTCTCAATAGTCATGCTGGCCTGCTGTGCCCTCGGAATCTGGAACCCGCTGCGCGAAGGCTTGGTCAAGAACCTCAGCCAATGGGGACCGATGGCACTCATGCTCGTGGGGATGGCGGACACCACCGTTGGGCCGGGCATCATTCCTGGCGTTGTTTGGGGCTTCCTTTTGCTCCTGGCTTCACCGCTTCCGTTGGTGCTCCTGCCCAAGGATCACCGCGGCGGCATGGAAATGCACCGCTCCATGTCAATCCTGGCCATGTTCGCGATCCTGGTCACAACCCTTTCCCCGGCATCATCGGGTTCACTCCACCAAGCACACGCACACGCCGGGCTTGGAGGAGTGAACCCGGCACTGGCGGTAGCCCTCGCGGTAACTGTCATCGCCTACTCAGTCGCCTTGGCGGCCCGGCCGGTCCGGCCGAGCGGCCGCGGACACGGCCGTCACCCGTCTGCATCGTTTGAGGCCCTTTCTTCGGCGGGCGCCTTGGGCGCGATGATCCTGATGGCTGTTTGACCTTTAGAGACTTGTCCTTCGAAACCATTACCAACTCAGAGTGGAGTAACCCCTTGGAAACCTACGACGCCCTCTTGGCATCAATCACCCCGTCCTCCGGCGACACCCGGACGATTTTCGACCCCGCCACCGGCGCCGCAGTCGGCGACGCTCCCGTTCACACCGTCGAGGACCTCGAGCGCGCCATCGCCGCCGCCGAGGCGGCCCAGCCCGCGTGGGCTGCGCTGGGTCACGACGCCCGGTCCGCCGCGCTCCTCAAGGCCGCCGACGCCGTCGAACGCTCCGCCGAAGAACTTGCCCGCCTGCTCTCCCGCGAGCAGGGCAAGCCGCTCAACGGCCCGAACGCCCGTTTCGAAGTCGGCGCCTGCGCCGCGTGGCTGCGCGCCACCGCCGGCACGCCCCTGGACCCGGAAACCGTGGTGGACGACGGCGAAACCCGCGCCGAACTGCACTACCGGCCCATCGGCGTCGTCGGCGCCATCGGACCCTGGAACTGGCCCATGATGATCACCATCTGGCAGATCGCCCCCGCCCTGCGCATGGGCAACGCCGTCGTCGTCAAGCCCTCCGAATACACGCCCCTGTCCGTGCTCGCCCTGGCGGCCGTTATCAACGAAGAACTGCCCGAAGGCCTGCTGACGGTGGTCTCCGGCGGCCGCGACGTCGGCGCACGGCTGGCCGAACACCCCGCCATCGGCAAGGTCATGTTCACCGGCTCCACCGCCACCGGCAAAGAGATCATCCGCTCCAGCGCGGACACGGTGAAGCGCCTCACCCTGGAACTCGGCGGCAACGACGCCGGCATCGTCCTGCCCGACGCCGACCCCGCAGCGATCGCCGAAGGTCTCTTTTGGGGCGCCTTCATCAACACCGGCCAGACCTGTGCGGCGCTGAAGCGCCTTTACGTCCACGACTCGCTGTATGAGGCAGTATGCACCGAACTCGCCAAAGTCGCCGGGGCGATGCCCATGGGTAACGGCCTGGACGAAGCAAACGTCCTTGGCCCCTTGCAGAACAAAGCCCAGTACGACGTCGTGGCCCGGCTGGTGGACGCAGCCCGCGACTCCGGCGCCCGGATCCTGCTCGGCGGCAACCCCGGCGCTGACCAGCCCGGCAACTTCTACCCCACCACGCTCGTGGCCGACATAGACAACAGCAACCCGCTCGTCGCGGAGGAACAGTTCGGCCCCGCCCTGCCGATCATCCGCTACAGCACCGTTGATGAGGCGGTCACCATGGCGAACGCGCTCGACGTCGGACTCGGCGCCTCGGTCTGGTCATCGAACCTGGACGAGGCCCGGAAGGTAGCCGCCCGTCTCGAAGCCGGAACGGTCTGGATCAACAAGCACGGCGCCGTGGACCCGCGCATTCCATTCGGCGGCGCCAAGCAGTCCGGCTATGGCCTCGAATTCGGCGTCGAAGGCCTCAAAGCGCTGGGCGTGCCACAGATCATCAACGGCTAGGCGGTGACGGAGGCGCGGCTGCAGGGGCGGGACCCCTGCGCCGTCGCCTTTGAGTCTCCACGTAGGCCGTGACAAGGAGCAAGACAATCGCAGCAAGCACCAAGATGGCGGCACCGGGAACCTCGGCGCTCACCGGTATGAGCAAAACAGCGATCACCACGGTGGGCACCGCCCACGGCAGCACCGCGTGCAATGGCTGGCCATAACGAAGCGAGACGATCGCATTGCAGCCATAGAAAAGGGCTAGACCTCCGCCCAGCGAGATCCCCGAACCGAGCGGCAGGTGCTCATAGGGTGCTGGAATGGCGGTCGCGATCGCGCCGGCGATCGCTGTCACTCCCAGTACGAGAAGAAACGGTAGGAACAACGTGGTCTGGAGTATTCCTGCGAAGTCCGAGCGGGACTGCAGGCGCTCGAGCCCCGCGGCGATGGTCCCGGTGCCATATTGGAAGAACGCCCAGCCAAGGAACGCAACAATGAGGAATCCGAGCGCTCCGACCAGACCGGCGCCCGGACCCCAATCATCAGAAACCTCAGTGACGATCGTGAAGATGGATTCGCCGAGGACAATGATGACGAACAATCCAAGCCGCTCGGACGCGTGTTCGATATTGATACCGCCGATGCCGCGGTCAGGCCAAAGGCGCGCGCTAACCACCATCATGCCAACCTCGACGACGATGGCCGCCGCCCACAGGACGACGGCGACATGGAGTGGCAAGAAGGCCGCGATGAACCAAAGGACGGCCGTGCCGCCGTTGTAGATCCAAATGCGCCACGGGGTTTCAACTGAATTCCCTCGGTGTTGATACAGCCACAAGACCAGCAGGACGACGCGGATGGCGGTATTAGCCAGCGAAAAGGCCCACGCCCGTTCTCCAAAAGCACCCGGTGCAGCCGCGGCCATGACGCTCGCCGCCGCCATGGCCGCGAGCATGGCGATACCGAGGGTCCGGGACGACAGTCCGGGCAAGAGGTTGACCACGGAAACGATGTTCACCCACGCCCACCAAGCCGGGAAGAAAAGCAGGACGTAGGTACCGAACTCGGCCCATCCGGGGTCGCCATGGATCCCGCGTGCAAGCTGCCCGACGAAAGCGACGAAGACGAGGTCGAAGAACAGCTCCATCCAGTGAACACGGCGGGGGTCACGGGCCACCTCGTGCGTCAACGCGCCAGAATCCGACGACTTATCCATCATTGACCAATGCTATTGGCTGCGAGCCCGGAGACGGGCGAGTGCTCGATTCGCGTTTGGGGTTTCCCAAAAAGACAGCGCCGAGATAGTAGCATTTGTAATACAGGAATACTTTTGATTCGAGAAGCGTCCTACGCGCGTGGAAAACATTGGGGCGACAAAAAGTCATGGATTCGGAACCGATACAGCCTGAGGTAAATCCGCGGTTCAGCAACACGCGGAATGAGAATATCGAGCTTGCCCTCGAGCAACTCCGCGACGGTGGGTTCACTCCCCTTCAGCTGGACGAATTCCTGGAGACGCTGCGGCGCATGGAGGCCGACGGTTCGATACTCGCACCCCTGACAAATGCCTTGCTTGCCATGAACGTCACGGTTCAGTGGCTGATGTAACGACGGTTCCGGCCTATTTTCTTTCCAACGTTGTAATCTGCTTGTAAAAGCGGAAGCTGACTTGCTTGCGGAAGAAGGAAAACGTGGCGATCACCATGCGGGAAGTGGCTCAGGCGGCCGATGTGTCTATCAAGACCGTCTCGAACGTCATCAATGACCATCCGAACATCAAGGCCGAAACCCGCGACCGTGTTTTGCAGGCCATCGAGAAACTTGGCTATCAGCCCAACCTCTCTGCCCGCGGACTGAGGTCTGGCCGCACGGATGTCATCAGCCTGATCATCCCGGACTTGAAAAACGCATACTTCGCAGAGCTTGCCGACGCCGTGATGACCGCCGCATCCAAGCGGGGAAAAGTGGTGATCATCGAGCAGAGCGGCGGGGCGAGGGAACGCGAACTGGAAATTCTCCACGGCCCACGGATGCGAATGGTCGACGGTGTCCTGTACAGCGTGTTGGGCCTGGGCCAGGAGGATGCGGACCTTGTCGACATCCCGACACCCATGGTCCTCTTGGGCGAACGGATCTTTCACGGGCCGGCGGACCACGTGACAATGCAAAACATCGAAGCTTCACAAGCGGCCACCGAACACCTCTTGGAACGCGGACGGACCAAACTCCTGGCCTTTGGCGCCCATCGAAATGAAGTCATTGGCTCAGCAGGGCTTCGCCTGGAAGGGTATCGCAGGGCTTTGCAGAAGGCCGGACTGGACTACCGCGAGGAAATGGCAATCGACGTCCAGTCGTGGCACCGGTCCGATGGCGCCCAAGCCATGCGCTCGGTCCTGGAATCCGGCTTGACCTTCGACGGCGTCGTCGCCTTCAACGATTCGATCGCCTTGGGAGCGATGCGCGTCATGCAGGATGTCGGAGTGAAAATCCCGGAAGATGTGGCAATCATCGGCTTCGACGACATTGACGAGACTCGGTACTCCCTTCCAACATTGTCGACCATTGATCCGGGAAGGCGTGAGATCGCCGAGACCGCCGTCGCAATGCTGCTGGAACGCATCGACGGCGTGGCCTCGTCTACGCCGGCCCGGGAGTTTGAAGCCGGGTTCACGGTCATCAGCCGGGAGTCCACGGCTATCTAGCCGCCTGCCGGGACTCCGCCAAACTTCTTCTTGACATGTAAGCACGGTCACATCATGATGGATTTACAACGATTACTTACATCGATGTAAATGTTTTGAAGCCTCTATGCTCCGCCGAATCCGTCGAGTTCCACATCAGCATTGGCCAGAGGACGGCCTACCCCACATCACCACCTCCGACGACGACGTCCATGCACGAACCGAAGGGAATCTACGTGAACAAGAAAGCAATCGCAGCCGCAATGTCAGTCGCTGCCCTAGCCACTACGCTCGCAGGCTGCAGCGGCGGTGCGGATGCCGCCAGCGCGGGCTCTGACACCACGAATTGCACCAACAAAATTGTCCATGCCGACGCGCCGAAGGTCTCCGTCTGGGCTTGGTATCCCAATATGGCCACGGTGGTCGACAACTTCAACAACGCCCACACCAATGTGCAGGTCTGTTGGACCGTGGCCGGCCAAGGTGCCCCGGAATATGCGAAGTTCCAGACCGCCATCCAAGCCGGCAAGGGTGCCCCCGATGTGATTATGCTCGAGGCCGACCAGCTAACGGGTTTTGAATTGCAGAACGCCCTGGTGGACCTGAGCAAGTACGGCGCCAGCGACGTAAAGAAGAACTTCAGCGCGGGATCCTGGAAGGACGTCTCGCAGGGCGACTCGGTTTACGCCATCCCGGTCGACGGCGGCCCGATGGCCATGATCTACCGCAAGGATGTGCTGGACAAATACGGCATCAAACCGCCGACCACCTGGGCTGAGTACGAGGCGGCGGCCCAAAAGGTCAAGGACGCCGGTGGACCGGTTTTCGGAGACCTTGGCAGTAACGTCCCGGCAGCCCTGACCGCCCTCATGGCGCAAAAGGGCGCCGTTCCCTTTGCCTACGACCTCGCGGACCAGAAGAACATCTCGATCCACTTGGACAGCCAGGCCGCCAAGGACGTACTGAGCTACTGGGCAGGCTTGGTAAGGAAGGGCCTTGTCGGCACCCAGGACCAGTTCACTACCGATTACATCTCAGGAATGATCGGCGGCAAGTATGCCACGTACATTTCGGCTGCGTGGGCCCCCGGGTACCTGACGGGATCCGGAGTCGGCAAGGGCAACGAGAAGGGAACCTTCGCTGTAGCGCCGCTTCCCCAATGGGATCCAAGCAGCCCTGTCTCAGTGAACTGGGGAGGATCCACGTTCGCTGTCACTTCGCAGGCCGGTGACAAGACGCTGGCCGCCGAAGTCGCCAAGGGCCTTTACGCCGATGATGCATCCCTGACAGATGGCTGGAAGACCCAGACAATCTTCCCGCTCAACCAGAATGTGCTGAAGTCGGACGCCTTCATCAACAACGCCGTCAACTTCTTTGGTGGCCAGACCGCAAACAAGGACATCTACATCCCGGCCGAAAACGCCTACAAGGGATTCAACTACAGCCCGTTCAGTGTCTACTACTACGCGCAGCTGCAGGCCGAAACGGTGAAGATCAACGCAGGCAAAGTGAGCGGGGACGAAGCGGCCAGCGAGCTGCAGAACATCATGGTGAACTACGCGAAGAGCCAAGGATTCACCGTCAACTGACAGCGCTTCCCGTTCCGCCGGCCCAAGGGCTGGCGGAACGGGAGGGATTCGATCGACAGAAAGTTGCAGGACAGATCATGGCAGTTCACGGGTCAACGGTGACGACGTTGCCAGGCATTTCCCCCACGGACAAGCAGAATCCTCCACCGCCGCCCGGACGCAAAGCCCACTCCCGCAGCGGGAAGATGAACGCGCGCCGCGCACGGACGGGATGGCTCTTCATTGCGCCTTTCGGGTTGGTTTTTGTGGCGTTCCTCCTGGCTCCCCTTGGTTACGCCCTCTACCTCAGCCTGTTTACCAAAGGGCTCGCGACAGGGACCCGGTTCAGTGGATTGGAAAACTATCTCCACGCTTTCACGGATCCGCAGTTCCTCAAGGGCGTATGGTTCGTCATCCGTTTCTCCTTGGTTCTCATACCCCTCCAAATGGCCATTTCCCTCGCAGCCGCCCTCGTGCTCGACCACCTCACCACCCGGCTCGCCCGGTTCTCCCGGCTGATGATCTTCCTGCCGTATGCAGTGCCCGCCGTGATTGGGGCCCTGATGTGGGGGTTTCTCTACAGTCCGATATTCGGCCCTTTGCAGCAGGTCTTTTCCCTCTTCCACGCATCCGCGCCCTTCCTTCTCAGTCAGGACAATGTCTTCTACGGCCTGCTCAACGTGGTGACGTGGCAGTGGGCCGGCTACTACATGATCATCGTTTACGCGGCGTTGCAGGGAATTGATCCGACGCTCTACGAAGCCGCCAAGATCGATGGGGCTTCCGCATGGCAGGTCGCGTTCCGCATTAAGGTGCCCCTTGTTTCCTCGGCGCTGGTACTGATCCTGATCTTTGCCCTGATCGGCACGCTGCAGTTCTTCTCTGAACCGCAAATCCTCGGCCCGGTCGCCAACGGCAGCATCACCCCGGACTTCACCCCGAACATTTACGCGTTCAACTTGGCCTTCGGATACGCCCAGTTCAACTACGCCTCGGCGATCTCCTTCTCCCTCGGCATCATCGTCTTCATCGCCGTGTATGTCTTCATGTTCGCCACCCGCAAAAAAGGGAGCACCCTCGCATGAGCGCCGCAACAACAGATATCCCGGCAACTAGTGCCCCGGCCGCAGCCCGGCAGTCGCGTCCCCGGCACCGCAACGTGGTAGCTCATGTATTCCTGGGCGTTTTGGTCCTGTACTTCCTTGCTCCGATTTGGTGGCTCTTCGTCGCCAGCACGAAGGACGCCGAAGGTCTTTTCGCCGGCACTTCCGGCGCCATGTGGTTCGACAGGAATTTCAACTTGATCGCAAACATCCAAGACCTGTTCACGTACAACGGTGGTGAATATGTCCGGTGGATGGGCAATTCACTTCTTTACGCTGTCAGCGGCGGTTTAGGTGCCACTGCGATCTCGGTCCTGGCGGGCTACGGGTTCGCCAAGTACAAGTTCCGGGGCCGGAACCTGACCTTCTCCTTGCTGCTCGGTGCAGTGATGGTCCCCATGACGGCACTGGTGATCCCGACGTTCATCCTGATGTCCAACCTCAAACTGACAGATACTGTGTGGGCAGTCATCCTGCCGTCGCTACTGAGCCCCTTCGGCGTCTACCTGATGCGCGTCTACACCGCAGAGGCAGTCCCGGACGAACTGCTCGACGCTGCCAGAGTGGACGGAGCCGGAGAACTGCGCACCTTTTTCCAGGTCTCTTTGCCGCTCCTTCGTCCGGCCGTCGTAACTGTCCTGCTGCTCTCTGTTGTCGGGACCTGGAACAACTACTTCCTGCCCTTGGCCATGCTGTCCACGGAAAGGCTCTACCCGCTCACCGTCGGCATCGGACTCTGGGAGCAGCTGGCTTCGTCCAACAATGGCGGTGGCCATTCGCTCTGGAGCCTGATCATTGTCGGCTCGTTCATTTCCATCATTCCCCTCGTCGTGGCTTTCCTCACCCTGCAGAAGTACTGGCAGGGCGGGCTCTCCCTCGGCAGCCTCAAATAGGCCTTCACAGCGCCTGTACCGCCTCCCGTTCCCCTTATCTGAAAGCAGCCAATGGTTTCCGCACGCCTTACCATCGACCCACAGTTCGCCGTCGGCCACGTCAATCCCCGGCTCTTCGGTTCGTTTGTTGAACACCTTGGACGCTGCGTCTATGACGGCATCTACGAACCCGGACACCCCAGCGCAGATTCGGACGGCTTTCGCACCGACGTCATTGAGCTCGTCAAAGAACTCGGAGTGTCCACCATCCGCTACCCCGGCGGTAACTTCGTCTCGGGGTTCCGCTGGGAGGACAGCGTCGGCCCCAAGGACCAGCGACCCCGCCGCCTCGACCTTGCCTGGCACTCAACCGAAACCAACCAAATCGGCATGCACGAGTTCAGCACGTGGTTGGAGAAAGTGGGCAGCGAACTCATGCTGGCGGTCAACCTCGGGACCCGGGGCACCCTGGAAGCTTTGGACCTGCTGGAGTACTCGAACATCCGCTCCGGGACGGAACTATCCGACCGCCGCGCCCTTCATGGACGCGGGGAGCCTTTTGGCATCAAGATGTGGTGCCTCGGAAACGAAATGGACGGCCCGTGGCAACTGGGCCACCGATCCGCGGACGATTACGGCAAAATCGCCTCCCAGACTGCCAAGGCCATGCGGCAGTTGGACCCATCTGTTGAGCTCGTGGTGTGCGGCTCATCGAGCGCACATATGCCCACTTTCGGCGAGTGGGAGCGGGTCGTCCTCACCCACACCTACGAGGACGTCGATTACATTTCCTGCCACGCCTACTACGAAGAGAAAAACGGAGACCTGGACTCATTCCTGGCCTGCGCGTCCGACATGGATCAATTCATTGAATCAGTGGTTGCAACCGCGGACCACGTCAAGGCTGTCAACGGGAGTACGAAGACCATCAACATTTCCTTCGATGAATGGAACGTGTGGTACCTCGAGCGGTTCCAAAACGTCGACAAAATCGAGGGGCTAGACAACTGGCCCAAGGCGCCACGGCTTCTTGAGGACGTGTACTCCGTGGCTGATGCCGTCGTTTTCGGGAACCTGTTGATCTCCCTCCTCAAGCACGCCGATCGAGTCACCTCCGCGTCGCTGGCGCAACTGGTCAACGTGATCGCCCCCATCATGACCGAACCCGGTGGCCCGGCGTGGAAGCAGACCACCTTCTTCCCCTTCGCTCTGACCTCCAAACTGGCCAAGGGAGTCGCACTGGACGTGCGGCTGGAAGCCGACACCTACAGCACGGACGCCTACGGCACGGTCCCGCTGATCGACGCCGTCGCCACTTTCGACGCCGACACCGCCACCACCTCCGTCTTTCTGGTGAACCGCTCCCGGACCGAGGAGGCAACTGTCACCATCGACCTGACCGCCCTCGGCAGCGTCATCGTTTTGGACGCACAAACACTCTCGGACGCGGATGTTTACGCCAAGAACACCCTCGATAATCCGGAGCGCGTCGGCCTGCAGCCGAACAAGAGCGCCGTGGTGCGCAACGGCGTCGTCGAAATCAGCCTTCCGCCGGTCTCGTGGACGGCGCTGAACATAGGTTGACTGTGCAGAATTGGGCAAGAACGTAGGAAACGTCCCGGTCTAAAGACCGGGACGTTTCCTACGTCGGAACTCGGTTCGTCTAATATGAGCGAAAGTGAAGACCGCGAGCCCATAGGAGAGGCCCGAGCTAGCGGCAACCGCCGGCAGCTCGGGCTTCTTTCGTTTCAAACGTCCAGCAGGTTTGTCACACAGCGAAGATGCTCCACCGTGCCTGGTGGACTGAGCCTGCTTCCAGCCGGACCAGGTCCTGGCCGCTGTTGAAGGCATCGGGCGGGCAGGTCATCGGTTCCACAGCGAGTCCCAGTCGGTTCGGCAGGGGTGCAGGCTTGTCCGCGGTGTGGATCTGCAGCCAGGGGCAGCTCCGGTCCCATGACATGCCAACTCCCGTTCCAGAGGGGTCCCGGACCACCACGCGGGCGGTCCAGTCGTCGTCGAACGCGATGTCCGTGAACGCATGGTCGATTTCCGTCGCACCGATAGGGCGCGGTGTGCGAAAGTCGAATTCGTGGCCCGCCACGGGGCGCGTGCCGATCGGCAGCAGTCTGTCCGAGGTGACCTCCAGGAAGGACCCAGCCGGCAGCTCAAGGCTCCAGTCATCCAGCGGAGACTCGCCTGCAAGCAAGTAGGGGTGCGGGCACACGCCGTACGGCGCTGTCCCCTCGCCGACATTGGTTGTTGTCACGAGACTGTGCAGGCCTGCGGCGTCCAGCCGGTAGTCCAGCTGCAGCGCGAGCCGGAACGGATATCCGGGGCTGCCGCCAAGATCGCACGTCAGGCTAAGTGCGTTGGCACTGCGGGCTTGAAGTCTCCAGAGCTGCCCGAACACGAGTCCATGCAGTGCAGTCCGCCTCGCGGGCTCGTTGAGCGGAAGATGCCGTATGGTGCCGTCGTGGCGGTAGCTTCCATCCGCGATCCGGTTGGGCCAGGGTGCGGCGATGATGCCTCGATAGTCCGGGATGGGCGCGCCGGCGTCGAACGAAACCACAAGGTCCCGGCCCTGGAAGGTCAGCTGCCGCAGGGCGCCGCCCCGTTGGACGATCGAGGCGGCGTAATCCCCCGAGATCAGCCGGAATTCCTCACCGTTCACAGTCCGCCGGCGAGTTTGTAGTAGGCAGCATTCCAGGCCAGTTCCTTCTTGAACTGTTTGATGGTAGTGCCGTCGTCGATGGTGAGCAGTTCGGTCCGGGCAATCTCGGCGAAGTCTTCGAATACCCCCATGCCCACCTGCGTGGAGAGGACGGTATGGTGCGCGGCCCCCGCGGTGAGCCACGCGGCGGCGGAGGTCGCGAAGTCCGGCTTGGGTGACCACAGTGCCCGGGCGACCGGGAGGTTGGGCAGGGGTTCGTCGAGGTCGACGACATCGACTGCGTTCGCGACGAGTCGGAACCGGTCGCGCATGTCCGAGAGCGCGACGACGACGCCGGGACCGGCGTCGGTGTCGAAGACCATGCGGACGGGGTCTTCCTTGCCGCCGATGCCCAGCGGGTGGATCTCCACGCGCGGCTTAGTGGCGGTCAGGGAGGGGCAGACCTCGAGCATGTGCGCGCCGAGGATCTTCTCCTGCCCCGGCGTCAAGTGGTAGGTGTAGTCCTCCATGAGGGAGGCGCCGCCGGGCAGTCCGGCGCCCATGACCTTGGCGGCGCGGACCAGTATCGCGGTCTTCCAGTCGCCCTCGGCGCCGAAGCCGTAGCCGTCGGCCATGAGCCGCTGCACGGCCATCCCGGGAAGCTGACGCAGCGCGCCCAGGTCCTCGAACGACGTCGTGAACGCGGCGGAACCGTTCGCCTCCAGGAAGGACCGGAGACCGAGTTCGATCCTGGCGCTGTAGCGCAGCGAGTCGTGCCGGGCACCGCCGGCGCGCAGCTCCGGTGCCACCTCGTAGAGGCGCTCGTACTCGGCCACGAGGGCGTCGACGTCGGACTCCGGCGCGCCGTGCACGGCGTCGGCGAGCTCGTTCACGGACCAGGTGTTGACCGAGACGCCGAAACGCAGCTCGGCTTCGGTCTTGTCCCCTTCGGTGACGGCGACGTTGCGCATGTTGTCACCGAAGCGGGTCAGCTTCAGAGTGCGCACGGCGGCCCAGCCGGCGGCGGCGCGCTGCCAGGCACCCACCTGGCGCGTGACCTCGGGGTTGGAGACGTGCCCGACGACGGTCTTCCGCGGCACGCCGAGGCGGGACTGGATGTAGCCGAATTCGCGGTCGCCGTGGGCAGCCTGGTTCAGGTTCATGAAATCGAAGTCGATGTCCGCCCACGGCAGGGCCACGTTCGCCTGGGTGTGCAGATGCAGGAGGGGTTTGCGGAGCAGGTCCAGTCCCTGGATCCACATCTTGGCCGGGCTGAAGGTGTGCATCCAGGCGGTCACGCCGATCACGGCGTCGTCCGAGTTCGCCTCAAGCGCGGTGCGGCGGATCGCGTCCGCATCCGTCAGCACGGGCTTCCAGACCACCTTGACCGGAACATCGGAGGACGCGTTCAGGGCGGCGGCGATTTCCTGGGACTGCGCGGCGACCTGTTTGAGCACGTCTTCGCCGTACAGGTGTTGGCTGCCAGTGAGGAACCAGACTTGGTAGTGTTCGAGGGACGTATTGTTGGCATGAGGCACGGGGTTCTCCTTGAAAAGATCGTGGGGTGGAAGGCCTAGCGGCAGGCCGAGTCAGCGGCCGTAGACGTTCTGGTAGCGGTCGTAGAGGGACTCGATCTGGCCGGCGTCGATGGGCAGCGGTTCACCGAGCTGCCGGGAAATGTGGACCGTGCGGGCCACTTCCTCGCACATCACGGCGGCCTTCACCGCGGAACGGGCATCCTTGCCGATGGTGAACGGGCCGTGGTTCTGCATCAGGACGGCCGGTGAGTGGGACGCCCGGAGTGTTTCCACAATGCCGCGGCCGATCGAATCGTCCCCGATCAGCGCGAACGGCCCAACCGGGATGGTGCCGCCGAATTCGTCCCCCATCATGGTCAGCACGCACGGGATCGGCTCCCCGCGCGCGGCCCAGGCCGTCGCGTAGGTGGAGTGCGTGTGGACGACTCCCCCGACGTCGGGCATGTTCCGGTAGACGTAGGCGTGGGCGGCGGTGTCCGACGACGGCGAGAAGTCCGGGTTGCCCCACATGGCGCTTTCGCTATCGCCCGCCACGGGAACCCCGTGGAGGTCGGTGACCACCATGGACTCGGGCGTCAGCTCGTCATAGGAAACCCCGGACGGCTTGATGACCATCAAGTCATGCCCGGGGACGCGGGCGGAGACATTACCCGCGGTCCAGACCACGAGCTCATAACGGGTCAGTTCGGCATGGAGTGCGCACACTTCGGCCCGGATCCGGGCAATCGTCTCCAGCAGCGCGCTCATGCGGAAACCCCTGCCGTGAATACTGGTTCCGAAGTAAGGGGTCCAACGGCCTTCCGCTGGATCTTCTTGAGCCGGTGCATGACCCCGTTGGCTCCCCTGCCGAAATAGTCGTGAAGGGTCCGGTACTCGAGGAACAGCTCCTCATAGGCGGCGACGTTTTCGGGAATCGGCGTATATACGGCGCCGGGCTCGGATCCCATGGCGGCCGCGGCCTCCCGGATGTCCGGGTACTCCCCCGCAGCGACAGCGGCATGGATGGCCGAGCCCAGCGCGGGACCCTGGGTGGAGCCGATGGTGGAGAGCTGCAGCCCGGTGACGTCGGCGTAGATCTGCATCAGCAGCTTGTTCTTTAGGAGCCCTCCGGCCACGATGAACTCCTTCACCGGGACGCCGGAGTCCCGGAAGGCGTCCACGATGGTGCGGGTGCCGAAGGCCGTGGCCTCCAGGAGCGCCCGGTAGATGTCCTCCGGACGGGTCGCCAGGGTCTGGCCAACGATGACACCGGAGAGTTCGTGGTCCACCAGGACGGAGCGGTTCCCCGAGTGCCAGTCCAGGGCGATGAGCCCGTGCTGGCCGATCTCCTGACGGGAGGAAAGCTCCGTGAGGTACTCGTGGATGCCCAGGCCGAGTTCGCCTGCGGCTGCATGGTATTCGGGCGGGACGCCGTACTTGGTGAACCAGCCGAAGATGTCGCCCACCCCGGACTGGCCGGCCTCGTAACCCCAGAGCCCGTCCACGATCCCGCCGTCGACCACTCCGCACATACCCGGCACTTCGCGAAGCCCGGAGCCGTTCATGACGTGGCAGGTGGAAGTGCCCATGATGGCAACGAGCTGTCCCGGTTCCACGGCACGGGCCGCCGGCGCAGTGACGTGGGCGTCCACATTCCCGACGGCGACGGCGATGCCTTCGCGCAGGCCCGTCCAGGCGGCGGCTTCGGCCGTGAGATATCCGGCGGCGTCTCCCAGCCGGCCTATCGTGTGTTCGAGCTTGGTGCCCACGAAGTCCTTGAAGTCCGGGTTCAGGGCGGCCAGGAAGTCCCCGGACGGGTAGGCGCCGTCCTGGTAGATGCCCTTGTATCCTGCGGTGCAGGCGTTCCGGACGTAGTTTCCGCACAACTGCCAGACGATCCAGTCTGCGGCTTCCACCCAGTGGTCCATCTCCGCATACGCTTCCGGGTCCTCTTCCAGCAACTGGAGGCCCTTGGCGAATTCCCACTCGGAGGAGATCAGCCCGCCGTAGCGCGGCAGCCAGGTCTCGCCTAGCTGGGCTGCGAGTGCGTTGATGCGGTCCGCCTGCCCCTGGGCCGCGTGGTGACGCCAGAGCTTCACATAGGCGTGCGGCCGGTCGGCGAAGCCGGGGAGTTCGCTCAGCGGCGTGCCGTCAGCCTTCACCGGCACCATTGTGCACGCCGTGAAGTCCGTGGCGATCCCGACGACGGCAGCCGGATCGATCCCGGCGTCGCGCACCGCGGCAGGAACCGCGTGACGCAACACGCCCCGGTAGTCCTCCGGTACCTGCAGTGCCCATTCCCTCGGAAGCCGCGTGGCTGTTGCATCAGGTACATCCGCCAAATCGGCCGGCAATGCTTCCGTGATGACCGCGTGCGGGTAATCGAACACGCCGCTTCCGAGCTCTTTGCCGTCTCTGACCCGCACCACCACTGCCCGGCCCGACAGCGTGCCGTAGTCCACGCCGATGACATAGTGTTCGTTGCCGTCCGCTGCGACGTCCATGAAAAGTCCTCCAATAGCCAAGCCGCTACTCCGCGGCCTGCACTAATTGTGAGCGCTAACAAAGTTGGCGTCAAGTGCTGGCCGGCGGCTGGCCAAGAAGGAAGTAATACGGTCAGGCAGGGGCGGATGTACTCTGGCGAACTACCAACTCAGGCGCCACCACGGTGCCGCCAATGCTTTCCCCATTCTCGATGGCGCCAAGCATCAGATCCATGCAGCGCCGGCCGAGTTCTTCGAAGTCCTGCCTTACCGTTGTCAGCGGCGGGGTGAAGAAGCCCGACTCAGGCTGATCATCGAATCCCACCACCGAGACATCCTGGGGTACGCGCACGCCGGCTTCGTTGAAAGCGCGGAGCAGGCCCAGGGCCATCTGGTCGTTGCCCACGAATAGCGCGGTGGCAGTCTTTTCGCCGGCGAGCTTCCTCCCGATGTCATAGCCGCTGCCTGCGCTCCAGTCCCCCTCCAGTAGCAGGTCATCGTTCAAGCCGGCCATGCGGAGGGCGGAGCGCCAGCCCTCGGCCCGGGCCGCGCCGTCGATCCAGTCCTGCGGGCCGGCCACGTGCCCGATCCGGCGATGTCCTTGCTCTATCAGATGCCTGACGGCCAATTCCGCGCCCCGCCTCTGGTCCACCATCGCTCCCCCCACGGCCGCATTGCCCAGTGAACCCACGGCCACCACGGGAACCCCGAGGTTCATTTCCGCCAACGCCAACAGGGTTTCGGAATGGGGCACGATCACCACGATCCCGTCCACGGACTGGTCCAGGAAATGCCGCACCGCATCAAGAATCGCCTCCCGGCCGACGGTCCGCAGTGCGGCAATGCTCACGAAGTAGCCGGCATCCTTGGCGGCTTGTTCGACCCCCAGCAAGGTGTTCGTCGGACCGTATTGGGAGAGCTCGCTTGCCAGGACCCCGATGGTCTGGGAACGGCGGGTCACCAGGCTCCGCGCGGCGGTATTGCGCCGGTACCCCAGCTCGGCGATGGCCGCCTCGACCCGTTCCCGGGTGCCCTTGCTGACGTTGGGGTGGTTGTTGATCACCCGGGACACGGTCTGGTGCGAGACTCCCGCCCGCTCCGCCACGTCCTCAAGCCGTGGCAACCGTCCGCTGCTATTTGTCATGGGGCTATTCTGCTCGACCCGGACGCGAAGCGACGAATGGGCGACTCCGGATTCACCCGCCGGACGGATGCACTGCCGCCCCGGGGATAGACTCGATCCAAGCCCAACAACCACCATTTGAGGAGCCCGATGCGCGCCACCATCATCCACGGTCCCGGCGACATCCGTGTTGAAGACCGTGACTACCCAACGGTCCAGCTGCCCACCGACGTGATCGTGAAGGTCACCGCCTCCTGCGTCTGCGGATCGGACCTATGGCCGTACCGCGGCGTCAAGCCCACCCACAAGCCGTCCGCGATCGGGCATGAATTCATCGGCACCGTGGAGAGCATTGGCGACGATGTCACCACCTTGGCGGTGGGCGACTTCGTGATCGCCCCGTTCGTGGTCAGCTGTGGCGCGTGCCCGCAATGCTTGGACGGAGTCACGGTGGCCTGCGATCATTTGGCCGGTTGGGGCGGCAAAGATGACAGCGGGCACGTGATCGACGGCGGCCAGGGCCAGGCGGTCCGGGTGCCACTGGCGGACTCCACCCTGGTCAAAGTTCCCGGCGTCACGGCGCCCGACGACGCGCTCCGTGCCAGCCTGCTGACGCTGTCCGATGTCATGTCCACCGGCCACCACGCCGCCCTCGCAGCTAACGTCGGGCCCGGCAGGACCGTCGTCGTCGTAGGCGACGGCGCAGTAGGGCTCTGCGGCGTGCTCGCAGCAAAGCGGCTCGGAGCCGAACGAATCATCGCGATGTCCCGGCACGCCGACCGCCAGGCAATTGCCCTCGAGTTCGGAGCCACTGACATCGTTGCCGAGCGTGGCGAGGACGGCGTAGCCAAGGTCCGCGCGTTGCTGGGAGGCGTCTTGGCCGACTCCGTGCTGGAGTGCGTCGGGACCAAGGAGTCCATGGAACAGGCACTGCACAGCGTCCGCCCAGGCGGCGCCCTGGGCTTTGTCGGTGTCCCGACGGGCGGGGCCGAAGCCCCGCTCCGGTACCTGTTCGACACGAACATCTCGATTGCGGGCGGAATGGCCCCGGCCCGCACCTATATCCCGGAACTGCTCGCAGACGTACTCGACGGCACGATCAATCCGGGCCGGGTCTTCGACACGGTGATGCCGCTCGAGGAAGCACCCGAGGCCTACCGCGCGATGGACGAACGGCGCGCCATCAAGGTTCTTCTCACCCCCTGATCGGCATGGCTTGAATCCGCAGAATCCTGCTGAATGTCGGGGCTGTGGCGCGCGCACGGGAACGGCGGGAGAATCCATATACAAGGCTGAATGAACCCAAAGGAGTGAGCAGTCATGATCGCTGCTGCCCATGCGCGCGCGGTGGTTAACCAGGATGGGTATCTGCCCATCGAGGATCATGGACTCATCGGCGACGGATCCACGTGCGCCCTGGTAGGGCGGGACGGCGCAATCACATGGCTCTGCCTGCCCGAGTTCGACAGTGCGCCGTTCCTGGCAGGAATTCTTGACGCCGAGTCCGGGGGTCGATTGAAATAGCGCCGGTCCACACGGTGGCATCCGTCCAGCGCTACACCGAGGACTCCTGTGTGCTGGTGACGTCCCTCCTGTCCGACCGTGGCGTGCTCGAAGTCACGGACGGACTCACCCTGCGCGCCGGCGCCGACCTCTCGGAGCCGGTACCTGCTGGTCGTTCCGAGCTCCTCCGGCACGCCCGGGCCGTGGGCGGAGACGTCCCGCTCCGCATCAGCCTGATACCGAAGGCCGGTGTCACCTTTGATGCCCTGGCCACGGGCTGGAGGTTCGATTGGCGGCAAGACGGAGTCCAGGAGGTCTACCTGTGGTCCTCGGTTGAACTCGTGCCTGATGGGCGCGGCCTGTCTGCAGAATTGACGCTTCGTGCGGGAGAAACTCTGACCATGGTCCTGCACTGGTCGGGGCGGTTCCGGCTTCGCCAGCACCCGGAGAGCAAGAAGCTCATCGACCAGACTGTCTATGCCTGGCGCCGCTGGGCTTCAAGCTTGGACTGCGAAGGCTCCCAAGCCGGGTTGATGAAACGCTCGGCTTTGACGCTGAAGATGTTGGACCATGCTGAAACGGGCGCCATCCTGGCTGCAGCCACATCCTCCCTGCCTGAGTGGCCGGGAACGTCGCGGAACTGGGACTACCGGTACACGTGGGTGCGTGACGCGTCCTTCTCCAACTACGTATTCAGGCGCATTGGCGACCCAAGCGATGCGGATGTATTCCTTGCCTGGGTCCTGACCAATGTCGAACGGGACGGCGTCCCGCACGTTATGTACGCTCTGGACGGGTCCCAGCCACCTGACGAGGTGGAGGATCCACAATTGCGGGGATACCGAGGATCAGCACCGGTCAGGTGGGGCAACGGAGCCCGCCACCAACTCCAGCACGATGTTTACGGCGAAATAGTCGATATCGCCTACCAGTGGTCCGGCAGCGGCAGGCGGGTCGACGAGCGGCTCTGGGCCGCGCTGGTGCCCATTGTGGAAATGGCGATCAAGAAATGGCGGGTTCCGGACTCTGGTCCTTGGGAGATCCGCGATAAGAGCCGGCCCTTCACCTATTCCGCCGCGTTGTGTTACGTCGCGATCGACAGGGCCATCCAGATCGCGCGCCGGGACGGACTTCCTTATCCCAAGCGCCGTTGGGAGGCAACTGCGCGCCAAATCCGGGAGGCTGCCCTGACTCAATCCTGGGACCCCCGGCGTCGCACTTTCACTGAAAATTTGGGCGGCAGCGGCGGCCTGGACGCATCGTTGCTGACCCTTCCTGTCCGCAACGTCATTGATTTCGACGATCCGAGGATGGTCGCCACCACAAAAGCTATTGCCGCCGAGCTCGACGCCGGCAACGGCCTCTTGTTCCGCTACTTGCCAAGGATTTCCCCCGACGGGCTGCCGGGAAGCGAGGGCGCCTTCTTGCTCTGCAGCTTCTGGCTTGTGGATAACCTAGCCGGCCAGGGCCGGGTGGATGAAGCGCACGAACTCTACGAATCCCTCTGCAGCCGGGCAAATCCGCTGGGTCTGCTGCCAGAACAGATCCACCCGGACACGGGAGAGTTCCTAGGAAACTTCCCGCAAGCGTTCAGCCATGTGGGGGTGCTCGCGAGCGGTCTGCGCCTGCTGAAAGCGGAGCGACGCGCTGCCAACGCCGGTTCCACCTCGGAGAACCAGACCTAGCTTCGAAGCGAGGCACGATGCGTGCGTGGTGGGTGCATGAACCCGGTCCGATCGCGACGGGCCCGCTTGTTTGGGGCGAAAGGCCCGATCCGGAGCCGGGGCGACGGGAGCTACTCGTCAGTGTCCGAACCAGCGGTGTCTGCCGGACAGATCTCCATTTGGCCGAGGGAGACCTTGAGCCGCGGATGCCGGACGTAGTGCCCGGCCATGAAGTGGTGGGAATGGTCATTGACACGGGCGAAGGGTGCATCAGGTTCCAGCCGGGTGACAGAGTCGGCGTGGCCTGGCTCGGAGGAACATGCGGGATGTGCCAATATTGCCAGCGTGGCGAAGAGAATCTCTGCCTCTCCCCCACGTTCACCGGATGGGATAGAGACGGGGGCTATGCGGAAAAGCTGACCGTGTCCGAGGATTTCGCGTATGCCATTCCGGAGCAATTTTCGGACGAGCAAGCGGCACCGCTACTGTGCTCGGGCATCATCGGGTACCGCGCGCTCAAACGCGCCGCGGTCCCGCCGGGCGGCCGGCTGGGCATCTACGGTTTCGGGGGCTCGGCCCACCTCACAGCGCAAATGGCACGCCACCAAGGTGCATCCGTCTACGTGATGACACGCTCGGAATCGGCCCGTTCCCTGGCGCGCGAACTCGGAGCTGCGTTTGTTGGCGACTCATACGATGCGCCGCCGGACCCGCTCGACTCGGCGATACTTTTCGCCCCCGTTGGGGACCTCGTCCCGGTGGCATTGAGGGCACTCGGCCGGGGCGGGACCCTCGCGATTGCAGGCATCCACCTGAGCGACATACCGTCCCTGAACTATTCCGCCGACCTCTTCTATGAGCGGCAGCTTCGCAGTGTTACCGCCAATACCCGCTCGGACGGCGAGGAATTCTGGTCGCTGGCGGCGGAGATTCCCCTCACTCCCACCACAACGGCATATCCTTTGGCCGAAGCCGATCTGGCGCTGCAGGACCTGGCCGGGGACCGTATCACCGGGGCTGCTGTCCTGAAGGCCTGAGCTGTGGATCTGGCCCCGGGATTCTGCGTGCGGATACATGAGAAAGAGCAAGCGACCGGCGGGTCCGGTTGAGGTCCCGCCGGCCGATGTTCCACTGTTAGGTGTTACGGCTGTTCAGGTGTTACGGCTGTTCAGGGTTGCGGCCGTTCAGTGCGAAGGGCTGACCATGTGATGCCGGTGTTCCTCGGTGCTCGGCTTGATCGCCGTCGCGGTGACGACGAGCGCCACCAGACCGGTGATCCAGGACGTCCAGGCGACTCCACCTTGCATAGCGTAGGAACCCATCCACGGAGAAAGGAAGAGCAGGGCGCCCAAGCCTGCCTGGACCCACTCCATGACCGGCGTTCCGGGCATGGCCAGATTGATGACGCCGCTGATGATCAGCAAAGCGCCGAACACGACCATCAGGGCAGCCGACGAACCGGCCGCCGTGGTCCAAATGACCGATAGAGCAGCATAGAGACCGGCAATAACCGTGACCCAATCCTGCCATCGCGTCCATTTCTTCATTGAAACCACCTCTGTGATGTGGACTGTGCCCCAGGACACCTTGGACGGCACCCCAAGGGGCTTCACTTGTTGACGGTGACCTCCCAACGAGGTACCGCCATCCGGTGCTGCGATGACCAACCGTACGCCCTAAGCCGACCCCAAGGTCCCGCTCTCATCGCCGGTCCGGTATTGATGTAACAAAATCCGCCCGCCACTCCTTCCCGGCATCGCCGTCGTCAAAACCCCGCGGCGCACCAAGCCTTGCTAAGCGCAGACTTCCGGTCTACAACGTAGTCATAGAGCAACATCGACGAACATGCCCGGCGTCGTGGCATGTTCGTCCGGAGAGGACCCCGTGATATCGAGTCGCTGGTCGTAAAGTCGCCAGTCAGTTTAGCGCTGACTTATTGACGTCCGTTGGTGAAGACCGCCGTGGCCTCCGGCGTGGACCTGTGTCCGGCGCCAACGCCCAGGTTCCGGCCCGACCCCGCCAGGTCGCCTGCAGTCGCAACCAACGGAAGGAATGAAATGTTAAACATGAAGGTCCCGGCACGAAGCGCTGGAACCGCCTTCATTGCAACCCTCGCCATCACGGCACTCGCCGCATGCTCGAGTACGAGCACATCGCCTTCGCCAAGCGCCACGAGTTCCGGCGGACCCGTACCGCAGATCTCAGCGGATGCGTTCACGGCGGACTTCTCAGCGATGAAGCAACTCACGTCGCTCGCTTCACAGGGCAAGGGCATGGTGGGCGTACTGCTGCCGGACACCACCACCTCAGCGCGGTACGTGACGTTTGATGCCCCGTACCTGAAGAAGGCATTCGAAGCCGCGGGACTCGACTCCAGCAAGTTCAAGATCGACAACGCGCAGGGCAGCGCAAGCACCATGCAGACACAGGCCGAGGCTGATATCACGGCCGGGGCATCCGTTCTGCTGGTCGATGCCCTGGACTCGGGTTCCGGCGCGGCCATCGAGGCGGCCGCCAGCTCGCGTGGCGTCAAGGTGATCGACTATGACCGGCTCGTCAAAGGCGGCGCGAAGGATCGCACCTACGTCAGTTTCGACAACGTCAAGGTTGGTCAACTGATCGGCCAAGGCGAAATCAGTTGCATCGCAGACTGGAAGGTCACCAAGCCGAACATCCTCATCATGGATGGCGACCCGACCGATAACAACGCGAAACTGTTCGCCGAAGGCTACAACGGCATACTCAAACCGCACTTCGACAGTGGCGAATACGTGAACGTAGGCGAGCCTGCCGGAACGTGGACACCGTCGGTAGCACAGACGACATTCGCCCAGCAGTACACGGCACACTCGAACATCAACGCTGTGGTTACGCCCAACGATGACAACGCCAACGCGGTGATTTCGTACCTGCAGAGCAAGCAAATCCCCGCCAAGACCTTCCCCACCACGGGGCAGGATGCGTCCCTGTCCGGGTTGCAGAACATTCTGAAGGGCTACCAGTGCGGAACGGTGTACAAGCCGATCTATTTTGAGGCCCAAGCAGCCGCGGCGGCGGCACTCTACCTGCGGGCCGGCATGACCATTCCCTCAACCTTGGTGAACGGCAAGACGACGGACGACACCGCGAAGACCGACGTCGCCTCGGTCCTGCTGACCCCGCTGTGGGTGACCACTAAGAACATGGCTGACACCGTGGTGAAGGACGGCGCCGTGACGAGCTCTTTGCTGTGCATCTCGCAGGTGAAGGACGCGTGCACCTCGGCAGGAATCCAGTAGTTGGAACATGAGTGAGTTGGTAACCTCGGACCCCGCCGACGTCGGGCCCCTGCTTCGGCTAGTGGGCATCGACAAGAATTTCGGGCCGGTGCAGGCACTGGTCGACATCACTCTTGAGGTGCCGGCCGGGAAGGTGACTGCGCTTGCCGGTGACAACGGCGCGGGCAAATCGGTATTGATCAAATGCGTCGCCGGCATTCACGCCCCCGACGACGGCCAGCTGTTTTGGGAGAGCAAGCCCGTACGGCTGAACTCGCCGCACGAAGCCGCCGCGCTAGGCATCGAGACCGTGTATCAGGACCTGGCCCTGTGCGACAACCTCGACATCGTGCAGAACCTGTTCCTCGGCCGCGAGCGGCTGCGCCACTTTCTCCTCGACGAGGAGAGCATGGAGGTCACGGCCAGGGAAACGCTTGCCAGCCTGGCCGTGACCACGGTGCGTTCCATCCGGCAGCCCGTCGCATCGCTGTCCGGTGGGCAACGCCAGTCAGTATCGATCGCGAAATCCGTGCTGTGGAACTCGAGGCTCGTCATTATGGACGAACCGACGGCAGCTCTCGGCGTCGCACAGACCGAGGTTGTCCTCCACCTCATTCGCCAGCTCGCAGACCGTGGCGTCGCGGTCATCGTCATCTCGCACAACATGAACGACGTGTTCGAGGTTGCCGATCGCATCGCCGTGCTCAGGCTCGGACGTCTCGTACAAGTTCGGCCCGTAACAGAAATGGACCGGCAGATCGTGGTCGACCTGATGACCACGGGGTTCTCCGATCGGGCAAAGCCCGAACTTGCGCCGTCGAAACGCCCGCTACCCGCCCTCAAGGGGCCGCTCCCCTCGACCGCCGCTGCCCTCCAGGACGAGCCGACCACCGCAGCCGCAGCGCGGAAGGCCGCACTGGCGTTGAACCCCGACATCACCGCAACATCGCTGCCTGAATACTTCCGTGCGGCGCTGGCACGGGTTCGGGGCGGCGAGAGCGGAGTGTTGCCGGTACTCGCGGGCCTGTTGCTGATCTCTGTGCTGTTCCAATCGCTGAACCCCAACTTCCTGACTCCCGGCAACATGGTGAACCTGCTCATTCAGGGTTCTGTGTTCATGCTGCTGGCGATGGGCCAGGTCTTCGTGCTCCTGCTCGGCGAAATCGATCTGTCAATCGGGTACGTCGGTGGAGTGGGCGGCGTCATCATGGCTGAACTCGTCCAGGAGTCGACCGGCTGGCCGTGGTGGGCGGCTATCGCGGTCGGGTTGGTCAGCTGCGCCGGCATCGGGGTATTGCACGGAACCATCATCACGCGCCTCGGGCTACCGTCATTCGTCGTGACGCTCGGCGGCCAGCTCGGCTGGCTCGGCGTGATGCTCATCATCCTCGGCAGTGGCGGCGTAGTGCCCATCAACGACACTGTCATCAACAACATCGCCAGCGGCAACCTCAGCCCGGTCACCAGCTGGATCCTCATGCTCGTCGTCGTCGGAGCGTTCAGCACGTGGACGTGGCTGCGGGACTCCCGCCGTCGCAACACGGGACTCGTCGCGCCGCCCGCCAGCGTGAGCGCACTGAAGATCGCAGCTGTGCTTGCCGCGGGCGTGGCCCTCGTCTGGCTCTGTAATACCGACCGCGGCACCCTGGTCGAAATCAGCGGGGTGCCGTGGGTGCTCCTCGTGGTGCTCGGAGTCCTCGCCGCTTGGACGTTGCTGCTCGGGCGCACCCGGTTCGGTCGCTACGTCTACGCTATTGGCGGCAACGCCGAGGCCGCACGGCGGGGAGGCGTGAACCTCGCGCGCATTCGGACCCTCGCCTTCATGCTCGCCTCCTTCACCGCGGGTATCGGCGGAATCGTCTACGCGTCGCGGCTCCGCTCCGTCTCGACGTCGTACGACGGCGGCACGCTGGTTCTTTACGCCGTGGCGGCCGCAGTGATCGGCGGGACTAGCCTGTTCGGCGGGCGGGGCAAGGTGCTGCACGGAGTGCTCGGCGGGCTGGTGATCGCGACGATCGATAATGGCATGGGACTGCAGGGCTACAGCGCGCCGGCTAAATACGTAGTCACTGCCCTGGTTCTGGTCGCAGCGGTGACGATCGACGCGGTCGCCCGGCGCGGGCGTTCCCGGACCTAAGGAGACAACAATGACTGGTTCCGGACCAGCGCTCGCGGTCGGCGGCACCGGCATGCTGGGTGGCCAGGTGGTGTCCGAGCTGTTGGCGCGAGGGAAGCAAGTCCGCGCCTTGGTGCGCCCGGGTTCGGACGCAACACGCCTTGAAGCCCTTGGTGCCACGATCGCCCGGGGCGACATGATGGAGCCCGAGTCGCTCCTGCGCGCCATGGATGGCGTTGACGCTGTGATCACCTCCGCAGCTGGATACACGAGGCACCGGGAGGGCGACAGCCCCGTCATCGACACCGTGGGCAACATCAACCTTGTCGATGCGGCAAGCCACGCCGGCATTCGCAGATTCGTCCTGACGAGCATCCTCACCTGCGACCAGACCCCGGATCTTCCGCACTTCTGGCACAAGAAACTGACCGAGGATCGCCTTGAAGAACTCGGGGTCCCGTTCGTGGCGCTGCGTCCGGGCGCATTCCTTGACCAGATCACTCGCTACGGGGACCCTTTCAGCGAAGGGCGGATCACGTGGTTCGGGTCTTCGAGCGTTCCCCTGACGTTCGTACTTACCCGTGACCTCGCTGGGTACCTTGCGGCAGCTGTCGACGCAACCGGGGTCGAGGGGCAGCGAATCGACATCGGCTGGGACCAGCCCGTAAGCATGCAGGAGATCGCTGATATCTCCGCCCAACTGCTCGGCAGACAGGTTCAGGTCGTCCTCAACCCGATCAACCCGATGGCCAAGGATCTTGAGGCCATGATGGACTGGTTCCAGAGCGGCCGCTACGTCGCCGATACCTCACGACAACGCGAAGTGTTCGGCCCGCCTCCAACCGCCAAGGACGCCGTCGCCCGCCTGATCACCAGCCTCGGACATCCAGTCTGACTGACCCCCGTCCGACGACGGCCAGGCGCGGTTTTCAGCTAGCTCGCGGCGGGCAGTGCGTCGGGGATGCGCGGCTTGGCATTGCCGGCGAACGTGAACTTGGCGTCGTCTCCTTCGCCTTCCACGTCAACCACCACAATGTCGCCCGGGTGCAGTTCTCCGAAGAGGATCTTCTCGGAGAGCTGGTCCTCGATCTCGCGCTGGATGGTGCGGCGCAGAGGCCGGGCACCCATGGCCGGGTTGTAGCCACGCGTGGCCAGGAGCACCTTGGCGGCCGTGGTGAGCTCGATGCCCATGTTCTTGTCCGCCAAGTGCTGTTCCAGGCGGCCTATCATCAAGTCCACGATCTCGATGATCTCCTCCTGGCTCAGCTGGGGGAAGACGATGACGTCGTCAACGCGGTTGAGGAACTCGGGGCGGAATTGCTGTTTGAGTTCTTCGGTCACCCGTGCCCGCATGCGGTTGTAGCCGGTGGTGGTGTCCGTGCCGGACTGGAAGCCGGTCGCCACGCTCTTGGAAATATCGCGGGTTCCCAGGTTGGTGGTCATGATGATCACGGTGTTCTTGAAGTCCACCACGCGGCCATGGCTATCCGTTAGCCGGCCGTCTTCGAGGATCTGCAGCAGTGAGTTGAAGAGGTCCGAGTGCGCTTTCTCCACTTCGTCGAACAGCACCACGGAGAACGGACGACGGCGGACCTTCTCGGTCAGCTGCCCGCCCTCGTCGTAGCCGACGTAGCCCGGAGGGGCACCGAACAACCTCGAGACCGAGTGCTTTTCCGAGTACTCGGACATGTCCAGCGTGATGAGTGCCTCTTCATCGGCGAAGAGGAATTCGGCGAGGGCCTTGGCGAGCTCGGTCTTGCCGACGCCGGTGGGGCCGGCGAAGATGAACGAACCGCCCGGACGCTTGGGGTCTTTGAGGCCTGCACGGGTGCGGCGGATCGCCCGCGACACCGAGCTAATCGCCTCATTCTGGCCAATAACTCTCTTATGCAGTTCCTCCTCCATCCTGAGCAGGCGGCTGGATTCTTCCTCCGTCAGCTTGAAGACCGGGATTCCGGTGGAATTCGCCAACACCTCGGCAATCAGTTCCTCGTTGACCTCCGACATGCCGTCCATGCCGCCGGACTTCCATTTGCGTTCCTTATCTCTGCGCTCGGCGAGGAGATTCTGCTCCTTCGCGCGCAGGGAGGCGGCCCCTTCGAAGTCCTGGGCGTCGATGGCGGATTCCTTCTCCATCTTGACCTCGGCGATGCGCGCATCCATGGCCTTCAGTTCCGGCGGAGGGGTCATGCGGCGAATGCGCAGGCGGGCACCGGCTTCGTCGATCAGGTCGATCGCCTTGTCCGGCAGGAAACGATCGGAGACATAACGCTCCGAGAGGTTCGCTGCTGCGACCAGCGCGCCGTCGGTGATGGTCACGCGGTGGTGCGCTTCGTAGCGGTCACGCAGGCCTTTCAAGATCTCAACAGTGAGGGAGACTGAGGGCTCCTGGACCTGGATCGGCTGGAAGCGGCGCTCCAGGGCGGCATCTTTCTCGATGTGCTTGCGGTACTCATCCAGCGTGGTGGCCCCAATGGTCTGGAGTTCACCACGGGCCAGCAACGGCTTGAGGATCGACGCGGCATCGATGGCACCCTCAGCCGCACCGGCGCCCACCAAGGTGTGGATCTCGTCGATGAACAAAAGGATGTCCCCGCGGGTGCGGATTTCCTTGAGGACCTTCTTCAGCCGCTCTTCGAAGTCGCCGCGGTAGCGGGAACCCGCCACAACGGAGCCCAAGTCGAGGGTGTAAAGCTGCTTGTCCTTGAGAGTGCCGGGGACGTCCCCGCGGACGATCGCCTGGGCGAGGCCTTCGACGACGGCGGTCTTGCCGACGCCGGGCTCGCCGATCAGGACGGGGTTGTTCTTGGTGCGGCGGGAGAGGACCTGCATGACGCGTTCCATCTCCAGCTCGCGGCCGATCACCGGATCGAGCTTGTTTTCGCGCGCGGCCTGGGTGAGGTTGCGGCCGAACTGGTCCAGCACCACCGAACCGGCAGGGAGGACCTCAGCTTGGGCCGGTCCGGCACCCGTGCTGGTGCCGGATGGTTCCTTACCCTGGTAGCCGGAGAGCAACTGGATGACCTGCTGGCGGACCCGGTTGAGGTCCGCGCCAAGCTTGACGAGCACCTGCGCGGCAACCCCTTCACCCTCACGGATGAGGCCCAGCAGGATGTGCTCGGTGCCGATGTAGTTGTGGCCGAGCTGCAGGGCCTCCCGCAATGCGAGCTCAAGTACCTTCTTGGCGCGCGGCGTAAAGGGGATGTGACCGGACGGCGCCTGCCGGCCCTGGCCGATGATCTCCTGTACCTGCTCGCGTACGCCCTCGAGCGAAATGCTCATGGACTCAAGCGCCTTCGCGGCAACGCCTTCACCCTCCTGGATCAGACCCAAGAGGATGTGCTCGGTACCGATGTAGTTGTGGTTGAGCATGCGTGCCTCTTCTTGGGCAAGCACAACAACGCGACGGGCACGGTCCGTAAATCTCTCAAACATTTCGCCACACTCCTGGCAGCCGCCTACCTTGATGCTACGTCTCTGCAGGCCTTCTTGGGGCATTTGCCGGGGCACAATATTAGAGGGCCAGATTCGTGAAGAATGGAAGCAACCACTTAGGAGAGGGATCGCAATGAGCACCCTGAAAGACCGCCTGCATGCTGACGTCGTCGTCCATATGAAGGACCACAACAAGACCGCGCTCACCACGGTGCGCAACGTGCTTGGAGAGATCGAGACGCGCGAGAAGTCCGGCAAAACACCCATCCAACTGGACGACACCCAGGTGACAGCTCTGCTGCAAAAGGAAGCCGCCAAGCGCCGGGATACAGCCCGCATCTACACGGAAGCCGGTGAAGCCGGGCGCGCCGCCGCGGAAATCGCCGAAGCGGAAGTCATCGAGGCATACTTGCCCAAGATGTTGACCACAACAGAAGTTGAGGCAATCGTCGACGAAACCATCGTCGCCTTGAAAGCTGATGGTCTGGAGCTCACCATCAGGCAGATGGGTGCAGTGATGAAGCCGGTCACAGCCAAGGTGGCTGGCCGCTTCGACGGCAAGTTGGTCAGCGACATCGTCCGGACCAGGCTCGCATAGACCGGAACCTGTTTTGGCAGGGAGGAGTACCCATGGCCGCAATCATCTTGGTATGGAATCCAGGGCTTGGGAACGCTTGGAACTACGATGCCGTGATCGATCAGGTGGCCGACACGGGTCAATTCCTTGACCAGTGGAGCGTCGGGCGGCACCGGAACATCCAGCCCGGAACACAGGCGTGGCTCCTCTTGCAGGGCCAGGGCCAACATGGTCGCGGGCTCATCGGGCATGGCGTGGTCATGTCCGAAACCTATGAGGCGCAAGAATCCTCCGATCCGCGCAGAACCGTGTGGTGCGTAAACGTCGCTTTCGATGCGTTGCTTCCCCTCGGCGACCAAATACCGACGAGCGCTCTCGCCCGTGAAGCGCCCGGCGTGGTCTGGAACAGGGTCCGCGGTTCCGGAAGGGCCATCCCCCCAGGGCTGGAACCCGACCTTCAGCGCCTGTGGCGCGAGCACGGACCAACGGCGTCGGACCCGAGCCAGACCGTTCCCGGAACCTACCCCGATGAAGCCGTCAGCCGTGTTGAAGTGAACCGCTACGAGCGAATCCCCGAAGCCCGCCGGATCTGCCTGGCTTTCCACGGAACCTCATGTGCCGCATGCGGCTTCTCCTTCGAAGTCACCTACGGGGATATCGGCAAGGACTTCATCCAGGTCCACCATGTGGTTCCCGTATCGCAACTCGGTAGCGGCTACCGGCTGGATCCGGTATCGGACCTCGTGCCGCTGTGCGCCAACTGCCACGCAATGGCCCACCACGGCGTAGTCACGCCACGCACGGTGGCAGAGCTGCGCAGGGCCATCGCCGCTGCAGGTCACTTGTCCGGCCAAGTAGTGGACGACGCAGCATTGGCCGCTCAGGACGCCGCGCACCGGATCCTCGAGCAACGCTAACCGTCCCGTCCCCACCCTGCACTAGCCAGCCACGGTTCTTCCCCGTATTTTGGTTAACCACACCGTGTGGCGGGCCTCACACGCTGTGAGTCAGATGATCCATTTGCCGGACCAAACGTCCGGGGCGCGACGGCGCGTCCTGGACCCGGCGAGACCTACCGGGCGTCACCAGCCGCCCGCTGTTCAGGAGGATACGCATGACCGGAATGTTTGAAGTCTTCATCGACGAGGACACGAGCTTCAGATTCAGACTCAAAGCGCCGGATGGAACCGTGGTGGCAGTCTCCAGGTCCTTTCCCAACAAGCTCGCCGCGGTGTGCGGCATCAATGATGTGCGTGAGTATGCCGGAATGGGCCTGATAACCGATCTATGCCCGGAAGTACCCGTCCGCGGACCTTCACCAACGCCGCCGGTCCCCGCTGCAAAGCAAGCCAGCCCATCCGGGATTCCACATCTTCCCGTCGCGCCGCGGCGCCACAATCCACTGCCGGCAAGAGATCGAACCGCCCGGCCCTGGCACACCGGGGACCGGGTGGAGGCGGCTTGCGTGGGGTTGGTTGAGGCGTAGACCGATCCTGGAAGCAGACTTGGTGCAGGCGGCCCAGCCTCGGCCCTAGCTACCGTTGGCCCCGCGGAGCGGGCGGGACGCGCAGGCTGCCGTACCTCTCCATTCGGTGCCACCGCAAATGCACGCCTGCCAGGGCGGTAACCACCGACTGGATGACGACGAGATACATGAGCTGCCGATACACGAACTGCTGAAGCGGAAGCGTCCACAGCGGGCGAAGCCGTTCATTGTCGAGCCGGAACGCGTAGACGGCCATGAGGAATTGAACGAGGAGGAAGACCAGCCAGAGCGCCGCGATCCTGACCGGATCAAGGAATATCAGGCCGTAGACGGCAAAGATATCGACGATAGGCGCGAACAAGGGAAGTAACACTTGGAGGACCAGCAGGTAGCCGAGCCCCCGCCGGCCGAGCTTGCCGGCCTGGCCCCCCTGCGCTACCGCGCCGCGGTGCTTCCACATTGCCTGGAGCGTGCCGTAGCACCAACGGTACCGCTGCTTCCAAAGCGCGCCGAGGCTCGCGGGTGCCTCGGTCCAGGCCCTCGCGTCCTCTTGATACACGACGCGCCAACCGTCGCGGCACAGTGACATGGTCAGGTCCGTGTCCTCGGCGAGCGTGTCGTCGCTGACTCCGCCAACCCGGCGGAGGGCGTCGCGCCGGAAGGCGCCGATAGCCCCGGGTACGGTCGGCATGCACTCCGCAACATCGAACAGTCGGCGGTCCAGATTAAAGCCGACGACGTACTCGATGTGCTGCCAGGCGCCGAGGATCCCTCCGCGGTTGGCTACCTTGGTGTTCCCCGAAATCGCGCCCACCCGTGGATCGGCAAAAGGCTGAATGAGGGCATGGACCGTGTCCGGTTCGAAGACCGTGTCGCCGTCCACCATCACCACAAGATCGTGGCTGGCGGCACCAATTCCGGCATTCAGGGCCGACGGCTTGCCGCCGTTCTCCTTCCGAATCACAGTGATGCCGGGCAGCCCAAGCGCTTCCACGATGTCGGCGGTCCCGTCGGTCGACCCGTCGTCGACAACAATGATCTCAACCGGATGGGTCGAGGCAACGATGGATCGGACCGCGGCTTCGATGCCTGCCGATTCGTTGTACGCGGGGACAATCACGCTGACAGGCTCGGTGATTTCGGGCCGCACCGGCATGTCCACCCGCCGGCGGCCACTGGTGGCCGCCCGGAAGCGACGCGCGGCTCGCCTATGGCGCGCCGCGAAGGCGACGACGAGGACGGCCCGGATGACCGTGACAATTCCCGCCGCAACGAGAGCCCACGAAATGGCGGTGATGACAAAATCGCTGAGCCGGATCCCCCACACGAACGCCGTTCCGCTGAGCTGCTCCCCCGCTGATGTGTTCCGCATGCTTGTGATCCCGACGGCGTCACCCACGGTGGTGACCCGGAAGCCTTGGTCCGCGAATGTCGTTAGGGCGGAGTCGAGCGCGGCGACCGTCTGGTCCCGGTCTCCACCGCCGTCGTGCATCAAGAGGATCTGGCCCTGCGGGCCGGACGGGGCCAGGTTCCGCTCGATCGCGGCGATGCCGGGCCGCCGCCAATCCTCGCTGTCCTTGGTGGTGAGGACGGTGAGGTAGCCCTGATCCGCCGCGGCGCGCATGGCTCTCCATGTGCCGTCCCTGACCGCGTCGCTCTCAGAGCTGTACGGCGGCCGCAGGAGCGTCGAGGCATGGCCGGTGATGCCGGCGATCGCTTGCTGGCCTCCCTGCACCTCGAGCTGCTGGCGCCAAACCGGGGCGCTTCCGAGATCAGTGTGGGTCAGCGTGTGAACGCCGATCTCATGGCCTTCGGCGGTAATTCGGCGCAGGAGGTCGGGGTTGTCTATCGCTGCCGTGCCGACCACGAAAAACGTCGCATGGACGTGATGTTTCCGCAAGACGTCAAGGATCTGGGGAGTCCACACGGGGTCCGGGCCGTCGTCGAACGTCAGGGCGACAGTGCGATCCGGCGGACTAACGGTGCGGACAGTCCCGCCACGGGAATCGATGACCGGACCGCCCTGGGAGACGGACTTCGGGACGGAACTTGCGGGCCCGTCCGCTGGCACGGAGTCATCGCCGATCCCGCCGAGGTGGTGCATATATCCCTGCACCACAAGCGCGACACCAAGCGCCAACAGGACGGCCACAAGGATGAACCAATGTGCCCTGACACCAACCGGAGCAGTTCGCTTGCTGAGGCGACGCCCAGTCACGGGTGCGCGGGCGTGGACGGGCGCGTTGCCTGGCCAGGAGCGTTCCCACTCTTGCCCGGACTGGTTGGCGGCGTGAGGTCAGCCCGCCGTGTGGCCGCACCGTTGATCGGTTGTGCCACAGGAACGGGCGACGGCGGAGTCACCGGAGTCTGGAAAGCCACCGGCGCTACGGGCGCAAGTCGCCGATCTTCGCTTGTTGGGGGCCCAGCGGCATTGGAAACCGGTGCCGCTGGAGATGACGGAAGATCACGGGCAACCGGGTCCGCCGGAGCGGCAGGAACCGACGGCAGGGGCAGGTACGGTGCAGCAATGTTGGGCCCGCCGACTAAAGCGACCAGCAGGAGAATGACATACCCTGCCGCGAGTCCGAGTGCCCCGAGGCCGATGAGCTTAACCCGACGCAGTCTCCGACCCGATGCGTCGACAAAGACGGGCCCGCGCTGCGGCGCGGACTTGGGCTGATCGGAGGTTTCATTAAGTGCTGCCATCAAGCATCAATCCTAGAGGACTCGCTGCCGAGCCGGAAAAGCATCACGACCGAATGTCCTCCGGGTCACAGGACCGATTGCGCGCCGACAACAAGACGACGATCCATCTTTGCGGGCCAGGACGGTCAGGTCGGCGGGCAACTCCACCGAAGAGAAATTTCGGACGAGGTTTCGGTCTGGGAGTCTTCGCGGCGCAATGGGTGGAGGCAAGATTCGCTAGCCGGGCGCGTGATTTACGGGCATCACGCCGGTGAGATCAACGATGCGCCCGTTGGCCGCGGCCTCGCGCACAAACCAGATCGCTGCGATTGCCGCGTCCTCGTCCTCAAAAGCAGTGGAGATGAGCAGCAGCTCTCCATTTTCGGTGACAAGTTGGAATCTCACGCGGGCGTCCGCGTCAATGTCGAGTTTAAATTGTGAGGCCATTGCGGTACTCCCGTGCTCGTTGGTCTTGTTTTCCCTTCGCAGGTGTTCCCCGACGTCAGCGTCTTGGGTTAGCCGAGGTCTACGTTGGAGATGACGCCGATCACCGCCAAAGTAGCTGGACGGCGTATCCTCGCGTCGTGTCACTATGTCCTCCAGTACTTGGTCTTTATTTCTAAGTACAGCCGCGAGTAATTTCGTGTTGCTAAAATCTTCTCGACAGGCGAGCCGAAGAAGAACGGGATTGAATTCCCTTGTCGCACGCCATGATCCGACCTTGGGGCTCGCCCTTGCCAGCAGCTTGAAACGCCGGACGAGGCTTCCTGGCTCCGCCCGCACGCCTTGCTCGCCAGCGCAGCGGCCGCGAGGTGGTCACCCGACACGGGTGTGGTTGGGGTCGGGTTCCACGAGTTCAGTTATCGCCAGGAGCGCTCGGGTGGCTGGGCTGGGGTTGAAGTTGCTCCAGGCAAGGTATTGGGTACGGACGGGTCCGTCGGTGATGGGAATCACCGCGATTCGCCTATCGGGGCGGACGTATCGGGCAGGCAGCAGGGTAATAGCGAGGTTGCGGCGAACGAGCCCGAGCATCAGATCGGTAGCCATGGCTTCGAACGCGACATGACGGTGGAGGCCCGCTGCGGTGAAGGCGCCGTCGCTTTGCGCGCGCCCCGGCGTGCCTGCGGGGAAATCTGCGAAGACCTCGTCTGCCAGATCGCTCAGCAGAATTCTGCGACGGCGCGCGAGGGTGTGCTCACGACTGGTCACGGCTACCAACCGGTCAGTGCTCAATTGCCGCCAGGCCACTCCGCGTGGTTCACGGCCTGCGGGAAGACCGAGCAGGCCGACGTCGAGGTCTCCGTGTGCAATCGCCGCTTCCAGTTCGTCGCTCCCGGCGACCCGCAGGGCGATATGGACTTCCGGGTGCGCCAAGTGGAAGCGTTTGAGAGTCGCGGGTACATCGATGGCGGTCACGGTGGGGATCACGCCGACGGTGAGTTGTCCTCGGATCTGCCCGTTCGCGGCTGCGGCGTCGACGGCGGCGCGTTCGGCGGCGTCCAGACTGGCCCGTGCCGCGGGAAGGAACGCCTCGCCCGCCGCGGTGAGTTCGACCCGTCGGCTGGTACGGGCGAACAGGGCCACACCGAGTTCCTTCTCCAACGCCTTGACCTGGTGGCTGAGCGCGGACTGGACCACGAAGCACCGCGACGCGGCTCGGGTGAAGCTCGCCTCTTCCGCGACGGCGATGACATACCGCATCTGCTGTAACTCCATCCATCTATCTTCTCTATAGATAGATAAGATGACAATCATGTGTTGGACTCATTGACGCGCGCCCCCGCACCATGGAGGGATGAGTACGAGGACAGCACCAGCGCCGCCCACCTTCACGTCCGGGCGGGCCGGCCTGACGGTGCTGATCGCACTTGCACCCGCGGTATGGGGCACCACCTACATCGTCACAACCCAACTTCTGCCGACGGGTCATCCGTTGTTCGCGGGATTGATGCGCGCCCTTCCCGCCGGCATTCTGGCGCTGCTGCTGTCGCGGAGGCTGCCCCGGGGTGACTGGTGGTGGAAGACGCTCGTGCTAGGCACCCTCAACATCGGCGCGTTCTTCCCCCTGCTGTTTCTGGCCGCCGGGCGGCTACCCGGCGGGGTGGCAGCAACACTTGGCGCGGTCCAGCCGATTATCGTGGCGTTCCTTGCCGTCGCGGTCCTCGGCGAACGGCTCTCCCCGTGGCGGCTCGGATGGGGAGTGATCGGCGTGATCGGCGTGGGGCTGGTCGTTCTCGGCCCCGGCGCTGCCCTGGACCCGATCGGTGTCCTCGCCGGCCTGGCCGGGGCCGCATCCATGGCCCTGGGGGTCACTCTCACCAAACGATGGGGCCGCCCCGAAGGCGTCACCGCGGTCAGCCTCGCCGGATGGCAGCTCACCGCAGGCGGACTCTTCCTCCTTGCGCCCACACTGTTTATCGAAGGCATCCCCGAACGGATCGACACCGCGGCCGTAAGCGGCTACCTATGGCTTGGTCTGATCGGCGGACTTCTCGCCTACACGGTGTGGTTCGCTGGTATCCGCCGACTCCCAGTCACCGCGACCGCACTCCTCGGGCTCCTCTCCCCACTCGTGGCCGCAGCTCTCGGAGTCCTCGTCCTCGGCCAACTCCTCGCACCCATCCAGCTCGCAGGATTCGTCCTCGCCCTCACCGCACTCATGGCGGGGCAACTCTCCCCACCCGCACGGAAAGGACCCCGCACACCATGAGAATCTCCGTCTTCGGCGCCACAGGCATGGCCGGAACCGCGATCGTCACAGAAGCCCTCACGCGCGGGCACACCGTGACCGCTTGGTCCCGCAGGCTCGGCCGGTCTCCCGCCCGTCCACGACTCACCTCGAGCATCATCGACCTAAGCGCACCAGATACCCTCGGGCCAGTGCTCACTGCCGCTGACGCCGCAGTCCTCACCGTCCGCCCCGCCCCAGGGAATCAGCATCAGTTGGCACTGTGGACCTTCGGGTTCCTCAATGCCGCTGCGACCACCGGAACCCGAGTCCTGATCGTCGGCGGCGCCGCCCCACTGATCTCACCCAACGGATCGGACCTGCTCCTCGCCGATGACCCCGCCTACGTTCCCGACGAGCGGAGGTCGATCGCCCAGGCCAGTGTCGAACAACTCCGCGCATGCCGAGCCCACCCGTACCAGAACTGGGTCTACCTCAGCCCCGCCGCAGTCTTCCAACCAGGACCCGCCACCGGGAATTACGCGCGCGGCACCACCCGGCTACTCGTTGACCCCGCGGGAAACTCCCGGATCACACCCGACGACCTCGCCCTCGCCGTTATCGACGAACTTGAACAACCCGGACACGACCAGCACATCACCGTCGCCGAAGTGACAGCACTGGACAATCGGCGCGCAACGGTAGCGAAGTCTCGGAGCTGAGCCCCTTCGTTCTACTGCTCGTCTTTGCGGACAGGGAGCACGAGGAGGGCGTCCCCGACGGCACGTTCCGATCCGCCCGACGGGCTGTTCAGGACTTTTCCGCCGGCAACCGCTGTTGTTGAGCCGCCACCGTCCAGGTTCATGGCCTGAACCATGCCGAGCGACACGGCGACGTCGGCCTCTTCCTTCAAGCTCAGTCCCAGTGAGGCCGTTGAGCGTCCGTCTGCGGTGACAAGCATGGTTCTACCCTGGGCATCGGTCCCGGCGAAGGTCCGGGGGTTCCGCTTGTGGACCCAGCCGTAGTAGAAGCTGTTTCCGTCATTGGGGTGGACCATGCCGTCATGTTTGACGGTGACGTCTTCGCTGCCGTCCTTAACCAGCAGCGGGCCGCCGTTCAAGACGCTCGTGGACCTATTGGTGTGGAGGGTTTTGCCATCCTCGCCGAGCAGGCCAGCGTCGATCTTCAGCTTGGCGCCCACGGGCGCCAGTGCGCGGAGCCGTGCGACGTCGGTTCCGGTCGCCTGGACCGTGTGTCCGCCCGCAGGAACAGCCGAACCGCGGGTTTCTGCGATGGAAGTAACGGTCTCGTGGCTGTCCACCGTCACCTCAAGGCCCGCCCCGGCAGGAGTGGACAGCCCGAACTCCGGGGTGAAGGTCACGAACTCGTTCGCGTTGGTGCAGGTGGCGTCCTGGAGTGCGCGCGGGGTCGGCAAGTCGTTGGCGCCGCCGCAGTTTCGGATCAGGCCGGGAACCCGGTCGATGCCGTCCAAAGCCGTCTCCCCGGAACCCGAGGAGATCTTCCCGGCCCAGGTCAGGCGCTGGATGCCGGTGGCGTTCTTCTTCCCGTCAATGACCAAGGCCGGACGGTCGGCGACGGGTTCGCTGAGGATCTTCCCTGCGTACACACCAACACCGGCGGGGTCTCCTTCGGCACCGGCCTTCGGATCGAAGACAAAGAAGCCAGCGTTGATCGCGGCGATGGCATGCGCATCGGAAGCCAGTTGGCTCGTGGTCTCCCGCTTCTCCAGATCCGGGCCGAACGAGGCGGCAATCTGACCCTGGTACGTCCCTGGGTCGATCGTGATGACATCAAGGTTCCACGGTCCGCGGGTCTTCGTGCTGGTCCCGGCGTCGCCGTCCCAGCCTGAGTAGATCACGGACGAGGCATAACCGGCGGCCTTGATCTTCGCGACGATCGGGGCCCCGTCGGCCCGTGCGGCGAGATGGCCGGCGCGGACCCGGTATCCGAGGTCGCCCCCGGCATCAGCCAACTGGGGCGACTGGACCTGTTCGACGCGGGCATCGACGCCGGCGGCTTTGAGCTTATCGGCGGTGCGCTGCGCGGTGGCCTGGCTTGAGAGCGCTGAGGCGGGTGCGTCAGGATCCGGCGAGTCCGAGGGGATGGCAACCTCGGCCGTCCAGAAAAGCGAAGAGTCTGGTCCTCCGCGGCTGATCTTGGTCAACGTGACGCCCGGGGCGAGGGTCGTCACGGTCCGGTTCTCGGGAAGATCGGCGGCACCAAGGTTGAGGTGCGCACTCCGATCCGCACCGTTTTCACTGTTCTGGCCGCCATCGGCGTGGGTCGGGCCCACGGGGCTGAGGATCGTTGAAAAGACGGCGAGTAACAGGCCGCCAGTTAGGACCCTGCGGGACTTAAGGGGGGATTTCATGCGTCCACCGTACAAAGGCTCGACGGCGGGCCCCGTCCCGTGCGGCGGTTTGGGGCGCCTATTGACCCAACCTTCACTCTACGTTCACTCACTCAACTGCCCGCCCGGATGCGGGAGGCAGAACGAACGCAGGGCAGAATGGAAAACATGCCGCTCACGACATTCGCTCTCATCCGCCATGGCCAGACAGATTGGAATGCGCAGCGCCGGCTGCAAGGATCCACTGACATTCCCCTGAACGACGTCGGCCGCGACCAGTCGCGTGACGCCGTCGCCGTCCTGTCCGGTTACGAGTGGGACGCGATCGTATCCTCGCCGCTGAGCCGGGCCGCGGAAACCGCCGACCTGATCGCCGCCGGACTGGGGCACAGTGTGGACCGGCGCATGCCGCAGCTCACCGAGCGTCGCTTCGGACCAGCCGAGGGCCTCCGGGCCGGCCCGGAACTGGACGCATTGCGCATCTCCGGCAGTTTCCGGGGCGCAGAAAGCGAGGACGAGGCAGCGTCCCGCGGTTTAGGCGCGCTGGAAGCACTGGCCGAAGAGTTCCGCGGCCGCCGCGTCCTGGTGGTCGCCCACGGCACGCTCCTCCGGGTGAGCCTTAACCGCGCCATCGGCCGCACCCTGGAAAGCATCGACAACGCTGCACTCAACCTGGCCCACCATCACCCCGTTGACGGCTGGCAGCTCGAATACTTCAACGGCGAGCGCATCATGGCTGCAGTCGGGGGCTGACCTGCCGTTATTTCCCTGAAGGCCGCCCCTCAATCGTGACAGTGCCGGCGTCGCCGTCGACGCGGATCCGTTGACCGCTGGCAATGCGCTGGGTGGCCACTCCGGTGCCGAGCACCGCGGGGATGCCGTACTCCCGGGCCACAATCGAGCTGTGGCTCAGCGGGCCGCCAACGTCTGTGACCACGGCCGAGGCCATCGCGAAGAGGGAGGTCCATGCAGGCGTGGTGATCCGGGCGACCAGGACGTCCCCGGGCATCATCTGTGCGAAGTCCTGGGGCCCGCTGAGAACCCGGGCAGGAGCAGTGACCCGGCCTGAGCTGGCGCCGACTCCCTTGATGATGTCGCCTTGCTGTTGCTGCGAGCGTGCCGGCATCATCCCCCCGAAGGTCCGTTCCATCCAACGGCTCTCCGGTAACAGTTGGGGGGCCGCGGCCTTTGCCTGGCCGCGCCAGAGCATCTTGCGTTCCTCGATAGCTTCGGCCCGTACGGGCCTTTCCGCTCCGGTTATCGTTCCCTCCCCGGCAAGGCCGAACTCGACGGCGGCCCGCAGCTCCTGCTCGCGCAGCCAGAACACGTCGGCGGCCTGGCTGATGACACCGGAACTGGCAAGCCGTTGTCCGAGCTCTAGCAGCATCCGCCGAATCAGGGGCCAGGCCAGCCCGACGTCGGCCAGGGCGTCCTCGCGGATCGGTGCGGACTTCTGCGCCCACCGGAGCAGACGGAGGAATACGGCCCGGCGGTTCCGCCCGAGCCGGCTTTGCCCGAGCCGGGCAAGCATTCGTTCGGTTTGGTCCTCCCGTCGGTCGGCCGAGAGGCGCTGGCGCTCGTGCGGGTCGTTGCCCTGTCCCCGTAGGTAAAACTTGACCGTGTCCAGCAGCGCCGCAGGATCGTCGGCCGGGAGAGGGCTGAGAAAGTCAAGGTTGTAGACCGCGTGGCCGAACCGGTCGAGGTGGGCCTGGAAGCGTGGATGCCATTGCTCCCAGAGTGCTTGGTCCATGCCGGCAGGCGGGAGCCCGGTGTGCTGTGACTCGGCCAGCGCCGCCGTCGATTCCTTGAGGATCGCCGGGGCCAGCCCCTGAACTTCCCGGGCCCACCCTGCGAGGTCGTACAACGACTTCTCCGCCCGGATCGGTTCACTGTCGTAGCCCAGGAGGAATGTTTCGGCCGGAGGATCTCCTCGGCGCCGAACGAGTTTGTCGTAATAGGCCCGGAAAGAGATTTCGCTCACCGCGGCGATCGGAATGACTGACTCCACGGCCGTGTAGTAGACGGTCCCCGCATCCAGCAACGTCCGGACGCCCTCAAGCAGTTCCCCGCCCGAGAGCTCCCCTATCGACTTTTCCGACCATCCCTTGATCACTTGCCGGTAGCGGGGATGCGAAAATTCCCGCCAGCCATCCACGCCCATGTGCGCCTCGCCGCGAGCCAGGGCGAGCATCGCCGCCGGCGCCTTGCCCATCACCCGCCACATTCCTGAGGTGCGGTAGTAATAGTAGGCGTAACCGTTGACCGTGGGCAGTCCAAGGTCGCCGTCCCTGACGACCTCACTGCCGACGGCCTCGTTCATCAGGGCCTTGAGCGACCGGGTCACCGAGCCATCAATGAGGTCGGCGAACAGCGGCGAGAGCGGGTCCGGCAATTGTTCCACGATGCTCGCCCGGAAATAGAGCCCTTTCGGATAGGGCACGGGCCAGGTATCCGGGATGTCAGCCGCAGGTTCAGGCAGTGCCGTGATGGGCCGGGACTGCAGGATGAAAAACTCGCCGCCGGCCCGTGCCCACTCGATGTCCTGCGGGACTCCGAAATGATCGGCAATCCGGGTGCCGTAGCGGGCCAGCGCGGCCGCCGCCCCGTCGTCGAGCACTGGCTGGTTCCGGCGAGCGGCCGGCACCGGCTGCTCCATGGTTCCTTGGCCGCCGTTGGCGTAGACAGTCATCGTGCCTTTGTCTGCCGTCCGCCGCGACAGCACCCGCTCAGTCCCGGCATCGACGATGACGTCGTCCGTGGTGACGGTTCCGCTGACCACGGACTCCCCCAGGCCCCACGCGGCACCGATCACAATCTGCTCGCGCCGCCCGTTGGCCGGATTGGCCGTAAACATGACCCCGGCGGCGTCCGCCTCGACCATCTGCTGGACTACGACCGCCAGGCGCACGGCTTCCGGTCCGATGCCTTCACGGACCCGGTAGGCCATGGCACGTGCCGTCCATAGGGAAGCCCAGCAATCTCTCACCGCGACGGCCAGGGCTTCCGCGCCGCGGACGTTGAGGTAGGTTTCCTGCTGTCCGGCGAAGCTGGCCGAGGCGAGGTCCTCGGCCGTGGCAGAGGAGCGAACAGCTACGGCCTCGTCCCCGTTGCCGAGGCTTCGATAGGCCGCGCCGAGCTCGTCGGCAAACCCGGCGGGCATGGTGCCGCCGGCGAACAGGGCCCGGATCCGCTCCGAGGCGTCTTCGTAGTCCTGGGGCGTGGCTTGCGGCGACAGTGCGGCCAGTTCCTGGATGCCCGCTCCAAGGTGATTGGCATCCACAAAAGCCGAATAGGCTGCGGTGTTCAAGACAAACCCTGGAGGGACCGGCACCCCTGCCTGGACGAGGCCGCCCAGGCCAACACCCTTGCCACCGGCCACGGCGACATCGGCGCTTCCCACCTCGCGTAAGTTGTTGATGTATGTCACAACCGTGCGTCCATTCTGCCCGCGGCCGGGCCGCATTGAATTGACCCTGATTCCCAACATACTGGCACGCCCACGGGCAAGAGGCCATGGCTCACGATTGCAGTCGGGCGGCGGCCAGGGCGCCGCCCACCGTGCCGGAAGACGAGCATCCTCAGCCGAGGCGCCCCATGTCCCTGCAGTAGAGCTTGGTGGTGTAATGGACGCACGACGGCGACTCCCGCCGTCGTGCGTCGAAGGAGCCGCCATGTTCGCCAGCCCGTACCCGGACGTCGAGATTCCCGAAGCGACTCTGTACGACTACCTGTTCGGCGGGTTAAGCGTTGAGGACCTGGACCGGGTGGCGCTCGTCGACGGCACGGCCGGCGGCGAAACGACGTACCGCGAGCTCGTCAGGCGCATCGATGCCCTCGCCGGCTGGCTCGCAAGCCACGACGCCGGGCCGGGGACCACAGCGGGCCTGTTCTGCCCCAACATCCCGGCGTTCGCCGTCGTCTTCCACGGGATCCTCCGCGCGGGCGCCACCGTCACTACCGTCAACGCGCTTTACACGGCCGATGAAGTCGGCCGCCAGCTTACTGACGCGGGTGCCTCGTGGCTCTTCACCGTCTCGCCGTTCCTTGAGCGGGCCCGGGCCGGAGCGCAGGCGGCCGGTATACCGGCCGAGCGGCTCGTGGTGCTCGACGGCGGTGACGCGGCCGCCGCTGCAGGACATCCTTCCCTCGCCGAAGCGCTCGGAGCGGGCCTCCGCGCTCCGGACGTGCGCGTCGACCCGCACGCCGCGGCCGTCATCCCCTATTCCTCGGGCACGAGCGGCATCCCGAAGGGCGTCATGCTGAGCCAGTACAACCTCGTGGCGAACGTCAGCCAGTCGCGCGCGCTCCTCCGCGTCAACCAGGACGACGTGCTGCTGGCAGTCCTGCCGTTCTTCCATATCTACGGCATGACGGTCCTGCTGAATCTCGCCTTCTCGGAACGGGCCCGGCTCGTCACCATGCCCAAGTTCGACCTCGCTGAGTTCCTCCGGATCACGCGGGACCACCGCTGTACCTACCTTTTCATCGCCCCGCCTATCGCTGTCGCGCTCGCGAAGCATCCATTGATAGACCAGTACGATCTCACCTCCGTCCGCGCCGTGCTTTCCGGGGCGGCCCCACTCGATGGCGAGCTGGGGCACGCGGTTGCGAGCCGGCTCGGGTGCACGATGCTCCAGGGCTACGGAATGACCGAGCTGAGCCCCGTCTCCCATCTCATTCCGTTCGATCCCGACGCCCGGATACCCCTCGATTCGGTCGGCTACACGGTACCGAACACGGAGTGCAAGCTCCTCGACATTGCCACGGATGAAGAGATCCCGCTGCCCTCCGAGGGAGAGACCGGGCGCGGCCAACTCCTGGTCCGCGGCCCGCAGGTCATGCTCGGCTACCTCAACCGGCCGGACGCGACTGCCGCTACGATCGACCCGGATGGTTTCCTCCGCACAGGCGACATCGCGACGGTTACCGCTGACGGCATCGTGACGATCGTCGACCGGCTTAAGGAGCTCATCAAGTACAAGGGCTACCAGATCGCGCCCGCCGAACTCGAAGCACTCTTGCTCACCCACCCCCGGATTGCGGACGCCGCGGTGATCGGCGTGCCAGCGGACGACGGCGAGGAGGTGCCGAAGGCGTTCGTCGTCCGGCAGGCCGGGGCTGAGCTGGGTGACGAGGACGTCATGTTGTTCGTGGCCGAGCACGCGGCGCCGTTCAAGCGGGTGCGGTTCGTCGAGTTCGTTGACGCGATTCCCAAGTCGGCGTCGGGGAAGATCCTTCGGCGGGAGCTTCGCGCGCGAGGCTAATGACGTGTATCGGTGACGATGCGAAGGACCTCACGGGCCGTTTCTTCCCATCGGGGCAACACCCGGCTGGCTGCCGCAGCCGCATCCTGCCATCTCTTCCGCAACGCCGAATCGCTGAGCCATCTTTGGAGCATCTCCGCCAAGGACCCGGTTCCCGGGGCAAGATCGATGGCTTCGCCGGCCCCGTGGGCTCCGAGCGCTTCGACGGCACCGGTACCCTTGCGAACCACCACCGGTATACCGTGAGCCAGGGATTCCTGGACGACCATGCCGAAGGACTCCGAATGCGAGATCAGCAAACTGAGATCCGCGCGGAGCCACTGTTCCTCCAAAGCCGGACCGCAAAGTTCGCCTCTTAGTTCCACGCGCTTCTCGAGTCCATGCCGGAAGATGCGCTCTCGCACGGCCGCTGCGTAGGACGGGTCAGCGGTTGTGGAACCCACAATCGCCGCTGTCCAGGCCAGGTCCTTGATCCGCGCCAAAGCCTCGACAAAGAAGATCTGGTCCTTATTGGGAAGCAGGGCGCCAACCATGATGAAGTGCGGCGCCTCCGAAGCCCCGGACGGTCTTGGCTTTCCTCCTGGTCCCCCGGGAATTTCCCGCTTCCCGGGGCGATCTGCGCCGGCGGTCGCCACATGCACGTTTGGCAGGCCCCACCGTTTGGCGGCGTCGGCGGTACCGGACCCGGTGCAGAGAAGACCCGTCGCGGCGTGGAGTGCGCGCCTTTCAAGGTCCAGTCCTCCGGAAAGGGGCATGTGCAGCAACACCCAGACCCTGCCCCCGGCAGCGGTAGCGGTCTCGATTTCCGTGGGTGCTCTTGTGGCAATCAGGCCATCGACAATGCAGATGGACAAATTGTCTCCGGCGAGCGCCGCAGCCAGGTGGCTCTTGTCCGTGGCGGTTCCGGAAGGCCAGCCACCGTCAAGGCTGTGGACGGCGACTTCCGCGCCTTGGGCACGGAAGGATTCAACCAACCTCGCGTTGTAGATGTTGCCGCCGGAACGGTGGCGCACGTTGGCCGGCACGATCATGCGGACCTTGACCAAGAGTTTTCCCTCCCATTCACGCCGGTGAGCTAATCACCCGGTCCACCCAACCGCGCCTCTTCTCGGGCATGCCGCAACTATATCGACCGGGGCTTGCACTCCCGGTACTTAGCGATACTATGTATTGGTAGTTAGTGACACTGAGTAGTCAAGGAGAAGTCCGATGGGCAAGCAGATGACGGAGATGCTCAAGGGGACACTGGAGGGCATTGTTCTTGCCCTCCTGACCGGGAACCCGGCGTACGGGTACGAAATCACGGCACTGCTCCGGGCGAAGGGCTTCTCCGATATCGCAGAGGGCACCGTCTACGCACTGCTCGTCAGGATCGAGCAGAAAGGCCTCGTCGACGTCGAGAAGCGTCCGTCCGAGAAAGGACCCCCACGCAAGGTGTACTCGCTCAACGAGCTGGGCAAAAAAGAACTGGACGAATTCTGGAACACGTGGAGTTTCCTGTCCGAACGACTGGAACAGCTCCGAAAAGGAGGAAAGTAACATGGCCGCAGGGTGGATCGAGCAGCTTACGGGATCGCTCGAACAAAAGAAGCAGTACCGGCAGTACAAGACGCGCGTGGAGCAGCTTCCCGCCGACTATCGCGCGGCGGCGACGGCGCTGGAGCGGTACCTGATGTACTTCGGGGCCATCACCAAGGGCAACGTGCTGGTGTCGATGCTCGGCGATCTCGCCGACCTCTTCGAGCAGAGCGCCGCGGACGGAACGCCGATCCGCGAAATCGTCGGTAACGACCCCGTCGAGTTCGCGGAAACGTTCATGCAAAACTACACGGGCGGTCAGTGGATCAACAAGGAACGCGAGCGCCTGATCAAGGCGATCGACGCCGCTGCCGGCAATGTTGCAGAGGAGAAGGACTCATGACCAGTGCATCCATCACTCGCGAACCCGCAATCCGCGTGCAGGGCATGGAAAAGTCCTACAAGGATCTACACGTACTGCGCGGCGTGGACTTCGACGTGGCACCGGGGACCATCTTCGCCCTCCTCGGCTCAAACGGGGCAGGAAAGACCACGGTGGTGAATATCCTGTCCACACTGCTCAAGGCCGACGGTGGGACCGCAAGGGTCAACGGCTTCGATGTCGACACGCAGGCTGCGGAGGTGCGGGAGTCCATCAGCCTCACCGGACAGTTCGCGGCCGTCGACGAAATCCTCAGCGGGCGGGAGAACCTCGTGCTGGTCGCCCGGTTGCGGCACCTCAAGGACCCACGGACGACCGCGGCTGACCTGCTCGATCGTTTCTCGCTGACTGACGCGGCCGCACGGAAGGTCGCGACGTATTCGGGTGGCATGCGCCGCCGCCTCGACATAGCGATGAGCCTCATCGGGACTCCGCCCCTCATCTTCCTCGACGAGCCGACCACCGGGCTCGACCCCCAGGCGCGCATCGAGGTGTGGCAGGCCGTCAAGGAACTCGCCGGGCGGGGCACAACGGTGCTGCTCACGACGCAGTATCTGGATGAGGCCGAACAACTCGCCGACCGGATCGCGATCCTCCACGAGGGTCGGATCATTGTGAACGGGACCCTCACCGAGCTCAAGCAGCTGCTCCCACCTGCCAAGGTCGAATATGTCGAGAAGCAGCCTTCCCTCGAGGACGTCTTCCTCGCCATAGTCGGTGACAACGGCAACGACGACGCCATGACCGCGGCCGCGGCGCGAACGAGTAAGGAACAACAATGACCACGCATTTCTTCGGCGACACCGCCGTCCTGCTGGGACGATCCCTTCGGCACATCGCGCGCAGCATGGACACCATCATCACCACCGCCATCATGCCAATCGCCTTCATGCTGCTGTTCGTCTATGTCTTCGGCGGCGCGATCAACTCTGGCTCGGATTCATATGTGAGCTACCTGCTGCCCGGCATTTTGCTCATCACGATCGCCTCGGGCATCTCCTACACGGCGTACCGGCTCTTCCTGGATATGAAAAGCGGCATTTTCGAGCGATTCCAGTCGATGCCGATCGCACGGTCGTCCGTGCTTTGGGCGCACGTGCTGACCTCACTTGTCGCCAATCTGACCTCGCTCGTGGTCGTCGTGCTCGTCGCCATGCTCATGGGCTTCCGTTCGGGGGCGGGAGTGCTGGCGTGGCTCGCGGTCGCCGGAATCCTGGTCTTGTTCACGTTGGCGTTGACGTGGATCGCCGTCATCCCCGGTCTCACCGCGAAGTCCGTGGACGGCGCGAGTGCGTTCTCCTACCCGCTCATCTTCCTGCCGTTCATCAGCTCGGCGTTCGTGCCCACGGCCACGATGCCCGGCCCGGTGCGGGCCTTCGCTGAGCACCAGCCGGTGACGTCAATAGTCAACGCGATCCGGGACCTGTTCACGGAACAGCCCGTGGGCAGCGACATCTGGCTCGCCCTTGCCTGGTGTGTCGGCATCCTCGTCATCGCGTACATATTCGCCATGGCAACCTATCGCCGCAGGATCGCCTAATACGCATCACGGCGCGCGGGGCCCCGTCTTCAAAACCGGGGCCCGTTGTGGCAGCGGATCAAGAGTGCAGGTGGGAGGATGGGCGCATGGAATTGCATATCACTGGCGACCCCGCCGCCGACCAACTGCTCAGCGATGACGCGTTCGCACTTCTCATCGGCATGCTGCTTGACCAACAGGTGACCATGGAGTCTGCGTTTGCCGGACCTGAAAAAATCCGGACACGCGTCGGATCCATGCTCCCTGCCGCAATCGCCGAATATGACCCGGCAGGCTTCGTTGAAATCTTCAAGGAGCGTCCGTCCGTCCACCGCTTCCCCGGCTCCATGGCCGGCCGAGTCCAGGACCTCGCCGCGATCGTACAGCGCGATTGGAACGGCGACGCAACTGCCATCTGGACCCAGGACCGCCCTGACGGCCAGGAAGTGCTCCGCAGGTTGAAGGAATTGCCCGGCTTCGGCGAGCAAAAGGCAAAGATCTTCCTGGCGCTGCTCGGCAAGCAGTGCGGACTTCAGGCTGCAGGCTGGCGTGAGGCTGCCGAGCCCTATGGCCAGGAGAGTGCGTTCCTTTCCGTTGCCGACATCGTGGACGCGGAGTCGCTGAGAAAGGTGCGCGCCAGCAAGCAGGCTGCCAAGGCCGCCATCAAAGCCGCGAAAACATCCGAACGCTGAGCTGGAACCCGCGCGGGCGGGGCTTTGATCCCGCCCATATCGTGCAACGCTAGTCGCATGGATCTTGAGGTGTCGCCCGCGCTGACGATTCCGGCGTCGGAACTCAGTTGGCGGTTCTCGCGTTCGTCCGGGCCCGGCGGTCAACACGTCAATACCTCGGACAGCCGCGTCGAACTCTCGTGGAATGTCGCGGACTCCGCGGCGCTTTCTGATGACCAGCGGCTGATGCTGGTCACGCGACTCGGACGACGTCTCATCGCCGGGGTGATCACCGTGACCGCCTCCGAGCGGCGCTCCCAGCTGCGCAATCGGGAGATCGCCCTGGCCAAGCTCTCCGACCTCGTCCTGGAGGGTCTTGCTTCCGAAGCTGCCAGCCGCCGGGCGACCAAACCCACCCGCAGCTCGAAGCGGAGGCACCGAGCCGCAAAGGAACTGCGGGCGGCGACGAAACAGCAACGAAAGCGGCCGTTTGCCGAGTAACGCCTCTCAGCTACGCCTCCGATTCCTTCGGCTCTTCCGGCATAGCCACGACGACCTCGGCGTGGGAGACTGTTCAGCACGGGCAGCAGCTCTCTTCGAAGGGGATGGTCACCGTGGCGGCAAGTGGTCTCAGCGCCGTCGAGCACATCGTAGTACTGATGCTCGAGAACCGCTCATTCGACCATATGCTCGGATACCTCTATGCCGATTCCGGCAATGTGTCCCCTGCCGGAGACCCTTTTGACGGCCTAACAGGCACAGAGACCTGCCCGGGCACCGACGGCAGCCCGGTCACCGTCTATCGGCTGACTCCGTCGACCTCCGACGTCTACTTCATGCCGGGCGCCGACCCCGGAGAGGGATACCAGGCAACCAACGACCAGCTCTATGGCAGCACCAGCGCGCCGGAAGCCGGGGCTGCCCCATCGATGACTGGTTTCGTGACCAACTATGCGGGCGCCATCAAGGACAACCTAGCCAAGGGTTGGCACGTGGTACCGGGAACAACCGAGCAAATGATCATGGGCTGCTACACCCCGCAGACACTGCCTGTGCTGTCCGCGATGGCGGAGGGATTCGCCGTCTGCGACGCCTGGTTCGCATCAGCTCCCACCATGACCATGCCCAACCGGGCCTTTGCGTGCGCCGGCACCAGCCAAGGACACCTGGATGACAAGGCCAAGCGATTCACCGTCCCGAGCATATTCGGGCACCTGGGCCGCCATGGCATCCCGTGGAAAATCTACGGCGAAACAAAGTCTCCCCTGACGAAGCTGGACTTCGACGACACGCGGCATGCACCGGCGTCGAACGTTGGCCTGTTTACCGATTTCCAGGCCGACGCGGCAGCCGGGAAGCTCCCCGCCTACGCGTTCCTTGAACCGTCATGGTCCGCGACGGGCAACAGCGAACACCCCAACTACAACGTCGCCCTCGGCGAGCAGTTCCTGCTCGACGCTTATCGTGCAGTCCACGATGGGCCGGACTGGGACTCCACCCTGCTGATCGTCACGTATGACGAGCACGGCGGCTGCTATGACCACGTCGCCCCGCCGTGGGGCGCGACGCCACCGGACAACGCGCCGGGAGAATTCGGTTTTGATTTCACGCGGTTCGGGCCACGGGTGCCAACGGTACTGATCAGTCCACTCATCCCACGTGGCACCGTCTTTCGAGCTCCCGGTTCGGTCCCGCTCGATCACACCAGCATCCTCGCGACCGTCGAACGTCGTTGGAATCTACCAGCACTCACCCGCCGTGATGAAGCGGCACCTGACGTCGGCGGGGCCCTGAGGCTCACCGTCCCCCGCACTGACGATCCCCTTGCGGACGTCCGGGCACCCGCTCCCCCTCCGACCACACGAGCGTTGGCAGCTCAAACCTCCCACTTGCAGCAGTTGCACGACGAACTCCTCGCACAACCGTAGGATCGGGCTGGAACCGTAGGATCGGGCTGGAACCGTAGGATCGAGCTTTGGCAATGATCGCTGATCAGGCCACCGTTCCACCGGTGGGGTAGATCCCAGCGGAAGCCGAGTCGCCGCGCCCGGTCCACGTCTTGATAACAGTCCAGCCAACGGCGGCGGTCGGTACGGCCAACAAGGCACCGATAATGCCTGCGAGCATCGTGCCAATGGCCAAGGCCAGCAAAATGGCCAGTCCATGAATGCTCAGGACCTTACCCATCAAAACGGGTTGAAGGAAGTGATGCTCTAGCTGATTGGCCGCGATGAGGACGGCGAGGACGATGAGGGACGTCACCGGACCGTTCGAGATCAGAGCGACACCCACGGCGAGGGTACCGGCCGCAGTGGAACCAACGATGGGAATGAACCCGCCGATAAACACAAAGACGCCCAGAGGTAGGGCAAGCGGAACACCGAGGATGAGCAGGATTGTCCCGATGATCACGCCGTTCACTGCTGCGATGAGAGCCGTGCCCCGGACATAGCCTCCCAGAACGGTGGCGCTCCGTTCCGCAGCCAGATGGGCCTTGCTTCGGTGACCGGCCGGGAGAAACCCGAAGAGGAAAGTCCTGATCTTTTCGCCGTCTTTGAGGAAGAAGAACAAGATCACCACCATAAGAACCAAGCCGGCCAGAATTTCACCGAACGTACGGGCCCCGGTTAGCGCTTCGGCACCGAAGGTGCTGCTCGTGAAGAAGCGCTGGACGGAATCGATCACGGAGCGGAGTTGTTCGTCGCTGACTTTGAGTGGGCCGTTGTTCAGAAATTGGTGCAGTTGGTCGATGCCAGCAGTGAATTTGACGGCAAGCTCCTTGGATTGCTCCCTAATAAGAAAAACGATTCCAGTGACGACTCCGCCGAAGACTGCAAGGATCCCCACGAACGAAGCTGAGACAGCGAGTGCCCGGGGCCATTTGCGAGCAGTCAACCAACGTACGAGAGGTGAAATTGCTGAGGCAAGAATGAGCGCGATCGTGACCGGGATAACGGCGAGGGGCACCCTGGTCAAAGCCCACAGAATCACCGATGCCAGAGTGATGACCAGGAGCATCTGCCCTGAACGGATCCCGGCGCGGCCAAGGCCGTCGGACCAGATCGGCGACGTCGTGCGTTTGTTCGGGGAATTGTTGCCCTCAGGCATTGGCTTCCTTCCTGGTTCTGGTTCCGGCAGCAAATGCCTCGCCGCGGTGCATTACGAAAGGTCTGAGTTCTTGCCCGCAACTGTATCGATCCTGACGTTCCCTGCGGCTGCAAGTACCTGCAGTTCACGAAGGATCTCCAGTTGCTGACTGTTGATGGCCATGAGCAGATCGATCTCTTCTTTGGATTTCACATTGGTGTCATGATCGTGCCGGGACATCACCGCGGCAATCGCATCCTGACGTTTGGCCGCGATGAGAAGAATGGCTCCCTGCAGCCCTGCCAGCATCGAGAGGAAAAGATTCAATAAAATATACGGATACGGATCCCAGGCGTTGTTCGCCAACGCCCAGCTGTTGATGGCCGCCCAGAGAATCATGAACCCGACAAAGCTGCCGACGAATGGCCAACTGCCCATCCCGTTCCGCATGACATCCGCGGCGCGTTGACCCCTCGTCAATGATTCCTTGTGGTTTTCGTGCCAGGTCTTTCCTTGATCGCTCATGCCTCACCCTAACGGCGCACTCCAATGGAGCCGCAATTTCCCCCGACCGCTGCGGCATGCCCACCCAGGTCGTGATTCACCCATATAGGAAGACGGCGGCTAGCTCGCCACGAGGACGGAAGTGCCTGCGTCGGGCGCGAGGCATGGTTCGCCGGTGTGCCGGTGATCTACGGGTTCGAGGTGGGTAACGCCCGTTGCATATGCGACGACTCCGGAGAGACCGCCGGTGCGTTCGTGGGCTTGCCGTTGCCGGGCTGCTCCCGTGCCTTGGCTAAGGATCCTTTGCAATCCCTCCTTGGCGTAGTGTGCGTCCCCGGTTTCGTCCAGAGCATCGCGGACGTGGGAGTGGAGTGCGGCGAGGACATGCCTTGCGGTGCCGGGCTTATGGGTTTTCGGGTCGAGCAGGTCCCCCTGCAGGCCGAACCGGCTCGCTCGCCACGTGGCCTGGCGCAGGACAGTCGCAGAAACCATGTCCGGCCGTTGTCCGGACTGCCATTCCCTGGCGGCAGTGTCCACCAAGGCACGCACCAAGGCCGCAATCAGGACGGTATCCCGGGCATCAAGGCAAACATCCGAGACACGAATCTCGACCGTAGGGTGCCGGGCGGACAGGCGAGCATCAAAATCCGGGCTCATGACCACCCCGGTTCCCGACAGGTCCGACACCATCGAGTGATAAGCCGCGGCAGACCCGAATACATCCGTGGGACCGGCGCTGGACCAGCGGTTCCAGGCTTGGGTCCGGAAACTGGCATAACCGCTGTCCGCCCCGTTCCAGAACGGGGAATTCGAGCTCAGTGCAGTCAGCGCCGGAAGCCAGGACCTGATCCGGTCCAAGACTGCGACGCCTTCCTCATCCGAATCAACGGAAACATGGACGTGATATCCGCAGGTCAGCTGCTCTCTGGCCGTCAGAGCGAACTTTTCCAGGAGTGCGTCGTAGCGCTCGGTGTTGGTTGCATGGGGAGTGACCGGCAGCGGCGACGTCGCGAGGGCGGCAATTCTCGCACCGGCCTCCCGAGCGAGCGAATCCGCGTAAGAGCGTCCAACACGTATCTCTGCGGCGAGTGCACTCAGGCTGCTGTGCGGAGAGGTGATGACTTCAAGTTGCTCCTGCTGAAGCTCGATCTCCAACGTCGGGCGAAAAGGAGGAGTCATCCCCTGGCGACCGGCCCTATGAAGGCGCAACACCTCGCCAGCGAGAGGCACGGGGCTGCCGTTGTCAGGATCCACGATCAGAAATTCTTCTTCAACACCAAGAGTACGCACCTGCCAAGTGTGGGCCACAAAAGCTGCCGCCACCGACCACAGGTCGCAGGACCCCCAAATTCAAACGTTTTATGATCAGTTCAGGGACGCCCCACCGCTGCTAGCCGGCCGGCGTCACGACGTCCTCCAGCATTGACCTGTCGAAGAATCGGATCTCGCCCGTTGCCTGGAAGAACACTGGAACTACTGAAGTGTTCGCGTCCTTCGAGGTTTCGAAGATCTCCGGCGCGCCGCCGTGCTTTCGCGCAATGGTTCCAATCAACTCAGTGCCGCGAACCCGGACGGTTCGATACTTATAGCTCATCTGGACCCCTATCATCAGCCAAAGCAAACGCTACTCCTGTGAAGCACAGAGGCCAGCCGGGCTTCACACGACTGCGCTCATGCGACGGCCAGGACGGGGCACCTAGGCCGACCAGGCAAAGGGAGCCGAGAAGGAGTTCTTTCCGGCGTTATCCCAGGTCATCCCGAACACGTCCACGCGGGCCGTGCTGGACGTGCCGGCCGCCAAGGTGTCCGCCGGGAATCCTATCCCGCTGATTTTCACTCCGAGTCCTGTGCCATCCAGCGGAGACACGAAGTCCTCCACAGCCATGTCGACAGCGCTGCCAACGCGGACCTGGTGCGAACGCCCGTCGTCGGTGTAGGCAATTTCCAGGGACTCCATTCCCGCCATTTCACCGACCAAGGGTGTCAGGCCCTCCATCGGTCCGCCGAGTTGGCCACCGAAGACAGCGCCGAGCGCTTCCGCTTGCTCGGGTGAGGCGGCGGCATCCATCAGAACACCGAGCTTCCAACCACCGTCACTCATGAGGGCGGGTGTATCGGCGACGAGGCAGACCGTCAGGCCTCCGACGTCGACACCGTTTACCTCACCGGTGTCCACATGAAAGGCCAAGGCCACGTTGCAGCGATCGTTATCTGCCGGCGCGGTCAGCCCGGAAGTGGAACACGGGCAGACCATGTCGCAGTTGCAATTCTCAAAATACGTACCCTCGACGTGCCACGACATCTGGGGCTCCTTTCGGCGAGGCATCCCCAGAAGAAGTCTCCTCGCGGCCCGGAACAGTGTCAACGCTCCCGGCATCCGTCACGGGTCCATGGGTCGCACCTCTTCTTGTCCGTTGAAACACCGTGCCGACGGGCAAGACGTCGCGAAAAGGACACTGCTTGAGAAATTCTCTTGCAATTCAAAATGGCCATGATCTTGCCTTCATGACCGTGTTGACACCCACAATCACGCGGGCAAGACTGATCATAGGTCCGCGTCCTGCGACCTGCAGGACGTCTGGCCCTAAGGGGTGGACAATGCAGATTCCGGCTCCATTTGATTATGAACGCGCGAGCGATGTCGCAAACGCTCTGGTACTCCTCGAACGCCACGGTCCCGAGTCGCGCATCATCGCAGGCGGACACAGTTTGCTGCCGATGATGAAGCTGCGTCTGGCGCGGCCCGAGTGGCTGATCGACATCAATGACCTGGCGGAACTGGAATTCATCCGCCGGGAAGGTGACCAGTTGCGTGTGGGCGCATTAACCCGCCACACAGCGCTCCTCGAGTCCACCGACGTCGCCGAACTCTTTCCGATAATTCGCGACGCTGAGCAGGTGATCGCGGACCCTGTGGTCCGCAACCGTGGCACGATCGGCGGCTCGCTCTGCCAAGCGGATCCGGCCGAAGACCTGTCTACCGTCTGCGATGTTCTGCGCGGCCAGGCCGTGATCCGCGGGCCCGACGGCGAACGGGTCGTCGCGATGTCGGATTTCCACCGCGGCCCCTACGAAACCGCCGTGGCCCAGAACGAGCTATTGTGCGAAATCCGCTTCATGATCCGCCCGCGCTCGGGCAGCGCCTATGAAAAGGTGGAACGCCGGGTGGGTGACTGGGCGGTCGTCGCGGCCGGGGCCGCTGTCCGGCTCTCGGAAGACGGCACAGTCGAAGAGGCCGCAATCGGACTGACGGCGGTTGGACTGGACGGCACTGTCCCCGAGGCCGAAGCCGTGCTTCGCGGACAGCAGCCGCATGAAGACCTGTTCATCGAGGCCGCCCGCATCGCAGCCGCCGCCTGCCACCCGGTCGACGACCAGCGCGGACCGGTCGATTACAAACGGCATCTGGCCGACGAACTCACCCGCAGGGTCCTGCGGCGTGCGTGTGCGCGCGCTGCGGGCGCACAGGAAGGCTGAAAGCAATGCAGATCAGCATGACGGTCAACGGGGACGAAGTGACCCGGGACATCGAACCCCGCGTGTTGCTGGTCCACTTCATCCGCGAAAACCTTGGATTGACCGGCACGCACTGGGGATGCGACACCAGCAACTGCGGAACCTGCGTCGTCCTGATGGACGGACAGCCGGTGAAATCGTGCACCGTGCTGGCAGTCATGGCCGACGGACACGACATCCGGACCGTGGAGGGACTGGCCGTCGGTGGCACGCTCGATCCGGTGCAGCAGGGGTTCATGGAGGAACACGGCCTGCAATGCGGATTCTGCACTCCGGGAATGATGCTCACCGCCAGGGCCCTCTTGGACCGCAACCCGCATCCCGACGACGCCGAGATCCGCCAAGCCATTTCCGGCCAGATTTGCCGGTGCACCGGTTACGCGACCATTGTCCGCTCGGTGCAATGGGCTGCCGCCCACCCGCTCGGTGCGGACGCTGGGACGGACGATGGCGGCGCCGGAGGGACCATCGCAGAAGAGGTGACGGCATGACCACCACCCAGGAGCATGCACCCAACCCGGCGGCCGGAGACCCAGGCCGCCCGATCGGGTTCGGCCGCCTCCAGCGCAAGGAAGACCCGCGGTTCGTCCGCGGCAAGGGCAATTACATCGACGACATCGTGCTGCCCGGCATGCTGCATGGAGCCATCCTGCGCGCACCGGTTGCGCATGCCCGCCTGGTCTCAATAGATGCCACCGAAGCGTTGGCGCATCCCAAGGTACTCGCCGTCATCACTGGCAAAGACTTGCAGGCCCTCAACCTCGCCTGGGCGCCCACCCTGTCGGCGGACGTCCAGGCAGTCCTCGTCACGGACAAGGTCCGCTTCCAGGGCCAAGAGGTCGCTTTCGTCGTCGCCGAGGACCGCTATGCCGCCCGCGACGCCCTCGAGCTGATCGACGTCGAATACGAGATGCTGCCGCCCGTGATTGATGCCCGCCGCGCCCTCGACCCCGGCGCGCCGGTCATCCGTGACGACATCGAGGGCCGGACGGATAACCGGATCTTCGACTGGGAGATCGGCGATGCGGCCGAAACCGAGGCGGTGTTCGCCACTGCCGACGTCGTGGTCGCCCAGGAGGTCGTGTATCCGCGCGTGCACCCGGCGCCCATGGAAACCTGCGGTGCCGTGGCGGACTTCGATCCTGTAGACGGCAGGCTGACCCTCTACGAAACTACCCAGGCCCCGCATGCCCACCGAACGCTGTACGCGATCGTCGCCGGTATTCCGGAACACAAGATCCGGATCGTCTCGCCTGATATCGGCGGAGGCTTTGGCAACAAGGTGGGCATTTATCCCGGTTACGTCCTGGCGGTCGTCGGCTCGATTGTCACCGGAAAGCCGGTGAAATGGGTGGAGGACCGCGCGGAAAACCTGATGTCGACGTCGTTCGCCCGCGACTACATCATGCAGGGCGAAATTGCGGCCACCAAGGACGGCAAGATCCTTGCAGTCCGGACCAACGTGCTGGCAGACCACGGCGCGTTCAATGCCACCGCGCAGCCCACCAAGACCCCCGCGGGATTCTTCTCCATCTTCACCGGGAGCTATGACTTGAAAGCGGCCTACTGCAAGGTCACGGGTGTCTACACCAACAAAGCGCCCGGCGGTGTGGCATACGCCTGTTCCTTCCGCGTGACGGAAGCGGTCTACCTGGTCGAACGCATGGTGGACATCCTGGCCCGGAAACTGGAGATGGATCCGGCAGAGCTTCGGCTGAAGAATTTCATCAAGCCTGAACAGTTCCCTTACGCCAACAAGACCGGCTGGGTGTACGACTCGGGCAACTACGAGCCTGCCATGCGGCTGTCCATGCAAATGGCAGGGTACGACGATCTCCGGCGCGAGCAGCTCGAAAAGCGGGAGCGCGGCGAACTGATGGGCATCGGCGTCTCCTTCTTCACCGAGACCGTCGGCGCCGGGCCGCGCAAGCACTTCGACATCGTTGGGCTCGGCATGGCCGACGGCGCAGAACTTCGCGTCCACCCCACGGGCAAGGCCGTCGTCCGGATCTCCGTGCAGAGCCAGGGTCAGGGCCACGAAACCACTTTCGCCCAGATCGTGGCCGAGGAGCTCGGCATCCCGCCCGAAAGCATCGACGTCGTACACGGCGACACCGACCAAACGCCCTTCGGCTTGGGCACGTACGGCAGCCGGTCGACCCCGGTCAGCGGCGGCGCAGTGGCGCTTGTGGCGCGCAAGGTCCGGGACAAGGCGAAGTTCATTGCCGCCGCGATGCTCGAGGCCAGGCCCGAGGACCTCGAGTGGGAAAAAGGCCGCTGGTTCGTCAAGGGCGATCCGAGCGTCGGCAAGACAATCGCCGAGATCGCCTTCGGCGCCCACGGCACCGTAGCCTTGCCTGAGGGCATCGATGGCAACCTGGACGCGGAAGTGACCTACGACCCTCCCAACCTGACGTTTCCGTTCGGGGCCTATATCTGCGTAGTTGACGTCGACGCCGGCACTGGCCACGTCAAAGTCCGCCGCTTCATCGCGGTGGACGACTGCGGGACCCGGATCAACCCGATGATAATCGAAGGCCAAGTCCACGGCGGGCTGACCGACGGCGTCGGGATGGCGCTCATGGAAATCATCGCCTTCGACGAGGCAGGCAACTGCCTCAGCAGCTCCTTCATGGACTACCTCATCCCCACGGCGATGGAAGTCCCGGACTGGGAGACCGGCTTCACCGTCACGCCGTCGCCGCACCACCCCATCGGTGCCAAAGGCATCGGCGAGTCGGCCACTGTCGGGTCCCCGCCGGCCATCGTCAACGCCATCGTGGATGCTTTGGCTCCGTATGGCGTGACGCACATGGACATGCCTTGCACCCCGGCCCGGGTCTGGGAGGCCATGCAGGGCCGAGCCAGGCCACCGGTGTGACATGCCCCTGCACGGAGAAGCCTTGGCTGCGAGGGCGCAGGAACTTGTAGAACGCCGGGAGCCGTTTGTGCGTGCCACAGTAGTGCGCGCCCAGCACCCCACCAGCGCCCATGCCGGCGACACGGCCCTGGTGCTCGCCAACGGCGAAATCGACGGATTCCTTGGGGGCACCTGCGTCGAAGCCTCCGTGCGCGAATACGGCCTGCAGACGCTGTCCAGGCACGAACCGCTGCTATTGCGCGTCGTCCCAGGCGAGCCGTCCCGCATCCGCGAGGAAGGCGCCGTGGAGGTCGCAAACCCCTGCCTCAGCGGTGGCGCGGTGGAGATTTTCCTCGAGCCGCAGATGCCCGCTCCCCGGGTGGTCGTGGTCGGCGCAACCCCCGTGGCACAGGCTCTCGGCGCCCTGGGTGCGATCCTCGATCTGGACATGGAGCTCACGAACGGAACCGCGGCGGAACCGCGGGCCGACGACGCCGCTCTCATCGTCGCGTCGCAGGGCCGGGACGAGGAGTCCTCATTGGAGGCCGCGCTCCGAATTGGGGTGCCATACGTCGCCCTCGTCGCCAGCCGCACCCGCGGCGCGGCCGTCCTGGCCTCGCTCGACGTCGACGACCACCAGCGTGCGCGTGTACACAGCCCGGCCGGGCTGCTGCTGGGCGGCCGGACGCCTGCCGAGATCGCGCTGTCCATATTGGCAGAGCTGGTGTCCGTGCGTCACCTCGGCGCGGCTGCAGAGAGTGCGACGCCGGAGACTGGGACGGCGAATACTGCGACGGCGGACGCCGTGCTGGCGGAGCCGGTGCCGGCGAGCGCCGTGGACCCTGTCTGCGGCATGAGCGTCGCGGCCGTGGAGTCTACTCTGCACGCCGAATACGACGGGGCGACGTACTACTTCTGTTCTGCCGGATGCAGAAGGGCCTTCCTCGCCGATCCGGAGCGCTATGCCACTGCGCCTTGAGCTCCCGGCTGCCGGGCTCATTCTGATTGCTGGAGCGTCACGGCGTTTGGCGCTCGGAGGGCCTCGCCGTGAGCGAACGGCCGCGCGGCTGGAACGTGCCCGATGACCGGGCCCGCGCGGGCGGGGGCGGAAGACGATGTGCGGCGTCTGGTCCCGGACGTCGCTGCGCTCATGTCCGCGCTGGACGACGGCGACTATCTGGCCGACGTCGGACTGGCCACCGCACTGTTCTTGTCCGTCCGGCTACCGCAGCCCATCCTTCTGGAGGGCGAGGCCGGCGTCGGGAAAACCGAGGCTGCGAAGGCGCTGGCCAAGGTGCTGGACACTCCCCTGTATCGCTTGCAGTGCTACGAAGGCATCGACGCAGGCGAGGCACTCTACGAGTGGAACCATCAACGCCAGCTTCTGGGCATCCGGTTGGCGGAGGTCCGGGACGTCCACATGGAAGAGGCCGACCTTTTCGGGGAACAGTACTTGCTGCGCCGCCCGCTGCTGAAGGCGATCGAGCACCCCGGCCCGCGTCCGGCCGTCCTGCTGCTGGACGAGATCGACCGGGCCGACGCAGAGTTTGAGGCCTTCACTTTCGAACTGCTGGCCGAGGCCGCGGTGACAATTCCCGAGCTGGGGACTATTCACGCCGTGCACCCGCCAGTCGTCGTCCTGACATCCAATCGGACCAGGGACCTGCACGACGCGCTGACACGGCGCTGCCTCTACCACTGGATCGACTACCCCCAGCCCGAGCGCATCGCCGCGATCGTTCGCCGCAAGGTGCCTGGGAGCGCCGAGCCGCTCGCCCTGGATGCCGCATCCGCCATCACCAGGCTGCGGTCCCTGGACATGGCCAAACCCCCTGGAATCGCGGAGGCAATCGACTGGGTTTCCGCGCTGACGGTGCTCGGCGTAGAACGATTGGATCCAGCTGCGGTGAAACAGACCTGGGGTTCGGTCCTGAAGAATCGCGACGATCTGGATATTGCGTGGGCCCGCGGCCCGGCATGGGTGGCAGGAGCCGGTCATGCCTGAGTACGCGCTCAGGGATGGCCGGGCCGCCGTCGATGCTGCAGCCCTGGCGGTCGGGTTCAGCACGGCCCTGCGTCGGGCGGGGCTGCCTGGCTCGCCCGACCGCGCGGCTTGGCTAGCGCGGGCACTCAGGATTGTGCCCCCGGTTGCCCGGGATCCGCTGTACTGGACTTGCCGGGTGGTACTTGTGTCCTCGCGGGAACAGCTGCCGGTATTCGACTCCGTCTTTTCGGCTGCATTCGACGGGATGCTGGATCCTGCAGATACCCGCGGTGATGCGAACAGCCCACGGGCGATCGGCGCGGAGGAACGGACCCGGGCAGCACCAGCCGAGCGACGCCTGGCCAATACGGAGGGTCGGGTCCCGGCGTCGCGGGCACCCGTCGCCTTCCCCGACGCAGGCAAGGCCGACGAACCCAACGCACCGGAACGAGACGCAGTCCTGGCCATGGCCTCGGCCGACGAGCACCTGCATGAGAAGTCCTTCGCCGAACTCACCCCTGACGAAGCAGCCCAAGTACGGCAGCTGGTGCGGCGCATCGTGCTGTCCACCCCGGAGCGCCGAAGCCGTCGGACCCGCCAATGGGCGCATGGCGGTGCCAAACTGGACTTACGGCGGACCATCCGGTCGGCTCGGCGCACCGGCGCCGACACAAGCTGCCTGGTCTATGCCCGCCGTCGCGCGCGTCCGCGCCGCTTGGTGTTCCTGTGTGACGTATCCGGCTCCATGGAACCGTACACCCAGGTTTTCCTCTCCCTGCTGCAAGGGGCAGTGGCCGGGGCCCAGGCCGAGGCATTCGTGTTTTCCACCCGGCTGACCAGACTGACGCGCCAGCTTTCGAATCGGAACGCAGACAAAGCCCTGGCCCTCGGAGCCGCTGCCGCCCCGGACTGGGCGGGCGGGACAAGGCTGGCGGACAGTCTGCGAGCATTCATCGATGGCCATGGCCGCCGCGGGCTGGCCAGGGGCGCCGTTATTGTCGTGCTTTCCGACGGCTGGGCCCAGGACGCGCCAGAGCTAGTGGAGGCACAGATGGCGCGGCTAAGGCGCCTGGCCTACCGGATCGTCTGGGTCAATCCGAGGAAAGCCAGCGTGAACTTTCAACCCCTAGTGGGCGGCATGGCCGCAGCACTGCCCTACTGTGACGCTTTCATCAGCGGACACAACTACGCCGCTTTGGCCGAGGCGGCAACCGCCATTCGCGCAGACCGGCCACGTCCGGCGAGTTCGGCATGATTCAATGCGAAGGGCGCCCGTCATCGACCCCGTGTTTTGCCGGCTGGGCGTAACACCCAGAGCGGCCGGTCGACTTTTTCAAACTTCGCCTTGCGCCCGGGCCGCTGATCATTCACACTGACTACAGATCCGCAGGAAAATACTTCCGCCGATCCAGCCTGCCGGACATGACGGCCAGCCACCGCCCCATCACAGAATGCCGGGCGACCCCTCTCGAACCACCGCTTTCCGCCTCCCCGGATACGCCCGGGCCGGGAAGCCCTCCCCCATTGAGAGCCCTGGCACACCCCCGCCGAGAAAGAGACCACGATGATCAAACGCCACTCGGACGTCGTCCTGGAAATCACAGCCCACGACCCGGACGCCATCGAAAACGACCTGAATACCGCCGTCGACATCGCCCGCATGCACGCCATGCAGAACCACAGCCACGGCATCCTCGTTACCCAACACGGCTACACCAGCTACACGGTCGCCATCAGCCGTGACGTTCCCTACGGGCAGACACACGAACGGCGCGAATTGCCGGGGAGCTCGCAGATGGAATCAGGGCAAGCCTGCTGAGCAGTCGTCCTCCGACGCAACGCAACCAGCAGTCCGCGTTAGCCACGCCTCAGGAGCAAGTTCTAAGGAAGCTCGTGGCACCAGGTCGTGCATGGAAAGTCACGGTATGACCCCTGTCGTCATGGAAGACCGCCCTTTGGCCCTCGATGGCAATGGTGCCCGACTGGTAGGGGTTGCCCCAGCCTGCAGGCGGATTGCCGTGACCGTCGTCGAGCGGCTGGTCGGCTGCGAAGAAGGAGCCCTGCACCTGCGCCTCGTAGATTCCACAGTGTGTGAAGAGGGAGAAAGGGACAGTTACGGCAGCGGTTGTGACGGGACTTGCCGGAGCGTTGCTTTGCGGGGCTTCCGGGGCCGCGCATCCACTCAGCATCGCCGTCGCGACAACCGCGGCGGCGATGGCTCGAACGTATCTGCTTGCCATCCGCCAAGCCTCCCCGACGACAACTGCGCCGTCAAGAACGTTGGCCCCAGGTCGAGGTGGTATTTCGGAGTTCAGAGGTAGCTGCAGATCCGGCCGGGGTCGCACGCATCCGGGTCCGCGGCAGCCGCGACGGCGTGGTACTCCGCGACTGTCGCACGCAGTGCAACGAGTTCGGCGGGGAAAGTCTTGCGCAGGGTCCAGACCAGCCCGCCCAAAATTCCACGACAACAGGTTTGGTTGACTTCAGCACGTCGGCGTGGAAAGACGCGTCAGTGACATCTTTGGCTCGTTTCATGATCTCCCCCTTTTCTTGAATGGCCTGATGTCCTGAACCTTTGCACCTTCCCCTAAGGGAAAAGTCAAGGGGCTGTCAACCGGCGTTCGGACTGGCGGCTTGGGCGAAAAGCCATCAAGCTAGAACAGGGGTAACCAGGGAGCGAAACGCACTCCATCCGCACAGGAAGGCCCCGCAATTCCTAGACCAAACCGACCACCCAGGCCTTGGATCCGCATGTACCTCAAGGCCAGCCATACCGGCCGCGCAGGCGCCAAAGGCCTCGGCGGGCTCAAGCCCGTCGAGCCGGTCGCCTGGCAGGAAGGAGTGCCCCTCCTCGGCGAAGATCAGGTTTATGTGATGAAGAACGGGCAGGAGTACCACCCGGCGTGGTGCCACATTGTGGCCGACAAATGGAGTTACGCACCAAGGGGGCTGCGTGTGACCCTTTTGGACGACGTCGGGAAGCGGACCAGGTGCCAGGAATGCGAGCGATCGTTGAGCACAGTAGCGGAGTCCATTACGAAGAACGGCGAAACACACCCGAGGTCCACCTTCCAGCCTGACCCGGTGATCCCGCTGCGAGTGGTTGGAGACACCCATGGAATCCTCTTCTTGGCGGCGGGTCCGAAATATCAGGAACTCCTCAAGCAGACCGCGGTGGAGCCGGCCACCCCACTCCTCGTTGACGGCCGGCGCCACGGCATGCTCCTGCGGGTGGACGCCTCCCGCGACGAACCGCTCCTGGTTCTCCAGATGGACCCCCGTGCGACGTTCCGGAACGGCGCTTATCAGGCGCGCCTGCGTCGTCCCCTGCAGCGGTCCGCGACCAAACCCTATGCCGTGGAGTCCGTTGAACCGGCGTCGAGGGCCAAGCACGCGGCCTGGCACCCGGCGGTCACTGACGATATGGGAAGTTGAGCCCATACCGGCCGAAGCCCGGCTTTACCGACCGCCTTCGATCTTCCGGCTGCGCTGGTTCTGGGCCATCGGACCGTATGGATAGACGCCAACCCGGGGCTGGCTGGCCTGGGTGAGCCGCCCGGTTTCGTCGGGGCTGAGTTCCAGGTCCGCCGCGGCAAGGTTGTCCGCCAACTGCTCCGTCGTGCGGGCGCCGAGGATCACGGAAGTCACGGCAGGCCGGTTCACCAACCATGCCAGGGCCACCTGGGAGGCACTGACGCCATGATCCGCGGCGACCTTTTCCACCGTTCCGATGATGTCCCAGGTGCGCGGGTCCTCGTTCCGGGCCTGCCATGCCTCCATGCCGCGTTTCGGGTTCTCACCCAGGCGGGTGGCGCCGGTGGGCGGTTCGTCGCGCTTGTACTTACCGGAGAGCCAACCGCCACCCAATGGCGACCAAGGCAGCAGCCCGACGCCCGCATCCAGGGAAGCCGGAACAATCTCCGATTCGATCTCGCGGACCAGCAGGCTGTACTGCGGCTGCAGGGTCACCGGTGCGCTCCAGCCAAAAGCCTTGGCCACATGGACCGCCTTGGTCAACTGCCAGCCCAGGAAGTTGGAGAAGCCGTAGTAGGCGATCTTGCCGCTGCTGACGGAGTCGTGCAGGAAACGCAGCGTCTCCTCCAAGGGTGTGATGGGGTCCCACGCGTGCATTTGGTAAAGATCAATCTGTTCCACGCCAAGGCGTTTCAACGAATCATCCAACGCTCTGGTGAGGTGGCGGCGCGAGGTGCCGACGTCGTTCGGGGCGGCCGCACCCATGGGGAAGCGGCCCTTGGTGGCCAGCACCACTCGGTCCCGTGCATCGGGCCGTTCGGCGAGCCAGCGGCCGATGATTTCCTCCGATACCCCGGTGCTGTAAACGTCGGCGGTGTCGATGAAGTTGCCGCCGGCTGCGACGTAGCTGTCCAGGATGGCGCGCGACGCTTCCTCGGTGGCCTCGGCCCCGAACGTCATGGTTCCCAGCGCGTAGTTCGAAACCACGGCGCCGCTGTTGCCCAAAGTGCGATACTGCATGATGTTCCTCAATCCTCGGTGGGGGTAGTGCGGTTGGGAGGGTAAGTGCGCCAGGTGTGCTCGGGCTCGAACCCCAGTAGCCGCCTGGCCTTGTCGATGGAGAGCATGGTCTCGTGCTCCCCCAGTTCCTTGATCACCTTCACATTGGGGAACACCTCTGCGGCCAGGCTGGCGCTGGACCGGCTCATGACCGTGTCCGCGTTGGCGATGATAAACGCTTCGAACCCCGGCTTGCCGTTGTCGAGTGCCCGGGCCACAGCCTGCGCGCCATCCCGGCCATCGATGTAACCCCACAGGTTCCACTTACGCAGCCTGGCGTCGGAGTGGAAGGAGGGAAACCGTTCGTAGTCTTCCACGTCCATGACGTTGGAGAACCGCAGCCCCACGATGCTCAGCTCGCGGTCCCAACGCGTCAGCTCGATAGCCATCTGTTCCTCAAGATGCTTCACTAACGAGTACGTGCTCTCCGGCCGGGCCGGATATTCCTCATCCACCGGAATATAGGGAGGGTCGACGTCGAATGGCAGGCCCAGCACCGTCTCACTCGAGGCGTAGACAACCTTCTTGATGCCGGCCCGGCGGGCCGCCTGGAACACGTTGTACGTGGAGAGCATGTTGTTCTCAAAGGTCGCGGCATCCGGGACGATCCCGGGTGCGGGAATTGCACCCAGATGCACCACGGCGTCGAAGCCACTGTGCCGGTCATCCAGCCCCAAGAACACATCCAACACCTGGCCGTAGTCGCGCAAGTCCACGATCGCCAGGCCGGGGTTTCTCGCACCCGCGCGGTCAAGGTTCAACACCTGGTGCCCGTCCTCCGTGAGCCGGCGCACCAGGTGTCGGCCCAGCTTTCCGCTTCCTCCGGTCACTGCAATTCTCATCGTTTCTCCCTCGGTATGGCTCGGCGGCTCCGGACGCCCGGTCAAGCCTCGTTGGGCAAAACCATTGGCTTGCTTGATCCGTGCCGGCGGTGTCGAATCCACAGTAGGGTCTGGTCCAGCCTGGCGCGTGGCCCTCTCAGTCCTAGGACAGCCAGACCCCGTTCCCATGTGAACTGCATGCCCGCTCCGGGAAGCCCGCCGCCCTGGCAACCCCGACCTCGAAGTAGCGGCCGTCCAGGCGTACCCTGCATTCATGGACAACACCTTCGAGATTGAACTGGTGAATGACAACGAGTACGCCGTGCGCTCGAAGGCAGAAGGGCAGACAGTGGAGTCACTTTTCCGAACCGATCCCGATTATCTTGAACGCATTGGGCTGGCCAAGGCCGACGGGAAGCGGGTCGTGGAGGAAACTGTTCGCTTCCTTGCCGAGCATCAACCGGTGATCGATTTCCCGCCGATGATCGATCTTGAAGACATCGCCGCTGCATACGAGGATTACCCGCAGCAACTCCGGAGTCGCCTCGAAATGGATTAAGCGTCTGGCTCCCTCTGTAGGTGACGGAGCGAGGTTCGATGGCCCATGCGGCCCGGTGTAGAACACTGGCCAGCGTAGCTTGGAGGCGGGCAACCCGTTTGCGGGTGCGTCCGGCGGGTCGTGGCGCGATTACCGGGGCATTCGGCAATGCGCTGAGTGCTTCGTGGTTGATGGAGTTGATGACTGCACAAGCCATCATGAGCGAAAAATCCATGGTTCTCTTCTGTCGTCGGTTACGCACCGAAATGCGCCCTTTTGCCCGGTATATTCCGGGCGGCGTTCAGTGGGGTTCTGGAGCGACTCATCCGGAAACCGGTATTGTCGAGTCGCCACAAGTGACGTTATGCGACGTGGGGAATCATGTCAGCAGTTGTACCGCTCCCTGGTTTTCCTAGGACTGAGCGACCTACCTTCCCTATGGAAAGCCCGAATCCGGCAGCGGAGAATTGAAGGCATGGGTCAGAGTGCAGAGTTCGGAAAATTCCTGAAGGCAATGCGGTCACGGTTGACGCCGGAGCAGGCCGGAATCAGTGCCAGTTCCGGTGCCCGGCGCGTCCCCGGACTGCGCCGTGAAGAGATTGCCCGGCTGGCTGATGTGAGTACGGACTACTACACAAGGTTGGAGCAGGGCCGCAACATCCACCCCTCCCGATCGGTGCTTGACTCTGTGGCACGGGCGCTGCGCTTGGATCCGGGCGAGCATGCACACATGATGGACCTTTTGCAGAATTGTGCGATGTCCCAGCGTCCGCCCGTTTCCGGCCAGCGAGTGCGGCCCGCCCTGCACCAGCTTCTCGACGCGGTGGGCAATGTGCCTGCCCTTATCCTCGGTCGACGCACTGATGTTCTGGCCGGAAACCGCCTTGCCATCCTCCTGCTTGCCGATTTCCCCACGATGCCCGCAACGGAACGGAACCTGACCCGGTGGATCATCCTCGATCCGCTCGCACAATCACTTTTCCGGGATTGGAAGACCGTAGCATCTGATGCGGTGGGATCCCTTCGCGTGGACATCGGGCGTCACCCCAACGACGCGCAGGCAAGTCAACTCGTCGGCGAACTCGCGGTGTCCAGCGAGCACTTCCGCAAGTGGTGGGCAGGGCACCGGGTGGCAAAAGCATCGGCGGGGATTGTGCGGCTCCACCATCCCGTCGTCGGGGACTTGGAACTTAATGTTGAAGACCTGGTACTGCCCGACGATCCGGATCAGACGCTAAGGGTGTATTCCGCCCCGCCGGGGTCGTCGTCGGCGGATTCACTCGCGTTGCTTGGCAGCTTCGGCGCCGGAACCCCTGAAGCCGCACAAGCAACGGAAGAAAGGGAAGGGTTCGGCGTCACCAAAACGCCTGAACCCCGAACCTCCCCCTGAACAAACGCAAGAACATAACCGTTTCAGGTAGCTATCCAAGGGAAACTAGATTGATGAACTACGCCCCGCGGCCCGTATGGGGAATGGGGGTCCAGGAAATACCTGCTCTCGAGCCTGGACCAGTCTCTTGAACGCATGGGCCTGGACTACGTGGACATCTTCTACAGCCACCGGTCGGACCCGAATACGCCGCTCGAGGAAACCATGGGAGCGCTCGACACAGCGGTCCGATCGGGCAGGGCGCTGTACGCGGGCATTTCCTCCTATTCCCCGCAAAAGACCCTCGAGGCGGCTGCCATCCTCCAGGACCTTGGAACACCATTGCTGATCCACCAGCCCTCGCACTCAATGCTCAACCGCTGGACCGAACACGGCATCCCCAACTTGTTCCAGAACCTTGAGCAGGTGGGCGCAGGCGGGGACTCAATGAGATCGCGGCACAGCGTGGGCAGTCCCTCGCCCAGATGGCCATAGCCTGGGTGCTGCGCCCACAGAAGAAGGGAATACCCGTCACGTCGGCCCTGATCGGCGCCAGCAGCGTCCGGCAACTTGAAGACAATTTGGCGGCAGTACCGGGCCCGAGCTTCACCGACGATGAGCTCGAAAAGATTGACGAATTCGCCGTCGAGTCCGATATCAACCTTTGGGCGAAGGCACTGCAGGCGTAGAGAGTTTCTCTCCCATGTGGCGGTGTTCGGCGGCGCCGGAATTCATAGAAGGTCTGGAGGCCGCAGGCTGGGCATCGGCGCCACCTTGGTCCGGGCCAAGGTCGCCACCGGTTTCGGCAAGCCGGCCAGCATCTTCCGTCAACTCACAAGGTGAACAGCCATGTCTGCTGGGCCACGCTAGACATTGCCCTACCCTGTCGACTTAAGGGGGTTGGGGCTGGTGTGGTCGATGATGTGTGCGGTGGCAGCGTGCTCACGGATAGCCGCTACTCCCGCGGCGGCTGCTGGCGTATCCCCATAAGTCTGTGAGGTCGCCAGAGTCACTCCCGTTGCACTCACGAGAAGTATTCGGATTCCATGCGGCTCAGCATCGACGAGCTCGAAATGGCCGGGCATTGGTGGGCTCCCTTCATCGGTCAAGCCGCGGTCGACTCCGGCCGGCGATCGCATCACTACTGCGCGCAGAGAAAATCCACGCCTGCAGCTCGGATACGAGGTGGCCCGTGACGAAACGCCCCAACAAAATCTTGACATGTTTGTCAATGTTTATGACGTAAATTGTACAGGCCTATTAACAAGAAGCTTCGCAAAACGTCCATGTCGCGTCTCAGCTTTCTTTATTTTGCTCGCCGACGGGGAGGTGGATTGGCTTCAAATATCGGCTCGCGGTGATCGGCGAGGGGCTGAGCAACACGGAGATCGCAGGCAGACTGTTCATCAGTATGCCGACCGTCAAGATGGTACTCGTCTTTCGAACCGGACCACTCGGTCATTTGGGCGACGATTGCTTGGGGTGCAGGCAGTGGCAGCGGACCTTGTTCCCAGCAAAGTGGCCCGGTCCGCGGTCTTCGCTGCGCCACCAGCGTTCAGCGCTCAGGCCCCATTGCAGCCTGGTCGCAACCTTTGAACCCCTAGCATGGGGGCCAGGACGAAGACGTCTGTTTCCCAGAGGAGTGACCATGACTGTTTATGTACAGCCCGGCCAAGAAGGATCCAAGGTCCAGTTCAAGGACCGCTACGAGAACTGGATCGGCGGCCAATGGGTGGCTCCAACTACCGGCCGATACATCGAGAACGTCTCCCCCGTGAACGGCAAGCAATTCACCGAGGTGGCCCGAGGCGCCGCGGCGGACGTTGAACTCGCGCTCGATGCCGCGCACAAGGCCGCCCCGGCCTGGGGCAAAACGTCAGCCACTGAGCGCGCTGCAGTGCTGAACAAGATCGCAGACCGGATCGACGCCAACCTCGAAATGCTGGCCGTCGCTGAAACCTGGGACAACGGCAAGCCCATCCGCGAAACCCTCAACGCGGACATCCCGCTCGCGGCGGACCACTTCCGCTACTTCGCCAGCGCCATCCGCGCCCAGGAAGGCCGGCTGTCCCAGCTCGACGACGACACTACGGCCTACCACTTCCACGAGCCGCTTGGCGTTGTGGGGCAGATCATTCCGTGGAACTTCCCCATCCTGATGGCTGTGTGGAAGATGGCTCCCGCCCTGGCCGCTGGGAACGCGGTGGTCTTGAAGCCCGCGTCCAACACCCCGGCCTCCATCCTGGTCCTGGCGGAACTCATCGCGGATCTGCTGCCTGCCGGCCTGCTGAACATCGTCAACGGTTTCGGCTCTGAGGTGGGAAAGCCGCTGGCATCCAGCCCCCGGATCCGCAAGATCGCGTTCACAGGCGAGACCTCCACCGGGCGCCTGATCAGCCAATACGCTAGCGCCAACCTGATCCCCGTCACGCTGGAGCTCGGCGGCAAGAGCCCGAACATCTTCTTCAATGACGTCGCCGAATCCAACGATGCCTTCTACGACAAGGCACTGGAGGGTTTCACCCTGTATGCCTTCAACCAAGGCGAAGTCTGCAGCAGCCCGTCGCGCGCCCTGGTCCAGGACGGCATCTACGATTCCTTCATGGCCGACGCTGTGGCCAGGACCAACAAGATCATCCAGGGCAACCCGCTGGACACCAACACCCAGATCGGTGCCCAGGCATCGATAGGCCAGATGGAGAAGATCCTCTCCTACATCGACATCGGGCTCGGAGAGGGCGCCAAGATCCTGGCCGGCGGCGCACCGACGGAGCTTGACGGCGACCTGGCCGGCGGCTATTACGTCCAGCCGACAATCTTCGAGGGCCAAAACCGGATGCGGATCTTCCAGGAGGAGATCTTCGGCCCGGTGGTGTCCGTGACGAAGTTCAGCGACTACAACGACGCCATCGGCATCGCCAACGACACCCTGTACGGACTCGGCGCCGGCGTCTGGTCCCGCAACGGGAACGTCGCTTACCGGGCAGGCCGGGAAATCCAGGCTGGCCGCGTCTGGGTCAACAACTACCACGCCTACCCGGCCGGCGCCGCGTTCGGCGGATACAAGTCCTCAGGCATCGGACGCGAAAACCACGCCATGATGCTGGACCACTACCAGCAGACCAAGAACCTCCTGGTCAGTCACTCCGAAAACAAGCTCGGCTTCTTCTAAGAGCCTTGATCGACGAGCACAGCCAACTTTCAACGACCGCACACGAAGGGCTACTTGAATGACGAGAATGCTGATAATTGGTCCGCCCGGTTCCGGCAAAGGCACGCAGGCGGAACGGATCTCCGAACGCCTCGGCGTTGTTGCGATCTCCACCGGCGACATCTTCCGCGCCAATGTGAAGGGCGGGACGCCCCTTGGCATCGAAGCCAAGAAGTACATGGACGCCGGTGACTTTGTCCCCGACAGCGTCACCAACGAGATGGTGCGGAGCCGCCTCTGCCAGGACGACGTCGAGAACGGCTTCCTTTTGGATGGTTACCCTCGCACCACGGCGCAAGTTGATTACCTGGACGAGGTCCTGGCGAGAGGCGGGCAACTGCTGGACGTTGTCCTGCAGTTGACCGCCGATGACGACGAACTGGTCCACCGTCTGCTGGGCCGCGCCAAGGAGACGGGACGCAGCGACGACAACGAAGCCGTTATCCGCCACCGGCTGGATCTTTACCACGAGCAGACCGAAGCCGTGGTGGCCAAGTATGCCGAGCGCGGCATCCTGAGAAAGGTTGATGGCCTCGGCAGGATCGAGGACGTCACAGACAGAGTGATGACCACCATCGACAATCCCCTCGAAGTCTCGGTCGTAAGCGGACACTAAGTCCTGGAACCCCGGGCACCGGTGGTCCCGCAAAGGTGGTCGCCCATGTCGGATCCGTGTCTCGGAATCCGGCAGGGGCGACCACCTTCGGCGTATGCACCGACGATCCGGAATGTCCTAGGTGGGCCGGCTTCACTCGTTCTGGTTGGCGAAGACGATGTCCGGGACCACTGGCGCATTCTTGCGACGGTGGGTTTTAAGACAGAGGCGGCGGTCCCCGTGGGAGGGGACCGCCGCCTTTGCGGGGTGGTGTGGCGCCTTGTGTGGGCCGGTGAAATGCTTACTTCTTCAGGGATTCGGCGATCTGGGCCATGATGGTGGGGTCCGAGAGGGTGGTGGCGTCGCCGGGTTCGCGGCCTTCGGCGACGTCCTTGAGGAGGCGGCGCATGATCTTGCCCGAGCGGGTCTTGGGCAGTTCGGGGACCACGAGGATGTGCCTGGGTTTGGCGATGGGGCCGATTTCCTTGCCCACGTGGTTGCGCAGTTCGGCGACGGTGGCGTCGCCGTCGTTGACGGCGTCCCCGCGCAGGATGACGAACGCGACCACGGCCTGGCCGGTGGTCGCGTCGGAGGCCCCGACGACGGCGGCCTCCGCCACCCAGGGGTGGCTGACGAGGGCGGATTCGATCTCGGTGGTGGAGAGCCGGTGTCCGGAGACGTTCATGACGTCATCGACCCGGCCCAGGAGCCAGATGTCCCCGTCTTCGTCCTTCTTGGCGCCGTCGCCGGCGAAGTACATGCCCTCGAAGCGGGACCAGTAGGTGTCCTTGAACCGTTCCGGGTCCCCCCAGATGCCGCGCAGCATCGCGGGCCAGGGTTCGCGGACCACGAGGTAGCCGCCGTGCCCGTCCGGGACGGACTGCCCGGCCTCGTCCACGACGTCGATCGCGATGCCGGGCAGCGGGACCTGCGCGGAGCCGGGCTTGGTCGCGGTGACCCCGGGCAGGGGCGCGATCATCTGGGCCCCGGTCTCGGTCTGCCACCAGGTGTCCACGATCGGGGCGGGGTGGTCCTTCTTTTGCCCGTTCCTGCCGGCGTTGGCGCCGATGACGTCCCGGTACCACATCCAGGCCTCGGGGTTGATGGGCTCGCCCACGGAGCCCAGGACCCGGATCGAGGACAGGTCGTACTTTGCCGGGATCTCCTTGCCCCACTTCATGAAGGTCCGGATGGCCGTGGGGGCGGTGTAGAGGATGGAGACCTTGTACTTTTCCACGATTTCCCACCAGCGGCCCTGGTGCGGGGAATCCGGGGTGCCCTCGTACATGACCTGCGTGGCGCCGTTGACCAGGGGTGCGTAGGCGACGTAGGAGTGGCCGGTGACCCAGCCGACGTCGGCGGTGCACCAGAACACGTCCGTCTCCGGGTGCAGGTCGAAGACCGCCTTGTGCGTGTACGCGGTCTGGGTGAGGTACCCGCCGGTGGTGTGCAGGATGCCCTTGGGCTTGCCCGTGGTCCCGGAGGTGTAGAGGATGAAGAGCGGGTGTTCGGAGTCATGCCCGGCCGCGGTGTGCTCGCCGGACGCGGCGCCGACGGTGTCCTCCCACCACCGGTCCCGGCCCTCGTGCCAGTCCACCGGTTCCCCGTTGCGCCTGACGACCACGACGTGCTCGACCGCGTGGCCTGGCTTGGTCAGGGCCTGGTCCACGGCGGCCTTGAGCGGGCTGGGCTTGCCGCGCCGGTACGTGCCGTCCGCGGTGACCACGAGCCTGGCCTGGGCGTCATCGATCCTGGAGCGCAGGGCGTCGGCGGAGAAGCCGCCGAACACCACCGAGTGCACGGCCCCGATCCGGGCACAGGCCAGCATCGTGATCACCGCTTCCGGGATCATGGGCAGGTACACGGCCACCCGGTCGCCCTTGGCCACGCCCAGGGACTCGAACGCGTTCGCGCACCTTTTGACCTCCTCGGTCAGCTGCGCGTACGTGTAGGAGCGCGTGTCGCCGGGTTCGCCCTCGAAGTAGATCGCCACCCGGTCCCCGAGCCCGTTCTCCACATGCCGGTCCAGGGCGTTGTACGCCGCATTGACCTGCCCGCCGACGAACCACTTCGCGAACGGCGGCTCGGACCAGTCCAGGGCCTGGCCGAAGTCCGTGTCCCAGTCCAGCAGCTCCCGGGCCTGCCTCGCCCAGAACGCCGGCCGGTCCGCGGCCGCCTCGGCATACTCCCCGGCGCCCACGACGGCGTTCGCGGCGAATTCCGCGGTGGGCGCGAACTTCCGGTTCTCATGGAGAAGGTTTTCGAGGGCATCGCCGTGATGGGGTGCCCAGTACGGGGCTTCGGTTCGGGCGTTGGACATAGGTAAACTCCTTGGTTCTCTCTAGGCGGTTCTGTTGGAACGCGCGCGATTTGTGACCGGCGCGCCCGGCAAGCCAGTCCGGATATCCTTCGCGAAGCGTCAGCAACCGTCCTGTCCCCGTCTTGTGGCCAGGACGTGCTAGCCCGCCTATTCTTACCTTGAACTTTTCGTTTCCTTGCCGAGCATTCTCATTCAGTTCCCAGCGGCGGCGATTCCCCAGGTGTATGGGGGACACCGCCGCCGCTGGCACACTTGAATTCGATCAGTACTTAATGACCACGCGGCCGTCGATCTTGGCATGCTTCATTTCATCAAGGACCGCGTTGACCTCGGAGAGTTCACGCGTGGACACGGTCGGGTGGATCTTGCCCTGCGCGTAGAAGTCCAGCGCTTCCTCCAGGTCCTGCCGCGTCCCCACGATCGAGCCGCGGACGGTCAGGCCCTTGAGCACAATCTCGAAGATCGGCGCCGGGAAGTCTCCCGGCGGAAGACCGTTGAAGACGATGGTCCCGCCGCGCCTGGCCATGCCGATCGCCTGCCCGAATGCCGACGGGTGCACTGCCGTGACCAGGACGCCGTGACAGCCTCCGGTTTCGCGCTGGATGACTTCCGCAGGATCCTCGCGCAGCGCGTTGACCGTGAGCTCCGCGCCGTGCTTCCTGGCCAGGGCAAGCTTGTCATCGGCGATGTCCACCGCCGCGACACGCAGGCCCATGGCCACCGCGTACTGGACCGCAATGTGCCCCAGTCCGCCGATCCCCGAAATGGTGACCCACTGGCCCGGCCTGGCCTCGGTCATCTTCAATCCCTTGTAGACCGTGACGCCCGCGCACAGCACCGGGGCAACCTCCACGGGATCCGAACCTGCCGGAATCCTCGCGGCGAACCGGCTGTCCACCAGCATGTACTCCCCGAACGAACCGTCCACACTGTAGCCGGCGTTCTGCTGGGATTCGCACAGCGTTTCCCAGCCGGTCCGGCAGAACTGGCAGTCGCCACAGGCGGACCAGAGCCAGGCGTTACCCACAAGGTCCCCGACTGCCAGGTCGGTGACGCCTTCACCGAGGGCCACCACCTCGCCCACGCCTTCGTGGCCAGGCACGAACGGCGGCGAGGGCTTGACGGGCCAGTCCCCCGCAGCGGCGTGCAGGTCCGTGTGGCACACGCCGGTGGTCAAGACCTTGACCAGCGCTTCCCCACGGCCAGGAACGGGAATGGGAAGGGACTGGATCTGAAGGTCTTTTCCGAATTCGGTTACTACGGCTGCTTGCATTGTCGTCGTCATTGGCGAAATCCTTCGTCGTTTGTGCGTTGGTCTACGTGGTGCGGAACATGAAACTTTGGCGCTGGGGCCGGAAGAAGTCGACATACGTACCGAGTAGCCGCTGGCCACAAGGAGTTCGCTGGCGTGTCGCCGTCGTCGCCCGGACCGTCGCAGCCTGCTGGCGAAACACAGTCATCGCTACCCCGCTTCGAGCAGACGATGGAGTGTTCGACTTCAGCGTAGGGGCCGGAGGGTTGCGACCAGGTTGCAGCCTTGTGAGTCAGTTCACATGCGCCGAGGCGCTCGCGCTCACCGGGCAGGAACCCGCTGTTCACCGCCAACGGGCCTCGGCCTGGACGATGCGGCCTGGGTCGGCGGGGACGCCGCGCTTGAAGTTTGAAGACGACAAACGAATGCTGGCCCGGGGACCGCCCGCATTACCGCTGCGGCAAGTACCGAACAAACCAGTCCATGGCCAGAATCGCCGCCGCCTCCAATGTCCCGGGTTCTTCGAACAGATGGGTGGCCCCCTGGACAAGCTCCAGCTGGTTGGTGCAGCCCATCAGGTCTTTCGCCCGGCGATTGAGTTCGAGCACCCTATGATCGGCGCTGCCGACGATTAAGAGGGTCGGTGCACGGACAAAGGCGAGCCTCGCGCCAGCCAGATCCGGACGGCCTCCCCTTGAAACGACTGCGCCGATTTTCTCTCCCAGTTCGGCCGCCGCCCACAACGCGGCGCCGGCACCGGTACTCGCGCCGAAATATCCTACGCTGCACGAGGCTGTGTCCGGCCTGCTGCCAAGCCAAACCGTTGCCGCCGTCAGCCTGCGCGCAAGCAGTTCGATGTTGAACACGTTGGCACGATTGAGCTCCTCCCCGGGGCTGAGCAGGTCAAGCAGCAAGGTGCCCAAGCCCGCCCGGTGAAGCGTCGACGCGACGAATTGGTTTCGCGGACTGTGGCGGCTGCTACCGCTTCCGTGAGCGAACACCACCACTCCGGCAGCCGTTCCGGGAAGGTGAAGGTGTCCTTCGAGCCACGTACCGTCCGAATGGATTTGGACATCTTCATCGAGGCCAGGGGCTCCAGCGGTCGAAGACCCACGTTGCAGCCGCTCGGCAGCAGCGTCGAGCAGCCACACCACCTCGTCGTCGCCGGTCGGTGAGAAGTCACGGTAGTGGTAGCCGACAGCCGTGAGTCGCCGGGGCGTGGCAAGGCACACCACCTCGTCCGGCTCGTTCAATGCCGCGAGGATATCGGCGGAGGCAACAGGAACGGCCAAAATCACCCTCGCAGCCCCCAATTTCCGCGCGATGCCGCATGCCACCCTGGCAGTTGACCCGGTAGCGATCCCGTCATCGACGATGACCGCGATACGGCCGTTCAGATCAATGCGGCCTCGGCCACCCCGAAATCGTGTCACCCGGTCCTCAAGCACGGTCCGCTCCCGTCGCTCGACCGACCGCAGTTCTTCCTCCCTGACCCTCGTAGCTGAGAGGATGCGTCGGTCAAGCACATATGCGCCGTCCTCTCCGATGGCTCCCATCGCGAGTTCGGGCTGAGACGGTACTCCAAGCTTCCGCACGACGATCACATCCAGCGGCGCATCCAGGGCCACTGCCACTTCGAAGGCTACCGGAACCCCTCCCCGTGGCACCCCTAGGATTACTGCTTCCTGGCCGCGCAGATATGCCAGCCGCAGACCCAACTGCCGCCCTGCATCAGCCCTGTCTTGAAAAATGCCCATCGCCGCGACGTTCCCATCAAAACTGCCGCACGCCACGTCCAGACCAGAAATCGTCAAGCCAAAGAAGATAGACGCGGGACGGCCTCCTGATCCAACTATCCCCCACGAATCTGGACCAGGCGAGGCCTTTACGGCGAAGAACCGCTGAGGCGCCCTCTTCAGGTTCGACGGCGGATCTCGCGCCCCTCGGCGGACTGGCTCCAGGCCAAGAAACGGTCCATCCTGATAGCAAACGGCTGGCAGGGTTGGAGGTGAAGCATGCAGATTGCGCTCCTGGGGGACGTCATGCTTGGCCGACTGGTTAACGACCAACTGAAAGTGGCCGATCCTGCCTATCCCTGGGGCGATACCCTCCCAGTCCTCCAGCAGGCTGACATCAGGTTTGCCAACCTGGAATGCGTCCTCGCGGACGGCGGAACACCTGCGGCCGGCAAGCTGTATCACTTCCGCTCGGACGTCAAGAACGTGGCGAGCCTGCGGTCCGCGGCGATCGATGTGGTCTCACTGGCCAATAACCATGTGCTGGACTACGGAGTCGATGCGCTACGGGAGATGCTGCCGGCGCTCGAACAGCACGGAATCCTGCGGGCTGGGGCAGGAATGCACTTGGAAGATGCCAAGCGACCAGCAGTCCGGCGGGTGGGCCCAACTGCGGTCGGCTTCATTGCCTTTACCGACAATCAGCCGGACTGGGAGGCAAGCGCCCGCGCCCCGGGAATCTACTACGTCCCTGTGGACGCCGGCGACCGCAGGGTGAGTGACTTGTTGGAACTGGTTCGGCGGACGAAAAGCCGGGACCAACTGCTCGTCGTTTCGGCACACTGGGGTGCCAATTGGGGATCCGAGGTCCCGCTCGCGCATCGGAGTTTGGCCCGGGCACTGATAGACGCGGGAGCCGACGTCGTGTTCGGGCATTCAGCCCACATTTTCCGCGGCGTCGAAATCCACAGGAACCGTCCCATCGTCTACAGTGCCGGCGACTTTGTCGATGATTACGCGGTGGACCCGGTTGAACGCAATGATCAGGCATTCGTCTTCCTCTTGGAAACCGATGGAAGCGTACCCCGCAAGCTGCGCCTGCATCCGACAAACATCGCCAGCCTACAAACCCGACTGGCGCGCCGGAGCGCACGGAAAATTGCCGAGCGGATGCAATGGTTGAGCGGGCGCCTCGGCACGCGAAGCAGGTGGATCGAGGGCGACAAAGTCCTGGAAATACCGATTGGCGTAGATCAGCCGGAGAACGGTTCGGACACACCCACCCCCACTCGGGAGTGACAACGCGGCCATGGCTTCTGGCTGCTGCGGTTAAGAATGTCCAGAACGCGCAGAATTGCCTCCGGATGCTGGAGGTCCTAGTGTTGGGCGGTGCGGTTTAGTCAGTCTGCGCTTGATTCGTTCCGCGGCCGGAGCCTGCCGGACCTGCTCGGGGACCACACACGGCTTCTGTTCGTCGGCATTAATCCCGGTCTGCGCGCCGTCGCGGTGCAGGCGCATTTCGGCGGCGGCGGGAGCAACCGCTTCTATCCGGCTCTCTACCGGGCGGGCATCGTCGATCGGCGGATAGATGCTTCCGCGGGCTTCCTTCCCGAAGACCTCGCACATCTGCATGAGCGTGGCCTCGGCATCACATCTCTCGTCGCTGGAGCGTCGGCGCGCGCGGACGAACTCACCGCAGAACAACTCATCGCCGGAGCCGAAGCACTGTCAGAGCGGGTCGAACGCATCGCTCCGGCAGTGGTAGCGGTATTGGGAATCACCGCCTACCGGACCGCCTTCGCCCGGCCGCACGCGAGGGTCGGGCCTCAACCGGATCCCCTCGGCGGCACCCCCGTCTGGGTGGTCCCGAACCCGAGCGGACTAAACAAGCACGCGAGCCTCGCTGACCTCGCAAGCGCCTACCGGGAGGCCGCCATCGCAGCGGGCATCGAACTCTTCACGGCATCAGCATGATCGGCGCGCGCCTACTCAACTGATGGTGGATTCTCTTCGGCGTCACAAACCGTCGACGATGCCGTCGACGACGGCGCCGAACTTCCCCGACGACCCACCTGCCTTGACGAGCACGCTGAGCCCAATCACGGAGGCAAGCAGTTGGCTAGCGGCGGTGTCGGCAACCCGATCCACGCCGAATTCTCCAGACTCTTGTCCCTGTACGATTGCTTGCCGAAATACGGCCTCGATCTGCGTGAAAAGGTCGTCCGCCATGCGGTTCACCTCGACGTCGGCGGGGCCAAGCTCCGCGGCAGCATTGACCATGACACACCCCCGCTGGTGCTCGCCCACGCCGGCAAGGACAGTCATCGCCTCTTTGAGACGCGGTCCTATCGGCCCAGGCGTTGAGAACAGCTCGGCCAGGTACTCGAGTCGCCTCTCGCTGTAGCGCCGGAGAGCACGCAGGAACAGCGCATGCTTGCTCTCGAACGTGTTGTAGAGACTGCCTTTTCCGATCCCCAGCTCACTGGCCAATTCCTGCGGCGTCGTTCCGGCGTATCCCTGACGCCAGAAGAGGCCCATCGCCCTGTCGACAGCCGCCCCTGTCTCAAACTGCATCGGTCTACCCATGGGAAAAGCCTAACTTGCGTGATATTGTACTTCAAGGTCAAAAACTGTTTTTGCGACCACCATCTGGATCCAGCTGTCCTTTCAGGAAGGCACTCCTTTGTCCGCTCAACTGCCCTTGGCACACGCCGCCCCTGCGACACGCGCCCGAACGCGTGTCCCCTTGAACACCCTCGCCATCCCCCTGGGCCTGGCAGGCCTCGCCCAGGTCTGGACCGTGGCGGCTTCCGCGCTCGGGCTCCCGTTCGAACTCGGACAAGCGTTCTGGCTGATCGCTGCGATCGCCTGGATCTGGACACTCGCGGTGCACGTGCATCGCGGCACGCGCACCGATCATTCCCTCTCTCATCAGCTCACGCACTTCGCCCAGGGCCCGCTCGCGGCAATACTTCCCATCGCCGCGATGCTGCTCGGCGCGGGCCTTCACCGCACGTTCCCGCTTGCCGGAACCGTGCTGACGTTGATCTCCATCGCCGCCGCTGCCGCGTTCGCCGCATGGATTCTGAGCTTCTGGATGCGCGGGGAGATGCCACTCGAATCCGTCCATGGCGGCTACTTCCTGCCCATCAGTGCAGCCGGTTTGGTCGGTGCACTCGCCGCTGGCGAGACGGGGCTTGACTGGCTCGCCGTCGGAAGCTTCGCCGTCGGCATCTTCTTCTGGCTGGTGATCTCCGTGTTCTTCTTCCTCCGCCTCGCGCTCCGCCCCGCCATGCCTGCAGCGCTGGTCCCGACCCTCGCGATCATGATCGCTCCCCCGGCCGTCGCATCAGCAGCGTGGCTTACGATCTCAGGCGGCCAGCCCGATCATCTGTTCGAGGGGTTGTCGGCGATGACAGTATTCATGGTGCTAATCCAGATAATGCTCTTGCCGCGCTACCGCACACTGCCGTTCTCGCTCGGCTTCTGGTCATTCACCTTCCCCGCAGCCAGCGTCGGTGCACTCGCCATCACCTGGCTGCACCTACTCCAACCGTTTGCCTGGCAGGCCATCACAATAGGAGTGCTCGCCGCCGTTACCCTCCTCGTCGTGTCGATCGCGACGAAGTCGATCCTCCTGCTCATCGCCACGACCCGCGCGGCACGGCGACAGCCGAGTCCGGCGACACAACCAGCGCTTTTGGACCAGGTGCTCGGTGACCGGTGCCTTTGAGGCAGGTCCGTCCTTACAATTAATTGCGGGGTCCTTCGGCATCACGCCGCGACCCGCGGACGAAGGAGAGCCATCATGGGTTGGGGAGAGAGGATTCACCACGCTTCCGGGAAATTCCACCGAAGGGCGGCGGAAACAGCAGGCGAGGCCACCGGCAATGACCGGCTGGGGGCTGAGGGCAAGGCCCGTCGCGTCAGAGTTGATCTGAAGAATGCAGGCGAAAAGATCAAAGGCGCCTTCAGGAAGCACTGATCCGCCGACGCAGGGCAAGAGGGCGCGGGCCGCACGGACCGCGCCCTCTCCGTGTCTGCACCCAATCTCAAGCAGATCTACGGCGGCGCGGCCGCGTTCCTTTTCGTCCGGCGGACGTACGAGATCTTCGTCGGCTGCTGGGGAGCGATGACCGACCCGAACGCGAACCCGATCGCCTACCGAGCGGTTCTTTCGCCGCTATGGACTCCGCTAGGAGAGAAGGACATCATGAAATCAGGCGTGAGGATCCCATCTCCGGCGGCGCAAATGGAGGCGGTCCCGCGTGTTGGAGGCTTTACGTATGCCCGGCAAATCTGTGCCAGCGGAACACACCGCATCAAGTAGTCCGGCCAAGCCGGACGATCATTTCCTCGCGGATTACTACGAGCACGTGGACCCCGAGGAACTCCTCAGCTATCGCGGAGAAACTTTGGAGCGTCGGGCACGGCACCATCTTTCGCTGGGCTCGGTGCTGCGTCCGGGGGCATCGAGGGTGGATGTCCTCAACGAACCACACGCCAGCGTAGTGTTCGTGGTGGCCGAAGGCGCGCTGCAGGTGGTCCATTCGATCACCTCGGAGCTAGCCCGCGAAGGAGCGACGGTCCGGTTGCTCGTCCATCCCTCATTCCAAGTCCTTCGGGATCCGGCAACCTATGAGCTGCTCGAGATCCGCAACGCACCGCCGCGCGCCGGACTTGCTTCCGAGCTGCAGGATTCCGCCGTCACGGAAACTTGGGTTGCAGTCGAAATCGGCAGGCTGCCTAGATCGTCCAACTCCGCGGACGTCATCGCGAATGTCCAAAGGGTTCTTGCCGATGTCCGTGCAGTTACAGAAGACGCTCCTGCTCTGAAGGAACAAGTGGCTGCCGCCGTCGAATCCTTAGCCGCCTTCCCGCGCGGTTGCGCGCCGTCAGCCGAACAGCTCGGGGAGCTCCTGGTGTGGTTGGACCGAGGGAACTTTATTTTCCAGGGATACTGCGAATACAGCTTGACCGCAGGGACGGAGGGCCCGCCTCTTGAACTCCGCACGGGCACGGCACTGGGCCTTTTGCGCAGGCAGAATCCACCGCGCAGTTCAGACGAGTCTGCGTTGGGGGGTTCGCAAGTGCTTGCCCTTTACGCTTCCGCTCTTCGATCCTCAATTCCGGAACCCTCTTACCTGGACGAAATCCGTCTCCCGATGTTCGATGGTGCCGGAGTCGTCAACGGTGAACGCCGGTTTGTTGGAGTTTTCGCCCCGGGAACGGCGGATCAATCAGTACGTCGCATTCCGGTGATCCGGGACAAGGCCGTTCACCTTCGTGACAGGCTAGGTTTCGCTCCGGCGTCAACCCAAGAAAAAAAATTACTTGCCGCACTGGGGTCGTTAGCTCTTGAGGAACTGTTCAACAGCGACGAAGACGAGCTGACCCGGCTGGCGGCTGAGATTCTGCGCCTTCAGAAACGCCGTGAGACAAGGCTGCTCCTACGCTTCGACAACCACGGTCCCTTCATGACAGTTCTGATGTTCCTTCCTCGCAACCGCTACAACACGGCGGTGCAGCTCAAGATTGAAGAGGAGCTCAAAGAAGCCTCGAAGGCCTCATCGCTTGAATTTGAGGTCCGACTCACCGGATCACACATGGCGCGCATCTTCGTCCGCGTACTTTTGCCCGCCGACGCAAAACCAGAGACCATCGATACGGCTGCCCTGGAGCAGACACTCATCAATACCACCCGGACCTGGGCCGAAGGACTTGCCGAAGCCCTGCGGGAACGCATGCCCTCCAGCCAGGCCACAAGGCTGTCTGTGCTCTGGGCCGATGCCTTCCCTGCCAGCTACCGGGCAGACTTCGAGATCGCAGACGCCATTGAAGACATCGAGAAATTTGAACAATACAATCTGGACGGCACCGGCGGCCGACCCCTGGGCGATCCTGTATTGGCCATCCGTCCCAGCGCTACTCAGGCCGAGGCCGACGACACGCGGATTCGCCTTTATCTCACCAGTGCCCGAAGCTTAAGCCAGATCCTGCCGTTCCTCCACAACCTGGGACTTCAGGTGCTCAACCAGCGCCCTTTCGAGGTCCTGCGCGGCAACACACTGCCGCTGTTTCTCTATGACCTGGGCGTGAAGTATCCGCCTGGCGTGGATCCCGCTCGAACCGGATCCTTGCTCGCGGACGCGTTCGGGGCAGCCATGCGCGGTGACGCGGAATCTGACCGCTTCGACGCCCTGGTCCTTCAGGAGAACCTTGATTGGCGGCACGTCGTGATCCTCCGTGGCTACGCCAAGTATCTCCAACAACTGGGAACCACCAACTCCTACGGCTTCATCGCGGATACTTTCCTGGCCAACGCGAAGGCGACCCACGCACTACTGGACCTGTTCAGAGCCCGCTTCCATCCAGCGCTTGGCATCACCCGGCGGCTCCGCGAAACGAGGGCCGCCCGGGAAGAAGTGGCCGAGGCGATCGATGCTGTCACCTCCTTGGACGCAGACCGTCTGCTACGGACCTTCCTGAATCTCGTCGAAGCGACGACGAGGACCAACTTCTACCGCGACCGGCCGTACCTGAGCCTCAAGCTCCGGCCCTCCACGATTCAAGGCGCCCCGTACCCACGTCCGCAGTTCGAGATCTGGGTGTATTCGCCCAGGGTCGAAGGCGTGCACCTTCGCTTCGGGCCGGTGGCGCGCGGGGGCCTGCGATGGTCGGACCGACGCGAGGATTTCCGCACCGAAGTCCTCGGCCTCGCCAAGGTCCAGATCGTCAAGAACTCGGTGATCGTCCCCACCGGCGCGAAGGGCGGCTTCTACCCGAAGCTGCTTCCCGCTCCGGAGTCAAACCGCGTGGCATGGCTCGAAGAAGGCATTGAGAGCTACAAGGACTTCCTTCGCGGGCTCCTCGATGTCACGGACAACCTGGCCCCGCCCGACGTCGCCGTGCCCCCTGACGCTGGCGGCACACGGGGAGCGGTGGGACGCGTCATCCCACCTCCCAACGTGGTACGGCACGACGACGACGACTACTACCTCGTGGTCGCGGCCGACAAAGGGACCGCGACATTCTCCGACATCGCCAACGAGGTGGCCCAGGAATACGGCTTCTGGCTGGGCGACGCGTTCGCCTCGGGCGGCTCGGTCGGCTACGACCACAAGCAGATGGGCATCACCGCCCGGGGTGCCTGGGCGTCTGCGAAACAGCACTTCAGCGAACTCGGAATCGATGCCCAGAACGAAGACTTCACCGTGGTCGGCATCGGCGACATGAGCGGGGACGTCTTCGGCAACGGCATGCTGCTCTCGGACCGCATCCGGCTCGTGGCCGCCTTCGACCACCGGCACATCTTCCTGAACCCCGCACCCGACGCGGCGTCCGCCCTTGAGGAACGCCGCCGCCTCTTCAACCTGCCGCGCTCGTCGTGGGCTGACTACGCCCCCGGGCTTCTCAGCCCCGGCGGCGGCGTGTACCCGCGCACCGCCAAGTCGATCCCCATCAGCCCAGAGGTGCGATCGACTTTGGGGATCGCCCCGACGACGACGGCGATGACCCCGCCCGAACTCATCCAGGCCATCCTGCGCGCGCCCGTTGATCTGATCTACAACGGCGGGATCGGAACCTACGTCAAGGCCGCCGCAGAAACCAACAGTGAGGTGGGCGACAAAGCCAACGATGCGATACGGATCAACGGCAACGAACTCCGGGCACGGATCGTGGTCGAGGGCGGCAACCTCGGGATGACTCAACAGGGACGGGTGGAGGCTGCACTCAACGGAGTCCTCCTGAACACCGACGCGATCGACAACTCCGCCGGAGTGGACTGCTCCGACCACGAGGTCAACATCAAAATCTTTATCGACCGCATGATCGCGGCAGGCAAGATGGCCGCCGGCGAACGCGCCGACTTCCTGCACTCGCTCACCGGCGACGTAGCCCGCCTCGTGCTGGAGAACAGCCGTGACCAGAACGTCCTGCTCGTCAATGACCGTGCCCTTGTCCTCAACTGGAGCCCGGGCTTCGACGTCAACTGGAGCCCCGGTTTCGAGCGGACCATGGACTGGCTGGAAAGAGCCACGGACCTGGACCGGAGTCGTGAGGCTTTGCCCAGCACGGACAAGCTCCGTGCAAGGCTGCAGGCGGGCAAGGGGCTTACCTCCCCCGAGCTGTCCGTCCTGGCCGCCTACGCCAAGATCGCACTCGCCAAGGAACTCAGCGGGAGCGACGTCACCGACGACCCCTGGTTCGACCGGGTCCTCCGAAGCTACTTCCCTCCCCAGATCGCGGACCGTTTCGGAACCGAGCTGGAAACTCACCCCCTGCGTCGGCAGATCATCTGCACCGTCCTCGCCAACGACATTATCAATCTCGGAGGAATCACCTTCGCTTTCCGGGCCATCGAGGAAACCACCGGGAGCGCCGCCGCTCTGGCAAGGGCCTTCGTTTCAGTGCGCGAGGCCTTCGACCTTCACTGGGTCCCGGACTGGATGGCAGGTCTTCCGCCCGCCGTTCCGGCCGAAAATGCGGCGGAACTCGCCCTGTATGTGCGGAGGATGTTGGACCGGGCGACGCGCTGGTACATGACCCATGACCATCGGGACCAGGCAGTGGAACTGGCCCTCAGCCGGATCATGGCGGCCATGGACCTCCGGCGTCACCGAACCGTGGTCTATTTGCGCGGCGACGACATCGACCTTGGACAAGACCTTCTGACACGCTGGGAGGCCATTGGGATCCCGCCGGACATTGCGCGGCGCGCGTTTGAAGTTGTCCTGAGCTTCACTTTGCTGGATATCTCCGTCATTGCCGAGCAGATCCATGAGCCTATCGAGGATATTGCCGACCTCTACTCCGCCGCATTCCAGCGCATCGGGGCCCTGAAGTTGCTTCTAAGAATCACCGACCTTCCTGTGCAGAACCGATGGGAGACACTGTCCAGGGCAGCCTTGCGCGACGACGTGTACACGGCCGTGGCCGACATGACGATCTCGGTTCTCAAAACAACACGCAGCAGCAGTCCCGAGCGGGCCGATTCCACGGAACGGATCGTGGAATGGGAACGCGGACGCCAGGAGCAGCTCGCACGGATCAAGGACATTTTCGCCGAAGTCACCCAGCCCGGTCCGGTGGACATCCATTCGATCTCCGTCGCACTCAAGCTTCTGAGGACCCTCGTGCGACACTGAACTAACCGTGCTCCCCACGCGGCGCCACGAGGCGATGGCATTCGCGACCGCGCCTGTGGGCAGACTGCGGCGATGGAGGTGCCGCTACGCTCGGTCCTCTGGACTCGGGGGTCGGCACACCAGCAGCTCTCCGTGGCCGCTGACCGCGATCGGTCCTATGGAGTGAGGCGCCACCGCTGTTCGGCCGGCAGGCATTGCCTCTCCAGCGGTGACGAGGTCCCCGCGCACCGCGACCAGGACAGCGAAGCCCGGGGCGATCTCTTGCCGTCCGTCTACGAGGATGCGCTCGATGCGGAAGTATGGATCCGCCGCTCGGGGCAGCACTGATCCTGCGCTCGGGGCGCGGATAAGCAGTTTGTCGAGCTCCTCCTGGTCGAGATGCCGGTGGGACACTGCATTGAGTGCCAAATCGAAGCCGAGCCCCAGATGACCCTCTGCCGGACCGTCGAGATCGAAGTCTCTCCATTCGAGGAGGATCGACAGGTCTTCCGGTTCCTGCACTTCGAGGAGGAGTACGCCCTCGCCGATGGCGTGCAATTGGCATGGCGGGACGAATACGACGTCACCTGGTGCGACGTCGACGGGGTTCAGAAGGCTCAGCAGGCTCTCGGAGTCTTGCCGCTCGACGAGGTTGCGCAATTCCGGGCCTTCCACGTCTCGATTGAGGCCAAGGTGGACTGTGCCTCCTCGGAGGATGTACCACGCCTCGGCCTTGCCGTGGGCGTGGCCTAAGTGCGTGGCGGCGAAGCTTCCGTCGGGATGGGCGTGTACGGGCAGGCGTTGGCCGGCGTCGAGCAGCTTGACGAGCAATCGCGTATCCGGTCCGAAGGCAGCCAGATGCTCGGCCCCCAGCCATCCCTGCGGATCCTTTTCAATCGCTGTAGGCATCGGGACGCCGTTCGGAAGCGTGGTGATCCCCACACCTGGCTCTCCGAACACGGAGGTTGTGGAGGCAATCCAATCCTCGGGTTCATGGCTTTCAGCCGGCGGCTCACCGCGGAACTCGGTGATCTGGCGGCCACCTCGGTAGAAGCGGTTGGCCGGGCGATTGGATGGCAGGACGATCAAGTCCACACTGATGCTCCTTCAGTAGCAAGGGCGCCAAGGAATCCACCGACGAACGAGTCCCCGAGTCCGACGGTGGTAGGTGTACGGACCGAGATGGCCCGAGCCGCGACGGCGTGAAGGCCTGGACCGGAGATCGCGGCAGCCAGAACCGCGCCCACTTCGTTGAGCGGCAAGTCCGTGGTTCCTGCATATTGCTCCACGGTGAAGTCGTCGCCGTAGCGGTAGCGCGTACTCGCCATGGCTATCCCTCCGGCGAGCGCAGGGGCGCATCGCTCGGCGTGTCTTCCGGCGGCCAGCGCCCAGTACTTCGTGTGGACTACGAGCGTCCGGGCCGGAATGATGACCGAGAGGTCCCCCAATGCTTTCCGCACCGCGACAGGGTCCAGTAGGTCGACCCCGCGGCCGAGGTGCGCTTGCATCTCGTCCTCGTTCATTCCGTAGACGTCGATTCGGTCGAGCAATGCGGTGCGCACGAGGGCGCTCAAGGCAGGCCTATGGAACCCCGCATCCTCGTAGTACACGAAGGCGCCACCGGGCAACGCATCCAGCACTGATCGCAGTTCCGCGAGCCGGACAACCAGCACCCCCTCGTCTTGCATGGCGTTCAGACCGGACAGCAGGACGATGTGCGCCTCGGCGAGCACCCCAGGCAGGTCCGTGCTGAGGCGCATTTGGGAGTTCGGCGGGTCGTTGACATAGATGAGGCGGTTGGGGAAGGGTGCGACGAGCTCGGTGTCACCAACCCGGACTCGCGCCCCCTCCTCCCACTGCACGATCACGTGTGGCTCAATCGAGTCGTGCTCGGCGCTGGTGATCCACGAACACTCTGCAGGAAGCAGTCGCCTGAAGTGCTCGTTCACGCTGACCAGATGGAGGGTCGACGGCATGCCGAGACACGCAAGGGCGAGTCCGGCCCTCACACCAGTTCCTCCCAGCGTCACCTTGTGTGGAAACCGCGAGGCGAACGTCTCCAAGGCGTTGGCGGAGGCAACGTGCCGCTCCCCCCCGGCGCCCCGCCGGAAGTACCCGAGCACGGACAGCACCAGACTCCGTTCGTCGACGATCGGCGTGGTGTTCCCGAGTTCCTCGGTACGGATGTCGTAGCTCGCGATGAGGTCCTCGATCACTTGGGACGACCAGGCGATTTCGTAGTCAACACTGCCGCCGAGTCCGAGTACTAGGCGCGGCGTCATGTCAGTACAGCTTTGCCTTGCCGGCAGCGTTGAACAGGTCGATCTTCTCAGCCGCGGTGATCTTCATGGCCTCGATGCACGGCGGCTGGATGCTGTTCGGCTCACGCAGACGCTCGTCCGTGCCGAGGATCTCGCGCATGCGGTTGTGGTAGCTGACCTTGATGTCGCTGGAGATGTTGATCTTATTGATGCCGAGCGATACCGCACGGGCCAACTCCGCATCGGGGTTGCCGGATCCGCCGTGCAGCACGAGCGGGATGCCCACCGCCGCCTTGATCTGCTCAAGCAGGTCGTGGCGCAGCTCGGGCTTCTTTGAGGCCGGGTACAGGCCGTGCGACGTCCCGATCGCGATCGCGAGGCTGTCGACACCGGTCTCCTCGACAAAACGCACCGCGTCGTCGACGTTGGTGTAGATGATCTCGGCCGCCCCGGACTCGCCGTAGCTGTCGTTCGCGCCGATCGTGCCGAGCTCGCCCTCGACCTGAATGCCTACGGCGTGCGCCGCCTCCACAACCTTGCGGGTGAGAGCGACGTTATCCTCGAACGGCAGCAGCGACGCGTCGATCATGACCGAGGTGAAGCCGGATTGGATCGCCGTGATGATCTGCTCGTAGGTGCCGCCGTGGTCCCAGTGAATCGCGACCGGTACGCTCGACCGGTGAGCGCGCGCACGAATCGCGGCGATGAGGTCGGTCGTGATATGCGCGACCTCATCCGGGTGGATGGCGATGATGACGGGGGCTTCCTTCTCCTCGCTGATGTCCATGACGCCAAGAAACATCGCCCAGTCGCTGATGTTGAAGGCCGGGATGGCGAAGTTGTTCTGGTTCGCGATGTCCAGGATGGTCTTTCCGTCGACGAGCATTGGTTTCTCCTTTTTGTTTGGGTTTAGGTATTTTGAGGCGTCAGTCTTTGACCGCGCCAGAGGTGAGTCCGCCGATGAAGCTCCGCTGGAACAGAAGGAAGAGCAGGAGCACCGGGATCGACCCCAGGATGCTCATCGCCATCATCTGGTTCCACTCGAAGGAATGCTGGCCCATCAGCAGTTGAATGCCGATCGGCACGGTCCGCATGGCGTCGGTGCGGGTCAAGGTCAGAGCGAAGAGGAATTCATTCCACGAGATCATGAATGTGTACACCCCGACTGCCACGATTCCCGGTATCGAGATGGGCACGAGCACCCGCCACAGGGCGGTCCAGGCGTTCGCGCCGTCCACCTTGGCTGCTTCATCGAGTTCGCGAGGCAGAGTGTTGAAGTACGCGGTCATCATGATGATCGCGTAAGGGAGCGTGAACACCATGTGGGTAAGAATCAGGCCCGGATAGGTGTTGTAGAGGCCGAGTGCGACCATCAGGCCGAAGTACGGGATCACTAGTGTGATCGGCGGAACGGCTTGCACTGAGACGATCACGACGTTGATCAGCCGCTTTCCAGGGAACTGGTAGCGGCTGAAACCGTACGCTGCAAGGATCGCGACCAGAAGGGTGAGCACAGTCACCGCAATGGCCACAATGTAGCTGTTCAGGAAGAACCGCAACCGCGCCGGGTCGGTGAGGATCGCTGTGTAGGCATCCAGCGAGAAGCCCGACGTGATCAGTTTCGGTGGGAGCGCGAAGACCTCCCCATTCGCTTTGAACGAGGTGGAAAGCATCCACAACACTGGCAGTCCCGCATAGAGTGCCCCGATCACCAGGGCCGCGAAGGCTCCCACCTTGAGCAGCGGCTTCTTTCCGGCCCGCCGCTCGCGAGGGACGTCGATCTTTTCGTCCCTGCGTCCCCGAAGGGTCAAGTTGCTCATATCAATCACGCACCGTCTGATGACGCACGTAGAAGAAGGCAAGGACCATGGTGAGCAGCAGCACGATGACCGCGGCCGCGGAGGCTGTCGAGAATTCGAAGTTGCTGAAGGCCTGCTTGTAGGTGTAGGTGCTCATCACCTCCGTGGCGTTGAGTGGACCCCCGCCCGTGGTCATCCAGATCAAAGCGAACTGCTGTGACGTCCAGATGAGGTCGAGCACTGCCATGCTGACAATCACGGGACGGATATGGGGCAGTGTCACGTACCGGAACCGCTGCCACCATCCCGCCCCGTCGACGCGTGCTGCCTCGTGCAGCACGGCCGGCACGCCCTGGAGGGCGGCCAGGAGGCTGATCATGAAGAACGGATACCCGGACCAGATGTTGATGAACGTCACGGAGGCCAGTGCCGTTTCGGGTGTAGACAGCCAGTTCGCGCCCTGGATGCCAAACGTTCCGAGAACGTAGTTCACCACACCAGAGGGGTCGAGCATGAGACGCCAGACGACGGCGATCACCGCGATGGTGAACAACCACGGAAGGATGTAGACCACCCGGAAGATTGCCTTGGTGACGTTGCCGAGCAGCGAGGTGTTCAGCAGCAAGGCAAAGACGAGACCCAGCACCAAGTGCACGATGGTGCTGGACGTGATGAAGAGGAAGGTGTTACCAAGCGCCGCAAGGAAAGCAGGATCGGTGAGCACCTTCACATAGTTGGCGAACCCAACGAACACGGGGTTCGGTTCGACGATCACGTTGTCCATGAATGAGTAGCCGGCAACCATCAGGATCGGCACCACGGTGAGCAAAGTGATCAAGGCCAGCGTCGGCGAGACGAAGGCGAACGGGGCGAGCTTGCGGCCGCGCACCCCGGAGGCGCGCCGCTTCGTCGACCGCGGGCCGACGGCGTGCCGTATCCTTCCGGGTCCCTCGACGTTGGTAGAGGACAGATTCATGTCTCAAACTCCCTTGTGGGGTCGTGCCGCAAGCTGGGCGGCACGACCCCGTCGAATCTTCGACGTCAGAAGATGGATTTCCATGCGGATTGCACGGTGCTGAGTGTCTGATCGACACTCTGGCTTCCCGTGAGGGTCCGCTGCAGCTGTTCGTCGAACGTGCGCTGCAGCTGGTCGGCCTTCGGCAGGCCGGTGAACTCATTCGCCGGGTAACCGGCCTGGTAGATGTCGAAGGCCGTCTTGAACAGCGGATCGCTCTTGCTAAAGTCGGGGGTCGCCGTCTTGTTGCCCGGGAAGCCGTTCGCAAGGTTGCTCAGCTGGGCGTTCGTGTCCTTGCTCATGAGGAACTCGACGAGCTTGGCCGCTTCCGCTTTGTGCTCAGACTTGTTCGAGATGCCAACACCCCACGATGCGTACGGGATGCCTCGCTTGCCGGTGTAGCCATCCTCGGAAGGCAGCGCTGCCACCGTGAAGTTGAGGCTGGGGTTGTTCTTCTTGATCAGGTTGATGTGGGCGAGCGAGTCGATCACCATGCCTACCTGACCGTTGGTGAACTTCTCTACCTTGTCCTGTTCCTTCATGGTCAGGGCGCCGGGGACTAGCACGTTCGCGTCGTAGAGGCTCTTGACGTAGTCGACTCCGCTCTTGACTTGGGCGTTGGTGACGTCAGGTTCCCCGTCCTTCAGCATGCTGCCACCAGATGCCCAGACCCAGGACATGACGTCGTTCTGGATGCCATTCGGAACTGCGGTGTCGAGCGGCAGGGCCCAACCCTTGACGTTGCCGCCGAGGGCGCTGATCTTCTTCGCTGCGTCGAGAAACTCACTGCGAGTGGTCGGCGCCTTGTTTACCCCGGCCTGCTTGAGCAGGTCGTTGTTGACGAACAAGGGGTAGACGAAGTTGACCGCGGGGATCATGTAGGCCTTGCCATTGACCTTGACCTCGCTTGCCAGCTGGTCTTCGGAGAAGTTGTCAGCTTTCAGAAGCGGAGAGAGATCGGCGATCGCGCCCTGCTTGGCGAAATCGCTCACCCAGGCACCGTCAAGGCCGAGGACGTCGGGCAGCTGGCCCGAGGCTGCGTCGGCAACCATCTGCTGTTGGTCTGAGGAAAAGGGTGAGCTGAGGAGCTTCACCTTGACGTGTGGGTTCGCCTTCTGGAATTGGTCAATCAGGTTGGCCAAGGATCCCTGCGGGAGCTCTGGCTCCCACCACTGGGCGAACTCGAGGGTGACATCGCCGGTGGCACTGGTACCACCGGAGGGCGAGCCACTGCAACCTGACATTGTGAGTGCAGCAACGGCGGTTACGCCTAACGCTGCGAGCAGCCGCGGGCGGCGGCCTCTCCTCGTGCTCATGTCCACTCCTTCGTGTAATTGCTTGATCATGCGCATTCACTGCGTGATACAGGACACACTAGTCCTGCGTATGACGCAAACGCAAGCATAAAAATGCAAATAACCTGACTAACTGGGATAAGAACAGCAAGCATCTCTGCAGTATCGACATTTGCAACCCAACAAACCGGATACTCTCCCCGTTATGCAACACTTCTGCAGTTCTTTGCTGTAATCGCTTCGAATAGCGCCGGTCCGGTGCTAGCATCGCAGCGTGAGCGAGTTAAACAGCGTGGCCATAGACGAAGGGCGTTCGCGCCGACACCCAGCGGGCAGGAAGGCGCAGCTTGTCGCATACGTCACTGAAGTCGGCCAGGTGACAGTGGGATCGCTGGCCGATCGTTTCGGTGTCTCGATCGACACTGTCCGCCGCGACCTCGACCAGCTGGACGGTGAGGGCCTTCTTGTGCGCACTTACGGCGGCGCGGTCAGTGTGGCTATGAGTTCTCGAGTTGAGAAGGCCGTGGATCTGCGCCTTGGCTTACAAGCCACGGAAAAGGATAAGATCGGCACCCTTGCCGCTCAACTCGTTCGCGATGACACAGGGATCATCATGAATGGTGGGACCACGATGCTTTCGGTGGCTCGTGCACTCCGCAACCACCGGGACCTAACCATCGCCACGAACAATCTACTCGTGCCGGCGGAACTGGACCCGGCCGTCTGGCGCGAACTGTACATCTTCGGCGGCTCCGTCCGCTCGACAACCCTTGCGACGACGGGGCCGACGAGTCTGCGGATCGCAACGGGCGGGGCAGATCTGGACATTCGCTGCGACTTGGCGCTCATTGCCATCGGTGCGGTGTCAGTGCAGGGCGGCTACACCACAAGCAATGTCGGAGAAGCCGCAATGATGAGCGAGATGATGTCCCGCGCCACTCGGGTTGCTGTACTGGCGGACTCGTCGAAGTTCGACAAGCAGCTGTTCGCCCAGGTCGGCTTGCTGGATAGCGCTGATTATTTCGTCACCGACACCCACCCTCCCAAGGAGCTTGAAGCGGCATTTCGGGACAGCGGCGTGCGTGTCATCACCCCGGATTCGGGTCCGGTGCCCGTCTCCTGATCCAAAGATGCCGGACTTCGACAACGCCTCGCCACGCACGGCCACGGCATGTCGGACGAAGCTTGCGGTCTTGCCAGGTCATCCGGGAATCATGCCGGGGTCCCGTCCGTTCTCATCGCAGAATGACCTGCCTCGCAGGCGGGGACAAGTAACGGAAGTCTGGGGACTGACCATGGAGTTGAACGAAACAATTGCCCGTCTACGCGCCGGACATCTCATGGTCCGCGACGCCCAAGAGTGGGACGAGCTATCCACGAACCTGGGACGCGCTTACGACAGCAAAGACGACGAACTCATTGAACAGCTACGGCCACCGTTTCTTCAGTCATGGAGGACAGTCACAAGATACGTCCTCCGCGACACATTCGAGGCGGCAGGCATCGCAGTCACTGAGCCCAGCCACCCTTGGGGAATCGCAACACTCACCGCAAAGGGAACCAGCTGCGAGCCACTCCTATCCCGCGCCGACGAAGCAGACACCGAAAGGACAGAGTCCCTGTACGGCGGACTCCACCTGTTCACTTTCACGGAAGCAATCAGCAACTACGCCGACTGCCTGACGCGCCTGTTCGACGAGCTGGACTGACCAGCGATTTCCAAGGACAGATCGCACTCGAACACCTCGGAATCGTACCTGGGGCCGTGCCCGGCGAAGCCATGCTCCAGCACCGAGGCTCCCGCACCGACGCCGGATCGACTCACGTCAGGCCCCTGCGCGGCGAACCGCTGAGCACGGTGGGGACGTACTCGAGCAGCTGGATCCGACCGTCGAAGGGAAATGATCAGGTCGACCATCAGGTCAGCTGATGACGCCTCCGCAGTTGCCTCGCCCATAGCCGCCTCGTCCCCCGCCGTACAGGTGCGCCGTCGGCGCGGAGGGCGCGGAGACATGACAGCGGCTTGCTTAGCGAATCCCGCTGTCAACAACCAGCGTGATGTGAACGGGGGTTTGCGAGATGACCACTTGCTCGCTGGCTGTCGAAGCGTAACCGCCCACGTTGCGCGCTTTGATGACGTAGCGACCGTCAGGCAGCTTGAGGCTGAAGGCACCCGTGCTGTCGGTCAGTGTTGAGCCCCGCACAATTTCCCCATCCAAGGCGACAACCGCTGCCCCTGACAGTGGGCGCGGCGGACACTCCTGACCAATACGTTCCACAGGACACACCGGGGCGGTCAGCACGGAGCCGTCAACAACCCCGGAATGCCCAGTGACCGAACCGCTTTGACCGGCGCACCCACACAGCCACATGACCGCCGCCAACAAGGCCCAGCCGAACCGCTTCACTTCACTCACCAACATTCCAGCAGAAGGCTCAACGATTAGTACACAACACCGAGTATCCACCCTGCCGGGCCACCGGGAGCCCCAGAACCCATGCTTGCCAGCGATATCTAGGGCAGACTGGTGGCGTGAGCCGCATCCGGTGGGTACTACACGTCGATCTCGACCAGTTCATCGCGGCTGTCGAAGTGCTCCGACGGCCGGAACTTGCGGGCAAGCCGATCATTGTAGGCGGTCGGGGCGACCCCACGGAAAGAGCTGTGGTGTCTACTGCATCCTACGAAGCCCGAGCGTTCGGCGTAGGTTCCGGAATGCCCTTACGCATCGCGGCTCGGAAAGTGCCCGACGCCGTTATCCTGCCCGTCGATCACGAGGCTTACCTCGCGGCGTCTGAAACGGTGATGGCTACCCTGCGCGCGCAACCCGGCGCCACCGTGCAGGTGCTGGGTTGGGATGAAGCCTTTGTGGGCATTGAAACGGAGAATCCGGAAGCCTACGCCCGGCAGGTGCAGGCCGCAGTCCTTGAGCGAACGCAGCTGCATTGCAGCGTGGGCATCGGCGACACCTTGGTCCGGGCCAAGGTCGCTACCGGTTTCGGCAAGCCGGCCGGCATCTTCCGTCTCACTGCCGGGAACTGGCTTGACGTCATGGGCAGCCGGCCCACCAAGGACCTGTGGGGCGTCGGAACCAAAGTGTCGGCCCGGCTGGCCAAGCTCGGCATCAACACAGTCGCCGAGCTCGCCGCATCCGACCCCCAAGACCTGGTCCCGGAATTCGGCCCCAGGATGGGTCCGTGGTACGCGCAGCTTGGGCGCGGGGACGGCGCCAGCCTGGTGGACGACACCCCGTGGGTTGCCCGCGGGCATAGCCGGGAGACCACCTTCCAGCAGGACCTGACAGAGCCCGCCCAAGTGGACGACGCCGTGAGGGAGCTGACAGCGCGTGTGCTCGAGGATGTTGTGGCCGAAGGACGGCCCGTGGTTGGGCTGACCCTCAAGGTTCGGTACGCGCCGTTCTTGACCACGACCCACGCGAAGAAGATTCCCGAGACATTCGACCGTAACGAAATCCTTGCGCGGGCCATGGACCTCGCGGCCGGAATCGAAGCGGGCCGTCCGATCCGGCTCCTGGGCCTGCGGGCCGAAATGGCAATGCCCGACGATGCCCGAAAGGGACATACGCCGACGCGCGGAGGTTGGTGACGGCGTCGCTCCCCTCCTTACCGGCGCGGACGGTGGACGCATCTCAGAACTGCGGCGGGATGCTGGGTATGGAGCGGTGGAGCATCTTGAATGCCCGCCACGTCCCGGGGATCAGATCGGTATCCCTCCCATGCCTTCGACCGGTTCGTCGGCCGGGCAAAGCTCATCACGGCTGACGGTCGTGCCCGCTGAGTACGAGGCCCGCCAGGCATCGAATTCTGCTGCCGGCGCAGGGCGGCAGAAATAGTACCCCTGGGCAACGTCGCAGTCGAACGTCATCAGATGCGAGAGTATCTCGGCGGTCTCGACGCCCTCTGCAAGGACGGTCAGTCCGAGGCTATGGCCCAGGTCGATGACGCTGCGCGCAATCAGGGCGTCGCTGGGCTGCGTTGCCATGTTTATGATGAACGATTTGTCGATCTTGATCTCAGTGACGGGCAGGTTCTTGAGCTGGCCCAGGCTGGTATACCCTGCCCCGAAGTCGTCAAGGGAGAGCCGGACACCCATCAAGGCGAGGGTTTCGAGCAGCCGCTGGGCCCGTGCAGGTTCAGCCATTAGTGCGCTCTCGGTGATCTCGAGCTCGAGCAGTTCGGGCGGTACCCTGTGTAAAGCGAGCAGATCGGCACGTGCTCGGGCAGGCTGTCATCGAGCAGGCTGCGGGCCGACAGATTGACCGATAAAGGCAAAGGGCGCCCGTCGTCCATCCAGGCCCGGGCCTGTGCGAGGGCGGAGTCCAGCACGTGGCTGGTCAGGGGCCCAATCAAGCCGGTGTGTTCGGCGAGCGGAATAAAGCCGTCCGGGAAGATGAGTCCTCTCTCCGGGTGTTGCCACCGGACCAAGGCTTCAGCCCCGATGATTTCCCCATCGCCGAGGCTGATCTTGGGCTGGTAGTCAAGTACCAGCTGGTTCTCGGTCAGAGCGCGACGCAGGTCTCCGAGCAGGGCCAGCCTGGCCGGGCTGTGCCCGTCCGCGCCCCGGTCGTAGGCGAAAACGCCGAGGTTCTGGGCCTTGGCAACATACATCGCGACGTCTGCCCGCTGCAGCAGGGTCGTCGGGTCGGTCCCGTGCTCGCCGGAGAGCACCACTCCGACGCTGGCTTCGACATCGAGGGCAACGCCGTCGATCAGGAACGGCGTCTCTAATGCGTCCCGCAACCTGGCGCCGACGTCCGTGGCCGCCAGGACATCAGTGACGTCCGGGAGCAGGACGGCGAACTCGTCCCCGCCGAGTCGGGCGATCGTGTCGCGTCCGGTCAGCACCGAGCGCAGCCGTGCGCCGACCTGTTTCAGCAACTCGTCGCCGTAGTGGTGGCCGAACGTGTCGTTGATCTCCTTGAATCTGTCCATATCGATCAGCAAGAGCCCGGCGGTCGTGCCGGTGTGCTGGGCCGCAGAGATCGCCCGCCTGCAACGCTCGAAGAGCAACGTGCGGTTCGGCAGCCCAGTCAGGGCGTCGTGTAGTGAGCGGTGCAACGCCCGGCGCCGTTCGGCGTCAAGGAGCCGGCGATGGCCCCGCGTGACCGAGGCCGTCGCCAAGGCCATCAGGAGCCCCAGCAGGAAAACCCACGGGGTCAGCCAGCCCTGAAGTTCCTCCAGATGCCGGAGCTGAGTCAGTTGGGACAACGAAGTCTCATGGTGGCTACCGTCCGCCGAATGCACAGCCTCCGCGATGGCAACGAACTTGGGGTCGACCTCTTCGGAGTCGATTTTCAGGGCAAGCGGAGTGTCCTGTTTGTCGACGGCGTCGAACAGGCGGCTGATCGACGAGCGATAGTCCTGATGCGCCGCATTTACCCGCGATGCCTGCTCCCGGTCGCCCTGGTCCCCGTTCCGGGCCACGAGATCGAGCGCATTCACCAGATCAGCGGAGGCTGCGTCGTATTCGGCCCGCACGCCCGGACCGGGCTCAAGGCGGTACTTTCGCTCGAGTGATTCCTCCGCCGTGACTGCGCGATCGGCCTGGTCATAATAATCAGACAGCTTGCTCGCGAGGTCAGCCGAACGGGCCGCCGTGGATGTGGACTGGGAGGACCAGACTGCAAAGAGGGCGAAGCCGAGCAGCACCAGCACCAGCGCCAAGGAGGCCACCCGGCTGCGCCTAGCAGTGCGGACATCGGCGTTGGACTGCACCGCGAGGAATTCGGGGTCGTTCTCAGCCGTCTGCGTCGCCACCGATTCAGGGCGGCTCCGGTCCGCTGGCTTGCGCGCAGCTATCTTGTCAATCATTTGGTCCCCCCAGTGCGTCGCACGCCCCGGTTCAAACGCGGGCGCGGACATAACCAATGTTGAAGTCCCGTCAGCCTACGGCATACGAGACGAACCGGAGTCAGATCCGCCGATCACACCGGCTGCGGAACGATCCGAATGTACGGCTTGGGCTCCTTCCAATCGCCAAAGATCTCCCGGGCCTCGCTGTTCGGGACGGAGCCGGCGATGATCACGTCCTCGCCCTGCTTCCAGTTGACCGGCGTCGCCACCCGGTGCTTCGCCGTGAGCTGAAGCGAGTCGATGACACGCAGCACTTCGTCGAAGTTACGTCCGGTTGTCATGGGATAGACGAGGATCAGCTTGATCTTCTTGTCCGGCCCGATGACGAACACGTTACGGACGGTCTGGTTGTCCGCGGGCGTGCGGCTCTTGGCGTCCCCGGACGTGGCTGCCGGGAGCATGCCGTAAAGTTTCGCCACGGTGAAGTCCTCGTCGCCGATCACGGGGTAATTAGGGCGAGTCCCCTGCGTTTCTTCGATATCGGTGCCCCACCGCTCGTGATCAGCTGTCGAGTCCACGGACAAGCCGATGATCTTGACCCCGCGCCTGTCGAACTCTGGCTTGATCTTGGCCATGTAGCCGAGCTCGGTCGTGCAGACCGGTGTGAAGTCTTTCGGATGCGAGAACAGCACTCCCCACGCGTCTCCGAGCCAGTCATGGAACCGTATGTCTCCAGCGGTCGTCTTGGCGGAGAAATCGGGTGCGATCTCACCGAGTTGCAGTCCCATCATGTCCTCCTGGGCGTTTCGATGTGATGACGGAGCCAATTGGCTCGCCGTCACTTCCGACGGTAAGGCGACACTGTTCCCCGATCGTTCCCCCGGATACCATGAGGGCATGGAGACGTGCGCCATCGTCGTGCTGGGCGCGTTCCGCGTCGTGGTTGACGGCCGGGCGGTTCCAGGGGACGCGTGGAAACGCACCAAGGCGGCCGGGCTCGTAAAGATCCTCGCCCTGACGGAAGGGCACCGGCTGCACAGGGACGCCGTCGCCGATCTGCTCTGGCCCGATCTCAGCGCACAAGCTGCTGCTTCGAACCTACGCAAGGCAATGCATTTCGCGCGGGCTGCGCTCGGCTCGTCCGACGCCGTACAGGCGCACGGCGACCTGCTGGTTTTACTGCCCGACGCCGAGGTCTCCATCGACGCGGAGCGGTTCGAAGTGGACGGGCGCGCCGCGCTCGCCTCATCAACAGGGGCGGCCGAGGTGCTCGCCCTGTACCGAGGCGACCTGCTTCCTGAGGATCGATTCGCCGTGTGGGCCGAGGACCCCCGCGATCGGCTGCGCACGCTGTACCTGAGTCTGCTCAAGGCCGCAGCTCGGTGGGACGACGTGGTAAGGGCCGAGCCAACGGACGAGGACGCCCACCGCGCGATCATGGTTCGCGCGCTCGACGCGGGCGATCGCCAAGGCGCTATCCGCCAGTTCGAGCGACTCTGTCGGCAGCTGCGCGCCGACTTGGGCGTCGGCCCAGGGGCGGCGACGGTGGCGGTCTATGAGAAGGCCATCGCCGAGGACAGCCGTCGTGCGGAGAATCGCACTCGAGCCACGTTGGCGCGAGCACTCATCGCCTTAAACAGCGGTGACCCCATCGAAGCCACTTCATACGCCCTGCGTGCACGCGAGCTGGCCATGGAAGCGAACCTGGGCCTAGAGATCGGCGAGAGCAGCGCAGTGTTGGCGATCGCCGCGAACATGCAGAACCGCTGGCCCGAGGTGTTCGAGACCGAGTTCGTGGAGTTCACCCAGCACGACTCCGTGCGCTCCGGCTATATTCTCGACGCACAGTTGTGCCTCGCTGAGTTCTGCCTGTGCGGGCCGGACGGGCATCGGAACATTATGCGGCGAGTAGTGCGTCTACGCACGATAGCCGAGCGAGCGGGCTCGGTGCGTGGCCAGGCCATCGCCGACCTGTTGCTTGGGGAGGCGGCCCTGTTCTCCGGTGAACTCGGCGACGCCCGCACTCTGCTCCAGTCGGCTCTTGAGCTGCACCGGCGGGCCGGGGCCCGAGCCGGCGAGATCGTGACACTGCAACGACTGGCTGAGGTTGACCTCGCGCAGGATCGGCCCGACGAGGCCGCCCGGGCAGCCGGTCGCGCCTTGCCTGCCGCCGCCTCCACCTGGCTTGAGCCACACCTCGTTGTACGCCTGTACGAAGTGCTCGCCGAGGCTGCCAGGTCTCCGATGCAAGCGGTCCACATCATCGAGCGAGCCGACGCCGCTCTGGCCGGTAGGAGCGTCTGCCCGCCGTGCTCGATGGGTTATCAAGTCGCCGCAGCGAGAATTTACGCTCTGGCAGGGAAGCTGGACGCCGCCCGCCGTCGGCTCGCCAAAGCCGAACAGCTCGCTGGCATGTGGCCTGGCGGCCCATGGCACGCCGCCCTCTGGGAGGCGCGAGCCATCCTGCGCCGCGCAGAGGGTCACGAGAACCAAGCCATCGCCCTGTTCCGGGAGGCGGCAGATGGTTTTGCCGAACTCGGCAGGCGCCAAGACGAGCAACGCTGCCTGGCCGGAGCAGCACAGCGATCACTAATGACGAGCGGAAAGTCCCTTGCCGGCTAGGCGGTCTTCCGGGCACGCTCAAACCCGGCCACTTACCGAGAGCACCCTACGGGCCGCTGCACCTTGGCTTTGTCCCTGAGCTGCTTAGGAGACGGCATTGCGCCGCCACTGCACCACCCGGGTGCCTCCCTGACAGCTTGTAACTCAGCCTTAGAAGGATACGTGATCCAGTGCGAACGCTCGCAAACACATCTCCATTGACTGATCGGTCAGTGGTCTAGGTCAGCGTGTTGAACGAACCACCGTTGCCACGGCGTCTCTACAGCTCCAGCTCGGTAGTTAGCTCGCGTCCAGGCGACTGCGTTCTCCGCCGGTACACCTGCGAACCGGGCGAGGAGCGCGATGGCCGTTCCAGTTCGCCCACGGCCTCCGCCGCAGGCAACCTCAACTCTTGTCTCGGCGGAGCGTTCGTAGAGCTCTCTGAGAGGGGCAATGGCGTCAGCGGGAGTTGTGGGAAGACGAAAGTCAGGCCACCGCACCCAATGGGACTCCCAGCCCTCTTCGAGGTGCGGTTTCGCCGTCAGGTAGAGCCCGAGTTCTGGCGCCTCTCCACCCGGAGGGAGGCCGTCGCGGAGCGCGCGGCCACGCACGAAACGCCCGCCGGGTAGGGCGACAACTCCCGGGAGATCAGCCCGCCACGTAGTTACTTGAATAGTCTGACCTTCTTTCGCTGTGTTCAACGTCCAATGAGGAGGCTTCCTGGTCCAAAAGTAGCAGTCGGCACGTCCCGGACAATTGAATGCGATTTCCGAGGGCGCGGCTTCACGGGACGAGGACACATGGGTCCAGTCTGGCATGGCTGAAGATGGCTGACAGTAAGGCTCGGTCTCCGGGAACAAGGTCCTGAGGCGACTGCCGTCGGCCAGCGAATTCGTGCGGCCAATGGCTTCGGGCCTTCGCAGAGGACCACCTTGATGCTCCAAAAGGGGCGCTTGGTGCAATATCGATCTTTGGTCTCGTCCCATCTCAATGGGGCATGTCACGCGGATTTAGTCGCGGCGTTTGGCGAACGGGCGATTGGGTGCTGCCTTCCCTGCTGGACGCCCCTCACTGACACCTATTTCAGCAAGTGCACGACCGTCGTTTCGGTGTGGGCCGGATCGGGTGCCGGATCTCCGTAGATCTCCCAGGAATGCCCGGCAGACTCCCGGTGATTCGTCGCCATCCACTCGTCGATCGCGTTGTATGCCTCGTTCATGCGGTGGTATGGCCCGTGGTGGACTGCCACGGCGGCCTCGCCCCCAGGCGTTTCGGTCGCGTATACCTCGCCCGCCGTTTCAAAGATGCGCGTGACTTCGACGCCGAAGTCGCAAAGAATGGGCGCGTCGCGTTTGTTCGAGTGGTGGTAGAGGAAGATATTGTGGCCGTCCGTCCACAGACCCGGCTGACTGCGAATGAAGTCCCAGACCTTGCCCACCGCAGGACCCCATGCCGAGCCAACTTCACTCGGCGGCACCTCGCGCCGGACCGCCGCCAGGGTGCGGGGGCGAACAGTCTGCAAGTTGACGGGGACCGTCATGCGGAGATCTTACATCGCACCGCGCCATTCAGGCGATGCTTACACAGAGTCTGATCGATGGCAGGAATGCGCAGGGGCCAATCGGACCACTCGTGCGTCGGCAAGCGAGCTTCGATGTCGACGCACCGACGGCCTGCCCGCACGTGGCGTGCAGGCAGGCCGTCACTGCCTGAACCCTTTGAATGAATCCGAGCCGGAGTCAGGGACGGAAGAGTTCCTCGAATGTGCCCGATGTGGTCGGCGAGCAGGTGTTGGCCAGGCAGCCGAGGTGCCACAGGTGCTCGATCGTGGAGAGCAGGGTGTAGTGGTCGGAAAGCTGGCTGCTTATCTTGTGGGGGCCTTCAGCCGAGTTGATCACGATCATGGGGGCATGCCCGCCACCAAGGACCGCGCCGTTCTGTCCGACCGGGCTGCCCGGGCCGCCGGTGGATCCGGAGTAGTCGTTCTCGTCCCAGGCCAGGACGATGCTGGACTTGGTCGTTTTCCACGTTGGGGAGTCCATGATCTGTTGGACGGTCTGCTTGAGGTAGGTGTCGCCGAGCTGGATGGCGCCGTGGTCCAGGCCTGAGTCAGGGTACCCGCACTGGGGCAGGCCGATCAGGGCCGCACCCGAGGGGGAAATTCCGTGCATGTCGTGGCACTGGTTCGGGCTGATCCAGACGAAGTTCGGCACGGACCCGCTGGCGAGGTCGGCCTTAAGGTTGTTCTCCAGGGGCACGATGTTCTGCAGGCGCGGGCTGCCCGGGTAGTTGATGTCCGAGAAGTACATGAAAGGGTTGTGCTTCTGCGCGTACAGCTTGACCGTGGTGGATCCGATCGTGGGGGCGTACTCGACCTGCGAGCCGGTGCTCGGGAGGTTCTCCATGTACGCCTTCCAGCTCAGGCCTTTATTCTCAAGCTGGTCAACAATCGTCTTGCCGGAGAACATATGCGGCGTCGCCGAGGCGCTGGCGACCTGGGCAGGGGTCAGGAGGCCGGTAGCTCCCGTGTCGCTGGAACCGGGGACAAACTCTTCCGGGGCGCACTTGACCCCCGCGCCGGCTTTGCAGTCATCCCAGATCCCCTGGGTGCTTCCCGAGATGGTCGCAAGGTAGTTGGGCAGGCTCGGGTGGGTCACACCGTGGTAATTCGCCGCGGCGTTGTACCGCTGGGCAAGGGTATTGATGTACGGCGCGTCGGCCGTGTTGCCGATGACCTGGTCGTAGCCGTGGTTCTCCATCATGATGACGAAAACATGGTCAGGGCCATTCTCGCCCTGCCCGTTGGCCTGGACGACAGTGCCCGACGTCGTTTGGGCGCCGGCGGGTGCGGCCGCACCGGCGGCTGCGGATCCAGTGAGCGCGATGGTGGCAGCGAGTGCTGCTGCGCCCATCGCCCGGTTTTTCAGCATGCTGAGCATTGAATAATCCTCTCGGTTCGCGCCCCGGATGGGGCACCTGTCTCTGGGGTACAGCAGCAAGGTAAAGCCCAGTTTCCGGCGGAGTACTAAAGCACTCCGGCCGTCGCTCCCCCGCGCGGTCCTGCTATCGGCCCAGTTGGGGGTCGCTCGTGAGCTGACGACCGTTTTCGAGCCGGCCCGCCAGGACGCGGACGAGCTTGGCGTTTGCGGCGGAGGTGATTGTCAGGTCGTACCAGCCGCCCTGGGTGGGGATGACCACAGTCTTGCTCTGGCCAGGGTTGAGGGAGAGCATCTGGGTACCAGCGCCGTACGCGTCCGTCAGGGTGAGGGCTTCGCCCGTGGAGCCGGTGTTCTCGATCCGGAACTGCGCGTGCGGTGATTTGCCATCTGCGGCGACGGTGACGCGGAGGTCGGCGGCCGCCGTCGTGCCCGCCAAGCGCCGGTACCAGCCGGCCGGGCCGTGCATGTGCACGTCGTATTCGACACCGAGCGCCCAGGCCGCGTCCAGTGAGGCTGTTGCCCCGATGGTGTACGAGTAGGGAGCCTGCGGCAGCGAATTGGAACGGACCTGCACGTGCGCGCCCAAGGTGCCCCGGTTCGCCCAGCGGGCGGTGAGTTTGCCGACGTCGATCTTCGTTTCGACGTCGAGGGCGTAGCCAAGCGGGCGGGACGGACGCGTGCCCTTCTCCTGAGCGAGCATCGAGTTCGTCGCCGGCGGGGTCGGAACATAACTCGGATGGCGGTTATGGTCAGTTGGCTTGTAGGCCGAGGTGTCGGGCATGGCTGGCGCGGCGCCGCCGGCCACAGCGAAGTCGAAGGCGCTGGTGAGGTCGCCGCTGACAGCGCGGCGCCACGGCGTGATGTTCGGCGAGGCGACGCCGAATCGGGCTTCGAGGAACCGGATGATCGACGTGTGGTCGAAAGTCTCGGAGCAGACCCAGCCGCCCATGCTCCACGGCGAGGCCACGATCATCGGAACGCGGACACCAAGGCCGAAATGTCCCGGAACGTCCTTGCTGCCGTAGAACGTCGGGGTGCCGTCGTACCACTCGCCGGCGGTCGAGACGGTGGACGCTCCCGGGATTTGGGGGGTGTTCGGGTGCGGCGGGACGATGTGGTCGAAGAAACCGTCGTTCTCGTCGTACATGAACAGCACCGCTGACTTGCTCCACACCTCGGGGTTGGAGGTAAGGATGTCCAGGACGTTCGCCGCGTACCAGGCGCCGAAGTTCGGCGGCCAGTTCGAGTGCTCCGTGTAGGCCTCAGGCGCCACGATATAGGACACCTGGGGAAGCTTGCCACCTGCAACGTCTTCGCGGAGGACCCGGAAGAGGTCATCGCCAGCCTTCGCGTTCGTCCCGGTGCGCGCCTTCTCATACAAGGGTGTGCCCGGCTTCGCGTCCTGGTACTGCTTGAAATACAGGAGCGAGTTGTCGCCGTAGTTGCCGATGTACGGGTCGCCAGTCCAGCCCTCATAGTGCGCCGGGTCGAGGCCCTCGCCGACGTCCTGGTAGACCTTCCAGCTCACCCCGGCCTTCTCAAGCTCCTCCGGGTAAGTGCTCCACCAGTACCCGTTCTCATCGTTCCACAGGTCAGGGCCCCCGCCTTTGCGGTCAGGGTCGTCCCCGCCGGCGAACATGAAGTACCGGTTCGGGTCCGTCGGGCCAAGGACCGAGCAGTGGTACTGATCGCAGACCGTGAACGCGTCGGCAAGGGCGAAGTGGAACGGGATGTCCTGGCGTCCGTAAAACGCCATCGTCGCGTCGGTCTTCTCCGGCAGCCACTTGTCGTACTTGCCGTTGTTAAAGGCTTCATGGGTGAGCTTCCACGAGTGGTCAAGGTCCTCCATGAACTGCATGCCGAGGTTCGGCGCCGTCGGGTGGAAAGGAGTGACCTCGCGTGCGGCGTTTGCCTGGTGGAACGCGTCCTTGCCGGACGACAAAATCGCGGGGTGCGGGTCCGAGAACCCTCGCACACCTTTGAGCGTGCCGAAGTAATGGTCGAACGCACGGTTCTCCTGCATGAAGATCACCACATGCTCAACGTCCTTGATCGAGCCCGTGGCCCTGTTGGCGGGGATCTCCGCCGCCCTGGCGATGCTCTCCCCCAGCATCTGCGAGATCGCGGTGCCGGCGGCGCCGGCGGCCGAAAGCTGAAGGAAACGTCGACGGTCCAAACCTGCCATGAGCTGCTCCTAGTGCGTTGTGGTCCGGTGATCCCCGATGGACTCTTCCAGCGCCAAGTTACTGCCCGGTATAGGTGTGGTGAACTTTGAGCGACATGCTTACCCGGGACAGCGGACCACGGCCGCAACATCCGGGCACCAATAACAAACGACGTGCGGTGCTGAGAAAAGCCGCTTAGTGATCTGCGCCGACATGGTTTCCACTGCCTCGCGCGGTCAAGGCGCTACGTGCCCAAATTCCGCGGGGGCGATTGCTCCCGCGTTGGCCTACCGGGCCGTTCGACGAGTGAAGACCAGATGGAGAACTCCGGCTGGAGAAGGGGTCGCTTCGATTTCAAAGCGTTGTTCGAGTCCTTCGAGTCCATCCCAGAGCCGTTCGCCCCGGCCCAGGACGATCGGCACGAGGACAATGTGCATATGGTCGATCAGATCGGCCTCGAGGAACTGTCGAATCGTGCTGACGCCGCCACCGATCCGGACGTCGAGGTCGCCGGCCAGGGCCCGAGCCTTCTCTAGCGCGGAGACGGGGTTGGCGTCAACGAAATGGAAGGTTGTTCCGCCTTCCATCTTGAGCACCGGCCGAGGATGGTGTGTCAGAACAACGACGGGGGTGTGGAAGACAGGGTTATCGCCCCACCATCCCTTCCATTCCTCATCCTCCCAGGGACCGCGTTGAGGGCCGAACTTGTTGCGTCCCATGATCTCCACGCCGATCCCGGGCCCCCATGTGCTGGCGAATGCCTCGTCGACGCCGAAGGATCCCTCCGTCTCCCCGGAGATGCCCATCTCGCGGAAGGTTCGCGTCCCGAAAGCCCACTCCATTAGCCGTGAGCCTGCGTGACCGAACGGCGCGTCGAGTTGCTGACCCTCGCCGGTGCCGAAGCCGTCGAGGGAGACCGAGAAGTTATGCACGCGGACGAGGGACATGTCATCTCCTGAAGTGGTTGTCAGTCGCAATCACCTTATGGTGATCGAACCCAACCACTCAAGACCGACGGTTGGAGAGTCAAACGCAATGTACACGGAACCGCGTGGCGCGCCGGGCTCGCATCGGCCGTGCGCGTCGCGCTGGGGTCGATGAGCCGCACCGTGCGACGCCTCAAGGAGCTCGGACCAGGCACCCACCGGTACCGGTTCCTTCTCTACGCGGCGGCTACTCGGCTCGACCGGATTCAGGGATGCGGATGAATCGGATCGACCCAGTACACCTCTTCCGGCGGTTCGACGGGCTCGATATCCAGGTTGATGACAACTGGATCTTGACCGCTGCGGACAAGCACGCAGCTGAGGGCCTCGGTCTTGCTCGCGTTGATCTCTTGATGGGGTACGAACGGGGGAACAAAAATGAAATCGCCTGGCCCCGCCTCTGCGACAAACTCTAGGTTGTCGCCCCATCGCATACGTGCCCGGCCGCTGACAACGTATATGACACTTTCCAGTTCTCCATGATGGTGAGCCCCGGTTTTGGCGTTGGCATCAATGGTGACCGTGCCTGCCCACAGTTTGTTGGCCCCCGCCCGGGCATGTGTTATCGCGGCCGCTCTTGACATACCAAGCGTTTGCGGCGTATTTAGATCGAGTTGCGATCCCGGAATGATCTTGACTCCGCGGTCGCGCCAATTCGGCTGTGGCTCAGAGCTCATTTCATCCCTCCGCCAAGCACTGGTAAACACCGCCCTGAACGATGATAGACCCGCCCAGTGCCACCGAAGTACTGCAGCCCGAAGCCTGGCCCGGGACGGCGAGTGGTAGAATCGGCGACACGCGAAGGAGTGAACATGGCTCTGTTTGTTGTGCGTCATCAGCATTCAGCTGAGCGATGTCTCACGCAGGACCCCCACATGGGAGCCATGCTCTTGAATCACTTGGGCCGCCCGAATGCCAGACAGTACGGCGTGGAGATCCAGGGCGAGGCGGTTGTACAGGGTGCACACACGCTGTACTTCATCGCGGAGGCCAGCGACGAGAACTGCCTGCGTGACTTCATGCAGGCGTTCCAAGGGATGGGCAGCCTGGACATCTACCCCGCCTCTACGTGGGCCCTCGCCGTCGCCGGCGGCGGCTGCGCCACCCCGGCGCCCATGAGTGAGTCCGCGTCGGCGATCGATCCCGCGGATGCCTGCCAGCGGGCCATCGACGCCGGCCTGGTTGTTCTGCGTGCGGACCCGCTCAACTGCGAGACCCCGATTCCGGCGCTGATCGGCGCCATGGTGCCCAACGCCCATTTTTACGTGCGCAATCACTTCCAGATCCCAAACCTCGACCCGTCCGTCTTCCGGCTCGAGGTCGGCGGGCTCGTAGAACGGAAGCTCAGCCTCAGCCTGGACGATCTGCGAAACCTTCCCTCGCAGACTCTCACCGTCACCCTCGAGTGCGCCGGCAACGGCCGCGCACTCTTTGAGCCACCGATCGAAGGTGAGAGATGGAACCTAGGGGCGGTGAGCACCGCGGAATGGACGGGTGTGCCGCTGGTGGAAGTGCTGGATCGGGCCGGCGCGCGGCCGAGTGCGCGCGAGGTCCTGTTCAGCGGCGCAGACAGCGGGACCGTAGCGGGCCACTTGGGACCCGTCCGCTTCGAGCGCAGCCTCCGGCTCGACCAGTGCCGCGACACGGACCTGCTGCTCGCCTACGCGATGAACGGCGAACCGTTGCCGGTGCAGCACGGCTATCCCTTGCGCCTGGTCGTTCCCGGCTGGTATGCCGTGGCATCGGTCAAATGGTTGACCGGCATCGAGCTCCTCGATCGGCCGTTTGGTGGACACTACCAACACGATAAGTACTGGTATGAATGGGAACGCGACGGCGAACCGGTCCGGGAGCCGGCGACGCTGCAACGGGTACGGGCCCTGATCACCGAGCCAGCGCCGAACCACCAGACCCAGCGCGGTGACGTCGCCATTCGCGGCGTAGCTTGGTCCGGAGCCGCTCCGATCGACCGGGTCGAAATCAGCGTGGGCGGAGGACGCTGGCAGCCCGCCCACCTCGTCGGCGAACGCAGGCGGCACAGCTGGCAGCCGTGGGAGCTCATCATCACCGTCCCGGAGCCTGGCGTCCTGACGATGCAGGCCCGCGCAACCGACCTTGCCAGCCGAACCCAGCCCGAACGGGCCGAGTGGAACCGTCTGGGTTACGGCAACAACGCGATCCATCAGATCGATGTCCGCATCATTTGAACAAACCGACCAAGGTCTTCGGGAACACGAGATGCATTGCCAAACCGACCGTCGTACCAATGCGGTACCCGCCTCGTCTCGCGTCGACACCCGCAATGCAGAACAACGGCGCCGCTGCCAAGGGGATTGCCTCTCGCCGCGGAAGGCGGGGAGACCTACTGTGGAGCTATGGACGCCACAGCAGCTCATGCCTTTGCGATTCCGCCGGCATCGGTTCACCGCCCCACCACTGCCGTTGAAGACGTCATCACCCTCGCGGCCGGCGTCTGGCTCCTCACCGGAACCTATGTTGACGGCTGGGCGCACAACAACCTCCGCGACCTGGAGACGTTCTTCACTCCGTGGCACGCGATCCTCTACTCAGGCTTCGCGGCCTGCGCCCTCTGGATCGCCGCCCTGACCTGGCGCCGGCACGCCCAGGGCGAGCGGTGGACGGAAGCGATCCCCGCCGGCTATGGGGCCGCGGCGGCCGGGGTCCTCCTCTTCCTCATCTCCGGGGCGGCCGACTTTGCCTGGCATTCGGTGTTCGGCATTGAGCAGGGCATCAAGGCGCTATTCAGCCCGTCCCATCTGGGGCTCGCCACGGGCGGCTTCCTCATCCTCAGCGCGCCGTTCTCCGCAGCATGGCACTCACCCGAGCGGTCATGGCAACGGCTGATGCCCGCCTTCGTGAGCGCCATGCTCTCTGGCATGGTTGCGGCGTTCATCCTGCAGGAGTTCGCAGTGTTCGCGCGTCATGGGCTCATCCAGACATACAGCGGCGCTGCCGGGCAGCAGCCCGCGGTGACGGTTCCGACGTCGTCGAGCATCATGGTCTCTTTGGCATCGTTCTTCGTCTCAACGGCCGTGCTCTTCGTGCCCGTCCTATTGCTGTCGCTGCGTTGGCGCCTGCACGCCGCGGTGCCCGCGGCCATTGCACTACTCCCCTCCGTAGCCCTGCAGATCATGGTCGCGCTGCGGGACGCCTGGCTCGTGCCGGTTGCCGTCGTCGGTGCCGTCCTCGTCGGAGTGGTGTGGGCGGTGGTGCGACCCAACCCGGATCGTCACGCAAGGCTCATGACCGCGATTGGCCTCTCCCCCGTTGTGTTCTGGGCCCCGTACTTCGCTAGTGTGGCACTCCACGACGGGACACTCAGCTTCTCCCCCGAAATTTGGGGCGGGACGCTCGCATGGACCGGACTCGAAATGCTCGCGCTGGCCGTGCTCACGCTCAAGGTGCGAGCCACAGCAGGCACCATCCCCGTTTCACCGGCCCGCTGACTGGACCTTTACCAGACACCGCAATTGCGGCCGACCCTCCGCGTGACTAGGGCGGCGGAACACATCGTTCCTTTCACGGCGCCGTTAGACGCGTTCCGGGAAGGATTCGACTTTGGCGGGGTCCCGCTCGACGACGTCGCCCAGCGCGCCGTCGATCCGATCGAGAGTCTCCCGGTCCAGGACCACGTCGGCGGCTTTGACGGTGTCGTCGAGCTGCTCGGGCCGGCTCGCGCCCACGATTGCGGCGGAAACGTTGGGGTTGGCCAGGACCCAGGCCACGGCCAACGTGGCCAGCGGCACGCCGAGGTCTTCGGCTATCGGTTTGAGTTTCTCCACCCGTTCCAGCACCTGCGGCTGCATGAAGTTGTGCTCTGTCTTCAGCGCGCCGCTCTCGGAAGTGAAGCGCGACGCGGACGGAACGGAACGGCCGCCGTCGTACTTTCCCGTCAGTACGCCTTGGGCCAGAGGGGACCAGCACACCTGAGTGATCCCTATTTCCTCGCAGGCGGGAACCACTTCCGCCTCGATGACCCGCCACAGCATGTTGTACTGAGGCTGGCTGGACACCAGCTGGATGCCCAGCTCGGACGCCAGCGCTGCCCCGGCCCGGATTTCCTCCACGGTCCACTCGGAGACGCCGATGTAGTGGGCCTTTCCGGCGTGAACGATGTCCGCGAAGGCACCCATGGTTTCGGTCAATGGGGTCTCGTAGTCGTAACGGTGCGCCTGGTAGACGTCCACGTAGTCGGTCTGGAGCCGGCGCAGCGAACCGTTGATGGACTCCATGACGTGCTTGCGGGACAGTCCCCGGTCGTTCTTTCCCGTGCCTGTGGGGAAGAACGCCTTGGTCATGATCTCGATACCTTCGCGGCGCACACCCTTCAGGGCCTCGCCGAGCATGGTTTCGGCCTTGGTGTTGGCATAGGCGTCGGCCGTGTCGAAAGTGGTGATGCCCAGGTCCAAGGCCTTGCGCACGCATACCGTGGCGACGTCCTGGTCCACGGTTTCGCCATGGGTTGCCCAGTTGCCCAGCGCGATTGCGCTGACGTACATGCCGCTGTTGCCGAGTTTGCGGTATTGCATGGAAGTTCCTTTCAGAAGGTTGCCGGAAGAACCGGCCGAGCGGTGGGATTCCTGCGCAGGGCCCGCGGAGGTGCGGTGCTCTCGCGGATCACAAGCCGCGCAGGCCAGCTGAGGGCCGTGGGTTGTCCGCCGTTCATGGTGTCCAGGAGGAGCCGGGCAGCCTCCTGGCCTTGTCCGGCCACGTCGTGGTCCATGGTTGTCAGGCCCACGACCTCGCAGAGTTCGTGATTGTCGAAACCAAGCACAGAGAAATCCCCGGGGACGTCCAGACCCGCCTGACGGAGGACCATAAGCGCACCGAAGGCCATCTCGTCGGAGGCGACGAAAGCTGCGGTCGGGGCGCGGGCCGCGACCAGCAGCCGGGACATGGCCGCTGCTCCCCCGGCAACACTGTTCTCATCGAACTGTTCAAGGATGTCCTCCTGGGCCACTCCTGCCTCTACCAGTGCCTCGCGGTAGCCGATGAGCCGCTGCCGGGGCGGCACCCCGCCGAGATTGCTGTTTTCCTCGTCGCGGATGCCGATGAACGCTATCCGTTCGTGGCCGAGGTTCAACAGGTGCCTCACGGCATCCCGCCCGGCCCCGACGTCGTCAACGGACACGGATCCGATACCGGGGCCCTCAGCGCCGAGCAACGCCACGGCTTGTCCCTGGGACGCGAGCGATTCCAGTTCTTTCTTGCCCGGCTGCAGGGCCATGATGATGACCCCGTCCGAGCGGCCGTGCAGGCGCGGGGATCCGAAGAATCTCTCACGCTGTCCAGGAGTGGCGAGTTCGTACAGAAGAACGTCGTACCCGGCGTCCCGGAGCTCCTGTGTGGCCGCGCCAATGGTCTTGCCGAAGAACCACTTGGCCAACACCGGCACAACGATGGCCACCGTCATGGTCCGGCCCGTCGCAAGGCGCGACGCAGCCGGGGACGCCGTATAACCCAACTCGGCCGCCACCTCCTGCACGCGCTTGCGTGTCTTCAACGAAACGCCCGGCATCGACCGCAAGGCCCTCGACACCGTGGAAACTGACACTCCTGCGCGTTCCGCAACTGATTCAACACTGATAACCACATGTTCAACCCTAGACGCCAAGTCATCCACTTCGCAAGCGCTTGCAAAAGGCCTCATGTCGGCGTGCACTCGGATGCGTGAGCTTTGGGCAGCCTGGGCCGGGCCTCGCAAATGGACGATGGACGAGGCGGCCAGCCGTCCGCTTATCGACAAGCACTCGAGGCCGGCATCAACTTCTTTCGACTGCGTCTACGGCCGGGCCGAGAGTATCGGGACGGGTCGGGTCACCGATCCCAGGTCCACCCCGTCGGGAAGAACGCGGACTGCGCGTGCCCGGTCGCGTACGAGTGCCCGGACCGCGTAGCCCTGCCGCAGCGCCTCCACGGCATGGCGGCCGATGCTGCCGGTGGCGCCGACGATCAGGACCGTGGTGGGACGGTCGTTCATTTTTTCTCCTTGACCGATAGGCGGGGGGTGTCGCGCTGGGTGGCTGCCCAGCTGGCCAGGACTTTCAGGGCGTCCTCGGAGGGTGTCCCGGGGTCCGCTGTGTAGACGTTGATGCGCAGTCCCGGGTCTGCGGGGAGTTCCAGCGCTTCAAAGCTCAAGTCAAGGTCGCCGACGATCGGGTGGTGGAGGTGTTTGCGGCCGGCGCGGTGGTACTTCACGTCGTGACGGGCCCACCGGGTGCGGAACTCCTCGCTGCGCGTGGAGAGTTCACCGATCAGGTCCGTGAGGTCCTTGTCGTACGGGTTTTTCCCGGCGGTGGAGCGCAGGACCGCGACGATGTCATCCGCAGCGCGTTCCCAGTCGGCGAAGAACTCCCGCGCTTTCGGGTTCAGGAAGGTGAAGCGCGCGCTGTTCGGCGGAGTGGCCACCTCTGCCATCATGTCCAGGTAAAGGGCACGGCCCAGTTCGTTGGCGGCGAGGACATCCCCGCGGTCATTGCGGACCCAGGCCGGTGCGGCCGTGATCGCATCGATGACGCGTTGCACGCTCGGCCGCACTGTCTGCGGGCTGTGCTTGCGCCGCACCCGTGGGGAGGCGGTGGCGGCGCGGGCCAGGTCAAAAAGGTGGGCCGTTTCGGCGTCGTCGAGCTTCAACGCACGCCCGAGGGCTTCGAGGACACTGTCCGAGGCGCCGGAGAGGTTTCCGCGCTCAAGGCGTATGTAGTAGTCGATGCTCATCCCGGCGAGCATCGCGACTTCCTCACGGCGCAGCCCGGTAACGCGCCGGTTGCCGCCGTAGACAGGCAGCCCGGCCTCATCGGGGGTGATCCTTGCGCGGCGGGAGATCAGGAACTTCCGCACGTCCTCGCTATGTGTCATGGCATCCACGCTACGCGCGGTCGATGGGACGAGGGAGGCACTGGCGTTACCCGGAACGGCCGTGACTCCCGGCCCGTAGGGAATCAGGGTTGCATTGAAGCCATGAAACCTGAACCCGCAACAGCTTCCCACCCGGGAGCGATCCTGGCGATCATCCTCGTCAGCTACTTCATGATCCTGCTGGACAACTCGGTCATCTTCACTGCCCTGCCGAGCCTGCAGGCAGACCTAAAGCTGAGCACCGGTGAGCTCTCCTGGGTTCAGGATGCGTACACGCTGGTCTTCGGCGGCCTGCTGCTCCTCGGAGCCCGGGCAGGAGACCTGCTCGGCCGCCGGAGGGTTTTCGTGTTCGGGCTGGTGGTGTTCTCGATCGCGTCGCTGCTGATCGGCGTCGCACCGGCGGGCTGGTGGGCAATCGCCGGCCGCGCCGTGCAGGGTGTCGGGGCAGCGATCGTCGCGCCCGCCTCACTCTCCCTGCTCACCGCGAGCTTCCCGGAAGGCCCTGAACACACCCGGGCCGTGGCCCTGTACGGCGCCACAGCAGGGATCGGCGCCAGCCTGGGGCTGGTCATCGGCGGTGCGCTTGCCCACTGGATCTCCTGGCGGGCCGGGTTCTTCGTCAACGTACCCATCGGTGCCGCGATGATCGCACTCGCGCCGCGTTTCATCCCGGAATCAGACCGGGCCCGCGGCCGCTTCGACGCATTCGGCGCGCTCAGCGCCACCCTCGGTGTCGGCGCGCTCGTGTTCGGCATCATCAACACCGCCGACGCCGGCTGGAACTCGCCGGGCACGGTCACAGCCGTCAGTGCCGGCGTCGTGCTCCTTCTCGTGTTCGTGCTGATCGAGCGCACGGCGGCACAGCCGATCATGCCGCTGCGGCTGTTCGCGAGCCGCCGCCGAACCGGCGCCTATGTTGCCCGCTTCCTGTACCTGGGCGCAATGATCGGGTTCTTCTTCTTCACCACCCAGTTCCTGCAGGAAGTACTCGGCTTCGACCCCCTGCAGGCCGGCATCGGATTCCTGCCCATGACCGCAGTGAACTTCGCCGTCGCGATGAGCATCCCGCGGCTCATGGGCCGGATGCCGGGTTCCGTCCCGCTCGTGGCCGGCATCCTGGTCACTCTTGCCGGGATGTTCTGGCTCAGCCGGGCCGGTGTCGACTCCGGTTATCTGACCGGGGTGGCCCTGCCGATGGTCCTCATCGGGGCCGGACAGGGTCTCGCGTTTGCGCCCTTGACCTCCTTCGGCATCATCGGAGCCCCCGCCGCCGACGCCGGCGCGGCATCGGGCCTGGTGAACACCTTCCACCAGGTGGGCACCTGCCTCGGGCTTGGCATCGCGGTCGCGGCGGCAGCGACCGTCCCGACCGCGGGTTCCGCCGTCGCGCACCTGGCCGCCCAGGTCAGCGTCGCCCTCACGACCGGCAGCATTCTCCTGCTCCTGGCCCTGGCCGTCACAGCGGCCCTCATCCTTCCTGCCGACCTGGCCGCCCGCCGCACCAGGACACCCCGGCAGCCCGCCCCCGCGCCGCAGCTCGAAACCGCCCGCTGAATCTCCGGACCACCCATTCCAAGGGGGTACTGACATGCACTCCCACAACCCCGCACATCTGCATACCGTGAAAGGCATGGACATGGAACTTACTCTCAATAACGGCGTCACAATGCCAGCCCTGGGCCTGGGCGTCTTTCAAAGCGCCCCGGAACAAACGACGGCGGCCGTCGCAGCCGCGCTGACGACCGGCTGCCGGCACATCGACACCGCTGCCGCGTACGGCAACGAGCGGGAGGTCGGCGAAGGCATCCGCCGCACGGGCCTGGACCGGGCGGAGGTGTTCATCGAGACCAAGGTCTGGGTCAGCGACTACGGCCACGACCAGGCCCTGCACGCCTGGGATAAGGCTGTTGGCAAGCTGGGCGTCGACTACCTGGACCTGTTCATCCTGCACCAGCCCGCCCCCGACCGGTTCGAGAAAACCATCGCCGCGTACAAGGCCCTGGAGACCCTGCTCGCCGACGGGCGTGTGCGGGCGATCGGCGTCAGCAACTTCATGCCGCACCACCTGGAGCAGTTGCTCGACTCGACCGACGTCGTCCCGGCCGTGAACCAGATCGAACTTCACCCCTACTTCACCCAGCCCGCCGTCCAAGCCGCCCACGCCGCGCACGGGATCCTCACCCAGGCCTGGTCGCCGATCGGAGGGATCACCTTCTACCCCGGATGGGGCGGCCAGGAGCGGCGGAACGTCATGGAAGACCCGGCAATCGCCACCATCGCGCGGGCGCATGGCAAGAGTCCGGCCCAGGTCATGCTCCGGTGGCACCTGCAGCAGGGCCGCTCAGCCATCCCGAAATCGACCAACCCGGCACGCATCGCCGAGAACTTCGACGTCTTTGACTTCGGACTCAGTGCCAACGAACTCGCCGCCATCGACGCGCTCGACGCCGGCGTGCGCAACGGTCCGGACCCTGACGAAGCCCGCGAGGAACGCTTCGCCATGGTTATCCCCGAAGCCTAAGACAGAGAGAAGGAACACCATGAATATCGAACCCACTGCGCCGACCACGAAGAACCCGCCGGCCCAGTTCGCCGGCGACGTCTGGCTCGACCCGATCGCATTGCCCCATGAAAGCGACCAGACGATGGTCGTCGCGACCGTTCGCTTCGCTCCCGGTGCCCGCACTGCCTGGCACTCCCACAAGCACGGCCAGTACCTACGCGTCACCCAGGGCGTCGGCCGCTTCGGCACCCGAGACGGCAAGATCATCGAGGTCCGTCCGGGCCAGACGCTCTACACCCCACCGGATGAGGAGCACTGGCACGCTGCTGCCCCCGGCTGCTTCATGGAGCACATCGCCATGCTTCAGAACGGCGAGGACCCCTCCAAGACCACCACCTGGCGCGAGCACATCACAGACGACGAGTACAACGGTCGCTAAACACCGGACGCCATTATCATCAGCCCAAGACGTTGCGGGGCGGCGTTTCCCATTTGCATGTCCCTCGACATCCAACGCACTGACGAACAGTGGGGTGTCGCTCGCTTATGGCACGGCCGTCAGGGCATAAGTCGAGTTGATGGTTTGGCCGTTGAGTGTCCCGGTGAAATTCAGGGTGTGGGTGCCAGGAAGCACGTCGTGGATCATGGCGTAGTAACCGGCATCGGCTCCAGGTTCGTAGACGCCGGCGAAGGTCGGGTCACGGTTGGCCCGTCCATCCGGAACGGATGGACGGGCCGGCCACCATGAACTTTCGGGACAACGCCCAGACTGCGGCGTGACAAGATGCCGCCGAATTCCCAGCCGGTCTCCCGGCACAGCGGTGCGAGCGTACCCGGGCTGAAGCCGTGAGCCCAAGAGTGGCGACTACCTGTCTCCCCTGCTAACTACTCACCCTGCACGCCACGCCCGCCACCGATTATTCCGACCGACGGTGGTGCCACCGATTGCTTATCGCGCCTCAGCCGCGGTTGTACATGACGTGTTTGGTGCGGGAGAAGTCCTCCAGCGCGTAGATGGAAAGGTCCCGGCCGTAGCCGGAGCCCTTGAAGCCGCCCCACGGCATTTCGTTGGCGATGACGAGGTGTGAATTGACCCAGACAGTGCCGAAGTCAAGGCGGCGCGGGATGGAGAGCGAGCGGGCGGCGTTCGTGGTCCACACCGAAGCGGCGAGCCCGTAGACGGTTTCGTTGGCCCGGGTGACGGCTTCCGCGTCGGTGCCGAAGGTCTCCACCGACACGACCGGTCCGAAGATCTCCGTGCTCGTGATCGCGGCCCCGGCTGGAACATCGGTCACGAGAGTGGGTTCGATGAAGTAGCCCGGGCCCTCCATGGCGTTGCCGCCGACGGCGATCGTCAGGCCGTCCTTGCGGATGTCCTCGAGTGCGGCCAGGACCCTGTCGTAGTGGGCCTTCGAGATCATGGAACCGATTTCGACGTCGTTCCCCGCGCCGGGAGTGCCGACGGAGATGTCGCTGACCTCCCGTATCAGTAGTTCAGTGAACTTTTCTGCGACCGATTCGTGGACGAGGACACGGCAGGCCGCGCCGCACTCCTGTCCGCTGTTCCAGAATCCGGCCTCGCGAACGCCTTTGGCGGCGGCTTCCAGATCGGCGTCGTCGAAGACGACGACGGGCGCTTTGCCGCCGAGTTCCAGGTGCACGCGCTTGACGGTGGACGCTGCACTTGCCGCTACTTTCTGACCGCTGCCTACGCTTCCGGTGATGGCGACAAGGTCGACGTCGGGGTGTTCCGAAAGCCGGTTTCCCACCACCCGTCCGGAGCCGGTAACGATGTTCAGTACACCGGCCGGAACCTCGGCAGCGATGAGCTCGGCGAGCTTGAGCGTGGTCAACGGCGTCTGCTCCGAGGGTTTGAGCACCAGCGTGTTGCCGGCGGCCAGGACCGGGGCGATCTTCCAGGCGGCCATGAGCAGGGGGTAGTTCCACGGAGTGATCACGCCGACCACTCCCACAGGCTCGCGCAAGATCACCGAGGTGTGGTTCTCCGCATAGTCGCCCGCGCCGGGCGTGGTGAAGGCCCGGACAGCGCCCGCAGAGAACCTGAAGACGTCAACCGCACTCGAGATATCGTCCTCAGCTACGGCGGCCGGCTTACCGGTGTTAGCGGATTCGAGGGTTTCGAGAAGCTCGCGGTTTGCCTCGATGATGTCCGCGATGCGCAGAAGGACGGCGGAACAATCCTTGGGGGCCTTCGCTGCCCAGTCCGTCTTGGCCGCGACGGCAGCTGCTACTGCGGCGTCGACGTCCTTGGTCGAACCGGCGGGAACCTGCATCAGGATTTCTTCAGTGGCCGGATTCACCACATCGACGGTTGAGGCCGAACTGGACGCGACGAACGCCCCATTGATGAACTGGCCGAATGGAGGCAGGGATGGCGCCGGCGCGGCTGACGCTCTGCCGACGGTGAACAATCCTGTGTTTGTCGTGGTCATGTTTTTCCTTGTTCCTTCGGTCCTGTTTGCTACTTCTGGTTGAGGGCAGCGAGGGCGTTCTTGACCCGTGCCAGGTCCTCGGCGTTGAGGTCCGCCGTGGGGCGCCGTGGCGATCCGGCCGGAAGCCCCTGCAGGGAAAGTCCGGCCTTGACGGACGCGATGAACGGCGCGGAGAGGAGCGCGTCGATGACCGGGTACAGCTGCTTCCACAGCTTGAGGGCGCCGCTGAGGTCGCCCTCGGCGATGCGACGGCTGACCGCGACGATCTCGTTGGGTACGACGTTGGCTGTGCCGGCCATCACGCCGGCGGCGCCTTCGGCGAGGGCGCTGTAGAGGTAGGCGTCCCAGCCGATGAAGGTGCCGATGACGTCCGCGTGGTGGTGGATCAGCTGGAGGGCTTGTTCCCAGTTCGCGCTCGAGTCCTTGATGTAGCGGATGTTCTCCACGTCTTCGGCCAGCGAACGGACGGTGGCCGGATCCAGGTTGACGCCAGTGACGGCCGGGATGTTGTAGAGCATTATCGGGAGATCGACGGACGCCGCCACATCCTTGATGTACGTGACAGTTTCCTCCAAGGAGAGCGGTTCGTAGTACGGCGTGATGAGCATGAGGACGTCCGCGCCCGCCTTCTCAGCCGCCTGCGAGAGCCGGATGGCCTCGGCTGTCGACGTGGCGCCGGTCTGGGCGATGACCGGGACCCGGCCGTTCGCCTGCTCGATGACCGTTTTGATCAGGAGCAGGCGCTCCTCGGAGGACAGGGCGCCGACCTCGCCGGTAGAGCCGGCGGCCACGACGCCGTCGACCCCGGCGTCGATGGAACGGTCAACGATGCGCCGCAGGGTCTCGACGTCAATGGCGCCGTCGTGGTCGAACGGGGTGGACAGTGCGGTGAGGACACCTGTGAGTTGGTGTGACATGGTGGGCTGTTCTCCTTGGTGGTGTTGGATCGAAGGCGGGGGCACGCGCCGGATTAGGTGCCTGTGGCCAGGTGCAGGGCGGGGGCCGCGGTTCGCTGTTTGTCGGTGGCCAGCAAGCTGGCAGCTTCCTGGGCCGCGGAGAAACCGGTGGTGATGGAGCTTTCGGTGTAGAGGGTTCCGAGGAAGTCTCCGGCCAGGAACACGCGTTCGGTCCCTCGCATGAGCGTCGACTGGAGCTTGGCCCGGCCAGGGAAGCAGTATGGGGACGCGATCTTCCACCGATCCGTTTTGGCCTCCACCACGCTGTCCGCGAATCCGTGGCCCAGAACCTGGTCCAGGTCGGTGAGGTGGGTCTGGATGACTTCCTCATCGCTCTTGTCCAGAAGCGCCCGGCCCAGGCTGGCCGGGGAGAAGGTCATGAAGCTGCCGCCGGGCTTCCGCACGGACTCGGAACCGCGGACGATGCTGGCCTGGTTCAGGGCGATCGCGAACGAGCGCTTCGGTGCTGCGATGGCGTAGATGTCGTCCCAGGGCCTGGCTGACGTCTCGTTGGTCAGGAATGCCGTGCTCACATGCGGGCCGTACTTGATCTGGCTCAGGGCCCCGCGCAGGTCCTCCGGAAGGTCCACGCCGATCCTGTGCGACACATCGGCAGTCGTCGCCAGGACCACGGCACGGGCCTCCACTTCACGGTCCACACCGCCCTGGCTGTACTTGACCAACACTGAGTTCTTCCGGCGCACTACTTCCTGCACGGTTGCTCCGAGCTGGACGCGATCGCCCAGGGCGGCCGCGATTGACTCGGTCAGGGTGGACGGGCCGCCGACAATGCCCTGGCTGAGCCCCTGCCCGATGCCAAGTACCAGGCTGAAGTAGCCGATTCCGGCACCGGCAGAGATCTGGTCCATGTCACCGGCGGAGCGCGTGACAGTGGTCTTGAACAGGGCGGCCGCGTCCTCGGACAGATTTCCGATGAAGTCCTGGAAAGAGCTGTCGTTTGCGAAGTCGTAGATGCGCTGCTGCCGCATGGCGCCGGATTCCCCCGAACGCTTCCGCACCACACTGGTGTACTTGGCGACGCCGCTCACGACCTTCAGGCCGGCCCGCAGGGTGTCGATCCGGGACGTGAGGGACATCGGAATGCGGAACGGGTAGGTGGCGATGTGTCCCTCGCGGATGAACTTGCCGTTCATGGACAGCGCCTGGAGGGATCCGGGGATCTGGACGGCCGTCACGCCGACTTCATTGAGCAAGGCGTCCGTGGAGGAGCCGGCCCCGGCGAAGACGTGCCCGCCCCAGTTCAACCAGTAGGCACCCCGGCGTTCGGAGCGGATCCGCCCACCGACGCGGTTCCCGGATTCCAGTAAGAGTGTGTCCCAATGGCGGAGGCGCCATCCGGCGGAAAGACCGGCGAGACCAGCGCCGACGATGACTACATCTTTCATGCTTTGAACTTTCCTTTTTGAAAATCTGTGGTGTACCGGACTGCCTGGAGCACGCTCTAGGCAGTAAAGAGCAGGGATCGGTTGCTGGGGATGTACGAGCTAGCGCGGAGAAGCGGAATTATGAGGTGACTGTGCTGCTGCTTCGCATCCAGCTGTCGGAGAGCACGTATCCCAGCGGAAAGGGATCGGTTGGGTCGAGGCCGACCTGGGACATGTCGGTGATCCACGCTTGCCCAGCGACGCTAGGCACTACTGCGTCGTAACCGCCAACCGTGGTCAGCGACTCGATGCTGCTCTCGAATCGGCTGCCGATCAGCGACTCGTGAATGAACTTTTGTCCGGGGACGATAAGTCCACGGGCGTGCATCACGGCGAGCCGGGCAGATGTCCCTGTACCGCATGCGCACCGGTCAATCCTCCCGGGAGACACGACGACGGCATTCTGGGAATAGATGACATCGCCTCGGCGCTGTAGCGGTTTCGTAAACTCGGTGTTGGTGATCCCCGCGAACTTCGGATTCTCGGGGTGAACCGTCACCAGTTGCTCTGCAGCTGCCGCCTTGATGCGCTGACCCATGAGACACAGATCCCTTGCCTCATCAGGCACCAGATCGAATCCAAGGCTTGCGGCATCGATGATCGCGTACGCCATGCCGCCCCACGCCACGTCCAAGGTGACGGTACCAAGACCGGGCACTTCGATCTTGGCATCCAACTCGTAAACGAAGGCCGGCTGATTCGTGAAACGAACGCTGAGTACTTTCCCGTCCCGGCACTCGCAACGTAGTCGGATGAGGCCCGCGGGTGATTCCAGGGTGAGTTCGGTGACAGGTTCCTGCATCGGCACCATGCCCGTCTCCAACAAAACCGTGGCGACGGCGATCGTGTTGCCGCCGGACATGACCGGGTATTCTTCAGACTCCATGATGACGTAGCCCATGGCTGCGGCTGGGTCGGCCGAGGGAAGGACCACGTTGACTGACCGGATCATGGATCCGCGGGGCTCCTTCAGCAGAAGCTGTCTGATGTCGTCGCGTTCCCGCTCAAGGTAAAGGCGTTTTTCAAACATGCTGTTCCCGGGAACGTCGCCAACTCCACCGACAACCACGTTGCAGACTTCACCGCCTACGTGGCACCCCACGATGTTGAAAACTTTGCTAAAGCGCATTCAAGTACTCCAGGTGTGAAAGTAGATCTCTTGTCAGGGCTGAGCCGTCATTGAACAGGAGTGTCCCGGCGTTCGTTAAGGGTGCGAAGGAAGGTCTTGGTGGCCTCGGCCTGGGGGTTGTCGATCACCTGCGATGGGGGGCCTTGCTCTGCGACGCGCCCTTCGGCCATGAAGACAACCTCGTCGGCGACTCCGCGGGCGAACCCGATCTCATGGGTCACCACGATCATGGTCATGCCGCTTCGCGCCAGCTCCTTCATGACTTCAAGAACCTCGCCAACGAGCTCGGGGTCGAGCGCTGAAGTGGGTTCGTCGAAGAGCATCACCGAAGGCTTCATGACCAGGGCCCGCGCGATGGCGACCCGCTGCTGTTGGCCCCCCGAAAGAGTGCCGGGATAGACGTTGGCCTTCTCGGCCAGACCTACGCTGGTGAGCAGCTTCATTGCCTCTTCGCGAACCTCATTGGGGGATCGACGCAGGACCCGACACGGGGCCTCAAGCAGGTTCTCCAGGACGGTGAGGTGCGGAAACAGGTTGAAGGATTGGAACACCATGCCTGTGGCCGCCCGTTGGCGGGCAATTTCGTTCGGCCGCAGCTCATGAAGTTTCTCGCCCTTGAGGCGGTATCCTACGACCTCACCGTTGACCAGGACTGCTCCGCCAGAAGGCTTTTCGAGGTGGTTGATGCATCGCAGCATGGTCGACTTGCCCGAGCCGGATCGACCGAGGATGACAACAACCTGGCCAGGGTAGACGTCCAGGTTGACAGACTTGAGAACCTCTAAGTCACCGAAGCTCTTGCGCAGTTCAACAATCTTCACGATGGGATCAGACTGATCCCTCATGTGTTCCGTGTGGGCGATGGCGGTCATGACTAGCCCTCCTCGGCAGTGGTTGATGACAATGTCGTACGGACGCGTTTACGCGGTACCCCCAGGCCGAGGATCCGGCCACGCGCGGGAGTGGTGCTCTGGTGTCCTGCAACCCCGCGTCCGTAGTAGCGCTCGATGCGCTGCTGGAATACGGTCAGGATGCTGGTGCACAGCAGGTACCAGAACGAGACAACGATGAGAAGCGGGATGGTCTCGAAGGTCTGGGTGTAGATCATCTGAGCGGAGTACAGCAAATCAGGCAACGCGATCACACTGACGAGCGAGCTGTACTTCAGCATGCCGATGACCTGGTTGCCCGTCGGGGGCACGATCACCCGCAGTGCCTGGGGCAGGATGATGCGTCGAAAGGACATCACGTTGTTCATCCCCAGGGCCGCGGCCGCCTCGGTCTGGTGCCTGGGCACCGAGAGCAAGCCGCCCCGGACGATCTCGGCCATGTAGGCAGATTCGTGCAAGGCCAGACCTACCAGGGCAACTGTCCACAACGACAGGACGGAATTGGTGGAGCCCCCGAGCAACTCCGGCCCCCCGAAGGGGACGCCAATGCCGAGCCGAGGGTAGAGCGCCGAAAGGTTGTATAGGAAGATGAGCTGGATCAGCAGCGGCGTTCCCCGGAAAAACCACAAGTATGCACCGGCTACAGCCTGAAGGACCTTGTTTCCTGACAGTCGGCACGCTGCCAGGAGGATCCCCAGCACAATCGCCATTGTCATGCTTACGACGGTGAGGATCAGGGTGCGCCCCAGCCCCGCCATGATCTCCGGGAAGAACAGGTAGTGCCACACGGTCGGCCACTGGAAGTTCTGGTTGGTCACCATCGAGTGGACGAGGTTCGCGACTACCAACAACAGGAAGACAGCGGCGACGGTTCGACCGTGGTGACGCAGCGGGACGGTTTCCCTAGCCAAGGTCTGCTGATCGGCGGTCAATGCAGACGTGGCGCTGGCCGCGTTGGACGGCGTATGTTGTGGCTGCGTCTTTGCTTTAGCGCTTTCCATAGCAATTACTGCCTTTCGATTCTGTGTGACGCCAGCTGAATGTCAGCTGCTCGGGGCCGGGACGATCTCGGACTTGTCCACGGCACCGAGACCGCCGTTGAGCTGGCCCAGGACCTTGGCCAGGTCGCCGTCCTTGATGAGCTTGTCGGTGGCGGCCTGGAAGGCCTTGGCGAGCTGGGCGGTATCGGCGTTGTTGGCCAGAGCGAGGCCCGTCTTGATCTCCGGGCCGAAGCCGAGCTTGGCCAGTTTGAACTGACCCTTGGTCTGATCGACCGTGTAGGCAGCCTGGCTGCCGCTGGCCAAGGCGGCGTCGAGCCGTGACTGGCTAAGCGCGAGGTTGACCTGAGCCTGCGTTTGGAAAGTTTCGACTGTGGTCGAGGCGCCGCCGGAAGACTTGCACTCGTCGGCCATGGACTGGGCGCTGGCTGCTTCGGAGGATCCGAGGGCAGCCCCGATCTTGAGCCCACAGACGTCGCTTGGCTTGTCAAAGCCGACCTTGGCCGAGTCAGCCTTGACGATGAATGCATCCTTTGAGACGTGGTTGGTGACGAAAGTGACCACCTTGGTCCGGTCCGGGGTCACGTTGATTTCCCCGGTGGCTGCGTCGTAGCGGGCCGCCTGCAGTCCGGGGATGACGCCGTCGAAGGGAATGATCTTGAAGTCAATTTTCAGGCCGAGCAGGGCCGCTGCCTTACGTGTGAGCTCTATGTCCCAGCCCGTCACCTCGCCGCCTCCTGAGGGTTGCATGACTGCTGGCGCGTAGACGGCTGCGGCGACTGTCAGGGTTCCCTTGTCACGGATCGAGGCCGGCAGCATCTGGACCAGCGTGGAATCCGTGCTGGGCGTGGAGCCCGCGCTGGACGCACCTCCAGCAGGCTGGGTCTGCGGGGAAGAGCCACACGCGGAGGCTCCGAGCAAGGTGGTGACGAGGATGGTCGCTGTGAGGGTGCCCCGCGTCATGCGGGAGAACGGGCGAAGGTTCATGGGTCTCTCCTGAGGTGACTGTCGTTGATGGTTATCCGCCAGAGGTGGCGAGTTGGTAACTGCGCGGCCGAACGCCGGAGCCGCAGTTTGATTACCGCCTCCCCCGGACCAGGGGCGCTGGGTTGCACGGGGGCGAAGGAAGATCTGCTAACGCGGTACGGGGATCCGTCTCTGGCAGGCAGGGAACGAGAGGACATGCCGATCTCCGATGGGCTGGGCTTATTCGTAAGTCATCTCTGGCCGCTTCCCTGCCGTGAGTGCCATTGCTGAGCGTCGCCTGGACGCTCATAGTTCTCGACCGACGGATTTCCACCAGGATCGGCTGGTGGCCAACGCATCCATCGCGTCCCGTCCCCTGCGGGTATATGAAGTAGATCACAGAAATACCGGTTCAAGCAATAGTTTATGTTTGTATGTTTTAGATCGGAGGCTCCGCGGCCGAGGATCCTTGCAGAGGAGGCGCTCCGGCAGCGCTGAATCGCCCCTTGGACTCGCCGGGCCTCACAATTAAGTTCACTCGGAACAGCGGGCCGGTAGTTACCAACGGACCGTGAATGTGTAAAGATTCAAGGTAATAGGGAAATCGGGGCGAGCTCCGCTTCCCCTTACCGGTAGCAGGAAGGGACGTCGCGGAATGCAGAGCATGGCAATCTCCAGTCGAGCCCTTGACCTGCTCTTGTTGCTGCGCGGGAGCGAACCCGAAGGCCTCGGCCGCGCAGACCAGGTGTCCTACCAGATTGAAACTGCGATCCTGATGGGCATTCTGACCGAAGGTGACAGGCTCCCAACGGAGTCTGTCCTTGCAGCAGAGCTTGGCATCTCCCCAATTACCCTTCGTCAGTCCCTTGCCGCCCTCCGAACCAAAGGCCTGATCGAAACCAGCCGCGGTCGCAGCGGGGGCAGCGTCATCCGCCGCCAGATCGACCTTACAGATACGCAGCTGCAGCATAAGCTCAAGGAGACGAGCACTGAAGCCCTCAGGGATCTGGGAGATTTGGGGGCCGCTATCGCGTCAATGTCTGCCCGGCTTGCTGCCAGCCGCGCAGATCCGCAAAACATTGAGGATCTGGAAAGCCTGGCAAAGCGCCACCGGGATACCGTCGATGAACGTGCCCGGCGCCGAATGGACAGCCGCTTCCACGTGGCCGTCAGCATAGCCGCGCAGTCAAGCAGACTGACCTCGGCCGCGCTTCAACTCGAAGCCGAACTCATGACGCTTTGGTGGGGTATCCCGGTTCACTCCGGGAGCCAGAACTCACTGGTGAAACAGCACATGGCAATCGTCGATGCGATCAGGGGCAGGGACGCCGACGCCGCGGCCCACGCAGCTGAGCACCACAGCAGAAGCGAGATGGAATATTTGATAGAGCAACACCTCGGGCTGACAATGCGGGCTGAAGAAGGTGCATGACATGGAACCAGTGATGGAAGCCCTCGAGCGGACCGCCGGCACCCTCTCCTCCAGCATCAACGGCCTGTTCACGGATCTGGAAAAGATCGCAGACGCTGTCACGGCCGCCGCAAAAGCCGCCCCCGGAACCCCCCGCCGCAGCGAGTTCCTCTTCCTCAAAGAAGCGCTGGCGGATTTCATCAAACTGAACTCGGACCTCATCAACGGCGCCGGGATCGCCTACGCGACCGGCAGCCTCCCCGAGGCTCCACATTGGCTGGAATGGTGGAGGGGCCAACCCAAGGGCGACCCCCGCTTCGTCACCCACGACCTCAACCCGGACTCGCTGAACTACTACGACTACACAACCCGTGAATGGTTTACTCTCCCCGTCTCCACCGGACGGTCTGTGGCAGTCGGCCCCTACGTTGACCTCGGCGGCATCAACGTCAACATCATTACCCTCTGCGTTCCAGCTCCGACCCCACAGGGCGTCCACGTCCTCGGATGCGATCTGACCCTCGCGAAGCTTGAGAGAGTCTTTCTCCGGACGCTTCAACTTCGCGAACCTGCGGTCGTCCTGCTTGGACCCAACGGCAGGGTCATCGCCTCCAACAACGCCCGCATCGCCACCGGCACCCTCCTCCTGGCGGAGGACCTGGGACGAGTCGAAGCATCACTTGGAGTCACCGCCGGCCATCCCAGCCGCCTTCCGTGGAGGCTGATCAGCCTTCACAACAAGGCCCGCATTCCGACGTAACCCAGCACCGCCCGAGGACTGTTCAGCCGCTACCTGCCAACGCGCGACGATGGAGATGTTTCAATGGAGAAGACCATTTACGAACTCCGAAAGTATTTTGCTCTCCCTGGAAAGTGGGAAGAGCTCCTAGGCCAATTTAGCAACCACCTTGTCGCGATCTTCGAGAATCACGGAATCATTAGTCACGGTTACTGGCGGGACCTCGAACAGCAAGACGTATTGGTCTATCTCGTCAGCCACCAAGGCGATCCAGAAGAAAATTGGAACGCTTTCCGGATCGACCCCCAATGGATAGCCGTCCGTGATGCCTCAAGCACAGGGGCTAAGTGGCTTGTCTCGTCGATCGAATCGTCACGCCTGGCACCTACCAGCTTCTCCCCTCTTGGATGACGAACTACTCGCCCCCCTTCAGGAACTGAGTATATTTCGATGTCGCAACGTCCCCGCCGGAACGGCTCGGTGCCCGCGGGCGATCGTCACCTGAGTAGATCGACGTCGGAGACAAGCTCGATGTGCGTCAGCATCGCTTCCGCTGCGGCGTCGGGGTCCTGGGCACGGATAGCATCCGCTATCTTGCGGTGGGAAGCGAGTGATTGCTCGGGCCGCCCTGGCTGCCCCAGGGATTCCAGGCGTGTTTCGAGGATCATCTCGGCGATGAAGGTCATGAGCTGGGCCATCACCGATGAATGTGCCGCAGCCGTGACCGCCTGATGGAATAGTTCGTCGCCGTGCAGGCCTTTGCCTCCGTTGGCGATCTCATCAGCCATCACCTGCAGCGCCAAGTCGATTGCCTCCATCTCGGCATCGGTGCGCCTGACCGCGGCGAGTCCGGCGAGTTTCACTTCAAGGGTGCTTCGGGCTTCGACGATCTCGGGAAGCCTGCTTCTGTGTTCCCTGAGGCTTTTGATCACGGTGGCGATGCTGGGCCGGTATACGAGGACGGCGCCGGTGCCGTGCTGCACGTCGATGACGCCCAGAACCTCCAGTGCCACGAGTGCCTGGACAAGTGTGGCCCTGGATACTCCGAGCCGCTCCGCCAGATCCCGTTCGGCGGGCAACAAATCACCCGGACCAAGCTGGGCAGACTCGATATAGCCAAGGAGCTGCGTCACGAGCTGTTCGTACAGGCGGGGCCTGGAAACGCGCGCCAATGGATCAGATGGTGCAGTCTCGCGCACTCATGCCTCCTCACATAGTCCTCTGAGTAATAAGAATACACGGAGGAGTGTTGACAAGGTGACCCACTGTACTAGAGGCTAGTCCAGTGCTAGTGTAATCAGCATCACATCAGATCTTCCGTCCGGGGCGGCCCCAACGACCCGGACACGGCGAACTCGATGAATTCCCCTGAGACGCATAGCCACAACCCCAATATCCCTACCGGGCATCGCGCCCGGAACATCAGACCAATGGAGCGATGATGACTGTTCAACAAGTGACCCGGGAGCAGGCCGTACGGCGTGCCACCGTGGCCAGCGTGGTTGGAACAACAATTGAGTGGTACGACTTTTTCCTGTACGGAACTGCGGCTGCCCTCGTTTTTCCGCAGCTGTTCTTTCCGGGCCAGTCTGCCTTTGCCGGCATTCTGGCGGCCTTCGGCACCCAGTTTGTCGGCTTCGTGGCACGTCCGGTCGGGGCTGCGATCTTTGGTCACTACGGTGACCGCATCGGCCGTAAGACCACGCTGATGGCAACCCTGTTCCTGATGGCCTTCGGCACGGTACTGATCGGACTCCTTCCCACGTATCAGAGCATCGGCGTCGCCGCTCCGGTGCTGCTGGTGCTGCTGCGGATCATCCAGGGCATCGGCGTCGGCGGGGAATGGGGAGGATCCGTTCTGCTCAGCATGGAATGGGGAAACCAGAAGAGACGGGGCCTGTCAGCCAGCTGGCCGCAGATGGGGGTGCCGCTGGGCCTTGTTCTGTCCACCGGAGTCGTGCGCCTCACCTCCGCAGCCACGGGCACAGAAGGATTCGCCGCTTTCGGCTGGAGGATTCCCTTCATCCTGAGCATTGTGCTGATCGGCGTCGGCTTGTTCGTGCGGCTGCGCGTCGTCGAAAGCCCGGAGTTCGAGGCCGTCCGCACATCGAACAAGGTGGTCAAGAGCCCGATTCTGGAGGCCATCCGGCGCCAGCCGAAACAGATCCTGCTCTCGGCCCTGCTGCGGACTTCCGAGCAAGCCCCGTTCTACCTGTTCATCACCTTCGTCCTCACGTATGCCGTCAAGCATCTGAAGCTCAACAGCAACTCCATTTTGGATGACACCCTCATCGCGGCCGCACTGGGACTGATCAGCATCCCCGTGTTCGGGCGGCTCTCGGACCGTTTCGGCCGCCGCCGGGTGTACGGGACCGGCATCATCCTGACCGCGCTGTTCGCTTTCCCCTACTTCGGCCTGCTCAACACCGGCAATGCACTCCTGGTCGGAATCGCCGTCGTCGTGAGCCTGGTAATCCACGACATGCAGTACGGGCCGCAGGCAGCACTGATTGCCGAAAGCTTCGATCCGGACATCCGCTACACCGGTGCGGGCATGGGCTACCAGCTCGCCAGCGTTGTTGCCGGCGGCCCAGCGCCACTGATTGCTGCCGCCCTCCTGGAACACTACGGGGATTCAACGGCCATCTCGATCTACATCATCATCTGCACCGTCGTCAGCATGGCCGCCCTGATCCTGCTGCCCAAGGCCGCACACGCCCTCGCCGCCACAACCCCGAAAGCCGTAGGAAAAGCCGCATGAGCATCCAAGAAGAAAGCGTCCGGGACACGAGGGCCCGCAGTGGCCGTCCTCAGGAACCAGCCCCGGACCTGATCCCCCTCACGGCACCCTCCGAGGAGGTGTCCGGCGGTGCCCTGACAGATTTATTGGTGCTGGACCTGACCCGGATACTCTCGGGCCCCTTCGCCACCATGACCCTGGCAGACCTTGGCGCTGACGTGATCAAAATCGAACAGCCCGGCCAGGGCGATGACACCCGCCAGTGGGGCCCGCCCTTCCAAGGTGAAGAAGCTGCCTACTTCCTTTCCGTCAACCGCAACAAGCGCAGCCTGGCCGTTGACCTGAAGTCAGCCGAAGGCCTGGCCACCGTACGCCAACTGGCTCTGAAGGCGGACGTGTTGGTGGAGAATTTCCGGCCGGGGACGGCGGCCCGCCTTGGCCTGGGCTACGAGGACCTCTCCAAGGAGAATCCTGGCCTTGTTTACGCGTCCATCAGCGGCTACGGACAGACCGGCCCGGATGCGCTGCGTGCCGGTTACGACGCGATTGCCCAGGCCCGGAGCGGCATCATGAGCGTGACCGGTGAAGCAGACGGACCGCCGGTCAGGGTCGGCGTCAGTAGCGCCGATCTCGTCGCCGGCATGTGGGCGACCATCGGCATCCTGGCCGCGCTGCACGAGAAAAAGCGCACCGGGCGCGGCCAGTGGGTTGACATCAGCCTGCTCGACGGCTCGGTCTCCTGGCTGACCTATGTTTCCAGCGGGTACTTCGCCAGCGGCCAAACACCCAAACGCTATGGCTCGGCCCACCCCACCATCGCCCCGTACCAGGCATTTGCCACCGCCGATGGGTTCGTCATGGTCGCCGTGGGAAACGACAGAATGTGGAGAAGCCTCACTTCCGCCCTGAACCGCACAGATCTGGCGGCCGACGAACGGTTCGCGAGCAACCCCTCCAGGGTCGCTCACCGCACCACCCTCATCCCCCTCCTCGAAGAGATCATCATCACCCGAACCACCGACGAATGGGTACAGGCCCTGGACCAGGCAGGTGTACCTGTCGGCCCCATCCAGACCGTCGACCAGGCCCTCAAAGACCCACAGGTCATCGCACGGGGCATGGTCGCAGAACTACAGCACCCCACCGTCGGGGCACTGAAAATGGTCGGCTGTCCCGTCCGCCTCACCCGAACCCCCGCCTCCATCAGGACCGCCCCGCCCCTGCTGGGCCAACACACGGATGACATCCTGTCCGGACTTGGCTTCAGCACAAACCGCATAGCTTCCCTACGCGAAGCCGGTGCAGTCCAATGACCTCACCGAGCCCGGCCGGCCTGGACACCATGGCCCTCGACGACTCCAGGTCCGTCGCAACCCTGACCATCGGAACAGGCCAACGCTTCAACGCCCTCGGACAGCAGGAATGGGAAACCCTGGAACACGCAGCCGCCTCACTGGCAGAACACGAAGCGCTCAGAGCCGTCGTCATCCGCGGCCGGGGAGGCGTGTTCTGTTCCGGCTCAGACCTCAGGGAATGGGAAGACGCCTCCCCCGATGCCGTCAGCGCCAGCTTCGCCGCCATGGAAGCCGCACTACAAGCCATCGAAGACCTTCCCGTCCCCACCGTCGCCGCCGTGGAAGGCTTCGCGACCGGGGCAGGATGCCAACTCGCACTGGCCTGCGATCTTCAACTCATGAACCACACCGCCAAAATCGGCATGCCCATAGCCCGGCTCGGCCTCCTGGTGCCGGCGACCTTCGCCAACCGGATGTCTCTGCGGATCGGCCCATCCAGGACCAAAGACCTGCTCTACGGGGGACGGCTGCTCACCGCCCAGCAAGCCAACGAAATCGGCCTCATCACCACAGTGGTAGCCGACGACGACGTCGACGCGGCACTAAGTGAACTCCTCACCCGCTGGGACGGCCTATCGGCCGCATCACTGCGGGCATCCAAAGCCGCAGTGGACCTCGGGCTCAGCCCTGTCGCACACCCCGCCCGGCACGCACCACAAGGCCCCGCATCCGACCCACATGAATTCGCCTGGCGAGTGAACTCCTTCCTCCACCGCCACAGCCCGCGGCACTAGGCAGGAACGGCAATGGGAGCTATCCGGACCGGCCAGGAATTGTCTGATCTGGCCGTCATCATCCAACCAGACCCCCGGGTTTTACATGAGCGAGATGTGCGGGGACACCAAGCCGAGGGGGAACCAACCGAAACCAACCACAAAGGGCACGACTATGGCAGCGCAATTCAAGCTCTATGCTGACCCGGACGCCCGCTTGAGGTTCCAACTCGTCACGGACAATGGAGTTGTACTTCTCACCTCGGTTTCTTATGAGAACGAAGATGCAGCAATCGCAGCAATCTGGTCCGTACGTGAAGCCGCGGCCAACGGACGCATCGTTGACCCCAACGGTTTGGTATCCGAAGCACTAGATCCCTGATGTCCAGCGTGGACTCGGACTGTGTTGGAGTCAGCGAAAGAGTTCACGGGTCATTCCGAAGGGTACCTGGTCGGAAAGTTCAGCCGTGTAATGGCCCGGTACGTGGCGGGTGATGAGGATCCCGCGCGTCCTGGTGTGCAGGGCGGCTGCCTTTAGCTCTCGCACGGCGGCCTCGAGATGATCGTCGAGGTCCTGGCGGCTATTTACTCGTATGTCGATGCGTTCGGTAAGGGTGACCATGGAAAACGTCCTTTTGGCGGGTTCAGATATTGACGGAACTCACTAGGCGATGGGGATCCAGACGCGCATGGCGCTCGGTCCCCTGTTCGCCCAGCGGTGGTAGGGCCGCAGGGTGATGTCGAGCATTGCGTCTGTTGTGTTTGCTAACGGCGCTCCGTAGGGCCAGTCATCCCTCCCTCCACCCGGCCGGAGGCGGGCGGTGAGTGTGGCGCCGTCGTCGGTTGTTTGGGGGATCTGTTGCGGATCGATGGTGATGTCATCGAACGAGGCGTGTTCGGGAAGGTCGATCGATTCCAGGCAAAGGACGAGGGGGCCGCGCTCGATCGCTGCTGTGCCTCGGATGCCATCTATCCGGGGAGAGGGGACGACGATCCGGGCTTCCATCGGCAAGGACACTTTCACCATGCTGCCTGGCGTGAAGTCGCGGGTGATCTTCAAATAGTCCCCGTCGACGGGGACTGGTTCGTCGTTGACCGTCGCGGTTGCGGCTCCGCGGGCCCATGACGGGATGCGGATGCTCAGGGTCAGGTGGGCTTCTTCAAGCACCGTGATCAGGACCTGGCCCTCGAGCGGGTATGCCGTTCGAACGCTCAGCGAGACGGGCTGACCGTTGCCGGTTGTCGTGGCGATGTCCAGATCCGCGAACTGGTGCAGCTGGACGCCGTCGTCGTCTGTTGTCGCGAAATACGAATGGATGCTCGCCAGGGTGCGGGCCACATTTGTGGGACAGCACGACACTTCGAACCATGGCGCGCGCATGCTTGCCTCGGCCCGCTCGCTTAGTTGGTCCTGCGCCAGCATCTCCCCCGGGACTCGCTGGTGCAGAGTGTTGGTGTAGTAGAACGCACGTCCGTCCTCCCTCGGGGAGGCGAGGACGTTGTTGAGCAGCGTGCGTTCCATGAGGTCGGCGTATTTCGCTGATCCGGTTTCCAGCAACAGGCGCCAGCCGAGCATGACCGACGCGATGCCCGCGCAAGTTTCTGAGTATGCACGGTCCGCGGGCAGTTCGTAGTCGTGGCCAAACTCTTCGTTCTGGTGGTGGGCGCCCAGCCCTCCCGTGACGTAGGTTCGGCACGCCACCGTGCGGTCCCATTGCCGTTCAACTGCCGAGAGAAGCTGCTGGTCCGCGGTGTCGGAGGCAATGTCGACGGCGGCAGCGGACAGGTAGAGAGCGCGAACGGCGTGCCCGCGAAGAACGGTAGCGTCGCGGACGGGTATGTCGTCCAGGAAGTATTCATGTCCTTGGAACAGGGTGGTTTTCAGGGTCCGGTGTCCGCGGCGTTCCAGGAAGAGTTGGGCGAGGTCCCGGTAACGGTCGTCGCCTGTTACGCGGGCGAATTCAGCAAGGGCGGTCTCGATTTCGGGGTGCCCGCAGACGGCGTTTCTTCCCTCCGGCCCGAATTCACGGTAGACGTGGTCCGCCAGCTTCCTCGCGGTTGTCACCAGAAGGTCGTCGTGGCCGGTGCGGAAACGTGCGACGGCGGCCTGGATGAGGTGCCCGAAGCAGTACAGTTCGTGGCCCCATTCAAGGTCGGAGTAGCGGGCCCGCTGGCCGGGGTGCCCGAAGCTCGTGTGGAGATAGCCGTCGGCATCCTGCACCGCGGCAACACGGCGGACGATGTCCTCGAACCTGGACTGCAACTCCGGGCTGGGCTTGCGGGCAAGTTCCCACGCCATCGCCTCGAGGAGCTTGTACACTTCCGAATCCACGAATTCGATGCCCGTGTGGGTTGCGGCGATGGTCCCGTCAGCCACCCGGTCAAAGTTCGCGATCCATCCGATGCGTTCCATCCAGGTGCGGCAATGCTCAATGATGGTGTCGGCGTTGAGCGACTGCTTTTCGCCCCAGAATCCGCCGATAATGCGGATTTCGTCCTGGGCCAGCGGCGTGAGGCGGGATGACACGGGCCGGACAGGTCCGCCAATCATGGTTGTTTCCTTGATGATGGTCACGAAATTTCCCTTTCTCGGGTGGAATAGCCGGCGTCGAGGCGCGTTAGTCTTTGACGGCCCCGGCAGTGACTCCGGCGGCGACGTACTTCTGGGCCAGAACCAGCAGCACCGCAGCCGGGACGGACGCGACGACGGCGGTCGCCATGATCGCGTTCCAGTCCTGGTTGTTGTTCCCGATGTATTTGTAGATTCCGAGAGTGATGGTCTGCATGCTTCCGCCGCTGTTCAGCGTTGACGAGAAGATGAAATCGGACCATGCCCAGAGGAACGCGAAGAGCGAAACGGTGACGATCGAGTTGCGGCTGACCGGCAGGACGATCGACCGGAAGGTGCGCCAGGTTCCGGCGCCGTCGATTTTTGCCGCCTGCATGAGTTCATTGGGGATGCCGGCCATGAAAGCGGAGAAGATCAGGACCCCGAACGGCACGGCAATCGTTGAGTCGGCAACAATCAGCCCCCACACGGTGTTCAGGACGCCCATGCCAAGGAAGATGGCGTAGAAGCCCATGGCCATGATGATTCCGGGGATCATCTGGGCGATCAGCAGCACGAAATTGAGAATCCCTCTTCCGGCCGGCCGCAGTTTGGCCAGCGAAAACGCGGCCGGCGCGGCGAGGGCGACGGTCAGGACCACGGTGCCTAGCCCCACGATCAGGCTGGTCCCCAGGTAAGGGAGCTGTTGGCTCAGCACGGCCTGGTAGCCCTCAAACGTTGGGTGGATGGGGAACCAGTCGGGCGGGCTCTTGCGCATCTCCTTGGTAGGAGTGAGCGAGACATTGATCATCCAGTACACCGGGAAGAGCATCAGGGCCGTCAGGACAATCCCGACGATTGTCTTCCAGAGGCTGGAACGGCGCTTCACGAGAGGTCCTGCTTTCGCTGAATACGGATGTAGACGAGCCCGAAGACGAGCGCGAGGATGATCAGGAGGTTACCGACCGACGCGGCGGGGCTGAACGCGGGCAGTACCGATCCGAAACCGAGTTGGTAAGACCAAGTCGCGAACGTGGTCGAGGCGTTGCCCGGACCGCCTTTTGTCATGATCCAGATGATGTCGAAAACCTTCAAGGTGTAGACCAGACCCAGCAGGATGGTGATCGCCGAGACGGGTCGGAGCAACGGGAAGGTGATTCGCCAGAAGGTCTGCCAGGCATTGGCGCCGTCCAGCGATGCCGCCTCGTACAGATCTGTAGGAATGTTCTGCAGGCCGCTGTAGAGAATCACGAGGTTGAAAGGGATGCCGATCCAGATGTTCGCGATGATCACGGAGGTCAGCGCCCATTGCGGGGACGTGAGCCAGTTGATCTGACCGATGCCGAACGCCTCCAGGAAGGAGTTGACGACGCCCGAGTCGCTATTCAGCATCCAGGACCACGTTGAGGCGGACACGATCAGCGGCAGCAGCCAAGGGACCAGGAACAGTGCCCGCAGCGTGCCCGACAGGCGGAAGTGTTGGTAAAAGAAGACCGCAAGGGCCATGCCGATGGTGAACTGGAACACGATCGAGATGACGGTGAAAAGCGCCGTGTGCAGAAGCGCCGGGCCGAAGGTCGGGTTCTCGAAAACCTTGACGTAATTCTCGAACCAGACAAACGGGGCATTCCCCTGGACGAATGACCGGACGGTGTAGTTCCTGAGGCTGAGCTCAACGTTTCGAAACAGCGGGTATGCGTAGAAGGTGACCATGTAGATCACAAGCGGTGCCAGGAAGGCCCAGGCGGCCCATTTTCCGGACGGTGTTTTCTTCCTGCCATCGCCGTGCGGCGGGGTGTTGCCCACCCCGCCGCGACGTTGGACAGATTGCGCAGGAAGGGTCTGCGAATTCGTCATGGTGCGACTCTCAGCTACTTTGGGTGCCTATTTTGTCGCCGCTGCTGCCGCGGACTGGGCGGTTTGCAGGGCCGTCTGCGGGGTCTGGGAACCGCTCAATGCGTTTTGCACAGCGCCCCAGAGCTGCTGGGAGATCTTCGGGTAGTTGGTGCCGAGGTTGTCGCTGGTGCGACCCTTCGCGGCAGCAACCGCATCCACCCACGGCTTCAGTTCAGCATTCTGTGCGACCTGCTGGTCCTGAGCGGGCTTGGTCGGGGCGATGTAGGACAGGGTGTTGTCGGTGGTCACGGAGTTTGCGGTGTTGGTGAGGCACTGGGCAATCTTGACCGAGGTGCTGTAGCGGGCTGTGTCTTTCTGGACCGGAAGGGTCATGAATTCTCCGCCGGTCGGCGCGGCGGCCGCTCCGCCCTTGGCTGCGGGGATGGTCAGGATGCCGTAGTCGATCCCGGCTTTCTTCACATTGCCGAGCTGCCAGGTCCCGTTTTCGCTGAATGCGTAGTCTCCGCTGGCGAATTCCTGCCAGCTGGTGGTCTGGGTGTTGTTGATGACCGAGTTGGGGGCGTAGCCGTTCTTCACCCAGTCCGTCCACAACGCGAGGGCTGAAGCCGCCTGGTCGGAGTCGAGCTTCTTGAGGTCCGCGCCGGCACCCCAGAACCACGGCAGGAACTGGAAGCTGCCCTCTTCGGTTCCGATGGCAGAGAACGTGATGCCCTTCTTACCGGCAGCCTTGACCTTCGCCAGTGCGGCGGTGAGCGAGTTCCAGTCCTTGACGGAGTTGATGTCCACCCCTGCCTGGCTCAGGACCTTCTTGTTGTAGTACAAGGCGAGCGTGTTGGCGCCGATCGGCACGCCATAGGTTTTGCCGTCGACGACGCCGGCCTGGAGGATGTTCGTCTGGACAGCGCCCGTGTCGAGCTTGACGTCGTCGGTGGAATTCAGGACACCGGCCTGGGCCAGGGTGGAGACCACCGGGTTGTCGACCAGAAGGAGATCGGGGGAATTGCCCTGCTGGCCAGCCAGCAGCGCTTTGTTGGTCAGGTCCGAGGTGTCGTAGCCGGTGCGTTTGATCGTGACGCCTGCGTCCTTGCCGCACTTGTCGATCAGTTTTGCCCAGTCGCTGGAAGTGTCGAACTGCGGGTAGGGATCCCAGAAGCTGTACTCCCCGGACGGCGCCGCGGCGCTCGTGCTGCTGCCCGCCGTCGACGCGCAGCCAAAGAGGCTGCCGGTAACGGCCGCGGCTACGACGGCGGCCCCCAGGATCCGGGTTTTCTTCTTGGTGATCATGATATTCCTCCTTGAATAATCCATATGTTTGTCGAATCGGTTCGACGATGCGTAGGGCGTTGTTGTGCATTGAACGGTGCTGCTGCGGTGAAACGGTGTTCCCGTGTTACTTGGTGGGGCGGGATGGCGGCCCTAGCGGGTACTGCCCCGGTCGGTGAGTTCGGGGGCGATGAATCGGGTCACAGGTGCGCCCGCTTCGGCCGGATTGGTGATGCGGCGAACTAGCTGTTGTACAGCGTGCTGGCCGAGCAGATCGGGAGACGTCTCGATGGCGGTGTACGACAACGAGAACGCGCGGCCGAAATTTCTGGAGTAGAGGCTGACCACCGAGAGGTCGTCAGGAACCTTGACCCCGCGCTGGTTGAGTATGGTCGGGAGCGCCGCGATCGAAGCATCGTTGTGCACGATCATCGCCGTGGCACCCGGACGAGCATCAAGAAACGCGTTAATGCTGCCCGTGATGGCCGGCTGCCGGGACTCTCCGTAGTAGGGGTAGATCCGGAGCCCATAGCGGGCCGCGCGTTCCTGGGCTGCGTCCCGGAAACGCCACGCATACGCTCCGCCACGTTCGAACACGTGCTTGGGCGGGGAAACCAAAATGATTTCCCGGTGGCCCAGTCCGTACAGATGATCCACCGCCATTCGAGCGGCCTCGCCGAAATCGAGGTCCACGACGTCGAGACCTTCCGTTTCCGCGGGCAGGCCGACAAGCGCCCCGGGCTGCTGGGCCCCGCGCAGAACAGGAAGCCTCGGATCATGGTGGGTGACGTCAAGAAGCACGACCCCGTCCACCATTCCCGACCGGGTGATCCGCTCCAGAGCCGAGGGCGCATTGCTGTCAGTCACCATCAGGATGTCGTACCCGAGCTCACGTGCCGAATCGGAAATCGGCAACATGTACTCGAGCATGGCCGGAGCAAACTCGTCCTCGTGGAACTGCAGGAGAAGACCCAGCACCATCGTCTGGGACGTCGCAAGCGCCCGGGCGCCCGCATTCGGCGTGAAACCGAGGGTTTCGATCGCGTCCTCGATCCGGCGTTGGGTGCTCGCCGAAATGGTCCGCTTGCCGGACAACGCATACGAGACCGTGCTCCGGGAGACACCCGCAATACGGGCCACGTCTGCGATTGTCGCCATTGCCATCCTTCGTTGCTTGAGGAACCGGCACTCAACGAACCGGTTCGATGAAGTTACCAAGCCAAGCCGACTTGCACAAGTCGAATCGGTTCGATCTTTGAAAAATGTTTTCCCGGGACCCGAGTTGAATGGGTCCTCGAAGGGGAGATATCTGGCCCTCATTCGGGGATTTTCTCAGCATTTTTCGCAGGCAGCTATCCGTCAGGGGATGTTTGCGCGTCCACTTTTGTGAAGATCCTGTTAGCAACGTGCCGCAGGTCACATACACTCCCGTCTATTGTCGAACCGATTCGAATCGCGGCGTAGCGTCGATAAGAGGTCCGGAAATGCCCTGGAGTCAGCTTCGGCGCCCGCAAATGTCTGCCTGCTCCTGCAGATCTTCCCCGCCCTGGAGCACGTCTGAACTCGTGATTCCACGCGTCGCCGCCCAGATCAAGGAACTCAAAGAACGGCGTGCAATCGTCGTTCCGGCAACAAACAGCTCAAGAACGCGTTCTTCAGATCCGCATGGATCGCCAGCCACCACCACCCGGCGTCCAAGGACTACTACGAAAAGAACGGGCACAGGGAAAGAAACACAACGCCGCGGTCATCTGCCTGGCCCGCCGACGCTGCGACGTCATCTTCCCTGCCGAGCGCCCTGGATCTCCCGGGACGGCACGCAGAGACCTGCCCACAAAATGACCACACGAAGCAGCCTCAAGCATGAGCGTCGGTGCCGGTGGTGGTTGCATCTCGCCGCGCCGCGACTACTCCGAATTGGACCCGCCGGGGCGGTAGGATGTTGCGCGGATCTCCGGCTTCGCCTAAATGACCAAGTGATACGCTCGGGACCGTCAGTACAAGTCAGGAAGCTCGGAAGGCCTACGGCCATAGCCGACGATGGGAACCGATTCGAGATGGTAGTGCACGATAAGCAGAATCGGACTCCCGTGCGACGTGTGACGCTCGAGGACGTCGCTAAACAGGCTGGGGTGTCACGTGCGATGGCTTCCCTTGTCATTCGGGAAGAGCCCGGCCCTACCTCCATGACTCGCCTCCGGGTTATGGCCGCCGCCCGAATGCTCAACTACAGGCCGGACCGCCGTGCCAGGTCCTTGGCCAGCCCGACGTCTCGCCTAATTGGCGTGACATTCGGCGGAGCCGGCCACTTCCACTTCGATCTCCTCGAAGGCCTCTACGCGGCGGCTGCCGATCATGGATACGACCTCATCCTCAGTGCCCTCACCCCGGAACGGGGCGAACAACAGGCGCTGGATTCTCTTGCCGACTTCAGGTTCGACGGTCTCGTCATGCTAGGACCGCCCGTGGCGCAGCCGGCCATGGCCGGGACCATTCCCGTGACAGTAATGGGCTGGAGTGTCGATCACGAGTCCGTCGACGTCGTTCGGACCTCCGACGAACACGGAATGGCCTTGGCGGTGACCCATCTCGCCGATCTTGGGCATCGGCGCATCGCCCACCTGGATGGCGGTAGTGGCCTGGTGGCCAACGCGCGCCGCGAGGCGTACATCAAGGCCATGGGACAGCGTGGACTTAGCGGGGAAACTATGGTGGTCTCCGGCGGGGAAGATTCCCTTGACGGGCTCAGGGCTGCGGGCGAATTACTTGCCGTGGCCGAATTGCCGACCGCGGTGGTCGCCTTCAACGACGATACGGCGGCAGCTGCCGTGAGCCTCTTCGCCCGCGAAGGAATCGACGTCCCCGGCGGCATCTCGGTTGTTGGGTGGGACGATAGCCATCTCGCCCACAATCCCGCCTTCGACCTCACCAGCGTTGCCCAGCGGCCGCACGAGATGGCCCGTGCCGCCATCGAGCGGATCGTCGCCCGATGCGATGGCTCGGACGTTGAGGGACGGGAAATTGTCCTCGAGCCAACACTCGTCGTCCGTTCGAGCACGGGGCGCCCCAGGGTGATGCACCGCTGATTGACCTCTGGTCGACGCTTGGAGCCGCCTAAGTTCGACAACTCTCCCGAGTCCTGGGGGCGCGGATAGCTTTCGGGGGTCCCCGTGTCTCAAGCCTGCCGGTTCAGATATGGCCCCCGCTCCCCTAGCTGATGGCCCGCGCGCTCCAGCCTCAACGGCACTCCGCCCTGACCTATCCCGGCCACTTCGCCTCCCGACGCGCAAAGATCGCGTTCATCTGCCCCTAAGGCGCTCCTCCGCTCTGGCAGACCGCGGCGGATAAGCACTGTGGATCCGCCCACCCCAAAACATGGCGGTTGCCGCGTTTCAAGCGTCGCTGGCGGTCCAGTCGAGAGCAATCGTAAGAGCGCTCCAAATTGTTCTAACAAAGTATTGACATCGGCCATTGCCATGCGCCATTGTGTGATGGGCGCCACATTGGAACGCCTTGGATTTGGACCGCTCCATAAATCGGTCCGGCTCTGTGAAAGGGAATATCTGATGACGATGAAGTCAATCGCCCGAATGGCGAGGAACCGCCGGGTCATGGCCGCAGCAGCGGTACTCGCCGTACTGGCGACAAGCGCGTGCTCCCAGTCCGGTAACGCGTCCGGCTCGAACAGCGGCGCGGCCGCGGGAGGAAACGGCAAGGCCAAGATCTTCGTCATCGGAGGCAAGTCCGACGACCCGTTCTGGTCAAAGGTCAAGCGCGGCGTCGACGACGCAGGCAAGGTCGTGCAGGCCCAGGGCGGCTCGGTGACATTCCTCGGCCCGCAGAACTACGACAACCTCGGCCCCGACGCGGCCAAGCTGATCGACTCGGCCTTGAGCCAGGGCGCTACGGCGGTCATCGCCCCGGACTGGGTGCCCGACGCCGAAGACGCAGCCCTCAAACGCGTGACGGATAAGAAGATCCCGCTCATCATCTACAACGCCGGGGGCCTCCAGGCCGCCGATAAGGCGAGCGCGATCAACTACGTCGGCAGCGAGGAATACACCGCCGGGTCGGCCGGCGGCAAGTATCTCGGCCAGCACGACGTCAAGCACTCCCTTTGCGTGAACACCCTCCCGGGTTCGACGAACACCGAGGACCGGTGCCGCGGCATTGCAGACGGGATCAAGGCCAACGGCGGAACCTCGACCGAGCTGCCGCTCCCCTCCTCCCAATTCGGCAACCAGACCGCCGTCGCCCAGGCGATCAAGGCCGCGGTGCTCAAGGATCCCAGCATCGACTCGGTCGTCACGATCAGCACCTCTGATGCCGGCAGCGCGGTCAGCGCGGTTCAGCAGGCGAACCTGACCGGGAAGGTCAAGCCGGCGACCTTCGACATGGACACGGCAACGCTGAACAACATCAAGAACGGGTCCGTCCTGTTCGCGATCGACCAGCAACCCTACATGCAGGGCTACCTCTCGGTGTCCATGGCCAACTCCTATGTTTCATATGGCCTCAACCTTCCGCAGCGTCCCGTCCTGACCGGTCCTGCGATTATCGACTCGCAGAACGTCAACCAGGTCCTCGCCGGCGACCAGGCCGGCGTCCGCTAACGACGAGCCGGGCCCTGAACCCACAGGGCCCGGCTCCCGATTCCCGGGCGCGTCAAAGCCGTCGCGTCCCGTATTGAAGGTGGTAATCCAACCATGGCAGTTAACATGACCCACGGCCCGTCCGAGGTCTCCGCCAAACGGAAGGCGCGAACAGCGCCTCCGGTATCCTTGTCCTTCCTCCGTCGGCCCGAGGCCGGTGCGCTCATCGGCACGCTGGCGGTCTTCGTGTTCTTCGCCATCTTCGGCGGCGGACAATTCCTCTCCAGCGGCGGTTCGGCCAGCTGGCTCAATGTTGCCGCTGAACTCGGCATCGTCGCCATCCCGGTCGGCCTCCTCATGATCGCGGGCGAACTTGACCTCTCGGTCGGCTCGGTGATCGCCGCAAGCTCGATGACCACGGCGATCGTCTCGGGCTATTGGGGCCTGCCTACGATCGTCGGCATCGTCGCCGCCCTCGTCGTTGGCGGCGCCATCGGGTTCGTCAACGGGCTCCTCGTCACCAGGACCAACGTGCCGTCCTTCGTCGTCACATTGGCGACGAACTTCGGCCTCGCAGGCATCACGCTGGGCTTTTCCCGCGTCATCACCGGCACCACCAGCGTCTCGCTTAACCCCGATGAATGGGCAAAAGGCCTGTTCGGCACCCTCATCGCGGGCCAGTTCGAGGTCGCCATCTTCTGGTGGATCGCCGTCGTTCTAGGGGTCGGGTGGTTCCTTCACTTCGCCCCCCGCGGGAACTGGATCGTCGCCGTCGGAGGTGACACGATCAGCGCCCGCTCCACGGGTATTCCCGTCGAGAAGGTAAAGATCGGGCTCTACATGAGCTCGGCGCTGGGCGCGTCGCTCGTGGGCGTGATCCAGACGATCCTCTACAACGGCGCCCAGGTCGCCAACGGCCAGGCGTTCGTATTCAACTCGATCATCGCCGTCGTTGTCGGCGGCGTGCTCCTTACCGGCGGCTACGGATCGGTGGTCGGCGTAGTACTCGGAACCCTCACGTTCGCGATCGTCAGCCAGGGCATCTACTACACCGGCTGGAACTCCGACTGGGCAGCTCTCATCCTCGGCATCCTGCTGCTCGTTGCGGTTCTCATGAACAACACCTTCCGGAAGATGGCCCTGTCCTCCGGCACTCCGAAGAAGAAGGCCTGACCAAATGAATGCCCCATTCCTGAAGCTGACCGACGTCTGCAAGTCGTTCGGCTCAACCCAGGTTCTCAACGACATCTCCCTCGAGGTCAAGCGCGGTGAGGTCCTCTGCCTGCTCGGAGACAACGGCGCCGGCAAGTCCACCCTGATCAAGGTGCTCTCGGGCTTCCACGAGCCGACCTCGGGAACCATGGACGTCGAGGGCGAGCGCGTCGTGTTCAAGAGCCCCCGGGACGCCAGCGACCGCGGGATCGCCACGGTCCACCAGTTCGGCGGGACCTTCCCCCTGATGAGCATCGGCCGATGCTTCTTCGTCGGCGCCGAGCCCAAGAAGGGGTGGGGACCGTTCAAGCGCTTCGACCGCAAGTTCGCAGGCGAGGTCGCCGTGCGCGAGATGCGGAGCCTCGGCATCACCCGCATCACCGACGGGGACCGCCTTGTCGGCGGCCTCTCCGGCGGCGAGCGGCAGGCCCTTGCCATCGGCCGCGCCGTGCACTTCGGCGCCAAGCTACTCATCCTCGACGAACCCACCGCTGCGCTCGGCGTCAAGGAGGCGACCCACGTCCTGCGCATCATCATGCAGGCGCGCCAGCAAGGCCTTGCCGTCATTCTCGTGACCCACAACGTCACGCACGCGATGAAGGTCGGAGACCACTTCGCCGTCCTCATCCACGGTGCACTGGCCGCCGACTTCCACAAGGGCGAGCGCACACGCGAGGAGATCACCGACCTCATGGCCGGGGGCGAGGCCATGGCCGAGCTCGAAGCCGAGATCTCCGCCTTTGAGCAGGCCCACGACGGACACGCACCTGAACCAGAGGACCTCGAAAGGATTCTGAACGAGAAATGAGCCCAAACGTCCCGGAGCCGGGCCGGCAAGACCGGCCGATCCGATCAATCGCGCCGTCCCGGCTCCGGGACTCACGGCATCAGGAGGGCTTGGCAGTACCGAGCCCCAAGAGGACATCCTCTGGTCACTCCAAGAGGATCCAAGCCACGGTCGCACCGCAGCGGGGAGCATCCCGAGCAACCGTCCCGGATAACCGCGGCCCCGGTCGGGAAAAGGAAGGAAGCGCGCCCGTTCTCGACCCGAGCCTACTTTTCAGCCCCGCCAAGCTCCACCTCCTGTCCCTCCTTCTGGAGGGACAGGACACGGTCGGCGACTTTGCAGCAGCGCTGGATATCTCGCCGTCCAGCATCTATCAGCACCTGGCCGCACTGCATGGGCGGGGCTTCGTGATCAGCTCCGCCCACGGGCGGAGCAAGACCTACACATTCGCTCCCACCGTCGACCAGATCGCCCTACGGCGTGCGCTGCTCGACGCGACTCGGGACGGCACCGCCACGCGGAGCGGAGCCGACCACCTGAATCATCTACGCGACTGGGCCGCTTCCTCGACCGCTTCCTGAACTTCCCATGGATGTTCATACCCGTCCCGGCAAGCGTATCCGGAGGCCGGGCCTTGCGCCCGCAGCGGACAGCATTGCCGGCGGGCGGGAAAGGAACACCGTGGAAGAAGCGATGTCGGAGCGAGCAGGGCGCCGTGCCGTATACCCGCTGGAGGCTCTCGTGCGCGCCGCAGGGGCCACAGCGGCCGCCGGCCATACAACGATGACAGCAATCGACGAGGCCCTAGCTGTAGGTGAACAGGGCGTGTGGCTCCCAGCCCTGATGGCTGGCGCCGCCATTCTGGCGCAGGCCGAATTCCGGGACCGTCACGAAGGTCTCAGCCTTGCCATCCTCGACCGAGCGGAGCAGATCCTCCACGATACCGTGCACCTCCGCCCTGCGTCGCTCACCCCAGCGGGCCCACGGTTTCAGGATTCGTGCTGCGCAGACGAGGAACCTCGTATTGGAACCGATCGGACCCCGGGACCCGTCACCGGGCCTGGGCCAGGCTGAGATTCACCTGACCCCCGCACGTCAACCGGGACATGCGGTGCCCGACGTCGGATCCGGCACGGCACGAACACCGGCGCCGGACTTCTAGCCAGGAGTCTGCAAGATTATTCTTCTGGCCGGGGTGGTGCGGGTCTTTCGCCGCTGGCAAAAGCTATAAGGCGTTCGAGCATCTCCGAGTTTGTCATTGATTCCCGGCGAGCTTCGTCCTCCCGCGCAAGGCCGTCGGTAAGTCCGTAGCTGCCCGATTCCAAGACCAACTGACGGTCTCCGCGGAGGCTTTCCTGCGGGTAGGTGGCGATAGCAGATCAAGCGTGGTCCGGAGGCATTGACCCTATTCTTCGATCTCTCCCCCGATCGAGCGGAGGTGCTGCCGGAAGGTCACGTCCGGGTTCGCGTCCCGGGCGACGAGGTACTCCGCCAAGCGCGCCTGATTCCTGAATGGGGTGCCCATCAGCATGCGTGCCGCCTGCGCTCGTTCCGTATCCCGGATGGAAGCCGCGGCGTCAGCCACCTCCCGGGCCCGGGCCAGTGGTACAAACACGACACCATCGTCATCGCCCAGGACGAAGTCTTCCGCGGTCACTTCGTGCGGGCCGACCATCGCAGAGATCAGGGCTTCGGGATGACGGGGGTCGAGGCGTTGGGGCCCGACAGGAAGGGACCCCTGGCTGAACACGGGGAGCCGGATGGTCCTGAGTTCGGACGCATCGCGGTGCAATCCCCAGATAGCAATCCCGGACAGGCCGGCGCGGCTTGCTTCGAGTGCTACCAGGTCCCCGATGCAGGCTTCATCCTGCCTGCCGTCGTTGTCCACCACCAGGACATCCCCGGGTTCGGCGCGGTCGATAGCCTCCTGGAAAACGTCGACGCTCCCGGCGTGCCGGGCCGGTAGAACACGACCCACGAGATGGCTTCCCGTCCAGAGCGGGGCGGTTCCCGCCGGTGCGCACCGGACCGCGATCCCGAGACGCATGCAGGCATCGGCCACGTGAGGGGTCGTGAGGTCCAGATAGGTTCGGTGGAGCAGTTCTGAATGCAAGGCTAGGGTCTCCAAAGCTTCTTGGTTGTGGACGATGGCAGCGGGCTAAACAGCTTTCGGCAAGCCTACGATTTCCAATGGAGGACCTGTTCGATCAGCAGGACCACTCCGATGAGCATCATGGCAGCCCCGGAAAACAGGGACACCGTGCGGGCAGCGGTGGGCCGGGCCCGCAGCACCACGCGGGCCCCGGCTCCCACGCCGGTATAGATGACTGCGCAACTGGCAACGTGCACCAGTCCGAGCGCCACGATCTGCCCGGCGACGGGCCACGAATTATCGGGGTTCGTGAACTGCGGCAAGAGCGCGAGGAACAGGAGAAAGACCTTGGGGTTCAGGCCGCTGATCCCGGCGCCCTTCAGTGCCTGCCGGACCCAGCCGCCCTCCACCTGATCCACACCTGCCTGCGGGACCGACGGATGTCTGAACATCCCCAGACCCAGCCACACCAGATACGCGGACCCCGCCACAGTTAAAACGGTCAGCACCAACGGCGAACCGGCAACGACGGCGCCCACCCCCGCCGCGACCACCAAAGTAGCCACCACGTGTCCGGTCAGGAGCCCGGCGACAGCCGGCACGACGCTCCGGTGCCTGAGCCCGGCCGAGATCGCGTATGCCCAGTCCGCACCCGGTGTCACCACGAACAGAAAGGACACCGCCCAAAAGGCGGCCACGGTCCCGAAAGGCATGTGTTCTCCTTAGCACTGAAGGACCCCATGGTGTCTGGGCCCTTAGGAAAGCTTAGGAAATTCTGGCCCAAAGGCGTTTCCAAGTTCTTTGGGATAGCTGGCGTTTTGAGGGAGAATTTTCCCCATGGACAGTCTGGATAGGAAGATTCTTGCTGAGCCGCAGATGGACGGCCGCCTCTCGCTGACCGACTTGGCTGAGCGCGTAGGGTTGAGCCTGTCGCCCTGCCACCGTCGGCTCCGAGCATTGGAGGAGTCCGGCGCCATCAGCGGATACCGGGCACAACTGGACGCCGAGATTCTTGGCCTCACATTCGAGGCGTTGGTTTTCGTCACGATGCGCGACGGAGACCGCGACACAGTGGCCGCCTTCGAAGCAGCCGTTGCCGGCGTACCAAACGTCCTGAGGGCGCAGCGCCTCTTCGGAGACCCCGACTACTTGCTACACGTCGTCGCCCGCGATGTACGGGCATTCCAACGGCTCTACGATGAACAGCTCTCCGCGTTCCCCGGCGTACAGCGCCTAAGTTCGACACTGGTCATGAAAAACATCGTGGAAAACCAGCCACTACCACTCTGAAGGAGCCCTGAGCGGCGCGGTGCCTCTGGACGTGTTTACGGGCGGTGGCGATGATGAAGACATGCGCGAGGACGAGATAATCAACCGCAGTTTGCGTTAGCACCCCGCGTTGTGGAGGCGCATTGGCATGTCACCCAAATCAGGCCACCCGGAGCATACTGCTGCCGTCGGCGCCTTCAGGCCAGACGGGCATTTCCTCGCCGACTACTACGCTCATGTGCCCACGGAGGACCTGCAGAACTACAGCCCTGAGACGCTCCGGGCGCGGGCCGTACACCATCTGAAAGTGGCGACGTCGCGGGCGCCCGGGCAGGCCGCCGTCGGGATCCTGACCGAATTGGATGCCAGCGTTGTCGCGGTGGTGACCGAGGACATCCCGTATCTGGTCCATTCCGTGGCGGCGGAGCTCACCCGCGGCGACGCGTCGATCCGTCTGCTTGTTCATCCGGGCTTCCGGGCGCTCCGGGACCCGGTGTCCCACGAGCTATTGGACGCCCGCCCTTGCCCTGTAAGAGAAGGCCTCCTGGAAGGGACCCCACCGGAGGCCGGGGAAACCGAGGTCTGGATCGCTGCGGAAATCGGCAGGCTGCCGGATGCGGCGGCCGTAAGGGAACTAACGGAACGCCTGCAGAGGGTGTTGGATGATGTTCGGGTTGCTGCCGAGGACGCCGCTGCCATCCACGGCAAGTTGCAAGACGCCGTGGTCTCCGCGACCGGATTCCCGGATACCGTTGCTCCGCCAGGGGACGAGATCCGCGAGCTGCTTCTCTGGCTCGGCGATGGCAACTTCCTGTTCCTGGGGTATGACGAATTTGAGCTCGCGACGGCGGGGGGCCGGGAGCTGCTCTCCGGGCGGCAGGGTTCCGGGCTGGGTCTGCTGAGGGGAGCGCGGGGGGACATGTCCGCAGGATGGCCACCACCGTGGTTGCCGGGGGAACTTGGGTCCCAGGCGCTCACGCTTGCGACTTCGGAAGTGCGGTCCACGGTCCTGCGGCGCTCGTACTTGGACGAGGTGCGCGTGCAGGTGTTCGACGCGGCCGGGAGGGTCACCGGGGAACGGCGCTTCGTGGGGTTGTTCACGCCCGGCGCCGCGCATCAGTCGGTCCGGCGGATTCCGGTGATCCGGGAGAAGGTCCAGGCAGTCAGCGGAAGTCTGGGATTTACGCCCCGATCCCACCAGGCCAGGGAATTGATGGCCATTCTGGAGACCTTTCCGAGGGACGAACTGTTCCACCTCGACGCGGATGACCTCACCCGGCTGGCCGGCGAAATCCTCCGTGCCGAGGTGCTACAGCGGACGCGGGTGTTCCTCCGGCCCGACAGTTCGGGCCGATTCGTGTCCGCGGTGGTCCTCTTCCCGCGCCACCGTTACAGCACTGCCGTCCGGCTGTTGATGGAAGAAGAACTCAGGCAGGCGTTCAAGGCGGACTCTGTCGATTTCGAGGTCCGTCTGACCGGATCGCCCATGGCCCGCGTCTTCTTCCGGATCCATGGTGGTGCCGCTCCGGGCGCCCCGGCGTCCATCGCCGTCGACGTCGATCCGTCCGAACTGGAGCGGCGGCTGGTCTCAGCCACCCGGCCGTGGGCCGAGGGTCTTGAAGAAGTAATCCGTGAGCGCTTCACGTCCGCCGAGGCGGCACGGCTCTCCGAACTGTGGTCGGACGCGTTCCCCCCGGGTTATCGCGCGGTCTACACGGCGGAAACCGCGGTCGGGGACATCATGAATTTCGAGACGTTCGACCTGGACGGGGCGGGCGGCAGACCCTACGGGGACCCGCTGCTCACGGTCTACCTCGGGAACGGCGCGCCGGGCACCCTCGTGGAGGACGCCCGGATCCGCCTGTACCTGACAAGGCCCAGGAGCCTGACGCAGATCCTGCCGTTCCTGCATAACCTCGGGCTCGAGGTGCTGGACCAGCGGCCCTTCGAACTCCGGCGCAGTACCGGCCAGGACGTGTTCCTTTACGACCTGGGCGTGAAGTATCCCGCCGGAGTCGACCCGGAGGCTACCAGGGAGCTGATCGCTGATGCCTTCGCCGCCGCCATGCGCGGCGACATCGAGTCCGACCGCATCGACGCGCTCGTCATCCGGGAGCGGGTGGGCTGGCGGCAGGCGGCCATACTGCGAAGCTACGCGAAGTATCTCCAGCAGCTGGGGACCACCAACTCGTACGGGTTCATCGCGGAGACGCTGATCAGCAACGCCCGGGCCACCCGAGCGCTCCTGGCCCTGTTCCACGCGAAGTTCGATCCCGGGCTGGACGGGCCCGACCGGGCCAGGGACACTGCTGAGGCGAAGAAGGAGTTGCTGGCCGCGATCGACGACATCCCGGTCCTTGACGCAGACCGCCTGCTGCGCACCTTCGTGAACCTCGTGGAAGCCACAACGCGGACCAACTACTTCCAGGGCAAGGCACACCTGAGCTTCAAACTCAATCCTGCCGCGATTACCAATGCCCCGTTTCCGCGGCCCAAGTACGAGATCTGGGTCTACTCCCCGCGGGTGGAAGGCGTCCATCTCCGTTTCGGGGCCCTGGCGCGCGGGGGTTTGCGCTGGTCCGATCGGAGCGAGGATTTCCGGACCGAGGTCCTGGGACTGGTCAAGGCACAGAACGTGAAGAACTCCGTCATCGTGCCCACCGGGGCCAAGGGAGGCTTCTATCCCAAACGACTGCCGGACCCGGCCGCCGACAGGGAGGCGTGGCTCGCCGAAGGCCTGGAATGCTACCGGATCTTCGTCAGGGGGCTCCTGGACCTGACAGACAACCTGGTCACTACGGCTCGCGGTGAGGCGGTGGTCCCGCCGGAGCGCGTGGTGCGGCACGACGGCGATGACTACTACCTGGTGGTGGCCGCCGACAAGGGAACAGCTTCGTTTTCCGACACAGCCAACGCTGTGGCCCAAGAATATGGCTTCTGGCTCGGCGACGCGTTCGCATCCGGCGGGTCCGTGGGCTATGACCACAAGCAGATGGGCATCACGGCCCGCGGCGCATGGGAATCCGTAAAGCACCATTTCGGCGAGCTCGGCCTGGACCCGCAGGGAGAAAACTTCGCGGCGGCCGGCATCGGAGACATGAGCGGGGACGTGTTCGGAAACGCGATGCTGCTCTCACCGCACATCCGCCTCGTGGCCGCCTTCGACCACCGCCACGTCTTCCTCGATCCGAACCCCGACGCGGCAGCGTCCTTCGAAGAACGCAAGCGGCTCTTCGGTCTTCCCCGTTCGTCCTGGGCCGACTACGATCCGGCCCTGATCAGCGAAGGCGGGGGCGTCCATTCCCGCAGGGCCAAGAGCATCGAGATCACGGAACAGGTCCGGGCATGCCTCGGCCTGGAGCCCGGAACCGTATCGCTGGCACCCCACGCACTGATGGAGGCCATTCTCCGCGCCCCCGTGGACCTGCTCTACAACGGCGGCATCGGAACCTACGTCAAAGCCTCCACGGAAAGCCACACCGACGTCGGCGACAAAGCCAACGACGCCATCAGGGTCAACGGCAACGAACTGAGGGCCCGCACCATGGTCGAAGGCGGGAACCTGGGCGTCACCCAGCGCGGACGCATAGAGGCGGCCCTGAACGGGGTTCTCCTGAACACCGACGCGATAGACAACTCGGCCGGCGTGGACTGCTCGGACCACGAGGTCAACATCAAGATCTTCATCGACCGGATGATCGCGGCAGGGAAGATGCGGGCGGCGGAACGGACAGGCTTCCTGCAGTCCCTGAGCGATGACGTCACCAGGCTGGTCCTGGCAAACAACAGGGACCAGAACGTCCTCCTGTTCAACGACCGGCACCAGGCACTCGAGTGGAGCCCCGGCTTTGAGCGCATGATGGACTGGCTGGAAAACGCCGCGGACCTGGACCGCGGCCTGGAGGGGTTGCCGAGCACGGAACAACTCCACGACAGGCTCCAGTCAGGAACCGGGCTGACCGCCCCGGAACTATCGGTGCTCGCCGCCTACGCAAAGATCGAACTGGCCACGGAACTCACCGCCAGCGACCTCGCCGACGACCCCTGGTTCAAACGGATCCTCCGCGGCTACTTTCCGTGCCAGCTGTCCGGGCGCTTCGACGCGGAACTGGACGAACACCCCCTGCGCCGGCAGATCATCTGCACCGTGCTGGCCAACGACATGATCAACCTCGGCGGAATCACGTACGCCTTCCGCGCCATCGAGGAAACCACCGCCACCGCCGCGGCCGTCGCCAGGGCCTTCGTGGTTGTCCGCGAGGCCTACGGGCTGCAATGGATAACGGGCAGGATGGCCGCCCTTCCCCCCGGGTTTCCCAGCGAATACGCGGCGGAAATGGCACTGTATATCCGCAGGGCCCTGGACCGGGCAACCCGGTGGTACGTGACCCACGACCATCGGGACCAACCCGTCGAGGATGCCCTTGCGAGGATCGCACCGACCTTTGGGCTGCTGCGGACCCGGACCCTGGACTTTCTGCGCGGCTCCGATCGTGACCACACAGAGGACCGGCTGGCACGTTGGGCCGACGTCGGGATGCCGGATGAGCTGAGACGGCGCGCCTCCGATCTCCTGGAAAGCTTCGGGCTCCTGGACATCTCCTTGATTTCGGAACTGGTTGACGAACCACCCACCACGATCGCAGATTTGTACTATGCGGTTTTCCATCGGATCGGTGCGTTGAGTCTGCTGCTGCGCATCACCGACCTGCCCCGGCAGAACCGCTGGGAAGCCTTGGCGCGGGCCTCATTGCGCGATGATGTGTACTCCGCCGTCGCAGACATGACCATTTCAGTCATGCAGACCACCCAGGTCCTTAATGCGAGCGGTGCCAGTACCGTGGAACGCATTGTGGAGTGGGAACGCGGACACCAAGAGCAACTCGGACGGATCAAGGACACCTTCGCGGAGGTCACCAAGCCCGGGCAAGTGGACATCGCCTCGATCTCCGTGGCCCTGAAACTCCTGCGAACCATGGTGCGGCGGTGAGGGACCGACCAGCGGCTCAGGACGGGGAAATCCGTTTGAACGCACTGTTTCAGTTCGGGAGTACGCTGAGTCAGCGTGAGAGGAGCAGCGCTTCGCCTTGGCCGCCGCCGCCACAAAGGGCCACGGCCGCCTGGCCCGAGCCGCGGCGCATGAGCTCGTAAACGGCCGAGACCACAACCCGCGCGCCGGAGGCGCCGATGGGATGGCCGAGGGCGATCGCTCCGCCGTTGACGTTAACTCTGTCCATGCCGATCCCAAGCTGTGCCGCCGAATGGAGGGCAACCGAGGCGAACGCCTCATTGATCTCCACGAAATCCAGATCCCTCACACTCCAGCCGGACGTCTCAAGTGCCTTCGCGATGGCACGCGCCGGTTTGTCCGGCAGTGATGTGTCTGGGCCGGCTGTCTGTCCCGGGGCGCCGAGCACCGCCATGATCTCGAGTCCGTAGGCGTCTGCATAGCCGCGGGTTGTCAGGACGGCGGCGGCCGCGCCATCGTTGAGCGGCGAGGCATTGCCCGCGGTAACTGTGCCAGTTGCGGAGAACGCCGGCCTGAGCCTGCCGAGCGACTCCTCGTTGCTGTCCGGACGCACACCCTCGTCGGTGCATGCCAGATCGGCCTCCCCGCGGCGCCGCGGCACCCTGACTGAGACTATCTCCGCGTTGAAGATCCCCGCGGCCTCGGCGGCCGCTGCCCGCCGGTGGGAATCGGCTGCGGCCTTGTCCTGCTCAGCGCGGGAAATGCCCAAGGCGTCATTGGCATGGTCGGTGGCTAAACCCATGGCCTCGTGATCGAAGGCATCGGTGAGTCCGTCGTGGGCGGCCGAGTCGATCAGCGCAGCGTCGCCATAGAAGTGTCCGGCGCGGGAACCCCGCAGCAGATGCGGAGCGTTGCTCATGGATTCCTGTCCGCCGGCGACCACCACCGCGGCTTCTCCGAGCCGCAGCAGCCGGCCCGCGTCGATGATGGCACTCAGTCCGGACAGACACACTTTGTTAACGGTGGCGGCGTGGGCGCTGAGCGGAATGCCTCCGGCTACAGCAGCCTGCCGGGCAGGATTCTGTCCAGCCCCGGCCTGGAGCACGTGTCCCAGGATGACGGCGTCGACGGCATCCGGACGGATCTTGGCCCGGTCCAGAGCCGCGGCGATCGCAGCGCCGCCGAGCTCGACGGCGGACAACGGAGCCAGCTGCCCCATCAGTCTGCCCTGCGGCGTGCGGGCGGCTCCAACGATGACGACATCTGTGCTGCGGTTCATTTCTACTCCTTGGACGGGCGAGGGACGGACTACCGGCACGTGCGTTGGTCTAGGGGCGGCCGGGCCCGGGGGTGTCGGACTGCTGTGAAGAGGGAACGGGCACCCGCAACTTCGGATGGAAGGCGGTGCCTGCTTCCCGGTCCAGCAATGGGGTCAGACCGCCGGTGTGGAAGGGGTAGTTGGCGCCGAGGATCATGCACAGGTCGATCTGCTCCGGCCCGGCCACCACCGACTCGTCTAGCATGGCCGTGACTTCCTGGGCCAGCGCGGCCAGGATTCTGGAGCGGATTGCGCCGGCATCTGCTGGGTTCGACGCCGGCAGCAGGGCAGCGGCGGCGGGTGAGAGGCCGCCGTCGTTATCCAGATAGCCGGGAAGTCCCGCGGCGACCAGCTTCGTGAGGCTGGTGCTCACGCCGAACCGCTGCGGATATGCCCGGTGCATAGTCTCGCAGATATGCAGCTGAACGGCCGGGCCGATGAATTGCAGCAGTTGCAGCGGTGTCATGGGCAGGCCCAGCGGGTCCAGGGCGTGGTCCACGGTCTCGGGATCGGCGCCGTCGTCGAGCAGGGTGAGGACCTCGCTGAAGAGCCGGGTCAGCACGCGGTTGACCACGAAGCCGGCCGTGTCCGTGACGAGCACAGCCGTTTTGGACAATCGTTTGGCCAGCTCGAACGCCGTCGCAAGCGTGGTTTCGTCCGTGTGCGGCGCGGTGATGATTTCGACGAGCGGCAAAACGGCCACCGGGTTGAAGAAGTGGAAGCCGATCAGCCGCCCCGGGTGGGTGAGAGACAGGCCCATTTCCGCGATGGACAGCGAGGAGGTGTTGCTCAGCAGCAGGGCCTCCGGGCGCAACAGCGGTTCAAGCTCGGCGAACACGGCGCGCTTAACCTCCAGCTCCTCGAAGACTGCCTCGATGACCACGTCGCAGTCCGCGAAGGCTGCTTTGTCCGTGCCTCCGGTGACCAGGATGCGGACGGCCTCGGCCTCGCCCGCCTGCAAGTGCCCGCGCCCCACGAGTTGGTCGAGTTGCCCGCCGGTCCACTCCAGTGCCCTGTCGATGCGCTCCTGGGACAGGTCCGTGATCCGTACGGGGACGCGCAGCTGCCGCGCGAAGAGGAGGGCGAGCTGGCTCGCCATCAGCCCGGCACCGACAACGCCGACCGAGCGCAGCGGCAGCGGCGCCGCGGCCGGTGCGCCCGCGGGCTTCTTCGCCAGGGACTGCGTGAGGTGGAAGGCGTAAATGCTGGCACGGGCCTCGCCGGAGCGCAGCAGTTCGCCGAAGGCCCGGATCTCCGCCGTCCGTCCGGCGGTACCGGCGGGGGTAGCGGCTGGGGTGGCGTCCGCTGCGGCGATCAGCTCCAGGGCCCGGTAGGGGGCGGGCGCGGCGCCGTGCAGGCGGGCGTCGAGCCGCGTCCGGACAGACTCCAGTGCCACGGAACCGACGACGGCGCCAGAGCGCTCCTGCTCCGCGCTGCGGCCAGCGCGGGCGGGCGCCGCCGAACCGGACAGGATCCCGACGGCGAAATCCAACGATGCCACCAGGAACCCGTCCTGCGGCAGGACGGCATCGACCAAGCCAAGCCCGGCGGCCCCCCGGGCCGAGAGGCTTTTACCTGCGAGTGAATCCGTGACCACCAGACGGGACGCCGCCGCGGACCCGATCAGGGCCACGCTGAGCGGGATGCCGCCCCAGCCAGGGACCAGGCCGAGGCGGACCTCGGGAAAACCCAGGGCGCGGACCGAGTCCGCGGCGGTGAGGTAGTCCGCATGCAGAGCCAGTTCCAGCCCGCCGCCCAACGCGGCCCCGTTGACGAACGCGAACGTGGGCACCGGTAGCGCCGCCAGCCGTCCGAGTGCCTGCAGGCCCAGGCGCGCCACGTCCTCGGCCTGCTCCGGAGTCGCAGCCTCCGTCATCGTCTTCAGGTCCGCCCCCGCGCAGAAAACCGGGCCCTTGCCGGTCACGGCCACGGCATCCACCCGGGACAGGTCCACGGCGCACACGGCGGCCTCGAACCCGGCCAGGGATGCCGGACCCAGGCTCACGGGGCGGCGGTCGGAATTCTCCAAGGTCAGGACGGCAAAGCGGAAACCGGCATGGTCCAGATAGGTGGTGAAGGTCTCGGTAACGATTTCGGCGGATGCGGCCCCGCGGCCCGGAACGGATTCCCGGAAAGCCTGCTTCTCGGTCACGATGCTCCCCCGCACTCTACGAGAAGCTCGGGATGCCGGTGATCGCGCGGCCCATGATCAGGGTATGGATCTCGTCGGTGCCCTCATAGGTTCGCACGCTCTCAAGATTGTTGGCGTGCCGAAGCGGCGAGTGCTCGAGGGTGATCCCATTTCCGCCGAGGATCGTGCGGGCGGAACGGCAGATCTCGATCGCTTGGCGGACGTTGTTGAGCTTGCCGAAGGAAATCTGCTCGGGACGCAGACGGCCGGCGTCTTTGAGCCGCCCTGTCTGGAGGGCCACGAGCGTTCCTTTCTGGATCTCCAGGACCATGTCCACCAGCTTCTGCTGAGTGAGCTGGAAAGAGGCGAGCGGTTTGCCGAACTGGGTGCGCTGGTTCGCGTATGTCAAGACAGCCTGGTAGGCGTCACGGGCGGCACCCATGGCACCCCACATAATGCCGTATCTCGCTTCGTTGAGGCAGGAGAACGGACCGCGGAGGCCGGCCACGCCGGGTAGTGCGGCACTGCCCGGTAGATGGACGTCCTCCATGGTGATATCGCACTGGATGGACGCGCGCATAGAGAGCTTCTCGGAGATCGGGGTGGCCGAGAAGCCCGGCGTGTCAGTCGGGACGACGAAGCCGCGGATGCCGTCGTCGGTGCCAGCCCAGATGATCGCAACATCGGCGATGGAGGCAAGACCGATCCAGCGTTTGGCTCCGTTGAGCACCCAACCCGACCCATCACGCTCGGCTCGGGTGAGCATGTTGGCGGGGTCGCTGCCCGCGGTGGGCTCGGTGAGACCGAAGCACCCGATCAGCTCCCCTGCGGCCATGCCAGGCAACCACCGCTGCTTGTGCTCCTCCGAACCGAACTTGGAGATTGCGCTCATGGCAAGCGAGCCCTGCACGGACACGAAGGTGCGGATGCCGGAGTCGCCGGCTTCAAGCTCCATGGCGGCGATCCCGTACTCGACGGCGCTGCGGCCGCCGCAACCGTACCCCTTCAGGTGCATGCCCAGCAGGCCAAGACTCCCTAATTCCTTAACCAGCTCCTGGGGGAAGACTGCTTCCTCATACCAGGACTTGATGTTGGGGCGGATCCGGTCGTCGACGAACTGGCGGACCTGGCTGCGCAGATCGATCTCCTGCTGGGTGAGCAGGGAGTCGATGTCGAGGTAGTCGGTGGCGAAGTCGGTCACTGGTGCGCTCCCATTGGCTCGTGGTTGATGCTGCTGTGGCGGTGTTGCGGAAGTTCGTTGGTGGTCTGGCTGTGAAGCCAGGCGCGCACTTCTTCGGCGTGCTGCCCGAGCCGTGGTGGCCGGCGAACGTAGGTGACTGGCGTGTCGGACAGTGTGATCGGGTTGGCGGCCAAGTCAACGCTGTCCTGGCCGGCCCCCACGGCAACGCGGGCGTTGAGCCCCAGCTCGCTGGCCATCGCGAAGGCACCGGCGATGTCGTTGACGGGGCCGCAGGGGACCCCGCGAGCCGACAGGACCCGGTACCAGTGCTCGGCGGGCTGCTTGATGGTTCGCACCGTGATGGCCTGATCGAGTTCGTCGATGTGGGCGACGCGGGCCGGGTTGGTCGCGAAACGTGGATCGTTCGCCGCCTCGGGGATTCCGAGTTCCTTACACATCAGGGCGAACTGCCGGTCGTTTCCGACCGCGATGACGACCGGCCGGTCGGAAGCCGGGAACAGCTGATAGGGCGCGATCGAAGGGTGCCTGTTCCCGAGGATGCCCGGAACCGCACCACCGGCGGTGTAGCCGACGCTCTGGTTGACCATGCTGGACAGCAAGGTACTGAGCAAGTTGACCTCAACGAGTTGGCCCCGACCGGTTGTCTCCCGTGCACGCAGCGCGGCCAGAACGCCAATAGCGGCGTGCAGGCCCGTCAGCACGTCGACCAGGGCGACGCCGGCCTTGACCGGCTCACCCGGGCCCGTGCCGGTCACGCTCATCAGTCCTCCCACGGCCTGCACCAGCAGGTCGTAGCCGGGCAAGGCCGCGGCAGCCTCCCCCGAGCCGAACCCTGTGATCGAGCAATACACCAACTGCGGGTTGATCGCGGCGACCTCCTCGTAGGACAACCCGTGCCGTGCCATCGTGCCCGGACGGAAGTTCTCGATCAGCACGTCAGCCCGCCGAATCAGCTCGATCAAGTCGTCGTGGTCTGCCGGGTCGGACATGTCGGCCGTGAATGATCGCTTGTTGCGGTTCACCGACAAAAAGTACGTCGCCTCGTGATCATCGGTGAACGGTGGCCCCCATTGACGAGTGTCGTCACCAAGACCTGGGCGCTCTATCTTGATCACGTCGGCGCCAAGGTCACCGAACAGCATTGTCGCGTAGGGTGCGGCGAGTACCCGGCTGAAGTCGGCAACGACGATCCCGGTCAATGCGCCGAGAGCGCGATCATGCGAACTGGCTTCACGCACTTGGTTCTCCTTCCGTCGCGATCACGGGGGTGATCAACGGGTGGCCGCCAGGGTCGCGTTGTTGAACAGTGAGGTCTGCACGATCAGCATGATCGCGGCCGCCACCAACGGCAGCACGGTGACCTGCAGCAAGCCGGCTCCCTGCCAGCCGAGCATCGGCACCAGCGCCGCGAACAGCAGCCCGGAGAAGGCGGCCGATCCGTAGTAGCAAGTGACGAACAGACCGGCGGCTCTCCCGACCTGGTGCGGGCGGACCGCCCGCTGGATCGCGCTATTGGTGTTGGGGAAGAAGACACCGGTACCGAACACACCCATCAGGCAGGCGAAGACGCACTGCCAAGCGAACGATGCCTGCACCTGGTAGATCAGCACGCCGATCACCGCCATCACGACCAGGGAAACGATCAAAAGGATCCGCTGGTTGATCCGGTCGCCGATCCAGCCCCCGAACAGGCCGGCCAGTCCCCCCAGGCCCACGAAGCTGAGCGCCAGCGCAGACTGACCGGTGGACACGTGAAGTTGAGTAGTCAGGAAGGTCGGGTACAGACCCAGGAACCCGTACAAAGCGAGGGCGCCGCAGCCCGAGGCTGCGGCGATCGCCAAGGAGTTGCGGTTGTAGGCTTTGGCCGGCATGTAGTCGTAGGAGCCTTCGACGCCGGTCATGCTGATTGCCCGCTCGGTGAACTTCCGGCTGACGGCGAACGCGGCGACCATTGCGACCAGCAGGCCGAGCAGCCCGAAGATGATGAACGGGGACCGCCAGGATCCGAACTGGCCGGCAAACGTGACACCGAGCGGTGGGCCGAATATCGCCCCTAGTCCGAATGCGAAGCCCAGGACCCCCAGGGCGAGGCCGCGACGGTGGTGGAAAAACGCGCCGACGGCGGCGAAAAGGGCCGCGGCCTGCATCCCCTCACCCAGCCCCGAGATAATCCGATACAGGGCCATGTCGCCCCACGAGGAGGCCAGCGGGGTCGCCAGGGTGCCTAGGGAGTAGATCACGACGCTGACCACCAGGACGGTCTTGCGCGAGAACCGCTCGACCAGGAATCCGGCGGGGATGCCTGCGACCGCCATCCCGAGGGTGAAGATCGTGGCCAGCAGTCCACCGGCCTGAAGGCTGAACCCGTACTCATTGCTGATTGTGGTCAGCAGGGGCGGGAAGACCTGCCGGTCCATCGCATTGAGCATGAACGTGAACGCCAGGACGCCGAGCGAGACGGCGGCGACGGCCTTAGTGGCTTTGCCTTCAGGGTTGTTCTTCACCCGGGATGGCGCCGGGCTGGCGGGGATCGCGTCCACGGAGATCGCATCCATAGGCTCGGGGTAGGTAGGTACGGCGTGTTCAACGGCGGAACCGGCTGCACCGGGGGCCCGGTTGGCGCCGGAAGGGATCGGGTGGGACATCATCGTCTCCTAGTCGAGAGGGGTTGTGTTCGCATGGCCGAGGATCGCGCGCCGATGTGATCGGAGCCGACGCGGCATCGGCACGCCGGTGCGGCTGTCGGAAGCGCGTCCTCGAAGGGTGGAACGGGTGTGTACTGGGTACCTGTGCTAACGATAGCATGACGCATGCCAGCGTCAAGAGGGATCTTTCCGGAGGTCCTGGCGCGCGCGGCAACAGGACAAAGGGAATGCCCGGGCTTACCGTCATACCACGAGGCGGGGGCAGGATTTCCGGCAAGCCGGTTGAGCCGACCCCGGCAATCCGGACGCGCCCCCTCTTGACCGCACCCCGGTTCGTGCTATCGTTAGCACAGGAATGGCAAGCAGTTCCAACCTTCGAGCAGGTACTTCGGATGGACGCATCGGCGCGCCAACGCCGCGTCGGCTCCGATTGCATCAGCGCCCGACCCTAGGCCATTCCGCCGTATACGATGATCTGCTAACAGACTTGCGTCAGGAGGAACGATGGTCACGACCAAGGATATCGCTGCACATCTGCAGCTGTCGGTCTCCACCGTCGGACGGGCGCTGGCCGATGACACCCGCATCAGTGAGCAGACCAAGGCCCGCGTCCGTCAGGCGGCCTCCGAACTGGGCTACGTGGGCAACCACGCGGCCCGAATGATGCGGGGCGCCCCGAGCAATGTCGTGGGGCTGGTCATCCCCGACATCCGCAACAGCTTCTACTTCACCATCGCCCACGAGCTGTCCGCGATAATGGCCGCCGAGGACTACCAGCTGATGCTGGCCGAGACGTTCGACGATCGCCTCATCGAGCGCCGCCACCTGCGCGAACTGTCCGCCAGCCGCGCGGCAGGTGTGGTAATCGCACCGACCCCGAGCCCACACAGTGACTCGGTCAACCTGCTGCGGGGCATGCCGCACGTCCAATTGCTGCGCAGGCACTCGTCACTGGGCGCGCAGTGGTTCGGTCTCGATGATCACCGGGCGCTGCACGATGCCACGACGCATCTGCTCGATCTCGGCCACACCCGGATCGCCTACATCGGCGCACCGGCTGACCTGCCCACAGGCCGGGAGCGACTCGAGGGCTACCGCCAGGCCCTCCGTGACCGGGGCGTTTCGCCGCGCTCCAACCTGGTCGAACTTGGCGCCCCGGCCTCACCCGAGCACGCTCGCGAGGCGGTGCATCAGTTGCTGAACCGGCCGAGCCCGCCGACCGCCGTCGTCCTCGGGTCCGTCCTACACACAGTCGGCGCCCTGGACGGCTTGCTGGAAATGGGCGTCGACGTCCCCACCGAGCTGTCGGTCGTCGGCTTCGGCGATCAGAGCGGGTTCTCCTGGTGGGGACCCGGACTCACCACTATCAGTCTCCCCATCGGCGATGTGGCCACCTCCTGCGGACTCTGGTTCATCCGCCGACTCAACAACCCGCCCACCGGCAACGATCCTTACGAGTCGGTGTCGGTAGGCTGGCTCGTGCCTCGCGGCAGCACCGCACCGCCCCCGGCGGCGACGCGCGAGCGCTCCGCCTGAAACCGCACCACCCACCAAAAGATGCGCGCTCTCGAGTGCTTCAAAAACAAAATTTGCTAACGATAGCACCACACCGTACCCATTGGAGGACATCTTGCTACCACCGGTCGATCTACGCCCCCCGTTCAACATCAGCCGAACCAGCCACCTGCGACTAAACGTCGCCGACCTGGCGGAGAGTCGCGACTTCTACACCAAGGTCCTCGGCCTGGTGGTGAGCGAGGAGGACGACTCGACGGTGTACCTACGCGGCCTGGCCGAGGCCTGTCACCACAGCCTCGTGCTGGAGAAGAACCTCGACGGCGGCACGGCCCGCCGCATCGGATTCCGGGTCTTCTTCGAGGAGGACCTGGACGAGGCCTACCGATACTTCCGCGATCGCGACCTCCCGGCCGAGTGGGTGGACATGCCGCACCAGGGCCGCACGCTGCACGTCTCGGACCCGGTCGGGACGCCGCTGGAGCTGTGCTCCACGATGGAGACCCGGCCCCGGCTGCACATCAATTTCGAGCAGTACCAGGGGGCCCGCGCCCAGCGACTGGACCACTTCCAGCTCCTCACACCCGACGTCTATGAGTTGTGCGCGTTCTACAGTGCCCTGGGGTTCCGCAATTCGGAATACCTGGAGCACGGCGATGAGCTGATCGGTGCCTTCATGTACCGCAAGGGCACCTGCCTGGACCTGGCCATGGTGACCGGCGACGGCCCCAGTCTGCACCATTTCGCCTACACCGTCTCCGAGAGCCATGACATCTTCACCGCCTGCGACTTCGCCGGCATCATGGGCTACGGAGACGGGGTCGAACGAGGCCCGGGCCGGCACGGGCCGGGGGGCATGCTCTTCGCCTACCTTCGCGATCCAGACGGCCATCGTGTCGAGGTCTTCAACAGCCACTACCAGACCATCGACATCGAGACAGAGCCGGTGCGCTGGGACGCCGAGGCTGTCAGCACCAACGCTCGCTGGGGACTGCCTGCCCTGGAGAAGTGGTACTTCGAGGCTTCGGCCTTCGTCGGGGTCCCGCTGAAGTCGCCGGCCGTTCCTCCTGCCCCGATGACGTTGGAGAAATTCCTCGCCAACCCCCAGACCCGCTGACGCCCAGACCCGCTGACGCCCCAACCTGACTGGAGTATACAATCATGTCCCGAGTTCCCTCCCTGTCCCGCGACGCCGCCGTTTCGGTCCACCAGCAGCCGCTGTGGGACCGCCTCGAGGCCGAGCGCAAGGTGCCGACCGCCAACATCTTCCGTGCACTGGCGAACGCCCCGGTCCTGCTCGACGCATTCTTGTCCTACGCCAACGCCTTGCGTGACGGCTCACAGCTGAGCCCGAAGCTGAGGGAGCTGGCGATCTTGTCGGTCGGCCACGCCACCGGCTCGGAGTATGAGATCGCCCACCACCAGTCCCACGGCCGCAAGGCCGGACTCACCGACGAGCAGCTGGCCGCGGTGGCGGAAGGCGAGAGCTCTGAGCTGTTCGACGACTCCGAACGTGCCGTAATTGCCCTTGCACGCGAATCGACCACCAAGGTGCACGTGTCCGACGCGACCTGGGCTGCCGCGGCCGCGCACCTCGACGACCAGCAGATGGTGGAGCTCACCCTGACCATCGCCTGGTACAACTCCGGCGTACGGATCATGGGCCTGCTCCACATCGACCTCGAGGACAGCTACCGCAAGTAGCTCCCCCGCCCCATTCCCCCACAACAACCCTTTTCTTTCCCTAGAAGGAGCCCGTCAATGGCGACGATGCGCGCAGCCCGACTGCACAAGATCGGCGAACCCATGTCGATCGACACCATCGAGGTACCCAAACCCCGACCCACGGATGTACTGGTCAGGGTCAAGGCCGTCGGCATCGTGCCGAACATGGCCAACGTGATCAACAACTGGCCGACCTGGTTCCCCCACCAGCCCATCCCCGCCTTCCCGGCGATCTTCGGGCTCGATCCCACCGGGGTGGTGGAGGAGGTCGGAGAGTCGGTCATAAACGTCAAGCCCGGTGACCGGGTGTACGTGAACCCGCTGCGCTCCTGCGGGAGCTGTTACGCCTGTTCCGGGGGCACTCCCAGCCGCTGCCGCTACTACACCCTCAACGGGTACTTCAGCACCTCGCGTGACGGACAGCGGATCTTCGACCTCTACCCCTATGGTGGGTTCAGTGAGTTCATGACTGCTCCGCAGCAGGCTCTGGTCAAGATCCCCGACAACCTGCCGTTCGAACTGGCTGCCCGGTTCGGATATATCGGCACCGCCTACGGGGCGCTCCGCCAGGCCGGCGCTGGACCGGGCACCGTGGGCCTCATCGACGGGATCACCGGCACGCTGGGGGTGGCAGCGACCGTGCTGTGCCTGAGCATGGGGGTGTCCAAGATCCTTGGCACCGGACGCAACGAGGAGCTGCTCGAGCGGGTGAAGGCCCTCTCACCGCGCAGGATCGAGGTCTTGAAGCTCGGCGAACAGTCGTCCGCGGAGTGGGCCAAAGCCCAGACGCGTGGCGACGGAGCCCACTTTGTGATCAGCGCCCTCGGGGCCCGAGCCGACGCGGCTACCATGGTCGACTCCATGCGAGGGGTCCGGCGCGGCGGTCGGGTGGTCAATGTCGGCGGGGTGGCCGACGAGGTCGCGGTCGACATGAAATGGCTGATGGACGAGCAGGTCCAGATCATGGGCTCGAACTGGTTCACCGCGGCCCAAGGGCAGGAGATGGCCGACATGGTTGAGACCGGCACCCTTGACCTCAACTACCTGGAGACCGAGGCGTTCCCGTTGTCGGAGGTCAACACTGCAATCTCCGGGCGGCTGAAGGATCCGCGCGGCGGCTTCAGCAACTACGTCGTCATTCCCTGACGACCCGCTAGGCCGGGTCGTCCTACCGGCCTGGCCGGGGCGCACGCGCGCCCCGGCCAGCACTTAGGCGCCGACGCCGGTGAGCACGAATGCCACCGTCGCCGGCGCCTTCGTCTTGTTCCGCCAGGCATGCCGGGCGGCGAGCTGCACGATTGTGTCGCCCTGCGTCAGCCGCACCTGCGCGCCGTCGTCCAGCTCGAGCCACACCTCCCCTTCCAGCACCACCCCGTAGTCGACGCTGCGGGTGCGGTGCATACCGTCCGGCTCGAACACCTCGGCCAGATCCGGCGCGTAGGTGGCCAGCTCCTGGCCGGCTGCGGCCGGATCGAAATCCGGTCTCTTCACCACGGAATCGGGGGCGTAACGCACGATCACGAAGCTTGCACCGCCTGGGCCAGGGACCACCGGGCCGTGATTGTCGGTGGGCTCCGCGTCGGGTGGCATGGTGGACGGCGCTCCGGGGGTGAACCAGACCCGGATCTGAGCTTGCCCCGGCATGGTCTCGAAGTCGTGGCTGTGGGGTACTGCTCCGTCGGAGACGAACACCGACTTCCCCGCCCCGTCCGTGCCGGTGACTACTCTTCGTACTGTCACTTCAGTTCCTCTCAACGATTCCATGCGATCGTTAGCACTATCCCTCGACCGGACTGCCCTGTCAATGGGTCACTCCAAGTCTGCCAGCAGCCGCACGACAGTATCCAGGACGCGTCGCGGCCGGCCACACGAAGGCTGACCCCGCCCGATTAAAAGCCGCTGGCTGCGGCGTCAGCGCGGCGTGTCGCCACAGCGGCTCGGCCTTGCCGCCGTCGTCGTCGGCCTCTCCTATTAACGCGACGAGCCCGCAGCTCGAGGGGGGGTGAAATCCTAAACCCGCTATGCTATCGTTAGCACATGCTTGAAGATGACGGCAGACAAGCCGACCTTGCCCCCACGGGGATCGTGCTGGCCCAGACAGCTCACGCTGTGGAGACGACGGCGGTCTGGCTGGTCCATCGCGACCGCGCTCTTCCACTGCGGACGTGGGCCTCGGACTGGCCGTGCGCAAGGTTCGCCTCAATCACCGACCTGATCCGACAGTGGGGCACCCATCACGCCGAGCTTCGACGACTGACCGAGTCTCCACAGACGGCGGAGGCGATCGCCGAGCACGGCCTGCCGGCCGGCTCGCTGCTGTTTGAGGCACCGCTGCGGCCCACGCAGCTGTTCTGCACCATCGGCAACTATCGGCGGCAAGTCATCGAGGCCGCCGTCGACGGCGCTGACCCGGCCGACGCCGATCGCGTGCGTGCCGCCACCGCGCAGGCTCTGAAGCAGCGACGCCGCGACGGCAGCCCCTACATCTGTCTGACCAGCATCGACCGGGTCGGCACCCCTCTGGGTGAACTGGAGCTGGGTCCGGACGTTGACACCCTGGACTGGGAGGTCGAGATCGGTGCCGTTATCGGCGGGTCCGGCTCCCGGCTAACAGTGTCCGAGGCGCACGCGGCCATCGCCGGCTACTGCGTGGTCAATGACCTGACGATCCGCTCCCGTGTCCTCCGGCCAGACCTGCCCGCGCTGGGCAGCGACTGGTTGCAGTGCAAAGGCCTGCGGGGATCGCTCCCTCTCGGACCGTGGTTCGTTCCCGCTTGGCAGGTCCCCGACCCCTCCGGCCTGCGGCTGCGGCTGTCGCTCAACGACAAACTCATGCAAGACGACACGGCCGACGACATGGTGTTCAGCATTCCCGAACAGCTCTCGTACCTGTCCCAGCACACCCGGCTTCGCCCCGGCGACTTGCTCTGCACCGGCTCCCCCGCCGGATTCGGCCTCCACCACGGCCGCTTTCTGAGCGCCGGAGACACCGTCAAGGCGTCGGTGACTGGGCTTGGCGAACAGATCACCCGGTGCGTGGACCCGACATTCAATCAAAACCCGTCCGACCCCAACCCGGCCGTTCCAGGCCGGACCACGAAAAAGGAGCACGCGTCATGACCCCACAGCAGACCGTCCTGCTGACCGACCGGGCCTGGCCCGACGACAGCATCGAACGAGGCATCCTCGAAGACGCCGGCTTCCGCCTCGTCGTCGGCCCGGCCGACCCGGCACCGGTCGAGACCATCGACGCCCTGATCGCAGAACACCAGCCCGCCGCCATCCTCACCTGCTGGGCCACCGTGTCCGCTACAGCGATCGCGTCCTCGGCCCCGCTGCGGGTCGTCGCCCGGATGGGAGTGGGCCTGGACAACATCGCAGTGTCCGCCGCTACGGATTGCGGCGTGCAGGTCACAAACGTACCGGACTACTGCGTCGCAGAGGTCTCCGATCACGCCGTCGGGCTGGCCATGGCCTGGACTCGCGGGCTGGTCGCCGCCGACCGCGAGGTCCGCGCCGGCAGATGGAACCCCGCCGGGGCGCGGCTGCGGCGGCTGTCCACTCTGACGTGCGGTGTCGTCGGATACGGCCGCATCGGCAGAGCCACGGCGGCCAAGCTGCAGGCGCTCGGAGCCCGCGTCGTGATCAGCGACCCGCACCCTCCGGCCGACACCGGGGGCATCGAGGTGATGCCCCTTGACGGCCTCCTCGCCGCCAGCGATATTGTCGTCCTGCACGCGCCCCTGATGCCGCACACGCATCACCTGATTGGCGAACGGGAACTGGCGCTGCTGCCGACGGGCGCCTTCGTGATCAACGTCAGCCGCGGCGGACTGATCGACACCGCAGCCCTGCTCGCCTCCCTGCAAACCGGACATCTCGGCGGAGCCGGCCTGGATGTATTGGAAGAGGAGCCGACGGTTCCCGCCGAGCTTTTGGCGCACCCCGGCGTGATCGTCACCCCCCACATCGCCTTCGCCTCCGACGCGTCGGTGATCGACTTGCGCCGCAGCGCCGCCCAGGAAGTCGTCCGCGTCCTGCACGGCGAACCGGCTCACCACCCCTGCAACACCCCGTCCCCGCTGACCACTGGAGTGTCCTCTTGAGCACCATCCGCACCGTTCACGGCCGCCAGATCTTCGACTCCCGCGGCCGCCCGACCGTCGAGGTCGACGTCGTCCTCAACACCGGCGCCCTCGCCCGGGCCTCCGTGCCCTCCGGAGCCTCAACCGGCACCCACGAGGCCCACGAGCTGCGCGACGGCGACTCGTCGGTGTTCGACGGCCTCGGCGTCACCGCCGCAGTCGACCACGTGAACGGCGAGATTGCATCCGCGCTGCGCGGCCACGACGTGGACGACCAGCGGGCCATCGATGAGCGGCTGCGGGACCTGGACGGGACCCGTACGCTGTCGCGGCTCGGTGCCAATGCCGTCCTGGGCACTTCACTGGCGGTCTGCCGTGCCTCCGCCGTGGCCAGCGGGCTGCCGCTGTATCGGCGAATCGCCCAGCTCGCCGATGCTGGCGAGCCGGTGCTGCCGATGCCGATGGTCAACATCCTTTCCGGCGGCCTCCACGCCGGACGGGGCATGGACTTCCAGGACTTCCTGGCCATACCGGTCTCGGCCACCTCCACACTCAAGGCAATCCAGCTCACCTCCCGCGTCCGCGCCGCTGCCACCACCCTCTGCGCCGAACGGGGGCTGCCGACCTTGCTGGCCGACGAGGGCGGCCTGAGCCCGGGCTGCCGCACCGGCGAGGAAGCCCTTGAGCTGATCACCCAATCCATCGAGGCCGCCGGTCTGGAGCCCGGCACTGACATCGCCATCGCCATCGACGTCGCTGCGACCTCGCTGTACGACAGCAAAGCCGGCGACTACCACCTGCGCCGGCAGGAACGGCATCTCAGTACCGCCGAGATGATCGACATGGTGTCGTCCTGGGTTGACCGCTTCGCGATCGTCTCGATCGAGGACCCGCTCGACGAGGAGGACTGGGAAGGCTGGCAGACCCTGACCAAACGCCTGGGACATCGGATCAGGTTGATCGGCGACGATCTGTTCACCACCAACAGCCAACGGCTCGCCAAGGGCATCGCCCACGGGGTTGCCAACGGCGTCCTGGTCAAGGTGAACCAGAACGGCACACTGACTGGCACTCTCGACGTGGTCGCCGAGGCGCGCGCCGCCGACTACGCCCCGGTGGTGTCGGCCCGATCCGGGGAGACCGAGGACGACTTCCTGGCCGACTTGGCTGTCGGGACCGGGGCCGGGCAGATCAAGATCGGGTCCGTGCGGAACTCCGAGCGGCTGGCCAAATACAACCAGCTGGTGCGCATCGCCGAGGACTCAACCCTGGGCTTCAGCAATCTGCCCATGCTGGCCCCAGCCGCGGTGGCTGAACGGTGAACGACGCCGAGCCCGCGGCCCGCGTGCAGGAGTTCCTGCTCCGCAACGGACTGATGCGGGCATCGGAGACTGCGATACTGACCCCCCTGACCGGTGGCGTGAGCTCGGACCTGTGGCAGGTGGACCTGCCCGGTCGTACCCTCTGTGTGAAGGGAGCGCTGGCGCAGCTGAAGGTCGCGCAGGAATGGCTCGCGCCGACCTCCCGCAACCGGGTCGAGTACGAGTGGCTGCTGTTCGCCGGAGCCGTCGCTCCCACGCAGGTCCCGCAGGTGTTCGCCTATGACGAGCAGGCCGGACTGTTCGCGATGCAATTCCTCCCGCCCAAGGACTACCCGGTCTGGAAGGCCCAGCTCCTTGGCGGGCATATCGACCCGGCCGCCGCGCACGCCGTCGGCGACCTGGTCGGCCGGCTGCACACAGCGAGCGCCAAGGATCCGGCTGCCGCGCAAGCATTCGCCACCGACGGCAACTTCGACGCGTTACGCATCGAGCCCTATTTCCGGGTCACCGCCCGGGCGAATCCCGACCTGGCCGACCGGATCGAGGGGCTCGCCGCGGTGACCGCCGGCACACACCTGGCGGTGGTGCACGGCGATGTCAGCCCCAAGAACATTCTTCTCGGTCCGCGCGGCCCGGTATTGCTCGACGCCGAGTGCGGCTGGTTCGGTGACCCGGCGTTCGATCTCGCGTTCTGCCTGAACCACCTGCTGCTCAAGTCGATCATTCTGCCGGACCACACTGAGCGGCTGCACCGCTCCGCCCGCCTGCTGCTGGACAGCTACGCCCGACACATCGACTGGGAACCGCCGGCGGACCTGATGGGACGCGTCGCGTCTCTTCTGCCGCTGCTCGCGCTGGCCCGCGTCGACGGCGCGTCCCCCGTGGAGTACCTCACACCCCCGCAACGCGAACAGGTGCGCGGCGCCGCCCGTGACCTGATGTCTAGGCCCACCGCGACTCCAGACTCGATCGTCGACGACTGGATGCTTACAGCCCGTGCGGCGGCCGCCGGCACGGCGCAAATCAACACACCACAAATCAAGGAGCAGAACCCGTGACGTTCTCCCTGTCCACCGTCCGGATCGACGGAATGCCCACCCCCGTGATCCGACTCCCTAACGGCCGCCTGTACCGGGTCGCCGACCTCGCCCCCGAGATACTGGCCGCCGGTCCGGCGGCCGGGCTGATGACCGTCTTCGCCAACTGGGAGATCGCCGAGCCGGTGCTGCTCGCCGCCGTCGAATCCCTCTCCAGCAGCGCAGTCGATCCAGTCGCCGAGCCGACCGAGCCTGAGGACTGGCTCACCCCGCTGCAGTACCCGAACAAGGTCATCTGCACCGGCGCCAACTACTACGACCACGTCATCAACGACGGTGGTCACACGGGCTTCTCGAAAGAGGACAACATCCCGGTCTTCTTCCTCAAACCGCCCACCACCACGCTCGTCGGCCAGGGCCGGTCCGTCCACTACCCCACCGAGACCGAGAAGTTCGACTACGAGCTCGAACTGGCATTCGTCATCGGCCGCCGCGGCCGGCACATTCCGGTGGACCGGGCCCGTGAGCACATCGCCGGTTACACGATCGCGCTGGATCTCTCGGCCCGTGACTGGCAGCGCCACCCCAAGCACCTCGTCAGGTTCGACCTTTTCGGCGGCAAGGTCTTCGACGACAGCTGCCCGCTCGGGCCCGGCATCGTGCCGGCCCGCTTCATCGACGACACCAGCCTGCAACTGCAGTTCTGGCTCAACGGCGAACTCCGACAGAACGCCAACACCTCCGACCTGATCTGGCCGGTGCCCGAGCTCGTCTCCCGGATCAGCGAGCACGTGACCCTCGAACCAGGCGACGTCGTGCTCACCGGCACCCCCGCCGGGGTCGGACTCAGTACCGGGACCTGGATGCACGTCGGCGACCAGCTCAAGGGGCAGATCAGCGGCCTCGGATCGATCAGCGTGCAGATCATCCCCGCCGACACCGACCGAGCGAGCTGACCCTCCCCCGCCGTCGCACATCACAGAGTGCGCACCGCCCATGCCCCAAGCAAGACACGAAGGAGCACACCATGAAAGCAGCCGTTCTGACCCAGACCGGAACCAAGCCCGTTTACGCAGATTTTCCCGATCCCCGGCCCGGCACCGGACACGTCGTCGTCGACGTCACCGCGGCCGGTGTCCACCATCTCGACCTGGCCAAGGCATCCGGCGCCTATGGCGACCCGGGCACTCTGCCGTACGTGGTCGGGGCCGATGGCGTAGGCCGGACCGCCGCCGGCCGTCGGGTCTTCTTCACCTCACCGGTGGCGCCCCACGGCGCCTGGGCCGAGCGCACGCTCGTCGCCGAGCAGGATCTGCTCGACCTCGCCGACAGCGTCGACGACATCACCGCGGCCGCGCTCGGCAACACCGGACTGGCCGCTTGGCTCGCCCTCACGTGGCGCGCGGACCTTCAGCCCGGCCAGAACGTGTTGGTGCTCGGCGCGACCGGGGCTCTCGGATCAGTCGCCGTCCAGCTCGCCAAAGCCCTCGGCGCGGCCAAGGTGGTCGCCGCCGACCGGGATCCCGACCGGCTAGCCCGCTCCCGCGAGAACGGCGCCGACGCCACAGTGACGATCACACCGGACACGGACCTGGTGGGCGCCTTCCGCGACGCAGCTGGTGAGCACGGGTTCGACGTCATCATCGACCCGGTCTGGGGCGACCCCGCCCTGGCCGCCATGCACGTCGCCGCGCGGGGCGCCCGTCACATCCAGATCGGCCAATCCGCCGCGGCAACCATCCAGCTGCCCGCCCACATCGTCCGCGGAGCACGCCTGGAGCTCCTCGGGTTCGCCCACGTCGACCCGCCGGTCCAAGTCCGCCGCGACGCCTACCTGAAACTAACCGAGCTCGCAGCCACCGGCGCCCTGACCGTGGACACGACGCCGCTCCCGCTCTCGGACTGCCAGCAAGCTTGGGAGCTGCAGCAGCAGGGCGCCCCCCGCAAGCTCGTCTTAACCCCCTAACTCCGGTCAGAAGGATGAACACAATGATTGACCAGAAGATGCGCTACGCCGTAGAGGTCAGGATCACCCATCGCAAGGAGCTCGAGAACAAGCTCGACCGAGCCGTCGAAGGCGCGATCCGGGAAGCTCTCAAGGAGCCCGGGTGCGGAGTACTGGTGACCCGACATGGCCACCAGACGTTCACTGTGGAGCTCTCCCACGACGTTCCACACGGGACCATCTCCGAATTAGCCCTCTACCCTTCTGCATGAGAGCCGGTACATACCGCATGTCCGGCGGACGCATCGATGCTCCGTTGTACATGCATTTATCAAGGAGGCGACGATGTCCGATTCACGCATTGAGGATGCCAAGGAAGAAACCGACGAACTGTCTATGAGGGCTCTGCTTGAGGAAGAGTTCAGGGCCGTATTTGGTGGCATCACGCCCGTCGCCACTGCCTGGGCCGGCCTGACATTCAGCTGACCCTCGCACATTAGCCCCAATACTGAGCACGGCGCGGACCCTCCAGAGACTGTTCCGTGCAGCTCGTGGACGCGCCTGCAGTTTGGTTTGGCCGTTGACAGAGCTGAAAGGGGGCTGTTTAGCTTGCCGCTAAGCTAGCCGCCGTGGAAGGAGTGGTGCTGCATGATTTCTGTTTTGCAGCCCGGGCGTGACATGGGTCCGCTCTCCGAGTCCGATGCCGAGGTGTATGTTGCCTCGGTGTGCTTCAAGACCGGGCCGCCGGGTGCTGCGGGGGTGGAGGTCGAGCACCTGGTCCACGATGTTGCGGACCCGCGGCTCCCCGTGCCGGTTGCGCGGGTCAGGGGCGCCATGACGGCGTCGGAGGAACCGTTGCCTGGCGGAGGGGTGATCACCTTTGAGCCGGGCGGTCAGCTGGAAATCAGCTCCGCCTGCGCGGCTGATCTTCCGGCTCTCATCACCGCGACCCGCGCAGACCTTGCCGCCGTTGAGGGTCTGCTGACGGAGGCGGGCCTTCGCTTCGGCGCGGTGGCGTTGGACCCCGGTAGGCCTCCTGTGCGGTCACTGGATCATCCACGGTACGCCGCCATGGAGCAGCATTTCGACCGCTTTGGCCCTGCCGGGCGAACGATGATGTGTTCCACGGCTTCCCTGCAGGTTTCCCTGGACGCCGGATTCGACGGCCCCGGCTCCACCGGTGCAACCCAACGCTGGATTCGCCTGCACAATCTCCTGCCGGTTCTCGTTGCCATGTTCGCCAATTCCCCGTTCCTTCACGGCGTCCCCAGTGGCTGGCGCAGCAACCGTCAGCGCATCTGGCTGGCCACGGACCCGACCCGGACCGCCGTGGTCCCCCGCGCCGCGGACCCCCGACTGGCCTGGGCACGCTACGCGCTGGACGCACTTGTGCTCTGCATTCCCTCGGAGACGGCTTCCTGGAAAGCCCCGCGCGGGCTGACGATGCGCAACTGGCTGCGCGGGGAAGGCCCCCGGCCCGCGACGCTGGATGACCTGAGATACCACCTGACAACCCTGTTCCCGCCTGTCCGGCCACGGGGGTTCCTGGAGATCCGGGTGATCGACGCACAGGCAGGCAGCGAATGGGAGACGGTCACGGCCATAGTGACCGCGCTCATGGACGATGAACGCGCAGCCGACCTCGCCGAAGAGGCCTGCGCCCCGCTTGCTTCCCTGACCGATCCGATCAGGACGGCCGCCCGTGACGCGCTGGCGGATCCCGTGCTCGCCTCGGCAGCCCTCGGCTGCGCCGAGGCCGCTCTGATGGCATTGCCCCGATTGGGAGCTGACGCCGCCGCGAGAAGCCGGGCGGAAGACTTCGTTGACCGCTATACGGCGCGGGGCCTATGCCCTGCGGACGACCGGATGGACCGGTGGCAAAGAACCGACAGCTTTTTTGGTTCGGCAGAATGTGAGAAGGGTCCCGAAAATGCCAGGTAACTTTCCCGGATCCGATACGGGTCCGGAAACTCTCAGGGCTTTCATCGCCGACGGGCTGGAAAGGGCCCGGAAACGGACACACGCGTTGACGGCCTGCGACGAGGAAGACCTGCTGAAGCAGCATTCACCGCTGATGTCACCGTTGGTCTGGGATCTGGCGCATGTGGGCAGCCAAGAGGAAATCTGGCTGGTTCGCGACGTCGGCAAAATGGAGCCAGTGCGGTGCGACATCGACCAGATGTACGACGCGTTCGAGCACCCGCGCAGCGCTCGCCCTTCGCTACCGCTGCTCTCGCCCGAGGAGTCCCGGAAGTACCTCGCCCAAGTGCGAGCCAAAGCGCTGGACATCCTGGACCGGACCCCTTTGGAAGGCCCGCCGCTGCTGGATCGGGGCTTCGCATTCGGCATGATCATCCAGCACGAGCAACAGCACGACGAGACGATGCTGGCCACGCACCAGCTCCGCGTCGGCGCGCCGGTCCTGCAGGCCCGGACCTTGCCGGCCGACGTCCTGCCCCCGGACCGGCGCTCGCTCACGAAAGAAGTGCTGATTCCTGCCGGGCCGTTCATGATGGGGACCTCGGTGGAGCCGTGGGCCTTGGACAACGAACGCCCCGCCCATGAAGTCCACCTGCCGGGCTACTGGATCGACACCGTTCCGGTGACCAACGGCGCTTTCCGGTCCTTCATCGACGACGGCGGCTACCGGAACCCTCGCTGGTGGACGGCCCAAGGATGGAACCACGTCAAGGAAGCCGGGTTGGTGGCCCCCAAATACTGGGAACGCGACGGTGACCAGTGGATCAGGACCAGGTTCGGCGTCGTTGAACCGGTGCCGGAGGACGAGCCGGTGCAGCACGTGTGCTGGTTTGAAGCGGACGCGTACGCCCGCTGGGCGGGGCGCCGGCTTCCGACCGAGGCTGAGTGGGAAAAAGCTGCGCGTCATGATCCCCAGTCGGGGCGTTCGCGCCGCTACCCCTGGGGCGACGAAGATCCTTCACCCCATCACGCGAACCTTGGCGGATCGGCCCTTCGGCCCTCCCCCGCCGGTTCCTATCCGGGCGGAGCCTCACCGCTGGGCGTGCGCCAGCTCATCGGTGATGTCTGGGAATGGGTCTCCAGTGACTTCCGCGGGTACCCCGGATTCAACGCCTTCCCGTATCAGGAATACAGTGAAGTGTTTTTCGGCTCTGACTACAAAGTGCTGCGCGGGGGGTCCTGGGCTGTGGACCCGGCCGCGTGCCGTGGGACATTCCGGAACTGGGACTACCCGATCCGGCGGCAGATCTTTTCCGGGTTCCGCACAGCCCGTGACGCCGCAATGGACGAGGTGCGTTAGCCCGTGTGCCGCCACCTTGCCTACATCGGATCCCCGATTTCACTGGCGGAGCTGCTGCTCACCCCCGGCCATGGGCTGTTGACGCAGTCCTGGGCGCCCAGGCATCAGCGGCACGGGACCGTGAACGCCGATGGTTTCGGCGTAGGATGGTACGCCCCGGGCGATCCTTTGCCAGCCCGTTACCGCCGCGCCATGCCGATCTGGGCGGACAGGTCCTTCGCCGACGTCGCCAGGGTTACCTCCAGCCGGGCCGTTCTCGCGGCCGTCCGGTCCGCGACACCAGGGATGACACAAGAGGAGTCAGCTGTTGCCCCGTATGCGCACGGACCCTGGCTATTCAGCCACAACGGACGCATCGAAGGCTGGCCGGGCGCGTTGGAAGTCCTGGCCGCGTCGCTTCCGACCGCCCGTCTGCTGGCACTCGAAGCCCAAGTCGACTCCGCCCTGCTCTGGGCACTCGTCCTGGAACAGCTCGATGACGGGGACACCGCCGGGGAAGCGCTGACGCACGTCGTCAGCAATGTGGCAGCAGCCACCGGGGCCCGGCTGAATTTTCTGCTCACCGACGGCACGCACATCGCAGCGACGGCCGCCGGGGACACCCTTTTCTGGAGAACGGGCCCCGGAAGTGTCGTGGTGGCCAGCGAACCCTTCGACGACGGCCCCGGCTGGCATGAGGTGCCGGAGAACTGCCTTCTGACCGCCACCGCCGGCCACGTCGACGTACGTCCGATTCCGAACCTCACGAAGGAACAGGTGGCCCCATGAGCCTCTCCACCGACCGCTCCGACATCATCCACCACCTGCCCCCGGACCATCTGGGGCGCAGCCTGCGCGCCGATGTTCGCGCCGGGCTCACCGCCTCGCCGAAAACACTGCCGCCCAAGTGGTTCTATGACAAGCTCGGCAGCGAACTGTTTGAGCGAATCACCGAACTGCCGGAGTACTACCCGACACGGGCCGAACGCGAAGTGCTGGAGCTCTACTCGGCAGAGATGGCGGCAGTGAGCCCGGCAGAGACGCTGATCGAGCTCGGCTCCGGGTCTTCGCGGAAGACCCCGCTGCTGCTCAACGCCCTGGCGAAGGCCGGATCCCTTCGCCGTTACGTTGCCGTGGATGTCAGCGACAGCGCACTGCTGGATGCCCGGAACGAACTGGCTCCTGCGTTTCCCGACCTTGAACTGCAAGCCGTGGCCGCGGACTTCGAGACCCAACTGCACCTGCTGCCCCGGGCCGGACGCCGCATGGTCGCGTTCCTGGGCGGCACCATCGGAAATTTTGAGCCGGAGGCCAGGGCCCGCTTCCTCACCGACGTCCGCGGACTGCTCGGCGACGACGGCGGTTCCCTGCTGCTCGGCACGGATCTGGTGAAGTCACCCCACGTCCTGGTTCCCGCGTACGCCGACGCCGAAGGAGTCACCGCCGACTTCAACCGGAACGTGCTACGAGTGCTGAACACCGAACTGGGTGCCGATTTCGACGTGATGGCCTTCGAGCACGTGGCGGTGTGGATGCCTCAGGAGGAGTGGATCGAGATGCGGCTGCGCGCCAGCAGACCAATGCTGGTCCGTCTGCCAGGGGTGGACATGGACGTCCACTTCCACGAGGGGGAGGAACTGCGAACGGAGATTTCGGCCAAGTTCCGCCTTCGGGGCGTGGTCCAAGAGATGGAAGCAGCCGGGTTCACCGCCGTCGGTCAGTGGACCGACCGGCAGAACCGCTACGCCATGACCCTGGCCGAAGCCATCTAGGCTGGCCGGTGAACCGACACCGTCAGGTACCCGCGAAGAGGTACCAAACGAGGCCGACCAGCCGCTGGATCTCGGCCTCGGTGTTGTAGTAGTGCACCGAGGCCCGCACCACCAGGCCCTCCCCCGGCCGCATCCCCGTGGGGAGGGAGTCGGCAATGACGGAAACGGGGGCCACGGAGACATTGATCCGGTGCTCCGCCAGCCGGGCCCTGATGTTCCGGGCGTCGCGTCCCTTCACCGAGAAGGTGACGATGCCGCACCGGGTGATCCCGCGGTCGTGGACGGAGACCCCGGAAACCGCCGACAGTTCGGCCCTCAGCTTCTCCGCAAGCCCGACGACACGCTCCTGCACAGCGTCCAGACCCAGGGCCAGGGCATACTCGGCCGCCCTCCCCAGTCCCAGCCGTCCGGCAGCACTCGTCTCCCAGCTCTCGAAACGCCGGGCATCGCCGCGAACTTCAAAGCCCCCAGCGCCAGCCGCAACAGCGGAATGCCCGTCCAACATGGCAGGCTCCAGCCTTTCCAGGACCGAGGCGCGCACATAAAGGAACGCCGTTCCGCGCGGTCCGCGTAGGAACTTCCGCCCCGTACCCGCCAACACGTCGCAGCCCAATGACTGCACATCCAACGGCATCTGCCCCACCGATTGACACGCGTCGAGCACAAACATCACCCCCGCGGCGCGGCAGCGTCTGCCCACCTCAGCAGCCGGATTCACTAGACCGTTGGCCATGGGCACATGTGCCAGGGCAACCATGGCCACATTTCCGCGCTCAAGCTCCCGCTGCAGGACTTCCAAGTCCACCTGCCCGTAGGAATCGTCCTCAAGCACCACTATCTGCAGATTGTTGCGACGGGCAAGCTGCCGCAACGCAATGACATTGCCGGCATACTCGGAGCGTCCGATCAGCACCCGCGTCCCGGGGACGAAGGGGAAACTGTAGACCGCCCCCGCCCAGGCACGGCTGCCGCTTTCAGCCAGTGCTATCTCGTTCGGCCCCGCCCCGATCAGCCGCGCCACCGAGGAGTACACACCCTCCAGCCGATCAGAAGCCTCCTCCGCCGCCTCATAGCCGCCGATCTCTTCCTCGCGGCGTAAATGACTCACCACTGTGTCCATCACAGGGCCGGGGGCCAGTGAACTCCCCGCATTGTTAAAATGAGTCACGCCGGGAACGCCCCGAGTCTGCCTGCGCACCGCTTCGACATCAATAGACATAACCACATCCTGCCCCAACTGAGTCAGGATGTTGTCGCACCTCCTGCCGCAGGAAGCCCGGCCAAGATTGCCATCATCGCTGAATCCGGGGTGACACGGCGGTGTTCCCAACCGCGGAACACCTGCCGGGCCGGCACAGCCCACAGGACCAACCAATCGTCAGAGCGGCTAAACGAAGTCCGGTCGGATGGGAGTGCTCCGGAACCCAGGAAATGCGAGTATTCCCGCCAAAAAACAGGTGCCGCCCACTCTCGCCCCGGCCGCTGGCCGGCACTTAAGCTCCGGATCGGGCTGCTATCTCGGCCGGCCGTTGTGAGGTGGGCCCAAATGATACGAGGACAGCTTTCGATCGCGCGGCCAACGAGGTACTGACCATGAACGGCCCGATCCATCCACAGGAGGTCATGATGCGGGTGAGGATGACCGGTGAAGTCACTAATGCCGGCGGTGGTCCTTGGGCTTGCCCTCTGACTGGTCAGCGGCAGCCTCAAGGTCCGGGCAACCCGGCACCTCGCGCACAGGCGTACCAGTGCCAGCCCTCTGAGGAACCCAGTCCTCCGAGGCCCGTTGGAGTGGCCCGTACCGCACAGTTCGCAGGTATAGCACCTGCACCGATACCACCTCATAAGGGACACTCCCATGGCAAATACGGGGCATAAGGGAAATTCGGCAGGAAGAGGGCGCCACCCGGCTCTGGCGGCCTCGCTTGTAATGGCCGCTTTAGTGATTTATGCAAGCTTTGGTTCGGGAGGCAGCGTTCAGGCCAGTACGTCCCCCTGCAACCCGACCGCTCCGGCTCCCACTAACGCTGACCCCGGCACAGTCGTTCTGGCCGACAACTTTGAAACCGATGATTTCAGTAAATGGACGACTGTCACCCAGTTGGGCGACGCCACGGCTACGGTGCAATCGGCAATTTACAACTCCCCCGCCTGCGCCGCACAAATACATGTGACGGGGAACAGCGGCTCCGAGGCTAACGTGGTGAAAAATTTGCCGGCTTCGGCCAGCGAAGTTTGGGCCAGCGGCTGGTTTGACATCACGCGCGAAGGCAACGCTTCGAACAGTAACGTTCCCACCTTGCGCTTCTTCAACGGCAGCAACCGCCTGTTTGACGTATCGCGTCAAAACGGATCGGGCAGCCTGTTCGTAAGGTGGGCTACCGGATCCAGCTTCACCATCGTGGGCGTGGGCAACGTAGCCGTCGGCCAAAAGTTTGCCCTGAAAATTCACCTGGTAGTCAACGGTGCGCAAAGCCAGGTGCAGGTATGGCAGGACGGCACAAAACTCTTTGACCGCTCCAACAGCACGACCGGATTTATAGATCTCGGTTCAAATACTTCGATGAATGTCCTCCAGTTGGGAGCAGAGCATGTGACTCAGGATGGCGATATGATCGCCGATGACATTATCCTGAAGACTGTGGCTGCCGGCATACCGGCACCCCCGGTGTTCACCGCGGCCACGCCCCCGGCCACCGCGACCGCCGGTGCCGCATATAGCTACACCTTCGCCGCGACCGGCAACCCGGCCCCGACCTTTGCAGTGTCCTCCGGTGCCCTGCCCGCCGGGCTGGGCCTGGACACCACCACCGGGATCCTCTCCGGCACACCCACCACGGCCGGCACAGCAACGTTCGCGGTCACCGCGACCAACGGGGTCAGCCCCGACGCGGTCACCCCGCCCCTCACGATCACCGTGGCAGCAACGGCGACGGCGCCTGCGGCTCCCACGGGGGTGAGCGCGACGGCGGGGAACGCGTCCGCGGTGGTGTCGTGGACGGCGCCGGCTAACGGCGGTTCTCCGATCACCTCGTACGCCGTGACTCCGCATGCGGGCACCACTACCCTGGCCACGGTCACCGTGTCCGGGAATCCGCCGGCGACGACGGCGACCGTCACTGGCCTGACGAACGGCACGGCGTACACGTTCACGGTGACGGCCACGAACGCTGTCGGCACGTCGCCGGCGTCGGCCGCGTCGGCAGCGGTGACTCCGACAGGAACGACTGCGTCGACCATCGCGAACGGCGGCTTCGAATCCGGACTCACGTCCTGGTCCACCGGCGGAGTCAAAGCACCCGTGGCCTCCACCGTCGCCCACACCGGCACCGGCTCGGCGCTTCTGGGCCTGGCGTCCGGGGCAGAGCCGCTGGGCGACAGCTCTTTGTCCCAGACCATCACCGTGCCTGCCGCGGGGACGTCCACGCTGTCCTTCTGGTACCAGCCCCACACGAACGATGACACCTGCAGCGGCACCACGTGCCGGTACGACTGGATGGAAGCCCAGGTCCGGAACACCAGCGGCGCCACCCTGGCCAGCCTCTTCAAACTCAGCAGCAACTCCGGTGCCTGGACCCAGCTCAGCGCCGACCTCTCCGCCTACAACGGGCAGACCATCGTGCTCTGGTTCAACGTCCACCTGGACGGGTCCAGCCCGGCGGACGACACCTGGATGTACCTCGACGACGTCAACCTCAGCAACAGCCAAACAACCCCGACGGCGCCTGCCGCACCCGCCGGGGTGAGCGCGACGGCGGGCAACGCCTCCGCAACGGTGTCCTGGACCGCCCCGGCCAACGGCGGTTCTCCGATCACCTCCTACGCGGTCACCCCGCACGCCGGCACCACCACCCTGGCGCCGGTGACGGTGTCCGGTAACCCGCCGGCGACGACGGCGACTGTCACGGGCCTGAGCAACGGCACCGCCTACACGTTCACGGTCACGGCCGCCAACGCGATCGGCACCTCCCCGGCGTCGGCGGCTTCGGCCCCGGTCACCCCGACAGCGGCGGCGACGGCGCCTGCGGCCCCCGCCGGGGTGAGCGCGACGGCGGGGAACGCCTCCGCCACCGTGTCCTGGACCGCCCCGGCCAACGGCGGCTCTCCGATCACCTCCTACGCGGTCACCCCGCACGCCGGTGCCACCACCCTGGCGCCGGTCACCGTCACCGGAAACCCGCCGGCGACCAGCACCAACGTGACGGGACTGAGCAACGGCACCGCCTACACCTTCACCGTCACCGCCACCAACGCAATCGGCACCTCCCCGGCGTCGGCGGCGTCGGCACCGGTCACCCCCACCGCAACAACCACGTCAGGCATCGCCAACGGCGGCTTCGAATCCGGGCTGACCTCCTGGATCACCGGCGGCGTCAGGGCACCCGTGGCCTCCACCACCGCCCACACCGGCACCGGCTCGGCGCTCCTGGGCGCGGCTTCGGGGGCCGAGCCTCTGGGTGACAGCAGCCTGTCCCAGACCATCACCGTCCCCGCCACCGGAACCACCACGCTGTCCTTCTGGTACCAGCCCCACAGCGCGGAAGACCCCTGCACCGGCAACGCCTGCCCGTACGACTGGATGGAAGCCCAAGTCCGCTCCACGAACGGCACGGTCCTGGCCAGCCTGCTCAAACTCTGCAACGACAACGGCACCTGGACCCAGTTCACCGCCGACCTCTCCGCGTACAAAGGCCAGACCATCACCCTCTGGTTCAACGTCCACCTCGACGGCTCCACCCCGGCGGACGACACCTGGATGTACCTCGACGACGTCACCCTCACCAACGGGTGAACGTCCGGGGTCTGAACCGCCCGCCGCGACAGAAGGGTCATGACCTCCGCAATCACCGGAGCACTAGGGGGAAGGTCGCCGCTCGATCCGGGCCTGTCATCCTGCTGGATCGGTCCGTCGAAAAGCAACTGCATCCGGCCCTAATCCTTCTCGTGTATAGACCTCAGCGCTCAGCTGAACAAAAATCTGACTTCAGCTTGAAGGGTGAAGGCGCCTCCGTCCCGGGGCAAATGCCCTACGATCCGGGAACGGTTCCGGGACGCACTGCCACCTCGGAGATCGGCCAGTACGCCGAAGGAGACTGCAGAACCAACGGCGAGGATAGTCTCTTCCGCAAACCAACAGACCATCCAGGCGCCCCGGCGAGGCACGGCGACGACTTACAGGTAACCCGATCTGTTGCCGGGTCATCCGGGGCCGGCCGCAGATCGCGCTTCATCGTCACCGCTCCAAGACGCTGCAGAGCCTATTGCCAAAACGGCAAAGCGATGTGTACTACCGACACCCCGCACGGTACCCCGATAGCCGCAGGACTTATGCGATCAAGGCATGGAAGTCGACCCCGAAGAGGGCCACTAGAGGCCAGAGCACAATCGCCACCAGGCCTTCCAGAATGTTGCCGGGAATGTTCCATGCCACGAGATAGCCGTGGGTACCGGCGACCAGCACCCCGACGGCCAGATAAATGATCCCAAACAGACCAATTCCGCGCCTGCCCATTTTGCGCCTGCCAAATCCGCGTACCATCGCCCATCTCCCGCTGCGGGGTATGAACCAAATTATAGTGGCGCCACGGGTATTCGAGGAGGCTCGGGCTCCTTCCGGTTTATTGGTCTGAGACGCAGTTTTCGAAACTCTTCCCCCAGATGAGACTAGTTGCGGCGGGCCGACGACGACGGCGCCACCCAAAGCGGCCATCCTCGCGATGAGCCGTCGCAATCGTGTTGGCGTATGCTGAAGGCTAGGGTTTGAAGTGCCGAAGTAGAGTGCCGCACTCGCCCGTGAATGGTTCGAGGCATCATGGACACAACACCGTCTCCCGCTGAAGGTCCGCAGCAGCGCCGGTCCCCGAACCAAGTGGTCAACAGCTACGTCATCCTCTTGAAACAGGTACGGGAAGCAGGTCTCCTGCGCCGACGTCGCGGTTTCTACATCGTGCTCTTCACCATCCTGATGGCGGCATGGGCAGGCACGTGGACAGGGTTCATCCTCCTTCAGGACACCTGGTTCCAGTTACTGGTCGCCGCCGGCATGGGTGTGGTCCTTACCCAGTTCAGCTTCCTGGCCCACGAGGCTGCGCACCGCCAGATCTTCGCCTCCCAGCGGATTAATGAATGGTCCGCCCGGTTGATCGGCACCGGTCTGGTGGGGATCAGTTACGCCATGTGGGCGCAAAAGCATACCCGTCACCACAACTACCCGAATGTGATCGATAAGGATCCCGATATCCACACCGGGGCGATCGCCTTCCATCCGCAAGCCGCGGCATCCCGGCGCGGGCTCATGGTCACGGTCACGCGCAAGCAGGGATGGCTGCTGTTGCCGCTTTTGTTCTTCCTGGGCCTGAGCCTTCACGTTGATTCGTTGAAGTACCTGTTCCGCCGCGGAAAAGTGGACCATCGCTGGGTGGAAATACCAATCGTGGTGCTGCGTCTGCTCGTGGTCCCGGCCCTGGTGTTCTGGCTGCTGCCGTTGGGTATGGCGTTCGCGTTCCTGGGGGTCCAAGTGGGTGTGTTCGGCTTCTACATGGGCGCCTCATTCGCACCAAACCACAAAGGCATGCCGATCCTGGCCGCCTCCAGCCGGGCCGATTTCCTTCACCGGCAGGTGCTCACCGGACGCAACATCAGCGGCGGCAGGCTCATGGACGCGTTGATGGGCGGACTGAACCGCCAGATCGAGCACCACCTCTTCCCGGACATGCCGCGGCCACACCTGCACCGCGCGGCCACGCTGGTCCGCTCGTGCTGCCAGGAACAGGGAATCCCCTATACCGAGACCAGCCTCGTCACCTCCTACGCGGTGGTCATCCGGTATCTCAACACAGTCGGCCTGTTTGCCGGCGGCCCGTTCGAATGCCCCGTCGTGGAGAGCAACCGGCCCCGCTGAGCAGGATCCGAACAACAAACTCCAAAGGGGTCAACCATCATGACGTCGAACCCAGCGACGCCTCAAATGCCCGGAGAACAGCCTCAAGGTCCCGCGCCGACCAACACCACGCCTGGGACGGCAGGCACCTCGCAGCCAGTCGAGGAGGCGCCCCGGGCTGCCGCTGCACCAAAACCCCGAACAACCCGCGCCGGCGTCATTTGGGCCGCCGTCATCGTTGCCCTGCTCGCGCTGATACTGCTAATCATCTTCATCCTGCAGAACCAGCAACCAGTCCAGGTTCTATTCCTCGGGCTGGGAGGCTCGGTCTCCCTGGGCATGGCACTGTTCATCGCCGCCGTGGCCGGAGGAATCCTCGTGGCCGCGGCCGGTGCGGCAAGGATCATCCAACTGCGATCCAACGCCCGCAAAATACGAAGAACCCACAACAAGACCTAACCAGGGAGCGCCGGGGGTGCTGCACGGTGCCGCACGGCCGAGAAGAGAGTCGCCTTGGGCTCGAGGACGCTGCCATCCGGATTAAGGACGTTGAGCTTGTCTGGCATGATGCTCCTGCCCGCCCGAAGCAAAACGCCATTCAGACCCTAGCGATTAGACCGGCCCGCACGGATCACGTCATGCCTCATCCTTCCCAAGCGACCATGAAGGACCGGAAGTGCTTGGCTGTTTGTCGTTCAGATACTCCATCGTCGCTGGGCGGGTCCTCCGCGCAACCAGGGCGCCACGCGCCGGTCCCGATCCAAAACTTCGTTCAGCGCTCCCCAAGTTGCACTCCGGCTCCTCGGCCCAGCCGAGCTCCCGCTATCGCCGCCCGAATCCGACTGACACGCGCGGTGTATAAGCGGGCGGTCGATGCAGAAGGCCCCTCGAACAACAAGGCGGCTGAGCCGTGACGTCCAAAAGGACGTTGCCTTTGCAAGCATCGGCCAGCAGGGTGGAGGCCAAGTCCAACCCTCGGGGTCACCGGACCGAGTTGGCGGCAGCCCAACGCGGGACCTGAAGTCATCTGGACCCGGGCCCGCGGCGCATGGAATTGCACACGCCACCTTGGAAAGACTGGAAAGTCTTGGAAATATGCCGAGTACGGCCAAACCGACCGATGTACGCCCCCGTCCCCGCGGGGCACATGGAGGCGATATCTCCGGCGTCGTGGCCTGCGCCCGATGTTATTTCCATGTAGCTGAAGCCTAGGTTTGTCGCCTTCTTCGCGACCAGTTCCCGCATGTCCATAGGGAACGCGACCGGCGGGGTTTTTGCCGTGGTCCGGGAGGTGATCGAGACTCCAGTTTCGCATTCGATCTCGGCGAGGTAAGGGGAGATATCAGCGGCATCGGATCGGAGGTTGCAGCGATACCCGATAGGCGTTATCGTTGATTACATGAACACGAGATCAGTGATAATCGAAGCGGCGGCGGATCTCTTGGCGCAGTCGCCGAGCGGTGACATCTCGACCCGCGCAGTAGCCGAGACGGCCGGAGTGCAACAGCCGGCGATCTACCGGCTGTTCGGCGACAAGGAGGGTCTACTCGCGGCCACCGTCGATCATGTGTGGAACGAGTACCTGGGCATGAAGCGCTCCGCGGAACGCTCCGCGGACCCGCTCGAGGATCTGCGTTCGGGATGGGACAGCCACACGAGGTTCGCCATCGCTCATCCGAACGCCTATCGGCTGCTGTTCGGATCAGGGGCCGTCGGTCAGGCCGAGTCCGCGACCGAAGCGATGCGGTTGCTGCGTCAGGTCCTCGACCGGCTGGCCGCACAGGGACGCTTGCGTCTCGATCCCGAGGTCGCGTCGCGGGTGGTGATGGCGGCGAACACCGGTGTCGCTCTCGCGCTGGTCCTGCGTCCCGAGCTGTACGCCGACGCGACGTTGTCGCCGATGGTGCGCGACATCGTTCACGGCGCGCTCGTGTCGGATGCCGCCCCGGCCTCGGATGCAGGTGAGTCCAGCCGCATCGCGGCTATAACCCTGCGGAGCACGCTCCCGGCGACGTCCGGCGATCTGTTCACCGAGCGCGAGGCAGGGCTGCTGGACGAGTGGCTGGAACGCATCCAGTCCCGACCTCGTCCCAGCTGATCACCGCCGCGACACCACTGAACGTCACCCGGTGTGCGGGGACGTCATCCGGCGCGCCCGAAACGGGCACGCACCACAGAAACTCACACGAAGGAGAACTCAACATGGCCAATACCATCGACACCGCTCCCACCCCTCGGGTCGCCCTGGTCACCGGCGGCTCCGGCGGCATCGGCCGCGCCGTCGTCGACCGGCTCGCGGGCGATGGGATCGCCGTCGGCGTGCACTACGCCGGCAACAAGGCCAAGGCCGACGAGAGCGTCGCTGCGGTCCTTGCCGCGGGAGGCCGCGCGATCGCCGTCGGCGGGGACGTCGCCGACGAGAACGCCATGGCGGCCGCCTTCGACAAGGTGGAAGCAGAATTCGGCGGGATCGACATTGTCGTGAACACGGCGGGCATCATGATCCTGGCGCCGATCGCGGCGTTGAACCTCGACGACCTCGACCGGATGCACCGCACAAACATCCGCGGCACCTTCGTGGTCTCACAGCAGGCCGCCCGCCGGGTCCGTTCGGGTGGGGCGGTCATCAACTTCTCGACCTCGGTCACCCGTACCCAGTTCCCCACTTACGGCGCGTACGTGGCGAGTAAGGCCGCGGTCGAGAGCATCACGCTGACCCTCGCCCGCGAGCTGCGAGGCAAGGACATCACCGTCAACGCGGTCGCCCCCGGCCCGACCGCCACCGCCCTCTTCCTCGACGGCAAGGACGAGACCACCATCGCGAACCTGTCCAAGACCGCCCCGCTGGAGCGACTCGGCCAGCCAGACGACATCGCCGAGACCGTCGCGTTCCTCGCCGGCCCCGCCCGCTGGGTCAACGGCCAGGTCATCTTCACCAACGGCGGCCTCGCGTAGCCAACCTCGAGATCACCCGCATCGTTGGGTTAAGTGGCCGATAAAGTCGGCTGGCGGAGGACGACTGTCCGGGTCGGCTGCATCGGTTCCACGGCCTCGGTGGTGCTGATGTACGTGGGAACGCTGTGGGCAGGCTCGGGCATCCGCCGCCTCAGGAACGGCGGACTCCGTTGTCCCGCTCATCCTCCAGCCGATCCCGTCAAACTCGCCAGCATGGGCGGCGGCTGCCCATTTTTAGATCTGCGGGTAGTTGTCCATTGGCGTGTCGCTCAGCTGTGAGTTGTTTCGACCCCGCGGGCGCTCGGACCGAGCCCGAAAAACTCGGTGATGCGGCCGGCCTTCAGAATGGCGCGGTACGCGGTAGGCGCCGTGAACAGGATGGAGGCACCGGCGTCGGCGGCGTTTTCCGCGAATTCCACCGGAGCCTTTTCCATCCGCCTTTGGCTGATGGACGCCAGCTACACTGGCCCACCGCCCTCGCCCTCCGGATATTCCGCATTTTCTTCTTTTGCATTGTTCGGCTGACTTTCTTGCTCCGCGTCGCACCCGGCACGGCCAGTGCCCCGTTTCCCGGGGTTTTGGTGACTGACCTTGGCGGTGATCCGTTCGCGATTGATCTCAAGTTCCGTTGGGTCAAAGTCGGGTCTCTTGGCCCGGTTGTGACAAGGTCCGCGGACTTAAACTTGATCATGACCGGGCAAGACACCGTAGAGGTGGAACGGAAGTACGAAGTCGAGCAGGGTGTTCCGTTGCCGGAACTGGCCATGCTCGCCGGCGTGGACCGGGTCGGGTCACCGGAAGAACAAAACCTGGATGCCGTCTATTTTGATACCGGGGATCTGGCGCTGGCCACTCACGGAATCACGCTGCGGCGGCGCAGCGGCGGCGACGGCGCCGGCTGGCACCTGAAACTGCCTCTCGGGGCTGGTGAACGTCGCGAGGTGACCGAGCCGGTGGGAAGCGACCCCGACACCGCACCGGAACGCCTGCGGAGGCTCGTGCTCGTTCACACACGCGACCGCGCCCTGGTCCCCGTCGCACGCCTGAGCACACGGCGCACGGTTCTGTCCCTGCACGGGCCGGCCAACACGGTCCTGGCCGAATTCTGCGATGACCGGGTGGACGCCCGCACGCTCCTTGGCAGGGACGAATCCAGCAGCTGGCGGGAGTGGGAGATCGAACTTGTTCACGGGCGCCGTGACCTGCTTGAGGCGGCAGACACGCTTCTGGCGGGGCACCCGGCGGCGCTGCCCAACAAGCTTGCACGTGCCCTGGGCGCCACCTACCCTGACAAGCCCGCATCCCCGCCGAAACCGAGGCGCAAGGGCCCGGCCTCGGCGGTGCTTCTGGCCTACATGCACGCCATGGTGCAGGCCCTGAAAACACATGATCCCGGCGTGCGCGAAGACCTGCCGGACGCCGTGCACCAGCTTCGGGTCGCCGCCCGCAGCATGCGCTCGGCACTGGCCACCTACCGCAAACTCACCGACCCCGCGATCGCCCGGAGTCTGCGGGAAGAACTGAAGTGGCTGGCAGGCGCCGTGGGCGCAGCCCGCGACACGGAGGTCATCCTCCAGCGGCTCAGGGACATGATCGGCAGCGAGCCGGCGGAGCTTCTCGTGGGCCCGGTCCAACAGCGGATCGAGGAACACCTCGGCGCGAGAGCCCACGACGCGCGGGCGGCCGGACTGGCAGCCCTTGACAGCGACAGGTACTTCCGGCTGCTCGATTCCCTCGACTCCTTCGTCACCGACCCGCCGCTTTCGGACCTGGCCCGCAACCCGGCCGGGACGTGCGTCGCTGACCGGGTAGCCGCCGACCGTGCCCGCCTGAAACGGGCCGTCGAGGCCGTCGACGACGCGCCGGACGGGGCTGCTGCCGATGCCGCCCTCCACGAGGTACGCAAGTCCGCGAAACGGCTCCGGTACGCGGCCGAGGCGGCGGCCGCGATCCACGCGAAGCAGGCCCGCCGGCTGGCACGGGCCGCGGAGCACATCCAGCAGGTCCTCGGCGAGCACCAGGACAGCCTGGTCACCCGCGAGGTGCTCCGGGACCTGGGCGCGAGGGCCCATTCCGAAGGAGCGAACGGCTTCAGCTACGGGCGCCTGCACGCCATCGAACAACAGCGCGGATCCGACTCCCGGGCACAGTTCCTCCTCGCCTGGGCACAGTTCCGGCCCAAACCCCTGCACAGGAAGTAAATGCTCCGACGGTTTTGCTCCTCCCGGATCTGCCGGCACGCCGGCGGCCGCTTCGAACGCACCGCTGCCGGCATGCCCGGCTGACTCCTCGGGTGCCTGGCATCCGGGGCATCCGGGGTTACTAGAGCTATCGTTTCTTGACCGGGCAGCGCCGTCGGCGCGAAACTGGGCAAATGAATATCGACGACGAAGCGAAAGCCATCGACAACGTGGTCGACCGCCTCGCCGAACGATTCCCGCATCTTCCACGCCTGAGCATTGAAGAGACCGTCCGCGAGGAACACCAGGCTTTGGCCGGAGGCCGGATACGCGACTATGTCCCCGTCCTCGTCGAGCACGCGGCCAAGGCCCGTTTGTCCCGTTGAGCACGCGGCCAAGTGCCCGCTCACTCAATCAACCGGTGCCATGATGTGACAAGATGGGCCTCCACCTAAGGCAAGGGACCATGAGCGAGGTTGAGTTCGACACACTGGATGAGGCTGTGACATTCGTGCGTGAACGCAGGAAGGCACTGCACCTGACCCGGGCCCAACTGGCTGAAAACGCAGGAGTTTCACGCGAATTCGTCGTCGGCCTCGAACGCGGGCAGACGAACAACGAGTCCGGCCAGACACTGCAGGTGCTGACAGCCGTCGGGTTCCGGATCCGCGCCTGATGAAGTTGCGGAAGCCTCGGGCTATTCTGCGGGTGGTTTCGATGACTCCGTTGATCGCTTCGGTGGGTCCGTTGGAGACGCCGTGGGTGTCGAAGTAGGCCGGGATCGCCGTCTTCCATTGTTTGAGTGTCCGGCCCAGTCGTGAGACCTCGGGGATCGGGCAGGACGGGAACCAGGCGCTTACCTCGTTGACGAGTTCCCTGCCCCGCTCCGGCCTAGCGTGGTAGATGTTTCGAGCTTCTGGTAGCGCTGCCAGGCTAGGGTGACTTCGTTGCCGGGGTCCCCGAGGGTGAGTTTCGCGTCGAGCCGGTCTGCCTGTTTGTCGGTGAGGTGTTCGGCACCGATCTGCAGGGTCCGGCGGCGGACCTCATCGACCGTGGCTGATCCCAGTTTCACTACCTGGAACGCGTCCAGCAACCGGGCGTGCACCACACCGTTCGCGTCGCGGGTGTGGTCCACGATCCCCGCGGCCGGATCCGGGCGGGCCGGTATGGGACCAGGCATGCTCATCGACTCCGAGCGCGTTCACCCCTTCGAGCCTGTCCGTCGCTGCGATCCGCCGGGCAGCCTCTGCCTTGATGGCGTCCCAGGCCGTGTGCCAGGAGACGCCGAACTCGTGAGCCAGCGCGGAGACCGAGGTATCGAAACGCTGCAGGCCGTCGGTCACCCACCCGACGGCCCGGGTAGTGAGGCCGTGCCCGACCGCGACGACACCGCAGTCCGGGACAACCGCTAACAGTTTCGGCTGTCTCAACGTGAAGAACTAGGCCGGTCCCGGCCGCTGTGACAGAGCAGACGTGGATGCCGTCGACACCAAGAAGCGCGCCGGCCCGCTCGCACCAGCGACCGTCCGGGCAGGAAGTAGCATTGGCAATATCAGGGTCTCTTTTTTTATTTGGAAGCTTGGTCGCTACCAATTCAAAGAGGCCCTGGCCTCTCTCCTCCCGCACCACGCCGCAGCGGCATCCGAACACGCTCCTGCCCTAGGCGTCAGACGGCCCTAACCACGCTCATCTGCGAAGGGCCGGATATCCCAGTGTCTTTTCAGAGGTCTTCACGGAAGACGTCTGTGATCGTCCTTTGCTGAAAATCCGGTTGGTACATACGGAATTTGGTGTCATCGAAGATGAAGTCCTGGTCGACCTGATACATCATTTCCAGTTGTTCCCTCGCCACCGTGCTGACTACAGACGCGGCATTCATGAGCAGCGGCGGGATCGGACGAACAACGACGCGACACTTGAGCATCTCGCTCAGCACTGCGCCGATCTCGTTGCCCGTCGCCCCGCTGACAACGGGCAGGTGCACCAGTGCCGTCCCTCTGCTGGACTTGTCTTGGTCAAGAAGAACCAGGCCCTGCGCAATATCCCTTGCGTATGCGTACGTGTGCCTTGTCGACGGATCGCCAATCCACGGCAAAGACCTGACACGACGTCCGGATTGCGCGAGGCCCTGGATACCCTTCCACGGAATGACCGAATTGTTGACGTCTTTCCCAATGAAGTCCGCTGCGCGACCCATTACGATATCGGCGCCGGCCCTAATCCGGTCCTCGATCAGCCTCCAGCCATTTAGCCGCGCATTCCCTTTTTTGCTGCATGGTGAAAGCGGGGACTCTTCCGTCATGGGCCCGTGCGAGCGGCCATACACGTACGCGTTGTCAAGCACAGTAAGCGGAAGCCGCAATTTCTCCGCAGTCTCCAGAACAGACCGGATCATTGTCGGCCACTGCGCCAACCACGTCGCCGACTTATAGGGCAGGCCCAGAGCCGAGATGATGGAGCTGCACCCGGCCAGCGCCCGGGCCAACGACGCGGTGTCGAGTGGGTCGATGGGCAGGTAGCGAACATCGCCTCGCTGCTGACTGCGGAAATTCCGGCCGCAAGCCAGTGCCGGGATGCCCGAACTGCCGAGTTCCTCGACAAGCAGCTGTCCGATCTGGCCGGAGGCTCCAAGAACCGCTACTCTGCCCATGCTCATACCGCCCCTTCCATCCACGTCGAGGACGTCTTGGTCGCCCAGACGCAGACATCTTGCGCCATCCTGTCCCCTTCGATATTTCCCCTTGAAGCGAACTCGGTACTTCCGGCCGTCATCGGTGTGACCGTTGTGAGCTGCGGACGTGCCATGGGTTGAAGTATGCCGGCCCCCCACAATTTGCATAAGCACTCCACAGCGCACCATCCTTCAACAAGGGACCCCTCGCTCACAAGCATCGAGAACTCTTCCTCGGAAAAAGCCACTCGCCCCGCGGAGAGAATTTCACCGGCACGGTTCGAAGCGCAGCAGTCGATTGCTATTTCCTGATTCGAGAAAGCCACGTAAGTCGCCCCGGCCTCGTGAGAGGCGGAGACTCCGAAGGTGACCCCCGGACCGGACACGTCTTCCGAGTCGAAGTAATAGGACCCCACCGTGTCGAAAACAAACTCCTTTGCGCGCTTCAGAACCTTCACAGTCGCGTTTGCCTTCTCGCATGCTATTTCGATTAAGGGTGTGACCCAATCAGCGATTGCGGGGTGTTGACGCCAGGGAAGCTCGGATTCCATGCGCACAATGTGCAGGACTTTCGAGCCGCTAGCGGTAAATACCGGCTCCAGGCGGTGTCCCACTAGACCATGATCTTCTCCGCGGACCGCACGGCACTTTCCAGAGCCGATAAGGTCTCGTCGATGAGCTCGGGTGTGTGCTCGCTGGTGATGAAGAACCGGAGGCGAGCCATTGATTCGGCCACGGCCGGGAAGATGATCGGGTTTACGCTGACGCCGTGATTGAACATGAAGTTGGCGATGGAAAGCGTGGTTTGGGAATCCGCAAAGATCGTCGGGACAACAGGTACGCCCACGGCGGTCCCACAGTTAAAGCCCATCTCTGTGGCTCGTGCAAGAAAGTATTTGGAGTTTTGTCGAAGCCGTAGTAGCCGGTTCGGCTCTTCTCCCATGACCCGAATTGATTCGAGGGCCGCCGCAGTATTGGCCGGCGTCAATCCGGCGCTGAATATGTATCCCGAAAGAGAATAACGCAGGTTTTCAATGAACGAATGACTCCCCGCGAGATATCCGCCGCAGCTGGCGAATGACTTGGAGAGGGTGCCCATGAGGATATCGATCCTCGTCGGGTCGATACCAAGTTCTTCGCAAATTCCACCGCCATGTCTGCCAAGGACCCCGATGCTGTGAGCCTCATCGATCATGAGCGTCGCACCAAACCGTTCCTTCAGTTCGATGAGTCTCGCCAGGGGCGGCAGATCACCGTCCATGCTATAGATGCCCTCGGCAATGATCAGGGCCCGCCGAAATTTTCCTCGGCGCTTGATGAGCGCGCCTTCGAGTTCATCGGCCTGGTTGTGCGCGAAGCTGTGCCGGGCAGCGCCCGAAGCCTGGATTCCGCGCAGAAGACTGTCATGAACCAGAGAGTCGTGAAAGACAATGTCCCGTTGGTCCAGCAGATGCGGAATTATGCCCATATTCGTGCTGTGGCCGCCGACCAGAACGACGGCATCCTCGACGTGGAGCAACTCTGAAAGGGCTCGTTCAAGATCGGAATGAAGCGGCCGGTTTCCGGACAGGATACGCGCGGCGGACACAGATGTTCCATACGTTTCGATCGCTTCTTTTGCCGCGTTGGCGACTCGGGGATGGGTGCTTAAGCCCAAGTAGTTGTATGAACTGAAGCTGACGAGTTGCCGGCCGCCGATAGAAAAATGAGACCCGATCGCGCCGTCGATTTCGAGATAGTACGGGTTTGCGGAGTCGTTCTCAGACATCATTTTTATTCTGTCTTGCATCGCAATCACTTCAGGGAAACTATCAATGAATGGTTCGCTCTGCACCGTATCTTGCTCTTGTGGCTGTAACGGGATGTCGAGCGGTTGGTCGACAACGACCTGTTTCGATGGGACAGCTACTGCACCCTGGTAGGCATCCGCAATGCTCTGCGAGAGATCTCTTACTGTCGTAATGGACGTGAAATCTATCTCCTGCGGAATCCACATTTTGAACTTTCTATGCAGCCGCTGTGCCGTGTCAGCGACAATCAGAGAATCCAGTCCCAGTCCTTCCCCGAGGCTGTCGTTGAGACCAACCTCACGGGTTGAGTATCCCGCCTGCGCGGCTATCGTCTGGATGACGACGTCTGTAATTTCCCCGAGAGCGTGACCTTTAACTTCGGCTGAAGATGGGGTTACGGGGGCGGACACGGGTGTGGGTGCCGAGACGGGTTTGGGTGCCGAGACGAAGGTGGGTGCCGAGACGGGTGTCGGTGCCATACCCGCTCCCTGTTGAATCTCGGACGGAGAGTCCCGCAACAGAGCAACCTGACCGGTGAACAAGTCCAGCAGTTCTCGCTGATACGAACTGGAGTCGTTGCCAGAGTCGGCCGAAATCTGAACATTGGCGGATACGCTGTCTTTCACCGGTGATCCTTGTAGATCGACATCGTTTTTCATCAATTCGTCGGCCATTTCGACATCCCTTTTACTCGTGTTGTGGAGGCGGACCGACTCGTTCTCGGTGACCTGTTTATGTCCGAGAGCCGCTGTTCCTTGTCTCGCAAGAATCATGGAGGCATCAAAACTCTCCACAGCGAGAAACAATTTGCACAGGTTCTGCGATAACTGGCGAGACTGTCCGGTGTCGGCTCCACCGAATGCGATCTCCGTGCCGAGAAAACCTGGGTTAACAGCCTTGTACATGCTGATGAGCGATCGGCCGCCGTACATCTGAATCAATACTGTCGGTTCCTGGTCCCCGAGCGTTGTGAGGGCTGATCGGAAAAGAACAGGGCGGGAAATCTGGCACCCTAGGAGGGCCCGGCATTCCTCTGCGTCTGAAACGGGCTGGCCGGATACGCTCGAGATGAGGGTCACCTGCGATGGCTGATGATTCTTCCTTGGATGGTCGATCAGGAACCGCTGGAACGCCTTATCGGCTGCATCCAAATAGGGCGTGTGGAAGGCACCTTGGGTCTTCAACAACGCTGCTCGTACGTCCAGTCGTTCGGCTTGGGCCGCAAGCTCCCGAATGGCAACCATCGGACCGGCGTAAACGACCTGACGGGTACTGTTATCGCTCGATAGGCTCACCTCTTCCGGAACATCTATCAAGGACTCTGCCTGTTCACGGCCAAGCCCGATGGCAAGCATCCCGAATTCTCCCGGCGGCATGGAGTCTTTCATGCAACTGATGCGGGCCTGGACGTACCTGCAAGCTTCGTCCTCATCGATAAGTCCGCTCACGTAGGCGGCACCAAATTCTCCCACGCTGTGCCCCAGGGCGACGTCGGGTTTGACGCCGAGCTGAGCGAGGGCGTCTGAGACTGACACCCCGAGAACTGTCAGCATGGCTTGGGCGATTTCGGTCGAAGCAATTCCGTCCTCTGCCGACCGTGGATTCCCGATGTCGCTCCACGCCTTCGAGAGGAAGCTGGCGACGTCGATCGGCGAGAACCGCGCTTCGAGTGCCCTAACTCTTTTCCTGTACTCGCGCGACGCCAGAGCGAAAAGAGAATTTTCGCCGTAACGCTGGCTGCCTTGTCCCGGATACAGGAACGCTATTTTCTGGGATCCAGCACGGCTCTCCGATATTTCTGCCGAGTCGCTGTGCAAAGCCCATTCGCCGCCAAGTTCTCTTTGTTGAAGAGCGTTGAGAGTCTTCGTAAGGTCGGCGAGGCTATCAACGCTGATGGCAAGGCGCAGGCGCTGAGGAGTCTGGACTGAAACTCTTGCAGCGATATCTGAAAGTGCAGCAGCGTCAGCGTTCGTATTTCGGTGGCTCAAGGACTTAATGAATTGATCAATGTTGCTGACCTCCCGCAGAAGACCTTCACGATTTGCCGCTGAGAGCAGGATGGGAACGTATTCAGGCACTTTGGCTCCTTTCAGGGCTATCCAGAATCAGATGTCCGTTTGTTCCACCGAATCCGAATGAGTTAATGGCCACACGCTCCACACGTGGATTTCTGCGGTTCGCATACGGGCTGTCCAGAGGGATATAAAGGCGCGAGTCCGTCAATGCTTCGTTGGGCTCTGTCCCGGAATCTGGCTGGGGAACAACGCAGTTGTTGGCGATGCTCAAAATTGCTTTTACAAAAGAAAGTGCGCCGGACGCAGCCATAGTGTGTCCTATGATGGCCTTCGCGGAGCCCAGCGGGGTTTTCGATTCCCCCGTCGTGTCCATAATCTCGTTCAGGGTATCGAGTTCCGTTGCGTCACCGACCACTGTCCCCGTCCCATGACCCTCTACAAAGTCGACATCCAACTTGGAACCACCCAGTCCGTCGAGTGCCTGCTTGATCGCGCGGATCTGCCCGCGCTTCGTTGGGGTCATGATGCCTGGCGCGCTCCCGTCGCTGGACAGCCCGCGGGCACGGATGATGCCGAATATCGAATCATTGTCCTCCAACGCGTCATCGAGTCGCTTGAGGAGAACGAGCGCACCACCTTCCCCAAGGACAAATCCGTCCGCACCTTTTGTATAGGGGTTGCATTCGCCGGATTTCGACAGCGCCCCGATCGCGGAAAAGCAGACATGCGCTTCCGGAGTAAGCGCGACATATACTCCGCCCGCGATGCACGTTCTGGCGTGTCCCAGCTCCAAAAGGTCGCACGCTTGGTTGATCGCGACGAGACTGGATGCGCACGCCGCATCAACCGAAAACGCCGGCCCCTGGAAGTCCCAGACAGACTGCACTGTTGCCGCCACCATGTTTGCAAGGACTCCCGGCATCGTGTGGCCTGAGATGTAGTTGATACTTGATTTCTGCGCGGTGGAGAGCACTCGCGCGCCGTCTTCAGAAACATGTCCGAGGGAACCGTCGACCAGCATCTTCGACGTTGCTCCGACGTTGCTCAGCGAGCGGTAGTCGGTCGAGCTTACGCCGACAATTGTTGCAACATCGCTTCCCTTAAGCGCAGTGGACCCTGTGCCGTAGCGCTCAAGAAGCTCATCCGTTAGCGTAAGGGCCAGCCGCTGTTGAGGGTCCATCCGCCGTGCTCGTCCCAGCGGGATTTTGAATTTCTTCCGGTCCCACGCATACGGGTTTTCCAGGGCGGCCATCACATCCGAGTAACTTCCGTTCCGTCGGTGATCGCCGCCCTCCTCCTGATCTCCGGGTGTTCTCCATCGGTCCGAGGGAATGCGTGCAAACTGGGGACGCGCGGCCTTCAGAATCCGCCAATATTCGTCTGCATTTGATGCGCCCGCGCTGCGGGCGGAATAGCTGATAACTGCTATCGCTGACATATGACCTGCCTGGTATTCCAAAAGTGTTTCGGGGATAGGGCGGATCGCGTGACGTTCTTCAATCATCAGGCGTTAGAGGCTCTCAATGTCCGGAACCGTAGGAGACTGTCCGGCCTAGCCGAAAACAGCGAGGACATGTGTCGGCTTTTGGCTCACTTGATGCTCGTGCTTTCCCAGCATAATGACGTTTCAACCATGGTCAGCATCCGGGCTATCAATATGATCGATGTCCCGACCGTCGAGATTCGAGCTGCCAAAATTCGAGGTAGCCCGATTCTGAAAGGCTCCGATTTTCGGAGGGTGAGGTGATTTCTACCTGTCTTAAAGGACGTTAAGCCGACCTCGCCGACAAATCAAATTTCAGGGTTCTCCGGGTCTGTGATACCGCAATCCACGATTCGGGCCGATTTTGTTAATGCGCGGTGGAAAATGACCTGTTTACTTGTTAATGCCACGTGAATAGTTCCCGTCGAGACTTAGGACTGTTCTGGATCAGGACCCCCTGACCGGCGGGCGGACATAGCCGACTAACGAGATCATCCTCGTAGGGCGTAGAGCGGGTCCCCGGACCGTCCACGGTGACCAATGGTCTGCTGCTGGACACGCTGGCAGCACCTGTCCAGTTTCGAGCGGCCCTCGACCATGTCCAGCAACCGTGCCGGGCCCGTCCTGTCCCGGACCGCGGTGAGGTCGATAATCACGGTGGCGTACTTGTCCCCGCGCCGGGTGTGCCGCCAGACATGCTCATCGACGCCGATCACGGCCACCGCGTTGAACCGGGCCGGGTCCTCGATCAACACCCGCTTGCCCTCGGCAAGGATCGCGCTGTTCGCCGTATGCCAGGACACGCCTCAGCCTTCCGCGACGCGGGCGACGGTGAGGTCCTGGCACACGACCAGATTGTCGCGTGATCGTGACCGTGTAGAACTCGCCATTGATCGAGACGAAGGAGGCCACGACCAAATCCCCTTTTACCTTGCCAACGAACCCACATTCGCCCGTTCCCCAGGCGGGGGCCGTACCGTCCGAGGGTAGCGTCCATACAGGCTTGAATCATCGGGGAACAGAAACCCGCAGTTGGCCGTCGAGGAAGCTTTCGCTCCAGGGAGTCCGAAACCTTCGGACGATGACCGGACCAGTGCAGTGGATGATGGCCGCCAATGACTATGGCCACATTGTCGCCAGAAACGTCAAACGACGATGGCGTATGCCGAGTTCCAAATAGGCCGAGCGGCACTTATCGTAGTGCGGCGTGCACACCTAACCACTTCGACAAGTCAAGCTTCGTCAACAGTCAGGAGCCAAATAGGCCCCTGACCTGATACGCGCCATGCCGAAAATTTAGCACAAGCGAGCTCCAAGCAAGCGGCATTGCTCTTAGGGGGCCAGTTCGCCCGCCCAAGTCCAGCCGAGGACCTCGTACCGGTCCGCCGCCCCGGCGTCCACGGGCGCATAGACAACATCCGCGCCTTCGACGAAGGCTTCCTCCGCCAGGCGGGCCAGAACCACGGCCTAGTGATCGAGCGCCACAGCGTCGCCGTCCACTGCGCGCACCGGGCCCGCCACAGCGAAACCATCGCCGAACGCCACCCGGCCCCGCGCCAGGGGGCGGTCGAAGCGGGTCAGCTCCACGACGTCGTAATCCTCCAAGGGCGCCTGGAACACGCCGAACTCGGACTCCAGCGGCGGCGCGCTGTTGACCTCGCCCGGCGGGGCAGTCATCAGGACGCCGACGGGAAATGTTCCTCGCCCTCGTTGAGCCGTGCCCACAGGGGCCGCCAGTCGTGTGTGGTATCCGGTGAGCCCATGCACCAACCCTATCGTCGTCCCTGACTGCCGGTACATGCGGAGTAGCGGTTGAACGAATAGCCGGCCGAATGCGGCAGGGGTAGCGATCGGTTGAAAACCGGCGTCACCCGACCGTTGACTGGGTTCCCCAGCGAGCATCTTATGGGAGTGTGGGAAACAACGCCGATCCTCACCTCATTGTTGTCTTCGGTGAGTGTCTTCAAACAAAGGACGCAAGCAAATGTTGCAGGAAGCGGCTCTGTGGTTAGCCAGATTCATGCCGACGCTTTTCGTCATTGCGGGAGGTGTGGCCATTTATGTGTTAGCAAAGCGCCGCAAACCAGTGCCCTATCCTCCCGGCCGAGGGCTGCGGCTATTCGACAAAAAGACGGCAACGAAGTCAAAGGTCCACTCAGGATTGTCACGGCCGTCGTCTTGGCCATTATGTTGACGTAGCCCCATCGCCCCCGGCCATCCTGATCGGCCCCCACTCCGATCGTTGCCCAGCTGAGTCCGGGAGCGAGGGTCAGGCCTTCGGCTTCGTGCCTAGAACGCAGGAGTCGTGAATCCAAGACCGAGAAGGCCCCGGCCTGCCTGCTCGAGGATCGGATCCATGCTGAGGGTCGGGTGGTTCAGGAGGACATTCACGTCGCGCTGGATCCGCTGAAGGGGATGCGAAAGCCGGTGGGCGCTCCCTCCCGATCCCGAGGTGATGAGACGGACGGCTTCTTCCGACGCCTCACCGCTGAGAGCCAGGGAGAGCCGGTACGCGGCCCTCTCCTCGTCCGTCAGCAGTGACGGCTGGCGTTCGTAGGACGCAGCGACCACCCGGACCGCTTCTTGCCAGTGCAAGCGCGCCGTTGCGACCATTCCGTAGGCCCTCGAGAACCGGGCTTGCGCGAGCGGGGAATCTGCCTGGCGGTTCTCCACAGTGTTCTTGACCTTGCGCCCCATCATCCGTTCCCGGAATACGTCGACGGCGTATTCGGCGGCTCCCAGGGCAACGGTCGGAGCCACCAGGTTCAGCAGGGCGGCCATGGGGGTGTGGATCATCGGGTCCTGGTGGATCATGCTGCCGGGGTTCCCCGCTGTACTCAGAAGCCCCCAGTCCAGCGCCCGGTGCTCGGGAATAAACAAGTTCTTGGCCCGGAGGTCGTTGCTGCCTGTCCCCCGCAATCCGGCCGTGTGCCAGACGTCCAGCAACTCGAGCTCAGCGACCGGGGCGAGGCACTGCAGACGAACGTCTTCGCACTGCACGGCCAGCAGCGCCCACTCCGAATGCATCACCCCGGAAGCGAAGCTCCAATGCCCCGAGATGGAGAACCCTCCCGGAACCTTCCTGGCCGTACCCACAGGAGCCCCGGTAGCGGCCGCCAAGGGGGAAGGCCCGTTCGCGAAGACTTCGTCCTGGACCCGTTGCGGCCACCGTGCCAGCATCCACACATGTTCGATCAGGTGCCCGGCAGTCCAGGCAGTGGACGCGCATCCTCGGGCAAGCCGCCGAATGACTTGAACATAGGTCTCCACTCCCAGGCCCTGGCCCCCCAGGTCCTTCGGAGTCAGGATTCGGAAGACCCCGGCTTCCTTCAGCTCCTCCATGGTGGATTCGGGGAGGCAGCGCAGCCGCTCCGTTTCCTCCGCCCGCTCCCGCAGACGGGGAATCAGCTCTTCCACGCGGGCGAGCACGTCCTCGTGGCTGGGTTCGGCTCCGGGGGTTGCGGAGATCAGGGCGGACTCGACGGCGGCCCCCGGGAGTTCCAGCGTATGTCCGGTACGGTCCCGCTTCGCGGCCAGGTAGCGGTGGTTGTCCGGGGAGAGGTGGACCCCGGTGGGGACCTGTTCGGTGACGTGGATGCCGAGGGCGGTGAGCTGCGCGGCTTTGTCCGGGTTGTTGCTAAGCAGGCGGATCGTTGTGGCACCGATGGCCTCCAGCATCTGAGCGGCGGCTGTATAGTCGCGCTCGTCCTCCCCGTGGCCAAGGGCCAGATTGGCCTCGTATGTATCGAGGCCGGTGTCCTGCAATGCGTAGGCGTCGAGCTTGGAATACAGTCCTATGCCGCGGCCTTCCTGACGGAGGTAGAGCAGGAAACCACCGACGGCGACAATCTGCTCGACGGCTTCACGCAGCTGCGGACCGCAATCGCATCGCTGGCTGCCGAACACGTCCCCTGTCAGGCATTCGCTGTGCAGCCGGACCATCGGCGCCGCGTCCCCCAGTGCCTGGTCCAGAAGTGCCTGCTCCCACCGGCCCAAGGCGAGCAGCAGGTGTTCCTTGCCGTCGGCCAGACCACGGAACGTCAGCACCTCGGCAGTGGCGGTGAATCCGTCCGGAAAGCGCAGCGGCACCGCGACCTGGCTGCGCACGGTGGCCGTAGGCAGGGTCACGGCCTGGGCGGTCTCAACAACAGCGGTCATCTGGGTCCTCGACATTCGACATGAAGGGGGAATTACTTGAAGGTTGAACTAACCGTATAGTCGAGTAGTTCATGCTGCAAGTAATGTGACCCCGAAATAAACTCAGGCATGAAGTTTCCAGACCTATGCTTTCAGCATGGAAACCTCCGCCGAGCCCCAATGGCTTAGCCGTGAAGAACGGCAGTCCTGGCCGATGCTCGCTGGCATGATGATCCGACTGCCTTCAGCGCTTGACGCCCAGCTGCGACGCGACGCTGGGCTCAGTCACTTTGAGTACATGGTGCTCGCCGGCCTCTCCGCAGCCCCCGAACGCACACGGCGCATGAGCGATCTGGCCAGCTTCGCCGAATCCGGCCTCAAGGCACTGAAAGAAGCGAATTTCCTGACAGCCACCGGGACCCCATCTGACCCAGCCCCATTGACGGTGAACCGTACACCACCGTGTGCGCATGACCTTATTGAAGCCGATCAACTCGCAGCTGACCTTTTCGCTTCCCTCAGGGCCCAACCGGTTCTGGGACACACGGGGCTGGGATTGATGGAGGCGGGGCTCGGGAATGTCGCCCACGAGGTGGGTACGCTAAGAATGGCTGGCGACGGTTCCGGTGTCGTTGATGCAGATCTGAAATTCCTCGTTACAAAAACCTTTTTGCCTGTGACAACTCAGTCTTCCCTACGTCTCCCGCAGCCAATCCAAGCCTGACCCTAAGACCGCAGCCCCCCCGAACCAAGAAAGCGAGGCAGAGGACCAAAAGGCCCCGAAGGGCCCCACAAAAAAGCTGATTTGTGCACAGTCAGAGGGCCAAAGGCCCCTGACCTGCGACAACATCGTGCCCGAGGTGGGACTCGAACCGCATTCCAGGCCCCGGAAACACAGGGAACTCCCGAAAACATACCGAGTAAGGCCCAATCCGGCCGATGTACGACCCAGTCCGACGGCAAAAGTGTTGACACTGTCAACACACCCTCTTTTCCCACTTCTGAACTGGTTCCAACAGGACCAAGGTGTTCAAACGTTCAGAAACGGGTCGCCGGGTCAGGCGATCTGGATCCTTTCGTCGCCGAGTTCAACCTCGATACGAAGCCGGCCACCGCTTCGACATACTTCCGCAGCGTGTCGACCTGGGCGCGGTCAATGTCGCCGTGCTCGATCCGGGACACCCTGTTCTGACTGACGTGCAGACGCGCAGCCAACTCGACCTGCGTCAGGTCGGATGCCTCACGGAGCTCCCGAAGCCGGTACGCCCGGACCTGATCGAGCAGGTGCTTCTTATGGGCGCCGACAGCAACAATGTCAACAGACCGCTTGGTCAAGAGTTCCTCTAATGATTTCGCCACCACGTTGCCTCCTTTCTGCATCCCGTTCCGGAGCCGGGCCCGAGCCGCGAGCTCAGCCCTCCTCAAGACGCTTCAACAACCTCGCATCGTGGCGCAGCACGAAGTCCAAGCCAGCCCTGACAACGGGACCGCGGCCGTGACGATGAGGGTCCAACTCGGGCCCTTGACGGACACCGTCCGGTCCGCCGACTGACCCGCCCGACGGACGCTGTCTTCTGGAAGAGGCCGGTTCATATCCATGCCCGATCGTACCAACGCATCAAGGAACACAGTTCGTTGACGGACAAGTTCAACTGGCCATTGCTGACACCATTCGGTGACATAATGAAATGATGAAGGAGGGCATTTGACGAACATGACCAGCATCGACACACCCGCGGCGGCCGGTTCGATCATCCGCGCCCGGCGCCAGGAACGAGGGCTTTCACAACAGTCGCTCGCGGAGGCGAGTGGTGTTTCACGGAAGTTCCTTGTTGACCTCGAAGCCGGTCACGAACGCGCCGAACTCGGCAAAACCATGGCCGTCCTCCACACACTCGGGCTCTCGCTAACCGCCTCCGACCCTATGCCCCGCGGAAGCGACTACGACCCGGCACGGCGGGACTACGCCGAAACCTTCGCCCAGCTGATCGGCTCGCGCGACTTCGAGTTCGCCATCAAGATGCTCGCCGACTACGCCACAGCCTCCCTCAAAGCCGGGAGGCCGCTGCTCCAGCGCAGCCCCCGGCTCAAGGACCCGCACTGGGCGGCGGCCCTGGCCGGCATCACCAACTACACCGCACACCGGCTAGACCAACCCGCCCCGTCCTGGACCAAACGCATCAAGCCCCTCAACGAGGCATGGATGCCCACCGAGTCCTACCGGACCGTCAGGGAACCCATGAAACAACTCACCATGTCCGAAACACCCGCCGAACTCGCCGCCCTGAACGTCTTCATCCGCGAACGCAGCCTGGGAACCGCATGAGCGGCGGAGAACTCACCGCTGATCAAATCCGGGCGCTGCTCCACGAACTCGGCCGGCGCCTGCAGGCCCGAGGTGTCCATGGCGACGTCAAACTCCTCGGCGGGGCCGCGCTCAACCTGCAAGGAATCGGCAACCGCCCCACCGCCGACATCGACGCCAGCTACGCCGACCCCGCCACCGTCAACACGGTCGTCACCGAGATGGCCGAAGACTACGATCTTGCGCCTGATTGGCTGAACTCCAACGCAGCAGCGTTCGTCCCCGACAACGCCACCTGGGTAAACCTGGAACAAACCGACGGACTCACGATCCAGGCCGCGGACACCCAAACGCTCCTGGCCATGAAAATCGCCGCCGAGCGCGACAAGGACACCCTCGACATCGCCCGGCTCCTCCGCCGGCTCAACATCACCAACGCCGACGACGCCGTCGACCTCGCCTACAACAAATACGGCGACCACTCCATCCCCCTCGCCGCAGGCCGGGACAACTACCTCATAGTCGTCGACGACGCACTCGACGCAGCCGCAACCCTCAAACCGGAGAATGGGCCGGACAGTCCGACATGACCTTCGATTTCCCGTCGGGTATCCGTCCTGTTTGATGGGATCCGTGTCCGGCATCTCCTATGTGGAGTAAGCGGGTGGGACGTCATATTCCGTGGCCCATGGTAGGAGCTTTGGTGCGGGGTGCGGGCTGTCGGATAGCCAGTCGTCACTGATTTCGGTGGCCTTGGCGGCGTGCAGAACGAGCTGGGCAGCGAGGGCCGAACCGGTGATTTTTGCGTAAGCGAGGGCGGTTTCCCCGATAGTCTCGGTGTGCTCGAGAAGCGGCAACAAATGCGCGGAGGTGACGTTGCTGAGCTCACCGACCCGTTCGCCGTCGAGCCGGACTTCGACAAATGGACGCTCCGTGCCGTTCTTTAGCGTGCGGGTCGCCTTGTGGAGACTGACCAGCAGGAGGCCGACCCCTTCCGGTGGCACGTGGTTGCACAGGATGTCGAAATGGTCCCCTTCCTTGAGGACCTGGATCGCTGATCCCCACGGGACAAGAGTGGTCACGCCCGCCGGGGCCCCGTTGAGCGGCGCGATCATCTCCGGCTCCGGCAGGGCGACGGTGACCCGGGCCTGGAGCCGATCGCCGGCGTCGTACGCCCAGATGCGGGCCGACGTAGCCGCGGTGAACCCGCTGGCAATAATTCTTCTGAGCGGTTGTGCGTAGCGGATCGCGTCCTCACGACTGAGATAGCCCAGGACCTGATCCCGCCAACGAACGCTGATGGCATTCACGTCATACGGGTTATCCGGCTCGGCCACGAGTTCGACCGGAACGCCTTCAGCTTCAGCGTCGCGCCCTATGGCGGTCGGCGCCTTGTTGGCGCGGAGGGCGGCTTTGATCGCCTTGCTGTACGCGTGCTCTCCCACGACTTCGACGTTCGGCCATTCCGAACGGCCGAGCGACACACGGTACAGCCGTTGGCTTGGGGAAACGGGCCGGGTTAATGGCGAAATTGGTGCCTGAGCATCAAAAGCGATCTGGTGTGGCGCGGGATGATTCGACGGCGCGTCGATCCGGGCATTCGGAACCGTGATTCCCTGCACAGTGCCGGCCGGACTCCCCGACCAGTTCGTGTCCTCCCACGCCTGCCGGGCACGGCGCCGCTTCCGCAACAGGAACATCAGCCCGATGATCCCCGCGGCCAGCAGGAACCCTGCGGGCGAGGATACCGTCACAATCAGCACCAGCATCCCGAACAAGGTCCACTGGGCCACCGTCCCGGCCTTCTCCAGCGCCGGGACTCCGCGGCCGCCGGCGGTCAGCTTAGCCGGGCTCTGACCGACACACTCCAGCACGCGCGCGGCCTGTCCTAGGGTCAGGTGCATCAGGCTCGAGCGCTTGCCCGTCGCGCGCGCGACGGCCGCGCGAACGAAGTCACGCTGGAACTTAGATGCCGGGGCCGTCCCATCGGCGGCGAGGAACTCCCGCCACGTCTCGTCGCTGATGATCTGGCGCGCGGTCTTCGGGCGGGCCGGTTGAGACGCCCGCGCAGCAGACTTCCGGGCCGGGCGGCGGTTCGAGCTGGTGCTCACGTACGAGACGCCCGTTCCGGGGATCCTCGCCGTGCTCGTCGTGCGGCCCGTCGTGGACTTCGTCACCCGGAACGGGCCAGCCCCGATGCTCGCACTCACCCCACGCTTCGACGCCGTGATCCGCACAGGCCCGAAACTCTTCGATTTGCGATAACGGAACCCCAACTCGCACCCCCAATAGAAAACTACGAGGACGCGTTTGTCCCCGTGAGGGAGATTCTAAGCCTCAGGGAGTCATGAACGGGCTTGGGGTCTGTCAGACACAGAAGGGATGCTCTCATCAACCGTCTCATCGTCTGTCTTGTCTGTGGAATCAAGGAAATTCGAACTCCTCACGAGAATCCGTGGAATCTAGCTGACTTCCGCGCGGCGCAAAGCGCACTGCTGTGGCAGCTGCTCGGGCACTTCCCCGGAGTCATCTACGGAATTCTCGTGGTCACCAACGCCCCGGAGAGGAAGTAACGCCCGGTCGCTCAGCGTGCCAGGGCCGAGATCGCACGCTGCTTCAGGCTGGACTACGCCGAGACGCTGACCGGGTTCTAATGGATCGCCCGCGTCCAGGGCATCGCGTACGGGTTCGAAGAAGCACTCGGATATCTGGTCGACCCAGACAAGATCGTGGCCGGGCTACGAGATCGCGGCCTAACCGTCGAGCAGCACCTGAACCACATCGCAACGCTCATCGGCGGCCACGCATCAGAGAAGGTCTCGATCCGCACGAATTCGAGCTCGCAGATAGCCGCCGTGGCGTCTCCGATCCGCTCCCCCGAGCCACGTCGGCACCGACCCCGTGCAATCCATCGATGACTTTATCGACTGTCACGACCAATTCCCGCCCAGCGACATCATCCGGATTTTCCTCGAGGGCGGTACCCGCATAGTCGTCCGGCCCTCGGGGACAGAACCGAAACTCAAGGCCTACATCGACACCTGCAGCTCGGACGGCACAGGAGAAGAACGCCTCGCCAAGGCCAGAGCAGACGCATCCCGGATCGCCGCGAGCGTCCACGACCTCCTTGAGCCCTGAATCGTCGCTGCGGACGGCACTGTAATCGCTGTGATCATCCTCCGCGCAGCCCTCGTTGGAATCGCATCACCGGACCACGCCAAGGAATAGGCACCCAAGAAGCGGCGCCTTCCACGGGCGCTGCCCGTTCTCAACTCAGTCTCAGTCGTGCCTAGGCATCTTGTCACGCCAGACCCAGAATTGTAGGCGGGCCCGGGATCCTGCGGCACGCCTGGGCGGGAACTCCTCGCAATCGGGCGCGCTCATGGATGCGGGCCACGCTCGAATCGCCCGGTGGCGGGCGTGGGTCCTCCCCGGGTGTGGCCAGCTGGCCGCCGTGATGGCGCGCCCAGAAAAGCGTCCTACCTACGGAGCCTCATCCGGCGAAGCGGGGGCGCGGTTTCCAGACAACTCTTTCCGGACGAAGGCAACGGTGCCGTGTCGAAAAATCAGTATTCCATCGCAGGAACGCGGACTATTCTTCCGGCAGCCTCCGCTTTCTCCCGGATAAAATCGCGGTCGTCCCGGGAGAGTACAACCTGCCCGTCCGGGTCACACGCAAAGTCACCGCGCGCATCCTTGCTGAACCTGGCCAACATGCCAGGTGGCAGGACCAGACATGTCGGATTCTCCAGAAGCCAAGTACGGGTCCCGGAATCGAGCCGGTCCCACTCGTCCTTGAGGCTCACGCTCGCGAATACCGCCTTGCCACACAATCCCCCCGCGAAGCAACGGGTATCAAATCCTCGACACAAGCCCACTGCGCATCCAACAACACCTCCGCCAAGCCACCACATCAACGACGACGCCGTCTTTTCGCCGATCCCGGCGACTCCCGGCAGCCCGTCGGAGGCGTCGCCGCGCAGCCTGCCGTCGTCGTCGTCGGAGTAATGCTCGGGCAAGCCATGGGCCTCTCAGAATCCTCCCGGGAGCCTCCGCTCGCTAGTCCAAGAAGTCAACAAAACCCGAGGCAGTCTCGTATGTCGCTCCGTAGCTCCGAGCCCGCACCCGCGTTGGAGGCACTTACGCCGAAGGCTCAGGGGCGGAGCACCATCGGCACTTCCATAAATCAGACTTAAGTGTGGACACTGTCCACACCCCCTTTGGCAGGACAAAGCGGGCACGCACAGCTCCCACTGACGACCGGGAGCGGATTTCCAAGAAGCTTCGGCGTCAAAGTCGGTTTCATCATGTTGTACCCCGGACCCTGAGCCATGAACCGGTGTTGGCCATCGGTGACCAACCAGACAGAACCCGAAACGAGGACCGCATAACCCCACCCCGGAGCAGGCGGAAGGCCCACCAGCCAGGACCCTGAACCCGTCACCCACACACCTGAATAGGCCACCGCGGCGGCCAGGCCAAAGCCCGCGAACCTAGCGTCAGAGGGACGCCACCACAAGCTTTGTACACACGTTAAAGCAAAAACCCCTCTGACGAGGGGGAATGCTGTGCCCGAGGTGGGACTCGAACCGCATTCCGGGCCTTGAAAACACTGGGAACTCCCGAAAACATGCCGAGTACGGGCCAGTCCGGCCGATGTTCGACCCAGTCCGAAGCGAAAGATGTTGACACTGTCAACACACCGGGAATGCCAACTCATGGACTAGGGAGATCCGAACTTCTGCCGGCCGCGCGGCTTATTTTCTGGCCGGACCGGCGGTCATGTATTCGCGCAGTCCAGGGATGGCGAAGTCCACGAGCCCGTAACCTGCCGGTTCGATCAGACCCGCATCCATCAAACGCGTCCGGTAGTTACCGACGGCATTCGGCCGCATCCCCGTACGCCTGCCAATATCGGTGGTCGACGACGGCCCGGGATCTTCGGCCATGGCCTGCAGGAAATCACGGTCCCGCCCGGACGTCGTGGACAGCGCTGCTTCAATGACCACCCGCTCGTTCCGACGCCGGCCCGCCGTCACCGCGCGGCCGACGGCGGCGGCATCCAGACCGCCCGGGGCCTTTTCGGCTTCCTGCCAAAGGTAATAGCCGATCAACTGGATCAGAAACGGATAACCGCCCGTGCCCTCCGCCGCGACCCTGGCCAGCTCACCGTCCAGGGCCACGCCCGCCGCGGCGAAGGTCTCCGCGAACGAACGCTCCACCTCCGCGATCGAGGCCGCATGCAGATCGATCCGGTCAGCGCGCCGCAGGAACGTGGCCACTCCCTCGTTCAGCAAATCGGAAACAGCCGCAGGCAAACCCGCGAAAATCAGCCCGATCGGCAGGCCCTCGCGAATGAAGTGCTGGACATCCGCGGCAAGCTGGGACAACTCGGCACGGTCCGCCGCATGAATCTCATCGACCGTGATGACCAACCCCGTCCCCCGCTCCGCCAGCAAACGCAAAAGCACCGCTCCGCGCGCCCGCCAATCGACCTGCTCCTCCGGGGCAAGCTGGGTCGTGACCGAGAACCCGGCCACCGACACCCCCGTCACCCGCCGGCCCGTCGGCCCCTCCCCCAGTTCGTTCGTCAGCCTGCGCATCGCCTCCCCGATGCGGCCCAGGAATCCGCCGGTCGCGGTCTCGGACACCACCGCCCAGCCACCGGCCACGGCCAGGTCCTCGGCGGCACCGAGCATGACGGTCTTGCCGATCCCCCTCGCCCCGGTAAAGATAGTCAGAAGCCCCGGCGCCCCCGACCCGATCCGCAGACCATAAGCGAACTCGTCCAGCACTCCCCCGCGCCCGATAAGATCCGGCGGCGTCGCCCCAGCCGTCGGCCGAAAAGGGTTCTCCACACCTGCTCCTGTGAATGTCGATGAATCTTATGAATCCTGTGAATCTCACACTACCAACCAGCCAACCGTTTGCGGGAACACTGAACCCAAACTGGTCGAACTGACAGGTTGACCGGGGTCGGGCTCGGCTAATACGCAGTCATCACAGATCTGACGATGCGCGGACCGCTTAAGCGTGCCGACTGGAAACGTGACACTTCGCACCAGTCTTCGCAGGCGGACAGTGTGTCACTCTCCAAAGTCGTCTGCACGGAATGTCCAGAGTCGCATGCACAGCGGCTGACCCTGAGCCTGGTTGCACCGGAGCCCGACATCGCCGCACACGGTCAGCCGCCGGCAGTCCAGAAAGGAACCACGAACGATGGCTCTGGAGTCCTCAAGACCAGCCACCACCGGTCAGCGGCAAACTTGATGCACTGAGGCAAAATCCATGAAATCAGGCAGCCTGCCTGGCTTGAATCCCCGGAAACCGCCGCTCAGGAAAGTTCAAGGTGAAGTCCAGCAAAGGCTCGAGCCCCTTTCTCTTCCGTGCTCGACCGGGAGGATGGACACTAATTTCAGGGGTGTCATCGGCGAACAGGTGAGGCCAGAGCTGTCATGAATCCTTTGATCACGTTGTCTGCGCTGAGCGGGCCGCAGGACAGCAGTCCGTTGACAGTCCCGGTCCGGCCCATGCAAGCCAGGGTTCTTCCCGAACCCATACGGGTGTATCCGCAAGCTAATATGGAGGGCTCCGCGCGCCTGCACGGCGGAAGCAACGGAGGGACCGCGGATCTCTTCGACGACGTCCTCGGGCTCCCTGTCGCCGAAGCATCCTTGGTGACCGCCACCCGGACGGGCACTTCACTGATGCCATCATCACCACTGACACGACATTGGGGGGCGAACAATCCACTGTGAGGCTTTCACCGACCCCGCCCATCGCCGCCAAGGACTGAACGAAGAACCCCTGCACCTCCGAGGGCACCGGACCCGCTGCCCTCGGGCACCCACACAACACAACCGGAACAGGACGCGCCGATCATGACCCAGCTCAAGCCCACTCTGGAAGTCAGAGTCTCGACCGCGGCAGCGATGGAGACCGAACTCACCGAAGCCGTTGAAGCGGTCCGGCAGGCAGCCCTCGCCGAACGCCGCTGCGGCATCCTGATCACCCGACACGGGGTAGGAGAATACACAGTGAGCCTCAGCGAGGACGTGCCGTTCGGCCTGACCTGGGAACGGGACGCCGGATAACGCGCCGGAGTTGTCGGCCCGGGGGCCGAACAAGGCGACTACGGCGAGGGACCCAACAACCCCCGTCGGGAATCAGCAGCCGATTTCACGGGCTCGCCCGCCGCACGCTCGTTGATGATGCCCCTCCCAGCCCCAACGGGTGGCCCGATGCGTCTGCGGGCCTGGCCGAGTTCCCCTCGTTCATGATTTCGCGCAGGCGGACCATGTGACACACGTCCTTTCGCTTGAATGGGAGCCAAAGGGCATCACGGTTGACGCTATATCCCGGACCGTTGTGGAAATCCCCTCGGGAAAGGGCCTGGGCAGGGGAAAAGGGCGAGAAGGCCAAACGGGAAATCCCGGCCGGCCGATTCGCACAGCCCGAGGAAGTGGCGTCGCTCACCGCCTACTTGGCCGGCGAAGACGCAGCGACGGTCACCGGCACCGACGTCCTGATTGACGGTGGATTCACCACCATCTCGGAGACTGCCGAACCGGAGTGCGTGGGAATCTGCCGGGCTGTCGAGCTTTTCAGGCTTCGGGTATCTCCCGCGCGAATGCCTCCGGGGTCACTATTTCTGGTTCGGGTCCGCCCCGCACACCAGTGTCGAGCCCATCGATGGTTGTGACCTGATCATCGGTGAGTTCGAAGTCAAACACATCGAAGTTCGCGGTGATCCGTTCGGGCTTGACCGACTTCGGGATCGCGGAACGCCCCTCTTGGAGATGCCACCGCAACATGACTTGAGCCGGAGTCTTGCCGTGCTCGGCAGCTATCCGTGCGATCACCGGGTCGTCGAACGTGCTCTGCCCGGTCCCACGGTAGTCGGTGATCCCGCCCATCGGCGACCACGCCTGCGTGAGGATCCCATGGTGGGCGTTCGCTTCTTGGACGTCAGGCTGCGTGAAGTATGGGTGCAGCTCGACTTGGTTCACCGACGGGACGACGGTGGACCGATCGAGGAGCGTTGCGAGGTGTTCCGGCATGAAGTTGCTGACGCCGATGGCCCGGACGCGACCGTCCGCGAGGAGCGTTTCCAAGGCGCGGTACGCCTCCACAGTCTTGTCGAACTGAGTCGGAACGGGCTGATGCAGGAGCAACAGGTCAATCTGTTCCACCCCGAGTTTTCCGGCACTCTTGTCGAAGGCATGGAGTGTCTCGTCATAGCCGTAGTCGCTAATCCAGACTTTCGTTTCAATGAAGATCTCGGACCGGTCGATCTCAGAGCGGCGGATGCCATTCCCGACTTCTCGTTCGTTGAAGTAGGACGCTGCTGTGTCGATGAGACGGTAGCCCACGCGCAGTGCTTCGGCAACGGAGGACTCCGTCACGTCGGGGGGCGTCTGGAAGACACCGAAACCGAGGGCGGGCATTTCGACACCATTGTTGAGGTTCACATTCACGTTCAATCCTGCTTTCTGGAAATTGTGGTTCGCGGGTCGTACGAGGCCGGACGAATTGCCGCTGTCACATACCGACGCGGAGGAGGGACTTGACGGCGCGACGTTCGTCCATCGCCTGATAGGCGTCGGCGATGTGATCAAGATCAGTGACGTAATCAAAGACCCGTCCCGGATTGATCCGACCCTCGAGAACGTCGCCAAGGAGTTCCGGGATGTAGCGGCGGACTGGGGCGACACCGCCGCGCAGACCCACGTTGCGGAAGATCACCGTGTTGATGGGCACGACGACGTCGTGCGGCGCGCCGACTGCCCCCACAACGGATCCGACACGGGCGATGCTGAACGCGGTCTCCATGGACGGCCCGGTCCCTACGCACTCCAGGGCGGCGTCGACGCCGATCCCCTGGGTCATCTCCATGATCCTCTCAGTTGCGTCGTCACCTCTTTCGGGAATGACGTCGGTTGCCCCGAATTCCTTGGCGAGGGCTTGGCGTGCGGGATTGCGGCTGAGGGAGATGATGCGTACGGCGCCGAGCCGCTTGGCGGCGATCACGGCGCAAAGTCCGACGGCTCCATCCCCCACGACCGCCACGCTATGCCCCTGTTTCACCCCACCGCTGACAGCTGCGTGGTGGCCGGTGCACATCACATCGGAGAGCGCCAGGAACGATGCGAGCATCTCGTCGGAGTGTCCGTCGCCCGGGACGCTAGCGAGTGTCGCATCGGCGAAAGGGACCCTGATAGCCTCGCCCTGCCCGCCGTCAACACCGTGGTTGCCGAACGAGCCACCATTAAGACAGTTGGAGGGCCACCCCGCCAAGCAGTTCGCGCAAGTCCCATCGCAAAAGGTAAACGGGGCAATCACAAGGTCCCCTTTCGAGATGCTCCGGACATCGGCGCCGACCTCATCGACGATGCCGATAAATTCGTGCCCGATAGGTCCAAGTGCGTGCGGAGATTCGCCCCGGTAATACCACAAATCAGAGCCGCAGACGCAGCCAAGCAGCACCCGCACGATGGCATCGGACGGGTTCTGCAGTTGCGGATCGGGCCGTTCGCCAAGGGTGATGTCGCGGGGACCGCCGTAAATTACTGCTCGCATGGAGGGTTCCTTACATTCTGGGCACTCGATTGTTGCCGACGTTACTCCGCTCCATTCCGGCGAAGGAGGCACTGGGAGTACACATTAGGGACGCAGGCGTCGTTCAGTTAGGCAGGTCCTTCGGGTGCGCGGGATCGTCGGGATCGGGTCCGACGGACGCCGGATGGGTGGCGTTCCAGCTGGCGAGGAAGTCCAGCTGTTCTTGGGCGTGGCTGCCTGGTTCGGCCGTGTAAGCGATCAGGGTCAGGCCCTCGCCGGGGAGCTCGAGTGCGTCGCAAGTGAGTTCGATGTCGCCGACAAGCGGGTTGCTCATTGCCTTGCGTGCCATGCGGTAGGGGCGGACGCTGTTTCGGGCCCAGCGAACTGCGAAGTCCGAGCTTCCCGTGGCAAGGTCGCCGATGAGGCTGCTGAGGGCTCGGTCGTGGGGGCTGCGTCCCGCTTCGATGCGGAGGGCAGTGGCGAGATCTTCGGCGATTGCATCCCAATCAATGAAGAAATCCCGCGACCGGTGGTCGAGGAAAACGAATCGGGCGAGATTAAGAGGCAAGCCACTGGGTCGGAGGATGTCCGTGTACAGGGCGAAGCAGAGGCTGTTCGCGGCGACGACGTCCATCCGGGCGTTACGGAGGTAGGCAGGTGCGCCTGTGATTCCAGCTAGGATCCGCTCGACACTCGGGCGCACTTCTGCCCGTGCCCGACGTGCCCCTGCCGCCCGCGGCCTTGCGGCGGTCTTGACCAAGTAGAACAAATGGGCACGTTCAGCCTCGTCGAGCCGAAGGATTCGGGCGATCGCTTCAAGAACGGATTCGGAAACCCCGCTCAGGTTTCCACGTTCAAGGCGGGCGTAGTAGTCACGGCTGACGCCAACAAGCATGGCGACTTCCTCACGTTTGAGTCCGGAGACCCTCCTGGAGCCTCCGCATGGGGAGATCCCGGCGTCGGCTGGTGTGATGCGAGACCGCCTGCTCATAAGGAACTCGCGGACGCTTTTGCTGTTGTCCATGGCTTCTACGCTAAGACGCCAGAACCGGCTCTAACAGGAACTGCCAGTACACCGCACGCCAGGTACTCCCACACGCACGCAGTAGCTGGTCTTCTTAAGTGTGTTCAGAATTCCTTCCTGAAAGGACACGGTATCGGTGACCATCATCAAACCTCCTCCAGTGGCCGTCGCCCCGCCGCGCGCATCTCTGGCTGTTGCCATGCTGGGGTTCTTCGTCGTCGCCCTGGACGCCCAGATCGTCAACGTTGCCCTGCCGGAGATCCGGAATGACCTCGGAGGCGGCTTTTCTGGCCTGCAGTGGATAGTCACCGGCTATACCTTGATGTTTTCGGCCTTGCAGCTGTTCGCAGGAAGCTTTTCCGACGGGGTCGGAGCCCGCCGCGCCTACGGCATTGGCATGATCCTGTTCAGCGTGGCTTCTGTGGCGTGCGGGTTCAGCCCCAGCCTCCCGGCACTCATCGCCGGCCGCGTGCTGCAGGGCATCGGGGCGGCAATGATTACCCCTACTTCCCTCGCGCTCATCCGTGAGGCGTACCACGATCCTGCGCGTCGCGGCAGGGCCATTGTGTACTGGGGCTTGGGCGGTTCGGTCGCCGCTGCTGCCGGGCCCGTGCTTGGAGGAGTCCTCACGCAGATCGACTGGAGACTGATCTTCTTTGTCAATCTTCCGGTCGGCGTCGCAGCTCTCGTCCTGCTCTCCCGCGTTGCTCCCTCACCGCGGCGCCCGCGGCCCTTCGATTTGTTCGGGCAGACCACGGCCGTACTGGCCCTTGCAAGCTTGACCTACGGCATCATCGAGGGCGCGGAACTGGGCTACGGAAGCCCCGCGATCCTCTCCATGTTCGCGGTGTGCGTCATATCGGCGGCAGTCTTCGTGGTGGCGCAAGCCCGGGGCCGGCACCCGATGATCCCGCTTGACCTGTTCCGCTCTCGCACAGTTTCCACCGCGCTGCTCATTGCCGGCGTCACTATGGCCGCGTTCTACGGCGTCGTCTTCCTCCAAAGCCTCTATTTCCAGCAGCAACGCGGAGTCACCGCGCTGGGGACCGGACTTCTCTTCTTGCCTATGAGCGGACTAGTTGCCCTCCTCGTTCCCCTTGCAGCACGGCTCGTGAACCGTTTCGGACGCATTGCAGTGATCGTGGCGGGCCAACTAGTCATGGCCCTGGGCCTGGCTGGACTTTGCTTGCTCCCCACGGATTCTCCGACCCTTCTCGTCGCGCTCCTCATGGTCCCGGTCGGCGTTGGCGGTTCCTTCACGGTTCCCCCGATCATTGCCCTCATCATGGACCATGTGCCGGCAGAACGGGCGGGGACCGCCAGCGGAGTCATCAACACCGCACGCCAGGTTGGCGGCGCGCTCGGCGTCGCCGTCTTCGGTGCCGTACTGGCCGGGCAAAACTTCATGGACGGTCTCCGCGCCGGGCTCGGCGCCACCGCCGTCCTTCTCTTGTTGCTCGTCGTCGCGTCCTTGCCGCTACGGCACGCTAAGCAGGCACGGTATTAACGAACGCGCCTGAGGATCGGAGGGCGCAGTCGGGACAGCAGCAAAGACCATGAACTAACCAGACCGAAACTGCTAAAGGAAGACACGATGAAACTTATACCCCCTACCCCCACGGCCAAGGCCCCGCAGGAGAGGTTCAAGGGAGATGTCTACCTCAACTCCCTTCACAGCGGCGAGGCGCCCTCGCGTCTCGTGGCGGCGCTGGTCCGCTTTACCCCTGGCGCCCGTACGAACTGGCATTCCCATCCCCTTGGCCAGACCCTGCACTGCACCGACGGCATCGGTTTCGTTGCTACACGGGACGGCAGCGTGATCCTTATGCGCGCAGGAGACACGGTCCACACGCCGCCCGGCGAGGAACACTGGCACGGCGCCACCCAGGACAACATGATGTGCCACCTTGCTTTGGTGGAGCGCGACAACGGGGAGAGCGCCACGTGGCTTGAACCCGTCAGCGAGCAGGACTACGAAGCCGCGAACGCCCAAGCCAGCCGATAACCGCGTCGGCTGATTCCGACATTCCGTCTCCGTGGCTTGCCAGCCACGGAGACGGAGGCTCCGTTGAGGTCAAGACGCCTCGTCATCATCTATGAGGCTGCGGTTTCGGCTGCGCAAATACCTCGCCACGAGGGGCGCCATCATGAGTGCAGCGACGAGGCGAAGAATCTGCATGGTAAGCACCAGGCCCACGTCGGCGCCTGAGCCCATCGCCACGGCTACGACAACCGGGATCCCGCCGGGGCTCGTCGCGAGGTAGCCGTCCAAGTCTGAGATCCCGACACTTCTGGCGAAAACGATCCCGGCGAACGCACACCCGACGACACCGATCACCAGTTGAATCAGAGCGAGCGGCATAAGGGTGGCGAGGCGTCGCAGGGATGAACGCGTCAGCGAAAGGCCTACCGCGAGACCGATAAGCCCGTAGGCGAAATTGAGCACTGACGGGGGAACTGTTGAACTGGGCATCAACTGAGTCAGCGAGAGGACGACGGCAACAGCCATTGGCAGGATCAGGCTCGATGCGCTGAACCGGAGATATCGTGCCATGATCAGTCCCGCCGAGACGGCGAGGGCGGTAAACCCCAAGCCCGACCAGTCGCCCATGGACGCTGCTGCCACTTGACCCGGGCTGCCCGCCCCAAGCAGCACAGACACAAACGGCACCGAGAGCACCACGACGACGACACGCAGGTACTGGATCGATAGCACGATCCCCTCGTCCGCGTCCATCTCCTTTGCAACGGCGCTCACGCCTGAAGCCCCGCCTGCGATCGAGGCCAGCATGGCGGTCGGACCATCTACATGACGTGAAAAACGAAGAACTTGGCCAGCCGCCAAGGTGATTGCAATAGTGCCCGCCACACCGGCCAGCATAACCAGCGGCCTCTGAACGACTTCGGCCACAACAGCACGATCGACCATCGCCCCGGCGCCAACGCCGACCAAGGCGAGGGAGAGTTTGCGTAGGCCGCGCGGAAACGGCCTTGGTGTTCGCAGGCCGACGGCCGCAAACACACCTGTGATGAGACCCGCGAAAAGGGGCGGAGAAGGCGCCTGAACAATGCTGAGGATCCAACCTAGCAAAACGATCGATGCCGCGGTTGCCAGCCAATAGAGGACATCGCTCGACCGGCGGCGGGCGTCGCCCGTCATCTGCCACTCCTAACCGGCGATGGGCCAGCGACCGAGGTCGAGAGCACGATCCTCCAAGTTTCCTTGGACCGCGACGCCTGGGACGAGTCTTCCCACTGCCTACTGGCGTGCACCCGGTATATGTTTGCCATCATCACTCCGTTCGTATTTACGAACCACTGTTCATGATTGCGATCATATCATCGTCACGCCAAAAGCCAGGCGATGTTCGTCCCCGGATTGGAGGCTGCGGCCGAACGCGGCCGACCATTCGCGAGAGCCAGGAGCCCCGCCGCACCACTTGAGATCTAGAGGGAATCGGCGATCCGCGCCGCCTCCAGCAAAATCTCAAGCGTGCCGTCCGGATTGGTGAGCGGCGCCTCGTGGGTGCCCTCCAAGGTCCGGTACCAAAACTTTTCATCCCGAACACTGCGATCCCGCGCCCTTTCCAGGACGAAGGGCTCCGCTCTCGTCGGTAGGCATTCGACGAACATTCCCGGATGGGACCAGGCGCGCTCAGTGGAGCCCACTGGATCCCGGTACGTCTTAATCGGCTGCGGGGTCAGCTTGGAATTCACCCAAGCAATGATGTCCGGGTCTGTTATCCCGTAATAAGACGCGTCGGACACGGGAACCGTCCAGCCATGACCGTGGTTGCGAGCGTTTTCTTCAATCGCTGCAGCCCGCTGGGGACCAACTAGATCAAAAACGCTTTCGCCCGCAAGAGGGATGAGTGCATCCACGTAGACCATGAACCTCACACGATCGGCGATCTTCTCCATCGCCGCGCTTGCCACGACACCCCCGTAGCTGTGCGCTACCAAGATCGAGTCGGTCAGGTCTTCATACTCGAATGTCGCGACCAGATCCTGAACATGGGTATCCAGCCCGATCGAGGGATCGAGGAGGTGCGAACGGTCGCCCAGACCTGTCAAGGTCGGCGTCAGGACGTCGAACCCCCGCCGTCGAAGGCGGCTCGCGACCGGCCCCCAGCACCACCCGCCATGCCGGCCTCCATGGAGGAGAACGAAGGGTCTGGAATTCGAAGCAACGCTCTCAAGCACGCAATCCTCCTGATGGATCAAACGTTACGCCTTCCCTCATCAAGGGAGACGGAATTACTCGCGTTCTGTGACTTGCACCACAGCGGTAGAGAGTATACTCTGGGAAGGTCAGTCAAGCCAATGGCCTGGCAGCCTTCGCGATTTTCAGGAAGGAAACAGACAGGATCGGCCACCGCCGAAACCCGCTGCAGGCCATCCCCCGCTGCCACTGCGTTGTTATCGGATCGCCCGCCTCGGCGGAAGGTCTGAACGGTACATCGGCAAATCCCGATACAGGCCCCTTCGCTTCCTAAGTGAATGAGAGCGTTCGCTGATGCGCCACTGAAGACGCACTGAGTCTGCTCAACCACCGACCTTCAATGGAGAAGACATGTCCGATCACCTTGGGGTGGACCAACTTAGCTCATCCGAAACCACAGCAACGCCCAAAGCCCGTCAGGGTAGAGGGCGGGTGCTGTTCGCCAGCTTCATCGGGACGGTTATTGAGTTTTACGATTTCGGTATCTATGGAACCGCCGCGGCGCTCGTGTTTCCGCAGGTGTTCTTTCCGGCGCTGGGTCCGGCCGCTGGCACTGTGGCCTCTTTCGCGACCTTTGGCGTAGCTTTTGCTGCACGACCGCTTGGAAGCATCATCTTTGGTCACTTCGGAGACATCCTCGGCCGTAAGCGCAGCCTGGTGGCAACGATGCTGATGATGGGAATCTCGACATTCCTTGTAGGTCTCCTGCCCACGGCATCGCAGATAGGGGTAGTGGCGCCGCTCCTTCTCACCGCGCTGAGGATTTTCCAGGGTATTGCCGCCGGCGGTGAGTATGCGGGAGCAGTCCTCTTTGTTTCCGAGCATTCTCCTAAGGCGTCGAGGGGTTTGTGGTCCGCAGCGCCCAACCTGGGCGGCAGCGGGGCCATCATCTTGACGAACCTCACCTTCCTGCTGACCAGCCTCACGATGAGCCCGCAGGCGTTTGTGGCCTGGGGCTGGAGAATCCCGTTCCTCACCAGCGCAGTCTTGGTTCTTCTCGGCCTGTGGGTGCGTCTTAGAGTCAGCGAAACCCCGGTCTTTATCTCGCAACAGGCCCGCGGCACACGGTCCCGCGCGCCGTTCCTTGAAGCCTTCCGTGTGCAGAGCCGCCAAATCTTCCTCGCCATAGGATCCATGATTTGCCTTATGGCCCTCGTCTACGTCGGCGGACCCTATCTGACCTCATATGGGTCGAAGACCTTGGGCATGGATCAAACATTCGTCCTTGCGATTGCGACGGTCGGAGGACTCATGACCGGGGTCGGAATCCTCATCGGCAGCGCGTGGTCCGATCGCATCGGGCGTCGAAAGGTGATGATCGTGGGGGCCGCAGTAGGTACAGCATGGACTCTCGCACTGTTCCCCATTCTCGACACAAAAACAACATTGGCCTTCGCGATCGGTATGCCTCTGACCTCCCTCATCGCAGGGGTCGTTACCGGCCCTGTCGGAGCCTTCTTGTCGGAGCTCTTCCACACGCGTTACCGCTACACGGCTGCAGGGATCTCGTACAGCGTCGCCGCAATGATTGGCGGCGCGCTTCCGCCCATTATTGCTCCGATCGTCATTGAACGCTGGGGCAGCCTCGCCTTTGGCTTCTTGCTGGCATTTGTCTGCCTGCTCAGCTTGCTTTGCATAGTTGCGCTCAAAGAAACGCGAAATTATGAGCTTGACCGCGTAGACACCGACGTAAAGAACTGACAGACACTCTCAACATCTACACATGTCAACGCGACTGTTCCCGCGGATCTAGATGGCACAGCCCGTGCCGGGATAGCAATGGACGGGAACTCGTCCCAACCCACTTGGAAGAGAGAAATGCTAAAACATACCCAGATTTTCGTGAACGGACAGTGGATTGACTCCACCGCGACGGATTCAATTGACGTCGTCAATCCCGTCACTGAGGAAGTAATCGCCACCGTTCCTCGCGGAACAGCGGTCGACGTCGACCATGCCGCAAGCGCAGCTGCCGACGCCTTTCAGGAGTGGTCGCGTTCCTCCATCGAAGAGCGAGCTCATGTCCTGCGCAAACTCGCGGATCTGATCGAGGAGCGAGCCGAGGACATCACGCGGACGATCGTCTCCGAGATTGGCCAGCCGCTAGCGCAGACAGGCAATGCCCAGACCGCCACTCCGATTGCAGATCTCAGAAACTACGCGGACTCGCTCCGGGACATCGTGTGGAGAGAACCCATCAGGTCTTCAACCTCGGTGGTGCACAGACTTCCTGCAGGGGTGGTCGGAGCCATCGGCGCTTGGAACGGTCCCCTCAGGTCGGTAGTTCTCAAGGCCGGCGCAGCTATCGCGGCTGGCTGCACCGTCGTCGTGAAGGGCAGCGAAGTCGCCCCGCTCACGTCCTTCGTTCTTGCCGACCTCGTAACGGAGGCGGGACTTCCGCCTGGAGTGTTCAACCTCGTCGCTGGGGATGGGCCTGAGGTTGGCGAGGCTATTGCCTCCCATCCGCTGGTGGACATGGTGTCCCTGACCGGATCCGTGCGTGCAGGTCAACGCGTCATGGAGCTGGCGAGTCGTTCGATCAAGCGAGTGGCGCTTGAACTCGGCGGCAAATCGGCCAGCGTGGTGTTGGAGGATGCAGACCTGGAGCACGCGATCACGCTGGGCCTCGAAGACGCTTTCCGCAACTCAGGCCAGGTTTGCGGGTCTCTCTCCCGGGTTCTGGTTCCGAAATCGAGGTTACGCGAAGCAGAAGAACTCGCAGTTGCCAAGGCTGAGAGCTATGTATTGGGCGACCCTTACGACCCGGCAACAACGCTCGGCCCCGTCGCAAATGCGAACCAGCGCGACCGCGTGCGTTCCCACATCCAGCGTGGACTCGACGACGGCACCCGGTTGCTCACGGGAGGTCCGGAAAAACCTGAACTGCTGGAGCGTGGATTCTTCGTCAAGCCGACGCTCTTTACTGGCGACAATCAATCGCGAATCGCCAGGGACGAGGTCTTCGGACCCGTCGTAGTCTTCATTCCGTATTCCAATGAAGACGAGGCAATCAGCATCGCCAATGATTCCAGCTACGGTCTTGCCGGCGCCGTCTGGGCGGCAGACCCGGCTCGTGCCCGTGAGGTGGCGGGACGGATTCGAACCGGAAGAGTACGCATCAACGGAACTCCCATCGACATGCGGGCTCCCCACGGAGGCTTCAAGCTCTCGGGCATCGGCCGGGAGATGGGAAGACATGGGATCGAAGAGTTCCTTGAGTACCAGTCAGTGCATGGGTGACAACCGGCGCAAGCAAGGTCGGTGCGCATTTTCGGCGCATCTCCACCCCACCAAAAGCAATCACCAGCCCAACAAGGACACGTAGTCGAGGTATTACAAAATGGAAAATGAATTGAAGCTGGGCTTTATCGGCCTGGGAGCCATGGGCAAAGGCATGGCACACAACCTGCTCTCTACAGGTCATGAGCTCCTGGTTCACGATGTCCGGAAAGAGGCGGCAAACGAGCTTATTGAGCGCGGGGCCCGATGGGCAGATTCGGTTGGGGAGATTGGTCGCGAGGCGAGCGTGATTTTCACCTCATTGCCGGGCCCTCGCGAGATGGAGGCCGTCGGTCTCGGCGAAGGTGGGCTCTTGGCTTCAATGCGGCAAGGCTCTGTGTGGTTCGATATGTCGACGAATTCGCCCGCGACACTGCACAAGGTCTTCGAGGCCTGCCGCGCCGTCGGCGTTTCTTTCCTCGATGCGCCAGTGAGTGGCGGACCCGCCGGAGCGAGCAGCGGCAAGCTCGCGATCTATGTCGGCGGTGACTCCACGACATTCGAACAGCACCTTCATCTCCTGAAAGCTCTAGGAGACGAGGTGATGTACATGGGAGATATCGGCACCGGAACAAGCACCAAACTGGCCCATAATGCTGCCAGCGCAGCGATCCGCATCGTCACAGCAGAAGTGTTTTCCATGGCAGTCAAATCGGGTGTGGAGCCGTCCGCGCTCTGGAAGGCACTCCGGAACGGGGCCATCGGCCGAACGCGGACCTTCGATCGGATGGAAAAGTACCTGAACGGAAACTATGATCCGCCCACTTTCACGGTCACGCTTGTCAACAAGGACATTGGTTTGGCGCTTGAACTTGCCAATTCGATGAATGTGCCCATGAGATGCATCGAAGCCGCATACAAGGACTATCAAGAGGCCTTGGACAGAGGGTGGGGTGCACGAGACTCACGATCCCCAATGTCCCTGCAGAATGAACGTGCCGGCGTCGAAATCAGCGTGCCCCAGGAAGTGATCCAAGAGGTTCTTACTCTCGATCCGTAAAGCCAACGTCGATCCTCAATTTGAGACTAGATACCAGATCGCAAAAACATGACGAATACATTGGAGAATCACGTGAACGAACGGGATACCGGACGTCAAATCCTCACCGACTTGATGGGAGCCGCCTATCTGGACCAAAGGGACGAGCAGCGAAATGCCTTTAATGCTCCCCTCCAGGACTATTCCGATGAGGTTTGCTTCGGTCGAGTATGGGGACGTGACGGGATCGACAAGAAGCTCAGGAGCATCTTGAACCTTGCCATCCTGACGGCCCTGAATCGTCCCGCGCAACTCAAGCACCACCTGCAGGGTGCGCTCAACAACGGGTGCACTCCCGAGGAAATCCAGGAGATCCTCCTCCACACCGCAGTATATTGCGGGCTCCCGGCGGCCGGCGAAGCCTTCAAAGTGGCAGAAAGGGTACTCCGCGAGCGAGGACTCATTCCCGTCGAATCCTCGGAGTCCACCGGCCCGGGAGCACGGGTCAACGCCTCCTGAGCGGATTCATGAGGGCCCCGGTGAGTTTTGTCATAAACTCACCGGGGCCCTCGTCGACAATGCCGATTATCAACATCCGAAGTGAACGAGTCTTTTGGACGCGTCAGACCTTTTTCAAAGATTCGCCAGACTCCTCAGGCTGATCACCTTCCGCAACTGCAGCCCTCCGCTTCACGAGGAACTCCCGGTGCCCTTCCATGGCCTCAATCACGCCCTGCGCGTTGCGCTGCTCAAAGTATGGCATTAGACGGAAATGGTCTTTGTATCCGGTGGTGCTGTCAACGAGTCCGACTGCAGCGTAAGGCTCCCGAGCATCCCACAGGTAGTTCAGGAAGTGGAGCAATCGCGTCGAGCCCGTGCGCTCGAAAGCTACAAAGTGAAACTGCCGGTTCAATTCCAAGTATCGCAGACGGTCTTCGGGCGCAGTCTTCTTGCCCATCTCGGCCAACAGTGCGCGCATTTTAGAGATGTCGTCTTCAGTCAGCTTCGGGACAGCCATGAGATAAGCCTCGCGCTCAAGGATCCGACGCCAGTGATAGATGTCCTCAAGATCACCTTGGGTGAGATTAGTCGTAAAGTATCCGTTGGCCCGCAAATGATCGACATATCCCCGGGCTGCCAGCGACGCAAGCGCTTCCCGCACGGGTATGTGGGAAATGCCCAGAGCTTTCGCAATAGTTCGAGGTGATAGGCGAGAGCCAGGCGCATATTCTCCTTGTGCGATCGCGGTCTGGATCCGCCTGCTCGCATAGGCCACGAGGGTCTCGGGCGGTCCCTCGCCGTTGTTGGCCGTATACACATTTGCTCCCGTTGCCGTATGCCGGCGATCTGCCCTTCGACCCCACGGGCCGCGTCCAACTCTATTTTCCCACAATATACTCTTCCGACGGGAGCGCCCTGCAGCGCGGATGAGGTTCTTGGAGCGCGGTTAGGTCAGTGGTCCTGGGAGGAGTTCCTGGCCTCGGACTCCACAGACTGGTCAGCAGCACCCGTCTTACCGGCGGCACGCTGGTCTGAGCTCCAGCTGGCCAAGAAATCGAGCTTTTCTTGGTCACGGCTTCCTGGCTCGGCGGTATAAACGACAATCGTCAGGTCTTCTCCGGGCAGTTCGAGGGAATCCCCAGTAAGTTCGATCTCCCCGACAGCCGGGTTCCTCAAAACCTTCCGTGCGGTGCGATGGAATCGCACGTCGTGTCTAGCCCAGCGCGTTGCGAAGTCTTGGCTCCCTGTTATGAGCTCACCCACGAGGGACTTCAGTGCGGAGTCGGTTGGGCTCTTCCCGGATCTCACTCGCAGCGAAGATGCGAGGTCATCGGCAATGGAATCCCATTTGACGAAGAAGTCATGCGATCTCGGATCGAGAAACACAAAGCGAGCCAGATTGACGGGTAATGTCTCGGGTTCAAGGACGCCTGCATAGAGCGCGAAGCAGAGGCTGTTCGCAGCAACGATGTCCATCCGTGCGTTGCGGACATAGGCTGGAGTGCCAGACATCCCGCGTAGCACCCCTTCAATGCTCGGGCGCAGCTCTGTGCGAGGCTTTCGGGTACGCGCCGGTCGTGATGCGGCCATCGCCGCCCGGGCTAGGTTAAACAAATGGGTTCGTTCAGCTTCATCGAGCTGCAGCGCAGAGGCTAGAGATTCCAGGACCGGCTCGGACACACCGCGGAGATTGCCCCGTTCGAGCCGGGCATAGTATTCGGTACTCATCCCCGCGAGCATCGCCACCTCCTCCCGCTTCAGCCCCGCTACTCGGCGAGTGCCTGCAAACGTAGGGAGCCCGGCCTTGGCGGGGGTAATTCGCGCCCGCCGGGTCGTCAAAAACTCACGGACATCGTTGCTGTAGTTCATAGAACCGACGGTACGTCAGTCCCACCTCGCGTGGGAGTCACTGCCAGTACACTTTTCGCCAGTCCGGTTTGTGAGCGACGACGCCCGGACCGGCCCTAACAGGAACTGCCAGTACACCGCACAACAGTTCCTCCCACGCGCACGCACGGACTGGTTGACTTGAGTCTGTTCAGTTTCCCTGCACGTAAGGACCCATGTCTGTCATGAAGAGCGTCACCCTTAACAACGGCGTCGAAATGCCGATCCTCGGCTTCGGCGTCTTCCAGATCCCCGACGAGGAAACCCAGGCCGCCGTCGAGGCCGCCCTCGACGCCGGTTACCGCCACCTGGACACCGCCGCCTCCTACCTGAACGAGGCCGCCGTCGGCGCCGCGATCAAGGCGAGCGGCATCGCCCGCGACGAACTATTCATCACCACGAAGCTCTGGATCCAGCACGCCCCGGCAGGCAGCGTCCAGGAAGACACGAAGCGCGCCTTCGACAACTCGCTGAACCGGCTCGGACTGGACTACCTCGACCTGTACCTGATCCACCAGCCGCTCGGGGACTACTACAGCGAATGGCGCGCCATGCAGGAACTCCACAAGGACGGCCTCGCCCGCGCAATCGGTGTCTCGAACTTCCACCCCGATCGGCTAGTGGACCTCATCGACCACAACGAGATCGTCCCGGCAGTCAACCAGATCGAGACCCACCCCTTCCACCAGCGCGCCGCCGACCAGGCAATGATGCGCGAACGCGGCGTCCAGATCGAATCCTGGGGACCATTCGCCGAAGGCCGCAACGAACTCTTCACCAATCCGGTCCTCAGTGCCATCGCCGAAGCGCACGGCAAGTCCGTCGCCCAGGTGGTACTCCGTTGGCTCATCCAGCGCGAAGTGGTCGTCATCCCCAAGTCGGTCCGGCCGGAACGGATGGCCCAGAACCTCGACGTCTTCGACTTCACCCTCACGGACGAGCAGATGAACCAGATCGGAACCCTGGACACCGGCGCCAGCCTCTTCTTCGACCACCGCGACCCGGCCATGGTCAGCTGGCTGGGCGGACGCAGGATCAACTAACCCGTCCTTCCTTGCGTTCCCGCGGCCGCCCCGGCCGCGGGAACGCGAGGAACCGATCCGGGAGACCATGACCCCCCAAAGAGAAACGCAGCCTGCCCAGACCACGCCCGTGCCCGGCGGCAATGGCGCGCGGGTTCTGCTCGCTTACTTCTCACGCGCCGGGGAGAACTACCACGACGGCGGACGCGTTCACCTTGACGTCGGGAACACCGAAGTGCTGGCCGGCATGATCAGCACACTCATCGCCTGCGACGTACACCTCATCGACCCGGCCGAGCCGTATTCCGTGAACTACGACGCCACCGTCGCGCGCAACGTCCAGGAACAGAACGAGAACGCCCGCCCGGCCATCTCAGGCCCACTGCCCTCCATCGAGCAGTACGACACGGTGCTGCTAGCCAGCGGCATCTGGAACGTCCGAGCACCGATGATCATGACCACGTTCGCCGAGAGCCACGACTTCGCCGGCAAAACCGTCCACCGGTCACCACCCATGCAATGAGCGGGCTCGGAACCACAAAAAGGGACTACGCCCAATCCTGCCGTGGCGCGATCATCGGTGAAGGACTCGCCGTCCGGGGCGAGCGCGTCCGGGACTCAGGACCGGACATCGAATCCTGGCTACGACGCAACGGACTCCTCCAGCGCTGAACACCTCCGGCAGCGTGAGCCCCTAGGGCAAATGGAGTCCCATGGGCAAGGCACCAACGAACTCGATATACATTTCAGTTTGCGCGAGTGCTGACTGAAGTCGAGTGGCGGAAAGATTTGTCCAGCCCCCGCCCCACGAGAGAGATGACGCGAGCCCCCATGTGGTGGCCTGTGGCGTGGATTTCAGTGCTTGGGCGACCTCGCCGGCACGACGGAGCACATGATCTCTGATTCGTGTCCTGCGCGCACCGAGATCGAAGAAGCGATAACCGTGTCCCGGTGCGGTCTCGCCGTCGTCGTGCTGCGCCAGTCGGTCCAGCGAAAGGAGGTACTCCCCCACTGGATTTTCCCCGCCCGGGCCACCACGGCCTATCCCAGGGTTCAGGTGTGGCAGGACATGGTCGCCGCTCAGGAGCAGCCCCTCGTCGGGCAGCGAAAAGCAGACATGACCGCGGGTGTGCCCGGGAGTGTGCAGAACACGAACGGTCCGGCCGGGAATCGGCAGCACCTCACCGTCATCGAGCGGGCGGATGCGAGCCGGAATCGGGCTGGCCCCCGCAGTTGCGCTTCCCGTGTGCAGTCGCTTGCGCTCGTTCTCAGGGACCCCCCAACGCAGCCCCAATACCTCCAGGTCATCGGAATAGCGGGCATTGGACGCACCGCTGATCAGATCTTCCTCATCGTCGATGTGGAGTTGGAGAGCGAGATCGTTCCGGTCCATCAACCATGCAGCGAGGCCAAGGTGGTCACGATGCAGGTGGGTGACTGCGACCGAACGAATATCACCAAGATCGGCCCCAATCGACGACAGATTCATTTTCAGACGATCGCGGTTGGACGGTGTATCCGCGCCTGGATCTATGACATGAAATCCGTTAGTGGAGTCCTCGATGACGTAGCACAGCGTGTAGGGGACGCCTGGCAGGAACGGGATGGCGAACGACCAGATGCCGGGTCGGAACTCCTCGGGATCCGGAATCCCTCCGTTGAGGTGCTGGGCGTACTGCTTGGCGCTTGCCGGTCGCACCCCACCGGACGAGATGGGATCCTGCCGCGCGGCATTAGATCGCGGCATGCTCGGCTATGACGGGAGTCTCGGCGTTTGCTTTGATCGTGCTCGTATCGATGACGAAGCGGTATCGCACATCTCCCCGGCTGAGACGGTCATAGGCGTCATCAATCGAATTCGCATCGATGACCTCGACCTGAGCCCCGATCCCTTTCGCTGCACAGAAGTCGATCATCTCTTGGGTCTCGGCTATGCCTCCGATGGAGGACCCGGCAATGGAGCGACGGTTGATGAGCAGGGAGTGGGGCACGATGCTGAGCGGTTCAACAGGCACGCCGAGATTCACGAAAGTTCCATCGACGTCCAAGAGACGGAGGTATGCATCGAGGTCAAGTTTGGCGGGCACAGTTGAGATGATGAGGTCGAGCGAGCCTTCCAGGCCATCAAATGCGTTCGGCTCGGTCGTGGTTCGGAATTCGTCGGCGCCCAGACGGAGCGCGTCCTCTCTCGCAGCGGGATTCAAATTGAAGACGATCGTGTGGGCGCCAAGCGCAGACGAGATCTGCGTGCCGATGTGGCCCAGACCCCCGAAGCCAACAATTCCGACCCGTTTCCCGGGGCCCGCGCCCCAATGGCGCAATGGCGAATAGAGGGTGATTCCCCCGCACATGAGCGGCGCGGCCTGCTCAAGCGGGATGTTCCCGGGAATCTTTACGGCGAAGGCCTGATCGACGACGATACTTTCGCTGTATCCGCCAAATGTGCGACGCCCCTCGCGGTCGATCATGTTGTAGGCGAGAACGTGTCCACTGCGGCAATACTGTTCAAGGCCTGCCCGGCAGTAGTCACACGTCCTGCATGAGTCCACCATGCAGCCGATTCCGGCCCGGTCGCCGATCGCAAATTTCGTCACGGCAGACCCCACGGCTGTGACAATGCCGGCTATCTCGTGCCCGGGCACGATCGGGTACATGGTGTGCCCCCAGTCGGCACGTGCATGATGCACATCCGAGTGGCAGATCCCGGCATAAGCAATCTCAATGAAAATGTCCTCAGGACCGAGCTCGCGCCGGTCAATGAGCATTGTCTCAAAAGTGTCCTTCGGCCCGCGCATAGCACGAGCTGCAACCTTGGTCAACGTCCCCTCCTTTGGGTACGACAAATCTGTCCAGGTCCGTTCGGGCCCGGCTTGCGTGTTTAGGTTTCTATCGGTCGATGCCTGAAAGCGTGCAGGCGAAGCGAACTCGCTAGAGTGCCTCGCGGGCTTTTGTAGACCGGTTTCTCCACGAGTCCACGTGTTCAAGCAGCACCCGGCCAAGTTCTTCTGCCCTTGGTTTCATTTCGGAGGTCGGGCCGACGAGCGTGACTTCGGCGACCACTTGTCCGGATTGATTGTGCACGGTCGTTGCAATGGCGTATCGCGCTCCGCCCCTGAGAGTGTTCTGGGCGAGTCGTGTCTTCCTGATGTCGTCGAATTCGGCCAGAAATTGTTCAACAAGGTTCGCCTCCTCCGGTGTGCAGCGTCGAAAGTAGGCGTTGCGCTCAGTGTCAGAAAGCGACGCCAAGATGGCTTTGCCGCCTGCCGTGTCAAGAAGAGTGCGTCGAATGTTACTGCGGGCCCCGAATCCGCCCAGGGTTTCCGACCCTGCTTCGGAGACATAGATCAGGTGGTCACCAGCCTTGACCCCAAGGAAGGTGGTGGCTCCCGTCGCCTCGTGCAGCGCAGCAACGTCGGTGTCAGTCACTAGTCCCGCGCGTATGTGGCCAGTGGCGAGGGTGAGTCCATACACCGCTGGGCCCAGGTAGAACCGGTGGTTGTCCTCGTGCAGCCATCCAGCTGCCAAGAGTCCTCGAATGAACCCGTGCACCGAACTCTTCGGGGCGTCCAAGACTCGAGCGAGTTCGGCGAAACTCATCCCGGGGTTGTAGACGACCTCTTCTACAATCCGCGTCACCCTGTCGATGGTCCGGTGGTTTTGCGGTGCGCGGTCGGAGTCCTGCGTTGGAATATTGGTCACGACAGCCATCTAACCTCATCCTGCCCATGAGTGCGATTCATCTGCCCACGAACTCAGGCTGGCGCTTTGCGACCGATGCTGCAACGCCCTCGCCGAAGTCCGCTGTACCCAGGAGGTGCGACTGGGCCGTCGCTTCCACATCCAGCGCTGCACGCACGTCTGCGACGAGTTGACGACGCATAGTGGCCCGAATGGCGAGCAATGAAAGCGGAGCGGACTCAGCGATCTCCACAGCCAGACCTACGGCCGCTTCCCTCGGGTCGGACTCGACCAGACGGTCGCAAAGACCGATCTCAAACGCTTCAGCGCCCCGAATCGAACGGCCGGTGTAGAGCAGGTCGAGAGCCCGTTGGCGTCCGACGACGGCGGGCAGCGTTACGGAGAGACCGAATCCGTGATGGAAACCCAGCCTGGCGAAGTTCGCAGTGAAGCGGCTGTCGCCTGTGGCGACCCGGAAATCTGCGGCCAACGCCAGTCCCAGTCCCCCACCGACTGCCGCTCCCTGGATAGCAGCGACGATCGGTTTGCGCGCAGTGAAAATTGCGAACGCCTGCCGATAGACGCTTCGGAGCCCATTCGCATCCACGCCACGGAGGTCCGCACCGGCGCAGAAGTGCTTGCCCTCCGAACACAGGACAATGGCGCGGACGTCGGGGGCTGCATCCAGTTCGATGACAGCAGATGCGAGTTCCGCGAGCATGGCCTCATCGAAGAAGTTGCTTGGCGGCCGGTGCATCTCGACAATTGCGATGCCCCCCTCGACCTGGGCGGACACGAGTTCGCTCATATTCCTGCTCCCCCTGTCGAAACAACCTCGGCCCGCCCTTCCGCCACCAAAGTCGCACGGTCGATCTTGCCCGCGTGGTTCAGCGGCAGCGGTTCAGTACGGATGTTCCACCGACTGGGTACAGCGAAGGAAGCCAGCCTTCCATGGAGGCCCGCGCGCAACTCGTCTGCTGTAGTGTCCGGCGCTACCACGATCGCCATTACTTCCTCGCCAAGGTCCGGATGAGGAACACCGAACACAACTGACTCGGAGACCATCGGAAGCTGAGCAAGCACCGCCTCAACGGCGGAAGGTGCGATGTTTTCGCCTCCACGGATGATCATGTCCTTCGAGCGGCCGGTGATCCAGAGGTATCCGTCATCGTCAAGATGACCGAGGTCTCCCGTGTGCAGCCAACCCTCGCTGTCAATAGGAGACTCGTCTTCTCCGATGTAGCCGCTCATCTGAGTGGGGCTGCGAACGAGGATCTCCCCCGCATCGAATTCAGCGGCCGTAGCAATGGTGATCTCCACGCAGGGAAGTGGCTTTCCGGTCGTCCCAGGTCTGTCGGTGGTGTCTTTGCCTGAAGCGGCAACCGCTTGACCGCCGTTCTCGGTCAACCCATATCCAGTGGCAATGCGCGGTTCCACACCGGGGAGGCCGGTCCGGATGCGCTCAAGGAACTCGGCATGCACGGGGGCTCCGCCCACAGTGAGTGAACGCAACGATCGCAGGTTCCTCGTCTGGACATCGGGGTGCTCGAGCAGTCTGGACACCATGGTCGGGACTGCGCTCCATCGCCGGATCTTCCATTCTTCGATGAGGCGAAGGGCTTCCTCCGGGTCGAAGCGTCCACTGGGCATAACCAAGGTGTCGCCCACCGTGATCGCTCGGAGGAGGGTCTGCACTCCACCGATGTGGAACATCGGGCCCGTGTGCAGCGCGGCTTCTCCCGTCTCCTCACCGATCTGTTGTGGCAGTCGCTTGGTGATGTGCAGGAGCATATGAAGGCCGGCCAGCAAGGAGCGGTGAGACAGCACCACTGCCTTCGGCCGGCGTTCGGTTCCGGAGGTGAAGATGATGACCGCAGGCTCGTTCTCGTCACCGTTGACTTCCTCAGTCTCGACTTCGGAGGAGCCATCGGCCGGCGCAGTCCATGAACCGGTTTCCCAGCCCGACGGGATGCGCTTTGAGTTTCTTTCGTCCGCCAAAACGAGTGATGGTGCAATTCGGTCCAAGGCATCTTCGAGCTCATTCGGGCTCCACCAGGCGTTGGCAAGGACGGGAACAGCACCGGCCGCGACGCTTGCCCAGAAGTTCGTGATCCATTCGGGACTGTTCCACCCGAGGATCATGACCCTGTCGCCGGCGCGAATACCCAGCCTCCGCAAGTTGGTTGCCTGTGCCGCTATCGCGCTCCGGAGGTCCGAGAAGCTGACGACTCTTTCACCTTGCACGATGTGAGGGCGGTGACCCCAACGGTTGGCAAAAGCGAGAAGCGAGCCCAGGCGCTGCGGACGGTTCGTGTACATGCGGAAGGGCACCCCTTCCATGTCGACGACGCTGACATCTGCGCCCCACTCATCAATAGCTGTTGACATCAGGCTTCCCCTTCCAGGGGAAGGAGCTCTGCTTCGGTGCGCTTGGGAAGGCTGACGACGGCGGAGCCCGGCATGACGTTCTGTCCGCGCTGGTTTTCGGCCCAGGTTTCAATGCGAACTACGTGGTCGCCGGAGTCGTCGATCGACTTCTCGATCACGCGTCCGCCGAGCCGAACGACGTCGGACAGGTAGACGTGAGAACGGTACTGACCGTGGATCGCCTTGAGGAACCCGGCGTCGCCCATCCAGTTCGTCAGTGAGTGGATCTGCCAGCAGGTCCGCTGGATTCCGACATCGTAGGCCATCTGTGCGCCCTGTAGCCGCGCGGCGTAGTCGCTGTAATGCACCGAGTAAACCGGCTCCAGGGCACCGGTGTTGGGATCCCGGTAAGCCCAGCTCGGATGCTTGCGGTACCGGCGGAGCGCGACACCATGGGCGGACAAGCGGGGAATCGGTGCCGCTCCGGCGGCTATGAAGGCGATCTCGTCCGTGAGGCCGATCGGTCCCTTGGTGATAACGTCGAGCTCATCGCCGACGTTGATGTCATCCCAATACCGCGGCTCAGCACCCCGGGGAGATTCGGCCAGGATCTGGTCCTCGATGCCAGCCAGTTCTTCGTCGGTCCAGGGGTGCGGGAGCTCGATCGCGCGGGACTCTCGCCGTTCCTGCATCTCGCCCCGCTCGAACCTCATCCGCGAGCAGATGAAAGTCGCAACGAGCTCGTCGTTCTGGTTCCTGTATTCCTGTCGCAGGTAATCCTTAATGCGTCGTCCGCCGAAAGAGCTATCCGTGGGACCATCGAAGCCGTCGAAGACGACCTTGGCAGTGATTCGGTCCCCGACCCGGATAGGACGATGGAAGTTGATGTTGGTCTCGGCGTGGAATCCGCCCAGACCGCGCCATCCGACCTGGATCGATCCGAGGCAGCAGAAGATGAAGCTCGGCGGTGCAATCAATCCTGCATGGGGACTCGCGGCTGCATAGTCTTCGTCGGTCCACAGGGGATTGTCATCGCCGATGCCCTCTGCGAAGCGGAGGATGGCCAAGCGTGTGGCGTACTCATTGTTTACGGAGGCCGCCGTACGAAGCTCGGTGCCGATGAGTGCCCGCATTTCTTCAAGCATTTCATCAGTAAAGGTGGCGCAGACTAGTTCCGCGCCGATCTCGGCCTTTTCGGTGGTGTGGCTTGACGTCATTGTCTCCTCATTCGGATATGCGAACTACAATTCGTAGTTGCGAATTTACTAGGATTTCTTGCTTGGGTCAACAGCTTGGCTCAACTTCCCAGTTCGGCAACCACGGACTTGGTCTCGAGGTAGCTTTCAAGCCCTTCGGGCCCGTTCTCGCGCCCCCAACCGGACTGGCGATATCCGCCGGCTGGCATGTAGACGCCCCCCGCGCGGTGAATGTTGATACCGACACGGCCTGCACGAAGCCGGCGGGCAATGGAGTGCCCCGCCGCGCCGTCCCTGGTCCACACGCTCGAGGCCAGCCCGTAGGGAGTGTCATTAGCCAGTTCGATGGCGGTTTCAACATCGTTGAACGGCATGACTCCGAGTACGGGGCCGAAAATTTCTTCCCGCATGAGAGCCATGGACTGGTCTACATCGACGACGACGGTCGGTTCGAAGAAGAATCCGCGGTCGCCGATTCGAGAACCGCCGCTCACCACACGACCACCGGCGTCGAGGCCCCCCTCTACGTAAGCGGTCACACGGTCGAGTTGCTTCTGCGAGATGAGTGGACCTAGATCGACGCCCGGGTCCATCCCATAACCCACCTTGAGCGAGCGGCCGATCTCCGCCACTCCTTGCACAACCTCATCGAAGACCGCCTCGTGCACGAATAGTCGGGTTCCTGCGGCACACACCTGCCCGGTGTTCCAGAAAACGGCGCCGGCAACGCCGGGGATCGCTTTCGAGAGATCCGCATCCGGCATGACGATTACGGGGGACTTTCCGCCCAACTCGAGTGAGAGCTTCTTCATGTTGGCCGTCCCCGCGTGGACAATAGACCGTCCCACCTCAGTCGAACCAGTGAAGCTAACCGTGTCCACTCCGGGGTGCTCGGCCAAGGCTGCGCCGATTGTCTCTCCGAAGCCCGTAACGACGTTGACAACCCCGTTGGGAACACCGGCTTCTTGGAGAATCCGTCCGAGCCACAGGGCCGTCAAGGGCGTTTCCTTGGCTGGCTTCAGGACGCAGGAGCATCCTGCGGCGAGAGCGGGGGCAAGTTTCTTCGCGGCCGAGATGAGTGGTGCATTCCATGGCACGATAAGGGCGGCAACGCCGACAGGCTCACGCAACGTGTACCCCTGGACGCGACGTCCGCCCGGACCAAGGTCAATTGTCCGGCCGTGGATCTTGTCCGCCCAGCCCGCGTAGTACCTGAACTGCGCGGACGCCTCAAGAACCATGGTCCGGGCCTGGCTGACGGGGATACCCATGTTGCGGCTCTCCAACTCGGCCAAGCGGTCGGCCTGCGCGCGCATGAGATCCGCGGCCCGCCAGAGAACTTCACCTCGCTCCTGGCCCGTCAGGCCCAGCCAACGCTCTTCTGCAAAGGCCCGACGGGCTGCGGCCACGGCCGCATCGACATCCGACCTTTCGGCCCGGGCAACCTCCGCGATCACCTCACCCGTACCGGGATCCAGAGCGGGAAACGTCTCCCCTGAGGCCGAAGCCACCCATTGTCCGTCGATAAGGAGTCCAGTGTGGCCGGTCTTGGTTTCGAATTCGCTTATCAGCATTTCCGGGGCAATCATGATGTCCTCTCTTGACCGCGCAGGCGGTCGATCGTGCAAATTGGGTATGGGAACGCAGACTCATCGACCGTGTCGCCGAGGCCAGCGGGCCTGAAAGGCACTTGACATATACCTTCCCTGAGTTCGTATATGAGAACTCCAATACCTAAATAGGAACTTCTTCGAAGCTACTCTTCACTCTGGCGGGCGTCAATGGGCCGTTTGATCGGTTCGTCAGTCAGGAGGCTGCCAAGCTACCAAGCCCCCTCGAGGAGCTTCGTTAAGTCCTCGCGGCTCGCACGACGGGGCACGCGGGTAATGGCCCAGTCCTCCATTGCATGGTCAACGACAGCGTCCAGCGAGTCCCTGGCAATCCCTACATCGCGCAGCCGGCCCGGTACACCGCGGGACCGGAGGAACTCTTCAGTAGCAGCCACAACCGGTTCCGGGGTGGACTGTCGTGAACCGCCGTGGTTCAGAACGGGAGCCAAGGCAGAGAGACGGGCCCCGACTACTTCGGCATTGAAGCGCATGGTGTGGGGCAGCAGCATAGCCTCGACGACGCCGTTGGCCGTAGACGACCGAGGCCCCATTGTGTGGGACAGGGCTTGCGCGAGGCCCGTGCCGACATAGTCACTCCCCTGTCCAGCGAGGAGGGAAGCATGCATGAGGCGAAGGCGTTGCTGGGGATCAGGAGCGACCGAGGCCTCCGGGAGCCATTCGACGAGAAGTCGCAACGCATGCATAAGAAGGGCATGGGCAAGCGGGTCATCAGTGTCTGACTGCAATCCGTCAATGGACATCGCAAAGGCATTGAGGGCCGAGGACTGAACAAGCGGCGCCGGCGCCGTCGATGCCAGCATCGGATCGAAGAAGACCCCTTGCGCGCGCGCCTTCGGATCGAAGAGGGCGAGTCGCTCGCCCGTGATTGGGTCCCGAACTGCACAACCGGCCTTGGCATAGGCCGTCGTTGGCGTGGTCGGAACGATCCACTGGGGCACTTTCGGTGCGGTCAAGCGCGGACTGACGAGGCGCCCATCCGGGCCCCGTCTTGTGCAGAGCTCCCGGACATCGGCTTGCTCGGCCAACAAAATCGACGCAGCACGGGCTGTGACGATCGCCGACCCTCCCCCGACGACGATGATGGCGTCTGCCCGCGCCTCGCTAAGGAAGGATCGCGCGTTCTCGACGGCCGGCAACGGACTGTGTTCTTGTGCACCTTCGAAGCGACCCACGAGGCGATCGCCGAGTGCCGCTTCCACCTTGGCCAACGCCTCCGGGTATCGAAGCATTGAAGCACTGCAGATGATGGCAGCCCGCTGGGATCCGACGCGCTTCATCTCGCTGGGAAGGGACGTCAGAGCCCCTTCCCCCCAGAACGTACGGAACTCAGGCGTCGCGTGGCGGAAATGCTGTTCGTTCATTCGTTCTTCCCCGATCCTGTCGACCTTGACAGCGTTGAAGTGGTTGCCGTAACGTCCCCATCATACCCATATATGAACTACTGATCGTATATAAGAACTCAAGCGCAAATCAGGCCTCCTTCGGGAAGTTCCGTCCTGGGCGCTTGGACTAAGACCATGAGCAACGGCGCGAAGGGATCCCTCCATGATCGAACGCAACCAGATATTCCTTGACGGAAAGTGGACGGAATCGTCGGGGACGGAAATCCTCGCAGTCATCAACCCGGCGACGGAAGAGCAGCTCGCGACGATTCCCGCAGGAACCCCGGAGGACGTCGACCGGGCTGCACGCGCAGCTGCCGCCGCCTTCCCAACTTGGTCGCAGACATCGACCCAAGAACGCGCTCTGCTCCTTAAGAAGCTGGCGGATGCTCTCGAAGCCCGGGCCGAGGAAATCACCCGCACAATCGTCAGCGAGGTCGGGCAGCCGGCAAAGCAGGCTGCTACTGCCCAGACTTCCACTGCGATCGCGGATCTGAGAATCGCGGCAGAGAGCCTGGACGAGATCGCTTGGGATGAGCGCGTCGGGAACACGATCGTCCACCGCGCGCCGGCCGGCGTCGTCGGGGCCATAACGCCATGGAACGCCCCTCTCAAAATGGTGTGCATGAAAGCGGGGGCTGCTCTGGCCGCCGGCTGCACCGTCGTTCTTAAGGGCACCGAAGTCGCGCCCCTTAGCTCCTTCATCTTCGCCGAAGCCGCAGCCGAAGTGGGCCTCCCCGAGGGCGTATTCAATCTTGTCTCAGGAACGGGCCCGAATGTCGGCGAGGCAATCGCCACCCATCCGCTCATCGACATGGTCTCCCTCACTGGCTCTGTGCGCGCCGGACGGCGCGTCATGCAGCTCGCTGCGGGATCGATCAAGCGTGTTTCTCTGGAATTGGGTGGGAAGTCAGCAAACATCATCCTCCCGGACGCGGACCTGGAGACCGCGATCACCGACGGCATGGAAGACTCATTCCGCAACTCCGGCCAGGTGTGCGGAGGCCTCAGCCGGGTGCTCGTTCCACGGGCCCGGCTCACGGAAGCCGAGGAAATCGCCCGGGCGAAGGCTGACAGCTACATCCTCGGCGACCCGTTCGATCCGGAAACCACTCTGGGACCTGTGACAACTGCAGCACAGCGCGACCGTATCCGCACTTACATCCGGTCGGGGCTCGATGAGGGCATGCGCATGATGACAGGCGGCCCCGAGGCACCGGACGGTCTGCCCCGCGGATACTTCGTACGTCCCACCGTTTTCTCAGGTAACAACCAGAACCGGATTGCACGCGAAGAGATCTTCGGCCCGGTCGTTGTACTCATCCCCTTCGACGGCGACGATGAAGCGATCGAAATTGCAAACGACAGCGACTACGGCCTTGCGGCCGCGATCTGGAGCGGTGACGCCGAACGCGCTAAGAGGGTTGCAAGGCGAGTACGTGCCGGGCGAATTCGCATCAACGGCTCCCCCATCAATCCCAGGGCTCCCCACGGCGGCTTCAAACTCTCCGGCATAGGACGAGAATTCGGCCGATTCGGCATTGAAGAGTTCACCGAATACCAGGCGATCGGCTGATGGCGATGGTCAAGGCACGAATCGCGGATGCGCCTGGCGCAAGATTCACTTCCACGACTATCGAGCGCCGGGCAGTCGGGCCGCACGACGTGCTCATCGACATCCTGTACTGCGGTATATGCCATTCAGACGTCTCCCACGCACGCAGCGAATGGGGACACAATCAATTTCCGATTGTCCCCGGACACGAAATTGCAGGCGTGGTGTCCGCCGTCGGCCAGGAGGTTACGAAATTCTCCGTCGGGGACCGTGCCGGGGTGGGCTGCTTGGTGGACTCTTGCAGGGAATGTAGAAACTGCAAGCTCGGGCATGAAGAGCAGTGTCTCAACGGCAATACGAAGACTTACGGCACGCGGTTGCCGGACGGGTCCTCCACGTACGGGGGATACAGCGAGAAGATCGTCGTGAACGAGGACTTCGTCCTCAGGTTGCCAGAGAATCTCCCGCTTGAGCGAATCGCACCCTTACTATGCGCGGGAGCCACAGTCTACTCGCCGATGGTCCGATGGGGTGCGGGCCCGGGCCGCAGGGTGGGGATCCTTGGATTCGGCGGTCTGGGACATGTTGCAGTCCAGATCTCGAAAGCCCTTGGAGCTCACACGACGGTGTTCGACCTCTCCCTCGATAAGAAGGACGACGGAATCGCCCTCGGCGCGGACGAATACTACGCCGTAACCGATCCGAAGGCGTTCGCCGAGCTCGGTCAAAGCCTTGATCTGATCATCTCGACCGTCCCGGCGAATGTGGATCTCGACGCCTACCTCGGGCTCCTCATGCTCGACGGGGTCTTCGTCAGCATTGGCGTGCCAAGCAAGGCACTGTCTCTGGATGCGTTTTCGATCATTGTCAACCGCAGAGCTTTGGCGGGATCCCGAATCGCCAGCATCCGGGAAACGCAGCAGATGCTCGACTTCTGCAGCGAACACGAGATCGGCGCGGTAGTCGAGGTGATCGACGCCTCCCGCCTCGATGAGGCCTACGACCGCCTCGTCGCCGGCGACGTGAAGTTCCGTTTTGTGCTCGATACCGCTTCGATGGCGAACGGATGACCAGGGGACCTCTCATGGAAAGCAGACAAAAAGTGACCACACCCACGAATGTGTACTTCGTCGACGGAGTGCGGACCCCCTTCGGCCGCGCCGGCGAAAAAGGGATGTACCACAACACCCGCGCCGACGACCTTGCCGCCAAAGCAATTGCCGGACTCATGGCACGAAACCTCGATGTCCCCGCCGAACGCATCGACGAGGTCATCATTGCCGCGACGTCCCAACAGGGAGACCAGGGCCTGACTCTGGGCAGGACGGCCGCGCTTTTGGCTGGACTTCCGGAGTCTGTCCCTGGATTCGCCATCGACCGCATGTGCGCCGGCGCCATGACGTCCGTCACGACCGCCTGCGGGGGAATCGGCATCGGCGCCTACGACTTTGCCCTCGCCGGCGGCGTCGAACACATGGGCCGTCACCCCTTCGGCACCGTCGTCGACCCCAATCCCCGCCTGGCCGGCGAAGGGCTGGTCTCGCCTGAGGCATTGAACATGGGAGCAACCGCTGAGCGGATCCACGACCGTTTCCCCGAACTAACGAAGGAGCGCGCCGACCGTTTCGCAGTGCACAGCCAGCACAAAACGCACGCCGCATATCAAGCAGGCAAGATCCAACCCGATCTCGTGCCGGTCGCCGTTACCGACTCCGACGGAGCTATGTCTTTAGCCGTAGAAGATGAGGGACGGCGACCGGAGACAACCATGGAAGGACTAGCGGGCCTACGGACACCGTTCCGACCTCACGGCAACGTCACGGCCGGAACATCATCTCCCCTCACTGACGGCGCAACCATCAGCCTTCTGGCAGGCAGCAGAGCAGTCGAAGAATTCGGACTCGCCCCCAAGATGCGTCTTGTATCGTTCGCATTCGCCGGCGTCGACCCCGAGATCATGGGAATCGGGCCAATCCCATCGACGGAGAAAGCCCTCCGCAAAGCCGGACTCACTATCGACGACATCGGCCTTTTCGAACTGAACGAAGCATTCGCAATCCAAGTGCTCTCGCTCCTCGACCATTTCAGCATTGAAGACGACGATCCCCGCGTGAATCCGTGGGGCGGCGCCATTGCGATGGGACATCCCCTCGCTGCAACAGGTGTACGGCTCATGACCCAACTGGCCGCTCAGTTCGCAGAACGACCGGACGTGGAGTACGGACTCACCGCGATGTGTGTAGGGCTCGGACAAGGCGGCTCCGTGATCTGGGAGAACCCGCACTACAACGGAAGGCGGAATTGAGCCATGTCCGTGGGCCAGTATGACCAGACAGACTTCTCAGAAATCAACTCCATCAGCGCCGATGAAGTTCCAACCCGAGCGCGCGTCCGAGACATCAGGCTCAACAGCGGCCGAGTGCTTGCCCTCATCACACTCTGCAGCGAGCAGCAGGGCAGGCCGAACACGCTCTGGGCAGCCTCGCTGACGGAACTCAAGCATGTACTCGACGAACTGAAGGGCCGCGCCACCGCAGGGGAGATCCACGCCGTAGGCATCATCGGCAGCGGCCGAGCGTTCTCCGCGGGAGCCGACCTGTCCATGATGCCCGCGATCGCTTCAAGGGACGCCGCGATGCAACTGGCTCAGCTTGGCCATCACGCGCTCGGACGCCTCTCTGATCTAGGCGTGCCCTCATTCGCATTCATCAACGGCACAGCCCTCGGTGGCGGCCTCGAAATTGCCCTCCACACGAGCTATCGCACGGTCCACCCGTCGGCTGTCCTTGGACTGCCAGAGGTGGGGATCGGACTCCTTCCCGGGTGGGGCGGCACATTCCTGCTTCCGAACCTCATTGGAGTTGACGCCGCGATCAAAATCATGGTCAGTGACGCACTCAAGAACCGCGGAACTGTGGCAGCGGCGCAGGCCGTAGAACTAGGCATAGTCGATGCGCCCTTCCCCGCGTCGAACTTCCTTGAGGACTCCCTGAAGTGGGCGGATTCCATTTTGGCAGGGTCTAGCTCGGTCATCCGCGACCAGCAGCCCAACGCCAACGTGCGCGGTACGCCGTGGACCGCAGCGGTTGAGGCCGAACGTTGCCGTCTCGCCAGGAAGGTCGGCATCGTTCCGAAAGCTCCATACGCAGCTCTCGAACTCATTGAAAAGGCCAAAGACGGCGAGCGCAAAGCAGCATTCGAGCGCGAGGATCAGGCGTTCACTGAGCTCATCCTCGGGGAGCAGTTTGAGGCATCCCTCTACGCCTTCAACACAGTGCAAAAGCTCTCGAAGCGCCCTTCAGGCGCTCCCGATTCAGTTTCTGCCCGGAAGGTCACCAAAGTTGGCATCATCGGGGCGGGCCTGATGGCACGCCAATTCGCACTCCTATTCGCCACTAGGCTTCGGGTTCCCGTCCTGATCAGCGACCTCGACGACTTCAAGGTGACCGAGGCAGTTAGCCGAATTCATGACGAGATCGACGGGTTGGAGGCGAAGGGGCGACTCGACCACGACACGGCAAACCGGATCCGAAGCCTTATTTTGGCCTCTACCGATCTAGCTGAGTACGCCGACTGCGACTTCGTCATCGAGGCAGTATTCGAAGAGACAAGCGTCAAGCAGAAGGCCCTGGCATCGATCGAACCGATCATCTCCGCTGAGGCTGTCCTGGCGACAAACACGTCATCCCTCTCAGTCGAGGAGATCGGCACGGCACTGGAGAACCCCGAACGCCTGGTTGGCTTCCACTTCTTCAACCCAGTCGCCGCGATGCCCCTGCTCGAAATCGTCTCGACACCAATGACAAACCAAGAGACCTTGGCTGCTGCTTTCGCCACCGCCAAGGCTCTCGGAAAGACTGCGGTTCTGACAGCCGACGCACCGGGCTTCGTGGTGAACCGGATCCTTGCCAAGGTTATGGGGGAAGCTGCTCACGCCATCGAGCAGGGAACCTCGCTAGAAGCCGTCGAACGCGCCTTTGCCTCATTGTCACTTCCGATGAGTCCAATCGAACTCATCGACCTGGTGGGTTGGAAAGTGGCCGCACATGTGCAGGACACCATGCACGACGCGTTCCCGGATCGATTTTTCGCCTCGGAAAACCTCCATCGGCTGGCCACGATTGACGGCAAGGTGTTGGAGAGGAACGAGAGCGGCCGCGTTGTCGGATGGACCCACGCCGCACAAGAAGTCCTCGAAACCGGTGTAGCCCCCATTGGCATGACGGACCTCCTTCAGCGCATCCAAGACGGTCTCGCCGACGAAGCGAGGATCATGCTTAGCGAGCGAGTCGTATCCAATGTTGAAGATCTCGATTTGTGCCTGATCCTGGGAGCCGGTTGGCCATACATTAACGGAGGCTTGACGCCCTACCTGGATCGAGTCGGCGCGTCGAGCCGCTCATTCGGCGCCGCATTTCACGAAGGGAAACACGTTGCCGCCCCAATCTCGTGACCCAGACGGCAAAGCACAAACTATGTCCAGGATGAGGAAGAATCAGCGATGAATGCGTTAGCAGGCCTGAAGGTCATTGACCTCGGCCAGTTCTACATGGCCCCGTATTGCACGATGCTCCTGGCGCGGCTCGGGGCGGACGTGATCAAGATTGAGTCCCCCCAGGGCGACCCCTACCGACGACTTCCCACGGTGGACGAACAGGGAAATCCGCTCCAGTTCAACTTTCTGAACTCAGGCAAGCGAACAATGCGCCTCGATCTCAAGCGCGATGAGGGCCAGGAGATCATGCGCGAGCTCGCCCGCTGGGCCGACGTACTTGTGCAAAACCTCTCGCCAGGAGCGATGGACCGGTTCGGCTTGGGCTATGAAGACCTGCGGAAAATCAACCCTAGGCTCATCATGGCTTCAGGCACCGGATTCGGATCGTTCGGCCCCTACGCCGGTGAACCCGCGATGGACCTCACGGTCCAAGCAAGGACGGCCGTCATGAGCACGACGGGATTTCCGGACGGATCTCCAGTCCGAACAGGACCGTCAGTCGTCGATTTCATGGGTGGGACCCACCTTGTTGCGGGCGTGTTAGCTGCCTTGGTGCAGCGCGGGCAGACCGGACGCGGCCAACATGTTGAGGTCTCTCTCCAGGACGCGATTCTCCCCTCCCTCACGTCAAACATCGCCGGGTTCCTCAGTTCGGGTGGAACCATCCCTGAACGCACCGGTAACCGTCACGGCGGAGGAGCCGTCACCCCTTACAACGCCTATCCGGCCCAAGATGGCTGGATCACAGTCCTCTGTCCTACGGACGCCCACTGGAGGCGGCTGCGCGAACTCATCGCAGATCCTTCCGCAGAAGATCCGAGGTTCGACGATATGCATGGCCGGTGCCTACACCACGAAGACGTCGATGCCATCGTCAAACGATGGACCAGTCTGCACACGAAGTCCGAGCTCGAAGTCTGGCTGAAGGACGCAAAGATTCCATGCGCCGCCGTCGTGACCCTTCCCGAACTACTCGAGGACCCTCACGTTCGAGAGCGTCGAGTCGTCAGAACTGTGACGGACGACCTTGGTGACTTCATGACGCTCGGGAGTCCCTTGTTTCTGTCCGAATCACCGACGGTCGAGCCTACGCGCGCAGGCGGGCTCGGGCAGCACACTGACCAGATCCTCAGCGACGACCTTGGCCTGTCGCCTCACGAGATTGCGGACCTTCACAGCGCAGGAGTGATCTGAGCGGTGTTCCGGTTACCGCATCGGGGCGTGTCGACCTAGCGTGTCTCCACACAGGCGTCCCGGTGACCGGCGCAAGGTCAGCGTCGGCGCGATCGGACCAACTCGAACTCCCGGGCTACGACGTATGGCTCCCCTTCAAGTGGCATGTTGTCCGTGTCGAGGACGCCGTCGAGCGAGCCGATTGGATCGGGCCGTAGTGCTGCGAAGAGCGGATCAAGATCCTCTTGCGCCCAGCCGCGTTCGGCGACGAGCTCAAGTGTCTTGCGATCGGCCACATCCGAGGTCAGGCTCGCGACGAGCACCTCTGCTATCTGCAGGCGCGAGACGACGCCGTCGGAGGGGCTGCTCGCCCACCGGCGATCGCCCTGGAGCATCACCAGGCGACGCTGATCGGGCTCGTTGTAGTCGAACCATCCGGGTCGCACAATTGTGTACGGCAGTCCGCTAGCGCGCACGAGCCGCTCGCCGCGGCGCTTCCAGTCGTGCCCGGGGGTATGCTTCGTCACTCCGATGGCCGTCATGAGCGCGATCCGTGCTTTCCGCCCACCGAGGGCCTCGAGGATGATCCGCACGGCACCGTAGTCGACACGTTCCGCCTCGGCGGCGCCTCCGTGGGAGCCATGTGTGAAGACGATCCCGTCGACGCCGTCGACCGCCGGCGCGAGAGTCTGGGCGCGGGCCAAGTCGCCCACGATGGCCTCGGTCGCCTCAGGGAGCGAGGCGCCCCTGCCTGCGTCTCTGACCAGTGCGCGGGTGCGGTGGCCACGTCGAAGTGACTCGGCCACCGCGTATCGGCCGATGCTGCCGGTCGCTCCGACGACCAACACTGTGAACTCGCTCATGTTCTCCTTCTGGATTCTATTTCTAGCCTCAGCCGCGGCTGACCTCGCGCAGCACGCCGATGGCGCCCACCCCGCAAGGCCATCCGGCATAGAACGCGAGTTGGGTTATGGCCTCGACGAGTTCTTCCTCGGTGAGTCCGTTATCGAGTGCGCGACCCAGATGTGACTTCAGCTGATCGGTGCGGTAAAGCGCCACGAGCGCCGCAACTGTCACGAGGCTGCGGTCCCTCGGCGACAGACCGGGACGCTCCCAGACGTCGCCGAACAGCACTTCGTCCGTCAGCTCCGCCAACTTGGGGGCTAGATCTCCCATTAGCTGCTGTGCCCTGCTCTGCTTGTCGGTCATGATTTCTCCCTAACGCTTCCTTCTCGATGTCGTTCGCTTCGTCGAGGCGCCGCTTCTGCCCCGGTATCCATGAATCCGAGGCTACGTCGGTCCCACCGCGTCAGGGAGTTACTGTCAGTACACCCTTCGCCAGTGAACCCCACGAAAGAATTCCTCCACCCGTTGAGGCCCGTTCCTCTGTAGGCGGGGCGTGGACTAGCCATCCGCAAGGCGTGCCTACTTATGGGAGTCGTACAGCCAAAAGATTGACAAAGTTTTTTCAACTTTTGCTTGCTCATCGACAGAAGTCGTCGTAGGTTGTTCGTTAGGAAGATCGCGCATCCCAGAACGGAGCCTAAGACTCCAAGACGGCACGGGCTTCGAAAGGCTGCTCAAGAGCGAGACGGTGGACTGTTCCGGCACCGCTCATCCAGATGGGAGCTTGGGCGACTACATCCGTTCCCCAGCGGAACCGTCGGCCACCCCGCGGACTTGCCGGTCGACGTCGTCGTTGTCTCCACCCAGCGGCTGGGCTGCGCCGCTCAACACGTGGCCCCTTTGGTGGCCAGGAACCCTCAACGTCATCAAGCTTGTCACGCGATTCCAAGCGGATCGTTTTTTGCATACCCAAACCAAGGATTCCCAATGACTGACACCACATCATCTCGGCTCAGCGAACTGCGGCAGCACGAAGACGAATTGGTCTTCGAACGGTTTGACCACCACGACGCCTGGCGTCTGGGATCGCTCATGGCCGTCCGGGCAATTGCGGAGGGGCATGCCGTCGCGATTGATATCCGTCGGCACAACCTCGACGACCACCAGTTTGTCGTTGAAGGCATCCGGGCTTTCCTGAAAGAAGGTGCCTTCAATGACTGACGAACCGATCCGTTGGGGAATTCTCGGTACGGGATTCATCGCAGGCATTCAAACGCAGGACTTGGTCGAGAACGGTTTCACTGTCCAGGCCGTAGGATCCCGCACGATGGAATCGAGCCGGTCGTTCAGCGACAAGTTCAATATTCCCACCGCCCATGAAAGCTACGAGGCACTGGTCGCGGACCCGAAGGTCGATGTTGTCTACGTTGCCACGCCGCACACGTTTCATCACGCTCACGCCCTCCTCGCCTTGAACGCTGGAAAGCACGTGCTGGTCGAGAAACCCTTCACTATCAACGCCCGGCAAGCCCAGGACATTGTGGCGTTGGCGGAAGCCAAGGGACTCGTGGTTTTGGAGGCCATGTGGAGCCGTTTCCTCCCTCATATGGTCCGGCTCCGCGAAATCATCAAGGAGGGCACCCTCGGCGAGGTCCGGAAGGTTGTTGCCAGCCACAACCAGAACCTGCCGAAGGATCCGGCCCACCGGCTAAACGATCCGGCGCTGGGTGGCGGAGCGCTGCTGGATCTCGGAATTTACCCTGTCTCCTTCGCCTTTGACGTCTTTGGCGCTCCTGAAGGCATCAAGGCAAGTGCCTCAATGACAGCAACAGGCGTGGACCGACAGACCGCCGTGATCTTTGAATACGAACAGGGACAACAGGCCCTGGTGGACTGCGCATTGGACATCGCCGGAGCCAACCGAGCCGCCATCATAGGGACTAAAGGATGGATCGACATAGATTCCGTATGGTACACAGCTACGACCTTCACCCGATACGACGCCGACGGAAACCTCGCCGAAAGGTTCGACCAATCGGTGAACAGCAGGGGAATGCAATTCCAGGCGCGCGAGATGGAGCGTTTGATCAGGGACGGCGCTTTGGCCGGCACCGTCCTTCCACCGAGTGAGAGCGTCTCCGTCATGGCCGCGATGGACGAGATCCGCCGACAGATCGGTCTCAGTTACAGCGTCGACGCAGCGTAATCGCGGCACCGCCAAGCTGCACCGCCCTCCAAAGCATTTCCCCAAGACTAGGCAAAGGTTTTTACAAGTTGAGAAGCAAGAAGAGTAGGAACCCCGTACCGACAAGCACTAAAGAAGCCGCCTCGCCGTGGGCGCCCTTCCGCCACCGGGCCTTCCTATGGCTCTGGCTCGGTGTGGTTGCCGCCAGCATCGGTTCCTGGGGGCAGACAGTCGGGGCCCAATGGCTCTTCGTGACTGATCCGAACGCGTCAGCGATAGTACCGCTTGTACAAACAGCCAATCAATTGCCGGTGATGCTCCTCGCGCTGCCTGCGGGCGTGCTCGCCGATGCATTTGACCGCAGGTGGCTCCTGTTCGGCATCCAGACGTATTTCGTCATTGTCGCATCCTCGCTGGCCATCCTGACAGCACTCGGGATGATGCCGCCGGCACTGCTGCTCACCTTCACGTTTGCGGTGGGCTGTGGTGCCGCGATGTTGCAGCCGGTCTGGCAGTCCCTGATAGCCGAAATCGTCCCACGTGATAAATTGGCCGCCGCCACCCGGCTCGACATGGTCAGCGTCAACGTCTCGCGCGCGGCTGGCCCCGCGCTGGCCGGGTTGGTCATCGCCCACCTCGGGGTTCCGCCCGTCTTCGTCATCAACGCCGCTGCGGGCTGCACCCTAGCCATCGTGCTGCTCGCATGGCGTCGGCCTCGGGTCGCCCGCGGCGAGCGAGAGCGATTCCTCCCCGCACTTCGGGCCGGCGCACGTTACGTGCGGCATGAACCCGTAATTCGCCGGATCCTACTGCGCTTTGCCATTTTCGTTTCACCCGCCTGCGCAGTCTGGGCCCTTCTGCCGCTCATCGCAAACCGCCAGCTCGGCGTCGGGCCGGACGGTTATGGACTGCTGTTCGCATCCATGGGTGTTGGCGCGCTCATCGCCGCGTTCAACCTTGGCAAAGTCAAGCAATACCTTTCGTCGAATGCGGTGCTGGTCCTGGCCGCGGTCGCCTACGCCCTGACGTTCGGTGCTCTCGCTTTTGCCACGAGTATTTGGCTGGCAGTGCCGCTGCTGGTTGTGTGCGGATTCGGCTGGACAGCCACCGTCGCCACCACAAACTCCGAACTCCAACTCTTCCTGCCTGGATGGGTACGCGCCCGCGGCATTGCCATCTACGTCATGGTGTTCCTGGGAACGCAGGCCCTCTCCGCGGCCATCTGGGGGCTCGTAACCCAGTACTTCGGCCTACAATTTTCCGTCTTGGCAGCAGCGGCGCTCGTGGCCTGTAGCGCGTTTACCGGTCGCCTCCTTGCTGTGCAAGAGGCCCAGCACATGGACCGCTCCCCGCTCTCGTACTGGAGGACGCCCGAAGTGACCGTGGAGCCCGACCCGGCCGCAGGACCGGTCCTCATCTCCGTCGAGTACGAAGTCGCCGACGACGAGGAGACAGCCTTCTTGCTCGCCCTACAGGAACTGCGCCGCTCGCGGTTGCGCAGCGGCGCCTCACGCTGGGACCTCTATAGGGTCGGAGAGTCCCCGAACATCTTCCTTGAGCAGTTTGAAGTTCCCACCTGGCGGGAGCACCAGCGCCAGCACGAGGGCCGGCTCACGGCCCAGGACAAAGCAATCGAGGACGCGGCCTTCGCGCACGTTATTGGAACCCCGCGCACCCAGCATTTGTTGCCGCCATCGACACCGCGGTTGGCAATGAGCGTCGGCTCTGATCCCGATTTGCTCGCCTTGCCCGAGGCCACTATCTAAGATCCCGTCCCCTTCTCGGATTCCTTCGCGGTCCGGGTCTACATCAATAAGGAGGACTCGCCAGACGATAGAGTCAACGGGGCTCTGGCATGCGCGAACCGGCAAGAGTAGCGTCGACACGAGAAATTGGTAGCGACGGCAGCAGCCTTTTAGATGGGGCCGAGGCATGCCGGTGTTGACTTGAGGGGGCCGGATGGCCGGATGGAATGCCGACACGGCGGCGGGCCCCCTTGGCGCCGGAACGGTTACCTTGGTAGAAGGATCGTCCTTCTGCATCTCGCTGCCGAATGGCGACATCCATTCCGAACATCCCCACGGACTTTTCGTCCAAGACACGCGCATCCTCTCCGTTGGAGCCTCACAGTAAACGGTCAGCCTCTCGAACCCCTGGCGGCCGAGACCAAGGCGCCGTACCGGGCACTATTTGCCGGGCGAGTTACACGCTCGGACGGGTATGCGGACAGCCCACTGATCGTAGAGCGGCTCCGCGAAGTGAGCAGCGGCATTCAGGAGGAGGTCACCGTCAGGAACTACTCCCCGGAGCCGGCCGAATGCTTGATCTCCCTAAAGATTGAGGCGGACTTCGCCGACCTTTTCGAGGTGAAAGAGGCACGGATCCAACGGCACTGGGACGAAACCCGCCAACCAGACGGGGACACACTGAGCATCCGGGCAGTCTGGCAGGACATCAGTAAGGGCATGGTTGTCCGGGCGCCGGGGGCAGACATCACGCCGGAATACCTGAACTACAAGGCGGCAATCCCGCCGCACGGCCACTGGAGCACCGTACTGACCGTCGTCCCCGGCATCGAATTAGCCAATCCCGCCCATCCCTTCGGACATCCTGAGGGAGACGGATTGTCCCCCCAGGACCGGCGTCGCCACGAGTGGGTGGCCAGGATTCCGATGCTACGGATGGGAAACAGGTCCATCGAACGGACTTTGCGGCGCAGCTACGACGACCTTGGCGCCCTTCGCATCGAAGATCCAAACCATCCGGACCGCGTCGTGGTGGCCGCAGGGGCGCCCTGGTTTATGACGCTGTTCGGACGGGACTCGCTGTGGGCCTCGCAGATGGCACTGCCGGTGGATCCCTCGCTTGCCCTCGGTACGCTGCAGACCCTCGCAGACCTCCAGGGCACTGTGGTGGATCCGATGAGCGAGGAGGAGCCAGGCAAGATCCTGCACGAGGTCAGGCTCGATGTCTCCAGCGGGCTCGCTTTGGGCGGGAAGTCCGCTTACTACGGCAGTGTCGATGCCACCCCGCTCTTCGTGGACGTCCTGGGGGCTGTCAGCCGCTGGGGATTCGCCAAGGACACCATCGCCGCGCTGCTCCCCCACGCAGACCGCGCGCTGGAATGGATCCGGGACTACGGAGACAAGGACCGCGACGGGTTCGTCGAGTATGAGCGCCTCAACCCACGAGGGCTGATCAACCAAGGGTGGAAAGACTCGTGGGACGGGATCAACTTCGCTGACGGCCGGCTGGCTGAAGCGCCGATCGCTCTCTGCGAGGTGCAGGCCTATGTCTACGCCGCGTACTTGGCACGGGCCTGGATGGCGTACGACGCCGGTGACGCGACCTTGGCAGACGAGCTCACCGATCGCGCGGCGCAATTGAAGAAACGGTTCAACGAACAGTTCTGGATTCCGGAGCGCGGGTACTACGCCATCGCCCTCGATGGCAGGAAGCGTCAGGTCGACGCGTGTGCTTCCAACATGGGCCACTGCCTGTGGCTCGGCCTCATCGACCAGGACAGGGTCCCGCAGGTGGCCGAGCGCCTGATGTCCCCCGAGATGTTCAGCGGCTGGGGCGTGCGGACCCTGGCAAGCGACATGGGCGCCTACAATCCCGCGAGCTACCACAATGGATCAGTCTGGCCGCACGACAATGCCATTATCGTAGCTGGGCTGTTGCGCTACGGCTTCGTGGCGGAAGCCCAGATGATCTCCACGGCCCTGCTTGAAGCAGCCGAGTACTCAGATGGCAGGCTGCCTGAGCTGTTCTGCGGGTTCAGCCGGGACCAGTTTGCCGCACCCGTCCCGTATCCGACCGCATGCTCGCCCCAGGCCTGGGCGGCGACCACACCCATCCACCTTGTCACCAGCCTGATGCGGTATGACGCCCATGTTTCCCGCGGCGGACTATGGATGGATCCAGTCCTCCCGGAGTCCTATGGTGATCTGCACATCACCAATGCACCCATGGCCGGCGGCCGGATAACAATCGACATCGCCAAGTCGGTCGCGTCGGTCCAGGGACTGCCCGAAGGAATGGTGTTCCACCGTGGACACCGGCCATGGTTTACGGAACTCGTGGAACAGGCCAGTCGGCGCCGAAGGGCTTAGCAGACGGGACCCTAAGAGGAACCGACGTACAAGGCGAACAATGAATCCGGAGACGGGCGCGTCCTGCCCAATAGAACACCTCGCTGGCGGCTGGCCCTGCATCCTCGGGTTACCGCAACGCGTAGACCTCAACCGGTGTCAGCTGCCCCCGTCCCCAACGCCACACTTACAGGTTGTCGATTGCCTCAACCAACAGCTTGGTGAGTTCATCCGGATGGGTGAGCATCGGCTCGTGACATGCGTCGATCGTCCGGTGATGGAAGCGCAGGTCCGACTCGGCACGCGCTCGCTGACGGGCTCCTTCGATGGCCGGGAGCCTGCTCGGATTGCACTCGATCATCGTTCCCGGGTGCGACCAGGCCCGGTCCGTTGGCCCAATCTTGTCCATATATGTCTTGATCGGCTGGGGAGTCGTCTTGGAGTTGACCCACGCGATCTGCTCGACGTCAGTCAGGCCCCACCAGCTCGCATCGGACGTCGGCACGTACCAACCCTCCCCATCCCGGTCCGCCATCCTCGTCATCTCCGCGGCCCGCCTGTCTCCGATGAGGTCGAAGATCGACTCGCCCTGCTGCGGGAGGTGTGCGTCCACCCAGACGACGCTGCGAACCCGGTCGAACACGTGTTGCATTGCGCCTGCCACGGGCATGCCACCGTAACTGTGCGCGACCAGAACGACGTCACTCAGGTCCTCTTACTCAAAGACTCCAACAAGATCATTGATGTGAGTTTCGAGACCGATGTCCGCGCACAGAAGATGCGCCCGCTCACCGAGGCCGGTGAGGGTCGGCGTGTACGTCGAGTAGCCGAGGGCGCTAAGGCGCGACGCGACTTCACGCCAGGCCCAGCCACCGTGTCTCCCGCCGTGGACCAGTACGAAGCTGGATTTTTGCTTGCTGACCATGACTCTCCTCAGCGAAAGTTGGTGGCCGACCCGGCATGTTGCGAATCTTTGCCATTCCGTTCGAAACTACGAACGCTTGATCGTATGTAGGAACGTTATGTTACTCTTGTCACACTGGTCAAGGCCCGGGTGAGGTTCTCAATGAGCACTGCCCGGACAGATCCCCGTTCGCGCCCACGCTGGCGCCGGACCTTTGAAAGGACTGGCGGAATGGACGTTTCGCTCACTCAAACACTGGCGACGTATGCCGCATCGACATCGATCGACAAGGTCCCCGAACAAGTCCGAGACCGGGCCAAGCAGATCATTCTCGATGAGATGGCGAGCGCCTACCTCGGCCATCGGCGGCCGGCCGGAGCGCTGGGTGCGAAGTACGCCGCCCGGTACGCCGGGAAGCCCGAGGCGTTGATCCTCGGGAGCGATCTGCGTGTTCCAGCGCCATTTGCAGCGCTGGCCAACGGCACCGCGGGCCACGCAGACGAAATCGACGGAGCGCACGTCGTCGGCGGACATCCCGGAGCCACGCTCGTGCACGCGACCGTCGCGATTTCCGAGGCTCAGCACTCCACCGGGGCGGAGCTGCTCAACGCAGTGATCCTGGCCTATGACATGGGTACCCGCTTCATCGAGGCCTGCGGCGGGTTGTTCGGGATGAAGAATCGCCTCCATCTCCACTCCGATTCGCTCCACGCCTTCGCCGCGGCCTTGGCCTGCGGAAGATTGCTGGGCCTCGACGAGGGCCGCCTTCGCCACGCCCTGGCCTTGGCCACTTTCCAAGCCAATGGGGTCTGTTCCCTGTTCAGCGAGCGACGACACATTAGCAAGGCGTTCTGCAACGGACAGTACGCCTTCGCGGGAGTGAGCGCGGCTCTGATGGCGGCGGACGGACTCGAGGGTTCAGACGACGTTCTGGGTCACGAGCACGGTGTCCTTGATGCGTGGGGCGTCGAGGGAGGATCCGCGGCGCTTACCCGCGGTCTCGGTGAGAGCTACGCAGTCATGGGCGCCAACTTCAAGTACGTGCGCGCCGGCTACCCGATTCACGCCGCTGTCGAGGCGGCGATGGATGTCGTTGCCCGGCACGGCGTCGCGCTCGAGTCAATTCAAACCGTGACGGTCGGCATGCCGGAGCACGCTTTGCGAGTCGTCGACAACCGAGCTATGCACAACATTTGCCTCCAGGACATGCTCACCACCGCTCTCCTCGAGGGAGGGCTCGACCTCGGGAGATCTCATTTCCCCGAAATCCTCGCCGTCCCGGAGTTCGGGCCCTTGCGGGAACGGGTTTCTCTTGTCGTGGATGCCGACCTCGACGGTCGACAACCCAACGGGCGGGGGGCCCGCGTCACGGTAGTCACCACCGGAGGCGAATCACTTTCCAGCCTCGTCGAAGCGCCTCGAGGGCACAGCTCCCGCGGCGGAGCCACCTGGCCGGAACTCGCGGTCAAGTGGGAGCAGGCGCTACCCGGCGCCGACGTACGCAGGATGCTGGCCCTCGCTCAGCGCCTCGACGATCTCGACGACGTGCGCGAACTCACCGAAGCGTTCCAGCAGACCGGATGAGCGCCTGTGTGGTGTTCTACGAAGCAATGATCCCTGAACATGCGCTTGTCGAGGGTGGTCGACTCCATCGCCTCCCGGGGCACGCCTTGTTCGACCAACAAGCACACACGAGAACCAATACTGGCGCCGCTTAGAGGATCATTTGATCAGGAAACAGACCTACGTGCTCTACGGCTACATCCGGCACGTCGCACGGGCACAACAATTCTCAGTCCTCGGAAGATACTTCCGCATCGGCTATTCCTAGCATCCGGCCTGTCGGGTGTTACAGCGGTGCTTTGATCTGGTTCTTCAGCACCTTTTGAAGTTTTGGCAACAAGGGCTGCCGCAGGGGCCCTAACCCCAGCAGCTCATACAGAAGCGCGAACGAAAGAGCCTCTCCCTCAGAATCAGAACGACCACTCTTTGCTCGAAAATAGACTACTCGCGGCATCCGTGCTCTCTGTGGTAGCTCGCTGCGGCATAACTTGGCTACCCAACAGGCGAAGGCACAGTGCTCCTCTTGACCTCACCATCAGTTGACCCGTGGCGCTTCGTTCGGTGACTTGGTCGCGTGTCCTCACCAATAAACCCAGCAACCTCAAGATAAGGGCTGGCCGGATACCGCTGTCTCCATTGCCCGAGCGAACTCCCCCAACCTCGCAGTCCGCTGCGGTTGCAATGCCAGCCGGTCAGCGAGCGGAAGTTGACGCCCCGCCGCTGAGGCCTGGTTGCGAACCTCGTCAGAGGATCCGCTAATGGAAACACCGAGGGTCCCCGCCCCAGACGGGCGACCGAAGAGCACGTAGCTCTCGATGCGCAGCCGCGATGAAGGCGTGCAGTCCTCAAAGAACTTGCAGGACAACGCGACCGAGGCACAAGTTAAGAACACACTTAAGTGTGGACAGTGTCCACATCCTGTTTGGCACTACAAAGAGAAACACCAGCAGCCTTCTTGGCGCCTTAGAGAGCGAGTCCCGAGAGCTGCACGCCAAAGACGTTGTCGTCGTGTTGTTCCCAAAGCTGGCAACCATGAGCTGGTGTTGGCCATCCACGACCAACCAGACAGAACCGGAACGAGGAGCCGCATAACCCCACCCCAGAGCAGGTGGAGGGCCCACCAGCCGGGCCCTGAACTCGTCTCCCACACATTTGAATAGGCCACCGCGGCGGCCAGGCCACAGCCGCGAACCAGCGTCAGAGGGACCCCACCACAAGCTTTGTACACACGTTAAAGCAAAAACCCCCTCTGACGAGGGGGAATGCTGTGCCCGAGGTGGGACTCGAACCGCATTCCAGGCCCCGGAAACACAGGGAACTCCCGAAAACATAGGCAATACGAGCCAATCCGGCCGATGTACGACCCAGTCCGAGACCCAAAGTGTGTATGTTGTACACACCCCAAATCTCACCCTGACTCCCCTGCTCACCGCACGTCAAAGAATTGAGACAATCAACTCGGGGTCCCGCCATCGGACCTACCGTCGGATCAGGTGTTTCTGGATCAGGATGGCGCTGCGCTGCAAGTCAATGTCGCCGGCGGCCACTCCCACAACCAGGTCGAATCCCTCGTCGGTGTTGAAGTCGTGGCGGTAGCCGTTGATCCAGAGCAGCAGGACCATCAACGTCCAGGCGGTGCGTTTGTTGCCGTCAATGAGCGGATGAAACCTGGCCACGGACTCGAGGAGCGCTGCGGCCTTCATGGCCAGTTGAGGATAGGCATCCGTGCCCATGACCGTCGTTGCCGGGCGCGCCAAAGCCGAGGCGAGCAGCCCGACGTCACGGATGTGGAACCCGTACCGGTCGATCACTTGCAGTGCGTCCTCGATTTCGAGGTACGAACTCATGCATCCTCAAGGCGTTTGAGCAGCTCTGCGTCATGGCTCATCACGAAATCCAGACCCTCATTGATCTCGCGGCGGCGGCCGTGCCGTTGCAGGACCAGCTCGGCACCCTGGAGCAGCAGCGCGGATTTGGATGTGTGCTCCTCGGCAGCAAGCTCATCGAGACGGCGGTCGAGGTCCTCGGGAACACGCAGATTCATGGCCATAAATAATGGTACCAACCCAGTACCGCGACAACCCGCGGAATTTAGAGGATTGCAGTGCTGCGCGAGGTGCCTATCACCGTCACAGCAAAGAAGCCCGTCGATCCGGTGTGGGACGACCTCGGCCACCATTCGTCGGATATGAGAACGGCATCACCCCGGACGAGGTGTACGGGTATGCGTCGTAGGCGAGTTCGTCCAGGGCGGCAGCCAGCGCTGCCGCCTTAGCCTCCGAAGGTGCCCAACCTGCGTCCGTCCCATTCACGGCCACAGCGTTCGCATCCCAAATAATCGCTCCCGTTTGTCTTTGGGGCGTCCCGAATCAGTTACCCAGAATCCTGATCCGACAATTCGGAACCGGCTGGAAGGAAGTTCATGGAGTTCGAGAATCGATAACCCGGGCCTCGTCGAGCCCAGCCTTCCTTGCGCCCTCACGCCGCAAACTCAGCCTTCGGCTCCGAAGTACGAGTTCTAAGGGAACTCGGGAACGAGAGGGCGGCTCTACAGCCGCAATCGGACTACGAGGTTGGTGCGTCGTCCCGCCCAAGATTAGGGGCGTCCGTTACGAATCGGCTGGGCTCCATCGCCTCCTTTTCGGCAGCCGGACGGAACCAAAAACCTTCTGAATAATCCCCATCAGCGAGGCATAACAGCCGTCTATTCAGTTCTGACCTGACAGGATGGGGTGTTGCCGCAGCGACGTCCGGCGGCGGCGTTCGTCGTTGAGGGAGGAAAGTGGCTCGTAGACCTGACTGGTGGTACACCATGGGCGAGGCTCGGCGCCAAGCATGTGTGGCCGTTGACTTTTACAACAGGCCGGGTGAGCGCCAGAGCTATGCGGACTTTGTTGTTCATATGCACCTCGCTTGGCAAAACCTCCTTCACGCCCAGTTCATGCGGAAGAAGACCAATATCTACTTTCGTGCATCCAAGGGCAGCCGTCTTTACAAACGCGACAAGTTCGGTCAGAAGCAGTCCTGGCACCTGCAAACATGCCTTGATGTTTCTTACAAAGAAAAGGACCCAATTCGGCTCAACGTTGAGTTCTTCATTGGCTTGCGAAACTCCATCGAGCATAGATTCGAGCGAAGCCTAGTTATCGCTACTGCCGCTCACGCCCATGCCTACGTGATCAACTTCGAAGCTGAACTTACGCGACTCTTCGGCGTGGCGGAGTCGCTCGCAGACGAGTTGCGGTTCCCCGTGTTTGTCCAGTCCCTTTCACCTGAGGGTATGGACGAGCAACGAAGCCTCCGGCGTGGTCTGCCCTTGGAAGCTAAGACTTACATTTCCGAATTCGAAGCGAGCATCCCCGACGCTATCCGCCAAGACCCCCGCTTCGAATATCGAATCCAACTCCAGCCCATCCGCGGAGTGAAAGACGAAGCCGATCTTGCCTTCAAGTTCGTCAACGCCAAGGAGCTTTCAGAAGAGGATCTAGCGGAGGCCATGGCGGCAGGAAAAACCGGCAAGGTGCTCATCTTTGAGAAACTCAAAGCCAGCGGCTTTGACGACGAAATGCTTCCGGCTAATGCAGCGAAGGCCGTGCAGGAGCAGACCAAGTTTCGGTTTTCGGTCAGTGACTTCACCAAAATGCGCCATAGAGACGACGTTGGCCCGCAAAAGGGTCAGCGGCCCTCTGCCAGTTTCGCCGACGGGTCCAAGTGCATCTACAGCACGGCGCACAAGAACCACGTCTACACCAAGGCATACGTCGCTTCCCTCATTCAAGAGCTATCCGATCCCGAGAAACATGAAAAAGCACTGGGTCGAACACCCGAGCCGCCCGGCATCTGACGCAAATGTTTGGCACTTCCATTGCGGGAACCGGTACCGGGCTGGCGCCGTTCCTTGGGGTCGCTCTGAGACGATCAGCCCTTGGCGCTGATCTCGGCGGCGAACTCCGTATTCCCGGACGGATACACACCCGGTGAGTGGCGAGAATGGAAGGGGCAACATCCGCAGAACTGCTGACGACAACTGTCCCCGCGATCAGTCCGCGACCCTCGCTCACACATGGCTAACAGCCGCACTGCATGCTCCGCCGATCGACCTCACGCGAACAACGCCGACCTGTTGGGTTGAATCTTGTACCGGAAAGTCATCTGATGCTGGCCGTCGACCGCCGATTCCCGGGTAACAACCCAGTCGAGTAGAAGAACAGCGTAGTAACCAGCGACGTTACGCAGAATGGCTGCATCGCCCACCTTGATCGTGCGACTTCTGGACGAAGAATCGAACTGACTCGCGTCCTTGACGCCCCCAAAGTTCGTAGCTTTCGGGGCCAACGCCACGGTCTGGATATCGGCCGGGTCTCGGTATACATGAACAGACCCATGCCCTGCTTCTGTCACCATGACGGTGAACGCCATATCACCGGCACCGATCACATAGTTGCCGCTGTTGTTCGTGTAGTCGAAGGTGACCTGACCGGAGGCAGCCGGTGACACGTAACGCGCAGGATCATTCCGCAGCGCGTGGGACACCTCGGGGGGTGGGACTAGGCCGAATGGGCTCGGCCCGAGCGGGGGCACTGCCTGGATCTGTCGCCCATGGATGTCGTGAATCAGCTCGGCGTAGTTCTGCTCGTGGAAAGTATCGTCCCGAAAGTCGACATACTTAGCGGCTCCCAAGAAGGTTGGCATCTCAGGACTGGAAGTCCTGTGCCTTATGACGGGTATTACGAGCTCCGAGTTAAGATCCTCCATGAGCCTAGGTGTCAGCATTTTCTTCTCATAACCCACCCCACCCTTCGGTGCATTCGCCCTTGCGATGTACTTGTCGCTGCACACGACGATGATGCGATCCGCCGAGGAAACGCCCTCCTCCATGAAGCGTGCGAGGTCCGCCCCCAGCCTCGTGTCCCAAACATCAAGGACGACATCCACTCCGTTACTCCGCAGTCGGGTAGCAAGCTGGAGCACCCATGCCTGGTGCTCATCGTCATCCCATGCATACGACATAAAAGCGCGGGGGGCAGGAGTGGTTTCGGTCATGACTATCCAATTCTGGTTCTGACTACTAGAACTCCATACTGCACTGCCGCCCCGCCTCGACTCGAACCGCCGCGGCCCTTGACCCCTTCGGCTCAGGTCTTACGGGGTTTGGGCACCCCACGCAGAACGGCCAGCTGCCACAGTGGAATCATCCTCAAGCGCTACCCTTTCCAGCACCAGGAACGGCCGCCGCGTCCCCCGGTTCCTGTATCGCTTGGGTCCACGCAAGCCGCGCCCCAAACAGATCTCTCGATCGGAACTCCATCTGCAACCGACCGGGATCTGGCTCCGCACCAGGCTCCAAGCAGTCCTCTGCCGAAACATCGAGGACCAAAGAGATGCCGCCTTCATGCGCGGCGGATGGATACCGAATCCCCCGCACGCCCTCGCGACCCCAGCGTATGCGTAGAAGATATTCGCTCATGACCTGAGTAGGAACGTAATCAATCTGATCGCGTCCTGTCTCGATTGGCTCCGACAAGCGGTCCACGAAGGAGCGGAGGAAGCCAATCTTCCACCCCTGTTCGCGCCGGTCCCGGTCGAACGGACTCGGCAAAGGCGGAATCTCAGTCAAATCGACTACTCGAAAGGGAATTGTCGAGCTGAACTTGCCGACAGAGGCGCTCCTATGCTCCGTTCGCACACTCACCTCATCAAGAACAACATCGGCGGATTCGCCCGCGTAGAACATCGGGATTCCTGCTGGGCTCATGCGGTTTCCCTGGAGGGAGGCACCTACCGGCGGTGTCCCCAGGCTCTTCGCGCTCGACGGAACATCCTGCTTCTTCGCAAATGTCCTCGTCCGGAAGAAGACCTGCCCACGGTTGTAGTTCTTGAACAAATCAAGCTCATCGATCATGTCGCCAACACGGCGCAGGGCCGTTGCCGGTTCAATCTCCCAAGGCCGACGGTTCTCGGCTTTCTCATCAACTGCTTCACGTTGGAGCCAGAAGACATACCTAGTCTCGTGCTTGATTACGCGGCAGAACTCCAGCCAAGCGGCGTCAAGCAACGCCGCAGGCCCGTAGTCGGGGTCCGTTCTGTCAACCCAGTCTCTCGACTCCATCCGAGCACGCAGCTCTTCGATAATCTCGGGACTCGCCTCGTCCTCGAACACATCGTGGAAATCCTCAAGAAGGTCCCAGGTGTCCCACGTCTCTGCTCCCACAAAGCCGCCCTCGGAGGACACATAGGGGACGGAATTCAAGGCATCGTCATAGAGGAAGTGAACACCGTCGACAAATGCATCAAGGAGTGAATCGAACGGAGCCGAGACCGCGTGTCCGCACGTAGTGCATGGACCCTCGCCTTCAATTTCCTCGGCCTCGACCACTGCTTTCAGCGCATAGTCATTGATACAAAAACTGCAGATCCGTTTCTCGCTCGACGACCAACCGCGCGCCCATTGCTCCTCCAACTGCCTTTTTGCTCCACCCATGTGATGAGCATAACGACCCCAGGAAGCCGGGTTGGCTGTCGCGACGTCATACACCGGACCATGCAGTTGTCACACTGGCTCACATCAGCGACGCTCGTCCCCACCGGCAACACTCGTATACAGGGCTCGGGACTAGACGTGCCAAACGTCCCGAGGAATGGAGCACCCTGCCCGATACGCCCGACAATGGTCAGATACACGGTTCGCCCAGACAAAGCCTCCACGACACCGCCCACTCCGACGACCATCGACGAGCCGCCCAGCCTGGAAAGGAACCTCCAAATGGCCAAGCCCGAAACCCTCCCGCAGTCCCAAAGTTGGACGCGACAAAAGCCCCATGCGGTTCGAACCTTGCCACGGCTGCGCCGCGCAGGCCACCTGGGGACACCAGCAAAGCCTTTGTCGAATCAAGCTTCCGTGCGAGACCTCGCGGCTAGACAGCGTCGCCCCACCATGCGCGGGCGCAGCCTGCCGATGTCCATCGTCGAGGGCTGAGGACTGCCAGGATCCACATGTCCGGTCTAACTCTGACGAATAGGCCATCTGCGCGGGGCAGGACAGCGAAGCCGCCGTGACCCCGCCGTCCACAAAAAGTGATTTGTGCACAGTCAGACGGCCAAAGGCCTCCTGGTCTGCGGAAGACGTGGCCCAAGTTGAGACTCGAGCTGGCTTCCGGGCCTTCCGAACACTGGGAACTCCCGAATACATAGCCAATCCCGAATTGGGGCCAGTCCGGCCGATATACTCCCCGGTCCGACGTGTTATTTCTCTGGACATGGTGACAGTTCTGTATCAGCACCTCGGCGACGCTTCCGGAGTCTTGGTGGTGACACTTCTGCCGTTCTGATGGGTGGATGAGTGGAGTTGAACATGTTGATCCTCGTGTCCGTTTAGCGATCTCGCAGTGGCCGGATGATCCGCCGCGTGATGCCGTGACATTGTTCTGTACCGAGCATGGCATCTCCCGTAAGACGTTCTTTGTGTCGTTGGGCCGGGCCCGGGCCGAGGGCCCGGGCGCGGCGTCGGAACCGCGCTCCCGCCGGCCGCGCACGAGACCGTCCAGGATCGGTGAGGCCCGGTGCGTTCTTCGGGATTCCGTTTCGGGACTCACGCGCATCTGCTCGTCATCGGGAAATTCCTTGATCAGCAGCTTCGAAATCTGATCCGGGGACCAGCGGGTGAGGAGCTTGGTTTTCACGTAGTCGTGCAGGTCCCCGGGTTCTGCCACTGACTGTCCTTCGGCCGTGCACGGGCCGCCTTGGCAGCCCGGTGGGCACCGTAAGGCCTGCCGATCGCCCTGCATGGAGGTCCGGTGGGAGCGCAGATCCGCGATCCTCTCCCGCTCCTGCGGGGAAAGGCAGCGGGCGCTGATGGGCTGCTCCAGAGCTTCCAACACCACCGCGGCGGGTGCGGGCTCCCGTCACGGAGGCCGGCAGCTCCGGCACCGCCACTGCCGTCAGCTCTGGTGCCGCTGCAAGGGGCGGAGGTTCCGCGAATGTAGTTCTCACTTCCTGTCTATACGGCAGATCCGCGGCTTGGCCCTGGGGCGCGGCCGTGTCCATGCAGCCTTTTGCAGGTCCCACACGTAGGAGCTCTGTGTGCTGGCGCCGACGGCGAGGGCGGCATCCCTCCGGCCAGCTCCTTCCCGACGCAGGCGCAGGTAGAGGCGCTGCTTTGCCGATGGGCCTCGCGTACCGACGGAGACCAGACCGGCGGCCTTGGCCCAGTTGTGGCAGGTGGAGTGGTTCAGGCCCAGTTTGCCGGGCTGCCGCGCTGACATTGCCGACTTTGCGCAGCAGACCCATGAACTCCTCATTCACCGGCGGTGTATGGCGTTGCGCAGGAGCAGGCTTCCCGGTTCTTACGGCCCGAGGTCTTCTCCTGGCAGGATTGACCTTGCCGGCCCAGTTATGCGCGGTGCTGATGTTCAATCCCAGCTCCTGGGCCGCCGCAATGATGGTGCCGGTCCGGTCCAGAACGGCATCGAAGTGATCCTTGTCCGCCTGGCTGTACTGGTGCTACGGCCTGATCCCGGCAGCGTTCGCCCACTTCTGGCAGGTACTCCTATTGATACTGAGCTCCTGAGCCGCCTCGGCGACAGTTCCCAACCACGCCACGGCGGACAGGAAATCCTGTCTTTGCGCACGGGTACGAGACTGCTGCTGACGCTTCACGGCAGCCCCAGACAAAGGCGCCGGTTCTTCCGGCAAAGGAGATTTTTCCTTAGGAGAGATTTTTTTGATGGCGATTCCATGGGTGTTGCGACTCCCGATTATTCGGGGGAGGGTGTTGCAACGTTCACTAGAACTCGCCCCAGCGGGCATTTTCGTGGCCGTCTATGGGCAGTTTTTCATGGCCGCTAACAGTAACACCAGTTCGCTGGTCAAAGTATCAACGAACCCTGGCCGGTCCCTTGCCACGGGCCGCCGGGCGCAGAGCGGAGTGGTCTCCCCTCGTCGATGGCACCTTCTCGCTTCCTTCGGCGCGCTCCGATCGTCGCACGCACTATCAACTTCAGTGAAGACTCGCACGCTAAGTGGCTTCGAGGTGATACTCTCATCAAAAAGTGAAGGAGAGAAACGAAAGTTTGCATTATACACCTGATTGTCCAACTTATGTCTAAAACACGACTTTTCTTAATCAAAAAGTTGTAATACGCTCACCATCATCTTCCGCGTCAAGGGAGACAGAATGGCCAGCATCGGCCTCGGACGATTGGAAACACATGGAGAAGCGCTGCAGCATAGTCGGTTGTGGACAGGCAGATGAGTTGACCTGGGGGATGTGCGGCAAGCACTTCCAACGCTTCCACCTACATGGACAAGTGGAACTACCTCCGGAAAAAGAACATCCAACACCCGCAACCGGCCTCAAGCATTCCTCTCCTGCTCTTGGCATAGGAGCGCAGGTGAGCACTCCCCCGAAGAAAAGATGTCGCATCGGCGGAGACGGCTGCACATCGGGCCAGTTGTACGAAGACGACGTCTGCGGTAAGCACTACAGGCGCAAGAAGGCCTATGGCACCTACGAGCTGCTGTGCTCAGTTGGGAAAGAAGAATGCGGCCCGCAGACGCGTCTCCACGGCGGGATGTGCCGACACCACCGCTTTTACGCGGACGCCCTCCCGTGCATCGAGCCGGATTGCGACGTCGTTCCAACGGTATCCACCAACAAATTCGTCGGGGGCAGGTGCCCCATGCACGATCAGCGCTTCCGGAAGGCACAGCGGGTTGCTGAGGCCGGCGAGGAAAAGTGCCGCGTCGGCGTCGACTGCGGCGCCCAGAACAAGCTCTACGAGGGTCTCTGCCGCAAGCACTGGAACCTCTGGGAAACCTACGGCTCATTCGAGATTCCAATCTGCTTGGAAGAAGACTGCGACGTAACGCCGGATACGGATCCCAGCAAGCAGTTCAAGGCAGGCCGCTGCAACATGCACTATCTCCGCTTCACCCGGGCACTGGCCCGCGCCCGCGAGCTCGGGATACGGCTATGTCCGCACTGCGGCTACGACATGTCGAAGGCACGCCGCAACTCGAAACATTGCAGCCCGAAGTGCACCCAGGATGCCAGCGCTGCTCGGAATATTGTCAACATCCGCATCCGCAGGCGCATCGGAGAGGCCCTGCGGAAAGCGCAAAAGCTGGAGAATCTCGGAAGCGTCCCCTTCACGGTCGCTGACTGGCTGGAGCTAGCTGAACGGCTCGAATACCGCTGCACCTACTGCGGTCGCGTCAGGGAGCCCGAAGACCTCCACATGGACCACATCGTTCCCCTGCACAAGACCAGCGGAGGACCCCATGCCCTCTACAACATCACACCCGCATGCTCCGCCTGCAACACCGCGAAGAAACACCGGCCCTTGTTGATTGAGTGGGCCCCGCCCCTCCTCGGAGGAAAGCCGCGCTGGGACAAGTCGGCACCCCGCGGCAAGAAGGGGAACCCTTGGGTGCCTTCGACCTGGCGGGACGCAAACGGCCTACTCCCCTCCGTTGTGACAGCCGCGCAACCCTACCCAGAACTGCTTCGGGCGATACACGTAAGCGAGGCGTTCTACGTCAAGAAGAACCTGTCTCCCTAAGAACTGCACGCTCTGGAAGCACTTTCCAGCGCACGCACGCTGAGCGACAGCAGCAGAGCAGTGGGCCTCGCTTGCGACGCCGCGGCCGCGGCCAGCGGGCGGGACCTACGGAATACCGCGACTGGATTATGGCCCTGCAAGCTTTTGACCAAGATGTCGAGTCGGTCAGACCTGTGGCCAAACCCGGACCCCGGGTCTGGCGGGAAGTCGGACAGGCCCACATCACCGGCTTGCAAAGAGGCCAAAAATAGCCCGCTTGGACTCGGAGCGAGCCCCGAACGCTTCACCAACTGCACCAGCGCAGCTACTTTTCCGAGTAACTGCGCTGGTGCCGTGGTTCATCAGGAAGCGGCAGCCGCCTGAGACGTACTTCCGGCGAGTCGCAGCCAGGTATCCACAACGGTGTCGGGGTTCAGGGAGACGGAATGAATGCCTTCATCTACCAGCCATTCGGCAAAGTCCGCGTGATCGCTGGGACCTTGGCCACAAATGCCGACGTATTTGCCGCGGGCCTGGCAAGCTTTGATCGCCATGCTCAGTAGCTTCTTTACGGCTGGGTTTCGTTCATCAAAGCCTCCGGAAACGATCGCGGAGTCCCGGTCCAGGCCCAAGGCCAGTTGCGTCATGTCATTGGAACCGATCGAGAATCCATCGAAGTGGTCAAGGAATTCGTCGGCGAGCAGGGCGTTGGACGGAACCTCGCACATCATGATGACCTCAAGGCCGTTGTCGCCGCGTTTGAGGCCGTTTTCGGCCAGCAGGTCAATGACGCCTTTGGCCTCGTCCAGGGTGCGCACGAAGGGGATCATCAACTTGACGTTCGTGAGGCCCATCTCGTTGCGGACAAAGGACAAAGCCTCGCACTCGAGATCGAAGCAGTCCCGGAAGGTAGGCTCCAGGTATCGTGAGGCGCCGCGGAACCCGATCATCGGGTTCTCTTCGTGTGGTTCGTAAGCGGGTCCGCCGATCAAGTTCGCGTATTCGTTGGACTTGAAGTCGGACATGCGGACAATGACCGGTTCAGGTGCGAAGGCCGCCGCAATGGTGGATACGCCCTCGGCCAGTCGCTTGATGTAGTAGTCGCGAGGGCCATCGTATGCCGAGATCCGCTCCCGGATCTCCGCTGCGATATCGGCAGGCTGGTCGGCGAGGTTCAGCAACGCCTTGGGATGGATACCAATCTGCCGGTTGATGATGAATTCCAGGCGGGCAAGCCCTACCCCGTGGTTGGGCAGCTGCGCGAAGGTGAACGCCTGTTCCGGGGTGCCTACATTCATCATGACCTTGACCGGCGCTTCAGGCAGTTGGGTGATTTCCGTTTCCTCAACGCTGAAATCCAAGAGCCCTTCGTAGATCATGCCGGTCTCGCCATCAGCACATGAAACGGTCACCTCGAGGCCGTTGCTGAGTGCATCTGTGGCATACCCGGTGCCGACGACGGCGGGTATGCCGAGTTCACGGGCGATGATGGCGGCGTGGCACGTGCGCCCGCCGCGGTTGGTCACGATGGCCGAGGCGCGCTTCATGATCGGTTCCCAGTCCGGGTCGGTCATATCGGCGACGAGGACGTCGCCGGTCTTGAAGGCGGCCATTTGGTCGATCGAGGTGAGGATGCGGACGCTGCCGGCGCCGATCCGCTGGCCGATGGCGCGGCCCTCAACCAGCACGCGGCCTTCGCCGTTAAGCCGGAACCGGCTCAGGCTCCCCGCAGCACGTCGGGACTGCACGGTTTCCGGGCGTGCCTGAAGGATGTAGAGTCCACCATCGATCCCGTCTTTTCCCCATTCGATGTCCATGGGGCGACCGTAGTGGTTTTCGATGGCGACGGCATGCCGGGCAAGCTGCTCGACGTCGTGGTCGCTGAGACTAAAGCGGTTCCGCAGCTCGGCTTCCACCGGTACGAAGTCAATGGTGCGGCCGACTTCAGAAGAGTCCGTGTAGGTCATTTGGAGGGCTTTCTCCCCCAGACCGCGTTTGAGAACTGCAGGCCGGCCAGCCTGCAGTGCGGGTTTGTAAACGTAGAACTCATCCGGATTAACGGCACCCTGGACGACGGCCTCGCCCAGACCGTAGGAAGATGTGACGAAGACGGCGTCCTTGAAACCGGATTCGGTGTCCATAGTGAACATGACGCCGGAAGCGCCAAGGTCTGAACGCACCATTCGCTGAACGCCGGCCGACAATGCGACGTCGGCGTGTTCGAACTTGTGGTGCACGCGATAGGCGATGGCCCGGTCGTTATAGAGGGACGCGAACACGTCCTTGATCGCGAGCAGGATGTTCTCGATGCCACGAATGTTCAGGAAGGTTTCCTGCTGCCCGGCGAACGATGCATCCGGAAGGTCTTCCGCGGTGGCGCTGGAACGGACGGCCCAGGAGAGGTCCTTGGAACCGCCGTGCTTGTCCACCAGCTTCTGGTAGGAGTCCCGGATCTGCGCCTCGAAGTCCGGCAGGAACGGCGTCTCACGCATCATGGACCGGATGTCCTGTCCGGCAGAGGCAAGGGCTGTCACGTCATCGGTGTCCAAGGCGACCAGCCGGTCGGCGATCTTCTGGTCCAGACCCGAATCAGCCAAGAAATTGCGGTACGCATCCGCGGTCGTGGCGAATCCGTCCGGGACCTGGACCCCGGCTGAGGTCAGGTTCTGAACCATCTCACCGAGCGAGGCGTTCTTTCCGCCCACCCGGTCCAGGTCCTTGAGCCCGAGTTCGGAAAACCACAGGATGTCATTCGTCATAGTTACTGCTCCTTTGCAGTTGATGGCATGCGCGGGTGCACCCAGCCCACGCGGGTAGGTGGAGGGCACATTTCTGTACACCATGGCAGGTTGTCAGTGTACTTTCCACCGGATGTGGGCCGTGACACATAAGGGTTGTACACGCTTTTCTAATGTTTCAGATTCATTCGCTGAAGGATGGTAGCGGCCATTTCCTCCACGGACACCGTCGCGGAATTCAGGTATGGGATTCTGTGGGATACATACAGTTGCTCGGCGCTGCGCAACTCGAAGCCGCACTGCCGGAGTGAAGCGTACGCTGAACCGCGACGTCGTTCGGTGCGGATCTGACTCAGGCGCAGCGGGTTGGATGAGAGGCCGAAACACTTCTCAACGAAGGGCCGGAGAGGCTTGGGAAGGCCCTCACGTTCAAAGTCTTCGTCCACCAACGGGAAGTTCGCCGCGAATATGCCGTGCTGAAGAGCCAAGTACATGGTGGTCGGGGTCTTACCGCAACGCGACGGCGCTACCAGAATAACTTGGGCCTTTTCCAGCGCCCGGAGGCTCTGCCCGTCGTCGTGTTCCATCGCGTACTCCACCGCGGCCATCCGGGACTGATACCGCTCCGCGTTGCCCAAGCCGTGGGCCCTGCCGGGTTCGCCGCTCGCCAACGAACCAAGCGCGTCCTCCAACTGCCCGAGGTGCGCCCCAATGAGGTCGACGATGATTCCCTTGCACGTCGCCAAGACATGGCGGATATCACTGCTGACCGCAGTCGAAAACACGATCGGACGCAGGCCAGCATCGGCGAGCCTGTTGATAGTACCGGCCACCGTCCTGGCCTGCTCAACGGACGTGATGAAGGGGACTGTGATGCGGTCAAAATTGTTCGCGGGGAACTGAGTCAACAGTGTGTTGCCGAGTGTTTCCGCGGTGATGCCTGTGCTGTCGGAAAGAAAATAGACAGGCCTGAGATCGTCATTGCTCATGAACGCATTCTTGCACCAAGGCGACGTGCGGTGCGGGCCGTCAACATGGCAAAGGCGTCGAGACCCACTCATCCAGGCGCCCGACCGCGGTGAGGTTGGCTTTGCTCCAAAGTCAGGTGGTAGAGCCCTGCAGGGTCGATGAACACATAGTCATCAGGAAGGCCGCAGCGCCACCCTTGCAGCAGAAATAAAAAGCAGACTTAAGTGTGCACAGGGTACACGCCATCTTTGGTCGGACAAATTCAGAAACGAGACCGGGGCCTCAGGCCAACAATTGAAGGGTGAATCCACAAAAACTTAGAAAAGTTCTTACACGTCATGTCATCAAGACAGCCCCCGCCCATGAATAGGTAAGCGGCCAGCCAGGCCGCCACACCATCACCGAAGGGAGACCCGACCAACCCCACCCCAGAGCAGGCGGAGGGCCCACCAGCCAGGGCAACTGAACCCGCCACCCACACACCTCCATAGGCCACCGCGGCGGCCAGGCCAAAGCCCGCGCCCCTAGCGTCAGAGGCACTTGTCAAGCTTTGTACACACGTTAAAGCAAAAACCCCCTCTGACGAGGGGGAATGCTGTGCCCGAGGTGGGACTCGAACCGGCTTCCAGGCCCTGCAAACAGTGGGAACTCCCGAAAACATAGCCAGTACGGCCCTATCCGACCCCGGTATGACCGAGTCCGACGGCCAAGGTGTGCACATTGTGCACACCCCGTTTTTTGGCCTTCGAACTCCCCCACCGACTGCGCATCAGTAACTCCGGGCCATCATCTGGGACCCTCTCCACCGGACCTACCGTCGAAACAGGTGTTTCTCGATCAGAGTGGCGCTGCGCTGCAAATCGATGTCACCGACGGCCACGCCCACAACAAGGTCGAAGCCCTCGTCGGTGTTGAAGTCGTGCCCGTAACCGTTGATCCACAGCAGCAGGACCATGAGCGTCCAGGCGGTGCGTTTGTTGCGGTCGATTAGCGGATGAAACCTGGCCACGGACTCGAGCAGGGCCGCGGCCTTCATGGCCAGTTGAGGATAGGCTTTCGGGCGGTAGCCGCAAGTGAGGCAACTCTGCTTCGGAGAGCGTGTGCGCCGGCGAAGCCTGGCTAGACCAGCGTTGCAGAGCGTAGGAGTTGCTCAGTGCGGGTTGAGGCGCGTTTGCCACCGTATTTCCCGAAGAGATCGATGACCGTTTGCGCCGACGCGCCGAGATCTTGGGCAGGGCGGGGACTGGCTCCCGGACCATCTGGCCTAATAGGCCAGTCCACAGCCTAGGTGTCATGGTCCTCAGATCGCGTTCCATACGCCACAGCGCTATGGCAACCCCGTGTTCGCAGCGGTTACCTGTCGTGTCGACAGTCACCACTGGGTACAGACGTCCGTCCATGTCAATCTCATTCAGGACCACCATGAGGGGGCCGAATCAGCACCACTTGAGCAAAGGTGTGCGCCGAATCGGTACCTGAGCGCCAGGAGGACCCGACGCCGAGGCGAGTGTTCACCAAACTATTGAATGGCGATGTTGCTTCGGCCACTTGACACTGCCGGTCATTCCATGGTTGGAAGACGGGTTTTGTTGTTTACTGGTGGTATCTCCATTGCCGGACGTGGAAAGAGGCAGATCACCGTGAATTCGGGCCAGCTGGTATGGATCATCGTCGTCATCGTCGTGGCACTCGTCATTGTTGGCCTGGTGGTTTTCTTCGGCCGCAAACGGAAGCTGAAAGCCGATCGGCGTAGGGCGGCCGAGATGCGCCAGCAGGCGGAGACAGATGAACTCGGCGCACGGGAGGGTGAAGCGAAAGCGGCCCGGGCGGAAGCGGACGCACAGCAGGCCGAATTGGATGCCGAACGGCTCCGTCGGGAGGCCCGCGATGGCCGGGAGGACGCCCGGACTGTTCGTGAGGGTTCACAGGAACGGGTTCGGGAAGCAGATGAACTGGATCCGACCAGTGATGCCCGCGGAGGACGGGACAGCCAGGCCGGTGAAAATCGGCCCGGCCCGGACGGCGGCACGGGCCAGCCCGACCGGCCTGCCCAGGGAACCGGGCCGGGGTAAGACATCCCGGCGATGGCCAGAGCAGCCGCATCTAGGGCGGGCCAGAGGATCCGCTGGGGCGGCCGCTCTGTTCCGCGATGGGTCAATTCCCACGAAAATGTCACCAATTGCGTTGAAGCGCCAGCACGATCCGGTATCGGAGGACGAAATGCGGGTCAGAATCGTCATCGGAATATTGGTGGTTGTCTGGCTTGCGATCGGAGTCGCTGCAGCCGCGCAGCGCGGTTATTTCTCCGGACTGCCGGCATCCTGCGCCTCGGCTGGAACTATCGCGCTGACAATCGGTGCCGGACCGCTGAACTACACGGGCCTGAACCCCAGAATCGCCTGTGACATTCCCCACCCATCGCCGTAACCCCGGGCCCGGAGCCCGGCGGCCGAGCCGCAACCGGGTCCTTGTGGAGAGCCCCCGGTGGGGGCTGGATTGCGGAATAGCCACCGGTGCCAACCCGGTCGTGAGTCATTGTTGAACATTTCAAAGAAAAGGCAGGTAACGGTTATGAACATTCTTCTCATCATCGCAGTGGTCCTTGCGATTCTGTTCTTCTTCGGAGGTGGGCTGGTTCCTTCGTTGAACTTCCTGATCTGGGTTGGCGTTATTCTGTTGATCCTCGCTGCCATTGGTTTCTTCGTAGGGCGCAGCAGAAGGACCTGAAAAACCCGGACCGCAAGAGTCTGCGAAGAATCGATTCGACTGGTCGGCCCTAACCGGCGGCAGTTCCGGACTCGCGCCCCTCACTCCCACCGGCCAAACGCCGGACGGGGCCGCATATCGGACGAATCCAACTCGACACCGTGCGGCGTCTGCCCTCCGCGACAGTTCCCGGTTGACCGTTCGACAGATTTCAGCGTCCGGGGCGCGTCAGGGCTACGCGCCGCTTTGTTCTGAAATCGTCTGCGGCCGCACGGATCTGGACCCCCCTGTGAACAGAGGCGTTCCGAATGATCTACACGGCTCCCGTCCGCATCGCGCAGATCACCCCGGGTACCGTCTGCCGACCTTCCCACGGCCGGCCCTTCGCCCGTCCGCGCTCCTGCGGCTGCCGTCCCGGGCGGGCCAGCCGTTCTCCTCAAGTCAACAGAGCAGGAGCCGGCCGCGTCGGCAGGCACCTTACATCCGCGCGAATTTGGTTTTCACCACCAGGTAAAGGCCGTAACAGATCAGACCGGCGCCGACCGCGACCAGCAGATAAACCCCGTACGGCTGATCACGCAGCGCCTTCAGCCCGCCATCCAGGCCGGTGGACTCCTGAGGGCGGGCGCTGGCGGTGGCTATGATGAACAGCAATCCCACCAAGAACAGTGCGACGCCCTCGGCTGCGTAACCGACCACGCCAAGCCCGGTCACGACGGACCGCGCGGTGCCCGGGGGCGGCAGCAGCAGATCCTTCTTGAACGATCCCTTAAGCCCGAGGACCACGAAGACGATGCCGACGACGGCGATCGCGGCGCCGATGATGATCAGCAGGAACGCACCCCCGGGTGCTTTGATGATTGAGACGGTGAAATCGCTGGTGGACTGTCCGCTGTTCTTGCTGGTTCCGCTTGCGGAGGCAGCAAACGTCAGCGCCATGAGGGCGAACACCACGGCCTTGCCGCCCGCCGAGAGTTTCTTTCCGACCTTCGTCTTGGCTTCCAACCGGCCGTAGCCGAAGACGGCGTTACCGGTTTGCCAGAGCGCCAGAGCCACACAGGCGGCGAACCCGGTCCACAGCAGCAGCAATCCTTCGGGCTGGCCGGCGAGCTGGGCGACCGCACCGCCCTGATCCGCTTGTCCGGCCTTGCCGAAGGCCAACTGGATGGCGACGGACCCTGTCAGAACGTGCAAGAGACCGCTGACGGCAAAGCCTGCCCGTGCAGCAATCACAAGAGCCCTGGAGTTCGATGCCTCCTCGACCGCGTTCGCGGCGTCCTTCAGCTCTTTCTTCATGACCGATCCTTAGTGCGAACGCACATACAGATGCAGCGGTGTGCAATACGCCTATTTTGTCATGAGAGTCCACCCTCATGCAGGCCTGGTCTGGCACTGCGAAAGACCCGGACCGGAGCCGGTTCCAACTCAGCACCGACGCGGACCTGCACTCAGCGCCGGAGAGTCACAACCAGATAGACGGGGCGAAATACAGAACCGAATCCATGCGCCGATCCTCCGGCCCGATGGCCACCGATTTCGTTCCCTCCCCATCGCTAATGCCTATCATCCATCGCACCAACGCTTCGACGGTTCTGTCCCTACAATTAACTGTCGGCCTCCACGGCATTCACGACGAGGGGGCGGCCAAGTAAGGAGAATCAGCATGGGTTTGGGTGACAAGATCCACAACGCCGCCGAGAAACTCCACGGCAAGGGCAAAGAGGCAGTCGGCGATGCCACCGGCAACGACCGGATGAAGGCCGAAGGCAAACGGCACCAAGTCAAAGCGGACCTGAAGCAGGCCGGCGAAAAAGTCAAAGACGCCTTCAAGAAACACTAAGACAAGCAGCCAGAAGGCAGGGGTGCGGTCCGGGCGGGCCGCACCCCTGCTTTCTCGTCGCAACATGTACTTTCCGACGGCCGATTGCCCTCCGATGGGCCACTGCGGGTGATGACTTGCTCCCAGGCGATGGGATCTTCACCGGACCGCTTCAGGGCCTCGACCTGGTCAGGGCACCCGGCCGTTCATCCAGTCCGCCAAAGTCCTCTGCTCCCGGATCAGAGTCGTTGGCAAAGACAGCCAGACCTTCGGCCTGGCAGGCCAAGCACCACGGGTACATTCGTCCTCGCAGGGCAACAGCCACGGCGCAAACAGGGAACGTCTGCCACGGCCCTGATCCGCCCGGCAACGGGATTGCGTCTTTTCGCGGCAAAGACACGGTGGGACCATGACTGTATGAGCGAAAATGCCGAACACCGTCCCGACCCGCCGGCTCCCGATGACACGGCAACACACGGGCAGTTTACGCACCTGGACGACTACGGAAACCCATCCACCCATCAAATGCGTATCATTGGCCGGCGCCGCACCGATGCTGAAGCCAAACTTGAGCAGCGACAGCGCGAAACCCGGACCAAACCCTCAGGCTAACGGCGCCGACGGGAGCCGGAAACCGAACATCAAACCTGGATTTGCCTTTCCACCGAATCCCTAGCGAGGGCGCGAATGGCTACCGTCAACCAATCCATTGAAGTCGATGTGCCGGTCTCTGTCGCCTACAACCAATGGACGCAGTTCGAGTCGTTCCCCGAATTCATGGACGGAGTCGAAGCGGTCGAGCAGATCGACGATACGGCACTGCACTTCACGACGAACATCAGCGGAATCAAGAACGAGTTCAACGCCCAAATCCTGGACCAGGTCCCCGACGCACTCATCAGATGGGCCAGCACCGACGGGCCCCGGAACTCCGGTGAAGTCAGGTTCGAGCCCTTGGACGTCAACCGAACGGGCGTCAACGTACATATCGAGTGGGAACCGGAGACATTGAAGGAGAAAATCGGCGCGGTCCTGCGCGCCGACGACCTTCAGGTCTCCGTGGACCTGGAGAAGTTCAAGAAGTTCATCGAACACCCCGGCCAGGAAACCGGAACCTGGCGCGGTGCCGTCTCCGGTGGTGAGGTCGAGGACGGCCGACCTGCGAGCACGGACTACCTCGACACAGGATCCGAGCCAGCCGCGGCTGTGCCCGCCACGGACGACGATACCTCTGCCAGCATCGAGAACGTCGCCCGCCCATCCGACGAACTCTGAGTATCAGCCGACAGAGCACGGCGTGAGCGGGAGATGTAACGCGGCCCGCTCAGGGCCACGCCGACGGTCCGAACCTGCTTTTGGGGTGCACCATAGCTGCGGCCGTGCTCATCAGAGGCATTGAAAGCCCGACCCTGCGCAGCCGTCAGCACAGTAAGGCGTCCCGTTCCGGCTTGGCCTCAGGTGCCCATGTCCTGGATCCGGTCCTAATACGGCCCAGGTCCGAATCTTGGCCAGGTAGTGATTCTGGCGGCGTCCACGGCGACCCGCGCGAGGTGACCGGTCCGCTCAAAAACAGCGCGTTGGCGGCGTTCCCCGGTCCCGCGCTCCCGGATGCGTTCCAGGCCTGCCTGGATGCTGAGCAAGTCGCCGTCGGCGGCCAGGGCAGGCCGCACATGATCCAACAGGGCCTCGATCACCCGCCCCGCCGGTTCCGGATGGTTAGTCAGCGGGTGCAGAAGAGTTCCGTTGATCCCCGACCGGCCCGCCCGCCAGGCCGCCATCCGCAGCACCGCAGCCGACGTCGGGACCGGGAGCCTCTTCAACTGCCAGTCCGTCGCCGACGTCTCGACCAGGGCCCGCACCAGTCCAGCCACTACAACGCTGTCTCCGGCTTCCAGACAAACGTCGGCCACCCGCACCTCTATCGTGGGGTGCTTCCGCGACAGACGGACATCGAAATACATCATCCCCTCATCCAGAGGGACCCCGGAGTCCAAAAGCTCTCCGATGAGTGCCCGGTAGCCACCAGCCGATCCGAAGATCTCCTGCGGTCCGGCGGTCGGCCAACGACTCCACGCCTGGGTTCGATAGCTTGCGAATCCACTGTCTGCCCCGTTCCAGAACGGTGAATTAGCGCTCAAGGCCGTCAGAACCGGAAGCCAGATGCGGATTCGATCCATGATGGCGACGCCTTCCTCCACGGACTCTATGCCGACGTGAACATGCAAACCGCAGGTCAGCTGCTCTCTGGCGGTCAAGACGTATCCGTCCATCATGGCCGAAAAACGCGCCGAGTCGGTCGTGTGGGTCTCCACCGGAACCGGGGATGTTGCCAGGGCAGCGACCCGGGCCCCGAAGGCTCTAGCCTCGGCGTCCGCCTGGCTGCGGGCACGACGGATACGATCCAGCAGCTCACCCAGGTCCGTACAGGGCTCGGTGAGCAGCTCGATCTGCTCCTGTTTGAACTCGGCCGTCATGGAAGGCCCGGAGCCTCCGGACCTTCGCGCCGCGGAGGCCTGCTCAAGAATCTTCCCTGCCAACGGCTCGGGACGGCCCGTGGACTCATCCACGATGAGAAGCTCCTCTTCGACCCCGACTGTGCGCACACCGTCATTATCGGCCTTGACGTGCCGCTTTGTCTGAAAGCGTCAACAACCGGGATCCAGCCATCGAGCCACGGAATGCCGGCCTCCGATGGCCGGACAAGTGAATCATTCGTGCCTGGGACTTCGTCCCCTCCGAAAGCCGGTCAGGACCTCGTCCGCCCCGGGCGGATTTCCCACCGCCGGTCATGGCCATCGAAACGGCCGAATCAGCCCACGGCCACGGAGGTCCTGGGGGAACACCACGGTCTGGAAGGTGCTCGAGTAAGCCGAAGGTCAAGGACGAGTCGAGAGTCCGCCGCCGGATCTCCGCATCCGGCAGCCGGGAAGCGACTCTTAAGTACGCCGCGGCAAGAAGAACCCGGTGACTACAAGACCTGGACCGCTTGCCACCTCGGATACCAGGCGTCAGGGGCACCGGCTCACCGGTACGGCGGACAGCAGCAGCCGGATTGTCTCGCCCGTCAAAAACCAAAGTGGCGCCGGCCAGAGACAGTGCATGCGGGACGACAGGCCTTCCTCCGGTAGCGCGGCGAAACTAGAATGAACGAACCGGTCCATGGAATTCAGATGCAGTCCGGCCAGCATGAATCCGATGTCGGTTCCAAGGAGCCAGCCATGAGCAAATACCCTCGCGAAGCATCGGCTGGTCGAAGGCGATGGCAACATCCAGGCATGCAGCCGGCGGCGCCCTAGCTCTCCATCGGCAAGCATTCCAGCGGTGGCCACACCCATGTCGAATGTGATTCAGCGGATACCCGTGGACGACGTCTCCGCAGCACGAACACCCCGCCGGTGGAAGGACCGGCACACAAGCATCATCGGCGCTTCACGCAGCTAACGACAGGAAGCCATTCATCATGACTGAACCAACTTCACCGGAGACCGACGCTTCAGATGAGGCCGCGGACGAAGACCGAGGCCAGTACACCGAGGGCGACTACGGGACCGCGGGCGAGATCCCAGACACCCCCGAAGAGGAGCGTGAAGGTGACTACACCGCAGGCGACTACCCCGAACCCGACGCCGCCATCCCGCCAGACCCGGCGGCGGCACGCGAACCGGATCAATTCCGTGAAGAGAACAAGGACGGAGCCGCAGAGAAAGCAGAAGCCGGCCCACCCAGAGCGCGACCCCTGGTGGGGCCCGCGGATGCAGAACCCGGGGTTCCTGCGCCCGGAACCTCCGAGGAGGCGGGGACGTCCGTCCCGTCGGCGGACGCCGAGCTGGACGAGACAAACACCGAGTATCCACCGGCATAGCGGTCGTTTTCCCCGGAAACCGACCGCGATGCCTCCGGATCGGTTCCACGCCGGAACCAAGACTGAGGCCAGCCGGCCGGCATGGGAGGACCTTTCCGGCAGTTTGGCCGGGCCGTCGCCTTCCTGCGCTGGGTCCGGGAGAAGACACCTGAGGGCTGGTCATGACGGTTCGGCCCGGGCGTGCAGGGTCGGACACGCGATCGTCGAGTCAGGAACCGTGCCGGATTGTCGGTTCCGTTCACCGCCGCATCCGGCGGTAGGGTTCCGCTGATTGCCGTGGCCGACCGGGCTCGGTGTCTTCGGCGGCCTCTGCCAGACTCTTGGAACTGGTCTGGGCTCATTGAATCCGCCGATGTACTCGGTCCCTATGGAGGCCGTCGGCACTGGCAGGCCGGGCGGCCATTCCTCAGATTGTGCATTCAGGGCCGGCGCCCCATAAGCATCCCGGCCTTGAAAAGGATTCGCCCGGTCAGTCGGGGACGTGCCAGCGATTGTTGACTTGGCATTGTTTGCCGCCGGTCAGGACGGTTCCTGTTCTGCACCTGTCATCGCCCGGGCCGTGGCCCCGCAATGAGATCCAGTATCCACACCACTCCTTTCACTGCGTCCCAAGCCCAGTAAATATGGACGCGGGCGGGGGTGACATGAGTAGTGAGTACGTATTTTCCGCACCAATTTGGGTCAAAGGTGGGACAGCGGTACTTGATCAACAGGACAGAGCCTATTGCCAAAGCAGCACAACGATATCAACAACCAGCACCCCGCGCGGTACCCCGATAACCGCAGGACCTACGCGATCAAGGCATGGAAATCGACCCCGAAGAGGGCCACTAGCGGCCAGAGCACAATCGCCAGCAGGCCTTCCAAAATGTTGCCGGGAATGTTCCATGCCACGAGATAGCCGTGGGTGCCAGCGACCAGCACCCCGACGGCCAGGTATATGAACCCAAACAGACCAATTCCACGTCTGCCCATTTTGCGCCTGCCAAATCCGCGTATCATCGCCCATCTCCCGCTGCGGGGTGAGAACTAAATTATAGTGGTGCCGCGGGTATTCGGGAGGCTCGGGCTCCTTCCGGTTTATTGTTCAGAGGCGCAGTTTCACGGCTTGCCCAGATGAGCGTGGTTAGGGTTGACGACGGCGCCGCGAGCGGCAGTGCTGGCAGGCGGCGCCGGGGCGTGGTGAGGCAAGAAGGATGTCAGGGCCGCGCCACAGGCAAGCCCAGGTCCACCGTGATGAGGCCCGGCGTAAGTAGAAGTCGTCACGCGCAAAGTGGCCCCTGAGGTCCCAATTGTGATCACCGGCCCCGCGGACACGCGGATTTGCCGCCCGGTCCCGGAGCTTGGTGGTGCAGGCGGATTGGCCCGCCATCCGCGATCTCACCACTCGCGCCAACAAGCCCGGTATCCCGCGGCGTCGGTCATGCCCCCACACCGTTGACGGGGCTGCGCAGATCAGCGTCTCTGCCGAGAACGCATCCATGCCCCCAGGCCTAACCCTGTGCCACCGCGCGCGGACGGACTGCTCCTACGTCGGCTCCTGCGCGCGGCCACGTGTCGTACGTCCAACAGGTTGTCGACGGATGGCCAGGCCCTCACCGGCCATCCCCACCCGTCTAATAGTTCATCCGATTTTGGAGCGTCTCGAGCCGTTCCTCGGCGTCAGCACCAATTTCTTCCAGTCGGCGTGCCAGCGCAGGATCGTCGTCGTATGCGATGACTCTGGAATAGGCCCTGTTGAACGCGGCGATGTCACGTCGAAACTCCTCCAGCGGGTCGTCATTAAGTCCCGGCGGGCAGGCATACGGATGAGCCGTCGCAATCGTGTTGGCGTATCCTGAAGGCCAGGGTTTGAAGTGCCGAATGAAGAGTGCCGCACTCGCCCGTGAATGGTTCGAGGCATCATGGACACAACACCGTCTCCCGCTGAAGGTCCGCAGCAGCGCCGGTCCCCGAACCAAGTGGTCAACAGCTACGTCATCCTCTTGAAACAGGTACGGGAAGCAGGTCTCCTGCGCCGACGTCGCGGTTTCTACATCGTGCTCTTCACCATCCTGATGGCGGCATGGGCAGGCACGTGGACAGGGTTCATCCTCCTTCAGGACACCTGGTTCCAGTTGCTGGTCGCCGCCGGCATGGGTGTGGTACTTACCCAGTTCAGCTTCCTGGCCCACGAGGCTGCGCACCGCCAGATCTTCGCCTCCCAGCGGATTAATGAATGGTCCGCCCGGTTGATCGGCACCGGTCTGGTGGGGATCAGTTACGCCATGTGGGCGCAAAAGCATACCCGTCACCACAACTACCCGAATGTGATCGATAAGGATCCCGATATCCACACCGGGGCGATCGCCTTCCATCCGCAAGCCGCGGCATCCCGGCGCGGGCTCATGGTCGCGGTCACGCGCAAGCAGGGATGGCTGCTGTTGCCGCTTTTGTTCTTCCTGGGCCTGAGCCTTCACGTTGATTCGTTGAAGTACCTGTTCCGCCGCGGAAGAGTGGACCACCGCTGGGTGGAAATACCGATCGTGGTGCTGCGTCTGCTCGTGGTCCCGGCCCTGGTGTTCTGGCTGCTGCCGTTGGGCATGGCATTCGCGTTCCTGGGCGTCCAAGTGGGTGTGTTCGGCTTCTACATGGGCGCCTCATTCGCACCAAACCACAAGGGCATGCCGATCCTGGCCGCCTCCAGCCGGGCCGATTTCCTTCACCGGCAGGTGGTCACCGGACGCAACATCAGCGGCGGCAGGCTCATGGATGCGTTGATGGGCGGACTGAACCGCCAGATCGAGCACCACCTCTTCCCGGACATGCCGCGGCCACACCTGCACCGCGCGGCCACGCTGGTCCGCTCGTGCTGCCAGGAACAGGGAATCCCCTATACGGAGACCAGCCTCGTCACCTCCTACGCGGTGGTCATCCGGTATCTCAACACAGTCGGCCTGTTTGCCGGCGGCCCGTTCGAATGCCCCGTCGTGGAGAGCAACCGGCCCCGCTGAGCAGGATCCGAACAACAAACTCCAAAGGGGTCAACCATCATGACGTCGAACCCAGCGACGCCTCAAGTGCCCGGAGAACAGCCTCAAGGTCCGGCGCCGACCAACACCACGCCTGGGACGGCAGGCACCTCGCAGCCAGTCGAGGCGGCGCCCCGGGCTGCCGCCGCACCAAAACCCCGAACAACCCGCGCCGGCGTCATTTGGGCCGCCGTCATCGTTGCCCTGCTCGCACTGATACTGCTAATCATCTTCATCCTGCAGAACCAGCAACCAGTCAACGTTCTATTCCTCGGGCTGGGAGGGTCGGTCTCCCTGGGCATGGCACTGTTCATCGCCGCCGTGGCCGGAGGAATCCTCGTGGCCGCGGCCGGTGCGGCAAGGATCATCCAACTGCGATCCAACGCCCGCAAAATACGAAGAACCCACAACAAGACCTAACCAGGGTGCCGCACGGCTGAGAAGAGAGTCGCCATGGGCTCGAGGACCCTGCCCACACAGTTCTGGAGGAACCGTAGATCGTTTGAAGTCATTTCCGGGCACGGTGGGCCGGAGCAGCGGCCGTAGGCTTGAAAGAAGGGATAGCCGTCCGCTTCGGTCACGAGGGCGCGGAGAGCAACTGCATCTTCGTCGACAGCCCAGCTCTTTGTCCCTAAGAGAGGCCAACCCCGCTGCGAAGGGCCAACGAGGAGCGCGGTGGCCCGTTCGTCATGACGGTTGAATCCATCGGACCACGGCAGCCTTGTTGGGGTTCTGTCTGCGCACCGTGGCCCCGCACTTCCTGTGCAGATTCCCGAGGGAGATACGCATGCAGACAGAGTCTGACGTGACAACGAGGCCCGCCCGGTCGGTGGCCGTGGAGGCAACCAGTACCCGTCTGGCCGATCGGGGACGTGCGATGGCCGTCGCCCTGGACCGGCTCACCCAGGAAATCATTGCCGACACCGACACCGGCACGGACCCGCGCCGTGATCCCAATGGCCTGGACGTATCGTTGCACGTCAACGCAGTGCCCACCGGCGAGGCCATCACGGTCCTCTGGCGAGGTTGAGTCCACGTCGAGGCGAACGAAAAAGAAGACGGTATCGAACACCAGCTGCAACGCTCCTAAGGTGAACGAATCGAGGCCGGATGGCTGGCGTCCTCCCTCCGCCGACCCGGCCGGCACACGGCCAACAAGCGGTCTGTCGCCCACAAGGTCCTGTCCCGCTCCAGCAGCCCCTTACGTTTAGAGACGGAGATTCTCCTGCCCCATGCCCACCAGTTCACGCCTTCGGCACCGCACTCCGCATCGCGCGGCTGCGCCCGGGAAAGAACGGAAAGAGCAGGACGTTCCCGGGCCTGCACATTACCGGACCAGCGGCAACGGACTAGAGCCCCAGCAGCAACCCCTGGGACGCCCCACATACAACCTGCCACAGGACCGACCCGGCCCCTAGGTCACTGGCGTGGCCGGCGTTAGCGCGCCTTCGGCATGTTCGCACAGCCTCCGCGAGGCCCAGGAAGAAACGCGCCAATGCCCGGTGTCACCCTTGTTCCGGGCATTGGCACAGCTACCGCCGAGAGCAGTTTTCAAAGAAACGACCCTCAAATAGACCTTATGCCACGACGCATACTGCCGCTTGAGGGTTGGCTACCTGTTTTCAACCGGAGGAACCGTTCGATACCTGCGTCGCCCCCTGCTCGCTGCGGGCACCGAATACATGACCTGCCCCGCGGGCGCGAAGTGGCGGGGCAGGGTGGGTATCTCCCCTGCCCGGGCATAGGTCGTCGGAGCCTCCTATGCTGGAGGAAGGTCCGCCCTCACCGGCACAGGCCAACACTCCGGTGCGCGGCTATGCCGGGCATGGGAGGTCAAGCCGCCCGCGCCGCAGTCCCCGTCGCGGCGAAATCATCCCCGGCCGTGAGGATGCTGAGTCTGCAGTTCGACTGGAACGGATCAATGTGCGCTGGCAGGTGATGCGACAGGGAACAGGCGCGCAACTGATCCAGAGCGTCAGATTCGACACTGGCATGGACCATATCGATTTCCACAGCCAACCCCGACATCAGCGCGTTGGCGCGTTTGACGATGACATAAAGAGCATCGATGCTCTGAGCCGTCACGCGGCCTTGGGCCCTTATCTGAGCGTGGGCGCAATCAAGGTCCACCCGGACAAGGACGTTGAGCTTGTCTGTCATGATGCTCCTACCTTCGTGAGCGGCCGCGACGCTGCGACCGCCCACGCTAGCCTAGGCATGAAATGTGACGAACGCAACAACTCCGCGCACCGACGCCTCGGTCCCACGTCGTCGAACGAACAGAACGGGCCTTGGAAGATCACCGCGGCGCGCAGACCACCCTGGCGGGCTGCGGCTTTCTGGAGGACCAGACCGCACGGATCACGTCATGCCCCATCCTTCCCGAACGACCATAAAGGACCGGAAGGTGCTTGGCTGTCGTTCTGATGCTCCATGGTCGCTGGGCGGGTCCTCCGCGCAACCAGGTGCCACGCGCCGGTCCCGATCCAAAACTTCGTTCGGCGCTTCTTCGTCGCTTATTTCCTCGCGAACTTTTGGATCGGTCCCGGTTCCCCAAGTTGCACTCCGGCCCCTCGGCCCAGCCGTGCTCCCGCTATCAGAACGCCGCCCGAATACGACAGACACGCGCGGTGTATAAGCGGGCAGTCGATGCAGACGGCCCCTTGAACAACAAGGCGGATGAGCGGTGACGTCCCAACGGACATTGCCTTTGCCAGCATCGGCCAGCAGGGTGGAGGCCATGTCCGACTCTCGGGGTCACCGGACCACCGAGCTGGCGGCAGGCCCACGCGGGGTCTGAAGACATTTGGACACGGGCCTGGGCCGCATCGAATTGCATTAGTCACTGGCTTACAGCCCGGGCTTTAGCTGCCCAACCCGCGTCTTGACCAAAAGTCCAGGCCACCAAAACCCTCACAGGTCATGTAGCCCCTTGTCGAGCCCACCATGAACAAGCAAGAACACAGAACCCTTGCCCATCCCAAGGAAAGGAAGTGCCCGGGCCCACAACCGGCCACGACAAAAAGAGCCCCCGAAGGGGCCCATAAAAGAAGACTTGTGCACAGCCAGAGGGCCAAAGGCCCCCTGACCTGCGGAAACACGTGCCCAAGGTGGGACTCGAACCGCATTCCAACCCTTGAAAAGACAGAGAACTCCCGAAAACATGCTGAGTACGGCCCAATCCGACCCCGGTATGACCGAGTCCGACGGCAAGAGTGTGCACATTGTGCACACGTTCTTTTGGGCCTTCGAACACCCCGCCGACCTCAGATCAAGAGTCATAGCCTTCAGCTTGGGATACGTCTCAACGGGCCTCCCGTCGAATCAGGTGTTTCTCGATCAGGACGGCACTGCGCTGCAAATCGATGTGACCGGCGGCCACTCCGACAACCAGGTCGGAGCCCTCTTCAGTGTAGAAGCCGTGGCGGTAACCGTTGATCCAGAGCACCAGGACCATCAGCGTCCAGGCGGTTGGCCTATTGCCGTCGATGAGCGGATGAAACCCAGCCAGGGACTTGAGCAGCGCCGCCGCCTTCATGGCCAGCTGGGGATAGGCTTCGGTGCCCATGACCGCCGTCGCGGGACGCGCCAAGGCGGAGGCGAGCAGGCCGACCTCGCGCATCTGAAACGCGTACTTCCTGTTTACCGTGCCCGGACCAACTAAGCCCGTGTATGAAGGGGAACAGCACGTCCTCGCCATCGATTCAAGGTGACAGCGAGAGCGATTTCATCTTGTACGGTCCTGCCGCCGGATATCGCCCAGCAAGTTGCCTCCGGGGAGTTCAATCGGTCCGCCTCCCCGAACGACACAAGGTGGCCTCCGGAGCACGCTGTGAGGTTGTACAAGGCTTGTCCCGGTTGTACCTTTCCACAGAGAGGGTTTCTTGCGCCAACCCTGTCACCGGAAGAGCCGGGCGGCGGGATCGAGCCCCTCACCGCCGAACTCATAGTTCGCAAGTCTTGTGGCTGCTGACCTTGGAGTCCAGGTAGCTTGCCCGCAGTTTCTTCGCCGCCCGGAGAGCCCCGGCCCGAAGCCAGGTCCGCCGCCGCGGGCCGACTGTGACGGACTTCGCCCGCGGTATGCGGTGCCCACTTGGGCCTAGCGGCTTTGGACCCTCGGCATTCAAGGCGGACAGAGCAGAGCCTTCTTACCGTTCGCTTCTTGTCCTCCTGATTCTCAGGGAATATTATCTGAGCATACTCAGTTATGAGTGCAATCACTATCCGTGGAGCAGCAGCAGGTCTCAGCGTCCACGGCGGCCGAACATCGGCTGTACGGCGGTGATGCTCTGAAACATCGAACGCAAAAGGACTAACCCATGACCCTTTCTTCACTGTGGCAACCACTGACTCTTGGCCGCCTTGACCTATCCCATCGGCTCGCGCTGGCACCCATGACCCGAAGCCGCTCCAACCCGGATGGTACGCCGGGCGACTTGGCGGCCGAGTACTACGGGCAGCGCTCCTCATTGGGATTGATCATCACCGAGGGCACGCAGCCGTCGGCAGACGGACAGGGCTATGCAAACACGCCGGGGATCTACACCCCCGAGCATGTCGAGGGCTGGCGAAGCGTCACCGGAGCAGTTCACGCCCGGGGCGGGGCGGTGTTCATCCAGCTCATGCATGCGGGCCGCATGTCCCACCCGGACAACACTCCTCACCATCGACAGCCCGTGGCGCCCTCGCCGATCCCCGCAGATCAGGATATTTTCACGCCGACCGGGCCTCAGAAGACGCCGACACCGCGAGAGCTGAGCACGGAGGATATCCAGGCCACCGTGGCTGACTTCCGCCTCGCGGCAGCTTTGGCCATTGCAGCCGGCGCCGACGGAGTTGAAATCCACGGCGCTAACGGGTATCTGCTGCACCAGTTCCTCTCCCCCAATGCCAACCACCGCACCGACGCTTACGGCGGGTCAGTAGAAAATCGGTCGCGGTTCGTGATCGAACTCGCCCGGGCCGTCGCCGATGAAATCGGCGCAGACAGGGTGGGTATCCGCCTCTCCCCCGCCATGCCGTTAGGTGGAATCAACGAGGGCGACACCGAGAGCGTGCGCGCCCAGTACCGGCACCTGATAGGGGAGCTCGCGACCCTGAACCTGGCATACCTGCACCTTCACCATGCAGGCGACGACGAACTGCTCCGCTCCCTCAGGGATATATGGCCGACCGCGGTGCTCGTGGTCCGCTACGGACGCAACCGTGAGCAGATAGCCGACGACGTCGCGGCCGGCCTTGCCGACGTTGCCCCACTGGGCCGTTTCGCACTGGCCAATCCCGACATCGTTGAGCGCCTGCGCTCAAACGCCCCCCTGAACGAGCTGGATCCCAGCACTCTCTACGGCGGCGGGGCAGCCGGATACACCGACTACCCGGCCCTTGCCCACGCCTAATCCCGCACCATCCACGCCGACCGGCGCGGACGGAAATCAACACAGGAAAGTTCGTGAAATGCACTCACTCAATGGAGCAGTCGTCCTCGTCACCGGCGCAAACGGCGGCATCGGAACCCACTTCGTCCACGGCGCCCTCGCACGCGGCGCCAGCAAGGTTTACGCCACCGCCCGCACCCCGCGCACCTGGGAGGACGAGCGCATCGTCCCGCTGACCCTCGACGTCACAGACCCGGACTCAATACGGGCCGCAGTCGAGGCTGCCGGCGACGTCACAGTGCTGATCAACAACGCCGGAGCGTCCGTTGCAACCCCGGGCATCCTTACCCACACCGACGCGGAAATCCGGACCAACGTCGAGACGAACTTCCTTGGCCCGCTGTTCCTCGCCCGCGCCTTCGCACCGATCCTGTCAGCGAAGGCCGAATCCGCAATCATCGACATCCACTCCGCCATGAGCTGGTACGCCGTCGGCGGCATTTACAGTGCCACCAAGGCCGCCCTCTGGTCGGCCACCAACTCGCTGCGCCTGGAGCTCGCCTCCGCAGGGGTACACGTGGTGGGCGTCCACGTCGGCTACGTCGACACGGCAATGGCCGCGCATGCCACCGACCCCAAGATGGACCCGGCCGATCTAGTCACCACGGTATTGGATGCCGTCGAAGCCGGCGACTACGAGGTCCTCGCCGACGAGACATCCGCCCAGCTCAAGGCCGGACTCAGCGCCCCCATCGAGGCGCTCTACCCCCAACTTGCGCCCAGCAAGTCCTAGAAACAGCAGAAGCGCCGTGGTGATGAATCAAACTCATCGCCACGGCGCTTTCTTCTACTCCTTGACATTAAACTGAGTTCAGTCATAATTGATTGTAGTCACTTTAGCCGGAAGTCGCACCACGGCGAAAGTGCCGTTGCCACCGGCGCCTACTACAAGAACATCCACCCGGAAGGAGCATCGCGGCATGCGGGCATTCGTGATCAACAAGTACAAGGAACCGCTGCGCGAAGCCGAGGTTGCTGAACCGACCGTCGGCGAACTGGACGTGCTCGTGCAGGTGCAGGCTGCCGGCCTGAACCAGCTGGACGAGAAGATCCGCCTGGGTGAGTTCAAACAGATCCTTCCCTACAAGCTCCAGTTAATCCTGGGCAACGACCTCGCCGGCACCGTCCTCCAGATCGGGACAAAGGTGCGCGGGTTCAAGCCCGGCGATGAGGTCTACGCCCGTCCCAACGAGGACCGCATCGGCACATTTGCCGAACGTATTGCCGTCGCGGAGGAAGACCTTGCGCTCAAGCCCGTCTCGGCCAGCATGGAGGAGGCCGGTTCGCTGCCGCTGGTGGCTCTTACCGCATGGCAGGCCCTCGTCGAGCAGGGCAATTTGCAGCCAGGTCAGAAAGTTCTCATTCATGCCGGCGCTGGCGGAGTCGGTTCCATCGCCATCCAGCTGGCCAAGCATCTCGGCGCGACCGTTGCAACCACCGCCAGCAGCTCCAACGCCGGGTTCGTGCGGGACCTCGGCGCTGACATCGTCATCGACTACCGCACCCAGGACTTCGAGCAGCTCCTGAGCGGATACGATCTGGTGCTGGATAGCCTCGGAGGGCAAAACCTGCAGAAATCACTGCGCATCCTCAAGCCCGGTGGGAAGGCGATTGGGATCGCCGGGCCGCCCGATCCGGCATTCGCCCGCAAAGCAGGCCTCAACCCCATACTGCGCGTGGCGATCACCGGGCTCAGCCGCAAGATCCGGAGGCAAGCCAGGAAGCTCGGCGTCAGCTATGAGTTTCTCTTCATGCGTGCCAGCGGCGACCAACTACGTCAGATCAGCGACCTCGTTGACGCCGGCGTGCTGCGCCCCATCGTAGGGAAAGTCTTCACCTTCGGCCAGGCTCCAGAGGCACTGCAATCCCTGGCCGCAGGGGGCTTCCGGGGCAAAGCAGTGCTCACAGTCACCAGCTGACCCGCCGCCAGCCACTATTCACGCAGAGAATCCAGGAGAACAACCGTCATGGACAACACCGCCCCCCGAACCAACCAGTCGTCACTTCGTACGCGAAGGCACCTGCCAGCACTATCACCGCCGGAGGCGTCAGCTACGCCTACCGCGAGCTGGGGCCCAAGGGCGGCATCCCCGTCGTGTTCTTCGTGCACCTGGCAGCCACAATGGATAACTGGGACCCCCGTATCATCGACCCCATTGCCAAGAACCGCCACGTCATTACCTTCGACCAGCCCGGCGTCGGCGCCTCCACCGGACGGGTTCCCGACAACATCGAGGCAATGGCCGACGACGCCTATACGTTCATCAAGGCCCTTGGGTTCGACAAGATCGATGTGTTTTCTTTCTCTTTGGGCGGCATGGTCGCCCAGGACCTGACCATCAAACATCCCGAGCTTGTCCGCAAGCTCGTGCTGACCGGTACTGGTCCGCGAGGCGGCAAGGACATCGATAAGGTCGTCGGCACCACCTACTGGGACATCCTCCGGGCAACCCTGACCCGGTCCGACCCCAAGGAATTCCTGTTCTTCAACCGGAACACCACCGGCAAACCCGCTGCGAAAGCGTTCATCAAACGCCTTCAGGAGCGAACTGAAAACCGTGACAAGCCAATCAGCACCCGTGCATTCCAAATGCAGCTGAAGGCAATCCAGGCGTTCGGCCGCTCCGCCCCTTCGGACCTGTCCACGCTCACGCACCCCACTCTTATCGCCAATGGCGACAACGACCGCATGGTGCCCTCCGCGCTCTCCGAAGAACTGCACCGCCGTATCAAGGGATCCGAACTGATCATCTACCCCGACTCCGGCCACGGTGGTGTCTTCCAGTACCACACCTGGTTCGCACCCGCCGTCGTCGAATTCCTCGCCCCCTGACCACCACGCTCGCGATAAGAAGGCATCAATGGCACCTCACCACCAACCACGCAACCGCCCGTGAAAAGACGCTTCTCCTCCTCGGTCCTGCTATGGGTGCGCAAGGAGCAGTCCCGCCAAACGGGCATGGACTACTGGAAAGGCCCACATTCCGGCATCATCGCCGCCACACCAGGGCTGGAGGAATACCGGCAGATCCACCTCGCCGAACACAACCCCGGCCTATGGCCCGCAACCACAGGGGTCGAGACCACCATCCCCGCGGACCGGAAGATCGACGGCATAGCGGAAGTCACCTTCCAATCCGCGCTTTCGCCGCTCAAGGGGCGCAAGCAGACCGCCTTGGCCTACAAGGACGAGGTCAACGTATTCCCCGGCAGAGACTGTCGGTGCTTGCGCGATCATCTACCTCCGCCGCCGTCCCGGTGTCCGCGCGGGCGAATTTAGGCGGCTCGTGAAGAAGGGGCTTGTTCCTGCCCTGGCTGACACTGGGATGGTGAAGGAATTGCGCACTCAGTCATTCATGCCATGGATTGAGAAGATGTGGGACACCCCCGACGTCGCCCACGACAACCCGGCGGACCAACGCTTCCACGCGTCAATCATCCTGGGATTTGCCGACTCTGCAGCCCGCGCTGCCTTCTTTGGCAGCACTGCTGTCCACAACCTCTCACATCAGCTGAAGCCAGTGGCCTCCGCCATCCATGCCTATGACGTTGAAGCAGCATTGACGTATGTCAAGCATGGGCGGATCCTCCCCCACTACGAAGAGTGAGGGCGCCGATTGGAGGGCCGGTTTCCGCGCGTCGATATACTCATTATTGAGTCGAGTCAGTTTATCTCCGGAGGAACCCATGCCCGTCACGTCCCCGCCGCTCGGACGGCGCGAGCGGAACAAACAGCAGAAGCTGGACCGCATTACCGCCGCAGCCAGTGAGCTGTTCGCCGAATACGGGGTCGAGGACGTCACCACCCAGCAGATCGCCGACAAAGCCGACATCGGCACCGGAACCCTTTTTCTCTACGCCAAAACCAAGGGAGAACTCCTCCTCCTCGTTCAGAACGCCGACTACGCCGAAGCTCTCGAGCGGGGCCGGGCGGATGCTGAAACCATCCAAGATGCCCTGGGTGCGGTGATGGCCGTCGTGCGGCCGATCGTGGAGTGCAACCGAACCCAGATCGACAACGGACGCTTCTACCTGCGGGAAATGGTCTTCGGCGACCCCACGGAGCCACAGCACAGCGCTGCTCTATCCATCGTTGGGCAAACCGAGGAGGCCATTGCCGCCATACTCGACAGGGAAGAACTGGCCGACGCGGGTGACGCCACGACGGCGGCGCGCATTGTCTCCGCGATCATGTTTGTCAGCATGGCCGCAAGCGTAAACGCTGGATTGGAAACTGAAGCACTGGTGCAGGACATCAGGACACAAATCAGCCTGCTCATACCCCGCTGACGCGGCCGGCAAACTCGATCTGGACGGCCGCCACTCGTTACGTTTGCGGTCGACGAGACAACCACTGGCCTCTGGCCATAGCACCTTGGCACACGAATCGCCCGAAATCAGCAGCACTGGTCGGCGAAGCCCCCTGCAGGAATGTCGGCGCCTTTGGGCGACGTACACCTGCTCGGTGGTTATCAGGAGAGGGCCCAGAGATCTGCGGGCCTCATCGAGGGAGCAAAAGTTGATTGACGCGAACGCGAAGAAGGAAGCCTTTCCTTGCCGCCCGCAAAGCTCTGGAGTGTTTCTCCGGCATCCCTAATCTGGCCTTCGACAGGTTCGTTGCCCCGAGCACGCCTGGCTCACCTCACGGGGCGGATGGATCGGCCAACACCGGCGTGTCTGGCGAGGCCTCGGCCCGATGATCGACTAGGTGACATTTCTGCCCTGACGACAGCGGCCGGCAGGGCAGATCAATGCGTGGGAGCGCGCCCCGAGGACCGAGACCAGGCCTCGGGACGCATTCCTGGCGCGTTGGTCTGTCAGGGGGTCGGACGTATTGCCGTGTCCGAGCTGTAGGAGGTGATCTGGGAGGCTGTCCCGCTGTCGAGCACTTTCGAGTGGGTGGTCGATGCGTCGAGAACGACGTGCTGCGAAGCGACGTCGCTGACCACGTGGTTGAGCGCGACCACGTTGGCGTCCCCTCCGGCAATCAGGATCTGGGTCGGTTGGGCGCCGGCGGGGGCGATGTTGGCGGGCGGGACGTTGTAGGCGAAGAGGTTGTCCGAGACGAGGTTGTTGTCTCCCGCGACGTGGACGACGCCGTAGAGGTCGTCGAGGCCGTTGCCGCGGCCGATGAAGGGCGGGTACCCCTCGTTGGTCCGGCGGATGTGGTTGGCCGTGATGAGGTTTTCCTTGCAGCCGTTCAGCAGGCGGAGCATGCCCGGGTAGAAGCCCTGGAGCTTGTTCGAAGTGACCGAGCACCGGTTGCAGCCGGTGAATTCGACGAGGCTGCGGCCCCGGGGGAAGAGGTTGTTGCCCGTGACGAGGAGGCCCTCGTGGTTCTCGGCCAGAAGCGTAACCCCGTCAGGACCGGCGCCCATGTGATTTCCGCTGACAATTGTCGCCTGCCCGGCCCCGGTGAGCTCGACGCAGTTGCCGCATTCGGCGATCATGTTGTCGTTGACGCGGAGCGCGTCCGCGCCGCGCACGATCAGGGCATGTTCGAGATAGACGAATCCCATGCCGGTGATGTGGAAGGAGTCGTTATCGGAGGCGACTTCGATTCCGGTCTTGCCGTTGTGGTAGCTGTTCTTGTCGGGGGTGAAACCGACTCCGTCGAGGCAGAAGTCCCGGAACACGATTCCTGAAAGACGCGGATCCCCCGCCCGCTTGACGAGGAATGCCTGGGGCGCGCTCGGAGAGGTCAGGACGCGGATGTGGCTGGCTCCGGGCTGGAGGTTCTGCCATCCGGTCGGGTTCGAGTTGTCGAGGATGCTTCGGGAGAAGAAGCCATGCCCGAAGCCTGCGATGGTCAAGTAGCTCACATCGACGACGACCTGGGTGTGCAGGTCGTAGTCGCCCGGAGGGATGATGATCGCGGCTCCGGGACGCGCGTCCGGGGACGACTGCCGCTGCTTGACGTCGGCGATGATGTCGTTGATGACCGCCCCGATGTCGGACTGCGCGGTGACGTCGGGGTGCGCCTTGATCCTCCAGGTGGTTACGTCGTACGTGTTGGGCGAATTGAGGGGTGCGCCTTGCTGGCCGTCGGCCGCATTAGCATCCTGCGTTGTTCCGAAAGTCAATGCAGCCGCAAGCGTTCCGGCGGCTCCCGCGCCGATCAGCCGGCGGCGGCTTGGATTCGCTTTTTCTAGATTCTTGCCAGTTATCACGGGTTCTCCTCTGTGAGATAAGACTGCTGCTGTTCAGAATCGGGCGCTGCCGGGTCGGCCGCCGAAGACTTGACTGTCCTTGTCATCTGCCTCGACGGCATCACGCTTTTGTTCCCGGGAAACGGCTGATGTCCCATCTGGACTTATGTCACAACTGATGTGCCAAACCGTTTGGGCTAACCAGAGATGACACTAGGAGCACGGCATGACGGCTGTCAACGCCAAAATTCAGACAGAAGTCTTTGGCACATCCGACGCGCCTACCAATGATTTGTGACCCTTGACACCCTCCGCGCCCTGCGCGTAATCTAATGCCAAGTCGTTTTGGCAAAACGGTTTTTCATCCTATCCCGTCTTCGTATTCCGTTCCCGAGAAAGGGAGTCGACAGCGATGTCCTCTCGAAAAACAATCTCCAGGCTTGCCGCTCTCGGCAGCCTTTCAACCGCGGTGATCCTGGCCGCGACCGCATGCGGCGCAGGGGGTCCGGCGACGTCCGGGGGCGCCGCCGGCAGTTCCATCAACGTCCTGGTGGAGGCAGGCGGACATGCAGAACTGCAGCCCATCGCCGACCAGTGCAAGAAGGACACCGGGGTCAACGTCAACTTCGTTGAACTCCCTTATGACGGCCTGTTCAACCGTCTCTCCAGCGAATTCTCCTCCGGCACTGTCTCCTTCGATGTTGCGGCTCTTGACTCCGTGTGGCTGCCCAGTTTCAAGGACGCCCTGCAGCCCATCGATGAGCTCTTCACGGACGAGGCAAAGAAGGACATCTTCCCTTCACTGGTCAAGGAAGCCAACGTCGATGGCCATTTCATTGGAATGCCGGCGTGGACCAACGCCGAGATAGTCCTCTACCGCAAGGACCTCTTTGAGGACGCCAAGAACAAGGCCGACTTCAAGGCCAAGTACGGTTACGACCTCGCCGCGCCGAAGACCTGGCAGCAGTACCAGGACATCTCCGCCTTCTTCACCAAAGACGGCATGTACGGCACGGACGTCAAGGGCGGCGTTGAAACCGAGTACCTCGCCCATGTGCTGCAGGCCGGATCGCCCATGGTCCTGGACGGCAACAATAACGTCGTCATTGACAATGCGGCCCACAAACAAGCGCTGGATTTCTACACCAGTCTCGTCAAGGACGCCCCGGCCGGAGCGGCCCAGGTCGACTGGGCAGCCGCGCAGAACCTCTTCAACCAGGGCAAGACAGCCATGACCCAGTTCTGGGCCCACGCGTACCGGCAGATCCCCAAGGACTCCCCCGTCTACGGGAAGGTCGGAACTGCCCCGATGATCGGCGGGTCCGCCGGTGTTGCCGGTGTTCCCGGCCCCTGGTACCTCTCGGTACCCAAGGCAACCAAGAACACGGACGCCGCGAAGAAGTTCGTCAAGTGCGCTTTCGACCACAATGATCTGGCCATCCAGTCAAGCCTTGGCCTGGCTGCGCGAGTCTCTGCCTTCCAGAAGTACCAGGACCAGCCCGGCTACGAGAGTTTCAAACCGCTGATCGAAACACTTAACGCTCCCGCGACGGCGACCCGTCCGGCAACGGCAAAGTGGCAGCAGATCGTCGACACCGTACTGGTTCCGATGCTTCAGAAGGCCGTCGCCGGCGGAGACAGCACGACCTTGCTGGCGGACGCCAAGTCCAAGATCCAGGCCCTCCTTAAGTAAGACTCCGCGGCCGGCAGCAGCCCATGGCGTTGCCGGCCGCGGCCCCAACCAGCGGAAGAGAATCCCGTGCGCATCCCTGATCGCCGCTTCGCCCTCTACCTGATGACCCCGGCGGCGTTGTTCCTCGCAGTCTTTGTTGCCTACCCGCTGTTCCGGTTGGTCACGGACAGCTTCTTCAAAATTTCCCCGATCGTCGGAGGCCCCCGTGACTTCGTGGGCCTGGACAACTACGTCCGCGCCTTCACCTCAGAAGCCTTCATCGGTGCCGGATGGCGGACCCTCGCCTACACCCTGATGGTTGTGACCCTCGAATTCACCCTGGGCCTGGGCATGGCCCTCCTGTTCACGACCCTGGGCCGGAAATCCCAGGTCTGGCGGACCATGTTCCTGTACCCGCTCATGATTGCCCCGATCGTTGCCGGTCTGCTGTGGAAGTTCCTCATGATCGACAACTTCGGCTTGCTCGGCACACTCTTGAGCCAGGCCGGCATCCTGCAGAACCCCAACCAGATCGGCTGGCTGTCCAACCCGGACATCGTGCTCTTCTCCGTGGCCGTCCCGGACATCTGGCTCACGACGTCGTTTATGTGCCTTGTGCTGTTCGCGGGCCTGCAGAACATCCCGGGAGACCTCATCGAGGCGGCCAGGCTCGACGGCGCCCGCGCACCGTCGCTGCTTTTCCGGATCATTCTTCCACTGCTCCGGCCCGTCATCGCCGTGGCGCTGGTGGTCCGCGGCATCGACGCAGCACGGGCTTTTGACACCATCCTCATCCAGACCAACGGCGGACCACAATCCGCCTCCGAAACCATGAGCCTGCTCATCTACCGGACGATGATCCGCTTCGGCGACCCAGGCCTCGCAAGCGCCATGGGCACCATCTACCTGCTGGCCATGCTCACCATCGCCTTCGTCGCCGTAACCACAATCTGGCGGCCAGGAAAGGACACCTGATGAGCTCGGCCCAGACCCCCGACGACAGCGGCATGCTGGCCGCCGCCGTCCCCGACCGGCCACGCCACGCCGGCATCGCATACCGCAATGCGCCGGCACCGCACCAAACGGAGAGCACCATGCCAAGCCGAACAGCGACTGCGCCTCAGACCACCACGGAACCGGCGTCGGCCGGCGGAGGCCGCAGGCGCCGCGGCGTCAATCGTGAAGGACTCGAAGCCGGCAAGCGCAGCACCAGGACCATCCTGTGGATCCTCCTCGCCGCGGCGCTCGTCCTCTACGGCTTCCCGTTCCTGTACCTGCTGTTCACGTCCTTCAAGACCCCGATCGACACCATTGCCGTACCGCCGACCATCCTCCCCAAGGAATGGACGCTGGATAACTACACCAACGCCCTGGGCCGCAATGGGGTGCCGGCGTCGTTCATCAACAGCATCCAGACCGCCGTCATCAGCACCCTGCTGTCGCTCGTCCTGGCCGTCCCTGCGGCCTACGGCATCACCCGCTACAAAACAGCCAGTGGCCGCGTGTTCATCATGGCCGCACTGGTCACCCGCATGGTGCCGCCCGTTGCCATCGGCATCCCGCTGGCGTCGATGATGGCCTCGGTCGGCCTGGCCGACACCCCGATAGCGCTGTCCATCGCGCACACGACCATCTCGCTGCCGCTCTCCATCTGGCTCATGTCCAGCTTCTTCGAGGCCGTCCCACAGGACTTGGAGGAAGCCGCGACAGTGGATGGCTGCAGCCGGCTCGGAGCCCTGTGGCGGGTGGTGATCCCGGTGGTCTCCGGAGGCATCGCCGTGACGGCGATCTTCGCCTTCCTTGCCTCCTGGAACGAGTTCCTGTTCGCGCTGCTCATGACCGCCGTCCGGTCCCAGACCACCCCCGTGGTCATCGCAAACTTCCAGACCCAGTTCGGACTGGACTGGGGATCCATGACAGCCCTCGCGGCCGTCTACTCGATCCCCGTCATCCTTCTCACTCTTCTCTTGCAGCGCAAGATCGTCGCAGGCATGACGCTCGGCGCCGTCAAGGGCTGAGAAACCAGAGCACAAAGGGAAGAACCTATGTCAAGCAACAACTGCTACGACGTGACTACGTGGCCCGTCGGCAATCCGTCCGAGGACGTCGGTGAAGTAATCAACAGCATCATCGCTGACATCAAGGACCGGCAGACGGCCACCGATGCGAACAATGGAGGAAAGCCAGGCGCGGTGATCTACATTCCGCCCGGAGACTACCGCCTTCGTACGCAGGTGCTGATCGACGTCAGCTTCCTCAGGATCCATGGCTCGGGACACGGCTTTACGTCGTCGAGCATCCGGTTCAACGTTCCCGAAGACGAATGGCCCGACTTGCATGAGCTGTGGCCCGGAGGGAGCCGCATTCTCGTCGACCTTCCCCCCGGCGGAGACGGGGAGAAATCCAAGGGAGCCGCGTTCTACGTTGAGCGAAGCGGAAGCCCGCGGATCAGTTCGGTCGAGTTCTCCAACTTCTGCATCGACGGGTTGCACTTCACCCCGGATGGCTCGGGGATGCATCCCGAGAACAGCTACGTCAACGGCAAGACCGGCATCTATGTCGCGAACGCCAATGACTCGTTCCGCGTCACCGGCATGGGGTTCGTCTACCTTGAGAACGCTCTCACCATCTACAACGCGGACGCGCTTTCCGTACATGACAACTTCGTCGCTGAATGCGGAAGCTGCATCGAGCTGCGCGGGTGGGGACAGGCATCGAAGATCACCGACAACCTGGTCGGAGCAGGGCCCAAGGGTCACTCGATCTATGCCGAGAACCATGGCGGGCTCCTGATAACCGCGAACAACGTCTTCCCCCGTGGCGCGAGCAGCGTCCATCTGGACGGCGTCACGCGTTCAAGCGTCACCAACAACCGTTTGCATTCGTTCTACCCTGGCATGGTGATTCTCGCAGCGAATAGTTCGGAAAACCTTGTGGCCACGAATCACTTCCTGCGTGACCATGAGCCCTGGACGCCTTTCCTGGGAGTCGATAACGGACTGGACGATCTCCGCGGACTTCTCTGTGTCAGCGGCAGCAACAACTCTGTCATCGGCAACCACTTCTCCGAGATCATCGACTCACAGAGCATCCGGCCAACAGGTGCGACGCCTGTCATCATCCGGCTGATGGCGGGGGGTGGCAACTTCGTCTCCAGCAACCACGTGGTGGCGATGGACGTTCACGCCAAGTCAAGTGACGACTGCTTTTCGGCTCAGGTGGACGCGCTGTTGACGACCGAGGCTTCGGATGCCCTCGCCGTTACAGCCGTCATGGTCGATCCCGAATCAGCCCGGAACACGATCCTTGATTCCGGAAGTGACGCCCAAGTTATCGCGGACAGGGCTGTCAACGCCTTCAGGGCCACACCCACGGTCGGTTTCCAGGCGGCACACGCACCACTTGTGGCCCAGTAGCCCGCTCAGGCCCGGCGAGACCCCCGGGGATCGCCATCGGGCCTCTGGGACGAATAGAACGTACCCAGCAAGTACCCGGACATAGAATCAGCATCAACATAAGGACGTGGGAGACCAATGAACAAGTCGGTTGGAATCAAGGACGTGGCAGCCGCAGCCGGCGTCTCGGTCACAACGGTCTCCCACGTCCTCAATGACGTTGTCTACGCCCGGGTGGGGGCGGAGACGAGGGAACGGGTCCACGAAGCGGCGCGACGTCTCGGATACGGCCCGAACCGGCTGGCGCAGGCCCTGCGCACCCAACGTTCGGGCATGATCGGGTTCATCAGCGAGGAAATCGCCACCACCCCCCACGCTGGCCGGATCATTTTGGGGGCCGAGGAGACGGCACGTGCCCGCGGGTACCGCATCATGATCATCAACTCCACCAGCACCAGCTCCCAGGATTCCAGGGAAAGTGATGTGGCGGATCTGCTGGACCGGCAGGTAGACGGCATCCTGTACGCCACCATGTATCACCGCAAACTGGTCGTCCCGAAGAACCTCGCCGGACTCCCCGCCGTCCTGGTGGACTCCGAAGACATGAGCCACACCGTTTCCTCCGTCATCCCCGACGAAATCGCCGGTGCGAGGTCGGCCGTACAAACCCTGATCGACGCCGGACACACCCGCATCGGCATGCTCAACAACACCGACGACGTCCCGGCCACCCACTCCCGGCTCAAGGCCTTCAAAGACACACTCGCAGATGCCGGGCTGCCCTATCACGAAGAACTCGTCCAATCCGAGCCTTCGGAGGTGCCCGGCGGCCACCAGGCCGCGCTGCGCCTGCTGAAAACCCCAAACCGGCCCACGGCCGTGTTCTGCTACAACGACCGCATGGCCATGGGCGCGTACCGGGCCGCCGGGGAACTTGGCCTCAGGATTCCGGACGACATTTCCATCGTCGGTTTCGACAACCAACAACTGATTGCCGAAAACATCTACCCCGCACTGACAACCGTCGCCCTTCCGCACTACGAAATGGGCGCCTGGGCCACCGAAAACCTGATCGACGCCATCGAGGGAAAAACCGACCTGCAGCTGTTCGCCGCTCACCCGACCCTTCTCCCCTGTCCCCTGGTCCTTCGCGATTCCGTCGCCTCCCCAAAACATCAGGACGCTTCGAGCAGAGCAGCACCGGACTCACCTACACGCCCCAACACCTGACCTCGAGCGCGTCCAGCATCGGACGCGCCCAACCCTCCAAGGACCCCGAATGCACAGCACCCCAGTTCCCCCATGCCCTGAAACGGATGTCGTCGTCGTCGGCGAGGCCATAATCGACATCATTGACACCGCGGCAGGGCCCGTCGAGTTTCCCGGCGGATCAGGGATGAACGTCGCGTTCGGACTCGGCCGGCTAGGCGTCAGCACCGCATTTCTCACCGCACTGGGCAGGGATGAACGCAGCAGGAGCATCCAACAACACCTGGACACCGCGGGAGTACGCCTGTTCCCGGGAGCCGAACACCTCAACCGCACATCCACAGCCAGGGCGCTTCTGGACAGCAGCGGTTCCGCAGAGTATGAATTCGACTTCGAATGGAACCTCCCCCAAATCAGCCCCGCTTTCCTCCCAAAGGTGCTGCATACGGGGTCACTGGCCTCCTTCACAGAACCCGGAGCAACCCAAGTCCGGTCCTTGCTCGAACAGTTCTCCCGCCGCTGCTTGATCACGTACGACCCCAACATCCGCCCGACACTGCTCCACAGCCACGCTGAAGCGCTCAGGACCTTCGAACACACAGTCGCCCTGGCTACCGTTGTGAAGCTCAGTTCGGACGACGCCCAGTGGCTTTACCCGCGTACGTCTCCTGACGACGTCGCGCAGCGGCTGCTTGATCTCGGGACAGAACTTGCAATCATCACCGATGGCGCATCCGGATCCTATCTGCGCTCGAATACCGCCGAGATCGAAGTGCCGGCACCACCAGTGCTCGTCAAGGACACTGTCGGCGCAGGCGACTCCTACATGTCATCGCTTATCGCCGGCCTCATCGAGGACCCCGAGGACGATTTCGGCTACGGCAAACTCATCCGCCTGGGAACCGCCGCCTCGCTCGCTGCGGCCATAACGGTCGGCCGGCACGGAGCGAACCCGCCAACGCGGGCGGAACTGATCCGATGCCTGGAACTGGCCCGGACGTCCCGAAAGAACTCCGATGACTGAAACAACGACACAGCCTGGCGGGGGCGGCGCCGAAGAAACCGCTCCCACCATGCGGCCGATACTTCACTACACAGCCAAGAACACGTGGCTGAACGACCCCAACGGACTCGTGTGGCACCAGGGCGTCTACCACCTCTTCTACCAAAACAACCCCTTCGACAACGTCTGGGGCAACATGTCCTGGGGACACGCCACCTCAACCGACCTTCTGCACTGGACCGAACACCCGGTGGCGATCGCCTGCGACGAGGAAGAAGACGTCTTTTCGGGCAGCATCGTGGTGGACCACGGCAATACGTCGGGATTCGGCACAGCAGAAGATCCGGCCCTGGTGGCCATCTACACGAGCGCCTTCAAGGAAGGCTCGGCGCACCAAGGGACACAAGCCCAGTCCCTCGCGTTCTCAACGGACGCCGGCATGACCTGGAGCAAATACGCAGGCAACCCGGTGCTTGGCCGCGGCTCGGCCCATTTCCGGGATCCCAAGGTGTTCCGCTACGAGGGACCGGCCGGTTCCTGCTGGATCATGGTGGCGGTGGAGGCCCAGCACCAGCAGGTTGTGCTGTACCGCTCGGCCGACCTCAAGGACTGGGATTACCTGAGCACCTTCGGCCCCGCCAACGCCAGCGACGGCGAATGGGAATGCCCCGACCTCTTCCCGCTCCCCGTCGACGGAGACCCGGACAACGTCAAATGGGTCCTGGTGGTCAATATCAACCCGGGAGCCGTGGCCGGCGGCTCCGGAGGGCAGTACTTCGTCGGCGACTTCGATGGGGTGCAGTTCACCGCCGACCCTGATTCGCTCGTTCCAGCGGATGCCGACAGGAACGTAGATCTCAGACACTGTCTGTGGCTCGACTGGGGACGTGACTACTACGCCGCCGTCTCCTTCAGCAATGCCCCGGAGAGCCGTCGCATCATGATCGGCTGGATGAACAACTGGGACTACGCCAACTCCTTGCCCACGTCTCCGTGGCGCTCCAGTATGTCGATTGCCCGGGAGATCGAACTCGCGATGGTGGACGGCTTGCCGCGCCTGCTGCAGCGCCCCATGCTGACATTGGACTCCGGGGAGCCGGCCCGCACCATACAGAACATGGAACTTCACGACTCCCTGTTCCAACTGCCCGACGCGGCGCCCGGATCAGCCCAGCTTATCGAGGCCGAGATCCTGCCCGGCACGGCACGGACCGTTGCTTTCAGGCTTCTCGGCGCACCGGACGGGAACGCAGCAACGGTCCTCAGCTTCGATGCCCTGACGAGCCGGCTCACCCTGGACCGCCGCAACTCCGGAAACACCGCCTTCCACGACAAGTTCGCGTCGGCCGAGTCAGCACCCGTGAAGCTCGACGACGGCGCGCTAAGGCTCCGCATAATCGTCGACCAGTGCTCGGTGGAGATCTTCGCCCAAGACGGCAGAGTTGTCCTGAGCGATCTGGTGTTCCCCCCATCCGGGAACCTCGGCACCGACGTGTGCGTCGAAGACGGCACGGCCATGGTGCGGAAACTAGCCGTCACGTCCTTATCCTAATGACAGCACCCCACCCCACTGCAGTGCCCACCCACGTCCTTGCCGGATAGAGGGCCAGCCGCCGGCAGGGGCCCACGATTGGTCTATCGCCCGTTATGGAGTTTGGTGGAGGGTGTGGGCGACGCGGTAGGAGTCGGTGCCGGGTTTCCTGGAATCTCTGATCGCCCAAGTCAAAGCAGTCACCGTACTGGGTGTACTGGTTCGCAGGAGGCTGTCCGGGGGCCCGGCAGGTCTATGACGCGGTCGACCATCCCTCATGGCAGGCTAATCCAAAGGCAAACGTCAATGACGGGGCCCGAGGCGAGGTTTTGGGGTCCGAAGTTGTCCGGGAGGCACTATCCGGCCCTGGATCAGGACTTCGCTGCAGTCGCATCGTCGCCACCTTCTTGGTTGAAGCTCCGGCAGAGATAGGAACATCAAGGACGGGCCCTGTCCCGTGTAGCGTTCGCGGACCTGAGTTCCGCCTCGAGGCGCCGGTTGTCGGCCTCCAGGACCAGGACCATCCGGATGCCGGCCAGGTTCAAGCCCAATTCCAGAAGCTCGCCGATCCGCCGCAATGTCACAAGGTCGTTCTCGCTGTACTGGCGGGTACCGCCCAGGGTCCTGCCCGGTTCCAGCAGGCCCTTGCGTTCGTAGAGGCGCAGGTTCTGCTGACCCGTTCCCACCAGTGCGGCCGCAACGGAAATCGCATACACGCCCCTCCCCCGGTCCTCCGCCTGGCTCATCGGGTACCTCCAGAATCCTTCGAAAATCAGGCTTGCCCTGACCCATATGTAGTGCTATAAGAAATATATACCAGCCACCATAGATCGGCTGGGTTGACAACAAAAAGCTGCGATCTGCAAGGAGTGAAACACCATGCTGATGCGAACGGATCCCTTCCGTGAACTCGACCGGCTCGCCGAACAGGTACTCGGCACCACAGCCCGGCCGGCGGCCATGCCGATGGACGCCTGGCGGGAAGGCGAGGACTTCGTAGTCGCCTTCGATCTGCCCGGAGTCAATGTGGACTCGGTGGACATCGACGTCGAACGCAACGTCCTGACTGTCAAGGCCGAACGCCCGGACCCCGTCGGCGAAGGCACGGAACTGATCGCCTCCGAACGGCCGCGCGGCGTCTTCAGCCGCCAGCTCATCCTCGGCGACGCGCTGGACACCGAAGGCGTCAAAGCAAACTACGACGCCGGCGTCCTGACCCTGCGCATCCCGGTGGCGGAAAAAGCAAAACCGCGCCGCATCGAAATCGAAACCACCGGAAAACAGCGCCAGGAGATCAACGCCTGACCGCCGGCGCAGCCTCCCGGACCGGGAGCACCACAGCGGCCCGCCATGTAAAGAGGGCGGTCGAGTTCACAGACCACGCCACAGCGCAGCCTGCGCACGGATGGATGAGGTCCCGAGGATGACTCCCGCAACGATGGTCCCCGGCCGAACAGGCCGGGGGCCATCCCCCTCCCCCGCCCACGAGAACACCATCTAAAACACACACCACTGCCAACTATGAGGAACAACGGCCCCGACCTTTACGGCATCCTGCATATCGTCCCCACAGCTACGGCGCGCGAGGTGACCCGCGCCTACCGCACGCTCATGCGCGGCCTGCACCCCGACACCCGGGCGGCTCGCGAACACCCCACCGGCCCCGGGCCGACGGAACCGGAGACGAAGACGCAGGAAGAGCTGCAGGAGCTCCGGGACATCATGGCCGCCTACGCCATCCTCAGCAACCCGGAAAAGCGGGCCGCCTACGACCGGGAGCACCCGCGTCCAGCCGCGAACGCCAAGCCGCAGCGCCCTGGCGCCGCCTCCGTTCGGATCCCAAGGTCGCTTCCCGCCACGTCCCTGCTGATCGGACCGGTCATCTGGGAGCCGCCCGCGGGACGGTCCGCGGGAATGCCGGTCCGGCAAAGGTCATATCCGCCAACCGGCTACACGCTGATCCTGCAGATCAGGCGCTGAGAGCCGGAAAACCACACAATCCCAAGGAGCCCCCATGAGTGCCTGGCGCCCGTACGACAGCCAGTTGATGCCCGCATTCTACGAACGCTTCGAAAAGCGGTGGGGCAAAGGAACAGCGCCGTTCCTGGACCCCGAGACCCACGAACAACCCATGCCCCGGGCCCAATGGATCAACCCGGACACCGGCGCCGCCGTCGCGGTCGTCCCCATCTGGACCGAGGACCCCCAGCACCGCTCCTTCGGAGTGTTCTACCTACCCCCGGCAGGCGATATCTGGGTCCTGCGGCCCGGCTACACGAAATACCTCGAAACCGACACTAGGAACACCGAGCAAGCCAGCCTGCGCAACGACGCCTTCCGAAAAGCCGTCGCCCACGCCAAGGAATTCATCTACGGAACCCAACCCTGAAAACCATAATCCGGAGCACACCATGACCCCTCCACAGATCAGCCAGTTCCTCCAGGACTGCATCATCAAAGACGACACGAACGACTCAGGACTCGACGCCGACGTCTTCTACGGGATCTACATCAGCTGGTGCTCCCTGCACCGCAAAATCCCCCTCCCGACCATGCCTTCCGCACTGCCCTGCGCCTCGCAGGCTTTGTTAAGGAAAAGGACGGGAAGGGCAAAAAGGGAGTCTTCCAAGGCCTGCGCATGACGGGACCAGCCGCCGTGGACTACATCCTCAACAGCAGCGCCCAAACCCCGGCGGACCCCAGGTAGAGCAGGAGGCCACCGTCCGGCCGGACCCTGTTTCCGCCTGGTGTCCGGCGCCCACGCCGTACCAGGTTTGTAGCGCTGCTGCTTCCCGGCAAGCGGCCCGCGGGTTGGGTGGGCGGTGGCAAGGAAACGCACCAATGCCCGGTGTCACCTTTGCCGGGCATTGGCGCCGCTACCGCCGAGAGCATCTTCCAGGGAATCGCCCTCGTGGACGATCGCAGGCCGCCGAACCGGCCGCGGGCTTGAGTACGCCCTACGTGTTTTAGCTGCTCGTGCGTCGGTGACCTGTCCGAAGTGATTTGGGGGTGGTCGCAGGAACCCTGGCAGTGGTGTCTGCGGGCCGCGCCCGGCCCGTCACGGGGGGAGGCAAGGGGCCCAAAGAAGATGCGTGTCACGCCATATGAGGTCCGGCGTCAACCCTCCCGGAGGGTCCACCGGGCTCTCAAAACAGGGCCCACGAGGAGGGTGTGGAAGGCCGCCGTGCGGCGTACCTTTGTTGTGGCGAGCTTCGCATATCCCCCATTTGCGCAGCCGCCTGGAACCCGTGCGTTGGAGGCGCTTCCGACTCGCGCGGGGGTTCCTGATCGCATTGCCGTTCGCGGCGTCCCGTCGGCCGACCGACCCCCTGTTGCCTACGGAGCCGTCCCACGCGCCAACACCCGGCGCGGGCGTGCCGGCGGGGCGTCGGCCGGTGGTCACCCGCGCCGGGATGGTCTGGACGGCCACCGTAGCCGCCCTCGTGCTCCTGATCCTGCTCATCGCGTTCATCGTGCAGAACCAGGACGCCGCCAGGGTCAGGTTCTTCGGCCTGGACGGAACCATCTCCCTGGGCATTGCCCTGCTCATCGCCGCGGTCGGCGGCGGGGCCCTGGTCGCCGTAGCCGGTGCAGTACGCATCATCCAGCTCCGGGCCCGCACCCGCCGCACACCAACACCGCCACGGCCCTGACACCAACCACGACACCACACCCGGCAGCGAACGGCTCCGGCTGTCCGCGCAGGGGCATGGCCGGCGCGGGCCTTGAAGGGACCGACTGCGGGCCTGCCCTGTGGGCTCTGAATTCCTAGAGTTGTCCCCATCCGCCAAGTAGCTGATGAGTAACTTGTACTGAAGGTTGTGGGAGTCGTTGGCCCGGGGCGCCGATCAAATGCTGGGCTTCGATCCTGCATCCGAATCGGCATACCTGCCGGTAACTCAGGGAATCATGCGAAGATATGGTCCGGACTTCGCGTGGTTAGAGGATCCCGTGGCAACGTTATCTCTTTGACGAGGGGCTGAACCAATGCATATCACCGCCAAAGAGCTGGCCAGGCTCATTCCGGCGGACTTCACACTCGGCGTGGCCACGGCCGCCTTCCAGATCGAAGGCGCGCTGAACGAGGATGGCCGTGGTCCGGCAGGGTGGGATGTTTTCTCGGCCCGACCCGGGGCGGTCGTCGGCGGTGACAGCCCAGAGGTTGCGTGCGACCATTACCATCGGATGCCCGAGGACGTGGCTCTGATGAAGCAATTGGGCGTGGATTCGTACCGCTCCTCCCTATCCTGGCCGCGCGTCCAGCCCAGTGGCAGCGGTCCAGCGAACCGGGCTGGACTGGACTTCTACGACCGTCTCCTGGACGAACTGCTCGCGAGCGGGATTTCCCCGATGGTCACCCTCTACCACTGGGACACGCCCTTGCCCCTGGATGACGCCGGCGGCTGGCTCAACAGGGACACCGCCTACCGACTCGGCGAGTTCGCCGCCATCGCCGCCGCTGCCTTTGGAGACAGGGTGGCCCGATGGGTGACCATCAACGAGCCTGCCACGGTCACCACGAATGGTTACACCCTCGGGCTACACTCGCCCGGGGAATCCCTACTGCTCAAGGCGCTGCCCACTGTCCACCACCAGTTGCTGGGTCACGGCCTCGCTGTCCAGGCACTGCGGGCAGCCGGCGTTCCCGGGGAGATCGGAATGAGCAACGTCTATTCGCCCATGGTTCCGAATTCCATCAATCCCCTGGACAAGCTGAGCGCGGGTTTCATGGACATCGCGCAGAACAGGCTGTACGCGGACCCGGTACTAACAGGCAAGTACCCGGACCTGATCCGTGCCGCCAAGTTCTTTGGTTCCTTCGACCACCCCGACGAGGACATGAAGGTCATCTCCCAGCCGCTGGACTTCTACGGGCTCAACTACTACATGCCAACCAGAGTCGCCGCGGGCGCCGGCGACGGCGCCATGCCCGCCAACATGGCGGAGGCCATGGGAGACGACTTGAGCGCCGCCGGTGGCGCCAGCGCTCCATTCCACCTTGAAGCTTGGCCGGAAGCGGACATCACCGCCTATGGGTGGCCCGTGAAGCCTGATTACCTGGGCGTGACCCTAAGGGAGATGGCCGAACGGTACCCCAACCTGCCCCCTGTCATCCTCACCGAGGGCGGTGCCAGTTTCGAGGACATAATCGTCCGTGACAGGCGCACGAACACCACCTTTATCCCGGACGAGCGCCGGCTGAAGTACCTATCCGACCACCTCGAAGCCGCACTGAAGGCCACAGCACCCGGCGGACCAGCCGAGGGAATAGACCTGCGCGGCTATTACGTGTGGTCGCTGATGGACAACTTCGAATGGTCCGCCGGCTACAGTCAGCCGTTCGGCCTGATCCACGTGGACTTCCAGACCCTGGCACGGACGCCCAAGGCGTCCTACTTCTGGCTTCAGGAACTCATTGAGGAACGAAACTTAGCCGCCCATGCGCGCGCCCACACCACCAAAGACACGGATCCCGGACAGCAGCCCAAACACGCCGCCGACAACTGACTTCAGATCCGGCCCTTCCAATCGCTCAGGACAATGCCTCCCGGTCCCACTGAAACACTAGACGACTCAACAACGAAAGATTCCATGGAGGCGCCCAGGAATGGCCGCCGTTGCAGCCACCGCCGGCGGTTGAAGGCCGGACGAGGCCCCATCAGACTGACATACCCAAGTCATGCAGTCCGGTCCCTACCCACCATGAAGAAGAAACAAGACCACAGACCACTCCCCATCCAGAGAACGCGAGGCAGAGGACCCCACAAAAGACCCGAAGGAACACACAAAAAGCTGATTTGTGCACAGTCAGAGAGCCAAAGGCCCCCTGACCTGCGGAAACACGTGCCCAAGGTGGGACTCGAACCGGACTCCGAGCCTTGAGAACATGGGGAAGTCCCGAAAACATACCGAGTACGGCCCGGTCCGGCCCCGGTACGGCCCAGTCCGACAGCCAAAGTGTGCACATTGTGCACACGCCGCTTTTTTCACGGAGACGAATGTCCGCTATGGCAAATGCGGCCTGTCCGACCAACCGGGCAACCGCCTCAATCGTCCTGTCCTCCCCCTTGCGACATCCAGTAATCGTTGATCGCCTGAACGGCCTGCTCTTTCGTCATCCGGGCAACATCTCGTTCATTCATTCCAACGGTGTGGGTGAGTTGCCAGACCAGCGCCAGGGGAATAGCCGAAGCGGGAGGGGCTGCCATTCCGCGGGCAGGCAAGGCACCGTCATCGACGCATGCCCAAAACTCATCCTCACTGACCTCGAGCTGGTCTTGGAGAATATGGTTCCAGATCGAACTCGAATACGTGGTGCGATCCACCGGGCGGGAAATCCGGGTCCGCAAGATCCGTCCGTCTTGCAGACTCAACCGGTAAGTCGCGTGATGGCGCACTGGTTTCCCGCGGGCATTCGTCACCAACTCCCAGCGCTCGGTTAGACAGAACTTCTCATGGTCGTCCCGTCCGCCCACGCGTCGGACGCTCATGCCACCGAGCCGGTGAGCCAGGCGGCCAATTGCTGATCGGTGCACAGATCAATGAGCTGAACCAAGGCCCAGTTCTCGCGGTGATTGGGCGCCGCGTGCAAATGGTCCTCCCAATCCTCCGCGTAGTCCCGCAAAGCATCGACAAAGTCCGCCAACGCTTCACCCAGTTCCGTGGCCTCAGCGGCAAAAGGCTGCCCCGGCATGAAGACAGCCCATGCTCCGTCCTCGTTCACGACCTGGACATTGGCGACGACCGTCAATTCCAGATAGCGGCGCAAGCTCTCTCCATTGACGACGGCGGCCGTGGCCCTGTCGGGCCGCCGTATCGTGGACAGCCCTCCCCGCTCGCTGGCATCGAGGATCGTCTTCAACGAATCCCGTGCTTGGGTAAACCCGTAGACGTGTCCACCGACTGTCTCATGTGTGGGGGTGCTCATATATCAATCATCCGCACGTACATCAGGTACGTCAAGTACGTCCACGTCGCTTTCCGTTACGTGGTCGTCACGGGGACCATTTGGTGGCTGATGCTGTCGCAGAATCACCGAAGACTGTCCATGCGGGGATGACGACGTCACGCGCTTGGCAGTTTCCGCGGATCAGGGAACCCGAGCGAGACGTACCCCGGCGCCCGCTTGTTCAGTGAAGCTGCCAGGACCGGAGTGGACTCATCATGGTAGTCGTGAACGGTCGCCACCGTTTTCCCTGGGTATGGTCGGATGATTCGGCCGGCGTATTGGACCAACCTGCCCCTGAAGGAAATGGGGGCCGCAAGGAACAAGGTATCCAGCTTCGGACAATCAAAGCCCTCGCCAATGTAGGAGCCGGTTCCCAACACCAGCAGCGGCTCTGAGTCATCGGAGTTCAAAAGAAGGTCGACGGCGGCTTGTCGCTCCTTCGCCTTCATTGCCCCAGTGAAGACCACCGGCTTCAGACCATTCGCCTCGAACCGGGACCTGAAGGAATCAAGATGGGTTTTCCAGGTGGTCAGCAAAAGAATTCGCGAGTTCTGTTCGTAAGCCACCATAACGTCGTCGTAAATTTGGTGCAGGCGATCCTCGTTGGCAATCAAGTCCTTGTAGATGGCGGAAATCCCGCCAGGCTCGCTGGGGTCCGCGCCGCCATCGTAACTGTAGGACGTCCGGTGCAGCTTCAAAGCCAGCGTGGGATCGGCAACCGCTTGCACGTCGCGTGGCAGCTGCTGCGGAGCAGGGGGCGAAATGGTGTGCGTGATCTTGCCGAGCTGGTGGTAGATCAGCGAGTCCAGTTTGTCCCTCCGGTACGGTGTCGCCGTCAACCCCAACCAGTACCGTGCCGGGATCTGGTTCATGACATGGCTGAATGCCACGGCCGGGACATGGTGGCACTCGTCCACGATGACAAAACCGTACCCGGCGGTCAGCTCAGCGACGTTGTCGCGCCGCGCGAGCGTGGGCAAGAGCGCGACGTCGATGCGTCCCGTTGTCTTTGCACGCCCTCCACCTATTTGGCCGCACTTTTCATCCATGAACTCGCGTATGCGGCTACGCCATTGGTCAGCCAGGGCCTTGCGGTCAACCAGGATCAGCGTGGATACGCCACGACGCGCCATTGCGGCACAGGCGATGACTGTCTTGCCGGTGCCGGGCGGAGCCACCAAAATGCCTTGCTCAGTGGAAGTGGCGGCATCCATTGCGCCTTGTTGCTCCCCACGGAGAAGAGCTGTGAACTCGAAACTTTGAGCGGTGCCGGATGCGCGCTGATCATCAATGCGCAGTGTGCTGCCACTCGATTCGACCAGTTGATGCAAGAGCGACAGCAAACCGCGAGGCAAAATAAGGTCGCCTTCAAGAGTTTCGTCATAGTTGCGGAGAAAACGCGGGATGTCCCAGGTCGACCGGCGCTGGCGTTGACGTTCGTAAAACTCGGGGTTAGGCATTGACGCGGCATGTTTGACTGCCGAAATCATGGCGGGCCCCAGATCCGTTGCTTTGATGGTTATACGTGAAGCGAAGGTAGCGCGAATGATGAGCGCAGGGCGGGGAACGATCTTGGACGACTGGGGCAGTTCGAGCCGGCGGACCTCTTGTCCCAACTTGACGGCAGGCAGCCTGCGGATGTGGGTGTTGACTTCCCCGGCCGAGAGTCGGTCGAGGCTGGACAGGTACGCCCATTGGTCCTCATACGGTTCGAGGGTAGTGGTGTCGAGGAACAGCGTTGTGCCGTGCTGGCGGCGCTTTCCGTTCAGCGGTGCAGCAATCAGATTGCCCATGCCCTTGCCCGAATGCACGTTTTGGGACGGAAAAAGCCTGTCATAACTTGCCAAGCTCATGCTGCCGCGCAGTCCCATTGCCTCGTGAATCAGCCCGGTGCCGAGTTGGCGCGCGGCCGAGCCCGCTACGGCCGTGCTGAAAAAGATCCAGGCATGAGCTCCGCGTCCGGATTGGGAGACTTCAAGCGCAGCCGGGATCCCGCGAAAGCGCGCAGCCTTGACGTACGCCAAGGCATCCAACATTGCGGCATCGCCGTCGAAATCCGCTGCCACCCACCAGCATGTTTCCTGCTCAGTCAAGGGATAGAGGCCAATGTGGTGCAGTCCGCGCAGATGTTCAGCCACAACGATGGGAGTAAGCGGCAGGAAATTGGCACCGGCCATGTTCGCGCCCTTGCGCCAACCGCCGGCGACGGCGGGTATCCAGCCGGATCGACCGTCCCGTGAGTTCTCCCATCGGAGTGCATAGACATCGCTGCGTGCCCGGAACAAGTCCTGGAATAGACGAACTTTTGCCTCCGGAGACGACTCCATGGTCACGGGGCCACGGTTCACAACTGCAGGAATGGCCGGCTGGTCTTGGCGGGGAGCTCTTGATTCCGGCTCGGTGAGTACCAGCAGTTTCCGCAGCCTGGCATTCTCGAGGCGCAGTTCCTCAAGTTCGCGGGTCATGGCGTTGCCTGCCACATCGGGAAACCAGGGCAGGGCACTTTGCCCGACGACATCCGGCGTGTCTTCATTCACAATTTCCATTGTGACCGGAGAAACGCCTGAATTTCGAAAACTTCCCGTGAACCGGTGGGCGGCGGCACGCGTCAGTGGCGGAGCCCGATACTGCTGGAAGGGCTCGGACATCCGGAAGAACTGGTTCGTACCGGCTCGCATCCGGCTGGTTCGCGACAACGAGCAGAATCACCCCCGTCGTCATGCTCTAGCCACGGCGACCCCAGACCACAACCACAACATGGCGCCGAGCCACGACCGCACCATGAAAGAGCAAGAACACAGACCTACCGCCCAACCGAAGGAAAGAGGCACCCGGCCACACCGAAGGCCACCAACAAAAACGGCCCCGAAGGGCCCATAAAAAGCTGATTTGTGCACAGTCAGGAGCCAAATAGGCCCCTGACCTGCGACAACATTGTGCCCGAGGTGGGGCTCGAACCGGCTTCCGAGCCCTGGAAATACTGGGAACTCCCGAAAACATGCCGAGTACGGTCCAGTCCGGCACCAGTACGGCCCAGTCCGACGGCAAGGGTGTGCACATTGTGCACACCCCATTTTTCGCTTAGAGACCGCCGCGACACTACTCCCCGCCTTGGGATCGTTGGCCTTGCTGTAAATGGTTGCTTGCAAGGCCTTGGCTGTCACTGGCCAGCCTGCGAGCACTGCCTTCAAGTGACGTACAGGGATGTCAGTGGCCGCGGTTGACCGTCGGGCGCTCTTTCAGGGTCTGGCCGATCTTCTCGACGGAGGCGAACCAGGACAGTATGTCCTGATCAATCGCGCCGATGACCGTCCGCATGTTGGCGAGCTGGGCTTCGATTCGACTGTTGATCAGAGGTTCAAGATGCGCGACACGGTTGCGCAGGCGATACACGCCCTCCACCGCCCGTTCCAGTTCATGGACCGGTCGTTTCAGGTTCGGGAAGGCCGAACTCAGTGCCTGATCCCACAACAGTTGCTTCCCGGCATCCTTACGGCCCGGCAGCATGAACCGCCACGTGCCAAGCGACATGGCCGCAAGAAGATCCTCGTGCAGCGGCTCGCGCAGGTGCTTCGGCCGCAGACGCGTTGATCTGCCCGCCCGCGCCCTGGCATCGGGAATGTCCCTGCCCACAATTCGCTCTATCAACACCGACGGGTCCAGGAGCCAGTCCGCGGAGTGGGCCTGTCCGGTTTTCGGGTTGGTCTGGGTTGCGTTCCACAGACACAGTTTTTCATCGAGGGCATTACGTAGCACGACCTCGAAAATGTGGAGTGCCTCGTATGCCGCGCCCGAGAGCCGGATGTTCCATCGGTACAGGTGAACCGCATCCTGCAGGCTTCCGGCAGCTTCAAGGTAGGGTGCAAGCCGGGCCTTGCTCAACCGCCGCAGCAGCACGGACTCGATGCTCTTTGGTTCAGACTTAGCCATGGTAGTAGACTGTAAAGGAAGACAGGGGCAGGTTCCCTGTTATGGATTACTGAGGGTCCCGCAGCCAGGAGCTGCGGGGCCCTCAGCCATTTCCCTCCAGATCCCAAAACCAGCTCAACGGATTCCACCAATCCCCCGGCGAGCAACCCAGGAATCCCCCGGCGGCTCCCGCGTGCCCTTCCAACGTAGAATCAGGCCATGGTGCGGATCGAGGAACTGACGGACACAGACACCGGAACGTTTGCCTTCCGCACATCGACAGGCTCCCTCTACCGGATCGCCCTCGGCAACTCCCCAAGCCTCACTCGCCTGCCAGCGGACCAAGGCCCAGAAGCCGCATACCGAACGGCAGGCGTGTCGGTTCTCAGGATGGACACCGAGGAGATTCCCCTGCTGGGCATCGGGAAACTCAAGGTGGGCGAAAGGGCCATCTTTTTCTTGGACGTTGTCGGTGACGGGATCACGGTCACAACGCGCGACACCAGTGAAGTCGTCAGCATCCACCTTCTAAAGAACCCCCGGCCAAACTGAGCTGCCCAACCAAGCGATCGCCCCGGGTGGACTGCATCCGGTCTCCGAATCGATGGCGGCACCGGGGATAACCCAGGCGCTGTAACCGAGCAGTTTGCTCGTAGCCGGGCGCTCCCGGGCCAGTTTCGTCCCGGAAACTGCTCGAAGTAGATGTACTCTTCCCTCACGCCTGCTTCGCTGAGCGCGTCAAACTGCATCTGACCGTGCTGATCGGTGGTCAACTATCGGGCGTATCCCAGAAGCAATCCCATGCCGCTCATGCCAAATCGAGGGTGTGTCATCGACGAACACCTTCTCCAGGCGGCAGGCCTCCAGCCCATCGGTCTGACCGTCAGGCTTCTGTGCCCTGATCGAGACGGGCGTATCCGATCGAAGCCGTGCCCAGAATGTTCCGTCGACCTGGCTGAGAGTACACAGTTCTCAGGTCGGGCAATGAGACACAACACGCCGAACTGGACGGCCGACTGTGCGGCATGCTCTACGGACGGCCGTCCGCGGAACCGAACGCCGTGCCATCGACTCCACAGCGGCCCAAGCCGAATACATCGCCGCAGTGAGGACATCGCGGAAGGACCTGCGACCCACCTAGCAATATCACGGACACCGACCGCGCATGATTCATCCGTATTGCGGCCGCGGGCGGGTTCTCCTGCGTGAGCGCGAGTCTTAGCATTGAGATGCTGGAAAGACGGTGCTGATTCAAGTCTGGCCGGGCGTTGGCGCCGAGCACGGCCGAGCCCGATGTCACCTGACCTGATCGGCGGCTTCCCATGAGCTCCAAGAACTTCGCCCTGAGGCACGCGGCCCTCGCCGTTGTCCTCGCCCTCTCGGCCTGCACCTACACCGCCCCCGACAGCACACCATCACCGACCGCCCCAGCCGCGACGGACTCGCTCGCTCGTCAGGCGAAGCTGTTCATGGACCAGGGCGCCGTGTCCGCTATGGTCCAGGTACGTTGGCCCGGCGGGGAGTGGTCCAAAGCGTACGGCGTCCGCGACCTCGACACCAAGGCCCCTGCACAGCCCACCGACCTGGCGGAAGTCGCGAGCATCACGAAGACCATGACCGCGGTCACCGTCCTCAAACTCGTCGATGACGGCCTCATCGGCCTCGACGACCCTGTGAACGACATCGTCCCCGGGTTCAAGACGCTGCTCCACCCGCCCGGGCCGATCACCGTTAGGCAACTGCTCGGCCACACTTCCGGGGTGCCCGAGTTCACGGACGTGCTCTACAAGGACGTGGACGTCCGAGCGTCCATAGGCCAACTGCTGGTTACGCCCGAGACTGCGCTCCGAGTGGCGGGTACCCAGCCGTGGGAGCCCTTCTCTGTGGGCAGCTTCAGCTACTCGAACACGGGATACATGGCCTTGGGCCTCTTGGTCGAGGCACTCCGCCACAAGCCGTTCCCTCAAGTGCTCCGCGAGGAGGTTATCGACCCGCTCGGCCTCAAGGACACCACCACCGGACGGCTGAACCTCCATGAGGCACGGCTCCTGCACGGGTACATCGCCCTCCGTGGGGAGCGGCTGGACGTAACCGACAACTCGGACACAGCCGACTCTCCGCATGCGGGCGTCACCTCGACCGTGGCCGACGTGAACACGTTCTACGCCGCCCTCTTCCAAGGCAGACTCCTCTCGGCAAAGAGTCTGGCCGAGATGAAGAAGAAGCCAAGTCTGGCGCCCTGCGCGCTCGGTGTCTGGACGACGCCGGACGGATGCATGGGCGGGACGCGGTTCGAAGGGCGCGGCGGATTTTGGGCATACTTGACGGTCGCGGTAACCTCCGAGGACGGGAAGTACGTGGCCTCCATGACCGTGGTGCCACCAGTGATCCCTTCCGACATCGAAGACCCCTCGACACAGGCCAAGCGCGATCTGTATCGGGGCCAGATGGAATCCACACTCAATGAAACGCTGGATCGCCTCTGCCAACACTGAAAAAGCAGCCCGGGCGGTCTCCGGGCGGTCGTTGGCAAACCTAATGACGCTCGCCGGGTAGGCCGGTACGGCAGCCTCGCGGTGAAGACGGTGCTCCTGCGCGCTTAGAGGGAGTAGGTGGCAATATCGGGGGCGCACAGTCAGCCACTGAGTTTCCGTGAACGCCTCGATGTTTGCCTCCGGCCCCCCGAACCGCGATCCGTTTCCGGAGGCGCGTACACCGCCAAAGGGGGCATTCGCTTCGTCGCCAACCGTTTGTTCGTTGATGTGGACAATACCGCTGGGAATACTATCGGCAAGTTCCATCGCCAAGCCCACGTCGCCCAGTATGCCCAGTGAGAGACCGTATTCCGTGTCGCTGGCCAGTGCGATCGCCTGTTCGACGGTAGCGAAAGGCACGACAGGCGCCACGGGGCCGAACACCTCTTCGGCATAGGCCGGCATTTCAGGGGTAACCCCAGCGAGAACCGTGGGCCGGTAGAACAGGCCCTCGTGGGTTCCGCCAGCGGCCAAGCGCTTAGCTTGCCGAGGCTGGTACGGCACTCCGCACCGCCAAGACCTGAGACAGGAACAAAGACCGTCAAGAATGCGTATCCCACCTATCCGTGACGGGCACAGCACCACTCGTGCGCGTTGGTGCTCATCCTTGAGCGCCCCGAAATTTGGGGATTACCCGGTAAAGAGCCCAAGTGCTGCGCGTTTCGTGTCCAAGACGTCCGGACCAGCTGCCTGCTGGAGGACACCCCCGACCTCCTGCCGCGCTCCGGATGCAGCTGGGGGTCTGCGGGCACAGCATGGAGGATTTGCTGGAGGGGCAGAACGCCCCAATCCGAGCTCTGCGACAAGCGGATCGACCACTAGAGCCGTGAGCTCATCCGCTCCCGCGAAGGGCACTCGTGCAGTGCCGCGTTCACCATGGATACCGACGCCAAGTTCGACCTCATCAGGACGCAACCTCGTACTCGTCCTCCCCCACGCGCAGCGTGGTCGGGGTGATTTCGCTGATGGGCTGCTTTCTAATGTCGACGAGGTGGACGTTGGCACGGTTGAAGGCTTCGTAGTAGCCGTCACCGACCGGAGGCCGTTTTGCGCCGTAGGGGTAGTCCTTGGGGGTCAACAGCTCGGCCGTCTGCGGATCGAGCACGCCTTCCCGGATCTTCCGCCGGACGAACTCGGCGGCGTACTCGTTGGCTTCAGCGGATGTGTCTATGTCGTCGAAGGTCGAGCAGGAAAAGCACGAAGCGGGAGCTTCAGTGCACTTGCGTGCTCTGTGGTGCGGCCAGTCTCGTTGCCTTTGGGGCGATGGGTGTCGGCACGGTGCGAGCGGTGATGACCAAGGTGAAGGCCGTTGCAAGGCCGAGAATCGCCCAGGCGCATATTTGCCGGCCGGGGAGGTCGGTTGTTGCAAGCCAGCGGATGGCATAGTTCGTGGTCGCACCCACGGGAAAGGTGAATACCCAAAACATTTGCGTGAAGGGAAGTTTGCGGTACTCGGGGAGGAGCATGACCTGCATCAGCACCATGATCAACAGTACGCCTGTCAGTCCGAGCTGAATCGCTCCCAAGGGTCCTGGATGTGACACCATCCACGCGATATTGGCCGTTGCCGGCGCAGCCAGATAGGCGGACAGTCCGACCTTGGCGGCTGGTAGCACCTCGCCGCCGGTCATCAGGCGGACGGTGACGACAGTTCCTATCACCAGCCAGAAGAACACGCCAACGCCAAACGCGGCCATGGCCGCACCATGGGCGTGGATGCTTGAGAACCCGATGCTGGCAACGAAGGATCCGGCTGCGACGGGTAGCAGGTAGCCGGGATGGATAGATTGCATGGATACCCCGCCGGTGACCCAGTGGGCGAGGAGCTGGGCAGCGACGACGGCAAGGCCGGCAATGAAAGCCACACACAGCCAGGCGCCCCATGGCGGCAGATACTGGCTGTAGTGCGACGAAAGCAGGATCCCTACTAAGGGGATGAAGGACGCAAAGGGCCCTGCCACTTCGTGTCTCAGGTCGGCCCGGAATGCTCCTTTTCGGCGAAGGCCCCGGAACACGTAGACGGCGGTCAGGATCAACCACAGGGAGCTTGCTGCCCCGTAAAAGATTTCCTCCGGCCACATAGGCGATCCGAGAGAGCTCCTCGCGGCGGACCAGCCGCCGCCAAGACCGGCAAGCCCCAAGGGAATGCCGAAGCGGCTCAACGCCGGTATTCCCGACAGGGCGGCCGGGGGCAAGGCGCGATCCGTAGGGGCCGGCGTCAGGGCGTCAGAGGTGCAGGTATCAGTCATGTTGTCAGAGCGCCTGGTTGGTGGGTGAAGATGAGCAGCGTGCTCGTCGCGGTGGCGAGGAGTTCTCCCCCAGCGGTGCTGAGGCGGCCTTCGGTGAAGATCACCCGCGAGCCGGTTTTCACGACTGACCCCTCTGCGCGAAGAGCACCCTTCTGGAGCGTGATGGGTCGCAGATACTTGACCGCCAGGTCAATGGAGGTGTAACCGATCCCTGCTTCCAAGGTACTGTGTGCTGCGCAGCCGAGCACCGTGTCAAGGAGCGTGCAGGCCAGGCCACCGTGCACCATTCCGAGGGGGTTGTAGTGCGCTTCTCCCGGCCAGCACTGGAACTCGACGTGACCGTATTTCGCATCGACGAGATCGAAATTCATCAGGGAAGCGATCGGCGGCGGCGCGATGCTGCCGTCGCGGAGGCCGGAAAAGTAGTCCAGACCCGACAGCAGTGGCAGCTGTTCGAGCGCGATTGCCGGATCCATCCAGGTGAAGGTTTCCGAGCGTTGCGCTGGGGCGTTCGTTGACACCAGGGTTTCCTCCTTAGGTTCTCTGCAGGTCTTCAGGCTTTGCCGCGGTCATGCCGGGGAATTGGATGCCAGGACCGGGTACAGACCCAAGATCGGACCCGACAGGCCGAGCTTCACCCCGGCGCTGATGTCGTCCACGATGACCTCGTAGTCACCTTGCTCGAGCCCATCGAAGGACTTCCGCGCGACTTCCTCGGGGGAGGTCTTCGGGGCATTCACGCCCTTGGCCATGGCTGTGTCCATGTAGCCGACGTGAACACCCGTGACTTGCGTGCCTTGGGGGGCCAGTTCCACGCGGAAGGAGTTGGTCGCTGACCACAACGCGGCCTTTGATGCGCTGTAGGCGCCGGTGAGTGCGATCCAGCTGAGCACCGAGTGGATGTTGAGGACCGCTGATGTATCGCTGGCGGCAAGCACCGGTGCGAATGCCCTGGTCATGGCGACGGGTCCGAAGAAGTTGGTCTCCATGACTTCGCGGATCTCCTCGTCGGAGAGTGCCAACAGAGTGTCCGATTCGACGCTCGTACCGGCGTTGTTGATCAGGACTGTGACGTCCTGGGCCTGGGCGACGGCGGCCCGGACCGAGTCAGCGTCGGTGACATCGAGAGTGAGAGGGACGACCCGGGGATCGTTCCACTCTTGCGGGCGGCGGGCTGTCGCGTACACCTTTGCAGCACCCCGGGCGAGGGCCTGTTCCACGAGCTCGCGGCCCAGTCCTCCGTTCGCGCCGGTGACAAGGACGACGGCGCCAGATAGCTGTGGCATGGATTCTCCTACTGTCGGATAGGGCGGCGACGCGGTTGTCGCGGTCTCAGAACATCAGATTAGCTGAGTCGGTTGGATTTTCCAACTGACCTGTATACTTGAGGAGAGTACTGAAAGCAGGTGAACGATGAATCGGCCGACCGAGAAGGCAGTAAATGCGCCGAGGGCGTGTTTCATCGCGGCAGGCCTCGACGTTTTAGGGGAACGGTGGGCGCTGCTCGCCCTTCGCGAGATGTCGCTGGGCGTTCACCGGTTCGATCAGATTGCGCGCAATACAGGCGCGTCCCGCGACATCCTGACGGACCGGCTGCGCACACTCGAAAACCGTGGCGTGATTGAGCGTGTCCAGTACTCCGAGCGCCCCGCGCGCTACGAGTACCACCTCACAACCTCCGGAGCGGAAGTCGCGCCCATTCTCATTTCGCTCGCGGCGTGGAGCAGTACATGGATGCGCGACGAGACGCCCCGCGCTTCTTATCGGCACAGTTGCGGGGCGGACCTGAAACCGGTGGTGTTGTGTGCGGAATGCGGTGAGGAGTTCACGTCAGGAAGTCTGTTACTGGGACCGCTTGTGTCAAGCGCGGGTACGGACCCGGCGTCCGGCCAGTAACCACAAAAACCGAACGGAGGACGAAGGCGGTACGTCCCGCCTTCGTTCTCTTGCCACCGTTTGCGTCCGGCTTTTGTCGGCTGATTCCGGGGACTCAGCCGGCAAGTTCCTTTTCGAAGCAGACTGACGCCGGTATCGCGGTGTCGTAGGGCGGATAGGCCGGTATTTGTCGGTAGCCGATCTTCCGGTACAGGGCTTCTGCTTCCGGTTGTTTGCCGCCGGTTTGAAGAATGACCCGTCTGGCGCCGGCCGCAGCTGCGATCTGCTCCAGCCCGGCCATCAGTCGAGTCGCCGCCCCGAGGCCACGCGCTGCGGGGTCAACGATGACACGCTTGACTTCCCACTCCCCGTTCAGCAGGCGAAGTGCCCCATGCGCTATCGCATGCCCGGAGGCGGTGACGACGAGGACGTTCGCGACGAAGTCTTCAGCGGGGACGTCTAAGGCCGACCTGGCGGCAGCCGGAAGGGCGGGTTCGTCCTCCGTGGCGTACCGGTCGAGGAGTTCCTTGTTCAGCAGATCCCGTAACCGAGCAGCACGCGGATCCTCAAAAGTAACTTCTTCGAGATTCAGAGCCAACTTCTCACCCGACACCAGACCTTCCTTCAGATTAGCGTGGAATCATGCTGCCGACCCCTGGAAGAAGGAGTCGACGGCGGCCGAAACGACAGCCCTACTGGAGTCCCCGGTCTGGGGACTCCAGTATGACGTCATGGTACTGCTCGGACCCTGCCGATCCGACCTCTGGATGACGCCCCGGATCTGAGGCAGAATGAACCAAGCGGGTGGAACGACCCCATTGTCGCACCTGAAAGTGCTGACCAGAACACGCCTCTTGACGGCCCTTGGTGGCGTTCCGCCCGCCCCACTACCGCGCTGTTCAGCAGCCTCCTAGGCACCCAGCTCCAAGTTCACGGACAGCGGCAGCTCGTTGACTGAGGTGCCGATGCGCAGGCGGTAGTCCCCTGGTTCGTAGCTCCAGCCGTTGTCCCAGTAGGCCAGCAGGCGGGTGGGCACGTTGAGTGTGGCGGTGGCTGTTTCCCCGGGCCCGGCCCACACGGGCGCGGAGGCGACGAGCCAGCGCACGGGACGGTCCACCGCGGATCCGGGCTTTTCGGCGTAGACCTGCACGACCTGCTTGCCAGGCCGGGCGCCGGTATTGGACAGGGTCACCGTCAGCGGAACGACGGTGCCGGGCACCGCGGTGGCGAGGGCCTCAGCAGAGTCGAGGGTCCAGTGGGTGTAGCCGAGTCCGTGCCCGAATTCGTAGGCCGGTTCCGTCCCTGCTTTCAGCCAGGCCCGGTAGCCGATGTGGATGCCTTCCTCGTATTCCAGCTTTCCGTCGACGTCAGGGGTGGTGTTGATGACCGGCACGTCCTCCTGGGTCGCGGGCCAGGTGGTCGGGAGCCGGCCGCCGGGTTCGGCGGCGCCAACCAGGATCTCGGCGAGGGCGGTGCCGAATTCCTGCCCGCCGAAGTACCCGATCAGGGTCGCCGCCACCTCGTCCCGCCAGGGCAGCAGCACCGGGGACCCGGAGTTCACCACCACCACGGTGCGCGGGTTGGCCGCGGCGACGGCGTGGACCAGGCGGTCCTGCAGGCCCGGCAGCTCCAGGGTGGTGCGGTCGTAGCCTTCGGATTCGACGCGGGAGTTCGTGCCGACCACGACGACGGCGACCTCCGCCACCCGGGCCGCTTCCACCGCTTCCGCGATGAGGGCCTCGGGGTCGGTGTCGTCCGCTTCGAGCCCGATGGTCACGGCCAGGGCATTGCCCAGGGCCCCGGCGCGCCCGGCGAGGTCCAGTTCCACCGTCACTTCCAGCGGAACACCTGCGGTGACCCGGACCGGGACGGAAGCGGAGGGCGGGGCCAGGAACGCAGCGCCCAGGTCCGTGCCCGTGGCCTCGATGGACGCCTCATGCGCCAGGACCCCGTCCACGAAGATCCGCCCGTGCCCCACGGTGGAGAAGCCCAGGCGAATGGTGCCGGTCTCCTCCGGGGTGTAGATCGTGTGGAACTGGACCATCGAGGACCCCGCGATCGGGGCGGCCCCGCCGAACCAGACCAGCGCGGTGGAGCGGCGGTCCTCCGCGAACAGTTCCTTGCCGGTGGAGGCAAAGAACCGCACCCGCAGCCCCGGCCCGCCCGTGACCGGGTTCCTCAGCTGTTCCAGGGGCAGTTCGGCGATGCCTTCCTGCACCACCGCGCCCACGTTGTAGGAGACGTTCTCCGGGCCGAACGCGGCACGGATCCCCTCCAGCGGGGTGACGATCTTTTCCGGGACCACGGTCGCGGACCCGCCGCCCTGGGTCCTGGCATGGCGGGCGTTGTGCCCGATCACCGCAACGCTGGTGACAGAAGCGGGAGCCAGCGGCAGCACGCCGTCGTTCTTCACCATCACCGTGCCCGCCACGGACGCCTCCCGGGCGAACGCGACCGGATCCTCCCGCTCCGCCGGCATTCCGTCAACCTGTTCAGCGGCCACGGGCTCGAAGCCCTCCAGGGCGCCCACCCGGGCGGCCAGCTGCAGGATCCGCAGCACCTTCCGGTCGATCGCGGCCTCCGGAACCGTCCCGCATTTGACCGCCAGCACGAGCGCCGGACCCCAGGGGCCGTCCGGGCCCGGCATCACCAGGTCCTGGGAATGCTTCGCGCTCTCCACGCTGCGCACCGCGGTCCAGTCGCTGATGACCACGCCGTCGAAACCCCACTCAGTGTTCAACGGGGATTCCAGCAGCTCGTTCTGGGTGGCCGTGACCCCGTTGACCGAGTTGTACGCGCTCATCACCAGCCACGCCTTCGATTCGACGATGGCCTTCTCGAACGCCAGCAGGTACAGCTCCCGCAAGGCCCGGTCCCCCACCTTCACATCCACCGTGAACCGGTCCGTCTCCGAATCATTGGCCACGTAATGCTTCGGGGTGGCCCCCACGCCGTTGCGCTGGGCCCCGGCCACATACGCGGCCGCGAGCTCAGCGGTCAGGACCGGGTCCTCGCTGAACGCCTCGAAATGCCGGCCACCCAGCGGGGAACGGTGCAGGTTGATCGTCGGGCCCAGCACGACGTCGACTCCCTTGCGGCGGGCTTCGACGGCGGAAGCCGCGCCGAGCCGGTCCGCGATCGCGGGGTCCCAGCTGGAGCTGATGGCAGCGGCCGAAGGGAAGTTCATCGACGGCTCCCGCTCATCCCACACCTCACCCCGCACCCCCGTGGGCCCGTCCGAGAACAACATCCGCCGCAGCCCGATCCGCTCCACCGGCCACGTCGTCCAGAAATCCCGGCCCGTCAACAACCGCACCTTCTCCTCCAGGCTTAGTTCAGCAAGGAGCGACTTCAGTCGCTGGTCAATAGCAATCTGATCTGCAGAGCGGCGGTCCGGGGTAAGCGTTTCCATATCGGGTTCCTATCGTGAGAGTCTTCTTGTTGTTTGCCACGTGGGCCTGATTTTGAACGTCGTTCGGGTTACGTGGCGTGTTCGGCCCGGGCGGGCACCGGCGCAAGAGTCTCCAGACTGGGCTGGAAGCCGATCCGCCACGCACGGAACCACAGTTGTTCGGCGTCTTCCGTCATGACTGGTCCTGAGTACAGATGCCAGCGCCGTCCGTCGTGTTCGGGGCTTCCTGCGGTTCTTTCCATGCGGGTACGCCCATTGATGGGGCCAGGAGGATCCGTGGTCCACGCGATGGACGCCCCATCGGTGAGGCATTCAGCTTCCAGCCCGTGTGGCGTCTGGACGATGATCGGCTCCGCCGTGGTGCGTGGCAGGCCTGCGGGCCGCCAGCGCTCGATGAGTTCTGCTTCGTCGACCAGCCCGAGGTCGCCGAAGCGGCCCTGCCAGCGCGCCAGCGCGTCCCGGAACCGGTCAAGATCGGCGCCATAGGCTGGATCGGCGACGAGGTTTTGGGTTTCGTGGGGATCCTCGAGGAGGTCGTAGAGCTCCTCGGCGGGCTTGGAAGCGGCCACCAGCGTGCGTTGAAGGTCGGTGAACAGGCTGCGGGGCTCACCGCAAGCGAGCTGCCTGGCCTCCGCTGCTGCGATGCGGCGAAACTCGGCCAACGTCGGCAACCGGTCCGGGTAGTCGGTATGGAGCATGGGCGGGCGGTCGGGGTGGAAGTTTCGAATGTATCGGAATCGCTGGTCCCGGACGGTGCGGGAGGTGTCTTCGGCTTCATCCATCCGGTCCCGTCCGCCATAAACGTACTCGTTCGGATCCTCTACGAAGGACCCGTCCGGCCCGAACAAGGGAACGCCGTGCATGTGTTCGGGGACAGGCAGTCCGCAGGCCTGCAGCATCGTCGGGGCCAGATCCATCGTGTGGACCAGGTCTCCCCTGACTGTCCCGCCCGGGATCGCATCCGGCCAGCGTATGATCAATGGCTCCCGGAGACCGGCTTCCGTGGCCCAGCGTTTGGCTCGCGGCATACCTTTGCCGTGATCGGACCAGAACACCACGATGGTGTTCTGGGCCAGGCCGTCTTCTTCCAGCTGGTCCAGGATGGTTCCCACCCAATGGTCCATTTCGGTAATGAGGTCCGCGTATCGTGCCCACGCCCGCCGGAACACGGCCGTGTCCGGGTAGTACGGCGGCAAGGGCGCCAACGCCGGATCATGCCTGTCAGCGGCCCCAACGTTCGCCGTACTCGCCTCGAATGCTTCGTCGTCCACATCGATTCGGGATTCGTGGGTGGCCATGCCGTGGAATGCCGCAAAGAATGGGGTGCCGGGGTTTGGGCGGTTCCGCCAATGGGCAACTGGTGAGCAATCATCAAAGACGGTGGGTGGAATGTCGACTTGGAAGTCCGTGAACCAGTTGTTCGTGCAGTAGTAACCGGCCTGCCGGAAATATTCCGGCAGGAGTCTCACCTCTGGCGGGGGCACGGCCTTGGTGCGCATGTGCATTGTCCCGATCACCGTGGGGAAGCATCCGGTCATGATCGCGGACCGTGCAGGCGCGCACACCGGAGCGGAAGCGAACGCGTGGTCAAACCTCGCCCCTTCGGCGGCGAGCCGGTCAAGAAGGGGCGTCACCGCGTACTCTGCCCCGGGCCAGACGCCCGTGTAACACCCCAGGTCGGGGTTGATGTCGTGAGTGGAGATCCACAGGATGTTCGGCTGGTTCATTTGTCCGAGCTGCCCAATAGTTCGCCGGGTACCTCGGCATCGAACGCTGCGACCAGGGGGTCGCCCGTCTCAGCCATCCATCTCGCCAGTGCGTCGCGTTTTGCGGCAAGCACGGTGGCGTCGGAAGGCTCGGCTGCGAGGTTGTGCAGGCAGTCGGGGTCGGATGCGAGATCATAAAGTTCCTCGCGCGCCCGGGAGACGTAGAAGTCTGCGTGCTGCCCGGTATCGGCGTCGTCTTCGGCTGCGGCGAGCATTGCCTTCCAGGACAGGCCGAACATGTTTTCAGCCCGGTACTGTGTGTGGCCGTCCACCCAGGCGTTCCAGATGTAGCCATGACTGGCGTCCTGCACGCAACGCATTTCGTAGCGCTGCTTCGCCGCGGTTTCGTGGAAAACCGTGAATACTTTTTCGCGTTGGCTGTCCTGCCGCTTTCGGAGCAGCGGGAGGAGTGAACTGCCGTCGAGCCCGGCGGGGGTCGCGACGCCGGCCGCGTCGCAGAACGTGGGGAACAGGTCGAGCATGTTTACGAAGTCGTCCGCATTGCTGGTGCCGGGGGTGGTCACCCCGGGCCAGCGCATGATGAGAGGGGTCAAGGTGCTGCGCAAATAGCAGTTGGCCTTGGCGAAAGGGAATGCCATGCCGTTGTCGGAGAGGAACACCACCAGAGTTTCTCCCGCAGCGCCGGAACGTTCCAGGGCTTCCAGGACTTCCCCGACGACGTCATCACAGCGACGGGCGGAGCTGAGGTATTGGGCGTACTCGGTACGGACGCCGGGCACGCCTGGAAGGAACCCGGGGAGCTGGGCCTCGTCCGCTTCGAATACCTTGGAAGGCTCCGGGTAGAGCTCGCGTTCTTCCGAAGTCCACTTGTCCCGCTCATTCTCGCTGCCATGGAAAGGCCTGTGTGGATCGTGCGCGTTGGCCATGAGGAACCATGGCCGTCCTTCCCGTGTTGCCTCCGCGATGAACTCTTCGGTCCGGCTTCCGTAGGCCGCAGGGTCGCGGCCCAGGCCAAGCTCGCGCATGTTCACAGCGGTGTCCCAGGCAAAGCGTTCCACCGGTTGGAGGTGGTCTACTTTGCCGAGGATGCCCACGCGATAGCCCGCCTGTTTGAGGAGGTCGTTGATGACCCCGATCCGATCGTTGATCGGCTCGAAGCCCTCGGCCCCGTTGCGGTGCGGCCATAGTCCGGTCATCAGGGCGGATCGGCTGGGCTGGCAAACCGCCGCGGGGACGTGCCCCCGGCGGAAAACCATCCCTTCCGCCGCGAGTCGGTCGAGGTTCGGAGTCGCTTCGGCCGGGCCTCCGAATGACCCGGGGGTGTTGCCGTCCATGTCGTCGGCAGTGATCAGGAGGATGTTGGTCACGGGTGCTCCTTAGGCATTCTGCTCGGCCAGAAGTCGGTGTCGTTCTTCGCGGCGTTGGGCCTGGGCTTCGGGGTCGGCAACCGGTGCGGCGAAGAAGAGCCGCTGGGTGTAGGGGTGCCGGGGTGCGCTGGTGACCTGGTCGCCATCGCCGAATTCGACGATGTCGCCCCGGTACATGACGGCCACCCGGTGGCTGATGTGCCGGACGACTTCGAGGTCGTGTGAAACGAACAGGTACGCGACATGTGTCTGTTCCTGGATGTCCTTGAAGAGTTCCAGGACGCGTGCCTGGGTGGACAGGTCCAGGGCGGAGACGGGTTCGTCGCAGACGATCAGTTGTGGTTTCAGGGCAAGGGCGCGGGCGATCGCGATGCGCTGCCTTTGGCCTCCGGAGAATTCTCGCGGCAGCCGGTTCCCGGAGTCCGCCGGGAGCCTGACCATCTCGAACAGCGCTTGGATGCGTTTGGAGGCTTCAGCACGCGGGACTTTTCGGACGGTCAGCGGTTCGGCAAGGATCTGCTCGACGGTCCGGGACGGGTTCAGTGAGGTGTAGGGGTCCTGGAAGACCACCTGGATGTCGCTGGCCAGTTCCCGGCGTTCGGCGCGTCCGGCGTGGGCGATGTCCTGTCCACGGAAGAGCACCTTGCCTTCGGTCACGGGTGCCAGGCCCAGGACCGCGCGGCCCAGGGTGGTCTTGCCCGAGCCGGACTCCCCTACCAAGCCGACGCATTCTCCGGCGCGCAAGTCGAGTGAGACGTTGTTGAGGGCCCTGAAGGGCTTGGCCCGGAAGCTCTTTGAGGGGTATTCGACCGTGACGTTCTTGATGTCCAACAATGGCTGGTTCACCGCAAGGCTCCCTTCCGGGACGGGCTGGCACTTGGTCCAGCGTCAAGTGTGGCGAGTGGTCCGCGGGGCCGGGTCTCGCCGAGGATGGCTCCGAGGAGTTCGCGCGTGTAGGAATGGCGCGGGTCGGCGAAAATGGACCGCGTAGGGCCGGTCTCCACGATCCTCCCCAGCCGCATCACCGAGACGCGGTCGCAAAGGTCCGCAACGACGCCGAAGTTGTGGGTGACCAGGATGACGGCCATCCGGAATTCCGATTGCAGGTCGCGCAGCAGGTCCAGCACCTCGGCCTGGACAGTGACGTCGAGCGCCGTGGTGGGCTCGTCCGCGATGAGCAGATCAGGATTGCAGGAGATCGCCCCCGCGATGAGGACGCGTTGGGCCATTCCACCGGAGACCTGGTGCGGGTACGCGGCAAATGTCCGCTCGGGATTGGGGATTCCCACCCGGGCCAAGAGCCCCAGTGCGCGTGCTGTTGCTTCCTTCTTGGAAATCCGAAGGCAGATCCGCATCGGCTCGACCAATTGGCTGCCGATAGTGAAGGAAGGGTCCAGGTTGGACATTGGTTCCTGGGGAATGTAGGCGATACGGGATCCCCGGATCTTTTCCATGTCCTTCTCGCTTAGGGCGGCCAGGTCTTCCCCTTGGAAGAAGATCGAGCCTCCCGTGATCCTCCCGCCTTCGGGCAGCAGCCGCAGGGCTGACCATGCTGTCTGGGTCTTGCCTGAACCGGATTCTCCCACGAGTCCGTGGACTTCGCCGCGGGCAACGGTGAGGGAGACGTCGTGGACGACGCGCTTCGTTCCGCCGTCTCCCGTCTCATACCCGACCGAGAGGTTCTGGATGCGGAGGACCGCTTCGCCGGCCGGGCCGCCGTCGTCGTGCCGCATGACTTCGTCGCTCACGACGGCGGGTGGTTCCGCGAACTGCTTGCGACGGCGCCGGCGCGGCGCGTTGGAGCGTTCGAGCTCGTCGCGCAGGCTGTTGGCCAGCAGGGTCAGCGAAATCAGGGTGAGGCCGATCGCGAGGGCCGGCCAAACGATCAGCGGCGGTGCCGTGTAAAGGTTGGTGAACCCGTCGCTGAGCATGGCGCCCCAGGTGGGGACGTTGATGTCGCCCAGGCCAAGGAACTCAAGTCCGGACTGAACAGCCAGTGCCACGCCCCCGACGATCGCGGATTGGACCACGATGGGTGCGCGGACCACAGCCAGGATGTGGATGCCGATGATCCGCGGATCGCTGAGGCCGGAGACCCGGGCGGCATCGACGTACGGCTCGTTCCGGACCGCCGAGACCGAAGCGTAGACGAGCCGGAAGAAGGCCGGGGACAGCATCACGCCGAAGATCAGCATTGAGGCCCATAGGGAGGGGCCGACGACGGCGCGCGCGGCCAGGAGGACGATGATCGCCGGGAGTGCCATCAGCAGGGAGATGACCCAAGTCGAGACTGTATCGATCCACTTGCCGTAGTATCCGGCCAACAGGCCGCCGGTCACACCGATCACCATGGAGGTGACCAGGGCGAGAAGCGCGCCGGCGAGGCTGAACTGCGCCCCGAAGAGGAGCCTTGAGAGCACGTCGCGGCCTGCACCGTCCGTCCCGAGAAGGTGGACCCCATCCGGGGAAGACAGGACCGCGGAGATGTCGGCGGTGTTGGGGTTGTGTGGCGCCAAGAGCGGGGCCGCAATAGCGCTGACGATGGCCACGGCAAGGAAGAATATTGAACTCAGCGCCAGCGGGTTGCGCAGAACGCGACGCAAGAGAGAGGCCTGGGCCGCGGCCTCCGGCGAAGCGATGGCGAGCTGGGGATCTGGGGCGTGGACGGGTGTACTCATGACAGACGCACTTTCGGGTTGAGCCAGCCCTGGGCCAGGTCTACAAGGAGGTTGAAAATGATGACGAGGATGCCGGTAGCGACGAGCAGCCCCATGACGAGGGGAATGTCCCCCTGCGTCGTGGCCTGTACGGCCACCTGGCCGAGGCCGGGGATGGCAAAGACCTGCTCGACGATCACCGCGCCGCCGAGAAGCCCCACAAAGTAGACCGCGAGGACAGCGAGGGCAGGCCCGGCGGCGTTGCGAAGGACGTGCTTGAGGACAACGCGGCGGGCGGGGATTCCGCGGCTGCGCAGGGTCCGTACGTAGTCGTTGCGCAGGGCATCGATCACGGAGCCGCGAACCTGCTGGGTGACGCTGGCGATGCCGCCAAGGGCGAGGGCGATCACCGGAAGTGTGACGGTCTTCGCCCACCCCGTGGGGTCGGTCAGGAACGGCACGTAGCCGGTGGGGTCGAACCAGCCCAGGGTGAGGGCGAAGACGAGCACGAGTCCCACCGCGAAGAGGAAGCCGGGGATCGCGTGGCCCACGATGGCCAGGAGCTGCGCGAAGCGGTCCACCCATCCGCGTTTGGTGGCGGCGAGCACGCCCAAGACCACCGAGATGACGGCGATGAGGATGATGGCGCCTGTTACCAGCGACAGCGTCACAGACAGGCGCGAGCTGATGGCGTCAAGGACTGGCTGACCGCTGAACCAGGAAGTGCCCAGATCACCCCGGACGGCGTGGGAGATCCAGTCGCCGTACTGGACCAGGACGGGACGGTCCAGCCCCAGTTGCTGGGCCTTGAAGGTGACGGTTTGCTGGTCGGCGTTCTCGCCGAGGATCTTCCTGGCGATGTCGCCGCCGCCAAGGTAGAGGAGTGTGAATCCAAACGTTGTGATGGCGGCCAGCAGCGCGACGCCCGTCAGCAGCCTTCGCCCGATAAAGGTAAGCATTTTCGTGATCTCTCGATTCGTGGTGACGGCTGGGCGGGGACCCGCGTCGACGGGTCCCCGCCCGTGCCTCAGGCCTTGGGCGTGATGTTCCAAAGGTTGGGCCAGACATTGCCCTGGTTGAGTTCGACCCTCGTGCCCGCGTTAGTGACGAAATAGTTTGCCGGCGAATACCACGGAGCGAACCATGCCTGGTCAACGACGTATTCGTTCAGCTTCTTCAGGGCCGCGGCATTGTCGGCGTCGCTCCCCGTGCGGATGGTTGCAAGGAGTGCGTCGACGTTGGGGTCCTGGTACTTGAAGGTGTTCCAGGTGGCGTTGGGCGCGATCATGGTGCTGATCAGCTGCCAGTCGTTCACGTCCCGTTGCAGGGTGAAATAGGAGAGGCCGTACTTCTGCGCCTGGAGGTCCGCGATGGTGTTGGTGCCCGTGTCGATGAACTTGACCTTGATGCCGACGTCGCCCAGTTGCTGCTGCAGCAGGGGCCAGAGGGACTTCGGGAAGCCCGGAGATGTCGGCAGCGTCACCTCAAGGCCGCTGGCGTAGCCGGCGTCGGCCAGGAGTTTGCGGGCCTTGTCCGGGTCAAACTTGTACGTCGAGTTCAGCGTGGCCTCATAGGCTGGAGATTCGGGGCGGAAGACCTGGCCTGTGGCCTCGCCGCGTCCGAGGCCGACAACCTTCAGCATGGCGGCCGCATCAACTGCATAGTTGATGGCCTGCCTGACCTTGACATTGGCCAGCGCCGGGTTGGACTTGCCTGCACGGTCGAAGAGGATGAGTCCGGCGAAGTTCAGGTTCTGCTCGTTGGATTTGAAGCCGGCTGCTTCAACCTGCGGGAGGATGCTGTTGTCCGCGACCGCGGCGGCGTCCAGTTGCTTGCCCCGCAGGGCATTGAGCTCGGACGTGGCGTCGGTGTAGACGTTGATGGTGAGGGTGTCGTACTTTACCGAGTTCGCGTCCCAGTACTTGGGGTTCTTCTCAAACTTGTAGGACGTGCCGACCACCGTCTGGCTGGTGTTCAGGGTGTAGGGGCCGGAGCCGACCGGATTTGTCTGCGCATCCGCCTTTCCGAAGGCGGCCGGGCTTTCCTGCAGGCCTGCCGCCTGGGCGAGATTGATGAGGAACGCCGGGTTCGCCCGCTTGAGCGTGATCTCCAGGGTGGTCTTGTCTTTGGCCCTGGCATCAGCCAGGTCTGCGACCTTTGACTTCTGCGGGGAGGTGCCGTCGCGGAAACGCAGGAGGTTCTGCGCGGCGACTTCTGCGGTGAATGGCGTCCCGTCCGAGAAGACGACGCCGTCCCGGAGAGTCATGGTCAACACCGTCTTGTCCGTGTTGTATTCCCACTTGGTGGCCAGGGACGCTTGGACATCCTTGCCGTTGGGCGCCGGCTTCAGCAGCCCGTCATAGACCGCTTGGGCGTACACGGACTGGTTACCCCAGTTCATGTTCCTGGCCTCAAACGTGGCCGGGGCAAGGACGTTGCCCAGGGTAATGCTCTTGGAAGCCTGGGAAGCGCTGCTGCCGCTCCCGCTGGCACAGCCGGTTAGCGCGAGGCCGGCAGTAAGTGTCACTACCAAACCTGCCTTGGTGAAACGCATCTTTACGTCCTTTCAGCTGGGGAGGCACCCGGAGCTTCGACGCTCGGTGCCTTCTGCTCCGCGATGAACAGTTAGCTACAGAATGGCAGATTGTGATCCAACACACAAGGCCTTTCTATAAAACTATGCACATAGCTTTCTTTTGATTTTTAGCTGTTGTCACTGTTGCCAGCTGTTCCATTAGTGCTATAACGGTTATGGAACCAACCGAGCATGGGCCCAGGCTGCCGGAGTTGACCCGCCAGATCCGGACCACGGCACAAGACCGCCAGCACAAGACAGGACTAGATCGATGAAGATCATTTACGTGGACGTAGACTCCCTCCGTCCCGACCACACCGGGCCTTACGGCTACGACCGCAAGATCACGCCGAACCTTGATGAAATGGCCCGGAACAGCGTCATGTTCGACCGGTATTACTGCTCCGATTCACCGTGCCTGCCCTCCCGCACAGCACTGACGAGCGGGCAGCACGGCATCTCAAACGGTGTGATCGGCCACTTCGGGGACGATTCCCGGTTCCGCCTGGACGCGGGGCATGCTCCCCACCCGGGCCGCCCTTTGCTGGGGCAGGCACTCAATGCAGCCGGATACACGTGCGCGGCAGTCTCATCGTTTGCCGAACGCCACCGGGCCTACTACTTCATGGGGAACTTCCGTGAAAACGTGCAGGTCACTCCGGACATGGGCGATGAACCGGCGGACATGATCACCGACGCCGCCGTCGATTGGATCCAGCGGCACCGCGACGTCGAGAACTGGTACCTGCACGTGACGTACTGGGACCCGCACACGGACTACCTGCAGGATGAATCCTGGACCGTGAAGGCGGCCGCTTCCGGTCCTGCCCCTGCGTGGCCGGACCAGGAGACCATTGATGCCCACGCCGAAGTGTACGGTGCGCGTAGCGCCCTTGATCTTCATTACTCAGGCGCTCCGCGGAAGTCCCGGGTCCCGCACAACATGCCGGATGCCATCCGCACACGGGCCGACTTCGAGCACCTCATCAACGGCTACGACGGAGCCATCCACTTTTGGGATTCCGAATTCGGTCGCCTGCGCCGCCAGATCGAGGCGATGGGCCTGGCCGATGACGTGGCCATCATCGTCTCCTCCGACCACGGCGAATCCTTTGGGGAACTCGGGCTGTATGCCGAACACGGCCTCGCCTCCGAGCCGGTCCACCGACTCCCCATGATCATTCACTGGCCGGGCATCACCGACCAGCCCGGAGTGGCCGCAAGCCGGAACGACGCGCTCCTCTACAACATCGACTACGCCCCGACCATCCTCGATCTGCTGGGTTTGGATCAGCCCGAAAAGTGGCAAGGCCACTCCTACGCCGCGGCCGTCCGGGGCGAAACACTCGAATCCCGCCCCTACCTTGTGTGGGGCCACGGAGCCCATACCTACCAGCGGGCCGTGCGCACCCGCGACCACTTGTACATCCGCACCTACCACCCCGGCTGCTTCCGTGCCGAGTGGGAATCGCTGTTCAATGTCACCGAGGACCCCTACCTGACCCGCAACCTCATCGACATCGAACCGGACCTCGCCATGCAAATGCGGTCCCACCTGTTCGAGTGGCTGGGTTTCTATGCAGGAACTCCGGGGGCCCTCCCGGACCCCATGCAAGGCGCACTTCAGGCAGGGCCCACCCTGTACAACCAGCCGGACGACTACATGGAGCACCTGAGGAACACCGGGCGCGCCCACCTCGCCGAGGACCTCATGGAACGGCTGCACCCCAAGAATGGCGCCACCCACGTGTCCTGGCACGCGCAAGTTCCCGTATCGGCCGGCGACCGGGCCGCCATGCGCAAGCGGTACGAAGCCTTGATGAGCACGGAATGACCGCCATACCGGATATCCTCCTCAAAGGCGCTTCTACCCAGCGCCCTGAGGAGGCGAAAGTGTCGTTGGGTCGGTTGGAAGTCATTCTGCTGGGCTTGCTCTCCACCGGGGACCGCACGGGCTACGACGCATGGAAGTGGCTTGAGGGCCACGGTCCTTTCGTGGGATACACCGCCAAGACCTCGCAGATCTACCGGCAGCTGGGCAAGCTCGTGGAATGGGGGTGGGCCACGCAGTTCCTGGATCCGCGCAGCTCCGGTCCCGATGCAAAGCTTTACAGGATCACCGATGCCGGACGCTCCACGCTGCAGGAATGGATCGACTCCCCCTACATACCGTCACCCCGGCCGCTTGACCCGGACTTCCAAGTGCGGCTCCGCTTCGCCGGGAGCTCCGGCCCCGAAAAGGCGCTCGAATTGGTGCGGATCGAACTGGCCTACCGCAGGGAACGCGAGGCCGGCATTGACAGGACCTTCGACGAAGTACTCGTCAGCTCCGATGCCACCGCAGAGGAGCGACAATGGTCCAAGGAGTGGTTCCTGATGCAGAACGAACGCGGACACTACATGGTGTCCAACCTCATCGCCTGGCTCGAGGCAACGGAACGCCGGCTCCAGACACTCATCGGAGAGCCGTCCGAAGGACAAACATGATCGAGGACAACGGAACATATGGCGCCACGGCCGGGAGCTGTTGTGCCGCGCCGCGGCAGGACAACGCAACGGGACGGGCCAATCGAACAGAACGGGCCGACGTCGGACGCTTCCTTCCGGTCGCCGCCGTCAACGGCGGCGCCTCCGCGGGAGCTTCGCCGGCCCTGCACGAGGACGTGCTGATTCCCGGTGGCGTGTTCGCAATGGGCGATGCTTTCGGCGAGGGATACCCGGCCGACGGCGAGACGCCGGTGCACGACGTGCGCCTGGAGGCGTTCCGGATCGACGCGGCGGCCGTCACCAACCGCATGTTCGCCGCGTTTGTCGAGGACAGCGGCTACCGCACCGAGGCCGAGCAGTACGGAACCTCGGCTGTGTTCCACCTGCTTGTGCAGGCACCCAAGAACGAGATCCTCGGGGCCGCGGCCGGGGCACCGTGGTGGTTGAACGTCCGCGGCGCCGACTGGGCCCACCCGGCCGGACCGGATTCACACTGGAGCACGACGCCGGAGCACCCTGTGGTGCACATCTCCCACCATGACGCCCTGGCCTACTGTGCCTGGGCGGGGCGCCGCCTGCCCACCGAAGCCGAATGGGAGTACGCCGCCCGCGGCGGACTCGCCGCCAAACGCTACGCCTGGGGCGATGAACTCACCCCCGAGGGCGAACACCGCTGCAATATCTGGCAGGGCACGTTTCCGAAAACGAACACGATTGAGGATGGCTATTTAGGGACGGCGTCGGTCAAGTCATTTCCGCCCAACGGCTACGGTCTGTACGAGGTGGCCGGAAACGTTTGGGAATGGTGCTCCGATTGGTTCCTGCCCAAGTACTACCGCACTTCAGCCACCGATAACCCCACGGGCCCAACGATCGGCGCTGGGCGGGTCATGCGTGGCGGGTCCTACCTTTGTCACGATTCGTACTGCAACAGGTATCGGGTAGCAGCCCGCACTTCTAATACCCCCGAATCCTCCAGTGGTAACTGCGGATTCCGCACGGTGGCGCTGTAGATGAAGCAAACACAGCCGACAACAAGAGAACCCCACATGGCAAATGCTGACCTCCGGAGCGGTGACGGACGAAGCAGTTTCTCCACCCGGATCCTTGGCGGCGGAACCGAGCCGGACCCGCGGTTCACCCTCGCCAACGAGCGCACTTTCCTGGCCTGGATCCGCACCTCGCTGGCTCTGCTCGCCGGCGGCGTCGCCGTCGAGGCCTTCATGGCCGATCTCTTCGGCCCGGAACTGCGCAGAACCGTCGCGGTGCTCCTGCTCGTGCTCGCCCTCGTCATCGGCGGCGGATCGTTCTTCCGCTGGCTAAAGGTCGAACGTGCCATGCGGCACAAGACCCCGCTGCCGCTGCCCTGGATCGCACCCATCCTCGCCGCCGGTGGCGCCCTCGTCGCGGCCGTCATGATCGTCTTCGTCCTCGTCCGAAACACCTGACCCGTGCCGGCACAGAACAATCCCCCGGCGCACGACGATGCCGGCCTCCAGCCAGAACGCACGGACCTCTCCTGGGGCCGCACCACGTTGTCCATGGTTGTCGCCGCCGCCATCTTCCTCCGCTGGCTGCCCCACCACGGCTGGTTCGTCGGCATTCTGGTAGCCGCCGCTGTCGTCGCCGCCCTGGCCATCAGCCTCACCCGCAAGCGCCGCTTCCGCCGCGCCATCCACGGCATCCAGCAGGAAAGAATGGCCCCGGACATCGCATCGACAGCAGCAGTAGCCACCAGCGTCGTCATCCTCGCAGCACTGGGGATATACACCGTCCTCTTCCTACCCCTCACATAACTGGCAGTGGTTGCTAAGCTAGCGCGGAGCCATTCTGCTACTCGTCGGCATAGGCGCAGTCTCCCACCCGTCCCACTCCTTGGATACCGGGACAGTCCCTATAGAACACTGCAGCGCATGTGGATGTTAAGCGACGATGGCGGTAAATCTCAGGATACGCGGGCGGCTAGGGTTGCCAAGATACGCCTCACTTTGAGATTTTTCCTTCCAACTCCGGCAACAGCTCGCTTGGTGGCGTTCTGTCGGGGCTTTCGTGAGGCCTCGTCGCGCCCGTCGAAGGATCGGCCAACGGTCACCGCGGGTGAACCGTTAGTGATTCACAGACTATGTGCGGGAGTCGCGGAGCATACTCCTGTCCCGCGAAGGTGTGCCGCACCCGGCGGGCCGCAAACCGACCTCCCGGGATCAACTGGGGTGTGAAACGCCACGTCGTACTTCGCCGAAGGAACGAAGCTACTTTGGCCCAGCCTCCTGGATCCTCCAGCCTTCGCCCGGCGTGTACGCCGCGAGGACAGAGCCCTCGCCAAAGGCGGGACTTGATCCGTGGGCATACCGCAAGACAGCTGAGGTGCACTGCAAACCCCGCAGAACATCCTTCGCCCTGGTTAGAGCGTCGCCAAAACTGGCGCACTGGATAAGGGAACGACCAGCAGCCTGGTCGGTCATGTATTCGACGAAGTACGCCATGGGCGGGAGTATGACACGCCCGTCAGAGCCCGGAACAGGGCCCTAAGTCACAGCCTGGTTAGCGGCGGACGTCGCTGATGCAGCCTCTGGAGATCACATGCAGCAAGGACGGCTCCGGACTCATTCCCTCACGCCCGCGACGGCGCGAAAAGAGGGCACCAACGTTACTAATGAGATGGGTCTTTGCTGCCACAAAGATGTCCACTGATAGGCCGGAACCCGCGTCATTCCGGGGATTTTGGTACCCACCTCCTATAACAACTTTGGTGCCACGGAGTTCTCGTGGCGCTCCTGACATTGTTTAGTTAGGAGGTGGGTACTTCGTGGGCAGAATATCCCTTGTTTGCCGGGCCCCAGACGTACGTGGCCCAAGGTATAAGCCCTGGCGATTTGGGGTGACCATTCGGTTGCAGTCACGCTGACGGGTTCGGTGAAGAGATCTTCGGAGAGAGCCAGTGGTCCATCAGCTACAAGCCGCTCGATCAGGTGCAGGGCTTCTACCGTGGCCAGCATCTCGCTGCAGACTGTCTTTGTTGCATTCAGCAGCATCTCTTCGGCGCTGATGCCAGCACCGTAGGAACGGCGCAGCTCATCCTCGTGCAACAGCTGACCGTAAAGCCAGGCACCGGCGACTTCCTTGTTGGTCATGCTCGGTCCGCTTCGCGGCTCGGTCGGGCCCGGGTGCCGTGGCCGGCGGCTCCGGAGGGCAATACTTCGTCGGCGACTTCGACGGGGTGCAGTTCACCGCCGACCCTGATTCACTCGTTCCAGCGGATGCCGACAGGAACGTAGATCTCAGACACTGTCTGTGGCTCGACTGGGGACGTGACTACTACGCCGCCGTCTCCTTCAGCAACGCCCCGGAGAGCCGCCGCATCATGATCGGCTGGATGAACAACTGGGACTACGCCAACTCCTTGCCCACGTCTCCGTGGCGCTCCAGTATGTCGATTGCCCGCGAGGTCGAACTCGCGACAGTGGACGGTTTGCCGCGCCTGGTGCAGCGCCCCATGCTGACATTGGACTCCGGGGAGCCGGCCCGCACCATCCAGGACATGGAACTTCACGACTCCCTGCTGCAACTGCCCGACGCGGCGCCCGGATCAGCCCAGCTGATCGAGGCCGAGATCCTGCCCGGCACGGCACGGACCGTTGCTTTCAGGCTTCTCGGCGCACCGGACGGGAACGCAGCAACGGTCCTCAGCTTCGATGCCGTGACGAGCCGGCTCACCCTGGACCGCCGCAACTCCGGAAACACCGCCTTCCACGACAAGTTCGCGTCGGCCGAGTCAGCACCCGTGAAGCTCGACGACGGCGCGCTAAGGCTCCGCATTATCGTCGACCAGTGCTCGGTGGAGGTCTTCGCCCAAGACGGCAGGGTCGTTCTGACCGATCTGGTGTTCCCCCCATCCGGGAACCTCGGCACCGACGTGTGCGTCGAAGACGGCACGGCCATGGTGCGGAAACTAGCCGTCACGGCCTTGTCCTAACGACCGAACCGCACTGCAGTGCCAGGTCCCCTTGACAGATTTTTGCACGACGGCCCGTTTTTCTCTAAGAAATTGGAGGGTGAGATCAATGCCTTCGAGCTCGCCTAACCAGACCGCGGCAGAGGTGTCGATTGACAGGCAAATTGATCCACGGGACCAATTTGCGAACGGCGTGATTCCGCAGGTTCTGCCTCCCCGAATCTGGCTCGTTCTGCCATCGAAGATGGTCCTTTTCCACGCCCTCCAGAGCCGCAGACACCGCTCGCTAAGGGCATAGCGGCTCTGGGGAGTCAGATCTCGGCGATATGGATTCCTACGCCAAGGTCCTGGATCGCGTGCCGCGTCGGCTCGGCGAGGTCGGAGTCTGTGACTACAGCGTGAAGCTTTGCCAGAGGCACGATGTTGAAGCGCTCAAGGGAACCGAAGTTCGCGCTGTCGGCGAGCAGGACGCCCGAGGACGCCGCGTCCAGCGCCGCCCGCTCGAGGAGAACCGTCTCTGCCGACATCGTGGTGATCCCGTGCTCGACGTCCCAAGCTTGAGTGCTGAGGAAGCACAGGTCGAGGTTCACCGAGGCAAGGGTCGCGGCAGCGAAGGGGCCGCTGCTCGAGCGGCTATCAACGTCGATCGTGCCGCCCGTGTGGATCGTCTCGATCTGTGGGTAGTCGAAGAGAGCAGCCGCGACGTAGTAGGAGTTCGTCACGACGGTGATGCCTTTGCTGGCGGCTAGGAACGGGACGAGCAATTCGCACATGATTCCCGCTTCGAGGAAGACGACCATGCCGTCTTCGACGAGGGCCGCTGCGAGTCCGCCCACGGCCCGCTTGCGCGGCAGGCTGAGCTGAGAGCGTGACGAGCGCCCGGCCGGCGGCTGGGTGCCAGAATCCTTCGCCAGGCGGACTCCACCTTGGACCGCTACGACGTGGCCGCTCGCCTCGAGGTTGGAGATGTCGCGGCGCACGGTCATATGCGAGACCCTCAGGAGTTCCGTGATGTCGCGGATGCTCAGGACCCCAGCCGTCCGGAGGAGGCGGAGCAGCTCCTTCTGCCGCTGCTCCGGAATCATTGGACTGCCCACGGTCCCTCCCCTCGTGCCCGCGCTTTTGCCTGAAATCACGGTTGCCGGCTCGGACCCTCCACCGACCTCACGCTCAGGTCCCCATACCGAGGTGCGCACCTCCCGCCACGTCGAGTGTCACGCCGGTGATGTAGCGGTTGTCCGGGTCGGCAAGGAAAAGGATGGCGCGGGCGACTTCGTCGGGCTCGGCGAACCTGCGCATTGGCAGTTGCGCGGCCCGCTTGGCCCGGTTGGCGGCTGCGTCAGGACCGGAATCCTTGGCAAATTGCGCCCACATGGGAGTGTTCACAGGGCCTGGTGCGATGGCGTTGACGGAGATGCCGTTGGGCCCGAGCAACTCAGCGAATGACCACATGATGTGAAGCACCGCAAGTTTGCTTGCGTTGTAGGGCAGGTAGTTGCGGCGTGCTTCTTTGGCTGCCACGGAGGACAGGATCACGATGGCGCCTGCGGTGCCGGACCCAAGCATCGACTGCGCCGTCTCCCGTACCATCGAGAACGTCCCGGTGGAGTTGATCCGCATGATGGATTCGAACTCTTCCGTAGTTGTCTCCATTATGTCGGGGGTGGTGCCTAGCACTCCCGCTGCATGGATGAGGACATCGATGCGGCCGTACTTCGCTGTGACGTCGTGGACGACGCCTGAGCATTGCTGTTCGGAGGTGACATCGAGCGGGAAGAAGTCCGCCAGTTCCTGGCCCTCCTTGGGGGCGCGGTCGGCGCCTATGATGAGGGCGCCACCGGCTGTGAGTGCGTCGATAACTGCGTCACCGATGCCGCCGCTCGATCCGGTCACCAGTACCACGTGGTCTTTGAGACTCATTTGATCCTGCCGTTCATGGCGTGGCTGACCCGCTGCTCCCCCGCGGTCAGTGTGTAGTCTGCTCGCTCCATCTTCATTGATCCTTACTTGAGGTGTGTTTTCTGACGTTTCCCATGGGTTCGGTCCTGACTGCTTTCCACGTCTGGCTTTTGCTGCTCAGCTGCCTTGGCCGCTCGTGGCGTGGCTTGCCCATTCCCGGCCATCTTGTTCTTCTGTGGGCAGCCCGGAGGCTGCGAGAATCCGGTCGAGCAGCCGCTGGGTGTGGACAGCTTCGCGACCGGAGGTAAGCGGCTGTGCCCTGTCGGCCACCCGGTCAAGGAAGTGGTGGACGGCCGCCGAGAACCCAAGTGTGTCGGTCGCTGTCGCCCAACCGTACGCCTCGGCGCTGAGCTCGCGTGATGTGGTGACTCCCCTGACTGTGGTCGACACTGTTTCGGGGGCGCGCACCTCCACGGTGTTACCGTCGCCATAGGCGTCCAGTTTTTCGTTCCAGGCACCAGCTGTTCTGGCAGCCATGAGCACTCCGGTGTTGCCGGTACTGAAGCGGATGATGGCTGCGACGCCGTCTTCTTCCCAGGGATCATCGCCGGCTGCGTGCGCGGCCACGTCCACGGGTTCGCCGCCGCAGTACCAGCGGAGGAGATCGACCATGTGGATGGCGTTCTCGAACGTTGCGCGGTATTCCGATCCCGGGCGGTTCTTTTGCGCGACGCAGAAGGTAGCGCCTTTCGCGCCGAACAACTCACGGCCGGCGGTGTAGACGGGGGCGTAGCGGCGGTTGAAGTCGACCATCAGGATGCGGCCGCGCTCGTCGGCGAGGTCCGCCAAACGTTCTGCCTCCTCGGTGGCCGGGGCCAAGGGTTTTTCGCAGAACACGTCGACGTCATTGTCCAGGCACAGCTGGACCGCGTGGGCGTGCTCGGACCGGGGCGTCAGGACGAAGACTGCGTCCAGATCCCGAGCATCCAGCATCTCCTCCACTGACCGGTAGGCGGCGCCGAAACCCCAGCGCCGAACCAGGTTGCCCGGGTCCTCGCGGCGGGACACCAGGGCTGCCAACTCGACATCATCGCGCTGGACGAGTGTGGGCAACTGGGCGATAGTGGCGATATTCCCTGCGCCGATGACGCCGACGCGGAGGCGCTGCCCGCTCATCGGGCGTTCTCCATTTCAGCGAGATCAGTGAGCATTCCGCGCAGTGCGGCCGCTGATTCCCGGAATCCGTCCTCGGGGGTGGGGAGGTCTTGCGGGTGCCAGCGATACTCGTACTCGATGCTCAGCAGATCGTCGTAGCCGTGGCGCAGCAGCGCCGCGAGGATCTGGGGCCAGGGAAGGACGCCGGTGCCGACGACCCGTGATCGGACGGCGCGCTCGGACGCGTCTACGCGGGCCGTTTCCGTGGCGCGGAAGGCCGCGGTCGGGTCGGTGAACACGAGGTCCTTCACGTGCACGTGACCGATCAGCTTGCCTTGAACGGCAAAGGCCTCCTCGAACGTCTCGTCGTGGGTGAAGGTCAGGTTGGCCTGGTCGTAGAGAACACGAACGGCTGGGTGCGCAACCTCGCGGACGAGCGCCGCGGTTTCGGCCGCAGTCTGCGTCATGGTTCCGAAGTGGTTCTCCACGCACAGCCGCACGCCCGCCTGTTCAGCCTCAGGTGCCAGGGTCTGCAGGGCCTCCCGCAGTCTCGCCCATCGCCCGGCATGATCGGCGTCCCCCGGGTGCCAGGATCCCGCGTATACACGCACCCGGTCGGCCCCGAGCAGATGCGCGGTCTCAATCGCGCCACGGAAGTCGTCTACTCCGCCGCGCCATTCACTCTCTTCCAGAGCGTTAATGGCCGTGGTGTAGGGCGTAAGGCCAATGATGGGCAGGCCCTCATCTTCCGCCGCCCTCAATGCCTCCATGGCGGCGCGCCGGTCCCCCTGAGGGAGACCCGAAGTGTAGCCATCCTGGTAGATGACTTCTGCAGCATCGAGCCCTGCGGCTCGAAAAAGCCTGATTGCCTGGGGGACCGTATGGTTCGGAGTGCCTAGTGTGTGGCCTGCCAGTCGCATTTTAAACGTCCTTCCTGAAAGTGTCTTGAGTTGCTGCCCAGTCCGCGGGACCGACCAGTCGTGGTGGGTCTGCGACGCGGGACCGGTCGACGATTTCCATCAGCAGCCCCCAAGGGGTAATGAAGTAAGTCCAGCGGTTTCCCGCCACGCGCGGACTGTCGCCGGCGACTTCCTTGCGCTCACCGAACACGCGCACTCCCGGGGTTTCCTGCAGCACGGCGACCGCTTCGTCGACGTCGTCCACAACGAAGCACAGGTGGTGCCCGCCCGCGTCGCAATGCCGCGGCGGGGTTTCCCGCCGCTCAGCGCTGCTCCATTCGAACAACTCGATGTTAAGGTTCGGAGGCAGTCGCAGCATGGCGAGGGTGAGCCGGGCATCAGCAGGGACATCGAAGTTCGTGGGCATAAACTCGGGGTCGGGTCCGCGGTCGGAGCGGTACAACTCCTCGGCGCCGAGCACCTCGACGAAGAACCTGATGGCGTCCTCGAGGTTCGGAACTGTCAGACCGACGTGGTCGGTGTGCCGCAGCCCGGGCAGCCGGCGCAGCGTCCTTGCGCTGACCCCGGTCATTCGCGCGGCCCTGACGTGGAGGCGCGCACCAGAAGTTCAGGTTCCAGAACGACGTGGTCTACCGATCCGTTCAGGTTCTGCTTTTCTGCCAGCTCGATCGCGATGTTTCCCATGTCAGCAATCGGCTGCCGCACTGTGGTCAGAGGCGGGTTGAACCGGGCGCCCAATGCCAAGCCGTCAAAGCCCATGACCGATACGTCCTCCGGCACGCGGATACCGCTTTGGCCAAGGGCCGAGATCACCGCGAAGGCGACCATGTCGTTGGCGGCGATAATCGCCGTCGGGGGATTTTCCATCTCAAGAAAGTGCTTTGCCGCGCGCGCACCTGCGTCCGGATCAGACCCGCTGTCGAGTACAAGGGGCGTGCTGCTGCCTTCCACTGACAGCTCCAGATACGCGTCCATCCGGTCCTGCGCAGTGTGGGTCCCGGAGATACCGGAAACGTAACCGATCGAGGTGTGACCCAGGGAACGCAGGTGCTCCAGGGCGAGGACTATTCCGCGGCGGCTGTCGACGGTGACCGTTGGAACCGAGGAGTCGCCTTCCACCCGGTCGATCACCACAACCTTGTGGCCAAAATCGAAGCGTTTCAGCGCGTCGGTATCGACTTTCGTGGAGGGCGCGACGATACCGAAGGGTGCGTACATGGCCTGCATGGCGGTGAAGTATCCCTCCGTCTTGGCAGGGTCTCCGTTCGTGACGCAGAGCAACAGCTGGTAGCCGCGCTCATCAGCGGCCTGCGTCATGGTCTTGGCAAGTTCGGCAAAGAACGGGTTGGTGATGTCAGGCACGATCAGGGGGACGAAGGTGCTGGTCTTTCGACGCAACGCCTGGGCGAGCGGGCTCATCGTGTAGCCGAGCCCCTCGGCAACCCGGAGGATGTGTTCACGTGTTTCGCTTTTCACCGCTTCCGGACGGGAGAATGCCCGGGAGACCGTAGAGCGGTGGACACCGGCCGCCTTCGCGACAACGTCAATACTAAGGTCTGCCATCTTCTCTTCCTCCGTGGTCGTCATATGCCTGCCAAATCGGGCGCATCGTATCTTCAAGCTGGGCCAGCGTCGGCAGCCCCCGGAATCCATCTTCCAGCGTTTTCGCGACGCGGCGCACGAACGCATCATAGAGAGGGTCACTGTCAACGCCGATCACGGCGGACTCTGTTGCCCCGTCCAGCGTGGTGAACGTGGCAGAACCGTCTGAGTCCACTGAGGCGAATCCGGCCTCGCCTGCCGACGTGTAGCTGCAGTAGCGCTTCAACGGCGAACCCGGGAACGCGTACCCCACCTCGATGATGGCTTCACGCCCGCTCGGGGTGGTTATGATGAGGCTGGCATGGTCCTCAACACCCGCACCGTGCAGAACGGAAGAGAGCCGGGAATCTACGCTCTCCGCTGACTCGTTACTGCTCTGCAGGAACAGATCGACAAAATGCGGTGCCAGATTCGCCAAGCAACCACCACCTGCAGCAGCAGGGTCCAGCATCCAAGGATTGCCGTTATCCAGGTAGCGCGAGGGCGGCCCGGCGATAAAGGAGATTCTCTGGTACGTCGGACGACCGGCCTTTGCCAGCCAACGGTCAATGGGGCCGCCCCGCTGAACGAACGGGACTGTCGCGGGCACACCGGCCGCTTCCGCGGCCTTCCGCACCTGGACAAGTTCCGCAAGGGAGGTGCCCAGAGGCTTCTCTACAACAAACGGAATGCCGCGCTCGATCAGCGCAAAACACTTCTCCGCCATCCCGATGTGCGGGCCGAAGACATAGGCAAGCCCGAGATCCGGCAGATCCACCAGGCTCCGCCAGTCAGCCTCCACGGGAGCGCTCCACGCTTCCGCAAGTCCCCGGACGAGCGATACGTTCTCGTCACTGATGCCGACGACCTGGTGCTCTTCGCCGATCGCCCGCGTACAGAGCGGGACGTGCCAGTGCGAAGCACCAAGGATGATCGTGCGTGGTCCACTCATCTGCCAGCCCCTTTTGCTTAGTATGAGATCGATTGCTGAGATCGGTTGCATTCAGCGTATGGATAGTGGGAAAGTTTGTCAACGACACTTCAACAAAGGCCCGGGGCGCTCCAGAACATGGAGACCGCCTGGGCCGCGAGAAAGGCCAGCAATGTACAAAAAACTTCACACCCTTCAGACGATCGACCGGTCCGGCGCCGTGCTCATCGTGCGCCTTGGAAATGAAGATCTGGCAGAACGCGTGGCGGAGGCCGCGATTGCCGGAGGTTTTCAGGCCCTTGAAATCACGCTCTCGATCCCGGGCGCAGTGGACGTGATCCGACGGCTCTCTGCCAAGCATCGGCCCAATGGAGTAGCAGTCGGAGCCGGAACAGTTCTGGACGAGCACTCAGCCTACGAGTGCATCCGCGCCGGCGCCGACTTCCTGGTCAGTCCCCAGCTGAACCCGGCAATGATCCGGATGGCCAACCGGTACCAGGTGCCGACAATCAGCGGCGCATACACGCCCACGGAGCTTGTTGAGACTGCCGAAGCCGGCGCTGACATCCTCAAGCTCTTCCCCACCGAAGCCGGCGGCATCCCCTACGCAAAATCGATCCTCGCCCCCCTGGCGCACCTGCCGGTCATGCCGGCAGGCGGCGTCACCCCCGGGAATGTCGCCGAATGGTTCGCCGCCGGCGTCGCGTGCGTTGGCGTCGGCAGTGCCGTGACAAAAGCATGGCAACCGGACGGCGACTTCTCCCGTGTCACCGAGGCCGCCAGGGAGTTCCTCTCAGCGGTGGCAGAGGCCCGCCAATGACGGCCCCCAAAGTCTTCATTGTCATCGGCCCTGCCGGATCCGGAAAGACGACCATTGCCCAGCAAACAGCAAAAGAGCATGGAGCCGCATACCTGGACAAGGACCTGATCTGTGGCCGCCTTGTCGAGTTTGCTTTGAAGGCAGCCGGACACCACCCCGGCGATCGGGAATCCAACGGGTTTTACCGGGAGAATGTTCTGCCCCTGGAGTACGAGACGCTCATGGATATAGCCGGAGCGAATCTGCGACTGGGACGATCGGTCGTACTCGATGCACCCTTCGGTGCGTACTTCGCCGTACCGGACTACCTGACGCGCGCCGCGGAAGAATTCCACTGGCCTGCCTCGGAGACCACGGTGGTGCGGGTGCAGGTCCCCCAGGATATTCTCCGGGGGCGACTCATTCAGCGGGGCCTGGAGAGGGACCGGTGGAAACTCGCGCATTGGGACGAGTACTGGTCATCGTACGGCAGCTTGGACTGCACCTGGTCCGGAGTCCGTTTCCTTGATCTCAACAATGAGAAGTCCCTGCCAATTCAGGGATGACTCTTTAGGTCCGGCTCGTGCGGATCGGTCCTCGTTTGTCCTCTCGTTACGTGCCGGCGAAAGGATTGGACCTCCGTTCCCTGAATCGAAAATAGCCGTTGACAGAGCCGACAAGCCTACGTATCGTTGCTTGCAACCGATCTCAGCAACCGATCTCATTCATGAAATGGTTGCAATCGATCTCACGGGGAAGAGGCTGGATCAGCTTCTTCCCACAGCAAGTCAGGGCAGCGCCTAGGCGTTGCGCCGACACTTGGCCTTGGCCTTCGATTGTCCCGTCGAGCCGGGTTACAGCCGGGCCAGACCCGCACACCGTTTCAGGTGTCCGGGAATATTCCAATACCCCTCCGCAGCAAACGTGAAAATATGGAGAGTTCAATGAAGACCTCAAAAGAAGCCGTCGGCAGTCCAGACCCTTCGGAGCTAGCCGACGTGTCTGAGCACCCTCGCCGCACCGTCAATATGGTGGCGGGCACGATCGGCCACTTCGTGGAGTGGTACGACTGGTACGTCTACGGGCTGCTGGCTGCGGTGTTCGCGGGACAGATATTCCCAAGCGAGTCCCCGTTCGCCTCCCTTATCGCAGCACTGCTCACCTACGCGCTCGGGTTTGTTGTACGCCCGCTTAGCGGAATCATCATCTCTCCACTGGCCGACCGTTTCGGCCGACGGCTCATCCTGACGCTGTCCATCTCCGGGATGGCGCTCGGCTCTCTGATCATCGGTCTCACCCCTTCATTTGCGACCATCGGCTATGCAGCGCCCGTTCTCTTTCTGGTTGCACGCATCCTCCAGGGCATCTCGGCCGGTAGTGAGGGACAGAGCGCCATCGCCTTCATGGTGGAACACGCTCCCGCGAACCGGAGAGGCCTGTTCGGTTCGTTCACCAACATGGCGAGCGGCCTCGCAACCCTCGTCGCGACCGGCGCCGCGGCAATGGTGACATCATCCTTTGCTCCAGCGGACCTCGCCGCCTGGGGTTGGCGCATCCCGTTCGTCGTGGGGGGCATCCTCGGCGTCGTCGGTCTCGTCATACGAGCCCGCTCAGATGAGACCCCTGAGTTTGAGGCAACTGCTCTCGTCGATCAAAAGTCCGCCGCGGCCCGCCTGATGGACCTGCTTCGCGAACACCCGAAGGCGCTGCTGCAGGCAGCAGCGCTCTCTGCCCCGGCCGTGGCCTACTACACCTGGGCCACCTTCCTTCCCACCTACGCCAAGCTGACCACCGGCCGGGACCTGGCCTCCACCCTGGCCGGAAACGTTATCGGGCTCGCCTTGCTCGTCATCATCGTGCCGATCTGTGGCGCGCTCTCTGATCGACTCGGCCGACGCAAAATCTTCCCAATCATCGGTGCCATCGGCATGATCGTCCTCTTCTACCCCATGCTGCTGCTGCTGAACCAGCCGGGCTTCTGGGTATACGTTCTGGTATCGGCGTCCGGGTGGGTGGTTCTCGGTATCTGGCAGGCCGTCTACCCGACCATCCAGGCAGAACTGTTCCCAGCTGCGGTACGGGTATCCGGCATCGGCTTCGCACACCAAATCGTCATCGCCGTCTTCGGTGGTACCGCGCCGCTGATCGCCGCAGCCTTCGTCGGCGCCGGACATCCCATGTACGTCGCGGTCTACATGATCGCCATTGTCGCCCTCTGCCTCATCGCCTACTTCACCCTCCCCGAGACCGGCAGCCGGGCCGGCCGTGCCACCGTAGCTCCCGCCGACCCCGAGGTACTCGAAGGCGAGCACCTGCTCTTGAGCACTTCGTCGGCCGCCGGCGAGGCGAAGCGTTCCCAGTAGGCACACCTGCCCCTAGGAAGCCGTGGCAGCTCGACTGGGCAAGAAGGGGCGTGTCTGCCCCGGGGTCTCTTCGAGCCGCCCGGCTCACCAAGGATGCGATCCCTTACGCAGGATCTAAATCCACATTGCGTTATGGATAAAACAAGTTTTCTCCATAGGTGCAGAACTGAGAGGATAATCTATATGATTATTAGTACATTTTCCTATCTATGGTCAGCTACGGCAATTGATGCGATTGCGGAACTGGTCGACAATGGGTATGAGACCTTTGAAGTTCCGATTAGCTCTCCACATTGTTGGCCGGACGAAATATCCAGCTCGGAACGCTCAGCAATTTATGCAAGACTCAATGAATACGGCGCCAAAATCAGGTCGCTCAATGCCGGCGGATATGACATCAATCTGGCTAGCCCTGGCGCTAATATGCGCCGCAAAAGCATCGAGCATATTAAGTCGGTGATTGACTTGGCTGCAGCTTGGAATGTCCCCGAGCTTGTGATATCCCCCGGCACAAGACGTCCCATGATTTCACCGTCACTCGAAAAAGCCTATGGGTGGATGTACGAGAGTCTGGAGAATCTCATTCCGTTGGCCAAACAGGCTGGCACACGACTACTTTTAGAAAACACTCCGTATTGCTTCACTCCTACCATCCAGGACCTGGCACGTATCGTAAGCACGGTCAACGACGATTCACTCAAGATCGTGTATGACGTCGCGAATGCTGCTTACATAGGAGAGGACCCCGTAGATAGTTTGCTCTCCAACCACGAATCAATTGGACTTGTGCATATTTCCGATACGAGCACCGAAACCTGGGGTCATGATCCAATCGGCACTGGAGTGATCGACTGGGATGGATTAGGCAAGGCCGTCAAAACAACCTGCGGGGTCGATAACGTTGTTCTTGAGATCATTCGCGAAGAGAACCCTGTACGCGAATTCAAGAATGCGATGCGGGATTTCAAGAATCAGGGCTGGGAACTAGGAAATTAACTCCCGCTGGATCTCGAGGCCCATCATCCGATGGTTGTCAAAAAATTGAATCGGCTTACTTTGCGGATTGAACTGTCCATGAATTTCTATCATATTTTGGTAATCTAAGAATGATTCCCAAGTGAATCCATGTCAAAAGGAGTGTATGCAATGAGAGCTTTGGTCACCGGCGGAAGTAGCGGCATAGGCGCGGCTACATGCCTGAGACTCGCAGAGGCGGCTCTTGCTCGGGGGGTGCACCCGATGATTGCGGTGTGTGGACACGAATCGAACAGTATCCAAGAGCAAGTTGTTCGTTCCATCCAGTCAATGGGAGGTACCGCCATCGCATTGGCAGGCGACCTTGGAGATCCCGAGGTGCCAAGTCAACTCGTGGGAGCTGCGGTAGCCGAATTCGGTGGCCTGGACGCGTTGGTAGCGAATGCCGGAATCGCTAGCCCTGGTGCCATCTGTGACTTGTCCATTGAGGACTGGGACAGCATGTTCTCCGTCAACCTCCGCGGCCCGTGGCTTCTTGCCAAAGCAAGCTACCCTCACTTGAGGCAGAGCCGCGGTTCCGCCTGTTTTACCTCTTCAATGTCTGGCCAGCTACCACATGCCGGATCAGGCGCTTACAGCCCCAGCAAGGCTGCGTTGACGATGCTGGCTCAGACACTCGCATTGGAATGGGCACCTGACGGAATTCGTGTAAATGTGGTCTCCCCGGGCATGACTCACACACGGATGACCGAAAGAATGTACGCCGATCCCCAAATCAAAAAGGCAAGGGAAGATATTATCCCGCTGGCAAGAATTGGCGATCCCATGGACATCGCCAACGTGATCGAATTTCTTGTGAGTCCGCTATCGGGTTATGTCACCGGCCAAGACATCTGCGTCGACGGTGGCTTCTCTAAATCTATTCTTAGCCATATTCCTGGACGACCCAGCTCCAAATCCTGAACCCTGAGCTGTAGCAATGCCTGGGTAAGTGACGGAGACGTCGCCCCGGAGTAACGGCAGTTGCCGGTCCTGGAATCCCTCGTCGTGGTAGCAAGTTCGCAATTGTAGCGTTGGCTCCGCCCATCGTGTCGGTGACGGACGCAGTGCTTGGCCTCGGGGACAACCCGCCGAAGTGTGGACGTAATAGAACCAGCGTCAGCGGTCATACATCATCCGTCTGTGCGCCGGAGGAGTTATGGGAGGGCGGTTCCTCTTGAGGCCGCACTCCCCTATCAGCGCATACGGGCTGAACGGCCTGTCGGTCTCCAGAAGCTGCCACGGACTAGTTGGAGCAATCCGCCCGTTATGGGCATGGGGACGCGTGGCCGCGGTCGGGGTCGGTCTAAGAGTTGTTCGGATGATGCGGTGCTGGAGCTTTCCGCTTCGGCCAGCGATGTTCATCGGCACGCCGGTCGCTTTCGACCGAGGACGGCGTTCATCCTCGGCCTGGAGACGGTGCTGTTGATGCGCCCCGGCAGGGCTGACGACGCTCAGCAACTGCCCACACAACGTTTCAAGCACTTGATGCGACGAGATCCCGGCAAGGACGAGCAAGCTGCCATCGCCAACCTCGAACCGGTGCTCGCCGCAGTGCTCATCGCCGTGCAAGAAACCCAGGAAAAGAGCTTGCGATGATGCCCGGCGAGTTGTTCGCCCCCAGTGCGATCAACGTCGACTGTGCAGCCAAAACGCAGAAAAAACTCCTTCGCAGCAGGGGTTGCCGGCTTCCTTGCGGTCGTATTCGTCCAGCAAATCCCTTTCGCTTTTCCACTCCCCCGCTTCGCATTCCCACACATCTGCCAATGCGGAAAATCGAGCCACCAACGTTACTAATGAGATGGGTCATTGGTGTGCCACAAAGATATCCACAAATTGGACTTAACCCGCGTAATTCCGGGGATTTTCGTACCCACCTCCTATAACAACTTTGGTGCCACGGAGTTCTCGTGGTCACGCCGCTCATTGTTAAGTTAGGAGGTGGGTGCGGGTGCGGTGTTCCCTAGGCAGAATCTTCCCTGCGTGGTGAACCGGGAAAACACATGCCTGAGGTGGGACTCGAACCGGATTTCTCGACTTGAAAACGCTGGGGACCCGCCAAAACATGCGGAGTACGGGCCCATACGAGGGCAGTACGAGCTAGTCCAAGGCCAGGAGCGTGGACATTGGTGCACACGCCCTTCAAGTTCTGAAGACTGCGGTCGGCCGCGAGGATGGGACGGGTCGAACCATCGACGATCGCCGGGCCCTTAAGCCGAGGCCTCCATGGCACGGGGATGGAGATCCCAGACGACATCAGCGTGGCCGGTTTGGACGCCCACTCGATGGCCCCAATGTTCATCCCTTCCCTTGCCACCGCACGCAAGGACTTCGCCGCGCTCTGCCGCCATGGCACAGCCCAACTCCTCGCCGCCCCTCAAAAGCGGATCCGCACTCGCGCTTGAAATCGTGGAACCGCTTCAGCCTCAGACACGTGTTGGTAGCCGGGGAGAGTGCGATTTTGCCCGGAATCTAGGGGTTCCTGCGCTCGGCACCTCGCGCTAGCGTTCAACTGCACGTCGAAGAATCGCGGGGCTTCAGGACTGACCGGGAGGCGCCTATGATGGACGCCACGTTGCTCGTCGCGAGAGCCCCTCTCATGCCTCACCTGATCGCTTCCGCGATCGTGTGTATGCATCGAGTGATACCGCACCAAGCACGATCACGCCGAGGGCAACCTCTTGCATCGCCTGTGGAAATGCAAGGATGTCGAAGACGTTGTTGATGGTTCCAAAGATCAGGATGCCTACGAGTGTCCGCCACATGGCGCCTTCTCCGCCGAGTAAGGAAGTCCCCCCGATGATGACGATCGCGATCGAGTTGAGCGTGACTCCGACGGCCACACCTGGCTGTCCGACGCCAATGACCGAGGCCAGGACGATTCCTGCGAGCACGGCGAGCATCGCAGTCAGCATGTAGGTACTTGCCCGGAGTGCGATCACGGGCAGTCCCGCCAGCCGGGCGGCTTCGTTATTGCCGCCGATTGCGTAGATTCCTCGGCCGTAGACGGTCTTGGAAAGCACGAACCATCCTCCCGCGACGAGGATCGCGAGCAGCCAGACGGAGAGGGGCGCTCCGAGGAAGTCTTGGTCCGAGAGGAAATCATAGCCGCCTGCGGCCATGGAAACCGGTTTGGAGTTCGTGAACAGCAAGGTCAGGCCGCTGAACAATGATGAGGTGGCGAGGGTGGCAATGAACGCGTTCACTTTGGCCTTCGTGATGAGGAAGGCATTGATCAGACCGAGAAGGCATCCGATTACCAAGGTGATGAGTATCGCGGGACCCGCAGGCATCATTTGGGAAAGGGTTGCGTAAGACACTCCGCCGATAGCCAGCACGGAGGCCACCGAAAGGTCGAAACCTCCGGCGATGATAATGAACGTCATCCCTACGGCGATGATGCCGACAGGGGCATTCTGGCTGAGTATGTTGACCAGGTTTCCTGGGTTAAGGAAGCGGGGGTTGAGGAGGATCGCCGTAATGACGAGGAGGATGAGGACCCATACCATCCCGAGGCTCGTGGCTCTCTCCCTCAGATTGAGTCTCCTAGTTGGCGCCGCTCTAGGAGTAGCGGTGTTTTCGGGGGTGTATCTGTCTGTGGTGGCGCTCATGCGTTTTCCTTCAATCCGAATGCGGCTTTCAGTACGTCTTCCATTGCGATCTGCTGATCGCCGTTTCGCTCTATCAGTCCCATGCTTTGGCCCTTAGCGACGACGAGTACCCGGTCGGATACAGCCAGCACTTCCTCGAGCTCGGATGAGACCATGATGACGCCGATGCCATCGGCGGCCATTGCCCGTAAGGTCTCAAGGAGCTCCCCCTTTGCGCCTATGTCTATGCCGCGTGTGGGCTCGTCGGCGAGGAGCACTCGCGGACGGTCGTACAACCACCGCGCCATCAGCAGCTTCTGCTGGTTGCCGCCGGAAAATCTGTCGCTGCGTTCACCGAGTCGAGCTACTGGAAAATTCAGCTTTGAGGCCGCCTCGGTGACCATGGCACGGAGTTTCCTTCGTCTAATCACGCCGCCGGATGAGGCGGAGCCAAGGTTGGACAGCGCGATGTTGTCCGCGGCGCTGCGGGGCATGACCAGCCCTTGTCCTTTCCGGTCCTCCGGGATTAGCCCGATTCCCAGCTTGCGCGCGGCGCGCACAGTTCGCGGCCAGGCGGAGTCGGTTCCGGACAGGCGGATGGTTCCTCGTGCCGTCGGTTCCGCGCCGGCAAGCGCCCTTAGCAGAGTGGATCGACCCGAACCTACAAGACCGGCGATGCCAAGTATCTCCCCTGGCTTCACTTCCAGGTCGATGTTCTCGATGACTCCCGGCACAGTAAGTCCCGCCACTTCAAGGACCGGCGCGAGGCTCGGCTCAACGGATCGCGCGAGCGTATCGACTGGCTGGTCCATGAGCACACGGCCAAGGGTCTGGTCACCTCGCTGCTCACCAAGCATGGCGCGCACGAGTTCGGCTCGGGATTTCTCTCCCCGACTACTCGTGGTGATGGCTCGGCCATTTCGGAAAACCGTTACGCGATCGGCGAGTCGTTCGATTTCGTCGAAGTTGTGGCTCACGATCACGACGGTGACGCCGCGCTTGCGTAGCCCCTCAATCGCCTTATAGAGCGCTTCCCGTTCCTCGACAGCAAGCGACGCGCTAGGTTCATCGAAGAGGATGACGCGAGGTTCGATCACGAGAGACCGCATGATCTCGAGCAACTGCTGCTCTGCCACCGAGAGGGTGCCCGCGGGCACCCCAGCAGGAACGACATGAACATCCAGCACGGCGCACAGCTGGACGTATCTCCGACGCATCTCGCGGCTGGAGAGAACTCCGAACCGGGAAAGCGCGGATCCAAGAAAAACATTCGCCGCTGCATCCAGATGAGGGACGATCGTGAGTTCCTGATAGATGGCCGAGACGCCGCTCCGGCGTGCCGCGCGAAGGTTTCCGGGTTCAAGCGGCTCACCGAAGACTTCGACCGCTCCCGCGTCGAAATCGACGCGGCCGGCGATTGCGCCCAAAGCCGTGGACTTGCCCGCCCCGTTCTCGCCGATCAGCGCGTGCACTGTTCCTTGATGGATCTCGACGTCCACATCGATCAAAGCGCGGGTGGCACCGTAGGTCTTCGACACCGCTTTAAGCGCGACGGCGACAGCCGGTTCCGATTGCGAAGGCTGCATTGCCTGGACTTCTTTCTTTACTGGGCTGGGGCGGCGTTCGCGTGACCGTCGCCCCAGCCCTGAGTGGGGTGAACTGCGGCGTTAGCGTAGCTCGGCGGGCAGTTGGGAGATGGTTTCCTTCGTGATTGCGAAGGGACTCTTCGCAGTGCCGACGACCGAGTCATCCACAAAGCGGGTGCCGGCGTCGCCGCGTTGCGCGGCGGCGATGGACTCGAGGTTTACCTTCATCTGGTTGTAAGGGAAGAGCAGCGTCGAGAGCTGGACGTTCCCTGCCTGAATCTGTTCGATCTGGAACTTGCCGAAGCCCTGGTCCACAATGTGAACCTTCCCGGCCAGGCCGGCCTTGTCCACGGCCTGGAGGACGCCCTGTGTCAGGTCTGGCGAGGACGCAGACATGATGAGGGTGGTGTCAGGGTGGCCCTGCAGGTAGGTCTGGGTCTTGTTATACGCGTCAGTCGTCGTCCAGTCGGTGTAGATCGAATCAAAGGTGTAGTCGGGGTGGTCCGCCGCGAACTGTTTCATTGCGGCTCCTGCGACTCGCGTCTGCGTATTGGTCGCCGGGCCACTAACAACAAGGACCTTCTGCTTACCAGGGTTTGCCTTTGCTGCGGCGGCGAACCAGCCGTCGGCGTAATCGCGGGTGTTGTTGCTGCCCACGAAGTTCAACGTCCCCGGCGCCCAGACCTCGTCAACCGACTTACCGGCCAGATTCGTGCCGTCATCGCACAGTGGCGTGCCTGAAATCGACGTTAGGATGTTGGCCTTGGGGAAATCATGGGTGAGAAGCTTGCAGTCCATCGCGCCGTCGAGGGCCATTACGACCGCGGCGCCGAAGCCCCCGGATGTCATTGCCGTCTGCATTTGGTTGAGCTGCTTGTTCGGGTCATAGCCTGCGTCGAACAGGGTCATGTCCATGCCGAGCTTCGAGGCAGTCTCTTTCGCCGCGCGCTCCTGCTCCAACCCAAATGCATTGGCCACCCCCGGGATAAAGACGGCGACCTTGAGGCCAGGGCTGGTCTTCAGGTTGACCGTCATGTTATTGCCGACATCGATCGCGACGGTGCCAGCGGGGGCTTGACTGCCCGGGTTACCGCTGGCACTTCCCGCGCAACCGGCCAAGGCCAACAGCACCGCCGTCGATCCAGCAGCCAACATGACCCGTGACTTCGTTGTACGCATAATTCTCCTGATTGCCTTTTGCCGGCGCCGTAGGCGGCCGGGTTGCATGTTTGCGTCGCGAAGCTTCTTTGCTTCGCGATCGTGGTGGGTGATTGGGCAACGCTATTTCCGTGCGTGGTTGCCCGTCAGTAGAAGAGCTGCATCTTGTGAATGCTTTAGATTGTGGTGACTCTTTCGGGATAACCAAAGGAGGCCGGGCAAGCTCGGAAGGGGGACGGTCGAGGTGTCGATATCCCCGCGTATAGCGTGGGTGAACTGCCGAGCTAGCGTAGATCGGCGGGCAGTTCGGAGATGGTTTCCTTCGTGATCGCAAAGGGGCTCTTCGCAGTGCCGATGACCGAATCATCGACAAAGCGAGTCCCGGCGTCGCCGCGTTGCGCGGCGGCGATGGACTCGAGATTTACCTTCATCTGGTTGTAAGGGAAGAACATCGTCGAGATCTGGACGGTCCCTGCCTGAATCTGTTCGATCTGGAACTTGCCGAAGCCCTGGTCCACAATGTGAACCTTCCCGGCCAGGCCGGCCTTGTCCACGGCCTGGATGACACCCTGCGAGATGTCGGGCGTGTATACAGTCAGGACGAGGGTGGTGTCCGGATGGCCCTGCAGGTAGGTCTGGGCCTTGTTATACGCGTCAGTCGTTGTGTAATCGGTATAGATCTTGTCCACCGTATAGTCGGGGTTGTCCTTGGCAAACTTCGCCATTGCAGCTTCCGCGACGCGCGTCTGGGAGGCTGTTGCCAGTCCAAAAACTGCAACGACCTTTTGCTTACCCGGGTTTGCCTTTGCTGCCGCGGCGAACCAACCGTCGATGTAAGCGCGGGTGTTGTTGCTGCCCACGAAGTTCAACGTCCCCGGCGCCCAGACCTCGTCAACCGACTTACCGGTCTGGTTTGTGCCGTACTCACACAGCGACGTGCCTGAAGCCGAGACAAGGATGTTTGCCTTGGGGAAGTCTTCCGTGAGGACCTTGCAGACCACCGTACCGTCGAGCGCCTGCACGACCGCGGCATCGTAGTTTCCCGACTTCAGTGCTGTCTGCATTTGGTTGAGCTGCTTGTTCGGGTCATAACCTCCGTCGAACAGGGTCATGTCCATGCCGAGCTTCGAGGCAGTCTCTTTCGCCGCGCGCTCCTGCTCCAGCCCGTATGCATTAGCCACCCCCGGGATAAAAACGGCGACCTTAAGACCCGGGCTGGTCTTCAGGTGGACCGTCATGTTATTGCCGACATCGATCGCGACGGTGCCAGCGGGGCCTTGACTGCCCGGGCTGCCACTGGCGTTTCCAGCGCAACCAGCCAGAGCCAACAGCACCACTGCTGATCCAGCAGCCAACATGACCCGTGACCTCGTTGTACGCATAATTCTCCTGATTGCCTTTTGCCGGCGCCGTAGGCGGCCGGGTTGCATGTTTGCGTCGCGAAGCTTCTTTGCTTCGCGATCGTGGTGGGTGGTACGCCGACGCTACTTCCATACGAGACTGTTCGTCAAGAGAAAAGTTGCACATTTTGGATGTTGCTATCGTAATGTGCATATTATTGCTCATTGTGAGGCAATTTCGAAGATGCATAAGCGCACTTCGACATGAGTGTCCGTGGCCTTCTTTCTTGCGTGAATGAGCTGCCGCAAACGGGGAGAGCTTGAATCTTTAGGATCGCCAGCGCGGCCCGACACAGTTTGCCGGACAGCCCAGGTTCATCATTCGTCAACCCGAGGGAGCATCATGACCGAGACCTTCACCACCTATCACGACAGTGGCGGCTTCCGCTTTGCCGTCCTCACGCTAGAGAATCCAGACCACCGCCCGGCGATCATGGGTCCGGCATCCTTGGCCAATTTCACGGCCGCGGTGCGCGCCCTGGACTTGTCCAGGGTGGATGCTGTGGCCGTGACCGGCGCGGGTTCTGTGTTCTGTGCCGGCGCGGACCTGAAAAAAATGACGGAGGCCGCCACGCCCGAACAGGCCGAGGAAGTGGCCCGCCAGGGGCTTGACGCCTTTGGCCTGCTGGAGGCGCTTCCAGTGCCCACTTTTGCCTTCGTCAACGGTGTTGCGCTCGGCGGCGGACTGGAGCTGGCCCTGCACGCGGGCTATCGGACGGCCGCGGCTTCGGTCCGGGCCCTGGGCTTTCCCGAGGTGCGACTGGGCCTGATCCCGGGCTGGGGCGGCATCCCGCGCACGCTGGCTCTAACTGGCCCGGAACTGACGGCCCGCCTGGTGGTCACGGATTCGCTCGCTGGCAGGAACCTCTCGGCGCAGGCTGCCGCCGACCTTGGCATGGTCGATGCCGTGCTCCCCGAGGATGGCTTCTTAGCCGCCTCGCTTGATTTTGCCGCTGGCATCCTCTCCGGCACGGCCCAGGCCCGAAACGCCGTTCGGCCCAGCGTCGGCGGCCCAGAATCCGGCGTCCCCTCCGCCGCGGAGCCCGCGCTTGAGGACATCCGAACCCAGCTCGATACACGTCTGAAAGGTGCCGCGCCTGCACCCTACCGCGCACTGGAGCTCATCGCCGCGGCTGCCGCCGACCCCATCGGACCGGCCGGCCCGGCCGCGGAGATCCGGGCTTTCGGTGAGCTGCTGCTCTCCGACGAGGCCCGCGCCAGTATTTATGCTTTCCACGTGACACAGTCTCTGGCGACGAACCCCGCCGGACGTCCCGCCGTCGAACCTTTGCCTGTGCGCGCCGTCGGCGTCGTCGGTGCCGGGCTGATGGCGAGCCAGCTCGCATTCGTTTTCGCGCAGCAGTTGCGCGTACCGGTGCGGATCACGGACCTGTCGCAGGAGCGCGTAGATACAGCCTTGAGCTGGGTTGCCGGTCAGCTTGATAAGCTCGTGGGCCGCGGCCGCTTGGATGCTGCCGGCGCAGCCGCCGTCAGGACCTTGGTGACGGGCGGCACGGACAAGACAGCCTTCGCCGACTGCGACGTGGTGATCGAAGCGGTCTTCGAGGAATTGGACGTTAAGCGGGCCGTGTTCGCCGAACTGGAACCGCTGCTCCGGCAGGATGCACTGCTGCTGACCAATACGTCCTCGCTGTCCATCGAGTCCATGGGTGATGCCCTCGTGAATCCCGGCCGGCTGATCGGTTTCCATTTCTTCAACCCGGTGGGCGTGCTGCCGTTGGTGGAAATCATCACCACCCCGCAGACGGACCAGGTCACGCTCGCGACGGCGTTCGAGCTGGCCAGACGGTTGCGCAAGACGGCCGTGCTGGTCACGGACACGGCAGGTTTCGTGGTCAACCGCGTCCTGACCCGGCTCTTCAACGAGGTCCTCGCCCTGCTGGATGACGGCGCCGACCCGCACACTGTGGACCATGCCCTGGACCCGTTGGGCTTGCCCATGACGCCGCTGCAGTTGCTGCAGTTCATCGGCCCGGCGGTCCAACTGCACATCTGCGAGAAGATGCACCAGACCTATCCGCAACGGTTTTCCGTCAGCACCAGCCTCAAGAGCCTTGTGGCCGAGGGACTGCCCGGGTATCTCGACGGCGGCGGCCGCATCTCACCTGACGCCGCCGGTCTGCTCCCGGCGCCCGCGGCAGCAGATGCGGCCGCCGTCCGCGGCCGGATCCTGGCCGCGCTGGCCGAGGAAGTCAGGGCGATGCTGGCTGAGGGCGTGGTAGCCGGGCCGGAGCAGATCGACCTGTGCATGGTCCTCGGCGCCAACTACCCCTTCCACGCCGGGGGTCTGACCCCGCTGCTGGACCGGGAAGCAGGCACCGCGTTCCACCCGCGGCTGCGGGTGCCCGCTCCCGCATCCACTTAGCCCGCAGAACGCGGGCCTTGACGCGCCACAGCAACAAAGACCAAGACTTTTAGCCAGTCCACGTCCAAGGAGAAAAATGAATCGAAGTACTGATGTCGTCGTCGTCGGCGCCGCCCGCACGCCGCAGGGCAGGCTGATGGGCCAGCTAGCCCCGCTGACCGCTGTTGAGCTCGGCGGCGCGGCGATCGCCGGAGCGCTGGATAAGGCGGGGGTCCGCCCCGACACGGTCGACGCGGTCATCATGGGCCATGTGCTCCAGGCGGGCGCCGGCCAGAATCCGGCCCGGCAGTCCGCCGCCGCCGGAGGCATCCCGCTCAACGCCCACGCGGCCACCGTCAACAAGGTATGCCTGTCAGGGCTCAGCGCCATCATCGAGGCAAGCCGGCTGCTGCGGCTGGGAGAGGCCACGGTGGTGGTTGCCGGTGGACAGGAATCCATGAGCAACGCCCCTCACCTGCTGGCAGGTTCCCGGGCAGGGCACCTTTACGGCGACGCAGCGCTGATTGACTCCGCCGCCCACGACGGCCTGACCGACGCCTTCGATCACGCGGCCATGGGACTCGCGACCGACCGCGCCAATGAGGCGCTGGGCATCCTCCGCGCCGACCAGGACAGGGCCGCCGCCGAGTCCCACCGGCGCGCAGCCGCGGCCCAGGCTGCCGGGCTTTTCAACGCCGAGATCGTCCCGGTCAAGGTGCCGCGGGGCCGCGGGGAAGCCGAGCTCACCGCAGCCGACGAGGGCGTCCGCGCCAGCAGCAGCGCGGGCTCTCTCAGCAAACTCAGGTCAGTTTTCTCCCCAACCGGCACTGTTACCGCCGGCAACGCCTCCCCGCTGAGCGACGGTGCTGCCGCAGTCGTGCTGACCACCCGCGGCTACGCGGAGAACCACAGCCTCAGAATCCTCGCCACCGTAGGGTGCCCGGGTCAGATCGCCGGCCCAGACACCTCGCTGCCGGACAAGCCCGCCCGGGCCATCATCAAAGCACTCAACACAGCCGGCTGGGCCGTAGAGGACCTGGACTTCGTCGAGATCAACGAAGCCTTCGCCTCCGTAGCCCTGTATTCGGCGGAACTGCTTGGTCTCAGCCTTGATAAAGTCAACGTCAACGGCGGAGCGATCGCCCTCGGCCATCCCATCGGTGCATCCGGCGCCCGGGTCGTCGTCTCAGCCGTGCACGAACTCACGCGCCGCGGCACAGGCAAAGCAGCCGTGGCCCTGTGCGGTGGCGGAGGTCAGGGAGAAGCACTGCTCCTGTCCCGCTGACTTTGCCTAGTACGCGTCAGTAACCTAGACCGGAACCCACTAAAAGTTCGATTTCTGCGGCGCGTTCGATCCAACCGACCATCCCTTTTGCGGGTCACCCATCGCGAAAAGGCGTCAGAACAAAAGACGGGCCTACGGCTAGCCTCCATGGGCCCGTCCCGGGCATTCGCCGATCCCTGATTCGGTCACTTCAATGACGGACCGCGTGGCACAAGTCGGCGGCCACGTTAGACACATTGCGTGCCACCCTATGACGGTGAAACATCCAGGCCCTTGCGCAATTACGGCCGGACCCTGGGACTACTTCAAAGAGGTGAGCGCGCCGCCGGACCGGTACTCACTGTTGACCCTGTTCCCCACATCAACTTCTTTCCCCTGCATCGAGAACCGGTATCCGAACGGCTTCTCCTTCGGGCAACTTCGTGCCCACAACCGCGTGTCATCGTGCCCCTCCGAGAAAGCCCAACGGGATCGGCGCGCCGCTGGGCCCGCCGATCCCGTCAGGGGCTCCGAAGTTCAACGAGCTTGGGCATGTCCGCTAGGATGTTCGTTCGCCCAGTCCATGGGTCTTCGGCCATTTGTCGCGGAAGTGGTCAAGTCCTCCTAGTTCAGCTGTCCATCCATCTGGCGCCAGGCATGCTGGTACGGTTCTCTACAGTTGGGCGGGAGGAAAGGCCGGCTCCGAGTTCCGGAACGTCGTGTATCCGCAGTACGGCCAGCTGACTTCGAGCCATTGACGGACCGGGCTTCCTACGCGGCTAACAGCACAGATCCATGCATCGGCTCGATGCCTGCGCTAGTGGCACCGTCGCTGCAGGATTCAGTCGAGACGGGCTTGCTGTCATCTCGTTCTTGGGTAAGCCCGCAGGGCACGTCGGTGCTCAGTTCCACCGTGTACCGGCCCGGAGCAAGCCTGGTAACGAGGATACCCCTGACCGGATTGTCCATGGCGAGGTCCTGGAGTTTTAACTCTGCGGCGTTCAGCTTCTCGTCAACTTCAGATTGGGTGACGGCGGTTATCATGATTCGCGGAGCGGTCATGAGCATGATCTAGGACCTTTCTAATTAGGTTCTTTTGCGGGGAGCCCCGAGGGGCAGGCTCGGTTACCTCCGCAGGCTGTGGTTTGAAGTATGTACGTGTTTGTCATTCGGGACGGTCACCTATGGGCGCCTGTGGACTCCCATTTGTAGGTCATCCAGACCTCATTCCCGTCCCCTTTGGTGATCAACTGACGCTGGTGTACCCCTTCGGCCGCGAGCCAAAGAATCGAGCCATCGTTCGTCACAGCGTCAACCACCCCAGTCCGGACAATCCGTCCGTTGTTTCTTATTTGCACAGTTTCCCCGACGACGGGAATCCAGTCATTTTGCATGTGGTATTTCATCCCCCCGGGGTCCCTTCATAGATCTGTGTTCTGCATACCTGGCGCCTCAAGTCCGCTTACAGCCACGGGCTAATTGCAGGTGAGTTGGATCGCTACCTGCGCCAAGTCAGGACAAGCAAGCTTGGGTCTCTTAGTCCATTCCTGGACTCAAGGCTGTGATCAGTGACTTGTGAATCCGCCGTCTATGACGAGCTCCTCACCGGTGACGAACTTCGCTTCGTCGGAAGCGAGGTAGAGCATTCCGTAGGCGATGTCCGAGGGGTCTCCTACGTAGGGCGGGAGAGGGACGTTGCCTTGGTTCATTTGCTCCCTGGTGTATCCCGCCGCCCGGGCCATGCCAGTGTAAATGGGGCCGGGGTGTACGGAATTGACTCGGATATTGTCCTTCGCGTACCACTGTGCGGCATGCTTCGACAGCGATCGGACGGCGCCCTTCGAAGCTGAGTAGGCTGCCCCGCCGGCATCTGCCGCGCCGCCGACGATCCCGCCGATCGACGATACGTTCACGATGGATCCGTGGCCAGCGGATTGCATGACAGGGATGACGTGTTTCATGCCCAGCCAAGCGGAATTTTTCAAGCTGAGCGGTACCAAAGGGAGTTAGGCGGCTGATGGTTCTGTGATTTCCTGGGGCTGGTTGATCCACGCGGGTCCTGGGAGCGCGAGGATTTTGGGGTCGGTGGTTGTGGTGAAGCGTTCGGGGTGTTTCGCTCGGGCTGCAGCGAGCGTTGCTGAGCGCTCTGCGGCCACGCTCGCGGCGTGACCGTAGTGGACGTTCGCGGGGGTGTGGAACCCGATTCCGGAGTGCTGGTGGTGATGGTTGTACCAGTCCACGAAGCCGCTGATAAACGCCCCGGCGTCGTGGACTGAGGCGAAGCGTTCGGGGAATTCCGGACCGTATTTCAGGGTCTTGAACAGCGCCTCGCTGTAGGGATTGTCATTGGACACCCGGGGCCTGGAGTGGGACCTGGTGACCTCCAGGTCCGAGAGCAGCGCGGCCACCGTTTTGGACGTCATGGACGTTCCCCGGTCCGCGTGCACAACCTGGGGGATGCCATGGATCCCAAAGATTCCCTTCATCATTTCCACCGCCAGGACTCCGGATTCGGTGGCGTGGACGTGCGCGCCGACGATGAACCTGGAATGGATATCGACCATCATGTAGCAGTCGAAATACTTGCCCTTGACCGGGCCGGCAAGTTTGGTGATATCCCAAGTGAACACCTGGCCCGGGGCCGCGGCGACCAGTTCAGGAACCGCCCGGGGCGGATGCTTGGCCAGCCGGCGGCGTTCCTTGACCTGCTTGTTCTCCTCCAGCACCCGGTAAAAAGTCGACAGCGACCCCAGATAGATCCCGTCATCCAACAGCTTCGTATAGACCTGCATGGGCGCCAGATCCACGAACTCCGGCGAGTTCAGCGCCGCGAGGATCCCGGCCCTTTCGGCGGTGCTGAGTTTGTTCTGCGGCACGACCGGCAGCTGGTCCCGCGGCGGGGCCGGTTTCCGGTTCGCGGTCGTCCTGGAAACGCCGGTCAATGATGCTGCACGGCGCGTGGGGATCTTCAGTTCAAGCATCGACCGGTACGTGGCCATCAGCGTTTCTTGGACCGGGGCCCGTCCGGCATATCCCCTGAGGCGCTCTCTAAGAACGCCTGTAGTTTTCCCATCAGTTCCAGGGCTGCCTCGGTCTTCTGCAACCGGCTCTCACTCACCTCTAGCTGGCGGCGCAAACGCGCGTTCTCGGCCTGGTCCGCCGAGAGTTTCCCGATCGTTTCCCCGGCCTTCTTCCCGGCCAGGACCCCGGCGTCACGCAGCCGGCGCCACTCGGTCATCTGCGAGGAATACAGACCCTCCCGTCGCAGGAAAGCACCGCCCTCACTGTTCTCACACGCCTTCTCGTACGCGGTCAAAAACTCGAGCTTCTGGACGGGGGTGAACGACCGACGAGGCCGTGGTCCACCAGCCCGCGGCCCGGAACTACCACTGCTACTACTCACAGCACTATCTTGGCGTACTGCACTCAAAGCTGGACTGGACATGATTACTAGATTCCTGGTTCTCGCCCCACGCGATCAAACGGACTTGCTACGAGCCCCTGGTACCGTTCCAGCCTGACAGGTAGGGAAGTCCCCGTAGCGTTCACTGCAATCACTCTGTTCCAGTCATCGAGCTCAGCGGCAAGTATGCCTTTGTCAGCGTGGATGCCGGCATTGTTGATGAGGATGTCAACCGTGCCCCATTCAGCAACCGTTTCGTTCACCACTCGCTTCCAGGATTCGGAAGCTGTGACATCCAGGACGCGTGCAACCGCGTCGCCTCCCTCAACCGTGACAGCCTCGACAGCGTGTTCCAGCGCCTCTTCGGAAACGTCCGCTGCGACGACTCGGGCACCTTCAGTCGTGAAAAGCTGAAGGGCCGCGAGACCCATCCCGCTAGCGGCTCCAGTTATGATTGCTACCTTGCCAGCCAAACGTGACATTTTATAATTCCGTTTCTTGTTCGAAGAGTTTCGGGCGGTGAGTCGGTTGCCAGGGAGGCCGTCGCCATGCTGCTGGCAAGGAGTGGCCCGCCGCCAGAGACCTGATCCGTGGAGTTCCAGCTCGAAGCACCCCACTGTTATGCGGGCTCATCAAGTCATCAGGTAGTGATCTTCATTGCATGCCAAATTTGGCAATCGTGCCGTACCGCCGACGTAGCGGCTCGACCAGGAATCCGCGATCAGGACATGTACCTGTCAGGATCATGGGTGGAGCACGTCAAGCGGAACCGCTCCGCCGGCCGGCACTGCGAAAAATCAGTTCTGGGGCTCTCTAGTGGGCCATAACGTCCACCAGTTTGGGGTCCGTCTCCGTGTCAATGGCATGCCTATCGGTGACTCGCTTCGGTGCAAGCGCCGCCCACACGATCACGAACACGGCGATGACGAGCGCGGATACGACGTAGATGCCAACAAACGTGGACTTTGGGATAAATCCGTCCGCACCGGGTACTAGTACGTTCAATACAACCGCAACAGGTACCGTCGACGACACATATTGAACTATGTTTTGCATGCCAATGGTCGTCGCCATGTTGTCCTGACGCCCGGCCGACGCAACGAGTGTGTATCCAACCGTCAGGCAGCTCAGAACCGTAAGGGCGTAGCCGAACACCCACACAGTGACCATCCAAGCCGTGTCGTTCAGAAACGCGAATCCGAGGAAGACCACAACCGCAGCAACTCCCGAAACGATCAGAACGATCCTCGGACCGAACTGGGCCAGTCCCCAGCGTGTCCAGATGTATCCCAGGCCGGCGCCCGGAATCATCGCGAGCAGTGGGAGTGAAGACTCAAGGGCAGACAGTCCGTGGCCGAACCCGGAGGAAGTCGGCGTTTGCAGCAGCGCCGGCAGTGCAATAAATATGCCTTGGCCCACGATACTTATCAAAAGGATCGCCGAAAATCCGATGAGCGTCTGCCGGAGGTCCATGTCGCGGAAGGTTACCAGAGGCTCCTGAGCGCGTCGCTGCTGCAAGATCCACACAATTAGTGTCACTGCGCTCAGTAAGAAGGCGCCAAGCACGATGGGTGATGTCCAGCCCCGGCCGGGCCCTTCGCTGATACCGACAAGCAGTGCTGTGACCCAAATGCCGAGCCCCAATGCACCGGACCAATCCAGGCGAACGACTGCACGGGCGGCTGCTGGCGTCTCAGGCGAGACGAAGGCGAGGACCAGCATCACTGCATACAGAAGGAAACTCACCCAGAAGACGGTCTGCCACGGCAATCCCAACTGAACAATAAAGCCACCGACAACGAGTGCAACGGGTGTAAAGATGGCCATCAAGAGCGATAGCCCTAGCGCGATAAGCCGAATCTGGCGTGCAGTAGCCCGCGGACGCAGCAGTCCCCAACTCAGAGGGATGGCAATAGCCACGCCCAGGAGGAATCGGCCCGCCACCAGAGGCCAGAAACCACTGGCGGTTGCAGCCAGGACAGAACCTGCGATCCCCATGCCCAGGAGTACGATAAGGACCTTGCGATGCCCGTAGATGTCACCCATCCTCGCGGTGAGGCTGACGGAGATGGCGCTTCCAACCATCATCGCGTTAAAAACCCATCCAACCTCCGATCCCGAAAGCCCTGATTCTTTTGCGATCACTCCGATTAGGGGAGACAACACACCCCACTGGATGTCGAGGGTTATGCCGCTCAGCAGAAGTAGCGAAACTATGGATGTGATTCGGCCAGTGCGAGCCTGGACCGGTAAAGATTGTGTCACCTTTGACCACCTTAATTTTTTTTGGACCAGCAGCCGCTGGGGTTGTGCTTGATCGCGAGTGGTGCTGGTCGACCGGGATCCCCGCCCAGACAATGCCATACGCCACTGCGCAGTTGTTGTTATTGATTGGCTCGCGTCTTAGTGAGGATCACCGACGCTTGCTACGCAATGTCCTCGTCCGTAATTACCTGTTGGGTCGACCGACGGCCATTGCGTTGTTCCGCGGCTATTTCACCGAGTGCACCCGCGGCGTGTTTCGGTGACGAAGCCTTGGACACTGGGGAAGTTCACGAGAGCTCCTTCCATGCGTCGGCTTCTCTGCCGACGCCGTCCTGCCTTAAAGCTACGAGCATCCAGACCGGGGCCGATATAGATATAGACGTCATGCCCATAAGAAAGCGCGCCAGCCGTGCCTTGACAGGGTCGTGGTCCGCTAGGAGTGTTTACCGATCCCGTTTAAAAAGCTTCCTGTGGCTGGACCTTGGGAAATCCGTCTGTTACATCCGCGGCGAAAAAGGTGGGCGTTTGAGCGCGCGCGGATCTGGGTGCTGCTGCCGAACATTCAGCGTCCAATCCAGCGGATGGTTGAAGGACATGGATCGGCATTGGCTGCCTGCGGCCGTCAGGCGGAGCATGATGCAAGATCCAACGCACTGCACTGCACCTGGATGTGTCCCCTCGTCCTTTGATCCAGGGCTACGCGTCTTGCTTGAGACAGACGACGGGCAAGGCAATCACAAGCGAAACAAACGCTGAGACTGGGCCGACAGCTGCTGTCCCTCCGCGCGGCCGGAGGCGAGGTGACCGGATCTAAGCCCCGGACCTGGCTTTGCTTTTGTACTGGGAAGCTTCCCTGTAAGCCGTTGGCGGTACGCCCTTCCACCGTTTAAAGGCGATGGTGAAGCTAGCCGGCTCTGCGTAGCCCAGCTTGCGTGATATCCGAGCTACAGAAAGATCTGTATTCGACAGCAGATCGCCGGCCAGGTCGCTCAATGCCCTGTCGCGTAGCTGAGCAAAGTCGTTACCCGTAAGTTCGAGTTTGCGTTGCAGCGTGCGTGGGGACACTCTGAGGGTTGCGGCCACATTTGCCAGCTTGCGGTTAAGTTCTGGTGCGGCCCTTATTGCCTTTGCAACAGTCTCAGGCCAGTCGCCAGTCGCCCTGAGGCTGTCGACAATTTGGCTATCTTCTTTGGTCCATGCCGCGTGCTGAAAAGCATTCCCGAAGGGCAGTTCCTGGACCGATACCGCGGGATCCCACCATAGCCGCAATGCGTCCGAGCCGCAGTCGATGTCGCAGATGACGTATGAGGATGCTTCGGCACTTACTTCTGGTAATGGAAATTCGACCCGGGTGAAGGGAAACGGAGCGCCGTACAGCCACGTGAAGGTCCGGGCCATAAAACAAAGCTCGCGGTAGACACTAAACGGGACCAACTCTTCCGGGGCATCGGGATACGTGAATTCCATACCCGTCAATGAGCCATCGGATGTCCGGAGCGGCGCAACCTCGAAAAGAGCAGGGCCATAGTCGGTTGTGTTGGCAACTTCTACCCACGCCTCAATCGTCGGCGCGGACGCGAGGGCCAAGCCGCGAACGCCGAACGCGCCCAGCGTGTAGGACCGCGTGGCCAGCACCCAAAGATCAACTCGATCTTTGGTGAGAGCCACGAACTGTCGCTGAAACGCCAGCTCCTTTCTGGCAGGAATTGTGCCTCCCGGACGGTCCACGGCGTCGGGATCAATTTCCGCGTTCTCCAGTGCAGTTTGCCAATCCAGATCCGCGTCCTTGAGCGTATCGCGCAGGATGTGAACACTGAAGTTCGGCACCCGCAGGGTCTGGTATGTCCCTAATTTCATGGTCACCCCTTATCGCCGTCCCAACGGTGCGGTCAAAGTATCATCCAGAGCCCGCCGAGGGAGCCGCATCCATCTGCTTCACCTGGGAAGCAGGCTGGCCAAGCGGGTCCAGGTTCGGGCGGGCTCCTTTACGTTCCTCGGCAAAATGCCTAAGCCTTCCAAAGGAAGCGCCGAAAGCGTCCTGTTCCTCTTCATTGAGGAGTTAGTCGCTACGAAACGCCGAGGACGGGGAGCACTAGCACCACGTGAAGTATGTCACAGGCTTTGCATCTTGCGCCAACGTCCTTGAGGTCCATCTACACTGGCGTCGTTTCGTAGTCAGATGACGTTGTTTTCCATGCCAGCCCGGCTTTGCCCGCTCGTACCGTTGAACCATGAACCACACCGGCAGAGAAGCCGACAACGCTGAAATCCAAGGAGATACAGTGAGCATTCCCAACGTCCAAACCCTAAATCCGACGATCACAGCTGATGAATTCAAGTCTGTCTTCCGCAACCATCCCGGTGGTGTAGCTGTCATCACGGCGGACGCAGGTGACGGCCCCGTCGGCCTGACTGCAACCTCGGTCATTTCGGCCAGCGCTGCGCCCCCGATTCTCGCATTCTCAGTATCCGAGTTCTCGTCCAGCACTCCAACCATTCGCACTGCAGATACCGTCGTTGTGCACCTACTTGGCGCCGAACAGGTCGGCATTGCCAAACTTTGTGCAACCAGCGGGATAGACAGGTTTGCAGACACCACCCTGTGGTCACGTCTTGAAACTGGAGAGCCTTATTTCCCGTCAGCTCAGGCTTGGATTCGGGGAAGGATTGTGAACTCGATGGATGCTGGCGGTTCCGCAATCATTGCCGTTGAGGCCCTGCAAGCGTCACCACCGTCCGAGGACACGGCGCCCGGAAAGCCTCTGGTTTACCACAACCGAACTTGGCACGCCCTCGGAGATGCATCGCAGATCTGAACTGTGCCGGTAAAAGGTAAGCATCAACCGCACACAGAACATCCTGCCTCTTTGCGCAACCGAGCGGACGCCGGTGCTCTTCGGAGGATGCACGAAGATCCGAAGAAATCACGGACTCCCCTAGGCTACGTCACAAAGCCAATCTACAACTCCTAGAAAAGGACAATCATGACCCTCACATCGCACGGATCCGTCGTTACCCCTACCGTTGAGCGTGACTTCGTGGCCGACCACACCGTCCAGCGCGACCAGTCGCCGATGATCGGCGGAGACAACGCGTTCAAGGTCGCAGTCTTCGGCGCGAACGTGACGACGGGCCAGGGCGGCCTGAACTTCGCCGAGAACACCATAAAGATGGGCAACTGGAGCGAGATCGAGCAACTTGCGCAGAAGGCCGATCGTTATGGCGTCGACGGATTCATCCCCATCGCACGGTGGATGGGCCTTGCCGGTCCCGACCGGCCTTGGGGTCGCCAGTTCGAAACCTTCACCTGGGCGGCTGGCCTGGCAGCGGCAACGAAGAACATCCAGATTTTCGCCACCTGTCTCATCCCGTTCATCCACCCGATCATGGCAGCGAAGATGATGGCCACGGTCGACCACATCAGTGGTGGCCGTATGGGCCTGAATGCAACCGCCGGCTACTTCAAGCCCGAGTATGCCATGTTCGGCGTGCCTGTGCCCGAGCACGACGTGCGCTACGAGCTCGCCGCCGAGTGGATGACAATCGTTGAGCGTCTCTGGTCGAACGACGAGATCGAGTTCGACTTCGACGGAGATTTCTTCAAGCTCCAGGGCGCGCAGTCGTTTCCGAAGCCGGTTCAAACGCCCGGCCCGATGGTGATGAGTGCAGGTTCCAGCCCCGCTGGCCAGCAATTTGCGTTCAAGCACGCCAATATCCTGTTCGCCGCGATCGGCAGTGTCGATCACAGCTTCCAGGTGACGCCGAAGCTCCGCGAGAACGCGAACGCAGCAGGCCGCGAGGACCTAGGCCTGTGGTCCGGCGTGCACATCATCTGCAAGGACACCGAGAAGGAGGCGCGCCAGTACCTCGAGTACGTGGAGGAAAAGGGCGACTACGAGAGCGCGCTCAAGTACAAGCACATCATCCAGAACGGCGACTCCCGCGGCTGGAGCTGGGATCACTACAAGAAGTCCGAAGACCCGAAGCAGGACGAGACCATCAAGACGTTCTTCCGCGCCGGCCTGGTTCCGCTCGTGGGCACACCCGAAATGATCGTCGACGGCCTGCAGAAGTTGCAGGAATCAGGCATCACAGGGGCCTGTGCCGGACTTGTCGACTACGAGGAGGGTCTTGACCGAATGAACGAGCAGATCTTCCCGCTGATGCGGGAGGCGGGCCTGCGCGCCTGACCGCGACCTGTCACGGATATCAATATCTTCACGAAGGAGTGAACACGGATGAGTTTTCCTGATCCCAAGAAATTTCGGCTCGTCGTCGCCGGGCCGACCGAATCCGGCGATGCCGACTTCCTCGAAGTAGGCCCCGCCGCTGAGTTTGACTTCCCTGGCGTGTCCGCGGGTGCGTTCTACTGGGCTGTAGAAGGCGGCCACAGCAAGACGAACTTCGGAACCCCGCCGAGCCGCGTCGCCCTGGCAGGACCCGACGGATCCACCTTCGGCGTGAGCAGCTTCCCCGCGCATTCGTCAGGCGAGGTAGACGCGGCGACCCTTGACGAGAGCATGACCGCCACCGAGGACGACGGCGACGCCGGAATGCACGCTAGTAACACCATCGACTACGAGGTGGTGATCTCGGGCAAGGTTGACCTCGTGCTCCCCGGTGGCAAGAAACGTACTCTCGAGCCTGGTGATTTGCTCGTCATGGCGGGCGTCCCGCACGCCTGGAAGAACCCTTACGACGAGGACTGCATCTACATCGTCGTAACGGTCGGATTCAATACGCCTGAGGTCGCATCATGAGTCTGACCTCACCTGGCAAGGCACTGCGCGCAGTTTTCGAGAGTCCCCAGACGGCGCTGGTGCCGTTCGGAGCATTGCCGATCCACGCACAGATGGCGCAGCACGCCGGCTTCGACGCATTCCAACTCTCCGGTGGCATGTCTGCCTGGTGGCAGGGCGTCTCCGACACCGGGTGGCTAACTCTGACCGAGGTTGTCGAACACGCAAAGCGCACTGCCCGCGCCGCCGACATTCCCATCTACTGCGACGCCGACACTGGCTTCGGTGCGCCGATCAACGTGCAGCGCACCGTGTCCGAGTTCATCGACGCAGGCGTCGCCGGAATCCACATTGAGGATCAGCGGGAGCCCAAGAAGTCGGGCGGTGTTGCCGGCATCGAATTAGTTTCGGACTCTGAAGCGATCGGACGACTGAACGCCGCCGTCGATGCTCGCGACAAGTTGGACGAAGATTTCGTTATCGTCGCCCGTACCGACGGCTACGGTGCCGCCGGTGGAGGCGTCGAGGAGGCAATCCGCCGCGCCCAGCTCTACAAAGCCGAGACCGGCGCTGACGTCATCTTCTACGAGGGATTCCATACCTGGGAGCAGGCCGAGCTCGCGCTGAAGGAGACACCCGGGCCGGCCTACGCCGTCGGGGTTCCGCTGATCGGGCGCAAGACTGTCGCCGAGATGACCGCGATCGGTCAGGCGATTCAGCCCGTGGCCTTCGTGCTTCCGGGCGTCAAAGAGGTTTGGCGCCTGCTCATGCAGGTAAAGGAATCGGGCGAGGCCACAGCCATCGGCGAGTACATCGACCAGTTGAATGAGGGCCCCGACAGCATCGGTTGGGGCGCGATGTTCGGCCGTCCCCTAACCGACTACGTGCGCGAGACCGAGGACAGGTTCCTCCCCCAGGATTCACGCCGTAACTATGACAATAACGTCCACGTCGGAGAGAGCTACTGATGAACAATCTTGATTTCAAGGGCCGCGTGGCGATCGTCACGGGTGCGGGGCAGGGAATGGGCCGCGAGCACGCGAAGATGCTCGCTTCCCGCGGCGCTCGTGTTGTCGTCAACGACGTCAATGTGGGAAACGCGGAAGAGGCCGTAGCCGAGATCACCGATGCCGGCGGAACCGCAGTGGTTGACAGCAATAACGTCGTCACCGGCGCGTCTGACATCGTCCAGACCGCGCTGGACTCCTTTGGGCAGCTCGACATCGTGGTGAACAACGCCGGAATCAACGCCTTCGGTCGTTTCTGGGAGATGGAGCCTGACACGTGGTGGCGCATTTTCGATGTGGCCGTCAAGGGCGTCGTCGGGGTCTCCCGTGCAGCGATGCCGCACCTCATCGCCTCGGGGAGCGGCCGCCTCATCAACATCTCGTCAAACGGGGTCATGGGGGTACAGACCGACTCAGCCTACAACGCTGCGAAGGCCGCGATCTGGGGACTCGGGATCACCCTCGCGGCCGAGGCGCGAGAGGTCGGGGTACAGGTCACCACGCTAATGCCGGTGGCTTGGACACCGATGACGGAGAATGCGTTCCCGAACCCCGTCATCCAGGACGCCATGCGCAAGACGGTCCCGTCCAGCGCCGTGTCGGCCTTCGTGACGTGGCTGGCTCACCAGGACACGACGGTGCACGGTGACACATTTGAGATTGCCGGAGTTGCGGCAGGTCGCGTGGCCATCGCCGGTATGCCGCGAATGAGGGTCGATGTGCCCACACCCGAGGCCTGGGCCAAGGGCGCGGATGAACTCACGAAGGACGGCGAACTACGACCGTTCCGCAACGCGAGTGAGTCGTTCCGCGACCAGATGGTTTATCTGGCGCCCGAGCTCGACTCGGTGCTCCCAGCCGACGCAGCAGACGTCTCCAGGTGATCCCGATGTCTGTCGAAGAGAAGGAAGGACGTTGCGTCGTCCAGGACACCTTCCGCGTTTGACGATTGCCTGCGCGCCAAGACCACGCAGCCCGGTTCGAGCAGGTTGGAATCGGGTCAGCGACAACGGCACATCCCTTTTCGAGGAATTTCACCGACACTCACCGGCAATCAAGCGAAGTCGAAGAACCAAAACCAATAATCCCGCGCCGCATCGCTGGCGCAACAAATGAAGGAGATCGCCATGGGGCGTCTGGACAACAAGGTATCAATCATCACAGGGGCAGCAGTCGGCATGGGCGCCGAGCACGCACGCCTGTTCGTCGAGGAAGGCGCGAAGGTCGTCATCACCGACCTTAACGAGAAGGACGGAAAGGCACTCGCCGACGAGCTCGGCGAGAACGCGTTCTTTGTGACCCACAACGTGTCGGACGCCGACTCGTGGGCAGCTGTCGTGGCTGCAACTGTCGACAAGTTCGGCCCGGTCACGGTGCTGGTTAACAATGCGGGGCTCTCGGGTCCCAATGCGTTCACTGCTGATCTCGACCCAGCGACGTTCAGCAAGGTTGTGGAAGTTGATCAGACCGGTGTGTTCCTGGGCATGCGCGCCGTGCTGCCTGGCATGATCGAGGCGGGTGGCGGCTCCATCGTCAACATCTCATCGGCAGCAGCCATGGCTCACCTGTCGGGGACGCCCAACGTGGCGTACACGGGCGCCAAGGCCGCCGTTCGAGGCATGACCAAGGCCACCGCGATTGAGTACGGTCCGCAAAATGTCCGCGTGAACTCAGTACATCCAGGGGCGATTCTCACCCCGATGGCGAAGAACCTGAACGATGCCGAGACGCTCGACGCGATCGCTCAGACGCTACCGATCCGCCGGTTCGCCGATCCGCGGGAGGTTTCGTACGCGGTGCTGTTCCTCGCATCCGATGAGGCTTCCTACATGACCGGCAGCGAGCTAGTTGTCGACGGCGGACGCCTGGCCGAGTAGACGCCTGGCCGAGTAAGTAGGGTCCCTCCGCCGCGTTCGCGAGTACGCCCCGCCGTTCTCACCTATGAAAGTGCGGGGCGCACTCGCGAAAGTGGTACCGCCCTGACCGCTCATTCATCGGTCGGGACCCACCTCTCCGAAGGGCCAGCCTTGCGCCCTCGACCGGCTGGACGCCCCCTCTCGTCTCTCGAAAGGCGGCGTTTCACCAGAAAGGAAAGTGCCCAGCCTTGAGAGTGCGTCGTAAGGACAACAAAACGAGCACGACCCATGCAGCCCCTGCTACAAGGTTTCCCTCCGACGTTGCAGGTAACATCCCTCCGGACCACGTCGTCATCGCTGCGGTCGTCCAATGGCGGGGAAGGATAGCCCTGTTTAGAAGGAGCCGTCGCATTGGCCACGACAGCGGCCTTTGGCACTGCATCACCGGATTTGTGGAAGCCGGGGCTACGCCCGAACAGCAGACTCTTGAAGAGTTATTTGAGGAAACCGGGCTGCAGGCCAAAGATCTCTTGGACCTTCGGCAAGGACCGGACCTGGTGGTCGCCGACGGCTCGGGAACCCCGTGGCTTGTTCACACGTTCACCGCGCTAGTATCCCGGCGGCGACTGAAAATCAACTGGGAACACGACTCCTACCGGTGGACCGTTCCGCATAAGGCGAAGCGCTTTACCAATCGGGTCACCTGGCTGGACAACGTGCTCGACGCAACCGGTCACTACCCCGCCAACGTCCCGGTGCCAGAACCATGGCCAGCTCGTGATGGCGCGGCTTGAAGGAAAAGTTGAACCGTTTCTCGGAGAGAACAAATTCTCCCCCCCATGAAGGATCGACGAAAGGGACTGACATGAAGATCGGCATTCTCGGAGCAGGATCAATCGGCGCGACACTGGCCCGCAAGGTAAGCGGAGCCGGCCATGACGTGCAGGTCGCGAATTCCCGAGGCCCCAAAACCATCGGTTCCGACATTCTGGCCGCAGGTGCCCGGGCAGTGAAGGCACCCGACGTCGTAACCGATGTCGATGTCCTCATCACCTCCATACCGCTCAGCCGGATGCCCGAGATCGGACGTCTCCTGGCCAATCTCCCAGCCAATGCAGTAATCGTTGATACGTCGAACTACTACCCCCTGCGTGATGGACGGATCCACGCGCTCGATGACGGGCAGGTCGAAAGCGTCTGGATCACCGAGCAGCTCGGGCGCCCGGTTGCCAAAGCCTGGAACGCCATTACTGCCGGATCCTTCGGGGCCAACGGCAAAGAAGCACGCGATCCCGATCGCATCGCAATCCCCGTGGCCGCGGACCGCGATCACGACAAGCAGGTAGCCATGGCCCTCGTCGAGGAGACCGGGTTTGACGCGGTTGACGCCGGATCCCTCGCGGACTCCTGGCGCCAGCAACCCGGAGCGCCCAGCTATTGCACCGACCTCACCCGCCATGAAATCCCCAACGCCCTTGCTGCCGCCGATAAGGGCCGGCTCCCGCAGCGCCGGGACATCGCGATTGCCGCCGTAACAGAACGCTTCGCCAACTACGCAACTGTCACCACCGATTACCTCGTCAGGTTGAACCGTGCCATCTACAGCTAATGCGAAGTAAGGGGTATTGGAGCCATGACCGAAGCTGAAACAATAGTTCTGACGCCACCTACCGGTGACCCCACGTCTACCTTTGTCCAACTCCTTGACCTGGCTGAGTTAGACGGCGCCCCGGCCGGTGAGGATACTTTCCTCGGACGGTCACAGCATCGACCCCGTCGGCGGGTGTTCGGTGGCCAGGTAGTGGCCCAGTCACTTGTCGCGGCCATGAGGACGGTGGGTGCTGAACGCCTTGTGCATTCAATGCATGGATATTTCCTGCGGCCTGGGGATGCCCTCAAGCCCGTCACGTTCGGCGTCCAGCGGCTGCGGGACGGCCGTTCCTTTTCGGCTCGGCGGGTCCACGCTTACCAGGAGGGCGTGCCCATCCTCTCGATGATCGCCTCGTTCCAGGTCCTGGACGAAGGGTCTCGACCACGAGTCCACGATGCCCGATGATATCCCTGATCCCGAGTCCCTACCCAGCACGGCCGAACTGCTCGGCAAGTTCGAGGACCCCCTTGCACGCCATTGGACAGACCGGCCTTTCGACATCCGTCATGTGGACCCGCCCCTGTACTTTTCTGCCACAGGGGAAAAGGAGGCGAGGAACGCCGTCTGGATGAGAACCTTCGGGCCCATGCCGGACGATTCGAACCTCCACCGGGCTGCCTTGGCCTATGCCAGCGACTACGCTGCTCGAATCCGTCCTGCGCCGCCACCGGCTCAGTTGGATCACGCCGGGAATGAGCGTGGCCAGCCTGGACCACGCGATGTGGTGGCACCGCCCGGCCCGGGTCGACGAGTGGCTGCTTTACGTCCAGGAATCCCCTAGCGCCCAGGGAGCCCGCGGCCTAGCCACCGGCAACATCTTCGACCAAGCCGGTCAGCATATAGCTTCTGTGGCACAGGAAGGAATGGTCCGTGTTCCCACTGAGCGCCATTACTTGCCCCTTTGATAGCGCCGGGCCTTGAACCACGTCCCGGTCTGGTCGCAGTACTTGCGAGCCGGCAAATGATTTCGAACATGGCACCGTTGCTCCTGCGGGACGCCTCTTCGTCTGCTGAGTCACGGCGAGCGCTGCGTTCTACGCCTTCACGACCGGTCGCCCTAGCTGCTCCGCGCTCGCGAGGCTCTCGACCTGACCGTTATCGATTGCCCTTACAGGGCCGCTAATGCCGCGGTAGTAGTTCGAGGTGTGGAAACAACCGAAGTCGGCGACCTTGGCCAGGAGGTCAGCAAGTTCGGGCTGGTTCGAGTACGGGATCGATAAATCACTTGCCTGTCATGTACTGCGGCTTTCAGGTCCACTGCGCGGGCACCTGCAGCGAGTACTTCAGTGGCGATGACTTCGGGGGCCGCGGGCGTCTGCGACGAGGGCATCATGTCCGGCCTCAACAACTTCACGTTCAAAGCTCGGCCGGACGGCCCGCGTCATCGGCTGTGGTGCCCGCGCGCACGCCTTGATCGATCTCCACGGTGCGGACCCAGCCACTGACAGTATCTGCCGGGATGTCCAGCTGAACACCGATCCGGGTGCAGGCGCCCCGGCGATCCTTGGGATTCCTCTGCACGTCCATAACGAAACGGACGGCCCGTCTGGCCAAGCTCATCCGGCTACTTCTTTGGTGCTGGCATGTTGCTCATCCCTTCAAGGAATCAACACCCTCCACTACACCCGGGGCCGTTCATGGATTCCTCGATAACGAGCATCCCGTTGGCACGCTCGCACCGACACCTATCCTCACAAGGCGAAACATTGAACGTCTTCCGGGTCACTTGTGAGGTGGTTTGGCCCCTACCTATCCAAAGAGACCCCGACCTACTTCATGCAAACGTACACCCGCACCCGCCATCTGACACGCGGAGGGTGAACAGTCCAAAACGCTCGTCTGCGAAAGGCCCGACCAAGACTACCTGCGGTATTCGGTGGGCAGACTCTCAATCCAGTCCTGATAGATGGGGTCTTCCGTACGCCAAGCTCCCCAGTGGGAGACACGGGGGACGTTGACGATATCCCAGTCCGAGTTGATCGGTCTGACGTCGATCCAGTCCCAGACGCAGGTACGGTGAAGGATCTTCCACACTCCGTCCCGCTTCTCACACAGGTCGCGGTAGCGACCGGCCTGGAACATGGTGACTTCGGGCTCTTTGAACGGGACAACGCAAATGAACATACTCTCGCGCTTGGCCCGGTGACCGTCAATCTCGGACAGGACGTTGGAGACGTGGTGGTTACAGCTGTAGATCTGATCTTCCCAGGCCATAGCAGCATCAGCCCAGCCTGGGCCGTCACCTACGTAGGCGCCGTGGTCATCGAAAGAATCCGGCCAGTAGGTCGACCGCATGAGTTCGCGGTCGTGCCGGTCAGCCCCCCTGACATACAACATCAGGTTGTCGTGGAGGGCTTGCTTGTCGTACAACTCAGTCAATTGTGCATCTGTAAGTGACATTTGCTTATGCTTTCTGCATTGGGTGGGAAAGGACGTAGATATGAGCGGACATTGTCCTGGCACTTTTGTGTCACCGCCTGGGCCGGATCTCGCCCCGAATGAGGCGGGAATGTTAGTGGACGCGACGGCTCATGCCAGCGCCGAACGTGACTCCGTTGTCAGGCGTGAAGTCCGGTCCGTAGCGTCGGCCGGAAGATGTGGTTCGGGAGCCATGCCTTTGGTGAAGACAAAGCCGCGGTAGTCGTCGGAAACAATTTCACTAACTTGTTTGACGTACCTGTCAAAACCACCGGCATAAGGAATGAAATAGCGTGAACCGTCGTATCTGTTTACGTGGACCATGTAGTTGTCGACGGCCCGGCGCAGGAGCGGCTCCGCGACCGCATTGCAGTGGTCGCCCCACTCCTTCTCTCCTTCGATGCTGGGCTCGATGCGGTCCGCACCTTTGCTTTCAGCGTGGGCGATGATGTCCGCGACGAAGTCGACGTGGTAGTTATTCAGGGTGAAGAAGTTCGCGAGCACGCTCGGGCTCTGAACACTGGTCAGCAGGAACAGGTTCGGGAACCCGTTCGTCATAATGCCCAGGTGGGTTTGCGGCTTGTATTTCCAGCGGTCGCTCGGCTGCTGGCCATGCTCGTTCAGGACGTTGGCCTGGTCGATCGCCCCCGTGAACGCCTCGAAACCGAGCGCAAACACGATAAGATCCACCTCATACTCATGATCGCGGGTCTTGATGCCGGTCTTTGTGATGCGTTCAATCGGATCACTCCTGAGATCGACGAGCGTCACATTGCTTTGATTGAAGATCGGGTAGTACCCGGTGTCGATGCACAGGCGGCGGACTCCGATGGGGTACGCCGTCGGCATCAGCTTTTCCGCGGTCCCGGGATCGTCGATCATGGTGCGGATCTTGCCCCGGACGAAGTCGGCGACTACGTTGTTGACCTCAATATTGGTCCCCTGGTCGGTAAAGGTGCTGAGGAGGCACTGTCCACCGAACGCCCATCGAGTCTCGAGGATCTGCCGCTGCTCTTCGGGCGAGAAGTCCGTTCCCTTGCCGGCAGGGGGTGGCAATACGTGGCCGCCTGCCGTGGAATACGCCTCGCCACGGAACTGCAGCACCTTTTGGGAGAGCCGGACCTTCTTGGCCTGATCGGCAGGACCATTGTGCGCGGGAATGGAGTAGTTCGGTGTGCGCTGCATGACAAAAAGGTGCCCGGCCGTCTTCGCGATCTCCGTCGCGGCCTGCACACCCGATGATCCCGTTCCGATGACGGCGACGCGCTTGCCGGCCATCTCGACCGGGGCCTGCGGCCAGTGCCCGGTCTGGTGCCACTCGCCCTGGAAGTCATCCAGGCCCGCGAAGTCCGGCTTCCGGGGCTTGGAGAGATTACCCGTTGCCATGACAAGGTGCCGGGCCCAAATCGTCCGGCCGGTGCTGGTCGTGATGAGGTACCTGTTCTCCTGCGGGTGCCACTCCGCGGACGTCACCCACGTGCTGAGAGAGAGGTTCCGGCGCACATCGAGGCGGTCAGCGACATAGTTGAGGTAACGCAGGATCTCCGGCTGTGCCGCGTAACGCTCGCTCCAGTCCCAACCGGCATACAGATCCTGGTCGAACAAGAACGAGTAGCTGTCGCTCTCGACGTCAACACGAGCGCCCGGATAGCCGTTGTGATACCAAACGCCACCGACGCCGGCGGCGCCCTCGAAGCCATGAACATCGTGCCCTAGGTCTGCGAAGCGGTGAAGGGCATAAATACCGCCCATTCCTGCGCCGATAACGACGATGGAGTATTCCTCCATCTGGTCAATGGGGGTGTCAGCTGGGTTTTGTTGCACGATCTTGCTCCTTGACCTAAGTCTCATTGATTACTACGGACACCGTTTGCCGACAAGAGCACGCACCTTTGCGCAGCCCGTCCTTGAAGAAACGGTGCACCCTAGAAACTTTCACTAATAGAATACGATACTCATAATGCGCGAATAGCAGTAATGCCGTTCGAATGAAATCCCGGTTCATCCCGGTCTCGTTGACCACTGAGGCGCTGTAGTGTCCGCGACGAACCCAGCGCCAGCAGCCGTACCCGCAGCATCCAGTCAGCGAAGGCTAACGACAAGCTCAGCTTCCGCGCACTGCGTGACAACAGTGCAAACCTGCCGCAAGCCAATCACCCTTGCAAAAGCCTCCGAAACCAGTCCGCCTGTGCCGCACGTGCTGATTTTGACACAGCGGCGTCGGGAGCCAACTGATCGAAACCGTGGAAGCCACCCGGCCACACATGGAGTTCCGCGATCCCACCCGCTCGCCAAATCGCGTTCGCGTAGGCCACGTCTTCGTCGCGAAAAGTCTCCGCAGAGCCCACGTCGATGAAGGTCGGCGGAAGACCGGAAAAATCAGCCGCGCGGGCTGGCGCGGCGTAGGGTGACACGTCGTCAGCGCCGCGTGCTTCCCCAAGCAGAGCTGTCCAGCCGGTTTCGTTGGAACTCCGGTCCCAGACCCCCACCCCGGCCATCTGGCGAGCAGACGGACTGTCGTTCCGATCATCAAGCATGGGACACCTCAGGAACTGCCCGAACAGCTTTGGTCCACCACGATCACGTGACATGAGCGCAGCACCGGCAGCCAGCCCTCCCCCCGCGCTGCCGCCAGCGATGATTATCCGCCCAGGGTCGACGTTAAGCTCCTCCGCGTGCTCCGAGGTCCACACCAGTCCGGCATAGCAATCTTCTACAGGGCCCGGGTGCGGTGTCTCGGGCGCTAGCCGGTACCCGACCGAAACAACTGCGAGCTGTAACTCTTGGGCATAGTCAAGCATCGCAAGGATACCCGTCCGGTTGTCGCCCAGCATCATGCCGCCGCCGTGCACCCAGTAAATCGCCCCAGTTGGAGCGACCACTCCAGACGGCCGGCATATCAGCAGTGGGATGTTAGGGGTGCCTTCCGGCGTCGGAACGTTTCGCCCCTCAACATGGAAGGCACCGCCACGGGAGAGAGCCTCATCAGTGAGTTGCTCCGCACCCGGCACCTCGCGCGCCCGGACTTCGGCAATGATCTCCGCTCGGTAGGCATCCGGGGGGAAAGCTTGGTTGATAACCGTGAGCGCGGCGGCCAGTTCGGGATCGAACGGCGGGGGTGAGCCCACTTCCACCGCGGATGGATGATAATCCTGAGACGTCATTGTTAGCTCCTTCAGATACGGATATCTGTTTGGTCCCTATGTTTGGTGATTCCCAGGAGTAGTCACGAGGACCGGGGAATCCGATCACGCTGCCGCGGCAGCATGATCTGCTCGCGTGCCTTGACGGCTAAGGCCTACGCATGCTCTTCGCCCCAGGACAACTCGCACACAGCACCGAATTGGATGCCGACACAGCTGGAAACGCCTACAATCAGCGAGGGCGTCGGCGCTTCCAGCTTGCGTGTCATCGGTCAGCTAACCCGGGTCTCCACAAGCGAAACGATCGCCACAGCACTCGTGGTCTCCACACCCAACTGATTAACGGCTTTTACCGTGACCTCAGCGCATGCTCCGTGCGTGTCATCGCGGAACACCCGAGTGACTTCTCCTCCGATCCACTGGACGTCGCCGAAGACACCTGGCTGCTTAATACGAACGGACAGCGAGACGAGGTCAGCATCGTCCCCCATCCAGTTGGTTACGCAGTGCGCCATCCACGACACTCGCTGGTTCCCGTTGTCATAAGCACCCGGCATGCCGATTGCGTGGGCCATTGCAGCGTCCTGGTGCCCCAGGCTTGGAAATGGCTCGGAGAGGAAGTGCTCGGCACCCAAGTTGCTCGGCGCGCTCGGGTCACCGTTGCGCACGCGCTCCTGCTGACGCACACGGGTCTCGACGCCGCGGTAGCCGGCAGTACCGATCGCTCCCGCGTAATACGCAGTCATGGTGATGAGGTCCAGCGGTCCCTTCACGACCTGCGGGAGGATGTCACCGACGGACACTGTCTCCGCAAAGCGCGTACGCTGGCCGCGGATCTCTTCCGCGAGGATCGCGGCACGGATCTGCTCCTTCTCCTCGTCCGTGTAAACGTGAGGCTCGCGCGGTTCGTGCATCCGCTGCCCCTCGGAGCTTCGAGCGACACAGACGATCGTGTTGCGTACAGTCCCCACAAGCTCTTCGCCGACGAAGTAATCGGTGCGGCCGACCTGCTCCACCAAACGCCCTGACCGGCGACCCTCGCGCTCACGGACGTCTTCGACGAAGGCACGGGCACGGACCCTCTCACCGAGCCGGATCGGGCGGTAGAACTCGAGGTCGGCACCGAGGTGCAGAGCTTGGATGCCCTCGGACATCCCCATCGCAATTTCGGCGTCGCACACGGAGTACAGGAATGTGGGGGGCGCAATCCTGCCACCGAAACGCGTCGTCTGCGCGTATGAATCGGATAGCCACAGCGGGTTCTCGTCGCCGATCCCCCACGCGTAGTGTCTAATCGTATCGGTGCTTGCTTCCTCGTTCCATTGCACGACAACGGCCGAGGCACCAACGAATCCCTTCATGTAGGCGACATCTTCGTCGGTGATCTGCTTCGACGGTACCGCGGTGGTGATGCTCATTTTGTTACTCCTTCTGGTTTGGCGTAGATCGATACGACAGCGTCGACAACGGTAACTGTGGCTGTTGCCGGATCCGCAAGGATCGGATTGAACTCAAATTCGTGGATGTCCCCGCGCTGCTCTGCCCAGGCGAGAATCCTCATCACCGCGTCAGTAATCGCGTCCAATACCTTCGGGCTGGTTTCCTTTCGAAGGCCTGCAAGAATGACACGCACTGCGGAGATGGCATCGCAGACTTCCTGACGGGACACCGGGAGCGGAAGGATACGGATGTCATCAATCGCTTCGGTCATCCCGCCCCCGGCACCGACGACGAGGACCGGGCCAAATTCAGGATCACGCCGGAGCCCCACGAGGACCTCGGTCTTCCCGGACGCCATCGCTTGGACGGAGATCGTCGCCGTCGCCTCTTGGATGGATATGAGCTGGGTTGCGGCGTCGCGTGCGGTTTCGGCGCTTTCGACACCTATGAAGACTCCACCGGCGTCTGCTTTGTGGAGGATCTCGGCGTCATCAATTTTGATCGCGACCGGAAAGCCAATTTCCTCGGCGGCGCAGACCACCGCGTCGATATCGCGAACTGCGCGGCTCACAGGCACCGGGACGCCAGCCTCTGCCAGCGACTCGGAAGCCTCGCGCCAACTTAGGTGGCGGGTGTTCCCCGCGCCCGCCGACTTCAATGCCGTCCCCACGAGGACGCCACGGGCTGCGCGAACGTGTTGGACTCTCGCCCACGAAGAGGTGGCCGCGATCGCATCCAGGGCTCGACCTGCAGTGGGCAGCGACAGTACTCCGGCCTCGCGCAGGATCCCGGCCTGGCGCGCAGTAACACGGTCGTCCTCAGAGAGCGGGACGACGATGACGCGGACTCCTTCCGGGATGGCGATTGCAGCGATGCCGGAGGCCAGTTCGTCGAAGTCGTGCGCGAGCCGGGTCGCCGTCACGATGACCCACCCGTCCGACGTCGTACGAATGACTCGGTCAACTATGCGAAGGTAGTCGGCGGTCGTTGACTGGACTCCGACGTCGATGGGGTTGCCGAGGTGGTCGCTGCCGACCGCGTCGCCGATTGAGCGGAGCGCTTCCGGTTCGAGCTCGCGGAAGCTCAGGCCGCGGTCATCAGCCAGGTCGTTCCAAAGTCCGACCTGAGCGCCGGAGGTGGTCACGACGGTCAGCTCCTGGTCAGGGCGGGAAAATCGTCCATGGAAGACATCGAAGGTTTCGGTGAGATCGAGGAGTTGCTCGGGCGAGGTGCATACCGTTCCAAATCGGTGACGGAGGACGCTCAGCGCCACTCTTCCGCTGCCTGCCAATTTGCCTGTATGAGACTGGGCGCTCATTGCCCCGCGAGCGGACCGTCCCAGTTTCAGGACGAGCACTGGGACGCCGCGTTTCCCGGCGGCGGCCGCTGCTGCCTCGAGGTCATCGTTCGGGCCGAAGCTCTCGACGATGCAGGTGAGGACGCGAGTGTCCGGATCAGCCCCCAGCCACCTGGCCCAGTCGGTAAAGCCCGTCGATATTTCGTTCCCGGAGCTGGCCCAAGCACTCAGCCCGCTCGTGCCGCGCTCCGCGAGGGACTGCATGAGCGCATTTCCAAGGCCACCGCTCTGACTGAACATCGCTACGTGGCCGGCAGGGATCAGGCTACGTTGCAGAACCGAGGAGAAAGTCGCGGTCAGCGACCGACCCACATGCATGAAGCCGATGCAGTTGGGGCCGATAAGTCGAGTGGCACCATTCGCCAATACTGCGCGGATCATCTCGTCACGGTCATGACGCCCGGTTTCACCGAACCCACTGGCAAACGCGACCGCGAAAGGGACCCCGAGCGCCACGCACTCGCGAAGGTCTTCGATGACCCTGTCCGCGGGCCCGACGAGGACGGCGATGTCGGGCACCTCGGGGAGGTCGGAGAGCGATGGAACCGTCGGGACACCAACCACCTCCTCATGCACGCCGCTGACCGCGTAATAGCGCCCGCCGAAGCCGAGGCGCGCGAGGTAATCAAGTGTCCGGCCCGAGGTCTTCCACGGATCCCGGGAGGGGCCGACCACGACCACGCTCTCTGCCTTCAGTGGGTTATCGATGCGCACTTGGCTACGATCGACCTTACTGTCCAACATCACATTCCTCTCGTCCGTCGGACGGTCCCGGGCCGGCGGGTGGCAGGAATCTCGATCGCCTCGATCACCACGCCCAGATCGCTGTCAGTGTCGAAGTAGGCGAAGCCGCCGTCGCCGCCCAAACCATAGCCCCGTGCCGTCTGCGTGACCTGGTACCCGGCCCCTGTCATCAGGGAGATCGCGGCATCCAGGTTGTCGACAAACACGCCGAGATGGTGGAGGCCCATGCGGCCCTGCGCGGTGAAGTCATGGTAAATACTCGGGCCGGCCAGCGGTTGGATGAGCTCGATCTGGGGGTTGGATCCACCCATGGCGATATCCATTTGGAAAGAACCTGCTTCCTGCCCAAAGCGAGACCAGGGCATGAACTCCTGGTCGTAGGAGTAGCACTGCCACTCCTCGATCCGGAGCAAGCGGCCATAAAGGTCGATCGCCTTTTCGAGGTCGGGCACAAGAATGCCAACCTGCCCCGCACTCCCTAAGGGCGTCGACCCCCCGGAAAGACCGGCCAGCAGCGATACCGAGGCATCGTTGCCAGGATCCCCCTTGGAGTCGGAACGGTCTCCATAAAACTCTCTTGATGAGATAGTAACATTCATAATGTAATAATTACGGCAGATACTGCCCCTGTCAACCAATGGCGGAAAATTCGCAATGCGACAGAAGATCACTGAAGCGATGGACGGAGAAGTATCAGTAGGCAGGCTTGGCGTCACCGTGACCAATTAGGCGTGAGTGTTGCGGTTCACGCATCGGCGGCCGAGCAGAGGGTCCACCGTCGCCGAGGACGCGCCCTGCGTTCGGGCAAGCAACCATTCCGGCCCGGAAACGGGGAATTTACGCTAGGTGGCTACTCGTGGACCGCGATTCTCGCCGCAGGTGGCAAAATGTTTCACGATGTGCGTATGATTTGCGCATGGCAAGTATAGACGAGAAAGTGGAAGCACCCCCAGACGAGGACGAAGCTCCCAAGGATTTAGTTCAATCGGTTGTTCGTGCACTTGCTATCGTCGACGTGGTCGCGTCCTCCAGGGAGCCGATGCGTGCACAATCTATAGCGCGACAAGTCAATCTGCACCTCGCAACGGCCTCACACCTGCTCAGCACACTGGTGCACCTCGGTTACCTGGAACGGGATGAGCGCACATACAAACTCGGGTCGGGAAAAATACTCGATCTAAGTTCGCGAGTGGAAGAAGACTGGCGCCCGTCACCACTAGCGTTGCGTCTTCTAAGAATGGCCGTCGAGGTCACCGGCGAGAGCGCCTACTTATCCACCTGGCAAAACGACCGCGTGACAGTCGTAGCCGTAGAGGAAGGTAGCCACGCTGTAAGAGTGGCCGACCTTCGAGTCGGCGTGTCCGGCGACACCCATGCGCGTTCCTCAGGGAAAGCCCTCCTCGCATTCGGTCCAGAATCGAGACTCCAGCAGGTCCGATCCATTAAGGGCAAACTCGCGCGACGAACCGAACACACAATCGCCGCACTACCTGAACTTGTAGAGGATCTCGAGTTGACGAGATCGCGCGGCTACGCCCTGGATCGCCAGGAGTACGCCTTGGGTGTTTGCGGTATAGCCGTTCCGCTCTTCGAAGGATCGAAGTGGCCTCGTACAGCACTCTCGATCACTGCCCCCCTTCATCGCTTCGAGAACCCCGAACACTTCCAGCAGTGCCTCGATGTTCTAATGGAAGCCCGCCGCGTGGACGCCGAAGGAGACCACTGAGCTGGGTCCCTTCTTCCATGGCGTCAACCATCGCGCCTCTGAGTGCCCGTCAAGCGAACGGTTCATTAGTCCAGGTGCTTCAGGCCGGCCGTGCTGGTAGAGGAAGTAGCCTGCCTGTAATTCCCGCACGTAGCGGCAGGCAAGCTCTCGATCACTTTCGTCTCCGGTCCAGCGCCGTCTCCTCGCACGGTGAAACCGGCCGGAACAGCGGTGATAAGGAAATCGACGTGGCAGGCCGTTCCGTCTCATGGGTTATAAGCCTGTAGCAGTAGATGGCCACTTACGCAATCTCTCTGGCTGCGCTGCGGCGCGAATTCGGAAGCGTCTGGCAGGGGAATCGCATCAGGGTCAGCTGCGCCGGCAGGCATTCGACCACCGACCGATTCCCCGCCCGCACAGACCATTCGGAACCGACAGCACACTCGTGGGCCAGACCCGCAGCGCCCGTCGATGGCTCGCCACGCCCGCCCAGGGTCTTCGCCAGCTGACGCCCAATGCTGAGTACTTCGCGCAATTTCCGTCGATATGAGGTCGTGCCAGAGGGGGTAGATCTTCATCCAGCGGTCTGGACCATCTCATCGCGCGGGTAATGATCGAGCAGTTCTGCGCCGTCTGCGGTGATGACGACGAGGTTCTCAAGGCGGACACCTCCGACGCGGTGTTCCCCTTCGATACCCTCAATGGCAATCACCATGCCCTCCCGAATCTCCTCAGGATGCTGAAGCGACCACGAGCGGGTGATAACGGGTGGATTGTAGTGGATGGCTCGCGAACCTGCGTTCACCAAGCCAATCCCGTGCCCCAGTTCGATGCTGAAACATTCAAGCTCAGACCCAACGCCCAGGTCTTCCGCGGGTGCAAGTACTGCAGCCACGTCAGCAGTGCTGGCACCCGGTTTCATCAGAGACATCGCTAGATCTAGGCGGTCCACCAGTTTCGCGTATGACGATCGCTCAGTTGCAGTCGGAGCGCGGCCGACGACATACTGACGGTAAAGGCAGGCCGTGTACCCCATGTAGGAAGTACCACAGGTGAGCAGGTAGGCGAGGTCACCGTGCTCAACGATACGATCTCCCCCGCTGATCCCCCGCGGGAACGACAGGGGCCCGGAGAGCAGCCGCGAAGATCCGACCTCGGCGCCGGCATCCTCGATGGCGCGACGAGCCATAGTTGCAATCTGGGCCTGCTTGACCCCTGGCCGCAATGCCGCACGGGTGGCCTCGAATCCCACGGTGCTTAAGCTCGCCGCCATCGAGATGCACGCTATTTCATCAGCCGTCTTGATCGTTGAACATTCGAGTAACAATGGGAGCCCGGGAATTGTTTCGATTCCCGCCTCCGCCAGCGCAGTCAGGCCGGGCTGGTCGATCTCGCTGACGGCCAATGGCTCGCCGGTGAGCGAATGCGCCGCGAGTTCATCGCGAATCTGGGCCGCGAACGCGGCCGAAAGTTCGGCGATAGCCGAACTGGGCGCCACGCCGCCAAGCCAGGAGATGGCTGGGCGCCACTGCGAGATCCATGGAGCCTGGTCTGGCATCTGCTGGAGGGACCCTGCTGGGGAGAATACGACAGGTTCGTCCTCTGCGAAGAACAATGCGTAGCCGACCTGGATCGAGAACTCACCCCACCAAAATCCCGTCAGATAGCGGACGTTGTCCGCCCCGGTGAGCAGGAGCGCCGGGATACCTTTCGCACGCATGAGTGCACGCATTCGGTCGGCACGCTCACGCCGCATTCGGTCGACGTCGATGCCGACGTGGAGTTCTGAACGCGCAGGTCCAAAGTGCAATTTCTGGTGATGTGGGGGATGCATCGTTTGCCTTTCACTTTATCTGTGTGCAGATGGGGGTCGTCGTCCGCTGCGATGCGTTCGAGCCTGCCGAGTGCTACCGCCATGAGTCGGACACTGGGGAGAGCTCACCCCGATGTCCTTGTTATGTCGTTGCTACGGCGTCTTTGCCGACCTTTGTTCACGAACAACGTTAAGAGGGGATGGCACCGGACGGAGATGGCAATGGGCGCCAATTGGCCAAGAAAGCGCGTCAACAAAGTAGGAGTGGCCAGGCTTCGCAAGCCAAACATTGCTGCGCCTGGTTCCCCGACTTCAAGAACCGCGCGTTGTCGGCCAGGACCTCTCAGCAGGCTCTAAGATTTGTCTTGCCTGACTTCTCTATTTCAGCTGTCCAGCCTCAACCGCTGTGTTGCCTGCAGCAGCCGCCCAGGCGGGGTCGCGCCGCTCCACGAAGGAGAGGGCACCCTCACGCGCTTCCGGCCCGCTCCGCAACGGGGCGACGATCTTCTCCTGTTCAGCAAAGCGAGATTCTGTTGCTGCATACCGAGATTCGGAGATGATGCGTTTAGCGGTCCGCGTTGCGACTGGTCCACTTAGCTGAATTTTTCGCGCGAGTTCGAGCGCGACCTCGAGGGCATCGCCCGGGTCCGTCAGCCTATTGACTAGACCCAAATCAGCAAGCCGTGCCGCCGTGATTGGTTCCCCAAGCAACGCCAATTCCATTGCGATGTGATAGGGAATGCGGTCCGGCAAGCGGAGCAACCCCCCGCCCGCGGCGACGAGTCCCCGCCTTGCCTCGGGCAATGCGAACGATGCAGTCGCGCTTGCCACGATCAAGTCGCAGGCGAGGGCAAGTTCGAACCCGCCCGCATAGGCATAACCTTCGACGGCGGCGATAACCGGTTTCGCCGGGGCTTGGCGGGTGATGCCGGCAAAGCCGCGTCCTTCCAGTACGGGGATATCTCCCCTGGCGACCGATACGAGATCGGCTCCTGCCGAGAAGTACCCACCAGCCCCGGTGAGTACCGCAACATTCGAAGACTCATCCGCATCGAACGCATCAAAGGCGGCCGCCAGCGCGAGGGCGGTTGGTCGGTCGATAGCATTGCGTTTTTGTGGACGTGCAATCGTGATGACACGAACACCTCTGGAACTAGTTACCTGAACGCGTGGCTCGTCCCCGTTGCTGCTTGCTTCCATTCCGGATCCGGGTTGTTGCATAGGTTCATCCTTCTTGCATCGTTCTAATGAGGAAGCGAGCGATTGGGCTAGTGTCCCGGCGCCAGCCAAAATTTTCATATTAGGAGTGTAGCTACCATGATACGATACTCATTATGGCTGCGCGTCTTTACCCGGTCAACCCCGGTCGTAGCCGTACCTCCCATGCAATTGAAGGGAAACGCCCATGAGACCCGCGCAACGACTTCGAAAACTGCTTGCAGAGCCCGGCATGATCATCGCTCCGGGAGCATATGACGCACTCTCGGCGAAGTTGGTTGAGCAGGCCGGTTTCGACGTCGTCCTGATAGCCGGCGGAACATACTCGAACTTCCACTATGGCGTTCCGGATAACGGCTTCATCTCCCAAGGAGAGCTGATCGAGGCCGGTCGACGGATCACCGCGGCGACGGATCTTCCGCTCATCCTCGACTTCGACGATGCCGGAGGATCACCGCTCCAGGCGTACCGGGGTGTCCAACTGGCCGAGCAGGCCGGTGTCGCCTCCCTTCTCGTCGAGGACATGGTGCCGGCGACGAAGCACTTCTGGACTCGGAAAGATGATGCGGAACGCTGGAAGCCGCAATTGAAGCTCCGCAGCCTCGAGGAGATGTGCGACATCATCCGGGCCTGCACGGAAGCTAAAACATCCCCGGACACCGTGATCGTCGCTCGTTCGGAAGCCGCTCGCTTTGGCTTCGAAGAACTCGCCGAACGCATGGCTGCGTACTCCGAGGCCGGCGCAGACATGCTCTATCCGTGCGGCTACCCGCTTCTCGACCTACCCAGGCTCGCGGCTAGCGTCCCGGGCCAGTATGTGATGGTGACAGTGAAGAATCCGACCCTCGATGAGCGTCAGGAACTCGAAGCTGCCGGGGTAAAAATGCTGCTGGTCATCAACACCGTGAACGGTGCGGTTGCAGGTTTTCGCGATAATCTATCCCGTCTTGAGCGCGGAGAACTGCTGGAGGGCGAATCAACCGGGGGCGCTTACAGTCCGATCATGGAGGCGGTTGATGCGCCAGAGTGGGCCCGGCGCGCTCGGCGCTTCGGCTATTCCTGAACGGCCTTCACACGTACCGTCTTCGGCACAGCCACGGGCTGGTCCCTCCATCGGCTTCGGCGGAGGGACCAGATCGGGACGTCGGCGAGGTTTCAGCGGGAGGGACTGTCGACGCCTCTCACGCCGCCTGGAGCGGGATGGTCTGACCAGACTGAACTCGCGCGAGAAGAACGACGACGAGCAACAGCCGCGCATGGAAGGTCAACTACCTCAGGCATCGGGCTACGCGGCTCTGCCCGCACGGAAATGGGCTGCGCGCCCTTCGCGAACCAAATGGACGGCATGGCGGCACGTAGTACAGCGCCCGCGAATCAACAGCGAATCTCAGGAGCCGCTGAGAGAGTGATTATCCCGGTCGAACGGAAGAATCCGGGCGAGGCCTCCGGTTCTCATTTTCTCGACCCACCTGGGATCGGCGATCAGGGCGCGGCCGAGGGCGACGACGTCGTACTCATTCGACTCGAACTGCTCGGCAAGGTACCAAAGGCGTTCCTCGAGTGACTCACGAATCATCATGGTCGCCTCCGCTGCGGAACCTGCGCCTCGGAATTCCGTGTTGACACCTACGGATCCAACGGTGATAACTGCTCTACCGGTGAGGCGCTTAGCCCAGCCCGCGAGGCTAAGCGTCGGGTCTTCGCGCCGAAACCCCGGTAACCAGTGCCGGCGGGTGGAGGAGTGGAAGACATCGACGCCGGCGTCAGCGAGGGGCACGAGGATCCTCTCAAGCTCTGCGGGGGTCGAAGCGATCTGCTCGTTGTAGCGGTTTGCCTTCCACTGTGAGAAGCGGAATACGATGGCGAAGTCCTCTCCCACAGCGGAGCGCACCGCCTTCACGACTTCGATAGGCATCGCCATGCGGTCGCCATATCCCCCGACGCGCCTGTTAGTCCGTTCCCAGATGAATTCGTCGAGGAGGTAGCCGTGGGCGCCATGGAGCTCGACTCCGTCGAACCCGATCCGCTGGGCGAGGGCAGCAGCCTCGGCGAAGCTCGCGATGACCTCATCAATCTCAACCGTCGTCATCGGGTTGCCGAGCGGCTTACCGTCGAGGTCGATTCCGGACGGCGACTGCGGCGGAATCCCGGGGTTCAGGGGCGATGCCACGCCACGAAGGGCGCCGACGTGCCACAGCTGCGGGATGATGGCAGCGCCTTCTGAGTGCGCGGTTGAAACGACCTGGCGCCAGCCATCCGCGGCGCGCTCACTGAAGTGGGGCACGGTTGTCTTGTGGCCCGAGGCCTCGCCGCCGATGTATGTGCCTTCGGTAATCAACAAGGCAACCCCGCCTGCTGCACGCATACGGTAGTGCTCTTTATTCTCGCTCGTCGGCACGCCATCGGGCGACATTTCGCGCGTCATGGGCGCGAGGGCGAATCTGTTGCGAAGACGGAGGGATTTGACCTCAAACGGCGAATACAGCGCCACAAGCGGGCCGCTTGCTGACCCTGTCACGCGAGCTTCCAAGCCTTGATCGGGATGGGTTTCACCTGTACTCGTTGATTCTCCATCGTCTATTCTTCTCCCGCCTGGATTTTAGCCCATCGAATCGTCGACGGGTGCTCTACGAGCGGACTAACCGTAATGTCCAGGAAGTGGAATAATGGGAGGCCGCTGAGGAGCTCATGGAGCTCCTCGTTGTCCTTGGCATCCCACACTGCCACCGCGGCGTATGCCCCCGCTTTGCGCCAGATGTGAAGCTGCTTGCCGTTCCGCCGCGCCTCGATGCCGTAGTCACTCTCTGCTTGAGCTAGTGCCTCCCACTGTTCGGGGTCCAGCATCTCCGACTTATTGACTTGAATATCGACCAAGTACAACATTGATTGCGCCTTTGCACTCGTATCGTGAAATTTTTCCGCCCGGTTTGAAGGACGCGGGCACGGTGAAGCTGAAACGATCTCCCCCATTGAGAGGTGAGGTCCTCAGCGCCCCTTTCATATCCCTAAGCGTGCGCCAAGGTCTCGAGTGAAAGCCGTCAACCAGAAGGGCATGCAGAGCACAGACGGTGTGGTGACTAGCGCCTCTTGTCCAGACCGGACTAGCCGGCGATGGCCAACGAGCGGAAGCGCCGACAAGCTTTCGAACCGTGTCGACGCTTCCGTTCATCTCAGACTGTCGTTCGGACGCCTGCAGTGAGCTCCGGTCCGGTGAGCGGAGTCGAATTCCAGCCTTCGCCTATGGCGACCAGACCTTCGGTCATCATTCCGTGGCTGACCGCGTCATTCATGGTCTTCTTGAGCTCGTTTACCATCAACATCCGCGTCGAGCGGAGTGTCAGCGTAGGCTTCGCGGCAAGCATCCGCGCGAGTTCATATGCCCGGTCCAGTACCTCGTCCTTGGGCACGACTTCATTCACGGCACCCCATTCGTAGGCCTGCTGTGCAGTAATCTCCTGGCCGGTGAGGTGGAAGTACCGGCCGCGATTCAATCCGATGACGAGCGGCCAAATAACCTGCATCCCGTCACCGGGAATGTTCCCCTGGGAGAAGTGTGCGTGGTCGGCGAATACGGCGTCCTCGGAAGCGATGACGATGTCACAAAGCAGCGCCTGTTCATTGTGATACCTCGCGGGCCCATTAACGGCGGCAATCATCGGAATCTCGATGTCGAGGTGGCCGAGCACGAGACGTTTGGCATCGTGATGGAGACCAAGCCAAATCTCTGGAGTGACCCAGTTCTTATTCTCAATGGGGGCCTCTTTATCGATGAAGGTGTCGCCCGCCCCTGTCACAATGACCACGCGATTCTCCCGGTCGCGCGAGATGTCGTCCCACACCGAGGAGACGTTATCGTGCACGCCTACTCCCCAGACGACGTCGCTGCCGTCGGTGTGCAATGTAACGAGCAGGATACCGTCCGCGTCACGTTCCAGCTTGATGTGTTCGTACTTGTCTTTGTAGTCCTCGAACTTAATCCACGCCATCGTGAATCTCCTTTTTCGTGTGATCGACCTATGAGCTGGGAACAAAATTGGCCCGTCAAGCTCTCGTAATATGAACCCTATACGCACATGTTGCAAGTTTTCAAGAGGTGATTTCGTTCACGAGCACCTTCCAGCGCGCAGCCGTGGCACTGGAGCCTCACATCGACGATGACAACGACGTCGCAAGACGCGGACGTCAGTTAGCCACGGAAAAGGACCGCCAATTACAAATAATCCGTATCCCTTGGCCTTTCGGCCAGGGCGCGCCTGCGGACTGAAGTCAGAGAGGCATGGCCATGCCGGCGTTGTTCACCAGGGCGTCGTCCACTACACGCCTCCATCAACGGAGGAGACATCGTGCGGGCGGGAGACCGCGTCGCCGCCGTTAGTGGTGACTTCGTCGACCGCCTGTCGCAGTGCCTCCTCGGAGTCTGAGGAGCGACTGCCGGCCAAAGTACGTCGTGGACCACATCGGCCGGCTGCGTGGCAACCGCAGGTAGACCGAGAGCGCCTTCAACCTGCGACTACCAACCGGCTGCATAAACCGGATCATACGGATAAAGATTCCCGAAGTTGGAGGTGAGCGGAATACCGAACAACTCTGCATAGTCTGCCTCTGGAGCGAGTCGTTGTGCCCAATCCCAGACACACGTTCTTGAGAGCACCTTCCACTCACCCTCACGCCGTTCGCACAGATCCCGATAGCGTCCGCAGAGCACGTCAGTGGGGCCGCCGTCAGTCGGGACCCTCATATAGATAAACGCCGTTTCGCGCTTAGCCTGATTCCCGTCCAAATCGATGAGCATGTTCGTTACATAATGGCTGGCTTTATGAGAAAGCTCTTTCTGGACTTTCATCGTCCACTCGCAGAAGTCATGGGACAGACCCACGTACATGCCGTGATCCTCAGTTGCCTCCGGCCAGTACGTGGACTGCATCAGATCGAGCTCTTTGCGGTCCATGCCCCGGCAGTACCGGACCATGTTCTCGTGCAACTCCTGCTTCGCGACCAGGATGCGCAGTTGCTCCCTCTCCGCAGCCCAATCCACCGCCTCATCCCCTGTCGCTGATGAAACGTTCACACCCGTGCCTCCTTGTCTCGAGAGGACACATTCGTGTCCACAGCCCCCGCTTCTCTCGGATCGTCTTCAATCCCTGCAATTTCGCCTAGCAGACGCCGTGCTGTCGCGAAATTCCACGCCCTGCTGTTAGTTCCTGTGTCGAATAATCGTCCAGCTGGCTTGGCCGTCGTCACTCACGGGAGGGACCACGCGCATTCACTGCCCGAGGGCCTTCCCGGGTCACCGCGTTACCTGAGAGCCATCGCGCCTGACAGGACTTCCATGAATCACACGGCCATGGCGCGGCCTGCGTATGCGAGCAGGGCCTCATCCACGACGTCGGGTTCGCTGCTGGTTAGGCGGGCGAGCACGTGGCCGTCGGGCCGGACGAGGATCGCTTCGTCCCCCCTCACCCGGTATGCGTCCGCCCACGCCGATTCCGCCATGACGAAGTCTCCGGTCGGCCCGAACGAGATCGAGCGGTATGGGATGCCATGAACGCCCGCGCGCAGGCCTGTCGCATTCGCAGGCGCCGAGCCTGAGCGCGCTAGTATGACGAGCTCGTGCCCGAAGAGATCCAGCGTCGACGTCGTGCCCTCGGCGTCGAGCCAGACGTGCGGGGCGCGCTCGCCCACCGCAGCGGTTGGGACAAATGCTCCGACCGGCCAGCTCTCATTCGTTGATGTCGCTCCGGCGACCGCTCCCCGGTCGTAGCGGAACCCGATGTCCAGGCCAGGATGCACGAAGTTCTCCGGCCGGAAGGAACGTGGGCCATCATCGGCATTCCCCACGATTGACCGGAAGTTGCGAACCGCTTCCTCCGTGTTGAAGACGGCGACTGGCCGCCGCTCGACTTCATAGGTAGCCAGGAGGGCGGGGTCCGCCCAGCCCTTGAGGACGGCCGCCAGCTTCCATGCTAGGTTGTGGACGTCTTGAATGCCGGTGTTCTGGTTGAACCCACCATAGGGAGGCATCACGTGGACCGCGTCCCCGGCGAGTAGGACGCGGCCAGAGGCGTACCGGTCGGCGACCCAGGCCCCCACAGTCCAGGTCCGGGCGTCGATCAATTCAATCGCCTCGTCGGGATCACCGATCGCATTGCGTATCTGCGTCGTCCAGTCGATGTCCTCGAAGGGCATCTCGTCCATGACCAGCGGGCGCCCCAGCATCGCCACCCTGTCGGAAGTGTCCACCGGTGCGATGACAACCGCCCCGATCGTGTCCGGATTATCAAGGTAGATGAAGCTCGACGGGTCGCCCGTCCGCCGTTCAATGACCGGGGACCGGAACAGTACGCTCACTGCTGTCTGCAGGTCCTGTTCGCCGGTCGTCCCGATTCCCAGCGCGTCGCGTACCTGGCTGGCGGCCCCGTCGGCGGCGATGACGTACTTCGCGGACACATCCTCCTGGCCATCGTCGGTGGCAATGCAGACGATCGCTTCAGTCCCGGTGTCGTTAACTCCCAAAACGGTCTTGCCGAGCTCGATGGTGACGGTGCGTTCGGCCTTCGCGGCGTCGAAGAGGATTGGTTCGAGCACGTCCTGGGAGCACAGGACGACCTCCAGAGTCTCCGGCGCGAGGCTCGTGTCGCCGAGGGCATCCGCACTCTCGCCGCTCATGACTTCCGAACGCCACGGCGAAACTGCGTCCCGTCCGAGCAAGCGCCGTGGCCCGCCCGGAAGCGCGGCAGCCCGCACCTCCTCGGTGAGACCGAGGCTGCGGAACACCTCCATCGTGCGACAAGTGACCGCACGGGACCTGGGATGGCGCGACCGGCCGGTTCGACGCTCGACAACGAGCGTCTCGACTCCGAACCTTCCTAGGAGGAGTGCGGCCGCAAGCCCCACTGGACCAGCTCCAACGATCACGACATCTACGCTGCGTTTGGTAGGGGCGCCTTGCCCGTTCACCGGCTGGCTCCCGCGAACTCGGTCAATTCAGGCTCGGTAATGCGGGAGTTCGTGAACGCCAGTTGGCCGTAGGGCTGCATCCTCGCGCGCAGCACATCGTCGAATGCCGCGCTGACATCGAGGGTCGTCCAGGACTCCCGTGTGAGGGCGGAGTCGACGACGGCAGGATGGGACAGCAGCATAAGCTCATGGCCGTTCGCGAGGCGGACGACCTGGCCGTTCACGCCATCGCTCAGGTCTGACAGCAGGTAGACGACGACCGGAGCATTGGTCGACGGTGGCGGTGCCACCGCATTGCCGCCGAAGAACTTCGTGTACGCCGCGGTGCCCGCCGCCATCATCGGCGTGTCAGCGTGCGGCGCCATGGCATTAACGCGGATGTCTCCGCTTTCGGCACCGAACTCAGTCGCCCATGCGTAGGTCAGGGAGGCGATCGCGCCCTTTGCCGCCGAGTATGCGCTCATCATCCGCAGACCAGCGATCGCACCGGACGTTACATTGACGATGGATCCGCGGCCCTCCATCGCGGCGAGCCCGTGAACCGACATGAAGTAGGTGCCGATGACGTTGATATCGATGTGGCGGCGAATGTGGGCTTCCGTCTCCTCGCCGGCGGTCACAGTCTCCAAGTAGCCGGCGTTATTCACCAGGCCGTCCAGCCTCCCGAAGCGGTTTACCGCGGCAGAGACCAGCCGCTGGCAACTGTCCCAATCGGTGACGTCCGCCACGACTGCGAGAGCTTCACCGCCATCCCGGTTGATTGACTGCGCCACCGCCTCTACGGCTTCGGCGTTGACGTCGGAGATCACCACCCGCGCGCCCTCCGCGACGGCGGCTCGCGCGTACGCCTCCCCCAGCCCACGGCCTGCCCCGGTGATGAGGATGTGCTTTCCTTCAAGGATTCTAGTGATACTCATCGAATCTGCTCCTTTGCATTTACGAGTTTTCGCGGAACATCTAATCGCGTAATGCGATAGTAGCACTCGCCTGATGATAGCTTTATGATCCAATTGGTCCTTAATGTAAAGCAAGCCGTCCGCTACAACCCACGCGCCAAGGGAGCCCAGATGTCCACCAGTACGCCTTTGACATACTCGACAGAATGCACAGAGCTGCGCACCACTCGCGAGGACTGGGACGCGGCCGCACCCGAACTGCTCGAGTCCATGCTGGTGCAGATGCATACTGTCCGGATTTTTGAGGAAGTAGTCCTGCAGTTGGCCGCAGAAGGGCTGGTTCACGGACCCGCCCACTCCAGCATCGGCCAGGAGGGGGCCGCGGTGGGGTCGATACTGGCACTCCGCAGTAGGGATGGAGTTAACGGCACGCACCGTGGTCATCACCAGTTCTTGGCCAAGGGTCTGGCCTATCTGTGCCCCGACGGCATGTCGATTGTCGACGGAATAAAGACTGATCAGGTATCGGAGTTCATTCGACGCACGATGTCCGAGATTTTGGGTCTCAATGCCGGGTTCAGCGGTGGTCGCGGTGGCTCAATGCATCTTCAGTGGCTGGAGGCGGGAGCCCTGGGCACAAATGCCATCGTAGGCGGCGGAGTGCCCCTCGCGGCAGGCAATGCATGGGCCCAGCGCCACGATGCCGAGGTCAAGGCCGCCGGTGGGCAGGTCGACACTATGGGCGTGACGGTCACCTATTTCGGAGACGGCGCGTCCAATATTGGGTCGACACTTGAAACCCTGAACTTGGCCGCAGCTTGGAAGTTGCCACTTTGCTTCTACATCGAGAACAATCTTTACGCAGTCTCGACGCACGTCGCGGATGTGACCGGTGAACCTCGGCTGGCGGCCCGTGGTCCCGGTTTCGGAATTAGGTCATGGCGCATCGATGGCATGGACCCTCTTGCGGTTTACCTGGCTCAGAAGGCAGCTGTGGACTACATGCGCGCCGGCAAGGGTGCAACTCTTATCGAGGCGGAGACCTACCGCTATTTCCACCAGAACGGCCCCTTCCCCGGCAGCGCCTTCGGGTATCGGAGCAAGGAGGAGGAGAAGCAGTGGCGCGAACGCGACCCGTTGGCAAGGGTTGCCGAAGCGATGACCCGGCGCGGACTCCTCACCGACGAGCAACTGACCGACCTGACGTCACAGATCACGGAGGTGATTACCCGGATTGTTGACACAATCACCGAAAAGGACCCGGAGAGCAGCAAGGGCGCCCGCCGGATCCGCGCCGCCCTCTGGCCCGATCCGGCCACCGTAGATACGGACATCAGGAGCGAACCGACACTGACTGGTACGGAACTCCCCGACCCATTAGAAGCCGGCACCGTCGAGCGTCGCTTTGTGGATGCCATAGCGGATGTAATCGGCCGCCAAATGGACATAGACCCCGGCGTGCTGGTGTTGGGCGAGGACGTGCACCGGCTCAAAGGCGGTACCAACGGGGCTACTCGCGGGCTAAAAGACGCCTATCCGGACCGGATTCTCGGCACACCGATCAGCGAGAACGCCTTCGCGGGCCTCGCTGGCGGCCTGTCCATGACAGGGCGCTACAAGCCCATCGTGGAATTTATGTACTCGGACTTCCTATGGGTCGCCGCGGACCAGATCTTCAACCAGATCGGCAAGGCCCGACACATGTTCGGCGGCCAGTCCTCGATGCCCGTGGTTCTACGCGCCAAGGTCGCAATGGGCGCCGGTTACGGCTCCCAGCATTCCATGGACCCGGCGGGCATATTTGCCAATAACCCCGGTTGGCGCATCGTGGCCCCCTCCACCCCGCACGACTATATCGGTCTCATGAATACTGCCTTGGAGCTCCAGGACCCGGTGCTCGTGCTTGAGCACGTCGACCTGTACGGAGTCAAGGGAGAAATCCCGGAAGGGACCCTCGACTACCAGTTGCCTGTTGGCAAGGCTGCCGTGCGCCGGACAGGTGAGGGCGTTACCGTACTGAGCTACCTGAACATGGTGGATGTGTCGCTTCAAGCCGCAGAGCAACGGCCCGACCTCGATCCCGAGGTCATCGATCTGCGCTGGCTTGATCGAGCTTCCTTGGACTGGGAGACCATTGGAGCCTCGATCCAGAAAACCAACAACGTTCTGATCGTCGAGCAGGGTGCCCGTGGCACGTCCTATGGCGGCTGGCTGTCCGACGAAATCCAACGCAGGTTCTTCGATTACCTCGACCAGCCCATCCAGCGGGTCACGGGCAAAGAAGCCGCACCAAGCATCTCGAAAGTCCTCGAGGCCGCTGCCAACGCCGATCTCGACGACGTCGTGGCCGGCTTCGACGAAGTCGCCCGCAACCTCGGCAATCGCTGAACCGGAACCATCGAAGGACATTCATCATGGCAACTATCATCACCATGCCGGCCGTCGTCGCAGACGCCACCGAAGCAGCTCTCCAGGACTGGCTCGTGAAAATAGGCGACACCATCGCCACAGGACAGCCCATCGCCGAAATTGAAACCGAAAAGGCCACAGTAGAGCTACAGGCCGAAGCCGCGGGCGTAGTCGGAAGACTCCTCATCGGGCCTGGTACGTCTGTGGGGGTCGGTGACCCCATTGCTGTGCTCGTTGAACCGGGCGAGGATGAAGCCTCCATAGACAGGAAAATCTCATCGGCCGGAGGGGCCTCACAAAGCTTTGCCGAGCGTCCCGTTCCCGAGGACACTGAAGCACTCACCACACGCCGCGACACGCGTCCCACAGCTCCCGACGCAACTCACGACGCCTCCACCCCGGGTCAAGGAGGGGATTCTCGCGTTTTCGGATCGCCTCTGGCCCGCAAACTCGCCAAAAATCTCGGCATTGACCTTTCAGCTCTGGCAGGATCAGGACCCAATGGCAGGATCCTTCGCGGCGACGTCGAAGCTGCATCCCGCCATCAAACAGCTGGTCCGGTCTCAGTTTCCGGAGTGGGGGGAACTGCCGCGTCGTCCCCATCGAATCCGTCCGATATGAGCGTGGGCGGAGACAACTTCCAGGACGAACCGCTCTCGGGCATGCGCAAAGCCATTGCCCGGAGGCTTACGGAGTCGAAGACTACTGTTCCCCATTTCTACGTCTCCATCGACGTCGAAATGGATGCCCTCCTCACGCTCCGCAAGCAAGTTAACGAGGGCTTGGCTCCAATGGGACAAAAAGCCACTGTCAACGACCTTGTCCTAAAAGCCCTGGGAGGTGCCCTGGCCGACGTGCCAGCAGCCAACGCGTCATGGCAAGGAAATGCCATCCGCCGCTACTCCACCGTCGATGTCGCGGTGGCCATCGCAACCCCGGACGGCCTGCTAACACCAGTCATCCGCGGACTCGACAACCTCTCGCTCAGCTCCCTGGGCAGGGTCATGGGCGACTACAAAGAACGTGCCGCGGCCGGGCGGATCCGACAGCAAGAACTCGATGGTGGATCCTTCAGCTTGACGAACTTGGGAATGTACGGGACCCGGGAGTTCTCAGCAATTCTCAATCCGCCCCAAGCGGGAATCCTGGCCGTGGGAGCCGCGGAGCTGCGCCCTGTCGTGTCAGACGGCCACTTAGCAGTTCGCACGGTTATGAGTTGCACACTTTCAGCTGATCACCGCGTCATCGACGGAGCGATGGCAGCCCAACTGTTGGCGGCCTTTAAGAGGCGCATTGAGAGCCCTCTAAGCATTCTTCTGTAATCCACCTGGGCCGGCCAGCCGTCGCCTTCCTTTGACAACGGCCCCGTTCTAGCACCAACTGAAGTCCCTGATGCGTCAAAGGCGCGGCACCCAGCGAGAAGGTTATTTACCATGACTCAACCAACGCTCAAGCAAGACGAACTAACAGCGGATTCGCCGTCAGCGCCCCACAAGTCGGCTGGCCGCGTCATCGTCGATACGTTGGTCGCCCACGGAATCAAGCGGACACACGTAGTGCCCGGTGAGAGCTTTCTTGACGTTCTTGACGGGCACCATGACTCGCCGATTGAGACCATCATTTGCCGCCATGAAGACGGGGCGTCTTACATGGCCGAGGCTGACGGCAAGATGAATCAGCTGCCTGGAATTGCGATGGTTACCCGGGGTCCGGGTGCTGCCAATGCTCACGTTGGGCTGCACACGGCGTGGCAGGATTCCACTCCGATGGTGTTGTTTGTGGGGCTGATCCCCTTTGCCCACAGGGACCGCGAGGCTTTCCAGGAGTTTGACATCAAAGCCTGGTTCGACACCGGTGCGAAGCGTGTGATGGTCTTGGACCACGCTGAACGTGCCTCAGAAATCGTCGCCGAGGCCCTGTTCGCGGCAATGAGCGGACGGCCCGGCCCTGTCGTGATCGGCCTGCCGGAGGATGTCATCCGGCAGCAGATCCCAGCCGAGCTCCATCCCCCTATTCCGGTAGCCACCGGCGGAATGACCACAATGGAGGTGGCTGCATTGGCTGATGCCCTGGCTGCGTCCAGTAAGCCGCTGTTCGTCACCGGTGGAAACGACTGGACGCAGGAGGGCGCCGGCGAGCTCCCCGCGACGCCATCCCTCGGAAACTGATCATGAGCTGAGTTCTTCCCACACAAAACACCACCGGAATTGTCAGGGACCGGACGTATCAGAAGGTCGCGGTGACGCGCTTCCGCGCTAGACCGCTCAGGGCCGTGTGCCGCGGAGCGGGACCCGGGTGCATGGCCTTGGGCACCCGAGTCCCGGCATTGCCAAGTCCGCCTCCTGCTTCCTAGAACCGGACAAAGTGCGGGGACATCCTTCAACCCACGGACCTGACCCGATGACCACCCGGGGTTCGATTCTTCTCCGTGCCGGCCACGCGCTCCGGGGATTGCACGGGCAGGCAGTACGGGAGGACGATCGGGATGGCATGGGTCCGATGCAGCCGTTGTGCCGGGTTGACGCAGCGCCGGAAGGGAGGGGGGATGGCCACGGTCACCCTCAGTGCATTTCTCATCGTCGTGGATCTCGCCGGTGTGCTGGCCAACGCCGTCCTCGGAGGGCTTGCCGCGCGTTTCGCCCGTCTTGATCTGGTCGGTTTCGTCATTCTGGCGATCATGTCCGGTCTCGGCGGGGGGATGATCCGCGACACCTTGTTACAGCACGGGACCCCGGTGGCCCTTTTGGACCCCCTTTACCTGTTCGTGGCGATTGCGGGAGCCATCGTCGCATTCGTGTTGCCGTTCAGGCGCAGGTTCTGGCATAGGATCCTGGTTTTGCTGGACGCGCTGGCCCTGGGCTGTTGGGCGGCCGTCGGTGCGCAGAAGGGCCTTGACGCCGGGCTCGGATGGTTGCCTGCAATCGTCCTCGGCATGATCACAGCCATCGGCGGCGGGATGGTCAGGGATGTGCTACTGATGAAGGTCCCGACGATTTTCGGCGGCAACACCCTGTACGCAACGAGCGCCTTTGTCGCGAGCGTGGAGATGGTCGTCCTCAGCGTTCTGGGATTCCCGGCCATCGGATCGCTCGTCGCCATCCTGAGCGGTGCGGCCATTTCCCTGCTGGCGCGACGGTTCGGCTGGAGTCTTCCAACAGAAGTCCGCCTCCCCCGGCCCGGCCCCCTGGGCCGGCGGAGCCGGACCGGAACCGTCGACAACACCACAGAAGGAACGGATCCTGACCAACAGTGACGACCCGCGGGCCCCGGACCGGCACCCACACGAGATCTGCCCCGCCCGAACGTTCGTGATGCCCCTGGCGCTGATCGGCACGGAACCGGCCCGTCCCAGCTGGCCGCCGCCCCTTGATTGAGGACAGTACGATCGCGGCCCGGGTCGGCGCCCTCATCGCGGGTACTACATTCACCTGCGTACTATTTCGCCGTCGGGACTAACAACAACTGACCTTCGGGGACGAATGCGCAAACAGAAAAGCATGTAACCGGGTACCTAACGGCCGACGGCGGTGGCTCCTTTGTCCCGACGGTTCAGTGCGCTGGGCGCGCGGAGGAAAGCGCCCGAGCCAGACGCGGTACCGCGGGGCTTCTCCCGCGCGCAATACAGGCTGCCACCAACCGGCGTCGGTGGTGGTGGTCCAAAGCTGTCTACAGGAAGAATGCCTGATGCCCAAAGAAGCCATCCGGTAAGCGACACTCTTTGTGTTTTTGCAGATATCGCGGAGGAGTCGTTATTGCTTCAGTGCCGTCCGGACAGCAGGCAGCACTTCTGTCGCCAGCAGTTCGATGGAGCGCAGGGTCGCGGCCTGTGACAAGCCGCCCAGCCCGACCTGGGCGAGGAAGCGGGTATGGCCTAGAATCTCGTGCTCCCAAAGGATTTTGTCGACGATTTCGGCAGGGCTGCCAGCGAAGAGCGCGCCGCGCGGGGCCGCCCAGGCCTCGAAACCTGCGCGATCGAGCCTCCCGGTGCGCGGCATGTTCTGGTGGATGTACGAGGAATAATGCGGGAAGAACGTGTCCTTCGCCCCCTGGGAAGTCTCCTCGACGTAGAAATGCGAGGTCACGCCGATCCGCCCCGGCATCTGGCCTGCCTGTGCCGCCGAGCGCCGATACAGTTCGGCCAGGGGTCCGAACCCCTCCGGGTGCCCAAGGATCGCAAGGTACAACGGCAACCCAAGCCTTCCGGCCCGCACCGCCGAGGAACGCGTCCCGCCGACCGCAGCCCAGATCGGCAGTGCGGTCTGGGCCGGGCGCGGCCAGATTCCCGCATCGGTCAGCGGGGGCCGGGTCGTTCCGTTCCAAGTGACGGGGTTTTCGGCGCGGATGCGCAGCAGTAGCTCGAGCCGGTCCTCGAAGTACTCGTCGTAGCGCTCCAGCGGCTGACCGAAGAGCGGGAAGGACTCCAGGTAGGCGCCACGTCCGGCGGTGATTTCGGCGCGCCCTCCACTGATGAGATCCAGCGTTGCGAAGTCCTCGAAAACGCGGACCGGATCGGCGCTCGAGAGGACCGTGACGGTGCTGGTCAGGCGAATTCTCTTGGTCTGCGCGGCCGCTGCGGCCAGCAGTACCGCGGGCGAGGACACAGCGAAGTCCTCCCGGTGGTGCTCTCCAACGCCGAAGACATCCAGCCCCGCCTCGTCGGCGACCCGCGCCCATTCAAGGATGTCGCGGGTGCGCGCACCTGCATCCATCGGCTTCCCCGCAGCGTTCCGGGTGAGCTCGCCGAAAGTGAATATGCCGATCTCGAACGGGGTTGTCGCGCTCATGCGCGGGCCACCGCCGGGGAACCGACCTCGGTGGCGAGGAAATCGCGTACGTCGTCAAGCATGGGTGCGTTGATGCCGTGTGCCAGTCCTGGATATACCCGCTCTATCAGCGAAGTGTGTTGCGGCAGGTATTCACTGCTGCGGGTAATCGCTATGGGCGCGATGACACGGTCGTCCGAGCCCCGTCCCCAGAAAAGGGTCGGCCGACCGGCGCGCAGTGTCTGGTCGCCCGGCTGCGGTGCGCCGAGCACGAATCCGCCCAGCACCACGGGGGCCAGCACCCGTTCGGGGCGGGTCCGCAGCAGCTGGCTGGCCATGAGCCCTCCCTGCGAGAACCCGATGGGAACGATGAGGGTGCCGGGTTCCACGTTTGCATCGACCCAGGCCCAGATGGACTCGGTTGCTTTCTCCACAGCCCCGGCCTCGGGGTTTCCGGGTGTGATGATCGAGAACCAGGCCGCTCCGCCGTTGCCGAGCTCAACCGGTGCCCGCAGCGATGCCCAGGGCAGGTTCAACCCAAGCGCGGGCACCAGCGAGCCTAGGTCGTGCTCATTTGAACCGAAGCCATGCAGGAAAAGTGCGACTGCATAGGGAACCGCGTCGGTACTCCAGTTTTGGGAACGCACGTCGCGCAATGGGGTGTTCATTCGAAGGGTCACTCCTTGGGTCGGGGAAATCCGGGGTACGGCGTGGGGTCGAGCAGACCGCAGATCGGAGGAGATATGGAACCAACGGCCGTCACCAGCCACAAGCACGGCACCGGCAGTTCAACTGCTTCAAACAATACACCGATTACTTGCAGCTTCAACTATATGATCCTCGACTCGTGTTGGGGACGCCCGCGAATTATTGGCTCACGGAGAGGCATCTGGTCTCATCGGAACCCCATAGGGATGTTCCCTTGCTTGGACCTCCGTGGGCGGGTAGGACGTTCACGTCCGCCGCCCCGGAGAAGCCCTGGCCGGATTGCCCCCTCGCCATCGGCGTGGCTGCTGGGGCTGATCCTGGGCCTGCAGACCGACTCGCTGGACCCGCAAAAGGTGGAGCCCTTCACGGCGTCGGGTTGGGCAGTGGCGGCCCATATGGTCAGCCTCGGGGCTTCCGGATGAGGGACGTTCTGGCCGTGGCCGACGTGGAGCGCGATCAGCAGGGCGGGTCCGCAACTCCAACCACCCAGAGACCAGGCCCGACGTCGAGCCCCGGCTCGACGTTGGGCAAATCAAAAAGGGAGATCCGACGCTGGCTCTCTAATGGGTGCTTGCTGGTCTGGCGCCTGTTGCCAGGATGGCTTACAGCCCCAAGCCAGACCAGTCGGGGCTCACGCCGCCCCGACTTCGAGTCAAGAAGGGTATGTGAACGCCACCCCATTGGTTGACTTTTCAAGTATTAGTGCCAAACTGAATGCATACGCATATATAACCGCGTACCGCGGAAACACCGGCACGACAGTGACCGGAAAATCGCTTACAGATTGGACTGACTCATGCAGCTCGAGAACAAGGTCGCATTCATCACCGGCGGCGGATCGGGGCTCGGTCTCGCCACCGCGAAGACCTTCATCGCCGAAGGTGCGAAGGTCATGATCTTTGACTTCAACCCCAAGTCGCAGGAAGTCGCCGACGAGATCGGCGCAAAGTTCGTACAGGGCGACGTCTCGAAGGCCGAGAGCGTTGAGGCCGCCGTCGCGAAGACCGTCGAGGAATTCGGCAGCCTTAACATTGCCGTCGCCTCCGCAGGTGTCGGCGGCGAGGGCGACGTCGTCACCTCGACCGTCGAAAACTGGGAACGCACCAACGGCATCGACTACTCAGGCGTCTTTTACACCAACAAGTACGTCATCGAGCAGCTCCTCAAACAGGGCGAGGGTGGCGTCGTTGTTAACATCGCTTCGATGTTCGGCCTCGTGGCCGTCTCGAACAACATTGCTTACTCCGCCTCGAAAGGCGGCGTCGTGAACATGACCCGCGCCGCCGGGACGATATACGCGAAGGAGGGCATCCGCGTGAACGCTGTAGCCCCGGGCGTCATCCGCACTCCGCTCATCGACGAGCCGACTCTCGAGCAGTATGCAAAACTGCACCCGGCCGGTCGCGTCGGCGAGGCGCAGGAAGTCGCCGACCTCATCACCTTCCTCGCGAGCGAGAAGGCGAAGTTCATTACCGGCGCGACCATACCGATCGACGGCGGCTATACGGCCGTCTGACCCGAAACCGGCAGCACCCGCACGCTCGAGCATGTGCCAGATGGCATAGGCCAAAGGTCTTCGGACCGACGACGGCGCCCCGCATGCCGCAACGGTCCGGTGCGCGGCGCACTCGGAGGAAACTGCCCGGGACTGAACAGCACTCCCCCGCTTGGGTTTCCGGGTCTATGCTGGGTTTCCCGGTTGCGCCGGCTCGCCCAGGCGCTCCGAACTGCTACTGAGAGCGAAGGTCCATGAGCGGTTCCGAAGCAGTCTTGGCAGGCCTTGAAGCGGAGCTCGGCTGGATCCGGGATACGTACATCGATCTGCATAGGCATCCCGAGCTAAGCCTTGAGGAGCATAGGACTTCGAAGCTCGTCGAGGGGAAACTCACCGCGTTCGGCTATGCCGTAACACGCCTCGGGGGCACCGGCGTCGTCGGGATCCTCGCAAACGGGGACGGCCCAACGGTGCTTGCCCGCGCGGACACGGACGCGCTGCCGGTGACCGAGGCTACCGGGCTGCCTTATGCGTCGGCCGTGGACGGGGTCATGCACGCGTGCGGACACGACCTCCACGTCGCTGCGCTGCTCGGCGCGGCCAAGCTCATGTCCGACGGGCGCACAGCATGGTCCGGGACGTACATCGCGCTGTTCCAACCGGCCGAAGAGATCGGGGCCGGATCCCGGGCAATGGTCGACGACGGACTCGTGGCCAAAGTGCCGCGGCCCGACGTCGCCTTCGCCCAGCACGTGATGCCGATTCCGGCGGGGATCGTGGCCACTACAGCCGGGCCGGTCCTCTCAGCCGCGGACTCGCTAAGGATCACCGTGTACGGGAAGGGCGCGCACGGCTCGATGCCGCACATGTCCGTCGACCCGGTGGTACTGGCCTCCTCGATCGTGCTCAGACTGCAGTCCATCGTCTCGCGGGAGACCAAGCCGGGCGACTTCGCGGTTGTCACTGTAGGGGCGCTCAACGCCGGAGCGACGTCGAACATCATCCCGGACCGAGCTACCCTCCTGCTCAACGTCCGCACTTACGACACCCAGGTCCGTGCGTCCGTGCTCGCGGCCATTGAGCGGATAGTCAAGGGCGAGTGTTCCGCCGCCGGATCACCGCAAGACCCTGATTTCGAGTATTACGACCAGTTCCCGCTCACCAGCAACGACGCGGCCGTGACGGAGAAGGTCCGGGCCGCATTCTCCGCCCACTTCGGAGCGGACGCCCTGCGCACAGCCTTACGGCAGACCGCGTCCGAGGACTTCAGCCGCATTCCGGACGCATTCGGTGTGCCGTACACGTTCTGGCTCGTAGGCGGCGTGGATCCCGAAACCTACCGGGCCGCCGTCGAACGCGGGACAGTAGCCCGGGACATACCGGCCAACCACTCCCCGCTGTTCGCGCCCGTGATCGACCCGACCCTGTCCATAGGGGTCCAGACCCATGTGGCCGCCGCACTCTCGTACCTCTCCAATTAGGAGCAAGACCATGAGCACCGCCCAGTCCGCGGCCACGACCGGGACTCAGTGGAAACCGAACGACGCATGGTTGATCGGCATCGTCCTGGCTGTCATCAACTTCTGGCTGTTCGCGCAGACTCTGCTTAACGTCATCCCGGGTATCCAGGGATCACTGGGGATCGAACGGACCCTGGGGAATCTCGCGGTGTCGATCACTTCGCTGTTCTCCGGCATTTTCATTGTGGTTGCCGGCGGGCTGGCGGACCGGCTGGGGCGGGTCAGGTTCATGAACGTCGGCATCTACCTGAGTATTCTCGGGTCCCTCCTGATTGCGCTGACTCCCGAGAACGCCGGTGGGCTCACTGCGGCGGCGTTGCTCGGTGGCCGCGTCGTTCAGGGATTGTCCGCGGCGTGCATCATGCCTTCCACCATGGCCCTGGTGAAGAACTATTACAAGGGAAAGGAGCGCCAGCGTGCGCTGTCCTTCTGGTCAATCGGCTCGTGGGGAGGCTCGGGCTTCTGCGCCCTCTTCGGCGGCCTGATGGCGACATCATTCCTGGGCTGGCGGTCGATCTTCTGGATCTCGATCGCGCTCTCGGTCATCGCACTATTCCTGCTGCGTCGCACCCCGGAATCCAAGTCTGCCGGGAAAGCCGGCGGAAGGTTCGACTGGGGCGGCATGGTGAGCCTCATCATCGCGCTCGTGGCACTGAACGTGTACATCTCGCAGGGCCCGCGGATCGGCTGGCTCAGCTGGACCGGAATCGGGCTCATCGTTGTCGCGGTCGTGGCTGCACTCGTGTTCTTCGGAATCGAGACAAGCAGGAGCGACCCAGTCCTGAACCTGAAGCTTTTCGGCAACTCGACGTTCGCCGGAGCAACCCTCTCGAATTTCCTGCTCAATGGTGCGGCCGGGACGCTGATCGTCTCCCTCGGCCTGGTCCAGGTGGCCGCAGGCTTGTCCTCGTTGCAATCAGGCCTGCTGACCCTCGGCTACCTCGTGGCGATCCTGGCAACCATCCGCGTCGGGGAGAAACTGCTCCAGCGCTTCGGCCCCAAGCGGCCCATGATCTGGGGCAGCGCGATCGCCGGCGTCGGAATCCTGTTGACGTCAATGACGTTCACCCTCATCGGGCAATACATCGTGTTGGCAGTCATCGGCTTCACCTTGTTCGGTATCGGTCTTGGCTTCTACGCGACGCCGTCCACGGATGCGGCTCTGTCGAACGTGCCCGACGACGAGGCCGGTGCCGCCGCCGGCATCTACAAGATGGCCTCCTCGCTGGGCAACGCGATCGGCGTCGCCGTCTCCGCGGCCCTGTACGTCGCGGCCCAGTCCATGGACCCGGCCACCATCAGGTCCTGGGGCCTGTTCATCGGCAACCAGGAGAACGTCGGCCTGAGGTTCGGCGGTGCCGTGGGCATCCTGTTCAACCTCCTCATGGTAGTGATCGCCATCATCGCCATCATGGTCACCGTTCCGAACGAGCGGACAGCCAAACGGCCCGAGGTCCCCGCGACGCCATCGATCGGAAGCTGACTATGAGCTGAGTCGGCACGGATGTATCGGAAGATCCCCGGGGAGACCGTGTGGACGGGTCCGATGAGACGGCGTGCGCCCCGGTGTGAGGTTGACCGTCATGGTTTTGTCCCTACTGCGTCGAACACGACCATCAATTCCCGGTCGAGCTGGCCACGTGTTCGCACGTTCCCATTCAACTGCTCGTGGCTGCCCGTTCAGGAGATGAGCATCGGGGTCGGGCGCGTGCGCGGGCTGCCAGGCCATCAGCCCGAGGGAAACCAACGTCCAACTCTCCTCACCAATATGGCAATCCCGGGCAACCTTCAGGGCGCTTTCAGATCGCAGGTCTTCGACTCCGGCAACAGCCGCCAGAAACAGTTCCTTCCTGGACGGAAAATAGTAGCTTCCGGACCCTGCGGCCAGCCCGGCAGCGACGATGCCTGACGGCAACGGGGCCTTCGTCAATCCGTAATCGTGCCGCCCCGCCAATCAGCTTCTACTTCGCCTGACTGCGATGTTGTTAGGGAAGAGCCGGCGCATCCCGGGGTCGCGCAACAGGGCCATGTCATCGAAGCTGTCCGCCCCGGCAACCATCCCGGGCACGAGCGAGGCGACCTTCAGCGCGGCATTCGCGCCCTTGTCCGTCAGCAGCGATAGCAATTCATCGGCCGGTTCCTGCAACCCGGCGTCGAGGGCCGACGTCGTGCCCCAATTGCCCCTTTCAGTCCATGCCTACGCGTGGTAAGACATCTATATGTCCCAATATGATGCGTTCACCGGGCTCCCGATTGAACTCAACGACGGGCAAACTCGCCGGTGGGGAGCGATATTGGTCAGGGCTGTCTTTGCGATCCTGGTGGTCGGCGTTGTCCTGTCCGCGATCCTCTGGGCAGCCATCAGTAGCGACACGGGTGCACTGATCCTGTCCGCCACATTCGGGGCGTGCGCGGGCCTGCTGGTCATTCGGCAGGCACTCCTAGCAGAACGGGGGTAGTGCATGCTTGAGCAGGGCATCACCTACAACACGACCATGGCGATGGTCGCCGGTGCCATCATGCTGTTGGCACTCGTCTTCCTGCGCGTGGTCCAGCAACCTGGTCGCAAAACGATCGACGGATGGGCCTGGATGTTTGCAGCCCTCGGGTTGTTTTTGGCCGTCACCGGCACTCACATGACCCTCACGTGGCCACTGAAACAGATTCCCGTTCCCGGCGTCCCCTGCTGCGCGGTCGACAACCTCACCTTCGGTGAACCCGCCATGTTCTTTGGCTTTCTGGTGTTCTTCGGGGCCATAGCGTTGATGCGAGCCGAGAGAACCGCCGTCGACCGCGGGGTGCAACTCGAGCTCGTGGCCACCGTCCGGCCGTTCCTGTACGCGGGTGCCTTTGGCGGCATCGGGCTCATCATGATCGCCGTCGCCGGACTCGAGTTCGGGATGTGGCATCCACCTAAGGAGGAACCGATTGCCGGGATGTTGGCGGGCTCCATCCTGGAAGCTCTCTACATGGCTTTGGCCTACGCCATCACTGGCGTGGCCGCGATCACGGCCCCCTTCGCTCCTGAGAATCGCCTGGTGGCCAAGGTCTTCGCTGTGTCGTTGTTCATCGCAGGAATGATGTGGCTGTTCCTGAGCATCACCGTATTCTACGGACACGTCGGTTTCTTCCCGCACTAGGCCTTGATCCACCGATCTGCCTGGTGACCTGTAACCTGTTGGGCGGATTTGCGGGCTGAAGGCACGGTGGGGCGGTTTTCCCGGTTGTGCCGTGTGGCTGGGTTGACACGGTTCAGGCTGGTTGCGGCGGCGGATAGAGGCTCTCGAACAGCGTCTGCACGGTGTTTGCCAGGGCCAGGATCCGGGCTGGTGAAGACGGATGCGCCGGGCGCTGGTGGCGATCCTGGCCGGGACGTGGATGAGTCTGCGGCGGATCGTTCCGGTCCCGGCCTTGCCGAAAGACCCCGCGACGAGGATCAGGAGCAGGACGGGCAGGGCAATGATGACCAGGCTGGGAACAACGCCCAGCAGCAGGAGGCCGCCGATCACGGTCCCGGTCAAGGAGCCCACCGTCATCGTGACGAGGAAGCGTTTGTTCCGTCCCGGTCCGACGAAGCTCTTGTCCCTACCTGAAGCGGGCGAACGCGACGGGCATGGTGGGAAGCGACACCGCCAGGGACAGGCTGACGGCGATCTGGATGTAGGTGCCGTAGAGCAGAACGATCGTGGGAATGAGCAGCTCACCGCCTGTGCCCGGAACGGGCTCCACTCGCTCGCCGAGGCGGCTGTTTACGGTCTTGCCAGTCAGATGACGGGCAGGAGGGGTGTTCCAGCATCCACCGGCGTGATTGACTTTCAATCAGTCGAGAGTAGGTTCCATCCCGTCTTTAGTTGACTTGTCGTCAAAAGCCGCCTGATCTATTTCCTTTAGGGAGAACACCATGACTGACATCACCATCATCGGTTCGGGCAACATGGGCCGCGGCATCGGTACCCGCGCCGTCGCGGCCGGACGTTCCGTCCAGGTACTCGACAAGAACGCGGAGGAGGCGCAGAAGCTGGCCGGCGAACTGGGGTCCGGGGCCACCGGTGCGGCCTCCACCGAGGCCCCCGCCGGCCGCATCGTCGTGCTCGCACTGCCATTCGATGCCGCCAAAGAGGTTGTCAGCGGCTACGGCAATGCCCTCGACGGCCGCATCATCATCGACATCACCAACCCGATCAACTACGAGACCTTCGACTCGCTCGTCGTAGGCCCGGGCACCTCCGCCGCGGAGGAAATTGCCAAACTGGCCCCCTCGGGGGCCACTGTGGTGAAGGCATTCAACACCACCTTCGCCGGGACCCTGGTCGCCGGCGAGGTCGCCGGAGAGCCGTTGGACGTCTTCATCGCCTCCGATTCCGAGGATGCCCGCAATGAGGTCGCCGAGTTCGTCACCGCCGCAGGGCTCCGTCCGCTCCAGGTCGGCGGCCTGCATCATGCCCGTGAATTGGAAGGCTTCCAATTGCTGGTGATGGCTCTGCAGGCCAACCCGGCGTACGAGAACTTCAATTGGGGCACGGCACTGAAGGTCCTGGGATAGGACGCCGGTCCGGTCCGTAGCCTTGTCCGCAGCAGAACGGTTGTGGGCCCGGTCGACAATGTGGACGAGACGGTGGTGACAGTCAGAAGCAGAGTCCGGCCACCCGACGGCCTCCTGAGCGGGAGCAGGCTGTTCCTGCCGGGACGGCTGCAACGCCGACGCCGGACCGGGCCGTTTACCGTTCCGACACTGTTCGAAAACCTGACCGTTTACACCAACATCACAGATCTGGCCTCCCGGGGCTTCTGGAAACTCAAGGGGCGGATCACCCGGTCAATGATCAGGGACCCGCCTGCCGGCCCTGCCGGCGGATCAGCGAAGTCACTGCCCTTGTGCGACGGGCAGCTTGGCCTTGTCCACGCATTGAGAAACGCACTTTCCGACAAACCCAGGAGGAATACCCCAATGACTACAGATCGCTATCAGCGCGGCCTCGACCGCATGATGGAACTCGTCTCGCCGGAACACGCCAACACGTTCGGGCACTCCGGCCCCTCAAGCCCGGCGGCGCCTCCGCTATCAGAACGACGCCGAAATATGCCGACACACCCGGGTTTCGCCGGGGCCCGACGCAGCTATCAAATCCCCAGCCCGCGTTGCGGTATGCCAGCCGCGTCCGGGCAACGAACCCAATGCGACCAATTAAGCCGGAAGTCATGTAGAACGGCACCCACCCCACCATGAAGAAGCAAGACCGCAAACCACTCCCCCGACCAGGAAGGGTGGCAGAGGACCACAAAACGCCCCCGAGGGGGCCCATAAAAAGCTGATTTATGCACAGTCAGAGGGCCAAAGGCCCCCTGACCTGCGAAAACACTGTGCCCGAGGTGGGACTCGAACCCACACACCTTTCGATACCGCATTTTGAGTGCGGCGCGTCTGCCAATTCCGCCACTCGGGCGCGGAAACACTGGAACAAGACTAGCCGACGTCGAAGTCTTTGCAGATCTCAACGCTCCCTGTTGCAGTGCGCGAAACTACTCTACATGCAGATAGGCTATTTTCCAGAACCGGCTCGGCCGAGCAATAAATCATACGCAAGGACCGGGTGCAACTAAGATGGTCATGAACCCGCCGTACGTCTTGAAGGAGATCCCGTGTCAGAACAGACGGAGTCCAAGCCCGCATCCCAGCCGGCACGCCGTGTAGTTGTCGCAGAGGATGAGACCCTCATCCGCCTGGACATCATCGAGATCCTGAAGGGCGAAGGCTACGACGTCGTCGGCGAGGCCGACAATGGTGAGAAGGCAGTTCAGCTGGCCGAGGAGTTGAAGCCAGACTTGGTCCTCATGGACGTCAAGATGCCCGTCATGGACGGCATCTCGGCCGCTGAAAAGATCGTCAAGGCCAGGATCGCTCCTGTGGTCCTCCTCACGGCTTTCAGCCAGAAGGAACTCGTGGAGCGCGCCCGCGACGCCGGGGCCATGGCCTATGTCGTCAAGCCCTTCACGCCAGCCGACCTGATCCCCGCTATCGAGATCGCGTTGTCCCGCCACGAGGAGATCAAGGCCCTTGAAAACGAGGTGTCCGACCTCCAGGAGCAGTTCGCCACGCGCAAGCTCGTAGAGCGTGCCAAGAGCCTCCTGACCACCAAGATGGGCCTTACGGAGCCGGAAGCCTTCCGTTGGATCCAGAAGACGTCCATGGACCGCCGCCTCAGCATGCGTGAGGTCGCCGAGACCATCATCAACCAGGTCAACTAGCCTCCGCCACGAAGGGCGCCTGCTTTCCCATGGGATAGCAGGCGCCCTTCGTCGTCCCCGCAAGCCGCACGGCGCCAACAGGAGCCGCTCAACGCCAAAAAAGGAGGCCCCGCCAACGGCGGAGCCTCCCCTAGTTGAACCGAGAGAGATCAGGCCTTGCCCGACCTTTTCTTCTTTTCGGGCCAGGGACCGACCTTTTCCTTGCGCGCGGACTCTTCCACGCGAGACGTATCAGCAAGGTCGCCCACTCTGTGGACCTTCAGGGAGTTCGTCGAGCCGGCCTGTCCGGGAGGCGAACCGGCAGCAATGACCACGAGGTCACCGTTCTCTACGATCTTCATTTCCAGAAGGCTGCGATCAACCTGGGCAGTCATGGCGTCGGTGTGGCCCACCATGGGAACCAGGACCGGCCGGATGCCCCACGTCAGCGCCAGCTGGTTCCAGACCTGCTCCACCGGAGTGAAGGCAAAGACCGGCTTGACTGGGCGAAGACGGGACAGCCGGCGGGCTGAGTCACCGGACTGCGTGAACGTACAGATGTACTTTGCGTCCAGCTGATCGGCGATTTCGACGGCGGCACGCGTGATAGCGCCACCGCGGGTCTTGGGCTTGGTACCCAGCGGAGGAACGCGCTCAAGGCCGTGTTCTTCAGTGGACTCGATGATCCTGGCCATCGTCTTGACGGTTTCGATCGGGAACTTGCCCACGCTGGTCTCGCCGGAGAGCATGACCGCATCGGCGCCATCGAGCACTGCGTTGGCGCAGTCCGATGCCTCCGCGCGCGTCGGACGGGGGTTGTCGATCATCGACTCAAGTACCTGAGTAGCAACGATGACCGGCTTCGCCCAACGGCGTGCCAGCTCGATCGCGCGCTTCTGCACGATCGGCACTTCCTCAAGCGGAAGCTCCACGCCCAAGTCGCCACGGGCAACCATGATGGCGTCGAAGGCGTCGATGATTTCATGGAGCTGGGCCACTGCCTGCGGCTTCTCGATCTTGGCGATCACCGGCACCCGGCGGCCTGCTTCGTCCATGATTTCGTGCACGCGCTTGATGTCTGATGCATCACGAACGAAGGACAGCGCAACCATGTCGACGCCGCGCTTCAAGGCCCAGCGGAGATCGTCCTCGTCCTTTTCACTCAGCGCGGGGACGTTGACGGCAACGCCAGGCAGGTTGATGCCCTTGTTGTTGGAAACCCAGCCACCGACCGTCACCTTGGCAACTACCTTGACATCGTCAACCTCGATGGCACGAAGTGCAACCTTGCCGTCGTCGATCAGCAGTGCGTCGCCGACGTTGACGTCTTCTGTAAGGCTCTTGAGCGTGGTGGAGCAGATGTCCTTGGTTCCCGGAACGTCCGCGGTGGTGATGGTGAACGTGTCACCGACAGCGAGCTCGTGGGGGCCGTCGACAAAGCGGCCGAGCCGGATCTTCGGGCCCTGCAAGTCGGCCATGATGGCAACGGGCTTGTGGAGCTGGGCGGCGGCTTTGCGGACGTTCTCGTACGTGATGTCGTGTACCGAGTAGTCGCCGTGGCTCATGTTCATACGGGCGACGTCGACGCCGGCTTCCAGCACCGCGAGGGTGTTGTCAAAGCTGGAAATTGCCGGTCCAAACGTTGCCACGATTTTCGCGCGTCTCATATACCTACCCTAGTAGTGTGCTGCAGTTGGAGTTGGGAAAGCGTCGTGCGCCGGCCCTTAGAGGACCGATATAGCCCGGTCGGTGGGAGCCACCGGCGCGGGGAGAATAGTGCTGCCCATCAGGAACTTGTCGACGGCGGCAGCGCAAGCGCGGCCTTCGGCGATAGCCCAGACAATCAAGGACTGCCCGCGGCCGGCATCGCCTGCCACGAACACGCCCTCGGTGTTGGTCATGTAGTACCCATCTCGGGCCACGTTGCCGCGGCCGTCGAATTCTGCGCTGACCTGTTCGGTGATACCGGCAGGTTCCGCGCCCGTGAAGCCAAGCGACAGCAACACCAGATCAGCCGGGATGACGCGTTCCGTGCCGGCCTTCGGCAGTCGCTTGCCGTCCACGAATTCGGTCTCGGCGACCTTGACCCCTGTGAGGTTGCCGTTTTCTCCGACAAATTCAACGGTGGAAGCAAGGTATGTGCGTTCGCCGCCCTCTTCGTGTGCGCTGGCAACCTCGAAGAGCGTGGGGAACGTAGGCCATGGCTGGTGCGAAGCACGTTCAAGCGGGGGCTGCTTGCCGATCGCGAGCGTGGTGACAGACGCGGCGCCGTGTCGGTGTGCCGTGCCCAGGCAGTCGGCGCCAGTGTCGCCGCCACCGAGAATTACCACATGCTTGCCCTTGGCATCGATCTGGCCTTCCACGGTTTCACCCGCAACCACGCGGTTGGCGGGCACCAGGTAATCCATCGCGAAGTGGATGCCTTCAAGCTGGCGTCCGGGAATGGGAAGATCGCGCGGCACGGTAGCACCGGTGGCAATCACCACGGAATCGTAGCGGCGGCGCAGTTGCTCCCACGTCACGTCGCTTCCGACCGCCACACCGGTACGAAACCGGGTGCCCTCTGCCTTCATCTGCTCGACGCGGCGGTCAACCTGTTCCTTCTCCATCTTGAAGTCGGGGATGCCATAGCGCAGCAGTCCCCCGATCTTGTCGTCGCGCTCGTAGACTGCCACGGTGTGTCCGACGCGTGTCAGCTGCTGTGCAACTGCAAGCCCGGCGGGGCCGGAGCCGACGACGGCGACCGTCTTACCGGAGAGGCGCGTCGGCGGAAGCGGCTGTACCCAGCCGTTCTCAAAGGCGTCGTCAATGATGGAAACTTCAACCTGCTTGATGGTCACAGCGGGCTGGTTGATGCCCAAAACACAGGATGCTTCACAGGGCGCGGGACACAACCGGCCCGTGAACTCCGGGAAGTTGTTGGTGGCGTGCAAGCGTTCAATCGCTTCCTCGCCCTTTCCGCGCCACGTGAGGTCGTTCCACTCAGGGATGAGGTTCCCCAGGGGGCAGCCTTGGTGGCAGAACGGAACGCCACAGTCCATGCAGCGGCCGGCCTGGCTCTTGAGCACGCCCTTGTCCTGGGCCTCATAGACTTCCTTCCAGTCCATGATGCGGACTGGAACGGGACGGCGTGGCTGCGTCTCGCGCTGCCGGACTTTCAGAAATCCGCGTGGATCAGCCACCGGTTACCTCCAGGATTCGAGACCATACTTCTTCGCCGTCAGGGTCAAGGCCCTCTTCGATGGCGTCGAGACGGGTTTGCAGGACTGCGGCGTAGTCGCGCGGCAGAACTTTGGTGATGCGGGCAGCGGTATCGTCGAAGTTTTCGAGCAAGCGGCCTGCGAGGACGGATTCGGTTTCTTCCAGGTGCTTGATCAGGAGGCCGTGGACGATGGTGCGGTCCTCGTCATCAAGCTCAAGCAACTGCAGCTCGCCGGTGTCCAAGGCTTGCTTGTTGACCCGGGCAGGCTGGAGGTCCAACACGTAGGCGGTACCACCGGACATGCCCGCACCGAAGTTACGGCCCGTGCGGCCGATAATCAGCGTCTGGCCACCGGTCATGTACTCGCAGCCATGGTCACCGATGCCTTCGACGACGGCGGTGGCACCCGAGTTGCGCACCAGGAATCGTTCGCCTACCTGGCCACGCAGGAACATTTCTCCGCTCGTGGCACCGTAGCCGATCACGTTGCCGGCGATCACGTTCCGTTCCGCCTGGAAAACGTTGGTGCGGTCCGGACGGACGATGATGCGCCCACCGGAGAGGCCCTTGCCGACGTAATCATTGGAGTCACCGAACATGCGGAGGGTGATGCCTGCGGGAAGGAATGCACCCAGCGACTGCCCGGCGGTCCCCTTCAACGTGATGTCGATAGTGTCGGTGGCGAGCACGTCGATGCCGAACGTCTTGGTCACGACGTGCCCCAGCATTGTTCCCACGGAACGGTCCGTATTGATGACGTCGACGGCGATCTTCACCGGCGTGCGGTCGCTCAATGCCTCCGCGGCCATGCCGATCAGGCGCTGGTCGAAGTGCTTGTCGAGTTCGTGGTTCTGGCCGGTGAGGTTCCGCAGGGGAACATCGTCGTCGAACTCGAGGCCGTGCAGGATCGGGTCCAGGTCGAGGCCTTCGGCCTTCCAGTGGTCGATCGCTTCGCGGGTGTCCAGGAATTCTGCGTGGCCGATCGCCTCTTCGAGGCTGCGGAAGCCAAGCTCGGACAGCAATTCACGGACTTCCTCGGCAAGGAACTCGAAGAAGTTGACCACGAATTCCGGCTTACCGCTGAAGCGCGAACGAAGCTCAGGGTTCTGGGTCGCCACACCGACCGGGCACGTGTCGAGGTGGCAGACGCGCATCATGATGCAGCCGGAAACCACCAGGGGCGCGGTCGCGAAGCCGTACTCCTCGGCACCCAGCAGCGCAGCGATGACGACGTCGCGGCCGGTCTTGAGCTGGCCGTCCACCTGGACCACGACGCGGTCGCGGAGCCCGTTGAGCATGAGCGTCTGTTGGGTCTCGGCGAGGCCGAGCTCCCACGGAACACCCGCATGCTTGAGCGAGTTCAGCGGCGAGGCGCCGGTTCCGCCGTCGTGCCCTGAGACGAGCACGACGTCGGCCTTCGCCTTGGTGACGCCGGCGGCCACCGTGCCGATCCCGACTTCGGAAACCAGCTTCACGTGCACGCGTGCCGACGGGTTGGCCCGCTTGGCATCGTAAATGAGCTGCGCGAGGTCTTCGATCGAGTAGATGTCGTGGTGCGGGGGCGGGGAAATGAGCCCGACGCCGGGGGTCGAGTGACGTGTCCGGGCTACCCAGGGGTATACCTTCTGCGCCATCAGCTGGCCACCTTCACCGGGCTTGGCGCCCTGGGCCATCTTGATCTGGATGTCCTCGGCGTTGGTCAGGTACAGGCTGGTCACGCCAAAGCGGCCCGAAGCAATCTGCTTGATGGCGGAGCGGCGCTCAGGATCCAGCAGCCGGTCCACGTCTTCGCCGCCTTCACCGGTGTTGGACTTGGCGCCCAGCCGGTTCATGGCGATTGCGAGCGTTTCGTGGGCTTCCTTGGAGATAGAGCCGTAGCTCATGGCTCCAGTGGAGAAACGCTTCACGATGCTGGAAACGGGCTCTACTTCCTCAAGCGGCACTGCGGGGCGCAGGCTGTCCTTGAACTTCAAGAGCCCACGGAGGGTCATGAGGTTCTCGGACTGATCGTCAATTCCCTTGGTGTAGGACTTGAAGATGTCGTACCGGCGTTCGCGGGTTGCGTGCTGCAACCGGAAGACGGTCTCAGGGTTGAACAGGTGCGGTTCGCCGTCGCGGCGCCACTGGTATTCGCCGCCGCCGAGCAGCGGGCGGTGCGGCAGCTCGATGCCGCCTTCCGGGTAGGCCATCTGGTGCCGCGCGGAAACTTCGGCAGCGATGACGTCCAGGCCCACGCCACCCAACTGCGAGTGGGTGCCGGAGAAGAATTCGTCCACGAGGTCCTGGGAGAGGCCCAGGGCTTCGAAAGTCTGGGCGCCGGTGTACGAGGCCACCGTTGAAATGCCCATCTTGGACATGATCTTCAAGACGCCCTTACCGAGGCCCTTGATGAGGTTGTAGACGCCGTCTTCCGGGGTCACACCCACTACCTCGCCGGTGCTGATCAGCTGCTCCACGGATTCCATGGCCAGGTACGGGTTCACGGCGGATGCGCCGAAGCCGACGAGCACGGCCACATGGTGCGTTTCGCGGACGTCGCCGGCCTCGACTACCAGGGCGGTCTTGGTGCGGTTGGCGCTGCGGAGCAAGTGGTGGTGCACTGCACTGACGAGCAGAAGAGACGGGATCGGTGCCCACTGCGCGTTGGAGTCCCGGTCGGACAGCACGATGTACTGCACGCCGCGGTTGATCGAGCCGGAAACCTGCTCGCAGATTTCGGTGAGGCGGCTGCGCAGGGCTGCTTCGCCGCCTTCCGGACGGTAGAGGCCCCGGACCTTCATGGCGACCTTGTCGCCGTCGGCGTTTTCGATATTGGCAATCTTGGCGAGCTGGTCGTTGTTGATCACCGGGAACGGCAGGGAGATCTGCGGCTGGCGCACCTGCCCGACGTCGAGAAGGTTGCCGTTGGGACCGATGGCGCACGTCAGCGAGGTAACGAGCTCTTCGCGGATGGCGTCCAGCGGCGGGTTGGTGACTTGGGCGAAGGACTGCACAAAGTAGTCGAACAGCAGGCGCGGGCGCTTGGACAGCACGGCAACCGGCGTGTCGGAGCCCATGGCGCCGAGCGGTTCGGCACCGGTGCGGGCCATCGGACCGAGGAGGATCTTCAGTTCTTCGGTGGTGTAACCGAAAGTCCGCTGGCGGATGTTCACGGACGCAGCCGTGTGCAGCACGTGCTCGCGTTCAGGGAGATCGTTGAGGTCGATCAGGTTGTCCTTGACCCACTCCGCCCAAGGATTCGCCGCGGCGACCTCGGCCTTGACCTCTGCGTCGTCGATGATGCGGCCGGCCTCGGTGTCCACCAGGAACATCTTGCCCGGCGAAACGCGGCCTTTCTTGACTACCTTGGCGGCTTCGACGTCGATCACGCCGACTTCCGACGCGAAGATGATCAGGCCATCTTCGGTGATCCAGTAGCGGCCAGGGCGCAGGCCATTGCGGTCAAGGGTCGCACCAACAAGATTGCCGTCGGTGAAGGACACGGCTGCGGGACCGTCCCACGGCTCCATGAGCAGCGAGTGGTACTCGTAGAAGGCGCGGCGTGCGGGATCCATGGTGGCATGGTTTTCCCAGGCCTCCGGGATCATCATCATGATGGAGTGCGTGATGGGGCGGCCGGAAAGCCAGAGCAGCTCGGCAACCTCATCGAAGGACGCCGAGTCCGAAGCACCCGGAGTGCAGATGGGGTACAACTCTTCAGGGGAATCGCCCAGCAGGGGGTTCGCGAGCTGGGACTGGCGGGCCCGCATCCAGTTCCGATTGCCCTTGACGGTGTTGATTTCGCCGTTGTGGGCAATCGTGCGGAACGGCTGGGCGAGAGGCCACGAGGGGAAGGTGTTCGTGGAGAATCGCGAGTGCACGATCGCCAGCTTGGTCTTGAAGCGCTTGTCCGAAAGGTCCGGGTAGAACGGCTCCAGCTGGGCGGTGGTCAGCATGCCCTTGTACACGATGGTGCGCGAGGACAGCGACGGGAAGTAGACGCCGAACTTGTTCTGTGCGCGCTTGCGGATGCGCCAGGCGCGGGAGTCCAGTTCGTTGCGGTCCAGCACCTCGCCGGTAGCGGAGGCAAAGAAGGGCTGGGAGAAGTAAGGCATGCAGGCACGGGCCATGGCACCGACCAGATCCCCCACCACCGGTACCTCGCGCCAGCCAAGGACCGCCAGGCCCTCGTCCACTGCAAGCGCCTCGATGCCGGCCTTCGCGGTCTCGGCTTCGCGGGTTTCGGCCGGCAGGAAGGCGGTGCCAACGACGTACTGGCCCGGTGCCGGCAGCTCAAATTCGGCGACGGCCCGGAAGAACTCGTCCGGAACCTGCATCAGGAGCCCGGCGCCGTCGCCGGTGCCTTCGTCGGCGCCGACGGCGCCGCGGTGTTCAAGGTTGCGCAGGGCAGTCAGGGCCGCTTCCACGATGTCGTAGCCGGGTTCACCACGCAGGGTGGCGATAATGGCCAGGCCGCAAGCGTCCTTCTCCTGCTCAGGGTTGTAGAGTCCCTGGGCCTCCGGAAGCGCAGCGAAACGCTTGAAGGGCGAGATGGCCCCCTGCGGTTCGACTGTTTCGGACCAACTTGGGTTATGAAGATGGGTCATTGAAGACGTCCTTCCTCGAGATCGTGCGAATGGAAGGGACAACGTTGGCCCCACCTTGCCTGCCGTGTGACGGGCATAACAAAGCGCTAGTTACTTGAAATTGTAGGTCAGCGGGCAAGACGCAACGAACAGTTACGCTGTCCCTGACCCAAGCTTGACCGCGGAGCCTCTGTGTGCTGCCGGGCGACTGCAAGGGTGCCACGACGCTGTGGCCGGGGGCCTCTGGGCGGTAGCCCGGTTCCCCAGTGCCGTAGCGCTGGCTACTTGGTGCTGCCAGCTTCCGGCCCGGATCCGGGGGCGCTGCTGGCGGTGGTTTCGGAGGACGCGGAGCCGGAATCCGACGTGACGCCGGCGTGTGACTCCTCGGCCGTATCCGTTGGCTCAGCAGTATGGCCCAGATCGCTTTGGTTATTCCGGAGATTACCATGCGCACCGGTATCTGAGACAGATCCGTCCGCGTCATGGTCCGTTGTACCGGTCACAATTGTGCTGTTGGCCTCATCGTCCACATCACTGGAATCGCCCGTGCCTGAGTCATCTGCTCCCGCGGCCACGGCGGCAGGTTCGCGGCCGGGAAGGTACGCGGTATCCGGCTCTTGCCTGCCGCGCAGGCTCAGCACGACGAAGACGATAACCGCCGCGACGAACACGAAGATGCTCGTCCAAACGTTGAGCCGTGTGGTGATGCCGAAGAGGCTGATCTGTTCTGCGTCGTCAATCCGCAGGGCTTCGATCCACACCCGGCCAAGCGTGTAGTAAATGGCGTACAACCAGAAGAGCCTGCCGCGGCGGAAGTGGAAGCGGCGGTCCAGGACAAGCAGGATCGCGACGCCGATGAGGTTCCAGAGGGATTCATAAAGGAACGTCGGGTGGAACAGAGTGCTGCCGGGCATCCCGGCCGGGAAGTTCGGGCTACTGGGATCGATCTGCAGCCCCCAGGGCAGGGTGGTGGGGCCGCCGAAGAGTTCCTGGTTGAACCAGTTCCCCCAGCGCCCGATTGCTTGCGCCAGCAACAGACCCGGGGCCGCGGCGTCGAGGAATGCAGTGAGCTTGACGCCGGAGCGGCGGCAGCCTAGCCAGGCACCGAAAACGCCGAGAACCACGGCACCCCAGATGCCCAGGCCGCCCCGCCAAATCTGCGGTATCAGGGAGAGGTCGCCGGTGCCGTTGAAACCGGGGCCGAAATACGCATCGGGCGAGGAGAACACGTGGTACAGACGTCCGCCAACAATGCCGAACGGGATCGCCCAGATGGCAATGTCCCACAAGCTGCCTTCTGGCGTGCCGCGACGCTTCCAGCGCACGGCTGTGAGCCAGAGTCCCAGGATGATTCCCAGGAGAATGCACAGGGCATACGCGTGGATGCGAAGAGACCCCCACGGAAGCGGAATATCGAATCCGGACCATGAGGGGCTCGGAATGCTCATGGGAGCCATTGCCGCGGCGTGGAGGAGACTCTGCATTGTCTACGCTTTTCCTTTTCTAGGCCTGCGCTGTTGCCCGGCCGAGGCCGGCGCTGAGGTTCTTGGTGAGTTGCGCGACGGCGTCAACGCCGCCGTCGCGGATGGCCGCAACCAGCGCGGTCCCGACGATGACGCCGTCCGCATATGCCGCAATCTCGCGGACGTGGTCCGCGTTGGAGACTCCGAGCCCGACGCAGACCCGTTCGGCGCCGGCTGCATGCGTGTCCGCGACGACCTTCTCGGCGCTGCTGCTGACCGACTGCCGGGTTCCGGTCACACCCATGATGGACACTGCGTAGACGAAGCCACGGCTCGCCTCCACCGTCATGGCTAGGCGTTCCGGCGTGGACGATGGTGCCACGAGGAACACCCGGTCCAGTCCGTACTTGTCGGATGCCGCAAACCATTCGGCCGCTTCGTCCGGAATGAGGTCCGGCGTGATGAGTCCGGCTCCTCCGGCTTCGGCCAGCCTGCGTGAAAACTCGTCAACACCCATGCGCATCACGGGGTTCCAGTAGGTCATGACCAGCACTGCGGCGTCCGTGGCTGCGGTGATGCCAGCCACGACGTCGAAGACACTGGCCACGCGGAATCCATTGGCGATTGCCTCCGTGGTCGCAGCCTGGATGACAGCGCCGTCCATGACAGGGTCCGAATACGGGATGCCGATTTCAATGAGGTCTGCGCCGTTGCGGGCCATGGCAATACCGGCATCGATGCTTGACTGAACGTCCGGGTAGCCTGCGGGCAGGTAGCCGATCAACGCGGCCCGGCCTTGTGCCTTGGCGCGGTCGATCGCGGCCGCGGACTTGCTGGTCATCTGCTCAGTCATCAGTTCTGGTCCTTGCTTGCTTCTTCAATGCTGATCTCAAGGTTGCTGCGTTCCGCCGGACCCTTGGGCTTGCGGGTGGAGAGCGTGGTGCCCTTGACGTTGCCGTTTTCATCCAGCATGTCGAACCATGCCGCCGCCGTTTCCACGTCCTTGTCACCGCGTCCAGACAGGTTCACGATGATGATCGTGTCCGCCGGGTTCTCCTTGCCCTCAGTGAGCTTCTTGCCCACCTTGATGGCCCCGGCGAGGGCGTGGGAGGACTCGATGGCCGGGATGATGCCCTCTGTCCGGCAGAGCAGGCGGAACGCGTCCATGGCTTCAGTGTCGGTGATGGGCTCGTACGTCACGCGGCCGATGTCTGCGAGGTAGGAGTGCTCAGGACCGACGCTCGGGTAGTCCAGGCCTGCGGAAATCGAGTGGGACTCGATTGTCTGGCCGTCCTCGTCCTGCATGAGGTAGGACCGGGCGCCGTGCAGCACGCCGGGGCGTCCGAGAGTGATGGCGGCTGCGTGACGTCCGGTTTCCACCCCGTCCCCGCCGGCCTCAAAGCCGTAGATCTTCACGGAAGCGTCGTCCAAGAAGCTGTGGAAGATGCCGATGGCATTGGAACCGCCGCCGATGCAGGCGCAGACGGCGTCCGGCAGCCTGCCCGCCTGCTCGAGGATCTGGGCGCGGGCTTCCTCGCCGATGACTTCGTGGAAGAAGCGGACCATCGCCGGGAACGGGTGGGCTCCAGCCGCGGTGCCCAGCAGGTAGTGCGTGTTGTCCACATTGGAGACCCAGTCGCGGAGGGCGTCGTTGATGGCGTCCTTGAGAGTCTGTGAACCATTGGTCACAGGAACCACAGTGGCGCCCAGGAGTTGCATGCGGGCAACGTTGAGGGCCTGCCGCCGGCAGTCCTCAGCGCCCATGTAAACCACGCACTCCAACCCCAGGAGCGCAGCGGCCGTGGCACTGGCAACGCCGTGCTGGCCGGCACCGGTCTCAGCGATGACGCGAGTCTTGCCCATGCGCTTGGCCAGCAAAGCCTGGCCGAGGACGTTGTTGATCTTGTGGGATCCGGTGTGGTTCAGGTCTTCGCGCTTGAGGAAGATGCGCGCCCCACCGGCATGCTCGGAGAACCGCTTCGCTTCCGTGAGCAAAGACGGACGTCCGGAGTAGTTCTTGTTGAGATCCTTCAGCTGGGCAAGGAACTCAGGATCGGCCTTGGCTTTCTCGAACGTGTCCTGGACTTCGTCCAGCGCGGCGATGAGGGACTCAGGCATCCAGCGTCCGCCGTATGAGCCAAAGTACGGCCCTGCGGCGTTGCGCAGTGAAGCTCCGCCTTGTAGGAATGCGTCGGCCGCATTCTCTTCCGAGTTGGCTGTTGGTGCGTCCACCATCAGTCTCACCGTCCTGTTCAGTTGGTAGTTGAGTTTTTCCAGGAGCCGCAGGACAGCCGCCAGCCGCTTTGTCCGCTGCTGTCCGTTCCAGGCCGCGAATCAGGACAGTCTCAGGTCCTGACCGCCATGGCGGCAGCTCCGGCCGCCTTGAATTCACTGATCCGCTCGCGCGGGGTGGAGTCGCTCACAAGTGCCTCTCCCACAAGAATCGCGTGGGCACCATTCCTTGCGTAATGCGCGACGTCGTCGGCGTTACGCACACCGGATTCCGCCACGACAACCGCTCCCGACGGAATGCTTCCGGCGAGCGAGGCAAACAGCGAGCGGTCGACGTCGAGCGTCTTGAGGTTGCGGACGTTAACCCCGATGATGCGCGCTTGGGCCGCGGCCGCACGCCCGATTTCCTCGGGTGTGTGCGTTTCCACGAGGACGTTCATGCCGAGCTCATGGCTCAGCTCGCTGAATTCCCGCAACTGTGCGTCGGAAAGCGCCGCGACGATCAGCAGGATGAGGTCCGCACCGTGGGCACGGGCTTCCCAGATCTGGTACTCGTCAACCGTGAAGTCCTTGCGCAGCAGCGGAATGTCGACGGCGGCCCTGACAGCGTCCAAGTCCGCCAAGGAGCCGTTGAAGCGCCTCTGTTCGGTGAGGACACTGATCACGGAGGCGCCGCCGTCGGCGTATTGCACTGCGAGCGCCGCAGGGTCCGCGATGCTCGCGAGATCGCCCTTGGAGGGGCTGCGGCGCTTGATTTCAGCGATAACCTTCATATCGTCCCGGCTGGCTGACGGGCCACCCAAGGCAGCCCACGCGTCCAGCGCGGGTGCCGTGGAGGCGGCACGCTCTTTGAGCTCGTCGAGGCCCACAAGGCGGCGGCGAGCCTCCATGTCCTCCCTGACACCGCCAATGATGTCATCAAGAACCGTCACAGTCAGTGGCCGGCGTTCTTCAGCTTGCTGCCGTCGACGCCGTAGCCCGCCTTGCGCATGGCCCAGCCAGCAATCAAGCCGGCCACCATCACGACGATGCCGGCAATGAAAATGGGGGTGCTGGCAATAACAAAGGCGATGGAGGACACCAGGGCGCCTACCAGCATGACAATCACGCAGGTCCACGCGGCCGGGCTGTTGCCGTGGCCGATGGCGTCGCTGTGGCTAGCGGCGGTCACAGGGGCCTTGCTCGCGGACACTGTGGTTTTGCTCATGTGAAAATCTCCTCAGGATGAATACTGCTTACATTCTGCCATTTATTGACGGCGCCCGGGACATCGTCCGACGTCCGGACAGTCGAGTCTTACGTAGGGTCTTCTCCACGCGAAAGGCTGTCCCAGCTGTCGATCTCGTCGACCGGACCGGAACCCTCGCGCGCTGCCCGGTTGGCGACGTCGTACTTGGTGCGCGCCTTCCAGCGCCGGCCGGCGAGCGGCAGCAGGCCACCACACAAAGCCAGCAAACAAGCAGCTACGACGGCGAGAATCGGGAACACTGTGGACGACGCAGCTGCTCTACCACCCGAGATCCCGGTTGTTGCCGCAATGGTTCCTTGCGCCGCGCCGAGGGGGTCGGCCAAGACCGTGGCTGCGGCGACGATGATGCCTGCCGACGCAAGCACAATGATCGTGGCGATGATCCAGCGCGAAACCTTGCCTGCAATGGATGATGCCAAGCCTCCGGCGAGGGCCACAAGCGCCAAGGCCGTCACCGCAGTTGCCGCCTTGCTCCCCTGAACGTGGAGGTCGGCATTGGCCGCGGCTGCGGGGTCGAGCCGGACGTCGATCCAGCTCTGCGTCGTGGTCCCGAAAACCGCGAGGGCCAGAATTACCATGGCAAGCACGACGTTGGCCTTGCGGGCCCACACGGAAGGCTTTGCGGTGGGCGGCTGAGGGGCAGCAGCGCTCACGGGGTGGGGTTCCCGTCCGCAGTTTCGGCCGACACCCCGGCGGCGGACACCGCGTCCGGTGAAATGTTGTGGAGCGATCCGGCGGTGTGCACAGCACGCAAGGGCGCGGCCGCCTTGTTGACGCTTTCCAGTGCCTCGGTTGGCTTGTGGGAATCGGCCACAATGCCGCCCCCAGCCTGGACATAGGCCCGCCCCTCGCGCAACAGAGCGGAACGGATGGCGATCGCCATGTCCATGTCGCCTGCGAAGTCCAGGTAACCCACCACTCCGCCGTAGATGCCGCGGCGGTGCGGTTCGAGTTCGTCCAGGAGGCGTAGTGCGCGCGGCTTGGGTGCACCGGAAAGCGTGCCGGCGGGGAAAGTCGCCTTCAGCACGTCGTATGCCTTGGCGCCGGGAGCCAATTCGCCGACCACCGTGGACACCAGGTGCATGATGTGGCTGAAACGTTCGACTTCCATGAACTGCGTGACGTCCACGGTTCCGGCAACGCAGACCTTGGACAGGTCGTTGCGTGAAAGATCCACGAGCATCAAGTGCTCCGCACGTTCCTTCTGGTCCGCGAGCAGCTCGGTGGCCAGCGCCTTGTCTGCCTCAACAGTCTTGCCGCGGGGTCGGGATCCGGCAATCGGGTGCGTGATGACTTCATTGCCGGTCACTGTCACAAGCGCCTCAGGAGAAGAGCCGACAATCGTGTATTCGCGGCCGTCGGCGTCTTCAAGGCTGAAGAGATACATGTACGGGCTCGGGTTGGTGTTGCGCAGCACGCGGTACACGTCCAGCGGGTCCGCGGCACACTCCATTTCGAAGCGGCGCGAGATGACCACTTGGAAGACTTCGCCGTCTACGATCGCTTCCTTGCCGCGATCGATCGCGTTCAGGTAATCCTGCTCGTCCCAGCGTTCCCGCACGCTCGAGGCGAAGTCGAGGGCCTCGGATTGCAAAACGGACACGGGCTGCCTCACGGGGGTGCTGATCTTGTCCAGCAGTCCCTTAACCCGGGCGACGGCGTCGTGCCAGGCTTCGTCCACGCGCTCCGAACTGTTGTCGAAGTTGATCGCGTTGGCGATCAACAGGACGGTGCCATCCATGTTGTCGTGGACGGCCATGTCGGTGACGAGGTTCAAAGCCATTTCCGGTAGGTGGAGGTCATCCTCCGGCGGGCTGGTCAACTTCTCCCAATGCCGGACTGTTTCCCAGCCGAGGAAACCTACCAGGCCCGAAGTGAACGGAGGAAGATCCGGAAAGCGGTCGGTCTGCAGGGCCGCTACGGTGTCTCGGACGGCATCGACGGGGCTGCCGTCTACGGGCACGCCGACGGGAGGCTCGCCGATCCAGTGGGCCTGGCCGTCCTTGCTGGTCAGCGTGGCACGGGAGCGGGCACCGATGAACGAATAGCGGGACCATGCTCCCCCGACGGCCGCCGATTCCAGCAGGAAGGTGCCCGGCTGGCCCTGGGCAAGCTTGCGGTAGAGCCCGATGGGAGTCTCGGCGTCGGCGAGTACCCTGAGCCGGACCGGGATGACCCGGCTGTGTGCGGCGAGTTCGCGGAACTCCTCCAGGCCCGGGCTGATGATTCCAAGGTCCTGCATGGTTTGTGTTCTCCGCCTCTTCTTGTGTTGCTTAAAGTGGATGGTGGGTTGTGGCCTAGTTCCGCTCGCCGGTCACGGCGGCGAGGCTCCGGTCATCGAAGCATGTGCGCGTACCGGTGTGGCAAGCAGCTCCTACCTGATCGACGCGGACCAGGAGGGCGTCGCCGTCGCAGTCCAAAGCCACCGACTTGACGAGCTGGACGTGCCCGGAGGTGTCTCCCTTGCGCCAGTATTCCTGGCGGGAGCGCGAGAAGAACGTCACACGGCCAGTGGTCAGGGTCCGATGCAACGCTTCGTCATCCATCCAGCCGAGCATCAGCACTTCATCGGTGTCGAACTGCTGGATGATCGCTGCCACAAGGCCGGCAGAATCGCGCTTGAGCGCAGCAGCCAGCTCATGTGGGAGCGGACTTCCGGGTTCGACGACGGGGACCGCGGCGGAAGCGGCAGCGGGCGTGGCTTGGGGTGTTGACGGCTCAGACATCAGATCAAGTCTAGTGCCTCCGGTAGACCCGAAATTCAGTGGCGGGTCCACTGCGCAACAGAGGGCGTCTCGTGCTAGTTTCACAAGTGATGCATTTCGTCGATCCCTCCCGCGAAGTACTGGCCGAAACACTCCTGGCGGCCGGACCTGACTCCCCCACGCTCTGCGAAGGGTGGCTGACGAGGGACCTTGCTGCGCACCTTTACCTGCGAGAACGCAAAGCGGCCGTCGGTATCGGTTTGCTCGTCAAGAGCCTTGCCAGGGCATCGGACAAGGCCACGGCCAAACTGGCCTCCAAGCTCAAGACCACGGAAGATTACGCCGAGCTGGTGAACACTTTCCGCTCGGGGCCTCCCGCCTTGTCCCCCTTGAAAATCAAAGCCCTCGACGAGTCCTCCAACCTCATTGAATATTTCGTGCACACGGAAGACATTCGCAGGGCTGGAGACCGTTGGGCTCCGCGGGCCCTCGATGAGGAATACTCGGACGCCCTGTGGGACGAATTGATCAAGCGTGCTGCCATTCTGTACCGGGGCGTGGACCTCGGAATCGTCTTGGTACGCCCCACCGGTCCCCGCCATGTTGCCAAGCGTGCCCCCGTGTCCGTCGCCATCGTGGGCGAGCCCGGCGAACTGCTGATGCACGCCCATGGCCGCACGCATCACGCCTTGGTCACCTTTGAGGGCCAGCCGGACGCCGTCGCGCTGCTCCAGTCGGCCGAAGTCGGCCTCTGACCCGCTAGCGGACCAGGAAACCCGCTTCGCGAATCGCGTCCTTGACCTGGGCGATCATGTCGTCCGGACCGAAGTGGAACACTGAAGCGGCGAGTACCGCGTCGGCACCCGCTTCTACTGCGGGCGGGAAATGCGCTGGTTCTCCCGCGCCGCCGGAGGCGATGATCGGGATGTGCACGGCTGCACGAACCAAGCGGATGAGTTCGAGGTCGAAACCGTCTTTGGTGCCATCGGCGTCAATGGAGTTCAGGAGGATCTCCCCCACACCGCGGTCCGCGGCTTCCTTGGCCCAGGCAATGGCGTCGATTCCGGTGCCCTGGCGTCCACCGTGTGTGGTCACCTCGAAGCCGGAAGCCGTGGGCTCGGAGCCGGGCCTCGTCCGCCGGGCGTCCACCGACAAGACAAGCACCTGCGATCCGAAGTGGCGGGTGATCTCGTCGATGACGTCCGGGCGTGCGACGGCGGCCGTGTTGATGGAGGCCTTGTCCGCGCCGAAACGCAGGAGCTTGTCCACTTCGGCTACGCCGCGGACGCCACCGCCGACGGTCAGCGGGATGAAGACTTCCTCGGCGGTGCGGCGGACGACGTCGAACGTGGTTTCCCGGTTGCCGGAAGAGGCCGTGACGTCAAGGAAGGTGAGTTCGTCCGCCCCGGCGTTGTCATAGCGGTGCGCCAGCTCGACGGGGTCTCCGGCGTCGCGAAGGCCCTCGAAATTGACGCCCTTGACTACCCGGCCGGCGTCGACATCTAGGCAAGGGATGACCCGTACTGCTACAGCCATGGTTACTCCTGGAATTGTCTCGTGTCAGATGCGGCAGGCGTGGATGCTGCTGACCAGGATGGCGCGGGCGCCGAGGTCGTAGAGCTCGTCCATGATCCGGTTGGTTTCCTTTTTCGGAACCATGGAACGGACGGCAACCCACTCGGAGTCGCGCAGCGGAGACACCGTGGGCGACTCGAGACCCGGGGTGAGGGTGGCTGCTTCTTCCACGAGGTCCTTGCGGATGTCGTAGTCCATGAGGACGTACTGCCGGGCGACGAGCACACCCTGCAGGCGCCGGATGAGGACCTCGATCTCCTTCGCGGTGCCGTTCGCTGCGCCACCCTCGCCGGTGCGGCGGATCAGGACGGCTTCGGACTTGAGGATCGGCTCGCCGAAGATCTCCATGCCGGCGGCTTTGAGCGTGTTGCCGGTTTCGACAACGTCGGCGATTGCGTCAGCGACGCCGAGACGCACGGAAGACTCCACGGCACCGTCGAGACGGACTACTTTGGCTTTGACGCCGCGCTCGGCGAGGTAGTCGCGCAGAAGGCCGTCATAGCTGGTGGCGAGGCGCTTTCCCTGGAGCTGCTCGACGGCGGAGAAGTCACCGACGGGACCGGCGAAACGGAAGGTGGACGCAGCGAAACCGAGGGGAAGCAGTTCTTCGGCTTCTACCTGTGCGTCCAGCAGGAGGTCGCGGCCGGTGATCCCGACGTCGAGGGTTCCCTGGCCGACGTACACGGCAATGTCGCGGGGGCGGAGGAAGAAGAACTCAATGTCGTTGTCAGGATCCACCATGACCAGTTCGCGGGTATCGCGACGCTGGCGGTATCCCGCCTCAGACAGCATCGCGGAGGCGGCTTCGGACAGGGATCCCTTGTTGGGGACGGCTACACGCAGCATGAGGGGACTTTCTTGGGGAGTGGAAGGGGACGTTTCAGGCATTGTGCCCACGGCTGTGTTCTCACACGGCGCCGCGGGCGCGGGGGCCACGCTGGGGCTCCGGCAAGGACCTTTTCAGGCCCGGACGGAGCGAACGTGGCTAGAGATGCTTGTAAACGTCTTCCAGGCCCAGACCCTTGGCGAGCATCAGGACCTGCAGGTGGTAGAGCAACTGGGAGATTTCCTCGGCCGCGGCTTCATCGGATTCATACTCTGCAGCCATCCAGACTTCGGCGGCTTCCTCCACGACTTTCTTGCCGATGCCGTGGATTCCGGAGTCCAATTCGGCGACAGTGCGGGAGCCTGCCGGACGGGTCGCTGCCTTTTCGCTCAGTTCTGCGAACAGCGTCTCGAAATTCTTCACGCCCTACAGCCTACTTGCTCGGGGCCGGAGACCGCCTGTCGGGGCACTGCATGACGAAAGGGATGTGAGCCAACGCACTATGCACGTCGGCACGCCCCACATCCCTTTCGTCGATTTGCTACGCGTACTGCTTGAGGGTCAAAGCCGTGGCCAGAGCGGCGGTCACGGCTTCGTGCCCTTTGTCCTCGGACGAGCCTTCCAGTCCGGCGCGGTCCAGCCCCTGCTGCTCGGTGTCACAGGTGAGCACGCCGAAGCCCACCGGCACGCCAGTGCGGACGCTGACTTCAGTGAGTCCCGACGTCGCGGCCTGGCACACATAGTCAAAGTGCGGGGTACCGCCGCGGATGACGACGCCGAGGGCAACTACCGCGTCAAAATGCGGCGCGAGCCGTGCCGCCGCCACGGGAAGCTCAAAGGATCCCGGGACGCGCAGCACCGTGGGCTCGGCGATGCCGGCTTCCTTTGCCGCGCGCAGTGCTCCGTCGAGGAGCCCATCCATGATCTGGGTGTGCCAGCTGGCAGCTACGATGGCGAGCTTCAGCTGTTGGGTTTCCTCGGGGTCGAGGGTAGTGAGGTCGATGGTGGGGGCGCCGTGTCCGCTCATGGGTGTGTGGTAATCCATTCAGTCTTGTTAAAACAGTTCAGTCTTGTTCGAGTTCAAAAGTGCTGGCACTTACATGGGTACCCGCTGGCTCGGTGTCGCCGAGTGTCAGCCGGTGGTCCATGCGGTCCTTCTTGGTTTGCAGGTACCGGAGGTTTTCTTCACGCGACGGGACCTCGGTGGGCACCATCTCGACCACCTTCACGCCAGCCGCTGCAAGCCGGTTCTGCTTGTCCGGGTTGTTGCTCAGGAGGCGGATTTCGTGAAGGCCCATTTCAGCCAGGATTTGGGCTGCGGCCTTGTAGCAACGGGCATCAACGGGGAGTCCCAGCTGTTCGTTGGCCTCAACCGTGTCGAACCCGGCCTCTTGCAACGCGTAGGCCTTGATTTTGTTTGCCAGGCCGATGCCGCGGCCTTCCTGTCCGCGCAGGTAGAGCAGGGTGCCGCCCTCTTCGCGGATCAGCTCGAGGGCGTAGGCAAGCTGTTCGCCGCAATCGCAGCGGTACGAGCCGAAGACATCCCCGGTGAGGCACTCGGAATGCAGGCGCACCAGTGGCGCCTTTCCTGCACGCGGCGTGTTCGGGGAACTCACCGCCAAGTGCTCCGCCCCGGTCACATGGTCGGTCCAGGCCTGTGCCACGAACTCGCCGAAGGCAGTGGGCAACTGGACTATCGGCCCGCCGCTCACCGGATGGGGTGTGCGCGCCGCCCTGCCGCCGTCGTGCGTTGTCGATGTGGTCATCGCTCCTCGTTTCCTGCTGGAATTGCAATCTGGTGTTCGCCCTCCGACGCCGCCACGTAAGCCACGAGGTCCTCGATCGAAATCAAAGGGCACCCGTGCTCGGCAGCGAACTCCCGGAGGCTGTCCAGGCGCATCATTTCACCATCGTCATGTACCAACTCAGCGATCACGCCCACCGGGGCAAGCCCCGCAAGCCGGCAGAGATCAACCGCCGCCTCGGTATGTCCTGGACGTTCACGCACTCCCCCTTTAACGGCCCGGAGCGGAAAAATATGCCCGGGCCGCGTGATCGAGGACGGGGTGCTGCTGGAATCGGCCAGGATCCGAGCCGTCAGCGCCCTGTCCGTGGCGGAAATACCGGTACTCACGCCCAAAGCGGCATCGCAGGACACCGTGTAGGCCGTGCCCTTGGCATCTTCGTTGACTACGACCATGGGAGGCAAAGCCAGGGCATCAGCCCGAGCCTCCTCAAGGGGAACGCAGATGACTCCCGAGCTGTAGCGAATGGTCCAGCCCATGAGGGCAGGCGTGGCGTGCTCGGCGGCGAAGATGATGTCGCCTTCGTTCTCGCGGTCCTCGTTATCCACCACAATGACGGGACGGCCGGCGGCCATCGCCTTTACGGCGTTCTCGACGGGGTCCAGCCCCTGCCGGACCGCCGTCGCGCTGCCGTTGTGTTCGGCGCTCACAGGGCCGCCTCCCCGGTAGCTGCTGGAACCCGGAAGGACAGCAGTCGCTCGGTGTACTTGGCGAGCACGTCCACTTCGAGGTTGACGCGACCGCCGATGGCCGTCGCCCCGAGTCCCGTTTCGTCCAGCGTGGTAGGGATGAGGCCAACCTCAAACCATGGATTCTCTTCTTCCGCGGGGCTGACGGCAGTGACCGTCAGCGAAACGCCGTCGACGGCGATTGATCCCTTTTCGGCGATGTACCGTGCCAGCGGGGCCGGGACAGCGAAGCGCAGGCGATCCCAGTTGCCCAGCGACTCGCGCTCAAGAAGCTGCCCGACGCCGTCGACGTGTCCCTGCACGACGTGGCCGTCCAAACGGCCGCCGGCCTCGACGCAACGCTCAAGGTTCACGGTGTCGCCAGCGGTCAGCTCGCCAATCGTGGTCCGAACGAGGGTTTCTCCCATGACGTCGACGCTGAACTCCTGGCCGTCGATGTCCGTTGCCGTGAGGCACACGCCGTTGACTGCGATCGAGCCGCCCAGGCCCAGTCCTTGGGTGGTCGTGGGGGCCTTGAGGCGGAGCGTGGCGCTTGCCTCGCCGTCATGCTCGACGGACAGGACCGTGCCTTGTTCAGCAACGATTCCGGTAAACATCAGTGTCCTCCTGTGGTGGTGTCCGAGGCGTCCTTGCCCGGAAATGGTTCATGGTGTTCTGTGTGCGATTTAGTCCACGCCGGCTTGTTTCCGTCCGATGGCCCGGACCTTAGGTGCAATCGGAGGTCACGACCCAGTGCATGGACCGCACCACCACCGGCGTCGTCCCAATTCCAGTGCTGGGCGTCAGCCAGGGTAGTGATGCCGAGGTCCATCAAGGCAGGTGTACCGGCGCCCAACAGCGTGGGCGCAAGATAGACGATCAATTCATCAACAAGACCTGCGGCGAGGAAAGCACTCAGGATGCGGGAGCCGCCTTCCACCATGACGTGCCGGACGCCTTCGGCGAAGAGCAGTTCCAAGGCCTCGGCCGGATCGCGGGTTGGCAGCTGGATGAACTTGCCGTCGGTCCCCCGCACCGCAGCGTCAGCGGGAACCTCGCGCAGCCCCATGACGGCTCGGAGCGGCTGGCTTTCCGATTCCTGGCCATCCACTTCCCGCGCCGTCAGCCTTGGGTTGTCTACCAGGACGGTTTCTGTGCCCACCAGAATGGCGTCAATCAAGCGCCGCAATCCGTGATTGTCGGCCAACGATTCCGGACTGGAGATCCATTGGCTGGTCCCGTCCGTCGCGGCAATCCTGCTATCCAGGGTCTGCGCAATGTGAAGAGTGACGAACGGGCGTCTGGCCTCCACAGCCCGGAACCATTCGCGGTTCAGCTTCAAGGCTTCGGCCGCGGCCAGCCCAGACTGGACGTCCACTCCGGCCGCGCGGAGCGTGCCAGCACCTCCGGCAGCGGGATCGTGGGGATCGTCCACGGCGTAGACCGCGCGGGATATCCCGGCGTCAATGATGGCCTTCGTGCACGGTCCAGTACGCCCGACGTGGTTGCACGGCTCCAAGGTCACCACCATGGTTGTCCCGGTGAGGTCCAAGCCCTTTGCCTGAGCCTTCGCGATCGCATCCGCCTCTGCATGCGCCGTGCCGGCGCCGCGGTGGTAGCCCGTGACGAGCTGCTCCCCGTTGGTCCCGAGCACTACGGCTCCCACCAACGGATTGGCGCCGCGGTGTCCCCGGAGGGCTACGTGCAACGCAATGTCCATGGCTGCGGACTCAGCGTCAGAGAATCCCTGGTTCGTTGCGTCACTCATGGGAGGGCCCCTACTGGTTCCGGCTCGGCCGTTGGCGCGATTGCTTGGCTTTCACGTCGGTTTGCCCGCCACCACACGAAGAATCCGGCGAGCGTGAAGAAGCCGTAAAAAAGGTACATGAAAGCGCTGGCGAAGTATCCTGCGCTGAAAAGCAGCGGAACTCCCACAACGTCCACGGCTACCCAGATCAGCCAGAATTCGGTCCAGCCGCGCGCCATGCCGTAGCTCGCCAGGAGTGAACCCATGAAGGTCCAGGCGTCAGCCCAAACAGGCGGGTAGGAACCCATGGAATCGAAGACGGGAGTCAGGGCAGCCGTTCCCACAATCATTGCGGCCGCCATGGCGATTCTGGCTTTGGTGCTTGCCCAGCCGGGCACGACGGCGCGACCTTGGGTGCCGGACTGAAGGCCCTGGCGCCAGCGGTACCAGCCATAGACGGCCACGCTGATGAACATGATCTGGCGTCCGGCCTGGCCCCAAAGGGTTGCCGGCGAGGCGGCACCGAAGACGTTGCCAAGAAAGACCGTCAGGAGGAGAAGGTTGCCTGCGATCCCGATGGGCCATGCCCAGACTTTGCGGCGCATACCGCCCAGGGCGCTGGCGAGCCCGAAAATATTGCCTAGCACTTCGCGAAGAACAAGCACAGATCCACCTATGGGAATCTGTGCTTCGAAGAGCCATCGCAGAAAGTCCATGTCGTTCCTTCCCTCGAATGCCGCGATGGCTCCGGGGGTGTACGACAGCGCAATGCCGGGCGCACAGAACGCCCAAGGCATGACTGTACGTGCTTCTCCCATCCAGACTTTAACTGTCGGTACTGGAATTCCACCAGTTCAACCGTCCGCCGTCGTGATTCCCGTGAAGGAAACGCGATGGCTCGCGGGTCGCGGACTATAACCGCCGGTTCGGAATTACACCGACCCCGGAGCACGTATGTGTGTTGTTATTCTGTCACAACTGGAGGCATTGCCGATGTATTCCCGGACCTATATGCAAGCAATTGCGTCATTGTTGTCACATTGCCGCCAGGCCCGCGGCACGCAGCCGCTCAATAGCGGCAGCGGGGTCTTTGTGGCCGTAGACGGCGGATCCGGCGACGAACACATTCGCGCCTGCCTCGGCTGCCCGGATAATGGTTTCCTCCGTGACGCCGCCATCAACCTGGATTGCGACGCCAATTCCGGATCCGTCGATCGCGGCACGCGCCCGCCGGATCTTGGGCAGCGTAACGTCCAGGAAGGACTGCCCGCCGAAACCCGGTTCCACAGTCATGATGAGGAGCATGTCCAGTTCGCTGAGCATGTCCAGGTATGGCTCCACAGGGGTCGCCGGACGAAGGGCCATGCCTGCCTTGGAACCGCGCGCGCGGAGCTCGCGGGCGAGCTTGATGGGAGCCATCGCCGCTTCTGCGTGGAATGTCACGGACGCCACACCGGCGTCCGCGTAGGCAGGCGCCCAGCGGTCGGCGTCGGCGATCATCAGGTGGGCGTCCAGCGGGACCGGGCTCACAGCCTGGATCCGTTCCACAACCGGCAGGCCGAGCGTCAGGTTGGGGACAAAATGATTGTCCATCACATCGACGTGGACGGCGTCGGCGTTGCTGATTCTCTTCAGCTCGGCTTCCAGGTTCACGAAGTCCGCGGACAGGATGCTCGGGTTGATACAGCACTCAGTCAAGGCAGTTCCCTCAGTGTTGGTGGCGATCTGGTGGTTTTGGCAATTCTCCAGCTTAGGCACGCGGGGTCGTTGGCCGGGGAAAGGCGTCGGAGGTTACGGCTTCTTCCGGATCAGCGCCAGGAACATCGCGTCTGTTTGGTGCACGTGTGGCCACAGTTGGGCGGTCAACTCGTGACCGGCGCCCAGGCTGCCGGTCAGGCTGACAGCGTCCAGGGCCGCGCCGGCGTCGATCTGCTCCAAATCGTCCCGCTTGCGCAGGACATCGCTGACGACGGCGGTGGTTTCGGCAGGGTGCGGAGAGCAGGTCACGTAAGCCACCACTCCGCCCGGTTTCACGGCGTCGATGGCAGAGTTGAGCAGTTCACGCTGCAGCGGACCGAGATCGGCGAGGTCCTTCGGGGTCCTGCGCCAACGTGACTCCGGGCGGCGGCGCAGTGCGCCGAGTCCGCTACAGGGAACGTCGACCAACACACGGTCGAAGGTCTCCGCTTGTTCCTTGCCGACGTCCCGGCCGTCGCCGACCCGGACGGTCCAAGCGTCTTCCGGAATCGCCGAGAGTGCCTGGCTGACCAGCTTTGCCCGGTGTTCGGCCGGTTCGTTGGCCAAGAGAGTCGCACCTTCCTGATGGGCGAGGGCGGCCAGCAATGCGGCCTTGCCACCCGGGCCGGCGCAAAGGTCCAGCCATTTCTCGCCACCCTTGGCGACGTGCCCGAGGTCCACGCCCACGACGGCGCGGGCTACCAACTGGGATCCAACGTCCTGGACGCGCGTGGTGCCTTCGCGGATGGAAGACATCCGGCCGAGATCGCCGCCGCTGGACAGTGCCGAGTCGATCACGAGTTCGCCCGGAGTAGCCCCGCTCTCAAGTGCTTCATCCAGGCTGCCGATGCCGGGCAGCGCCACCAGGTTCACCACAGGGGCTGCGTTGTCCGCTTCGAGAAGTTCAGTGATTTCACTCGCGGGGCGGCCGTGCATGACGAGCGACTGGCGCAGCGCCCTGACAATCCACTCCGGGTGCGCGTGGCGTATGGACGCGATCTTGGTTTCGTCTGTCTCGTCTTCCAGCAGGAAGTCGAGCCACTCCGGCAGCGTCCTGGCAGTGACTTTTCGGAGCACTGCGTTAATGAGCGACGACGGGCCCGCTCCGATGACCGCGCGGGCCAGCCCGACCGTCTGGTCGAGTGCGGCGTGGGCCGGAACGCGCATGGCGAGCAACTGGTGGGCACCAAGGCGCAACGCATCAAGGACTGCCGGATCGAGTTGGTCGAGCGGCCGATCGACACACCTGGCGAGGACGGCGTCGTACATCCCCTGGCCGCGCAACGCACCGTAACTCAGCTCGGTGGCGAATCCGGCGTCGCGCTTGTCCAGGTGATGGTGGCGGATACGGGATGGCAGCACGAGGTTAGCGTATGCGTCTTCGGATGCGACCGCGCGCAGAACTTCGAAGGCCACCAATCGTGCCGGATCCGCGCGCCGCGTCCGCTGGGACGGTGCATTTGCGGAGAAACCGCGCTGCGGACCCCGGTTGCGTTCGCGGCCCTGGGCGTCGCGTTTGCTCTCGCCGCGGGGACCGCGGTTGCCGTGACCTCCGCCGTCCCTGTTCCCAGTGTTGTTAGGGCCGCGCCCAGTGTTGTTAGGGCCGCGGCGGCCGGACTCACTCATTCGAATTCCACGCTTTCTGGTGTTGCCAAACCACGGGCCCAATCGGCCGACGGCATCATCTTCTTGCCTGCTGGCTGGATCCGCCCTAGCTGCACTGCATGGGATCCGGTCCCGACCAGGACGTTCTTACCATCAACCCGGATCTGACCCGGCGCAAGATCGCGCGTGTCCGGGCGCATGCCCACCGGCTCGAGCTTAACCCGTTGCCCGTCGAGCATGGTCCAGGCTCCGGGTTCCGGCGTGACGCCGCGGGATCTGCGGTTAATGGCGAGGGCCGGTTGCGTCCAGTCGAGCCGGCCGTCGTCGAGCGTCAGTTTGGGGGCCAGCGAGACATCTCCCTGTTGAGGCTGGGGCGATGCTTTCCCGGCGTCGACGGCAGATAGGGTCTGGCTCAACAAGACCGCGCCGCTGAGCGAGAGCCGCTCCAGCAAGTCGCCCGCGGTGTCATCGGGCCGCACGGTTTCCGTCAAGGTCCCGAAGACGGGTCCCGTGTCGAGTCCTTCCTCGAGGAGAAAGGTCGCAGCCCCCGTGATGTCGTCACCGGCGATGAGCGAACGCTGCACCGGTGCGGCACCCCGCCACGCAGGGAGAAGGGAGAAATGGAGGTTGATCCAGCCATGGCGCGGCACCCCGAGGGCGGCCTTGGGGACAAGGCCTCCGTAGGCGACAATCGCTGCGACGTCCGGCTCATAAGAAGCGATCCGCTCCGTGGTCTCGACGTCCACCTTGGAGGCGTGGATGATGTCGATGCCAAGTTCGGCCGCACGTGCTGCCACGGGGGACGGCGTGAGGATACGTTTTCGGCCAATAGGAGCATCCGGCCTGGTCAGCACCGCAGCGATCTCGAAGCCTGCCTCGATCAGTGCGTCAAGGGAAGGGATGGCTACGGCTGGGGTGCCGGCGAAAAGCACCCTCATTCGGCAGCCCCGAAACTGCCGAAGCTGGAGCCCACCGTGTTAGCCCGCTTGGCGGTGGTTTGTTCAGTGACGGAATGGTAGTTTGCCGCGCGGATGGCTCGGAGGGCGGTTTTGCGATCCTCCCCTTCCAAACGGTCCGTGAAAAGGATGCCGTCCAGGTGGTCGGTTTCGTGCTGGAAACAACGGGCGAGCATGCCCTCCGCCTCAACGGACACGGGGTTCCCGTTCATGTCCACGCCGGTGGCGCGGGTGGCCCTGCGGCGGCGGACCGGGAACGCGAGTCCGGGAATGGAGAGGCAGCCCTCTACTTCGTCGGGCTGGAAGTCGTCGCTGTTCTCAAGCACGGGGTTGATGATGTGGCCTTCCACGCCGCCGATCCGGTAGGTGAAGACCCGCTGGCTGACGCCGATCTGCGGTGCGGCGAGGCCGGCGCCGTCCACGTCTTCCATGGTTTCGGTCATGTCCGACACGAGTTTGGCGAGCTCAGGCCCGAATTCCGCGACCGGATCAGCAACCGTGCGGAGCACGGGATCGCCGATGATACGGATATTCAAAATGGCCATCTGCTGTCTTTCCTCACGTTCGGCGAAGCTTCGGCCCCCGCAAAACGGGGCCTAGTTCAGTTTAGTTGAGCCTGAGGGCGCCGCGGTGGCCGGGTACGACGGCGGAGCCACCGGCAGCAGCGCCGTTCCGGCTGCGGCAACCTCGGCAGACATCTCCCACACCCTCTTCAAGGCGCAGAACTTCCACCAGTGGTGCTTGAGAACGTCCGGATTGGCCCGCTGGGGACGCACTTCGGTTTCGCCGATGGCCACGGCAAGCAGAACAGGGTTCTCTCCGTATTTCCACGGCTCCCACTCCCCTGCCACCGGGTCCACCAGGCTTTCCTCGGCCTTCATCCCAGCCACCAATTGCATCACCACTTTGTCGTCGAGGGGTTTGACGGTTCCATCCCGGGTGGTGCCTTTGGTCTTGTAGTCGATCAAGCAGATCCGGCCGTTGATTTTGGCCACGAGGTCCAGTGTCCCGGCGTATCCGACGCTTGAGTTCCACACCGTGATTTCAGGTGCAATGGGCTCCACCCGGTACAACTCCCACCATTCGTCGAAGCGGGCCGCGAAGGCTTCTTCGCCGTTCGAGGCAAGCTCTTCGCGGGTTTCCTTCGCTCGGTGCGGGCGTCCGAGGGCACGGAGGGCTACTTGTTCGCAGTAGTTATGCACGCGGTCGCCGCGGCGTGCGGCATCGTCCCGGTAAACCTCGGCCGCCTTGGCTGCTTTGTTGACGGCCTGCCGCATCTTGGCAGGACTGGAGAGATGCTGTGGAAGTTCCGGGTCCTTCGCCAGACTACTTGCACCCATGTACCCGAACCAGCCGTCCAGGGAGTGCGCCTGCTGGCCGATCACCGTGGTGATGGAAGGGACCGAGAAGGACTCAGAGGTGGACCGGGCATACATCCGGCCGTATTCGGTGGCGTGGGCAAGCAGTGGATCTGTCATAGGAAAACTCTTTCACACACCGCTGACAGGAAGATGCGGAGCCGGCGTGACTAAACCGCGTAACGAACAAGGCACTCCTGCCTGGCGCACCGGGTTCCTTGACCCGCGATGCCATAATTGGTCACGTCCTCGGATACGGGAGCGAACAATGGGCCTCGATATAACAACACTGCGAGTGGCTCTCGGCGTGGTCGCTCTTACCCTGCTCCTCCTGTTCTACGCATCATTTCGGCGCACGCGGTCGTCCTACAACGGTTGGTGGTGCATCGCCCTCCTTTTCTTTCTTTTAGGGAATCTGGCCTTCCTTCTCAACGGGACACCGCATCAAGTCTGGGCAAATCCATCGGGAAACGTCCTCTTGGTGGGTGGAGCGTTCAGTGTGTGGACCGGCGCCCGTTCCTTGAGGAAGTTGTCGCCGCCAAGGTGGCAATGTGCCGCAGCATGCGGCGTCACCGCCCTCGCCTCTGCATTGGAAAGCCCCGGTTACAACACGTGGTCCGGAGGCTTGGTGTATCTGGGATTCATGACGCTGGGCATCGCGTTGGCGTCCCGTGATCTGTGGTTGCTGGATTCCAGCTACTCCCATGTTCACAAATCGATGGCGCTGGCCGCCGCGTTCATGGCTGCTTACTACTTCTGCCGCCTGTCCGTGTACGTCGTCGAAGGTCCAACCGGCCCAAGTTTCCGCCTGTATTTTGGCCCGGCCATGGCCAGCCTGGTCACGCTGATACTCCTGGTTGCCGTGTCCTTCAGCATGACCGCCCTCAGCAACGACCAGTTGATCAACCGGTTAAGCGAACGGGCTGCCCGTGACAACCTGACCGGGCTCCTCAACCGCGGCACCTTCCTGGACTTGGCCACCAAGGAACTGAAGCGCCTACACACCACAAGTTCAGTTGCTTCCTTGATCTTGGCTGACATGGACCACTTCAAATCGATCAATGATGAATACGGCCATCCTGCCGGTGACGCCGCGCTCCAAGCCTTCGCGGCTGCCTGCACGGAATCGGTGCGGTCCACCGACTTGGTCGGACGGTACGGTGGGGAAGAGTTCATCCTTCTCCTGCCTGGAGCTAACCAAGAACGGGCTGAAAGCATCGCTGCCGACATCAGCCGCGCCCTCGCGGAAACCAAAGGCCTCCCCGGCATACAAATTCCAACGGCGAGCTACGGCGTTACCGCTGGCTCGCTCGACGGAGTCGACCTGTCGGCAATGATTGCTGCCGCAGATGCAGCCCTTTACCAAGCCAAGTCGCTCGGACGGAACCGCGTGGTCGGGGCAGCCCCTCATTCATGAGCGGGTCAGGTTCATGAGCTCACGGGCTACGACACGAGGCCCTGCTTGCAACATGAACTATGTTTCAAGCAGGGCCTCCCTTGGTGGGCGATACTGGGTTCGAACCAGTGACCTCTTCGGTGTGAACGAAGCGCGCTACCACTGCGCCAATCGCCCGTGCACAAGAAGACTAACCGACCCCGGCCGGAATTCAAAAATCGGGAAAACGGAAGGAAAAGTCACTCGGAAGCTCATCGATCTCCATGACGCATCGGACGAGGCAGGCCAGCTTCTCCACCGTTCAACACAGCCCTCGACACGCGCGAAACCGCCGATGAATCACAGCCATGTAACTCGAATAATCCCCGCCAATTCAAGGAACTTGGGTCCATTGCTTAGGATTCGGACCAAACGATTTGGAGTTTCCCGGAACCTCCTATAGAGTTTTTACTCGTCGGAAAGCGACGGAATGCCCCGTGCGGGCAGCCCGCCGAATAAGACTATGCGGACGTAGCTCAGCTGGTAGAGCACCACCTTGCCAAGGTGGATGTCGCGAGTTCGAATCTCGTCGTCCGCTCGCAGGACACTGTCACGGCATTGAGTTCTTGGAACCCCAGGAATCGTGCTTACACGGTGGGTTGGCCGAGAGGCGAGGCAGCGGCCTGCAAAGCCGTATACACGGGTTCGAATCCCGTACCCACCTCGGTGAAAACCTTGGTTCCGGTCTAGGCCGGATAGCATTTGGGCGATTGGCGCAGCGGTAGCGCGCTTCCCTGACACGGAAGAGGTCACTGGTTCGATCCCAGTATCGCCCACCAAGGCAAGGCAACTTGCTTGTTGATGAACGTCGGGCCCAGCCCGGAATGGTCATCATGTGCGGACGTAGCTCAGCTGGTAGAGCACCACCTTGCCAAGGTGGATGTCGCGAGTTCGAATCTCGTCGTCCGCTCTCGTATTTTAAGGTCCCGGCAACGGGTCGGCCGGCACGTGCCGGATCCGGGCGATTGGCGCAGCGGTAGCGCGCTTCCCTGACACGGAAGAGGTCACTGGTTCGATCCCAGTATCGCCCACCAAGGCAAGGCAACTTGCTTGTTGATGAACGTCGGCCCAGGCCGGAATGGTCATCATGTGCGGACGTAGCTCAGCTGGTAGAGCACCACCTTGCCAAGGTGGATGTCGCGAGTTCGAATCTCGTCGTCCGCTCCAGTCCTTCGATATCCGGCAATAGCCGGCATTCAAACCGCACCACCATCCAAGCAGCTCCGCGGAGCTGCTTTTTTGTGCCCGCAGCCTCAGCCCGCAGTAGCCGCCCAACGGAAAGATCGGCAGAACTGATCAATATCACTCAGCAAAAATCACTTTATCCAATGTGATTGAGGTCGCATACTTTTCTTCAGGCCCAATTCGTCCACGCCAAACGGCAGGAGTACACGGTGAATCAACAAACACCCGTCCGTTCGATCATGAGGAAAAAACCCATTGACGACATGGAGGAGGAAAGCAAGCACAGCGGGCTCTTCAAGAGCCTGGGCCTCTGGCAACTGACGGCCATCGGCGTCGGCGGCATCATCGGCGTCGGGATCTTCTCCTTGGCCGGCCTGGTGGCCCACGGAAGCAAGGACACGCCAGGCGTCGGCCCAGCGGTGCTGATCTCGTTCCTGGTAGCAGGCCTTGCCTCGGCAGCCGCGGCACTTTCCTATGCAGAATTCGCCGGCATGATTCCTCGCGCCGGCTCGGCCTATACCTACGGCTACGTTGCCCTTGGCGAGGTCATCGGCTGGTTCATAGGCTGGGATCTGCTGCTTGAGTACATCGCGATTGTCGCCGTCGTCGCGATCGGAATTTCCGGCTACTTTGATGCATTCCTGTCCGGGGTAGGCATCCACATGCCGGCGTGGATGACCTCAACGGTGGACGAAGGCAAGGGCGGCGTCATCAACCTGCCCGCCATCCTGGTTTGCCTGCTTGTCACGTGGATCCTGAGCCGTGGAACCAAGGCATTTGGCCGTTTCGAACTAGTGGCCGTGGCAATCAAGGTCGTCCTGATCCTCTTCATCATCGGCCTGGGCATTTTCTACATCAACACCAACAACTACAACCCGTTCATGCCCAGCGGCTTCGGCCCGGTCCTCGCCGGCTCCGCCACCGTGTTCTTCGCGGTGTTCGGCTACGACGCCATGAGTACCGCGGCGGAAGAAGCCACGGATGGAAAAAAGCACATGCCGAAGGCCATCGTGCTGTCGCTCGTCATCGCCATGCTCCTCTACGTTGCGGCGACCTTGGTGCTCACTGGAATGCAGAACTACAAGGACATCAACCCCACCGCCGGTTTCGCTTCCGCCTTCACCGGCGTTGGCCTGCCCGTCATCGCCACCATCATTTCGGTCTTCGCGGTCCTGTCCATCCTGACCGTGATGCTGACCTTCCTCTTAGGTGTCACACGCGTCTGGTTCTCGATGAGCCGCGATGGCCTGCTCCCGGGCTGGTTTGCCGGAACAGACAAGCACGGAACCCCACAGCGCGTCACTTGGATCGCAGGCATCGCCTCGGCCTTGCTCGCGGGTGTCTTCCCCATCAAGGCTGTTGCCGACCTGACGAATATCGGCATCCTCGCAGCGTTTGTGGTGGTGTGCTTGGCCGTGATCGTCTTCCGTTACAAGAAGCCCGACGCTCCCCGCACCTTCAGGTTGCCCCTCATGCCACTGGTTCCGGCCTTCGGCGTCCTCGCCTCGGCCTTCCTCATGATCCAGTTGCATTGGGAAACCTGGCTGCGCTTTGTGGTGTGGCTGGTCATCGGCTTGGTGGTTTACTTCGGCTATGGCCGGAAGCATTCCCTGATGAATCCGGACAGTCCCCGCCACCAGCAGGTGTGACCCCTTCGAAGAATCGTTGACATTCCAGTCAAATTATCCCTTGGCACCTCCAAAGGTCTCGGGTTAGGATCGACAACGGAGGAGCGAACTGGCTCCGCGATTGAAGGGAGGTGCCCGTGGGATTACTTGACGATCTGAAGGGCAAGGTTCAGGACCTCATTGGTGGCAAAGAAGAAGCCATCAAGGACGGCATCGAATAGGCCGGCAATTTCATCGCCGACTAGATGCGGTTCATCGAGCCGCTTCCGATTTCGTGGGCAACCTCGACGGGGACGCTGACAAGGCTTCGACCTAGACAGCAGCCTCCACTAATGAGGCTCCGTAGCCGGTTTCACCGGCCCGAGCTCCCGAATACAGTTACGTCAACGGGGCACCGGTCCCGCCGCGAGGCGCCGCCGGTGCCCTTGGCGTTTAACCGTTACCGCCTCGGCCGGGGAGGCTCGGCTCCGGTAAGCCCGCTCCCTAGGAGGGCTCGTGGTTTTGGCCCTCACGCGCCAGGGCGGTCAGACGGGACACTGCGCGGAAGTATTTCTTCATGTATCCGCCGGTCATCATCTCCTCGGTGAAGAGCTTGTCGAAAGGCACGCCGCTGGCAAGGATCGGGACGTCCTTGTCGTACAAACGGTCGGCCAGCACCACGAAGCGCAGGGCAACAGCTTGCTCGGTGATGGTTTCCACATCCCGCCAGACGACGGCATCGATTCCTGCGATCAGCTTGCGATAGCGGCTGGGGTGGACACCGGCAAGATGGTCGATCAAGCCGCGGAAGTCGTCTACGGCCACGGTCTGCCCATCGAATTCGGCGTGCATCTGACGCTTGAGGTCCTCGGTCTTCAGCGGTGCCGGCGCAGCGGGCAATCCGCGGTGCCGGAAATCTTCGCCGTCGATCCTCACAACATCGAACTGGTCGGCGAGGACCTGAATCTCCCGCTGGAAGTCGACAGCGGCAAATCGTCCCTCGCCCAGTGAACCCGGCAAAGTGTTGGACGTGGCCGCGAGCTTGACACCGGCGTCGGCGAGTTCACGCATGAGGCGGGACATCAGTACAGTGTCGCCTGGATCGTCGAGCTCGAACTCGTCAATGCACACCAGCTTGTAGCTGCTCAAAGCCTCCACGGTCTTGCGGAAGGACAGGGCGCCCACCAGGTTGGTGTACTCCACGAACGTTCCGAAGGCCTTCGGCCCCGGAGCCGAGTGCCACAGGGAAGCCAGCAGGTGGGTCTTTCCGACGCCGAATCCGCCGTCGAGGTAGATGCCCGCCCGGCCGTTGACCTTCTTGCCGAAAAGCCGCTTGAACAGCCCGTCGCCGTCCCCGGCTCCTACTGTCGCCCCAAACGCCTCGAGGGCCTTGACTGCCGCCGCTTGGCTCGGCTGGTTAGGATCCGGCCGGTAACTGTTGAAGGACACCTCTCCGAACCGTGGCGAAGGGTAGAAGCCCTTGAGAATCTCATCCACTGAGACCGCCGGGGTGCGCGCGGCGAGCTGTTCGATCTGTACCAAGACGGTCCGTTCTTCGTGTCGTAAGTCCCCAGCAAGAATACCGGCAATGCCATGGCCGGGGCGGACACGTGATGAAGGCCATATTTCACCATATGAACGGGGTAGAGCTTTCCTCCCCTACCCTCGATAATGTGGGATCAATGCCGGGCACGTCCTATCGCCCGGCGCCGCCCGGTGTCAGTGAAAGTGTCAGTGAAAGGCCATACCAATGTCCTACCCCGTTGAGCAGAACGAGAAGTTCGCCGCGTACGCCCACCCCGAGCGCCTGGTGTCCACCGAGTGGCTCGCCGCAGCCATTGAAGGCGGTGCGCTCGGCGACGGCAAGCTGGTGGTTGTCGAATCCGACGAAGACGTCCTCCTGTACGAAACCGGCCACATCCCGGGCGCAGTCAAGATTGATTGGCACACGGACCTGAACGACCAAGTCACCCGCGACTACGTTGACGGTGAAGCATTCGCAGTGCTGGCCGCCGCCAAGGGAATCTCACGCGACACCACCGTGGTGATCTACGGCGACAAGTCCAATTGGTGGGCCGCCTATGCCCTCTGGGTTTTCACCCTCTTCGGCCACGAAGACGTCCGGCTCCTCGACGGTGGCCGGGACAAGTGGATCGCCGAAGGCCGCGACATCACCACCGATGTCCCTCAGCCCACCCCGAGCGAGTACCCCGTGGTGGAACGGAACGACGCCCCGATCCGCGCATTCAAGGATGACGTCCTGGCTCACTTTGGAAAGCCGCTGATCGACGTCCGCTCCCCCGAGGAATACACGGGCCAGCGCACGCACATGCCGGCCTACCCCGAAGAAGGCGCCCTGCGCGGCGGCCACATTCCCACCGCGGCTTCCATCCCGTGGGCACGCGCCGCGGCCGAGGACGGCACGTACCGCAACCGCACGGAACTTGAGGCTCTCTACCTCGACGAGGCCGGACTCACCGAGGGCGACGACGTCGTGGCGTACTGCCGCATTGGCGAGCGTTCCAGCCACACCTGGTTCGCCCTGAAGTACCTGCTCGGCTTCGAAACTGTCCGCAACTACGACGGTTCGTGGACCGAATGGGGCAATGCCGTCCGCGTCCCGATCGTCAAGGGCGCCGAACGGGGCGCCGTCCCTGTACTTGCCGGAAAGTAGTTCCGACGTCTCCGGTCCGGCACCATATTGAAGTAACGGGCGCCGGACCGGCCCTGACTTGCGTAAGCTAGAAGTGATGAGTACCAATACCTTGCCCGCCGCATTGGCGGAAATTGTCGATGACTTCCAGGCGCTGACCGAGCCGGACCGCTTGCAGTTGTTGCTTGAGTTCTCGCGTGGACTCCCGGCCCTGCCGGATCGGCTGCTGGACCACCCCGAGCTCCTGGAGCAAGTGGTGGAGTGCCAGTCGCCACTTTTCCTGACCATTGAACAGGAAAAGAACCCCGACGGCGTGGCTTACCGTTTGTTCTTCAAGGCACCGCCGGAAGCGCCAACCACGCGTGGTTTTGCTGGTGTCCTGCACGAAGGCCTGGACGGATTGACGGCCGCGGAGATCCTGGCCGTCCCAGATGACATGCCCGAACTGCTGGGCCTCACCCGGGCCATCACGCCATTGCGGATGCGCGGCATGACCGCCATGTTGGGGCGCATCAAGCGCAAGGTCGCCGCGGCGGACCGCTTGCTGTCCTGATCCGGGATACCACCGAGAATGGCCAAGAAACAGGCTTCACAGGGAACGCCGGCCACAGCCGTACTGGCTGCGGCCGGCGTTCCTTTCACCCTGCACCCGTACGCGCACGATCCGTCGGTGGCCAGCTACGGACTTGAGGCGGCCGAGGTCCTGGGAATCGATCCCAGCCGGGTGTTCAAGACCTTGATGGTGGACGTCGAAGGCAAGCTTGCAGTGGGCATCGTTCCGGTCAGTGGAAGCCTTGATCTCAAGGCGATCGCCGCCGCACTCGGATCGAAGAAGGCCACCATGGCCGATCCCAAAGCGGCTGAGCGACGCACCGGCTACATACTCGGCGGGATTTCGCCGCTTGGCCAACGCCAGTCTTCACCCACGGTGCTCGACGAATCCGCATTAGCCTTCGGGACAGTCCTTGTTTCCGGTGGACGGCGCGGCCTGGACATCGAACTGGACCCTGCGGACCTGATCCGGCTCACGCACGCCCGGACTGCCCCGATCGGGAGCCACTAGCAAACGCTCGGCCACCCACAGGCGCCCGGGCTCCCGGCTGCAGGTCAAACGGACGCCGGCCCGCCCCGTGGCGCGAGCCTCGGCGCCAACCACGAGCGCACCAGCCGCTCCCACTTCTGCGGATCCACATTCCACTCTTTGGTGTGTCGGGCTCCTTCAAAGGCTTCAAAAGTAACCATCTCCGGATTCTTTTCGGCGAGACTGGCCGAAGGTCCGTACGGAACGTACTCATCGTCCACACTGTGGATCACCAACGTCGGCGTCCGAAGTTCGACGGCGCGCGAATCCCAGTCCATTGCTTTCAAATCAACAGGGGCCGCCAGGCCGGTGATACGTCGGCCAAGAGGGTGTGCCAACATCAGCTGCCCGTAGCGACCCACCGCGTAGGGAATCCTGTTGATTTGTGCGTGGTGCGCAAGGACGTTGACCCAATTGATCACCGGCGCGTCCAAAACCATGGCCCTGATGACATGGCGATGGTGGGAAAGGTCGGCCGTCTGCAGGCAGATTGCACCGCCCATCGACCACCCGAACAGGACCACCTCGTCCGCTCCACGGGCGAGTGCGTACTCAATGGCGGCATCGACGTCGCGCCATTCTGTAGACCCCAGGCCGTAACGCCCGTCCGGGGCAGACGGTGCCAAGCCGTCGTTCCGGTAGGAAACCAGCAGGCTGTCGAGTCCGAGTTCGCGCGCGCTGCGCACTGCACGCAGGCCTTCGAGGCGCGTAGCACCACGGCCATGGACCATGATGGCCCATAACTTCGCGGGCTTCCCCGCTCCGGAAGGGATCAACCATGCCGGGGCTTGGCCGCCCTCAACGTCAATCTGTACCTCTTCGAAGTCCAAGCCAAGTGCCGCCGGGGAGTTGTAGACAGCACCGCTCCACCATCCACGACGGGCCGTACTCAGGTCCCCGCTGTAGACTTCCTCGACTTCGCGCTGCACGGTGCGCTCTGCGGGCGAATATGACACGATCCGGCCGATCCGCGCGAACCCTGTCCCCCCGGCAAAAAGGAGGCTGAACACTCCGTCGATAGTGGTGTCCGGGGTAGCTGCGAGGATGATCTGAAGTCCGTTGTCGCCGCGCACCACCGCCAGCACTTCCTGATCCGGCTCGCGTACTGAAGGGGTGATGACGCGCCGGGCGAAATAGGCTGCGAGCGCCGAAGATCCCGCGCCCAGCAGGCCCGCAATACCGCTTCCAGCAATGATCCCCCCGACAGCCCATTTGGCGGGGACAGACATTTTCGCACCGTTCACTACGGCCGGGGCAGGTGGGGTCTTGGATGCCATGTGACCATTGTCCCCTTTGCGGCGCTGTCACTTGAACCGCACCAACTGTCAGCGTTGCGTCCCGGCCGGCACAGCCGCCGCGACGCCACCCCGAGAACAGAATTGCCGGTGCGAATCCGTGCCACCTTGTGCGCCTCAGGTCTACGCTGTAGCCATGAGTGATCCAATCGTCATCCTTACCGAAGAGCCGCTCGGCCCGGACGACCGCGCCAATATTGCCAAACTGCTCGACGGCGGCGACTCGCCCCTGGTGGTCCTGGTGCCGGCGAACACCGAAAGGCATCTGCTGGTCGACTTCCTCGAAAGCCTTTCAATGCTCGAAGTAGCCAAAGCCTTCCGGGACCTCGTCGCGGAGGCACCGGATCCCCAGTCGGAGCGGGCGCAGGCTGCGGAGGCCTTGTCGGCGTCGCTCGCTACCTTGGAGGGGCTAGGTGGCGGGGTAACAGGTGAAATCGTCGACGGCGGTGCGGTTGCCGGCCTGGTTTCCAAGGTCAAGGCGCTGAATGCGGCACAGGCAGTGGTGGTCACGCGCCCACACGCTATTGCCGATACTTTCCACACAGATTGGGCGAACAAGGCCCAGGACCAGTTGGGCCTGCCCGTGCTGCATCTTTACGCGGGCTCGGGATTTATCGGTGACTCGTGAACGTTGAGAGAACATGAGCACTGCAGATAACAGGAAGTACTTCCAAGCTGCGGACCCCTTGGCCGGGGTCCCTCTCCAGGAAGTCCCGAAGGACGGGCAATGCGTGGAGAAAACCGAGGCGGAGTGGCGCGAAGAGCTGACCCCCGAAGAGTTCAGGGTCCTGCGCCAGGCCGGTACGGAACGCCCGTATACGGGTGAATATTGGGACACACATACCGCCGGCGTGTACCAATGCCGGGCCTGCGGCGCGGAACTTTTCACCAGTAACGAGAAATTCGATTCGCATTGCGGTTGGCCGTCGTTCTGGGCACCTCTCGCCGATGGCACTGTCCGGTACATCCATGACCGTACTTTGGGCATGGAACGCGTAGAGGTTCGCTGCGCCAATTGCGATTCTCACTTGGGCCACGTTTTCGAGGGCGAGGGCTACGGTACGCCGACTGACCAGCGGTACTGCATAAATTCCGTTTCGCTCAAGCTCGTCGAGGCCCCCACACCGCAGTAACGTCGGGCACAGTGCAGTAAGGCACCGGCGGTCCCCACGGCCAGCCCTCCCCGGGCTGGATCTTCCGGGGGCCGTCGGAACCACTTGCACAAGAGTTTCTTATGCTCGAGCGACTTTTGAATTAGTGACTCTGACCGCTTGCTACGCTCACCTCAGAACAACATTTCTTGAGGAAGGCACCGTCGACGATGACCACCACCACCGCTACCACCGCCCGTCCGCGCATCACGTCTGACAACCGGGACTGGATCTCCCTGAAGACCGCAGCCACTGCCCTCCAGGCGTTCCAGAGCCAGGACGGGTCCATCCAGGATTCCGCGCACCACCAGGCTGCCCGGGAGTACACAGCCGCCATCATCGAGGCCATCAAGAGCCTGGCTCCCGCATTCCCCCACGACTCTGCCTACCTTGAACTCTTGGTCACGGATTTCGGTCGTTGGGCCGATGCCGGTTTTGGAGTCCCGGACTTCCTCGACTCCCTCTTGGCCTTCAAGCCCCAGGAACACCGCGAAGACGGGCTCCAGCACCTCGTCGTGTTCCCCATGTACACGCAGAACGGCAGCACGAGCCGCCTCGTGGAAGCTGTCCTGATCGAGGTGATCTGGCCTGAGTTCATCGGCGCATTGGAAGCCGGCGACTACTCCAACAAGCTGTTCGTGCCTATCCGGTTCCTGGACTTCACCCCCGGCTACAACACCAATTCGGCCGTGCTGTTTCCGGAGACCGTCTCCGTGAGGCAAACGCCTGCCTTCACGTGGGGCGCCATCTTCGCCGATCGCGAGGCAGCGCGCTTCCGCCGCGTCCTCAAGGCAGCCGCGGCAACAACATCGCTTGAGCTGCCAGCAGATGCAGCAGAGCTGTTGGATGACCAGGAGCTCACGCAGCGGACGTTCGTCATGTGGGACCTGATCCATGACCGTACCCACATGCGCGGCGACCTCCCATTCGACCCGTTCATGATCAAGCAGCGGATGCCGTTCTTCCTCTATTCGCTCGAAGAGCTCCGCTGCGACCTGACAGCCTTCCGTGAATCCGTCCGGATCGAGAAGGATGAGGAAGCTTCCCCTGACGCCCGACGCCATGCGAAGCTCGTCCAGTACGCCGTGATCTTCGACCGTATTTTCCGCTTCGCCATCACGGGCAACCGGGTCCGCAACTACGACGGCCTCGGTGGCCAGCTCCTCTTCGCCTGGATGCACCAGCACCACGTCCTGCACTGGACCGACAGCAAGCTCAGCATCGACTGGGACGAGGCCGCCGCCGTCGTCGTCGAGCTCGGGGCCCGGATCGAGGAACTGTACTGGCGTTCCATCGACCGTCCCAAGGCTGCCCACTGGCTCGCGGCGTATAAGCTCATTTCCGGTACGGTCACTCCCCACCCGGCTTCGGTCTGGGCGAAGGGCCCTGAGGCACTGCCACTCGACGGGCCGCCCCGCGGCCTCACCGACCAGGTCCTCGACGACGAATTCCCCCTGTCCATGTTCTACGAAGCGCTGGAGAAGAAAATGCGTCCAATCATCGAGTCAACCAGCGGCATCACCGGAATGACCGCAGCCTGATGGCCGAGGAACCGCTGACCGTCGTCGTCACTGGTGGCAGCAACTCTTCCGGCATCGCAGTCGCCCGCGCCTTCGCGGCCGCCGGGCACCGGGTCTTCACCATCGGTTCGGATCAGGCCCGTATCAACGCTGCGGCGGCTGAAGCGGGCGACGGCGTCGTCCCCCTCGTCTGCGATCTTTCCAATCTGGAGTCCGTACGGGAGCTCGCCTCGAAAATCCACGGGAGCACGGAAGGGATCGACGGCGTCGTCCACCTTGTGGGCGGGTGGCGAGGTGCCAAAGGTATCGAAGACCAGCCCGACGAGGACTGGGATGCCCTTGAACAGAGTGCCATCACCACGCTGAGGAACGTTTCTCGGATCTTCTTCAAGGATCTTGAGGCCTCCCCCCGGGGACGCTTCGCCATGGTGAGTTCGACGGCGGTCGCCGCACCTACTGCCGGAGCCGCGAGCTACGCGGCGGCCAAGGCAGCTGCAGAGACGTGGACCCTGGCCGTGGCCGACGGATTCCACCGCGCCCAGGCGGGCAACAAGGACGAACCGACGGATCAGCACAGCGCTGCCGTCGTCTTTGTGGTCAAGGCATTGCTGGACGCGGCGACGCGGAGGGAACATCCCGGGCGGAAATTCCCCGGATACACGGACGTAGAGGACCTGGCGGCGGCCGCCGTCGGGCTCTTCGACAAGCCGGCAGCGGAACTGAACGGACAGCGCCTCCTCCTGGCCAAATAGACTGAAAGCGTGAATGAACAAGTGACGAGCACTACTGAAGAATTCCCGGCTGCCCTGAACACGGAAGCCGCAGGGCGCCTCCACGATCCCTCCGTCCGCGGCTTCGCCTCGGACAACTACTCCGGAGTCCACCCTGAAATCCTGGCGGCCCTGGCAGCAGCAAACGGCGGCCACCAGGTCTCCTACGGTGAGGACCAGTACACGGAACGCCTCCAGGAAGTCATGGAGCAGCACTTCGGCTCAGGGATCGAGTGTTTCCCCGTGTTCAACGGCACTGGGGCCAATGTCTTGTCCCTGCAATCCCTGCTGCCGCGCTGGGGTGCCGTCATCTGCGCCTCGACCGCCCACATCAACATGGACGAAAACGGTGCCCCCGAGCGCGTTGGCGGCATCAAGCTCCTCCAGGTCCCCACCCCGGACGGCAAGCTGACTCCCGAGCTGATCGACCGCGAGGCCTGGGGCTGGGGCGACGAGCATCGTGCGCAGCCGCTTGCGGTCTCCATCACTCAGACCACTGAACTCGGCACCTGCTACACTCCCGAAGAAATTCGGGCGATCGCCGACCATATCCACGCCAAGGGCATGAAGCTGCACATGGACGGTGCCCGTCTCGCCAATGCCGCCGCCCACCTAGGCGTGCCGCTGCGGACCTTTACCCGCGACGCCGGCGTGGACATTTTGTCCTTCGGAGGGACCAAGAACGGGTTGCTGTTCGGCGAGGTGGTGGTTGCACTGAACCCGGAGGCCGCTCATGGGCTGAAGTTCCTCCGCAAGATGAACATGCAGCTGGCCTCAAAGATGCGCTTCATTTCGGTCCAGTTCATCGCGCTCCTGGAGTCCGGGCTGTGGCTGCGCTCGGCGGAGCACGCTAACGCCATGGCCGCCCGGCTGCGTGCCGCGGTAGATTCCATCGACGGTGTGGAGCCCACGCAGGCCACCGAGTCCAACGGGGTTTTCGCAGTGCTTCCGGCCGGCGTCGCCGACCGTCTCCGTTCCTCCTTCAAGTTCTACGACTGGAACGAAGCGAACCGCGAAGTGCGCTGGATGTGTTCTTTTGACACCACGGAAGAGGACATCGATTCCTTCGTTGCCGCAATCAAGCGCGAGCTGGCCTCGGCGTAGGCCATTGGACGGGGCGGCGTGGCTTCAAGCTTTCACCGCCCCGGACGCATAATCTGCGAAGGTGAACGCACTCGCACAGGTTCCCGCGGATTTCTTGCATGCGTTGGGAACGCTACGAAAAGCACAGTGCCGGAGTGAGCTGCGGCTCGCGGAGATTCCGGCGCCCTCCCGCTTGGCCCCCTATGCCGTGGCTTTGGGGGCAGAAGTCTTCAGTCGCTCGACGCGTCCTGGCCGAACCCCTGTCCATGGCCCCGCGGCCATGGCATTTTCCAGCGAGAACACCCCAGGCTCCTCCGGCACGGCCGACGACGAAGACGATGAACTCGCGACAGGCAGGTTCATCCTCCTCCACGATCCGGACGGCTCGGCAGTGTGGGACGGGGAATTCCGGATCGTCACCTACATCAGGGCCCAGCTGGAAGCCGACATGGGCAACGATCCGATGCTCGGTTCCGTGGCCTGGACGTGGCTCGTGGACGCTCTCGAGAGCCATTCGGCCCAGTACAGGGCGGCAGGAGGAACAGCCACGCGCATCCTGTCCGAGAGCTTCGGCACCTTGGCCGAAAGGCCGGAAACCATCGACATCGAACTCCGCGCCTCGTGGACACCGGCGTCTTCCGATGCCCAAGCACACTTGGAGGCGTGGTGCGACATGGTGTGCACATTCGCGGGACTCCCTCCCCTGCCTCCCGGCGTCACACCGTTGCCAAATAGGCGGCTCACATGAAAACCGTGGGAGCCCATTGGAACCCCGGCCGTACCGGCCCGAACAGAGTCGGTAAACTGAAGGCACCATGACCCCTGAAAATCTGGAACCCACCACAGCCGGCGCCCCGGCTGCTGATCCCACCCCACACATCACGGTGGACGGCTTTGAGGGCCGGATACCCGAAATCATCGATCTTGATGCCCCACGGGAGGGCGTACCCCTTGTCATCGACACCATCTCCGGCCTGGAGCGGTGCGCCGCCGCCATCGCCGCAGGAACCGGCCCCGCCGGGGTCGACGCAGAGCGTGCCTCCGGCTTCCGTTACGGACAACGCGCCTTCCTGGTACAGATCCGGCGTGACGGCGCAGGTACCTGGCTGATCGACCCCGAGCCCTTCGATGACCTGAAGATCATCAACGAAGCGCTCAGCGGCGTCGAGTGGATCCTGCATGCCGCGACACAGGATCTTCCGTGCCTGGCCGAACTCGGCATGTGGCCGGACAAGCTCTTCGATACCGAACTCGCCGCACGGCTTGCCGGACTGCCCCGAGTCGGTCTCGCAGCCGTCATCGAGCAGCTGCTGGGCTTTGGCCTCGCCAAGGAACATTCAGCGGCCGACTGGTCCACCCGGCCCCTCCCCGAACCATGGCTGCGATACGCGGCCCTCGACGTCGAGGTCCTCGCCGAGCTACGCGAAGAACTTATCGAACTCCTGGAAGCGGATGGCAAGCTCGAATTCGCCGAACAGGAATTCGCCGGCATCCTCGCGGCAGGGCTCCCGGCCCCTCGGGTCGATCCTTGGCGCAAGACCTCCGGCCTGCACCAGATCCGTGATCGCCGCCAACTGGCAGCCGTGCGCGAGCTGTGGCATGAGCGGGACCAGCTGGCACGCAAGCGGGATGTTGCTCCGAGCCGCCTGATTCCCGATTCAGCCTTGGTCGCCGCCGCAAAGGCCATGCCCGCCACCGTTCCGCAGCTGCTGGCCACCAAGGGCTTCCATGGACGGGCCGCACAGCGGGAAGCACCGCGCTGGCTGCGCTGCATTGCCGCTGTAAGGAATACCGAAGATCTTCCCCCGCTGCATCTTCCAACCAATGCTCCCCCGCCACCGCGCGTCTGGACGGACCGTGACCCCGAAGCCGCAGCGCGCCTCGGGACTGCCCGGCCAAGACTTCAGGCAGGCGCCGACGAGCTCAAACTTCCCGTGGAGAACCTGCTCACTCCGGATTACATGCGGCGCGTGCTGTGGCGGCCGCCGTCGGACATCACAGTCGAGTCCGTAGCGGAAGAGCTGCGCACCCTCGGTGCCCGGGAATGGCAAATCGCTATCACGGCACCGATCCTCACCGAGGCCTCATTGAATCCGCAACCGCTCCCGCCTAAGGAACCCAAAGAGCCGCGGAACCCGGTCCCGAAGTCCCAGGACCAAAGCCAAGACAACAACCGAGACCGGCAGGAGAGTGCAGGTTCCTGATCAACTTGCCCGCCGAGGGCCCGGAAGGCCCGCCGCCGGACCGAATGGTCCGGAGGCGGGCCTTTTCCGTCCCCTTGCGACGCACGCTCACATATCAGGCCCTTCGGCATGACGCTCGATCATAAGCGCTCCTGCCGGGTGCATTCGGTGAGTGATGTGAGCGAGGATCCGCCGAGGAGGCGTCATATATGAGCGAGCACCGGAAACAGCCCGCCTTGCGCGCTAAGTTACCCGCGAGTAACATAGCCGTAATCGACACCGACCGCCCCACGCGGGCGTCCGGCATCCATGTCTCAAAGAGGAGCCACACATGAGCCATACCGGGAATAGCGCCAGGCCGCGGGCAGTCCGCGAGGTCGTCTTCGTGGACGGCGTCCGGACGCCCTTCGGCAAAGCGGGCGAAAAGGGGATCTATGCAGGCACCCGTGCCGACGACCTCGTGGTCAAATGCATCCGCGAACTGATGCGACGCAATCCGGCTTTGCCTGCCGATCGGGTTGACGAAGTCGCCATCGCCGCCACCACACAGACCGGCGACCAGGGCCTGACCATCGGACGCACCGCCGCACTTCTGGCTGGCCTCCCCCGCAGCGTGCCTGGCTTTGCCATCGACCGCATGTGTGCCGGGGCAATGACCGCTGTCACGACGACGGCGAGCGGCATCGGTTTCGGCGCATACGACGTCGTGATTGCCGGCGGCGTAGAGCACATGGGCAACCACCCCATGGGGTCCGGCGCCGATCCGAACCCGCGGTTCCTGTCCGAGAGGATCGTTGATCCAGCTGCGCTGAACATGGGCAACACGGCCGAGAACCTTCACGACCGCTTCCCCGCGATCACCAAAGAGCGCACTGACACCTACGCGGCGGCATCCCAAGCGAAACTTGCGGCCGCCTACGGCAAGGGCCAGATCCAGCCGGACCTGGTCCCTGTCGCCACGATGAAGCCGGGACAAGGCTGGACAGTGAACAGTGTTGACGAGCCGCCGCGCCCGGGGACCACAGTGCACGATCTCGCGGAGCTGCGCACACCGTTCCGGGCCCACGGCCGCGTCACCGCGGGAAATGCCGCTGGTTTGAACGACGGAGCGACGGCGGCACTCCTGGCCTCGGCCGAGGCCGCCGAAGAACTCGGCCTGTCGGTGAAGATGCGGTTGCTCTCCTATGCGTTCGCGGGCGTCGAACCCGAGGTCATGGGTATTGGACCGGTCCCGGCCACCGAGAAAGCCCTCAAGAACGCCGGACTCGGCATCGAGGACATCGGCTTGTTTGAGATCAACGAGGCCTTCGCTGTGCAGGTACTGAGTTTCCTCGACCACTTCGGAATCGCCGACGACGACCCCCGCGTGAACCGCTACGGCGGGGCTATCGCCGTCGGGCACCCCCTGGCGTCCTCTGGCGTCCGGCTCATGAACCAGTTGGCGCGCCAGTTCGAAGAAGACCCGTCAGTCCGTTACGGCATCACCACAATGTGCATTGGCTTGGGCATGGGCGCCACAGTGATCTGGGAGAATCCACATCACCCCAACTACAGAGACCACGACGGCGCCACAGAGACCTCCGCTGTCACCGAAACCAAGGGAGCCGCAGCATGAGCGCCGCCGAATTCCAGAAACTGGCCGGACTTTTCCCGGATGAGACCGTGACCCACTCCTACGTCCAGGACATCGAACTTCCCGGCAACGCAGGAACTTTCGCCCTGATCACCCTGGACAACGGACTGGACCACTCCAAACCCACCACTCTTGGACCCAATACCCTTGTGGAGCTCGGCACGGTCCTCGAAGGACTCGAGGGGCGCGCTGCGCGCGGCGAGATCGTCGGCGTCGGCGTCACGGGGAAGCCGTACTTCCTCGTGGCCGGCGCGGATCTCTCCGCGGTCAAGCAGCTGGAAGAGCGGGACCACGGCCTGTGGATGGCACAGCTGGGCCATGACGTCTACGCGACACTCGCCGATCTGGGTGTCCCGAGCTTTGCCTTCATCAATGGGCTCGCCCTGGGTGGCGGCCTCGAAATCGCCCTCCAGTCCACCTACCGCACGGTCTCCACCGGCGCCGGCGCTCTCGGCTTGCCTGAAGCGTTCCTCGGGCTTGTCCCGGGTTGGGGCGGCGTCTACATCCTGCCGCGCCTCATCGGCCCTGAAAACGCCGTCAAGGTCATGATCGAGAACCCGCTCAGCAACAACCGGACACTCACCGGACCCCAGGCTTTCCAGCTCGGTATTGCCGATGCAATCTTCGAGCCCGCGGATTTCGTAGAACAATCCATCGCCTGGGCAGCGAAAGTGATTGCCGGCGAGACCGTCCCGGAACGTGGCAATTCCGTGGATCCGGCGGATCCGACCGTTGCCGAACGCTGGGCTGGAGCCGTGGCGGCAGGGCGTGCGTTCGTGGAAGCCAAGACCTCGAACGCCTCGCCGGCACCCGCGAAGGTGCTGGATATCCTCGAGGCCAACCGCACCATGAGCAAAGCCGAATCCGCAGCCTTGGAATGCGAGACGCTAGCCGACTTGATGCAGACGGACGAGTTCCGTTCCACTGTTTACGCTTTCCTGGACCTCGTGCAGAAACGGTCCAAGCGGCCTGCCGGCGCACCGGACCGCAAGCTCGCGCGCCCGGTGACGAAGATCGGCGTCGTGGGTGCCGGGCTGATGGCGAGCCAGCTCGCCCTGCTGTTCGCGCGGCAGCTCAAGGTGCCCGTTGTCCTGACGGACATCGACCAAGAGCGCGTGGACAAAGGTGTCGCCTACGTCCACTCCGAGGTGGACAAGCTGCTCGCCAAGAAGCGGATCAGCTCCGACGCCGCCAACCGGACCAAAGCCCTCGTCAGCGGCTCCGTTTCCAAAGAGGCCTTCGCCGACGCCGACTTCGTCATCGAAGCCGTGTTCGAGGAACTCAACATCAAGAAGCAGGTGTTCGCCGAAATGGAGGCGATCGTCTCCCCCGAGTGCATCCTTGCCACCAACACTTCCTCGCTTTCCGTGACTGCGATGGCTGAAGGCCTCCAGCACCCGGAGCGCTTGGTCGGTTTCCACTTCTTCAACCCGGTTGCGGTGATGCCGCTTCTGGAGATCGTGCGCGCTCCAAAGACCGACGACGCCGTCCTGGCCACCGCTTTCGAACTCGCCAAGGGCTTGAAGAAGACGGCCGTTTTGGTCAAGGACGCCGCCGCATTCGTGGTCAACCGGATCCTGCTGCGGCTCATGGGCGAAGTTATCGCCGCCTTTGATGAAGGAACCCCGGCAGAAGTTGCCGATTCGGCGTTGCGTCCCATGGGCCTGCCGATGAGTCCGTTCACCCTCAGCGCGATGGTGGGCCTTCCAGTTGCCCAGCACGTCCAGGAATCGCTGCACGCAGCCTTTGGCGAGCGTTTTGCCGTATCCCAGAACCTGCAGAAGTTGGTTGACAATGGTGTGAAGTCACTCTGGGTCCCCGGCCCCGAAGGGAAGCCGGTCATCCCTGCAGAGACGCTGGCGCTCATGTCCTTCGGCACCGAGCCGTCCACGGCCGAGGAAGTACTGCGCCGAACCCAGGACGCCCTCGCCGAGGAAATCGGATTCATGCTCGCCGAAGGCGTGGTGGCTGGACCGGAAGACATCGACCTTTGTGTGATCCTCGGTGCCGGCTGGCCGATGTTCCTCGGCGGGATCACGCCTTATCTGGACCGCGTGGGCTCTTCCGAGCGTGTCAACGGCAAACGCTTCCTGGCTTCTGGAATTGCTTCTAAGCCGGCCGCCGTCTAGCTAACCGGCCTCGGGGGCGTTCCTGTCGTATCGGTGTCCCAGCCTACGGCCTAAGCCGCCCAGTGAGCGTACCAATTCGGCAAAAGCCTCCTCTGGATGGTTCTCCGAGACGATGCGCGCATTGGGCCGCTCACCCCAGAGCCCGCGAAAATCCGCCACGGTGGTCCCGATGAGCCTGGGGGCAGCGGTCTCGACGTGCACGGTGGCGGTGCGAGTGCGAATTCGGGCGGTCCCGGCGGCGACGGACGCGGCGAAGTAATCGTGGATGTGCGCCACGTAGCCCTGGTCGTAGCGGCGGTGGAACTCGAAGTAGAAGCGCAGCATGTCACTGACATGCCGCACGAGTTCATTGGAAGCGGTGCTGCGCCGCCCTTCCGGCTGATCCGGCAGGACAAGTTCAGGCTCCATGCAGCCTGCCTCCACGGCCAAGGCGGCCACGTGTTCGGGTTTCATCTCGATCCGCTCGGTGGTTTCCAGGGCGCACACCACCGGCAACCGATCCTCAGGGAGTCCGGAGAAGGCAGCGAACACTTCGGCCGCGGCGTGAGGATCAACGTGCGTGTTCCACTCCGCGGTGGGAGTCGTATTGCCTTGGTAGTAATAACTACCGCCCATGATCGCGACGCCACGCAGCAGCTCCGGCAGCCGCGGTTCGGCACGCAGGGCAAGTGCGAAGTTGGTGAGCGGCGCTGTCAGCAGCGCAGTCAGCTCCCCCGGCCGTGCCCGCGCGGCTTCCACCCAGAGTTCGACGGCGTCGCGACCGTGCACCTTCCCCTGCGGTTCCGGAAGCTCGGCGTAGCCGATGCCATGGGGACCGTGCGTTTCGGGCGTCGTGACCAGCGGGATCCGCAGCGGCGCCCGGGCACCGATGGCAACGGGCACCTCAGGGCGGCCGCACAGCTCGAGCAAAGACAGGTTGTTGCGCGCAACCTGTTCCGCAGCGACGTTGCCTGGGGTGCAGCTTACGGCCACGAGTTCCACATGTGGCTGGCTGCACAGGTAGGCCAGCGCCAGGGCGTCGTCGATTCCCGTGTCACAGTCCACCAGCAAGCTCACGGGCTCCCTGAAGCCAGCCACGGGCGTCGGATCCTCCCTCACGGCGAATTCCTCAGAAAAGGGCAATCTTGGGTGAACGCGGGAAGATGTCATCCAATTCGGCCCGCTCTTCCGGCGTCGGCACCCAGCGCACCGCTTTCGCATTTTCTGCGATTTGCTCGGGGCGTGTAGCTCCTGCAATGACGCTGCTGACGGCAGGCTGGGCGGCCAGCCAGGAGAACGCCAGCTGCAGTTCGCTCAGGCCCCTTTCCTTGGCGAATTGGCTGAAGCGGCCCAACTGGACCCAATCGGCGTCGTTGACCAAGTTGGTCCTTGTGTGGCTGAGGCGCGAACCCTCCGGGGCACTTCCTGGCGCATACTTGCCGGTGAGGAGGCCGTTTGCCAGAGGGAAATACGGCAGGACACCGAGCCCAAAGGCCTGGGCGGCCGGCAGCACTTCGAGTTCCGCGCGGCGGTCCAGGAGGTTGTAGTGGTTCTGAGTTGAAATGAACCGGGTACCGCCTTGCATCCGGGCGACGTATTCAGCTTCGGCGATTTGCCAGCCGGCACGGTTGGAGTGGCCGATGTACCGGACCTTGCCGCTCGTGACGAGGTCATCGAGGGCCGCGAGGGTCTCCTCCACAGGGGTGAGCGGATCCGGGGTGTGGTACTGGTACAGGTCAATCCAGTCGGTGCCAAGGCGGCGCAGTGACGCCTCCGCGGCCTGGATGATGTAGCGTCGTGATCCCCGGGCACCGAAGTCGTTGCCGTTGGCGCCGTGCATGTCCATGCCGAACTTCGTGGCCACGATGGCGTCGTCCCGCCGGCCTTTCAGGGCGGCGCCCAGCATGGTCTCGCTGAGGCCAGGCTCGCGGCCGTAGGTGTCGGCAACGTCGAAAAGGGTGACGCCGGCATCCAAAGCGGCATGCACCACCGCGTTGGTGCCCTCTTGCGATTCCGTGGCTGTATTGGCCCGCCCGAGGTTGTTGCACCCCAAACCAACTACTGAGACGGTCAATCCGGAATTTCCAAGGCGGCGATATTCAGTCATGATTTCACCCTACAATGCCGCGGAGGACGGCTGGCCACTAGTTTTGGCCACTCAGGATCCGAACGCGATGCCTGCCTCTTCCATCGCGTCGTGCAACTGGGCCATGACCTTCGGACCCATGCCGTGCAAAGCTGCCACCTGCAGCTCACCGAACTCGGCGAGCTGCTCCAAAGTTTCCAGCCCTTCGTGGGCAAGTGCCCTGCGTGCCGGAGCGGACAAGCCCTTCGGCAGCGGAGTGTGCCCGGGCCAGTTGCTCTTGGGCGCCATAGTTGTCCCTTCCAAGCGGTGGTGTGGTCCTTAGAAAGTAAAGCCCGCGCCGGTTTTCGGCGAGTGTTTTACTCTGAAGGAGGTAGGTTCGGCGTGGGGTGCCGCCGCGATGCTCAGCTTGGTGAAGTCGAGGTCTTCCCCGCGGATACAGACCTTGATTGCGTTGACGGCCTTGTTGACATCCGGGCACAGGCAATAAATGTTTAGCTTCGCCTCGCCGATTTCGGAACGGTCCACGGTCCCGAGGCCCCGCCAGGCCAGCTCGCTGGTCAGGGCAGCCTTGGCCTTTCGTTCAAGGTAGCGGTCCCGCTCGGTGCCATCCTTCGTCTTCAGCGCGATCTGGGCGACCACCCAGAACTGCTCAGTCTCCGGGATCTCCGCGTAGCCATCCTCTTCGCATTGCGCAGCAAAAGCCGCCATGAGTCCTTCGACGGCGGCCTCGTCCTCGACGTCGGATTCGTCAGTGCTGCTCTGGTGCCCGACGACTCCGTGGTTGATGACAAGCTGCTTGAATTCGTCGTCGTACCAGGCCTCCCGGAAATGCAGGACTGCTTCGTCGTCGCGCTTGTAGGTGCGAATAATGCCGGTCATGCCCGTCCTTTTCTGAACCAGTCGACGCAGGTACTGCTGGGGCCTGCGCGGTCGAAAGGTGCCTGCTTATTGAATACCGCTTGTAAAGCACCGCATTCTCACCGCGATGCGTCCCCGGTCAAAGCTTGGGCAGGCTGCCTGTGGTGGGGTGTTCCTGTCCTGGTAGGGGGCGCGCGAAAGGTACCTTTGTCCCCAGAACCTGCGCGACGACGTCGTGCGTTATCTGTTGGGCCGTAAGCCCGACGCGCTCAAGCACTTGGCTTCTGGTTCCATGGTCGAGGAATTCGACCGGAAGTCCCACCTCGTTGAGGGCAGTGTCCACGCCCGCCGCACGCATCTCCTGCCGGATCCGGGAACCGACGCCACCCGCACGCACGCCGTCTTCGATGCAGATCACCAATCGGTGCCGGGCGGCGAGGGCAATGATGGACTTGCGAACCGGCAGGACCCAGCGCGGATCCACCACTGTTGAACTGATGCCTTGGGAACCGAGCCGGGATGCGACGTCAAGGGCGAGCTCGGACATGGCGCCGACGCTGACAATCAGGACGTCGTTCTCGGTGGAGCCTTCGGGGCGGCGCGCCAGCACATCGACGCCGTCGGAAAGCCGTTCGATCGCTTCGATCTCGCTTCCAACGCTCCCCTTGGAGAAGCGCACCACGCTGGGCGCGTCGGCGATCGCGACGGCCTCGCGGAGCTCTTCGCGCAGGCGGCTGGCATCGCGCGGAGCCGCGAGATGAAGCCCCGGAACAATCTGGACCATGGCCATGTCCCACATGCCGTGGTGGCTGGCGCCGTCCGGGCCGGTCACGCCGGCGCGGTCCAGGACAACCGTGACTCCGGCCTTGTGAAGGGCAACGTCCATGAGGAGCTGATCGAAAGCGCGGTTAAGGAAGGTGGCGTACACGGCGACTACCGGGTGCAGTCCCCCGAAAGCCATGCCCGCGGCCGAGGTGAGGGCGTGCTGTTCGGCGATGCCGACGTCGATCACCCTTTCCGGATGCCGTTCGGCGAACTTGTGTAGGCCAACGGGGATCAGCATGGCCCCGGTGATGCCCACGATGTCTTTGCGTTCGTCGGCAATATCCGCGATTTCCTCGGCGAATACCGACGTCCAGGAGCGGGCCCCACCGGCCTCAGTTGGTTCGCCGGTCTCGGGGTCGATGATTCCGACAGCGTGGAACTGGTCTGCCTCATTGGCCAGGGCGGGCGCGTAACCATGGCCCTTTTCGGTCATGGCGTGAACGATCACCGGTCCGCCATAATTGCGGGCCGTGGTGAGCGCATGTTCGAGAGCACGCATGCTGTGGCCGTCGACGGGGCCTATGTACTTCATGCCGAGGTCTTCAAACATGCCTTGCGGGGCCCACCAATCCTTGATGCCCTTCTTCATGGCATGCAGGCTCTTGTAGGTGAACTGGCCGATCGGACCGCCGTTCTGCAGCTTCTTCTTCCACCAGTCCAACACAACCTCGTAGGTGGGGGCCGCGCGGAAGGAGTCAATCGTGGGACGCAGTGAAGCGAGGTAGTCTGCCAAGCCGCCGACTGTGGGGGCATAGGAGCGGCCGTTGTCGTTGACGACGATCACCACGCGGCGGCGTTTGTCCGCGGCAATATTGTTGATCGCTTCCCAAGCCATGCCGCCCGTCAGGGCGCCGTCACCCACGACGGCGACGACGCATCGATCGCCTTCCCCTGTCAATTGCCGGGCGCGGGAAATCCCGTCGGCCCAGGACAGGGATGATGAAGCGTGGGAACTCTCTACGATGTCGTGCTCGGACTCGCCGCGATCGGGGTACCCGGACATGCCGCCTTGCTGCCGGAGGGTGCTGAAGTCTTGCCGTCCCGTCAACAATTTGTGGACGTAGGACTGGTGGCCGGTGTCGAAGACGATGCTGTCGCGCGGTGAATCGAAGACCTTATGGATGGCCATGGTGAGTTCCACCACGCCAAGGTTCGGTCCGAGGTGTCCACCCGTTTGAGCGACGTTGGTGATGAGGAAAGTCCTGATCTCGCCGGCAAGCTGCTCCAACTGCTGGCTGGTGAGCTTGCCCAGGTCCTGCGGGTTCCGGATTGTCTCCAAAAGTCCCAACGGCCCCTCCTTAGGGTGATTGACGTGCTATACAACTCTAACGCCTTGGCCACTACGAAGCCGCCGGAAAGGCTACAGCCCCGGTTGGTCTATGACCATCCGGGGCTGTAGCCGCTGCCTTTGGCACAGGCGGAGTCTGCGCTACTTACCGCTAGTGTGCGGAGATCTGGCGCAGGACGTACTGCAGGATTCCGCCGTTGCGGTAGTAGTCGGCTTCGCCCGGGGTATCGATGCGCAGCACGGCATCGAAGGACTTGGTGCTGCCGTCCTCGGCCGTTGCAGTGACCTTGAGCGTCCTCGGCGTCGTGCCGTTGTTCAGCTCGGTGACGCCCTCGACGGAGAACGTTTCCGTGCCGACCAGGCCCAGGGACGCGGCGGATTCGCCGGCCGGGTACTGCAGCGGGAGGACGCCCATGCCGATGAGGTTGGAGCGGTGGATACGCTCGTAGCTTTCGGCGATGACAGCCTTCACACCCAGCAGCGCGGTGCCCTTGGCAGCCCAGTCGCGGGACGAACCGGAGCCGTACTCCTTGCCAGCCAGGACAACCAGCGGTGTGCCGGCGGCCTGGTAGTTCTGGGCAGCGTCATAGACGTAGGCCTGAGGGCCGTCTGCCTTGGTGAAGTCCCGGGTGAAGCCACCCTCGACGCCCGCACCATCGTTGAAGTCAGCGAGCAGCTGGTTCTTGATGCGGATGTTCGCGAACGTACCGCGGATCATGACCTCATGGTTGCCACGGCGTGAGCCGTAGGAGTTGAAGTCCTTGCGCTCCACACCGTTGCCCAGAAGGTACTGGCCAGCAGGGGTGTCCGACTTGAAAGAACCGGCCGGGGAGATGTGGTCGGTGGTGACGGAGTCGCCGAGCTTCAACAGGACGCGGGCGCCGGCGATATCCGTTACCGGATCCGGCTGCGCCTTCATGCCTTCGAAGTACGGGGGCTTCCGGACGTACGTGGACTTGGGATCCCAGGCGAAGGTGTCCCCTGCCGGGGTGTCGAGCGCCTTCCAGCGGTCGTCGCCGTCAAAGACGCCCTCGTAGCCGCGGGCGAACATTTCCTTGTCAATCGAGGAATCGATGACCTTCTGGACCTCGACGGGGTTCGGCCAGATGTCCTTCAAGAAGACATCGTTGCCGTCCTGGTCCTGGCCCAGCGGGTCAGCCTCGAAGTCGAAGTCCATGGTTCCGGCCAGGGCGTAGGCGATGACCAGGGGCGGCGAGGCCAGGTAGTTCATCTTGACGTCCGGGTTGATGCGGCCTTCAAAGTTGCGGTTGCCGGAGAGGACAGCGGTGACGGAAAGGTCGTTGGCCTGGATGGCCTCGGAGATTTCGGCGTCGAGCGGTCCGGAGTTGCCGATGCAGGTTGCGCAGCCATAGCCGACGATGTAGAAGCCGAGCTTCTCCAGGTAGGGAGTCAGACCGGACTTCTCGTAATAGTCGGTGACAACCTTGGAGCCGGGAGCGACCGAAGTCTTGACCCACGGCTTGGAGGTGAGGCCCTTGTCAACGGCGTTGCGGGCAAGCAGCGCGGCAGCCAGCATCACGGAAGGGTTGGACGTGTTGGTACAGGACGTGATCGAAGCGATCGAGACGGCACCGTGGTCCAGCTCGAACTCGCGGCCGTCAGCTGTTGTGACACTCACCTTGTTCGACGGACGACCGTTGGACTTCGGGCCGTGTGCGTGCGGCGCTACGTCGGCCAGGTGCGTCGCGGAGGCGGTGAACGACGGCGAGTCCGAGGCCGGGAAGCTCTCGTCAATCGCTTCGTCCAGGCTTCCGTCGACCAGGTCTTCCTTCACGTAGTTGCGCAGGTCCTCGCGGAACTGGGCCTTGGACTCCGTGAGGATGATGCGGTCCTGGGGACGCTTCGGGCCCGAGATCGAAGGAACAACCGTGGACAGGTCGAGCTCGAGGTACTCGGAGAACTTGATCTCGTGCGAGGGATCGTGCCAGAGGCCTTGTTCCTTCGCGTAGGCCTCGACCAGGGCAACATTCTGATCGGAGCGGCCGGTGAGGCGCAAGTACTCGAGCGTGACGTCGTCGATCGGGAACATCGCTGCCGTGGAGCCGAACTCCGGGCTCATGTTACCGATGGTGGCGCGGTTGGCCAGTGGCACAGCCGCAACGCCTTCGCCGTAGAACTCCACGAACTTGCCGACCACGCCGTGGTTGCGCAGCTGCTCCGTGATGGTCAGGACGACGTCCGTGGCGGTGGCACCGGCAGGGATAGAGCCGGTGAGCTTGAAGCCCACAACGCGCGGGATCAGCATGGAGACGGGCTGGCCGAGCATGGCAGCCTCGGCTTCAATGCCGCCCACGCCCCAGCCCAGCACGCCCAGGCCGTTGACCATGGTAGTGTGCGAGTCGGTGCCGACGCAGGTGTCCGGGTAGGCACGGAGGACGCCGTCAACTTCGCGGGTCATGATGGTGCGTGCCAGGTATTCGATGTTGACCTGGTGGACGATGCCGGTTCCCGGGGGAACAACTTTGAAGTCGTCGAACGCAGTCTGGCCCCAGCGCAGGAACTGGTAACGCTCGCCGTTGCGCTGGTATTCGATCTCCATGTTGCGCTCGAGGGCGCCGGAGTTGCCGAAGGCATCGATCTGGACGGAGTGGTCGATGACCATCTCGGCCGGCGCCAGCGGATTGACGCGCTTGGGGTCGCCGCCGAGGTCCTTAACGGCTTCGCGCATGGTGGCCAAGTCGACGACACAGGGAACACCGGTGAAGTCCTGCATGATGACTCGAGCCGGGGTGAACTGGATCTCCGTGTCTGGTTGGGCATCCGGGTCCCAACCGGCCAGGGCGCGGACGTGTTCGGCCGTGATATTGGCGCCGTCTTCCGTCCGCAGGAGGTTTTCAAGCAATACTTTAAGGCTGAACGGAAGGCTGTCAGCGCCTTCAACGGAGTTCAACCGGAAAATTTCATAATCGGTGCCGGCTACATTCAGTACGCCTTTGGAACCGAAGCTGTCCACAGTGCTCATGGCAGGACTCCTCTCGCAACAGCTTTCATCTTTGTCGCGCGGCTGACCGCTAGCTAGTTAGGCAAGCCTAATCTGAGCGACTGCCGTTGGTCGGTGGAGAAGTGAAGCGCGACTTGGAACTTCTCCACCATCGTAGTGGCGGCTACGCCGCGGGCACCAGCAACGCAACGGTCTCCAAGTGGTGCGTGTGCGGATACAGGTCAAAGGCCCGGAGTGCTTCAAGCCGCCAGCCGCCGTTCCGGAAGTACCCCAGATCACGCGCGAACGAGGCCGGATCACACGACACATAGGCGATTGCCCGCGGTCCGGACTCGATGAGCTGGCTGACAACGGCTTTACCCGCACCGACACGTGGCGGGTCGATTACCAAGGAATCGAAGTTGCGGGGCCGTTGCCGCAGGACGCGCTCCACCCGGCCCTGGACGATCTCCACATGGGGTTCGCCGTGCAGGTTCTTCCGGGCATCCCGGCTGGTGCCGGGCGAACCTTCCACGGATAGTACCGAACCGGTGACCCCCACCGCGTCCGCCAGGGGCGCCGTAAACAATCCGGCTCCCGCGTAAAGATCGGCCACGGTCGATCCCGGAAGAAGGTAGCCGCCGTCGCGAAGGAATCCCGTCACCGCCCCCACCAGGGTGTCCGGAGCGTCTTTATGGATCTGCCAGAAGCCCTCTCCTGTGACCCGGTATTCATGACCGGCTGCCGACTCCTGGACCCAGGTCCTACCGCGCAACTGCAACACCTCGCCGCGGGCCGGGTCGAAGCTCGCCACGGAAACATCGTGCGGGAGCTGCCCCAGGATCCGGTTGAGGCGCCGGGCGTCGGTCCCCTCCTCCGGGGCGAGGAGGACCAGCGGACGTGATCCGTTGGCAGGCGCCGCAACTTCCACCCGTGAAATACCGTGCAAATCGATGTCCCACAGCCGCAAGTCATTGATGCCCGGAAGCGCGAGCGGCATCTCGCGAACCGGAATGACGACGTCGGAGCGGTGGGCGTGCATTCCCAGGCGGCCGCCCGGGGTGACGGCAAAACTGGCCCGCGTTCGCCAGCCGAGGCCTGTACCGCCGTCGGAAGCTGGATCGTGTGCGGCGGCGGGCTCCACCTCGACGTTCAGCTCGACGCCGGCGAGCCGCTTCAGCTGCTCGGCGAGGACTTCGGATTTGAGCAGGCGTTGCCGTTCCAATGTCACGTGGCCGAGTTCGGCACCGCCCACGGGCGGTCCACCTTTCCGCCAGGCGGCAAGGGAGTCGGCGAGTGGCCAGAAATGGCGTGTCCGGTCGTCCGACGCCTCTAGGACGTCGACGACGTCGGCGCGCCAGAAACGGGAAGACTCGCCGGAGTCCGTCAACCGGACCCGGACCTTCTCCCCCGGGATGCCGTGCCGGACGAAGATGACCCTGCCTTCGTGCCGAGCGACAAAGTGGCCGCCGTGGGCGATGGCGCCGACGTCCACCACAAGTTCCTTGGCAGCTCCGTCCTGGGCCGTGGGCGTGCTGGATTCCGTGTTGCTGGGGTGGGTCATCAGTTATCCTGCAGTGCCTTTGCTTCTTCGGACGACTTCAATTGCCATGGAACGCTTGCGACCATCACACCGGGTTCAAAGTGAAGCCGTGCCTTGATGCGCAGTGCAGTCTGGTTGTGGACAAGCTGTTCCCACCACTTGCCGACGACATACTCCGGGATGTACACGACGATCAGGTCGCGCGGGGAATCCCGGCGCATGTTCTTGACGTAGTCCAGGATGGGCGTGACGGTTTCCCGGTACGGGCTCGCCAACACCGTCAACGGGACCGGGATGTCCAACTTGTCCCAGGCCTCCACGGTGTGGGTTGTTTCCTCATGGTCGATGTCGACAATGATGGCGTCCAACCTGGACGGCCGCGATGCCCTTGCGTAGGCGAGTGCGCGCAGCACCGGTTTGCGGACATGGGACACCAGCAGCACGGCGTGGACCCTGGTGGGCAGCGCACGCGGGGAGGAATCCTCGTCAACGGCCAGTTCCTTGGCCACGTTGTCATAGTGGGCCCGGATGCTCCACATGATGAGGAACAGCACGAACATGGCCAGGAGTGCGATCCAGGCTCCCTGTTCGAACTTGGTGATGAGCACGATGGTCAGCACCAGCGCCGTCATGCAGAAGCCGAGCACGTTGATGGTGCGGGACTTCAATATTCTGAGCCGGACAGCTGTGTCCTGGGCAAGTTTGAGTTCCCTGCCCCAGTGCCGCACCATGCCCAGCTGGCTCATTGTGAAGGAAATAAAGACACCCACGATGTAGAGCTGGATCAGCTTGGTGACGTCGGCGTTGAAGGAAATGATGAGGACAAGTGCCCCGGCCGCAAGTGCGAGGACGCCGTTGCTGAAGGCGAGCCGGTCTCCGCGTGTGCGCAGCTGGCGGGGCAGGTATCCATCCTGGGCGAGGATCGAGCCCAGGACGGGGAACCCGTTGAAGGCCGTGTTGGAAGCGAAGACGAGGATGACCCCCGTGGCCGCGACGACGATATAGAACGGGATGGATCCCGAGCCGAAAATAGTTTCCGCAATCTGGCTGATGGCCGGGTTCTGGATGTAGTCGTCCGCCAGCGGTTGACCGTTGAAGAGGAATTCCTTGGCCGGGTCCAGCACGATGTGGACCTTGGTGGCGTTGGCAAGGTAGATGATGCCCGCGAGCATGGCCGAGGCGATGACCCCCAGCAAGAGGAGGGTCGTGGCAGCGTTCTTACTCTTGGGCTTCTTGAAGTTCGGCACACCGTTGCTGATAGCCTCCACGCCGGTCAGGGCGGCTGCCCCTGAGGAGAAGGCCCGAAGGAGCAGGAACGCCCCGGCCAAGCCGACCAGTCCTTGGTCGAATCCTTCTTGCGGGACGATCGTAAAAGCGGCCGACGGCGCTTCGCCCAGTTGGCCTGTAACCGCCTGGAAGATGCCTACGGCCGTCATGCCCAGGATGGAGAACATGAAGATGTAGGTGGGAACCGCAAAGACGCTCCCGGCCTCCTTGATGCCGCGAAGGTTCGCCAGGGCCAAGATCACGACGCCGACTGTGGCTATGAGTGCCTGCTGCCCATGCAAAGAAGGGATCGCGGTGGTCAAGTACGCGGCCGCGGAGGACATCGACACGGCGACCGTGAGGACGTAGTCCACCAACAAAGCGGCCGCGACGGTCAGGCCCGCGAACTTCCCCAGGTTGACGTTGGCGATTTCGTAGTCGCCACCGCCGGAAGGATAAGCGTGGACGTTTTGCCGGTACGAGGCAACAACCGTGAGCAAGACCACCATGACGGCGAGGCCGACTAGCGGCGAAATGGACACGGCGCTCACGCCCGCCAGGGCCAACGTCAGCAGGATTTCGTCGGGGGCATACGCCACAGAGGACAGGGCGTCCGAGGCGAAAACCGGGAGCGCAATGCGCTTGGGAAGCAGGGTGTGGGCCATTCGATCGTTCCGGAACGGCCGCCCCACCAATACCCGCTTCGCGGCGTTGAGAATTGTCAGCACTCCGCAAAGCTACTCTGAATCCAACGCGATGTCATGACGGCCGACTGGCTTCCACGACTTGCCCCGGTAGAGTCTTACCGAGCGGCATGCATAAGAGTGAAGGAGAAACCGTGGCTCACTTTGTGATCATGGGTTGCGGACGAGTGGGCGCAACGTTGGCGCACACCTTGGAAGACGCCGGCCATTCAGTGGCAATCATCGACCAGGACGACCGTGCTTTCCGTCGCCTGCGGAGCGGATTCACCGGCCGAAAGGTCACCGGCGTCGGCTTTGACCGGGACACGCTGAAGCAGGCAGGTTGCGAAGAAGCGTACGCCTTCGCCGCCGTTTCCAGCGGTGACAATTCCAACATCCTCGCCACCCGGGTAGCCCGTGAAACTTTCCATGTTTCACACGTGGTTGCCCGCATCTACGATCCCGGCCGCGCCGAAATCTACCAGCGCCTGGGCATCCCCACGGTTGCCGCGGTGCGCTGGAGCGCGGACCAGGTCCTGCGCCGCATCCTGCCCGAACAACACCTGGCTGGCGATTACCGCGAGCCTTCCGGCCGACTGGTCTTGTCTGAAGTTGACTTGAACGAAGGCTGGATCGGGCACCCCTTGACTGCCATCGAAGCAGCTTCCGGGATCCGCATCGCTTTCCTCACCCGTTTCGGAGAGGGCGTCCTGCCCCAGGCCGGAACGGCGTACCAGGAAGGTGACACTGTGCACGCCATGTTGAGTCTGGATCGCAGCGCCGAGGTGGCACGCGTCCTCGCCAGCGCACCCGCCAAGGAGTCTGAGTGAAAGTCGTTATTGTCGGCGCGGGCAGCGTCGGCTCATCCATCGCGCGCGAATTGCTCGCCCACAACCACGAGATCATGCTGATCGACCTCAAGCCTGAGGTGATCGGGCGGAGTGGCCTCCGCGGGGCGCGTTGGCTGGTGGGCGATGCTTGCGAATTGAGCACGCTCCAGGAAGCGAAACTGGAAGGGGCCGACGTCGTCGTGTCCGCGACCGGTGACGACAAGGTCAACCTTGTGGTGTCCTTGCTGGCCAAGACCGAGTTCGGTGTGGGCCGTACGGTGGGCCGCGTGAACAACCCCAAGAACGACTGGATGTTCAACGATTCCTGGGGAGTCGACGTCGCGGTCAACACTCCGCAGCTCATGACGGCGCTCGTGGAAGAAGCAGTTGAAATCGGTGACCTCGTCCGACTGCTGACCTTGCAGACGGGTGTGTCCTCGCTCGTGGAGTTCACGGTCCCCCACGATTCGCACATCATGGGCAGCACAGTGGGCGGCATTGAATGGCCCGAAGACGCCACCCTTGTGGCGATCCTCCGCGATCACGCGCCCATCACGCCCAGCCGCGATGACGTGATCGACGGCGGCGACGAGCTGTTCTTCGTCACGACCATTGCGGCCGAGGACGGGCTCAGGGCCCTGCTGTCCCCGTCCGCGGCCGACCACGGATCAGCTGGGGTCGAGGAAGAGTTTTCGGATCAGTCCGACGACGACGGCTTCGACGGCTGAGGATCCTTGTTCGGCTTCTGGCCTGGCGCCGGCCGGGTCAGGAGCCAGGCAATCCATAGGCCAAGGATGTACAGCGGAGCGCCCATGATCAGCCTCATGGTAGCTAGCGCGGCCAGTCCGGGCTCGCCCATGAAGTACAGGGGAACTTGGACCACAAGCCGTAGCGCCAGGACAGCGATGACCACCCAAGTGCCGATGGTGTAGGCCCGCAAGCGCTCCGGGTTCTTCCGCCAGTCGAAACCTTCGTTGCGGACAAAGCCGAAGAGCAGGCCGGCAATGGGCCACTTGAGCACAATGGACAGCACCATTCCCAGGATGTAGGCGATGTTCGTGTAGAAGCCCAGGACGTAGAAGTCCTCGGCCTTGCCTGTGGTGTTGGCGAGCCAAGCGGAAATTGCGACACCCGCGATCCCGGTAAGCGCCTGGGTCAACGGACGCCGCTGGACAAGCCGGACCACGGTAAAGACAGCCGCCGCTGCGAGGGATGCAATCAGGGACCCTGGGAGGTCACGGGTGACCATGAAGGCGATCAGGAATACGAGGCCCGGCACGATGCTCTCGGCTATCCCTTGAATACCCCCGGCCGACTTGAGGATATCCACGTGCCCGTGGCTGTTCCGATGGAGTCCGGCCTTTTCTGCGTAGCCCGCGGCGATGTCCGCAATACTTGGCCCCTGCGTCTCCTGACGGGCCCCCTCTGCCTGGCCGGGCTTTTCCTGCGCCGGTTTTTCGTGGGGACCGGGTCCGTTGGCGACGGTCATTGGTGCTCCTGCCGGGAGAGGATTTCATAGCGCGGATTAAACATGGTGGGCAGCCCGTCCCGCAGCATGACCATTCCTTCGAGGCGAAGGACAGTCCCGGGTTCGATGCCGGGGACCTTACGGCGGCCCAGCCAGATGAGGCGCAAGCGGGCCAATGGACCGGTTTCTCTCCTGTGCGCGATCCGGTCGACGACGATTGCCGAGAAGTGTGCTTGCTCATTGGCTGGTTGGTAGGTGACCGACTCGATAGAACCCGTGCAGTTGACTCTGCCGCGCAAAGGGAGCTCAGCCAGGGACAAGGATGGCCGGCTGCCATGGGCGGCAGCGGCGCGGGGCGCTTTATCAGCCAATCTGGGTGATCTCCGGGCCGCGTTCGGGTTGCTGAAGTTCCGGTGTTTCCTGCGGAGCGCCGTGGTGTCCGGGGGCTGCGGCGTCCTTTGGCAGCCTCAACTGGAGCAGTTCACGGGGCGGCATGGGGTTGTCTCCGCGAATGACCACGACCTTGCGGAAGAGATTCTCCAGGCCTTCGGCAGCGTCCCTGTCCAAGGCGGCCTGACCCCCGATGACCCCGCGGAGGAACCAGCGGGGCCCATCCACGCCCATGAACCTGGCCGCTCTGAAACCACGCCCGCCGTCGGCGGATTCGGTAGGAAGCTTGGCGATGAGTTCAGTGCCGAAGGTGCCGGGGATCTCCTCGACTTCGCCTCCTTGGCTGGACACCGACTGGCCGATCTGTTCGCGGATCTCGTCCCAAAGTCCTTCGGAACGGGGCGCAGCGAAAGCTTGGAGCTGAAGGCTCGAGCCGTCCAAGTCCATGGTGACGGCCACTACCCGCTGGGTCGCTTCTTCCACCTCGAGACGCAGCTGAAGGCCCTCAGAAGGCTCGATGAGCAATGCGCCAAGGTCCACGTAGCCCTCTTGGCTATCGACTTCGCTGGCATCGAATGGCCCTTTGGACAGCCGGAAGTCGCCCTTGGCGATTCCACTGGCTACCGTTCCGGCATCCTGCCGCGACGTCGCGGCTTTGGCCTGCTCGGTATTCTTGTCTTCCGGCTGCTCGGCCCTGGACTTCTTTCCGCGCCCAAAAAGCATCGGGTTGTCTCCTTAGTAGTGGTCTATCCCCCAGTAAACCGCAGACTGCCCGTCAACTCGCGGGCAGCATGGCAATCAGCTCCGTATGGCGTCGATTGCCGAGGGTTGTTGCTAGCTCACGGCCGGCGCGAAGCCTCCGGTCGATCCAAAACCGCCGGTACCCCGCGCGGTGTCGGACAATTCCTCCACCGCCACGAACTGCGCATATTCGACGCGCTGGATCACCATTTGGGCAATTCTATCGCCGCGCTTGAGTTCGATTGCCTGGTTTTGGTCCGTATTCAAAAGCGTCACGGAAATTTCACCTCTGTAGCCGGCATCGACCGTGCCCGGGGCGTTGACCACGGTGAGTCCGTGTTTGGTGGCCAGCCCAGATCTCGGGTGGATCAATGCGACAAAGCCGTTTGGCAGCGCGATTGAGACCCCTGTGGGAACGAGCTTCCGCTCCCCCGGGGCGAGGGATACGTCCGTACGGGCCCGCAAGTCGGCACCGGCGTCCCCAGGGTGGGCGTACGACGGCACTTCCAGGCCGTCGTCGAGCATTTTCAGTTGGATCTGAAGGGTCGGCGCGCCATATTCGGCGGATATGTCTGCGGGGCTGGCTACTGCTGTCTCATGGCTCACAGTCAGATATTCTATCGTCCGCGGGGTGCTGCCGTAGTTGCTGGCGCAAGCGGCTGCCGCGCCCAATTGCTGGGCGTTAATTCCTGGGGTCGCTGTCCCGATAAGCTGGTTGCATGCCTGAATCGACTGCATCCGTACCCACGCCTAACCACTCCACAAGTGGAACGGGCGTCCTGTATGCGGAAAAACTCTGGCCATCCCCTTGGATCTGGATTGTTGTGGTCGGCTTGTCTGCCGCCGGCATCCTGATGTTTGCGCCGATCAGCATCACCGCCGGCATCATCGCCGCGCTGGTTCTCTTCGCGATCATGACCACCATGCTGCTGTTGTCCACCCCGGCCATTGTGGTGGACCGGGAAACCGTCCAGGTGGGCCGCGCCAGCATTCAGCGCGAATTCGTCGGCGCCGTCACGGCCTTCCGTAAGGAGGAAGCCACGGCAGAGCGCGGAATCCGGCTTAATGGCCTGGCGTTCATGTGCCTGCGTGGCTGGATCGACCCCGTGGTGCGCATTGAAATCACCGACCCTGCGGACCGTACCCCGTACTGGCTGACGTCCACCCGCCGCCCTGAACAACTACTGGCGGCCCTGTCCAAGTAGGCTGGTCCGTTCCCCCAGGTCAGCTCTCGCACTCCTTGCAGTAAAGATGCCCGTCTTTCTCCCGTGCAATCTGGGAGCGGTGCTTGACCAGGAAGCAATTGAAACAGGTGAATTCGTCCGCCTGCGGAGGCAGCACCCGGACCAGCAGCTCTTCGCCGGACAAGTCCGCCCCGGGGAGCTCGTAGGCGTCGGCCAGGTCAGTCTCGTCGATGTCAACCGCCGATGACTGCTTCTCGGTGCGATGCGACTTGAGTTCCTCGATCGAGTCCTCGGTATCTTCTTCTGTCTTCCGAGGGGCATCGTAGTCCGTTGCCATGGTCCCTTCTTCGTTCTCCCTTGTGCTTCACGCAGGGCTCGCGGTCCTGTCAACCGGAACCTGCTCCGGTCTAAGGATGTAACGCAGCAGGCCGCATTTTTGTGCCCGATATCGGGCAGATTGTCCTCCCAGCCGCACCAAATGTCCATAGCCCAGTGGGGACGGCTGCGCAGGGAAATTCCCGGAAAATCGCGGAATATCGCGGCGCGCCCTTTGTCCTAGTAGGAAAAGGCTGCACCGGGTGGCAGAGTTTCGAATGTCAGATAGGCCATGGTGGAGGATTTTATGCGGGATCTACGGCTGGTTGGCGTCCACGACGACGGCGGACATCTCCTGTTGAGCGGTACCGGCGGCGAAATGTTCCAGCTTCCGATTGACGAGGCGTTGCGTGTTGCCGCGAGCCGGACACCTGCCCAGGTGGCCGCCCGCGCTTCGATCACGCCCGTCGCCATGTCCCCGCGTGACATTCAGTCGCGTATCCGTAGCGGTGCGACGGCCACGGAAGTAGCGGAGCTGTCAGGATTGCCGCTCGCCAACGTGCAGCGCTATGAGGGCCCTGTGCTGGCCGAGCGGGAATACATCGCGCAGCAGGCCCGCAAAGTGGAAGTCGCTTCCCCGGCACCTGGCCACGATACGTACCGCGCGGCCTTCGGTGACGAGCCTGCAAGTCTTGGCGAGATGGTTGCGCACCGACTCAGGGCCCACGGCATTGACTCCTCAGCGGTGGAGTGGGACTCTTGGCGCCGCAGCGATGGGGCGTGGACCGTCGTCGCGCGCTTCGAAACCAAGCCAGGCAGCCTGGAAAGCATCGGCGAAGAGCCACCGGCTATGTGGACCTTCAATCCCGCCCGGAAATCCCTCCAGAACGCCAACCGCTGGGCCCAGCAGCTCAGCGAACTGGAACCGCTTGATGGCCCCGTACCGGCGCGACGGCTCGCCGCCGTTTCCGACCGGCCTTTTGATTTTGAGGTCGACGGCGGCGCCGCGGCCCGTGCGGCCGCCGCAGCCACCAAGGAAGCCGATGGTCTCCTGGACATGCTGCGCTCTCGCCGCGGACAACGCCTTGGCATCGACGAAGACAGCGACGACGCTTTGGCGCTGCTTCTGAGCAGCGGTGTTCCAGCCGCCCATCCCCGGCCCAGCGACGTCGAAGACGGGCTTTCGGATAAGGCGTCAACGGACGCGGACGAACCGACCGAAGCCGACACCGCCGCGACCCGTCGTGACGCTCGTGCCTCCATGCTGTCGCGGCTGAGTCTGGCTCCGCAGCATGACGACAAGGAAGACGATTCCCTCCGGCTGCACGACGGCGTCAGCACGGATACCCGGGAAATCACGGTGATCCCGGGCCCCCTGCGCCCAGTGACCCTTCTGCGGGGCAGGCCTGACAACGATGCGCAGGCCCCCCGGGACGAGACGCAACCCCAGGAAGCGGCATCACCGCGGGCCGGCCTGGACGAATTGCTCGGCGGAGCCCCCCGGCGCGAACGGGAGGAGCCGAAGCCCACCCGCGCCGGGCTGAAGGATTCCTGGTACAAGGCCACACCATCCACTTCGTCGGAGGGCGTGGATTCAGAGTCTGACAACCGACCCCACGGTGACGAGTCTTCCGACGCAGCGCCTGCCGAACGCCAGCCGTCACGGCCCAAGCGCTCCAGCATTCCCAGCTGGGATGAAATCGTCTTCGGAACGCGCGGGGACTAGCGGTTCAAGTTCGCGCCGTTTTCGGTTCGCGGAAGGCCTCAGTTCGCGCCGTGCCAAAGGCAGGCGTCGACGTCGAACGGCAGCAATTGGTCCCGGCTCGCCATGAGATTGGCCCCGTGGGCGGTGACCCGTCGCATGTAGTGCCGACGGCAGAGGGTCTCGTATCCGACTGCGGGTCGTAACGCGTCGGCTGGTTCCGGGACCACTTCCCCACCGCCGTTGCCGCCGGGCCCGTCGTCAATACGCCCGTCCTCGATGCGCCCATCCATCGCGACGTCGCCCACCACCACTTGCTCGCCTTCGACCACCATGATGCCGTCCACAGTCCGCGCATTGTGTGTTGCGCGGCGGCCGCACCAACAGAGCGCTTCGACCTGCAGGACCTGAACTCTATCCGCGAGTTCCACGAAGCGCTGGGATCCAGGAAACAGCCTGGTACGGAAGTCCGAGGTGATCCCGAAGGCGAACACGTCGACGTCCATCTCGTCAACCACGCGCGCCAGCTGTTCCACCTGCCCCGGCGAGTAGAACTGGGCCTCGTCACAGATGAGGTAATCCACCCCGAGGCCGGTCGTCCGGCGTCGGACCACTTCATCCCAGAAATCGGTGGTGTCAACGACCTCAACTGCGCCCGTCTGGAGACCGAGCCGGCTGGAGATGACCGAGCCCCCAGCGCGGTCGTTGCAGCTGAAGCGGACGCCGCCCCGGCCACGAGCACGATGGTTGTGGTCCATCTGCAAAGCAAGTGTGGACTTGCCGCAGTCCATGGTTCCGGAAAAGAAGATGAGCTCAGCCACGGCGGCCTTTGGGACCTCCGGACTGGAAGCAGAGCAGCGGTACTTCGCGCTCCGCTTTGGTCAGCGAACCATGCTGCCCGACGACTTCCATGGCGGTGGGGCGGACCCGGCGGACATCGTAGAGCGCCAATGTGTCCCGGGCGGCAATCATGACGTCTCCGATCCGCGGGGAAACCTCCGGGCGCAGCCCGCCGAAGAGACCTGCCGCAAGGCCCTGCTCCCGGGTGAAGGCCCAGATCCGGTCGCCGAAGCGGGCACGCCAGGCGTCCAGCAGGGCTTCCCGGTGGAGCTCTCCGGCGTCGGGTTCCAGGTACAGGTGGACCATGCGTGGTTCGCCTGCTGTATGCCGGACACCGGCAATGAGAGCGGTATCGGATGAGTAGTCGATACGCTGCGACTCCGGAACGTCAAGCATCCCGTGGTCCCCGGTGACAAGGATCGTGGTACCTGCCGGAAGTGAGGCGGATAGCCTCTTGACCGTTGAATCTATCTCTTCGAGCTGGTGTTCCCAGCGATCGGACTGGCAGCCGTAGCGGTGGCCGGCTTTGTCGAGCTCGTTGACGTAGAAGTACATGAGCGAACTGGTTCCTGCGGCCATCGCTTCCCCTGCAGCTGCCGTGCGGGAATGCAGCGAGCTACCTCCCACGAAGCGGCTTCCCCGAAGCGCCGCCCGGGTCATGGGTGACGTACCGAACTGAGGCAGGCTCACCGTAACCACGTCAGCCTCAGCAGCAACGCGTTCGAAGATCGTCGGGAACGGTTGCCAGCTCAGGGGATCGACTCCGGCGTCCCAATTGCCGAGCAGATTGACCACCTTGTCCTGGGCCGGATCCAGGACGTCGTAGCCCACCATGCCGTGTTCGCCTGGCGTACGGCCCGTGCCCAGACTTGCCAAGGACGACGCCGTGGTGGAAGGGAAGGCTGAATCAAGCCAGACAGGAACGGCTCCCTGCCCCGAATTCGCAACGGACCTCAGGAACGGCGTGTGGGCGGCTTTCTGCTTGAGCAGGTTGCGGCCCAGGCCATCGGCGAGTACCACGCATACGCGTTGCGATGCGGGCAATTGCAGCTTGTTCTCAAAGCCCGGCAGGCCCATGCTCGCGGCGGCGCTGGTGAAGACCTCGGCGATCGATTTGCTGCCATACAAGGGAGCGCTGGGAAGCTCGGGGACGGTGCTGGCAGCGGGGGCGGTTTCCTGGGCGAGATGTTCCGAGGTCACCATCAGCGCTGGTGCCCGCGGCTCAACCGGTTTCCGAAGACGCCCGAACGGAGCCGCGGTGCGGGGATGGAACCCGAATGCGCTGCAGGCCCGGGACCCCCTGTGTTCACGGCCCGAAGCGCGCGGGCAAAGATCTTCGCATCCTGCACGGCCCTGGGGCCGTCTGCCTCCGAGCTGATCCGAAGGACGATGTCCTCCTGGGAAATAGTGCCTGTGTACCCATGATCGGCTTCGCATTGCGGGTCCCCGCAACTGGCCGGTCCCACATCTAGGCGTTGGCCACCAGACCAGGCGATGGACAGGGTCAGCTCCCTGACGGGGTCGCTCGGAGTGTAATTCTGCGGCTGTGCATACATGTAGCTGAGCACTACCGAGCGGATTTGTGCCACTGGCACGGACTCAGTCGAAATCTGGGCGACAATCTGTTCGCCGGCCTCGTCAAGCTGCTGGTCGTCAACGTGGGTGATCACCAGCATGTCCTCAGTGAGGACCAGGACGGTGATATGGCGCCGGACCTCGGCACGGTCGAAATGCGTTTCCAAGTGCACCAGGTGTGCAAGGCAGTCCCGCCCGTCCAAAGCGTCGGCCACAACATCGGCAACGAGGACAGGGTAGAACCCGGCCCGCTGAAGAGCCTGGTCCAGGTCCTGCCCCTGCGAGCTGTGGTTGTGTGCTGCATGGTGCCCGGTGGTAGCCGGACCGGACGGAGGCGTCGGGGACTTCGAGCTCATTCCCCCATTTTCACAGATCGGCTGTGGACTTCATAACCACCCGGTTCCCCGCCTGGTCAGCTGAGCATCGCGCGACGGGCGCTGTCCGTACGCCGTGCAGCGTTCCCGATCCATACCTCGGCGGCAAGGATCTTCGCGCCCCGCGGTCCAGCCAGGACGGGATTGAATTCCACGAGGGCAATCTCGGGGTGTTCATCTTTAAGGCGGACCAGCCGTGCACCGAGGTCCTCAAGGGCCGCCACGTCGACCGCCGGCAGTCCCTGGTAGCCAAACAGTTTCAGCGAAGCCCGGGGCGCCCGGATGAAGTCGTGAAGATCGGCTGCGGACAAAGGGGGCACCCGATGGGCCCAATCGTCCAGCAGGTTCACGGCGTCGCCTGCCAAACCGAAGGACACCACCGGGCCCAAGAGCGGATCTTCGATGGCGCGGAAGGTGCAGGCCTGTCCCACAGGTGCCATGGCCTGTACCTCGATGGCCGGTGACCCGTAGGGTCCAAGGACCCGCCGCATCTGCTCGATGTTGCGTCGCAGCGAGTCCGCGTCCTCGATGTCTAGCCGCACGCCACCTAAATCCAGGCGGTGCCGGAGCGCAGGCTCCGTGGTCTTGAGCACCACGGGCCAACCAAGCCGTTCGGCGGCGGCCACCGCTTCGTCGTCGCTCTCGAATACGGCTGACGGCACCACCGGGATGCCGTACCGGGACAGCAGCGCGGCGCCTTCGGCGTCGTCGAGCCGGACCAGTTGCTCCCCGGGAACGGAAGACAGGAGCCGCTCGATGTGTTCCCGCGTTCCCTCCCGGTCGCAACCCTCAGGCTCCACGAACATGCCCTGGTCCCGGTCCAGCCACTTCGCGTACCGGACGACGGCTGCCAAGGCTGCCACGGCACTCCCGGCGCTTGAGTAGCAGGGAAGGAATGGCCCGGATTCTCCGCTTGGAACAAGCAATCCATCCAGCTGCACGGAACTGTCAAGGATCCCCGTGAAAGCCGCCACCACGGGCTTACCAGCCTCTGCCGCGCATTCGGAGAGGACTCCGGCGATCGCCTCCATCGTGAGGCTGCGGGACGGCACCATGGCTGCCACCACCGCGTGCACGGCGTCGTCTGCAAGATTCTCCCGGAGGCTGCGCCGCAGTCCTTCCAGGGCCACCGACATCCCCGCATCCAGGTCGACGTTGGTGACGATCCTGTCGACGACCAGTCCCTGGGGCGCAGCGTTGTCCGCCACGACCTTCCCAAAGGCGGCGGAATTGCTGTAGACCGCGAGCGCCGGACCCTTGGGCAAGGGCTGGCTGGAAACGATCTGCGCCACATCCATGAGCTGCTCGATGGTTTCGACTGCGATGACCCCGGCCTGGCGCATCATGGCGTCCAGTGCCGCCGCCGGCGCCAGAGTCGTCCTGACGACGTGTCCTGGCGGAAGGCGCAACCCGGTGACATCGGACTTGGCAACGATGACGGGCTTGCTGCGCGACAACCGGCGCGCCAGGCGGGAGAACTTGCGTGGGTTGCCGATCGACTCCAAGTAGAGCCCGACGGCGGCCGTGTCGGGATCGTCTTCCCAAAACTGCATGACGTCGTTGCCGGAGACATCGGCACGGTTGCCGGCGGACAAGAACGAGGAAAGGCCCAAGCCCCGGCGGCTCGCAGCGGCGTAGACGGAAACACCGATGGCGGCAGATTGCGAAAACAGTCCCAGTCCCCCACGCCGGGGCAGGCTCGGGGCCATCGACGCATTGAGGGAGACCTCCGGATTCGTGTTCACGATCCCCAACGACTCGGGGCCGATCACGCGCATCCCGTAGGACCTGGCCTGGCGCACCAGGTCCCGTTGCTTCCGCAGTCCATGCTCGCCGTCGTCGGCATAGCCCGCAGTGGCGACCACCAGCCCTTTGACTCCCGCAGCACCGCACTCGTCCACAACCTTCGGCACTTCTTCGTAAGGTACTGCGATAATGGCAAGCTGCACCGGCGCGGGAACATCGGCGATCCGGGCGAAGGACTTCATTCCGGCCAGCTCGAACGCCTCGGGGTTGATCGCATAGACTGCGCCGGTGAAGCCTCCCTCCAGGATGTGCTCGAGCAGCTGGTGCCCTACGGTCCCCCACCGGCGGCTTGCGCCCACCACCGCGATCGACGACGGCGCCAGCAAGTCCCGCACGCTGCGGGCCTCGGCGCGGTGTTCCCGCGACTCCATGACGGCCAGGGATTTTTCGGTTGGGTCGATGTTGAACTCGACACTGACGACGCCGTCGTCGAATTTGCGCGCGAGCTCGTAGCCCGCGTCGGCGAAGACCCGGAGCATTTTGCGGTTCTCCGGCAGGACCTCGGCGGTGAAGCGTCGGATGCCGTTTTCGCGGGCAGCCGCCGCCAAGTGTTCCAGCAGGATCGAACCGATGCCACGGCCCTGCTGGACATCGGAGATATTGAACGCAACTTCGGCCTCGGTGGGGTCGTCGAGCCGGTCGTAGCGGCCGACGCCCACGATCTCTCCGCCGATGGTGATGACGAACGCCACCCGGTCCTTGTGGTCCACTTCGGTGAAGCGGTGCAGTTCCTTGCTGGAGAGCCTCGGCTTGAACGAGAAGAACCGCATGTAGATGGACGTCTCGGATTGTGCCGTGTGGAAAGCCTGGAGCGCGTCGGCGTCTTCGGGTGAGATGGGTCTCAAATGCGCCGTTCCGCCGTCACGAAGCACGACATCGGCCTCCCAATATTCCGGATATACGCCGACGCCGGGCTGATCCACCATAGGCTTAGCCTAGCTAAGTCTTCCGCAGTAAACGTTTAAGGATCCACCGACTCCATGGCACGCAGCCAAAGTCCCTCCCGCGCGAACGCAGCAGCGGCCGCCGTAGACGGGGACTTCACCGAGAACATCATCGATATCGACGTCACTTCCGAGATGGAAGGCTCCTTTCTGGAGTACGCGTATTCGGTGATCTATTCCCGCGCGCTCCCCGATGCGCGCGACGGCCTGAAGCCGGTTCAACGGCGCATTCTGTACATGATGAGCGACATGGGCCTGCGCCCGGACCGCGGCCATGTGAAGAGTGCCCGCGTGGTGGGCGAGGTCATGGGAAAGCTTCACCCCCACGGTGACGCCGCCATCTATGACGCCATGGTGCGCATGGCCCAGGACTTCTCCCTGCGCTTGCCCCTCATTGACGGGCACGGCAACTTCGGTTCGCTCGACGACGGCCCGGCCGCGCCGCGTTACACGGAAGCCCGGCTCGCCGCAGCTGCGATGACCATGACCGAGCACCTCGACGAAGACGTAGTGGACTTCGTTCCCAACTATGACAACCAGCTCACGCAGCCGGATGTCCTCCCCGCTGCTTTCCCCAACCTGCTGGTCAACGGCACCACGGGCATCGCCGTTGGCATGGCCACCAACATGGCCCCCCACAACCTCGTGGAAGTCATCGCCGCCGTCCGGCACCTCATAGCCCATCCGGACGCCACTCTGGAAGACGTCATGCGCTTCGTGCCCGGCCCGGACCTGCCCACGGGCGGCAGGATCGTGGGTCTGGATGGAATCCGTGATGCCTACGCCACGGGACGCGGCTCATTCAAGACCCGCGCCAAAGTAGAGATCGAGCAACTGACCGCGCGCCGCACCGGCCTGGTGGTGACCGAACTGCCCTACATGGTGGGTCCGGAGAAGGTCATCGAGAAGATCAAAGATGCCGTCAACGCCAAGAAGCTGACCGGCATCAGTGATGTCATGGATCTGACTGACCGCAAGCATGGACTGCGGCTCGTGATTGAGATCAAGAACGGTTTCAACCCCAACGCCGTGCTGCAACAGCTCTACCGGTTCACGCCGATGGAAGACTCCTTCGGCATTAACAACGTGACCCTGGTAGACGGGCAGCCGCAGACTTTGGGCTTGCTCCAGCTGCTCCAGGTGTATGTGGGCCACCGGATTTCGGTTGTACGCCGCCGTACTGCTTTCCGTCTGGGCAAGAAGAAGGACCGCCTCCACTTGGTGGAGGGCCTGCTGATCGCGATCGTGGACATCGACGAGGTCATCCAGATCATCCGCTCCTCGGACGAGGCCGCGGCGGCCCGCGAACGGCTCATGTCCATTTACGACTTGTCCGAGATCCAGGCCAACTACATCCTGGAACTTCGCCTGCGCCAACTGACCAAATACTCGCGCATCGAACTCGAAAAAGAGCAGGAAGAACTGCGCCGCGAGATCGCCGAGCTTGAAGCGATCCTGGCATCCGATGTTCTGCTGCGCGAGCTGGTGTCCGGGGAATTGGCCGAAGTGTCCGAGAAGTACGGCACCCCGCGACGCACCGTTCTCCTTGAGTCCGAGGCTGTCTCTCCCACCGTGGCCGCGGAGTTGGCAGCCGCCGTGCCGGCTGGCAAGGGCAAGGCCGCAGCGCTCCCGCTCGAAATCCCAGATGATCCCTGCTGGGCAATCCTGAGCACCTCCGGCCAGATCGCACGAACATCCAACCAAGAACCGCTGGCCGAATCCGGTCCTCGGAGCAAGCACGACGTTTACCGCTCCGTAGTCAAGACAACCGCGCGTGGCGAAATCGGCGCTGTCACCTCGCAGGGCCGCATGCTCCGGGTTCAAGTCATGGACATGCCGGCGCTACCACCGATGTCCGGGCTGCCCAATCTTGCGGGTGGCGTGGCGGCGAAGGACTTCATCACCCTGCTCAAGGGCGAGACGCTTGTTGCGTTCGTACCGTTCGATGCCGTGTTGGCCATCGGAACGGTCCAAGGCGTGGTCAAGCGCGTTCAGCCGGATTACCCGCTGAACCGTGAAGACTGGGAGATCATTGCGCTCAAGGACAAGGACACCGTGGTGGGCGTCGAGCCTGCCCAAAACGACGACGTCGAACTCGTCTTCGTGACCCGGCTTGCGCAGCTTTTGCGGTTCAGCGCCTCTTCCGTTCGGCCGCAGGGCCGGACGGCAGGCGGAATGGCCGGCATCAAGCTTGCAGCCGGCGACGACGTCATCCACTTCGGCACGGTGCGCGCCGACGACCCCTCCGCCGTCGTCGTGACGATTGCGGGCAGCAACGGCGCGTTGCCGGGGACCGCTCCGGGCACGGCCAAAATCACGCCCTTCGAGGAGTATCCGTCCAAGGGACGCGCCACGGGTGGCGTGCGGGCCCACCGCTTCCTCAAGGGCGAAGACACACTGCTGCTCGGCTGGGCAGGTCACGGCCCTGCGAAAGCCGCGTCCAGCGCCGGCGTCGCGCGTGCCCTCCCGCAGGAGCACGGCCGCCGCGACGGCTCCGGTGTTCCCCTCTCCCAGCCCGTGGACGCGATTGGCGCGAGCATGACATGGCAAAACGGGAGCGGCGAGGAAAACTGACCGGACACCGCCGTTGAAGACTGGCCCCGAGTACTCAGATAGGCACCGTAGCGATGCTGAGGATGTTTCCTTCCGTATCGAGGAACCAGGCTCCGCGATCACCGGTAGGGAAGGTGGCAATGCCGTTCTCAGTTTTCAGGCCCGGGAAGTCGTACTCCTCGAAAACGACTCCTCGTGCCCTGAGATCGGCCATGTCCTGCTCAAGATCGGTGCTCTGGAATCCCAACTGGGTGTTCTTGGCGGTCCCGGCGTTGGGCGTCTCGTAGAGCAGGAAGGCGGTTCCGTTGGCACATTTGTAAAGCAGGTTGTCTGCGGCCTCCGGATTGTCCGGTTCGAGGCCTAACTTGTCGCGGTAGAAGTCGCGGGCGCGGGCGATATCGCTGGCAGGGAGCACGCCGGCGACGTTTAGATCCTTAAGCATGGCAATTTCACTTTCCAGGCTTCCCCAGCACCTAACTTTACTCCTGATGGGCCATTTGGAGGTGGGCGCGGACACCTGCATTCCGCGGTGCGGCCGGATCGCGAACGCGGGCCCTAGACTACTGCCATGCCGATCATTCCTGATGACAAGGACTGGACCTGGGTCCTGTCCACACCTTGCCCCGAATGCGGTTTCGACGCCGCCACCGTGACCCCCTCCACTGTGCCGGGAACGGTCTTGAACATGCTGCCGCGCTGGCGCACCGTGCTTCGGCGCGAAGACGCCTCGGTCCGCCCGGACGACCACACGTGGTCGCCCCTGGAGTACGCCTGCCACGTGAGGGATGTCTTTAGCCTCTTCGACCAGCGCCTGAACCTGATGCTGCGCGAAGACGACGCCCGTTTCGCCAACTGGGACCAGGACAAGGCCGCAATCGACGGCGACTACGCCAACGCGGATCCCGCCGAAGTGTCTGCGCAGCTTGCTGCCGAAGGCGAACAAATCGCGAATTCCTTCGCCTCCGTCCACGAAGATGAATGGCCGCGCACGGGTGTCCGCAGCAACGGCTCCACCTTCACCGTGTTGACGTTTGCCCAGTACTTCCTGCACGACGTTGTCCATCACCTGCACGACGTCGACGGCTAGGACCCGCCGTGACGTGGAAAAATACGCGGGCCACCCGCCTCTTCAATATTGAACTGCCCATCGTTCTTGGCCCGTTCGGCGGTCTCTCATGGGTGGAGCTGTCGGCCACCGTCAGCGAGGCCGGCGGACTCGGTTCGTACGGGCTCTACGGCTATGAGCCGGAACGGATTGCCGCCACAGCCCGCGAACTCCGGGAGGCCAGCGGGAAACCATTCGGGCTGAACGTCTGGCTCCCCATCGAGGGCGAGGAACCGCCGTCGGTGGATGCCGAGCAATTCGCCGGCTACGTGGACGTCCTCCGGCCCTATTTCGAGCTGGTGGGCGTGGAGCCTCCCACGCAGCCTGAAACCTATCTGCCCGATCTGGAAGGTCAGATCCAAGCGGCCATTGACGCCCAACCGGCCGTGCTGAGCTTCGTGTTCGGTGTTCCGTCCGAGTCTGTGATCGAACAAGCCCACCGGAACGGCATTGTAGTAATGGGTACGGCGACCACCGTGGACGAAGCCGTAGCCTTGGATGCCGGCGGAGTAGATGCCATCGTTGCCACGGGGATGGAGGCTGGCGGCCACCGGGTTTCATTCCTGCGTGCTCCGGAGGACTCGCTCGTTGGAACCATGGCCCTTGTGCCGCAGGTGGCGGATGCGGTCTCGGTTCCGGTCATCGCGGCCGGCGGTATCTCCGATGGCCGTGGGGTCGCTGCGGCCCTGGCACTGGGTGCTGATGCGGTCCAGATCGGTTCGGCTTTCCTTGCCACGCGCCAATCAGCCATCAGTCCAGCGCACCTGGCCGCGCTGCACGGACCCGACGCCGCCCACACTGTCCTGACCCGCGCCCTCAGCGGTCGTTTAGCGCGCGGCATCCCCAACCGGATCATCGCTGAGCTCGCCGACCCCGCCGTCCACGCCCCGTTCCCTATCCAGAACTGGCTGACCGGCAAGTTCCGCCCCGCTGCGGCTACCCAGGGAATCCCGGGGCTCATGTCCCTGTGGGCCGGACAATCGACGCCGCTCATCCGGGAAGACGATGCGCGGAAGCTCGTGGACAATATCGTCGAGTCGGTGGACGCCATCTTTGGGCGGCTCGGCCGTTAGCCGCTGCTCCGCTAGTTTCCGTGCACCAGCGCCGGGAGGCCCGATGGTAAGCCGAGGTCCAGCCGGGAGTCTCCCCCGCTGATATCGGCCGGGTTGTGGGTCACGAGGACTACTGTGACGTCTCCCAGTCCGCCACGAAGTTCTGCCATCATCAAACGGGCGGCTTCGGCGTCGAGATGGGCCGTCGGCTCGTCCAGGAGGAGGACTTTTGCTCCGGTCAGGAGCGTGCGGGCCATGGCGAGACGCTGCCGTTCGCCGCCGCTCAGGAACGAACCCGAGGGGCCTATGCGGCTATCCAGCCCGTAAGGAAGCCCCGATACCAGTCCGGAGAGCCCGACGGCGCCCAAGGCCTCGTGCATGTCCGCTTCGGAAGGTCTGTGGCTGGCCGGGCGGGCGAGCAGCAGGTTGCCGCGGATGGTGGAGTCGAAGAGGTGGGCCTCCTGCGGACACCACGCCGCGTTCCCGGTGACGTAGGCTGCGCCGGACGATGCCGGCAGGAAACCGAGCAGCACCGAGAGCAGTGTCGATTTGCCGGAACCGGACGGACCCGTGACGGAGAGCCACCGCCCGGGGGCAGCCTCGCCGCCCAGCCCGCTGAACACCGTGGTGCCGCCGGGCCAAGACGCTTCGAGTCCGTCCAACAGCAGCCCCGGAGAACCGCCAGGCCGCTCCGGTAAGGCCAGTACACCGCCGTCGGACGCAGCTGACGTGTCAAACGCTCCCGACTTGGCGATTCGCCGCAATACCGCGGCCAAGGCGGGGGCCTGCCGCACTGCAGACACTACCGCCCCGTAGGGTTCCGCGAGCGCCAGTTGCATGAGCACAACCACGGCAAGCACAGCTGGCGCGACAGTTCCGGCTTGCACCGATGGTGCAGCGAGAATGCCCGCGGCCAAGGCTCCGAGGGTGCAGGCAAGAACGGTCAGTGCCTGGCCTATGCCGTCAGCCCACGCGGAACGCTGTGCGGCCGCAGTGGCCGCGTTGTCACGTCGGGTCAAGGACGATAGGACGGCAGGGGCCACGCCGTTGGCGCTGAGTTCGGCACGAGCGTCGAGGGCGGAGGCAACGTCGCGTAGCACCAGCGAACGCAATTTCTGCTCAGCGCGCGCGGCGTTGCGGTCCGCCCACAGGGCAAGCAGGGGGGCCAGAACAACCCCAACCACAGACGCCGCGATAACGGCCGGCACCGCTACGGGCACGAGCAGTGCCGAGGCGGTCACCGCCGACGCCGCGACGGCAAGGGCCGAGAGCGGCGGAAGTACGACGCGGGGCAACAAGTCCCGCAGCGTATCGACGTCGTCGACCACTGCCCCGAGCACGCTGCCGCCTTGCAGGAGCCGTCGGAGGGACAGTGCCCGCGCACTGAGCGCCGCCCACAGCGCTCCCCGGAGCCTTGTCATGGCGGCGAAGACGGCGTCGTGAACGAGGAGCCGTTCAGCGTAACGGAGCACTGCCCGGCCAATGCCGAAGAACCGCACACCGACAATGGCTCCGAGCAAGTAAAGGATGGGCGGTTGCTCACTGGCCCGGATAATGAGCCAGCCGGACAATCCGGACAGGGCCACGGCGAACAAGGCGGCGAGCGCCGCGATCAGCACAGCACCGGCGAACTTGTAGCGGACGGGAGCGAGGATACGTGCCAAGGCGTTGAGGGTGGAAATGGCGGTGGGGGGTTCAATCCCCCCGGCCGGGCCGCCCCGAAGATGGCTGTCCTGCTGGATTGCTGTTCCACGTGCGGCTGCCGCGGGCTCGGGATTGGCCCGGCCCGCTTGCTGCTCTGCCGTCCCGCCCTCGAGCCGCACCACGTGGTCCGCAAGTTTCCGGGTTGCGGCATCGTGGGCGACCAGGATGACAGTGGCGGCCCCTCGCAGGCCCTGGATTGCCGTGCGGATGGCATCTGCGGAGGCGGCGTCGAGATGGGCGGTGGGTTCGTCGAGCAGGAGTACCGTGGCTCCGGCTTTGAGGCGCGCCAGGCCGCGGGCGACGGCAACGCGCCGCAATTCGCCAGGGCTGAGCTCCGCGGGGTGTTTGAGTGCGAGGTGTTCCGCGGCAGCCTTCTCCAAGCACTCCATTGCGGTCGCGTTGCGGGCGTCCGGCGTGGATTTGGAGTCGGTTGTCGGGAAGCCCCGGCTGCCGCCGTTGAGGTAGAGGACGATCTCGTCCAGCACCGTTCCAGCCACCATGACGGGATGCTGCGGCACCCAGGCCACGGCTCCGGCGCCCAGTCCGGCAACGGTACCGCTAACGCGCGCCCGCGGACCGTCGCCGGTCGTGCCAGCCAGAACGCCCAGTACGGTGCTCTTTCCCGAACCGCTGCGGCCGTCAAGGGCCGTGATCTGCCCTACGGGGGCATGGAAGTCGATGGGCCCGACGGCGGCCGCGGCCCGTCCCGCGTAGCTCACCGTCAGGCCGGTGACCACGACGTCGGCGAGCGGCTTGTTTGTGGCGTCCGCGCCGACGTCGTACGCCTCTGTGCTGGAAACTTCGCTCAGGGGGCGGCCCGCCGGCGACTCCAGCACGGCGTTAGCGGCGGCCAGTGCTTCGCGGCCGTCGTCGCTGGCGTGGTGGGCCGTGCCCAGCTCACGCAGGGGAAGGTAGCAATCGGGGGCGAGGATGAGAGCCAGCAGGCCTGCTTCCAGGCCCATGTCCCCCGCCACGAGTCGTACGCCGATGAAGACGGCAACAACGGCCACGGAAATGGTGGCGATGAGCTCCAAGGCGAGGGCGGAAAGGAAGGCCGTCCGCAGGGTTCCCATCGTACGGGAACGGTATTCCTCGGAGAGGTCTTCGAGTGCTGCGCGTTGTTCGCGGGCGCGGCCCAATCCCACGAGCACCGGGAGCCCCTTGGCCAGCTCCAGGATGTGCCCAGAGAGCCTCCTCAAGGTGGATTGAGCCTCGTGGACCCTGTCCTCGGTGTGGCGGCCGATCAGCACCATGAAAAGCGGTACCAGCGGCAGGGTCAAAACCACAACCACGGCACTGACCCAGTCCGCGAAAAGTATCCGGACGCCCAGGAGCAAAGGTACTGCGGCGCAATTGACCAAGGCCGGCAGGAACTGGGTGTAGTAGTTGTCGAGCGCATCAAGTCCGCGCGTCGCGAGCACCGCCATCCCGCCGTCGTTCACTCCGCCGACCCGTCCCGCGGCCCCGGCACCGAGGGCTCGGCCCAGAAGCCTGGACCTCAGCTCTTCCTTGACCCCGAGGGCCGCCCGGCGCGCCGCGACTCCCTGGCCCCAGACCGTCAGCGACCGCAGCACCGCGCCGATGGCACCCCAGAGGAGTCCTTCCCGCCACCCCATGCCGCCCGCGGCAAGTCCGGACAGCATCCCCGCGACGGCCTGTGCAATCAGGACCAGTGACAAGGCCTTGAGCGATGACAACAAGCCAAGGGCGTACAGGGCGGATCGGGTGGCGGGTCCGTCTGGCAACTGGGGCTTCATCCGCTACTCCCTCGCGTTGTGGCGTGCGTGTTTTGCAGCCGGACCGCCCGACGCCGCGTGACCGACCAGCACCTTGGCCGCGATGGCCGGCAGGAAACCATGTGCGGCCGGAATGTGTGCCGCGCTGACGCGCTGGCGGAACACCCAGTAGGTCCACGCCTGGTAGGCGATGACAAGGGGCAGACCGACTGCCGCAACGATGCTCATCAACCCCAAGGTGTAGGCGGAGGATGAGGCGTTGGAAATGGTGAGGTTGAAGGCAGGATCCAAGGTCGAAGGAATCACCACCGGGAAGGCTGCACCGAAGATGGATGCTGTGGCGCACACCAGGAACACACCCAGGGCTCCGAAGGCCCTGCCCTCGGCTCCCTTGCGGGCGAGAACCCAGGCCGCTGCGGCAGCCAGGACTCCCACGATCACGAGTGCCCAGGTCCACGTCTTGCCGCTAAGGAGTTGGACGGCCACCATCCATCCCAGCAGCGGCAGCAATGCGACTGGCGAGAGCCGCACAAACCAGCGGCGCGCGCGATGGCGCACCTCGCCGTCGGTCTTCAAGGCTAGGAACGCCAAAGCATGCACCAGGGCGAACGCCACGACGGCGAAGCCGCCCAGCACTGCGTAACCGCTGAACCAGGCAAAGGGGCCGCCTTGGCGGTCGCCGTTAGCGTTGAGCGGCAGCCCGGTAGTGGTCAATGCCAGGGCCGCGCCGATGCCGAACGCTGCCGTGAACGAACCAATGGCAATGGCCCAGTCCCAGATGGTCCGCCAGCGCGCGGTGTCCACCTTGCCCCGGTACTCGAAAGCCACAGCTCGGAAGATCAAGGCCACCAGGACAAGTAGCAGGGGCAGGTAGAGGGCCGAGAACAGCGAGGCGTACCAGAGCGGGAAGGCCGCAAACGTGGCGCCGGCCGCGGTCAGCAACCAGACTTCGTTCCCGTCCCATACCGGGCCGATCGTGTTCAGTAGAACCCGGCAGTCGGTGTTGTTCCGGGCGAAGAGCTTCATGAGCATTCCGACGCCTAGATCGAAGCCCTCCAGGAAGAGGTAGCCGGTCCACAGCACGGCGATGGCTATGAACCAGACGGTTGGCAACAGTTCCATGCGAAAGATTCCTCTGCTTCCTAGTAGGCGAATGCCAGGACGTCGTCGCTGTCGCCGGGCTGGCCCGGGGCACCCGGGGTCCCGCCGTCGTCCTTCTTTTCTTTCTTTTCGCCGTGGCGAGCCTCAGCGAGCTCCGGCATCGCGGAGGCCACGCCCCCGCGGGCATATTTGACCAGCAGCCGGACTTCCACCACCAACAGGACCGCGTAGATCGAGGCCAACACCACCAATGAGGTAATGAGCTCAGCGGCAGACACTCCGGGAGAGACGGCCGCGGCCGTGAACATGAACACCTGGTCGATGCCGCTCGCGTCCGGATTGGGCGCGACGACGAATGGCTGCCGGCCCATTTCCGTGAAGATCCAGCCGGCGGCGTTGGCCCCAAAGGGAGCAAGGATCCCGAAGACTGCAAGGCGCATGATCCAACGAGATTGCGGCACCACTCCCCTGCGCGTCACCCACAGGGCAAGCAACGCGGCAAAGGCGGCAAGCCCACCGAAGCCAATCATCATGCGGAAGCCCCAATAGGTGACTTCCATGACCGGCACGTACTGGATTTCCTGCCCTGCGCGATCGCCGTATAGGGGATCGTTCGGCAAGTGAGTGCCGTACTTGGCCTTGTACTCGTCCAGGAGGCTGTTGACGCCCTTCACCTCTGTGCTGAAGTCGCCCTTGGCCAGGAAGGAGAGAATGCCGGGAACCTCGATCACGGCCACAACGTCGTTGCAGTTCTTGGAGCCGACATTGCCGACACTCAGCACGGAGAATCCAGTGCCGTCGTGGCATGCGGCCTCAGCTGCGGCCATCTTCATGGGCTGCTGTTCGAACATCAACTTGCCCTGCAGATCGCCCGTGAAGGCGGTCCCGGCAAAGGAGATCATGGCAACGACGGCGCCGATCCGCAAGGAATTGATCCACACCTTGTAGTCTGCCTTGTCCCGTCCGGGGATGTTGGCTTCGCCGGGAATGGCGCGGCCGTCCGCATCGACGGTGTCAATGCCGTCGTGGCGGCGCCGCCAGAGGTGGTACCACGCGATGCCCAGAAGGAACGCACCGGCGACGCCTAGAGCGCCGAAGAGCGTGTGCGGCACAGCCACCAAGGCGGTGTTGTTGGTGAAGACCGCCCAGGCGTCGGTCATGACGGGGCGCCCGTTGACCATCTCGATGCCGACCGGGTGCTGCATCCAGGAATTGGCGACGATGATGAAGTAGGCCGAGAAGAGCGAGCCGATCACTGCGATCCAAAGGCACGCGAGGTGGACACCCCGCTTGAGCTGCTTCCAGCCGAAGATCCACAGCCCTAGGAAGGTCGATTCCACAAAGAACGCCAGAAGCGCTTCCAGGGCCAGGGGCGCGCCGAAGATGTCTCCAACGAAGCGGCTGTACTCACTCCAGGCCATGCCGAACTGGAATTCCTGCACAATGCCCGTGGCCACGCCCATGATGAAGTTGATTAGGAAGAGCTTGCCCCAGAACTTGGTCATCCGCAGGTATTCAACTTTTCCGGTGCGGTACCAAAGTGTCTGGATGACGGCCACAACAAGCCCCAGCCCGATGGTCAGCGGCACCATCATGAAGTGGTAGACCGTGGTGATTCCAAATTGCCAGCGTGCGATTTCCAAGGCGTCCATGGCTGTCCTTATTGTCCCGCCGCCCGCTTGCGGCGTCCATTTTCTACGTTGTGTAGAAATTTCTTCTTCTACGCAGTGTAGAACAAATCCGTCCGATGTGATCACCACTCTTCCAGTGGCGTAACAGTGCCGCAAGGACACGCCGCGCCGCATGTTCTACTTCACGTAGAATCGCGCTCCAAAAAGCGGTAGATTGATGGTGGAATGTTGGATCATCGCACTCCCCCGGGCCTATCGCGGCGGGGAACTGCGGAAAGTAGGGATGCATTGATGGCAAGTCTTGGTGAACTGGAACGGGCGGTCATGGATCTGCTCTGGGCAGGCCAGGAGGCTGCGACAGCCAACAAACTTCGTGACCTGCTGGCGCAGGACTCCGCAGCCGCCGATGGCATCGCAGGGCACCAGGGCAAGGACCTCGCCGTCACCACGGTGTTGACGGTCTTGTCCCGCCTTGAGAAAAAGGGCCTTGTGGAGCGCGAACGGGGTACCCGTCCGCACCGCTACCAGGCCGTGTCGAGCCGCGCTGACCACACGGCAGACCTCATGCATGAGGCGCTGGGGTCGGCCCCTGACCGCGAAGCCGTGCTGGCCCGGTTCATTGGTTCCGTAAGCGAAAGTGAAGCTGCCACGCTGCGCAAACTGCTCGGCAAAAACTAACCACCCATGTTCTGGACCTCATATTTTCTGGCGGTCCTTGCTTTGGTGCTGGCATGGCCAGTTCCGGTTCTCTTGTCGCGCGCCGAGTGGCCGGCGCGCGCACCTTTCATGGCCATGGTCCTCTGGCAAGCCATCGCACTTGCCGGGGGCCTCTCCATGATCGGGGCCATGCTCGTCTACGGACTTGAGCCCGTCGGCGACAACCTCATTGCGGGGCTGCGTTCGTTGACCGGCATGGTGCTTCACAACGAGCCCACTACAGCGCTGGGCTTCTGGCATTTGTTCGCTCTGTCCGCAGCGGCGCTGCTGAGCGCCCATCTGGTGTTTACCCTGCTGCTGACCTACGTCAAGATCGAGCGGCAGCGGCAGCGGCACCGTGAACTCCTCGCGCTTCTGGCCTCACCCTCCGACGACGGTCCGGGAACCGTGGTCATCAACCATGCCTCACCCGTTGCCTACTGCCTTCCCGGCGGAGCAAGGTCCGTGACCGTGCTGTCCGATGGCCTGATGGCCGCACTGGAACCTGCTGAACTCAGGGCCGTCCTGATCCACGAGAACGCGCATCTCTCGCAACGCCACGACCTCCTCTTGTGGGCCTTCGCCGCGTGGCGCCAGGCGCTGCCCTGGTTCCCCACTACCCGGCTCGCCCAGGTGGCGGTCAACTCCCTGATGGAGATGCTCGCCGATGACGTGGCGCTGCGCACCGAAAGCAAGGGAACCCTCATCAAGGCGATCGCGATCGTGGCCAACGGTTCCGCCCGTCCCGCGGAGCGGGTCTCGCTCCCCGGAACAAGCGCCCAGGACTCTTCCTCTGAAGACGGCACATTGAGCGGCACCGGTGGTGCCGATTCACCACGTACGACGGCGTCGCGCGTCAGCAGGCTACTCTCGCCCAAGCCCCCGCTTTCGGCAGGACTTCGCGCCTTGGTCCTCGCGGCGTCGGCCATGTTGCTTGCCGTGCCCACAGGACTGCTGATCGTGCCGGGCCTGCTGGGCTAAGCCGTGCCCGCTGAATCGGGCATCAGGCGTCGATGCGTTCCCGGTCCAGGTCTGCGGCGCCCGCAATGATGAAGTCCTTGCGCGGGGCGACGTCCGAACCCATCAACAGGTCAAAGGTGTCCTCCGCCATCTTGGCATTCTCAATCCCCACCTTGCGGAGGGTGCGGTGGCGCGGATCCATGGTGGTCTCGGCGAGTTGCTCGGCGTCCATCTCGCCCAGGCCCTTGTAGCGCTGGATCGGTTCTTTGTAGCGCTTGCCTTCCTTGGCGAGCTTTGCCAGCAGGACGTGCAGCTCGGCCTCCGAGTACGTGTATATCATCTCGTTGGCTTTCTGGCCCGCGTTGATGACCTCCACCCGGTGCAAGGGCGGTACTGCCGCGTACACCCGGCCCTCGTCGATCATCGGACGCATGTACCGGAAGAACAAGGTGAGCAGAAGCGTGCGGATGTGGGCGCCGTCGACGTCTGCATCGGTCATGAGGATCACCTTGCCGTAACGGGCGGCGTCGATGTCGAAGCTCCGGCCGGACCCTGCACCCACTACCTGTATGAGGGCGGCGCACTCTGCGTTGGAGAGCATGTCCCCCACCGAGGCTTTCTGCACGTTCAGGATCTTTCCACGTATGGGCAAGAGCGCCTGGAAGTCCGAGGACCGCGCCAGCTTGGCGGTGCCAAGGGCGGAGTCACCTTCCACGATGAACAACTCGGAGCGTCCGACGTCGTCCGTGCGGCAATCAGCTAGCTTGGTTGGCATCGACGACGTTTCCAGTGCATTCTTCCGGCGCTGCGTTTCCTTGTGGACCCGGGCCGAGATGCGGGACTTCATCTCGCTGACGATTTTCTCGAGCAGCAAGGTGGACTGGGCTTTGTCATTGCGGTTCGCCGAGTTCAGACGCGCCGTGATCTCGTCTTCCACCACTTTGGAAACGATCGCCCTGACCGCCGATGTGCCCAGGATTTCCTTGGTCTGGCCCTCGAACTGCGGCTCTGCCAGGCGGACAGTCAGCACGGCCGTCAGGCCTGCCAGCACGTCGTCCTTCTCGATCTTGTCGTTGCCCGCTTTGAGTTTGCGTGAGTTCGTTTCCACGGCCTTGCGGAAGGTCTTCAGGAGTGCCTGCTCGAAGCCGGCCTGGTGTGTTCCGCCCTTGGGCGTGGCGATGATGTTGACGAAGCTCCGCATGGTGGTCTCATAGCCGATCCCCCACCGCAGCGCGACGTCAACTTCACAATCGCGCTCCACTTCGGCGATCTTGCTGTGCCCATTCTCGTCAAGGACCGGAACGGTTTCCTTGAACTTGCCCGCACCGTGGAGCCGCCAAATGTCAGTGACACCCGAATCTGCGGCAAGGAAGTCGACAAACTCGGAAATGCCGCCGTCGTGGTGGAAGACCTCTTCGTGCGGGCCGTCCGCACCGGGCGTGCCGGGGAGTCGGCGCTCATCGCGCACGGTGAGCTTGAGGCCCGGAACCAGGAAGGAGGTTTGGCGGGCGCGGGCAGCGAGGTCCTCGTGCGAGAACTTCGCGTCCGGGGTGAAGATCTGACGGTCCGCCCAGTAACGGATGCGGGTGCCGGTGACGCCTCGTTTGGCTTTGCCGACAACGTCGAGCACCGAATCTTCGACGAACGGTTCAAAGACCGACGTCGGGCTGGGCTTGGAGCCGGTGTCCTTGAACCGTCCGGGTTCCCCCCGGCGGAAGGACATCTGGTAGGTCTTGCCGCCGCGGTCCACCTGCACGTCAAGACGGGCAGAGAGCGCATTCACAACGGACGCCCCAACGCCGTGCAAACCACCCGAAGCCGTGTACGAGCCGCCACCGAACTTTCCGCCGGCGTGCAGTTTGGTGAAGACGACCTCGACGCCGGTCAGCCCGGTCTTGGGTTCCAAGTCAACGGGGATGCCGCGGCCGTCGTCGTGGATTTCCACCGAATTGTCAGCGTGCAGGATGATTTGGATGTCGTGGCCGAAGCCCGCCAGCGCTTCGTCGACTGAGTTGTCGATAATCTCCCACAGGCAATGCATGAGGCCACGGGAGTCGGTGGAGCCGATATACATGCCCGGACGCTTGCGGACCGCTTCGAGGCCTTCCAGGACTGAAAGGTGCCGGGCGTTGTATTCAGAACTCGGTGCCACGGGCGGGGCGCTCCTTCGGGGTGTAACAGACGCAAATTAAGGCTTCTCCTAGGCTAGTCGCCCCTGAGCCAAGACGAGTGCTGCCACTCCCAATCGTGCCGGACGCCACTTCCTAGTGTTACGCACATGTGATACGCGGACAGCGAACGTGACCCATCCTTGCCATGGTTTCGCTTCGAATGCTGGTTATATGGATACACAGAACTACTAAGGAGGCCGAACATGACAACAGCAGTTGCAGACCGCACACTCAATGCACTCGACCGGTGCGACCGTTGCGGGGCCCAGGCATATGTCCGCGTTGTACTCGAGTCCTCCGGCGGTGAGCTGCTCTTCTGCGGCCACCACGCACGCGCAATAGAGGCCACGCTGCGGCCGATGACCTCGGACTGGCATGACGAAACGGGTCGCCTTCAGGAGAAGGAACCCGTCCTGGCCGACTAGCCATCCATGGCCGCCCACAGGCCGCCCGGTTGACAAAATTTCATAGAGATAGCGAGGCCCCTCCGGATGGAGGGGCCTCGCTGCGTTAACCGTGCTGCGTTAAATCAGTGGCGGCATAGAGGAAGCGCCGCTTAACAGGGAAGCTGTCTCCGTGCCCTACGCGAAGCCGGCGTCCGGGCGCGATCTTTCCTGCCTGGCTCGCGCTACGTCGGCGGAGGCCTCTGCTTGCCCGCGTGCCTCAAGGCCAGCAATCACGCCATCAATGTCCGTGTCAGGTCGGTTTTGGCTGAGTTTGGTTTTCGCTTCGATCCTCGTGATCAATAGTTCGACGCCAACGATGGCTCGCAACTGACCTGCGACGTAACGCTCCGGCGCATCGTCCACGGACCACGGTCGCTCAAAGGGGGCTTCGTTGAGCCCTGTCAGCCGCCGGACCTGGTTGCCGAGCCACGCCACATCGTCATGGACGGCGAGCCTTCCGTAGACGTGGGCTGTGGAGTAGTTCCACGTCGGGACGACACGTCCGTGTTCGGCCTTCGAGGCGTACCACGAAGGCGAGACATAGGCATCCGCACCCTGGATGATGACTAGTGATTCTCCGATCGCCGGCTCGGACCATTGCGTGTTGGTTCGGGCGAGGTGTCCGTGCAACGCGCCGTGTTCGCCGATCGAAGGATCGTAGACGAAGGGCACGAAACTGGCGAGCAGGCCTCGCTGGGTCATGGTGACTAAGTTTGCAGCGCCCGGCCGCATGAGGAGGTCATGGATGGAGTCGGTGCCGGCTTGGAAGTGCGCTGGAATGTACATGGGGTTCTCCTTCGGGGTAGGGGGATCTTGATGTCCGTTAGCGATTCTGGTTCGCAGGCTTCGGATTGAGCCGGACGCGGACGGCGACGCCGGCGCAAAGGATGACGGCGATTCCACCGACGATTGTGGTCCAGCCCAGGGTTTCGCCAAGCAGCAATCCTGCCCAGCAGATGCTCATCACGGGCTGGACGAGTTGTATCTGGCTGACCTTGGCCATAGGCCCAATGGCGAGGCCCCGGTACCAGGCGAAGAAGCCGAGGAACATACTAACGATTCCGAGGTATGCAAAAGCAGCCCATTGAGCCGGTGAAGCTAACGGAGGCTGCTGAGCCATGGAGAGCGCCGTCAGACCGGCCATCAACGGCAATGCCAGCACGAGCGCCAAGGATACGGTCTGCCACGCGCCGAGTTCGCGTGCGAGCAGTCCCCCTTCGGCGTAACCGATAGCCGCCGCAATGACGGCACCGAGGAGCAGCAAGTCCGCCCAGTTCAGCTGTCCGAGCCCGCCGGACTGCGCTGGGTGACCTGCCTGCGATAGGGCGAATGCAATGGCTGCAATGGCTCCCACGGCCGTGACCAGCCAGAAAGCGATCGGCGGATGCTCACGTCCGCGCAGCACTGCCGCAGTTGCCGTCGCGGCAGGCAACAGAGCGATGACGACGGCACCGTGACTGGCCGGCGTCGTCATGAGGGCGAATGAGGTAAGCAACGGGAAGCCGACAACAATCCCGGCAGCGACCACCGCGAGCCGCGCCCATTGCTTGCCTCGAGGAAGTCGCTGCTTGGTGAGCGAGAGCGCACACATTGCGAGTATCCCTGCGACGACGGCACGACCCGAGCCGATAAACAGGGGCGACAGGCCACCAACCGCCGCTCGGGTGAAGGGAACAGTGAACGAGAACGCCGCTACTCCCAGAAGGCCCCACCAAAGGCCCGTGGCTGGAAGGGACGGTATCACTGGGCGAATAAGCGTAGTAGCGCTACTATTGTCTCTCATGAACAACGATAGCAGTTCCCGGATTGCGATGCGACTGCGCGAATGGATCGCAGGGGCGGCGCCGGGATCCCGGCTGCCATCCACGCGGTCGCTGGTTGCCGAGTTCCAGGCCAGCCCGGTGACGGTGCAGAAGGCCCTGCAAGCGCTCACTTCCCAGGGCTTGATTGAGAGCAGGCCCGGCGTCGGGACTTTTGTGCGGGCCGTCCGGACTGCCAGGCCGTCGGATTACGGCTGGCAGACTGCGGCGCTGCGCGCACCGCAGGCACCTCCCCGCTCGGCCTCCACAACGATGCGCAGCACCTCGAACGACGTCATTGCTTTCCACTCCGGCTACCCGGACCGGGAACTCCTGCCGGAGCGCCTTGTGCGGGCCGCGCTCGCCCGCGCCGCCCGGGGAGACGCGGCATTGTCTCGACCACCCGCGGCGGGGCTTCCCGAGTTGCAGTCCTGGTTCGCGCACGAACTAGGCTCTACGACCCTGGCAGGGCTCACCCCGCCAACACCGAGCGACGTCATCGTGCTGCCAGGAAGCCAAGGCGGCCTCAGCTCGATATTTAGTGCGTTGGTGGGCCACGGGCAGCCACTGCTCATGGAATCCCCGAGCTACTGGGGAGCCATTCTGGCCGCGACGCAAGCGGGAGTCCGCATAATTCCGGTGCCCAGCGGGCCCGATGGGCCCGACCCGGAAGAATTGGCCAGGGCCTTTGAGGAGACCGGTGCACGCCTGTTCTACGCACAACCGAATTACGCGAACCCCACCGGAGCGCAATGGCCCGCTCGACGGGGCGAGCAGGTCCTGGACGTGGTGCGCGCGAACGGTGCGTTCCTGGTGGAGGACGACTGGGCGCACGATTTCGGCATCACTTCGGCTCCCATGCCCATCGCCGCACGTGACGATTCCGGGCATGTCGTCTATCTGCGCTCCCTCACGAAGAGCGTCTCCCCGGCCATCCGCGTTGCTGCCGTCATCGCACGCGGCCCGGCCCGCGAACGCATCCTCGCAGACCGGGCCGCAGAGTCGATGTATGTCAGCGGGTTGCTCCAGGCTGCAGCACTCGATGTCGTCACACAGCCAGCCTGGCAGACACATCTACGCAGCCTTCGCCATCAGCTTCAATCCCGCCGCGACCTTCTGATCACGAGCCTGCGCGAACACGCCCCTCAGGCCCATATCAGCCAGATCCCCAAGGGAGGGCTGAACCTCTGGGCACGCTTGCCGGACGGGACAGACCTAGAAAGGCTGACCCTGGATTGCGAGAGTGCCGGGGTGATGATCGCCGTCGGCAATGAGTGGTTCCCGGCTGAACCGGCAGGTCCGTTCATCCGGCTCAACTATGCCGGCCCCAACCCGTCCGCCTTCCCGGAAGGTACAAGGATCCTCGGCCAGGCACTCGAACGAAACAAGCGTTAGGAACATGAAAATGGACCCCCGGAAGTTCAACCGAGGGTCCATTTTCGTGGAAGCCTTGCGCCGCTTAGCGCAGGGCGTCCGTTGCTTTAGTCGAGGTAGTCCCGCAGAACCTGCGACCGTGAGGGGTGGCGCAGTTTGGACATCGTCTTGGATTCGATCTGACGGATGCGTTCGCGGGTGACTCCGTAGACCTTGCCGATTTCGTCTAAAGTCTTCGGCTGGCCGTCGGTGAGGCCGAAGCGCATGGCTACCACGCCTGCTTCACGCTCGGACAGGGTATCGAGTACCGAGTGCAACTGCTCCTGGAGCAGGGTGAAGCTCACGGCATCCGCCGGCACCACGGCTTCGGAGTCCTCGATGAGGTCGCCGAACTCGGAGTCACCGTCCTCGCCAAGCGGGGTGTGCAGCGATATGGGCTCGCGGCCGTACTTCTGGACTTCGACGACCTTCTCGGGCGTCATGTCCAGTTCGAGGGCCAGTTCCTCAGGCGTGGGTTCGCGTCCGAGATCCTGCAGCATTTGGCGCTGGACGCGTGCCAGTTTGTTGATGACTTCCACCATGTGCACCGGGATGCGGATGGTGCGGGCTTGGTCTGCCATGGCGCGGGTGATGGCCTGGCGGATCCACCAGGTGGCGTAGGTGGAGAACTTGAAGCCCTTGGTATAGTCGAACTTCTCCACTGCACGGATCAGGCCCAGGTTTCCTTCCTGGATGAGGTCCAGGAACAGCATCCCGCGGCCGGTGTAGCGCTTGGCAAGGGAGACCACAAGGCGAAGGTTGGCTTCGAGGAGGTGGTTCTTGGCGCGCTTGCCGTCGTGGATGATGAACTCAAGCTCACGCTTGAGCTTCGGGTCCATGGAACCGTCGTCCGCGTTGACCTTCTCCTCTGCGAAGAGGCCGGCTTCAATGCGGAGCGCAAGGTCGACTTCCTGCTCCGCGTTCAGGAGGGCGACCTTACCGATCTGCTTCAAGTAATCCTTGACGGGGTCGGCCGTTGCGCCGGCAGACATAACCTGCTGGACAGGAGCGTCGTCGTCATCGGCATCCGAGTAGACAAAACCGGAACCTGTTGAGGCAGGCTTCTTGCCCTCGTCGCCTTCTTCGACTTCCTCGGTGAGCTCTGCTTCATCGGGAACGACGGCGTCAAAATCCTCGACTTCTTCGGAGTCCTCGTCGGCGCCGGCGGACTTGGTGGCTGCTTCGGCAGCGGCCTTGGCGCCGGGCTTGGGCCCGCGCTTCTTGGGTGCCGGCTTCTCTGCACCTGCAGTTGAAGCATTGGCAGCACGCGTTGCCGCACGCTTCGCAACTGTAGCCGCCTTCTTTTCTTCGGCGGACAGTTCGGCCTGGGCGGCGGGTTCCTTCTCGGCGGAAGACGGGGTCACAGAAAACCTTTCTAGCGGCGGTCTGTGGAATCACCATGGGGGCAACACCACTATGACCCTGTCAAGTCCGCGATGAACATCAAGTGCCATCGCCGACCGCAGAGTCTTTAGATAGAACTCCCGACGACGCCTAAATGTTCCCTAGGTTCAGGGACATTTGGGGCACTTGAAACACGGACCCAACCGGGTCTCGGCAACCATTGTCTCACGGTTTTGGATTCCGGGGGTCGATGAGGGCTTCCTTGCGGACAATTACGCGTCGGCGGATTTCCCGCGGTGATACGCTCTGGAGGCTTCAGGTCGGATGCCTGTCTTCACGTCGGGTCCCTGGCTTTACGTCGCATCACCACGTCACGGCATCTCGTCACGCCGCAGCCCCACCGAACTTCCGCCACGCAGAGGTCTTGCTTTTCGCCCACCCGCACACTGTGCCGCGTCGTACCACTTCCGCAAGAAGTTCCGCGAGTCGATAGCCCTGTTGTTCGGCGTCCGCTCGCGAAAAGAACTCGTCGGCGAACGAACCGCTTCCCTGACACCATTGAATCCACCCCCGGATCGTGAGCGCGGCAGCGCGTCCCTCGCCACCGCCGCGCCGCGAGAGCCTCGCCAGAACCCGGTCCAACGTGGTCAGCCGTTCCCAGTTCGGGTTATCCGGGTAGAGTCCCATCAACACGTCTCCGTACCGCAACGCGTTGATATCGGCAGCCGCGGTCCTCGGAGGCTCCCCTCCTGATGCCCGGCGCCCCTTCCCTGCTGCCGGCGACTTCCCTGCTGCCTGCGAGAGGGGACGAAGTCCGGGCGGAATGAGCAAGGCTTCTTCGTGATCGCCTTCGGGAGAAAAGAAGCGGAAGGCCTCCGCACCGCCGCGGGCGACGCCTTTCCCGGCGGCTGCCAAGACCACTACGGCGTCGCGCCACGCCGGGACCCGCAGGCTCGCCCGGAGGAACGCCGCAGCCTCAAGGTCGATTTCTTCGGGAAGACCGGAGTCGAGGACACGTGTCCACACATCCAGCATTTCTTCGAACGCCCCTTTGCTTTGCCACCTTCGAAGCATCTCCTCAAGGGTGGCGGCTTCCGCACTCAAGAACTCCGGATCAACGGCCGGTTCGTCCTCCGGCCCCAGCAACCGGGGTGACTCCCTGACGCTGCTCCCCCTGAAAACCATTTCGGCGTTGAGCCGGCTGTCGAGGATCTGGTCCACGGAACGCCCAGGGATAGGGCAGCACGCGACGTCGGTGCAGAACGCGCTGCGCCAGTAGTCAGAACCAATAAACCAGGCGTCCCGGAGCGCTAGGCCGCGGCGGGCCAGCACGAGATCCAATGCCTCCAGCAGCGGAACGTTGCCCCGCACAACGCCTCCATCTTCCCAGCCATCGTCACTGAAAATTGCCAAGAGTGCTCCGTCGGCGTCATGGTCCGCTTCCAAATATTCGGCGATCCTCCGTGAGTACACCGCGAGCACCCTTTCGGATCTGTCGGGTGGAAGGTCCACTCGCAGGGTGGCGCCTAGCGTCTGGCCGCGCAAAGTGATGGCCACGAGACTCTCCTTTGGCCAGTGCCCCAAGGCATGGGGAATGAAGCCCAGAATGTCCTCGGGCCGGGAGATGGTTACACGTTTGTCTGCTGTCATGAATCCAGCATCGGCAGCAAAAGGCGGCGACGGCAGGCCTCATTTGCCCTATGTGGACAAAGGTTCCAGTGACTGCCTGTGGAGGAACACTTCCGCAGTCCGCACTACGACGCCTCCCGAAGAAAGGCGGGCCACCGCGAAAGGGCGCCAGGGCGGAAGCAGGCTAGCTCGCTGAGCTTCGCTGCTTCGCGAGCCGTTCGCGTCGCAATTCCACGCGGCGCCGGCGCTGATTTGCCAATGACACGAGGAGCGGTGGAACGTGCACGCCCTGCGCCGCCATCTGGCGGCGCACCTTGCGGCGGGTCATGACGATCAAGACGGTACCCACAAGAAGGAATAGGAATTGCACGCTCAATGCGATGCGAAAGGACGCCAGGCCGTACAGCTCCCCGCCTGAGAAGCCGCTGGTGTGGAGAATATCTAGGATGAGCCCCACCAAGTAGATCGTCAGGAGCGCCGCAACGAAGCCGCCCACGTTGACGATGCCCGTGGCAGTACCGATCCTGTGGGACGGATTGAATGTCCGGGCAAAATCAAAGCCGATCATGGACCCGGGGCCACCGATAGCGAGAGCGATCACCAACAAGGCAAGCAACCACAAGGGCGCCCGGTTTGGCAGCAGCAGAACCGCACCCCAGGCAAGTGCGGTGGCCGCCGTAATCAGGAGGACCATGGCCGAGCGCCGCATCGGGTGCCTGGCCACGAAGGTTCCAAACAGAGGCCCCACGAGAATGCTCGTAACCACAAAAAGTCCCATCAGGGCGGACACGGTGGCCGCGTCCAGGCCCTGCGCCGACACCAGAAACGGGTAGCCCCAGGACATGGCGAAGACGTTACCGCTGAACTGGACAGTGAAGTGGCACCAGAGCCCCAAGCGCGTCCCGGGCTGCCGCCACGCACGCGCCAAGGTCACACCCGTGGCGCGCAGCCCTTGCGCGCTCTCCCGGGGCGGATGACCGGGCGGCACGTCCCTGAGCAAGGCGAGGACAAGGACGACGGCGAGTGCGGACAGGGAACTCAGCGCCAAGAAGGCTGTATTCCAGCCCGCGGAATGGAGGACCAGCGCGAACGGCACCACACTGATGAGCTGGCCGAGCTGGCCCGACATTCCGGTCAGCTGGGTGACGAGCGGAACCCGGGCCGGCGCGAACCAGATCGGCACGAGCCGGATCACGGAGACAAAGGTCATGGCGTCGCCTGCGCCGACGAGCACCCGGCCGAGCACGCCGCCCGGAACCGTCTCGGCATAAGCCAGTTGGAGTTGGCCGAGCCCCATGAGCACGGCCCCGCTGGCAATCATGGCGCGGGAACCGAAGCGGTCAACGAGCAGCCCGACCGGTATCTGGAGGCCGGCATAGACGAGCAATTGCAGCACCGTGAAGAAGGAAATAGCGGCAGCGCTGGCATGGAATCGCTCAGTCGCTTCAAGTCCGGACACACCAAACGATGTGCGCTGGGCCACTGCCACCAGATAGGCGAGCACCCCGATCGTCCATATGAGCCAGGCGCGGGGTGCGTTCACCCTTCCATTATGCCCGGGGCTGCATTAAAGCTGCTTTATGGGCGCGCATCTTTACGTGCGAGGTACGCCTCAACCGCGGCGCCCAAGTCCTCGGCGTTGGGCAGCTCGTCGTTCTCGTCAGCGAGCAGGGATCGGCGGACGGTCCCCTCGGCTTTGTCGTCATAGCGGGATTCCAGTTTCGAAACCACCTGCTGGACGTCCTCGGATGCCTCCACCTGTTCTGCGATCTGCCGGCCCACTTCCCTGCCGGCCTCACGGAGACGGTCCGTGGGCAGCATCAGGGACGTCGCCGCACCGAGGTATTCAAGACCCGCGACCGCGGCTGGCGGGTACTCCGCATCGGCGAGGTAGTGCGGAACATGGATAACGTAACCGGCCACCTTGCGCCCGGCTTCGCTCAGCCGCAGTTCAAGAATGTGGCCAATGGCCGAAGGGACATCGACAGTAGGCTTCCACGTTGAGATCCCTTCGATGAGTTCCGGGCGGTTGCCGTGCACCGTGACCCCGACCGGCCGGGTGTGCGGAACCGGCATGGGGATCGAGTGGATCCACGTAACCAAGTTGACCTCGAGTTTTTCCACGATCCCAACGACGGCGCGCGAGAACCGCTCCCACTGGAGGTCGGGTTCAAAACCGGCAAGCAGCAGGAAGGGCTCGCCCAGGCCGTCCTTCAGCATGTAAAGCGCCAACTGAGGGGCCTTGTAATCCTCCAGATGGTCCTCGACGAAGCTGATGTGGGGACGGCGCGTGCGGTAGTCAATGAGCTGGTCGGCATCGAAGACGGCCACGGTTTCGACCTCAAGGGTGTCCAGCAGTTCCCGGTTGATCTGGTGGACCACGTGGCCGGCATCGGCAAACCCCGTGAAGCCCATCAGCATGTTGAGCCCCCTGATTTCCGGGCTGTGGAAGAGCTCGGTGTTGCTCGCGTACAGCGACTCAGGGTCAAGGAGTGAGCCGGAAATCCGTTCAAACACGGCGTGTTCCTTTCGCAGTTGCAAATTCTAGGAGGAGCAGGCGTCCGCACACCGCGGCAGGTGCCTTCGGCGGCCGGCCACGCTCCATGTATTGGTACAACGCCCCGGACAGGCTACGCATTCCTGTCAGCTTGTGTGCTGCAACTCTCACTTAATTGCTATCCGGCGCAACAGACAGACTACGATCGAGACGTGCCGCCATATGCGGACCGACGCAACCGCAAACGTTGTCACAAGCGGACAACCGACGGGTATCAGGGCCGGGCGCCCAACATGCAGCCCGGCCAATCCATGCAGAGAGAAATGAGGACGGATCCTCGTGGTGAAGACTACAGACATCACCCTTGGCACCATTGCCAAGGACCTGAAAAAGTCGCCCAGCGACGCACTCGTGATAGGCATCGGGCAGGGTCCTGACGGACCGGTTCTGCTCGGGAACCCGCTGAGCGCCAAGGCTGCGGAATCCCTCGCAGCCTCGCTGGGACTCCTGGGCATCACAGGAGCAGCCGATCAGGTTCACCGTCTGCCAGGTCTTCCGGAGACCGGCTCGGGCGTTCTTGTCCTGGCGGGTGTCGGCAAAGTGGCCGACGACGCTCCCCTCACTGAGGAAGCCCTGCGCCGCGCTGCGGGATCCGCGGTCCGGCAACTGGCTGGCCTTTCCTCCGTGACGCTCGCCCTCCCGACGGCGTCCCTCGCCGATGTCGCAGCTGTAGCCGAAGGCGCCGTGCTCGGTTCCTATTCCTACACCGAGCACCGCTCCAGCAAGGACGGCCTCAAGGATCGGGTCGGCAAGGTCCTGATCCACACTGCGCTTGACGGCAAGGAAGTCCAGACCTACCTTGACCGGGCGTTGCTCGTGGGACGCGCGGTCAATGCGACCCGTACGCTGGTCAACCAGCCGCCAAGCCACCTTTACCCGGAGTCCTTTGCCGAAGCTGCCAAAGAACTGTCCAAGGGACTCCCGGTCAAGGTGACCGTGTGGGACGAGAAGCGCCTTGAGAAAGACGGCTTCGGCGGAATCCTGGGCGTCGGAAAGGGTTCAACCCGCCAACCGCGCCTTGTCAAGGTGGAGTACGCACCGGCGAAAGCCACCAAGAAGATCGCGCTCGTGGGCAAGGGCATCACCTTCGACACTGGCGGCATTTCGATCAAGCCGGCCCTCGGCATGGGCGACATGAAGAGCGATATGGCGGGCGCCGCCGTCGTACTTAATACTGTTTTGGCCGTCGCGGGACTCGGGTTGCCGGTCAAGGTGACCGCGTGGCTCTGCATCGCCGAGAACATGCCCTCCGGCGCGGCACAGCGCCCGGCGGATGTCCTCACGGTCTACGGCGGCAAGACGGTGGAGGTCCTCAACACCGACGCCGAGGGACGCCTGGTCATGGCCGACGGCCTGGTCGCGGCGAGCCTCGAACAGCCGGATGCCATCATCGACGTCGCAACGCTCACCGGCGCACAATTGATCGCCCTCGGCGACCGTACTGCAGGCGTCATGGGTTCGGATGCTGTCACCGGCGCGCTCAAGTCCGCTGCCGACCGCGCCGGCGAACTCGTCTGGCCGATGCCGCTGCCGGAAGAACTGCGGGCAAGCCTCGATTCGCAAGTGGCGGACATCGCCAACATCGGCGAACGCCACGGCGGAATGATGACCGCGGCCGTTTTCCTGCGCGAGTTCGTCGGCAAGGACGCAGACGGCAAGCAAATCCCCTGGGCACACGTCGACATCGCCGGCCCGTCCTTCAACAACGGAAGCCCTTACGGCTACACGCCCAAGCAAGGCACCGGTTGCACCGTCCGGACGCTGCTCGCCTACGTCGAAGACGTGCTGGCAACCGCCTGAACCAGCCTCCAAGTGGGGCCGGTTCATGACCGGCCCCACGGCCCGACGTGAGTCTGGCCACAAGCGCCCCACAAAAGCCTCGGCAGGGTGGAGCATGGATAAGTGGTTCGCTAAGGTGAACCACGGTAGTCACAAATGCAAGAGAACTTCGGTGCTGGCATAATCGCGGCAGTACAAGTTCCAAGACCAGATGACGCGTAGTCGCGTGTCATCGCTCACGCGAGGGAGCGTCCTAGTGGCCGATCAGGCAACTGCGCAAGAATTCGACATCCTGGTACTCGGTGGCGGCAGCGGCGGCTACGCCACGGCTCTGCGTGCCGTTCAGCTTGGTTTCACCGTTGGTCTCGTCGAGAAGGCAAAGCTCGGCGGAACCTGCCTGCACAACGGGTGTATCCCCACCAAGGCACTGCTGCACTCGGCCGAACTGGCCGATCACGCACGCGATTCCGCCAAGTACGGCGTCAACGTCACGTTGGACAGCATCGACATCACCGCCGTGAACGCTTACAAGGACGGAATCGTCGCCGGTAAGTACAAGGGCCTGCAGGGACTCATCAAGTCCAAGGGCATCACGGTCATCGAGGGCGAAGGCAAGCTCCAGGGCACCGACACCGTAGTAGTCAACAGCACGGTGTACAAGGGCAAGAACATCGTTCTCGCCACCGGCTCGTACTCCCGTTCGCTGCCCGGCCTCGAAATCGGCGGCCGCGTCATCACTTCCGACGAAGCGCTGACCATGGACTACATCCCGAAGAGTGTCATCGTCCTCGGCGGCGGCGTCATCGGCGTCGAATTCGCTTCTGTATGGAAGTCCTTCGGCGTCGACGTCACGATCGTTGAAGGCCTCCCTTCCCTGGTTCCCAACGAAGACACCGCCATCGTCAAGAACCTTGAGCGCGCCTTCAAGAAGCGTGGCATCAAGTTCAGCACCGGCGTCTTCTTCCAGGGCGTGGAGCAGGACAACAACGGCGTGAAGGTCACCTTGGTTGACGGCCAGACCTTCGAAGCCGATCTCCTCCTGGTTGCCGTGGGCCGCGGCCCGGTCACCGCCAACCTTGGTTACGAAGAAGCAGGTATCACCCTCGACCGCGGCTTCGTCATCACCAACGAACGCCTGCACACCGGCGTCGGCAACGTCTACGCCGTCGGCGACATCGTCCCCGGCGTCCAGTTGGCCCACCGCGGGTACCAGCAGGGCATCTTCGTCGCCGAAGAGATCGCGGGCCTGAACCCGGTGGTCGTTGAAGACGTGAACGTCCCGAAGGTCACTTTCTGCGAACCCGAAATCGCCACCGTTGGCTACACCGAAAAGGGGGCCAAGGAGAAGTTCGGCGAGGACCAGGTCCAGACCCAGGAATACAACCTGGCCGGCAACGGCAAGAGCTCCATCCTGGGCACCGGCGGCATCGTGAAGGTCGTCCGCCAGAAGGACGGCCCCGTCGTCGGTATCCACATGATCGGCTCCCGCATGGGTGAACAGATCGGCGAAGCACAGCTGATCGTCAACTGGGAAGCACACCCGGAGGACGTGGCTCAGTTCATCCACGCACACCCGACGCAGAACGAGACCCTGGGCGAAGTCCACCTCGCCCTGGCGGGCAAGCCGCTCCACGGCTAAGTCTTTACGCAAGACACCCGGTCCTGCGCCCGCACGAACTGCGGGCGCAGGACCCCAGCAGGCACCACTCATCCGCACTAAAGATCAATAAGGAGAACGGGGACGACATGTCTGAATCCGTTAACTTGCCCGCCCTTGGTGAAAGCGTCACCGAAGGCACCGTCACTCGCTGGCTCAAGCAGGTTGGTGACCGAGTGGAAGTCGACGAGCCCCTGCTCGAAGTTTCCACCGACAAAGTAGACACTGAAATCCCGTCTCCTATTGCCGGCATCATCGAAGAGATCCTCGTAGCTGAAGACGAGACCGCCGAAGTCGGTGCTCCCCTGGTCCGGATCGGTAGCGGCAGCAATGGCGCAGCAGCTCCCGCAGAGGCACCTGTGGCAGAAGCACCGGCGGCGCCCGCCCCTGTCGAAGCGCCGGCTCCTGAAGCGGCACCGGCCCCAGCAGCCGAGCCGGCTGAGGCACCCGCAGCAGCTCCTGCCGCCGCATCGGGCCACGATGTGACCCTGCCGGCCCTGGGCGAAAGCGTCACCGAAGGCACGGTAACCCGCTGGCTCAAGGCCGTCGGCGACACCGTCGAGGTCGACGAGCCGCTCCTTGAGGTGTCCACCGACAAGGTCGACACCGAAATCCCCTCCCCTGTTGCTGGTACCCTGCTGGAAATCCGCGTCAACGAAGACGACACCGCTGAAGTCGGATCAGTCCTGGCTGTCATCGGCTCCGGCGCCCCCGCCGCCGCTGCACCGGCACCAGAAGCTGCTCCCGCACCAGCCGCTCCGGCTGCCGCTCCCGCACCAGCCGCAGCCGCTCCGGCTGCCCCCGCGCCCGTTGTTGAGGCAGTACCCGCAGCAGCACCCGCCGCCCCGCCAGCTCCGGCCCCGGTTTCAACAGAATCCGGATACGTCACCCCCCTCGTCCGCAAGCTTGCCAACCAGAACGGTGTCGACATCACCACCGTGACGGGCACCGGCGTCGGCGGCCGGATCCGGAAGCAGGACGTGCTCGCCGCGGCCGAAGCAAAGAAGGCAGCCGCTGCCACTCCCGCGCCGGCGTCCGCAGCTCCTGCGGCCCCCAGCAAGCCTGCCGCCGCTCCCGTGGTTGCCTCTTCGCTGCGCGGGACCGTGGAAAAGGCTCCGCGCATCCGCCAGGTCATCGCCCGCCGCATGCGTGAGTCACTCGAAACCTCCACGCAGCTGACCCAGGTGCACGAGGTCGACATGACCAAGATCGCCAAGCTCCGGCTCAAGGCCAAGGGTTCCTTCGAAGCCCAGAACGGCGTCAAGCTCACCTTCCTGCCGTTCATCGCCAAGGCCGTCGCTGAAGCACTGAAGCAGCACCCCAAGCTGAACGCTGCCTACGACGAAGCCAAACAGGAAATCACCTACCACAACGCGGAACACCTCGCGATTGCGGTAGACACCGACAAGGGCCTCCTGGTCCCGGTCATTTCCGACGCCGGCAACCTGAACCTCGCAGGCCTGGCCAGCAAGATCGCCGACGTCGCCGGCCGCACGCGCCAGGGAAAGATCGGTCCTGACGAGCTGTCCGGCGGCACCTTCAGCATCACCAACATCGGTTCTGTGGGCGCCCTGTTCGACACGCCGATCATCAACCAGCCGCAGGTAGGAATCCTGGGCACCGGCGCCATCGTCAAGCGCCCAGTGGTGGTTGCTGACGAGAACGGCGACGACTCGATCGCCATCCGCTCCATGATGTACCTGTCGCTGACGTACGACCACCGCTTGGTCGACGGCGCCGACGCCGGCCGCTTCCTGCAGACCCTCAAGGCCCGCCTTGAAGAAGGTGCCTTCGAAGCGGACCTGGGCCTCTGATTCCAGTCATGGCGTAGCGACCGCACCGCCTAACGGTGCGGATCACGACGACGGGCAGGCACCGGTGGGAAACCGCCGGGGCCTGCCCTTTTTTTGTGCGCGCACTTGCTCCGTGGCTTTGCTACGGCATGTAGAAGATTCTGGCTAAGCTGGAGCCATGAGTATTCTCTTCAACGTCCTGCTGTTCTTGCACATCGTCGGCGCAGCCATGATTGTGGGCTTCTGGATCGCCACCATGAAGCAGCCGACCGTCCACCCGCGTCAGCGGGATGGCGCATTCGTGCAGCTGATCACCGGCATTGCCATGATGGGAATCCTGCCCATGCTGCCCAATGCCCACCCCGACTACTTCAAACTCGGTATCAAGTTCGTCATCGGCCTCGCCGTAGCCGTGCTCGCCGTCATTGGCTCCCGCAAGGTCAAGAAGGGCGAACCGGTCTCCACCGGCCTCGCACACGGCGTCGGAGGATTAGCCTTGATCAACATCGCCATCGCCACGATCTGGCAGTAATTCCCTGATCGACATGCGGCCGCCTGGACCCACCGTCCAGGCGGTCGTTGCCGTTTTGGCCGTGGCGGTCACAATCCTCTGAGAGCGGACAAGCGCTGCGCCGCCGTCGTCGAATCCCTAGGATTGAACCCGGCGGCATCCGGCATCCGGATGCCAATTCGCAACGACGCAGAGGAGTGGACATGGCTACAACACGCACCGCACACACCGTATGGAACGGCAACCTGATCGAAGGCGCCGGCAACACCACGCTGGACAGCTCCGGACTCGGAAACTTCGACGTTACCTGGAAGGCCCGTGCGGAGTCCGCAGAGGGCAAGACCAGCCCGGAAGAGCTGATTGCGGCAGCACACTCGGCATGCTTCTCGATGGCCTTCAGCAACGGCGTGGCAGGCGCAGGCTTCACCCCCGAAGAGGTCAACACCAAGGCCGACGTCACATTCCAGCCAGGTGTTGGCATCACCGGTATCCACCTCACCGTGAGCGCACGCATCCCGGGTGTCTCCGAGGAAGAATTCCAGCGCCTGGCCGAAGACGCCAAGGTGAACTGCCCGGTCTCACAGGCACTCCGGGCAACCCCGATCACGCTGGAAGCCTCTTTGGCCTCCTAGCACTAAGCGCGAAAGGCCCCGCCGACTCCCCGTATCAGGGGTTGGCGGGGCCTTTCGCGTTGGCCGATCCGGGGCCTTTTGCCAGGCGGTTTGGTTCAGCCTTGTTGCGGCCGAGCGGGCAGTGCGGCCGGACGGACCTTACGGTAGCCTTCGCGCAGCGGAGGCCGGTCAGTGGGCAATTCCTGGACCATTTCCTTGAGCGCACCAATCCCGTACTCCAACTGGGGATCCATGCCCGCTGCGTAAGCGTGCGGCGGGAACACCACTTCGATGTCGGGCTCAACCCCAAAGTTCTCCACGCTCCAGCCGATGCCGCCGGAGAACCATGTGGCATAACGCGGCTGGGTCACACCCGTGCCGTCAGCCAGGGAGAAGCGGTTGTCGATGCCCACAACGCCTCCCCAAGTCCGCGTGCCGATGACGGGACCGATGCCGCGGAGCTTGGACACCTGCGTGATGATGTCGCCGTCGGAGCCGGCGAATTCGTCGGTGAGGATAATGACCGGTCCTCGCGGAGCATGTTGGGGGTACGTTCGTGGCTTTTCGCCCCGGGGCATGCTCCAGCCCGTGACCTTGCGGCCGATCAGTTCAGCCACCAGTTGAGACGTGTGGCCGCCGCGGTTGCGCCGGACATCAACAATCAACCCGTCCAGGGCGGTCTCGGTATCGAGATCCCTGTGAAGCTGTGCCCAGCCGTTGGCCATCATGTCCGGGACGTGCAGGTAGCCGAACTTTCCATCCGAGGCCTCGCGTACGGTACGCCGGTTGGCATGTACCCATTCCTGGTACCGCAGGCGTTCCTCGTCCTTCACAGGAACCACGGCAATACGCCGCTGCCGACCAGCCGCTTCACCGTGTCCATCGCCATTGAGGAGCGTGAGTTCCACGGTGCGGCCAGCGGCGCCCACCAGTTGTTTTGCCGGAGTTCGGTCCGCTGAAAGCCCGACGCCGTCAATCGCCAAGACGACGTCGCCCACCTTCGCGTCGGCTCCGGGTCGCGTCAACGGCGAGTTGGACAGGGGGTCTGAGGAGTCTCCCGCGAGGATGCGCGTGATCTTCCAGCCAGCCTCCGTGAACTTAAGATCGGCACCGAGCCGGCCCTGTCCGTTGCTGCCGGGTTCACCCGCGGCCGCCGGACGTACATAGGCGTGGGAGGTACCGAGCTCGCCATGGATTTCCCACAGAAGGTCCACCAAGTCGTCGTGCGATCCGAGGCGTTCGACGACGGGACGGTACAGGCGGTGCACCGATTCCCAGTCCTGGCCGGCCATGTCCTCGGTCCAGAAGAAGTCCCGCTGCAGCCGCCATGCTTCGTCGAACGCTTGCGCCCACACAGCAAGCGGATCCATGATGACCCGGATCCGGTTGAGCTCAACGTTGACGCGCTCACCTGAGTCATCATCAACCTTGGTGTCCGAGGGCACGGCAATAACAAGCTTGTCGTTGACGAAGACCAGTTTCTTGCCGTCACCGGACAGCCGGTAGCGCTCAACCGCCGAAGCCAAGGTGACCTGCTTTTGCTTCGAAAGCTCGTAGCGGACCAAAGCGGGAGCCGGTGCCTTGTCCTGCGCCTTCCCCCGGCCTTCTCCAGTAACACCTGAAAGCGGGGTGTCGAGCCACAGGAGCGCATCGCTGGCAGCAGAAAGATCCGAGTAGTTGCCTTGCGGCACGGGGACGCCGATGACACGCAATGCCAGGCCGTCAAGGTCCACCCGGACCTGGACAGTCGCTCCCGCGCTGTCCTTCGCGCCGCCCGTCGCCACTGTGGCAGCCTCGGTCTCCTCAAACAGGTCCACGACCGGCCCGAAGGGAGAGGGAGTGTCCGCTGCGAGTGCCACGAGGTACGGCTTGATCGGGCTGGGGAAGGACAAATCGAAGGCGTGGCCGTCGTAGACGGGATCAAAACTGCGATTCGACAGGAACGCCAGGAACTTGCCGTCGGGGGTGAATGTCGGTGATTCGTCACAAAAACGGCCATCGGTGACATCCACAATGTCTTCCGGGCTGGCTGTATTGATCATCCGCAGCTTGCTCCGCGAACCAAACGACGTCACAGGTTCGGACCACGCGAGCCATTGTGAGTCCGGCGACCACGCGAGTCCGTCAATGCTGCCATCCCCCACGCTCACAACCAGCGACAAAGTGCCACCGTCCGTGTCTGCGAGGTAGACGTCACCGAATGCGGTACCTACTGCAAGCCGTCGGCCATCAGGGCTGGCCTCAAGGGCACTCGGGCGGGCTGCCCTGGGGAAGTCGATCCGCAGCTCGTCCGCCTGGCCCTCCGGAGCGACGTCGAACGCCGCTGGGCTGCCCTCTGAGGCCGGAGCGGCTTCCGTGTGCGGCTGCGCATGCCGAAGCGCGGGCATCACCGGCTGTCCCGCGATGGCTGACGCAGAGACGGGGCGGGGCAACTGAGCGGCGCCAGCCTCGTCGGATGCGGGCGGCACTTCGGTTTCGGGCGCCACAGGGGCGGCATCCTGGACCGGGGCTGCGAGGGTCGGCCGCGGGACCCGCGGGGCGATCCTCTTGATGTAAACGGAGTCGACGCCGTCGTGGTCCGCCACATAGGCGATACGACCGTCGATGAGGGGCCGCGGAAGCCTTGCCCGCACGCCGGGAGTCGCTTCGACAACCCGGGACGGCCCGTCTTTGTGGCGCAGCCAGTGGATGGTTCCGTGGGATTCCACTGCGCTGGCCGAACCTACGGCATTCGGGCACACTTCGCCCAAGTGGGCGGCTACCTTCAGTGGTGCCGGTCGGCGCGACTGCGATGCCGAGCCGAGCGTAATGTCGACCTGTACCGCTTCTGCATCGGCCTCGAGCGTCGGCAGGATCCACAACTCGCCTGCCGATTCGAAGATGACTCGCTTGCCGTCGCTCGCTGCGTGCCGGACATAGAAATCTTCATGATCGGTGTGCCGGCGCAGATCGGTTCCGTCGGGCTGCACGGAGTAGAGATTTCCGTATCCCTCGTGGTCCGAAAGGAAGGCGATCCGGCCACCTACCCACAGCGGGTCCGCGAGATTCCCGTCGAGTTCAGGGACCAGACGGGCGAACTCGCCGTTTCCGTCGGCGTCGATCCACAGCTTTCCAGCTGTACCGCCGCGATACCGTTTCCACCAAGCGGGCTCGCGGGAGAGCACGCTAGCGAGGACAACGGGACGCTCATCTCCCACTTCCGGACCGAACACCAGCGATTCCACCGGACCCAAGGGAAGTTCGACGGCGGGGCCACCGTCAAGCGGCAAGGCGTAGGCGTGGGTGTGCCGCCCCTCGGCCTGTTCGAAAGCGGAGGTGACCACAACGTCGCCCCCGGAGGTGAATCCCTTGACCCGGGTAGTGCTGTGGCCAAAGTAGCTCAACTGCCGGTACCCGCCGCCGTCGACCTCTGCTGTGACCACCTCGGGAGCCGCGCCGACGATCGTCGTCCAGACAAGCCGCTTGCCGTCCGGGCTGAAGCGCGGATTGCGTGCGGGCAACTGCTGCGCTGAAATCCGCCATGCGCGGCCTCCGGCCACGGGCGCGATCCAAACGTCGTCTTCGGCTACGAAGGTGAGTAGATCACCATGCAGATGCGGGAAACGGAAGTAGCTGGAGGAGGTCATTGTTCGATCATAGTCAAAGGAGAAGCAAGCTCTCTGAGGCCTGCCGGAGTGCCGAAGTGACGCTCGCCATGATGTGATGAGGCATGCGAATCGTGATTTCGGGTGCATCGGGATTTATCGGAACCGCGCTGACCGAGCGTCTTCTTCGGAAGGGGCACGACGTCGTCAGGCTAGTTCGCCGCCCACCAACAGGAACCGACGAGGCACAGTGGGATCCTGGCGCGGGGCAATTGGACGAGGCGGTCCTGGACGGCGCGGACGCGGTGGTCAATCTCTCCGGGGCAGGCATCGGGGACCGCCGCTGGACCAATTCACGTGTGCGGGAAATCATCGACTCACGCCTGCGGTCAACAAAAACACTCACGGCGGCCATGGGGCGGCTCGGAACCCCGCCCGGAACGTTTCTGAGCCAGTCAGCGTCGGGCTACTACGGCTCGTCCCGGGCCGGTCTGCTCCGTGAGGAAACGGGACCGGGCAAGGGCATGCTGGCCACCCTGTGCGTTGATTGGGAGGCCGCCGCCCACAAGGCCCCTGCGGGCGTTCGGGTCGTGACCCCGCGCACCGGCGTGGTCCTCAGCCCTGACGGCGGGGCACTGGGGCCACTCCTGCCGTTATTGAAGTTGGGCGTGGGTGGTCCGCTGGGAAATGGTCGGCAATACTGGCCATGGATTTCGTTGGTGGATGAAGTCTCCGCTTTCGAATACCTGCTCGACTCGCCGCTTGAGGGTCCCGTCAATGTCTGCGCTCCCGAAAGTGCTGACGTCAACGCGATAGTTGCCCAGCTGGCGGCAGCGCTCCACCGACCAGCGTTCTTCCGCGTACCGGCTCCGGCGTTGCGCCTCGTGTTGGGCGGCCATCTGGCAGAGGAACTGGTTCTTGCCAACCAGCGCATGGAACCAGCCAAGCTTATGGCCGCCGGCTTTGACTGGCAGCACCCCGCACTGGCTGACGCGGCCCGATGGGTGGCAAGCGGCGGCAACTGATCACCCTTTTCCACTCACGTCTGCCTAGCCAGGATCTCGGCGATCTTCCACCCCTCGCCGTCCCTCAAAAGGACCACCCTGAGTTCCTGGGGTTTGCCTGCGGGACGCACATGGACCACTTGCCCACTGACGTCCCGTTCTTCATATGCTGAGGTCTCCAGCGTGACGGCAACCGTCGCGCGGTCCCGGCCGGCAGCACCTTCCATGCCCGTGCTGATCAAGGTGGTGGAGAAACCCGAAAGAACGACGCCGGCGCTCTCCAGTCCCTCCCTGATTTTGCTGTCGGCAGCAGCTGCCGCAGAGCCCTCCGTGTTGATGTATGCCAGTAGTTCAAACTTGCCGGTACTGAACGCCCTGTCCCGGAGGGCCGATAGTCCCCTGATGGCTTCCTCGGGATTCTGGGAGCGGATCTGGTCTTGTACGGCGGCGGGAACGCCGTCGAGGACGGTACCCATTTGTCTGGGTTCTTCCCGCCCCTGCGCCTGTGCCTGCATTTGCGCTTGCTGCGCAGCTCCCGGTCCTCGATCACCGGTCCACCACACTGCGGTTGTTGATCCGGCCGCCACCAGTGTCCCGAGGGCAAGCACGATGGGTGCCGCACGCCGTCGCGTGGAAACGAGCGCAGCTGCCTGCCGGCCTGTTCGCCCTCCCCATCGCGAACGGAAGCGGCCGAGAAATGCCTTGATGCGGGTCCGTCTCGCACGAGGACGAGAAGCCCGACGCCGGGTCAGCAGTTCCGGAACAACCGTCGCGTGCACCGCATCCGAAAGGTCCACAGCAGCCGGGGCCGCGCTCCGGTAGATGGCGATACCAAGTTCCGCCGCCGAAGGCCTTTGCTGCCCCTCTGGATGAAGTCCGGCCTCGATGGCAGCGGCGAGGGCCGCGGGGACTGCCGGCACCAGGAGCGTCAGCGGTGGCCTGCGGGCCGCACTGTCCGGCGCGGAGCCGATGAGGCAATACCAGCCGAGGGCGGCAAGGGCGTAGGTATCGCGCTCAGGGTGGAGCTCCGCAGCCCCATTGACAATCGGTCCCGGATCCGCGAAGCCGGGCGTGCCGGAGTCCGGGACGCCGGCAGCATCTCCCACCATGCGCGAAACGCCCAGATCCGACAAGAGCGGTTTCCCCTCGGCAGTGAAAAGCACGTTCCCGGGCGAAACGTCGGAATGCGTCATGCCCTGGTGGTGCAGATAGCCCAAAGCCTGCGCGAGGGGAGTCAAGATGGTCACTGTCTCCCCCACGCTGAGGCGCCCCCTGCTGGAGAGCAACTGCCCCAGCGAACCCCCGGGCGCGTAATCCATGACCAGGCCCAGGCCGCCGTCGAACGCCCCTCCCAACTGGACGACGCCACGCACCTTGACAAGGTGCTCGTGGTCCAGCCGCGACAGAAGGTGCAGCTCACGAAGCAAGGAAGACTCGGCGTCGCCGGGATCCCCCATCTCCGGTATCCGGGGAAGGCATTTCACTGCGAAGCTGCTCCCCGAGCGCTTCTCCGTGGCGAGCCATACTGTGGCACTTCCGCCGCGGCCGAGCTCGCGGACGGGCACAAAGCCTGGAATCACAGGTTCGGCAGAATCCGTCTCCTGGGAGCGCATGGCGCCCGAATCGTCCTGACCGCCCGTGCCGGGCGCAAAAGTCTCCATGCCTCAACAGATACCGGATTTCCCGGATTGCCGCAGAAGTTATCCACAGGCAGATGTGGCGTGCGCCGCACGACCTAGCCGAGTACGACTGAGAGCTTGGCCACAAAATCATGGCCTTCGTCCGGCGGGGTCTAAGCTTGTCTCCATGACTCTTGAGTTTTCACAGCTGGGTCTTGCCCCGGATTTCGTCGACTATATGCAGGGCTGGGATATCCAGCGCGAACTCCACAACAAAGTTGTTGCCGGCGAGAAACCCAGCACCGTCCTGCTCCTCGAGCACGCGGCGGTTTACACGGCAGGCAAGCTCACGGAGGACCACGAGCGTCCGTTTGACGGCACTCCCGTTGTCCCTGTGGATCGGGGCGGCAAACTGACTTGGCACGGACCGGGTCAGCTGATTGCCTACCCCATCCTCAAACTGAAAAACCGCGCCGGCATCCGTGACTACGTCGAGCGTCTCGAAGACGTCATGATCGCGATCATGGAGGATTACGGGATCAAAGCCACCCGGGTCAAGGGCCGGGCGGGCGTCTGGGTCCTGGCAGATGACAAGGGTCCGGACCGCAAGATCGCCGCGATCGGCATCCGCGTTCTGGACGGCGTCACCATGCACGGCGTGGCCATCAACTGCAGCAACGATCTCGCGCCTTACGCGCAGATCATCGCATGCGGCATCACGGATGCCAGTGTCACCACCATGTCCATCGAGACCGGGCGGACCATCAACCCCGCCGACATTGCTGAGCGCTTCATGGAAGAGTTCCGCAAGCACGAAGAAGCACTCGTATCCAGCCCCGAAGGAGCAATCCAGTGACCCTGGCACCTGAAGGCCGTAAGCTGCTGCGCGTTGAACAACGCAACAAAGCCGTCCCGGTCGAACGCAAGCCCGAGTGGATCAAGGCCAAGGTCCAGATGGGCCCGGAATTCGTGGGCCTGAAGAACCTCGTGAAAAAGGAAGGCCTGCACACCGTCTGCGAGGAAGCCGGCTGCCCGAACATCTTCGAGTGCTGGGAAGACAAGGAAGCAACCTTCCTGATCGGCGGCTCCGAATGCACCCGCCGCTGCGACTTCTGCCAGATCGACACCGGCAAACCCTCCCCCGTGGACATGTTCGAACCCACCAAGGTCGCCCGCTCCGTCCAGGCCATGGCCCTGCGTTACGCCACCGTCACCGGCGTCGCCCGGGACGACCTCGCCGACGAGGGCGTCTGGCTCTACGCCGAGACCGTGCGCAAGATCCACGAACTGAACCCGGGCACCGGGGTGGAACTGCTCATCCCGGACTTCTCCGGCAAACCCGAACACATCAGTGCGATCTGCGACTCCGCCCCCGAGGTCTTCGCGCACAACGTCGAGACCGTGCCCCGGATCTTCAAGCGCATCCGCCCCGCGTTCCGCTACGACCGCTCCCTGGACGTCATCACCCAGGGCCGGGACGCCGGCATGGTCACCAAATCCAACCTGATCCTGGGCATGGGCGAAACCCGGGCCGAAATCTCCGAAGCCCTAGCCGACCTGCACGCCGCGGGCTGTGACCTGATCACCATCACCCAGTACCTGCGCCCCTCCGAACGGCACCTGCCCGTGGACCGCTGGGTCAAACCCCAGGAATTCGTCGAGCTCGCCGCCGAAGCCGAGGACATCGGCTTCCTCGGGGTCATGTCCGGACCCCTGGTCCGCTCCTCCTACCGCGCCGGACGCCTCTGGGCCACCGCGATGCGCAAAAAAGGCCGCGACATCCCCGCCCACCTGGCCCACATCGCCGACGGCATCCAGGACTCCGGCACCACCCGCCAGGAAGCCAGCACCCTCCTCGCACACCACGCGTAGCACCCGAGCAAAGCACGGTCGAAGGACCGGACCCGAGCAAATCCGGCGTCCGGTCCTTCGGCATAAATCACGTAGAATTAAGGCACTATGGCGAAATCCCCTGATTCCAGCAACTCGACAACATCGGCTGCCGACGCTCCCAAGCGCGGCTTGTTTTCCCGCAAGCCCAAGGAAGCCAAGGCCAAGAAGCCGAGCCAGCTGAAGCAGATCGGCGAGGTCTTCAAGATGACCCGCCGCAATGACCCCACCGTTGTGTGGCTCATGCTGCTGGCTTTCCTGGGTGTCGTTGCCGTCAGCCTCGTCGTCGGTCTCCTCCTGAACAACTGGGTCACGGGCCTGATCATCGGCATTCCCCTGGGCCTGCTGGCAGCGGTCTTCATCCTCTCGCGCCGCGCGGAGCGGGCAGCCTTTGCGCAGATCGAAAACCAGCCCGGAGCCTCAGGCGCGGCTCTGGGAACCCTGCGCCGCGGCTGGATCACGGAAGACCAGCCGGTCGCCGTCAACCCTCGCACCCAGGACGCGGTCTTCCGCGCCATCGGCCGTCCCGGCGTCGTACTGGTGACTGAAGGACCTTCGCACAGGGTCAAGCCGCTGGCTGACGCCGAGCGCAAGAAGCTCTCCCGCATTCTCCCGAATGTGACGATCCACGTCATCGAAAGCGGTCGTGGCGAGGGCCAGGTGCCAATCAGCCAGATTGCAAAGACCATGAACAGATACAAGAACGAGCTCACCAAAGTTGAGGTCAACGCTGTAAGCAAGCGGATCTCCTCACTCGGCAACCGTCTGCCGATCCCGAAGGGCATCGACCCGTACAAGGCACGCCCGGACCGCAAGGCAGCCCGCGGACGCTAAACACGGCAGACAAAAGAACCGCCCGGTTCCCGGACTTATCCAGGAACCGGGCGGTTCTTTTGTCTGCAGAAAGTTACATTCGGATGAGAATCGTGTTCATGGCTTTGTCATGGAGGCCCCGCTGATCCGGATCAAAGACAACCGCAGGAATCACGAGGCACAGGAGAAGCGTCCTTACCATGGCAGCCAAGGGCCCTGCCGGCCCTCCATCGAGCCGCATCACGTGGATGCCCGCAACCCGATGTCCGATGCTGTAGCCGAGCGTACCGATGAGAAGTATCTGTTCCACCGCAAAGACTGCGAGGGTTGCCCACTGGTTGCCGCCGAAGGCAAAGTTGCTGATCGCCAAGGCGATGACCCAGTCGATGCAGATTGCCAGGATACGGCGGCCGGCCCGGGCGATGGAGCCGGGGCCGGACTCGGGCAACCCGAGCCGCTCTCCCGGGTACTTGGAGATTCCGGACGTATCCGGCCCTGTGAGCCATGAACCAATGTCTTTTCGATCTACCACTGTTCAAGCTTACGGCTTCACCGTTGGATGCCCGACGGCGGGTGGTGGCGCCCGGCGGCGGGTGGTGGCGCCCGGCGGAATGTTCATTCCGTTCACAAGGAAACAGACACACGGAAGAAAGACATAGACTGGCACTGCAGTAGACCAGTAGCGTTTACACGGCAGGCAGTTCTGTAACCTGCACGAAACAATACTGACACCCCGGGGAAATCCCGTTTCCCTATGGTTGGAGAAGTTGCTAGCCGCCGACGCAGGGACACTTTTTTGTTTCCCTGCCTTCGGTTTGCGCTGGATCAGACGGCCTGAAGGCCTGTTACCTGTTATGCGATAGGAGCATAGATGTTCAAGACTGCGGACGAAGTCCTCAAGTTCATCAAAGACGAAGACGTAAAGTTCGTCGATATCCGCTTCACCGATCTTCCGGGCGTCCAGCAGCACTTCAATGTGCCGGCCAAGAGCGTCGACGCTGACTTCTTTGTCAACGGTCAGCTCTTTGACGGATCTTCCATCCGCGGTTTCCAGGGCATCGCCGAGTCCGACATGCAGCTCATCCCGGACGTCACCACGGCCTTCATTGACGCCTTCCGCGTCGAGAAGACCCTTGCTCTGAACTTCTCCATCGTGAACCCGCGCACTGGCGACCCGTACCACCGCGACCCCCGCGGCGTGGCCGAAAAGGCCGAAGCCTACCTGGCCTCCACCGGCATTGCGGACACGGCATTCTTTGCTCCCGAAGCTGAGTTCTACGTCTTCGACAACGTTCAGTTCGAGTCCTCCCCCCAGGGTTCCTTCTACAAGGTCGACTCGATTGAAGCCCCTTGGAACACGAGCCGCGAAGAAGAAGGCGGAAACCTCGGTTACAAGACCCCCTTCAAGGGCGGTTACTTCCCTGTTTCCCCGGTTGACCACCAGGCTGACCTTCGCGACGCCATGTGCCTCGCCCTGGACGAAGCAGGCCTCGAAGTCGAGCGCTCGCACCACGAAGTCGGCGCCGCAGGTCAGGCTGAGATCAACTACAAGTTCACGACGCTGGTGCACGCTGCCGACGACCTGCAGAAGTTCAAGTACGTCGTCAAGAACACCGCGTGGGAGTTCGGCAAGTCGGTAACCTTCATGCCGAAGCCGATTTTCGGTGACAACGGCTCGGGTATGCACTGCCACCAGTCCCTGTGGAGCAACGGCGATCCGTTGTTCTACGACGAGAAGGGCTACGCCGGCCTGTCCGACACCGCACGCTGGTACATCGGCGGCCTGCTGAAGCACTCCTCGGCTGTGCTCGCCTTCACCAACCCGACGGTCAACTCCTACCGCCGCTTGGTCAAGGGCTTCGAAGCTCCGGTCAACATGGTCTACTCGCAGGGCAACCGCTCCGCCGGTATCCGCATCCCGATCACGGGCTCCAACCCGAAGGCCAAGCGGATCGAGTTCCGCGCTCCTGACGCCGCTTCCAACCCGTACCTGGCGTTCGCTGCCCAGCTGATGGCTGGAATCGACGGCATCCGCAACCGCATCGAGCCCCCGGCTCCGATCGACAAGGACCTGTACGAACTGCCTGCAGAGGAAGCCAAGGACATCCCCAAGGCTCCGGGTTCCCTTGAGGAAGCACTGGCCGCGCTGGCTGAGGACAACGAGTTCCTGCAGGCCGGCGGCGTCTTCACCCAGGACCTGATCGACACCTGGATCGAGTACAAGTACGAGAACGAGATCCGTCCGCTTTCCCTGCGCCCGAACCCGTACGAGTTCGAGCTCTACTACGGCGTCTAGCTAGATGACGCGGCTAAATCGGGCCTAGTCCGCGGACAGTCCGCAAGAATCCGCGTACAGAAAAGGCCGGTCCCAGGTTTCACCACCTGGGACCGGCTTTTTTCGTCTGCCAAGATCCCACCTATGCTTCCTTCTCAATCCGCGACCTCAGCCGCTCCCCCAGCACCCCAGCTACCGCCGCCCTCGCTGACTCTTCCTTGTCCGGCCACATGTGCCCGTACGTGTCCAGCGTCGTCTTTGGCAGAGGAATGCCTGAGGCTCTTCTGAACCACCTTCACGTCAAGGCCCTGGGCAATGAGCAGGGAGGCGAAGTAGTGCCGAAGGTCATGGAACCTGAACCCCTTAGACGAATGATGTCGCAGCTTCGCTCCGCCGAATGTTGGCCGATTCAACGTGCGTGTGTCTAGGGAAAGTGGGCACGAAAGCACGTAGACATGCGCTCGGAGCGCCCCTAGAGTCGATACTGCCCCAGTTCAGCGGCAGGGACTGGGTCAACGGAACGAGTCCTCGTGATTAGCCCGCTAGCAGTTCTAACGCTCATGCTGATCGGCCTAGTGATGACATTCCCCTACGCCATCTTCGAGTCGCACCACCCGCGTCAGAAAGGCGAGGCGCTGGGTTCCCGGAGGATCGCGCTAATGAGCCTGGCTTTGACGGGTTGCATGCTGTCCCTAGCTGCAAGCGCTGTCCCGTTCGTTACGCCCCGCTAGTAAAGGCCCGTAATCAGGATGCCCGGCTGCTAGAACTCTGTGGTGTTCGTCTCGATGCTGGCCTTGACGACCCGACTGGCGAGGTGGCACGTCGCCGCGCGTCGTGAACTTATCATAAACGTCTGCCGCGGCGGCCCGGAAATGGGCACATGATGACGGACGTACAGCAGGCGTACAGGCATAGCCATGCGGGAGTTGCGCGCGAAAGCGAAGTATTCGGCCAGTCCTTTCAACCCGAGACCGGATGCCGGAAAGCCGCATGCTCCTTTGAGCCACACGTACAGGTCGCAGTGCTTCCGGCCGGCGAGCGGGTCCTTCGTCCCGAGCCTCGCGGCGGCCCTGCGTGTCGCGGGAGGTCCGCCCCACGGCCTGCCCAAGTCACGATCGGCAGCTGGGGGTGCGTGTCGAGAATCCGTCCTAGGTCTTCGAGAAGCCTTTGTTCGTCCGCATCGGTGTCGTCGGCCCACACCTGGTGGACAAGAGCGGGGCCGAAGCCTTTCGCCACGACGGTGCCGGCCAGCCAGACACGCTCCCCGAACGGCTGCGTCAGGTACTCGAGGTCGAGCACGATGAACCCGTCTCCGACGGGCGGCGGGGCCCCGAAGAACTGGGCAGAGCCTTCACCGTACGCGCGGGCATGGTGCTGCCAGCGCTCGGCCATCAGATAGTCCGGAATGTGCCTGCGGACCGCCCCGGCGACCTCAGCCTTCAACAGAAACGGTTGCGCCACAATATGGCCCACCGACACATCGAAGTCGGCGGACAACAAACGCGCCAACTCCAACTGGGACTCGCAGATCACCAGATCCCGCTCCATGGCGTCGATGATGGTCCCTTGAACGACACCGAATTGTGCGACCCACGCGAGAAAACCTGCCTATCCGCACACTAGCTCCGCCTCCGCGAGCAGCACCGCAAAGTGATCCCTTTCAATGACGTGGTGCCACGCTGAAGCACCAGCAGGCAGCTTTGCCGGTGAGCCGAAGGATCAGCGGGCGCTTTCTTGGGCGGGTCAGGTGGGACAGAATCACTGCCGCAGTCCTGACGACCGTTGGCATCCAATCGTGGATGCTCCATGGCCTAAGAGTCCCGTCCCGTGGCGAGGACCGGAGTTCTCCGCAAGGTGGCGATGGCACCAAGTCCTAAGGCAATGACAGCGAGTAGCAGGCTCGCGATGCTCCACCAAGTAAGGAGTGCGAAGGGCACGGTGCCAAGGGTAAGCAGCGTCATTCGCAGCAGTTTGGAGGGAACCGATGGCGCGACGACCACGGCGATGCCGCCAACGATTCCGATTGCGGCCATCCACCCCACACCCGTGCCTACGGCCAGCATCAATTCGAACAGGCCGAGCACGCTCACCAATCCAGAAAGCCAATGCGTCACAACGAATTGACGTGACTCGTGTGCCTCCCCCGCACTGACCGCGAGAACCGTCGCTGCCAGCAACAGTCCGCCGGGCAGGTACCAGAGGGCCCCCACCGTCGTGAAGCACAGCAGCCCCGGGATCAGCAGCCCCATCGCCGCCGCCAGTCGGTGCGGCGTGGGGAGCGGAATTCGACCGAGGGTGACCGCGCCGACGAGTGCGACGAGACACAGACTCACCGTGAGCACGCCCAGTCCGAATGGGTTGTTCTTATCGCCGGTCCACTCCGGGATCTGGGCTCCCAGGGTGGCCTGAACTACCCCCGCGACGAGACCGAGAGCAGCGCCCGCGATCCCAAGCCACAGCGCGGTTCGCTGGCGTAGCAGCATCCCGTTCACAGGACCACATCTTTCAATGGGCGCCGAGGGCCGGGTCGGGATGCCCGTACCGGAGTCCCAAGTCGGAACGCGACCAACGGCACAACTCCGGCGGGCAGAAGCTCCCGCAGGCGCGGCGCAAATGATGCGGGAAGGCTCTGTTCGTGTTCGCGATCGATCCGTTCGGTGATCTGGTTCATGTGCTGCATTCCCAGTCCTCGTGAGGTGGCACCGAGGTGAACCCGCTGCAGAAGCCTGCCACCGGCCAGCCGCAGCCGGGGGTCGTCGGCATCAGTGACGGTGACCACACCGAAAGCGGCTGCCGTTGCGGTGCAAACCGTGCGGGTCTGGTCAAGCCAGAACTGGTCACCCTCAGCACGTGAATAGGCGGGCAGGAGCTTGGCGAGGGTGAGGGTGGGCGGGGCAAGTCCCTGTCCGTCGAGCGTGACGCCGTCGCGGAACCGGTCGATGTCGTCACGGTTGTTCCTGAACCGGATGAAGAACTCCTCCGACTGGCCGCGATCCTCAATGATCGCCTGGGTGGCATCAATCACGATCGTGCTGAAGGCCTTCTTCTCTGCCGTCGAGGTGAGCCAGTGAACCCGGACACCGCCATCCCCGGTGGGGCCAGCCAATTCGCCAAGCACGGCATCCGCAACCTGACCGTGTTCATACGGTCCACGATTCGAGTGCCTGTCGCCGATGGCATCGTGCAGGGATGAGGATGTCGCCTCCACAGAGGTCAACGTGACCGACGCCACATGAGTGGGATCGGCCGCGGAGGGCATCAAAATCGCCTCTGACCGATACCCACGGGCCAGCAGCCCGAGCACGAGATTCTCGATGGCACAGCCGAGACCGACGTGATGTTCCCGCCGAAGTGGATCCGTCATAGGCATCTCCCGCGTCGGATCTGCGAACACGTCGACAGCCTGCGGGGTCACGCGGAAAGCCCAGCCCTGCTGATTATGGGGACTCGCGGCCAGGATCGCCGCCCCGACCGCCCCCACCGGCGTCGGGTCGGTACGCCAGTGTGTCCAGGCGTCGTAGGGCGCGCCGGATCCAGCATCCATCACACCGTTGTCGGAAGCGCGGTAGCTGACGAGCCCCGCGGCAGTCACCAGAATTGTGGCGCCCCCCAACCCGAGACCCCGCACAACTGAGCGGCGCGAGACCATGCCGCTTGCGTCGGAAACCATGGTGCTAGACCGGCTGCAGGCAAAACATGGGGTGACTGACCGCTTCGAACTGGATTTCCGCGTCTGAGGAGTCGGCCGTGACGCTCCAATACGGGCCGGTGGCCGGCACAGTGCGAATGTAGGGTCGGATGACCGACAGAACTTCGACCCCGGATGCCGGCCAGGCAGTCATCGTCTCCGTCCGGCGTCCCCGGCTCAATGTGATGCTGGGATGTGCCCGCACATTGCGCAGCCAATTCCGACAGGCAGCCCCCGACCCGGGTGTGGTCAACAATCCGAAAACCAAATTGGCTGCGCGTTGCGGACCGCCGAGCCGGTAGGTCTTGACCATCATTCGCTCCATCTCAGGGGTTGGATAAACTCAGGATCGCTTTCCGGCGCCGGACCACTAGGGCACTTGGTCCCGCGGACACTGCTGTGAATCGACTTCGTGGCGCTCGAGCGGGTTACGCGCAGTCTATCTTTTCGGAGCCAAGAGCCGATCGGGCGAGTCTTGGCCAGCTGATTCACGCACGACACTCACCTTACGCTCCGAACGGGAACCAACGCGACGGGGGCACCCGAGGCCTTGGTCCCATGACGCACAACTGAGCCCGAAAGCGGGTCCCCCACCGCAACATCTCCACTCTCCTGTGACTGTCAAGTGGGAATGGCGGTTCTGCAGGGTAGTTTAAGGAACGCTGACCGCGACGGCACCGGTTGGGAACGGATTGGGCTGACAAGGCTTGTCCGGGGCCGCGGATATCCGGGCTGTGCCAACGCCGTTGGAAATCCGCAGGCGGTCGCCGTCAGCTCAGCTCAGTGCGATAAGGAACGCGAGGCCAGCCAGCACAAGCGCCGCCGGGGCCATATGGCGCCCCTTTCGTACTTGCTCTTTGACGCGAGGTTGGTCAGCACGCTGAGTAATACGTAGGCCGCGATCACCCACATCGCGACGACAGCAACAAAGGGCATCCGGAGGATCGTAATCAACGCGGCACGATCCAGAGCAACTACTGCAAAGGTCGCATAGACGACGACTGAGACTGCGTTTCCGACGCGGAGCCGCGCCGGAAGCACCGGGTTTGGTCTTCCCAGGCGAAACGGCCAAAGGGAAGCCCGATGATGAGCAGCAGCTGGAACACAGCAAGGACGCCGAGCACTGTACAGAATGCTAGGGGGATTTCTGGCGTCATGATCTGGAGCCTACCGGGTCGCACAAGCCTCTCCCCCACCCCGACACACTCCGGGCGACGCAGTTCATGCGGCGACTTTCTTTGCCGTGTCACATTTCAGGTCTCGGCGGTGTCCTATGTTCAAACGTTCGTTAGCGATAGGAGTCTGATGTGTCAGCACGCTGTCGGGTGGTTATTATCGGCGCCGGGTATGCCGGGGTCATGGCCGCGAACAGGCTTGCCGGAAGTCAGCGATTGTCGGAATCCATAAGTGTTACCGTCATCAACTCGGTTTCCGATTTCGTGGAAAGGATCCGCCTTCACGAGGTCGCGGCCGGAAGTCGGGAATCAGCGTCGGTGCCGATGCGGTCTCTTCTGCATGAGCATGCGGACATGGTCGAGGGCACTGCTTCGCGTATCGACCCTGAAAACCGCAAAGTGCACTTATCAGGCGGCCGCGCCCCGCTCGACTACGATGTTTTGCTGTACTCCGTGGGCAGTACCCAGGCATCGAGCAGGATTCCGGCCGGTGCGTACGGGCTGAAGGATTCCGACGACGCAAACCGTTTGCGGGCCCGGATTTCACAACTGGATCCGGGCGCAATCGTCAGCATCATCGGAGCCGGCCTGACCGGCATCGAGGTTTCTGCCGAAATTGCCGAAAAGTATCCGCAGCTGCAGATACGTCTCATTTCCCGCGGAGCCATTGCGGAGAGCCTCTCCGGATCCGGCCGACACGCGGTAATGAAACGGCTTTCAGCGCTCGGCGTCGAAATGGTAGAGAATACCGACGTGCAGCGGTGCGATGATTCTTCGGTTATAACTTCGGGTGGTGACACCTTGCGATCTGACTGCACCATCTGGACCGCAGGATTCAGCGCACCGGCCCTGGCCCTGGACAGCGGACTGCCAACCGATGCCCTGGGGCGGCTCATGGTCGACGAGTCACTGGCATGCCCGCAGTACCCCGACATCTTCGGAGCGGGCGATGCCATACAAGCCCCCCAAACGGTCGCCGGTCACCTGCGCATGAGCTGCGCGACAGCCCTACCGCTTGGTGCTCACGCGGCCGACAGCATCATCGCCCGCCTCGAAAAACGAGCTCCGGCCCCGCTTTCGGCGGGATACATGCTCAGGTGCATCAGCCTGGGACGTAAGTCAGGGCTCGTTCAGACCGTACGTGCCGACGACCAGCCCCGCAGCTTCGTCATTCGGGGTCGCCTCGCTGGAATGGCGAAAGCGCAAATGTGTCAAATGACGCTTTCCTGGATCAGAGGCGAGCTTCGCCGGAACGGTTCGTACAGCTGGCCCAAGGGCCCCCGGCCGGCAGAAGCCAGGTAAGGCTGTGGGAACCGCAGGAGTTTTCGAGGAACACCGTTCCCTGCTTTTCACCATTGCCTACGAAATCACCGGAACAGTGACGGATGCCGAGGACGTCGTTCAGGACAGCTTTCTGAGATGGTCCGAGGTTGATGTAGAAGCTGTCCAAAATCCACGAGCCTACCTGGCCAAAACCGTGACGCGTCAAGCGCTGAACTCCCTCAGGGCAGCTCAACGCCGCCGGGAAGACTACATTGGTCCGTGGCTCCCGGAGCCTGTGGTCACCGCCCCGGATGTTGCTGAAAATGCTGTACTGAGTGAATCACTGTCTTTTGCCATGCTCGTGGTCCTCGAAACCCTGTCCCCTGACGAGCGGGCCGTTTTCGTCCTCCGCGAGGTTTTCGATTTTCCATACCCGGAGATCGCCGAAGCCACCGACAAGTCGCTTCCGGCCGTCCGGCAAATAGCAAGCAGGGCAAAGGCGCACGTGCGCGCGCGGCAACCCCGCTTTAAGGTGGATGCACGACGGCAAAAAGCGGTCGCTGACCGGTTCCTCGCGGCTCTACTTGGGGGCGACATGCAGTCCCTCATGGATGTCCTCGCCCCCGGAGCCGTCCTCCTCTCCGACGGTGGCGGAAAAGTTACGGCAGCCCGCAAACCCGTCATCGGTGCGGACAACATCGCGCGCTTCCTCGTCGGCATCGCCAAAACCCCTGTCCCCGATATGCGGATTGAATCGTCGTCACTGAACGGGATGCCGGCCCTCATCATTTACAGCGGAGACAGGGTTGACCTCGTGGCACTTGTTGAATCAAGCAACGAACAAGTCACCGGCGTCTACCTCGTACGAAATCCGGACAAACTCGGCGCGACCACCAAAGCCCGAAGCTTCCGCACGCTCTTCGCCATTGAACAGGGCTTGCGGAAACTTGGCCATCACTCATGACAGCCCGGAGAGAGGCACCTGTATGTCCCTGAATCCGGGGAATCACCACTTCGAAGCATTCCTTCACAGAAAACGGGTCCTGAAAGTCGCAAGGCCTTGGGCCGTCCTGACCGGGGGTCCGCGAGTGGACTCCTCCCAGCAGACAGGGTGGCCAAATGAATCCCCTGCTGATGCCCCTGGTGCTCGTACAAGGGCGGAGGGCGCGGGCGAAACGCCTATGCTTCCTCCAGCGGCCGGACCAACCTCCGGTGCCGTGGGACATGAATCAGATTGCCTCTGAGTCTTGCTGAGCTTGACGAGTCGACAGCCGCAGGACCGACCCGCCGGCCAGCCGGCCGCGGGCGAAGCTGGCCACGCGGGAGGTGAGATGGGCGACTGACACCGGAGCGCATCGACACGTCGGTACCGGCCCTGGCCCACCAGCATGGCGTGTCCTGGCACACCGCCTGGGATGCCATCAAGGCCGAAGCAACTCCGGAGTAGCCTTGGCTGGCGCCCTGCCTGAGGTAGCCGTGGACTTGTTGACGCAACCGAAACGGCGCTCACGCCGTTGACTGAGGAGATCTACATGGAATCAGCGTTGTCCTTCACTATTGGTTACCACGCCTTCCACCCCGATAGGAGCATCAACTATCAGCTCAACCGATTCTCGGACGGGACCCCGGCGTCGGTCGCGGAGCTAAGCGGGGCCGCACCGCGGATAACCGACTACGCAGACTACACGCGCGAACTCCGCACACTCTCCGACGCGGCCTTCGCAGACGGGCGAACCCTCGCCGGCGCTCTGTACTGTGTCCGCTTTTCTGATCCGCGACCCAAAGAAGCCTGTCGCCGCAGTAAAGGTAGTGGTACGTTCAGCGTGATCAGGATGCTTAAGGGAATCCTCATCCATTCCGGCTCCTGACGCAACTTCTCAAAGCGGAGGCATACGATGACAACACTAATGATCTTCCATGAGGTTGACGACGTTGAGCACTGGCTCAGCTCACCGAAGCGGGAAGAAATCTTCGGACCCCTGGGCTTCACAGTTCGCACGTTCGTCGACCCAGGAAAAACCAACCGTGTTGGTTTGATCGTCGAAGTCCCGGACATGGAAACGTTCCAGCGAATGATGGAGTCTGAGGCTGCGGCCGACGCGATGAAATTCGACGGCGTGCGCCCGGAAACAATCCTGACGCTCGTCGAGTCCTAGATACCGCTCAACCGCCGAAATCCCGGTACATCGTCCATTGCGGCCCGGCTGAGCCACCCAGGTACGTGCCCGTCTCGGCGAAGCCCGCCTTTGCGTATGCGGCCTTGCCGGCAGGATTGCGCTCGTTGACAGAGAGCACGACGCCGGCCTGGCCGCCACCCAGCCTCGCAGTCAGCTTCACCGCTTCCCGGGCAGCCGCGGCTGCAGCCTGGGTGCCCAAGCCTCTCCCTTGGTGCCGCCGGTCGATCAGGAACCCTCGCAAAAGCCAGGCAGAATCGTCGTCAGGCCAACCTGCCAGGGTTGCTGCACCGGCCTGCAAAGTGAAGACTCCGACGGCGGCACCGGCCGCTTCGATCACATACGGCAGGCGGCTTTCGTCCTCCAGGCCCATGAGCATCATCTTGAAAGGGTCGCCGACGAAGTCTTCCTGCCCCGCGGCCAATTCCATACCCGCGATGTCGCCGAGTTTGATGGCTCGGGCGTCGTCGTCGAGATTCTTCAAGGGAATGAGCCACACCGTTTCAAGCATCTTTCGAGCTTAGCTGTCCCTGCGCTGCGCCCGGCAACGCGAACCTGAGATCACTGGCCGTAGAAGTCCTTTACAAACACGGCCCGGGTCCGTCGGCTCAGGCGCAGGTAATCCTCTTCGAACACTGCAGCTTGGCCAGGAGCGTAACCACACCACCGGGCAACAGCCTCCAGGTCCCGCCGGGATGCAGGCAGGAGATCAGAGGCACGCCCGGTGCATATCACATTCGCCGATCGGATACGGCTCGCGAGCCGCCACGCTTCGCGGAGCAACACGATGTCGCTCTTGTCGATCAGGCCCAACGACTCAATCGCGTCGAGGGCCTGCAGGGTGGAAGTGGTCCGGAGCTCCGGATGCTCGCCTGCGTGCTGGAGCTGCAGCAGCTGCACAAGCCATTCGACGTCGCTGAGTCCGCCCCTGCCCAGCTTCACATGCCTTGCGGGATCGGCCCCCCTGGGGAGCCGTTCGGACTCGACCCGCGCCTTGACCCGCCGGATCTCCCGCACATCCGTCTCGGCGAGGGTCTTCGGGTAGCGGATGGTGTTGATGAGCCAGAGGAATTCCGCCGCCAATTCGTCGTTTCCGGCCATGGGTTGGGCCCGCAGCAGCGCCTGGGCTTCCCAGATAAGGGACCACCGGCGGTAATACTCCGCGTAAGACTCCAGGGAACGGACCATGGCGCCGCTCTTCCCTTCGGGGCGAAGATCGGCGTCAACCGTCAGGACCCGCTCCGCCAGGATGGCCGGCTTGAGGGGCTGGGTCAGCAGGGTGGAAATGTGACCAACTATGGCAAGGGCCTGTTGCTGGGCTTCGGATTCACTCGCCCCGGGAAGGGCGCGATGAACGTACATGACGTCTGCGTCCGAGCCGTAGCCGATCTCGCGTCCGCCTTGCCTGCCCATGGCAACCACCAGGACCTGCGTCTTGAGAGGCCCCTCGGAGCCTACGATGGCTTCCGCGACGTGCAGGGCGCCTAGAACTGCCGCGCGGTCGGCGTCGGCCAATGCCGTGCCCACTGCATCCTGTTCCAGGAGGCCGGAACTGTCCGCGATGGCAATACGGAGGATCTCCCGGCGCCGGATAAGCCTGATGAGCCGCATTGCATTCTCGGGATCCGCATGCCGTGACATCTTGGATTGGATTTCCTGCCACTGAGCTTCGAAGCTTAGGGGCATGAGTTCCTTGTCGGCACCAAGCCAGGCAACGGATTCCGGGGAAACCTCCAGGAGGTCCGCGATCAGCCGTGAATTGGAAAGCACGTGGCATAGCCGCTCGGCTGCCGCTTGGGAGTCCCGGAGCATTCCGAGATACCAATGGGTGGTTCCGAGGGCTTCGCTGACACGACGGAAGGCGAGCAGACCGGCGTCGGGGTCTACCCCTTCGGCGAGCCAGCCGAGCAGGATGGGAAGCAGTTGCCGCTGCAAGGCGGCGCGGCGACTGACCCCTGCTGTGAGGGCCTCTATGTGGCGCATGGCGCCCTGCGGGTCGCGGTAGCCCAGCGCCGCCAGACGGCCTTGCGCGGCTTCCGGGGTGAGCCGGGCGTCCTCGCTACTCAACTTCGCAGCAGTGTTGAGCAGGGGCCGGTAGAAGATCCGGTCGTGCAGTTCCCGAACGGACCGCTTGGTCTTCTGCCAGGTCTCGATCAGGGCATCAGGATGCGGCCTGCCCGTAGAGAACGGACCCAGGACGGCCTTCGCGAGGAAACGCAGCGATTCTTGGCTGGTAGGCATGAGGTGCGTGCGACGCATCTGGAACAACTGGATCCGGTGCTCAAGAACCCGCAGATAGCGGTAGGCCGCGTCGAAGGCGGCGGCATCGACCCGACCAATGTAGCCGCCTGCGGACAGGGCGGAGATTGCCGAGGTCGTATCCCGGCAACGGAGCGTTTCGTCGGACTTTCCGTGGACGAGTTGCAGGAGCTGCACGGTGAACTCGACATCCCGCAGCCCGCCGGGACCGAGCTTGATTTGGCGCTGTTCCTCCGCCGGGGCAATGTTGTTGGTGACCCTGCGGCGCATCGCCTGCACAGATTCCACGAAGCCTTCCCTGCCCGCCGAAGCCCACACGAGGGGCTGGACGGCTTGCTCGTACCGTGCCCCGAGGTCCTTGTCCCCCGCGATGGTCCGGGCCTTGAGAAGTGCCTGGAATTCCCAGCTTTCTGCCCATTTCGCGTAATAGCTCAAGTGCGAGGGAAGCGTCCTGACCAGCGGACCCGACTTTCCTTCAGGCCGCAGGTTCGCGTCGACCTCCCACAGCCCGGGTTCGGGCGCCGTAGAGGAAATTGCGCGGGAGATGCCGGCGGCGAGGACCGTACCGATGGTTGCGGCCTCGGAGTCCTCCAGGTCCGGCGCCTCGATCACGTAGATGACGTCGACGTCGGAAATGTAGTTGAGCTCCCGGGCACCGCATTTGCCCATGCCAATGACGGCCAGCCCGACGCCGGCAATATCGGCGACGTCGAAAGTCGCCGCGGCTTCCGCCCGGGCCACGGCCAGGGCGGCCTCTATCGCCGCTCCGGCGAGGTCGGCCAGTTCGGCGCCGACGGCGGGCATGAAGTCCTGGGGGCTGGCGGCGCAGAGGTCCTTGATGGCCAGTTCGGTCAATCCCCGCCGGTAGGCCGTCCGAAGAGCGGTGTATGCGGCCGGTCCCGAAATTCCCGCGACAGGCCGGGGAGAGTTGGGGTCCGCTCTGACCGAACGGAGGAGTTTCGACCGCAGTTCACCGGCGTCGGCAGACAACGGCTCGGGGCTGACGCGGACATCGAAGACGTCCAGGTGTTCCGGATGCCTGATGAGGAACTCCCCCAGGGCTTCGGATGCCCCCAGCAGGCGGTACAGCGGCTCGCTGCGATCCGGGTGCTCCCCGGCGAGCTGTTTGAGTGAGGGGTGCCTCTCAATCAGGCGGACAAGCGACTGGAGAGCGGTGTCCGGGTTGGCGCTAAGGTGCAACCCGGCAAAAATTTTGTCTGGGTCGATGCCGTCGAGTTCACGCGCGGCAAGAAACCGTTCACCCTTCTCAAGGTCGCTGAAACCGGCCGAGATGAGCCGGCGGGCCAGGCTCACACTCACAGCCTAGAGGATGCCGAGGTTGCGCTTGAGCTCGTAGGGTGTGACCTGGAGCCGGTAGTCCTGCCATTCCGCACGTTTGTTGCGCAGGAAGTGGTCAAAGACTTGTTCGCCGAGGATGTCCGCCACCAGTTCTGAATCTTCCATGGCGCGGATGGCATCGTGGAGGCTCGCGGGCAGCGGGGTGTGGCCCATCGCTCTGCGTTCGGCCGAAGTCAGCGACCAAACGTCGTCCTCCGCGGCAGCCGGAAGTTCGTAGCCTTCCTCGATGCCTTTGAGCCCGGCGCCCAGCAACACGGCGTACGCCAGGTAAGGGTTGGTGGCAGAGTCGATCCCGCGGTATTCGATCCGCGCGGACTGGCCCTTGCCCGGCTTGTAAAGCGGCACACGAACCAGGGCGGAGCGGTTGTTGTGTCCCCAGCTCAGGTAGCTCGGGGCTTCGCCGCCGCCCCAGAGACGCTTGTAGGAATTCACGAATTGGTTGGTGACGGCCGTGAATTCCGGGGCGTGCTGGAGGATGCCGGCAATGAACTGGCGTGCGGTCTTGGACAGCTGGAATTCGGCGCCGGCCTCGTAGAAGGCGTTGGTGTCACCCTCGAACAGTGAGAAGTGCGTGTGCATGCCGGAGCCCGGGTGATCCGTGAAGGGCTTGGGCATGAACGTGGCGTACGTGCCCTGCTGCAGGGCCACTTCCTTGATGACCGTACGGAAGGTCATGATGTTGTCCGCAGTCTGGAGGGCGTCCGCGTAGCGGAGATCGATCTCGTTCTGGCCGGGACCGCCCTCGTGGTGGCTGAACTCCACCGAAATGCCCACGGATTCAAGCATGGTCACGGCAGTGCGGCGGAAGTCCTGTGCCACGCCACCGGGTACGTGGTCGAAGTAGCCGCCCTCGTCAACGGGAACAGGAACTCCGTTTGGGTCAAGGTCCTGGGACTTCAGGAGGTAGAACTCGATCTCGGGATGCGTGTAGCAGGTGAACCCCATGTCCGCAGCTTTGGCGAGGGTGCGCTTGAGTACGTTCCGGGGATCGGCAGCGGACGGCTCGCCGTCCGGGGTCAGGATGTCGCAGAACATTCTGGAGGTCTGCTCAGTCTCACCGCGCCAGGGCAAGATCTGGAACGTGGAGGGGTCTGGCTGGGCCAGCATGTCCGATTCGAACACCCGGGCGAGGCCTTCGATGGCCGAGCCATCAAAGCCCAGGCCTTCTTCGAAGGCGCCTTCCACTTCTGCAGGGGCCAGTGCCACTGATTTCAGGGAACCGACGACGTCGGTAAACCACAAGCGTACGAAGCGCACGTCACGCTCTTCGATAGTTCGCAGAACGAACTCTTGCTGGCGGTCCATGGGGCCTCATTTCCGGGTCAACGTCCATGCCGTGGGTTCGAGGGTTCGAAGCCGACGACAACTCAGCATTCACTCTACTAAGCATTGGCCCGGAATGGCTGCACCCCCGTTTCGCGTAACACAGCGTTTACAAATGTGAGGCTCCTCATGCGCCGGTGGCTAGGACGGTCAGTACCGCATACGCTCTATTCATGGCCCCAAGCAACAGTTCCGATTCCAGCATGCCCGCCGATGTTCCTGCTCCTTACGGAACCGGGCCTGCTGCTGCAGGTCCAGCGGCTGCTTCCGCGCCGAAGGCTCCTGCCAGGATCCGGACGCACCACCTTCAACAAGCCAAGGCCAAGGGTGAGCGCTTTGCGATGTTGACCGCCTACGAGCAGTACACGGCTGAAATCTTCGATCAAGCTGGCGTCGAGGTCCTGCTGATTGGCGATTCGGCTTCCAACAATGTCTTTGGAAACGAAACCAGCCTCCCCGTAACGGTCGATGAACTCCTCCCGCTGTGCCGAGCGGTGGCCCGGTCCGCCAAGCGTGCTTTGGTAGTGGCCGACCTTCCCTTCGGCAGCTACGAAGTCTCGCCGGAGCAGGCAGTGGCAACAGGTGTTCGTTTCCTGAAGGAAGGGCTGGCTCACGGCGTCAAGATCGAAGGGGGCGCCTTCTACGCAGGAACCGTCCGGGCCATGGTCCAGGCAGGCATTCCCGTTATGGCGCACATCGGCTTCACGCCCCAGAGCGAACATTCGTTGGGCGGCTACCGCGTCCAAGGCCGGGGCGACGATGCCGCCCGCTTGGTCGAGGACGCAGTTGCCCTGGCCAACGCCGGAGCGTTCTGTGTGCTCATGGAGATGGTCCCCGCGGAGACTGCAGCCGCCGTCGACGCCGCTATTGAAGTGCCCACCATCGGGATCGGCGCCGGGAATGCAACCACGGGCCAGGTTCTGGTGTGGCAGGACATGGCCGGTCTGCGTGGCGGAAAGATGGCCAAGTTCGTCAAGCAATACGCGGATCTGCGCACTACGCTCAGCGACGCGGCCAAGGCGTACGCCGACGATGTCCGGTCAGGTCAGTTCCCGGGTCCGGAACATTCCTTCTGACGGGTCAGTCCTCGTCGTCCTTGTCCCAGGCATCATTGCGGGCTTTGACCTTTTCCAAGGCGTGCTCGGCTTCTTCGCGGGTCTTGTAAGGACCGATCAACTGGGTCCAGTCAGACAACGCGTCCTCTTCGATCTGGTGTGTCTGAACGTTGTACCAGTACTCCGCCACGGTTTCTCCTCTGCGAATCCCGCCGAAGCATTGGCGGGGGCTGTAGCCCTTCGACCGGGCCGTTATTTAGCTACTTAGTTACTTGCGTCTCGTGCGTCCCTTATATGATCAATCTATGCCTTCTCCCGCCCTGACCGCACCCATCGGCACGCTCACCCGAGGAACCGTCAGCCCACAGCTGCCTGTGCCGGCGTCCATCCCGCGTCCGGAGTATGTCGGCAACCCGGCACCGGCGAAGTTCACCGGTTCAGAGGTCAAATCGGCGGAAACCATTGAGAAGATCCGCATCGCCAGCAAAATTGCCGCCCAGGCGATTATCGAGGTCGGAAAGCACGTCCAACCCGGCGTCACCACGGACCAGCTGGACCGGATCGGCCACGAGTTCCTTCTGGACCACCACGCCTACCCGTCAACGCTCGGCTACCGCGGCTTCCCGAAGTCGCTGTGCTCGTCCCTTAACGAGGTCATCTGCCACGGCATTCCGGACAGCACCGTAGTGCAAGACGGCGACATCCTGAACATCGACATCACGGCCTACATCAACGGCGTTCACGGTGACACCAACTTCACCTTCCTGGTGGGAGACGTGGACGAAGAGTCCCGCCTGCTGGTTGAACGCACCCGGGAGTCGCTGAACCGGGCCATCAAGGCCGTAGCGCCGGGCCGCGAAATCAATGTGATCGGCCGGGCTATCCAGTCCTACGCGAAGCGCTTCGGCTATGGCGTGGTCCGCGACTTCACCGGCCACGGTGTTGGTGAGGCCTTCCACACCGGACTGATCATCCCTCACTATGACGCCGCGCCCGCCTACAACACAGTGATCGAGGCGGGTATGGTCTTCACGATTGAGCCCATGCTCACCCTCGGCACGATCGAATGGGACATGTGGCCCGATGATTGGACCGTAGTCACCCGGGACCACAAGCGGACCGCACAATTTGAACACACTCTGTTGGTCACCGAGACCGGCGCCGAAATCCTGACTCTTCCTTAAGCTCTCCGGAAGGTCACCTGCAGCCGTTCGTGCTGCGACCTGCCCACCCCTCCTGCCATGAACGGAAACGCATTGACCAAGAAGGATGAGAAGATCCACAAGAATGGCCCGCTGATCGGCATCGACGTCGGTGGCACCGGCATCAAGGGCGGCATCGTCGATCTCAAAAAGGGCAAGCTACTCGGAGACCGCCTGCGCATTCCCACGCCGCAGCCCGCGACGCCCCAAGCTGTCGCCGAGGTGATCGCGCAGATCGTCGACGAGCTGTCTGCCCGCGAGGACGCCCCGGCCGAGGGTTCGCCGGTTGGAGTAACCTTCCCGGGAATCATCCAGCATGGCGTGGTCCGCTCGGCCGCCAACGTGGACAAGTCCTGGCTCGATACCGACATTGATTCACTTCTCACCGAGCGCCTGGATCGCCCCGTTGAGGTCATCAACGACGCCGACGCAGCCGGACTCGCGGAAGCCCGCTACGGCGCGGGCGAAGGCGTCGATGGCACCGTCCTCGTCATTACGCTCGGCACCGGTATCGGTTCGGCCTTCATCTTCAACGGGCACCTGGTGCCCAATGCCGAACTCGGCCACCTCGAAGTGGACGGCCACGACGCTGAAACGAAGGCCTCAGCCGTCGCGCGTGAACGCGACGGCTTGAGCTGGGAAGAGTACAGCGTGCTGCTGCAACGCTATCTCTCCCACGTCGAATTCCTGTTCTCCCCCGAGCTCTTCATCATCGGTGGCGGTATTTCGAAGCGCTCGGATGAGTACTTCCCGCACCTGGACCTGCGTACCCGCATTGTCACGGCGGAACTGAAGAACGACGCTGGAATCGTGGGAGCGGCCCTGGACGTCGCCCTCCACCACAAGCTTGCCAAGTAGCACGGCAGCATTCCGGATGGACGACGGCGTGCCCGACCTCGCGGTTGTCTCCGGCGCCAGCCGGGGCACCGGCGCTGCGATAGCCCTCAGGGCTGCTGCCGCAGGGTACGCCGTCGTCGTCAATTAGCGGAGGGGCCTGCAGCGTGCAGGCCGACGTCGGCTACATCACCGGAGCTTTGCTTCCCGTATCCGGCGGACGATAGTTGGTGCCGGTGGTGGCTGCGGCTTCCCCTCCGCTGCCACCACCGGAGCTAGAGGGAGCTCTTCTCGGAGCTCTTGCCTTTGGCCACCTTCGCCGCGGCGGCAGTTTCAGCCTCGTGGCGTAGGAGCGAGATGGCGGATTCGAAGTCCTCGAGGGATTCGAAGGCTTGATAGACACTTGCAAAACGCAGGTAGGCCACTTCATCAAGTTTCTGAAGCGGTCCGAGGATTGCCAAACCGACCTCATGGGCGTCGATTTCGGCCGCACCGGATGACCGGATGTTCTCCTCGACCTCCTGGGCCAGCATGGCGAGGTCGTCCTCGGTCACGGGCCGGCCTTGGCAGGCCTTACGTACGCCGTTGATGATCTTTATCCGGCTGAACGGTTCTCCCACTCCGGATCGCTTGATGACAGACAAGCTAGTGGTCTCCACTGTGGTAAAACGGCGTCCGCATTCAGGGCACTGCCGCCGACGGCGGATGGCGGAACCGTCGTCGGCCATTCGACTGTCCACGACGCGCGAGTCAGGGTTACGGCAGAACGGACAATACACGCTGGGCCTCCCCCGCTCGGTTCCGGCCCGGACGTCCTCACGGCAGCATCGGCCGGGAACGCAAAAGGTGCCGGAAGTTTGACTTCCGGCACCAGTTTACGGCTACATAAGGGCTAATGACAATACTGTAATTACTATATGTAGTGGTAGTTACCCATACATGTAGTGGTTAGGCACCCGCAAAGCGGATCTTGACCGCGTCGCCGTGGCCTGGAAGGTCCTCGGCGTCAGCAAGACTCACAATGTGCTTGCTGACCTCCTCCAAGGCAGCCTTGTTGTAGTTGATGACCTGGACGGCGCGCAGGAATGTTGTCACGTTCAGGCCCGAAGAGAAGGCAGCGGTTCCGCTCGTGGGCAACACATGGTTGGAGCCTGCACAGTAGTCACCGAGGCTGACTGGGCTGTAGTCCCCCACGAAAATCGCCCCTGCGTTGCGGATTCTTGCCGCGACCGCGGCCGCATCCGCCGTCATGATTTCCAAGTGTTCGGCTGCGTACGCATCGCAGACCGCAACGCCCTGCTCCAGATCGTCAACCAGCACCACGCCTGATTGCGGTCCGGACAATGCGGTGCGGACCCGTTCGCCATGTTTGGTAGTCCTTGACTGGAATGCGAGTTCCCGCTGCACGGCCGAGGCAAGTTCCTCGGAATCGGTGATCAGCACCGAGGCCGCCTTGGGGTCGTGCTCAGCCTGGCTGATGAGGTCCGCCGCCACGAGCGCCGGGCGGGCGGACGCGTCAGCCAAGATGGCGATCTCCGTGGTGCCCGCCTCTGAGTCGATCCCCACGACGCCTTTGACCAGACGCTTGGCGGTGGCCACGAAGATGTTGCCGGGACCCGTCACAACATCCACGGGTTCGATGGACTGCTCATGGCCGGCTCCCGGGATCCCGAAGGCAAACGAAGCGATCGCCTGGGCACCCCCGATGCCATAGACCTCGTCAATTCCCAGCAATGCGGCAGCGGCCAGGATGGTTGGGTGGGGCAAGCCGCCAAAGTCCTTCTGGGGCGGGGAGGCCAATGCGATGGATGTGACTCCGGCAGCCAGCGCCGGAACGACGTTCATGATCACCGAGGACGGGTACACGGCCAATCCGCCCGGAACATACAGTCCCACCCGGCCCACGGGTACCCAATTCTGGCTGACGACGGCGCCGTCCCCCAGTTCCACGTCGACGTTCGCCGGCCGCTGGCCGTCGGCGAAACGGCGGGCGCGGCTGATGGATTCCTCGAGGGCGGCACGGACTGCCGGATCCAGGTTTTCGAGGGCCCCGGCGAGGGCGGCAGCGGGCACTCGGGGGTGGGACTGTTCCACGCCGTCGAACGCCAGAGCCAACTCACCGAGCGCTTCAAAACCCCGGGAACGGACAGCGGTGATGATATCCAGGACCTTTTGCTCTGCGTCCGCCATGGTCTGACGCTCCGCGCGGGGCACAGCGGCGCGCAGTTCCGCCAAGGTCAGCGACCGTCCGCGCAAGTCGATACGACGGAAGTCCAGGGGCTGGGCGGCGGTGTCGGCAGAATTCTCCGGAGAAATGGTCACCAGATCATTTTACGGGGCGTCGGGCGATGCCTCCGGCTGCTTTCCCATCAGCCCGAAAAGAGTCAGGAGAAATGTCACGAGGGCCGTCGCTCCTGGCCACAGCAAAAGCGCCGCGATTGCCCGCAAGGTGAAGCCTTCACTTCCACTCGTTGCGGCGCTGGAAGCGGGGCCCCACCACTGCGCCGCGAGCAGGCCAACTTGCCAAGCCACCAGCGCGCCAGCCAAGCCACCGAGAACAGCGAGGAAAGTCCTCATGCCCTGACCCGGCCTCAGTACTTTGCTGTCCAGCAGGACCGCTGTGAAGCAGCCGGCAAGAAGCAGAAGCCCGGCCAAGACCAAGTCCCGCGGAAATCGACCCGCAGCAGCCGAGGGATCGGCGAGGGCGGAATTTCCGGAGATCAAGTTGAGTCCGCCTGGAGCAAGGAGCCACCATGTCAGGCCCAGTCCGATGCCCGAGGCGGCTGGCACGGCGAGCCACAACCACCATCTGCGGTCTCGCGGGTCCGTGTCCGCCGCGGGGACGGACTCGAGGAGGTTGGATGTTGGCTTGGTCATGACACAAACATTAACAAACGTTTCTGGACGCCCAACAAGCGGGCGCCCCGGCAGGTGGCGGAATACGCTGAACCCACCAGCGTTAATACCAATACGTCATGCAGGAGATCGAGCAAAGTGGCTTCGGAAGAATCGGCTTTTGAAGGAACCTTCAAGCAAATGTTCCGCCGGCATGCCGCCGGGGTTGCCATCATCACTGCCGACCTCAACGGCAAGCCTTTCGGCTTCACCGCGACGTCGGTGGCGTCGCTGTCGGCCGAGCCTCCGCGTTTTACGTTCAACATGTCGCGCAGTTCCAGTTCCTGGCCCGCGGTGGCGAATTCGACGTATATCGGCCTGCACATGCTGGGCCTTGAGAACCAAGCACTCGCCGACCGTTTCGCGCGCACCCAGGAACGGTTTGAAGGCGATCACTGGGAACCTGGACCCTTCGATGTCCCCATCCTGAAGAACGTGGCCGGCTGGTTGATCGGCAAGATCCAGATGCGCCTATCCTTCGAAAACAACGCGATCGTGGTGGTGGAAGTTGTCGATGGGCTTGTCGGCGACGACGACGCTCCCCTGCTCTACCACTCCGGCTCTTACAGCCAACCGGTTCCGCTCGACTACGAAATCTAAGTAACCAAGCGTCGCCGGCTGGCCGGTTCAGGTAGTCGCGCGCAATCAGTTGTCCAAGCAGGTTGGACCGAGAAGGACCTTGAGATCGCCGAAAAGGGATGGGGTGGGATTGACCCGCAGGTGCACAGGCAGGCCCATCACTTCGACCTTTGAATCACCCTGCAAGTGGAGCCTGACCTCGGAGTTCCCCCGGTGGGTGGTGAGGACATCGCGAAGATCCGTGACTGCCGCCTCGGTTGCCTTGTAGGTGGGCATCGTAATGACTAGGGGCCCGTTCGTGCTTTCGCTCAGGTCCGGGACCGAGAGCTCCATGCAGTTCAGGGTGACCGCACCGTCGTCGCGCCGCTGCAGGCGGCCCTTGACCACGACAATCAGGTCCTCCGCGAGGACCGAAGCGATAGGACCATAGACCTGCCCGAAGAACATGACCTCGATGGAAGCGCCCAGGTCTTCGATCTCCGCCCGCGCGTAGGCGTTGCCGCTTGCCTTGGCAATCCTGCGGCTGAGCGAAGTGATCATGCCGGCAATGGTGACGATGGCGCCGTCGTGCGGGCCGTCTTCTCCCAGGATCGAAGTGATCGACTGCTCCGCGTGCTGGCTCAGGACGCCCTCAAGCCCTTGCAAAGGATGGTCCGAGACATAGAGGCCGAGCATGTCCCGTTCGAAGGACAGCTTGTCTTTTTTCTCCCATTCCGGCAGATCCGGGATCTCGATGCTCAGGGACGCCTCGGATTCAGCTTCGTCGAAGCCGGCGAAGAGGTCGAACTGCCCGATCGCCTCGTTCCGCTTGAGCGTGATGACGGAGTCGATGGCTTCTTCATGGATCATGGCCAGGGCCCGCCTGTGGTGGTTCAGCGAATCGAACGCGCCGGCTTTGATCAGTGATTCGATGGTGCGCTTGTTGCAGACCACCGCTGGGACTTTCATGAGGTAGTCCTTGAAGGAGGTGTAGGCGCCTTCCTTTTCACGGGCCGCGACCATGGCTTCGACGGCGTTCACGCCGACGTTGCGGATGGCGCCCATGCCGAAGCGGATGTCGTTGCCGACAGGGGTGAAGTTCAGGGCCGACTCGTTGACGTCGGGCGGCAGCACCGTGATGCCCATCCGCCGGCACTCGTTGAGGTAGATCGCGGACTTGTCCTTGTCGTCGCCCACCGAGGTCAGCAGTGCGGCCATGTACTCCGGCGCATAGTGCGCCTTGAGGTAGGCGGTCCAGTAGGAGATCACGCCGTAGGCGGCCGAGTGTGCCTTGTTGAAGGCGTAGTCGGAGAACGGCAAAAGGATGTCCCAGAGCGTCTTTACTGCGGCCATGGAGTAGCCGTTGTCCTGCATGCCCTGGGAGAAGCCGGCGAACTGCTTGTCCAGTTCCGATTTCTTCTTCTTGCCCATGGCGCGGCGGAGGATATCGGCCTGGCCCAGCGTGTAGCCTGCGAGCTTCTGCGCTACGGCCATGACCTGCTCTTGGTACACGATCAGCCCGTACGTTCCGCCGAGGATTTCGGCGAGCGGTTCCTCGAGCTCCGGGTGGATCGGGATGACTTCCTGGATCTTGTTCTTGCGCAGGGCGTAGTCGGTGTGGGCGTTGGCGCCCATGGGACCGGGCCGGTAGAGGGCCAGGACAGCGGAGATGTCTTCGAAGTTGTCAGGCTTCATGAGCTTGAGGAGGGAGCGCATGGGGCCGCCGTCGAGCTGGAACACGCCCAAAGTGTCACCGCGCGCCAGGAGGTCATACGACGCGGCGTCGTCCAACGCCAGGTTCTCCAGATCAAGGTCAACGCCACGGTTCATCTTGATGTTTTCCAGGGCGTCGGAAATGATCGTCAGGTTCCTCAGGCCGAGGAAGTCCATCTTGATCAAGCCAAGGCCCTCGGACGTCGGGTAATCGAACTGCGTGATGACCTGGCCGTCCTGGATACGGCGCATGACAGGAATGACGTCGATAATGGGGTCCGAAGACATGATGACACCGGCGGCGTGCACGCCCCACTGGCGCTTCAGTCCTTCGATGCCCAATGCGGTCTCGAAGACCTTGGCAGCCTCGGGGTCCGTGTTGATGAGCTGTCGGAAGTCCCCTGCCTCGCCATAGCGCTTGGCCTCCGGGTTCTGGATGTCCGCAAGCGGGATGTCCTTGGCCATTACGGCTGGCGGCAGGGCCTTGGTGAGCTGCTCACCCATGCTGAACGGATACCCGAGCACGCGGGAGGAGTCCTTGAGCGCCTGCTTGGTCTTGATGGTGCCGTAGGTGACAATCATGGCCACGCGCTCGTCGCCGTACTTCCGGGTGACATAGTCGATGACCTCGGAGCGGCGGCGATCATCGAAGTCGACGTCGAAGTCGGGCATGGACACACGGTCCGGGTTAAGGAAGCGCTCGAAAATCAAGCCGTGTTCGAGGGGATCGAGGTCGGTGATACGCATGGCGTACGCCACCATGGAGCCCGCTCCGGAACCACGGCCCGGGCCCACTCGGATGCCGTTGTTCTTCGCCCAGTTGATGAAGTCCGCCACCACCAGGAAGTAGCCTGGGAAACCCATGGACGTGATGACGTCAAGCTCATAGTCGGCCTGCTTGCGCACCTTGTCCGGAACGCCCTTGGGATAGCGGTAGTCAAGACCTGTGGCGACTTCCTTGACCAGCCACGACGTCTCGTCCTCGCCCGGCGGACAAGGGAACCGCGGCATGTAGTTCGCACCCGTGTTGAATGACACTTCGCAACGCTCCGCGATCAGGAGCGTGTTGTCGCAGGCCTCGGGATGCTCGCGGAACAACTCACGCATCTCTTGCGGTGACTTCAAGTAGTAACCGCTACCGGAGAAAGCGAATCGGGAACCGCCGTTGTCATAGGTGGGCTCCAGCAGGGTGGAGCCGGACTGGATGGCCAACAAGGCCTCATGGGCCTTGGCATCATGCTCATGCGTGTAGTGGAGGTCGTTGGTGGCCACGAGCGGAAGCTTCAGTTCCTTGGCCAAGCGCAGCAGGTCGCCCGTGACCCGCCGCTCGATGTCCAGGCCGTGGTCCATCAGTTCGCAGAAGTAGTTTTCCGCACCAAAGATGTCGCGAAATTCCGAAGCCGCCGCGAGTGCCTCGCGGTACTGCCCCAAGCGAAGGCGGGTTTGCACTTCACCGGAAGGACAGCCCGTGGTCGCAATGAGGCCTTCAGAGTAGGTGTTCAGCAGTTCACGGTCCAACCGGGGCCATTTGCCGAACACTGAGTCGAGGGATGCAATCGAGGACGCCCGGAACAAATTGCGCATGCCGACGTTGTTGTAGCTCAGCAGCGTCATGTGGGTGTACGAACCACCACCGGACACATCGTCCTTGCGTTGGCTCTCGTCGCCCCAGCGGACGCGCTCTTTGTCGCCGCGCGCCGTTCCCGGCGTGACATAGGCCTCGACGCCGATGATCGGCTTGATGCCTTTGTCAGTGGCCTTCTTCCAGAAATCGAAGGCACCGAAGAGATATCCATGGTCCGTGGTGGCAAGCGCAGGCATCCCCAGCCGCTCGGTCTCATCGAACAATTCAGTAAGACGGGCCGCACCATCCAGCATGGAGTATTCAGTGTGGGTGTGCAGATGGACGAACGAGTCATTGCTGGAAGTCACCACGACAGTCTACCGGCAGGGGTCGCGCAGAGAGACTGGAATCCTCGCTACGCGTTGCCACTTTCGAGAAGCTTCAGCGCGTACTGCAGGTCATCCGGGTACTGGCTGGTGACTTCCACCCATTCGCCAGTGCGGGGGTGGTTGAAACCGAGTCGGCGCGCATGCAGCCATTGCCGGGTAAGTCCCAGGTTTGCGGCTAGGCGAGGGTCCGCCCCATAAGTCAGATCGCCTGCACAGGGATGCCGCAGGGCCGAGAAATGAACCCGGATCTGGTGTGTCCTGCCGGTCTCAAGGTGGATTTCCACGAGGGTCGCCTTGCCAAACGCTTCGAGTACTTCGTAGTGCGTCACCGAGGGACGGCCATCCTCGATGACCGCAAACCGCCAATCATGCCCGGGGTGGCGCCCGATGGGGGCGTCGATGGTGCCTTCCAGGGGATCCGGCAGGCCTTGGACGACGGCGTGGTACACCTTGTCCACTGTGCGCTCCTTGAAGGCCCTCTTGAGCACCGTGTAAGCATGTTCTGTCTTCGCCACCACCATGACCCCTGAAGTTCCGACGTCGAGACGGTGGACGATACCAGCCCGTTCAGGGGCGCCGGAGGTGGAGATCCGGTATCCGACACCAGCGAGGCCACCGACCACGGTGGGGCCGACCCACCCCGGCGATGGATGCGCCGCCACGCCAACAGGCTTGTCGATGACAACAAAATCCTCATCGTCCAACAGGATCTTCAGGCCTTCCACGACTTCCTCCACGACTTCCAAGGGATCCCGGCGTTCGGGAACGGTGACTTCCAGCACGGACCCGGCAAGGAGCTTCGCCGACTTGCCGACTGCGGCCGATTTGCCCACCGTGCTTGCAGAGACGGTCACGTTGCCTTCGGCAATCAGCAAGGCAGCCGCGGAACGGGAAATATCCATGAGTTTCGCCAGTCCGGCGTCCGCCCTGGCCCCGCCCAGATCTTCGGGAACAACGAATTGCTCAGACATCGCCCGGCTCCTCGCCTTCGGGCGTCGTAGCGCGGGCTCCGGCGGAGTGTTGGCGGGAGCCATCCAGGCCGATCCCCCGCAGGGTCAGCAGGCAGATGATCACGACGCCGGAAACCACGGCTGAGTCGGCGATGTTGAAAATAGCGAAGTTGGGCAGTTGGATGAAATCCACCACGTGGCCCATGGCGAAAGAGGGTTCGCGGAAGAGCCGGTCCGTGAGGTTTCCGAGCGCCCCGCCCAGAAGCAAGCCGAGGGCAAGCGCCCACCAGGCGGACCCCAATCGACGCAGTTGGAAGAGGATCGCCACGGAGACAGCAGCCATGACGATCGTAAAGACCCACGTGACATTTTCACCGATTGAGAAGGCGGCCCCGGAGTTGCGGATGTAGTACCAATGCAGCAGCGGAGGCAAGGCGGGGATACGTTCCCCCTCTACCATGGTGCTGGTGACCCAGAGTTTGGTCAGCTGGTCGAAGGCGTACGCGAAGACGGCGAAGCCTGCGAAAACCCAGAGCAATGCGGGACGCCACGTGTGGACTTTGGTGCGGAGCGGCTCCGTGGTGCCGTCAGTTTGTTCGTTGCTCATAGTACTTTCATTCGGTAACCGTAGGCTTCTGGCGCCTTAACAGGCGAAAGCCGGTGGCCGGGAATCCCCAGCCACCGGCTTTCAGAATACTTGCTAGACCTCTGCGGCGGCTTCGCCGACCTCGGGGGCCGCAACGGAGCCGCGGGCATCCAGGTCGCGCAGCTGGCCCTCGATGTAGGCCTTCAGGCGGGAGCGGTAGTCGCGCTCGAAGCCGCGGAGCTGCTCCACCTTGCGTTCCAGAACGGAGCGCTGCTGCTCGAGTGCACCGAGGATCTTGCGGGACTTGTCCTGAGCGTCATTGACAAGGCTGGAGGCTTCGATCTGTGCCTCGGCAATGATCTTTTCCTTCTGCTGCTCGCCGTCAGCCACGTGCTTGTCATGCATCTGCTGCGCCATGGCCAGCAGGCCCGCTGCAGACTCGGCAGAGGGAGAGCCGGCGGAAAGTGCGGCCGGGCCCGGAGCTGCGGCAACGGCCGGTTCCTTCTTCTTGTCGGCTTCGGCTGCCTTCGCTTCGGCTTCCGCCTTTGCCTGTGCGTCCTTGTCGGCCTTGACCGGTGCGGGCACCTTCTCGACCACGGGTGCCGATGCTGCGCTGGCAGGAACCGGGTTTCCGCCTTCGGCGAGCTTCTTGCGCAGCTCGTCGTTCTCTTGGTTCAAACGCCTCAGCTCGACGACGATTTCGTCGAGAAAGTCGTCGACCTCGTCCTGGTCGTAGCCTTCGCGGAACTTGGTCGGCTGAAAGCGCTTGTTGACAACGTCTTCTGGCGTCAAAGCCATCTGGTCACCTCGTTGGTCTAGTTAGTCAGTAGGCCTTCCGGCCGTTCAAAACTACGGTACCTAAATATCATCTGATTCCCCCAATTCAACACCATCGTGTTGGACCGAAGGATTGCAGTCCCCGTGCCGAAGAAAAATGATCGTCGGGCACGCGGGCTGCGGCAAAGCTACGCCAGCGTGTAGACGAAACCCATCGCGATGCTGACGACAATAAACATGATCAAAAACGCCAGGTCAAGGGATACCCCACCAAGCTGCAAAGGTGGAATCAGCCGACGAATCCGCCTCAAGGGCGGATCAGTCACAGAATAGACCACGTGCGCAGCCACCAGGGCGGCGCCACGAGGACGCCACTGGCGGGCAAACATCTGCACCAGATCATAGACGAGCCTGATGATGAGGGTGACCAGGAACAGCAGCAATGCAATGTACAAAAGGCCGAAAACTATGCCCACGGGTTAGCTCAGATCTCCTAGTTCGCCACTTTTCTCGGTCAGTCCCTCTATTGCAACACAGATGCCAGGCAGATCGCTCTGCCTGGCATCTTTGTTGACTGGGCTAGCTCTGGTTGAAGAACGTTGCCTGCGCTTCGCTGACCTTTTTGTCGTCGCCAAGAACTTCGACGTACGACGGCGACAACAGGAAAACCTTGCTGGTGACCCGCTCAATGCTGCCATGGAGTCCAAAGACCAGGCCGGCTGAAAAATCGACGAGGCGCTTGGCATCTGCCTCACCCATGTCCGTGACGTTCATGATCACAGGGATGCCGTCCCGGAAACTTTCGCCAATGATCTTGGCGTCATTGTAGGAACGGGGATGGACGGTGGTGATCTGCCTCAGTCCAGAGGCGTCTTCGCGGCTAGATGCCGCACGCTTGATAGGTGTCACGGGTGCGCGGTATTCCTCTTCGGCGACAGGGGGGACTTCACGAACTACTTCACGTACAGGTGCAGGGACGCGGCGCTCTTCACGATTGTGGTCGACAGACCGGTCCTCGTCCGTGTGCTGCACGTGCTGCTCAGACTCGTAGTGTTCATCGCCATCGGCGAGCCCAAGATAAACCATTGTCTTGCGCAGTGCGCCAGCCATGCTGGACTCCTATCGTGTCTGCAGTAGGCGGGCCGCCCATGACTTGACATCGCTGAAATCCCGGCCCGTCGCTTCCAATACTTTGACGCTACCCCACCCGCGGACGCGAACCGAGAATATCCGAACCAATTCGCAGGTGTGTCGCACCGGATTGCACAGCAGCTTCGAGGTCCTGGCTCATCCCGGCAGAGATCCCCGCAGCTTCCGGATGCAGTCCCCGCAGATCCGCGGAAATGGCAGCGAGTTTCTCAAATGCTTCCGGGGGAGGCGCGCCCAGGGGAGCAACGGCCATCAAGCCGGCCAAGCGCAGCCCGGAAGCGATGGCGATGGATTCCGCGAGGCGCTCGACGTCGGCCGGAGCTGCACCGCCGCGGTGGGCACCGGCGTCGTCCTCAAGACTGACCTGGATGTAGCAGTCAAGGTCCGCCCTGCCGGACTCTTCCTGCTCCCGGACAATAGCCTTGGCGAGGGCTTCCGCGAGCTGCGGACGGTCAATCGACTGGACGGAAAACGCGTACTTCGCCACGGACTTGGCTTTGTTGCTCTGCAATTGACCGATGAAGTGCCAACGCATAGCGAGTCCGGCAAGCTCCGCGGACTTCGTAGCCGCTTCCTGATCGCGATTCTCACCGACGTCGGTCACGCCGAGGGCCGCAAGGCGGACGACGTCCGCTGCTGGATGGAACTTGCTGACGACTATCAGTTGCGGCTCTTCGCTTCGCCCAGCCGCCACGGTTGCAGCCGAAATCCGCTGGCGGACGGCTGCGAGCCGTTTCCGCAGTTCGGCTGTCCGCGGATCGACGTCGGCGGTTCCGGCTGCCGGGAGGGTCTCACTCATGCGTCCACACCAAACCTGCAAAGCGCCCGGTTTGCTGACTGCGCCGGTAAGAGTAAAGCCGTGCGGTCTCCCGCGTGCACGACCCCGAGTATTCGACCACGACGCCGAGCGCCTCCAACTGGGCCCGGACGCCGGCCGGCAGGTCCAACGCAGGCGTACCCCACGAGGTAGTGGACCAGGTTTCAGGCACAGCGGCCGTTACTTCTTCGCGCAACTGTTCGGGAACTTCGTAACAATCTCCGCAGATGGAAGGCCCAAGCCAGGCACTGATGGTCGCCGCACCTCGGTTTCGCATTTCAGCGACTGTGGCCGAAACGACGTCCGCAGCAACGCCGGGGCGGCCAGCGTGGGCTACGGCCAAGACAGGTTCCATGTTGCCCCGCCTCTCGCCCAACAACACTATGGGGACACAATCTGCCACCATGACCGCAAGCGGCTGTCGCGTCGACACCATGGCGTCAGCCGTTGGGCAATCGCCATGCGCAGTGATGAATTCGACGGTTTTTCCGTGCACTTGATTCATGTACTGAAAATGCCGTTCGCCGAGCCCCGCCGCTGCTTCCAGCCGGGCCCGGCGCGTCATTACATCCTGAAGATTGTCCGCCACGTGCAGCGCAAGGTTGCCCGCGTCGATATCGGAGAAGGCGACCGAAATTCCCGGTCGCACTTCTTTTCGCCACCAAAACACTACTGACTAACTCTCCTGAACGGCTTGATATGGACTGCCTACTTCAGGAAGTCCGGAACGTCGAGGTCGTCGGTACGACTGCCTGAAAGGTCCGGTTCGACGACGGCCGGGAGGTCGACGTCGAAGCCGGAGTCAGCCGGCAAGGCGGAGTGGCGTTGCTGGCCCCAGTTGCTCAAGCCGGACGCACCGACGCCGGCGGCAACGTGCTGCGGCGCGGAATAGGCCGGGGCAGCTGAAGGTGCGGCAGGACGCTCCGGAGCCGTAGGGGCCTGGTGCTGACCCGATTGCGGGGCCGACTGGTTCATCGACGGCGATGTGGCCTTGACGTCGTCAAACCCGGCGGCGATGACCGTGACGCGCGCTTCGTCGCCGAGGGCGTCGTCAATGACGGCACCGAAGATGATGTTGGCCTCGGGGTGGGCCACTTCCTGGACAAGCCGCGCAGCTTCGTTGATTTCGAACAGGCCAAGGTCAGAGCCGCCCTGGATGGAGAGCAGCACACCGTGGGCGCCATCGATCGACGCCTCGAGCAGAGGCGAGGCAATGGCGAGCTCAGCAGCCTTGACAGCACGGTCTTCACCGCGTGCTGAGCCGATACCCATGAGGGCCGAGCCTGCACCCTGCATGACGGACTTGACGTCGGCGAAGTCGAGGTTGATGAGGCCAGGGGTGGTGATGAGGTCCGTGATGCCCTGGACACCCGACAGGAGTACTTGGTCAGCGGAACGGAAAGCGTCCAGGACGGAGACGTTACGGTCGCTGATGGAGAGGAGACGGTCGTTGGGGATGACGATGAGGGTGTCGACCTCGTCGCGCAGGGCGTCAATTCCGGCCTCGGCCGAACCGGCGCGTCGGCGGCCTTCAAAGGTGAAGGGCCGGGTGACGACACCGATGGTCAGGGCGCCGAGCGAGCGTGCGATCCGGGCCACGACGGGGGCGCCGCCGGTTCCGGTGCCGCCGCCTTCGCCTGCGGTGACGAAGACCATGTCGGCTCCGCGGATAACTTCTTCGATCTCGTCGGCGTGGTCTTCGGCTGCCTGGCGTCCGACGTCGGGGTTGGCGCCGGCTCCCAGACCGCGGGTGAGTTCGCGTCCGACGTCGAGCTTGACGTCCGCGTCACTCATGAGCAGAGCCTGGGCATCGGTGTTGATGGCGATGAACTCGACGCCGCGAAGGCCGACTTCGATCATTCGGTTAACTGCATTCACGCCACCGCCGCCGATGCCGACGACCTTGATGACGGCCAAGTAATTCTGCGGTGCTGCCACGTTTCGTGCCCCTTGCTTGTGTCCTATAGCGAAACAGATCGAGTCCAACTTGAATTCTTGGACCTTAACCCTCTAGTTGAAGGTTATAGTTATGTCAAGTAACTCTTAAGTGACGGTATGGGCTATGAATCCGACATTCAATGACCGCCTCCGCGTGTCGTCTGAAAGTCCCAAAAATAGCCCCGATCGCCAGCGAAGTTACTTCTTGAAATGGCCTACTTGGTAAATGGATGCCTCGGTGCGCTCACATCATAGACATTCACCGGAACTTTCGGATTGGCCGGCGCCTTCAGCAACGCTTCCAGGACGCGTGCCTTGAGCTCTTTCTCATCCGCGTTTCCCCAGACGACGATCTTGCCGTCCGTGAGCTTGAGCTCGACGGCGTCGGGCGACTTCGCCGAGGCGCTGGCCATCTTTGCCAGGACATCGGCCGGCAGCGTCGCCAGGACAGCAGTGATCGCCTTGAAGAGGTCCTGGTTTGCCCCGAGCCCGTCGATGACGGGCAAGGGTACCGATGCATTATCAGGAGTTGAACCAAGCTTGACGCCGTCGACGTCAACCAGCAGGTAGCTGTCACCGTTCTTGACCAGTGCCACAGGCACCCGTTCGGTAATGTGCACCAACAGTTCGGACGGAGGACGGGCCTCCGTGCTGACGGAGCGTACCTGGACCAGCGGCTTGAGCAGCGCGGCGATCTCGGCGTCGTTGATTTGCGGAAGCGGCTTTCCCTTCACCGGCTCCAATGCTTTCTGGACTGCAGCCGGCTGAAGCAACTTGGCTCCGTCCACCGTCACAGTGCGCACGGCGAACACCGGTGAATAGATGACCGCCGCCATAATGCCGGCAACCAGGGCGACAATGATGGCGAGCACGGCAAGAACCGTCCGCCGGCGCTTGCGCCCTTTCGGTTCCGGAAAGGCCAGCACATTGCTGTCCTTTCCGGCTGCGGCCCCTGAAGGGACCTCAACAGGATCGTCGAGGCTGCGTTCCGCACTGACGGTCCCGGGCCGGGTTCCCGCCCGCGGCTTGAAAGTGGGCTTCCGGGTATCAGCCACCCAACAACTCCACGATCCGGGGCCCGTAAGCCGTCACGTCACCGGCTCCGACGGTCAAGATAATGTCGCCATCGCTGGCCGCGGAGAGAACCGCATCCAAAGCTTCCTGCCCGTCCGCCACCAGTCTGCCGCTCTTGAGGCGCTCCGTTATCAAGGTGCTCGTGACCCCGGGAATGGGGTCCTCGCGCGCAGGGTAGATTTCCAGGACAAGGGCGGTATCCGCTTCCCCAAGCGCCTCTGCAAACTGCTCGGCGAATTCGCGGGTACGCGAAAACAAGTGCGGCTGGAAGAGCACGTGCACCTTGTTGCCGCCTGCCACCGAGCGGGCAGCCGACAAAGCAGCCCGGACCTCCGTGGGGTGGTGGGCGTAGTCGTCATACACCCGGACGCCCCTCCCCTGCCCCTTGAATTCAAATCGCCGCGACGCTCCCGTGAAGTGGCCCAGGGCGGCCGCGGCAGCCTCAGGTGCCACGCCGAGTTCGACGGCGACGCCGAACGCGGCAGCCGCGTTCAGCGCGTTGTGCCGGCCAGGGACTTGAAGGTCGAGGCGGTGCCGCTGTCCATCGGCGGAGACCCAGACATCACCAGGACCGCCATCGTGCAGGCGGATGTCGGCGTCCTCTGCCGTCCCATAGCTCAGGACACGGGTATTGCCCGCTGCGCGGGTCCGCTCCGCAAGCGCCCAGGCGCCGTCGTCGTCCGCGCAGGCGAACAGGACTCCAGACGTTGGCAACAGGGCTGCGAAGCTGTCGAAGGAGGCATAGACGGCCTCAGGCGTGCCGAAGTAGTCGAGGTGGTCGGCCTCGACGTTGGTGACGACGGCAATGAGCGGCCGGTAATTGAGGAAGGAACCGTCCGATTCGTCGGCCTCGGCAACGAAGATGTCCGAGGTGCCGTGCGCCGCGTTGACGCCGAGGGCAGGCACGTTGGCACCGATGGCGAAGGATGGATCCAGGCCCGCTTCCCTCAGCAGCACAGCCACCATGGAGGTGGTGGTGGACTTGCCATGGGTACCTGCCACGGTCACGACACGATCGGAGCCCATCGTCGCAGCGAGGGCCTCCGAGCGGTGCAGTACCGGGATCCCGGCCGCTCGGGCCGCCTCGAGCTCCGGGTTCTCGGCCTTGATGGCCGAACCTGCAACAACAGTTTGCGCGTCACCGAGATTTCCTGCGGCGTAGCCGACCGCGATCCGCGCGCCCGCGGCCTGAAGGTCCGCCATGACGGGCAGGTCCTTGGCGTCCGAACCACTCACTGCCACGCCCCGGGCCACCATGATGCGGGCGACGGCGGACATGCCTACGCCGCCGATGCCGATGAAGTGGACCCGGCCAAGGGAATCGAGGTCTGCAATGGGCTGGGTCATTCGGATACCGCTTCCAGTACAAGATCAGCCATCCGCTGATCAGCATTTCTAATGCCGAGTTCCTTTGCCTTGCTGGCCATGTCATCGAGGCGGGATTGATCCGTGAGCAAAGGAATCAACTCGGCTTTGAGCCAATCCGCGGTCAGGGCCGCATCATCGACCAAGAGGGCGGCACCGGCCTTGACCAGCGCGGAAGCGTTCAGGGCCTGCTCGCCGTTCCCAATGGGCAACGGAACGAATACCGCGGGGAGCCCGACGGCGGCTACCTCGCTGACCGTCGCCGCTCCGGAACGCGCGAGGAGGACATCTGCTGCTGCGTAGACGTTTTCCATGCCGTCCACGTATTCCACCTGATGGTACCCATCGGCCGCGAGGGGCGCGCCGTCGTCGTTCTTGACTGCCTTGCCACGGCCGGTGATGTGCAGTGTTTGGATGCCCGCTTCCGCCAAAGCGGCAACTGCACCGGCAATGGTGCAGTTGATGCTCTGGGCACCTGAGGAGCCACCCGTCACGATGAGCGCAGGTTGTCCGGCGTCCAAGCCGAGCGATTGCCTGGCATGCGCGCGACCAGCCGCCCGGTCCAAGCCGGCAATGGCCTTGCGCATGGGCATGCCAAGATGACGGGCATGCGGCAACCGGGTCTCCGGGAAGGCCACGGCAACATATTTGGTGAACATGGCCCCTACCCGGTTGGCGAGCCCGGGGCGCGTATTGGCCTCATGAATGACGATGGGGATCTTCCGGCGCCATGCAGCAATATACATCGGCGTGCAAACGTAACCGCCCACGCCCAGCAGGACGTCGGCGTGCGCGTCGTCGAGAATGCGGCCGGCCTGTTTGACGGCGGCAGCGAGCTTGCCGGGCAATTTGAGCAGATCCGCGGAAGGCTTTCGGGGAAACGGAACCCGATCAATGGTGGCCAGCTCATAGCCAGCGGCCGGAACGAGCCGGGTTTCCATGCCATTGGGCGTGCCGACGGCAAGGATGCTGGCATCCGGCCGCAGCGACTTGAGGGCGTCGGCGATGGCGAGCAGCGGGCTGATGTGTCCGGCGGTCCCGCCACCGGCGAGGACCACGGACAGTGGCTTGGGCTGGGAATTCATGGAGTGCTATGTACGCTTTCGTGCAGTTTTCGCTGGCCGCCCACTCGGTTTGGAAGGGCTGGCGGAAGTCATTTGGGCGCGGGCCAAAGACAACACTACGCCCACGCCGCATAGGGACATCACCAGTGCTGAACCGCCATAGGAGATGAAAGGCAGCGGAACGCCGATCACGGGCAGCAGACCGGCCACCATGGCCATGTTGATGGCCGCTTGCCCGAGCATCCACGCCATGATCGAGCCGCCCAACACACGGGCGAAGAGGTCTTCCTGATGGCTGACCACGCGATAGATGGCAACAGCGAGCAGCGCGAAAAGCACCAGGACCACTAAGGTTCCCACCAGGCCGAGTTCCTCCCCGATGACGGCGAAGATGAAGTCATTGTGGGCTTCGGGAATCCACTGGTACTTCTGCCGGCTCTGGCCAAGCCCCACACCAAGCCAGCCCCCGGAAGCAAGGGCGTTCAGCCCCTGTTCGCTCTGGAAGCCGATGTCGCTTGCTCCCGCACAGCTCTGCCCCATCCACGAGGTGATCCGGCACATCCGGTTTCCGCTGGTAACGGCGAGTATCAGCGCTGCGGCGGCGGCAACGCCACCTGCCGCAGCGAAGAGCTTCATGTTGACGCCACCGAAGAACAACCCGGCAGCCATGATGAGCATGACCACCAGAGAAGTTCCGAGGTCATGGCCCGCGACGATCAATCCAATGATGCAGAACGAGACAGGGACGATCGGGATCAGTGCGTGCGTCCACCTATCAAGAAGCTTTGCCTTGACGGACAGGACCGTGGCCATCCAGAGCACAAGTGCGAACTTGGCGTATTCCGAGGGCTGGAAGGTGAAGCCGCCGATCTCGATCCAGTTCTGGTTTCCCAAGACCCGCTTGCCGATGACCAGGACCAGAACCAACAAAGCAACCGCGAGCACGATGGCTGGCCACGCGAATCGCTTGAGCCAAAGGACATTGACCCGCGACAGCACCAGCATCAAGACGATGCCGATGCCCGCGAAAATTCCTTGCTTTGTGGCGATCGAGTAGGGAGATTCGCCGGCCGCAATCGCTTCAACACTGGATGCCGAGAGGACCATGATGATCCCGATAGCCGTAAGTGCAAGCGATGCACCAAGAATCAGGTAGTAGGTGGACCCGTTTCTCGATTTACCGCTTCCCTCAAGCGTTGACCAGAAACCGGTGATGCCAGAACGAATGCGCGACGGCAACGAGGGCCGAGCATCGCCGGCCGCGCGTCCAGCGGGCGCTGCCTTGCCGGCCCGGGTCCGCCCGGGCCCGGTGCGCGTGGGCGTGCTGACCATTGTTACTCCTCGGTGGTCTGTGCCTGGCCTTCCACTAGCTCGCGAACTGCCCGGATGAAAGCGTCGCCACGATGAGCGTAGGAAGAGAACTGGTCCATGGAAGCAGCCGCCGGGGCCATCAACACAGTGTCGCCGGGCTCGGCGATACTTGCTGCCGACGCGACAGCATGGGCCATGACGGTGTCGCCGAAGATCGGAGACGGTTCCGGGGCGGCACCAGCTGAATCGGCGGACTGCACCATTTCAGTGTCGCCCTTGGGCTGCCCGATTACAGGCACATCCGCTGCGTGTCGCTTGAGGGAGGCTTCCAGATCCGCGGTGTCGGTTCCGATCAGGACCACGGCCTTGAGCCTGCGCGCGTTGCTTTTGACCAGCTCGTCATAGTTGACGCCCTTGGACAAGCCGCCGGCGATCCACACGACGCTATCGAACGTCGAGAGGGCTGCCGAGGCGGCGTGCGGATTGGTGGCCTTGGAGTCGTTGATCCAAACCACGCCGTTCAGCTTGGCCACGGGCTGGATGCGGTGGTCTCCCGGGAGGTAGTTCCTTAGTCCTGCGCGCACGGCCGCGGAATCGACGCCGTAGGCGCGCACCAGGGCGGCAGCAGCCAGGGCGTTGGCGACCATATGCCGCGGGGCAGCCGGCCCCAGGTCCGCCAAGGACGCAAGTTCCTCGGCTGAGCTCCTGCGTTCTTCGATGAAGGCACGGTCCACGAGTAGCCCCTCGACGACGCCAAGCATGCTGACCGCCGGCGTCAAAGTGGTGAATCCGATCGCCCGGCAACCCTCCACGACGTCGGCGTTCTCCACCATGCGTTCGGTCTCGATCTGCTCAGCGTTGTAGATACACGCCTTCTGCGTGTGCTCGAAGATCTTTGCCTTGTCCGCGAGGTAAGACTCGTAGGAGCCGTGCCAGTCAACGTGGTCTTCGGCCACATTGAGGCAGACGCTGGCCACAGGAGAGAGCGATTCACTCCAATGCAGCTGGAAGCTGGAAAGTTCAACCGCGAAAGCATCGTATTCCACCGGGTCCCGGAGGGCGTCGAGGATTGGAGTCCCGACGTTCCCGACAGCAATCGCCTTGAGGCCCGCAGCCCGCAGCATGGCCTCGGCCATGCCCACCGTGGTGGTCTTGCCGTTTGTACCCGTGATCGTGAGCCAGTCCGCCGTCTTGCGGCCCTCGCGTTCGCGCACCCGCCAAGCGAGTTCGACGTCGCCCCACACCGGTACATGGGCGCGTTTGGCAGCTGCCAGGAGGGACTGGTCTGGCCGCCAACCCGGAGACGTCACCACGAGTTCGGCCTTCTCGCCATCCACCAAAGGCAGTGTTTTGACAGCGTCCTCGCCAAGGAGGACGTCGGCCGCGCCGACGATCTTCAAGGTGTCCGCCTGGGCGAGTGCCTTGGCGCTCGTGGCGGCGTCAACCACCACCACCCGCGCGCCCAGCTCGATCAAGGTGTCGGCGGCAGCGAAACCCGAGACGCCAATGCCCGTCACCACGACGCGAAGGCCCTTCCAGTCCGAGTCCCAACTGACGAGATCCCGGAGCCGGTCATTGGCCGAAGGCTTGGTTTGAGGACTTGCGCTCACAGCAGCACCACCCATTCAGCATAGAAAATACCAAGGCCTGCGGCCACGAAAAGGCCACAGAGAATCCAGAATCGGACAACCACCGTGATCTCGGCCCAGCCCTTGAGTTCGAAATGATGTTGCAGGGGAGCCATCTTGAAGACCCTCTTGCCCTTGGTGACCTTGAAGTAGCCCACCTGGATGATGACCGACAGCGTGATGAGGACGAACAGCCCGCCGATGATGCCCAACAGAAGCTCTGTGCGGGAGAGGATCGCAAAGCCCGCCACCGCGCCGCCGATTGCCAGCGAACCGGTATCCCCCATGAATATCTTCGCCGGGGACGTGTTCCACCAGAGGAAGCCCACCAGCGCAGCACTGCAAATGGCCGCCAGGAGGGCAAGATCGAGCGGGTCACGGACCGAGTAGCAGCCGCTACCGGCCTCACGTGGCGAACCGCAGGCCTGGTTGTTCTGCCAGATTCCCATGAGGGTGTACGCCCCGAAGACCATGATAGAGGCGCCCGCGGCCAAGCCATCCAGGCCATCCGTCAGGTTGACGCCGTTGGTCGCCGCAGTGACGATCAGGTTCGACCAGATGACGAACAGGATGGCGCCGAGGACCGTGCCCCCGAAGGCCAGGTTCAGCCAGGGAATGTCCCGGACGAGGGAAATATGCGTGGATGCCGGAGTGATGCCGTCCGCATCAGGGAAGTTCAGGACCAGCACGGCGAAGACAATGCCGACGAAAGCTTGAAGGATCAGCTTGGCTTTGGCGTTGAGCCCGAGGCTGCGTTGCTTGGAAATCTTGATGAAATCGTCGAGGAAACCAACGAATCCCATGCCAACCATGAGGAACAACAAAAGCAGGCCCGAAGCGGACGGGCCCGGTGAACGCGGATTCATCATCCACATGATCACATGGGTCAACCCGTAGCTGATGAGCACGGCCGCAACCACCACGGCGCCGCCCATGGTGGGAGTACCACGCTTGGTGTGGTGGGACGTGGGTCCGTCGTCCCGGATGAACTGGCCATAGCCCTTGGTCACAAGGAACCGTATGAAGAGTGGTGTCCCGATCAAAGCCACCAGGAGGGCGACGCCAGCGCCGATCAACAGTGCAATCACAGGAGCTCGTTCCCTTCATTGGCGGCGGTTACAGCCGCGGTGTTCGCACTCGTCCCGGCCTGTGGGGGTAATGCTATCCGATCCCCCAAATGCCGGAGGCCCACCCCGTTCGAGGACTTGAACAGCACCAGATCACCTGGTTCAAGCTCAGCCTGCAGGAGTTCGTAGGCCTCGTCAGCCGACTCAGCGAAACTGCACTCGTTGCCCCAGGAGCCCTCCTGGATCGCGGAAATGTACAGCGCCCGGGCTTCTCGGCCAACCACCACCAGGCGGGAAATGTTCAAGCGAACCACTTGGGTCCCCACCGCCGTGTGTTCGCGGATGGAGTCTTCGCCAAGTTCCAGCATCGCGCCCAGGACAGCCCAGGTGCGACGACCTTGGCCGAGGTCGGCAAGGGTGCGCAGGGCGGCACGCATGGATTCAGGATTCGCGTTGTATGCGTCGTTGATGATGGTGACGCCGTCTGCCCGCTCCGTGCGCTCCATCCGCCACCGGCTGGCCGGCGACTGCTCGCTCAGCGATGCGGCAATGTCGGCCGCGGGGACGCCTGCCGCAAACGCCGCGGCCGAGGCGGCAAGCAGGTTGGTGATGTGGTGCGCACCGATCAGCTTGCTGTGGACCGCATGGGAGGCCCCGCCGTCGGGCAGGATGAGATCGAATTCCGGGTGGCCGGCCTCGTCGATATCGGCGTTCCTTGCTTCGACAGCCCACCCGGAAGCGCCAGTAGCCGTGGTTCCAAGCACCTTGGCCTGGGTGCGTGAAACCATCGCCGCGACCCGGTCGTCGTCGAGGTTGATGATCGCCGTTCCGTCCTGTCCCAGCGCTTCGACGAGTTCGCCCTTGGCCTTGGCGATGTTCTCCACGCCACCGAACTCGCCAGCGTGGGCGGTACCGACGCCAAGAACGACGCCAATGTCGGGTTGGACCATCTCGGCGAGGTACTTGATGTGACCGACTCCGGTGGCGCCCATTTCGATCACGAGATAACGGGTGCCGGCATCGGCTCGGAATACGGTGAGCGGTACACCGACTTCGCCGTTGTACGAACCTTGCGGGGCAACTGTGACCCCGGCCCGGGACAGAATCCCCGCCAGCAGGTCCTTGGTAGTGGTCTTGCCTGCCGAGCCCGTGATGCCAATAACGGTGAAAGGCTCCCCTTGTGCCGCGCGGGCCGCCCGGATGCGGCGAACGGACTCGGCGGCCAGCGCACCCATGGCGAGCACGGCGTCATCGACGACGACGGCGGGATATGTCCGGCCGGCGTCGTCAGAAACGTCGCGCTCGGTCAGTGCCAGAACGGCGCCGCGCTCAAATGCGGCGCCCACAAAGGCATGACCGTCCGCGTTCTCCCCCGGCTTGGCCACGTACATCGATCCGGCAGCGACCTCGCGGGAGTCGGTGACGATGGACACCGGAACAATGCCGGGGTCCGCTGCCAATCGGCCGTTGGTGATATGGGCGATTTCCGCCGCAGTAAGTGCAATCATCTCGGTCTAGGACTCTATCCGCTCGTCCGTGGAAACTCTGAATCCCCTGGCTGTCAAGGCAGCCCGCAGTTCTACCCGGTCATCCAGTGCAAGGTTGACACCCTTCACTTCCTGCCAGACTTCATGTCCGCGGCCGGCGATCAGGATGGTGTCCCTTTCTGTGGCCATTTCCACGGCCTGGCGAATGGCAACATCACGGGGATGAGCTTCCAGGATCTCGCAGTCAAGATGCTCCGACTCGCGGGCAGCGCGGGCCCCGGCGATGACTTCCGAGCGGATGGTCGCCGCGTCTTCGTCGTGGGGGTCGTCGTCGCTGACAATGACGACGTCGGCGAGCCGGGCCGCTATGGCTCCCATGGTCGGCCGCTTTCCCTGGTCCCGTTGGCCTGTGGCACCGAAAACGACGATCACCCGGGATCCGGGCTCCGGGGAGCGCACCGCCTTCAGTGCCCTCGCCAGCGCGTCCGGGTTGTGCGCGAAATCAACCACGGAAGCCGGGGCGTCCGAGATCAGCTGCATCCGGCCCGGTACGGAAACGGTAAAGGGATCGTCACTGTCCAGCGCCGCCTGCAATGTCTGCGGATCGATGCCCGAAGCCAACACCATGACGGTCGCCAGCGCCGCGTTGGCGACGTTGAAGTCCCCCGGCAATCCTGTGTGGACGCGCAGCGCTGTTCCGTTACGGTGGCGCAGCTCGAAGTCGGTTCCAAGCCCTCGTTGCGTGGTGGAGACCACAACCCAGTCAGCATCCGTACCGGGTACGGCGGACAACGTGGTCACGGGAATTCCAGCCTCTTCGGCCAGCAACAACCCCCACTGATCGTCCACGGTCACCACGCCCCGGCGTGCGCGGGCGGTGGTGAAGAGTTCCGCTTTCGTCCGGAAGTACTCATCCATGCTTCCGTGAAGGTCCAGGTGGTCCTGAGTCAGATTAGTGAAGCCGGCGACGTCGAACGTCACCGAGTCGACCCGGTGGAAGGACAGGGCGTGGGAGGAGACCTCCATGGAAGCCGCATCGAGCCCGCGCTCACGCATGAGGGCGAGCAAGGCATGGACATCCGTCGACTCTGGCGTCGTCAGCAGGCTCGGGATGGCTTCGCCTCCCGCAACGATTTCGATCGTCCCAATCAGGCCAGGGTTCAAGCCCAGCGCGCGGAGAAGCGAATTGATGAAGTAGGTAGTGGTGGTCTTGCCGTTTGTACCGGTGACGCCGAAAAGTGTCGGCGAAGACGCGTCTTCGGGTTGGCTGCGATAAATCAAGGCAGCAAGAGGCCCGACGGCGGCGCGGGGGCTCCCGACGATCAGCACAGGAACAGCGAGGTCGTCGCCGAGCGCCAGTTGGCGTGCGCCGTCTTCATCACTCAGGACGGCTACGGCGCCAGCGGCCACAGCTTGGGGGACAAAGTCGGCTCCGTGGCGTGTGGCTCCGGGCAGGGCCAAGTACAGGTCTCCAGGTTCCACGGTGCGCGAATTCAGGGACACACCAGTCACCGACGTACCGCCGGAGTCCGGAGGAAGCGCGATTCCCAGGGAAGCCGCGATGGCCTCAAGAGGGACCGCGGTCACGACGGCGGGGCGGAAGCCGGGTTTGTCCGTAGCCGGCGGGTTCCCTTTAGGGATCGATACGGCGTCATTCTGCTCTGACAAGTGGGTCTCCGTTGGTACTCGTAAAACTGGCCGCGCGGGAACCGTGGGGCTCCCGGAATCGGCATGGGTGGATCGTAATTTGGCCGGACAGATGCCCAACAAGCTTACTTGGCGAAAATGACTTACTTGGCGTACTGCGGGAACCGCGCCGGTGTCCCGGTGGACGGGGGGACGTTGTAGGTGCGCAGGACCTGGCCCATGACCGAGCGGAAAATCGGTCCCTGGGTGATGCCGTAAATGTTCCCTTTAGGCCGCTGAACAACCACCTCGACGATGAACCGTGGATTTTCCATGGGCGCCATTCCAATGATGGAAGCGGTGAAACCATCGAAGCCAGGCAGTCCGTCTTCACGGGGCGCCTCGGAGGTTCCAGTCTTCGCACCCACCCGGTATCCGTCGATGCCGGCATCTTTGACTTCACCCATGGTGACGTTGCTCTCAAGGATGTCGCGGACCTGTTGGGCCGTCTCCTTGGAAACGACTTGCCTGGGATCCTTGGCAGGAACTTTCGCCTCCACACCGTCGGCGCCGACGTAGCCGTCGATAAGTCGTGGCTGCAGCATCACGCCGCCATTGGCCACGCTTTGGTAGGCCCGAACCGTTTGGACGGTGGACTGGGAAACACCTTGGCCGAACAGCACGGTGTACTGCTGCCGGTCGTCCCATTGCTCAGGCTTCGCGAGGATGCCGGTGGCTTCAGAGGGAAGACCAATGTCCGGAGCTTCGCCGATGCCGAAGCGCTTGAGGTAGTCGTAGCGCTGTTGCTTGGTCAGGCGACTGCCGACCATCACGGTACCGGTGTTCATCGAATAGCCGAGAATGCCGGCAAGGGTCCTCTGTTCGGTACCGTGTAAGAAAGCATCAGTAAACGTCTGACCGTCAATCGTTACAGCCGGCGGAATGGTGAACGTGTCCAGCGGGCTGGACTTTCCTTCATTGATCGCGGCCGATGCCGTGACCATTTTCTCTACCGAGCCAGGCTCGTAGGCGGCCGTTACAGACCGCACACCGCGGTCCGCGGCCGCAACCTTACCGGGGTCATTGGGATCCGGGGCATTGGTATCCGCCATCGCGATGATGTTCCCGGTCTTGATGTCCTCGACGACGATCGATCCCCATTGGGCGTTGAGCTGGTTGACCTGCGTCTGAATGGCCTGCTGCGCAAAGTACTGGATATCCGTGTTCAAGGTCAGCTTGACGTCTTTGCCATTCACGGCCGGGGTCAGCAGGTCGGTTGCCACGGGAATGCGAAGACCGTCGGCGCCGATCTCAAATACCCTCTTTCCGTCTTTCCCACGGAGGAGCTCGTCTTGAGTCTGTTCAAGGCCTGCCTGGCCCGTGGTGCCGTCCTTGAGGAATCCGATGACGCCCCCGGCAACGCTCCCATTGGGGTAGACGCGTTTGCTGATGCCTTCCGATCCAACACCCGGGATATGCAGTTGGGAAATCTGGTCTTCAACTTCGGGCTTCACTTCCTTGGCCACGATGCTGTATTTCTTCTCCCCGCTCACGGCTTGCGTGACCTGGTTGACATCCATCCCCAAGGCGCTGGCCAGCTCCGCAATGCCCTGGGTCCTGGAGATCTTGTCGATGCCTTGGGTCTGGGGGTTGTAGCGCGAAAACTCAGTGGCGGCGGTGTTGACCGTTTGGTCAACCACGATGTTGTAGCGGATCACGCTGCTGGCGAGCACCGTGCCGTTGGCGTCAAGAATCTTGCCGCGTTCGGCAGGCAGAATCGTAGACTTCAGCCGGTTGTTATAGGCGGCCTCGGCCATGCCGCCGACGTCCAGTCCCTGGACGAGGAACAACTTGCCCCCGACCACCAAGAGGAGTGTCAGCATGATTCCGAGGCCGATGCGAAGGCGCTTCTTCGCCGCCGGCGTTCTCTTGTTCTTCGATTTGCCGGTCTTCTGCACCACGTCGATTCCTTGCTGTTTTCCTTGAAATCAGGTCGGCTGGAGGCTATTGCCCGGGCACCCTCTGTTGTGGGGCGGGGACCGAACCACCGTGGAGATCCACAACCGGCTGCGGTGCCACAGGAGCCGCGGGCGCCTCCGGCTTGGCCGGTGTGGAGTCAGCAGTTGCTGCTGGCTTGCGGTTTTCCAGCGGATCCTTGGCGGTCGCAGGAGGTACGACACTGAGCTGACCTGCAACCGCAGGAGCAGCTATGACAGCACCGGGATTCTGTCCCTTGACTGCCGGCGTCGCTTTACCTGTGACCGTCAGGCTGTCCAGATCGATCTGGCCCGTGGCAGTGGAAGCTACCATTCCCAATTCTGCGGCCTTGGCCGCCAGATTCTGCGGAGCTTCGAAGTTCTGGACCTGCTGTGTCAGATCCTGGTTCTGCTTGTTCAGGGAAGCAGCATCGTTCCTGAGCTTCACGAGATCGTACTGGGCTGTGGAAACAGAGATGTTGAGCACCAGGACCGTCAACAGCGCTGCCGCGAGGACGCCGAAGCAAAAGACGACGAATGGAGTACGTCGTCTTCCGGGCACACTCTGCACGAGCGAGAGCGGGGTCCGCGCCTTGCGGGGGGCGTCGCGCTCCGGGCCACGAACGGGCAGGGCACGCGCTGTGTTGCCCACCGTGGTCGGCAAGATCTTCGCGGCGGCGGTGCTCATGCTGTTCTCCTCGCTTTGATGCGTTCCACTGCCCGCAGCCGGGCGGATGCCGCACGCGGGTTTTCGGCGATTTCTTCGGGCGTCGGCACTTCCGTGCCTTTAGTCAAGGTCTTGAATTCCGGTTTGTGTTCCTCGAGCTCCACCGGAAAACCGAGGGGAGCTGATGACTTGGACCGTGACTGGAATACTGACTTGACGATCTTGTCTTCGAGCGAGTGATAGGACATCACCACCACGCGTCCCCCCAATGCTGAGGCCGAGAGAGCAGCAGGTACTGCCCTTTCCAAGACGTCGAGTTCCTCGTTGACTTCAATCCGCAAAGCCTGGAAAGTCCGCTTTGCCGGATGTCCTCCTGATTTTGCCGCCGATGCAGGAACCACGCCGCGAATCTGCTCTACCAGTTCTCCCGTGGTGGCAAAGGGCTTGATGGCCCGCGCCGCGACGATGCGATTGGCGATCCTGCCGGCGAACTTCTCTTCGCCCCATTTGCGGATGATCCGAACCAAGTCTTCTTCGGAATAGTTATTGACAACGTCAGCGGCCGTCTGGCCGCGGCTCGTGTCCATGCGCATGTCCAGTGGTGCATCGTAGGAGTAGGCAAAGCCGCGCTCCCGCTCGTCCAGCTGAAGGGAAGACACTCCGAGGTCCATGAGGATGCCGTGCACCTCGGGGATGCCAAGGTCCGCAAGGACGTCTTCAATCTCGTCATAGACGGCATGTACCAGATCAGTGCGGGACTCGAACGGCTTCAGTCGCGCTCCTGCCAGGGCGAGGGCCTCTTCGTCCCGGTCTATTCCAACAAGGTGTAGATCGGGGAAACGTTGGAGCATCGCTTCGGAATGGCCGCCCATTCCCAACGTTGCATCGATGGCCACGGGCGTCTCTCCACGGCTGCGGGCCGCTTCAAAACCGGGGGCCAACAAATTGATGCACCGGTCCTTCAGGACCGGTACATGGCGCTCCGAGGTTGGTTTTGGCGCGTCTTGCTCCTCCATGCGGCCTCCTCAGTGCTGAATTGTTCGGTGCATCTGCCGGTCAGTTGGTTGCTTCTTGGGTCGGATCCCCATCCGCGCCTATCGCAGTGTCCGCCTGGCTCCGGGGAAGGTGAGCCAGGAAAACAACGTGATGGGCGGCTGGAGATCCCATCCAAGAAGCCTTGCTGCTTCTTGGCCCGGCTTCTAAAAGAACCCGGGGAGATTGTTGTCGTCGGTCTCCGAGAAGGCGGCTTCCTTCTCGGCCAGGTACTCATCCCAAGCTTGGGCATCCCAGATCTCCGCTCGGGTTCCGGCGCCGATTACCGCCAGTTCCCGATCGAGACCCGCGTAGGTCCGGAGCGCCTGCGGAATTGTCACGCGCCCCTGCTTGTCAGGTACCTCGTCAGAGGCTCCGGACAGGAAAACCCGGATGTAGTCACGTGACTGCTTGGAGGAGATGGGGGCCTCCCGCATGGATTCGTGAATACGTTCGAATTCCCGCTGGCTGAAGACGTAGATGCAACGCTCCTGGCCTCTTGTGAGCACCAAGCCGTCAGCAAGTTCCTCGCGGAACTTGGCGGGGAGGAAGATCCGGCCCTTTTCGTCCAGACGCGGCGAATGCGTGCCAAGAAACACTGGCCCACCGCCCCATCTGTCAAAGGTGCCCGTACCTGTCCAACGCCGCCACTACCCTCTTACTTGCTCCACTTTACTCCACAAGCCCCCACAGTCAACGTAATCCGGCGTGTTTCTGCACCACTTTCGAATGAGAACGCCTGAAAACACGGCGATTTCGTGCGTGGTGGAAAGTGGAGCGGATTCTGCGGCGGCCTTCCCGGGAGGGCGCGACGGCGGAGCCAAAGCCGTGCCACGCCTCCTGGGATGCGGCGAACCGGGCGTTTAAATGCGAAAAGACCCGAAATTCGGGTCTTTTCGCAATCAGGCCAGCGCCTGGTGGTGCAATGTGGAGGGCCTCGGCTTCCTGCGGAAGACAAACGCTATTTGAGGGCTCTCAACTACTCTTCGCCGCGGCGACGCTCGTCCCAACGCTCCTCAAGATTGCTCATGAATGAGTTCCTGGCCTTACCGGTTTTTGCACTCTTCGTCTTGCCGCCGATAGCCCTTCGCAGGGTCGCGAAGTAAACGCCGGCGCCCATGACAATGAAGCCCAGCACACCAAGGAAGATGTTCTGCAACGACACACCTACCAACAACAAGAGGATCCCGGCGATAGTGCCTAGAACGCCAATAACGATGTGCCTGGTCGACCATGAACGAATGGGGTCAGAGCCCATTGAATTGGCAAACTTTGGATCGTCCTCATGCAGTTGCTTCTCGAGTTGCTCGAGGAGCTTCTGTTCGTGCTCCGAGAGGGGCATCGCGACCTCCTTTAGTCGGCCAGCGTCTGGATACGCCGCGGCCGTTGCCTCTGTTCCTTTTGAACGGACGAATCCAAAAAAGGGTTCCCGAAGACCGGGTCTTGTGAACACGGTCTCACGGAACAGACACAACGGAGCAATTTATCCAGACGGTCTAAATCTGTGTACCTCTAGGATAGTTTGTTGGCCGCTGTTCTGAAAGACACGCCGGAGGCAGACAAGGAGCTCTTCGACAGCTAAGGAGATCCCGGCTCATTGGGCTCTGTCTGCGGTTCCAGAAGCCTCGCCGGAAGAACGGTTTTACTGCCGAATCGCTCGCTGACGCGGTCCAACGCCTGCTCAGCAGCCCGCCAATTGTCGTCCCTGCGATCGAGGCTCAACTGCAGCGAGGCGTGTTCGGCCGGCTCGAGCTGCTCGGCCCGTACACCAACAAGGCGCACGCTCATGGGCCTGTCCCCCAAGGATGCAAGCAGTTGGCTCGCCACTTGATAGATGAGCTGGGCGCTGTCCACCGGTGTGTGCATCGTCTTGCTGCGGCTGATTGTCGAAAAATCGGCATAGCGCAGCTTCAGCGCGATTGTCCGGGCCAGCATCCCGGCAGTCCGTAGCCGTGAAGCGGTGCGGTGGGAGAGCCTGAGCAACTCGCGGTGCAGCAGTGCATCGTCCGGGGTATCGACCGCGAAAGTCTCTTCGGAGCCAATGCTCTTTTCCAAGCGTGTGGGCGTGACCGGCCGGGGATCCAAACCCATGGACAATCGGTGGACGTGCTCTCCCGGAGCTCCGAGTACCCTTTTCAAGGAAGAAAGGGGCGTTGCCGCAACATCGGCAACGGTGCGGATTCCCAGCCTGGCAAGGACATCGGCAGTCTTGGCCCCGACTCCCCACAAGGCGCTTACGGGAAGACTGTGCAGGTACGCTACGGTCTGGTCCGCCTCAATGAGTAGCAGGCCGTCGGGCTTGCAGCGCGTGGAAGCAATTTTGGCAACGAACTTGTTGGCGGCAATCCCGACGGACGCCGTAATTCCTAGCTCTGAGGCGACACGGCGCCGGATCAGATGTCCGATCTGAAGTGGCGGACCCAATCTCCTGATCGCCCCGCCGACGTCCAGGAAAGCTTCGTCGACGCTCAGGGGCTCCACGAGGTCAGTTATTGATTCAAAGATTCCCATTAACTGCCGGGAGACCTCGTAGTAGAGGCTGTGGCGTGGTTCGATGATGACCGCTTTGGGGCACATCCGCATGGCGTTGGCCATGGGCATGGCCGACCTTACGCCCAAGGCACGCGCTTCGTAGGAGGCGGACAGCACAACGGAGCGATCCACCGGGAAGCCCACAATGACAGGTTTTCCGCGGAGTTCAGGACGGGTGCGCAATTCAACCGTGACAAAGAAGGCATCCATGTCCACGTGGAGGATGCTGGTGCGCCTGAGCTCCCGCAACGCAGCTGGATTCGGGGTGAATCCTTGCCCGGGGTCCTCTGCGTATGGTTTCACAAGGAAATCCTATGCCGCTGTACCCGTTAAACTGGAGGCAGCTTCCGGCACCCTAAGCTGGAAGCAGCATCCGGCGTCGTCCCCAGGAGGAAATCCCTGTGAAGCTCTTTGGAAAGCCTCAACCCGCCAGCCTGGCCCTGTTGGCCACGGGTGTCGCGTTGACCATTTCGGCTTGCGGGGCGTCCCCTGCGAGCACGGTATCCCAAGGGCCGGCGCCAACATCGTCCGGGCCGGCGGCTGCTTCGTCAAGCCCCGCGGCGACTACTTCTTCCACGGCCAACCCGGGGGCGTCCGCGACCGTCGGAGCCCTCGTACCGGGGTTTCCGCAACAACTGATTCCCCTGATGCCCCAGGCAGCCGTCGAGTCCAGCAGTTTCGACAAGAACACCTCCCCGGCTTCGGTGGCCTTAGTCGGCACCATTGCATCGCCCGCTGACGCCGTGGTGGCCTTTTACACATCTGCGCTCACGGCACAGGGTTTCAAGGAAGTTCCAGGGAACACTGTGGGAAGTATCAAATCAAAAGACTTCCTGCGTGGGGACAATGAAACGGTAAATATCTCGGTGGTGGAAAACACCGGGAAATCCACATTCACCATCGGCGCCAACGTGGCCGCCGGGTCCGTCAAGTGACTACCGAAAGCCTCGCTGCGGAACAGGGCCGCTTTGTTGCCGACGTCGCCGCCAAACTTAACGGCTTCCTTGGTGCCCAACAAGAGACCATGTCGACCATATCCTCCGATGTCACTCCCCTCATGGGCTCCATCACGAACCTTGTGACAGGCGGGAAGCGCCTCCGGGCATTGATGTGCTACTGGGGGTGGCGAGGTGCCGGAGGTGAGTCTGCGCATCCGGACATCATCACGGCCGGCTGCGCCTTGGAACTCTTCCAAGCCGCAGCCCTGATTCACGATGACATCATCGACCGCTCTGATACCCGGCGCGGAGGTCCCAGCGTTCACAAACGGTTCAGCCAACTCCATGAGCGCGAGGGCTGGGCACTCGACAGCGAACGTTTCGGGCATGCTGCCGCTATTCTCACCGGGGACCTGTGCCTGTCCTTCAGCGAGGAGGCGTTCACACAGATCGGCGCCAGGGCTGCTTCCGGGACCTCTGCGCGGCGGATCTTCAACCTGATGCGCGCCGAGGTCATGGCAGGGCAGTACTTGGACATCCTGGAGGAAGTAGCAGGTCCAGTTCGGGACCGCGCGGGTGCCGTCAAGCGAGCCCAGTCCATCATCCGTTTCAAGTCGGCAAAGTATTCGACAGAACACCCCCTGGCGCTTGGGGGCGCCTTGGCCGGCGCAAGCACAGAGCTCCTTCAAGGCTATTCCGCCTTCGCGCTGCCTCTTGGTGAGGCATTCCAGCTGCGCGACGACGTCTTGGGCGTATTCGGCGACCCCGGGATGACTGGAAAGCCAGCGGGCGATGACCTGCGCGAAGGCAAGCGGACCGTGTTGGTCGGCTTTGCCATCAACCAAGCCGGAGTTCCAGATTCCGCCTACATCGACTCCATGCTCGGCAGGCAGGACCTCGGTGAGGCCGAGGTTGCCGAGATCAGGCGCATCATCGTGGATTGCGGAGCGCTCGAAGCCACGGAAGCAATGATCGAAGAGCTCAGCAACGAAGCTTTCGAGGCGTTGGACCGCCTACCCCTGGCTGAACTGCCACTCACAGCCCTCCGGCAGTTGGCCGAAGCCGCTGTCAGCCGGGCCGCATGAACTCTTGACTAAATCCGGGTGAAAAGCAGCCTGAATATCAGGCCTAATGCAGTGGTGGCGGCAGCTTCCTGCCGCCACCACTGCATTAAAGGCGGGTCCTTTACCAGGCCAGCGATTGGGCCCTGCGTCGGATTTCAGTCTTGCGCCCTTCACGCAACGCATCGACAGGGCGGCCACGCAGCGATTCATCCGGGGTGAAGAGCCATGCAATGAGCTCCTCATCCGTGTACCCGGCATCGCCAAGCACTGCAATGGTGCCCTTCAGGCTGTCCACCACATGACCGTCCTGGATGAAGAGGGCGGGAATCGAACGGATGTTCCGTTCGCCAACCCTCACAGCCACAACTGCACGCTCATCCAGAAGACCGTGGACTTTGGTGATTGAAACGTTCAGCAGCTCTGCCACATCGGGCAGCGGCAGCCAATCGGAAACGAGGCTTTCTAGATTACTCACGGATCAAGATTGCCACGCCTGTGCGCTTTGCGCCTAGCCAGCCCGGCGGCAAGGGCAGGATTTATGGCCGTGAATGCCCAAGAATCGAAAACCCTGGGATTTCTTGTGCGGAACCGAAAAATGTGAGAGATTCACATTGATCACATTTGCATCACTACCCACTTTAGTAACACTGGTATCACTGGCAACAGCGGCATTCCCAAATATCCGCTGCTGAGATGAGGATTGCTCCCATGACGACGCCCCGCTCGCCCAAGAAAACAACGAGCATGCCCAAAATTGCGGCCACAACAGCGGCCCTGCCCGTCGTCATGCTCTCTTCACTGGCGCTCGCCCAATCGGCAACTGCATTGCCGGCGGTACAGCCTCAGCGGATGCCGGCCACCCTGGCCGCCGCCATGGAGGCGCAGGCTTCGGCCGTGTCCGCCAACGTCATTCCGGCGTCTGCCGTTGCTTCGACAATCCCGGCTTCCATGCAACCGATGGCTCCAGCTGTTCCGGCCATGTACACGATCGTCCGGGGCGATACCATCAGCGGCATCGCTGCCCGTTACGAGCTGAACACCAACACAGTGCTGGAGCTCAACGGGCTCTCGGCCAACACCATCATCTACCCAGGGCAGCAGATCAAGCTGTCCGGTTCCGGGACTGCTGCGCCAGCACCGGCCGCGTCAAGCCCGGCCCCCAGCCCGTCGTCGTCATCCGGGGCAGCGACTTACACCGTCAAGCCCGGCGATACTCTGAGCGGTATTGCCGCCCGCAATGGAGTGGCCCTGTCCGATGTCTTCAGCTGGAACGGCCTTAACGGCCGGTCCATCATCTACCCGGGACAGCAGATCAAGGTCGGGTCCGGAACAAGCGCACCGGCTCCTGCGGCGCCGGCACCTGCTCCGGCTCCCGCGCCGGCAGCGCCGGCGCTTGTCGACACCGGCGCCTACACCATCAAGTCCGGCGACACTTTGGGCGGTATTGCGTCCCGCCTTGGCGTCTCCCTCTCGTCCCTGCTCTCGGCAAACCACTTGTCCATGAGCACCATCATTTACCCGGGCCAGAAGCTCGCCATCCCCGGCGCTCCCGCCGCTCCTGCTCCCGTCACTACCCCCTTGGTCCCGAGCACATTCCTGGGCTACACCTACCCGGCGGCTGTCGTCAGTTCAGCCAACGCGAACAAGGCGCTCCTCAATGCTGCTCCGGTTCCCAGCACCGCCCAGATGAAGGGGATCGTCGCCGACACTGCCCGCCGCATGGGCGTAGACCCCTCCTTGGCCATGGCGTTCGCCTTCCAGGAATCCGGCTTCAACCAGCGTGCAGTCTCACCTGCCAACGCCATCGGCACCATGCAGGTCATTCCCTCCTCCGGCGAATGGGCCTCCCAACTGGTAGGACGCAAGCTCAACCTTCTCGACCCGTACGACAACGTCACTGCCGGCGTCGCGATCATTCGGGCCCTGGTGAACACCAGCAAGGACGTGAACACGGCCATCGCAGGCTACTACCAGGGCCAGTACTCGGTGAGCAAGTACGGCATGTACGACGACACCAAGGCCTACGTGGCCGCAATCCTGGCTCACAAGAAAAACTTCAGCTGAACCACGCCGCAAACATGGGCCCGGATCGCATGCCGATTCGGGCCCATGTTTTTGCTCAACTAGGATCGTAGGGTGCAGGAACAAGTTTCGGACCATCTCCTCGGATCCCTCGTGGACGGGCGTTACCTCGTCCGATCGCGCTTAGCGGGCGGCGGAATGTCGACTGTCTACCTCGCCACTGACGAGCGACTCGACCGCGAGGTGGCGCTCAAAGTGCTGCATCCGCATCTGACCAACGACCAAAACTTCCTTGACCGCCTTCGGCGCGAGGCTCGGGCGGCCGCCAGCCTGTCCCACCCCCATGTGGTCGGCGTCCTCGACCAGGGACAAGACGGCCACGTTGCGTACATCGTCATGGAATACATCAAAGGGCATACGCTCCGCGATGTCCTCAACGAAAAGAGCGCGCTCCCGCCCCGGCTGGCCTTTGCACTGATAGACCCGGTCATCGAAGGACTGGCTGCCGCCCACGCAGCGGGGCTGATACACCGCGACGTGAAGCCAGAGAATGTCCTGATCGCCGACGACGGCCGCATCAAGGTGGGCGATTTCGGCTTGGCCCGCGCGGTGACGGCGACCACGAGCACTGGCGCCCTGATCGGCACAGTTGCCTACTTGGCTCCCGAACTGGTCTTAGGCAAGCCCGCCGACGCCCGGAGCGACATTTACTCTGCCGGCATCATGCTTTACGAGATGCTTACCGGCGAGCAACCCTATTCCGGCGACGTTCCAATCCAAGTGGCTTACCAGCACGTCAACGCGAGCGTCGTGCCGCCGTCGCTCGCTGTTCCCGGACTGGCCGCGGACATTGACGAACTCGTCCAATGGTGCACCGCAAAGGAACCCGAAGAGCGTCCTGTGGACGGTTCTGCACTCTTGTCGGAACTGCGGCATATCCGGACAACACTGAGCGACGCACAGCTGGACATCAGCCCGCCTGCCGCCAAGGCGCTTGCCGCGGGGGCCGAAAGCGCACAAGAGACCGGGGCAACCGCGGTAGTCGCCCCCTTCCATGCCGAACGCACGGAGACGTTGGAAAGAATCGGCCGCCCGACGGAGATCATCTCAAGCCAGCGCAATCCGACCACGGTGCTGCCGCCGTCGGGCTTCTCCCCCGGTGAGACGACGGTTCAAGCTGTGTTGCCCACGGAGCGGTCTGCACCGGCGAGCAAACGCGACCTCAAGAGAATGGCTCGCCAGGAAGAAAAGGACCGCGTCCGCGCCGCGGCCACCCCGTCGCGCTCTTTGCAGGAAGGCAATCCGCGCCGCCGTGCCGTGATCTGGACGGTTGTCGTGATTGTCCTCGCAATCCTCGCTACCGCCGCGGGCTGGTTCTTCGGCATGGGGCCAGGCTCGCCCGGAACCATTCCGGACACGAAAAACAAGACGGTTGCGGAAGCCCAGCAGTTACTGAGAACCGCCGGCTTCCAGTCTGAACCGAGGGACGTATTCGACGACCAGGTCACGGCCGGGCTAGCGGTTGGCACGGAGCCCGCATCCGGCCAGGTCATCCGGAAGTTCCAACCCGTGTCGCTCTTCGTTTCGAAGGGACCGCAGTTGTTTCCGCTCACTGCGATGACGGGCCTCACGCTGGACCAGGCCAAGAATGCCCTCGGCACGGCAGGAATGACGCTCGGCAACGTTACAGAGCAGTATGACGAAAGAGTGCCTTCAGGCTCGGTCATCTCCCAGTCCCCGGTTCAGGACACGGCAGTCCGCCACGGCACGCCGGTGGCATTGGTGGTCTCGAAAGGACCTCAGCCCCTGCCCGTCCCCGATGTCCGTGGGATGACCCAGCAAGCAGCTGTTAAAGCGATCAGCGACGCCGGGCTGACCGCCAAAATTGCGCCGGAACCCGTCAATGACAAGAAGGTTCCCGCGGGGGCCGTGGTCAGCCAGACCCCTGCCAACGGCACTTTGACCCGTGGCGAGCCGGTCACGTTGACCCTGTCCAAGGGACCGAAACTCGTTCATGTTTCCAGCTTCATCGGGAAGCAGGCGGATGCGGCACGCAAAGCCTTGGAATCGCTGGGATTCGAGGTCAAGATCAACAACGTTTTGGGTGGCTTCTTCGGCACAGTCCGGGACCAGAACCCCGTGGACAGCGATGCACCGGAAGGCTCCGTCGTCACCTTGACCGTCGTGTAGGACGCCCCGCATACAGGAAAGGCGATCCGGAACATTCCGGATCGCCTTTCCTGTATGCGGCCTGCTCGCTGGACTACCGCTTTGTGAGGGCCCCAGCAACAAGGAATGCCATCTCAAGGGACTGCATGTGGTTCAGGCGGGGATCGCACACCGACTCGTAGCGGTCCAGGAAAGCGTCCTGGTCAATGGGGTCGGCGCCGCCCAAACATTCCGCGACGTCGTCGCCGGTCATCTCCATGTGCAAGCCACCCGGTACAGTGCCCAGGGCGTGGTGTACCTCGAAGAAACCGCGGACTTCGTCCACGACGTCGTCGAAGTTGCGGGTCTTGTACCCGTTGGGCGAGGTGACCGTGTTCCCGTGCATCGGGTCCGTAACCCAGAGAACCTGCGCGCCTGAGGCAGTGACCTTCTCGACGACGGCGGGCAGCTTCTCCCGGATGTTCTTGGAACCCATCCGGGTGATGAAGGTGAGGCGGCCTGGCTCGCGGTTCGGGTCCAGCTTGTCAATGAGCCGCAACGCGTCGTCTCCGGTGGTTCCGGGACCGAGCTTGACGCCGATGGGGTTGCGGACACGGGAAAGGAAGTCCACGTGCGCGTGATCGAGCTCACGCGTACGCTCCCCGATCCAGAGGAAGTGGCCGGAGGTGTCGTAGGGAAGGCCCGTGCGGGAGTCGATGCGGGTCAGGGCACGCTCGTAGTCAAGCAGTAGCGCCTCGTGGCTCGCGAAGAACTCCACGCGCTTGAGGGCTTCGAAATCGGCACCGCAGGACGCCATGAACTTTATGGCGCGGTCGATGTCTCTCGCCAAGGACTCGTAGCGGGCATGGGCGGGGTTTTCCGTGAAGCCCTTGTTCCAGAGGTGCACCAGGCGAAGATCCGCGAAGCCGCCCTGCGTGAAGGCGCGGATGAGGTTCAGAGTGGAGGCCGAGGTGTGGTACGCCTTCAGCATGCGGCTGGCGTCGTGGGCCCGGGACTCCGGAGTGAAGTCGTAACCGTTGACGATGTCGCCACGGTAGGCGGGTAGCGTCACGCCGTCGCGGGTCTCTTCGTTCGAGGATCGCGGCTTGGCGAACTGGCCGGCCATGCGGCCCATCTTGATGACGGGCATGGCCGCGCCATAAGTTAGGACAACGGCCATCTGCAGGATAGTACGGACGCGGGCGCTGATCTTGTCGGCTGTGGCATCCTCGAAAGTCTCCGCGCAGTCGCCACCTTGAAGAAGGAAAGCCTTGCCCTGGGCTGCCGCGGCCAAGCGCTCGCGCAATATGTCGACTTCGCCGGCGAAAACCAGCGGCGGAAGCACGGAGAGTTCTTTGACGGAGGCATCGAAGACGCCCCTATCAGTCCAGGTGGGTTGCTGCGAGATAGGCAGTTGGCGCCAATCGTCCAAGCCGGGATAGTTTGCCGCGCCACTTTGCGCAGTACTGGTCAGGGGGCTGCCCAGGGAACTAGTCATGGGGCCGGTCACGGACGGTGCGGGGTTCGCGGATAGCTCAGTCACTCTCCAAGACTAGTTGCCTTGCCCGCTGTTCGGCGCACAGCTGCCGTAACTGATATTCGCCGGGCCGTCACACTTTTCCAGACACTCCATCGTCGCCGTCGTCCGGCTCCGATCCGCCGGCGGACCCGGGCTGCTCTTCAGTTCCGGCATCGGCGGGAATTGTTCCGCTGCCGCTCTCCGGGCCTGGAAGCTGCCCGGCCAGTCGCTGCTTGACGATGGCGGCGTATTCGTCCACGTATTCCTGCCCCGAGAGTCGCATGAGCTCGTACATGATTTCATCGGTCACGGCCCGTTGGACGGCGCGGTCTTCCTCCTGGCCGTAGTACCGGCTGAAGTCGAGCGGCTGGCCGAAGATGATCCCGATGCGGCGGATATTGGGCAAACGCTTGCCGATGGGTTGGACCTTTTCAGTGCCGATCATCGCTACGGGAACAACGGGTACCCTCGTCTGGAGCGCAAGTTTGGCGACGCCCACTTTGCCCCGGTACAGCTTGGCATCGGGACTGCGGGTGCCCTCGGGGTAGATCCCCAACAGGCCGCCGGCAGCCAGGACATCCCTGCCGGCTTGCAAGGACAGCTCGGACGCAGCCCCACCCGAACGGTCCATGGGCAACTGGTTGGTGAGTCGGAAGAACATGGCCGTGAGCCTGCCCTTGAGTCCGGTGCCCGTGAAGTACTCGGACTTTGCCAGAAAGCTGACGGGTCGAGGCACCATCACCGGCATGAAGATCGAGTCCGAAAAAGACAAATGATTGGAAGCCAAAATCGCGGGACCATCGTGCGGAACATTGTCGAGGCCCTTGACCCAAGGACGGAACAGCAATTTGAGAACCGGACCCAAAAAGATCCCTTTCATGACCCAATAGAACACTTTGGTTCCTCTCCGGGGCGGCGTCTGCTGGGCGTCCGGACGGTCCCGGCCGGCACTCAAAAGCCACCCTACTCCAGTGAGAAATCTCCAGAACAGTGACACGATGGACTCATGACGGAAAGCAGTGTTCCGGGCGTCATTGGCCCTTTGCACTACCCCGGCCACGGTCCAAACGCCGGCACCGGGGTAGCGATTTGCTATGGCCATGTCGCCACCCTTGATGTGGACGCGGCGACAATACTAGAGGAATCGACCACCTTTTTCCCGCAGCATGCCGCCAACAGAGTAGCCTCGGAGTCATCATGAACACTCTCCCTGATCCCTCCCCGTACGCCAGCAGTTTCACCGGTAGTGGACCGAGCATCGGCGTGGTGATGAGCCACGGTTTTACGGGCAGTCCGCACAGCATGCGCCCGTGGGCGGAGCATCTTGCAGCGGAAGGCTACGCCGTGCGGCTGCCTTTGCTTCCGGGCCATGGGACCACGTGGCAGGACATGGCTACGCGGCACTGGCAGGAGTGGCACTATGCTGTGGATGCGGCGTATCTCGAGCTCCAGGCCGAGTGCGATTTCGTTTTCGCTGCCGGCCTGTCGATGGGCGGGACGCTGGCTCTCCGGATCGCGGCCACTCGCCCCGTCGCCGGCACAGTCGTCGTCAACCCTGGCTTGGTGATTGACGACCCCCGCGCGGCAGTGGTTGGCGTCCTCAAGCACGTCATGAAATCCACCCCGGCCATTGCCAATGACATCCTCAAACCAGGCATGGACGAGGGCGCCTACCCGAGGACTCCGGTCGCCGCGGCCCATGAGCTGAAGAAGATGTACAAGGACACGGTCACTCTCCTCCCCCGGATTTCCGCCCCAGTGCGCGTCTTCCGTTCTTCCGTGGACCACGTGGTTTCGGACCGAAGCATCAAGCAGTTGAGGGAGCGTGTCACAGCTCCGATGGAGTTCAGCATGCTGGCGAACAGCTACCACGTGGCCACACTGGACAACGATGCCCTGGAAATCTTCCGCGGCTCGGCCGAATTCATCCGGAAAACGATGGCTGGACTGGCCAACAGCTCCGCCCCTGCCCGCCCGTCCGGCGCCGAACTCCGGGACATACCCCATGAATAGGCCTGGACCGGACTCACCGGACCAGAGCGCCAACAACGACGACGACGCCGTCTGGCTGGATCTGGTGGCGCGGCTTGAGTCGATGCCTTCCTCGCCGCTCGACGAACCGCGGCCGGCGGGAGGCCTCCCCAAGGATCCCGGAACAGAACCGGGTCCAGGACCGGACGCTGTTCCGGGTACATCGACGTCCCGCTCTTTCCAGGACTTCGATCCCCTTGGATTGGCTAGGAGGGGCGCTGCCGATGAACCCGGCGCACGCGAAGACGAAGGCAGCGGGGCGACCGGTCCGCGTGACTTTGAAGTCGAGGACGAGGGCGGGTTCGTGCCGGAGGATCCACCGAGCCTGGCCGGTACTGAACCGCTGACAATGCTCGCCTGGCTCGGAGCCGTGGGCGGTCCCCTTGCCCTGCTGTTTACCGCAATGTTCTGGCGCTCGGCGCCCCTCCTGGCCGTCATGGGCATCTTGGCGGCATTTTTAGCTTCGGTGGTGTACCTCATCATGAAACTGCCCCAGGAAAAAGACGAGAACGACGACGGCGCCCGCGTCTAAGGGATTGCCGCGCCTCGGATTACCGGACAGCGGAGCTTGTGCTAGCCGCGCGCCCTGCCGCTGACCCGCGACAGGTCGGCGGCACCGATCATCCCTGCCCGGGGCCCGAGAGCCGCAAGCTTGATGGCGGCTGCCGGCCGGAAGCCACGGCCCGTGAGGTTCCGAGTGAATGCGGTCCGCGCGGGGCCCACAAGAAGCTCGCCGGCATCGCACAGGCCGCCGCCGATAACAAACGTTCCCGGGTCCAGCGCTGCCGCGAGATTCGCAAGGCCGAGCCCGAGCCAGTGCCCCACTTCTTCCAGGAGCTCCCTCGAGGCGGAGTCCCCCGCTTGGGCCCGTTCCGTCACGGTGACGCCCGTGATGTTCTCCGCAGTGCCTCCGGCAGCCTTGAGCAATTCGTAGGCAACCGGGGAATTCCGCAGGGCCAGCTCCCTGGCTTCCCTGCCGAGCGCGTTCCCAGACGCGTATTGCTCCCAGCAGCCCCGGTTGCCGCATTCGCAGCGGTGCCCGCCGGGCACCACGATTTGGTGCCCGAACTCCCCCGCTACTCCGAATCGCCCACGTTCCACGCGTCCGTCCATGACCATGGCACCACCAATGCCGGTGCCGAGCGTGATGCAGACAAGTCTGCTCTCTCCCTGCCCTGCGCCGAAGCGCCATTCAGCCCAAGCGGCTGCGTCGGCGTCGTTGGTGACCAGGACCGGGCGCCGCAGCAAGCTCTGCAGGTTCTCCCGCAGCGGTTCGTTGCGCCAAGCGAGATGCGGGCTGAACAGCACCGTGCCGCCGTCGAGGTCCATCCAACCGGCGGCGCCGATCCCCACTGAAGCAATCCGGTGGCTTCTGCTCAACTCTTGGACAAGCTCGACGATTACCTGCTCCACGGCCCGGGCATCATTGCCCGGGGTGGAGCGCCGCGCTTCATCGACTACATGGCCCGAGGGATCCACAACTCCCGCGGCCACTTTCGTGCCGCCGATGTCGATCCCGATAGCCAATCCCCTGCGGCCTAGATGGGAGCGGCGCGCGGCCCATGGAACTGACTCCCAGCGAATGCCGCCATCGGTGGAGCCGGGGCGCCGGCCGGTTGCGGTTGAACCGGACCAGGAAATCTTCCGAACGCGTGCCGTGGTCTGGTCGTTGGATGAATTCAGAGGCATGCCGCCATCCTATTCCGAGTGCCGCATATGTACGGACATGCGCCTTGTATGAACGGGCGTTGTACCCAGCTGCATTGGATGAATGGCACACTTCACGTAATGTTACTCATCAGTAACTTGAAATTGGTGAATTGCGCCGCACCCGTTACTTGGCCGTATAGAGTTAGAGCAGCCCCGCAATGGTCTGTTGATATCGAAGGAGCTATCGTGCGTGAATTCAGCGTTCCGCCCTTGGTGAATGTTGCCCCCGAAACCAACATCACGGACCTCGTGGTTCGTCAGGCCGCCAAGCCATCCAACCCCGCCCTGTTTGCCAAGCTCAACGGCGCCGGCCAATGGCAGGACATCCGGGCAACTGAATTCCTCAACGACGTGTCCGCGCTGGCAAAAGGCCTGATCGCTAGCGGCGTCGCGGTAGGCGACCGCGTGGGCATCATGTCCAGGACCCGGTACGAATGGTCCCTCGTGGACTTCGCCGTGTGGTTTGCGGGCGGCATCTCCGTGCCGATCTACGAAACGTCATCGCCGTCACAGGTGGCCTGGAACCTGGGCGATTCGGGCGCCGTTGCGGCATTCGCCGAGTCCCCACACCACGAGGACATCATCCGCCAAGCCGTCACGGCTGAAGGCCTCAGCTCAGTTGCCCATGTCTGGCAGCTTGAGGGAGGCGGCCTTGATACCCTCCGCGCCGCCGGGAGCGGGATCAGCGACGAGGAACTCGAGTTGTGCCGCGGCAGCGCCGTGCTTGCCGACGTCGCCACCATCATCTACACCTCCGGCACTACCGGGCGCCCCAAGGGTTGCGAACTAACGCACGGCAACTTCGTGGAACTTTCAGAGAACGCGCTGGCTTCCCTTGGTGACGTCGTCAATGAGGACGCCAAGACCATCATGTTCCTCCCGCTGGCCCACGTCTTTGCCCGCTTCATCTCGGTCCTGACTGTCGCAGCCGGCTCCCAGGTCGCCCACACCCCGGATATCAAGAACCTTCTCGGCGACCTCCAGAGTTTCCAGCCGTCGTTCATCCTCGCCGTTCCCCGCGTCTTCGAAAAGGTCTTCAACTCGGCCCTCACCAAGGCGGAGGACGGTGGCAAGGGCGCCATCTTCCATAAGGCAGTGGACACGGCAATCGCCTACTCCAAGGCGCAGCAGTCCGGCTCCGTCGGGCTCGTCCTGAGGCTCAAGCACGCCGTCTTCGACCGTTTGGTGTACGGGAAACTCCGCGCGGCAATGGGGGGCCACGTCAGTCACGCCGTCTCCGGTGGTGGCCCCCTAGGCGAACGGCTAGGGCATTTCTTCCACGGTATCGGCTTGCAGATCCTGGAAGGATACGGGCTGACCGAGACCACGGCGCCCATTTCAGTAAACACCCCGTCCCTGATCAAGATCGGCACGGTAGGGGCACCGCTTCCCGGCAATGCGGTCAAGATCGCCGACGACGGCGAAATCCTCGCCAAGGGCGTCTGCGTCATGAAGGGTTATTACAAGCGCGACGACCTTGCTGCGGACACCTTCGTGGACGGCTGGTTCCGCACAGGTGACATCGGCGAACTGGATGAACAGGGTTTCCTGAAGATCACGGGCCGCAAGAAGGAAATCATCGTCACGGCCAGCGGCAAGAACGTGGTGCCGGCCCTCCTCGAGGACCAAATCCGGGCGGACGCACTTGTCTCCCAGGTCCTGGTGGTCGGCGACAACCGGCCCTTCATCGGCGCGCTGGTCACCCTCGATGAGGAAGCCCTGCCGGGCTGGTTGGAACGCCATGGCCTTCCAACGTCCACCACTCCGGCGGACGCTGCCGGCAACACTTTGGTCAGGGCGGCCGTCCAGGAACTGATCAGCCACGCGAACCAGTCCGTCTCCCACGCGGAGGCCATCAAGTCGTTCCGCATTGTGCCGTCAGATTTCACCGAGGCCTCCGGCCACCTCACACCGTCCTTGAAGGTCAAGCGCGCCCAGGTCATGAAGGACTTCGACGCCGTGATCGAGGAAATGTACTCGACGCCCAAGGCGTCCTGACGCCCCGGACCCTGACATATCGGGAAAAGGAAGGTCCCGGGCTCACGAGCCCGGGACCTTCCTTCATGCCTGCTCTGCGAAGAAGCGAGCTGTCATTCGACGACGATCAACAAATCGCCGCCCTGAACCTGCTCCACGTTGTTGATGGCGAGGCGGGAGACCGTGCCGGCTACCGGCGTCGTAATGGATGCCTCCATCTTCATCGCCTCAATGGTGGCCACGGTGTCGCCTGCCTTGACGGCGTCGCCGGCTTTGACCGTCAGCGTCACGGCACCGGCGAACGGCGCTGCAACCTGACCGGGCTGGGACGCATCAGCTTTCTCCGCGGCCTTCACGTTGCTGACGACTGACTTGTCGCGAACCACCACGGGGCGGGACTGGCCGTTGAGCTTGCACATGACGGTGCGCATGCCCTTTTCGTCCGGCTCCGAGACTGCTTCGAGGGAGGCGATCAGGCGCACGCCCTTTTCGAGTTCCATGACGTGCTCGGCGCCCAACTGGAGGCCATAGAGGTAGTCGCGGGTGTCAAGGACCGACAGGTTGCCGTAAGTGTCTACGCTCTTGAGGTAGTCCTTCGTGGGACCGTCGAACAGTAGCCGGTTCAAGGTTCCCTGGCGGGACGTGGAATCGCCCTTGAGGGCCGCACTGTCCTCGGCGCTCAGTTCGACGTCGCGGACCTTGATGCTGCGGCCCTGGAGCGCCTTGGTGCGGAACGGCTCGGGCCATCCTCCGGGAGGATCTCCCAGTTCACCCGACAGGAATCCGATGACGGAGTCCGGGATGTCATAGTTCTGCGGGTTCTCGTTGAAGTCCGCCGGGTCCGCATTGAGTCCTACCAGATGGAGCGCGAGGTCGCCCACCACCTTGGAGGACGGGGTCACCTTGACCAGGCGGCCCAGAATACGGTCCGCTGCGGTGTACATGTCCTCGATGGCCTCAAAACGCTCGCCGAGCCCTAGCGCCATGGCCTGCTGGCGCAGGTTGGACAGCTGGCCACCAGGGATTTCGTGCTGGTAAACCCGGCCCGTGGGGCCCGGAAGCCCGGATTCGAACGGCGCGTAAACGCGACGGACAGCTTCCCAGTAGGGCTCCAGCGCGCTGACGTTCGCCAGGCTGAGGCCGGTATCCCGCGGGGTATGTGCCAGGGCGGCCACAAGGGCCGACGCCGAAGGCTGGCTGGTCGTGCCGGCCAGGGACGCGGACGCGACGTCGACGGCGTCCACGCCGGCGTCCACGGCTGCCAGCAAGGTGGCCAGCTGGCCACCTGCGGTGTCGTGGGTGTGCAGGTGGACCGGGAGGTCGAAACGCTCGCGCAAGGCGCTGACAAGCTTGGCAGCGGCCGCAGGGCGGAGCAGGCCAGCCATGTCCTTGATGGCGAGGATGTGTGCACCGGCGTCGACGATCTTCTGGGCGAGGCCCAGGTAGTAGTCGAGCGTGTACAGCTTCTCGTCCGGGTCCAGGAGATCGCCTGTGTAGCAGAGCGCGACTTCGGCTACGGCGGTGCCGGTTGCACGCACCGCACGGATTGCCGGAGCCATCTGGTTGACGTCGTTGAGGGCGTCGAAAATGCGGAAGATGTCGATGCCTGTTGCCGCGGCCTCATTGACGAATGCCTCGGTGACTTCTTCCGGGTACGGCGTGTACCCAACAGTGTTCCGGCCACGGAGCAGCATCTGGATACAGACGTTGGGCAGCGCCTTGCGCAAAGCGGCGAGGCGGTCCCAAGGATCTTCGCCGAGGAAGCGCAGTGCGACGTCGTATGTGGCACCACCCCAGGCTTCGACCGACAGCAGTTCGGGCAGCAGGGCGGAAACGGCAGGGCCGGCTGCGACGAGATCGCGGGTACGGACGCGAGTGGCAAGGAGCGACTGGTGCGCGTCACGGAAGGTGGTGTCCGTGACCGCAACGGCGGTCTGCTCGCGCAGGGCCTTGGCGAATCCTTCCGGACCCAATTCCAGAAGCCGCTGGCGGGATCCCGCCGGTGCTACGACCCCGGAAACCGGAGGCAACTTGGCCGCGGGGTCGGAGTGGACCTTGAGTTCCCCGTTGGGCTTGTTGACGGTTACGTCGGCCAGCCAGGTCAACAGTTTGGTTCCGCGGTCTGCTGAAACGTGGGACTTCAGCAACTCGGGGCGCTTGTCGATGAAGTCGGTGGCGACGTTTCCGGCAATGAAGTCCGGATCAGCAAGAACAGCCTGGAGGAAGGGGATGTTGGTGGATACGCCACGGATTCGGAATTCGGCCAGGCCGCGCCGCGCGCGGGCCACGGCGGCCGGGTAGTCGCGGCCGCGGCAGGTCAGCTTGACCAGCATGGAGTCGAAGTGCGGACTGATCTCGGCACCCGAGTAGACCGTGCCGCCGTCGAGACGCACACCGGCGCCGCCTGCGGAACGGTAGCCGGTAATCTTTCCGACGTCGGGGCGGAAGCCGTTGGCGGGATCTTCCGTGGTGATGCGGCACTGCAGGGCGGCGCCCTTGATGGATACCGACTCCTGGCTCAGGCCGAGGTCTGCAAGGGTCTCGCCCGATGCGATGCGCATCTGTGCCTGGACCAGGTCAACGTCGGTGATTTCCTCGGTGACTGTGTGCTCTACCTGGATGCGCGGGTTCATCTCGATGAAGACGTGCTGGCCAGCGCGTTCGCCCTCCGTGTCCACTAGGAACTCGACCGTTCCGGCGTTGACGTAGTTCAGGGCCTTCGCGAAAGCCACGGCGTCGCGGTAGAGGGCTTGGCGGATGGACTCATCCAGGTTAGGGGCCGGAGCGATCTCCACGACCTTCTGGTGGCGGCGCTGCAGGGAGCAGTCACGCTCGAAGAGGTGCATGACATTGCCCTGGGCATCGGCCAGGATCTGGACCTCGATGTGACGAGGACGCAGGACGGCCTGCTCCAGGAACATGGTGGGATCGCCGAACGCAGCGTCCGCCTCGCGCATGGCCGCCTGGAGGGCTTCCGGAAGGTCCTCGCGCGTCTCCACCCGGCGCATGCCGCGGCCACCGCCACCCGCAACTGCCTTGGCGAAGATCGGGAATCCGACCTCGTCCGCTGCAGCAATGAGCTCGTCGATGTCGCGGGACGGCGCGCTGGACTTCAGGACCGGTACGCCGGCCTTGCGGGCGGCCTCGAGGGCGGCGACCTTGTTGCCGGCGAGCTCCAGCACCTCCGCCGGCGGGCCGATAAACGTTATGCCCGCGTCTTGGGCAGCCCGGGCGAGGTCCGGGTTTTCAGACAGGAACCCGTAGCCCGGGTAGATCGCGTCTGCACCCGATTCTTTGGCTACACGGATGATTTCGTCCACGTCGAGATAAGCACGGACCGGATGACCCTCTTGGCCAATCAGGTAGGCCTCATCAGCCTTCTGCCGGTGGATCGAGTTGCGATCCTCATACGGGAAGACCGCTACGGTCTTGGCGCCCAGTTCATAGCTAGCGCGGAAGGCCCTGATCGCGATTTCGCCGCGATTAGCCACCAGAATCTTGGAAAACATGCTTCTCCTGCATCATTGCGGGTGTAACGGTCGGTGGTCACAGTGTGTAAGACCTCCATACCCAAACACAAATCTTTGTGGTGACAGTCACACGGGGATTCGTCACGAGCAGTGTACCTTCGCGCACGATACGGATTCACGTGCTAAAGACCGGAGAAGTAACAAGCCATCCAAGCCGTTCAGGGCTGATAAGGCAGGAATCGGTGGCCACTCAACATATGATGTTGAAGGGCGGCGGCAGAGCCCCGGTTCCGGCGCAGCCGGAACGCAAGCACCGCGACACGGCAACCGGCGTTAGGTTTTGGGTTTTCAAGTGCAAGTAGTCAGCATCAGCAGCCTTAAAGGCGGCGTGGGAAAGACATCCGTAACCACTGGGTTGGCCTCGGCCGCACTGGCCGCAGGCATCCCCACCCTTGTTGTGGACCTGGATCCCCACGCCGACGCCACCACAGCCCTCGGCGTCCAGGCCGGAGACCAGCTCGACATTGGCCGGATGCTGAAGAATCCCCGCAAGGCCAGGCTCCTGGACAACGTGGTCAGCAGTGGCTGGGTTGAACAGGCCCGCCGCAATGGCGGAGGGACGGCCCTTGATGTCGCCGTCGGATCCGCCTACACCGGAATCTACGATCGGCCGGACCTCGGGCGCCGCGATCTCCGCCGACTCTCTGCCGTCCTCGCTCCCGCCGATAAGTATGAGCTGGTGCTTGTGGATTGCCCGCCATCACTCAACGGGCTGACCCGCATGGCTTGGAGCGCGAGTGACCGCGTTGTGCTTGTTGCCGAACCCGGACTCTTCTCAGTAGCAGGCACCGAACGCACCATGCGTGCAATCCAGCTGTTCCGCCAGGAATTCGCTCCGCAACTGGCCCCTGCAGGCATTGTGGCCAACCGGGTCCGTCCCGCCTCGTCCGAGCACACATTCCGGCTCGCCGAGATGGAATCGATGTTCGGCGAGCTCTTGTTGGCGCCACAAATTCCAGAGCAGGCGAACTGGCAGCAAATACAGGGTGCAGCGCACGCTGTGCATCACTGGCCCGGTGATTCCGCCAAGAACACGGCCAAATTGTTTGACACCCTCTTGGAGAACCTGCTGTCCTCACGCAACGGCACGCGGGAACGCCGCCAGCGCTGACCCAGGTCCGGTGCCCGCGCCCAAAAGCTGCGTCGCGGAGAGAAACGCTATGAAGCCGCCTTCCTCTCGGAAGACGGCTTCATTGGTCTTTGGTGGCGGTTCGCAGGAATCCCGACGGCGGTTTAGCCCGTGCGGCGCGCGGTTTAGCCCGTCCGGCGTGCCGTACGGCGTTTGCTCAGTTCGTCGTCCGGAAAGGGTTGTTCTGCTGCATGCTCGCTCGGGAGGGCAGCGAGGCTGCCCTCGACTTCGCGCCAGACCCGGCCAACTGCGATGCCGAATACGCCCTGGCCTCCCTGCACCAAGTCAATGACTTCGTCTGCAGAAGTACATTCATAAACGCTCGCGCCATCGCTCATGAGTGTGATCTGGGCCAGGTCTTCCACTCCGCGTTCACGCAGGTGCTCAACGGCCGTGCGGATCTGCTGGAGGGACACGCCTGTGTCCAGGAGGCGCTTGACGACTTTGAGGACCAGGATGTCACGGAAACCATAGAGCCGCTGCGATCCGGAGCCAGCTGCGCCGCGGACAGCTGGTTCTACAAGTCCTGTACGCGCCCAGTAGTCCAGCTGGCGGTAAGTGATCCCTGCTGCCTTGCACGCGGTGGGACCGCGGTAGCCGGCATCTTCATCCAAGACCGGAAGGTCCTCGGTGAAAAGCAGACCCTGGGCACCGCTTGCGGGGACAGCAACGCCTGCCGAGGCCTGCTTTAGCTCGCCTGCTTCGCCTTTGGGACTCACGTGACCCTCCTTGTCAGAAGTTCCCTTAGGGATGGTGCATGTGGCGGCCAACACGAAAGGGAAATGCAGTCGTGTAATTTCAACGCGTCCGCACCTTTCAGTGTGACTTGCGCGGGTCCCGGATGCAACGAGAACTTGATACCTTCGACGTTAGGCGTGCCGAGGCCTGAGGTCAAAGACGTTCGGACCATTTTCAGGTCGTGTCGAAACTTTCACCCTCAACTTTAACCTTAGGTGGCCTTCAGCCTTCGAAATCCTCAGGCTCCACGTCGTCCAGAAACTCCCGGAAACGGCGCAATTCACGCTCTTCGTCGACTTCGGGGCCGGGCTCGGTATCTTCGCCTTCATCGTGTTCGGTGATCCGGACTCCGGCTTCATCCATCACGGCATCGGCACACCAGATGCGGCATTTCGCCCGTAAGGCAAGGGCCAAGGCGTCAGACGCACGGGAACTGACCACTGTGCCGTCGTCGAACTGGAGCTGACCGTAGAAGATGTTGTCCTCAACCGCCACAATATTCACGCTGACGATCGTGTGGCCTAGAGCCTCAACGACGTCGATCAGGAGATCGTGGGTCATGGGCCGGGGCGGCACCACACCCTGCTGGGCCAAGGCGATGGCGCTGGCTTCGGGCGTGCCGATCCAGATGGGAACATGGCGTTCCCCGTGCATCTCGCGCAGGAGAACCAGAGGCTGGTTTGAAGGCAGTTCAATCCGCACTCCAACGATCTCGACCTCGATCATCATGCTTCCATACGGGAGATACGGTCCTGCACCAAGGCACGGTGCAGGCTGAGGCAGAGTTCGCTGATTTCGCGGGCGGCTTCTGCAGCCCGAGACTGCGATGCCGCATCCTTGCGGGACGTCAGCGGAGCAACGACCCGTTCCACCAGGCCGAATTCACGTTCGGCGGCGGCTTGGAAGGGCCGGAGGTGCCGGGGCTCAAGTCCATGGCTTTCAAGTTGGACACATGCCCGCGCCACTTGGAGGGCGTGTTCGTCGAATTTTCCATTGACGTGGCTGATGAGCCCGAAGCTGAGGAGGGACTGCAAAAGCGGGACGCTGGCTCCCGATTCCGTCCGGAGCTGTTCCTCGTTCAAGGCGCGCGCGTGGCCCTGCAATTCAGCGGCCAGTTCGTCCGAGACTATCCGGGGTGAAACGGACACGCCGGGCGGAAGGTTTTCGGGACGCTCGCCGCGGTCTATCGCGTCCAGATAGTCCTTGATGACTTTGAGCGGCAGGTACTGGTCGCGCTGGAGCGCCAACACGAAGCGCAAACGCTCGACGTCGCTCTCGGAATACTGCCGGTATCCGGCAGGAGTGCGCTTCGGATTGATCAGTCCCTTTTCCTCAAGAAAACGGATCTTGGACGCCGTCATGGTGGGAAAGTCGTCGCTGAGTTGAGCGAGGACCTCTCCGATGTTGAGGACCTGCGGTCCGCGCCGTTCCGGCTGGGCCATTGCCACAGGCGTACCCGGAATCAGTCTTGGCCTGCTGCGCGGGCAGGACTCAGGTAGTAGGTGAGGCGGAACTTCCCGATCTGGACCTCGCTGCCATTCTTGAGTAGCACATTGTCTACCCGGTCTTGGTTGACATAGGTGCCGTTGAGGCTTCCGGTGTCCACCACTTCGAAGCCCTCGGGGGTGCGCACGAACTCGACATGCTTACGCGAAACCGTCACGTCATCCAGGAAGATGTCCGCATCCGGGTGGCGGCCGGCCGTGGTGGTGTCCGAGTCTAGGAGGAACCGTGCACCGGCGTTGGGGCCGGTGTGGGCAATCAGCAACGCCGATCCTGGAGGCAATGCTTGGACTGCCGCGCGCTCTTCGGGTGCCAATGGCGGGCGGACATCCGACTCATGGTGCCGCACGGGCGTGAGTTGGATTGACGTGGTCTCCGACGTTGGCTGTCCTACTGCACCGTGCTCGTCACGGGCTTGGTTCTGCTTGCCGCCAACCATGGAAATCCTCCTCATCCGCCAGCAATTGTCACCAACTGCCGGTTACGCATCTACCCGGTTCCGCCGGGCCAAACGGGTCGCTGGCCCGCCGCAGCCGCTCCCCTGTTTTGAGGAGAACCGACTTGGCGGGCCAGATACCTTTTAGCCTACCTGTTGTTCGTACTCTGATGCACTGAGCAGGGTCTCGATGGCGTCAGCTTCCGAAAGCTTTACCTCGAACAGCCAACCGTCACCGTAGGGATCCGAGTTGATCAGGGCAGAGTCAGTATCGAGAGCCTCATTGCGGGAGACAATTTCGCCGCTGACCGGGGCGTAAACGTCGCTCACGCTCTTCGTGGACTCAACTTCACCCACGACGTCGTTTCCCTTCACCGTGGTGCCGGGTTCCGGCAGCTGGGCATAGACAACGTCGCCGAGTGCATCCTGGGCGAAGTCCGTGATGCCGACGCGCACGACGCCGTCTGCATTCGGGGCGCTAACCCATTCATGTTCGGCGGTGTAGGAAAGATCGGCAGGAATAATGCTCATGAGTCGCCTTTCATCGGGACGTTACGGACCACGACGGCGGCCCGGAGGTCCGGCCACCGCTGAAAGTATAAGCACATACAGCTCTCCTCCCCACAGGTGTCTGGGATGATTGGAACCAGACTCGAGCCGCATAGTCCTGCAACGCCGTCGAAGGAGCGCGATCATGCCGGAACTGCCGGAACTAACTGCCCTGACCGATTTCTTGGACGAGCGGCTATCCGGCGCACGGCTCACCCAGTTGCTGCTGCCTTCGGCGTTCGCCCTGAAGGTTGCGGATGTTCCCTATGAATCGCTGATCGGGCGGACAATCGATTCCGTCGATCGACAGGGAAAATTCCTTGCTTTCAAAATCGCCCCTTCCGTTGAAGCACCCGAGGGCGGAGACTCAGCAGAGCCGCTCTACCTGATCGTCAATTTCGCGAAGGCCGGCTGGCTGCGGTTCTCAGACAAACCTCCTGGTGCCGAAGCCACTGGTGCGGGCGGCTATTTCGCCGCGCAGCTGGGCTTTTCAAACAGCGGCCACGATTATGGTGTCACCCTGACCGATGCAGGAGCGTGGAAGGGATTGGCCATCTTCATCGTTCGCCAGCCTGTGGAGGTCCATGGCATCGCAGAACTGGGACCGGATCCCCTCGGCCGCGGCTTCGGCTTGGACGAGTTCAGCAGGCTCTTCCGCAACAGGCAGCAGATCAAAGGGATCCTGAAGAACCAGAAGCTCATGGCGGGTATCGGGAACGCCTATAGTGACGAAATCCTTCACGCAGCGAAGCTGTCCCCCGTCGCTACCGCCTCTTCTCTGGAGCCGGACGCAGTGGAACGTCTCTTCACGACAATGAAGGACATTCTCAGTGGCGCCGTCCAGGAGTTCTCGGGAAAGAAACCCAGCGAGCTGAAGCCGGCCAAGAAAGCCTCCATGCGCGTGCACGGCCGGACCGGAGAGGCTTGCCCTGTCTGCGGGGACACCGTGCGGGAGGTTACCTTCGTGGGCACCTCGATGCAGTACTGCCCCACATGCCAGACCAACGGCGAGATCCTGGCCAAACGCGGTTCGGGCAACGACGGCTGATTCCCAACCAAAGCCCAGGACATTCCTGTGGCGGGCTTCGGTTTGTTTCGCTTACGCGACCGGCGACTCCTCAGGTTCGCGTACGACGTCGGGGGCTACTTGCGGTGCGGAAGCAGACTGTCCGGCTCCCCCGCGCCGTGCGGCTCCCGCGGCCGCGATCATCACGAGCAGGGCGGCGACGGTGATAATGGCCCCGGCCCAGATGGGCGAGGTGTAGCCCAAGCCCATGGTGATCGTGACGCCGCCCATCCAGGCACCGAGGGCGTTGCCCAAGTTGAAGGCGCCTATATTCGCGCCGGAGGCAAGGGTGGGCGCGGTGGTGGCAAAGTGCATGACGCGCATCTGCAGGCCCGGGACTGTGGCGAAGCCGAATCCGCCCATGAGCGCCAGCGAGAACAAGGTAGCCACGGGGCTCGCGGCGGTGAGTGCGAAGAACACGAGCACCAGCACCAGGCCCGCAAGGATGACCACAAGGGTTTTGTCGATGGATTTGTCGGCCGCCTTGCCGCCGGCAATATTGCCAACAAACAGTCCGGCGCCAAACAAGACCAGGAGCCACGGGACGGCGTGGGGATCAAATCCGGAGACTTCGGTCAGAGTGAAGGCGATGTAGGTGAAAGCGCCGAACATGCCACCGAAGCCAAGGATGGTGACGATGATGGAAAGCCACACCTGACCGGACTTGAAGGCGCCAAGCTCACTGCGGAGACTGCTGGTTACAGCGTCGTCCTTGGTGCGCGGGACCATGAGGCCAATGCCGACGAGGGCGACAACGCCGATGATGGTGATGGCCCAGAAGGTGGAACGCCAGCCCAGGTTTTGACCGAGGAAGGTCCCGAAGGGCACGCCCAGAACGTTGGCGGCAGTGAGACCGGTGAACATGATGGCAATGGCTCCGGCCCTTTTGTGGGCGGGGACCAGGCTGGCTGCGACGACCGAGCCAATGCCGAAGAAGGCTCCGTGACAGAGGGCGGCGACGACACGCCCGATCAACATGGCCGAGTAGCTGTCCGCGATGGCGGAGAGGAAGTTGCCAGCGATGAACAGAACGAGAAGCCCGATCAGCACGGGCTTACGGGGCAAGCGCGTTACGGCCGCTGTGACCAGGAGGGCTCCGACAACGACGCTGAGCGCATAGCCGGTAATGAACCAGCCGGCGGCCGCTTCGCTGACTCCGAAGTCCGTGGCAATCTCGGGCAAAAGGCCCATGATGACGAACTCGGTCAAGCCAATGCCGAATCCGCCCAGGGCAAGGGCAATCAACCCTGCGGGCATGTCGTGCTCCTTTGTGGGGATGGATTCCCGTGAGACTGGAAGTGCGTCGCCGAGAACCGTAGAATATTAGTTGCAGACGCCGTATATATGGTTGCACACGCCATGTATTTGCGCAAGCAACTACTTTTTGCGCGTCTAGTTTTCTTCATCAATGGCAGGAGTTACGGGAGACATGGGCATCAAGGACGACGCCGTTGAGGTGCGCGCACAGGGGTGGCGGACTCTCGCTGCCCTGCATGGCAACATCGAGGCAGCGCTCGAGAAGGCGTTGCAGTCGGCCGCGGATCTTTCGGTGGTCGAGTACACCGTGCTGGACGCGCTGAGCCGCCAGGACGGCTGGCACATGCGCATGCAACAGCTGGCCAGGGCGACTGCACTATCCAGCAGCGCTACCACGCGGCTGGTAAACCGGCTCGAGGACCGTGCGCTGCTGACCAGGATCCTGTGCGCGGACGACCGCCGCGGGATTTATACCGAACTTACCGAGGCTGGCCAGAAGTTATTGCTGGCGGCGAGGCCGGTGCACGACGAAACCCTGGCGGAGTCCCTGGCTGCCGCAGAATTGGTGCCGGAGCTTGAGCCGCTGGTCAAGGCGCTGGGGGCGCTGCAGGGGGTTTGAGGCTTTTGCCTTGTTTCGTCGGGCGCGCGCTGGGCGTGGTGCCCTGGCGTGCAGCGGCGCGCGCCCTACGGCGGGGCGTCAGACTTTTTTGACGACGCTGGATTTGAGCTGCATGGGGCCGAAGCCATCCACTTTGCAGTCAATGTCGTGATCCCCCACGCCGTTCACGAGACGTATGTTGCGGACCTTTGTGCCGACCTTGATGGCCGTAGCACTCCCCTTGACCTTGAGATCCTTGATCACCGTCACGGTATCCCCGTCCGCGAGCAGGTTGCCGACGGCGTCCTTGATCTCCGTCGACTCTGACTCCGCTTCATCAGACGCGGCTTGCGACCATTCATGGGCGCACTCGGGACAAACCAGCAAGGCGCCCATCTCGTAGGTGTATTCGCTGGCGCATTCGGGGCAAGGGGGAAGGATTTCACTCACCGTCCAATGATAGACGGGATGAGCGTGCTTCGGTCTCGGCACTTGGCTCGGTCTCGCCCTGCCTGACATGGACGACGCGCATCTCGTTTAACGACACCCATCTTGACCCCGGACACCGGAATACACGCGTCCCATGTCCGTTTCCGGGTCGTGGATCGGTTTCCGCGTCACGGGTCCTTTGCAGCGTCGACCCGCGATCAGGCAGGATCCTGGAACAAGCAAGCAACTTAAACGCAAAGTCCCGGGAACCCTCCGGTTCCCGGGACTCTGTTATCGATACCTTGCGGTCGGGCTGACAGGATTTGAACCTGCGACCCCTTGACCCCCAGTCAAGTGCGCTACCAAGCTGCGCTACAGCCCGTCAGTTCTGCCGTTCTCCGCCTAGATTTTCACCTAAGCAGTCCGGCCGAACCACCTCAAAAAGCTTACACGATGTTCGAGGTTTCCAATGACACCTCGGCGGGTGTCATCTGTGATGCGCGTCTCAATTAGCGCTTCTTGCCGCGCTTTTCGCGGACGCGCATGTTGACCTCGATCGGCGTGCCATCGAAGCCAAAGGTTTCCCGCAGGCGGCGAGTGATGAATCGGCGGTATCCGGGGTCCAGGAAGCCCGTGGTGAAGAGCACGAACTTTGGCGGACGGCTGGATGCCTGGGTGCCGAACAGGATGCGGGGCTGCTTGCCGCCGCGGACCGGGTGCGGGTGGGCAGCCACGAGCTCCCCCAGGAACGCGTTGAGGCGTCCCGTGGGGATGCGCTTGTCCCAGCTCTCCAAGGCGAGGTCCAGTGCGGGCACCAGACGGTCCTTGTGCCAGCCGGTCTTGGCTGAAATGTTGACGCGCGGCGCCCACTCCACGTGTGCCAGGTCCTGCTCGATTTCACGCTCAAGGTACCGGCGACGTTCGTCGTCGAGCAGGTCCCACTTGTTGAACGCGAGGACTAGCGCGCGGCCCGACTCGATGGCGAGCTGCAGGATGCGGACGTCCTGTTCGCTGAGGACTTCGTCGACGGCGAGGAGCACGACGGCGACCTCCGCCTTTTCGAGCGCGGCCTGGGTGCGCAGGGAAGCGTAGAAGTCTGCGCCCTGGGCCATGTGCTGGCGGCGGCGGATGCCTGCGGTGTCCACGAAGCGCCACGTGCGTCCACCGAGTTCGATGAACTCATCCACGGGGTCGCGGGTGGTTCCGGCGAGGGTATCAACCACAACGCGCTCAGATCCGGCCAGCTTGTTCAGCAAGGAGGACTTGCCGACGTTCGGACGGCCGATGAGGGCAATACGGCGGGGTCCGCCGGAGCGCTCAACACCCTCTACCGTGGAGAACTCGGGCAGGGTGTCCATGACGTGGTCCAGGAGGTCGGCAACGCCACGTCCATGGAGGGCGGACACGGGGTACGGCTCGCCGAAGCCAAGGCCCCAGAGCGCGGCCGAGTCGGCTTCCTGCGCAAAGTCATCGACTTTGTTGGCCACCATGATGACCGGCTTCTTGGACTTGCGCAGCATCTTCATGACGCCTTCGTCCGTGGCAGTGGCGCCGACGGCGGAGTCCACCACGAAGAGCACTGCGTCAGCGAGTTCCACGGCCATCTCGGCCTGTTCGGCGACGCGGGCGTGGATGCCCCTGGCGTCGTGCTCCCAGCCACCGGTGTCCACCAGCGTGAAGTTGCGGCCGTTCCAGTGTGCCGAGTACATGACGCGGTCACGGGTAACTCCCGGAGTATCCTCGACGACGGCCTCGCGGCGGCCGAGGATGCGGTTCACCAGGGTGGACTTGCCGACGTTCGGGCGTCCAATGATGGCCAGTACCGGGTCAAGCTTGAGCGGACCGTCTTCGCCTTCGTCGTCGTAAAGCCCGCTCAGCAGCGCTGCGTCGTCCTCGTCGAGGTCATAGTCGTCCAGGCCTGCCCGGAGGGAGGCTGCGCGGAGTTCGGCTTCATCGTCGTCCAGGGCGGCGAGGTGTTCAGCCACCTGGTCGGTGCCGGTGGGCGTGTATTCGTCGTCGCCGGCTCCGATGTTGCCGGATTTGTGAGTCGTATCGCTCATTGCACTTTCCTTAGTGGTGATCTGCCGGCGTCCCGGCTACTTCTTCTTGGCGGTGCTGCATTGGCTGTGGGCCGGTTCGTCTAGTCCCCCGGAAGGGACTGACCGGTGGTCTTGACGGCATCCTGGACGTGTCCAGCCAGCGCAGCGCGGATCTCCGCAGCCGCCCTGTCCATTGAAACACGCCCCGACTCGCCATTTCTGCGGGTCACATTGAAGGGAGCTCCGAAACTGACGTGCAGGCGGCGGCGCGGCCTCGGAATGGAATCACGGTGTTCGTCTCGGATCCGCGTTCCGAGGATAGCCACGGGAATGACCGTGGCCCCGGACATCAGGGCGAGCCACGCAACGCCGTTGCTGATGCTGCCGGCGGTGCCGCTCCCTCGAGTTCCTTCAGGGAGAATCCCGACGCAACGGCCGGCGTCGAGCACTTGCTTTCCGAGCTGGAGCGCAGCGCGGTCGCCGGAACGGTCAACGGAAATCTGCCCCGAAGCACGGAGCACACGTCCCAGGAAACCCTCGAACATCTCCTTCTTGACCAGGATGTGCATGGGCCGCGGAGCAGCGCCGAACATCACCGGCCCGTCCAGGAAGCTGATGTGGTTGCCCGCGAAAATGACCGGACCGGACTTGGGAACGTTGGAGCGCCCCGTGATCGCGGTCCGGTACAGGACATGATCCAACAGCCAGCCCACAGGCCGGCTCCAGAGCATGGTCCAGCGTGCCGGGAGGCGGGTTTCAATCACCGTAGATAACCTTGCCCACAATGCTCAGTGCTGTTTCGACCGTTTCCTCGAAGTCCAGGTCCGAGGAATCAAGGGCGACGACGCCGTCGGCCGCCTGCGTGAAGTTCACCACAGTGGAATCTTTGGCGTCGCGGTGGATCACTTGGGCGGCGAGTTGCTCCTTGCTCTGCGTTCCGCCGAGCTGGAGGCCACGGCGCCGCAGCCGGGCTTCCTCACTTGCGGTCAGCAGCATGCGGACCTCCGCGTTGGGCGCGACGACGGTGGTGATGTCCCGCCCTTCCACCACCATGCGACGGTGGTGCTGTTCGATCAGCTGGCGCTGGCGGCGAATCAGCTCGTTGCGGGCACCCAAGGTGGTTGCCACCGCGCTGACGGACGACGAAATCCTGGGCTCGCGGATTTCCTCCGTGATGTCCACTCCGGCAACGCTGACGTACTCGGTGTTGGCGCTGGTGCTAAGTTCCAGCGGGAGATCCTTTGAGGCTTGCTCGACGGCGGCACCATCCGTGAGGTCGATGCCGGTCTTGAGGCAGTACCAAGTCAATGCACGGTACATCGCACCCGTGTCCAGGTAGGCGAGCTTCAAGCGCCGGGCAACTTCCTTGCTGACGCTGGACTTGCCGGAGCCGGACGGGCCGTCGATGGCGACCACGAGTGGCTTGCCCGGGCGTACAACGGTCTCCGGGCCGAAAAGGTCACGTGTCATTACTGGAGTACCCGCCATCCACGGTCGGTCAAGGCTTCAACAAGGAGGTCATGCTTGTTGGGCATCACGGAAAGTTCCACCATGCCAACGTTCTGCCCGGACGAGTGATCCAGGCGGAGGTCTTCGACATTGACGCCGATCTCACCGATCTCCGTCAGCAGCCTGGCAATCTGCCCGGGCCTGTCGTCTACCAGAACTGTAAGCCATGAATATGCCTGCGGGGGTCCGCCATGCTTCCCCGGGATTCTGGCCTGCCCGGCGTTGCCCTCGCTGATGAGCTGGGCAAGGTCCAGGCGGGCACCGGGGGCCGTGGGATCCTCCAAGGTACCGATCAGGCGGTTGAGGTCCTCACGGACACCATGGAGGATATCCACCATCTTGGCCGCGTTGTTGCCAAGGATCTGCACCCAGAGAGTGGGATCGCTGGCAGCAATCCTGGTGGTGTCCCGCAGCCCATTGCCCGCCAATGACAGCGCATGAAGCGGCGTTCCCTGCAAGCGGCTGGCGAGAAGCGATGACATCACCTGGGGCAAATGAGACACCAAAGCAACGGCTTCATCGTGTTCCTCCGCCGTGAACTGGGAAACGATTGCCCCCAGGTCTCCGGCAAGGGAACGCGCGGTCTGAAGCGCATCGGCGCTGGTCACCTCGGACGGACAAAGTACCCAAGGCATGGAGGTGAAGAGCTCGCCACGGGCGGCAACCGGCCCCGACTTTTCGCGCCCAGCCATCGGGTGCGTCCCGACGTAGCGGGACATGTCCACCCCACGGCCCCGGAGGTCAACCTGGATTGCCAGCTTGATGCTGGCAATGTCCACCACAACGGCCTCCGGGTATTCGCCCAGGGCACGCTGAACGACGTCGGCGGTGACATCCGGCGGCGCGGCAACGACAACCAACTGGGGAGAGCCGTCGAGCTCCGACAATGGCCTGCCCGCACCGATGTCCACGGCCACGGCCTGGTTGGTTGGCGACGGGTCCGAAAGGAACACGGAGACACCCCGGCCACGCAGGCCGAGACCGATGCTGGCTCCGAGCAGGCCGGTGCCGAAAACGACCACCGGGCCGTCAAGGTGGCCCCGGCCGTGCGAGTGGAATGCCGACATGCCTTACAGTCCTACGGAGGCCAGAAGGTGTCCGACTTCCTGCTTGCCGAGGTTGCGGATGCTGCCCTGGCGCTGGTCGCCCAGGCCGATGGGACCGATCTTGACGCGAACGAGCCGCAGCACGGGGAACCCGACGGCTTCGAACATGCGGCGGACAATACGGTTCTTGCCGGAGTGCAGCACAACCTCGATCAGCACATGGCCCGGAGTGGAGTCCACTAGCTTGAAGGAGTCGACGGAAGCAATGCCGTCTTCGAGCTCGATGCCGGCCTTCAGCTGCGCGCCGACACCCTGAGGGAACGGACCACGGACCTGTACCAGGTACGTCTTGGGCACCTCATAGGAGGGGTGCGTCAAGCGGTTGGCAAGTTCGCCGTCGTTGGTCAGCAGCAGCAGTCCCTCGGTGGCGACATCAAGGCGGCCCACGTGGAAGAGACGCTCGCCTTTGTTCTTGGCGGACTTGAGGAAGTCGCTGATGCAGGGGCGGCCCTCGGGATCTTCCATGGTGGAGACGACGCCCTTGGGCTTGTTGAACACCATGTAGAGCATGGTGTCATCGAGCTGGATGCGAATGCCGTCGACGTGGATCACGGCAGACGTGGGGTCAACGCGCATGCCAAGCTCGGTAGTGAGCTGGCCGTTGACCTCGACGCGGCCTTCCTGGATCATTTCCTCGCAAACACGGCGGGAAGCCACGCCGGCCTGGGCCATGACCTTCTGCAGGCGGACGCCATCAGCGTCGTGCTGCTCGGACTGAAGAACTTCGCCGCGGCGACCGCGGGGCTTGCGGATCGGACCAAGGTTCTGGCCGAAGCGCTCACTGCCGAAGGCGCGGGAAGCGTACTGTTTCTTGTTGCTGGCCTTCGGCTTCAACGCGCCCGGCGTACCCGGAGCCTTGCCGAAGCCGGGCTTGTTGGAGCCTGGCTTACGGGGGGCCTTTGCCGGCCTCGCGTCTTCACGGCGCTCGTAGCCTCCCGCCGAGGTGGGGTTGTCCGGATCGAAGGGGCGCTCTTCACGCGGACGGGTTGGCTTGAAGGGGCGGTCTCCGCCCGGGGAGAAGCTGCGCTTGCTGCCTCCGGAAGCGCCGCCTGCACGGCTTGCGCCTCCGCGGCCGGCGCCGAAGCCGCTGCCTCCTGCGCGGCCAGCGCTGCTGCGGCCTGAGTCTTGCGACTCATTGCGTCCGGAACCGTTTCGTCCCGAACTATTACGTGGTGAACCCTGGCGTCCCGCCTGTGTCATGACCCGTCCTTTTGTTATTGTGGCCAGCTTGTTCTTTCTCAACATTAGCCAGCCGGACAGAGAATATCTGCCCTGTGAACTCTGCCCGCTACTAGCCGGGCGTTGGTAGATCCTTGCAGTATCGAGTTGTTTCGCGCTGCCCTGCCTGCGGCCTGCTTGCGTCCCGCGATTACATGCGTTCGGCGTCGAAGAACTCCTCGATCCCCTCCAACCCCGGAAGGTGTGGGGACAATTGAGGCAGTTCCGCTACCGAGCCAATGCCCATGCGCTCGAGGAAGTACGAGGTAGTCCGGTAAAGGATGGCCCCCGACTCAGGATCGGTACCTGAGTCCTCGATCAGCCCGCGTTGGACAAGGGTCCGTACGACCGAATCGACATTGACGCCGCGGATAGCCGACACCCTGGCCCTGGAAACCGGCTGCCGGTACGCGATGACCGCCATGGTTTCGAGAGCTGCCTGCGTCAGCCGCGCGGTCTGGCCTTCGAGAACGAACCTGCCCACGACGTCGGCAAATTCCGCGCGTGAATAGATCCGCCACCCTCCGGCAACGTTCCGCAACTCAAAACCCCGGGGTGCAGCGCTGGCACTTGCATCGGTGTGCAAGCCTTCAGCGTCCCTGCCCGGGGCTTTAACAGTATAGCCGCTGTACTCCTGCTTCAGTCCCGCCAGCAAATCCTCGACGACGGCGACAGTCAGGTTGAGCCCGGCGGCGAGCTCTTCCGCCGTGGCCGGTTCGTCGATCACCATCAGGACTGCCTCCAGAGCCGCACGGGCGCCACCGGGTAGGCCTTCAAGCTCGGCAAGGCCGTCCCCGCCTGTTTCCTGCTCGCTCACAGCGGCTCCTCTGCCTTGTCGATAGTGCCAGTGTCTGTTTCTGCGGTGAGGTCCGATTCATGGTCGACAGGGCCGGAGTCGTACTCGTCGCTCAAGTTGTCGCTGCTCCATCCTTCCGGACGCCCAGTCCAGCGGACGGTCAGTTCGGCGAGGGGCCCCGGCTGTTCAAAGGCCACGACGCGGTCGCGGAACAGTTCCAGGAGCGCCAGGAACCGGGCGACGACAACAAGCGTGGACTCCGCGTCGGCAATGAGGGCCCTGAAGGATTGTGGCAGGCCGCGTTGCAGGCGGTACCCGATGATCTCGGCCTGTTCCTTGACACTGACGGGCGTTCCGTGGAGATGGTCGAGCCCGACTTCCTCAGGCGTGTTGTCCTTCGGCGCCAGGGTCTTGGCCGCCAAGGCCGCGAATTGCTCAGGCGTGTGGCGCCAGATCAGTTCGGGCAGCAATGCCGCGAAATGCCCTTCCAATGCAACTTGCCGCGGGAAGCGCCGGGCCTCGGACTCCAAAGTGCCGGACATGATCGCGGCCACTTGCTTGAAAGCCTTGTACTGCAGAAGCCGGGCGAAGAGGAGATCCCGCGCTTCCAGCAAGGCGACGTCCTCGGCATCTTCGACTTCGCCGGCCGGCAGGAGCCTTGCGGCCTTGAGGTCCAGGAGAGTTGCGGCAATGACCAGGAATTCGCTGGCTTCGTCCAGCGCCCAGTCCTCCCCCAGTTCCTGAAGGTGCCGAATGTACTTGATGAACTCGTCCGTGACGGTGGCCAATGCAACTTCCGTGATGTCCAGCTTGTGCGTTGAGATCAAGCCGAGCAGGAGATCGAAGGGTCCGGTGAAGTTCGCCAGCCGTACCTCAAAGCCGGCCTTCCGAGCGGTGGGCGAGACTCCGGCGTCGTCCGCGGCGCTTGCCGAAGAGGTCGACGGCGGGGCGTCACCGGACTGTGCGAGCCGGGCAGTCTGGGCGGGCGGGGCCGCAGGGGTGAGTGGCTCTGCCACGCTGGCTAGGGCGCGCCGCCGCGCGAAATCAGTTCCTTGGCCAAACGACGGTAGGCGTCAGCGCCGATGTGGTTTCCGGCGTAGCTGGTGATGGGCTCTGCGGCAACCGTGGCGTCGGCGAACTTGATGGAGCGCTTGATGACGGTCTCGAAGACTTTGTCGCCGAACGCCTCCACGAGGCGCGAGATGACTTCACGGCTGTGCAGGGTGCGGGCGTCGTACATCGTGGCGAGCACGCCGTCCACCTGCAGGCGCGGGTTCAGCCGGTCCTGGACCTTTTCGATCGTTTCGACGAGCAGTGCCACCGCGCGGAGGGCGAAGAATTCGCAGATCAGCGGGATGATGACGCCGTGCGCAGCCGTCAAGGCATTGACCGTCAGGAGGCCAAGGGACGGCTGGCAGTCGATGAGCACGACGTCGTAGTCGTCCTCGACGCTCTTGAGCGCGCGGTCAAGCACTTGTTCGCGGGCTACCTCGTTGACCAACTGGACTTCGGCGGCGGAGAGGTCGATGTTTGCCGGCAGGAGGTCGATGCCTTCGACGCCGGTCTTCTGGATGGCGTCGCGGATGTCCACCTTGCGGTCCATGAGTACGTTGTAGACAGTGAGGTCGAGCTCGTGCGGGTTCGCACCCAGGCCCGCGGAAAGGGCTCCCTGCGGATCGAAATCGACGAGCAGGACGCGCCGGCCGAACTCTGCGAGCGCAGCGGCGAGGTTGATGGTTGACGTGGTCTTGCCAACGCCGCCCTTCTGGTTGACCATGGCGATGACCCGGGCCGGGCCGTGGGAGGCCAGTGGCGCGGGTTCAGGAAAGTCGCGGTGCGGACGGCCCGTGGGCCCCATGACGGCGTCTTCCAGATCGAAATCCGTGCCTTCCAGCGTAGTTGCTCCCCATTCGCTGCTCACGTATCTATCTACTCTCTCCACGACGGTCATTTCCTGCGGCTGTTTCCGGCACCAGCACTGCTCCCCACCTAGGCTACAGCGCCCGACACGGCATTCCACGGAACTTGACATTGCTCGCAATTTGAGCCTTTACCTTCTAGTTGAGGTATAAGGTTTGTTCTCCGGCCGCCAAAAAACGAGCAAGGCAGGTCCCGCCAGGGGTCCTGCCTTGCTCGTGTTGATGCTTCTAGGCTGCGTGCCGCACTAAGCGGCCACGGCCTCTTTCACCACGGGTTCCGCGTGGTGGCTGATCATGGTCACCTCGTCGAACGGCTTCGCGCCGGACAGGACGTTTGTGACCTGGTTGCGGTCGATTTCCTTGACCCACGTGCCGATCAACACCGTGGCGACCGCATTGCCCGTGAAGTTGGTAAGGGCGCGGGCTTCGGACATGAAGCGGTCGATGCCCACGATCATGCCTACGCCGCCCAGGAGTTCGGGACGGTGGGCTTGCAAGCCCGCTGCGAGGGTGGCCAAGCCGGCACCGGAAACGCCGGCCGCTCCCTTGGACGCGATGATCATGAAGACCAGCAGCGATACTTGGGCGCCGAGGTCCAGCGGGATGCCCATTGCGTTGGCAACGAACAGGGAGGCCATGGTCAAGTAGATGGCAGTTCCATCCAGGTTGAAGGAGTAACCGGTGGGCACAGTGACACCGACAACCGGCTTGGAGATGCCCAAGTGCTCCATCTTGGCGATGAGCCGCGGCAGCGCTGCTTCGGAGGAAGACGTGGAGAAGATGAGCAGGTACTCACGGGCCAGGTACTTCATCAACTGGAAGATGCTGACGCCGGCCACAACCCGGAGCAAGGAACCGAGGACCACCACGATGAACAGCGCACAGGTGATGTAGAACGCGACCATCAGGGTGAGCATGCCGAAGATAGCCTTCACTCCGGTGGCACCGACCACTGCGGCGATCGCACCGAAGGCACCGACTGGCGCCAGCCACATGATCATGATGAGGATGCGGAAGACGAGAGACTGCCCGTGCTGGATGGCCTTGAGGACCGGCTGCCCCTGCGAGCCCATGCGCTGCAGCGCGAAGCCCACCAGAATGGCGGTCAGGAGCGTCGGCAACACGGGAATGTCTCCGGGGATAATACCCAGCAGGAAGTCGGCGGTACTGTTCGTGGCAGCCTTCGCGTTGGGGTCGTAAGGGATCAGCTTCAGGCCCTCGCCGGGGTGGATGATGTTGCCCACCACCAGTCCAATGGCGAGCGCGAAGGTGGACATCACCAGGAAGTACACCAGTGCAAGCCCGCCGACCTTGCCCACGGTGGCTGCCTTGGCGATGGAGCCAATGCCCAGGACGATGGTGCAGAAAATGACCGGGGCGATCATCATCTTGATGAGCTTGATGAAGCCGTCACCCAGCGGCTTGAGGGATTTTCCGACTTCAGGGAACATCAGGCCGACGACGGCGCCGAGCACAACTGCGGCGATCACGGCGATGTAGAGGTAATGCGACTTGTCCAGCCCCTTGCGCCCGGCCTTTGCGGGTGCAATCTCTCCTCTTTGAGAGGTCATGGCTTTGCTCCTTTTAGATACTCTGGAAAGCGCCGTGGTTCCTGCAAAATGTCCCTGCGTCGCTCTGCTGTGATATCCATCATTCGGGGCAAGGTGACATGTATCACTGTTGCGTTCATATTGGTCGCAGAATTGATCAAAAGGAGGAGCGCGTGATCCGACGCTGGAGCATTGCCCGGAGACTTTTTGTGGCGAACCTGCTGTTCATCCTGGTGCTCACCGCGATCGTGGGGACGGCCGCCTTCGTGGACGCCAGGGACCGGGCCTACAACGACGCCGGCCAGCGCATGCAGGCCGTTGCCGCGGCGATCGCAGCCAACCCCCTCGTACTTCAGGCCGCCGGCACGCCGAATCCCTCGGCGACACTGCAGCCGTACGCGCAGGTAGTGATGGCCAACGCCCACGCCGACTTCATCACCATCATGGCGCCGGACCGGACCCGCTGGACCCACGCGAACCCCGACGAAATCGGCAAACCCTATATCGGCACCATTGACCCGGCATTGCACGGACAAACCTTCACGGAAGTCACAGCTGGCACCCTTGGCCCGTCGGTGCGCACCATCGTTCCGGTGGAAGATCCATCCGGAACCGTTCGGGCCTTGGTAGCCGCGGGCGTCACGGTTCGAACGGTGGACGTCGCAGTGTCGGCGCGGCTCACTGCGATCATCGCAATCTCCCTGGCCATGCTCGCAGGCGGCTCCCTGGCCTCCTGGTTGTTGGGCCGGTACCTGAGCTCCGTGACCCGGGGCTGGGGGCCCGAGCAATTGGCACAGCTGTTCGCGTACTACGAGTCGGTCCTGCACTCAGTCCGCGAAGGCGTGGTGCTCATCGACACCGGAGGCAGGGTGGTCATGTATAACGACCAGGCCGCGGAACTGCTGGGACTGGAACGGGCCGACGTCGACCCCGCAGCAGGAGCAGCCCCGAGCCTTTCGGATCTGCCCCTGGAACCCAGCCTCCACGGCCTGTTCGAATCCGGCCGCACGGCGCACGACGAAATCCACCTCACCGGGTCCCGGATCCTGGTGGTGAACCAAGCGCCCGCGGTGGGGCCACCGGGAATGACGGGTCGCCAGCGCCCCGCCGTGTTCGGCACAGTAGCCACGCTCAGGGATCGCACGGAAATCGAGTCCCTGGGCAGCGAACTGGAGACCATGAAGACGCTGTCCGACGCCTTGCGGGCCCAGACGCACGAGCACGCCAACAGGTTGCACACCATTGTTTCGCTAATGGAACTCGGGCGCACTGCCGACGCCTTGGATTTTGCCACCAAGGACCTCGAACTAAGCCAACAGCTCACCGACCATCTGGTGGCATCAGTGGACGAACCTGTCCTGAGCGCACTCATCATGGGGAAATCGGCAGAGGCACACGAACGCGGAGCGGAGCTCACTGTCACGGTGTCCGGCGGGGACGGCCTTCAGGGCTTGGCCGTCCAGGATTTGGTGACGATCTTGGGAAATCTGCTGGACAACGCGCTCGATGCCGCAGCAGTTGCTCCCCCGCCGCGGAAAGTGGAACTGGGAATCGAGTCGGGACCTAACGGAACCACGTTCACGGTTGTCGATTCCGGCCACGGCATCGATCCCGGCATTGTGGACGACGTCTGGCAATACGGATACAGCACCAAAGCAGCCGGCATCGGACAGAGCGCGGGCCCGGGAGCTCCCTCCCGCGGCGTTGGCCTGGCACTAGTGCGGCAAGCGGTGCAGCGGCTGGGCGGTACGCTGTCCATCAGCGAATCCACCAGCGCCTTGGGCGGTGCGTTGTTCCGTGTGGTGCTCCCCGCGCCGGACTCCAGGAAAGAAGCCGAATGACCGATATCCGCGTCCTCGTTGTCGAGGACGAACCCATCGCCGCAGATGCCCATGGCGTCTACGTCGGCCGAATTGACGGTTTCACTGTTGCTGGGACGGCCCCGGACGGACAGTCTGCCCTGCGGCTGCTCAACGATTTCGCGGCGGCGGGACAGCCGGTGGACCTTGTCCTGTTGGACATGAACCTGCCGGACCTTCACGGACTGGACGTTGCCCGCCGGATGCGCGCGTCCGGCCTGCTAGCCGACATCATCGCCATCACTGCCGTCCGGGAAGTGAACATCGTCCGCAGCGCCGTGTCAATCGGCGTTGTGCAATACCTGATCAAGCCGTTCACCTTCGCGACGTTTGCGGACAAGCTCGCCAGCTACCGCATGTTCCGCGAGCAACTTGCCGCACCGGCGTCGGGCGCGCGTGCCAGCGGGGCCTCGCAAAGCGATGTGGACCAGGCCTTCGCGAGCCTCCGCGCGCCCACCGAGCTCCCACTGCCCAAGGGCCTTTCCGCACACAGCCTGGACTCTGTCAAAGACCTTCTCGCAAGCCTCGGCCGGGCCGTCTCCGCCAGCGAGGCAACCGAGGCCCTTGGCATGTCCCGGGTCACCGTGCGCCGCTACCTCGAGTACTTGGCCGACGCCGGATTGGCTACCAGGAATCCGCGCTACGGCACTCCCGGACGCCCGGAGAACGAGTACCGCTGGAATCGGAGTTAGCCCACGATCCACCGCGGATGTATACACAGTCGGGGCGATGGCTTGTTTTTATCCCCAAAAGCTAGGCCAGGCAGAGGTTTATGTATACACTAAAGACATCCGCACAGCAGAGGGAGGATCCATGCGCGCCAGCGACAAGGCCTATGCTGCCCTGCGCGAGGACATCATTGAATGGCGGCTCGCCCCCGGCACCGTCCTCGCCGAAGTGGAACAATCCGAACGCTTGGGCGTGTCCCGCACACCTGTCCGGGAGGCGCTGGGCCGGCTCAGCGCGGAAGGGTTGACGACGGCGGCAGGGGGCCGCGGCGTCGTCGTCACCGATATCTCGCTGGAGGACATCGACGAGCTGTTCGAGCTGCGCGAGACCTTGGAAGGCAAGGCTGCCGCCCTCGCCGCCGTGCGCGGTGAACGTGCGGTGTTCGAGCAACTCCACGCCGAGCTCCTCCGGGCCCCGGAGCTGATCAGCGAGAGCGATCCCGCACGGCACGACTATTACGCCCTGGTGGGAAGGCTCGACGAAGCGATCGACGAGGCCATCTCCAATTCCTATCTCGCCCAGGCCATGCGTAGCCTGCGAGTCCACCTGGTGCGGGTCCGCCGCCTCGCGGCCGACGACGCCGGGCGCCTCCATGCCGCCGCGGCCGAGCACGCCGCGATCGCGGAAGCCATCGCGGCAGGCAACCCCCGGCTCGCCGAAGCCGCGACCACCCTCCACCTGCACCGCAGCCTTTCCCACGTCAAAGCCACCCACACACCTCACTAAGGAGCACCATGGTGAAGAACAACCACGTCCGCGTCTACAAGAGCGAAGAGAACCTTGCCCGTGAGGAGCAGCTGGCGCACAAGATCGCCACGGTCGCCGCCGACCCCGTCGAGGTCCTTCCCCTGGTCACCGAGATGGTGATCAACCGGATCATCGACAATGCCTCCGTTGCTGTCGCGTCATTGAACCGTGCCCCGATCATCGCTGCCCGGGCGCAGGCCCTGACCCACGCACCGACCACCAACGGCAAGGGCTCCGGTGTCTTCGGGATCAGCGACAAGGTCTCCCCCGAGTGGGCCGCCTGGGCCAACGGCGTCGCCGTACGTGAACTCGACTACCACGACACGTTCCTGGCCGCGGACTACTCCCACCCCGGCGACAACATCCCGCCGATCCTTGCCGTGGCCCAGCATGTCGGTGCCAGCGGCAAGGACCTGATCCGCGGCATCGCCACCGGCTACGAGATCCAGGTGAACCTGGTCAAGGCCATCTGCCTGCACAAGCACAAGATCGACCACGTAGCCCACCTGGGCCCTTCCGCCGCCGCCGGCATCGGCACCCTCCTGGGCCTGGACGTCGAGACGATCTTCCAGTCCGTCGGCCAGGCCCTCCACACCACCACCGCCACCCGGCAGTCCCGCAAGGGTGAAATCTCTACCTGGAAAGCCCACGCCCCCGCGTTCGCCGGCAAGATGGCCGTCGAGGCCGTGGACCGGGCCATGCGCGGCCAGACCTCCCCCGTGCCGATCTACGAAGGCGAAGACGGCGTCATCGCCTGGATGCTCGACGGCCCGGACGCCTCCTACGAGGTCCCGCTGCCCGAAGCCGGGGAGCCCAAGCGGGCCATCCTGGACACCTACACCAAGGAACACTCCGCCGAATACCAGGCCCAGGCCTGGATCGACCTCGCCCGCAAACTCCACAAAGAGCACCCCGAGGCCACTGACCCGGCCAACGTGGCCTCCGTCCTCATCAAAACCAGCCACCACACGCACTACGTGATCGGCTCCGGCGCCAACGACCCCCAAAAATACTCGCCCACCGCGTCCCGGGAAACCCTGGACCACTCCATCCCGTACATCTTCACCGTCGCCCTACAGGACGGCTCCTGGCACCACGTCGACTCCTACAGCCCCGAACGCGCCGGACGCCCCGACACCGTGGAGCTGTGGCACAAGGTCACCACCGTGGAAGACCCCGAATGGACCCGCCGCTACCACTCCCTGGACATCGCGGAAAAGGCCTTCGGCGGCACCGTTGTCATCACACTCGCGGACGGCACCGTCATCACGGATGAGATCGCCGTGGCCGACGCCCACCCGCTCGGCGCCCGGCCGTTCGCCCGCCAGCAGTACATCGACAAGTTCCGCACGCTCGCCAAAGGGCTCGTCGAGGAGAACGAGATCGAAAGATTCCTCGCCGCCGCCGAAGCCCTGCCGGACCTGGGCCCGGGCGAACTGGACCAGCTGAACATCACCGCCGCCCCCGGCGTCATCGACCTCGCCGCCGCACCGAAGGGACTGTTCTAGATGCTCTACTCCAAGACCACGCCGGAGCAGAAGCGCCTCGCCCTGCGCGGGATGCTCGCTTCCGGAACCATCGCCCAGTTCCCCGGCGCGTTCAACCCGCTCTCGGCACGCCTGATCGAAGAAAAGGGCTTCCCCGGCGTCTACATCTCCGGCGCCGTCCTCGCCAACGACCTCGGCCTGCCGGACATCGGGCTCACCACCCTCACCGAGGTCGCCACCCGGGCAGGCCAGATCGCCCGCATGACCGAACTGCCCTGCCTGGTGGACGCAGACACCGGATTCGGCGAACCGATGAACGTGGCACGCACCATCCAGGAACTCGAAAACGCCGGACTCGCCGGCTGCCACATCGAGGACCAGTTCAACCCCAAGCGCTGCGGGCACCTGGACGGCAAGAACGTGGTCGACGTCGACACCGCCGCCAAGCGCATCCGCGCCGCTGCCGACGCCCGGCGCGACCCGAACTTCCTCATCATGGCCCGGACCGACATCCGCGCCGTCGAGGGCATCCAGGCCGCCCAGGAACGTGCCCGGGCGCTCGTCGACGCCGGCGCTGACGCGATCTTCCCGGAAGCCATGAAGGACCTGTCCGAGTTCCAAGCCATCCGTGATGCAGTGGAAGTGCCGATCCTGGCAAACATGACCGAGTTCGGCAAGAGCGATCTCTTCACCGTGGAACAGCTCCAGAGCGTCGGCGTGAACATGGTGATCTACCCTGTCACCCTGCTCCGCATTGCGATGGGGGCTGCAGAGCGTACGCTGGAAACGATCAAGGCCACAGGAACGCAGGAGGCGCAGGTGGAGAACATGCTCACCCGTGCGCGGCTCTATGACCTCGTGGACTACGAGGCTTACAACCACTTCGACACGAGCGTTTTCAACTTCCAGATTCCTGGGCTCAGCCGGTAACTGGATCAATCAAGGGATGCAGGCGCTCCGGCCATTCCGGAGTTCTTGCCGACGAACGAAGGAGGACAGCATGGTAGCTGTTGAGATCAAGAAGGGCCTGGCCGGCGTTGTGGTTGACTACACCGCGATCTCCAAGGTCAATCCGGACACCAACTCGCTGCTGTACCGCGGCTATCCCGTGCAGGAACTCGCTGCCAAGTGCAGTTTCGAGGAAGTTGCCTTCCTGCTGTGGAATGGTGAGCTGCCTACACCGGAAGAACTTACAGAGTTCACAGCCCGCGAGCGCGCGGGCCGAACCCTTGACCCTGTGGTGAAGCAGGTCATCGATACGCTGCCCACTACAGCCCACCCCATGGATGTGTGCCGTACGGCCGCCTCTGTACTGGGAGCACGGCACCCGCTGGCCGACGTTTCCACGCCGGAGGCCAATATGGCCAAAGCAATTGACTTGTTCGCCGCTATGCCGGCGGTGGTCGCTTACGACCAGCGCCGCCGGCGCGGTCAGGGAGTCGTGGAACCCCGCGACGACCTCGGATACTCTTCGAACTTCCTGTGGATGACCTTCGGCGAGGATCCGGTGGAAGAAGTCGTCAAGGCGTTCAACGTCTCGATGATCCTTTACGCCGAGCACTCCTTCAACGCGTCCACCTTCACGGCCCGCGTTGTCACCTCCACCCTCTCGGACCTGCACTCCGCCGTGACCGCGGCGATCGGCGCCCTCAAGGGCCCGCTGCACGGCGGCGCCAACGAAGCCGTCATGCACACCTTCGAGGAAATCGGCATCCGCACCGAGGAATCCCTCGATGACGCCGCCTCACGGGCCAAGACCTGGATGGAACAGGCCTTGGCGCAGAAGAAGAAGGTCATGGGATTCGGTCACCGGGTCTACAAGCACGGCGACTCCCGCGTGCCCACCATGAAGGCCGCGCTGGACAAGATGATCGCCCACTACGGCCGGCCGGAGATCCTGGGCCTGTACAACGGCCTTGAACAGGCCATGGACGAGGCCAAGGCGATCAAGCCCAACCTGGACTACCCCGCCGGACCCACCTACCACCTCATGGGCTTCGACACCCCCACCTTCACCCCGCTTTTCGTAGCCAGCCGCATCACCGGCTGGACCGCACACATCATGGAACAGACCGCGTCGAATTCCTTGATCCGCCCACTCAGCGAATACAACGGCGTGGACGAACGGCACCTGCCGTAATTTCTGGACGTACGACGGCGGGCCGGTCACCTCCCCACGAGCACCCTGACCTCGCAAGCTCGGCCAGGGAACCCTGCTCGCGTGGGCCCAGGTGGCCGGCCCGCCGTCGTACTGCAAGCTATTGAGTGAGCTGCAGGCTGGTGATCATCCGCTTGAGCTTCTTGTATTCAGGTGTCTGCAAGTACTGCGTGGCTTCCGCCATGGTGCTGAAAGTGCGGGAGCCAGAGGCCTGGGCGTCGCTCGTGGCGAAGGACAGCGTGCCCTTGGGCGCGTCGGCCACGAAAGAGTACATCAGGCAGCTGTCCCGGACTTCGCCGCTGGACTTGTCCACCAAACCGATCTGGTAGCCGATGCCGCCGCCCTGGGCTGTCTGATCCAGCACGCGAAAAGAGAACCGGGCTTGCGACGTGGTGACCCACTGACCCGTCAGTGAGGTGGCGGCTTTGTCGAGCTCCGTTTGTTTGTATGTGCCGGGCCCGCAGGCCCCGCCTACGCCGCCGCCCGCGCCATAGTAGAACTTGGCCATGACCCGCCCCGCCTCGTCCTTCACCTGGATCCCGGAGGCGGGATTGCTGGCGGTACCTGCGGGAACATCAGTGGCCGTCCAGCCCATGGGGAGGTCGAACTGAGCGTGTGCGCTGGCACTGACGAAGCTCGTCCAAGTGACGTCGGGCGTGGGAGTTGCTGATGCAACAGCCGAGGCGGTGGCCACCGTTGAAGCCGGAGCCGTCGCCGACGCTGTTGGCGTGGCAGTAATCGTTGCGGGGGCCGTCGTGGCAGCCGGAGCCTGTGGACTTCCGCTCTGCGCCCGGCCCTGGGACCCAAGGTTCCCGGCAACGAGGACTCCCGCGGCCAGGACCGCTGAGGCCACAGCCACCAACACGATGATTCTCAGCCTCCGCATCTTCCTTTTCCGTTCAATGTCTGCTGAGTCCACGCCCAACATGTTCCCGTCGATCTCAGGGCGGTATGAACGCTCCATGCTTTCGTCGTGCATGGACAGTCCGTGGCCATCGTGGCGCTTGGAATCCACCATTCCCCCTTTGTCGGTAAGCGCCCCTAACTGGGCGTCTATCGTGTTAGTTTCCGGCAAACGTCTTGAGGTTACAGCCCGGGTACCCAATTCTGAGCGGGCACATCCGCTGCTGCTCCGTCGTCGGTCCAGTCGGAGTGGAAGACTTCGGCCACGTTCTCGTTGTCGTCGGCGAGCACTACCCGGACGTCCATGCGGCGGCCATTCATCATCGCGGGAAGCCAGTGTTCGGCATCGGCCCACATGTGGGCAACGGGCAGTTCCTCCGCCGGGTACCACTGCGGCGTGATCTCGTCGCTCTCTGTGGGCTCCCCCACCCACGATTCTGCGAGGAACACAGTGGTGTACATGTTCCATTCGGGTTTGGCAGGGAAGACAAAGTCCACAGTGCCCGCGGCCACCAGGTCGTCGGGCTCAACTTGGACGTAGACTTCTTCGCGGACTTCCCGGCAAACAGCCTCGATGGCGGTCTCCCCCTCCTCCACGTGGCCGCCGACGCCCACAACCTTGCCCTTGCCGAAGCCGGTGCGCTTGCGTCCGAGGAGGACCTCCCGACCGGCATCGACCTCGCGGAGGAGAAAACAGAGGGTCACGTGGGCGGCTGTCATGGGATCAAGCCTACGACTGCCTCGCCCCTGAAGAACGACGCCGGGCCGGCGTCGTGGCTCGTCGCTAGCCCGCTTTGGTGATGGTGAGCGAGGTGATGACCGCCTTGAGGTCCTTGTAGCCTTGCGTCTGGGTGAAGGCCGCGGCCTCTTCCATTGTCTTGAACTTGTAGAGGCCCCATGTGGGTCCGCCAAGCGGACGGCGGTCCGTGAAGCTGAAGAACTTCAAAGCTCCGGGTCCTGCGACAGCAAGATCAAGGACGCAGCCAATCCCGTCCTGTCCGGCAATGCGGTTGGTGATGCCAATCCCTGCCTGAACGGGACCTCCGTCATTTGCGGCTGATGTCATGGCGACGAAGACGAATCTTGGTGTTCCTTGACCTGGCAATGCCGGGTCGACGGGCAGCCCGGGCATGGGCTGGCTGTCAAGGATCTTGTAGGGCGCCTTGTTGAGGCAACTGCTCAGGCTCCAGTCGTTGGTTTCCCCCAAGGCGAGCCGTGCCATGGACTGGCCATTGGGGTCCGTGAGCGCTGTCCCAGGACCGCCTGTTAGGGAAAGGCTGCCTGGGTCACCCAATTGCCACGCAGCGGGATAGTTGAAGCTCACTTTGTAGCCTGTGGACCGGTCCTCGTAGGTCTTGATGCCAAGCGCTGCCAGGGATCCCGGCTCCGGGGAGCCGACGAGCGCTGTACGAAGCTCGACTGGGATTCCATTGCTGACAAACGCTTTGTCCATGAATTGCTCAGCCGTCAGGCGATCGTTGTTGGACGCAGCGGCTGCCCAGTTCACAAGGCTGGTTTCCTGCACGTACGTCCCGTTGACAAGTCTGGCGATCCAGAACCAGTCCCCCGGTTCCGGATTCGGATTGTCGCTTGGTGCGGGCGCCATGATGCTCATCCATCCGGCCTTGCAACCCACAAGCCGGAGAATCGGCTTCAGCCGCTCCAATGAAGTCATGGCGCCAGTCAGGTTCTCAATCGTGCATTCACCGTGGCCAACGGCGACGAGGGACGAAGGCGTCGCCGTGGAGCTTGCCGTCGCGGGCGCGGTCGGGCTTGCCGTGCCGGCCGCCGAAGCAGCCCCCGTCGGTGACGCGCTCGGCGCTATCGTGGACGTACCGGCCGGAACGGGCACAGCAATGATCGAACCGAGATGGGTTGCCACGAGCACTCCGGCGGTCACAGCGGCGGCGGCCATCGTCAGCAATCCCGCGATTCTGGCATTCCGGAGCCGTCGCGCGGCCGCCAACGAGCGAACATTCGGCGGCAATTTATCAGCGCCGCCGGCCGGGGCAGCCAGCACCCGGGCCAAAGCCGCCTCTGCATCCGGCACGGGCTCCCCTCCACCGCGCAACGGATCGGCCCCCTCAATCAGATCTCTGATCGGATCCATCCCTACGCCCCCAACTTCTGTGCCACGGCACCGGTACTGGCCGGCAGTAACTTCCGGAAGGCCTCACGCGCCCGGTGCAACCGCACCTTCGCGGCCGACTCACCGCATTGCAGGACCGCCGCGATCTCAGCCACCGTCAGTTGATCCCAATACGCCAACTGCAGAATGTCCCGGTCTTTCTCCCGCAAGGAATCCAACACTTCGTCCACCAGTGAATACCTGCTCCCCGGCGCCATCGCCGGGGACCACGGACTCACGAAGCCGCTCATGCAGCGCTAGCTGGCGCTGATGACTCCGATAAGCATTCCCGAGAAGATTCCTGGCCACCGTGAACAACCAGGCCACATCCACGGACGACGCTTCATCCCATTTCTGCCAAGCCACACGAAACACGTCGGCGGCCAACTCCTCAGCCACCTGTGGGTCATCCACCCGCCGCCGCACAAACCGGAATATGCGCGGATACGTATCCCTGTGCAAGGCGATGAACGTCGATTCCCCCTCGGAAGGCACAATCCCCCACTCTCAATCCGAAACCAAGCCAAAAACCTGACTAACTGTATAGTTTCCGGCACAAGCCCGCAGGTTACAGCTCTGGCACAAAATGGACCCGCGGCAACCAGAGTGTCGCGTTGAGCGACGCGGGGGCAGCGGCCGGAACCGCGTTCAGTGCAAGGTATCAGCCGAGCGCACGGGGATGCGCCGCAGCGTACACCTCTCGCAAGGTGTCGGCGGTGACCAAGGTGTACACCTGTGTGGTGGTCACTGAGGCATGGCCCAGGAGCTCCTGCACAACACGGACGTCCGCACCGCCCTCAAGCAGATGCGTGGCAAACGAATGCCGGAGCGTGTGCGGGGAGACATCCTTGGTGATGTTGGCCTTCTCCGCTGCTGCCTTCAGAATTGTCCAGGCACTCTGCCGGCTGATCCGCCCTCCGCGGGCGTTCAGGAACAGTGCCGGAGTGCCTTTTCCTTTGGCGGCCAACGCGGGCCTTCCGCGGACCACATAGGACCCGACGGCGCGAGCACCATAGGATCCCAGCGGCACCAGGCGTTCCTTGGAGCCCTTTCCGAAGAGCCGTACGATCGCGGGCCCATCGGCTTCCGCTTCGAGCGAGACATCGTCAACGTCAAGCCCCACAGCTTCGCTGATGCGGGCACCTGTGGAGTAGAGGAACTCCAAGAGGGCCCGGTCCCTCAGGCCGGTGGCGGTATCAGCACCGGCCGCTTCGAGGATACGGGTCACTTCGCCGACGCTAATGGCCTTCGGCAGACGCCTGCCGGGCATTGGCGGGTGGACATCGCTGGCGGGGTCCGCCGTCGTCGTCCCCTCCAAAGCCCAAAACTTATGGAGCCCGCGGACGGCAACCACGGTGCGCGCCGCAGAACGCACTCCGAGTGCTGCACCACCATCCGAGCCGTCGGCGAGGGCCTGCACAAAGGCGGTGACATCGTGGCGGGAGATGTTGCCTGGATTGTCGACGCCGGAGGCGGCCAGGAAGTTGGAATAGCGGGACAGATCCCGGCGGTAGGCGGACAACGTGTTGCTTGCGAGGCCGCGTTCCACGCCAAGGTGCTGCAGGTAATCCGTGACGGCCCGGGCAATGGCAGTTTGAATCCGGGCTTCCGCTAGCTGCGGCATGGTCAGCGTTGGCTCGGGTGGGCTGGCCAGGGGGCATGGGCAGGGCGCAGGCTCCTGAAGCCGTCGGCGCGTGCGGCTGCGGCGGCGAGGATCCCGACGACGGCGGACGGGTTGTGAAGGCGGCCTTCCAGCACTGCCACAACAGCTTCGTCGAGAGGGACCCACACCAGCTCGATTTCGGATTCCTCCTCCGTGCGGACGTGGCGTTCGGCCTCGGGCACGTCTCCCAGTCCCCGCGCCAGATAGATTCGGATCGCCTCGCTCGAGGATCCGGGTGAATTGAAGAAGTCCACCAGGACGTTCCAGGTGGCGGCCGTAAGATCGGCCTCCTCAGCCAACTCCCGGGCCGCACCCACTACAAAATCTTCCCCTGCCACGTCCAGAAGCCCGGCGGGAATCTCCCACAGATCCATGCCGACGGGGTGGCGATATTGCTTGAGTAACAGGATTTCGCCGTCGACGTTCATCGGCAACACCGCGACCGCGCCAGGATGGTCAATGTAGTCGCGGACCAAAGTACCAGTATCTTCGCCCAGCTCGAAGGCGTCGCTGACGACGTCCCAAATGCGGCCTTCGTAGACCTTGTTGGACGACAAAAGACGGCGCGGGCTCGGCATGTCCGAAACCTTCCGAAAAGTACTGGGGGTTTCAGAAATACCGGGCATCGCGCCGTCCTTCGTTTGTGTGAGCGATTACTTCGCGGCTACCTTGCGAGCCGACTTTGCAGCCGAATCAACGCCTGCCTGGCGCTCCAGCGCAGCCTTCACGAGGCCCGCAAACAGCGGGTGCGGGCGCGTGGGGCGGGAGCTGAGCTCCGGGTGGGCCTGCGTTGCCACGTAGTACGGGTGTACTTCGCGCGGCAGTTCCACGTACTCAACCAGCTTGCCATCGGGAGACGTTCCGGAGAACACCAGGCCCTCGGCCGCGATCTGCTCGCGGTACTTGTTGTTGACCTCGTAGCGGTGGCGGTGGCGTTCGCTGACAGTCGTTGCGCCATAGGTCTCTGCAACCACGGAGCCTTCGTCCAGCTTGGCTTCATAGAGACCCAGGCGCATGGTGCCACCCAGATCGCCCTTGCCGTCCACGATGTCCAACTGCTCTTCCATCGTTGCGATGACAGGGTATTTGGAGTCGGGCTCGAACTCGCTGGAGGATGCGCCTTCGAGGCCGACCACGTTGCGGGCGTACTCGATGACCATGCACTGCAGGCCCAGGCACAGGCCCAGAACCGGAAGCTTGGTTTCGCGGGCGAACTTGAGCGCGCCCAGCTTGCCTTCCAAGCCACGAATACCGAAGCCGCCGGGAACGCAAATCGCGTCGACGCCGGCCAGGGACTTGGTGGCGCCAGCGAGGGTCTCACATTCGTCCGACGGGACCCAGCGGATCTTGACCTTGGTTTCGTTGGCGAAGCCGCCGGCACGCAAGGCTTCGGTCACGGACAGGTAAGCGTCCGGGAGGTCGATGTACTTGCCCACCAAGGCAACTTCCACGTGGTGCTTGGGGTTGTGGACTGCTTCGAGGAGCTTGTCCCAGCTGGTCCAGTCGACGTCCTTGAACGGGAGATCCAGGGCACGGACGACGTAGGAGTCAAGGCCCTGGGAGTGCAGCGTCTTGGGGATGTCGTAGATGCTGGGAGCATCGGCGGCGTTGACCACTGCATCCATATCGACGTCGCACATGCGGCCGATCTTTTCGCGCATGGCATCGGGCACTTCGCGGTCCGAACGGATCACGATCGCTTCCGGCTGGATGCCGAGGGAGCGCAAGGCGGCAACTGAGTGCTGCGTCGGTTTGGTCTTCAGTTCCTGCGACGGACCGATGTAAGGCACCAAGGAGACGTGGAGGAAAAAGACGTTGTTGCGGCCGATGTCCTGGCGGACCTGGCGGGCCGACTCCAGGAAAGGCTGGGACTCGATGTCGCCAACCGTGCCGCCGATTTCGGTGATGATGACGTCCGGAGCGTTCTTGCCTTCAGCAGGGAGGCGCATGCGGCGCTTGATCTCATCCGTGATGTGCGGGATGACCTGGACGGTGTCGCCGAGGTACTCGCCACGCCGTTCCTTGGCGATGACGGTCGAGTAGATCTGGCCGGTCGTAACGTTGGCCGAACCTTCGAGGTTTTCATCGAGGAAGCGCTCGTAGTGTCCGATGTCGAGGTCGGTTTCGGCGCCGTCGTCAGTGACGAAGACTTCGCCGTGCTGGAAGGGGTTCATCGTGCCCGGATCCACGTTCAGATAGGGATCGAGCTTCTGCATAGTTACAGACAAACCGCGTGCCCGCAGCAGGTGGCCGAGGCTCGAAGCCGTCAGTCCCTTACCGAGCGAGGACGCCACACCGCCAGTGACAAAGATGTGTTTGGTCGTCTTGGACGAGCCCGGGAACCGGGAATTTACACGGGAATTTGATCGCTGCACCACGGAATTCGAGCCTATCATCAATTGCGCCTCCAAAGGATCCGCTAGCCGTTTTCCCAAATGCTCAATAGTCCCCTGCCATCGGGCAAGGATCAAGAGTAAAGTCCACCCGAAACGGCAAAACCAGGTCAGTCGCTCGGGAATCCCCGGCGTGGCAGCGCCCTCCGCGTGAGCCCGCTCCCGCTCCGTCAAGGCCGGGATGTGACTGATGTCCTACGGCTGGAGCCGGCCGGCTAGGCCTGCTGAGGTAGAAGCTTGGCGTCGTCCAGCAATTCCTGGGCATGCGCACGCGCAGACTCCGAGTCTTCCTGCCCCGCCAGCATCCTGGCAAGCTCCTTCACGCGTTCTTCGTCATCGAGGAGCTGTACGTCGCTGGAGGTGAAGCCAGTGGCGGTCTTACCGTCGCTCCCCCTGACTGAGGTCTTGGTGACGCGGATGTGTTGGTCCGCGAACGCGGCGACCTGCGGCAGATGGGTTACCACCAGCACCTGGACGTGGCGCGCCAGCATGGCGAGCCGGCGTCCGATCTCGACGGCCGCACGCCCACCTACTCCGGCATCCACTTCGTCAAAGACGAACGTCGGCACGGGGTCCACAGCGGCAAGGACCACCTCGATGGCGAGCATGACCCGGGACAATTCGCCACCGGACGCTCCCTTGCCGAGAGGACGGGCAGGGGCCCCTGAATGGGGCTGCAGCAGGAAAGAGATGTCGTCGACGCCGTGCGGCCCCAACTGCCCGCCACTGTCTACCTCGATCACCAGGGTTGCGTCGGCCATCGCAAGGGCGGTGAGTTCCGCACTCACGCGCGCTGCGAGGTCCTTGGCGGCCTTCGACCGCGACTTGGAGATCCGCGCGGCCTGCTTCCGCAGTGTGGACTCTGCGGCAGTCACCTCAGCGTCGAGGGCTTCGATCCTGGTGGAGTCGTCCTGCAGTTCGTCCAGCCGGACCCTTGAGGCTTCGGCCCATTCGAGCACCTCGTCGATGCTCGGCGCGTACTTCCGGATGAGTTTGGCCAGCGCCGCACGCCTGTCCTCAATCTCCGCAAGGCGTTCCGGGCCTTCGGAGTCCAAGGAGGCCTGGTAGCTGGACAGCTCCGCCGCGATGTCGTTGATGAGGAAGCCAATCTCGGCGAGCCGCGTGGCCGCTCCTGCCAAGGCTTCGTCATGCTCGGAGACCTGTTCCAAAGTCCGTTTGGCCGAGTCGATCAGAGTCGTGGCATCGGCCGTTTCGCCGAATTCCTCCGAGATCAGAGCTTCATGTGCTGCCGCGGCGGCAATGCGGAGTTCTTCGACATTGGCCAGTTTCACTGCCTCGGCCTTCAGGGAATCGTCCTCTCCCGGCTGGGGGTCGACGTCGTCGATTTCCTGGAGCGCTACGGCCAGCGATTCCGCTTCCCGTAGCCTTTCCCGGGCCTCGCTTCGGAGGGTATCGAGTTCCGCCTGGCTGGACTTCCAATGACTGTAAAGGTCCTGATACTCAGTCAGCGCCGTGACGAGGTCAGCCCCGGCGAAACGGTCCAGTGCGTGCCGTTGCGCCACGGCACCCTTGAGCCGGATCTGGTCCGACTGGCCATGCACCACCACCAGGCTTTCGCCAAGTTCTGCCAAGACGCCCACGGGCGCCGACCGGCCGCCCACGAAGGCACGGCTGCGGCCGTCCGCACCCACGGTGCGGGCCAGCAAGAGCTGAGTGCCGCCGTCGTACTCTTCAGCGTCGCCGCCGGCCTCCACGGCCCGTTCCACGGCGGCGTGCGCCGGATCAAGCAAGAGCCGAGCCTCCGCGGAGGCTGACTTGGCGCCGGAGCGCACCGCACCGGCGTCGGACCGTGCTCCCAAGAGGAGGCCGACGGCGGTGACCACCATGGTCTTGCCGGCGCCGGTTTCGCCCGTCACGACGCTCAGGCCCGGCCCCAACGGCAACGTGGCGTCGGTGATGACGCCGAGATCACGGATCCGGAGTTCCTCGATCATGGTTTACATCTCCTTGGTGGGGTCGGCCGCTCTGCCTGTCCGCACGTCCTGGGGCGTTGGCAAAGGGCTGGGCTTGAAAGTCCTGACCACGGGGGTAGGACCGGTGTGGATGTCCGCCGAACGGGGTGCCGGGCCCCGCCAGCCGTGGATGGGGAGCTCGAACTTCCGGACGAGTCGTGCGGAAAACGGAGTCTGGTGGGTGCGGGCAAGCCGCACGGGCCGCGTGGACCGGGTCACCTCAATCCGGGCGCCCGGCGGCAGGTCCACGGAGCGTCGACCATCGCACCAAAGCACGCCTTGGGCTTCCGTGCGGGTGAGGATCTCCACCGCAAGCCTGGACCGCGGTGAAACGACGAGGGGTTTGGCGAAGAGGGCATGGGCGCTGATGGGCACGATCACCAAGGCTTCCACCTCAGGCCACACCACCGGTCCGCCGGAAGAGAAAGCGTAGGCCGTGGAACCCGTGGGGGTAGCGAGCACCACTCCGTCGCAGCCAAAGGACGTCAGCGGACGTTCATCCACTTCGGTCACTACTTCGATCATGCGCTCCCGGTCAGCCTTCTCAATGGCGGCCTCATTGAGAGCCCAGGTGTGCCAGATCTTCTGGCCACGGACCCACACCTGGACATCAATCGTCATGCGCTCTTCCACGGTATATTCGCGGCTGGCGATCCATTCAACGGTCTGGGCAAGATCGGCCCGCTCGCTCTCGGCAAGGAAGCCGACATGTCCAAGGTTGACGCCCAGCAGGGGAACGTCGACGTTGCGGACCAGCTCGGCGGCGCGCAGGATGGTGCCGTCGCCACCAAGAACCATGACGAGTTCGACGTCCTCCAACCGGACATCCTCGTGGAGGATTTCGATCGGCTTGTCCACAACACCGAAGAACCGTTCGATGTCGTCCAGTTCCGATTTCTGCATCACGGGAATCAGACCTGAGTAGTGGAGCTGCCCGCAGGCATCCCAAGCCGCGCGAAGGGAGTCCTCACGCCCGGTGTGGGCAAGGACCAAAACGCGCCTGCTCATGGTGTTCTGCTTTCTAGTGGGTGGTCCAGATTCGTTCCATCAGTGCAGCAACTTCCTCGTCCCGCTCTTCGATCTTAGGCAAGTCCGCCTGAATCCTGCGTCTTATCCACAGGAAGTACTCCACATTTCCGTCCTGGCCCGGCAAGGGGCTCGGTGCCAGGCCGCGGAGTTCGAGCCCGGCGTCCACGGCCGCCTTCGCAACTTGGGCTACAGCCCGTCGCCGTTCATGATCGGATGTGACCACGCCTGTGCGGCTCAGCCGTTCCTTGCCAACCTCGAATTGTGGCTTCACCATGAGCACAAGGTCTCCCCCGGGTTCGGTGCATGCCGCGAGCGGGTGCAGAACCAGGGTGAGGGAAATGAAGGACAGGTCCGCCACAGTGAGCGCGGCCGGGCCACCGATTTGTTCCGGAGTCATATAGCGGACGTTGAGGCCCTCATAGACAGCGACGCGCGGATCGTTCCGCAAGGACGGCACCAACTGGTCATGCCCGACGTCGACCGCCACCACCTGCGCGGCACCTTGCCGGAGCAGCACGTCCGTAAAGCCGCCGGTGGAAGCTCCGGCGTCGAGGCACCGTTTTCCCTCCACAACAACGGAAGGGAACGCCGCCAGGGCTCCGGCCAGTTTATGGCCGGCGCGGCTGACGTAAATGTCCTCGGCATGGGCCTGGACGTCAAGTTCGGTTGCTTCGGAGACCTGTTGTGCCGCCTTGGCGAGAACGCTGCCCCCGGAGCTGACTTTTCCGTCCGCAATAAGTTTCGCGGCATGGGTCCGCGATCTCGCCAATCCGCGGGTGACGAGTTCCTGGTCGAGTCTGGCCATGCTCAGCGTTCTTCGGCGTCGAGGGCCGCCATCAAGGAGTCGTGGATCTCGGCGTACATGCCGCTGTGCTCGGCCACCGGCAGGGAGGGGATGTCCGCCAGCCGTTCCAGGGCCGAATCCACGGCCACATCACCTATGGGGGCAGCGTCGTCCGGCCATGGAGCATCGTGCGGTTCGACGGCGCTCGGCTCCACGGCGCTCTCCGGGAGATCGTTCAACTCGCTCATTGCACCAGTCTAGTTTTCCAGCCATTCGAGCCGCGGCGATGTAGCCTCTGCCGCGTCCGGGTTGGCGGCCCACCAGGCTGCGCACGCAGCACGCCAGGCGTCCAGGTCCTTCTCGGACCCGGAGATGGTGATCAGGCCATCTTGGACCTCGGCAGTTGCCTTTCCGCAACGGAACGTGCTGTCTTCCTCGACGATCTCAGGGTACGGCTCGTACAGTTCAGTGAGATCAGCCAGCAAGTAGCCGGGGCGTTCCGAACTGCGTGCAGCAAGGATGGACTCGGGCGTGTCGACGCCGGTGAGGACCGCCGCCGTCGCGAAGCCGGCACGGTTGCCGCCGAGGATGTCGGTGTCCAGACGGTCGCCGACGACGATCGGGCGTTTGGACTTCAGCCGCCGCGCAGCGGAGTGGAATAGAGGAGCCTCGGGCTTGCCTGCGACTCGCGGTTGCTTGCCCGTGGCAGACGCGACAGCGGCTACCAGGGTTCCGTTTCCAGGTGCAATGCCGCGGGCTTGTGGAATGGACATGTCCGTATTTGTGGCGACCCAAAGGGCACCCGAAGCGACAACGTAGGACGCCTCGGCCAAGTCCTTCCACGCGATTTCCGGATTGAAGCCCTGGACTACCGCCACGGGCTTCTCTTCGGCGCTGTGGACCGGCGTGAGGCCAACGAGTTCTATTTCGTGAGCCAACGCAGCGCTACCGGTGATCATCACGCGCGAACCGGGAGCCAGGAGACCGGCGAGAAGGTCGCCGGCGGCTTGCGAAGAGCTGACCACCTGATTGTCCTCAGCCGGTGCCCCAAGCTCACGAAGATGCGCCGCAACCTGGGCAGGGGTGCGCGAGGCGTTGTTGGTCACATACCCAAGCCGCACCCCCACCGACTCAAGCCGCTGCAGGGATTCCACCGCACCCGGAATGGCGTGGGGGCCCGCATAGACAACTCCGTCCAGATCGGACAGAACTGCGTCAAAACGTGAAACCAGTGAGGCCTCAGTCATTCTTGGTCTCTTCGCCGCCCTCGGGAGCCTTCACCTGGTCTTCGTCTGCCTCGTCTTCCTCGGCGGAATCGGGATCCGATTCGGCGTCATCGGACTCGAAGTAGTCAGACTCGACGTCGTCGAGTTCCACTTCGTGCTGTTCCGAGTCTTCAGAATCGATGACCGTCTCCGCGCGTGGCGGGGCGGCCTCGGTGCTTGACTCTTCAGCCCGTTCGGTGCCCTCCTCGACGTTCCGGAAGCGGGGCTTGGGAGCTTCGCGCTCGTCGCCTTCGCCGAGGTCGATGATGTCCGGGTCTTCGAACTCTCCTACGCCGAGGGCATTTTCAGCCACGACTGCCTGGCGCTGCCACTTGCCGGCCTCCTCTGTGCGACCCACTGCCGTCAGGGCGTCTGCGTAGGCACGGAACAGGCGCGGGCTGTAGGAGAAGGCGCGGTTGATGTCGAGCTGGATGATCTCCAGCTCGGCCACGGCGGCGTCCAACTGGCCAAGGTCGGTCCTGGCTCCGGAGGCCACAATTGCGAGTTCAACCTTGCCGGGGGCGTCGAGATCCTGTGCTTCGGGAGAGCGGACGACGTCCAGCGCCCGGTCCGGCCGCCCCAGACCGCGTTCGCAGTCGGCCATGAGCGGCAAATGGACGTTGGATCCGCTGATCCGACGGTAGGTGCGGAATTCGCGAAGCGCCTCGCCATAGTGTCCGGCAGCGTAGGCGGTCAGGCCCACGGCTTCACGGACAGCTGCCAGGCGTCCTCCACGGCGGCTGGCAGCCAGGGCGTGCTGGAAGGACAGTTCAGGGTCGATATCGATGAGGCGGCCGGCCATGACGAGGTGCTTGGAAACCCATTCGGCATTGGTGCCTTCGAGGGTCTTGATCTGGTGCTTGGTGACGCGGTCGAGCTCCTGGCCCGTAACGTCGTCGTCGATCTCGGGGGAACGCTCGCGGTCCGGGCGGTTGGCGCTGCGCAGGTCCGCGGCGTTCGGAACCCGAGCGGGACGATCTTCCCAGGATCCGCCGCCGAAGCTACGTCCCTCGGTACGTGGGCCATCGAACTTGCGGGGACCGCGCTCGGGGCGATCACCGAAGCTGCGGCGCTCTCCCTCTCCTTCGCGGCGCGGACGGTCGCCGAAGGGCTTGCGATCACGACGCGGACGATCACCAAACGGCTTGCGGTCGCGATCGCCCTCACGGCTCGGACGGTCGCCAAACGGCTTGCGATCACGGTCACCAAAGGGCTTACGGTCGCGATCGCCCTCACGGCTCGGACGGTCGCCAAAAGGCTTGCGGTCACGATCGCCGAAGCTGCGGCGCTCACCGTCGCCGGCTGGCTTACGATCACCGAACGGCTTACGGTCACGATCACCAAAGCTCGGACGCGCATCCCCATCACGACGCGGACGATCACCAAACGGCTTGCGGTCCCGATCGCCAAAGCTGCGGCGCTCACCGTCGCCGGCTGGCTTACGATCACCAAACGGCTTGCGGTCACGATCGCCAAAGCTCGGACGCGCATCCCCGTCACGACGCGGACGATCACCAAACGGCTTGCGGTCACGATCACCAAAGCTCGGACGCGCATCCCCATCACGACGCGGACGATCACCAAACGGCTTGCGGTCACCATCACCAGCCGGCTTACGATCCCGGTCCCCAAACGGTTTACGGTCACGATCACCGCCGGGAGCGCCGGCAGTGCCGTCACGGTTGTCCCTGGAACGGAATCCTCGCGGGTCGCCCCCGGAATTGTTGTTGGCGCGGAACGGGCCGCGATCGCCTCGGCCACCGCCGAAGTTGCCGCGATTGCCGCCGTTGTGCTCAGCCATAATGGATTCCTCCTGTTGTGAGCTGACCACTGGCGCATGCGCAGCCGCTCTTATCCGTATTTTGATCTCACGCCGCCGGGATCCGGCTCGTATCTCTTATGCAATTCTAGGTGACCGGCCATCCGCGGACGCATTCGAGGACCGCCTAATCAGCTTCCCGTGGGAAGCATCACAAGTTTCGGCCCGCCCGGCTGTCTTGCAGCTGGCTCCCAAAACCAGATCCAGGGATCGGAATATTGACGCTCCTGCAGTTTTGGGGCCTTCCGGCCGGACGCTCGCTCACTTATGGCCGGTCCTGAGCCGACGCGACTGCAGTTCCGGGGCCTCGCCATGTGCGGGTCACGCGGTACAGCTCCATGTGTGATGGAGCGTTCGTGGGAACCCGCCCACATGTGATGGAGGGTTGGTCGTGACCGGCGCATATGTGAAGGAGGGGCCGGGTGTTTCCGGCGCATACGTGAAGGAGGGTCCGGGGTTTCCGGCGCATACGTGAAGGAGGGACCGGGTGTTTCCGGCGCATACGTGAAGGAGCGTTCGTGGGACCCCCCCATATGTGATGGAGGGTCCGGGGGTTTGTGGTGCAGGGGCGGGCGCTCCGGTGGTGTTGTGGTGGGTGTTTAAATGCGGGAGACCCCCCGACCACCGTGGTGGTTGGGGGGTCTCGACCTGGATGGTTGTCCGGCGGTGTCCTACTCTCCCACACCCTCCCGGGTGCAGTACCATCGGCGCTGTGGGTCTTAGCTTCCGGGTTCGGAATGGGACCGGGCGTTTCCCCCACGCTATGACCGCCGTAACCCTGTTGCCCGTCACCGCCGGCCCCCGGGGGGGTGGTGGTGTGGGAAGACTGGTTACAACATTGTGGTGTTGTTATTCAGTTGTGTTGGTTCCTGGAACGGGCAAACAGCCGTGACGGGTGTTTGTTGTCCGGGAACCACATAGTGGACGCAAGCAGTGTTGTGTTTGTGTGGTGTAAGTTGTCGGCCTATTAGTACCGGTCAGCTTCAACAGTCTTTGGTCCTGTCTTCCACATCCGGCCTATCAACCCAGTGGTCTGGCTGGGGGCCTCTCACACACGAGGTGCATGGAAATCTCATCTTGAAGCGAGCTTCCCGCTTAGATGCTTTCAGCGGTTATCCCATCCGAACGTAGCTAATCAGCGGTGCACTTGGCAGTACAACTGACACACCAGAGGTTCGTCCGTCCCGGTCCTCTCGTACTAAGGACAGCCCTTCTCAAATTTCCTGCGCGCGCAGCGGATAGGGACCGAACTGTCTCACGACGTTCTAAACCCAGCTCGCGTACCGCTTTAATGGGCGAACAGCCCAACCCTTGGGACCTACTCCAGCCCCAGGATGCGACGAGCCGACATCGAGGTGCCAAACCATGCCGTCGATATGGACTCTTGGGCAAGATCAGCCTGTTATCCCCGAGGTACCTTTTATCCGTTGAGCGACGGCCATTCCACAATGTACCGCCGGATCACTAGTCCCGACTTTCGTCCCTGCTTGAGATGTCTCTCTCACAGTCAAGCTCCCTTGTGCACTTACACTCGACACCTGATTGCCAACCAGGCTGAGGGAACCTTTGGGCGCCTCCGTTACTTTTTAGGAGGCAACCGCCCCAGTTAAACTACCCATCAGGCACTGTCCCTGACCCGGATCACGGGCCGAAGTTAGATGTCCAAAGTGACCAGAGTGGTATTTCAACGATGACTCCACCCGGACTGGCGTCCGGGCTTCAACGTCTCCCACCTATCCTACACAAGCCACTCCGAACACCAATACCAAACTATAGTAAAGGTCTCGGGGTCTTTCCGTCCTGCTGCGCGTAACGAGCATCTTTACTCGTACTGCAATTTCGCCGAGTTTATGGTTGAGACAGCGGGGAAGTCGTTACTCCATTCGTGCAGGTCGGAACTTACCCGACAAGGAATTTCGCTACCTTAGGATGGTTATAGTTACCACCGCCGTTTACTGGGGCTTGAATTCTCAGCTTCGCCTTGCGGCTAACCGGTCCTCTTAACCTTCCAGCACCGGGCAGGAGTCAGTCCGTATACATCGTCTTGCGACTTCGCACGGACCTGTGTTTTTAGTAAACAGTCGCTTCCCCCTGGTCTCTGCGGCCCCGATCCCCTCCCACCAGCAAGTGGTGTTCAAGGTTGGGGCCCCCCTTCTCCCGAAGTTACGGGGGCATTTTGCCGAGTTCCTTAACCATAATTCTCTCGATCGCCTTGGTATTCTCTACCTGATCACCTGTGTCGGTTTGGGGTACGGGCGGCTGGGACCTCGCGTCGATGCTTTTCTAGGCAGCATAGGATCACCGGATCCCCCCTTGCGGGGGTCCCGTCAGATCTCAGGATCGTCATCAAAGACACAGCGACGGATTTGCCTATCGCTGACCCTACATCCTTAGACCGGGGCAACCATCGCCCGGCCCGGCTACCTTCCTGCGTCACACCTGTTAATACGCTTACCTCCCGGGATCAGGTCCCGCGCTCGGCCAAAACCCGCACACCACAAGGGTGCTTGGGCAGGCTCCGGGCGGTTAGTATCCCCCGCTTGGCATGGGCGGTCCTTCGCCGGTACGGGAATATCAACCCGTTGTCCATCGACTACGCCTGTCGGCCTCGCCTTAGGTCCCGACTTACCCAGGGCAGATTAGCTTGACCCTGGAACCCTTGATCATTCGGCGGACGGGTTTCTCACCCGTCTTTCGCTACTCATGCCTGCATTCTCACTCGTGTAGGCTCCACCGCTGGTTTACACCGCGACTTCACCGCCCACACGACGCTCCCCTACCACTCCAGACGACTGAACCACGAAGGCTTGTCTACTATCTGAAATCCACAACTTCGGCGGTGTACTTGAGCCCCGCTACATTGTCGGCGCGGAATCACTTGACCAGTGAGCTATTACGCACTCTTTCAAGGATGGCTGCTTCTAAGCCAACCTCCTGGTTGTCTTCGCAACTCCACATCCTTTCCCACTTAGCACACGCTTAGGGGCCTTAGTTGGTGGTCTGGGCTGTTTCCCTCTCGACTATGAAGCTTATCCCCCACAGTCTCACTGCTGCGCTCTCACTTACCGGCATTCGGAGTTTGGCTGACGTCAGTAACCTTGTAGGGCCCATCGGCCATCCAGTAGCTCTACCTCCGGCAAGAAACACGCAACGCTGCACCTAAATGCATTTCGGGGAGAACCAGCTATCACGGAGTTTGATTGGCCTTTCACCCCTACCCACAGCTCATCCCCTCCATTTTCAACTGAAGTGGGTTCGGTCCTCCACGACGTCTTACCGTCGCTTCAACCTGGCCATGGGTAGATCACTCCGCTTCGGGTCTAGATCACGCCACTACGATCGCCCTGTTCAGACTCGCTTTCGCTACGGCTACCCCACACGGGTTAACCTCGCGACGTAACACTAACTCGCAGGCTCATTCTTCAAAAGGCACGCCGTCACAACTACAAGGCTGCTCCGACGGATTGTAAGCACACGGTTTCAGGTACTGTTTCACTCCCCTCCCGGGGTACTTTTCACCTTTCCCTCACGGTACTGGTCCGCTATCGGTCATTAGGAAGTATTTAGGCTTATCAGGTGGTCCTGACAGATTCGCACGGGATTTCTCGGGCCCCGTGCTACTTGGGATCCTCTCCAGGCGGCACACAACATTACGGTTACGGGGCTCCCACCCTCTACGGCCGGCCTTTCAAGACCGTTCACCTATGTCCATGCTCTCACCCCACCGGTCCGGCAGAACCAGCACGGAAAGTCCCACAACCCCGCCCATGCAACGCCCGCCGGCTATCACACATGGAACGGTTTAGCCTCATCCGCGTTCGCTCGCCACTACTAACGGAATCACTCTTGTTTTCTCTTCCTGCGGGTACTGAGATGTTTCACTTCCCCGCGTTCCCCCCACGCACCCTATGTGTTCAGATGCGGGTCACCAGATCACCTCACAGCGTCTGGCGGGGTTTCCCCATTCGGACATCCTGGGATCAACGTTCGGTTATCAACTCCCCCAGGCTTATCGCAGATTCCTACGTCCTTCTTCGGCTCCTAATGCCAAGGCATCCACCGTGTGCCCTTAAAAACTTGACCACACAAAGATCAAAAAACTTCTCGAGAGAACCAGGCCACAAGGGCCAGGTTCATAAAAAGAAATTGCTGTAGACACAAACAAGCACAAAGGCCTGCCCGTGTCAGATGCTCGCGTCCACTATGTAGTTCTCAAACAACAACCCCGTACCACACCCCCCGCACCAACCACCCCCACAAAAAAGGGGACAGCCGCCACGCACGAAGACATGCAGCCAGGAAACCAGAAACACCAAACCCGCAACCCCGCACCCCCCCAAAGGAAGGACCCGCAGGCCGCGGCCCTGTTGCCTCAGGACCCAACAGTGTGCCAAACACGAAAACCGGCCCTCCCCCACCCGCACCGTTCCAGGACGCCCCGCCCCGCAAAGGGACAAGACAACCGTACTAGGGGCGGAAAAGGAAACCACCGGCCGCTATCTGCTGATATTCCACCCATGAGCACCCACCGCAGAACAGACGCCTGCGCAATGGGCTTTGCTTCCACCCACCCCCCAACCAACCATGCGGCAGGACAGGAAGCGGAAATGGTGCTCCTTAGAAAGGAGGTGATCCAGCCGCACCTTCCGGTACGGCTACCTTGTTACGACTTAGTCCCAATCGCCGGTCCCACCTTCGACGGCTCCCCCCACAAGGGTTAGGCCACCGGCTTCGGGTGTTACCAACTTTCGTGACTTGACGGGCGGTGTGTACAAGGCCCGGGAACGTATTCACCGCAGCGTTGCTGATCTGCGATTACTAGCGACTCCGACTTCATGGGGTCGAGTTGCAGACCCCAATCCGAACTGAGACCGGCTTTTTGGGATTAGCTCCACCTCACAGTATCGCAACCCTTTGTACCGGCCATTGTAGCATGCGTGAAGCCCAAGACATAAGGGGCATGATGATTTGACGTCGTCCCCACCTTCCTCCGAGTTGACCCCGGCAGTCTCCCATGAGTCCCCACCACTACGTGCTGGCAACATGGAACGAGGGTTGCGCTCGTTGCGGGACTTAACCCAACATCTCACGACACGAGCTGACGACAACCATGCACCACCTGTAAACCGACCGCAAGCGGGGCACCTGTTTCCAGGCGTTACCGGTTCATGTCAAGCCTTGGTAAGGTTCTTCGCGTTGCATCGAATTAATCCGCATGCTCCGCCGCTTGTGCGGGCCCCCGTCAATTCCTTTGAGTTTTAGCCTTGCGGCCGTACTCCCCAGGCGGGGCACTTAATGCGTTAGCTACGGCGCGGAAAACGTGGAATGTCCCCCACACCTAGTGCCCAACGTTTACGGCATGGACTACCAGGGTATCTAATCCTGTTCGCTCCCCATGCTTTCGCTCCTCAGCGTCAGTTAATGCCCAGAGACCTGCCTTCGCCATCGGTGTTCCTCCTGATATCTGCGCATTTCACCGCTACACCAGGAATTCCAGTCTCCCCTACATCACTCTAGTCTGCCCGTACCCACTGCAGAACCGGAGTTGAGCCCCGGTCTTTCACAGCAGACGCGACAAACCGCCTACGAGCTCTTTACGCCCAATAATTCCGGATAACGCTTGCGCCCTACGTATTACCGCGGCTGCTGGCACGTAGTTAGCCGGCGCTTCTTCTGCAGGTACCGTCACCCGAAAGCTTCTTCCCTACTGAAAGAGGTTTACAACCCGAAGGCCGTCATCCCTCACGCGGCGTCGCTGCATCAGGCTTTCGCCCATTGTGCAATATTCCCCACTGCTGCCTCCCGTAGGAGTCTGGGCCGTGTCTCAGTCCCAGTGTGGCCGGTCACCCTCTCAGGCCGGCTACCCGTCGTCGCCTTGGTAGGCCATTACCCCACCAACAAGCTGATAGGCCGCGAGTCCATCCAAAACCGCAAAAGCTTTCCACCACCACACCATGCGGCGGGCGGTCATATCCGGTATTAGACCCAGTTTCCCAGGCTTATCCCAGAGTCAAGGGCAGGTTACTCACGTGTTACTCACCCGTTCGCCACTAATCCCCGGTGCAAGCACCGGATCATCGTTCGACTTGCATGTGTTAAGCACGCCGCCAGCGTTCATCCTGAGCCAGGATCAAACTCTCCGTTGAAGTAAAACAAAAACAGACACAACCCCCGCACCGGAAATAACGGACACGGGAACTGCACAAAATTTGAAACCAGCTGAAAAAACCAGCCCCGCACCACGGAGGTGACACAGGACCAGCCAAAACAACCAATTTAATAAAAAATCGGTATCAACAAACTTGGCACACTATTGAGTTCTCAAACAACAGACACAATCCGAATACTTCTCGGAACAAATTCAATTGAATTCGATGTTCCGCATTTCCTCGCTGCGATATTTCTACTCTATTTCATTCATTTTCACTTTGCAAATCCAGGATTTCTCCCGAAATTCATCCAAAAGTGAGTCGAATATCCCCAAAGGGTCGATAAATTTTCCGATTTCCAGACTTTCGTCCAAACCGGATCATTCACAATTCAATGGGATTTTGTCGCAATTTGTCCGCATCAGCGGCAGCAACTCAGAAAACGATACACGCTCCCCCGGAGCCGCGCAAGTCGGCCTCGGAGGAGCGTGCAATAGTCGGCGTCGGCGCGCGTGCGCCGCAGCACAGAGCGGAACCAACCAGCCCCGCTGTGGAGTCAAGGAACCGTCACACGGTCACTTCGACTGTTGCCAGATTCTTCTTCCCACGGCGCAACAACAGGTACCGGCCGTGAAGCAGTTCCGTCTGGTCGATGACGGCGTCGGGGTCCGTCACCTTGCTGTTGTTCACGTAGGCGCCGCCCTCCCCCACCGTACGACGAGCAGCGGACTTGCTCTCGGACAGTCCTGAAGCGACCAAGAGGTCAACGATACCCAGGCCATCCGCGCCGATCGAGGCTGACGGCAGCTCGGCCGTGGCGGACGCCAAGGTGACTTCATCCAGAGCCGAGAGATCGCCATTGCCGAACAGCGCGGCGGAAGCAGCGATCACCTTCTCCGTTGCCTCGACTCCGTGCACCAGCGACGTGACTTCGTAGGCGAGCCTGCGCTGGCCCTCGCGAGCGAACGGGCGCTCGGCAACAGCGGCCCCAAGTTCCTCAATTTCGGCGCGGCTAAGGAAAGTGAAGACCTTAAGGCGATCAACGACGTCGGCGTCTGCGGTGTTGAGCCAGAACTGGTAGAAGGCATACGGGCTGCACATGTGGGCGTCCAACCAAATCGCGTTGCCCTCGCTCTTACCGAACTTGGTGCCGTCCGAGTTGGTGATGAGAGGCGTGCCCAGGGCGTGGACAACCTTGCCGTCAACCTTACGGATCAGCTCCGTGCCGCTCGTCAGGTTGCCCCACTGGTCCGAGCCGCCGGTTTGCAGCACGCAGCCGTAATCGCGGTTGAGTTGGAGGTAGTCCATGCCCTGCAGGATCTGGTAGCTGAACTCGGTGTAGCTGATGCCTTCGTCGGAACTGAGACGGGAGGCAACGGCATCCTTGCGAAGCATGGTGCCCACGCGGAAATGCTTCCCGATTTCACGCAGGAAATCGATGGCACTCAGGGGCGCCGTCCAGTCAAGGTTGTTCACCATGCGTGCGGCGTTGTCGCCCTCGAAGCTGAGGAAGCGGCGGACTTGGGCCTGAAGGTAGCCAACCCATTCCGAAACCGTGTCCTTGGTGTTCAAGGTGCGTTCCGCCGTCGGGCGCGGGTCACCGATCAGTCCGGTGGAGCCGCCCACGAGGCCGAGCGGCTTGTGACCGGCCAGCTGGAGGCGACGCATGAGCAAAAGCTGGACCAAGTTGCCGAGGTGCAGGGACGGTGCCGTGGGGTCGAAGCCACAGTAATACGTGATCGGGTCCCCGGCGAGCAGCTTTTCCAATTCCGTTTCATCAGTGGAAACGTGGATCAGGCCGCGCCATTTGAGCTCTTGCCAGATATTGGCAAAGCCCGGGTCGTTGTGCTGGGACTCGAGGTTGTTTACGTGTGACACGAGTTCTAAGTTAGCAGGATTGCCATTCAGCTTGCTTGTTTCCCTCAGCGCTCGATACCCGCAGGCAGTGGCGCGGCAGTAATGAGCCGGAGTCGCTGCGTCGGACGGGTCATTGCGACGTAGAGATCGCCCACCTTGCCGTGCTCGTGATTGAGCATGGCAGCGGGTTCCAGAACCACCACGCCGTCGAACTCGAGGCCCTTGGCTTCCTTCGGGCTGATGACCACGATGTCCTGGGAGTAACTCCCCGCTCCGGTGCCCACGCGGTGGCCGTAGACGCCACGGAGGGCGGCTGCAGCGCGCGGCAGGAGGGCGCCGTCGGCAATCACGGCGAGGAGGCCGCCGTCGATCGCTTCCAGTTCCTCAGGAAGGATTTCGACGAGGCGGTCCACCATTTCCGCTTTGTCCACGCGGTCCACGATGGGCGACCATTTGCCTTCGCGGACGGCCTTGGGAGCCGAAACAACCAGGCCTGCACGGTTCGCCATGCGGACCGCCGCTTCGGCGATCTGCGAGGGGGTGCGGTAGTTGACGGTGAGTTCTTCGAGTTGCCAGCGGTCCCCGAACGACGGCGCGAGGGCACTCTGCCAGGAATTCGCCCCAGCCGAGGAACTCGTCTGGGCGATGTCGCCGACGATCGTGAAGGACTTCAACGGGCAGCGGCGGACCAAGAGCCGCCACTGCATGGGCGAGAGCTCCTGGGCTTCGTCCACAACGATGTGTCCGAACGCCCACGAACGATCGGTCGTGGCACGTTCTGCCGCCGTCAGTCGCGTCTCGCGCTCCTGGTTCTGATCGGCGAGTTCCTCGGCCGTCATCAGTACGTCGACACCCATCGCCTCCATGTTGACCAGGGTCTGCTTGGCGTTGGCGATGTCGCGGGCGCGGTCGTGCTCTTGCTGCGCCAGTCCCCTGCCGGCGGCAGGATCCAGCTCGCCCAGAAGCTCAGCGGCCTCGTCGAGCAACGGAACATCGGCTTCCGTCCACGGGGCATCCGCAGGCCGCAGCAGCAACGCACGCTGCGCCGGTGTGAGGTGCGGTGTGCAGGCTTCCAGGATGGCGGGCTTGCTGAAGAGCTCGGACACAAGTTTCTCGGGTGTCATGGGCATCCAGCACAGGTTCAAGACGATCCTGACGTCGCGTGCCGAGCGGACGTCTTCGGCGAGGTAGGAACGGTCGGCGTTGTTGCCGATGTTCGACTCTTCGACGATCTCCGTTAGCTGCTCCGTGAGCTCGCGCAGCAGGATCTTCACAAACGTGACGCGTGCTTCGTTGTGGGGCTTGCCTGTGGCGCGCGCCCTGTCGCGGGCACGGCGTACCTGCCGGACAGACAGCGTGAGCTTGCGGGAATCTACCTCGAGGATGCGGTCCTCTGCGGGAGTCCTCTGCCGGTTGGCCACGGCATTGGCGATGACACCCGCCATGTCCAGCTTGCCCTTGAGTGCTGCGACATCGGGATCCTGTTCCGGCACGGCATGGATCCCGGGCATGAGGCGTCCAAGGCTGGCCATGACGACGCCGGTCTCGCCGAGGGAAGGCAGGACCCGCTCGATGTAGTGCATGAACGACGACGACGGGCCAACGAGCAGCACGCCCGCGGACTTCAGGCGGTCACGGTGGGTGTACAGCAGGTAGGCGGCGCGGTGGAGCGCGACGGCCGTCTTGCCAGTACCGGGACCGCCCTGGACAACCAAGGCACCGGAGATGGACGAACGGATAATGCGGTCCTGCTCGGACTGGATGGTGCCCACAATGTCCGACATGCGGCCGGTGCGCTTGGAATTCAGGGCCGCAAGCAGCGCGCCCTCGCCCTGGAGGGACGCGTTGTCAGCCAGCATGCTGGCATCCAGGACATCGTCTTCGATTGCCTTGACCTCGCGGCCTTGCAGTATCAGGTGACGACGACGGCGGACGCCTTGCCGGTCGAAGGCGGTCGCCTGGTAGAAATGGCCGGCTTCCGGGGCGCGCCAGTCGACCATAAGCCGCTGGAGATCCGCCGTGGAGAGGCCGATGCGGCCAATGTACTGCGCCTCTCCGGTGTCCAGGTCAAGGCGCCCGAACACAAGACGGTCGTCGACGGCGTCGAGCTGGGCGAGGCGGTCCTCGTACAGTGCCGCGAAGGCGTCGCGTTCGGAAACGTTCTGCATGGTGCCCACCGCTCCAGCGCGCCGGACTTGTGCAAGCTGCTGGCGCTTTTCCTCCCGCAACTCATCCAGGCGCGAGTAAAGACCGGCCACGTACTCCCGTTCGTGGAGCAAATCAGCGTCGTGCATCGAAACGTTCCCCTATCGAAAAAGACGGACCGTCCATTCTACAGCGGTTTTGCTTGACGTGTGTGAAACGGTCTCCACGCCGGTACGTCACGCAATGTTCACTCAGAGCTAACCTGCAGAGCTTTTCTGTCCGTACCCGGTAGTGCTTAAATGCTGCAATGCAGCACGACGTTGCCCTGACCCGACACGGCATCAGCTTGGTCCCGCTCTCCCCCGCCCACGCCGGCCCACTGTTTGACTTCGTGGACTCCGGGATGTGGTCCGGGATGGCCGCCGAACAGCCTTTGAGCGCCGCGGAACTGGCCGAACTCTTCTCGGCCCGGCTCGAAGACCCCGCAACCATTCCGTTCGCCGTCGTCGAGCAGCGGACAGGAGCTCTGCTTGGGACCACCTCCCTGTGCGATTACAGTCCCCGACAGCAGCGCCTGGAGATCGGCGGGACCTTTTACGGGCGCCCCTTTTGGGGCAGCCACGTCAATCCTGCGGCGAAACAGCTGCTTCTGGCCTACTCTTTCGAAGTTCTGGACGTCCACCGGGTCGGGTTCCGCTGCGACGCGCGCAATACGCGCAGCGCTTCAGCCATTCAGCGGCTCGGCGCCAGCTACGAGGGCACTCTGCGCGGGCACCGCTTCGCTCCAGACGGCAGCCGCTGCGACACGGCCGTGTTCTCGATCCTGCAGGCGGAATGGCCCCAGGTGCGTGAGTCTTTGCTTGGTCGCCTGGCGCCCTTCGAACTGCCAGACAACCACTGTGCGTATGTCGCCGAGCCAACCCGGACCGAACACGCCGCTTGAGGGATACCTCCGGAGCTAGACGGCGCGGCTTCGGCCCGGCTTGTAGCGGGACACTGTGGGGTCCCCGGAGAGCCAAAACCGCCACGGGTAGTCAGCGGAACCGCCGTCGCCTGATACTCCCACCCGGAGACCGCTGGCGACTGCTGATCGCGCTGCCGGGGTAGCCGGAAGTTCGAGGCCGAACGGCTCAGCCAAGGCATCGCGGCCGCTATCCGCCGCGGTCAACCCCAAAGCGGAGGCTAGCCGGGCGGGCCCGCTGGCGAGGTCGGTCAGGGATCTCGACGCCGGACGGCGGGACTGTGCCAGGGCTTGCCCGGCCACCACCTCGCCTGCCCGCAACAGCAGCGCGGACGCAACGCCGTCGGGACCGCAGACAATGTTGGCGCAATAATGCATGCCATACGAGAAGTAAACGTAGAGATGGCCGGCCGGACCAAACATGGGCGCATTCCGGGCGGTGGGGCCGCCAAAGGTGTGGGATCCAGGATCGGGTTGGGCCGAGTCCCGCGGACCCAGATAGGCCTCGACCTCGCTGATCCGGACGGACACCGTGCCCTCAGGAGTCCGGTGGCTCAGCACAGCGCCAAGGAGCAAAGGCGCTACATCCCGCGGATCTCCGGAAAGGATGGCCCTGATGGCTTCCGGAGCTGCACCCTGCGTTGTCATGCCCAGACCCTAGCAAGAATCCGCCAACTGGATCCGCCGCCGGCAATGTCCGATTTCCGCTAGGAACAGCGTGCGGAGACTGCGAGGATGGAGCAATGGACTTTTGGCAACGCTACCGTGCCATCGATGCGCGGGATCCCCGGTTCGACGGCCAGTTCTTCACCGCCGTCCGCTCGACGGGCATTTACTGCCGGCCGTCATGCCCGGCCCGTACGCCGAAGGCCGAGAACGTGACGTTCTACGAAACCTCGGCAGCGGCACACGAGGCCGGGTACAGGGCGTGCAAGCGATGCCTCCCGGAGGCAGTTCCGGGGACGCCCGCGTGGAACCTACGCTCGGACGTCGCCGGCCGGGCAATGCGGCTCATCAACGATGGCGCGATCTCCCGGATGGGCGTCGAAGGACTCGCCACCAGGCTGGGCTACTCTTCCCGTCAGCTCAGCAGGATCCTCAGCCATGAGCTCGGTGCCGGTCCACTGTCCCTGGCGCGGGCCAGCCGGGCGCAGACGGCCAGGACGCTCCTGGTGTCCACCTCGATGAAGCTCGCGGACGTGGCGTTCGCCGCCGGATTCAACAGCGTCCGCCAATTCAACGACACCATCAATGAAGTCTTTGCCCTGACCCCGACAGCGCTGCGGGCCACCGCGAAGCCTCTTGGCCATGAGGGCAGGCAGGCGGGGGCTACTTCGCTGACTCTCAACCTCCCGTTCCGGGAGCCTTTCGACACCGGGATTTTCGATTTCCTCGCCGCCCGAGCGGTTCCCGGCATCGAGCTGGCCAGTCCTACCAGCTACGCGCGAACCATTCGCCTGCCCCGCGGAAATGCCGCGTTCACTGTGGAGTACGACGCCGGGGCGCGCGGCGGTGCGCTGACCCTCGCCGTCAGCGCCTTGGACCTCCACGATCTTCCAGTCCTCCTGAGCCGCGTGAGACGGTTGTTCGATCTCGACGCCGATCCCGTAGCCGTGGACGAGGCGCTGGCCACGGATGCCCGGCTCAGCCCATCAGTGCGTGAGATCCCCGGGATCAGGGTCCCGGGCGCCGTGGCCCCCCAGGAACTGCTCATCCGGGCGATGATCGGCCAGCAAATCACGGTGGCGGCCGCGCGCACCGCTTTGACCCAACTGTCCGACGCCGGAACCCGCCTGCCGGAAGGCCACGCCGGACATGCACTTGGCCTGGATCGTTTGTTCCCCACGGCGGAGGAAATCGCCCGCTCCGGCGCGAGATTGCTGAGAGGGCCGCAACGCCGCATTGATTCGGTGCTGTCCGCGGCGGGGGCCATGGCCAACGGGGAACTCGACTTCGACTATGGCGACGGCCCCCAAACCCTGGCCGACAAGCTGTTGCCGCTGCCCGGCGTCGGACCCTGGACGGTCGGCTATGTGGCGATGCGGGTGATCGGCGATCCGGACGTTTTCCTGGCCAACGACGCCGCGGTCCGAAACGGACTCAAGAACCTCGCGGCCGCGGAGGAACTGCCTGCCGACTTCCGCAATGTGAGCCCGTGGCGTTCCTACGCCACGATGCACCTCTGGAGGGCAGCAGCGAGCAAACGCAGGCGGACTAATGCGCCGCCGGAACGCTCGATGGCCACGGCAGCAGCTCCGGCAAATCAACACCGTCCGCGTCGGCAGAAGCCCGCAGGCTCCCCAGGGTAGGCGTGCGGCCGGCGAGCCACGCCGCGATATCCGTGATCATGCCGTTAATGGCGACCGACTGGCGCCCCGAGCCTATGACGAGCTGCGGGAGGCCCAAAGGCTGAAGCACGAATTTCTGGTCCGTCGGTACGCGGGCCGAGAGGAAATCGAAGAGATGCTCGCAGAACTGCCGGCTCCAGGTCTCCGGGCCGCGACCCATTCCCAGATCCGTGACGTGAATGACCAGTTCGCGCCAAAGCGCCAGAGCGCCGTCGAGCACAGTTCCGTTCCGGAAGCTGATCCGGGTGTTCCAGCCGGACTCCACAAGTCCATCGAAGGCCCTCAGGGCCCGGGCGAGGGCGGCTTCCGTAGCGGCACGGTGTTCGGTGAGGCTATGGCTGGCTGCGAGCTCAATGGCCTTCGTACGGCCCTCGTAACCGCCGTCGTAGATGTCGATGGTCTCGCCGCGGGCGGCGTATTCCAGTTGACGGGCCATCGCGTTGGAAATGCCGGCAATATGCGCCAGCACGTGGCCGCGGGTCCAGCCGGGCAGTTGGGAGGGAGCTTTGACATCGGCGTCGTTGAACTTGGAGACGACTTCGGTGACAGTGCCGGCTGCTTTGTGGAGCTCGGCAAGAAGCGCTGAGGTAGTGATCTCGGTCATAGCGCCATAGTATCCGACGAGTTAAGCGCGCTGTTAACAGGGATTAACTGACAACGCCCCCTCAGCTTTGGCGTGAAAATCACCGACGCTCCTGCACTTGCTGAAGGAGCGTTGGCGGAAATCATGCCAAAGCTGAGGGAGCGTCCGGGACGCTAGCCCGCGTACTCGCGCACGCGGTCGAGTTCAGCCTCGAGCGCCGTCAGTTGGCGTTCGACGGCGGCCGGTGCCGTTCCGCCCTGCGAGTTGCGGCTGTTGAGCGAACCTTCGGTGCTAAGCACGGAGCGGACCTCGGGAGTCAAGTGCTCCGAAATGCTCGCGTACTCCTCGTCGGTCAAGTCCCAGAGCTCAACGCTGCGTCCTTCGGCCAGCTTCACCGCTGCACCGGAGAGCTCGTGGGCTTCCCGGAACGGCACGCCCTGGCGGACAAGCCACTCGGCGATGTCAGTGGCCAGCGCGAAGCCCTGCGGTGCCAGGGATGCCATGCGCTCGGCGTTGAAGGTGAGCGTCGCGATCATGCCGGAGACTGCAGGGAGCAGCACCTCCAAGGTGTCCGCGGCGTCGAAGACCGGTTCCTTGTCTTCCTGCAGATCGCGGTTGTACGCGAGCGGCAGGCCCTTGAGCGTCGCCAACAGGCCGGCCAGGTTGCCGATGAGGCGCCCTGCCTTGCCGCGGGCGAGTTCGGCAACGTCCGGGTTCTTCTTCTGCGGCATGATCGAAGACCCCGTGGAGTACGAATCATGCAGCGTCACGAAGGAGAACTCCTTGGTGGCCCACAGAATGACTTCCTCGGAGACCCTCGACAAATCGATGCCGATCATCGAGCAGATCCACGCGAACTCGGCGAAGACATCGCGCGAGGCGGTGCCGTCGATCGAGTTGTGCACCGCCGAGAAGAAGCCGAGGTCCGCAGCGACGGCCTCGGGATCCAGGCCCAGCGAGGAACCCGCCAAGGCACCGGAACCGTAAGGCGAGATGCCGGCCCTCTTGTCCCAGTCCTGGAACCGCTGCACATCGCGCAGCAGGGCCCAGGCGTGGGCCAGCAGGTGGTGGCTCAGCAGGACGGGCTGGGCGTGCTGCAAGTGGGTCCGGCCAGGCATGGCAACGCCCCGGTGGGCCTTGGCCTGCTCCACGAGGGCATCGATCGTGGCGAGCACGCCGCGGGCAACGATGCGGGCGTGGTCGCGCAGGAACATGCGGCCCAACGTGGCCACTTGGTCGTTGCGCGAACGCCCTGCCCGGAGCTTGCCGCCCAAGTGGGTTCCAGCCCGCTCGATGAGTCCGCGTTCCAGGGAACCGTGGACGTCCTCGTCGGATTCGGCAGGCTGGTAGGCGCCGCTCGCGACGTCGTCATCCAGCAGGGTCAGCGCTGCGAGCATGCCTTCGAGTTCGCCGTCGTCCAGCAGTCCCGCTTTGTGCAGCACGCGCGCATGCGCCTTGGAACCGGCGATGTCGTAGCGGGCCAGCCGCCAGTCAAAATGCGTGGACTTGCTCAGTGCGGCAAGGGCATCTGCGGGGCCACCGGCGAACCGGCCACCCCACAGAGCGCCTTCATTTGTCCCCGAACGCTCCATCATTGGCCTGACACGCGCAGGTCGCGGCCTGCGGCAACCTTGGAGGACATGCCCCACAGTTCGATGAAGCCCTTGGCCTGCGACTGGTCGAAGGTATCGCCGGTGTCGTACGTGGCGAGGTCGAAGTCATAGAGCGAGGTTTCCGAGCGGCGGCCGTTGACGATGGCCTGGCCACCGTGCAGGACCATGCGGATGTCGCCGGAAACGTAGCGCTGGGTGTCCTCGATGAAGGCGTCCAGGGAACGCTTGAGCGGGGAGAACCACTGACCGTCGTAGACCAGCTCGGACCAGCGCTGGCCTACAGTGGCCTTGAAGCGGGCCTGCTCGCGCTCGATGGTGACGTCTTCGAGGTGCTTGTGCGCGGTGATAAGGGCCATTGCCCCCGGAGCTTCGTAGATTTCGCGGGACTTGATGCCAACAAGGCGATCCTCAACCACGTCGATCCGGCCGACGCCCTGGGCACCGGCGCGGCGGTTCAGTTCCTGGATGACCTGGAGCGGAGTGCGCTTGACGCCGTCGACAGCCACGGGCACGCCGGCTTCGAAGGTGATGGTGACCTCGTCCGGTGCCGGCGGGAACTCCGGGGTGGCCGTGTAGTCGTAGATGTCCTTGGTGGGAGCGTTCCAGATGTCCTCGAGGTAGCCGGTCTCGACGGCGCGTCCCCAGACGTTCTGGTCGATCGAGTACGGGTTCTTCTTGGTGGTCTCGATCGGCAGTCCCTTTTCCTCGGCGAAGGCAATGGCCTTGTCGCGGGTCAGGGCGAGGTCGCGCACGGGGGCGATGCACTTCAGGTCCGGGCCGAGGGTCTGGATGCCCACCTCGAAGCGGACCTGGTCGTTGCCCTTGCCGGTGCAGCCGTGCGCCACGGTGGTGGCACCGAATTCACGGGCGGCCTTGACCAGGTGCTTGACGATCACCGGGCGGGAGATGGCCGAGACCAGCGGGTAGTGGCCCTGGTAGAGGGCGTTGGCCTTCAGCGTGGGCATGGCGTATTCGTTCGCGAACTCGTCGCGGGCGTCGGCCACGTAGGCCTCGACGGCGCCGCAGCCGAGGGCACGCTGGCGGATGGTCTCCAGCGACTCGCCGCCCTGTCCGACGTCGACCGCCACGGCGATGACCTCGGCACCGGTGGCTTCACCGATCCAGCCGATGGCTACGGAAGTATCAAGGCCACCGGAGTAGGCCAGAACAATGCGCTCAGTCACGAGAGTGCTCCTTTATTGTTGCTTGGTTCTTTTGAGTCAAATGCTTGGGACCGACCCGAAGGCCGGAATGGTTCAGTTACTGGGCCGGGTTAGTTTCCCGGTCCGGCTTCCTGGGCCAGTTGGAGGAACCGGGCTGCCAATTCGGCCCCGCCGTCGGGATCCCTGGCAACCAAAAGCAAGGTGTCGTCGCCTGCGATCGTACCCAATACAGACGGCATCACCGAGTGGTCGATGGCCAGGGCCAGGAAGTTGGCGGCACCTGGCGGCGTCCGCAGCACCACGATATTGCCAGAAGCCTCCGCGGTGACCAGCAGTTCCCCGCAAAGCCGCGACAGACGCGCGTCCAGGATTTCCTGGGTGACACCGCTCTTGGCGTTGCGGTCGCCACCCTCGCCGGGCACCGCGTAGACCAGTGCGCCGTCCTTGCCGCGCACGCGCACCGCCCCCAGTTCCACCAGGTCCCTGGAGAGGGTCGCCTGGGTGACCTGGACGCCGCCGTCCGCCAGAAGGGCCGCGAGCTCTGCCTGCGAGCGCACGGACTCACCCGTCAGGATCGCGGTGATCCGCGCCTGCCGGGCAGTCTTGGTGGCGGGGCTGGCGCCATGCGACGCCGGATGGGTGGACACTAGAACGTGTTCTCCGCAGCGCCTTTTCCAAGAGAAACAGCGCCTTCAACGGGGGAAAGCCCGTCGACGAATGCGAGTCCCGATCTGTGCATGAGCCAGGCCATGAGCGCCTTCTGGGCGTGCAAGCGGTTCTCGGCTTCGTCCCAGACGATGGACTGTGGCCCGTCGATAACGCCTGCAGAGATTTCGTAGCCGCGGTAGGCGGGCAGGCAATGAAGCACGACGGCGTCCGGTGCGGCTAGCTCCATGGCAGCCTCGTCCACGGAGTACTCGCGGAAGAGCTGCATCCGGGCTTCCTTTTCGGCTTCCTGCCCCATGGACACCCACGTGTCTGTGGCGACGACGTCGGCCCCCCGAAGGGCTTCTGCGGCGTCAGTGGTGATGAGCACGGAACCACCGGTCTCTGCGGCCCGTTCCTCGGCTGCAGCAACGATGTCAGCGGCTGGCAGATAGCCTTCCGGCCCCGAGATCCGGACGTGCATCCCCGCCGTGACGCCCGCAAGGAGGTACGAGTTGGCCATGTTGTTCGCGGCGTCGCCGAGGTAGGCCATGGTGAGTCCGGCAAGTTCGCCCTTGTGCTCCTTGACCGCCAGGAGGTCCGCCAGAAGCTGGCACGGGTGGTAATCGTCGCAGAGAGCGTTGATGACGGGAACCTTGGAGTTCTCGGCCATCGCCACGAGGCCGGAGTGCGCGCCGGTGCGCCAGACGATGGTCGATACCATGCGTTCGAGTACCTTCGCGGTGTCCTCAACGGACTCCTTGTGGCCGATCTGCGCCTCGCCCGGATTGATGATGAGCGCGTTGCCGCCCATGTCCGCGATGCCGGTGGCAAAGGAGACCCGGGTTCGGGTGGAGGTCTTGTCGAAGATGACGGCGACGGTCTTGCGTCCGTTGCCGTCCGCTGCGAACGGTTGGACGCTGTACGGTGCGGCCTTCATCCGGACTGCGAGCTCTAGCACCTCGGCTTGCTCGGCCGGTGTGAGGTCCGTGTCCTTGAGGAAGTGACGGGTGGTATTCACTGTGCGTCCTTAGCGGTCAGGGGTGCAGCGGTCAGGGGTGCAGCGGTCTGGGCAGCTGCCGCCCGGATGATGCCCGGCAGCGCCTCGAGGAAACGGTCGGCTTGTTCCGTCGTCAGGATGAGTGGCGGAGCCAGCCGGATGGTGCGCGGGCCGGGGCTGTTGATGATGAAACCGGCGTCGAGCGCTGCGGTCACCATGGCGGGCGCGATCTCGGCGTCGAGATCGAAACCGATCAGGAGGCCTTCTCCGCGGACTTCCGTGACGCCGTCGACCTCGGACAGGCCGGCACGCAGCCGGGCGCCGACGGTGAGCACGTTTTCCAGTACGCCCTGGCTTTCGATGGCATGCAAGGTGGCGAGGGCGGCGGCCGTGGCCACCGGGTTCCCGCCGAACGTGGTGCCGTGCTGGCCGGCTGTCAGGAGCGACGATGTCCGCTCACCGAAGGTGATGAGTGCACCAACCGGGAAGCCGCCGCCCAGGCCCTTTGCGAGGGTCACGGCGTCGGGGACGATTCCGGCGTCTTCACTGGCCAGCCACTTGCCGGTGCGCCCGATGCCGGTCTGGACCTCGTCCAGGATCAGCAGCGCGCCAGCAGCGGTGGTGGCTTCGCGGGCCGCGCGAAGGTATTCGACGCTGAGCGGGCGGACGCCCGCCTCGCCTTGGATAGGCTCGAGGAACACGGCCGCCGTCGTTTCGTCGACAGCGGCGCGGAGGGCTTCGATGTCGCCGAACGGGATGTGGACCACGCCGCCAGGCAAGGGTTCGAAGGGCGCCCGGTAGGCTTCCTTGGCGGTCAGGGCCAAGGCACCCATCGTGCGGCCGTGGAAGGCGCCTTCGAGGGCGATGATCTTGGTGCGCTTGGCTGATTTTGCACCGGCCGGCGCTCCACTGTTTCGCCGAGCCAGCTTGAACGCGGCCTCATTGGCTTCGGTCCCGGAATTGGCGAAAAATACCTTGGAACCAGCAGGAGCGCTCGTGATGGACAGGAGCTTCTCAGCGAGCGCGATCTGCGTGGGGCTCGTGAAGAAGTTGGAGACGTGCCCCAGCGTGGCGAGCTGGCTGGAGATGACCGACGTGACGAAGGGGTGGGCGTGGCCAAGGGCGTTGACGGCAATGCCGCCCAGGAGGTCGAGGTATTCCTTGCCGTCGGCGTCCCACACAAGGGCCCCTGCACCACGGACCAAAACACGCTGCGGGGTGCCGAAGACGCCCATAAGCGAAGAAGAGTAGCGCGCCAGCCAGTCCGATCCCGTGCTGTGCCCAGCTATAGCGTCTGCAGGCGTTTCGACCAGTTCTGCTTCGTTGGCGTTCATGAGTTCACTTCCTCGTCGGGGACAACCTGGGTTCCGATGCCCGCGGTCGTAAAGGTTTCCAGGAGCATGGAGTGCGGCAAGCGGCCATCCACGATGTGCGCCCGTTCCACTCCTTCATCAATGGCCTTCAGGCAGGCCGCCATTTTGGGGATCATGCCGGACTCCAGCCGCGGCAACATCTCCCGCAGTTCCGTGGCCGTCAGCGAAGAGATGAGCGAGGACTTGTCCGGCCAGTTGGCATAGAGTCCCTCGACGTCGGTCAGGATAACGAGCTTTGACGCGCCCAGCGCAGAGGCGACTGCGGCTGCAGCCGTGTCCGCGTTGACGTTGAGGACCTGGCCAGTGGTGGAGCCTGTGCCGTCCCCTTCGTCAATGATCTCGGGGGCAACCGTGGAAATCACCGGGATGCGGCCGGCGTCGAGGATGTCCTCGATACCCGTGGGATCAACGCCCACAACCTCGCCCACCAAGCCGAGGTCTACTTCCTCGCCATCCACCACGGTGCCGGTGCGCACGGCGCGCAACAGACCGCCGTCTTCACCGGACATGCCGACTGCATAGGGTCCATGGGAGTTGATAAGACCAACGAGTTCGCGTCCCACTTGTCCGGTGAGCACCATGCGGACTACCTCCATGGCCTCGGGAGTGGTGACGCGCAGGCCGCCCTTGAATTCGGATTCAATGCCGAGCCTGCTGAGCATCGAATTGATTTGCGGGCCGCCACCGTGCACCACGACGGGGTGGATACCCACGTGGTGCAGGAAGACGATGTCCTCGGCGAAGGCACGGCGGAGTTCCTCGTTGACCATGGCGTTTCCGCCGTACTTGATCACCATGGTGGTGCCGGCGAAGCGCTGGATCCAGGGCAACGCCTCAATCAGGGTCGCCGCCTTGTCCTGGGCATCACTCATGGACGTGTTTTCGCGGGTGTGCGCAGTCATGGTCATCCCCGTCTAGCTCGAGTAGGCGCTGTTCTCGTGCACGTAGTCGTGCGTGAGGTCGTTGGTCCAGATAGTGGCCTCCGCGTCGCCTGCCTGCAGGTCGATTTCCACAAGTACCTCGCGGGGCTCAAGATCCACGAGGTTGCGGTCGTCGCCGATGCCGCCGTTACGGCAGATCTGGATGCCGTTCATGGAGACGTTGAGCTGGTCCGGTTCGAAGACGGCGTCCGTGGTGCCCACCGAGGACAGGACCCGGCCCCAGTTCGGGTCCTTGCCGAAGATGGCGGTCTTGAAAAGGTTGGAGCGGGCCACGGAACGGCTGACGACTTCGGCGTCACGTTCGCTCGCCGCGTTGAACGTACGGATGGCAATGTCGTGGCTGGCACCTTCGGCGTCGCCGATCAGCTTGCGGGCAAGTTCGGCACACACCTGAGTGATGCCGGAACCAAGCTGTTCAGCCGATGGGATGGCCTCGGAGGCCCCGGAGGCCAGCAAGACGACGGTGTCGTTGGTGGACATGCAGCCGTCCGAGTCCGTCCGGTCAAAGGTGACGCGCGTGGCGTCGCGGAGCACGACGTCGAGCTCTTCCGCCGGGACCTGGGCATCCGTGGTGAGTACCACCAGCATTGTCGCGAGGCCCGGCGCCAGCATGCCGGCACCCTTCGCGATGCCCCCGACAGTGAAGGTCTTGCCTTCGGCGTCGGCGCCGGTGAAGACAGCCTCCTTGGCAACGCTGTCCGTAGTCATGATCGCCGTAGCGGCGGCAAAGCCGCCGTCGTCGGAAAGCTCCGCAAAAGCTGCGTCAATGCCCGGGATGATCTTGTCCATGGGCAGTTGCTCACCGATGAGGCCGGTGGAGCAGACCACGACGTCGGAGGCGGAGATCCCGAGGACATCCGCCACTTTTTCTGCGGTTGCGTGCGTATTTTGGAATCCCTGTGGCCCGGTGCAGGCGTTTGCCCCGCCGGAATTCAGCACCACCGCATCCACTCGCCCGTCGGAGACCACTTGGCGGGACCAATGCACGGGAGCCGCGGCCACGCGGTTGGAGGTGAAAACGGCTGCTGCCGCTTTGAGCGGGCCGTCGTTGACAACCAAGGCGAGGTCAGGATTGCCCGACGCCTTGATGCCTGCTTTGACGCCGGCGGCCCGGAATCCCTGGGGGGCGGTGATGGTCACGGTGCAACTCCTTGGACGTTGAGGCCTGCGGATTCGTCCAGGCCGAGGGCGATATTCATGGACTGCACAGCGCCGCCGGCGGTCCCCTTGGTCAGATTGTCGATGGCGCACGTGACAATCACGCGGCCGGAGTGTTCGTCGAAAGCCAACTGTATGACTGCATGATTGGAACCCTGCACCGACTTGGTGGTTGGCCACTGGCCTTCAGGAAGCAGGTGGACGAACGGTTCGTCGTCGTAGGCTTCGGCCCAGGTGCTGCGGAGTTCGGCTGCGGTGACGCCTGCCTTGACCTTGGCCGTTGCCGTGCTCAGGATGCCGCGGCTCATGGGCGCAAGGGTGGGAGTGAAGGACACGGTGACTTGTTCACCGGCGGCATTGGAAAGCCCCTGCTCGATCTCAGGCGTGTGGCGGTGGCCGCCGCCCACACCGTAGGGACTCATGGAGCCCATGACTTCGGAGCCGATGAGGTTGACCTTGGCCGCCTTGCCGGCACCCGAGGTGCCGGAGGCCGACACAATCACGACGTCGTCCGGCCGGAGAAGCTTGTTGGCAAAGCCGGGTGTGAGGGCGAGAAGGGCCGACGTCGGGTAGCACCCGGGTACCGCAATGCGCTTGGCGCCTTTGAGGGCTTCACGCTGGCCGGGGAGTTCCGGCAGCCCATACGGCCAGGTGCCCGCATGGGCCGAACCGTAGAACTTTTCCCACGCCAGGGAGTCTTCGAGCCGGTGGTCCGCGCCGGCGTCGATCACAAGCGTGCCTTCCGGCAGTTGCGCGGCGATCCCGGCGGAGGCTCCGTGCGGAAGCGCCAGGAACACGACATCGTGGCCGGCGAGGTTCTCCACGCTGGTATCTTCGAGAATCCGGGTGGCCAAACCATGGAGATGCGGCTGCAACTCCCCTAGTCTGGAACCGGCATTGCTGTGCGCGGTGATGGCACCGATAGTGACGTCCGGATGGCCAGCCAAGAGGCGCAACACCTCACCACCGGCGTAGCCGCTGGCACCGGAGACGGCAACAGAAATAGTCATGGTAAGGACTATACAGTAAAGATATTCATGGTTGCCAATATTTATGCACGCCTTTTCCGGGGCCTCCGATGCCGGATCGTCCCGGCACAGCTGGTTTGGGGGCGTATGCTGAATAGAGGGTGATCTAGACCGTGCAGCCGATCGTCGGTTGCATCGTTGCCCGTTATTGTTACGGGGCAAACTGCATATGTCACCGACCTCCACCACGGAACGTCCCACTAGGAGCGTCCGCCAGCCAAATGCTGTCGTGCTCAGCTATTCCGAACTCCTCAAGACGGTCCGCGCGGAAGGGCTTTTGAAGCGCCGCGTTGGCTTCTATGTCAGCATTTTTGTGGCACTGGTCCTCTTGCTGACCGGCACCTGGTTTGGCTTCGCGCTGATCGGCCCCAGCTGGTACCAACTCCTCATCGCCGCAGCCCTGGGCATCCTCTGCACCCAGTTGAGTTTCCTGGCCCATGAGGCCGGTCACTGTCAGATTTTTGCCTCCCGCAGGGCCAATGACTGGTCCGCCCGCATCCTTGCCACTTCGGTTGCCGGCATCAGTTACTCCTGGTGGGAGCAGAAGCACGGCGCACACCACAACCACCCCAACGTGATTTCCAAAGACCCGGACATCAAGACCGGAGCCTTGGCTTTCCACGTTGAAGCCGCTGCCGGCAGGCAAGGACGCTTCGCGTTCCTCACCCGCAGGCAAGGCTGGTTCTTCTTCCCGCTCCTCATGTTGCTGGGCATCAGCCTGCAGTGGGAGTCCCTGATGTACATCCTTCGGCCCGGCGCCATCAAGCACCGCTGGGTGGAGACCCCCATCCTTCTGGCACGGCTCCTCGCACTCCCGGCCCTCGCCTTCACCTTCCTCCCAATGGGCATGGCCTTCGCCTTCCTGGGCGTCCAGATCATGGTGTACGGCTTCTACATGGGCGCTTCCTTCGCTCCCAACCACAAGGGCATGCCGGTCCTGCCTACCGACTCCCGCGTCGATTTCCTGCGTCGCCAGATCCTGACTGCCAGGAACATCTCCGGAGGACCCTTCATGAACATCCTGCTGGGCGGACTCAACCACCAGGCCGAACACCATCTGTTCCCGGACATGGCACGCCCCCACCTGCGCCGCGCCTCGGAGATCGTTCGAAGCTACTGCGAAGAGCACTCCATTTCTTATACCGAAACCACGCTGATGCAGTCATACGGAATCGTCGTGCGCTACCTCAATGAGGTGGGACTCGCCGCAGGCCGCGGCTTTGACTGCCCGGTGGCTTCCGCGCACGGCAGAGGCTGACACTCGGAGGACCACAGGGGCACATTACGGCGAAACACGGGCCTGTGCCCCTGAGTGGACGCTCGCCGGACTCCGCTCCCTAGGATGGTTGTGTGAATGCGGGCGCGAAAGTGCCTCGACGGAGAAGGAGACCCATGACTCATGCGATCATCGCCCGGCAAGCCGGAGGACCCGAAGTCCTCGAACTCACCGAAGCAGAGGTTCCGGCCCCGGGCCCACGTCAGTTGCTCGTCAAGGTCGCAGCCGCCGGGGTGAACTTCATTGACACTTATCAGCGTGGCGGCATCTACAAAGTTGAATACCCGTTCACTCCCGGCTCTGAGTCGGCAGGCACTGTTGAGGCCATCGGCTCGGACGTCGCGGACTTCGCCGTTGGAGACAGGGTGGCCACGGCTGAAGGATCGCGCAGCTACGCCGGGTACACCCTCGTAGATGCCGACAAGGCGCTTCCGGTGCCGGACGGCGTCGACGACCACGCAGCGGCCGCTCTTCCGCTGCAGGGAATGACCGCGCACTACCTGATCAACTCTTCCTTCCGCGTGGAACCGGGCCACACCGTCTTGACCCATGCAGGTGCCGGCGGCGTGGGGCTCATCCTGACGCAATTGCTCAAGGCCCGCGGCGCCCGTGTCATCACCACTGTCTCCTCGGACGAGAAGGAAGTCCTTTCGCGGGAAGCCGGCGCAGACGAGGTCCTGCGTTACACCGGATTTGCGGACAAGGTCCGCGAGCTCACGGACGGCGAAGGGGTCAACGTGGTGTACGACGGCGTCGGCAAGGATACTTTTGACGGTTCCCTTGCGAGCCTGCGAATCCGCGGCTCGCTTGTCCTGTTCGGGGCAGCTTCCGGGCCGGTGCCTCCCTTTGACCCCCAACGGCTGAACGCGGGCGGATCGTTGTCCCTGACACGCCCGACCCTTGGCCACTTCCTCCAGAACCCGCAGGAACGGCGTTGGCGCTCGGCCGAGGTCTTCAGCGCAGCCGCCAGCGGCGAGCTCAAAGTCCGGATAGGCGGGACGTACCCTCTCGCCGAAGCGGCCCAGGCCCACCGCGACTTGGAAGCCCGCAAGACCACGGGCAAGCTACTGTTGGTCCCATAATCAAAGGAACGGCACACAGTCTTTTCAATTAACACTGTCTTTTCAATTAACGGTGTCTTTTCAATTAACATTGGGCTAAGCCAAAGCAACGGCCACGCGACCGCTGACACTTTTTGTTCACCTCAATCCGAGAAGCTTCGAACGTGACCCAGGAACACGAAATCCCGGCAGACCGCCTGGAACTCCAAGCTGTGCACCTCCCCCAGCTGCAGGGCGCAGGAGCCGCGCCGCCTACGCGCACGCTCATCGAAATCATCGATGACACGGCCCGAACGTTTCCGGAAGCCTCGGCCCTCGATGACGGGCGCAGGTCGCTAAGCTACTCCGAACTCATGGCGCAAGTCCGCGGTTTTGCCGCCACGCTCAGTGCGGCTGGACTGGGCCCCGGGGACAAGATCGGCGTCCGGATCCCGTCCGGTACGAATGATCTCTACATTGCCATCCTGGCGATCCTCTCGATTGCGGCTGCCTATGTGCCCGTGGACGCGGACGATCCCGAGGAACGGGCACGGCTGGTTTTCGGAGAAGCCAAAGTGTCTGCCGTTGTCACAAAGAGCCGAAGGATCGACGTCTCCGGGGAGCGGCCAACACCACACCCGGCTCCGCGTGCACCGGGCCTGGATGACGATTCCTGGGTCATCTTCACCTCAGGCTCCACCGGCACACCCAAGGGCGTGGCGGTGCAGCACCGTTCATCCGCGGCCTTTGTTGACGCCGAAGCCCGGCTTTTCCTCCAGCAAGATCCCATCGGGCCGCAGGACCGGGTCCTCGCGGGTCTTTCCGTGGCGTTTGACGCTTCATGCGAAGAGATGTGGCTGGCGTGGCGGCACGGTGCCTGCCTGGTCCCGGCTCCGCGTGCCCTCGTGCGTTCCGGCATGGATCTTGGCCCGTGGCTCATCAACCATGGAATCACGGTGGTGTCCACCGTTCCCACGCTCGCAGCGCTATGGCCCGCGGAAGCCCTCGAGAACGTGCGCCTGCTCATTTTCGGCGGCGAAGCGTGCCCACCCGAACTCGCCGAACGGCTCGCAGTGGACGGCCGCGAAGTGTGGAACACCTACGGCCCTACGGAAGCAACCGTCGTGGCCTGCGCAGCTCCACTCGGTGGCAGCGGTCCCGTACGCATAGGTTTGCCGCTGGACGGTTGGGACCTCGCCGTCGTCGACGCCGCAGGGATTCCCGTCGAGGAGGGCGAGACGGGTGAGCTGATCATTGGCGGCGTAGGGCTGGCCCGCTACCTCGATCCCGCGAAGGACGCAGAGAAGTACGCGCCGCTGCCGTCCCTGGGGTGGGAACGCGCGTACCGATCCGGCGACCTCGTCCGCTATGAAGAAGCCGGTCTCATCTTCCAAGGCCGCGCGGACGAACAAGTCAAACTTGGTGGCCGGCGGATCGAGCTCGGCGAGATCGACGCCGCACTTCAGGCCCTGCCCGGCGTTGGAGGAGCGGCCGCTGCCGTCCGTACGACGGCGGCCGGGAACCAGATACTTGTCGGCTACCTGGCTCCCGCGGGACCCGAGGACATCGACCTCGCAGCTTCCCGGGAGTTGCTCACCGAAAGCCTTCCCGCAGCGCTGATCCCGCTGCTGACGGTGGTGGATTCCCTACCGACGAAGACCAGCGGCAAAGTGGACAGGCATTCGCTGCCCTGGCCGCTGGCGGGCGCGGGAGCTGCCGAGGCGGAAAAGGCACCACTCAATCTTCCCGAGGATGCCCAATGGGTGGCTGAGCAATGGGAAAGCGTCCTAGGCTCCCGGGTCACATCGCTCGACGCCGATTTCTTCGCCTACGGTGGCGGCTCCCTCGCCGCGGCCCAACTCGTCTCGGCCCTGCGGGTGCGTTACCCCACCATCACGGTGGCTGAGATCTATGCGACCCCCCGAGTGGGTGCCCTGATCGATGCCGCGCGGCAGTCACTGCCGGAAGGCGGGATCCAAGGGCCGGCAGCCGAACGCACGGTTCGCCCGACCTCCCGGAAATCGCAGATCTTCCAGACCCTGATGGGCATTTTCCTGAACATCCTGGTGGGCATGCGCTGGCTCACCTACCTGATGGCCGCCAACCATTTGCTGGCCGACTTCGCCGGTTTCTCAGCCGCCCCTGTGGTGTCATGGTGGTGGATCCTGGCGTCCTGGCTGGTGTTCGTCAGCCCGCCTGGACGCATGGCCATTTCGATTCTGGCTTCGAGGACCCTCCTCCGTGGCCTCCAGCCCGGAACCTACCCGCGCTCGGGCAAAGTTCACTTGAAGTTGTGGCTTGCGGAACAGATCCAGGACCTCTCGGGCGCCATCAGCCTCGCCAGCGCGCCGTGGGTTCCGTACTACGCCAGGGCGCTCGGGGCGAAGATCGGGAACAACGTCCATTTGCATTCCCTGCCTCCGGTCACAGGACTGCTTTCCCTGGGCAACGGTTGCAACATCGAACCCGAGGTGGATCTCTCAGCCTGGTGGATCGACGGCGACTACGTCCACATCGGCGCCATCCATGTAGGTGCCGGCGCAACCGTGGGCTCCCGCAGCACGCTCATGCCGGGAACCAGCATCGGCGCCGGCGCGCGCGTGGAACCCGGCTCCGCAGTCTTGGGCAAGGTCAAGGCCGGACACCTCGTTGCCGGCTCCCCCGCCGAACGCCGTGGCAAAGCCAAGAATGGATGGCCGGAGACTCCGTCGTCACACCATCTGATCGGCAGGCTTTGGTTCGCGGCGTTCGCCGCGGCTTCCGCACTGCTCGCCCTGATCCCCTATATCTCGGCGTTCGCCGGTGCCTGCGTGGTTCTGGGCTTCATCCAAGGCAGGAGTTCCCTCCAGAATGCCTTCCCGGAGCTCTTGCTTGCCATCCCCTTGGCCGCACTGGCCTGGTTCCTCTGCAATCTCCTGTTGATCCTGGCGACCACCCGGATGCTCGGCATCGGTCTCGCCGAGGGGTACTACCGCGTTCGCAGCCGCGTTGGCTGGCAGGTCTGGGCCACTGAACGCGTGCTGGACATGGCACGGGATCTGTTATTCCCGATCTATGCCAGCCTCTTCACCCCCGTGTGGCTGCGCCTGCTTGGCGCCAAAGTAGGCCGGAATGTGGAGGCCTCCACGGTGCTTCTGCTGCCGCGCATGACGACCATCGGTGAAGGTGCATTCCTCGCCGACGACACCATGGTGGCCTCCTACGAGCTTGGCGGCGGCTGGATGAAGATTGGACCCGCCAAAATCGGCAAACGCTCGTTCCTCGGCAATTCCGGCATGACCGCCGCGGGCCGCAGCGTGCCCAAGAATTCCCTGGTCGCAGTGCTGTCGGCTACGCCGGCCAAGGCAAAATCGGGCACCTCCTGGCTGGGCAGCCCGCCGGTCAGGCTACGCCGGACCGCCGTCAATGCCGATCAGAGCCTCACCTTCAATCCCCCTCTTGCACTCAAGACCAAACGGGCCCTGTGGGAACTGTGCCGCCTGATGCCGGTCATCCTGACAGTGGCAATCGCCATCGGCATCATGCTGGTCCTCGACTGGATCGCTTCGGAGTCCTCTTACTGGCTGGCGGCCCTATTGGGCGGCATCGTGGTCCTCGCCGCAGGTGCCGTGGCCGCAGCAAGTTCGGTTGCCGCGAAATGGATTCTGGTGGGCCGCATCAAGAAAGGCGAGCATCCCCTGTGGAGCTCGTTCATCTGGCGGAACGAAGTGGTTGACGCCTTTATCGAGATGGTCAGTGCTCCATGGTTCGCGCGTTCGGCATCCGGGACGCCGGCGCTGGTGTGGTGGCTCAGGGCACTCGGTGCGAAAATCGGCCGGGGCACCTGGTGCGAAAGCTATTGGTTGCCCGAGGCCGACCTTGTCACGCTCGGCGAAAGTTCCACAGTCAACCGCGGCTGCGTGGTCCAGACACATCTCTTCCACGACCGCATCATGAGCATCGATACGGTGGTTCTCGGGGACGGCGCCACGATGGGCCCGCACGGCGTGATCCTGCCGCGCGCCAGCATCGGGGCGGGCGGAACGGTTGGACCGGCGTCGCTCGTCATGCGCGGCGAAACTGTTCCCGCTGGCACCTACTGGATCGGCAACCCCGTCAGCCCATGGTCCGGGCCGTAGCGTAGATTGGCAAGACGACCCGTGAAAATTGACAGCCCATGACAACAGCAGCACAGCAAGCTACACGGAGGCAGCCAGCACACATGAGCCGCAGCGAACCAGGAACAACAAGAACTGCCGCCGATCCCTATACCCTTCACCACGGGAGTACGGCATTCCAGGTGTTGCGGTATGAGTTGGATCTGGACTACAGCCTGGGCAGCAATAGGCTCAACGGCCGCGCGACGCTTCGTTGCATGGCGCTTGAAGACACAGACTCCGTAGTCCTGGATCTGGTGGGGTTGAAAGCTTCCAAGATCCTCGTGGACGGCAAGAAGGTGCCGAAGTTCAGCCCTCGCGGCGAGCACGTTGTTGTCACCGTAAAGGACCAATTGCGGGCTGGCCAAGCCTTCACTGTCGAGCTCCGCTACGACGGCAATCCGAAGCCGCGCCGGGGCCTGTGGGGCGAAGTCGGTTGGGAGGAGCTCGACGACGGCGTCTTGGTTGCGGGCCAGCCGAACGGTGCCGCTTCCTGGTTCCCGTGCAACGACCACCCGCGGCACAAGTCCAGCTACTTGATCAGCATCACCACCGACGACAACTACCGCGCCATCTGCAACGGCCGCCTCGTCTCGCACAGCCGGAAGTCAAGCCGTGAGACCTGGGTGTACGAACAGAGCGAACCGATGGCCAGCTATCTTGCCACGGTTCAGATCGGCCGCTACCGGCTCCACCAGCTGAGCCCCTCGCTCAACAGGGCCGACGCCGGAACGGCTCACCACGCCGAGGGCGCGAGGCACACTTCAGTGCCCCAGTTTGTTGCCGTCTCCTCCGGCTTGTTGTCCGAGGCCAAGGAAGGCCTGGCAAGGCAAACCGACATGATGCGGACGTTTGTGGAGTGTTTCGGCCCGTATCCCTTTGCGGAATATACGGCCGTGGTCACCGACGATGAACTCGAAATCCCCCTTGAGGCACAGACTGTCTCCATCTTCGGCCGCAACCACATGGAGCAATCGTGGGAGGCCCAGCGCCTGATCGCCCACGAGCTGTCCCACCAATGGTTCGGCAACTCGCTCACCGCGAGCAGTTGGCGGGATATCTGGCTGCACGAGGGCTTCGCCTGCTATGCCGAATGGATCTGGTCCGAAGAGGCCGGTGTCATGTCCCTCGCCAACCGCACGAGGGCTGCGTGGCGAAAGCTCGACGCCGGCGCCCAGGATCTGGTGATCGGCGACCCCGGGCCGGAGCGAATGTTCGATGACCGCGTCTACAAGCGCGGGGCACTGGCTCTCCATGCCATTCGTCGTGCATGCGGCGACACGGCGTTCTTCGGTTTGTTGCGGCATTGGACTGAGACCAAGCGCCATGGCTCGGTCTCTACGGCGGAATTCATCGTCACAGCCAACGCCTACGTTCCGGGGCTCGACGCCGCCAGCGTGCTGGAGCCCTGGCTGTACCAGGCAAAGCTCCCCGCTTTCAGTTAATCCACCGGTCCAGCTAAGGGGCTGTCAGCGCAACGGCAGCAGCCAGTCCGGCCGGAAGATCCTGGCTGTCAGCGCTGGCCGGGAGTTCGACGTCCCATAGCCCTGGCCTTTCCAGTACGTCGAGGGAATTCGGGTCCACCCTGAGCCCAACACCCGTCATCTTCAACCAGGCCTCCTTGCGAGCCCATAGTCGCGCCCGCTCCAGCGCACGGTGGCCGGCGTCCAGGGTATCGAAGTGGCGACGCTCGCGCGCGGTCAGCGCGACGTCGTCGAAGCCGGCGAACTCCGTGCCTGCCGCGCTTTCCAGATCGGCTCCCAGCCGGAGCCCGGGTTCGGGATGTACGACGGCGGCAAACAGCACCCAGCCCGACGCCCGCGAGGCGCTGAGCACCAGAGGTGCGGGGCCGCCGTCGAGCAGGTATCCGGGCCGGCCATGCGCAATGTGCGGACCGGCCCCACAGTCCGGGCACTCATAGGCCGCCTGGAGTTTCGAGGCCGGGACACCCAAGAGGGCGGCAGCAAAGTTCTGTTGGGCCACCCTGGACGCCAGGAATTCCAGGCACACTCCCGGGGCCATGGCGTTTCCGCGAAGGATCTCGGCCGCAGACAGCAAATCCGCCGCTATCTGCGCGATGGCGGCGGACTGCGCGGGTCCGAGGGGCTGCATGTGAACAGCCAGCCCCTCGATACCGGTGTTGATGCGGGTCAGCGCTGGACTGCTCCGAACCGCTCTGCGGCGACGGCGACGGCGGCCTCACGGGCCTCCGATGCCTCATCGGCCGTCAGCGTGCGGTCGGTGGCACGGAATCGCAACCCGAAGGCGAGCGACTTCTTGCCGTCCTCGATGCCCTGGCCGGCGTAGACATCGAACAAGGCGACGTCTTCGAGGAGTTCCCCCGCGCCTTCCCGGAGGGCAGCCAAGACGGCGTCCGCCGGAACGTCCCGCGGTACCACGAGGGCAACATCCTGCGTGGCCACCGGGAACCCGGAAATGTGCTTGGCAACAATGACGTCCGGAGCGGCGTCGAAGATCGCGTCCGCGTTGAGCTCGAGCGCCACGGAGCGGGCCGGCATGTCATGGGCAGCGAGCAGCTTCGGGTGTAGTTCGCCCGCGTAACCCACGACGTCGCCGGAGCGGAGCGCCAACTGGGCGGCACGGCCCGGATGGAACGCCTGGTGGCTGCCTTGGCTGACCACAAGCTCCACACCGAGGACGTCGCCGATGAGCCGGGCGACATCGAGGGCGTCTGCCCAGTCCCAAGCACGCGGCGCGTGTGCCGCGGCAGCAGGGGAATCATGGCCGGTCAAAACAGCGGCGATGTGCAGCGGCTGGTCCGGGACGCCGTCGTACAGTCCGTCAAGTACTTCCTCGGACGGCTTGACGCCCAGCGGAGGGATGGACGCCGTGCCCAGCTGACCGTCGGGAAGGAACACCGAGCCGGCCTCGAAGAGGGCGAGGTCGCGGAACCCACGGGAGTGGTTGCGGCGGGCAACCTCGATCAGGCCGGGAAGAACGGAGGTACGCAGGTAGCCGTGTTCCTCATTGATCGGGTTGGCCAGTTTGAGGGCGGTGCGTGCCGCGCCTTCCTCAGCGACACCAAAGGTGTCATTGGACGACTTGGAGACGAACGGATACGAGAGGACCTCTGTCAGGCCGGAATCTGCGAGGGCCTGGACCACCCGGCGCTTTTGCTGCTGGGTCCGGGTCAAGCCGCGGCCCGGAGGGGCCACGGGCAGGGTGGCCGGGATGTTGTCATAGCCCACCAGCCTTGCGATTTCCTCGGAGAGGTCTTCCTTGGTCTCCAGGTCATTGCGCCAGCTCGGTGCCGTGACCACATAGGAGCCGCTCACCTCGCCGTTCAGGACGATGGCGCCCAGGTCCCTGAGGGAACCAGTGATCTGTTCTTCCGTGAAGTCAATGCCAATCCGGGAGGCCGCGTAGCCAGCCGGCAACTCGATGGTCACCGCGTCGGGAGCGGTCCCGACGTCGGTCCCGGCTTCGTCAGCGGTGCCGCCTGCCAGCTCCACGAGGAGGTCAACGACGCGTTGCGCGGCAATGTTGGCAACCTGCCAGTCCACGCCGCGCTCGAAGCGCTTGGACGCCTCTGACGGCAGCTTGTGCCGACGACGGGACCGTGCGATCGAGACCTCATCGAAGTGCGCAGCTTCGACCAGGATGTTCGTGGTTGAATCGGAAACCTCCGTGTTGGCTCCGCCCATGACGCCGGCGATGCCGATTGCCCCGGAGCGGTCGGTGATCAGGAGGTCCTCGACGTCGAGCGCACGCACTTTGCCGTCAAGGGTGGTGATCTTCTCCCCTGCCACGGCGCGGCGGACCACGATGTCACCGGAGAGCTTGTCGAGGTCGTAGCAGTGGTTCGGCTGTCCGAGCTCGAGCATCGCGTAGTTGGAAATGTCCACGGGCAGCGAAATGGAGCGGATGCCGGCCAAACGGAGCCGGGAAACCATCCACGGCGGAGTGGGCCGGGTGGCGTCGACTCCGCGGACCGTACGGGCCACGAAGCGGTCGCAACCGGGCTTGCCGTAAATCGGAGCGTCGTCGTTGAGCTTGACGCCGTAACCGCCGGAGAGTGCCGCAGGGGCATTGACCTTGGCGGCCGGATCCGTGAAGACAGTTCCGGTGGCGTGGGCGTATTCGCGGGCGACGCCACGGATCGAGAACGCATAGCCGCGGTCCGGGGTGACGTTGATTTCGGCGGCTTCGTCGTAGAGGCCCAGCAACGTCATGGCGTCAGTGCCGACCTCGGGATCCAGGCCGATGCGGGAGAGCACCAAGATGCCGTCGTGGTCCTCGCCGATGCCGAGCTCGCGTACCGAGGCGATCATGCCCGCGGACAGGTGCCCGTAGGTCTTGCGTGCGGAAATGTGGAAGTTCCCAGGCAGTACGGCGCCCGGAAGGGTAACGACTACCTTGTCTCCCTCGACGAAGTTGTGGGCACCGCAAATGATGCCCTGCACGCCGGAGGGGTGGATGCCCTCACCGGTGAGGGTCTGCTCCTGCCCCTCGGGGACCACGCGGACCTGGCACCAATTGATGGTCTTGCCGTTGCTCTGCGGTTCCTTGACCAGGCTCAGGACCTGGCCCACCACGACGGGACCCTTGAGTTCGTCCGTGGGGCGGTGGACGGCTTCTTCTTCAAAACCGACTTTGACGAGTTCCGCCATGACGTCTTCGGCCGTGGCGTCGGCCGGAACCTGCGCGAATTCACGCAACCAGGAAAGTGGGATACGCACTGTTAGATCTCCATCCCGAAGTGCTCGCTGAAACGTACATCGCCTTCGATCATGTCGCGCATGTCGCCGACCTCGTTGCGGAACATGAGCGTGCGCTCGATGCCCATGCCGAAGGCAAAACCTGAATACTCGTCCGGGTCGATGCCCGCAGCGCGCAGGACGTTGGGATTGACCATGCCGCAGCCGCCCCATTCGATCCAACGGGGGCCGCCCTTGGCGCCGGGGTGCCAAATGTCCAGCTCCGCCGACGGCTCCGTGAACGGGAAATAGTTGGGACGCAGGCGAATTTGCGCCTCGTCACCGAACATCTGCCGTGCGAAGTGCTCCAAAGTGCCGCGGAGGTCCGCCATGCTCAGCTTCTTGTCGATGGCCAGGCCCTCGAACTGATGGAACACGGGCGTGTGGGTGGCATCGAGTTCGTCGGTGCGGAACACTTTGCCCGGGCACAGCACGTAGATGGGCACGTCGCGCTCCAGCATGGAACGGACTTGCACCGGGGATGTGTGCGTGCGCATGAGCAGGTGCGCCTCGGGAGGTTCCACGAAGAAGGTGTCCTGCATTTCGCGGGCAGGGTGGTCCGGCTTGAAATTGAGGGCGTCGAAGTTGAACCACTCGGATTCGACCTCCGGGCCCTCTGCGATTTCCCAGCCCATGCCGACGAAAATGTCCGCCACGCGATCCTGCAGCGTGGACAGGGGGTGGCGGGCACCGGCGCGGCGTCGCCTCGGTGCTGCCGTGACGTCGACCGTTTCCTCCACGAGGATACGGGCGTCGTTTTCGGCTTCGAGCACAGCGGTCCGTGCTGCGAGCGCCTGGTTGACGCGCCCCCGCGACGAGCCCATGAGCTTGCCGGCAGCGGCCTTCTGCTCCTTGGCCAGGCCACCGATTTCGCGGTTGGCAAGGCTCAAGGGCGACTTCTCGCCGGTGTGCGCCAAGCGGACGGCCTTGAGTTCTTCGAGGGAGGATGCAGCGGCAATCGCGGCGACTGCTTCCTCAACGGCAGCGGTGATGGCGGCTTCATCCAGGGGGTTCGGGATGGCAGCGCCCGGCAAAGTGTCAGTCATCTACTGTTCTTAGCTACGAGTCGGAAATGGTCTTCACCCGGCGGGGCCATGGCAAAGGCAGGAGCAATGCTCGCCAGACGCGTCCGGCGGGCACTAACCCCCAGTCTAGTTGAAGGCTTCGGTCCGGATTTAACCCGTGACGCCGCCCTGGCGCCCGGGACTAGCATGGCCTCATGACACCGGTCCGCACCATTCCTGCTAGTGGATGGCTCCCGCGGACAGCTTCGCGTCTACGGGAGTCTCGAGAGCGGTACGCACGACGACGGCGATCCCCTCGCCCATCTCCCGCGCGGCCATGGACGGTGCGGCACTCCCCCGGGGCAGTTGGGCTTCGTCGTAGGGAACGTGAATGAAGCCGCCGCGGGCGTGTGCCGCGACGGCGGCACCTGAGAGTTCGTGCATCAGGGCATAGAACACGTGGTTGCATACATAGGTTCCAGCCGTCTGTGAGACCTCCGCGCGGATTCCCGCGATCTGCAACGCTCTGAGCGCGGACTTCACCGGCAGGGTACTGAAGTACGCCGCAGGACCTGCCGGAAAGACAGGTTCGTCGATGGGCCGGTTTCCCGCATTGTCCGGAATTCTGGCGTCATCGCAGTTGATGGCCACCCTCTCCAAGGAGAGCCGATCGCGGCCGCCGGCAAGCCCGGCGCAGATGACCAGCTCCGGACGCAGCCGCCCGATGGCCTCCCGCAGAACGGCAGCGGATTCACCGAAAACACAGGGCAGCTCGAGCGCCTCCACCTCACATCCTTCAGCGCGCAAAATTTCCCGCGCCACCAGGACGGCGGTCCACGAAGGATTGCTGGAGTCGCCACCGAAAGGCTCGAATCCTGTCAGCAGAATCATGAACCCACCCTAGCAACAGCTGACCCGGCGTCCAGGTCCCAGCTCCGATCTTTCGGCAGGCCTTGACAACCGTTCGAACATATATTCGAATGGAGGCCATGAGATGGGACGCACAGGCACTTTCACCACAACGTGGTCCGGCACCCGGAGACAACAGCAACAGCGTCCTGTCCGGAGCCGCCCCAGCTCCGGACGCCCTGCTGCCGCTGGCCGGGCTTGTGCGTTCCGTCTCAACCCCCGAATTCTCCGGAGTCACCTTTCATGAGGTCACCGCCAAATCGGTGCTCAACAAGGTGGCGTCCGGTTCCCAAATGCCCTTCGAATGGACCGTCAACCCATACCGCGGATGCAGCCATGCCTGCGTCTACTGCTTCGCCCGCAAGAGCCACACCTATCTGGAGTTCGACTCCGGACACGATTTCGATTCCCAGGTGATAGTGAAGATCAACGCGGCAGAAGTCTTGAGCAAGGAACTCTCCAAGCCGTCTTGGGGGCACAATCATGTCGCCCTGGGCACCAACACAGATCCATACCAGCGGGCCGAGGGCCGTTACCAGCTGATGCCTGGCATCATCCGCGCGCTGGCTGATTCCGGCACGCCATTCTCCATCCTCACCAAGGGAACCCTGCTTGGCCGCGATATCCCACTACTCAAGCACGCTTCCAGCCAGGTACCCGTGGATTTGGGCATCTCCTTGGCCATGACAGACGAAACCCTCGCCTTGGCTGTCGAACCGGGGACTCCGGCACCCCGCGCCCGGCTCAAACTCATCCGCCGGCTGCGCGAGGCAGGCCTGCCCTGCGGAGTCATGGCCATGCCCATCCTGCCTTGGCTGACGGACAGCGATGACGCCTTGGAGTCGCTCTTCACGGCCCTGTCCGGGGCTGGTGCCACGGGAGTGACTGCCGGGGCGTTGTACCTGAAGCCGGGCACCCGCGAATGGTTCATGCAGTGGCTGGCGGCCAACCACCCCGGCCTCGTGGGCAAGTATCGGCGTCTCTACGGCCAGGGCTCGTATGCCTCGAAGGAATACAGGACCTGGCTGAGCGGCCGCATCAACTACTTCAAGGCCAGCCACGGCTTTTCAGGCAGCAACGGTTTCAGCCACAGGAACGCCGCTACAGGCAAGGAAGCGGCTGCTTCCCTCCCACCGGCTGGCCAGTCAACGCTTTTCTAGCCAAGCAGCCCTGAATCCGCCCGTTCCAGCAGGGCCCGGACAATCGGCAGGTCAGCGGGAATCCAGGGCAACGCGAACGCCTCGTCGCCGCTACCAAGCGGGACCCAGCGAAGTTCATCGTGGTCCTGGAGCGGACGCGGTTCGCCGTCGAGCAATTCAGCGAACCACACCCTCATGACGGCACGCTCGTTCAAAGGCCACCCGGCATCGTCGTCCGCCACCACTTCGGCCCCGAGCCGGACTGTGATCCCGAGTTCTTCGATCAATTCCCGGTGCAGCGCGTCTTCGAAGGACTCTCCGGCTTCGAGTTTGCCGCCCGGGAACTCCCACATTCCGGCGAATTGCGGTGGAGCGCTGCGCCTGGCGACCAGCAACCGGCTCGGGTTTTCAAGGGAATCGACGACGGCGGCGCCCGCCACACTTATCAGTCCAGTCACCGCAACAGTCTATTGGCCGCGGGTCGAGGGATCCTGCCTATGGAAGTTGTCACATGCAGGGACATTCGCCGGAGTCTCCCACTAAGCTTGAAAGTCGGATTTAATCCCGTTCGTGCGGCCTCCCGCTCACCCCCAGAAACAGGACAATGACCACCACTGCAGTCAACAAGACCTCCAAAAAGACCGGAAGCCGCCACGTGGCCCTGGCCATCTTTGCCCTCGCCATGGGTGGATTCGCCATAGGGACCACGGAATTCACCATGATGGGCTTGCTCAAGGAGATCGAGCAGGGACTCAACATCAGCACTCCCGAGGCCGGGAACCTGATTTCCGCCTACGCTTTGGGTGTGGTGGTGGGCGCACCGATCTTCGCGGCGCTGGGCGCCCGGCTCCCCCGCAAGCAACTTGCCTTGGGACTCATGTTGTTCCTGTCCATAGCGAACCTGACGTCCTTCATTGCACCGGACTACGGAACCATGGTGATCACGAGGTTTGCCTCCGGACTGCCCCATGGTGCCTTCTTCGGGATTGCTGCCGTCATCGCAGCGAGCCTGGTTGCCCCCACCAAGCGGGGCTGGGCGATTTCGATGGTCATGGGCGGGCTCACTATCGCCAACGTTATCGGCGTTCCCGCTGCCACCTGGCTTGGTCAGACCTTCGGTTGGCGCTTGCTCTTCGTGGTGGTGGGCATCATCGGCTTGGCCACCAGTGTGCTGCTGTGGAAGTTCGTCCCCTTTGAGCCCGCACACCCCGAGGCGAGCATTCGCCGGGAACTTGGCGCCCTCAAACGCATCCAAGTCTGGCTGGCACTGCTGATCGGAATCATCGGTTTTGGCGGCTTCTTCGCCACCTATACGTACATCGCCCACACCATGACATCCGTGGCCGGCATCCCGCAGTCGCTGATACCCCTGGTAGTGGCCCTCTACGGACTCGGTATGGTGGCGGGAAATATCCTGGGCGGCCGGATCGCCGACAAATCCGTCATGGGAACCATCTACCGCGTCCTTCCGGCAATCGCGCTGGCCTTGGTGGTCTACGCCATCGCGGCCCAGTGGGCGTGGTCGGCATTCATCATGGTGTTCATCGTGGGCGGCATCGGTTCCATGCTCATTCCGCCCTTGCAGACCCGGCTCCTCGACGCTTCGCCCGACGCACCGTCTCTGGCTTCTTCGCTCAACCATTCCGCGCTCAACATCGCGAACGCCCTTGGCGCGTTCCTCGGCGGCGTGGTCATCGCATGGGGTTGGGGCTACGTGGCCCCCGCCCTCGTTGGCGCCGTCCTGGCAGTTCTGGGCCTCGGCGTCGCCGGCGTCAGTGGCTGGTTGGAACACAAGAAGCCGCTGGCTGCATAGGCCGCGGAACTGCCTAAACCTGGACCCGCTCCACGTCCGGTTCAAGGTAGATGACCCGGGCAATCGGCACGGCGGCGCGGATCCTGAGTTCGGCGTCGTCAATCGCCTTGGCGATAGCCTGGCCGGTATCAGCTGCGCCCACACTGATCTTCGCCGCAACCAGCAACTCTTCCGGGCCCAGGTGCATGGTCTTGAGGTGGATGATGCGCGTGCCATCGGACTCAATGGCTTCCGTGATGCGTGCGTTGTCCTCTTTGGTGGCGGATTCACCAAGCAGCAAGGACTTGGTTTCCACCGCGAGCACCACGGCGATTGCCACAAGAAGCAGCCCGATCATCCCTGTGCCCGCCGCGTCCCACAAGCCGTTGCCCGTGATGAGGGTCAGGCTGACACCGAACAGCGCGAAGACGAGGCCCAGGAGGGCTCCGAAATCCTCCAAGAGGATCACGGGCAATTCCGGTTGCTTGGCATTACGGATGAACTTGATCCAGCTCTGGTTGCCACGCAAAGGATTGGACTCCTGGATTGCGGTGCGGAAAGAGAACGACTCCGCCACGATCGCACTGAGCAGCACAGCCAGCGGCACCCACCAGAAATCGCCTTCAATGGCATGCGGGTGCTGGAACTTCTCCCAGGATTCGTAGAGCGCGAAAAGGCCGCCAACGCTGAACAGCACGATCGAAACGATAAAGGCGTATATGTAACGCTCACGGCCATAGCCAAACGGGTGTTCGGGACTCGCCGCCCGTTGTGCCCGCTTCCCGCCAAGCAGCAGGAGCAACTGGTTGCCGGAGTCGGCCACGGAGTGGATCGCCTCGGCCAACATGGACGATGACATGGTCAGGACGAATGCGACGAACTTGAGCACAGCGATCGCCAGGTTGGCACCCAATGCCGCCACGATTGCCTTGCTACCGCCATTTGCAGCCACGAAAGCTCCACCTCTTCTTCGGTTCAGGGATGTGAGTGAATTGCAGGAACGGACCGCGGCGTCACCTTCCTGCAAGCAATACCGTACCTTGGCGAAATTGTCAGGAAGCCTGCTGGGAGCGTGCGCTGGCGTAGAGGCAGACAGTAGCGGCTGTGCCGAGGTTCAAGCTTTCAGCCGAGCCGTAGACGGGTACCGCAACACGATGGTCTGCGAGTGCCAGTTCGGAGTCTGAAAGTCCTTGTGCTTCGTTGCCGAACAACCAGGCCGTCGGGGCCTCGAGTGCGTAGTCAGAGGGAGCCACCGACGCACCTAGACGGCGTGCGGCGTTCTCATCCTGAAGCTTGTCCAGATTGAGGGTGCCGTAACCGTCCGCCGCCAGGATCCCGATGCCGCGCTCCTTGCAGAGGGCAACGAGTTCCTCCACGTCGGCACCCAAGACAACCGGCAAATGGAAGAGGGAGCCCGCGGTGGACCGCACTGCCTTGGGGTTGTAAATATCCACGCTGGAGGCCGTCAGGACCACAGCATCCGCCCCGGCAGCGTCGGCGGCCCTCAGCACTGTTCCCGCGTTGCCAGGATCCCGCACCTGGCACATGACGGCGATCAGCCGCGGTCCGGCGTCGAGCACCGATTCAAGGCTCACGTCCACAAAACTGCAGACGGCCACAATGCCCTGGGGATTCACGGTGTCCGCCATGGCGGCCAGGACATCGTCATTCGCCAGCCGCAAGGCAACGCCATCGGCGAGCTCGGCCAGTTCAGGGAGTCGGTCCAGGCAGCTTTCGCTTGCGTAAAGTTCGTGCACGACGCCGGGTGCCCCCGCCGTCGTCCGCTCACGATGCAGGACCAGTGCTTCCCGAACAGCTTGGGGGCCTTCAGCGAGGAACCTGCCCCGCTTTAAACGGGCCGGGCGCCCTGCAAGCTTTGCGACATCCCTGACCCGATCAGCTCGGGGGTTGGACATCGGAAGTTCTTGCGGGCGCCCGGTTTCGTTCATATAAAGAACTTTAGTGGCTATTGCCACTGTCCCTTGAACTGCGGTTACGCGTACTACTCAGCAGCCTCAACGGCCGGCTTCTTCGCAGCCTTGGCCTTGGGAGCCTTGGCAGCGGATTCGTCCTCGGAAACGGAAGCCTTGACGGCCGGAGCAGCCTTGGCAGCCGCAGAAGTCTTTGCAGCAGCCTTCGGAGCAGCTTCGGCCTTGGCGGCCGGAGCGGAGGTGTCGGCAGGCAGGGAGTCCTTGGCGACCTTGACCAACGCGGCAAAAGCGTTGGCGTCAGAAACGGCCAGCTCTGCCAGCATGCGGCGGTCAACCTCAACCTCAGCGGCCTTCAGGCCCTGAATGAGGCGGTTGTAGGTCAGGCCGTTGGCGCGGGATGCAGCGTTGATGCGCTGGATCCAGAGGCGACGGAAGTCGCCCTTCTTCTTGCGGCGGTCGCCGTAGCTGTACACAAACGAGTGCAGCAGCTGCTCTTTTGCCTTGCGGTACAAGCGAGACCGCTGACCGCGGTAACCCTTGGCCCGTTCAAGGACAACCCGACGCTTCTTGTGGGCGTTTACCGCCCGCTTCACACGTGCCACGTGCGTACTCCTTCAAAATTCTTATCCCAAGCTGCTACTGCCGGAAACCCGGCCGGCCTGAGAAGGCTTTGGTGTAGTCGGCGGCTACCGGATGGCAGCAACCAGAAAACTTGGAACTTAGATGCCGAGCATCTTCCTGATGACCTTGGCATCGCCCTTGAAGACGATCTTGTCGCCGGCAAGGCGACGGGTCAGGGTGGAGGACTTGTGCTCCAGGTAGTGGCGGCGGTTTGCCTGCTGACGCTTCAGCTTGCCGGTACCGGTCAGCTTGAAGCGCTTCTTAGCACCACTGTGGGTCTTCATCTTCGGCATGGGAACCGATCTCCTTACGTATCCGCAGACTGGGTCTGCAGTTCTTTCGTGCAACCACCCCATAGGAGGTGACCGCTGCTTTCGTGCCGGGCGGAGGGGATGCCTCCTGCGGCGTGACTAGTTGGTCTTGCGTGCCGCAGGCTTGGGAGCAGCCTTGGGGGCTGCCGGTCGAGCTGCAGGCTTCGGAATCGCAGGCTTGGCCATCGGTTTCGGCACCGGTGTAGCGGCAGGCTTGGGGGCAGCCGGTACAACAGGCTTCGAAGCTGCCTGCTCAGGAGCTTTCGCCGGAGCCGGGGCCTTTGCTGGCGCCGGTGCCCTTGTTGGCGCCGGTGCGGCAACCGGAGCTGCTTCAACTGCCGGAGCCTCTACGACTGCCGGAGCCTCTTCCACGACTGGAGCCTCTTCGACAACCAGTGTCTCTTCAACAGCAACCGCTTCCTCAACAACAGGAGCAGCCTCTTCAGCTTCGGCAACCTCGGCCTCAACGGATTCCGGCGCGGTTTCCATTGCCACCGTGTCCTCGGCCTGGTTTTCCTCTACCTGGGTCAGGAGTTCCGCCGGAACCAGGTCCGCGAGGGACTGCGTCAAGGGAGCATCCTCGCCTGAGAGGTCGATCCTGCCAGCGGCCTTGGCTTCATTCTGAGCCTTGGCTTCTGCGCGCTGCGCCGCACGGCGGGCCTCGGCCTTTGCCTCGGCTTTGTTCTTCAGCGGGCCGATCACCATGACCATGTTGCGGCCATCGATGCGCGGGCTGGACTCAATCACGCCAACTTCGGCAACGTCCTCGGCAAAGCGCTGCAACAGGCGGATGCCCATTTCGGGGCGCTGCTGCTCACGTCCGCGGAACTGGATCATGGCCTTCACCTTGTCACCGGCGCCCAGGAAACGAAGCGCGTGGCCGCGCTTGGTCTCGTAGTCGTGGGTATCGATCTTCAGGCGGAAGCGGATTTCCTTCAGAACCGTGTTGGTCTGGTTCTTGCGGGCCTCACGGGCTTTGACAGCGGCTTCGTACTTGTACTTGCCGAAGTCCATCAGCTTGCACACCGGAGGCTTGGCCTGCGGTGCAACTTCAACGAGATCCAGATCAGCCTCGGCAGCAAGACGCAGAGCGTCCTCGATACGGACGATTCCAACCTGTTCGCCGGCAGGGCCGACCAAACGCACCTCGGGGACGCGGATACGCTCATTGATTCTTGGCTCGCTAATGTCAAAGCTCCTGTTGTTGTGATGAGTATTCCACCGGCAAATAGGGAAGGCCCCCAATTGCTGGCGCAATCGAAGGCCTCGAAAGATCGGATACAGCCCCTCGATAGAGGCGTTCGCACCGTCCAAGGCTTACCTTGAACGGTGTCCGACCAGGTACCCGGCAACTTACATCCCCGAAGGGAAACGGCTGACGCGGGTGGGAGAGAACTCCGCTTGCAAACTGAAAACCAATTCTACAGAAATCGTCCGCCAACCGCACATTAACGATGGGTGGCCGAATACTGCGTGAGCCATAGAAAAATGGCGACTTCCAGTCGGTCTGTGACAAGCTTACCAGCATGAGCACTTCAGACAGCAATTCCCTCGACCACGAGCCCACTGGTACTGACGCCGGAGTAAGCCAGCAGATCCGCGACATTTCGGAAGTTCCGGCCGTTGAGGTCATCACCACCGGCGCCGTTCACCTCATGAGCGCAGCGGCTGTCAAAGTGGGCTTGGCCGACGACCCCGAGGCTGAGGAACTCAAGGACCTGGACGAAGCCCGCAAACTGATCACTGCCTTGGCCGGGCTGGTTACGGCCGCCGCACCGGAAATCGGTTCACAGCATGCCGGCCCCTTGCGCGATGGCCTGCGTTCCCTCCAGCTCGCATTCCGCGAAGCTTCGCTGATCCCGGACGAGCCAGGCAAGGGCCCGGGCGAAAAGTTCACCGGCCCGGTCAACTGACCCGGACCCACTTGTTTGACCGCGACGGCGGGCTGGCCTTCCCGGCCAGCCCGCCGTCGTCGTATCCTGGCGGTTTAGGCGAGGCAGCCCCGTTAGCGGCGCAACTCAGTTAGCGGGATCCCCCGCGCCGGCCTGGGCGATGGTCATGATCCTGCGCCGACGCAGCTGGAGGAACAGCCCGGCAAGGCACAGCACCACTCCCGCTGTTCCGATGGCGACGAAGCCAGCCCACGGTCCCACCCCGTCGATAAAAAGCCCGGCGACCGGCGAACCGAAGGCCACGCCCGCAGTCAAGGCCGAGCCATACCAGCCCATTGCCTCGCCGCGCCGGTCCTCATCCACGATGTCTGCGACCTTTTCAGAAGCTGCGGACAGCACCGGCGCGCAAAGCAGACCCGGCAGAAGGGACAACAAGGCAAGGGTCCACGTGTCCCCGGCGAAGCCCATCGGAATGGTCAGGGCCGCCATGCCCAGCAGGAGCAGGATCGGTGAGACGGGCCGGTGCATCGCTCCGTAAATGAGTCCGCCGACTACCGATGAGGCGCACCAAAAGAAGAAAACAATTCCGATCTCGCTCTCGTGCCCACCGCGCTGCAATACCGCCACGATTCCGACGTCGGTTCCGCTCAGGACCATGCCCGATCCTGCGGCAACGGCGAACACCGCGGCCACTGCCGCAGTGAACCATGTGAAGTTCCTCGCCATCTTTCCCCGCAATCCGGAAGGCTGGGAAACCGCCTGGGCCATCTCCGAAGCAGCCTCCTGGAGATGGGCTGGAGCCGATGCCACAACGGCAGCTTCGGCGGCGTGGAGCTCGTCGGCGTCGCGGTCAGCCGTTTGGCTGGCATCCAGGACATCATCGCTGCGGGTGGGCGGGTTGAACCACAGAAGGAAAAGCCCGGCGGCCGACGTGCAGACGCCCACGATGGTCAGGCCCAGGACGGTGAACCCGCTCGTGGCCACAACCGCGCCCACTGCGGGGCCGATCATGAAGACCACTTCGGTGGCAATCGAGTCCAAGGCGTACGCGGAACGCCGTTGCTCACCATCTACCAGGACGCCGAGCGACTGGCGGATGACACTGAAGATCGGCAGCGTCAGCAGGCCGCCGACAAAGACGAGCGGCAGGATCCATTCGTAGCTCACGTGCGGGACAACGGACCAAATGACCAGCTCCGAGACCACGGAAGGGATGAGCGCCTTGCGCAGGCCGACAGTGTCCACGCGGCGGCCTCGCCACGGAGCGCCAATCGCAATCCCGATGGTGAATACCGCGGCGGCAGCACCGGCGGCAGCGTAACCCTTGCCCAAGGTCAGCACGATGTGCAGGGTGAGCAGAACCCCTGCTGCCGAGTGCGGTATTCGGGCAACCATGCCCACCAGCAGGAGACGCCGCACGGACGTGATGGACAGCATCTCCCGGTAGAGAGAGAAATTCACGAGCTACATCCCCTGTTCTGCCGACGGCAGGACAAGGACGTTCCCCCTGTGCCTTCGGCTACTGTGCCGCCCGCTGCAAGCTGACTTCGATCGAGTCAACCCGCTCGGCGAACAATTCGTTCTGCGCCCAACGCCCGTTCAGTCCGGAGACCAGATCCTGGATCGCAGCGGCATCCAGGCCGTCTTCGAGGTACAGCACCACGCGCAGTTCGGGTCCCGGCCCCCCGCCGGCCATGGTCAAACCATCGGCCGTAAGCGAAGCTACCCCGGCACCTGGCCGGATCTCGAGGCGCCGCACTGCCGGGTACGTCCCGGCCAAGGAATTGAGAGCAGACTCCAGTTCATCATCAAGGTACGACGGCGTCCAGTCGCGCTGTTGTGCCAGTGACCACATGGCGGGCCGGCGCACCACGAAGGTAACATCCGCGCCGGGATCCAAGACGAGCAGCTGGGCTCCCTCCGAGACGGCAGAGAGTGCTGCCCGGGCTGCATATACAGCCACCGGACGGGCCTGCGGGTGCCAGGCTTCCAGTGCGGCGGCCGACGTGAAGACAGGCATGGCCGTGCGGCCATCCGGCGCCTTCAGTGTCACGAGCGCCATGTCGGCCTGCTTGTCCGCGTGGAGACCACCCACGCCCTCGGCTTCCTCAGCGAGCTGGGCCACCACCGGGACAAAGACCCTGGCCGTTGCCAACGAAGCCACCACACCTGCTTCGCTTCCTGTGCCGGCAAGGAGGGCCGAGACTGCGGCGAGGTACCCGGCGTCGGCGGTTCCGTCGTCGTCCTCGAAATTGTGGATCTTGGCGGCATCACCGCCCAGGTTCCGGCCCGCCCAGGGCTGGCCGGCAGAGTCGCCTGCTCCCCCGGCGCCCGCGAGGGCAGCCGCGATGTGCCCGGGCAATTGCCGGGCGGCCGGGGTTGAACCCTTGCTGGCAACCGGGGACTGTGGATCCTGGGACATCAGCGGCGGCCGGCGACGTCCAGCGCTTCCGGGAGCGTGAAAGCACCGGCATACAGCGCCTTGCCAACGATCGCTCCTTCAACGCCGAGCGGCACCAGCTCCCGCAGGATCCGCAGGTCTTCCAAGCTCGAGATGCCGCCGGACGCAACCACCGGCTTGCCCGTCTTTTCCACCATCTGGCGCAAGAGTTCGACGTTGGGGCCCTGAAGCGTTCCGTCTTTCGTGACGTCGGTGACCACGTAGCGGGCGCAGCCGGCGTCCTCAAGGCGTGCCAGCACCTCCCACAGATCTCCGCCTTCTTTGGTCCAGCCGCGGCCCGCGAGCGTTGTGCCGCGGACGTCGAGCCCGACGGCGATCTTGTCACCGAAGCGGTCGATGGCCCGGCGGGTCCATTCCGGGTTCTCCAAAGCGGCGGTACCGAGGTTCACGCGGGCGACGCCGAGCTCGAGCGCACGCTCGAGGGATTCGTCGTCGCGCAGTCCGCCAGACAGCTCCACTTTGACGTTCAGCTGCGAGACGACCTCACTGATGAGCTCAGCGTTGTTGCCGCGGCCAAAAGCGGCGTCCAGGTCCACCATGTGCACCCAGTCGGCACCGGCGTTCTGCCAGTTCAGGGCTGCTTCCAGCGGGGTGCCGTAACTGGTCTCCGAGCCCGCTTCTCCCTGAAGGAGGCGGACGGCCTGGCCTTCCACTATGTCGACGGCGGGCAGGAGTTCCAGAACGGGCAGTTCGGAGGCGGTGGTCATTGAAGTCCTCGGTGTTGTGGGGACGGGCGTCAGTTGCCCGGCAGGTTATTTGGCAGGCGCAGTTATTTGGCAGGCAGGGTGAAGAGGTAGGCCGCCAGCAGTGCCAGACCGGCCAGGACATAGAACGAAATGGAAACCCAGGCAGGGCGTTTTTGCTGACGGAAGGAGATTCCTCCGCCCACCAGCAAACCGGCCAGGCCCATGAAAATGATTGACCACATGTCAGGCAGTTGTGCCCGTCTCGGGTGCCGGAGAGTGCGGACGCAGGCTCTCGACCCAGTTGCGCAGGAGCCGGGCTCCGGCGTCGCCGGACTTCTCCGGGTGGAATTGGGTGGCGCACAGAGGACCGTTTTCCACGGCGGCGATGAACGGGGCGCCGTGTTCGGACCAAGTCACCTTCGGCGGCGCCATGCGGGGCTGGATGACGTCGAATTCCCACTTCTGCACGCCATAGGAGTGCACAAAGTAGAACCGTTCGTGCTCGACGCCGGCGAACAGCTTTGAGCCTTCCGGCACGTCCACGGTGTTCCAGCCCATGTGGGGGACAACGGGTGCAGGGAGGAGTTCCACCTTGCCGGGCCACTCGCCCATGCCTTCGGCCTCCGTTCCGTGCTCCACGCCCGCCTCGAACAGGACCTGGAGCCCAACGCAGATGCCCAGGACGGGCCGGCCACCGGCAATACGACGACCGATCATCCTGATGGCATCCACAGCCTTGAGTTCGCGCATCACCGTTTCGAAGGCGCCCACGCCCGGAACCAACAGGCCGTCGGCGTTCAGGACGTCTTCAGGCTTGGCGCTCAGCGTGACATCCGCGCCTGCACGTTCAAGCGCCCGAACGGCAGAGCGGACATTTCCCGATCCATAGTCCAGGACAGTTACTGTCGGCTTTCCCTCAGGCGAGACAATGCGGCTTGCAGCCTTCGGGTCCACTATGGCGCCATCCTTGAGGATCTGCCCACTCACAAGGCGCCCTTGGTGGACGGAATGCCTTCGACCCTGGGATCGGACTCGACGGCGGAACGGAGTGCACGTGCGAAGGCCTTGAACTGGGCCTCCACAATGTGGTGCGGGTCCCGGCCGGCCAGCACGTTCATGTGGAGGCAGATGCCGGCGTGCAGGGTGATCGCCTCAAAGACGTGGCGCGTCAGCGAACCGGTGAAGTGTCCACCGATCAGGTGGTATTCCTGGCCAGCGGGCTCCCCACCGTGGACCAGGTAAGGACGCCCGGAAACGTCGACGACGGCGTGGGCCAGTGCTTCATCCAACGGAACGGTTGCCTCACCGAAGCGGCGGATGCCGGCCTTGTTGCCCAGCGCGGTGCGCAGCACCTCACCGAAGGTGATGGCAACGTCTTCCACCGTGTGGTGCGCGTCGATGTGGGTGTCCCCAGTGGCCTTGACGGTCATGTCGATGAGCGAATGCTTGCAGAGCGCCGTCAGCATGTGGTCGTAGAACGGCACCGTGGTGCTGATGTCCGAGACCCCGGTGCCGTCGAGATTGATTTCAACCAGGACCGAGGACTCACTGGTGGTGCGTTCCATGCGTGCTGTCCGGGCGGCCGCCGTGCTGGCGCCGTTTTCGCTCATTGAGATGTCCTTAGGAGGAAGGAGTGGTGGGACTGGTTCAAGTCTAGGCCGATGCGGCGACTTGGCCGTCCAGCAAGGCTTCGAGCGCCTCAAGGAAGGCAGTGGTCTCCGGCTCGGTACCGGCCGTGACCCGGAGGTGGCCCGGTATGCCGACATCACGGATGAGGACTCCACGATCCAGCAAGCCTTGCCACAAGGCGTGCGGGTTCTTGAGCCCGCCGAAGAATACGTAGTTGGAATCCGAAGCGGCGGGCTTGAGCCCCATCCGGGTCAACTCGTTCACTATGCGGTCCCGCTGGATCTTGATGTCTTCGACGTCCGCCATGAGGGCCTCGCGGTGCCGCAGTGCGGCCAGCGCGGTTGCTTGGGTGATCGCCGAGAGGTGATATGGGAGGCGGACCAAGCGGATCGCGTCGGCAACCTCGGGGGCCGCCGCCATGTAGCCGATGCGAGCACCAGCAAGGGCGAAGGCTTTGCTCATGGTCCGGGAAACGATGAGACGCTCACGGCCGGGGAGGAGCGTCAGCGCGCTCGGAGTGTTGTCGTGGGCGAACTCGTGGTAGGCCTCGTCCACTATCACAATCGCCTGGCTTGCTTCTCCGGCCTCGTAGACGGCCTCGACGACGTCAAGGCCAAGCCCCGTGCCGGTGGGGTTGTTCGGAGAACACAGGAACACGACGTTCGGCTGGATCTCGCGAACCTGTGCGGCGGCGGAGGCTGCGTCAAGGCCATAGTCTTCAGCCCGAACCCCGGCGATGTATGCGGTGTCCGTCCCGCTGGCGAGCAAGGGGTACATGGAGTACGTGGGCGGGAAGCCAAGAGCGGTGCGTCCAGGGCCGCCGAAGGCCTGGAGGATCTGCTGCAGAACCTCGTTGGAGCCGTTCGCCGCCCAGATGTTCTCTGCAGCCATTCCGTGACCCAGGTACTCGGCCAGGGCCTCACGCAATTCGGTGAACTCGCGGTCCGGGTAGCGGTTCAGTCCCGTGGCGGCCGCCGCCACGGCTTCGGTGATGGCCGCTTGGACATCCGCGGGCACGCCATGGGTGTTTTCATTGACGTTGAGCAAAATCGGAACATCAAGCTGCGGCGCGCCATAGGGGCTCAGGCCGCGGAGGTTGGTCCGGAGGGGAAGTCGGTCAAGTCGCTCAAGCTGGTCACTCACCATGACAGTTTAAGGTGCGGCGACTGATGCCCTGAAACTGTGACGGCCCGGCGCACGTTCAGAGGTCCCGTCAGCCCGGCCGAAGTTGCGGTTAACCCGGCCGAAGTTGCGGTTAGGTGGCAGGAATGAACAGTTGCTGGCCCGGCACGATGTGACCGTCCTGCAGGTTGTTCAGCTGGATAATTTCGGCAACGACGTCGCGCGGATCCCGGGAAGGTGCGGCCGTTCCGGCAATCCCCCACAATGACTGGCCCATTTGCACCGTGACGCTCGTACTGGAGGTGGGCTGCAGCTCGGTGGCTGAATCAGCGGCCTTGGCTGGCGAATTCAGAAATCCCGCCAGGCTCAGCAGCGCTGCAACCAAGAGCATTGCTGGAACACCGAAGAAGACCATGCGGCCCCGGCGCGTCAAGCGAAGCCGGCCCGGTGCCGTACGGCGGCCGGATGTGTGGTTGATGGTGATAGCGGACATGAGCTGAGCCCTTCTGAACAATGCCGCGTTCCGGAATCTCTGGAGTGCGGCTGCCAATTCTTGCCTTCAGTCAGTGCTTACAGGGCGGTTGTTCGTTCATGTCTTCGAACGATTCGAACGAACACCTGGACCCGCTGCACTTTTATAGAATATATATTCGAACCTTGCTATGACATTTTTAGCACTTATCAACGAACGATGTCGAGACTCGCTAGAACAAATGTTTGATAAACGCCTGTGCCTGCCCTACGTTTGAGTGAAGAAGCAAGCACTGAATCAGTGCAACAGGAGGGTCTGACATTTCAGGCCAACAGTCCCGGCAATCGCACTCAGCGCAGATCGGGCGGAACGGAAGGGCGTTGGCGAACATGGCAGCGAAAGCCACTGGCAGCGGATCGGCCTCACCGCGGAGCCAGCAGCCGCAGAAGGCTCCCAAGAGCCTGACTGTCCGCCAAAAGAAGATCCTGGAGACCATCCAGCGTTCAGTGAACGATCACGGCTACCCGCCGTCCATGCGCGAAATCGGGGACACTGTTGGCCTGGCCAGCTTGTCCAGCGTCACGCACCAGTTGTCGCAGCTCGAAAAGCTCGGCTATCTTCGTCGCGATCCCAAGCGTCCGCGGGCGATGGAAGTCCTCATGCCATTGACCTTGGATGGCGGCTCTGTCATACCGGGCGTTGAAGCGCCGTCGAAACTCCGCAGCGCCGGCGGCTTGGCCGTCACCGAGCTTGCCAGTGCCAGCGATACGGCCATGGTGCCCCTCGTTGGCCGCATCGCCGCTGGTGGACCCATCTTGGCGGATCAGACAGTTGAGGACGTCCTGCCACTGCCCCGCCAGTTGGTAGGCCATGGCGAGCTCTTCATGCTGAAGGTCGCCGGTGATTCCATGATCGACGCCGCAATCTGCGACGGAGACTGGGTAGTAGTACGGCGCCAGAATGATGCGATCAACGGCGACATCGTGGCAGCTCTCCTGGACGACGAAGCCACCGTCAAGACCTTCCGTCAGCGTGACGGCCACACGTGGCTGCTCCCCCAGAACACTCAGTACGAACCCATTCTGGGCGACCACGCCACGATCATGGGCAAGGTCGTCTCAGTGCTGCGCTCACTTTAAGACGCGCCCACTTTGGGTGCGCCCACTTCCAAGACATCCGCTTCAGGCCTTGGCGGACTCGGCGTAAAGCCGTTCGAGCGCGCCCCGTACAACCGTGCGGTCCGTGGTGGCCCAGAAGGGCGGCAAGGATGCCCGGAGGAAGTTACCGTAACGCTCGGTCGAAAGCCGTGAATCAAGTACTGCCACCACGCCTTTGTCACCGTTCGAACGGATGAGACGGCCGGCGCCCTGGGCAAGCCGGATGGCCGCGTGTGTGGCAGACACCGCCATGAAACCATTGCCTCCGGCCTGCGCTACGGCGCGGGACCGTGCTGTCATCAGGGGATCGTCCGGACGCGGGAACGGGATCCGGTCAATGACCACCAACCGACATGAACCGCCCGGAACGTCGACGCCTTGCCAAAGGGACATGGTGCCGAACAGGCAAGTGTCATCCTCCTCGGCAAACTGCCGCACCAGGGCGGCCATGGTCGACTCACCCTGGCACAGGATCTCGACATCCAGGCGTGAACGCATCGCGTCCGCGGCTTCCTCCGCCGCCCGTCGGGAAGAAAAGAGGCACAAGGCTCCGCCGTGGGAGGCCTTGATGAGCTCTTCGAGTTCGTCTAGCGCCTCGGGCGAGGTGCCGCGTCCGGGCTTTGGCAGGTGCCTGGCAACGTACAGCATGCCCTGCTTGGGGTAATCGAACGGCGAGCCGACGTCCACGCCAGTCCAGCTCGGAGCGCCTTGCCCGGTCAGTCCCAGTCCTCCCGCGGTGGCCTCGAAAGCGGAACCAATAGCCAAGGTGGCCGAGGTCAACACGACGGTATGGCCCGCGAAGAGCCCTTCCCGGAGGCGGCCTGCCACGCTGAGGGGAGCGATGTTAATGAGCGCAGGCGAATCCTCGTCAGGCGCCGTGTAGCCCTGCTGCGGGTCAAATGTACTGTTCCGGGATAGCCACACGACTTCCTTGTTTTCCCTCGCGGAGAGCAGCCTCTCGCACAGTTCCAGGATCAACATCAGCCGTGAGCGCGCGAGCTGGCGTCCGCCGTCCACCGCGTTGGACGAATCCCCTTTCGAATCGGAAAGCGCCGCCCGGCAGGCCTCCCGGAGCTGGTCCACGCAATCAAGTTGTTCGTCGTTGAGCCCATTGGGCAGGAGACCGGAAGCCGCGCCGGCAATTGCAAGCTCCAGGCGGTCCGCTGCGGCGTTCAGTGCGTCCACGGTGATGGCGGTGTGTTTGCGGGCACTGGAGGCGGCAGCATGGATCATTGCCACGGACAGCTGCCCCGAAACTGCACCAGTGACGCGGTCCTGGAGTTCGTGGGCCTCGTCGACCACCACGACGTCGTACTCAGGCAGCACGGCCAGGCCTTCGAAAGCGCTGACGGCGAGCATCGCGTGGTTGGTGACTACGACGTCGGACTCCGCGGCGCGGTGGCGGGCCAGCTCGCTGAAGCATTCCTCCGCCATCGGACACCTCTGCGCCCCGAGGCACTCCATGGACGTGACGGATACCTGGCGCCAGGCCCGGTCCGTCACGCCCGGCATGAGCTCGTCGCGATCCCCGGTTATGGTCTTCCCTGCCCACTCCCGCAGCCTCAGCACTTCCTTGCCGAGCTGAGACGAGGGCCCGCCGATCGCGGCCGCGACATGGGGAACGCTGGTGTCCTCGCCGAGGGAGAACAATTGCCCTTCGGCAGGTTCCTCGCTGGGAAATCCGCCCTCCAACTTGTGCCTGCACACATAGTTGGCCCGGCCCTTGACCAACGCGATGCTGACCGGCCGCTCCAGCTCTGGATTGATGGTTTCCAAAAGCCGCGGCAGGTCCCGGCCCACGATCTGCGTCTGAAGGGCGAGGGTGGCCGTGGACACGAGTGCGGGCTTATTGCTCTCCATCGCGTGCGCGATCAAGGGAATCAAGTACGCGAGGGACTTGCCTGTGCCCGTTCCTGCCTGCACCAGAAGGTGCTCACCGGTCTCGATCGCCCGAGCCACGTGTTTGGCCATCTGGTGCTGGCCGGCGCGGTTTTGGCCACCCATACCGGCGACGGCTTTGTCCAGGAGTTCAAGGGCGGTCCGTTCACGCACGGTTTCGCCGCGTTCCCCCGCTTCCGGATCAACCATTGCTGACGAACGACTCCAACTCGGCGGCCAGGTTCTCATGGACCATGGCCACCACTCGGGTGCCTTCTTCCTCATGCTCAAGGCTCAGGATTTCGGCATCGGTGTTGTGCAGCTTGTTGATGAGCTCCCCACGGTTGTACGGAATCAGAACCTCAAGGCGCACACCGGGACGCGGAATGGCCGTGCTGATGGCGCCAAGAAGCTCAGCGATGCCCTGTCCTGTGCGGGTGGACACCACCACATGGCGTGGTTCTTTCTGCTTGAGCCTCTCGACAACAAACGGATCGGCGACGTCTGCCTTGTTCAAGACGATGATTTCCGGGATTTTCCGGGCATCCACTTCGCTGAAGACCGTACGGACGGCCGCGATCTGGCCCTCCGGATCCGGGTGCGAGGCGTCCACGACATGGAGGATCAGATCGGCGTCGGCTACCTCTTCCAGCGTGGAGCGGAACGCCTCAACGAGTTGGGTGGGCATCGAACGCACGAAGCCCACCGTGTCCGATAGCGTGTAGCCGATCCCGTCCGGGGTCTGGGCTTTGCGGACCGTTGGATCCAGCGTGGCGAACAGGGCGTTCTCCACGAGGACGCCCGCGTCCGTCAGGCGGTTGAGGAGGGAGGACTTTCCCGCGTTGGTGTAGCCGGCGATGGCGACCGAAGGAACGGCATTACGACGGCGGTTGGCCCGCTTGGTCTCACGGGCCGGCTTCATCGCGGCGATTTCACGCCGCAGCTTGGCCATCCGCGTGCGGATTCGACGACGGTCCAGTTCGATCTTGGTTTCACCGGGACCTCGCGAACCCATGCCTGCTCCGGCACCGCCCACCTGGCCACCGGCCTGGCGGGACATGGAATCGCCCCAGCCACGCAGGCGCGGCAACAGGTATTCCAGCTGCGCCAGTTCGACTTGGGCCTTGCCCTCGCGGCTCTTCGCATGCTGCGCGAAAATATCGAGGATCAACGTGGTGCGGTCCACCACCTTGACCTTGACGATGTCCTCCAGGCCGCGCCGCTGGGACGGCGCCAATTCGGCGTCGACCACCACCGTGTCCGCGCCGGTGGACGACACGATGTCCTTGAGCTCCAGGGCCTTGCCTGAGCCAAGGAAGGTGCCAGGGTCCGGCTTCATGCGCCGCTGGACGATCCCATCCAGGACTTCCGAACCAGCAGTCTCGGCCAGCGCCGCGAGTTCCCTCAATGAGTTCTCGGCGTCGGCCAGGGTGCCTTCGGTCCAGAGGCCGGCCAGCACCACGCGTTCAAGGCGCAGCTGCCGATATTCGACTTCAGTGACATCTTCGAGTTCCGTGGACAGACCCGCAGTGCGGCCCAAGGCCCGGCGCTCAGCCAGATCCTCTTGATCGCCGTCGTAGATGCTGTGTTCCTCGTCCAGCCGGGAAATCGCCTGGGCCTTGCCAAACACGCCCCTGGGTTCGTCGCGTTCCTGCACTATGGCCGGTGCGTCCTTGGAGAGAATCCGGTCGATGACAGCCTGGATTTCTTCAGGACTCATGTCCTGGGCGTCGGAATCGGGTCCGGTGTTCTTCTGCGTGGTCATGGTCTCCTTTAGGGGTTCGGCATTTCCAGAATAGTGCCGATTCGGGTCTTGTGGCGCGGAATTCGCGCAGGGCTGATGCCTGGCAAGGCTCTGCCGATGGCCGGAGCTCTCCATCCGGGACGGCGTACGCGGATTGCGTGCACTGAACCCGGGGCGGGAAGGGGACGATCTGCTGAGTGTCCAGACGTCAATAGGGAAGGTCTGGAACGGACTTGCCAAGGCGGAATGGCGCTGCAAATGAAGCAGGCCTGCGTCGCGGGCGGTGCCGACTACTCAAAGATCAAGAACATGCGCACCAGACTATCAGGCAATGTCAAGCTCGGCTTGCGCGCCCCGCGGTTTCCCTTGCCCGCTGCTGGCCACTAATCTGGCAAGCTATGGAGTCTGCACACTATTTCAGCGCACAGCCCGCGGGGCCGTTCACCCGCAAGCCCCTCACGGTGGAACTGGCCGGCGCGACCCGCCGGCTCCAGACATCAGGCGGCATCTTTAGCCCCGACGGGATCGACAAGGGAACAGCGATCCTGCTCTCGGAGGTTCCACCCCCTGCCCCGCAGGGAAACCTGTTGGACATCGGCTGTGGCTGGGGACCCATCGCGTTGACCATGGGGCTCATGGCTCCGCACGCGCGCGTCCACGCGGTTGATGTCAACGAACGCTGCATCACTCTGACAAACGAGAACGCAGCCCTGCTGGACCTCCGGAACGTTACCGCCAGCCTGCCGGACGAAGTCGACCCCGCGGTGACGTTTGACACCATCTGGTCCAACCCGCCCATCCGTATCGGCAAGGATGAACTTCACAATCTGCTGCTTACGTGGCTGCCGCGGCTTGCGCCGGGTGGAAACGCATGGCTCGTGGTCCAGAAAAACCTCGGCGCGGATTCACTTCAGCGTTGGCTTGCCGACACTCTCGACGGTTCTTTCTCCGTCTCCCGGGAAAGTACGTCGAAATCCTTCCGCATCCTGCGAATCAGGAAAGCGTCCCGCTAGCAACAATTACGGCGGGGCCGCTGAGCTCCACGTGTTCCCGTCCGCCCGTGCCCGGGAAGAACCGCACCTCGACGACGCCGCCCGGCACGTTGACACGCCACGTGTCGGGAGCGCCTTCCCCGGCCCAGTGGCGGATTGCGACGGCGGCCGCGCAGGCACCCGTGCCGCACGACTGAGTTTCGCCGACGCCCCTCTCGTGGACCCGCATGGTGATGTTGCCTATCCCGTCGTGCACGAGAGGCTCTGCGGGAACCACGAATTCGACATTGGTACCGTTGGCCGGCTTGGGATCCACAACGGGTGCCTTGAAGAGCTGCGTTGCCTTGAGCTCCGATAGCTCGGCGAGTGCCACCACCGTGTGCGGGTTGCCCATGCTGACCGACAGGGCCGGCCGGGCAACTTCCAATCCGTCGGCACTGACGAGGGAGTCCATGGCCTTGCTGGTGGCATCCTGCGGGAAGATGAACTCCCAAGGGCCCATGTCAACCGCGTAACCGTCAGCTGTGCGGACGATCTTTTTGATGCCGCCGCGGGTTCCGATCGTCAAGGACTGACCAGCGTTGAGAGCGACAAAACCCTGCTCGACGAGGAAATGGACGAATACGCGGACGCCGTTGCCGCACATTTCGGACAGCGAGCCGTCGCCGTTGCGGTAGTCCATGAACCATTCGGCGTCAGGGTCTGCGTCGAGGAGCTGGCGGCCTTCAGCGAGGAAACGCGACGGGACGGCGCGGATGAGCCCATCCCCACCCACGCCCAAGTGGCGGTCACAAAGGGCTGCAACCTGCTCCGGAGAGATTTGGTGCGCGTCCTCGGGGTCCGCGATCAGGACGAAATCGTTGCCTGTACCGTGTCCCTTGGAAAAGGCCAATCCGTGCAGGCCGGAGGCGGGTACGGCACCGCCGGCAGCGGCGGGCTGCGGGGCGGAAAATGAAAGGGTTTCGTCCATGGATCAAGGCTACCTGTACCGCGGGTTGCGCTTAAATCGCTGATGCCTGGCTTGCGCAGATTTCTGCGGCCTTGGCCACCAAGTCGGGGGCCTGCCAGTCAATCCAGTGGATCCGGGGGTCGGCACGGAACCAGGTGAGCTGGCGGCGGGCGAATTGACGTGTGGCCACGATGGTCTCTTCGGCCGCCGTGGCCGTGTCCGACTCGCCGTCGAGAACCTTGAGGAACTGGGCGTAGCCGAGCGCACGCGAGGCCGTCTTGCCTCGCCGCAGCCCGGCGGCGTCCAGCCGCGAAACCTCCTCGAGAAGTCCAGCGTCGACCATCCGGTGGACCCGCTCGGCGAGCCGATCGCGCAGTACGTCCCGATCGACGTCGAGCCCTATCTGCACGGCCGGCTGAAAGTACTGGCGCTGCGGCATGAATGAGCTGAAGGGGCGTCCGGTGAGTTCGAAGACTTCAAGGGCCCGGATGACGCGGCGCGCGTCGCCGAGCCTGCCCGCGGAAACGGGATCGACACGTTCCAAGCGCTCCTGGAGGACAGGGAGACCTGATGTTTCGTGCTCCTGCTCCAGCCGTTGCCTGACGTCGGGATCCGTGCCCGGGAATTCCAGCACGTCGAGCGCTGCCCGAACGTAAAGTCCTGAACCGCCAACCAGGATGGCCCGCTTGCCGCGGCTATGAATGTCGCGAATAACGGACCGGCATTCGGACTGGAAATCGGAAACGCTGGCTTCCTGGGTCACGTCCATGGTGTCCAGGAGGTGGTGGGGCACTCCCCTGCGTTCCGCGACACTGATCTTGGCCGTGCCGATGTCCATGCCCCGGTAAAACTGCATGGCATCGGCGTTGATGACCTCGCCGTCAAGCTCCAGGGCGAGGGCGACGCCAAGATCGGACTTGCCAGACCCTGTAGGCCCGACGACCGCGATCACGGGCGGCTTCGGATCAGCTGATCCGGCCGATTCTTCTGTCATCTCCAGCTAGCCGCGCCGCACCGGCAGCGACGGCATGCCGAGGGAGACACCCCTTGCACCCGAGGACCCGGCACCAGGCGCTGGAGCACCGCACGAATCGGCCTGCGAGCGGTCCCAGGCGTCCCCCGCACGCGAGCGCCTCAGGCTGTAATCCGCCGTCGTGGCCGGGTCTGAAACGAGGTGGAAGGCTGCTGCCTCGGTGATGGTCACCGTGACAAAATCGCCTGGCCGTGGTGCCTCCGCTCCCTCCGGGACGGAGAAGTGCACCAACCGTTGGTCCCGGGAGCGGCCGGACAAGCGGTGCGTTTCCTCGGCCTTGCGACCTGACTGGGCCGTGACGAGGAGCTCAACCCGCCGCCCAAGCTGCTTCGCGTTCTCCTCGGCTGCGATGCGGTCCTGGAGGTCCGTCAGGCGCTCGTAGCGTTCCTGGACAACCGCCTTGGGCAGCTGGTCCGGAAGGTCCGCGGCCGGGGTGCCCGGGCGCTTGGAGTACTGGAAGGTGAACGCCGAGGCGAAGCGCGACTTCTCGACGACGTCAAGCGTCGCTTGGAAGTCCTCTTCAGTCTCGCCGGGGAAGCCCACGATGATATCGGTGGTGATCGCGGCATTCGGGATCTTGTCCCGGACCTTGTCAAGGATGCCCAGGAACTTGGTGGAGCGGTAGGAACGGCGCATGTCCTTGAGCACCTTGTCCGATCCGGACTGCAGAGGCATGTGCAACTGCGGCATGACATTGGGGGTCTCGGCCATCGCGTCGATGACGTCGTCGGTGAAGGCAGCCGGGTGCGGGCTCGTAAAGCGCACGCGCTCAAGGCCTTCGATGTCTCCACAAGCGCGGAGCAACTTGGAAAAGGCCAGGCGGTCACCGAATTCCACGCCGTAGGAGTTCACATTCTGGCCGAGCAGTGTGACCTCGACGGCGCCGTCGTCCACCAGCGCCTGGATTTCAGCAAGGATCTCCCCAGGACGACGGTCCTTCTCCTTGCCACGCAGCGATGGGACGATGCAGAACGTACAGGTGTTGTTGCAGCCCACGGAAATGGAAACCCAACCCGAGTACACCGAGTCGCGCTTGGTGGGAAGGGTGGACGGGAAGACGTCCAACGATTCCAGGATCTCCAACTGGGCCTCGTTGTTGTGGCGGGCCCGGTCCAGCAATGCCGGGAGCGCGCCCACGTTGTGGGTACCGAACACGGCATCCACCCAGGGAGCCTTGCGCACGATCGTCTCGCGGTCCTTCTGCGCCAAGCATCCGCCCACCGCGATCTGCATCCCGGGGTTCGCCGCCTTGACCTGCTTGAGCTCTCCGAGGTTGCCGTAGAGCTTGTTGTCGGCGTTCTCGCGGACTGCGCAGGTGTTGAAGACCACGACGTCGGCGACGCCGTCGTGGACCGGCACGTAACCTGCATCTTCGAGAAGTCCGGCCATGCGCTCAGAGTCATGGACATTCATCTGGCAACCGAAGGTGCGGACCTGGTAAGTGCGCTGCGCCTCGCGGGCGGGCGCGGCGTCGCTCACAGGGGACGGGCTGGGCTGCTCAAGGGAGGCTGGTGCTGGTGCTACGGAAGGGGAACTCACCAATCTAGGGTAGCCCCTCGGACTAGTACCAGTTGAAGCCCATCTCGTGCTGCCACGCGTTACAGGGAGAACCGTAGCGGTCGCGGATGTAGCCAAGTCCCCAATCGATCTGGGTCCGGTAGTTGCTGAGCCAGTCGCTGCCCGCGGAATAGTACTTGTCCGGCGGCAGCGCCTGCGCAACGCCGTAGGCACCACTGCTTGGATTAGTGGCATCTGTCATCCAGCTTGATTCCTGGGTCCATAGCTGGGAAAGGCACTGCATTTGTTCCTGGCTCCAGCCATAGGCGCCGAGCCGCGAGGAAGCATACTGACGAGCCCCTGCCGGATCATTGACGACGCTTCCCCCGCCACCGCCCCGGGACCCGGAACCGGTCCCGCCGCCAACTCCGCCGAGTCCGCTGCTGATGGGCGGCAGGGCCGGCTGAGCCTGCTGGGCTTGCCTGTTGGCTTCCGCTGCGGCGGCTTCCGCTTGACGCTGTGCTGCCTGCCTCTTGGCCTCCTGCGCTGCCTGATAGGCGGCCAGCGCCACTTGGCCATCTTGGTACTTTTGCGCAACGGCCGCGGAAGTGGAGGTCAAGGACGCGAGCTGGGCAACGAGGGTCGTACGCTGGCCCTCCGTGGCGGCGACACTGTCTTCGGCAGCGCGCCTGGCAGACTCGGCGGCCTGCGCCTTTGCCGCGGCGTCGCTGTCCAACTGTGCCAGGACGTCCCGGGCAGCTCGCTCCTGGGCCGTTGCGGCCGCAGATGCTTGGGCCGCGCTGAGGGCATCTGCGTGGAGTTTCGCCGTACGATCCAAAACCCGGTTGAGCAGAGCGTAACTCTGGAGGTTGTCAGGTTCGACGGCGGCATTCGCGAGGGACCACGGGCCGGGATCAAAGCCGCCAGACTCGTATGCCTTCACCACAAGGGATGAGGTGGCCTTCTTCAAGGAATCCGATTTGGCCCTGGCCTGCTGAGACGCCTCAACCAGCTTCTGGGTCACTTCCTGCTGATGCACCAGAGCCTCATGGGCCTTGGCGTACTCGGTTCCCGCTTTGATGGCGGCTGCACCAAGTTCCCCGGACTTCTGCTGCAGGCCCACCAGCAATTGGTTGATGCGCGCCACTTCGGCACTCGCGGCCGCCTCATTTCCCTGGGCTTGTTGTACCTCCGCCCAACTGGGATAGCCCGAGGGCGGAGCGTCGTCGGCCGAGGCTGGGACTGCTTGGAGCAATGACGACACAAGCAAAGGCACAACGACTGCCGAAAGCCGCCACGGCAACGGTTTCATTGGATCTGACCTGCCTCCGAATCGGAACACTAGTCCAGAACCTTAGCCGACGGTCACCAAAGCTGATACCCAACGTCACCGCCGGGCAGGATACTCACAGGTAGCTCTCAGTGTGCCCGGGCTCCCCGTCTAAGTGATCTGGTCCGTCTCCGGGCCGCTGGTTTCCCAGCCATTACCGAGCTCCGATTCGCCGGTCAAGGCTTCGTCCAGGACCTCGCCAACGATCCGGAAAGCCGCTGATGGTTGGTAGCCTTTTCGGGCGAGCATCGCGGCAAGGCGACGGGTCTGTTTATCGCGTTCGGCCCTGTCCGAGAGGTCGACGCCGGCCCTCAGCCGGCGCGCGACCAGATCCTTGGCCGCGTTCCGCTCGTCGTCATCGCTCAGTTGCGCCAAGGCAACCTCAGCCGTCTCAGCGTCGATTCCTTTGTCCGCCAACTCACGCCGCAAGGCACCCCGGGCAAGCTTCCTGGACTGGGCACGGCTGCGAACCCACATCTCAGCGAAGTCAGCGTCATCGATGAGCCGGACTTCCTCGAAACGGTCCAATACGGCTTCGGACACATCTTCCGGCACATTCCGCTCAGCCAGCTTGCGCGCAAGCTGGAGCCTGCTCTTGGGCGAGTTGGTCAGTTGGCGGAGCACAATGGCCCTGGCCACCGCTTCCGGATTTGCATCAGGGTCCGCCGCCACGGACGAATCCGCGGACGGACCCCACGACCGTGCGGCACCTGAGGATTGCGTGGAGCCTGGGGATCCCACGGAGCCTGAGGACCGTCTGGACCCTGACGACTCTGACGGCTCTGACGACCTTGCGGAGCCCGTGGACCGTGAATGCCCTTGGCGCTTAGCCGTCAACGGCCTTCAGCTTCGGAGATTTCTCGGCTTCGGCAGGCTTGACTACTCCGACACCAAGCTTTTCCTTGATGAGCCGCTCGAGGTCCGCGGCCAGCTCCGGGTTATCCCGCAGGAAGCGGCGGGAGTTCTCCATACCCTGCCCCAGCTGGTCACCGTCATAGGTGAACCATGAACCGGATTTCTTGATGATGCCGTGCTCGACGCCCATATCGATGATGCCGCCCTCACGGGAAATGCCCTGGCCATAAATGATGTCGAACTCAGCGATCTTGAATGGCGGAGCCATCTTGTTTTTGACGATCTTGGCCTTGGTGCGGTTACCTACCGAATCCGCACCTTCCTTGAGCGTCTGGATGCGGCGGACGTCGATGCGGATGGAGGCATAGAACTTCAGGGCCTTACCACCTGTAGTGGTCTCCGGGGAGCCGAAGAATACGCCGATCTTCTCACGGAGCTGGTTGATGAAAATGGCGGTCGTCTTGGTCTGGCTCAGCCGGCCGGTGATCTTACGGAGGGCCTGGCTCATAAGACGGGCTTGAAGGCCGACGTGGGAGTCGCCCATTTCGCCTTCGATTTCCGCGCGGGGAACCAATGCGGCGACGGAGTCGATCACGATGACGTCCAAGGAGCCGGAGCCGATCAGCATGTCCATGATCTCGAGCGCCTGCTCACCGGTATCCGGCTGCGAAACCAAGAGCGCGTCGGTGTCGACGCCCAGTTTCGCCGCGTATTCCGGATCGAGGGCGTGCTCGGCGTCGATGAAGGCTGCGATGCCTCCCTGACGCTGCGCGTTGGCCACAGCGTGGAGCGCGACGGTGGTCTTACCCGAGGATTCCGGGCCGTAAATTTCAACGACACGGCCACGAGGCAGGCCACCAATGCCAAGAGCGACATCCAGGGCGATGGAGCCGGTCGGAATGACCTCGATGGGCGCCCGGACTTCGTCACCCAGGCGCATGACCGAGCCCTTGCCGAATTGCTTGTCAATCTGGGCAAGCGCTGCCTCGAGCGCCTTCTCGCGATCCTGATTTGCCGCCATGGTTCACACCTCTGATGCTTTCTCGCTGTGGACTGGCCTGAACGGCCGCTTTCCTGTCTCATCCGACGCTAGTACGAGCCGCTGACAATTTTGCGTGCGACTTCGTCTATGTGGAAAACCACAGGATTCGAATGATGCGAAAACCGGTCCGCTAGGGTCAATTTTCCTCTGAAAGGAGCATAGCCTCATCCGAACAGATATTCGAACAAATTTGTTGGCGTGTCCCCCCGGAACTGGAAGTCAGAACGTCCCTGAGCCCTTGTCGGCCGGCTTGACGTCCCTGCCGAGCCGTCGCTCCGGCGGAACGTCCTGGACGTCGCACAAGGCAAGCCAGACGTCGCGGGGGCTGTAGCCGGCAGCCAAGGCGTCGTTTGCCGTACGGCCGCCGACGCCGGCCAATACAAGGGAGCTGCTGAGGACCCGGGAGTAGCCAGCCCCGAATTCATCGTCCATCAGCCGCCAGAAGTCACTGATCCGCACCAATAGAGTCTCTCACGGGACCGGACTCTAGAATGGTTGTCATGAGCAACACTCCCGATGACGCACCGGAAATGGTGGAGGCAGGCGACAATGTCGACGCCGCCCTCCAGCAGGTGGAACACCAGCTGAGCATGTTCTGGCGACGCGCACGATCGCTGTCCCATCAGTTATCTCGGCAGGTCCATCCCGACATGGAACCAGCTGCTTACGGACTGCTGTCGATCATCCGGAAAGAGGGCCCGATTCGCCTGACGGAGCTCGCCTCGTGCATCGGCGTCGGGAAACCGTCGGTGAGCCGCCAGATCGCGTTCCTCGAGAGCATCGGCATGGTCTACAAAGAGGCCGATCCCCAGGATGGCCGTGCACAGTCGATCCGGCTCACCCCTAAGGGCGAAGAAAAGATGCACCAGGTCCAGGACGCACGCCGGCAGGTATTCCGGGAACGGCTGGGTGAGTGGCCGCTGGAGGAAATCCAGACGCTGGCAGACTACATTGAGCGGCTCAACGCAGCTTACGGCGAGGGAATCGGCAAGGACTGACCCAGAGCCACACAGGCCCAAGAAGGAGGACCTCCAACTGGAGGCCCTCCTTCTTTACTTCAAGTATTCGGCTATGTCTCCCCGCACGGGATCCCGGGCGACCGGGCATGAACGTGCTGGATCGCGCTCCGGTAACGGCTTACCGGAGCGCAGGGTCCGTCTAGCGGGCTCCGGAGAGCATGCCCTGGGTGAAGTCACCGTTCAATTCGGCGCTGAGCTCACGGTCGAGATCGCGGCCATAACGCTGGGCGAATTCCTGCGGGACGGTGTCCGGAACAGCGACGCCTTCGGCGACGGCAACCCGGTCACTGACTTCGCGGAGCATGCCGGACAACGGAACGTCCAAGGCCGAGCAGATTGAGGACAGCAACTCTGAGGATGCTTCCTTCTGACCACGCTCAACTTCGCTCAGGTAGCCAAGGGAAACGCGGGCGCTGTGCGAGACTTCGCGGAGCGTACGGCCCTGACGCTGGCGGACATCGCGCAGAACATCACCGATTTCGTGACGCAGTACAACCATTTTGCGCTCCTTCTGTTCGCTCGGTGCCTTCTCGGCCAAGCCCACATCCTTCCAGCGGACAACGCCGTTTACGGATACGGGCTGCTTAACCATCTGTATCGCCTTGCTCCCTCGTGAGTCCGGTTCACCGCTCAGGTGCACCGGTTGTTTCTACATCCTAGGCGCCTCGGCCATTCCGAGGCGACACAATGTAACAACTATTGAGCCTCGGTTTTTGTTCCCGGCTACTTTACGCGTGGTAGGTCGGTGCGGACAAGGCACTCCAGCAAGCGCTCCAGCGCGGCCACATTTGCCTGCGCGCGGATGGCTGGGCGATCCCCGTGGAAGGAGTAGGCGTGCGCCGTAGTTCCGCTCGACGTCGCGACGCCGATGAAGACGGTTCCCACCGGTTTTCCGTCGTGCGGCAAGGGCCCGGCAACCCCCGTTGTGGACACTCCGACGTCGGCTCCGCATGCGCGCCTGACGCCGTCGGCCATGGCCACCGCCACCGCGGCGTCGACGGATCCGACCGCGGAGAGCAGCTCCGCCGGGACCCCCAGAACCGCCGCCTTCACTGAATTCTGATACGCGACCACGCCGCCCTGGAGCATGCCTGAGGCGCCCGGTGTATCAGCGAGGGTCGCAGCAACCAGGCCGGCGGTCAGCGATTCCGCGGTAGCCACCGTAAGGCCCCGCTCGATGGCGAGGGTGACGGCGGTCGCCGCCACCTCGTCAGCGGTCCGGCTCATGCAGCCCGCCTACCTGCGGCGCGGAGCTTGACGGCCTCGATGACGTACTCGACGCCGGTCCACACCGTGATGGCGAGGGCGACGAGCATGACCCAGAAGGCAAGGCTCCCGAGCCATGGCGCAAAGGAATACAACGGCAGGATGTAAAGGAAGATCGCCACGGTCTGGATGACGGTCTTAAGCTTGCCGCCACGCGAAGCTGGCATGACACCGTAGCGGATGACAAAGAAGCGCAGGGCGGTGATCCCCCATTCGCGCACGAGGATGAGGATGGTAATCCACCAAGGCAGCTCCCCCAGGGCTGACAGAAGAACCAGTGCGGATCCAATGAGCAGCTTGTCCGCAATGGGGTCGGCTATCTTACCGAAGTTGGTGACGAGGTTGCGGCTCCGGGCGATGTCGCCGTCGAGCTTGTCCGTGTAGATGGCCACAGCGAAGGCGACCACGGCGGCCCAGCGCCAGATGCCGTGCTGGCTGTTGTCCGCGAGGAGAAACCAAACGAAGAACGGGACCAGGACAATTCGAAGCATCGTCAGGATGTTTGGCAGGTTCCAGATGTCCGATCCGTTGGAACCGGCTTTGCTGCCCTCGGATGTAGTCACTCCCCTAGGCTACCGCCCGGTCAGCGACCAGGCGTCCTCGCCGCCGCCGTCCTCGTCATCGGAACTGTCTGCCCCGTCGTGGTATTCCGTCACCTGCTTGCGGCGTTCGAGATCGGCGGCGACCAGGTCTTCGGCATAGCCTCCGACGGCGATGTTCGCGTTCGCGTTGTCGCTGAGGGCAGCGGTGTGCGCATCGGGCGTAGCTGGCGCCTCCTGGCCCTTCATGGCTGCCAGCACGGGAGCGAGGTCGTCCGGCTTGACCAGGACATCGCGGGCTTTGGAGCCTTCCGACGGCCCCACGACCCCGCGCGATTCCAGCAGGTCCATGAGGCGGCCAGCCTTCGCGAAGCCGACGCGGAGCTTGCGCTGCAGCATCGACGTGGAGCCGAACTGCGTGGTGACCACGAGTTCCGTAGCCTGCAGCAGGACTTCGAGATCGTCTCCGATGTCGTCGTCGATCTGCTTCTTCTGCGCCTCGGGCGCGACGTCGTCCCGGTAGACGGCCTTGAGCTGGCCCTTGACGTGCTCCACCACCCGGTGGATTTCGGATTCGGTGACCCACGCGCCCTGCACACGCATCGCCTTGGAGGCGCCCATGGGGAGGAAGAGCGCGTCACCTTGGCCAATGAGCTTCTCCGCGCCGGGCTGGTCCAGGACCACGCGGGAGTCGGTGACAGAGGACGTGGCAAAGGCCATGCGGGAAGGAACGTTGGCCTTGATCAGGCCCGTCACAACGTCCACCGAAGGACGCTGGGTCGCCAGAACCAAGTGGATACCGGCGGCGCGGGCAAGCTGGGTAATTCGGACGATGCAGTCTTCGACGTCCCGCGGGGCCACCATCATGAGGTCGGCGAGTTCGTCCACGATCACCAGCAGGTAGGGGTACGGCTTGATGACGCGCTTGGAATCAACCGGCGGAACCACCTTCCCGGCGCGGACGGCCTTGTTGAAGTCATCGATGTGCTTGAAACCATAGTTGGCAAGATCGTCATAGCGGGCGTCCATTTCGCGGACCACCCATTGCAGCGCCTCAGCAGCTTTCTTGGGGTTGGTGATGATCGGAGTGATCAAGTGTGGAACGCCCTCGTAGGCGGTGAGTTCCACGCGTTTGGGGTCCACCATGACCATGCGGACCTCGTCCGGCGTGGCCCGCATGAGGATGGACGTAATCATCGAGTTCACGAAGGACGACTTACCGGCACCTGTGGCACCTGCCACGAGCAAGTGAGGCATCTTGGCGAGGTTTGCGACGACGTAACCGCCCTCGACGTCCTTGCCGACGCCCATCACCATGGGATGGTCTGTGCGCCTCGCGTTTTGGCTACGCAGGACATCGCCGAGGGACACGGTCTCGCGGTCCGTATTGGGGATCTCGATGCCGATTGCTGACTTGCCGGGGATCGGGCTGAGGATACGGACATCGCTTGACGCCACCGCGTAGGAAATGTTCTTGGACAGGGCCGTCACGCGCTCCACCTTGGTGCCCGGCGCAAGTTCAATCTCGTAGCGGGTCACGGTAGGGCCACGGCTGAAGCCGGTGACCGTGGCGTCCACGTTGAACTGCTGCATGGTGTCCGTCAAGGCAGCCACCACGGCGTCGTTCGCTTCCGTGCGTTCCTTCGGGATAGAACCAGGAGTCAGGTTGTCCGACGACGGCAGCGTGTAGGTCACGTCGCCGGCGAGCGAAAGTTGTTCGGTGCGCTGCGGGATTGGCGTCGGGGGCGGCGGCGGACTGACAGGCGCCGAAGGCACAATGACGGGGGGCAAGGCCGGCGCGACCACGGGGATCGCTTCTGTGGCGTTTTCCGCATCTGCCTTCGGGCAGCTTCCAAGTCCCTGCGCGGCCTTGATCTTCTCGACGGCGATTTCGGCCTGGGTGGGGCGGCGCACCCCGGGCGGCACGGAAGGCGCGCCCTTCGCTGGAGGGGCGTCGTCGTCGACTATTGCGTGCTCGAACGCCTCATCGCCGACATAGCCTTCAAGCCCGGTGTCGTCGTGGTCCCTGCCGAAGAAGCGCTTGCGGCGTTTCTTCTTCGGCTCCACGGCCGCCACGTTTTCGTGGAGGTAACTGCGATCGTGCGAATCGCCGTGTCCGGCGTCGGCATCCACCAGGTCGACGCCCATCAGGTGCTCGTACGCGCCGCGGATACGTCGGGGAATGGCGCCGAAAGGCGTGGCCGTGACAATGAGGAGGGAGACGAACGCCAAGGCGCCGTAGACGATGACCGGTACTGCGGGATGGATGGCGGCAAGCGGCGACGCCGCGAGGAAGCCGAGCATTCCCCCGGCTCGCCGGAGACCGTCGAAGCCATCAGCGACGGTCGGCTGGCCCCCGATGATGTGGGCCAAACCCGTCCCGGCGAAGGTCATGATCAGGAAGCCTATGCCCACGCGGTTGTTGCCGCGGCTGTCCCACGGCTGCCGGAAGAGGCGGAATGCGCAGACGAAAAGCATGAGCGGCAGAATCAGGGACACCCAGCCGAAGGTCCCGTTCACGATGCCATAGACGACGTCCGGGAACCAGCCTTTGAAGCCCCACCAGGCGAAGGTCGCGATGAAGACACCGAGCGCCAGGTTGAAAAGCGCGGCGCCGTCCCGGCGGTCCGAAGGATCAAGGTCGCTGACGTCGTGGCCGATCCGGCGAATGCCTGCACCCACCACGTGCCCGATTCCCAGCCATGCTCCAGCAAACGCACGCAGGATCCAGGGTTGCTGGGGTTCGACGACGGCAGCCTGCTTGCCGCGGGCCGTCGCTGTGCCGCTCCTGCCGGACTTGGCCGGGGCCCGGCCGCTGCCCGAGCCGCCGGATTTGTTATTGGAGCTGCCTCTAGGCGCGGAGGTAGTACGAGTCGCCATGTCCGCCACGCTACCCCAGTCCGTGCGGAATCCCGCGGATTTCAGGGGCGCGGAGGAACCATGTTGCCCCTGTTGAACAATCAGCGGGCTCGGTGTCACCCCGATCTGGCCCGAACACACGAACGGCCCGGTTCGTAAGAACCGGGCCGTTCGGAGACTGGCTCCGGGGGTCCGTGCTGGGCATGCCTCTAGAAGCTATGCCTCGAGAAGCTAGGCCTCCAATACCAACGGGATGATCATGGGCCGCCGGCGAAGCTTGCGGTTGACCCACGTGCCGATCACGCGACGGACCACTTGCTGCAGCTGATGGTTGGTGTGGTCCGCGTGGTGGAGCACTGCGTCTTCAAGGGCCGCGTTGATCTTGGGGATGATCTCATCGAACACCGAATCGTCCTCGGCCACGCCGCGGGCGTGGATCTCCGGGCCTGAGACAATCTTGCCGGTTGTGCGGTTGATCACGGTGATGACGGAGATGAAGCCCTCGTCGCCGAGGATCCTCCGGTCCTTGAGGTCGGCGTCGGTGATTTCACCCACGCTGGAGCCGTCAACGTACACGAAGCCCACTTCAACTTGGCCCACCACGTTGGCCTTGTGGTCTCTGAGGTCGATGACCGTGCCGTTATCGCTGAGGATCACGCGGTCCGAGGGGACGCCGGAGTCCTCCGCCAGGTTGCCGTTGGCGATGAGGTGGCGGGTTTCGCCGTGCACGGGCATGGCGTTCAGCGGTTTGAGGATGTTGTAGCAGTAGAGCAGTTCGCCCGCGGCTGCGTGGCCGGAAACGTGCACCTTGGCGTTGCCCTTGTGGACGACGTCGGCGCCGAGTTTGAGCAGCCCGTTGATGATCCGGTAGACGGCATTCTCGTTGCCCGGGATGAGGCTTGAGGCCAGAATGACTGTGTCGCCCTGTCCGACCACTACACGGTGGTCGCCATTGGCCATGCGGGACAGCGCTGCCATGGGCTCGCCCTGGGAGCCCGTGGACATCAGGACTACGCGGTGGTCGGCCAATTTTTCGATGTTCTTGATGTCCACGAGGATTCCCGGTGGGACGTCAAGGTAGCCCAGCTTTGCCGCGATGGCCATATTGCGCACCATCGACCGGCCCACAAAGGCGACGTTGCGGCCGTGCTTGGCGGCGGCGTCGAGGACCTGCTGGACACGGTGAACGTGTGAGGAGAAGGACGCAACGATGATGCGCTTTTTGGCCTGGCCGAACAGACGGTCCAGCGTGGGACCGATTTCCTTCTCGGCCGTGGTGAAGCCTGGGACATCCGCGTTGGTGGAGTCGGCCATGAACAGGTCCACTCCTTCTTCGCCGAGGCGGGCGAAGTGGCGCAGGTCCGTGATGCGGCCATCCAGGGGCAGCTGGTCCATCTTGAAGTCGCCTGTGTGCAGCACATTGCCGCCTGCGGTTCGGATGAAGACAGCCAAGGCGTCCGGAATCGAGTGGTTGACTGCAACGAATTCACATTCGAACGGCCCGAACTGCTCCACTTGCCCTTCGGCAACCGTGAGCGTGTACGGCTTGATCCGGTGTTCCTGGAGCTTGGCCTCAATGAGGGCAAGCGTCAGCTGGGAACCGACCAAGGGCAAGTCCGGGCGCAGGCGCAGAAGGTACGGCACAGCGCCGATGTGGTCTTCGTGGCCGTGCGTCAGGACGATGGCAACGACGTCGTCGAGCCTGTCCTCGATGTACGAGAAATCGGGCAGGATGAGGTCAACACCTGGCTGTGTCTCTTCAGGGAAGAGCACGCCGCAGTCGACAACCAGCAACTTGCCGTTGATTTCGAAAACGGCCATGTTGCGGCCAATCTCCCCGAGCCCCCCAAGGGGCACAATCCGGAGTGTTCCCTGCGGAAGTTTGGGCGGGGTGGCAAGTCCGGGAAGGGCGGTTTGGGTCATAGTGGGCTACTTTCCGGCGGAATCCTTCTAGACAGTGAAGTCCATTCCAGCTTCCGCCAAGTCCTCGCGGATGGTTGCGATCTCGGCGGCGTCCGGCTCCACGAGGGGCAAACGGACAACCGAGTTGGGCAGGACTCCCTGCCATTTAAGAATTTGTTTGGCGGCGACAGCGCCTTGGACCCGGGTCATGGTTGCACGGACCACAGGCTCCAGTTCGAAATTGATCTTGCGCGCCGTGCCGAGGTCGTTCGCATTGATGGCGTCGACCAGCTCGCGGAATCGGCGGGTGACGACGTGCGTCGTGACGCCTACCAGGCCGACTGCGCCCAGGGCCATCCACTGGAGAGTCAGGCCATCGTCCCCCGAGTAGAAAAGGAGGTCGGTTTCGGCCATGACGCGCGTTGCGGCGGCGAAATCGGCTTTGGCATCCTTGACCGCAACGATGTTGGGGTGGGCGGCAAGACCGATCATGGTCTCTGGTGCGATCTGAATGGAAGAACGCCCGGGAATGTCGTACAACATGACGGGCAGCTCGGTGGCCGACGCAATGGTCTCGAAGTGGGCCCGGACGCCGGCCTGGCTCGGCTTGTTGTAGTACGGCGTGACGATCAGGAGGCCGTCGACGCCGAGTTTCGCGGCTTCCTGGGAGAGGTGCACAGAGTGTGCGGTGTCATTGGTCCCGGTTCCCGCGATGATTGCGGCGCGACCGCCGACGGCTTCCTTCACGGCGCGGAACATGCCGAGGTTTTCAGCATCCGTGAGCGTTGACGTCTCTCCGGTTGTTCCCGTGACAACGAGGCCATCGCAGCCGTCGTCGACCAGCTTGACTGCCAGTTCCGCTGCCTGCTTGTAATCGACTTCGCCGCCCTTGGTGAACGGGGTGACCATGGCGGTCAGAAGGGTACCGAGAGCAGGAACGTTCGCACGAGAGTCAGACATATGAAAAACGTTACCCTGTCAGCTGCAGGATAGGAGAATGGCGGCGTCGTGATTGTCGTCAAATTCAGCGAAATGGGAGCTAGGCCTCAAGCCGAAGCGTCGCGATGGCGATTGCCGAACGTCGCTGGGCTTTCCGGATTCTTCCCCTCGGGCTTCGCAGCCGTCTCCGGCGAGCAATACCGGGCAACCGCCGATTCCCGCATGCGGTCCGCCCACGCACAAAGCCGCTGGGCGGCACGCACGTAGTCGAACAGTTCAACAGGGGTCAACGATTCGAGGTCAGTCTCCGCAAGCCGCCTGGCAAGCTCGGCTCCCGGTTGCTGATCGCCCAGAACGGTTCCCTCGCGCCGCCACTGCACATCTTCCGGTGGCTCCCCCGCGACGAGTTGCCGGAAGAGGAAATCGACGACGCCCGGGCTCATCGCCTTCATAGGCCCGTCCAGGCCTTGGGGGTACGCGTTCGGCCGCTTCGAAGGATCGTTCATGCAGCCATGGTATTCGAACATATATTCGAATACAAGATTCTTCCGTCCGGACCGACCGCGGCTACTGCTCCGCCGCGGCGGGCTGGGCGCGGAAGAGGCGTACGGCGTCGCGCATCGATTCCCTGGCACGCTTGCGGTCGCCGGCGGCATCGTAGGCGCAGCTAAGCCGGAACCAGGAGCGCCAGTCCTCGGGCGCGGCCTCGGCCTCCACGCGGTACTTCTCGAACTCGGCGTCCGCAGCGGCGCGGACGATGCGCCCACCGGGCGTACGCGGCAGGTTGTCCACCGGCAGGCCGCCCTCGGCTTCGAGCACCTTGGCCATTTTCTCGGTGCGGGCGCCAAAGAGCAGTTCGCGGACCATCGCCCAGGCTCCGATGATGGGGAGCACCAGGTAGGCCGCGCCGATTCCCTTGGCTACCAGGTTCTGGTCGCTGAGCAGCAGGATCGAACGCTGGAAGGTGACCACCAGGTAGAGAACCAGCAGCAGCGTGACAGCACCCACCCAGATCTTGGTGCGGTTCTTCCTGAATGCGTTCCAGAGCGATCCCATGCGCCTACAGCCCCAAGTCCAGGTAGCCGTCCAGGCCGACTGTCAGCCCGGGGTGGGCCGCAACGTTGCGCAGTCCCAGCAGCACGCCGGGCATGAAGGAAGCCCTGTCGAAGGAATCGTGGCGGATGGTCAGTTGCTCCCCCGGACCACCGAGCAGCACTTCCTGATGCGCCACGAGCCCGCGCAGGCGGACGCTGTGGACGCGGACACCGTCCACGTCGCAACCGCGCGCACCGTCGAGGGCAGTGGCCGTAGCGTCTGGGCTGACCGGGACGCCGGCTTCTTCGCGGGTGGCCGCAATGAGCTGGGCCGTACGGACGGCCGTGCCCGAAGGCGCGTCCACCTTGTTCGGGTGGTGAAGCTCGACGATCTCGACCGATTCAAAATATTTGGAGGCTTTGGCCGCGAACGCGGAGGCGAGGACGGAACCGAGGGCGAAGTTCGGTGCGATCAGGACCCCTGAGCCGGGGTTCGCGGCAAGCAACTCCCGCAAGGCGGCAAGCCGTGCGGCGTCCCAGCCGGTGGTGCCGACAACAGCGTGCATACCGTGCTCCACGGCGAAACGGACGTTAGCTTCGGTGCTGTCCGGAACGGTGAGGTCCACAACATACTTGGCACCGGCGTCGAGCAGTGCATCAAGGGAATCGCCGCGTCCGAGTGCCGCGACAAGCTTCATGTCTGCGGCTGCCTCCACCGCCTTGACGGCTTCGATACCCATGCGCCCGTGGGCGCCCAGCACGGCAACAGCAAGTTGTTCGGTCATGCCCTTAACCCTACCGGGCGGAGCGCGCCGGAATTTTCGATGGTGGCTGCCCCATCGCGGGGTCGCCGGGAAGCGCAGCTACTCCCCTGCCCCGACCCACTCGACCGTGCCGTCGCTGAAGAACTGTTCCTTCCAGATGGGCACCTGCGCCTTGATCCTGTCCACAAGCTCCGAGCACACAGCGAAGGCTTGTCCGCGGTGTGCAGCGGCAACCGCGCAAACGAGCGCAGGTTCGCCAACCTCAAGCATGCCGATCCGGTGGGCCGCCCAAATGCGGACAGGTTGGGCAGCCTCTCCCGAGTGCTCCGCCACGAGCTGCGCCACGACGTCGGCCATGACCTGATGGGCAGTGGGATGGGCGCTGTAGCTGAGCCTGTCCACGGGCTTGCCGCCGTCGTGGTTGCGGACCACGCCGCTGAAGCTCACCACCGCTCCCGCCGTGTCGGATTCCACGGCTGCGATGGCTTGATCCACGGAAATCGCTTCAGCGCTGAGGATCGCGCTGACTACTTCGAAGTCGGTTTCAGTGGTCATGGTTTCCCTCCAACTGATCGCACAGGTGGGCGATGACGGGATCAAGGACGGCAAGCCCGTCCATCACGCCCTTCGGCGAACCCGGCAGATTCACGATGAACGTCTTGCCTGCAGTGCCCGCATGCCCCCGGCTCAACATGGCCATAGGCGTTTTGGCCGCTCCGGCGCGGCGGATGCCCTCCATGAGCCCTGGTATTTCGCGATCCAGCAAAGGCAGGGTGACTTCGGGAGTGCGATCGTCGGGGCTGAGGCCCGTGCCGCCGCTGGTAATCACGACGGCGGGTTCCTGGGTCAGCAGGGCACGGATGGCGGCACCGACCGGCTCACCGTCCGGGACCACCATGACGGGGAAGGTCTCGTAGCCGTGTTCGACCAACCAATCAAGGATCACGGGGCCGCTCTTGTCCTCGTAGATTCCTGCCGCGGCGCGGTTGGACGCGATGACAACGCCGGCCTTCCGCGGGCCGCGCTGGGGTTCGCAGGCGCTCATGCGCGTGACCCCTCACTGGGCGTTCCGGACGAGTTTGGAAGGGCCCAGTCGCCGCTCTTTCCGCCACTCTTGGCGAGCACCTGGATGCCGCTGATCACGGCATGTTTGTCCACGGCCTTGATCATGTCGTAGACGCTGAGCGCGGCCACGGATGCCGCAGTCAATGCTTCCATCTCCACGCCGGTGACGCCCCTGGTCTTGACCGTCGCGAGCACCGCCACTGTGTCCGGACCGAGTTCGAAGTCCACGGTGACCTTGGAAATCGGCAGCGGGTGGCACAGCGGGATGAGTTCGGGGGTCTTCTTGGCCGCCATGATCCCGGCAACGCGCGCCACGGCCAGGGCGTCCCCCTTGGGAAGCTCACCGGCGCCGAGCAGGGCAAGGACCTCGGAGGTGCTGTGGACGGTGGCGGTGGCGGTAGCCTCGCGGGTGGTCACGGCTTTCTCGGAGACATCGACCATTTGGGCCGTTCCGTCCTGGCGCAGATGCGTAAGGCCGCCAACCATGCCGGCGGAGTCTGAAGTGTCATTCACAACATCCATACTTCCACTTCCGCCCCGGCGTCGAGTTCCGTTACGTCCGCCGGAACCTGGACCAGCGCGTTCGAGTTGGCCAGCGCATGGATGAGATGGGAACCGACGCCGCCCTCCAGCCGGACTGTTCCACCCGGAAGCAGGGTTCCGCGGCGCACCTGGTGCTTTCCCGCGGGAGAGGTAAGCGACTCAGTAAGGCGCGCCTGCAGGCTCGGCCGCAGTGCCGGGATTCCCACGACGGCGGCGAGCGCGGGGCGAAGGAACATTTCGAAGGACACAAGGCAGCTCACCGGGTTGCCGGGAAAACCGAGGAGAGGCACGCCGTCGAACGTTCCGATCCCTTGGGGGCCGCCGGGCTGCATGGCCACGGACACGAATTCGACCGATTGGCCATTCATGGCCTGCCTCACCACTTCGTAGGCGCCCTTGCTGACTCCCCCTGTGGTCACGATGAGGTCGATTGCTCCGAGGTGGGCGTGCAGGAGTTCTTTCAGGGCAGCAGGATCGTCACCGCTGATTCCCGTCCGCGTAACCCGGAGACCGGATTGCACCATGGCGGCTTCCAGCAGGGTTCCGTTGGAATCGTAGATCTTGCCCTCCGGCAGGGACGTGCCGGGTTCCACGACTTCATCGCCCGTAGTCACCAGGAGCACGCGCACCGGCGTGCGGACCTCGACGGCGGTCATTCCCAAGGCCGCGAGCAGCCCCAACTGCCCGGGCCCAAGGACAGTTCCGGCCCGCAAGGCAACGGTCCCCTCGGTGATGTCGCTCCCGGCGTCGCGGACGAACGTTCCCAGCTCGGTTGTCGGGAGGCGGACGGTTGCTGCCACCCCGGGCGCGGGGAAGACATCAGGCACAGCCTGTTCGATGGGCACGACGGCGTCGGCACCCTCGGGCATCATGGCGCCGGTCATGATGGGGGCCGCGGTGCCGGGCACTAGCCGCGCCGGGAACGCGCCCGCCGGAACTGGATCCACGACTGTCAGCTCCGCTCCGACGTCGCTCCCTGAGTGAGGTGCGAGGTCCGCCGAGCGAACGGCAAATCCGTCCATCTGGGAGTTGGCGAACGGCGGCAGGCTGAGCGGCGCCAGGACATCATTGGCGAGGACGCGGCCGAGCGCAGCCATCAAGGGCAACTCTTCCGTGCTTCCTTGGCGCGCAAGGCCAGACAGAAGCTCCTTGACAGCTTCGCGGTGGGCTGCGACGGATCTGGCCACGGTGTTCCTCCCGATTGTTTTCGCTCAGACCTACACAGCCTAGTGTCAGTTGACGGTGATCCGGATGGTGTGGAATCCAGTGGCCCCGTCGGGAGCCACGGGAGTGCGGGCTTCGGGCTGGGGTGTGCCGGTAGCATCGGTGGCACGGACCTGGACCTCATGGCCTCCAACACCCAATTCAAGGCCTAGCTGCCACTGGTACCACGTGTCCGTGGAGATTCCCGGTGCGAGCTTGGCTTCCTGCCAATTGCCCCGGTCTACCCGTACCTCCACCTTGGCGACACCGCGGTGTTGAGCCCAGGCGACCCCGCCGAGCTGGATCATTCCGGCCTTGACCGAGTGGCCATCCCGCGGCACGTCGATGCGGGACTGCGTCTTGATGGGTCCATGATCGCTCCAGCCGCGCGGTGTCCAGTAGCCCTGGTCGTCCGCGAAGCGGGTGACTTTCAGCTCCGTCAGCCATTTGGTAGCCGAGACATATCCATAAAGGCCGGGCACGATCATGCGGACCGGGAAGCCGTGTTCCAGCGGCAAGGGTTCACCATTCATTCCGACGGCGAGGATGGCGTCCCGATTGTCGGTGAGCGCTTCGAGGGGAGTTCCGGCAGTCCAGCCGTCGGTGCTGCGGGACAGCACCATGTCCGCACCGGGTTTGGGCCCGGCCATGGCCAGGAGCTCGCGGACGGGCCAGCCCAGCCAGAGGGCATTACCGATCAGGCCTCCGCCGACCTCGTTGGATACACAGGCGATGGTCACGTGGCGCTCGATCATCGGTTTGCTCAACAAGGTGGCGAAATCCAGCTGGACTTCGCGCTCCACCAAACCCGTCACCTTGAGGATCCACTCCGGTGGATTCACGGCCGGGGGAATCAGGGCGGTGTCGATCCGGTAGAAGTCGGGGGTCGGGGTGACGAGCGGTTGGAGTCCCGCCAAGGTGAGCGCTGCGCCGTCGGGGATCTTCTGGGCCGGCGTCGCCGGCGCTGGCAGGGCAACCCCGCGGCGGAAATCGGAAACCACGGATCCTGCCCTGCGCGCCACGGTCGTCACGATTCCCGCAACCACGGCTGCTACCGCCGTTCCGCCCAACAATTGCACGAAGCTCCGGCGCGCCAATGGCATGTCGCTGGCCTCCGGTCCGGGGCGCCAGGTTTCGAGCCGTTGGGTTAGGAGGCGGAGGAACAGCATGGTGACCATCGTGGCTACGACCGGCGCGATGGCCGCGGTGGGCGCCGCCTGGGCGCGGGTCAAAACGGCAGCCAATCCGGCGGCTCCGGCGAGCAACGCGAGCACGAGCCCCGCTCCCTTTCGCCGATACTCCAGGAAGCCGGCAAGCGCAGCAAGGACCAACGTCACCAGTGCGATGCTGACGATCAGGGCGATTTTGTCCGCGGTGCCGAAAAGGCTGACGGCCAGTTCCTTGGCCCAACCCGGTACGGCGTCGATCACCACACCACCAAGTGCTGTGACGGGTGAGACGGTCGGGCTCAGGAAACCGGCCAACAACTCTCCGGCGGCCACCCCGAGCCCGATGGCCACCACGCCGCATGCTGCAGCCCAACGGACCGCCGTCCTAGTACTGGGTTTCTCTGCCTTCGGAGTGGTCCTGCTCATGACTTGCCTGCCTGTTTGGTGCCCGCTGACGGAATTGTCTCAGCGGGAGCTGCTTCTATCGGGTATGCGCCGGCGTCGGATGCGGCTGCTTGTGCTCCCGAGGGGAGGCGCAGAGTGAACCTGCAACCCTCCCCGGTATTCGCCACGGTGACGCTGCCGCCATGGGCCTTGACGATGCCTGCCACCATGCTGAGGCCCACACCGGCTCCGCTGTAGCGCGGTTGTCCTGCTTCGAACCGCATTCCTGCGTTCCTGGAGCGGTCCTTTTGCCATCCGGTTTCAAAAACGTGTGCGAGATCTTCGTCGTCGATGCCCCCGCAACTGTCCGCGACGTCGACGACGGCGTCGCTTCCTTCGCGTCCGACGCTAACCCGGACCTCGCCGTCGGGCCGGCTGTAGACGATGGCGTTCAGGAGCACGTTGCGGACGGCCCTGCCCAAGCTGGGCCCATCCGCGACAGCCATGCACTCCCGGTCGCCACCGCCGTCGAGCTGGATGCCGCGTTGCGCGGCAAGCGGGGCAAGATCGGCGATGGCGTCGCTCACCAGGTCGTAGAGGTCCAGGGCTTCCGCGCTCAGACGGAGCGTTCCCGCCTGGATTTTGGACAGTTCAAGGAGGTCGTTGACCATCACCGCCATTTGATCCGTCTGCCCGATGATCTTGCGATAGTAGGCGGGAACGTCGGCCACCATGCCGTCTTCCAGTGCTTCGGCCATGGCCCGCATGCTCGCCAGGGGAGTCCGGAGGTCGTGCGAGATCCAGGAGACCAGTTCACGGCGGGCAGTTTCGACGGCCACTTCCCGCCTCCGGGATTCCTCCAGTTTGAGGCTGCTCGCTTCGAGTTCCTGGGCGAGCTGGGCCAGCTCGGAGCCCATGGCCGGCGCGGTTCGCCGCGATGCCGACGGTGGCAGGACTGATCCGTCGAGGGCTTCGCCGCTGCCGAGGCGGCGCGTGGCGGCCACGAGCCGGATGACGTTGCGGGAGACGCCGGCGCCAAGGACCAGGGAGATGGCAATTGCCACGGCTGAGGCCACCGCGAGGATGTACCACATGACTTCGAGGTCCCTGGTCGAAATGAACATGGCGTTGAACGCGCTCACCATTCCGGCCACGAGAACGCCAACGGTGGCGACCACCACGAGACAGATCTGCACCAGGATCGAGGCGCCGCGCAGGAAACGCAGTAAGGCAAGGGTCAAGGTGCCGATGGAGACAGCCCATAGGAGCATCAAGGCCAGGATCGTGAACATTTCAGATGCCTGCATGTCCGCCTTCCTTGGCGTCGAAGCGGTAACCGACTCCCCAGACAGTCTTGAGAAGCACCGGGGTTGTGGGGTTGTCCTCGATCTTTTCGCGCAAACGGCGTACATGTACCGTCACGGTGGACAGATCCCCGAAGTCCCAGCCCCACACCGCCTTGATGAGGTCCTCACGGCTGAATACCTGGTTGGGCCGGCGGAGCAGGAAAGCCAGCAAATCGAATTCGCGCACCGTCAACGTCAGTGGCTTTCCATCATGGAGCACCGTGCGCGAGGCCGGATCCAATTCGAAGCCGGCAAGTTCCACGGGAGGTTCCGGGCTGAATTCCTTGATGCTCCGGCGCAACACGGATTTCACCCGGAGAACCAGTTCGCGCGGTGAGAAGGGCTTGGTGACGTAGTCGTCCGCTCCGGTTTCCAGCCCCAGGATGCGGTCGTCCTCCGTGCCGAGGGCGGTGACCATGATGATGGGAACGCTCATGGCCAGCCGCAACCTGCGGCACACTTCCACCCCGTCGAGTCCAGGCAGCATGCGGTCCAGGATGACTAGATCAGGTCGCCTGGCAGCTGCGAGGCTCAGGGCTGTGAAGCCGTCGCCCGCGAGATCGACCTGGAAGCCTGCCTGGACCAGATAGTCCCGGACGACGTCGGCGATGGTCTGTTCGTCTTCGACCAAGAGAATGCGGCGGTTGCCAGGTTCGGCAGCGTGCGGGGCGGGCTGCATGTTCACACCTTCAGCATAGATTCGCAATGTGCCCGTGGTGCCTGATCCGGCCGCCCGTGGGCCAACCGTACGTATTCCGTAAGAACTCACGCTTTGCGCTGCCTTTCACGGCGAGCGGCCGACGAACATGACCAGTGGGCGATATCACGCTTGGGCCCTGCCTGGCGTAGCCTGAATCCATGAGTGTTCAGCTAGGCATGCCGTTGCCCGCTTCGGGCGATGGGACAGGGAGCAACGTGTCCGCGCCCCCGCCGCGCCCTGCCGGAACCCCTGTGGGCCTGTTCGATCGCTACGGACGCCGGGCCACTGACATGCGCCTGTCCTTGACTGACAAATGCAACCTCCGGTGCACGTATTGCATGCCCGCCGAAGGGCTCGAATGGTTGTCCAAACAGGCCGTCATGACCGCCGTCGAGATCGTCCGGATAGTGCGGATCGGCGTGGAACAACTCGGGGTCCGCGAACTGCGCCTTACCGGCGGCGAGCCCCTGGTGCGTGCTGACCTCTTGGACATCATCTCCGCCCTCCGGAAGGCACACCCTGATCTGCCGATCTCGATGACGACCAACGGCGTCGGCCTGGACAAGAAGGCGGCCGCGCTCAAGGAAGCCGGGCTCACACGCATCAACGTCTCCCTCGATTCCCTGCACGAAGAGACATTCGCCAAGCTAACCCGGCGCCCCTTCCTCGACAAGGTGCTTGCAGGCGTGGATGCCGCCTGGGCCGCGGGCCTGGGACCGGTCAAGATCAACGCCGTGCTCATGCGGGGAATCAACGACGCCGAGTCCCCGGACCTCCTGGCCTGGGCTTTGGACCGCCGCTATGAGCTGCGCTTCATCGAGCAAATGCCGCTGGACGCCGATCACGGTTGGACCCGGCGGAACATGATCACCGCCGCAGAGATCCGCGAACTGCTCTCCCGGGACTTCGTGCTCAGTCCGGACCCTCGCGAACGCGACGGCGCACCTGCCGAACGATTCGAAGTACGACGCCGGGACCCGGCATCGGCCGAAGCCAACGGAGCGGTTCTGGGCACCGTCGGTATTATCGCCTCGGTCACTGAGCCGTTCTGTTCCGATTGCCGGCGTACAAGGATCACCGCCGAAGGCAAGATCATGAGCTGCCTGTTCTCCCGCGAAGAATTCGATCTCCTCGGCTTGCTCCGGCAAGGGGCCAGCGACGACGAACTCGCCCAACGCTGGCAGGACGCCATGTGGCTCAAACCCAAGGCGCACGGCATGGACCACACCGGCCTCGGCGCACCCGACTTCATCCAGCCGGACCGCAGCATGAGCGCCATCGGAGGCTGAAACTGTGCTTGTACGTTACTTCGCTGCCGCACGCGCCGCAGCAGGCGTCGAAGAGGAACACCACGATCTTCCGGAAGGAACCAGCTTGGACGGGCTCATCGCCGCCCTGCTGGCCGTCGAACGTCCGGAACCTCCGGCAGGGACGCCCACCCTGGCCCGGATTATTTCCCGCAGTAGCTTCCTGCGCAATGAAGTAGCGGTCCGGGACCGTTCGGCCGCCCTCGGTGCGGACGACGTCGTCGACGTCCTTCCGCCGTTTGCCGGGGGCTGAGCCGACCCAGGCCGAAGGGTGGTTACCCAGGCCTAAGGAGCCTACGCTGTGCCTATCCGCGCAACAGCAAAGGAACAGCCATGTACACCCTCCAGATCGAACACGCCGTGAACGACTTCGCCGCATGGAAGCAGTCATTCGACTCGGACCCGGCAGATCGTGCTGGCTCCGGAGTTGTTTCCTACAGGGTCTTCAGGCCCGTGGACGATTCGCAGCGCGTCCTGATCGAGCTTGATTTCGCCGAGCGGGAGCAAGTTGAATCAATGTTGAACACTTTGCGGACAAAGGTGTGGAGCGGCCCTGGACGGCCAACCTCGCTCGACGGCGCGCCAACCACCCGGATCGTGGAATCCGTGGAGGCCAGGACGCTCTGACTGCTGTACCTGCTGGACTGTACTTGCTGGACGTCGGCCTTAGACCCGCCTGCAGACCGAGATCATGAACGGGCTGAATGTCGCGGCGTCGCCGAGCCGGAGTTCGGCCATGTGCGTCAGCACCCCGCCATCCACTTTGAAGGTGTGTCTCGCGGTCCCGCGAGGGCTACGCCGCTCAAGCCTCAGCATGCCGTCCTGCCAGTGGCCACGGGCCGGTGCTTCCGGCGGCCGGCCCATGCTGTCCACGTAGTACCACAGGGTGTCTCCATGGTCCGGGTCAACCGTGAACACACCGTGCCCCTCGAAGTGCGTACCGTCAGGCTCGACGTGCCGGTAGCTCTGCACCAGGGCGTATCCTCCGGCCGCGCGTGCGAAGGTGACCTCGGCGTCGGCGGTCCGGGCCGGGCCCCACGGAGAAGCGGCAAGCTCGGTGCTCCCCCGCCAATGCCCCAGGAACGCCTCCAGCGCAGTGTTTGCATGACTCTTCAATGGCTCGTTCATGGTGACTCCTGCGCATCGACGATGGATACGTCACCATCATGTTCCCGATCGAGCAGGCGCGTCCAGCCTTCCCACGGGACATGCCCCCTGTTCCAAGCCAGGAACGGACATACCAGGGTTATGTCCACTCCTAGGCTCCAGCGGAGGGCATGTCCCACTGGTGTATCCGACGTCCCCACGGGACATGCCCCCTGTTCCAAGCCAGGAATGGACATATCAGCCATGCAGGGGCGGCTTCGCTCGTCCCGCCGTGGAACGGGAAAATTCGCCCGGAAGCTTCCTTTGGGTTCCAGCCGTCTTGTTCCGGAGGTAGCGCGGGCTGATACTGCTGCTGTGTTCCGGAAACGACCCTGCTAACTCTGTGGTGCCGCGAGCCCGCATATCAGCCTGGTGGTGGAGAGCCCGTTTCCGCGGGGACCGTGGAATGTTGCCATCAGCACGGGCGTCAGAATTCTGCTTCTTTTGCTCTCCTTTCCGGTCCATGCTTCCTGCTCAACGACGGCAAAACGGATGGTGAAGCGATGGATGTTCTCTATCAACGATGTGCGGGACTGGATGTTTCCAAGCGGGACGCGAAGGCCTGCGTGCGCATCACGAGCGAGGGCGGCAGAACGACCCAGGAGATCACGACCTGGACGGCCATGACGAACGAGGTCAACCGGCTGGCCGAATACTTGCTGGACCAGGGCGTGGCCCTGATCGTGATGGAGGCGACCGGGGATTACTGGCGCCAGTTCTACTTCCTGCTCGAAGACAAAGGACTGAACGTTCAGCTGGTGCATGCCAGAGAGGCAAGGAACCTGCCCGGACGCAAAACCGATGTTTCGGACTCGGCCTGGCTGGCACAGCTTGGCGCGCACGGCCTCCTGCACGGCTGCCTGGTCCCACCGGAAAACATCCGCCAGCTTCGCGATTTGACGCGGACGCGCTCCGCCATCACCGACGAGAGGTCCAGGGAAGTCCAGCGGCTGGAGAAGATGCTGGAAGACTCCGGAATCAAGCTCTCCTCGATCGCAACAGACATCACCGGCGCCTCCGGCAGGGCAATGCTCCAGGCCCTGATTGAGGGCCAGAACGACCCGGCAGCGCTGGCCGATCTCGCGAAACGGAGCATGCGACGGAAGATCCCCGCGCTGACGGAGGCGCTGACGGGCCGCTTCAACGCCCACCACGCGTTCATGGCCCGGCTGTTCCTGAACCGGATCGATGCCCACAGCAAGGACATCGCCACCCTCGACGCGCGGATCGATGAGCTCATGCAGCCTTTTAGCGCTGCCCGGGAACTGCTGGCGACAATCCCGGGCATCAGCAGCCGAACCGCCGAGGTCATCATCGCCGAAACCGGGGCGGACATGTCCGTTTTCCCCACGGCCGGGCACCTGGCATCCTGGGCCGGCACCGCGCCGGGGGCCAACGAATCCGCCGGGCGGGTCAAATCGACCAAGACCAGGCCCGGGAACCGCTACCTGAAACGGGTCCTGGGCACGGCCGCAATGACGGTGGCCCGATCACAGACCACCTATCTCGGCGCGAAATACAGGCGCATCAAGTCCCGGCGCGGGCCAATGAAAGCACTCGTCGCCGTCGAGCATTCCATGCTCATCGCCATCTGGCACATGCTCAACACCGGCGAATGCTACGCCGATCCGGGCCCGGACTACTACACCCGGCGCCAGCCCCTACGCAGCAAGGAAAGAGCCATCCAACAACTCGAAAGTCTCGGCTACCAGGTCACCCTCGAACCGCTCCAGCACACCGCATAACCCGCACGCTGCCGCCCCCTGGGACCACAGCCGCGACCACACAATTTTCGCGTCAGGGATATGTCCATTCCTAGGCTCCAACGAGGGGCATGTCCCTTAGAGGCCGAAAGTCTCCGTCTCCTCGAAAGGCCCGACGACCGTCACCGTGCGTGGGGCAGCGGCGAGCACGACGGCGAGCTCCTGCACTTGCTCGGCGGTGACGGCTTTGATGCGGCGAAGTGTTTCGTCAATGTCCTGGAATTCGCCGGAGACTAGTTCGGCACGGCCAAGTCGGGACATTCGGGAACCTGTGTCCTCAAGGGCCAGGACGATTCCGCCGCACAATTGGCCTACGGCCTTGCGCAATTCCTCGTCCGTGATCCCGTCAGCAGCAAGTTTGTCGAGTTCAGCGCCCAGAAGTTCCAGAACCTGTTTGACCTTCGACGGCGTGCAGCCGGCGTACATGCCGAAGTAGCCTGCGTCCGCGTAGGCGGAGGCAAAGGAGTAGGTGGAATATACGAGGCCGCGTTTTTCGCGGATCTCCTGGAAGAGCCGCGAGGACATCCCGCCACCCAAGACTGCGTTCAGGACGCTCATGACAAAGCGACGGTCATCGGTGGCAACGATCGAGGGGCAGCCCATGATGATATTGGCCTGCTCCACGGGGCGCTTGACCACATGGAGCCCGGAGGTACCCGTGATATCCGCACCTGCGGTGGAACGGCGATCAACCGGCGCGGCGCCGTCTTTCAGCTCCCAGCCGGCCGTCCGCAACGCATCGAGCACCAGCCCGCAAACGACGTCGTGATCCAACCCGCCTGCTGCGGTGATGACGATTTCGTCAGGCCGGTAGAAGCGGCGGTAGTGCTCCCACACGGAAGCGCGGGACACCGCCTTGATGGCAGCCGGGGTGCCGCCGATCGGGCGTCCCAGCGGGTGAATGCCGAGTACCGCGGCCACGAATTTTTCGTGGGCCACATCGGTGGGGTCATCGCTGTCCATGGCGATTTCTTCAAGGATCACGTCGCGTTCCTGCTCGAGTTCCGCCGGATCCAGCACCGCGCCGGTAATCATGTCGGCGATGACGTCGATGGCCATGGGCAGGTCGGTATCCAGTACCCGCGCAAAGTAGCAAGTGCTTTCCTTGGCTGTGGCCGCGTTCGATTCACCGCCCACCTCGTCAAAAGCAGAAGCGATCTCGAGGGCCGTACGCCGCCTGGTCCCCTTGAACAAGAGATGTTCCAGGAAGTGGGTGGAGCCGTGCTGGCCGTCTGCCTCGTCGCGGGAACCGACCCCCACCCAGAATCCGATGGTTGCCGAGCGCTGCCCGGGCATGGCCTCGGTGAGCACGCGAACGCCCCCCGGTAGCACCGAACGCCGGACAACGGAGCCACCTTCGGTGCCATGGATCAGTTCGCCGCCGGGCACGGTCTGCGCCAGAGGGAGGGGTACGACAGTCATCAAGACCTTTCAGTTCTGTGGGAAATCGCGGGTGCCAAATCTGGCTGCAATCGTACCAGCGGGCACATCGCCCTTGGGCGGGAATTCGTTGTTAAACCGGGCAGGACCGGTGGACATGTCCACCGGTCCTGCCCGTGCAGTGCCGGTTCAGGCTACTCTGCGGATACTTCAGCTTCTTCGGCGGGAGCTTCCTCAGAGGCGGCGCCTTCTTCCTCGGCCACAACCGGGGAGAGCGAGAGCTTGCCGCGGTCATCGATCTTGGTGATCTCGACCTGGATTTTCTGTCCCACGGAGACGACGTCGTCGACGTTGTCCACGCGCTTGCCGCTGGCCAGCTTGCGCAGCTCGGAGATGTGCAGCAGACCGTCCTTGCCCGGGGTCAGGGAAACGAACGCGCCAAAGGTGGTGGTCTTGACGACCGTGCCCAGGTAACGCTCACCGATTTCCGGGATCTGCGGGTTGGCAATGGCGTTGATCGCGGCGCGTGCTGCCTCGGCAGACGGACCGTTGGTGGCGCCGATGTAGACAGTGCCGTCGTCCTCGATGGAGATGTCGGCGCCGGTGTCTTCCTGGATCTGGTTGATCATCTTGCCCTTGGGGCCGATGACCTCGCCGATCTTGTCAACGGGAATGTTGACGGCGATCACGCGCGGTGCGAACTCGGAGAGCTCGTCCGGGGTATCGATGGCGGCGTTGATGACATCCAGGATGTGCAGGCGGGCTTCGCGTGCCTGCTTCAGGGCGGCGGCCAATACCGATGCCGGGATGCCGTCGAGCTTGGTGTCCAGCTGGATAGCCGTCACGAACTCAGAGGTACCGGCAACCTTGAAGTCCATGTCGCCGAAAGCGTCTTCGGCACCGAGGATGTCGGTCAGGGCCGCGTAGCGGGTCTGACCGTCAACCTGGTCGGAAACCAGGCCCATGGCGATACCGGCAACAGCTGCCTTCAGCGGCACACCTGCGTTGAGCAGGGACAGTGTGGAGGCACAAACGGAACCCATCGACGTCGAACCGTTGGAGCTGAGGGCCTCAGACACCTGGCGGATGGCGTACGGGAATTCCTCGCGGGACGGCAGCACCGGCATGATGGCGCGCTCTGCAAGGGCGCCGTGACCGATCTCGCGGCGCTTCGGGGAGCCGACGCGCCCGGTCTCGCCCGTGGAGTACGGCGGGAAGTTGTAGTTGTGCATGTAGCGCTTGCGCGTGACGGGAGACAGCGAGTCGATCTGCTGTTCCATCTTGAGCATGTTCAGCGTGGTGACACCCATGATCTGGGTTTCGCCGCGTTCGAAGATGGCGGAACCGTGAACGCGGGGCAGGACCTCTACCTCGGCAGTCAGCTGGCGGATGTCCGTCAGGCCACGGCCGTCGATGCGGATCTGGTCCTTGAGGATGCGCTGGCGCACAACCTGCTTGGTCAGCGAGCGGAAGGCTGCGGACAGCTCCTTCTCGCGGCCTTCGAACTGGCCGACGAGGGCGCCAAGGACTTCGTCCTTGAGCTCGTCGGAGGCGTTGTCGCGGTCCTGCTTGTCGGCGATCTGGAAGACAGCAGCAAGCTTTTCGGCGGCTGCGGCTTCGACAGCGGCGTAGACGTCGTCCTGGTAGTCCAGGAAGATCGGGAACTCAACCGTGGGCTTGGCGGCGCGGGCAGCCAGGTCGGCCTGGGCCTCGCACAGGGCCTTGATGAACGGCTTGGCAGCTTCGAGACCCTCGGAAACAACTTCTTCGGTGGGAGCGGTAGCGCCCTGTTCCTTGATGAGGTTCCAGGAGTTGTCCGTGGCTTCGGCTTCAACCATCATGATGGCGACGTCGTCACCGGCAATGCGTCCGGCGACAACCATGTTGAAGACGGCGTTTTCGAGCTGGGAGTGCTTCGGGAAGGCAACCCACTGCGAACCCTGTTCGTCGGCGACGAGGGCAACGCGGACGCCGCCGATCGGGCCGGAGAACGGGAGGCCGGAGAGCTGGGTGGACATGGACGAGGCGTTGATGGCCACGACGTCGTAGAGCTCGTCCGGGTTGATCGCCAGGACGGTGACCACGATCTGGACCTCGTTGCGCAGGCCCTTGACGAAAGCTGGGCGCAGGGGGCGGTCCATGAGGCGGCAAGCCAGGATGGCTTCGGTGGACGGGCGGCCTTCACGGCGGAAGAACGAGCCCGGGATGCGGCCGGCGGCGTACATGCGCTCTTCGACGTCGACGGTCAGCGGGAAGAAGTCGAAGCCTTCACGCGGGGACTTGCCCGCGGTGGTTGCGGACAGCAGGGCGGTGTCTTCGTCGATGTAGACCATCGCTGCGCCGGCTGCCTGCTTGGCAAGGCGGCCGGTTTCGAAGCGGATAACACGCCTGCCGAAGCGGCCATTGTCGATGTTGGCTTCTGAGAACTGGATTTCGGGACCCTCCATTGAGAGTCACCTCCGTTTCTTGGTTTAGCGGAAGTTCGTCCGCATCGACCCAGGCCAGCGTCTGTTCCTGGCCTGTACGACACCCGGTCATCGATCGAGACCCACGGGCTACGCCTTCATCACAGAAGGCTGTTCCCGGGGATCACTACCGAGGACCGCGAATGCGCGATGCGGTTGAACTCCTGTTAAGTGTTGGATTTAGTTATGGAGAAAAGGCGGCCCGGTCCGCGGAGGATCGGGCCGCCCGAAGTCAAACTAGCGGCGCAGGCCGAGGCGCTCGATGAGCGCACGGTAGCGGGCAATGTCAGTCTTCTTGAGGTAGCCCAGCATGCGTTTGCGACGACCAACCATAGCCAGCAGACCGCGCTGGGTGTGGAAGTCGTGCTTGTGCTCCTTCATGTGCTCAGTCAGATCCTTGATCCGCTGAGTCAGGACTGCAATCTGGACCTCCGGCGAACCAGTGTCGCCCTTGGACGTTGCGTATGCCTCGATGATGGACTGCTTAACAGCGGCTTCAAGTGCCACGTGAACTCCTAGAGTTGTGCCGTGCGTCCCGATTCAGCGCCTCGCTGCCGGGTTGTGATGTGCCAATGACCGCACACAAAACAGGTCCAGCCGCCACGGACTGCAGCCGGATCCATCCCTCAGTTTACCGGCAGCCTGGCAATCTTGTCGAAAGCTGCCGTCTGACCCTCCTCAAAGACAGGTTCCGGTCACTGCCCGATCTCAGTACGGACGGCAAACAGCTCGGGGAAGAACGTCAGGTCAAGTGCCTTCTGGAGGAATGAAACTCCGCTTGAACCTCCGGTTCCGGTCTTCATGCCGATGGTCCGCTGGACAGTGCGCAAATGCCTGAAGCGCCACAGTTGGAAGTTGTCCTCAAGGTCCACCAGTTCCTCGCAGGCCTCGTAGGCCGCCCAGTTGTCTGCGGCATGTTCATAGATGTGCTTGAAGAGCGGCAAGAGCTCAGGGGCGAACTGGTGGGCCTGGGAGACGTCCCGGTCCAGGACGGACTCCGGAACGTCGTAGCCATGGCGGTGAAGGTAGGCCAGGAATTCGTCGTAGATACTGGGCGCGTGCAGGAGCTCCTCCAGCATGGCCTTCGATTCTGGATCCGAATCGAACACCGGCAGAATCTTGGCGTTCTTATTGCCAAGGATGAACTCGACGGCGCGGTACTGGCTCGACTGGAAGCCGGAGGCGTTCCCCAGGAAACCGCGGAACTGCGAGTATTCCGTGGGAGTCAGGGTGGCCAGCACCGACCATTGCTCGGTGAGGGTCTTCTGGATGTGCTTGACCCTTGCGATGCCCTTGAGCGCGGAGCCAAGATCGTCCTGGCGCAGCCACGTCGCGGCGCTGCGGAGCTCGTGGAGGACCAGTTTCAGCCAAAGCTCTGTGGTCTGGTGCTGGATGATGAACAAGAGTTCGTCATGGTGCTCCGGCTGGCTGACAGGTTGCTGCGCGCTGAGCAACAAGGGAAGCTGCAGGTAGGAGCCGTAGCTCATGCGTGAGCTGAAGTCCTTGACGATGCCTTCGTCGAGTGGCCGGGTGTTCTTCTCAACGCTCACGCTACATGCCCTCCGAATCCCTGCTAACGCATGGGCCTACTTGTTCAGCAAAACATCGTGGGCCTGGATGACGTCAAGCCGCATCTGATCAACAAGCGCCTCAGGTCCACGGTATGCCACCATGCCCCGCAGCCGCGCGGTAAATTCCACCACGACTGTCTGTCCATAGAGGTTGAAGTCCTCCACGGCCTCTTCCGGGCGGTCGATGACGTGGGCTTCCACCTGGCGGCTCACACCGTCGAAGGTGGGGTTGGAACCCACGGAAATCGCGGCGGGCCAGCGGGTTCCGGACCCGTCGATCAGCCAGCCTGCGTAGATTCCATCCGCGGGCACGTAGCCCGTGGCGCCATGGTCAAGGTTTGCCGTGGGAAAGCCAAGGGCGCGTCCGCGAGCGGCGCCGTGGACCACTTCGCCCCGCATGCGGTGCGGGCGACCAAGTACCGCGGCCGCGGTCTCGACGTCGCCCTCGGCAAGGGCTTCACGCACCCAGGTGGAGGAACAGCGGCGGTCCGTGCCGCCGTCGTCGTGGACTGGAAACCCCTCCGCGCCGAACTCGTTGACTACGTGGACGCCGAATCCCAGGTCCTTGCCCAATTCCTGCATGGTGCCGACGTCGCCGGAATTGCCCGCACCGAAACGAAGATCGTGGCCCACCACGACGTGCGCTGCGTGAAGCCCGTCGAGCAGGACGGTGCCGACGAATTCCTCGGGCGTCATACCTGCCAGCGCGAGGTTGTATTTCATGACCAGGACGGCGTCCACGCCCGCGTCGGCCAGCGCATCGAGCTTGTCCTGCAGCCCCATGATGAGCTCCGGTGCCGAATCGGGCCGGTGGACCAGGGCGGGGTGCGGATCGAAAGTCACGACGACGGACCGCGCACCTTGCTGCTCAGAAGTGCGCAGAAGCTGCGTCAGCACCTGCTGGTGTCCACGATGGACGCCGTCAAAGTTCCCGATGGTAACGACGCTGGGACCGAAATCCTCGGGGACCTCGGTGGGATCGTTCCAGATGTGGACCATCAACCTCGCCTTTTACTGCTGGTATTCACTATGCCCGGCGGCCTGGTCCGGCGCCGGAATTCTCTAAGGTTACCTGCTGTCCCGAGCTCTCCTGCCCGGGAACCGGGGCCCGCCCTGCCTACTCCGGAAGCCGTGCCGGGCGTCGCCGGTAGAGCCAGAGCAAGCCCAGGACCGGCAGGATCAGCGGCACAAAGCCGTATCCGCGGCCGAACAGGGACCAGACGGTGTCGTGCGGGAAAGCCACCGGATCGAAAAGGCTGATGGCACCAACCACGATCACGCCAAGCATTTCCACGAGGACTGCCGCCAAGGACACCTTGAACCAGGTGCGGCCCGGCTTGGCGAGGGAGACCGTGGCCACGACATACACCACAGCCGCGAAAGCCGAGAGGATATGGGCCAGCGGAGCATCCGAGAACTTGGTCAGGATCTGGTATCCGGCACGGGCCGTCGCCGAGATCGCGAAAACCGCATAGACCGCAATCAGCAGCCTCCCGGGACCGGTGTTGCGGGTGTCCCGGTTCTTCTTCTGGGTGGTCTCAACAGTCACTTCGTGTGCTTCTTCCAATGTCAGTACCAGATCTGGTTCATGCGGGCCGCCATGACCAATGCGGTGACGCCCACGGCGCCCATGACGAAATTGCTCCAACGGGTCCGCTCCAGGATGGACCAATACACGGCCACGATGGGAAGCATGAGTGCGGTGATGATGTAGCCCCAGAACTCCCAGGGCTCCCCCGCAATCTTTTCACCCGTCGCCACGCGGATGATCGATCCCACAAGATAGACCAGCAGGACGAGTTCGACGGCGGCCACGGACAGAATCGTGACGTCATTAGGGGCCTTTTTCATCAGGCCCGCCACGACGCAGATGATCGTGGACAGCAGCCCGACGACGAGAACAGCGTAAAAGTATCCGTCCATGGCTAGTGTGCCTGCTTTTCGTTGTCCGGTGCGAACACCAGCACAGGCTTGGCGAAACTCCCCGCGTCGGCCAGCAACGCCACCAGTTCTCCAGACGGGGTGAACGCGGCAGCGGGGTTCTCGGCGGTGGCAGCCTCCGCCGTGCCCGCATTTGGCCCGGCGGCGATCCTGCGGCCAAAGGAAATTTCGGTGGTTTCGGCGTCGCTCAGCTCCCGGTTCGGCATGAGCGCGCGGGCAGCGGCAGACATTTCGAGGACTTCCAGTTCCTCGGCGAGCTGTTCGAGGGTGCGGGCCTGCTCAAGGGAGTAAGGCCCCACTTGTGTGCGGCGCAGGGCTGTGAGGTGTCCGCCCACGCCGAGGGCCTCGCCAAGGTCGCGTGCCAGCGCGCGGATGTACGTACCGGAGGAGCACTCAACGGTGACATCGACGTCCACTACCCTGCCGTCGTCGATCCTGCGGATGGCATGGATCTCGAAACGGTGGATGGTCACGGCGCGGGCCGCGAGCTTGACCTCTTCACCCGAACGGACACGCGCGTAGGACCGTTCGCCGTTGACCTTGATGGCGCTGACGCTGCTGGGAACCTGCTGGATATCTCCGGTGAGCCGGGCGACGCCGGAACGGATGGCCTCTTCGGTGACCCCGGCGGCACTACGGCTCGCGGTGATGTCGCCTTCGGCGTCGTCGGTGATGGTGGATTCGCCGAGCCGGATGGTGGCGGAGTACGTCTTGGAAGTGCCTACGATGTACGTCAACAATCGTGTTGCCTTGTTGATCCCGAGCACCAGGACACCGGTGGCCATGGGGTCCAAGGTTCCTGCATGGCCTACTTTCCGGGTACCGGCCAGTCGCCGCATCCGTCCAACCACATCGTGGCTGGTCCATCCTTGCGGCTTGTCAACGATTACCAGTCCAGAAAGCACGCCTCCCAGTATATCCGCGCCAGGGCATGCATCCTGCGGGGCAGCGTCCCGGAACGGTCCGGCGCCGCGGCTAAGATGGCTCCCATGCCAGAGCTTGCCGCACACGTCCGCGAAGTCCCCGTGAACCAGATCCGCGAGATCACCGAGGCCGCTTGGGCGACTCCCGGGGCGATTGTCCTCAGCATCGGCGAGCCCGGCTTTGCGCTGCCCCGGCACATCCTGGACGCAGGGATCGCTTGCCTGGACAGGGACGAGACCAACTACACCCCCAATGCCGGGATCCCTGCCCTGCGGGAAGCCTTCGCCGACCGATTCCGCGCCCACCACAAGGTGGACGTCGGCACGGAGCGTGTGTACGTAGTGGACGGGGCCCAACAGGGCCTCCACTTCGCCATGAGCCTGCTCCTCTCCCCCGGCGACGAGATCCTGATACCGAATCCTGGCTATCCCACCTTTGCCATGACCGGCCACCTGCTGAATGCCGTCCCGGTGCGGTATCCGCTCTATCCGGAGCACGAGTTCCAGCCGCGCATCGAGGACATCGAGGCACTGATCACGCCACGCACCAAGGTGTTGGTCCTGAATTCGCCGTCCAATCCTTTGGGCGCGGTGATCGGCGAGGAAACAACGCGCCAGCTCGTGGAATTGGCCGTCAAACACGATCTGTGGATCATTTCGGATGAATGCTACGAATCCTTCACGTTCGATGTTCCGCACACGAGTCCGGCCCGCTTCGACAGCACTGTTCCCGGCGAAGCGCGGGTCTTCACGTCCCTGACCTTGTCCAAAACCTACGGACTGACGGGACTGCGCATCGGCGCGCTGATTTGCCCGCCGGGCCTGGAGCGGACGATGAACAACGTCATGGAGGCAATCGTTTCCTGTGTGGCTTCGCCTTCCCAGTACGCCGCAGTCGCGGCGCTGAGCGGCCCGCAGGACTATGTGGACACGGCACGGGAGCACTATCGCTCCAACCGGGATGCCGCTTCAGCCGTGCTGGCGGAGAAGGGCATTCCCTTCCTGGGCGCCCAAGGAGCTTTCTACCTATGGGCCGACGTCTCGCACGTTAGCAACGGAAACGTGCGGGCCTGGGTTCGTGCGTTCCTCGCGGAGTTCGGAGTGGCCGTGGCGCCGGGTACCGCGTTCGGTTCCATCGGCGAAGGGTGGATCAGGATCGCGCTGTGCGGCGATCACCAGCAGTTGCTCGACGGCGTCAGACGGCTCCCAGCGCGGTCTTGAGACCCGGCGGCTTGGCCGTTGGCGAAGTCCGGCTCAGTATTTGGTCCGGTTCTTGTGCCCGCGCCATGCATCGAAAGGAGCCTCGGACGCCGGAACCTCCGCGTGGTGGACGGGCATCAGTTCCGGGCGGATGCCGTTGAAGTACTCGTAGAAGACCGCGTCGTCGAAGCCGGCGGCCGCGGCCCCGTGCCGGTCCGCTGCAAAGTAGACCCGGCTTACCCGGCCCCATAAGGCCGCCGATAGGCACAAAGGGCACGGTTCGCAGCTTGAATAGAGCACGGAGCCGCTGAGATCGAAGCTTCCAAGTTCAGACGCCGCCCGCCGGATCGCGACCACTTCGGCGTGCGCTGTGGGGTCGTTGTCGCGGGTGACCCGGTTGACGCCGTCATGGAGCCGTCCGTCCGGGGTGACCACGACGGCGCCGAAAGGGCCACCGCCGTCGGCCACGTTTTGCACTGCGAGCCGCAGGGCGTATTCAAGGTAATTCTCGGGACTCTGAGCTGCATCGTGCGCCGCCATGCTCCGATCTTAGCCATGGCCCGGCCCTTTGACCCGACTTTTCTCGGTTAAACAAACAGGACCGGATCGGTAGTCGCCAGGACTGCCGGATCCGGCCCCGCTGAGGAACTCGGTGGACTACTTGCCGCCGTCTTCGTCGATGTCTTCATCGGCGCGGAGGTCGATGTCTTCTTCGTCAAAATCGTCTTCGTCGATGTCCGCATCCTGCGGGGCATCGCTCTTGTACGGATCTGCGTCGCCTGCGTGCTTGGCGCCCGCGGCCAGCGCGGCCACCTCGGCGTCGCGCTCCTTGGCGGTGCGCAGCAGCTGCTCAAGGTTCGACGCGTTGACCGGGATAAGGTCAGCGACGAACTCCAGGGTAGGAGTCAGGCGCACGGTAATATTGCGGCCCACTTCCTGACGCAAAACACCCTTGGCCTTCTCCAACGCCCTGACAGCATCAGAATGAGCGGCCTCGTCACCGAAGACGGTGTAATACACGGTGGCGTGCTGAAGATCGTTGGTGACGCGGGCATCCGTGATGGTGATGCCCTCAACCCGAGGATCCTTGATCCGCCGGCCCAGTGCCTCAGCAACAACAACCTTAATCCGCTGCGCCAACTTGGCAGCGCGTGCCGGATCAGCCATTTCTACTCCTAAAATTTGCGTACGACGGCGCGGTGCCAGCTGGCTTTTGTGTTGAGTCTGCTGCCACGCACCTGAGGTGAGTCTATGACGATGCCGGAGAGTTGTGGGGGCGCCCGGGAGTGGCATCGGGCCTACCGGAGCTGGGCGGCTCAGGATCGTAGATCCCGAGCCGCCCAGCGTAGGGGCGGGGCGCCCCCACAATTCGGAGGCTCCCCGCTCAGAGCGAACGCCTAGGCGCGCGGCTTCTCGCGCATCTCGAAGGTCTCGATGATGTCACCTTCGTTGATGTCGTTGTACGAGCCAAGACCGATACCACACTCGAAGTCCGTGCGGACCTCGGTGGCGTCGTCCTTGAAGCGCTTGAGCGTCTCAACGGTGAGGTTGTCGCCGATGACCTTGCCATCGCGGCTGACGCGTGCCTTCGTGTTACGGCGGATGATGCCCGAGCGGACGATGGAACCGGCGATGTTTCCGAACTTGGAAGAACGGAAGACTTCGCGGACCTCGGCGGTACCGAGCTGGACTTCCTCGTACTCCGGCTTGAGCATGCCCTTGAGGGCCAGCTCGATGTCATCGATTGCCGAATAGATGACGGAGTAGAAGCGCATGTCCACGCCTTCACGATCGGCAAGGTCGGCCACGCGCTCGGCGGGCTTGACGTTGAAGCCGATGATGATGGCGTTGTCCACCGTGGCGAGGTTGACGTCGTTCTGCGTGATGGCACCCACACCGCGGTGGATGACCCGCAGCTGAACGTCCTCGTCGCCGACGTCGATCTTGAGCAGGGCGTCTTCGAGGGCTTCGACGGCACCGGAAACGTCACCCTTGAGGATGAGGTTGAGGGTGTCGATCTTGCCTTCGGCCACGGCCTTGTCGAAGTCCTCGAGGCTGATGCGCTTGCGGCGCTTGGCCAGTGCCGCGTTGCGGTCGGCTGCTTCACGCTTTTCAGCGATCTGGCGGGCCGTACGCTCGTCGGAGGTCACCAGGAAGGTGTCACCTGCGCGCGGTACGTTGGACAGGCCAAGGACCTGGACCGGACGGGACGGAAGCGCGATGTCGAGGGCGTTGCCGTCTTCATCGAACATGGCACGGACGCGGCCGTGGGCCGTACCGGCCACGATCGTGTCACCGACGGCCAGGGTACCGGACTGGACCAGGACGGTGGCCACGGAACCGCGGCCCTTGTCCAGGTTCGCTTCGATGGCAATGCCTCGAGCGTCCTTGTCCGGGTTGGCGCGCAGGTCCAGGGCGGCGTCTGCGGTCAGCAGGACGGCGTCGATCAGTTCGTCGATGTTGATGTTCTGGCGGGCAGAAACCTCAACGAACATGGTGTCGCCACCGTATTCTTCGGGAACCAGACCGTACTCGGTGAGCTGGCCCTTGACCTTGTCCGGGTTCGCACCTTCCTTGTCGATCTTGTTGACCGCGACGACGATCGGCACGTTGGCCGCCTGTGCGTGGTTGAGTGCTTCCACCGTCTGCGGCATGACGCCGTCGTCGGCTGCGACAACCAGGATGGCGATGTCGGTGACCTTGGCACCACGGGCACGCATGGCGGTGAACGCCTCGTGGCCGGGGGTGTCAATGAAGGTGATGTCGCGCGGAGTGCCTTCGTGGATATGGCTGATCTGGTAGGCACCGATGTGCTGCGTGATGCCGCCGTGTTCGCCTGCAACCACGTTGGTCTTCCGGATGGCATCGAGCAGTCGGGTCTTACCGTGGTCAACGTGACCCATGACAGTGACAACCGGGGGACGCGGTTCGAGGACGTCGTCGCCTTCGGCTTCCAGCTCTGCATCGAGGTCGATGTCGAAGGAGTCGAGGAGCTCGCGCTCTTCGTCTTCCGGAGAGACAACCTGGACCTTGTAGCCGAGTTCAGCGCCGAGCAGGCCGAAGGTGTCTTCGTCCAGCGACTGCGTAGCCGTTGCCATTTCGCCAAGGTGGAACAGAACGGTCACCAGCGCGGCGGGGTTCGCCTCGATCTTGTCGGCAAAGTCCGTAATGGACGAGCCACGACGGAGCCGGACCACGGTGTTGCCGTCGCCGCGGGGTACGGATACCCCACCCAGCGACGGAGCACTCATCTGCTCCAGTTCCTGACGCTTTGCACGCTTCGACTTGCGCTGCTTGCCGCGTCCTGCGCCACCCTTGCCGAAGGCACCCTGGGTGCCGCCACGTCCGCGGCCACCCTTGCCGAAGCCACCGCCGGCGGGAGCTCCGCCACCAGTGCCTGCGCCAGGAGCGCCACCCGGACGGCCGGGGCCGCCACCGGGACGGCCAGCGCCACCCGGACGGCCTGCGCCACCGGGAGCGGGGCGCTCGGTACGGTTGGGCATCATGCCCGGGGTAGGACGGTTTCCTGCAGGTCCACCTGCGGGACGCGGAGCACCCGCACGGGGAGCACCCGGGCGCGGTGCACCGGGACGCGGTCCACCGGCACCGGCTGCGGGACGGGGACCGCCTGCGCCGGCCGCGGGACGCGGACCACCGGGACGTTCGCCTTCAGTGCGACCACCGCCAGCACGGGGCATTCCCTGCGAAGTCGCAAAGGGGTTGTTGCCCGGACGAGGAGGACGCTCGCCGTCGCCACGGCCGCGGGGCATGCCCTGCGAAGTCGCGAACGGGTTGTTGCCCGGACGGGGACCGCCGGGGCGCGGAGCCTGACCACCGGAACGCGCCGGGGCCGGAGCTTCGGCCTTGGGCGCCGGACGGGCGCCCGGCTTGGCGAAAACAGGGCTAGCGGTAGCTGCGGGAGCCGCAGGCGCTGCCGGGGCGGGGGTCTCAGCCTTGGGAGCGGGAACCGGAGCCTTGGGCGCTGCGGGGCCCGGAGCGGGGCGTGATGCTGCGGGTGCAGCAGGGGCAGCGGGTGCTTTGGGGGCTGCAACGGAAGCCGTTGCCGAGGCAGCGGCCTTTGCAGCGCCGGCACCCGGGTAGGCGTCGCGAAGCTTCTTCACGACGGGGGCCTCAATGGTTGAAGAGGCGGAACGAACGAATTCGCCCAGTTCCTGCAGTTTTGTCACTGCATCTTTGGAAGTAATACCGAGCTCTTTAGCAAGCTCATGTACGCGGACCTTGGCCACATTTCTCCTGTCTCGGTCCGCACCGAGCCAGGCACGAACCGTCTACTTCTTACTGCGGGCCCCAGCCGCGAACGCGGCGGAAAGGCCCTGTGCTGAGCGCAACAAAGTTGTCATCGTTGCGCACTCATCGCTGGGAACTCATCGGGTTTCCATCAGTTTTCTGACCCGCTTTCAGGTTTGGACGGTTTTCCTGCTTTCACGGGGGTGTCCGCAGGGGGCATGACTGCCGCTAGGTAGCGTTCGACGGCGGTGACTTCACTGGCGCCCGCGAGGGCCCTTGCGAAAGCACGCCGTTTGATTGCCAGCGTCAGGCATGTGTTGCTGGGGTGCAGCCACGCACCCCGGCCAGCCATCCGGCGTCGTTCATCCACCAGGACGACGGGTGACCCGCCGCCTTCGGCGACGAGCCGGATCAACTCACTCCGGCTGCCTTGTTTCCGGCATCCGATGCAGGTACGCACAGGCTCGCGCCTGGTGTGAAGCAGTTCAGCCACTGGGTGTATCAACCTGCCTCAGTGTCTTTCCTGCCTTTGCGGTTCTGCTTTCCTTGGCGCTCGCCCCCGCCTTGTTGAGATTGTTGGCTCCACAAGTCACGAGCACGCCAAAGCGCACGGACACCGGACATAGGCCCGGTTCCATTTAGTCTAAGCCCCCGGAGGCCCGGCCACCGAATCCTATGGCGCAAGGATCCGGGCGTGGGCGCCTCTGGGCGGGTTTAGTTGCCCTTGGCCGGCGCGGCGTCGGAGACGATGTCGATGCGCCAGCCGGTGAGCTTGGCGGCAAGGCGAGCGTTCTGGCCTTCTTTGCCAATGGCAAGGGACAGTTGATAGTCGGGAACAACCACGCGTGCGGACCGAGTGGCCTCGTCGGTGATGGTGACCGAATTCACGCGGGACGGCGAGAGGGAGTTGGCGATGAACGTCGCCGGATCTTCGCTGAAGTCGACTATGTCGATCTTTTCGTCGTTGAGTTCGGTCATGACTGCGCGCACGCGCGAACCCATTTCACCGATGCAAGCGCCCTTGGCGTTGATGCCGGGGGTGTTCGCCTTGACAGCCATCTTGGTCCGGTGCCCGGCCTCGCGTGCCAGCGCGACAATCTCGACCGAACGGTCCGCGATTTCCGGTACTTCCAGTTCGAAAAGCTTCCGGACGAGGCCCGGGTGTGAACGCGAGAGCGTGATGGAAGGTCCCTTGGCGCCGCGGTGGACATCCACCACAAAGGCGCGCAGGCGGTTGCCGTGGGTGTACTTCTCCCCCGGCACCTGCTCGGGCGGCGGCAGCAGGGCTTCCACGGAACCGAGGTTCACTTGGATCATGTGCGGGTTGGTGCCCTGCTGGATCAGGCCAGCCACGAGTTCACCCTCACGGCCCTTGAATTCGCCCAGGACGTTGTCGTCTTCAACATCGCGCAACCGCTGCAGGATGATTTGCCGTGCCGTGCTCGCCGCGATGCGGCCGAACCCCGCGGGGGTGTCCTCGAACTCGCCGATGGCTTCGCCGTCGTCGTCGATTTCCGTAGCCCAAATGGTCACGTGTCCGCTCTTGCGGTCAAGCTCTGCGCGGGCCTTCTCGAAAGCGCCCGGCGTCTTGTGATACGCCACCAAGAGCGCCTGCTCGATGGTGGGGATCAGGAGGTCCAGCGGGATTTCACGCTCACGCTCCAGGAGTCTCAGCGCACTCATGTCAATATCCATTAGGCCTCCTCGGAAGGTCCGTTGTGCTCGTCTTCCAGCCCGGCCTCGTGGAGGTGGCTGAACTCTATCTCGACTTTTCCTTGGCGGATCCTGTCGAAAGGAATCTTCACGGGGTCGCCCTGTTTGGGCTTCATCCCCTTCTTGACCTCTTGCTCGGGAATCAGTGTGACGCCGTCGTCGTCGACGGACTGGATCCGGCCCGTCAAGTTGTCGCCCTGGATCACGTTGATCTTGGCCATGCGTCCGCGGGCGCGGTGCCAGTGGCGTGGTTCCGTGAGCGGCCGTCCGACGCCGGGCGAGGAGACCTCAAGGTCGTAAGGGCGGGCGTCAGTATTGGGATCGTTGTCCAGAATGTCCGACAGGGCCCTGGAGACGTCCGCGATGACGTCCAGGCTGACGCCGCCGGTCTCTTCCTGGGGCAAGTCGATGATCACGTGGACTACCCGGTGCGAACCGGCAACCTGGATGGCAACATCCTCAAGGTAGAGCCGGCTTGCCAGGACGGCAGGCTCCAGAAGGGCCCTCAGCCTGCTCTCCTCCGGGTTGCGGACCTCGTGTTGTGGTGGATTCGTTGGATCCATTCCAGCCTGGTCTGTTGAAGTCGTGGCTTCCGAATGACTCACTGGCCAGCCGCCTCCCGATAGATGATGTTGTGACTACTAGCTTAACGATATTTGCGGCGCCGTGGTGCACGCCGGTGGTGCGATCGCGCTCATAGCCCCCGAAAATGAGTGGTCACCCGGTGTGCGCCCAGGCGTACTGGCATCAGATTGCCCGCGAGCGTGACACCATTGTCTGTTGTGAACCACGAGACTGCTGAAAAACCACGAAGCCACGGCTGGACGAGAGCCCTCCTTCTGGCTTTGCTGGCAGTCCTCGTGGTGGGAGTCGGAGCCGTGCTCGTTCCCCGCGACGCCCGAAAACCGCAAGCCGTGCCGTTTTCCGAAACCGCCCGTTCCGAAGCCCTCTCCGCGACCGAGGCGCTCCTGGACAGCGCCTCCCTGCTGGAGGGCACGACGCCGGGTAGCGCCGCAGCGGGAGAGGCGTCCGGTGGCAGTGGACTGGCGGACTCTGTGACGTTGCTGACAAGTCAGGCGCGGGCCTTGCTGCCCCCTTCCGGACAGCCAGCGTCGTCGGCTTCCCGCACCCCTGGTGGGGCGTCCCCAAGTCCTGCTGCCACCCCGGACCGCCCGACTCGGACCGCCTTCGTCTCAGCACTCTCCTCGAGCGCTTCCCGTCGCTTGGCGGACGCCGCACAGGCCGACGGCGGCACCGCGCGGCTGCTTGCCGCCGTCGGGACCTCCCAACTGCTTGAGTCATCCAGACTGGCCACAATCTGGGGTCTGCCGGTACCGGCAGCCACCGCCGGGGCGGGTCCCGCCCCGGCGGTGGCCCCGAGCTGCCCAGCTTTGCCCGGAATGTCAGCTACTGCGGCACCGACACCCGGGACAGCTTCATCCCAGGCCGATCTCCCCGCTGCCGTTGCCGCCGTCGTCAGCTCCGAACAAGAAGCGATCTACGCCTACCAGGTGGCCCTGACAAAGCTGGACGCGAAGGCATCTGCGACCGCTGCCACGTGGCTGGCCCGCCATCAAGAGCTGCTCCGCGGAGCGGAGGCCCAAGGCAGGCTGCACTGCGTTGCCACCCCGCCGCGGGAAGCCGGCTACCGCCTGCCTGCCAGCTTCGCCACCAAACCCGGGGCCGCACTGGGAGGCATGGAGGCCAGCTCACTGACCGCTTATGCCGACCTCGTGGCATTGTCAGAGGGTGAGACGCGGCAATGGGCCATCGACGGACTGGTCGATGCCGCCAAGCGCAGCCAGGCTTGGGGCATGCCTGTTGGACCTTTCCCCGGACTTTCGATCGATAACTCCGCCCTGCCTCCGCTTCCATCGAGCGCGCCGGCTCCGTAGGAAAGCCTTTCTTTGCTGGCGGCTGCGGCCCCCAAGTGCTTGGCTTGTTCCATGGCTTCTACAGAAACTGCAGCGCTGCACGAAAACGAACCACACGACAACGACCTCGCCCACCGGCTCAACTGGCTCCGGGCAGGAGTCCTTGGCGCCAACGACGGAATCGTCTCCGTTGCCGCGATCGTGGTGGGCGTCGCTGGAGCAACGACCAGCACCGGCGCCATCCTCGCAGCCGGCGCAGCCGGACTCGTAGGTGGCGCAGTGTCCATGGCACTGGGCGAGTACGTGTCCGTCAGCAGCCAAAGCGACAGTCAAAAGGCACTCATTGAGAAGGAGCGCCGGGAGCTGGCCGAGCAGCCTGACGAGGAGCTTGCCGAACTCACTGCGATCTACGAAGCCAAGGGCCTGCGGCCTGAAACCGCGCGGAAAGTGGCCGTCGAGTTGACGGAGCACGACGCCTTGGCCGCTCACCTCTCCGCCGAACTGAACATCGACGAAGACGACATCGTCAGCCCATGGCATGCGGCCTTCGCCTCGGCGATTTCCTTCACTTTGGGCGCGGTGCTGCCCCTGCTCGCGATCTTGCTCCCGCCCCCGGGGCTGCGTGTGCCACTGACCTTCATTTCCGTCTTGCTCGCGCTGGCAATTACAGGAGCCCTCGGAGCCTGGATCGGTGGCAGCTCGAAGACCCGGGCCGCCGTGCGCGTCGTCATCGGCGGAGCCCTGGCCCTCGCTGCGACGTTCTTCATCGGAAGCCTCCTGGGCTCTACCGGAGTGGTCTGAACCTCTCCAGGACCGGCTTGGGTAGGCTGGCGGTGATGACTACCTTCGTTTCCATCCCTGGCGATCTCCAGGCTCGCTACTCCAGAACAGCGGAGGGGCGGGCATGGCTCTCAGGGCTGCCTGGATTGATCAACAGCAGCTTGGAGCGTTGGCGGTTGTCCGTTGACCTGGAACCCGGGGTGGAACCATGGAACGGCCACGGCGGCATCGTCATTCCGGTCATCTACAACGGCGCCCGTTCAGTGCTCAAAATAGCGTTCCCGCACGCGGAGGCACTTGTTGAACGGCATGCGCTGGCCCTCTGGGGCGGTACTGGAGCGGTAAAGCTGTACGACGCCGATGTTGCGTCCTGCGCGATGGTACTGGAGCGGCTCGACGCTGACCGCTGGCTGTACAGCGCCCCGATGGACGAAGCCCGCGACGTGTGGGGAACGCTCCTGAGGGAACTCAGCATCGAACCGGACGAGCGGCCCGAGTGGAAAGCGTTCGAGCACATCGCGGCACGGGCCGAGCGCTGGAGCGATGAGTTACCCGCGGACTGGGAGCAACTCGGCAGACCCTTCCCCCGCTGGCTCCTGGAAGCCGCGCTTGAGGTGTGCCAGACGCGGGGCGCTGTTGGACGCCGCGCAGGCAGGGACGTCCTGGTGCATTGCGATCTGCATTTCATGAACATCCTCCCGCATCCCGACGGCCACCAGTCCGTCAGGAAACGCAGATACGTGGCCATCGATCCGCAGCCGATGGTCGGGGAGGCAGAATTCGCCGTCGCCCCGATCCTGTGGAACCGTATCCGCGATCTCTCCAGAACGGCTCCGGAACTTGCGCTCCTTGAGCGCTGCGCAGATTTCAGCAGCGCGGCTGGTCTGGACGGCGAAGCAGCCCGGGAATGGAGCCTGGTCCGCGAGGTCGAAAACGCCCTGTGGTATGCCGGAAAGCCACGGCATGAAGGCGATCTGGCCCGCTCCTTGTGGGTTGCCAGCACCCTCGCGGGGCGGCCCCTGGACGGACTACCCGCCGCGCACGACCTGCCGGAACCCGGACTGGCTGGATCCGATTAGGGTTTTGCGGCTCATGAGGGCTCTGGGCCAAGCCACTCGGCTCACGCGGGCTATCGCCGCGGGGAACCAGCGGTTACTTGGCGAAGTAGTCGTTCCAGACGTCCATGCTGAGTTTGATGATCAACGCGCCAACCACGATCAGGAACACCACGCGCACAAAGCCACTACCCTGTTTCACGGCGGTCCGGGCGCCCAGGTACCCGCCGGCCATGTTGGACAGCCCCAGCACGGCACCGACGCCCCACAGCAATGATCCGTGCGGCAGGAAGAACAAGAGCGCCCCGGCGTTGGTGGCCATGTTGACGATCTTCGCCTTGGCGCTGGCCTCAAGGAAGGCATAGCCCATGGCGGAAACGAGGGCAATCACCAGGAACGAGCCAGTCCCGGGGCCGATCAGGCCGTCGTAGAATCCGATCACGGCACCGATGGCGCAGGCCACGACATAGTGCCTGTGGCCGTCGTGGCGCAGGGCGGTCAGCTCTCCCGCGTTGGGGCGCAGCGCTGTGAAGAGCGCGACGGCGATCAGCGCCACCACGATGATGGGTTTGAACACACTGGCGGGAAGGTTTGCGGCCAGGACGGCTCCGCCGAAGCTGCCGGCGAGGGCAATCACCGCCATGGGTATGGCCGTCTTGAGGTCAGGGCCAACCCGACGGTAATAGGTGGCGGCACTGGTTGTTGTGCCGAAGATAGAGCCCATCTTGTTGGTGGCCAACGCCTGGACCGGGGTGATCCCCGGAACCAGGAGCAAGGCGGGGAGCTGGATCAGTCCCCCGCCACCCACCACTGCGTCTATCCAACCGGCTGCGAATCCAGCCACCACGATCATGATGAGCGTGGTGAGCTGAACCGACTCGAAGCCGGAGATCACTTCTGGCGTACGGCGTTGACCACGTAGTCGGCAGCCTTCTCGACCGCCACGTTTTCGGCCTCACCGGTGCGACGGTCCTTGATCTCCACAACACCGTCTACCAAGCCACGGCCGACTGCCACGATGGTGGGTACGCCCACCAGCTCCGCGTCACCGAACTTCACGCCTGGGGAAACCTTGGGGCGGTCGTCGTAAATCACGTCGAGGCCGGCAGCCTCGAGTTCGGCCGAGAGCTTCTCGGCTGCTGCGAAGATTTCCTCACCGCGTCCGACGGCGACCACGTGGACGTCCGCCGGGGCTACCGAGCGCGGCCAAATCAAGCCACGGTCGTCGTTGTTGGCCTCGGCCAGCGCAGCCACGGCTCGGGTCACGCCGACACCATAGGAGCCCATGGTGACCACCACCTGCTTGCCGTTCTGGTCCAGGACTTTCAGGTCCAGGGCCTCGGCGTACTTGCGGCCGAGCTGGAAGATGTGTCCCATTTCGATGCCGCGTGCGGTCTCCAAGGGGCCGGAGCCGTCCGGGGCTTCGTCTCCGGCGCGGACTTCGGTGCACTCGATGACCCCGTCCCAGGCGAAGTCGCGGCCGGCCACGAGACCGAAGACGTGCTTGCCGTCCTGGTTCGCTCCGGTGACCCAGCTGGTGCCGGAGACGATCCGAGGATCCACCAGGAAGAGCAGCTTGGACGTGCCTTCGAGTCCCAGTACGGCTTCTCCGAGGGCCAGTCCGGGCCCAATGTAGCCCTTGACGAGTTCCGGGATCTTCTTGAGGTCTTCCTCGTTGGCCGCTTCCAGTCCGATCTCTCCGGCGATAGGCAGGAAGGAACCGATATTGGCTTCGACGCGCTTGAGGTCCACGCCGCGGTCGCCGGGAACACCGATGACCACAATCTGGCGCTCGCCCGTGGGCAGCGTTACGGCGAGGACCACGTTCTTGAGGGTGTCCGCGGCAGTCCAAGCGCCGCCATCGGAATCGCTGCGGGGAGCGAGCTGGTTGGCAGCTGTCACGAGGGTTTCGATGGTGGGCGTGTCCGGAGTGTCCAGGACGCGTGCAGCGGGAGCGTTGCTGAAGTCGATCTCTGCCGGGACCACCGTGGTCACAGCTTCGACGTTGGCGGCGTAGCCGCCAGCCGAGCGCACGAAGGTGTCCTCGCCGATCTCGGTAGGGTGCAGGAATTCTTCGCTCTTGGATCCGCCCATGGCGCCCGCCGTCGCGGCAACAGGGATCACCTCGAGTCCCAGGCGCTCGAAGATTTTCAGGTACGCGCCGCGGTGGGCGGCGTAACTGGCGTCCAGGCCGGCGTCGTCGACGTCGAAGGAGTAGGAGTCCTTCATGATGAATTCGCGGCCGCGGAGGAGGCCTGCCCGGGGGCGTGCTTCGTCGCGGTACTTGTTCTGGATCTGGTACAGGCTCAACGGCAGGTCCTTGTACGAGGAGTACAAGTCCTTGACCAGGAGGGTGAACATTTCCTCGTGCGTGGGGGCGAGCAGGTAGTCGGCACCCTTGCGGTCCTGGAGGCGGAACAGCCCCTCGCCGTATTCGGTCCAGCGGTTGGTGGCTTCGTAGGGTTCGCGTGGCAGCAGCGCCGGGAAGGCGACTTCCTGGGCGCCAATGGCGGCCATTTCCTCGCGGATGATTGCCTCGACCTTGCGCAGGACGCTCAATCCCAAAGGCAGCCACGTGTAGATGCCCGGTGCGGCCCGGCGGATGTAGCCGGCGCGGACTAGGAGCCTATGGCTGGCGACTTCGGCGTCGACGGGATCTTCACGCAGGGTGCGCAGGAATAGCTGGGAGAGGCGAAGGACCACGGGTCAGAATCCGTTTCTATGGCAAGAGCTGACAAAATCTACTGCGTACTAATCTACCGGCTCACAGCCGGGCCACTCGCCCGGCCCCTCCCCCGGGCCCCTTCCCGAAAGCAGAATCCTGCCCAACGCAGATGAGCCACGCCATGGTGGTTGGAAGCCCCTGGCCGCTGTGCGGTTGGTCATCCTGCCATGGCGTGGCTCAGCGGCTGATAGGCCGCAGGCGCTGTCTTGGAGGCTTAGTCGGACTTGCCGAATGCCTTCGAAAGATCAACGCTTACAGCCATTTGTTTGTGTTTCCTCCCTGAAACCATCCGCGCCCCAACGACACGGGTGGTCTGAACATATGTGATCGCGGACACTTTATTCAAGGGCTTGGACTTATCAATATTTGTTGACCGAGATTGGTACCGGGTCTACCTTTTATTCATCACCTGATGAATAAATACTCCGGAGGCGACGATGTCCCACAGCACATCAGGAAATACCACCCCAGACATGCCCCCGGCGGTCAAGGCGGAGGGCCTGCACGTCACCCGTGGCCACAAGAAGATCTTGCGCGGCCTGGACTTCGCTATCGAGCCAGGCCGGATCACCGGCCTGCTCGGCCCCTCCGGGAGCGGCAAGACAACCCTCATGCGCGGAATCGTCGGAGTCCAACGGCTCACTTCAGGATCCATAGAGGTGCTGGGCCGCCCGGCCGGCACACCATCGTTGAGGCACGACGTCGGGTACGTCACCCAGGCGCCGAGTGTCTACACGGACCTCAGCGTCGAAGCGAACGTCAGGTATTTCGGAGCCATGCACAGCGCCTCGGCCGCGGACACTGCGGAGGCGATTGCCGCCGTCGGGCTCGAAGCACTGGCACGGCGGAAGACTGCGGACCTGTCCGGCGGTGAATTCAGCCGGGTCTCGTTGGCATGCGCGCTCGTCTCGCACCCGCAGCTGTTGGTCCTCGACGAACCGACGGTTGGCCTGGATCCGGTACTGCGCGCCGAACTGTGGGAACGGTTTGCCGCGATGGCCGAATCCGGCACCACCCTGCTGGTGTCCAGCCACGTTATGGAGGAAGCCTCGCACTGTTCGTCCCTGCTCTTGCTTCGCGAAGGCCTGCTGCTGGCGCAACTCAGCCCGGCCGAACTCAGCGAACGTGGCCACAGCAACGACCTGGAAAAGGCCTTCCTGCACATCATCCAGGAAACGAGCGCCGATTCGAACCGCCGGAGTGCTAATGAAAGCCAGGTGACGTCATGAATCCGCGGATGATGTTTGCCACTACCAGGCGGGTTTTGGAACAACTTCGGCATGACCACCGCAGCGTCGCGCTCATCATGGTGGTTCCCGCCCTGCTGCTCACCGCCGTCTACTATCTCTTCGAGAACGAAACCTTGCCGCCCGGACTCCCCCGGACCTTTGACCGTGTGGGACTCATGATGCTGGCCATCTTCCCGTTCGTGGTGATGTTCCTGGTCACGTCGATCACGATGTTGAGGGAAAGGACCTCGGGGACGCTGGAACGGCTCCTGACGACGCCCATCCACAAGGCCGATCTCCTGTTCGGCTACGCGTTGGCGTTCTCGATCATGGCGGCCCTGCAATCGCTTGTAGCCACCGCCGTGGCCTATTGGATCTTCAATCTGGATATCAAGGGGAGTCCCGGTTATGTGGTGTTGATCGCCGTCATCAACGCCGTGCTGGGAGTCGCCCTGGGCCTGCTGTGCTCGGCCTTTGCCCGGACCGAATTCCAAGCAGTCCAGTTCATGCCAGTAGTGGTGATCCCGCAGATCCTGTTGTGCGGGCTCTTCGTCGCCCGGGACCACATGAACGGCCTTCTGGAGGGCATTTCGAACGCTCTGCCGCTGACGTTTTCGGTTGATGCGCTCCAGCAGATCGCCGGCAACGCCGAGGCGACCCAGGCCATGTGGCAGGATGCAGGGATCATGGCGGCGATTGTGGTGGGAGTTTTGGTCCTGGCCTCGTTTACCCTCCGACGGCGGACCTCATGAGCGGCGCGTTGCCTCCCCTGCGGCGGGGACGCCGCGGCGGCGGCAGCGATTCGCGCGAACTGATCCTGGCCACTGCGCGCCGGCTCTTCGCCGAGCATGGTTTCGACGGCACAAGCCTTCGGCAAGTGGCCCGCGAAGCAGAGATGGACCCGGCCATGGTCCACCATTTCTTCAAGGGGAAGGACGAACTCTTCGCCCAGAGCGTCGAGCTCCCGGCCGATCCTGCGGAGGTGCTTGCCGGCGTCGAATCACTGGATCCGGCGCAGCGTTCGGAGACGATTGTCCGTGCCGTGTTGCGGTTGTGGGAAGGCCCGGCACAGCACGGACTCGTGGCGTTCGTCAGGGGAACCATTGGCTCCAAAGCCAAGACCGCCTTGATGCGGGAGATGGTTGCCCGGACCATCCTCTCCAGGATCACTTCCGGACTTTCCGGCTCCCCCGATGAGACGAGGATGCGCGGAAACCTTGTTGCCACGCAGATGGTGGGGCTCATGCTGATGCGTTACGTAGTCCGGCTCGAACCACTGGCTTCGGCCTCTCAGGACGAGGTGGTGCGGCTCGTGGCGCCGAACGTCCAGCACTACCTCACAGGCGAGCTCACTCCGCCCAACTAGCTCGCATTTGTTGTCGTTATGAGCCCTCAAAACGACAACAAATGCGGGGGCCCACGCCGCCAGGGTTCCCTGGCCGAGCTTGCGAGGCGAGGGCGGCGGTGGGGACAGTTGGGCCGGTGTGCAGCGTTGGTCAGTACAGAACGGTAGCGAAGGTTCCGAGGCGTTGGAAACCGACCCGCTCATACGTAGCGCGCGCCCTGGTGTTGTATTCGTTGACGTAAAGGCTGGTGATTGGCGCGAACTTCTGGGCCAGGACAACCACGCCCGCCATGTAGCCGGCACTGAGTCCTTGGCCGCGGAACTCGGGGTTCATCCAGACGCCCTGGACCTGGGTTGCCTGGGCTGTGACGGCACCGAGTTCGGCTTTGAACTTCACGGTTCCACCGTCGATGTGCACCAAGGAATGGCCTTGCCGGATCAGCCCGGCCACCCGGCGGCTGTAAAAGTCTTCGCTCCCCAGAAAGGGCGAATAACCCACTTCTTCTTCGAACATGGCTGCACAAGCGGGCAGGATGCGGTCAAAGTCCGCGATGTCTCCAAAACAGAGTTCCGGGTTGGCTTGGACAGCGGGTGGGCCCGATATTGCCAAAAGCGGCTGGTCGGCACGGACCTCATGGGCGAAATGACCCAGTTGCTCCAACCGGGAGTGAAGTGCCAACACCGACTCCGCGGGCCCGAAGATGGAGGCATAGCGACGGCCCGCCCGGTGCGCAGCTGAGGCCACGCGGGCAGCCACTTCCGGGTCGAGCTGCACCGGAACCAGATTGGCACCGGCCCAGCAGGCACCCACCAAGGTGTCGCCGTCGAACACTCCGAACACGCTCGCGCCGCCGGAAGTAGGGGCGGCGCTCCCCGACGAGTCAAGGTGCGCCAAAATGAAGACGTTCGCTACTGCGTCTTCCATCGCGAGCGCGCGAAGAGACCGGGTGTCGGCGGCGCCGAGCACCCGGACGGAAATCCCATCGGCGCCAGCCTCGTTACGAGACGCTAACCACGGGGCTACCCTTGACAGCATCTTCGCCATCGGCCTCCCCCATCTCTTCAGCGATACGCATGGCCTCTTCGATCAGTGTCTCAACAATCTGGCTCTCGGGAACAGTCTTGATGACTTCACCCTTCACAAAGATCTGCCCCTTGCCGTTTCCGGAAGCAACGCCCAGATCGGCTTCGCGAGCCTCACCCGGACCGTTCACGACGCAACCCATGACGGCGACGCGAAGCGGAATCTCCATTCCTTCAAGTCCGGCAGTGACCTGCTCGGCGAGCGTGTAGACGTCCACCTGGGCGCGTCCGCACGAGGGGCAGGAGACGATTTCCAACTTGCGCGGGCGCAGGTTGAGGGACTGCAGGATCTGGTTGCCTACCTTGATTTCCTCAACGGGCGGCGCAGACAGGGACACGCGGATCGTGTCGCCAATGCCGCGGGACAGAAGTGCACCGAAGGCCGTTGCGGACTTGATGGTCCCCTGGAACGCCGGGCCGGCCTCGGTCACCCCAAGGTGCAGGGGCCAGTCGCCCTTTTCGGCAAGCATCTCGTAGGCCGCCACCATGATCACGGGGTCGTTGTGCTTGACCGAGATCTTGAAATCGTGGAAGCCGTGTTCTTCGAACAGGGAGGCTTCCCAAACTGCCGATTCCACGAGGGCTTCCGGTGTGGCCTTGCCGTACTTCTTCAGGATGCCGGGCTCCAGGGATCCTGCGTTGACGCCGATCCGGATGGAAGTCCCGTGGTCCTTGGCGGCCCTGGCGATTTCCTTCACCTGGTCGTCGAACTTGCGGATGTTGCCCGGATTGACCCGTACCGCGGCGCAACCGGCCTCGATCGCGGCGAAGACGTATTTGGGCTGGAAGTGGATGTCCGCGATGACCGGGATCTGCGACTTGCGGGCAATGATCGGCAGCGCCTCGGCGTCATCCGCCGAAGGGCAAGCGACACGCACGATGTCACAGCCGGACGCCGTCAGCTCCGCGATCTGTTGCAGCGTGGCGTTGATGTCCGTGGTGGGGGTGGTGGTCATCGATTGAACGCTGATGGGTGAATCGGAGCCGACGCCCACCGAACCCACCTTGATCTGGCGGGTCTTGCGGCGGGGCGCGAGAACGGGGGGCGGGGCTGATGGCATTCCCAGGCTGACCGAGGTCACGTGGACTCCTTGGGTTGAAGTGGGTGGATCGTGGGGTTGGGTTCCGGGCCCCGTCCGGTCAAGCGGCTAGGAAGCGTGGGCGGAGAGCACTCCGATAATGGGATTCCACTCCGACGTCCGGATGCCTGCAATCCCTTGTACGGCGGCGAAGGGGTCCGTTTTCAGCGTGGCGTTCAGCTCGGACTCGTCTGCGGCTTTGAGCAGCAAAAGCGCCCCCGCACCGTCGGCGTAAGGGCCACTCGCCAGCAAGGTCCCCTGCTCGGCAAGGCCGGCGAGCCAGGCGCGGTGGGCGGTGCGGTTCGCGTCGCGCACCTCAGCGGACTCGGCGTCGTACACGTACTCAACAGCGAAAACAGTCATATGGATAGCCTATCCCCCCAGTACAGTTCAGAGGCCAGCCCAATCCGGGGCGTCCACCGCGCGCTCCGGCACCTGCAAGATCAGCCAAAGATATTGACGGGCTTGACGATGTCGGCGTAGATCAGCAGCGCCCCCATGGCCATCAGCACGCTGGCCACGACATACGTCAGCGGCAGGAGCTTGGCGATGTCGAAAGCGCCGGGATCCGGCTTGCCGCGCAGCTTGGCGATCCGACGCCGGGCTCCCTCATAGAGCGCGCCGGCCACATGTCCGCCGTCGAGCGGCAACAGCGGAACCAGGTTGAAGACGGCGAGCGCGAAGTTCAGTCCCGCTAGCAGTCCAACGAGCGCTCCGACGCGCGATTGCAGCGGAACCTGATCCATGGCAGCGACTTCACCGGCTACCCGGCCGACTCCCACCACACTGATGGGACCGTTCGGATCGCGCGGCTCAGAGCTGAAGGCCGCCTGCGCCACGCCGACCACCCTGGCGGGCAAGTTGAGGATGACTCCGGCGATTTGCTTGATGTTCTCGCCAGCCATCGGAAGAACGGTCGACGCCGGCTGGGGCACCATGGCGTTCTGGGCACCGATGCCGAGGAACCCGACTTCCTCATACAGCGGCTTGCCGTCCGCGCCTTTGGCCTGCTGACCGTTGTCTCCAATGACAGGGCGAGCGGAAAGGACCGGGGTTACTTGGGAGGTGACGCTCTTGCCGTCACGCTCCACGGTGATTTGGACGGCCTTGCCGGCGGAAGCCCGGATCCAGCTGCTCATTTCAGCCCAGCTGGTGACAGTCTTCCCGTCGAAGCTGGTGACAACGTCGTTGGGTTGGAGCTTGGCGACCGCCGCCGGGGTCAGCTGGCAGTTCGGCGAATTGGGATCAACGGTCTCTCCCGCTTTCACCTGGCACTTGGACACATTGGCAATGGTGGTAGTGGCGGTGGATACACCGAAGCCCATGAGCAACACCGCGGTCAGCACAAGGCCAATGAGCAGGTTCATCGCCGGGCCGCCCAGCATGATGATGATCTTTTTCCAGACCGGCAGCCTGTAGAAGACCCTGTTCTCATCACCCGGGCCGACGTCCTCATGGGCCGCGGACCGGGCCTCGGTGGCAAGGGTTTGGAACATGCCGGTGCTGGACGGACGCACGCTGCCATCGTCCTGGTTGGGCGGGTACATGCCGATCATGGAGACGTAGCCGCCGAGCGAAATGGCCTTGAAACCGTATTCGGTCTCGCCTTTCCGGGTGGACCAGAGTGTAGGACCGAAACCGATCATGTACTTCGTGACGCGCACTTTGAAAAGCTTGGCGGGCACGAGATGCCCCACCTCGTGCAGCGCGATGGAGACGGCCACGCCGATCGCGACGAAGACGACTCCGAGAATGAACAGGATAACGGGATTCATGCCTTAAGTACTGCTTCCTAAAAGGTGCTGCTGGCTAAACGATCGTGGGTGCGCGTGCGTGCCCATCTCTCAGCATCCAACACCGAGTCCACCGTCAGCTCCAAGGATCCTGAATGTTCGCTGAGGACGGACTCCACCGTGTCCACAATATCCGTGAACCGGATCCTGCCGGCATGGAAGGCTTCAACGGCTTCCTCGTTGGCCGCGTTGAAGACAGCCGGGAAAGTACTGCCTTGCTTCGCGGCGTCCTTGGCCAGTTCCACCGCGGGGAATGCTACCGAGTCAAGGGGTTCGAACGTCCAACTGGTGGCCTGGGTCCAGTCGCAGGCCTTGGCGGCTCGGGGCACGCGGTCCGGCCACCCCAGTCCAAGGGCGATGGGCAGCCGCATGTCCGGCGGCGAAGCCTGGGCGATGATGGAGCCATCCACGAACTCCACCATGGAGTGCACCACTGACTGCGGGTGCACCACGACCTCGATCCTGTCCAAAGGGACACCGAACAGAAGATGCGCTTCGATGACTTCCAGGCCTTTGTTGACCAGGCTGGCTGAGTTGGTGGTGACCATCAGGCCCATATCCCACGTGGGGTGGGCAAGAGCCTCGGCCGGCGTAACGTCGCGGAGTTGCTCGCGGTTCCGGCCCCGGAACGGACCGCCGGAAGCTGTCAGGATGAGTTTTTCAACCTCGTTGTCAGCTCCCGCGCGGAGGCACTGGGCAATGGCCGAGTGTTCGGAATCCACGGGTACGATCTGGTCAACGGCTGCCGCGGCCTTCACAAGAGCACCGCCCACAATCAGGGATTCCTTGTTGGCCAAAGCGAGGGTGGCGCCGGACTTGAGCGCCGCCAGCGTGGGGGCCAAGCCGATGGAACCCGTGATGCCGTTGAGTACGACGTCCGCCTCGATCGCGGCAATCTTGGTGGACGCGTCTGGCCCTGTGATGATCGCCGGATCATAGTTCCTGAGTCCGGCGGCCGAGGCGGCAGCGCCGATGAGTTTCTGGAGTTCATGGGCGTCGCCGTAGGCGATGCCGACTGCCTGGGCCTTGGTGTGGACGGCCTGCTGCGCGATCAGTTCCAGGTTGCCGCCACCTGCGCTCAGTGCCACGACCTCGAACAGGTGGGGAGCGGCGTCGACCACCTCAATCGCCTGTGTGCCAATGGAACCAGTGGACCCGAGGAGAATGATCTTGCGCGGCTGCATTGCTTAAGTATCCCGCACCCCAGGCGTAGCGTTGGTTTGTGGACTGGGTCTCGTGGTTCGAGGCGCCGGACTATGAATTCGCCCGGCAGGTGCTCCAGCGCGGCACGGCCGCGCTCTACTTCATCGCGTTTCTGTCCAGCCTCAACCAATTCCCGGCGCTCCTCGGTGAACATGGGCTTCTTCCTGTCCCGCGGTACGTGGACGGTCACAGGATCTTGCGCCGGCCCAGCCTTTTCCGGTGGAAGTATTCGGACTCCTTGCTCCGCGCAGTCTGCGGCACCGGACTCGCCATTTCCTTGACGCTCGTGGGCGGGCTGCCGCAGCTTGGCCCACCGTGGCTTCCGCTGGCCGCGTTCCTGGCTCTGTGGCTGCTCTACATGTCGATCGTGAACGTTGGCCAGACCTTCTACGGCTTCGGCTGGGAGATGCTGCTGCTCGAAATGGGATTCACGGTTGCATTCCTCGGTTCGGACCAGACTCCCCCGCCTAAGACCATCCTCGTGCTGCTCGTGTGGCTGTTGTTCAGGCTGGAGTTCGGCGCAGGCATGATCAAGATCCATGGCGGAAGCGAGTGGCGTGATTTAACCGCCCTGTACTACCACCACGAGACGCAGCCAATGCCCGGACCGTTGAGCCGCCAAGCGCACCTCCTGCCCAAGCCCCTTCACCGCGTGGAAGTGCTCGGCAACCACTTCGCCCAACTCGTGGTGCCGTTCTTCCTGTTCGCTCCACAGCCGCTGGCCAGCATTGCCGCCGGAATCGTCGTCTTCACGCAGCTTTGGCTTGTGGGGAGCGGGAACTTCGCGTGGCTCAACTGGTCCGCGATCGTGCTTGCCTTCGCTGCAGTGAGCGATCCCGCGGCGCATGTAGTGCTGCCGTCCATTCCACAGCAGCGCAACCCGGCCGCCGCAGCGGTTCCGCAGACTCCGGTGTGGTGGCTCGCCGTCGTACTCGCGGTGACTGTGCTCCTCCTGGTGCTCAGCTATTGGCCCATCCGCAACCTGCTCTCGCGGGAGCAGCTCATGAACGCCAGCTTCAACCGCTGGCAGTTGGTCAACACCTACGGAGCGTTCGGTACGGTCACGCGGCACCGGGTGGAAATCGTGGTGGAGGGCACTCAGGCGGACGTTCCCGTCGATGCGGCCGATTGGCGCGAATACGGCTTCAAGGGCAAACCCGGCGACGTCCGCCGACTGCCCCGCCAGTGGGCACCGTACCACCTGCGCCTCGACTGGTTGATGTGGTTCCTGCCCTTGCGCACCGTCCACGAGGAGTGGTTCTACGCGTTTCTCGGGAAACTGCTCGACGCCGACCGGCCCACCTTGCGCTTGTTGCGCCAGGACCCGTTCGACGGGGCACGGCCACGTTGGGTGCGGGTGCGCAGCTTCCTCTACCGCTTCGCCACGAGGGCCGAGTTCCGCGAAACGGGCCAGCGTTGGATCCGGATGGAACTCTACGAGGTCATTGCCCCCTTGGGCCATCCGCCGTCGCGGCGGCGCGGACGCTAGGACTGGGCCTTCAGGACAGCCGTGCCCTGTGCAGCGTCGATTCAGCGTGTTTGAGGATAGGACCGTCCACCATCTTGCCCTTGTACTGGAATACCCCGGTACCGGCCGCAGACGCGGCTTCAAGCAACTCCCGGGCCGCAGCCACTGCGTCCGGCGAGGGTGCGTAGGCTTCGCGGACAACGGCAACCTGGTTAGGGTGGATGCAGGCCTTGGCTCCGAATCCGCTGGCCACGGCGTCTGCGGATTCCACGGCCAATCCGGCAAGATCGGGGATGTCGACGTAGACCGAATCGATGGCTTCCTTGCCCGCAGCCTTGGCGGCGAGCAGCACCGCGGAACGGGAATGCATGGCGACCGCCCGGTAGCCGCCGTCGTCCTTGCGGCTGGAGGTGCCGCCCATGGAGGCGATCAGGTCCTCGGCACCCCACATGAGCCCGACGACGTTGGGGGCCTGGGCGATCTCACTCGCGTTGAGGATCCCCTTGGCCGTTTCGCACAGCGCGATGACATGGTACCCCTCGAGCGCCTTCAGCTGTTCGCCGGACTCGGCCTTGGCCAGCATCACGGTGCGATACGGCGTGTGCGTGAGACAGTGCATGTCCTTCTCGAAGTCCGGGGTGCCCACCGGGTTGACGCGCACAATCGTGCGGCTGGGGTCGAGTTCGGCGGTTTCGCCACCCGAGCCAAGCTGCGCGAGGATGGCGCCCCGGGCGCGTTTCTTGTCCGCGGGGGCGACCGCGTCCTCGAGGTCCACGATCACGGCGTCGGAACGCTCGGCGGCCTTTTGGTACCGTTCCGGGCGGTCGGCGGGGCAGAAAAGTAGTGCGGGGCCCATCGTGAAGGTCATGTATTGATTGTCCCCCGTTGCGCCTCGAGATGCGCGGTCCGGGTCCACATGAGGCAAGCCCTCGTGGCCAAGGCCACAACCGTTCCGTCTTGGTTGCGGCCGGTGTGCTGCATGGTCACGACGCCCTGCCCGGGACGCGACGACGACGCCCGCTTCCCGGTCACGACAGTCTCGGTGTAGAGGGTGTCGCCGTGGTAGAGCGGGTGCGGAAAAGAGACGTCCGTGAGGCCAAGCTGGGCAATGATGGTGCCTTGGGTCAGCTGCGTGACGGACTGCCCCACCATGGTGGACAACGTGAACATCGAGTTCATGAGCCGTTGGCCGAATGGTTGGGTGGCACTCCAGGCCGCGTCCAAATGGAGGGCTTGGGTATTCATGGTCAGTGTGGTGAACAATACGTTGTCCGTTTCCGTGACGGTCCGGCCGGGCCGATGGGCGTAAACAACGTCTTCCTCGAGCTCGTCGAAGTAGAGCCCCCGCTGCTCAATAATTCGGGGTCCAGCCTTGCCCGGGGTTTCAGGGCTCGCTGTCATACAGTCAGCTCCTGGTCTTCTTCGAAAAGCTCGACGCCGGTCGCGGCCGCAACATCCTCTGCAGACACATTCGGCGCCAACTCGCGCAGGACCAGCCTCGATGCCCCACCCTCGGACACCACGTCAATCACGGCGAGATCGGTGATGATCCGGTCCACGCAGCCTTTCCCCGTCACCGGCAACGAGCATTCCTTGACGATTTTGGGCTTGCCGTTGCGGTCCACGTGCTCCATCATCACGATCACCCGCTTCGCGCCGAACACGAGATCCATGGCGCCGCCCATGCCCTTGACCATCTTTCCCGGGATCATCCAATTGGCAAGGTCCCCGTTGGCCGCAACCTCCATGGCGCCCAGCACGGCCACGTCCACATGGCCGCCACGGATCATGCCGAACGATGTTGCCGAGTCGAAGAACGCTGCGCCCGCATTGACGGTGACCGTTTCCTTGCCTGCGTTGATCAGGTCCGGGTCCACTTGATCGTCAGCGGGATAGGGGCCGACGCCCAGGATGCCGTTCTCGGAATGCAGGATCACTTCGACCCCGTCAGGGATGTAGTTGGGAATCAGGGTAGGCATGCCGATCCCCAGGTTGACGTACTGACCGTTGCTGAGCTCGCGGGCCACGCGGGCGGCCAGTTCGTTCCGCGTCCAGCCCTTGCCTTCGTGATGTTCAACGTTGGCCCTGCGGTACTCGTGCCTGACCGCCTCGGGACGCGGCGGCACATCCTGGGTGATGTTCGATTCCATGGCTACGCTCCTGCCTCATCGGTAGTGCCGGCAGCTTCGGTAGTGCCCGCAGCAGATGCCGGAGTCAACGCAACTGTCCGCTTTTCGATGCGCTTCTCCGTGTCCGGTGCAAGCACGACCCGCTGCACGAAGATGCCCGGAGTGTGGATGTTCTGCGGATCGAGTTCGCCTGGCTCCACGAGCTCCTCTACCTCGGCGATGGTGATCCGGGCAGCCATGGCGCACAACGGATTGAAGTTCATGGCCGTCGCGTGGAAGACGAGGTTCCCGTGACGGTCGCCCTTCCAGGCATGGACCAGTCCGAAATCGGGCGTCAGGGATTCCTCCAGGACATAGTCCGCGCCGTTGAAAGTTCGCACTTCCTTGGGCGCGGAAGCGATCGCAACATTGCCGTCGGCGTCGTACTTTTGCGGAAGGCCGCCCTCCGAGACCTGGGTCCCGACGCCGGCCGCCGTGAAGAACGCGGGGATGCCGGCGCCTCCGGCGCGCAGTTTCTCAGCGAGGGTTCCTTGCGGGGTGAGAACCACCTCAAGCTCGCCGGCCAGGTACTGCCGCGCGAACTCCTTGTTCTCGCCAACATAGGAACTGATGGTCCGGCGGATGCGCCCGTCCTTGAGCAAAATACCCAGGCCCCAGTCGTCCACGCCGCAGTTGTTGCTGACCGTTTCAAGGTTCTTGGTGCCTTGATCGTGGAGCGCATCGATCAGCGCCACGGGGATACCGCACAAGCCGAATCCGCCGACGGCGAGCGAGGCACCGTCGTGGATGTCCTTCACCGCTTCCGCGGCGCTGGCAACAACTTTGTCGATCATCGTTTACCTTCCCTGACGGTTAAAGGCCCAGCTCGCGGGCGATGAGCATCAACTGGACCTCGGTGGTGCCTTCCCCGACTTCCAGGATCTTGGAGTCGCGGTAGTGCCGTGCCACCGTGAATTCGTTGATGAAGCCATAGCCACCAAACACCTGGGTGGCGTCCCGTGCGTTGTCCATGGCTGCCTCGCCTGCGACCATCTTAGCGATGGCCGCTTCGGTCTTGAACGGCTTGCCGGCCAGCATCCTCGCGGCCGCATCGTAGTAGGCCAGGCGTGCCGTGTGGGCCCGTGCCTGCATGCGGGCGATCTTGAACTGAATGGCCTGGTACTTGCCGATGTGGTGCCCGAAAGCCATACGTTCCTTGGCGTATTTCACGGACAATTCGACGCAGCCCTGTGCCGCGCCGGTGGCGAGCGCGGCGATGGCGATACGGCCTTCGTCCAGGATGGACAGGAAGTTGGCGTAACCCCGCCCCTGGACACCGAGCAGGTTCTCTTCGGGCACGCGGACGTTGTTCAGCGTGAGCGGGTGGGTGTCGGAGGCATTCCAGCCCACCTTGTTGTAGGCCTTTTCCGCGGTGAAACCGGGCGTGTCGGTGGGAACAAGAATGGTGGAGATTTCCTTCTTGATGCTCCCGTCCTTGCGTTCATGCTGTCCGGTGACGGCGGTGACGGTGACCAGGCGTGTGATGTCCGTCCCGGAGTTGGTGATGAACTCCTTGTTGCCGTTGATGACCCAGCGGCCGTCCTCAAGGTGTGCGTTCGTCTTGGTGCCGCCTGCGTCTGAGCCAGCCTCCGGCTCTGTCAGGCCGAACCCGGCGAGCGCTTCGGCGGAGGTCAGCTGCGGCAGCCACTGTTCCTTTTGCGCCTGTGTACCGAAGCGGTACACAGGCATGGCGCCCAAGGATACGCCTGCTTCAAGGGTGATCGCCACGGACTGGTCCACCCGGCCCAGCTGTTCCAGCGCGAGCGCGAGGGCAAAGTAGTCCCCGCCCATGCCGCCGAACTCTTCAGGGAAGGGCAGGCCGAAGAGACCCATCTCGCCCATCTGCTTGACGACTTCATAGGGGAAGCTGTGTTCCTCGTCGTGCTTGGTGGACACCGGGGCCACTACCTCGTCGGCGAATTCCCGGACGGAGTTGCTCAGGTCCTGGTATTCCTCGCTGAGTTCAAAACTTGCCATGGCTAGACTTCCTCGTCTTTCTGGTTTTCTGTCGGTTCCCCCGTTGGGCCCGGGGTGGGTTCTTCAGTGGCTTCTGCCGCCACGTGGATGGTGGCGAGGACTTGGTCGGCCTTGACGAGGTCCCCGGTTTTGCTGCTGAGGTGCACGGTGCCGGACACAGAGGCCAGCAATTGGTGTTCCATCTTCATCGCTTCCACGGCAAGGAGGACCTGGCCGGTTTCGACGTGATCGCCGTTGTGCACCGAAACGGAGACGACGGTTCCCGGCATGGGAGACCGGACTTCGGGATCCGCGGCGCCTTCTTCGCGCTGAATGCCCGCGAGGATGCGTGCGAGCCGGGCCTCGCGGTCCAGGATCTCCAGCCGGCAAGACCAGCCGTCGCTGCCGAGCCAGAGTTCGCGTGACTCGCGCCCCGGAGCAGGCGAGCCGTGTGCGAAACGGTGCTCGACGCCGTCGAGCACTAGCGCGGCTTGTTCCGCGGATCCCGTCCGCATCTCTGCAGTGTGCACGACGCCGCCATCCACGCGCGCCGTGATGATCGAACCGTTCCCGGTGAGCGCAACAGTGGCCAGGCGGGCGTCGGGAAGTCCGATGGTGGTCTTCCACGGTGCGGGAGCGCCGACTCGCCAGCCATCGGCGGTGTTCCAGGGCGATTTCGCCCCGACAGGTGCCGGGACCTGTCGGCTCAGCAGCTCCGAACGGCTGAGGATCGCTGCGGCGATCAACTCCACGTCCGTGACCTGACGGAACTCCAGCCCCTCCAGCTTTCGCTCGATCAAGCCGGTGTCAAGGCGCCCGGCGCGGACGTCGTCGTCGTTGATCAGGAGCCGCAGGTACTCAACGTTGGTGTGCACACCCAGCAGGGTGTAGTCCCCCAGTGCGTGGTCAAGTGTGTCCAGTGCCGCCTTGCGATCCGGTCCCCAGGCGACGACCTTCGCCAGCATGGGATCGTAGTCGCCGGTGATGGACAGTCCCGGCAGCATGGCGGAGTCAACGCGGACATGGGGATCGTCGCCGGCCCGTTCCCGGAGCGTCACGATCTCGCCGATCGACGGCATGAAACCGCGTTCGGGTACCTCAGCGTAGACGCGTGCCTCTATCGCATGGCCCTCAAGCACGACGTCGGCCTGCGCCACCGTGAGGACCTCGCCTGCGGCGATGCGCACTTGCCATTCGACAAGGTCGACGCCGGTCACCATTTCCGTGACAGGGTGTTCCACTTGGAGGCGGGTGTTCATCTCCATGAAGAAGAAGTGCTCCGGATCCTTGTCCGAGACAAGGAACTCGACCGTTCCCGCACCGCTGTACTTGACGCTTCGGGCGGCCTGGCAGGCGGCCTCACCGATCCGCGCCCGGACTTCGGCACCATTCGCCAGGGACTCCAGCAAGGGGGACGGCGCCTCCTCGATGACTTTCTGGTGGCGGCGCTGAAGCGAACATTCGCGCTCGCCAAGGTGAATGACGTTGCCATGGTTGTCGGCAAGGACCTGGACCTCGATGTGCCGGGGCGCCTGGATGAGCCGCTCCAGGAACAGGGTGTCATCACCGAAGGCGCTCGCCGCCACGCGGCGGGCGGTCAGCAGCGTGGCCGCCATATCCTCTAGCCGCTCCACGATGTGCATCCCTTTGCCGCCCCCACCGGCCGAGGGCTTGATGAGCAGGGGGAAGCCGACGCCGGGCGCCGCCTTGATCAGTTCCGCATCGCTCAGGCCCGGTTCGGCGATGCCCGGAACGCAGGGGACGCCATAGGACATGACGTGGTTCTTGGAACGGATCTTGTCTCCCATGATCTCGATGGCGTCAATGCCGGGGCCGATGAACGCGATCCCTGCGGCGTCCAAGGCCTTGGCGAACTCCTCGTTTTCGGCCAGGAATCCGTATCCGGGGTGGACGGCTTGGGCACCGCTTTGCAGGCAGGCCTCGATGATGGCGTCTATCCGCAGGTAGCTGTCCGCCGCCGCGGCTGTGCCGATCCGGACGGCAGTGTCCGCTTCGCGCACGTGCCGCGCCCCGGCGTCGGCGTCTGAATAGACCGCCACCGAGCTGATGCCCATGGCCTTGAGGGAGCGGATGACGCGGCACGCGATCTCGCCGCGGTTGGCGACAAGGACGGTGTCGAAAGAATTGATTGTCACGGGGTCACATCCGGAAGAGGCCGAAGGAGGTTTCCGGCAAGGGTTGGCGGGACACGGTATCAAGGGCCATACCGAGGACGCGCCGGGTGTCGGCCGGGTCGATGATGCCGTCGTCCCAGAGCCGGGCGGTGGAGTAATAAGGGCTGCCTTGGTCCTCGTATTGCTGCTTGATGGGGGCCTTGAAGGCTTCCTCGTCCTCGTCAGACCATTCCTCACCGCGGGCCTCGTACTGGTCCCGCTTGACGGTGGCCAGCACGCTAGAGGCTTGGTTCCCGCCCATGACGGAAATACGGGACGCGGGCCACATCCACAGGAAGCGCGGCGAGTAGGCTCGGCCGCACATCGAGTAGTTTCCGGCGCCGAAGGAACCGCCGATCACCACGGTCAGCTTGGGGACGCGTGCGGTGGCGACGGCGGTGACCATCTTGGCGCCGTTCTTGGCGATGCCGCCCTGCTCGTAGTCCTTGCCCACCATGAAGCCGGAGAGGTTCTGCAGGAAGATCAACGGGATGCCGCGCTGATCGCAGAGCTCAATGAAGTGCGCGCCCTTGAGGGAGGACTCGCTGAACAGCACCCCATTGTTGGCCACGATGCCCACAGGGTGGCCGTGCAGCTTCGCGAACCCCGTGACCAGGGTGGTGCCGTAGTTCTTCTTGAATTCATGGAACCTGGAGCCATCCACCAGACGGGCGATGACTTCGCGGACGTCATACTGCGCGTTGACGTCAGTGGGAACGGCACCATAGATCTCGCCCGGATCAACAACAGGCTCGACGGCGGCGTCCACGTCCCATGCCGGGGCGGCCGGCTTGGGCAGCGTGGAGACGATGTCACGGACGATCTGCAGGGCATGCTCATCGTTTTCCGCCAGATGGTCAGTCACACCCGAAATCCTGGAGTGCACGTCTCCGCCTCCGAGTTCCTCCGCCGTGACGATCTCGCCGATGGCGGCCTTCACGAGGGGCGGCCCGCCCAGGAAGATGGTGCCCTGGTTGCGGACAATGACCGTCTCGTCGCTCATGGCCGGGACATAAGCGCCCCCGGCGGTGCAAGACCCCATGACCGAGGCGATCTGCGGGATCTTCGCGGCAGACATCTTCGCCTGGTTGAAGAAGATCCGGCCAAAGTGCTCCTTGTCCGGGAACACCTCGTCCTGCTTGGGCAGGAACGCTCCCCCGGAATCGACGAGGTAGACGCACGGCAGTCTGTTCTCCAGGGCTATTTCCTGGGCCCGGAGGTGCTTCTTCACCGTCATGGGGTAATACGTCCCGCCCTTGACCGTGGCGTCGTTGGAAACCACCATCACCTGGCGGCCATGGACCAAGCCGATCCCCGCGATCACGCCGGCGCCGGGCGAATCATCGTTGTACATCCCGTTGGCCGCCAACGGAGCGATCTCCAGGAACGGACTGCCCTCGTCCAACAGGTAGTTGATGCGCTCGCGCGGCAAGAGCTTCCCCCGGGAGATGTGCCGCTCGCGCGATTTCTCCGGTCCACCGAGGGCGGCCACAGCAAGTCGCTTCTTCAACTCCTGCACCAGGGACTGCTGCGCCTCCGCGTTGGCCGCGAACTGGTCGCTGCTGGTATCCAGCTGGCTGGCGAGTGTCTCCATCGACTGCGTCCCATCCCGGCCAAAAGGCCATCTCAGTTAGTACCGCATAACTGGAATTTAGGTTAGTCTCTATTAACTGTGTTGTCCATCACCTCGACGCCGAACTCGGTTCCGGCATCAGGTTGAATGTGACGCTTGCAATAAGGAGGAATTGTGGTCACCTTCCAGCGGAGCCCGCAGCAGGACGGCCCTGCCCAGCGGAGCCCCAAGCAAGACAGCCAGACCCAGAGAAGCCAAGCCAAGGAGACGCGGCGAAAGGCGCTCCTGACCGCCGCAGCCGGGTTGTTCGCCGCAGACGGCTTCAACCGCGTATCGCTGGAGGACCTGGGAGCCGCCGCAGGAGTCAGCGGACCGGCCGTGTACCGGCATTTCCCCGGAAAACAGGCCGTCCTTGCCGAGCTGCTGCTGAGCGTGAGCCGCAATCTGCTCGACGGCGGCCACGGCGTGGTGTCCGAGGCCCCCGACGCCGAAACCGCGTTGCGCGGGCTGGTGGAATTCCATGTTGACTTCGCCCTCAGCAATCCCGATGTCATCCGGGTCCAGGACCGCGATTTCAGCAACCTCAGCGATGCCGACCAAGCCGAGGTCCGTACCCTGCAGCGTAACTACGTGGAACTGTGGGTGGGAGTGCTCGGCGAATTGCATCCGGACACGGATCCTGCCGAACTGCGGGTACGGGCACACGCAGCCTTCGGCTTAATCAACTCGACTCCCCACTCCGTCCGGCACCACGGTCGCCGGATGGCGGTCAAGAGCGCCCGGCCCATCCTCGAACGGATGGCACTGGCGGCACTGACCGTTCGATAGTCGACGCTCGCTCACTTTTGGGGCGTTTCTACCGGACGCTCCTGCACTTGTCCGACGGCGAGACGGCAGTTGTGCAGGAGCGTCAAGCATTTTGGGCCCAAAAGTGAGCGAGCGTTGCGCGAACATCGTGCTTGCACGGATCGGTGTGCGCGCGGAACCGTCGAAACGACCGCGATGGCTAGATCATCGTCATGACTGTTGCCGGATCGGACAGGATCGCGCCCAGGTCGGCCAGGAATTTCGAGCCCTGCTCGCCGTCCACCAACCGGTGGTCGAAGGATAGGCTCAGGGACATCACCTGGCGCACCGCGAGTTCGTCGTTGTGCACCCAAGGAGCCTTCCGCACCGATCCCAGCGCCACGATGGCAGCCTCGCCCGGGTTCAAGATGGGAGTTCCTGCGTCGATCCCGAAGACACCGATGTTCGTGATCGAGATGGTCCCGCCCGTGAGATCCGCCGGAGAGGACTTTCCCGAGCGTGCCGTGTCCGTGAGCTCGGACAACGCGGTGGACAGTTCCAGCAGCGTCATCTTGTCCGCGTCTTTGATGTTGGGAACAGTCAGTCCCCGCGGCGTGGCTGCCGCGATACCCAGGTTCACGTAATTGAACTGCACGATCTCCTGTGCGGCCTCGTCCCAGCGGGAGTTCAGCGTCGGGTTCCTTCGCAGGGCAATAAGCACAGCCTTGGCCGCGATGGTCAACGGCGTCAGCTTGTACCCGGCAAATTCGCGGCTGGCTTTTAGCCGCGTCAGCAGTTCCATGGTGGGCGTGACGTCAATGGTCAGGAACTCCGTCACATGTGGCGCCGTGAATGCACTTTGCACCATGGCGGCGGCCGTGAATTTGCGAACTCCCTTGATGGGCGTGCGAGTCTCGCGTTCACCGGAAACCCCGACGGCGAACCCGGCAGTCGGGGCGGTCGGAGCACCGACGCGGCCCAATATCTGGACCTGTGGCCCAGCCGCGAAGTCCTGTACATCCGAACGGGTGATGAGCCCCGCCGGCCCGGTTCCCTTCACCAGCTCAAGGTCAATTCCAAGATCCCTGGCCAACTTGCGGACCGGAGGGGTGGACCGCGGCCGCTCTTGTTCGGCAGTCGGCTCGCTTGGAACCGCGAGCGGTGTGGTGGGTTCGACGGCGGGAACCAATTCCCGGACCGGCTCGCGTTCGGCGACGCCTCCGTCAAAGCCTCGCTGGCGTCGCGCCGGGCGTCCGGACCTTTCGACGACTGCGCCATAGCCCACGAGGTTCGGCTCACGTTTCGCCGTGGCCTCCACCGGGCCGCCCGCGGGGGCGACCCCACCGGAAGTGCCCGCATCGGAACCTGCAACACCTGAAGGCGAGGCTCCGGCGTCGTCGACTTCAAAGGAGACGATCGGCATACCGACCTCCACAACCGAACCGGCCTGCTCGTGCAGGACGGCTACGGTTCCCGCGAAAGGCGAGGGAAGCTCAACCACGGCCTTGGCCGTTTCCACCTCCGCAATAACCTGGTTCAAGGTCACGGTGTCCCCCACCCCAACCTTCCAGCTGAGAATTTCCGACTCGGTGAGTCCCTCGCCGAGGTCCGGCAGCCTGAATTCCTTGATCATCGTGGCGCTCATCCTTCCAGGCCGCTCAGGGAGTTACCGCGGCCAAGCGCCCGGTCCACGCCGTCAAGGATCCTGTCCAGGTCCGGCAGATGATGCATCTCAAGCTTTGAGTACGGGTACGGGATGTCGAACCCCGTGATCCGGACTGGCGCCGATTCAAGGTAGTTGAAGCAGCGCTCGGTGATGCTCGCGGCGATTTCCGCGCCGAGTCCGCCGGACTGAGCAGCCTCATGGGTGATGACCAGCCGGCCGGTCTTGCGGACGGACGCCTCCACTGCCGGGAAGTCGATCGGAGCCAGCGAGCGCAGGTCGATGACCTCCACGGAGATTCCTTCGTCGGAGGCGGCCATGGCCGCGTCACTGGCGGTCTTCACGAGCGGGCCATAAGCCACCAAGGTGACGTCGCTGCCTGGGGAGACCACCCTGGCCTTTTCCATGGACAGCGCAGTGGAAAGATCTGCCGTCTCGTCCACTTCACCCTTGTCGTGGTAGCGGCGCTTGGGCTCGAAGTACAGCACCGGATCGTCCGAGGCGATGGCCTGCTGGATCATGGTGTAGGCATCCTGCGGGTTGGAGACGCTGATGACGCGCAGTCCCGAGGTGTGGGTGAAGTAGGCCTCCGGGGATTCGGAGTGGTGCTCGGGTGAGCCGATCCCGCCACCGAAAGGCACTCGGATGGTGATGGGCATCTTCACGCGGCCCTGTGTCCGGTAGTGCATCTTGGCGACCTGGCTGACGATCTGGTCGAATGCCGGGTAGATGAAGCCGTCGAATTGGATTTCGCAGACCGGACGGTAGCCGCGGTAGGCCAGCCCGACAGCCGTGCCGATGATCGCGGATTCGGCCAAGGGGGTGTCAACTACCCGGTGCTTCCCGAAGTCCTTCTGGAGGCCGTCGGTCACCCGGAAAACGCCGCCGAGCGCACCGATGTCCTCGCCCATGAGGACAACTTTGGGATCGCTTTCGAGGGACTTGCGGAGGCCGGCGTTGATGGCGCGGGCGAATGTCAGCTTGCTCATCAGAGTGCACCTTCCTGGGTGGATCCGCTGAAGCTTTCCAGATAGCGGGAGTAGTGGTCCTTCTGGCGTTCGATCCAGGAGTTGGGCGTGCTGTAGACGTGGTTGAAGAGGTCCAGCGGCACGGGATCCGGCATGTTGATGACACCTGCCCGCAGGCTCCTGGCCACCTCGTCCGCTTTGGCCTGGGTCCTGGCTTCGACTTCTTCGGTCAGCAGGCCCTTGGTGCGAAGCAGCGCCTTGAGGCGGGCAATTGGGTCCTTGGCCGCCCAGTCCTCAAGCTCATTGGCGTCGCGGTAGCGGGTGGGGTCGTCCGCCGTCGTGTGCGGGCCCATGCGATAAGTCACTGCTTCAATGAACGTAGGTCCGCCGCCCTTCCGGGCCCGGTCCAGCGCAATTCGGGTGACAGCCAAAACAGCCAGGACGTCGTTCCCGTCGACCCGCATGCTCGGGATTCCGAAGCCTGACGCACGGTCGGCGATCTGGATGTGCGACTGAATCCGGACGGGCTCGGAGATGGCCCAATGGTTGTTCTGGCAGATAAAGACCACGGGCACTTGGAAGCTCGCCGCAAAGACCATTGCCTCGTTGACGTCACCCTCGCTCGTCGCACCGTCGCCGAAGAATGCAACCGCCACGGAATCGGCGCCATCGTGCTGGATGCCCATGGCGTAGCCGGTTGCGTGCAATGACTGCGAGCCGATGATGATCTGCTGGGTGGCAATGTTGTGGCGGTACGGGTCCCAGCCGGAGGACGCATTGCCGCGCCAGGCACGGACCAGGTCCGTCGGCTCCACGCCGCGGCAGTAGGCCACGCCATTGTCCCGGTAGCTGGGGAAGACGAAGTCGTCATCCCGGAGGGCCCTGCCCGAACCGATTTGCGATGCTTCCTGCCCCAGCAGCGGCGGCCACAAGGCCAACTCGCCCTGACGCTGCAAGGCAGTGGCCTCAGCGTCGATGCGGCGGATCACTGTCATGTCCTCATACAGCGAGCACAACTGCTCGTCGGTGACATCGCTGACCCAGAGATCGAACTCCGGGTGGCTGATGCGTTCCCCCTCGGGGGAAATCAGTTGGACCAGGTTTCCGCCGGTCCGACGAGGGTTTTCTGCACTGATTCCGGGATTCGGAGCCTTGTAGGCGTCCTGGCCGGCTTTGTCCGTCAACACAGTTGATCGCACCTTTCAGCTCGTGCTCGCAGGCCTGGGATGGACTTGTGATCCAGCCGCGGGCCAGCATCCTGGCGTCTTCGCCTGGATTAATTGTGACCCTACTCACAATGCTCATTGGGTACAACCACCGTTGAAAATTCTGCGCATTCTGCCCTGTCTTGGCCGCTGACACCGTGCTAACGTTGCGCATTATGCAAGCTTTGGATGGCACAGACACCCGCCTGCTTTCGGCCATGGCAAAGGACCCCCGCGGCACAGTGGTGGCCTTGGCGCAGAAGCTGGGACTATCACGGAATACAGTCCAGGCACGGATGGCCCAACTCGAGAAGAAGCACGCGTTCCTCTCCTTCGAACGGCGCATCAACCCTGCTGCCCTCGGCTATCCGCTCATGGCGTTCATCTCCGTACACGTGCAGCAGCGGAAGCTCGGACAGCTCGCCTTGGAACTCGCCGAAATCCCGGAAATTCTGGAGGGGTACGGGCTCACCGGATCGGCTGACCTCTTGTTGCGGGTTGTAGCGCTCGACGCCGAGGACCTGTTCCGGATCAACGGCAAGATCCTGGCGTGCGACGGCGTGGAACGAACCGATACCGCGATGTCCATGGGCGAATTGATTCCGTTCCGGGTGCAGCCGTTGCTGAACCGCACAACAAAGGCGACGCTCCGCACCAACTGAGCGCCGAAAAAATTGTCACCACCCACCCATCCATGGCGCCGCAGCGACGTCCATAGGACCGACCACCGGAGCGTCCATCACCCTGTTTTCGTGTTTCGCGGAAATGGGGGCCGGCCTCGTGGAGCTTTCCATCTCATCAAGCTCCATTTCGAGCCGGGGGCCCCTGCTGTGGGCGGGCGGAATCTTCGCGGTCTGGGGCCTGGCCCTGCTCGCGGGATCGATCGCGAGCTTGCAACGCGGACGGCTCCGGTTCCGTAAAGCGACAACCATCGGACTCATCGCGGCCGTGGTGGTCCACGTAGCCGTGCTAGTGGCCGGAGTGGCTCAAAGATTGCTCGACGGCGGGCATCTGGCTGCTCTCTTCCTGGTCCTCATGGCGCTGGGATCGTCAGCTTGGCTGGCCCGGAGGTACCGCGACGACGCCGGCGGAACGGCAGTGGCTCCCCCGCGGACCGGTGCGCTTGTGGGGGCAGCCTTTGCCGCCGCCGTCGTGGTCGCAGCAGCGACGACGCCGGGGCTGGCCGCCTCGGTGGCCGGCCAGCATGCCGTCCCGCACGGATCGCACTCGATACCGAGCGGGCACAACCACTAACCCTCCCCAGCGAACCGACAGCAGAAATCCCTCCCACACCAAAGCGTGGGAGGGATTCCTGCTTTCTTGGGCCTACAGGAAATTCCTAGTGATTCACCGCTTTCTCGGCTCCGATGCCGGTCAGTGACCGGACCTCCATCTCGGCTTGTTTCGCCGCGTCTTCACGCCTCTTGTCCAGCATGGTACCGAGCCAACCAAGCAGGAACGCGAGCGGAATTGACACGATTCCGGGGTTGCTCAGCGGGAAGATCGCGAAGTTGGCGCCCGGGATCATGGACGTCTTGGCACCGGAAACCACCGGCGACAAAGCGATCAGGATGACGGCCGCCGCGAGGCCGCCATACATGCTCCAGGTCGCTCCCTGGGTAGTGAACTTCTTCCAGAACAGGGAGTAGACGATGGTCGGCAGATTAGCCGATGCCGCCACCGCGAAGGCGAGCGCCACGAGGAAGGCGACATTCTGGCCGTTGGCGAAAATCCCGCCGAGGATCGCCAGGACCCCGATGACCACCACGGTCCGCCGGGCCACTTTGACCTCAGTCACGGCGTCGGCCTTGCCCTTGGAAATGACGTTCGCATAGATGTCGTGGGCGAACGACGCCGCAGCCGTGATGGTCAAGCCCGCGACCACAGCAAGGATGGTGGCGAACGCGACGGCGGAGATGAAGCCCAGCAGCAGCGGTCCGCCCAGGTGGAACGCGAGGAGCGGTGCGGCGGAGTTGACGCCTCCCGGGGCGGACTTGATGGTGTCGGCTCCAACGAGTGCCGCAGCGCCGTAGCCGAGGACGAGCGTAAACAGGTAGAACAATCCGATCAGCCAGATGGACCAGACCACCGACTTACGGGCTTCCTTGGCGGTGGGCACCGTGTAGAAGCGCATCAGCACGTGCGGCAAGGCGGCCGTGCCGAGGACCAGGGCCAAACCAAGGGACAGGAAGTCCAGCTTGGAGGTCTCGGTCTTGCCGTACTGCAGGCCGGGGTTCAGCACGTTGGGGTTCTTGGCGGCATCCGCGGCAGCGCCCAACAGGTTGGACGGGTTGAAGCCGTAGATGGACAGTACCCAAAGCGTCATGACAGCTGCACCGCAAATCAACAGCACGGCCTTGATGATCTGCACCCAGGTGGTGCCCTTCATTCCGCCGATGAGCACGTACATGATCATGAGGGCGCCGACGACGACAATCACCAAGGCTTGCCCGCCCCAATCGCTGATGCCCAGGAGCAAGGAAATCAGGCTTCCGGCGCCGGCCATCTGTGCCAGCAGGTAGAAGAAGCAGACGGCCATGGTGGACAGGGCCGCGGCGATCCGCACCGGGCGCTGGCGCAGCCGGAACGAGAGTACATCGGCCATGGTGAACTTGCCCGTGTTGCGCAATAGTTCCGCAACAAGCAGCAATGCCACGAGCCACGCGACAAGGAATCCGATGGAGTACAGGAAGCCGTCGTAGCCGTTGACGGCGATTGCTCCGGTGATCCCGAGGAAAGAAGCAGCGGAGAGGTAGTCGCCGGCGATCGCGGTTCCGTTCTGCGAACCGGTGAAGGATCGCCCGGCGGCGTAGTAGTCGGCAGCCGTCTTGTTGTTCCGGCTGGCCCGGAGCACGATCACCATGGTGACCAGGACGAACAGTGCGAAGATGCCCATGTTCAACAGTGTGGTGTCCTTCAGCGCGGCAACGTTGACCATGGGGACCATGCCCGTCATTTTGCTGCCCCACTTACCGGGCTTGCGCCCTTATCGAATTCATGGCCTTCGATCTCATTCCGGATTTCTGTGGCGATGGGGTCCAGCTTCCGGTTGGCATAGTGGACGTACCAGGCAGTAATTCCGAAGGTGGTGACGAATTGCAGCAGGCCTAGGACCAAGCCCACGTTGATGTTGCCCCACAGCTTGATGGACATAAAGCCCACGGCGTAGTCAGCCAGCAGGACATATGCGAAGTACCAAAGCAGGAACGCGATGGCCATAGGAAAGACAAAACTGCGGTGGCGCCTGCGGAGCTCCTGAAATTGCGCCGTTTGCTGGACTTCCTGGAAATCGACGGACGCTGCAGCGTCCGGGGTCTGGGCCTCGTTACCCATGGTTTCCTCCTGGTTGTGATTGTCTACATGGACCACACACTCCTAGCCAATGTGACTCGAATTACTATTCACCGGGAGCCCGCAACACTCCAGATCCATAGCACAGGGCGTCGCCCAGCGGACAGGTTGCTGCGCCGAACGGCACTGCTCGTGTCGGGCGGTTCGCTAGTCTTGCTCCATGCCGGATTCCCCGCTCGTCACTGCCGCCGCGATTGCCGTCATCGTCCTTGCCGTGGCCGTCGTCGTCGGAGTGGGCCTCAAGGTGATCCGTTCCTTTCGCGAGTTGGGCACGGACGCCGAGAGGGCCACCTACCAAACCCTGCACGCGGCGTCGCGCGCGGGGCAGCACCTGCGCACGGGACTCCACGCGGCGGGAGCGGCCAAGGCGAGCAGGCAATTGCGTTCCTTGCTTGGCTGCGACGCCCTGGCCATCACGGATACTGAGTCGGTCCTGGCCTGGGACGGCGCAGCGGAAGAACTGAAAGCTGCCTTGATGGGCCTCGCCGCAGGAGTGCTCGCCGATGGGCGGACGGTGGTTGTGTCCGCGTCGCGCGAGCTGAATGCCGTGATCGCGCCGATCCGGGCCGGGAACCGCGTGGTGGGAGCCGTCGCCGCCTTTGCTCCGCAAGCCGGCGCGGGGCTGGTCCGTGCAACCAGTGAACTGGCGGACTGGGTGGCCGTGCAGGTGGAACTCGCCGAGCTGGATGCTTCCCGTATCTTGCTGATGGAAGCCGAAGTCCGGGCCCTGCGCGCGCAGATCAGCCCCCACTTCATCTACAACTCCCTCAACGCCATTGCCTCGTTCATCAACACCGATCCCGCCAGGGCCAGGGAGCTCGTGGTGGAGTTCGCGGACTTCACCCGGTACTCCTTCCGGCGCCACGGCGATTTCACCACCCTGGCCGAGGAACTTCGTAGCATCGACCGCTACCTGCTGTTGGAGAAAGCGCGCTTCGGGGACCGGGTTCAGGTGAGCCTCAGGATCGCGCCGGAAGTCCTGAGCACCGTGATTCCCTTCCTGAGCCTGCAACCGCTAGTCGAAAACGCGGTGCGCCACGGGCTTGAAGCGAAGGAAGGACCGGGTCACATCACCATCTGTGCCAACGATTCCGGAGCCTTCGCCGAAGTCACCATCGAGGACGACGGCGTGGGCATCGATCCGGAACACCTGCGCTCCGTGCTGGCAGGCCACGCCGACGGCGACCACGTTGGACTACGGAACGTCGATGCCCGCCTCCGGCAGGTCTATGGGGACGAACACGGCCTGGTCATCGAGACCGCACCGGGCGAAGGCACCCTCATCACCATGCGCGTGCCAAAGTCCCAACCGAGCCATCACGCCTGAGGCTAATCTATAACCATGATCAACGTACTCGTCGCCGACGACGAGCTCCCCGCCGTTGAAGAGCTCGCCTTCCTGCTGGGGAAGGACGAGCGCATCGGTACCATCCACCGCGCGTCCTCGGGCGCCGAAGCCCTCCGCGCCCTCGAAGCCGAATCCGTGGACGCTGTCTTCCTGGACATCCATATGCCCGCGCTTTCCGGTTTGGACATTGCCCGTGCCATCTCGCGCAGCGCCCGCCCTCCCGCCGTCGTCTTCGTCACCGCCGACGAAGACTGCGCACTCGAAGCGTTCGAACTGGCCGCCGTCGACTATCTGCTCAAGCCGGTCCGTGCAGAGCGCCTGGCCCGGTCCATCGGCCGGATCAGCGACCTCATGAAGGACGGCAGCAAGGTCCCGGAGATGATCACCGTTGACCAGGGCGGGACCACGCGGATGATCCGGCGGGACGACGTCAGCTACGTCCAGGCCCAGGGCGATTACGCCCGATTGCACACCGCGGAGGCGAGCTACTTGATCCGGGTACCGCTGAACGACCTCGAACAGCAATGGGCGGAAGCCGGATTTATCCGCATCCATCGCTCGTATCTGATGTCCCTCAATCACGTGGGACACATGAAATTGGCCGCGGCACGGCCCAGTGTCACGGTGGCCGGGGCCGAACTGCCAATCAGCCGCAGGCACCTTCCAGCCGTGCGGGACAAGCTCGAGGCCACTCGGATCCGGCCGCAAGGATGACCCGGGTCAGGGTCACCGCCCCGCAGTCCGCAGCGAAGGTAACTCCTACGCGTCCGTACCATTCGCGCGAGGCGGCCGAAGACTCGGACGTCGGGCAGGTCTTCGTCAGGTCCCTGATCCGTTCGCAATTGCGCCTTGCGGTGGTGGTGGCTTCGGGTTTCCTTCTGGTGCTGGCCGCCTACGGCTTCATGGTGGCGCTGGTCCCAGACCTCGCGCAAATGCGGGTTCTCGGCATCCCCGTCAATTGGATCATCCTCGGAGTAGCGCTCTACCCGGTGATCGGACTGAGTGCGTGGCTGTACAACCGATCAGCAGCAAGGAACGAAGCCCGCTACCGCGATCTTGTGGAGGAGAAGTGAATCCTGCCGTCGGCCTGGCGGCCTTTGTGGGCGTGGCACTCGCGACGGCGGCGATCGGCTTCTACGGCCTGCGCATTTCGCGCACCACGGGCGACTTCTACGTGGCGTCACGCACTGTGCGGCCTTGGTGGAACGCCTCAGCGATCGGCGGTGAATACCTGTCCGCAGCGAGCTTCCTGGGCGTCGCGGGGCTGATCCTGTTGACCGGAACAGACGCCCTCTGGTTCCCGGTAGGCTACACCGCCGGCTACCTCATGCTGTTGCTGTTTGTCGCCGCTCCCTTGCGCCGATCAGGCGCCTACACGATCCCGGATTTCACGGAAGCCCGGCTGCAGTCCAAAGCCGTCCGCCGCGTCACGAGCCTCGTGGTGGTGGCTGTCGGATGGCTCTACATCGTGCCGCAGCTGCACGGCGCCGGGCTCACCATCCGGATCAGCACGGGTTTGCCTTCCTGGGTAGGCTCCATCGCCGTCATCGTGGTGGTCTGCCTGACTGTGGTGGCCGGTGGCATGCGCTCCATCACCTTCGTCCAGGCGTTCCAGTACTGGCTCAAACTGACGGCTTTGGCTGTCCCGGTGGTGTTCCTGTTGATGCATCAGGCCGACGCCGGCATGCCAGTCCTGGCAGAGGCATCCAGCAATCCCACGGGCCTACCTTCGGCAGGGCTTTATCAGACCGTCTCGCTCCTGGTGGCACTGCTCTTCGGAACACTGGGACTCCCCCACGTCCTGGTCCGCTTCTATACCAACCCTGACGGTCAATCGGCTCGCCGGACAACCCTCATTGTTCTGGGCCTGCTGTCTGTCTTCTATTTGTTCCCGACGGCGTCCGGCCTCCTGGGCAGGGTCTTCGCACCCGAGCTTGCGCGCAACGGACAACCCGATGCCTTGGTCCTCCTTCTGCCCGGAAAGCTGCTGGGCGGCGTCCCTGGCGATCTGCTCTCGGCACTGGTCGTCGCCGGAGCGTTTGCGGCGTTCCTCTCGACGACGTCAGGACTGGTGGTTTCGCTAGCTGGCGTCATCAGCCAGGACCTTCTGGGCGGGAGCGTGCGCGGATTCCGGGTCGCAGCACTCCTGGCCGCCGTCGTCCCCTTGTCCTTTGCATTCACCACGGATTCGACGGCCCTGGCCGGCAGCGTGGGGCTGGTCTTCGCCTTCACTGCGTCCACTATCTGTCCCGTCCTCCTGCTGGGCATTTGGTGGCGTGGCCTGAGCGACACGGGCGCGATTGCCGGCATGTTGACCGGAGCCGTCCTCTGCGGGGGTGCGCTGGTGGCGAGCACATTCATGGGTTCGTCCGTTGCGCCCAGCTGGCTTGCCCAGCCTGCGGCTTGGACCGTGCCAGCCGCGTTTGGTGTGATGGTACTGGTCTCGCGGGCAACAAAACACCGGATTCCGGGGACTGTGACCCGGCTGATGACCCGGCTTCACGTCCCGGAACGGCCGCTTGCCTCGGAACGGCCCTTGGCAACGAAACGGCCCTTGGCCACGAAACGCCAGCTCCGCTGAGGGCGGACGGTTTGCGTCCAAGGATGCCGGCTTGCGTCCGGGCCTTGTCGTTCGACGTTAGTCGATAGCGGCCATGAGTTCGACAACCCGGTCCAAGAACGCATCAACCTGGGCCTCTTCGTAGCCGTCGTGCCCTCTCGCCTCGGAGAACGCGGCGCGTCGGACGTTGTCGACGCTGAGCGGTTTGTCATTCTCCAGGTAACCGATCAGGGAAACGCACAAGGCGTCGACCTCGGCGATGTTGTAGCTGCGCGCACGCTTTTTCTCGGGACGGCGGAAGCGTTGGCCGTCTGGTCGGTGCAGACGGCCTCGCAACACTCCGGAGAGTTTGCCGATCTTCAGCAGCCAGGCTTCCTCGCCCTCTGCCGCTATCAGCTCGTCACGTTCCCGGCGGGCGAAGGCATCTTCGAGGCGGTCCAGCGCGGCGTCCACAGCGGTGGCGTCGTAGCCGCCCTTGACGGGGTCGAAGGAAACGGCGCGGACATCGCTGCTGCCGACTCTTACCGCTGCCTCGGCCCTGTTTTCAAACGACATCCGGGCGCGCTGGAAGAACTGGTCTACTTGCTTCGCGTTGTAGCCGTACTTGCTACGCTCCACGCGCTCAAATGCTGCGGGGATCTGGCGACGAATGTCCACTGCCACTGCTTTCCTTCTGGGTGGTTTTCAGGCGCCGCTCAACAGCGCGAAAAGAATAAATGCTGCCGGTGCAGCGAAGACGATCGAGTCGAGGCGGTCCATGATCCCGCCGTGCCCGGGCAGGATGCTGCTCATGTCCTTGACGCCCAGCTCCCGTTTGACCATGGATTCGGCGAGGTCACCGGCGGTGGCCGCGGCCACCATGCCGACGGCCAGCACCACGCCGACCCACCAGGGCCTACCAAGCACGAAAACACTGGCCAGTATCCCGATGACCATGGCTCCTGCCACCGAGCCTCCGAAACCTTCCCAGGACTTCTTGGGGCTGATCTTGGGAGCCATCGGGTGCCTGCCGAACAACGAGCCGACGAGGTATCCAAAAGTGTCGTTGGACACCACCAGCAACAGCATGACGGCAATCTGCCAGGCACCTGCCGGAACCTGTCCAGCGGGCCAGAGTCCCGCCGTCGTCGCTCCCCCGCTGGTGTGGAGGGGCAAGATGGCAAAGCTTATCAGGAAAGGCACCCAGGCAAGGGTGAAAATTCCGGCAAAGACGCTACGGGGAGCGCCAGCGGCGCTTTCAAGGGAGCGCCAGAGGAGGACGGCCGCGCTGCTGAGCAGCATGGCAAAGAGCAGGCTCTCAGGGCCACCGAAGTAGGCCGCCAGCGGCATCGCCACAGTGCCGGTCATCACGGGGGTAATCGGCATCCGGGTTCCCTGGCCTTCGAGCGCGCGGAAAATCTCCCACACACCGAGAACCGCAAAAGCGGTGGTCAGGAGGACGAACCCCAACGGCAGGAACAGCAGCCCGCCGAGAACGGCAAAGAGCATGGCAAGCCCGACGCCGATGGCGGCCGGAAGATTCCTTCCCGCCTTGGGCGTCGGGTTCCCCCGTAGGCGCCTGGCGCGCGTGGGGATTCCCTGCGCGGGCGCCGGCTCAGCCTCGCTCATCAGACCTCGAGCAGCTCGGCTTCCTTGCGCTTGAGGAGCTCGTCGATGCCGTCGACGTGGGCCTTGGTGATCGCGTCGAGTTCCTTTTCGCCACGGGCGCCCTCGTCTTCGCCGGCTTCGCCATCCTTGACGAGCTTGTCCAAGGAGTCCTTGGCCTTGCGTCGGATGCTTCGGATGCTGACCTTTGCGTCCTCACCCTTGCCTTTGACGATCTTGACGTATTCCTTGCGGCGTTCCTGGGTCAGCTCCGGGATGGTGATCCGGATGACATTGCCGTCGTTGGACGGGTTCGCGCCCACCTCCGAATCGCTCAGGGCCCTTTCGATGTCGCGCATGGCGGTCTTGTCGTAAGGGGTAATGAGGATGGTCCTGGCGTCCGGAATGGCGAAAGAAGCCAACTGCTGCAGCGGCGTTGGGGTGCCGTAGTATTCGACGATCACCTTGCTGTAGAGACCGGGGTTGGCACGGCCGGTACGGATCGTCGCGAAATCCTCTTTGGCTACCTCGACCGCCTTGTCCATCTTTTCGCCGGCTTCGAGCAAGGTTTCCTCGATCATGATTTCTCCTCAGAAATAGTCGCGCCCCGTTCCACGGGCCGCGATGCACAGTAAATTTCCGCCCCTGCGGGCGGAAGAGTCCTAGAAATATCCTAGCCCTTGCTAGGGAGTGACCAGGGTGCCCAGTTTTTCGCCGAGGATGGCCCGGGTGACGTTCCCTTCGCCTTCCATACCGAAGACCACCATGGACAAATCGTTGTCCTTGCACATGGTCATAGCGGTCTGGTCCATCACGCGGATGTCACGGCGCAGGGCCTCGTCATAGCTGAGGCTTTCAAGCTTCTCAGCCGCAGGATCCTTCTTGGGATCTGCCGTGTACACGCCATCCACACCGCTCTTCGCCATCAGGACGACGTCGGCATGTACTTCGAGCGCACGCTGGGCCGCGACGGTGTCGGTGGAGAAATATGGAAGTCCGGCGCCTGCGCCGAAAATGACCACGCGGCCCTTCTCCATGTGGCGGATAGCCCGCCGCGGGATGTAGGCCTCGGCCACCTGGCCCATGGTGATGGCGCTCTGGACGCGGGTCTCGACGCCCGCTTGCTCCAGGAAATCCTGCAGCGCCAAGCAGTTCATCACGGTGCCCAGCATGCCCATGTAGTCGGCGCGGGAGCGGTCCATGCCGCTCTGCGACAGTTCGGCGCCGCGGAAGAAGTTGCCACCGCCTACCACGATTGCCACCTCGACTTCGGAAACGGCTGCGGCGATCTGCTTAGCGATAGCGCGGACGGTCTCCGGGTCTACACCGAGCTTTCCGCCGCCGATGACCTCGCCGGACAGCTTCAGCAGCACCCGGCGGCGGGTCTTCCCGGGCTGGATTGCAGTGTTCTCGGTTTCCATGGTGCCTTCCCGTTTGTGGACTCTGGCTAGATTATCTTGCTGTGGGCCGGGCAGAAAGCCACCGACTGTAGATGCACGCGGTGCGTGCCTGCCGTTGCATGCAAAAGGGGCGGCCACCGCAGTGACCACCCCTTTTGAAGTCTTACTAGTTTCCTACCCGGAAACGAGCGACTGCGGTTGCCTTGACGCCGGCCTCTTCGAGAACCTGGGCAACGGTCTTCTTGGAGTCCTTGGCGAATGCCTGGTCCAGGAGAACCTCACCCTTGTAGAAGCCCGTCACGCGGCCTTCCACGATCTTGGTGAGAGCGGCTTCCGGCTTGCCTTCAGCCTTGGCGGTCTCTTCCGCGATGCGGCGCTCGGACTCGACCAGTTCGGCCGGGACGTCTTCGCGGCTCAAGTAGTTCGGAGCCATGGCTGCAACGTGGACGGCAACGTCGTGAGCTGCTGTAGCAGCGGCGTCGCCCTCGCCCTCAACGGCGAACAGGACGCCGACCTGGGCCGGGAGGTCCTTGGAGGTCTTGTGCAGGTAAGCGTCAACCGTGCCGCCTTCAATGCGGGCGATGCGGCGGACGACGACCTTCTCGCCGAGGACTGCGCCTTCTTCGACGACAACCTCGGAAAGGGGCTTGCCGTCGACGTCGATTGCCAGCAGGGTCTCGAGGTCCGCAGCACCGGACTCGACAGCGACGGCCAGGACCTTGTCAGCCAGCTGGATGAACTTGTCAGCCTTGGCGACGAAGTCGGTCTCGCAGTTGACCTCGATCATTACGCCGACGCCGCCGGTGACCTTGGCTGCAACCAGGCCTTCAGCCGTGGAGCGGCCTTCACGCTTGGTAGCGCCCTTGAGGCCCTTGATGCGGATGATCTCGATTGCCTTCTCGGCGTCGCCGTTGGCCTCGTCAAGAGCCTTCTTGACGTCCATCATGCCGGCGCCGGTGCGCTCGCGCAGGGCCTTGATGTCAGCAGCAGTGTAGTTCGCCATGTGAACCCCTCTGTCTAGAAATTTATGTGTTTACGGACTGACAGGACGGCAGCCCACCTAGTGGGCCGCCATCCTGTCAGTAGCTCCCCGCACCGATATGAGGCGCAGGAAAGATCCGGATTTACTTGTCTGCTTCGGCTTCGCCGGCAGCAGCTTCGGTGGCCTCGGCGGCCGGGGCTTCAGCGGCTTCAGCAGCTGGGGCTTCAGCAACCGGGGCTTCGGTTGCCGGAGCTTCGGTTGCCGGAGCTTCGGTTGCCGGAGCTTCAGCAGCTTCGGACTTGCTGCCTTCGAGGAGCTCGCGCTCCCACTCAGCCAGCGGCTCTTCCGGAGCCTCTGCAGCACCGGTTGCGCGCTGGTTACGGGCGATGAGGCCCTCAGCAACAGCGTCAGCAACCACTCGGGTCAGCAGGTTTACGGAGCGGATGGCGTCGTCGTTACCCGGAATCGGGAAATCAACTTCGTCGGGGTCGCAGTTGGTGTCCAGGATGGCAACAACCGGGATGTTGAGCTTCTTGGCTTCGTCAACGGCAAGGTGTTCCTTCTTCGTGTCAACAACCCACAGAACGGAAGGAGCCTTGGTCAGGTTGCGGATACCACCCAGGTTGGTTTCCAGCTTGGTGAGTTCACGCTTGAGGAGCAGGAGCTCCTTCTTGGTGTAGCCGGAGCCTGCAACGTCCTCGAAGTTGATCTCTTCGAGTTCCTTCATGCGCTGGATGCGCTTGGCAACGGTCTGGAAGTTGGTAAGCATGCCGCCCAACCAACGCTGGTTGACATACGGCTGGCCAACGCGGGTAGCCTGCTCAGAAATTGCTTCCTGGGCCTGCTTCTTGGTGCCGACGAACAGGACGGTGCCGCCGTGGGCGACAGTAGCCTTGACGAACTCGAAAGCGCGGTCGATGTAGGACAGCGACTGCTGAAGGTCAATGATGTAGATGCCGTTGCGCTCCGTGAAGATGAATCGCTTCATCTTCGGGTTCCAACGACGGGTCTGGTGTCCAAAGTGGACGCCGCTGTCAAGCAGCTGGCGCATAGTTACGACGGGCATGCCGACGCTCCTTCCGGCAGGTCATTCATGAGAGCGCCACACGGGCCGCTCTTACCCTGCCAATAGTTGACGGTTAGTTAGCCGAACCCGAACGGGCCCTGGCTCCTGGCATCCATTGCACATCTCATCCGGCCAAAGACTCGCCGGACCGCAAGAGGCACAATCCTCCGCAGCGTTGAATCCGCAAGGATTCGCAGTTGGAGGGGTGGATACGCGTAGTCAGCCTGGAGCCCCCGCGCAACTGAATGAGAGGCGCTTCTGAACAAGCTTGAGGGCACAGCAAACTGCTCCACCAAGTGTACTACAGCGCCCCCACCCTCTTGACCGCAATTGCACGGAGTTCAGGCACCGCATTCCAGCGTTTCCTCGTCGGGTTTTCCACATAGTCAGTCTTGCGGCTTCCGAGACTCACCAGGCTGACGAAGGCTTGTTCCATGAGAACGGCAAATCTTCTGGTCCTTCTACCCTTGGTACTGGTTTTGGGCGCGGCGCCCGCCGCTTCCGCCCCGGGATCCGGCGCAACCGCCGCCGGTCCCCGCCCGGACTGGGCGTGGCCGCTCTCCCCCAAACCCGCCGTCGTGCGTAGTTTCGACCCTCCGGACAAACCCTGGCAAAGCGGGCACCGCGGTGTAGACCTGCAAGCAGCCGGCGACGGCGTCCCGGTCACCGCTCCTGCCGAGGGCACCGTGAGTTTCGCAGGCGTCGTGGTGGACAGGCCTGTGATCGTGATCGACCACGGCGACGGGCTCCGCAGCAGCTTTGAACCCGTGATGAGCGAACTCAAAGAGGGCGCCACCGTGATCAAGGGCCGGGCAATCGGTATGGTCGCCGCCGGTCACTGTTCCGAATCACCTTGCGTCCACTGGGGTGTGCGGCGCGGGGAGGACTACGTCAACCCGCTTGCGTTCGTCATGGACCTTCGCCCGTCCGTGTTGCTGCCCCTGGAGTCATTGCCGCTAAGCCGGGGCATGGCTTCCCCGGCCGGGGACCGCACGGAGGATCCGCCTTCCCGTCTGGATCGTCGTGCGGCGAGCGGGCGCCTGGACGATGGCGGAAATCCCCGTGATGGCCCGCCCCGTGACGAGGGTGTTGATTTCGTGGGTGCCTTCGTAGGAGTAGATTGCCTCGGCGTCGGCGAAGATCTTGGCCATCTCAAAGTCCGTGACAATGCCGTTGCCGCCCAGGATGCCGCGGCCCAGGGCAACGCTTTCGCGCATGCGGGCCGTGGTGAAGGCTTTCGCCAGCGCGGATTGCTCGTCCTTGGCCACCCCGGCATCCTCAAGCTGCGCGAGCCGGACCATCATGCCCATGGAGCTGACAGTGTTGCCCAGGATCTGAACGAGTTGCTGCTGCACCAATTGGAACGAAGCCAGGGGGCGCCCAAATTGGAAACGCTCTACCGCGTACCGGCGGGCGACGTCGAATGCTGCAAGCTGCTGGCCCACCGCCTGCCAGGCCACCGAAAGCCGTGTGACTTTGAGGACCTTGTTGGTATCCCTGAAGCTGTCGGCATTGGCCAGTTTGAAGAAGTCGGGAATCACGACATTTTCGAGAGTGACATCGGCGTTCTGGACTGTTCGCAGCGAAATCTTGTTCTCGATCTTAGTGGCCTTGAATCCCTGGAGGCTCGTGTCCACCATGAAGCCTTTGACCTGGTTATCGGCGAGATCGCGGGCAAAGATCACCACCCAGTCGGAAAACGTGGCATTGCCGATCCAGCGCTTGGCTCCGTTGAGGATCCAGTTCTCGCCCTCGCGGCGAGCGGTGGTCCGGGTGCCGCCCGCGACGTCCGAACCGCCCAGCGGTTCCGTCAGCCCAAAAGCTCCGATCTTTTTGAGGGAGTAGATGTCCGGCAGCCAAGCGTCCTGCTGCGCCTGGGACGCCAGAGCCTCGATGGACCCTGTGAATAAACCGTCGTGGACGCCCATGAACGTGGCAATTGAGGCATCCGCTCGGGTTGCCTCCGCATGGACGAGGCCTGCAAACACATTGGAATAGCCTTGCCGCCTCACGGGACTCACGAGGTCGATCTCAGCCAGTTTGGGGATCAGCTCCATGGGGAACTCTGCACGGTTCCAGCAATCGACAGCAATCGGTTTGACCTCACGGGAGAGGAAAGCCCGGATTTCGGCAAGCCGGTCTTGTTCCTTGCCCGTGAGCAATTGCTCAAAGCCATAGAAGTCGCCGTCGGCGTACGGGAGATTCTCGAGGTCGATTGCTGCCTTGGACATAGCGCTCCTTCGCGTAAGTTACTGGGCAGTAACTTACGGCAATGACAGCCCTCCACACAAGCAACCAGGCACACTTACGAATAGCGGACGGCTTCTTGCGTAGCGTCATGGTCCGAAGCAGAAAGAGGTGCTGTTAACCTTCGGGTCTCCGGGCGTTTGCTCTTTGCACGGCTCACTCCCAGACCGCTTCCATAGGTTGGCAGGGACATCGTTTCCCCAATCTAAGGACGATTTTCAATGCCTGTTACACCCAACAAGCTCAAGCGGACCTCGATGGTATTGGTGGGAGCCGCAGTAGCTGCATCCACTCTTGCCTCCGTTGCCCTGCCGGCATCCGCTGCAGACGAGGGCGAAGCACACGCCCCGGCCGCCGGATTCACCGTGAAGACCTTTTCCCCGGTCGGCACCGAGTCAGCACCTGACGACATCACGCGGATGGGCGATTCCGTATACGTCTCGTTCCAGAACGGCGTTGGCCCCTTGGGTGAGGCCTCCGCAAACGGCGCCACAGCCAGCACCGTTCAGCAGTTCAGCCTCGACGGGAAGCCCGGCAAGTCCTGGCAAGTCACGGGCAAGGTTGATGGCCTTACAGCCGATCCGGAACATCACCGACTCCTCCTCACCGCCAACGAGGACGGCAACTCGAGCTTCTCAACCCTCAGCCCGGACCAGGCGAAGCCGCTGACCACGTACACGTATTCGGGCCTCACCCACGGCGGCGGAACCGATGCGGTATCCGTCGTCAACGGGAAGATTCTCGTCAGCGCCTCGGCTCCTGCAGACACTTCGGGTCCCGCCGCCTATTCCGTGGCGCTGGAAGGCACCACGGCCAAGCTGACTCCCCTTTTCGGCGACAGCGCCACGGCTACCGCAGCCAATGGTCCCCAGGCTGGAAAGACAACCACGCTCGGCCTTACGGACCCGGACTCCAACACCCAGGTTCCGGCCGCTGCTCCGCGGTTCAAGAACTCGTTCATGCTTGACGCGCAGGCGGACCAGCAGTTGATCTTCGCTTCCAACCCGGGTAGCGGCAAGCAGGCTCTCCAGGTACTGTCGGTTGCCCAGCCGCTGGATGACACGGTGTTCGCGGCACACTCCAATCAGACTCTCCTGGTCACGGACCCGAAGGACAACAACGTCTTCTCCATCACTGGCCCGTTCAAGGCCGGCGAAGCCGTTTCCACGGTGGTACCTGACGCGGGCCCCGCCTACCTGGCAAACCTGGACCTGGGCACCGGAGCTCTCGCCCCGATCAAGGAACTTGCCTCCATCCGGCCCAAGGGATTGATGTTCACGGGCGGCGCCGAGGACAACTCGCACGACGGCCAGCGCTCCGAGTAACGGTCACATTCAGAAGAGCCCCTGACTGCGTTTCCGCAGGTCAGGGGCTTCTTTTGGGTAGGGCTAGCCGCCCCTCGCGTGTATACAGGGCCAGCTGAGCTCGAAGCCATGCGTCGATGTTTTCAAGTGAAGCTCGTGCCATCGGCGTCGCGTGTCCGGTGAAGCCGTGAGGGATGCGGGATAAATGCGCAGATCGACCTTGACACCGGCGTCCTTCAGCCGTGTGGCCATGGCGAGATTGTCTTCCAGAAGGATGTCGTCGCTGCCGATCACCATCAGGATCGGCGGTAAGCCCGCGAGCTCGGCGAAGAGCGGTGAGAGGTCGGGGTTGGCGCGATCAGGAGTGGTTCCCGCATAGGGCGTAGAAGGCGCGGGATTCATCGACGAATAGCCACAGTTCGTGACCGATCAGGGAGGCTTATTCGAAGCTCACGGGATAACTCTAGTATGCGTACCCTGCGCGCGAAGAAGGCAGCCCGCCGTGGCGCGTTCGGCCCGGTAGGAGCAGTATGGAGGGATGAACGCTCCCAGCGCCGATAGTCCGGCGCAGGGTGGCTCCATTGGTTTCGGGGCCCGCCTGCACCCGTGGAGCCGTTATGTGGCCTTGGGTGATTCGTTCACCGAGGGAGTAGGAGATCCGGAGCCTCGCAACCCAGGGGGCCTGCGAGGCTGGGCGGACCGGGTCGCGGAAGAATTGAGCGCCGGACACGAAGATTTCGCTTACGCGAATCTGGCGGTCCGTGGACGGTTGCTCCGTCAGATCCTGGATGAGCAGGCAGGCCCCGCACTGGCCCTGCAACCGGATCTGATCACTCTCAATGCCGGAGGCAATGACCTGATCTTCCGCAGAAGCGACCCCGACAAACTCGCCATCCGGATGGACGCCGGCGTGGAACTCCTGGCCTCCACCGGCGCAACGGTTGTGCTGTTCGCAGGCCCGGACTGGGGCGCTACGCCCGTGCTGGGACGGACTCGCGCCAAGGTCGCCATTTTCAACGAGAACCTGCGCACCATCGCTGCACGCCACGATGCGGTAATCGCCGATCTCTGGGCTCTGCGTCAACTCACCCACCCACGAATGTGGGATCCGGACCGGCTGCACTTCTCCCCCTTGGGCCAGCACACCATTGCCATCATGGTGCTCGATACCCTCAACGTCATGCACAGCCTGGAACCGATGACACCGAAAGACCTTCCCGGGCGCACCTGGCGCGAAGCAAGGACCGATGACATTGTTTGGGCACGCGAGCACTTGTTCCCATGGGTCCTGCAACGCCTCAAACAAAGAATCTCCGACGACGGGCGGCACGCAAAGCGGCCAGATCCGGGCCCCGTGTTTGGCGCCTGGATGCCGCCCGGGACCTTCGTCGGAAACAATCCGCAAAACCAATAGCAATCCCTCAGGGACCAGCACAAGGGCGCGATCTTTCATCTACAACGACGCTTCTGCGGCCAAAAAGTTGCCATAAAAGACGGTGGCCGCACGATCCAAGTTGTATCGTTTCGCGTAGTACCTGAAACGGAGTAGACAATGGCCCGAAATAAGACAGAAGTTTCCTGGGCTGATCCGGCGCTGCTGATCCTCACAAGCCTGGCGGGCGGCCCTAAACATGGCTACGCGATCATCCAGGACACCGAGGAACAGGCAGGGATAACGCTCGGGCCGGGAACGCTCTACGGGGCGTTGGCTCGTTTGGAAGAACGCGGCCACATCCGCGCACTGCCCGGTGAGGACCGCCGCCGTCCTTATGAGCTCACGGCCAGCGGCTCGGCCGTGCTGGCTCAGCGGCTGAGGGCGATGCGCAATTTGGCCACGCGAGGGCTTGCCAAGCTTCGGACGGCCAAGCCGTGAGCCGCTTGGCCCGGCGGGTGCTCCGGTGGTATCCGCCGTCGTTCCGCGTCCGCTACGGGGATGAGCTTGAAGCGCTGGTGGAAACCGTCCCAGTGACTCCATGGACCACGGCGGACCTGTTTTGGGGAGCTGTTCGGGCGTGGGTCAGGCCGGTCTTCCCAGGAGCGGACGGTTCGCGTCGACGGTTGCTGGCGAGCATCTCGACCACGTGGATCGCCTGGTGCGCCGGTTTCCTGATAGCGCCCGCAGCGAACAAGGCACTGCTGGGTCCGCCCGGGGCCGGCGCGGGCATGACCGTTCGAATTCTCCTCTCCTGCGGCTCCGCGCTCTTCGTGGTCGGATGGCTGCTTGCGCTTGCCGGCGCGATCCTCTTGCGCGTCCGCGCCGTCCTGCCGACAGTCCGGGCCCGGGCCTGGTTCGCCCTGAAACCGCTTGTGCCAGCCATGGTCTTGGGAGTCATCGAGGCAGCCGCCCTGCTCGCACTGGCGGTGATAGGCCATTCGAACGTCGTCACAGGGACTCAGCCAACAATGGTGTCCTCCATTGTCTTGGTGGCATGGCTCGTCGGTTTAGCGGCCTTCCTCGGCTGCGTTGGCATAGGGGCGGCAGTTTGCCTCCAACGTTTGGAGATCAAGGCATCGACGCTGCAAGTACCGGCGTTGCTTGCCGTACCGCTGGCCCTAGTCCTGGCAGCAATGAGCGCATGCGACATTGCTGCGGTGATCCTTGCGGGCGACGCAGCCTTGTTCAGCAGCATCGTTCCGGTCATCGCCGTGCTCGCAGTCGCTGGGACGGCATCAGTGGCCGCGCTGACCAGTTCCACCCGAGGGATTCACGCAATCCGTCACGCCTAAAATGCTCTGATCCATGGTCCCAACCAGGCCTTAGAACCTCAAAGTGAAAGAACCCGTGACCTGCGTTTCCGCAGGTCAGGGGATCTTTTCGGGTAGGGCTACTCGGACTTGAACCGAGGACTGGAAGTGCCCGGACGCGCGGCGGGAAGAACTCCTAAACTCGTGCGATGGAGCAGGGCCAATGCCCGCGTAACCGAGGTGTCCGCCCGGGCGACGAGCAGTGCTGTCAGCAGGGCGGCGGCGACATGCGTGTCCAGCATCAAATCCGGTGTGTGCGCTGACGAAACCAGGTGCGCCGCAGCGAGCTGCCCTGACTGCAACCCCGCCGCTGCATGCTGATGTTGGGCAGGCGCGACGCCGGCGAACGTCACGGAGAACCGGTCGAAGGCCATGTGCAGGACCTGCTGGGCCACGCCGCAGAGAACCAGCAACAACCAATTCGGGACATCCACGCGGGCGACAAGTGAGGCACACATGCTCAGAAGAGCGGTCAACGCCATCAGCACCGGAACCCCGGGAGATGTACTACCCGAGACCAGGTGGGCGACCAGGCCCAGTCCGACCGCCGCCGGTCCGAACTCCCAACCGGGGAAGTTCGAACGTCGACGCGATCTCTGCTCATCCACGCCGCTTCTCCCTCATCGTTGGACGGGTTCCCTCGAATCACCGTTCCCTCAGGCAATGCTCCGCTCCCCTTCATGGTGCCGCCGTTTCGCACCTGAAGGAACACTTGCCGGGAACTTGATGCTCGCGTGCTGTCTTCATGCTCATGGAGGCGGTGCCTGCCGGCGCTTTGGGTTCTACACTGGGTAGAAACCTTGTCGAGTGACTGAGGAGGACTGGGCGTGGATGCTAAACAACACCCCGATCGCGCTCAGCTCCGCGGCGGAAGTTCAGTCGCCCACAGCTATCCGGCCTCGGCGCACGATCAGCGGGTCCGGGTCGTGGACCACCGCGGTGTTTTTGCCGTCGTAGTCGAACTGGTTGAGGAAGTAGCGCATGGCGTTGATGCGTCCGCGCTTCTTGTCGTTGGATTTGACGGTGATCCAGGGCGCATGGTCTGTGTCGGTGCGGAGGAAGGTTTGTTCCTTCGCCTCGGTGTAGGCCTCCCACCGGTCGAGGGAGGCAAGGTCCACGGGCGAGAGTTTCCAGCGCCGGACAGGGTCGATCTGGCGGATGGCAAAGCGGGTGCGCTGCTCGTGGCGGGTCACCGAGAACCAGAACTTGTTCAGGTGGATCCCGGAATCCACCACCATCTTCTCGAACAAGGGCGCCTGCGCCATGAAGGCCTGGTATTCCTCGTCGGTGCAGAATCCCATGACGCGTTCGACGTTCGCGCGGTTGTACCAGGAGCGGTCGAACATCACGATTTCACCTGCCGTGGGCAAGTGCTGGATGTATCGCTGGAAGTACCATTGGCCCTGTTCACGGTCGGAGGGCTTGCCCAGGGCGACGGTCCGGGCGGAGCGGGGATCGAGGTGCTCGGTGAAGCGCTTGATCGTCCCCCCTTTGCCGGCCGCGTCGCGGCCCTCGAAAACGATCACGTTCTTGTAACCGTGGTCCTGGCCCCAGTACTGGAATTTGAGCAGTTCGATCTGCAGGAGGTATTTCTCCGCTTCGTACGCGTCGCGGGTCATCCGTTCGTCGTAGGGGTAGTCCTCCCGCCACGTCTCCACAGCCGAGCCTCCGGGGTCGATAAGCTCCGGGTCCTCGCCCTGCCCGCCGCGGACCGTGTATCCCAGCTCAACGAGGCGGTCGATGGCGGCGCGAAGATTGTCCCTGACCCACCAAGGGTCCTCGGGGGTCCACGGTTTCTCTGCCTCCACCATCCGGGCCTCCTCGTGGCGCCGCGACGTGTCGCCCGCAGTCTAGCAGGACAATAGGCATGCCAGGCAGGTTATTTTTTTCGGCCCGGCATGCCTGCCTGACATCCCGGTCAAGTCCACCGTGGTGGCGCTGTTAGCGTTGTTTTGACGGATTCGATTCCTTTGATGGCGGCAGCTTTGGTGCTGAGGCCCCTCCGGTGGCGATGACTTCGCCGTTGCCGGCCTTGTGGTGGAACCGGAGCCCTCCGGCCTTGACTTTGTACACTTCAAATTTACCTGCCATGTGCTCGTCCTCCTGCTGCGGATCGGACCAGCGGGAGCGGTTCCGTGAGGGAAACTGCTCCAACATCGGTCATGCGCGGCCGGATACCGTCCCGCCCGGAGGAAATGGTTGATGACTGTGATAACCGCTTCCCTACGCCTCCCCATCCTCCCGTTGGAACGCCCTTACTGCTGCGCTCACTGTTGGGTAGAAATGTTCGGAAGAGAAGCGGGCGTCCATGCCGTATTGCAACAATTTGTCTTTGACCGGGCCTTTGAGCTCGGCGAACACCAGGTCCACGCCGTGCCGGTCCAGCCATTCGTCAAGCTGCACCAACTCGTCCAGTGCAGTCGTGTCGATTCCTGTCACGGGCTCTGCTGCCAGCACCACACGTGCGATGCCGCCCGCTGCCTGGTCCAGTTCGTTGCGCACGAAGGACCCCAGCAAGGCCCCGTTGCCGAAGAACAGCGGTGCGTCGAAGCGCAGGATCAACAAGCCGGGGATGCGTTCCCCTTCCGGATGACGGCGCACGTCGTGGTACCCCGGTACCCCCGGCACGTCCACAAGTTCAGTACGGTAGGGGTCCCAAGCCCGCCGTAGGAAGTCCAGAATTGCCAAGCCGATGGCAACGGCGATGCCCGGGAGGACGCCCAGTATGGTGACCCCCAGAAATGCCGCGAGCATCACCAACGATTCACTGCGGCTCATTCCAATAAGCCGTCGCACCCCGGCCGGGTCGGCTATTCTTGCGGCTGCGGCGATGACAATGGCGGCAAGGGTTGCGGCGGGCAGGAACTCGGTGACACCGGGCGCCAGGAGCATGAATCCGAGCACCAGTACTGCGCCGACGGCCCCGGTGAGCTGGGATTTCGCCCCGGACTCGACTGCCACCGGCGTGCGGGACGTGCTGGCCGACACCGGGAAGCCACCTAGTAGCCCGCTGGCAGCGTTCGCCGCACCCAAGGCTGCCATTTCATGGTTGCCGGATACCCTGCCCCCCTCTGCGGCCGCCAGGGATTGGGACAGGGTTCCGGTATCCACGAAGACGATGAGGGCGATTGCGGCGGCGGCGGGCAAAAGTGCCAGGACGTCGGCCCAGCCAATTCCGCCCAGGGCCGGTGCGGGGAGCCCCTGCGGGAGGGCACCTGTGACTTTCAAACGCTCGTGGAGTCCCAACAGGGCCACTGCGATGCAGGCCACAACTACCGCAATGAGCACGCCCGGAACCTTCCATTTCAGCCAGCGAGGAACCCAGATGAGCGCCAGCGAGACCAAGCCGAGCAGCAGCGCCGTCAAATTGGGCTCGCCGGCAAAGACCTTCGGCACGGCGGCGAAGAGTTTTTCCCACGCTGTGCCGCCTTCCACGGACATCCCCAGGAGGGTGGGAAGCTGGGACACAGCTACCAGCAAGGCGATGCCGTTGAGATAGCCGAGCCTGATGGGCTTCGACAACAGTCCCGTGACGACTCCCAGGCTCAGTGCTGACCCGAGCAGCAAGATGCCGCCGATCAGTATGGCCAGGAGACCCGCCAGCGCAACGGATTTCTGCTCGTTATCCGCGGCCAGGGGAACCAACGCTGCAACGATCATCGGCGCGAGCGCAGAATCCGGCCCCAACACCAGCACACGCGATGGCCCGACCGCTGCGTAGACAATCAGAGGCACTACCGTCGCGTACAGGCCGGTCACCGGTGGAAGACCGGCGGCCTGGGCGTACGCCATGCCCGCGGGGACCAAGATCGCGAAGAGAGCAGCGCCGGCCACCAAGTCGTGGCGCAGCCACTCCCTCCGGTAACCACGCAAGGCTGGCGGGACCGCCCAGAATGGAGTCTTTCCGGATCGGCGCATATTCCGATCATGTCCCATCATGCCCCTGCTCGCCATCCATAATCGGGCGAACCCAGGGCCATGGCCGGTCTGCATCTACGGGAACAGCTGCGGCCAGGATCAATGGCGCAGCCGGAGGCCGTGGGCCTTCTTCCGGGCTTTGGAAATGGCGGGCGTAGCCCAGATGGAATCCTCGCACTGCGTTCTGAGATGGCTTCAACATGGCCTGGTCTATATCCGGGCCCCGGCCAGGCTCTTATGACTCGGTTTGCCAAGCACCCGAGGAGTCAGCCGGGCGTGCCGGCAGCGGTGCGTTCGAAGCGGCCGCCGGCGTGCCGGCAGATCCGGGAGGAGCAAGAAACTCCGGAGCATTTACTTCCTGTGCAGGGCTTTGGGCCGGAACTGTGCCCAGGCGAGGAGGAACTGTGCCCGGGAGTCGGATCCGCGCTGTTGTTCGATGGCGTGCAGGCGTCCGTAGCTGAATCCGTTCGCCCCTTCGGAATGGGCCCTCGTGCCCAGGTCCCGGAGCAGCTCGCGGGTGACCAGGCTGTCCTGGTGCTCGCCGAGGACCTGCTGGATGTGCTCGGCGGCCCGTCCCAGCCGGCGGGCCCGCTTCCCGTGGATCGCGGCCGCCGCCTCGGCCGCGTACCGGAGCCGTTTCGCGGACTTGCGTACCTCGTGGAGGGCGGCATCGGCAGCAGCCCCGTCCGGCGCGTCGTCGACGGCCTCGACGGCCCGTTTCAGGCGGGCACGGTCGGCGGCTACCCGGTCAGCGACGCACGTCCCGGCCGGGTTGCGGGCCAGGTCCGAAAGCGGCGGGTCGGTGACGAAGGAGTCGAGGGTATCGAGCAGCCGGAAGTACCTGTCGCTGTCAAGGGCTGCCAGTCCGGCGGCCCGTGCGTCGTGGGCTCTGGCGCCGAGGTGTTCCTCGATCCGCTGTTGGACCGGGCCCACGAGAAGCTCCGCCGGCTCGCTGCCGATCATGTCCCTGAGCCGCTGGAGGATGACCTCCGTGTCGCGGGCCGCGCCCACGGCGCCTGCCAGCCACTTCAGTTCTTCCCGCAGACTCCGGGCGATCGCGGGGTCGGTGAGTTTGCGGTAGGTGGCCAGTGCCGAGCGCATGCTGCGGGCGGCGACCCGAAGCTGGTGCACCGCGTCCGGCAGGTCTTCGCGCACGCCGGGATCATGTGTTTTCAGGGCCTGCACCATGGCGTGCATGTAGGCCAGAAGCACCGCCGAGGCCGGGCCCTTGCGCCTCGGTTTCGGCGGGGGTGCGGGCTTGTCAGGGTAGGTGGCGCCCAGGGCACGTGCAAGCTTGTTGGGCAGCGCCGCCGGGTGCCGGCCGGAGGCCGCCAGAAGCGTGTCTGCCGCCTCAAGCAGGTCACGGCGCCCGTGGACAAGTTCGATCTCCCACTCCCGCCAGCTGCTGGATTCGTCCCTGCCAAGGAGCGTGCGGGCGTCCACCCGGTCATCGCAGAATTCGGCCAGGACCGTGTTGGCCGGCCCGTGCAGGGACAGAACCGTGCGCCGTGTGCTCAGGCGTGCGACGGGGACCAGGGCGCGGTCGCGTGTGTGAACGAGCACGAGCCGCCGCAGGCGTTCCGGTGCGGTGTCGGGGTCGCTTCCCACGGGCTCGGTCACCTCGCGACGTTCACCAGCCCCGAGAGGCAGTTTCAGGTGCCAGCCGGCGTCGTCGCCGCCGCTGCGCCGCCGCAGCGTGATTCCGTGAGTGGCCAGTGCCAGATCCCCGGTATCAAAATAGACGGCATCCAGGTTTTGTTCTTCCGGTGACCCGACCCGGTCCACCCCGGCGAGCATGGCCAGTTCCGGCAACGGGACACCCTGCTCGACTTCGTACTTTCGTTCCACCTCTACGGTGTCTTGCCCGGTCATGATCAAGTTTAAGTCCGCGGACCCGTCCATAACCGGGCCAAGAGACCCGACTTTGGCCCAACGGAACTTGAGATCAATCGCGAACGGATCACCGCCAGGGTCAGTCACCAAAACCCCGGGAAACGGGGCGCTGGCCGTGCCGGGTGCGACGCGGAGCAAGAAAGTCAGCCGAACAATGCAAAAGAAGGAAATGCGGAATATCCGGAGGGCGAGGGCGGTGGGCCAGCTCGAGGCCGGGGTCGGACGGCAAGTGCCAAAGCAGCGACCCGCAGTCCACGATCCCATACACGCGGGACTCGAAGGCCGGATCCGCAAGCGTGGCGAGCAGGGTGCCTGAGATCGACAAGTGGACCCGGTCGATGTCTTCATATGGTCAGAGGGACCTTGGGACGCGGTCGAGGGCGTAGAGGATCTCCCGCGCGGCCCACGGGTCGGCCTTGAGCAGGTTCTCGAGGTTGCCGGCGGGCTGGTGCAGGTTGAGCCCCAGCGCGAAGTCTATCCGCCCGGCAATCAGGAGGCCTCGCAGGCTTCGATGGCGCGGCGGGCGAGCTCGGCGCCATAGTCGGTCCAGATTCCCTGACCCCAGTAGCGGTAGCAGCTGGTCTCACACGCCAGCAGGTAAAACAGCGCCCGGCGGTAGGCGGGATCGCTGCTAGGCACCCCGGCGGTGAGGAATCGCTGGTTGAAAAGGGCGCTGGCCCGCTGCATCGGGGCAAGGACGCTGTCATAGCCGGACACCCAGGAGACGTTGTTGGTCCAACTGCCGCCGTCCATGTGGAACCTGCCGTCCTTACCGGAGAGCTTGTCGATCACTTCTTCGAGCCGCTCGGGTCCCTCGCCCGGGTCAAGCCGATCCCACACCCGGTGCTGGCCCGCCGGCTGGATCGGCGGCAGGTCCGCCGGGTCGACACCGAAGGCAGTGAGGGCTTCAAGATACTCCGAAACGTTCAGAGCGGGGCTGGGCGAGCCGGAAGACTCGGCGATGGCATCAAAATATTTGGGGGGAAACTCGTTCATCATCACGCCCCCGTTCTCGCCGTCCGCGATCTGGGTCACCAGCGGCGGGACCATCCGGCCGGCCAACTGCACGGGTGCGAGATCCCTGGCCTCGTAGTAGGGCTGCATCTGGCCGACCAGTTTGGTGTCGCTGCCTTGTGTTTTGACGATCGCGGTGATCGAGGCGGTCTCACCCCTCGAGCTGGTGCAGGTGAGCCGATGCGGCAGGTGCGGACGGTCTAAGGGACGGCCGTCCGGGCGTTCGACGGTGTGCTCTTGGACCAGAACCCAGCTATAGCCGCACTCAACCAGCGTGCGCACGAACTCATAGGCGACATCAGGCTGGTTCGGCAGAGCCATCTCGGCCGGGGAGAAACCCCGAACTCTGCTAAGCGCCTCGGTGCCGAAGATGGCGGCGAAGTGGTGCTGCCAGGCGCGCACATGCAGACGGAAGTCCTGGACGGGGGTGGAGGGGGCCACCGCGTGCCCCCAGGTCGATCCCAGCCACTCCACCGCACCCCGCCAGGGGTCTTCGCAGGTGATCCGGGCCAGCGCGTCGAACACGTCATTGAGCCCCATCTGGCGCATACCGTGCAGCAGGGTACCTGAGTAGTCCAGCATCACGCGGGGTGCCAGTCCCCGCTCCAGGAGTTGCGGGATGAACTCGCCCATCCGCTTGTAGCACCACGCGAAGGTCGGGGCGTTGTGGTTGTCGCCCTGGTCGGGGTGGTCCATCATCCACGCAAGGTTCGAGATCACCTCCGCGCTTTGCAGGTCCTGCCCGCCGGCGGGTATCAACGGCTGGTGCATGTGCAACGCCACGGCGAAGCCGCTGCCCAGCCGGGCGAGGTCCATCTCGTTGAACGCTCGCTGTTCCCGGCCGGCTGCGATCGCCTGGGCGATCATGGTCTCCTCCCCGCAGATATTCGGCAGGCCGTCCACGTACTCGTCCATGATGTCCATCGGATTCCTTCCCCCGTGCGGCTACCGGCGGATGTGGTCGTAGATATTGAGATAGTCCTGGCCCGGGCCGGCCCAGGAGTAGTCGCTGCGCATCGCGTTGAGCATCAACTGGCGGAACTCGCCGGGGAAGTCGGACCACAACCCGAACGCCCGTTCCAGTGCCGACTCGATGGCCATGTTGTCGGTCTGGTGGAACACGTATCCGTTGCGCTGCCAGTCCGGACGGTCCGAGAAGTCCCGGTCGAAGACCGTGTCGACCATGCCGCCCACCGCCCGCACCACCGGGATGGTCCCGTAGCGCATGGCGATCATAGGGGTCAGCCCGCACGGCTCGAACATTGACGGCACCACCACCATATCCGCCCCTGCGTAGATCAGGTGCGCCAGCTCCTCGCTGTATCCGATCTCCAGGTGGCAGTCCGGGTTGTCGTTGAGGAAGTGCTTGAGATGCCGGAAGTGTCCGTTGATCCCGTTGTGCAGGCCGTCACCCAAGAGCACGAACTGAGCCCCCCTCTGAAGGGCGTAGAACAGGGCGTGATGCACCAGGTGCATCCCCTTCTGGTCGTCGAGGCGTCCCACATAGGCGACGATCGGGCTGAAGGTGTCCCGCATCCAGAACCGTTCCCGCAGCCGTCTCTTCGACTCGTACTTGCCCTCCATCCGCTCCGCCGAATAGTGGGCGGGGAGGAAAGGGTCGATCTCGGGGTTCCAGGTCTCGTAGTCCACGCCGTTGAGCACACCGCCGAACTTGTCCTGATGTGTCGACAAGGTGTGTCCCAGCCCGTCCCCGCCGTCGCCGTGGCGGGCCTCGTCGGCATGGTTGGGCGAGACCGTGGTGGTGAAATTCGAATAGACCACCCCGCCCTTCATCAGATTCACCGCGCCGAACCGATGGTCGTCACCGAGGCGGACACGGTCCAGGAAATAGTCGGGCCGGCCCAGCTGCGTGCTCCAAAGCTCCTGCGCACCGGTCAGACCCTGGTGGCGGAAGTTGTGGATTGTGTAGCACACCCGCTGGTCGGGCATCACATGCCCGTACTGCTCATACAAGAGCACCGGGACCAGTCCGGTCTGCCAGTCGTGGCAGTGGATCACGTCCGGCCGTTTCCCCACCTTGTACAGGTATTCCATGGCGGCCTTGGAGAAGAACGTGAAGCGGTCCACGTCGTCGGGGTAGCCGTACATCAGCTCCCGGTCGAAGAATCCCTCGTCCGAGTGCGGCTCGATGAAAAAGCACTTCCGCCCGTGCACGTAGCCGAACCACACGCTGCAACGGACCGCAGCCCCGTGCCACGGCACCCATAGGTCGTGGTAGTCGATCGTCAACCCCCACACATCCTCATACCGCATGCCCGCATACTTGGGCAGCACGATCTCCACCTCGTGCCCCCGGATCTCAAGCTCACGGCTCAGCCCGAAAACCACATCGCCCAGACCGCCGGCCTTGGCCACCGGCGCGCACTCGCTCGCCACCATCACCACATACATGCCCGCACCCCCGCCGTGATCCAGCCGCGCTCCACGCCACGTGCAAACGAGGCGTGAAGCGTCGGCGCTCTTCCAATGTGAACCGTACCGCGTATCGAGCAGCGGGTGCCCGTTAGGACCCCGTCCGTGGCTGCGCTGCTCCAAAGCTTTCATTGCCGTTAACTTCACCGCCATTAAGTTTCATCGCCATCGCCATTGCGTTTCACCGCCATTAAGAACGATGTGGAAGTGGCTGGCGATGATTCCGCCGCGACGACATCGTCCTCTTCTGGGAGGAAGGTTGCCCACCACGGCCCGCCATGCGGCCAGGAAAGGCCCATTGAGCCTCTCGATCTCTTCATCCCCCGCCGCGACCCGCAGTAGCAGGGACGTCGGGGGAAGCGACCGGGGACGAGATCAGGGGATTTCGATTTCCAGCAGCCCTGCCAGGATCCCATGCAGCTCCAGCGCGCCCATAATGTCGGTATCCAGCGTTCCTGCCGCCAATTGCACCGGAGAGACATTCACCGCGATCTTCAACGGCGTTCCCGCATCGTCCCACGACCGCGCCTGCGCACAGGCCCGGTCAATGACCCAGGCGCCGATCCTGAGGATCTCTCCGGTGTGTTCAGCCACGGGGACGAATTCCGCCGGCGGGACCCCCGAGTTCGACGTCGATCCAGCGCAACAGCGCCTCGACGCCGTGGTCCACCCCGGTGGCCAGGTCCCGGAGCGGCTGGTAATGCAAGGTCAACGCGCCGTCCGCAAGGGCATGGGGAAGCCGGCGGCGGATGAGCGCATCCCGAACGAAAGACGACTGCGCCCGGCCGCGGCGGATCCGGCCGACACGGCGCTTGCCGGAGAGGCACGGTGGCCGTAAGTGTCATTGACGCCTTTGAAATCGTCCAGATCGATGAAAAGGATCCCGATCCGAGACAGGTCGGTGTCCCTCGTCAGGGCCGCGGCCTTCGCCTCGAGCATTCGCCTGTTGGGCAGGCCTGTCAGCGGATCATGCATGGACGTGTGCCGGAAGACGTCCGACAGACCCTCGAAGACCTCCGAGACGGGCACGATACGGGGACTGCCTGCGGCGAGAACGAGAATGTCTTGGTAACGGGTCGCTTCTGGTCGTTCCAGGATGGCCGCAACCGCTTCCGACCCCGAGCCTGCCCAGGATCAGGACATCCTGCGGGCTGTACGGCATCGCAACACTTTCGGTGTTCGTCACGGACAGTTCCTATCAGACCAAAACAACCAACGGCCACAACCAAGGCCGTGTCCCCATGAACAACAGGTAGCGTCCCGGCAACGCGGCCGTGTACACGACATCGCCAGAGCGGGAAGCCCGTCCAGTATGTGTGCCCGTGGACATCCCTGTTCCAAAATGAAAGAGCCCCTGACCTACGTTTCCGCAGCTCAGGGGCTCTTTTCGGGTAGGGCTACTCGGACTTGAACCGAGGACCTTAGGATTATGAGTCCCGCGCTCTAACCAGCTGAGCTATAGCCCCGAGTCGGCAAGGGGCCGCTTTGTCAGCGTCCTTCCCGGCCAAAACACTCTAGCAAAACAATTCGGCTCCTGATGCCAAGCGGGAAACCAAGCCGGAGCCAGATGACTAGACGACCTTGCCCTCATAGGACGCGCCGCGGTACAGGTCTTCGAAAGTCTGCAACGTGCCCTGGATGCTGTGGGGCTCCACCATGGCGCGGCTGGCCTTGCCCATGGCATCGAGCTCTCCGGCTGGCAGCCGCAGGAGCTCGGTGATCCGGGCTGCCAACTCGTTGCTGTCGCCCGGCGTAAACAGGTGCCCGTTCTCACCTTCGCGCACCAGATGCGGCAGCGCCATCGCGTTGGCCAGGAGGACCGGCGTCGACGCCGACATCGCCTCAAGCGTCACGAGGGACTGCAGTTCGGCAGTTCCGGGCATGCAGAACAGGTGGGCGCGAATGTACGCCTTCCTCAGGTCCTCATCGCTCGCCAAGCCCAGGAACTTGACGCGCTCCCCCAAACCGAGCCGCTTGGCCTGGGCCTCCAGTGCCTGGCGGACCTCGCCGCCGCCCACGATCTCGAGGTGCACATTGAGTTCGGCGGGCGTCTTGGAAATGGCGTCGATCAGCACGTCCACGTGCTTTTCTTCTGCCAGGCGGCCTACGAAGAGAACGGTGGGGTTGGCATGCGGCTCAATTTCCTCCCCCGGCTTCAACTCGTAGGCAGCGGCGTCAATACCGTTGGAGAGCGGCAGGACCTTGCGAAGGAACGCGTGCTGGTGCATTGCCTTGGCTGCAAGCGGCGTAGGCGTGGTGACGACGTCGGCCTGGCCCATGACCTTGCCCATGTCCTTCCACGAGACACGCCCGATGATGTCCTTGAACCACTGTGGGAACGGGAGGAACGGGTTCAGGTTTTCCGGCATGAAGTGGTTGGTGGCAATGATTCGGATGCCGCGCTTCTTTGCCTCGTAGAGAACGTGCTCACCGATCATGTAGTGGCTCTGGATGTGCACGACGTCGGGCTGCACCTTGTCGAAGAGCAGTCGAATATCGTTCTTGATTTCCCAGGGGTAGCAGATGCGAAAGTACTCATGCGTAAAGACTCCGTGGGACTTCAAGCGGTGCACCGTGCCTTCATCCCCGAACTCGGTGAAGCTCTTGCCGTTGTCTGCCCGGCAGGCCAGTACGTGGACGTCGTGCCCCCGTGCCTTCATGCCTTTGGCGAGCCGGTACCCGAACTGAGCAGCACCGTTGACCTGCGGGCGATAGGTCTCCGCCGCAATCAGGATGGTGAGGGGTTTGTTGGTTTCGGGAACGGTCACGTGGAGAACTCCTGATGGTCACGGTGCGAACATCGCAAAACGTCTGGCCCTGCGGTGTCTTCGCCGGTTGCCTGCCGCGGGTGTGCGGGGCACGGTTGTCGAACTTTGCCCTAAGCCTTCCGGCTTGCTGCCGCCTTCGCGTCACGTTTCCGCTTGGTGACCTCGGGATGGTGCCGGCTCAGGGCAATAACCCCCACGATAGCAAGGGAAGCGGCCACAGCCATGCCGATTGCGAGCACGGCGTGGACATCGGGACGAAGCTCACCCAAAATGGCGATCCCGATGGCGATCCCGACAATGGGGTCCACCACAGTGAGGCCCGCGATCACCAAATCCGGCGGCCCACCGGAGTAGGCACTTTGCACGAACCAGGAACCGAGCCCGCCGGCCGCGGCGATGGCCACCACCGTGTACCACTGGACGTTGAGCAGAAAGTGCCCGTTGGGATCCAGAAGGTGCCTGCCAATGATGCGCGTCAATACGGCGACGAATCCGAACAACACACCGGCACCCAGGATGTACACAAAGGCGCTCAAGCGGTGCCGGAACATGAAAGCCAAAGTTCCAAAGACCCCGACGGCGAGCGCCAGCAGGAGCACGATGGTTATTTCGTCCTCGCCGCTGACGTGGTGGTTCTCCTGGGTGGCGTTGACCGCCAGCAGGACGAACAGCGCCGAGCCGGTCACGCAGGCCGAGATCGCCACCACGGTGCCGCGATTGATGCTAAGGCCTTGGTCCTTGGCGTTGACCACCGTGGTGATCACCAAAGCGATGGCTCCAATGGGCTGAACCACGGTCAAGGGAGCTGACACCAAGGCGATGGCGTTCATGCCCATGCCCAAGGCAAGCAACAGCAGGCCCAATACCCAGCGTGGATTCCTGAGAAGTCTCAAGAATCCGCGGGAACTCAAGGCGAGTCCACCGGTATCGGCCTTGACCGCACTGCCCTGGCGCTGGGCACCGATGGCAAGGCAGAAGGCGCCAAGCACTGCAAGAAGGACCGCAAACCAGACCATCAACTACGACCGCCGTCGTTGGCTTTGAGCTCTTTGCCCTTGCGGAGGATCGCCCAGAAATAGTTGTACGCGGCCACCCAGTGGCCCACAAGGCCCAAACCCAGGCATACCCAAGCGATCACGAAGTAGACACCCGTGAAGGGAATCGCAAGCTTGGAAAGGACCAGAAGCGGCGTGCCCAGAAGCAGAAACGCCGTCCGGATCTTGCCGATCCGGCTTACGGGGAGGTCGGGGTGGCTGTGGAAATAGAACAACGAGGCGGTGGCTAGTACGGCGTCGGGCACCACAAGGGCCGCCAGGTACCACCAGTCCACCACTCCAGCGATGGCGAGCGTGACAGCGACGGTGATGAGTGCCAGGCGGTCCGCCACCGGATCGAGGATGCGGCCCAGCCTGGAGGCTTGGTTGAAGCGCCGGGCGACGTAACCATCTACCCAGTCGGTGCCGCCCATGATGGCAAGAACCAACACGGCGAAACCGTATTCCCTCTGCCACAGCACCAGCCACACAAACACCGGAACACCCATGAAGCGCAGGACTGTCAGGAAATTGGGGACGGTGAAGATGAGATCGTGGTCGATCTGCGGCTGCCCCGGGCGGGCGCCTGCACCGATGAACTTCATCTGTCCCCCTTTCCGTGGTCCGCGGCTGATGTGGTTGCTTACGTTCCGATTACTTCTTGAACAGCTTCCGTAGTCCCACTGCAGCCACGGTGGCGGACGCGGCAAAGAGCAGTAGCTCCTTCCAGCGTGCGGCGAGCCGCTCCGGCAGCCCGGACGGAACTTTCTCAGCGAGATCTGCAAGCTTGTCCGCCGCAGACTGGCGTCCGGCGTCGAGCTTGTGACCGGCAACGTCCAGGAGGACCTTCCCTTGGGTCCTGACATCGAGCTCGACGCCGAGCTGATCGCGAACGTCCGCGAGGTGTTCGCGGCGCTGTTCCAGACGACGGAGCAGTTCGGCCTCGCTTGGGGCGGGGGGCAGCTCGGCCTTGTGTGCCTCTTCCTTGGCGGCTTTCTCGGCCTTGGCCTTCTCGGCTGCAGCCGCTTTCGCTGCTTCCGCAGCCTTATACGCCTCCGACGACGGGTCCAGGATGCTAGCGTCGAACGACGTCCCCTCTTTGACGATGCCGAGATCGTGCTTGATACCGCGGATGGTCTTCTCGGGTACAAGAGGCATGGCCCTCTTGAAGGCGAGGAATGCCACGAGGCCGCCCACAAGAATGATCAGGAGGAACACTGCCGCAACCACAAGCGCAGCCAACCAGGCTGGCATGACCGTGGCCAGACCCAGGATGGCGGCAACTACCAAGGCGATGATGAGCAAAGAGAGGAAGATCAGGGCGACTCCGACGAATGCACCGGCAATCCCCAGATCCTTGCCTTTGCCCCTGAGCTCAAGCTTGGCCATGCTGATTTCGTCATTGAGCTGCCGCGGCGCAAGCCGGGCGGCAAGTTTGAGGGTGTTCGGCAATGCCGAAATGCCCGGGCGTCGGCTAGCCCGGCCGCTGTGACGTCCACTCATTGGTTCCGCCTCACTGCTTCCTACTTGCTCCTACCCGGGACTGGCACGGGGCGGAACAACCGCCCACGCGCACCTGTCCACAAAACTACCATTCAGCTTCAGCCTCAACTTCCGGGACAGTCCTGCGGCGCGCCCCGCCATCCCTGATAAATCTGATCTGTCGCACATAGGATTGATAATCGTGAACACTCCCCCTGTACCGGGCGATTCCCTCAACCGACGAGAAAAACTCCTCTACATCCTGCTACTTGGCGCATTGACCGCCCTGGGTCCGTTTACGGTGGACCTCTATCTACCGGCATTCCCCGCGCTGGAACACCACTTCGACGTGTCGGCGGCCGCGATCCAACTCACATTGACCGGTACAACGGTGGGCTTCGCCGTGGGGCAGTTGGTGGTGGGGCCGTTCAGCGACAAATTCGGGCGGCGGATCCCGTTGATCCTGGCGACGGCCCTGCATATCGGCTCCTCCCTCGGCGCCGCACTGTCCACGGACATCAACACACTCGCCCTGTTCCGCGTCCTCATGGGCGTCGGTGCGGCCGGCGGCGGCGTGGTGGCCATGGCCATGGTCAGGGACCTCTTCGCGGGCTACGCCATGGTGCGGATGTTCTCCCGGATGTCACTGGTCAATGGCCTCGCACCGATCCTGGCCCCGATCATCGGCTCCCAACTGTTGCTGGTGATGCCGTGGCCCGGCATCTTTTACTTCCTGGCGAGCTACGGAATCCTTGTGTTCATTGCCGCGGTGTTCCTGATCCGGGAAACGTATCCCGCCGCACTCCGCAGGCAGACCACATCGACGGCGGGCCAGCGCTACAAAGCCGTGTTCGCCGACCGGATTTTCGTCGGGATGCTGCTGGTGGGCGGGTTCAACTTCGGCGGGCTGTTTGCGTACCTGTCGGCATCGACTTTCCTGTTCCAGCAGGTCTACGACTTCTCCCCGCAGCAATACGGCCTGTTGTTCGGCATCAACTCCCTCGGCATCGTCGCTGGCGTCCAGATCAGCTCCAGGGTCATCAAACGTGTGCCACCCCAATGGATCTTGGCGTTCGCCACAGCCTGGATGCTGCTGATGGCGATGCTGATTGTGGTGTTCGATCTCCTGCACTTCGGACTGTGGGGAGTCATGGTCCCGTTGTGGTTCTACATCCTTGCCACCGGGTTCATGTTCCCGTGCGTCCAGGTGATTGCCCTGGCCAACCACGGCGCGCAGGCTGGAACCGCGGCCTCCCTTCTGGGTGCGTCGAACTTCCTGATGGCCGGTATCGTTCCGCCGGTGGTCGGTTGGTTGGGCGTTGGCTCGGCTGTGCCCATGGGAGCCGTCCAGGCGGTGTGCCTCGGGTCCTCAGTTGCGGCCCTTTGGCTCGTTGTGCGGCCCCGCACTGTCCCATCCATCCACTGACGCGGGCAAGTCCCTCCGCTGATGCCCGAAGACCGCACCCTCCGGCGGGCAAGTAGGCTCAACCCATGACGCGCAAACCGCACCGCAACGGCCGGGGCCTTTTCCTCGGGGCGGTGCTGGGCGCCGTCGTCGGCTTCTTGCTGAGCCGCGGCGCCGGCAACCCCGTGTTCGGAGCCCTGCTGGGCGCCGTCGTCGGCTCTGCGATTCTTTACCGGATCAATCCCGGGCCCTGGAAGCGAGACTAAGCGGGCCGAGGGGCGGGTCGAGACCTGTTGCAGGGCATGGCCCGGCGATAAAGTTGAGATGTGCCCCGTTGGCAGGAACTGCAACCTATTCCAGCCCCATGGCAGCGCAGGGATGACGGCATCCTGCCGCTGTGGTGGGATCGCCTGTGCACCGTAACCAGCCCCCAGTCTGCAGCCCTCTACGCGGCCGGACTCTTCACGGAAGACCGGCGACGCCCGATTGCCCAATGGTTCAATCCAACCAATGGCGCGGCCTTGCTTGTGGCTCCGGAAACCTCGCCCGAATGGCCGGTCCAACGCTTCGGAATCTTCTACGCACCCCCTGGCGGCGGATTCACACGCGTTCACTCCGCTGCCCACGAATGGCATCCGAGGGAACCGAGGACGCCGCCCACCGAGGATGACGCCTTCCAGTCCGCAGTGGCCGAAGCGGCCAGATTCTTGCAAGTGGAGATGGATTTCGTCTGAACGGTCGCTCGAAATCCGAACAAATCGAAGCAAAAAAGTAGGCCCCGCACCGATCGAAACCGGTGCGGGGCCTTCGCGCTCCTCCGACTGGACTTGAACCAGTAACCCTTCGATTAACAGTCGAATGCTCTGCCAATTGAGCTACGGAGGAATGAAGCGGTTATGACTTTAGCAAAGGTTTTGGCGCAAGTGAAATCGACCCAAGATCACTGTGGGCAGGCGGCAAGATACCCCTCCCGGGTATCGCCCGCGCCTCAGACGTGGCGCGCCTGCGGAGGTAGGATGGTCCGGCTCCTACGATGGGAAGGAAACATGTCGAAGAAGTGGTCCTCTGAGGACAATGTGAAGGAAGTTGCCGAGGACGTCTTCTTCGTCGAAGGCCCCGCAGTCAACTGGACCATCCTCAAGCGTGACAGGGAATTCACCCTCATTGACACGGGATATCCAGGGAACTGGCCATTGCTCCAATCAAGCATCAATTTCCTTGGGCTGGCCATCGAAAATGCCGCCGCAGTTCTCTTGACGCACGGCCACTCCGATCACATTGGCAATGCCGCAAGAATTTCCGCAATGGGCATCCCCGTATTTGCGCACCATGCGGAATTGCCAAATGTCCGCCGGGATATCCTCGAACAGGTCTCCGTCAAGGATCTCGGTTTGCGCGTCCTCCGTCCCAGAGTGGGCGCCTGGGCCGTACATGCCGTCCGATCCGGAGGTTTGTCCGACGTCGCGGTCCCGGAGGTGGCAGCAATGGCCCAGGGTACTTTGGACGCCCTCCCGGGACGTCCCCAAATCATTGTTACTAGCGGTCACACCAGCGGGCACGTGTCCTTCTTGATTCCTTCGGCCAGGGCAGTCGTCACAGGGGATGCACTCATCACAGGCCATGCCGTCAGCCCGGTCTGCGGGCCGCAGATGCTACCCGCGGTCTTCCATCACCACCCCGCTGAGACCTGGGCCAGCTTGGAGGTCCTCAGGCAGCTGGGCGCGGAGACCATCCTGCCGGGCCATGGCCCGATTGTGTCTCCAGCCCAGGGGATCATCGAACTCGTCTCGGATGGCTCCTACTCCCCTTTCGGTTGAGTCGCCGGCCTGCCGGTCCAGTACGCGCATCGGAGCCTGAGTGGAGAGACCGGAAGCCGACCCAAAACAGGTACCGCCCACTCTTAACCCGTGCAGTGCCGAGCCCATAGGCTCCGGACCTGGGGATACTGATCCGGTCTGTTCAGCCAAAGGGGAAGCCGATGCGGCTCCTGACCATACTGTTCCGGCGGCCCATATCGTTCCGACAGCCCAGTTTGTTGTTCCGACAGCTGCGGCGCGCTTCGGCTGGGAACGAGAAGATGCCTGGCCTCCGCAACACATGGTTCCGCTGGGCAACTGCCGCGTCCGTCCTGTTGTTGTTTGGCTACTCCATGGTCTACATCGGAGCACCGGCCCGGGCGCTGCCGAAGACAATCATCAGCCTGACCTTCGACGACGGCAACGACGATCAACTCGCGGCCGAACAGGTGCTGAAGTCCCATGGACTGCACGGGACCTTCTTCATTACGACCAGCTGGATCGATAATCCGTCATGGCTTACCCGGGCCAACCTGAACAGCATTGCCGCGGACGGCAACGAGATCGGCGGCCACACCATCACCCACCCGGACCTCACCACCCTGTCCACCTCGGCAGCCACTAACGAGATTTGCGGCGGCCGGACCACCCTTGCCAGTTGGGGGTTCAACGCCACCAACTTTGCCTATCCGTTCGCCGCCGAAAACTCTTCGGTCGAGCAAATCGTGAAGAATTGCGGTTTTGCCAGTGCGCGCAATTTGGGTGACATCCGTTCCCCTGCCAGTTGCTCGGGTTGTCCCTTCGCGGAGACCCTTCCCCCGGCCAATCCCTACAACACAGCGGCGCCGGATGAAGTGGACAGCACCTGGACGCTGCAGAACCTCGAGGACCTGGTCACCAATGCAGAACCGGGCGGCGGATGGGTGCAACTGACCTTCCACCATATTGGCGTCGGGACAGACCCCACCCTGACCATCAGCCCTACCCTTTTCAGCACCTTCATTACGTGGCTCGCGGCGAGAACGGCCAACGGGACAACGTCCGTACAAACAGTTGCCCAGGCCCTGGGAAATACACCGAACCAGCCGCCGACCGCCGCCTTCACCTCCTCGACGTCAGGGTTGACGGCGACGTTTGACGGCTCAGCTTCGACCGATCCGAACGGGACTGTTGCCTCTTACAGCTGGGATTTCGGCGACGGGTCATCGGCAGGAACCGGCGTGAAGCCGTCGCATACCTACACCGCAGCGGGAACCTACCAGGCGAAGCTGACGGTGACTGATAACGGCGGCCTGACAGGGACGGTCACGCACCCGGTAACCGTCACTGCCGCCGCGACGGTGCCCGCGGCACCAAGCGGGGTGACCGCGACGGCGGGCAACGCCTCCGCAACCGTGTCCTGGACAGCGCCGGCTAACGGCGGCTCCGCGATCACCTCGTATGCGGTGACGCCTTCTGCCGGTGGCACGGCCCTGCCCCCGGTCACCGTCACCGGCGCTCCCCCGGCGACCAGTACCACTGTGACAGGGCTCAGCAACGGCACGGCTTATACGTTCACCGTCACGGCGACGAACGCCGTCGGAAGGTCCGCGCCGTCCGCCGCCTCACCACCCGTCACCCCGACGGCCCCAACGGTCCCGGGGGCTCCCACGGGGGTGAGCGCGACGGCGGGGAACGCGTCCGCGGTGGTGTCGTGGACGGCGCCGGCTAACGGCGGTTCTCCGCTTACCTCGTATGCCGTGACGCCTTCGTCTGGTGGCACGGTCTTGGCTCCGGTGACGGTTTCCGGAAGTCCGCCCTCAACTGCGGCGACCGTCACTGGGTTGACCAACGGCACGGCGTATACGTTTACCGTGACGGCGACGAACGCTGTCGGAACGTCCACGGCGTCCGCGGCATCGGCCCCCGTCACGCCGACAGCGCCCGTTCCCGGCGTCACCAACGGCGGCTTCGAATCCGGACTCACGTCCTGGTCCACCGGCGGAGTCAAAGCACCCGTGGCCTCCACCACCGCCCACGCCGGCACCGGCTCGGCGCTTCTGGGCCTGGCGTCCGGGGCGGAGCCTTTGGGCGACAGCTCTTTGTCCCAGACCATCACCGTGCCTGCCGCGGGGACGTCCACGCTGTCCTTCTGGTACCAGCCGCACACGAACGATGACACCTGCAGCGGAACCACGTGCCGGTACGACTGGATGGAGGCCCAGGTCCGGAACACGAGCGGCGCCACGCTCGCCAGCCTCTTCAAACTCAGCAGCAACTCCGGTGCCTGGACCCAGCTCAGCGCCGACCTCTCCGCCTACGCCGGGCAGAGCATCGTGCTCTGGTTCAACGTCCACCTGGACGGGTCCAGCCCGGCGGATGACACCTGGATGTACCTCGACGACGTCAACCTCAGCAACAGCCAGACGACCGCGACGGCGCCTGCCGCGCCCGCCGGGGTGAGCGCGACGGCGGGCAACGCCTCGGCCACGGTGTCCTGGACCGCGCCGGCCAACGGCGGCTCTCCGATCACCTCCTACGCGGTCACCCCGCATGCCGGTGCCACCGCCCTTGCCCCGGTGACGGTGTCCGGTAACCCGCCGGCGACGACCGCGAGCATCACGGGTCTGACGAACGGCACCGCCTACACGTTCACGGTCACGGCCACCAACGCGATCGGCACCTCCCCGGCCTCGGCGGCGTCGGCACCGGTCACCCCGACAGCGGCGGCGACGGCGCCTGCCGCACCCGCCGGGGTGAGCGCGACCGCCGGCAACGCCTCCGCCACCGTGTCCTGGACCGCCCCGGCCAACGGCGGCTCTCCGATCACCTCCTACGCCGTGACCCCGCACGCGGGTGCCACCGCCCTGGCACCGGTCACGGTCACCGGTAACCCGCCGGCGACGACCGCGACTGTCACGGGCCTGAGCAACGGCACCGCCTACACCTTCACCGTCACCGCCACCAACGCAATCGGCACCTCCCCGGCGTCGGCGGCGTCGACACCGGTCACCCCCACCGCAACAACCACGTCAGGCATCGCCAACGGCGGCTTCGAATCCGGGCTGAACTCCTGGACCACCGGCGGCGTCAGGGCACCCGTAGCCTCCACCACCACCCACACCGGCACCGGCTCGGCGCTCCTGGGCGCGGCATCGGGAACGGAGCCCTTGGGTGACAGCACCCTGTCCCAGACCATCACCGTCCCCGCCACCGGAACCACCACACTGTCCTTCTGGTACCAGCCCCACAGCGCAGAAGACCCCTGCACCGGCAACGCCTGCCCCTACGACTGGATGGAAGCCCAAGTCCGCTCCACCAGCGGCACGGTCCTGGCCAGCCTGCTCAAACTCTGCAACAACAACGGCACCTGGACCCAGTTCACCGCCGACCTCTCCGCGTACAAAGGCCAGACCATCACCCTCTGGTTCAACGTCCACCTCGACGGCTCCACCCCCGCGGATGACACCTGGATGTACCTCGACGACGTCACCCTCACCACGGGGTAAAGAATCAGACGCCAAAAATCCCCGCCTTCAGATTGAGGACCGGGATTTCGGGTAAAACCCCTCCATGACGAGTGACTGAGTGATGTTGCGAGGGTGCTCGTCCATGGCTCTGCCCACCGAAGATGATCTGCCTCGGTTCCCGTGCGGAATGTCAATGACACCGGGCAAGGTACGTTAGCTGCGTCCAGGACCCAGCTGAGGCCCGGCTGTCGGCTTGGTCAGGAAATGGAGTATGTCAGCGTTGCGGTATAGGTGTCCACCACGGCGTCGTTTGGCACCGGAACGGTGAGTCCTGCGTTCCAGGTTGCCGTGTTGTTGCCGGACACGCCGGTAGCGGTCTGAACAATCCTGGGCGTGGTCGGATCGGTTGCCGTGGCCGCTGTCACGGCAACGGTGCCGGTTGTGGTGGCCACCGTCGGGGTGTAAGTGGCTCCGGCGGTGGAAAGAGCGGCTCCGATCGCGTCACCTGTGATGTCCGTGAGGATCACGGAGGCGCTCCAGCCGGACGTTCCGGCACGGCTGTCGCTCACCTGAATGCCGTACAGGGTGATGGAGGCGGCGGAGCCCGGATTGACCAGGCCGAGAGAGGCAGACGTGGGGGCAGAACTGAAGCCAAGCGAACCTGACGAAACAACGAAAGTGGTCAGGGTGTCCGCGGCAGAAGCAGGCAGTGCCATCGCCAAGGCCATGGCCGCCGAGCAGGCCAAGGCAAGCGCCGCCTGGGTCATCCTTGTGGCCGACCCTGCAGCGGCCCGCACGGATGATCCAACGTGTGCTTCCATGAGGGCCCCCAAATTTGGTGAAACCAGAGCTGGCAGCGCCAGACCGAGTGCTTCACAGGTTTTTCATCTGCGGACTCTGGTAGTTAGACCTATGGAGACCGATGGCCTCAGGCTGTCATGCGGGAATCTGCCGCGACAACAGGTGCCGGTACCCGTCTTTCACCCAAATTGCCCCGCTAAGATACTTGGATTTCAGGCCGGTACCTAGAGAACGGAGTGGGTAATCGTCGCGGAATAGACGCCGGCGACGGCGCTGGCCGGGATGGCCACGGTGATCACCGGGTTCCAGATAGCGGAGTTATCCCCGGTGATCCCGGTGGCTGTAACGGCAGGAACACCTCCGGTCAGATCGCCCGGATCATTCGCCGTGTAGGTGGCGGTGCCTGTTTTCGTGATTGGTCCCGCGGCGTACCTGACAGCGCTAGCAGGGATGACGGCTCCGGTCTGCGTGGTGAAGGGGGTGGAAGTAACGCTTGCGACCCAGCCTGAACCGGCAGCTGCATGGCGCGTGTCACTCACTTGCACTTGCCCCAATGCGCCGCTGATGATCCCGCCACCAACAGTGGGGGGACCGGAGCCAAGGTTTCCGGCGTCTGTGGGCACGGTGATCGAAAGGACCCCTCCCAAGATGGTGAGGGTTTGGGTTGCGGTGCCGGTGTTGCCGGCCGGGTCCGTTACCGAGGCCGTGACGGTGTGCGGGCCCTCCGTCAGTGTTGCCGCTGTGACGGCCCAGGTGCCGCCGGTTTGGACCGTCGTGGTGAGTGTCTGTCCGGCAAGCGTCACTGTCACGGTGGTCCCGGCGGGGGCGTCGGTGGTGCCGGTGATGGTGGGGGTTGCGTCGTTGGTGGAGGCCGTCGCGCCGCCGGTGATGGTCACGGCGGGGTCCGTGAGGGTGGTGATCGTGTTGCCGGCCAGGGTGACCTGGTCGCGGGAGAGCGCACGGCCGGCCAGGGTGGCGCCGGCGCCGATCGTGATTGCCCCGGCTGCCATGATCGTCCCGGAGAAGGAAGATGATGCGCCCGTTCCTGCGGCGCCGAGGACCTGCCAGAAGATGTGGGGGGCCTTGGCGCCGTTGATCAGGCTGATCTGGCTGGCGGCGGCGGTGTTGAGGGCGGCGTCGACCTGGAAGATGAAGACCGCGTTCGGGTCGCCCTGGCCGTCCAGGGTCATGGTCCCGGTCAGGGCGAACGCGGCGGCGGTGTGGTAGATGCCGGGGGTGTAGATCCGGCCGTTGTTGTCTCCGGCGAAGCTGGCCGTCGGGGTGCGGGCGGCGGCATCGTTGTAGGCGGCCAGCAGGTCGGTCTGTGCCGGGGCTGCCTGGTCGCCGGTGCGTGTGGCTCCGGCGACGATGCCCGGCGGGAACCCGACGACGGCGGTGCCCGGGCTCACGCCAAGGTCACCGCTGACGGTGGTCGCGCCGGTGCTGGTCACCATCGTTGCGGCCAGCACCGAGTACGTCCCCGCAGCACCCAAACCCACCGGAGTGATGGTCGTATCCACGGTGAGGGTCTGGGTTGCGGTGCCGGTGTTGCCGGCCGGGTCCGTTACTGAGGCCGTGACGGTGTGGGGGCCATCGGACAGTGTTGCCGCGGTGACGGCCCAGGTTCCGCCGGATCGGACCGTTGTGGTCAGGGTCTGCCCTGCAACCGTGACCGACACCATCGTCCCGACGATCGCATCCGTGGTCCCCGCGATCGTGGGCGTCCCGGTGTTTGTGGTCGCCGTCGCGCCGCCGGTGATCGCCACGGCCGGGACTGTTGTATCGATGGTGAGGGTTTGGGTTGCGGTGCCGGTGTTGCCGGCCGGGTCCGTTACCGAGGCCGTGACGGTGTGCGGGCCCTCCGTCAGTGTTGCCGCTGTGAGGGCCCAGGTTCCGCCGGTTTGGACTGTTGTGGTGAGCGTCTGTCCGGCAAGCGTCACTGTCACGGTGGTCCCGGCGGGGGCGTCGGTGGTGCCCGTGATGGTGGGGGTTGCGTCGTTGGTGGAGGCCGTCGCGCCGCCGGTGATGGTCACGGCGGGGTCCGTGAGGGTGGTGATGGTGTTGCCGGCCAGGGTGACCTGGTCGCGGGAGAGCGCACGGCCGGCCAGGGTGGCGCCGGCGCCGATCGTGATTGCCCCGGCTGCCATGATCGTGCCGGAGAAGGAAGATGAGGCGCCCGTTCCTGCGGCGCCGAGGACCTGCCAGAAGATGTGGGGGGCCTTGGCGCCGTTGATCAGGCTGATCTGGCTGGCGGCGGCGGTGTTGAGGGCGGCGTCGACCTGGAAGATGAAGACCGCGTTCGGGTCGCCCTGGCCGTCCAGGGTCATGGTCCCGGTCAGGGCGAACGCGGCGGCGGTGTGGTAGATGCCGGGGGTGTAGGTCCGGCCGTTGTTGTCTCCGGCGAAGCTGGCCGTCGGGGTGCGGGCGGCTGCATCGTTGTAGGCGGCCAGCAGGTCGGTCTGTGCCTGGGCTGCCTGGTCGCCGGTGCGTGTGGCTCCGGCGACGATGCCCGGCGGGAACCCGACGACGGCGGTGCCCGGGCTCACGCCAAGGTCACCGCTGACGGTGGTCGCGCCGGTGCTGGTCACCATCGTTGCGGCCAGCACCGAGTACGTCCCCGCAGCACCCAAACCCACCGGGGCCGCGGCAAAAGCCTGGGAAGGATTCGACAGCATGCTTCCGAGCAGCAGGGCGCTCGTCAACGCCGCGGTCCTCACGACGGCCTTCCACCGCACGCGGGCGGATCCTGCGACAGGCCTGGCCCCGGCTGAATGTTTACGCAACAGGCGCCGGGCCACGGCGACCAACACCCCGGCGGGGCCTCAAAGCCCGGGGAACCATCTGACCGGGTTTTTCACTGTTTTCGGCTGCCTTCCACGATTAAATGTCGGAAGGCGCCCATAAAGAGCAGAGAACCGTCCCCCAAGGAGGAACCTAGCCCTTTATCCCAGCCTCTGCAATGTCCACGGGTGGCCCGGGAGCCACCACTCCGGTAAACGTGCACGATGAATCTATTGTGACTGGACTAATTGACTTTCAGCCGGAAGAGGCACACAGTGGCGCCATGCACCACGTCGTTGGTGATATCCGTTCATGGTGGGGGCTACAGCACGGATTTCTTATTGCTCTCATGCGATGAGTCGATCAGCAGGCCAGAAGCGGGCAACCAGCGGGGCGCCGGATCCTCCTTCTACCCCAGAGACTGTCGACAGACGCGTCCAGCGCTTCACCCTGGTCCAACACTCATTTTTTTCCAGCTATTGGGGTCTCACTCATGCGTTCAATCACCCGCACCGCACTCGTTCTAGCCTGCTCCGCCGCCCTCGCCGGAGGCATGGCACTGCCGGCCTCCGCCGCGGTCACGCCTACCACTGTCACCATCACCGCCGGTACTCTTTCGGTGACTGCACCTGGAAACGCCGTTCTCTCGACCGGGACGCCGGGCGCAAACTCCACGGTCACGATTGGGGACACCACAGTGACCGATGCCCGTGCCGGAACCGTTAACTGGACAGCCACGGTCAGCCTGCCAGCACTGACGGCTTCTGGTCAGACCATCCCCACTACTGCGGCCACCTACCTGGCGTCCACGGCAGGTCTTACCGGAAGTCCGACGCTCGACGCCCCCGCAACCCGGATCGATCTGTCCACAACCCCCCAAGTTTCCCAGACCACCTCGGCCGTCAGCGGCAACAACACTGCGATCTGGACCGCGCTCCTCACGGTGCCGATCCCGGCCCAGGTGTTGGCTGGCGTGTACTCAGGGACTTTGACGCAGTCCGTCTCCTAAGCAACCCGGAACAACTGTGGGGTGGCCCGGCGGGCCACCCCACAGCCGGCGTCGGCCATCATTTTCTTCACTCGGACAGCGGGTGCCACAAAAACAGGAGTCCTAGGTTTTGCGTTCTGTGATCACAGCATTTTGTCTGCTCGTCCTGGCCCTGGTACCGGCATCTCCGGGGTCGGCGGATGTCCTGCCCGAATCCCGCCTTTCGTCCGCCAGCAGCCCGCCCTTGCCCCCGCCCTCAGGGATCGGCATACGGCTGCTGGATATTCCGGCCGCCACCCAGCAGGATCCCCGGGCCCGGTCCTATATCGTGGACCGGCTGGCGCCGGGCACCGGTATCCACCGCCGAATCCAAGTGCAGAACGATTCGGCCTCCGCTCAGTCGGTGCGGATCTACCCAGGGGCGGCCCGGATCCAGGAGGGCTCTTTCGTCGGCGACAATGACCCGGCCGTGAACGAGCTGACCACATGGACTTCAGTGGATCATCCTCAACTGGAACTGCTCCCGGGGAACGCGGCCAACGTCCTGGTGACCATCAATGTTCCCAAGGATGCGGCCGAGAACGAACAGTACGCCACCGTTTGGGCCGAGGTCCGGAGCACACCGGGCGAAGGGACGAACATCGTCCAGGCCAGTAGAGTAGGGATCCGCATTTACCTTTCGGTAGGCCCCGGTAACGGAGCGCCGGCTGACTTCCGCATCACCTCCCTCACCGCTGCCCGGGACGCCCAGGGCAACCCACAGGTATCTGCCGTTGCGACCAACACAGGCGGCAGGGCGCTGGACATCACCGGCGAACTGACACTCTCCAAAGGCCCCGGCGGGATCTCAGCCGGTCCTTTCGCAGCGCAAAAGGCGACCACCATCGCTCCTGGAAGCAGCGGGACCGTTCTCACCACACTCTCCCCGGGACTGCCCAACGGGCCCTGGAATGCCCAGCTGCATCTCAAAAGCGGGCTGGTTGAACACGAAGCCGCGGCCAACATCACCTTCCCGGACGCTGGCCAGGGCGTGACGGTTGAACCTGCCCAGGAGGCTGGCTTCCCCTGGATCGCTCTGGGTGCCGGGGCGGCAGTCCTGTTCATCGCTGCCGCACTGCTGTGGTGGTGGCTGCACCGCCGGAACACGGCCGACATACAGGCCTGAAACAAGCAGTTCTTCCCCGTGGATGCTGCCGCTATGGCACTGTCCCTCAAGGTATGGTCTCCTCGCGGCCGGACATTTAGCCCGGCACCAGGCTTGAACCGAGACTCGGATCGGTGCCTGGCTTGCGCGGAAGGACTACCAACAAAAGGACTTGGCTGCAGTACTTGGACTAACGCAGAGTTCCGCGTCGCTCCGGCTAAGCGGTAAGGTCCCCTTCACCCTCGACGATCTAGGAATCATCGCAACGTGGTTGGAGCTTTCCCTCGCGGAACTGCTCGGTTCGCAAACCGTCACAACGAAAAATCCCCGCCAGCACACGGCTGACGGGGATTCCGACTCGAGGCTCCTCCGACTGGACTTGAACCAGTAACCCTTCGATTATTGGTCCGGAATGCTCCGTTCTTACGCGCTTGCCCCCGAGCCGCGCCTTCGCGAAGGCCATTCCCTCGCGGGGCGCATCCGGATCAGGTCGGCTTCGAACTCGTTTCGCAAAATAGCGTCTTCATTCATAGGCGGCCATGTGGTCAAGTATCGGGCCGGGGTCCGGGACTGCTGCTCTTCATCAGCCTATCGTCGCGCACGGCGATCAAAGATTGGCTGGACATCGTGAATCAGTTCGAGCGCGGGGAACGTTTATCCAGTTGGCGGGCCTCAACCTCCGCAGCGCATTCTCCCACCCGAATAGGGACTCTTCGATAGTCAGCGATACGGCGCGTCCGGCATTGGCCAGTTCCCGATCAATCGCCCAGGAAGTCTTCTGAGACTGAGCGATTAAGCCCTCTGCGCCTGATGAGTCCCGGTCGAAACCGGGAACGGAGGCGGCAGGGTCACTTCGGCCAGACGGGGAGCACGGTCCGCTTGTAGGTGGAGTTGGCCACGACCGCGAAGGAGGCATACCACGCGATGAGGGCTGTCACAATGCCCAGCCACCCGCCGAGCCGCATCACACCAACGACGCCCGAGTAGGCGCCGGCTGCCAGCACAAAGAATGTCGGGGTCAGGAAGACAAAGACCAGGAAGACGGCAAGGTTTGTCCGGCGTGCGGCAAAGGTCATGTACAGAGTGAAAATTCCCCAGGCCAGCAGGAAAACGCCCACGCCCTTGGCAGCATCTGCGCCGGCGGCGGACATGTCGGTGAACCGGGCGAGGAACCAGAAAGACATCCAGAAGGCGCCGTAGGAGCAGAAGGCCGTTGCGCCGAAGGTGTTTTTGTTCGCGAACTCCCAAACCCCGGCCGCAAACTGGGCGAGGCCGCCGTAGAACAAGGCGAGGCCGAAGACGACTGGTTCAACACTCCCGGGCAACAACCCGGCATTGATGACGCTAAGGACGAATGTGGTGAGGGCGAAGGCGCCAAGGCCCAATGCAGCGGGATCGGCGAAAGGCGGAGTGGCGCCGGCTCCGGCCGGCCCAACAGTGGAGGTGGGGTCCGGAGACTGTGGTGTTCCGCCCGACGTTGAGGCTGAATCACGGCTCATGGCTGAATTCCTTCTTTGAGTGAATCGGCGATGGTTTGCATGATGCCGGCGTCGGCGAGGGTTGAGGCGTCCCCGAACTCACGGCCCTCGGCGATGTCTTTGAGCAGGCGGCGCATGATCTTGCCGGAACGTGTCTTGGGCAGTTCGGGTACCACGAGGATTTGCTTGGGCTTGGCGATGGGTCCGATCTCCCTGCCCACACGATTGCGGAGAGTCTGGACTATATCCTTGTCCGCCACTGCCGAGGCACGAAGGATCACGAAGGCGACGATGGCCTGCCCTGTAATTTCGTCGGTGGCACCGACGACGGCAGCCTCGGCGACGGACGGGTGGGACACGAGCGCAGACTCGATTTCCGTCGTCGAGAGCCGGTGGCCGGAAATATTCATCACATCATCCACCCTGCCAATCAGCCAGATGTCGCCGTCCTCGTCCTTCTTGGCACCGTCGCCGGCGAAGTACATGGTCTCGAATCGGGACCAGTAAGTTTCCTTGAACCGTTCCGGGTCGCCCCAGATGCCGCGCAGCATCGCCGGCCACGGTTCACGGATCACCAGGTAGCCGCCGGAGCCGTTGGGCACGGGCTCGCCCGTTTCATCGACGACGTCGGCCTCGATGCCCGGCAGCGGCACCTGAGCCGAGCCTGGCTTTGTGGCTGTAATGCCGGGCAGCGGCGCAATCATGATGGCTCCGGTTTCGGTCTGCCACCACGTGTCCACGATGGGGCAGCTGTTCGCGCCAATGACCTCGCGCTACCACATCCAAGCCTCGGGATTAATCGGCTCGCCGACGGATCCGAGCACGCGGAGCGAAGACAGGTCAAACCGTGCGGGGATCTCCCGGCCCCACTTCATGAAGGTGCGGATCGCCGTCGGAGCCGTGTACAGGATGGAGACCTTGTACTTCTCCACTAGCTCCCACCAACGGCCCTGATGCGGGCTGTCCGGCGTGCCCTCATACAGCAGCTGCTGGCCCCGTTGATCAGCGGCGCATAGACGATATAGCTGTGCCCGGTGACCCAGCCGACGTCGGCGGTGCACCAGAAGACGTCCGTTTCCGGGTGCAGGTCAAACACGGCCTTGTGCGTGAAAGCGGTCTGGGTCAGGTACCCGCCGGTGGTGTGCAGGATGCCCTTGGGCTTGCCCGTCGTTCCCGACGGAATGGCCTACGGCGGCCAAGGCCTCATCCACGGCGGGCTTGAGTGCGCTTGGTTTGCCGCGGCGGTAGGTGCCGTCGGCGGTGACCACGAGTTTAGCCTCGGCAGCATCAATCCTGGAGCGAAGCGCGTCAGCGGAGAAGCCGCCGAACACCACCGAGTGCGCCGCCCCGATCCGGGCGCAGGCCAGCAGCGTGATCACGGCCTCGGGGATCATCGGCAGATACACCGCCACCCGGTCGCCCTTGCGCACACCGAGCGACTCGAAGGCGTTGGCGGCCTTCTTGACCTCTTCGAAGAGCTGGGCGTACGTGTAGGTGCGGGTGTCGCCCGGTTCGCCCTCGAAGTAAACGGCCACGCGCTCGCCCAGGCCGTTCTCGACGTGCCGGTCCAGGGCGTTGTACGCGGCGTTGACCTCGCCTCCGACGAACCACTTGGCGAAAGGCGGCTTGGACCAGTCCAGTGCCTGAGTGAAGTCCTTGCTCCAGGTCAGGAGCTCGCGGGCCTGCTTGGCCCAGAAGGCGGGCCGGTCAGCGTCGGCTTCGGCATAGATGCCAGTCTTCGCCACGGCGCCGGCGGCAAATTCCTCGGACGGTGGGAACCTGCGGTTCTCGCGGAGCAGGTTCTCCAAGGCATCGCCTTGCTGTTGTGACTCTGTGGTTGCAGCGGTTTCTGCGGCGTGATCCTGGGACATCTAAGAACCCTTTGGTTTCCTTCAGTATCCTCCGTGCATTCATCGCCGCCCGGGTCGCGGTCCCGACGGCGGCGGAACGGGGATGCGAATGTGCTCGGGATCCGGAACGCATGGTTGCCGGCGCTCTGCCGGCGCCTCAGACGGCGGCTCATTCCGTGGTGTCAGGTGCCGCGCTTTCGTCCAGGTAACGGGCGTAGGCCGGGACGGTGAGGAAGGCGGGGAACTCCTCGCCCAGGGCGACCTCTTCAAAGACTTCCCGAGCATCGTCGAACCTGTCCCCGTCAAAGCGGTCAAGCCTGTTGAATTCCTCTTCGAGCATGTCCTGGACCCTGCCTGACGTAACGATTTCGCCAGCGTCTGTGATGGCGTTGGCATAGACCCACTGCCAGATCTGCGAGCGGGAGATCTCAGCGGTCGCGGCGTCCTCCATCAGGTTGTTGATCGCGGCAGCCCCATTGCCGCGCAGCCAGGATTCGATGTAGCGGATGCCGACCTCGATGTTGGTACGGATGCCGGTTTCTGTGATGGTGCCGTGCAAGCCGGCGATGTTCAGCAGGGCCTTGTCGTCCGGGATGACGTCCTCGCGGGTGCGGTCGAGCTGGTTGGGGCGGCTGCCGAGCACGGCGTCGAACACTTCGCGGCACACCGGAACCAGGTCCGGGTGTGCCACCCAGGAGCCGTCGAAGCCGTCGTTGGCTTCACGGTTCTTGTCTGCCCGGACTTTTTCGAAGGCGATGGCGTTGGCGGCTTCGTCCCTGCGGTTGGGGATGGCTGCGGCCATGCCGCCGATGGCCATGGCACCGCGGCGGTGGCAGGCGCGGACCAGTTGTTCGGTGTAGGCGCGCATGAACGGCGCGGTCATGGTGACCTGGTCACGGTCCGGTAGGACGAACCCGGGCCCGCGGGTCCGGAAGTTCTTGATAATGGAGAAGATGTAGTCCCAGCGCCCGGCGTTCAGGCCGGACGCATGCCCGCGCAGTTCGTAGAGGATCTCCTCCATCTCGAACGCGGCCGTGATCGTCTCGATCAGGACGGTTGCGCGGATGGTGCCCTGCGGGATGCCCAGCAGGTCCTGGGCCAGGACGAAAACGTCGTTCCAGAGCCGGGCCTCGACGTGGTTCTCGATCTTCGGCAAGTAGAAGTACGGGCCTTTGCCCTGAGCCAGGAGGCGGCGGGCGTTATGGAAGAAGTACAACCCGAAGTCCACGATGCCGCCGGCAACCGGCTTGTCATTGATCAGCATGTGCTTCTCGGCCAGGTGCCAGCCGCGGGGCCGGACCACTATCGTGGGCAGTGTCCCGTCCGGGCCCAGTTTGTATTCCTTGCCCTCCGGGGAAGTGAAATCGATGCGGCGTTCCAGCGCGTCGATCAGGTTGAGCTGGCCCTGGATGACGTTGCGCCATGTCGGGGTGGAGGAGTCTTCCATGTCCGCCAGCCACACCTTCGCCCCGGAGTTCAGCGCGTTGATGGTCATCTTCTTATCAACAGGTCCCGTGATTTCCACGCGGCGGTCCTCCAGCCCGGGGGCGGGTGGGGCAACCCGCCAGCCGCCGTCGTCGCGGATGTGCGCCGTCTCGGGCAGAAACATAGGGTCCTGGCCGTTGGAAATCTGCACCCGCCGATGCAGCCGGGCCTGCAGGAGCTCCTGGCGACGTCCCGCGGTCGCCTCGTGCAACGTTGTGATGAAATCGAGCGCCTGCGTCGTCAGAATCTCCTCCTGACGATGAACCGGCGCAGCGGTCAGGGTGATGCCATTAAGCGTGATGCCGCTGGACCTTTGCATGCTGTTCATCGGAATTCCCCTGTATCTGCGGTAACGGGCGGTAGTGGAGGAATGTATCGGACCGAAGGGCCTCCATACCGTCCACCTCTGGTTCGTGCCCTGCTGCTTGACCGCAAAGTTCTTTAGTGGAACTGATCTGCTTCGGTGGAACCGTCCAGGGCCAGGGTGGATGCGTTCGGGTTGAGCGCAGTAGCAATGTCGTCGAAGTAGCCGGTGCCGACTTCGCGCTGGTGCTTGGTTGCGGTGTAGCCGCGGGACTCGGAGGCGAATTCCTTTTCCTGGAGTTCGACGTAGGCGCTCATGCCTTCACGGGCGTAGCCGTGGGCGAGATCGAACATCGAGTAGTTCAGGGCGTGGAAGCCGGCCAGGGTGATGAACTGGAACGTGAAGCCCATGGCGCCGAGTTCACGCTGGAACTTCGCGATGGTGGCGTCGTCCAGGTGCTTGCGCCAGTTGAATGACGGCGAGCAGTTGTAGGAGAGCATCTGGTCCGGGAAGTCGGCCTTGACGGACTCGGCGAACTTGCGGGCCAGCTCCAGGTCCGGGGTGCCCGTTTCCATCCAGATGAGGTCCGAATACGGGGCGTAGGCCTTGGCGCGGGCGATGCAGGGTTCGATGCCGTTGCGGACCTTGTAGAAGCCCTCAGCCGTACGTTCGCCGGTGACGAATTCCTGGTCGCGGGGATCGACGTCGGAGGTGATCAGGGTTGCTGCCTCGGCGTCGGTACGGGCGATGATCACCGAAGGGGTGCCGGCGACGTCGGCCGCGAGTCGGGCGGCGTTCAGGGTCCGGACGTGCTGCTGGGTGGGGATGAGCACCTTGCCGCCGAGGTGGCCGCACTTCTTTTCGGACGCGAGCTGGTCTTCCCAGTGCACGCCCGAGGCGCCGGCCTGGATCATGGATTTCATGAGTTCGTAGGCGTTCAGCGGGCCACCGAAACCGGCTTCGGCGTCGGCAATGATCGGGACCAGCCAGTCCTCGACCGTCTGGATGCCCTCGGCGTATTCGATCTGGTCGGCCCGGAGCAGGGCGTTGTTGATGCGGCGGACCACGGTGGGAACCGAGTTGGCCGGGTAGAGCGACTGGTCCGGGTAGGTGTGGCCGGAGTTGTTGGCGTCGGCGGCTACCTGCCAGCCGGAAAGGTAGATGGCCCGCAGCCCGGCCTTGACCTGCTGCACGGCCTGGTTGCCGGTCAGTGCACCCAGTGCGTTGGTGTACTTGCCTTCCTTGTGCTCTTCCGTGAGCTGCTTCCACAGCTTCTCCGAGCCGCGCCTGGCCAAGGTGTGTTCTTCGGAGACGCGGCCGCGGAGGCGGACGACGTCGGTGGCCTTGTAGTCCCGGGTGACACCTTCCCAACGCGGGTCGGATGCCCACTCGAGCTCAAGGGCCTGAGCAGCCTGAGCTGCGGCGTAGTGGCCGGTGTCTGCTGACTGCGTCATCGAAATGCCTTCCGGGGTGCTTAGTCTTTCGTGATTATGGAGAGTGCTGTGGACATCCTGAGTTCCACGGTACGCTTGGTAACGCCCCCCGGCGAGAGTCTCCCCGTGCGGCGTTACCGGCCCGCAGGTTTAGGCCTGCTCAGTACCTGATGACGACCCGGCCGTCGATCTCGCCGTGCTTCATCTCGTCCGGGACAGCGTTGAACTCGCCCAGGTCCTTGGTCGAAACCGTTTGGTGGATATGGCCGCGGACATAGAAGACCCAGTACTCCTATAGCTGTCCCCACCCGACAAGTAACTGGTGAGTAACTTGTGCTGGGGATGGTGGGAGCCGTTGGCCCTGGACGCTGATCCAGTGTTGCGCTTCGATCCCTTCGATGCCCCGGTACAGGGTCTTGGACATGCCCAGATCACGTGCCACTGAGTTGCCGATTCGCTGCCTGCGATGAGGCGACGGGCGTTTTCAATCTGGCTGTTGGTGAACCGTTCCCGGCGTCCGCCCGTCCAATGTGTTGATGACCAGGGCGTCGCCCGCCCTCACGCGGAGGACGGAGAAAAATCCCCGCCAGCACGCGGCTGACGGGGATTCCGACTCGAAGCTCCTCCGACTGGACTTGAACCAGTAACCCTTCGATTAACAGTCGAATGCTCTGCCAATTGAGCTACGGAGGAATGAAGCGTGTACCAGCCTAACAAAGGGCCGCCGGGAAACGAAATCGGCGCCGCGAAAGGCCCTCAGCTATCCATCCGGAGAGCACGGCGCTGCATTTCCAGCTCCATGAGTTCCCGGTTGAGGCGTTGGAATTCCTCCGGCTGGGCCGAGGCATCCAGGCGCTGCAACTGGCCCATCTTGTCCGCCTTGACTCGGGTGATCTGGAGTTCGAACAGCCGGGCCAGGATGTCGCGGCAGTACCGCTGGAGAGCTTCGGGCGTGCTGGCCGGCAGCGGAACCACAGCAAGCTCGGAGACCAAGCCTTGGAGCGGTTCCGGAACCTCCCGGCGGATCCCTTCCACCCAGGCCACAGGGTCGCCCACGTGAGCCAGCCCGGCGGCCCGAACCGCCATGTGTACCGCAGAGTAGGCCGGAGTGACGAAGTGGCAGGCCTCAAACCGTCCCCAGGCTTCGCCTCCAAGGACGGCAGGGTTCTGGATGACCACTTCGAGGGCCTGCCGCTCCATCGCGGCAATGGGATCACGAGGATCCGGGCGCATGAAGGCGATCGGAGCGTCCGACGGCGGTGCTGCCGCCGGCTGACCGGCCTGGCCCGGCGCTGTTCCGGAACCGGTCCCTGGAGTTCCTGCAGTGCCCGTAGTGGGAGCACCGGACGCGGCGCGCTTGGCCGCCAGCCCCACTGCCCGGCTGACTTCCTCAATAGGCATGCCAAGCCAGCCTGCCAACTCGCGGACATAGGCCGGGCGGATCCCGGAATCGCGGATCTGCGCCACCACGGGGGCCGACTCACGCAGCGCGGCCACTCGGCCTTCCACGGTGTCCAAGTTGTGGCGTTTGAGTGAGGCCCGGATGGCGAATTCGAAGAGCGGCTTGCGGGTGTTGATCAAGTCGCGGACAGCCGCGTCCCCCTTGAGCTGGCGCAAATCGCAGGGATCGGCTCCGGTGGGCTCCACTGCCACGTAGGTCTGGGCGACGAAACGCTGGTCCTCCTCGAAGGCGCGCAGTGCCGCTTTCTGCCCGGCGGCGTCGCCGTCGAAGGTGAAGATGACCTCTCCCCCGGTGCCGTCGTCGGACAGCAAGCGGCGGGCGATCTTGATGTGGTCCGTGCCGAATGCGGTACCGCAGGTGGCCACAGCGGTACCGACGCCGGCCAGGTGACAGGCCATGACGTCCGTGTAGCCCTCCACCACCACCAATTGGCGGTCCTTGGCGATGTTCCGCTTGGCAAGGTCGATGCCGTAGAGGACCTGTGATTTCTTGTAGAGCACGGTCTCCGGGGTGTTCAGGTATTTAGGGCCTTGATCGTCCTCGTAGAGCTTGCGGGCACCGAAGCCGATGGTGTCTCCGGCGATGTCCCTGATGGGCCAGATGAGCCGCCCGCGGAAGCGATCGTAGATACCCCTGTTGCCTTCGGAGAACATGCCCGTCAGCTTCAGTTCAGCATCCGTGAACCCGCGGCCGCGCAGGTGTTTCAGGAGCGAGTCCCACCCCTGTGGCGCATAGCCGACCCCAAACTGTTCGGCCGCGGCCCGATCGAAACCGCGGCCATGGAGGAAGTTGCGGCCCTCGGCGGCACCTGCCGTGAGCAGTTGGGCGCGGAAGAACTCGTCGGCGATCTTGTGGGCGTCGAGCAGCCGTTGGCGCTTGCCGACCTCTTCGCGGTTGGGGCCCGTGCCACCGTCTTCATAACGCAGCTCGTAGCCGATCCGGGCTGCAAGCTTTTCCACGGCTTCGTGGAAGGAGCTGTGGTCCATCTTTTGAACGAAGGAGATGGCATCGCCGTCTTCGCCACAGCCGAAGCAGTGGTACCGGCCTACTTGGGGACGGACAGTGAACGACGGCGAGCGCTCGTCGTGGAACGGACAGAGACCTTTGAAGGTGCCTAGGCCACCACCCTTGAGGGTGACGTAGCCGTCCACCACTTCCTTGATATCGGTGCGCTGGCGTACTTCGTCGATATCTTCACGTTTGATCAGGCCAGCCACGTCACCATCCTAGTCGCTCCGCACGGTCGGGCCCGGGGCCAGGGATTACCCGCGCGGCTACCAGAGCGACGGCAAACTGCCCACCAGCCGTTCGTACATCGCCAACGCAGAAGCGTCCGTCAAGGACGCCACTTGGTCAATGACGACGCGAAGCCGGGCGGCGTCGTCGGGGGCGTCCCGCCAGTCCGCAGCGAACATCGGTTCCAGATGCCGGTCTCCGCTCGCATTGAGCACGCCGACCAGGGCGTGCAAGACTTCCCGTTGGCGTTCATAGACGGGTTGCCGGTGGTCGGTGGAGATCACAAATGTCGTGGCAAGGCCCTTCATGGCCGCGATCTCGGTGACGGTCCCTTCCGGAACCATGAGTTCCGCGCCGTACCGGGTGAGGTGGTCCGGGCCGAAGTGGGCCCGAGTGGTCTCCAAGGCGCTCTGGCAAAAGCGGCCGATCAGCTGGCTTGTCATGTCCTTCAGCGCTGCCATCGACTTGCGGCTGCCGTCAGCCTCGCGAACCCAGACGCTGGTGGCTTCGAGGCGGGCGAGGGCGGCATCGATTTCCGCGGGGTCGTTGTGGGGCAGGTACCACTGCTTGGTGTACCCCACCACGCGTGCGCGGTGATCCGGGTTGTCCAGCCACTTCAGCTGGAAGTGACCAGCAACGATGGCGTCTTCCACGTCGTGGACCGAGTAGGAGATATCGTCGGCGAGGTCCATCACTTGGGCCTCGATGCAGGAGCGGTTCCCGGGTGCGCCGTCCCGGAGCCAGGTAAACACCGGCAGATCGTCTTCGTACGCGCCGAACTTGCTGCTCCGCTGTCCGTGGATGACCGGGGCGTCGACGGCGGACCACGGGTATTTGGAGGCCGCATCAAGGCTGGCGCGGGTCAGGTTCAACCCGGCAGGCTGGCCGTCGGCGGCAAGGACCTTGGGCTCAAGCCGGGTCAGCAGGCGCAGGGTCTGCGCGTTGCCTTCGAAGCCACCGATTCCGTGCGCCACCTCGTTGAGGGCGGATTCCCCGTTGTGGCCGAAGGGCGGGTGGCCAAGATCATGGCTCAAGCACGCCGTGTCCACAACATCCGGATCGCAACCGAGCGCGCGGCCCAACTCGCGGCCTACCTGGGCCACTTCAAGGCTGTGCGTCAGGCGGGTGCGGACGAAATCGTCGGTATCCGGGGCAACCACTTGGGTCTTCGCCCCGAGGCGCCGCAGGGCGGAAGAATGCAGCACCCGTGCCCGGTCCCGCTCGAAATCCGAACGGTAGGTGTTCTTCCGAGGCTCCTGGACCCAGCGTGCCGAGTCAGCCTCCACATAGCCTGGAATGCCCGCTCCGTTTTCGGCAGTGCGTGCCGCAGACATCGCTTCAGTTCCCATGGGTATCCGCCTCCTCCGCTTGCCGTCCACCAGCGTCTCTTCAGCCAGTGCCTATGCAGCCAGTTTTCCACGACTCGGGCCGTGCGTGTGCACGGGTAGCGGCCAGGCCGCGCTTTAGCCGCCTGAGACGTCGAGTTCTGCCGCGGCGATGTCGCGGGTTTGGTCCGCGTCCATTTGCCGGCTGAGGAGCCAATCCTTGGGCAAGGCCGGCTTCTTGGGTGAACCTGCACGGCCGCGCGGGCCCTCCGAGTCGATGCCCGGATACGGCAGGTCCATGTCCAGTTGGTCCAGTAGTTCGCGCAGGACCTCGAGGGTGGGCACGGTGGCCAGTTTGGCGCGCAGTTCTCCGCCCACCACGTAGCCCTTGAAGTACCAGGCCATGTGCTTGCGGATTTCGCGCAGGGCCTTGTATTCATCGTTGCCGAAGGTTTCGATCATGAGTTCGGCGTGGCGGTACACACCGTCGGCTACTTCGCGCAGGCCCGGGCGGTGGCGCTGATCGCTGCCTTCAAAGGCCGCCTGGAGGTCACCGAAGAGCCATGGGCGTCCTTGGCAGCCGCGGCCCACCACGACGCCGTCGATCCCGGTTTCTCGCACCATGCGCACTGCGTCTTCGGCGGACCAGATATCGCCGTTGCCGAGGACGGGAATGTCCGGAAGGGCCTCACGCAAGCGGGCGATGGCGGACCAGTCGGCCTGGCCGGAGTAGAACTGGGCGGCAGTGCGGCCGTGGAGGGCGACGGCGGCAACACCGGAATCGCGGGCGATCCGGCCGGCGTCGAGGTACGTAAGGTGGTCCTCGTCGATGCCTTTGCGCATCTTGATGGTCAGCGGAACATCGCCTTTGGAGGCTTCCCTCACCGCTGTCTGGACGATGGCGGTGAAGAGGTCGATCTTCCACGGCAGGGCGGAACCCCCGCCGCGCCGGGTGACCTTGGGCACGGGGCAGCCGAAGTTGAGGTCGATGTGGTCCGCGCGGTCTTCTTCGACAAGCATGCGTACGGCCTGGCCCACGGTGACGGGATCCACGCCGTACAGCTGCACGGACCGGACCTTTTCGTCGTCGTCGTGGGAAATGATGCGCAACGATTCCGGGGTGCGCTCCACCAGGGCACGGGAGGTCACCATCTCGGCGACGTACAGTCCGCCGCCGTATTCACGGCACAGTCTGCGGAACGCCGAGTTGGTGATTCCGGCCATCGGGGCCAGGATCACTGGAGTGTCCACGGTGATCCGGCCAAGCTGCAACGGGGGCAGCTCGAGCTTGGGCGAAGGGGGTGTTGCTACTACAGTCACCCGTCCATTGTCTCAAAGCGGGGCAAATCGACTGGAGCGCCGTTCTCAAACCGGGACGCTAGAGCAGCCAGCCGTTGTCCTCGGCGATGCGCACGGCCTCGGCACGGGTCCGCCCGCCGGTCTTGGACATGGCCGCGGACAGGTAGTTGCGGACGGTCCCTTCCGAAAGCATCGCCGACTTCGCGATATCGGCGACCGTTCCGCCGTCGGACGCCGCTTTGAGCACCTCCCCCTCACGTTCGGTCAAAGGACTGTCTCCGGCGGTCAAGGATTCCGCGGCGAGCACTGGGTCCACCACCCTAAGGCCCTGGTGGACACGGCGTACGGCTTCGGCCAGTTGCCGCGCCGGGGTGTCCTTGACGACGAACCCGGACGCTCCTGCCTGCATGGCGCGCTTGAGGTAGCCGGGCCGTCCAAAGGTGGTGACCATGAGGACCCGGCACGATGGCGCGGCCTGCCGCACGGCCGCTGCCGCGCTGATGCCGTCCAGGCCGGGCATCTCGACGTCCAGCATTGCCACATCGGCGGAGTGCTCGACGACGGCGGCCGCCACCCCGGTCCCGTCGCCCAGTTCTGCGACCACCTCGATGTCCGGCTCAAGACCCAGCAAAGCTGCCAGTGCTCCGCGCACCAGCGCCTGATCGTCTGCGATCACCAATCGGATGCTCATACCTCAACCGCCAATCTGAACCCTCCCAGGTCACTCGGGCCAGTGCTGACCGTTCCCCCGGCGGCGCCCACGCGTTCGCGGATCCCGGCCAGTCCATTCCCCGAGCGGCCTCCGGATGCCGGGCCGACGCCGTCGTCCTCCACTAGAACGCTCGACGCCGTCAACCGGACGCGGCAGCGCGCGGCGCCGGAGTGCCGCACAACGTTGGTGATCCCTTCGCGCAGCACCCAGCCGAAGAGTTCCCGGTGCCTCGCTGGAACTTGTTCAACGGTTCCCGGCAATTCGGCGTCGATCCCGGCCGATTCCAGTGCGGTCCGGGCGACTGCGAGCTCCGCCAGGACGTTGACGCCACGGTAACCGGCCACCGTGGCGCGGACGTCGGCGAGCGCGCCACGGGCCAGGTCCTGCACCGCGGCGATCTCGGCAGCGGCCCTGTCCCGGGCAGGGTCGCCGGAGACCGCGTCCAGCATCCGCCCGGCCAACTCGGCCTTGACGGCGATCACCGTCAGGGAATGCCCCAGGATGTCGTGCATGTCCCGGGCCACGCGGCTGCGCTCTGCGGCGACGGCTGCGTCGGCCAATTCAGTCTGTGCTTCGCGGAGCCGTGCCGTCTGCCTGATGAGGCGCGCAAAGGCGGACATCATGAGGCCGAGGGACAGGATGAGCCCGGACTGGAGCAAGGCCTGCTCCCCGTTGCCCGTCAGCAGCTGGGTGGAGAGGGAGGCAAGTGACAAGGTGACGATGAGGAAGAAGTCCGCGCGCGGCGGAAGGGAAGTCATGGCTATGGCACAGGCAAGGAACGTCCAGGTCCACAAGGCATCCCTGCCGATGAAGAAGATGACCACCCCGTTCAGGGCCAGCAGGATGCAGACGGACACGATGCCTGCCCGGACGCCAAGGCACCAACTGATCAGGGGCAGGAAAGCGTAGGCAGCGAAAAACACGACCAGGGACGCCGACGCCGCCACTTTCCAGGCCAAAGGCTCGTCCACGGACCACACGATGTTCCACGTCGGCCAGGCCCAGAGCAGGATTGAGAGTCCCGCACCGATGAACCAGCCCCGTGGCCCAGGACCGCGGAACATGGTGCCGCTGAACACGTTACCGGTGAACACATCCCTGAAGGAGGTTCCGCCTGCGTTGCTGGTCATGGTGCCTACCCTAGCGGCCTGTTCAGACACGCTTCGTGTCGCGGCGGAAAGCCATCGCAGCCCCGGCCACGAAGATCACGAGCCAGATGAGTACGTTGACGATCCACGCCCAGTCGAACTCGCCGGTGATCGGGCTCCGGGCCAATTGCCCGATCCCGTACGCAGGGGTGAACTTGGCGATGTTCCCGAAGGTCTCCCCCATGATCTCGATCGGCATGAACAACCCGCCGAGCATGGCAAGGATGGCCAGGGCCGGGCCGAGGATCTGCATGACGTTCTGGCTCGGCATGAGGTATCCGACGAACAAACCGAGGGCCGCGAAGACCAGGGAGCCCAGCCAGGCTACCAACCCCGCTGTCAGCCAGGTCTGGGCGTCCATGGTGACACCCGCCAAGGCACCGATGGCGAACTGGGCCACGACGGCAACGAGGGAAAGCGTCAGGGCGGCCAGCGCCTTCACCGCGATGTATGCGCCGGGCAGGAGGGGCGTGAGGCGAAGCTGGCGGCTCCAGCCTTGGGCACGTTCCACTGCCACTTGGCTGCCCGCGCCCGTGGCTGCGGTCATGGCCGCATACACCGTCAGGCTGATGAGGATGTACTGGCCGTAGCTGTGCCCGTTGGGCAGTAGCTTGTCCTTGTTGGACAGGCCGAAAATGAAGAAGAAGACGGCCGGCATGAACACCGTGAAAATGATGGTCCGGCGGTTCCGGAGCATCCGCTTGATCTCGATCCAGAGGAACGTGCGGTTGACCCCGCCGGTGGACGGCTTCCGTTCCTGGACGACGGTTGCGGTGCTCATACGAGGTCTCCTTCAAAAGTGATGCTCGTGGATTCCGGCACGGCATCGTCTCCGGTGAGGGCCACGAAGGCCTCCTCGAGGTTGTTGGCCGCCACCTCGACGTCGTGCGCCCCGGTGTTGTTGAGCAAGTAGCGGACGACGGCGTCCGAGTCGCCGGTGCGGACGGTGAGGCGCCCGCCGTCGAAATCCATGCTTTCCACCGGTGGCATCCCGGCGAGCAATCCGCGCTCCGCTGCCGGAAGCGACGCTTTGACGGTGCGGCCGGAGGCCAGGTTCTTGATCTGGGCCGCAGTACCGTCGGCAACGATGCTGCCCTGCCGGACCAGGACAATCCTGTCCGCGTAGGCGTCGGCTTCTTCGAGGTAATGGGTGGCGAAGATGACGGTCCGTCCGCGCAGTGCGTCGGCCCTGATGGCGCTCCAGAAGTCGCGCCGCCCGGCGACGTCCATGCCTGTAGTGGGCTCGTCCAGGATGAGCAATCCGGGATCGGAGACGAGCGCCATGGCGAAGCGCAGCCGCTGCTGCTGACCGCCGGAGCATTTTTCCACCTTGCGGTCCGCAATCTCCAGGATGCCGGCGCGCGCCAGGACTTCGTCCACAGGGCGGGAGGAATCGAACATTGCGGCGTTGAGCTGCACGGTCTCACGGACGCTGATGTCCCGCAGCAGGCCGCCGGTCTGCATCACAGCTGCCACCTGGCCGCGGGCGATCGCTCCCCGGGGGGTGTGCCCGAAGATGGAAACGCTTCCCTGGTCCGGGGCGCTCAATCCGAGGATCATGTCGATGGTAGTGGTCTTGCCCGCGCCGTTGGGCCCGAGGAACGCCACCACCTCTCCCGGCTGCACTGTCAAGTCCAGGCCGCGGACGGCGTGGACCTTCCCGAAGCTCTTGTGCAGTCCGGCTGCGTGGACGGCCGGCACACTCGTTGTTGTCATGACGCTCCTTGGCTGATGGTTTGCTCCACTACCCATCAAAGCCGAGATCCGCGTCCGGCGCCCGGGCGTGTGTCACCAATGAGGGATGACAAATGTCATCGAGAGGCTAGCGACGTTCTGCTTCCCTGCGTGCCCGCCTGGTCATGACGACGGCGGCGAGCTCGCCGGTGTCGAATGATTCGAAGGCGTCCGCCGATTCAGCGGATTCAAGCTCACGGACGTTGCCGTCGTCGTCGGCCACTGGCGGACCCGCAGCGTCGGCTGCAGCGAGCCGCCTGGCACCAGTCGCCTTGACTATCAGGACCGCGATCAACGTGGTCACGGGGATGGCCAACACCAGGCCAATTGAGCCCACCAGCGTCCGGATGACTTCCTCGGACAACTCCGCACTGGTGAGCGCATCTACCAGCGGGCGGTCGTACAGCATGACAATGATCAGGATAGGAAGCGCGGCGCCAGCGTAGGCAAAGGCGATGGTGTAGACCGTGGAGGCGATGTGGTCACGGCCAATCCTCATGGCGGACGAGAACAGCGTGCGGGCACTCGTCTCAGGCGCGAGTTCATAGAGTTCCCACACGGCCGAAGACTGGGTGATGGTGACATCGTTCAGGACGCCTAGACCGGAGATGATGAGCCCGCACAAGATGATTCCGGAAATGGAGATCTTGTCCGACATGTTCACCAGCGCAGCGGCGTCGTGGCTGCCCACTCCGGTCAGGTTGGCCGCGTCTGTGGCCCAGGCTGCCAGCAGCGCCGTGATGCTGAGGCCGAAGATGGTGCCCAGCAAGGCGGTGGATGTCCTGGCCGAGAAGCCGTGGGCGAAATAGAGCACCCCCATCATGATGGCGGTGGAGCCAACCAACGCCACCAGCAGTGGCGGCTTGCCTTCCACCAGTCCCGGAAGCATGAAGCTGACCAGCACCACGTAGGCTCCGGCCAGTCCAAGGAGCGCCCTGAAGCCGCGCCAGCGCGCGACGGCGATGACCACCACCGCGTACAGGATCGCCAAGAGGGCCATGGGCACGGTCCGCACGAAATCCAGGAAAACGTACGACGGCGAGCCGTTGCCTACCGCTGCGCCCTGCACGCCGGAGAGGTTCAGGTAACGGATGCTGTCCCCCACCTTGACGCCGTGGGACTTCGCGACGTCAGGGTTGATGACCACCTTGACGGGACTGCCGCCATTGTCCGGCTGCGTGGCCGCGAAGGTGCACTGGGAACCTTGCTGTTGCGCACCGTTGCTTTGGTCCGTCCCCGGAGCTTGGGCACCTTGGGCTTGGGCACCCTGGGAGCAGTTCTCCTGCGTGACGGCTTGGATCTTGCCGGTATCGAACGTCACGCCCGGGGCAGCCTGGTAGGGGCTTGCGAGGGATATGCCCGCCTTGCTCCCTGACGGCCACATGACGAGCATGGCGACGATCGTGAGCACGGCGAGCGGCGCCAGCACGGCTACGAGGAGCCAGTTGGCCCGTTTCCGCGCCGCGAGCGCCCGTGGGCTTGGCTCCAAGTGTTCCGTGTGACCGTGTGAATGACCGTGACCCATTAGCTGCAAAACCTCATGCCTACAACCCTACGTGGGCCAGCGCAACGGTATGCGATCCTGACACCCGGAGATCCCGGAATCCCGCCCAACTGGCTCGCATTTAATGTCGTTTTGACGCCTCATAACGGCATTAACTGCGAGTCAGTTGGGCGTCACTCGGACGAGGTGTTCAGGCGGGTTTGATGTTCTGGTTCACGTGGAAGAGGTTTCCGGGATCGTACTTGCCTTTGATGGCCTGGAGTCGCTCGTAGTTGACACCGTAGTTCTCGGCAACACGGTTCTGGTCTTCCGCATCCATGAAGTTGATGTAGCCACTGGCAGCAGAATGCGGACGGAGGGCCTCTGCGTAGCTGCGGGCCCAGGCAATGTTGGCTTTGTTGTCTGCGGGGTCCGGCCATTGTGCCGCGATCACGGGGGCGAACTTCATCCCGCGGTTCGCGAAAGCCGTGTCTTGGGCCCCGACGCGGGCCGCCGCGCCGTCGATCGGATAGACGTGGACCGAGGTGTTGACGCTTGTGACCGTGGAACCAAACTCCGCGTGCGCACCAATGACGCCATCATTCAATTCACTGATGAAGTTGGCTTTCCAGTACCCCTGCAGGCCTTTGGGATTGAGTCCGTCAAACGCCACGTTGAGTGCCGGATAGGGCATCGGGGTGACAAGGGATCCGGCCACGGGTGCGACGTCGAGGAACGGCTGCCACCGAGACTCGCCCGCTGCCATGTCCCCCGTCCACATTCCGACCACAACGCAAACAGGTTTCCCATGCCATTCCTCGGGAAGGAACGGCACCGGCGGCCCTTGGTGGAATCCGAGGAACGCCCCGAACTCTTCAGGGGCAGAGTCCATGTAATCCCGGTAGAACTTGGCGACGGTCTCGGTGTGCTCTGCTCCGTAGATGACAATGCCCACGTAGACCATGTCCACCGGGTGCAGTTTGTATTCAAGCGACGTCACCACGCCGAAGTTGCCTCCGCCTCCCCGCAACGCCCAGAAGAGGTCCTCGTTCCGGGTTTCGCTCGCAGTGAGGAATTTGCCGTCTGCCGTCACGACGTCCGCCGATATCAAGTTGTCACAAGACAGGCCGTGCTTGCGGGCGAGATAGCCGATGCCGCCGCCCAGGGTCAGGCCGGCGATACCGGTGGATCCAACGATGCCGCCGGTGGTGGCAAGGCCAAATGCGTGGGTGGCATGGTTGAAGTCTGCCCAGGTCGCTCCTGCCTCGGCACGGGCCGTGCCGGCTTCGGGGTCAACACGGACACCGGTGCGGTTGACGAAATCGAGGACCAGGGCATCGTCCCAGGTCCCGAAGCCGGGGGCGCTGTGGCCGCCGCCGCGAATCGCCAAGGGCAGGGCGTTGTCCCGGGCGAAGTTAACGCCCGCAATGACGTCCGCCACCTGCGCCACCCGGACGACCCCTGCGGGGCGCTTGTCGATCATCCCGTTGAAGACGGCGCGGGCGGAATCATAGTCAGGATCGCTTGGCGTGATGAGTTGCCCGCGGAGCTGTTCGCGCAGTCCGTCGAGGGCTGTTCCGTTCATGGGTGTTACCGCCGATTCTCTTCAGGAGACCGGATTCGTTCCACCCGCCGCTGCCCCACCAGACCAACGACTGGGGCTTACCTCGTCATGCCTACACCCAGGGCAGCGGTGTCGTCAAGGGTTCGGCTGGGGCTAGTCGCTGACTATCAAGGTGTCCGCACCCCGGAGTTTCGCTTTGCCCAGCTCAAGCAGCGGATCCACGACTGCGCGCACAGCCGTCATGGAATCGTCCACTTCGAGGAGCACCGGATGCTGGTAGGCAATGAGCGCCAGCAAATCACGGACTGCCTCGCGGGCCTCGCCATCCTGCAAACGCGGTTCGTGGCCCAGGAACACTTCCGAGGGTTCATCCGAGCTGCCCTGGGCATAGCTGATGGCGAAGGCCTGCAACTTGCCCTTGCGGGTGGCCGGAACGCCCGAACCAAAAGCACTGGCCTTCGGAGCGCGCAGTACGAGGGCACCATGCGCCCCCGTCAGCTCGTCAAGGAACAGCCGCTGCACCGTGGGGATGCCCAGTTCGCCCGGGCTGTCCCAGTGGTGGACTGCGGTGTAGTACCGGCCGACGACGTCGCTCAGTTCCACGGATCCCGTGGCGAGGTCTTCAACCTGCTCGGAAGCCGCTTCCTCGGAACCGTCACCAAACACCGGAAGCCTCAGCGGCTCCGGATCCACCACCACAAGTTGTGAGCGCTGGATGGGCGCGAGCCCTGCCCACTCGGCGAAGGCGGCCCCGGAGGTGCCGGGCTCCACCTTGCTGCGCAGCTTGTTAACCCCCGACGGCGACTGTTCGGCTTCGCGTCGCAGCGTGGTGAGGAGCGTGGCCCCTATCCCGCTCCGGCGGTGATCCTTGGCAACCTCGATGTAGGCCCAGAGACGTTCCGGGTGCAGGGAAGCTTCGTGGACCACGCCGGCAGCCACCGGGATGCCGATGCCGTCAACAACGTCTTCTGCCACGATGCACCGGCGCCAAGGCTGGCCTTGGCCGCCGTTGCCCGATGGCGCCAGTGCCGCCCGGAACTGCTGGGCCGGCAGGGTTTCTGGCCCACCCCACATTTCCAGGAGCGCCAGGTCGTCGCCATCACGCCATTCGCGGTACTCGATTGACACGCTTAAGCGCCGATCAGTCGTGCGGCCAAGTAGCCTTCAACCTTGTCGAGCGAGACGCGTTCCTGGCTCATGGTGTCGCGCTCACGGATCGTGACCGCCTGGTCGTCAAGGGTGTCAAAGTCCACGGTGATGCAGAACGGAGTACCGATCTCGTCCTGGCGACGGTAGCGGCGGCCGATGGCGCCGGCGTCGTCGAAGTCGATGTTCCAGTTCTTACGCAGTTGGGCGCCCAAGTCCTTCGCCTTCGGGGACAGGTCCTCGTTGCGGCTCAGGGGAAGCACGGCTGCCTTGACGGGAGCCAGGCGCGGGTCAAGCCTCAGGACAGTGCGGACGTCGACACCACCCTTTGTGTTGGGGGCCTCGTCCTCTGTGTAGGCGTCGATCAAGAAGGCCATGAAGGAACGGGTCAGGCCGGCCGCGGGCTCGATCACGTACGGGGTGTAGCGCTCATCGGTGGCCTGGTTGAAGTAGCTCAGATCCTGGCCTGATGCTTTCGAGTGAGTGGTGAGGTCGAAGTCGGTCCGGTTTGCGATGCCCTCGAGCTCGCCCCACTCGGAGCCCTGGAAACCGAAGCGGTATTCGATGTCCGTGGTGCCCTTGGAGTAGTGGCTGAGCTTGTCCAGCGGGTGCTCGAAGAAGCGCAAGTTCTCTGGCCGGATGCCCAGATCGGTGTACCAGGACATACGTTCCTTCATCCAGTACTGGTGCCATTCTTCGTCCGTGCCGGGCTCGACGAAGAATTCCATTTCCATCTGTTCGAACTCGCGGGTGCGGAAGATGAAGTTGCCCGGCGTGATCTCGTTGCGGAAGGACTTGCCGATTTGGCCGATGCCGAAGGGCGGCTTCTTGCGCGACGTGGTGAGCACGTTGCTGAAGTTCACAAAGATGCCCTGCGCGGTTTCCGGGCGCAGGTAGTGCAGGCCTTCTTCGCTGGTCACCGGCCCGAGGTAGGTCTTGAGCAGGCCGGAGAACTCCTGAGGTTCGGTCCATTCTCCACGGGTGCCGCAGTTGGCGCACGCAATGTCCTTGAGGCCGTTCTCAGCGGGACGGCCCTTCTTTTCCTCGTACTCTTCTTCGAGGTGGTCCGCGCGGTAGCGCTTGTGGCAGGAAAGGCACTCGACCAAGGGGTCCGAGAACACCTCGACGTGGCCGGAAGCTTCCCATACCTGGCGCGGCAGGATCACGGAAGAATCCAAGCCCACCACATCCTCGCGGCCACGGACCACGCTCTGCCACCATTGGCGCTTGATGTTTTCCTTCAGCTCGGCACCCAGGGGGCCGTAGTCCCACGCTGAGCGGGAGCCACCATAGATTTCACCGGCCTGGAACACGAAGCCCCTCCGCTTGGAGAGGGAAATGACCTGGTCGAGGACGGATTTTGCTGCCATGGGTACTCCAATGTTCTACAGGGCCGCTGGGTGCGGTCCGCGGTTGTGCGCGAAGTTAGTGCTGTGCAGGAAGCTGCGTGTCCTAGCCTACCGGCCTTTGGCCGCTGTCCTTCTTCCGGAGCTGGCCGGCCTGCCCCCGGACGGAACCGCGGGAAGCGAGGGCACCCTTCGGCCAAGGCAAAGTGGCCACGATGATGGCGGACAGCGTCAACAAGGTGCCAAGGACCGTGGGCAAGGCCACAACCGTTCCGGGTGCCGGGAAGACCAGGTCCAGCGCGAGTGATCCGAGCAACTGCCCGGCGATCATCCCCAGCCCCGTCACCAAGACACCCAGGCTGCGGACCAGCAAGGCCGCGAGCCCGATGAAGACGCAGCCAATGGGTCCGCCCAGGTAGTACCACCATTCAGCAGGCAGGGCGTGACCGGGGCCGCCCAGCAGCAGTTTGACGAGCCAGGCGACCCATAGGATGACTGCTCCGGCGACGAAGTTGACCAGCGTGGCGGCGATGGGGCTGCCGTAGTGCACGGTTGCGGTGCCGTTCATGGCTTGCTGGAAACTCATGAGGCAGCCCGCCACGACCGGCAACAGGATGGGGAGCAACAAGGATCCGACGTCGGTGGCCGCCCCGAGGCGCGGCGAGACGGCCCAGACGACGGCGGCAATCGTCAGGACGCTACCAAGGATCCGGACCCCGGTGATCGAGCGTTTGCCGCCGGGGGCGATGCCGAGCCGGTCCACGAAAAGGCCGCTCACGGTCTGCCCGGTGATCACGGCTACCGTGAACAACGCGACGCCAAGCAGGCCAATGGTGAACGATTGGGCAATCACGTAGAGGGCGCCGATCCCGCCGGCCACCACATAGAACCGCGGAAAGCTGCGCTCCTTGACGGCAGGCACTATCCGGCGCAAACCTGCGCGGCCTTTCGGTAGTGCAAGGCCGATCACGGCGATCAGTACCAGCCCGGTAGTGAAGCTTACGCCGGCGGCCGCGACGCCGTCGTCGAGCCTGGCCCCCAGCGCACTGTTGATCCGGCCTTGGACCGGAAGCAGGATACCGTTGGCCACCGCAAGCAGCAGCCCGGTGAGCACGGGAAGGGAAGTTCTGGAGGTACTTCCAGAAGTACTTCGGGAGGCTGGGCGGGACGTTGGCGGCACTTTCACCACCCTACTTCAGGCATCATTGCTTGTATGAGCAACCCGCAAATTCAAGAAATCCCCATCCGCGACGACATGATCCGCCTCGGCCAGCTCCTGAAGCTCGCCAACCTGGTGGAGGACGGCGTGGAGGCCACCGAGCTCATCAAAAACGGGCTGGTCAAAGTCAACGGAGAGATCGACGATCGGCGCGGCCGCCAGCTCCATGCAGGCGACACCGTGACCGTCAACGGACAAACCGTGCGGATCACCAAGGAGTCCTAGCAACGCGGGGTCACTTATGGCCCATTACGTGCCTCAGAATGGGCCATAAGTGACCCCGCATTGCTTTCAGACGGACGTGAGGACCTTGTGCTCCAGGAATTCGCCCACGTGGCCGATTTCCTGCTGGTTGATGCCGTGCCACATGCCTGTGTAGAGCACCTTGGTAAGGTCCGTGTGCTTTCGGACCCACCCCATGGTGTATTCGATCTTGTCCGGGGTAATGACTGGATCCTGCTGGTCCCGTCCCCAGAAGAGCGGCACGGAACCGTCCAGTTCGGCGTCCCGGAACGTGGGGTCGGCATCGGCGTCGACGGCGAAGCCTGAAAGCCCGACGACGGCGGCAAAGTCCGCCGGCCGCTGCCGGAGCAGCGAGGTGGCCATGGCCATGCCCATGGAGAACCCGAGGAGCGTCACCGAGCTGTGGTTGGACTTGAAGGAGTCCAACCAGGAAAACACATACTCGGCCGCGGCCTTGACGGCGTCGAGCGAGTAGTCGATGGACGCAGTGAGCGGGAACCACGTGAAGCCCGGGCCGGTGGCGATCGGGGCGCGGAGCGAGGCGACGACGAACTCCTGGGGCAGCAGGCTTGCCAGGCTAAAAAGGTCTTGCTCGTTGGATCCATAACCGTGCAACAGGACCAGCAACGGCTTTCCACCCCGTTCCTCCTCTTCGTGGGACCACAAAACGACCGGGGCGGGAAAGGCGGAAGCTTGACTCATGGGACTATTCTTACAGTTACCCATGAGTAACAAGCTACGGGCGCGTAGCGTTGCAGCAAAAGGCAGGATATGGACGTGAGTGGCACTGATTCCCCGGTGGAGCACGGCGCGGATGAGCGGATTCATCCGTGGACCCGCTACGTGGCTTTGGGTGATTCGTTTACCGAGGGCATCGGCGACCCCGAGCCCAACAGTCCGGGCGGACATCGCGGCTGGGCCGATCGGGTGGCCGAGGAGCTGAGCCGCGGTCACAGGGATTTCGCCTACGCCAACCTGGCGATCCGGGGGCGCCTGCTCCAACAGATCGTGGACGAACAACTCGGCCCGTGCATGGACCTTAAGCCGGACCTCGTAAGCATCTCCGCGGGCGGCAACGACCTCATCCGCCCCGGCGGCGATCCCGATGCCCTGGCCGAGAAACTCGATGCCACGGTACAGACCCTGACCTCAGAAGGCGCCACCGTGGTTCTCTTCAACGGCCCGGACACCGCGTCGTCGGTTCTTGGGCGGATCCGCGGCAAGGTTGCCATCTACAACGAAAACCTGCGGACTGTAGCCGCCCGCCATGACGCAGTGGTGGCGGATATGTGGTCCCTGCGGCAACTTTCCAACTCGCAGATGTGGGATGAAGACCGCCTGCATTTCTCGCCACTCGGCCACCACACGATCGCCACCATGGTCCTCGATTCCCTCAACGTTCCGCATAATCTCGAGCCGCTCCAGCCCAAGCCACTCCCGCACCGCAGCTGGCGGGAAGCGCGCTCCGGCGATCTCGTGTGGGCACGCGAGTATTTTGTCCCGTGGGTCATCCGCCGGATCCGGCACCAGTCCTCCGGCGACGGGATCTTGCCAAAACGCCCGACGCCGGGACCCGTCTTCGGTCCGGCCGACTCCGTTTTGCCCCGAAGGTGACGGAGGACCACGACGCTTGCCACACGGGCCGGGCTAAGCTGGAGAAAGACCTAGGAGGCCTCTATCGTGAACAATTTGATCTTCTGGATCATCGTCTGCTCTTGGCTGATTCCCATGGGGATCCGTATGTTCAACCGTTCGCGCCAACGCAGGATCAGGGACTTCCCTCCGCAGAATTACCCGGGCCAGAATTATCCAGGCCAGAATTTCCCCGGTCCTCCGCAGAACTACCCCGACGGATACCCGGCGCAACCACCGGTAATCATTCCGGCTGAGCCACCGCCCCCGGTGGCGACGCCCGCACCACAGGCTGCTCCGCCGTCGTCGACCGTTCCCCTGCCGGACACCGCACCCCATGGCTACCGGGCCCGGAAACTTGCCGAACTGGACCAGCAGTACAGCGACGGGAAAATCGCCATGGAGGACTACATGAAGCTCCGCCAAGAGATCATGAACGGCTGATTCAGGCGAAGAAAGCCTGGGTCAGCCAAAGAAAGCGTCGCGCAACTGGGGGCCCAGCTGGCCGATCTCAGTGAGGAAACCGTCGTGCCCGATGGGTGCTTCGATGACGTGCACTGAGACCTCGCCGGGCAGCGCCTTGGCAAGTTCGTGGGATTGCTCCGGAAAGTAGAGCCGGTCCGAGTCCACCGCGGCAACAAAGAATGTGGCTGTGGCCACGGACAGCGCGTCCTCCAATGAGCCCCGGCCACGGGTGATGTCGTGGCTCATGAGGGCCTCGGTGATGGCGATGTAGCTGTTGGCGTCGAAGCGCTGGACCAGTTTGCTTCCCTGATGGTCGAGGTAACTCTCCACCTGGTAACGGCCCCGGTCTCCCAACGCGGCAGCCTGAAGGGGTGCCTCGCCGCCCTGGGCATTCCGGCCGAAGCGGAAATCCAGTTCTTCCGCTGAACGGTAGGTGATGTGGGCGATCCGCCGGGCCAGGGCCAATCCTGCCTCGGGCGCGCGCTGGCCATAGTAGTCACCACCGTTGAAATCGGCGTCCTGCCGGATGGCGAGCGTCTGGGCCTGCGCGAACGCGATCTGCTCGGCAGTGCTGCATGCCCCGATTGAAATCACGGCACATCGCTTCACGCGGTCCGGATAGCTGACCGCCCATTCCAGGGCACGCGCACCGCCCATGGATCCGCCTACCACCGTGTGCCAGCTGTGGATCCCCAAGGCGTCGGCCAGCCGGGCTTCCGCCGCGGTGCTGTCCCGCAGCGTCACCAGCGGAAACCGGGAACCCCACGGCTTGCTATCGGGCGCGCTCGACGACGGCCCTGTGCTGCCGTAGCAGCCTCCCACGATGTTGACGGAGACGACGAAGTAGTGGTTTGTGTCAATGGTCGCCCCGGGTCCAACGAGTTGCTCCCACCAGCCCTCTTCGTCGCTTTCGCCACGGGCCACGTGCGTGCTGCCCGTCAGGGCATGTTCCACGAGCACGGCGTTTGAAGCATCGGCGTTGAGCCGTCCCCACGTCTCGTACGCAAGGACGACGTCCGGGAGAAGACCTCCGGCCTCCAGTTCGAGTCCACCCACGGAGACATACTTGAGCGTTCCGTCCCGGGTGCCGGAAAGGGGTATGGCTGTTGCAGCAATTGTCATTCGTTGACACCTCACATCGCGCTTGCCCGCCGCCAAAAAAGCGAAGGGCCAGGTCTTCACCCGGGGCACCCCACCGCGAGAGGAGGGTTGCCGGCCAGCAAGCCGGGGCTGTCACTGGCACTCATGACCTAATACGAAGAGTCTAGGAAAACCGGACCCCTTCTGACGAAGATTATGACATCTATGTGACACTCGGCCGTGTCTTGTTCATGCAAGGGGGCGGAGAGGCCGTTACCGAAGGGGAGCATGATGCGCGTGTGACTCGATAGAATCAGGCACAGCAGTCCGGCTCCCGAGCTCCAGACGGAGGCAGCGGAATCCCAATTCTTGTCAGCACCTCGTGAAAGTCCACATGCAGTCCATGCCAACAACCCGCAAGGCAATTTCAATCTCAGGAGGATCCATGCGCTTTGCCCAGCGCCTGGCCATAGCTACAGCGACGCTCCTGATGGTGCCTCTGGGTTTGGTACCACCAGCTGTGGCCCAGGCCGCACCTGGCCAGCAGGCCAGCGTGGAAACGAGACCGTCAGGCGACGTCAGCGTGGACTCATTCGAGCCCGACACGACCGCCGGCGAAGCGCGCTACATTGTGCGGTACACCGACGGGTCCGATGTTGCGGGACAAACGGCATCTTTACAGGCTCAAGGTGTCCGTGTTGGGAAGACGTTCTCGCATGCAGTCAAGGGCGCAGTAGTGGCAGCCACCCCCCAGAAGGCCGCAGAATTGTCCGGGTCCGCCGGCGTTGCTGCCGTCGAACGCGACACAACGGTGAAAATTGATGCCACCCAGGACGGCGCCCCTTGGGGTCTGGATCGAAGCGATCAGCGCACCCTTCCCTTGTCCGGAACCTATACGCCCCCCGCGAGCGGCGCAGGCGTCGCCGTCTATGTGGTTGATACCGGCGTGCTGGGCACGCACGTGGATTTCGGTGGACGAGTGACGGCAGGATGGAGCGCGTTCGCCGGGAAACCCGCCACGGATCCGTGCACCAGCGCTCCAACGCCGGAGGCTGGTCACGGAACTCATGTGGCCGGAATCGCGGCGGGAAGTACCTATGGGATGGCCAAGTCGGCAACCATCGTCCCGGTTCGAGTCCTCGACTGCAATGGCAGCGGAAATGCCTCGGACGTCATCGCGGGCCTGAACTGGATGGTACAGGATCACCAGGCGCACCCCGGGCAGCCTGCCGTCGCCAACCTCAGCCTGTCGGGCGACGCGAACCAGAGCCTGGACGCCGCTGTGCAGAACGCCATCGACAATGGCATCACCGTGACCTTGGCCGCGGGTAATTCGAGCGTCGACGCCTGCACCCTGTCCCCAAGTCGTGTGCCGGCGGCCATCACAGTGGCCGCCACCGATGCGTTTGACCGGCAGGCTTCCTTTTCCAATTTTGGGTCCTGTGTCGATTTGTACGCGCCAGGGGTTCAGATCACCTCCGACTGGAACACGACAACGACAGCCACGGCAATCCTCAATGGCACGTCAATGGCCTCTCCCCATGTGGCGGGAGCGGCCGCCATGCTTCTCTTCATGCACCCGGCGTGGACCCCTGCGCAGGTAGCTGCGACTTTGACTGCGGGGGCAACCTTCGGAGTCATCCAGTCAGCCGGAAACTGCACGCCCAACCGGCTGCTGTACGTCAGCAGCGCACTCTTTTCGGCAGCGCAGTATCCCTCAGGCGGCTTCGTCGCGGCAGCGCCGTGCAGGCAATTGGACACCCGTGACGGTACCGGCGGAGTCACCGGGCCTGTCGGGCCCGGACAGACCATCAACGTCAAAGTCACAGGCCGCGGTGGAATCCCCGCCACGGGGGTCTCCGCCGTCGCGATGAACATCACGGTCGCCAACACCACGTCGAACGGCTTCATCACCGCCTACGCCGCTGGAACCCCGCAACCAAACACCTCGAACGTGAACTACGGGCCAGGGCAGATCGTCCCCAACTTCGCCATCACCCCCGTCTCCGCTGACGGAACCATCTCCTTCACCAACACCTCCTCCGGCACGGTCCAACTCATCGCCGACACCTCCGGCTACTACCTTGCCGGCGCCGCGTCTACTCCCGGGGCGTTTTCCGCCCAGGCACCGTTCCGGCAATTGGATACCCGCATCGGAACCGGCGCACCCAAACAAGCCGTCGCCCCCGGACAGACCATCAACGTCAAAGTCACCGGCCGCGGTGGACTCCCTGCCACGGGGGTCTCCGCCGTCGCGATGAACATCACCGTCGCCGACACCACGTCCAACGGCTTCATCACCGCCTACGCCGGAGGAACTCCGCAACCAAACGCCTCGAACGTCAACTACGGGCCAGGGCAGATCGTCCCCAACTTCGCAATCACCCCCGTCTCCGCTGATGGAACCATCTCCTTCACGAACACCTCCGCTGGTACCGTCCAGCTCATCGCCGACACCTCGGGCTACTTCCTTGGTGGTGCGGCTACTGATCCTGGAGCGTTTTCGGCCCAAATACCATTCCGGCAATTGGATACCCGCATCGGAACCGGCGCACCCAAACAAGCCGTCGCCCCCGGACAGACCATCAACGTCAAAGTCACAGGCCGCGGTGGCGTCCCGGCGTCGGGGGTTTCCGCCGTCGCGATGAACATCACCGTCGCCGACACCACGTCGAACGGCTTCATTACCGCCTACGCCGGAGGAACCCCCCAGCCGGGCACCTCGAACGTGAACTACGGGCCAGGGCAGATCCTCGCCAACTTCGCCATAACCCCGGTCGGCACCGACGGAACGATTTCTTTCACCAACAACTCGAGTGGCACCGTACAACTGATCGCTGACACTTCGGGCTACTACGTCTCCGGCTGAGGCATGGCCTCGCGTCGGGGCGCTTCCTCGATGCGGGGCTCAACGGGCCCACCCTGCCGGTCCAGGACCGTTCTCCGCTGGCTCCGGAAGCTTTGTGACGAACGCGTAGTTTTCCGTCATGGCCCGTCCCGAAGTGACCCTGAGCCGGCATTTCGATTCATCCCACCTTGGTTAGGCTTGACTTAGCTGAGAGCTCCATCACAAAGTGCCAAGATGAAGCCATGCGCATGGATCACGTCTCTTACGCTTGTGAACGAGATGGCCTCTTGGCCACCACCGAGCGGATTTCCGCAGCATTGGGAGTGGACGCAGTCCGGGGCGGAGTGCACCCGCGCTTCGGTACCCGGAACATGATCATTCCCCTTGCTGACCACAAATACCTGGAAGTTGTCGAGGTCCTTGACCACCCGGCATCCGACAAGGCACCCTTTGGACAAGCCGTCCGTGCACGCTCCGCCGCAGGAGGTGGTTGGATGGGCTGGTGCGTCGCTGTGGACGACCTGAGCCCGTTCGAACAACGTCTCGGACGCGCCGCTGTCCCCGGCAACCGCAAGTTCCCGGATGGCCGCGAACTCGTCTGGTCGCAAATCGGCATCCTGGGACTGATCGCCGATCCCCAGGTCCCGTACTTGCTCCGTTGGGAAGGCGACCCCGCGCTTCACCCGTCCCTCGTCTACCCAAGCGACGTCAAGATGTCCAGCCTCACCATTGCTGGTTCGGCGGAGCGGGTCACCGAGTGGCTCGGGGAACCCGTGGAGAAGCCCCTTGAGGACGTTGCAGTCCAATGGATGGCTCCCCACGGAACGCCTGGAATCATGTCGGTAACGTTCGAAACTGCCAACGGAGCCGTCACCATCTGACGGACCATCCGGCTAGGAAGGCCCGGAAAACTTCGGCCGCCATGGGCGGGTGCCAATGACGTCACCCGCGATGGCGGCCGAAACCCTTTAACCGCGTTGTTCCTACCCCAGCCCGATCGCCTTGCCGAAGACGCTGAAACCGACGAATGCCACGATGTCCAGGAGTGCATGCGCCACCACGAGTGGCATGACCCGTTTGGTCCTGGTGTAGATCCAACCGAATACCAAACCCATGACCGCATTGCCGATGAAGGGCCCAAAGCCTTGGTACAGGTGGTAGCTGCCGCGCAGGAGCGCGCTGAGCCCGACCGCCAGCGGCGTGCTCCATCCGAACTTCCCAAAACGGTCCAGGAGGTAGCCCACCACAATGACTTCTTCGACGACGGCGTGCCGCACCGCGGACAGGACCAGCACAGGCACTGTCCACCAGTAGGAGTCCAGGCCGCTGGGGATGATCGCGGTCGTGATCCCCAAGGCGCGGCCGGCCGCATAGAGGCCCAGCGACGGGATTCCGATCAGCGCGGCGAGACCCAGTCCCTGGAGCCCGTCGCGGCCCGGGCGGGCGAAGTTGAAGCCTAGACGCGTAAATCCCGAAGGGCTCTCTGCCGTTAGGCGGTGCACCGACAGGAAGTAGAACACCAGCACCACAGGGACCAGGGCGAAGGCAATATCGAGCAGCTGGTACGTGAGATCGAAGTACTCACGGGTGTTCTGCGAACGATTGAGGGTGGACGTTGCCTGGGACAGGGGCGCCCGAGTCATCTTGTCCAACAACTGCACCACGGAGTACACGGCCGATTGGCCCAGGGACAGGCCAAGGACTATCAGCACTTCGGCGCGCAGCCGGCGCGTTGAGGCAAGGAGCATGCTTCTATCTTGCCCGCATTTGGCTGAAGTTTACCCGGGAGTTCATTCTCCGGGGGTCGCCTGCACATCAAGGGCGGCAGCGGACCCTATGCTTGGTGGGATGAGCGCGCCAGCACGAATCTTCATGATCCGGCACGGCCAGTCCGCCGCCAACGCCGATACTTCCATCTACAACCGTGTCCCCGACTACCGCATCCCGTTGACGGAGCTCGGGGTCGAGCAGGCAAGGGCCGCTGGTGAGGATCTGCGCAAGAAGCTCGACGGCGAGCCTGTGTGCGTCTACGTCTCGCCGTACCTCCGGGCATACCAAACTCTTGAGGCACTGAATCTGGGCAACCTCACGGAAAGGGTGATCGAGGAACCCCGGCTGCGTGAACAGGACTGGGCCAACTTCCAGATCGCCGGAGACATCGGGGACCAAAAGGAGCTTCGCAACCTCTACGGCCACTTCTTCTACCGGTTCCGCGAGGGCGAATCAGGTTCGGATGTCTACGACCGCATTTCGTCCTTCATGGAAACCCTGTACCGGCACTGGGAAAAACCCGATTACGCGCCCAACACCCTGCTGGTTACCCACGGCCTCACGATGCGCCTTTTCTGCATGCGGTGGTTCCACTGGTCCGTGGAGTACTTCGAGTCCCTCAACAACCCGGGCAACGCGGCACTACGGACCCTCATCCTCAACGATCAGGGCAAGTACGATCTCGACACACCGTTCAGCCAATGGGTGCAGCGCAGCACGGACGAAACCGTGCTGAACGCTCCCCCGATGGATTTCTGACGGGCACAGCTACGCGTCCTTCGCCACGATCACTTCGGTGCCGCTGGCTTCGAACGCAGCCTTGTCCTCGGCTGTGATCCCGGAATCGGTGATGAGCCGGCGGAAATCGTACCCGGCCATCGCCGCGAACGCGCGCTTGCCGATCTTCGTGGAATCGGCCAGGACGTAGGAATCCGTGGCACGGCGCGCCATGACAGTATTCACCATCGCCTCGCCCTCGTCCGTGATGGTGGGGCCGATCTTCGGATCAACCCCGTTGACGCCGATGAAGGCGATGTCCAAGGCAACCTTCTGCATGATGACATCGGTGTATGGCCCCACAAGTTCGTACGAACGCGGGTTCAGGATGCCACCAGTGACCATGATCTTAATGTTGGGGCGCACGGCAAGCTGGGCGGCGATATTGATGGCGTTGGTGACCACCGTCAGCATGGGCCGGTTGGAGGGTGCGTTCAAGTCTTCGCGGGTGGACAGGACTTGGGCCAGGGCCGTGTTGGTGGTCCCGCCGCTGAGTCCGATCACGGCCCCGGGCATGATGAGTTCCGAAGCGGCCAGGGCAATCTGCTGCTTCGCCTCCGCGTGGTCATCCCTGTTGTAACGCCCAGGGAGCTCGTAGGACACTGATCCCGTGGTTGCACCGCCGCGGGTACGGCTCAGGAGCCGTTGCTTTGCGAGGCTGTCGAGATCACGGCGCGCCGTTGCCGGTGAGACGCCCAGGCGGGTCACGATATCCTCGACCTCAACATGCCCTGACTCGGCGAGGAGATCAAGGATGGCTGTCAGTCGATCGTTGCGGGTCATCACGAACCTTCCGGAAATTGAGGCTAATTCACTTTCGCGAACAGCGTCAGCAAACGTGCGGTTTCCAACACCAGGGCATCCCGTCCGGCCTTGATGTACTTGCGGGAGTCCACCACGGAGGGGTTGGCATCCAGGTACTCACGGACGGCGCGGGTGAAGAACCCGTTCAAGTGTGTGGATACGTTGATCTTAGTCATGCCGGCCCGGATTGCCGCCACCAGGGTCTCATCTGCTACGCCCGAGGAACCATGAAGGACGAGCGGCAGCTGGACGGCCTGCTTCAGCCGCGTGATCAACGCCAAGTCCAGAGTGGCACTCCGTTCGGTCATGGCGTGCGATGAACCGACCGCGACGGCGAGGGCATCGACGCCGGTGGCGTCCACGAAGGAGCGGGCCTCGGCCGGATCCGTCCGGACTCCTGAAGCGTGGGCGCCGTCCTTGCCTCCGATCTTTCCGAGTTCGGCCTCAGCGTAGACGCCGTGTTCCTGGGCGTATCGGGCGACCCGTCGCGTGACTTCAACGTTCCAGTCATAAGGCAAGTGCGCGCCGTCGTACATCACGGAACCGAAGCCGAGGTCTACGGCTTGCAGGGCCAGCTCTTCGGATTCGGCGTGGTCCAGGTGCAAGGCCACGGGAACTGAAGCATCCCGGGCAATCGACATTGCACCGCGGGCAATCGGCACGAGTCCGCCGTGGAAGCGGGCGCAATTCTCCGAGATTTGCAGGATCAACGGGACCCCGGCGGCCTCCGCTCCGGCCACCAGGCCCTCTGCGGTTTCGAGGTGAATGACGTTGAAGGCGCCTTGGCCGATGCCATTGGCCGCGGCGGCGTCCATGAGTTCCCGTGTGCTGACGAAGGTCACAGGGTCTCCTTCCAGCTGAGAATGAGTTGATTTTCGAGGTCCGCGTAGAGCGGCGAGATCTCGCCGGCGGCGGGCATGAGCACCGCGGCGGCGGACCAGGCTGTGGCCCTGCGCAGGATCGTGGGAATGTCGGAGACTCCGCTCGCGAGCGCGACGGCGGCCGCCGCCACTCCGGCGTCGCCGGCTCCGGTGGGGTTGCCCCTGAGTGGCTCCGGGAGCCGTGCGCACCAGTAGCCGCCCGGGGCCAAATGGTGGAAGGCAAGCATGCCTTCGGCGCCGGCACTGACCAAGACCGTCTTGGCACCCAAGGAGATCAATTGCCGTGCGGCAGCTTCCAGGCTGCCCTCACCTGTTGCATCGAGGAGTTCGTGGTTGTTGGGCTTAAGCAAATCCGCCCCGGCCCGCGCGGCGGCGATGATTCCGGGACCGGAGGTATCGACGACGGCGGGAATCCCGGCGTCGTGCGCCAGACGCACCAACGCGGGGTAGAAGTCCGCCGGCGCGCCCGGCGGCAAGCTGCCGGAGCCGACAAGCACTCCGGCGCCTTGCCCGTCGAGGGCCTCGACGACGGCGGCAGCCAGCGCCTGCCATTCGGACGGTTGGAGGGGACTCCCCTCTTCATTGAAGATGGAGGTTTCGCCGCCCACCGTGTCCACGAGGGCGATGCTGCGTCGAGTTTCCGCGGCAACCGGAACCAGACGATGGGGCACACCACTGCTGCGGAGTTCAGCGGCGAATTCCGCACCGGCGGCGCCGCCGGAGGGAGCGAGGGCCAGCACGGGATGGCCCAGCTGGTGCGCCACCCGGGCAACGTTAAGGCCTTTTCCCCCCGCGCGGCTAAGGGGCGCGGCTACGCGATGGCTTGCGCCGGGAGTTATCCCGGCAACGTGGTAGCTGAGGTCGATGGCCGGATTGGGCGTAACCGTGATAACCCGCTTCATGGCCTGTATCCCGTGACGGAGGCGGCCTTCGCCGCAGGGAGCAGGGCCCGGGCCCTCATCGCAGCACCGAGCAACCCTGCATCCTGGCCAAGTTGGGCGCGCGTGATAATCGGCCGGCGTTGGAAATCGAGCAGCTCGTCAAGGCGCGAGCGCAGCGGCTGCAGGAGTCCCTCCCCTGCTTCGGCAAGACCGCCGCCCACCACCACGGCTTCCGTGCCGATGATGCTCACGCACTGGCTGAGGCTGAAGGCTAGGGCGTCCACGGCGTCAGCCCAGATCTTGGCTGCGAGCGCATCGCCCGCTTTGGCACGCTCCAGAACTTCACGGGCGCCCGCGCGCGGGGTTCCGGCCTTGTCGCTGTAGCGCCGGGCGATCGCTCCAGCGGAGCCGACCCCTTCGAGGATCGTGGTCCCGGGACCGTCGGGGTCCGGAACAAGGGCGTGGCCCAGCTCCCCGGCGAAGCCACCTGCGCGCACGGGGTAGCCATCGGAGATGACAGCGGCGGCGATCCCCGTGCCAACCACCATCACCACGACGTTTCGAAAATCCCGGGCAGCTCCGAATCGGAATTCGGCCTCGGCCGCCGTGCTGACATCGTGGCCGAAGGAAACCGGGAGACCCAAGCGCTGCGTGGCTTTTTCGCCGAAGGGAAAATTACGCCAGCCCAGGTTCGCCGAGTAGATCCCCACTCCCGTGTCAGAGTCCACGATTCCTGGAACAACAATGCAGGCTGCCTTTGCCGGGTGGCCAGGGAATTCGGCGGCAAACCCAGCAGCCAGTGCGGCGACGGCGTCCAGGATCGCATCGCCCGGCCGCAAGGCATCACGCGGCGTTGCGACGCGGCGCAAGCCGAGGACATTCCCGGCCGCGTCGACGAGACCTGCTTTCAGGTCCGTTCCGCCGACGTCGAAGGCCAGGACCGCGGATTCGGCGGCTCCGAGAACCATGGGAAGACCTAGGCCGTGGTGTTCAGGACGACCGAGCGCGTGAGGTTGCGCGGCAGATCCGGGTTGAGGCCGCGCACGCGCGCCCGCTCCAAAGTGACCTTGTGGACGCGTGCCAGTTCCGCGAGCGGGTGCTTGCCGGTGTTGACGTACAGGGCGCCAGTCCGGGCCATATCGGCATCCAATCCCTCAGGCTGCGCGCCGAAGAGCCACGTGACCCGGCCAGGGGCAGCGATGGAAATGGGGCCGTGCCGGTATTCCATCGCCGGATAGGACTCGGTCCAGCCCTGCACTGCCTCGCGCATCTTGAGCCCGGCTTCGTGGGCCAGGCCAACCGTCCAGCCGGTGCCGAGGAAGGTGAACTGTTCGGCGTCGAGCAACTCCTGGGAAACGGGATCCGTCACCGCGGTGCGGGCGTGCTCGATGGCGGTGCCGAGTTCGATGCCCAGGCTCGTGAGAAGGTACACCAGCGCGGTGGTGGCGAAGCGGGTCTGGACCACGGACTTCTCGTCGGCGTAGGGAAGTCCGATCACGGCGTCGGCCAGGGCGGTGATGGGTGAATTCACGTCGCCGATCACCGCAACCGTCCTGGGTTTTCCGCCTACGGCCATTCCGCGCAAGGCTTCCAGCAGCTCCAGTACCTCGGTGGTGGTGCCCGAGCGGGTGATGGCGATGACGGCGTCGTACTGGCGATCCGCGCTGTTGTGATTAAGGAAGGCTTCCGACGCCGCGAATGCGTCTGTGACGCCCTTGCCCGCGGCTTCGCGGGCAGCCGCATAGCTTTGTGCCATGAACCAGGAGGTACCGCAACCGACGACGGCGATCCGCTCGCCATCGGCAGGCAGCAAGTGTTCCGCCTTCGATTGCCCGATGGCCCGCTGCCAGACCTCGGGCTGCGAAACAAGCTCTTCTTCCATGAAGGCCCCGAGGGTGTTGTTACTCATCGCACTTACCATTCCTGTCCGCGCTTCTTCGACGCACTTTTCGAACTCAACGCTTTGACGTTTTATGATCTATAGAAACACTAAACGATCATATTCAATCGCACAAGGATCGCGGAGAGCTGTGGGCTCGTCGAAAGAAAAAGCAGGGCCCCTCAATGTGGAGAGGCCCTGCTTGGTGTTGCGGAGATGGCTTTACAGCGCGCGGACTCCGGCCCGCCATACCGCGAAGGTCAGCGGGATACCAGGGCGGTAGGCCAGGTGGGTGGCCGACGGCGCCTTGAGCATGTGAAGGTCCGCACGGTGCCCGACGGCGATCGAGCCCACCGCCCGCTCGCCGTCGACGTCGTTGCCGGACTCCCTGCCGAGCGCCAGCGCACCGCCGTATGTTGCGGCCCGGACGGCCTCGTGCACGCTCAAGTGCATCTGCAACACGGCCGTGGTGACGCAGAAGGCCATCGAGCTTGTATAGGAGGTGCCGGGGTTGCAGTTCGCAGCCAAGGCAATCTGCACTCCGGCGTCGATCAGCGCACGGCCCGGGGCGAGCGGCTGGCGGGTGGAGAGATCGCAAGCAGGCAGGCAGGTAGCCACGGTGCCGCGGGTGCCCGTTCCGGTCGCAGCGTCCCAGCCGCTCCACGTCCCCGCGAGCGCCTGGATATCGGCCTCGGAAAGGTAGTTGACGTGGTCGACGCTGGCCGCACCGAACTCCACAGCCAACTGGACACCGGGTCCTTCACCCAACTGGTTGCCGTGGACGCGCAGGCCCAGGCCGGCATCCCGGCAGGCCGACAGCACGCGGCGCGACTGTTCCTCGGTAAAGGCGCCTCGCTCGCAGAAAACATCGGCCCAGCCCACGTAGGGGCGGACGGCCTCGAGCATCGGGCCGCAGACGAGGTCCGTGTACTCCTCGGCATCGGTTCCGGCCGGGACCAGGTGGGCGCCCAGGTAGGTGACTTCGTCCACGGTGGCGGCGGCGATGCGGGCGCTGCGGGCCTCGTTCTCTAGGTCCAGTCCGTAACCGGTCTTGCTCTCCAGGTAGGTGGTGCCTTGGGAGACGGCTTCGGCCACGCGTCCGGCGGCGAGGCGGGTCAGTTCCTCATCGCTTGCGGCGCGAGTGGCACTGGTAGTGACGGCGATTCCACCGGCGCTGTAGCTCTGGCCGGCCATCCTGGCCTCGAATTCGGCGGTGCGGTCTCCGGCGAAAATCAGGTGCGAATGCGAATCCACCCAGCCCGGAAGCACGGCGCGGCCCTCAGCGTCCACGCGCTCGTCGGCGGCGGGAGCCTCGGATGCGGGGCCGATCCAGGAGATCCGTTCACCCTCGATCACCACGGCCGCGTCTTTGAGGACGCGATGCTCCACGTCCTGGGTCATCAATTCGCCGATGTTGCTGATCAGTGTGCTCGTCTGCCCGCTCATGAACCTATTGTTCAACGGCGGATGGACCAACGGGCGGCCGCGAGCTCCCTCGGTGTCCGGGATACCGGACCAATGCCGGATACGGAGCCCAGGATCTCGGCGGCCGCCAGTTCGGCAATGGCGGAGGAGGTCTGGAAACCATAGCCCCCTTGGCCCGCGAGCCAGAAGAAGCCGGGAGCCTCGGCGTCGAATCCCACCACCGGGACGCCGTCGGCAGCTTCCGTGCGCAACCCGGTCCAGGCCTTGGCCACGGAGCGGATGCCCATTGACGTCAGCGAGTTCAGCCGGGCCACGAGCGCCTCCACATCCCCCGGCCGCGGCCGCGCGTCCTCCGGGCCGCTCGGCACGGTCTCCGACGGCGAAATGAGCACTTGCCCGCCCTCGGGCCGGAAGTAGTAGGAATCATCCGCTGCCGCCACCATGGGGCTTCCCGGCGGAAGGGGGCGTTCGACGTCGACAATCGCCGCCGTGCGGCGGAACGGCTGCAAGCCCAGCTTCTCCACCCCGCTGAGCACCGCGAGTTCGTCCGCCCAGGCACCGGCGGCGTTGACGACCACGGCGGACTGGAAGCCTTCCAGCCCGGCGCCCAGTTGCCAGCCAGAGCCCAGGCGTTGCGCCGAATGGACCCGGGCGCCGGTGATGATGTCCACTCCCCCGGCTTCGGCACGCTGCCGATGATCCTCCAGCAACACGGGCGCATTGCAGGCGAATGACCCGGTATCCAGACCTGCGGCAGTAAAGGACTCCGGGTTGAGGGCCGGGCACAGTTCAAGGGCTTCGGCGTGCGTGATGGGATGCATATGGCCACTGGCTTCTGCCTTGACCGTTGCCTCATCGCCCACCAACATGAACGAGCGCGGTGCCAGCACCGGCACCGGCAACCCGGCGTCGCGCGCTGCCAACAGTTCCAGAGTTCGGACGGTGAGTTCCTGCACGACCGCGGGTCCGTAACTCGGGATCAGCTGCCGGGCCGAGCGGGATGACGTGTGGTAGGCCAGCGTTTGTTCGGCCTCCACGAGGGCCACCGAACAGTGGCCGGCCAGCGCCGAGGCCAGGGACAATCCGGCGATGCCGCCGCCGACAATTACCACGTCATAGTTTGCAGCCATCCCTCCATCCTGTCAGCGCGGACGCTCGGGCGCGAGGGGGCCGGTTGCGAGGGGAGCATTGCGGGCGTCCAGCGGCACTATTCCACCGCGGACGGCTTAGTCCCGCTGTACGGCGTCCACCAAGTCAGTGGCTCCGTGACTGTGAAGCGCCGTCCCGAGATCGAGTCCGCCGGAATCCGGACGAAGTGGTCCTTCCGGCCGGCTTCCCAGGGAAACAGGGGCAGCGAGAACGAGTTGACGACGTCGTCGATCTGTTTGACGGGCGCTGCTTTGCCATGGAGCACAACGCTCCATGCGACCCCGGTGTTTGCATCGACGCCGTCCACCTCCATGGCCACCGGGAATTCGCCCATGGCCGCGGTGAGCTTTGTGCCCGCCCCGGTTCTGAAGACGACCGTCCCCTGGTCCACGGCGTAGTTGATGGGGAAAATGTCGGGGTGGTCTCCGAGCCACACCGCCAGCCTGCCGACGGACACGCCCCTCAAGAGACTCCAGCATTGCTGGGAATCCAACACCTCGGTGCGAGGTTGTGCTGCATCTTTGTCCATGCTGCCGATCCTAGGCCTCTGACCCTTCCCGGGACAGGGCTTAGGGGTTCAGCGCAGGTATTGGAGCTGACTGAAGTGGCTGATGTAGCTATCCAAAAGCTCTTGCGCCACTCTGACCGAGTCCACCAAGGGGTTCATGGCCAGCGCCTTGTAGGCGGAGCGCCTGGAACCAGTGAGCGCAGCGTCGATTGTGGCGCGTTCCACGGCCTTTGCGTTGATGACGAGTCCCCGGGCGTAGTCCGGCAAGGCCTTCGCCGGGAGCAAGCGGACACCACCCGCATCCACCAAGCAGGGTGCCTCGATGACGGCGCCGGCGTCGAGCTCAGCCAAGGTGCCGTTATTGGGGACGTTCAGGATCAGGCGGGCAGTCTCCCCCTGGCTGATGGCCCGCATGATGCCCAGGGCAACGGTCTCGTAGCCGCCGGACACCAGGTCCGCGGCGTCGCGTTCGAAGGTACCGGCCGCGTCCCTGTTGCTCTGCATGTACGTCTCTTCGCGATCCAGCTTGGTCTTTTCCCAGAGCCGCAGGGCAGCCTTCGCGGAAGGCGGCCGCAGTGCGGGCTCCGCACCGCCGTCGTTCGCTCCCCCGAGTCCGCCGTAAAAGGACGATTGCTGCCGCGCCAAATAGGCGCCGCGGCTGCTCGCGGCGCGCCGATCGGCGTCGAGCGCTTCGCGCGTGAAGTAGTAGTAGTGCAGATACTCGTTGGGAACCGCGCCAAGTGCCTGGATCCACGAAGCGCCGAACAACCGGCCCTCTTCAAAGGACTCGATGGCGTCCGGGTTGGCCAGGAGGCGCGGCAGGACGTCCTCACCGTGAACCACCAGCCCACGCAGCCAGCCCAGGTGGTTCAGCCCGATGTAGTCGATCTCCACGGATCCGTCGCGGAAGGCCGCGGCACCGCGGTGGATTCCGGCTGCGCTCAAGGCGCGCCGGGCCAGCCCCACCGGCGAATCGCAGATCCCCACCACCTTGCTGCCAAGGACTCTTGTCATGACCTCGGTGATGACGCCCGCCGGATTGGTGAAGTTGATGAACCAGGCCTCTGGAGCATGCTTCCTCACCGCCTTGGCGATGTCCAGGACAACCGGAATGGTCCGCAGGGCGTAGGAAATTCCCCCCGCGCCCACGGTCTCCTGCCCGATGACTCCATGCTCGAGGGCAATCCGCTCATCGGCGGCGCGTCCCTCCAACCCACCCACGCGAATGGCGGAGAAAATGAAGTCCGTGCCCGGCAGCGCCTCCGACAACTCCGTGAACCTGCGGACGGCCGGCGCATCGGGCACCCCCTCGGCCATGTCGGCGAGGACCCTGGCCACCACGCCTAGGCGCGCGGCGTCGGCGTCGAACAGCCTGAGTTCCGTGACGCGGCCCGGTTCATGGTCCGCCAGCAATGCTGAATAGACCAAGGGAACCCGGAATCCCCCGCCGCCCAGGATGGTGAGGATCATCGCAACTCAGAGCCCCGCGGCGGCGCGGCTCTTCACGAAGGCCTGGACACACGCCTCGACGTCCTCGGAGCTGTGCGCTGCCGAGAGCTGCACACGGATCCGGGCGGCTCCCTTGGGTACCACCGGGTAGCTGAACGCCGTGACGAAGACTCCGTGGTGGAGCATCTCGTCGGCTACCTTCGCGGCCACCACGGCGTCGCCGAACATCACCGGAATGATGGCATGTTCGCCGTCGAGCAGTTCGAAGCCTTCCTCGCTCATGCGGCGGCGGAACAGGGCTGCGTTCTCAAAGAGCCTGGAGCGGAGCTCGCCGGAGCCCTGGACGAGTTCGATCGCCTTGACGGTCGCTGCGACGATTGCCGGAGCCAAAGAGTTGGAAAACAGGTACGGGCGGGCCTTCTGACGCAGCACGGCGACGATTTCGCGGCGGCCGGAAACGTAACCGCCGGAAGCGCCGCCGAGGGCCTTGCCGAACGTGCCGGTGTAAATATCGACCCTGTCGGAGACTCCTGCGTGTTCCGGGGTTCCGGCGCCGGTAGCTCCCATGAAGCCGACCGCGTGGGAGTCGTCCACCATGACCAGCGCGTCGTGCTTTTCCGCGAGATCGCAGATGGCCGCAAGCGGGGCGAGGTAGCCGTCCATGGAGAAGACGCCGTCCGTCACGATGATCTTGCGGCGGGAACCCGTGGCTTCTACGAGTTTGGCTTCGAGATCGGCCATGTCCCGGTTGGCGTAGCGGAAGCGCTTGGCCTTGCTGAGGCGGATGCCGTCGATGATGGAGGCGTGGTTCAGGGAATCCGAGATGATGGCGTCCTCAGGCCCGAACAGGGACTCGAACACTCCCCCGTTGGCGTCGAAACAGCTGGAGAACAGGATGGTGTCCTCGGTTCCCAGGAACTCTGAGACCCGGGCTTCGAGCTCAAGGTGCAGGTCCTGGGTGCCACAGATGAAACGGACGGATGCCATGCCGAAGCCGCGCTCGTCCATGGCGGCCTTGGCAGCGGCAATGATGTCCGGGTGGTCCGCCAGTCCAAGGTAGTTGTTGGCGCAGAAGTTCAAGACTCTATTGGCGGGCTGGCCGAGCTGGCCGGCCGAGATGTGGCTGGCCTGCGGCGAGTCAATGTGGCGTTCGGTCTTGAAGAGTCCTGCGGTGCGGATCTCTTCCAGCTCGCCCTGCAGCTGGTCTTTGATGCTTGAGTACATTGGTGCTCCTGGTACTGGGTCTTGGGGAGGACTTTACGGCGTCTAGATTTCGGTCCAGTCGAGGACAACCTTGCCGCCTGAGCCGGCACGGGCAATCTCGAAGCCCTTTTCCCAGTCGGTAGCGGACATCTTGTCCGTGACAACGGCGGAAACGTTGCGGTGCAGCATGGGATTGGAGGACAGCATGGCGCTCATGGCATACCAGGTCTCGTACATCTCGCGGCCGTAGATGCCCTTGAGGGTCAGCATGTGGGTGACCACTTTGCCCCAGTCGATGTCGATGGACTGGCTAGGCAGGCCAAGCATGGCGATGCGTCCGCCGTGGTTCATGTTGTTGATCATCTCAGGCAGTGCCGTGGGATGCCCGGACATTTCCAGGCCAATGTCGAATCCTTCGCGCATGCCGAGCTCCCGCTGGGCATCCTTGACGCGCATTTTGGAGACATCGACGGCGAGGTCAACGCCCATCTTCCGGGCCAGCTCAAGCCGCGGGGCGGACACGTCCGTGATGGCGATCTTGCGGGCACCGGCGTGGCGCGCGACGGCGATTGCCATGAGTCCGATGGGCCCCGCACCCGTGATGAGCACGTCCTCGCCGACCAGCGGGAAACTCAGGGCGGTGTGGACGGCGTTGCCGAAGGGGTCGAAGATGGCGCCGAGCTCCGGGGTGACGGAGGGATCGTGGTGGACCCAGACGTTGGTCTCCGGGATGACCACGTATTCGGCGAAGGCGCCATCGCGCTGCACGCCGACGGACACCGTGTGAATGCACATCTGCCGGCGGCCGGCGCGGCAATTGCGGCAGATTCCGCAGACCACGTGGCCTTCACCGGAGACGCGGTCGCCGACCTTGACGTCGCGGACGTCCTCGCCGACGGCCACCACTTCACCGTAGAACTCGTGGCCCGCAATCAGCGGCGCCTCGATGATGCCCCGTGCCCAGGCGTCCCAGGACTGGATGTGCAGGTCCGTTCCGCAAATACCGGTGGTCATGACACGGATCTTGACGTCGCTGGGACCGGCCTCCGGCTCGGGACGTTCGACGAGTTCAAAACCGGCGTGTGCACCGGACTTGTAGAGAGCCTTCATGGGTCTTCCTAACTCAGGGGGTGGGCCGTTTGTGTGCCGTTTCACTTCATTGAAGCCCCACGAACGGTTTAGCACAACTAGGTTTTTCTCAATCAACGATTTAGCATTTACTAAATGGAAGTACACCAGCTCCAGATGCTCAGGGAACTAGGAGATCTCGGCAGTGTCAAGGCCGTAGCAGAGACCCTCATGGTCACACCGTCCGCCGTCTCCCAGCAGCTCGCGCTCCTGCAGAAATCCGTCGACGTGCCCCTGACGCGCAAGGAAGGCCGCGCCCTGGTGCTCACGGATGCGGGGAGGGTCCTCGCCGACGCTGGAGCCGCCGTCGTCAATGCGCTCGCCGACGCGCGGGCAGCGATCGGCGCTTACCACGACTCCCCTGGTTCCACCGTGACCGTGAGCGCCTTCCACAGCGCGGGGCAGGCCCTGTTCGCTCCGCTTGCGGCATTGCTGACCACTGCCGGCAGCGCGGGTGCGGAACGCGGCGTCCCCCGCTTGAAACTCGCCGACGAGGACGTCGCCCAGGAGGACTTTCCCGGACTCGCGGCGCGGTACGACCTCGTGCTCGCGCATCGGATGGAGAACAGTCCGGAGTGGCCCACCGACAAGGTGGCTGTGATCCCGCTCGCCGACGAGCCGCTCGACGTCGCGTTGCCTGCCGGGCACCCGCTCGCGGCCCGCCGCGAACTCAGGCCGGCCGACGTCGTCGGGCAGACTTGGGTTACCAGCCGCGCAGGCTACTCCCCCGCAGACGTGCTGGCCGCCGTCGTCGCTGTCAGCGGGCGCCCCGCGGACGTCCTCCACCGCATCAACGACTACTCGACTGTGGCCTCGCTCGTGGCGGCCGGTGGGGCGATTGGTTTGCTCCCGCGGTTCACTGCCCGGCGCGTGCTGGATGCGGGCGTGGTCCTGCGTCCGCTGGCGGGGGTCAATTCGGTGCGGAAAATCGACATCCTGGCCAGGCCGGAAACCCTGAAGCGGAAGTCGGTCATGACGGTCTGCGAAGCGCTGCAGACCGTCATGACCGAACTTTCCGGGGTTACTTAGCCCAACTCGCGTTTGTAGAGTTATTTGGGCACCAAGGCAGGCTGGCCGGCTTCGAAATACTCCACGAGGTCCTGCGGCAGGGCCGGAACTTCGCGGGCGGAACGTGGAAAGTTGCTGCAAACTTGGCGCGCACGCATGGTGGAGTGCTCGCGGCGGCCGCTTCCTAGGCGATGCCTCCGTAGCCCAGCCGACGTCCTCCGCCATCAAGCATCACCGGCACGGTACCTGCAATGATACGGTTGGCGGTCACTGTGGTGCCGCTCTTCGTACCGGAGATTGCAACGGTGTCGCCCGCCTTCAGGTCAGTAGCCTTGATGGTCTGAACCGATGGACGACGGCCGGGCGTGCCCGTTCCCGCCGCAGCGAACTTGACGATGCTGGTTGACGATGTGATCGCGTAGCTCTGCGTGAAGCCGTCATCGCTCTTCACGGAAATGTTCGAATCGCTGACCGACTGCACGGCGCCGCGCTGCGTCACCCTGGTTGTGAACGTCCCGTCTTTGTTCTTGACCGTGAACTCACCGTGGATTTCCGGGCCCACGAAGCTGCGCGGCAACACGGGGAACGGCCTGGCATTGCCGGGCGACGTTGTTCCGGGCGAAGCCGTGCTGGTAGGCGTCGCGCTCAACACGTACGAAGGGATGATCTGGCCGGCAGCCCAGACTGCGGCCACACCACCGCCGCTCAGTACGACGGCGATGCCGCCGGCGATGAGGGCCTTACGAAGGCCCGGAGTCATGGTGGACATGGCCGAATCCTTTCTCCGCTCCTCCCGAACCGGTAAGGGGCGGGCAGCAAAGAACTGATGACTCCATAATGTGGCTTAAAGCTGTGTGCCTGCTGTGGATCCAGACACAACTAGGTCGCAGTTGGTGTCGTTTTGACGGCGCATAACGACATTAACTGCGACCTAGTTGGGTGAGGCGCGTGTGCGCTAGCCTTCGACGCCGAGCCTCTCCAGGATCAGCTCGCGCACGCGGGCGGCGTCGGCCTGACCGCGGGTGGCCTTCATGACTCCGCCGACGATCGCACCGATGGCCTGAAGCTTGCCGCCGCGGATCTTCTCTGCGACGTCGGGCTGGGCCGCCAGTGCGGCGTCGATCGCTTCCAGCAGAGGGCCGTCGTCGGACACGACGGCGAGGCCGCGCTTCTCGACGATCTCGGCCGGGGTGCCCTCGCCGGCGAGAACGCCGTCGAGCACCTGGGAAGCCATCTTGTTGTTGATCTTGCCGCTCTCGACGAGCTTGTTGAGCTCCACGATGGTCTCCGGGGTGACACCGAGCTCGGAGGGATCGACGTCGGCCGTCTTGGCACGTCCGACGATCTCGCCCATCCACCACTTGCGGGCAACGGAGGCGCTGGACCCGGCCGCGATGGTTTCCTCAATGGAGTCCATGACGCCGGCGTTCACGACGTCGCGGAACTCCAGATCCGAATAGCCCCAGTCAGCCTGGAGCCGCTTGCGGCGGGCCGCGGGCGGCTCGGGCAGCGTGGCGCGGAGTTCCTCCACCCATTCACGGGACGCGAGGACCGGAACGAGGTCCGGCTCGGGGAAGTAACGGTAGTCGTCGGCGTCGGACTTTGCCCGGCCCGACGTCGTCGTGCGCGTGTCCTCGTGCCAGTGGCGAGTTTCCTGGATGACCGGCTCGCCGGAGTCCAGGACGGCGGCGTGGCGCTGGATTTCGTAACGGACGGCGTGCTCGACGGCGCGCAGCGAGTTCACGTTCTTCGTCTCCGAACGGATACCGAAGCGTTCGCGGCCGTGCGGGCGCAACGAAACGTTCGCGTCGCAACGGACGTTGCCGCGTTCCATCTTGGCGTCGGAAACCCCAAGGTTCTTGACGATCTCGCGGACAGCGGCAACGTAGGCCTTGGCGAGCTCGGGTGCGCGGCTGCCGGCGCCCTCGATCGGCTTGGTGACGATTTCAACCAGCGGAACACCCGAACGGTTGTAGTCCACCAGCGAGTAGTCGGCACCCTGGATGCGGCCCGTCGCGCCGCCCATGTGGGTGAGCTTGCCGGCGTCTTCCTCCATGTGCGCGCGCTCGATCTCGACGCGGAACACGGTGCCGTCCGAGAGCTCGATGTCCAGGTAGCCGTCGTACGCGATGGGCTCGTCGTACTGGGACGTCTGGAAGTTCTTGGGGGTGTCCGGGTAGAAGTAGTTCTTCCGGGCGAAGCGGCAGTACTCGGCGATCTTGCAGTTCAGGGCAAGGCCGATCTTGATGGAAGATTCCACTGCCGTCTTGTTCAACACAGGCAAAACGCCGGGCATGCCAAGGTCAACCTCGTTGACGTTGGTGTTCGGCTCGTCGCCGAAGACGTTCGGCGCGGAGGAGAACATCTTCGTCTTGGTGTTGAGCTCCACGTGGACCTCGAAACCAAGGACGGGATCGTACTTCTCCATGGCCTCTTCGAAGCTGAGGATGGCGTCGGTAGACATCAGTTGGAACCTCCGGCGATGTTGGAGCTGGAACCGAGAACGGGGGCCTGTAGTACGGGGGCCCGGTCAAGCAGCGGGCCACCCCACTTCTCTTCGAGCAAGGATTCAAGGACGGCACCCACGCGGTACAGGCGGGCGTCCTCGCGGGCAGGAGCCAGCAGCTGGATGCCTACCGGCAACCCGTCTTCGTCAGCCAGGCCGCCCGGCAGGGACAAGCCCGGGATACCGGCCATGTTCGCGGGGATGGTGGCGACGTCGTTGAGGTACATGGCCAGCGGATCGTCCAGCTTCTCCCCCAGCTTGAAGGCCGTGGTGGGAGCCGTGGGCGAAATCAGGACGTCCGCCTGGGCGAACGCGGCGTCGAAGTCACGCTGGATGAGCGTACGGACCTTCTGGGCCGAGCCGTAGTAGGCGTCGTAATAGCCGGCGCTCAGGGCGTAGGTGCCGAGGATGATGCGGCGCTTGACCTCATCGCCGAATCCGGCGGCCCGGGTGGCGCCCATGACGCGTTCGATCGTCATGGGACCGTCCTTGGGCAGAACCCGCAGACCGTAGCGAACGCCGTCGAACTTGGCCAGGTTGCTGGAGACCTCGGACGGCATGATCAGGTAGTAGGCGCCCAACGCGTACTTGAAGTTGGGGCAGGAAACCTCGACGATTTCCGCGCCGGCCCCCTTGAGCAGCTCAAGGGACTCGTTGAAACGGGTCTCGACGCCGGCCTGGTAGCCCTCGCCGTGGAGTTCCTTGATGATGCCGATCTTCATGCCCGTGACGTTGCCGGTCTTGGCCGCGGCAACAAGGGTGTCGAAAGGATCCGTCAGGGATGTCGAGTCGAAGGGGTCGTGCCCGCCGATGACTTCCTGCAGGAGTGCAGAGTCCAGCACGGTCCGCGAAACGGGGCCGATCTGGTCCAGTGACGACGCCATGGCGATGGCTCCGTAGCGGGAAACCGCGCCGTACGTGGGCTTCATCCCAACCGTGCCGGTGACGGCGCCTGGCTGGCGGATGGATCCGCCGGTGTCAGTGCCGAGGGCCAGCGGAGCTTCGAAAGCTGCGACGGCGGCCGCGGAGCCGCCGCCCGAGCCACCGGGAATGCGGTCCAGGTCCCAGGGGTTGCGGGTGGGGCCGTACGCCGAGTGTTCCGTGGAGGAACCCATGGCGAATTCGTCCAGGTTGGTTTTACCGAGGATGGGCATCTTCGCTGCGCGCAGCTTCTTGATGACGGTGGCGTCGTAGGGGCTATGCCAGCCCTCAAGGATCTTGGAACCGGCCGTGGTGGGCTGGCCAATGGTGACGATGAGGTCCTTGACGGCGATGGGTACGCCTGCGAGTTCGTGCAACGCCTCCGCCTCGGCACCGCCGGCGGCGCGGATCGCGTCAACCTCGGCGGCGACGGCGAGCGCTTCTTCACTGTTGACGTGCAGGAAGGCGTTGACCTGCCCGTCAACGTCGGCGATGCGGTCCAGGTAGGCCTGTGTGACCTCGACGGACGTGACCTCGCGCGCGGCCAACTTGGCGGCCAGTTGCGCTGCGGATAGGCGGATGAGTTCGGTGCTGTTCAATTCAGTCATTCGCTTAGTCCTCATCCAGGATTGCCGGAACCTTGAAGCGGCCTTCGAAGGAATCCGGAGCCCCGGACAACGCCTGCTCAGCGGTAAACGTGTGGCCCACAACATCCTCGCGGAACACGTTGCTCAACGGAATCGGGTGGGACGTAGCCGGGACATCGTCTCCGGCCGCTTCACTGACGGACTTCACCGAATCCACGATGACGGCAAGTTCTCCGGCCATCCTGTCCAGCTCTTCGGCACTCATTTCAATGTGAGCCAGACGCGCAAGATGCGCGACGTCGTCACGGTTGATCGCAGCCATGGATCTCCCCTGCAAAGTTCAAATGGTTTTCCGGACTAGTCTACGTGGGTTGGACGACGAACAACGCGGGGTCACTTACGGCCCATCCGGAGGTCCGGAATGGGCCGTAAGTGACCCCGCGTTGCTGATTGGTTTGTTACCCGATGCCGATGGCTCCTGTCAGCATGCCTACTGCGAGCATGACGATCGAAATGACGGCTGTGCGCCACAGGACCTTCTTGTGGTGGTCCCCGAGTTCTACCTTGGCCAGGGAGACGAGGAGCAGGATCGCGGGGACCAGGGGGCTCTGCAGGTGGAAGGGCTGGCCGGTAATGGAGGCCCGCGCCATTTCTGCGCCGCTGATGCCGTAGTGCGCGGCGGTTTCGCTCAGGACCGGGAGGACGCCGAAGTAGAAGGCGTCATTGCTCATGAAGAACGTCATCGGAATGCTGAGCAGGCCGGTGATGACGGCCATGAACGGACCCATCTCGGCAGGGATGATGTGGACCAGCCACGCGGACATTTCCTTGACCATGCCGGTGCCGTTGAGGACACCCGTGAGGACGGCCGCCGCCATGACCATGCTGACCACGGCAACAATGGACGGTGCGTGGGCCACCAACTGTGCGCCTTGTTCCTTGACCTTGGGGAAGTTCACCAACAGGGCGATGGCAGAGCCCACCATGAAGACGTAGGGCAGCGGCACCAGGTTGGCCACGAGCATGACCATCACGGCGACGGTGAGGCCGAGGTTGAACCAGAAGAGCTTGGGGCGCAGGGTCTTGCGGTTGGGATCGAGGGCGGTGTCGGTCAAGCCGGTATCGGCGAGGTCCACGAGGGTTTCGGTGCTTTCCAGGAGTCCGACGGCGGCGCCTCCGCCGGTGCCAGGCTTAGTTGCGGTGGGGGTCGAGTTGGAACCGCGGCCCGATGATCCGGTGCCGGTACCGCCGCGGCGCGTGCCGCCGTCGAACACGTCCCCTGCGTTGGCGACGTCGCCCCAGATCTCGGGAGCGGTGGCGCGGAGGCGGTTGCGTTCCTGCAGGCCCAAGAGCCAGGAGAACACGAAGACCACGACGAGGCCCGCGATGAGGGATGGGACCATCGGAACAAACACGTCGTTGACGTCGATCTTGAGGGCAGTGGCTGCGCGGGCTGTGGGGCCACCCCAGGGCAGGATGTTCATGGTGCCATTGGCTAGGCCGGCAACACAGGTCAGGACTACGGGGCTCATCTTCAAGCGGAGGTAGACGGGCAGCATAGCCGCGGTGGTCAGGATGAAGGTGGTGGAGCCGTCGCCGTCGAGCGATACCGCGGCAGCAAGAATGGCGGTGCCCAGGACCACCTTTGCGGGGTCGTTGCCCAGCTTGCGGAGGATGAACTTAACCAGTGGGTCGAAGAGTCCGACGTCGATCATGAGTCCGAAGTACACGATCGCGAACATCAGGAGTGCGGCCGTGGATGTCATGGACTTCATCGATTCCATCACCATGCTTCCGATGCCAAGACCGGCACCGGCAAACAAACCGAAGATGGTGGGAACGATGATCAGCGCCAGAACTGGCGTCAACTTCTTTGTCATGATCAGGACCATGAACACCGCAATCATTGCGAATCCAAGCAATACCAGCACAGCCGGCTCCTTACTACAGTGAACGGCATCACGTCGATGTGATGCGCGATACAGAACGTATAGTGGCGACGCTCATAGCCAGGCGTTTGTGGGATTTGATGGACATACTGCTGATTGAGAGCATTTTGCTCATTGTGCTCAATGCTTCAATGGAGAGGTAGACCTAGACGTACAGCGCCGCTGCTGCCCCGCTCCAGCCGGCCAGTCCCCGCCGGAAGGAGGCAGGATGCCCAGGTTTGCCCTGCGGTTCTCGACGCAGACCCTGCTCCTGCAGCTCGGCGTCGTCCTCTTGGTGGTGCTGCTAAGCGGCACCGTCCATGCGTGGCTCGTCTACGGGCGGATCGGCACGGAGGCGGAGAACCAGGCGCTGACTTTGGCGCGCACTGTGGCCTCGGATCCCGTGATCCGATCCCAGGTCCAAGCCATCAGTAACGAGCCGGGAACCCCGCCTCCTGCGGTGCTTGCGACCGGCCCCATCCAGGAAGCCGCCGAGGCTGCCAGGAGCCGCACGGGTGCTTTGTTCGTCGTCGTCACGGACGAGACCGGCTTGCGGCTGGCCCACCCGGACCTGGTCCGGCTCGGCGAACGGGTCAGCACGGATCCCTCGGATGCCCTGTCCGGAAAGGAAGTCACCACCCGGAACACCGGCACCCTGGGACCATCCGCGGGCGCCAAGGTCCCGGTCTTCGCGCCGGGTTCCGCCACGACTGTGGTGGGCGAAGTCAGCGTGGGCTATTCCATGGAGACTCTCGGCCAAAGCCTTGCCGAGGACATTGTCCCGATTGCCCTGACCGCGGCGGGCTCCCTGGTTGCCGGCGTCCTCGCCTCCTTCCTCCTCCGTCGCCGATTGCAACGCCTTACCCTGGGCCTCGAACCCGAAGAAATCAGCACGCTGGTACATGACCAGGTGGCCGTGCTACAGGGTGTGGACGACGGCGTGATCGGCATTTCCGCCGATGGCCGCATCACGGTCTTCAATGCTGCGGCGAGGCGGTTGCTGGGCCTGCCGGAAGGACCGGAAACGCCTGGCTCGCCTCCCAAAACCGGCGCCACCGATGGACATGTCCTCACGGGCACCGACTGGACAGGCACCGACTGGGCTAAAGCCGCAGTCCCGGCACAGCTGAAGGCTCTCACCCAACCGTCGGCACACGACGCCGAAGCCGTGGAAATTGTCGCCGGGGGCCGGGTCCTTGTTGCCAATGCCCGCAAGGCGCTGCACCGCAAAGAGGATCTCGGCTGGGTTGTCATGCTCAGGGACCGCACCGAGCTGCAGCAGCTGACGCGCCAGCTCGACGCCGTCGGCACCATGTCCGCCGCGCTACGGGCCCAGCGCCACGAGTTCGCGAACCAGCTCCACACGATCGCCGGCTTCATGAGCATCGGCCAACACGGCCAAGCTGAGGACTACCTAGCCAGGATCTCCGCCACCGGGCCGCTGAAGTTTCCTGTGCAGCAAGCCGAGCTCCTGCAGGATCCTTATTTGCAGGCGTTCGTCGGCGCGAAAGGCGTGGAGGCTGATGAGCGAGGTGTGGCCTTGCGTATCGGTCCCGAAACCCTTGTGCGGGGCCACGTCACCGAGCCGCAAGACGTCACCACGGTTCTAGGCAACCTGATCGACAACGCCGTCAACGCCGCCGTCGCCGGCTCTTCGACGCAACGCTGGGTGGAGCTTGAGCTGCTCGACGAACCGGGGCCCGACGGCGGCACGCTGCACATCGTCGTCGCGGACTCCGGCGACGGTCTGGGCGATGTCGAGCCCGAGAGGGTGTTCGTGGAAGGATTCACGACGGCGGAGCCCACCGAAGGAGGGATCGGCAAGTCGGGTGGGCAAGGACTCGGACTCGCATTGGTCCGGCAGCTCGTGCGGCGTCGCGAAGGCGATGTGCGCGTCCTGGAGCCCGGCTCTCCCGGCGGCCCGGGCGCAGTCTTCATGGCCACCATGCCCGGGGTTACGGGCACACCCGGCGATACCTCACCAGCCGAACCCACCAAAGCAACCGAAACACCGGCAGCAGCCGAACCCAAGGAAGGACACGAATGAGCGAAGACTTCAGGGTGTTGATTGTGGATGACGACTTCCACGTCGCCAAGCTCCACGCCGCCTACGTGGATTCCGTGGCCGGTTTCCTGGCCTTGGCTCCGGTGGGGTCCACGGCTCGGGCGCTGCAGGCCGTGCACAGTCTCCGGCCGGACCTCCTGCTGCTGGATGTCTACCTGCCGGACGGTTCGGGCCTGGACCTCCTGGGGCAACTCGATGTGGATGCCATGATGCTCACCGCGGCTTCCGACGCCGTGTCCATCAGGACAGCCCTACGCCGCGGGGCCCTGGCCTATCTGTTGAAACCGTTCACCGCCGAATCACTGTCACAGCAACTGCGTTCCTTTGCCCGATACCGGCGGATCCTCGGCCAGCAGCACGCTGTGGACCAGGAGACCATCGAACGGGCCAAGCGGGCACTCATCGCCGGCGACGTGGCGCCGTCGGGAAAGCCGCGCTCAGCGACGGAAGCGTCCGTGCTGGAGTCCTTGGCGCCGGGGGAACAATATTCCGCGGCAGAGGTTGCGCAACGAGTGGGAGTCTCACGCGCCACGGCGCAACGGTACCTGTCCTCGCTGGCCGACGACGGCGCCGTCGAAATCCAGTTGCGTTACGGCACCACCGGCCGCCCGGAACATCGCTACGGCGTCCCCGCGCGAACCTCACCCAAGTAGTCCCCACCGCCACCCTCGCCTCGCAAGCTCGGCCAGGGAACCCTGGCGGCGTGGGCCCCCGCAGTAGATGCCGTTACGAGGCGTCATAACGGCATCTACTGCTGTGAGGATTGTGTCGGCTGGGCTTCCTAGGCGCTCTTCTGGGCTACCAGTTCGATTTCGACCAGCATTTCCGGGTCGAGGAACGGCAGGACATGGACCAGGGAGAGAGTGGGGCGGATCTCGCCGAAGACCTCGCCGTGCGCACGGCCTGCTTCTTCCCACTTGCTGATGTCCGTCAGGTACAGCTTGGACTGTACGACGTCCGCGTAGGAGAACCCAGCGTCGGCCAGGACCGCACCCAGCTTTTCGAGGATGTATTTGGTCTGCGAGTAGAAATCATCGCCCACGATGCCTTCAGGCCCGGACGCGGCCGTGGCCGAAATGAAGAGGGTGTTGTCCACCTGGACCGCACGTGAGTATCCAAGGGTCTGTTCCCAGACCGAACCCGTGCCGAATGTCTTGCGCATGCCGCGCCTTTCTCAGTTTCCGCACCCGGCCCGATAGCCAGGGTTTACGAGGAAACTTTATGGCTGGCGGACATCCTGCCGGTAAACGAACAGCTTTATGTCGGTCCCCGGCACGAACCAATCGCGTTCGGGCTCGCGCTCGAAACCGGTCTTGGCGTAGAGCGCGTTGGCACTTTCCCACGTGGCGCCCGTGGTGAGGGAAACGGCTCTGATGCCTTCCATAGACCGTGCCTGGTCAACAACTGCCTGCACAAGTGCCCGCCCGGCTCCGGAACGCTGCATTTCGGGGTCAACCACCAAAGTGCGCATTTCGAGTTCGTCCGGGAACCCGATGTCCGAAAAGTCGCCGCCTGCCTTGGCCGAGGTGACAGAGCCGATAACTTGGCCGTCGCGCTCGGCGACGAAAACATCCGCGTGCCGGACACGGCCTGCCACATCGCGGAGCTTCTGCAGATACGGGTGGTCCGGGCTGCCGTAGTAACCGGCGGTCACGTACGAGGCCATCGTGATGCGGGCCACGGCGTCGTAGTCTTCGGGCAGGGCGGGGCGGACAGTAATCTGCGAATGCACTGATCCATGGTAGTCGCGACCGAGGTGCTGCGGGTGCCAAAGCGGCGTTTCCGTGACGGAACTATCACCAGGGTTTCGATTTCGGTTGCGGCGTCCAATCCCCCGACGCTCGTGCAGATATGCGCCCCACCCCAATCCCCCGACGCTCCTGCAGATATGCGCCCCACCCCAATCCCCCGACGCTCCTGCAGATATGCGCCCCACCCCAATCCCCCGACGCTCGTGCAGATATGCGCCCCACCCCAATCCCCCGGCGCTCCTGCAGATATGCGCCCCACCCCCCAGACGCTCGCTCAGATACATGTGAGCGTTCAGGGAATACCCCACAAAAGTGGAGGAGCGTTCAGGGAATACCCCACACACGTGAGCGAGCGTTGGGAAAAGCTCGCCAGGGCCCGGAGCTAGAGCGGGAACTTGCCCGAGAGTTCCAAGGTTCCAGCGCAAGTCCAGGCCTCCAAACGGTCGGCGTCCGTGGGTCCGCCGTCCAGCGGGCTGGTCAACCGGGGGCGGCGGACCCAGCAACCGGCTTCCTCGGCAATCAGGGCACCCGCCGCGTAGTCATGTTCGTTGAGCCCGCGTTCCCCGAAGGCATCGTGGGTTCCATCGGCCACGAGACAGAGATCCAGCGCGGCGGAGCCGAGCCGGCGGAGATCGGCGAAGCCTTCCATGAGGGTCCCAAGTCCGGCGAACTGCTCGGCCCTCGTGGCGGGATCGTAGCTGAACCCGGAGGCCACGATCAGCCCGGTCCGGCCCAGTAACGGCCCGCTCAGCTGGGTGCGTTGGCCGCGTTCCTCAAGCCACGCTCCGTGGCCGCGTGCGGCCGAGTAAATGCGTCCCAGTGCCGGGGCGTTGACTACCCCGGCCAGCCAAACGCCGTCGGCATCAGCAACGGCCACGGACGTTGCGTAGTAGACGATGTTCCGGATGAAGTTGGTGGTGCCGTCCAGAGGGTCGATGGACCATCGGTAGCCACTGGGCTGCTCGGGCCGTGTGGTCCCGTGTTCTTCGCCCGTGATGGCGTCGTGCGGGCGGGCCGCGGTAATGGCGTCCCGCACTGCGTTCTCTGCTGCGACGTCGAAGGCGGTCACCCAGTCGCCGGCGTCGCCCTTGTTGACGACGCCGAGACTCCCCGCCGAGTTGCTGCCGGCCGGCCGGCGGGCAAGCACCTCCGCTCCTGCCTCAGCTGCTGCGCGGGCGACGGCGAGAAGCTCCAAAACGTCGGCCGTCATGCGGAAGCTTCCGTGTCCGACGCGGACGCCATTTCGGCTGCGGCGGCATTTTCCATCGCGGCAAGGGCTGAATCTTCTGCGTATTCGTCATCCGTCTCCCCGCCGCCGGCAGGTTCCAGCACACCGTCGAGCAATGCCTTGAATCCGTCCTCGTCCAGTACGCGGATGCCGAGCTGTTCGGCCTTGTCCAGCTTGGAGCCGGCGTTCTCGCCCGCAACCACGTAGCTGGTGTTTTTGGATACCGAACCGGCGGCCTTGCCGCCCCTGATGATGATGGCTTCCTTGGCTTCGTCGCGGCTCAGCGTGGGCAGCGATCCCGTCACCACGATGGTGAGGCCCTCCAGGTTCCGCTGGACGCCGGCGTCGCGTTCGTCAACCATGCGAACCCCGGCGGCTGCCCAGCTGTCAACGATTTCCTGGTGCCAGTCCACGGCAAACCATTCCTTGAGTGCAGCGGCGATGGTGGGGCCGACACCGTCAACATTGGCCAACTCTTCTTCTGACGCCGCCCGGATGGCTTCCATGCTCCCAAGGGCCGTAGCCAGCGCCCGCGAAGCCGTGGGACCCACGTGCCGAATGGACAGGGCAACCAGGACGCGCCAGAGGGGTTGGGTCTTGGCTTTCTCGAGTTCCTTGAACAGCTTGTCCGTGGTGGCCGTGGGTTTCGAGGGGGTCTTCGCAGTGGCCTTGGAATAGAAGTAGGGCACCAGTTCGAAGGTTCCCGTGCCTACTCCCTTGGAGCGCTTCTCACGTTGGATGCGTACCTCGGCGAGGTCCTCCGCTTTGAGGCTGAACAAGGCCGCCTCGCTACGGAGGGGCGGGGTTTCCGGCTCCGCTGGCTGGGTGAGCGCGATGGCTGCTTCCCACCCCAAAGCCTCAATGTCGAAGGCGCCGCGGCTCGCCACGTGGAAAACACGCTCGCGCAGCTGGGATGGGCAGGACTTGGCGTTGGGGCAGCGGATGTCCACGTCCCCTTCCTTGGCCGGAGCCAGGGGCGTGTGGCAGGACGGGCATTCGGTCGGCATCACGAACTCGCGCACTGGAGGATCCTGCTGATCCCGCAGCGCCAGGACCGGACCGACAATCTCAGGAATAACATCGCCGGCCTTGCGGAGCACCACGATGTCGCCGATCATGACGCCCTTGGCCTTGACCACATCTTGGTTGTGCAGGGTGGCCATCTCCACGGTGGAGCCGGCAACCTTGACCGGCACCATCACCCCGTAGGGCGTCACGCGGCCAGTGCGGCCAACGTTGACCTGGATGTCCAGCAGCTTGGTGTGGACTTCCTCCGGCGGGTATTTGTAGGCCACGGCCCAACGAGGCACCCGGGAGGTGTAGCCGAGGGCACGCTGCGTGGCGAAGTCGTCGATCTTGACCACGATGCCGTCGATCTCATGCAGGAGGTCATGCCGATGTTCACCGAAGTGCTTGATGAAGTCCAAGACCTCCTCGAAGGAGTCCAGCACCTTCAGGTACGGGCTGACCGGCAGGCCCCACTCCTCCAGCAGCTTGTACGTTTCAGACTGGCTGGTGGAGTCGAGGCCTTCGCGCGCCCCGATGCCGTGGACGAACATCCGCAACGGACGCTTGGCTGTTTCCGCGGGGTCCTTCTGCCGCAACGAACCGGCCGCGGCATTGCGGGGATTGGCCAGCGGCGCCTTGCCGGCCTCGATCAGGGCCTCGTTGAACTCCGCGAAAGCCTTGGACGGAATAAAGACTTCCCCGCGGATTTCCACCTCGGAGGGATATCCGCTGCCGCTGAGCTGGCGCGGGATCTCCTTGATGGTCAGCACGTTGTGGGTGATGTCCTCGCCCGTGGTGCCGTCTCCGCGGGTGGCGGCACGAACCAGTTTGCCGTCGCGGTAGAGCAGGTTCACTGCCAGGCCGTCGATCTTCAGCTCGGTCAGCCACGCAATGCGGGAAGCCGTCGTACCCAGCTTCTCGACCGACGCCTCGGCCTTGCGGACCCACGCTTCGAGCTCGTCCAGCGAGAAGACATCCTCCAGGCTGTACATCCTCTGGAGGTGCTCGACGGCGGCGAACGCGGCCGACACTTCGCCGCCCACTTCCTGCGTGGGGGAATCGTTGGAGACGAGCTCGGGGTGCAGTGCCTCGAGTTCCTCAAGGCGGCGGTACAGGGAGTCGAACTCGGCATCCGAGACCGTCGGCGCGTCTTCCTGGTAGTACGCGTAGCGGTATTTGCGGACGAGGTCTGCCAGGTTTTCGTACTCTTCCCGCACGGATACGGCCGGAACTGCGGTTTCGCTCTCTGCTGTGCTCACGTACCTATCTTGCCGTAAAGCCGCGACAAAATAAGGCCGCTGGACGACAAGCAGGAATCAGTGGGAGAACCGGTTCCGGCTCCACAGAGCGAAGGCTATGCCGCCTGCCGCCACCAAAACCACACCGCCCATGATTGCAATGACGCCGAACATGTCCGAACCCGGGCCCTTGGCGCCACTGACCGCAGCCGCCTGGGTGGCCTTGAGTCCCTCCTGGATAGGAGTATCCCAATTGGACGACGCCGACGGCGAGGCGCTGCCCGTCGTCGGGCTTGCCGATGGGGTCGCAGAGCTGGAAACCGCTGGGGCCGACGACGGCGCGACGCTGGGTTCCGGTTCGACGGTCACCTGCGTCATGGGAGCCGGCGCGGGTGCGGGTGTCACCGGAGCGGGCGCCGGCGCGACGACGGGCGGCTTGGAGGGCGTGGGATCCACCACCTTCGGCTGGGTCGGCGTGGGCTCAGTTGGTACAGGTGCTGGGGACGTGGGCAAAACCTGTCCCTGGCCGGGAGCCACGACGGTCTCGGCGTGGGCCGAAAGCAATGGGAAAGCGCACATCACCATGGCCATGGCAATGCCCGCGAGGACAACGGAAAACGGGCGTCGCACAGCGGCACGGGTCGCGCCGCCAGAGTGCGCGGAGGAGCGTTGGGTCATGTTTACCTCTGCAGGACGACGCAGGCCGCCCGGAGTTGGGGTGGTATTGACGGGAATCTTCCTACAAAGTCCGGGCGTGTCGCAAATTCCGCCCCCAAAAGCGTTGCCGGGCTGAGCGATTACCTGCACCTCCGGCGTCGTTCTATGTAATCCTGGCATCCACCACGATCGCGGTGACGTTGTCCCGTCCGCCGCTGCGCAACGCCTCCTGGATGAGGGCATCCACCGCCTCCTGCGGCTGCTCCACGGTGCTCAGGATCCGGAACATATGCTCGTCGCTCAGTTCCCCCGTGAGTCCGTCCGAGCAGATCAGGATCCGGTCCCCTTCCTGGACGGGCAGCAACCAGAAATCCGCGTCGTTTTCGCCGCCCGTGCCTAGGGCCCGGGTCACCACATGGCGGCGCGGATGCACAGTGGCCTCTTCACGCGTGATACTGCCTGCGTCGACGAGTTCCTGGACTTCCGAATGGTCCACGCTGATCTGCCTGAAATCGCCCCGGCTCAGGCGATAAGTCCGCGAGTCACCGATGTTCATGACTAGCCAATAAAGGACGCCCATATGCTCGGCGACGACGACTCCGGACAGCGTGGTTCCGGCCCGCCCACCCGTGGCTTTGCGGATCTGGGAGTCGGCGGCAAGGATACATTCTTGCAGGGCGACGGCCGTCGCTGATCGGACGCCCGCCGCCAATTGCGGCATGCTGGCAAGTGTACGCACGCATAATGCGCTGGCAATCTCGCCTGCCTCATGCCCGCCCATGCCGTCAGCCACCGCGAAGACCGGATCCACCGCAATGAGCGAATCTTCGTTGATTTCCCGAATGAGTCCACGGTCCGTCCCGTAGCCATAGCTCAGCGTGAATCCTGGCTCAAGGGCGGTCGCTGCGGACTGTGAATTCATCAGTCGAGAACCAGCCCTTTGCCAAGCCCGCGTGCAAGCCGGACGGGGAGGATTTCCCCGAAGCCGCGAACGTTTTCAGCGGTCTGGGGAACCAGGACGAAACGTTCGTCCTGGCCCAGGGCCGCCGCCGTCATCTCATCAACCAAGACCGTGCCCGGTTCCGCCAACGCGGTGAGGCGGGCTGCCAGGTTGACGGTAGGGCCGTAAATGTCGCCGAGCCTGGAAAGGATGCGTCCCCAGACCATGGCCACGCGGGCTTCCGGCAGGATTTCGTCTTCGGTGAAGGCTTGGGCGAGCGCCAAGGAGATTTCAGCGCCCGCGGTGGGCGTCTCGGCAATGTAGAGGACTTCGTCGCCGACCGTTTTCACGAGGCGTCCGCCGCCGATGGAAATGATCTCCGCGCACTTGTTCTCGAAGCGCTGGACCAACTGGGCCAGGGTCTTCTCGTTCATGCGGCGGGAGAGGCTCGTATAGGAGACAAGGTCGGCAAAGCCCACGGCGCGCGCCAGCGGCAGCGGGGCATCGTCTTCATCGCCCTCGCGGCCCGCCTCGCTGGCCTGCAAGCCGGCTTCGGCGCGGACGGCCAAGCGCTGCACACCGGCGTTCATCTGGCGGCGCCACGAGTACAGGAGGATCTCCTCCATGGCATCCACGAGGTTGGGTAGTTCATTGACCAACTGTTTGCGTGCAACGGCGTCGGGAATGCCTTGCTGCATCACCATGTCTTCGATCAGTGCCTCGACTTGCCACACCACCATGCGGTCAGTCATCTGGCCGATGGCACGGGTCACGGAAATGGCGGCTTCCTCGGTGAGCTTTCCGGCACGGACAAGGTCAAGAATGGTGGACAGTGCGGCGAGGTCGCGCTTAGTGAACGCTACGTCCTGGTCTCCGAAGTTGGGGAAACCCAGGGCACGCCACAGTTTGCGGGCGGACAGCAGGGAGACACCTGCGCCGGCCGCCACTTCACGTCGCCGGAGTTTGCGTTCGCCGCCCAGTAGCCTGCTTTCAAGCGCCTTGATGGCCAGCCGCTCGGATGACAGGGCCCCGGTGGGCGGGGACACGACGGGGAGGACCCCCGTAGGTGCGGGGTCCACGGAAGGTTCGGGCACGGCGTCGGGCTCGTGGTCCATGTACTCAGGCTCCTGCTCGTCAACGCTCATCTCTTCCACCTTCTCTCACATCCCAGGGCAACGCTTCATTCGGGTAACCGCCAGGCCCATCAAAATCGCCGGCTCCGTCACCGAACCTGACACTCGCCGGAAGCTCGGCCATGGCTTCCAGGATGAAACTCCTGAATTTGCCGACCTCCGGGACATCCGCGAGGACGGCGTCACCGGGGTGCCCGGTATCCAAGGATATATTCCCGGAGCGCAATATCCGTTGGAGCAGCGATTGTTTGATCCCCACGCTGCGCACTGCGGCCAGCGGCACCTGCCAGTCGCCCCGGCGAAGCATTCCGAAACGGGCAACTATCCGTCCGCTGGTCAGGATGTACCGAATGCCACGCCAGCGGATGAACGCGGGGAGGCTATAACCAAGCAGCACGATCGCCACAATGGCCAGGCATGCGCCCAGCAGCCATTGGGTCCAGTCACTCGTGATGAGGGGAAGCACCTTGCCCGGTCCACCCTTGACTATCCAGGCACACGCGAACGCCGCCGCAGCCGGGACGAGTATGAATGCCAGGACGGGACCAAAGAGCATCCTTGGCTGCTGCCGCGTGATCACGATGACTTGCTCCCCACGCAGGAGCTCTCTACGCATAACCGCTTTCTGTAGCCCTCAGGTGGACGACGTCGCCGGCGGTCACCACGTGCTCGCGGCCGCTATGGTCCACCACCAGAAGGGAACCATACTCATCCAACCTGGACGCATGCCCCACCAATTCGTGGTCGCCCGGCAGATGAGCTTTCACTTCGCGTCCCAAGGTGACCATGACGGCTTCCACGCGTTTGTGCAGCGACGAACCGCCGGCCAGTCCGGCAGTGGGATCGCCGTCGGCATTGCAGAAACTGCGGTACAGGGCTGCGAAGCGGGAAAGGTAGCTCCGGAGAAGGACGGTGCGGTCCGTGGTGATTGCCCCCTCGAGCAGGAGGGACGTCGCCGTGGGGACAGGCAATTCATCCTCGCCGAGCGTCACGTTGAGGCCGGTTCCCAGGATCACGGCGGGAACCGATCCGTCCCCCATCGGCCCCATCTGGGCCAGGATGCCGGCGATCTTCTTGCCCCGGACCAGGACATCGTTGGGCCATTTGATCTCGGCGGGAAGTCCAGCCGTTTCCAGGAGTGTCTCCCGCAAGGCGAGCGCCCCCAGCAGGGAGAGCCAGGAGTAGCTCTGGGTCGCCACGGGCAGGCCTTGGGCATTGACGGGACGCAGGACGATCGAAACGGAAATCGCCGAGCGGGCCGGAGACTCCCAGTGGCGGTCGAGCCTGCCCCGCCCTGCTGTCTGGTGCTCTGCGGTGAGGACTGCGAGGTCGGCCCACTCCTTGGGTTCCGTGGTGACGGCACGCAGCAGATCGGCATTGGTGGAGCCTGTGGTCTCGACAATCTTCAGTTGCGAAATACCAGCGGCCGCGAGGAAGTCAGGATGAAGCAGGGCATCGCGGTCCAGGCCCAAGCGCGGGTCACGTGGTTCGCTGCTTACAGGCTGTTCGACGTCCATAGACAGAATCCTATCCAGCCAAGCTGGTCCCGGAAGAAGAAGTCCGCTCAGAGGAAGATGTCGGCCACGAGCTTCTCCTCCGGGGCACCCAGGCTGTAGGGCCTGAAGTCCGTGACCCCCGCGGCCCTCAGTACCTGTTCGTCGGTGTAGAAGTTGCCGGATTTGCTCGTTGAACCGTCGCCCAGGTTTGCACCGGTGAGCACAGCGTGGGCGGCGTCGGCCATGATGTCCGAGCCTCGGGCGGCTTGCACGATCTGTTCCCCGCCAGGCATGTTTCGGATGGCGGCGGTGTCAATCAGCGTGCAAGGCCACAGCGAGTTGACCGCCACGCCGTCGTTCTTGAGTTCCTCGGCGAGACCCAGCGTGGTGAGGCTCATGCCGTATTTCGCCATGGTGTACGCCAAGTGCATGCCGGCCCACTTCGGGTCGAGGTTCAGCGGCGGGGAAAGGGTCAGGATGTGGGCGTTGGTCGATTTCCGCAGGGCTGGAAGCGCGAGCTTGGACAGCAGGAAGGTGCCGCGGACGTTGATGTCCTGCATGAGGTCGTAGCGTTTCATGTCAATCGCGTCAGTGCGGGAGAGGTCAATCGCCGAGGCGTTGTTGACCACGACGTCGATCCCGCCGAAGCGCTCGACGGCGGCGGCAACTGCGGCGGCAACGTCGCCGTCGTTGCGGACATCCCCGACGAGCGGCAGCGCTTGGCCACCGGCTGCTTCCAGCTGGTCGGCAGCCGTGAAGACCGTGCCCTCCAGCTTGGGGTGGGGCTCTCCGGTCTTGGCCATGAGGACGATGTTGGCGCCGTCGCGGGCCGCGCGGGTGGCGATTGCCAAGCCAATGCCTCGGCTACCGCCGGACATCAGGATGGTGCGGCCCCTCAGTGATCCACGTGCCTGATAGGGAAGGGCAGGGTTTGCAGAAGCGTCGTTGCTTGAGGTCATGAGGACACTGTAGCCCACCTATGTTACCGGCGAGTAACATTGCTTGATGCTCGACTTGAAGTCGGAAAATTGTAGGGTTTCTACAGCGGTCTGTGGCTTTTGCGTCATTAGACTTGCCAACAGGGCCCGCACTTTGTACGGATGCTACTTAAGAGCGCATGCCTAACGAAGCAGTGCCAGCGTAAATCAGCTACAGAGCCGGAGACATTTGATGAGCCACGATCTGACAACGACAGCGGGAAAGATTGCCGACTTCCGCGACCGCCAGGCCCGTGCAGAACAACCATCCGGCCCCGAAGCCATCGAGAAGCAGCATGCGCGCGGCAAGAACACAGCCCGCGAGCGCATCGACATGCTCCTCGACGAGGGCTCGTTCGTAGAGTTCGACGCGTTGGCCGTACACCGCTCCACAGCTTTCGGCATGGAGAAGAAGAAGCCACTGGGTGACGGAGTCGTCTCCGGCTACGGCACCGTTGATGGCCGCCTGGTCGCCATCTACAGCCAGGAGTTCAGCGTCTACGGCGGCTCCCTCAGCCAGGTCAACGGCGAGAAGATCGTCAAGGTCCAGGAATTCGCCCTCCGCAATGGCTGCCCGATGGTAGGCATCAACGACGGCGGCGGGGCGCGCATCCAGGAAGGCGTCGCCTCGCTTGCCATGTTCGCCGACATCTTCCGGAACAACGTCCACTCCTCCGGCGTCGTCCCCCAGATTTCCCTCATCATGGGCCCTTGCGCCGGCGGCGCGGCCTACTCCCCCGCCCTCACCGACTACGTGGTGATGGTGGACAAGACCTCCCACATGTTCATCACGGGCCCGGACGTCATCAAGACCGTCACCGGCGAAGACGTGGACATGGAAACCCTCGGCGGGGCGCGCCAGCACAACGCCACCACCGGCACCTCCACGTACCTTGCCAGCGACGAAGCCGACGCGATCGAATTCGTCCGCGAACTCCTGGACTTCCTGCCGTCCAACAACCTGTCCGAGGCCCCCGTCCTGGAGCACGAGCAAGAACTAGAGCTCGACGACGACGACCTCGCCTTGGACACGCTCATCCCGGACTCGGCCAACCAGCCCTACGACATCCGCAAGGTCATCGAACAGATCGTGGATGACGCCCATTTCCTTGAAATGCAGTCGCTCTACGCCCCCAACGTGATCATCGGCTACGGCCGCGTTGAAGGCCACACCGTTGGCATCGTCGCCAACCAGCCCATGCAGTTCGCCGGCACGCTGGACATCTCCGCTTCGGAAAAGGCCGCCCGCTTTGTCCGCCACTGCGATGCCTTCAATGTTCCCATCATCACGTTGGTGGACGTCCCCGGCTTCCTGCCAGGCAAGGACCAGGAATTCCAGGGCATCATCCGCCGCGGAGCCAAGCTGCTTTACGCCTACGCCGAAGCCACCGTGCCCAAGCTGACGGTCATCACCCGCAAGGCCTACGGCGGAGCGTACATCGTGATGGGTTCCAAGAAGCTCGGCGCCGACCTCAACCTGGCCTGGCCCACGGCACAGATCGGCGTCATGGGCGCCCAGGGTGCCGTCAACATCCTCTACCGCCGCGATCTTGCCGCCGTCGCCGAAGCCGGCGGCGACGTCGAAGACAAGCGTGCCGAGATCATCCGCCAGTACGAGGAAGAACTCCTCAACCCCTACCAGGCAGCCGAACTGGGTTACGTGGATGCCGTCATCGCGCCGTCGGAGACCCGCCTGCAAATCATCAAGGGCCTCCGCGCCCTTCGCGACAAGCGCGCCAGCCTTCCCACCAAAAAGCACGGAAACATCCCCCTGTGAGCGCGGAACAGAACCTTCCAGACACCACGGACACGGCACCGGCCGAGCCCTTGCTTTCAGTGGTCAAGGGAAACCCGACGCCGGAAGAGCTCGCGGCGCTTGCCGCCGTCGTCGCCTCCCTCGAAGCGCCGCAGGAAGCCGAAACCGCACCGCCCAGCACGCGGCACTGGTTGCGGCGGCAGCAACTGCGCCTGGACCCCACGCCGGGGCCGGGCGCCTGGAAGCGCAGCCGGGGCTAAGTTCCGTGGTGACCCAACTGGGTCGCATTTAATGTCGTTTTGAAGGCTCAAAACGACATTAAATGCCAGCCAGTTGGGTTGGCCAAAGAGTGCAACAACCCTTTCACAAGAGTCTTGTCGCGGTTAGGCTCTTGGGGTGACTACTGAAAACACCACTCCGGTACGTTCCCAGACCGCCATCGACGCCGTAGCTGACGCGTACACCGACACGCTTCTGGCATTGAACCCGAGCCTCGCCACCACCCTCGGCCTGCCCGGACACGAAACCGAATACCAGGATTTCTCGCCCGCGGGCGCGGCTGCATTCGCCAAGGCAGCACGCGATACCCTCGACGAACTGGCCACGCTCGAACCCACGGACGCTTCCGACGTCGTTACCCTTGACGCGATGCGCGAGCGGCTCGGCCTGGCGCTCGAGATCCATGAGACCGGCTGGGACGCCGCGGACCTCAACAACATCGAATCCCCGGCCCAAACCATCCGTGCGATCTTCGACCTCATGCCCACCGATACTGCCGAACACTGGGAGCACATCGCGGGCCGCACAGCCAGTGTCCCGAAAGCGATCGACGGATACATGGCGTCACTTCGTTCCGCGAGGGACGCAGGGAAGGTCTCCGCCGTCCGCCAAGTCAAGATCGTCATCGAACAAACCAGCAAGTACGCGGCCGAGGACGGCTTCTTCGCAAAGCTAGCCTCCGAAGCCGCCATCGACGGCCAGCCGCTGCCCGCACAACTGCAGGAAATGCTCGACGCCGGTGCCGCCGTCGCGCGTTCCGCATACGCGCGTCTGGCAGCCTTCCTCGAAGCGGAGCTTCTCCCCTTTGCTCCCGAAAAGGACGCGGTGGGCCGCGAGCGCTATGCCCTGGCCTCACGTTCCTTCCTCGGCGCAACCGTGGACTTGGAGGAAACGTACAACTGGGGCGTGCAGGAACTCGACAGGCTCATCTCCGAGCAGGAACGAGTGGCCGAGCAAATCAAGCCCGGCGCTTCCATCGAGGAGGCCAAAGCCATCCTCAACAACGATCGAGCCCGGCAGATCAAAGGCACTGATGCACTCAAGGCCTGGATGCAGGAGCTCTCCGACCGCGCGGTGTCCGAACTGGCCGATGTCCACTTCGACATCCCGGACATCATGAAGACGCTCGAGTGCCGCATCGCGCCCACCGACGAAGGCGGCATCTACTACACCGGCCCCTCGGACGATTTCTCCCGGCCCGGCCGCATGTGGTGGTCCGTCCCCGCAGGCGAAGACACCTTCACCACCTGGGCCGAAACCACCACTGTGTTCCACGAGGGGGTGCCGGGCCATCACCTCCAGGTAGCCACCGCCGTCTACCGCCGCGAGCTCCTCAACAACTGGCGGCGCAATGTCTGCTGGGTCTCCGGACACGGCGAAGGCTGGGCCCTCTACGCCGAGAAGCTCATGCTGGAGCTCGGCTATCTCAAGGATCCGGGCGACCACATGGGCATGCTGGACATGCAGCGCATGCGTGCGGCCCGCGTCGTGTTCGATATCGGCGTCCACCTTGAGCTGCAAGTACCGGAACGTTGGGGCAGCGGCACATGGACCTCGGAAAAGGGCTTCGAATTCCTCAAGGCCAACCTTCCCATCAGCATGGGCCAGCTCCAGTTCGAATTCACCCGGTACCTCGGCTGGCCAGGGCAGGCTCCGTCGTACAAGGTGGGGCAGCGGCTGTGGGAGGAGATCCGCGCCGAACTCGAGCGCCGCGACGGGTTCGACCTGAAGTCCTTCCACACGGAGGCGCTGAACATCGGCTCTGTTGGGCTGGATACGCTTCGCCGGGCGCTGCTGGGCTAAGCCAACTGGCTCGCATTTGTTGTCGTTTTGAGGGCTCATAACGACAACAAATGCGAGCTAGATGGCACTAGTTTGTTCCGGTGAGCAATTCATCCAACACCTCGACTTCCGCCGGAAAGACTGCGTCCCGGCTTCCCAAGTGGGCAACGTCCTTCGGCGTCCAGATCATCGCGGCCCTCGTGATCGGCTTGGCCACCATCGCTCACCACCATCGCACGGACGAATCCCCGGCGAATGCCCAGGGGATTCGTCTTTTTTAACGGTGAGAAGTGGCGAATTCTGGATAGGCTCTGTCCATGCTGATAGTCACCTCAAACAAGATTCCGGGCCACAGGATCGACGCCGTCTTTGGCGAAGTCATGGGCCTCACCGTCCGCTCACGGGATATCGGCTCCCAGATGTTGGCCGGTTTCCGCTCCCTCGGCGGCGGCGAGCTCCCTGAAATGACCAAGGCACTCTATGAAAGCCGCCAGGAAGTCATGGCCCGCATGGTCAACGAGGCGCAGCAGCGTGGTGCCAACGCGATCGTGGCCATGCGCTTCGACACGTCCGAGATGGGCGGCAACTGGACCGAAGTCTGCGCCTATGGCACGGCGGTCTTCGCCATTCCCCTGGGTGAAGGCGAGCCCGGCGCCACAGGCCAATCGATCTACCTGACCAGTGCCGCAGGTCAGCAATCAGCACAACAGCCCGCGACGCCGGGAGCACCTCCTGGACAAACGCCGCCGCCGGCGCCCGGACAGTACCAGCAGCCCGCTCCGCACTCTCCCCAGCAACCTTTCCAGCAGTAGGGCAGTCAGCAACGGCCGGCAACGCATAAGCGTGCCGGCCGTTTGGATTTGGTGAGTCAAGATTTAACTTGCTCAGGGTGCAAAGTTGCACTTAGTGTAAATAAGTGACAACTTCCGAAACTACCGCCATCCCTTCGCGCCGGGAACAAAACAAGGTGGCCACCCGCCAAGCGATCGCGGACGCAGCCCTCGCCGTGTTGCGCAGCAGGGGCGTTGGCAATTTCACGGTGGAAGACATCGCGGAAGCGGCCGGCGTATCCCGGCGTACTTTCTTCAACTACTTCCCCAGCCTCGAAGCCGCTTTGGCGTCGGTGACTGAAGGCTTCCTGGACCATGCCCTGGAACAATTCCGCCTGCGCCCTTCCGACGAACCCATCCTCGACTCCGCCCGGGCCGCCCTCATGGCGCTGGCTGACCCCATGACGGTCTCCCCCATGGCCGAGCTCTTCAGCCTCACGCACGACAACCGCGCCCTGGTACGTTCCGAACTCGAAGCCTGGGACCACTGCACCACGCAGATCATCGACGCCGCCCGCCGTCGCCTCGGCCCTGATGTCAACGAGCTCTATTTGCGGGCCCTGGCCGGATCCATCATTTCGTGCGGCAAGGCAGCCATGAGCGTCTGGTTCGAGCAATGCGGCCCGGATCTTTCCGCCGAATCCTTGGCGAGCCTGCGGCAGCACTTGATCGACGCCATCGGCCTGCTCGGTTCAGGCTTCACCGCATCCGCCCCCCAAGGCCCGGCGTCCCAGAGCCCTGCCTCCCACGCCACTCAGCCCCCGGCTGACCCCCAACACTCGGCATAACCACACACCGACAGATCGGTTCCGATATGGCACTCCTGCTCTACCGTCTTGGTAAGTTCTCCTACCGTCACCGTTGGCTGGTGATCTCCCTCTGGCTGGCCGTGCTCGTCGCCGTCGGCGGCTCCGCAGCTGCCTTCCACGGCACCATGTCCAACAACTTCCAGATCCCCGGCACCGAGACCCAGCAGATGCTGGACAAACTCAAGAAGGAACTTCCGGCCTCCTCCGGTGGTTCCGCGGGGATCGTCTTTGAAGCCGGCGACGCCGGATTCAACCAAGCCGGCAAGGACGCCATTGCATCGGCCCTCTCCAAGCTGGAAAAACTGCCGGATGTGCAGTCCACTGTCAATCCCTTCACAACTCAAGCCACGTTGGACAAGGCACCGTCCGATCTTGCTGCCGGCGAACAGAAAGCCGCCGCCGGGCAGGCTGAGTTGGACAAGGCGCGGGCAACCCTCGATGATGGCGATGCCCAGATCAAGGCCGCAGAGCAGCAAATGACCGCTGCGGGTATGCCTGCCGCACAGATCCAGGCCCAACTTGCCCCACAGAAGGCCGAGCTGCTGGCCGGACGCCAAAAGCTTGAAGCAGGCCAGAAACAAGCCGCTGATGGTGCCGCCGCCCTTGCCCTGGCCAAGCGCCAGGTCGCTGCATCCCAAGGCGTGCGATTCGTCTCCGCAGACGGCAAGGCGGCGATCGCCCAGGTCCAGTTCAAGACCTCCATTAACGGCTTGACCCCTGCCGTCCGGCAACAAGTCCAGGACATCGTCCACGGAGTCTCGTCAGCAGGTGTCACAGCACTGGCAAGCAAGGAAATCACCGAGGACGTCTCACAGTTGTTCGGTGTCTCGGAAATCATCGGCATCGCAGTGGCGGCCATCGCCCTCATCGTGATGCTTGGGACGCTTGTCGCCGCAGGCTTGCCCCTCCTCATGGCGATCATCGGCGTGGCCGTGGGCGTCGGCGGAACGTTTGCCCTTACCGGCGTCATCGACATGAGCTCCATTTCCCCGATGCTCGCCCTCATGCTGGGCCTCGCCGTCGGGATTGACTACTCCCTCTTCATCGTCAACCGCCACCGCGGGCAATTGCTTTCCGGGATGGATGCTGAAGAATCAGTGGCACTTGCCACGGGCACCTCAGGCAACGCCGTCCTTTTTGCCGGCCTCACTGTCGTCATCGCCCTTGCCGCATTGGTGGTTCCGGGGCTTCCGTTCCTCGCCGTCATGGGCCTGTCTGCCGCCGCGACCGTGGCAGTCGCCGTCGTCGTCTCCCTCACACTGACCCCCGCAGTCCTCTCGCTGGTCGGCCGGAAGCTGATCTCCAAGCGGGCCTGGGCCAAAGCCGAGCGCCACAACGCAGAGCCGGACCACGCCTCGGCAGATCGCGCCCAGGACCAGCGCCGGAGCAGCCGCGGTTGGGGCGGCCTCGTGACCCGCCACCCGGTGGCCTCGCTGCTTGCCGGAGTGGTGCTCCTCGGGGTGCTGGCCCTCCCGGCTTCCCAGTTGCGCCTCGCATTGCCCGACGGCGGTTCGGAACCGGTCGATTCGCAAGCGTTCAAGGCCTATGACCTCACCCGCCAGAGCTTCGGCGAGGGCATGACCGGACCCATCGTGGTTGTCGGCACGTTCCCGTCAGGACTCAGCGACGACCAGGCGAAGACCAACCCGTTCGACGTCGCGGACAAGCTGCGCAGCGTCGACAACGTCGTGGCAGCCGTGCCGGTAGCCCTCAGCCAAGATCACCGCACCGCCGTTTTCCAGGTCATCCCCAAGGATGGGCCCGCCAGTGCCAGTACCGTTCAGGTGGTCTCGGAACTGCGCGCCAAGGGTTCCGAAATCCAGCAGGCTACCGGAGCCACCATTGGGCTGACGGGGCAGACGGCCGGCAACATCGACGTCTCCGCGAAGCTCGGCGCCGCGTTGCCCCCATACTTGGCGATCGTCGTCGGGCTCTCGCTGATCCTTCTCCTGCTGGTGTTCCGTTCCATCGTGGTCCCGCTGCTAGCCACGGGAGGCTTCCTGCTCTCGCTCGCGGCAGCGTTCGGCGCCGTAGTGGCCGTGTACCAGTGGGGTTGGCTGGGCACCGTGTTCGACGTCCCCAACCCCGGAGCCGTGCTCAGCTTCCTGCCGATCATCCTGATTGGCGTGCTGTTCGGCTTGGCCATGGACTACCAGGTGTTCATCACGTCCGGCATGCGCGAATCGTTCATGCACGGCGAAAACGCGAGGCAAGCCGTCCGGAGCGGCTTCAGCCATGCCGCCGCCGTCGTTACGGCCGCCGCCATCATCATGGTCAGCGTGTTCGCCGGCTTCATCTTCAGCCACCTGACCATGGTCCGGCCGCTCGGTTTCGCCATGGCGTTCGGCGTGCTCGTGGATGCATTCGTTGTGCGGATGACCATCGTTCCGGCCGTGATGTACCTGTTGGGCGATAAAGCCTGGTGGCTGCCGCGGTGGCTGTCCAGGATCCTGCCCGACGTCGACGTTGAAGGCGCCAAGCTGCAGCGAACGACGGCGGCAGGCAGCGCCAAGGAGCTGGTCCACTAAGCGTCAGGTCGGGTCTAAGCGGGCGTCGGTTCTGTGTTCAGAAGCGACGCCCGCTCACCTTTAGCGCCCTTTTCCAAAACCCTCGCTCACCTTTAGCGCCCTTTTCCGAAACCCTCGCTCACCTATAACGCGCCTTTCCAAAACCCTCGCTCACCTAGGTTCAAGGAACATGTCCACCCTGGGGTCATATCAGAAGGAGCGTTGACCGGATGGGCGGCATAGGTGAGCGAGCGTCCGGCCAAACACCCACACACGTGAGCGAGCGTCCGGGTGGGGGCGCCGCGTACTACGCTTGAGCCGTGACCCGATTGATCCTGGCTTCCCAGTCCCCCGCCCGCGCCAAGCTCCTCACGGAGGCCGGCATCCAGCACGAGGTACTCGTCTCGGACGTGGACGAGGACGCCGTGCAAGCCCGATATGGGGTGACCGACGCGCACGACACTGCGCTCCTCCTGGCCCGTGCCAAGGCCGAGGCCGTCGCTTCCCTGCCCGACGCCGAGGGGGCCTTGGTGATCGGTTGCGATTCCGTGTTCGAGTTCGACGGCGAATCGCACGGGAAGCCGTACACGGTGGACGTGGCCAGGGAACGGATGCTGCGCATGAGTGGGTCCAAGGGCGTGCTCCACACCGGGCACTGGCTGGTGGACTGTCGCGATACCGCAGCGGACTTGGACGACGACGGCGGGACGGCGGACGGCACAGGCGCAACGGTCGGCGCGGTATCCAGTGCAGAAGTCCACTTTGTGGAGATGAGCGAGGAGGACGTCGACGCCTACATCGCGACGGGCGAGCCCTTGCACTGTGCGGGTTCGTTCACGATCGATGGCATGGGCGGGGCGTTCATTCGCAAGATCGACGGCGACCCGCACGCCGTCGTCGGGCTCTCCATCTCGACCCTCCGCGATCTGCTGGGGCAAGCGAACGTTGGAATCACCGAACTTTGGACTCAGAACGGCTCCGGGGCGATCAGCGAATAGAAGCCGGTCTTGGTCGCCGGCCCCGCCGCCGATTTCCTGCCTTTGTAGCAACCCTACAAAGACAGGCCCTCTCACACACGGAATCCCCCATCAATATGGGCGGAACCCTCAAAATCACGCTAGGCTCCCTGAAGGACAGAAGGAGTCAACTTGTCAGCTAATCCGGCGCAGCCCATTTCCAGCCCTCTCACCAAGGTCTTGATTGCCAACCGAGGCGAAATCGCGGTCCGCATTATCCGCGCAGCCCGGGACGAAGGCATCGCCTCCGTGGCCGTCTACGCAGACCCCGATCGCGACGCCCTGCACGTCCGGCTGGCAGATGAGGCGTACGCGCTGGGCGGCAACACGGCTGCTGAGTCGTACCTCGTGATGGACAAGTTGATCGAGGTCGCCAAGCAGTCCGGTGCGGACGCCATCCACCCCGGCTATGGCTTCCTCGCTGAAAACGCCGAGTTCGCCAGCAGAGTCATCGACGCCGGCATCACCTGGATCGGCCCGTCCCCGGAGGCCATCTCAGCGCTCGGCGACAAGGTGCAGGCACGCCACATCGCCGAGAAGGTTGGCGCCCCCTTGGTCCCCGGTACTGCCGACCCTGTGGAATCCGCTGACGAGATCCTGGCCTTCGCCAAGGAGTTCGGCCTTCCGGTCGCCATCAAGGCTGCCTACGGTGGCGGCGGCCGCGGGATCAAGGTTGCCCGGACCATCGAGGAAATCCCTGAGCTTTTCGAGTCCGCAGTGCGCGAGGCGGTTGCCGCCTTCGGTCGCGGCGAGTGCTTCATTGAGCGTTTCCTTGATTCTCCGCGCCACGTCGAGACCCAGTGCCTGGCCGACGCCTACGGAAACGTTGTGGTGGTCTCCACCCGCGACTGCTCCCTCCAGCGCCGCAACCAGAAACTCGTTGAGGAGGCTCCGGCACCGTTCCTGAGCGCCGAGCAGAACGAGCGCCTGTACGAGTCCTCCAAAGCCATCCTGAAAGAAGCCGGCTACCTGGGCGCGGGAACCTGCGAGTTCCTGGTGGGCCAGGACGGCATAATCTCGTTCCTCGAAGTCAACACCCGCCTCCAGGTGGAGCACTGTGTTTCCGAGGAAGTCACGGGCATCGACTTGGTTCGTGAGCAGTTCCGCATCGCCCGCGGCGAAAAGCTCGGCTATGGCGATCCTGTGGTCCGCGGCCACTCCTTTGAATTCCGGATCACCGGCGAAGACCCGGGCCGTAACTTCATGCCTGCACCGGGAACCATTAGCACCCTTAAGAACCCGACGGGTCCGGGCGTCCGCATCGACTCCGGCGTCGAGCAGGGCGACGTCATCAGCGGAAACTTCGATTCCATGCTGTCAAAGCTGATCGTCACCGGCGCCAGCCGCGAACAAGCCCTCCAGCGTTCCCGCCGTGCCCTTGAGGAAATGGTGGTTGAAGGCATCCCCACCGTCATCCCCTTCGACCTCGCGGTGGTAACCGATCCTGCGTTCGCTCCGGCCGAAGGCCCGTTCACGGTGCACACGCGCTGGATCGAGACCGAGTTCGTCAACAACATCCCCGCGTGGACGCCCACTGGAGGCGGAACAGAAGCCGCCGACGCCGGTGAGCGCCAGCGCGTCGTCGTCGAGGTTGGCGGCAAGCGGCTGGAAGTTGTCCTTCCGGCGACGCTGGGCTCTGTCTCCTCGGTTGCCAGCACGGGCGCCAAGGGCGCGAAGATCAAGAAGCGTTCCCGTTCCGCGGGAGCCACCGCCGTGGCGGGCGGCAACGCTCTTACCTCGCCGATGCAGGGAACGATCGTCAAGGTGGCAGTGGCCGCCGGCGACGTCGTTGCCGAAGGCGATCTGATCGTGGTTCTCGAAGCCATGAAGATGGAGCAGCCCCTTACCGCCCACAAGGCCGGCACCATCCACGGGTTGGTGGCCAAGGCAGGCGAAACCGTCTCCGCAGGCGCCGTCATCGCGACGATCGAAGACTAAGCAACGGCTTAAGCGGCTCCGGCCCCGCACCACTGGTGCGGGGCCGGAGCCGTTTAACGCGAGTCAGTTAAGACAGGGTCAGGCCACGTTGTTCTCGTAGTCCGTGTCCTTGGTTTCCTTGGACAGGAACAAGGCCACGAGCGTCAGCACTGCCATGGCGCTGAGGTAGACGCTCACCAGGAACGTGCTGCCCTCGGCCGATTCCCAAAGCCAAACCGCGATGAAGGGATCCTGAGCCTGCCGGCAAAGATTATCTGAGAGTTCAATAACAGTTCCCTGTATCCAACAAATGGACAATCAAGTCCAAGATGCGGACGCCCCGAAAAGTCTCATTCTGTGGTCCACGACACAGCAACCTCACCGCCATCTCACGCAATGGTGACCCCCTCCGATAGGCAAATGTCACAGCACGTTTACAAACCGCGACGGTCCGCGAAACGCGCCGTCCCTATCGTTGAGATACAACGTCCCCACAAAGGAGGCACTCCGTGACAGTTGACCGAAGCACCGAAATCCTCACCAACGAGCAGGCGCCCACCGCCCTCGTCCCCGAGCTCGAACACCGCCCTGGCCGCTGGATTGCCAACTGGGATGCAGAGAACAAGGAGCAGTGGGAAGATGCTGGCCGTTCCATCGCCAAGCGCAACCTCTACTGGTCCATCTTCGCCGAGTTCCTGGGCTTCGTCGTCTGGCAGCTCTGGTCGATCGTCGTCGTCCAGCTCCCGGCCGCCGGCTTCAAGTTCGACACGAACCAGATCTTCTGGCTGATCTCTATCCCCAGCCTGGTTGGTGCCACGCTGCGCATCCCCTACACCTTCATGGTCCCGAAGTTCGGCGGCCGCAACTGGACCATCGTCTCGGCCCTCCTGCTGCTGATCCCCACAGCCGGCCTCGCGCTTTGCGTCTCCAACCCCGCGACCCCGTTCGGCGTCATGCTGCTGGTAGCGGGACTCGCAGGCTTCGGCGGCGGCAACTTCGCCAGCTCGATGGCAAACATCACCTTCTTCTACCCTGCCCGTGAAAAGGGCTGGGCGCTCGGCCTGAACGCCGCGGGCGGAAACCTCGGTGCCGCCGTCGCGCAGCTCGTTGTCCCGATCGCCGTCACCCTCCTGGCCGCCGGCACCGTCAACCTGCCCATGGCCGGACTCGTCTGGATCCCGCTGATCCTTGTCGCCGCATTCGGCGCCTGGAAGTACATGAACAACCTCACCAGCGCCAAAGGTGACGTGGCAGGCTCCATCGCCGCGTTGAAGGAGCCGCATCTGTGGATCATGGCTTTCCTCTACATCGGCACGTTCGGCTCGTTCATCGGCTTCTCCGGCGTTTTCCCCAAGCTCATCAAGGACTACTTCCCGGCTTTCTCTTCCATGCACCTCGGCGCGGTGGCTCTCTCGCTCGCCTTCCTCGGACCGCTGGTCGGTTCGCTGGCCCGCCCCTACGGTGGACGCATGGCTGACCGCATGGGCGGAGCCCGGATGACCGTCACGGCCTTCGCAGCGATGGCGATCATCACCTTGACCATGATCTGGACCCTTCCGCTCAAGAACTTCTGGCTCTTCCTGGTCCTCTTCCTGTTCCTCTTCACGGCAAGCGGCTTTGGAAACGGCGCCACCTACCGCATGATTCCGATCATCTTCGCCACCTCCAGCCGGGCCGCGCGTTCCGGGGCCAGCGCCGCTAGCACGGCACGCCTGGCTTCGTCCTCCCTCGGCTTGATCTCGGCGATCGGTGCCTACGGCGGATTCGTCATCCCCCAGGTGCTCAACGCATCCAGTGCTTCCGGCTCCTACACTCCCGCGTTCTACGGCTTCGTCGGCGCCTACGTGCTGATGCTGGCCGTCTGCTGGGTCTGCTACCTCCGGAAGGCCAACCGTAACGCGATGGGACACATCTAATATGCCCAATGGCGCCAACACCCACTGCCCGTATTGTGCGCTGCAGTGCGCCATGACTCTGACCCCGGCGGCGCCCTCGGCGCAGCCGGGGTCAGACCCCGCTCCCGCGGCAAAGGCACTTCCACTACTGGAAGTATCCGGCCGCGACTTCCCCACCAACCGGGGCGGGCTGTGCCGCAAGGGCTGGACATCGGCGTCGTTGTTGAACCACACCGGACGAGTTACGGAACCCATGCTCAAAGGGTCCGACGGCGTCCACCGGCCGGTCACGTGGGACCAGGCGCTCATGCTGGTCACGGCAGCCGTCAAACAGACCCGCGAACAGTACGGAGCCGACGCAGTCGGCGTGTTCGGCGGCGGCGGACTCACCAATGAGAAGGCCTACCAGTTGGGCAAGTTCGCCCGCCTGGCGCTGGGAACTTCGCGCATCGACTACAACGGCCGCTTCTGCATGTCCTCCGCTGCGGCAGCCGGAAACCGCGCGTTCGGCGTGGACCGCGGCCTTCCGTTCCCCGTGGAGGACCTTGATTCAGCAAACGTCATCTTCCTCCTCGGTTCCAATGTTGCCGAGACCATGCCGCCGTTCGTCCAGCACCTGCAGGGCGCGCGCGATTCCGGCGGGTTGATCGTGGCCGATCCCCGCCGTTCCGCGACTGCCGCATTCACCGGCGACGGCGGCGGCATCCACTTGCAGCCGACCCCCGGCACGGACCTTGCCTTACTCCTGGGTATCTCCCACGTGGTTGTCCACGAAGGCCTCGCCGACGCCGAATACCTCCAGAGCCGCACCACCGGGTACCCGGCGATCGTCCGCAGCCTCGCAGCTTTCTGGCCCGAGCGGGTTCAATCGATCACGGGCGTGCCCGCCACGCTCATCCGCGAGACCGCGCGTCGCCTCGCCGACGGCGCCCGGCGCGGTGGCAGCTACATCTTGACCGGCCGCGGAGTCGAGCAGCACGTCGACGGCACGGACACCGCCACGGCCGCGATCAACCTCAGCCTCCTCCTCGGCCTGCCGGGTTCTTCCCGCAGCGGCTACGGCACGCTGACCGGCCAAGGCAATGGCCAGGGCGGCCGCGAGCACGGCCAGAAAGCCGACCAGCTCCCCGGGTACCGCAAGATCACCGATCCCGCCGCCCGCGCCCACGTTGCCAAGGTTTGGGGCGTGGACGAATCCATCATCCCCGGCCCCGGGCTGCCAGCCGTGGAACTGTTGAAGTCTTTGGGACAGCCCGACGGCGTCCGTTGCCTTTTCGTGCACGGCGCCAATGTGGCGGTATCCGCCCCGGACGCCAGCGCCGTGATCGAGGGCTTGCGCAGCCTGGACTTCCTGGTGGTCTGCGATTTCTTCATGTCCGAGACCGCGCTTGAGGCCGACCTCGTCCTCCCCGTCACGCAGTGGGCCGAAGAAGAAGGCACCCTGACCAACCTCGAGGGCCGCGTGCTCCGCCGTCGGAAAGCCCTCACCCCTCCCCCGGGCGTCCGCAGCGAATTGTGGCTCATGGCCCGGCTCGCCGAATCCCTCGACGCTCCGTCCACGTTCAGCGACGATCCCGAGACCGTCTTTGAGGAACTGAGGCTCGCCTCCGCTGGCGGACTGGCCGACTACTCCGGGATCGATTACGCCATGCTGGATCGCGGAGAAGCTGCGTACTGGCCCTATCCCACCGGCAGCTCGGGAACGCCGCGACTCTTCCTCGACAGCTTCGCGCACGCCGACGGACTCGCGGTGATGGTCCCGGTGGCACCCCGGAAGCGTTCCCAGCGCTCCGCCGTCGTCGGCTCCGATCCTGATCCGCTGACCCTCGTCACCGGTCGGCTGCTGGAGCACTACCAGTCGGGCGCCCAGACCCGCCGTGTGGCCGAACTCGCGGCTGCCCAGCCGGAGGCGCTCCTGCAGATGCACCCCGCGACGGCGGTGGTCAGGGACGTCTCCGACGGCGACTTTGTCCGGGTCTCCAACGAGCGTGGCGAAGTCCTGTGCAGGGTGGAGCTCAGCAACTCCATCCGCACGGACACCGTCTTCCTTCCTTTCCATTTCCCTGGACTGGGCAGCGCGAACCGGCTCACTGAGGCGGTCACGGATCCTATTTCCGGCATGCCGGAGTTCAAGACCAGCACGGTCTGGGTCCGGAAGGCGGCACTACCAGAGGTCGAACCGGAGTTGGCTGTCCTAGCGGCGGCCGGCTTGTCAATGCACGTCAAGGAGGCATCGTGAGCGAGCGAATTGTGGTGGTCGGATTCGGGCCGGTGGCGGCCCGGCTGGTGGACGACTTGTTGCCTGCCGTGCGCAGCGGCCTTGTCCAGCTGCTCGTCGTCGGGCAGGAAGCCGAAGCCGCGTACAACCGCGTCATGGTGACCGAACTCGGCGTCGGCCGGACCACCGCGGAGGCTCTCGCGATGGCGGACGCTACCGATTTGGCGACCGACGGCGTCGAGGTCCGGCTGGGGGTCACGGTCAAACGCATCGACCGCGCCCGCCAGCAGGTAGTCCTCTCGGACGGAACCACTCCAGGCTACGATCGCTTGGTGTTTGCCACGGGCTCGCGGCCCGTCATTCCCAACCTCACCGGAATCAACCCCGATCCTTCGCACCCGGTGCTCCCGTTGGGCGTGACCGCCCTCCGGGATCTCCGTGATGCCGCACAACTGCGCGACGCCGTGACTACCGGCAAGCGCGTGATCGTCCTCGGCGGCGGCGTGCTGGGCCTTGAAACGGCCCTCGCAGCGGCGGAAGAAGGCGCCCTGACCACGGTTGTGCACAACGGTTCCTTCCCGTTGGGACGCAATATCGACCGCGGCGGCGGCGCTGTTCTTGCGGCAAGCCTGCGCAACAGCGGGATCACCATGGTGGGCAACGCCCGTTCCACGGCCGTCGAGCACAATGGCCCCGACGGCATGTTCTCCGCCCTGGTGCTCAACGACGGATCGAGGATCGAGGGCGACCTCTTGGTCCTCTCCTGTGGTGTCCGTCCACGGATCGAATTGGCCGAAGGCTGCGGGCTGCCAGCGGCCACCGGCATCCTGGTGGATCACCACCTGCGCACGTACCGCGAGCCGCACATGTTCGCGATCGGCGACTGTGCCGAAGTCCGTTGTGCCGACGCCGAATGCCCTGAGTGCCGCACCGCGCCGGGCCCATCCGGCCTGGTAGGTCCGGGCTGGCGCCAAGCCGAGTGGCTTGCCGAGTACCTGATCCTCCTTGCCGAGGGCGGCCAGGACGCTGCCGACACCTTGGCACCCCTGCCACAGGAAAAGCCCGGCGTCGTGGTCCTGAAGGCACGAGGCATCAATCTGGCGGTCGCTGGTGACAATAGCGCCGAACCGTGGGATGACGAGCTCCTCTGCGCTGGGGTTGCCGACGGCAGGGCGCGGCGCCAAGTGGCCCAATGGGCCGATCCGGAACACGGCCGCTACGTCAAGATGACCACGCGGGGCGGCGCGCTCGAAGGCCTAGTGACCGTGGGCATGCCGCGCACGGCCGCAGAGCTCGTGATGCTGTTCGAACGCGGATCCGAACTGCCGGCCGACCGTTCACTCCTGCTCCGCCTGGACGGCCCCGACCAGCTGGATTCCGCCGGCGCCAACACCGACCCCCAGCGCACGGTGTGCCGCTGCGCAGGTGTCAGCGGTGCGAGCATCGAGGAAGCCGTGCTGGATGGCTGCTCTTCCGTGCCGGAGGTTTCCAAGGCGACCCGTGCGGGGACGGGTTGCGGCGGCTGCCATGGGGACATCAAGGGGATTATTGAGAAGCACTTCCAGGGGGTTGCGGCGTAGGGAGTTTGGGCGTCTTCCTACAGTTGCAGCAACAGGGTGTCCGAACCGCCGTTCCGGCCGACCCGAACGAACCCGAGCCGCTCGTATAGATCCCGGGCGCGGTTGCCGTCCTCCACGCTGAGGCTGATACCTCGCAGTCCGCGGGAGCGTCCTACGGCGATCAGCGCAGTCATGAGCGCCGTACCGGTACCCGCTCCGCGAAGCCCGGGCGCGACGCCGATAGTTAGTTCCGGTATGTCCGTCGCCACGAAGCCGTACCCGGCGTCGTCGGCGGCGAAGGTGCGGCACCATGCGGCACCGATTCCAAGGCAGCGCGGCTTTGAAACGAGCTCCCAGACGGTACCGCACGAGCAGGTGCTGCGGGTCGGTCCCGACGCTCTACCCTGACCACATGTGGGGCGCCGGGACCATAATTGGGCTGGCAACAGAGCGGTGCCGCAGAGGATAGCGCCGCCGGAGCAGAGGAGTCCTCAAATGACCAAGTACCTGATCTCGTTCCCCGGTGAAGCCATGGTGTTCCCCGAGGAGGACTTCGAGGCGGTGGTTGACGCCGCGCATGCCGTCATTGACGAGGCCAAGGCCGCCGGCGTGTACGTCTTCGCCGGCGGGATCGATGAGGACGTGGACACGGTGCTTGTGGCCGGTGACGGCACTGTCACCAAGGGCACGCACCCAGGCCATAATGTGCCCAACGGCGGCTACACCGTTCTCGAGCTGCCGTCGCGGGGGGCTGCACTCGAGTGGGCCGCGAAGATCGCCGTCGCCTGCCGCTGCGCGCAAGAGGTCCGGCAGTTCCAGTACGACCCGGCCAGCTGACGAGGGCAACCTCAGCCCGGGTCGGTCGTGCGTCGCGCCCAAGTCGCGCGCCCAAGTCGCGCGCCCTCAATGAAAGGCGAACAGCAGCGCATAGGGCGGTGACGTCAACCGACAGCAGAGTGGGATCTGACTAACGCGTTCCACCCCCAAAAGCCACTACGGTGTCTATTTGCACCTTGGCGCCCAGGGGCAGAGCTGCTACCTGAATCGTCGTGCGGACTGGGAAAGGTTCGGTCAGGCATCTGGCATAAACCGAGTTGATAACGTCGAAGTCCTCGTAATCTGTCAAATAGACCGTGGTTCTCACAAGATCCGAAAGTCCCAGTCCCAGCTCTTGCCCGCAGTGAAACCGCTACCGGCGTGTTCGACAAAGTGCGAAAAGGGCGCAGAAGACTGATAAAGACGTCTACTGAAGTAATGGTTTGGCATCAGCGCATCCGCTCTCTTGCTGTGAGTTCATCGACGAAGCCCTCTCGGAATCGAATCTCCATCCCCATACTCTTGCACAGCCATTGAGGACGACTACCGCGCAGCACATCACTGCGCGCGACCGTTGCCCATGTTTCGGCTCGATGGTCCCGACCAGCAGCTGGAATCGGCCGGAGGCAACAACGACCGAACTTCGTCACACCTGGAAGTAGTGGTTCTTGCGTGGTTGTTGGCGTGGGTCGATGTGGGGTGGCGGGATGAACCAGGGCACGCCTGCTTGGACCTGGATGTGCCACTCCTCCTTGTGAATCAGATGGTGGTGGTGGCTGCAGAGGAGCGTGCCGTTCTCGACACTGCTTGGTCCACCCCTGGACCAATAGGTGATGTGGTGGGCTTCGCACCACGGGGCCGGCATCGCGCACGACGGAAACGCGCAGCCTTTGTCCCTGGCAGTAATGGCTTTGCGGATGTGGGCCGGGAAAATCCGGGATGCCCGGCCGATGTCCAGCACCTGGCCCTTCCCGCCAAGGACGACCGGGATGATGTCGGCGTCGCAGGCGATCTTCCGCAACGTAACCGCTGGGACCGGACCGGTGAAGGTAAAGCTCCCCGTGCCCGGTTGCGGCTGCGAGTGCCCGGTTTCTTTAAGTGACGCAAGGAGGTCCCGGTAGTCGATGGTGGCCATGATCTGGGGGCGCTGGCCCCCGGCCGCGGGCAATGACCCTGTGGCGAGGGCAATCTTGCAGGCGCCCAGCAACCCGTCCAGGAGTCTCTGCGCCCTCGTGCGGCGGTCCAGGGACGCGGCATCATCGCGTGAACCACCTGGCGGATCGTTTGTCAGCCCGTTCGTCAGCCCGCTCTCGCCGCCCGCATCCACCTGCTCGTCTCCGGGTCCGGACTCCTGGGCTGTGCGAGTCCGGGGGTTGGTGGCCGTGTTCATGACCGTGAGCAGGTGTTCGTATTGGTCCTGGGTGGCGAAGATCTCCAGATGCTGGAGCCCGTGTTTGGGTCGTCGGAGGAAGGCGCCTTGGAGGTGCCGCAGGGACTCTTCGCTGGGTTCGGTACCGTCCTGGTCGATGGCTTCGGTCCAGCGGCGGGCGATCCTAGCCAGGAAGTCGGCATCGTTCTCGCCTGCTGTCGTAGTCAGCGCGTGTTCGATGTCCACGGCCGCTTCGGGGCTGCACAGGGGCCGGACGCGTTCCAGGGCCATGGTGATGGTGGTGGCCGGGCGGGAAGCAATGCTCCCGCAGGCGAAGGCCGCGGCCACTTCCCCGTATCGCGGCTGTATCGTTTGGCCCGCCAGTGAGCGGCCGGGAAGCAGATTCTCCGCAAGCGTAAGGCGGCGGCGGGCTTCGGCAGCGCTGATCCGCAGGAGCGAGCGCATGTGCTCACCGGTGTTCCTGAACTCCCGGAACCCGACGTGGGCGGCCCGCTCACCGAGGCCGCCGTCTTCGACATCGGCACAGGTACCGGCCGCCTCAACATCCCGTCCGGGGTTGCCAGCACCGACTCTGGAACCGCCCGCCCCGGCCTCGGCTCCCCAGCCTGTCATCCAGCCCGTCGGGCTGGCCGGCTCCTGCTGCCGCACCCGGTTCAGCTGCCCCGCGGCGACGACCTGCAAATAATCCAAGGTGCGGGACAGCTCCTCCACGCCTGAGGCAAACGCAGCGGAGTCCTGCAACCCCAGCGACCCGACGTCGTCGACCGCCGTCCGCGCCAGTGACCGCAATGCCGCAAGAGTACTCTCCAGAACCCGCTCCGGACCACCGCGATCGCCGGGGCGATCCTCGCGCGGATCCAGCAGAACGAGTCGGCGCAGCTCCGGCGCTTGACGAGCCGCAGCCACCATCCGCGGTTCCCGCACCCTATGGGACACGACGAACCGGCCACTAGGCGCAGCGCCCCGGCCGGTGGTGAGGTGTCCGATCGCTTCCATGGAAAACACTCTGCCAGCAGGCTCTGACAAAATAGGCCGCCCACCGTCGCACTCACGTTATCGGTGGCTCTGTACGCTACGTACATTTTGCCGCATTTGCCGTAGCATCGAGTGCATGACCGACATAGCCATCACCGAAGCCCGGAACCATCTGGCAACTATTGTGGACACCGCACATCGCGATCACGAACCGGTATTCCTCACGCGCCGCGGAATTCGGGTCGCCGCAGTGATTGATTCCGCCGAACTGGAGCGCCTCCGTGAAGCCGCGGAAGAACTTGAAGACATCCGGGCCGTCGACTTGGCATGGGAAGAGATGGAACAGACCGGTCAGACGCCGATTCCGTGGGAGGACGTCAAGCGCGACCTGGGTCTGACGTGAGATACAACGTCGTGGTCCTGCCGGCGGCCCTTCGGCAGTTGCGCAAGCTTCCGCCCGAGGCCCGTCGACGGATCCAAGCAGCCATCGAGTTGCTGGCCGAGACACCACGCCCCCCTGGCGCCAAAAAGCTAACAGGACGGGTCGAGTGGCGGGTTCGTACGGGAGACTATCGGGTGCTCTACCGGATCGACGACGGCCGACTCGTCATCGTCGTCGTTCAGGCCGGTCATCGCCGCGAAATCTACCGGGAGTGAGTCCAGTTACAGATTTCGCCCTGGTCATTCGGCTTGCTACTGGAAGCGACCAATCAGCCACCCACCGGGCTACATATGAACGTGCAACCGGCGCGCCGCTTCCGAAATGGACCCGGTCAGCGAGGGGTACACCGTAAAGGTGCTCGCGATGTCGTCGACGTGCAGTTTTTGCTTCACGGCAACAGCGATCGGGAAGATCAGCTCCGAAGCGTTCGGCCCGACGACGACGCCGCCGATCACAGTGCCCGAACCCTTGCGCGCGATGATCTTGACGAAGCCGTCCTTGGTGTTTCGCATCTTGGCGCGGGCGTTGCTCAGCAGGGAGAGCGTGACAACGTCGCCCTGGTACTTGCCCGATTCGAGGTCAGCCTCGGAGACGCCTACGGAGGCGATTTCCGGTGAGGTGAAAATGTTGGACGCTACTTGGTGGAGCTTGATCGGCATGACGGCGTCGCCCAGGAAGTGCGCAACCGCAATGCGGCCCTGCATGGCCGCGACAGAGGCGAGGGCCAAGATCCCGGTGCAGTCGCCAGCAGCGTAGATGTTCGGCGCCGTGGTGCGGGAAACACCGTCCACCTTGATGTGGCCGGACTCCGTGACAGCCACACCTGCCTCTTCCAATCCGATTCCGACGGTGTTGGGGATCGAACCCACGCAGACGAGGCAGTGGCTGCCCGTCACCACGGAACCGTCGCCCAAGGTGACCTGGACACCGGTTTCGGTCCTTTCCACGGCCTCAGCGCGCGAACGGGACAGAACGCGCACGCCGCGGCGCTTGAAGACGCCTTCGAGGACCTGGGCGGCGTCGGTGTCAGAGCCGGGTAGCACCTGGTCGCGGCTCGAAATGAGGGTGACGTTGGAACCAAGGCCGTTGTAGGCAGAAGCGAACTCGGCGCCGGTGACGCCGGAACCAACTACGATCAGGTTTTCCGGAAGTTCCTCAAGGTTGTAGATCTGCGCCCAGTTGAGGATGCGCTCTCCGTCGGGTTTGGCCGTGGGCAGTTCGCGGGGATGCGCACCGACGGCCAGGAGGATGGCGTCGGCCGTGATCGTCCTGGTGCCGTCCGAGGTGATGACCTCGATGGTGTGGTTGTCCAAGAGCCTTCCCGAGCCCATCAGGATTTCCACGTCAAGGTGCTCGAGGCCCACGCGGATGTCGTCGGACTGCTCCCTCGCGAGGTGCAGGACGCGGTCATTTATGTGGCCCAGATCCGCGCGCATGCCTGGCGCTACATCGCTGCCGTCGACGGCGAACTTGACTCCCAGCTCCCCCGCCTCTCCGACGCGGGTCATCAGATCAGCCGTCGCGATCAGGGTTTTGGAAGGCACGACGTCGGTAAGCACGGCGGAGCCGCCGAGCCCGGCGCGTTCGATGAGGGTGACCCGCGCTCCCAGGTGCGCTGCGACCATTGCCGCTTCATATCCGCCTGGACCTCCGCCTAGGATCGCGATTCGTGGTGAGCTGAAGTCAGGATGCATGGTCACAATGGTCAATTCTTACTTAATGCCAGCGGACCTGCCACTAAGCCCCACCTGAGAACGCCTGCAGGGCAGTTTGCCCCGCCCAACAGCGCCCTGTTCAACAGCGCGCGCGGCACTGTAGTTTGTACCAGTGAGTAACACAGAGCTGATCAACACAGACCCATTCGAGGCCGCCAAAGCTGCGGCCGACTACATCGCGGCGGAGACCGGCGTCGAATCCCACGACGTCGCGCTCGTGCTCGGCTCAGGCTGGGGCGCGGCTGCGGATCTCATAGGCGAAACGACGGCGACCCTGACGGCGTCGGAGGTTCCCGGATTCCACGCTCCCGCCGTTGAGGGCCATGTGGGCACCATCCGCTCGGTCCTGACGAAAGAGGGCAAGCGGGCCCTCGTCCTGGGCGCGCGTACCCACTACTACGAAGGCAAAGGCGTTCGCGCGGTAGTCCACGGCGTGCGCACAGCTGCGGCCGCAGGATGCAAGACCCTGGTGGTGACCAACGGCTGCGGCGGCTTGAACGAAGCCTGGACCCCAGGCACCCCCGTGCTAATCAGTGACCACATCAACCTGACGGCGGCTTCTCCCCTCGAAGGCGCCACGTTCGTCGACCTCACGGACCTTTATTCCTCGCGCATCCGAGGCCTGGCCCGGGAAGTGGATCCCACGCTCGACGAAGGCGTCTACGCCCAATTCACCGGCCCGCACTACGAAACTCCAGCCGAGGTCCAGTACGCCAAGCGAATCGGCGCGGACCTGGTGGGCATGTCCACTGCTTTGGAGGCCATCGCCGGCCGGCACGCTGGCATGGAGGTCTTCGGCATTTCCCTGGTGACCAATCTGGCCGCAGGCATCAGCCCGGTACCGCTGAGCCACCAGGAAGTGATCGAGGCAGGCCAGACTGCAGGCGCGCGCATTTCCCGGCTCCTGGCGGACATCATCGCCAAGCTCTGATCCAGTAGCTCAGCGTTAGGGAGCAGATACCGCGACTAGAGCCGAACGCCGTCGAGCAGTAACCCTGCTCGACGGCGTTCGGCGCCAGCGGCAGGCGGCGGCCAGTAGAATCTGTGTAACTCTCCTCCATTGCGCCAAGAACCGGAAGGAACGCAGATGATCACATCCGCATCTTTCCGGCTCCTCCGAACGGGCCTGATCGGTTCAATCATTCTGGGATTGGCCGCCGGCGGGCACCTGGCCGGTGGCGGCAAGCTACCCGAGCCCGCCATCCTCACGGCTCTGTGCGCACTGACGATACTCCCGGTAGCCATACTCACGCGGTTCCGCCTTTCCGTGCCGGTCATCGCAGGACTCTTGGGCGCCGGGCAGTTCTGGCTTCATTGGGCTTTCTGTGCCCTGTCGCCCGGGGTTTCGTCCGCGGCACCACTGCAGTCCGGGCATTCAGGACACGTCCCGGCCCTGCTCCCCGGGACGCTAATTTCCGCGCCGCCTGCCCATACCGCCGCAAGCGATTGGCAAATGTTCGCTGCCCATGCTGTGGCGACCCTTGGCACCACCTTGCTACTGGCTCCCGGGGAACAGGCACTTTGGGCGCTGGCGGCATGGCTGCGCCCCCTGGTCCAACTACCCGCCCCAACACCCATCCAGCCATCCCGCGGCCCCGCCCCCTGTGCGGTTCCTGACGTGCTTCCCGATGGTCTTCGCGGACTTCGACTTCCTTCCCGGCGCGGTCCGCCAGCCCTGGTTCCTGCCGCCTGAGTCCACCCCTTTCGCATACGGGCTTGGGACCCTGCGGCACATTGCTGCTTTCACCGGCCGGACAGACATCCGGCCCGTTCCAGTCCCAGAATTTCCCTTGTGAAAGGCACCATTGCCATGAAGACCTCCCACCGCCGTACCCTCAAGACCGCCTGCGCAGCCACGATGGCCGCCGGGCTCCTCGCATTCGGCGTTTCAGCCGCTTCTGCACACGTTCACGTTGACCCCGACGACCCGGCAGCCGGTGGCTACACCCACCTGACCTTCAATGTCCCCAACGAATCACCCACGGCAAAAACCGACAAACTCGAAGTGTCCCTCCCCACCGACATTCCGTTCAACTCGGTGTCCGTGAAACCCATCGAGGGTTGGAAAGCCGAACTCATCACGTCCACTCTGCCCAAACCGGTCACGGTCGCGGGAGCAACGGTCACCAAGGCCGTCACGTCCGTGGTGTGGACCGCTGACGCGACACACCAGATCGGGCAGGACGAATACCAGGCGTTCTCAATCTCGGTAGGTGTCCTGCCGGATGCCGGCACCACCATCACGCTGCCCGCAACCCAGACGTACACGGACGGCACCGTTGTGAAGTGGGACGAGAAGACCGTCCAAGGCCAGTCTGAGCCCGAACACCCCGCTCCCTCGTTCGTGACCACCGCCAGTGACTCCTCCGCACCGGCGGCGCCCACGTCCTCTCCCTCCGCGACGCCCGCACCGGTGGCTGCTGCAACGACCATGTCGAGTGACTCTGGTTCCACGGTCGGCTGGTTCGGCCTAGCAGCGGGCCTGATTGGCCTGGCGGCAGGCGTCACCGCTCTAGCGCGAACCCGTTCCACCAAAGCCAACTAGCCGACCCGCCAGGAACAAAGGAACTGCCCGCGCGGGACCCCGGCGCGGGCAGTTCTGCGTCACGGTCCCTGGTCAGATCACCCCGCCTCCAAATATTGGGTCATGACCACGGTGGTAACCGACGCGTAGGTGGTGAAACTCTTCAAGTCCACGGACCTGCTGCACTGGAACTTCCTCAGCGATTTCACGGGAGTGGGCGCCCAGGGCGGACTCTGGGAAGTTCCGGAGCTGCTCCAGATGGACGTCGACGGCGGCAGCGGCCTGAAAAAATGGGTCATGATCCTGAGCATCAACCCAGGAGGCATTGCGGGAGGCTCCGGGATGCAGTACTTCGTGGGCGAGTTCGACGGCACTCGGTTCACGGCGGCGCACGCCGCAAAACCCGGAGACCCGCTGACGGACTCGCAATGGCTGGACCACGGAGCCGACTTCTACGCCGCCAACACCATCACCTCTGCCCCTGGCGGCAAGCCGGTACTGCTCGGCTGGATGGGGAATTGGGACTATGCGCCGTCCGTACCGAGCACCCCGTGGCGCGGATCCATGGCCATCCCGCGCCAGCTCAGCCTCGTAGCCGCAGGCAACCGTTTCGAGCTCCATTCGACTATCGCCCCCGCCGCGGTGGACGCGCTCACGGACGCCAAGAGCAGTGAAGTACATGGCAAAAACCTCACCGTCACCGATTCCACGGACTCCCTCGGCACCGACTTTGGTCTCAAAGTGGACCGTTCGGCGGCCGGCACTTCCAACTTCTCGCCGAAATTCAGCCTTTACCACCAAGCCTCCGTGCCCATGAAGGACGGCAAGGTCCACGTCCGCATCCTCTTGGATTCCTCGTCCGCAGAGGTGTTTACGCAAGATGGATCGGTGGTCATCTCGGACATCTTCTTCCCGCAATGGGGCAACACAGGCGCGGCCGCCTTCAGCACGGGAGGCACCGCGAGCTTCAAACTCAGCAGCACGCGGCAACGACCCTGACGCCCGGCAGCCCCACTGTCCCCACCGCCACCCTCGCCTCGCAAGTCCCCACCGGCTCCCAGCCTTCGCAAGCTCAGGCCGGGGCCCTCGCCGGTGTGGCCCCACGGCCAGGGAACCCTGGCGGCGTGGGCCCCCGCAGTTGTTGTCGTTAACACGCGTCATAACGACAACTAATGCGAGTCAGTTGGGTGGGGCGGCAGGACTGTGACGGCTGACACAACCCCGTGCCTCGGCATCCCTGCTCTTTGACGATAGCTTTATCCCTATGACATCGAGCGATGCCGAACTTGAAAAGCTGATATCCGACGCCGGCGAGTGGGCAGCCCAGGACCCGGACCCGATCACGGCAGCAGCGCTGACCGAACTGGCCGGACTCGCCTCCAGCGGCGTCGCTGCAGCCCGCCAACAGCTTGAAGACAGTTTCAGTGGAACACTGCAGTTCGGTACCGCGGGACTCCGTGCCGCCCTCGGTCCGGGCCCCAACAGGATGAACCGCGTGGTGGTGCGGCGGGCAGCAGCGGGTTTGGCGGCTTTCCTGAAGGACGCCGTTGCGGCGGCCTCCCCCGGAATGCGGCCGCGCGCCGTCGTCGGCTATGACGCGAGGCACAACTCGGAGGTCTTCGCGGCAGAGTCAGCCGCGATCTTCACGGCGGCCGGAATCGACACTTTCCTGATGCCTTCGGCACTTCCTACCCCGCTGCTGGCTTACGCGGTCCGGGCCCTTGATTGCGACGGCGGCGTCATGGTCACTGCGAGCCACAACCCGCCGCAGGACAACGGTTACAAGGTGTACTTGGGCGGCAATGCCGTGGAGGAAAGCGGCCGGGGGTCCCAGATCGTGGCGCCCTACGATTCGCAGATCGCCGCAAGCATCGAATCAGTGGGCTCCCTGGACTCCATCGCCTTGGCTGAATCCGGCTGGACGGTGCTGCCCGGCTCCATCACGGGAGAGTACGAGGCCGCGATGGCTGGCCTTGCCGACCCCCTGAATTTCCCGGCGCGGGAGCTGAAGATTGTGTTGACTCCCATGCATGGCGTGGGCGGTGAAACCGCGGTCTCAGTTCTCAACGCGGCCGGCTTCACGGACGTCTCACTCGTGGTAGAGCAGGCAGAACCAGATCCGGACTTCCCCACGGTCAGCTTCCCCAATCCGGAAGAGCCCGGCGCACTGGACCTGGCTTTGGCGGCAGCGGCCCGCTCGGGTGCCGACATTGTGCTGGCCAACGACCCCGACGCCGACCGCGCGGCCGTGGCGGCAAAGGACCCTGATACGGGTGCTTGGCGGATGTTGCGGGGCGACGAAGTAGGCGCCCTTCTGGGCGCCCACGTGGTGGCCCGCCATGCCGCCGACGCCCGGCAAAGCGACGGCACCCGGGGCGTTTTTGCCAATTCGATCGTCTCCTCCCGGCTGCTCTCCCGCATCGCGGCGGCGGCCGGCTTCGCCCATGAAGAAACGCTGACGGGATTCAAGTGGATTTCGCGCGTGCCGGGACTAATCTACGGCTACGAGGAGGCCCTGGGCTACTGCGTGGCGCCGGAACTCGTCAGGGACAAGGACGGCATTTCCGCCTCCCTGCTCATCGCCGAACTGGCGGCGGCGGCCAAGGCTGAAGGGAAGACGATCTTCGACACCTTGGACGAGATCTATCTGGTGCACGGCCTGCATGCGAGCGACCAACTCAGCATCCGGGTGGCGGACCTCGGTTTGCTGGACGCCATGATGAACCGACTCCGGACAGACCCGCCCGAATCGTTCGGCGGCTCCGCCATCGAGACTTTTGTGGACCTGGCCGAGGGAAGCGAACAACTGCCGCCCACGGACGGCCTCCTCTACCTCACCAAAGACCAAAGCCGCGTCATCATCCGGCCGAGCGGCACCGAGCCAAAGCTCAAGTGCTACCTGGAGGTCATCAAGTCGGTCGGTTCCGCGGCGGAACTCGCAGAAACCCGGCACGCCGCACGGACCACCTTGGACCACATACTGGCCGACGTCCGCGAGGCGCTGGGGCTCTGAGGCCGTAACGCTAAGCCTAGACCTCGACTTCGATGAAGCCGTCAACCATGCGGGTCTTGAAAGCCGGAAGCCGGAGCTCGGGGTTGGAATAGCATTCGCCGGTCTGAAGATCGTAGACCTCCTTGTGCAACGGCGAGGCGATGGTGGGACGACTGCCCCGGGAACCGGTGATGCCGCGGGCCATGACGTTTGCCAAGGTCGCAGGGTCCTGCTGGGCAACTGCGTACACCTTTTCGGCGTCGATGCGGAAGAGCGCCACCTGCACACCGTCAATCAGGGCTGCCTCGCCCCAGGCCACCTCAAGCTCGTCCAACGGGCATACGCGGTGCCAGCCGGACGCCGCCGGCGCGCTCATCAGTTGTTCTTCCCGTTCCAGAATGACGGTCATGTCAACCCCTTTCACTGTGCCAGCGGCGGGACGAATGTTGTCCCGGCCTTTGTCCTTGCCTTCAGGCGTGGCCGACTAGCAGCCACACTCTCAAGGTAGGCGGGGAGTGTTTCACCGGAATGCAGCCAATGTGTCCGCTGCGTAAAAGAGACCTCACACTCAACGACATCCAATCGTGACCCAGAAGTTAAGACCACGAAACAAAAGGGAAACTGAGGCGAAACTGCCCGTCCGTAGTCTGAAGTGACAAGTTGCGGAGCACTTCTGCGGCGTATGCGAAAGGCCACCAGTGACCGGACACACTTCCAACCCAGAAAACCTGCGCCGTATTGTTGTCGCCGGTGGAGGCCCAGCGGCCCACCGTTTTGCCGACGCCATGCACACCCGCGGTCTTGAGGGTTGGCAGGTCACGGTCCTGACCGAGGAAGCCCACCTCCCGTACGACCGCGTCACGCTGAGCAAGGCCCTCACCGATGTGGACTATGACCTCACCTTGGGCGACATGTCCATGTGGGAGCACGAATCCATCTCCCTGCGCACCGGCGAGCGAGTGGTCAAGATCAACGCCGAAGCCAAGTCGGTGGAAACCGCGGCCGGCAACAGCTACCCCTACGACCACCTGGTAGTTGCCACCGGCTCGGACGCGGCACAACTCCCCTTCCCCGGCGGCGAGCTCGCCCATGTCTACCGCACCCTGGACGACGTCTGGGCCATCAACAAGGCCATTGCCGAACTCACGGAGAAGCTCGGCCGCACTGTCCGGACCGTGACCATCGGTGGCGGGCTCCTTGGCTTGGAAGCAGCGGCCGGCACCATGGAGCTCGGAGCACAAGCCACCGTCATCAACGGTTCACGCTGGCTAATGAACGCCCAGCTGGATGAAGGCGCAGGCCAGGCATTGGGCCGGCTCGTCACTGCCAAGGGGCTTGAAGTTCTTACGGGAACCTATCCCGCCGAAGTATTGTCCGACGACGACGGCCAGGTCACCGGTGTCCTCATGAAGGACGGCCGTATCGTCCCGGCTGACATGGTCATCGCGTCCATCGGCATCCGTCCCCGCGACGAGCTGTTCCGCGCCGGCGAGGATCCCGCTAACGGCAGCGAACCGCTTTTCGAACTGGGCAAGAAGGGTGGCGTGGTCATCAACGACCACTGTGCCACTCCAGTCCCCGGCATTTGGGCGATCGGTGAGGTGGCGAACTTCGACGGCATGTGCCTGGGGCTCGTGGCGCCGGCGAACACGATGGCCGAGATCGTGGCCGACCGGCTGCACGGCGGGCAGGCGACTTTCCCCGGCTTCGACACGGCCACCAAGCTCAAGCTCTCCGGCGTGGACGTGGCCAGCTTCGGCGACGCGTTCGCCAGGACCGAACACTCCCTGGAAATCGTGTACGCGGACCCGGCCCGGGGCGTGTACCAGAAGATCGTCACCACCGACGACGCCAAGACCCTGCTCGGCGGCATCTTCGTCGGCGACGCCACCCCCTACATGAGCCTGCGCCCCATGCTCGGCCGCGAACTGCCCGCCGAACCCGGCGCCTACCTCACCGCCGCCGGCGGCGGGGAAGCCCCCGAAACCGAACTGCCCGACGACGCGATCCTGTGCTCGTGCAACAACGTGCCCGCCGGGTCCATCCGGGACGCCATCAACGGCTGCGGCACCTGCGAGGGCAACGCCCCCGTCCAGGAACTCGGCGAACTGAAGACCTGCTCCCGGGCCGGCACCCAGTGCGGTTCCTGCGTGCCCATGCTCAAGAAGCTCCTCGAAGGGGAACTGAAGAAGTCCGGCATCGAGGTCTCCAAGGCCCTCTGCGAGCACTTCAGCCTCTCCCGCCAGGAACTCTTCGACGCCATCCGGGTCCTGGAACTGACCTCCTTCGAGGACATCCTGGCCAAATACGGCACCGGCGCGGGCTGCGACATCTGCAAACCCACCATCGCCTCCATCCTGGCCTCCCAGAACAGCGAATACGTCCTCGGCGCGGGCCGGGGCACCCTGCAGGACACCAACGACCGCGCCCTGGCCAACATGCAAAAAGACGGCACCTACTCCGTGGTCCCCCGCATCGCCGGCGGCGAAATCACCCCCAAGGGCCTGGGCGTCATTGCCCGCGTCGCCGAGAAATACGGCCTGTACACGAAGATCACGGGCGGGCAGCGCATCGACATGTTCGGCGCCCGCCTCGAGCAGCTCCCGGACATCTGGAAGGAACTGGTCGAGGCCGGCTTCGAGTCGGGCCAGGCGTACGGCAAGAGCCTGCGCACCGTGAAATCCTGCGTCGGCTCCACCTGGTGCCGCTTCGGCGTCCAGGACTCCGTGGCCATGGCCATCAACCTCGAACTGCGCTACCGGGGCCTGCGCAGTCCGCACAAACTCAAAATGGGCGTCTCCGGCTGCGCCCGCGAATGCGCCGAAGCCCGCGGCAAAGACGTCGGCGTGATCGCTACCGACAAGGGCTGGAACCTGTACGTTGGCGGCAACGGCGGCTTCCAGCCCGCCCACGCCCAGCTCCTGGCCCAGGACCTGGACGACGACACGCTGATCAAATACATCGACCGCTACCTCATGTACTACATCCGCACCGCGGACCGTCTCCAGCGCACCGCGCGCTGGCAGGAAGAACTCGACGGCGGCCTCCAACACATCCAGGACGTCATCATTCACGACTCCCTCGGCATCGCCGAAGACCTCGAAGCCGCCATCGCCCGGCACATCGACACCTACCAGGACGAATGGGCCGAAACCCTCAAAGACCCCGAACGGCTGCGCCGCTTCCGCTCCTTTGTCAACGCCCCCGACCAGAAAGACGAAGCCATCACCTTCGTCCCCGAACGCGGCCAGATCCGCCCCGCCACGAACGAGGAAAAGGGCGGCGTCCTCATTTCTTCAGCAAGCATCCCCGTCCGCTCCGGCAATGAATCCGCAGGTGAAGGGAAATGACAACCATGCAGCTCACCATTGATCCCACCGGCCGCGACGTGCTGGTCACCGGTTCGGCCCACGCCGCCCGGCAAGCCGTCCGCCGTTACGAAGCCGCCGGCGCCGTCGTCTACCGTCTCAGCACGCCGGACGGTGCCGAAGGTGACGGCCCGCTGCCGGAGCGCCCGTTCCTCGTCGCAGCCGTCGACGACGGCGAGCCCGGTTGGGAGCCGCTGCTCGCGCGTTGCCGGGAAGCCGGGATCCCCGTCGCCATCGAACCGGCCGCCGGGGAGCCTGGCCATGTCACGCTGGTCGGCGGCGGTCCCGGCGCCATGGACCTGCTCACCGTCGGCGCGGTCAACGCGCTGCGGGACGCCGACGTCGTTTTCTATGACCGTCTGGCCCCCTACCAGGAACTGGTGCGCCTTACTTCTGCGGAACTGGTGGACGTCGGCAAGCGCCCCGGCCATCACAAAGTGGCCCAGTGCGACATCGAGAAGCTCATGGTCGAGGCCGCCTTGGCAGGCAAGAACGTTGTCCGGCTCAAGGGCGGTGACCCCTACGTGTTCGGCCGCGGCGGCGAAGAAGTCGCCGCGTGCACCCAGGCAGGCGTCCCCGTCCGCGTCATCTCCGGTGTCACGAGCGCCATCTCGGTCCCCGCGGCCGCGGGCATTCCCGTCACGCACCGCGAGGTCAGCCACATGTTCACCGTGGTCTCCGGCCACGCCCCGTTGACCGAGAAGGAACATACCCATCTGGCCGGCCTCGGCGGGACCATCGTGGTGCTGATGGGCATCGGGACCCTGCCGCAACTGGCTGCCGGCCTGCGCCGGGCGGGAATGGATGCCGGAATGCCCGTGGCCGTCGTCGAGCGCGGCTACCGCCCCGGCCAGCGCACCACCATCGCCGAACTCGGCACCATCGAATCCGCAGCCTCCCGCTGCAGCAACCCGGCCGTCCTGGTCATCGGCGAGGTGGTCCGGGTGGCCGAAGCCAACCGCAATCATGCCGAAGCCTCCGCAGAGTTGAGCCGGCTCGCGGCTTCGCTCCTTGAAGCCTGAAGGAAACCCTATGACCACTCTGAACGCCCTTGATTCCGTTGATGCAGGCTCGCCGCTGGCCACCCCTGGACCAAACGACGATGCGCCACTGGACGGTTTCCGCATCGGAGTGACTTCCCACCGGCGGTCGCGCGACCTGATCGAGGCCCTCGAACGGCGCGGTGCCTCAGTGCTGCATGCCCCCGCATTGAAGATCGCACCGGTCCAGGAAGACATCACGCTCATCGAGGACACGAAGAAGATCATCGCGGCCAAGCCCGATATCTGCATCGCCACCACTGCCTACGGAATGCGGCGCTGGTGCGAGGCCGCGGACTCTTTCGGCATCGGCGAGCAGCTTCTCGATGTCTTGGCGGCCTGCCGCATGTTCGTGCGGGGACCGAAAGCCCGCGGTGCCGTCCGCGCGGCCGGCCTTGCCGACGTCGGAATCAGCAGTGACGAAACCACCGCCACACTGGTGGACATGCTCCTCCAGGAAGGCGTCCGGGGAAAGACCGTCGCCGTGCAATTGCACGGCTACACCGACGTCCGCCAGCTTGAGCGCCTCCGCATGTCCGGCGCGACGGTCCTCACCGTCACGCCGTACCGCTGGGTGAAGCCCGACGGCGAAGACAAGCTGCCGCGCCTGATCGAAGCCGTCTGCAGTGGAGACTTGGACGTGCTCACCTTCACGAGCGCGCCAGCAGTGGACGCCATGTGGAGCACGGCCCACGAAATGGGCCTGTACCGCCAGCTGATCGAGGCCCTCAAAACCCAGGTGACCGTTGCCGCCGTCGGCCCCGTCACTGCACAACCGCTGATCGACGCCGGGCTGTCCCCCCTCATCCCGGACCGCTACCGTATGGGTGCCCTTATCCGGCTCGTAACGGAGCATCTGGCCCTGAACCATGTGCGCCGGCTCGATACTCCTGCGGGGCATATTGAGCTGCGTGGCCGCTGCTTGAGGATCGATGGTTCCGTGGTGGAACTCGCTCCGGCTCCACTGCTGCTGCTGCGAGCCCTCATGGGGGCAGGCGGTGCCGTGCTGTCCCGCGATGCACTGTCCGACCTTTTGGAATTGCGCGGCTCGGTCCACGCCCTGGACATGACAGTGAGCCGCTTGCGGTCCTCCCTGCCGGACGGAACGCTCGTGGAAACCGTGGTGAAACGGGGCTACCGGCTCCGCGTCTAGGTCTGGTTCTTGCGCACCAGGTAGATGGCACCGGTGGTGACGTCTTCCTCGAGTGCCTCCAGGGTGCGGCCGCGGGTTTCGGGGACCTGCTTGACGACGAAGACCAGGCCCAGCGCCCCGACGACGGCGAATTCATGGACAGATTCCCGGCCCGGTGGGAACATGGCCGTACATTCGCTCTTGGTCCGGAGGAACGGCCATGAAAAACTTCGCACAGTTGCACGCGTCGATGCACAGGTCCCTCCGCAGATTGCTCCCCTCCCCGGTCCCACGCCGCCAGATCAAACTCAGCGGCCGGTACGCCAAAGTGGACGGCATCAATCACGTCATGCCGCTCAATTCGAACGACTCCCCCATGCTGATGGCGGCGTTTCCCATCAACAAACGCGCCGCCGCTGGACTGCTCCCAGGCAATGAAATGCGACCCTTCAGCCTCGGCGGCAAAGGCCTGCTTACAGTCATCGTGGTCAACCACACGTCCACGGACATCGGCAAAAACATCGAATATTCCCTGGCCATTGCCATCACCCACGGCAGCCGGCCCGTCCCGCCGCTTCTGCCGCTCATCTTCCAGAAATCGTTCAGGCTTGGCCAGTTTGTGGTGGACCTGCCCGTCAGCACCGAAATCTCGGTCAAGGGCGGCAAGGGAATCTGGGGCATGCCCAAGCACCAGGCCAACCTAGACTTCGTAGTCACGGACGCAACCGTCTCGGCCCAGTACGATCAGGACGGAATGCTGGGCTGCTTCATCGAAATCAAACAGCCTTCTCCGGTTGGGCTCCCGGTGAGGCTCGCGGTCGCCAACTACTGCGCCTTCCGTGGAATGCTCTGGAAGTCGGACACCTATGTCGAGGGCACGGCGAACGTCGCCTACGGCAGGCAGGCCAAGGCGCGGCTCGTCCTGGGCGACGCTCCCGGCGTCGCGCCCTTGAAAACCCTCCGCGTGGGACCCAAGCCCGTGTTCACCGCGTGGCTATCCGAAGCTCATAGCCTCCTGGACGACCACGTCGAAGCGTGGTTCCTCACGGCATCCACAGAAGCAGGTGCGGCCGCCCTCCGCGGCGAAGGCACGATGGACGGCGTAGTTGGGCTTGGCCAGAGTCAGGAGTGGTTGGCGCCTCCGGAACGCTCCCGCACGGCGCACTAGCCGCGCCGGGTTGATGCCCCGCCGGCCGCATGTGACCCAGCTCATTACCGGTGGGTAACCATCAGGGAACAGGAGCCTGCGAAATGGCAACAACGGGGAAACACCGCCGAAAAACCCAACGCCTAGGCTGGGCACAGGCACGTACCCAGAGGTTAATCCAGCGAAGGGACCCACCATGTCCATCACCCCGTCCGCAGGCTCCGTCCACCTCGTCATCGCAGGAGCCGGGCCCGCAGCCCAAGCCCTCGTTCGTCGGCTGGCGGGGGTCAGCGCAGCTTCGCAGCAGCCTGGAACCGCAGCCTTCCACGGCACCATCACCGTTCTGAGCAACCGCGACGATTGTTCCGATGCGCTCCTGGAGCTAGCTGCGCTCCCCCAGGTTTCCGTTCGCTTCGGCCAGGCGGCAAGTTTCATTGACGCCCAGGCACGCACAGTGACCACCACCGAGGGCATGGAGTTCCCGTACGACCAATTGGTTATCGCCACCGGCTCTGCCCCGATGTTTCCGCCGGTCGAGGGCGCTGCACGTGGCTTGAGCTACTCCACCATCGACGATGCTGAGCAGATCGGCACCGCGGTCAACGACATTACCCGGGTCCTGGGCCGTCGCCCCCTGGGAATCCTGGTGGGCACTGGACCTGCGGCCGGCCAGGCCGAGGCTGTGCTTCGGGCCCGCGGCGTCCGGCCAGTCCGCACCACCCTGCGCCCCGCGTCCGTCATGCCTTCCGTGGCCGGTTCGGTGTTCCCGGCCACCGGGATCGTCTTCGAAGACGGAAGCAGCATGAACGGCGATCTTGTGGTGCTCGCTGAGGAACGGCTCCCCCGCAACGAGCTCGCCGAAAGTGCCGGCCTGCAAACAGCTCCCGACGGCGGCATCGGGGTGGGGCGCGACTTCACCACTTCCGTGCCAGGCATCTGGGCGATCGGCGACGCCGCCTCCTGGGACGGCATGCGCTTGGGGCTCGTCTTGTCTTCCGATGCGGCAGCGGCCCGCTGCGCCGCCCGGCTTGAAGAAGACGCCAGCTTCCGCGCTCCGAGGGCCGGACGGACCGCCGTCGCCGCTGCCTGAGACGGCCCGGCACTCGGCATCCCCCCGGTTTCGGGGCAGCCTCCACGGCGGTCGAGCAGTGTGGCAAGATGGTCATTTGACGAGCCGCGACCCTTGCGGCACGAAGCCACCGGGCCCGCCACGGAAGGACCTCCATGAGCAACGAAGCCTCTACTGCACTGGACAATAGTGCAAGCATCGCTTCATACATCGACCACACTCTTCTCAAGCCGGAGGCCAGCGAGGCCGAGGTGCGCCAGCTCTGTGCGGAGGCAGCCGAGTACAAGTTCAAATCGGTGTGCGTCAATCCGATTTGGGTCAAGACCGTCACGAAGGCACTCAAGGGTTCCGGCGTGCTCACCTGCTCGGTGGTTGGTTTCCCGCTGGGTGCTACTCCCAGCGACGTCAAGGCTTTTGAAGCCCGTGGTGCTGTGCTGGACGGTGCGGATGAAATCGACATGGTGATCAACATCGCCGCAGCCCGGGCCGGGGACAAGGGCGCATTGGTGGATGACGTCACAGCGGTGGCGGAGGCGGTCCACGCAGGCGGGGCCATCCTGAAGGTCATCATCGAGACCGCGCTGCTGAATGACGAGCAGAAGGTCCTGGCTTGCGAGGCTTCCGTGGAGGCCGGGGCAGACTTCGTCAAGACATCAACCGGCTTCAACGGTGGCGGCGCCACGGTTGAAGACGTTGCGCTCATGCGCAAGACAGTTGGCCCTGACCTCGGCGTCAAGGCCTCCGGTGGAGTGCGTTCCCTGGCTGATGCACAGGCTATGATTGCTGCTGGTGCAACACGTATCGGTGCGAGCTCCGGGATTGCCATCGTCAAGGGTGAACAAGGTTCATCCGCGTACTGAATTTCCCCAGTACAGAATAGCCCCGCAGCCGCCAAAGTTTTTGAGCCCCGCAGGGGCCGAGGAGGAAAGTATGTCCCAGAACGCCAGCAAGCTCGTCGAAAAAGAGAACAACCTGGGCCAGAGCATTTTGATCTTCGCGGTCATCATGGTCCTGTTCCTCGGCGCACTGTATTCGCTGTCCTTCCTGACGCTTAGCAACCCGTGGCCCATGGCTGTGTGCCTCGGCCTCTTTGCCCTCGCGTTCTGGATTCCACAAACAATCCTCGGCCGCTCCAACTCGGCCGGCGAAAGCTAAGACTTAACCGCAAATGCTGTGGCCCTGGACCTGGTCCGGGGCCACAGCAATTTAAGTGTGGTTCCACCACTTTTGACCTCCTTTCAACGCGAACGACGGCGACTCGCCCCGAAAAAGGGCGTGTCGCCGTCGTTGTCGCACCAAAGAAGGTCAGAAGTGGTGATTGAGACGGTTCACTGCGCGCCTGCTGATCAATCCGATGCAAAGCGCAGCCGCTGCAGCCGAAACGAAGGCGACGACGCCGAAGGGAACCGGATTGTTGGCACCCGCGATGCCGACCAAGGGTGCAGCGAGGCCACCGAAAGCGAACCGAGCCAGACCAAGGAGCGAGGACGCCGTGCCTGCCAAGTCAGGGTAGTCCTTCAGTGCGAGCGACGTTGCCGGCGGGCTGGTCACGGCCACTCCGCTGACCATGGTGAAAAGGGACAGGACGATAGCGATCAAAGGCAGGTGCAGGAGTGCAGTGGCAAGGAGGCCGAGGGCGCCGGAGAGAGTCATGAACAGGCCCAGGACGAGGGTTGCCTTCTCAGACCAACGTTCAGCCAGGAGTCCGGCCATGAACCCAAAGACCATGAAGCCCAGGGAGTTCAGGCCGAAGGCGAGCGAGTAGCCCTGCGGGGAGAGCCCGTACATGCCTTGGAGGATGTAGGTTGCCCCGCTCAAGTAGGCAAAAATCGCTGAGTACGTGAAGCCTGTGATCAGAACGGCCCCAACGAACACCCGGTCCGCAAGGAGCCGGCGGAAGTCCCTGACCGTGTGGGAAAGACCTCCTGTGATGCGCCGGCTCCCCGGCAAGGTCTCCCGGAAAACGGCCAAGCAGGCCACAAGGATGGCAAGACCGATGGCTGCGAGGAACAGGAAGACACCCCGCCAGTCTGTGACTGCAGCGAGTTGGCCGCCAATCACTGGGCCGACAATCGCGGCCAGTCCTCCGAGCACCGTGAGGCGTCCGTAGTAGCGGAGCAGCTTACCGGCCGAATAGACATCCCGGCCAGCGGCTTGGGCAATCACGATGCCCACGGCGCCCGCCAGGCCCTGGACGAACCTCGCGGCGACGAGTGTTTCTACGGTCGGGGCGAGCGCACACAGGGCCGATGTCGCTGTGTAGGCGATTACTCCAATCAGCAGCGGCACTCGGCGTCCGAAACGGTCCGAAAGAGGCCCTGCGATTACTTGGCCTATGGCGAGGCCAAGAAGGCAAGCGGTGATTGTCAGCTGGGCCACCGACGTCGTGCTTTGAAGTTCGGCCGTGAGGGCTGGAAGGACAGGCAGGTACAGGTCCATGGAAATCGGACCGAAGATGGTGAGCAAGCCGAGCACCGCCGCGAGCGGACGGCCGACGATCTGTTCGCGCTCGGGCATCTGAGTGTGGATGGCAGTCACGCTGACTCCATTCTGGTGGTCAGGGCCCGGCCCAGGATTGTGGGCGGGCCTATGGTTCACTTTCAATGGAAGCGAAGGAATCCATCCCTAGCGAGAGCTCTGCTTATCCGGGTTCTGGCAGTACCTCCCTACGGCGCAAAGCCCGGTGTAGCGTGAATGAGTGGACAACAGGATGGCAGTGCGAGAATTCCTCGCCTCTCGGCGCGCCAAAATCACTCCCCAAATGGCCGGGCTCACGTTCATAGGGAGTCGACGCCGGGTCCCCGGCCTGCGCCGTGAAGAGGTCGCAATGCTCGCGGGGGTCAGCGTGGACTACTACACGAAGCTTGAGCGCGGGAACCTGGCCGGTACCTCCGAAAGCGTCCTCGAATCGATAGCCAGGGCATTGAAGCTTGACGACGCCGAGCGGGACCACCTCTACAACCTTGCCCGTGCCGCCAGCACTTCCGGCCAGGCTCGACGGCGCCCCCTCCAAAGCGGGACCGTCCGCCCGACTCTCCAATTCATGCTGGACTCCATCACCACGTCTCCGGCCTTCATCGGCAACGGCCACATGGACATCGTCGCGGCCAACCAACTCGGCTTTGCGCTTTATTCGGAGATGTACCGAGAACCTGCAAGGCCCGCCAATCATTCGCGGTTCATTTTCCTCGACCCCCGGGCCAGGGGGTTTTACCCCAATTGGGAGCTGGCAGCCGATACCAACGTGGCAATCCTGCGCACGCAGACCGGACGCAATCCTTTCGACAAACGTTTAGCAGACCTCGTCGGAGAATTGTCCATGCGCAGCGAAGAATTCCGAACCCGCTGGGCCGCCCACAACGTCCGGCGCCACTACGCCGGGACCAAGTATTTCCACCACCCGGTGGTAGGCGACCTCGAACTCGCCTACGAATCCATGGACCTCGCGGAAGACCCTGGCTTCAAACTTACGGTCTACCCGGCAGTACCTGGATCCCCGTCCGATGAACGCCTCCGCTTGCTTGCCAGCTGGGCCGCGACCGAGAGAATCCAGGATCTCGCCGGTACAACCCAGCCATTTGGCGTCCACCAGCCTTGAACGAGCAGACGGGCCCCATTGGCGATTTCCCACAGACGGATCGCAATCCAAGTAGTACCACTCGTTTTTGTTGGGAAAAACGGGTAGCACCACTCGTTGTTAGTTAAAGACTGCCCATGCCAGCATTTGGTCATCAAATGAATGGGCAGTCCAAGCAGGATTGGTATTTCCGAATTCCTTGCCGCCGTCGCCTGTTCCGGGGAATACCAATTAACAAGGAGTCTCACCATGCGTAAATTGAGCAAAAAAGGAAAAGTCTACGCGGCAGCAGCAACAGTTGCCCTCGTAGCGGCAAGCGGCGGAGCAGCCTTCGCCTACTGGACCAACACCGGTAGCGGTGTCGGCTCCGGAGCAACAGGTACAAACACCACGATCACGGTCTCGCAGACCAGCGTCGTCACCGGTCTGCAGCCGGGCGGCCTATCTCAGACCTTGAGCGGCACGTTCACCAACCCCAACACCAGCCCGGTTTATGTTGCCGACGTGACGGCGAGCATCGCGAGCGTGACCCAGGCCACCGGTGCAGTCGGGGCCTGCGACGCGAGCGACTTCACGCTCTTCCCAACCAACGGGGTAATGACCGTCGGCCACGAAGTGGCCAGCGGTCCGAGTGTGGGCAGCTGGGGCGGTGCGACGATCGCGTTCAACGACAAGATCGGCACCAACCAGGACGGCTGCAAGGGCGCCACTGTCAACCTCGCCTACGCCAGCCACTAGTCACAAAGCTGGTGGGCCCGCAACGGCCCACCGGCTTGTGCTGTCCCAAGAGAAACCATCTAGAACAAACCCAGAGGAGGAACCGGTGCCCCGCATTCCGGAGCTATTCCGATCGCCGATCCGCACCGTTCGCACGGGAGCCAAAATGCTCCTGGCAGGCCTCCTTTTGGTGATCCTCACGTCGGGCGTCGTGCTTGCCGCCGGTACTAATGGCAACGGCAACCAAAACGCTGCAAAAGGCATCACGCTGCAGCTTGCACCCACCAGCAGGTCCGTCACACAGGGGACCTCGGCAAGCTACAACGTCGTGGTCAAGCCTTCGGGCGGGTTTTCCGGGAATGTTTCGCTGTCAGTCTCGGGGCTGCCGGCAGGTGCCACGGCAACGTTTTCGCCCGCAAGCGTCGCCGTCGGGCCCGGGTCATCGCCAGCGACCCTCGACGTGTCCACTACTTCCGCCACACCTCTTGGGACCTACTCCCTAAGCCTCAAGGGCAACAGCGGGACGCTGCAGTCCGCCGTCGTCGTCGTTTCCTTGACCGTGACCGCAGGGCAGCACCAACCGTTCACCATCTCGGGCGGCCCCACCGGGCTTCTGGCACCGGGCAACGCCGTGTCGATTAATCTTCAATTGGCGAACCCGGGTAATTCCAGCCTCAATATAACGGGCCTTACCGTTTCCATCACGGGGGTCACCCGGACCGCGCAGGCTGTGGCGAATAACCGGCCATGCAATCCTTCGGACTATGCAGTGACACAATTCAGCGGCAGCTATCCGATCTCTGCCCCGCCAGGCAATTCCTCGCTCTCGACCGGCGGGATCCCGGCGGCTCGGTGGCCACAAATAAGAATGCTGGACACCTCGCTCAACCAGGACGGGTGCAAAGGCGCAACCCTCCAGCTTTCGTACTCCGGAACGGGACAGGGCAACTGAAATGCGGGCAGCTGACATGAAAGCGAACAGGTGGATGAAGGCCGGCACCTTGGCAACAGCCAAAGCGGCCGTGACGGCTGCCATGCTGAGCCTGGTCCTGGGAGTCGGATCGGCCTACGCCTATTGGTCTACCGTCGGGATCGGCAGCGGCTCGGCCGCCAGCGGCACCATGCAGACCGTGACCGTGGATGCCTTGGTGGCGGGTGACAGTCCCGCAACCACCCTCGTCCCGGGAGGTACCGCGGAAGTCATCGTGCGGGCGAGCAATCCAAATGCCTTCACGGTGCAGGTGTACAGCTTCATCGCCAACGCAGCCGCTACCGCGGATTCATCCCACCCGCTGTGCACCACCACGGGCGTAACGTTCAACGCCCCGGCCGCGCCTCTGACGCCAACGGTGTCCATCCCGGCAAATTCCTCCGTTCTGATCACCCTGCCCGCAGCTGCGTCAATGTCGACGGCTTCGCAATCCAGCTGCCAAGGCGCTGTATTCCACCTTCCAGTGACGATGGCGGTCCGCAAATGAACAAGCCCAAGCACTCTGCAGGCCGCGGATACAGGCATACACTCCGCCGTCGCGTGACGTGGACGCTACTGGCAGCGCTCTTCATCTCCTGGGGCGGCCCGGCGGCCAATGCCTTTTGGCAGTCGTTGAGCAGCAGCAATTTCGGCGCGGCCAAAGCAGACACCATGCCGCAGGGCGGCGCTCCGGTGGCCTCTCTGAACGGTGCAAATGCCACGGTCAACTGGGCGGCCGTAGCCACACCGGGCGGACACGCAGTAGCGGGCTACACCGTGGCCCGCTACTCGTCGCCCTCCGGCGGTACCAATATCGCCGCTGGAGGAGGCTGCGCAGGAACGGTTTCCGGCCTCAGCTGCGTGGAACAAAACCTGCCCGGCGGAACGTGGTACTACACAGTCACACCAGTCATCTCTTTGTGGACAGGTGCGGAGAGTGCGCGAAGCGCAGGCGTAACCATTGATACGACTCCGCCCACCGTCGGCGTGACTTCAATTTCCCCGGCGCCGAACGGCGCGGGCTGGAACAACTCCAGCCCGGTGACTGTGAACCTTAGTGCAGTGGACAACCCCGGCGGCTCGGGAGTCGCGTCCATCAAGTACACGGTCGACGGCGGCAGCACGGTGACCGTCAACGCAGCCACAGCCGCCGTGAGTGTCACCGGCAACGGCACCCACACCGTGTCCTTCTTCGCCACGGACGTCGCAGGGAATTCCAGCACTCCGCAGTCTCAAACGGTCAAGATCGACACCACTGCCCCGGTGGTGGGAGTCGCCTCAATCTCGCCAACGCCAAACTCCCTCGGCTACAACAGGACCAGCCCGGTGACAGTAAACCTCAGTGCGACGGACGTCGGCGGTTCGGGCGTCGCATCCATTAGCTACAAAGTGGACAGCCTCAGCCAGGTCACCGTCGCTGGCGCAACCGCCTCCGTGAACGTGACTGGGGAGGCAACCCACAGCATTTCCTACTTCGCTACCGATGCGGCCGGCAACTCCAGCAACAGCCAAATGCAGGCCATAACCATCGACACCACTGCGCCAACTGTCAGCTCCGTCACCATGGCCAACGGCGGCACCGCAAAGAAAGCCGACGCGGGAGACACGCTCACCATCGTCTTTTCGACAGACATGGACGCACACACTCTCTGCAGCGGCTGGGACTCCTCGTCCCCCAGCCAGACCGCCGGGGGGACCGCTAGCATCGGCACCGACGAAGTCCTGAGATTCACCAGCACCACCTGCGCGGAACCGTCATTCGGCAGCGTGGCCCTTGTGGGCGGCTACAACACAAGCAGCACGTCGCCCCTGAACTTCACAACGTCCACCATGACCTGGACCCAATCCACCGGGACACTGGTCATCACCCTCGGCGGGAGCGGTACAGGCGGCACAGCGGGAACGAACATCCAACCGAAGACGCCGACTTACAGCCCGGCGACAGGCGCTGCGGACAAAGCAGGCAACCCGATCGGTACCATCACCTCCGGGGGCGCATCGAAGTTCTGAGATCCACCGTCAACCGCCCAGGCCCAGCAAAAGGGCCTGGGCGGCTGGCCACTGGTTCCGCACCAGCGTCCAGGCCGCCAAGGCAAGGCCGACCATGGCGTAGCCGCTCACCGGAATCAGGACCAGCCACTCCCGCCGCGAACCGGCCTTGCCAAGCAGCGGGATGGAGAATGCGCCATTGGCCCGCCAGATCCCGCTGACCAAGGGCAGCTTGCGCCAGAACTTCGGCGGCTTGATGACAATCGGCCACAGCAGCGGCACTCCCCCGGTGGTGATCATGTCACCCACAATGTGGACCACGACGCCGGTCAGCATGGACAAAGGCAGCCAGCTCCACTGATGCGGAGCGAACCACGTGACCAGTCCGGCCATGGCTAGGGCGAAAACCCAGTTGGCGATCCAGCCGGTATTCGGGAACAGCTTGAGGGCCTTGGCCGCCAGGTTGATCATGAACATGCACAACAGCCCCGCGCCCACCGATAACCGGCCCACGGGGGTGTCCAGCTGGAACTGGGCAGCCATCGCCGCGAGCACCACAAAGGCCGAAGCGCCCAAAAGTGAATGGGTTCCCTGCCGGTGCCCTCCGCTGGCCTTCTCAATCCCGACGGCGATCACGTTGGACAGCGGCGGCAGCGAGTGGGCTATGGTGCTCGCGCGGTGGTCCCAATCGCACACCAAGGCAGTCCCCGCCGTCGTCATCGCTCCAATGAGGATTCCGGTGGCGTCCAAGGGGTACCAGCCCAAAGCGTACGGGCCGGTTGACGCAATAGCTATCCACGCCGCGGCCCCGGACGCGGCGTGGTGTCCTCCCATCATCGCCTTAGCCTGCGGTCTGCGAAGCGGTCGAAGCCGCGAAGATAGCTTCGATCACGGTGTTGGCCCACTCCAGGATCTCGGCGTCCTGCAGGTCGCGGCCACCGATCCTCGCCGTCTTGGGCTTCGGGATCAGCACGGCGTCGAGGGCCGGCTTGGTCTGCGAGCCCGGGTACATGCGGTTCAGGCGCATGACTTTGGACTCGGGTAGCTGGGCGGGCGAGAAGCGGATGAAGTTGCCCTGGAGCGCGACGTCGGACAACCCGGCTTCGCGGGCCCCCACCCGGAAGCGGGCGACGGCGATCAAGTTCTTCGCGGGCAGAGGCGGCTCACCGTAACGGTCCACGAGTTCCGCCAGGACCTCGTCGATGGCCTCGTTCGTGATGGCCGCGGCGAGTTTCCGATAGGCCTCGAGGCGCAGGCGTTCGCCCGGCACGTAGTCGTGCGGCAAATGAGCGTTGACGGGCAACTCGATCTTCATATCGGCGGCCTTCTCTTCGGCCTCCCCACGGTATTCGGCCACGGCTTCACCGACAAGGCGGATGTAGAGGTCGAAGCCAACGCCTTGGATGTGGCCGGATTGTTCCCCACCCAGCAGGTTGCCGGCGCCGCGGATTTCGAGGTCCTTCATGGCCAACTGCATGCCTGCGCCGAGCTCGTTGTGGGATGCGACGGCTTTGAGCCGTTCGAGGGCCACCTCGCCCAAGGGCTTCTCCGATGGGTACAGGAAATAGGCGTAGGCCCGTTCGCGGCCACGGCCCACGCGGCCACGCAACTGGTGGAGCTGGGAGAGGCCATACTTGTCCGCACCGTCCACAATCAAGGTGTTGGCGTTGGAAATATCCAAGCCGGTTTCGATGATCGTGGTGCAGACCAGGACGTCGAAGCGCTTCTCCCAGAAGTCCACGATGATCTTTTCCAGGCGGCTCTCGGACATTTGTCCGTGCGCCACTTCCACCCGGGCCTCCGGGACGAGTTCCCGGATCTGTGCCGCGATGCGCTCAATCGAGGACACGCGGTTGTGGACGAAGAACACCTGGCCTTCGCGCATGAGTTCACGCCGGATCGCCGCCGAGGTCTGCTTATTGGTGAACGGCCCCACGTACGTCAACACGGGGTGCCGCTCCTCCGGCGGAGTTGCCAGCGTGGACGTTTCGCGGATGCCTGTCAGCGACATCTCGAGCGTCCGCGGGATCGGCGTCGCACTCATGGCAAGGACGTCCACGTTGGTGCGCATCTTCTTGAGGGCTTCCTTGTGCTCCACCCCGAAGCGCTGCTCCTCGTCGACGATCACCAAGCCAAGGTCCTTGAACTCGAAGTCCTTGGACAGCAGGCGGTGCGTGCCGATGACCACATCCACGGAGCCGTTCTTGACCCCCTCTATGGTTTCCTTGGCTTCCTTCGCACCTTGGAACCGGGACAGCGGCTTGACGCGCAGGGGGAATCCGGAGAAGCGCTCGGTGAACGTTTCATAGTGTTGCTGGGCGAGCAGCGTGGTGGGAACCAGGACTGCCACCTGCTTGCCGTCCTGTACGGCCTTGAACGCGGCGCGGACGGCGATCTCGGTCTTTCCGTACCCGACATCGCCCGAGACCAGGCGGTCCATCGGGATCTCCCGTTCCATATCGGCCTTGACCTCGTTGATGGTGGTCAACTGGTCCGGCGTCTCCACGTACGGGAAAGCTTCCTCCAGCTCCCGCTGCCACGGGGTGTCCGGCGCGAAGGCGTGTCCGCGGGACGCCATGCGTGCCGAGTAGAGCCGGATGAGCTCGCCCGCGATTTCTTTGACGGCTTTGCGGGCCTTGGACTTGGTGCTCGCCCAGTCCGCCCCGCCCATCTTGCTCAACGACGGCGTGTCCCCGCCAACGTAGCGGGTCACCTGGTCCAGCTGGTCCGTCGGAACGAAAAGCCGGTCGCCGGGGGCGCCGCGCTTGGACGCCGCGTATTCAAGCACGAGGTACTCGCGAAGGCCGGCGTCTCCCCCGGAGGGACCAGCAGAGGAGCCCGCCACCTTGCGCTGGATCAGCTCCACGAACTTCCCGATTCCGTGCTGTTCATGGACCACGAAGTCGCCGGCGTGCAACTGAAGGGGATCAACGGCGTTGCGCCGTTTGGAGGGCATGCGTCGCATGTCCTTCGTAGACCCGGCCGATGTGCGGCCCAGGAGGTCCGCTTCCGTGAGCAGCCCCAGTTTGAGGCCATCCAGGACAAAACCGCGTCCGACGGCGGCCGTGGTCACCTCGATGATGCCGGCCTGGGGTTCGTGTGCCAGGGATTCGACGCGGGAACACGGGATGTCTGCATCATGGAACAACTCGGCCAGGCGCTGGGCTGGGCCCGGTCCGTCCGTGGCCACCACAATGCGCCACTGGTCGCGTACGTGGGAACCGATGAATTCGAGCATCTCCGCGACGTCGCCTTGGTAGCCGCGCGGTTCGCGGGCGTGCAGGTTCAGGACATCGATATCGAGAACCAACTCTTCGTCGGTCGCCAACGACGTGATGGACCACCATGAGACGCCGTGGGCCAGTGCTGCGCTCCGGGTGTCCGTCAGAGATTGGAAGCTGGCTGCGTGCAGATCGGCTGCGGCCTGCGAGGCCAGATCCAGCGGCGCGGTCCCGCCGTCGGACGCTGTGGACCATGCCGCCTCAAGGAACTCCTCGTTGGTGGCCGCGAGGTCGTGCGCGCGGGTACGGACCTTCTCCGGTTCGATGACCACACCGATCGAACCGGCCGGCAACTGGTCAACGAAAGGCACCATGGAGTCCACGAGGACGGGGGCCAGTGACTCCATGCCCTCGACGGCGATGCCGCCTGCGATCTTTTCCAGCATGTCCGCGGCTGCCGGCATGTCAGCCTTGAGCCTGGCGGCCCGGGACATGACCGACGGCGTGATGAGGATTTCCCGGCAGGGCGGGGCGTGCAGTTCGGTGGGGTGGTGCACGGCCGGACCGGAGAGCGAACGCTGGTCGGCCACTGCAAACCAGCGCATTTGGTCAACCTCGTCACCGAAGAATTCCACCCTGATCGGGTGGTCCTCGGTGGGCGGGAAAACGTCCAAAATACCGCCTCTGACGGCGAATTCACCCCGGTGGGTAACCATGTCCACGCGCGAATAGGCAGCGTCGGCAAGGCGCCGTACCACGTCGCTGAAGGGCATTTCCTGCCCTACCCTCAAGGTCACCGGGACCAGTTCTCCCAGGCCCGCCACGACCGGCTGGACCACGGCGCGGACCGGCGCCACGACCACGCGCAGGGGACCCGCCGTCGAGGTTTCCGGGTGGGCCAAGCGGCGCAGGACTGAGAGCCTGCGGCCCACCGTGTCCGAGCGGGGCGAGAGCCTTTCGTGCGGCAAGGTCTCCCAGCTCGGGAAGGCGACCACCGAATCCGCCGGAAGATAGGCCGCCAGTGCCGCGGTCAGATCCTCGGCTTCGCGGCCAGTGGCCGTCACGGCCAAAACCACCGCGCTGTCTTCAAGGCCTTGGGAGGCGAGGCCATCGGCCATCTCCGCCAGCAGCGCTGCCCTCAAGCCTGTGGGGGCGCTGATCTGGTAGTCAGAGCTGCGTTCGGTGAAGGCCCGCGAAGCCTCGGGCCTGACCCGTGCGAACGTCCGGTCCTCGCCCAGAGCGCGCCGCAATCCGTCAAGGGACGCAACAGTGCCAGGGTGGCTGATTCCGGAGTTAACCGCTGACGGTTGGCCTTTAGGGCTCATGGATGGCGCTCCTGGGATGGGGGAAGGCAACACGAAAACCCGAAATTCTCTCGAATCCCGGGGCGTTCCTAGCCTACCTCGCCCACACCGTAGGATGTTTGGGAGCCGCAAGAGCTCTCAACCGAGATATTCACGGAGGACCCCCATGGCCCTGAACGCATCCACCACCCTGCCCTACGGCGTCGACCGCGTAGCCGCTACTTTCATCGACGAAGACTTCCTGCGCCACACGAGCGAGTATGTCGGCGGCACTTTGGAATCATTCCAGATCGACGGCGATGTCGCCGGCGCCTTCACCACCATCACCGTCCGCACCCTGCCCACCACGCGCCTCCCGGAGATCGCCCGCAAGTTCGTGGGCGAGAAGCTCACCGTCACCCAGACCGAGAAGTGGGATGCCCCGACGGCCGATGGCTCCCGGACCAGCAACATCTCCCTGAAGATCTCCGGCGCCCCGCTCGATGTCACCGCGGTGCAGAACCTGGTGGCCGACGGCGGCAACACCCGCGTCGAGCTCGAAGGTGCCGTCACGTCGTCGGTTCCGTTCCTCGGCGGCAAGATCGCCGAAGCGGCCGAACCGATGGTTGGCAAGGCCTTGAACATCCAGTCCCAGCAGGCCCAGGCCTGGCTCGAAAGCCACTAGCGTGAAGCTGGCAGCTGGCCTGTCCATTGTGCTGATCGTCGCGGGGGCATGGTCCCTGATCGTTTGGCCGCAGTTCCTGCGCCGCGTCACGGCAGACTCGCGTGCCCGCGACGCCAATGGGAAAGCCACGAAGTTCCTCACCGTCCACGTCGTGCTGGTCACCATCTCCATGGTGCTCGGACTCGCGACGGCCGTCATCGGAGTAGCGGGCCTGCTCGCCTAACGTCCCTTCCGAGCCCAACTAGCTCGCATTTGTTGTCGTTATGAGGGCTTTTAACGACAACAAATGCGAGCTAGCTGGGGGCCTCGGCTAAAATGGAGTTCAGGTGCGCCGGGAAGTCTGGTCGGCAACAGTTTTGTCGACCCCAAGCTTCCCAACCTCCACAGGAGCCACCATGGCGAATCGCCCGCACCCTGGCGCCCGTCCCAGGGTTTTCAGCCGCTCCAGCTTCCCCGAATACCAACGAATCCTGGCCATCCTTCGCACCGAAACCGTTGGTGGTGCGCTCCTGCTCGCCGCCACAGTGGCCGCCCTCGTCTGGGCCAATTCACCCCTTGCCGATGGCTACTTCGCCCTGCGCGATGTCAACATCGGCTACGCCCCATGGCATCTGGAACTGAGCCTGGGACACTGGGCGTCCGACGGGCTCCTGGCCGTGTTCTTCTTCATCGCCGGGCTGGAGCTGAAGCGCGAATTCGTGGCCGGGGAATTGCGAAGGCCTGCAAAAGCGATCGTCCCGGTAGCGGCGGCAGTGGGCGGCGTGGCCCTTCCCGCGCTCATTTACGTGGTCCTCAATCTCGGTTCGGGCGCGGAAACGCTCAAGGGCTGGGCCATCCCCACGGCCACGGACATCGCCTTCGCCTTGGCCGTGCTTGCCGTCATCAATACGCATCTGCCAGCGGCCTTGAGAACCTTCTTGCTGACGCTGGCCGTGGTGGACGACTTGATCGCCATCGGTATCATCGCGTTCTTCTACTCGAGCGGCCTCGAGCCCCTCATGCTGCTGGCCGCCGCCGTGCCGCTTGCCCTCTTTGCCTTCCTCGTGAACAAGCCAGTCCAGAAACGCGTCCGCAGGTGGTACCTGCTGCTCCCCCTTGCCGCGGCCACTTGGGCCCTGGTCCATGCCTCGGGCATCCACGCCACCGTGGCCGGGGTCCTGCTGGCCTTCACCGTACCCGTGGGGGCCTCAGGCAGGGAGGGCGAGCCCGCGGCCGGACTCGCGGAAACCTTCGAACACCGGCTGCGTCCCTTGTCGGCGGGCTTTGCGGTGCCTGTGTTCGCCTTCTTTTCTGCCGGTGTGGCACTGGGCGGCGGCGAGGGACTGGGCGCTGCCTTGCGCGATCCGGTGGCGGTGGGCATCGTGCTCGCCCTCGTGGTGGGCAAGACGGCGGGCGTCTTCGGCACCACATTCCTCATCACCAAGACCACCCGCGCGCGCCTTGACGACGGCCTCGCGTGGATCGACGTCGCAGGGCTGGCCACGCTGGCGGGTGTCGGCTTTACCGTTTCCCTCCTGATCGCCGAACTCGGCTTCGGTACCGGTTCCCCGCACGACGACCACGCGAAAGTGGCCATCCTGGCCGGTTCCCTCGCCGCTGCGGTGCTTGCCGCCGTCGTGCTCAAAGCCCGTAACCGGCACTATCGCCACGTGGCGCGGGAGGAGCAGGCGGACGACGACGGCGACGGCGTGCCAGACGTCTTTACCCGCGCCTAGGGCACCCGGTCCGAATACGAGTAGCCGATATTTCAAATGGAGTAATGAGGCTTCCAAGTAGGGTGCTTGGCACGCTATTTGAGCGGTATCGGCAGGAATACCTTGCTGATATGGACGCGAATAGTATGGAACGAGTGTGGCATGGGGCCCACAGGAAAGCCCAAGAGAAGAACTGGTCATTGATCTTTGTTTGGGCGATTCTCGGTCTCATGTCGATTTCGGTGCTCATCGCAGCGGTACCCAAATGATGCGATGACTAGGCCAACGGTACAAAAAAGCTCGGGCCGGTTTTCACGGGTCCGAGCTTTTCTTTGTCTTCCACATTTCCAATATTGTGCGGCCGTGCCCAGCCGCCATCGCCGCAGCTTGACTGCGTTATGGCCTTCGACCTCTAACGCATCACGCCCATGAAGGCGGCAAGAATCGTCACCGCGACGAGGGCGAGCAATAATCCCACAACCACAAATTCCGCCCTGCGGACCCGATGCTGGCTCCGGCGCCATTCGCGCCTGCTCTCCAAGGTGATCATGGTTCGAGGCTAAATCCGGGCCAAGAGTCCAAAATAGAGTGGACGCTACTCGACCTGGGCCCGGCCGCGCTAGAGAATCGGGGACACCCCTTGGCCGGCCTCAGCCTGGCGTAGCGCGTCTTCCGCTGCCACCCACGCAAGCATGGCGCACTTTACCCGGGCCGGATACTTGGCAACCCCGGCCAGCGCGGCAGCATCCTGTAGGAGTTCCTCATCTGCTTCCAGCTTGCCGCGCGAGCGCATCAATTCGCGAAAATGATCGATGGTCCGTCGAAGGGACGCCGGGGACATCCCTGGTGCCATTTCACTGAGTATGGACGCTGACGCCATCGAAATGGCACAGCCATCGCCATTCCAGTGGATTTCAGTGACGCTCTGTCCGTCTCCGGCAGCACCGACACTGAGCCGCAGGGTGATTTCGTCCCCGCAGATGGGATTGAGCTGGTGACTCTGCCCCGTGCCGGCCGTACCCATCGGGGCGGCCGGCAGTTCAGCCAAGTCTCCCCCGCTGCGGGTCTTGGAGTGCTCCAGGATCAGCTGTTGGTACAAGGAGTCCAGACCACTCATGACTTGACTCCAGGCGCCGCTACTCCGAAGTATGGCCGAATCCCGGCAACCGCCCCAACCAGCAGGTCCACTTCCTCGGATGTGGTGTACAGGTAGGTACTGGCCCTGGTGGAGGCAGTCAGGCCCAGCCTGCGGTGCAGGGGCTGCGCACAATGGTGGCCGACCCGGACCGCGATGCCCAGATTATCGAGGTACTGCCCGACATCGTGGGCGTGCACTCCTGCGACGTCGAAGGCGGCAAGCCCGGTCCGTTCTTCTCCTGGCCCGGGTCCCAGCACGCGCACGCCGTCGATGGCGCTGAGGCCCGTGACAAGCCTTTGGCCAAGCTCCGCCTCACGAAGGGCCACCCGCTGCATCCCTGTTTCAGTCAGGTAGTTCACTGCCGCGGCCAGGGCCACAGCCTGCGAAATGGGCTGCGTTCCGGCCTCGAAACGCTGGGGTGCGGGCAAGTACTGGGCTTGTTCCATCGTCACCGTGGTGATCATGGAACCACCGGTCAGGAACGGTGGCATCGCGTTGAGCAGTTCGCCGCGGCCGTAGATCGCGCCGATTCCTGTAGGTCCAAGCATTTTGTGGCCGGAAAATACGGCGAAGTCAACGTCCAAGGCCTTGAAATCCAAGGGGAGGTGCGGCGCGGACTGGCAGGCGTCCAGGACCACCAGGGCACCCACTTCCCGGGCCATCCGGACCAATACGTCCACCGGGTTGATGTTGCCGAGTACGTTGGAAGTGTGGGTGAAGGCCAGGATCCTGGTGCGCGCGGTAACTAGGCGCGATGCTTCCTCAAGCCGCAGCGCACCGGCGTCGTCAATGGGAATGTACTTGAGGGTGGCGCCGGTCCGCCGGCACAGTTCCTGCCATGGGATCAGGTTGGCGTGGTGTTCCATTTCGGTGACAAGCACTTCGTCGCCAGGCTTGAGGGCAAAGCGGCCGGCCTCCGCACCTGACCGGCCCACGCTGGCGTTCGAAAACGAATAGGCCAGTAGGTTCAGCCCAGCGGTGGCGTTAGCCGTCCAGATCAGTTCATCATCCTGCACGCCCACAAAACGTGCCACGGTAGCCCGTGCGTCTTCGAAAGAGTCCGTTGCTTCGACGGCGAGGTGATGGGCACCCCGATGGACAGCGGAGTTTCGCTGCTCATAGAATTCCTGCTCCGCCTCCAGCACACTTCGAGGATTCTGCGAGGTGGCACCCGAATCCAGATAGACCAGCGGCTTGCCATTGATTTCCTGCTCAAGGACAGGGAAATCATTGCGGATGCGACGGACTTCATCGTCATCGAGTGCTGAAACCTGGGCATCTCCCCACGCGGGGGTGGAAACCATCGTCAAAACCGGTGCTCCTTGTTAGGAATACGTGGCAATCGCCAGCGGCTGACCGCCAGGAGTGGCGGCGTCACCTAGTAATTGTCCCACCATTTGGCTTCGCTGCCTCATCCGCGGAGCTGCCCGGCCTACTCCTCCGGCTTCGCCAACTCGTCCCACAGCTCCGAGAGCTTCTGCCGGCGTGAGACACCGAGCTTCCCGTAAACCCGCTGAAGGTGCGCATTGACAGTATTTACCGCGATACCCAAACGAGCGGCCACTTCTGCGCTGCTCAACCCGGAAGCGACCAAGGCAGTCACCTCGCGTTCGCGCTGGGAGAGCTTGACGATCCCGGGAAGAATAGAGGACCTGGACTCCGGACCTTCCAGTCCGGGTTCGTCGTGCGCAAACACCTCCTCTTGGTCAAAAGCCCGGTCTTGCTGAGGCCCACCCGTGCTCGCTTCTTCTTCCGTTCCCGGCCCTGGTCCCTGTCCCATTTCCTTTCCTCCTTCCTGTCCTGGCTGCACTCCGGACTCGACACTCCACACGACCTCGGACACCCCCGGACCCATCTGCCGGTAGCCGCGGCTGCCGGTACGCGCGGCCAAGCCCAGGTTCAGCATTTCGAGTGCCCGGTGTCCCTTCTTTGCGGCCGAACCCGCAAGCTGAAGGAGCTTCCTGTGTGAGTGTTCTGCACCAATCAGCACTGACCGTGCCGCGGATGAATAGCTTTCAGCAAGCTGCGATGCCAGGTAATTTCCCGAACTGCGGCGCGAATCGTAGGCCGCCAAGGCGCGACGCACCTGGTTGACATCGCCAAGCAACCACGCAGCTGCGGCAAGTCCACCGAGGGTCGGTGGCAGAAGCCCGTCGGGATCAGCTTCGTCCAGCCGGGCCTTGGCCTGGCGGAACTGTTCACAAGCCGGTTCCAGGCTCCCCTGCCTGGCAAGAACTAGCGCCCTGTAGAGGTGTGCCGCCCCGCCGAAATAGCTCATCCGGTTGCTGTAGCTGGAACTGCCGACGCAGAACATTTCGGAGCCGCCCCATTGCCCGCGCCAGATCAAATTCGATCCGTGGATGGTCAAGACGGTGGAGAGGAAGTCCACGGGGCACCGTGGCAGCCTCCCCAAAGCTTCGAGGGCCGACGTCGAGAGAGCGACGGCGTCAGAGAACCGCCCGCTGACGGCGAGCCCTTGGGAGACAAGCGCCATCAAAAGCACCGCGGCCTGGGTAGGCGGTGGCGGATGGTTCTCCGAACGCAGTCCAGGGTCGATCAATTGGCTGCGGCAAAGCCTTTGGAACAACTCGCTACCGGCTGAAGGCCAGCTTCCGTTCTCCGCATCCAGATACAGCTGGAGAACGTCCAGTTCGTCCCGGACGGCTGCCTGGCCAAGATAGGCCGGCTCGCCCGGCTGGACCCCGACGGCGGCAGCCTCCAGCCGCCGTCGGGCATCCCGTAGAACCGACTGCAGCACATTTGCCCCCGGCGAAGTCGGCAAGAGGGCACGCAACAGCAGCCACACGGCGTGGGCGAAGTCCGCGGTCAAGACGTCAGGGGTATTTGCGACCAAACCTTTCAGGACAGTGACAGCACCGGGGAAATCCCTTGTGTGATACAGGGCCCTTGCCAGCTCCACCCTTGCGACCAGTCCGAGTTCCGGCGCCCGCACCGCATCCGCAGACCGCCGGGCCCGCCGGTTATCGTGAATGTCGTTCGCCGCAATCGCCACGGCCAGAAGGTCGGCGTCGGCTACTGGCAAACCGCTTTCCTGTTCGAGCTCCACCCGGCGGAACAGCGTCCAGAGCGAGTCATCCGCAACCGGGACGGAGATCTCGTAAATGCTTCGCCGAAGTTCCAAGACCCGGGCTGGCCCCAGCTGCTGCCGGGCCAGCCTCCCCTCGTTGGCGTGGCTGAGGGAAGCCGTCTCCTGGTTGTCTTTCTGGACACGGACCGTTCCGTCGCCCATGAGTGCTTCTATGGCCCGCTTTTGGACAAGCTGTTCGAGAACGGTCATCGGTACCGGCTCCCCGGCCGCCAGGAGGTCCACAACCTGACGCTGCGGCACTGAATATCCCTCAAGCCGGTGCCGGGTCAGCTCGAGCGCCTGCGAACCGTCCAGGCGGATCGGTCCGGACAGCACCCAGGAATCAGCGTGCTCCACGATCTCGCCACGCGCTGCGGCTTCGTCCAAAAGCAACTTCGCGGCCTGCAGGTTTCCCCCGGTGGCGGCATGGATGTCCCGGACCAGGCCCTGCGCGGCGTGCCCTCCTAGACGGTCATCGAGGAATTCGCGAAGCTGGTCCTGCGTGGGATCGTCCAGGGTCACCACCGAAAGCTGCCGCGAAACGACGGATTCCATCAGTTCCATTCTCAGTGGCCGGTCTGAGCGGTGGGTCGCGATCATGCGGATGTCCGGTTCAACAAGGAGCTGGCTCAAGAGCCAAAGGGACATGTCGTCCAGGAAATCGATGTTGTCCAGCACCAGCAGGGCCGAGGATCCGGCTGTCGAAGCGTTGCGCACTGCTTTGCGGCAAGCCGCCACGATGGAACCCGGCCACACTTTGGAGCGGGCCAGCAGGTCCGGAACAAGGGCCATGGCGATTCCAAACGGAATGTCCGCGAATGACTCGGACACGTTGCGGGCGATCACGCTGAACGACTCGCGAAGCACTGAAGCCGCGGCGTCCAAGAGAGTAGTCATTCCCGAGCCGCTCGGGCCTGAGATGACGATCCCTGCAGGTTCCGGCCCTGCCAAGGCAATGACAATCTCTTGAAGCTCTGCTGCCCGAATGATCGGGGGCGAGGTGTGGGTCCCTTCAGTATCGTCCATGGTCCTGTCTCATCTTCGGGCCGCCGGACACGTGTTCCTGATGGCCGCGGCACGGACCGGTGTCATTTCCAAACGTTACCCGCGGGTTTCTGTCCTGGATTGAGTGGTAACTACTTGATTTTCCAGGCCTACTTGCACTGCATCCAGGCGCTCCACGCAGGCTTTCGAAGGGGAATCTTTGCTTGGCTTCGAGGCCGGATGTATAGCCTCTGTTACCGTCCTGTGATCTGACTGTGTAAGCTGGTGCCGCAAGAGTAAGTTCTGGCTGGCTACTTCTGGGGAGTCGAAGCGCAGCCTATTTTCGTAGCAACTCTGTCGCCACACACCATTTGGCCGTGTACGACTCTGCGGCATTTTTGCCTCCAGATCGCCCTATCGATTGCCTCGGTCTCATATGTCTATGTCCCCAACAGATATGTCACCCAAAATATGAAACACCTGTTCACAGCACTCATCGCCGTGGCGCTACTGGCCTTCGGCGGGCTGGCCACCATCTCCGCCGTCCAGTCGTCACACAAATCCTCCTACCAGGCAGACGACCGGGATTCGAGCACGAGTACAAGCCCCTCGCCTTCCGCTTCCTCCGCCCCCCAGCGCATTTCGACGACGACGCCGACGCCGACTCCGAGGCCCAGCAATGTTCCGGCCGAGACGCCGTCTAGCGCTCCCGCCCCGGCCGCCGCGGCGGCTGCGGCCCCGCCGGCTCCCGCAGCAACAGCCGCTAGTGCACCCGTTGCCGCGCCTGCTCCTTTGGCTGCCACGGGCGGGAACTACCCCCTGCACACCAACATCGTGAGCACCAGCTTCTGGGTCGGCGAAATCTTCAATGCCAGCCTCTCGGACGGCTCACAAGTCTGCTCCACTTTCAATGGCCAGTGGGCACTCCAGCACACCGGCGTTAACCTCGGGACCACCCCTGCAAGCGCCAGCGGCTGCCCGGGCAGCCCCTACGGCGGTTGCGATGGTGTCAGTTCCGGCACCGGCACGAGTTTCCAGTGCGTCACGGAAAAGCGCGTGGCCAGTAATGGATACTTCCCGCTGCACCAGCCCAAGCCTTTGCAGAACCCGTTCTACTTGGACCTGCCTTACGACGACGTCAATGACAGCGTCGCTTTCGCTGGGCGTTGCACGGTGATTCCGTGGGCGGCAGCAGACAACGCCGCAACGGGCGTCAACCATTGCGCGGACTCGAGCTACAGCTACATGAAGAACGCATGGGTTCAGATCACCGGCCCCAATGGCGGCGTTTGCTACGGGCAAGTTGAGGATGCGGGCCCTTCCAGCGGTTCCCTCTACCACGACTCCGCCTACGTGTTCGGAGCGAACAACGCCCGTCCCGCCAATAAGCAGTTCTCCGGCGACCCGAGCCAAGGCGCAGGCATGGATGTGTCCCCTGCCCTGAACGGCTGCTTGGGCTTCGCTGAATTGAACGGCGACAATGACCACGTTTCGTGGCGCTTCGTGGACCGCGCCAGCGTGCCCGCCGGACCGTGGCTCACCGTTGTCACCACCTCTGGAGTCACCGGCTAAGAGACAATCCGCTTCCACGGCCTTTTGGTCAGCGGGCCTTTTGGTCCGCAAAAGAGGGGCGATCCCTGGAACCGGGCGGACGCCCATGTCCCAGCCGTCATGGCTGCGTGGCATGGGCGTCCGCGTGTCCGGGACTTGTCACCTCGGCTGTCCGTAGCCCTAGCCGACCCGTGCCACCGGCGATCCGGCCGCGCCCATTTCCTGCGACGGGCGTTGGATCCTTCGAACCGGGCTGACCCAAACTCCCGACGAACGTGACGAGTACGCCCTTGGCAATACCTGAAGGCAAATGATTGCATCGAGGATCCGCATCAAGGGAAACAGGGGAGCCATCAGCAGGAGGCGCGGGCTACGCATCGAGACCGCGGCAAGGATTGTCAGGAAGAAGTCCGGCAGGAAGACTCCGATGAGGACGTCCTGGGGCCGCAGGACACCGGATAGGAAGACGAAAACCTCCGATCGATCGCCAAAGATCCAGACCTCGACGGCGGCGAGGAACGATAGCAGGAAAGCGGGCACCAGCAGCACGAAGAAAAGGGAACTGGCTACGAGCTCAACAATGTATAGCCCAAGGACGAACCAGAATCTGCTGAACTTCAGGCCGTGCCGCCTGACCGTCTGCCAGAAACCGAGGATCCACCGCCTCACCTGCTTGACGTAGTCCTTCAGATTGTCCGGATCCTGTGTGTACGCGACAGCGGCGGACGGATGGAATGCGATCCGTCCCAGCTTCTTCGCATGGATTTCAAAGGTCATGTTGAAGTCTTCAATCACCAGTCCCGGCGCGAGGACCTCTATTTTGGTGAGCGCGCTGGTTCTGTACATGCTGGCAAATCCCGGAACGATCGAAACGACATTGGTGCCCCGTGCTGCTTGGCCGTATTTGAGCAGCAGTTGGACCGCGATGTACAAGCGTTCCCGGTAGGCCACCAAGAAGCGGCCCATCGCCGTCGGGGATGGCGGAGTCATGATTGACCTGGCGCGTCCCGCGACGGCGACAACGGTGGGATCCGAAAACAGCGGCAACCCCGTTTCGAGATAATCCGGGGCCGGGCGGGTGTCCGCGTCCAGAAGCATGACCACCTTGAAACGCTTGCACAGGTCGAAATGGGCGATTCCCGCCGCGAGCGCGCCTGCCTTACCCCGGTTCGGTTCAAGCTCAAGGACTTTTATTCCTGCGGCCCGGGCAATAGCTGCGGTGTCGTCCGTGGACATGTCCGAAATGATGTGGATGTTGCGCCGAGGGACCAAGGCGGACGCGGCAAGAATTGTCTCTCTGATGACGAGCGCCTCATTGTGGGCGGCTACGAGGACTGCGACATTCGAAGGGTAGATTCGCGCTCCCTTTGAACGATGACGGCCCCGCTCACGCCGAAGGATCGGCGCCTTGCCGCTACTCAGCAAGGCGATCCACTCACGGATCCGGTAGGACAATCCGCGGGCCCGCCACGACTCCTCACCTGCCAGACGTACCAGCCCGGCAAGGGACCAGAAAATCGTGTTGACACCCAGAACCAAAAAGATCGAAAGGACTATCACGGCGATGGAGCTCCAACTGTGTCGTACATTGCGTAATCGTCGGTAACAAGTTGGCCATCGCTGAAAAGGTTCAAACCAAAGCTGATGGCTTCTGCACCGGGCGGAACGGGCGGTGTTTCCCAGATTGCCTGTTCGTAGCTGGTGTTTGGCGCAAACCATGGGCTGGCCGTCCAGTAGGTCCACGTGCCCAGCTTGTTGCGGTAATACAGTTCAAACTGCGTTTTCGCCGTGGACTGATACCACGCACGGAGTGAATATTTGTGGCCGGTAGTCACGCTCGGGGCACATGCCCCAAGATCGAGGACGGGAAGCAATTTGGCGTCACCGGACGAATATTCGGTCACGTCCAGACGACGGGCCACCGCACCAGTGTGGCCCGGGGTCAAGGTGCTCAGCACTGCCGTATTCTTGCCGTAGGACGAAACCTGCCAGCATTGCGGCAAACCGTACTTTCCGGCGATCTCCAGCCCGGGATTGCGCAGCGCGTTCTTGCCCGGTGCTGCCGGTGCCGCCACCGGACCGTTCACCGCTGGTTTCGCTACGCCGCCGATCACGTCATGCACCGTGCGTACAGCCATGGTCCCCTGTTGAGTCCTCGCAGCCAGCCAGGTGGCGAACTGTTCGAACAAAGCGGGATTGACGGAGCGGGGACTACCGCTGGTGTCGATGTCGTAGAAAGTCAGCTGCAACCATCCCCCCGCCTGTTCAGCTTGAACCACGGTTGCCTGGAGGGAGGCCAACGTCCAGTCGCTGCCGACCTCGGACGTTGCCCGGGTCCGGAACATGTTGGCCGGGCGGACCGTTTCTGCCTGGGCACAGGTGGCGCAGTCAAACGGACTGTGTATCTCACCGAGACCCCGGGCACTGTTGTAGCCGCACCCGGCAACGAGTTCCTCCGACTTCGCTGTTGAAGTCGCAAACGGATAGGCGAAGGAAGTGACCTTAAAGCCCCAATCCGTGAGGTTCGTCCGATCATTGCAGATCTGCCTCGAAGCTTCATCGGGTTCCACCGCAGTCACATCGGCAAGAGTGACTGTATGGCCTCCGATTTCATTTTGATCAGTGGCCAGACTGTGGAGATTCTCGATCGTCATGTAACCGGGTGCGCCCACAAATCCTGAATCGATGAAGAAAGTGCCGCGAAGTCCGTGGTCCTTGAGGATCCGGGCCGCCTCCATTTGATTTGCCCGGCCTGAATCAAACGTCAGGCTGACCGAAGAAAGCGGGGCGGCAGAAGCCGTGGCGTCAGGCTGGGAGGAGCCGGCCGGAGTCTGGTTTCCGTTGAGCAGCGACGTTGCGCCCGTCAACAGGAGCAACACCGAGACCCACGAGGCGGCCCACAAGCCCACCCGTTTCCTGGACGTGCGGACCGGGCCGGACGCGGAGTCCTTCCTCCCGGAGCTCATCGCCGAGCCTCAGTGAGTAGGTTCCTGAAGGGGCCGGTGGCGACTGGGGGAAGCCTCGGTCTCAAAGGCTTATTCACCACCGGCCCCCGCTCAGGGGCCCTCTCTATGAGGGCACGCTGCCGAGAAGCAGCGCCATCCTTTGGGGATGGATCTTTGGGAGGGAACGTGCTGGAAACCTCGACGACTGACTCGAACGCGAGCCAATCGCCTTCTCGGATCAACCTTTTGGGTTCTGATGCCGCTCGGACCAGAGCGTCCTTTTCCATTTTGAGACCCGTCTTTCCCCCGTTGCCCTCACCCAACTGACACCATCAGCCTATGGAGTCGGGAGACGACGGACACGAGTACGCTCTACCCGTCTTTACACTCAACCTTTGGCTTCTGAACAACGCCACTACTCGTGCGCCACGTACCGAATCCGCCGGATCAAACACCAATGCGGAAGCACAGGCGAATCCGATCTGTTCGTGGTCAAATGGTGCATCAAAGCAGTCGGGGTTTTCCGAGCGGGTATCAAGGATGGCGGAAGAGTGTCCAAGAAACGGGGAAGCGGCACCACCGTTGCGGCTGAGGCAGGCAACGTACGGGACGTCCGTCACTTGTCCGGCCGGCCCCGTGGACGTCGCAGCCGGCTGTCAAGCCTTGCACGGGTCTGGGTCGCTGTAGGCCTGGTCGTGGCCGGGGTCGGGGGCTTTCTGGCGTGGCGCGTAGCCACGGACGCAAACGGCGCGTTCCAGCCGCCATGGTTTTCCGGTTACGTTGACGTCACAGTAGTCCCTCAGTACCCGTTCGACGCACCCCTGGGCGAGGCCACCAAGAATGTCACGCTGGCGTTTGTGGTGGCAAACGCCGGACAGGCCTGCACGCCTAGCTGGGGTAGCACCTACAGCCTCGACGCCGCGAAAGCTTCGCTCAAGCTCGACGAACGCATCGCCAAGCTACGGTCAAACGGCGGCGCGATCGCGGTGTCCTTCGGCGGTTCGGTGAACAGTGAGCTCGCCAACTCCTGCCAGAACGTCGCGGAGCTGGAAAAGGCCTACCGGGCAGTCCTGGAGCGCTATAACCCTGCGACCATCGACTTTGACATCGAAGGCACCAATCTCGCCGACAGCGCCGCCTGGCAGCGCCGCGCCGCAGTTGTCGCCGCATTGCAGAAGGAGCGAAGCAAAGAGGGACACTCCCTCGCCGTCTGGCTGACGCTTCCAGTCACGCCGCAAGGATTGACCGACGGCGGAACCTCCGCTGTCGATCAAATGCTCGCCGCCGGCGTTCAGCTTGCTGGCGTCAACATCATGACGATGAACTACGGCTCAAGCCGAAGTGCGTCGCAGAGCATGCTTGATGCCGGGACGTCGGCAGCCCAGGCCACCCACGAGCAACTCAGCATCATCTATCAGCGTGCAGGAATGACCCTCAACGGCGAGCAGATCTGGAGCAAAATGGGGTTGACCCCGATGATCGGCTGGAACGATCTCCCGGGCGAAGTGTTTGACCTGGATGCGGCGCGCGGGTTGAACTCCTTTGCCCTCAGCAAGGGAGTGGCGCGGGTGTCCATGTGGTCCCTGAACCGGGACATGTCCTGCGCGCAGGCCACCTCGGAAGGACCGGCCAGCCACATATGCAGCGGGATCAACCAAGGAAGCCAACGCTTCTCTGATGTGTTGGGTGCAGGTTTCCAAGGCAAACTGCACTGAGCCTGCCGCTCAAGACCTGCCGCCCAACAAGGTTTCAGACGAGGCCCGGATGTTCGGATCCGGCCCTGTTTTTGGCTTCGGCCGGGCGGGCAAGGTGCCGGCCGTTACCGCGCCGAAAAAGCCTCTTAAGCCATTCCATGGATACCTCCAGTTTTCAAGGGATTGTTAGAGGGATTGCCCGGACCGGATTGTTTCGAATCTCCCCGGGCCCGGCCGCCTGGCCTACTTCACTTGGCTGACCGTGACGATGTCCAGCCACGGCCCCGAAGGAACCTGGTCCCGCGGCACGAACTGCCAATCGACTTTGTCCGATTCACCGTCGAGCTCGGAAAAGCCGAGACACCCGTTGAGCGCCGGCGAGACGTCCATGCCGGCCCCGTTGAACTTCGTGTTGACGGGCCGTGCGTCATTGGAGCCAAAAACGTAGTTCTTGTCGTGGTATTGGCCGGGACCGGCGTCTTCGATCTGTCCATAGCATTCATGGCCTCCCGTGCGGATCCTGACCCACTGGTTCTTCATGTAACTAAAGGAACGGTTCTTCTCGTTGCCCGCAAAGCCAGGATCGTTGGCCCAGGGAATCACACTGGCTCGTTCGGCAAAAGCCGTGGCATCGTTGACGTCGTCATAGGGAAGATCCAGGTAAAAAGGGTTCTGCTTCGGAGTCATGCTGGTCGGCGCAAATCCCTTGGCCGCTGTTCTCGCCTCGGTGGTGCAGCCGTTCTTGAGGACACCGTCACAACCTCCGTAGCTCTGCATCCACTGGGAGTCGTAGGTGGACATCACCTGACTGCCATCAGCCGCCTTGGGGTCGAAGATCTCCCCCACCCAAAAGGTTGTTGCCACGATTCCTGTGTGCCACGGGTATCGCCCGGCGGCCGTGGAGAAGGGACTCGGCGCTGGTGCCGGCCCAGAGCACGCTGCAGTCAGCAGGGCCAAGACCGCAAGAGCAGCCACTCCAGCGAGACCAGGGCGCCGGGGTCCGGATCCTGAGGGATTCACATCGTGCTCCTGGAGTGGGTTCGGCAGTACGGTGGAGGCCATCTTGCCCACTCGTTCAAGAGGCCAGGGTGACCTTCCAACCCGAAGGATCCAGGACTTTGGCCGGCTTGTAGTCAGCGGCGACGTTGAGGATGATTTCATCGATGGTGGTCTTCGGGTCGAAGCCAACAAGCTCGCGGGACCTGCTATTGTCCGGAACGCGCCGGCGCATGTCCTCGTACCCCTCGGAGTAAGCCTGCTGATAGGGAACCAGGGTGATGGGACTTTCGCTCCCGAGGAGTTCAACGATCCGTTGGGCCAGCGTCAGAATGGAAATCTCGTAGCTCCCACCGAGGTTGAACGCATTCCCGTAGGCCAGCGGTTCCTCGGAAATACGGGTGATGGCGGGAACGATGTCACCGACGTAGGAGAAGCACCTCGTCTGCTGGCCGTCTCCGTACACCGTCAGGGGCTCGCCGACGAGCGCCTGCCGCACAAGTCGCGGAACAACCATTCCATAGCGGCCTGTCTGGCGAGGTCCTACCGTGTTGAAGAGCCGCACGATAGCAACGGGCAAGCCGAATTGGCGCCAGTATGCGTGCGCAAATGCCTCGTCAATACCTTTGGCCGCAGCATAAGTCCACCTGGACTTGAGCGCGGATCCAAGGATGCGGTCTGCCTCCTCCGAAAGGCTGTCCGAGGTGTTCTTGCCGTAGATCTCGCTCGAGGATGCCAGCAGCAGCGAGGCACCCGACTCCAGGACAGAGTCCAGGACCACTTCGGTGCCATGGATATTCGTGCGGAGGCTCTCCAGAGGGTGGTCAACAATCAGATTCACGCCGACGGCGGCCGCCAGGTGGAAGACCCTGTCGGCACCCGCCGCAACTTTGTCCACGGCGTCCCGATCGAGAATGGTGCCCTCCACGAAGTGGAAGTTCCTGTGGCCGATCACACCCTTGAGATTCTCGAGGCGTCCCGTCGACAAGTTGTCCAAGACCGCGACCTCGTCGCCGGCCGCCAACAGATGCTCAACGAGGTGGCTGCCGATGAATCCGGCACCGCCGGTGACTGCTGTTTTCATTTCTCCTGCTTCCGTCTAAAACCTGGTGGATCTAGAGTCGGGTTACGTTGTCGGCTTTGGGCAAGCGGTACGTGGTGTCAAGCACTGCGGGTGCTCCGGCCAGCCAGTCAAGGTCCATCTGGCTGTGCCTCGTGTGCAGGATCACCAGGTCCGCCCCCCAGTCAGCAGGCGATTGCTCGGATTGGAGTGTCCCGCCACGGCCGTCGGGCGCCGTCCGGCACCAGGGATCGGAGTACGCGACTTCCGCTCCGTCGGCGATCAAGGCTGCGATGATCTCCAACGCCGGGGACTCCCGAAGATCTTCGACATCGGGTTTGTAGGCAACACCGAGGACCATCACGCGCGCGCCGGCGACACCGTGGTTTCGATCCGACAGGATGCGCCGGGCCTTTTCCACCACCTGGTGCGGCCTGCCCGCTATTCCTGCCATCGCTTGTTCGATCACTGGTGCCGTCAAGCGGGCTTTGCGCAATTGCCACAGCAAGTAGTGGGGGTCGCAAGGGATGCAATGTCCACCGACGCCGGGACCAGGTGTGAACGGCATGAATCCGTAGGGCTTGGTGGAGGCCGCATCGATGACGTCCATGACCTCCATGTTGAGTTCATGGCAGATGTCGGCGAACTCGTTCGCCAAGGCGATATTGACGGCCCGGAAGGTGTTTTCCACCAGCTTTGTCATTTCGGCGACGTCCGCCGACGGGACTACGTGGACCATCTTGGTGCTCGCGCTCAGCAGCCGCTCGGCAGCTTCACCGCAGGCCGGGGTCACGCCGCCAACTACCCGGGGAACGTCTTCGTGTGAGAACGAGTCCACTCCGGGATTGATGCGTTCCGGCGAGAATGCGACGAAAACGTCCCTGCCGGGGATGAGCCCCTTGGCAGCCAACGGCAAAGCCAGCAGGTCACGCGTGGATCCCACATACGTTGTGGAGGTCAGCATCAACAGCTGGCCCGTGGTGGCAAAGTCGACTACGGAGGCACAGGCGGCCCGGAGAATACCGAGGTCCGGGACCAAATACTCGTCAACAGGGGTCGGAACGCAAACGACCACAGCCGCCGCGCGGGCAAGCAATGACAGATCGCTGCTCAACATGAAGGTCGGGTCCAAAAGTGCGTTGCTGAGCCGCTCCTTGTCGGAATCCAGAAGATCTGCCCGCTGCTCGCGGATCACGGCCAGCCGGGCATCGGACACATCCAGGCCCAGGACGCGGCGGCCGGAGGCGTTGATGGCCAAGGCCGTGGGCAGGCCTACGTAGCCCATGCCCACGATAGCCACGTCGAAAGTGAATGCCTGGTCCTGCGTGGTTGTGGCCTGAGTTTCACCGCCCCCAGGCCATGCCGGTACCGGCGCGTGCACGGACTGGGACTTTCCGTTGACCTCTGTCTTGAGGGTCTTTACCTTCGTGTTCGGTGCCATGGTCAGCCGACCTCCCGGTGCCTGTTGTCTCCGGCGTGAAAAAAAACCGGCGACGAAACGGGATGTGCCCTGGTCTCAGAGGGCACGTGACCGCCCGCCGCCGGCTCGCTTTTGGGGGTACTCGCAGAGTGTGGGAGACCGGTCGCATTGGAGCTGATTTCTCGCCGGATTGCCGGTTGGTTTACCTGTAGCAAAGAATTCTTCCTGCGTTTCATCTCGAGGCCCACTTGTCCCCAATTGAGTGGCGGTTGCCATCAAGAAAGAGCGTATTAACCAACCCCTAGGGCAGGCGCGAGTGGGCTCTACCCGTCTTTGGATGCGCTATTCCGCCCAAATCCGAGGACTACCCGTCCGGGCATTCTTAACCACTCGATTCGGTACTCGCTTTGGTCCCCGCCCCTTGATATCCGAGCACGGACGACGGCGGAGGGAGACTACGCGGCAAACGTCCTCCGGGCCCAGTGGGCACCGGAGTTTACCGCTAGCCCAGGTTCTCCGTACCGTCGGCACCGTTCATCAGGTCTTCACGGTGGCTAATGCCGAGCTTGGCAAACATCCGGTAGAGGTGGCCTTCAACGGTGCGCAATGAGAGGCCCAAGCTGACCGCAATGTCCTTATTGCTTGATCCCGACCGCACAAGCGTTGCGATTTCCTGCTCTCGCCGGGTGAGCTTCTGGAGGTCGGGAGAGCTCCCCTCGCTAGCCGGACCTGCCTTGTCGAGGGCAGCGGTGCGGCGCTTGAGAAGTCGCTGTCCCTCAAGCTGGCGTGCTTTGTCCCCCCTGCTTTCCAGGATCCGAAGGGCGTGAACCGCGCAATCAGCTGCGGCGAGTTCCAGGCCCTCCCTGGACGCCAATTCGCTGAGCTCAATGAGTCGATCCGCGTCCTTGTGCGTGAGGGCCAGCCCAACGCTCAGGGCAAACTCCGCAGTGCGGCCTTCACTGCCCTCGGCTACCGCGGTCAGCCTCCGAGCCACGCTCGGGTCTCCCAGTCTGAGGACCAACATCAGGATGTCAATCTCAGCGCCTATTGCGCCGTCCGCGGCGGCGGAATCCGCAAGGGACATTAGCCGCGCGATCGCCACTTGCGAGCCGGTCTGTTCGGCTCTCGCCACTGCCGCATGGCCCTGAGCCAGCAGCGATGGATGCACCCCTTCCCGGATCATCGCGTCGTACTCGATTGAGTACGACGCAGCGGTGTCACGGCGTTTCAGGATCGACGCCGCGTACGCGGCGGCAGCAACGGCGTCGGGCAGGTCACTTCCCATGTCTGAGACCCGCAGCATGCTGACCGCTTGGCGAAGCCGTGGCAGCGCAAGCCCCAGGTCCCCCTTGCGCAAGTCCACTATTCCGGCTGCCAGGTGGAGCATCCCACCCGAATAGATCAGCGAGTTCGGTCCCTGGGAAACATGATTCCTGAGGAATGCGTCAAGAACGTCAAACTCACCCGCCTGTTGCAGGGCCAGGATGTAGCAGCGCATGACAAACCCCGCGTACTGGAGGCTCCAATCGCCGCTTGTGGCGACCATCTCCTGGATGCCCATCAGAATCTGGAGGGCAGAGACCGGCCGGCCCGTGACCGCCATGGCCTCCGCGAGGAGCGCGCCCGCCACCAGGTGGGACTCGTCGTCATCGGTTTCGTTCCAAATCTGGCGGAGCTCACGCTCTGTCTCGACATAGTGGCCTTCCGATTGGAGGCCTTGCAGCGAGAGGAGCCTGCTTCCCAGCTTTCCGCGTTCCAGTTCCCCGGGGTCAATGCCCTGCGGAGCCTCAGCGAGCCTTGCGAGGGCCGCCTCCCATTCGTAAGCTGCCTGCTTGATGGCGTTCGGCCCGACGCCTTGGCGTCCGGCAAGTTGGGCCGCCAACATCGATGCGTGCCGGAGCGTCCGCGGATCACTCGTCCGGTCCACAACCCCGGCAAGAGACGACACCGATCCCCGAATATCACCGCGGTACCATTTGGCCCGTGCCACCTCTACTTGGGCGGCGAGTCGCAGGGACGGATCCTTGATCGCGCCGGCCACTCGTTCCACGTAACTAGGGATGAACAGCCGATTTGCCAGTTGGGCCGCTTCCAGGATGTCGGCATCCGGGACCTTGGTGCCCGATTCCAGCCCCCATGAAACGTAGCGCAGCAGGCCGTCCATCGTCTGCGGTTTGGCACCCATCAGGTCCACGATGCGGCGTCGGATGGTCATGCTGTGGGCAGTGGGGACCAGCTGGCGGATCACTTCGCCGACCAGCGGCTGGGCCAGCCGGACATGCCGTGCGGGGTCGGACGCGATCTCTATGAAATGCAGCTCCTGCAATTCATCGACGGCGTTGGAGTAGCTTGCCTGTTGTACTACGTTCAGCGGAACGGGCTCTGCCAGCGCTACGGTCTCAAGGGTCTCTCGCTGTTCGGGTCCCAGGAGGAGGATCTGGTTTCTCACCAGGTCCATCAAACGCACGCTGGTTCCCCGAAGCTCACCCGAGAGCATCCAGGCGTCGTTACGGCAGACCAACTGGCCAAGTGACTTGGCGTGGTCAATGAGCTCCAGCAAAAACATCGGGTTTCCGCCGGAGTACTTGCAGAGGAGGGCGCTGGCGCCTTGGACCACGGGTCCGTCCAAGGCATGGGCGCAAAGTTGGTTTACTTCCTGCTCGTTGAGGGGATGCAAGTCGAATCGGTCCACGAGTCCCTCGGACCACATCGAGAAAACCTCTGCTGGCGGGGCAGGATAGGGACGGCACAAAAACACGACTTTGGCGGCTTCCGCTGCCGCCAGCTGCGCCAAGACAGCCACGCTGCTGTCGTCGATGTGATGCGCGTCCTCAACGATCAGAACGGCCGGTGCCGGGTGTGGCTGCCCTGCAGGGTTCAATGCTGCGACGACCGCCCTGAGGACGGACAACGGCTCGTTGATCTGGCCCGGGGTCAGTGCGGTCAGCAGTGGTGCCAAGGCCGCAAAGGGTACCGACGCCAGAGTCGGGCCGGCAAAGACCCTGAAGGGGCGCACTCGGTGGCCAAGTTCATGGACCGCCTCGTTAATCAGTGCAGTCTTGCCGATGCCTGCATCGCCGAAAAGCAGCACACCCGGACCGTTGACATCGAGAAGGCAATCTACGACGGCGGCCATGACGCTGAATCGTCCAACCAACGGTTCGGTGGAAACCACCTCAGTCATTGCGCACCACCTTCAACGCTGCCAAGGGCAAAGCTCAGTTCCGAGCGTTCTACGATCTTCAGCTTGCCGAAGATCTGGTAGAGGTGCCCCTCTACCGTGCGTACTGAAACGTGGAGCTTCGCTGCGATACCCTTGTTGCTTTCCCGTTTCGCCGCCAGCTTGGCAATCTCCAACTCGCGCGCAGTCAGCTTCAGTCCCTCTTGCTGGCCACTCTGCGGGGTGCGCAGGTGCTGCCTGCAGGTCTCCGCGAGCTGCCGTGCCTTCCGAAGGGCCGTCTTGTCCAACTGGACGTGTTCCAGATGCAACACGGTCTCGGCGATGTCGAAGGCGAACCTCTCGTTCTGCATGTCTTCGGCCAACTGTGCCGCTTCAAGAAGAAGCTCAGCGCTACCCGATATCATCGCTCTCGCGTACACGGCGCACAGTTCCGCGAATCGTCCCTGGCAACTGAGTGCCGAGTCCAGCAGCCGAGGAGCGGACGCCACCGCACCGAGGCGGACGGCTGAGCTAAGGCAAAATATCTCGTGACCGGGAGCACCCTCGTCCCGGTCGGCGTCGGCCAGGCCGAGAAGTTCGTCGATGGCGGTTGCAGGGCCTTCGAGGCGCTCCCGGGCCAACGCCGCGAGGTACTTTTGCGTCCGCTCCTTCCGCCACGTCGGCCTGCGCTGCTGGGTGGACGCTTCCTCCAAGTAGCGCAAGGCTTGGTCGGGCTCACCCTGCAATGCCGACGCGTAGGCGGCCGCAGTGCAGGCGATATCCAGCATGCCTTCGTTGTCCTGGACACGCAATTGGCTTATCACAGGAATGAGCGCTTCCATGCCGTCTTGGGCTCGTCCCTGAAGGCAAAGGAAGATCGCTTTGGGAAGATCAATGGCCGTCGGGAGTGCCTCGGCCGACGAGACCAGAACGTCGTCGTCCGGCTGGACCATTTCCCCTGCCTTATCCCACCTTCCGGCAAGCACGAAGGCGAAACTGAGGCGCGATGTCGCGCGGCGGGCCGCCGCGACCGAAACAGCAGGATCATGACAGTCCGCCATCAGCTGCTCGGCCAAGTCCGCCGCCTCGGATTGCCGCCCGGTCAAGGCCAAGGCCTCGCACAACCAGCTTCCAGCGAGCAGACGGAACTCCGTGCCGTGGGACTCAAAGTCTTGAAGTACCTCTTCCAGCTGGACTGCCATCTCGGCGTAGGAACCCGAATAGCTGGCTGCCTGCGATTCGGCCAGGACAAGTTCCTCCCGAAGTTCGGCGATATCCTGCCCTCCCCCGGCCGTCGCAGTTCCGTCGTCCAGGCGCCGTCGGACGTGTGCCAAGGTCTCACAAGCCTGGCCAGTGGTTTCGCGCCGGGCCAGAAGGACTGAGCTCTCGGCGAGTTTGAGCCGTACCCATTCAGACAGGGTGGCTTCATCCCCCGGTCCTTCGTGGTGTTGCTTCAAGACGTTCCGGGCACCGGTCACATCACCCAGTGTCATCAATGCGTGGGCTTCCTCGGCTACAGCCGCGGGCATCAGGGAGTGGTTTGGAATGGACCGGACCAAGCGCAAGGCCAGCCGCGCGTCAAGTTGCCGATTCGCAACGGCGGCAGCGTCAAGAGCTTCTTCCGTACCGAGTTCAGCTCCGCAGTCCAATGCCCAGGAAGCCATGTGCAGCAACATCAGGCGCTGGCCAAGGGACGGATTCGTCGCTTGGGCCAACATGTCCCGTAGTTCGTTGCTGCGGCCGGGAGGAACGTTCGCCCGGACCACGTCGCCCACGAGTTGGCTTTGCAGCCTGGCCATCCGCGGCAGCGAATCGTCCACCACAAGGACGCCCCTTTTCTCGAGGGAATCCACATCGTCCGGTGACGCCAGCGCCAGAAGGGATTCCAGGGGGACGGCCTTTGCCAATGAGAGGATCTCGAGGACTTTGCGCTCGCCGCTGCCCATCCGGCCAAGCCGGGTGGTGATGAGATCAGTGATTGCCCGGCCGTGCTGTTCGCTCCGTGACGTCAGGACCCAGACGCCGTCGCGCTTGAGAAGCGCTCCCGATTCGGCGAGCTCTGCCGCGAGCATCTTGAGGTAGTGGGGGTTGCCCCCGCTTGCTGCCCAAAGGGCGTGAGCGCCCGACGGTGAGACCTTCGCTCCAAGGCCGGCCTCGAGCCAGTCGTGTGATTCCTGGAAGGTAAGTGGTTTGAGGTCTATCCGGTGCAGGAAGCCGTCGCCGCAGAGCCTCGTGATCTCGCCACAGAGCCGCTGCGGATCAGTGCAGGTCAGGACAAGCTGTGCAGCGCCGTTCCGCGCGAGTTGGGCCACCGTCATGGCCGCCAGCTCATCCAGCTCGGCCGCATTTTCAATGACCAGGTACACCGGTTTTCCCTCGGCACGCTCACGGAGTAAAGCGGTGAGTGCTGACAACACCAGGACTGGATGGGCTAGGTACCCCGGGTCAAGATCGCTCAAGAGAATATTGAGGGCGCCGTAGGGTGATCCCGCCAGCGCGGCGCTGCCACGGATGACGACGACGAACGAACGCCCGCGAATTTCGTTCACCGCGCGGGTGGTCAAGTAGCTCTTGCCGCTCCCGGACGGCCCCGTAACGAGTACGCCACCCTTGGATGCCGCGAGCGCAAGTGCGATGTCGTCAACAGTGGCCCTAGGTCCAATCGGCGGCCACGCCATCGAGACTACCGACTTGCTCTCGCCGCACTCCTGCAGGGATGGAGACGAGGATGCGTCGAATGCCTGGTACCGCGACCCGTCTCCGGACCGAGCGCCGTGGACCGTAGATGCACTGCCTGCTGTCAACATTAGCGAGACCCCCAGTGATCGAGTGGTGACACCCCCCAATTAACCAGCTAGGCGTCAGCCCCACACCAGTAGTGAGTACTCGACTTTCATACGGCCCGATACTCGTATGCGGGTATGAGTACCCCTGCCACGCGTGGCGGCTACTCGGCGCCGACAGTGACGTTCCCCGCAAAACGAGAGTGCGCTACTAACGCTGTGCGTCCTTCTTCCGGTTCAGCCGGCGTCGGGCGTGCCCTGTACGACGGCGACAGCCCCGGCAAGTTCGTCCCTTCCGGTGATCCCCAATTTCGAGTAGCACCGGTACAGATGCCCTTCGACAGTGCGGACCGAGATAAGCAGCGTGTCCGCAATCTGCCGGTCGCTGAGGCCCTGGAGCGCCAGATTGACAATGTCCCATTCCCTCTTGGTCAGTCTTGGAGACACCGATTCGTGCTGTGATTCCTCGCCTCCCTGACCCAATTCTTCGTTACAGCGCGCCAGCCCCGCCCGTGCGAGCGCCGTGAGCTCTTTGGTGCGTCCACGATCCGGGGCATCCAGCGCCAGGCTGTAAGACCTCGCGGCCAGGTGGTAGACGGCGGCTGACTGAAGCTTCTCCCCCGCGGACAAATACCGGGCAGTACCCCCGAATTTGAGCGCCAGCCCGTACTCAGCGAGGGATTGGGCCCATGCGCCCTCAGTTGCGGCCGCAGTTTCGCAAAACCGGTCCAGCCTGTTGGTGTCCCCCAGGCCAAGCGCCAACTCCAGGGCATGTAGTTCAAGGAAGGTAGCGCCTTCTTTCGCTGCACCGTCAGCGTTGACATACAACCCTTCGACGCCGGAGCCGTCACCTTTGAGGAGTTCAATCCCGGCTTCGAAAAAGTTGCTTGCTTGGGCAGCGAGAAGATGCGTGCCATGTTGCCCCCAGGACTTGTAGTCCGCCCTGAACCGTTGAGCTTCAGGTAACCCGGCGCCGGCGGCCGCATAGAATGCGATGGCGGCGCACAGGCCGAAGAGATTCTGCGGGTCGCTGTCCCTCAAGGCTTCGAGGCCGGCAGTGAGCAGCGGCAAGGCTTCGCCGGACTTACCTTGCCTGATGGCAACATAGCCGAGCACCATGTAAGCTGCCCCGCCAAAAGAAGCCATGGCGACGCCTGAGGATTCGTAGTAACTGTCGAGGAGCTTTTGAGCGTCCGCCCAGTCCCCGGCAGCCAAGGCGCAAATGACGTGGCGGGCAGCGATGAACTCGGGGACGAAGAAGATGTCGTTCTCCTGGGGCTGTTTCACCGCGGCAGCTTCCAACGCAAGCAGCTTCCCCTGGCGCCCGAAGCCGAGGGCGCAGAGCCGCTCTGACTTCAGGGACAACGCCAAGGCCTTGATCAGGGCCGGAAAGGAACCTTCTACGGATCGATCCTGAAGGAGGACGCGCTCCAGGTCCGGGCCCATCCGCCGGTATTCACCGTCCAAGGAATCAGCAATCAGGCCCATGAGGGAAACGGCGAGTGGCACAACGGCTTTCACGTCCGGTGTTTGCTGCCCCTGGAGGCCCGGTTGCTGCTCGCCCCATTCACGGAAAGTCTCCGCATCGGCCAGGATCACGGAAGCGGGTTGCCCCACGGCGGCACGCGTAACGGCACGAAGCAGGTTGCCGAATATGAGGTGGGAGGGTCCGGCATTGCCGTCCAAGGTTTCCTGGGTCAGGACCGCGGAGGCCTCGTCCCGGCGGCCAAGATTGAAGTACGATCTGGCCATGATGGCCTGAGCAACCGCTTGCCACTGCATATCCTGCACGGCGGTCGCCATACGCAAAGCCGTCTCGCTTTGAAGGAGCCTCCCAGCAAGGACCGCCGCTCTGATCAAGAGACGGTCGGGCACGTCTGCCCCGCAGTCAAGGGACCACGTAACCATCCGCAGGAGCGAGTCCGGGTTGTCTTCCAAAACATCCATCCGGGAAATCAATTGCCGGTGCAGTTGCAGGCTCTGGGCAGCTGGGACGACGCTGCGAAGTACCTCTCCGTAGACGGGAGAGACGAGCCGGAGGGTTGGCAACCCATTGCCGGAGGGCTTGATCAAATGCTGATCCACTAACTCCTGCACGGCCGTTTCACCGGCGACAACGTTGATCAGCTTCTCGTCCACCGGCTCGGCCAGAGCGATCAAGCTCAGGGCATCCCTGCTCGCGGGCGAAATGCGCATCAGCTGAAGCTTGACCACAGCTTCCAGCTTCATAGTGTGGATGGGTGTTGCGACTGTCTTGAGCCAAACACCGTGCCGCTGAACAAGCGAACCCGAGCTTTCGGCTTCCCGAACAAGGGTCTTCAACAGCAGGGTGTTGCCTCCGGCCTCTGTCCAAAATTCATGACTAGTGCTGCTCAGCACGATTCCGCCCAACAATGCCTCGCACAGTTCGTGGCCTTGCTCAGCCGTCAGCGGCTCCAAGTCAAACCACTCAGCACTTCCCTCGTGCCACAGGCGCAGGAGGGGTCCCGGAACCCCAGGCCGGGGGACGCATGCGGCCACGATTTTGGCCCATCTTGCCTGAACAAGCTCAGTAAGCATCCCGCACGTGGCATCGTCCAGGTAGTGCGCATCATCGACCAGGAGCAAAGCCGGACCGGTACCCTTGCGGATGCTCTCAAGGTGAGCCCAAAGGGCGCGCAGTACCGCGACGCGGGAGGAAATGTCGGCAACTGAAAGATGCGCAAGATACGGGGCCAACACCCCATAAGGGACGGCAGTAAGTGACGGACTTCCATGAATCGGGACTACCGCAAAGTCCTTGCCAAAGATACTCCCGAGCTGGGCCAGAAGGGATGACGCACCGAGGCCTGAATCGCCCACGATGAAGACAGCCGAACAGTCGTCCGCACGGATTGCGGCCGTAATTCCGGGGAGCAAGTGTCCATAGTCCAGCCAAGGTTCAGGCGGACGCGGGCCGCTTTCTCCGGCAGGACCATGCACCGCCGCAGCGTTGTCATGCCTGCGCGGTTCCTTCAAGCTCGCTCCTTGATGAGATGCCCATTTTCGTAAAGATTTGATAGAGGTGGCCTTCAACTGTTCGAACCGAAACCTGAAGTTGGTTTGCCACCTCCTTGTTACTCAACCCTTGACTGGCCATCTTTGCAACCTGCCGTTCCCTTTCAGTCAGTTCGGGTCCGAAAGTATGTGGTGTCAGGGGCAGTACCGGAACGGTGCCGACCAGGCGGTCCAACCGTTGCTGGGCGAGCCTGGCGGATGACGAATCGCCAGCTTCCCGGGCGATGTCCAATGCGAGGACGGCGCAGCGCGACTCTACCGCATCCAACTTCAGCTCCTGGGCGACGGAGGCGGCAAGCAGCAAGGTTTTCGGGTCCTTCTTTCGGCTTCCTTCCGCCACCATCCGGTTCACGGCCGCCATTTTGCCTTGGCGGCGCGATGAAACCTGTTCCAAAAGCAAAAGCTCCTCGTCAGTACCGTGGACGGTGGCCCCGAAAAGGCTGATGGACGCCGTTGTGGTCCGTCCTTTCGCCAGGTCCCGGTTGGCAGACTCGATCAGGCTCTGCTTCGCTCCAGGATCCTTCAACCAGCGCCGCGCCATCTTCACGCAGAATTCGGCCATCCATGCGGGAAACCACGCCGTCTCCCCTTGCCCTTTTTCCGCCAATTCGAGAAACGTCCGGGATTCCTTCACGTCGCCGGCCTGCGCATAGGCAAAGGCCAACGCAGAATAGGCCAGTGCGGGGCCGTAGTAGTTGCGTCTGATCTCCAACTGCGCCTGGGCTCCCAGAAGGGTATCAATCGCCACTGCGGCCCGTCCGGCGTAGGTGTAGGAAACCCCCAAGGCAAGCTCGGCGGCGCCGCCGAGGTAGTGGATGTTCTTCGGCTGCTGGTCGAGTGTCGCCGTCAGCATCTGGGCCAATTCTTCCCACTGTCCGCTACACAGCAGGGCAGCAAACAGGCCTTCGGACAACCAGTTGTGCAAACGGGGCTGTGCCTGGGCGCGCTGTATTTTGTGCTTCAGCTCGCGCGCCAGTTCGATTGCCTCCATTTCCCTGCCTAGTACCGCCCAGGCCATCGTCAGCAGGCTGCCGCAACTCAACCTTTGTTGGAGGTCGCTGCCATCCCGGTATTCCTGCTCCAGGGCTTCAGCAACTTCCGAATACTCGCCCTGATGGACCTGAAGCTCAAAACGGGCGAGCTTGAGCATCCCGCGTGCTCGCTCAAGCTCGGCGGCATCAGTGTCGCCCGCTTGTGATCGGCGGGCAAGGTCCTCCTCCGCATCGGCGACCAGACCGGGAATTTGCAGGTGCCCGCCCGGAATCCACAACAGCGCGCTGCAGAGCTCCTGGACATAGTCTGCGTAGTCGTACGCCGACAGGCGCCGAAGTTGCTCGGGCGTCACGTCCTTCAAAGCGGCCACCGCAGCCTCGTGCTCGGCCATGATGACGTGGGAAACACATCGTTGCTGGGCCGCGGCCACCCACTCCTTGTCTTCCCGCCCAATCTGCCGGGAACATTCCAAGGCGAACCAAGGATCGAATTGCCTGTTCGCGGCCGTCGCAGCGGCCAGGGCCACCGTGGGTTCCAACGTTTCGCGTACGTTCAGCGTGGAGGAGGCAAACCCCAGGAGGGCCTCGGCGTCCAGATCCTGCGTAATGCCACCGATAACCCCGGCGGCTAGCCGGCGCAGTTCATTCCGTCGTGGCAGGTCCATCCAGCCTCGAATGACCTCACCCATGTACTCGTCCCGCAGCGCCACACGGCGGGAGCCAGACGTTTCGATGCGAAGATAACCGGACCACTCCATCTCCGCAACCACTTCAGCTTCCAAGACGTCCAACAGCACGGCGAGTGGGGCCGTCCGGATCAGGGCAAGCAACTCCAGCGCTTCCTGTACCGCTGGGCTCTCCCGGGCAAGTCGGGAACGGACCAGATCGGTCAGGACTTCCGCGGAAGAAAGATGGATTTCGCCTTTCATCGCCCAAACCTGTCCGGCAAGATGCAGGTTGCCCGAGCGAAGCTGCTCGGTGACAATGGCTTGCAGCACCAAAGGATTTCCACCGCTGGATGCATGCAGGGCACTTGCGGCAGTTGCGGTCACTCGTTTCCCAAGAACACCCGTGAGCAATTTGGCTACTTCCGCCCGGGAAAAAACCTGAAGCTGAACTTCGTGGAGCAGTCCGTCCTTCAGCAACCTGATCAGGTCTTCCGGCATGTCAGTGACTTGGCGGACAGTGACGAGGACTTTCGCGGTGCCACTAATTAGCAAGTGCACTAGTACGGCCGTGCTCATGGTGTCCATTCCAGGAAGTTCCGATAGGACCAACAGCACTTCGCGCCCCGAGGCGTCCGAACTTATCATTTGCGACATGCCGTGGATGATCGCCCCCGGGGAATCTCCAGCATCGGCGGGCAATCGCGCAACCAGATGTGCCAGCGCCCCAAAAGGAGTTGTGGTGTCCGCTGAACCGTGGAGGTGCAGTACGTGCGTCTTTGAAGCGAGCCGTGCCTCTACGGAGCGGGCGAACGTTGCTTTGCCAACGCCCGGTGCTCCAACTACCACCACTCCATAAGAAGATGGCTCGCCAAGCGCTTCAATAACCGCGTTCTGAAGATCCTGCCGGACCAGCGACGACCATTTCCGACGTTCTGCAGCGCCAAGGGCTTGCCGCTCCGTTGGGTGCCGCCCTACTTCAGATTCCGGTATTGCTCGCAATTTAGATCACGCTACCTTCGTAGCTCTGGCGGACGTGACGTTCAGCGGGTCGTTTGCATTCGTATTTCCCTTAGCCCCAGCAGTGATTTGCAAAGTATCATAGCGATCCCCCCGAATCAATTAGTCCGTCGGCGAGCCATCAGGGCACTTGTCAAACAGCGGAGCGAGGCAAGGGGGGCGGTGGGTGGGCCCACGCCGCCAGGGTTCCCTGGCCGAGCGAAGCGAGGTAAGGGAGGCGGTGGGTGGGCCCACGCCGCCAGGGTTCCCTGGCCGAGCGAAGCGAGGCAAGGGAGGCGGTGGGGACTAGGCCTTCACGGCGTGGAATCTCTGCTGGGCGGCAAGCAGACCCTCAGTCATCAACACTTCAACGGCGTCTGCCGCCTCATCCAGGAGGAATGGCAGTTCTTTCTTTTCCGAGGATCCAAAATCCCTGAGGACATAATCCGCCGTGTCCATCCGGCCAGGCGGCCTGCCGACGCCAACACGGACCCGCAAGTAGTCCTTGGTTGCCAAAGCCTTGGAGATATCCCGCAGGCCGTTGTGGCCGCCTTCTCCGCCGCCGATCTTCAACTTGACGGTGTTGAAGGGAATATCAATTTCGTCGTGCACCGCAATCACGTGGTCCGGAGCGATATCAAAGAACTTGGCGAGGCCGGAAACCGGTCCCCCGGAAACATTCATGTAGCTCATAGGCTTGGCCAGCACCACCCTCGGCCCCCCGATCCCGAGCCTGCCCTCCACGACGTGCGCCCGCGACTTGTGGGCCTTGAAACTTCCGCCCATGCGCGAAGCAAGTTCGTCCAGGACCATCTGGCCGACGTTGTGGCGGTTGTGGCTGTATTCACTGCCGGGATTGCCAAGGCCGACAATCAGCCAAGTGTCTGTCATGGAGTCATCCTAGGGAATCAAGGGGGTTGAACGAAAAGAAGTGGCCGGGACCCCTCAGGGACCCGGCCACTCGCAAAGGCTTGCGCCGCAGCTAGTCGCGAAGACTACTCAGCAGCAGGCGCTGCCTCTTCCTCGGCTTCCGAAGTGGCCTCCGAGATGTGGATGATGAGCGTCTCGGGATCGGTCAGCAGTTCCGAACCGTTCGGCAGGACGATGTCCGAGGCGTGGACGTGCTCGCCGGCCTTGCGCCCTTCGATGCTGATTTCCACGAACGTCGGCAGGTGCGTAGCCTCGGCTTCGAGCGAAACCGTGGTGGCTTCCTGGTTGGCGACAGCGCCGATGGCAGCTTCACCAATAACGTGCACGGAAACGTCAACGGTAACCTTTTCGCCCTTGCGGACGGTCAGGAGGTCGATGTGCTCGATGATCTGCTTGATCGGATCGCGCTGGATGTCCTTCACCAAGGCCAGGTGCTCCTCGCCGTTGATGTCCAGGGACAGCAGGGCGTTGGAAACGCGGACGGCCAGCGTGGTGGCGCGGCCAGGCAGGTTGATGTGCATGGGCTCTGCGCCGTGACCGTAGACGACGGCCGGGATCTGGCCGGCCGAACGGGCGCGGCGGGCGAAACCCTTGCCGAATTCGGTGCGCAGTTCTGCTGCGAGCTTCTGCTCAGACATGTGTACTCCTTGATTACTGTGGCGCCGGCACAATGCCAGGCAAGTCGATCAGCAAGGGCGGAGGTCTGTGGTGACCTTCCACGCCCAGCGGAATCCCAGCCGCAGGAGCAGCTGGTCCGCCTTCGTTGAAGGAGATTCAGACCCAGTCGATAACGGAGACCCGCAATCCGGAATCACGTAGAAACGCGATCCGGATGTGCTCTCCCTCGCCAAGGTATCCCCAAGAGTTTAGCAGTCCCGCCCCGATTGCCGAAAACCGAGGAAGCCGTTAAGCGTTGCCGTCGAAGAGGCTGGTGACAGAGCCGTCGTCGAACACTTCGCGGATGGCGCGTGCAATCAATGGTGCGATCGACAGCACGGTGAGCTGCGGGAAGCGCTTGTCTGCCGGAATGGGCAGCGTATTGGTGACAACAACCTCGCGGGCGCCGGAATCCGCCAAGCGCTGCGCCGCCGGTTCGGAGAACACAGCGTGCGTGCAGGCAATGATGACGTCCTTGGCACCGGCGTTCTTGAGGACCTGGACGGCGCCGGAGATCGTTCCACCGGTGTCGATCATGTCGTCGATCAAGACGCACGTGCGGCCTTCGATCTGCCCGACGACGGTCTTCGAGACTGCCTGGTTCGGCACCGTGAGGTCGCGGCTCTTGTGGACGAACGCCAAAGGCGCACCACCGAGGCGCTCGGCCCACTGTTCCGCCACGCGGACACGGCCGGTGTCCGGCGAAACTACGGTGATGTTGTCTGCTTCGACCCTGGTACGGATGTAGTCGGCCAGCAGCGGGATCGCCATGAGGTGATCCACCGGGCCGTCGAAGAACCCTTGGATCTGGGACGTGTGAAGGTCAACCGACATGATCCGGTCCGCACCGGCGGTCTTGTAGAGGTCCGCCACCAGGCGGGCGGAGATCGGCTCGCGACCACGGCCCTTCTTGTCCTGGCGGGCGTAGGGGTAGAACGGAGAAACGACGGTGATCCGCTTGGCCGAAGCGCGCTTCAGCGAGTCGATCATGATCAACTGCTCCATGAGCCAGTTGTTCAGTGGGGCCGGGTGTGCCTGGATGACAAAGGCATCGGTGCCGCGGACGCTCTCCGCCGATCGCACATAGATCTCACCGTTGGCGAAGTCGTAGGCGTCGATAGGCAGGAGTTCCGTTTCCAGCTCCTTGGCGATTTCCTGCGCCAGCTCGGGGTGCGCCCGTCCGGCAGCGAGAACTAGTTTCTTCTCGCCGTGTGCGGTAATTTCGCTCATGCCTGTATGCCCTCTTCTGTGATTGCCTGGGTACTTGATGAATCGGGGGTGGCGGCGGAGCCCAGCGCGGCTTGCGCAGCCTGCGCCAACCGGGCCGAGTTACTGCCCTGGCGGTTGGCTATGACCCAGCCTTCGGCGTTGCGCTGAGGTGCAACGCTCAGGGTGAGGGCTCCGGCGGGAACGTCCTTCCGGATGATAGCGCCGGCGCCGCTGTAGGCGCCGTCGCCAATCGTCACAGGAGCCACGAAGACCGTGTTGGAGCCGGTCCGCACACCGGAGCCGATCACCGTGCGGTGCTTCTTCTCGCCGTCGTAGTTTGCCGTAATGTTGCCGCAGCCGATGTTGGTGTCCTCGCCGATCTCGGCGTCGCCGGCATAGCCGAGGTGGGACAGCTTGGAGCCGCGGCCGATGGTCACGTTCTTGGTTTCGTAGAAAGCGCCGATCTTGCCGGTCTCCCCCAGGACCGTGCCCGGGCGCAGATACGTGAACGGACCCACACTGGCCCTGGCACCGATCGTGGATCCCGAGCCGTGGGTGCGGGTAACCTTCGCGCCTTCGCCCACAGAAACGTCGGAGAGGGTCGTGTCTGGCCCGACGACGGCGTCGCGCGCCACAGTGGTGGCACCGTGAAGCTGCGTGTTCGGCAGGAGGCGGACGTCTTCGTCCAGGGTGACGGTGGAATCGATCCAGGTGGTGGCCGGGTCAACGACCGTGACGCCGGCACGCATCCAGGCTTCGACGATCCGGCGGTTGTGCTCGGCCCCGAGCGCGGCCAACTGGACGCGGTCGTTGGCACCTTCCACCTGCCAGCGGTCCTTGGTGACGACGGCGGAAACCCGGCCTCCGGCGTCGCGCGCCAGTTCGAGGACGTCAGTGAGGTACTTTTCGCGCTGGATGTTCTCTGTGGTCACCTTGTGCAGCTGCGTGCGGAGAACCCGTGCGTCAAAAGCATAGATACCGGAGTTGACCTCGCGGATGGAGCGCTCGGCGTCGCTGGCGTCTTTGTGTTCGCGGATGCCCAGCACTGTGCCGTCCTCGCCACGAAGGATGCGGCCGTATCCATTGGCGTCGTCGAGGAGGGCGGTCAAGACCGTCACGGCGTTGCCCTCGGATTCGTGCGTGGCGACAAGCTCGGACAGGAGGGAACCGGACAGCAAAGGAACATCGCCGTACGTGACCACTACCGTTCCGGTAAGTTCGGCCTTCGCATCGAGGGCGTCAAAGGCTACCTCGACGGCACGGCCGGTTCCGGGAACATCGTCCTGGTCCACAATGACGGCGTCGGGATCGATCAGTTCAACGTGCGCGGCGACGAGGTCCCGTTCGTGGCGGACCACCAAGGCCAGCCGCTGGGGATCGATGGAACGTGCGGCAAGGATGGCATGCGCCACCATGGAACGTCCACCGATTTCGTGGAGAATTTTGGGAGTCCGCGACTTCATCCGCGTACCGGCTCCGGCAGCTAGGACGATTACAGCGGCGGGGCCAGTAGTATCGGGGCTCACGAAGTCGCTCTCCTTGCTCGGTTACGTCCGGGCGAACCCGGCTGCGGAATCTGCTCTATCCTACTCTTGCCGATTCACAGCCTTCCGCGCAGCCGATGGACAGCTTCGGGAGAGACAGTGCCTTCAGAGGCGGTGCCGGCAGATCACCGACAAGTTCCGCCCATAGGATTCGAACCTATACTCCACGGCTCCAAAGGCCGGGGTGCTGCCATTACACCAGGGCGGACCGTGTGCGCGTGGTCCTTAGCGGACGCACAGCCCGCGGGTTCCCGATTGACCGGGTCGCACACACAAGAATCTAGTTTGCCATGACCATTGCGGTGTTCGCGACTTGGCGCATCACCGAGTCCTTTCCGACCGTACTGTCGGGCCCTCCACGAGCCGCTTCACGCTTGACGTGAGGCATGATAGATGCGTGAGCAACAGCACAGGGCTTCCCCCGCGCTCGACGGGTTCCAGGGTGATCAACCACCGGCCCGCAGGCCAGGTTGTACGTGCCCGGATGACTGGATCCCAACGCCGTTCCCAGCTCATCGAGATAGGTCGGGGCCTCTTCGCGGCCCGCGGCCTTGATGCCACCACCATTGATGAAATCGCAGCGGCCGCAGGAGTGTCCAAGCCTGTCATTTACGAGCACTTCGGCTCGAAGGAAGGCCTCTACACGCAGGTGGTGGAGATCGAATTCCGCATCCTGTTGGACGCCATCAACGAGTCCCTGGCCGCCGAAGCCAAGCCCCGCGTCCTGGTTGAACAGGCGGCACTTGCCTTGCTTGGCTACATCGAAGAGCGGAGCGACGGCTTCCGGATCCTCATGCGGGACGCCCCGCCTTCCCAGCCCGAAGGCGCCTTCTCCACTCTGCTCTCCCATGTGGCGGACCGCGTGGAAAACCTGCTCGCCGACGAATTCTCCCGGCGCGCGTTCAGCGCGGCCGACGGCGCGATGTACGCACAGATGCTCGTAGGCATGGTGGCTATGACTGGCCAGTGGTGGCTGGACCACCGCGAGCCCGACAAACGCGCAGTAGCCGCGCACCTGGTTAACTTGGCGTGGAACGGCCTGACAGGCCTGCAAAAAGAACCGGAGCTGCGGAGCGAGGGCTAGGAGTTGTCGTTGCCGTCGCTTGTTTGCACCCGGTCACCTGCTCGGTTGCGTTTCCGTGGTTGCCTAAGCCTTGATCCACCGATCCGCGGTCGGTCCTGATTTCGTTTCGGGGCTGGCCGCGGTTTGTGTTTTTGGGCATGGCCCACGGACCGGCCTTGCCGCCGGGGTGTTCCACGGGAAGATCTGAATTGGGCCGTTGCCGGCTGGTGGGCGGGGGTATTTATGCTGCCGTGGGTGGTGCGTGGACGGTGGTGAAAAGTTGTTCCCACGCGGGTTGCCAGGGCCAGGCTTCCGGGAGGTGGAGCCGTATTTTCCGGGCACTGGAGGCGATCCTGGCCGGAACATGTATGAGTTTGCGACGCAAGGTCCCGGTTCTGGCTTTCCTGAAGGGTCCTGCGGCAAGGATCCCGGCGGTGCGTGTGAGGTTGTAGGCGATGACGGCGGCGACCAGCCAGGCCGAGTTCGCGGCGAAAACCCCCGAAGGCAAGTGGGCCAGAGCGCTGTCTTTGAGGTCGGCGTTGACCTGCTCAATGATGGCGTGTTGGCGGTGGGTTTTGTCCGCAGCGACCGTGTCCAGGACCCCGGCCGAAACGGTGGTGAAGAACGTGTGGAAGCGGTGGGTGTCGAACAAGGTTGGCTGCCCGTCGCCGGCTTTCCGGTTCAGTTCCGGGATGCGGCGAACCACCAGCCGGCCGGTGATTTGCTCGGCCTTCTTGCGGGAGCTGAACGCGGTGAACACCGTCTCGGCGACCTCGGCCCGGGACACCCACGTGTTGTTTTCCTCCTCGAAGATCGCATCGGTGTATTCGATGGTTTCCCACGCCGCCTCCGGGATCTCGGTGATGGCGCGTTTGACGGCCGGGTCCATCCGCACGGTCACGGACACCTCGGCGCCGCCTGCCAGTGCGGCGGCAACCGTGGCATGGCCGTAGTACGCCGAGTCGGCACGAACGATCACCTTCCCTCCAACACCGGTGCGCTTCAGGGTCGAGAGCGCATCGGTGAGAAGGCGCTTGGAACCGCGGGCCGAGTTCGCCGCGCCCTTGCGCAGGCGTTGGGCCAGGATGACCGGGGCCGTGTCCTTCGCGGAGACGGTGGCCAGCAGGGCGTTCATGCCGCGGACACCGGAATATCCGTACCCTGATCCCTGCTTCCGGTAGCCGTGGACCTCGATGATTGTGTCATCGAGGTCCACAAATACGGGTTCCTCCGGCGATGGTGATCCCAGCAGCGGGACACGGGCCGCGAGATTGGCCAGGAACCGGGAAGCGACCGCGTCCAGTTGCCTCACGTGCCCGAACGTGAAAGCCCGCAGGAACGAGCCCAGCGTCGAGGGCGCGTAACAGGCGTCGAAGATCCGCTTCATCCCGCCATGGCGCAGCAGGGCCAGGTCATCGATCGAGTCGGCACCGGCCACCATCCCGGCCACCAATGAGGCAACTTTCAGCCCGGCGTTCGCGCCTTTGTCCGTCGGGATGGAAAGCCACTTATCGGCCAGCTCATGCAGGCCGGCATCCCGGGCCAACATCATCACCGGGACGAGCCCGGCCGCCGACACGAGGTTCGGCTCGTCAAAGGAAACTGACACCGCGGCACGCCTGTGGGAAACTTGCATCTACGAGATGCCTCTCTTTTCGGTGGTCAATGTGCTCTAGACAAGCCACATTTTCCTTGAAAAGACAGGCATTCTCGGTTTAAACCGCCGTTAGTGCCCAGATCAACATCGGTGGATCAAGGCTAAGCGGAGCAGCGCCCGTACGCCGTCACTTAGCGCGAATGTTCCTTCCCAAAGGCCCACAGCACCGCTCTTGCCAATGTTCCGTTCTTAGTTCCGACACTGAAATTCCCTGCCGACACCCTAAATCCCTGTCGACACCCGAATCCGCGCGTCGGATTCCTCTTTCCGTGTCATGGGCAAATTTGGGTGTCGAAACAGGCTTGGGATTCACCGGGGGCACTCCATCAGGAACAACAGCCACTAACCAGCTCCGCTGGTTCCACGGGCTCGGGACCCTATGCCAAGTCGCACCTTCCGTCCCACATCCTCCCTGGCAGGTCCATGGAGATGGCACGCGGGGCGGCAGGCATCCGGCAGCGTGCGTCTAAGCGGAGCGGCCTGCAGTCAGGGTTCCCTAGCCGTGGGGCCACACCGGCGAGGGCCCCGGCCTGAGCTTGCGAAGGCTGGGAGCCGGTGGGGACTTGCGAGGTTAGGGGACGGCAGGGCAAGCGAGCGAGCACGCAGAGGATGCGTGCCGCTCCGCCCTAGCTGGCTCACTCCCCCAGTACCTCCGCCGCCTCGAGCCACTCGAGTTCCAGGACTTCCTTTTCTTCGAGGAGTTCCTGCAACTTGGTGTTCAGTTCGCCGAGTGCGTCGAAGTCGCCGGATTGGGACTTGGCGGCCATCTGGACGTGGAGCTTCTCTTCTTGCTGGGCGATCTTGCTTAGCTGCCGGTCGATCCTGTTCAGGTCCTTCCGGGCCTCACGCTTCTCTGCCTCGCTCGGCCCCGAAGCCGCAGCAGTCGAACCTGAGCCCGTTGCCGCCGTCGGGCGACTGCTCCCACTTGAGGCGCCGCCAGACACCGCACCGCTCGCAAGCGCGGCTTCGCGCAATTCCAAGTACTGGTCCACACCGCCAGGAAGCCCGCGCAGCTTACCGTCGCCCAGGAGTGCCATTTGGGAGTCGGTGACGCGTTCCAGAAGGTAGCGGTCGTGGCTGACGACGACGAGCGTACCGGGCCAGCCATCCAGGACGTCCTCGACGGCGGCCAGGGTATCGGTATCGAGGTCGTTGGTGGGTTCGTCGAGCATCAGGACGTTGGGCTCGCCCACCAGCAGGCGCAGGAGTTGCAGGCGGCGCCGCTCACCGCCGGAAAGGTCTGAGACCGGAGTCCACTGCTTCTCCTTCGTGAACCCGAGTTGCTCCACGAGCTGCCCGGCCGTGAACTCCTTGCCACCTACACTGAAGGAGCGCTTTTCGCGCTCGATGACCTCGATCACGCGAAGGTCGGATACGTCGTCGATCTCCTTGACGTCTTGGCTGAGCACCGCGGTGACAACGGTCTTGCCCCGCTTGACCTTGCCTGAACTCGGCGCGATCTCCCCGTTGAGCAGCCTCAGCAGCGTGGATTTTCCGGCACCGTTGACGCCCACCAGTCCAAGCCGCTGCCCAGGCGCGAGGCGCAGGGTGACGTTGTCGAAGAGCTTCCGGCCCGCGTTGTCGCCCTTGAAATCCAGGGAGACGCCCTCAAGGTCCAGCACGTCCTTGCCGAGCCGGGCGGTTGCCATCTTGCTCAAGGCCACGGAGTCCCGCGGATCGGGAACATCGGCGATCAGCTCGTTGGCGGCCTCAATACGGAACTTGGGCTTCGACGTGCGGGCCGGGGCGCCACGACGCAGCCACGCCAGCTCTTTCTTGACCAGCTGTTGCCGCTTGCTTTCGACGACGGATGCGCTGCGGTCACGCTCGGCGCGGGCCAGCACGTAGGCCGCATAGCCGCCGTCGAACGGGTCCACCATGGCGTCATGCACTTCCCAGGTCCGGTTGCAGACTTCGTCCAGGAACCAACGGTCGTGGGTCACCACGAGGAACGCGCCTTGGTTGGCCCGCCACCGGGTGTTCAGATGCCGGGAGAGCCAGGCCACGCCTTCCACATCGAGGTGGTTGGTGGGTTCGTCGAGCATGATGACGTCGTGGTCCTCGATCAGCAGCTTGGCCAAGGCCACTCGGCGCTTCTGCCCGCCGGAAAGTGCATGCACGTTGGCGTGCCAATCGACGTCGGCAACGAGGCCGCCCATGATTTCGCGGATTTTGGGGTTGGCGGCCCATTCGTGGTCCGCCTGGTCACCGACGATCGCCGCCCCCACGGTGAGGTCGCCGTCGAGCACATCGGACTGGTCGAGGTAACCGACATTCACGTCGCCGCGTTTAGTCACGCGACCGGAGTCCGGCGTCGATCGCAATGCCAGTAAGCGCATGAGCGTAGATTTGCCGTCACCGTTGCGCCCAACCATGCCGATCCTGTCGCCATCCTCCAAACCAAGGGTTACGCCGTCGAGGATAGTGCGGGTTGCGAACGAAACGGTGAGGTTTTCACCGCCGAGCAGGTGGGCCACTGGGTACTACTTTCTGGTGTGAACAATCAGGAAAATCGCTGGTTGTCGAAAAAATTGCCAAGTCGAGTTGTCATAGGAGGGTATCGGAGATGATCCGGGCGCCGGGAACCGGTCCGTGAACAGCAAGGGCGTTGTGCCCCAGATGCCGCAGGTCGTCGGCAAGTCCCTGGGCCGCAGAAGGGTTGTGCGCGAGCAATGCCACAGTGGGGCCCGAACCGGAAACAATCCCTGCGAGGGCGCCGTTCGACTCCCCTAGCCCGATGGTGTCCCGCAATTGCGGAGCCAGCTCGATCGAGGCGCGCTGGAGGTCGTTGATGAGGACCTTGCTCAGGGCGCCCGGATCTCCGTTGCGCAGCGCCTGCAGGATCTTGGCATCGACCTCGAGCGGTTCGGGGATGTCGAGCCCTTCGGCATTCCGGAGCCTGTCCAGCGCGTGGAAGACCTCGGGCGTGGAGAGTCCGTAGTCGGCGCAGACCAAGACCCAGTCCATTTGCGCTTTTGCGAGGGCCGGTGACAGTTCGTCGCCTACGCCAAGCCCGACGGCGGTGCCTCCAAGCAGCGAGAACGGCACGTCCGCGCCCAACTCAGCCGCAAGGTGGGCAAGTTCTTCGCGTGATAAGCCACTGTTCCAGAGGGCGTCACAGGCCAGCAGGGTGGCCGCCGCATCAGCTGAGCCGCCTCCCATGCCTCCCGCGACCGGGACGCGCTTGGTGATTTCCAAGTGCACACCGGTGGCCTTCTCCGAGACGTCCCTCATGATCGCGGCGGCCTTGTAGGCCAGGTTCCGCTCGTCCAGGGGTATGTCCACTCCGTCGAGGTCCAGGGTGCTTGACGGACTGATGCTGACCGTGATTTCCTGCCCCTCAGTGCTCGTGGCGGCGACTTCCTCATACAGGGACACCGCGAGATACACGCTGGCGACCGAGTGGTAGCCGTCTGGCCGCAACGGGCCAACGTTGAGGGAGACGTTCACCTTGCCGGGCGCCCGGACGCGAACCGTCCGTGCGACGAAGCGGGCGCGGTTCACACCGCTGATTGCCGGATTCATGCGTCCAGGGGGTGGCGGGCCTCGGCGATGCGGACGAACGCGTTGATATCGAGGACCTCTCCGCGGGCAGTCGGATCAACGCCGGCAGCCACAATGAAACGTTCGGCCTCGGCCGCGCTTCCTGCCCAGCCTGCCAGGGCCGCCCGGAGCGTCTTGCGGCGCTGGGCAAACGCGGCATCGATGACGGCGAAGACCTGCTCGCGGGTGGCATGTGTTGCCGGTGGCGCGCCGCGCGTAAAGGACACCAGTCCGGAATGGATCTTCGGGGCCGGCCAGAAGACATTCATGCCAATTACTCCGGCCTTGCGCATGTGGCCGTACCAAGCGGCCTTGACTGAAGGGACACCGTAGATTTTGGAACCCGGGCCCGCGGCCAGCCGGTCCGCCACCTCGTCCTGGACCATGACGAGCCCGTGCTGCAAGCTCGGGAAGTGCTGGAGGAGGTGCAGGACCACCGGCACCGCCACATTGTAGGGCAGATTGGCCACGAGGGCGGTGGGCTGCACAGGAAGCTCGGTGACCTTCATGGCGTCGGATAGGACAAGGTGGAAATCATCCACCGAGTCCGGGCGCCACGCCCGGACCGTGTCCGGCAGCTTGCCGGCCAGTACGGGATCGATTTCGACGGCGACAACTGTTTTGGCGGCGTCGAGCAGGCCGAGCGTCAACGAACCCAGCCCCGGCCCGACCTCCAGCACGGTTTCCTCGGGATCAATACCGGCGGCGGAGACGATCCTCCGGATGGTGTTGCCGTCAATGACAAAGTTCTGGCCCAGGGTTTTGGTTGGGCGGACACCGATTTCTTCGGCGAGCCGTCGGATATCCGCAGCCCCAAGAAGGGGTGCGACGGCGGCGTGTTCGGAATTCGGTTCAGTCACCTAGGTATCGTATCGTCTGCCCGACTCACGGCAGCGCCCCCTGCCATCTTCGCGTACGAAAAAGCCGGGCCCGGAGATTCGGGCCCGGCCAATTTCATCGATGTTTAGCGGGAAGCCGCCCAGCCACAGCCCCACGGTCCGAGGCCGCGCTGCGCGTAGACACGGTTGGCGATATCGATCTGCTGGGCCTTGCTGGCGGCGGCTGCGTTGGGAGCGTAGGCGCCACCGCCGGAGCCGATCCAGGTCTGGATGTCGAACTGCAGGCCGCCGTAGTAGCCGTTGCCCGTGTTGATGGCCCAGTTTCCACCGGACTCACACTGGGCAACCTTGTCCCACATGGCCTCGTTCGGTGCGCCAGTAGGTCCGGAGGCTGCCGCGGCGGCAGCAGGCTTGGGGCGCTCCTTGGTTCCGACGGTCACCTTCGCGGAAACAGGGTTGACGGTGACGTCCGAGGAGACCAGGGTCCGGGACGCTTCGCGACCATCCACCAGGATGAGCTTGAACTTCTTGCTGAGCAGCCCGAGGACACCTTCTTGGGTCACGGTCTTCTGGTCCGAGAACTGGGCCGGGTCTTGCGTGGTGACGGTATCGAAGGGAACGTTTTCCGTCTCAGTGGCGGTCTTGCTGGTGTCCACACGGGAAACCTTGATCACCATGTTCTGGACAACGGGGGCCGAGTTAGGCTGCGAAACACGGTCGTTCGGGCCGAGCACGACGCCGGCATCGCTGAGGACGGTGCCGACGTCAGCCGCCGTCGTGGTCTTTGCGGAGCTTTGACCATCCACGAGCAGGCTGATCGTCTTAGGGGTCATGATCGAGACGAACGATCCGGAAACTGCCAACTGGGTGTCTTTGGGCTGTGAGACAGCCGAAGCGCTCGCGACGCCGAGTTCGGAAACGAGACCCTCGACATTGGGCGCCGTGGTGTTGACCGTCCGCTGTGCGCCGTCAAGGCTGACGGTGACGGCCTTGGCCAGGTTGACGTTGATGATGGAACCGTTCTGCACCGAGGAGTCCAAAGCCGGGGAAACCCGGTCTTCAGCCTTCAGATCGACCTTGGCTGCCTTGACCACTTGGTCAACTGTGTTGCCGAAGGTCTGGACGGAACTCACTTTGCCGTCGACGTTGAGGGTGACTGACTTGTTGCTGCCTGTAAAAGCAACCACACCGAGCACTAGTGCCGAAAGCACCAGCAGCTGCGCACCGACTTTGACGAAACTGAACTTGCCGCCCGTGGTGAAGAACTTAACCATGTTTGCCCGTAACTTTTGGACCATCCGGGCACGGGGAAAAGCGCACAGGGGCCTCCTGCCGCGGCCCTTGAGTGCAGGCCGAAGCCATGCAGGAGGACTGCGGCGGAGTTGTGCGCCGCCACACTCAATTCAACTGAAACACCAATTGCGAACGGAGTTAGTTGTCCGAAGGCCTTCCCCGACCCCGGCTACTGGTTACCCACTGTAACCGAAGCGTTATAAAGTGACCAAGAATTTTACATACCGGGTATGCAGGGCTATTGCAGCTCAGTCCCACGATCCGTAAGTTGCCACGGTATTTTGGGCCAGTCGGGAACATAACGCGGAGAGCTCGGTTCCGGTAACTTCAGCCATGGAACGGACAGTGTAAGGCACCATGTAGCTCGCGTTGGGGCGACCCCGGTGGGGGTGCGGCGTCAGGAACGGGGAGTCGGTTTCTACGAGCACGAGTTCCGGATCTGCGATGGCGAGCGCGTCCCTCAGGTTTGCCGCGTTCTTGAAGGTCATGGTGCCGGCAAAGGACATATACCAGCCGTTCGTGTTGCAGATCCGCGCCAGTTCCGCATCACCCGAGAAGCAATGGAACACCACCCGCTCCGGGGCGCCCTCTTCCCGGAGGACCTGCACGACGTCGTCATGGGCGTCACGGTCGTGGATCTGGAGGGTGAGATCGAGCCTCTTCGCGATGTCGATGTGGCGGCGGAAAGAGTGGCGCTGGTGCACCAGGCCGTCGCCGTGGGTGCGGAAGAAATCAAGGCCGGTTTCGCCGATCGCGCGGACTCTCGGATGGGCCGCCAGTTCTTCGATCTCGGCGAGCGCTGATTCCAGCTCTCCGCGGCCAGCGTAGACAGGAGCGTCATTCGGGTGGATGGCGACTGCCCCGAGGAGACGCCGGTCCGAGTCCAGCGCTTGGACCGTGAACCGCGATGACTCGAGGTCGCAGCCCACTTGCACGGCCCCCTGGACCCCCACGGCTTCGGCGGCGTCCAAGGCATCCGCGACGGCTACTTCCAGCAGGCCGTGCCGGAAGTCGAGATGCGTGTGGTTGTCCATCACCGGGACCGGCAACGGCTCGGGAGCTGGCGGGTATTCCTTGCGGGAGTCGCCGGTTTCAGGCGCGCGGTAGGGAGCCGGTGGGAGGGAATTGCACATGCTCCCACCCTATCTTTCCTTCCTGGACCCCTCCTGGTCCTGCCTTGGTCCTGCCTTGGTCCTGCCTCTATCTCTTCCTCCTGAACGTCCCTCTGTCTGCGGCGGCCCTAGGCTGGGTAGTCTGGTACAAAAGGCGGTATATCCCGGCCAGGGCACCGCGGCCCGGCGGGGGTTCTGTCATGGCTGAGGGGTTGTCCATGGATTCAAAGCGACACGGTACCGTTGATGAGCCATTGCTGCGGGACGAGGCTGTTGTCGCCTTGCCTCCCGAACGCGAGACCCTCAACGGTCACAAGCTGCCGGTCATGGATCCCGCGCAATTCCACGCTGCGAGCGAGAAGATCCTGGCGGCAATCAACAAAGTCATCGACGGCAAAGCCGAAGCCGCCAAACTTGCCCTGACCGTGCTCCTCGCCCAGGGTCACCTGCTTGTGGAGGACGTGCCGGGCGTCGGCAAGACCCTGCTCGCCAAGACCCTTGCACGCACCATCGATTGCAAAGTCAGCCGGATCCAGTTCACCCCGGACCTTCTTCCTTCGGACGTCACGGGCGTCTCCATCTACAACCAGTCATCACGGCAGTTCGAATTCCGCATGGGCGCGGTGTTCGCCAACATCGTGATCGGGGACGAAATCAATCGGGCCTCGGCCAAAACCCAGTCCGCCCTGCTCGAATGCATGGAAGAACACCAGGTGACGGTGGACGGCCATTCCTACCAGCTGGCCGAGCCGTTCATGGTGGTTGCGACGCAGAACCCCATTGAGATGGAAGGCACGTATCCGCTGCCGGAGGCCCAGAGGGACCGCTTCATGGCTCGAATCTCCATGGGCTACCCGGACAAGCTTTCCGAGATCGAGATGCTCGAGACGCACCAGGCGGTCTCACCCCTCGCGAAAGTCACCCCCGTGGTCACTTCCTCGGATGTCGCCGCCATGATCGCGACGGTGCAGCAGGTCTTCGTCTCCCAAGCCGTCAAGGAATACACGGTTGCCTTGGGGCGGGCCACACGGGACAGCGCGCGCCTGCGTCTCGGAGCCAGCCCGCGGTCCCTGCTGCAACTGCTGCGGGCGGCCAAGGCGACCGCCGCACTTGACGGACGGGATTTCGTCCTTCCGGACGACGTCATTTCCGTGGCCGAATCGGTGTTGGCGCACCGCATCATCCTTGACCGCAAGGCCGCGAGTTCCGGTGACACTCCGCAGAGCATCATCCGGGCTATCCTGGCCTCCCTCCCCGTAAGCCAGGACGCTGGCGCGGAACGCCGCGGCAGCTAGGCGGATGTCCGGAGGGGGCACATGGCACTGATGGATCTACTTCCCAAGCACCAGTTCACCACCCGTGGCTGGGGACTGCTGGCCAGCGGCATTGGCGCCCTGCTCCTGGCCCAAATCATGGGCAGGCGAGACCTGCTGGCCCTCGGCATCCTGCTGATAGTGCTTCCGCTGATATCCCTTGCCGGGGTTCGCGTCCTCAAACCGCGCTTTCAGGTGTTCCGCGAATTCAATCCGTCTTCCGTGGAAACATCCTCCACGGCAACGGTGCGGCTGGCCGTGGCACGGACCGGCGCAGCCACGGGCCCGGTGATCATGGAAGAGCAATTGCCGCCGCGTTTCGGCGAACCTCCGGCCTTTCGGTTTCCCGCCCGGGCCGCTTCCGGCGGCACTAGCAGGTACGAATACCATCTGCGCTCGGGCAAGCGCGGCCAGTTCAGGATCGGTCCGGTCACCGCCGAGTTCTGCGATCCCTTCGGTTTGTCGCTGCACCGGCACGCGATCGACGACGGCGACATCCTCACCGTGACGCCTGCCGCCGTCGAGCTCCCCGCCACGAGCCTCGCGGGCGCACGCGGAAACGACGGCGTGACCGCCACCCGAATCCGTGCGAATCCCAGCGACGACGACGTCATGACCCGCGAATACCGTCATGGCGACCCCATGCGGCGCGTCCACTGGGCGGCGACCGCGCGGCACGGGGAACTCATGGTGCGGCAGGAAGAGTCCGTTACTACGCCCGAGGCGACCATCATCATGGACCAGCGTTATTCCGCCTTTGTTTCGGGTTCGGGGGCCACCTTCGGTCCGGCCCACGAAGACGCCTTTGAACTGGTCAGCAGCGACAACTTCGAGTGGGTCGTGACGGCGGCCATGTCGATCAGCGCCCACCTTGCCGATCGGAACTACTCGCTGAGGTTCCTCGACGCCGCCGGGAATCCGGCGTTCCGCAGCTCCCACTCGGCCCCGGATCCCGAAACCGAGGAATTCAGCGGCTTGGGCGGCCTGCAATCCATTGCCGAGAGCCTTGCCGCAATTCAGCTCACGGGTGCACGGCATGTCCATGGCGAGCGCCGCAAGGAGGCCGCCGGCGTCGTTGACGGTGTCGAGGCGCCCTTCGACGACCACCTGATGGACAAGCTGGCGGCACACCGCCTGCGTGGTCCCCTTCTCGCCTTGCTCGGCAATATGCCGCTCGCCGAGGCCCGTGCGTTGGCGCCCGCCGCCGGCTACGGAGCCAATGCCTTCGCGCTGGTGGTCACGGACCATCCCCGCCATGCCCAGCCGATCATCGAAGCCTTGAAGCTGGGCGGCTGGCGGGCCGTCGCCGTCAGTTCGAGAACTGATCTTCCCGCCGCATGGGCAGGCTTCGATCAAGGAGAGATTCTTGCGGCCGCTGCCGCAGCGATGGACGTCAGGCGCGGAGCGGCGGTGCCGCGATGACGACCACCTCCCGGCACGAGACTCCAGGACGGACCCCACGTCCTGCGTCGACGAGCACAGGCGAGGGAGGAGCTTCCTCCCGTCCGGGGAAGGTACCCCCGGCCCGAAAGCCGGGGCCGGGAGCCTACCCGTGGGCCATGTCCGCGGCCGTCGCCATCGCCGTACTCGGGACATCGCTCTCGCTCAACGGTGTCTTCAGGGGCTGGGCTTGGTTGGTTCCTGCGATCACCACGGCGTGTACCGTCGCAATGACGTTGGCTGTTCTCCGCGCATTAAGGGCGCATGCGCTGCTCATCACTTTGGGCGGGCTGGTCTCCTTGGCGTTCATCCTTACCTTCACCTTCTTCCGGCAACAAAGCATCGCGGGCTTCGTTCCGTCCGGTGAGACATATGCCCAGCTCGGCAAGTTCCTGAAACGCGCGGGCGAAACTGTCGTCTCGGAGACTGCTCCCGTGGCCCCGAACGCCGGAATCGTGTTTGTCGCGTGCGCGAGCCTGGGCCTGGTGGTTGTCCTCACCGATGCGTTGGCGGTTCCACTCGGAATGCCTGCCACAAGCGGTTTGGGTCTTCTAGCGGTCCTCGTCTTCCCGGCCACCATCAAGCCGCAAGGCGCAGGGCTGCTCGGATTCCTTGCCGCTGCTGTCGGTTTCATCCTGATCCTGGGGTGTAGCCAGTGGTTCGCGCCGGATTCGCGGCTACAGACAGACAATCCGCGGGGCACGGGGCAGCTCAAACGATCGGCGGTGATCGGTGCCGTGGCCCTGGTTGTCGGGCTGCTGCTGCCCTTGGCGATTCCAGGCTTCGAGCGCGGAACGTTTCCGGTGGGCTCGCGCCTGAACCCCTGGGGCGTCTCCAACGGCTTGAACCCGATGATCACGCTCGGCAACAGCCTGCGGAATCCCACCGGCGACGGCCGTATCACCTACGCCACGAGTTCCACTGCCCCCGTCTACTTGCGTTCTGTCACCATCGACAGGTTCGACGGCGATACTTGGGCGCCGGACGACCGGGAAGCTTCCCGACGCATCGGACCCGGCCGCGTGGCGCCGAACTATCCGCTCCCCTCCGATTTGGTGCGCCAGCTGACTGTGATCGATACCGGGCAGTTCACCAGCCCCTACCTGCCGGTTCCTTATGCTCCAACGGCCGTGAACGGGCTGAGCGGACGCTGGTCCTGGGATCCCGAAACCCTCAGCATCCGCGCCGAGGATACCAACACGAGGAACCAGCAATACACGGTATATTCGGCGCTGCCAGCCCTGACCTCCGCGACTTTAAGCCAGGACAACGCCCGGCCCACGTCGATCTCGCAGGATTTCATCCAGGTGCCAAACAACGTTCCGGACATTGTGAAGAACACGGCCAAGACCGTGACTGCCGGCGCCGCTGGCAACTACGCCAAGGCGATGGCGATCCAGAGCTATCTACGTTCGCCGCAGTTCAGCTACTCCCTGCAGGCTCCGGTCCAGGGCGGTTATGACGGCAACGGCTTGTCCGTGCTGGCGGATTTCCTCGAACAGAAGAGCGGCTACTGCGTCCACTTCGCGTCGGCCATGGCCGTCATGGCGAGGCTATCGGGAATCCCGAGCCGAATCGCCGTGGGCTACGCGCCGGGCCACTCCACCGGTGTCACCGTTGCCGTCGCAGGGCAGGAACCCTTGCCGGAGTTCGAGGTGGATGCCCGTGACGCCCATGCCTGGCCTGAACTCTATTTCGAAGGAGCGGGTTGGGTCGCCTTTGAACCGACCCCTTCACGCGGTGTGGTCCCACCCTATGCGGCCGAATCGGCGTCGGTGGGCGGCCCGAGCACCAACCTGCACGACGAAAACCTGACCCCGGGGTCCGTGACCCCCCAGCCGAGCACTTCGGCGGTCCCTCCGCTTGCGGGGCCCGGCGGCGGAGCGGGGACGTCCGCGGGCTTCGGAACGGCACTGTATGTCGTCGCCGGAGCACTCCTCCTGGCGGTGTTGTTCGCCTCCCCGCGGCTGGTCCGTTCCGGCATCAGGGCGCGCCGCCTGAAGCCGCCACGGGCCAGGCGGATCGGTTCCGGAGGTGGCACCGGGCCGGCCCCACCCCGGGACGGCCCAGTCCTGGCGTGGGCCGAGCTTCGGGACCTCGCCACCGACTACGGCGTGCCACCCGTGCCCAGTGAAACGCCACGGCACTTCGCGGCACGATTGCGCAACTCGGCTGCACTCGGATCGCCGGCTGCTTCGCCGTCGGGAGCCGCCGACGACGCCGGCCAGCAGGCGGTTGCATTACTCACCGTCGACTTCGAACGGCAGCGTTACGGTCCCCCGACGGATCCCGCGGCGGACGGCGCAACGGAGCAAGCAAACGCGACGGCTGCCGGCAGGATCGCCGCTGTCCGCGCCGCATTGCGGCGCAATGCCACGTGGTTCGCAGCCTTCCGCGCGGACTGGTTCCCGCCGTCCTTGATGTCCCGGTGGTTCCAACTCGTGTGGACGCCGTTCCGCTGGCTGGGTGGCATTTCAGTGGCGGCAGCACGCCGGGCGGCGGCATCCTGGAAAAGCCTCTTCGACTCCATCCGCTGGCGGCGTTGAGACCCCATCTGACTCGCAGTTGTTGTCGTATACAGGCCGCCAAGCGACACCTACTGCCAGCTAGTTAGGCTAAGAATGGTAAAGGCAGGGCACCGAAACCGTGGGGTTCCGGTGCCCTGCCTTTACTCAACGGCAAGTCCCCGTTGCGAGAGGTCCGCCGAAGTTTTACTAGTCCGCGTAAGGATCCGCGATGCCGACGTACTGCGTAGTGAGGTATTCCTCGATGCCTTCGAAGCCGCCTTCACGGCCCAGGCCGGACTGCTTCACGCCACCGAAAGGTGCTGCGGCGTTGGAGATGACGCCGGCGTTGAGGCCGAGCATGCCGGTCTCGATCTTTTCACTGACCCGCAGTCCACGGTTCAGGTCCTTGGTGTAGACGTAGGCGACCAGGCCGTATTCGGTGTTGTTGGCCAGCTTGATGGCTTCGTCTTCGCTCTTGAAGGTGATGATCGGGGCCACCGGTCCGAAGATCTCTTCCTTCAGGATGCGCGCGTCCGCGGATACGTTCTTGAGCACGGTCGGCTGGTAGAAGTAGCCCGGGCCGTCCACCGGGGCACCGCCGGTGACGGCGATCGCACCGTTGGCAACGGCGTCGGACACGAGGGCATGCACGCCGTTGCGGGCCTTGCCGTCGATCAACGGGCCAACCGTGGAGTCCGGCTCGGTGCCGCGGGCCGTGTGGAGTGCGGAGATCTTGGCGGCGAACTTCTCGGCGAAGGAATCGGCGATGGAGTCGTGCACGATGAAGCGGTTGGCTGCGGTGCAGGCCTCCCCCATGTTGCGCATCTTGGCTGCCACGGCGCCTTCGACGGCCTTGTCCAGGTCAGCGTCCTCGAACACCACGAACGGTGCGTTGCCGCCGAGTTCCATGGAGCTGCGCAGGACCTTGTCCGCGGCTTCGCGCATGAGGGACTGCCCGACGGCGGTGGAACCGGTGAAGGAGATCTTGCGCAGGCGGTGGTCCTTGATGAGGGGCCCGGTGACTGCGCCTGCCGTGGAGGTCTGGATGACGTTGAGCACGCCTGCGGGGAGGCCGGCTTCCTGCATGACTTGGGCGAAGAGCAGGCTGGTCAGCGGGGTCAGGTTGGCGGGCTTCAGTACCATCGTGCAGCCGGCCGCGACGGCGGGAGCAATCTTGCGGGTGGCCATGGCCAGCGGGAAGTTCCACGGGGTGATCAGCAGGCAGGGGCCTACCGGCTTCTTCTGGACCAGAATGCGGTTCTTGCCGTCCGGGGCTGCAGAGTAGCGTCCGCTGACGCGGACGGCTTCCTCGGAGAACCAGCGGAGGAATTCGGCGCCGTAGGCTACTTCACCGCGGGCTTCGGCCAAGGGCTTGCCCATTTCCAAGGTCATGAGCAGCGCGAAGTCTTCGGCCCGTGCCGTGACCAGCTCGAAGGCGCGGCGCAGGATTTCGCCACGTTCGCGCGGGGCGGTACGCGCCCAGGAGACCTGCGCGGCGGCGGCAGCGTCCAGTGCGGCGGCGCCGTCCTCTGCTCCGGCGTCGGCGATGCTTATGAGCACCTTGCCCGTGGCGGGATCCTCGACGTCGAACGTCTTGCCGGATGCCGCAGGCAGCCACTGGCCGTTGATGAGCAGCCCGGTGGGAACGGAGGCGAGCAGTTCGCTTTCGCGATCGGCGGTAACAGTCACAGTGACTCCTTCGTCAGTTGGTGCGCGTTGTAGGGATGCACCAACACTTGATTTTGTGGAATTACTGTCACGGTACTGCCCGCCGGGAAGCAGTGTCTACGCCTTCGCGCACTGCCGCAGGAGCATGGGTTTGTGCAGTTGCACAGCCCCGCCTCGAAGCGCAAGCTAGCGCGCGGAGAGCAACGCCCTAACGCGCGGCGAGCACAGCAGAGTACAACTCACGCTTGCTGATGCGGGCCTCTTCGGCCACGGCAGCCACTGCTTCCTTGAGCCTGACGCCCTTGGCCATGAGCTCGTTGACCGAGGCGACGTGGTCTTCAGGCTTGCCCGGCGCCTGTTCGGGCGCGCCTGCCACCACTACGGCAATCTCGCCGCGGACCTCGTTGTTTTCAGCCCATTCGAGCAGCTCCCGGACGGTTCCCCTGATAACTTCCTCATAGGTCTTGGTCAATTCGCGGCACACTGCGATGCGGCGATCCGCGCCGAACCGCTCGTGGAGGGCGCGGAGCATTGGCTCAAGCCGGTGCGGTGCCTCGAAGAACACCATCGTCCGGCGTTCGTTGCCAAGGTCCGCAAGCCGGGAACTGCGTTCGCCGGCTTTGCGTGGCAGGAAACCTTCAAAGCAGAACCGATCCGTGGGCAGCCCCGAAAGCGCCAGCGCCGTCAAGACGGCGGACGGCCCTGGAAAGGCGGTGACGAAGAGTCCGGCCGCCACCGCTCCCTCCACGAGGCGGAAGCCGGGGTCGGACACGGCAGGCATCCCGGCGTCGCTCACCATGATGATGGTCTTGCCCGCCCTGACGTAGTCCAGCAGTTCCTCGGTCTTGGCGGCCTCGTTGTGCTCGTGGTAGCTGATGACGCGGCCGGACACTGTAATACCGAGCGACTGGACCAGTCGGTGCAAGCGTCGGGTGTCCTCTGCGGCGACGATGTCGGCGGTCTGCAGCAGTTCGATGAGCCGACTGGAGGCATCGCCGACGTTGCCGATGGGAGTGGCGGCCAGTACGATCCGGCCCACGCCGTCGGGAAGTGTGGGAAGAGCCTGTGGCTCAACGGGAAGTGCGGTGGTGTCCGTGGACTCCGAGGGCTCCGCAGAGGCAGGATCGAGGGCTTCATCCGGGGAGCTCAGCTGTTCAGTCACCCGTCCAGCCTAGTGCCCCGGTGCCTCCTCGGCCCGTGCAGGGCTGCTCCGCCGGCCTCCCATGCCGCTTTCAGGGAGCTACCGGAGGCAAAAGGTAGCATGGCTGAGTGATCGATACCTCCGTGCCCCCCGCCCCGCAGACCTGGTTGACACGGCCCCGCGAAGCGTTCACCGCAGAGGCCCTGCGTACGCGGCTCCTTGGCGGCATCCAGAGTTGGCGCGACTATCCGGCGTCATTGAGACTGTGGTTCTGGCTAATCCCCACCATTACTGCCGTCATCGGCGGGATCCTGCGTTTTGTCCGCCTCGATGCCCCGCATAGCCTCGTGTTCGACGAGACCTACTATGTCAAGGACGCCTACTCCCTCCTGGTTAGCGGATACGAGCGGAGCTGGCCGGATAAAGCCAACGATGCCTTCAACGCTGGCAACCCCAACATCCTGCTCAACTCCCCCGAATACGTGGTGCATCCCCCGGTAGGAAAGTGGATGATCGCCTTCGGGATGTGGATCTTCGGTTCGGACAATTCCTTTGGCTGGCGATTCTCCGCAGCCCTGACGGGTACCCTCTCCATTTTCCTGATCGCCTTGATCGCCCTGAAGCTGTTCAGTTCCCACATCCTGGGCGCGGTCGCGGGGCTGCTGCTCGCCGTCGACGGCCACCACCTGGTCATGTCGCGCACTTCCCTGCTGGACATCTTCCTGATGTTTTGGCTGCTCGCGGCGTTTGGTGCCCTGCTGATGGACCGCGACGACGGCCGGCGCCGCCTCGCGGCACGGCTCGCCGCGCTTGCGGGCGCGTCGAAAGACGGCCGGCCAACGCTATCGCAACTCGCCTCTGGGCCGTGGCTTGGATTTCGATGGTGGCGATTGGCGGCCGGCGTTTGCCTCGGCCTGGCGGTCGGCACGAAATGGTCGGCACTGTTCTTCGTGGCCGGTTTCGGCTTGATGACGGTCTTCTGGGACATGAGCGCGCGGCGCATCGCAGGCATTCGAAGTTGGCCCAGCTCCGCGATCATCAAAGACGGCGTGCTGGCGTTCTTCACCATGATCCCGGTGGCCGGAGCCGTGTACTTGTCCACGTGGACCGGCTGGTTCCTTTCCAAGGACGCCTACTACCGCCAATGGGCCGAAACGAATCCTTCCGACACCTGGGGATGGATTCCCGGACCGTTGCGCTCACTTGCGTACTACCACATGGAGGCCTACAACTTCCATCAAGGCCTCAGCTCACCCCACCCTTATCAATCGAGTCCGTGGAGCTGGCTGGTCATGGGGCGGCCCACGTCGTTCTACTACGAGTCGCCCAAGCAGGGAACGGCCGGTTGCGACCTCTCCAGCTGCACCTCGGCAATCCTTTCCGTGGGCAATCCCGTGATCTGGTGGGGTGCGACGATTGCCCTCTTCGTGGTGCTTTTCTGGTGGGCCGGACGGCGCGACTGGCGGGCCGGAGCCATCCTGGCGGGGGTCGCCGCGGGGTATCTGCCGTGGTTCATGTATCCGGACCGCACGATGTTCTACTTTTACGCCCTCTCCTTCGAACCCTTCCTGGTCTTGGCTCTCGTCTACGGATTGGGGCTTGCTCTGGGCAAGACCAGCACTCCCCCGTGGCGCCGTCGCTCGGGACTCTACGTGGTGGGGCTGGTGGTGGTTCTTGCCGTGCTGCTGTCGGCATTCTTCTACCCGGTGTGGACGGCGGAAGTGATCAGCTACCAGGACTGGCGCATGCGTATGTGGATGCCGTCCTGGATCTAGCCGCTACTTTTCGAGCGGGCCGTCCCCTGCGGAGGTCGCCTTCGCGTCCGCGGGGTCTTCCGCAGCCGCGTCGTCCTTGACCAGCAGTCCGCGACGACGGCGGGTGGGCCAGGTGAAGATGAGCGTCAGCAGGGCGACGACGAAGACCAAAGCGCCGATCACTATTCCGGCGTCCATCCAGAACTGTCCAGGGAACAAACGGATCAAGGTGTCGTCGAGGGAAAATGTCCAGGTGCCGTTCGCGAAGAAGATCTGGTGGAACTCCGTGAAGAACTGTTGCCAGCCAAGGGCGGCAAGCGTGCCCAGCCCCAGGATGAGGACAAGAGTGACGATCGAACCTGCAAAAAGGCCGCGGCGGATTCCGCCAGTGCTGCGCTTACGCAGGCACAGCATGGCAATGATGCCAATGATGATCATGAGGGCGCCGGCACCGAATGCGGAGAGTATCACGGTCTTGACGTCGGCCATGTGGGAGACTTCTCCCTCCTTGAACAGCTTCTCGCCGTTCCGGTTGACCAGCTCGCCCAAGTAGCGCGGACCGGACCAGTTGCTGAGGTAGTCCACGGCATAGGAACCGTAGGTTATCCGGTCATCGGCATTGAAGCCATAGCCGTCGCCCGGGAACCCTGGCCGGTAGTACTCCACCCACAGAAACAACGGACTGGCCACGGCGCGGATTGCCAGCACCAGGAGGACCACCGGGTAAAAGACGGCCAGCAGGACCTGGAAAATGCGCGGGGCCACGGGTTTGGCGTTGGCGGCCTGCTCGCGCTCGTGGTTGCGGCGTTCCACCTCGGACTCCGGCGGGCGGACCTGAAGGGCCGACGTCGGCAGGGGCTCGGCGAAGAGCGCCGGTTCCGGCCCGGCTTCGGCCGCCTCGGCGGCCTTGCGGTCAGCCCGGCTCCCGGGCTGTCCGGACGCGGATTCAACCGCCGGCTTGCCCTCGGGCACCGACTTCGTAGAAGAGTCCTGGCCTCCGCCAGCAGCCATTGCCGTGCGTGTGTCCGGGGCCGCGGACTTGGGGGCGGGCTTCATCCAATCGAAGGCCGGCTCATCGCCGTCATCATGGATATTCGCGTCCGGGTCTTTGGGGATCGGGCTCTTCTCGGTCACTTCAATTTCACTTCCGTAGGATTCACATGCCGGTGCGGGAACAGTCCGCTGGCAATCTTCTCTGTCTTCGAGCCTACAGTCCGCCCTCGCGGAGGAACGAGGAGCCACCCCGGCGAACGCCGGATTGCGACCGGACCCACGTGCTGTTAAGCGGCTATCTCCCGGTAGCCGGCGTCGTTGCTGTCCAGGTCACCTGTGGCGCCGGCATGGAACGCCCGTCCGCCCAGCACGAGGGTATAGACCCAGTACGCCGCGAGAACGAGCGAACCGATCAGTATCTTTGCCCATACCGGGAGCGGGCTGGGGGTCACGAACGCCTCAACGAGTCCGGAAAGCAACAGGACGATCACCAGGCCAAGAGCCACGGTGATCAGTGAGCGGCCCTCGTCCGCCACGGCCTGCATCCTGCGGCGGGGGCCGGGCGAAACCATGGCCCAGAAAATGCGGAGACCGCCCGCGGACGCAATGAAGACGGCGGTCAGCTCCATGAGGCCGTGCGGAAGGATGTAACTGAAAAACACGTCCATCTTGCCGGTCGCGGCAAAGACACCAGCGGCGATCCCTACGCCCTGTGCGTTCGAGAACAGCATGTACGGCACCCAGAAGCCGGTGATGCCCAGAGCCACGGACTGCGCCGCAATCCAGGCATTGTTTGTCCAGACAGCCCCTGCGAAGGACGCAGCGGGGTTCTCCGAGTAATAGCCAACAAAATCTTGGTCGACGTATTGCTTGACGGCGCTGCTGCTTCCCAGCGCTCTCAACGCGTCCGTCGACGTCCCGATCCACAGTGTGTACGCCGCGGCTACAAGGCAAAAGAACGCCCCACAACACACCGTCAGCCAGCGCAAGCGGTAGAACGCGGCCGGTAAGGACACGACGAAAAAGCGCGCGAGGTCTTCCATGAAATTCGACCTCGCCCCGGTGAATCGGGTGCGGGCCTGGGCCAGGGCTGCCGACAAGGACGCGGACAGCGCGCTCTCCGGGGCCACGGATCGGATAAGGGACAGGTGTGATGACACCACTTGGTACAACCGCAACAGTTCATCGGCTTCGCCGCCGTCAAGGCGTCGTTTGTGCGCGAGCTCGTGCAAGCGGGACCATTTGGTGCCGTTCACGGCGGAGAAGGCGTCCATGTCCACGGCTCTACCCTAGTGCCAACAGTGCCAACACACGGCCAACACAGTCCCAACAGTCCCAACACAGTGCCAACGCTTCGAAAGCAGTGCCAACGTCCGCAGCAACCCCTGCTATACATCCGCCTCCACGGCTAGACTCGACCCAGCGGGAGCCGACCGGTCCCGCCCACATCGTGGGAGTACGTGGCAGTTTTTGGGGGACCGCTTGAGTTCGATCATTACTGGCGAGGCCGTGGTCCTCGAACTGCGGCCAGCATCGTTCGGGGCAAGAGCCCTCGGGCTCATGCTCGATGTCTTGGTGTATGTCCTGCTGCTTTTCGGGTTGCTGATTCTGCTGAGCGTAGCGGCGCCGGGCATGGACGAAGCCGCCAGCCGCGCTGTGGCCCTGTCCATCGTGGTGCTGTGCCTTGTGGTCGTCCCCGTGGCTGTGGAAACGCTGAGCCGTGGCCGCTCGCTGGGAAAGCTGGCTACCGGACTCAGGATCGTGCGCGACGACGGCGGCTCCATCCGCTTCCGGCATGCGCTGATCCGCGGGTTGATCGGCTTCCTGGAGATCTACGCGACGTTCGGCGGGCTGGCCATCGCCGTGGCCCTGTTCAACGACAAGTCGAAGAGGCTCGGAGATGTCGTGGCGGGAAGCTATTCCCTCAGGCAGCGCGTTCCCGCTGAACGGAAGATCCTCCCCTACACTCCGCCACACTTGCAGGCGTGGGTGGGAATCGCGGACATCGGCAGGGTGCCGGACGGCACGGCGCGGCGTGCCTCACAATTCATCCAGCAAGCGCCCCGGATGGCCCCGGAATCACGCACCAGGCTGGCTGGAGCCCTCGCCACCGAACTGGCAGCCCACGTTGCCCCGCCGCCGCCGCCCGGAACGACGCCGGAAGACTATTTGCACGCAGTGCTGTGCGAACGGCGGAACCGGGACCTCGAACGATTGCGCAGCGCAGAGCATCGCAGCGCCACGGTCGGCGCGCGACTCAACAGGCTCCCGTTCACGCGCTAGGCGAGCAGCCGGCGTCGTACGCTTCCGACGGCGGTTAGCCCAATGTGCCGGAGCGGCGCGTGCGGGGTCGACCTATCGTTTCGCGTACTGCGCCCAGGGGATGTTCCAGTCGCCAAAGCCGTCGTCGAAGTTGGCGTAATCGCCCTCGGTGTTGACCACTTGGACGACGTCTCCGGTTCCCATATTGTCGAAGACCCATTTCGCCCCGTCCGGGCCCAGGCCGATGCAACCATGCGAGAGGTTTGTGACGCCGACGTAAGGCATCGCCGAGTCCGTGGCCTGGTGGATGAACTCCCCGCTGGGCGTCAGGCGCGTGGCGTAGTTGACGTCAAGCTGTCCGTAGTAGGCAGGATCCCCTGGCTTGAGACCGATGGTGGAGGCGTCCATGTGCTCCACCCGGTACTTTTCCATGAGCACCAGGTAGCCGCGTGCGGAAGGGAACCTGGTGTCGCCCATGGTGTCCGGCCACTCGCCAACCTGCTGATCGTTGACGCTGACCGTGAAGGTGTGGGCGACCGCGTCAGCTATGGCAACCTTCTTGTCTCCGATTTTGAAGGAGTTCGTCTTGTTGAAGTTGCCGATCTGGCCGTTGCCGAAGTCCACCCCGAACAGTTTGAGATCCACGGTCACGGTGCTGTTCGCTGCCCAGAAGTTCTCCGGGCGGTAGCGCACCATGGTGTCGCTGAACCAGTGGAAGGCCCCGACTTGGCCTGATGTGGACGTGACCGTGATGGCCTTCTCGACGGCGGCCTTGTTGACCACGGGTTCACTGAAGGTGATCTGAAGCGGCTGCGCCACGCCTACTTTGGACCCCTCCAGGGGGTACATCGCGGCGTCGGCCTCGTTCTGGGTGGAAACCGTCGCGAAGGACTGGGTTTTCGACGTGGCACGGCCAGCCGAATCCGCCACGGTGTAGTTGAAAGTGTATGAAGTGTTGAATTCGAGGGGCGTGGTGGCCGTCCAGCTGAGGCCATCCGGGGTCAACCCGCCCTCAATGGTCTTTCCCTTAGTGCTCGTCAAGGAGACCCTGTCCAGGGTTCCGTCCTTGACGGCGATTGTGACGGGGGCGGCGGGGTTTACCTGTTTGGCCCCGCTCGCGGGTGAGGCGACCACCGTAGCGGGCTTCACGACCGGCAGCACGGCACCCGCCTCGCTGCGTTCACCGGATGATCCTTCGGACTCGATCGCCGCGCTGGCCGCATGCGGCGCCACGGCAGCGAAGGTGCCGCTGAGGGCGGCAATGAGGCAGACAACCACGATCCAGGCCATCTTCCGGAACCTGCTTCGCTTCGTGTCCACGGGCTCCGCCGCGTCCGGGTGATCGAAGGCGTCGGCATGCTCGAAGGCGTCCCAGCGCTCAGAAGCGTCCGCGTGCCCGCCGTCAGGATTATGACCCATGTTTGAATTCTCCAAAAACCTCGCGCCCCCCAAAAAACTCACGCCCCACAGCCGCATCCTAAGGGGCGTGGCTTGATATTGGCTGGGAGCTCGCCGGTCAGCGCGCTCCCAGCCCGTGTTCTCAGTACCGGTAGTGTTCGGGCTTGTACGGCCCGGCAACGTCAAGATCCAGGTATTCAGCCTGTTCCTTGCTGAGTTCGGTCAATTCCACACCCAAAGCATCCAAGTGGAGGCGAGCGACCTTCTCGTCGAGGATCTTCGGCAGCACGTAAACCTCGTTCGAGTATTCACGCTCGCCTTCGGGCTGATCCTTCTTGGTCCACAGCTCGATCTGGGCGATCGTCTGGTTGGCGAAGGAGTTGCTCATGACGAACGACGGGTGGCCGGTTGCGTTGCCAAGGTTCAGGAGCCGGCCTTCGGAAAGCACAATGATCGATCGCTCATTTCGGCCATCCGCTGCGGGGAACACCCATTCGTGGACCTGCGGCTTGATTTCGACCTTCTGGACGCCCGGAAGCTTTGCCAGTCCGGCCATGTCGATCTCGTTGTCGAAGTGGCCGATGTTGCCCACGATCGCTTTGTTCTTCATGCGGAGCATGTCGGAGGCCATGATGACGTCTTTGTTGCCCGTGGTGGTAATGAAGATATCGCCCTGTTCCAGCACCGATTCAAGTTTGGCCACCTGGTAGCCGTCCATGGCTGCCTGGAGTGCGCAGATGGGATCGATCTCGGTCACAATCACGCGTGAGCCCTGGCCGCGGAGTGCCTCGGCGGCGCCTTTGCCGACGTCACCGTAGCCGCAGACGACGGCGACCTTGCCGCCCATGAGGACATCCGTGGCACGGTTGATGCCGTCCGGCAGCGAGTGGCGGATGCCGTACTTGTTGTCGAATTTGCTCTTCGTCACAGAGTCGTTGACATTGATGGCCGGGAACAGGAGCTTGCCCTGTTCGGCGAGCTGGTAGAGGCGGTGCACTCCCGTGGTGGTTTCCTCGCTCACGCCACGGATGCCGGCAGCGATGCGGGTCCACTTCTTCGGGTCGACGGCCAGGCTCTTGCGCAGCACATCAAGGACGAGTGCGTACTCTTCGGGATCGTCATCCGTAGCCGTCGGCACCGCACCTGCGGCTTCGAACTCGACGCCCTTGTGGACCAGCATCGTGGCGTCGCCGCCGTCGTCGAGGATCATGTTGGGGCCCAACTCCGGGTTGGAATCCGCGCCTGGCCAGCTGAGGATCTGCTCGGCGGTCCACCAGTATTCCTCGAGGGTCTCGCCTTTCCAAGCGAACACAGGAACGCCTTGGGGGTCCCCGACCGTTCCCTGGCCGACCACGACGGCGGCAGCGGCCTCGTCCTGCGTGGAGAAGATGTTGCAGGAGGCCCAGCGGACCTCGGCGCCGAGGGCGGTGAGCGTCTCGATGAGAACTGCGGTCTGCACGGTCATGTGCAGGGAGCCGGCAATGCGGGCTCCCTTGAGCGGCTGGCTTGGACCGAACTCGGCGCGCAACGACATGAGGCCCGGCATTTCGTGCTCGGCCAAGCGGATCTGGTGGCGCCCGGCTTCGGCCAGGGAGATGTCGGCAACCTTGTAGTCGAAAGTCATGGAAGTCCTTAGAAGTACCGAATGGTTGAAGTCAGTTGGGGCTCAGGCGTGGCGGGGTCCGTCGTGCTGGTCCGAGGCAGCGGCATTGGCGGCGGCCAGCAGCTCCGGAGGCAGCAGCAAGGGGATTCCGTCCTGGATGGCGTAGCGGATCTTTTCACCCGAGGCGGCCGCCGCCGTCGAGACAAGTTCCTCGCCGTCCTGCTCCAGCGGGGACCCGGTGACCGGGCAACGCAGGATGGACAACAATTGAGGACTGACCTTTGGCATGGTTGAAGCTCCCTGGATGGCACCATCACAGGCGCCGCTTTGGACTGATATGCAGCTTCCAGAGTACAACCCGGCGGCACCGGGAACCTTGTCACAAAGGGAGCAGCGACACACGGAGTCAGACAGCGTGCGGTTCGTGCTGGACGCGAACGAGTTCAGGAAGGATCGCGCAGGATGCGCAGGTGGCGCCTTGCTGTTCCCTCGGCAGGGGCCGGTCCATCAAAGGGGGCGCGGGCAGTACGCTGTTCCGGCGCCGGGGCCGAGGCCGCTTCGCGCACGGCATTGGCCAGGGCGAGGAGATCATCCGGCCCGGGCTGCGGCGGCGAGGACGGCATGGCGAGTCGCATGACTTCCCAGCCCCTCGGTACCGTCAGCGATTCCGCATGTTGCGCGCACAGATCGTACGAATGGGGCTCGGCATACATAGCCAGAGGACCCAGCACCGCCGTCGATTCGGCGTAGACGTACGTCAAAGTGGCCACCGCGGATTGACGGCAAGCTGATCTGGAACACTGACGAATTGCACCCACAACATCCCAGATTAGCCGCACTTCGCCGCGGCGCGGTGCATTGCCTCTGAGAGGGCATTATGTCGCGTTGGCGTAGGCACGGGTCTAAAGTCGATATATGCAGTCACAGCACCACGTTCCGGGCTTCACAGTCCATTTGTCTGATACCGAGGACAGCCAGGAAACGACGACGGCGGGCACGTCCGTACGCGGCTTCAGGCAGCGCCGCAGAAACCGCCACGGGCGGGGGTTGCGCGGGGAAATCATGCTTCCCAACGTTCCCGGCTACAGGACGCGCGCGGAAAGGTTCGACGACCTCGTGCTGGATTCCGCCGAACGGCTGCAGGATATGTGGGGCAAACGGCTCGACGGCGTCTCGTTCGCCGTCGACGAGATCCCGCCAAACCTCGAGGAACTGGTAGCCCAAGGCACAGCGGCACCGTTGGGCTCATACACCCCGGCAGCCCACGGCGCAGGACCCGTCATCACCATCTATCGGCGTGTCGTAGAGCACACCACCGGGGGCCGCGAGGACCTCCAGGACCTGGTGCACGACGTCGTCGTCGAATACACCGCCGAGATGCTCGGCGTCCCGCCGGAGACCCTGGACCCTGTCTACCGCCGTCGTTATCAGTAAGCCGCGGCGGCAGAGCAGTACACCGTAAACCGCCGCTCAGTAACCCAAGGTGACCTGTACTTTTTCGCGGCCCGCCGCGCCATCTTGAATGGTCAGGACCGAAACTCCGGATTGATCGCCCTGGCCGAGCACGAGCGCGCCGTACGCCGCGTCTCCTGCCGCCGACACGATATAGCCGGAAATCGTGGCGCCGTCGGATTTCTCCGGAACCCCGATGACCGAGGTGGTTCCCCCGGCGATCTCCACAGTCTCCGTCTTGTGCACCTTGCCGTCCGAAGTGACGGGCGTGTAGCTCACCGTGGCGCGGCCTGCCGGTACGCCGAAGCTGAGGAAACGCGAGCCTCCCTGAGGCACCGCAATCACATGCTGGCTGCCCAAACGGACCGCGGCCGGAGACCAGGCGAAGTCCACGGGATCCTCAGCCTTGAGTCCTCGTGTTACGCGGGTGGACGCGGCGAAGGGAACGTCCGAGGTAGCGCTGACTGTGTACATGCCGGCGGGGACTCCCGTGAGCGGCACTTGGGTGACCGAACCCGCTTTGGCAGTGACCGCTCCCCCGCTGGGCAGCGCGCGCTGCCCGTTCGGCCCGAACAACCGAACATCAAGCACGGCATCCGCGGGACCGGGGACCGTGATCTGCAGCGCCGGAACGACGTCGGAAAAACCGGCCTTGTCAGCAAGCGACTTCACGGCGGCCGGGTCCTGGATGTCCACCCCCGTCATGACCTGGGAGTCGGCGGCAGCAGCGCCCGGGGTAATCAGTTCGACACCCCCCGCCGTCAGGCCGCGGAGAACGCTTTGCTGGATGCTTGCCGCAACCGGCCCGCCGCCGCTGCGCAGGTGCACCGAGAGTTGGCCCTCGTTCGGGGCCAGCCCGGCCAAGTTGATGGATCGCGTAGTTCCCGGCGAAACCAGCAAGCCGCGGCTGTCCGAGGCCTGAATCTGGCCACGGGCACCGTACAGGTCAAGGTTGACGGTGGCTGGTGTGCCCGAAGCATTGCTGATGTTCAAAACCGCTGTTCGTCCCAGTGCGGTGCTGGCGCCTAGGAGCCAGGCATCGTTGCCCGGTTGCTGGCAGGGTGCCGCCGCAAGGCCTCGGAGATCGCCGTCGCTGGCCGTGTAGCTTATCAGGCCCGCCACGGCGGCCTTTTGGCCACTGATGGGATCTGCACCCAACACGGTTACTTCTCCCGCTGGCCGTTGGGCAACGACGCCTGCGCTAAGGACGGGAGGACCTGGCGCGGGGGTCTGCACGGCGGCAGGAGGCTTGGCGATTTCGGCTATCGCGGACCCGCCCAGGGAGGCGAGGCTGCTTCCGGGAACAGAGCCGGCGGCGTCACTGAGCACTAGCGCATCCAGAAAACTCTTGGCTGAACGCGAAATGGGGCTGAATTGAGTGTCGGTGCCCGCGGCGGTTCCCTCAGGGAGACGGGGAGGCGCCGGACACACGGCGGTCGCTTTGCCCGCGGGGACATCGGCAAGGGACATGTCCAAGGTCTTGCTCCCTGACGGAGCCGGGACTATGGATGCCGCAGAGACCATGCCTGCCCCTGCCGCAAGCAGCAGCGCCGCGGAGAGCGCGCCCAACACAATGCCCTTGTTCTTGTTCCCTGCTTTGCGCTGGCCGCGATCCCTTGTCTCTCCGATGCCAGGTTCCGCGCTACGCCTCCGGGCGGGCGTTCCTGGCCTAGGGTCTTGGTTGTCAGACACTGCTGTATTCCTTACGGAGAGTTTTTTGTTCCTTCAGGAGGCCGGTCTTCGGCCTGCGGGCAGGCATGGGAATGGCCAGCAGGACGGTCAAACCAATCACTACGGCCTGCAGAATGCCGAGCCAAGGCTCCCAAACAGTGGTGTAACGGATCTCGATCTTGCCGCTTGCAGGCGGCAAGATGAACGCTTGGGCCCATCCGGAGGTGGTCGGGCTCAGCCGACGGCCATCCAGCCAAGCGCTCCAGCCGGCATCTGCCCGCTCAGCGAGCACTACCAGGCGGCCATCCCCGCCAGCCGGGATGCCCCCCTCAGCAGAGGTTCCGAGGGATGGAAGGAGGGCAACAACAGCTCCCTTGGCATCCACCACCCTGACCCGGTGCGCCGTTTCGGCATCGGCTGCAGCAGCCCGGTTCAGCGGCGTGACACGCCACAGCCACCCGGATTCGGTCTTTCCCACAGCCACCAAGCCAGGAACGGAATCTATCCGGTTGGCGGTCAGCTGGGCAGCAGGGTCGGCTGACTTCAGAACAACGAATCCGGCCCCGAGTTGCTCAAGGTTCGGCCGCGGGTCTACGCCCGTTCCCGCGACAATAGTGGCTACCGCGTTCCGGATGGACGCAGTCGCGTCGTCGTCGGCCGCGAGACGCTCCTGGCCGGGTGAACCCATGATCGAACCGGCGGCGGCCACGGTGGAGAGCGAGTCCAGCGTGGTACCGGCCCCACGCATCAGGGATGACGTGTAGCCGCCGTTCTCACCGGCCGTGATGACCAGCGTGCGGGTCTGCTCTGGCCCTTGGCCGTGGTCGACGGCGGTAGCCGGAAGCGTGTTCTTGCCTGCCGGCTGGACCAGGCGCGGGGTGCCGAGGGCACCACTGGCCGACGGCACGGTATCCGCATTGGTCATAACGTTCTGGGTTGCCCATACACCCATGCTGGCCAGGGGTCCGGCAACCAGGAGAAGGGTTGTCACAGCAGAGAGGGCTCGCACAGCGGCGCGCCTTACCGGCCTGCCATCCTCCGCCTTGGCCGTGAGTTGGAGGAGGTTTTCGGCTCCAATCAGCGCGGCTCCAAGTACGGCGAAACCGGCGGCGGAAACTGCCGACCCCGCGAAGGGTGCTACGAGCATGTTGCCGTTGGCGGCTGTGGCCAAGTGCCCGACGAGCCAGCCCCAGGCCAGGAGCAGGAGGGCACCCGCCCAAAGGAAACGTGTGACGCGAGAGCGCCGTCCAGGCACAAACAGGGCCGCCACGGACAAGAGGAAGACCGGCGCGCCAACCAGGACAGCAAGCAACAGCGCCCAAGGCACGCCCGAAGGGCCAAAGAGTGCCAAGCCGGCCAATCCGCCGTTGACGTCGAATTTCAGGGGTTGGCCCAGCAATTGTTGCCACAACGGTGCGGATTCGAACCCGAGCGGGAGGCCCGGATCGGCCAGCATGGCGCGGGGCCGCTCCAGGGCCGAGAGCACATACGGCGCAAAAAGCGCCGCGCTCGGAAGCAATGACCACCAGACAGTCCGCCCGCGCCGCCCCAGGGCGATGCCGCAAAAGACAACGAGGACGGCAATGGGGGGCAGCAGGGACGGCGCAGAGGCGGTCACTACCGCCAGCGCCAGTCCGGCCGCGGCAGCAGCGGTCCAGGACGGCGTGCCGTTGTTGCCCGGTTTCCCCGGCAACGGTTTGGCTGAGGTAGCGCCGGACGGCTGATGCTGAAGCTGGTTGGACGTGGCGCCCCGACCGAGTGCCGATCCCGTGGCCCGCAAGAGTGCCAGGACCAGCAAAGGCATCACCACGTGGGCCAGGAGGGCCCCAAGCCTTCCTTGGTTCACAGAGACCTGGAGAACCGGCGCTCCCGCCCACACCAGTGCGGCAATGAATCGGTAACGGCGCAGCTTGGTCAACGCGCCGGCGGCAAACCAGGCACCTAGTCCGGACACGGGCATGGCCAGCAACAACAGCCACACGATGGCTGCGTTAGAGTCGCCTGCCCCGAGCATCGACGCGAGCCACAGTATGTAGGCGAAGGGATCCCCGTGCCCAGGCAGTCCTGCGCCCAAGCTGATCCACCAACTGGAGGCTGAGCGCCAGATGTCAGCGGCGGTGGCCACCGGCAGCAGCCCGCCGCCGGTCGCCCCGCCCGCGCCCAGGAATCCCAGCAGGCCTACGAAGGAGGCGGCCAGGGCAACGAATCCGGCCGCTACTGCACCAGTGCCGATCCACCCTCGCTCATTCGTAGCGAGGGCTGCGAAATCGTCGCCAGCATCGCCGCTCGGTTCCGGAGCCAGGGAATCCAGCGTTTCCTGGAAATCGTCTGCACCAATCGCTTCTACAAGGGAGCGGCGGTGGGCCCAAACCTCGCGCCGCGGAGTCTGCAGGCCCTTGATCACGGAGCGCCGCACCCGCCGCGTCCGGGCGGCATTCCTCCTGGCACGCCAAATCGCCCTGGGACGGCCAAGGGCCGCCAGGGTGGCGCCGAGCTGGGATATTCCGTGGGCGGGCTCCTTGACCAGAATGCTCAAGGCCAGCCGCAACAGGCCGCCGAGCAAGGCGCCGATCACGTGCAGCGGAACCTTCCATGGCGAGGCATGCGTGAGCCTCAGATGGACCTGGCTCTTGCGGGCGGCAGCAGGCGTCGACAGGCTGTGGGGCCGGTTCACGACGTGGAACATGCGTGCCGCCGGGACCACCACAACCCTGTTGCCCGCAAGCCAGTTGCGCCAGCAGAAATCGACGTCGTCTCCTACACCCGGTAGCGCCGGGTCAAAGCCGCCCAGCTGCTCCCACGCGTCGCGCCGGATCAGCATGCCCGCGGAGTTCACGGCGAACGTGTCGGTACGGCCGTCGTACTGACCTTGGTCCAGTTCGTCGGCCTCGATGAGCGTGAGCCTTTCGGCCCAGCGGCTCGTGGACAGGCCGGCGTCGATGAGCTTGCGTTCCGCGTCCCAGGCCAGCTGCTTGCAACCAGCCACCGTGACCGAGGGAGCACGCTCGACTGCCTGAAGCAGTTCGGCGAGGGCCTCCGGGGCGGGGGCGGCGTCGTCGTGCAGCAGCCAGATCCATTCGGTGGTGCCCGGTTCCTTCGACGGAGCCGAACGGGCCAGGCCAGCCATGACGGCTGCGCCGAAGCCTATTTTGGATTCGCCTGTGCTGGTGACCTTGCCCTCGCCGAGCGCCCGCCGCAGCAACGCTGCGGACTTGTCGCGGGAGCCCGTATCAATGCCAATGGCGGCATCTACCGGACGCGTCTGGTCCAGCAGAGCCGCCAGGGTTCTGGGGAGATAGTTACCGCCGTCATGCGAGACGACGACGGCGGTAACGTGTACTGCCTTGAGAATCAGACCGCTCGCTTCCTCAGCCTGCGGCGCTCGCGCTCGGAGAGCCCGCCCCAGATACCAAAACGTTCATCATTGGCGAGTGCGTACTCAAGGCATTGCGAACGTACATTGCACGCACCGCAAACCTTCTTGGCATCCCGCGTGGAGCCCCCCTTTTCGGGGAAGAAGGCCTCGGGGTCCGTCTGGGCGCACAAGGCGTCCGTCTGCCAACCGAGTTCGCCTTCGTCGTCGAAGTCCCCCTTGCCAGGGAGCCCGATCCACACCGGCTGGGCCGGGTTGTCGAATGGCCGTCGCAGCTCCATGGGAGGATCGTCAAGATCGTCCTCCGGATCTACCGGTATGTCCCCCACGAGGGCCTCGTGTGCCGCCAGAAGGGCTGTTGCCTGATCTTCCAACGACTCGCGAGCGGTCTCGATATAACGGTCCGCCGCTTGCGGATCTGCCGGGTCAACATACCAATCCCCCGGAACTTCCCGCGATCGGTACTTGACCGACGCATATTCCGCGACGACTGCATCTTCCTGGATACGCAACGCTTGCCCCATGGCGTCCCTTCCTGATGTTGCAGATACTGCCGTGCTCATTCGGTACTCGGTTATGTTCCCGATACTCCCGCAGCGGCGTTCGATATCTAATTACACGCGTGTAACTACCAAGCCGTCAAGCCGCTCCGGGATAATAATCAACTTTCCGCACTAACTGGTGCCACGCCACGCCCGTGGATTTTTCCGCGTCACCCGTGAGCCCCGGCGAAAAACGGAAGCCCTGAATCACTTAATATGCATTTTCGTTGAATTTCAGGGAAATCATGCAGCCCGCCGGATCGTCGCGCGAACCATCCTGTTCGGCCCCATGTGGCACAACTCACATACTCCCCGCGGCTGCGCGAGCGCCCCGTGGCAAGATGTAGCCATGATCACCCCCGCGATGAACCTGATGGCAGCCCTGCGTTCCGGGCACGCCACGTCACCCCGCCTGACTTGGTACGGACCGGATGCCGAACGGGTGGAGCTTTCAGGCCGGGTTCTGGACAATTGGGTCGCCAAGACCAGCAACCTGCTCCAGGACGAGTTCGACGCCGAGCCGGGCATGAGCCTGCGCCTGGACCTGCCGGCCCATTGGAAGTCCCTTGTGTGGGCGCTGGCCGGCTGGCAATTGGGCATGGAATTGGTACTCGACGGCGGCAGCGCCGATCTTCTCGTGACGGACACCCCCGACGCCGGTGCTGGCGCGGACTTTGATGCGGTCGTCGCCGTGCCCCTGGCGGCACTCGCGATGCGTTGGCCCGGCGAACTGCCGGTCGGCGTCGTGGACTACGCAGCAGAGGTCCGCTCCCACGGCGACGTGTTCATGGCACACGCCGAACCGGACCCCGCGCTACCCGCCCTGCGCCGCCCTGAAACCGGACACGCGCACAATGAATTGCTGGACGGCTTTGCCAAGGAACACGAGACCGGCGTTCGGCTGCTGGTCCGTGCGGCCGACGGCTTGGAATCAGCGCTGGCGGAGGCGCTCGGCGCATGGAAGAAAGACGGCTCAGTGGTGCTGGTCCACCCCGACGTTGAAGTCACCCAGCACCTGCTGGACAACGAGCGCGTTAGCGGCGCTTGACCGCTTCCTCGCCCTCATCGGAGCCGGCGCCGGCGTCGGCGTCGGGACGAGCATCGGCACTAGCGGCGTGGATAGCCTTGGCCTTGTGATGGGCTTCGATGAGCTCGTGGTCATGCGAGAAGGCCGGCTCTTCGTCCAGTTCCTTGTTGAACACGAGGAAGCGGTAGGCGAAGAAGCGCACAACGGTGGCAACTAGGATGCCGATCACGCCGGCGCCGAAGAGGATGTTCTTATCCTGGATATTCATGCCGTATTTGGCGATGGCGGTGAGGCCGGTGGAAATACCGATGCCAATGCCGTTGATGATGATGAACATCACGAACTCGCGCACCACGTTGTCCTGGCGGCGGTGGCGGAACGTCCAGAAGCGGTTGGCAATCCATGAGAACACCGTGGCCACAGTGGCCCCGACGAAACGGGCCTTGGCCTCGCTGTCCGACATCGGACCGTGCATGAGATAGTAGGTCAGGCCGTTATCTATGACGAACGCAACACCGCCGACAGCGCCGAACTTGGCTACTTCGCGCCAAAAGAGCGAGGCAAGTCCGCGGATGCGATCTGCAAGTGTGTTGATCATGACCCTCCATGGCCGTTGTTCTAGGGGGCCGATGGGCCGAAGTCTCCATTTTAGCGCCGAATCCTTGAAGCTTGCCCAATTGTTCCGCGCCGACGGCCCAGCACGGGAACCCTTTCGGTAGCCGTGCAGGGCAACGATGGCGGCAGAATCCAGGAACGGGCTGCTGGTTCGGTAGGCTGAACCTTGTGACTTTTCCTGTAATAGGCGTGGTGGGCGGCGGCCAGCTCGCACGAATGATGGCTCCGGCCGCGACCGCTCTTGGCTTTGAACTCCGTGTCCTTGCCGAAGGTGAGGACGTTTCTGCCGTCCAGGCCGTGGCGACGGCTCCAGTGGGCGACTACAAGGACCTCGCGGCCTTGCTCGAGTTCTCCAAGGGATTGGACGTCATGACGTTCGACCACGAGCACGTCCCCACCGAGCACCTTCGTGCCTTGATCGAGGCCGGCGTCAATGTCCAGCCGGGTCCGGATGCCCTCGTCCACGCGCAGGACAAACTGGTGATGCGTGCAGCGATCGACCGCCTCGGGCTGCCCAACCCGGAGTGGGCAGCCGTCCACGGCGTCGAAGACCTTGTGGCTTTCGGTGAGCAGATCGGCTGGCCGATCGTCTTGAAGACTCCGCGCGGCGGCTATGACGGCAAGGGCGTGCGAATGGTTCACTCTGCCGACGACGCCCGGACCACCACGGGCTGGTTCACGGCCATGAGCCCGCTGCTCGCCGAGGCGAAGGTTGAGTTCAGCCGCGAACTGTCCGCGCTCGTCGCAAGAACTCCCGACGGCGAATCGCGCGCCTGGCCGGTTGTCCACACTGTCCAGGTGGACGGCGTCTGCGACGAAGTCATTGCGCCTGCCCAGAACATTCCCGTGGAGGTCGCCGCCGCCGCCGAAGAGGCAGCGCTGCGGATCGCTAATGAACTCGGCGTCACGGGCGTCATGGCGGCAGAACTCTTCGAGACTCCCGGCGTCGGGGTTGGTTTCCTGGTCAACGAACTCGCCATGCGTCCGCACAACACGGGCCACTGGACACAGGACGGCTCCGTCACCAGCCAGTTTGAGCAGCACTTGCGCGCAGTCCTCAACCTCCCCCTCGGCGCCACCGACGCCTTGGGCGCGGTGGTGGTCATGAAGAACTTCCTGGGTGGCGCCAACCAGGATCTCTTCAGCGCCTACCCCAAGGCCCTCGCCTATGAGCCCGCCGCGAAGATCCACTGCTACGGCAAATCCGTGCGTGCCGGCCGCAAGATCGGCCACGTGAACCTCGTCGGCAACTCCACAGCCGACGTCGATTCCATCCGGCACCGCGCCACCGTCGTGGCCGACATCATCCGTGACGGCCGCATGCCGGCAGAAACCACCACCGAGGAGACCGCATGAGTGCAGAAAAGACGGGTGCCGGGAAAGCCGCCCCGATCGTAGGCCTGGTCATGGGCTCCGATTCCGACTGGCCGGTCATGGAAGCTGCGGCGGACGCCCTGGCTGAATTCGGCATCCCCTTCGAAGCCGATGTGGTCTCCGCCCACCGCATGCCCACGGAAATGATCCGCTACGGGCAGAGTGCCCATGAACGCGGCATCCGCGTCATCATCGCCGGAGCGGGTGGCGCCGCCCATTTGCCGGGCATGCTCGCATCCGTCACCCCGCTGCCCGTGATCGGCGTCCCGGTCCCGCTGAAGACCCTGGATGGCATGGATTCCCTGCTGTCCATCGTTCAGATGCCCGCAGGCGTACCAGTGGCGACCGTGTCGATCGGGGGCGCCCGCAACGCCGGACTCCTGGCCGTGCGCATGCTTGCTTCCGGAACCGATGAACTGGCCGTCAGGCTTCATGGCGATCTGCTCGAGTTTGCCCAGGAGCTCAACAACACCGCTACTGAAAAAGGGGCCAGGCTCCGCGACAAGGTGGCCGAAGTGTTCTCCACGGCCAACGTCTCCGCTCGGAGCAGCCGCTAAGAGGGCGTTGCGGTGTCTCCAATAGCCGGCCCGCTCGGAACCAGCCCAGAACGAACCTGATGGATCCCGGCAACGGGCTATGCAGACCGTTGTAGGCTGGCAAGCGCCCGAATTATCCGAACGTACCGCCTCGTAATGACAAGGATCCCCTGCCGTGTACCTGCTTGAGAACGTTCTGCGACCGTATGCATGGGGATCGACGACGGCGATCTCCACCCTCCTGGGAAGGCCCGCCTCGGGCGGACCCGAGGCGGAGTTGTGGATCGGAGCGCACCCCGACTCGCCGTCTTTGGCCACGCGCCCCGATGGATCCTCCGTTGCCTTGGACGCCCTGATCAACGCAGATCCCGCCCATTTCCTGGGCGAATCCAGCCTGGCCGAATTCGGTCCCCGGCTGCCGTTCCTTACCAAGCTTCTTGCGGCGGACAAGCCCCTGTCCTTGCAGGTCCACCCTCGCTTGCAGCAGGCCCGCGACGGTTTCGCGAAGGAAAATGCCGCCGGCGTGGCAGCGGATTCCCCCGGGCGCAACTACCGGGACGACAACCACAAGCCAGAGATGATCTTCGCGCTGACCCCGTTTGAGGCGCTTTGCGGTTTCCGTCCAGCCGCCGAGTCGCAGCGCGTTTTCCAGCACCTCGCGACTCTCCTGGACCTGGCCGCCGTCGACGTCCCGGAGGTCATCACGGGGGTCATCGCAGACCTGTCCGTCCCTGACGAGTCTGCCGCTCTCAAGGCTGCGTTCACCCGCCTGATCACCGGCGGGGATGCCGTCTCGGCGGCAACGGAGCAGGTGGTCTCAGTCTTGAAATCGGGCGCGCCGATGGGGATCCACACAGCGGAACTCACCACGTTGGTTGGCATTAACAATGAGTTCCCGGGCGATCCGGGTGTCCTGATTTCCCTGCTCTTGAATCTGGTCTTCCTGGCACCGGGGGAATCCGTCTACCTGCCGGGCGGAAACGTCCACGCTTATTTGAAGGGCCTCGGCGTGGAGGTCATGGCGGCCTCGGACAACGTGCTCCGCGGTGGCCTCACTCCCAAGCACATCGATGTTCCCGAACTCCTGAAGACCATCGAGTTCGCTTCCCTCGGGGTGCCGCGCATCGCGCCGCGAACCTCCGGATTTGGCCAGGATCTCTATGTGCCGCCGTTCCGGGAGTTCCAACTCCAGCGCATCGAGTTGGCTCCCGGAGCGGAACCGGTGCCGCTGGCGCAAGTCGGTCCCGCCGTCGTCGTGGTCGTGTCGGGTTCCGTCGTGCTCGACTCCCCCAAGAGCGAACTCGCCGTCGCGCGTGGCGGAAGTGCGTTCATCCCGGCGGCCGAAGAGCCCGTCATGGTGCACCCGGCTTCGGGTGCAGCGGGAACGAGCGTTGCGTTCGCCGTGACAACGGGGCTGGGGAACTAGGCCGTGGAGTATTTCCTGCAGACGCCCGCTTGGGCGTCCTTCCAGCGTTCCCTCGGACGTACTGTGCACGAGGAGTCCGGCCCCGGGTGGCGTCTCCTTGCTGTGGAGGAAACGAACCCCGCCGGCAAGGTGATCTACACGCCGTACGGACCTGTGGCCGATTCGCTGGAGGCCTTTGACGCGGCTGTAGGGGCACTCGTGGACATCGCGCGTCGCAGCAGGGCAGTGTTTGTCCGGATGGAACCAGTCACCGCCGGGTTCGAAACGGCCGACGCCGACGCGGTACTTCGGGCTCGCGGCCTGCAGCCGGCGCCGTCCAACCAGCAGCCGGAACTGAGCTGGATTGTGGACCTCGACGGCGATTTCAAGGACGTCCTTGCGGCCATGAAACCCACCAACCGGAACCTGTACCGCAACATCCACAAGAAGGGCGTTACGTTCCGGTCTTCGCAGGATCCTGAAGAGATCTCGGTACTTCTCAACTTCCTGCACATGACTGCGGCACGCAACGGTTTCAAACCCCAGAGCGACGACTACTTGAGTTCGGTAGCCCGTTCCCTCATGCCTGCCGGCGCCGGCACCCTGTTCATCGCCGAACTGGAAGGCGAGCCCATTGCCGCCGCCTTGGCGTACGACTCCGCAGACACGCGTACCTACGCCCATGCGGCGCTCGATGACACGCACCGCAAGCTCAGCGCGGGCATTCCGTTGCTCGTGACGCTCATGGCCGATGCAAAGGACAAGGGACTCAAGCACGTTGACCTGTGGGGTGTTGCCCCGGAAGGCGATCCCGACCATAAGTGGGCCGGATTTACTGCCTTCAAGAAGTCCTTCGGCGGCCGCGAAATCGCCTACCCAGGCACGTGGGACCTTCCCGTCAAGAAGCTCCGATACGGCGCCTACCAGCTTGCACGCAAGCTGCGCGAAAAGCTCCGCTGACGCTCTTTCCCAATTAGCCCGACGGAAGTCCGCGGGCACGCAAAAGGGCGGTGGGATCGCGACAGCGGCGTCAGAATCGACGAGGAACGAGGAGATAGCCGCCGAGCGATCGTGCCGCCCTTTTGCCTAAGCCAGGATTTACTTGCGGGCGTAGCCTTCCCACTTGCTGGCCTGGTGCTCGCCTTCGACGAAGCGGATGGTGCCGGACTTGGACCGCATCACGATGGACTGGGTCAGGACTTTGTCTTTGGAGTAGCGGACGCCCTTGAGGAGGTCGCCGTCGGTGATGCCCGTAGCTGCGAAGTAGCAGTTGTCGCTCGTCACGAGGTCGTTGGTGGACAGCACGCGCTCGAGGTCGTGACCGGCGTCGATGGCCTTTTGCTTCTCGTCGTCGCTGGTGGGCCAGAGGCGGCCCTGGATGACACCGCCGAGGGACTTGATGGCACAGGCGGCTACGATGCCTTCCGGGGTGCCACCGATACCCATCAGGGCGTCGACGCCGGTGCCGGAACGTGCGGCGGCGATAGCGCCAGCGACGTCGCCGTCCATGATGAACTTGGTGCGGGCGCCGGCTTCGCGGATTTCCTCCACCAGCGGGCGGTGGCGGTCGCGGTCGAGGATCATGACGTTGAGCTGGTTGACCTTGACGCCCTTGGCCTTGGCGATCAGGTGCAGGTTCTGCTTCACCGGCAGACGCAGGTCCACCATGTCAGCTGCTTCGGGACCCGTGACGAGCTTCTCCATGTAGAACACGGCCGAGGGATCGAACATGGTGCCGCGTTCGGCCACTGCAAGCACGGCAAGGGCGTTGTTGATGCCCAGGGCAGTCAGGCGGGTTCCATCGATGGGGTCGACGGCGACGTCGCACTCCGGCCCGGTACCGTCGCCGACGTGCTCGCCGTTGAAGAGCATGGGGGCTTCGTCCTTCTCACCCTCGCCAATGACAACGACGCCGTTGAAGTGGACGGTGTGGAGGAACGAGCGCATGGCGTCAACCGCGGCGCCGTCGGCCTTGTTCTTGTCGCCGAAACCAACCCAGTGACCGCCGGCAATGGCCGCGGCCTCGGTGACACGGACAAGTTCGAGGGCCAGGTTGCGGTCCGGCTCATCGGTCCCGACGGCGAGCGCCGGCGAAATCGTGGAATACTTCTGGGACATTGGCGCTGGAGACACGTGAACCTCTTCTTCGATGATGCGATTCGTGGGACCAGGAACGGCCACGCTTGGCGGCCTGGATCATTCCTCTACAAGAGATCATAGTCGGGGCCGGGCAGACGGGTCATGGGATGACCGACTCTCGAAATACCCCTTGCGCGAATTGCCCGATGTGTATTAGCCGCTTGGATAAGGGACTATTGAAGCGTGAGTGATACGCAGGACAAAGCAATTGCCGCCTTCCCGTCAAGCAATGGCAATGATGGCAGCAGTGGCGCCCCCGGCACCGACGAGGCCAGCCAACCGATCGTCAAGCCCGTCATCCCGGCAAAAGCAGCCAAACGCGCCAACGCCTCGGTGATCGGCATGCTCATCGCGTTGCTCCTCTGCGTGGTGGCATTCCTGCCAATCGTTCTCATGAACCCGGCGCCGAAGAGCGATGGCTACCGGCCCAACGTCAATGTGGCAGCAACCGCCGCCAATGCCAAAGATGTGGCGGGTTTCACACCCGTGGCGCCCGATACCGGCGACACATTTAGTCCAAACTACGCCCGCTGGGTATCCGGGACTGGCGACGGCGTACCCACTTGGGAGGTCGGGTACCTCACTCCCAAGCAAGCGTTCATCGGAATTGTCCAGACCCGCAAGGCCAATCCCACGTGGATTTTCCAGCAGACCGGCAGTGCCCCGGTCACCGGCACGCGCAACGCGGGCGGCCACGACTGGGAACTCCATGACACGGCCAAGGGCAACCGCAGCATGGTCCTGAACTACCGCGGCACCACGATCATCCTGAGTGGCAGCGCAGGATTGGACGAGTTCTCCACCTTAGCCGCAGCCGTGGTGAAGGCAGTGGACGCAGCTCCGGCAGCTTCCCCGGACGCAACCACGAAGCCTGGCGAAACAGTTTCGCAGCCTGCCACCTCCAAGCCGTAAAGTAGCGCCGTGGCCACCTATCTGACTCCTGCACTTGCCTGGCGCCGTTTGCGCGAAGGAAATGAACGTTTTGTCGCCGGCGAGTCCATGCACCCCAACCAGGACGCCTCGCGCCGGAACTCCCTTGTTGAAGACCAACATCCCTTCGCCGTGATTTTCGGTTGCTCGGATTCCCGCCTGGCCGCTGAGATCATTTTCGACCTCGGCCTCGGCGATGCCTTCGTGGTCCGCACCGCCGGCCAGGTGATCGACGACGCGGTCCTCGGTTCGCTTGAATACAGCATTTCCGAACTTCACGTCCCCCTCATCGTGATCCTTGGACACGACAACTGCGGAGCCGTGGAGGCAACTAAGAACGCAGTGGAGACGGGTGAGATGCCAGTCGGTTTCATCCGCTCCCTGGTGGAGCGCATCACGCCGTCCGTCCTGACCGCAGTGCGCAACGAGCAGACGGACGTCAACGACATGGTGGTGGAGCACGTCAAGCAAACGGCCCGTCGATTGGCGGACAGTTCCCGTGTGATTTCCGCCGCGATCGACGACGGCCGCGCCGCCGTCGTCGGGCTTTCCTACAAACTGGACGAAGGCCGCGCGGCGCTGGTTTCCGGCATCGGCAAGCTTTAGGCCCGGCCCTGCAACGCCGTCGATCGGGCGGCAAACAACAGCCGTAGCTTTGCATCGTCGGTTTTCGGTCAAGCGGTTGCTCGCCATAAGCTAGCCCCATGACTTCCACTCAAGAATCCAACACGGCCGAGTTCCGTATTGAACATGACACGATGGGCGAAGTTCGCGTTCCGGTGAACGCCCTATACCGCGCCCAGACGCAGCGCGCCGTGGAGAACTTCCCGATCTCCGGCAAGACGCTTGAGCGCGCACACATCGAGGCCCTGGCCCGCGTCAAGAAGGCCGCGGCCCTGGCGAACGCTGAACTGGGAGTGCTCGATGGTGAGCTCGCCGAGGCGATTGCCAACGCTGCCGATGAGGTTGCCGCCGGAAAGTACGACGGCGACTTCCCTATCGACGTCTTCCAGACCGGTTCGGGCACGTCGTCCAACATGAACACCAACGAGGTCATCGCGGAACTGGCAACGCGCGCCCTCGCCGCCGCCGGGAGCGACAAAGTTGTCCACCCGAACGACCACGTCAACGCCTCCCAGTCCTCCAACGACGTCTTCCCGACGTCCGTCCACGTCGCCGCGACATCGGCGCTGATCAACGATTTGATCCCGGCCCTCGAATACCTGGCTGCTTCCCTGGACCGCAAGGCCGTGGAGTTCAAGGACGTCGTCAAGTCCGGCCGCACCCACCTCATGGACGCCACCCCGGTGACTTTGGGCCAGGAGTTCGGCGGCTATGCCGCGCAAGTCCGCTACGGCATCGAACGCATCAACGCCGCCCTCCCCCGCGTTGCCGAGGTCCCCCTGGGCGGGACCGCCGTCGGCACCGGCATCAACACCCCGGAAGGCTTCCCGGAGCGCGTCATCGAGCTGCTCGCCGCCGACACCGGCCTGCCGCTCACCGAGGCGCGCGACCACTTCGAGGCGCAGGCCAACCGCGACGGCCTCATCGAAGGCTCCAGCCAGCTGCGCAACATCGCGATCTCCTTCATGAAGATCAACAACGACCTCCGCTGGATGGGATCCGGCCCCAACACGGGGCTTGGCGAAATCTCCATCCCGGACCTCCAGCCGGGCTCTTCGATCATGCCCGGCAAGGTCAACCCGGTCATCTGCGAAGCCTCGATCATGGTCTGCGCGCAGGTCATCGGCAACGACACCGCCATCGCTTGGTCCGGCACCAACGGCGCCTTCGAGCTCAACGTCGGCATCCCCGTCATGGCCGCCAACCTGCTCGAATCCATCCGGCTGCTTGCCAACACCAGCCGCGTCATGGCCGACAAGATGATCGACGGCATCACCGCCAACGTTGAGCGCGCCCGGTTCCTGGCTGAGGCATCTCCGTCCATCGTGACCCCACTGAACAAGTTCATCGGTTACGAAGCAGCGGCAAAGATCGCCAAGAAGGCTGTTGCCGAAGGCCTCACAATCCGTGAAGCGGTGGTCTCCCTCGGCTACCTAGAACGCGGCGAACTGACCGAGGAGCAGCTGGACAAGGCTCTCGACGTCACAACCATGACCCGCCCGGCCCACAAGGCCTAGCCTCCATCTAGTCCAACTAGCCAGCCCGACGGCGGCCGGCATCTTCCACACGGAAGGTGCCGGCCGCCGTCGTCGTTTTCGCCTCAAGAGCATTTTTGCACTTTGCCTAGAAAAGTGCAAAACTTCACTTTGTGGAGAATAGTGCAACTAACGACGGCGGACTTCGGGAGCGCAAGCGCGCACAGACCCGCGCGGCGATCACCGCCGTCGCACGGTCTTTGACAGCCCAGCACGGCCTCAACGGTTTCACCGTCGAGGAGGCGTGCGAACAGGCCGGGATATCGCGGAGGACGTTCTTCAACTACTTCCATACCAAGGAAGACGCGGTGATCGGCTCGTTCTCCGACGAACTTCCCGGAGTGGCGTTGGAGGCCTTCAGCCGCAACCCGGCCCCCTCAGCCGGTTCGATCTCCAACTCGTTGCTGTCCGCCCTGCGCCAGTTCACCCTGGCAGTCCTTGAGGGGTCCACAGTCAGCCCGTCCGAGATCCGGCAGCTTATCGCTGCCGTCACCGCCGAGCCCCAGCTCCTGGGCCGTTTGACGCGTGAAGGGGAAGTCCGCGAGCGCCAGTTCGTCGAACTCATCGCAGCACGCGAAGGCCTCACCGCAGACCACCCCGAGATCATCATGGCCGCCGCGGTCTTCGGCGCCGTCACCAAGAAGACAAGCCAGCAGTTCTTTTCCGAAGAGAACTCCCGGCCCTACCGCGAATTATTGGATCAGAACCTCAACGCGGCACGAGCGCTCTTCGCCCAACCGCTGGACACCAACCCCGTCGAACCCCAGAAGGACCAATCGTGAGTACCACTCTCAAGACCAAAGCGGCTGCACCGCTGCTCTTGACCCAGAGAAGGATCTGGATCATTTTCTCGGCGCTCATCGCCGGAATGCTGCTCTCCAGCCTGGACCAGACCATCGTGTCCACGGCCATGCCAACCATCGTCGGCAAGCTCGGCGGCGTGGAGAACCAGGCGTGGATCACCACCGCCTATCTTCTGGCCACCACCATCGTCATGCCGATCTATGGCAAGTTCGGTGACATCCTGGGCCGGCGCAACCTCTTCCTGATCGCCATCGGTTTGTTCACGGCTGCTTCGATCGGTTGTGCCTTCGCCACCGACTTCTGGGGCTTCGTAATCTTCCGCGCCATCCAGGGCTTGGGCGGCGGCGGCCTGATGATCCTGTCCCAGGCCATCATCGCCGACATCGTACCGGCCAAGGAACGTGGCAAGTACATGGGTCCCTTGGGCGCCATCTTCGGCCTCTCCGCCGTTGCCGGTCCACTCCTGGGCGGTTTCTTCGTCGATCACTTGACGTGGGAGTGGGCTTTCTACATCAACATCCCGGTCGGCATCGCGGCGTTCGCCATCGCCTGGTTCACGCTCACCCTCCCGAACAAGAAGGCCGAAAAGCGCATCGATGTCCTGGGCGTGCTGCTGCTGTCCGCCGCCACGGCCTGCCTGATCTTCTTCACTGACTTTGGCGGCAAGAAGGACCAGGGCTGGGATTCGCCGCTCACCTGGGCTTTCGGCGCCGGTATGGTGCTCGCCGCGTTCCTCTTCGTTCTCGTGGAGCGCAAGGCCGAGGACCCCATCATTCCGCTGAGCCTCTTCAAGAACCGGATCTTCATCAACGCAACGGCCATCGGCTTCACCCTGGGCCTGGGCATGTTCGCGGCTATCGCCTTCGTGCCGACGTTCCTGCAAATGTCCTCCGGGACGTCAGCCGCCGTCTCCGGCCTGCTTATGCTGCCCATGATGGTGGGACTTATGGGTACCTCGATCTATTCCGGTGTCCGCATCTCCAAGACCGGCAATTACAAGATGTTCCCGATCCTCGGAGCGAGCCTCACAATCGTTGCCATGCTGTGGCTCACCACGCTCACTGCGGCAACTCCGATCTGGGTCATCTGCATCCAGCTGTTCATCTTCGGGGCTGGCCTGGGCTTGATCATGCAGGTCATTGTTCTGGTGGTGCAGAACGCAGTTCCGGTCGAGCAAATCGGCACGGCCACGAGCACCAACAACTACTTCCGCGAAGTCGGAGCTTCGTTGGGCGTCGCGGTCTTCGGCTCGATCTTCACCACGCGGCTGGCAGAGTCCCTCACCAAAGCCTTCACAGGAGCTGGCGCTTCCGCTGCACAAGCTGCACAGTCCACCAGCAAGCTCGATCCCCAGACGCTGGCCCAGTTGCCGGCCCAGGTCAAGGACGCCATCATCAACGCCTATGCCGATTCGCTGGCACCGGTGTTCTGGTACCTGATCCCGTTCATCGCCGTCGCGCTCCTGCTCGCCATCACCCTCAAGCAGATCCCGCTCTCCGATACCGCCGGCATGGTGGCCCGGGGCGAGGCTGTTGGGGGCGAGGAGGCGGAACGCCTCGAAGCCGAACGGCTCGGAGCGTCCGCCGACGGGACCGCTGGGAACGTTGAGGACCACGACGGCGAGCTCACCAGGCGCTGAGGCTACGACATGCCCGGCCTTGGCTCGGACCAGTGGACATATGGGGAATATGCCCAGGGCACGGATGCAAAGCCGGGCATGTCCATCGGGCAGAACGTCCGACCCGCCGACGTGGTCAACAGGGGCGCCGCAATCTTCGGGGTTGCGGCGATCCTCGCGGCCCGTCAATCGCGCTGATACGCGACGGCGGTGCCCGGTTCCAGCGCGAGCCTGATGGTTTCGCGGTGACCGGCACTGATTTCAGGCAACTCGTCCAGGGCAAACCAGCCGACGGCGATTGATTCGTCGTCGTTGACGCGGGCCTCGCCGGAGACGTAACGGCATTTGAAGGCAATATCCAGGAAGTCGCAGACGTCCCCGTTGGGATACGTGACCGGGCCGATCACCCCTACCGCCAGGATCCGCTCCGTCTCGGCCACCACGGCGGTTTCCTCGAAGATCTCCCGGATCAATCCCGGCGCCGGGTGCTCACCTGGTTCCAGCATCCCCGTAATCAAGGTCCAACGGCCGTTGTCGGCACGTTGGCATAGAAGGACCCGGTTCTCGTCGTCCAAAACCACACCCCGCACGCCAGGCAGCCACAGCGGATCATTGCCGATCTTCTCGCGGATTTGCAGGATGAATTCCGGAACCGCCACTGCCTTAGCCCGCTTTCGTTGAATCCGTTATCACCGGCAAGAGCATCGGTTCCGCTTCCGGATCGGCTCCGCCGGTACGGCGAGTATCCCATTGGCGAAGCCCGAATGACAGCGGGCGGGGCTGTTCGGGCGGATGCCTTCGCGTCACTGGGACGGCTGTCCTCAGGCCGGCAGGGCGAGCATCACCGCCGCGGCACCGGCCAGCATGAAGGGCCCGAAGGGTATTGCTGATTTGAGTGTGCCGCGCCGGGCGATCAGGACGCCAAGGCTCCACAGGCCGCCGAAGAGGAACGCAGCAAACGTTCCCGCGAAGACATGCGCCCAACCGAGATAGCCAAGGTACAGCCCTAGAACTCCGGCCAGTTTGACGTCGCCGAAGCCCATCCCCGGCGGATACACCAAACGCAGGACGAAGTAGAAAAGCCACAGCACAACTCCCCCGGCCACGATTCCCAAGGCGGGCACACCCAGGAACGATGCGCCGCCGTCGGGCACGTATCCGGCCGAACCGCCGGGGAGGGTTCCTGCCGCTCCGCTGCCCAAGGCGACCGCGATCGCTGCGCCGAGCAACAACACTCCCGCGATGGCGTAGGAGGGGAACACGATCCGGTTGGGCAGCAAGTGGTGCCGGACGTCAATGACTGTGAGGCGGGCAGCCATGATCGCAAAGTACACACATGCTGCAAGAAGCAGCCAGAAGGCCGGGAAACTGGTCCCCCACAATTCGCCGAGTCGTCGGATCACCCTCGGATGCTATCGGGTTTCTGAAACACTCGCCGGTCACGCACCCTTAGACTGTGGATATGGGGCGCTACAGTGCAGAAATCCAAGGCAATCCGGACGCCGACATGTCCTCCACCTTCCGAAACCTCTGCCGTTCCTCGCCCTGGAAATGGACCAGCCTGAGGTTCGAATACCTGGACCAGCCGGGAAACACGGGAGACACAGTACGCGCCTGGTTGCGTCGGCCGGGAGCGCTTCGGCTCGAAACCATGGATGGCACACTGCTGCACAGCACTACGGGCATTAACGACTCCCGCGACGGGCTTTACCTTGGTTCCAAGCGCAAGTCCTGGCTCTTGCCGGCCCATTTGGTGACCCCCGTTTATGACTCCGGCGGTTTGGTCCGTCGACGCCCGGAGGCGGCATACGGTGAGCCGTCCTTCGGTAACGGAAGGCTGGCGGCCGCCCTGGATCCCGTGGAACTCACGGGGAACGCGCCAGTTCCCATGGAATTTCCCGAATCCAATCGGGTGGCCCTCGGCCCCATCCGGGAAGTCGATCACGAGGGCCGACCGGCTCTCGAAACCATCGCGACTCCGGGACACAGTTATGTCGCGTCGGATGTCGCCAAGCCGCTCTGTTTTCCCGGACGCACGCTCTTGCGGGTGGACTCGGGAACGGGCGTGTGCGTTTCGAGCCAATCGCTCGACGGCGATACTACCGGTCAGGGGCATTGGATGCGGATCCTGGGAGTGGACGAGTACATGCTGGACGATCTGTTCCTCGCCGAATCGATGAACCTCACGGATGTCCGGAAGCACATCAGCTGGGACATCGGCCCCCGCGCCTGAGAGCGGACGGGCGAACCCTGCCAGCTTCGGCGAGAACGCTCGCTCACCTATCAGCCCCTCCCACCAAACGCTCGCTCACCTATCAGCCCCTCCCACCAAACGCTCGCTCACCTATCAGCCCCTCCCACCAAACGCTCGCTCACCTATTGTGAGCGAGCGTCAGCGGGAAACACGACATAAGTGAGCGAGCGTCAGCGGGAAACACGACATAAGTGAGCGAGCGTCGTCCTTCCAGCCAAGAACGAGCGAAGCCCTACGTCCTGCCCAAAAGGCGAGCCGCTCTCTCCGGGCAACACCGAGTCGCGCTTAGATTTCAGCCCCTTCGAGGAGTTCCGTCACAAGCGCGGCGATCGGCGAGCGCTCGGAGCGGGTCAGGGTGATGTGGCCGAACAGCGGGTGGCCCTTGAGGGTCTCGACGACTGCGGCAACGCCGTCGTGCCGGCCGACCCGGAGGTTGTCCCGCTGTGCGACGTCGTGGGTCAGGACGATCTTGGAGTTCTGTCCGATGCGGCTCATCACGGTGAGGAGCACGTTCTTTTCGAGCGACTGGGCTTCGTCCACGATCACGAAGGCGTCATGGAGGGAGCGTCCGCGGATGTGGGTCAGCGGCATGACCTCGAGCATTCCCCGGTCCATGACTTCTTCCACGACTTCCTGGCTTACGAGTGCACCGAGGGTATCGAAGACCGCCTGCGCCCAGGGGTTCATCTTCTCTGCCTCGGAACCCGGCAGGTAGCCGAGTTCCTGTCCACCCACCGCGTACAACGGCCGGAAAACGATCACTTTGCGGTGTTCGCGGCGTTCCAGGACTGCTTCGAGCCCCGCACACAAGGCGAGCGCCGACTTTCCAGTGCCCGCCCGGCCGCCAATCGAAACGATTCCGACGCTGGGATCCATGAGCAGATCAATGGCAAGCCGCTGCTCCGCCGAGCGGCCGTGCAGTCCGAAAACATCACGGTCACCCTTGACCAGGCGTACCTGCTTGTCCGCGCCAACGCGTCCCAAGGCCGAGCCCCGGTTCGAGAGCAGCACCAGGCCTGTGTTGACCGGCAGTTCGGCTGCGGCCGGAATGAAGACCGGTTCGTGGCCGTAGAGGGTGGTGATTTCGTCCTCGCTGGCCTCGATCTCTGCGATGCCGGTCCATCCGGAGTCCTTGACGAGTTCGTTACGGTACTCGTCTGCCAACAGCCCCATGGCGGAGGCTTTGACGCGCATGGGGAGGTCTTTGGAGACAACCGTGACGTTGTGGCCCTCGTTGGCGAGATTCTTGGCGACCGCCAGAATGCGGCTGTCGTTGTCGGCCCCACGGAATCCGGCAGGCAGGACTTCGGTGGAGACGTGGTTCATCTCCACACGCAGTGTGCCGCCGTCAGATCCGATCGGGATGGGCTGATTCAACCCGCCATGCTCAATGCGCAGGTCATCCAGGAGCCTGAGCGCCTTGCGGGCGAAGTAGCCCAACTCGGGATCGTGGCGTTTCCCTTCCAATTCAGTGATGACCACGATCGGGACAATGACTTCGTGCTCTGCGAAGCGCAACAGGGCGTGCGGATCGGAAAGCAACACGGAGGTGTCAATCACATAGCTTCGACCAGTCGGGGTGTTGGACGTCACAGTCCCACCGCCTTTGGCCCGCTTGGTGCGAGAGGTAGCTGAACTTTCCCCGTCGGAAACGATTACGGGCAGTTGCTCAGAAATAGCCACATCGACTCCAGCCCCGGGCGTACCCGGCTTATTCGTGAGGCGGCTCGGCCGGAAGGCCGGGCGCGGCCCCCCACGTAACTGGTGCGATGATTCGCTCCATCTACTGGCCTCCCCGATCAGTAGGCGGTTTGCCTACTGATGGGATTAACGTATTCCCGTGCCATTACATTTCCGGTCACCTCAAACGGCGATTCGTGTAGACAAAATGTGAACTTCCCGTAAACGGGAGCGCACCGAGAAGAAACCGTGTCAGGAACCGAAGCGGCGCTGGCGGCCGGCGTAGTCCCGAAGGGCCCTTAGGAAATCAACCTTGCGGAACGCAGGCCAGAGTGCCTCGCAAAAGTAGAACTCGCTGTAGGCGCTTTGCCACATGAGGAACCCGGACAAGCGCTGTTCACCTGATGTGCGGATCACGAGATCGGGGTCGGGCTGGCCGCGCGTGTAGAGGAAACGTGAGATGTCGTCCACTGAGAGTTCATCGGCCAGCTCGGTGATGTCGCGGCCGTGCGCGACGGCGTCGTGCAGCAGTTCCCGCACGGCGTCAACGATCTCGCGCCGTCCGCCGTAGCCGACGGCCACGTTCACGTGCAGCCGCTCGCGGATCGGGGTGCGGGCCGTGAGCTTGTTCAGCCGCTCAGCGAGATAATCCGGAAGGAGTTCTGGCGCACCCATGGCGTGGACCGAGATATTGGCGTCGTCATCCAAGCGATCGAGGGTGTTGGCGATGATTCCCATGAGCAGCTCGAGCTCTTCACCGGAGCGGTTCATGTTGTCCGTCGAGAGCATGTACAGCGTGACGACTTTGACTCCGAGTTCCTGGCACCAGCCGAGGAATTCGTGGATCTTGTCCGCGCCCGCTTGATGGCCTTCGCTGGTGGGAGCGTTGAATTGGCGCGCCCAACGACGGTTGCCATCCACCATGACGCCGATGTGCCGGGGAATCTTCCCCTGCTCGAGTGAACGGAGCAGTTTGCGCTCGTAGAAGCCGTAGAGGAAGCCGGGCCACTCCATCCGGACACTCACCTGACTTCCTTTGAACAGCACGTGATAAGCAACACAACGACGACGGCGGCTGGCCCGGTTGGCAGCCGATCTTCAGCCAAACAAACTGTCGGCGCCTCCGGACTGCTGCCGTAGGCGCACCACCAAGGCTACCTTCCCAAGCCGGGCAGTCGGCACACCTGAGCAGCAGAAAACGATCGCAAAACCCGCTACTCCGCAGTAACTTATCCGGGCGCGGGTTACGCTTTAACGATGTCGGAGCTGCTCACAACCAAGCCAAGGTGGCGCGGCTGGATACATGCTGTGGCCACGCCTTTCGCCGTCGCGGCTGGGATCATGCTGGTGACGTTGGCATCTACGACAGATCGCAAAATCGCCTCCGCCATCTACGCTATTACCGGTGCACTGCTCTTCGGCGTGTCCGCGGTCTACCACCGCGGCAATTGGAAGCCGAAGACCAGGATGGTCCTCAAGCGCCTTGACCACACCAACATCATGTTGGTGATCGCGGGCAGCTACACACCCCTCGCTTGGTCGCTGCTGGAGCGCCCCAAGGCTGTGCTCCTGCTGTGGGTGATCTGGTCCGGAGCACTGCTGGGAGTACTCTTCCGGGTTCTTTGGACCGGCGCTCCACGTTGGCTCTACGTGCCCATCTACGTTGCACTGGGCTGCGGGGCGTTGTTCTACTTGCCGGAGTTCTTCGCGGCGAACGTTCCAGCCGCGATCCTGATCTGTGTGGGCGGGGCCCTCTACATCGCCGGCGCGGTTTTCTACGGAATCAAGAAACCAAACTTCAGCCCCCGAAACTTCGGTTTCCATGAACTCTTCCACGCCCTCACGGTGCTGGCCTTCGCAGCGCATTTTGCCGCAATCATGATTGCGGTTCTGAGCTAGGCGCGGTGCTGGGCTAGTTGCGGTCCTGGGCTAGCTGGGGTCCTGGGCTAGCCCCGGCGGAGCGAGTCTCAGTTCTCCGTCATCGCCGCAAGGCGCTGCCCCAGTTCTTCAACCGAGCGTAGCGGCAGGTCGCAGACCATCCCCCGGCACAAGTAAACCTGCGGTGAGCCGTCTGCGGCAGCCACCCGGGCCTCAAGCAGTGGCACATTCGGTTCCACTACGCGGGTCTCCGGGCGCGCGCCGTCGTCGGCCGCCTCTTCGCTAGCTTCCCCGCTCTGCACGGCCACCACCATTCCCGGGCTCGGAGAGGCCAGTAGGGCACGGTGGAGTTCCCGCTGGATGGGGCCAGCGGGGCCGGATACGGCTGCCTCCACGGGGCCAGCCACGGCCGCTTGAGCGGTCGCAAGCAGCCAGCCCGCCGCCCGCGGTGCCCGGCCGGCTATTGGAGGCAGGAGGGACAAGATGTTGCTTGCCATGACCCTGTGCTCATGCGAACCCGAGTACGCAGCGTAACTCAGCAGCACACCGGCAAATGCCGCTGTTCCGCTGGGCGCCGCATTGTCGAAGGGGTCCAACCCGGGGTGCTGCCCTTGCGCGTTGAACACCTGGGCGGACTCCCCCACGGAGTCGGACAACTTGCCGTCCACCACGAAGCGCGCGCAAGCTCCGCGGATCAATTCTTCCGCGAACCGGTACCAGCGCAGGTGGCCGGTCACGGCGTAGAGGGCCAGGAATCCTTCGGCGCAGAACGCGTAATCTTCCAACAGACCACTGATCCCTCGGGCAACGCCACCGTGCGAAACTCTGATCAGCACCCTCGCATCCGGTCTAGACGCACCGGAACCAGACGCCGGACGCCAATGTACGCGTACCAAGTATGCGGCCACGCTTTCCGCGGCGGCGATCAGTTCAGGCCTGTCCAAGACCGCCCCGGCTTCGGCAAGCGCTGCGATGGCCAGGCCGTTCCATCCCGCCACTACCTTGTCGTCCCGGGCCGGCTGGGGGCGCGCAGACCGGGCAGCACGCAGTGCGGGCCGGACACGGTTCCACAACCGCGTTTCCGCCCCGGTCAGTTGGCGCCCAGGATGGAGCGGGGATCCAAGCGCCGAGACTGTGCCCGATGCCCCGACATTCATCAGCCTTGCCACGGCCGCGCCATCACCTGGGCCCAGCTCCGCTTCGAGGCTTTCAGGGGTCCACAGATAGGACGCCCCTTCGTGATGCACACCGTCCACCACGGCATCGGCGTCGAGCGAGGACGCAAGCCCTCCCGGGGCTGCGGGATCGCCCAGGCCAAGCGAATCCAGCATCCAGTCCGCCACCCGCGAAGACACCGTCGCTGCCTCGCCTGCCGGCATGACCCAGTCACCGCGCAGCCTGACCCAATGGATATAGGCGCGAAGAAGCTGGGCATTGTCGTAGAGCATTTTCTCGAAATGCGGCACGGACCAATCGGCGGTCACGGAATACCGGGCGAAGCCCCCGTCGAGCTGGTCGCACAGTGCGGAACGGGCCATTGCCGCGAGTGTGCGCCCGGCCATGTCGCGCCCGGCGTCGGACGTGTCCGACGGCACGGCAGCGTGCCGGATCAAGAACTCAAGAACGGCCGACGGCGGGAACTTGGGTGCGCCGCCGAAGCCACCGCCGTCGGGGTCCTCCGAACGGGCGAGAACACGCACTGCTTCGGACAGCAGGCTTCTGTCAAGGATTTCAGGTGGCCTGTCCAAGGACACTGCCGTGGCGAGTTGGGCATCGGCCATGCCGGAGGCGAGCCCCCGGGCATTTTGCTCGACGGCGTCGCGGCGTTCCAGCCATGCCTCGTGGACCGCCTCAAGCACCTGCCGGAAGGACGGCCGCCCGGGCTGGGGCGCCGGTGGGAAATAGGTGCCCGCATGGAAGGCCAGGCCCTCGGGCGTCAGGAAAACGGACATTGGCCAACCGCCCTCGCCACTGATGGCCTGGGTGGCTGCCATGTAGATCGAATCCACGTCGGGGCGTTCTTCGCGATCCACTTTGATGGCTACGAAGTGGGCGTTCAAGTAGTCTGCCGTGTCTTGGTCTTCGAAGGACTCGTGGGCCATGACGTGGCACCAATGGCACGCGGCGTAGCCGATGGAAAGAAAGACGGGAACATCGCGGGCCGCCGCGAACGCGAAGGCCTCGTCCCCGAACGGCCGCCAGTGCACCGGGTTGTGCGCGTGTTGGCGCAGATAAGCGGACGGTTCGGAGCCGAGGGCATTTGATGCCCCCGGCCATTCCCGGGTGGTGCCCGGGTCAGCGGGCTCCGGAGCCGGCATCGCCGTCGGAGTCTTCCGCGTTCGGCTTGCCCGGGGCAACGCCGCCGTCATCGGCGCCGCCGGTTTCCGCGACCAGCTGGGCTTCTTCAACCTGCGCACGGTAGCGGACCCGGCGGATACGACGGACCATGTCCACGATCAGGAAGGTCGTGAGCACCACGATGAAGGCAGTCAGGACGAAACCCCAGGTTCCCGGGGTCACCTGGTCTTCCGACAGGCCGGGGCGCAGCGACGGGGTCGGGGTAGGCGACGGAGTCGTGGCCAGGGCGATGAGAAAGTGGTGCATGGTTCAAACCTTCTATGGGAGTTTCCAGCCGGTTGGCGACTTCTACACGTGATAGAAATCGCCAGGCGATCCTATCTTAGCCCTGCGAACAGGTCCTTTTCGGGCAGTTGGGCCGAGATCTGGGAGTGGACCAGCGTGAAGTCTTCCCAGGGCCACGCCCTGCGCTGCATCTCCGGGGACACAGCGAAAAAGAAGCCGAGCGGATCAACCTGGGTTCGGTGGGCCCGAAGGGCATCGTCACGAGCCTCGAAGTAGTCCCCGCAATCCACCTGCGTGGTGGTCTGGTGCATCGGCCTCGGCGGAGTATGTCCTTCAGCGTCGGCTTCGAGCCAGGAAGCCAACCGTTCCGCGTAGGGCGATTGCAGGCCGGCTTCTTCGAGCGCGAAATGCAAGGCACGGAAGCGGTCAGGGCTGAAGGCGCGATCGTAATACAGTTTGCTGGGCTCCCAGCTTTCGCCGGTCCCGGGATAGCGCGTTGGATCTCCGGCAGCATGGAACGCTTCGACGGCAACCTTGTGGGCCATGATGTGGTCCGGATGCGGGTAGCCACCGTTTTCGTCGTAGCTCACCACAACGTGCGGCTTGAAATCACGGATCAAGCGGACCAGGGGCGCCGCCGCGCGCTCAAGGGGCTGAAGCGCGAAGCAACCCTCAGGCAGGGGCGGCAACGGATCGCCGTCGGGCAGCCCGGAATCCACGAAACCCAACCAACGCTGTTTGACTCCCAGCACGGCGGCCGCTTCCTTCATTTCCAGGCGACGCGCGCCCGCCATGTCCCGCTTCGGGTGCGGAGCCGATTCCATGGCCGGATTCTGGATGTCGCCCCGCGAACCGTCAGTGCACGTGGCCACCATGACCTCGACGCCGGATGCCGCGTACATCGCCATGGTTGCCGCGCCCTTGCTTGATTCGTCGTCCGGATGCGCGTGGACGGCGAGCAGCCGGAGCTGCGTGTCGGGGCTGCTGGATGTGCTCATCCGGTACGGTTCCTCTTTCCGGGTAATACTCTTTTGGGTTGCTGATGGCTGGTTACTGCTCAGGCGTTTCCGCTGTGTGCAACGAGGTGCCGGAAGCCCACTAAACTAGGTGGGTGACTTCGGAGGACCCATCGGGCACGGCGCTGCCGGCAACTAACAGCCTAGCCAATCGCTACGGCAGCCAAAAGCGCGCCTTCGGCGGGAAAACCAAACGCAACATCGTGATCGCCGCCCTCGTCCTTGGAATCGGGTTCCTGGCTTGGGTCACCACGTCTTCCTCGCAATCGTCTGTGTCGTATAAGGATCTCGGCTACAGCTCCACGGACGCCACCCAGTCCGAGGTCGATTTCCAGGTCACCAAGAACCCTGACGCCACGGCAAAGTGCGCCGTCAAGGCCATGGACTCGAAGTTCGCGGTGGTCGGCTGGAAAGTCGTCCAGATTGGTCCGAATGCCCCGAAGGACGGCGCCGACGGCGGCCAGACAACTGTCCAAAGGACTATCCTGCACACCGAGTCCGGGGCCGTGTCCGCCGTCGTGGACAACTGCTGGATTGTCGACACCGGCAAATAACAAACGTGTGACCCGCGACTCAGCGAGCTTGGGTTTGTCCACAGGATTGACTACACTGGATCAATACCTTAACCCCGCTGAGTTGGTTGCTGAGTTCCACGAGTGGCCTGCACCGGCGGGGTCTTTGCTTGTCAGATCCATAAGGAGAAGTCCGTGTCGACCACCAACAGCGCGCCTGCAGCTTGGCTTACCCAGGACGCATTTGACCGCCTGAAGGCAGAGCTGGACCACCTTTCCGGCCCCGGCCGTGCGGAGATCGTACAGAAGATCGAAGCCGCCCGTCAGGAAGGCGACCTCAAGGAAAACGGCGGTTACCACGCCGCGAAGGAAGAGCAGGGCAAGATCGAGGCCCGCATACGCCAACTGACCGCGCTCCTGCGCGATGCCCAGGTTGGCGAGGCTCCGGCCGACGACGGAATCGTCGAGCAGGGCATGCTCGTCGTAGCTCGCATCGCCGGTGACGAAGAGACTTTCCTGCTCGGATCCCGCGAAATCGCCGGTGATTCCGATCTCAACGTCTTCAGCGAGAAGTCTCCGCTGGGCGTGGCGATCATGGGCCACAAGGAAGGCGACAAGATCAGCTACGTCGCCCCCAACGGCAAGGAAATCCCCGTGGAAATTGTTTCCGCCAAGCCGTACGCTGGCCGATAGTCCCGCGAAACAACGACGCCGGCCCTCCCCTTGGCGGGGAGGGCCGGCGTTTTGCTTTTGCTTTCCCAAGTCACTCGCATTTGCTGTCGTTATCAGGCCTTGTCATGTCTCAGGACCTCGTGGACAGTTCATGTCTCATGACCTTGTGGACAGTTGATGTCTCAGGACTTCGTGGACACTTCATCCGTCGGTGGTTTGAGGCGCGGGTAGCGTGTTCTTTTCCGGCGCGCTCCGGCGGGGTCTGCTGCGATGCCTGAGGGTTTGCCGTTGCCGACGTAGCGGGTGCCTTTGACGGGCCGGGGGTGGGTGGTGATCTCGGTGCCGCGGGCGTCGAAGAACATGATCGCGGCGTGGTCGTAGACGATGTGCACGGTGCTCCCGGCCAGGTCCTGGCCCATGTTGAACGCTGTCCCCAGCACGGTGACGCGGCCATCGTTCCTGACGATCCGTTGCATGCTCCGGGCCGGTGCCGGAACGGTCATGGCGGGGGGCCGGGAGGGCCGGTGCGGGTGTTTTCGGGGTCGCGTCCCAGGCTTCCTGCGGGGTCAGGGTGCCGGGCAGGGCCTGGTGTTCGCGTTCGCTGTTGTAGTAGCGGTCGAAGGCATCGATCTGGGCTTGCAGGACGGGAATCGACGCGGCCGCCGGTTGGCGGTGCAGGTACTGGTGCAGGGTGCGGTGGAAGCGTTCGTTCTTGCCCTGGGTGGTGGGTTTGCCTGGTCTGCCGGTGATCGGTTCCACCCCGCGGGATTTGAGGAACTCCACGAGCGCGCCGGTGCGTCCGCGGCGGGTCGGGTTCAGTGCCGCGCCGTTGTCGGAGAGGAATTTCTCCGGCACGCCGTGGCGTTCGATGGCCAGGGCGACGACGGCGATCGCGGCCTCGCTCGTTTCCCCGGTGGCCACCAGGGATGCCAGGGCCAGGCGGGAGTGGTCATCGAGGAGCTGGAAGACCGCCACGGTCTTCCCGTCGGCCAGCCGCCACTCGGTCGCGTCGATCTGCCAGCACGCGTTCGGCTGCGCGTAGACGAACCGCTGGTAGGCGCTGCGCGGCTTCTTCCGCGGCTCGGGCACCACGACACCGGCCCGGGAGAAGATTCTGGCCACCGTCGCCCGGGACGGCGGGGCGAAGCCTTGCCGGGACAGCTTCGCGATCACCGACAACGGGCCATGATCCAGGCCCTTGGCCTCAAGATCCGCCCGGGTGGCCAGGAGGAGTTCGACCATCGCCGGGGCCGTGGCTTTCGGGCTGGTCAACGGCACCGGGGCCTTGGTCTCCAGGGCCTTCACCGGCCCGGCGCTTCCGGCCGCCGCGCGGACCTTGTAGAACCAGGCACGCGAGACGCCGTGCTTGCTGCAGAACGCGCTCACTGCACCGCGCGGCGCATCGGCCGGCCACGTAGCCACGGCATGACGGACGGTGATCTTCGGGGCGGGTTTGCTCATGAACCAGAGCAAACCCGCCCCGAGTGTCTACACAGCCCTGAGACACACTGTCCACGAAGTCATGAGACATAAGTGTCTATTAAGTCATGAGACTCCACAGTCGTTATCAGGCCTCTTAGCGACAACAAATGCCAGTCAGTTGGCCTGCGCCAGCGCTTAGTCGGACTGCGCCAGGGCACGGGGGCGCGGGCGCAGCAGCACAGCGGCCGCCACTCCCCCGATGGCCCCGCCGAGGTGCGCTTGCCACGAGACGAAACCCATCACGGTGGGCAGCACGCCGAACAAGATGCTGCCGTAGGCCAGGAACAGCACCACCGAGAGCAGGATCTGCCACCAGCTGCGGTTGAAGAAGCCTCGCACCAGCAGGAAGGCAAAGAGTCCGAAGACCAGGCCCGAGGCGCCCACGGTGACGCCTCCCCCGCCGATCAACCACACCGCAAGGCCTGAACCCAGCCAACTGAACGCCAATGCCGTCAGGAATACCCGGAGACCTGAGAGGAACACCAGGAAACCGAAGATGACCAGCGGCAACGCATTGGACAGGAGATGTCCGAAATTGGCGTGGAGCAGCGGGAACGTCAGGATGTCGAAAACGCTATCCAGGCTCCGGGAGCGCAGCCCGAAGACGCTGTTGAGGCTGTGCAACATCAGGGTGTTGACCAACTCGATCACAGCGAGCAGCACTACGAAGCCACCCATGAACAGCAACCCGCCCCGGGCTCGGGTGGCCAGGGAGTCCCTTGCCGGTGCCCGCCCGTCTCCGCTGGTGTTGAGCGCCATATCAGCTGCCCGTCAGTGCACCACGATCGGGTGGAAGCCTTCGGCGCGCAGTGCCGCCAGGACCTGCTCGCTGTGCTCGTGGCCCTTGGTTTCCAGGTTGACGGTGATGGAGACGTCGCCCATGCTGATCGCGCCGCCCACGCGGGTGTGGTCCAAGCCGGTCACATTGGCATCGTTTTCGGCGATGATACGGGCGATCGTGGCCAGGGAACCCGGCCTGTCGTCCAGCATCATTCGGACGGTCATGTAGCGTCCCGCCGCTGAGAGGCCGCGCTGGATCACCTTGAGCATGAGCATGGGGTCGATGTTGCCGCCGGAGAGGATGACGGCAGTGGTTCCCGGGTTTTCGATCTTGCCATCCATGAGCGCAGCGACGCCGACCGCACCGGCGGGCTCAACCACCATCTTGGCCCGCTCCAGCAGGAAGATGAGTGCGCGCGCCAAGGAGTCCTCGCTGACGGTGACGACGTCGTCTACGAGTTCGCGGATGATGCTGAAGGGCAGCTGGCCAGGCCGTCCGACGGCGATGCCGTCCGCCATGGTGGAAACCTTCTTGAGCGGCACCAGGGCATCGGCGGCCAGCGACGGCGGGTAGGCTGCGGCATTCTCGGCCTGCACGCCGATGATCCGGATCTCCCGTCCCAGTTCCTTGGCCCTCGCTTTCATGGCGACGGCGACGCCGGCCAGCAGTCCGCCACCGCCCACACCCATAAGGACGGTGTCGACGTTGGGAACCTGGTCAAGGATTTCGAGCCCAACGGTGCCTTGGCCAGCCACGACGTCGACGTTGTCGAAGGGGTGGACGAAGACGGCGCCCGTCTCATTTGCGTAGCGTTGTGCTTCGGCGAGTGCCTCGTCCACATTGTGTCCATGGAGGATCACTTCGGCCCCGTGGCTGCGGGTCGCGGCGAGCTTCGGAAGCGCGACGCCGAGCGGCATGTAGATGCGCGCCTTGATTCCCAGGCTTTTCGCCGCCACCGCAACGCCTTGGGCGTGGTTGCCTGCCGAAGCCGCGACGACGCCGCGCTTCTTTTCTTCGGGAGACAGGCGTGCCATCCGGACGTAGGCTCCGCGGACCTTGAAGGAACCGGCTCGTTGGAGGTTCTCGCATTTGAAGAAGACCTCGCCGCCTACCATCGCTCCCAGAGCCCGTGAGGACTCGATGGGTGTCTTGGTAATGATGCCCTCGAGCAGCTCCTGCGCCTTAAGGACATCGTCCAGCGTGACGGGCAGGGTATCGAGGGTATTCACGGGTTATTCTCCTTTGTTGGTGTGGTCTGCGGCATCCTTGGGGGAAGTCCGTTCCGCAGCCGCGTTCTGGCTGGCGGCACCTTTGCCGCTGTTGGACAGCACGCCGGTCATGGCGCCGGGAAAGTGGATTTCCTTGATGGTGGGATCCCCATCGGAGTCCGGTGTTACGGTCCCCGCGCTGGCGTACGCCGTCGTCAGTCCTCCATCATGTTCCCACGTCCGGGCGGCAATATAGCGAATCGCCGTATTTGCTACGGCGAGGAGCGGGACGGCAGAGAGCGCTCCCGGGATTCCAGCAAGGTAGGAACCTGCGGCAACGGACAGGATCACGGCAACGGGTGCGGCGATACAGCCTCGCCCATCACAAGCGGCTGCAGGATGTGGCTCTCAGGGCAAGGACCATGCCGGCGGCAATATGCACTTCCTGGCATGGCGTCCGGTGCTGGCGTCATTCCCCCATAATTCCCAGGGCGCGCCGGATAAGAAACCTGGCTACAGCGCACCCGCAATTCCCCACTTCATGGTGAAGGCCTCCCCTGGTTCAAGCCAACGGAGGCCCTCGCCGGAGTTGAAGGCGTTTGCAGGGCCGGTCATGGGCTCGATCGCAACGGCTTTCGAACGGCCAGGAAAGGTGTCGGTGACGAAAACATGGACATAGGCGCAGTTTTCGTCCTGCTCCAAGCTGACGCTCCGCCCATCGGGCGCTGACAGCGTTTGGCGGGCAACGCCGCCGTCGAACTCCAGATCCTTGAACGCCACATCGATATCGAGGCTGCCCACGGTCCGGCCGCCGCCAAGATCAAAATCGCCGTCGACCGGCACCGAGCCGCGTGGGATCAGCCGCTGGTCGGCCACGAGCCTGGTGCCCGCGCGAACCGTCAGCACCATCTCTTCAGGTGGAACGTCTCCAACGCGCAGATAGGGGTGCGCTCCCAGCACGAATGGTGCGGGGGCCGCCGAATCATTGATGAGCGTCTGGGATACGCGCAGCGCGAGCTCGGCATCAATCCCGTACCGGACCTGATGGCGGGCCAGGAACGGGTAGCCGTGCTGCGGGAAGATCACCGCTTCGAGGGTCACGGAGAATTCGTCTTCTTCCACGAGGGCGTAGGACGAGTTGCGCAGGAGCCCGTGGCTCGCGTTGTTGCGGGACACTTCGGTGATGTCCAACTGCTGCTTCCCCCCATCGAGGTACCAGACTCCGTCCTCCACCCGGTTGGCCCACGGCGCCAAGGTGATTCCAGTGGCGCCGGGTGGGAGTTGATCGTCACCGTAGCTTTCCGTGAGCTGGACACCGGCGCGGCTGAACAGGCGCAAGCCGGCAGCGAGCTCGGTGACGACGGCGAGTGCGTCGCCACGGCGGATTTCGAATTGGCGGCCACTGGCAAATCGCCGGGATACGGTCTCTTCGCCCGGTGCGGAATACGGTGTTGTGGGAGGCATGGCACCACCGTACTGCATCCCGCGTGACACTCGGCCTCGTCGCTTAATGTTCAATTTTGTTAGATATTTTGCCTTTTTGAGCACCCTGTGTCACCATAAATCCATGACTCGCCTTACCAGCACACGCCTCGCCGACGGTCGGGAGCTGATCTATTTCGACGACGCCGGCTCACCGGAGCGTGAACCCGGGTCGCTGACAGATCACCGGGACCTCCCTCCACGCGCCGATCCCGGCGAGTTGCGTTACGATGCGCTGAGCGGCGAATGGGTCGCTGTCGCGGCGCACCGCCAAAGCCGCACGCACCTGCCGCCCGCGGACCAATGCCCGATCTGCCCGACCACGCCCGCGAACCCTTCGGAAATCCCCGCGCCGGACTACGACGTCGTGGTTTTCGAGAACCGTTTCCCCTCGCTCGGCCCGGCAGTCGGCACAATCCCCGGCGCTCCCTCTTGGGGAACATCGGGGCCGGCCTACGGCCGCTGCGAAGTTGTCTCGTTCACCCCCAGCCACACTGGATCCTTCGCTGAGCTTGGTGAAACGAGGGCACGCACCGTGATCGAGGCCTGGGCACACCGAACCGAGGCCCTCAGCGCCCTTCCGGGAATCCAGCAGGTGTTTCCGTTCGAGAATCGCGGCGCCGACATCGGCGTAACCCTCCACCATCCGCACGGACAGATCTACGCCTACCCCTACGTCACCCCGCGGGCGGCAAGCCTTGGCGTCGCCGCGGTCCGGCACTTCGACGACGCCAAAGGCGGGGAATCGCTGACGTCCTCGATCCTCAAAGCCGAACGGCAGGATGGAAGCCGCATGGTTCTCGAGGCCGAGCACTTCAGTGCCTACGTACCGTTCGCCGCCCGCTGGCCGCTGGAAGTGCACCTAGTCCCGCATCGGCAAGTTCCCGACCTCGCCGCCCTGAGTGGCGAAGAACGCGACGAGCTGGCCCACGTCTACCTCGAGTTGCTCAAGCGCATGGACGGCCTGTATCCAACGCCAACGCCGTACATTTCGGCCTGGCACCAGGCACCCCTGGATGCCGCCTTGCGCCGGTCCGGCCACCTGCATCTGCAGCTCACCTCCCCGCGCCGTGCCGCCGACAAACTCAAGTACCTTGCCGGGTCTGAGGCCGCCATGGGAGCCTTCATCAACGACACCACGCCCGAATCCGTGGCCGAACGGCTTCGCGCCGTCGCCAGCGATTCCCCACGAGCTGTTCCGGAAGGGGCTACAGCATGACCTCCACTCCCGACGCCCCTGCGCTGAGCGTCCTGTTCGAACGCTTCGAGTCGACTTTCGGTTCAGCGCCCGACGGCGTGTGGCAGGCGCCGGGACGCGTGAACCTCATCGGGGAACACACCGACTACAACGAAGGCTTCGTGCTGCCCTTCGCGATCGACAAGACCGCGAAAGTTGCGGTCCGGATCCGCGACGATTCACGCATCCGGCTGCTGTCCACTTTCGGCGAGCAGGGCCTGGTCGAAGCCGACATCACGGCGCTTGCCCCTGGATCCGCCAAGGGCTGGACGAAGTATCCCCTCGGTGTGGCTTGGGCCCTGGAACAGCGCGGGATCCATATCCCCGGTTTCGACCTGCTCATGGACTCCGATGTGCCCCTTGGTGCTGGGTTGTCCTCCTCACACGCCATCGAATGCGCCGTCATCTCGGCACTCAACGACCTCACCGGCGCGGGACTCGGCGCCGAAGACATGGTGCTCGCCACGCAAAAGGCTGAAAACGACTTCGTCGGCGCACCGACCGGGATCATGGACCAGTCGGCCTCGCTGCGTGGATCCTCGGGCCACGCCGTCTTCCTGGACTGCCGCGACCAAAGCGTGCAGTTGGTTCCCTTCGACGCCCAGGAGGCGGGCCTCGTCCTGTTGGTCATCGACACCAAGGTCTCCCATTCGCACGCGGATGGCGGCTATGCCTCCCGCCGGGCTTCTTGCGAACTGGGCGCCCAGGTGCTGGGAGTCCCAGCCCTCCGCGACGTCGGAATCGGCGATTTGGAGGAAGCCAGCGGGCTCCTGGACAGCACGACTTTCCGTCGGGTGAGGCACATTGTCACAGAGAATGACCGCGTGCTGCAGACCGTGGAGCGCCTCACCACGGACGGTCCAGCCCACATCGGCCTACTGTTGGACGCCAGCCACGTGTCCATGCGCGACGACTTCGAGATCTCCTGCCCGGAACTCGATCTTGCGGTGGAAACGTCCCGGGCCCACGGCGCCATCGGCGCCCGCATGACGGGAGGCGGATTCGGCGGCTCAGCCATCGCCCTCACCCCGGCGGGCCATGAGCAGGAGGTGCGCGACGCCGTCGTACGCGCCTTCGCAGCGGCCGGTTTCACGACGCCGGACATCTTCACCGTGACCCCGGCTGCGGGGGCGGCGCGCCTGGCCTGAATCCGGGCATCCGCCCGCATTCGGCTCGCGGCCCCGGCGTAAGCTGGGGACATGACTGAGGCTGTCATTGTTGCCACTGCCAGAAGCCCCATAGGACGAGCCTTCAAGGGGTCCCTGAAAGACGAACGTCCGGATGACCTCGCGGCGGCGATGGTGACTGCCGCGCTGGCAGAAATTCCCGCTTTCGATCCGGGAGCACTGGATGGCCGGGGCCTCGACGACCTTTACCTTGGCTGCGCCGAACCCAGCGGTGAGGCCGGTTCGAACTTGGCACGCGTGGTGACCGTCCTGGCCGGCCTGGACACCGTCCCCGCGTCCACGATCAACCGCTTCTGTGCCTCGAGCCTGCAGACTCTGCGGATGGCCTTCCACGCCATCAGCTCCGGTGAGGGCCACGCCTTTGTCTCCGCGGGGGTCGAATCCGTGTCCCGCTACCAGAACTGGGTTGGGGCCGGGGAAACGGACACCAGCCTGCATAACCCCCGGTTTGAAGGGGCGCGTGCCCGCACCGCAGCCCGGGCCGCGTCCAACACCCCATGGACGGATCCCCGCATGGGTGGACGGATGCCGGACGTCTACATCGCAATGGGACAGACCGCGGAAAACGTCGCCACAACCCACGGAATCAGCCGGGAGGAACAGGATCGGTGGGCGGTGCTGAGCCAGAACCGCGCAGAGGCGGCCATAGCCTCCGGCTTCTATGCCCGTGAGATCACGCCATACACCCGCAAAGACGGCTCCGTGGTGGACCGCGACGATTCACCCCGTGCCGGCGTCACCCTTGAGGCGGTCAGCGCGTTGGAGCCGGTCTTCCGCAAGGAAGGAACAGTAACGGCCGGCAACGCATGCCCGCTTAACGACGGCGCTGCCGCCGTCGTAGTCATGAGCGATTTCAGGGCCCGGGAGCTTGGCCTCGAACCGCTGGCGCGCATTGTCTCGACCGGAGTCAGTGCCCTTTCCCCGGAACTCATGGGCATGGGACCCGTGGAGTCCTCACGCCGGGCCCTGGCTTTGGCGGGGCTCAGCATGGCAGACATTGACCTCGTGGAACTCAACGAAGCCTTCGCCGTCCAGGTAGTGGCGAGCGCTCGCGAACTCGGCATCGATCCGGAGAAACTCAACGTGCATGGTGGCGCGATCGCCCTAGGGCACCCTTTTGGCATGACAGGTGCCCGAATGACCATCACTTTGCTCAACGGCCTCCGCGAACGGGACGGCACCTTGGGACTCGCAACCCTGTGTGTTGGCGGCGGCCAGGGCATGGCGGTGGTCTTCGAACGGCTGTCCTAGGTACCCCGGGTGTCCTAGGCCCCCGGGAGTGGGTGGTTAGTCGTCCCCGCGTAGGATCGCGAGCAGGCGGATGATCTCCACGTAAAGCCAAACGAGCGTGACGGTCAAGCCAAAGGCGGCAGTCCAGGAGTACCTCTGGGGAGCACCCTGCTGGACACCCTGCGCGATGCTCGTGAAGTCCATGACCAGCGAGAAAGCAGCCAGGCCAATCGCCAGGACTCCGATGAAGACGCCCAGCGGGATGCCGAAGATGTGCACGCTGGTGCCCAAGCCGAATGGCGAGTGGACAACGCCGGTCCACACCATGACCATGTTGATCACGGCGAAAACAAGGTAGCCGAGGGTGGCAACCATGAAGAAGCGCACCGCTTTGGGGGTGGCCCGCACCTTGCCGCTCTTGAAGAGAGCCAGCGTCACCCCGAACACGGCGAGCGTGCCGATGACGGCTTGCAGTCCGACTCCCGGGTACAAACCATCCAGGAGGCGCGTCAGGCCGCCGAGGAACAAGCCTTCAAGACCGGCGTAAGCGAGGATCAGTGCCGGAGATGGCTGCTTCTTGAAGGTGTTGACCATGGCCAGAACGAAGCCGCCCAACGCACCGACCACCATGAGGAGACTGGCCGTGCCAGGAGCCACGAACAAGGTGATGGCCGCGCCAAGCAACAGCACGGCGAGGCAGGCGGCAGTCTTGACGATGACGTCGTCGAAAGTCATGCGGCCGGTTTCGGCCGGACCGGCTGAAGGCTGGTTGTACATCTGCTGCAGCTGATCGCTGCTCATCTGCGGCTGGGCTGCCCAGGCGGGCTGGCCGTACTGGTTCTGGCCGTAGTGGGCCTGGCCGTACTGGTTCTGGCCGTGCGAATAGCTGGGAACAGGCGGTGCCTGCGTAGCTCCACGGAAATTCTTTCCGTTGAAGACCGGGTTGCCTCCGAGTGCCATGGTGGATGTCCTTCTTGGTAAGGGGGCGAAGTGATAGTTCACGCTACCAATTCCCACGCCTGGTCGGCAGCGAAAGTTCCACATGTTCGCAGACTCTTTAGTTACACCCGGGATCAACAAAGGTTTACGTTAGCTGGACTAACCGAATAGTTGCCTGCAGCTTCACAGTTGTTATCTGATCGCGACGTCCCGCGCCCTCTGGGGGGCATTTTTAAGGCTGGGTGAGCGGTAGCATAAGCGGATATGGGTGACGAATGTCACAAAGGCGGTGTCACTGCAGTGTGATGCTGCCGCGGAGCCCATGACCGTTCGCACCGGCCGCAATGGCGCAGCCGGGACCACCCCCAATGTGGAAGGTTTTCCATCTTGAGAAGCACATCCAGAGACCGGTCCAAGAGACCGTCCATGGGACTGCAGAAAGCCATGGGGGCGCTATTCGCCGTCCTCTTGGCGGCACTGCTCGCAGCCCCGGCGGCACAGGCAGACACCCCATCGCCGTCACCCGCCCCGGAACAGTTCCAGAACAGCATCAGCGGCTTCCTGCGTGACGATAACCGCGCCCCCATCCCCGGTGTCAAGATCACTGCAACCGGCAACGGCTTCGAGGGATCCGCGACATCAGGTGCCAACGGAGCTTGGAGCATCGGGGTCCCCGTGCAAGGGGCCTATGAGGTCAAACTGGACACCTCCACCCTGCCCAACGGCATCAAACTTGCCGAAGGCCAGGAGAATCCCCGCAAAGTCACCTTTAGCCAAACCTCCAACCTCTCGGTGATCTTCGCCTTTGGCAAGGGCATCGTGGTCACACAGCAGGACTTCGGCCAGAACCTGCTCAACCGCCTGGTTGCGGGCCTGAGCTTCGGGCTCCTGCTCGCGCTGGCCGCGGTCGGCCTGTCCTTGATCTTCGGCACCACCGGCCTGACGAACTTCGCACATGGCGAGATGGTCACGCTCGGAGCCGTGTTGGTCTTCACCTTCAATGCGATGAACCTGCCGTTCTGGCTGGCTATCGTCCTCGCATTGCTTGGCGGCGGACTCTTTGGCTACGTTCAAGACGCCGGACTCTGGCGCCCGCTGCGGCGCCGCGGAACCAGCCTGGTACCCATGATGATCGTGAGTATCGGCCTGGCCTTGGCGATCCGCTACGTCATCCAATTCTTTTTCGGCGGCGCCACGCAGCAGTTGCCCTACGCCCAGAGTACGGAAATCCAGATTGGACCAGTGTCCATCTCGCCCAACAACCTCTGGTCCCTGGTCATCAGCGCCGTGGTTATTGCCTTGATCGGCATCGTCCTGCTCAAGACAAGGCTCGGCAAGGCAACGCGCGCAGTGGCGGACAACCCCGCCCTGGCCGCAGCCTCCGGCATCGACGTCGACTCCGTCATTCGCATCGTGTGGATCGTCGGCGGCATGTTGGCAGCCCTCGGCGGCATCCTCTGGGCCTACTACCGGCCAGGTGTCACCTTCGACATGGGTTCGCAGATCCTGCTGCTAATCTTCGCCGGCGTGACCCTCGGCGGTCTTGGAACCGTCTTCGGCGCACTGATCGGTTCGATCGTCGTCGGAATCTTCGTAGAGCTGACTACGGTGTTCGGCCTCGCCGCCGACCTAAAATACGTCGGTGCCTTGTTCATCATGATTGTTGTCCTCTTGTTCCGGCCGCAGGGTATCCTCGGCCGGCGTGAGCGTGTGGGTTAGGAAACGGCCATGGACTTTGGATTTATTTTCTCCAGCGCTGCGGGCGAATTGATCAGCCCCACGACGGCGGCATACGCCCTTGCCGCGCTCGGCCTCGCCGTACACTTCGGGTACTCGGGCCTACTGAACTTCGGCCAGGCAGGATTCATGGCGGTCGGCGCGTACGGCTTCGCCATATCGACCCTGACCTTCAAGGTTCCGTTCTTTGTCGGTTTGCTCATCGCGGTCATCTGTTCGGTGGCATTTGCGTTCATCCTGGGTATTCCCACACTGCGGCTTCGCGCGGACTACCTCGCCATCGTGACTATCGCCTCCGCCGAAATCCTGCGGTACATCGTCACCACCAACCAGCTGACCGGCTTTACGGGATCGGCTAACGGCTTGGCGGCCTTCGAAGGCGATTTCTTTGTGATGAATCCGTTCCCGCCCGGCACATACCTGGGCATGAACAACCGCGACTTCTTCATCAGGGTTGTCGGATGGGGCTTGGTCGTCGTCTGCTGCATCTTGGTGTGGCTCCTCATGCGCAGCCCCTGGGGGCGCGTCCTGAAGGGAATCCGTGAGGACGAGAACGCCGTCCGTTCGCTCGGCAAGAACGTTTACTCCTACAAGATGCAGGCCCTGATGATCGGAGGCGTGCTTGGCGCCCTGTCAGGGATGATCTTCACTCTTCCACGAGGCGCGGTCCAGCCGTCCAACTACGGTACGGAGTTGACCTTCTTCCTTTGGACCTGCCTGCTCTTGGGCGGAATGGCCACGGTCCTCGGGCCCGTAATCGGCGCCATGATCTTCTGGGTGGTCTTGTCCCTGACCCAGAGCATCCTGTACGGCCTGATCGAGTCCGGAGCGGTGACATGGCTCACTACGGTCCAGGCCGGCCAGCTGCGCTACATCCTGGTGGGCGCGGCCCTCATGCTCCTGATGATCTTCCGCCCGCAGGGCGTCTTCGGCAACAAGAAGGAGCTCGCGTTCGCATGACTGAGCCTCGCGACAATTCGCATAACGTGAAAACAGAAGAAATCAACTACATGACCGATTCCCGGCCGATCGCCATCGGCGAGAACCTACCGGGCTGCAAGAAGAGGGACCCGATCGTGGTGGCGGAAAACGTCACCCGCAGCTTTGGGGGTATCAACGCCGTCGACGTCGAATACCTTGAGATCCCGCGGCACAAGATCACGGCACTCATCGGCCCCAACGGGGCCGGCAAAACCACCCTATTCAACCTGCTGACAGGCTTTGACACGCCTAATTCCGGTGAGTGGAAGTTCGAAGGAAACAATATCGCGGGAGTGTCTTCCTACAAGGTGGCCCGTATGGGCATGGTCCGCACTTTCCAACTGACAAAAGTCATGGGCAAGCTCACCGTCATGGAAAACATGCGGCTCGGTGCCGCCAACCAGCCAGGCGAGCGTCTCTCGAAAGCCCTGTTCAAAGGCATCTGGGGCGGCCGGGAAAAGGAAATCACGGCCCAGGCAGATGTCCTGCTGGAGAAGTTCAAGCTGGACGCCAAGAAGGACGACTATGCAGCCTCCCTCTCAGGTGGACAGCGCAAGCTCCTGGAGATGGCCCGTTCGCTCATGGTCCGGCCGAAGCTTGTGATGCTCGACGAACCCATGGCAGGCGTCAACCCGGCGCTGACCCAGTCCCTCCTTGACCACATCAAGAACCTGAAGGCCGAAGGCATGACCGTGCTCTTCGTGGAGCACGACATGAACATGGTCCGGCACATCGCCGACTGGGTGGTGGTGATGGCTGAAGGGCGGATAGTCGCCGAAGGTCCACCAGGTGAAGTCATGAAGAACCCGGCCGTGATCGATGCCTACCTGGGCGCCCACCACGACGTCGATCTCGGCAACGCCGAGGGCATCAAGGAACTCGAGGCCGAACTCGAGGCAGACGAAGAATCGATCGTGGGCACGGAAAATGCAGGCATTATCGCCCCCGAAGTCGTCGTCGCCCACCTGGAAAAGGAGGATGGCAGATGAGTGCAACCAGCGCAATGCCGGAAACGGGCAGCACACCGGCCGACGAGGCCGTGGTGAGCGTCACCAACCTGGTGGCCGGGTACCTGCCAGGCGTCAACATCCTCAACGGCTGCAGCATCGAAGCCCGCAAGGGTGAACTGATCGGCATCATTGGGCCCAACGGAGCAGGTAAGTCCACCCTCCTGAAGGCGATGTTCGGGCTGGTGAAGGTCCACTCCGGCTCGGTGGTGGTCCGCGGGCAGGACCTTACGGGGCTGAAGGCCAACAAGCTGGTGACGAAGGGAGTCGGTTTCGTCCCGCAGAACAACAACGTGTTTGCCACGCTTACCATCGAAGAGAACCTCCAGATGGGCATGTTCCAGAAGCCCAAGGCTTTTGCCGAGCGCTTCGATTTCGTGACCGAGCTTTTTCCAGAGCTGGGCAAGCGCCGCGCCCAGCGTGCGGGCTCTCTCTCCGGCGGAGAACGCCAGATGGTAGCCATGGGACGCGCCCTCATGATGGATCCGGCCGTCCTCTTGCTGGATGAGCCGTCCGCAGGCCTCTCCCCCGTCAAACAGGATGAGACTTTCCTGCGCGTGCACGAGATCAACCGGGCAGGTGTCTCGGTGATCATGGTGGAACAGAACGCCCGCCGCTGCCTCCAGATCTGCGATCGCGGCTACGTCCTGGACCAGGGCAAGGACGCGTACACCGGCACAGGCAGGGAGCTCATGAAGGACCCCAAAGTCATCCAGCTTTATCTCGGCACCTTGGCCGATACCGTGGAGGGCGAGGGACACTAAGCAAAAAGCCCGGCACTGCGTTGCCGGGCTTTTTGCTGCCCGCTTTGGCGCGCTCTCCAGCAGCCCGCTCTACCCGCTCCGGCAGCGAAGGGGCAAAGCAAAGGACCCCCGGAGGTTCTCCGGGGGTCCTGCTTACTTCGCTTCGTTATGGTTCAGTCTGGTCCAGCCTCCGGCTTAGAGCTTGCCGAATTCTTCGCGGATCGGCTTGTAGGTGTTGTCGTCGGAGTACTTGTAGATACCGATGTAGGCCTCGCTCGGATCACCGTTCTTGTCAAAGGTCACCGGACCGGACTTGCCGTCATAGTCGATGTCCTTGCCTTGGCGCAGTAGCGTCACGCAGCTCGGGAAGTCGAAGCATTTCTGGCCACCCTCGGACACATCCTGGAGATGACTAGCGATATCGGCGCCCTTCGTGCTCTTCGCTTCTTCGGTTGCCAGGGCGATCAGGTTGACAGCGTCCCAGGATTCACCAGCGTAGCTGTAGTCCTTCAGGCTCGGGTCGATGGCCAGGAGCTGCTTCTTGAAGTCATCCTTCGCGAAGGTGCCGGGGATGGTGCCCTGGGCTCCGGTCATCGTGCCTGGCTTGAAGTCCTTGCTGTAGTCGGAGGTGTTGCCGTCAACCATGAACAACTGCGTTGGCTTGACGCCCTTGCCTGTCAGCAGAGGAACGATGCTCTTGGCCTGGTCGAAGGAAATCAGGGCGATCGCGTCAGGCTTGGCTGCAATTACCTTGTCCACCTGGCTGCTGAACTGGGAGTCGCCTTCATTGAAGAGTTCCTCCGCAACAACCTTTCCACCGGCTGCTTCGAACGCTGACTTCACGTTCTTCTGCAGGCCTGTGCCATAGGCGTCGTTCAGGACGATCATGCCCAGGGTCTGGGCGCCGCAGGATGCCATGTAGTTTCCGAGGACCTTGCCCTGCAGGACGTCAGAGGGGGCGGTGCGCCAGTAGAGGCCCTTGTCGTCCCAGGTACTGAAGTCCGGCGAGGTGTTTGCCGGGGAGAACTGGATGACGCCGGCGCCCGTGATCTGGTTGATGACGGTCTTGGAAACGCCCGAAGACGCTGCACCGACGATAGCGCTGACTCCCTGGCCGAGGAGGGCCGTGGTCGATTGGGTAGCGATATCCGTCTTCGTGTCACCGGAATCACGGTGGATCACCTCGACCGGGTGGCCGAGGACCCCGCCTGCGTCATTGATCTGCTTGATGGCAAGGTTCACGCCCGCGATTTCGGGCGGGCCGAGGAAGGCCAGCGAGCCGGTCGTAGGCAGAAGCGAACCGATCTTCAAAGGCGCGGCGGAAGTGGTGGTCGAGGGAGGCACGGGACCGGTAGTTGTTGCAGTCTGGCTTGCGCCAGCACCTGCTCCCGCGCTGGGTGCGGGACAAGAGACGCCTGCAGGCGCGGCGGAACTGCTTCCAGTGGAGCTTGGGGTGGATGATCCACCACAGGCCGTGGCTAGAAGAGCGACGCCGATGCCAAGCGCGGTGAGCTTGGCCGCACGGGGTGCCGCTTGGGAAAGATCAAACATGGATTGTCTCCTCGATCGAGAGGTGCGATCTGCCATTGATGCGATTGATCAGGTGTTCCTGAATAAGACTCAAACTAATGCAATTGGACCGTGAACATAAGTGATTCAGGTCACAGCCCTATAACACTCGTTGCATGGGGGAAATCTTATGGTCAGCTGGGAGTTTCCCTGGACGTTTGCGTCAAGTCCAAGGCCATCCGCGCCGTGGCAAGGAATGCTAGCGTGCCCCAGCCGGGACTCGAACCCGGACTGAGCGGATTTTAAGTCCGCTGCCTCTGCCGATTGGGCTACTGGGGCGCCCGGATAATGGTAACCCAGCCCGCGGCCGGGCAGCGTCAAAGGCCAAGAGTCCGGCGCCCGTGGGGCGCTTCGAAAGGCGCGGCATAGCGGAAGGTGCCGCTGACGCCGTCGGGCCATGTCTTAAGAGGCAACAACTGGAAATGGTCTCCCCACGCGGGGTCGGGCGCCGTCACACCCAGTTGGCTGGCCGGAAGGTATCCGAAGCGCGGATAGAAATCAGCGCTGCCCAACAAGGCGATGCCCGGTTCGCCCGCGTCCTCGGCCCGTCGGGCGGTCTCCCTCAAGAGCGCAGATCCGATGCCGCGCCGCTGCAGGTGCGGCTGGACGCTGATGGGGCCGAGTCCCAAAAGTTCGAGATTTCCGAGCCAGGCGCGGGTGCTGATGATGTGCCCCACGATCTCCCCGCCGATCTCGGCCACGATGCTGAACTCCGGAAGATACTCGTCGCAGTCGAACAGTTCGCGCAACAGCTTCACTTCCGCCGGGATTCCTTCGACCGGCAGGCCCGTGACCGGGCTGATCGAGAACGCGCTGGCCGTCAGGTCCAGCACTCCCTCGCGGTCCGCTGGCATCTCCGTCCGCAGCACCAGCCCCTGTGCCAGCCGCAGCAGCACCTCCATGGCGTGCCCGCGGCCGGGGGATGGAACCAGCAGGTGGTCGTGATGGAACCCGGCCAGGACATTGCAGCTGATACCGGCTGCGGTGAGGGCGGAACTGACGGCCGCTGTCAGGCCCACCGCTTCCAGCGCGGAGTGAATCTGAAGGGTGATCCACGCGGCCTCGAAATCATAGGACAGTCCGAGACGCTCGGCTTCTTCGCGGCGCAGCACCACGGTGAGGCCCTCCGCTTCGCGGACAGCGGCTTCGATGTTGCCCTCAAGCGGTTTGCCATGCGGCCACAACGCGTACACATAGTCACCATCGCGAACCACGGGGTGCATGGATGTCAGAAGGGTTGTCAGATCGCTCTCGCCAGCCATGCAGACAAGTCTAGGACGCGCGGTCCCAGACAGAACCGGCCCCGTCGTCGCGGAGGCCTGGCCTTAACGACGACGGCGGCCGCCTCCGGGTAGGAGACGGCCGCCGTCGTCAGGACTGCTTCGGTATCGCTACTTGGCGTCGGCCGTAACCGGGGCCTTGGCCTCGGCGGGCTCAGCAGCCGGAGCGGGAGCCGGTGCAGCAGCCGGCTTGGGGGCCGGGGTAGCTGCGGACACGAACGCGCCGCGCGGGTTGTCGAGGTCCATCAGCTGGGTGGTGTCGCGTCCCATGATCATGCCCAGGAGCCAGTTGAAGATCACACGGACCTTGCGCTCACCGGTGGGGATGGCCAAGCCGTGGTAGCCGCGGTGGGCCAGCCAGGCGAGACCGCCCTTGAGGCCGATCCGGCCCAGGAGGTTGATGTTGGCAACCCCCTTCCATTCGCCGAAGCCAGCAACCGCACCGAGGTTCTTGTGCTTGTAGTCGCCCATGGGCTTGTCCCAGCGGGAGGCCCACAGGTTCTTGGCGAGGCGCTTGGCCTGGCGGAGTGCGTGCTGGGCGTTCGGAACGCAGGTACCGTCCGGCAGGCCACTGCCAGTGAGGTCCGGGACGGCGGCGATGTCGCCGGCGGCCCAGGCGTTGTCGATGATGCCTTCGTCGCCCGCGATGCGGAGGTCCGGCAGAACACGGACTCGTCCGCGGGGCTCCAGCGGGAAGTCGGTGGAGCGGATCATCGGGTTGGCCTGCACGCCTGCCGTCCACACGAGGGTGTCGGCTTCGAATTCCTGGGCGGGGGTCTTGTCCGGCAGGTTGATGAGCTTCAGGCTACCCTCGGCGTTGTCGAGGGAGGTGTTGAGCAGGACCTCGATGCCGCGGCTGCGCAGGTGTTCAACTACCCATTCGGCCTGGGCAGCGGTGACCTCGGGCATGATGCGGCCCATGGCTTCGACGAGAACGAAGCGGATTTCTTCCTGGCGGATGCGGGAGTTGTTCTTGACGGCGGCGCGGGCGAGGTCTTCCATCTCGGTGATGCACTCGATGCCGGCGAAGCCGCCACCCACAACCACGAAGGTCAGGGCCTTGGCGCGCTCAGCAGGGTCCGTCATGGTGGAGGCGACCTCGATGCGCTCGAGGACCTTGTTGCGCAGGGCTACTGCTTCTTCGATGGTCTTCAGGCCGATGCCTTCATCGGCGAGGCCCTTGATCGGGAAGGTGCGGGTGATGGCGCCGGCGGCAACCACGACGTCGAAGTAAGGAATCTCGAAAGGCGCGCCACCGTCAGCCGGAGCAACAACTGCGGTGCGGTTCTGGTGGTCGATGCTGGTGACGCGGCCCTGGATGAGTTCCGTCTGCTTGAGGTGCTGGCGGTGGGAGACGACGGCGTGGCGTGCCTCGATGTTGCCGCCGGCCACTTCGGGAAGGAAGGGCTGGTAAGTCATGTAGGGAAGCGGATCAACGACGGTGACGATTCCGCCGGCATTCGCGATCTTCTTCTGCAGCTTGAGTGCTACGTACAGGCCGACGTATCCGCCGCCGACAACGAGAACACGGGGACGGTCAATGAGCTCAGGGGTGGTTGCCATGAGAATAGAGTACAGCACCTTGTGAAAATCTTCACTAACTATTTCCCGGCGCCGCCACACCGGCGCCACGGACTATTTCGGCGTACTCGGATCCACGACGTCTGCCGCGCCAGTGGCTGGTTCTTCGAGCAGTTCCGGAGTGCTCCGGTAGGCGCGCCTCAATTGGACCGAGGCACCCGCGACGATGGCCACGAAGAGCGATCCGAAGCCGATGACCACCGCAGCGGGAACGGCTGTGTCCGCCTGGGAGGGCGCCTTCGCCACGGGAACCGTCGGATCCGCCAAGGTGGCTGCGGGGCTGCTGGGCTTGGACACCGGCTCTGGTGTGGGGCTACTGAGGTCCCCGCGTCGATGGACCCGGATCCAGTCCACGATGGAACCCACCGGATTGCTCTTGGCCTCGGGCACATCGGCTTTCAATGCCGCTTCGGCGTTGAGAATGCCGTAGCCATAGATGGGGTCCTTGCCAGGCGCTCCGGCGTCCTCTGCCGTGGACACAATCCGGTTGATGACCTGCTTGGCGCTCATATCCGGCCATTTCGAACGGATCAGGGCCGCGACACCGGAGACCAGGGGCGCGGAGCCGGAGGTTCCGGCCCAGTCTTCATAGCTCCCCCCGGGCAGGCCGCCCACCAGCTTTTCCGCGGGCGCCGAGACGCCGATGCTGATCCCCTGCGAAGAAGCATCGACGCTGGCAGTGCGGTTCCGGTCAAGGCCTGCCACGGTCAATACGCCGGGAATCGTGGCCGGCGCGCCCACCTGGACATTCCCGCCAATGCGGTTGCCCGCCGCGGCCACGATCACCACGTCCTTCTGTTCGGCATAGAGGAACGCCGCATCCCAACTCTGGGGCCAATCCGGCGAGGTGCTCCCGAGGGAAATGTTGATGACTTTGGCACCGTTGTCTACGGCCCATCGCACAGCCTGCGGAATCTGCTCCTGGTCCGTCTTTCCGGCAGGGTTCGGCGAACCGAGCCAAGCGGAGACAGACAGGATCTCGGCCTCGGGGGCGACGCCGACGATTCCGTCCGGGCCAACGGATCCGGAGGAGGGCGTGGACGACGGAGACGCCGACGGGCTGGCTGAAGCGTGTCCGCGGCCAGCCAGGAGCGTAGAGACGAGGGTCCCGTGCTCGGGTTTGGCGCCGATGCTCTTCTGCCCGTTTGGATCGCCCGAACCGGAAACGTCAGTTCCGCCGACCACGGCTCCCTTGAGATCGGGGTGTTGCCCATCTACCCCGCTGTCTATGATGGCGACTTTCACGCCCGCGCCCTTGGATACCTGCCAGGCGGCGGAGATGCCGTATTCGTTGAGCCAGTATTCCTTGTCCCGCCAGGAGTCTGCGAACGCCGCGGGCGCAGTCAGCAGGGCCCCTGCCAGGCTTCCCCCGGCCAACATGGCGGCCAGCGCGGCCGATGCGGTTCGGCGGCGCCAACGGTGCGGCAACGTCATCAGCGAATACTCAGCGCGATGCCGTCGAGGATGTCATGCTCGCTGGAGGTGGCCACGCTGATGGATCCATTCCCGAGTTCAGCCAGGCGCTGGAGTATGCGGCGCCATACGAGTGCTCCGGCTCCGATGACGTCGACGCGCCCAGGGTGCATGTAGGGCAGCCTGGCGCGCTCTTCGCGGCTCATTTCGAGCAGGCTCGTTGCGGCGTCGCTGATGGTCTCCAGATCCAGGCTGGCGCCGTGGATCAGTGCGGGATCGTACTCACTCAGGCCCAGTGCATGTGCCGTGATGGTGGTGATGGAACCCGCAACGCCCACGACGGCGGTGGCCCGGCCCAGCGGGACCGTGCGGCCGGCGAGGTCAATGGCTGCGTCGACGTCGGCTTCCGCGGCGGCGATCTGCTCCGGCGTAGGGGGGTCGTTGCGGAGGTGGCGTTCGGTCAGCCGCACGCAGCCGATATCAACGGATTTGGCCGCGATGACGCCGTCGGAGTCTCCAAGGACGAACTCGGTGCTTCCACCCCCGAGGTCCACCACGAGCAGCGGATCCTTGCCACGCGAAGGAAGCACGCTGCTTGCCCCGGCGAAGGACAGGGCGGCTTCTTCATCGCCTGAGATGACCTCGGGTTCGACCCCCAGCAGGTCCCGGATGCCGTCAACGAAGACGTCCCGGTTGCGCGCGTCGCGGCTGGCGGACGTCGCCACGAAACGGACACTCCCGGCCCCGTGATGGCGGATCAGTTCGGCGTAATCGCCCGTTGCCGCAAAGGTGCGTTCGAGCGCCTCCGGGGCAAGTTCGCCGGTGGCGTCCACTCCTTGGCCGAGGCGAACCACGCGCATCTCGCGGACAATGTCGCGCAGCGGAGACCCCGCATCGGCACCGCTGGAGTCCGCGATGAGGAGGCGAATCGAATTAGTGCCACAATCGATGGCGGCTACGCGGCTCATGCGTCGTGCTCCCCTGCAAACGGCTCGCCCGAAAATGCATCGGCGGTCTTGGAGTTGCGGACAGGCGCGGGACGGCCCACGATGCCCGGAAGCCCCTGCGGGCCGTGGCGGCTCAGGTCCTTGGACGGGGCCTCCCCCGCGCTGTCCCAAGCGCCTTCGCAGTAGCAACGGTCCGCGGTCCACCATTCGCTGATCGCTTCAATGGCCTCGTCGCCGAGCGGATTGACTCCGGGCCCGGCCGCCAGGGAGTGGCCAACCAAGACGTGGAGGCATTTGACGCGCGTGGGCATTCCGCCGGCCGAGACCCCCGCGATCTCCGGGACCGGTCCCGTCCCGGCACGTCCGGCGATTTCGTCACGCGCGCGAAGATAGGCCTCGTGGGCGCCCCGGTAGGCCGTTGCCAAAGGCTCGTCTGCCGTGAGCCGTTCATTCATTTCATTCATGAGCCCGCCCGCTTCCAGCCGCGACACTGCGGCGGTAACGACGGGGTGCGTCAGGTAGAACGTCGTGGGAAACGGTGTGCCATTGCTCAAACGCGGAGCAGTTGCCGCGACCAACGGATTGCCGCACACGCAGCGCGCGGGGATTTCGACGACGTCGCGGACAGGCCGCCCGAGCTGGCGGCTGAGTATTTCCAGATCGTGAGCTGATGGCTTGCGGGACTCCTGCGATGCAGGTGCCGAGTTGTCTTCCACTGGCGCTGCCATCCTTCCTGCCCTGTTTTGGCCGTGCCTATCAGGGCACGACGGCGGCGGGCACCGCGTCTAGTCTGTTGCCGAGCGTCTGATGGATTCCCACAGCCCATCCACCCACGGCAGATTGGCGGGGCTTCCGGAAGCTCCTGAGCCGGTGCGTCCGCCCGGTGTGCCGGCGGGAACTCCGCCGCCAAACACCCAGTAGCCTGCTTCACCCGGCATAACCATGTTAATGCGGTCGCGGGCCTGTTGTTTCACGTAGTTGGGGTCCTGCCAGCGGGTGATCTGCTTCTTGAGGCCTGCTTGCTCGGCCTGCTTGCTCGCGATGTCGGCCTCCAGGGCGGAGATTTCCGCCTTTTTCTCCAGGAAAATCTTGACCGTGGGCGCAAGCATGATGGTGATCGCAACCATCACCACGGCGAGTGCAAGCATGCGCCCTGAGAAGGCCTTTGCGGGCACGGGGCCGGTCGCTTTGTCCTTGCCGGGGTCTGCCTTTGAGGCAGACTTGGGCTTGCTTTGGGCGCCGCTTTCGGGTCCGGCAGTGGACGCCGTCTTGGACCCAGCGTGAGCCGGGGCCTCCTGCTGGGCAAGCGTTGCCTTACGGGACTCGCCGAAGTCGGCACGGATGATATGGCCGCCGTCGGGGTTCTTTTGGGGGGACCGCCCCAGTGCGTCGGCTCGGGGGACCTTGGGACGGCGGGTGGCCATGACACTCCTGTAATGCCTGGTGCTTGCCTGGCGGGTTGCTGCGCTTTGTGTGCCTCATGGAGCCTACGGTCTTGCCGAAGTGCTCTCACATTTCGTTAAACAGAACCGGTGGCTACGGTCTTTCCACCATAGCCACCGGTCAGCTGTTTCAACGGATACTAGCCCTTGAAACGCGGGAAAGCGCTGCGGCCGGCGTAGCGTGCGGCGTCATCGAGTTCTTCTTCGATGCGCAGCAGCTGGTTGTACTTCGCGACGCGCTCGGAGCGGGCCGGGGCACCGGTCTTGATCTGGCCGGCGTTGGTGGCAACGGCGATGTCAGCAATGGTGGTGTCCTCGGTTTCGCCGGAGCGGTGCGAGGTGATGGTGGTGTAGCCGGAACGCTGGGCCAGGGAAACGGCGTCCAAGGTTTCGGTCAGGGAGCCGATCTGGTTGACCTTGACGAGGAGCGAGTTCGCGGTGGCGGCGTCGATGCCCTGCTGCAGGCGGACAGGGTTGGTCACGAAGAGGTCGTCGCCAACCAGCTGGACCTTGTCACCGATGGAGTCGGTGAGGGTCTTCCAGCCTTCCCAGTCGTTCTCGTCCAGCGGGTCCTCAATGGAGACCAGCGGGTAGTCTGCAACGAGCTCGGCGTAGTAAGCGCTCATCTCGGTGGCCGAGAGGGCCTTGCCTTCGAACTGGTAGGCACCATCCTTGTAGAACTCGGAGGAGGCGACGTCCAGCGCGAGGGCGATGTCCTTGCCCGGGGTGTAGCCGGCGTTCTTGATGGCTTCCTGGATCAGGTCCAGTGCCGCGCGGTTGGACGGGAGGTTCGGCGCGAAGCCGCCTTCGTCACCGAGGCCGGTGGAGAGGCCCTTGGCCTGCAGGACGGACTTGAGGTTGTGGTAGACCTCAACGCCCCAGCGCAGGCCTTCGGAGAAGGTCTCGGCACCGATCGGGACGATCATGAATTCCTGGATGTCGACGTCGGAGTCGGCGTGGGAGCCACCGTTGAGGATGTTCATCAGCGGGACGGGAAGGACGTGGGCGTTCGGGCCGCCCAGGTACTTGTACAGGGGCAGGTCTGCGGACGCGGCGGCGGCGTTGGCCACGGCGAGGGAAACACCAAGGATGGCGTTGGCGCCGAGCTTGCCCTTGTTCGGGGTGCCGTCGAGGTCGATCATGGCCTGGTCGATGCTGCGCTGGTCCGTCGCGTCGAAGCCAATGAGGGCCGGGGCGATTTCGTCGATGACCGCGTCAACGGCCTTCTGGACGCCCTTGCCGAGGTAACGGCCCTTGTCGCCGTCGCGCAGTTCAACGGCTTCGTGCTCGCCGGTGGAAGCACCGGAGGGAACTGCCGCGCGGCCGATCTGGCCATCGGAAAGCAGAACTTCAACTTCTACTGTCGGGTTTCCGCGGGAATCAAGGATCTCGCGGGCGTGGATGGCATCGATAAGCGCCATGGACTGCTCCTTATGGTGAAGCGATTTACTGGGAATCTAGAGGGAAATTCTCGACGTCCTCGTCGCCACTAGCCTAGTCGAGAGCGGCCAACGTTACGGAACGGCGTCGGACCACTCACGTTATGTGGCTTCGCCGTCGCGTCCTTGGTAGCGGCGGACAGCGGCACGCAAGGCCCGTTCGGCGTCGAATCCCTTTTCTTTTGAGCCCGCGACGACGCCAAGCAGGAAGTCTCCAAGTGCGGCTTCGGAGTCGGGAACCTCCGTTGCCGCAACCGGGCGGCCAGCGCGTTCCGGACCGCCTGAGCGCGCCGCGCGCTCGGCACGGTCAAGGGACTTCTGCGCCAAGGCGAGGGCAGGGAGGTGGGGCGGAATGCCTTCGAAGGGATCCGAGCGTTCGGGCTTCTCGGCCTTCTTCACGGCATCCCACTTTTCGACGATTTCCTCCACGGTGGCCGGGAAGGATTCCTGCAGGGACCCGTCCGGCTTGAAGACGTGCGGGTTGCGCCGCACCATCTTCTCCGTAATGGCGCGGGCGACGTCGTCGAACGTGAACTGTCCCTGCTCCTCAGCGAGCCGGGCGTGGAGCACCACTTGAAGCAGCACATCACCCAGCTCGCCGCGAAGTTCGTCGGAAGTATCGGAACCGGAGGCCCCTGCCTCGATCGAGTCGACCACCTCATACGCTTCCTCGATCAAGTACTCGACCAGGGATTCGTGGGTCAGCGCACCCATCCAGGGACAGTGCTCGCGCAAAGAACCGATCCTTTGCACGAGCACCGCTATGGGACTTCCGGAGGCCGCGCCTGCAGGAGTTTGCTCAGGCAAGGTTGGCGTAGGCGTCGTTGATGTACTCCACCAACGCTTCTTTTTCGTCCAAGGGCAGGAACGACGACTCGGCAGCGTTGAGGGTCAGTTCCAGGAGGTCGTCGAGATCGTAGTCAAAGGTCTCCACGAGAAGCTCGAACTCGTCGGTGAGCGTGACGCCGCTCATGAGCCGGTTGTCAGTGTTGATGGTGACGTTGAAGCCCAGCTGGTAGAGCATGTCCAACGGGTGGTTCTCGATGCCTTCGCCGAAGTTCGCGATCGCTCCGGTCTGCAGGTTGGACGAGGGGCAGATTTCCAGCGCGATTCCGCGGTCGCGGACCCAGCCGGCCACCTCACCCAAGGTGACCATGCCAACGGTGTCCTCGGCGTCGTCGTCGGCTTCTTCGCCCTCGGCATCTTCGTATTCAACGGTGATGTCCTCGGCGATGCGCACGCCGTGGCCCAACCGCAGGGCACGGCCGTCCACCAGCGCGGACTGGATGCTCTCCAGGCCTGCTGCTTCGCCGGCGTGCACGGTAGCCGGGAAGTTGTGTTCTGCGAGGTAGGTGAAAGCGTCCTTGAATCGGGAAGGCAGGAAGCCATCCTCGGCTCCGGCGATGTCGAAACCGACCGCGCCGTTGTACCGGTGGCGGACGGCGAGCTCGGCGATCTCCTGGCCGCGGTCCGCGTGGCGCATCGCCGTGATGAGCTGGCCCACCTGGATCTGGCGGCCGGACTCCTCTACTGCATCCACGCCGGCGTCGAGCCCTTCCTGGACGGCGTCCACAACCTCGTCCAAGGTGAGGCCCTTCTGCAGGTGCTGCTCAGGTGCCCAGCGGATCTCGCCGTAGACAACACCGTCGTCCGCCAGGTCCTCCACGAACTCCTTGGCGACGCGCGCCAGGCCTTCCTTGGTCTGCATGACGGCTATCGTGTGGTCAAAGGTTTCGAGATAGCGGACCAAGGAACCGGAATCTGCGGACTCACGGAACCACTGGCTAAGAGCTACGGGATCCGTGGAAGGCAGGGTGTGGCCGACGGCCTCCGCCAGCTCGATGATGGTGGCCGGGCGCAGTCCCCCGTCCAAATGGTCGTGAAGGGAAACCTTCGGGAGGCTCTTCAGATCGAAGTCAAGGGCAGGGGCGGCATCAACAATAGGCTCAGTCACGTGTCCAACTCTAGGGGGACGGAAGGAGCTTAGCCAGCAGGGTTTGAGCGCTCGACGCCGGCAGTCGCCTTGACTGCGGTGCCTGCATCTGCCGCGGCTGCTTCCGCGGAAGCTGCTTCCTTCGTCTCAGCATCTTTCTTCTCAAGGTGCTTGTGCCACCAACGGAGGGTGTGGTCCACAATGACGCCGAGCACCACTGCGAATGCTACGGCAATCCCCACGCCGAGGAGCGGGTTGTTGTGCACCCAGTGGCCTGCCAGCGATCCAATCCCGATCGAATAACCTACCCAGGTGAAGCAGGCGAACGCATCCAGCCAGAAGAAGGTCTTGTGGCGGAACCCGGTTTGTCCAGCGACGTAGTTCACTGCCACGCGACCCCACGGAATATACCGTGCGGTGAAGATGAGCACGGCGCCGCGTTTATCCAGCTCGTAGTGTGCCCAGGCGAACATCTTCTTGACCTTCGGCTTGCGCATCCATTTCCAGCGGTCCAAGCCGATCTTGCGGCCAAGCATGTAGGCCGTGTTGTCGCCGGCCATGGCCCCGACCAGCGCCGTGGCGCCGAGGAGCCACAGGTTGGGCTCGCCGCGGTGCATTGCAAGGGCTGAGAGTCCTACAATCGCGGTCTCACTTGGAAGGATCGTGGCAAAGCCGTCGATGAAAAAGAAAACCAGGAGCACCGGGTAGATCCACGGTTGCCCGGCGGCGTGCTCGAGCATGTGGTTCATGAATTCCACGCAGGCATTGCTCCTCAAGGAAAGTCACGCGGTTGCGTGACACAGATCGCTATCCAGTGTCCCACGGCCGGACGATCGTTCGCTACGCCCCGGCCGGAGTAGAACACAACTTAACGCTAGCTTGAAACTTGGCTAGGTGACGGCTTCCTCTTCGGCCTCCCCCGCATCTTCGACCGCTTCGACCTCTTCTGGAGAGGGCGTGGAGCCACGAACTGTGCTGATGACCCGGTCCACGATGATTCCGAGGATGACTGCCGCGACGATCGCGATGATCGCTCCGAGCAGGTGGTTGTGTTCGAACCACTGCCCGAAGAACAGACCGATCGCCACCGAGTAGCTGGCCCACAGAACGGCAGACATGGCTGTAAGCGCCACAAACACGCCGTGCGAGAAGCGCGTGGCACCAGCGGTGAGGTTGACCGCCACACGGCCGATGGGGATGAATCGGGCCACCATGATCAGCGACGCGGCCCGGCGTCGAAGTTCCCGTCCAGCCCAACGGAACGCGCCCTGCATCCTTTGGGAACGCATCCACCGCCATCGGCGAACACCTATTTTGCGGCCGATCAAGTAGGCGATGTTGTCGCCAGAGAAAGCCCCGAGCGCGCCCACCAGAATCAGCAACCACGCGTTGGGCACTCCGGCCGTCGCGGAGACGGCAGCCAGTCCAACCACTACCGACTCGCTGGGAATGGGTGGGAGGAAACCATCGATCACGCAGCAGGCAAAGACCAGAAGCAGGACCCAGGGCTGCCCTGCGGCGGCGAGGATGAAGTCGTTGATTGCCTGCACGGTCTTCCTAACGAATGGCCGTAAGGATTGTCTCCCGGGCATCCGAAAATGCCCGGGAGACCAGCCTAGGAGATCCGGTCGATGATGAGCCGCTGTGCCGGCCGTGAGCCTTCCGGCGCGATGAGCACGGCCCCTTCCAAGGCTTCCTTGGCTCTTTCGAACTTTTCCGGGGTGTCGGTCAGGAGGGTCATCAGCGGCTCCCCCGCCCGCACCAAGGCTCCCGGCTTGGCATGCATGCGCACGCCTGCACCGGCTTGGACAATGTCTTCCTTCCGGGCCCGGCCAGCACCGAGCCGCCACGCAGCCACGCCCACGGACAGTGCGTCCAGTTCCACCAAGACGCCATCGGCCGGGGCAGGGATGATCTCGGATTCCTTGGCCACGGGCAGCACCGCACGCGGATCGCCGCCCTGCGCTTCGATCATGCGGTTCCAGACGTCCATTGCCCGGCCGTCCTTGAGCGCGGCCGCGGGGTCGGCGTCGCGCACGCCAGCACAGGCGAGCATCTCCTCGGCCAGCCTGATGGTCAGCTCGACGACGTCCTCCGGACCGCCACCGGCAAGCACCTCCACCGATTCCTCCACTTCGATGGCATTTCCCGCCGTCAAGCCCAGCGGAGTGCTCATGTTTGTCAGGAGGGCCACCGTGTTCACGCCGGCGTCCTTGCCCAGCGCCACCATGGTTTCGGCCAGCTCACGGGCGCGTGCCTCGTCCTTCATGAAAGCCCCCGAGCCCACCTTCACGTCAAGCACCAGGGAACCCGTGCCCTCGGCGATCTTCTTGCTCATGATGGACGAGGCAATCAGCGGGATGGCTTCCACGGTGCCCGTAACGTCCCGGAGCGCGTAGAGCTTCTTGTCTGCCGGCGCCAGTCCCGTGCCGGCAGCGCAAATGACCGCCCCGACGTCCTGCAGTTGGGCCAGGATTTCCTCGTTGCTCAGATCCGCACGCCACCCGGGAATTGCTTCCAGCTTGTCCAAGGTGCCGCCGGTGTGGCCCAGCCCCCTGCCCGAAAGCTGGGGAACCGCCACTCCGAAGACCGCCACCAACGGCGCCAGCGGAAGAGTGATCTTGTCCCCGACTCCCCCGGTGGAATGCTTGTCGGTGGTGGCCTTCATGCCGCCGTCGGGACGCCGAAGGCTGGAGAAGTCCATTCGCTCGCCCGAGGCGATCATCGCCGCGGTCCAGCGCGAGATCTCGTCGCGGTCCATCCCGTTGAGCAGAATTGCCATATTCAGGGCGGCCATCTGCTCGTCGGCGATGACGCCCCGGGTGTAGGCATCGATGGTCCAGTCGATCTGTTCGGGGCTCAGGGTGCCCTTGTCCCGCTTGATGCTGATGATCTGAACGGCATCAAACGCTTCAGTCTGTGTCACCGGTTCTCCTCGAGGTTGTCAGGACCGAAGGCATCGGGCAGCACTTGGTCCATGGTCTTGATGCCTTGTGTTGTCATGAGCTGCATGCCGGGTGCACGGAATTCATACAGCAATTGCCTGCATCGGCCGCACGGCATGAGGACGTTCCCCTTCGCATCGACGCAATAGAACGCCTGCAATCTGCCGCCGCCACCCATGTGGAGGTCACCCACCAGGGCACACTCAGCACACAAGGTGAGGCCATAGCTGGCGTTCTCGACGTTGCAGCCGCTGACAATCCGCCCGTCCACGGTGAGGGCGGCCGCCCCCACCGGGAACTTCGAGTACGGAGCGTAGGCCTTACCCATGGCAGCGACCGCAGCAGCCTCCAGGGCCGCCCAGTCCACGCCTCCGGTATCCGTGACTGCCACGGTCAACCCTTCACGTACGGTATGCCGCTTGCCGCCGGAGGCCGGGACCTGCCTACCAATCCAGCGACGGCGAAGACCGTCAAGGCATAGGGCAGCATGGCCATGAACTGGCTCGGCACGGGCGATCCGATGATGGTGATGACGCTCTGGAGGTTGTCCGCGAAGCCGAACAGCAACGCGGCCAGGAACGCGCCGATCGGGTTCCACCGCCCGAAGATCAACGCCGCCAGCGCGATGTACCCGCGGCCTCCGGACATATCCTTGCTGAAAGCGTCCACGGATACCAGCGTGAAGAAGGAGCCGCCAATGCCTGCGATCGCGCCGCCCATCAGCACGTTCCAGAAACGGGTCCGGTTGACATTGATGCCGACGGTGTCGGCGGCTTGAGGGTGCTCGCCGACGGCCCTCACACGGAGGCCCCACTTCGTGTGGAACAGGCCGAGGTAGACCACGATCACGGCGATGTACATCAAATAGCCCACGAGGGACTGGTGGAACAGGATGGGACCAATGATGGGGATATCGGACAGGAAGGGGATATCCACCGGCGGCAGGCGGCCGGGCTTGTTGAGGCCTTCCGGGTCGGCCGTCAGCAGCGTCGAGAACAGGAAGCTCGTCAGTCCACTGATGAGGACGTTGAGCACGACGCCCACGATGATCTGGTTGACGAGGTACTTGATGCTGACCACGGCCAGAACAAGGGAAACCAGCGCCCCTGCCACCGCCGCGGCGACCAGCCCGGCGTAGACGTTGTGCGTCACCGTGGCCACAACGGCCGCGGAAAACGCACCCAAAAGAAGCTGTCCTTCAATTGCGATGTTGACCACGCCCACGCGTTCGCACAGGACCCCGGAAAGGGAACCGAACACCAGCGGCACGGCCAAGGTCACGGATCCGGCGATCAGGCCGGCGAGGGAGATGGACGGCTCGGCGTCATTTCCGTGGGCAACGATCCAGACCATGAAGCCGATCAGGAAAAGGGCGGCGAAGGTACCTCCCACCCACCGGGGAATGGGCCGCTTTGCTTGCGTGAGGTACACCGTGTAACCCGCCAGGCCCAGCAAAACGACCGCGCAGATCCAGCCTATGGCCGCGGAAGGAACCGTGATCCGGACAACCTTCGCGACTCCGAGCGCGGCGAGGCCGAGGACCACCACAGCGGCGACAGTGGCCGCGGGCAGCCAGCCAGGCACCTGGCCTGAACCCGACGCGAGGCCTGAACGACGGCGGACGAACCATAGGTATCCGAGCCAGGCTGAAAGCAGAAGGGCCAGGACCAGCGTGACCCACGCAGCTACATTGGAGGCCGCTTCATTGGCTGCCTCGGCGATGCCGAAACCTGCCGACTTCGAATTGGACATGAATCCGAACAGCACGGTTCCCAGGATTGCGAGCAGGGACAGTCCGATTCCGGCCTTCCAGCTCACCAGTTCGCTGACACCCGGTTTTCCGGAGCGCGCAGGGGCGTCGCCGGCGGGCGTGCCACTGCCGGATGTTGTTGTTGTGGTGCTCATGCTGTTGCCGCTCCGCTCTCAATTTTTCCGGAGGGGACCGTTCCGGAGCCAGGGCCGCCCGGGGCCTTCTTCTTTTTCCGGGGATTCAGCCCGAAGATCGCACGCACCAATGGCGGCGCCGCAATGAACAGGACGATCAGCGACTGGATGACCAAAACGATATCGATCGGGGTCTGCGTCTGTGCTTGCATTGCGACCCCTCCAGCCCTGAACGCACCGAACAGGAGACCGGCGAAGAAGGTTCCCCACGGCGTCGAACGGCCCAACAGGGCAACGGTGATGGCGTCGAACCCGATGGAAGCCGCGACGCCTCCCGAGAGGTATTTCTCCGTCCCTGATACCTGCGCGATGCCAGCCAGGCCCGCAAGCGCACCGGCAATCGCCATGACCAGGATCACGGCCCGTGGAACATTGATCCCGGCGGTGCGCGCGGCACTCTGGTTGGCGCCGACGGCCCGGAATTCGAAGCCAAGGGTAGAGCGGTTCAGGAGCCACCAGACGAAGACCGTTGCCAGCACGGCCAGGAGGAAGCCTGCGTGGAGCCTGAACTGCGGACCGAGCAACTCCGGAAAGAGCGCCGACTGGTCCAGGAAGGGCGAGATCGGGTTGGTCGAGCCCTTGCGCTGGAAAGCCGGCGTGGTCAGGAGGAAAAGGAGCAGGAAGTTGGCGATGTAGTTCAGCATGATGGTCACGATGACCTCATGAGCGCCGGTCCTCGCCTTGAGGAGACCGACGACGGCGCCCCACACCGCGCCGCCGACAAGTCCGGCAACGATGACCACCAGCAGGTGGACCAGGAACGGCAAGTGCCACGTGAAGCCGACGTAGGCGCCGAACAGCGCACCAAAGATGATTTGACCTTGCGCGCCGATGTTGAACAGTCCCGCACGGAACGCCAATGCCACGCCAAGTCCGGCGCAAATCAACGGTGTGGACACCGTCAGTGTTTCTGTAATCGGGTACAGCTGGGCTGCGGCGTCGGCCCCGGCCCAGTTGAACAGCGAGCCCTGGACTAGCGCCACGTAAGGCCTGAACACCTCGGTGAGCATGTCCCCCGGCTGCGCGAAGAAATATCCTGCCGTTTCGGCCACTTTGGGGTTGGTCACGGCCATGAGGATTCCGCCGAGCACAATCGCGAGCAGCACTGACAGCACTGACACCATGGCGTTTCCGGTCACGATCTGCCGGAAGACCGAACCACCGGCGGCGTGCGGGATCCGTCCGCCCTGGCTGGTAGCCGGAACCGCTGACGGGGCCATCGCACCGTCAGCGGTGTCCAGTGCGACATCCAGGACGACCTCGTCATTCACTGTTTCCGGGCGCTCTGGCTCGACCTCGTTTTCCTGTCGAGGGGTGTTGGACTCAGACATGTGTTCCTCCCTCGAGGGTTTTGTGCGCAGTCAGTTCTGCCTCGTGTTCCGGAACGCCTGCCATCATCAAGCCCAACACATCGCGGGAGGTACCTGCTGGGACAATCCCCACGAGCCTTCCGCGGTAGAGAACGGCGATCCTGTCAGCGAGCTCAAGCACTTCATCGAGCTCTGTGGAGACGATCATCACCGGAGTTCCGTTGTCCCGTTCGGCAATGACCCGTTTGTGCACGAATTCGATGGAGCCGACGTCGAGCCCCCGGGTGGGCTGCGATGCAATAAAGAGCCTCAATGGCCTGGACAGCTCCCTTGCCAGCACCACCTTTTGCTGGTTTCCGCCGGAGAGCGTACCCACGGCCACGTCGATCGACGGCGTGCGCACATCGAACTCCTCGACCTTTTTCTCCGCATGGGCAGCAATCAAGGCCGGTTTCATGCCAATGCCCTGGGCGAAAGGCGGCTTGTCGTACAGGTCCAGGATCATGTTCTCGGAAATGGAGAACGTCCCCACCAGACCGTCGATCTTTCGGTCCTCGGGGACGAACCCGACGCCGGCGGAAAGGACTTGCTTGACGCTCTTGCCGAGCAGTTCGACGTCGTCGAGGATGATGGATCCGGTGACATGGGGCTGGACGCCTAGGATGGCCTCGGTGAGCTCGGTCTGGCCGTTGCCTTGGACTCCGGCGATGGCAAGCACTTCACCCTTGGCGATGTCGAAACTCAGCCCGTCCACGACGTGCTGGCCATTGTGGTCAACAACGGTGAGGTCCCGGACCTTGAAGGTCGCCTCACCCGGTTGGGCAGGCTTCTTTTCCAAGGTCAGGCTGACTGCCCGGCCCACCATCGCCGAGGCGAGTTCCGTTGGGGACGCCGAGGGGTCAGCCGAGCCCACCACTTTCCCCCGTCGGATCACTGTGATGATGTCCGAAATTTCCTTGACCTCACGCAGTTTGTGCGAAATGAAAACAATAGATTTTCCAGCAGCCTTGAGCTGCCGAATGATATCCAGGAGCTCGTCTGTTTCCTGCGGAGTGAGAACGGCAGTCGGTTCATCCAGAATCAGGACTTCGGCGTCGCGCACGAGCGCCTTGATGATTTCGACCCGTTGCTGCACTCCCACGGGAAGGTCTTCCACGAGGGCATCGGGGTCGACGTGGAAACCATATTGCTTGGAAATCTCGGAAATCTTGCGCCGGGTTTCATCCAAGTTCAGGAAACCGGCCGCCTTTGTGGCTTCGTTTCCCAATGCGACATTTTCGGCCACCGTGAAGACCGGAATCAACATGAAGTGCTGGTGGACCATGCCGATTCCTGCCGCCATGGCGTCGCCGGGACCCTTGAAGACCACAGGCTTGCCGTCGACCAGGATTTCACCGTCACTGGGGTCGTAAAGTCCGTAAAGGACATTCATCAGGGTGGATTTACCGGCACCGTTTTCCCCCAAAAGGCAATGGACTTGGCCGGGTTCAACCACGAGGTCGATGTGGTCATTGGCTACGAGGGATCCGAAGCGCTTCGTGATCCCTTTCAGTTCGAGTTTCAAAACTCCAACCCATCTATAAAGGATGGCTCCTCGTCATCACCGTGCTCCCAGCATAGTGCTCGGCAAAGGAGTGTCGAAGAGCAAAATTGAAGGCAACGCAGAACGCGCTGCCCTTCTGCCAAAACTCGGCTGAAGGGCAGCGCGGCGTGGTTTAGCCCGGACTATTACTTGGGGCTGGACTTTGATTGGACCTTCACTGCGCCGGAGATAATGTCCTTCTTCAGCTGGTCAAGATCGCTCTTCATGTCAGCCGGCACCGCGGAGTCGAGATCGTGGAACGGGGCAAGTGCCACGCCCCCGTTGTCGAGGGTTCCAACGTAGGGGCTGGGGTCGAACTTGCCGTCCTTGTCCGCCTTGATGACCGTTTCGACAGCAGTGGCCATGGTCTTCTGGACCGAGGTCAGGATGACCGACTTGTAGGCGGGTGCCGTCAGGTAGCCGTCCGAGTCGACCCAGATCAGCTTGGCGTCCGTGCCCTTTGCCTTGGCGTCAAGGATGGCACTGCCGGCGCCCGCACCAACGGGACCAGCGACTGGAAGGACGACGTCGGCGCCCTGATCCAGGAATCCCTGGGTGAGGACCTTGCCCTTGTCGACCTGCTTGAAGTCGCCTACGAACGTTCCGTCCTGCTTGTCCTTGTCCCAGCCAAGCAGCTGGACGGACTTGCCCTTCTTCTGGTTGTAGTACTTCACGCCGTCAGAGAAGCCGTCCATGAAGATACTCACGGTGGGAATGTTGAGACCACCGAACGTGGCAACCTTGCCCGTCTTGGAGGTACCTGCCGCCAGGTAGCCGGCCAGGAACGAGGCCTGGGCCGTGTCATAGACAATCGGTTTGACGTTCTTCGGGAAGGTGGGGTCCGAGTAGTCGATGATGGCGAAGTGGCTGTTCGGGTTTGCCGTGGCAATCGACTTGGTTGCATCCCCCAGGAGGAAGCCGACGGTAACCGTCAGCTTGCAGCCCTGCTGGACCATGGAACGAAGGTTGGGGTCGTAGTCCGTGTCGGCCTTGGACTGGACGTGCTTCTCCTGGATGGCAAGATCCTTGGCGGATGCCTGAAGGCCTTCATAACCTGACTGGTTGAACGACTTGTCGTCGAAGCCACCGGAGTCGGACACCATGCAAGCGGTGTAGTCCGACTTCGTGGCGCTGCCCGAGCTCGACGCAGACGGTGCGCTGCCGCAGCCTGCCAGCAAAAGAGTAGCGGCGCCCGCAGTTGCGACGCCTGCAAATGAACCGCGCTTCAGGGTGGCACGCAGTGATTGCTTCAATTTTCCTCCAGGAAGAAAGTGATTGATGCTACGACAGTTGGTCAATGAGTGTCCGTTTCGAAAACTCGAGGCTGAAATTCTGTTTTCACTGATGCTTCGCAGCACTGCGCCTGGGGCGCACTGATGCCACAACTTTAGTGGGATGGAACACACCCCGGTAACACAAAAGCCCAACAACCCTAAGATTGTTGGGCTTTTGTTACCAAGCAGTAGTGGAACTCCCAGCCAACGGTCCTACGATCCGGGCCGGAGCAGATGGGCCGTATCGCCCGGGGGTACGTCGCGCAGAGGTACTCAGTGCAGTCGGACCAGCATTTTGCCGGTGTTGGCCCCGTCAAGGAGATCAATGAAGGCCTTTGGCGCGTTTTCCAGCCCGTCTACGATCGTTTCGTCGTAGCGGACGGTTCCATCGGCGAGCCATCCGGCCATCTTCCCGGCAAACTCGGCGGCGTGCTGGCGCTGCCCACTGACGAGGAAGCCGCGGAGGGTCAGTTGCTTTCCAATGGCCACAGCCAGGTTGCGGGGGGCAGCTGCGGGTTCCTTGGAGTTGTACTGCGAGATCGCACCGCACATCGCCACGCGGCCGCCCACCGTGAGGACCGCGAGGGCAGCCTCAAGGTGCTCGCCGCCAACATTGTCAAAGTAGACGTCGATGCCACGCTCCCCCGCCGCCTCACGGAGTTGAGCCACCACTGGACCGTCGTGGTAGTCGAAGGCGGCGTCGAAGCCGAGTTCCAGCAAGCGCGCCACCTTCTTGGGGGAACCGGCACTGCCAATCACCTTCGAGGCGCCCATGGCCTTGGCGATCTGGCCCACGATCGAGCCGACGGCTCCTGCCGCGCCGGAAACGAAAACGACGTCGCCCGCTTTGAATTCGGCCACCTTGAGCAGCCCGGCATACGCCGTCAGTCCCGTCATGCCGAGTGCACCAAGGAACGCGGAGGTCGGCGCGAGGCCGGCCGGAACCGGCGTCACATGTGTGCCGTCCACCACGGAGAACTCGCGCCAGCCGAGCTGGTGCACGACGACGTCGCCCACCTTGTGCGCCTCGGAACGGGACGCGATCACCTCACCCACCGCGCCGCCGTCGAGCGCTTCATCGAGACGGAAAGGTGCCGAATAGGACTTCGCGTCATTCATGCGGCCGCGCATGTAGGGGTCAACCGACAAGTACTCGTTGCGGACCAGGATCTGGCCGTCCTGCAGTTCCGGCAGATCGGTCTCCGCCAGGCGGAAATTCTCCTGGACAGGACGCCCCTGCGGGCGGGATGCCAGCTGGATTTCGCGGGTGCGGCTGGGAAGGGCGGTGCTCACGCGGCCACCTCCACAAGCTTGATGTCGACGGCGATGTTGCCGCGGGTCGCGTTGGAGTAAGGGCAGATCTGGTGTGCCTTGGCCACGAGCTGCTCGGCAGTCTCCCGGTCGAGGGCCGGCAAGGCGATCTCAAGCTCGGCGGCAAGTCCGTATCCCTCGCGGCCTTCCAGGGCGCCGAAATGGATCTTGGCTGCCACGGCCGAATCGCTGAGATCCGCCCGCGCCTTGCGTCCTACCAGCCTGAGTGCCGAGTGGAAGCAGGCCGCGTATCCGGCTGCGAAAAGTTGCTCAGGGTTGGTGCCCTGGCCGTTTCCGCCCAGTTCCACCGGGCTGGCGAGTGCTACGTCCAGCTTGCCGTCGTTGGTGCGTGCATTGCCGTCACGGCCTTCACCGGAAGCAAGCGCCTCGGCTGTGTACAAAGTCTTCACTATGGTTCCTTTTCCTTCGGAGGGGATGGACGATCAGATGGCTGAATGGAGGGCGGCGGTGAGCCGGCCCAAGGTGTCGTGAAGCTGCGCGAGCTCGGCAGCGCTCAAGCCGGCGGCGGCGGCAAGGCGTTGCGGAACAGCCCCCGCCCGGGCACTGAGGGCCTGCCCGGCATCGCTCAGGTGGATCTCGACTCGCCGCTCGTCTTCGGCCGAACGCCGGCGCTCCACCAGGCCCAAGGCTTCAAGCCTCTTGAGCAGGGGTGACAACGTGCCCGAGTCAAGTCCGAGCTCGGTGCCCAGTTCCCGTACGCTTCGCGGCTCGTCTTCCCAAAGCACCAGCATCACGAGGTACTGCGGATACGTCAGCCCAAGCTCATCCAGCACCGGCCTGTAGACCGCCGTGGCCGCCTTCGATGCGGAGTAGAGGGCAAAACAGACCTGGTGGTTGAGACGGGGGGCTTCACTCATGGAAATAACGATAGCCCACAATTAGATTGTGCGCAACTCATTTGCCTAAAAGGTGAGCGCGAACTGGCAGCAGATGACCCCAACACCGGGGCAAAGGGGCATCTGCTGCCAGTTCGCGCTCGGACTTTTAGAGATCCCGGATGGTGCGCAATGCGGCGGCAGCCAGGACTTGGATGGCGAAGCCAAGGGCCCGTTCGTCCACAATGAAGTCACCCCTGTGGAGATCGTATTCTTCGCCGCCCGGCGTGTGGGTGCCGAGCCGCATCATGGCACCTGGCAGGTCGGCCAGGAACCAGGCGAAGTCCTCGCCGCCCATGGACTGGGGGGTCAGGACGACGGCGTGCTCACCGAGTTCAGCCCTGGCCGCGGCCTCGATGAGGGCAGTCTCGTGTTCCGAGTTGACCACGGGAGGGACCCCCCGCGTGTGCTCGAGGTGGACGTCCACCCCGTACGGCGCGGCAACTTGCTGGACGACGTCGTCTAACAACTCCCCTGCGCTATGCCATGCATCGCGGTCCAGGCAGCGCATGGTGCCGGCCATATAACCGTTGGCGGGGATGGCATTGGGCGCGGATCCTGCCGTGATCTGGCCCCACACCACCGAGACTCCGCTGCGGACATCCACGCGACGGGACAGCACGGCCGGGACGTTAATGGCGATCTGGGCCAGCGCGAAGACCAGGTCCTCGGTCAGATGCGGACGGGAAGTGTGGCCGCCACGTCCGGTCAGTTCGATTTTGATGGTGTCCGACGCTGAGGTGATCGCCCCGATCCGCGTGCCGATCTGGCCAACGTTGATGCGCGGATCACAGTGCAGCGCCAGAATCCGCGGGACACCCTGAAGGACGCCCTGCTCGATGCAGGACAACGCACCGCCGGGCATGGTTTCCTCGGCCGGTTGGAAGATGATGCGCACCGTGCCGCCCAGCGGCGATTCCTGGTGCATGGCGTGCAGCACCAAGGCGATTCCGAGCATGCTGGTGGTGTGGACGTCATGCCCGCAGGCGTGGGTCACGCCGTGGTTCTTCGACGCGAACGGAAGCCCGGTCTCCTCGATGATGGGGAGGGCATCGATATCACCGCGCAGCGCCGTGGCGATGGGCCCTTCGCCGACGTCGACCGTCAGGCCCGAGCCTTCCAGCCGTCGCGGCTCCAGTCCCGCGGCTTCAAGCCGCTCCACGAGCTTGTCCGTGGTGCGGAACTCCTTGAAGGACAGTTCCGGGTGCGCATGCAAATCCCGCCGGAATTCAAGGAGTTCCGGCAAAAGATCGTCAAGCCACGGCCTCACCACGGGAGTCGGCTCGGTTTCAGTAGTGAAATTGCGCACCTCACAACTCTAGCCATCCGCGCCCGTCGGATAACGAAAGGGGTCTCTTGGTTACGAACTGCGCCTCAAGCACTTTGTTTAGAGTACGTCGGTGTCCCCGCTGGCCTTGAGCGCGTCCACCGCTCCCTTGACGCGTTGAGCGTGCTCCTTGGTGGTGACAAGGAGGGCGTCCGGCGTGTCCACGATCACAACGTCCTTGATGCCGATAAGCGCGATCACACGCTTGGTATCTGAGACAACCACGCCGCTGGCGTTCTCGGTGAAGACACGTGCGCCTTCGCCGAGGACCGTCACTTCGTCGACGTCGCCTGCATTGTTGAGGCGGCCGATCGCAGCGAAGTCTCCGACGTCGTCCCAACGGAAGGTACCAGGTACGACGGCGACATCCCCGGCCGCTGCGGCAGGTTCTGCCACAGCGTAGTCAATGGCGATCTTGGGCAGCGTAGGCCACACGCGAGCCGTCACTTCATCGCGCTCCGGAGTGTCCCAGGCTTCCGCAATCTCCTGCAGACCGGCAAACAGGACCGGTTGGTTTGCTTCAAGATGCTTGAGCATGAGCGCCACCGGGGCGACGAACATTCCGGCGTTCCAGACGTAATCGCCGGTCTCGAGGTACTTCTTCGCAATGTCTTCGCTCGGCTTCTCGACGAATTCGATCACCGCATGCGCGTTCGGCGCGTCGTCGATGTTGAGCAAGTCACCGGTGCGGATGTAGCCGAACCCGGTTGACGGATGCGTCGGCTTAATGCCAATGGTGACGATCTTTCCGGCAGCAGCAGTGTGGATGGCCTCGCGCACAGTTTCCTGGAAGAGGTTGTCCGGGCTGATGACGTGGTCGGCTGCGAACGAACCCATGATGGTGTCCGGATCGCGACGGTACAGGATGGCGGCGGCGAGGCCGATCGCCGCTCCTGAGTCCTTCGGTTCACTTTCCAAGACCAACTCGTCGTCGCCCACTTCGGGAAGCTGGCGGCAGACAGCCGTCCGGTGCGCCACGCCCGTAACAACCAGGACCCGGTTGCCGGCCAGTGGTTCAAGCCGGTCGTATGTAGCCCGCAGGAGGGTGCTTCCCGAACCTGTGAGGTCGTGCAGGAATTTTGGCGCAGCAGCACGCGAAAGCGGCCACAGGCGCGTGCCCACTCCGCCGGCAGGAATAACCGCATGGAAGTGGCGCAATGGCGATTCGAGGCTCGCAGCGTTTTCTATACTCACCGCAACACCTTATCCGACACCCGCGCAAGTCCCACTTTGTGGTCTTCGTCTCACCCTCGCGGCGAAAAGACCGGAATTCAGGCGAACACCCGCAATCTCGTTACAAGAAGGGGCGCCTAAATTGAATAAGCTGTGAGCGAAGCCTAGATTTAGGCTGAGCTACGAGTGCTCTCGCAGCTGGCGTTCCCCCCGCATGGATCCCGTGCCAGCGCCGCTGTGTTGCAGGAAGGTTTATTCAGTGCCGACAAAACCAGCTGGCACCTTGTACCGCGGCCGTGAAGGCATGTGGTCCTGGGTTGGACATCGCATTACCGGTGTTGTGATCTTTTTCTTCTTGTTGGTCCATGTGCTGGACACCTCATTGGTGCGTGTGTCCCCGGAGGCCTATACGGCCGTCATCGGCGCCTACAAGAACCCCATCATGGCCCTCGGCGAAACGGGCCTCGTCGCAGCGATCGTTTTCCACGCCTTCAATGGCTTGCGCATCATCGCCGTTGACTTCTGGAAGAAGGGCGCCAAGTACCAGCGCCAGATGCTGTGGGTTGTCCTGGCACTCTGGCTGGTTACTTTCGCGGCGTTCGCTATCCGCCACCTGTCCCTCGCTCTGGGAGGCCACTAAGCCATGAGTACTGATATTCAGAATCCCCGCAGCGGAAAGATCGCCCCGCAGTACCGCCGCGGCACCGGTTCCAAGGGGAACTTCGAGATGCTCGCATGGCTGTTCATGCGGCTCTCCGGCGTCGTGCTCGTGGTGCTGATCTTCGGGCACCTCTTCGTGAACCTGCTGGTGGGAGAGGGCATCCACGCCATCGACTTCGGTTTCGTGGCTGGCAAGTGGGCAGACCCGTTCTGGCAGTTCTGGGACCTGGCCATGCTGTGGCTCGCGATGCTTCACGGCACCAACGGTGTCCGCACCATCATCAACGACTACGCCGAAAAGGACGCCACGCGCTTCTGGCTCAAGGTGGTCCTGTACGCGGCCAGCTTCGTCATCATCGTTCTGGGCACCCTGGTGATCTTCACGTTCAACCCGTGCCCCGTCGTCAACGGCGTTCAGCTGCCGGGCGGGTTCTGCCCGGCGCCGTAGCGGCTCCGCTGCACCGCCGGCAATGTCCGACAGTGCACAACACGCGGAGCAGGCTCCGCCGACCATCTGACTTAGAGAGAAAGAGCATCTGGTATGCAGGTCCACAAGTACGACGTCGTTATTGTCGGTGCCGGCGGCGCCGGCATGCGCGCCGCGATCGAATCCGGTCAGCGCGCACGCACCGCAGTACTGACCAAGCTCTACCCCACCCGTTCCCACACCGGTGCAGCCCAGGGTGGCATGTGTGCAGCCCTGGCCAACGTCGAAGAGGACAACTGGGAGTGGCACACGTTCGACACCATCAAGGGCGGCGACTACCTGGTTGACCAGGACGCAGCCGAGGTCATGGCGAAAGAAGCCATCGACGCCGTGCTGGACCTGGAAAAGATGGGCCTGCCGTTCAACCGCACGCCCGAGGGCCGCATTGACCAGCGCCGTTTCGGTGGGCACACCCGTGACCACGGCAAGGCTCCGGTTCGCCGCGCCTGCTATGCAGCTGACCGCACGGGCCACATGATCCTGCAGACGCTCTACCAAAACTGCGTCAAGCACAATGTTGAGTTCTACAACGAGTACTACGTCCTGGACCTGCTGCTCGTCGAAGAAGACGCAGTACGCGAAGACGGCACGCCGTACAAGCAGAAGCGGGTTGCCGGTGTTGTGTCCTACGACCTCGCATCCGGCGAACTCCACGTCTTCCAGGCGAAGTCCGTGGTCTTCGCCTCCGGCGGCGCCGGCAAGGTCTTCAAAACCACCTCCAACGCCCACACCCTGACCGGTGACGGCATGGGCATCGCTTTCCGCCGTGGCATCCCGCTGGAAGACATGGAGTTCTTCCAGTTCCACCCGACCGGCCTTGCAGGCCTGGGCATCCTCCTGACCGAAGGTGCACGTGGCGAAGGGGCTATCCTCCGCAACTCGGAGGGCGAACGCTTCATGGAGCGCTACGCCCCCACCATCAAGGACCTCGCCCCCCGCGACATCGTGGCCCGCGCCATGGCGAACGAAGTCCGCGAAGGCCGTGGTTGCGGCCCGAACAAGGACTACGTCCTCTTGGACCTGACCCACCTTGAGCCCGCGCACATCGAGGCCAAGCTGCCGGACATCACCGAGTTCGCCCGCACCTACCTGGGTGTGGAACCCTTCACGGAGCCTGTTCCCGTTTTCCCGACGGCGCACTACGCCATGGGCGGCATCCCTACGAACATCACCACCGAGGTGCTGCAGGACAACCAGACGATCGTGCCCGGCCTGTACGCCGCCGGCGAGGTTGCCTGCGTTTCGGTCCACGGCTCCAACCGCCTTGGCACGAACTCGCTCCTGGACATCAACGTCTTCGGCAAGCGTGCCGGCGTTGCCGCAGCGGAATACTCCAAGACTGCCGATTTCGTCGAGCTGCCGGAGGATCCCGAAGCACACACCCGCACCATGCTGTCCGGGCTGCTGGACGGCAACGGAACCGAGCGTGTTGCGCAGATCCGCAAGGAACTGCAGGAAACCATGGACACCAACATGCAGGTGTTCCGCACCAAAGAATCCTTGGAGCAGGTCCTCAGCGACATCGCCGAATTCGAAGCGCGCTACAAGAACGTGGTTGTCCAGGACAAGGGCAAACGCTTCAACCTGGATCTACTGGAGGCCGTTGAACTGGGCTTCCTCCTCGACATGGCGAAGGTCATGACGGTCGGTGCACTGCACCGTGAAGAGTCCCGCGGCGGCCACTACCGCGAGGACTTCCCGGACCGCGACGACGACAAGTTCATGAAGCACTCCATGGCTTACAAGGACAGCTCGGTCACCACCGAATCGTCAGCCGAATCCGTAGCGGGCATCCGTCTCGAGACCAAGCCCGTTGTCTTTACCCGTTACGAGCCAATGGAGCGTAAGTACTAATGACGACCGAAATGGCTGAGCCGGCCTCCAAGATCGAGCTTCCCGCAGGCATTGGCGGAGGTGGGGAAATTCCCACCTTCAACATCACCCTCCGCGTGCGTCGCTACAACCCGGAAGTCTCGGAAGAGGCCGCCTGGGAAGACCACCAGCTGACCATGTACGGCACGGACCGCGTGCTGGACGCCCTGCACAAGGTCAAGTGGGAGATTGACGGTTCGCTGTCCTTCCGTCGCTCTTGTGCGCACGGCATTTGTGGTTCCGATGCCATGCGTATCAACGGCCGCAACCGCCTCGCCTGCAAGACCCTGCTGAAGGACTTGGACACGTCCAAGCCCATCACTGTTGAGCCGATCAAGGGCCTCCCCGTGGAGAAGGACCTGATCGTGGACATGGAGCCGTTCTTCCAGTCCTTCCGTGAGGTCATGCCCTTCCTGATCAACAAGGGCCACGAGCCCACCAAGGAGCGGCTGCAGTCGGTCAAGGACCGTGAACGCTTTGACGACACCACCAAGTGCATCCTGTGCGCTGCGTGTACCTCGTCTTGCCCCGTGTTCTGGACGGACGGCCAGTACTTCGGTCCGGCCGCGATTGTGAACGCGCACCGCTTCATCTTCGATTCCCGTGACGACGCTGGCGACATGCGCCTGGAGATCCTCAACGACAAGGAAGGCGTGTGGCGTTGCCGCACCACCTTCAACTGCTCGGAGGCTTGCCCCCGTGGCATCCAGGTGACCCAGGCTATCGCCGAAGTCAAGCAGGCCATCCTGGCACGCAAGATCTAGTTTCCGAAGTTAGAGTACGACGACGGTGTCCCCCTTTGCGGGGTACGCCGTCGTCGTTGTTTAAGAGTCGTTCAGGAAAAGCCGGACAACTCGCAAAACGAAAGGCGGACAGGGTGTCCAAATCCATGAAGATCAGCTTCGAAGGCAGCACTGGAGATCTCCTGGCAGGAATCGTGGACGTGCCTGAGGGTCCGGTCCGGGGCTGGGGTGTGTTCTCCCATGGTCTGACCCTCGGCAAGGACAGCCCCTCTGCCTCGCGTATTTGCAAGGGCTTGGCGGACTTGGAGTTGGTATGCTTCGCTTCGACAACCTTGGGCTGGGCGACTCCGCCGGCGAATGGTCCGCGGGATCGTTCAGCGTGAAGGTGGCAGACACCATCCGCGCCGCCGGGTTCATGCGTGCGGAAGACAAGGAAATCTCCCTGCTTGTGGGCCACTCCTTCGGCGGGGCGGCTGTGCTGGCGGCTGCCCTCAGCCTTCCCGAGGTGCGTGCCGTTGCGACTGTGGGCGCCCCCTTCGAGCCCAAGCACGTGGAGCACATGTTCGACGCCGAAGTGAGCACGATCCTCAGCGAAGGCAGCGCAGAGGTCAACCTGGGCGGCAGGCGGATGGAAGTTCGCCGCCACTTTGTGGAAGACATTGAGCAGGCCGACCTCAGGGACTGCATCCGTACCCTGCACAGACCCCTCATGGTCCTGCACTCCCCCACGGACAACACCGTGGGCATTGACAATGCCAGTGAGATCTTCCAAGCGGCACGGCACCCGCGGAGCTTTGTTTCGCTCGAAGGCAGCGACCACCTGCTGACGGGTAAGGGACAGGCGGCCCGGGTTGCCCGGATCATCTCAGCCTGGGCCGGGCAGTACCTCGGCGACTAGCGCCTTACTTTCCCTTCGCGGGGAAGGAATGGATCGGAAGGTGCCGCGATCCGAGGGCGGCCTTGCGGTGGGACTCGTGTGCGTCCCCGTCCGCCTCCCTGATGGCCGACCACGCGGCGGACACCAGATAGACCTGGCTGACCAGGTTGAACCAGATGAGAAGCCCGATGATGATGGCGAAGGGCGCGAGGACAGGGTTCTGGCCCGCGCGCGCCAGCAACTCGGTGCTAAAGACTTGGAGCACGGTAGTGCCCACCGCCGCGATGATGGTTCCCTCAATGAAGGCCTGCCGCCCCAGCGGAAGGCTCCCCGCAAGCCGGAAGAGGATGGCCGCCGTCGCCCAGTTCAGCAGCAACGGCACCACCAGCTTGACGATGCCAATCACGGGTCCCGCGATGCCTTCATCCATGCCGAGGAGGCCAATCACCCAGCTGGCGGCCGTTCCAAAGACCAGGGAGACGCCTGCGCTCAGGACCAGCGCCGCGCCAAGCAACAGGAGCGTCCCGGCGTCGAACAATTTAGCCAGGACCGGGTTGCGGGGCAGCGGCGGCAATCCCATGACCCCACGCAGACCCTCGCGGACGCTCGCGATCCAGCCCAAAGAAGTAAACACGGTGACTACTGCGGCGATGACCGCCGTCCAGCCCAGGCCATTCGGATTGAGCAGGTCATGCGGATTGACCAGGCCCTCGCCGCCGTCCACCTTCAAGAGCCCCGGCGCACTCTTGGAGATGTTCGCAATGATGGCGTCCGCCAAGAAAGGCTGGCCGCTCAGGACGAGGCCTGCAATGGAAAATCCGGTGGTCAGCAACCCGGTGATGGAGAAGAACATCGTGAACCCGATGCCGGCGCTCATGAGCGGCCCGTGGCGCAGCGAGTAGTGTTGCCACGCCCGCGTGGGCCGGAAGGTGTTCAGCCGGGCAAGGAACAGCTGTACGAAGGCCATCAGCTTCGCCACAGTGCCGGCGTTGGAGCGCCGGGTATGGCCCCAATCGAGCCTGCGATGGATGAGTTGCAACTTGAGTTTGGCGAGCTCAGTTGGTTGAGGGGGAATCTCCGCTGCTGGCTGTGCTTTCCCGCGCTTGATCTGTGTCGCCGCCAAAATCGAGCTCTTCCCGTAGCTGCCAGATGCCGTTGTTGTCGTGCTCGTAAAGTCCCATGCTAACCACAGGGAAGGTGGCGGTGTAGTTCTTGAGCACCGTTTCGGCCTCATCCAGACTTTCGGGAGCGACGTCGTGGGCTACCGTCACGTGGGGGTGGTAAGGGAAAGGAAGATCCCGTTCCAGTGGCCCGGTCTGCAGTTGTTCATGCAGGCCCACACACTCCGTGAAACCGTCTTCGACGTTCAGGAATACCACAGGGGACACGGGACGGAAGGAGCCCGTGCCGGAAATCGTGATTTTGAACGGCGCCTGACGCCGGGCGACCTCCCGAACATGCTCCCGCGTAGCTTCCCAATCCCGCGCAGGCGTGGTGGTGACCAGCGTGATGTGGGCAGGGATGGCCTCGGCCATGGGATCACCGAAGGAGGCACGCCATTGCTGCAGCTCCTGCGCCACATCCGGAGGGAAACCCAGGATGACGCCCACGCACATGCTGTCGCCGCACGCGCCGGCAGACTGGCTTGCAGCTGTGTCCGGGCGGGCATCAGGGACCCGGCCGGCTCCCCTTGCAGGGGAGCCGGCCTTGACGCTGAGCTTGCCAGCTGCGCACATGGTTTTAGCGGATTCCTGGCGCTCCGCCGTAAGGCAGGAAGCCCACCTTGGCGTAGACGTCGGCAAGGGTGGCCGAGGCGATCTCGCGGGCTTTGTCCGCCCCATGGGCCAGGAGCCGATCGAGCTCGGCCGGGTCTGCCAGCAGCTCGTTGGCGCGGTCCCGGATAGGTCCGAGGTGCCCGGCGACGAGTTCGGCGAGATCGACCTTCAGGTGGCCGTACATCTTGCCCTGGTAATCCGCGACGATCTTTTCCACCGGCTGTCCGCTGATGGATGAGTAAATGCTCAGCAGGTTGGACACACCGGGCTTGGCTTCACGGTCGAAACGGATTTCCGTCTCGGTGTCCGTGACCGCCGACTTGATGCGCTTGGCCGTGACCTTCGGGTCATCCAGCAGATTGATCAAACCAGCCGGCGACTCCGCGGACTTGGACATCTTCGCCGTGGGGTGCTGGAGATCGTAGATCTTGGCCGATTCCTTCTGGATGAAGGCCTGCGGCACCTGGAACGTCTCGCCAAAGCGGCTGTTGAAACGCTGGGCGAGATCGCGGCTGAGCTCAATGTGCTGCCGCTGGTCCTCGCCCACGGGTACTCCGTGCGGCTGGTACAGCAGGATGTCGGCTGCCTGCAGGATCGGGTACGTGAAGAGCCCGACGCTGGCGTGGTCCGAACCGTGTTGCTGGGACTTGTCCTTGAACTGGATCATCCGCGCAGCTTCGCCGAAGCCGGTGATGCACCCCAGGACCCAGGCGAGCTGGGCGTGTTCAGGAACCTGGGACTGGACGAACAGGGTGCACTTGTTGACGTCTACTCCGCCGGCGATGTACTGCGCAGCAGTGACGCGCGTACGGCGTGCCAGCTCGGCGGGGTCCTGCGGCACCGTGATGGCGTGCAGGTCCGGGATGAAGAAAATGGCGTCATACTCGTCCTGCATGCGGACCCAGTTGACCAAGGCACCGAGATAGTTCCCCAGATGGAGGGAGTCGGCAGATGGCTGCATGCCGGACAGCACACGGTGCTTGGCTCCGGCAGCCAGTTTGGTGGATGTTGCCATGGTTGCGGCCGCAGCGGGTTCTGTTGTTGTTGTGGAACTGGTCATGGGGAAACTTTCGAAAGCTTAGAGCTGGTAGTCGACTACCAGCGGTGCGTGGTCGGAGAAACGGGTGTCCCACGACGGCGCCCGGTCCACGACGGCCGAAAGAGCAGCTGCCGCGAGTCCGGGAGTGGCCATGTGGTAGTCGATGCGCCAGCCAGTGTCAGTGTCAAAGGCCTTACCGCGCTGGGACCACCAGGTGTAGGGGCCATCGACATTTCCTGCCAGGCCCCTGTGGACATCCCTCCATCCGATCTCGTCGCCAAAGAAGCGGTCGAAGTACGCACGTTCTTCAGGAAGGAAGCCGGCACGCTTGGTGTTGCCCTTCCAATTCCTGATGTCGAGTTCAGTGTGGCCCACGTTGAGGTCGCCAACCACCAGGGCATGCTCACTGTGCTTGGCAAGCTCCGGGAGCCGCGTGATCATGACGTCCAGGAAGCGGTACTTGTCCACCTGTTTGGGGGTATCTACCTCGCCGGAGTGCACATAGGCACTGACGACGGTCAGGGTAGTGTCCTTGCCGCCGCCGTCTCGAACGACGTAATCGGCCTCCACCCAGCGTCCAGTGGTGGCAAAGTAATCATCGCCGATACCCACACGGGTGGCCGTGGGTTCCTGACGGGAGGCAATCGCTACGCCCGCGCGGCCCTTGGCCTCGGCTTCGGCGTGGAGGATGTGCCAGCCTTCGCCGATGAGCTGCTGAACCACCTCATCAGGCGCGCGGACCTCCTGCAGGCACAGGATGTCGACGTCGCGCGGTTCCAGCCACTCCGCCATGCCCTTCTTATAGGCGGCGCGAATGCCGTTGACGTTGACCGTTGCGATGCGAAGGAAGTCCTTCTTCAATGCCGAGCTCACCCCGCCTACTCTAGTCGATGATGGTGCCCGAGACGGGCTCGTCGCCGCCACCGGAGGACTTGATCATGTCCCGGGCGTTGCTTGACGTGATGGCGATGGTCTCCAAGGCGCGGTTGATGGTGTCTTCATCTGCAGATTCGCCCTTGGCGCGTTCCGCCTCCACCACGCGAACCTGCACCTGCACAATCTTGAACGAGTGGTCCAGTTTGAGGTCGCGGATTTCATCCGATTCGCTGCGTTCCGAGACCACGCGTGTGCCGCCGTGGTCCGCGCTCGACGACGACGGCGCCCGGCCGGTTGCCGCGTTGAACGCGTTCTGCGCTTCGGTGAGTTTTTCCCCAGCCCGCTTGGCAGCCCTCTGGATGCTGAAGACCACGAAAGCGGCCAGGGCGAGCCAGCCGAAGGAAACAACGGCGACGATCCAACCCACCACGTCGTTCTGGTTTGCAGCGAAGATCACGGCCACCAGGAAAGCGATGAGCACCACCGTCATGCCCAGTCCACCGATGCGGAAGCCCTTGAAAGGGCTCTTGGCGGAAGCGGACGGGGGAACAGATGGCGGGGAGTCGCCGAGAGATTGCATGCACCCATTGTCGCAAACTCCGCAGGACGAGCCAGCCGCTTCCACCCCCGGCGAACAGCCTGGTTCTATTTGAGGAAGAGCTTGCGCAGCCGTCCCGTGGTGAGCATGATGCCGAGCGCGATCATCACAAGATAGTAGGCGATATGGACTGCCGTGGCCGGACTGAAGGAACCAATGCTGATCTGCCGCAGGAGCTCCACGCCATGCCACAGGGGCATCGCCTGGATGAGCCACTGAATGTACTGCGGATAGACGGTTATCGGGTAGAACGTCGCGCTGAACAGGAACATGGGCAGCATGAAGAAGTTGATCCAGTCCATCTGCTGGAAAGTCTTCATGAAGCTCGTGATGCCCATGCCGAAGCTTGCAAAGCCGAAAGCAATCAGCACGGACGCCGGGATGACCAGGATGGCCCAGGGCGTCGTGATGAGGCCCATGACGGCCATGACCGCGGTGAAGCCCGTCGCGTACAGGAGTCCACGAAGCAAGGCGAGGAAAATCTCTCCGATGGCCACATCCAAAGGCCCGAGGGAGGTGTAGAGCATGCCTTGGTACAGCTTGGCGAAGTTCATCTTGAAGAAGACGTTCCATGTGGAGTCGTAGACTGCGCCGTTCATGGCGGACACCGCCAGAAGCGCGGGCGCAATGTAGGCCGCGTAACTGATTTCCTGGCCACCAGGACCGGCCACGGTGCCTACAATCGGGCCCAGCCCCACGCCCATGGAGATCAGGTACAGCACCGGTTCGAAGAACCCAGACACCAGGATTAGCCAGGTACTGCTTTTCGCCGCCATGAGGCCCCGGGCCACAACAGCAAGCGCATTGCGGGAATACAGCGGGCCGAACGTTCGCTCGCGGGCTGCTTCTGTGGCGCTGTGGCCCCCGGTCAGGGTGCTCATGCCCCCATCCTCCTAACGAACTGCCGCCGTGTCAGCGTCCAACCGGCGGCAGCTGCCCCAACAAGGAACAAGACGTGGGTCAGGGTCAACACGGGGCTCTCCTCGAGTCCGTAGGTGAAGACGCGCCCCAACTGCGTGCCGTGCCACACCGGCGAGATCCAGCCGATCCAGCGCACCCCCAGCGGCAGCGAGTCCAGCGGGAAGAAGGTCCCCGAAAACAGGAACAACGGCACCACGATGAACCGCTGCACCAAGGCGAACTGGCCGGAGTCTTTGGTGATGCTCGAGGCATAGGCCATGAGAGGCAGCCCGAAGGACAATCCGGCCACCGTGGCAACCACCGCCGACACCCACCCCCAAGGACTCGGCGAGGCGCCGAAGATGGCCACGATGACGAAGTAGACCACGGATTGCACAAGGAACTTCAGAGTGCTGGCCATGATGTGGCCCGCGGCAATCTGCTGCGGAACGAGCGGCGAAGCGTGCGGCCCGTAGAACACTCGGCGCCACTTGAAGCCGTCCATGATCGGGTAGGAGAAGTCCCCCGACGCCGTCATCACCGCGGATGAGACGAGCAATGCCGGCGCAATGAACGCAAGGTAGCTCACACCGCCGAACACCGCCGTACCGTTCGCGTCCACCAGGCTCGCCAGCCCGATGCCCATGGCAAACAGGTATGCCACCGGCTGCCCCACGCTGTAGAGGAACACGGACCAGCCGTAACCACGCATCACACGAAGGACCTGCTCGGCGTAGAAGAACGATCCCCAGCGCCGCGCCCGGCTGGCCGAGACTGCCGGCGAGTGCGCGCGCAAGGGATGGTCCGCCGTCGGGAGCTGTGCGTCAGCCATGCGTCCTCCCACTCAACTGCTGTCCGCTAGTCAACTGTCGGCTGATCAACTGTCGGCTAATCAACTGTCGGTTAATCAACAAGGCTCCGTCCGGTCAGCCGGAGGAAGACGTCCTCCAGCGAAGAACGCCGCACCAGCGAGGTCAGGGGGCGGAGCCGGCGTGCGGAGACTTGCTCCAAGGCCGATTCGCCGTCGTCCGCGTAGACGAGCACACGATCCGGCAGGGTCTCCACCCGTTCTCCGACGCCTTCGAGTTCGACGCCGATCGTGGCATTGCGTTCCGAGCCGAAGCGGAGCTCTAAAACCTCGCGCGTCGAATATTCGCGGATGAGGCTGGCCGGCGAGCCTTCGGCCATGATCCGGCCTTTGTCCACCACGATCAGCCGGTCGCAAAGCTGTTCGGCCTCATCCATGTAATGCGTGGTGAGGATCAGCGTGACACCTTGTTCCTTCAGCCTGAACAGCCGGTCCCAGAGGATGTGCCGGGCCTGGGGATCCAATCCTGTGGTGGGCTCATCCAGAAGCAGGATCTTGGGCTCGTTGATCAGCGAGCGGGCGATCGTGAGGCGCCGTTTCATCCCGCCCGAGAGGGCATCGACCCTGGACTTGGCTTTGTCTGTCAGCTGGGCGAACTCGAGCAGTTCATCGGCCTTCGGACGCAAGTAGCTCAAAGGCAGGCCGAAGTAGCGCCCATAGACAATCAGGTTTTCACGGACCTTCAGTTCCTCGTCGAGGTTGTCCTGCTGGGGCACCACTCCCAAGTGCGCACGGACTTCCGGCCCGTGGGTTTCCGGGTCCAGGCCCATGATGCTGAGCTTCCCGGACGTGCGCTAGGAGACGCCGCCAATCATTTTCATGGTGGTCGATTTGCCGGCGCCGTTCGGGCCAAGCAGGCCGAAGGACTCCCCTGCCGAGACTTCGAAGGAGATACCGTCGACGGCTGTGAGCTCGCCGTAGGCCTTGGTGAGGTTTTCGGCTGTGATGACTGCGGGTGGGTTCATCTGGAAGCTGGCTGACGTGGAGAAAGAGCGGGTGGCTTCATTGTGCACCCCAGCAGACTAGTAGAGCCAAGGAATACGTGAAAGAGGTATTCCGCAATTTTCTGGAATAACCCGGGTCCCGGCTCGCCCGAGGAAACCAAACTGCGGAGGATTCTGCTGGATCACTCCAAGCATCAGGCCCTGGAACCGCATGATTCCAAGGCTTGATGGTTTATCAAGGCGACTGATCCAGCAGAATCCGCCGGTCCCTCACTTCGTGGGATGTACCCGCAGCACTTCGAGGCGTTGGCGGTACTCGGTCTCATCGATTTCGCCACGTGCGTAGCGCTCCCTCAGTACGCTTTCGGCGCCCTGGGTTGCGGCCCAGTAGTGGTTCCGGCGCCACATGCGGCGGCCAAAGAAAATGAAGAAGCCGATAACCAGGATCCAAAACAACGGAATCAGGAGGAAAAATGGCCAGAAGACGAATCCGTCCCCCGGTCCATGGACGACGTCGGCGGGAAGTTGCGCGGCCGCGGCGCCGATGGTGGTGCTCAGTGATGTCAACATGTCCAGTCCAAACTCTCAACAGGCCGTATCTCGGCTCTGTTTCCAGTCTGGTTTTTCGCCCATCCAAACGCGTCGGCCACCGGGAGTCACTTGCGTCCGCCCGCCTACTCCCCCGGGAGACTGCGCGGAGCGGCTAGCTGCTCCAGCCGGGCCGGACCAAACCGGATTCGTAAGCCAGGACCACCAATTGCGCCCGGTCCCGCACCAGCAATTTTGTCATGATGCGGGAAACGTGCGTCTTGGCCGTCAGAGGGGTGATGAACAGCCGCTCGGCGATCTCGGCGTTGTTCAAGCCTTCGCCCACCAGCGCCAGGACTTCCCGTTCGCGTTCGGTGATCTGGTCCAAGGGAACTGTCTTGGACACCGCCTTGCTGTGAAGGGCCAGCTGGGCCATGATGCGACGGGTCACCGACGGCGAAAGGAGGGCGTCGCCGTCGTGCACCACCCGCACGGCGCGGATCAGCTCCTCCGGTTCGGTGTCCTTGACGAGGAAGCCGGCCGCACCGGCGCGCACAGCCTCGGCAATGTATTCGTCCAGTTCGAACGTGGTGAGGATGATGATGCGGGTGTGCGCAAGGCGAGGGTCAGCCAGTATTTGCCGGGTTGCGGCCAGCCCGTCGCCATCGGGCATGCGGATGTCCATGAGGATGACGTCGGGTGATTCACGCGCGGCCAGCCTGACCGCGTCCTTGCCGGTACCCGCCTCCGCCACCACTTCCATGTCCGGTTCAGCATCCAGGAGCGCCCGGAATCCCGCCCGGATAAGAGTCTGGTCATCGGCAAGCAGCAAGCGGATCATGGCCGGTGTTCTCCTTGGGTAAGGTTCAGCGGAAGTATCGCTTCGACGCGCAGCCCGGGATCCAGCGGCGTCAAGCCAAGCGTGCCGCCGAGAGCCTGGACACGCTCGTGCATGCCTGTCAGCCCGTTGCCGGCGGCCGCTCCCCGCATGCCTGCACCGTCGTCGTCGATCCTCACCTTGAGCGCGTTCCCCGCTAATTCCAGAAGTACGACGGTGGACGCCGCGCCTGAGTGCCTGCGCACGTTGCTCAGTGCTTCCTGGACAATCCGGTAAGCCGTTTCCTGCTGTGCTGTGCCCAGGTGTTCCGGGCCTACTCGTTCCGGGTCTACGGAGTTCTCGAACCGCACCTCCAGGCCGCCGCGCCGTGCGTCCTCCACGAGTTCCGGGATCCGCGCCAAACTTGGCGGTGCCGCAGGACTCAACGGAGCGTCGTCGCGCAGTACGCCAAGGAGCTGACGGACCTCGGCCAAGGACTCCTTGCTCGCCGCCTTGATGGCTTCCAGCGCCGGGCGGAGCTTCTCGGGATCGTTGGCGCCCAGGTGGAGCGCCACGGAGGCTTGGACGTTGATCATCGACAGGGAGTGGGCCACCACATCGTGGATATCGCGGGCGAGCGTGAGCCGATATTCGTCCCGTTCGGCTTGTTTCGCGGCTTCGCGCCGGCGCCGGTATTCGGCCATCCGTTCGCCCCGCCGCCTGAAGCCTTCACCGATCAGGACAAGGATCGCCACCCACGCGATGCCGGCGGATGCCCGGACAAGCCCGGTCTCGCCTCCCGTCAGGACCGAGAACAGCACGACGGCGACAGCGCAGATCCCTGCCCCAAGCCACGCCTGCCAGCGCAGCCCCGCAGCCGCCGTCAGGATGATGGACAGAGCCAGGGACAGCACGATCGGACCCCAGGCGTAACCGAGGAGCACATAGCTGAAAGTGGCCGCCAAGGTGACCGGAAGCATGACCACGGGCCTGCTGGACCGGAAAGCCAGGGCCGCGGGTCCCGCCAGCAACAGGATGAAGGCCAGGGGGTCCAAGGGGCGCAGCGCAACCTGGTGGCCCGCCGAAAAGACGGTCCCCAGGACTTGGATAAAGGCCACCGCGATCACGATGAAACTCGTAGGGGGACCCTGGAAACGCCGCTGCATGCTCCGAGCCTAACCGCGGCGGGCTCCGGCGTCGTCGGGTTAACGATGTAGGACGCCTACTCCCGAGGGAGTAGGCGTCCTAAACGGCGGTGGGGAGCAAAATCAGGCGACGCCGGAGATGCTTCCCGCTGCCAATTGGCGTTCCGCGGCTTCGACCACGTTGGTCATGAGCAGCGCCACGGTCATGGGACCGACGCCGCCGGGGTTCGGCGAAATCCAGCCGGCTACATCGGCAACGGCGGGATCGATGTCGCCGTGGACCTTGCTCTTGCCCGTCTCAGGGTCGGTTTCACGGGTTACACCGACGTCGAGCACGGCCGCGCCCGGCTTCACGTCCGCAGCCTTGACGATGTGCTTGGCACCCGCAGCGCCCACAATCACGTCCGCCTGCCGCAGCAGCTCCGAGAGGTTCTTGGTGCCGGTGTGCGTCAGCGTCACGGTGGCGTTCACGGCCCGCCGGGTGAGCAGCAGGCCGATCGAGCGGCCGATCGTGACGCCGCGGCCCACCACCACAACGTGCTTGCCGGCGAGGCTGTAGCCGTTGCGCTCCAGGAGCTCGATGACGCCGCGGGGCGTGCACGGCAACGGCGAGGTGATCTCTCCGTTGACGTTGAGCACCAGCCGGCCCAGGTTGGTCGGGTGCAGGCCGTCAGCATCCTTGGCGGGGTCGATCCGCTCGAGGATCGCGTCGGTGTCCAGGTGTTTGGGCAGCGGCAGCTGCACGATGTAGCCGTGGCAGGCGGGGTCCGCATTGAGTTCGTCAATGAGGGCCTCAACCTGGGCCTGGGTGGCATCCGCCGGAAGCTCACGCTGGATCGAGTTCATCCCGATCTCCACAGACTGCTTGTGCTTCATGGACACGTAAAGCTGCGAAGCAGGGTCCGCGCCTACGAGCACAGTGGCAATGCCCGGAGTTACGCCGCGGGCCTTCAGGGCAGCGACGCGCTCAGTGAGCTCAGATTTGATGGCGGCGGCGGCGGCCTTGCCGTCAAGGATCTTCGCGGTCTGCGCCATGGACGGGTTCACCACTGCTCGTGCTGCGGGTACAGCGGGAAGTCGGCGGCGAGCTTGTCGACACGGGCCTGCAAGGCTTCGACGTCGGTAGCGGAACCGGCCTTCAACGCCGAAGCGATGATCTCGGCAACCTCGGTGAACTCGGTAGCACCGAATCCGCGGGTGGCCAAGGCCGGGGTACCGATGCGCAGGCCGGACGTGACCATCGGCGGGCGGGGGTCGAACGGAACGGCGTTGCGGTTGACGGTGATGCCTACCGAGTGCAGGAGGTCTTCGGCCTGCTGGCCGTCAAGCTGCGAGTTGCGCAGGTCCACGAGGACCAAGTGGACATCGGTGCCGCCCGTCAGGACGGAAATCCCGGCTCCAGCAACATCAGCCTGGTTCAGGCGGTCCGCGATGATCTTGGCGCCTTCGATGACGCGTTCCTGGCGCTCCTTGAATTCCTCGCCCGCGGCGATCTTGAAGGCAACGGCCTTGGCGGCGATCACGTGCATAAGCGGGCCGCCCTGCTGGCCCGGGAAAACGTTCGAGTTGAGCTTCTTCGCCCATTCTTCCTTGGCGAGGATCACACCGGAACGGGGACCGGACAGCGTCTTATGCACCGTGGAGGTGACGACGTCGGAGTGCGGCACCGGGCTCGGGTGCAGGCCTGCTGCCACAAGGCCGGCGAAGTGGGCCATGTCCGTCCAGAGGAGCGCGCCAACTTCGTCGGCGATGGAGCGGAAGGCCTCAAAGTCGAGGTGGCGCGGGTAAGCGGACCAGCCGGCGATGATCACCTGCGGCTTCTCGGCGATGGCCTGCTCGCGGAGCTTGTCCATGTCCACGCGGAAGGTGTCTTCTTCAACCTGGTAGGCGGCAACCTTGTACAGCTTGCCGGAGAAGTTCAGCTTCATGCCGTGGGTCAGGTGGCCGCCGTGGGCGAGGGACAGGCCCAGGATCTTGTCGCCCGGGTTGATCAGGGCGGAGAGAGCAGCGGCGTTGGCCTGTGCACCCGAGTGCGGCTGCACGTTGGCGTACTCTGCGCCGAAGAGGGCCTTCACGCGGTCGATGGCCAGCTGCTCGGCGATGTCCACGTATTCGCAGCCACCGTAGTAGCGCTTGCCCGGGTAGCCTTCGGCGTACTTGTTGGTCAGGACGGAACCCTGGGCCTCCATGACGGCGCGGGGCGCAAAGTTCTCGGAAGCGATCATTTCCAGGGTGCCGCGCTGGCGGCCAAGTTCCTGTTCCAGAACCGCTGCGATCTCGGGGTCGAGTTCGGCAAGCGGCTGGTTGCTGATGGTCGCGGAGGTGATGGTGGTGGTCACGAAGATCTCCTGGATAGGCAACGGGTATTTCTACAGGTCAGGCTACCGGCTGGGTTTTTTCCATGCCCTTTGATTACGGGGCATGGCACAGCGACAGTAAAACGTGACCCTCGGCCCAGGCGTACGATCCGTGGTCTTCATCAATGCCGCTCCCTGGTGGTACACCACCCAACGCCAGTCGCGACGACTTAAACAGTACAACACGTGCGCAACGGTAGGCTTGACTGTGTGACTGCCTCCACCCTTCCCACGTCTTTTGTTGTAACCCTGTCCTGCCCGGACCGGCCCGGAATTGTGCACGCCGTTGCAGGCGCCTTGTTGGAGGCTGGCTGCAACATCGCCGATTCCCAGCAATACGGCAGCCCCAGCACGGGAAACTTCTTCATGCGGGTGGAAGCCACCACGTCCTCGACCCAGGCTGAACTGAGCTCGGCGCTTGCCCCGGTGGCCGAAGCATTCGGGATGAAGTGGCAGATCAACCCGGTGGGCCAGAAGGTCCGGACCTTGATTCTGGGTTCAAAGGACGCACACTGCCTCAACGATCTGCTCTTCCAACAGCGTTCCGGAACCCTCCCCATCGAAGTGCCGGCCATTGTGTCCAACCACCGGGACCTCGAAGGGCTGGCCGAGTTCTATGGCATTCCCTTCCACCACATCCCCGTCACCCCGGACACCAAGCCCCAGGCCGAGGCGAAACTCCTTGGGCTCATCCATGAGCACGGCATCGAGCTGACTGTCCTGGCTCGCTACATGCAGGTCCTCTCTAACGAGCTCTGCAAAGAGCTCAACGGCAAGGCCATCAACATTCATCACTCCTTCCTGCCGTCCTTCAAGGGTGCCAAGCCTTACCACCAGGCGCATGCCCGGGGCGTGAAGATCATTGGCGCCACCGCCCACTACGTCACGGCGGACCTCGATGAGGGTCCCATCATCGAGCAGGAAGTCATCCGCGTGGACCACGCACGTACCGCCGAGCAATTCGTGCAGATGGGCCGCGACGTCGAGGGCCGCACCCTCGCGCAGGCCGTGCAGTGGCATGCCGAACACCGCGTCCTCCTGGACGGCACCCGCACGGTGGTCTTCAACTAACGTTCCCGCCCAACTGGCTCGCAGTTGATGTCGTTTTGGGCGCCTATAACGGCATCTATTGCCAGCCAGTTGGGTGTTCTAGGCTGGGTGCATGGACGGCACCCGGAGGGCCTTCAGCGACGAAACCGATCACGAGACGGACCTCGCCACCTTCTACGACCGGCAGGCCCCCACCGAGAACACCCGGGCTCTGACGCCGCATCGGGTGGAATGCCGCGATTGGTTCATCCGCCTACTCAAGGAGGAACACAGGCACACGCTGTTCGAACTAGGCTGCGGCACCGGCGTCGAAGGACTGGAGTTCGTGCGAGCAGGCCTGCACTACACCGGCGTCGACCTGTCCGAGGAAAGCATCCACCTGGCACGGGCCAAGGGCTTGGACGCCAGCGTGGCAAGCGGCCGGTCCCTGCCATTCGCCGACGCCGTGTTCCCCGCCGTGTGGACCATGAGTACCCTCCTGCACGTCCCCAACACTCGAATCCACGACGTCGTCGGTGAACTCGTCCGGGTCGCCGCGCCAGGTGCGCCAATCGCCGTCGGGCTCTGGTCAGGTGACGATGAGGAAGTCCTCAACCCGGAGGACGAAGACGAACCGCGGCGGTTCTTCAGCCGGCGGAGCGACGCGACTCTGCTGCGGATCTTCGGGGCGCACGGCGCGGTGGAACACTTTGAGACCTGGCCCGAGGGCACTGGAGCGGAGTCCGGGCCGGGTGCGGGGAATTGGACGCAGCACTACCAGTTTCTGATCCTCCGGACGCCTTCCGGTCGAATCTAACTGGCAGTAGGTGTCGCAATGCGGGCTGATAACGACATCTACTGCCAGCCAGTTGGGTTGGGGTCGGCGTGTTCTAGGCTTGCCCCATGGCTCCCATTTACACCTTTGCCGGAGATACCCCGGCCATCCATGACACCGCCTTCGTGGCACCCACGGCGTCCATTATCGGCAAGGCCACCCTCGGCGAGGACTCCAGCGCCTTCTATGGCGTGTCTGTCCGTGCAGACACCGCTGCAATAAGCGTCGGTGCCGGCTCGAACCTGCAAGACAATGTGGTCCTGCACGCGGACCCCGGTTTCCCCTGCACCGTAGGCGAGCGCGTCAGCGTCGGACACAGCGCCGTCGTGCACGGGTGCACCGTGGAGGACGACTGCCTGATCGGCATGAGCGCCACCATCCTGAACGGCGCCGTGATCGGTACCGGTTCACTCGTGGCCGCGGGCGCCGTCGTGCTTGAGGGAACTGTTATCCCGCCGCGTTCCTTGGTTGCCGGAGTGCCCGCCAAAGTGCGCCGCGAACTGAGCGAGGAAGAACTCGACGGCGTGAAGCGCAACGCCGCCCACTATCGGGAACTGGCTGCGGCACACCGCGAGATGCACGCGGAGGGCTAGTCCAGGCTGATCGGACCCAACTCGTCCAACAGTTCACCGGGACCGGGGTTGCCTGCCACGGACGATCCACCCAGGTGGTTCACCACGCCCCACACAGCGTTCAGCCCTGTGGTGACGGCGCCTTCTGCCCAACCCGCGGTGAACGAGACGTCGTCGCCGGCCAGGAAGATGCCGCGCTGGCTCTCCGGCAGCTTGTCCTGCTTGAAGTGCGTGAACAGTCGCTGCTGGTAGCGGTAATGCCCGGGCAGGTTGGCCTTGAAGGCGCCCATGAAGTTGGGGTCGGCCTCCCAGGAGACCGTGATGGGCTGGCCCACAATGTGGCTCGCGATGTCCACCCCCGGGTAGATCTGCTCCAGCGAGTGCAGCATGAGCTTGACGCGTTCCTCGGCGCTCAGCGAAAGCCACTTCAGGGCGTCGTCGTTCCACGTGTAGGAAAGCAGGATCACGGCAGGCTTGTCCGGGCCGTCGTCGAGCAGGTACGTTGCCCGGTTGAGCCGGTCGGTCAGGGTCATGGACAATACTTCGCGGCCCGTTTCCGGGTCGATGTCCTTCCAGAACGGCCGGTCCACCATAACGAACGTCTTGGACGACTGCATGTAATGCGAACGCTCGATCGCGGTCCACAGCTCCGAGGGAAACAACGATTCCTGGGTGTGGATGCGCGTGGACAACAACCAGGACTGGCACGTGGTCACGACGGCGGAGTAGCCGGTTTCCCGGCCCCAACGTTCGCGCACCATGAGTTGGCCCGAAGGGCCGTCAACACTGTCGCGCTCAATGCGGTCTACGGCTCCGCGCGGGGAACCGGAATGCAGGGATGCCAGCGAGGTGCCCTCAGGCCAGTTGGCCATGCCCGACGGCGCGTGGTGCCACAGTGCCTCGGGGAGCCGTTGCGCTCCCCCAGTGATGAGCCGGTGCTGGTCATCGGCGTCGGTGTAGACAACGCGCAAAATCTCCAGGATGGAGTTGGGGAAGTCGGTGTCCCAGCCGCCCGTGCCGAAACCTACCTGCCCGAACGCTTCGCGGTGCGCGAATCCGGCATCCTTGAAGGACTTGCTTGCGGCGATGAAGCCGTAGAAGGTCTGCTCATCCAGGAGCGGGAGCAGTTCGTTCCATAGCTCCTTGATGCGCTTGGTGTCGCGTGCCCGGATGGCTTCCTGCATTTCCTGGAACGCAGCACCGTCATTCACTGCGGCCTTCCAGGCTGCGGCAACTTCGTGGAAGAACCCAGGAAGGTCCGCGGACGTGGCCGCATAATGCTTCTGCCCGGCCAGCTCGATCACCGTGCTTGATGTTGCGGGCGCGAGCGGGTTGGGGAATTCCTGGGTGTCCAGGCCGAGGAGGTCAACGTAGTGGTAGAACGCTTTGCCGGACACGGGGAACCGCATGCCGCCAAGGTCCGCGACCACGCCGGGAGCGGAGGGGAAGCTCGCGGTGCGGAGCCGCCCGCCGATCTGGTCAGCCTCGTAAACCACGGGACGCAGTCCGAGTTTCATGAGCTCGTAGGCCGTGACGAGTCCCGACAGGCCGGCGCCGATCACGGCGACCTCGGTGCCGTACAGTTCCGGCGGAACAACTGCCAGGCCGTCGGGGTGGGCCAGGTAGTGGTCGTAGCTGAAGGGGAAGTCCGGGTTCAGCATGGTGATCGGAGCGTCGGCCGGCGTTGCTTGGGAAATCCCCGTGTCCCCCGTGCGGGGTGTGGGTTCCGTGGGCAATTCGGTGGCGGTGGTCATGAAAGTTCTGCCTTCAAAGTTTCCGGGTCGTGGACCCTTGCGGATAGTTCACGGTATTCCTGTTCGGTCAGCGCGGCTACCTTGGAGTTCCGGCGTCCATAGCCGAAGTAGAGTGCGATCCCCACGAGCATCCAGCCGCCGAACACCACCCAGGTGTCTGCGCCCAAGTTGGCCATGAGGTAGGCGCACATCAGCGTGCCGAGGACCGGAGTGATCGGGTAGAGCGGCACGCGGAAGCTGCGCTTGAGCTCCGGACGGTTGCGCCGCAGGTAAATGACGGCGACGTTCACCAGCGCAAACGCGAAGAGGGTGCCGATGCTGGTGGCGTCGGCCAGCGCGCCGAGCGGGACAAGCCCTGCGGTGAGTGCGACGGCGGTGCCCACGATGAGCGTTCCAGCCACCGGGGTGCCGGTGCGCGGGGAGATACGGCCGAAGACTTCAGGAACCAGTCCGTCACGGGACATGGAGAGCAGGATGCGGGTCTGGCCGTAAAGCACGGTCAGCACGATGCTGGCGATCGCGAGCACGGCTCCAATGGAGAAGACGAGCGCGATCCATGGCTGGTGGGTGGTTTCCTCGAGGATCTGGACGAGGGCTGCCTCGGTGCCGCCGAACCATTCCCAAGGACGGGCGCCTATGGCGGCCACGGCAACCAGGACGTAGATGCTGGTCACGATCACCATGGAGAGCAGGATGGCCCGGGGCAGGTCGCGCTTGGGGTTGCGGGCTTCTTCGCCGGCGGTAGAGGCAGCGTCGAACCCGATATAGGAGAAGAAGACCCTGGATGCGGCGGCCGAGACGCCTGCGGCGCCCATGGGCATGAGCGGTTCGAAGTTCCCGGCGTTGAACGCGGTGAACGCAACGGCGCAGAAAAACAGCAGAATGACAATCTTGATTGTCACGATCACGGTGTTGATCCAGGCGCTTTCCTTGGCGCCGCGCACCAGCAGGATCATCGCGAGGACCACAATCAGCATGGCGGGGACGTTGACCACGCCGCCGCTGCCCGGCGGCTGGGACATGGCGTCCGGCAGCAATTGCCCGAACGCGGCGAGGGTTTCGTTCACGTATTGCCCGGCGCCGACGGCCACGGCAGCCACGGAGACTGCGTATTCGAGGACGAGGCACCAACCACAGATCCAGGCCATCCCCTCCCCCATCGTGGCGTAGGAGTAGGAATAGCTGGAGCCGGCAACGGGCACCAGGCCCGCCATTTCGGCGTAGGACACGGCCGAGAACAGGGCAGCGAGGCCGGCCACCACGAAGGAAATCCAGACTGCGGGTCCGGCCAGTGGCACGGACTCGCCAAGGATCACCAGGATGCCCGTGCCCAGGGTGGCGCCGACACTGATCATCGTCAGTTGGAGGACACCGAAGCTGCGGACCAGCGGCGTGCCGCTTTCGCTGCTTCCGGCTTCGCTGACCATCTGTCCGATCGGCTTGCGGCGCAGGAGCTGAGACCCGAGCCCCGGGCGCCGGGCGGCGTTGCCGGCATCTGTATTCGTGGCGTGCGTTGGCTTGGTCTGGGTGGAGGTAGGCACAGTCACCGTTGACGTCCCTTCAGAGTAGTTGGCGGATTCCCCTGACCACCGTAAGCCTGTGAGCCAGCTCTCACGGCGGTGCAAAATGACCTATAGTGATCAACCATGAGACGTATTGCACAATCAGAAACGACGCCGGAAGCGGCGCTTTCCGGGCAGGTCAGCGTTGATCTGTCTGCGATTTCAGACAACATCAAAGCCCTCAAAAAGCGCACCGCCGCGCCACATTTCATGGCCGTCGTCAAGGGGAACGGCTACGGTCACGGCCTCGTGGATGTTGCCCGCACGGCGGTGGCTGCAGGAGCTGATTGGCTCGGAACCGCCCAGTTGAGCGAAGCCATCACCTTGCGTCAGGCGGGCATTACCGTGCCGGTTCTTTCGTGGCTATATCTGGCATCCCAGACCAGCGCAACCATCCGTGAGGCACTCGAGTACGACGTCGACGTTTCGCTCGGGAGCGTCGGCCAGCTTGAGGTCCTGGCGGGTATCGCGAGGCAGCTGGGGCGCCCCGCCGTCGTACATCTGGAACTGGACAGCGGCCTCAGCCGCGGCGGCGCGCGAAAGGAAGACTGGCCAGAGCTGGTGGCCCACGCGCGCAAGGCCGAACAAGACGGCACCGTGCTGGTCCGCGGCATCTGGACCCACCTGGCCTGGGCCGATGTTCCCGCGCACCCGGGCAACGCGGCCGCCGTGGCGGAATTCGAGGATGCCGTGCGCGAAGCGCGGGCCGCCGGACTGGACCCGCAACTACGGCACGTCTCCAGCTCGGCCAACATCCTGGACCGGCCCGAATTCCACTTCGACATGGTCCGTGCGGGCCTGGCCATCTACGGCCTGGCGCCCGCGGATCACCTGGATCCCGCCGACTTCGGACTGCGCCCCGCCCTGAGCGTCACCGCGCCGCTCGTCATGGTCAAGAAGGTCCCTGCCGGGACTGGCGTCAGTTACGAACACCAGGCCATCACGCATGAGCCGCGCTATCTCGGCCTGATTCCCTTGGGCTATGCCGACGGCATCCCCAAGGGAATCAGCGGCCGCAGCCTGGTCCAGATCGCCGGACGGAAAGTCCCCGTGATCGGCAAGGTATGCATGGACCAGTTCATGGTGGACCTGGGGCCCGATGCGTCCGGGATCGAGGTTGGTGACACGGCGGTCCTGTTCGGCGATCCGGCAGGAGGGGCTGCGAGCGCAGACGATTGGGGCGCCGCCATCGGAAGCCACGGGGACGAGATCATCAACCGGATTGCGCCGCGCCTCCCGCGCGTGTATGAGTCCAGCGCCTACCAGTGCCCCGATTACCAGGATCTCGCAGCCAGGGAGGCACCGAGCGATGTCGCCTGAGCCGAGCCAGGGCCGCCTGAGTTTTGTCACGCTCGATCAGTTCCTCAAGCAGCTGCCGCCCGAGTTGGAGATACTCCACGACGGCGGCAGCGGCGGGGAACTGCTGCGTTGGGTTGAGCCCAGCGAACTGGACGATCCCACGCCCTACCTCCCGGAGGGAGAGTTCCTGCTGACAGCGGGGCTCCCCTTCCTGGGCGACGGCGGCTCCCAGGAGAACGTTAACGCTTACGTGAAGCGGCTGGTGGGGGCCAAGGTGGCGGCCCTGGGGTTCGGGATCAGGCCGTATTTCGACGCCGTTCCGTCCGAGCTGCTGAAGGCTTGCCGCCGGCACAAGCTCACCCTAATTGAGATCCCGGAATCCATCCCGTTCGCCGCGATCGGGCTGGAGTTCTCCCAGCTCCTGGAATCGGACAACGCGAAGGTTTTCCGCCAACTCGCGGACACCAACAGGCAACTCATGCGGGCAGTTCTCTCCCCTCGGCCTGAACACGAGCTGCTCGCCGCGCTGGTCCTAAAGGCGCCTGTGTGGGCCCTACTGGTAGGCGCGGACGGGCGGATCCGTGCGCGCGCCCACGCCGCCGGCGGCAGCACCGGCGTCGAGCATTCACTTCTGGAGCCAATGCTGGAGCGGCTCCTTTCGGGCAGCGGGCCCCGCGTTGAGGTGGACGGCTTTGAGAAGCCGGGGTCCGCGATGGTTTTCGGCCACCCGCTGCGGAGCACCAAGGATGCCAACCTGGGCGCCCTGATTCTGGGCTCGGACGTTGCCCTGACTCCCGCCCAGAACAGCGTGGTGCAGTCCGTGGTGGGGCTGCTGGAGTTGCTGGTCCGGCAGCGGACCAGCGGCTCGCTCGCGCCGAGCCAGCTGGCCACCGCATTGCTCCTGCACCCGGAGAGCCTCGCCGCGGGCAGTACGCGGCACATCAACGGGCTCAAGGACCTCCTCGCGCAAAGCTTGTCCTCCACGCGCTCCGCTCCCCTGCGCGTCGTTCAGGGCATCAAGGTGGACTCTCCCGATTGGCCGGCCGGCGACAGCCCAGTGCGCGAGCTATTGCAATGGCGGCGCCTCTTCGACACCAAACTAGTGGAAATCACCGATTACGGATTCGCTGCGATCACGAGGCTCAAGGTTGATGACTCCCTGCTGGCGGACATCGAAAGACTCGGTTGGCGGCTGGTCATCGGGGATCCCACGGAATTGACAGGGCTCGCGGCAGCACATCAGCGCGTGACGTCGCTCCGCAGCCGCGTGCAATCGAGTGGCAGGAGCGCCCGGGTCGACGAGGTGACTTGGTCCGTGACCGGACTCCTTGGACGTGAGGCTGGGTCCATGTTGGCCGCGCGGCTGCTTGAACCGGTACTCGCCTTGGAGCCCGAACGGCGGGATCCGCTGTTGGCCGTGCTCCGGGGCTGGTTGAACGAGAACGGCAGCTGGGACGCCTCCGCCAAACTCTTGGGACTGCACCGCAACAGTGTGCGCCGTCAGATTGGTCTGCTCGCCGAGCTTCTTGATACCGACTTGAACCAGGCCCAGGTGCGCGCAGAACTTTGGATCGCGCTGCAGTACACGGATGAGTTGGTGCGTGGAGCGGACGGCTAACCTTCCCACTCGCGGTAAAGCTCAGGGCGGCGTTCGCGCAGGTACGGCACTTGTTCCCGGGCAGCCTTGACGCTTTCCGTGGAGATCTCAGCGAACAGCAGTGCTGCCCCGTCACCGGCGGCGGCCAGCAGTGAGCCGTCGGGACCGGCGACTACGCTTCCGCCGAGGAAGTCGCAGCCGTCCTCGTGCCCGCTGTGGTTGGCGTAGGCAACGTTCAGCTGGCTTTCCAGAGCGCGCGCACGGATCAGTACCTGGGGTACGGCCTCGAAGCCTGCGGACAGGGCGGTGGGAACCAGCAGAAGTTCGGCGCCCCGTGTTGCCGCGGCGCGGACGGCCTCCGGAAATTCGACGTCGTAGCAAATCAACAGCGACGCCTTGACGCCGTTGAAGTCGACGACGGCGGGAGCTGCTTGGGCGGCAGAGAACGCCTTGCGCTCCTCTTCGCCGAAGAGGTGCACCTTGTTGTAGTCCAGGAGAACGGTTCCGCGCGCGTCCAGGAGCGTGGCGGAGACATGCCAGCCGCCGTCGACGGCCGGGGCGGGGAGGCTGTAGACCAGTCCGATTGCGTGTGTGCGGGCGATATCCGCAAGGCGCGCCCGGATACCGGGCAGAGCCGCCGGGTCAAATTCGCTGTGGAGCCGCAGCGGCGCATAGCCCACGGGAAAGAGCTCCGGGGTCAACAGAAGGGCGGACCCGGCTGCGGCAGCGCGTTGTGCCGCCGCGTCGATTGCCTCCAGATTGGCGTCGATGTCCAGGACAACAGCGTTGGCCTGCAAGACAGACAGCAGCATCTTTACCACCTCAATAGCACCTTGCATCCCCCGGCAAGCATTCTTGGGAGACGTACCCGGGATACCTTCGTAATTCCAGCGTAGCCAGCAGCAGACCGCCCACGAAGGACAAATGGACCTGCGAAGGGCCGCGCGGGGATGGTTCGTACAAATCGGGCGCATAGCTCATGATGCCGACGCAACTTTGGGCCGTTGCGTTAACTTCTTGACTGCAACCGTGATTTGGGGCACGCTTCATGTCATGCCTGCAACATCGCGCTCGACGAAGAGCCACCGCAAAAACCCCGGCTCACAATCAGCGCTGCGCCACCTGAACCAACAGCGGCTCATCGAATGCCTGCTGAGCGGTCCATCCACCCAGGCCGAGCTCGCCAGGCAAACCGGCCTTTCCACGGCCACAGTGTCCAACATCGTCAAGATCATGCAGGGCGCCGGGCTTGTCTCCACCGAGCCGATCACCAGCTCCGGACGCCGGGCCTTGAACGTCAGGCTGAATAGCAACGGCGCCGTGGCTGTCGGAATCGATTTTGGCCGCCGCCACCTGCGGGTCGTCCTGGCGTCACTGGGCTATCACATCATCGTCGAGGAAACGGTCACCCTCCCCCTTGGCCACCACGCCGAACAGGGCATCAGCGCCGCCGTCGCGCTCCTTGACAAACTGCTATTGGAAAGCGGGGTGGACCGGAGCGCGGTAGTGGGCGCCGGCGCCGGCATCGCGGGCCCCATCGACCGCCGTTCCGGCACGGTAGCGCAGGGTGCCATCCTGCCCGAATGGGTGGGAATCCAGATTCTCGAACGGCTCGAGGAAGCCCTCAATCTGCCCGTGTACGTTGACAACGACGCCAATCTGGGGGCCCTGTCCGAGGTCACGTGGGGGCCGCACAGCGGGATCAGCAACCTCATGTTCCTCAAGATCGGTTCCGGCATCGGCGCGGGCCTCATCATCAATGGCGCGCCCTACTACGGGGCGGTCGGAATCACGGGAGAGATCGGCCATGCGACCATTCATGAATACGGGGCCATCTGCCGCTGCGGCAACCGGGGCTGCTTGGAAACCATGGCCTCCACCACCACCATGATCGAGCTGCTGGGCAAGGGTTCCGGCCTGCACCTCGAGCCTGAAGACATTGTTCGAAACGCCCTGGCCAGGGACCCCGCAACCCTCCGGGTGGTGGACGACGCCGGCCTCGCCGTCGGGCGTGCCCTTGGCAATGTGGCCAATCTCATAAACCCGGAAGTCATCGTTGTGGGCGGTCCGCTGGCCGGCCTGGGTGACATCCTCCTTGACCCGATCCGGCGCGGCCTCGTCCGCCATGCGGTGCCCGTGATCGGCGAAACAACGCACTTGGCCATGTCGTCGCTAGGCGCCCGGGCGGAGGCCCTCGGGGCAGCCGCTTTGGTGTTCCAGCACGCCGGCATCAAGCAGTCCTGAGCACTTCGTTATCACGCTGTTATCGCCGTCTTGCGTTAAAGTCTTGACGACAAGCGGTGTAATCCAGTTTACTTTCTCATCAGGTAGGCCCGCCATCTGCGGGCCGACAACGACGTCAAACATTGGAGGCGCAAGGGTATGTCGACCCCCATAACGCACCAGGACCCGGTCCTTCTCGAGATGCGGTCCATCACCAAGGAATTCCCCGGCGTGAAGGCGCTCTCGGAAGTTAGCCTCCGGGTCAAGGTGGGCGAGATCCACGCTATCTGCGGCGAAAACGGTGCAGGAAAGTCCACGTTGATGAAGGTGCTTTCAGGGGTCTACCCCTACGGCAGCTACGACGGCGACATCGTGTACCAGGCGGAGGTCCAGCAGTTCAAGGACATCCGGGCCAGCGAGCACGCTGGAATCGTGATCATCCACCAGGAACTCGCGCTCATCCCGGAACTGTCCATCACGGAGAACATCTTCCTCGGCAACGAGCCCGTCCGCCGCGGAATCATCGACTGGGCCGAGGCCCGCAAGCGGTCAGTTGAGCTCCTCGCCAGGGTTGGCTTGCGCGAGGATCCCGATACCCCCATCAAGGAAATCGGCGTCGGCAAGCAGCAGCTGGTGGAAATCGCCAAGGCCCTGAACAAGTCCGTCAAGCTGCTCATCCTCGACGAGCCCACCGCCGCCCTCAACGAATCTGACTCCCAGCACCTCCTGGACCTCATCCTCGGCCTCAAGGGCCGGGGCATCACGTCCATCATCATTTCCCACAAGCTCAATGAGATCGAGCAGATCGCGGACGAGATCACCATCATCCGCGATGGCAAGTCCATTGAGACGCTCAACGTCGTGGAAGACGGCGTCGACGAGGACCGGATCATCAAGGGCATGGTCGGGCGGACGCTCGAGTCCCGCTTCCCCGACCACACGCCGAAGATCGGCGAGGTGTTCTTCGAGGTCAAGGATTGGAACGTCGGGCATCCCCAGATCCAGGACCGCCTGGTCTGCAAGAACTCCAACTTCCATGTGCGTCGCGGTGAAATCGTCGGCTTTGCCGGCCTGATGGGCGCCGGACGCACCGAGCTTGCCCGCTCCGTTTTCGGCCACTCCTACGGACGGTTCATCTCGGGTCAGGTGTACAAGGACGGCAAACCGATCACCATGCGCAGCGTCCGCCAAGCGATCGACGCCGGTCTTGGCTACGTCACCGAGGACCGCAAGAGCCTGGGGCTGAACCTCCTGGACGACATCAAGACCACCACGGTGTCGGCCAACTTGAAGAAGGTCAGCCGGGGAATCATCGTGGACACCAACAAGGAATTCATGGTGGCCGAGCAGTACCGGAAGTCGCTGCGCACTAAGACTCCGTCGGTGGAAGAAGGCGTGTCGAAGCTCTCCGGCGGCAACCAGCAAAAGGTTGTGCTCGCCAAATGGATGTTCACCGATCCGGACCTTCTCATCCTGGATGAGCCCACCCGCGGAATCGACGTCGGGGCCAAGTACGAGATCTACGGAATCATCCAGCAGCTGGCCAGCCAGGGGAAGGGCGTGATTGTGATTTCCTCCGAACTCCCCGAGTTGCTAGGCCTCTCGGACCGCATCTACACCATCTTCGAAGGCTCCATCACTGGCGTACTGAACAAGGACGAAGCCAGCCAGGAGAGCCTCATGAAGCTCATGACATCCAGCCGTAAAGCCGCCTGACCCCGGTCATCTCCAGAACCACACGGACACAAGGACCCAAAACAATGAACGCGCTCAAGAAGCTATTCGGTGGCAACACCCGCCAATTCGGCATGATATTCGCCCTGGTTGCACTCGTCATCTTCTTCCAGATCTTCACCTCGGGCCGCACGCTAACCCCGGGCAACGTCATCAACCTCTTCAACGGCAACTCCTACATCCTGATCCTGGCCATCGGCATGGTCCTGGTGATCATCGCCGGCCACATCGACCTTTCCGTAGGTTCGGTTGCGGCCTTCGTCGGTATCTCGGTGGCACTGGCCATCAGGGACTGGCACCTACCTTGGTACGCAGCCGTGCTGTTCGGGCTCCTGCTCGGTGCCCTGATCGGAGCCTGGCAAGGATTCTGGACGGCTTACGTCGGCATCCCGGCGTTCATCGTGACCCTGGCGGGCATGCTGCTGTTCCGCGGTTTCAACCAGTTTGTCGGCAAGTCCAACACCGTTCCGGTCCCCGAAGACTTCCAGTATTTGGGATCTGGCTACCTGCCTGAGGTTGGGCCCAGTACAGGATTCAACAACCTGACGGTCCTCTTGGGACTCATTGCTGTTGCCTTCGTGATCATCAGTGAAATTCGTTCCCGCCGTACTGCCCAGGCGTTGGGTGCGGAGGTCCCTGAAGGCTGGGTGATGATCACCAAGCTCGTGCTCGTCAACGCAGCCATTCTCTACGCCACCTACCTCTTCGCCACTGGGCGCACTGGCACGTCGTTCCCCATCCCCGGCCTCATCCTGGCCGTCCTGGTCCTGATCTATGGCTTCATTTCCGCCAAGACGGTCATTGGCCGCCACATCTACGCAGTCGGCGGCAACCGCCACGCGGCCGAGCTATCCGGGGTTCAGTCCAAGAAGGTCAATTTCATGGTCATGATGAACATGTCCATCCTGGCCGGACTCGCCGGCATGATCTTCGTCGGTCGCTCCACCGCTTCAGGTCCGTTCGACGGCGTCGGTTGGGAACTGGACGCCATCGCCGCAGTCTTCATCGGTGGTGCGGCAGTCACCGGTGGCGTGGGCACCGTGATCGGCTCCATCGTCGGTGGCCTGGTCATGGCTGTCCTCAATAACGGCCTCCAACTCCTCGGCGTCGGCGCGGACCTCACCCAGATCATCAAGGGGCTCGTGCTGCTCGCCGCAGTCGCCTTCGACGTCTACAACAAGACCCAGGGCAAGAAATCGATCATCGGAATGATGATGAAGAACTTCGGCCGGAGCAGCGAAATCGCGCCGGACGAGACGACCTCCACCAAGGAAGTCATCGCCAAGGAAGCCTAAACGGCTTCTAGACGACTTGTTCCATCCACAACAAAGAAAGCGAACCAAGTTATGCGAATGTTTGGTAAAGCAGGAAAGGCAGCAGCAGTAGCTGCGATCGCGGCACTGGCGCTGACGGCCTGCGGCCGTACGGACAGCGGCACCTCCAGTGGTTCCTCAAGCGGCGGTGAGGCATTCCCCAAAGGTTCCTCGATCGGCGTCGCGCTCCCCCAGAAAACCAGCGAGAACTGGGTCCTCGCAGAGAAGCTGTTCAACGACGGGCTCACGAGCGCAGGTTTCAAGCCGGATGTGCAGTTCGCCAACGGCGGCGTTTCGGAGCAGCAGAACCAGATCAGCGCCATGGTCACCAAGGGTGACAAGGTCATCATCGTCGGTGCGATCGACGGCGCACAGCTTGGTACACAGCTCAAGCAGGCCAAGGACGCCGGCGCCACGATCATTGCCTACGACCGCCTCCTGCTGAACACCGCCAACGTGGACTACTACGTGGCGTATGACAACTTCAAGGTCGGCGTGCTGCAGGGTCAGGCCCTGCTGGACGGGCTGAAGGGCAAGAAGGCGAGCGGCCCCTACAACGTCGAACTGTTTGCAGGCTCCCCCGATGACGCCAATGCGAAGGTCTTCTTCGACGGCGCAATGAGCATCCTGCAGCCAAAGATCGACGACGGGACCCTCAAGGTAGTTTCCGGACAGAAGTCGTTCGAACAGGCCGTGACCCAGGGCTGGAAGGCAGAGAACGCCCAGAAGCGCATGGACACCCTGCTTGCAGGCACGTACACCAGCGCCTCCCTGGACGGTGTGCTGTCCCCGAACGACACCCTGGCCCGCGCCGTCCTGACCTCGGTCAAGGCCGCAGGCAAGCCGCTGCCGATCGTGACCGGCCAGGACTCGGAAGTTGAGTCGGTCAAGTCCATCCTTGCAGGTGAGCAGTACTCCACCATCAACAAGGACACCCGCAAGCTCGTTGAGCACGCGATCACCATGGTCCAGGGTCTGCAGGCCGGCAAGCAGCTGGAGATCAACGACACCAAGTCCTACAACAATGGCGTCAAGACCGTTCCGGCATACCTGCTGCCTCCGGTTATCGTGACCAAGGACAACGTGAAGACGGCCTACGTGGACGATCCGATCCTCGGCCCGCTCACCAAGTAGCACTACCGCTTCAAGCACCACAACGACGGCGGCCATCCCCACTGAGGGGGTGGCCGCCGTCGTCGCGTCCGGATCCGGCCGCCGCTCTGGCAAGGCTTCACAGGCGCCGCATAGCAACAGCAGCACAACCGCACAGCCGCGGTGAGCACTGTTAGGTGAGAAGGCGCGCCGCTGGGGCGGGCCAGGTCCAAAAGGAGAAACGTGAGCGTCCTCGCCCGGAGTGTAGGCAATGCCTTCCGAAACAAGATAAGAACCGCGGCTGTGGTTGCAGTGCTCGCCGTCGCGATCGGGCTGGCACTGGCCATGCTCGTGGCAAACCAAGCCGTTGGCGGCAAAGTCGAGGAGCTTAACGCCTCCGTAGGCACGGTCCTGACCGTGAACCCCGCCGGCGCGCAGGGCTTTGACGGCGGCGGCGAGCCGCTCACTACTGCCCAGACTGCGACGGCGGCCGCCGTACCGAACGTTGTTTCCGTGGTGGGCACCAAGGCGCTGCGGCTGGAGACCGCAACAGCAGCGTCAAGCTCAACCACGGGCACAACGACGCAACAGGCCGGACCGGGAGGCGGGCCTGGCGGCGGCACGAGCGTCACGACAAACCTCCAGGCAGCCGTCGACGCCGGAACGCTAGGCAATCGCAACAACGCCAGCGGCAGCACCGGCACGGGTACTACTGGAACCGCGCCGACGTTCTCGCTGCCCATCACTGCCACCGGTATCGGCGCCGAGGTGGACACGGCGGGAAAGGCCCTGAACATCACCAGCGGCACAGGACTGGGCGACTACACCGTGGCCAGCACCAAGGCCCTTGTCGGTACAACTCTCGCGGAGAAGAACAGCCTCAAGGCCGGCTCAACATTTGCTATCTCCGGCCAGACGTTCACCGTGGCCGGTATCTTCGATGCGGGCACCACCTTCGGCAACAACGCCGTCTACACGACCCTGGCAGAGGCCCAGACCCTCGCCGCGACCCCGGGCGAACTTTCCAGCATGGTGGTGACGGTTAACAGCATGGAGAACGTGGACGCTGCCAAGACTGCGCTGCAGGCCGCGCTGGGATCAGGAAAGGCCGACGTGACCCAAGGCCAGCGAAACCTCCAGACCGCCGTCAGTTCACTGGACAGCGTCAAGAACATTTCACTGGTGGCCTTCATCGCCGCCCTCGGCACGGCGGGCCTGATCATCCTGCTCATCATGGTCATGCTGGTCCGGGAGCGCCGTCGCGAGATCGGAGTCCTGAAGGCCATCGGCGCCCGCAACCGGACCATCGGCTTGCAGTTCGTGCTCGAAGCACTGGTCCTCGTGGCGCTCGGCAGCGTCGTGGGTGCTGCCATCGCCTCCTTCGCCAGCGGCGGCATCGCCTCTGCGCTGATCAGTTCCAACAGCACGACGGCGACAACGGGCCAGCGCGGACCCGGTGGCGGAGGCTTCGGCGGGCCCGGGGGGAACCCCTTCGGCGGAGCCTCACAGTTGCTCACCTCCGTCACCGCAAGCGCCTCCCCCGGCGTCATCGCCGCCGGCGTCGCCGCGGTCTTCGGTGTCGCCGTCGTGGGCGCCCTGGTACCAGCGCTCCTCACTGCCCGCATCCGCCCCATCGAAGTCCTCCGAGGAGAATAGCCATGATTGAAGTCAAAGACCTGGTCCGCCAATTCAAGTCCGGCGACCGCACCATCAAGCCTGTCAATGGCGTCAGCTTCGAACTCGAAAAAGGCACCCTCGCCTCGATTGTGGGTAAGAGCGGCAGCGGCAAGAGCACGTTGCTCTCCCTGCTGGGCGCCCTGGACAAGCCCACCAGCGGGGACGTGGTGGTGGATGGAGTCAGCCTGGCCGGGCTGCCCGCCGGCAAGCTCACCGAGTACCGCCGCCGTGACATCGGCTTCGTTTTCCAGCAGTTCAACCTCATTCCCAACCTCTCGGCGGTGGACAACGTAATGCTGCCCATGGAGTTCGCTGGAATGCGGAAGGCTGCCCGGTTGGAGCGGGCACGATCCCTCCTGGAACAGGTGCAGCTGGACCCGGAGAAGCAGTCCCGCCGCATCAACAAGCTTTCGGGTGGCGAGCAGCAGCGGGTTGCCATTGCCCGGGCGCTGGCCAATGAGCCCAAGCTCATCCTGGCCGACGAGCCCACCGGAAATCTCGATGAGCAGACCGGCGAGCACATCATCGAACTGCTGAGTTCCTTGAGCCGGGATCACAACACCACCATTCTGGTGGTCACGCACGACCGGAGCCTGGCCCAGAAAACCGAGCGCCGCTTCAGGCTCCAGCAAGGCAAACTGAGCGAGGAAACTGTGCGTCCGAAGGTCGCCACAGGGGCCTGATCACCTTTCTCAAAACAACGGAAAAGGGCCGGGAATCGAATGGTTCCCGGCCCCTGCCCGGCTGGGCGCCCTGTATAGAGCGCGCGGCGGAATGAGAAGATAGGGCGCATGAGTCCGCATATCGCCAAGCCGTGGCTGTTCAGCCAGCCGAACCAGGATCCTCGCGCAGCCACCGGCAAGGCTCTGAACTGGGGCATTGTCGCCACAGGAGGGATCGCCAGAACCGTGAGCGGCGACCTCGCCCAGCTCGAGGACGCAAACCTTTACGCCGTGAGTTCCCGGCGCCAGGAATCCGCGGATGCCTTTGCCGCCGCGCACGGGGTCACGAAGTCCTACGGGGACGGCGGCGGTGTGCCCGGCTACCGGCGGCTACTCGCCGATGACGCCGTCGACGTGGTCTACGTGGCCACCCCGCACGCCCAACATTTCGAAATCGTCAGGGATGCCCTCAACGCGGGCAAGCACGTCCTGTGCGAGAAAGCTCTGACCATCAACGGCCGCGAAGCGGCGGAGCTGGTCAGCCTCGCAAGGGAACGGAAATTGTTCCTGATGGAGGCGGTATGGAGCCGCTTCCTGCCCAGCATCCAGAGGGCATTCGCCATCGCCGCGTCGGGCGAACTAGGCGAAATCAAGTGGGTCAGCGCCGACTTGGGATTCCCGGCCCCCTACGACCCCTCGGCCCGGATCTGGGCCCCGGCAGACGGCGGTGGAGCTCTTTTGGACCTCACCGTGTATGCGCTGCTGTGGCCTCTGGGCACCCTTGGTTTCCCGCAGTCAGTCAGCGCAGTAGGCACTTTGACGGACGACGGCGTCGACTCCCAGAATGCGCTCACGCTGGCTTACGACGGCGGTGCCATCGCCCAGCTGACCTCTTCCTTGCTGGCCCATGGGCCGCGCTCGGCGTCAGTTGCGGGCTCCAAGGGCTTCCTCCAGACGCAAGGGTCCATCAACAATCCCCGTGAGCTACTGATACGAACTGGCTGGGACGAGCCCCGGACCGAGCGCTTTGACGCGATCGGGATCGGCTACACCTACGAACTGCGCGAAGTCACACGCTGCATCCAGCAAGGGCTGACTGAGAGCCCGGTGATGCCCCTGGACGATTCACTGAACACGATGCGCCTCTTCGACGGGGTGCGCTCCCAGCTCGGAGTCCGGTACCCGAACGACGCGCGGTGAACACGAAATCGTCGTCCGCGGGAACAGTTTCCATACCGTCGGTTGGTTATTGTCATGTTCCCCTGTCTGCGTGACAGTTGCGGTCACTATCCGTGCGACCTCTGGACTAAATAAGCCCGTCTTGCGTCTGGACTAATTAACTAGTCCGGTCCTACGATGGGAGCGATCGTCAATCCAAGCGGACGCTGGGGGGGTGTCGAGATGGAAGCTGTGCGAGGTAAGCCGCGCGTTCTTCATGTTCTCCGCTCCGTCATGCTCGCTGGCGCCGGAGCCGTCGTTTGGCTGGCCCTCTCCTCCACAGCTGCCAATGCTGATTCCGGTAGCGCCACCAACCACACGCTTCTGGGCGGCGCAGAATCGGCCGTGATAGACGTTGTGCACAGCGCGACCGCCGGAATTACCGGAACCCACGGCAACCCCGTTTCGGCGAGTGGCGTATCCGTACCGGCTCCGGCAGTGGCTTCAGTTCCGGTTCCGGTTCCGGTTCCGGTGGTACAACTACCAGTCGTCCAGGTACCAGCGTCCGTTGTACGCGAACTACCGCAACTGACTCAGGCAATCGACCAGAGTGCGGCCAGTACGCCCATCGTCAACGCCATCATCCCTGAAGGCACCGTTGTCGCCGTGACCGCACCTGTTTTGTCTCCGGCGGCCAGTGCGGCCGGTGGGATTGGGCCAGGCGTCGGCGCCTTGGTTGGCGACGCTCTTTCCCCCGCGTTGGGCGCCGTCGGCTCCACCGTGGACGCGCTTCCAATCGGCAACCTGCCGGTAACCATCCCCGGTAACCTCGGGACTGGTGCAACTCCTTCCGAGCAACCCTCGGGCCCCACGATCGCGCCGCCTGCGCAGGCCGTCGCGGTTCCGCTGGTCGGCCTCTCTGGAACCTATGGCCCCGCTGACCTGCGTAAGGCACCTTGGAACGCTACCGTCCAATACGTCGGTTACGGGAATCCTGCAGTGCCGGCATCTCAGTATGCCGGGATATTCCCGGACGGCACTCCAGGCAGTAGCGACGCCGGAAACGGCTCGGCGGCCCTTCCAGGCAATCCTTCGGGAGCGGCTACCGCGTGGCTCCCGAGCATGAGTCTGTTTTATCCACTTGCCGGGATCCTCGTGTCCATGGCTGCTGCCGGTAGAGTTCCGGCTCCGGTGTCGTTTGACCCGGGTTCTTCTCCCGACTAGTTCCGAGCTCCAGCCGCTTTTCCAGAGCAGATTCTGGACGGCGGCAGATGGCCAATCCGGGCGTACATGCAGGCTCCTGCGGACGCCTCAAGGAACTACTCGTTCAGGAGAGAAACAATATGCACAGCATTATTCGCAAGGGGCTGCTTGGCACCCTCTTTGCCGGTGGACTAATAGCCCTCGGCGCAACTGCCGCGAATGCGGCAGATACCACAACAAGCGCACAAGGCACCGCCTCAGGCACTCAAGTCGTTGCACCGGCGACCGTTCGGGTGAGCCTCGGGTCGACGTCGCTCACGCTGCTTGGAACTGAGGGCGCCACAACCACCACCCCTGCACTCGCCCCGGCTGCGGCCGCGGCGACCAATTCCGGCGGACCAGCTGTCCCGTCCGGAACCCAGGCGGTGGCTCCGATATCGGTCCCTGTTAATATTGGAGCCACCTCTCTGGCCGTTCTTGGCAATTCCACCCCTGGGACCGCCTCTGGCACCCAAGTCACGGCACCGGTGACCGCTCCGATCACGGTCGGCGACACCTCCGTCAGCCTCCTCGGGACCACCCCGGCAGGCACCACCACCGGCACCGGCGCCACCGCACCGGTGACCGCGCCGATCACCGTCGGCGACACCTCCGTCAGCCTCCTCGGGACCACCCCGGCAGGCACCGCCGGAGACCTCAGATCCCTCTTGGGTACCGGACTCACCGCACCCCTGGGCTTGATCGGCACCACCACCGGCACCGGCGTCACCGCACCGGTAACCGCTCCGATCACCGTCGGTGACACCTCCGTCAGCCTCCTCGGGACCGCCCCGGCAGGCACCACCGGAGACCTCGGATCCCTCTTGGGTACCGGACTCACCGCACCCCTGGGCTTGATCGGCACCACCACCGGCACCGGCGTCACCGCACCGGTAACCGCTCCGATCACCGTTGGTAACACCTCCGTCAGCCTCCTCGGGACCGCCCCGGCAGGCACCACCGGAGACCTCGGATCCCCCTTGGGTACCGGACTCACCCCACCTCTGGGCCTGCCAATTCCGCTCGGCGTCGCATCGGTTGACCTGGGCTCGCCCTCCAACGTCGTGAACCCGGCTGTAGTCACGCCGCCCGTCATGAACGCACCGGTCGACGCTCAAGGCTTCGCCGACCCGGCTGCCGCCGTTCCTTCAACAGGAACTGCAACGCAAGCCGGCGTGGCGGTTGCTACTACAGCAGCCATTGTTGGTGCGGGAACCGCGGTTCTCGCTAGCACTGGCTTCAATGGCCTGTGGTTGCTGTTCGCGGCGGCCCTGCTGCTAGGCGGACTCATCGTGATGGTGGACGGCCGGAAGATCCGAGCCACCATTCCTGCATAATCGCCGGCGAGGGCTGTTCCACCGCACTGGATCGCAGCCCGATCATCGGCTCCTCCGCAGGGCACACAGCCCCGCGGAGGAGCTGATGCGTGGCATCACCAAGGCCTTGGGGAGTTGGCAAAACACCCCAGGCGTTCCGTTCCCAGGCACATGTTGACCCCGGCGGCTGCGAAGGCGTCAAAAAAGACTTGAGCATCCCTGAATAGGGGAACGACGTCGGGGGCAGTGGATGATGCTCACGTCATGAACTCTTTTCGTCCATTCCACCCACCCTCTCGCGTCTCTACGCACGCCCTCGGCGGCGCGTGCGCGTGATATTCGACGCATCGCGCCACCTTCAAGCCCCGGGGATGCGCCACATACCGTGTCAAATGAACGGCGGAAGTACACCGGACCACCGTTCGATTGCTAAGATCTAAAGGCTCAACCGGCAACCCGGAGAGCCTCCCCATCAACTGGCCCGGAACGGACGTGCCCCACGCGCCCGGTACCGGCCCCTGCCCGACCCGAGGAGACCCCCACCCTCATGACCGCATTGGCCAAACCGGACTATTTCGAGGACTACGACGAGGATTACCGCAGCGAACTGGACTCTCGGTACGAGGAAGGTTTCGGGCACGGCCCCGAACTCGACGACGACTACGGCAGCGCCTACGACGAACTCGACAAGCTCTTCGATGGTTTGTTCGACGGCGAGGATGACTCCGACGCCCCGGCCAAGGCCGAAAAGAAGGCTCCGGCCAGAAAAGACACTTCGAAGGCCGCTGCACGCGTGGCCGCTCCCGCGATTGAGGTCCCCTTTGCCGACGCCGCCGAAGAGGGCCCTGTCGAAGCTCCCGTTGCCCAAGAGCCGTCCGCAACTGCGGCTCCCGTCGCCAAAAACACGCCGTCCGAGACCGTCGTCGAAAGGACCGTCGTCGAACCGGCAAGCTTCGAAGAGGCTCCCGCCGAAGAAGCCGAAGCTCCCGCGGTTCCGGACAACCCCTTCTTCGCCCCTCACATCGCCCCGGTCAACGAGCATGTGGAGTTCCTCCGCAAGCTCCGCCCGGGCTTCGAGGTCCCCTATGTGGATCCGATGCACTCGGTTGAGGACTGCCGGATTGTCACCCTGTTCTCCAACACGAGCGAGGCCTCCACGCGGGGGGTTGTCTGGGCCGGCGACGACGCCGCAGCCACCCGGCTACTAGGCCTTCAGTTCCAGCTCGGCCTGCGCCCGGAGTGGATGATGCCTTGGAATGCCCACCCGTGGTTCACCCTTGGTGAGGCGAACGGAAAGCTGACTCCAGAGCAGGTCGGCGCCGGCCTCAAACCGCTGATCGGTTTCCTCAAACTCGTTCCGCGTGCCTCGGCGATCGTCGCCCACGGAACGGAAGCCAACCGCCTGGCGCAGATGCTCCTCAAGACTGACAACCCGCTGATCTGGCGCCGCGGCCTGAAGGTCTACAAGGCCCGATCGCTGCACGGGCGCGCCTTCGCCGGTTCCAAGGAACGCCAGACCGAATGGCTGATCGACATGGGCCGATCCTACGCGGACGCCATGGCCCGTGCGGGTCTCCAGGCCGGACGGCGCCAGGGCGCCTAGCGCCGTGGCTTCCGGGCAGGCTTCCCGGCAAACAGTTTCCGGTCCAGCGAGGCCGCCCCGGAACCGATGAAGGCAAACGCCAACGCCAACGCGATATACAGAATGAGCAGCTCAGCGTTGATTCCGGGACTGTCGCTCAACAAGGGCTTGCCTGATTCGGTGACAAACCAGATCCCCGTGTACATCAGAGCGGCCAGGAAACCGGCCACCCTGGTCAGGCCTCCGAGCACCAAAAGTGTACCCAACCCGGTCTCACCCCAGATGACCAGCCAGGACATCAGCTCCGCTTTTTGAACCCCCATCGCGGCGATGGTTGCCTCAAACGCCGGCTGCCCAGCCAGCAACTTCTGGACTCCATGAAGCAGCAAAAGGCCGCCGAACACGACCCGCAGAAACGCTATGCCACGCGAGGATGAGGTCTGCGAAGGAAGGAGGAATTTCACTCGGTCCAATCTTCCATGCCAACGGCACAGCTCAAAACGGCGGCCCTTGGCCGGAAGCGGCTCCGCGACATCTCGGTACCCAAGCCGTCGCTGCGGCGCTTGCCCTTCTGACCTTGGGCGTCAGCTGGTGGACGCAGAATGGAAGCTGCAGTGGGCCTCGCTGGGAGGCCCGGACAGGATAGGTGAATCCGGATGGATGTTGACGTCGTCGTGGTCGGCGGAGGCGCAATGGGATCGGCTGCCGCGTGGCAGCTCGCTCTCCGAGGGCTATCGGTGATTCTCCTCGAACAGTTCGAAGAGGGGCACCATGTGGGCGCTTCCCACGGCGCGACGCGCCAGCCAGGGAAGCGGGAGAGCGCTGGCAGGGCATGGTGTTCCGAAGCGATGTCCTCTTCGTGCCTGAATCGGGCCGTGTTCGTGCAGCTGAGGCACTCAGGGCCCTGCGCACATCGGCCGAGGCCCATGGTGCACGGTTCGAGTATTCAACCCCCGTTCGCGACATCCGCGTTCTCGGCGAAGATCGCGCCGTCGTCGTGACTGATTCAGAAGAGATCACGGCGCGCCGGATAGTCGTTACGGCCGGTGCCTGGACCAGCAAGCTCGTCGGGACGCACGTACCTCTCCCCCGATTGGTACAGCCCCGTCTACGTAATGCTCACGCCGGGCGGGCTTCTCCGGGCACGGCTTCAAATTCACCCCGGCAATCGGACGGGTGCTTGCCGATCTTGTCGACGGGATCGACGCGCCCCGCCGTTTCTCCGCCCGAAGCCGCGCCTAGACGCAACTAACCCGCAGTTGTTGTCGCTATGGGCTCTCTCAACGACAACAACTGCGGGTTAGTTGGTGAGGCACGACGCTAGTTCAGCGTCGCGACTACCTCGTTCAGCTTTGCGGAGGGACGCATCACGGCCTCTGCCTTCGCGGCGTCGGGGCGGTAGTAGCCTCCGATGTCGACGGGCGAGCCCTGGACACTGAGCAACTCGGCGATGATGGTTTCCTCGTTGGACGTCAGGGCCTTGGCAACGGCAGAGAACGCCGCGGCGAGCTCGACGTCGTCGCTCTGCTGCGCCAGTTCCTGGGCCCAGTACTTGGCGAGGTAGTAATGGCTGCCTCGGTTATCGAGTTCGCCGACCCTGCGCTTCGGGGACTTGTTGTCCAGCAGGAACGTCCCCGTTGCCCGGTCAAGCGTGTCGGCGAGGACCTGTGCACGGGCGTTGCCGGTTGTGGTGGCAAGGTGCTCGAAGCTAACGGCCAGCGCAAGGAATTCACCCAAGCTGTCCCAGCGCAAGTGGTTTTCCTGCAGGAGTTGCTGGACGTGCTTCGGGGCCGATCCGCCGGCACCGGTCTCAAAGAGGCCGCCACCATTGATCAGCGGGACCACGGAGAGCATCTTGGCGCTGGTGCCGAGTTCGAGGATCGGGAACAGGTCCGTGAGGTAGTCGCGGAGCACATTGCCGGTCACGGAGATGGTGTCCTCGCCCTTGCGGATCCGTTCCAGAGTGAACGCGGTGGCCTTCTCCGGGGACATGATTTCGATCTGCAGGCCCTCGGTGTCGTAGTCCTTCAGGTATTCCCTGACCTTGCCGATCAGTTGGGCGTCGTGGGCGCGGGTTTCGTCGAGCCAGAAAACAGTCGGCATCTTGGACGCGCGGGCACGCGTGACGGCCAGCTTGACCCAGTCGCGGATCGGCACGTCCTTGGTCTGGCAAGCGCGCCAGATGTCGCCCGGGGAGACCTGGTGCTCAATCAGCACGGTTCCGGAGGAGTCCACAACCTGCATGGTTCCGGCGTTCACGACTTCGAAGGTCTTGTTGTGGCTGCCGTATTCCTCGGCCGCCTGGGCCATGAGGCCGACGTTCGGAACCGTACCCATGGTGGTGGGATCGAAGGCGCCGTGGGCACGGCAATCATCGATGACCACCTGGTAGACATCTGCATAGCAGCTGTCCGGGATGACGGCGAGGGTATCGGCTTCCTTGCCGTCCGGTCCCCACATGTGGCCGGAGCTGCGGATCATTGCCGGCATCGAAGCGTCAACAATGATGTCGCTCGGTACGTGAAGGTTGGTGATGCCCTTGTCGGAATCGACCATGGCCAGCGCCGGGCCGTCTTCCAAGCCCTTCTTGATGGCCGCCTTGATGCCTTCGCGGACGTCTTCGGGGAGTTCGTCAAGGCCGTTGAGGATGGAAGCCAAGCCGTTGTTCGCGCTCAGTCCGGCAGCGGCGATCTGCTTGCCATAGGTGTCGAACAGCTCGGAGAAGTATGCCTTGACGACGTGGCCGAAGATGATGGGGTCGGAGATCTTCATCATGGTGGCCTTCAGGTGTGCGGAGAACAGCACGCCTTCTTCCTTGGCGCGGATCACTTGGGCAGCCAAGAACTCGTCCAAGGCCGCGGCGCGCAACACGGTGCCGTCCACTACTTCGCCGGCGAGGACGGGGAAGGCCGGCTTGAGGACCTTGACCGTGCCGTCTTCGCGGACAATCTGGATCTTGATGGCGTCATCGGCGCGGATGACCACGGACTTCTCGTTGGAGCGGAAGTCGTTCGCCGTCATGTGGGCAACGTTGGTTTTGGAGTCGGCGCTCCAGGCACCCATGGAGTGCGGGTTCTGGCGGGCGTAATTCTTCACCGACAGAGGCGCGCGGCGGTCCGAGTTGCCTTCACGCAGGACGGGGTTGACGGCCGAGCCCTTGATCTTGTCGTAACGGGACCGGATGTCCGTCTCTTCGTCAGAGGAAGGGTTGTCCGGGTAGTCCGGAAGCGCGTAGCCCTTGCCCTGCAGTTCGGCAATAGCTGCCTTGAGTTGGGGGACGGAAGCGCTGATGTTGGGGAGCTTGATGATGTTGGCCTCGGGCTTCTTTGCCAGCTCACCCAGTTCAGCCAGGGCGTCGCTGATCCGCTGCTCATCAGTCAGGTAGTCACCGAAGACTGCGATGATTCGGCCAGCCAGCGAGATGTCGCGTGTCTCGACCTCCACGCCAGCCGTCGAGGCGAAAGCTTCCACAATCGGCAGGAGCGAGTAAGTCGCCAGCATCGGCGCTTCATCAGTGTGGGTATAGATAATCTTTGCCATTGGCGGGGCATCTCCCTGAAAGTCTGCAGATTTCAACATCTCTAACTTACCTGAGGGCACCGTGTTGGCGCCTACTGGCATGGCTTCGCGGCGTCGACGCAACGTCATAAGCAGCCAAACCTTATGTACCAACAGGCTGAATCGGAGTAGGTTCAATGGGTCAACTGTGGCCGAGAACAGATGGCTACATCATCGATTGGCAGGACAATCATGACAAAGAAATCACTCCCCATCACCGGTCTCCTGAGCCTCCTTACCTCCGCCGTTTTGACCCTCTGTGCCGCTGGAGGGGCGGCAGCCGCAACGCCTTTTAGTGCGGTTTCGAGCTTCGCAGCGACTGGGACGCCGCAGCTCGTCAGCTTGGCAGCAACAAACACCGACCCCACGGGGTACTGGACTCCAGAGCGGATGCGAACAGCAATCCCGGGCGATGTCCTCGCCGGTATTGCCCTCGCACGGGCCGCAGCCTCCGGGGCGATCAGCGGCACCGTCGAATCGGGCCCGCCCGTGAAAATCGCCAGCTCCAAGGGTGGCGTCCCGAGCCTTCACCAAAACGAAGACCCCATTGACCACGTCGGCAAGGTCTTCTTCACCATGGGAGCCTTCGCCTACGTCTGCTCCGGCAACGTCGTCGTATCGGATAACGACAGCACAGTGGCGACCGCGGGCCACTGTGTCAACGAGGGTCCAGGTGCATTCGTCCGGAACTTTGTTTTCGTTCCGGCTTATCTCAACGGCACGGCTCCTTACGGCATCTGGCCAGCCAAAGCCCTTTACACCACCACTCAGTGGCGCACCGCTGGCGATATCCGCTATGACACCGGCTTCGCGGTCACTGCCACGGTGAACGGCAAGCACCTGGCCGACGTCGTTGGCGCGTCCGGGGTAGAGTTCAACATTGACCGGGGCCTGAGTTACCAGGCGTTTGGCTACCCTGCCGCCCCACCGTTTGACGGCCAATCATTGAAGAGTTGCTCGGGTGACGCCACCAAGGATCCCATCAATCCACAGTTCAAGGCGCAGGGAATCCCGTGCGATATGACCGGAGGATCATCTGGAGGCCCGTGGATGGTCGACTCTGATGACGACTCGTTCCAAAACTCCATTACGAGCTACGGCTACCTTGGCGGCCCGGCCGTGATCTATGGGCCTTACTGGGGTTCCGTCATCCGGGATGCCTACGAGCTGGCGTCCACATCCTAGCGTTCACATCCTAGCGTTCACGGCACCGTAGCCACGGACATGTCCCCCCGCTAGCTCGCAGGACTGGACATATAGCCACTTTGCCCAGTCCTGACCCCAAAAAATGGACATGTCCTCCCGGCAAGGGAGGGCATGTCCATTTTTTGGTGGAGCGAGTGGACTTAGTGGAAGAAGTGGCGTGCACCCGTGAAGTACATCGTGATCCCGGCAGCGTTGGCCGCGGCGATGACCTCCTCGTCGCGAACTGAACCGCCAGGCTGCACGACGGCGCGGACGCCGGCGTCGATCAGGATCTGCAGGCCGTCGGCGAACGGGAAGAACGCGTCGGAAGCAGCCACGGCACCGCGGGCGCGTTCAGGTGCGCTGCTCGCGTCGGCATTGGAGGCACCGCCGGCGCCGTCGACGTCGGACTCCACCTGAACGCCCAAGGTGTTGGCGCGCTCAACGGCCAGCTTGCAGGAATCCAGGCGGTTCACCTGGCCCATGCCGATGCCGACAGCTGCACCGTTGTTGGCGAGGAGGATCGCGTTGGACTTGGCGGCACGGCAAGCGGTCCAAGCGAACGCGAGGTCGGCAAACGTGGCGTCGTCGGCGGCTTCACCGGCGGCGAGGGTCCAGTTGGCGGGGTTGTCGCCGTCGGCGTCCACCTTGTCGGCTTGCTGGACGAGGACGCCGCCCGAGACCTGGCGGATCTCCGTCGGATAGCGGCCGTAGCCGTCCGGCAGCGCCAGGAGGCGGATGTTCTTCTTCTTGGACAGGATTTCAATAGCTTCCGGTTCGAAGCCCGGGGCGATGACAACCTCGGTGAAGATTCCGGCCACGGTTTGGGCCATTCCCGCGGTGACAATGCTGTTGGCAGCGATAACGCCGCCGAAAGCGGATACGGGATCGCACGCGTGGGCCTTGGCGTGGGCGTCTGCGATGGGGTCGGCGGCATCTGCGGAACCGACGGCCACGCCGCAAGGGTTGGCGTGCTTGATGATGGCGACAGCCGGCTCAGAGAAGTCGAACGCGGCGCGGAGGGCGGCGTCGGCGTCGACGAAGTTGTTGTAGCTCATGGCCTTGCCGTGCAGTTGGTCGGCCTGGGCGATACCAGCGGGCGCGGCCTTGTCCACGTAGAGGGCGGCCTGCTGGTGCGGGTTCTCGCCATAGCGCAGCACCTCGGAGCGTTCCAGGGCCAGGCCGGCGTAAGCAGGCCAGTCGATGACGCCGTCGCCGTCTTCGTCGAGGAACTGGCTGGCGGTCCAGGTGGCAACGGCAGTGTCATACGCTGCGGTGTGCGCAAAAGCCTTCGCAGCGAGACGGCGGCGGGTCTTCAGGTCGAAGCCACCCGCAGCGGCGGCTTCCACCACGGCGCCATAAAAGTTGGGGTCAACCACGATCGCGACGGCGGCATGGTTCTTGGCCGCCGAACGCACCATGGCGGGGCCTCCGATGTCGATCTGCTCGACCACGTCGTCCTGGGCTGCGCCGGAGCGGACGGTTTCCACGAACGGGTAGAGGTTGACCACCACAAGGTCGAACGGCTCGATCTCCATCTTGGCGAGCGTTTCCATGTGGGCAGGAACCCGGCGATCGGCCAGGATGCCGCCGTGCACGCGCGGGTGCAGGGTCTTGACGCGGCCATCGAGCATCTCCGGAGACCCGGTGACTTCTTCGACTTCCTTGACCGGAATACCGGCTGCGGCAATCCGTTTCGCGGTGGAGCCGGTGGAGACGATGGCGACTCCTGCTGCGTGCAGGCCCTTCGCGAGTTCCTCCAGCCCCGTCTTGTCGTAAACCGAGATCAGTGCACGGCGGATGGGAACACGGTCAAGCTGCGTCAAGCTCACAAAAGTCTCCGTCTTATATCGCGGGATTCCGCGGTTGCTGGGGATACGGACGAGTTTATCGTGTTGTGGCTCCTGTTCGTTTTTTCAGACGTGCCGCCGCCCGCAACATAAGGTTGGGCCATGGAATCCGCAGAAGTGATTTTGGTGGCCGACGTCGGCAAGAGCCGATGCAGGATTGAACTCAGGCAGGGCGACAAGGTGTTGGGCTCAGCGGACCAGCAAGGCTTCCCCGGTTTGGGCATGGACAACGGAGCCCGGTTCGCCTTCGAGCTCCTAGCGGACACTGCGGCCATGCTGCCCGGAGGGCTTCCAACTGGCTCCTTGCGGGGAATCGGCGCCGCTGTGGCCGGGGTTGAGGCCTCCGCGGCGAACTCCCAGGAACTCGCCGTCCTGCTTTCCGAACGCTTCAAAGTCCCAGCCGCTGTCCTCTCCGATGCCACTGCGGCCCAGCTTGGAGCCCTGAAGGGCGCTCCCGGGACGGTGTTGATTGTGGGCACCGGGGCCGTTGCCTTCCGCTTTGACGACGCCGGAACCCTCCACCGCGCCGACGGTTGGGGACCGTTATTGGGCGATCGCGGAAGCGGCCGCTGGATCGGACAGCGGGGCCTGCAGTCCGCACTGCAAGCGCACGACGGCGGACCGGCCACTTCGTTGCTCGACGCGGCCGCCGCACTGGTTAGCTCGCCCGAGCAGCTCCCGGCGTGGCTCGCCGAGTCCGATAACCCGGCCCGGACGATGGCGCGCTTCACGCCCGTGGTGCTGCGTGAAGCGGAGGCGGGGGACGCCGTCGCACGCGGAATTGTGGACGAAGCGTGCAGGCTTCTCGTGAACACCGTCTCCCTCGCTTCGGGCGAGACCAAGCGGGTGGCCCTTCTTGGCGGCGTGGTGAAATCGGAGTTCTTCGGCGGGGTCTTGCAGAACGCCCTCGCTTCGGCTGGGATTGAGGTGGTTGCGGCGCTCGGCGATGGAATGGACGGGGCCGCCCTCGCTGCGAACCGCCGCGGGCTCCTTCAGGAAAGGTACATCCACCGTGACGGAACAATCTGACGCAGCTTCCCTCAGTGGCGAGGGGCTCGCGGAACTCCGCTCCGAACTCGCAGGCCTGCAAACCGAAGCGGCATCGCCCACGCTCGGCGATCTGGACACGATGGGCACGGCCGAGCTCGTCGCAGCCATGAACGAGCAGAACCGCGGGGTCCCGGCCGCCGTCGAGCAAGCCAGCGAGCAGATCGCCGTAGTGGTCGACGCCGTAGCGGAACGCCTCGCGCGCGGAGGCCGACTGCTCTACGTCGGTGCCGGAACGGCCGGGCGGCTCGGGGTACTGGACGCGAGCGAATGCCCACCCACCTTCGGCACTCCCCCGGGACTCGTCGTCGGGATCATCGCGGGCGGCACCCAGGCTATCCAGAAACCGGTGGAATACGCCGAGGACAACGCCACGGCCGGGGCCCGCGACCTGCACGATATCAGCGTGACCGAGGCGGACGCCGTCGTCGGGATTTCGGCTTCGGGACGCACGCCATACGTGATCGGCGCCCTCGAAGAAGCGCGGAGCCGCGGGGCATTCACCGCGTCGCTCGCCTGCAATCATGATTCACCCATCAGCAAGCTGGCGGACGTGGCGATCGACGTGGTGGTCGGTCCCGAGTTCGTTGCCGGTTCCACTCGGCTGAAAGCCGGCACGGCGCAAAAACTCGTCCTCAATATGCTCAGCACGCTCGCCATGGTCAAGCTCGGCAAGACCTACGGCAACCTCATGGTGGACCTGCGCGCCACCAACAACAAACTGCTCGCGAGGTCCCAGCGGACCATTCAACATGCCACGGGCGTGGACGCGGAGACGGCGATTCGGGCCTTGAATTCCGTGGGTGGTTCCGTCAAGGCGGCCATCCTGGTGGTGCTGACGGGCATCGATCCCGGGGAAGCGAAGAGTGCTTTGGACGAGGCCGGGGGCTTCCTGCGAAAGGCGATCCAGAACCACGGATAGAGTTTTCCCCAGGAGGGGAAATGAATACTTATACAACCGTCCTGACTGGCGAGCAGGTGGTCCAGGGGCTTCCATAGCGGCGGAAGGTCCAGGGCCGGATTTTCCTGATCGGCGGCCTCGGCTTCATGTTCGATGCCTGGGACGTCACCCTCAACGGCATTCTCATTCCGCTGCTTTCCAAACACTGGTCGCTGCAACCCGACCTCGACTGAGCATGCCCCCTGTCAGTTGTTAGGGATGGACATAGCAGTAATATGTCCATCCGCCGCGGCCAACGGTGGACATGTCCCATGGGAACCTGGGCGCATGTCCATTCCTGGCAGACAACAGTGGGCATGTCCCCCCGGAGTGCCCAGGACTTAGGCGTGCTTCCCGGCCGCGAGCTCTGCGAGGGTCCGGACCAGGAGCCTGCGCTCCACCACCTTGATGCGTTCGTGCAAGGTGTCTTCGGTGTCGTCCGCGGCGATTTCGACCGCTTCCTGGGCAATGATGGGCCCGGTGTCCACGCCGGCGTCGGCCCAGTGGACGGTGCAACCTGTGACCTTCACCCCGTAAGCCATGGCATCGCGGACTCCGTGGGCGCCGGGGAAGGCGGGCAGCAGTGCGGGGTGCGTGTTGAGGTACTTGCCATCAAAGGCATCGATGAACTCCGGGCTGACAATCCGCATGAACCCCGAGGAAACCACCACATCCGGGTTGTACGAGGCAACCGCCTTGGTGAGCGCGGCGTTCCAGTCTGCCCGGTCTGCGTAATCCTTGAAGTCCACCACGAAGGTCTCGAGTCCGGCCTCCGCGGAGCGCTCCACCCCGTAGGTACCCGGCCTGTCGGCACCAACGGCTGCAATCTCAACGTCGAGCTCGCCTACCTTCACGGCATCAATAACTGCTTGGAGATTGGAACCGGTGCCGGAGACGAGGACAACAATGCGCATTGCACTAGCTTATGGGTGGCTCGCGTAGGCTGGAAAACATGAATTCCGGCGTTGGACCCAGCCCTCAGCAGCATCCACAGAGCGAGGCTGCCAAATCAGCGCTTGCAGTTACCCAAACGCTTTTCAGGTCATTCCTGCTAACGGTGCTCGGCGCCGTCTTCGTCTACATCCTGAATGTCAGCTACGTCTGGCTCAGTGGCATCCTCACGGTCATCGCGGGGGTACTTGGCGTGGTGGTCCTCGTCCGGACCATCAGGTTCAAGCAGTCCCGACTGGTACTGTTCGGCACCATCTCCGGGCTGGTGGTCACGGCCATTATGTGCCTGCTGGTTCTGACGGCTGTCGTCTTTTTCCAACAGATCCGCACCTTGCAGGACTGCGCGCGGAACGCACTGACCATCCAAGCCCAAGACTCCTGCCAGGTGGACTTCCAGAAGTCGGTTCCTTCCGAGCTGCCTTAGCCGGACGCAAGCTAAGGCGAGCCGGACAGCTTAGCTGTGGTCGCCGTCGTACACGGAAGCGTCAAGGTCCGCCTCGCGGAGTTTCTGCCGCCGCTCCAGCCATGGCCCCACCGAATAGCCGATCACGACGCCGATCGCCACCTCCGCGGCGATCCAGACGGCCGTCCACAGCGGATCCGGGCCGATCTCGGTGAGGCGCCCGATTCCAGCGGAACCGCTCGCCAGCCAAGCCAGCCCCCCGGCGAAGGCTCCGGCGACAGTTCCGACGAGTGCGCCCAGGAACAGCGTGGAAACTGGCGCCGTGAACCAACGCGCCTTGATCTTGATGGAGAGCCATTCGTCGAAGTGGTTCTCCCCTTCGCGCAGGAACCACCAGCCTGCCAGCAGCCCGGCGAGCACCGGAAGGCCAAGGGCCGCTGCCCCAAGGTCGAGGTGCCCGGTGGGCAGCGCACCGAAGATAGGGATAGCAGGCAAAGGCCCGACGGCGGTACCCAGGGGACCGGCGTGTGAGCCGACGCCGAGGGAGAACCCAGCGCCGGAGGACCAAGCCAAGGTGAACACTGCGAGATTGGGCAGGTAGCCGAGCTGGGCGATGGTCAAAACGCCGCCGCCCAGAGCACCGGCTTTCAGGCCCTCGTACACGGCGATGATGTCCGTCCAGTGCACTACAAGGACGACGGCGAGCAGCAGGGCAGCAAGTGTGAGTGCCGCCATGATCGCCACGAAGCCGGCCTTGATGGCGGAGCCAAAGTAGGACCCGGCCCATCGGGAGTGTTGGCTGGCGCGCGCGAGCCAATCCACGGCGTCGACGCCAATCAATCTGCTCCATGAGCCGGACTCCCGCCGGGCACCAAGCACCATGCCGAGGCCGAACGGGATAAGCGGCAGGAACGCGGCGAACCAAATGTTGATGACCACGTCCTGGGTGCGGCAGATGAAGCCGGTAGCCGCGCCGAATGCCCCGTAGACAAGCAGTGCACCGAAGAACGCCTGCCAAAGCTGGTCCGTGTAAGACGCCCTGGCCAAGCGGCGCCCCGCGCGCCACGCAAGAAGGAAGGGCACCAGGGTCAGCCCGAGCGGGATAAGGGACAGCATCCCTGAGCCGGGCAGTCCTGCGGTACCTAGGTTCACCGTGGCAAGCTGCAAAGGCACGCCCTGAACCAGCAGCCAGGCTTGGCCGGCCAATCGTGCCAGGAAGTCGATGCTGCGGTTCTGGAATCCGTCAGTTGCCCAGACGGCGACGAGCGGCAGGACCACCACGAGCGCCGAGATGATAGCGGCCTGGGCCGACTCAAGGGCACCCTGCAGCCACAAGGGCATGGGCAGGCCACGGTTACCGGTCTGATCAGCGCGCAGTTTCATCGTGTCCTATCGTGCCACGGTGTGCCTCGCTCCCCCGGCAGGCACCCTCAGATCCCGCCAAACCTCCAACGCTCGCTCACCTATGGCGCCCGAAAGCCAGACGCTCCTGCACATCCACCGTCCCGCCGTCGTACAAGTGCACGAGGGTCGCCCGAAAACCCCCCAGAAGTGAGCGGGCGTCGGGGAAAATCGCCCCAAAGGTGAGCGGGCGTCGGGGCTGTTCAAGGGGCCGCGTGCCCACCGTTCCAGCGCTTTTTGGATAAAGCAGACGTAAAATTGGAGTGTTCGCAATAGGTGGATGGAGGGCATAATGACTACCGCAACCCCACATGCACACGGTGTTCACTTCGGACGCACGGACATCCAGAACATCGGCATGGGTGTAGGTATTCTGATGGCGCTGGTGGGCCTTCTCGGATTCATTCCGGGCATCACCATGCGGTACGGGGAATTGCAGTTCTTCGGGCCAAATTCGCACGCAATGCTCCTGGGTGTGTTCCAAGTGTCCCTGCTGCTCAACATTGTGCAGCTGGCCATCGGTGGAACCAGCTGGGCGATGTCCCGCTCGGGCGGCCATAGCGCACGCAATATCCTGATGAGCTTCGGTGCCTTGTACATCGTGCTCAGTGTGTACGGACTGAGTGTCGGGGTTGATTCGGCGGCCAACTTCCTGTCGCTGAACGCTGTCGACAACTGGACGTTCATGGTTCTGGGCATTCTGATGGCCGCCGCTGGCTGGATGTTTTCACGGCATCTGGCTGACGACGCAAAATAGGCCTATTCACAAGCCCGGATTGAGTTAGCCCGGGATTACAGGAGCCGCCAATGGGTAGCATCTACAGCTAAATCTGAATAGTCATACAAGCGGTTGGTGCAGTTCTTCCGGTGAAGAAGCCGGAAGCTGTGCCAACCTTCTTTGTGCCCGACGCCGTCAGATCCACTTGGGTGCCGCAGGCACCGGCCCAGCGCCCGCAGTCACGCCGTCAGTCCCCCGCCCGGTGGCCCATTGGGCGACGCCGGCCAGCGTGCCAGTGACCACGACGGCGGCCTCCGGGTCCCCGAAGACGAGGTCCGTGCCCGCGACCTTGACCAAGAGCCCCTTATCGGTGCCGCGAGTGGACCATGCGCCGGTGATATCGCGAAGCAACCGTTCCAGGACAGACACCGGGATGTCCGCGAAGCTCGCCCCGTTGTCCAGGTCCACGGCATGCACCCAGACTTCGCGGGTCCGCATCCACACGGTCTCTGACGCCGGAACGATGCGGCCTTGGGCGGTGCGGACTTCGTGACTCCACGCGTCCTCCGGCAGGTCCCGCCACTCCACGCTCAAGTGCACGGCGGAGTGGTCAAAGAGGTTCCGCAACGCGATAGGAGACAGGGTGGCGCCGAAGGATATCTCCTCATCCCGCACCGAGACCGAGGGATACATGGGAGTCTCCACCCCGGTCCCGGCCCACTCCACGAGCCGCGCGATGGCCCGGGCGTTGTAGCCGACGTGTGCTACAACGTGACGCCGGCTCCACGCCGGCAGCAGTGAACCGCCGTCGAGCTCCGCGTCGCTGAGTTCGTTGAGCTTCCGGGCGAAGAACGCGGTCCCCCGCCGGGCCTGCAGCAATTGTTCCTGCAGGCCCGGATCGGTGGTGAGGTCCTTGCGGGCAACCATCAGGCTTCCTTGACCACGCGGTTCGTCAGCTGGCCAAGGCCTTCAATGGTGGTAACCAGGACCTGGCCTTCCTGCAGGTAGCGCTTCGGGTTCTGGGCGTGGCCCACCCCGCCGGGCGTGCCGGTCGCGATGACGTCGCCCGGGTTCAGCGTGATGATCGTGGAGATGTAGGACACCAGGAATTCCGGGGTGAACACGAGGTCCCCGGTGGGGGTCTGCTGCTGGATCTCGCCGTCCACCGCGGAGGTCATCAGTGGGCCGACCGTGAACTCGTCCTTGGTCACCAGTGCCGGCCCGAACGGGGTGCTGTTCTCCCAGGTCTTGCCTTGCAGCCACTGGACGGTGCGGAACTGGTAGTCACGCATGCTGATGTCGTTCAGCACCGAGTACCCGGCGATGTGGTCCGCCGCGTCGGCTTCGCTGATCCGCCGCCCCTTCTTGCCAATCACGACGGCGAGCTCGGCCTCCCAGTCAACACTGTCAGACTCCTGCGGCAACGCCAGATCGTCGTTGGGACCAATCAGCGATTCCTGGTACTTCGCGAAGAGCGTGGGGTACTCGGGGATGTCCCGGCCCATCTCCTTGATGTGGTTGCGGTAGTTGTGCCCCACGCAGATGATCTTCCCCGGTGAGGGTACGACGGCGGCGAGGTCCGCGCCGTCGAGCGCGTGCGTTGCGCCGCTGGCCGCCTCCGCGATGGCCGCCCAGGCGGGGTCCTGCAGGAGGGCACCGACGTCGGAGAACCCGTCGATCTCGGTCAGGGTGTCGCCGTCCTGGCGGACGGCCACGGTACCTTTGCCGGCGCCGGTCTCGGTGCGGAGTGTCAGGAGTTTCATTTGTTGCGTCCTTCGATGTACGTGCGGTTGAAGTTCAGGCGTTCGAAAATGGGGGCATCGCTGAAGCGGAAGAGGTCGAACTCGCTCTCAGCCTCAAGGGACCACAGGGCCCAGGACGGGACCACGAACAGATCGCCCTTCGCCAAAGCCTTAGACTCCCCGTTCAACACCACCGTGCCGGTCCCTTCGAAAACCTGCCACACGCTGGAGCCGACCTCGCGCAAGGCCTCGGTGGAGGCGCCTGCCCGCAGGCGGTGGAACTCTGCCCGGATGGTCGGCATCACGTCCCCGCCCGTGGTCGGGTTGGTGTACCGGACGGCGGCGTGGCCCTGGCTGACGGTGGCCGGGTGGCCTTCATCTTCGAGAAGCAACTGCTCGCGGAGGGCGGCGTCGGTGTGCTCCCAACGGTAGGCCGCGATGGGCGAGTTGGTGGTGTCATCCAGTCCGGAGAGCGGGCGCAGGCCCGGGTGGGCCCAGAGCCGCTCGGAGCGTGAGATGTCCGGGGTGGCCTCGTCCGTGACGCGCTCGGTGCCGAACTCGAAGAACCCGGCGTCCGCGTAGTGCACAAACGGGATGTCCAGCCCGTCGATCCAAGCCATCGGCTGATCGGTGTCATTGTGGTGGCCGTGGAAGTTCCAGCCCGGGGTCAGCAGGAAGTCGCCGCGGCGCATGGCCACCGGATCCCCGTTCACCACCGTCCAGACGCCTTCGCCCTCGACGACGAAGCGGAACGCGTTCTGAGAGTGGCGGTGCTCCGGGGCTGTTTCATGCGCGCCCAGATACTGGATGGCAGCCCACAGAGTCGGCGTCGCATACGGCGTGCCGGCAAGGCCCGGGTTGGCGAGCGCGATGGCACGGCGCTCCCCACCGCGGCCCACCGGCACCAGGTCCCCGGCCCGGGCGGCCAGCGGGTACAAGTCGTTCCAACGCCACACATGCGGCACGGCCTTCGGGGACGGCACCATCGGCATCAGGTCAGCGATCTCGGTCCACAGCGGAATCAGGTTCCCGGCTTCGAAGTCGCGGTACAACTGCGCCAGCTGGGCAGCTTCCTCCGGCGTCGGCTCCGGAACCGCGTGCGCGGCGGCAACAGATTCGTGCGTTGTGCTATCGGCGCTGATGGACACAGTGGGCCTCCTCGAGAGTACGGAACGGTTTAGGCGTACTCCAGACCCTAGAGAGACCGATCAGTGATCTCCACGATATTCTGCTAGCCAGAAACCGCTAGCCCAACTGACTGGCAGTAAGTGTCGTTTTGGGCCCTCAAAACGACATTAACTGCGGGCCAGTTGGGTGGGCTACGGCTCGGGCTCCGCCGGATTGGCTGCAATGTCGATCTCCAGCTGGCGTTGCGTTTCCCGCATGATGCCCACGAGTCCAGCATCGAATAGCCTACGGAACCTTGCCACAGGCGTCGCCACGCTCAGCGCACCCACCGCGACGCCGTCCTTGTTGTGAAGGGCCACTCCCAGGGCGCTGATCCCTTCCTCGGTGCCCTCGAAGTTGGCGGCAAATCCGTTGTTCCGAATGGTCTCCAACTCTCGGAGAAAGGCTGGATATTCGGCATCGGGAATGCTGTCCCCGCCGATTTCCGCGTTGTGGCTGCGGAACAATTGCTCAATCATGGCGGGCTCCAGCTCGGCCAGCAGAGCCTTGCCTCCCGAGGCCTTGTTGGCGGGGAGCACGGTTCCCTGCCTATCACCCACGCGTAAGGCGTTGGTGCCCTCAACCGTGGCAAGGAACCTGACCTTGGTCCCCACGCGAACCATGAGATTGACTGTCTCGTTGATCCGCCCGCTTAGGAGTTCCATGTGCGGCTGCGCCACCGTGCGCAACAGACGGGTCCAACTGAGGCCGGCCGGACCAACTCCCATGGCCGGCCCAGGTACGTACCTGCGGGTCTCGTCCTGGACCGCGAACCCCCGGTACACCAGCATGGCCAGCAGTCGGTGGGCGGTGGAGGGGGCAACGCCCAACTCCTCAGCCGCATCCTTGAGCCGGAGAGTACCGCCGTCGCGCAAGAGCTGAAGGAGTTGCAGGGCGTTGTCCACGGCCTCAATGGAATAGGCCGGCTTCTTGCGGGCTGGAAGGTTCTGCACCACAGAATTCTATTGGGCTACTCCGACGGCGGCCACACAGTGGTGGGATGAATCACACACCTTCCGCTGCAGCGCCGGAGCGGACCCAACAAGGCGTTCACCACTCCGCTGATACCTCTCCCAAGGCCTACACCCGATTCTCCAAGCGTTCCGCAGCAGCAGTGCTGGTCTGCTGGTTGCTGGTGGTTTTCGACGGTTATGACCTCATCGTCTACGGCACCGTGCAGGGCTCCCTCATCACGGACACAGGCTGGGGGCTCACCAAAGCCACCGCCGGAACGCTTGGCTCCATGGCGTTCCTGGGCATGATGATCGGAGCGATCTTCGCCGGCAGGATGTCGGACAGTTGGGGCCGACGCCGCACCATCATCTCTTGCGCCGCGCTGTTTTCAATCTTCACCATCCTGTGCGCCTTCGCCCCAAACGCGGCAGTTTTCGGGGGCCTGCGCTTGCTGGCCGGCGTTGGCCTCGGCGGGCTGGTTCCCTCGGCAAATGCCCTGGTTGCCGAACTGGTCCCGGCCAAATGGCGCTCCACGATTGCCACGTTGATGATGTCCGGCGTCCCGATCGGCGGCTCGGTTGCCGCCTTGGCAGGCATTCCCCTGATTCCCGCTTTCGGCTGGCCGGTCATGTTCCTGGTGGCCGCCGTCGCACTGCTTGTGGTGGTCCCGCTGGGCATGCGCTTCCTACCGGAAACCCTCCCGGCCGCAAAGAATGCGAAACAAACAGTGGGCTTCCGGTCCCTGCTCCGGGCTCCGTACCTCGGGATGAGCCTCCTTTTCGCGATCTCCACGCTGGTGACGCTCTTTGCCTGGTATGGCCTCGGAACGTGGCTGCCGAACCTCATGCAACTGGCCGGCTACAACCTTGGATCGGCACTGACGTTCGCCCTGGCACTCAACCTCGGTGCCGTCGTCGGCTCGGTTGCCACTGCTTGGGCGGGCACCCGCTTCGGTCCAATCCCGACGGCGATAGCGGCAGCCGCCGTCGCCGCCGTCGCGCTCGGGGTACTGGTGGCGGGCCCGCCGGTGGGGCTCGTTTACGTCATGTTGGTACTGGCAGGGGTCGGCACCCACGGAACCCAGTGCCTCATCATCGCAGCGGTGGCCAGCCACTATCCCGCACATTTGCGGGGCACAGCGCTCGGCTGGGCCCTCGGCGTCGGCCGCATTGGCGCGGTCGCCGCACCGCAAGCCGGCGGGCTGCTCCTGGCGGCCGGACTGGGCGTCAACTCAAACTTCCTGGCGTTTGCCGGGGCCGCCGCCGTCGCCGCGGTCCTGCTCGGCGCCATCGGCACAAAGATAAAGACCGCCAGGATCAAGACCGCCAACATCAATTCCGAAAACACCACCCCTGTAGGAGCTAGCAATGTCTGACCGCGAACCGTCCACTCAAGTACTCGTCGTCGGCGGAGGGATGGCCGGCCTCGCCGGCGCCTTGGCCCTCCGTGCGAACGGTGCCGAGGTGACGTTGGTTGAGCGGGCCCCCGAATTCGGCGAGGTCGGCGCCGGCCTGCAGATGGCCCCCAACGCCTCGCGCGTCCTGAAGCGTTGGGGCCTCCTCGAAAAGGCGCTTGAGATCGGCGTCCGGCCGAAGCACTTGGTGTTCCGCGACGCCCTGACCGGCGAGGAACTCACCCGGCAGACCCTCAGTGGCGACTTCGAGCAACGGTACGGCGCTCCGTATGTGGTGATCCACCGCAGTGACCTCCACCGAATCCTGCTGGAAGCCTGCCAGGACGCCGGCGTCCGGTTGGTGAACGACGTCCTCGTCGAGAGGGTTGAGACCGTGAACGCCCGCGGTGTGGCACACGCAGTGAGCGGAGACGTTTACGAGGCCGACGTCGTGATCGGCGCGGACGGCCTCAAGTCGACGCTCCGCTCCGCCGTCGCGCAAGACGGCCTGGTGTCGTCGTCGTACGTCGCCTATCGCGGAACGGTGCCCATCACAGCGGAAACCCCGGCGGCTGATCTTGAGGACGTGATCGTCTACCTCGGGCCGGACTGCCACCTCGTGCAGTACCCGCTGCGCAAGGGCGAACTGTTGAACACGGTGGCTGTATTCAAGTCGCGGTCGTTCGAGCGCGGAGAAGAGCAATACGGCGGCGTGGACGAACTTGAGGCGGCCTACAAAGACTGCGTGCCCGCGGTCCAGGCGGCCCTGCGGAACCTTGGGACCAGCATCCGCTGGCCCATGTACGATCGCGATCCCATCGAGAACTGGATCGACGGCCGCCTGGTGCTGATGGGCGACGCCGCCCATCCGATGCTCCAGTATTTGGCTCAGGGAGCCTGCCAAGCGCTTGAAGACGCCGCGGTGCTCCAGGACTCCACCGTAGGATCCGTGTTTACCGACGACGGCGTGGACACCGCGGCTTGGGACCGCGCCATCAGCGAATTCAACTCAGCCCGGGCAGCCCGCACGGCCCGCGTCCAGCGTACGGCGCGCGTCTGGGGCGAGTCCTGGCACGTCTCCGGCGTCGCACGGGTATTGCGGAACCTGCTGTTCAAGAGCCGCAAGGACGGCGACTTCCAGTACAACGACTGGCTTTACGGACAAGCCGCCGACGGCGCCCCGGTGGTCCCAGCGGAAGTTGCGGGGGGTGCCGCAACCGGTCCCGCTAGCGAGTTCCGCACGAGGCCTGAGGCGAGGACTGAGGCGAGGAAGGAATCGCTGGCGGGAACGAGCGCTTAGGAGCATCCGTTGTGTCAAATGTAAGCAAACAAATTGCTGGACTACTGGAGCGGACCAAAGCAGACTGACTACACGAGCCGCTTGAGTGCTTGCCGTTGAAAGGACAGTCATGTTCGACCTCGTTGCTTATCTCCCCATTCTTGTCACCGTATTGGGGGTAGTCGTCGCCGTTGCAGTCATTAGGCTGCTCATCACATTGATGTGGAAGGTGGCTGAACCAAACGAGGCATTGATCATTTCCGGACTGACCCGTGGAAGTTTGGACACCCGGGACGGAATGGATTTCAAAATTGTCACCGGCAAGGGTGCCTTGGTGGTTCCCGGGCTCCAAACAGTGAGGACGTTGTCGCTGACGCTGAATGAAACAGAACTGCAGGTCAACTGCGTGACCTCGCAAGGTATCCAAGTGATTGTGGAGGGTGTGGTTATTTACAAGATCGGCGACGCCGCGCCATTCATTGCGAACGCCGCGAGGAGGTTTCTCGGCCAGCAGCCCAAAATGGAAAGCCAGGTCTACAACGTCTTTGAAGGACACCTGCGCTCAATCATTGGCAGCATGACCATGGAAGAGATCATCCGCGAGCGGGACAAACTCGCTTCTTTGGTCCGCAGTGCCAGTGGTATTGAAATGGAAAAGCTTGGCCTGGTAGTTGATTCCCTGCAAATAAAGGACCTTCAGGATCCCACGGGCTACATCCAGAACCTGGCCAAGCCGCATATTGCCCAGGTCAAAATGGAGGCCCGCATAGCGGAAGCCACCAGGAACCGCGAGGCAGCTGAGAAGGAAGCTGAGGCAGCTGCCCAGATTGCCGACGCCCAGAGCATCTCGGCGATCAAGCAATCGGCGGCCCAAGCCAACGCCGAGACTGCTCGGGCCAACGCGGCACAGGCAGGTCCGTTGGCCGATGCCACGGCGCGCCAGCAGGTGGTGGTCCAGGAAACCGAGGTGGCCAAGCTGGAAGCGGACCGCGAGGAGCAAAAACTCCAGACGTCCATCCGCAAGCCAGCCGATGCCAAGGCCTACGCCCAGCGCACCGAGGCAGAAGCCCAAAAGGCAGCGGACATCAGCGCGTCCGAGGCGCGGGCGCGGCGTACGGAACTTGAAGCCCAGGCGAACGCCCGCAAGGTGGAAGTCGAAGCGCAGGCCAACGCCACGGCTGCGGCAGCGATTGCGGGAGCCACAAAGATCACCGGCGAAGCCGAAGCGGCAGCCACGAAGGCCCGCGGTGATGCTGCAGCTTCCGCCATCAAGGCCAAGTCCTTGGCGGAAGCGGACGGCATCAAGGCCCGTGCGGAGGCACTCGGCACCAACCAAGAGGCCGTCATCTCCCAGCAGCTCGCGGAGAACATGCCTGCGATCGTGGCAGCCGCGGCTGAACCGTTTGCCCACGTAGGTAACCTGACGGTCCTCAACGGTGGCGAGGGCCTCAACAGCATGGTGGGTGGGATCCTGTCCCAGGTGGGCAACTACCTGCCATCGATCACGGCTGCCCTCAAGAACGGCCAAGTACCTCCCAAACGGCCCACCAAAGCCCCTGATGCATAGCGAAACCGATGCACAAAGAGGTTGATCGGAGCCTGACCGGCAAAATCGGTAGGGTCACGGGGCGAATCGGGCCGGGCACCGTGGGGGAAGTCATGCTGCCGTTCCACGGCGGGACGAGCGCCTTCCACGCGCATCCCTTCGACAAGACCAGTGTTTTCAACGTCGGCGATGAGGTGCTTGTCATCTACTACGAGCCACCCGGGACAGTATTCGTTGACGAGCTGCCGGAGGTCCTGCGGGCGGGCAAGAAATAGCTGAGGGCGGCTAAATGAATAGCCGCCCCCATGACGTTTGAGGCTACTGCAGGAAGGTGGCGTCGAAGGAGTCGAGGTCGACGACGACGCCGTTGAGGCTTTGGTTGAATTTCTGCTGGACCCCTACGCGCATGTTCGCCGGTGTGTTCCAGCCCCCGTAGGAAACCGGGGTGGGCGAGAGATAATTGGCAGTCCAACGTGAATAGTTGACCGCCTTGGCGTCCGTATCCCACAGCGGCACGTCGGCGAAATCAGTGCTGTTGTTCATCATCTGCGGCCACATACGGGAACCGGTGTAGATGACGGGGCGCACACCCATGTTTTTGACCCCGTTGACCATGTCCCGGGTGACAGGGGTCCCGCCTGTCTCGATGTCCAGAGCGAAGAACTGGAGCTGCGCCTGATACGGTCCTGCGGCTGTGATGCCTCCCTGCCAGCAGTTCGGATCACGTGTGTAGACGGCGATCTTCAAGCCGGCGTCGAGGGCCATTTTTAGTTGCGTCTGGGTCCCGCTCCACGGGTTGCATGTCCCCCAGGCCGTTGAGTGCATCACGTACAGACGGAATCCGGCATTGTAGGCCTTGGTGAACCAGGCCGGATCGGTGATGGTATTCGCGGAGTCCAGGACTTTCACGGACGCGTGCCCAGTGACAGCGGGTGGTTTCGGCGCTGAGTATGCCGCCGGAGCGGCAGCTACGCCCAGAAGGGTGAGCACTGCCGCCATGATGAGTACAAGATTCTTAGGACGCATACCGGACTCCCATTTTTCGATAGACCGTCAGCCGCGACGGCGATGAAATGTAGTTGCACGACAGTGCTTTTCATTGACGGCCGCGACCGATTCAGGCACCGGTTTCCCGGCGCGGTACTGGGCTATGCAGGCGTGGTCAAACCTTGCGCAGGCACCTCTGTGCCGACCAGAACGCGGCAAAGCCGCGCAGTTGTCCTCGCCCATCGCGTGCCCAGTCCACGACACCTTGCTCTGACGTCAACGGCTTGTAGCGGCGAGCCTATGGGCAAGGAGACCTACATGAATGAGTGGCTGCCACTCGTTGTGCGTCCCACGGCACTCATCCACCACTCGTGACTACTAGGGGATCGTTTGTTAACCAAACCTTCCCCCCAGCGTCACGCCCATTCCCCCGCTTCGCCAACCGACGGGCACACCGTGGAGGGGTGAGGATCGCGATCATTGCCGAATCATTCCTGCCGCTCATGAACGGGGTTACCCACTCCATCCTGCGGGTGCTGGAGCATCTGCAAGAGCGCGGCGACGAAGTCATGGTGATTGCGCCGTCGACGTCGGACACTGCTGTCTCGGACGTCGTGAACGGCGCATTTGTCCACCGCCTTCCTTCCGTGCCGCTGGCTGGATACACAAATGTGCGGGTGGCGTTGGGCGGTGTGAGCCGGGTCAAGAGAATCCTTGCCGACTACGCACCGGACGTCGTCCACCTTGCATCCCCTTTCGTCCTCGGTTGGCGGGCTGTGCAGGCCGCGCACCAGCTCGGCATCCCCACGGTTGCCATCTACCAAACCGAGGTCCCCAGTTACGCCGCACGGTATCGCGTGCCCATCCTGGAAAACTGGGCATGGAACCGGGTGGACAACATCCATCTCCTTGCGGACCGCACACTGGTCCCGTCCACGTTCGCGCTCAACCAGTTGCGCGGCCGCGGGATCCTGAGGGTGGGCATGTGGCGGCGCGGTGTGGATACCGCGCGGTTCTCCCCCACGAAGCGCTCGACGGCGTGGCGGGCCTCCGTGGCGCCCGACGGCGAACGCATCATCGGCTACGTCGGCCGCCTCGCGATCGAAAAGCAGGTGGAAGACCTTGCGGTGTTGGCGGATCTGCCGGGAACCCGGGTGGTCATCGTGGGCGACGGGCCGCAGCGCGCTGCCCTCGAAGCGGCCCTGCCAAACGCCGTCTTCACCGGGTTCCTGGGTGGCGACGAACTGGCCCAGGTTGTTGCGGGCTTTGATCTCTTCGTACATCCTGGCGAGTTCGAAACGTTCTGCCAGACCATCCAGGAGGCCATGGCATCGGGGGTCCCCGTGGTGGCCACCGGCCGCGGCGGCCCCCTCGACCTCGTCGAAAACTCGCGTACCGGCTGGCTCTACGAGCCGAGTGACCTCGCCCAGATGCGCGGTTACGTCCAGGACTTGGTGGGCGACGACGCCAAGCGCCGTGCGTTCGGTAAGGCAGCACTCGCTTCGGTCCAAGGACGGACGTGGCCGGTGTTGAGCGCCCAACTGGTACAGCACTATCAGGCAGTGATCGCCGGTGATGCGCTGGTTGAGCCACCTACTGCACCCATCCACCCGGCCGAGCTTCAGGTGGCCGAGCTTCAGGCGGCCGAACTTCAGGCGGCCGAACTTCAAGCGGCAGAGCCCGCCACCATTTCCGTGACTTCCAGCAAAGGACTCTCAGCATGAAAATCTCCGTTGTCGGCTGCGGCTACCTAGGCGCAGTACACGCCGCAACGCTCGCGTCGATGGGCCACACCGTGGTGGGCATCGACGTCGACGCCCAGAAGGTGGCCGACCTGAACAAGGGCTTCGCCCCTTTCCACGAACCTGGCCTTGACGAGCTTCTCCGGGACGGCTTCGCCACCAAACGGCTCACGTTCTCCACCGACTTTGCCGATGCCGCCGACGCCCAGACGCACTTCCTCTGTGTGGGCACCCCGCAGTCGAAAACGTCGGACATCGCGGACCTCTCCTACGTGATCGCAGCTACGAAGAGCCTCCTCCCCCATCTGGCGAGGGGCGCCGCCGTCGTCGGCAAATCCACCGTCCCCGTGGGAACGGTGGACATGCTCCGCGGCATCCTTGCCCGCAGGCCTGATGTCCTGCTCGGCTGGAACCCCGAGTTCCTGCGCCAGGGCACGGCTGTGAAGGATTCTTTGGTACCGGACCGGCTGGTGTACGGCGTACCGGGCGGCAAGGATTCTGCGGCGGGCGTACCCGTGACGGCCGCGCTCGACGCCGTCTACGAACCGCTGATTTCCGCCGGTATCCCGCGGTTGGTCTGCAACTTCGCGACCGCCGAGCTCATCAAATCCGCCTCCAACGCGTACCTCGCCACCAAGCTCAGCTTCATCAACGCCATGGCCGAACTTTGCGACGCTTCGGGTGCCGATGTCACTGAACTCAGCGAGGCGATGGGCCTGGATCCGCGCATTGGCAGCCGGTACTTGCACGCCGGCCTGGGCTTCGGCGGCGGCTGCCTGCCGAAGGACGTCCGTTCCTTCCGGGCGCAGGCACAAGCGCTGTCTGTGCCTTCCGTTGACGAGTGGATGAACGTGGTCGATTCCATCAATCTGGGCCAGCGCGCCCGCGCCGTGAAAGTGGCGCGTGACATGTGCAAGGGCTTCCTGTCCGGCCGCACCGTCACCATACTGGGCGCTGCCTTCAAGCCGGACACTGACGACATCCGTGACTCCCCCGCACTGGACGTCGCACTCCAGCTCGCCGCGGCGGGTGCCCACGTGACCGTGACCGACCCCAAGGCCATCAACAACGCCTGGATGCGCTACCCCCAGCTCCGCTTCGAAGCGTCCACCACGCGCGCATTGGAAGGCGCAGAGTTAGTGCTCCTGCTGACCGAATGGGACGAATACCGCACCCTCTCACCCGCCGCTGCCGGTTCACTCGTACGACGCCGGATGGTGCTGGACGCGCGGAACGTCCTGGACGCTGGGGCGTGGAAAGCGCAAGGTTGGACTGTTCGTGGGCTTGGAACTGGATCCCAGGCTGAGCCTGAGGAGACCGTTGCGGTGGCAAAGGCGGTTGTCCTCCCGGTCGAACCGGTCAACACCCGGCCCTTTATCGTGGGCTCGCCTACCAAGGCGTCGACGACGCGACGGTGAGCTTCCGATCTAGGTGTCCTCCGTCCCGCGCACACCTAGACGGGCCTGCACGACCACCTAGATTCAGCAATTTCACACCTAGAAACCGCTCAGGCGCACGGTTTTTTGCCTCATTGACCACCTAGACGCTCTATTTCATGGAGAGAATCTGAACCGTGGATGGCTCCTCTTAGGAGGATGCCACCACTCTTCAAGGCCAGCTTTGCGTTGGCCGGTGATCTCGAGAAATGGAGTTGAAGTGGAATCAGTAATGAGGAGAGCGGCTGGGCTTCACGCTGGGACTGCTGTTGCCGTGGCTTCATGACTGCTCGGCTTTACGGACGTCTTCCGCGGGTCCTCGGCTTCATGGTTGCCGGCCTCTCCAGCATTTCCGCCGCCCTCATTTGGAGCTTCCCAGCGCCGGAGAGCCTCCGCAACCTTGATCCTCTCGCCCTCAGGAATACGATGGTCGTCATCCTCCTTGTGTTCGGCATGGCTGCACCACTTGCTGTTGTCTTCGCCCGTGCCCCAAAATGGTTGGTCCCCAAAGCCGCGATATTCGCTGCCGCTGGGTTTTCTCATGCAGCGGCACTTGGCCCGGAGATCCGTGTCCCGTTCCAAGGAGCGACGTCGGCAATCGCGGCCGTCTGCTCGCTCGGTCTGGCGGTCCTTACCCTGGCGGCCTTCATGGACTCGGTCCAGGAGAAGCATCGGCAGGGAGGCGTATCCGAGAAACGTGGCTGAGCGGTTCTGTTCCTAGCGGAAGGGAGACGTATCCCGGACCAGGTCAAATAAGGCAGCGCGCGTTGGACTGCCGGTCTTTCGTAGCGCGTTGGAAATGTGGTTTTCCACGGTCCTGATACTGATTCCCAGGTGCTCGGCGATCTCGGGATTGGAACGATGACCGGCCAAGGCTGCTATTTCAATTTCCCGGACTGTCAGAGGCGAGTAGCTTCCGGAATTGAATGCCATGGGCTCATCTGCCGACGGGAATCGAGTCGCAAAAATGGAGTACGCGCGCTCCATCTCGGCCGCCCCCACGGTGTCGTCCACGAAGGCATACCGCTTGAACGCACCTCTGAGCAGCATCCGAACTTGGTAGAGATCGGAGTCGGGCTCGTAGTTCTCGAGCAGGACGCCGAGCAATTGGTGGTCTTGTTCCACCACCGCTCCCGCAATTGCCACAAGCTGATCGTGTGAAATGCAGGCATGTTCCTTCAAGGTCTGCCGAAGAATCTCAAGAACCTTCCGACCAGGAAGAAGGCAAGTGAAGAAGAGTGCAGCGTACGTCGCTTCCAGAACGTAGCCACGTTCCAGCTGCCGTCGAATGAGGCGGGCGGCTTTCCTGTCGAATACTGCGGGGATTAAGGGCCGTCCGGCGACGAGCTCGTAGACTCCCTTTGCGATTCCCGGAAGCGGGCCGACGTCTTCGGCCTCGCGCCGCGCCTGCGTTGCAAGGGTCGCGGTGGGCAAGATGGCCGACGTCGCAGCCCTCAGCCCGGCGAGCCGCAGCATGGCGTCATGGAGGGAATCCACTAGAAAGCCTGGCCGTCCCATGGCGAAGACGCTACCCATCAGGTACTCTGCCTCGTCGATATGGCCGCGGTAGACGAGTGCTTGGGCAGCGACGTAGGTGTTCGACACCAACCCGAATTGATCCAGGTTTCGGCGGGCTTCCGCGCGGTGGTCGAGCGCAAAGACAATTGCTTCCTCGATCCGCCCCGAGGTGAACAATGCCAGTCCTTGGATGAAAGGTCCGATGCGGGGAAAGCCCTTGAATCCGTTTGAGGAGTCGATGGCATTGAGTGCCGCGGAAGGGTTGAGGCGGTAGAGTTCCAGCATCCCCCGGACGCAGGCCAGAACGCCGCTTTCAGGGTGCCGATCGTGTAGACGCGCCAAGGCGTCGTCGAGATTCTGAGGCATTCGGTCGTATGACGCTACGAGGAAGAGTTCTACCGATTCAACTTCGGCCGCCCATTCAGGGTGCTCCTCCCCAAAGTTCCTCAGGGCGTGGGCCGCATATTCCAGCCCTTTGCCAGAGTGGATAGCCCAAAGCGCTTTGGCAACTGCCAGGAACAGGAGTTCGTACGTATCTCCTTCCGAGCTCACGGTCTCGGAAAGCACGCGCTCAATTCTCGATGCGTCAGCCGGCGAGCCCCAGTAAACGCTCAGGAGTGCCACGGCGTTCGATACCGATTTTTCGGCATCCCACCGGTCATAGCGGCGACGCTCTAGAACCGAGATCCTCTCATGAAAATGGCGCGCCGTAGCCGCGTCGTCTGTACTCCGTTCAAGGCGCACCGCGGCCAGGACTCCCACCAACGAATCGCCCGGCGTGACGTCAACATGGGGTTCCTGTGGCGAGACGCTCAAGGTCCGGGCGATTCGATCCTGCAGGACCCGCCGGCTCGTGAGCACCCGTTGGCCACGGAAATAGTCGGCTAGCACCGGTGGTGTGATCGAAGCGCAAATGTTGTTGTGTGGATCCTCCATGACGGAAATCAAGCCGTGTTGTTCGAGCCGGTCCAGAACGTCGGCGTCGACTACCCGTTGCAGCACATCGATGGGCACCGTACCGGCGATGGCCATGGTCTGAAGGCCTGTGAGCTCGTTGGACTCGAGTCCTTCTAGGAGAGATTCCACAGTGCCCTGCAGGTGCTCATTCCACAGCGTGTCGCCTGTCATGTGCCATTGGCCGTTGCTAAGGGCAAGCAAATCGCTGAGTGAGGCTGTTTCCGCGATTCGGGCCACAAGCCTGGGGTTCCCCGCAGATTTCGTGAGGATGCGCGCAGTGGTATCAGCGTCCGCTGGAGCGCCCAAAACATCCGTGATGAGCTCGCTCACGTGCTCATAGCGAAGCGGATTCAGGTGGACCCTCGCTTCAGGGCCAGGACTCAGAACGGCGGGCCGCCCCTTCGCGTAAAGGGAAGACTCACCCATTGTCACGATCATGGGTCGCTTCGTCCTGAGCCTGACGGCATCCAGCACCGCCAAGGTCTCCGTGTCGACGAATTCGAGGTCATCGACAACAAGCACACGCTCCCCTGGCCTGGCGAGCCGTCCAGCCAGTGTGTCAACCACGCCCAGCACGCCTAATTGGCCTATTCGAATATCAAGTCCCAGGCCATATATTCCACCAAACGGTATTTCGCGATGTGAGCGAAGGGCCGAAATAGAGTAAACCGTAGCTCCGGTCTTCTCAAGCTCGGCGATAGTTTTTTGCGCGACACTCGTGCGTCCGCTTCCGGGCACACCGACAATTCGAACCATAACGCCGCGAGCAACGTAGTCCAGCGTTCGCCGAACTTCCTGTTCGAACACTCGCGATCCAACTTTCTCTAATGCTCTAATCGGCACGCTCCGGGCCCTGGAGGTGCTACGTCCATCCGATTCGACTGCTTCCTGTCCAAAAACAGGCATTAGCTGGTGGATTCCCAGGCAACCGGACAGGATCCCCCAAGGCTCTTCCACGAACCGCTTTCCAAGGGAACCGTAGATTCCGAAACCGGCGTCTAGGTGGTGCAATGCCGAAACTCCGTGTGCCCCGGGAGCCGTCTAGGTGTGCCGACCTGCGGTTTTGTTCCGCATCTGAGTGTGCGCCAGCGACGCCTAGGTGTTCGCCCGGGACTACCAAGGTGAGGGTTGGCGGTGACGGTTTCTCCATGATTCTCCTGTCGGTGTCCTCTTGTCTGAGACGCTACGGGGACTTCGCGGCCGTCTCTAGACCAAACCTCGCACATGTGGATATTTATTCGAATCAATATTCTCTCGCCCGAATAAATGTTCGAAAGCAGTGTCCGCTGCCCCTATTTTGAGACCGTGTCAAGATGCCTTTTCGCGCATGTGGAAAACTCTTCCTTTTCTCGCATTTTGGATGCTAGGATCTGCGGACATTCGCGTCAAAAACTGAATCATGGGGGCAATAAATGAACATTCGCGCGCCTAAAAAGCACGGGACAATAAAGCACGCGTCGCATGACTTTTCGAACCCTCGGAAAGCTAGCTTCATGGTCTTTGCCATCGTCACGTCAACAGCCGCAGCGCTCTCCCTCGCCGCGTGCGGCGGAGCCAGCAGCCCACCAATTTCGCAAGCCGGCGCCACGCAGTCGGCTTCAGCTTCGGCTTCCGCATCGCCAACCCCCACGCCAACGCCAACGCCCACACCTACCGCGCCGAAATCAGTGTCCTGCGTAACGGAGAACGCAACAGAGAACTACCCGCCTAAGGAATTCATTTGCACGAAGTCCGATGCGGGAGTCCTGCTCTGGATGGAACGCTCAGAGTCCAAGAAAGTCACGGACGCGCGTGCCGCAGCGGCGGCGGCGAAGGCCGTGGAAGAAAGGGCAGCCGCAGACAAAGCGGCAGCAGACGCCGCAGCGGCCCAAGCAGCGGCCCAAGCGAAGGCAGACACCGACGCCGCAGCCGCGAAGGCCCAACAAGACCAAGCCCAGGCTCGGCTGGTGCAGCCGCCGGCGCCGTCGCCCGTTTACTATGCGAACTGTACGGCCGCCCGGGCCGCCGGCGCCGCGCCTATCTATCGCGGCCAGCCAGGTTACCGGCCTGCGCTGGATAGGGATAACGACGGAATCGCCTGCGAGAAATAGGCATAAAAAAGCAGGGCCGGTCATTGACCGGCCCTGCTTTTTGAAATCCGAAGCTTAGAGAGCCTGGATGTTTACTGCCTGGGGACCCTTGGGGCCCTGCTCGACGTCGAAGGAAACCTTCTGGTTCTCTTCGAGGGAGCGGTAGCCGCCCGAGTTAATAGCCGAGTAGTGAGCGAAAACGTCCTGGCTGCCATCTTCCGGGGAGATGAAGCCGAAGCCCTTTTCGGAGTTGAACCACTTGACGATACCTGTAGCCATTTTTTCAGTTTCCTTACTGAAGGTGGAGGTTGTCCCGACTGTCGGGCCTCCGGTGTGGGGTGTTCTCCACCGTTACTTCAGAAGGTCGCGGTTGATGAACCGCGGGAACTGCCTGAACTACCAAATGCCAAACACAACAACAGCTACAAGCATACAGGGCTTTGGGCGGATCGCTACTATTTGTCAAAACTCTTCATCTGTCGCGCTCCGCCGACCGTCGCCGCCAACGCGGGCTGACCCGAAAATTGTCCGAGATCTCGCTTAGCCTAGAAGCACCGATGAAGCCGCTGAAATGCACCCGAATATCAACGCGGCCGGCGTGACTGGAACCAGAGGAGCAGATGGACTACTACGCAATAAATTCACTGCGTGAAAGCCATGCGGGATGGGCGTTGCTTCGCGCCCAGAACGCTCCCCTGGCCGTGTACTTCTTCATGGCAGCATTTACCGGTCCCAACCAACGAAACATCGGCCGCCAACAGCTCATCGACGTCCTGGATGATGTCCTTTTCGGCGTCCGGGAATCTTTCGGAGAAGACAAGTTCCCTCGCCCGGCGTCAGACTACCTCGACGATTGGGCCGGTCCAGAGCGGGCCTGGCTGCGGAAATACTACGTTCCCGGCCAGGACGAACCGCATTACGATCTCACCGCCGCCGCGGAGGACGTAGTGCGTTGGGTTGAGAGCCTTCGCGGTAGGGATTTCGTCGCCACTCAATCGCGACTGACCAGCATCTTCGCAGTCCTTAAAACGCTGGTCCAGCAATCTGAGACGGACCCTGACGTGCGGTTGGCCGAACTCCAGCGCCAGCGCGACGGGATTGACGCCGAAATGCAGCGCCTGCGCGACGGTAACATCAAGGTCATGAGCGCTCCGGAAGCTCTGGACCACTTCCAGCAGTTGACCACACTGGCCAAAGACTTGCTTTCCGACTTCCGCGAAGTCGAACAAAACTTCCGAAGGCTGGACCGTCAGGTGCGGGAGCAGATCGCCACGTGGGACGGGAGCCAAGGAGAACTTCTCGACTCAATCTTCGCCAACCAGCAGGATATTGGCAGTTCCCTGCAAGGCCGCACGTTCCAGGGTTTCTGGGACTACCTGATGTCCCCACAGCTTCGGACCGAGCTACGGGAGCTGTTGCAGCGCGCAACACAGATCGAAGCACTGTCACGCATGGACAATCTCCATGCCGTGGCCAACCTCCATCAGGACTGGTTGCCCGCCGTCGAGCAGACCCAGGCCACTGTCCGCCAACTGTCCCAGCAAATGCGCAGGCTGCTGGACGACAAGGTCTTCCTGGAGAACAAGCGGATCATGCAACTGATCCGAAGCGTCGAGTCCAGCGCCCTCACTATGCGGGACCACCCGCCGTCGGGCATTTTCATGGAGATCGACGCACCGTCGGTGGATGTCTCGCTTCCGTTTGAGCGCCCCTTGTACGAGCCAGGGAGCCGGGTCCTTGTCATGGACGACGTCGTGGCCGCCGACGACGCGGATGTTGACGCGGGTGCCCTGTTTAGTCAGTTCTACGTGGACAAGGAGCGCCTCAAGTCCTCCATCGAAGCTGTGCTGGAGGACGCAGACCAGGCCACCTTGGCGGACATCGCCGCCGCCTATCCGCTGTCGCAGGGACTCGCCGAGCTGGTTGCCTATTATCAGCTTGCCGCCGAGTCTGACTGGGCGAGTATCAACCCCGAGGCAACCCAGCAGCTGACATGGTCAGTACCCGACGGCAGCATCCGCGAAGCGACAATCGATCAAATCATCTTTGTGAGGCCTGCATGAGCACCACGACCGAACCAGCCGCACGCGCTCCGGAGGAACTTCCCGGCGTTGTCACCAGGCTCTTCAAAGGAGTGATCTATGCGGAAACGGACGAGAAAATCTGGCAGTCGCTGATCGCGCTAGCCTCCCACGTCCGGGACTATGTCGCGGTCCTCGGGTTGGACCTGATCCTCGACGAGTCAGAGGGCTACGCCTTCCTCAAGTCACGGGAGGACCCGGATGGCACTCTCCCCCGGCTTATCCCCAGGCGTCAATTGACCTTCGATGTTAGCCTGCTCCTGGCCCTCCTGCGTGGCCGGATGCTGGAGTTCGACACCAACAGCAGCGAACTCCGCCTCATCATGACGGAACAGGAGATTACCGACATGGTTTCGGTGTTCCTACCCGAATCCAGCAATGAAGCCCGGGTCCTGGACAAGCTAAGTGCCAACATCAAGAAGGTGGTTGAGCTTGGATTCCTGCGGAAACTGCGCGGCGAAACTGGCACGTATGAGGTGGCGCGCATCCTGAAGGCATACGTGGACGCACAGTGGCTGGAAGAGTTCGACGCGCGGCTGGCAGACTATCGCCGCTCGCTCACAGGGCAACAGACCGCGCCCTCAGCAGAAACGGAAGACGCATGACCACCGAGCTGCAGGACGGCCTTTTCAGCTTGGACGAGCTCCCTGCCGGGCAAAAGGACGACGACGGCGCCGCCCCGGGCTTCCGGCTGCACCGTTTGGAACTACTGAACTGGGGGACGTTCCACGGCGGCATCCGCACGTTCCGTTTGGACGGCGCCAACAGCCTGCTGACCGGGGACATCGGTTCGGGAAAGTCCACTGTGGTGGACGCGATCACCACGCTCCTGCTCCCGGCCAACCGGATCGACTACAACAAGGCCGCGGGTGCGCAGAAGCGCGAACGCACGCTGATGTCATACGTGCGCGGCTTCCACAAGAGCACGCGCAGCACAGGCGGCGAGTATTCCAAACCCGTGGCGCTGCGAGCGCCGGGAGCCCTCACGGTAGTCCTCGGCGTCTTCCACAACGCTGTCCTCAACAAGTCGGTCACGCTGGCCATCACGCTCTGGACCATGCAGGAAGCAGGCCAGCCCAGCCGTTTCTACTCCTTGGCCGAAACCGAGCAGTCCATCGCGGAGGACTTCGCGAACTTCGGACAGGATCCGGGCAAGCTGAAGAAGAAGCTACGTGCCGGGGGCGCGGCCGTCCATGACACCTTCGACCCCTACGCTGCAGCTTTCAAGCGCCACTTCGGCATCAGCGGCAACCAGGCCATGGATCTGTTCCACCGCACGGTCTCCATGAAGCAGGTGGAGAACATCACCCACTTCGTGCGGACCAACATGCTCGAGGACGATGACGTGAAATCGCGCATCGACAACCTCATCCACCACTTTGACGATCTCAAGAAAGCCCACGAGGCAGTTCTGAGGGCGAAGGACCAGATCGGGTCGCTGAAGCCAATCCGAGACGGTGCCGCAGCGCATCAGCAACTGAGTGCTGAGGACGCGCTGGCCCGCAAGCAGCGCGACCAGCTGCATCCATGGTTCACCGATCAGCAGCTGACTTTGAGCCTGGAACACCAGAGGGAGCTGGAAAACGCGGGAGTCAAACTGCTGGAGGACAGCACCCAGCTCACGGCAGATATTTCGCGGTTGCGCCACGAACTCTCAGTGGTCCAGGAGGACATCCGCACCAACGGTGGAGGACGGCTCGCCGCAATCGACGCCGACATCGCGCGGCTCGAAGAGGAGTCGCGCTCCCAACGGAAGCGCTTCGAGCAGTACTCGGCTGCCGCCGTCGAACTCGGTTTGAGCGTGCCGGAAGACCGTGTACTCTTCGACGCGAACCGGACCCGTCTCGGCGAGGTGGAAACAAGGCTCAAAACCGAGAACACCGACCTCCAGAACCAGCGGACGCAGCTGAGCGTGGAGCACACGGACCTGATGGCGCGCGGGAAGGACATCGACGCCGAGCTGGTGAGCCTGCAGTCCCGCCAGACCCTGCTGCCGCTCGCCCAACTGGAGCTCCGCCGTCGTCTGTGCGAGGGAATAGGCGTCGCGGAAACCGCGCTTCCCTATGCTGGCGAACTGCTGCGTGTACGGGACGGCGAGTCGGAATGGGAGGGTGCAGCCGAACGAACCCTGCGCGGTTTCGCCCTGTCCCTGCTGGTCTCGGCCGAGCACTACCCGGCAGTGAGCAGTTGGGTAGATTCCAATAATCTCCGGGCCAGGTTGGTCTACCTGAGGGTCGGCGATTCGCTTGCTGCGCGGCCTGCCGAAGCGGGGACGCTCGCTGCGAAGATCGCCATCAAGCAAGGCACCCCCTTCCGCAGCTTCCTGCTGGACGAACTCAGCACCCGGTTCGACTACGTGTGTTGCGACACCATGGAGGACTTCCGCCGCTACCCCAAGGCCCTGACGGTCAACGGCCAGCTCAAGGGCGGCCGGGGCCGGCACGAGAAGGATGATCGCCGTGACCTCGCGGACCGGCGCAACTACGTCCTCGGCTGGGACAACCACGACAAGATCGCCCGCTTCCTCGCCGAGCGCGACGACGTCAAAGGCAAGCTTCGCAGTGTCGAGACGCGGCTGGGCAAGGTGGACGCCTCCTTGGGCGCTCTCGGACGTCAGAATCAACAGCTGGGCACAATCCGTTCAGCGGGCGATTTCGCCGACATCGGTTGGCAGCTGACCGTGCGCAGGATCCAGGAACTCAAGAATGAGAAGAGCCAACTCCAGTCGGCCAGCAGCGTGCTGCAGCAGTTGGCGGTGAGGCAGGCTGAGATGTCCCGGGCGCTTGAGCGCCTCGAAAAAAAGTCGGACAAGGTTCGAGAGCGAGTTGGCGAAAACAACAACGAAACCAAAAACATCGTGCTGGCTATAGATAAATGTCGCCAAATTCTGAATGGGCAGCCCCTTGCAGATGACGATTCCGTTGTGAAGGCCATCGGGCAACTTGCTGCGGAGAAACTAGGAACCAAGGCCCTCACCTACAACAACACAAGTGACGTGGAAAGCGATGTAAGGTCCGATCTCACAGACAGAATCGAGTCGCTGTCCGGACGTATGCGTCGAGTTGAAGTAAACATCACCGGACAGATGAGGGACTTCCGGAACAGATACCCCAACGAAACTACGGACATCGATGCCTCGCTGGAAGCAGCCGGAGAATTCGATCGACTGCTGGAGCAGCTGGAGAAGGACGATCTTCCGCGCTTCGAGGCGCGTTTCAAGGAGTCGCTGACCCAGAACACTATCCACGAGGTGGTGGCGTTCAACGCTTTCCTCGACAGCCGGCGCCAGGACATTGTGAATCGGATCGGTGAAATCAACCTGTCCCTTGCGGCGATCGAATACAACCCGGGCAGGCATATCCAGCTGGAGCACCAGAGCTCGACAGACTTGGACGTCCGCCAATTCGGGATCGACCTGCGGGCCTGCTCGGAAGGGACTATTGGGGATGAGGATCAGTACTCGGAACAGAAGTACCTACAGGTGGAGAGGCTCATCGAGCGTTTCCGGGGACGGGAGGGCTACACGGCGCTCGACGAGCGTTGGACCGCCAAGGTAACGGACGTGCGGAACTGGTTCACATTCTCGGCCTCCGAAAAGTGGACCGAGACCGGGGAGGAATTCGAGCACTTCACGGACTCGGGCGGGAAGTCAGGCGGTCAGAAGGAAAAGCTGGCCTATACGATCCTTGCGGCGGCGTTGGCTTTCCAGTTCGGACTTGCTTCCGGAGAAAATTCGGGAAAGGGCGCAGGGAAGGGCCGCAGCTTCCGGTTTGTGGTTATTGACGAAGCTTTCGGCCGCGGCTCGGACGAGTCCGCGCGTTACGGCCTGGAACTCTTCCAGCGTATGAAACTCCAATTGCTGATCGTCACACCGCTACAGAAGATCCACGTCATCGAGCCTTTTGTAGCACACGTGGGCTTCGTAGCGAACACCAATGGCAATGACTCCCAGCTCCGCAACATGACCATTACGGAATACCGCGAGGAGCGGGATCGCCGTGCCGGCTAAAAATACCGGTGGAGCTTCGCGAAACTGGACCACGCTGGCGGGGCTACGCTCGCTGTCCTCTGCGGCGTGGGAGCGCGGGCAACTGCTGCGCGAGGCGCTGGAACCAACGGAAGCCTACCCCCGGCGTCGTGCGCTCAAGCGGCCCTCGGCCACTGAACTGCGTGACGACTATGCCGCCGCACGGGAGTGGGCGGCCGGGTTGTTCGCCTCGGTGGGGACGTACACCTTGGAAACGGTCGACGTCGGCCGCACCACGATCGGTTCGAACCGACTCCCGGCTGCGGCGGTATTTGCGAGGGTGGAGGACGAGGCGGCCTTCGTTGGCAAGACTCGGGATCTAGCCCGGTTCCGTTCGTTGGCCGATGCGTTGGCGGCTCTCGACCCCGCGTTGCGGACCTGGGCACTGAAGCGCCCGCTGCAGCTCCTGGCTTTGGGTGAGGCGGCCCTGACCGCTGCCCGTGTGGCGTTGTGGCTGCGGGAGAATCCCGGGCCGGGTATTTACGTACGGCAGTTGAGCCTGCCAGGAGTCCATACCAAATTCCTCGAGACCCACCGGCGGGTGATTGATGAAATGGCGGCGGGGTTGGAGGCGACGTCGCTTGAAGATGATCTGCCGGAGGCTGGTGCCACCGCAGACGGTGACGAGGCACTGCTTGTCAGCCCGGTCGCACGTACCCCAGCTGCCCGCTTCGCCGAGCGTCACGGCTTTCTTCATCCCCCTGAGCTCGTCCGCTTTCGGCTGCTGGACCCGGCAATTCCGCTGCTGGGCGATGCCCGTGACGTCATGGTCACCGCGGAGGCGTTCAGGAGCCTGCGGCTTCCGGTTGAGTCCGTGATCGCCACCGAGAATCTCGTGAACTACCTTTCCCTTCCGGATCGTCCGCGGTCCCTGGCGCTGTTTGGCGCGGGCTATGGCTTTTCCAGTTTGCGCGATGCGGGGTGGCTGGAGGATTGCGAGGTCTTGTACTGGGGAGACTTGGATACCCATGGCTTCCGCATCCTGGACCAACTCCGCGCCGTCCACCCTCACGTCTCCAGCGTGCTCATGGACGAAGCGACGCTGCTTGCCCATCGGGACGCATGGGGTGTGGAGACTTCGCCGTCGCGAGCCCTCTTGACGAGGCTGACCGCCCGGGAGGCAGATGTCTACGAAGCGCTGGGAAACAACCGATACGGAAACGGTGTTCGCCTGGAACAGGAACTGATCCGTTGGGACTGGGCGTTGGAACGGATTGCTGAAAAGCCGCTGGGCGGTTGAGCCCGCCAAACCAACCGCGCACCGCGAAAGTGCTACGATTGCTACGGAGGCAATGATGACCACGATTCCACACCGGGAACTCCGGAACAACAGCAGCAAGATTCTGGAGCGCGTGAAAAATGGCGAAACAATTGACGTGACCAATAACGGGGAAATTGCAGCAACGCTCATACCGCCCTCCGCGTCGCCGTTCGAACGGCTGTTGCAGTCAGGCGGCGTCCGCCGTGCTGCCGAGAGTCCCGTGGATTTCAGGCTTGTGCCCCGCATCAAGAGTGAGATGGGCACGCCAGACATTCTGGCCGATCTGCGTGGCGATCGGTGATCACCTATGTAGACACCTCAGCGGTCCTGAAGCTTCTGGTCGACGAACCGGAATCCGCTGCCCTCGCTGATTATCTTTCTACTGCTGCCGCAAGCGGACACCGCCTTGTCGCGTCGATGCTCCTCTACACCGAGCTCCACTGCGCGGCGCGTCGGCGGGGCCTGGACCCGGGACCGGTGAATACCGTACTCGGTGGCGTCAATCTGGTGGACGTAGCCCGCTCCGACCTGATGTACGCGGCAGCCCTTCCTGGCGGGCTGCGGAGTGCGGACGCGATCCATCTCGCAACAGCGATCGGGCTCCAAGCGGATCTGATGATCGCTTACGACGTCGAACTTCTCGCAGCCGCCGCTGATGCCGGCGTCACCGTCCTCTCGCCCGGAAAATAGCCCATCTCCCCACCCCAACCCCCAACCGGCGTAGAGTTCGGCCATGGAGCCGATTCGGGTGGTCCTTCTTCCGGGGAGCGTTCTTCCCGCCCAACCCGCTTATGGCGCGCTGATCGAAGCGCTGGGGCCCGACGTCGACGCCGTCGCGAAGGACCTTGAACTGTACGACGGCGATGAGCCGCCACCGGGCTGGAGTCTGGACACCGAGATCGACGGCGTGCTCCGCGAGGCCGAAGCCCGCGGCTGGGAGACGTTCCACCTACTCGGATATTCGGGAGGCGGAGCCGCCTCTTTGGCGTTCGCTGCCAAGCACCCCGAGCGGCTGCTTAGCCTCACGCTTCTGGAGCCCGCCTGGGCTGGCAGTTGGGACTGGAGCCCGGCGCACGCTCAGCTCTGGAAGGAATACGAGGCGCTGGAGACTCTGCCGCCTGCACAGTTCATGGCCGCGTTCATGAGGCTGGGAGTAAAGCCCGACGTCGTCCTTCCGCCTCCACCCGAAGGCGCACCGCCGCCGTGGATGGCCAAGCGGCCGGCCGGGATCCGGGCGTTCCTGCGGGACTTCAAGATTTACGAACTGGACCGGGCTCGGTTGGCTGCGTTCGATCGGCCGGTGTTCTTCGTCCTCGGCGGCCTGAGCAATCCGGACGACTATGGCGAGGTTGCCGAGCGGCTGTCCACGGTGTTCCCGGATTTCCGCCTTCAGGTGTTCCCTGACCGCCACCACTTCGATCCCCCGCACCGGATCGAACCCGACCGGCTTGGCGGGTTGCTGCGCGAGCACTGGGAACGGGCGGATCGGGTTGTCTGAGGCGGGTCAGGTGAGCGCTGGCAAGTTGCCCGGCACCTGAACAAACGGCCGCCGGACCCTGCCGCGTGCACCGTGCGTGGCGCTATGCTCTGACCATTGGGGGGGGCGCGGTTGCTCCTGCACACCAGAAGGAGCACTGCGGATGAGTGACTACCAGCCCGAGCAACGCCCGTGGCCGCCCCAGCCAACCGCGCACTACCAGACAAACCCCAGCCCCTGGCCCGATCCGCGGCAGGGCTATCCCCCACCGTCTCTGCGCACCGAACCGTTGGCCATCGCATCCCTCGTTTGCTCTTTCGTGATCAGCGTGCTCGGCATCATCTTTGGGCATATCGCGCTCGCGCGGATCAGGCGGAGCGGCGACGGCGGCCGGGGTCTCGCCGTTGCAGGTCTGGTGGTCGGATACGCAGGCCTTGCGGCTGGCACGCTCGCGGCAGTGCTCGCACTGACGCTCGTGTCCACCGGGTTGACCATGACCGCCGGGCAGTGGATCGGAAGCGGCCCCTCGGCCACTCCCCTACTCCAACTCCCCGATCGGGGGCCCAGCCCGGCAAACATGAACGCCAACGGCGGGATCATCTTGGCTGCGGGAAACAAAGTGGTGCCCGTCGCGGCGTCCACCGTCGACACCAACACGCTCCCGTCGCCTGATCCGCTCGCGACGCCGAACGGGCAGCCCGCGCATGCGCCAGGCGTCGAGGCCGCGCCGAAAGGACAGCCGGCCAAGGTGGTGGTGTACTTGGACTTCATGTGCCCGTACTGCGCCGACTTTCACAGCTCCTACGGGCCCAGTCTCGACCGCCTGCGCAACGAGGGAAAGATCACCGTGGAATACCGTCCCGTCGCCTACCTCGACCGCCAGTCCACCAATAGGTACTCGTCACGTGCGGCCGCCGCGGCGGCATGCGTCGCCGATGCCCACCCGGACAGGTATGCGGACTTCCTCTCCCAGTTGTTTGCCCACCAGCCGGCCCAAGGGTCCTCGGGCCTGAGCAACCAGGAGCTGAAGTCCCTCGTGGCGGCGGCGGGCGCCGATGCGGCCAAGTGCATCGATAGTGGCACGTTCCTTGCATGGGCGCGGTACTCCAACAGGCTCGCCGTGGACAGCGGGATCAACAGCATCCCGACGGCGTTCGTCGATGGCAAGCAGTGGGGCGGCGGCACGTCTACCGGATTGGACTTTATCCAATTCCTCCAGGTCAATCTCAACGCCCGCGGAGGCGCCGGTACCTAGCGGGGACTTCCTTTCTATTGGCCGGTTGGTTGCAGGGAGGCGACGCACGTCCTCAACATGTCTTGAAGCTGTTTCTGTTCGTCGTCAGTGAGGCCCGAGCGCATAGTGTCCTCCACCGCCTTGACTGCAGCACTGGCGGCTTCAAGCTGCTGGCGGCCATGCGCCGTCAGTTCAGTCGGCAGTATTCGGCCGACCGAAGCCTCGGTCGCCCGAGAAACAAGGCCCTCACGCTCTAGCGCCTGCAATAGAACGTTCATCGACTGTCGAGACACAAAGGCGCCTCTCGCGAGCTCGGAGTTGGACAGCCCCGGCCGCTGGGCAAGGAGCTCAAGGCAGGCGTAGTGGGTGATGCTCATGCCCAGCGGCCGCAACACACTCTCCATTGCCGTGCGAAGCGCACTAGCCGCCTCCTTTAGGAGATATCCGAGCGATGTATCGAGGCTGACTCCTGTTACGTCTTGACTCATGTCAATATTCTGACATACCCTTAGTGTCAACTAACTGACACTAAGGAGCTCCTCATGCCGGTCACCGGACCCGACTTCGTTTCCATCCAAGTGCGCGACCTCGAAATGTCTGCCTCTTTCTACGAACAGCACCTCGGGCTGACCCGCTCGCAGGCGGGGCCACCCCACGCGGTGGTATTTGACACCAAACCGGTCGCGTTCGCAGTCCGGGACCTGGCGCCGGGCGTCAGCCTTGCCTCCACCCCGCAGCCTGGCCTCGGCATCGGCTTGTGGTTGCACGCCACGGATACGCAAGCGATCCACGACAAATTGGCGGCAGCCGGTTCCGAAATCGTCGTCGAACCGTTCGACGGCCCATTCGGGCGTACCTTTACTTTCGCCGACCCCGACGGATACCAAATCACCATCCACGACCGCGCCTGACCGATTGAACGCACGCGGTGGCCCACTTCGGGCTGGTCCTGGATGGATGCCGAGCCTTGAGGCGGGAGGATCCTATGCGGCGCGCTGTTCGGGCTGACCGGCCGGGTCCTCGGGGATGGGAGTCTGGGCATGGATCGAGGCGTCGGCAGGGCGGTCCCAAGCCCGGTGTTCGTGAGTCTCCCCGTAGGGGACCTCGGGGCTGAGTGTGACGGTGTACCGCTTGTATCCATGCTGGGTGACCAGGATGCCGCGCGAGCGCTCCCGCAGGGCCTGGGTGAGTAGGGTCTCGACGGCGGTGTTCAGTTCGGTTTCGATGGTGCCCGGATCGTGCGCGGTGATTTCCAGGACGAGGTCGGGAAGGTGCTTGATCATGATGCTTCTCTCTTTCGAGGCTTGAGTCGCGTCTGGGAGGTCAGAAGTGAGTTGTTCCAGGAAGGGTGCTCAAGCGAAGTGGAAAGCGGGATTTCGTGAAATGCGCCCGGCATTCGAGATGGGGCGGTGGCCGGCCTTGAAGGTCAGGCGGGCGGGATCTTGGAGGTATTTGTCTCTCGTGGATCCAAGGACAGTTTGGCGGACAGCGCGCTGCCGGCGCAAGTGGAAACGCCGGGTTGTTCTGGCGGGTTTTTCGGGCGGTGCTCCACGTCCGCCACGGCTTCCCCCACGCGTACGCCTCCCGCGCCCGAATCCCTGAGCGTAGAGTTCTGCCAAGAAGCGGCCCCGGACCAATCTCTGGCAACAGGGAGAAGGGATCGATCATGGCGACTGACCCGCACACACCCGCCCAACAAAGCCACCCCCTGGAGGTCGACACCCTCATTGTCGGCGGTGGCCAAGCGGGACTGGCCACGAGCTACTTCCTCAGCCGGGCCGGCGTCGGGCATCAAGTCCTTGAACGGCGAGCCACGCTGGGTGGCGCTTGGCAGGATCGCTGGGACGCGTTCGTTCTGAACACGCCGAACTTCTCCCTGGACTTGCCGGGTATGCCGTACACCGGTCCGGAACCGGAGGCGTTCATGGCGCGTGACGACGCGGTGGACTATTTCCGGGACTATGCGCGGCGGATCGATGCCCCGGTCCGGACCGGCACGGACGTCACGCGGATCGCGACGTCGGACGGCGGCTTCAGCGTTGAAACCTCAGACGGAACTTGGCGGTCACGCAATTTGGTGCTGGCGACTGGCGCGTACCAAATACCGAAAATCCCTTCCCTTGCGGCAGGTCTTCCAGGGAGCGTCCTGCAGCTTCACACCCACGACTTTCGCAATCCGGAGCAGTTGCCCGATGGCGCCGTGCTGATTGTCGGGACCGGGCAGTCGGGCGGGCAGATCGCGGAGGACCTGCTCGGTGCCGGCCGTCAGGTGCATCTGGCGGTGGCCACGTGTCCGGAGGCGCCGCGCCGGTATCGCGGGCACGACATCATCTACTGGATCCTGCAGGCCGGCATCCACGGACCCGAGTACGGGCTCAACGCCCTGACGGTCGGGCAGTTGCCCTCCCCCGCCGCACGGTTCGCCTGCAACCCCCTGCTTTCCGGAACCGATGGCGGCCACGACATCCACCTCCGCGAGCTGGGCCGCCAGGGCGTCCGGCTGCACGGGCACTTGGAAGCAGCCGACGACGGCGAACTCACATTCACGGACGACCTCCCCGAACGCTTGGCAACAGTCGAGGCCGGGTTCGGCCAGCGCATGGGGCGGGCGCTCGACGCTTACATCGCCGCCGCAGGGATCGACGCACCCGAACACGAGCCGGCGCCGGCGGACGACTGGCTCCCTGCTCCTGAGCCAGCACGCTTGAACCTGGCCGCCGAGAACATCACGTCGGTGCTCTGGGCCACTGGCTACCAGCTGGACCTAAGCTTCGTGAATATTCCCGTTTTGGATGCATGGAGCTACCCACGCCATGTCCGCGGCGTCACTGAACAGCCTGGGCTGTACGTGGTGGGGCTGCCGTGGCTGACGGGACACTACTCGTCGATCGTCGGCGGCGTGGGCGTGGATGCGGAGTACGTTGCGGGGTGCGTGGCGGGGCGGTGAGCCTAACGGGACTCCCCAACCACCGTCCTCTCCGGAGGCCACGCCAGTCCACCAATAACTGCTGCAGCGCTCGCCGGAACTAGGTGCGTCCACCATGGCCACGTTGAATCCGAAACTGAGGTCAAAGCCATAAGGATCAGCAAAGTCGAAGCCCCGGTAACCACGGCGGCAAGGAGGTTCTCAAGGCCATGTCGAATTCTGGTCAGCCGACCGATGCCAAAGGTCAACGCAGCGATGATGCAACCTGACACGGCACCCACCCACGCGCCGCCAAGCCCGCTGAGTATCGCCAAGCCCGGGCCGCCGGACCCGCCCAAGGAAAGAATCACAAGCCCATAGGTGCATCCGAACACGGCCCCGAAGAATAATCCCCTACTGACTGATCTGTTCAACGTTTCCTCCTTCTCTGGCGGGCGATGAGCCGAATTTCCAAACCGCAAGAAGGGTCCCTCCGACCACCGCAACCGAGACAAAGTAGGTACCCAGGAGCATAGAGTTCGTGGGCCCACCAACGAGGAAGCGCTCCACTACGCCGGAGGAGAAAGCCAAAGCGAGAGTGGCTCCGCCTACACACAAAGGCACCGTCACGTTCGGAAGCCGCGATCGCCTGAGGCGATGAACTATCGGGCCCCATAGGAACTGAGTCAGTAGCAAACTGGCACACACGGCCGTGCCGTACGTCGATACGACGGTTTTTGCTTCGACCGGGGGGATCAAGAGTCCGAAGAGAATCACCGAACTGAACAGCAGGGAGGAAAATACGAAGGCCCCATATATCTGCACGGGATGGATTCGAAGAACGGGTCTCATCGGGCCTGCAGCGACGGTGACCGCCAATTTCTTCTTCAAAGCTTCCCCTTAGCTCGCAGTGTGTTCGTGTGAGGAAGGCTACGCTCGAAATTGTCGGCTAGGTGGTCAAAACCCGGAAACGTGCTGGCGAAGGCCAAATTGAGTGATCGTCAAGCGCCCAATGAGTGTCCGGTCGCCCGACTCCCTGCGGCCACCTCCGCGAGCCGCCGGGGCATCCGCATGCACGGACATCTGGAAGCAGCTGACAACGGCGAACTCACCTTCACGGACGACCTCCTCCAATGCCTGGCAACAGTCAACGCCGGGTTCGGCCAACGCATCTTTGGCTGCGATTTCCTAGGCCAGCACTTTCGAGATTGAACGGGGAGTCTGCACTCACTTGGCGCTTGCGGACACCTAGTCTCGTCCTTTTCCACACTCATTTTCGGTCTTTTGGCACTCATTTTCGGCTTTTTGGCACTCATTTTGACGATTTTCACCACCTAGTCGCCGAATCGAGTCATAGCCTTTGCCCACCGAAACTGTAGGTCTCGCTAGGACGTGTCGCTCCGAGCCAGTCGCCGTGGCAGCAAGGAAATGACAAGACACGAGAGCACCTTCTGAGCATCGGGCCCTCGTCTGAACACAAACCACTCATCGGGGGATTGAATGCAAGGAAAGACAAGAGCCAAACGATCAGTCGCGGCCGGGATTGACATCAAAGTCAATCAGCACACGGACGGGTACTGGAACCGCTCAATCTGGGAAATTTACAATGCCAACCCAAACTCCACCTATTTCGCCCTCCGCACCTAGATCGGAACCCTCATGAGACGGTTGCTACTGCGCTGCTGGCTTGTTCTGATCCTTGTCACGCTGTCGGCGTGCGGTCCATACAGTGGGACGCCCGGCGACCCTCCCAAGCCGGAACTGCGTGACCAGACAATCCACCAAACCATGTCCTATCTTCATGCCAAAGACGCGGCCGGCCTGAAATCCATGTTTGCTGCGAATTTCAAAGACCTTGATCAGGCGGTGGACGATTGGATCAGGATGTGGGGCGGAGTCGACGCCGCCGACTACCAGGTTTCCTACAAGTCTCCTGGCGGACTGGGCTTCTATGACACCACTATCCAGGCGAAATCGGCTGACGGTTCACCGGTTACGATTCCGATCTGGCTGAGTTGGACCAATGATCGCTGGAATATTGGATACTTCTCGCATCCGTTGTCACCCACGGCTACACCACGCAAATGGCGGAGGCGCTGCCTGCCGACGCTCATGATTGGCAAGGAATGGAGGCCTGGCGATTCACTCGCCGGGCCCCCAAACAACTCCCCTCACCGACAAGCCCACCGCGCCGTGCTCATCGGCAAGCCGGGCCAGGACCCGCCTAGCCGTACGCCGCTGTTTCCTCAGGCCCGAAGATCCTGGACCGGCACAATGCCTTGACGCTGGCCGCCCTCATCCCGTCGTCGTATGCTGCATGCAGTCCTAGGCTTTCGATCCCTACCCCGGAGCAAGCACATGCAGATACCCAAACCGTCCGATGCCGACAAGGACCGTTTCCGCGCGGTCCTGCCAGACAACCCGGATGTGGTCGTCAAGCCGATGTTCGGCAACCTGGGCGCCTTCGTGAACGGCAACATGTTCGCCGGATTGTTCGGCCCGATGATTGGCGTCAGACTTTCCGACGCCGACAAGACGGCCATCGAGGCCGAGCACCAAACGCTTCCGTTCGGCCCTGAAGGTCGCGCGATGGGAGGCTACGTCGGCCTGCCCGAAGCCTGGAGCAGCGACGAAGAACAAACCGCGGAATGGGTCGACAAGGCCTTCGCATATGTTGCGACTCTTCCACCGAAAGCCGCGAAACCGCGTTCGTCGAAGAAGTGATCGCCACGGCGCGATACTTGGTGGGCGTGGACGCTGATGATGTTGCCGGGAAGCTCCGGCATTCCACGCACTCGGGCGGCTGGGCTGCCACTGAGTTGCCGATCCTTCCGACGGGATCCAGACCACAGCGCCTACCTCTTCAGACCCCCGAAAACTACGCCGCCACCTTGCGGCGCCTGCGTGCCGGAAGCCCCGGAAGCACCGGGCGCCCCGGGACAACCGCGACAACCGGCGCGCTGAAGCGTGCTGCGCGGCGGGAGATGTGGTGGGTATCCGGCCGACGGCGGACGGGGGTCGGCACGCCGGGCAGCTGCTGCGCGGCCCGGGCGAAGAACCACTGCTTGGCGAATTCCACCAGGACCATGTAGACAACGATCATTCCCAGTACCGCCAAGAAGAACGGCACCGGCAACGGATCGAAGCCCAGCACGCCCGCCATCGGTGACAGAGGCAGGAAGATGCCCGCGGCCACGACGCCCAAGGATGCGCTCAACAGGCCAACAGAGGGACGGCTGCGCAGGAACGGAACCCGACGGGTCCTTATGGCGAAAATGATGAGGGTCTGCGTGGCGATGGATTCGATGAACCAGCCGGCCCGGAACTCCCCCGGCACGGCGTCGAAGACGAACAGCATGAGGGCGAAGGTCGCAAAGTCGAAGATTGAGCTGATCGGCCCGAAGAGGAACATGAAGCGCCGGATGAACGCGATGTTCCAGTGCGATGGTGCCAGCAGCTGTTCCTTGTCCACGCGGTCGCCCGGGATGGCCAGCTGGCCACTGTCGTAGAGCAGGTTGTTGAGCAGAATCTGCCCCGGCAGCATGGGCAGGAAGCTCAGCACCACCGACGCCGTGGCTGCGCTGAACATGTTGCCGAAGTTGCTGGACGTTCCCATCAGCACGTATTTGATGGTGTTTGCGAAGATCCTCCGGCCCTCCATCACGCCTTCGGCCAGGACGCCCAGGTCCTTATCCATCAGCACAACATCGGCAGCGTCCTTGGCGACGTCCGTGGCGCTGTCCACGGAGATCCCGATGTCCGCTTTGTGAAGGGCCAGGGCGTCGTTGACGCCGTCGCCCATGAACCCCACTGCCCCGCCGCTCTGGCGCAGCAGGGTGATGATCCGCGCCTTCTGCTCGGGCGAGACGCGGGCAAAGATGGTGGCTTCCCGGGCGATAGCGGCCAACTCGGTATCGGACAATGCGTCGACGTCCGCGCCCGTGAGGGTTCCGCCGGAAATCACTCCGAGCTCGGAGCATACTTTTTCGGCGACTTTGGCGTTGTCCCCGGTGGCGATTTTCACAGAGATGCCCAGCGTGGCCAGTTGTTCCAGCGACCCTTTCGCGTTTGCCTTGGGCCGGTCGAGGAAGACGAGGAATCCGGCCAAGACGAGGTCCTTTTCGTCGTCAGGCGTGATGTTGCTTAGCCCCGTGGCTGGGCGGGTGGCCACCGCCACGACGCGCGATCCGGCGTCGAACTGTTCGTCCAGCATTGCCTGCACGCTGGGCGAGGTCGGCCCGCAGAGGGCGAGGACGTCCTCGGGAGCACCCTTGGTGACCAGGCGCGCCGGGCCGCCGGATTCCCGCACCAGCACGCTGGTGCGCCGGCGCTGGTGGTCGAAGTCGATCAGGTCGAGGCGCTCAAAGCGGGCGGGATCAAAGGCGGCCGCCCCGGTGCTTTCCCAAAGGGCCGCGTCCAGCGGGTTCTGCCCGGCCGTGGAGAGTTTGGCCTCGGCGTAGTCGGTTTCGGTGGCCAGCAGACCCAAGGTGAGGAGTTCGACGTCGGACGCGTCCGGTGAGGCGGGCAGCACGGCGGTGAAGCTGATCCGTCCTTCCGTGAGGGTGCCGGTTTTGTCGGTGACCAGGATGTCCATGTCGCCGAGGTCCTCGATGCAGACCAGTCGTTTGACCAGGACTTTCCGCCGGGCCAGTTGGCGGGTGCCGGTGGCGAGGCTGGTGCTTACGACGGCGGGCAGCAGCTGCGGCGTGACGCCGACGGCGATTGCCAGGGAGAACAGCAGCGATTCGATCAGCGGCCGCTGCAGCAGCAGGTTCGCGATGAAAATCAGCGTGGTGAGCCCGATGGCCACCTGCAAAAGCAGGAACGAGAACCGCTTCAGCCCCAGCTGGAATTCGGTTTGGGGTTGCCGTTCTCCCAGGCCCAGCGCGATCCGGCCGAATTCGGCGCGGCCGCCGGTGGCCACCACCACGCCGGTGCAGCCGCCGGACTGGATGACGGTGCCCATGAAGACGCAGGATGCGAGGTCGCCCAGGGCCGATCCGGGCGCCACCGGGGCCGGATCCTTGCCTGCCGGAAGGGACTCCCCCGTCAGGATGCTTTCGTCGCAGAGGAGGTTCTTGGTGCTCAGGAGGCGGATATCGGCGGGGATGATGGCGCCCAGACTCAGGTGCACGATGTCGCCCGGCACCAAGGCGGTGACGTTCACGTTCTGCGTGGCTCCGTCGCGGAGCACGACGGCGCGGTGGGTCACCCGGGAATGCAATGCTTCGGAGGCTCGTTCGGCGCGAAATTCGTTGGTGAAGCCCAAGCCCACGCTGACCAGGAGGATCACTCCGATCACGATCGAATTCGTGGCATCGCCCAGGAAGAGGGACAGCCCGGCCGTGATGATCAGCAGGATGAGGATGGGGCTGGCGAACTGCCGGCCCAACACCGCCCACCCGTTGGCCCGGTGCGTCCGCACGGCGTTCGGGCCCAGTTCTTCCAGACGCTCCGCGGCCTGTTTGTTTGACAGCCCAGCCGGGCTGGAGCCCAGGTGATCCAGAACTTGGTCCGGCTGAAGGCACGCGGCCTCGGTGATCGGCAGCTGTACCGAGTGCCGCTCCTGGACTGTGAGATCTGACATGCCGTGTCCGTTCGAATGCGTCGCCTGAGGGAGTCGCCCTTGGGATAAGGGTAAGGCTTGGTGCTGGGGGCTTGGGGTGGGCGGGAGAGTGTTGTGGGTTGGGTTGTGCGGGCGGTTGAAAGGGGCGACGACGCTGCGTATGCGGAGGGGCGGTGAGTTCCTGAGGGCATATACACCTAGATCAAGCGGCGGGTACACACAGATTGGGCCCTTGTGACACCTAGTTTTGCCTTTTCAGCACACATTTTGAGGTTTCGTCCACCTAGTTGCCGATTTGGACCATAGCCTTTCTCACACGGAGACAGCAAGACTCGCTGCTGAATGCGGGCGGATTGGGGACAAGAAATGGTGATATCTGAGGTCCGGCTTGCGCGTGATTACAGAGGCTTGACCTGGGAATTGTCGGCGCATCCACAATCGTCATTGTCATCTCTGCTCAAGCCGGGGGCATCCTATTACCCGGGCTCCTGATCGCCGCCGGCATCGTGGCTCTGACCTGGCTGATCGTTCGAATGACCGTGTCCATCGCCGTCACGGAGGGGAAGATCGTCCTACGTTGTGCGCCCTTCTATTCAACAGCGATTCCCCTCTCAGACCTTTCAGCCGTGACCAGAGCCTCGGATACGTCCCTTTCTGAGGGCTACGGCATCCGCGTCTTGGGCAAGAACACCCGAGGGGTGCTGGTGGGGGGGGCCTGCGGTCGCCTTGGAAACGGAGAACCGCCGATGGGTCGTCTCTGCTGCCCATCCCGAAGAGGTCGTGGCAACAATCCGGGTTCAAATGCAACTACGTGAAAACTCCCGCTGAACGGGATCAGACTTGCTCCGGGATCGCGGGAGCATCACTCGGTTTCGCGGCGCGGACAGCCGTCAGTTCAACGAGAGAATACGCGGCACTGAACGACGACCTAAAAGCCAAACGCGAGCGGGGACAAACCATCAGCAAGCTCCGCGCCGGCGCGTCGGCGGGCATTTTAGGACTACACATGTCCGGAGAACTCCTCAGTGCAATCCAAGTCACGATGGCCGTCGTCGTATGAGCCAAGTTCGTCTCCGGCCTCCCAAACGGACCGACTTCCCGAGGACAGTCATCCTGCAAGGCTACGTCGCCCATCCGAGCCTGACCGGCGTTGCCGCACGCAACCGCAGGCGGAGATGCCGCCTTGATACGGCTCTGGTAACCTCGTCCGATGAAGCTAGGACTCGCGGTGACCGCCCCATGTCCGCACCACGACCTGATGGCGGTCGGGTTGCAAAGGAGACCACCTTCACGCGAAAGAGGCCTCATGAACCACCTGTCGGATTAGCGAGCAGCGGGCCAAAACAATTTGTACCGACCCCACCGCAAATAGCTGACGAGGCTTCCCGCATGGATTCAACACATGGAGAACCGTTCTTGCTTTATCTAGATATGAATGTCTGGATAAAGCTCGCTCAAGGACGTGCGGGCAATTCGGCGGATTGGGGTAGGCGTTTCGACCGCCTGGCAGATGCGGTGGAGGCGAGACTTGTCAAAATTCCTCTATCCTCAGCCCATTACATGGAGGTCTGGAATCGAGGCAACGAACTGTCTCGAACAAACTTGGCGCAAACCATGAAAACACTGACTGGCTATTCAACTCTGAGGGCATTGCACGAGATCCAGGCCTTGGAAGTCCACGCAGAAGTCGAACAACGGGTTACCGGCATAGCTAATCCGATTGGGCGCGAACAAATTCTGGGAGTCGGAGTCAATCATGCGTTCGGATCCGTCGATGGCCGACTTCGATTGGTTGGTAGCGTCGCCACAGAGACGTTACCTGAAGTCCCAACGACAGAGGTCCCTGAAGAGTGGGAGAAGATACAGCGTTCCGGGGAGGCCTGGGAGTGGCTGCATCTCGCCGGAGTTCAAAGTCTAATGGATTCAGAAGGGTTCGATCGAACGCCCGAACACAGGATCGGCGCGGTCTTTGCTCGGGAAGAAGCGGAGCTGCGCAACCAATGGACTCAACAACCGGAGGCGTGGAAACGCCGAACCGATATCATCGTCGGACAAGAGTTCATTCGCCTTCTCGATGAAATTAACGATGCCGCGCAGAAATTCGGGATGAACCCGCATTCTTTGTTCATGCTTTCCAGTTCCCAGTCGAAGCGAACTGAAGATATCCGAGATTTCGTAAGGAGTATTTCTACAGCTTGGACGTTGGCGACCCTACGGAACTGGAAGCACAAAGATCGAAACCTTGCTTGGGATCAACATGATCGAGTCGACTTGATTTCAATGGCCATTGCCATTCCATATTGCGACATAGTCGTAACTGAGAAATTGTGGGCACACCTAGCGACTACATCAAAATTATCGGAATACTTCGGAACGAGAGTATATGCGATATCCAAAATGGAGGAGGTCTTCGAGGAGCTTCAAATTTGATTCACACGGGAATGAAGTCCGATTCTGCATAAGAATGTCTTGGTCTAATGATGTATTCCTAATGCATCGACATGGTCCTGAGTCGAATTCTGGCACCACTTCCACCAATCGACGGGGTGCAACGGAGCAAGGACGAGCACATGGGCGGCGAGTATCGCCCTCTGACGAGTCAATCCAGAAAATCCTTCAATCGCTCCAGCAGATGTGGATCCGAGGCGATCTGGCATTCCCAAACGACGAGAGTCTCCCACCCCGCGCCGCGGAGCTCTTCGAGCTGCCTCGCATCTCGTTTCTGGTTGCGGCGCCTCTTGTCCATCCAGAACTCCGTGTTCGTCTTCGGCAACCGCACGCCAACCTGGCACTCATGGCCGTGCCAGAAGCAACCGTTGACAAAGATCACCTTTCGTCGAGCCGGGAACACCAGATCCGGACGCCCAGGCAGTCTGGGATCGTGCAAGCGGTACCTGTAGCCCTCCCTGTGAAGTACGTGTCGTACGATGAGCTCCGGCTTTGTGTCTCTAGACTTGATCTTGGACATGTGTGCGCTTCGTTGCTCAGAGCTCATGAAGTCCACCATGTCACTATCATAGGAACGCTCAGTGTTTGGTTATCCACATACGGGTACAACCGGGCGGGAAGCCTACCTCCGTGAGGCATGATTGTGAGCCTGCCCAAACCCGCCCAACAGCCTGCCAGATAGCGCAGGACGTCCGGGCATCCAAGGACGCCATCTAACATGGAGGAATCATGAAGTACGTTGACCTGTTTTCCGGCTGTGGCGGATTGTCCCTTGGAATGGAACGCGCTGGGGGCGAACTCCTTCTAGCTGTGGAAAAGTCCGACATGGCCGCCCGGACCTTCTACCACAACTTCTTCGAACCTGTTTCCGACGTTCGGGAGTGGGCCAATTACTTGACCCAGCCCGTGGAGCTGCAGGCGAAGAAAGGGGTAGCTGTCTCGGAGCTCCGAACGGTGCTAGACAGCGAAGCGATTATGGAACCTTTGGCAGCTGAGAAGCTGGATCTTGTAGTCGGCGGCCCACCATGCCAGGGATTCTCCCTGGCGGGACGAAGAAATTCAGAGGACGCCCGCAACAAGCTGCCGTGGGAGTACTTGTCCTTTGTTGAGCGGACCCAGCCCAAAGCAGTTGTGATCGAAAACGTGGTTGGAATGAGTCACAGGTTCTCAACCGACGAAGAGTCGGCGTTTAACCAACTTCAACAAGCACTCATGGAGACAGAACCAGGCTACGAAGTCCAAGGTGTGGCCGTGAATGCCGCACACTACGGAGCCCCACAGAGCCGCCCCAGACTGATGATCATCGGTGTCCGCCGCGACGTGGCTGACCGCCTGTCAATCCGCTCGACTGGAACTCTGTGGCGTTCTTACTTCAGGGATGAAATTTCGAACACCCCGGTTCCCCCAATGGCCCCACCTCCGACCGTCAATCGGGCAGATGCACCGACAATCGCCGACGCCATCGCCGACTTACAGTCGGTTTTGCCTCAGCCACACACCGAGCGTTCGCTCCGGTTCCGGAGGGAGATCCAGTCGAAAACCGCGTGGGGCTTGCCTGCCGCGCCCGATCATCGGGACCATCCGGGAAACCAGACCCCTAGGAAGCACGCGTCGCGCACTAAAGATAGGTTCCGCCTCTATCAGTGGATGCGCGACAACGCTGTACCAACAAGACTGCTAGCAGACGTCGCGCGCGGCATGTCAACGGCGGATGCAATTTCCGTCGTTCAAAACAAGAACTACCCCGCATTCGCTCCGGATGGGACGCTCATCGCTCAAGACCCCGCCGACATGGCAAAAGAATTGACACGGCTCTCGACCAAGAAACATTCCCAGAAGGCACTGAACTGGGGCGTTCAGGCGCCTACGGTAGTGACCCTTCCAGACGACTACGTCCACCCCAGCGTTCCCCGAATTTTCACGGTCCGCGAATTAGCACGATTCCAGGGGTTTCCGGACGATTTTGAATTTCAGGGCAAGGAAACCACCGGTTCAGTACGCAGACGGTTTGAAGTGCCTCAGTACTCGCAGGTGGGAAATGCTGTGTCGCCATTTCTCGCGTTTGCGGTGGGCAAGCTAGTTGCAGGTTTTGTAAGTGGAGTTAGTTAGAAGATTGGGCAACTTCTGTCATGGAACTCACTTCGGAAATTGAGATTCGAAATATTGCTCTGCTGCAGGACAGCGGCTTGGGCTTCGGCGTTCTTCGTCCATCACGCACAGGGCTCGAAAAATCAATCCTAGATGCCAACGTGTCCTTCAGAGAATTTCTCCAGACGAACGGGGTTCACAACTTCATCCTTCAGTCGAGCGGCGCTGAACACAAACGCACCGTACCAGCCGTCATCATCGATGCCGAGGGACAACCCATTGATTCCAGCGGAACAATGTATCGTCCGCGAACGAAGCGCGGAGATCCGCGGCTTTGGATAAAAGGCTTAGCACGAGTGGCCCAGCCGCAGGACCTAGTCGCTTTTATTTGGGTAGGCGGGAAGCTCTGGGTAGGAAATGCATCGCGTCAGGACCTTCAAATCGTTTTGCGACTGGCCGAGGTCAACCTTAAAAAGCCTGTCGAATTAGAAAGCAGTCCGAGCATTTTCGAGGATCTACTTTCAAAGTTGAGGCAGATCTCGGCAAAAGGCTTTATAGCGGCGCCGGTGAGTGGCCCAACCGCCATCGGCCGACTGCTCGAGAACGAGCTCGGTATCCCAATGAATTCTTCGAAGGAGCCTGATTTCCGAGGGATAGAGATCAAATCGGCGCGGGCTGGTGGACGCCGGGCAACCATGTTCGCACAAGCACCCGACTGGCGTCGAAGCGGCTTTGGAGGGTCCGGGCACTTGCTCGATGCATTTGGATACGTCGGGCCTGACGGCCGGACGCTATCCTGCACGATCAACGCGCGGAAAAGCAACCCACAAGGCCTCTACCTCCAGATAGACCGAGACGCTGACCTTCTTCATGTCCGCGAAAATGAGCTCGATCCGCACGAGGTAGTGCTTTGGGAGCTCGAAACACTCCGGGCACGCCTAAAATCCAAGCATGCTGAAACAGTCTGGGTTGAAGCTGCCGCTCGTCACGTAGGAAACCAGGAGTACCTGCAATTCCAGGCGGTCCATCACACTAGAGATCCCCGACCCGATCAGCTGGTGCCTTTGTTGCGGAGCGGCGCGATAACTTTGGATTTCCTGATACGGAAGGATAGCGACAGGGGATATCTGTTCAAGATTGGTCTTGGGGAGCTTGAATCACTCTTCGACCACTCCAAACGATATCTCCTTCGCTAGCAGGCGTGACTGGCGCCAAGGTTGCGGCGAGCTTCCGGGGAGCACATCATCACATGCGTAGACGCTCCAGCCTGCCCCCTGGGCCATCGTCAATTTCTTGAAAGACGGTACAGCTGGCAACCGGCCGCCCACATCGTCAGCCGCGCTGCTACGCGGACGTTTTCAAGTGAGGCAACGTATCCGGCTCCGGACCTTTCACATGAGTCAACGCGCCCCCCGCCTGTTGTCTCATTGCAATATCTCCGGGAAGAGTAATACGTTGCCTCATTTGAAAACCTCCGGATGAGTGGCTTCGTTGCCTCGTTGAAGAGCCTCCGCGATGCCTAGTTGTTCCAAGCGCGGTTGACGGGTTTGAGGGGTGCTGGTTTCTTGGCTAAGGCCAGTGTTTCCAGCTGCCCGGTGAGCGCCAGGATCTGGCGTGAGAGGGCTCCAGGCTTGATGCGTTTGAAGGCTGCGTTCATCTGGATGACCGGGCGTTTGTGCATCCGTTCATGCCGGATCGCGCGTTGGTGGGGTGTGGTTGGCGCGTCGTGTTTCTTGGTGACTTTCGCGCCGCGCCGCTGCTTGGATAGTAGCTTCTGCTGGGGCAGCAGGTAGTTGGTGAAGACACGGTCCAGCTCCCAGATCTCGTTGAGTTTGGCCAGTTCCGCGGCGGTGTCTTAGCGCAGGTAGCCGACCAGTTCCCGGACCCTGGCCCAGTTCTTCTGCTCCACGTGGGCTCCGTCGTTTTTGTTGCCGGGCCGGGAGCGGGTGAAGGTGATCTCGTGCGCGTGGCAGTAGGCCAGCAGATGCTCGTTGATGAACTCGGAACCGTTGTCGGTACTAAACCGAATTCGGTTTAGTTCGGATTAAGCCGAGGAAAACGCTAAGCCGAGAGATGCCGGTTTTGTCCCGGGTTTCCGGGGATTCCGGACCATTTCTTCGGCTTAGCATTTTCGTGGTTATCGGAGGGTGTAGAGCTTCTGCAGGTTTTCTTCGCTGAGCCATTCCACGGTGGCCTGGCTGATGCCGGGAGCTGCCGTGTTCAGGGCTGCTTTCATCATGTCCAAGGTCGCGAAGGCGTAGAACGCCGAGGTGGTGCTCTCGCTAACGTGTCCAAGCAGTTGCATGATGATCGGCAGCGGGATTCCTTGCTTGTAGAGGTCCATCGCCTTTGTCTTACGGAACAGGTGGCAGTGCAGCTTGACGGGGATCGACGGACAAGTTGCCCGGGCGATGTCCCCGGCCTTCTTGAGTATCGTGGCGACGCTGTCTTCCGAAAGCCGGGTCGGTTCGCCATGGTGGAGGCTGTTGAACAGCGGACGTGTGGCCGGCAGGGCCGCACGCTGGGGATGGAACTCCTGGAGATAGACCTGCAGGTGCTCGACGGTTTTGTCGCCAAGGGGCACCACGCGGCTTTTGTTCCCTTTCCCGGTAAGTGTCAGGTGCGCCGGTTTCGCCAGCGTCAGGTCACCGAGGGCAAGTCCGGTGAGTTCGCTGATGCGTGCCGCGGACTCGTAGAGGAGTATCAGCAGCATGCGGTTGCGCCGCGACTTCGGGGTGGAGCCGGTGCAGGCTGCAAGGATCGCGGCGGTCTCGTTCTCCTGCAGGTATTCGATGGGCTTCATTGCCGCGGCGGGGGCCTTGAGCGCCTTGGCTGCTTCGTGCAAGGCCACCAGCCGGAGGTCCTCCTGGGAGGCGTAGCGCAGGAACGCCTTGATGGCGGTCAGGCGCAGGCCCACCGTCTTCGGCTGGTAGTGCTTGGTTTCGCGCATCCAGATCAGCCATGCCTTGAGGAACTTCCGTTCGAAATGCTCGAAGCCGATGTCCTTACGCTGGACGGATTGCTCGTCCACGAGGTAGCCCACGAAGCATTCCAGGGAAATCCGGTAGGCCCCGATGGTCTTCGGGGACAGGCCCCTGACTTGGGGCATGTATTCGTGCAGGTAGTTCCTTGCGTAGCCCCAAAAGTTGGGGGTGTCGTTCCTGGTGTCGCGTTTCATCCGAATCCCACCTCGGGAAGAATCCCCTGGCCTTCACGGACGATGTCGGCGTAGCCGTTCATGAAATCCGGGGATGTATGGATGTAGTAGTACGTGCTCTGAAGCGAGGCGTGGCCCATATACCTGGCCAGGTAGGGCAGCATCGCGTTGACGTCGGTGCCTTCGGCCATCCAGCGTTCGATGTTGGCGTAGGCAAAATGATGCCGAAAATCGTAGGGCCGCGGTTGCTTCCCTCCCGGGGGCTGCGGCAGCCCGGCCTGGTCCCAGATCTTGTGGAACATGGACGCAGCCATTGATCCCGTCACCGGGTCGCCGGTGGAGGAAACGAAGAAGGCTGCCCGTTCGTTGCCGAAGACGCCTCGCGAAGAACGATCGCAATCAGCCAGAACGTCAACGATCTGATCGGTGAGGAGAAGTTGCCGGCTGCGGTTACCCTTGGACCAGAGCACGTCGATGATGCCCGCGGCCAGGTTCACGTCCCCCGGCGCCAACCCTCGCGCCTCGCAGGTGCGCAACCCGCACGAATGCATGAGGGCGAAGAACGCGGACCCCTGCCACCTCCACGGGGACCTGGTCTCCAACCGTGTCGCGGCATCGAAGAACCTGGTGATCTCCTTGTTCGTCAGCAGGTATGGCTGCGGGCGGACGAGGTCGGACCTCCACTGGTCAGACAGAACGTAGGCGTCCTCATCGCCACTGAGTCGTTCCCAACGGCCGAAGTCCCTGATATATGACATCCACGACCGGCGGCCGTTCGGGAGGCATGCGATCAGGGAAGAAACCCAGCCTTCAACGGTGGCCCGGTCAAGGTTCTCCACGGCTCGTTGCGTGCAGTAGCGGTCGAAACTCCTCAAATACCAGACCCGGGTGTCGCAGTAGATGCCCATGCTTTTCTTGAAGGCAAGGTAACGCTCCAGCTCGGGGCCGAGCGCGCTGGTGAATCTGGGCCCGTTCACCGTCCCGCTCCTTGTTGCAAAGCCGGTGGCAGCGGGAGGACGCACGCTCGCATGTGCTCGGTGTCGGTGGAGAGATACGCGTTGGTGGAATCCGGGCCGGAGTGGCCAAGGACCGCCGAGATCGTCGGCAGCGGGGTCCCCGCGCGCAGGAGCCTGGTGGCGGCGTTGTGGCGCAGCAACCTCGTCCCGACCTTCGGGCGGTCCGTTCCTGCCGCGCTGAAGGTTCGTCTGGTCACATCATAGATGGACGAATGATCCGAGAACTCGGTGTGGGGCGCCACTGACCGCAAGAATACGTGGTCGTTACCGACATCGGGACGCTCGGTGAGGACATACTCCGCAAGCCTGTCTGCGATCGCCGGCAGCAAGGGAAGCGTCAGCGGGTTGCCCGTTTTTTGCTGCACGATCCCGATCGTCGATTCCCGCCAGTTGATGTCACCCAACCGCAGGGCGATCAGGTCGCACGCGCGCAGGCCCGTCACCAACGCCAGCAAGGTGATGGCAGCATCCCGGGCCGCGACCAAGCCCCCGGTGCAGGCCCGGAGAACCGTCTGTTCATCCTCGTCGCCCAGGGTTGGAAAGATCCCGTGATGACGTTTGGCGTTGGCCAAGTCCAGGGCGTCCTGCAGGTCGTCGCGGTCCAGGAATTTCAGGAAGGCCCGCAGATTGAGGACCGCCGACCACATCGATGATTCCGCCCAGGGTCCCCGCAACGATCCAAGGAACCCCAGCACGCTGGCACCCCCGGCCTCCCGAAGCGACGTCACCCCTTGGTCTTCAAGATAGAGAAGGTACCCGCGAGCCTCGCGGTCATAAGAGTTCCGGGTGTTCACCGCCAGGTGGCGTTGCCCCATCTCAACTGACCACCCGGCCAGCAGCCGGCAAAGCTCCTCGGACCGCGGAGCGGCCTTGCCACCACCTCGCGGCATCATGGAAAGATCCACCGAACCGGTCAGAAAGTACGAATCCAGCAACCTCACCAACCGGCCGTACGACTTTCGACGCTGGTCACTGAACTTGCCGGTCCGCGGGCTCGTGGTCATCGAGGCGAATTCCGCACCTAACCCTACGGTATAAAGGCCATCCTGTTTCCGGGCGAGCAACTCCAGGCGGCGAAGCCATTTCCTGTATTCAAGCATCGTCGACTGCTTGTAGCCCGCCGCTTCCAAGGCGGCCACCACCAGCTCACCAAGCCCGATAACTGTCGTCTCCATGATGCCTTCCCTTCGTTGGGTTTATGGACACGACGAAGGTAACGCCAAAATCGAGGCAAAGCGCTAAACCGAGGAATGGTCCGGAATCCCCGGAAACCCGGGACAAAACCGGCATCTCTCGGCTTAGCGTTTTCCTCGGCTTAATCTGAATCGATGCCGATGATTGGGAACGGGAACACGGCAGTGACGTGCTCGAGGGCCTCGAAGACCCATTTGGCGGCCTTGTTCCGCACCGACCGGTTCACGGTCCAGCCCGTGGCGATGTCCGTCACCGTCAGGGTGCAGCAGAACTCGCCGAAGCTGTTGCCTCCTTCGTGGCCCACCAGGTCGATCTCCACAAACCCCGGGACGGCGTCATCCCATTCGGCCCAGGTGCGGACCGGGATCTGGGATTTGAGCAGCGTGCCCGGCTTGGTATGGGACCGTCCCCGCGGGAAAAGTTTTGCCCGTTCGCCGGCGAGTTTCCGGTCGATGGTCGCTGCGCTCATCCGCATCAGCAATCCGGCCTGTTCATCGGTCAGCTCAAGCTCCCGGTCCCGGCGCAGCAGCGGCACCAGGACAGGCAGCATCGGGGCCAGCAGCCTGCCGGCAGGGGCGCGCAACACGGCCCAGCACTTGATGAGGGCAGGCAGCAGATCAGGCCCGTACACCGGGGTCCGGCCCGGTCTGGGCCTGACGATCTTCAACGCCAGGGCATCCCGCAACGCCGCCCGGGCGTAGTCGCGGTGCCAACCGGTCAGCTCGACCAGTTCGTTCAGGATCCGGGACTTCCCGGCACGATCAGCACCCTTATAGGCGAGGGCCTTCTTCTTCGTCACAGCTTGCCGCTGGGCCATCGTTAGCTCCATGAAAACGGGCATAGCCCCCCAACCGCCGCCACACTTGCGAACCACGCCGCTACGCGGAGGTTTTCAATGAGTCAACGCGCCCCGTTGACACCCCGGGACTTTGGGGCTAGATTGCTAAATTACATGACTGGAACTTCGCAAGAAGCGGGGATCGACCAGATCAGTGCTCTAACAGCGGACCCAATGCAATAGATGGACCGCAGTTTGAGAGTGATCGAACGCCGACCGCGAGGAACCTATCCCATGTGCCCCATGGCGTCATTCGGCGTCCGGGCAAATATGGGTCTCCTGCCTCGGCGGGCTACCCAGAAAGACCCTTTGAACCCAAAGGGTTTACCGGAGGGGCCATTGGGCCCCGCATTAGCCCAAGAGAGGCTTTTTTCATGTCTGATAAAAATCGTGCCGCTACCGTCGCTCACCATCTACAGCAGAGCAAAGAGGACACACAATTTGCGACGCCGCACCGGCTTGTAAGTTCAACGCTGAGGGCTCAGAACGCCAAGGCTCGTGCCAATGCAGTAGATCTGCTCGTTGAGGAGTTTGGTCTTCACCCATTCGACGCTTCAACCGTTGCGCGCTCCGCCGCAGATCTGAGCCAGCTTAAGGATGCGGCTAGAAACCCGCAAACGCGTCGCTATGGCCAGTTCGAAGTGACATTTATCGAAGTCGACGTCGTCACCTGGCGGATTCTCCCGTCGATTGAAAACATCCGTTTCGAAGGTGAGCGGGCCTGGAAGGCTAGCAAAGCACTCCGGTACAGCAATGCGTTGCCTGGTCATCCTGTGCTCGGACTCCAGTCAGCCGATCCCGACCTGGTTATCCGGTCCCTGCGCGACCAGACCAAATCCATCTGGGACAAGAATCCGCACTCACGATCGATTCCGATGCGAGGCATCGAAACACCAGGCTTGCTGTCGATCACTCGACTTGCACTGGGCGACAACGAGAAGATTGGCGTACTTGATGCAACAGACGGATTCAGCAGGACTGTAGGTGCCCAAAGAGGCTCAGGGATCGACGTTGATGAAGTCTTGTTCGGTCTCCAGCGCGACGCGACGGAAAACAAGTTGCGGCTCGAACTCATCGACCTTCGAGACTCGGGTGAGGCTGACTTGGATAGCGAAGCGGGAGAAGTCGCAGCAGCCCGACTGCGTTCGAGTGTGATGCCGCGTGCGCAAGTTATTGTTGGCTATCGCAAAATCGGTGTCGCACAGGACGCCCAACCTCCCTTCGACGAAGTGCGCCGTTCATTGGTTGGGCATATCCATCTGGAGCCACCATTGCGGTTTCTTGACACAACGGAAAACGCCCTGAAGGCGAGGATCGCGCTGGAAGCCGTGCATGCTGAGAACATGATGCCTGTGGTTTCCGGCATCGCCCCCGAGAATTTGCTCAACGTACTTAGGTCCGAAGCACAGACAGACGTCACGGAGGGCCTGCTTCCGGATTCACTTGGTGGCCTCCAACCTGACGAGATCCTGCTTCTGGCCACCGAGGCACTGGTCTCTGCGGGGGAACCCAAACGGGTCAGGGCGGTAAACGCTGCCGTTCTTTCGCTGACAGGAAAGAAGCCTTCAAAACTGGAGCGTGCAGGCTTGGCTGCGGATACGGCCATGCGCGTGAGTCGAATTTCTCGCGATCTTGAGCTTGACACGGCTTTTAAAGGCCGTCGCTCGACTATCCAAAGAGTGCTGGCGGCTTCAACGCTTAGGGCTGCCACACTCACAAGGCGTCCCGTACTGCAAATCCGGGATGAAGCCATCCAAAAATTGAAGGCCCAGCGTGAAAATCTGGAGGACGTGAGTAAGGAGATTTCGCCGGACGCGGCCGAGCTGGGAGTGCTGGGCCTCTACTGCCTGGTTGAGGGCGTAATGGGTCTCAAGGACGGAGAGGCGCAGCCACTGTTGATCCGTTCGAACGCACGAGTAAATGGTGAATACATGCCCGAGCCGCAGCAAATCATCGAAAAGATGGTCTCCACAGAATCAGGGCTGCAGCAGTTGGCGCAAACCATTCTCGACGTCCGAGGAGAACGGGCACCGCGTCGGCTTTTGGATGGAGAGACCGCTGGGCACGACGCTCATGGTGATTGGAAGCTCCTTGAAACAACGGATCTTTACCGCTACAAGCTGGGAAACTGGTCGGGGAAGATCGATCCGTCGTCGGATCCATACGTGGCTCTGGAACTCTACCGAAAGCAATTGGTGGATGGGGTAGCGGCGCTCCGCGACATCTCAGAAAACCTGAAGCGCATCGAATCGCCCACCGGTGAAATCCTGGTAGATGCTGAGGGCATCGTTCTTGAGCCTGAGTGGAAGGTTCTCGACGACTTGGCCTACGAGCTCCGCACCTGGAATCGTACCGCCGGAAATAGAGGACCTTCGGTCCGCGTCGTTCCCTCGGAAAACGAAGACGAGTTCGAAAGGGAGGATCCAGACGAGTCCGACGAGGATGATTTTCTGGATGAACCGGACCTCATGCATTCCTAGGGCGACAACTCGCACCTTTTGCGCTGCCAAGCGGTGACTCTGAAAGGAAGATCGGCCCCGATGCCGCTGGTCATCGGGGCCGATTTTCCTGTTCTGGGGACGTCACCCGCAATCTGGAACTCGTGGACCGCGTGAAGGAACTCGCAGACCAGAAGCAGTGCAACCCGGGTCAGCTCGCCCTCGCCTGGCTGCTGGCTCAGGGAGAGCACATGGTCCCGATCCCCGGCACCAAGAAGCGCGAACGCCTGGCAGAGAACCTGGGGGCCACCTCCGTCGAACTCTCCGAACAGGACCTCAAGCGCCTCGATGGGCTCGCCCCGGCAGGGTCAACTGGGCTCTTGGTGGTTGGTGGGGAAAGGGATTCCCGGATGAGTGTCATGCCGCCGTCCGGACGGCACTTCTCAAGAGAATAACCGATTCGTAGTTGGACGGGTTGCGGTGACCGCGGGCGGTGCGTTTGATGTTCTTTATGGCGGTGTTGTTGGCTTCGACCTTGCCCCTGGCGGACCCGGTAATGATCAGCACCTCGATCTCTTTCCACCACCGGCAGACGGTGCGGTAGAGCCTGTTCGTCTCCGGTCGTGCTGCGCCCTTGACCAGTTCCTCGAGTTCGTTCTTCGCCGTCGCGGCGTCCTCCAGGGAGCCGGTGCGCAGCAGGACCCGCAGCTGTTCCTTGACCTTCCAGACTGCCTGGAGCGTGCCGGTCGGATCGTCGGCGGCGAACACTTCTGCTAGCCGGTGGGCTGCCTTCTGGGTGAGGGTATCGCCAGCGCGCGGGAGCAGCATCCGGTGCGCCCAGGCCTTGTCGACGGCCCTTCCCCGGCGGCCCTTGACCTGTTGGGAGAGGTTCTGCCGTGTCTTGGTCACGGCCTGGTTGGCCAGGGAGATCAGGTGGAAGTGATCGACGGCGACGGCCGTCCGGGGAAGCCACATGCGTAGCGCCTTCCGGAACGCCGCCGAAGGGTCGATCGCCACGACCTGCACGGCCAGACGCCATGCCAGGGGCCGGGCGAGGAGCCACTCCCCGACGCCCTTGTGGTCCCGGCCGTCCACGACGCCCAGGACCTGGCCGGTGTCCAGAGATCCACGATCGTGGTCATCCACGGCTCGAACCGTGTCCAGACCTTCGATGCGGGGGTCTTGGAAGTAGCGCACGGACCGGAACCGGTGCTCATCGATGCCCAGCATTCTTGGGCTCAGCTGGTCCACATCCGGAAGGGTGAGGAAGCAGGCTTCGTTGAGCGCGTCCCGGACCATCCATCAGGACACCGCGAACGCGGCAGCGGTCTCGGAGACGGCCCGGCCCGAACGGATGACAGCATCCACGAGCTGGTCCCGGAGCCGTCCGGTCGAGCGGGCACGCCGCGGGACCTGAGCGGTGGACTCAAAGAACGAGAGCCTCTCGCACCGGTTCTTCGCAGTACCAGCGGTACTTGGACCAGAGGACCTCCACGGGTCCGGCGACAGGAATGTCCCGGATCCGCTGGAAGCGTCGTTCCTTCCGCCGTGACGCAACCACCCCGCAGGTAGGGCAGCCCGGGGGCTGGTCGGTCTCGACAATGACCCGGCGACCGCCTTCGGGGCTCAGGCTGGTGGAGATGACACGGTAATCGGGCAGGTTGAAGATGCTGGTGGCAGCGTCGGCTGCTACCCCGGTAGGCTCGTTCAAGGCTCGTGGTCCTGTTCCAGGTTGAATGCTTAGACACACTCATCCCAGCAGGGCCACGGGCCCCTTTGTCTTCAACGACACGAACTCAATTCCCCACCAACCACGAAGAGCCGGTTTGCCCACGAGGCAAACTAAGGTGCCTCCTTCGGAGTCGACACCCCGCCGATGGTCAGTATCAGTAGAGCGAGTCTCTTGCGCGGGGACAGGAACTGATGTCCCCCATTGTGAGTCCAGTTTGGCCAGCACAGCCAAACTGGACTCACGCACACGCCCCAGACTAGCGGCGTCGTCGCCTACCCGACATCGCTGCTGTTAAACCCGCAACCCCTGACGAGTCGAGAAAACCTGCGATATCGATCGTTCCATCCTTGTTCAGAGCGATTTCAACCCTGTCCTTCGTCGAAACGGGATCATAGCTCGAGTACCGATCCGTGAGGTGGATGAATCGTTGGTTTGTTGAGCCGACAAGCGATCTTAATTCCTCCAGTGAATCCGCAACGAATGGACCGTCGACTATCAGGTCGGAAGACTTAAGAAGATCACGGGAAGCCTCGTCCCGTTCTCGAAGCTCTTCAACCGTATAGCCCGTGAAAGTGATAACGCCGAGCCCCGCCGCTTGAGCCGCTGAAGCTAAGTAAGCTGCTGGGGCCGCCTGGTCGAAGGGTTCTCCTCCGATTAGAGTTAATCCCTCAACCCCCGCCGCCACCGCATCGCCGAGGATTCGTTCCGGCGACATTTGAGTGCCACCTTTAGGGCTAAATAATTGTGGATTGATGCATTGCGGACACCGAATACTGCAGCCTTGAAACCATATGGCCGTTCGTCTACCAGGGCCTTCAACCGTTGTTCCATGAAGAACCCTACTGACCTGCAGGAAAGGCGTATCAGAGGTCATGCAAAGCGTGCTTGTTGTTTGGTTTTGTAACCGGCGGGATTGGCGAAGGTGCGCTGAACGACAAGCGATGCCTGAGGGGCAGGAGCAGGTGAGGCTGAATGGCTACTCTGCCAAGTAAGTCCTCGAAGGACGCGAATCCTTGCGAACCACGTGCGCTAACGATCGCATTCGCTATTTGAGGATCCAGAAGCAGGGCATTTTGGAGTTGCTCCGATGTTGCTCCGTTTATCTCGATAGCCTCCAATTCGGCTCGGCCTGAAGACTGGGCGATCGGCTGTGGAAGTAGGGTGCCCGCAACGGCTCGCTGTCCGGCGGATGTTTGGCCGACTCCACTCAGAGCTTGGTAAACCATGGACTGAGCAGACGGCGGAGCTTGGACCGAAGAGGTTTCCCCATACCATTTGCTTTCAGTTGCGTGAGCCTTCCATTTCAGCCACGATCGATTCGTAATGATCATCATGGTCAAGCTACCGGCAAAGCTGGCGAACCAGATCCAGCCCCACACAGTGGACATTAGAGTCGGGGTGGGGTTCGCCTTGGTACCAGATCCGGCGTTCATCGACCCAGACGAGATGAACTCAAACAGTCCGACGGCCAAGAATCCAATACCAAGCCACAGCCAAAGCCGATTCTTAGCCTTGATACCCCGTACTAGCAGGCCAACTCCGCCAAGAAGGCCAAGGCTCAGAATAGGCCAGAGCATTCCTGCACTGTTGCGAATACGCCACGACCGGGAACAGAGTTTTTCTTCGGGGGTCATGCTTGATTGCCTTCCTGGACACGCTGTGACTCCACGTCGGCAGCCGATGTGGTTTGGAAATACTCGGGCGTTAGCCGTGAACTAAAGACCTGCGCTCCGGGGAACAGATTGTGAATTGTCTCGAGGGCGTCGGTGCAACGGGGGCCTTGATTACCGACGGCGGTCGCTGAAATTGTTCCATCAATTCCAATGGAAACCACGATTCTCTGACTCATGACGAATGCTCCAAAACTAGCTGGATGTTTCCGTCCTCCATCTGCTGGGACACGATCACCATGCCCATGGCCGCAGCTTGTAATCTGACAGCTTCAAATGATCGTAGCTGCGACACTCGTCCTGCGGCGGCTTGCAATTCAGCAAGGAAGGCTGGTGTGCCCGCGTCATTGCCGTCCAATCGTCCCAAGAACACATTTCCCACATTTTGGAAGGTGAATGTCCCAGATGTCGTACGCCCGGTGACGCGTCCTTGGCCCTGGCTAATTTGGGTAATACCAAGAGCACCAAGTGCCTCTACAAGCAGTCCTTGATCGGTGATCGTCGTTGCCTTGCACTTTTCGCAGAGTCTGCTGCTGCTGGCTTCTCTGATAGCAGCGATCGCTGCTATCCCAAGGGGGATAAGCAAGACTTCGATACTCATGGTCGCCTACTCAACTTGGCGTCCGCCACGCCAGCTCTTGACATCGGTTGAGTCGCTGCCGTTTGGAGAGTACTGATCCTCGCTCTTTTGGCGCGTGGCACTCACCGCGCGGGTCGCTGCCCACTCGCGAATGTCCTTGATCTTTTCCGCTTGCGTGACCGAAAGCGGAACAGTGTTCCGTATCGACTTCTCCAAATCACCCAAGCTGAGGGCTCTTCGCTCAGAATAGGCCTCGAAGCATGCGCTTACCGCTACTTCAGCGATTTCTGCCCCGGAGAATCCTTCAGTTTGAATCGCGAGGTTCGTAAGGAGAGTGTCGTCGACATTCAGGTTCCCACTAACCGGCTTGCCTGGAATCAAGCGCTGATCCAGCTGGATCTCCCAAATCGGTTTGCGCTCTGAAAGCGTTGGCAAATCAACAAAGAATATCTCATCAAAGCGTCCCTTACGGAGAAACTCGGGAGGAAGACCATCGATCTTGTTGGCGGTGGCGATAACGAAGACCGGGCTCTTTTTCTCTTGCATCCAGGTGAGAAAAGTACCGAAAACACGTTGGCTCGTGCCGGAGTCACCACCGCCGGAGGCTGATCCGAACCCTTTCTCAATCTCATCGATCCACAACACAGCCGGCGCGACACCTTCGGCAAGTTTCAGGGCGCCCCGCATGTTCTGCTCACTTGATCCAACTAGGCCTGAAAAGACTCGGCCGACGTCCATGCGCAACAGCGGCAACCCCCACATGTTCGCCATGCTCGTTGCGGTTAGGCTCTTTCCGCATCCGGGAACGCCAGTTATCAGGACGCCTTTGGGAGCTGGAACCGACCAGTCCTTGGCATCCTGAAGCCATGCGCCATTCCGCTTGTTGAGCCAAGCCTTCAGAGTTTCGAGTCCCCCAATGTCGCTAGCGCTGCTGGAAGGGGAGATGAACTCCAAGAGTCCAGACTTACGAATCGTCTGTCGCTTTTCATCGAGCACAAGCGCCACGTCGTCGGCGTCAAGCCGCTTATCTGATGCGATAGCTCGAGCGTATGCATTTTCGGCCTCACCGAGGGTCAGCCCTTGAGCCGCCTGAACGAGTCTTTGTTTGTCTTCAACGGACAAATCGACCGTGATCGATTGGGCGTTGGCACCGATGATGTCGTCTAGGAGTCTCTCGATTTCAGTGGGCCCAGGAAGCGGCAGGTCGACGACTGTGACGTCTTTCTCAAGATCCAGCGGGATAGTCAGCCCAGGGGAAACGATGATGAGCGTGTGGGGCGCACCTTGTCGGAAGGATGTGGAAGCATCCAGTAGGGCCCTAATGACGCCAGGTTCCGCGGGCCGCCCTTGCGATCCAAGGAAATGATGAAGATCGAAAAACACGAATAACGTGGGGTCCGTAGCCCGAGCAGCCTCGACCAGGGCCTCGGCAGGCGCACTGGCCCTGCCATTTCCTCCCGGACTGTGAAGCCCATTTGAAAGGGTGTACATCACGATTCGGCGTCGGACCTTGAGCGCCGGATGTTGCGCTACCTCTTCGAGTGCACGGACTACCCGATCGCCCTCATGCGTTTCAACCAGAAGTACAGGGTGCCGCGCCCGGACCAAGTCAAGAATGGTGTCGTGGAATTTCGACGCCTCAGTCGCGATCAAAGTGGTCCCCTCACAGATTATGTTGTCCGACGCAGTCTAGAGGACTGATTACGTCCCCGTGTGGAAGTTCGGCTTACGTGTTGGTTGGGTTACAGAACTCCCGACTTCAACAACTCCGGAGGACCCGAGTAGCGGGTCACGCGCAGAGCTGCCAAATGGCCTATTCATGAACATCCTCAAAAGGCCCGCAGCCAAAATAGGCTGAGCTAGAAGCCATACGGACGCTAAACACTTATGCCGCCGCGGCCCCCGTTTCGAGGCGATAAAGATGTTCTAGATCCGGAAATTGCTCCCCAGCCGAACGACCGCCCAAGGCGAATTTGAACATGAAAGGGCACACCCATGGAACTGCCAGACATCCTTTCAGATGCCCGCATCCATGAAGCCGCCGAACTGGTTCGCGACTCCTACGGCAAGACATTCAAAGAACGGACTCCGCCGGACAGGGAGTGGACCGGAAGCAATGCACCCCGGGGCAGCTGGCCCTCGCCTGGCTGCTGGCACAGGGCGAGCACATCGTCCCGATCCCCGGCACCAAGAAGCGCGAACGACTGGCAGAGAACCTGGGGGCCACCGCCGTCGACCTCTCCAAACCAGACCTCAAGCGCCTGGACGAACTCGCCCCGGCAGGGTCGACTGCCGGAGCGCGCTACCCAAACATGGCAAGCATCGACACCTAAGTCCGCACAGTCCCCGACCCCGCCACCGGCTCCTTGCCCAGCACCACGTTCACCGGCGCCTCGCCGGCACGCAGCAACGAAATCTGCTTCTCGATCAGCCGGACCATCCGGGGGAACATCGCCGAGCTCGCCCCGCCCACGTGGGGCGTGATCAGCACACCAGGCACCGTCCACAAAGGATGGTCGGCGGGCAACGGCTCCGGGTCGGTCACATCCAAAGCAGCCCTTAGCCGTCCCGAAGAAGTCTCCCGCAGCAAGGCTTCCGTGTCCGCCACAGGGCCCCGCGCCACGTTCACCAACAAGGCCCCGTCCGGCATGGCGGCGAGGAACCGGCCGTCCACCAGCCCGCGGGTCTGCTCGGACAACGGCACACTGACCACCACGATCTCGTTCAGCGGCAGCATTTCGTACAGTGCATCGATACCGAAGATCCGGCCGTGTTCATCGTCCCGTTCGCGGCTTGCCATCCGCATCACCTGCGTTTCGAACGGCAACAGCCTGGCTCCAATGGCCTTCCCCACTCCCCCGTAGCCCACCAGGAGAACACGGCGGTCCGCCAGGCTGGGTCGCTGGCCGGCACCCCATGTACCGGTCGATTGGTTCCGCACAAAGTCCGGAATCCCACGCTGGCTGGCGATCATCATTCCCAAGGCGAGTTCCGCCGTCGACGTCTCATGGACTCCTGCCGCGTTGGCGAAAACGCAACCCGACGGCAAAACGTCAGCGACGCCGTCGTACCCGATCGACTGGCTCTGCACCAGTCGGACGGTCACACCGTCCAGCGCCGCGAGGGCATCTGGCCGGCCCATGTAGGGCGGCACGAGCAGGTCAAAGCCGGCCGCCGGGGCTGGACCAGTCAAGTCCCACACCACGAACTCGACGTCGGCGGAAGGTTCCATGGCGTCCAGGAGTTTCTGATCGGGTAGGCACACCCGCAGCCGGGCGGTGTTCGCAGCACGCAGCGCGGTTTCGCTCATTCCTCTTTTCCTGCTTCCCTTTTGCGGTCGATTTAGCGGACGGCATGTCGTGTTCCAACACAAATTTACTTTCCCGCCGCGGTCCATTTTGGATCACGGCCGCGTCGGGTCTCCTGATGGTCGCGCTCGCCGCCGTCGTGTTTTGTTGGATGATCGGAATTGAGTCCATCGAATCAGCCAAGTACTTCGCTGAGCTCTTCGGCGGTTAGGACGCTTTACCGTGGGCCCAGGTCTGGGACAACAGGTGGGAACCCGGCCTATAGTGTGGCATGACCGGGAAGGAACCCAGGATCAAGCGACTGCTGGCGATCGGCCTTGGCTATGCCGTTAGCGCGGCTTTTGCTTCGATCGTCCTTCTGTCTCTCGGCTGGGAAAGGCCCACCTCAATTCCCATATTCTTTATCACTTTGGTGGCCACTTGGATTGTTTCACTAGTGGTAGCCCGTGTAGTCAACCGGCTCAGGTTCAAGTTGTGGCGACAGCGCGGGTGGACGGAATTCTGGGTTCGTTCGCCCGAACCATTGCCCGGCGCCCCAGCCTACAGTTGGGTGCGCGGGCTTCTTTCCGTCCGCGGACCGCTTGTGGACTTCGTGACAGATGAGTCTCGGGACGGTGCCTGGGTCAATCCCGCCACGTTTCTCGTCAATGGCTGGACTTCTCCAGAACGCAGGCACCTTACGGTATGGGACTACGTGGCAGTCAACTTCGGACCGGGTTTCCGAGTGGTTTCACTCCAGACCACACGCGGACCCATCGATGTGGCCGGGTATCCCGAAGCCCTCGACCAACTCGAGGCAGAACTGTTCGGCCAGTAGACCGTCAATAGCACGCGTGTTCGCCTCGAAACTGGTCAAAGTACTCAGCGGTCACCGCTGGCGCGAGCGAGCCTGCTCAGGGGCAGGAATAGTCGTAGTCGAGTCCGGCGGACACGTACTGGGTCACAGACACCCGGCTTCCGGACGTCAGGCCAGGCAAAGAACAATTGGACTTCGCTCCGCGCAACGTGTTGGCACCGGGAAGCCAAGTCGCCAGCCCCGCGAGCGGACTGCTGGTGGGCACAGTTCCGGCGATGGTCCCCCATTGACTTGCCGTCGAATAGATGCCGACACCTGCACCGGCAGTGCCGGAATTGATGCTCTTGAAGTAGGTGACCATTCCTTCAAGGTCGGCCCTGTTCAGTGCCGTGGTGGTCTGCCAACTGTTGCTGGTTTCCACATCGAGCCACCAGAAATAGTTCCCGGGGTTGTTCACGCCGCGGATAGTGGCATCGTCATACGCCTTCGCGTAGCCGTACATGTAGGAGCAGGCAAGATCGACCGCACCGCCGCACGTCCCGTAGGGATTGGCGACCTGTGTGCCGGCGTAGGTGTTCGACGACGGCCACCATGAGCCCGCGAGTCCTGGGTTGGCGGTGTTCACGTACAGGGCGACCTTGGGCTGCGCTGTTCCTCCCGTTGAGCCAGCCGCCCACGCCAGTTGCTGAGCCAAGCAAGGGTTGGTGTTATTGGCCAGGCCGCCGGTCACGCCCACGATCGCGAACGCTTGCCCCGCGGGGAGGGTTTTGCCGCACTGTGGCCAGGAAACGTCGTTGCCGATCAAACTCTGAGTCCGGGGAGGCGGGGCCGCTGCTGCCGGGGCCATCCCCGCCAGCGACAGTCCAAGAAGAGCCAGGAACGTGCATGCCATCTTCATTCCAAAATGCGCCATGCCCCATGGTACGCCCGCCCACATCACCGGCTCTTGGAGTGCGGGGTCATCCCTCTCAGTGACTCTGGTCGCGCTCGTCGAGGCCGGTCATCCACGCCGTCATGACCCGCAGGGAAAGTTCGGTGTTGCCGACGTGCACATGGTTCTGGGCATTCTCGGCGTTCGTGAACAGTCTCGCAGTGACCGATCTGGCCGAGGTGAGCGAGTCTAGTTGATTGCCGAGCTGTCCCCGCGGGACGTAGTGATCCTGTGACCCTGCCAGGAGAAGCACGTCCTGGGTGACACGGCCGGAGACCGATGTCGTCTCATACCTTCTGGCGCCCCGGAGAAAATCGTAGGGGGTGGCCGCGCCGGTCGTGTGCATTCCCTGCCGCAAACCCCACTGGGCCACCAAGCTCTTCCTCATGGCCCGTGAGGTGAGCCAGTTCACGGCGCCTCTGGCGCGGAGGGCGAGCAGCGTGGCGAGCGCCCGTCTGGTGCCCGCCCGCAGCTGCCCGAGCGTCACGTCCAAGAAGTCGGTGAGGATGTCATCGCAGATCACCCGCCGGATGCGCGGCTCTTCCGCCGCGGCCCGCACCGCGAGGCATCCGCCGAGGGAGTATCCCATCAGGGTGACGTCCTTCAGGCTGAAGTGGTTGATGACCGCGAAGACGGCCGGGGCCCAGTCCGCGGTCATCGGCAGACCGGATTCCTCGAGTACGGATCCTTGCCCGGGGCCTTCGAAGATGACCACGTCGTATCCGGCGTCGACGAAATATGCCTGAGTCGCGAAGAGCTCTTCCATGTAGCTGTCAAAGCCGCCGAACAGAACCATGGAGCCGATGGGCTCGTGGGGGGTGATCCGGTAGGCGCCGAGGTGGTCGTCGCCGTACGGGATGCGCTCCTTGTCTGCTGCAACCACCCCGAATACCTCGCGCATCGACTCGATGAAACGCAGCCGCGCCGAAGTCTTGCGCGGGTCATCGGGCAGCATGTAGAACTCCGCCGAGCGCAAGTACAGAGCGCCGGCGAGGGTTCGCCCGTCTGCGAAGGCCGCGTCGGAGAGCGTGCGGAGTTCGCGCGTGTAGTCTGCGTAGTCGGTTATCCGCGGTGCGGCCCCGCTTAGCTCCGCGACCGACGCCGGGGTCCCGTCCGAGAATCGGTTGAGCTGATAGTTGATGCTCCTGTCGGGGTGGAAGGCGTGGTAACCAATAGTGAAGGACAACGCTGATTCCATGTAGATCTCCTCAGTCAACGGCGTGAGCGCCGTTGTCGATTGGCGAGAACAAGTCCACGGCTACACCAAGCACGCGCACGTGCCGCGCAACGCCCCGCAGGCCAGTCTTTATGTCGTCCCAACCGTGCTTGACTGGGAGGGCCAGTTTTTAGGCCTATCCACTAATACGCCGCAGACTCGCCCTGCTTGACCAAGGCAGCCTCAAGGTTGATCTTCACCTTGTCGCTCACCAGGAAACCTCCGGTCTCCAAAGCTGCGTTCCACGTCAGTCCGAAGTCCTTTCGGCTGATCTCGGTTTCGGCGGAGAACCCGGCGCGGGTGGCGCCGAAAGGATCAACAGCGACGCCGGTGAACTCCACTTCCAGCTCCACGGGCTTGGTGATCCCGCGGATGGTGAGATCGCCCGTGAGAGTGTAGTCATCACCGTCGCCCTCTACGCTGGTGGCCCGGAAGGTCATCTCCGGGAACTCCTCGACGTCGAAAAAGTCGGCGCCGCGGACGTGGGCGTCGCGGTTGGCGTCGCCGGAGTCGAAGCTCGCGGTCTTGACGGTTGCGTGGAGGGACGCGTCGGCCAGGGACTCGCGCACGCGGGCCTCTGCATTCGCTTCCGTGAAACGGCCGCGGACCTTGCTGATGCCAGCGTGCCGCACGCTGAAACCGATCTCGCTGTGGGACATGTCCAGCAACCAGACGCCGGAAGTCAGGCCTGTGGGAAGAGCCATGGTGGATCTCCTGATTCGAAAGAATTTCGCTTGGATCGATCCCCTCCACCCTTGTTGAGCCTCACCATGAAGTCAAGCAGGCCGGCGCGGCCCCTTGACTGGCGGGGACCGTCGGCCGAGAGTGTCACATGTGAGGCGTGAGGCCGTTCGGGAGTATCTGGCGAGTGCCCTGTGGGCAATGCCGACGTGCGCCGTCGTCCTCGCGATCATCGCGGGGGCGGGCCTCTCCGCGGTGCAGCTCGGCCCGGAGTCGCCCCTCGCCGTCCTCCTCTTCCAAGGGACGTCCGACGACGCGCGGAACCTGCTCATAGGGATCGCGAGCACCATGGTCACGGTCATCGCCGTCGTGCTCGGACTCACCGTCGTAGCCCTGCAGCTCGCGTCGACGCAGTTCAGCCCGCGGCTGCTGCGGAACTTTCTGCGCGACATCCCCAACCAGGTGACGCTCAGCGCGTTCGTTGCCACGTTCGCGTACAGCACGGCGGGCCTCTACACCGTCGGCATCGCCAGCGGACAGCGCACCCAGGACTACCCGCGCCTCGCTGTGAGCGGCGCACTGCTGCTGCTGTTCGTGAGCATGGTCATGCTCGTCTTCTTCGCCCACCATCTGTCGCATTCGATCCAAGTGGACCAAGTCATGAAGGGCGTCGAGAAGGCCACGCTCAAGGTGATCGAGAGATCGTTCGTCCCGGGCGATCCCGCTATTCGCATGCCAAACCCACCGCCCGGCGCCACGGCCTTCCTCGTACCGCAGTCAGGATATGTTCAAGCCTTCCATGTCGACGCGTTCGTCGGGGTGCTCGCGAGCCGGGGCCTCACTGCCCGTATGGTGCCCATGATCGGCCGGCACGTCATCGCCGGGTCGCCGCTCGCTTGGGTGTGGAAAGGCACCGGCGACGGCGAACATCCCCTTGCCCCCGACGCCGGCGCTGAACTGCGCCGGGCGCTCGCTCAGAGCGTTCGGATCGGTTACGAACGGACCCTTGAGCAGGACGTCGCCTTCGGGATCCGGCAACTCGCCGACGTCGCGTCCAAGGCGCTCTCGCCCGCCATCAACGACCCCTACACCGCGAACCAAGCGGTGGACCATCTCGGCTCGATCCTCGCGGCCCTCTCACTCCGGCAGCACGGCCCGCAGGCCGTGGCGGACGCGCAAGGCACCGTGAGGCTGCACCTACCGGCTCGCGATTTCGCCTACCTCTTGGATCTTGCCATCGGACAGGTGCGGCGGTACGGCGCGAACGAGCCTCGCGTGGTCCGGGCCCTGCTGCGCGTGTGCCGCGATCTCGCGTGGTTCGGCGACGCGGCCCACCACGCCGTCGTGCGGCAGTACGTAGAGACCCTCCTCAGCGATGTGACCCGGCTCGTGGCCCAGCAAGCCGATCGCGAACCCCTTCTCGCGGAAGGGGCTGCGGTGCTTCAGGCGTTCGACGTCGCGGACGGCGCGAGCGACGCCACCTAGCCTGGGGGCGGTGGGTGCGTCATTCGATTTCCGCTTCCGCGGCTGCGTTGCGGATGCCGCGGGGACGTCCTGCTTTGGTCCAAGCCCAGTGGAGGAGGCCCGCGATGGCGAGGGCAGCGGAGAGGCTGACGATTGGGAATCCGCGGGAGAGGTTGGCAATGAGAGTGAACGCCACGATGATGGCTCCGACGGTGTTCAGGATGAGGAATCCCGGTTGGCGGTCCTTGCGGGCAAAGAGTGCCATGGAGACCAAACCGGCGAGGAAGCTGAGGAAGACCGAGACGGCGTAGAACAGGACAAGCACCTGGTCGTTGCCGCCGGCGATGGCGGTGACGGCTCCGGCTAGGACGATGAACAGGGCGACGCCCCAATAGGGCGTGTGGTGGGTGTTGGTGCGGCCCAGGGAGGGAGGAAGGATGCCGACCGTCTCACCGTTGCGGTTGATGTGGCGTGCCAGAGCCTTGAGTAGGCCCGGTCCGGCCTGGAAGCCCGACGAAGCCGCCGCGAGCAGCAGCAGGGCAGTGACGGACTGGAAGGCGGCGAACACTGGCGCCGGGGTAGCGAGGCGGGCGAGTTCAGCGATCTGCGTGCTGTCTTCCGGAGGGATGCCTACTTGGAGTTGGGTGGCCTCCAGAGCGAGGCCCAGAGTTATGATCCCCACGACGGCGAGAGTCAGCCAGAGGGTGAGCTGCCCGAAGCGGCGCTTCCCGGCGTTGTCGAGCTGCCCTAGCTGGGCAACCGCCGAGGTCGCTGCTTCCACGCCGGTGGCCATGGCCATGGCGACGGGGAAGGCAAGCACGACGGCAAGGATCGGTTGATGCCCAGGAGCGCCGGTGATCATGCCAACCGGTCGAGGCGCTGCGCCCAGACCGCAGAGAAGGACGACGGCGGAAACGACAATGAAGGCCACAGTCATCGCCGCGAAGACCAACCTGCCCAAGTGTCCGAACCAGGTCGCAGCACCGACAAGGACCACCAAGCCCAGCCCGAGCGGCAACCGCCAGGGGGCAAGGGCCGGGAAATAGGCGATCACCGCCGAGGACCCCGCCGAGGCGCTGATCGCGATGGTAAGCACGAAATCCACCACCAGCGCACCGATCGGGACGAAGGACCAGCCGTCTCCGAAGGCTTCACCCACAGCGGCGGACGCCCCGCCGCCTCTCGGGTAACGGGCGATGAGTTGCCGGTAGTTCACGATGACCAAGGCGACGATGGCCACCACCAGGACCATCGTCGGGACCAACAACGCCAAATCACCGTTCAGGGCGCGCAGAGCAGCTTCGATGGCGTACGCCACAGAGGAGACAGGATCGGCCATGACCGCGAAAGCAAACGCCAACAGCAGCGCGGTGCGGGAGCGCAAGGCCCTGCCCAGGCCACCTCTGGTGGACTTTCCGCGCGAAACTTTCACGGGGATCTCCGGTTCCATGGCAGACCTGCCGACCTGCCGACCAGACTTCCCGGCTCACCTCCGAATGCCTCCCGCCCGCGGCTAGGAGCGCGGGCGGGGGACGCTACTGGGGAATCGCACCGATCTGCTGCATGAGGCTCAGGTTGTTCGTGGTTCCCCAATGCTCAGCGGCCTTGCCGTCCTCGACGCGAATAATGTCAGTGCCGTCGAATTCGACGCTGTTGCCCGTTGCTGGAACTCCCGCCATGTCCCCACTGTGAGTGCCCGTCAGAATCACGTGGCAGGCCTCCAGGTTTCCGTCAGCCAACGTCGGCTCGATCGTCTTGATCTTGATATCCGGGAACGCCGCCCGGATGGCGCTTACGAAGAACCGGACGCCATCCTTGCCGGGCGGTTGCCCGGGAAGAGCCTGTTCGTGATCGACGAAGCCGTCGGCCGTCAGCTCATCAATGAGATCGAGATTTCCGCCCTCGACGATCTCTTTGTAAAAACGCTCGATCAGTCCAGTGCCATTAGCCATTTTCCGAACTCCTTAATGAATGAGACCGTCCCGTTTTTCCCCGAAACCTACATCCCGAGCCCGGGCACCATCCCCGGCGCAACGGCGACAAACACCGCTATGAGGCCCAGCGCCACCGCAACCGACCGGTTGGCGAGCCGTTTCCACGGGAGCATCTTCTCGAGCGCAATGAACGCCCCGACCACAGCCATCCAGCCCACGCTCATCACGCCGAGCGCGAAGAGCGCCACCATCAACGCCCAACAGCACGCGACGCACCATGCGCCGTGCTCGAGTCCAAGGCGCAACGCACCAATGGGCCCGTAGCGGATGCGGTGCAGGATGAAGTCCATGGGCGTCCTGCATTTCATCAGGGAAACGTTCTTGGCCGGCGTGAGCTGGTAAACGGCCGCGGCAAAGATCACTCCCGCAGCCAGATAGCGGCCGCCAGGATCAGACGAAAACAAGCCAGGGACCAGCGCCGCCACCGCTCCGTAGAGCGCGTAGGCAGCAAGACCGAAGATGGTCCACGAAATCAGGTAGCCGGCAACGAACACAGCCGTAGACCCCGGCGGGGCGTATCGTCCGGTTTCGCGGCGGTGCTCGGTGATCCGGGCGTAAGCAACCACCATTGGCGCCACCGACGGAAACATCATCGCCGCCAGCATCACAACCCAGGTGGTGAGGAAGAAGCCCAGTGGTCCCGGGTCTGTCCAACGCCCCATGTCCATTCCGGACATTTGCACGGCCGAAACGATCCAGCTCACCGCTGCGAGGACGAGCAAAACCGCGACCAAGCCAGCTTCGCGCAGATCAACACGGAAAACTGTGGCGCGCGCGGTGGAGCGCGCCACAGTTCCCGGGATCAACCTTCTGCGCGGCACGTGCCCGGCCGTCATGCCCGTCCCTTGGGGGCGCCTTCTGCCATCTCGCTTGCGTAGGTGAATTCCCCGCTCTCGCCATAGATCCCGTCGAAGTCCAGGCCGAAGAGATCCGAGTGCCCTGGCGCCTTTCCGATCATGTAGTCGGCGGCGAAAGCGTACATCGCGTTCTTGACGGTGGTGACACTGCCGCCCGGTCCGGGCAGCGTCTCAAGGGTGAAGTTCACACCGTCTCCCACTGTGGCGGACGGGTTATCGCCATCCGAGAATGTGACACTGGCTCTCTGGACGCCCAACCATTCGCCATACAAAGCCGCCAGATCCCCGAACGGGCCGCCAACCTCGCCGTGCAGGATGCTTTCGACGGCGGTCGCCTGCCCGTCCGATGCGCCTCCATCGAGGACGACTCCGACCTTCCAGCCACCCGCGGTGAGGTTTGACGGGAAGAAGTTGACGAAGGCGAAGTCGACACCCGAAAGATCGGTGTCATCGAGCTTCCCAGCCGCAACATGGAACACAGCCACGCCACGGCACTCGCCGTTCGTGCTGTTGGGCCTACCGTCCACCGGGCACGGGCAGATCAACGCGCAACTACAGTTGGCTACATATTTTCCGGACATTTCCCAAGACATTGAGGACTCTCCTCGCTAGTTCATTCGACTAGCGGAGCTCCCCCAGAGGCAGCGCCGAAAACACTGAGAACGAGACCACGAACCTCGTAAGGCCGAGATTATTCCCGCCTCATTTGAGTGTCAATAAGATTTCCTAACCCGCCGCATCCGGGTTCCTCCACATCATCGCAAGCACGAACACCACAGCGCTCAGACCCAGCATCACCAGCACCATCAACCCCCAGTTCGCCTGATTGACGCCGGGCCCATACAGCACGCCAATCAGCACCGTCGCGGTGATGGCCCCGAGGTAGCGGCAGGTCTGGAAGATCCCGGCGGCCACTCCCCTGTCCTGGGGCCGCGCGGACACATACAGGCCCTGGTTAGACGCCGTGCTGACCACGCCATACGGGACACCCATCAGCGCGGTGAGCACCAGCACCAGCGGAGGCCAGAAGGACAAAGTAAGGATCCCCAATGCCCCGGACGCCAGGGCCAAAAGCACGACGCCCGTGATCATCACGGAACGCACGCCGAACCGCTCAATGAACCGCACCGCAACCGGGGTCACGAAAACTGACATGGCAGCAAGGGGCAGCATCAGCAGGCCGACCACGCCGGCGTCGTACTTTCCCGCCTGCTGCAGCAACTGCGGCAGCCCGAAGAACGCAAAGTAATAGACCGCGCTGAACACGGCGAATCCCAAGTACAACAGCAGCAGCGGCCGGTTCCGGCCCAGCAGCCGCAGGTCCAGGAACGGCGGGCTGAACCGCAACTCGCGCCACGCAAACAACCCCGCCAGGACAACAGCGACGGCGATGAACCACCAACGGTAGGCCGGCATCACGTTGAGCAGCGCCATCATCGCCAGCGTGAGCGAGGCGAGAAAAGCCAGGATGCCCGGAATGTCGGAATCGCGCAGAAGCACGGAGAGCTTGCCGCTTTCGCGTCCGACGTCGGGCGGCGCCACTTTCCGCACCACAATCAGGGCCAGGAGCGAGATCGGCACGTTGATCGCGAACAGCGCTTGCCAGCCCACCAGACTCACCAAAAGGCCGCCGACGACGGGTCCCACCGCAGCGGCCGACGTGTTCGCCATCTGGATGCGCCCCAGGGGGCGGGTGGAGCTGATGTTCGCCTGCCGGCTGAGTGCCGAAACCATGACGACGGCGCACGGGTACGCCGTCGCGGTCCCACCGCCATGAGCGCCCGGGCAACGCAGACCAGCGCGAAGTTCGGCGAGAATGGAGCCAGTGCGCAGGCAATAGCCACCACCGCCATTCCGAAAGTGAACAATCTCCGCGGACCGAAACGATCGGCGAGGCGGCCCATCAGCGGCTGGCCGGCCGCCGAGGCGAGGTAGAAGGACGTAATCACCCAGGTGACCGTGGCGACGTCGAGCGCAAAGTCCTCGCGAAGCACCACCAGCGCGACCGCGATCATCGATGAGTTCAACGGATTCAGCGCCGTCCCCAGACTGAGTGCAGCGATCGCTAGGCCGGGGCGGGGTTTGTTGGTCACGCCCCTAAGTCTGGTCCATGGTTGCCTTGGGTCACGAAACGATGGGCGACACGGCCGTCACGCGGGCCTCAGCCCTGCGGTATGGTCTCCACCGGCTTCAGCTTCCCATTGGCGTCTGTAGTCAGCGTTGGGGCTGGCGGCTTCGGCGGGGCCACTACCGGCGCGGGTGGAGGGGGCGGGGGCGGTGCGGGCGGAATGCACGAGTAGTTGTAGTCGAAGTCTGTGGTGAATTGGGTGAGCGCGACGACACCGCCGGCTGTCAACGGAGGCTCCGAGCAGAGTTCCGCTGCGGACTCCGGTGACGTTGCACCGGCAAGCCAGCTCTTGAGTCCGTTCAACTTGCTGCCAGGACCAGGCTGGCCGGCGATGAGCCCAAACTGGTAGGAAGTGGAATAGATGCCAACCTGGGCGCCGATGCTTTGCAGAAATCCCGTCATGCCCTCGAGGACGGCGGCGTTGGCCACGGTGTCCCAAGACCATGCATTCCCGGTCTCCACGTCCAGCCACCACATACGCTTGGCGGGGTCGGGCACCCCGTGCCGGATAACGTCGTCGAAGGCCACGCCGTAACCGTAAAGGTAGGAACACGCCGCCGAAGCTGTGCCGTCGCAGCTCCCATACGGGTTGGGACCGCCGCCCAGGCCCACCTCCTCATCGGATCCCGGCCACCACTCGGCTCCGAACGGTCCAGGATTGGCGGTATTCGCATACAGCGCGGCTGCGGGTTGGCTAGTCCCGCCCGCCGAGCCGCTGGCCCAGCCCAGCAGCTCGGCGAAACAGGGATTCGCGGTGCCGGGCCGTCCGCCGTTCACTCCGACAATCCCAAACGCCTGGCCCGCAGGAACTCCGCCCCCACATTGGGGCCAGGATATGTCGCTGCCCAACACGATGCCCGAAGCCTCCATCGGTGCAGCGTTCGCGGCGGAGAACGGCGTGGCTACCCCAGCAAAAAGGAGGCAAACGAGGGCCATGAGTTTTCCAGCTTTCATGATGTGCATCCTCGGCAGGGTCAGGACCCATACGGGTTGGTACTGCCGCACATTGCTTCCCGAAACAATGGCAGTGAGCCTCGTTTTCGGCTCACATTGGATGCTACGGAGCCGTTTCCGGGCAGCCGTGAGTGATTCCTACTGGACTTAGTTAATGAGTTTGCGAGTAAGTGGTGTTTTGCACTTGGAGTACAGATCAGCTGCCGGGGTACTCAGCGCGGCAGCTGGGGCCGGCGCGTCAGGACGCGAGCAGTCCGTCCGCGACGATCGCGAGCATCGATGCTGCCGCGTCGGCGGGAAGCTCGCTGTTGTCTACGACGGCGGCCACGCCGCCCACGAGCCGGCTGATTTGCATTGCCTCGACCCCGGGACGCAGGGCAGAGTCCAACGCGTCGATCACGCGCTGATTGGCGCCGAGGTAGGTCTGGCACTTCGCTGCAAACGGGGACCCTGGGTCGCCCAGCGCGGCAGTGATCCGCGCAGCCGCACCCTTGTGTTCTGTCAGCATGGCCGCATAGTCGGTCAACCAGGTCACCAGCTGCGCCCGCGGAGCGTCGAGGGCCAGCGCTCGCTCGACGGCTGCGTTGACCTTCTCCGCCCAAGCCTCCAGCACCGCGTCGTACAGCGACTCTTTGGTCGGAAAGTGGCGGTAAAGCGTGCCGGGGCCAACCCCGGCCGCCTTGGCGACTTCGTCCATCGAAACCGATTCGAAGCCTTTGGTGCGGAAGAGGGCACGCGCAACTTCCACGATTCGATCGCGGTTACGTTGAGCGTCAGCGCGCACGGAAACCAGCCCTTCCAACATTCAAAACAAAAATGATTGCAAAACGGAGAGTGTCTCCGTATAGTTCTAAGCGGAGTAACTCTCCTCTTAGTGTACTTCAGCCCCCTCGGCTAGAACAGGACACCTCCCATGACACCCACAATCGCCACACGCGCACCCGCCGGGATCGCAAGATCCGGCCGCGCAGGCAGCATTGGCCTCTGGCTGGTCATGCTGGCCCAACTCATGCTTGTCCTCGACGCGACGGTCGTGAACGTCGCGCTCCCCCACATCGCCACCGATCTCCACTTCAACCGGGCCGAGCTCAGCTGGGTCTTGAACGGCTACGCCGTCGCGTTTGGCGGCCTCTTGCTGCTCGGCGGACGGATCGGAGACGTCTTCGGCCGTCGTCGCACCTTCCTGGTGGGCGTCGCGGCCTTCACGCTCTTCTCCCTGCTCGGCGGCCTGGCCACCTCGCCCCTCCTCCTCGTCCTCGCACGCGCACTGCAAGGCCTCGGTGCCGCGTTCGCCGCCCCGAGCGTGCTCGCACTCATCACCACAAGCGCAAAGGACGACGGCGCGCGGAACCGAGCGCTCGCATTGTTCTCCGCGATTGCCTCAATGGGTGGCGCGCTCGGTCTCATCCTCGGTGGCTTGCTCACCGACACCACCAGTTGGCGGTGGACGCTATTCATTAACGTGCCGATCGGCGTCGTAGTCCTCATTGCGGTGCCGCGCCTGGTTGCCGAAACTCCACGGAGGCCCGGCCGTTTCGACATACTCGGAGCGGTAACCGCCACCGGCGGCGCCGTCGCCATTGTGTGGGCCCTCATTCAAGCGGGCGACGTCGGCTGGTCCAGCCCGCGGACCATCGGCGGCCTGGTTGTCGGCGCGGCGCTGATCGCAGCGCTCGCCGTCACCGAACGGAGAGTCGCCCACCCCTTGCTCCGCCCGCAACTGCTACGCAGCCCGAGCCGAGTGGCGGCGCTGGCGGCGATGGCGGCCACCTATGGCGGGATGCTGGCGATGTTCTTCCTCATGGTCCAGTACCTCGAAGACGATCTACACCTCACGCCCATGGTGACCGGCCTAGCGTTCCTGCCGATGCCACTGAGCATCTTCGCGATGTCACGGATCGTTCCGCGACTGCTCGAGCGGCTGGGAGCGGTCCCGCTCGTCATCCTCGGCGCCGCACTTCGCGTCGTCGCCTTCCTGCCCCTCACGCAGCTGAACGCGGACACCCCTCTTGCCCTTGTCTTGCTTGCCCTTCTGGGCACCGGAATCTCCGCCGGCCTAACGTTCATGCCGCTCACGACGCTCGCACTCCGCAACGTCGAACCCGAGCATGCAGGGTCCGCCTCCGGGCTCTTCCAGACAATGCAGCAGCTTGGCGGGGCCGTCGGCCTGGCCATCGTGGCTTCGACCTATGCGGCCTTCGCCATCCCAGGCGACTTCCTGACCGGCGGGCGCGCCGGGTTCTGGTCCGCGACTGTCCTCTCCGCGCTCGCGCTGGCTGCCGTCGTCGGGCTGGTCTTCAAACCTCGCAAGGTGGCCTGAGAGGCGCGTCTTCCCCGGCGGACGCAGGACGTGGCAGACTTCGGCCATGAGTATCGAGCACTGGTGGCCGAAGCTGAAGCCGTCCACCCGGAAATGGCTGATCGAGAATAATGGCGACGCCGTACCCCAGGAAGTGGTTTCAGAGATCACCCAAGCTGGCGGGCCCGCCACTTCCGATGCATGGTGGGCTGGTCAGAACGAGCCCCCGGGGTTCTATTTCCCGGATGACGCGGTCGACTGGATCGAGGCGGTCGCGAACGGCGAGGCCGTAGCGAACGGCGAGGAGCCCGGCCGGCCCTAACGGTCCGAAGACCTCAGTCCCTTGGCGTACGCCGCTTGCCCCACGTGCTGAAGGCAATCGGCAATAGTACTGACCAACCGCACACCGAGAGTGACGGGCGGGTTCCAGCGGGTGTCGACGATGCGATCAAGGTCCCCATCGCCGAGAGTTTTCAGGAACCCCACCGTCTGCTGGTGGACGGCGTCGTAATATTCGAGCAATAGCTCCGGCGGGGCCTGGACCGCGTCGACTTTATCGCTCGTGTGGCCGTAACCGGTATCCCGTTCGGGCAGCGGCAGCTTGAATCGACCAGCAAACTCCTGCGAGGTCCAGGCCTGTTCCAGGCCGGCCGCGGCGGCGACTTGGACGTCCTCTACCCTGCTGAGGTGCCAGATCAGCCACGCAATCGAGTTTCCGATCCCCGCGGGCCGACGGACCAGAGACTCGTCGTCGACCCCCTCGAGAGTCGCGGCAACGGTGTCACGGATCCGGCCGAAGGCATCCAGCAGCAGTTCGTTGGATTTCATCGAGTCTCCTCAGGTGTTCTTCGCTGCGACCCCACGAAGTCCAAAGCCTCACGAGCCAGGGCCAGCCATGACTCCTCTTCGTCGGATGTGACGGTGAGCCACTCCCTCATCGGACGGCCTTTGCCGGCGTCAAACGGCGCACCAACTCCAGTCCCGATCAGCGTCTCGACCCTCTGGTGCGGCAACTTCACCACAAGCCTGCCCCCGGAAATCATCGCAAAGATCGCGCCGTGGACCTTCAGCGCGTCCGAACCGAATCCGCGCTTCCCTGGTTCACCCGGCACGCTCACGCCGGGGCTGGCCCGGAATTCATCGACCAGTGCGTTGAAACGCTCCTCAGGCAACATGGGAACATCTTCCCGCCCCGGATGTCAGGGAACAACCGATAACCGTCAGCGAATTTACCGGGAGGACGCATCCGGCGATCCACAGGCATAAGCTACAAGCAGAACGTCTCTTCCATCGCCGGGGAGCTCATCATGGACACTGAATTCGCAGACGTCATCGGTCATGATGTCACCACGATCACCTGCCTCTGCGGTAATACGGTCAGCAAAGAGGGGTTGATTCAGGCCAACTCGCAGGGCATCCCTGTTTACGCCGGAGGAGACTCCCCTGTTCCGCCGGGGCTGGCCGCATGGCCCGAGGACGAGGACCTATACACCCTGTGTCCGTCCTGCGGCCGCGTGTATAGCGACATGGTCATCGAAGAAACCGGGACCGCGCCTGTTGCCTTCCAGGTCGAAGTCACCGCCGGCCCGGTCGCGGAGGCGATCCGGGTGCACTGGGACCTCAACACTTAGGTGTCTTCCCGGGGCGTGTCTTCCCGCGGCGTGTCTTCCCGGGGCGTGTCTTCCCGGGGCGTGTCTTCCCGGGGCTGCCGGCCGGTCGCGGCCGGCAGGCTCCTAGTTTTCTCCCACAGTCTTCGGTCGATGGTGAGGGCGGGGGCTAAAAATGTCCGAGCCTCGTGACAGTGTTTGTTTATGGAAGGCATCGGTCAATTAGCGGCACGTCGGGCGGCCCCGCCCGATGGCGGGATTGCGCCGCTGGGGCGTCTTTCCCGCCGCCTGAAGCCCGCCCCTGCCCGCCATGCCGACATCAACCGGCTGGAGGTCTGCCCCGGTACCGGGCCTGAATCCGTGCCGGGCCTGGCAGGTGGCCTTGATCAGGCAGCGGAGGCGATGGATGCGCTGCGTTCAGCTGCCGTCTCCGAGGCCCGGCTGTTTGGCTTCCCCGAGGCCGCTGAGTTCGCCGGCAAGGTCGAAGAGATCTCGCGGACGGTGGAGTTTTTGCAGATCGTAGCGGCCGAGGCCGTGGAGCGGACGCGGCGCGAAGCCCAGGCGGCACGGCAGTCATCCCCGGCGCCGGCGTGGATGACCGGCTGGACCGAGCCCGCGGCAACCGCATCAGAACCGGCAGCCGGATCCGACCCCGGGGCGTCGGCGTCGGCACCTGCGCTCAGCCCCACGGAAGTGGCAGCCGTGGTTGACGACGGTTACCGGAACGCGGCCGAATTCCTGCGGGCCAGGTTGCGGATCGGCATCGGCGAGGCCCGGCGCCGGCTCGCACAGGCCGCCGCCGTGCTTCCGCAGGCAGGGATCGCCGGGCAGGAAATACCGGCACGGCACGGGGTCCTCGCCGCGGCCCTTTCCTCGGCAGCCGTGCCGTCCCGTTCGGCCACGGTGATCAGCGTTGCCCTGGACCAGGTACGGCACATCGCCGATCAGGACACCGCCCTGCAGATGGAACAGGCACTGACCGGCACCGCGGTGCAGAGCGATCCCGATTTCGTGTCCCGGATGGCGAAGCGCTGGGTCCACGCCATCGACCAGGACGGGCCAGAACCCGGAGAGGAAGAACTCCGCCACCGCCAAGGCGCGTTCATCCGCACACCCCGCCGCGGCCTGCATCACCTGGAAATCTTCGCCACCGCGGAACAATTCGAAACCCTCGCCACTGTCATGAACACCGCCACCAACCCGCGCCTCCGCCACGATACCGGCGGATCACCGGACGCGGATTCCGGCGGGACCACCGGCGGGGCCGCCGGAGGGTTTTCGGAGCACGACGCCGTGGCCCACCCGTCGCTGGATCGCCGCTCACGGGCGCAGAAGCTGCTAGACGGGCTCGTCGGGGCCTGCGCAGCGGCCCTGTCCACCGGTGAGCTTCCCGCCGCGGGTGGTCTCCGTCCGCAGGTGATGGTCACGATCGACTACCGCGAGCTGCTCGAGCGCGTCGAACACCAAACCACCGCAGCAAGCCCCCGCCTGGGCACCGGCACGTCCACGTTCCAGGGCCCGATCCACCCCTCGGCCATCCGCAAGATCGCCTGCGACGCGGACATCATCCCCGTCCTGCTCGGCAGCGACAGCCGCGTCCTGGACATCGGCCGCACCACCCGGGTGTTCCCGCCCCACATCCGCAAAGCCATCACCGCCCGCGACCAAGGCTGCGCCTTCCCCGATTGCGACATCCCCGCGCCCTGGTGCGAAGCCCACCACACCACCTACTGGTCCCACGGCGGCACCACCGGAACCGACAACGGCGTCTTGCTGTGCAGCCACCACCACCACGTCATCCACAAAGAACAATGGACCATCACCACGGACTCCGGAGTGGCATGGTTCAAACCCCCACCCCACATCGATCCCCGCCAAACACCCAGACGCAACCACTACTTCAGACCCACCCGGACATGAACCCGCCCGGGGATGAAATCCGTCCCGAGATGGAACGCGCCTAAACACAACAGGAACCCGTTGGCCGTCCCCTTTGGCCCTCGGAACCATTGACATGTGACCAAATGGTCACCTATCCTAAACCCATGGACGCCGTCTTCAAGGCACTCTCCGACCCCACCCGCAGGGACCTGCTCGATGAGCTCTTCCGCGAGGACGGTCAGACGCTGAGCGCGCTTGAAGGACGGTTCGATATGACCCGCTTCGGGATCATGAAGCACCTCAAGATCCTTGAGGAGGCCGGGCTGGTTGTGACCCGCCGTCGTGGTCGCGAAAAGCTCCATTTCCTGAATCCGGTACCCATCAGGCTCGTCCACGACCGCTGGGTGAGCAAATATGCAGAACCATGGGCCGCTGCGTTGAGCGACCTCAAAACCAGATTGGAAAGTCCCGTGGAAAAGATCTTCGAAATCTACATCAAGACCACTCCGGAACGGCTTTGGGAAGCCATCACGGACAGCGACATCCGCAGCAAGTACCAGTTCGGCAACACGCACACCGCGGACTGGACGCCCGGCGGCCACTACGAGATGCACAACCCCAAGGCCAACGGAATGGTCCTGGGCGAAGGCGAGAACGTGGAGGTCGATCCCCCGCGCCGGCTCGTCCAGACCATGCGCGCACTCTGGGGCGAGGACGTCAAGGCCGAGGGCACCTCGCGCGTCACCTGGGAGATCGAACCGGTGGGCGATTCCTGCCACCTGACCGTGACCCACAGCGAGCTGCGGGAAGGCGGCAACGACCAGATCTACGGCGGTTGGCCGATGATCCTCTCCGGCCTGAAGACCTGGCTGGAAACCGGCGAGGTTCTCACGACTCCGGGTTCGCTGATGTACGCCTAGGAGCGCACGACGGCGGCAGGAAAAGTCCAGATTTTCTCCAAGTCAAGATTTGGACTTGGAGAAAACCTTGGAAAATCTCATTTCCGCGCAAGTTTTGCCGCCAACCGCGGGGTTGCCCTCCACACGAATGCCTTGCCGACTCGGCTTTTGTGAAGGTACCCACGAGTTACGAGATCGTTGAGGTCTGCCCGGGCCGTTTCGTCCGAGACGCGGTTTTTTGCGGCATGGGAACGAACAGTGACTGCCTTGTCCCCGTCGCGGACCAAGTGCTCCAAAACATCGATCTGGCGACGATTGAGATCAACACCCGAGTCGAGCGCCATCCGCACTTCCAATATCTCTTCAGCTTTGGCAGCCAAGTATTGATCGAGTTCATTGAGGGCACGGATGAACACGTCGAGCTGATAGTGGATGAAATACGTGAGATCGCCTTCATCGTCTTCGGTGTATAGGTATGCGCGCGCATAAACAGACGGTGCCGTCTTGAGTATTTTCGAGATGGTCACATACTCGCTCAGCCAATACCCCTGGTTAAGCATCGTCCAGTAGAAGAGGGCACGGGCGGTTCGGCCGTTTCCATCGGCGAAATAGTGGTCATAGCCCACCATGAAATGGACAATCACGGCTCGGACCACCGGCGGAATGTACGCCGAACTGTTGCCACCCCCGTTTGCGAAGCGGCAAAGTGCGGCCAAGCGCTCGGGAAGCTGAACCGCGGGGGGCGGCTCGTGGAGTTTGACGTCATTGTCCCAGACCGCCACTCGCGGATGATCGGGTGTCTCCAGCCGACCGGCATCGGCTGGATCATCCAGGGTGTCCTCAGTGAGCATCCGGTGGAGTTCAAGGACGAATTCCGGAGTCAAAGGAGTTTGTGCGGCGTCCCGGATCCGCTGCATCGCCAGATAGTTGTTCACGATCATGACTTCGGATTTGTCGCGGGGCTCCCTGCCGGATTCCAATAGCTCTTTGGCAACCCGCCGTGACGTCGCGGCTCCTTCCAGTTGGCTGGAAGTTATCGCTTCCTCAATCAGAGACTTCACAATGTATTCATTGCGCCCTTTTGAACCCACAACGTGTTCCTGTGACTTGATGCTGCCACTGGCCCGGCGCGCTATTTCCTCTGACCCCTGAAGTAGGGCGTCGGTCATGGAAAACCAGAATGGCGCCCCGTCTTGGTCATATAGTTCGACAGCTCTCGGCTGGAACGAACGCCGCACTTTAAGTGCTACCCACAATTCCTCCAGCGTCCAACCCGACGGCGGCTGCTTGTAACGCAACTCATCCCAGTGCAGGTAGCGGGAATCATCCACGCTCTCAGACAGCAGTGCGGTTACTCGCCCAGGACTCTTCTCGATGATCGATTTCAGGAGTTCAGAGTAGTTCGGCGACGGCATGGGCAGCTTCACGGGGACAACTCCAAGGTTTCTCCAAGTTGCGATTTGGACTTGGAGAAAGACTAGTTCTCCTCCAAGTTTTCTCCAAGTCCAAATGCGGACTTGGAGAAAACCTGGATGAACGGCTAAGCCGTGACGATGTCCCGCGTGGCGTGGTCGTACGTGAAGGTGACCTTGCCGCCGTCGTGGTTTAGCTCGTGGTTGGCGCCATCACGCGCGCCGAACGCGCCGTAGTTCTCGTCCCACGAGCGGTTCAGGGCGATCTTGTACGTGTAGAAACCGGCGGGAAGCGTTGCCGAGAGGGTCCAGACCTTACGGCGGGTATTGAACTTCATCTGCACCTCGTCGTACTGCGGAGCCCAATCTTCCGGAGCGCCGAGGATCGTGTTGAAGTCACCTGCGATCGCGACGGCGGACGGCTGCTCGAGCTTCTCGACGGCGGCAGGCGCTTTGGGTGCGGCAGCTTTCTTGGGCGCTGCTTTTGCGGCCGGGGCCTTCGTCGCGGCAGCTTTGGCGGCAGGTGCCTTTTCAGCGGCGGGCGCCTTCTTGGCGGCAGCCTTCTTGACGGGGGCCGTCGGGAGCGGGGTACCTGCCGGCACGGGGGTTCCCTCAGCGAGTGCCGTGGCGAACTCGTCCGGCTTGGCGAAAGCGACCGTGGCACGAAGTCCGTCGTCGGTGATGGTCCAGCCCGAACGGCCCTTGACCAGCCAGCCGGCCTTGACCAGCTTCGCGGTCTCAGTGGTCAGGTTCTTGTGTCCGCGCGGAATCCCTCCGCTGAGCAGTTCGCTCTCGCGCGTATCCAGCGGGACGCGCACAATCGCCTCAGCCAGGATCTCGCCTGCATTCAACGACTGCTCGGACCAGGTTCCCTCTGCCAAGACGTCTAGGACGGTCTTAAGGCGGACACTGCTTTTTTCGACGGTGGACTTGGCCAACGTGTCTCCTTCAACGGCGAACATTCCTTCAGCAGTCTGCCAATGTTCTGTAAACTCTGGCGACTGTTCTCGGTAAACACCGTGTGTCGTGACCCACTATTACGCCCAAACAGCAACAAGTGATGGAAGAGTCTCGGGTACCGGTGGGTAGCTAACGGTTGGAGTACCCTTTCCCCTACTCGCCCGCGGCTTTCTCCCACGCCGAGACCTCGGCCAGCAGCTCAGCCTTCCGGGCCTGGTCGGCGAACGATGAACGCACCGAGTTCGCGGCGAGGCGTGCCCGGTCGCCGACAGGCAACCCGTGCACGGCGACCAACTGCTCAAAGTTGTCGTCCACGTAGCCGCCAAAGTACGCGGGATCGTCCGAATTCACGCTGACATTCAGCCCGGCTGCCAACATCGCAGGCAAAGGGTGATCGGCCAGGGTATCCACTGCACGCAGCCGCACGTTGGACAGGGGGCACACTGTCAGCGGAACCTGCTCGGCCACCAACCGCTCCACAAGGGCCGCGTCTTCCATGCAGCGGATACCGTGGTCGATCCTCTCTGCGCCGAGCAGATCGAGGGCCTCGTAAATATACGAAGCGGGCCCTTCCTCGCCGGCGTGGGCGATCCGTCGCAGCCCGGCCTCCGCCGCGCGGCGGTACAGGCGTTCGAATTTCGACGGCGGATTGCCCACCTCGGCCGAGTCCAGGCCGATGCCGGCAATCGCCGCCTTCATGGCAATAAGCTGGTCCAAAACCTCCAGCGCGGACTCCTCGGACATGTCCCTCAGGAAAGCGGCAATCAGGAGCGTCGAGACGCCAAAGTCCTCCACCGACGTCGCGAGCGCAGACGCCACGCCGTTCACGCATGTCTCCAGGGCGACCCCGCGCGAGATGTGGGCCTGCGGATCCATCATGATCTCGACGTGCCGCACGCCACCGGCCGCAGCACGGGCCAAGTAAGCCCTTGTCATGTCCGTGAAGTCCTGCTCCGTCCGCAGTACGGCCATGTTGGCGTAGTACAGGTCCAGGAACGACTGCAGGTCCGTGAACTCATACCGCGCACGCAGCTCGTCCAAATCCGCGTACGGAAGCTCAATCCCGTTCCGTTCCGCGAGCGCGAAAATCAGCTCGGGCTGAAGCGTCCCCTCGATGTGCAGGTGCAGTTCGGCAACCGGGGGTGCCGCCGTCGTCGTCGATTCGCCAAAAGTTTCCACCCGACAAGACTAGGACGAATACCCCAGCAAGCCCTCCCGAGGTGAAGACCACACCGCGTCAACTTGGATCTGCGCCCTCCGGCCCCCAAACTGAAAGGATGCAGACCTTCCTCCCGTTCCCCGATTTCAAGCAAAGTGCTGCCGTCTTGGACACCGCCAGGCTTGGCAAGCAGCGTGTCGAAGCACTGCAGATCCTCCGCGCATTGGTGATCCCCGAGTTCGGCCGGCCCTCACACCCCGCTATCCGCATGTGGATGGGCTACGTCCCCGCACTTACCCTCTACGGCCTGGCCATGGTGGACGAATGGGTTGCCCGCGGCAATCCGGACAACACCCGCGCCAGCATCACCGAGTTCGCACCCCAAGCGGCCCACCCGGACTACGCCTCCAAGATTCCGATGCCGCCATGGCTCGGCGACGCCGATTTCCACCTGAGCCACCGCTCCAAGCTGCTCCAGAAAGAACCCCGCTTCTACGCCGAGCTCTTCCCTGACACTCCGAAGGACCTGGAGTACCTCTGGCCCGAGCCCAGCCACGAGTTCATTCCCGAAGACCCCTACGACGACTTCATCTGGGTCCTTCGCGCCCCCTTGGGTGACGTCGAACCTGAGAAGATCGACAAGGTGGGGATGCCCGCCCCGGGCAAGGCCAAGGCAGCCGATAGCGACGGCGACGGCTACCAGTTCGTCTACGAGTCCGAGAAATCCCGCCGCCCGGGCAAGACCGCGCGCAAGGCACCCAAGCAACTGGTGAAGAAGCCCACCCGCAACCGCCAGCGCCAGGACGAGGCCTTCAGGACGCTCCCCGGCAACACCCCAGTCCTCATCCCCGTCGAGGGCGGCGCTAAGTTCGCCTTGGGCAAGATCCACGGGCGCCCGATCACCCTGGAAGACGGCCGCTTCGGCCGCAACTTCGAGGTCACCAAGATCGTCGACCGCGCGGACTTCGACTACCCGGCCCTGTTGCAGGATCCGCGGGCGTTCTTCCCGATCCCGGCGCCCTAGCGGGTTGACTTAAACGCGCACGACGGCGGCACTCGGGTTCCTGACGAAAGGAACCCGAGTGCCGCCGTCGTTATCTGCCGCTTAAACGAGTGCCGTGCCTTCAGCCTTATTTGACCAGCAATGCGTTCATCAGTTCGGTTCCGTCGGGCACGCCCAAACCGGTGCAGGCGTCCCAGCCGGGAGCCGCCTCGAAGGTCCCGTTGTTTCCCTCCGTGATGTCGCGGAAGCCGGGCGGTGTGCTGCCGGCTTCGGAGTCGTAGATGACCGGTTGCAGCAGACCGAATCCGTGGCCTGCTGCCTGCGCCAGGCGCGCCACAAGCGCCGCCCACAGCGGCGCCACCGCACTGGTCCCGCCGATCACCATGTCCGTTCCGTCGACCCGAACCTTGTAGCCCGTCTGCGGGTCAGCAACGGCGGCAACGTCCGGGACTGCGCGGCCGTTCGGCGTCACCGCTGGTTTGTCTGAGGCCGTTACCAAGATGTTCTCCTGCCAGGAGGGCACCTCGAAGGTATCGCTAACGCCTCCTCCTGTGGCGGGTACACCTTGCGCGTCATTCCAGACGGTCTCCGAATCGACAGCGCCCGTGACCGGGTCAGCTTCTAGCCGGGTACCGCCACACGCCAGTGCGTGAGGGCTGGATGCCGGGAAATCCGCATGGTCCCTTCCGTCGCTGGCCCCGTCGGTGCTTCCATTGTCGCCGGCGGCCGCTGTGACGGTCACGCCGAGTACGGCGGCATCCACGAGGGCCTGGTCCATAGCGCCGCGGGCCTGGGCCGTCCATTCATCCTCGTTTTGACCCCAGCTGATGCTGATCGCGGTTGGCGTGGGCGAAGCGTGTGCGGCCTGGCTGATGGCGTCGACGAAGCCGGCGTCCGTGTTGGGGGCAAAATAGACAACGATTTCGGCTCCGGGGGCCAGGGCGCCGGCCACTTCAATATCCAGCAGCACTTCTCCGTCGGCGCCTCGCGGATCTTGCTCGGGCTGGTTGGAGGCGCCGTCCACGCCGACCGCGGTGACACGGGGGCCATTGATGCCGAGGCCCTCGAAGTAGGCGTCGAGGTCCGCCTGGTCGAAGCCACCGCCAAGTTCGATGATCGCAATGGTCTGCCCGCTGCCGTCAAAGTCGGCCGGGAATTTGTAAATTTCCCCGAGCTCCAACGGCGTGTAACTGGTGTTAACCACCGCCGCAGGAGCGATGTGGAATTGGGCGCGTGACTGGGGCCTGTCATCGAGGCCGAGTACGGCGGTGACGACGCCGTCCAGCACCGCTGGCACACTCAGGCCGCCTGTGCGGTGGCGGTGTATGGCCTGCTTGCCGCTGGGTGCCCGGCTGGTGACCCGCTCAAGTGTGGTGCCGAAAATCCCGCTCAGCACCCCGGCCGAACCGGAGACCCGGATCCGGCGCGAGGCGGGGTCCGTTTCAATGATCCGGGCGCCGGCGTCCGTAAGGGTCCTAGTGACGAGGTCGACGTCGGCAGCAGCGGCGCCGTAGCGTCCCGAGAGCTCCTCCCGCGACATGGGCGCAGCATCGAGGGCGGCGTTGGGTATCTCAGCCTGCCGGCGCAGGATGACCGTAACCTCTACAACTTCGTCCGGCTCAATCCCCCTCGGAGCCTGCGCAAACTCGAGTGCCGGGCCGCGTTCGCTGCCCGGCAGCGGACGGAGTGATTGACCTTGAAAATTTGGATCCAGGTTCGTTTTCTCGTCGTAATTCGACATTTCGACCTCCGTTAATTGCATCCAAGGGCCGAGTGCACGGTGGGCAATGATGCATAGACGAAGGCATCCCGCGTTTCCAAGCTTGTGAGCCCTCGAGTAAACGTTTGGCACGTTCCATGTGCACCGGCAAAGGTGTCTTCCATTGAAGAAAAAATACGGGAAGCCCTTCGTGCCTTCCTCAGAAAGCACTTGCTACGTGTCAGTGGTTGGCATCGGCCATGCTGGGCACAACCACACTGTCGATTCCCACACCAAAGACGTTTGGCTTCCGCTGAAACCCCAAAAAATACCTTCTATAAAGCTGGGATCATGGCAGCCCCCACTGCGGCGATAAAACGGATTGCAGGAGAAGCATACGGCCGAGTTCGAACGCTGACAACCCGTCGCGGGCAATCCAAGCCGGCGGCTACTTCCCCAGCCCAGCGCGGCGGAGCGCTTCGGCCATGGCCGTGTTCACGGGCGGCTGAGGAGCCGCCTTCGCGGGAGCCGCCTTTGCCGGCGCCGCGTTCCGACCTGACACACCCTGTCCGGCCTGCGGCGCCGGGCGACGCTCGCCTCGCTCGCCGCCACTGCGCTCGCCCCCACGCGAGCCGCGGTCACGCCCGCCGCCGCGCGAACCGGACCCGCCCGCGGTGCCGGGTTCGTCGTCGAGCCTTAGGGTGAGCGAAATCCGCTTCCGCTCCGGATCCGCCTCCAGGACCTTCACGCGCACCACCTGTCCGGATTTCACGATCTCGCGGGGATCGGACACGAACTTGTTGGACAACGCGGACACGTGGACCAAGCCGTCCTGGTGCACTCCGACGTCCACGAACGCCCCGAACGCCGCCACGTTGGTGACGGTGCCTTCCAGGATCATTCCCGGCTTGAGGTCGGAGATCTTTTCGATGCCCTCGGAGAACGTCGCTGCGGCGAATGCCGGACGGGGGTCGCGGCCGGGCTTTTCGAGCTCGGACATGATGTCCCGCACGGTGGGCAGGCCGAACGTCCCATCCACGAACGCCTGAGGGTCAAGCGAAGACACTGCAGATCCACGGGAAGCGGCCACGATCTTCCTTGCCACTGAATACGCTTCCGGGTGGACGCTGGACGCGTCGAGCGGTTCCGCTCCCCCGGTGATCCGCAGGAAGCCCGCACACTGTTCAAACGCCTTGGCACCCAGCCGCGGCACCTTCTTGAGGTCGGCCCGTTTGGCGAACGGGCCGTTCTCGTTGCGGTACGCCACAATGTTTTCGCTCAGGAGCGGCCCGACGCCTGCCACCCGCGCCAGCAGCGCCGGCGACGCCGTGTTCACGTCCACGCCCACCGCATTCACACAGTCTTCGACGACGGCGTCCAGCGAACGGTCCAGCTTCGCCGCGGTGACATCGTGCTGGTACTGCCCCACACCGATCGACTTCGGCTCGATCTTCACCAATTCGGCCAGCGGATCCTGCAGACGCCGCGCGATGGACACCGCGCCGCGGAGCGACACGTCCATGCCAGGCAGTTCAGCGGCCGCGAGCGCGGAGGCCGAGTACACCGAGGCACCTGCCTCGGACACCACGAGTTTCTGCAAAGTGGGACCGCCGGAGGCTGCCAGCGCCTTGATGAGCTGGCCAGCGAGCTTGTCCGTCTCGCGCGACGCCGTGCCGTTGCCGATCGCCACGAGCTCGACGGCGTGCTGCCGCGCCAAGCGCTCCAGTGTCACCAAGGCCTCGTCCCACTTCCTGGCCGGAGCGTGCGGATAGACGGTATCGGTGGCCACGACCTTGCCGGTGCCATCGACTACCGCCACCTTCACACCGGTCCGCAGTCCCGGGTCCAGGCCCAGCGTGGCGCGGTTTCCTGCTGGCGCGGCAAGGAGTACGTCGCGGAGGTTGGCTGCGAACACCCTGACGGCTTCATCCTCGGCCTGCGCGAACATGCGGCCGCGCAAGTCGTTGGTCAGCCGGTCCAGGATGCGCGAGCGCCACGCGATCTGGGCGGTCTGGACAAGCCACGAATCGGCTGACCGGCCACGCTCGGCAACCCCGAGGCACTTGGCCACAGCGTTCTCGTACCGGCCGCGCGCGGCGGCCAGGGCGTCGTCGTCGGCTGGTTCTGCCTCGGCGAGATCCAGCTCGAGGACGCCGTCGTTCTCACCGCGCAAGAGCGCCAGCACACGGTGGCCGGGCATGCCGGAAGGCACCTGGGAGAACTCGAAGTAGTCCTTGAACTTCTGCCCCTCGGTTTCCTGGCCCTTCTTCACCCGCGAAACCATGCGCCCCTGCGTCCACAGCCGCTCCCGCAGCGTCTCGGCAAGATCGGGGTCCTGCGACACCCGCTCCACCAGGATCGAGCGGGCGCCGGCGAGCGCCGCGGCGGCATCGTCAATGGAGTGCTCAGCGTTGAGGTACTTGGCAGCCTCGCGCTCAGGATCGAGCTGCGGATTCGAGAGAAGCGCGTCGGCGAGCGGCTCGAGCCCGGCTTCGCGGGCGATCTGGGCTTTCGTGCGGCGCTTCGACTTGAAGGGCAGGTAGATGTCCTCGAGCCGGGATTTGGTATCGGCGCCGACGACGGCGGCCTCCAGTTCCGGTGTCAGCTTGCCTTGGGAGGCAATCGCCTCAAGGACCGTACGACGGCGGTCCTCCAAGTCCCGCAGGTAGCGGAGCCGTTCCTCAAGCTCGCGCAGCTGGGTGTCATCGAGCGTCCCGGTGACCTCCTTGCGGTACCGGGCGATGAACGGAACTGTGGATCCGGCGTCGAGCAGTTCAACCGCGGCTTTGACCTGCCAGGACTTCACGCCGAGCTCTTGGGCTATCAGGGCGTGGATGGCGGCGTCTGCTGAGTAGTGCTGGGCTGACTGGTGCTGGGGAAGTTGGGTCACCATGACATTTTGCCCTACTGCTTTGCGCTACTAAAGCTTTGCCCTACCTAAAGACGGCACGGAGTGCTGTAGTGGAAAGAGCCGCGTGGATCCCGGTCACGAATGCTACTCAAGGAAGAGGCGCATCATGCAAGAACTGCTGATCATCCTGCAGGACGGTTTCGACGCCGATGACGTAGAAGTCACGGTCAACCACAAAGAGGCTCACCACGAGCGCGATGTATCCACCAGAACCATGCTGGGAATGGCAGCCGAGATCTCCGTGGAGTTGCCGGCAAAGGGGTCCACCGTTGGCGTCGAGGTCACCAGCCGCAAGCTGAGCGCAAGCAAGAAACTCCACGGGAGAGCAAAGAGCCTGCTGGTTTCCATCGAGGACGGGGAACTCGTGTTGCGGGAAGGCACGGGGCGGGAAGCGTTTCTCTAGCTTGGCGTCCCGCGGCCCGGATACGGTGCCCCGGCACGCTGGCCCGGACACGGAAGCGCCACGGCCGGGTAGCCGTGGCGCTTGATCGAGCCGAAGTTGTAGTTAGCCCAGTTGCGCCATGGGAGACTTGGCCGAGATGTGCTCCACCAATTCACCCACCCGCTGCTCGGCGTAGTTGCGGGCGATATCGCCCTGGCTGATGATGCCTACCAACTTGTGGTCGGTGATGACAGGAAGGCGCCGGACCTGGTGCTTCTCCATCAGGTCGATGGCGGCGTCAACGCTGGCATCGGCATCAATCCAGATCGGCGTGCCCTGGGCGAGGTCGGCCGCTGTCTTCTGGCCGGCATCCCATCCCTCAGCAATGCATCTGACCACGATGTCGCGGTCCGTGATGAATCCTTTGAGTCTTCCATCGCTGCCGCAGATCGGCAGGGACCCGACGTCCAGATCGCGCATCAGCACAGCCGCGTCACGCAACGACTGATCTTCTTTGACGCACTGGGCATTGGTGGTCATGAATTCGCGCACAACGCTCATGAGTCCTCCTTCATCGATTGGGTATCGACGCGGACCCCCCCCGGCACCGACGCCGATGCTGTCAGCCTACGCTTGGGGTTTGGCTGTGGCCAGATGCTGACTGCTGCCTTTGTTTATTCAGCGATGTCCTCGGCCCAGAGTTCCGGATTCTCTTCTTGGAAGCTGCGCATCATGTCCACGCACCGCTGGTCATCGAGCACCACCACTTCTACGCCCCGGGACCGCAGGAGCTCGAATTCGCCGCTGAACGTGCGGGCCTCCCCCACCACCACGCGCGGGATCTTGAACTGGATGATGGTGCCCGTACACATCGCGCACGGGGCGAGGGTGGTGTACAGCGTGGTGTCCCGGTAGCTCTTTTGCCGGCCGGCTGCGCGGAGGGCCGACATTTCCCCGTGGGCGATCGGATCGCCGTTTTGGACGCGTTCGTTGTGCCCGCTAGCGATGACAACGCCGTCACGGGCAAGCGCCGCACCGATGGGAATGCCGCCTTCGCTGAGGCTCTTCTGGGCGGCTGCGTAGGCTGCCTCGAAGGCGGGATCTGGTGACTGTTGCGCATAGGGCTGGGTCATTCGTGGCCTGCTTTCCGGGATCTCGTGTTCTGCTTTGGCCGTTGGCTTGCTTGTCCGTGGCGTGCTGTGTGGGCCCAGCGTAGCGCCGGGGACGGACGTTTTCGTAGGGCGCTTTTCAAACTCATGCTGTGTCGCAAGTAATCGAAGAGCAGGCCTGCATCAACTGGAAACGACGCCGATGGCACGCGGATCACTGAAAAGCGCAGGCCCCCGGAAGTCGAGCGGGGACCTGCGCTTTTGCCCATCCTTACTTAGGAGCTTGCGACGGGTATCCTCCTCTTTGCGTCGCTCGAGGCACTTCGGGGGGTGGGCTTCCTCTGTTGGCGGCCGCTCGTTTTCGATCCTCCCGCGCGTCGCTTGTTGAAGACATCGAACGCGACGGCGGCCAAAAGTACCAGGCCCTTGATCAGCTGCTGGTATTCGGTACCGACGCCAAGAATGGACATGCCGTTGTTGAGGATGCCGATGATCAAGCCACCTATCAGGGCGCCCATTACCGTTCCAATTCCACCGGTGACGGCAGCGCCTCCGATGAAGACTGCAGCGATCGCATCAAGTTCGAAGCCGTCTCCGGCTTTGGGGTTGGCCAGGTTCAGCTGCGCCGTAAAGACGAGGCCGGCCAAAGCCGCCAGAACACCCATGTTCACGAACAGGGTGAACGTGACCCGCTTGACCTTGACACCCGAGAGTTCTGCGGCGAATCGGTTGCCTCCGATCGCGTAGATGTGCCGGCCCCAAACCGAGTTGGCCATTACCGCTGAATACGCGACGGTGAGCAGGCCCAGCACGATAAGCACAATCGGAGTCCCACGGTAGCCCGCGAGCAGGTAGGTGATCAGCAGGATCAGCAACGCGGTGAAGACCATCTTGCACAGAAACCAAGCGAACGGCTCGTCCTCGAGGTTGTGCTTGCGGCGCGCAGCCCGTTGGCGCAGGTCCTGCACAACGAGAGCAATGGTTGCGACGACGCCGATGATCATCGTGAGTGGCTCAAGGGCGGAGGTGCCGCCCCCTAGGTCAGGAAGGAAGCCGCTGCCCAAGGATCGGAATTCGTCCGGGAAAGGGGAAATCTGCTGATTCTGCAAGGCGATCTGGGTTAGTCCGCGGAAGGTGAGCATACCGGCCAAGGTGACGATGAAGGCCGGTATGCCGAAGTAGGCGATCCAGAAGCCCTGCCACATGCCAACGAGGGCGCCGATCGCCAGGCAAAGGATGATGGCAAGCCACCAAGGCACGCCCCACTGGGTAATCATCACACCTGACATTGCTCCGACAAAGGCGACCACGGAACCGACGGAGAGGTCGATGTGTCCGGCGATGATGACCATCACCATGCCAATGGCGAGAATGAGAATGTAGCTGTTCTGCACGATCAGGTTCGAGACGTTGATAGGAGCCAACGTGATGCCGTTGGTGCTGACCTGGAAGAACAGGATGATCACAATCAGTGCGATGAACAGGCCGACTTGGCGCAACTGGCCGGCCAGGTAGTGAAATGCGGAGCGAAGCGCAAACATCAGGCTTCCTTTTCTTGGGTCATGTATTGCATCAGGTACTCGGCGGTGGCCTTTTCCCGTGGAATGTTGGCGGTGATCCGGCCCTCCGAGAGGGTGTAGATCCGGTCGCAGATGCCCAGCAGTTCGGGCAGCTCAGAGGAGATGACAACGATGCCCTTACCCTCGTCTGCCAGCTGGTTGATGATCGTATAAATCTCGTATTTGGCGCCGACATCGATGCCCCGTGTGGGCTCGTCCAGGATCAGTACGTCTGGGTTGGCGAACATCCATTTCGACAGGACGACCTTTTGCTGGTTGCCGCCGGAGAGCTTTCCGGTGACCGCGGCAACCGTGGCTGCCTTGATTTTCATGCTGCGTCGGTAGCCTTCGGCGACCAGGTTCTCCTTGTTGCTGTCTACCCAGCCCCAGCGTGAGAGCTTGCCTAGGGCGGCGCCAGAGACATTACGCATGACGTTGTCAAGCAGGTTCAGTCCATAGTGCTTGCGGTCCTCGGTGGCATACGCGATGCCGTGCTTAATCGCGGCGGCCACGGTGTTGGTCTTTATCTCCTGGCCGTTTTTGTAGACGTGGCCGCTGATCTTCGCTCCGTAGCTGTGGCCGAAGATACTCATCGCGAGTTCGGTTCGTCCGGCGCCCATCAGTCCGGCGATGCCGACTATCTCGCCGGCACGAACGTTGAAGCTCGCGTTCTTAACCACCTGCCTGCTTTGGTCCACCGGGTGGTGCACGGTCCAGTCCTCGACCCGCAGGATTTCCTCCCCGATTGAGGGCTGGTGTTCGGGATAGCGATGATCGAGGTCCCGGCCCACCATTCCCTTGATGATGCGCTCCTCGGAGATCTCATCGCTGTGCATATCAAGCGTCTCGATGGTCCGGCCATCGCGGATAATGGTCACTTTGTCCGCAATTGCTTTGATTTCGTTGAGCTTGTGGCTGATGATGATCGAGGTGATGCCTTGGGCCTGCAGGTGCTTGATCAGGCGCAGCAAGTGTGCCGAGTCCTCGTCGTTCAGGGCTGCGGTCGGCTCGTCAAGGATGAGGAGCTTCACCCGCTTAGAAAGTGCTTTGGCGATTTCGACCAGCTGCTGCTTGCCCACGCCTAGATCCGTGATCTTGGTGATCGGGTTGTCGTTGAGGCCCACGCGCGCGAGCAGTTTTGACGCCTCAAGATTCGTCTTGTTCCAGTCCACGAAGCCGTTCCTGGCCTGTTCGTTGCCGAGGAAGATGTTTTCGGCGATGGAAAGGTAGGGGCTCAGGGCCAGCTCCTGATGGATGATCACGATGCCTGCGGCCTCGGATCCTTTGATGTCTTTGAATTCGCAAAGCTCGTTTTCGAAGTGGATTTCGCCTTCGTAGGTTCCAACCGGGTAGACAGCGGAAAGCACCTTCATCAGCGTTGATTTACCCGCCCCGTTTTCGCCGCAAATCGCGTGTACATGGCCCCGCTGGACCTCAAGGGAAACATCTTGGAGGGCCTTCACCCCCGGGAATGTCTTGGTGATGCCGCGCATCTCGAGAATATTCGTCGTCACATCAAGTCCTAGCTTTCGCGTTTTCACGCTGTGGATCTCAAAGGTGTGGTGGTGGCGGTAGGAGCCCGCCACCACCACGGTTCAGGGCGGGACTACTTCAGGTCCGACTGTTTGTAGTAGCCACCGTCGACAAGAACGTTCTGGTAATTATCCTTCGTGACGACGACTGGCTGCAGCAGATACGTCGGTACAATCTTGGCCTTGTTGTCGTAGCTCTTGGTGTCATTGACCTCGGGGGTCTTGCCCTTGAGCAGGTCATCGGCCATGGTGACGGCCTGCTTTCCGAGGTCGCGAGTGTCCTTGAAGATCGTCGAGTATTGCTGGCTGGCGATGATCGACTTCACTGAGGCTGCCTCCGCGTCCTGGCCAGTGATGACCGGCAATGCCGAGGGTGAATAGCCTGAAGAAGTCAGTGCCGAGATGATGCCGATCGAGAGACCGTCATACGGAGAGAGGATTCCCTGCACCTTGGCGCCGCCGGAGTAGGTGCTGGCGATCAGGTTCTGCATGCGCTTCTGGGCCGTCGCCGGATCCCAACGCAGCGTGGCGATCTGAGTAAAGCCGGTCTGGCCGCTCTTGACCACCAGGGTGCCGTCGTCGATGTACTTCTTCAGTGTCTCCATGGCGCCGTTGTAGAAGAAGGTCGCGTTGTTGTCGTCAGGGCTGCCTGCGAAAAGCTCCACATTGAACGGGCCCTTCTTACCGGTTTCCTTGCCATCCTTATCGAGGATCCCCAGCCCGGTCAGCAGCGAAGTGGCCTGCTGGACCCCGACCTTCTTGTTGTCGAAGGTCGTATAGTAGTCAACGTTCTTGTTGCCGTTGATCAGGCGATCGTACGCGATCACCTTAATGCCGGCTTTGGCCGCGTTGTCCAACTGGTCGCTGAGCGCCGTCCCGTCGATCGCAGCGATGATCAGCACTTTAGCGCCCTTCGTGATCATGTTGCTGATCTGCTGGACTTGCTGCGGAATCTTGTCGTCACCGTACTCAAGGTCCGTCTTGTAGCCCATCTTTTCCAGCGAAGCCTTGATGGCATCACCGTCCTTGATCCAACGTTCGGAGGTCTTTGTCGGCATCGCAATGCCCACCAAGGATCCGCTGTTGTCCCCTCCGCTGCTTTCGGCGCTAGCGCCGCGGCTACCGCAGGCGGCAACGCTGAGGGCCATACTGACGGCCGCAGCGCCGACAATAAGCTTCCGTAGTTTCACTTTCAGTCCTTCGATTGCAGTTGACGTCGTTGTCGAGAAAACCCCGAAGATCACCCTGTTTGATCTGCGTCACATGTTAGCGCTAACAAGCCCTCTCGAGCAACCACTTATTGTCGCACCCCACTGATAGCTTGGCTTCATCAGCTCAATAGTCTGGGGGCACGGTGTTTTTTCTCGATTCAGAAGTTGCAGGTTCAGAAGTTGCAGGGCAAGCGCAGGACCTGGTGTTTTCCGCCAGCGATCTCGTCACGGCCTCCACGTGCGAGTACCAGTTGCTGCGCAAGTTGGACGAGAAGCTGGGCCGGTCACCGAAGCCTGCCTTCGACGTCGACGAAATGCTGGAGCGCACCGCCGCGCTGGGCGACGTTCACGAGCACAGGGTGTTGGACCGATTCGTGGCCGAATTCGGATGGTGGGATCCGCTTGCTGGCACGGGAGTGTTCGACGTCGTTCCGGCCGCTGCTATGGACCGCGCCGCCCTGCAGGCCAAGCACGCGGAGTCCATCGAGGCGCTGCGATCCGGCGCGGATGTGGTCTTCCAGGCGGCCTTCTTCGACGGTCAGTTCCACGGGCGGTCCGATTTCCTCGTCAAGCAGCCGGACGGAAGCTACGCGGTTTTTGACACCAAGCTCGCTCGCCACGCCAAGGTCACGGCGTTACTGCAACTTGCCGCCTACGGGGACCAGCTACTCAAAGCGGGGATTCCTCCCGCGCCGGATCTGACTCTTGTCCTTGGGGCTACCATTCAGCGGGACGCTGCCGGGCCTCAGGCTGCCGGGCCGGAGGGTGCGCCTGGCTTCGACTATGTGCACAGCAACCACCGGCTCGCCGATGTACTGCCCGTGTTCCGCGAGCGCCGCGACCGCTTCCTTGCCCTGACGGACGCGCACCGATCACGGCCGGAGCCCATCCAATGGGGTGCGCCCGGAGTCACCGCATGCGGTCGCTGCGACTACTGCAAAGAACAAGTGCGCCTCCACCGGGATCTGCTGATGGTGGCGGGGATGAGAATCACCCGGCGCAAGAAGCTCATGGAAAACGGCATCTTCACCATCGACGCCCTTGCTGGGATGCCCGACGCCGCCGATTCCGCCACCAGGCGCCTGCGGGAACAAGCCCGTCTGCAGACCGGAACAGCCACGCCCGATGGCACCGTCAATTACACAGACAAGACCGGCACAGCCAAGAGCATCAGCTATTCCGTCCTGGAATCCAACTCCCTGGCCCGGCTCCCGCGGCCCGACGCCGGCGACATCTTCTTCGACTTCGAAGGAGACCCCCTGTGGCAGGACCCCGTGACCGGCCGTTGGGGCTTGGAGTACTTGTTCGGCGTGATCGAGAATCCTACCGAGCCAGGCGGAACGCCGGTATTCAAGCCGTTCTGGGCACATTCCCGGGCCGAGGAGCGCCAGGCGTTCATCGATTTCCTGGACTACGTGGACGAACGCCGAATGAAGTATCCGGACATGCGGATTTACCACTACGCCGCCTACGAGAAGACCGCGCTACGCAATCTGTCGGTCATCCACACCGTGGGCGAAGCTGCCGTGGACAACCTCCTCCGCGAAGGCGTGTTGGTGGACCTCTACGACACCGTGCGGCACAGCATCCGCATCTCCGAAGACTCCTACAGCATCAAGAAACTCGAACCCCTGTACATGGGCCAGCACTTGCGTTCGGGGGACGTGACCGACGCCGGGGCCTCCGTGGTTGCCTATGCCAACTACTGCACGGCCCGGGACGCCCATCGCGACGGCGAAGCGGCAGCAATCCTGGCAGGTATCTCCGACTACAACGAATACGATTGCATCTCCACGCTGGAGCTGCGGAACTGGCTGCTGGGCCTTGCCGCGGAGCGCTCCATTGAGCCCGGCATTCCGGCAGCTTCGGGACCGGAATTACCGGCCGAAACGGAGCCGGACAAGTACCAGCCCGCGCCCGAGGAAACAGCCCTTCTCGACTACCTCGCAGAATTGCCGGACGACGCTGTTCCATCCGACGACAACAGGGCGGTGGCGTTGGTGGCGGCCGCGGTCGGATTTCACCGGCGGGAGGACAAACAATTCTGGTGGGGACACTTCGACCGCCTGGACCGGCCCGTCTCAGAATGGGAGGACACCAGGGACTGTTTCATCGTGGAACGCGGCGAAGTGGTGCAGGACTGGGCCAAGCCGACTCCCCGCAGCAACCCGGCGCGGCAGGTACGGCTCTTCGGCCATGCAGCCGACGGCTCCGGTTTCGCCCCCGGTAAGAAGTACTTCCGGATGTACGGGCCTCCGCTCCCCGACGCCTTCATCGGCAAGAACGAAAGTGCCTTGGGCAGATCGGGAATGTCCGGCACGGACGTGATCGACGACGGCGATCTTGACGACCTCGATGAAGGCACTTCCCTCGCGGGACCTGAAGACGGCGCGACCGACGTCGTGACCATATCGGAGCGGCTGCCCAAGGGCGCTGCCGAATACTCGCAACTACCCATGGCACTCACGCCTGATGGCCCGGTGAACACGGACGGGCAGAGAAAAGCCTTGAGTGAACTTGCCGTCAAGGTGCGTTCCAGCCTGCCGTCGTGGCCGAAGGATCCCGCCCTGGACCTGCTGCGCCGCGTGCCGCCGAGGCTGACCACTCTCCCTGTACTGCCCGCCGTCGGGCCCGGCGACGATGGCTATGTGGATGCGATCACCGCGGCCGTGACGGATCTGGATCAGTCATACCTGGCCGTCCAAGGGCCACCAGGAACGGGCAAGACTTACGTTGGCTCGCACGTTGTGGCGCGGCTTGTTCGCGCCGGCTGGAAAGTGGGGGTTGTTGCGCAGTCCCACGCAGTTGTGGAGAACATGCTCCACGCCGCGGTGAGGGCCGGGGTCGGCCCTGCGCTCATTGCCAAGGAAATGAAGCACGAAGACCCGGTCCCGTGGAGCCAGCAGTCAAAGGACGACATTGAGCTCCTGCTCGGATCCCCCGGCGGCTGCCTCATCGGCGGCACGGCGTGGACCATGACAGGCAGGACTGTTCCTCCTGGGTCGCTGGACTTGTTGGTTATCGACGAAGCCGGTCAGTTCTCTCTCGCCAACACCCTTGCCGTCAGCCGAGCGACGAAGAGGCTCCTGCTCCTCGGCGATCCCCAGCAATTGCCCCAAGTCACGCAGGGCAAACATCCGGAACCCGTGGACGAGTCTGCCCTCGGCTGGTTGGCCCACGGCCTGCACACTCTGCCCCCGGAGCTCGGGTATTTCCTGGCGACCTCGTGGCGGATGCACCCGGATTTGTGCGCCGCGGTGTCCGAACTGTCCTACGATGGCCGGCTGCATTCGGCACCAGCTGCCTCCACGCGGAAACTGTCCGGGGTCCGGGCCGGCGTGGAATGCGTCTACGTCCAACATAACGGCAACGCCACCCAGTCGCCCGAAGAAGCCGAGGAGGTAGTCAGGCAGGTCAAGGAACACCTCGGTTTGGCCTGGCTGGACCCCCGGGAATCGCCTGAGGAGCGGCCGCTCGTCGAAAAGGACATCCTGGTAGTGGCGGCCTACAACGCCCAAGTGCAGCTCATCCAGCACGAACTGAGAGCGGCCGGACTCCGTGGTGTACGCGTCGGCACCGTGGACAAGTTCCAAGGGCAGGAAGCTCCCGTGGTGATCGTCTCCATGGCCGCCTCCGCTGCCGCAGAGGTACCTCGCGGCATGGACTTCCTGCTCTCCCGCAACCGGATCAACGTGGCGGTGTCGCGCGGTCAGTGGCGGGCCGTCGTCGTGCGCTCACCCGAACTGACCAACTACCTTCCCACCAAGCCGGAAGGGCTCGAACAGTTGGGCGGTTTTGTTGGACTGTGTCAGAAGGCCGGCCCAACTAGCTCGCAGTAGTTGTCGTTATAGGGGCTGAAAACGACAACTACGTGGGCCCACGCCGCCAGGGTTCCCTGGCCGAGCTTGCGAGGCGAGGGTGGCGGTGGGGATTACTTGGGCAGCCCCAGCGCTTCGTCCAAGACTTTCCCGAAGTTCGCGGGGTCATGGGCGAAGCGGCCCAGGAAGAGGCCCGACACGCCGCGAAGCTCAGGCAGGAGTCCCGGCTTCGCCGAGCCTCCGTAAATGATCGGCAAACCAGCCAGGCCATGCTCGGCGAGCAAATCCCGGAGGTGATCGACGACGTCGGACACGTAAGCTGCGCGGGCAGGCTCGGCCTCGCCGATTGCCCACACTGGTTCGTACGCGATGACCAGCCGCCCCGCCGTCGCCCAATCTTCTCGGACGGCGGCCGAGATCTGCCGGTAAACGAACGACGCCGACACCGCCGGATCGGACGCGGTTTCCTCGCCGACGCACAGCAGCGGGGTCAGCCCGGCGTCCACAGCGGCCCTGACCTTGAGCGCGACTACAGCGTCGTCCTCGGCGAAGTGCCGGCGTCGTTCCGCGTGTCCGATCTCCACGAGCCGCACTCCAAGCTCCGCGAGCAAGGACGGCGACACTTCCCCGGTCCACGGGCCGTCGGACCAGCCGCAATTCTGCGCACCCAAGAGCAGAGGAGAATCCTCCAGCATCCGGGCTGCAGCCGGCAGCATGGGAAACGACGGGATGACGAAAGGGACTACCCGCCCGGCCACAAGGGCCGGACGGGCGTCCACTTCACGTCGCAGTTGCTCGAGCCACGACATGGTGTGCCGGTACCCCATGTACATCTTGGTGCTCACACCGATGTGCATGGCTACTTACCCAGGAACTCGTCAGCCTTGTTCTTGAACGCCCGGGTGCCGAACATCATGGCGGCCGCCAGGAACGGAAGGATTCCCAGTGCGTAGACGCCTGCCGATCCCGTGGGGTCTGCGGTGGCGCTGTTAACGGCAGTCCGCAGGATCGGGGCCACAAAACCACCCAGGTTGCCCAGCGAGTTGATGAGGCCGATACCGGCGGCGGCCGCGGAGCCGGCGAGGAACGCCGTCGGGTAGGCCCAGAAGACCGGACCGACTGCCAGGAAGCTGCACACCGCGAGCGTGATGAAGATCAGCCCAAGCACCGGCTGGTGGTTCGTCCCGGCCCAAGCCGAACCGAGGATGCAGACACCCGTGGACACGAACAGTACGGTGCCGAACGTGCGACGCTTGGCAACGGTGTTCGCCGCACGGCCGATCAGGTAGCAGGAGAAGATTCCAAAGAGCCACGGAACGGCGATCAGGAGGCCGACGGCGAGGCCGACCTTCTGGCCGGTCAGCGAGGAAACCTGCTGCGGCAAGAAGAAGGTGACACCGTAGACGGCGATCTGTAGGCAGAAGTAGATGAGGGTGAAGTACCAGACACGACCGTTACGCATAGCGGCGAATACACCGCGCGGGCCTGTTTCATCCTTGACGCTGTCTTCCTGCGCCATGATCTCCTTGAGCGCGAACTTCTCATCCGCGTTGAGGAACTTGGCTTTCTCCGGGCCGTTGATCAGGAAGAAGAAGGCCGCAACGCCAGCGAGCACAGCCAGGATGCCCTCGGTGAAGAACATGACCTGCCAGCCGCGCACGCCGGGAAGCTGATCGCCGATGTTGATCAGCCAGCCGGAGAGCGGGTTACCGATCATCTGGGAGAACGGCTGGGCAAGGTAGAAGATTGCGAACATCTGCACTCGCACCTTGTTGGGGAACCACTCGGCCAGGTACATGATGACGCCCGGGAACAGCCCAGCCTCAGTCACACCGAGCAGGAATCGCAGGATCACGAAGGACGTCTCGCCCTGCACGAAGGCGAAGCAGGCCGAGACGAGGCCCCACGTGATCGCGATGCGTGCAAGCCAAATCTTGGCGCCGACCTTCTTGAGCAACAGGTTGCTGGGGATTTCAAAGATCGCGTAGCCGATGAAGAAAATACCGGCACCGAGCGCGAACGCCCCGGCCGAGACACCCTTGTCCGCGCCGAGGGCGGCTTCAGCGAAACCGACATTGGTGCGGTCGAGGAAGGAGACCACATAAAGGATGACCAGCATCGGCATGAGCCGGGCGGCAGCCTTGCGGATAGCCGATTTCAGGATCGGCGAATCCAGCATCTCCTTCGCGGAAGTTGTTGAAACGGACATCGAAACTCCTCTTTGAGTAATGACTGTTGAGTAATCAGTTTTGAATAGTCAGGGTGATGCATTCAAAGGGTGATATGGCCCGAGCGGTCCCGCTCCGGCCCCTGCGATGCGGTGTCCCGCCTTAGCGGGGGAGGATCATGAGCAGCACGCCGACGGCGCACACCAGGATCCCGACGGCGAGATAGATCTTTCGTTCCTTGGTCCAGGAGCCCACGGGGTTCCTTCCCTAGTGCATGTAGAGTCCGCCGTCGACATTCAGCGTTTGGCCCGAGATGTAACCGGAGTCCTCGCTGATGAGGAAGGCGATGGCGGCGGCGATGTCCCGGGTGGAGCCCACTCGGTTCACCACGAGGTCCTTGGTGAGTTCGTCCTTGCGCTCCTCGCTGAGGGTGCCGCCCATGATGTCGGTATCGATGGGGCCGGGAGAAATAGCGTTGACGGTGATGTCGAATTCACCCAGTTCCCGGGCGGTGGCGCGGGTCAGGCCGATGACGCCGGCCTTGGCCACCGAGTACGGGGTCTTGGAGAACGTCCCGCCGCCGCGCTGGGCGGAAACCGAAGAGATGTTCACGATGCGTCCGATCCGGTTCTTGACCATGGATTCGGCCACGCGGCGTGTGGCGTAATGGACACCGTTGAGGTTGATGTTCAAGACACGGTTCCACTCGGCCGGCTCGAGTTCCAGGTACGGAACCGGTGAGCTGACACCGGCAACGTTGGCCAGGGCGACAATCTGCGGCAGCTCAGCTTCGAGCGTGTCGATGGCGGAGCGTACGGATGCCTCATCCGCCACGTTTGCCCCTACGCCATAGGCCTTGACGTTGTACTGCGCGGCGATTTCCTTGGCGGTGGCCTTGCACAGGGCGTCGTCGAGGTCGATGATGCCGATGTTCCAGCCTTGCGCAGCCAGGTAGTTGACGGTGGCTCGTCCGATGCCGCGCTCGGAGACGGCGCCGGTGACAATCGCGGTTCGTTCTGCCGGGAAGGTGCTCATGGGTATTCTCCTGTGAATGGTGGGGCTAGTTGATGGGTGCCGGGCCGAGCTCATCAATGAGCTTCTGCATGGCCACGTAGGCCTTGTTCCGGTAGGCGATGAGTTCGGGTGTGCGTTCGGCCGGGACGTTGAGGAAGCCCGCGCCGGTCTTGGTGCCCAGCTTTCCCGCTTCGACGAGGTCGCTGAGGATTTTCGGGGTCGCGAAGCGCTCCGGGAACCCGGTCTGGAGGGACTTGTAGCAGAAGTTGTAGACGTCCAGTCCGGCCATGTCCGCGATCGCGAACGGGCCGAAGAACGGCAAGCGGAAGCCGAACGTCGTACGGACCAGGGTGTCGACGTCGTCCGCTGTGGCGATCCCTTGCTCCACCAGTTGAGCGGCCTCGTGGAAAAGCGCGTACTGCAGCCGGTTGAGCACGAAGCCGGTGACGTCCTTGACGACGGCGGTTTGCTTGCCGGCCGCGTGGACCAGTTCACGGGAAGCGGCCACGGTCTCCGGCGTGGTGCCGGCGTGGGGAATGATCTCGACGCCGGGAATGAACGGGGACGGGTTGGAGAAGTGCACGCCCAGGAACCGCTCCGGGCCTGCCACGGCCTCGGCAAGATCGGCGATGGAAATGGTGGACGTGTTGGAGCCGATCAGGGCGTCCGGACGGGCAGCGGCGCTGATGCGGGCCAGGGTCTGGTGCTTGATGTCGAGCACCTCGGGGACGGCTTCTTCGATGAAGTCGGCGTCCGCCACGGCCTCTTCGATGTCCCTGGCGGCCCACAGATTGGCTTTCAGGATGGCCGTGGAACCTTCGGGAAAGAGACCCGCGGCCACGAATTCGTCCGATTCGACGAGCAGGCGGTCGTAGTTCTTCTGCGCGATTTCCGCGGACACGTCCGCCAGCGCCACGCGCGCCCCGCCGAGGGCAAGGACCTGCGCGATCCCGCCGCCCATGTAACCGGAGCCGACGACGGCGATCTTCCGGGCCGGCGCCGGGCCGGCCGGGGTGTTCTGTGTTTGGGTCATGTCACACTGCCTTTGTGTAATCGGGCTCGTACGAGCAAATGGCGTCCACCTTGGCGGCGGAAGATGATGTTTCGTCGAAGTGGTGGCCCAGCCATTCGTCCACCAGTTTCTTGGCCAGTTCCAAGCCAATCACCCGCTGGCCCATCGTCAGGACCTGTGCATTGTTGCTCAGGACCGAACGCTCCACGGAGTAGCTGTCGTGCGCGGTGACGGCACGGATTCCGGGGACCTTGTTGGCCGCGATGGCCACGCCCAGTCCTGTGCCGCAGATCAGGAGGGCACGGTCCGCCTGGCCCTCGGCAACTTTGCGGGCCGCGTTCACGGCAACGTGCGGGTACGCCGTGGAATCGTTGGCGCCCACGCCTACGTCTTGGACGGACGCCACCCGCGGATCGGCCTCAAGCAGAGCCATGAGTGCCTGCTTGTATTCGACGCCGGCTTCGTCATTGCCCACGACGATCCGCCAGCCCTGTGATGTGCTCATGCTTGAACTCCGTTTCCTGCCGGGGGCGCCAGCTGTGAATCGCCCAGCTGTGAATCGATATGTTGTGAAATCCTCGCCGTGATCAGCCCGAAGGAGACCGCACCGGGATCGGGGTGGCCCACGCTCTTCTCCGCGAGCGGACGGGCGCGTCCCTTGAGCGGACGCAACCGGGCCGTTTCCGCCGCCGCGGACCCGGCCGCTGCAGCAGCAGCCGCGAGGGCCCGGTCAACCGGGGCTCCGGCGTCGAACTCTGTCAGGAACGCAACCCGGAACGGGAGCAGCGCGTCCACCATGGTCTTGTCACCGGGTTCGGCCTTGCCGAGCTCCGTGATCGCGTCCACAAAGCCGGTGACGGTGGCCGCCGCGTCATCGCCTGAGTAGCTCGCTTTGTTGCCGAGCGCCTGTCCGGCCGCGATGATCGCCGAGCCCCACAGGGCCCCCGAGGTTCCGCCGGCGCGTTCGCTCCAGGCCTCCCCCGCCGCGGTCAGGACCCGCCCCACCGAGGCCCCGCTTGCCGTCTCTGCGGCGGCGAGGGCCGCGTCAACGCCGCGGCGCATGCCGATGCCGTGGTCGCCGTCCCCGGCAATGGCGTCCAGATTGCCCAGTTCCTCTTCGTGCTCGACGACGACGTCCCGCACCTGCGCGAGCACTGCCACCGCCTGCCGGCCAAGTTCGGCAGCGGCCTCTGTGGGCTGCTCGACGTCGGACTCGTCCACCGCGGTGACGCTCGCTTGGCTGCGGGGCGGCCGCGGCGCGAGGTTGCCCTTGCGGAACGCCGGGGTGTCCGCGGGTGCTGCCCAATACTGTTCAAGCTCCTCGTCCAGCCACAGCAGCGTCAGCGAAAGACCGGACATGTCCAGGCTTGTTACCAGCTCGCCGCACTCGGGCTCCACCACGGTGAGGCCCGCGTTGTTGAGGAGTTTTTCGATCTTGCCGAAGAGCAGGAAGAGTTCGTCGTACTTGACCGTGCCGAGGCCGTTGACGATGGCCACCACGCGGTTTCCGGCGTCGTCCGGCTTGTCGTTGAGGAGCTTGGAGACGAGCAGTTCGGCGAGTTCGGAGGCGGTGGGCATAACGTGCTCGGAGATACCCGGCTCGCCGTGGATGCCCAGGCCAAGGGACATCTGGCCCGCCGGAACGTGGAACAACGGATCCTTAGCGCCTGGAAGGGTGCAGCCGTCGAAGGCCACCCCCAGCGAGCGTGTGCGGTAGTTCGTCTTGATGGCCAGGCGTTCGACGGCGTCGAGGTCCAGTCCCGCTTCGGCCGCGGCGCCGGCAATCTTGAAGACCGTCAGGTCCCCCGCGATCCCCCGCCGCTTCTCGATCTGGTCCAGGGGTGCGCTGGCAATGTCGTCCGTCACGGTCACGGTCCGGGTTTCGATGCCTTCGGCATTGAGCCGCAACTGGGCCTGACCGAAATGCAGCACGTCCCCGGCGTAGTTGCCGTAGCTGAGCAGGACGCCGCCGCCGGCGTTGGCTGCCTTGGCCACCCGATAAACCTGACCGGCCGCCGGAGACGCGAACATGTTCCCGCACGCCGACGCCGTTGCGAGACCCGGTCCGACCAGCCCAGCGAACGCGGGGTAGTGTCCCGAACCGCCGCCCACCACCAGGGCAACCTGCCCGGCCGGGACTTCGGTGGAACGGACCACTCCGCCGTCCACCCGGGCAACATACCCGCGGTTCGCAGCGACGAATCCGTCCAGCGCATCATCCGCAAAGTCTGCGGGGTTATCGAAAATCCTTGTCATGGTCCTATACGCCTGCCAACTGGGTGGCGGCGGACTGGTGCGCGCCTGCGGGCTGGCTTCGGCCGGAGGCCTGCTGCCGGCCCTGGGCGACCTGGCTCTGGCCCAGAGCGTAGTTCTCGGTCTTCGGGAGTACGTGGCGACGCAGGTATTCCTGGTTGCTCGCCGTGACACTCAGCCCGTCGCCGCCATAGTGCTCAGTGCAGAGGATGCCTTGGAAGCCCACGGACAATGCAAGCTTGAAGGCTTCGCGGTAGTTGATGAGGCCGCTCTCCATCGGTGCCGGCATGGTGATGTAGCTGTCGCGGGCCACGTCTTCGTCGCGGATGTAGTTCTTCATGTGCCAGTAGTTGGAGTACGGCAGGGTCTTGGCCACCATCTCGCGCCAGTCCTCGATGGGCCGGTGGAGACGGATCAAGTTCCCGAGGTCCGGGTTGAGGCCCACGTTGTCGAGTCCGATGTCCTGGACCAACTGCACGGAGGAATCGGCGGTTCCCAGGAACGTGTCCTCATACATTTCAAGGGAAAGGAGGACGCCGACTTCCGCGGCGTGCTCTCCCAGTTCCCGCAAGCGTGCGACGGCGTTGCCCCAGGCTTCCTTGTCCCCCACCGGATCCTTGTAGCCTTCGACGGTCCAGAACCACAGCTGCCTTTGCTGCTCTGCGGTAATGGCCTGGTGGAGTCCGAAGGAGACAACCTCGCAGCCCAGCTCGGCTGCAGCGTCGATGGTGCGGTGGCTATAAGCCAGGTTGTCGGCCCAGTCCCGGGTGTGGATGACGCTGCGGCGGATCGCCGAGATCACCGGGATCCCAATGCCAACGTGATCTGCGGTCTGCTTGAACTCGGCGAGGCGTGCCTTGCTGAGGTCACCGGGGCGGACCCAGCTGTCGGTGAGGTCTGCGTTTGCAAATCCTGCGTCCTTGACTTCCTGCAGCACGTCAGCCCAAGCGGAAGCATCGGCGTCGTTGATGTGCTGTCCCGTGGCGTCTGTACCGGGGAACTGCAGCAGGGCCGCGGTGATGGGCCAGTTTTCGGCGGTGTAAGCCATAGTTTTCACTCCTTCGTGGAATCCTGTTTCCTATAGGATTTACTATCTGCACAAAATTGTCAACAAATTTGTTTGCAGTCTCTGTTGACCGGCCCCGATCGCCCCGTGTCATCAAAGATCCTATATGTCTTACATATGTTTGTGAAGTGGGTCACCGGGCATGGACTGCAGGGAGCACGCAAAAAGCCCGCCGATGGGCGGGCTTTGCGGTTCTGATGGTGTCGAGGCTGCGTCTTGGATCGCCGGCGGGCGCGCGCTGTCTAGCATGCGCTGTTGCGATGCCGGCTCAGTCAGCCGGTGCGTCGGCGATAGCCCGAGCGCGGACCTTGTGCACGTGGTCCGCCATGGCAGCCGCGGCTTGCTCCGGATCCCCGCTGGCCATCGCCTCGAACACGGCCTGGTGCTCAGCGATGGCCTGCTCTGCGTCAGTGATGCCCACTCCCCCGAACAGCCGGAACCGCTGGACCTGTCCACCCAGAGCGTTGTAAGCCGAAAGCATGAACTGATTGCCGGACTGCTCTGCGATCAGCTTGTGGAAACGCTCATCGGCCTCGAGATAGTCCCGGAACTCCGCGAACGATGGCCCTCGAGGAGCCGTCTCCAGATCCTTCACGGCCCCGCGCAGGTCCTCCAGACCGTCCGGGGTAATCCGGCCGCACGCCAATCGTGCGTTGACCGGCTCAATCGCCAGCCGCGCCTCCATGAGTTCGGCGAAGTCTTCGCGCGTGAAAACCGGGGCCACCCGGTAGCCCTTCAAAGCCACCCGGCGGACCATGCCAGTGTGTTCAAGCCTCGCTAACGCCTCGCGCACGGGAGTGGGCGAAACGTCGAGTTCCCGTGCTGTCCCGTCAATGCTGACCGCGGCGCCCGGTTCAAGCCGGCCGTCCATAAGCCAAGCAAGGAGCTCCTCGTAGACGTGGTCGGCGAGAACCTGGCGGCTGACGGGTCGGCCCGGGGCGCGATCCCGTGAGGAAGCAAGTTTCATAGACAAATCCTATAGGAATGGGCCTTCCGCAGCGGCCTTTGGGAGACTTTACGCCGGCTCGGAGGCCTCGCACGCACTGGGAGCGTCACATTCTGCTGGATCACCTCTCATGCTCGATGTAGTTTCCGGGTGGATTCCGCGTAATTCCGGGGGCTCAGATACCTGCTACCTTGAGTGATCCAGCAGAATCCATCGCCGCGGCCCGGAAATCCGGCCGAACCATGGCCTCGAAGGGCGTTAAACCGCGACGGCGGCACCTTCGCAGGTGCCGCCGTCGTAGTTTCTGGCGTTCTAGTTGGCGTAGAACGGGTAGTCGGTGTAGCCCTTGGCGCCTTCACCGTAGAACGTTGAGGGGTCCGGCTCGTTGAGCGGGAGGCTCTCACGCCACCGGCGCGCCAGGTCCGGGTTGGCGATGGCCGGGCGGCCAACCACCACGGCGTCGGCGTGACCATCTGCCACGAGTGCCAAAGCTTCATCCCGCGTGGTTACTTCACCGAAGCCGGTGTTCACCAGGAACGTGCCCTTGAAGCGCTCGCGCAGGTCTTGGACAAGCCCGCCCTTGGGATCATGGTGGAGGATGCTGAGGTAGGCCAGGTTGAGCGAGGCGATGGTGTCCACCAAAACCTCGTACGTTGCGCGGACATCGGCGGGGTCGGTCTCGGCGATCCCTTGGACCGAGTGCTCCGGGGAGATCCGGATGCCTACCCGGTTGGCGCCTAAGGCTTCAACCACGGCGTTGACCGTCTCGATCACGAACCGGGCGCGGTTTTCCGGGGAACCACCGTAGCTATCGGTGCGAACATTGGTGTTGGGGGCAAGGAACTCGTGGAGTAGGTATCCATTGGCAGAGTGCAGTTCAACGCCGTCGAATCCTGCCTCGATGGCGTTCCGGGATGCCGTGACGATTTCCTGGATCGTTGCGGGAAGTTCATCTGTGCTCAGTTCGCGCGGCACCGGGTAAGGCTTTTTGCCGTTCGGGGTACGGACTTCGCCGCCGATGGCTACGGCACTGGGTGCCACGATCTCGTGACCGCCGGTAATGTCCGGGTGGGAAACGCGTCCACCGTGCATGACCTGGGCGAAGATCCGGCCGCCCTCGGCGTGGACAGCGTCGGTCACCTTCTTCCAGCCGGTGATCTGCTCCTCCGTCACGAGCCCGGGCTGCCCCGGGTAGGACTGTCCTGCCGGCGTGGGGTAGGTGCCCTCGCTGACAATCAGCCCGAGGGAAGCACGCTGCCCGTAGTGTTCCGCGACCAACGGACCAGGAACGCCTTCAGGGCCCGAACGGAGGCGGGTCAGCGGCGCCATGACCAAGCGGTTGGGAAGTTCAAGCTCGCCTAGAGTCAACGGGGAAAACAACATGAGCAGTGCCTTTCAAACGGGAACAGGTCCGCTGGCGGCAACTGCCACGCGCCTGCAACTATTCCTATTGAGGCGGGGATCACATGGCGGCGGCGGTGCCTGGAGCCCGTATTCGGAACACGCAACTGAGTCACGCCCAGACGCGCGGCGGCTCCACAAGCGGTAGTCAGGGGTCGTTCGATCGGCTAAACGGCTGCGGGTATACCCGTCGGAGACGATTGAGCGTAGAACGGTGGCATGCGTGGGTCGGCAGATAGGTGGCGGGGTGGTCGTTGCCTACTTGGGGCCGCATTCGCTGTGGCCCTTGTTGTGGCTCTGGGCGGTTGTACACAGCCCACGCCCGGACCGGGGGCATCCACCGCCACGGCACAGGCGCCGACGGATTCATTGGAACGCGCTGCTCAGCAGTTCATGGATGGCGGAGCGACTTCCTTTGTGGTGCAGGTGAGATGGCCCGGCGGGGAATGGTCCAAGGCTTACGGCGTGCGAAACCTGGACACCAGGGCGCCCGCACTGCCTCAGGACCGCGTATCCGTTGGAAGTATCACCAAATCGATGGTTGCTGTTTCGGTCTTGAAACTAGTCGACGAGGGATTGATCGGGCTCGACGACCCCGTAAATGGTGTCCTCGAGAGCTTCCAATCCACCCTGCATCCGCCCGGGCCGATCACCGTGCGCCAGCTACTGAGCCACACCTCCGGGATGCCAGATTTCGGAGACTCCGAATACGCCAACGGACCGACAAAGCAGGTTGTGAACACCCGGCTCAGCATGCAACAAGCGCTGGAACTCGCCGCGACCCTCCCTTGGGAACTCCGGAGAGTGGGCACGTATTCCTACTCGAGTTCCAACTACATGGCCCTGGGCCAGCTGATCGAGAAACTGCGCGGAAGACCCGTCGTGGAAGTCCTCAAACGAGACATCTTCGACCCCCTGAATCTGCAACACACCTCGCTGGCCGAACCGGACCGTTCGGCGCCGGACAACCTTCACGCCTATGTCATCGACGGGAACGAGCGGCTCGACGTCACCCAATCAGAGTTTCTTGTCGGTTCGCCCGCCGGCGGCGTCATCTCCACCACGCAGGACGTGAACACTTTCTTCCGGGCCCTCCTCCGCGGCCAGCTTCTCTCTCCCGCCTCGCTGGCGGAAATGAAGACGAAGCCCTCCTCATACGGGTACGGTCTGGGCCTGCGGCTGTTTCGTGACGGTTGTTCCGGCAACAACCGCTACGGCCATCTAGGGAGCGTCTACGGGTACCTCACTACCTCCATCACAAGTGCCGACGGTGGCAGCCAGGTCACCATGACCATGTCAACCCCGCCGCTGCCCCCGCAAGACGAGAGGGCAAGACGCCGCATCGACCTGCTTGGAAATCAGATGGAATCAGCTGCCCAGGAAACCCTCGACCGGCTCTGCCAATGATCCGGCTCATAATCTCTGCAACGCCGCCGTTGAATGCTCGCCCAACTCGACGGCGGCGACCTACTTGGGCGGCGCTCCCGGGCAGCCCTCGCCCTGAGGGTTAACGATGCAGTTGTCGGCGTAGTTGCGCGTGATCGACCGCCAGACGCTTACCGTCTGGGGCGGCGAGGCAAACTGACCCGTGCCGGGAATCGGCAGATTCGGACCACCGTTCACGGAGTAGGTGCCGCGGAAGGTGGTAGTCAACACAACGCGGTAGTCATCTGTACCCGTGTAAATATGACTCGTGCGCGTCCTTTCGCCCCATCTTTCCTCCGGAAGTGGCCCGCCCATAGTTGGCCCGGGACCGAACTTCACGCCGTCGCCATAGGCCCACTGGTATTCGACCGGCTCGGCCCTAATCACCACTTTCTGCCCAAGCATGTCGACAGTAAACGTCTGCTCCGAAGCCTCAGCGTAGAAGTTGGTTTCAGCCCCTTTTAGCGTGTGTGGAAATGGCTGAATACCTGATGTAGCAGGAGAGATTGGAAGTTGCTCGAAGTTCGACTGGATCTGGGCGGCGATTTTCTCCAGGACATCAGTCGGCTTTTCCGAATACATGCAGCGGTCCGGCCGCATAGCGGTCCATACCGGTGGATCGAAGGCCTTGAGTGATTCGAACCAGCGGACCGGCCGCCCGTTCTCTCCGTCCTTGCATTCCAATGCCGCCGCGAGACACGCTTTGTCAAAATTGTTCTGACCGCTGTCGAGGCATAGCAGCTCGAATTTGTACTGCTTAGGATCCTCGGCTCCAGCCGCTGGCAAGTCCACCCACGCCCCGCTGCCGGAGTCATATCTCCAAACACCAATGCCGCTTTGACTCCACGAAATATCTGAATCGCCCTGTTCAGCACTTGAAGGCGAGGCAACGAACAGACCTATCGCAACAAGGCACAGACTAACCAGACTCCGGGTTGCAATTCGGACCCACCCAGCCACTAGCTACCCAAGCGGTCAACGTTTGAAGCGAACCATTTGCCATCGACGTATTTGGCGATGACCAGATCACCGAGAACGCCGGAGACCGCAACATTCTGCCCGACGCTCCCATCGGCGTTATGCAAGGTTCCAGCTGATTGTTGGGACTGTACAGCTACCTGGTACTCCCCGCTGACCGTAGCCACGAACTTCGACGTGACAGCCTGAACCTGGATTTTGCTTCCGACAATCCATCGACCGTTGGAGCTCCATTTCTCGATCCCAGGAAAGACCTTGCTACACATCGCGCAGTTAGGGGCTGTGACTTCTCTGACGGGTCCCAATTGGCCCGTCTCAAAACCGTAATTGAGCAGGTCATACCAGTACCTCGCGAACGCCTCCACGCCTTCCTTGCTATTCGCCTTCGCGGCCTCCGGCAGCACCGGGATGGGCACGTTCTCCGCCTTCCCTTTGGCATCAGCCGGCTTGTAGGCAGCAGTCGGGGTGGGAGTTGGTGTAGCTGTTGCACTGGCAGAAGCAGCAGGCGACGCAGATTGCTCGGGCTGCGACTGGCCGCCGTTCCCGCAGGCTGTCAGCGTCAGCAATGTTGCAATGGTGGCTACTACGAAGAGCCGGGCGCGGATGAAATCGGACCTGCGTGGAGTCATGGGTTGCTATCCCCCAGATAGTTTTCAAGACTGAACGTTTCACAAAAGGGTAACCCAATTGCCATCCTTGACTGAAAAGTTATCCACAGGCCCGGGCTCGACTTGCCCGGTCTCCCGCAGACAAACCAAAGGCCTCGACGACGGGACCGCGGCCAGGCCGCCCATCCGTCGTCGAGGCCCATGGGGCCTTTTACCCTGGCGCCTACTTCTGCGCCGGAAGCACCAACTCCCCCGAGTTATCCGTCGACAAGGCGAGCGAAGAGATGAACTGCGGCTCGCCGTCGGGCCCGTCCTGGGCGGAACGGACCATGTCCGGTCGCTCGAACTCAAGGTCCGTCACGTGGCACAGCAACTTGGCGTCGCTCGGGTTGCCGTCGGCGTCGAACATGGGCAGTTCGATACCGTCGTCGGAACGCCGCAAGTAGTCCTTCCCGCGAGTCAGGAGAGCCAGCGCGGGCGGCAACACAAGGGCCAGTCCGACGGCGAAGATCGGCGAGTAGGGCCGAACAGCCGAACCGAAAGCACCAAAGAACACGGCAATCGAAACAACGGCCGATACGAGCATTGAGATAAAGCCGACCGGGTTGACCGCATGAAGCATGCCGGTGACGAAAATAACCACTGCCGCCACCACAATTCCTAGAGCTACGGAAGATTCGACGACGGCGACCCCCTCTGGCGTGCGGCCCGCCGTCGGGGGTTCAAGCACTTGCGTTGTGGTCGAATCGTCAGTCATCCCCGCAACTTTCTTCGTCTGGACATGTTTCCCCTCTGAACATGGCCTTGACGCTATCGACTGGATGAAACCACGGAGTCACCACGGTGTTTCCACGCCGTAACTTATCCAGCGAGTCGGCCGCCAAGATTGCGGCCCCACGTTTGTGGATGTCAAACAAAATCGCGATCCCACGGCCCCACTACCGTCAGGAGGGAACGCACCATTCCCTGCAAGTAGCGGCCGAGGAGCACCATGACCACCCAGCCAAACCCAAGGCGTACGTCCACATATCCGATTCTGGAAACAGCCCGGGAACAAGTCCTTACGAAAGGCGAGGGACTCAACGAATCCCAGTTGCTTGAGATCTTGGAGCTCCCTGACGAAGCGATCCCGGAGGCCCTGCAACTCGCCCATGAAGTCCGCCTGGAGCACTGCGGCGAGGACGTCGAAGTGGAGGGAATCATCTCCATCAAGACCGGAGGATGCCCTGAGGACTGCCATTTCTGCAGCCAATCGGGCCTGTTTGACAGCCCGGTCCGCGGCGTCTGGCTCGACATCCCAGAGCTCGTGAAAGCCGCCAAGGAAACCGCGGCCACCGGGGCCACGGAGTTCTGCATCGTCGCGGCCGTGCGGGGCCCCGACATCAAGCTCATGAACCAGATCAAGTTCGCGATCGACCGCATCAAACAAGAAGTGGACATCAATATCGCCTGTTCGCTGGGCATGCTCACCCAGCGCCAAGTGGACCAGCTCGCCGAATGGGGCGTCCACCGCTACAACCACAACCTCGAAACCGCGCGCAGCTACTTCCCCAAGGTCGTCACCACGCACAGCTATGAGGAGCGCCTCGAAACCTGCAACATGGTCAAAGCCGCCGGCATGGAACTCTGCTGCGGCGCCTTGATCGGCATGGGCGAAACCACCGCCCAGCGGGCCGAGCTTGCCAGCCAGCTCGCGGCCCTCGAACCCCACGAAGTCCCCCTCAACTTCCTCAATCCGCGCCCCGGAACGCCGCTCGAAAACCAAGGAATCATGGACGGCAAGGACGCCCTCCGCGCGATCGCGGCGTTCCGCCTCGCCATGCCACAGACAGTCCTCCGCTACGCCGGCGGGCGGGAACTGACCTTGGGCGATCTGGGCACCCGCGAAGGCCTTATGGGCGGCATCAACGCCGTGATCGTCGGCAACTACCTCACCACGCTCGGCCGTCCAGCCGACGCGGACCTCAACCTCCTCGTGGAGCTGAACATGCCCATCAAGGAACTCCAGAAGTCGCTGTGAACGCCAGCGCCACGGGCACAGATACCGCCACAAACACAGCCACCGACACAGTCAGCTACTGCGGTCTCTGCGGCGAGCCCGCCGGGCAAGGCCGGCCCGCCGCGCAAGGCGACACAGTAACGGAAAGCGAGCGCCCGACGTCGGACGCTCACCAAAGCTGCCAGCAGCGCCTCGCGATGGAACCTCCTCGCTATTGCGCCACGTGCCGGCGCCGCATGAAGGTCCAGGTCACGCCGCTCGGCTGGGCCGCTGAATGCTCGCGACACGGACGGCTGACGTCATGAGCGTCATCCAGCGAGACGTCATCCAGCGGGATCGGGCAAGTCTCTGGCACCCGTACGCTCCGGCGTCGGGGACGCTGCCCTTGTGGGAAGTCGACGACGCCGACGGCGTTGCGCTGCGGCTCCGCGACGAAAGCGGCCGCGGGCATGAGGTGCTCGACGCCATGTCCTCGTGGTGGTCCGTCATCCACGGGTACCGCAACCCCCTCCTGGATGCCGCGGCGAAACGCCAATTGGGCAAGTTCAGCCATGTGATGTTCGGAGGCCTTACCCACGAGCCCGCCGTCGAACTGGCTGAACGACTTGTGGCGATGGCTCCTTCCGCCGCGGATCGTCCACGGCTGGCGCGGGTCTTCCTGGCAGATTCTGGATCGGTGTCCGTGGAGGTGGCGCTCAAGTTGGCGGCGCAGTTCCAGACCGCCTCGGGGTTCCCCAAGCGGCAACGCTTCCTGAGCATCCGCGGCGGCTACCACGGAGATACCTTCGCCGCGATGGGAGTGTGCGACCCCGTGGACGGCATGCATTCGGCTTTCCCCGGACTACTCGCCGCCAACGTATTCGCCGCGAGGCCACCTGCCGCCGGCGCGCCGCCGGAGGAGATCGCGGAGTGGCGGGCGCAGGTCGAAGGCCTTGCCGCGGAGAACACCAATGAGCTGGCCGCGATCATCGTGGAGCCCGTGCTTCAAGGCGCTGGCGGCATGTTCATCTACGCCGCCGAGTGCCTGCGCATCCTCCGCGAGATCGCCGATCGGCACGGGATCCTCCTGATCCTGGACGAGATCGCCACAGGTTTCGGCCGCACGGGCGAGCTGTTCGCCGCGGAGCATGCGGACGTCGTTCCGGACATCATGTGCGTCGGGAAGGCCCTCACCGGCGGTTACCTCACCCTTGCGGCGACACTGTGCACCGGCGAAGTAGCGGCTCGCGTTTCGACTGGCGGTGCAGGTGCTTTGCTGCACGGGCCCACGTTCATGGGCAATCCGCTAGCCTGTGCCGTGGCCAATGCGAGCTTGGGAATTCTCGACGGCCGCGCCTGGCGCGGCGACGTGTCGCGGATCGGCACGGGCCTGGCCGCCGGCCTCGAAGCCGCTAAGGGGCTCGACGCCGTCAAAGAGGTCCGCACCATCGGCGCGGTGGGCGTCATCGAGTTGAACACGGAAGTGGACGTCGCCGCCGTGACGAGGGCCGCCGTCGGGCACGGCGTGTGGGTGCGGCCCTTCCGGAATCTCGTCTACGCGATGCCGCCCTACATCAGCACGGCGGACGAGGTCCGTCGGATGGCGCACGGCATGGTGGCGGCCGTGGCCGAGGTGCACGGCCCATGAGCAAGTCCATGACCGCATGGTTGGAACAGCAGGCTGCAGTCCGCGAGCGCCGGGGCCTCGTCCGGACTCCCGTGACGCGCAGCGAAGCAGACACCTCGGTGGACCTGGCGAGTAACGACTATCTTGGCCTCGCTATGGACCCCAGGTTGGCCGAGGCTGCCCGGGAGGCGATTGGCCGCTGGGGAACGGGCGCCACGTCCTCGCGCCTGGTTGCGGGCACCACCGAGTTGCACTTGGAACTCGAGGCCGAGCTCGCGAACCTCACTGGCATGGAAGCTGCGTTGGTCTTCTCTTCCGGATATTTGGCCAATCTGGGCGTCACTACGGCACTCGGCGGACCTGGAACACTCATCGTGGCCGACGAACATTGCCATGCCTCGCTGATTGACGGTTTCCGGCTGAGCCGTTCGAGGGTGGAAACGGTCCCCCACAACGATCTCGCTGCAACCGAGCACCTCCTGCGTAAGCGCACGGAACCGAGGGCCCTGATCGCCGTCGAGTCCATCTACAGCGTCTTCGGCGATGCCGCCCCGCTCCCCCGGCTGCTGGCCTTGGCTGAAGATCACGACGCGATGCTCCTGGTGGACGAGGCCCACAGCCTCGGCGTTGCTGGCCACGGAGCGTTCCAGGGGTTCGGTTCTGTGGCTGGAACGGATCTCTCAGGCCATCCCAACGTTGTATTGACGGCAACGCTTTCCAAGTCGCTCGGCAGCCAAGGGGGTGCCGTGCTTGGCAGTGCCCTGCTCCGCGAACACCTCGTCAACAGGGCCCGCAGCTTCATTTTCGACACCGGCCTCGCGCCGTCGTCGGCCGCGGCCGCGCTGGCCGCCGTCGGGATCATCCGCACGGAACCCTGGCGTGCGGCGGCTGTCCATCGGAACGCTGCCAGCCTTACAGCCGGTCTGACGTCGGCGCTGGGCGGCGGCGCCGCCGAACCCGTTGGCGAGTCAGCTGGTCCCGTGCGATCCATCCCGGTGCCTTCTGCCACTGCCGCGCTTGCGGCAAGCCAGGCGGCACACCGGGCGGGTGTCCGCGTCGGCTGCTTCCGCCCGCCATCTGTCCCGGACGGCGTGTCACGCCTCAGGCTGACAGCCCGCGCCACCCTGACGCCCCACGACATCGACTACGCGTGCGCAACGTTGCGCCGCATCCTGGAGGAAACACAGTGAATCTACCCCACATAGTGCTCGTCACGGGAACGGACACCGGCGTCGGCAAGACGATCACGACGGCGGCACTCGCAGCTGCGCTACAAGCTGAGGGCCGCTCGGTGGCCGTGTACAAGCCCTGCCAGAGCGGCGCTGCAGCCGGCGACTCCGACTGCACGGAAATCATTCGGCTGGCCGGACCGCTCACTGCCGAGGCCGGCGTCCTGCTTCAAGAACCCCTCGCCCCGGTGCCCGCTGCCGCGCTGGACGGGGTCAAGCTGCCGCCGCTCGCGGAGCATGCCGCCCGTGTCCGCGAACTCGCCAGCACCCATGACCATGTCCTGGTGGAGGGTTCGGGCGGTCTCCTTGTCGAGCTAGACGCCGACGGCGGCACGCTGGCGGATCTGGGCGGGCACCTTGGACGGGACGCGACTTTTGTGGTGGTTGCGCGTCCAGCGTTGGGAACCTTGAACCACACAGCACTGACTCTCGAGGCGCTGGACCGCAGGGAATTGGCCATCCATGGAGTGGTCCTGGGAACGTGGCCGGATGAGCCGGGCGTCCTGGAACACGGCAACCGGACAACCCTCGGCGCGTTGCGGCCGCTTATCGGGGTGTTGCCCGAGCGTGCGGCAGACCTTCCGCCGGTGACTTTCCGGGAAGCGAGCACGCATTGGTTGAGCGGAGCCTGGTCATGAGCGCGGCTTCTGCCAGCACACAGACATGCCCGTATCTGGTCCTGCGCGAGCCGTCCGTGGTGCGGGAAGTCATGCACCGGCCGGACGACTTCAGCCCGGCGAATGCCCTGATTGCTGTGACGCCTTTGTCAGGGCAGTCCCTCCGTGTGCTTCAGCGTGCCCGCTTCGCTTTGCCGCCGGTGCTGGCCAGCAACGATACCGACTCCCACGCAGGCATCCGCAAGGTGGTGGCTGGATTCTTCACCCCGGCGACTGTGGGCGCTGTGGAGCCGCGGATTCGCGAGATCGCACGGGATGCCGCTGCAACGGCGGTTGGATTGCTGGGGGCTGATGGGCGGGTAGATCTGGTGCAGGCCGTGGCTGCGTACCCGCCGGCAATCGTGATGCTGGAGCTTCTTGGGCTCCCTGTACGCGATCTTCCGGAGTTGAAAGCGTGGAGCCTGGATTCCCTGGAGCTTTTCTGGGGCTGGCCGGACGAGGAGCGGCAATTGGAGCTGGCCGGGAGTGCGGCGGCGTTCTATGGCTGGCTGCGGGAGCTCGTCCTTGAGGCCGTCGGGTCTCCGGGACGTAACCTCTTCAAGTCATTGGCAGAACACGGCCTCAGCACTCCCGAAATCTGTTCCCTCGGCTACTTCCTGCTGATCGCGGGACAGGAAACCACCACCCAGCTCATCAGCACGGCATTGTTCCGGCTTGCCGAGGGGTCCGCCGGCTTTGCTTGGGATGACGCCGCCTCCGGCTCCACGGCGCGCGACCTCATCCGTCACGTCCTCGCGACCGAGTCTTCAGTCCCCACCTGGCGCCGGGTTGCCGCCCGGGACACCGTGCTCGACGGCGAACGCATCCCCGCCGGTGCCGAAATCCTGCTGGAACTCACGGGGAACCACCAGTCGCCAGGCCAGGCTTCGAAGGCCCACGGGCTCGGTCCAACGGCCTACGGGCTGGCCTTCGGCTCGGGGATCCACCGCTGCCTTGGTGCGAAACTCGCGGAACTGGAGGCCGCCGTCGTCGTGCAGGAAACCGCGGCAGCGCTACAAGGCGTTCGCGTGGCAGACCCGGAACCCGAATGGCTCCGCCTGTTGTCCTTCCAGGCGCCGCGGACAGTCAGCGTCAAGTTCTGACGGTCCCCAACCCTCACTCACATCTGCGGCAATTCCTACCGACCGTCACTCACATCTGCGGCAATTTCCACCAACCCTCACTCACATCTGCGGCAATTCCTACCGACCGTCACTCACATCATGTGAGCGACGGTTCGGGAATTTGGCCATATAAGTGAGTGAGCGTCGCAAGAAAAACCCATATAAGTGAGCGAGGGTCGCTGGGGAGGCCGTGCGTAGACTGAGGATATGGGCGAGAGCCGTGACCTGCTGACGCCTGAGCAACGCAGCATGAACATGTCCAAGATCCGGGGCAAGAACACCAAGCCCGAGCTCCTGGTCCGCCAACTCCTGCACGCCAAGGGGTACCGGTACCGGCTTCACGGGCGAACCGCGGGCGGGAAGCTGCCGGGCAGTCCGGATCTCGTCTTTGCAGGCAGGCACAAGGTGATCTTCGTCAACGGATGCTTCTGGCACTTCCACGATTGCAATGCGGGCCGGCATGCGCCAACTGCCAACGCAGACTTCTGGGAAGCCAAACGAAACCGCACCCGGGAGCGCGACGCCGCACAGCGGGAACTGCTTAGAGCCTCGGGTTGGGAGGTTCTCACCGTGTGGGAATGCGAACTGCGGGACCGTTCGGCTTTGGAGGATCAGCTCACGCAGTTCCTCGACGGCGGCCGAACAGGAAGTAGCTCAGCGGCCCAAAGAAGTTGATGAAACACGCTGCCCTCCACAATGCTTTGTTTCCCCGGAGTTGGGCTTTGGGGGTCTTGGAGATGCTGCGTTGTGCCGCCACCAGCAGCGCCAATTGCCCCGCACCCACCAAGGCCACGCCAGCGCGTTGCCCGGGAGTCATTTCTTTCCAGGATTTCTTCTTCTTGCCGCGCATGATGCCTCCGTCTGCAAATGACTGCTCTCTCAGGCTAGACCGACTGCCGCCCGGACGGAACAGGTCCCCGCCGCCTCATAGACGCGCCTGCCGGACCACTTCTCCCCACGACTGTTCGGCGAGGTCGGCGACGGCGGCAAGGATCTCCGCCGGCGACCGCGACAAGTCAAGCGGATACTCGACAATCTCGATGTCCGTGTTGAGGATCCTCCGCAGTTTCATCTCGCCCTTGCCCGCGTAGACCAGCCACGCCGTGGGAACCTGCAGGGCAGTGCAGTAGGCCAGCATTTGGTAGTGGTCCGCGTTGAGCGATGCCCCGGAGTCCGTGGCGGCCTTGTATTTGGTGCCGTACGCCACCACGGGCCTGCCACCCAGGAAATGCACGGCGTCAGGGCGCACTGTGAGCCGATCCGAGTCCCGCACGGCCTCGTTGAGGGTGGCCCCGTATTGAAGCCGCATTTCGCCCGGATGTGCGCGCATGGCCTGGCGCAGTGCCACGCCCACGAATTCCTCAAACACGCGGGACATGTCCACCACGAACGAGGCGGTCTGCTGTTTTCCCTCGCCCGCTTCCGCAGACGCATTGCGCAGGATGAGCTCGGCCAAACGGAGCACGGGGTGGTAGCGGAGATTCATCCGGTTGGCTTGCCACCTCGGGAGGGGTGCTCCGGACTGCAGCCGGGTGACGGCGTCGAGCTTTCCCTTGAGCTGCCGCAAGCGGCTGAGGACGTTCTGCCGCACGCCGGGTACCTTGCCCATCCGCTCAAGCGCGGCGCGCAGAATACGGTTTTCGGCAATGTCCTCGGTGAATTCGTCGTAGGAGACTTCCAGCGGAACCAGCATCCCTGGGCGGCGGGAGATCTGGTCCGAGATCCGGATGCGGCCCTTGACCGTCCGGAGGGACTCATCTACGGTCAGGTACCCCTGCAGCGGACCGCGGCTGAGGGCCCGCTCGGCCAACTGGGCTAGGGATTCCGCAAGAGCGCTCCACAGGTCCTTGTGCTCGACGGCGGCCACGGAGTCCTCGCGGAAACCTTGATCCCCGGCGTAGCTGAGCAGGAACAGCAGCCGGCTCAAGCCCAAGCGGTCTTTGGGCCGTACCTCGAACTGGACGGTCGGGGTGCGCACGGAACCGACCTTGCCCACGGGCTCGATCCGGTAGAGGCCCATCCCCATGGGCGAGGCCTTCGCGAGCCCGCTGGAGTTGAGGAGGGCGGCGATGTCCGGATCAAGCTTGTCCACCATGCCGCCGGAGAGCTCGTCCATGACGATGTGCCGGACAGACGGGACCTTCGTGGAAGCGCGCGCGGCAGGCCGTGCGATACCCGGTGCCCGGACCGGCCGGGGTGGAGATGCCTTAGCGGGCCGCAAGTCGACCCAACAACTGGTCCAGGCCGAAGCGCTCCTCCAGCTGGGCCCGATTCAGCTGACCGTGGTAGTGCTCCTCCAACAGCGGCATGAGCTCGTACTTCCAGATCCGCCGCAGCCCGGCCGGGTTCTGGGCCGCGTTCTTCATGAAGTAGGACGGGCCGATCATCAGGTCCCGGTCCCAGTCGTCAATGGAGTCGTTCAAAGCATCAAGCAGGTCCGCGTTGAGGGTGTCCAGGCCGCGGGCAGAGAGGAACCGCCTCAGTGAGCCGCGGATCGGTTCCACCTTCGGGTGCAATTCAACGAACGCGAAACGGCGGCGGATGGCGGCGTCCATCATGGCGATGGAGCGGTCCGCCGTGTTCATGGTGCCGATGATGTAGAGGTTGTCCGGCAGGCTGAACGGCTCGTTGGGGCTGTACTGGAGATAGATGCGGTCGTCCCGGTATTCCAGCAGGAAGTACAGCTCACCGAACACCTTGGCCAGGTTTGCCCGGTTCATTTCGTCGATGATGAGGAAGTACGGCTTGTTGGAGTTCCCAGGCTTCGCGGCTTCTTCCGCGAGACGCCGCAGCGGCCCGGCCACGAGCTTGAACGAAACCTGGCCGTCGTCGGTCTTGTCCGGCCGGAAGCCCTCGAAGAAGTCCTCGTACGCGTAGGACGGGTGGAACTGCACCAGCTTGACGCGCTCATCGGTGCTGTCCCCCGCGAGTTCGGCCGCCAAGTGCTTGGCGAGGTAGGTCTTGCCGGTTCCCGGAGGGCCGTAGAGCACCAGTTGGCGGTTCTCTTCCAAAAGCTCGGCGATCTCCGTGAGCGGCTCGAGCTCCATGTGCAACGACGCAGCGAACTCTTCCGTGAGGGGGCGGAACCCTTCAATCACGGGCACGACGACGGTGTCCGGGGCGGCGGCCTCCTCACCGTCGGATTCGGCTTCAGCGGGCAGGAGCGACTGCAGCGACTGGATGACCTTGGTGACGTCCACGACGATCCCCGGGGTGGAGAGCTGGCGTTGGACGTGCCGTGGAGCTTCCGCGATGGGGTGGGTCTCGTCGAACCAGCGCACCTTGCGGCGGAGCCGACGGTTGTCTCCGTTGTGTTCCGGTTCGCCCAGGACCACGCCGATCCTGACGGCTCCGGAGCTCTGGAACAGTGCGAGGTCGCCTGGCTTCATCACAGTCAGGAACGCGAAGACAGCGGTCTTGGTGTCTTCCCGCTCAACGTAGCCGAGGTGTTTGTAGTCCTCGTCCACGGCGTGCTGGACCACGCCGGCTGTGACGCCGGGGGTGAGTTCGCGGAGGTGCTCGACGTCGAGGGTTGCCTTTTCTTCGTCCTGCCAGGCGGCGAGGAGCTCGGCGGCGTCTTGGTGCGTGCGCAGCAGCCAGGCACGGCGGCCGGGATCTCCCACTTTGCGCCACTGGCTGACGAGCTGCCGATCGTACCAATCGATCCGCTGGCCGGCCTGTTCGTCCAGGTGCAGCCGGATCCGGTGGACGTCCGCGGTGATGTCGTTTTCGGTTTCTCCGTGGGCGCCGCCCACGAGCGAAGCGAAAGCGTCCCGGATTTCGCGCCGCTCCACGTCAGCCACCACAGGCTCGAAGTAGCTGGGCCATGCCAAGTATTCGATGCTGCGCCGGATGGCTGCCTGGTCCTCGGGCGTTGCGGCAGCGAGTTCGTGGAATTTCAGCGGGTCCTTGAGGGCTTTGGTGATGCTCGCGTTGGACTGTCCGTCCACGTGCGCCACGAAACGGCACAGCCAAGTGAGGTGGTCCCAGATGGTCCAGTTGAACTCTGCGGTCCGGTCACGGATGACGCCGTGATCGGTCATGTCCTGGTACAGCTCCTTGGGCAGCTCGAGCCCGGGATCAAGCCAGGACGCGGCCTCGGCAACGCGGGCGCGCTTCACCTTCAGCGATTTGACCTCGTGCGCCAGCGGCAGGGACTGCAGGAAGAGGAGTTCGACGGCGAGCAACTTGGCCTCGCGGGAGGCTCCTTCCAGGTTTTGGCGCAGGTTGGTCATCATGGGCGCTTTGGAGTCTCCGACGCCGCGTTCCAACCGCTCCAGGAGCTCTGCGGCGGCGTCCACGGTCCAGGTGCGGGTGCTGGAGTCGAGCGCCGAAGCCTTGCCTTGCAGCCCCGGACCCAGCACGAACCACGCGGCATCTTCGATCTCCTTGGAGATACCGGGGGCACGGGTCAGTGGTGTTTTGGTGGAGGGAGTCACCCTGCCAACTTACATGGTTTGGCAGGGTGACGGCATCAGGAAAGTCGGCGTCTCCGCCTCATGCGCCCCACCTCATGTGTTCTGCCACATGCGTCCCGCCTCTTGCCTTCTGCCGCATCCGTCCCGCTCCGATTTGCTCCGCGAATCAGTGCATTCCGAAGCGATAGCTGGCAGGCACAGGCTCCCCAGGGCACACTTCCTGCCACAGCTCGGCGATCCCGTCTTCTCCTTCGCGGATGTCCGGTATCTCGACGCCGTCGCGCAGCATTGCTGCTGTTTCCTCGCCCCTGCCGACGCCCGCAAGGGCGAGTGCCGTCAGGAAACGGACGCGTCCGACGTCGGACATTCCGGCGGGTGACTCTGCCGCCAAGGCGAGTGCTTGCGCGGGGTTTCCGTGCCGGATGCTGAGCGTCATGGCTTCGCTGAGCAGTGGGACATTGGAGGGCTCGAGTCGGTTTGCCGTGGCAAGTTCGGCCAAGCCTTCCTCAACATTGTTGGTAGCGAGCAAGGCAAGGGCCCGGCCCCTGTGGGCGAGGACCGTGGAACGGGGCGAGAGGGTATTTGCTGCCAGGGCGTTGCCGTATCCGGCGATCGCGCCGGCGAGGTCCTGGCCGGCGTGCTTCATCGTGGCCAGGTGGAACTGTGCTTCCGCTCCCCCATCCTTTGCCAGGAGTTCTTCCCAATCCGCTCCGGCCACGAAACTCCCGGCGCCCGTGAAACTACCGCCTTCCAGCAGGCTGTGCCAAGGGCCTGTTTCCTCGATGGCGTCGGGGGTCGCTTCATCGGCGAAGGGTGTACCGCTTTCGTCGAGCCACACGCGTCCTGAGCGTCGCCGTCGTGCACTTTCCAAAGCACCCCAAGCGCTGCCGCGCACCAGCATCTGGTCCGGATGCAGCGCGTAGTTCCGCGTGGCTTCGGCAAGCGCCTCTTCCAGCGCCGCGTCCGGGACAAGGTCTTCGAGCCGGGCGCTGGCATGGGCCACGGCCTCGTCCCAATCCTGGCCATGGGAGATGCCGGGATCCAGTTTCGAGTTGCCGTAGGCCTCCACCCAGCTCCATTCGGCCCGGGCAGGCATGGCCAGATGTTCGAATTGGGTTTGCGCCAATCCTGCTTGGATCTCGGCGTACGGGCCGGCCCCGGGGCTGAGCCATTCCTGCCAGCGTTTCCCGCCGTCGCCCTGGCCCCAGACGAATAGCTTCTTCCCCCGCAGGAGGCTGGTGGACAGCATGGCGAGGCCGTCGCCGTCGTGGTCCACCGCAGCGATCCAATGCCGGTGTCCCGGCTGGATGTCGAAGAAGAAATCCGCGGCGTGCGGGCTGTTCACCAGCCAGGTGGCATCCATGCCCTGATGCTGCGTGGGCCGGACGCGGGCGATGTCCGTGGTGTAGTCGCTGCCGAAAGCCTCGGAGGCGGGCGCAATCACGCGTGTTTCCGATGTCTCAGGAACGGCCGCATTGCTCCACCAGTACATGGGGACGTCGTGGTCATGGGGGTTGCGGATCCGGACCGCCGTGAGCAGAACGTCCGAGTCCTCCGGAAGCCACATGTCCACCTGGAAAACCACTTCGCGGAGGCGTTCGAACTCCCACATCCGCAGCACGTCGTGGCCCTCAGGCGTTTTGACGATGGCCGTGTGCAAAGGATCGCAGGTGGTGGGTGAATGCCCGCGGGTACCGATGTTCCATTCGAGACCGCCCGCGAACCACGCCTTGCGCAGCGCGATGTTGGCAAACTGCAAGGTCCCATGAGTGTGCAGTAGCTGCTTTCCCGAGGCCTTGTCGAAGAGCTCCCAGAGCCTGCCGCCCAAGGTGGGGAGGACAACAGCCCGTAGCTTGCTGTTCTCAAACACGACGGCGGGCACCTCGTGGGCGGTCCGCTCGCGCGAGTAGCCGTCCTGCATCAGGTACGGGAACATGTTCGGCACTTGGCCGTAGCGGGCTGCGGCCTGCAATTCCTCTGGGACCCCGTCGCCGATCCTGTACGGCTGGTCCAGCTCTGCCGTGACCACCGGCAACGGGCTGGTGGGGCCCAACGCCGCCATGTTCAGGGTGAAGGTGGAGAAGCTCAGGTTTTGCATCTTTGTGACTCCTGAATGGCTTTTTCAATCGCAATATTTCATCCATCTTTGACCGAAGTCGACGCGGTGTAAAGGGAACCACCCAAGTACCTCGCACTTAATGTCGTTATCAGCGCCCAAAACGGCATTAACTGTCAGTCAGTGGGGATGTCACCCCGCTGCGGCGCGTGCGGCCCTCACCAAATCGCGGTCGGTGATCATGTACGCCGTCGGGTCTGAATGCCCCGGCGAATCGAGGGAACTGGCTTGGTTCTTCCAGGTGGAAACTGTGATCTTGGCCGACAAGTGGACCGCGCTCAGGCCTGCCGCGCTCAGGGCGGGGATATCGTCGAGGGCTAGTCCGCCGCCTGCCATGACCTCAAGCCGCCCCGCTGCCCGCTGGACCATGCGCTCGAGCGTCGCGATCCCCGCACCCACGGTGGCGGTACCCCCGGAGCTGAGCACCCGCGTGAATCCGAGTTCCACGAGCTGCTCGACGGCGGCTGCGGGCTCTGGTGTCTGGTCGATGGCACGGTGGAATGTCAGTTGGGCGGCAGGGTTGGTCTCAAGGGCTGCATCGGCGAGCTTTCGTGTGGCCTGGACGTCGATTTCGCCGGCGGCGGTCAGGACACCGATCACCACTCCGTGTGCTCCTTGGGTGAGCAGGAACCGGATCTCGCGGTCCATAGTGTCCAAATCCGCGCGGGAGTACAGGAAATCTCCAGGCCGGCTACGGATGAGCGGGTGGATCTCCAGCCTTCCGCTGGCAGCTTCCTGTGCGGCGTCCATAAGGCCTTGGCTCGGGGTCAGTCCCCCAAGCTCCAGGGCGCTGCAGAGTTCAATCCGGTCCGCGCCTTCTTCAGCGGCAACGGCAGCACCCTGGGCACCGACAGCGACGATCTCGAGTTTCATGGGGAAACTCTACGGTCACCGGGATGCACAGGGCGCTGCTGTAATGCTTCGCTTAGGCCCGGTAGGGTTCCAGCTGCTGCTTTTGCTCCGGAGTAAGCCTGCGGACCCGGCCGGTGGACTCATCCACAAAAGCAAGATGCGTGCTGGCTTTGACGCAGTCCTCGCCGGTCACGGGATCCTTGATGACGTAGTGGAGGTCAAAGCTGGCACCCTTTACGGCACCCACCCAGATCTCAACAACTGCCGGAACGTTCCGGTATTCCAAGGTCCGGACGTACCGGACCTTGTGCTCCACCACAAGGGTCATGACTCCATCTTCAACATCGTTGAAAATGGAGACAGGCGGCTCGGCACCGGGCAAACCTGCGCCGCGCGGCGGACCGAAGGCCGCGATACGGGCCTCCTCCAACATGCGGACGATCTGAACGTTGTTGATGTGCCCGTAAGCGTCCATGTCGCCCCAACGCATCGGCACGAGGACCTTGATGCGCTTTCCGTGCCCTGAATCCGTTGCTGACGCAGCGTCCGGGTTCTGCGGGGCGTCCGGATCCGTCCCTGCCACTACTCCGGTATCCGCGCTCAGCTGTGCACCGCCGTCGAATCATCCACAGCGACTTCTTCGGCATCCTCACCGGCAAACTGCGACATGTACAGGCGATAGTACGCACCCTGCAAAGCGAGCAGTTCGTTGTGGTTGCCCTGCTCCACGATGCTGCCGTTTTCCATCACCAGGATGGTGTCGGCGTCGCGGATGGTGGACAAACGGTGGGCGATGACAAAGCTGGTGCGATCCGTGCGGAGGGCAGCCATGGCTTTCTGGAGCAACAACTCGGTACGGGTGTCAACAGAGCTCGTTGCCTCGTCCAGGATCAGCAGCGAGGGATCGGAGACGAAGGCCCGGGCGATGGTGATGAGCTGTTTCTCGCCCGCGCTGACGTTGTTGCCCTCCTCGTCGATGATGGTTTGGTAGCCGTCCGGCAGGGCGCGGACGAAGCGGTCCACGTAGGTGGCCTTGGCCGCTTCCATGATCTGTTCCTCGGTGGCGTCGAGGTTGCCGTACTTGATGTTGTCGTAGATGGTGCCGCCGAACAGCCACGCATCCTGGAGAACCATTCCCACCTTGGAGCGAAGCTCGGAACGGCTCAGCTCCTTGATGTCCACCCCGTCCAGGGTGATGCGCCCTGAGTTGAGTTCGTAGAACCGCATGACGAGGTTGACCAGGGTGGTCTTGCCCGCACCCGTAGGCCCGACGATCGCCACGGTGTGTCCCGGCTCGGCGCTGAGGGACAGGTCCTCGATCAGCGGCTTGTCGGCAACGTAGCTGAAGGACACGTTCTCGAATTCGACGTGGCCGTCGGTGCGCGGGGGCAGGTGACGGGCCGCGTTCTCCGGCATTTCCTCTTCGGCATCCAGGAACTCGAAGACACGTTCAGCCGAGGCGACACCGGACTGCAGCATATTGGCCATGCCTGCGATCTGCCCGAGGGGCTGGGTGAATTCACGCGAGTACTGGATGAACGCCGTTGCATCGCCAAGGCTCATGGAGCCGGAGGCCACGCGCAGGCCGCCGACGACGGCGATGCCTACGTAGCTGAGGTACGAGACGAAGTTCATGGCCGGGAAGATGATGCCGGACACAAACTGCGCCCCGAAGGAGGCCTTGTAGAGGGCTTCGTTGCGTTCGTCGAAGCGATCCAGCATGTCCGCGTCGCGCCCGAACACTTTCACGAGTTCGTGACCGGAGAACGATTCCTCGATCTGGCCGTTGAGTGAGCCTGTGTTCTTCCACTGGGCGGCGAAGAGCTTCTGGCTGCGAGCGCCGATCACGCCGGCAAGGACACCGGAGAGGGGCAAGGCAACCAGGGCGATCAGGGCCAGCTGCCAGGACACGATGAACATCATGACGGTGATGCCCAAGACCGTCAGCACCGAGCTGACCAGCTGCGCGAACGCCTGCTGGAGCCCTTGCTGGACGTTGTCGACGTCGTTGGTCACGCGAGACAGGATGTCGCCGCGCTGGCGGGTGTCGAAGTAGTTCAGGGGCAAGCGGTTGAGCTTGGCCTGGACGTCATTGCGGAGGCGGTTGATGACCTTCATGACGATCTTGTTCAGGATGTAGCCCTGGGCCCACAGGAAGATGTTGGCCACGAAGTACATCAAGAGAACGATCGAGATCAGGAACGTCAGCTTCGAGAAATTGATCCCGTTGGTGAGCTCCATCTTGGAGACCATGTCTGCGAAGTTGTTCTGGCCGGCTCGGCGGAGTCCTTCGGCGAAGGCCGCTTGGCTCACGCCAGGAGGCAATTGCTTGCCCATGACACCGCCGAAGATGACGTCCATGGCGCTACCGAGGATCTTCGGGGCGATGACGTTCAGGACAACGGAAACCACCACGAGGCCGATGACGAAGACCACGCCTGCGGCTTCCGGCTTGAGCAGCCCCAGGAGCCGCTTCGCGGACGGTCCGAAAGCCTTGGCCTTCTTGGCCGGCAGGTTGCCGAACATGCCGCCGTCGGCTTCGCCTGGAGTGTATTCGGCTTCTTCGACGTCGTCATCGTCCACAGCTGTTACGGCACCGGCTGCGTCCGCGTCCTTCGCTTCCGCAGTTTCGCGCGCTGCCTTGGCTGCCTCGGCCTTCGCGGCCCAGCCACGCTTTTGCTGGTTCTGTTCGCTCATGCCACTTCCTCGGCGCTTAGCTGGGATTCGACGATCTCCTGGTACGTGGGTGACGTTTCCAACAGCTCATCGTGGGTGCCCCGGTCAACGATTCTGCCGTTGTCCAGGACGAGGATCTGGTCCGCATCCGCAATGGTTGAGACGCGCTGGGCCACGATGATGACCGTGGCATCCTGCGTCTTCTCCTTCAGCGCCCTACGAAGGCGGGCGTCCGTGGCCACATCCAAGGCCGAGAAGGAGTCGTCAAAGAGATAGACCTTGGGTTGTGTCACCAAGGCCCGGGCGATGCAGAGGCGCTGCCTCTGGCCGCCGGAGACGTTGGTGCCGCCTTGCGCGACCCGCCGGTTAAGGCCGGAAGACTTTTCCATCACGAAGTCCTTGGCCTGCGCGGTTTCCAAGGCATCCCAGAGTTCCTGGTCCGTGGCATCGGTCTTGCCGAAGCGCAGGTTGTGCTCGATGGTTCCGGAGAACAAGTACGGCTTCTGCGGCACGGTGGCCACGCGACTGGTGATTTCGTCGCGGTCCAGGCTGGTGACCGGAACGCCGTCGAGCAATACATCGCCGGACGCGACGTCGTACAGTCGCGGCAGCAGCGATACCAAAGTGGTCTTGCCTGCGCCTGTGGATCCGATGATGGCGAGGGTCTGGCCCGGCTCCGCAGTGAAGGAAATGTTGCTCAGCACGGGAGCTTCAGCGCCGGGGTATTTGAAGGTGACGTCGCGGAATTCGACGCGGCCCTTCTTCTCCGCGGGCGCCACGGGCGCTTCCGGATCGTGGATGGAGGGTTCGACGTCGAGGACCTCGCCGATGCGGTCCGCACAGACGGAGGCACGCGGGATCATCATGGCCATGAAGGTACCCATCATGACGGCCATGAGGATCTGCAGGAGGTATTGCAGGAACGCAGTCAAGGAACCCACCTGCATGTTGCCCGCATCCACCCTTTGACCGCCGAACCACAGGACTGCTGCCGTGGAAAGGTGCAGGATCATTCCGATGGCCGGGAACATCAAGACAAACAGGTTGCCGATCTTGACCGAAACCAGGGTGAGATCCTTGTTGGCGTCACCGAAGCGCTTGGCCTCGTAAGGTTCACGAACGAAGGCCCGCACCACCCGGATACCGATGATCTGTTCGCGCAGCACGCCGTTGATGGCGTCGATCTTCTTCTGCATGGAGCGGAAGAGCGGCATGAGCCTGACCACGATGTAGCCAACCACGGCCACGAGGACCGGCACCGAGACCCAGACAAGCCAGGACAGGCTAAGGTCCTCGCGCAGGGCCATGATGATGCCGCCCACGCACATGATGGGCGTGGACACCATGAAGTTCAGGCCCATCAGCATGAGCATCTGCACCTGCTGGACGTCATTGGTGCCGCGGGTGATCAACGTGGGCGCACCGAAGCTGTTGACATCCTTGGCCGAGAAGCTGCTGACCTTGCGGAAGACGTCCCTGCGCAAGTCGCGGCCCATGGCCATGGCCACGCGGGAACCGAAATAGACGCCCGCGATGGCCGCAATGACCTGGCCAAGCGCGACAGCGAGCATCAGGGCACCGGTCTGCCAGATGTAGTTGGTATCCCCCCGGGAAACCCCTTCATCGATGATCTTGGCGTTGAGGCTAGGAAGGTAGAGGGTGGCAATGGTAGACGCCAACTGGAAGATGATGACGGCCAGTATCTGCGGCAAATACGGCTTGGAGTAGCGCCGTATCAGGGTGACAAGCATGCCCACGGATCCTTAATGAGAGAGTGCGCGAATGAACTAATGCGAATGACTTAATACATGGATAGCAGCAGGCGCTGACAGTATTAGTCCCTCAACTCTACGAAATCCGTTGCCTCAGCGAAATATTGATAGCTAAATATCATCCTTGCGGCGTACCTGAGCCGCTGCAGCGCTTCCAAGCCCGCTGGAGCGGCTCCTGGCTCCTGGCTCCTGGCTCCTGGCTCCTGGCTCCTGGCCCGCCTAACCCTCTGGCCCGCGTGACCCTCTAGCCCGCGTGCCGCCCGGTTTCCCCTGCCCTCGAGGCTTCGCCCGCAATGAGCAGCAGGGCTGCCCTTTCCTGGCGGCGACGCTCACGCTTGAGTTCCTTGCGCAGCGCGGCCAACTCCTCGGCGGTCTTCGACTGCTCGACGGCGGTGGCCTGCTGTTCGTGCACGCGCGCCTGGAGCTCGCGCTGTGCTTGGCTCAGCTGAAGCTGTTGCTCAGCCAGCAGCCTCTGGGTCCGGGCAAGCTGGTCCTGGACCTCGCGCAGGCCAGCGGCAGGGTCCGGCCGTTCCTGCGTCAGGATCCGTGCGAACTCAAGGTCCAGATCATCGTGTTCTTTCTCGGCCGCTGCGCGGGCGCGGCTGGCACCCAAGGGGGTGCCGCCGTCGTCGGCTGCTTGGGGAAGCTCAGCGGCCTCGATAACAGGCAGCGCTGAGGTGTCCAGTGTCATCGCGGCCTCGCCGGAAGCATTTGCCAGCAGTTCCTTCTCCGGCGAGGCGTCCACTGTCTTCCGGAGCGGAACCTCCTTGATGAACAGGACCGCGAGGAAAGCGACCACGGCAATGGCCGCTGAGATGAGGAAGATCTGGGCGGTTGCATCGCCATACGCGGCACGCATGATGTCCCGGATCGGGGCAGGCATGTCAGCAAGATCCATGCTTCCGCCGCTGGACCCGCCGCTCACCGGGATGTGGGCTGCGGCGAGGCCTTTGGTGGCAAGGTCCTTGACGTGCGTAGCCATGATGGCACCGAGCACGGAGACGCCGATCGCGCCACCCACCGAGCGGAAGAATGCCACGGACGCGCTGGCTGTTCCGATGTCCTGGGCACGGACGGTGTTCTGGACCGCGAGGACCAGGTTCTGCATCAGCAATCCAAGGCCCAGGCCGAAGATGGCGGTGTAGCAGCAGGTAATCCACAGTTCCGTGGTGTGGTCGATAGTGCCGGTGAAGGCAAGGCCGCCGGCCAGCAGCACGGTGCCTGCCAACAGGAACCGCTTCCACTTGCCGAAGCGGCTGATCAGCTGGCCGGACGCCACTGAGCCCAAAAGGTTGCCCGCAATCATGGGCAGTGTCAGAAGGCCTGCCTCGGTGGGCGTGGCGCCGCGAGCTACCTGGAAGTACTGGCCCAGGAACGTGGACGAGCTGAACATCGCGATACCGACGGCCACGGAAGCCAGGATCGCCAAGGCCGTGGTGCGCTGCGAGATGATCTTCAACGGGATGATGGGCTGGGCCACTTTGGATTCGACCAGCACCAACAGTGCCAGCAGAAGCACGCCGCCGCCCACCATGAGGGCCGACTGCCAGGAGATCCAGTCGTAGTAGTCCGGGTTACCGGCGAAGGAAACCCAGATGAGGAGCAGGCTCACGCCCGAGGTCAGCAGGATGGAACCGAGCCAGTCGATCTTGGCGGGGCGCTTGATGTGCTGGATCTTGAGGGTCACCTGGAGCAGGATGAGCGCGACGACGGCGAGCGGCACACAGACGAAGAACGTCCAGCGCCAACCGAGCGGGCTGTCAACGATGAATCCACCGAGGAGCGGTCCGCCGGCGGTACCAACGGCCATGACAGCGCCCATGTAGCCGGAATACTTGCCACGGTCCCGCGGCGGAATCATGGTGCCGATGATGGCTTGGGCCAAGGCGGTGAGCCCACCCATCGCGATGCCTTGGATGACGCGGGCGGTCAAAAGGAACGGAATGCTTTGGGAGAAGCCAGCCATGACCGAGCCGGCTACGAAGATCACGATGCTCAGCTGGACCAGGAGCTTCTTGTCGAAGAGGTCGGCGAGCTTGCCCCAGATGGGAGTGGTGGCGGCGTTGGCCAACAGCGAGGCCGTGATGACCCACGCGAAGTCCGTTTGGGTGCCATGGAGATCGGACATGATGGTGGGCAGGGCGTTGGCCACAATGGTGCTGCTCAGGATGGCGGTGAAGAATGCCGCGAGGAGGCCGGTCAGTGCTTCCATGATCTGGCGGTGCGTCATGGGCGCGGATGATGCCGGCACCGCCGTCGAACGTTCTTGTATTCGGGTTGCCATTGCTGCTCCTAAGCTGTGTGGTTCGAGTGGTGGGAGCCGGCCGCCGTTGCCCGGACTGAGTGGTTGAGTGATACTGAGTGGTTGAGTGATGCGGTCAATTTCTCTAGGACCTGACCGGCTTCCAGAGCGTCCTCCTCGCTCCACTCCGCGAGGTAGGCCCGTAAATTGAGGCTGCGCTGTTCTTCGAAATCCCGGACCTTTTCAATGCCGGTTTCAGACAGGGCCACCAGCTGGGCCCGGCCGTCCGCGGGATCGGGTCGCCGGACCACCAAGCCGAGTTCTTCCAATTCGGCAATGTGCCGGCTGAGGACCGGTGGGCTGACGCCGAGGCGCGAGGCGAGCTTCGTGGCCCGCGACTCCCCTCGCCGATGAAGCGCATGACGCCCTGCAGGGCGAACCCCACGTCGGCATCCTTCGCGATGTTTGCGGTCACGATGCAACGCAGGACCCGCTGGAGATCGAAGATCTGATGGACGAGCTCGGTTGCTGTGCTGGATGCGACAGCCATGGAAGACACCTCACTTTTGTTTGCCTAAAGCAACTATACGCCAATTTGATTGCTTTGGTAAACTAACGAAGTGGTAGGTGCGTTAAACGCCAAGCGCGAGCTGGCAGCTCATGCCCTCAATCTTCGAAAAAGGGGTCATTAGCTGCCAGCTCGCGCTGGGTTTGGGGCGTTTGGAGGGTCAGTTGCCCAAGTGCGTGGGCCCGAACATCTTGAGCAGGGTTTCAACTACGACGACGTTGGGGCCGTCCGCGGCGAAGCCCTCCCGGAGCGCGTCCCCGACGTCCTCGGGGGCCACGCGGCGGGCCGGGACGCCGAAGGCCTCGGCGAGCTTGACGAAGTCCGGGCGGGCCAGCTCTGTGGCGGTGGCCTTGCCGAAGGCACCCACCATGTATTCACGCAAGATGCCGTAACCGCCGTCGTCCACGATCAGCCAGGTCACCGGGATGTTGTGCTGCTTGGCGGTGGCCAGCTCCGAGATCGAGTACATGGAGGAACCGTCGCCGGAGACTGCAAGCACGCGGCCCGGTTTACCCACGGTTTCCAGTCCCACGGCACCGCCGATGGCCGCCGGGAAGCCGTAGCCGAGGCCCCCGGCGCCCTGGGCCGAGTGGAACTGGCCTTCTCGCGAATCCCAGCAGCTCCATCCCCAGTACGCGGAGATGGTCATGTCCCAGAAGGTCTGCATGTCGGCCGGGACGGCCTCGCGGATATCGGCCATGAACTTCAGTTCCTTGCCGAGGTCCTGCGATTCAAGGCGTGCCTTTACCTTGGCCAGGGACTCCTTGACGAGATCCTCGGGCGAGGTGCCGTGCCAGTCCGGTGCCGCCGCCACAGACAGTGCCTCATCCAAAGCAGAATCGAGGGCGGCAAGGGCTTGGCCGGCGTCGGCGCGGATGCCCAGGCCGGGCCGGTTGGACTCCAGGACCCGGGGTTCGGCGTCGATCTGGATGATCCGCCCGCGAGGCTCGAAGGTGAAGTAGTTGGACGTGACCTCGCCCAGGGAAGAGCCGATGACGATCAGCACGTCGGCGTCCTCGAGGACATCCGTCATATGGCGGTCCTCGATCCAGGACTGCAGCGAGAGCTCATGGTTCCAGGGGAACGCGCCGTTGCCGCCCGGCGTGCAGATCACCGGGGCGCGGAGTTTCTCGGCGATCGACAGGAGGGACTTCTCAGCGCGGCCACGGCGCGCGCCGCCGCCGGCGATGATCGCTGGACGTTCCGCCGTCGAGAGCCATTTCACGGCTTCGCGGATCAGCTCCACGCGCGGCGGGTTGTCAGCCGCTTCGGCGACGGCGTCTTCCACGGGCGGGACCATGATGGGGTCCAGGAGCACGTTCTGCGGAATCTCGATCCACACGGGGCCCTGCGGGGAGGAAATGGCCTCGGTCCAGGCATCCTGGATGGCCGAGGGAATCCCGGACGCGTGCTGGATGAGGCGCTGGCTCTTGGTGACGTTCGCGGCCGAGGCCTTCTGGTCATCGAGCTGGTGCAGCATGCCCTTGCGGCGCGCACCCAGGCCCTCCAAGGGGATCTGGCTGGCTACAACAACCATCGGTACGCCAGTCGCGTAAGCCTCCTGGAGTCCGGCCAGCGACGTCAGCGCGCCCGGACCAGTGGACAGGAACAGCACACCGACTTCGCCCGTGGCCCGGGAATACCCGTCGGCGGCGAAAGCCGAATTGTTCTCCACCCGGGAAGAGACGAAGTGCAGATTGCCGCGGCCCATTGCATCGAACAGGCCGAGAGCGTGCTGGCCAGGGATACCGAAGACTGTCTTCGCGCCAAGCGCTTCGAGGGTCTCGACGACGAGGTCCCCGCCGTTGCGCTGGGGTCCGGCCGGGGCCTCCGGCCGCGAGGGGCCCCCAGCCGAGCCTGCGAGGGTGGGGAGCGGCTGGGGATTCATCGCTGCACTCCAGCAGAGTTGGCGACGAAACCGGCCGGGCGCCGGGATTCCTGGCCGAGGGCCTGGGCTGCGTACCCGTTCGGGGCGCCGTGGCGGTTGCCTTCAACGGCGTTGTCCGCCATGAGGGTCACGAGTTCGTAGGCGACGTGGCTGCCTGCGACGCCGGTGATTTCAGCGTGGTCATATGCCGGGGCAACTTCGACGATGTCCGCGCCAACGAGGTTCATGCCACGGAAGCCGCGGATGATTTCGAGGAGCTCGCGGCTGGTGATGCCACCGGCTTCAGGGGTACCCGTGCCCGGAGCGTGGGCCGGATCCAGGACGTCGATGTCCACGGAAATGTACAGCGGGCGGTTTCCGATGCGGTCGCGGATCTTGGCCACGGTTTCCAGGACGCCCTGGTAGTAGACGTCCGCCGAGGTGACGATGCCGAAACCAAAGCGGTGGTCGTCGTCGAGGTCCTTCTTGCCGTAAAGCGGGCCGCGGGTACCGACGTGGCTGATGGCCTCGGTATCCAGGATGCCCTCTTCGACGGCACGGCGGAACGGGGTGCCGTGCGTGTATTCGGCGCCGAAGTAGGTGTCCCAGGTGTCCAGGTGGGCGTCGAAGTGCAGCATGGCGACGGGCTCGCCAGCGCGTTCGGCGGCTGCACGGAGCAGCGGCAGGGCGATCGTGTGATCGCCGCCGAGCGTCACGAGCTTGCTTCCGTTGGCGGTCAGGTCCAGCGCGTTCTGCTGGATGGTCTCGATGGCCTCGTTGATGTTGAAGGGGTTCACGGCCATGTCCCCGGCGTCGGCAACCTGGATGTTCTCAAAGGGGCTGATGTCCCACGCGGGGTTGTACGGGCGGAGCAGGCGGCTGGCTTCACGCACATGGTTGGCGCCAAAGCGGGCGCCGGGGCGGTAGGAAACACCGGAATCGAAAGGAACGCCGACAACGGTGACGTCGGCCTTGGACACCTGGTCCAGCCGGGGCAGGCGGGCATAGGTGGCAGCACCGGCGTAGCGCGGGATTCGGGCCGAATCAATGGGACCAAGGTTGCCGTTGGCCTCAATACGAAGCTCTTCCAAAATGCGCCACTCCTTCAGTGAATAGATGACTGTGACACCAATCATACACTCAAAGTTGTCTTATATGCATCACTTGTTTACATGGGAATGATCGTCATGATGGTGACCCCCGTCACATGAGGCGTAAAGATTCCATAAAAACCGGCCTCCCTCCCCGGACGCGCCCGTACGCTCCATCTGGAGCAGCTTCCAGGCTGCGCGAAAGGACCATGTGACAACGCTGACCAGGCCGCCCGCCGAACCCTCTGACCGACGCAAGCCCGCGGGCGAAATCAAACAGGGGCAATTCAAGCGATGGCTGCTTGACGGCATGCCCGAGACGTCGGGAAAGCGGCAAGGTCCGCACGGAAAACCGGACGAGGACCACACGCCCCAGTCTTGGTGGAAGGTCATGTGCCTCACCGGCGTCGACTACTTCTCCACCCTCGGCTACCAACCCGCCATTGCGGCACTTGCGGCCGGCATCGTCTCGCCGCTGGCCACGATCGTCCTGGTCGCCGTCACCCTGCTTGGCGCCTTGCCGGTCTACCGCAGGGTTGCTTCCGAGAGCCCCCGCGGCGAAGGCTCCATCGCGATGCTCGAGCGCCTCCTCCCCCGCTGGGGCGGCAAACTCTTCGTGCTGGCGCTGCTGGGCTTCGCGGCCACGGACTTCATGATCACCATGACCCTCTCCGCCGCGGATGCGAGCGCCCACGCGATCGAAAATCCGTTCGCGCCGGAATGGCTCCACGGCCAGGAAATCGCCATCACGTTGGCCCTCATCGCCGGCCTTGCCGTGGTGTTCCTGCGCGGATTCAAGGAAGCCATCAACGTCGCCGTCGTGCTCGTGGGCGTCTATCTGGTGCTGAACGCCGTCGTCGTCGTTGTCGGCCTGACGCACGTGGTGACCGAGGCACATGTGGTGACCGACTGGTGGGCCGCCCTGAACCAGCAACACGGAAACCCGTTGATCATGGTGGGCATCGCGCTCCTGGTCTTCCCGAAACTCGCGCTGGGCCTCTCAGGCTTCGAGACCGGCGTCGCGGTCATGCCGCAAATCAAGGGCAGCCCGAGCGACACGGAAGCGAATCCCGCGGGCCGCATCCGCGGCACTCACAAACTGCTCACGACGGCGGCGCTCATCATGAGTGCTTTCCTGGTGGCCTCGAGCTTCATCACGACGTTCCTGATCCCGGCCGCTGAATTCCAGCCGGGAGGGAAAGCAGACGGACGAGCCCTTGCATTCCTTGCGCACCAATTCTTGGGCGACGGCTTCGGCACGGTCTATGACATCAGCACCATCGCCATCCTGTGGTTCGCCGGCGCCTCCGCCATGGCCGGCTTGCTGAACCTTGTGCCGCGCTATTTGCCACGCTTCGGCATGGCCCCTGCATGGACCAAGGCCGTCCGGCCGCTGGTCCTGGTATTCACTGCCGTTGCCTTCATCATCACGCTTGTCTTCAAAGCCAACGTGGAAGCCCAAGGCGGTGCATATGCCACTGGTGTGCTGGTCCTCATGACTTCGGCATCGATCGCGGTCACCCTGTCCGCACGCAGGAAGATGCAGAAGGGCAAGACCATCGCATTCGGCGCGGTGGCCGTGGTCTTCGCTTACACCACGGTGGCCAATGTGGTGGAGCGACCGGATGGCATCAGGATCGCGGCGTTGTTCATCCTTGGCATTGTGCTGGTGAGCTTCGCGTCGCGGATACGCCGTTCCTTCGAACTGCGCGCCACGCACATCAAGATGGACAAGATGGCGCTCGAATTCACGGCCGCCGATGAGGAAGGTCCCATCCGGATCATCGCCCACGAGCCAAAGCGGCTGACCGCCGATCGGTACCTGTTGAAGCTGCAGCACGCCAAGCAGGCCAACCACCTGCCGGAAGACAGCGACGCGATCTTCATCGAAATCATCGTGGATGACAGCTCCGACTTTGAGCAGGAACTCCTGGTGGAAGGCAAGCGCCGGCACGGCTTCAAGATCCTGGAGATCCACAGCAACAACGTGCCCAACACGCTGGCCGCGGTGCTGCTCCACATCCGCGACGTCACGGGTCTCATGCCGCACATCTATTTCCGCTGGACCGAAGGCAATCCGATCGCCAACCTGAGCAAATTCCTCTTTTTCGGCGAGGGTGAGATTGCCCCGGTAACCCGCGAAGTGCTGCGGGAAGCCGAACAGGACATTACGCGCAGGCCTTGGGTGCACGTGGGCTGAACATGGCAGTGTTGGTGCCGCACCTCGTGGTGCGGCACCAACACTGTGTTTCCAGCGGACCGCCTTAGCTGATCGCGGAGGCCCCACGCTCCCCGGTCCGGACGCGCACCGCCTGGGATACGTCGATGGTCCAGATCTTGCCGTCCCCAAACTGACCCGTACTGGCGCCGGAAATGATGGCGTCCACGATTCCGTCCACCAGATCGTCGGTGGCCAGTACCTCCACCCGTATTTTCGGGAGGAGATCGGAGTTGTACTCCGCGCCGCGGTAAACCTCCATGTGACCCCGCTGTTGGCCGTAGCCGTTCGCTTGGCTCACCGTCATCCCGTTGACTCCGAAGCGCTCCAGGGCTTCACGGACCTCGTCGATCCTCTCCGGCCGCACTATCGCGGTAACGAGCTTCACGTCGAGGCCCTGCTACGGCTCAGCTCCGTTTCTTCGACTTTGCCTGCCGCCGGGGGCGTTTTGCCGTTCTGAGGTTCCCCGGGATTGAAGGATCCACCAACCATGGCCAGCTCGTAGGCGGTTTCTGCGTGTTCCGTGATGTCGATGCCCGTCAGTTCTTCGTGCTCTTTGACGCGCATGCCAACTGTCTTGTGGATGGCCAGGCCAATGAGCGTGGTCATGATCGCGGTCCACACGGTGACCACCAGGGCCGTCAATATTTGGGGCCAGAATTGGGTCAGGCCGCCGCCGTAGAAGAGGCCGCCTTCAGTCTTGGCCGACGGTACGGCGAAGAATCCAAGGGACAGGGTCCCCCACAGGCCACCGACAAAGTGCACGGCAACAACATCCAGCGAGTCGTCCAGGCCGATCTTGAACTTCAGCCCGATTGCTAGTGCGCAGACTGCACCCGCGATGACACCGATGACGATGGCACCAATGGGATCCACGAATCCGCACGCCGGAGTAACTGCCACCAAGCCCGCAACAGCGCCGGATGCGGCACCGAGGGACGTCGCATGGCCATCGCGGAGCCGCTCTACGAGAAGCCAGCCCAGGAGCGCGGCGCTCGTGGCCAGGAGGGTGTTTGTCCAGGCGAGCGCGGCGATTCCGTCAGCAGCCAGTTCCGAACCGGCGTTGAAGCCGAACCACCCGAACCACAGCAAGCCTGCCCCGAGCATCACGAAGGGGAGGTTGTGCGGCCGGATGTTGGGGTCCTTCATGAATCCGAGCCGTTTGCCGAGCACTACTGCAAGCATCAGCCCGGCCATGCCGGCGTTCATATGCACTACTGTGCCACCGGCAAAGTCAAGGGCTGAGATCTTGCTTCCAATGATCCCGGTGGATCCGAAGAGGCCGCCACCCCAAACCCAGTGGGCAATGGGCGCGTAGACGAGGGTGACCCAGAGGCCGGCAAACAGCAGCCATGGGCCGAACCTGACGCGTTCAGCCACCGCGCCACTGATCAGGGCGACCGTGATAATGGCGAAGGTCGCTTGGAATCCGATGAAGACCATGTCCGGCAGCCCCGGGGCTTTCCCGCCGATGACGCTGGTCAAACCGCTGAGTCCGAAGTTCGCGAAGGGGTCTCCGATGAAGCCGCCCAGGGTATCCGGGCCGAATGCCAGTCCGTAACCCCACAGGGCCCAGACCACCGCGACCACGCCAATGGCGCCAAAGCTCATCATCATGATGTTGAGGACGGACTTCATCCTGACCAAGCCGCCGTAGAAGAACGCCAAACCTGGCGTCATGAGAAGGACGAGGGCGGAAGCTGCAAGCATCCAGGCTGTTGCGCCGGGATCCAGGGTCTGGGGGCTCACATCCAGCCCTACGCTAAAGAATGCTGAGTTCATTTCGGGAGCCTTCCTGCATATACGGCGCTCCATGGCGCCCGCACGGCGAGACCATTTTAAAAACGAACAGGTCTTGGTACCTCACGAGGTACCGACCTTGACGAGTTGCGTTGACTCGAAGGTACAGCCGCCCTGTTTCGGTATTCGGCACGAATTATTTCAAGCACGTAACGCAGAAAGTCCATGGGTTAAATTCTGAAGTCAGCCAGGTTTCCGGCTTGTTACGCTCCGCGCGTCGCAAGGCGCCAGCATCAGCGACTGGCTGCCGGCACCAGTATCCAGAGCACCTCAACGGGCTCGTCCGTGGGGTTGACCCAGGTGTGGGGCTCGCGGCCCGGGAAGGACAAGGTGTCCCCCTCCTCGAGCTCGTACTCCTCATTGGTGAGGATCAGCTTGATGCGTCCCTTGACCACGTGCAGGACATCGACGTCGCAATCAACGGCGTAAAGCTCGGCTTCTCCGCGGCCCCGGGGTTCGATGGTCGCCTGCAGAATCTGCAGCCGCCGCTCTGAGCGGGCGGTCAGGAGCCGCTCCACGATCCCCTGCCCGCCGAGCGAAATCCGCGGACCATCGTCCCGCCGGGTCAAGTGCGTTTCGGGGGCGGCAAAAAGCTCGCCAATTGATACTGAAAGGACTTGGCAAAGCGTCACAAGGGAAGCAACCGACGGCGATGTCAGGTCCCGCTCGACGCGGCTCAGGAAACCCTTGGTCAGACCGGTGGCATCCGCCACCTGTTCTATGGTGAGCCGCTGCGATTGGCGGGCGGCACGGATTCTGGAACCGATGGCAACGGGGACATTGCTTGGTTCAACGGGGAGAGCCTTCATTCACGAACCTTTCAGGCCGTTGCTACGGCCCTATCATTGCAGCAATAGTAGCCGGATCGCTGGCATGGCGGGCCTTTTGGGACGCCGGAGCGTCTCGTAGGGCCGGCGCCCTGATCGGCCTTGCCGCCCGCGTGGCACTGCCCAACATCGACGTCAAGGCACTTGGCAAGGACGTCGTCTACGCCGAGGTGGCAACGCACATCCTGCCGATCGGCATCGGCGGCCTGGTCATGGCCGCAGCGGTCGCCGCCATGATGTCCACCGCCTCCGGTGCCCTCATTGCCGCAGCCACGGTGGCCCGCGCTGACGTTGTCCCGTTCGTGGCCAGCTGGTTCGGCAAAACGATCAACACCGACGACACCGAAAACCCCGAGCACGACGTCAAGGCCAACCGCTACTGGGTCCTTGGCCTGGGCATCGTGGGAGTGTTGATCTCGATGGCGGCGCAAGACGTCGTGGTGGCCTTGACCATCGCCTAGATTACGACGGCGGCGCCGCACCTTCTCGTTCGAGAGGCTGCGGCGCCGCGGCCGTGTCCGGGGGGCTTGAACACAGAGGCACAGGGGCGGGCCTGCCTGTACAGTAGGAAGAGCTTCAAGAGATGTGGCGCCAAGCTCCGACTTGCCATACGCCAACCCCATGTTCACGGGTGGTTCGGATGAAGAAGCGGCCCGACCCCGGACCAGAGACAACCGAGCGGGCAAGAGCAACTCCACCAGGAGAAGGCAATGCCTTTGGAAACCGGCGCTACCGCCAGCCACACCACGCAGCTAAGCACCGCACCCGCGCCCCGCGCCAGGCGGGTTGACGAGTTTGTCCGGGTGATTCCCGGCGTCGACCTCTCCCAGGGTTCCATCACGTTCGTGGTGAACGGCCGGCTGGAACGCCTTTGGCATCACGAGCCGCGGCTCATCACCCAAGCCCTCTCGCAAGCAGTCCAGCCTGCCCGGTGGTTCCCGGCCACACGGAAGCTCACGCTGACGGTGGCCGCAACCGGGCACCGGGCGGGCGTGGAACGTCACTTCATCCTGAGCGCGTTTTAGCCACCCAGATTCAGCGAGTCGGGGCTATTCGACGCTGCCGAGGCTATTCGATCTCTCCAACCTCACGGTGTTCGTCGACGTCGAGCGGAACCGGCCGTTCGTCGTCGTCGAGGACCTCGGATTGTTCTTCCCAGTCCTCGTCCACCTCCAGGTCCTCGTTGTAGTCGTAGGCGGGATCGGCCTCGACCGTGGGACGGTCGGGGTGGCGGGCGTGGGTCTCGGTGCTGTCCATGGTGCAACCTCCGTTCGACGTGCCGCTGAGCCCATCGCCAGGCGGATCAGGCAGCCGGTCACCACGCCACCGAAGCCAATTCGTGGACCCTGTCCATCCATCCCAGCACTGCCCCATCCGGTGGTCAAGGCTTAGCGGGAGCCTCCCCGTTTTTGAGGCATACCTAAAACGTCGAGTAAGGATTACCAGCCGAAAAGCCGCGGAAATTGGCGATAAAGTGGACGTGCAATGAGGCGATGAAGCCCGCCCCAGCAACCCAGGAGTCCCGGTGCACCCGCACGCAAAAACCCCGCAATCAGACAGTCCGTTGGACTCAAGCAGTCCATCTCAAGACGCAGCAGCCACCAGGACTCCCCCATCGTCGTCGGACCTCAAGCGCTGGCGGCAGTACTTGGCCGACGAACGCGCCGAGGCCGCCGTGTACCGCGAACTGGCGCAGCGCCGCGATGGTGAGGAACGCGAGATCCTTCTGGCCCTCGCAGAGGCCGAAGGCCGCCATGAGGCACACTGGCTCAAGCTCCTCGGCGAACACGCTGGCATGCCGAAGGCAGCCTCCATCCGTAGCCAGTTGCTTGGCTTCCTGGCGCGGAATTTCGGTTCGGTGTTCGTCCTGGCCCTCGCGCAAAGGGCGGAAGGCCGCTCCCCTTATGCGAAGGATCCCGCCGCGACCCGGGCCATGGCGGCCGACGAACAAATTCACGAAGAAGTTGTCCGCGGCCTGGCGACGCGCGGCCGCAACAGGTTGTCCGGCACCTTTCGCGCCGCGGTATTCGGTGCCAACGACGGCCTGGTCAGCAACCTTTCCCTCGTGATGGGCATGGCCGCCACCGGCGTGCCCGCAACCGTGGTCCTCTTCAGCGGCATCGCCGGCCTGCTGGCAGGCGCACTGTCCATGGGAGCCGGCGAATATGTCTCGGTCCGCTCGCAACTGGAGCTCCTCAAGGCCACCCGCCCCACCCAGGCCACGCTGACCGCAGCCCCGTCCCTGGACATCGAACACAATGAACTGGTCCTGGTGTACCTGGCCCGGGGCATGTCCCACGAAGCCGCCGAACACCGCGCCGCCGAACGCATGGGCCTCTACAGCTGCGATTGCGATCCCAGCCTCTCGCTCCATCCCGAAGTGGAAGAAACCGTGAACGAGCACGAAGCGATCGGCTCCGCCTGGGGCGCCGCCATCTCCAGCTTCTGCTTCTTCGCCTCGGGCGCCATTGTGCCGATCCTGCCGTTCATCTTCGGCATGACAGGCTTCGCTGCGCTCGCTGTGGCCGGTACGCTGGTGGGCATCGCGCTTCTGTCGACTGGCGCCGTCGTCGGCCTGTTGTCCGGAACCTCGCCGCTGACCCGCGGCCTCCGGCAGTTCGCCATCGGACTCGGCGCGGCCGCGGCCACGTATGGGCTGGGACTCGTCTTCGGCGCTGTCATCCGTTAGTGGCATCGGCCCGCTTGGGGCTCGGGAATCAGGGACTTGGGGGAGACTTGCATTCGAACTACGGGTACGACGGCGGTCCGCCATCTCCGCAGCGGCGGCCCAGTACCGCCGTCGCACTGTTCCGAAACCTGATGGTCGTGGCGATCGTCGCGGCCGTAGCAGTGCTTGTGAGTGGTTTCCTCCGGGGCGACCCCCGGATCAGTGGCCTGCTTCCGAACCTGGGTCCTTCGGCCCAGGCCCCAAGCCACAACTCCTCCCAGGGCGCAGATTCCGGGCAAGGGGCGCAAAAAGCCGCGCGTGCCCCGGACACCCCGCCGCCCGGCCTGGAGGAAGCCGGCCACGCGCTCGGCTCCCCCGCCAAGCCAGCCGTGGCAAGCAACTCCTACAAATTCTTGGCCACCAACGCCGACGGCACACCCGTGGGCTACTCACCGTGCCGTCCCCTGCACTACGTGGTCAATGCGGCCCTGGCCCCTGCCGGCTCCGAGGGGCTCATCGCCGACGCCATTGCGAAAATCTCTGGAGCCACGGGCCTCAAATTCGTCAACGACGGAGCCAGCACTGAAAACCCCTCAGAAAAGCGCAAGCCATACCAACCGGCCCTCTACGGAGATCGTTGGGCACCGCTGCTGATTTCGTGGACCACCCCCGCGGCCGCCCCGGCATTGGCTGGATCCGTTATCGGCACCGGCGGCAGCACCATGTACAGCTTCGGCTCCGGCCCCAAGAGCTATGTGACGGGAAGCCTGGACTTGGACGCCCGGCAAATCAAGGAACTGCTGGGCGTCCCCGGTGGCGCCCGCTACGTCTCAGCGGTGGTGCAACATGAACTGGGCCACGTGGTTGGCCTTGACCACGTGGAGGATCCGATCCAGCTCATGTACCCGGAGATCGGCGCCCCGGATGGCTTGGCGGCCGGAGACCTGAACGGCCTTTACAAACTCGCATCCGCACCCTGCCGGAGCGACCTCTAGCCCCGTTCAGCCTCGGCCCTGCCCAATAGCCCTGCCCAGACCAACCCCCACCGGACATGCCCAACGTTCAGCCCCAGCAGTGGACATTTAAGTACTATGTTCACTCCTCCTGGCCAAGGCTGGGCATGCTCCTGGTTGTTTGAGTGGATTCCGGGCTAGTTCAGGGCACCTCCAGCAGCTTGGACCAACCCCAGGGTTTCCCGCCAGCAGTCCGGTAGTTGCCAAATACGGCACAGGCGGCAAGGGAACTGAACTTGGAACGGCAGTCGATGCACCACCGGCTCCAACGGATCTTCGAGTTGTGCGGCGGAGACCCGCGCGGAACGGGACGGCTGGCGGCCCTTCATCTGGCAACCCGCTTCGCCGGCTTTAGGCCCACAAGAGCCTGAATTTGGGCTAGGCGTAGGCTGGAATGTGGACGATAGGAGCACACATGAAGAAGATCCTCATGGTATTGACCAGCGTTTCCGAGATCGGCGATACGGGAAAGAAGACCGGCTACAACATAGCCGAGGCTGCACATCCTTGGAAGGTCTTCAAGGATTCCGGGCACTTCGTCGACTTCGCGTCCATCCGGGGCGGCCAGCCCCCGCACGATGAGGTGGACTCGAAAGATCCCATCCAGGTTGCCTTCACTGAGGACGAGGCCACACGCGCCGGACTCTACAACACTGCCCGCGTCGAAGTCGTTGATCCCGGCCAGTACGACGCCGTCTTCCTCGTGGGAGGCCACGGCGCCATGTGGGACTTCCCGGACAGCGAAGGCTTACAGAACCTGGTGGCCAGCGTCTACGATGCGGGCGGTGTGGTGGGCGCGGTCTGCCACGGACCGGCGGGCTTGGTGAACGTGGACCTGGCCGACGGGTTCCGGCTGGTCGGGGGCCGGGAGGTGGCCGCCTTCACCAACGACGAGGAAGTTGCCGCTGGGATGGATAAGGTCATCCCGTTCTTCCTGGCGGACCGGCTTAAGGAACAGGGCGCCATCCACGTCTTCGCCGAGGTCTTCGAGGAGAAGGTCGCGGTCGCCGAACGGTTGGTGACCGGCCAGAACCCGGCTTCCGCCGCCGGCGTGGCCAAGGAGATGGAGAAGCTCCTCGCGGAGGTCATCCACCAGGAAAAGGCCGAAGAGCAGCACGAGGCGGAGGCCCTGCGTGCAGAGAAGGACGCCAAGAAGGACGCCAAGAAGGCGGCTGCGGCTGGCACTGACCACTAACGCCCGCAGCGCATTGAAACTGGCGGCCGCCCCTACGAAGGGGCAGCCGCGGCGCTTGGACGGCCCACCCGTTGGTGGGCCGTTCAAGCCTACTTGGGCCGTCCAATCCCTACTTGAGCACCACGGTCCTGCTGCCTTGCAGGATCACACGGCCTTCGCAGTGCCAACGCACTGCGTTGCTGAGTGCTTTGCACTCGGTGTCGCGACCGGCTGCGACCAGGTCATCCGGACCAAAGGTGTGGTCCACTTCCACCACTTGCTGCGCAATGATCGGCCCCTCGTCCAGCTCACCGTTGACGTAGTGCGCGGTGGCACCTACGGTCTTGACGCCTCGCGCGTAGGCCTGGTGGTAGGGCTTCGCGCCCTTGAAGCTGGGCAGGAACGAATGGTGGATGTTGATGGCTCGGCCGTCGAGCCGGCGGGCAAGATCGTCGCTGAGGACCTGCATGTAGCGTGCCAGGACCACCAGTTCGACGTCCAGGCGATCGATGAGATCGAGGAGCTGTCCCTCGGCCGCCGCCTTGGTGTTCGGGGTGACGGGTACGTGGAAGAACGGAATGCCATGCCATTCGACGGTCCGCCTGTGGTCCGGATGGTTGGAGACTACCCCGACAATGTCGATGGGCAGTTCCCCGATGCGTGCCCGGAACAGGAGGTCATTGAGGCAGTGCTCGAACTTGGAGACCATGATCAGCACCCGGCGCTTGGCCCCGTGGCGTTGCAGCTGCCAGCGCATGCCGAACTTTTCGGCAACAGGCGCGAAGGATTCCCTCAGCGAGTCAATCGTTGACTGGTCCCCGTCCGATGCGAAGTGGATCCGCATGAAGAAGTGGTGATCCAGCTGGGAGTCGAATTGCTTGTTGTCGATGATGTCGCAGCCGTGTTCCAGGAGGAAGCCCGAGACAGCGTGCACGATCCCCCGCGTTTCCGGGCAATCGAGCGTAAGGACATGCTCAACGGTGGTAGCCGGCAGCGCCGACGGGGCGGGTTCATTCTGTGTGACAGTCATGGCTAGCACTCCACTACGTTGACGGCGAGGCCTCCGCGGGAGGTCTCCTTGTACTTGCTTTTCATGTCCGCTCCTGTCTCTCGCATGGTCTTGATGGCTTTATCAAGGGATACTTTGTGGCTGCCGTCGCCGTGCAGGGCAAGGCGGGCGGCGTTGATGGCCTTCACGCTGGCGATGGCGTTGCGTTCGATGCACGGAATCTGCACCAGCCCGCCTACGGGATCGCACGTGAGGCCGAGATTGTGTTCAATACCCACTTCTGCGGCATTCTCCACTTGCTCGGGGGTACCCCCGAGAACTTCGCACAGGCCTGCGGCTGCCATCGAACACGCAGAGCCCACCTCGCCCTGGCAGCCGACTTCGGCTCCGGAAATGGACGCGTTGATTTTGAACAGGATCCCGACGGCGGCCGCCGCGAGCAGGAAGCGGACCACGCCGTCGTCGTCGGCTCCTTGCACGAACTTCGCGTAGTAGTGCAGCACCGCCGGCACAATGCCGGCCGCTCCGTTGGTGGGCGCCGTGACAATGCGGCCGCCTGCGGCGTTTTCCTCGTTCACTGCAAGCGCGAACAGGTTCACCCATTCCATGGCAAGCAGCGGATCCGCCGAGCTTGAACCCTGCAATCCGGCGTCCGTGGCGGCAAGCGTCTTGAACAGCGACGGCGCCCGTCGCCTGACGTTCAAGCCTCCCGGTAGGATTCCTTCCGCAGCGCAGCCGTTGTCCACGCACTCGCGCATCACCGCCCAGATCTGCAGCAGGCGCTCGCGAAGTTCGGCCTCGCTGCGCCACACGAGCTCGTTGGCGAGCATGACGTCGGAAATGGACATGTCCTCACGTGCACAGATGGCCAGGAGTTCGTCCGCCGTCGTGAATGGATAGGGCAGCACGGTGCTGTCAGCGACTACTTTGTCGCTTCCGGACGCATCACCGTCCACCACGAAACCGCCGCCGATCGAGTAGTAGCTGCGTTCGCGCAGCACTTCGCCGGTGTGGTCGAAGGCCCTGAAGGTCATGCCGTTTGGGTGTGCTGGCAGGGATTTGCGTCGGTGCAGGACCACGTCATCGTCCCAGTTGAAGTCCACGCGGTGGTGTCCGGCTATCCGCAATTCGGCATCAAGGGCGGCAGCGGCTACCTGGTCTTCGGCAGTGGTTGTGTCCACCGTCTCCGGCGCCTGGCCCTGAAGTCCCAGGACCACGGCCTTGTCCGAGCCGTGGCCACGGCCGGTGGCGCCCAGCGAGCCGAAAAGCTCTGCCTGGACGCGCACCGTTGCCGCGAGTTGCCCGGAGGATTCCAGGCCATCCGTGAACTGTTTTGCCGCCCGCATCGGGCCGACCGTGTGCGAAGACGACGGCCCGATGCCAATGGAAAACAGGTCAAGCACGCTCAGTGCCATCAGGGGACCTCAGGAGAGGCGAATTCCCTCATGCCGTCGAGCAGCCAGCGGCCCAGGAAGTCGGCGAACGAAGCCCGCGGGAAGATCCGGAAGCTCTCCTCGCCGGTCTTCTGCAGGATCGCCGGGATGTTGCCGATTTCCGTGGCCAGGGCCGTTCCAGTGCGGAACGTGCGGGGGTGCAGGTCCAGCGAACAGCCTTTTTCAAGGACGTCCCGGGCACGGATGCCGGAAAGCTCGAAGGTGGTGCGGTTGGCGGACAAGTCCACCACCTGACCGGCGTCGTCGCCCAGGGCCTCAACCAGTGCCCGGATAAGGTCTCCGCCCAGGGAATCGTGGGCCGATTCCGGTGCGACCACCAGGAATTCTTCCGGGCCCAGCCACAGGGTGGTAGCCCTTTCACTCCCACTGATCTCGCCGCATGCGGCCGGCAGGCCGCCGGTCACGGACGCGAGGCGGGCTCCGGCGTCGGAATCCCTATCAACCCGGATCCCCACCATGGTCTGGAACGGGATCTCCTTCAGTGTCACGGTTCCGGCCACGGAACCGGACTCGAAGGTCGGTGCCAGATGCGACGCCGGGCTGCGGCGTGCGGCACGGAGCGTCTCGGGGTTTGCGGGCTTTGCGGTTTCTGCTGGTGTTGCTGTTTCAGCCATCTTTACGGGTCCCTTCAGCGTCGAAAAGTACGGTTTCTCCCACAACAACGTCCAACAACTGGTCGCCGACGGAGGCCACCAAGGTCTCGCCGATCCGGTTGCGGCCGTTGGTGATCAGTGCCAGGCCGAAAGACCGGCCCAAGGCGGCACTGTGGTAGCTCGAGGTCACGAAACCCTGCATCGGCACGGGGCCGTATGCCGGGTTGACCGGAATTCCCTTTTCCACGAGCTGGGTACCTTCCGGAAGACGGAACGAGCCGTCCACCGGCAGGACGCTGACCAGGTGCTTACGGTCAGTGCGGACTGCGTCCTCGCGGCTGTATGAGCGCTTGCCGATAAAGTCCTTCGCCTTGGAAACGATCCACTCCATCCCCGCGTCCTGCGGGGTGACGGTGCCATCCGTGTCCTGCCCGACGATCGGGTAGCCCTTCTCGGCTCGCAGTACGTGCATGGTCTCTGTGCCGTACGGAGTGATGTTGAACTCGGCCCCCGCGGCAGCAACGGCTTCCCAGGTGTTGAGCCCGTACCAGGACGGAACGTTGATTTCGTAGGCAAGCTCACCCGAGAACGAAATCCGGCAAACGCGTGCCTGCACCCCGGAGGCCAGCATGGTCTCGCGGAACGTCATGAACGGGAACGCGTCGGCGTCCAGCCCGCCGTCGGCGGCCAGTTGCGGGGCGACTTTGGCGATCACGGCACGGGATTTGGGCCCGACGACGGCAATCGTCGTCCACTGTTCAGTCACCGAAGTGCACACAACGTCCAGTTCCGGCCACTCGGTCTGGTGCCATTCCTCGAGCCAGTCGAGGACCTTGGCAGCACCGCCGGTGGTGGTGGTCATAAAGTAGCGGCCCTCGTCGAGGCGCAGGGTGACGCCGTCGTCGAAGATCATGCCGTCCGGGGTGCACATCACGCCGTAGCGGGCAGAGCCGGGGGCAAGCTTCTTGAACGCATTGGTGTAGATGCGGTTCAGGAACTCGCCGGCATCCTTGCCACGGATCTCGATCTTGCCCAGCGTGGTGGCGTCCATGAAGCCCACGGACTCCCGGACTGCGGCGCATTCACGGAGCACGGCGGCGTCCAGATCCTCGCCCGCTTGCGGGTAGTACCAAGGGCGCTTCCACTGGCCGACGTCCTCGAAGAGCGCTCCCTGGGCAACATGCCACGGGTGGATGGAAGTCACCCGTGCGGGGTCGAACAGCTCGCCCCGCTGGCGTCCGGCCAACGCTGCGAAGGCCACCGGCGTAAACGGCGCCCGGTACGTCGTGGTCCCGATGTCACCGATACCACGAGACGCCTCGCCGGCCTGCTTGAGGGCTGCGGCGATGACGCCGATGGCGTTGACGCCGGACGTCTTGCCTTGGTCGTTGGCGGTGCTGATGGAGGTGTAACGCTTGATGTGTTCCACCGAGCGCATACCGGCCCCCGTGGAACGGAGCACGTCAGCCACGGACTGGTCGCGCTGGAAGTCAACGAAGTGGTGGTGCCAGTCCCCCGCGTTTCCGGTCTGGCCTGGTACCAGCCACAACTGGCGGGTGGGGGCGGAGGCGACGGGCGCTTTCGCCTCGGCGGGAACCGTCTGGGTGCTGAACCCCGCGGCGATGGCGGCCGCGGCACCGGCGGAGATGCCTTCGCCGAGGCAATCTCCGAGTTCGTGGCTTCCGCGTCCGGATCCGACAACGTGCTGGTCCTTGACCGCGCTGCTCGGCACAAAGCCGGCCAGCTCGTCGTCCCAGCGCAGCTTGCCCTGGCGCTGGCTGTGGAGGTGGACCACAGGGCTCCAGCCCCCGGAAACCGCCAGCAGATCGCAAGCGAGCCGTTCGACGCCCGAGGTGACTTCGCCGTCGTCGTTGAGGCTGCGGATGGTGACGCCGTCGATCCTGCCGTCTTCCCCCTGACCGGAGGTATCCGCGACGGCGCTGCCAACGAGCACACGGATACCGCTTTCGACGGCGGCAGCCGCCTTGTCGCTGAGCTTCGGACGGGCGTCGACGACGGCGGCGACCTTGACGCCGGCGGCCAGCAGATCCGCGGCCAGCAGGTAGGCCGAATCGTTCGTCGTGCCGATGACTACCCGCCGTCCAGCAGCGACTGCGTAGCGGTTGAGGTAGCTCCGGACCGCCGAGGCCAGCATGATGCCGGGCCGGTCGTTGTTTTCGAAGACAAGCGGTCGCTCATGGGCGCCGGGCGCCAGGACCACCTGCTTGGCACGGATGTGCCAAATACGCTGGCGGGAGACGCCGTCCGCGGCCGGGCTGCCGAGGTGGTCCGTACGGTTCTGTGCCGCGATCAGGTAGTTCGCGTCATAGGAGCCGAACGCCGTGGTGCGGTTGAGGACGGTGCATTCGGCGGCGGAAACGAGCTCGGCCTCCACGTCCGCGATCCATTCCAGGGCGGGTTTGCCCTCGATCACCTCTGCGAGTTCCGGGGCGGTGGAGCCGGAAAGCAGCGAGCCGCCGAGTTCGGGCTGGTCGTCGATCAGGATGACCCGGGCGCCGGTGCGGACCGCCTCACGGGCCGCCGCAAGGCCGGAAACGCCGCCGCCAACCACCAGGACGTCGGTGTGGACGTATTTCTTGTCGTACTCGGCGCGGTCCTCGTTGGGATCGAGCTTGCCGAGACCGTTCAGGAGCTCAACACTGAGCCCGTCCACAAGGGACACGGTGGTCGCGGGAAGCATCGACTCGGCAACATGGCCCGGGAAGCGGGCAGCCACCTTGACCAGGGCATTGGATTCTTCCACCCCGGCGGACATGATGCCGCGTGGGCGGCCCTCGTAGAGGGAGTTGCCAACGCTGATGCGGCCGTTGGCCAGGAGTGCCGAGGCAACGGTGTCTCCGGGGTGCCCGGCGTATTCCTGGCCGTCCACCGTGAACCGCCAAGAGATGCTGCGGTCGATGCGGCCGCCGGTGGAGAGGCGGGCGTTCTGCGGGGTCACTTCGTGGCTCCTTCCGGAGTGGTGGCTGCTGACGTGTTCACATCGGCGCGTTTCACGTCAGGGCGCGGTTCGCCCATTTTGTAGATGGCCTGGATGTCGTAGCTGACGGTGTCACGGAGCATGTTGAACCATTGGCGGCAACCGGTGCTGTGCACCCAGCGCTCGGCGAAGGCGCCCTTTGTGTTGTCGCGGTAGAACAAGTATTCGGCCCATTGGCGGTCCGTCAGGGCGTCCGGGTTTTCCGGATAGGCCACGTGGGCCTGGCCGCCGTAGTGGAATTCTGTTTCGTCTCGTGGCCCGCAATTGGGGCAGCTGATGAGCAGCATGGTTGGTCTCCTAAAAGGGCTGCGGCTAATGGGCGACGGCGGCGGCGCCGTGTTCATCGATCAGGGCACCGGTCTCGAAGCGTTCCAGCGAGAAGGGCTTGTTGAGCTCGTGCGGAGTGCCGGTGGCGATGGTGTGGGCGAAGGTCAGGCCGGCAGCGGGTGTGCCCTTGAAGCCACCCGTTCCCCAACCGCAGTTGACGAACATGTTCTCTACCGGCGAGAGTCCCACGATCGGCGAGGCATCCATGGTGGTGTCCACTATTCCGCCCCAGGTCCGCAGCACGTGGGCCCGGGCAAAGATCGGGAAGAGTTCGACGGCGGCAGCCATCTGGTGCTCGATCACATGGAAGGAGCCGCGCTGGCCGTAGCCGTTGTAGGAGTCGACGCCGGCGCCCATGACCAGTTCGCCCTTGTGGGCCTGTGAAACGTAGACGTGCACGTGGTTGGACATGACCACGGTCGGGTGGACGGGTTCGTGCAGTTCGGACACCAACGCCTGGAGGGGATGGGACTGGATCGGGAGGCGGAAGCCGGCCATTTCGGCGAGGACGGAGCTGTGGCCGGCGGCGGCAAGGCCAACTTTTTCGGTGTGGATGGTGCCTTGGTTGGTCTTGACGCCCACCACGCGGTTGCCGTCCTTGAGGAAGCCTGTCACTTCGCAGTTCTGGATGATATCGACACCCAGTTCGTCGCACTTCCGGGCGAAGGCCCAGGCAACGTGGTCGTGCTTGGCGATGCCGGCCCGGGGCTGGTATGTGGCACCCATGACCGGGTAGCGGATATTGTCACTGATGTTCAGGATGGGGCAAAGTTCCTTGACCTGCTGCGGATCCAGCCATTCGGCGTCGACTCCGTTGAGCTTGTTCGCCCCGACGCGGCGGACGCTTTCGCGGACGTCGCCCAGCGTGTGGGCGAGGTTCATCACGCCGCGCTGGCTGAAGAGGAAGTCGTATTCAAGTTCCTCGGGCAGGATCTCCCAGAGCTTCAGCGCGTGCTCGTAGATGGCTGCGCTCTCGTCCCAAAGGTAGTTGGAACGGATGATGGTGGTATTCCTGGCCATGTTGCCGCCGGCGAGCCAACCTTTTTCCAGGACGGCGATGTTGGTCATTCCGTGGTTCTTGGCCAGGAAGTACGCAGTGGCGAGGCCGTGGCCTCCACCGCCCACGATCACGGCGTCGTAGGAAGCTTTGGGCTCCGGGTTCCGCCACAGGAAATCCGGGTGTTCGGGGAGTTGGTCTGCGCTCACTGGGCTGCTCCAATCATTTCTGCCTCACGTTCGGTGGCCGCGGCGTCGTTGCCACTGCCTTCCTGCGAAGGGTGGGGGTAAAGGGGGAATTGTTCGGCGAGCGCGGTCACCCTCGCACGGAGTTCGACGGCGGTGTGGTCGCCCAGGGTACCGCTGCTTGCTGCGGCGATCAGCGCCGTCGCAATGATGTCCGCGACCTCCACGAATTCCTTGGCCCCGAAGCCGCGGGCGCCGAGTGCCGGGGTTCCGATACGGAGTCCGGAGGAGACCATCGGCGGGCGGGGGTCGAACGGGACCGCGTTGCGGTTCACGGTGATGCCGATGCGGTGCAACGTGTCCTCAGCCTGCTGTCCGTCCAGTTCCGAGTGGCGCAGGTCAACGAGGACCAGGTGGACGTCGGTGCCTCCGCTGACCACAGAGATCCCTGCTGCGGCCACGTCTTCCTTCAGGAGCCGTTCGGCAAGGAGCTTGGCGCCTTCCAGCACCCGTAGCTGGCGTTCCTGGAATTCAGGCTCTGCCGCCATCTTGAACGCCACAGCCTTGGCCGCGATCACGTGCTCCAGTGGGCCGCCCTGCTGGCCGGGGAAGACCGCGCTGTTGATCTTGCGTGCGTATTGTTCCTTCGACAGGATCACGCCGCCGCGCGGGCCGCCGAGGGTCTTGTGGGTTGTGGTGGTCACGACGTCGGCGTAAGGCACGGGGTTGGGGTGCAGGCCGGCCGCGACGAGGCCGGCGAAGTGTGCCATGTCCACCATGAGGTAGGCGTCCACAAGGTCCGCGATGCGGCGGAATTCGGCGAAATCAAGGTGCCGCGAATACGCCGACCAGCCTGCAACGATCAGCTTCGGACGGTGTTCCAGGGCCAGGGCTTCGACCTCCGCCATGTCCACCCGGAGGTCGGATTCGCAGACGTGGTACGGGATGACGTTGTACAGCTTGCCCGAGAAGTTGATCCTCATGCCGTGGGTCAGGTGCCCGCCGTGTGCGAGGTCGAGGCCCATGATGGTGTCCCCGGGCTCAAGGAGCGCGAACATGGCTGCCGCATTGGCCTGGGCGCCGGAGTGCGGCTGGACATTTGCTGCCTCAGCGCCGAAGAGGGCCTTCACCCGGTCGATTGCCAACTGCTCAATGACGTCCACATGCTCGCAGCCACCGTAGTACCGCTTGCCTGGGTAGCCCTCGGCGTACTTGTTGGTCAGGACCGAGCCCTGGGCCTCCATGACGGCGGCAGGGGCGAAGTTTTCGGAGGCGATCATTTCCAGCGTGGACTGCTGCCGGATGAGTTCTTGGGCGATCGCCTGTTCAACCTCCGGGTCCGCCTGGGCGAGCGGGCGGATCAGCGGTTCAACCATCATGTTCTCCTTTTGAAATACTTATGTTTACCGACTAATAAGCAACTGATATATTAGAACTGTTGCCATAGTATGTTGGAGATCACACAACCGTCAACAGCCCGGCAGCAACTGATCCGCCAGACTTGGAATTGCGGCAAACGGGAGAGAGCACATGAGCACTGCATTGGAAGCACTGGAAACGGGCACCCAGGGAACGTCCTTGGCGGAAAACGCCTACCTGCTCCTGCGCGACCGGCTCATCATGCTGGAGATCAAGCCCGGCGACCCCATCAATGATGGGCAGATTGCCGCGGAACTCGGCATCGGGCGGACGCCTGTGCGCGAGGCCATCAAGCGGCTCGAAAGCGACCACCTGGTGGTGTCCTATCCCCGGCGAGGAACCTTTGCCACCGGCGTCGACATCACCCAACTGGCGGACGTCTCCGAAATCCGGGAGCTGCTTGAGCCCCTGGCCTCAAGGCGGGCTGCCCGCATGGCCAGCCCCAAGGTGCGGGAAGAACTGCGCGAGGTCGCTGCCGCCATCAGCGGCTTGGAAGGGCACGACGCCGGCCAGCAGGAACTCATGCGCTACGACATCCAGGTGCACCGGCTCATCTACAAAGCCGCGGCTAATCCGCACCTCGAGGACGTGCTGATCCGCTACGACAACCTGGCAACACGCATCTGGTGCCACATGTTGGACAAAATGCCCTCAGTGACAGGCCACGTCGCGGAGCACGCTGAACTGCTCACCGCGATCGCCGACGGCGACGAAGACCGTGCGGCCGCACTCGCATTGCACCACGTGGTGAGTTTCGAAGAGACGATCCGCAAGGTGCTCTAGGTTCGGCACATGCGCTGACCCTAGCCGTTTCTCTTCCAGTGTTTGGGCCACTTCACGTTCAACAGGAGCAATCCCAGCAAGAGGGCATCAACTGTCATTACCCCCGCCATTAAGTAAGCCCAACCGATGAACATGGCTCGATCACCACCAGTCGGCGGCCCGAAGTGCGGGGTTGCATCAGAACACGCATACCAATCTCCTGACCCGGATCCCCCAGTCACTCGATAGTCCACCAAGTGTGGCACGAAGGCGCGTCAGAAGGAATGGCCTCAGCCCGGGGCAAGGACACAGAACTCATTGCCTTCCGAGTCGGCGAGGCACACCCATGACACATCGCCCTGGCCGACGTCGGCGTCAGTGCGCCCAGGGCCCGCAGCCGGGCCACCTCTGCAGCTTGGTCATCGCCCGGATACGCCTATGACCAGGTAAAACCTGCCGCATCCCAAGACACGCAGCCAAGTGTGACGGCCCACTTGACCGCGTTTGAGACGATGAACCACATGGACGCTGACGTAAGCCCTGCCAACGACCCCGACACCGATCCCGCCGGTGCGCACCATGCCGGTGTGCAGTCCGTGGACAGGGCCATCACCGTGCTCGAAATCCTGGCGCGCAACGGCGACGCCGGTGTGAGTGAAATCGCGGAGGAAATGGGCGTCCACAAATCAACGGCGTCGCGACTGCTGAGCGCCTTGGATGCCCGGGGCATGGTACAGCAGAATCACGAGCGCGGAAAATACCAACTGGGTTTCAACATCCTGCGCTTGGCTAGCGCCATCCCGGCCCGGCTCAGCCTGGTCAGGGAAGCACGGGAAGACCTCGAGGCCTTGGCCGAGAAGTTCGCTGAGACCGCCAACCTGGCCGTCCTTCGGTCAAACTTCGCCGTCAACGTGGACCAGGCCATTGGCCCCAACACGCTCGGTACCCAGGACTGGATCGGCGGCCTCACGCCGCTCCACGCCACATCAAGCGGCAAGGTCATGCTTGCCGCCCTGCCGCCCGCGACGCGCGACCGTGTCCTCAGGGAGGCCGGCCAGGCGCAATACACGCCACGCACCATCACTGACCGTGACGAGCTGGAGCAGCAAATGCCGGTCATCGCGGAGGCGGGTTACGCCGCCACGTATGAGGAACTCGAACGCGGACTCAACGCCGTCGCGGTTCCGATCCGCAACCACAGCGGCACCGTGATCGGTGCGATCAGCTTGTCCGGCCCCGCCTTCCGTTTCGAACCGGAAAAAATACCCGGCCTCCTTGATGCGCTCAAGCAGGCCGGGCATTCAATCAGCGTCAAGATGGGCTACACCGCAGCCAGCGGCGGTTAGCCCTCCACTGGGACGTCGGCGATCTTGCTGGTGACCCAGCTGTGGAACGCCTCGATGTGGTGCTCGCTTGGGACCAGGACGCCGCCCTTGGCATAGATCTTGGAGCCCATGGCCGGCTGGCAACGTTCGCAGGCGTCGAAGTCCTGCTCGTTGACCCGGTGGAACAGCTCCACCGATGCCGAGACGTCTTTGCCGGATTCCACCACACTGGGCAGGTACAGCCAATCGCATTCGACGATCGTGTGGTCCGCTGCCAGCGGGAACATACGGTGGATGATGACATGGTCCGGGACCAAGTTGACGAAGACGTTCGGCTTGATGGTCACCGCGTAGTAGCGGCGGTCCTGGTCATCGCCGACTCCGGGAATGCGATCCAGGCCTTCGGAACCGTCAATCGTGAAGCCCTTGATATCCTCCCCGAACTCGGCGCCATGGCCCACAAAGTACTGGGCGGCCAGGCCGTCGGCGAACTCGGGCAAGACCTCCGTGAGTTCGGGGTGGATCGTGGCACAGTGGTAGCACTCCATGAAGTTTTCAATGATGAGCTTCCAGTTGGCTTTGACGTCGTACTTGATGCGCCGGCCAAGGCTCAGGTTCGCGATGTCATAGTCGTCAACAGCCCGCAGATCCCCGAGGCGCTCCTCGATCGCACCCATGACGTCTTCCTCGAACGACGGTGGCTCATCCGCGAGGCAGACCCAAACGTAGCCCATGTATTCCCGGACGTGGACCTTGACCAGTCCGTATTCGTTGCGGTCGATATCCGGCATCTTGGTGAGGTTCGGGGCCGCAATGAGTTTTCCCTCAAGATCGTAGGTCCAGGCGTGGTACGGGCACTGGAACGAGCGGTTGGCCTCGCCTGATTCCTCCATGCAGAGCTTCACGCCGCGGTGCCGGCAGATGTTGTAGAACGCGCGGATCTCTCCCTTGCGGGTGCGGTTGATAAGCACGCTCTCGCGGCCGATCTGGACCGTTTTGAACGATCCGGCCTTTTCCAGGTCCGCGGTCCGCACTGCGCAGAACCACATTTGTTCGAAGATGTGCTCCTGCTCGGCGCGGAAGATGTCTTCACTGACATAAGTGCGGCCGGGGAGAGTGGGGATCAGGCTGGGGGAAACAACTTCAGTGGTCATTCTGACTCCTATTCAGTGATGAACGTGGTTGAGACTTGGGAATGTTTACGGGGTTGCCAGGACGGGCTGGGAGTTGCGGGCGTTGAGTTGCCGGCGCCAACGGGTGAATAGACGCGGCTGGTTCACCCCGAGGACGGCTACCGGATCCTCGCCCCGGTAGTACACCGCGAGGAAGCTGTGCGTATCGGGCTGCCCGGCTTCGATCTCGATACGCTCTGCGTCCCGGGCGTGGCCGGCGAACTGCAGCGTCACTCCGTACTGGTCGGACCAGAAGTACGGCAGGTTGAGCTGTTGGGGAGGGGCCGAGTGATCCAGGAGTCCGGCGACGGCCAGGGCGGAACGTTCCTGTGCGCCAGTCCAATGCTCCACGCGGAGGTGCCGCCCGCTGCGTGCGTCGAACCAGGCCGCACAGTCCCCCACGGCGACCACTCCGGGGACGTTCGTCCGTCCCATCGAATCGCAGGTGACGCCGTCGTCGATCGCCAGGCCCGAACCGGCCAGCCATCCGACATTGGGGACTGCCCCGATTCCGAGGAGGACGACGTCGGCGGAACGGTACTGCCCGTCGCTGAGCCGGACACCGGTCACGTTTCCTTCGTAGCTGTAATACGAGTCGATTCCTGTGTCACAAATCAGCTCCACGCCGTTGATCCCATGGAGCGTGGCCATGACGGCAGCCATCTCCGGACCGAGAGGAGCGGTCAGCGGCATCGGGCTTTTGCAGATGATTGTCACATCCATTCCCAGGCCCTTGGCTGTTGACGCCACCTCTGCGCCGATGAATCCAGCGCCAACCACCAGCAGGCGGCCGCCCGGAACGAGTTCCGGAGCCAGATCCTGCGCATCCTCGAGCGTCCTCAGGGTAAAGACATTGGATAGGCCCGCAAGTTCGGGCAGCGTGCGGGCTGAGGCTCCGGTGGCAATGACGACGCCGTCGGCCACCACCGTGCGCCCGTCACCGAGGGTGATGGTCTTGCTAGCTGCGTCAAAGCTCCTCGCAGGCGCGCCTAGCAGCCATTCAGCCTGGAGGGGGTCATCCGAACCCGTCTCCTCGGCTTCCAGTAGCAAGTGCTTGATGCCGATTTTTCCTGCCAGGAACTCTTTGGACAGGGGTGGACGGTCATAGGGCCGGTGCTGCTCATCTCCAATGATGAGGAGCCGGCCACAAAAGCCCTGCGCCCGGGCAGCACGGGCGGCGGAAAGACCCGCCAATGATGCCCCCACGATCGCCAATGTCTCCATGGCTTCCTCCTCGCCGAGCCGTTCGAAAGTTTATTGCGCATTACGCAACAAACTTCATTATGCGAAACAGCGTGACGGACTTCACAATGCATGTCAAGGAAACTGCGAAGTAACTTCAACCCCTTGACAAGCCCCTGTGAGGTCCATCACTCTGTTGCGTATTGTGATCAGCGTTGATCATGAGACAACCGCCCCACAGGTTTTGACCAATCCGGTGAAAGAGGTTCTTGAGATGCACAGTGCTTGCCCGCTCAGCTCGTTGGCCCCGGGGGACGCGATTCGTCTTGAGACGTCCCCGCCCATTGCCGTATTTCACACCGAAGAGGGCGAGCTCTTCGCCCTTGACGACACCTGCACGCACCAAGACGCCTCCCTCGCCGACGGCTGGGTGGAGGACTGCTGGGTCGAGTGCCCCCTCCATGCTTCGAAGTTCAATCTCCGCACCGGAGCGGCCGACGCTCCTCCCGCCAAACTGCCCATCAGGGTCCACGAAGTCCTGGTGATTGACGGCCACATCATGGTCAAGGAATCCGAGGACGCCCCCAACCTGCCGCCCGGACTGACCGTCGACGGCCACGTCTAGGTTCCCACAACTTCCAGCCCCGCCCTTCTACTTCAGGAGCTTCCCGCATGTCCACAACACCCCGCGTCGTCATCATCGGAGCCGGCATCGTCGGCGCCAATCTCGCGGATGAGCTGTCCACCCGCGGCTGGACCAACATCACCGTGGTAGAGCAAGGCCCGCTGAAGCTGGCGGGCGGCTCTACCTCGCACGCCCCCGGCCTGGTGTTCCAGACCAACGCTTCGAAGACCATGACCCAATTCGCGTCCTACACGGTGGACAAGCTGCTCTCACTCAGCGAATCCGGCGTCTCCTGCTTCAACCAAGTGGGCGGACTCGAAGTGGCAACCACTCCGGAACGCCTTGAGGACCTCAAGCGCAAGCTGGGCTACGCGGCCTCGTGGGGTGTGGAAGGCCGGCTCATCGATCCGGACGAATGCGCCAAGCACTACCCGCTGCTCAACCAGGAAAAGGTGCTCGGCGGGCTCTACGTTCCCTCCGACGGTTTGGCCTCCGCCGCCCGTGCGGTCGGACTGCTCATCGCCAAGGCGAGCGCCGCAGGAGTCACGTTCCGCGGTTCCACCGCCGTCACCGGCATCGAACAGTCCGGCGGCAAGGTCTCCGGCGTCGAAACGCCCGACGGCGTGATCCCCGCAGACATCGTGGTCTCCTGCGCAGGGTTCTGGGGGCCCAAGATCGGCGCCATGGTGGGCATGTCCGTGCCGCTCCTCCCTCTGGCGCACCAGTATGTCAAGACCACCTCCGTGCCGGACCTGGTGGGCCGGAACGATGCTTCGCGGCTGCTTGATCCGGCCAACGGCGCCTGGATGCCGATCCTCCGCCACCAGGACAAGGACCTCTACTACCGCGAGCACGGGGACCGGATGGGCATCGGCTCCTACGCCCACAAGCCCATGCCCGTGGACCTCCGGGAGCTGCCCGAGGTTGCCGCGGCCGACATGTCCGAGCACCGGATGCCGTCCCGCCTGGCGTTCACGGAAGAAGACTTCCTGCCGTGCTGGGAAGACTCCAAGGAACTCCTTCCGGCACTCGCCGGCGCCCGGATTGCCGATGGCTTCAACGGGATCTTCTCGTTCACTCCCGACGGCGGTCCCCTCGTCGGCGAGTCCAAGGATGTTGAGGGCTTCTTCGTTGCCGAGGCCGTATGGGTGACGCATTCCGCCGGCGTGGCCCGTGCCCTGGCGGAGCGCCTCATCGAGGGCCAGTCCCGCATTCCGCTCCACGAATGCGAGGTCTCCCGCTTCGAAGAAATCCAGACCGCGGAGAGCTACGTCAGCGAAACGTCGCAACAGAACTTCGTGGAAATCTACGATGTCCTGCACCCGCTGCAGCCGAGGATTTCCCCGCGTGAGCTGCGCGTGAGCCCGTTCAATGCCCGCCAGAAGGAGCTCGGGGCGTTCTTCCTTGAAGCCCACGGCTGGGAGCGCCCGCACTGGTTCGAAGCCAATCGCGGCTTGCTCGAAGAGCTCCCGGAAGAATGGCAGGCGCCGGAGCGCGAGCCCTGGGCAGCCATGTTCCACTCCCCCATTTCCGCCGCCGAAGCTTGGAAGACGCGCACCGCCGTCGCGCTCTATGACATGACGCCGCTCAAGCGGCTGGAGGTTTCCGGCCCGGGAGCGGTAACGCTCCTGCAGCGCCTCAGTGCCGGGAAAGTCGACAAGAAGGCGGGTGCCGTGACGTATTGCCTGCTCCTCAACGACGACGGCGGCATCCGCAGCGACATCACGGTGGCCCGGCTGGACGAGACCACCTTCCAGGTGGGCGCCAATGGCAACATCGATTTCGACTACTTCACCACCGAAGCCCGCAAGCAAACCGCCGAGGACGTGCGCCAGTGGGTCCAGGTCCGCGACATCACCGGTTCCACATGCTGTGTGGGTCTCTGGGGACCGTTGGCCCGCGAGGTGATCGCCAAGGTCAGCGACGACGATTTCAGCAACGACGGTTTGAAGTACTTCCGGACTAACAAGGTGCGGATCGGCGGGATTCCGGTCACGGCGATGCGGCTCTCTTACGTGGGCGAGCTGGGCTGGGAGCTTTACACGACGGCGGAAAACGGCCAAAGGCTCTGGGACCTGCTTTTCGAGGCCGGTCAGGAGCAGGGCATCATCGCAGCCGGCCGCGGGGCGTTCAACAGCCTACGCCTGGAGAAGGGCTACCGGCTGTGGGGTACCGACGTGACTCCTGAGCATGAGCCGTTCCAGTCCGGCCTGGGCTTCTCGGTCGGCAAGGACAAGGAAGGGTACGTCGGCGCCGAGGCCCTCAAAGCCCGCCGCGAACTGCCCGTCAACCGCCGCCTGCGTTGCCTGACGGTCGACGACGGCACGTCCGTGGTGTTGGGCAAGGAACCTGTCTATTTCCGGGGAGAGCCTGCCGGCTACGTCACGAGTGCCGCCTACGGCTACACCGTCCGCAAACCGATCGCCTACGCGTGGCTGCCCGCCGAAGCGGGCGAGGGTGACGCCGTCGAGATCGAATACTTCGGCAAGCGGATCCCCGCCACCATCTCCGCCGATCCCCTCGTGGATCCAAACATGGAAAAGCTGCGAGGCTAACGCCCTCTTGGCTATCGGAACACAGCAACGGGGATCACTTCAAAGGAGTTCAACTAATGGCCAACGAAAAGTTTGACTACGTCATTGTGGGTGGAGGCAGCGCCGGATCGGTGCTGGCAGACAGGCTCAGCGCAGACCGCACCAAGACCGTACTGGTCCTGGAGGCGGGCCGCAGCGACTACCCCTGGGATCTGTTCATCCAGATGCCCGCTGCGCTGACCTTCCCCAGCGGGAACAGGTTTTACGACTGGCGCTACCAATCCGACCCCGAGCCGCACATGCACGGACGCCGGATCGCCCACACCCGCGGCAAGGTCCTGGGCGGCTCCAGTTCCATCAACGGGATGATCTTCCAGCGCGGCAACCCCTTGGACTACGAACGCTGGGGAGCCGACGCCGGAATGGAGACCTGGGACTTCGCGCACTGCCTCCCATACTTCAACCGCATGGAAACCGCCCTCGCCGCGGAACCCGACGATGAACTGCGCGGACACAGCGGACCTTTGGTCCTTGAGCGCGGTCCCGCCCGCAATCCCCTTTTCCAAGCCTTCTTCCGCGCCGCCCAAGAAGCCGGTTTTGCGCGAACCAACGATGTCAACGGGTACCGGCAGGAGGGCTTCGGCCCCTTCGACCGCAACGTGCACAAGGGCCAGCGGCTCTCTGCCTCCCGGGCTTACTTGCGGCCGCACCTCAACCGGCCCAACCTCACGGTAAGGACCCGGGCGCTCGTATCGAAAATCAACTTCACCGGAACTGGTACTTCCGATGTCAGGGCCACCGGCGTCAACTACCGCCGGAACGGCAAGAAGCACAGCGTGGATGCCCAGGAAGTCATCCTGTGCGGAGGAGCCATCAATACTCCGCAGCTGCTGCAGTTGTCCGGCGTCGGGGACTCCACGCACCTCAAGTCTCTCGGTATCAAACCGGTGGTTGACCTCCCGGGCGTCGGCGAAAACCTGCAGGACCACCTGGAGGTCTACATCCAGCACGCCTGTACCCAGCCGGTGTCCATGCAGCCCAGCCTGAGCCTTTGGCGCTATCCATGGATCGGCCTGCAGTGGCTGTTCGGCCGCAAGGGACCGGCGGCCACCAACCATTTCGAAGGGGGCGGCTTTGTCCGCTCCAACGAAGAGGTGGCCTACCCCAACCTCATGTTCCACTTCCTGCCGGTGGCCGTCCGGTACGACGGTCAAAAGGCCGATGCCAAACATGGTTACCAAGTGCACATCGGCCCTATGTACTCCGACGCCCGTGGGAGCCTGAAGATCACCTCCACGGATCCAACCGCCCACCCGTCCATGAAGTTCAACTACCTTTCCACAGACCAGGACCGGCGCGAGTGGGTCGAAGCCATCCGGATTTCGCGGCACATCCTTGAGCAGTCGGCCATGGCGCCTTTCAATGGTGGTGAGCTCTCCCCTGGCCCAGCAGTCCAGACCGACGAGGAAATCCTCGACTGGGTAGCCCGCGACGCCGAGACCGCCCTGCACCCGTCCTGCACGGCCAAGATGGGTCCGGCCACGGATCCCATGGCCGTGGTGGACCCCCTCAGCATGAGGGTGCACGGCACCTCGGGCCTACGCGTGGCGGATGCCTCGGCAATGCCGTACGTGACCAACGGCAACATCTACGCACCGGTGATGATGCTGGCCGAAAAGGCTGCGGACTTGATTCAGGGCCGCGAACCCCTCGCTCCGATCGCCGCCGAGTTCTACCGTCACGGCACCAGCCCACTTCCGGACAGCACGGTTCCGGTCAGCTTGGGCGGCCTGGACAGCGCGGAGAGCCGGCCCGAAGCCAGCTCGGCACGGAACTAGGGAGCGGCATGAACAGCCCACAACTTTCCCAGACCCACACGGTGCGCGGCAGCTACGTCGACGGCGGCTGGCGGCAGTCCGCCGGAGGAGTCCGCAGCATCACCTGCCCGGCGGACGGCACGCATGTTGCCGACGTCGCCGAATGCACCTCGGCGGACGCCGAGGCAGCGGTGGCGAGCGCCCGGAACGCGTTCGACGACGGCCGCTGGCCGAACACGCCGGAACTGGAACGCGGCGCGATCCTGCTCCGCGTGGCCGAGCTGCTGCTGAGGGACAAGGCCGCCTACGCCGCAGCCGAAGCCCTGGACACCGGCAAGCGCCTGGTCGAGGCCGAGTACGACATCGACGACGTCATAGCCTGCTTCCGCTACTACGGCAGCGTGGCTGGTACTGACGCGGGCCGCGTGATCGACACCGGCCGGCCCGGCGCCATCAGCCGGGTCATCCACGCGCCCGTAGGCGTCTGCGGCCTCATCACGCCGTGGAACTACCCGCTCCTGCAGGCTTCGTGGAAGGTTGCGCCCGCACTCTTGGCCGGCAACACTTTTGTCCTCAAGCCCAGTGAGCTGACACCCTCCACGTCCATCCTGCTCATGGACACCCTGCGGGAAGCAGGAGTGCCCGACGGCGTCGCGAACCTTGTGACGGGAACGGGACCGGAAGTGGGGGCTGTGCTCAGTTCCGATCCGCGGGTCGATCTGGTCTCCTTCACGGGCGGACTGGAAACCGGCAAGCGGATCATGGTGGCTGCTGCGCAGACGGTCAAGCGCGTGGCGCTCGAGCTTGGCGGCAAGAACCCGAATGTGGTCTTTGCCGACTCTGACCGGGAGGCCGCGGTCGATAACGCGTTGACTGCCGTCTTCCTTAATTCCGGCCAGGTCTGCTCGGCCGGGGCACGGCTCATTGTCGAAGAGTCCATTCACGAGGAATTCGTGGCAGAAGTGGTCCGCCGTGCACGCCAGATCCGGCTGGGCGGCCCCTTCGACCAGGAAGCCCAGACCGGCCCGTTGATCTCCACGGCCCACCGGGACAAGGTCCACGCCTACGTGCAGGCCGGAGTTGCGGAGGGCGCCCGGTTGCTGTGCGGGGGCTTCATTCCGGACAGCCCGGCGCTGGCCGGTGGCAGTTTCTACCCGCCCACGGTATTGGACGGTTGCAAGACCTCGATGCGCGTGGTCCAGGAAGAATCCTTTGGCCCCGTCATGACGGTGGAAACATTCACCACCGAGGAAGAGGCCGTCCGGCTGGCGAACGACACCGTCTACGGACTGGCCGGTGCCGTGTGGACGGCAGACGCTTCGAAGGCCCAGCGGGTCTCCGAAGCGCTGCGCCACGGGACGGTCTGGATCAACGACTACCACCCGTACGTTCCGCAAGCCGAATGGGGCGGCTTCGGACAGTCCGGCAATGGCCGCGAATTGGGGCTCGCGGGCTTGGCCGAATATCGAGAAACAAAACACATCTGGCAAAACATCAGCCCCGGGCCCAGCCATTGGTTCGAGCCGCCACAGGCAGGAGTACAGCAATGAACAGTCCTGACATATCAGTGCGCAACCTCTGGAAGGTCTTCGGACCCGGAGGTGAAAAGATCCCCAAGGATCCCGAGCTGTCGAAATTGAGCTCCGCCGAATTGCTTGAACGCACCGGATGCAATGCAGCCGTGCGGGATATGAACTTCGATGTCGCCAAAGGCGAGGTGTTCGTGGTCATGGGCCTGTCCGGGTCGGGAAAGTCCACCCTGATCCGGTGCCTCACCCGGCTGATCGAACCGACGTCGGGGAGTGTCCTCGTCGACGGCAAGGACGTGACACAGGCAGGAACCACTGAGCTTCGGGAGCTGCGTCGGCGGAAAATGTCCATGGTCTTCCAGCATTTCGGCCTCCTACCGCACCGCACCGTGCTGGACAACGTGTCCTACGGGTTGCAGATCCGTGGCGCCGCCAAGAACGAGCGCTACGCCAGGTCCCGCGAAATCATCGACCTCGTGGGGCTTAAAGGCTATGAGCAGCATTTCCCTGATCAGCTCTCCGGTGGAATGCAGCAACGGGTCGGGCTGGGCCGCGCCTTGGCCGGCGACCCGGACACCATCCTCTTTGATGAACCGTTCTCGGCCCTGGACCCGCTCATCCGGCGCGATATGCAGGCAGAGGTCATCCGGCTGCACAAAGAGATGGGCAAGACGATGGTGTTCGTCACCCACGACCTGTCCGAAGCGCTCAAACTCGGGGACCGCATCCTGATCATGCGGAACGGCGAGACAGTCCAGTGCGGCACCGGCGATGACCTCGTCGGATCACCGGCGGACAAGTACATCGCCGATTTCGTCTCCGAAGTGCCCCGGGCAGATGTCCTGACGCTCAAGTGGATCACCGATCCCGTAGAACCCGGCACTCCCGCGGACGCTCCCGTCTTGAGCGCCGGCACGATCATCCGCGACGCCATCCCAACGGTCATGAACTCATCGTGTCCTGTCCTGGTGGAAGACTCCGGCAAGATCACCGGCCAGATCGACCGAGACAGCATCCTGTCGGTCATCCGCGGCGCGGAAGTAGCGGCGTGATGTCCACCCTCGTTCGTGACCGGGCCCCGATTCATACCAGCCCCGTCTCTGTCCGTGCGCCGCGCAAGCGGCTAAGCCGCCGCGCGCTGCTCCTGGGCGGGGCCGGCGTCGTCTGGCTCGTTGGATTCCTGTTCCTCCACGGCACCGCGACCCTCACGCTGCCGGCGTCGGAACTTACTGACCTGCACCGCTCCCTCAACCAATTCAATGCCTGGGTGGCAGCGAACCGTGCGGACAATCCAGTCTTCCAGTACGTCTTCACTCCCCTCCGGGCCGCCGTCGACGCCGTCGCAAACCTGTTCATCGGCATTTTCGCGGCGAGCTCAACCGGGCTTCGCTTGCCGGAGATCGGCTGGCTGGGAACCGTCGCGTTGCTCAGCTGGATCGCCTTCGCCGTGGGCAATGCCCGGGTGGCTCTCCTGACCGCGGCGGCCTTCGTGTTCTTCGGTCTTCAAGGGCTGTTTGTGGAGGCGGCTTACACTTTCGCCCTTGTCCTCACGGCCGTCCTGTTTACCCTGCTGATCGGCATCCCCCTCGGAGTCCTGGCCGGGGTCTATGGCCGGGTTGCCAAAGTGATCACTCCGGTTCTCGACTTCATGCAGACCCTTCCCACTTTCGTGTACCTAGCTCCGCTGGCCCTCATCTTCCTGATCGGCCCCGCCTCCGCCGTGATCGCCACTGTGATTTACGCGGCACCTCCGGTCATCCGACTGACGGCGCATGGAATCCGATGCATCCCAGAGAACACCAGGGAAGCGTCCGACTCTCTGGGAACCACGGGCTTGCAACGGCTCCTCACCCTTCAACTCCCCCTGGCACGGCGCACCATCGTGATGGGGATCAACCAGAGCACCATGGCTGCGCTGTCCATGGTCACCATCGCGGCGCTCATCGCTGCACCGGGGTTGGGACAAGTGGTTGTCCGCGCCCTGCAATCGCTCGACGTCGGCACAGCCGTCAACGCTGGACTGTCGATCGTCCTGCTCGCCATCGTGCTGGACCGCGTAACGACGGCCGCCAGCCGCCGAGCCGAACCCGGGGCAAACCGCAAACGCCGGATATCGCGGCGAACCCGGTACATCCTGCTGGCCGCGACCCTGCTGGTGGCACTCGTCATGGTCCAGTTGTCCCGCACGATGCTCTGGGCAGCTGCCTTCCCGAAGGATCTCAACATTGGCCCAGCCATCGTCAGTGGCGTGAGCTCGGCCAGCGAATGGCTGCAGACCAACCTCTTCCTGTTCACGGTGTCCTTCCGCGAGGCAGTCACCACCGGGATTCTGAACCCGTTCCAGTCCCTTCTGACGGAAACACCGTTCTACCTCCTGGTCGCGGTCATTGTCATCGCGGCTTTTGCCCTCGGCGGCTGGAAGCTGTCGGCAGTCACGGCATCATGCCTGGCCGTGATCATCTACCTTGGCCTGTGGAGCGATGCGATGGTCACCTTGGCCGGCACCCTCGTTGCCACCGCAGTGGTCATCGTCCTGGGCGTCATCTTCGGCGTGGCCATGGGCAGGTCCAACAAAGTGGACCAGATCATGCGGCCCATGCTTGACGCGGGACAGACCATGCCCGCGTTCGTCTATCTGGTTCCGTTCCTGGGCCTCTTCGGCGCCACACGGTTCACCGCCATCATTGCCGGCATCATCTACGCCGCACCCGTAGCCATCAAGATCACGGCCGACGGCATCGCCGCGATATCGCCCACCGTCATGGAAGCCGCAGTGTCCAGCGGCTCAACCCCTTGGCAGGTCATCACCAAGGTCCAGCTCCCGATGGCCCGCCAATCCCTGGCTTTGGCCGCCAACCAAGGCCTGATCTACGTCCTGGCCATGGTGGTAGTCGGCGCGCTGGTCGGAGCAGGTGGCTTGGGGTACGACGTCGTCGCCGGCTTTGTCCAAAGTTCACTGTTCGGCAAGGGCCTCGCCGCCGGCTTGGCCATCGTATTCCTCGGCATCCTGTTGGACCGCATGACACAGGCTGCCGCGGCCAACCCCGTTCGAAAAGTCCCTTCAGCAAAATCAACCACCCACTAACGGCCCTGACACTCGCACACTGCCCAACAAGGAGACCCAACCATGAGTAAAGCTGGACTGCTGTTGAAACGAACAATTCCCACCCTCGCCGGAACCGCGGCTGCCGCCCTGTTGCTTGCCGGCTGCGGCGGCGCCACAGTCAATCAGGCCGCCGCGGCAGGTGCCTCAAGCACCCCCTGCGGAAGCGTCAACGTGGCCCTCAACGCCTGGGTGGGCTACACGGCGAATGCGGCCGTTTATAGCTACATCGCCCAAAACAAGCTCGGCTGCACAGTGGTCCAGAAGGACCTGTCGGAACAGATTTCCTGGCAGGGCTTCGCATCCGGCGAAGTCGACGTCGTTATTGAGAACTGGGGCCACGAGGACCTCGCGAAGCAATACATCACCGATCAGAAAGTAGCGGTCGACGCCGGACCCACCGGCAATGAAGGTCACATCGGCTGGTACGTACCACCATGGATGGCCGCCAAGTACCCGGACATCACGGACAGCAAGAACCTGAACAAATACGCTTCCCTCTTTGCCACGTCCGAATCAGGCGGCAAGGGCCAGGTCCTGGACGGCGACCCAGCGTTCGTGACCAACGACGAGGCCCTCGTCAAGAACCTTGGTCTGGACTACAAAGTGGTCTTCTCCGGCTCGGAAGCCGCTCTCATCCAGTCATTCCGCTCGGCCGAGAAGAACAAGACGCCCCTGCTGGGGTACTTCTACGAACCGCAATGGTTCCTTTCCGAGGTCTCCCTCAAGAAGGTCAGCCTGCCGGCCTACACGCCGGGCTGCGATTCCAACGCCGAGAAGGTGGCCTGTGACTACCCCGATTACAAACTGAACAAGGTGATCTCCAAGAAGTTCGCGGACAGCGGCTCTCCCGCCGCCAAACTGGCCAAGGCCTTCTCCTGGACCAACGCGGACCAGAACTCCGTCGCAACTGATATCCAGGGCGGGATGAAGCCCGACGCCGCGGCCAAGAAATGGGTCGATGCCCACCCGGATGTGGTGGCTGCCTGGCTCAAGTAGTCCCTGAACCCATCTCGCTCTGAAGCTCCCCGGATCCATGGATCCGGGGAGCTTCTTTGTGTTCTAGGGCGGGAGTCCACTCACTCTACGCAACCTCGTTGCAGATGATGCGCCACCTTCCCCAACTAGCTCGCACTTGTTATCGCAGACCACCGCGGAGACATCGTGGCCTCCGTACTGATCCCCGCCCCCCAAGTTCCGCGTCTCCCAGGACACTCTCGCCAGCCTCGGCGAGGCCTGCCAAGATGCAGCCCGGAAGATCACCACGCGCCTGGGAGGCCGCGCAGCGCACTAAGCTGCCGGCACCCTAAGAACCTGTGCCGCTCAGGACTCCAGAAATGGACATGCGCACTCGTCATCCACCGGACCTGCCCAGTCCGAAGCCTTAGCAGCGGACATAACGCTCTCGCCCAAAGGGACATGCCCAGCCTTGGAGTCCAGAGATGGGCATATTCGCAATATGTCCATTGTTCCGAGGCAAGGCTGGGCATGTCCCTTGCTGCCGGGGCGGGGCGGGGCGGGCGGGGCCGAGGCTGGGAAGGTCCGTTGCTGACGGGGGCGGAGACCAAGGCCCGAATAATTAGTCCGCGACGACGGCGAGCGCCTCCTCCACCGTGTCCACCAGGAAAATCCAGTCCTCCATCACTTTCCCGGCAGCGAGGCTCTGCAACATAGGCCACGCTGGATACTTGTGTTCCCAGTGGTCGCGTCCCACGAGCACCATCGGAGTGACGGTTTCCGGGGCACCGTAGAAGTTCTCGCACGCGTCCTGGAAAATTTCCTGCACGGTGCCGGCGGAGCCCGGGAGGAACACGATTCCGCCGTTGCACAATTCCAGCAGGATCGCTTCGCGCATGGAATTCGCGAAGTACTTGGCGATGTGGGTGGCAAAGAGGTTGGGCGGCTCATGCCCGTAGAACCAGGTGGGGATGCCCAGCGACGTCGTTCCGCGCGGATTGCGCCCGACGACGGCGGCCGCCGCCCGCGCCCAAGCCGTCACGGAGGGACGGAAACCCGGCACCGCCGCGAGCGAGCGGAGCGCGACGGCGAAGTCGACGTCGGGCAGGCCGCTCAAGTAGGCTCCCAAATTGGCCGCTTCCATGGCCCCCGGCCCACCACCCGTGGCCACGGTGAAGCCGGACAGTGCCAGGAGCCGCCCGAGGCGCGCGGCGTCGTCGAAATCCTGTGTTCCGCGTTGCGCGGCATGCCCGCCCATGACGCCCACGATCTTGTTCCCCGGGAAATCCCCGTTGCCCATGAGCTCGTCCAGGGCGTCTCCGATGGCGTGGTCGTGCAGCGCGGCGGCGAGGGTGGCGTCCAGGCTGGTCCGCTGCCCAGGCATGATGCTCCAGTGGTAGACCTGGGCATCCAGGGTGGCTTCGTACTCTGTCGAGTCAATGTCCTCGTAAAGTTCGGCGGCGCTGTAGAGGCTGCCCCGGTAGGGGTTGAACGGCACTCCGCGAAGCTTGGGAAAGATGAGGGCACCGCGGCCGCGCAGGGAGTCCTCCACGCCGTCGTCGAAGGTGCAGCCCAGGAAGATGGCGCCTTGGGGATCCAGCCGCTCCAAGTCGCCGCGCCGGCCCCGCAGGTCCAGCGACTGGGCGTGCCAGCCGTGCATGGTCGCCGCGCCGGAGCTGAGCAATCGGTCAAAATGGGCGATGCTCTCAATGTCGAGTGTGCGGGGGCTGGGGGCCAGGGCGCCGGACGGGTTCATGGCATCAGCGTAAGCCCGCGGTTCCGTTGCGCAGGAGTCGCCCGGCCGGTGCATCATGGAGCATGCAGACTTCCGAACAGCAGAGCAGCGTCCGGCCCCGGATCGGCATCCCCGTCCGCCTCAGCAGCTCCGAGGATGCCGATGCCCGCGTGGGAGAGGCGAATGAACTCTTCGATTTCATCGTCGAACTAGTGCGCGACGCCGGTGCGGAGCCAGTACTGCTGGACGCCTCCTTCACCGATGAAGCCGGCCGGCTGGCCACCGAGCTCCGTTCCCTCAACGGAGTCTTGCTGCCCGGCGGAGGGGACTTGGATCCGCGACTCTACGGCGAAGAGGCGATCGATGCCTGCTATGACGTCAACCCGGACCAGGACCGCCTGGACTTGGCGGTTGCCCGGGAATCGCTCGACGCCGGTTTGCCCACTTTTGGCATCTGCCGCGGCCATCAGCTCCTGAACGTGGTGTACGGCGGCTCACTCATCCAGGACATGCACCCGTCGGCGGTGGAGCACAACGGCCTGACCCCGGCGGAGGGTGAGCTGAGCACCTGGGCGTGGCACGACGTCGCACTTTCTCCAGGTTCCAAAGTGGCTGGGCTCTATGGCTCGCGGGACTCGGTGCGGATTGCCTCGGGACACCACCAGGCTGTGGACCGGGTAGGCGACGGCCTGGAAGTGACTGCGGTAGCAGAGGATGGCACGGTGGAGGCCCTCGAGGATCCGCAGCGCTGGGTGGCGTCCGTGCAATGGCATCCCGAGGCATCGCAGCTGCCCGACGAGGAACGGCTCGCGCCCTTCAAGGCTTTCGTGGAAGTCTGCAGGACGCTGCGCCCCGTGGCCTGACTGAGACGGCCAGTCTCCGCCCGCCGGAGGCAATTGCGCGTTCCCGTGAACCTGACCGCTTTGAAATTCGTCTCATCAGTGTGGCAAGCACATTCCGGCCACCGGACATGAGAATCGGGGAACCAATCATGGGAAAGAACCCCAAGGCATTGATGGTCATCGTCTCGGCGGCCCTCCTGATCGCAGTGAGTGGGTGCGGGTCGTCCGGTGGTGGCTATCAGGGGGCTTCATCGAGCCCACCTTCTGCCGCGTCCTCCAGCGCTCCGCCGTCTGGGACCTCCCAATCGCTCACCATCACCATCAAGAACTTTGGCTATCAAGGACCCGTCTCGGTCAGCCCGGGCGCCAAAATCACTGTGAAGAACGAGGACGCCCAGGCCCACACGGTCACTTCAGACGATGGGAAGGCCTTTGATGCCGCCGTCGATGGCGGGGGTGGAACAGTCCAGTTCACTGCACCCAGCGCACCTGGCAGCTATCCCTACCATTGCGCCTACCACTCCAACATGCATGGAACGCTGGTCGTGAAATGAGCACAGTGAAATGAGCGCAGTGAAATGAGCATGCGCGAACTGGGCGGCCGCAAGCCCAGGGACATCCTGTTGCGGCTGCTTGTCCTGGCAGCCTTGGTCATCGACGCAGTGGTGCATTTGCACCTTGCCCCTGGCTACCAGCTGGGCGCCCCAGGCGGAATCGGGCAAGGCAACCTGTTCCGCCTTGAAGCGGTCGCCGCGGTTCTCGCTGGCCTGTACGTCCTGGTCCGCGGCAGCCGGCCAGCCTATGCGGCCGCCTTGGTGGTCGCTGCCAGCGCCTTCATCGCAGTCCTCCTCTACCGGTATGTCGACATACCGGCCTTGGGCCCGATCCCGGCTATGCACGAGCCCGTATGGTTTTTCGAGAAGTCCCTCAGCGCCGTCGCCGAGGGACTGGGCGCCGTCCTGGCCGGCGTCGGCTTCCTTAGGCAACGCGGCAGCGCCCGGCGACGCTGACGGTGAACGCGGCAGCGCCCGGCGACGCTGACGGTGAACGCGGCAGCGCCCGGCGACGGCGCCTCGGTCCCCGGAGAGGGCGCCAACTACACCCCTGGTTCTGATGTCTGGACATGCCCCGCACCGCCCTCAAAACGGTGCAATAGACCCGCCTCCAATAACCTTGACCAAGCCAAGGCTCCTGCTATCATCGATAAAGCAGTATGTCCTATCAAGCGAACATGAGCGGACATGGAGCTACGTCCGGGACAGTCCCGGAACGCGAGGGAGCATGCAATGGCGAATCAACTTGGCCTCATTATCGACCGTTCTTCCCCTGTGCCTTTGTACCACCAGGTGGTCCAGGGCATCGAGGCCGCCATCCACAGCGGAGTGCTGGAACCCGGCAGCCGTTTGGACAATGAAATCGACTTCGCCGCCCAGCTCAACCTGTCCAGGCCCACCATGCGCAAGGCCATGGATGAACTGGTCCGCTCCGGCTTGTTGGTCCGCAAGCGCGGCGTAGGCACACAGGTGGTTTCGAGCCAGGTTCGCCGGCCCCTGGAGCTCTCCAGCCTCTACGACGATCTGACCAACAACGGCAAGAAGCCCACAACGCAGGTCCTCAGCTTCTCCCACATGGAGGCAGACGCAGCTACGCTGGCCGCACTGCAGCTCCCGGCGGGTTCGAAGGTCTACCACTTCACACGCCTCCGCAAGGTGGGCGGCAAGCCGCTTGCACTCATGGAGAACTGGGTCCGGGACGACATCGCTGCCATGGACGAAGCGATGCTGGCCGCGGAAGGCCTCTACGCCATTCTGCGCCGAGGCGGCGTCAACTTCCGTCTCGCCTCGCAGCGGATCGGCGCCATGATCGCCAACGACTACCAGGCACCGCTCTTGGAGGCGGAGGTCGGCTCGGCTTTGGTCACCATGGAGCGCACCGCCGTCGACGACACCGGACGCATGGTGGAAACCGGCCACCACGTCTACCGGGCGGATTCCTACAGCTTTGAAATGACACTCGTACAGCGCTAACGCAAGGACATAACTTCATGGCCAACTGGGTCTATCCACTGGGAACCGCCAACGACGGCGATTGGGACATCTCGCTCGGAACCTCCGATTCCGCCTTGGCCGTGGATGGTTGGGCCCACACCGGGCTCAAGGTCGCCACGCTCGCCGCAGGCACCGCCGTCGAACTCCCCGCCGCAGCGGAAGAACGGATCGTCGTGCCGCTCAACGGCGCCTTCACGGTGACGGTCGACGGCGTCGAGTACCCCCTCGCGGGGCGGGCGTCAGTTTTCCATGGGCCCAGCGATGTCCTGTATTCCGGTACGAACACCGCCATCACCATCAGTTCGTCCGACGGCGGCCGCGTCGCCGTTGCCACCGCCCCGGCGAACGCGTCATATCCCACCCGGCTGGTCACAGCCGCGGAGACTCCCGTGGAGCTCCGTGGGGCAGGCAATTGCTCACGCCAGGTCCACAACTTCGGCACCCCAGCCGCGCTTGAGGCAGACCGTTTCATCGTCTGCGAAGTGCTCACTCCCGCAGGCAACTGGTCCTCCTATCCCCCGCACAAGCACGACGAGGAAAAGGACGGCGAGACGCAACTCGAGGAGATCTACTACTTCGAGACCCGCGTGGCTGACGGTTCCAAGGCCCCTGCCGACGCCGATGCGATCGGCTACCAACGCGTCTACGCCTCCGATGACCGCCCGATCGACGTGGCCGCAGAGGTCCGCACGGGCGACGTCGTGCTGGTTCCCTACGGCTGGCACGGTCCCGCCATGGCTGCTCCCGGCTACGACTTGTACTACCTGAACGTCATGGCCGGTCCGGGGCCCGTTCGCGAATGGCTCATCAGCGACGACCCCCACCACGGGTGGGTGCGGCAGAGCTGGGATGGGCAGGACATCGACCCCCGGCTGCCGTTCGGCGCCTAACGCGATTCGGCCGCACGCGCCGTTCGAACTAAACGCAAAAACGCTCTTCCGGAACGGAAGTTCCGGAGGAGCGTTTTTGTACTGGAGGATTTCTCGTAATCTGCAGGAGCGTTTGTGAAAAGGCGTGCGTTTCTGCAGGAGGGTCGGGTGAATCTACCTCATTTGTGCAGGAGCGTTCCTGCCGGCGCCACCTTGACCGGAACACCGCTTGCGAGGGACTCCTGCGCGGCATCGGCCACGCGGGACGCAGCCACAGCGTCCTCCGGGGTGCAAGGGTTCTCACGCTGGCCTAGGACAAGCTCCACAAATGCTGCCATTTCCGAGCGGTAGGCCTGGTCGAAGCGTTCGGCGAACGTCTTGTGGGGTTCTCCGGACGGGAACGCGATCCCGGCCTCGGCTGATTCCATGGCCGTCTTGTCGTCCAGGCCAACCATGAGGGAACGTTTGGAACCTTGGATTTCGAGGCGGACATCGTGACCGGCCCCGTTGTAGCGGGTGGCGGACACAGTGCCCACCGTGCCGTCGTCGAAAGTGATCAATGCCAACGCCGTGTCCACGTCGCCCACTTCGCCGATGGCGGGATCGCCATTGTTGGACCCCTTGGCATAGACCTCCACGATTTCGCGGCCGGTCAGCCAGCGAAGGATGTCGAAATCGTGGACCGAGCAATCGCGGAACAGGCCGCCGGACGTTGCCAGGAATTCCACGGGCGGCGGAGTCATGTCGCAGGTGACGGCTCGCAGCGAGTGGATCCAGCCAAGCTCCCCGGCTTGGTATGCGCGCCTGGCCTCAAGGTAGCCGGCATCGAAGCGGCGCTGGTGGCCTATCTGCACCACGCCGTGGTTGGCACGGATGTGTTCGAGGACGGGCAGCGAATCGGCCACGTTCATTGCTACGGGCTTCTCGCAGAAGACCGGAATACCAGCGTCCACTCCCTCGCGGATCAATTCCGGGTGGGTGCCCGTTCCGGTCGCGATAACCAGGCCATCCACTCCGGAGGCGATCAAGGCCTCCACCGACGGCAGGAATTCGGCGCCCAGGCCGGCCGCCACTTTGCGGGCGTGGTCTTCGGCGACATCCGTGAGCCGCAATTCCACGTTGATGCCCTGCGCATTCGATTCGCCGTTGAGCGCGGCGATGTTGTTGGCGTGCATCACGCCGATTCGCCCCACTCCGACCAGTCCGAGAACGACGTCCTTCATAGTGCTACCTCCGTTGAAAAGTCTGTTGTGTCCTGAACCGTTGCGTCCAGTCCAGTGCCGTCGTGACCCGAGAACGCCCGGCGGAACGCCTCGAGCGCCTCCATGTCGTCTCCGCTGGCCCATGCCTCCATGCCAACGGTTCCTTCATATCCCCCAGCCGCGAGCGCCCGGGCCACGGCCGAGTAGTTGATTTCGCCGGTGCCGGGTTCGCAGCGCCCTGGAACGTCCGCCACTTGGATCTCACCGATGTGTGGCAGGGCGGTGCGGACCAGCTCGATGAGGTTCCCCTCCCCCAGCTGTGCGTGGTAGAGGTCCAGCATCATTTTCACGTTGGGGTGTCCGGCCGCTTCTACCAGCGCCAAGGTGTCCTTGGCCCGGGCCAGCGGAATTCCGGGGTGATCCAGCACGGTGTTGAGATTTTCCAGGCAGAACGTCAGTCCGTGCTTCTCACCGAGCGCGCCAAGGCGCTCCAAGGTCCGGACACCCGTGATCCACATGCTGCCGTTGGAGCGGTACACGGGACGGGCTGCCTTCCCCTCGATCAGCTCGGCCGAGTGCACCACCATGCGGCTGACGCCGAGCTCCAGGGCGGTCGGAATCAGCGTTTCAGCCGTCCTCACCACGTCATCGGCTGTGTCCGCGTCAACCAAACTCCCGGACGTGTACCCGGTCATGGAGGAAAAGACCGCGCCGCTCGACTTGAGCGCCGCAATGTCCTTGCTCCTCGAGTCCCAGAGTTCGACGTCGAATCCGGCTTCGTGGATCCGCCGCACCCGTTCGGTAAACGGCAAATCCGTAAAGACCATCTCCGCGCAAACGGCCAGGCGCATCAGACACCGGCCTTGCTGCTGCTCGAAACGGAGGCAACGGCCACCGGTCCGCCTTGCTGAACCGACTCGATGCAGGCCAACGCCATCGCCAGGGCGCGCCGTGCGTCGGCGGCTCCCGGCGTGACGGCAAAAGCGCGCGACGGCGGCTGCGTGCCATCGCGACGGGCGCGGACTGCCGCCGCGAAATCCACGAGTTCATCGGTGTAGGCCTCGCGGAACAGCTCCACGTTGAGCCTGGGGGTCTCGGCAGAAAGGCCCTCGGCGGTGTACCTCACGGCAGCAGTTTCAGTGGGCCGTCCTGCCTGCACCATGCCCTTGGAACCGAAGACCTCTCCCCTGACGTCATAGCCGTAGAGAGCGCTGAAATTTGCTTCGGCCACCGCCAGGGCTCCATTGCTGTAGCGGATGGTGACCACGGCGGTGTCCAGGAATCCTTGATCACGCAGGCTCGGTTCCACGAGCGCGTCGGCCACAGCGTAGACCTCCACCGGCTCGGCGCCTTCGTTGAACCAGTTCAGGGTGTCGAAATCGTGGATGAGGGTTTCCAGGAAGATCGTCCAGGCAGGAATCCTGGCCGCGTGTCCGATGCTCCCGGTGCCGGGATCCCGGGTCAGCGAGCGCAAGAGCTGGGGCACTCCCACAATTCCCTCGGCCAGGTCCTTCTTAGCGGCCTGGAAATCGGTGGCGTAGCGGCGGTTGAAGCCGATCTGGAAATGTACCCTCGCCGTTTCGACGGCGAGGAGGGCGGCGTCGAGCTCTTCGAGGCTTTGCGCTGCGGGCTTCTCGCAAAACACGTGCTTGCCGGCGGCCGCGGCCTGGGCGATCAGGGAAGCGTGGAACCGTGCCGGGCTGGCAATGATCACGGCGTCGATTTCCGGATCGGCCATGATGTCCGCGGCGTCGGCGGTTACCTTCGCCGTGCCGAGCTGGGCAGCTACGGACGCCGCCGAATCCACGTTGGGATCGGCGACTGCTGCCAAGACCGCACCGGGAACCCTGCGGGCTATGCTTTCGCCGTGGAACGCCCCCATCCAGCCGGAGCCTATGAGGCCAAGCCGCACGGGCGTGGGAAGTCCGGCGGAGTGCTGTTCGATGTAGGCCATGGGCCCGTCCTTTCGATAGTCAGTACAACAAATTGCTCAGGCGGGCGCGTTACCTTCGCCCGGGAATTCAATGCCCACCTGACGGCGGATCTCATCGGCGACTTCCATTGTCCGAATGGAGGAGGCCAGGGTCCGCTGCCGGGCTTCTGTCTCCCCGGCCGCGATGGCACGAGCCACTGCCGCCGCTTCGTAGTGCAGGCCTTGGAGGTGCCCTCCGGCTGGTTCGCTATAGCGAAGCCGCGTGCCGTCCGGGTACCGGATCTCGAAGCCGCCGGGCATGTTGAAGGGGCCGTCGATACTCAGCGTCGCCTCGGATCCGACGATCGTTGCCGCAGTGGGGGTGAAGTTATGTAGATGGGTGTTCATGACGGCCTGGCTTCCGCCCGGGAATTGCATGATGGCGGAGAGCTGGGCATTGACGCCGGATTCGTGTGGCTGGCCGATTGCGCTCAACCGGTCCGGAGCACCCAGAACCTCCGTGATGAGGGCCAGCGGGTAGGTGCCCAGGTCCAGCAACGGGCCGCCAGCCAAAGCCGGATCGAAGATGCGGTGGCTGCGCTCGAAGTGCTCGCCGTACTCCGCCAGGACGGTCGTCACGGATCCCAGCGTCCCGGCGTCGAGCACTTGCTGGATCACGTCGAACTTCGGGAGGAAGAAACTCCACATGGCCTCGGCGGCGAAAACGCCTGCTGCCTTGGCCCGGGCCGCGATATCGCGTGCCTGTGCCGCGTTGAGGCCGATCGGTTTCTCGATCAGGACGTGTTTGCCGGCGTCGAGGGCGAGCACGGCAGCCCCGTGGTGGAAGTTGTGTGGAGTGCACACGTACACAATGTCTATATCTGGAGCCGCTGCCAGCTCTTCGTAGCTCCCGTAGGCGGCGGGCACGCCGAAAGTGTCCGCGAAGGCCTTGGACCGGTCGAGTGAACGGGAGCCGACGGCGGCGATCACCTGCGTTGAATGGGCCTGCACCGACTCCGTGAATCTTTCGGCAATCCATCCAGGTCCTATGATCCCCCAGCGCAAGGCGGGAGCGTCACGGGAATCCGGAACGCGGGATGCTGGAAGACCGGAGGCAACCATCAGTAGACCACCTTCGTGTAGGCACCGTCGCTGTGGAGCGAACGGATCATGGCTTGGGCAAGCTGCGATGCCCGCAAGCCGTCCTCCCCCGTAGCCAAAGGCGCAGGCTCTCCCTTTTCGAGAGCGGAAATCCAGGCCTGGAGCTGCAAGCGGTAGGCGTCAGCGAAACGTGGACGCCAGTCAGCGGGAATGGAGGAGCGCCGCTCTCCGTCCTGTTGCACGGCCAGTGCGGCCGGTTCCGGTAACGCAGTGGTGCCAAACTCTGAAACGACCTCGCACTGTGTGGTGTAGCCATACTGCGCGTTGAGGAACAGCTCGAGGGTAGCCAGCGTGCCGTCGGCTGCTCGCAGGAGCATGAAGGCGGGGTCCCTCAGGTCACCGGTGCTGTGCCGGGAACTGCGCCCCGCTTGCCACGAGACCTCCGTGATGGGTGCGTCCAGCAGCCAGGGGATGATGTCGAGCTCGTGGATGGCGGAATTGGTGATGGCGGATTCCGAGCTTGCACCCGGACCAGCGGACGCCGTCCGGCTGGTGCAATGGACCTGCAAGGGTTCGCCTTGGGTGCGCGCCCGGGTGGATTCGCGCAGTGCGACATAGCCCGGATCGAAGCGCCTCATGAAACCCATCGACAGCAGCCTGGCACCGGTGGCGGCGACTATATCGGCCTCGGCCTCCACAACTTCGCGGCTCTCAAGGAGCGTGGGAGCCAGCGGCTTTTCGCACAGCACCGGGGTCATCGCTTCGAAGCATTCCAACACCAGTCCGGCATGGGTGGAGTCATGTGAAGCGACGACGACGGCGTCTACCTCACTGGAGTTGATCAGCTCGGACGGATCGGTGGTGATGCGCGCGGATGGCGGCGCGGCGGCCGCCGCACGTCCGGCGTCGAGGTCTGCCACAAAGGTGACTTCGGCCCCGCTGATGCTGGTGGAGAGGTTTTTGATGTGGTCTGCGCCCATGACACCGGCGCCGATAACGCCTACCCGGATCGGCATGCTGTCTTCCTGTCTACTACTTCGTTCAGGTTCCCGCGGTGGCACGGCGAGCGGTGGCACGGGCGAGCGGGGGTCCGTCCGGTCTTCCGGCGGACCCCCGACTCCCTCGGCGCTGTGTCCCTGCGCGCTAGGCGTGCCGCGGGATGTTTTCCCTTGAGTCGTCATCGACGTCAGCGACGTCGGCAGCCTCGGCTACCTCGGCGACTTCGGCCTTGACTTCCTTGACGACGTCGGAGTGTCCGCCGAGCTGTTCGAGCTCGTGGGCGAGCTCGGCCAGTTCGGCGCCACCTGCCATCTGCGCCGTGAGTTCGTCCAGGGTGATGTCCTTCTTGTCGTAGTAGCCGATCGACTTGCCGCGCTTGAGCAGCAGGAACCGGTCCCCGACAGGGAAGGCGTGGTGCGGGTTGTGGGTAATGAAAATGACGCCCAGCCCGCGGTCGCGGGCCTGCAGGATGTATCGGAGCACGACGCCGGACTGCTTGACACCCAGCGCGGCCGTCGGTTCGTCCAGGATCAACACCTTCGCCCCGAAATACACGGCGCGGGCGATCGCCACACACTGGCGCTCACCGCCGGAGAGCTGGCCGATGGGCTGTTCCACATCGCGCAGGTCGATGCCCATCGCGGCCAGTTCCTTGAGCGTGATGTCCTTCATTTTCTGGACATCCATGCTCTTGAACGGCCCCCACCCGGTGGTCAGTTCCGAGCCGAGGAAGAAGTTCCGCCAGATCGGCATCAGCGGGACCACGGCCAGGTCCTGGTAGACCGTGGCGATGCCGGCGTCCAGCGCGTCGCGGGGCGAATTGAACTTCCGCACATCGCCCATGACGTGCAGCACGCCTTCGTCGTGCTGGTGCAGGCCGGCGATGATCTTGATCAGCGTGGACTTGCCGGCACCGTTGTCGCCCAGGACGCAGGTCACGCGGCCGTTGTCAACGGCCATGGTCACGTCGCGCAAGGCGATGATGTTGCCGTAGTGCTTGCCGACACCGTCCAGCGAGAGCAGGTGCACGGGGGTGTGGGTCAGCGGATCCTTTTCATCCTTGAGCAGGGTCTGCTGGTCGATCTGTTTGGCATTCATTGGTCCGCCCCTTTACTTGAGCTCTGCGCGGCGTTTGACGATGAGGTTGACGATGGTGGCCAGCAGCAGCATCAGGCCCAGGAAGAACTTGAACCAGTCCGGGTTCCACTGCGCGTAGACGATGCCCTTGTTGGCCATGCCGAAGATGAACGCACCGATCGCGCCGCCCACCGCCGAGCCGTAACCACCAGTAAGGAGGCAGCCGCCGATGACCGCGGCGATGATGTAGAGGAACTCGTTGCCCACACCTTCGCCGGACTGCACGGCGTCGAAGGCGAACAGGTTGTGCATGCCCAGAACCCAGCCGCAGAAGCCGACCGCCATGAACAGGCCGATCTTGGTCTTTGTCACGGGAACACCCACGGCGCGGGCAGCGTTCGCATCACCGCCCGAGGCGAAAATCCAGTTGCCCACCTTGGTGCGGAGCAAGACCCACGACGCGACCGCAACGAGGATGATCCAGATGAAGATCGTATTCTTCACATCGACGCCACCGATGTTGATCGAGGATGCGAAGACGGCTCGAGCCGATGCGAAACCATCCATGGAGCCGATCGACGGCGACGAAACACTGCCGCCGATGGCGCGTGTGAGGGCGAGGTTGAGGCCAGTGAGCATGAGGAATGTCGCGAGCGTGACGATGAAGCTCGGCAACTTCGTCTTGATCAGAATGTAGCCGTTGATGAATCCGATCCCGAGGGAGACCACGAGCGCTAGGGTCACCCCGACCCAGACGTTCATTGAGAAGTACCAGCTGAACAGTGACGCGGTGAGCGCGGACGAGATCACGGCGACACCTGCGGAAAGGTCAAACTCGCCGCCGATCATGAGCAACGCGACCCCCACCGCCATGATTCCGATCGTCGAAGAACCATACAGCACGGTCGCAAACGCATTCGGCTGCAGGAAGGTGCTGGAGACGAGGGAGAAGAAGATGAAGAGGACCACTGCTCCTACGAGGGCGCCCACCTCGGGGCGGCCCAGGAGCTTCTGGAAGGGGCTGCGTCGCCCCATCCTCTCATCGCCACGTGGCCCGGGTGCTGAAGCCGGCGCCGGCGGCAGGGTAGTTGTGCTTGCCATGGGAATAACTCCTTGTTGGTCAGGCCGCGCGGCGGTCGCCCGCCGCGCGGCCAGGTTCCTGGATCTAGCGGAGGCCCTGCTGGGCAAACTTGAGGACGTCCTTCGCGTTGGATTTGTCGACGATGGCCGGCCCGGTGAGCACCGGCTGGCCGCCGCCGATCTTGAAGCCTCCGCGCTTGTTCTGCCAGATTGCGTCTACGGACATGTAGCCCTGGAGCCACGGCTGCTGGTCCACCGTGAAGAGAACCTTGCCGTCAACAATGTCCTGGGCCAGTTCGGCGTTGAGGTCGAAACTTGCAACCTTGGCCGAACTGCTTGCATCCGTGACGGACTTGAGCAAGGTCACCGTGATCGGGGCGCCGAGGCCGATGATGACATCAGCGTCCTTCGTAGCCTGGAGCTTTGCCGTCGCGGTCGACTGGACAGCAGTCATGTCCTGGCCGTTTACGTACAGGATCTCCGTTCCGGGCACCTTCTGCTTGACACCGGCGCACCGCGCCTCGAGACCGACGTGGCCCTGCGCTTGAATAACGCAGACCGGGTGTTTGAAGCCTTGGGCGGCGAGCTGGGTACCGACGGCGGCGCCAGCGAGCGTCTCATTCGAGCCGAAGTGCGTAAATGCTCCGAGCTTCGCGGAAACGTCCTCCCCGGCATTGAGGCTCACTACGGGAATGCCTGCATCGGTGGCCTTCTTCAGGACGTCCTTCAGGGCGTCCGGGGTGGCGAGTGTGACTGCGATGCCGTCAACCTTCTGGTCAATCGCCTGCTGGACCAGCTGGGCCTGACGGCCGGCTTCGGGGTCGTTCAGGTACTGAAGGTCAACGTTGTCCTTCGCGGCTGCCTCCTCAGCGCCCTTGCGGACGATGTCCCAGAAGGTGTCACCCGACGGTGCGTGGGTGATGAGTGCTACCTTGATCCGCGGAGTGCTCACAGCCTGACCGCCGCCAGCGGCAGCGTTGCCGGTGTCAGCCGGCTTCCCGCCTTGGCTGGAACAAGCACTGAGAGCCATCATCGGAACGACGGCCGCTACGAGTGCCGCCTTCCGCCAGGAAAACTTCTTCACGATTTATCTCCTTTGATTGGGGTTGTGGCCCTGCCACTCTGCAGAAGCTCAAAGCCCTCTACACAGATCATGGTGACTAGCCTCACAGATGTCAATACTTTGTCCTGACATTAGGATGTTTTTACGTGAGTTGATCACGTGACCTCGCCCGAACACCGCCGAATCAGGGCTAAGGTGCCGCGCGCGCCGTCGTCGAGCGGACAACCAGGGCGGGTTCGATCAAGGTCTGCTGGGGACTTATGGCAGGATCCTGAATCCTGGCGAGCAGCCTGTGCGCAACATCAATCCCGACAAGGTCGCTGCGGTTGTCGATCGAGGTGATGTCCAGGTACCTCGACTTGGCCAGCGGAGAGTTGTCATAGCCGATCACCGAAATGTCGCCGGGCACCTCCAGCCCGCGCGCCTTGAGGGCAGCGAATGCGCCCACGGCCATGGTGTCGTTGGCTGCGAAGATCGCCGTCGTGTCCGGATGGTGGTCCAGGAGCCAAGAGGCGGCAATGTAACCGTCCTCCTCCGAGGTGCCTTTGGACTCGGCAACCAGAAGTTCGACGCCCGCCGTCTGGATCTGCCGCCGGAAACCGGCGCGCCGGTGGGCTGACGCGCCGTCGGACCCTGAGAGATGGCCGATGCGGGTATGGCCGAGCCCCAACAAGTGGTCAGCAGCCATGCCGCCCCCGCCGTCATCGTCGTTCGTTATGAGATCGGCGCCGTCCGGCACCCCCTTGCGCCACCCGGCCACCACCGTTGGGACCCACGTCCGGGCCAGCATGGACTCGGTCGGTTCCGCGGCGATGACAAGCGCGTCAACGTGCATGGCAAGCAGCCCGTCGGCGGCTTCCTTGATGCGGTTCTCGCCGGGCTGGGAGTCGGCCAGCATGACATGGTAACCGAGTTCCGAGAGAACCGACTCCATGCCCCTGAGCAGATCGACGAACCAGAGGTTCCTGTAGTCGTCAATCAGCAGGCCAATGCTCTTGGTCCGATTGCTCGCAAGTGTGGTCGCGGCCCGGCTGGGGCGGTAGCCGAGCTCCGACATTGCCGCCTGGACGGCTTCACGGCGCTTGTCACTGACCCTTTCCGGCGACTGGAGGACCAAGGACACCAACGACGGCGAGACGCCGGCATGTTTGGCAACGTCATAGATGGTCGGGCGGCGGCTTTTGGGACGGATCGCACTCACGATTCGGGAACCTTTCTGCTCTATTGTCAAGGCTATTCGCCAGGACATTGACAGGACATACTCACATGATTAGGCTTTGAGTCCAGTGCTAAATTGTAGCGCTCCAAAATGCCGCAAGGGGTGTTCGGCACCCAGGCTTAATTTCGAAGGAGAAATCAATGGCTGAGAGCCTAGGGGTCGCCGTCATCGGCGCAGGAATGGCCGGCAAGGCACACGCGGCGGCCTACCGCACAGCGTCCGCCCTTTACAGCCCCGTGCTTCCGCCGGTGCGCCTCGTATCGATCGGCGACGTGAACGCAGAGTTCGGGTCCCTCGCTGCCCGCCGCTTTGGCTACGAACGCAATGACACCTCGTGGCAGGCGATCGCAGAAGCGGACGATATCGACGTCGTGAGCGTCGTCATCGCGAATTCCCTCCACCGCGAGGTGGTCGAGGGACTCCTGGCCGCAGGCAAGCACGTCCTGTGCGAGAAGCCGCTGAGCGACTCCCTCGAGGATGCCCGCGCCATGGCTGACGCAGCCAACAACGCTTCCAGCATTGCGCGCATCGGCTTCACGTTCCGCCGCACGCCCGGCATCGCCTACATCCGCGACTTGATCCGCACCGGCGTCCTCGGCAAGGTACTGCACTTCAGCGGCCGCTACTGGACCGACTACGGCTTTAGCCCGTCGGCTCCCATGAGCTGGCGCTACAAGGGCGGCCCCGGCTCGGGTGCACTGGCCGACGTCGGAAGCCACTTGGCCTACGTCTCCGAGTTCCTCTGCGGCGACATCAAGTCCATCAGCGGCGGGCGCCTGAGCACCGTGATCGGCAAGCGCCCACTGCCGCTCGCAGCCGTCATCGGCCACGACCACGCAGCGGTGAGCGACACCTTCGAGGCTGTGGAGAACGACGATTACGCGGCTTTCAACGCAGAGTTCGAAAACGGCGCCGGCAGCTTTGAAGTCTCCCGCGTCGCAGCCGGCCACGCCAACAGCCTCAACTTCGAAGTGTTCTGCGAGAACGGTGCGGCCAAGTTCGACCAGCGCCGCCCCTCCGAAATCCAGCTGTTCCTCAACGATGGCTCCGGCAACGAAAACGGCTACCGCCAGGTCATCCTCGGCCCGGGCCACCCCTACATCGCCGGCGGCCTCGCCATGGACGCCCCCGAGGTTGGCTTCGGCCAGAACGACGCCTTCGGCTACCAGGCCCGCGCGTTCCTTGAAGAGGTTGCCGGTCTGCCGGAATCCGAGTCGCTCCCCCGCTGCGCCACATTCGACGAGGGCGTGCGCAACATGGAACTGCTCGGCGCAGTCACGGAATCCGCACTCAACAACGGAAAGACGATCACGCTATGAAACTCGGCGTCTACAACGCAATCCTGCACGACCGGCCGCTTCCGGAGGCCCTCAAGGTCATCGCTGACCTGGGCCTCACGGGAATCGAGGTCAACACCGGCGGATTCCTGCCCGCCGTGCACGTCCCCACATTCGACGACATCCTCGTATCGGATGCCGCGCGGGACGACTACCTCGGGATTTTCGAGGGGACCGGGGTCGCCATTGCAGGCCTGAACTGCAACGGCAACCCCCTGCACCCGAAGCGTGAGATCGGCGAGAAACATGCCGAGGACATCCGCCGCTCCATCCGGCTCGCGGAACGTCTCGGTCAGAACCGGGTGGTGACCATGTCCGGCTTGCCCGGCGGTGAGCCCGGCGCGACCGTGACGAACTGGATTGTCAATGCGTGGAATTCGGCGGCTTTGGATGTGTTGGATTACCAATGGGACATCGCGGCGAAGTTCTGGCGCGAGACTGACCGCCTGGCCGCTGACCATGGCGTGAAGGTAGCCCTCGAGCTGCACCCGCAGAACATCGTGTTCAACACAGCCGACGTGCACAAACTCATCGAGCTCACCGGCGCCACGCACGTCGGCGTCGAGTTGGACGCCTCGCACTTGTTCTGGCAGCAGATGGATCCGGTTGCCGTGGTCCGTGAACTCGGACCCCTGATTTTCCAGGCCGCCGCGAAAGATGTCCGTGTGAACACGGCGAATGCCGCTCTGTACGGCGTCCTCGACAACAGCTTCCGCCGGCTCTCACCGGACGAAAGCCGGACCAACCTCGGTGGCGACGAATGGGCCAACGAGTGGCCCAAGAACTCCGCGTGGGACTTCGTGGCCCTCGGCCGCGGGCACGACACCGCCTACTGGACCGAGTTCCTGCGTGCGCTCCACGAGGTGGATCCCGGCATGCTCGTCAACATCGAACACGAAGACACCTCCCTTGGCAGGATCGAAGGGCTCGAGGTGGCAGCCAAGGTCCTGCGCGACGCCGACGCTGCGCTTTCGGCGTCGCTGAACGTGACGGCCTAGCCAGTTCACCGAACCACAGAGGAGGGCCTCATCCGAGAAATCGGATGGGGCCCTCGGCGCTGGCCCGCAAGGCTTTCCGTTGCCGCCCTTGGTATGCTGGATGATGAATCCATAAAATAGTCAAGCAAAGGCTTGTGCTGACGGGCAAGGAGGCAGTCATGGAAGAGTTCGCGGATTTCCGGGCACCGCTGTACGAGGTGAAGGCCAATCTGTTCAAGGGGCTGGCCCACCCGGTCAGGATCCGGGTGCTGGAGCTGCTGTCGGAGGCGCCCGAGGTGTCAGTGACAGAGCTTCTAGCCGCAACGGGCCTGGAGGCTTCGCACCTGTCCCAGCACCTGTCGGTGCTGCGCCGATATCACCTCGTCACGGGAGAGCGACGGGCACTGCAGATGTTCTACACCCTGGCGTACCCACAGGTCGCGGAACTCCTCTCCGTGGCGAGACTGCTGCTCAACGACATGCTGCACACCACCCGGGCGCAGCTTGAGTCCTCAGAAGCGACTGCACCCGCGTCAGCCGCAGCGGCCAGTACCCGGTGAAGGCCCTGGTCGCGGCCCGGGCCTTACTGCCCGGGCGGCAGGACTACGCGCTGTTGCCGCGTACCTGGAGAGGAGACCTGGTCGCCGGGGTCACAGTCGGCATCGTCGCGCTGCCCTTGGCTCTGGCGTTCGGCGTCAGCTCTGGCGCGGGTGCGGCCAGCGGACTGATCACCGCCGTGATCGCCGGAGTGATCGCAGCCGTCTTCGGTGGTTCCAATATCCAGGTCTCCGGACCCACCGGCGCCATGGTCGTGGTTCTGGGCCCGGTCATCGCCGCCCACGGGCTCGGTGCACTGGCCGCCGTCTCGGTCCTTGCCGGGGTGATAGTGGTTGCCGCCGGGCTACTCAAACTCGGGCGGGTCGTGACGCTCCTGCCCTGGCCTGTGATCGAGGGCTTCACCGTCGGAATCGCGGTGATCATCTTCCTGCAGCAGGTCCCTGCCGCGTTCGGCGCCAAGCCCGGGCCTAGCGGCAACGCCGTCATCTCGGCCATCCAGGCCATCGGTACTGTGTCCCCAACCTCGGTTCTTGCCCCGGTTGCCGTGGTAGCTCTGGTGGCGGTGATCATGGTTGTCTCACCGCGGATCCACCCCCGGATCCCGGGCTCGCTCATCGCGATCATCGTCGCCACTGTGGCCGCGCAGTTCCTCGACCTGCCCGTGACCCGGATCGGAGCCCTGCCCGATTCCCTGCCTGCCCCAATGATGCCGTCCGTGGACTTCGCGACGATCACCGCGCTGGCCGGGTCCGCGGCCACGATCGCGGCCCTGGCCGCGATCGAGTCGCTGCTCTCGGCACGGGTCGGGGCGTCGATCTCCGATACCGGCCCCTACGACGCGGACCGTGAACTCCTGGGCCAGGGCCTGGCGTCCGTCGCGTCCGGATTCTTCGGTGGCATGCCGGCCACAGGTGCAATCGCCCGCACCGCGGTGAACATTCGCTCGGGCGGCCGGACACGCCTCGCCGCCATCACCCACGCGTTGGTCCTGCTGGCCGTGGTGTACCTGGCCACCGGCCCGGTTTCCCGCATCCCCCTGGCCGCACTGGCCGGGGTGCTGATGGTCACCGCCACACGCATGGTCTCCCTCAAGACGCTGCGCAGCGTGATCGGATCAACCCGCGCCGACACAGTCGTGTTCTTCGTCACCGGGCTGATCACGGTGTCCTTCGACCTGATCCAAGCCGTGGAAATCGGGATCGCGGCCGCCGCCTTCTTCGCCCTGCGTGCCTTGGTCCGGTCCAGCGGGGTGCACCGGGAGGAAATCCCCGGCCCGGTCCACGAAGGGGACGAGCACATCGCCGTGTTCCGGCTCGACGGGGCCCTGTTCTTCGCCGCCGCCGAGCGCGTCCTGGAGCGGGTCAGCGCCATCCGGAACGTCGACGTCGTGATCATCCGTATGTCACAACTGCAGATTCTGGACGCAACCGGGGCCAGAACGATCACAGACATCGTCCAGGCCCTGGAGCGCCGCGGAATCACCGTGCTGATCAAAGGGATCCAAGAGCGCCACCTTCGGCTCGTCACCCAGGTGGGGGTCCTGGACTCCCTTCGCCACCACAAACACCTCTTCACCGAACTAGCCCCCGCCGTGGAGCACGCCCGAAGCCACGTCGCCCGCGCCGCCAGCGCACGCGCCGCCGCCAGCGACAACGACAAGAACCCGTAGCCCCTACTGGACTTTGGCGATGTACTTGCCCATGGTCTCCAGTTGATACCGGGACACCTCGTTGGCGTTGTCGTCCTCGGCGAAGACGCTGGACACCATGACGGTGTTGTCCTTGTCCAGGAAGCCGATTTCCTTGAGTCCGCCGAAGAACTCGTCCCAGTTGACGTCGCCGTCGCCGATCTTGAGGTGCTGGTGCACGCGCACGGCGTTGCCGGGCGGGTTGGTGATGTAGCGCAACCCGTGGGAGGCGTGGTGGTCCATGGTGTCGGACACGTGCACCAAGCGCAGCTTGTCCCCCGCGGCACGCATGATGTCGAGCGGTTTGTTGCCCATGTGGAAGGTGTGCGAGGCAACGTAGACCATGCCGATATTGGGCGAGTTCACGCCACGGATGACGCGCAGGGCAGCAAGTCCGTCCTCCACGAAGTCGTCCGGGTGCGGGTCGATGAGGACGTCGAGGCCCTCGCGCTCGATGATCGGAAGGAGCTCCTCCATGGAACGGTAGAAAGCCCTTTCGGACTCCTCTGCCTTTTCCGGACGCCCGCTGAATTCGGTGTTCATGGTGTGCACGCCAAGATCAACGGTGATCTGGATGGCACGCTTCCAGTAGCGTACGGCGGCTTCGCGGGCGTCCTCATCGGGCCCGGACCAACGCAGCACCGGAAGCACGGAGGCGATCTCGACGTCGGCGTCCTTGCAGGCTTTCTTGAGCTGGCCCACGAGCTCGTCGTCGGCCTTGGGGTGGTTGAAGAACGGGATGAAGTCGGCATGCGGGGTCAGCTGGAGGTATTTGTAGCCGAGATCGGCGGCCAGCCGCGGGAATTCCAGCAGGCCGTGGCTGTGGTGGAACGGGGTGGGATCGAGGGCAATCTTCATAGTCACTCCTACTTGTACAGATCGGGCTTGGTGTTCAGCTGCACTGCGACCTTTTCGCCCGACTTCTGGGCCTCGACGCCTGCCTCGCAGCAAGCAGCGGTAGCGTACCCATCCCAGGCGGTCGGACCGCCGATTTCGCCGCGGCGGGCGGCGTCCACCCAAGCCTGGACCTCGACGTCGTACGCGGCACCGAAGCGCTCTTCGAAACCGGGCGTGACCTTACCGCCCCAGTGGCCGGCGCTGCGGACGTAAGGACCGCCGTCGCCACCGATGTTCACGATGCCGTCCTCGAAGGACGCCTGGGTCGCGACTTCATAGCCGAACTTGGCGTTCACGTAGATCTCGACGTCGGCCAGGACACCGGACTCGGTCTCGATCAGGACGTGCTGGGGATCGTGCTGGCCGTTTGGGGCGTTGCGCGTTGCCTTGCCCAGACGGACCTGCACGGAGGTGATTTCCTCGCCGGTGAAGAAACGGATGGCATCGAATTCGTGGACCACGGAGTCGTTGATAAGCATCTCGTTGGTGAAACCCGGCGGCGTGGTCGGGTTGCGGTGCTGGTGGTGCAGCATGAGCAGCTCGCCGAGTTCATGGTCGCGGATCACGGAACCCAAAGCGGCATATTCGGCGTCGAAACGGCGCATGAAGCCCACCTGGATGCGCTTGTGGCCGGTTGCAGTTTCGGCCTGGACAACTTTCCAGGCACTCTCGGCATCCGGGGTGAGCGGCTTTTCGCAGAGGATGGGGAAGTCCTTCTCCAGTGCCTTGTAGAGGATTTCCTCGTGCAGGAATCCCGGAGTGGCAATCAGCACGGCGTTGACGTCGCCGTTGTTGAGGGCCTCTTCGGCACTGACGAGGGCCACGGCGCCGTCGATCCCTGCGATGGCGGCCTGTGCGCGGGAGAGGTCGACGTCGACGACGGCGGCTACTTCAGCGCCGTGGATCCGGGTGCTGAGCCGCTTGATGTGGTCGGCGCCCATGCGGCCTGCGCCGATGACGGCCACGCGGAGAATGTCAGTCAATGTACTGTCCTTAGTTGTCGGTGCCTGCGAGGCTACGAGGTGTTCTGTCCTACTGCACGGTGGTGCGGGAACCGCACGACAGCAGGTAGTTGCGGGTGCGCTTGGCGATGGGCATGGGGACGTCGAAGGCCACGGGGTACATGTCCTGTTCCACAATGCCAAAGATCGGGCGGTTGAGTCCTTCAACGGCTTCGATGACTGCACGCAGGTCCGGCAGGCCGTTCGGCGGTTCGGTCATGACACCAGCCAGGTTGGCTGCGGCCCAGGTCATGTTTTCCTCATTGACCTTCTTCAGGACATCCGGGTTGATCTGCTTCAGGTGCAGGTAGCCGATGCGGTCCGGGTAGTTCTTGATCAGTTCAAGGCTGGACGCTCCGCAATATTCGGCGTGTCCAGTGTCCAGGCACAGGTTCAAGTACTGGGGATCGGTTTCGGCAAGCAGGTGCTCGATATCGGCTTGGGCTCCAACGTGGGAATCTGCGTGGGAATGGAACTGCTGCTTCAGGCCGAAGTCCTCCAGCAACACCTTGCCCATGCGGTTGTGGCCTGCGAACAGATCATTCCACTGCTCCTGCGACAGTTCGCCGCTTTCTACAGCCTCGCCCGTGACGTCGTCGCGCCACATCGCGGGAATGACCACGATGTGCTCGCCGCCCATGGCGGCGGTCAACTCGGCGACTTTGCGTGCCGGCTCCCAGGCTTCCTCGTACTGAGCGGCACCGCGGTGGAAGGCCGTGAAGACCGTTCCGGCCGTGACCTTGAGGTCGCGCTGCTTGAGTTCTTCGCCAAGGCGGGTGGGATCGCTCGGCAAGTAGCCATAGGGACCAAGTTCGATCCATTTGTAGCCAGACTCAGCCACTTCGTCCAGGAAACGCTCCCACGGGGTCTGCTTGGGGTCATCCGCGAACCAGACGCCCCAGGAGTCCGGGGCTGTGCCGATGATGAGTTTGTTCTCTGTCATTGCTCAATCCTTGTTCAAAACGGCGCTCGGCCGGCCCAACTGACTCGCATTTGTTGTCGTTGTGAGGGCTCATTACGACAACTACTGCGTGGGCCCACGCCGCCAGGGTTCCCTGGCCGAGCTTGCGAGGCGAGGGTGGCGGTGGGGACTAGTTGGGTGGGAGGGGCTAGTTGGACGGGAAGTTGTAGGAGGCGCCGGACTCATGGGTGGGTTCGGGCCAGCGGGACGTGACTACCTTGCCACGGGTGTAGAAGGACACGCCTTCCGGACCGTAGATGTGCTTGTCGCCGAACAAAGAGGCCTTCCAACCACCGAAGGAGTGGTAGGCCACGGGCACCGGCAAGGGGACGTTGATGCCTACCATGCCCACGGTGACGGAGCGCTGGAACTTGCGCGCGTTGGCACCGGAGGACGTGAAGATGGCGGTGCCGTTGCCGTAGGGGTTGGAGTTGATGAGCTTGATGCCTTCATCCAGGTCCTCCACGCGGACCACTACCAAGACAGGCCCGAAGATTTCCTCGGTGTAAGCGGTCATTTCGGTCTTGACGTGGTCGATCACGGTGGGGCCAACCCAGAAGCCTTCCTCGTGGCCGGGGACCACGAGGTCACGGCCGTCAACCACCATCGCCGCGCCCGCGGCTTCGGCTTCGGTGACAATCCGCACGATGCGTTCTTTGGAGGCCGGGGTGATGACCGGGCCCATTTCGGCGTCGGGCTCGGTGCCGTTCTTGACCTTCACGGCCAGGGCGCGCTCCTCGACCTTCTTGACCAGCAGATCGGCTGCATCGCCGACGGCGACCGCAACAGAGATGGCCATGCACCGTTCCCCGGCGGAACCGAACGCAGCCGCGGCCAGGTGGTCGGCAGCGTTGTCCAGATCGGCGTCGGGCATGATGATCGCGTGGTTCTTGGCGCCGCCCAGGGCCTGGACCCGCTTGCCATGCGCGGTCGCGGTTTCGTGGACGTACCTGGCGATCGGAGTGGAGCCGACGAAGGAGATGCCGTCCACGTCCGGGTGGGTCAGAAGCCCATCGACGGTTTCCTTGTCGCCGTGCAGGACCTGGAACACGCCGTCGGGCAGGCCGGCCTGCTTCCAGAGCTTGGCCAGGAGCATGGACGCTGAGGGGTCCCGTTCGGAAGGCTTGAGGATGAACGCGTTGCCGGTGGCGATCGCCATCGGGGCCATCCACAGAGGCACCATGACCGGGAAGTTGAACGGGGTGATGCCTGCGACGACGCCGAGCGGCTCGCGGAAGGAGAACACGTCGATGCCCGTGGAGACCTGGTCCGAGTAGTCGCCCTTGAGCAGCTGCGGGATGCCGCAGGCGAACTCGATCACTTCGAGGCCGCGGCCGATCTCGCCCTTGGCATCGGAAATAACCTTGCCGTGCTCGGCCGTGATCAGGGCCGCGAGTTCGTCCACGTGGGAGGCGACGAGTTCGCGGAACTTGAACAGGACAGCGGTGCGCTTGGCCAGGGAGAAATCTCCCCACTTTTTGCTGGCGGCCTTGGCGGCTGCAACAGTGGCGTCAAGATCGGCCCGGTTCGCAAGGCGCAGCGTTGCGGACACGGCACCGGTGGCAGGGTTGTAGACCGGCTGGCTGCGATCGCCTGCGCCGGCAGTTTCAACACCGTTGATGAAATGCTTGATGGTGGTCAGTGTGGTCGTCGACATGTGCGGACTTCCTTGTCTTTAGCTTTGGGGGTCTAGCCGAGCAGCTTGCGCTGGCGGTTCTTGTGGTCTGTGTACGTCTGGTAGGCCTGCTGGGTGGATTCGAGTTCGGAGACCTGCGAGACGGGAACGTCCCACCAAGATTCGGAGCTCGGAGCGTCCAGGAGGGGGTCCGATTCGACATGGATGACGATCGGTCCGCTGTCCTCCGGTGCCGCTTTCGCGTCCCGGATGGCCTGTTCCAGCTCGGCGATGACCTTCTCGCCCGGCTCGATCCGGATGACCTTCGCGCCGAGACTTTCGGCGTTAAGGGCAAGATCGATGGGCAGGTTCGCTCCGGCGTCGAAGGAGTGCTGTTCCTTGTCCAGCACGCGGTATTGTGTGCCGAAGCGCTGCGAGCCCAGGGACTCGGAGAGCGAGCCGATGGAGGCGTAGCCGTGGTTCTGGATCAGGACCACGATCAGCTTGATGCGTTCGGCGACGGCGGTGACCAGCTCGGTGTGCATCATCAGGTAGGAGCCGTCTCCCACCATGACCACGACGTCGCGGTTCTCGCCGCCCGCGGCGGCCTCGGCCAAGGCGGCACGCTTGACACCCAGGCCGCCTGGGATCTCGTAACCCATGCAGGAATAGGCGTACTCCACGTGGTAGCCGAAGGGATCCCGGACGCGCCACATCTTGTGCAGGTCACCGGGCAGGGAACCGGCGGCGCAGATGACAACGTCCTGCTTTTCCATCGCCCGATTGGTGGCGCCGATGATCTCGTTCTGCGCCGGGAGCGGCGTGTGCCGGGTGTCGAAGGCTTCGTCTACGATCGCGTTCCAGCGTTTCTTCTCCGCCGCGATCTTCTGCTCCAGGTCCGCGCCGACGCGGTATCCGCCGAGGGCCTGGTTCAGCTTGACGAGTGCCTTGCGGGCGTCGGCGACGATCGGCAGCACGGTGCCGTGCTTGTAGGCGTCGATCGCGGCCACGTTGATGTTCACAAACTTCACGTCGGGGTTCTGGAACGCAGTGCGCGACGCCGTCGTGAAGTCCTCGTATCGGGTACCGATGCCGATGATCAAGTCAGCTTCGGCCGCGATGGCGTTCGCCGCCGTCGTGCCCGTGGAGCCGATGGCTCCGAGCGAGAACTGGTGGTCCCACGGCAGGACGCCGACGCCGGCCTGGGTGTTGCCCACCGGGATGCCGGTCAGCTCGGCAAACTTGGCCAGCTCCTCATTGGCGAAGGCGTAGAGGACGCCGCCGCCCGCGATGATCAATGGCCGTCTAGCTGCGCGGATGGCCTCAGTGGCGCGGCGGATATCGTCGTCGTCGGCTTCCGGGCGGCGGATCCGCCACTCACGCTCGGCCAGGAACTCCTCCGGAACATCCAAGGCCTCGGCCTGGACATCCTGCGGCAGCGAAATGGTCACGGCGCCGGTCTCGGCCGGGTCAGTCAGGACGCGCAAGCCGTGGTGGAACGCCGAGAACAACTGCTCCGGACGGGACACCCGGTCGAAGAACTTCGAGAGCGGACGGAAGGCGTCGTTGACCGTAATGTCGTAGGCGTAGGGCAGCTCGAGCTGCTGCAGCACCGGGTCAGCCGCGCGGGTGGCGAAGGTATCGCTCGGCAGCAGCAGGACCGGCAGCCGGTTGGTGGTGGCCAGTGCGGCGCCGGTCAGCAGGTTCGAGGAACCAGGGCCGATCGAGGTGCTGATCGCGAAGGTCTGGCGGCGGCGCGTATGCCGGGCGTAGCCAACGGCCTGGTGCGACTGGGCCTGCTCGTTGCGTCCCTGGTAGTACGGCATGATGGTCGGATCGAGCTGCTGGTACTGCTTGAGGGCCTGCCCGACGCCGGCGACGTTGCCGTGGCCAAAGATCCCGAAGGTGCCCGGAATCAGGCGTTCCCGGTACTCACTCCCGCCCACGGAATCCACCGTGTACTGCTTGGACAGGAACTCGACAACCGCCTGGGCGACCGTCATTCTGCGCGTTGACATATTTTTCCCCATGGGTCTATTCCGATACTTTCGCAGGTGACTTCAGCAGCGAGGCGGCAGTGGCCACTGCACCGGCCACGTCTCCGTCGGCCGGATACAAAAGGGTCCGTCCCACAGTCAAGCCTTGGACCCCGGGCAAGGCAAGCGCGGCCTGCCAACTTGCGAAGACCTCATCCTGGCCTGCGTCCGGATCCCCGCCGAGCAGGACTGTGGGCAGCGTGGTGGCGGCCATGACGCGTTCCATTTCGGCCACGACCGGAAGCTTCATCCAGGTGTAGGCGCTCGTGGAGCCCAGGCCCTGCGCGATCGCGACGGACTTGATGACGGCATCCGGCGAGAGGTCGTTGCGGACCTTGCCGTTTGCCTCACGGACGGACAGGAACGGCTCCACCATGGCAATCAGCTTGCGCGCTGCGAGGGAATCCACCGCCTTGGCCGTGGCTTCCAGGATTGACGCCGTATCCGGGTCGCCAAGGCAGATGCGGGTGAGCATCTTGCCGCCGTCGGCGCCGAGGGCGTCCAAGGCGGCTGCGGTATGGCCCGTGAATCGGTCGTCGATTTCGTTGACCAGTCCGGCGAGGCCGCCACGGTTCATCGAACCGAAGACGAGCTTGCCGTCGAGGGCGCCGAGCAGGAGCAGATCGTCCATGATGTCCGGTGAAGCCAGGACGCCGTCGACGGCGGGATTCGCCAAAGCGATCTGCAGCCGGTCCAAGAGATCCCGGCGGTCAGCCATCGCCACCGGGTCGGCACCTACGCTCAGGGCGCCGCGGGCCGGGTGGTCGGCCGCGACGATGAAGTTCTGGGTCCCGTACTTCAGCCCCGGGTGGCGGCGACGTGCTGCGGCGGCGCGGGCAACGGCGTCGGGATCTTCAAGCCGGAGCGCACTCAGGTGCTCGTAACGGCGGGGATCATCATTGAAGCTCAACGTGTTGCTCCTTCGGAAACTGCTGCGTGGGAAGCTGCATTGGTGCCGGCCGGGGTCAGGCGGCCGCGTTCGGCGAGCAACGAGGTGACTTCCTCCGGCGTCGGCATCGCGTCGGCGCAAGAAAGCCGGGAGGCGACAATCGCGCCGGCAGCGTTGGCGTAGTCCAGGATCTGGGCCAAAGGCCAGCCGGACAGCAGGCCGTGGCAGAAAGCGCCGCCGAAGGAGTCCCCCGCGCCCAGGCCGTTGACGGTCTCAACGGGGACCGGCGCGGAGACGACGCGTTCGGTGCGAGTCTTGGCCATGACACCCTCGGGGCCGAGCTTGACGACGGCGATCTCGACGCCCGCGGCCAGCAGCCGGTCGGCCTGCTCGTCCGGTGTTCCTTCGCCCACGGCCACGGCACATTCCTTGTCATTGCCGATGGCCACCGTGACGTGGGGCAGGATCTTGGCGACCTCTGCCCGGGCCTCGTCCTCGGAAGCCCAGAACATCGGCCGGTAGTCCAGGTCCAGGATGGTGTACTGGCCCCCGCGCAGGCCGGTGCGGGGCCGGGCTTCGTGAGCTGCCAGGTGGGCGGAGCGGCTGGGCTCCTGGCAGAGGCCGGTCACCGTGGACCAGAAGATGCCGGCGTTCTTGATGGCGTCCAGGTCCAGTTCCTCGGCCTTGATCTGCAGGTCCGGTGCCGTGGGGAATCGGCCGTAGAAGTACAACGGGAAGTCGTGCGGGGGCTGGATCGCGCAGAACGTGGCCGGCGTTTGAAGGCCCGGCACCGGGGTGACGAAAGCGTCGTCGACCTTGAACTTACGCAGCTCGCGGTGCAGGTAGATGCCGAAAGGGTCGTCGCCCGTACGCGTGATGACGCCACTGCGGCGGCCGTGGCGGGCTGCAGCAACGGCCACATTGGACGGCGAGCCGCCAAGATACTTGCCGAAGGATTGCACGTCCTCCAGTCCCACACCGATGTCGTTCGGGTAGATATCAACGCTGATGCGCCCGATGGTGAGCAGTTCGTGGGTCACGGTGATCGCGGACCTTTCTGTAGTGAACTCTTCTTGCGGGACGGTGAGAGCTCCGGTGCTTTTGCCGGCCCGCACGTGAGCGGGGCCACAGCACTACTTTGCACCAGAATTCATGTCCTGTCAAAGGTTTGTACTGACATATTTACAACGAAACGTAAAGGCCTAAACTACTGCGCGGCGCACCCTGAATCAGCGCCAAATCGCCGGAGTTACCGGGCAGGAACGGCGAGCTCTCCAGTGACATACTGGGCGCGACCGAAGCCGAAGGACCAGTCATCGGCGGTGTTTTCCACGTAACCGATGAAGACATCCTCGCCTGCAACACCAATCTCGCCGAGCTGGGCGGCAATGGCAGCGAACAAAGATTGCTTCGCTTCGCGACTACGCCCGCCCTGGGTGAATATCTGGATCATGACCACGCCGGAACTTCGTTCAAAACCAAGCCCGGCATCCTGCGCAACAATCTGGCCGGAAAGATGCTCAGTGATGATGTGGAAGTAGTCGCGCTCCGGGATGCCATACTCGGCAAGGATGGCATCGTGGATTCGCTTGCTGAGTTCGCCGAGCTGCTCCGGCGTGCGGCCTTCGTTGACGTCGATGCGGACGAGGGGCATATGCTCTCCTTGAATAGTTTGTCCTGACATACTAACAAACTATCGATTCGGACCACAAGCCTTGGTCCTAACACCCCGTCCACATCGACGCTCGCTCACATAACAGGCCTTCCCCGCCAACGCTCGCTCACCTATGGCGCCCGAATCGCCAACGCTCGCTCACAAATCCGGTCTTGACCGCCAACGCTCGCTCACAAGAGGTGAGCGAGCGTCCGGCCAGAACCCGCCATACGTGAGCGAGCGTCCGGCCAGAACCCGCCAAAGGTGAGCGAGCGTCGTCCGGGCAGACACTCGCCCGCCCTGTCCAGCAGTTAAACGACGACGGCGCCCGTCACCTTCACGTGGAAGGTGACGGGCGCCGCCGAAAGGGCCCTGCCGTGGTGCTAGAGAGCCGCAAAGACCTCGCGGAGCAGCTTGGCGGTCTCGGACGGCGTCTTGCCGACCTTCACGCCTGCAGCTTCGAGGGCTTCCTTCTTGGCCTGTGCCGTACCCGCAGAGCCGGAGACGATGGCGCCTGCGTGGCCCATGGTCTTGCCCTCGGGGGCGGTGAAGCCTGCAACGTAGCCGACAACCGGCTTGGTGACGTTGGCCTTGATGAAGTCGGCTGCGCGCTCTTCGGCGTCGCCACCGATTTCGCCGATCATGACGATTGCCTTGGTCTCGGGGTCAGCCTCGAACGCTGCCAGGGCGTCGATGTGGGTAGTGCCGATGACCGGGTCGCCACCGATGCCGATGGCGGTGGAGAAGCCGAGGTCGCGCAGTTCGTACATCATCTGGTAGGTCAAGGTACCGGACTTGGAAACCAGGCCGATGGGGCCCTTGCCCGTGATGTTTGCCGGGGTGATGCCAACCAGTGCTTCGCCCGGTGTGATGATGCCGGGGCAGTTCGGCCCGATGATGCGGGTGATCTGCTTGCCGTCAGCGTCCACGGTGGCCTGGGCGAGTGCCCAGAACTCGGCGGAATCCTGAACCGGCACGCCTTCGGTGATGACAACGACCAGGCCGATGCCTGCTTCAATGGCCTCAACCACGGCAGACTTGGTGAATGCCGGCGGCACGAAGACGATCGAGACGTCAGCGCCAGTCTCCGCGATGGCTTCCTTGACGGTGCCGAAGACGGTGATATCCTTGCCGCCGTGCAGGACCGTGGTGCCTGCCTTGCGGGCATTGACGCCACCGACGATGTTGGTGCCGGCCTTGAGCATCAGGGAGGTGTGCTTGGTGCCTTCGCCGCCGGTGATGCCCTGGACGATGACCTTGGAGTCCTTGTTGAGGTAGATAGACATAGTCTTGCGTCCCTTACTTCGCTGCGTTGGCGAGTTCGGCGGCCTTGTCGGCGCCCTCGTCCATGGTGGCTGCCAGGGTAACCAGCGGGTGGTTGGCCTCGGCCAGGATGCGGCGGCCCTCTTCGACGTTGTTGCCGTCGAGGCGGACAACCAGCGGCTTGTTGGCGTGGACGCCAAGCTCGGCAAGTGCGCCGACGATGCCCTTTGCCACAGCGTCACATGCGGTGATGCCGCCGAAGACGTTCACGAAAACGCTCTTGACCTGCTCGTCGCCAAGGATGACGTCCAAGCCGGCTGCCATGACCTCGGCAGAAGCTCCACCGCCGATGTCCAGGAAGTTGGCCGGCTTGACGTTGCCGTGGTTTTCGCCTGCGTAAGCAACGACGTCGAGGGTGGACATCACAAGACCGGCGCCGTTGCCGATGATGCCAACCGAGCCGTCAAGCTTCACGTAGTTGAGGTCCTGCGCCTTGGCCTTGGCCTCGAGCGGGTCAGCCGCGTCTTTGTCTTCGAGTTCAACGTGGTGAACGTGGCGGAAGCCGGCGTTCTCGTCCAGCGAGACCTTGCCGTCGAGCGCAACAATGTCGCCCGCGCCCGTCTTGACCAGGGGGTTGACCTCAACCAGGGTCGCGTCTTCCTTCTTGAAGACGTCCCAGAGCTTGAGGATGACGGAGGCGACCTTGCCGCGCAGTTCCTCGGAGAAACCTGCTGCGGCAACGATTTCGTCGGCCTTGGCCTGGTCGATTCCGACGGCGGGATCGATGGCAACCTTGGCGAGGGCCTCGGGGCGTTCTACAGCGAGCTGCTCGATTTCCATGCCGCCTTCAACGGAGCACATGGCCAGGTAGTTGCGGTTGGCCCGGTCCAGAAGGACGGAGAAGTAGTATTCCTCAGCAATGTCTGCGCCCTGGGCGATCATGACCTTGTTGACGGTGTGGCCCTTGATGTCCATGCCAAGGATGTTGGTGGCGTGCTCAAGCGCTTCGTCAGCGGACTTTGCGACCTTCACACCGCCAGCCTTGCCACGGCCACCGACCTTTACCTGCGCCTTGACGACGGTCACGCCGCCAATGTTCTCGGCTGCAGCCTTTGCTTCTTCAGGGGTGTGCGCCACGATGCCGGCGAGCACGGGTACACCGTGCGCTTCGAACATATCGCGCGCCTGATATTCAAACAGGTCCACGGTTTAGTGTCCTTCTACGTCGAAGTAGTTTCTGTACAGCCGGAAACCACGGTGACCGCGAAAACCGGCTGCGGATAGGTGCACATCGAACGGCCGCCAGGCAGCCGGTCACATTGCGCAAGTTCCTCTCGAACTTTAGCCCCCCGGGGAGGCCAGCCGGTTCTACAGTACCCGTTAAGTGAGTAACCACACACTTCTATCGACCGTAGAAAAACCGCTATATGACGCGGTTTTACCGAGCATGCTGCCACCGTCATGCTAGGACGACAGGACGCAGTTAGTCGCTAGGAATCCAGTTTGGTCAGCGGCGCGTAACGCAACAGCAGTCGCTTCTCCCCGACGTCGAACTTCACCTTCGCCACAGTCTTGTCGCCAGCCCCCTCGACGCCAATCACGGTGCCGTTGCCGAAGCTGGTGTGGTTCACTTTGTCCCCCACGACGACGGCGACCACTTCCTTTTGCGGCTGGACCCGGTTGCGTACGACGGCGGCCGGCACGTCGGCGTTGAAACCGGCGGTTGGGCTAGCGGCAGCCCCGCCGGAGGTGCCCGCCCCCCAGAAGGAACCGCCGTAACGCCCGGAGCCGATGGGCGCGTTGCCCCAGCCGCTGACCTGCCGGGAGGTGCCTTCGCGCTTCCACTCCACGAGTTCGTTCGGGATCTCTTCAAGGAACTGGCTGGCGGGGTTGTATTGGCTCTGGCCCCACATGCTGCGGACTTCCGAGCGGGTCACATACAGGCGCTTCCGTGCACGGGTAAGGCCCACATAAGCCAGGCGGCGCTCTTCTGCCAGTTCCTTGGGGTCCGTTGCTGAGCGCTGATGCGGGAAGAGCCCGTGTTCCATGCCGGTCAGGAAGACCACCGGGAATTCCAAGCCCTTGGCCGTGTGGAGGGTCATGAGCGTGACCACGCCCATCCGCTTGGCCTCCGCAACTGCGGCGGCTGCGTCCTCGGAGGATCCCTCCGGGGCGTCCGGGATCTGGTCGGCGTCGGCCACGAGGGAGACTTGCTCAAGGAACTCCCCCAGCGAGCCTTCGGGGTTGTCACGCTCGTATTCGCGCACCACGGCCACCAATTCGGCGAGGTTTTCCACGCGCGATTCGTCCTGCGGGTCCGTACTGGCGCGAAGCCCCGCGAGGTACCCGGTCTGTTCGAGGACAGCCTCAAGGGCGGCCGCAGCCCCCGATCCGGAAGCCACCTCGGCCAGGTCATCCAGGAGCTTCACGAAGCCCAGAACCGCGTTCACGGAGCGGGTGGCCATGCCGGGAGCCTGGTCTGCCTTGCGCGCCGCCGCCATGAACGACGTACGCTCACGCTCGGCCAAAGCCGCCACGGCGCCCTCGGCGCGATCGCCGATCCCCCGCTTGGGTTCGTTGAGGACGCGACGCAAATTGACGTCGTCGTCCGGGTTCACCAGGACACGAAGGTACGCGAGGGCGTCCTTGATTTCCTTGCGCTCGTAGAATCGGGTGCCACCTACCACTTTGTACGGCAGGCCCACGCGGACCAGGACGTCTTCAATGGAGCGGGACTGGGCATTGGTGCGGTAGAAGATGGCCACATCGCCGGGACGCAGGCCGTCCTCGTCCTGGAGCCGGTCGATTTCCTTGGCGATGAACTGGGCTTCGTCGTGCTCATTCTCCCCGACGTAACCGATGATCTTTTCGCCGTCGCCTTCGGCCGTCCAGAGTTTCTTGTCCGGACGGTTCGGGTTGCGTGAAATAACGGAGTTCGCAGCGCTCAGGATGTTCTGCGTGGAACGGTAGTTCTGCTCCAACTTGATGGTGCGGGCTTCCGGGTAGTCGTTCTCGAATTCGACGATGTTGCGGATGTCCGCACCACGGAAGGCGTAGATGGATTGGTCCGAGTCGCCGACGACGGTGAGCTCGCTCGCGTGGGGACCCTCGCCGACGATTTCGCGGACCAAGGCGTACTGGGCGTGGTTGGTGTCCTGGTATTCGTCCACGAGGACGTGCCGGAAACGGCGGCGGTACGACTCTGCGAGCGCGGGGAAGGCCCGGAACATGTAGACGGTCTGCGCGATGAGGTCGTCGAAGTCCATGGCATTGGCTTGGCGCAGGCGCTGGGTGTAGCCCTTGAAGACCTCGGCAACGGCCTGCTCGAAGGGTTCGTTGTAGTTGGCGCTCGAGGCGAACGCATCGTCGTCGATGAGCTCGTTCTTGAGCGCCGAGATCTTGTGCTGGATGGCCTTGGGCGCGAAGCGCTTGGGGTCGATGTCCAGGTTCTTGGCCACGAGCGTGATGAGCCGCAGGGAGTCCGCGGAGTCGTAGATGGAGAAGTTGGAGTTCAGCCCCACGTTGGCAGCCTCGCGGCGCAGGATGCGCACGCAGGAGGAGTGGAAGGTGGATATCCACATGGTCTTGGCGCGGCCGCCCACCAAGGCTTCGATGCGTTCCCGCATTTCCGCGGCTGCCTTGTTGGTGAACGTGATGGCCAGGATCTCGCCGTGATGGGCCCGTCCGGTGGCGATCAAGTAGGCAATGCGGTTCGATAGCACGCGGGTTTTGCCCGAACCTGCGCCAGCCACGATCAACAATGGGCTGCCGGCATGTTTGACGGCTTCCTCCTGTTGCGGGTTCAGCCCCTGGAGCAAGGCTTCCGCAGACGGCAAGCCCGAGTGGCCCCGACCGTGCCCACCACTGGACGCCGCACCGCCGGGCGTCCCGCCCCGGGACACCCCACCGGACTCGCGACCACCGGACACACTGTCACCGGGCGCGCCGGGTCCGGCTTCGTGCCCCAGCTGGCCGCCGGCGTCGGGCAAGCCTCGTTCGAAGTCCGGCAGCCCACCTCCGGCGCGCGAAAGCATGGCCGGAGCGGCCTTGGTGGCAGCTCTGCTGGCAGCTTTGAAGGGACCATCCGCGTACGGGTCAAACAACATATCCATGGTGTTTACCAGTCTAGGCGGTGGCTCCGACACCGGATGTCCGGATACCACTCACGAGCCCTGGCCAATCCCCCCCAAGGGACATGCCCCCTCCTCGCCTGAACCAGTGGACATAACAGCACTATGTCCACTCCTCACACCAAGGGGAGCGCATGCTCACAGGAACCGCAGCACTATGTCCACTCCTCACACCAAGGGGAGCGCATGCTCAGGTGAGCTGCGGCACCGAGGTGAGCGCCAGGCGCAACTCCCGGACCGCCGTCGGACCTCCGGCAATGAACCAATCGAGGCCGTTAACGCGCACGACGTCGGTGTCCCCGCCTGCCGCGCGGACGATCGCCTTGCCGGGGAGCCAGTCCCACTCGGGGCAGCTGTGTTGAAACCAGCAGCCCAGTTCGCCGTCGGCCACCCGGCCGAGATCGCAGGAGCCGGATCCGAACATGCGCAGCGAGGCGGTGGACACCGCTGCGGCGTGCCACGGCATGGCGGCGCGGGGATCGGCCAGCCACGTGGGGTGGATGTAGGTGGCGGCGCCGAGTTCGCTGAGGGCCGCCCCCGATGGTCCGGAGATACGTTCATCGTTGAGCGTTGCGGGGCGGCCTTCCCCGCCAATCCAGAGCTTGTCCAACTCGGGCTGGTAGACGGCTCCGAGGATGACGTCGGCATCCGAGGCGACGCCGTGCGATGCCGGCCGCTCGTGCTTCAAGGCGATCGCCGAGCACCAGTACGTGGAGCCGTGCAGGAAATTGTAGGTACCGTCCACGGGGTCGATCACCCACATGCGGCCGCTGGTTCCTGCCACCGAGCTTCCCTCTTCGCCAAGGATGCCGTCGTCCGGACGGCAGCGGCGCAGCTGTTCAAGGACATAGGCCTCGGCCGCATGGTCCGCGGCGGTCACCACGTCCGAAACCGAAGTCTTGCGTTCTCCCTGCAACCCGCCCATCCGCATCAGCAGGGCAAGTTGCCCGGCTTCCCGGACCAGGGCAGCAGCCAGTTCGTAGTCGTCCAGCGATGGGTCAAGTTCTGTGGCGGAGTGCCTGCCAGTGGTCATGGGTCCAGCTTATGTGGCGGGATAATGATTCATATGGCCAAGACCCCTGCCCAACGCATCAAGAAACACGGCGCCAACGCTGCCGTCCCGCAGCACCACTTGCCGTCCGTGGTCAATCCCACCACGCAGAGATCTCCCGAGAAGGCGCAAAGCAACGCAAAGCTCGTTGTGATCGCCGGGGTTGTGGCCAGCCTTTTCCTGTTCTGGTACGTGCATCTCCTGACCCTGAACCAGATGATCCAGTTGTCGGGCGGCATGGCCATGCCTGATTCCCTCATTGGCGGATTCTCCACGGATTACGTCCAGCAGTTGCACTCCGCGATGAACGATGACGCCCGCGGCCAGCTCAGCTACATCCACAAAACCGCCGGAACCTTATTTCCGCTGATCTTCGGCTTCACCTGGCTTCTGCTTATCGGCACCAACGTGGCCGGCAAGGCACTGCGTTGGATTCTGTGGGCGGTTCCCCTGCTGTTCGCGGTGGTCCGTTTGTGGAGCAACGTTGCGGTTGACGCCGCGCTGGCATCTGCCACGCCCGACGCCGGACTGGTGGCTTTGGCGTCCACGCTCACCGTCTTGGGCTGGGTGTTTTTCCTGCTGAGCCTTTTGGCTGGCGGCGCGGCTGTGTTTACGGGGCGTCGGCGTTCAAAGAGCGCCTGACGATCCTGGGTTCCCGATGCACTCGCTGCGCCACCACCAGGCCAACGAGCGAGAGCCCTGGGAGGAGGCCCAGGGGCGTTACTCCTGGTCCGGACCGGTTTCCGGGGCGAGCATCTCCCGTGCCTGGAGCGCACGCTGGGGGGCTCCGGCGCTGTCGAAGCGATCGGCCGCTTCGATCAGGCTGTCCTTCGCTGCCTGCTCGTTCCCGGTACCGGCATAGGCCCGCGCCATCAAGAGGAATATTTCGCCCGCCATCTGCGGCGGCAGCTGGTCGGCGCGGCCCCTGATTTCGTCCAGCAGCTCAAGTGCCGCTCCGGCGTCTCCCGCCAGATAATTCCAATGCGCGCGGTTGAGCCGAAGCAGGAGGATTTCCTCTTCGCTGCCTCCGACGACATCCGTGGCAAGCTCCGCCCGTTCAATGCACCGCAAGGTGGCGGCATCTGCCACTTCGGCGGCCAGCCTCATCGCTGCCGATGCCTTGTTGAATTTGGCCCAGACATCAAGGTTCCGGGAAGGGGAAAAGGTTTCCGCTGCAAGCTCATGGTAGTGGAGCCCTTCATCGACCTTGTCGCAAAGGAAGGCCACATTGCCGATCACCCAGTACGCTTTCCCGGCTAGCTGGTCATCCATTTCATCGGAGATTCTTGCCGAGAGGGACAAGCACTCCCCCCAGGCTTCCTCCAGCTTGCCGGACTCGCCAAACGCGGCAATCAGCGCCTGCCTGGCATGGACGTCGATTTCCATGTCGGCGTCATCATCGACCAATCCAACTGCCGACGCCGCAGCCGAGGTGGCCATCTCCAACAGCCCTTCACCCCGCAGGGAGTTCGCCATCAAGATGAGTGCCCGGGCCCGGTGTTGGGGTGAAGCCGCAGCCAACGATGCCTCGGAAAGGGACCTCGCCAGCGCAGTGCTCGCAGCGAATTCACCTGCGTCGAGAAGATTCTCTGCTTGAAGGAAAGTCATGTTCCACCATCCGGCGGAATCGCCCTCATCACGGGCAATATCAGCAGCCGAGCGCGCGCCATCGGCAGCCTTGGCGAAGTCGTGGCTGGCCCGGTGCCCTCTCGCTTGCAGTTCCGCGGCGGCGTACGACGGCGCAACCTTCTTTTCTCCCATGGCTCCATTATGTCTCTGAGACACCCCCGCCGATGATTCAGGCGAGCGTTTAGCATGTTTCTGCACCGAGTGGACGAATACTGATGACACGGCGTGTCGCTGCTCCTATAATGAGCATGCTTCACTTCGTTCACTTCAGTCGCATCAGTCACTCATATCAGGAGCTTCCGCATGAAAAGAACCATCGCCGCTCTCCTCGCTGCCGCAGCAATCTTGCTTGCCGGAATTTCCGGCTCGGCAGCCGTTTCAGCCAGCAGCGAGAGTCCCTCACACGACTCGTCCATAGCCACTGGCTGGTGGCCGAACTTCGCCCAGAACTCGACGGAAGCCACTGGTTGGTGGCCCAACTTCGCACAGAACTCGACGGAAGCCACTGGCTGGTGGCCCAACTCCACCACTCCGAACTCGGCAGAAGCCACTGGCTGGTGGCCCAACTCCACCACTCAGGGTTCGCCTCAGGCCACTGGCTGGTGGCCCAACTCCACCCCGTCCAATTAGCAATACCTGAAAGGCACCGGCCCAAGGTCCGGTGCCTTTCAGTTGCCGCTTAGTTGCTGACGCAACTCCGTTCAGGCGCCGCGCAGCAGTTCCGCGAATTTCTCCGGTGGCATGGGCCGGCCGAAGTAGTACCCTTGGCCGCTGGCACAACCGAGGCGGGAAAGCTCAGCCGCTTGGTCTGCCGTTTCGATGCCCTCAGCAACTGCCTGCATTCCACAGGCATGGATGAGCTGAAGAACCGCCGCCACAAAGTCCCGTTCCTTGTCGTCCGTGCCCAAGCCCTGGATCAGGGACCGGTCAATCTTGACCACGTTGACGGGGAGGTTGCGCAAGTAGCTGATGGAGGAATAGCCGGTACCGAAATCGTCGATCTCCAAGCGGATCCCCAGGCGCCGGAGGCCGGTCAGTGAGTATTTGTCGATGTCGCTGCCGTTCACGGCCATCGACTCCGTGAGTTCGATGACCAGTCTGGATGCTTCCACTCCGGTTTCGGCAAGCACTTCCCGCACATGCTCAATCAATTCCAGGCTTTGAAGTTCGGTTGTCGAAATATTGACCCGCATGCTGAAGTCTTCGTCCACGCCGGGGCCGTCCTGCCACTCGCGCAATTGCCGCATCGCTTGGCGAAGAACCCAATAGCCGAGATCGATGATGATGCCGGTTTCCTCGGCCAACGGAATGAACGCATCCGGCATCAGCAATCCCCTGTCGGGGTGGTTCCACCGCACCAGCGCCTCCGCGCCTTCAATGCGGCCCGAGCCCAACTCGACAACAGGCTGGAAATAGAGGACCAGCTGATCTGTCCGGATGGCTTCACGCAGCTCCGAGATCATGAGGCCCTGGAGTCGGCGCGCATACAACAATGCCGGCTCGAAGACCCTGACAGTGCTCCGCTGCTCGGCCTTTGCCGCATACATGGCCGTATCGGCTTCCATCACAAGATCGTCCACTGAACGGCCGGGTTCGCCAACGGTGAGCCCAATGCTGGTTCCGCAGATGATCCTGACTTCGCCAATCTCAATGCTCTCGCCCACGGCCCGGAGGATTCGTTTGGCAACCCCGCGTGCGTGGGCCGCATTGGATTTGGGCAGCATGACGGCAAACTCGTCCCCGCCGAGCCTGGCCACCGTGTCGCCTTCGCGGACCGCCGCGAGCAAGCGCTTGGCGGTGACCTGCAGGACAGTGTCACCGGCGCCGTGCCCCAGGGTGTCGTTGATGCCCTTGAACGAGTTCAGGTCCAGGACAAGCAATGCGGGTGGAAGTTCTCCCCGTTCGGACTCCGCCAGCTCGTGGCTCAATGCTCTGTTGAGGGCAGTGCGGTTGGCTAGTTGGGTCAGCGGATCGGTGAGGGCCATCCTCTCAAGTTCGATTTGGGCCTCGCGCAGCATGGCCGTGCGGTTTTCTACCCGCTCCTCGAGTTCCTGGTAGATGGCTTGAAGATCGTCCGCCATGAGGTTGATGCCGGTGATAACGGCAGCCACTTCGTCTCGCGGACCCGAGACCGGGATCCGCGTGCTGAGGTCGCCGTCCGCAATCCGGACTACCCCTTCAACCAGGGCAAGGAGTCGAGGATCCTGGGACTCATGATTCACGGTGGTGCTCTCTCAACCAGTCGCGAGCTTCCGCCTCGGAGGTGAAGAACCGCGCCGGAACTGATTCCGGCTTTGCGCGAAGGAGGTAATGGGCGATCACCCGATCGACGGGGCTTTCCCCTAGCAAGGCACATGCTGAAACAAACACTGAATTTGTGTAGGCCAGGCGCGCCTCGTTCGTCACAGACAGCACTCCGGTCACCGTCAGCAGCAGTGGCAGCCTCCGCCCATCCGCAAAAGCACGGACGGCCGCGGCGGCAGCCTGGGCTTCCGGCGAGCGGACCACGGTGTTGGGAGGCAGGATGACCTCAACGATGCCGTCTTGCGACAAGTCGACGGTGATCTGTTCCGCAACGCCGAAGACCGCTTCCGAAGAAGCATGAAGCGCACCATCAGGAAGCTGGGACTCCTGCGCAGGCAGTGTCTGGGCGCTCACCGCTGTGTGGCCTGCCGCCGTCGGGCAATCGGCCCGCGAAAGTCCCGAAAGGCACGAACCAGGAGGTAGGACGTTTCCTTTATGGGGAATATGAAGCCTGCGTGTCCCGTGCGACGCAGAACAAGCTGATGAGTCATGGGTCCTATGTTCTGCCGTGTCGATCAATCTAGTCAGCGCCAAGCTGCGTGGAACCCTCAGCCCGGCGCCATTCCGGTGAGTGCACTCATGATAATGCACAGACTGCCCTCCCAGTGACATGAGGCTACCCCTGAAAACTCAGCGTCTTGCAAACCGCGCCGCTGTTCGCCGTACTTCCCGGACCCGGTGCGCCATCACCAGCCCCGCAGCACAAAATCCGATGGTGATCGGATAGGCCATCAGGCGTTCCAAGGTTCCGGACTCGGGGACATCCATCCGGGTCAGGCCGCCCACCACGAGGGCGCCCAGCGACACCGCTCCAGCCACCAGAATGAACCAACTCATGGGCGTATGCGGCAGCCAAAGCAGCCCGAGGAGCAACAGGGCGAACGCTCCGCCGATGAAGAACATGAGTGCGCACCACGCTCAACTGCGCCCAGCCGCCAATGATCGATCGGGTCGAGGCCAGGTCCGGCAGGTAGCCGCCTGGTGCGGCCGGCACCGTCATCTGCTGTCTCATGCGGGCCAGCCTAGCGGCACGTGCCAGAAGGTGCCGGTCCGTCGGTGTTCGAGGGCTGCCCCGGCAGCTTGTATGCTTGTATGCGTGCCCGGCCAGCGGCTCCCAGGAGCTTCCCGCACGCGCACAGGCCCTCGTAGCTCAGTGGATAGAGCACGGCTCTCCTAAAGCCGGTGTCGTTGGTTCGATTCCAATCGAGGGCACTTGAAAGACCAGCCGCGCAAATCGTCTCCGACGCAAGACCTGCGGGCCTATCTGCTGGGCAGCTGGACCGTGGAACGGTCCCTGTGGGACCGCGCGAGCGGCACCCGCGGTACCTTCACCGGCGTCGTGCGCTATTCAGAAACCCCCGACGGCGGGCTCCTCCTTCGCGAAGACGGCACCATCATCTGGCCCACCCACACAGGCCCGGCCTTCCGCGAATACCTCCTTCGGCCTTCGGACTCCCCCGTCGCCATGGATGTCTACTTCCCGGATGGGAAACCCTTCCACCGCATGAGCTTCGGCGACCGTGCCAACAAGGACAGCCACTGGTGCGATCCTGATGACTACAAAGTCAACTACGTCTGGGGCGGACCGGATGCCTTTAGCTACGCTTGGGACGTCCATGGACCAGCCAAGGATCTGCTGCTGGAATCGCAGTTGAGGAGAGAACAATGACCCAAAACGGCCCGGCTAAGGATCTGATTGTGGTTAGCGCTGTGTGCGTCTACGACGACGCCGGGCGGCTGCTGACGGTACGAAAGCGCGGCACGGACAAATTCATGCACCCTGGAGGGAAGCCGGAACCCGGTGAAACCGCGGCCCAGGCGGCATCCCGCGAGCTGGCCGAGGAAGTCGGAATCGCCATCGACCCCGAGGACCTGCAGCCCTTGGGAAGCTGGCTCGCAGTCGCCGCCAATGAGGCCGCCACGGACATCGAGGCCACCGTCTTCACCGCACCGGGCACGTGGGAAGCCCATCCTTCGGCCGAAATCGCAGAGATCCGCTGGTTGGATCTCTCTGCTGAACTTCCGGACGATCTGGCCCCGCTACTGACGCACCATGTCCTGCCGATGCTTGCGAAAAGATAAGGCTTCGCACGCAAGGAAAATCCGCGTCTAACACGGCCTAAACTTCTCGGTTTTCCCATGAAAATCCAGCGAGAACTGACTATAGTGGTCGCACAGTTTGTTTTAACTTGATACAGGCTGCATTGTCAGATCCAGCTGGGGGATCGCATGCAATCTCTTGAACAGCGCCGACGCGCCTGGGGAGACGTCGGCGGAGAAGTCGGCGCGGAATCCGGCGGAGAACGGACAAGGTTCCGTGACACTCCGCGCGAGGTCAGGGCCTGCTCGGCTGCGGGAATCGCCGCTTGGGCGGCGCAACTGGGTTCTCCCGCGCCGGAGGCTCCGCGTTCCCGCAGAATGGCGAGGACCGGCGGGATAGCGTCGATCTCGGCCTTGTTGCTCTACCTGACCTGGCGGATCGCGTTCACCATGCCACTTGGTGGCTGGGACCATGTCATCGCTTGGACGCTGGTGACGTTTGAGGCCCTCCCCCTTGTGGGGCTCGTCCTGAAGTCCATCACGCTGTGGAATATCGATTGCCATGCGCCCGAGCCGGTTGTCGAACCGCCCAATGGCATGAGGGTCGCGGTGTTGATCCCCACGTACAACGAACCGGTGGAGGTCCTTGCCCCCACTATCGCCGCTGCGTGCGCCCTTCAACCGAGCCACGAGACTTGGGTGTTGGATGACGGATCCCGCCCATGGGTTGAAGAGATGTGCGCATCCTTCGGCGCGCGCTTTGTAACCCGCGCCCAGCACGACCATGCCAAAGCGGGCAATATGAACCACACACTGGATCTGATGGCCGCAGAGGAAGCCGCCGGCAAAGACCTCATAGACATCATTGCCGTGCTGGACTGCGACCACGTACCCCTCCCGACATTCCTGACGGCCACCTTGGGCTGGTTCGCCGACGAGGAAATCGCCCTTGTCCAAGGGCCGCAGGCGTTCTATAACTCGGGGGCCTTCGACGACGACGGAATCTCCGGCGAGCAGGGGTTGTTCTTCAACGTCCTCATGCCTTCACGCAACGTTCCCGGCGCGGGGCCTTTCTGGTGCGGGTCAACATCCTTGCTCCGGGTCAAGGCACTTCGTGAGGTAGGTGGTGTAGCAACCGAAACCATTACCGAGGACATGCACACCACCCTCAAGCTCATCCGGATCGGGTGGAAGACCGTGTACCACCACCAAACCCTGGCAGTGGGCCTGGCCCCGGCAACGGCCGATCAGTACTTGCTGCAACGCCGCCGTTGGGGCATGGGCGCGATGCAGATCCTTACATACGAGCGCCTGTGGGCCGCCAAGAGCTGGATGACCTGGCGGAACTTCCAAGAATACATTAACGGAACCTTATGGTGGCTGGAAGGCATTGCCACCTTGATTGCGTTCATAATTCCGGTCGCGGTGATGATCTCAGGAGCCCAGACCTCCACCGCCGGCCCCCTGGAGTTCACCCTCGCCTTTGGAGCCATGTTCTGGGTCCGTTTGTGGGGCGCCAAAAGACTCATGCGCCACCAGATCCATTGGCCGACGGCGTTCGCCCTGCGGATCTTCCGGGTTCCTGTTGGCATGGCTTGCCTTTGGTGGCTCGTCTCGCGCAAGACCCTGGAGTTTCAAGTCACCCCCAAAGGCGCAGCGGAACTTCGACTCCGCGGACGGGCCCCGCGGATCCTCATTGTGCTGATCTTCATCGTGGCCGGGATCATTCTCTACGCAACCGCGGGAGTCCTGGGATGGGTGCCCTGGCGGACAAGTCCCGGCTCCACGATTGCCGCCGGCGTCTGGCTGGTGCTGGCCGGAGTTGTCTTGGTGCTTGGAACGCTCCGGATTCGAGCCGCCGAATTCGCCACATCACGAAGGAGCGCCCACCGGGTCACCGTCAAAGTACCCGTCACGGTTGAGGGGGTCGCGGGCGAATTGCTTGACATCTCCATGGGTGGCGCCGCAGTTCGACTGGAGGCCGACGCGCTGCCGGAGGCTGGCCGCGTTCACCTGGTCCTGCCTGGGGCCAAACCGATTGCCTTGGACATCGTTCGGGTCTGGTCCACGTCAAGGCAGGGCCGCACGGCGTCACTGCAGGTTCGCGACGGTGATTGGAACGCCTATCGAAGCCTGGCACTCTGGCTGTTCCACACTCCCGACAATGTGTTGCCGGGCTTTCCCGCTGGGGTTCCTGCCGTCGCAACCCGCGAGTCGTCATGACTGGAGACAAAATGCGCGAGCCCAAGCTGGCTTGGAAGATCGCCGCCGGAGGCGCGGCAGTCATCATCCTGACTATGGGCCTCGGAGCCAACCAAGGGACGTCGGCGGCACAGACCGTCGGCGATTTCGCTATCCTGGCAGCCGTACTGCTCGCTTCAGCCAGTTGCGCGCGCGCTGCCCTGCGGCGGGACGAAAGTGCCCGCGCCTGGTGGTTCATGGCCCTGGCCACGCTCGTCTGGGCCGTGGCCCAATCAATCTGGACGTTCTTCGGACTCACCCTAGACCACGACTATCCCTACCCCTCGATAGCCGACGCGGGTTTCGTCGGTTATTCGATACCGGCCGCCATCGCCCTCTTCTTGTTTCCGCGCCCGCAGGCATCCCGCGTTGCCTTCCTGCGTGCATTATTGGATGCGGCTGTGATCGCCGCCGCCGTGCTGTTCATGAGCTGGGCCACCGTCCTCGGGCCCATGTACAAAGCAGAGGGGCAGGAAATCCTCGTCCGTCTCACTGGCCTTGCCTATCCGGTTGTCGATGTCGTGATGGTCTCAATCGTCCTTATGCTCACCATGCGGAGGGCACCCGGGGAGCGCCTCAGGTGGGTTTGCCTGGGTGGCGGGCTCCTGGTCCTCGCGTTCACGGACAGTGTCTATGTAAGGCTGACCTTTGACGGCGTCACCGGGCTGACCGGCACGCCACTGACAACAGGCTGGATCACAGCGTTCCTGCTCATTGCCCTCGCACCGTTGGTCCCACACTCTGCGCGGACCCGAACAGACCGCCGGATATATACGCTGGCCTTGGAACTACTGCCCTATGTTCCGGTGTTCGGTGCGGTCATGGTGGCCCCCATACGCGTCGGGCGCCCCAGCGACCCTTTCCTTCAGACCGTGGGTCTCATGGTGCTGGCTCTGGCCATTGTGCGCCAGGTGCTGATGGTTCTTGAAAACATCACCCTGACACGGGACCTCGAATCCAAGGTTGCCCAGCGGACTGCCGAACTCGAAGGTCTGGGCGCCATTGTGAACTCATCGGCCGATGCCATCGTGGGCAAGACCCCGGACGGCGTCATCACCAGCTGGAATCCCGGGGCTGAAAGGATCTACAGGTACCGCGCCGATGAGGCAATTGGACGGCATGTTTCCTTTCTCATTCCCGAGCATCTCCGGGACGAAGAGCAAGGCCTGATGGCGGTTATCGGAGCCGGTGGGGAAACGCGCAGCTACGAGACGGAACGACTACGAGGCGACGGCTCCATTGTGCCCATCTCCCTGACGATGTCCCCCATCCGCGGTGCTGGCGGCATCCACGGAGTTGCCACGATATCCCGCGACATCACCGAACGTCGGCTCGCACAGGCCGAGTTGGTGACTGCGCGGGAAGCCGCCGAGGAAGCCAGCCGCTTGAAGTCGGAGTTCCTGGCAACGATGAGCCATGAAATCCGCACACCGATGAACGGCGTGATTGGATTGACCGGTTTATTGCTGGACACCCCCTTGGAGGAAACACAGCGCCAATATGCCGAGGGCGTCAAGGGTGCGGGCGAAGCCCTGCTGACCCTGATCAATGACATTCTGGACTTCTCGAAACTCGAAGCGGGCAAGGTCGACTTGGACCCCGCACCCTTCAATCCACGCACCATGGTGGAGGAGCTCGCAGCCCTCCTGGCGGAAGCCGCCCAGGCCAAAGGCCTGGAACTCATCGCGTACTGCCGGCCGGAGGTTCCGGGGATGCTCGTCGGCGACGCCGGACGCATCAGGCAGATTCTCCTCAACCTGGCTTCAAATGCCGTGAAGTTCACCCCTTCCGGGGAAGTCGTCATCAGCGTCAAGGTCGTGGAGCAGGACACCGCAAACGTTCGGGTGCGCTTCGAAGTCCATGACACCGGGATAGGGATCGAGGCAGCAAACCATCTCAGGCTCTTCGAGTCGTTCTCGCAGGCCGACGCCTCCACCACCCGGCGGTACGGCGGAACCGGCTTGGGACTGGCGATCTCGCGGAGGCTCACCGAGGTGATGGGCGGCGAGATCGGGGTGGACAGCTCCCTGGGAAACGGCAGCACTTTCTGGGCCACCCTTCCATTGGGAGTGACAGGTCCTGCCGCAGCTCCGCCGTCGATCTCCCCCGATCAACTGACGGGACTCCGGGTCCTGGTGGTGGATGACAACGCGACCAACCGCTTGGTGCTCGAAGGGCAACTGGCGGGCTGGCGGATGAAACCGGAGGCTGTAAGCGATGGCCAACAGGGCTTGGACCGTTGCCGCGAGGAAGCCGCCGCCGGAAGTCCCTTCGACATCGCGGTGATCGATATGTGCATGCCCCACATGAACGGGCTGGAGCTGGCGCGCAACCTGAGTACCGACGTCGCGTTGGAATCCATCCGGATCATCATGCTGACGTCCACCATGAATGTGGACAAGACGGAACTCGTGGCGGCCGGGGTCCAGGAGTGGCTCACGAAGCCCGTGCGCAGCTCCGAATTCTATGATCGGCTCATGCGCCTTGTGGCGACCCGTCCGGTCGGCGCTCCGATCGTTTCTCCCGCGGTCCCCGCGAGCATCAGCCAGCCTTCGCGTGGCCGGATTCTGATCGTGGAGGACAACGAGGTCAATCAGCTCGTGGCCCGGAGCATGGTTGCAAAGTTAGGGTACGAGGCCGACGTCGTCGCTGACGGAAGTGACGCAGTTGCCGCCACTGGTGCAACCGCGTATGCGGCGGTGCTGATGGACTGCCATATGCCCGTCATGGACGGATTCGAGGCCACCAAGGCCATTCGGGAACGGCAAAATGGCCACCGCAGGCTCCCCGTCATTGCCATGACCGCCGGGGCCCTGGATGAGGACCGTGACCGCTGCCTTGCCGCCGGCATGGACGACTACCTCACCAAGCCGGTGGACATGGGCAAATTGGACCAAGTTCTCACACGGTGGATACCCGAGTCAGCGAAGGAAAGCACCGAACCTGCCCTCGACCCCGCGAGGCTGGAAACATTGCGCGCCCTCGGCGCGGCGGACGGGCTGGGGTTGCTGCCTGCCGCGGCACAGGCCTTCCGGCAAGACATTCAACCAACCTTGGAAGCACTCCGCCAAGCTCTGGACAACGGAGGCGGAGACGCTTTCAGGCAGGTAGCCCATAAATTGAAAGGCTCCGCAGCCAACATTGGAGCCGCCCGCGCGGCCCGGATGTGCGAGGAGATGGAACACGGCTCCTCGGACGGAGCGCCTGTTGATCGCGCCCTCCTCGCCAGTCTTGAAGCCGAACTGGCCCTTGTTGACAAGGCGCTGGACGACGCCTTGTCGGTGGCCCCATGAAGGTGCTGGTCGCGGATGACGACTTCGGTTCCCGCCTGGTAGCGAAAGCAGCAGTGGAGCAGTCCGGCCACGAGTGCATCGTGGCGGCGGACGGCAGCTCTGCCTGGGAGCTGTATCGGCAGCACCGCCCGGAGGTGGTCGTGACTGACCTGATGATGCCCGGACTCGACGGACTCGACCTCTGCAGGGCCATCCGCTCCGCGGAAGAAGACTCATATACGTATCTTGTCCTCGTCACCTCGAAGGACTCACGGGAGGACGTTGTCGCCGGCATGAAGGCTGGTGCAGACGACTACGTGGCCAAGCCACTTGATCCGTTCACCCTGCATACCCGCCTTCTGGTGGCGCAAAGGGTTACTTCGCTGCACACAGACCTTGCGCGCTACCGCGCTGCGCTCACGGAGCAGGCCCGGACCGATCCACTGACGAAGCTCCACAACCGGCTGAAGCTCTCGGAAGACCTGGAGCAGCTGCACCACAAATGCGCGCGCTACGGAACGGATTACAGCCTGGCCATCTGCGACGTCGACAATTTCAAGAGTTACAACGACATTTATGGCCACCAAGCAGGCGACTCGGCGCTGCAGGCCGTCGCGGCTTCCCTTGCCGGGCAAGGGCGTCAAAGCGATGGAATTTACCGGTTCGGCGGGGAAGAATTCCTTTTCCTGCTGCCGGGTCAGACTGTGTCCGGGGCAGAAACGAGGCTAGAGCGTGCCCTGGCGGCGGTGCACGGCCTGGGCATTGCCCATTCCGGGAATCCCTCCGGGACCCTCACGATGAGTGCCGGAGTCTCTGCCTACGTGCCCGACCACCGGGTCAGCAGCGAACGGCTCCTCAAAGAAGCCGACATGGCCCTGTACGCAGCCAAGTCAGCCGGCAGAAACCGCGTGGAAGTTGCGCCGGAAGTTCGTCAACATACCCGAAGCTGAGGCAGAGGCACCGGAGGCCTTACAGCTTCGGAACAGCCTCCTGGGCCACGGCCGTGGCCTCGGCGAACTGCGTGTTGTACAGCTCCGCATAGCGCCCGTCCGCCGCGAGAAGCTCTGCATGGGTGCCGCGCTCAATAATCGATCCGTCCTCCACCACCAGGATGACATCGGCAGCCCGGATGGTGGAGAGCCTGTGAGCGATCACGACGGCGGTGCGTCCCGCGAGTGCCTCGCCCAAGGCCGCCTGGACGGCGGCTTCGCTCGTGGAGTCCAAGGCCGCCGTGGCTTCGTCCAGGATGACAACCCTCGGTTGTGCGATCAGCAGGCGTGCAATGGTGAGCCGCTGGCGTTCCCCGCCCGAAAGGCGGTAGCCGCGCTCCCCCACCACGGTTTCCAAGCCATCGGGCAGGGAGCGGACCATGGTCTCGAGCCGGGCCCGCCGGAGCACGTCCCACATTTCCTCGTCCGTCGCTCCGGGCCTGGCGAGCCGCAAGTTGGAGGCGATGCTTTCGTGGAAAAGGTGCCCGTCCTGCGTGACCATGCCCAATGTCGCACGCAGGGAGTCAAACGTAGCGTCGCGGATGTCCAGGCCCGTGCCCTGCCCGTGGCCGCCCAGGCGCACGGTGCCGGAGTCGACGTCGTAGAGGCGGGACAGTAGCTGGGCCACCGTGGACTTGCCCGCGCCCGAGGACCCCACCAGCGCCACCGTTTGGCCTGGCTCAACGCGGAAGCTGACTCCGTGAAGGACCTCCTCACCGCCGCGGGTATCCAGCGTGGCCACGTCCTCAAGCGACGCGAGGGAGACCTTGTCCGCGGACGGGTACGCAAAGCGGACGTCGTCGAACTCCACTGCAACGGGTCCCGGCGGCACCGCGACGGCGTCGGGCTTTTCCTGGATGAGCGGATCCAGATCCAGGATCTCGAAGACCCGCTCGAAACTGACCAGCGCGCTCATGATCTCCACACGCGCGTTGGAGAGAGCGGTGAGCGGCGCATAGAGGCGCGTGAGCAGCAGTGCCAGAACGACGACGTCGCCGGCCGCCAGCTGCCCGCTCAGGGCCAGCCAGCCGCCCAGTCCATAGACGAGCGCGAGGGCGAGGGCGGAAACGAGTGTCAGCGCGGTGATAAACGTGAACTGCAGCATGGCGGTGCGGACGCCGATGTCCCGCACACGGCCGGCGCGCAGGGCGAACTCGGCGGATTCCTCGTCGGGGCGGCCGAACAGTTTGACGAGCGTGGCGCCAGGTGCCGAGAAACGCTCGGTCATCTGGGTTCCCATGGCGGCGTTGTGTGACGCGGCTTCGCGGCGCAGGTCGGCCAGCTTGGAGCCCATGCGGCGGGCTGGGATGAGGAAGATCGGCAGCAGCACCATGGCCAGCACAGTGACCAGCCAGGAGGTGTTGAGCATGACCACGAGCGTCAAGGCCAAGGACACAATGTTGCTGACCACCCCGGAGAGGGTGCCAGCGAAGGCCGACTGGGCTCCGATGACGTCATTGTTGAGGCGGCTGACCAGGGCACCGGTGCGGGTCCTGGTGAAGAACGCGATGGGCATGCGCTGCACGTGGTCGAACACACGTGTCCGCAAATCCACGATCACCCCTTCGCCGATCACTGAAGACAGCCAGCGGGTCAACAGGCCAAGCCCGGCATCAGCGACGGCAACGGCGGCGATGAGAGCGGCCAGCCCTATCACCACGTCCACACCGGAGCGGGCAATAATCGCGTCCACCACTCGGCCAGCCAGCACGGGGGTGGCCACCGCAAGGACTGCGCCCACAATGGAGGCCAGCACGAAGGCAATCAACTTGTTCCGGTGCGGTTTGGCGAATGCCAGCACACGTTTGATGGTCTCCCGGGAGAACGGCTGGGAGCCACTCTTCGCGCGAGTGATGTTGTAGAGCGAGCGCCAGGCGACGCCATCCATGCTCATGACTTGTGATTCCCCATTCCGGAAGTATGCTGCAGTTCAGTCACGGTGCCGTTGTCGAGGTGCCAACGGGAATCGAGCCGGACGTTTTCGAGCAAGCGGCGATCGTGCGTGACGAGCAGCAGTGCGCCGTCGTAGCCGTCCAGTGCTTCTTCCAACTGCTCGATGGCCGGCAAATCGAGGTGGTTGGTGGGTTCGTCCAGGACCAACAGATTGACGCCGCGGGCCTGTAGCAGCGCGAGCGCTGCCCGGGTGCGTTCGCCCGGAGACAAGGAATCCACGGTCCGGGACGTGTGGTCCGCTTTGAGGCCGAATTTTGCCAGGAGGGTGCGGACATCGGCGGAGTTCCAGTCAGTGAGGACGGCTTCGACGGCGTCGGTAAGCGTGAGATGTCCTGCCAGCAGCCCCCGGGCCTGGTCTATCTCGCCGATCGCCACGGACACGCCCATGGAGGCATCCCCGGCGTCGGGCTGTTGAAGTCCCAGCAGGAGCCGCAGGAGGGTGGACTTTCCTGCGCCGTTGGGTCCCGTGATGCCGATGCGTTCGCCCGCGTTGAGCTGGAGATTGATCGGTCCCAGCGTGAAATCGCCCTGATGCGCGACGACGTCGCGCAAGGTTGCGACGACCGAACTGGAGCGCGGAGCCTGGCCGATACTGAACTGCAGCTGCCACTCCTTCCGCGGCTCTTCCACCTCGTCAAGCCGGGCGATGCGGGACTCCATCTGCCGGACTTTCTGGGCCTGCTTTTCCGAAGACTCAGCGCTGGCAGCACGGCGGATCTTGTCGTTGTCCGGATTCTTCTTCATGGCGTTGCGGACGCCCTGCGAGCTCCATTCACGCTGCGTCCGGGCCCGGGACACAAGATCCGCCTTGGTGTTGGCGAACTCCTCGTACCGTTCCCGGGCGTGCCGCTTCGCTACCGCCCGCTCTTCGAGGAAGGCGTCGTAACCGCCGTCGTAGACCGCCACACTGTTCTGTGCCAGGTCCAATTCCAGGACCCTGGTGACGCATCGGGCCAGGAACTCCCGGTCATGCGAGACCAGCACGGCACCGCCCCGCAGGCCTTGGACGAAGGACTCAAGCCGGGCGAGTCCGTCGAGGTCCAGGTCATTGGTCGGTTCGTCGAGGAGCACCACATCGAAGCGGCTTAGCAGGAGCGCGGCCAAGGCGACCCGGGCTGCCTGTCCGCCGGACAGGCCCGTCATCAGCGCATCCGGACCTGATTCCAGGCCCAGTTCCGCCAGGACCGCAGGGATTCTGTCCTCAAGGTCTGCCGCCCCCGACGCCATCCAGCGGTCGAAGGCCAGGGAATAGGCGTCATCGGCGTCCGGAGTCCCGGCGGCGAGACCCTCGGCGCCCGCCTCCATGTCGGCCGTGGCTTGGGAGCAACCCGTGCGGCGGGCAATGTAGGCGGCAACCGTTTCACCGGGAGTGCGATCGTGTTCCTGGGGCAGCCACCCGACAAAGGCGTCGGCGGGGGCGAGGCTGACCGTGCCGTCTTGTGGACGGTCAGCTCCGGCAAGAATGCGCAAGAGCGTCGATTTCCCGGCACCGTTGGCGCCGACAACACCCACGACGTCTCCAGGCGCGACTGTGAGGGAGAGCTTCGAGAACAAGGTGCGGTGACCGTGGCCGCCGGAGAGCTCTTTGGCGACAAGCGTTGCAGTCATTGGTCTATCCTCTCACTGCTCCGCCCCACAACGGAAAGGCCGGGGCATGGAAGAACCCGCTGGTCCGTACTTGGGGGGTGTGCGGACCAGCGGGTTCGAGAATCAAGCATAATTCAATGTGCCCGCATCGTAAAATCGACCCCACTGTCCTGTCAGAATCTGCCCGCCCGAAACCGTCCATCAGAAAGTGGTTCATGTCCCTCCCTTCCAAGGCGTTCCAACGCTGGCTGCACGGGATCGCGCCGAACACCAGCACGGCCGATGTCTGCCGATTCTCGGGAGTGAAACGCACTACGCTGGCCCAGCAATTGGTCCGGGGCAAGGTAGCGGAGACCTCGCTCGTGAGCATAAGCCGGGCCTTCGACATGAATCCCTTCGATGCGTTGGCACAATTCGAGGCCTATGCGGCGCTTCGCGGAACTCCGGTTCCGCCCTCTGACGCGGAACTCGTCAGCCAGATCTCCACCATGGATCTCTTGCGGGCCGTCGTGGAGCGTTCCGAGCCCCGGGACGGCGCGCCGCCCCTGGTCCTGGCGGACACGCCCCACCCGACGTCAGTCAGGAACTGGGTGGATGCGATCGACGGCGGCGAGCTGCGCCACCGGGTCAGCGACGCCACCGGAATCGCACCGCAGAATTTCTCCGCCCATCTGACAGCCAACCGGTTGCCACCGGAACTGGCCCTGGCAACCTCACGCGCCGCCGGCGTCGGACCCTCCGGGGGCCTTGTGGCCAGCGGCCTCGTCACGGAGGCTGAAGCCGGCTGGCCCCCTGGGGCACGGCGGGACGCCCTCGACCGGATGACGGAAGGCGAGCTGGCCCTGCTGGCCGGCGAACGGCTACAGGCCCTGGGCAAGGTCTTGCGCCGCCAAGAGCACGAGGCCGATCACACCAACAGAATCTGGGAGAACCTCGGATGATCGCCGTCCTGCAGTGGGCCACGCTCTTCGTCTGCGTTGCGTTGACGGTCATCCGCGTTCCCAGCGCCGTCCGGGGCGAGAACCGGATGATGTTGGTCCTGTTCGCGCTGATTTCGCTTGACATCCTGCTCAGCATCGAGGGGCCTTACGTGCTTATCGACGCCTGGCTGGGCAACTTCAACGTCTGCAACCTGCTGCTCCGGTTCATACTCTACGGAACGTTCCTGCTCATGGGCATCAAGGTGGCCACGGCCTTTGCTTCGCCTGGCGGGGAACGTGCCATCCGGGGACCGCTTGGCTTGGCCATTTTGGGAGCCACCGCGGTCCTCACTGCCTTCTTTTTCTTCTCGATGGACACCAGGGACTCCTCTGTTGGCCTGAGTGACCTGGACCCGGGGCCAGCCCTTGATATCTACGCGGCCTTGGGCAGGTTCTACCCGGGCTACGTTGCCACCTGCCTGGTCCCGGGCATGTGGCGATCCGTGCGACGCTCCGGTCCCGTTCTGCTGCGTGCCGCCTCCGCGACGCTGCTCCTGGGCCTCGGATTGCTCATCGTTTCGCAGGTCTTTCCGTTCATCCCGGCGTCGGTCGGGTGGCTGCGGCCACTCATCAACTACTCGGCAGCTTTGGCGAGCACGCTTGGTTTGGGAGGCATCTGGCTATCCAAGGTCATTGCGCACCGCGCCAACAGCGCGGTAACGTCAACGAAATAGAAAAACATACCGCGTAACCTCTTTCACAAATCCATTATATCGTGGCATAATCATGAATGTGTGAAGGCGATGCAGCCTGACCTTCGAATCAATGAACGGGTTTCCAAGGTTCGTGGCGCGTGCTGGAGCACATTTGGGGGGATGAGTGGTGGCGGGCTGTTGGGGACCGCCCCCACTCAGCCTTTTTAAGCGTCCTTCTGTGTACGCCCCCCGGCAGCTGGAACGGACCCGTGACTAAGATGGCTTTCATGAAGAGCCTGCCCACTCGCCGCACAGCACTGTCCGCAACCCTTGCCGCCGTCGCGCTGGCGCTGACCGCTTGCGGCGGCGGATCATCGCCGTCGTCGACATCGGGCGGAGACACCTCGCTGTCCGCCATCAAGTCCAAGGGCGAGATCGTCATTGCCACCGAAGGCACGTACCGGCCCTTCAGCTTCCACGAGAACGGAGCGGGATCGCTCACGGGCTTCGACGTCGAAATCGCACAGGCCGTGGCCGGCAAGCTCGGAGTCAAGGCGACCTTCCAGGAAACCCAGTTCGATGGCATCTTCGCGGGCCTTGATTCCAAGCGTTTCGACACCATCGCCAACCAGATCTCCATCAACCCCGAGCGCACGGCCAAGTACGATTTCTCAGCGCCTTACACGGTCTCCAACGGGGTGGTGGTGACCAAGTCGGACAACACGTCCATCAACAGCTTCGCAGACCTCAAAGGCAAAACCACCGCACAGTCACTCACCAGCAACTTCTACAAGATGGCAGTTGACGCTGGCGCCAACGTCCAGGCCGTCGAAGGCTGGGCGCAGGCAGCAACCCTGGTTCGCCAGGGCCGCGTCGATGCAACCGTCAACGACAAACTGACCTACCTCGACTATGCCAAGACCACTCCGGACTCCGGCTTGAAGATAGCGGCGGAAACAACGGACAAAACGCAAAGCGCCTTGGTCTTCCGCAAGGGATCCACCGAGCTTAAGGCCGCGGTGGACAAAGCCCTGACGGATCTTCAAGCGGACGGCACCCTGGCAAAGATCTCCCTGAAGTACTTCGGCGCAGACGTCACCAAGTAGCCAGCGGCCAAACAGATGACCTTCAACTGGGATCTCGTCTGGAGTTCGTTCGGGCCCATCATCGGCGGTGCCGTCACGGGCACCATCCCCCTGACCTTGGCGTCGTTCGCCCTGGGCCTGGCACTGGCACTGCTCGTTGCCCTCTTACGCTTGAGCCCCAACCGGGTGCTTTCCGGCGTCGCACGCTTCTACGTCTCCGTAATCCGCGGAACTCCCCTGCTGGTGCAGCTGTTCGTGATCTTCTATGGCCTCCCTAGCCTCGGCGTGAAGCTGGAGCCGTGGCCCAGCGCCATCATCGCCTTTTCCCTCAATGTGGGTGGCTACGCGGCGGAGGTTATCCGCGCTGCGATCCTGTCCGTGCCCAAGGGCCAATGGGAGGCCGGGCACACCATCGGCATGTCCCGGCCTCAAACGCTCGTGCGGATCATCCTCCCGCAGGCGGCCAGGGTCTCAGTGCCCCCACTGTCCAACACCTTCATTTCCCTCGTGAAGGACACCTCGTTGGCTTCCCTCATCCTGGTCACCGAACTCTTCCGCAATGCCCAGCAGATCGCCGCGTTCAGCCAGGAATTCATGATCCTGTACCTCGAATCCGCCTTGGTCTACTGGCTCATTTGCCTCGTCCTCTCCACGGGCCAGTCCGCCCTGGAGCGCAGATTGGACCGCTATGTCGCCCACTGACACCAGCAACGCCTCGCTAGCAGGCGCAGGGCTGGTTCTGTCCGCCCGGGACCTCGCCAAAGCCTTCGGCAGCAACGTGGTGCTGCGCGGCATCGACATCGATGTCCTGCGCGGCCAGGTGGTAGCGCTGATCGGGCCTTCCGGTTCGGGCAAGACCACTGTTTTGCGTTCGCTCAACGGCCTCGAAGTGCCCGACGCCGGGATTGTCACCTTCGGGGACGCCGACGCCGGGACCGTCCGCGGATCCGGCGCGGGACTGACCCTCGACTTCGCCGGCACCGTGGGAAAACGGGAAATCGCGGCCCTCCGTGACCGCAGTGCCATGGTGTTCCAGCATTACAACCTGTTCCCGCACATGACGGTGCTCAAGAACATCATCGAGGGACCGGTCCAGGTCCAGAAACGGCCACGGGCGGAAGTGGTGGCCGAGGCCGATCGCCTCCTGGCCCGGGTAGGGCTCGCGGACAAACGCGACGCCTACCCCTTCGAGCTGTCAGGCGGGCAGCAACAACGTGTGGGAATCGTGCGCGCCCTCGCACTCAAACCCCAGTTGCTGCTCTTCGACGAGCCCACCTCCGCCCTGGACCCGGAGCTCGTGGGTGAGGTGCTCGGTGTCATCAAGGAACTTGCCGACGAAGGGTGGACCATGGTGATCGTGACCCACGAGCTCGCCTTCGCCCGCCAAGTTGCCGACGAAGTCATCTTCATGGACGGCGGCGTCGTAGTGGAGCGTGGGCCGGCCGCGGAGGTCTTGAGGGAGCCGCGGGAGGAACGCACCAAGCAATTCGTCAAGCGCCTGCAGCACGACGTCTGAGGCAGGGCACGCAAAAGCTCAGCGGCTGAAGCGCAAGGTCACCAACTGGAACGGACGCAGCGTCATTTGGGCTGCGCCAGCTCCGGGCATCACGTCGGGAGCCTCGACGGGGCGCTCCAGAAGGTCCACGGCGCGCACCTCCCTGGATTCGAAGTTGGCCGTGATCATGCCTGTGGAACGTTCTCCCAGTGATTCGTAGAGCCGCACGATCACGTCTCCCGAGCCATCCTCAGCCAGCTTCACGGCCTCGATCACCAACGCTTGGTTGAACACCGTGAAGAGGGGTTCCACAGGCTTCGCGCCCGCCAGCAGCCTCGGCTTGAGATTGGTCCGGTATCCCTCCTCCACGGCATCACCAATGCTGGCGCCGGGCCGGATGCTCAGCTCCAGGACGTGCACACCGAGGTCGGATTTGGGGTCCGGGAACTTGGGGGCACGCAACAGGGACACGCGGACATTAGTGGTGGTTCCGCCGTCATCGCGGATGGCCCGGGTGACGTCGTGCCCGTAGCTTGACGAGTTGGTGATGGCCACCCCGTAACCCGGCTCTGCCACGTGGATCCAGCGGTGGGCGCAGAACTCGAACTTGGCCGCTTCCCAGGACGTGTTGGTGTGGGTGGGCCTGAAAACGTGCCCGAACTGGGTCTCCGAAGCGGAACGGTCCGCATGGACGTCCAACGGGAACCCGATCTTCAGCAATTTCTCGCGTTCCTGCCAATCCACAGCGGTGGATATTCCGAGGGACTCCGCGCCCGCTTCGAGGGAAATCCGCTGGGTGATGGTGGAGGAACCCACCGTCCGCTCAACGACGACGACGGCGTCCCAGCCGGCGCTCTCCAGCGTCACCGAACGCGCCTCGCCAATGGAGACGACGTTCCGGCGGTAGAACTCGTCGATATCCCAGGCGTCCCACTCGTTGGGCGTATCCCGGTGGAGTTCAAGGTGGTTGCCGAACTGACCGCGGGCAATGGCTTCCCTGCCGCTTGCGTAGTCCGAAAGGGACGTCAGCAGTCCATTCGCGTCCAGCACGGCACGGATGATGCCATTGTCCAAAACGTAGCCGCCGGCCCGTTCAGTAACGATGACGGGACCCTCCGAATGAACCGCCTGGGCGGCCGCGAGCGGGGGTACGCCGCTGCGCTCATGCGGGGCCGCGTTGAGCAGGAACATTGTGTCCCCCTTACCCAGCAGGGCAGCGGCTGCGTTCCCAATGATGGCTTCCAGTTCCCTTGCGATCGCGGCGTAGTTCCGCTCGGCGTCCTGGTGGACCCATGCGATGGCGCTGCCCGGCAGGATGTCATGGAACTGCTGCAAAAGCACAAGCCGCCACAAACGCTTAAGGTCCGACGCCGGGTAGGTGAACGAACCGGCCGTCCGCACGGCCGCCGTCGAGCACCAAAGCTCGGCTTCGCGCAGGAGGTGCTCCGAGCGGCGGTTGCCCTGCTTGGTGTTGGCCTGGCTCGTGTAGGTGCCCCTGTGTAGCTCGAGGTACATCTCCCCCACCCAGACCGGCAGATTCCGATACTCTGCCTCGGCCTTCGTGAAGAACTCCTTCGCCGTTCCCATGCGCACCTTCGGCGAGCCTTCCAGATCCGCCGTGCGGTGGGCTGCGGCGACCATTTCTCGCGTGGGTCCGCCACCGCCGTCGCCATAGCCGAAGGGGACCAGGGAAATAGTGCCCCGGCCGTGCTCCCGATAGTTGCGCTGGGCGTGTGCGAGTTCGCGTCCGTGGAGTTCAGCGTTGTAGGTGTCCACGGGCGGGAAATGGGTGAATAGCCGCGTGCCGTCGATGCCCTCCCAGTTGAAGGTGTGGTGCGGCATTTTGTTGACCTGGTTCCAGGAGATCTTCTGGGTCAGGAACCAGCGGGAGCCAGCAGACTTGACGATCTGCGGCAGCGCCCCGGAATACCCGAAGGAGTCCGGCAGCCAGGCCTCCTGGCAGTCGATACCGAACTCCTGCAGGAAGAAGCTCTTGCCCTCGACGAATTGGCGGGCCATGGCCTCGCCGCCGGGCATGTTGGTGTCCGATTCCACCCACATGCCGCCAACAGGCATGAATTGTCCAGCCTTCACCTTCTCCCGGATCCGGATGAACAGCTCGGGGTAGAACTCCTTGATCCAGGCCAGTTGCTGCGCAGAGGAGCAGGAAAAGACGAAGTCAGGGTTCTCATCCATGAGGGCGACGACGTTGGAGAAGGTGCGGGCGCACTTGCGGATGGTTTCGCGGACCGGCCAAAGCCAGGCCGAGTCGATGTGGGCGTGGCCTGTGGCCAACAGTTCATGGGCTGAGGCGTAGGCAGGCCTGCTCAAGACCTCGGCGAGGGCTTCCCTGCCAGCGGCAGCGGTACCCGCGACGTCGTCAGGATCCATGACGTCCAGCATGCGTTCAAAGGCGCGAAGGATTTCATGGCGCCGGGGCAGTTCGAAGGGTAGCTCGTGCATGAGCCCGCTAAGCGTCCAAATATCCTGATGGAGCTCCCAAACCACCTCGTTGAGTTCGGCTATGGCTATGCGCCCGAGCCGATAGCGGGGCTCGTCTCCGGAGGTGGCTATGTCCCCCAAAGGTGTTGCCGAGAAGCTCCATCCCTGGCTGAGATCGGGATTGGCCGCGGCTTCGACGTAGAAGTCCACCGAGAGTCCGCCACCCAGGAGCTTAAGCGGGACATGCTGGTTTCGGGGAGAAATGGCCTTGATGATGGTGCCGTCGGGGCGCCAGGCAATGCCTTCGCACTGGAATCCGGGGGCGTCGATACTGAAACCGAGATCGACGACGATCTCCACCGCAGTGCCATCGGCGACTCCCCAACCCTCCGGAACCTCACCTTGGAGCCGCAGCCACTTAGTGCTCCAGGCTTTGCCCCACGCAGCACCATGTTCCTGGGGTTCAAAGACTTGATGGAGCGCTTCCGAGGCGGGGACCGGCTCTCCGGGCACATCCCAACTGCTGAGGGTCAGGGGCAGCGCGCGCCCATAGATGGCGGGGGCGATCCGCTCCCGGACAAAACGTTCGAGCCGCTTCTCAGTGATCCGGCGGTCGTCGTGCAATTCAAGTCCCCTTTAGCGCTGGGCTGGGTCGAGAGGCTTCCGTGCCGTTACAAGGAACCTAAGCGAGCAAGGTTACCAGCAGGTGGAAACAGCGATTCCATTCGATGGATAAAATCTACGTTGTTCCGGAACAATAACCAAGTGATTGACGGCTATCCCCTACAAGTCTCTAAAAGTTTGCCGGAACGCGCACCCGCTCGCTGCCCGCATAAACGTTCAGGCTGGTCCCCCGGCTGAATCCCACCAGGGTCAGTCCGGTCTCCTGGGCCAGTTCCGCGGCAAGGCTGGAGGGTGCGCTGACGGCAGCCAGAACTGGGATTCCGGCAAGCGCGGCCTTCTGAACCAGCTCGAAGGACGCCCTCCCTGAGACCTGCAGGATGGTGCCACTCAGGGGCAACAAGCCTTCACGCAGCGCCCAGCCCACCACCTTGTCAACAGCGTTGTGCCTACCCACGTCTTCCCGCAGGCACAGTAGCTCCGCGTCGCCGTCGTGGTTGATCCTGAAGAGGCCCGCGGCGTGTACTCCCCCGGTCTTGTCAAAGACCGCTTGCGCTTCGCGGAGACGGTCCGGCAAGGAAGCGAGAATCTCCACCGGCACGCTCAGGGAGTCGTCCGCCGGGCTGAAGTGTGAGGATTGGCGCACAGCCTCAATGGAGTCTGTGCCACAAATCCCGCACGAGCTGGACGTATAGACATTGCGGCCGGTCTCAGGAAGGACGACGTCGGGCCGCAACTGGGCTTCCACCACGTTGAAGGTCTGGACGCCGTTCTCGTCCTCGCCGGCGCAAAAGCGCAGCGAAATGAGCTGGGCCGGGTCCCAGATGATGCCCTCGGAAACCAGGAAACCCGCCACGAGGTCAAAGTCGTCGCCAGGGGTCCTCATGGTCACGGAGAAGGACATCTGCCCCAGGCGCACCTCCAGCGGCTCCTCGACGGCCAGGAAGTCCTCGCGGTAGCGGACAGGGTGCTCCAACGCCTGGGCTGAGCCATCCAGGACGAACTTGTGCACCTTGCGGCGCTGGGTCACCCGTCCCATCTCAGATACCCACCGTTTCGGCGGCAGCTTCCCCGTGCTTGGCCGTTTCTCCGTGCTTGACGAACCGCACCGTCATGGCCTTGTAGCCGGGGGTGTTGGATTCACGCGCCACGAGTTCCCGGTGCACCAAGGCGTTGGCCTCCGGGAAGTAAGCGGCCGCGCAACCCTTGGCTGTGGGGTAGGCGACCAGCCGGAACTTGTCCGCCCGGCGTTCCGTTCCACCGAAGATGGAGATGACGTCCACCATGTCCCTGTCTTCGAAGCCGAGCTCGCTGAGGTCTTCCTCGTGGACCAGGATGACCCTGCGGCCTTCGGAAATACCGCGGTAGCGGTCGTCGAGCCCGTAGAACGTGGTGTTGTACTGATCGTGGCTACGTACGGTTTGCAGGATCAGGTGGCCGGCCGGGGCTTCAAGGTACTCCAGCGGGCTTACGGTGAAGCGTGCTTTGCCGATATCCGTGGCGAACGTGCGGGTGTCACGCGGTGGATTGGGAAGCACAAAGCCGTTCTTGGTGCGGACGCGCGCGTTGAAGTCCTCGAAGCCGGGGATGACCTTGGAGATGTGGTCCCGGATGACGTCGTAGTCCTCGGCCATCTCCCGCCAGTCCACCGCATGATCGTCGCCGAGGACTGCCTGCGCCATGCGTGCGACGATGACGGGTTCGCTAAGCAAGTGCTCGGAGACCGGAGCCAGGCGGCCCTGGGTGGAGTGGATGACTGACATGGAGTCTTCCACGGAGAGGAACTGGCGTCCGCCGGGGTGCTTGTCGTCCGTGTCCGTTCGGCCCAGAGTGGGCAGGATCAGGGAGGTCTTACCGTGCACCACGTGGGCACGGTTGGGCTTGGTGGAGATGTGAACCGTCAGCCCGGCCCTCTTCAGCCCTTCCTCCAGCGCGACCGTGTCCGAGCCAGCCGCGGCGAAGTTCCCGCCCATGGACACGAATACATCCACGTTGCCCTGCTCCAAGGCGTGTTGGGTCTCCACGGAGTCGTAGCCGTGCACCCTGGGCATCGTGAATCCGAACTCCTTGTCGAGGGCTGCAAGGAAGCCCTCGGAAGGCTTCTCCCAGATGCCCATGGTGCGGTCGCCCTGCACGTTGGAGTGGCCGCGGACGGGGCAAGCTCCGGCTCCGCGCTTGCCGAAGTTTCCCTGCAAGAGGAGCAGGTTGATGATTTCCCGCAAAGTGTCCACGGAGTGGGGTTGCTGGGTCAGGCCCAGCGCCCAGCAAATGATGGTGCCCTTCGAAGCGGCCAGCATGCCCGCCACCTTGGTGATTTCAATGCGGCTCAGGCCCGTGGCGCGTTCCGTCTCGGCCCAGTCAAGCGTGGCCCGGGCTTCCGCGTAGGCCGCGAAGCCATCGGTCTGTGCCTCGATGAACGCACTATCGACCACGGTTCCCGGCTGCCGTTTCTCTTCCTCCAGCAAGAGGTGGCCCAGAGCCTGGAACAAAGCGAGGTCGCCGCCGACCTTGATCTGCAGGAATTCATCGGCGATATCCGTGCCGCCGCCCACCACGCCGTTGAGCGACTGGGGATCCTTGAAGTTCAGCAGCCCGGCTTCCGGCAAAGGATTGACTGCCACGACCTTGCCGCCGTTGTTCTTGCAATCGCGCAGGGCGGAGAGCATGCGCGGGTGGTTCGTGCCCGGGTTCTGGCCCACAACCAGTACCAGTTGCGCCTCGTGGATATCTTCCAGGGAGACAGTTCCCTTGCCGATGCCGATGGTCGGGTTGAGGGCGCTGCCAGAAGACTCGTGGCACATGTTGGAGCAGTCGGGCAGGTTGTTGGTGCCGAGGCTACGCGCGAAGAGCTGGTACATGAAGGCTGTCTCGTTGGCCGTGCGGCCCGAGGTGTAGAAAACGCAGCGGTCCGGCGTCGTGGCATTGACGTGCTCGCCGATCAGGGCGAAAGCATCCGTCCAGCTGATCGGAGAATAGTGTGTTTCACCGGGGCGGATGACAACGGGCTCGGCGATGCGCCCCTGGCTGCCCAGCCAGTACTCGGTCTTGTCTTCAAGCTCGGCAAGGGGATGCTTGGCCCAGAACGCCGCATCGACCACGCGGGTGGTGCTCTCCTCGGCGATGGCCTTGGCCCCGTTTTCGCAGAACTCGGCGGGGCTGCGTTTTCCGGTAATGGACTCCGGCCAGGCGCACCCGGGACAGTCGAAACCGTCCCGCTGGTTGACGCGGAGCATTGACTTGACGGTCCGGCCCACACCGGCTTGGGCCCAACCTCGTTCCAAAGCCACGGTGACTGCCTTGACACCGGCGGCTGAGCGCTTGGGCGGGTGGATCTGGAGGTCATCTTCATTGATGTCCTGCTCGGGAGCATGCCTGTTCATGCCCCCATCATTGCAAGGCCTGTCTCTCTATTCCACCCGTGTCCATCCGGGACCGGAAGTTCTTAGCCAGTCAAGGCGCTCCAGTCCACCGGCCCTGACGAAACTTTGCGGGCGGGTCTGGCGGGAGTTTTCTTGGTTTTGTCCTGCGAAGGCTTCGGTTGGGGAAGCGGCGGCCCCCACGGAAGGCGGAAAGCAGGCACAGGTTCCCCGAGTTGGACGCCGTGTGGCGGGACCACCATGACGCCGTCCGCACTGGCGAGGCCGCGCATCATCCCCGGCCCCGCGTGTTGGGCCGGCGAGGCCAATCCGTACACGAACCTGAAGGGAAGCAAGCGGGTGCGCCCGGGGTCGGCGTCGAGCATTGCACCGCAAGGCACTTCCCCCACCTCGGGCAGCTTGCCGTGACCCAGTCCTGCGAGCAGCGGTGCGCCGATCGTGAAGAGAACCATCATTGCCGCGAGCGGATTGCCCGGCAGCCCTAAGACAAAGCGCCCGTCCGGCAACTCAGCCAGGACGCCGGGGTGTCCCGGCCGCATCGCAATGCCATCAATCAACAAGCGACCGCCGAGTTCCGCAACTGCCCTCCGGAAGTGGTCCGTTCCCGAACGGCCCGTTCCCCCGGTGGTGAAAACGACGTCGGCGGGTGGCGTGTCCGGCGACAACTCGCCTTCCTCGAGGCCCGCGAGCCATTCCTCGTAGGAGTCGCCCACTTTGATCTGATCGCCGCGGATGCCGCCGAGGAGTTCGACGACGGCGCCAAGCTGCGGCCCGAAGGTATCCCTCACCCTCCCAGGGGCAGGGACACCCGCAGTCACCACTTCGGAGCCGGTCAGGAGCAGTTTCACATGGGGTTTGCCCAGGACATCCAGTTCATCCCGGCCGGCCAGCGCGGCAAGGGCGAGGTGGGCGGGGTTCAGGACGACCCCGGACTTGATCAGCAGCTCGCCTGCGCCGGCTTCTTCTCCGGCGTTACGGATGTGTTGCCCGTTGCGCGGTTCGCCAGGCCTCGCGTTTCCGCCGAGCGCGAGGACAGGCAGGCCGTCTTCGTCGGTCGTCAGGATGCCGCTTTCGCTGCGGAGCACGGCTTTGGCCCCAGGCGGTATCAGACCACCCGTGACAATAGGGCTCGCCTGATGCGGGGCCAGCCGATGGCCCGGCTCAGCCAGGATCCATGGACCGCTGCCGTTGACAGCCCAGCCATCCATCGCCGAAGACGCATAGTGCGGCACGTCCTGCAGGGCGTGGACGTCCGATGCCAACGTCCGGCCGAGGGCATCCTTCAGGGCAACGGGTGCGGCGGGAATGGGCGTGGCACAGTCGAAGGCAAGCTGCCGGGCTTCCGCCCACAGGTGGTCGGCGTGCGGGACATGCTCAACGTTCGGTGCCGGATCGGTCACGGCGGAAGGGTGCTGGTCCTCGGCGCCCAGGTCCTCGGCGCCCTGATTCTCGGCGCCCTGTTCAGGGGCATCGGTCATCCGGCGTCGGTTCCGGGGTTCGTGTAGTCGTTGGCGAGCGTGCGTGCCAGGCCCATGGCGGCGTCCATCGACGCGGTTTCCGTCGCTTGCCCCGAACCCGCTGCAAGTCCGGCCGCGAAACCGGCAATGAAGGTGGTCAGGGGAGCCGCAGGCCGAACTACGGAATGGGCTGCAACGCCAGCCAAGGACAGGATCTCGTTGATGTCGATCTCGACGCTTTCAAGCTCATATGCTTGCAGCAGGCTCCTGCACCACTCCTCAAGCGTTTCTTCTTGGCTCTTCACGATCCGCCTCCAAAGTCCGGTACAGCTTTTGTCACGGCAGGTCGCCGTCCACTCCAAGCGCCGCGGCATCGTCCCAGGTATCCACGTCATCGGTGGAGCCAGCAGGAACAGGTACGGCCAGCAGATCAAGCCTAGCAAGCAGGCGGAACACCGCGGCGTTGGCGAGGCCACCCTGTTCTGCCGCGGCCAGCACTTCCCGTTGCAAAGCAGCGAACCGGTAGATTCCAAGCAACGGCTGTCTCCGGCCATCGGCGGATACAGCCATGGCCCCTTCCGTTTCGTCGTGTCCGGCAAGTTCCCGGATAAGAACCGGAACTGCTGCGCCCGCGAGGGGCATATCGCACGCCATGACGAGTACCCACGGCGCGGATGTTTCCTTTGCGGAAAGACCCGCGCGGGCATGCTTCTCAAGCGCAAGGAGTCCGGCTTCGATCGCCGCTGCCGGTCCGGCGAACGGAGGGTCCTCGCGGGCGGTCACTGTGCCGTCCGGCAACGTGCCGGGATCCGGCCCGACGACGACGACCCGCCCGGCCCCGTGCGTGGCCGCGAGGGCGCGCTCAAGCAGCGTTGCGCCGTCGTACGTCAGCTGGGCTTTGGGCACGCCACCGAGGCGGGAGGACTTGCCACCCGCCAAGATCACCGCATCAAAGTCCACCAGCCCAGACTACCGGGGGCGGGCTCAGTTCGGTTCAGGCCGCCGATTCGGGCAGGAGGAAGGGATCCCACGCGGGCGCAGGTTTCTCAAGCTCCTTGATTTGCCAGATAGTCCCGGTGGGCGCCGCCGGAGTGAACCTCAATTTCCAGCCCATTTCGGCCGGTGTGTGGTCACTCTTGGCGTTGTTGCAGCGCAGGCACGCTGCCACCAGGTTTTCCCAGGAATCCGCGCCGCCCCTGGATTTGGGGTGGACGTGGTCAATTGTGTGGGCTGTTTTCCCGCAATAGGCGCAACGGTGACCGTCGCGGCGCAAGACGCCGCGGCGTGTGACCGCCGTGATCGCGTTGTACCTCGGCCGGATGTAGCGATTGAGCAGAATCACGGAGGGACGTCCGAGAATCTCCTGTGGCCCGACGACAGGCTCGTCGCCTTCTGCCACTACGCTCGCTTTTCCGGTGAGCACAAGGACCAGCGCCCGGCGGAAGGTTACTACCGCCAGCGGTTCATATCCAGCATTCAGAACGAGTGTGCGCATGCACGTACCTCTTCACGGCCGCACCCGTCAGGGGCGCGAGGGCCGGCTGCCCTCTGCATGTACGGGCTGTGGATCGACATCACAAGAGTAAACACGCGGAGGCCGGATCAACGAATCCGTGGGTGGGATCCGGCACTGTGTCGGGCAAAGTTCATGTACCGGACACGTGGCGGGAACCTTCAACTGTCCGGGGGCAACGGCTGTTGACGCTGCCGCGGGCACGGAATCGTCCTCAGCAGACGGTGGTCACAAGTTGTGGCACATGCTGGTTAAAACAGAACATCCCCGCGGGCGGACCAGCGGGGATGTTCTTGTGAAACTGTTTAGCAGAAGCTATTTAGCCACCAACGTGGATGTAGACCGGACCGGAGCCGATGTTCACGCTGTACAAAGCAGTGGTGCCACCGTTCCAACCGCCGTGGACGGCCATGCCGTTACCGACGTAAACAGCGATGTGGGCCTTGCCCATGCCGCCATTCTGGTAGTAAACGAGGTCACCCGGCTGTGCTTCAGCAGCACTGACCGTGCGGCCGAGGGACATGTAGTCTGCCGGCCAACCGTGGAAGTTGATGCCAACAGCGGCCAGGGAGTTCGAAACGAGGGCGGTGCAGTCCTGGGCAACGCCAAGCTGCGCGTAAGCTGCGGCCGCAATTGCTGCGCCCTTGCCGCTGGCAACCTTCGCGGCGGGGGATACAGCGGCGGAAACAGAGAGCGTTCCGGCGCCCGTAGCGGCCTTGGGAGCGGCAACAGCTTCCTGGACGGCAACCGGAGCTTCGACAACCGGAGCAGCCGCCGTGGAAACAGCCGGACGTTCGTACTTGATGGCGACGGAGGAGTCGGCCGCAATACTGGCTTGGGCGATGGACTGGACTTCCAGGGTGGAGGTCGCAGTGGACTCGCGGGGGACATTGGTTTCGGCAGCGTTGGCCGCGATACCGCTAGTGAGAACCAGACCGGACGCAGCGGCGATAACTGCTGCCTGACGGCCTACACCACCGGCGTTGCTGCCGACGGTCTTAGCGATGACGGCAAGCGAGTTGGTCTTGGTGACCGCGGCGCGGTGGCGCGCAAGAGTAGTGCGTGAAGACACGTTAAGAGGCCTCTCCCTATGCCCGCGAGGTAAGCTGTCGGATTCGGATGGGAGTCATCCGGCCGCAATGCTTCCGGTAGGAAACAAATGCGACTTAACCCCAAGGCCATCGATGAAGATGACCAAAAGTGGGTCCCCCGCCTCTGCCAGACGATGTTTTGCGAACGGAACCTCAGGCAGTGGCAGAGCTAGGCAATCCACCCGAGTGCATCAACTCTCTAAAAGTTGATGCGAGTTAGACGCTACAGGAGTTTTGGCTGAATGTCACATTCAGGTCACGGAGCGTGACAAGCATGCGAGAGACGTCCATCGGATTGGCTACAGCCAGCCCAGGGGATCAACGACGTCGCCGTTGACCATGACTTCAAAATGGAGGTGGCAGCCGGTGGAGGCGCCAGTGGTGCCGCTCAAAGCGACGACGTCGCCGCGGTTGACTGTTTGGCCCACCTGGACGCTGAACGAGGACAAGTGGTTGTACGTGGTCTCCAGGCCGTTGCCGTGGTCCACCACAATTCGGTTTCCACCGCCATACGGGTGCCAGCCCGCAAACGTGACCTTGCCGGCCGCAGCCGCATGTACCTGGGTGCCGCACTGGGCCACGAAGTCCTGGCCACGGTGGAACTCCCCTAGGCCTCCCGTAATGGGGTTCACGCGGTAGCCGAACGGCGAGGCCGTGGTGAGGGTGTCCAGCGGAGCCCCCAGCGTGCCCTTCGAGGACGACGTCTTGATGCTGCCGACCGACTGCGCGCTCAGGAGCTGCTTGAGTTTGCTATCAGGATCCGCCGTAGTGGAAACGGCAGCTCGGCTGAAGTCGATGGTGGCATTGGCCGCAGCGGGAATCTCGGCCTGCGTCCCCGCCGAAGCCGCGGAAGCCTGGTTCGATTCCGCGGCGGCCGTCAATGCGCCGGTACCCGGCATGGCCACCGTCAGGATGAGGCCCGTGGCGGCGAGGGCCACACCGGCCTTCTGTCCCGCACCGCTCGCGGCGGCGAAATCGGCTATTTGCCGCAAGGGGCCCTTGCGCCGGCGCACTTCGCGATGCGGATCGCGGGGCCGATCGTGCGCAACGACCTGCATGGTCCGCAGCTCAGCAGTAGGACCGGACGCGCGTCTGCGGCCCCTGGTGTTCTGCGTGGTCAAAGTGTTCCTCTCTGGCAAGCCTGCGAAGTTAGCTGTCGGATTCGGGTCAGAGAGTGCATGGACCCGGTCCGCGTGGAGGGCGCGAAGCACAGAGGGATCCCCGGAAAGGCCCTGCGCTTTGTTGCACATCCGCTGCGGACTTCACCCCAAGGCTGTCTTTCGACCGCCGCTGGTGGTTCCCCCGCTTCTGCCAGTGAATGGACTAATCCACCTGATCCGCTGGCAGAACTCGGCTTCGGATCAGGTAACGCTTTGGTATCGGCGCCAGTAGTAAACTATAGGGGATTAACCCCCGCAGTAATAATTCCGTTATCTTTGCCGATCGCTTTGCCGAAAGCGCTATGAGACCGTGACAAACACGTGCGAGGCCACCTCAGGCGGCAGCTCCAAGGCACCGTCGATATTGGGCACGCGAACGGAGATGTACTCCCCCACACGCTCCAGGGAAACCCTGGCTCCGGGGCGGATTCCGCCTTCGTCCAGCTGCACCAACAGCTCCGGTTCCACCTGGATCGGTTCAGCCAACCGGCTGACAATGACCCGGTTGTCCGGTGAGTATTCGTTCATCGCTTCAAGAAGGTTGACCACGCCATCCGTAAAGGGGTGAGACGCAACTCCGCCCAGGGCTTCGAGTCCTGGAATGGGGTTGCCGTAGGGAGATTCCGTGGGGTGGTCCAGGAGCTCATAGAGCCGCCGCTCAACGCGCTCGCTCATAACGTGTTCCCAGCGGCATGCTTCGTCATGGACATAGGCCCAGTCCAGCCCGATGACGTCGGCCAGGAGCCGCTCGGCGAGACGGTGCTTGCGCATGACCTCAGTGGCACGTTTCCGGCCGGTTTCGGTCAACTCAAGGTGCCGGTCGTTGGAAACAATCACCAGGCCGTCGCGTTCCATCCGCCCGATCGTCTGGGAAACGGTAGGCCCGGAGTGCCGCAAGCGCTCGGCGATGCGCGCGCGAAGAGCCACGATGTTCTCTTCTTCAAGCTCCAAAATGGTCCGAAGATACATCTCAGTGGTATCGATCAGATCCGTCATCCAGCTCAGCTCCTCGAGCGCAGTATCTTGCGTATTTTCCACCGTACCGCAGCGGCCAGGCGGTCTACCCGCCGGTCGTCCCGGGCCGGGCGCCAGCTCCTAGCTTAGCTTATTTGGAATTACTCCGAATAATTTTCGTGCCCCCTCGATCCCGCCCCCGTCCCGCGTCCGGCGGAACAGATGCTTTCCACGTGGCGGACTATGAAGCGTTCGGTTCTGTCCCCGCATGGGGAGTCAGGCAGAATTGGGGAGTCGAAGGGGCAGCGATGCCACCTGCCACGACCCATCTAGGCCGCTACTTCACCATTGGAGCATCCCGTGAGCGACAACAGCATCACCATCCCCGCCGATTTGCTGCCCAAGGACGGCCGCTTCGGCGCTGGGCCCTCCAAGGTCCGCCCGGAGCAGATCGAGGCACTGTCTGCCGCCTCGGCAACCCTCCTCGGCACTTCCCACCGGCAGGCACCAGTCAAGAACCTGGTGGGCTCCGTCCGCGAGGGACTCAGCCAGTTCTTCCGTGCACCCGAGGGTTACGAGGTGATTCTCGGCGTCGGAGGCTCCACCGCATTCTGGGACGTCGCCAGCTTCGGCCTGGTAGAGAAGAAGGCACAGCACCTCTCCTTTGGTGAGTTCGGTTCCAAGTTCGCCTCGGCCACCAACAAGGCGCCCTTCCTGGAAGCTTCCTCCATCATCAAGTCCGAGCCCGGCACCCGCCCGGTTTCCCAGGCCGAGGCAGGCGTGGACGTTTACGCGTGGCCGCAAAACGAAACGTCCACCGGCGTAGCGGCCCCCGTGAAGCGGGTTGCCGGCGTAGACGACGGCGCACTGGTCCTGGTGGATGCGACCTCGGCTGCCGGTGGCCTGGACGTGGACGTCGCCGAGGCCGATGTCTACTACTTCGCACCGCAGAAGAACTTCGCCTCCGACGGCGGACTTTGGCTTGGCCTCTTCTCCCCCGCCGCTCTTGAGCGCGCCGCCAAGATCAAGGCAAGCGGCCGCTGGATTCCAGATTTCCTGGATCTGCAGACGGCCATCGACAACTCGAAGCTCAACCAGACCTACAACACGCCGTCCCTGTCCACCCTTGTGACGCTCGACGCCCAGGTCCAATGGCTCAACAAGAACGGCGGCCTGGACTTCGCTTCCGCGCGCACGGCGGACTCCGCCAGCCGCATCTACACCTGGGCCGAGGCTTCCGAGTACGCCACCCCGTTCGTGTCAAAGGCCGAGGACCGCTCCAACGTCATTGCCACGATCGATTTCGATGATTCGATCGACGCCGCGGCCATTGCCAAGGTGCTGCGGGCCAATGGGATCGTGGACACGGAGCCATACCGCAAGCTGGGCCGCAACCAGCTCCGCATCGCTACCTTCGTTGCCATCGAACCGGACGACGTTTCGGCGCTGCTCGCCTGCATCGACTTCGTGGTGGGCGAACTGAAGAAGTAAGGGCCCGCCGCGTTCCCGCGGTCAGGGCTGGTCGGCGTCGTTCGGGTATGGATCCCGGGCGGCGCCAGCCCTTTTAATGGCGTCAGCCCTTTTAACGGCGCTGTCGCCGTCAACGCCGTCGTCCATGGCAGGGCTGGTGCCTTGCGACTCGATGCGGAAGAACCGCAACCCCGGGGCGCTGCTGTCGAAGCGAAGCCGCAACTGACGCGCGCGGATGATCCAGATGATGCCGACGACGGCGGTGCTGGCGCCGGCGGCCGCTGCCACCCCGACCGCCCAGCGGGGTCCGGCAACGTTGGATACCCAGCCGACGAAGGGCGCCCCGATGGGCGTTCCGCCCATGAAAATGGCCATGTACAGCGCCATGACCCTGCCGCGCATGACGGGTTCGGTAGTGGACTGCACATAGCCGTTGGCGCTAGTGATCATGGTCAGGGCGAACAGGCCGCACGGAATCAGCGCCAAGCCAAACATGGTGTAGTTCGGCGCCATGGCGGCGAGTCCGCTCGCGATGCCGAACCCGCCGGACGCGGCGAAGATGAGCCGCATGCGTGGCCTCCCCCGGCGGGCGGCCAGCAACGCTCCCGCTACTGAGCCGATTGCCATGACCGAGTTGAGGAGCCCGAACGCACCTGCGTCCATGCCGAATTCTGTGCCAACCATCGCAGCGATAAAGAGGACGAAGTTCAGGCCGAACGTGCCCATGATGAAAATCGCGACGAGGACCACCATGATGTCCGGGCGGTTGCGCACATAGCGGAGGCCCTCGCGTATACGGCCCTTGCCCGCGGCTGCCCGGGGCTGGACGCGCAAGGAGGACAGGGGGATGGCGCGGATCGCGCCGAGCATCGCCACAAAGGTCAGCGTGTTGATCATGAACACCCAGCCCGGCCCCACGGCCACAGTCAACATGCCGGCCACGGCGGGACCGATCATGCGGGCAACGTTGAACGAGGCACTGTTCAGCGCCACGGCGTTGGAGAGGTAGTCGTCCTTGACGAGTTCCGAAACGAACGTCTGGCGAATGGGGGCGTCAAGTGCCGAGACCACTCCGAGCATCAGCGCGAACACGTAGACATGCCACAGCTGTGCAGCGCCGCTCAGCACGAGGATTCCCAACCCAGTGCTTAGGACCGCCATGGCCGATTGCGTCATGACCAGGAGCCTGCGTCGGCTGTAGCGGTCGGCAAGCAGTCCGGCCCATGGTGCCAGGAACAACTGCGGACCAAGTTGGAGCGCCAAGGTAATGCCCATGGCACCGGCGTCGTGGCTACTCAGATGAGCAAAGACCAGCCAGTCCTGGGCGGTTCGCTGCATCCAGGTGCCGATGTTGGAAACAAGGGCGCCAAGGAACCAAATGCGGTAGTTAAGGACACCCAGCGATTTGAAGGTGGACATCAGGTTCCACCTTCAAAGAGTTCATTCGCTGGGTCCGCCAAAGGCTAGTCGGCCTCGACTTCGTCGTCGGCTTCAGACTCGTCATCCTCTTCGGCGTCGTCCTCTTCATCAGGGGCGTCGTCGTAGTCGGAAGGCGCGCCGTCGTCGTCGGGGGCGTCCTCGTCAACGGAACCGTCCGCTGTCGAGGTGTCTTCCCCTGCCAGTTCGTCGGGGATCGCCTCGTCCTCTGGACGGACGCGCTTTGCCCACGGCACCCATTCAGGGGCGAGGATGGAGTCCTCGGACGGCAGCAGGCCAAGTTCGCTGACCGTGACCACTTTGGAGCGCGAGTTGCGGGTCACGACCGCGTACCACTGCCAGCCGCCGTAACCGGCCAGTCGCGATTCGAAAAGGTGCGTGACGACGCGTTCGCCTTCGGAGCGTGCGGCGATATGCGGTCCGATTTCATTCGGCTTGGCAATAGTCTCCACCGCATTGCGGGCGACGTCGACGGCGGCCGCCAGGAAAGCGTCCGGCTTGCCGACGCGCCACACGGGAATGCCGGTGCGAGGTTTCGCCGTGGTCGGCTTCCGCCCAGCAGCGGTATCAGCCGTTCCTGCAGTTGCGGGCGCGGCACCGGTACCGTTCTCTTCAGGACTGGCTTCAGCGGATTCCGATGTCATGGCTGCTTTAGGCTTCCAGCTCGTCGGCAACCTTGCGCAGTGCTGCCGCGATGGCCTTGCCTTTGGCGCCTTCAGGGTACTTACCGGCCGACAACGTCCCAGAAAGGTTGTCCAAGACGGACACAAGATCCTGGACCACGGGCGCGAGCTCGCGGGCGTTCATGCGCTTGGCCTTGGCAATGGACGGCAGCTTGTCCAACACGCGGAGGCCCAGTGCCTGGGCGCCACGGCGACCGTCGGCAACGCCGAACTCAACCCTGGTACCTGCTTTAAGATCCGTTACACCCTCGGGCAGGGCGGATTTGGGCAGAAATACTTCCTGGCCATCCTCTGCGGCGAGGAATCCGAAGCCTTTGTCCTTGTCATACCACTTGACCTTGCCGGTGGGCACGTAATCAACCTTCTTCGTTCTTGCTTGGAGACACAGCCGGCGCGTCACCGCATCCGCAGGATACTGCGGGAATAGGGGTAACTGCCTGGTCCGTGTTGGTCTATTGCTTCAAGGTTATCCTGCCCAGCCGCGGATTCGCGCTTTGAGACCACGCTCAGCAGGTCCCGTCGCCTTTTGTTCGTGTGCAGGCGGCAACGGCGCATGTTGCGCGGGACTGTTAGCGTTGCTTACATGATTCCCCACGGCTACCGCCGCCCGCTCGTGATCGTCGCCGCCGTCGTCGCCGTGTTGTCCTTGGCGGCCGTGGGCGCCGTCATGGCTACCGCTTTTGCCCGGGGCGTGGCGCCGATTTGGGTGACCTCCACCGCCCTCTATGGGCTGCCGCTGGCCTTCATTTTGATGGCCGCGCTGGTGGTGGACTCCGTCTGGGCACGGCGTCGCCAATGAGCCACCAGAAAGCCCGACGGCGGGCCCGGCTGGCGGTAACGTTGAACTGATGTCCCTTATTCGCGCGCTCAGCAAGGAACTGGAAGCGCGCAGCGATAATTCGCTGCGGGCGTTGTTTGCCGCGCGGCCGGACCTCATTTCCCCTGTCGCCCCGGACTTCGCTGCTCTTGCTGCGAGGGCGAGCGCACGGGTCAGTGTGCAACGGGCCCTCGAACGGCTCAACAAACCGGAAATGCAGGTACTGGAGACGCTCCATCTCTGCACCAACTCAGACACTGGGCACAGCGTCTCTGCGGCGGGTTTGAAAAAGTGCATCAACGGCTCCACACTTGCAGCGCTTGAGCCGATCTTGAACAAGCTCCAGGAACTGGCACTCATCCACAGGGCCGATCCGCCGGCCACGGTGCACAATCCTGGTCGCCAGCGCTTCTACTTGCCGGTGGGCAGCCTCAAGGACGTCATCGGCATCTACCCCGCCGGCCTGGGCCGTAGCTACACCGAGCTGGTACGGCTGCAGCCAGCCTTCGCCCAGCGCGTAGTGCAGCTCGTTGCCGAACTTCACAAGAGCGGCGCCGATGTCCTCGCTGCCACCACGCCGATGGACGCCGCGCTGGCCTTGCAGCGATGGACGTCGACTCCGGAGAGTCTGCAGCACATATTGTCTGAGGCCCCAGTACGCACCCGTCCCCTTTTGAACAAGTTTGGCAACTGGGCCATGGGTGCCGTTCCACAGGCCCAACGCAAGGCCTCCGTGCTCCACGAGGGCCGCGACGTCGGTCCCGTGGACTGGCTCTTGGCCCGCGGCTTGCTTGTACCCCTGGACGCCGGCCACGTTGAACTGCCCCACAGCGTCGGGTTGTCCCTGCGCGGCGGCGCGATCGTGGACCACTTCACTTTGAAGCCTCCCGCGCCGGAGTTGGGCCAGACAAGTGCCGCCTTGCGCCGGAATGCCGCCATGGGTGCCATAGCCGAAGCGCTCCGATTGGTCGGCGAACTCCTGTATGCGGTCCGGGAGCAGCCGGTGGTTACCCTGCGCAGCGGCGGGGTGGGCGTGCGCGAGCTCAAGCGCCTGGCCGATAGCCTCCGGTTGGGACTGTCCGAGACTGCGCTGATTCTTGAGCTCAGCGCCCTGTCCGGATTGCTGCGCCTCGATGTGGACAGTTCCACGTGGGTCCAGCCACCCACGGTGGAGTGGCTCACGCTCCCCCGTCAGGAACAGTGGCTCTGGCTGGTCAACGCCTGGCTGGCCAGCGAGCGCGCTCCGTCACTCGTCGGGCAGAGCCTCCCCGGTCCTGCCGCGACGGCATCGCGGACCGGTTTTGCCGGAACTTCCATCAACGCTTTGTCTGCCGAGGCCCAACGCCCTGACGCCCCGCTTGTCCGCAAGCGGATCTTGGAGATCCTCGAAGAGCTCACCCGCGAAGTCGAAGCACCGGACGGCAAGGCCCCCGTGCTCGACGCCGAGGCTGTCATGGAGCGCGCGGAATGGACCCAACCCCGGATGTCACGGCGGTTCAGTTCCCTCATCCGCGGCATATTGCACGAAGCGGAAATCCTGGGGCTGATGGGTTCCGGCGCCCTAACCCAGCTAGGCACCGCCATCGCCACCGAACAGCCGGATCTTGCCCTGCGCATCCTTGGCGAACACCTGCCCGCCGCGGTCAACCATGTCCTGCTCCAGGCAGACCTGACCGCCGTCGCCCCGGGGTACTTGGCACCTGAACTGAGCGAAAAACTGCTTCTGATAGCCGAGGCCGAAGGCCAAGGGCCGGCAACCATCTTCCGTTTCTCCGGAGATTCAATCCGGCGCGCGCTGGACGCCGGCCAAGATTCGGAGGCCATCCTCTCCTTTCTACGCACCCACTCCGCCACTGACGTCCCACAGCCGCTCCAGTACCTGATCAAGGACATCGCCTCGCGGCACGGTCGGCTACGCGTCGCCACCAGCGCCAGTTTCATCCAAAGCGACGACGAGGCCGCCATTGCCGATCTCCTTCACGAGCCCGGGACCGCGAGCCTGGGCCTCGTCCGGATCGCCCCCACGGTGCTGACCTCCGCGGTGAACCCACGGGAGACCGCGAGGGTGCTGCGCGAGCTGGGACTTTCGCCTGCGGTGCAGGAGGCCGAGCCCGCCGTCGTGCGTTACAAGAGGGCGACGGCAGTGGCCGGCGGCGCCCGCCCCGTTTACACGGCACCCCGCACCGCCCCGCCGGACGACGACGTCGACGCGCAGCTTGCGGTCCTGAGGCACCATCGAGGGTTCTCGGGTGACATGACCGGCGAGGCGGCAACGCAACTGGGGCTCGAAACACTCCAGAGGGCCATCCGGCTGAAGCAAGCGGTCACCATGAACGTGGTTGACGGCTTGGGGAATTCCAACACCGAGACCGTTGTTCCCGTATCGGTGTCCGGCGGGCGGGTCCGGGTATTCGACGCGGCCAGGGACACCGAAAGAGTCTTGTCCATCCACCGCATTATCGATGTGGAACCCGCGGGCGATCCGCGCAAGTGAGGAAGCAATAGTGAGCGACGGTCCGCTGATCGTACAGAGCGACAAAACCATCCTGCTGGAAGTCGACCACGAGCTCGCCACCGAGGCACGGCATGCGATTGCGGCGTTCGCCGAGCTGGAGCGCGCCCCCGAACACGTCCATAGCTACCGGCTCACTCCTTTGGGTTTGTGGAATGCCCGCGCCGCGGGGCTCGACGCCGAAAAGGTCCTGGACACGCTCCTGCGCTACTCCCGCTTCCCGGTGCCGCACTCGTTGCTGATAGACATCGAAGAGACGATGTCGCGTTACGGTCGGTTGCGGCTGGAAAAGGACCCGCAGCACGGATTGGTCATGCGGACCACCGACTACCCCGTGCTTGAGGAAGTCATCCGTGCGAAGAAGATCGCACCACTGCTGGGGCCGAGGATCGACGGCGAAACGGTGGTGGTGCATTCCTCCCAGCGCGGGCAGCTCAAGCAGCTTCTACTGAAGCTCGGATGGCCGGCCGAGGATCTCGCGGGCTATGTGGACGGCACTCCGCACTTGATCGCCCTGAACGAGGACGGCTGGCACCTGCGGCCCTACCAAAAGCTTGCCACGGAGAACTTCTGGGCGGGCGGCAGCGGCGTCGTCGTCCTGCCTTGCGGTGCGGGGAAGACGCTAGTGGGCGCGGCCGCCATGGCCACCAGCTCCACCACCACCCTGATCCTGGTGACCAACACCGTCGCGGCCCGGCAATGGAAGGACGAACTCCTCAAGCGGACGTCCTTGACCGAGCAGGAAATCGGCGAGTATTCGGGCGCGGTCAAAGAAGTCCGGCCCGTCACGATCGCCACCTACCAGGTCCTGACCACCAAGCGCGGGGGCCTTTACCCGCACCTGGAACTCGTGGACGGGCACGACTGGGGGCTCATCATTTACGACGAGGTCCACCTTTTGCCGGCGCCGATCTTCCGGATGACCGCGGACCTGCAAGCCCGGCGACGGCTCGGACTGACGGCGACCTTGGTACGGGAGGACGGGCGGGAGGGCGAGGTTTTCAGCCTGATCGGCCCCAAGCGCTACGACGCACCGTGGAAGGACATCGAGGCCCAGGGTTACATAGCGCCCGCAGACTGCGTGGAAGTCCGGGTGGACCTGCCCAGGGACGAACGGGTGGCCTACGCGATGGCGGAGGACGCGGACAAGTACCGATTGTGCGCGACGTCGGAGACAAAGACCCAGCTAGTGGAGCAGTTGGTGGCGCAGCACCAAGGCGAGCAGCTGCTGGTGATCGGCCAGTACATCGATCAGTTGGATGAGATCGGCGAGCGCTTGGACGCTCCCGTGATCAAAGGCGATACAACCGTCAAGGTGCGGCAGAAGCTGTTCGACGCCTTCCGTGCCGGTGAAATCAAAACCCTGGTGGTGTCCAAGGTGGCCAACTTCTCGATTGACCTACCGGAGGCCTCCGTGGCGATCCAGGTATCGGGATCCTTCGGTTCCCGCCAAGAAGAGGCACAGCGGTTGGGCCGATTGCTACGACCCAAGCAGGACGGCCGTGCGGCGCGCTTCTACTCATTGGTGGCCAGGGACACTCTCGACCAGGACTTTGCGGCCAAACGGCAGCGCTTCCTCGCCGAGCAGGGCTACGCGTACCGGATCATGGACGCCAAAGATGTACCCACCGGGTAGTGGCTGGTCAACTCAGGGCTAGGCAACCAGTTGTTGTGCGCGCTCCTGGTGCCGCGCTGGTTGCAGCGCGACGACGTCGACGACGGCCCAAGACTCCTCGTCGTTGAGCTGCGCATCGGCGAAGCGTTCGGCAGCAGCCCGATCGCCGAACGCCTCGTGCTCGATGCGTCCAGAGAGCGTGTCCAGGTAGCTGACATGGAACTCGACGTTTTGAATTTCAACGCGTGATTCTTGTTTGTTCTCCATGGCTCAAGTGTGAAACGGGGCTCCGACAATTTAGGCCTGTGCCAGCGGCGTGTTGGGTTTTGGCCTGTTTGTCAGGCCCTGCGCAGCACTGTTACGCCCTGCGCAGCACTGTCAGGCAGAGCGCAGCACTTCGGCGGCCGTGCTGCGGACCGCCTCACTCACCGCGTCTAGTATCCGTGACGGTGTCCGCCACCGTTGCCAGTACAAGGGAATGTCCAACGGGCGCTCGGGCGCGAGTTCCAGCAGGCGTCCATCTTCTATGTCCTTTTTGCACTGCGCCTCTGGCAATAGTCCCCATCCGAGACCCAAACGAATAGCCTCGGCGAACTCCTGGGTGGACGGAACGTAGTGGCGCGGCCCGGCCGTTTCCAACCCACGCGCCGCGCCGCCCATAAGCTCCAGGAATCGGTGCTGGTACTCATCCTTACGATCAAAGTCCACGGCGGGAGCTGCGCGCAGGGTGGCGATGTCCACGCCGTCGGGAAGCCAACGTGCCCTGAATTCCGGAGTGGTGACGGCGCGGTATCGCATGCTTCCCAAGGGCTCCACACGGCAGCCCTGTACAGGCTCGGGGGTCGCCGTCACGGCAGCCATCACGGTGCCGGCGCGCAGCATGGACGTGGAATATTGCTCGTCGTCCCGGTGGAGGTCGAAGACGGCGTTCAACTCCGCAGGGACCCTGGTGAGGGCCTTGAGGAACCAGACAGCCAGGGAATCCGCGTTGACCACGATAGGCACCGAGACCATCGGCGACTCGCCTGGCAGACCCAGCTCAAGTTCGGCGTCGGCCTCCAGCTGGGCGAGTTGCCGCGCGAGCCTGAGCACCACTTGTCCTGACTCCGTTGCCTGGACTGGATTGCTGCGCTGCAGCAATACTCTGCCGGATGCTTGTTCCAGTGCCTTGAGGCGTTGGGAGACCGCCGACGGCGTGATGTTCAGTAGCCGGGCGGCGGCGTCGAGCGTGCCTTCGGTAAGCACCGCGGCAAAAGTGTGCAGCTGTTCAGAGGAGAATCTAGCCATAAGATAATCTTACGATGCCTAAGAATGTTTAGTTGGACTAATGATCCTGGCGAAACCTAACCTCGAAGGATGAACTCGCCTGACATCCTCCATGCTGCCGGACTTGGCCTCGGTACCGGCCTGGCCCTCATCGTCGCCATCGGCGCGCAAAACGCCTTCGTCCTCCGGCAAGGAATCCGTGGCGAGCACGTCGGACCAATCGTCGCGGTGTGCGCCATCTCGGACGCCTTGCTCATCGCAGCGGGGGTACTCGGCACAGGTGCCCTCATCACAGCGGCGCCGGCCGCCGTCGTCGTACTCCGCTACGTTGGTGCCGCATTCTTGGTGACGTACGGGGTGATGGCGGCGAGGCGGATCCTCAAGCCGCAAGCGCTCGTGTCCGCGGACCCGGGGTCCCCGGGCGCCGGACGCGGCGGACTGGCGCCAGCGTTGGCCACTGTTCTGGCACTCACCTGGCTCAACCCCCACGTGTATCTGGATACCGTGCTGCTCCTGGGATCTGTGGCGAACGCGCAGGCGGATGGGCTCCAGTGGTGGTTCGGCGCCGGAGCGATGCTAGGCAGCATTCTGTGGTTCTGTTCGCTCGGATTCGGCGCGAAATTGCTCCGCGGATTCTTTGCTCGCCCGGCTTCCTGGCGAATCCTCGACTGCGGGATTGCCGTCACAATGGTGGGCCTCGGCGTCGGGCTGGCTTTGGGCAGCTAGCTCGCCGTTGCCCCGCAGACAGCAACAGGCACCCCGGCAATTCTCACAACAAGCATCCAGTCAACTCCCAGAAACTGGGAGCATCATGAATGCTATGAAAAAGAACGGCCCCGAAGCCAAGCTCCTCGTCGTCGACGACGAACCCAACATCCGTGAGCTGCTGTCCACCTCGCTGCGTTTTGCCGGTTTTGAGGTCGTTGCGGCGTCGAACGGGCGCGAAGCCCTCGCTGCCGCCGATCTCCACTCCCCGGACCTCGCGGTACTGGACGTCATGCTCCCCGACATGGACGGGTTCACCGTCACCCGTCGCCTTCGTGCCGCGGGAAAGCACTTCCCTGTCCTGTTCCTGACCGCCAAGGACGATACCGAAGACAAGGTCATGGGCCTGACCGTGGGCGGCGACGACTACGTCACCAAGCCATTCAGCCTGGATGAAGTTGTGGCGCGGATCCGCGCCGTACTGCGCCGCACGCAGCCCATGGAAGACGACGACGCCGTCATCCGCGTGGATGACCTTGAACTCGACGACGACGCCCACGAGGTCCGCCGCGGCGGCACCATCATCGAGCTGTCACCCACCGAGTTCAAGCTGCTCCGCTACCTCATGCTGAACCCCAACCGAGTGCTGTCCAAGGCGCAAATCCTGGACCACGTCTGGGAATACGACTTCAACGGAGACGCCTCGATCGTGGAGTCATACATTTCCTACCTCCGACGCAAAGTGGACATTGACCCGGACGCAGCTGCCCTGATCCAGACCAAGCGTGGCGTGGGCTACGTATTGCGGACGGCCGAGAAGCGCTGACTTTGTTTAACCGTTGGAAGTCGGCCTCCCTCAGGTCGCAGCTGGTTGCCATCATCATGGGACTGCTGCTCCTTGCCTTGGCCGCCACGGGCGCCGGGACGCTGACGCTCGTCAAGAGCTACCTCCAAGGGCAAGTGGACGACAAACTCAAGACCGCCGTCCAGATCGCCCAGCAGCAGCAATCTTTTGCCAACCTGTCCGAGCCCAATCCGGCCGTGCCCACGGACTATTCCCTGACGCTATACGTCCAGGGCCAGCCGCCCTATCCGTTCGGCGGCAGCAAGACCGATCGGCCGAGCATCGCCAACATCAGCCCCGTTGAAGCGAAGGACCGCAACTACGCGCCCTTCCAGGTGGGTGGCACCGCCGGCGGCAATTGGCGTGTAGTAGCGGTCAACGTCGTGGACAACCGGACCGGGCAAAACGCAGTGGTGATTGTGGGGCTGCCGCTGTCCCCCGTGGACAAGGTCATGGAACACGCCACCCTCGTGGTGGTCGGCGTCGGGCTCCTGACCTTGGTGCTCGCGTTCTTCATAGCCACGTGGACCGTTGCACGCTCCTTCCGGCCCCTTGCCCGCGTGGAAAAGACGGCCGCTGCTATAGCGGCCGGTGATCTCTCGCGCCGCGTGGAAATCGAGAATCCGGTCACTGAGGTCGGCCGCCTGGGCGGCTCCCTCAACGCCATGCTCGCCCACATCGAATCGTCCTTTGCCGCGCGGGCGGCTTCGGAAGCCCGAATGCGACGATTCGCAGCCGACGCCTCCCACGAGCTGCGTACTCCCCTGGTTACCATCCGCGGGTTCTCCGAGCTCTATCGCCACGGGGCCCTCGCTACGCCGGAAGACGTTGGCACCGCCATGGGCAGGATCGAAAGCGAAGCCAAGCGCATGGGATCCATGGTGGAAGACCTGCTCCTGCTTGCCCGCCTGGACGAACAAAGGCCCCTGCAGCTCAAACCTGTGGACCTGCAGCTGCTGGCGAACGACGCCGTCGTGGACTCCCTCGCGACGTCCGGCGAACGGAAGATTTCACTGACAGGGCTCGACGGCGGTGCGGCCGCCCCTGCCCCGGTCCAGGGCGACGAGGCCAAGCTTCGGCAGGTCCTTGGAAACCTGGTGGGGAACGCACTGCGTTATACCCCCGAAGGAACGCCTATTGAGCTCGCCGTCGGGGTTCGGAACACTCCGTCGGGGATGTTCTCTGTTCTCGAGGTACGGGACCACGGCAGCGGCATTCCGGCCGAGGAGCTGCCCAGGATTTTCGAACGCTTCTACAGGGCGGATACCTCGCGCACGCGGGAGACCGGCGGCAGCGGCCTTGGGCTTGCCATTGTGGCCGCTATCGTGGGCTCCCATGGCGGCACGGTAAGGGTCGAAGAGACCGACGGCGGCGGGGCCACTTTGGTTGTCAGCCTCCCTTTCCAGGACGAGGTGTCCGAGGTGCCTGAAGACGCGGGCGTTGCTGAGGCGGAAGTCTCCGACTAGCGCCGGGCGGGTTGGCGGAGCATTCAGGGTTGGGGCGTTCTGAGCCAGCTGGCATTCAGGGCTGGAGAGGTAAGTTGTCCACATAGGCCGGTTCGGCTCTGGCCGGGCCGTTCGGCGGTTTCTAGGCTCGATTCGTGGACCACACGCCAGCCGCACCTGCGGACACCTTTAGTTGAAAGGCAACGCCCCATGGGCATCATTTCCGTCGATACCGAACTGCTCCAGCTCAAATCCGCCAACGTCAAGGCCACCGTTGATCGCATCAGTGCAGACGTCCAGGCGATGAAATTCGGCCTGGACGAGCTTCAGGCCACGTGGAAGGGATCTGCGGCCAACAATTTCCAGGCCCTCGTCTCCGAGTGGACGTTGACCCAGAACAAGGTCGAGGCCTCGCTGGCATCTATCAATCTGGCGCTGTCCTCCGCCGCGGCAACTTATCTGGAGGCCGAACAAGGCAACACCCAGCGGTTCAGCTACTAGGCGCTCTGGCGGTGTCCGGTGGGGCGGTAATTGCACTTCCCCACCGGATTCCGGACTGGCAACCAGCGCCCGGCCGTGTTGCTTCTCCAGCGCTACTTCTCGGGCGTCGACTGGTGGAACCGCAAGCGCCACCGGCCGTCGTCAAGCACCCAGATCGAACTCCGCAGTGCCGAGCCGGTTCGTCCATAGCTCCGGTAGCTGAGCAATATGGCGTTGCTTGAGATACGGTCCGCGGAAATGACCTCTACCTCGGGGGGCTCGCCTGGGTTGTCTTCCAACGCCATCATGAGTTCGTCGCGGGACCAGATGCGACCGGAACTGCCAATCTCGGTGAAATCCGGGTGAAGCAGCATTCCCGTACGCCCAAGATCTCCTCTGACGTCAGGCCTCAGGAGCTCCCTCTCAAGAAGGACAACGGTGTCTTCGTCTGAGCGCCCGCCACTCTGGCCAAGGGGGGCAATCTCTTCAAACTCTGCGAACAGAGTGGGCTCGGTGATTGTCTCTGGCTCTGCGAATGTGTCCTGCCCGGTACCCCTCACCGACTCATGGGAAAGATCCTGATCGCCGAAAAGTGTGAGGTCTTCGTCCTGGGCGTCAGTGCCGTCGAAAAGCGACGGTGGTTCCACAGCTACGGCGCGGCCTGAAGGCCCCGTAGGGCGGGTAGAGCGATTGAGGGGCACGGATTGTCCGGGTTCGTCGGCTCCCGGATAACCCGGGCCGCTGGGAGCGGCTGTGCCCTGCTGGTACGCGCTGGCAACGGCACGGGCGCGATCGTCGGCGGCCTCGTTGAGATCGTGGCCTGCATGGCCCTTGACCCATTCGAACGTGTATTTGCGGCCGACAATGGCCTGGTCGATGTCTTTGAGCAGATCGACATTCAAGACGGGCTTTCCGTCCGCCTTACGCCATCCCTTGCGCTTCCAGCCTGGCATCCACTTGGTGATGCAGTTGATGACGTACTGGCTGTCGCAGAGGATCTTCAGCTCTTCGTGGGGAACATGTGCCGTGGAACGGAAGAGGTCCAGCACAGCCATGAGTTCGCCCTGGTTGTTGGTTCCGTGCGGCCACCCGCCGGCTCGCCAACAAGAGTCGTTCACGTACCAGGCCCAACCAGCGGGCCCGGGATTGCCGAGGGCAGAACCATCGGCGGCAGCAATAATCGTCATGGTTTCCATCCTGCCAGACCACCCCGACACTCCCCGCCTTCCAGAAGACCCCCAGACCCCCAGACCTCCAGCCCCCGAAGGCCGAGTCCCCCTCCCCGAACGACGCTCCTTCACTTATAGGCCCAAAAATTCAAACCCTCCTGCAGCTCGTGCGCCCAATTCCCAAACCCTCCTGCAGCTCGTGCGCCCAATTCCCAAACCCTCCTGCAGCAGAAGCGAGCGAGCGTCCGAAGAAAACCCGACAAAAGCGAGCGAGGGTCCGAAGAAAACCCGACAAAAGCGAGCGAGGGTCGGAAGAAAACCCGACGTAAGCGAGCGAGGGTCGGAAGAAACCCGACGTAAGTGAGCGAGGGTCGGTTAAACGGCGACGGCGGCCCCCACCTGAGGTGGGAACCGCCGTCGCGCGTGTGGCTGGTGAGCTAGCGCGGGGGCTTAGAAGCCGCCCATGCCGCCCATGTCGTCGCCGCCGCCCATGGCCGGAGAGTTCTTCTCCGGCTTGTCGGCAACAACGGCCTCGGTGGTCAGGAACAGACCAGCGATGGACGCAGCGTTCTGGAGGGCCGAGCGGGTGACCTTTACGGGGTCGTTGACGCCGGCAGCCAGCAGGTCCTCGTAGATGCCGGTTGCGGCGTTCAGGCCGTGGCCCGACGGCAGGCTGCGGACCTTGTCGAGAACAACGCCCGGCTCCATGCCAGCGTTGAAGGCGATCTGCTTGAGCGGAGCGTCGATGGCAACGCGGACGATGTTGGCGCCGGTTGCTTCGTCGCCTTCGAGCTGCAGGTTGGCGAATGCCTTGGCACCAGCCTGGATGAGGGCAACGCCACCACCGGCGACGATGCCTTCTTCAACGGCAGCCTTCGCGTTGCGGACAGCGTCCTCAATGCGGTGCTTGCGTTCCTTGAGCTCAACTTCGGTTGCGGCACCGGCCTTGATGACCGCAACGCCGCCGGCCAGCTTGGCCAGGCGCTCCTGCAGCTTCTCGCGGTCGTAGTCGGAGTCGGAGTTCTCGATCTCGGCACGGATCTGTGCAACACGACCGGCGATGGCGTCGGCGTCGCCGGCACCTTCGACGATGGTGGTCTCGTCCTTGGTGACAACAACCTTGCGGGCGTTGCCGAGCAGTTCGAGGGTTGCGTTCTCGAGGCTCAGACCGACCTCGGAGGAGATGACCTGGCCGCCGGTAAGGATGGCGATGTCGGCAAGCTGAGCCTTGCGGCGGTCACCGAAGCCCGGAGCCTTGACGGCAACGGACTTGAAGGTGCCACGGATCTTGTTGACGATCAGGGTGGCCAGGGCCTCGCCCTCGATGTCTTCGGCGATGATTAGCAGCGGCTTGTTGGACTGCATGACCTTCTCCAGGACCGCAACGAGTTCCTTCACGTTGGAGATCTTGGAGTTGACGATCAGGATGTACGGGTCTTCGAGGACCGTTTCCTGGCGCTCTGCGTCGGTGACGAAGTAAGCGGAGATGTAACCCTTGTCGAAGCGCATGCCCTCGGTGAGCTCAAGCTCCAGGCCGAAGGTGTTGGACTCCTCGACCGTGATGACGCCTTCCTTGCCAACCTTGTCCAGGGCTTCGGCAATGAGGTTACCGATTTCGGAGTCGCCGGCGGAGATGGAAGCCGTGGCTGCGATCTCTTCCTTGGTCTCGATTTCCTTGGCGGAAGCAAGCAGCTCGCGGATGACGGCTTCAACAGCCTTCTCGATGCCGCGCTTGAGGGACAGCGGGTCGGCGCCGGCAGCTACGTTGCGCAGGCCTTCCTTGACCAGTGCCTGGGCCAGAACGGTGGCGGTGGTGGTGCCGTCGCCAGCGACGTCATCCGTCTTCTTGGCAACTTCCTTGACCAGCTCGGCGCCGATCTTCTCGAACGGGTCGTCCAGTTCGATCTCCTTGGCGATGGAAACACCATCGTTGGTGATCGTGGGGGCGCCCCACTTCTTTTCGAGGACGACGTTGCGTCCACGCGGGCCGAGGGTGACCTTGACGGCGTCGGCGAGGATGTTAAGACCCCGCTCGAGACCGCGGCGTGCCTCTTCATCAAATGCAATGATCTTGGCCATAACGGCGGTAGTCCTTTCGGGACAGTCGTTAAGAAGGTGCCTTCACTGCGGTGCCCGCGACGGACGATCCTTCACATTCGGCCTCTGTACGCCGCGTGGTCCGGATCTCACCCCAGCAAGGTGTTCTTTGTTCTCCCAGGCACCGCCACTACTTCCAGCGACCGGAGCCACACGAAGAATTAGCAGTCAATGCTTGAGAGTGCTAATCAATAATTAGCACTCACCCGAGGAGAGTGCAAGCAGAAGTGCCGGAAAATACTCGCCACGCCGGGGGAATTCGCTGTCGGCACAGCCCATCACCGCGTCCGCGAAGCGGTCTCTTTGCCGCTCACACGCGCCGTGTTGTCGGCGCCATACGTGAAGACCATGTAGTTGGACGAGGTAACGTCCCCGTTGGCGTCGAACCCGATGGTGCCGGACTCGCCGTCGTAATCCGGGAGCTTCGCTCCCTTCAGCACCTCGACGCAATCCTTGTATGAAGCACAGGGTGTGCGCTCTTTCGACGCCGCATCACCCGACGTCGGACGCACCCCGCCGGATACGGTGGTGAGCCAAGCGGCGATCGAGGCCCCGGCGTCGTCGTTCGCTGCAGCGGCGGCAATCGCCCCTAGGGTGACGGCGTCGTACGTTTCGGCTGCGTACGTTGTGTCCTTGAGATTGGGGGCGATCCCCGTCAGCCCGGCTTGGAACTCCACACTCGGGAAGACCCCGGGGAGAATTCCACGCGCGCCGTCAAGCCCGCCGGCACCGAGGGTGGTTCCGTATTGGCGGATGGCGCCATCGCTCAAGAGCAGCTTCTTGCCTTTCAGCCCCGCGTTCAGAAGCTCGGCCAGGGCGCCCTGGGCACCGTCACGGGCAACCACGACGACGGCGTCCGGCGTCCCGGACTTGATGCTCGCCGCAGCCGGAGCTGCTTTGCCGGCCGCGAATTCCACGTTGGACACGGCATCCATTCCGAGGCCGCGGGCAGCGTCCATGACTGCTCCGGAGACACGAGTCCCGTAGTCCCCGGCTTCGTGCAGGACGGAAAGCCTTTTGGCGCCGGCGTCGTGGGCCAGCTTCGCCAGGACACTTCCTTGCGCGGTATCGGCGGCCGAGGTGCGGAAGTAGAAGCCGCCGCTCTTGTAGCTACTGAGTCCGGAGGCGGTGTTGGCCGGCGAGATGAGCGGAACCCGGGCGGCTGAGAGAACGTCGATAGCGGCGGCAGCATGGCTGGAATCCGTTGGCCCCACCACGACGTCGGCGTGAGCTCCAAGCAATGCCTTGGCTTGCGCCGCAGTGTCAGCAGTGAAGGCCGCCGCATTGCTGCCGTCACTGGCCGCCGACGCCGGGAGTAACTCAACAGGGTGGCCTTTGTATCCGCCGGCGTCGTTGATCTGTTTGACGGCCAGCTTGGCCGCTGCCAGCTCTGAATCATTGAGGAATGCGGAACCACCGCTGTTGTCCAGAATCACCCCAACGCGCAGGACGCCGTCGCCGCTGGGCGTAACAGCGTCAAGCCTGGCGTTGCCTAGGGTGGCGGAGCATCCGGCCAGTGCTAGCGCCAAAGCAGCACCGCCTGCCAGAAGGGAAACTACCCGGGACCGGCGCCCACCAAAGGGCCGGGACAGCCTTGTTGCCGCAACACCCACTAGATAAGACGCACGCTTTCTGCCTGCGGGCCCTTTTGGCCCTCGCCCAGTTCGAACTCGACCCGTTGTCCTTCTTCGAGCGCACGGAATCCATCCATCTGGATAGCGGACCAGTGCACAAAGACGTCGTCACCGGACTCATCCACGGTGATGAATCCGTAGCCCTTTTCGGCATTGAACCATTTGACGGTTCCCAAAGCCATGATCCCCACACTTTCAACTAGCGGTGGCCGGCTTCCGGGATCTCCGGGCCAGCTCACAACTACTGTAACCACAGTCACGTTGCAGTACCGCAACCTTAGGTGCGGGTGGCCGCAATGTTATTGAGGCGTAACCGAGTTCTACTTGTATCCCGGCCCCAGAATGACAACCACTGGCTGCTGGAATTCGGCACTGTCCACGAGGTTTGCGATGCCCAACAGCTTGCCGAGGGCTTCAGCGTTACCCTTCTGGGCCGGGCCCTTGTAGAAGACCGACGACGTCTGCTGCGGTATGCCGCCCCAGTTTGCCACCGTGGACAGCGGCCAGCCCCCGCCTTGCACGACGCCGGCCACGCGGGCAGCCAGGCCACCGGTGGTGGTGCCGTTGTAGACCGCGACGGTCGCGGTCTTGTCCAGCGGCGTCGTGGCGGGCGTCGGCGTGCTGGAAGGGGTGTCACCCGGTTGGCTGGACGGCTGCGCCGGGCTGCTCGCAGAATTGCTTACAGACGGGGCGGAGGCCGCGGCACTTTGCTTGGAGGCGTTCGCAGTCACGGCAGCTTGCGGCGTCGTCGCGGACGTGAATCCAAGCTTCGGAAGGATAAGGAACGCAACGAGGCCCACAGCCAGCGCAATGCCACCCAGGAGGAGCACGGGCCATAGTGCGGGGCGGGAAGCGGTGGCGACGAGCCGGTGGACACCCTGCCGCGATGAGCTCTGCGGGACGCGGTCGAATTCATCCCGGGCAAATTTGGTCATGGTGAAGCCTTGTCCTTGCTGCTTGCTTGCTGGGGGATCAGCGTGTGCTTTACGCGTCAGAACCAAGGCGGCGCGCCGTGCGGGCCCTCTGACGTGACATACGTAGTCTACGCAATCTCTTGACGAGCATAGGATCGTGCGTCAATGCTTCCTCGGTGTCAATGAGTGCATTGAGGAGCTGGTAGTAGTGGGTGGCCGAGAGATCGAAGAGTTCCCTGACGGCCTGTTCCTTGGCCCCGGCGTATTTCCACCATTGCCTCTCCAAAGCGAGCATCTGCTGTTCGCGCTCGCCCAGCGGCGAGTCGCCTCGGATTCCGGCGGACAGGTCTTCGAGCACCAATCCAGTTGCTTCGGACGCCATGGATTCCCGTGCGGGTTCTGCCACGACACACTCCTTCGACGCATTGACTGAAAATTGTCCCCCTATGGTAACGGGCGAATAACATCGATGTCATTCGCCCCGCCGCCTCCAGTGGAGTCGCTTTCCGCAGAGCCTGGATACAGGGACAATGGCTGGATGGCAGGCGAAGAAGCGTTATTTGAGCTTGAATCCGAAGATCACTCCGCCGAATTCGCGGCACTCCCGGGAAAGGCCTTGGAGGACCTGATGGCTCCGGACTGGGCCGATGCGCTTTCCGGCGTCGAGGACGAATTGCGCTCAGTGCTGGCCTTCGTGGCGGGCGAAGCCGCCCGCGGAACCCAAGTGCTGCCCGCGGCGTCGAACATCCTTCGCGCCTTCCGGCAGCCGCTTGCCGACGTCAAAGTGCTGCTCCTGGGCCAGGACCCCTACCCGACGCCGGGACACGCCGTCGGGCTCTCTTTCGCGGTTTCCGGGCAGACCCGGCCCATTCCCCGCAGCCTTTCAAACATCTACCGGGAAATGGAGTCAGATCTCGGCCTGCCGCCTCGGGTGCACGGCGATCTCTCGGCCTGGACAAGCCAAGGGGTTCTCCTGCTGAACAGGGTCCTGAGCGTCGCCGCGGGTGCGGCCGGCTCGCACCGGGGCAGAGGCTGGGAGGCGATTACGACGGCGGCAGTCACCGCCGTCGCCGCGCGCCGCACCGTTGCCGGGCAGCAGAGTCCGCTCGTCGCGATCCTGTGGGGCAAGGACGCCGAGGGCGTTCAGCCCCTGCTTGGCGGCGCCCCCGTGATCACCTCCGCGCACCCCAGCCCGCTGTCCGCGTCGCGGGGCTTCTTCGGCTCACGCCCGTTCAGCCGGGCCAACGCCCTGCTCAGTTCGCAGGGCGCAGATCCCGTCATTTGGGAACTTCCACCGTTGCCCTAGCTTAGGCTTGCCTACATGACATCTTTGCCCGCGACGTCGTCTGCGTCCCGCAATACCCGCCCCCAGGTGAACCTGACAGTGCTGCGCACGGAGCAGCTTTCGCCCCACATGGTGCGCGTCATTGCAGGTGGACCCGGATTTGCCGGTTACGCGAACAACGACTTCGTGGACCGGTATGTGAAGATCGTGTTCCCGCAACCTGGCGTCGACTACCAGCTGCCGCTGGATCTCTGGGCCATCCGCGAGACCATGCCGCGGGAGCAATGGCCGTTCACCCGCACTTACACCATCCGCTGGGTGGACGAAGCTGCCCGGGAACTTGCAATCGACTTTGTGGTCCACGGCGACGAGGGCCTTGCGGGCCCATGGGCCCTGGCTGCCCAGCCCGGCGACGCGCTGGTCTTCACAGGGCCGGGCGGCGCCTACAACCCAGCGCCCGACGCCGACTGGTACCTATTCGCAGGCGACGACGCCGCGCTCCCGGCGATTGCCGCGTCGATCGAATCCCTGCCGGCCAACGCCAAGGGTCTTGCTTTCCTTGAGGTCGACAGCGACGCTGACATCCTTGATATCGCTGCGCCCGATGGCGTGGAGCTGCGCTGGCTGTTTCGCTCCGGACTCCCGGCAGGATCAAGCTCAATCCTGCTCGATGCCTTGGGTGAGGCAGAGTGGTTGCCCGGCCGGGTGGATGTGTTTGCCCATGGTGAACGCGGCTACATGAAGGGCCTCCGGGACATCTTCTTCAAGCAGCGCGGGCTGGAGCGCTCCCAGGTATCGCTCTCCGGATACTGGGCCCAGGGCCGCGTCGAGGACGATTTCCAGGCGGAAAAGAAACTCCCGATCGGGCAAATCTAGAGCCCTCGCGCTTTGCGGGCGCTGGCGACCCCCGCGGCCTAGCGCCTGCGCACGCGGCGACGCTCGTTGCTGGCCAGTCCCTTGGTCAACGGGCGCGCCAGATTGTCGCCCAGGACAATTCCCGCAGCCACACCAAGCACGATTGCGCCCGCGTTGAGCATGCCACCCGAGCCCAGCAAGACGTCCGCTTCCTGAACCGTCAACACATACATGGACCGGAATATCTTCAGGCCGGGCAACAGGATGAGGGCCGCAGGGACGGCCACCACCAATTGCGGTGCACCGAGTTTGAGCGCCACCATGCGCGCCAACAAGCCGATGATCACGGCGGAAATCGCAGGCGAGAGCCGGTCTCCGATGCCGAGGTTGGATGCCCCCCACAAGACGAAGTAACCCACCAAACCTACTGCCGCCGTCGGGAGCAGTAGTTTGAGCAGGGTCTGTTCGGTGATGCCGATGGCAATCACGGCCACGGCGATCAGGATCGCCTGTCCCCACAATGGATACGCCTCGGGGAATGTTTGGGTGACGTCGATCGCGACGCTGCCCGTGAGATCGCCAACAACCACCGCGACGGCGATCCCGGCGACGATCGCGCCGAAGGTCAGGATGGTGGACAGGAAACGTCCGGCCGCCGTGACCGGGAATCCGTTGATGGCGTCTTGCACCGAGGAGACGAGCCTACCCGTGGGCAACAGCAACAGGATGCCGCCCGCCACGACGATGGATGGCGGAATGTCTGCCCCTGCCCAGCGGACCATGAACGCGATAAACGTAACCAGGAAGGAGCACGCAGCCGTCACGAAGAAGTCCGGCGTACGCCATTTGCCCAATTGCCGGGCCACCAGGTTGATGAGCATGTTGGAAACGAAGGCCAGGGAGGACGCGCCCAGTCCCCCTCCCAGTACGCCGACGAAAACAGCGGAGAAGACACCGAACGCCATAGTGACGATCCACCGCGGATAGGGCTTGCTGCTCCGGATGATGTCATCCAACCGGCGAACGGCTTCTGCCCTGCCCACGCCGCCAGCCACGATGTCCGTGACGAGCTGGTGCACCTGGGCCAAACCCGCATAGTTGTTGGTCCAAGAGCGGACTACCCGGAGCAAGGTGAGCGGAGTCTGGTCCTTGGGCGCATAGTTGATCTGGACCGACTGGTTGGTGATGTCGACTTCGATGTTCTTCAAACCGAGTGAAGCCGTGACCGCGATGATGCTGGTCTCGACTTCCAGGGCACCGGCTCCATAACGAAACATGGATTCGGCCATGTGCAGCGCGAAATCGATGGTCTTGCGGGCCGAAGCATCTACGCCGCCCACTTGGATGGTGGGGTTGGCGTAGGGGCTGCCCGCCAGGCGGTCCACGATGCTCATGGGGGCGGTGGGAGGATTCTCGCCCTGGACGAGCCTGCGAAGCATGCGTTTGGCGTTGACATTCTGGCGCACCTGCGATGGCTTCAGCGGCTGCGTCTTGGGCAAGCCGTCCGTGTTGGGCCTGTTGTCGGGGCGGTCAGTCACGCGGGTATTCCTCCAAAGGGCGGGGCTCCTCCAAATATTGGGCGTTCCACAAGCGATTGACCGGGCAGCGCTGCGATTCTAGTAGAACTGCTGGCCCGTCCGGCGGGTGTAGATCTGCCGGGCGATGCGTTCTCCGGCAGCGGTCCAAAGCTTGTATTTCAGCGGGCTGATGACTTGGTCATAGCAGCCTACGAAGTCGGTGACGGTCTTGCTGAAACTGGTCTTGAACAGGCCGAGTCCGTGGAACGGGTGCGAGGTGTCCTTGAGCCGGTCCGCGGGCGGAGTGCCACAGAAATCGTACTCGGTGCAGCCCAGCTCCTTGACCTGGTTGATGGCCGTCCACTGGACCAAATGCGAGTCACCGTACTGTGCGCGCTTCTGCAGCGAACCGCCATCCTTATACGTGCCTTTCCGGCCATAGTTGATGACGAAGGCCCCAACGGAGGGGACACCGTTTTCGAAGACAAACAGGAGCCTGCCCTGGCCACGCTCGATGAAGTTGGTCCAGAACTGGCGATAGTACCCGAATTCACGGACCCGAACTTGGGACTTCGCCTCGACCGTGTTGGTCATCAACGCATACATGGAGCGGAAGTTCTCTTCCGTGGGTTCCATGGTGTGCACTTCAACGCCCTCGCGGATGGCCCGGCGAACGGCGTTGCGGCCGCGGGAATGCAGGTTGCGCAGCAGCTGGTTTTCCTCGGGAGAGATGTCCAGCAGGGCCGTGGAGTCGTTCGGCTGCAGGTTGGGGGTCTTGACCGCCCCGGTGGCCTCAATCGCCTCCCGCGCGTCGTCACTGAGGACGATGTCCGGCTCGATTTTCACGGCAAAAACCCCGAGCTTGTCCCGCTTCACGAATTCCCGGTTGGCCTTGATGATCCCGGGAATGTCCTCAACGCCGGCAACGTCAGGGCCCTTGATGAGGTACCAAAGCTTTCCGAGCAGTGGAAACGACTTCTCCAAGACCAGGTTGTAGCTGCTGTACTCCTCGGTCTCGTACACGAGATGCAAGGGCTTCCAGCCGAAGTGCTGCTTCACGTCTGCAAATGCCTCGGATTGGAGGAGGTTACCGCCGTTGGGATTGGCCGTGACGTGTTTGTCCCAGTGTTCGATTTCCTCGGCGGTGGCAAAGCGTGCGGTAAATTCTCGCAAGGGGGCCGTGTCCAATCAGTTGCGTACTTGAGGCAGCAGGCGCCGGTGTGCGGCGCAGGCGTTCAGGCTCAAGTCTATCGGCCCCCAGGACGAGCTACAGCCTGATCTGTTCCAGGGCTTCCAGGTGGGCCCAGTCCCGTGGCGGGGCCCACCAACGCCTGAACCGCTTAGTTAGAGGCGACGGCGGCGGTTTGCCGACGCTGCCCCGGGCCAAGTTCCACGGGCTCGGCGCCAGGCAGTTCGAGGACGGCAGTCGTGCCGGTCGGGACAACCGTCTCGACCTCAAGCTCCCCGCTTTCGCCGAGGCGCCACGCTATGGAAGCCGTCCCGTAGGGGGTCTCGTGGACCGCCGAGGCGTGCGTGAGCCCACCGCCCGGGCGCGGGCGGAAGAGGATCCGGCGATAGCCCGGCTCGAGCGGGGCAATGCCGGCGACCACGCGGTGCATCCAGTCGGCGACCGCTCCGAGCGCGTAGTGGTTGAACGACGTCATCTCGCCCGGGTTCACGGTCCCATCCGGAAGCATGGAGTCCCAGCGTTCCCAGATAGTCGTGCCGCCCTGCTCCACTTGGTACAGCCAGGACGGGCAGTCCTTCTCGAGCAGGAGTCCGTAGGCCGTGTCGAGCTCGCCAGCGATCGTGAGTGCGTCGGAGACCACCGGGGTCCCGGCGAAGCCGGTGCCAACCCGGTGCCCGTTGCCCCGGACGAGCTCGGCGAGCCGATGGCCCGCGGCGTCTGCCGCATCGTCCGGCAGGAGTCCGAAAACGAGCGCGAGGGCGTACGCGGTCTGCGCGTCGCTCGCCATGACGCCGTCGGCATGGACATACTCGTTCGCGAAGGCTGCCGCCACCTCTGCAGCGAGGGCTGTGTAGCGACGCTGGTCATCGTCCTTGCCGAGCACCGCGGCCGCCTTGGCGAGGTGCTCAGCGGACCGCGCGAAGTAGGCCGTGGCGACGAGGTAAGGATCTGTCATCGCCCGCATCGGATCCTCCGGCGGAGCGTTGGGGTCGAGCCAGTCGCCAAGCTGCAGGCCGCTGTCCCAGAGTCGGTCGGGTCCGGCGAGGCGCTCGACGAGATCCACCCAGGCCTTCGCGCTCTTGTACTGCTCGGCGAGAATGCCGGCGTCGCCGAAGCGCTCGTAGAGGACCCACGGCGTAAGAACCGCGACGTCGCCCCACACCGCGCCCGGCTGGACCGGCGTCCAGTGGTCGCCGCCGGGGATCACAGGGACGTACCAGGGAACGGTGCCGTCCGCGGCCTGCTCCGCCGAGACGTCCTTGAGCCACGATGTGAGCATGCCGGAGCAGTCGTAGAGGAACGTCGCGGTCGGGGCGAAGACCTGGATGTCCCCGGTCCAGCCGAGCCGTTCGTCGCGCTGGGGGCAGTCGGTGGGGATGTCCACGAAGTTACCGCGCATGCTCCAGAGCACGTTCTCATGGAGCCTGTTAACGTCCGGATCGGAGCACTCGAACCAGCCCGTGCGCTCCATGTCTGTGTGGTAGACGCGCGCCACGATGCCCTCGAACGGGTCGCCACCGGTCCAGCCGTCCACCTCCACGTAGCGGAAGCCGTGGATCGTGAAGCGCGGCTCCCAGGTCTCCGGGCCGCCACCAGCGAGGGTGTAGCGGTCCGTCGAAGCCGCACCGCGCAGGGGCCGCGTGTACAGCTCGCCGTCCTGGAGCACCTCGGCGTGGCGGAGGGTTACAGTGTGGCCGGCGGCGCCGTCGACCGTGATCCGCAGGCGCCCCACGAGGTTCTGACCGAAGTCCAGCAGAAGCTTTCCCGACGGCGAGATCAAGGCGGAGACGGGGCGGACCTCCTGCGTGCAGCGCACGGGCGGCCCGTCCGGCGCGACGAGAGTGCGCGGATCGCGCCCGACGGCGATCACGGGCTCCCAGCCCCCGTCGTCGAATCCGGGGCTGCTCCACCCCGCGGGGAGTTCCCGAGCGTCGTACTCTTCGCCCTCATAGAGGCCTGTGAAGCGGATCGGGCCGAACGCGGCCTTCCACTCCGTGTCCGTGCCCACCACGGTGACGGAGCCGTCGTCGTGCGTCACGTGCAGTTGCGCGAGCAGGGCGACCTTGTCGCCGTACAGGTTTCGGTGTCCCCCGTGGAAGCCGAGCCGTCCGCGATACCAACCGTCGGCCAGCCACGCACCGATCGCGTTCTCACCCTCGGCCAAGTGCTCTGTGACGTCGTACGTGTAGTAGCGCAGACGCTGGCCGTAAACCGTCCAGCCAGGCGAGAGCGCGTCATTGCCGACCCGGCGGCCGTTGACCTCAACCTCGTACAAGCCGTGCGCGGTCACGTGGAGCCGGGCGGAGGCGACGGGCCGCGGGAGAACGAACCCGCTGCGGAGGAGCGGCGGGCGGCGGTCAGAATCCGGGTCCTCGTCCCATGAGGGCGCGACGGCGGCAGCGGACCAGTCGGCGGGCGCCAGAAGGCCCGCCTCGACGACGGCCGGCTCGCTCCATGCGCTCGCCTCACTGTCGTCTTGGCTGCCGCCCTTGCCCCAGACGCGGACGCGGACCTCAGCCCGCTCGCCCGAGCCGAGCGGCGCCGTCGGCCATGAAACAAGCACGGACTCGGAGGACGGTGTCTTCTCTCCGAGCCACTCCTCGCTGCCACGGACAACCTCGACTTGATAGGCCGACTGGGTCCAAGCTGCTGCGGCGGCAGTCTTCCAGGAAAGGCGGGGCGAGGCCGTACCGATGCCGAGGGCGCCGGGCAAGTGCTCGAAAGTGACAGGCTCCACGATTGCAGTCATGGGTCTCCTTGAATATGTGGTTGCGGGTATGCAGCTCGCGGCCACGGGTTTGACGAACCGGCTCAGCCCTTGACGGCGCCGGCCGTCATGCCCGCGACAATCTGGCGGTTGAAGAACAGGTACATCACAAAGGGCGGGATGGTGATGAGCAGGATGTTCATGAAGAGCAGGTTGTAGCTCGTGGTGAATTGGCTCTGGAAGTTGAAAAGGGTCAGCTGGACGGTCGCGTTGGGGTCGCCCGGAAAGAAGTAGAGCGGGTTCTGGAAGTCGTTGAAGATAGCCACCGACTGCACGACGATCACGGTGACGATGACTGACCGGAGCAGGGGGAAAACCACCCGGAAAAAGAGGCGGACCGGACCGCAGCCGTCGATCACGGCTGCTTCGTCGAGTTCCCGGGGAATGGACGCGATGAACGCCCGGAAAAGCATGGTGCAGAAGGACAGTCCGAATGCCACCTCGACCAGGATCAGCCCGGGCATAGTCTTGAAGAGGCCCAGGCTCTGGAGGACCCAGATGGTGGGCACGACGGCCGGCGGGATGATGAGCCCGGACAGGATGAGGAAGTTCGCTACGCCGTTCCATCGGCTCCGCCGACGCTGGAGGACCCACGCGACCATCGCGGAGAGGATCACGAGGATCGCGACGCTCGCGACCGTCAGCACCGTGCTGTTAACGAACGCCGTCACGAGCATGAAGTTCCGTGCCGAGATGACCGACTGGAAGTTCTGGACCAGGGAGAAGTCGGTGGGCCAGGAGAAGTCGAGTTTGCCGGCCTGACGCCGGTCCTTGACGGCGATCAGTGCCATAAAGACGAGCGGCACGACGAAGAGTGCGGTGGCGACGACGATGGCGAGCACGCCTCCGCCGTGACGCTTGAGGGCTTTCACAGCTCGACCTCCTTGCGGTTCAGGAACATGGACAGGGGCAGGACGATTGCGGTGACAATCAGGAACAACACGACGTTGCCCGCAGTCGAGAGGCCGTAGAAGCCTGCCTGGTACTGCTTGTAGATGACGGACGCAACCACGTCGGAGGCGAAGCCCGGACCGCCCTTGGTCATCGCCCAGATCAGGTCGAACGAGCGCAGCCCGCCGATGAGCGAGAGGATGACGACGGTCGCCGTCGCCGGACGGGCGAGTGGCAGGGTGATCGACCAGAACGACTTGGCCGAGCTCGCGCCGTCGACTTTGGCGGCCTCGTAGTATTCCTGGGGTATCGACACGATCCCGGCAATATAGATCACTGTGGCGAGCCCTACGCCCTTCCACACATCCACGAACGCCACCGATACGAGGGCCCACGCGGGGTCGGCGAGCCACGCGGGGCCCTGGATTCCAACGAGGCCGAGCGCCTCATTGATGAGGCCCTTGCTCGGGTCCATGAAGACACCGAACATGATCCCGACGCCGATACTGCTCAACAGGACCGGGAAGAACAGGACGGAGCGCAGGTAGCCTCGGGCGATGATGCGCGAAGTCAGCAGCACCCCGAAGAGCATGCCGAGGACGACCTTGAGGGCGGAGGTCAGCACGGCGTAGATGAGGGTGTTCCTCAGGCCCGTCACGAGGGCAGGTTCCTGGAAGAACTGGACGAAGTTGCCGAAGCCGATGAAGGTGGCGTTGAAGATCGTCCAGCGGGTGAGGCTGAAGAAGAACGAGGCGAATGTCGGCACGATGAAGAGCGTCGTGTAGATCGCGGCCGCGGGCAGGTAGAACCAGTACGGGTAAGAGCTCTTCTTGGTCTTCCTCGGCTTGGCCGCCGACGCATCGGTGCTGCGCGCATGCGCCAGGGGTGGCGCAGTTTGGTTGATGGTCATGATTACTCCTGAGTTGCTCCGGGGCGGTCGACGCCGCCCCGGAGCACGTTCTTTGGCTCGGTCAGTTCCACCCGGGAAGGTTTAGCTGCTGGGCCTGCTTCTTGACGTCCTCGTCATATACCGCAGCGGCCTTCTGGGCAGTGGACTGCTGGGTGCCGACTTCCACTGTGATCTGCTCCAGCGAAGGTCCCTTGACAGGGGAAAGGAACTCAAGGGCCGGGCTGTTCTTCGAGGGGTCGGTGAAGTACGGGAGCATGTCCTTGACAGCGGTGGGGACATCGCTGGGGAGGGTGCAGTCCTTCACGAGGTATGGGCCCGTGATGCCAACGGCCTTCGTCTGGGCGTCGCAGCCGGCCTTGCTCGCGATGAACGACTGGAACTTCTTGGCCTCGACGGAGTGCTTGCTGCTCTTCGAGATGTAGATACCGGAGGGGAACCACACGGTCAGCGCATTCTTGGACGCGTCGTCGCCGGGAAGGGGAAAGACGCCTACGTCGTTGAGCTTCTCAGGTGAGGACGCCTTGATGCCTGCAATCGTCGACGTAAGCATCGGGTACTGCGCGCCGTCGCCGTTCGCCACCATGTCCAGACCCTGCTGGTAAGTCGCCGAGGCGAAGTTTTTGTTGAAGAGCCCGGCCTTGGCGGCCTGTTCCTGGTGCTCGAATCCCTTGATGGCCACAGGATCGGTGGCGTACTTGATCTTCCCTGCTGTGTAGTCGGTGGCGAAGTTCGGCTCGGCCTTGTTGACGTTGGCGAAGTCGCCGAGTACGAAGAGCTGCGAGGTCCAGGTGTCCTTGTAGGTCTGGATGATGGGCGTGACCCCGGCGTCCTTGATTTTCTGGCTGTTGGACATGAACTCCGCCCACGTCTTCGGCACCGAGAGCCCGAGCTTCTCGTAGACCTTCTTGTTGTACAGCACCGCGCCGGCGACGCCGCCGCCCAACGGCACTCCGTAAACCTCCTTGTTCGCGGTGACGACGGCCTTGAAGGAGTCAGACACGTTCGACATGTAGGACTCGCCCGTTACGGGAACGAGGTTCTGTTCGGGGTGGATCTGCTGGAAGAGCGAGCCAGAGTTGTACTCGAAGACGTCGGCCATGTCCCCGGTGGCGAGTTTCGTCTTGATCGCGTTGTCGCCGTCGCTGCCTTCCGGACGGGTCTGGACATCCACAGTGATGTCCGGATTGGCCGCCGTGAACTCCTTGGCAATTTCCTGGGCCTGGGAGACCATCGTGTCTGAGTTGTTGACGAGGAACGTGAGGGTTGTCGGACCACCGGCGCTCGCGCCGGTGCCGGAACAGCCCGAGAGTCCGAGGCCGAGGGCCACGACGCCCGCGGCCAAAGGGGCCCAGCTCCTGTTCAGCTTGCTTGTCATTCGTATCTCCTGGATCGGGACTGATCATTGTCAAGGGTAGGTTTGGAACGTTTCAACTCTTCGAAAAGCGTCGGTGCCCTCCTGGAATGGTGATGGGCGTAGACTCTTCGTAGAAGTTTTGTAGACCGTTCTACGCGACTACTGTAAGGCAGGTCACAGCGGCACGCAAGGGTTACGATGAATTTCACTCAGCGGGGGTCTGCGTGCCGGACGGGTGGACCGCTCGACGTCGTGACAAACTCAGGGGCGAAAAGGAGGACCAGTGGAAGATACCGAGCGGCGCATGACGATCCGCGATGTCGCGAGTCATGCGGGCGTCTCGACGGCAGCCGTTTCCAAGGTTCTGCGCGGAGCCTACGGCGTGAGCCCGGCCATGAAAGCCCGTGTTGAAGCCTCCATGGACGCGCTCGCGTACCGCCCCCTTGCCGCGGCCCGCGGGATGCGAGGTAACAGCTATACGCTGGGGGTGTTCCTAGTAGACCTCTCGAATACCTTCTACGCCGTCCTGCTCGAGGGCATCCGTGAGGTCGCCGAACGCAGCGGCTACCAGGTGCTCATCGGGCAGGCCAACCAAGGGCTCGACGCTCAGCGCCGGCTCATCGACGCCATGGTGGACCGCCGGATGGACGGGCTCCTGTTAGTTGCCCCGTTCGGACCCGACGCGGAGCTCGACCGGCTGGCCCGCACGATTCCCGTCGTAGTCTTGGGAAGGCACGGTCCGGCGGAGCACTTCGACACCGTGGCAAGTGACGATCTGGCGGGCAGCGGACTCATCGTGGACCACTTTGTCTCGCTTGGCCACCAGCGAATCTCCTTCCTCTGGCACTCCTCGCCGGACAACGAGCCAGGGATGCCGCACGTCGTGCGTGCCCAGGGCTACGATGCGGCCATGGCCCGGCACGGCCTTGAGGACTTCATCGATCACGTACCCGGCGGCTGGGGAACGGAAGGCGGCCAACGGGCAGGACGCGAGATCAGCTCAAGGACTCAGCGCCCGACGGCCCTCCACGGCGGCGCAGACGTCGCAGCTCTCGGAGCGCTCACCAGCCTCTTGGAGGCCGGCATCCGGATCCCCGAGGACATCTCGATCACAGGCTACGACAACGTGCCCGCCGCGGCGCTTCCGCCAATCGGATTGACCTCCGTTGACCAGTCCGGCGTGGCTATGGGCCGACAGGCCACGGAACTGCTCGTCTCGCGAATTGAGGGCCGCGCCGAGTCAGAACACGTTCTCATCCCCCCGCGCCTCGTCGTCCGCCGGACCACCGCTCCACTGTCGCGTGAGGCGGCCTCGGCGGTCACCACTCGCTGAACAGCTCTGGGCGGGGCGACGGCCTCGAAGGGGCGCTGGCCCGGCCACGGCGTCCTCAGCATTCGACGACATTGACGGCGAGGCCGCCCATGGCCGTTTCCTTGTATTTGGAGGACATGTCCTTGCCGGTTTCGCGCATGGTGACGATGACCTCGTCCAGGGAGACCCGGTGGGTGCCGTCGCCCCAGAGCGCCATCTTTGCAGCGTTGATGGCCTTCGCCGCGGCGATCGCGTTGCGTTCGATGCAGGGGATCTGCACGAGCCCACCGATCGGATCGCACGTCAGGCCCAGGTTGTGTTCCATCGCGATCTCGGCCGCGTTCTCCACCTGTCCCGGGGAGCCGCCCATGACCTCGGCCAGGCCCGCGGCGGCCATCGAGGACGCCGAGCCCACCTCGCCCTGGCAGCCGACCTCGGCGCCGGAGATCGAGGCTTGCTCCTTGTAGAGCACCCCGACAGCGCCTGCGGCGAGCAGGAACTTCACCACCACGTCGTCCCGGTCCTTCTGGGTGGCCTTGTCCATGCCGGGGGCGAAGTGCAGGGCGTAGTACAGCACAGCAGGGATGATCCCCGCAGCCCCATTCGTCGGGGCGGTGACCACGCGCCCGCCGGAAGCGTTCTCCTCGTTCACGGCCAGGGCGATCAGGTTCACCCATTCCTGCCAGTATTTGGGGTCCCGGTAGTCGGGGTCCTGGCCTATGGTTTCTTTCAGGAGCCTCTCGTGCCAGTCCGGGGCCCGACGGCGGACCTTCAGCCCGCCGGGCAGCACGCCTTCGCGCTTCAGGGATGTTTCAACACAGGCCTCCATGACAGAGTAGATGTGCAGCAGGCCTTCACGGATTTCTTCCTCGGTCCGGGAGGCGCGCTCGTTGATGAACATGATGTCTGAAATGCCCAGTCCCTTGGAGGAACAGCGGCCCATGAGCTCCGCGGCGGTGCGGAAGGGCAGCGGGAGTTCCTTCTTGGACTCCTCCAGTTCCTTCTGCGCCGCGTCCTCTTCGCCTTCGCGGACGATGAACCCGCCGCCCACGGAGAAGAACGTGGCCTCGTGCAGCACCTCGCCTTCGGCGTCGGAGACGGAGAACTTCATCCCGTTGGTGTGCCGTGGCAGGACCGTGAGGGGGTGCAGGATCATGTCCGCCTCCCCATACAGCAGCGCCACCCCGGATTCGGGATCGACGGCGCCGCAAAGGCTCAGTGTGCCGGTTTCGGCGATCGAGGCGAGCCGTTCCTCCACCTCCTCGGGGAGGATCTCCTCGGGGTGGTAGCCCTCCAGTCCCAGCAGCACCGCGGTCATGGTGCCATGGCCCCGGCCCGTGGCAGCCAACGAACCGTACAGATCAACCTGCAGGGACGCCACGCGCTCAAGCGCACCGGAACCCCTCAATTCGCCCGCGAACACGGCCGCAGCACGCATCGGCCCCACGGTATGCGAACTCGAAGGACCTAATCCAATGGAGAAGAGATCAAAGACACCAACAGCCATGAGCTTGGTTCCTAACTAATTTAGTTCTGCTTCGGCAGGTCGGGCCCCGACGGGTCCGGACCCGGCAGACAGTCCTGCCGGGAGCCCCTTTGGGGCCGGCATCCGGAAGCGTGCGTCCCCGCCGTCCCCTAACCTCGCAAGCTCGGTCAGGGAACCCGGACGGCGTGGGCCCATTCGGTCGCGAAAACGTCCGCTCAGCGGGCGTCTACGCGACCGAGCACGCGGAGGATGTCGGCCCCAACGGGCCAATGGAGAACCTCAGCTGAGGTTCGCGACGCCCGGGTAGAGCGGGTGCGCGGCGGCGAGGGCCTCCACGCGGTGACGCAGACCGGAGAGGTCGGCGTCGGCGTCGGCGATCAGTGCCTCGGCGATGATGTCCGCAACCTCGCGGAACGCTGCCTGGCCGAAACCGCGCGTGGCCAGTGCCGGGGTGCCGATCCGCAGACCGGACGTCACCATCGGCGGGCGCGGGTCGAACGGAACCGCGTTGCGGTTGACGGTGATGTCAATCGCGGCGAGGCGGTCTTCAGCCTGCTGGCCGTCGAGTTCGCAGTTGCGCAGATCCACGAGCACCAGGTGCACGTCCGTGCCGCCGGAAATCACGGAGATCCCCTTGGCAGTGACGTCGGGTTGGATGAGGCGTTCGGCCAGGATCCGGGCACCGGCCAGGACGCGCTCCTGGCGTTCCTTGAACTCTTCCGAGCCGGCAATCTTGAAGGCCACGGCCTTACCGGCGATCACGTGCTCCAACGGGCCACCCTGCTGCCCTGGGAAGACCGCGGAGTTGATCTTCTTGGCGATGTCGGCGTCGTTGGAGAGGATGATGCCGCCGCGCGGACCGGCCAGGGTCTTGTGCGTCGTCGAGGTCGTCACGTGGGCGTGCGGGACCGGAGACGGGTGCAGTCCGGCGGCCACCAGGCCGGCGAAGTGCGCCATGTCCACCATGAGGTACGCGCCGACGAGGTCCGCAATCCGGCGGAACTCGGCGAAGTCAAGCTGGCGCGCATAGGCCGACCAGCCGGCAACGATCAGCGCCGGCTTGTGCTCCAGCGCCAGTCGCTCCACCTCGGCCATGTCGATCCGGTGGTCCTCTTCGCGGACCTGGTACGGGATCACGTTGTACAGGCGGCCGGAGAAGTTGATCCGCATGCCGTGAGTCAAGTGCCCACCGTGTGCCAGGTTCAGGCCCATGATGGTGTCGCCCGGCTTGATGAGGGCGTGCATTACCGAAGCGTTTGCCTGGGCACCGGAGTGCGGCTGCACGTTCGCGTACTCGGCACCGAAGAGGGCCTTCACGCGATCGATCGCGAGCTGCTCGATGACATCCACATGCTCGCAGCCACCGTAGTAGCGCTTGCCCGGGTAGCCCTCGGCATACTTGTTGGTCAGCACCGAACCCTGCGCCTGCATGACAGCTACGGCAGTGTGGTTCTCAGACGCGATCATTTCCAGGCCCGAACGCTGACGGTTCAGCTCGTCGTCGATCTTCGCCGCGATCTCCGGATCCAGCTCGGACAAGAGCGTGTCCAGGCTCGGCGAAACGACCTGCTCGAACACGGCGGTTCCGTTCGCGGCGCTCACAGTTCGCCACCGTTCTTGGAAGCGTATTCCTCCGCGGAGAGCAGCGGACCGTCGGATTCGGCGGCCACCTTGAAGAGCCAGCCTGCACCATACGGATCGTTGTTGATCAGGGCAGGATCGTCAACGACGGCGGAGTTCACTTCCGTGACCTCGCCCGTCACCGGGGAGTACAGGTCCGAGACGGACTTGGTGGACTCAACCTCGCCGCAGGTCTCCCCCGCAGTCACAGCCGAACCGACCTCGGGCAAATCAACGTACACAATATCGCCGAGGGCGTCAGTGGCCACGGCGGAGATACCGACAGACACGAGATTGCCGGCTTCGCGAGCAACCCACTCGTGCTCGTCGGAGTACTGCAGTTCAGGTGCAACTTTTGCCATGTTTTTTCCTTTGCGTTGGTCTAAGAACAGTTGTGGTCAGGTTGGGTGGCGGATAACGGAATTCCTCGGCGTGCTCGCTCGTTCCTCGCTTAGACGCACGCTGCCGGAATCCCGTCACCCGCCCTCCGCTAGTTCAGTTTTCGGGGCCAACAGTTCCGGAAAAGAACGCTGGCCCTTTCGGTTTTAGTTTTGGACCCGTGGTTCCCGTGGGCCGATTCAGTTTTCGCGGGCCAACCTACGGCAGGTGGCTCATCATCCAGCACCTTTGGCTTTCGAAAGCGGGCCAAAAGCGCCGGCCTGGAACTGAACCCAAGGTGAGTTGAGAGCCGCCGCTGGCCGGGAGGATCCGGAAGCGTGCGTCTAAGGGAGCATCACGTCCGCTCAGCGGGCGTCTTCGCGACCGAGCACGCGGAGGATTCTTCCGTCCCGCGGTTCCCAGCCACCCCGGGATCGCGAGCCAACCGAGACTTACTTAGCTCGCTTGTAGAAAGGCAGTGCCACGACTTCGAACCGCTCAGGCTTGCCGCGCAGGTCTACGTCCAGGGCCGTGCCGAGTTCTGCGTGTTCGACGTCGACATAGGCCAGCGCTACCGGGTAGCCGAGGGTGGGGCTGGGCTGGCCGGAGGTGACTTCGCCGACGACGCCACCGTCCTTGAGGACCGGGTAGTGGCTGCGGCCGGCGCGGCGACCCAGGCCCTTGAGACCAACCAGCTTGCGGCCGCTGGTGGAACCGGCGCCCTCGGCCTTCAAGGCTTCCAAGGCGGAACGGCCCACGAAGTCGCTTTCCTTGGCCAGCGAAACTACCGGGCCGAGTCCTGCCGAGAAAGGGTTGCCTTCGCGGGAGAGTTCGTTGCCGTAGAGCGGCATGCCGGCTTCGAGACGGAGGGAGTCACGGGAAGCGAGGCCGGCGGGGATCAGCTCGCCGTCCTCGGCAGCGGCTGCGATGGACTGCCACAGGTCGGAAGCGGCATCGTTGTCCACGAAGATTTCGAAGCCGTCTTCACCGGTGTAGCCAGTACGGGCGAGCAGCAGTTCCACGGTGTTCCCGGCAAAGGTGAAGGGCACCTCGACGGCGGCGTAGTACTTGAGCCCGGTAACGAGGGCGTGCTGCTCGGCCGGGACCAAACGGAGGAGGATCTCTTCCGCCTTGGGGCCCTGGACGGCGATCAGCGAGGTTGCCGCCGAGGCGTCCTCGACGACGACGTCAAAGTTGGCGGCACGCTGCGCCAGAGCCTCAGCAACAACCTTGGCGTTGCCGGCGTTCGGAACCACAAGGAACTTGTCGCTGCCGTCTTCGGAAGACGGACGGCGGTACGTGATGAGGTCGTCGATGATGCCGCCGTCTTCCTGGCAGATCAGCGAGTACTTGGCCTTGCCAACCGACATGGCCGAAATTTTGCCGACCAGGGCATAGTCCAGGAAGGCGGCAGCGTCCGGGCCGGTGACCCAGACTTCGCCCATGTGGGAGAGGTCGAACAAGCCTGCGGACTGGCGGACGGCGTGGTGCTCGGCCAGCTCGGACGAGTATTTCAGGGGCATCTGCCAGCCACCGAAATCGGTGAAGGAAGCGCCGAGCTTCTTGTGCTCTTCGTAGAGCGCAGTGTAGTTCTCAGTCATCGTGAGGATTCCTTTAGTTCTCGAAGGCTTCGATCGGTGGGCAGGAGCAGACCAGGTTACGGTCGCCTGCCGCGCCGTCGATGCGGCCTACTGGCGGGAAGTACTTGTCCTGCTTGAGGTGGTGGACCGGGAAGACGGCTTGCTCGCGCGGATATTCACGATCCCAACCGGAGCTCACGACGGCGGCAGCGGTGTGCGGTGCGTGGCGCAACGGGCTGTTCTCCACTGTGAAATCGCCGTTCGCGACCTGGTCGATTTCCTTGCGTATGGTGATCATGGCTTCGATGAAGCGGTCGATCTCGCCCAGGTCCTCGGACTCGGTGGGCTCCACCATGAGGGTGCCCGCCACCGGGAACGCCAGCGTCGGGGCGTGGAAACCGTAGTCGATGAGGCGCTTGGCGACATCCTCGGCGGTAACACCCGTGCGGGCCGTCAGTTCGCGCAGGTCCAGGATGCACTCGTGGGCCACGAGTCCGCCTTCGCCCGTGTAGAGAACCGGGAAATACTCGTTAAGGCGGGAGGCGATGTAGTTCGCGGCAAGCAGCGCGGACTTGGTGGCCTCGGTGAGGCCTTCGCCACCCATGAGCTTCACGTAGGCCCAGGAAATCGGCAACACACCCGCGGAGCCGTAACGCGAGGCGGAGATGGCCACGCCGTGCCCGTCTTCATGCGCTGCCTTGTTGGCATCGCCCGGCATGAAGGGTGCAAGGTGCGCCTTGGCAGCGACCGGGCCCACGCCCGGTCCGCCGCCGCCGTGCGGGATGCAGAAGGTCTTGTGCAGGTTCAGGTGGGACACGTCGCCGCCGAACTTGCCCGGCTGGGCCAGGCCCACGAGCGCGTTGAGGTTGGCACCGTCAACGTACACTTGGCCGCCGGCTGCATGCACGGAGTCGCAGATTTCGCGGACGTCGGCGTCGTACACGCCGTGGGTGGAGGGGTAGGTGATCATGATGGCCGAGAGGACGTCCTTGTTGGCGTCGATCTTGGCCTGCAGGTCCGCGTGGTCGATGGTGCCGTCGGCCGCGGTGGCCACAACTACGACCTTCATGCCGGCCAGCACTGCCGAGGCGGCGTTGGTGCCGTGGGCGGAAGCCGGGATGAGGCAGACGTTGCGCTGGAGGTCGCCGCGGGAGTGGTGGTAGCCGCGGATGGCCAGCAGGCCCGCGAGTTCGCCCTGGGAACCGGCGTTGGGCTGGATGGAGACCTGGTCGTAACCGGTGATCTCCGTGAGGTCAGCTTCCAAATCTTCGATCAGTTCCCGCCAGCCCACGGTCTGGGAATCCGGGGCGAAGGGGTGGATCGAGGCGAATTCCGGCCAGGAGATGGCTTCCATCTCGGCAGTGGCGTTCAACTTCATGGTGCACGAACCCAGCGGGATCATGGTGCGGTCCAGTGCAAGGTCGCGGTCCGAAAGCTTGCGGATGTAGCGCAGCAGCTGGGTTTCGGAACGGTGGGTGTTGAACACCGGGTGCTGCAGGTAATCGGAGGAACGCTCGACGGCGGCCTCCAGAGCGAAGCCCTCACGTGACTCCGCGAGCGAAGCACCGAAGGCGGCGACGACGTCGGCGAGGACCGCGGTCGTCGTCGTCTCGTCAACAGAGATTCCCACGGTGTCAGCGTCGATGCCGCGCAGGTTGATGCCCTTGTCCTCAGCGGCGGCAACGATCTCGGCAGCCTTGCCCGGGACGCGGACAGTGACGGTGTCGAAGAAGCTGCCATGCAGGATCTCAAGGCCGGCGGTCTTGAGTGACGCGGCGAGGGCGCGGGCGTGATTGTGGGCGGTCTCGGCGATCGCCTTCAGGCCATCGGGGCCGTGGTACACGGCGTACATCGAGGAGACGATGGCAAGCAGTGCCTGCGCGGTGCAGATGTTGGACGTGGCCTTTTCGCGGCGGATGTGCTGCTCGCGGGTCTGCAGCGCCAGGCGGTAGGCGGGGGTGCCGGCGTCGTCCTTGGAAACGCCTACCAGGCGGCCAGGCATGGAGCGCTCGAGGCCCTTCTGAACTGCCATGTAGGCGGCGTGCGGGCCGCCGAAGAACAACGGAACGCCGAAGCGCTGGGTGGAGCCGACGGCGATATCGGCGCCCTGCTCGCCAGGAGGCGTGATCAGCGTGAGGGCGAGGAGGTCCGCGGCGACGGTGACGAGGGCGCCGCGTTCCTTGGCGGCGGCGATCACGGCAGAGTGGTCGAACACTCGGCCGGAAACGCCCGGCTGCTGCAGCACGATGCCGTTGATGTCGCCGTCGGGCAGGCCCTGGGACAGGTCGGCGATCTCGACTTCGAAGCCCAGCGCCTCGGCGCGGCCCTTCACGATGGCGATGGTCTGCGGGAGGCAGTCGGCGTCAAGGACGGTCTTGCCGTCGTGGGCCGCCTTGTTCTTGTTGGCACGGCGCATCATGAGGACAGCTTCGGCGACGGCCGTGGCTTCGTCCAGGAGGGAGGCGTTGGCGATAGGCAGGCCTACCAGGTCCTGGACCATGGTCTGGAAGTTCAGCAGGGCTTCGAGGCGGCCCTGGGAAATTTCCGGCTGGTACGGGGTGTAGGCGGTGTACCAAGCCGGGGACTCGAGGATGTTGCGGCGGATCACCGGCGGGGTGACGGTGTCGTAGTAGCCCTGGCCGATCATCTGCACGGCCGTCTTGTTCTTGGCCGCCAGTTTGCGCAGTTCGGCCAGAACTTCTACCTCACTGAGGGCGTTCTGGAGGGTCAGGGCGACGTCCTGGCGGATGTCTTTGGGAACCGCGGTGTCCACGAGCGAATCGACAGTGTCGTAACCAACAGACTTGAGCATGATGTCAATGTCGGCTTGGCGACGGGCGCCGATATGCCGGTCAACGAACGTGGTGGAGGTTGAACTAACCGTCACGAAGGAACTCCATTACTAAGGCGGCGTGGGTACGCCACAGCTAATCGGGTTCCTCCCCGCTCTGTATTGGACCTGAGAGTTTCCGCGAATCCGTGCTTATGGGCACTGTTTCGCTTGCACCGTCGGTGAGCACAACGTGTTCCAGTGTCTAGGACACCAGGGGCAGCGTGCTGCTTTCCAGAGTTGCCTTGCCGCGGCGGTGCGTGGGCCTGAGAGATTCCTGGGGAGGATTTGCTCCTACGGCGCCTGCATCACTTGCCTGCAGGACTCTCCCGCCGCAGATCAAAGGCGTATTCAGTTGTGTGAATCGGATCGTGGTTGCCGGTGACGGCTGCCACAACTGTCAATTGTCCTATGGACTGCTCGCGTCCGCAAATGATGTCACCGACTTCGCCCGACTTTCCCAACTGACTGGCATTTGTAGTCGTTTTGGAGCCTCTAAACGACCTCTAAACGACAACAACTGCGAGTCAGTTGGGCCACCGCTCAGTGACGGAGGCGTTCGACGGCGGCCAGCAGCGCACCGACGTCGGCGCTCCTCTCGCTCGCATTGGCTCCCGGACCACCTTCAAGCATTGCGTTGAAGTAGAGCCCATCGCCCATATAGCGGACCGCCTTGGCCATCTCGGGACCCACTTCCTCGGCGAGCACATCCAGCCATTGTTGCTGGATCCCGGCAAAGCGCCTGCGGGTTTCTTCGTGCGCCACCTCCGCGAGCCGCGTGGCGGCGACGAACACCCTGTCCATGGGAGTATCGGCCCAAAGCGAGGACTTGATGAAGAACGCGGAGGCGCCCTCGGGAGCCGCCTTCATCGCCTCGATATCCGTTGCGGCGAGTGTGTCCATGCGTTCCAGCAGGGCGCCGATCATGGCTTCCTTGTTGGGGAAATGGTAGAGCAGGCCACCCTTGGAGACTCCTGCGCGCTTGGCGACGGCGTCGAGCGTGGCAGCCCGCTCCCCCACCTCGATCAGCAGGGCTTCAAAGGCATCCAGGACAGCGTCCCGGGCAATAGGTTTTCGTGGCATGGTGTCCATCATCCCCTAGTTGGATATGTCAGTGTCGATACGGCAAATTGAAACTATACCGTCCAGACGGTATAGTTATCTTCATGTTCAGCCCATCCACAACCCAGCACCCCCGCATCCCGTCCACCCAGTCCGCCCCGTGGCGCGATTGGACTGCCCTGGCGCTCTTGATGTTCCCCGTGCTGCTGGTGGCTGTAGACAACACCGCGCTGACATTTGCCCTGCCGGAAATCGCCCGGACGCTGGAGGTCGGGGGCGTGCAGCTGCTCTGGATTGTGGATGCCTATGCGCTGGTGCTGGCGGCATTGCTGGTATCCATGGGCAACCTGGGAGACAGGATCGGCCGCCGCCGCTTGCTCCTGATCGGCAGCACGGGCTTCGCCGCCGTTTCCGCAGCCACCGCATTCGCCCCGTCGGCCGAATGGCTCATTGCGGGACGCGCCGGCCTGGGCATCTTCGGAGCCATGCTCATGCCGTCCACGTTGTCCTTGATCCGCAACATCTTCCCGGACCCGAACCGCCGCCGGCTCGCCATTGCGGTGTGGGCCGCGGGATTCTCCGGCGGTGCCGCGCTCGGGCCGATCTTCGGTGGCTGGCTCGTGGAACACTTCTGGTGGGGAGCCGTGTTCCTGGTGGCCGTGCCACTGTTGTTGCCCCTCCTTGCCTTCGGCCCATTCCTGATTCCCGAGTCCAAGGATCGCAATCCGGGCAAGCCTGACGTTCCCAGCATCGCGCTGTCCATCCTGACCATGGCACCGGTGGTCTATGGCATCAAGGAGGTCGCTGTGCACGGCTTCGGCCCCGCCCCTGCAGCCTTCATGGCATTCGGCTTGGCAATGGGAATCATCTTTGTCCGCAGGCAGCGCTCCTTGGCATCGCCCATGCTGGATGTGCGTCTTTTTGGGAACAAGGTGTTCAGCACTGCCATCATTGCCAACGTCCTGTCCCTGTTTTCCATGACGGGCTTCATCTACTTCTTCGCGCAGCACTTGCAGCTTGTGGAGGGCCGGTCCCCCATGCAGGCAGGAATCGCCATGGTTCCGGCACTGCTGGCCACCATCGTGGCGGGCATGGTGGTGGTGCCCCTGGTCAAGCGGATCCGCCCGGGACTGGTGGTGGCATCCGGCCTGACGTTGAGCGCCGTGGGCTATCTCGTGGCGGCCCTGGGCAACCATGGCCAGGGCCCCGGGTACCTTTTGACGGCACTCTTGCTGCTGGCCATCGGGGTTGGATCGGCGGAGACTATCTCCAACGACCTCATCCTGGGCGCCGTTCCTGCAGACAAGGCCGGCGCGGCCTCGGCGATCTCCGAGACAGGCTACGAACTCGGCTCATTGCTGGGCACGGCAGTCCTTGGCTCAATCCTGACGGCGTCCTACCAGCACCACCTGCTTCTTCCTGTTGAATTGTCCGGCCATGCGGCAGAACGCTCCCGGGAGACGCTCGCCGGAGCGGTGGACACCGCAGCGTCACTCCCCCAGCCACTGGCTGGGGCCCTGACCGCCGCGGCGCGTGCCGCCTTTGAATCGGGCGTCCACATCACCGCGGCGATTGGGCTGGTACTGATGGCGGGAGCGGCAGTCCTCGCCGCCGTCGTACTCCGCCGCGTGCCGACCGCGAAGTAGGCCGTCAGTTGCCTTCGACGAAGGCCTTGAGGGCATCGAGGAGACCCTCGGTGCCCTCTTTGCGGCCTTCCACATGGTCTTCGTCGGTGAAGTAGGCTCCTTGCTCGGTCAGGGCGAGGCGGGTTCCTTCGCCGTCGGGCTCCATTTCGATCGTGGATAGCGAGACGGACGTCCGCTGGCCATTGAGATACATTTCGTAGGTGTAGACGATCCGCTCGTTCTCGACGATGTCGTGATAGACCGCCTTCATGCTCGAGACGAAGCCACCTTCAGGGCCGCCTGTATCCGTCTCGGTGCCACCTTCGCGGAAGTCGAGGCTGGATTCGCCCTGCGTCCACTCTTCCGGGCCGACGAACCATTTCTTCTTGTTGCCGTAGTCCGAAAATGCTGACCAGACACGCGACACCGGGGCATTGAGTTTGCGTTCGAGGGTGAAGCTTGCATGCGTAATCGGGGTGCTCATGGCTACTCCTGTATTGGTTTGGCGGGGTGGTTTTGATTGAGGAAACTCTCCAGGCGGTCCAGCCGGCGCTCGGCCGATGTCCGGCGAAGCCCGAGCCAGGCCTCCGCCTCGCGGACCGTTCCGGGGACGATGCTGCAGCTGCGGACCCGGCCGATCTTCTCGCTGCGCACCAGCCCGCTGTGTTCCAGGACCTGGAGGTGCTGGACAATCGCCGGGAGGCTCATGGCGAAGGGCTTCGCCAATTCCGAGACCGACGCCGGGCCCTCGCACAGCCGGGCCACGATGGCCCTGCGAGTGGGGTCGGCAAGGGCATGGAAAACGGAATCGAGATCCGCGGCGCCTTGATTGTTAAGCACATGCTTAAGTATTCGCTTAAGTCTTTCAAAGTCAAGAGGCCGGGACCCCGGCGAAGTTAGACGGCGCCCAAACTAGACGGCGCTGTTCAACGCAGCATCATGCGAATTGAACCCACGCGTAATTCCGCCGAGGGTCGCGGTGGCGAGCGTCGAGAGGTAGTCGTGCCGGCGTCGGGCAGTAATCCGCGACTGCGGCTCGAAGACTTGCTCGGGGTCGTCAGAGTAGTGCGCAGAGAGTCCATCACGCATGAGCCGGATACCTTCGGCCCGCTGTTGGGACACGGCAGCGTGCGTGGAGCCAAGCTCTTCGGCGAGCTCCTTGACGGTCCTCCCGGCGAAGTAGATCTCCTCGACGACGTAGCGCATCTTTTCCGGCAGGGCCTCGACGGCGGCACGGAGGTACTTGAGGCGTTCATCGGCCAGGACTGAGTGTTCCGGGGAGACAGTGTCCGCGGCGACGGTGTCCACGACGACGTCGTCCAAGGGCGACAGCGTCCGGGCGGCATCGGCGAGGGCAGCCTCAACGACGCTGCGCTCGACACCGAGGGCTGACGCGGTTTCCGCCACCGTAGGCGTGCGCCCAAGGACGCCGGACAGGGTTTCCTGAACCGACATTGTCTCCTTAATGCGTTTGCGTGCCGAGCGGGTAGCCCAGTCACTGGCCCGCATCTCGTCCGCAAACGCTCCAACGATCCGGCGGCGCGCAAATGCGCCAAAGGGGACTCCGAGGCTCGGATCGAAGGAATCGGCGGACGTTATCAACGCCACGGACCCTACGGACGCGAAATCGTCGCGCGACAAATGAGAAGCTCTTGCACAGAGCTCAGACACCAAGTAGCCAACGAGCGGTAAATGCTGCAGCACCAACTCGTTGCGTTCCTCGCGATTCAAAATTAGTCCCCCCATGAGACCGGATTATTGAGTTGCAAAAGCCTGATTCCGAGGATCCTCCGGCGAGCTGCTGAGACGATGAGGCAGGCCGAAGATTACCTGGAACAGGCATGTATTCAGTGAACATACCATCTGCCACATAACAATGCGTGTACGCTCATGAAAAAGATGTAAAACCGGCCGCGGGATCATGTTCCGCAGGCCAAACCGGGGAATGGGGAACCGTGGGGGCGGATGAGCTGTCAGCGATGCTGTGGCGCGAGCGGAGGCAACTGGAACTGCTGTTGTTCCGGCTCGAAACACAGCTGCTGCATGTTCGGGCAGGCAATTGGCATTGGCTAAAATTCACTGCCGCTGACGTGGAAAAAGTTCTGGAAAGCCTTCGGTTCGACACCCTTGCCCGGAACATCGAGTCTTCCGCAGTCGCAATCGAATGGCGTGTGCCGGCGAACGCAACCCTCCCCGTGATCGCCTCCGTAGCGCCTCCTGGAATCTGGCCGGAACTGCTTCAGGAGCACCACCACGGCATGGTGCTGCTGCTAAAACAAGTCGAGTCTGCCGTCGCCGCCAACGTCGAGGCACTCCTGTCGGGGCCGATCGGGGCCGGGGACGTGCGGCTTACGGCCGGGCAGCCCGGGGAGGTTTTGGTCCCGGATGGAAAGGCAGCGGAGGCCACTGCCGACACAGCCAACGCCGCGGATGATGTGATGTTGCTGGCGGAAAACGCCAATGTCGAGCGGGCCCTGGCCGTGACGAGGGATTGTTCGCTGCCACTCCTCGAAGAATTCCTCGGCTTGGCTTAGCGCTGCACACGTGGCCGCCCCATGTGACGCTCGCTCACCTTTGACACCTTTTCGGCCGACGCTCCTGCAGATAATGCGGTACGTGAGCCGACGCTCCTGCACCTTTGGGAGTAGAAGGGCAACCCCTCCTGCAGAAGATATGCAGGAGGATCGGTGGTTTTTGCCCTAAAGGTGAGCGAGGGTCGGGTGGTTAGGGCTCATATGTGAGCGAGGGTCGGGACTGGCCCTGTGTTAATCCGGCTTTCGTCGTGATGCAGGCGGTCGCAGCCCGGCAAGGAGCTCCTCGGCCTCGGGACCGGCCTTCGCTGCCGCGAGATTGGCAGCGGCGATCGCTTCAACCACTTCGCGACGCTGGATGGACACCCCGCGGGGCGCCTCGATCCCGATCCGCACGCCGTCGCCGCGGCCCTCCATGACGGTGATGACAATGTCATCACCAATCATGATCTGTTCGCCCGGCTTGCGTGTCAGTACCAGCATGCTCTCAATCTACCTTTCCAAACACCCCGATGCGGGCGGGCTTGCCGTCCACCCAGCCGATGGGAAGACCGAGTCCGTTGACAGTCTCCGGACTGGCGGTCTCCGCCGCACCGAAAACGGCCAGTGCATCGAGCGAAGACCGCTCGGCGGCCAAGGCTGCGGAAAGTGCCCGCACCCATGCCTGCGTGTCTTCCGCCTTCTGTCTGGCGTCGGCAACCAACCACAGTTGGTCTGCGGCGAGGCCGGCGATGTGTGCCGCATGCGTCACGGCTTCGCTTGGCCGGCCGAGTCCATACGCCACAAGCACGGTTTGGCCAGTGAGCACCGCCTGGGCGCGGGCCGCCGTCGCGCCCTGCCGCCCCGCCACGTGGAGGTGCCCGAACGCGGTCAACTCCCCCGCCGTCCGGACGTCGGAGCCGCCCTCCGAGATCGACATCTCCAGCGCGGGGCCCAAGGCGTCGTCACCGAGGCCCAGCAGAATGATGAGGTTGCCGCTGCCGGCTAATGGAACTGGCACCGGGACGGATGCTAGCGCCGGGACAGCTTGCCCGACGACGGCGGCCGGCAATGCGGTCAGCATCCCTTGGGGCCTCGGTTCAGTTGCCGGTGCCTGGAACTCCTTTCCCAGCTGCTCCAAGAGTCCTGCGAAATCCGGCGAGCCGGTCGAAACGGCTGCCGCTGGCCGGTGGAGGTCCACTTCAGCCGCATCGGCTTGCTCAAGCAGCGCGGCGATGGCGGGCCCCTGCAGCGCGTGCCCTGCCCCGCCGAGGTGGGTGGAACCCTCTTCGGGAACCTCGATGGTGGCCTCGTAGCGGTTGGCGGCGAAGAGCCCGGCGATTCCCGGGCTGGTGACCTTCTCGGCGGAGACGATCCGCGCCCCGGGCCCGTACTGCTGCTCGGCCTTCTCGCGGATGACCTCCAAGGACGCGCCCTTAAGCTTGTATTGCTTCGGCATGGCGGACCACCCCCACGGTTTCGATCTGGATGTTGGCCGACGTCACTTCACGGTAGGACAGCACGGGGACGCCGCCGTCGGGAGCCGCGACGAGCCGCCGGACAGCGGGCCGCAACGCCGGGGCGCACACCAAAACGGCTTGCCGTCCGGCAGCCGCCGCTGTTTCCACAGAACTCTTCACGGAGGCAAGGACGGCGTCCAGGCGCGCTTGGCTCATGACAATCTGGGTGCCTCCTTCCGCCGGGCGCATGTCCTCGAGCATGGACTGTTCCAGGAGCGGATCGATCATGATCACATTGAGCACCGCGCCGTCCAGGAACTTGGCTGCGAGCGCGGGTCCCAAGGATTGCCGGGCGGCTTCCACTAATGCCTCGGGTTCGGTGGAAACCTTGGCACGCAGGGCGAGTGCCTCGTAAATCCGCGGAAGGTCGTTGATGGGAACCTGTTCTTCGAGGAGGCCTTGCAATACCCGCTGCACTTCGGCAAGGGACATCAGACCGGGGATGAGCTCCTCGACGGCGGCAGGGCTCTGCTTGCGCACGCCTTCCGTCAGCACGCGGACGTCCTCGCGGGTGAGGAGCCGTGCGGCGTTGGCGGAGACGATCGATGACAAATGCGTCACCAACACGGAAACCCGGTCGATCACGGTTGCCCCGGTCATTTCGGCGCTGTGCCGCATTTCCGTGGGAATCCACTTTCCGGCCAGCCCGAAGACCGGTTCCACGGTGGAGATGCCCGGCAGGGCATCAAGGTAGTCGCCGAGGGCGAGCAACTTGCCCGACGGCGCTGTGCCACGTCCCGCTTCGACGCCGGCAATACGGATGGCGTAGTTCGCCGGGGGCAGCTCCACGTTGTCGCGCGTGCGGACGGGCGGGATAACGATCCCCAGTTCCATGGCGATCTTGTGGCGCAGTGAGCGCACCCGGGCCAGGAGATCGTCCGAGGCACCGGAGACCATGTCCACAAGGTCCGGAGCCAACAGGATCTCGACAGGGTGGATGCGCATGTCCTGCATGAGCCGCTCGTTGGGGTCTTCTTCGGAGATCAGGCTGGCCGCGTCCTCGGCGTCCTGTGCCTCGAGCTGCTTCTTTTGCTGCGCTGCCAAGCGCCGGGAAGCGAACAGGAGGAAGGCGCCCACCAGCAGGAACGGCAGGATGGGCATGCCGGGGATCAACGCCATGGCTACTGCGGCAAGTCCTGCGATGAGCATCGCGTTGGGCGACTGCATGAGCTGCGAGGACGCCGTGCGGCCCATGTCCTCCTCGGCATTGGACCGGGTGACGATCATGCCCGTGGAAACAGCCATGAGGAGGGCCGGGATCTGCGTGACGAGCCCGTCGCCCATTGTCAGCAGTCCGTAGGAGTTCAGTGCGTCGCCCACGTTCATGCCGCGCTGCAGCACACCGATGGCGATGCCGCCCACGAAGTTGATGATGATAATGATGATGCCCGCGATGGCATCGCCCTTGACGAACTTCGAGGCGCCGTCCATGGCACCGTAGAAATCGGCCTCGGCGGACACCTCGGCGCGGCGCCTGCGGGCTTGGGCATCCGTGATGAGGCCGGCGTTGAGGTCCGCGTCGATGGCCATCTGCTTGCCGGGCATGGCGTCGAGGGTGAATCTTGCCCCCACCTCGGCCACGCGTTCGGCGCCCTTGGTGACCACCACGAACTGGATGACCACCAGGATCAGGAACACCACGGCACCGATGATCATGGAACCGCCCACAGTGACCTTGCCGAAGGCGTCGATCACTTGTCCGGCGAAGCCCTGCCCCAGAACCAGCCGTGTGGACGCGACGTTGAGCCCCAGCCGGAACAGGGTGGCAACCAACAGCAAGGACGGGAACACCGAGAAGTCCAGCGGCTTCTTGACGAACATGCTGGTGAGCAGGATCAGCAGGGCCAGCAGGATGTTGCAGACGATCAGGAAATCCAGCAGCGGCGCGGGCACGGGAACCACCAGCAGCAGAACGATGCCCACGATTCCCACCGGCACGGTAAGCCTTGCGAATCTGTTGTTCATTGCTGTGTCCTGTCCGGGGTGGAGTGGCTACTGGTCATGGCTTGGATGCTGGGACTCAAGCGGAGGCTCCTGCCGGTGCGCCGGGAACGGCTCCCGCAACGGCCCCGGCAACACCCGGCATACGGTGCATCCCGCGTGCCGCTCCCCTGGCCTTGAGCGACATCACGAACGCCAGGACTCCCGCCACGGCCCGGTACAGCTCCACGGGGATTTCCTGGCCCAGCTCACAGGCCGAGTGCAGCGCCCTCGCCAGCGGGATGTCCTGGACCATCGGAACCGATTTTGCTTCTGCCTCTTCCCTGATGCGGGCAGCGATGACCCCCGCTCCCTTGGCCACAACGCGCGGTGCCGCCTTGCCGGCGTCGTACTTCAACGCAACGGCGACGTGCGTCGGGTTGACGAGAACGACGTCGGCGTCTGCGATGGCGCCGATCATGCGGTTCCGGCTCATGGTCAGTTGGCGCGAGCGGCGCTGCGACTTGATCAGGGGATCGCCGTCGCTGCTCTTGTTTTCGTCCTTGATTTCCTTCTTGGACATGCGCGTCTTCTTGCGGTTGCGGCGCATGACGACGAAGATGTCTACGGCCGCCAGTACCAGGCCAGCAAACACGGCGAACTGGATCACGGACCCGATGCCGCCTGCCGCCGCGGAAAGGACGCCGGACACCGGCAGGCCCCCGGCGGTAAGCAGCACGGGGATGAGGCCCTGCACCACCGCGTACAAGACAAGCCCGACGACGGCGGTCTTCAGCAGCGCTTTGAGGCCGCCCCACAGGGCCTGGCCGCCGAAGATCCGTTTGACTCCACTAACCAGGTTGAAGTGCTCAAACTCTGCCCGGAACTTCTTGAAGTGGATGCCGCCCTGCAGCGCTGATCCGGCCAGGACCACCACCATGACCACCACGAACAAGGGTCCCAACACTTGGGCCAAGGAACCGAACCCGGCTTCAAGGGCTGCGACCGCTTTGGCGGGCTCGGGGTGGGCAATCGCACTGCGGACGCTGAACAGCTGGTCCGCCGCGGCGTTGGAGGCCCGCTCGATAGTCGATGGAATCATGGCTGCGGCGGAACCGACGGCGAGCCAGGCGGTGAGGTCCTGCGAACGGGAAAGCTGCCCCTTGGAACGGACTTCCCGCATTCGTTTGTCAGTGGCTTGCTCGGTTTTTTCCTGTGAATCCGACATCAGCCCACCCCCATCAGCGTGTTTGCCGTTTGTTCGGCGAGCATGGCCACGAGCCGTGGCAGGGCCAGGAAGAGGAACCCGGCGAGCGCCAGGGTGATGAAGATTTTGAGCGGGAACCCCATGGCGAAGGCGTTCAGGGCGGGGGCAACGCGGGTGAGGAGGCCTAGTCCGATGTCGGCGAGCACCAGGACAACCAGCAGGGGCCCGGCGATTTGCACCGCCGAAAGGAACATTCCCGTGACAGCGGAGACCATGGCTTGCACAGGCTGTGCCAGGTCCACTCCTCCGGCCAGCGGCAACGCGGTGAAACTCCCGGTCAGGCCGCCGATCACCAATTGGTAGCCGTCAGAGGCGAAGAGGAGCGCGAGCGCGGCCATTTGCATCAACCTGGTGAACTGGGCGCCATTGACCATCATCTGGGGATCGAAGCCCTGGGCCATCTGGAAGCCGCTGAAAAGGTCCAGCAGGCTGCCTGCCGACTGGATAGCCGCGAAGACCAGGGAAACCAGGAAGCCCAGGACCAGTCCGGTCACCAGCTCCAGGACCACGCCGGTGATGAAGCTGGCCGTGTCCTTGGGGGTGTAGCCCACCGAGAGCCGCTGGGACACGGCCAGTCCCAAGCCGAGGCCCAGCATGGCCTTGATGCGTGCCGGTATGGCGTGGTGGGAGAAAGGAGGAGCCACCAGGAGAAAAGCCGTCATCCGGATGGAGGCCAGCAGGAGGACCTCCAGTCCGGATTGGGTGATGGGGAGCTCCACTTCACCCTCCCCCGATCAGCCCGGGGATCCGGGCGAAGAGCTCGTTGGTGAAGGAGACCATCTCCGTGATCATCCAGTGCCCGCACACCACCAAGGCCACCGCTACGGCCACAGCTTTGGGCACGAAGGACAGGGTGGCTTCCTGTAGCTGGGTGATGGACTGCAGGAGGGAAATGGCCAGTCCCACCACCAGAGCGGTGACCAGGGCTGGCGCCGCGAGCTTTGCGGCCACGATCATGGCCTGGAGGCAGATGTCCAGGACTGCGTTGGTATTCATCAGCCGCTCGAATAGCTCTGGATCAGGGCTGTAATCACCAGGCCCCAACCGTCCACCAGGATGAACAGCAGGATTTTGAAGGGCAGCGAGATCATCACCGGCGGAAGCATCATCATGCCCATGGACATCAGCGCAGCCGAGACCACCAGGTCGATCACCAGGAACGGGATGAAGATGACGAAGCCGATGATGAACGCGGCCCGGAGCTCGGAGATCATGAACGCCGGGATGAGGGTTTGCAGCGGGACGGATTCCGGGTTGGCAGGATTGGCCAATTTGGCCGCGCGGGTCATCAGCGCAATGTCCTCTTGCCGGGTGTGGGCCACCATGAAGTGCTGAAGCGGTGCGGACCCGGCAGAAACGGCGCCGTTGAAGTCCAACGTCCCGTTCAGGTAGGGCTGGATTCCGACGTTGTTGATCTCCGAGATCACGGGCCACATGACAAACAGGGACAGGAAGAGCGCCAAACCGGCCAGGACCTGATTAGGCGGGATGGATGGCAGGGACAAGGCATTGCGCGTCATGGCGAGCACCACGAAGATCTTGGTGAACGATGTCATCATCAGCAGCAGGGCCGGGGCGACGGAGAGCAGCGTGATTCCGATCAGCGTCACCACGGCTGTGGAAGGCTTACCGTCCAGTCCGTTGATGTCGATGCTGACGTTGCCGCCGGACGGCTGGGCCGGGGCCGTGGGCACCGCGGGCGCGGTGGGTGGCGTCGGCGCGATTGGTGCCGCGTGGCCGGCGGACACGCCCAACCACAGGAACAGGGCCGTCAGCAACAGCACGCAGAGCACTGCGAGCAACATTCTGGCCATGCGGCGGCCATCGACAGTCCCAAAATTCAGGATCAATTGCGGCGTCCCCTGATGGCCTCGGCGGCCTGCCGCCAGGTTGAACCGGCAAGAATGGAGCCGTGGAGGGGTTGTGGTTCCTTGTTCAGCTCATTGCGGCGATGGATCTCGCTGCGGCGCCTGAGTCCACTGGCTTGGGGTTCAGCGGTTTGGGGCCTGTTGTCCGCAAGCCGCGCGCCGCTGGCGTCGCGGAAGATGTCGGCGAAGCTCTCGGGTGCCGGTGAGCGCTCCGGTGTCCATTCCCGGCGCTCGGCAGGGACCGGGGCCGGCCCAGGAAACCGGGCCTCCGCCGTCGTGATTTCCGGAAGCTCGACAGGGACGTCACTGGTGTGTAGGACATTGATGGCGTGCTCGGTGACGCCCAAAAGGAATCGTTTGTCCCCTGCGTCGACCACCACCACGGAGGCCTTTTGACCGACGGTCTGCCGGCTGACCACCGTCAGGGTGGTGTTGGCCCGGCGTCGGCCTTTGCCCTTGCCCTTGAGAAGGCGGCGCTGCAGGAACCATATGAGGCCCAGCACCGCACCCAGGGCAACGAGCACACGCAGCCCGAGGATGAGCGAATCCATCTAGTAGATTCCCTCGGCGACGTCGAGGATGCGCGTGATCCGCACAGCATAGTCCTGGTCCACTACAACAACTTCGCCGTGGGCGATCAATCGGCCATTGAGGAGAACATCCGCGGGTGCGCCGGCCGAGCGGTCCAGTTCGATCACTTTGCCCGGTTCCAAGGCGAGGGCGTCGCGCACGGACATGCGGGTGCGGCCGATCTCCACGGTGAGGGCCATTTCGACGCTGCTGATCAGCCCGAGACGGGAAGAAACAGTACTGGTCTGGCCGGCACGTGCGGCCGGAATGTCCTGCACGGTTCCGTGTTCACGGACCCGGACGGCGAACCAGCCGAACGTCTGCCCGCCGTCGCCGGCCAGGGACTGCCGCAGTTCAAAAACGGCAGTTTGGGAGTCGGAGAGCAGCCCTGCGGCATCTTCCTCGCGCAGCTCCCCCAGCACTCCGGCGTCGAACGCCTCGGCTGCTTGTTCCATGGCAGGGCGCAGGACGTCGACGGCGGAGACCGCTCCGCCGGGCAATCCACCTTGGAGGGCACCGCCGGCCGCGGCGAGGAAGGACCGGTCCACGAGGATGAGCGCGAAGTCCGCGGTCACGGCGCCCACGAAGGTGGCCGTGATGGCGAGTGGTGCGTACGGTGCGGCGGCTTGCGACGTGACTATGCCGGAGACGTGCAGCGCGGCAGGAGTCGGCAGCTGGGCGGCCAGTCGCTCCGCTGCCGACTCGTGCAGGGTCAGGGTGATGCTCATCGCTGGTTCTCCTCGATTGTGACGATGACGGCGGCCGCACGTGAGCCGTTGCGGGCCGGGGCGGCAGTGGCCAGCCGGGTGCCGTTGATAGCGACGTCGAACGGCCGGTTCTCCAGGTGCGGCAGCGGAATGACGTCCCCGACGGCGAGGCCCAGGATCTGCGCCGGCGTCACCGGAGTGGGGCTCAACTGGACAGCAATGTCTACCGGCACTTGGGTTACCTGGGCGCGGACCAAGGCCTCGGCGTCACGGCTGTGGACAGTGGGATTCACGTCGCCGAGTCCGGAAAGGAGGACGTCGGCGGGAATCGCGAGACTGGCAGCGGCCAGGCTTTCGCCCACCTTGACGGTGAATGAGGCCACGATCATCAGCTCCGAGGGAGCCGCTGCCTGGGCGAACTGGGAGTTGTACTGGATGACATCCATGCGCACCGGAGTCGTCAGAAGGGCGCCCAGGGAATAGCTCAGGTCCTCCAGTCCGTCTTCCACCATGCGGCTGATGAGCGCCTGCTCGATCTGGGTGAACTTTCGATCCGAAACGGCCGTCTCGGTGCCGCCGCCCAACATACGGGTCACCCAAGAAAGGGCCGCCGTGGCAGGAAACTGCATGACGAGCCGCGATTCGCTGCCTTCAATGCGGCACAGCACCATCGAGGTAACGGAGGGGAGGGAAGCCGCGTATTCGTCATAGCTCTGCATGATGAGCTGTTCCAGGGTCGCGGTGGATTTCACGCGGACCTTGGCCGTGAGCTGGGTTCCCCATTGGCGGGCAAAAGTCTCGAAAGCAACTTCCAGGACGCGGCTGTGCTGGCGCGGCAAGGTAGTGGGCCTGCGGAAATCGTAGACGTCCACGGTGCGCTGCCGTCCCGCCGATAGATCTTCCTGTTCACTCACGGTTGCCACTATCGGCAAGGAAAGGGCGGGCGTAAGGGCAATTATTGGAGCCTTTCCGCGTGACTGGATGTCGGCTACGCTTGATGTGTTGCCCCGGACCCTGGCAGCGCCTTCTATCGGCGCGCGCTTCAGGAGATCACTAATCATGTCAGGCGACCCCAATACCCGCACCGCCTCCAGGGAGGTGCATCACCCGTCCGTGCCGGCCGCGGTTGCGCCTGCGCCGAGCCAGTACCTCCGCCCTTCTCTCGCCAGGCATCCTTCCGCCGCGCCGGACTCCGAAATTTGGCGGGATTATCCGTTGGCAGAGATCGAGGAGCTCATTGCGGAGCTGAAAAGGAAGGTGGCCCGCTTTGCGTTGTTCCGTTCGATCGAATTCGCGGATGAGGCCTCTGAACCCGGAAACCTGGCTGCCTTTGAATCGATGAACGACGCCCTCGAAGATATCTCGGCGGCGGCGCTGGGCATCGAATTAGCGTCCCACCAAGAATTTCTCCGGACCCGTTCGGTCGCAAGACCGGACCTTAACGTACCGGCAACCAACAAAGAGTCAGGAACTGCAGGATGATCAGCACCATTGAGGCCGGACGGACGTTTTTTGTCGAGGCCAATAACCCGCTCGAGATCGAACAGGATCTGAACTCCGCAGTGGACGCAGCGCTCATGCACGCTATGCAAGATGGCAAGCAGGGGATTTTGGTGACAAGGCACGGGCACTCGAGCTTCACTGTCGCCGTCAGCAGCAAAGTCCCTTTCGGAGAGACTATGGAAGAGAACGGGCCGGCCTGGAGTCCCGGGAAAGCGGAAAACTCCGGGGCCTCCTAAAACGTCAGGGCCCTGCTAGAACTTCCGGACCTGCCAGAACTTTGGACGGCCTTTGCCGCCTATAGAGTCAGGGTCCGGTCGATGACGCGCGCCGCCGTGTCGTGCAGACTCTTGCTGTTGGCCCGTGCAAAAGTGCGTAGCCTGCGGAACGCCTCTTCCATGTCCACTCCGGCAGTGTAGGCAATGACCCCCTTGGCCTGTTCGATGAGGACCCGGCTGTTCAGGGCGCGCTGCAGCTGTTCGTTGATCACCGCCGATTCGCGGATGGTGCGTTCCTGCAGGATGCTGATGGTCGCAACGTCTGCCAGCGCTTGGCCGATGGCAACGTCCTCCGGGGTGAGGGCGCCGGAATGTTCGCCGAAAAGGCCCATGGCTCCGATGGTCCTGCCTTGAACGCGCATCGGTACAGCGTGGACGGAACGGAATCCCTGTGACAGGGCGGCCGCCTGGAAATCTGGCCATTGGCCGCTCAAGGCGCGAATGTCCTCCACGACCACCAGTGCTCCTGTCCGGTAGCACTCGACGCAAGGACCGGAGCCCGCCTGCAGCTGAAGTATTTCAACAAGCTGGCTTCGTTCGCTGGTGGAGGCAAGGACCTGCAGCTCGCCGTGGGGATCGGCAAGCAACAACCCTGCGGCGGCGGCATCGAGCAGATCCACAGATGCCTCGACAAGCGCATGGAGCAAGGCCAGCACGTCGTAGTCAGCAACCAACGTGTTCGTGATCCTTACGAAGGCCGCGCTGACGCGCTCGGCACGGCTTATCGTCACCATGTCGCCATATTACTGCAGACCACGACTGCCGTGCGCGTCGTTCCCCGAGGCAAAACTCAGGCGGCCCTGCAGCACCGCATCGGCTGTTTCGCGCAATGACAGTGAATGCGCGAACGCGTGGGCGCGCATCAACAAAAGTGCGTCCGCGGCGGAACTCCCCGATTGTGCCAGGACCATTCCTGTGGCCTGGTGGATTTCCCGCCGGGACATCAGCGCGGTTTCCACGGCGGGGTCCGTGTCGGGCGAATTCACCACCAGGACCCGTCGCAACAAATGCCACGCCGTCTGGCCGGCGAGTACCGACGCCGTCGTGTAATCGGCGTAGCTCAGGCTCCCCGGTTCCGTATGGTGGAGCTCCACAACCCCCAGATCCATAGCGCCGACTGTCAGCGGGAACACAAACAGCGCCGCAGCTTCGGTCTCCAGGATTGCTTTGCTAAAAACCGGCCACGAATACGGATGTGGGTCACGGACATCGGGGACCAGCACCGGGAGCTTTGTGTGCAAGGCTTCCCACCTGGGACCTTCCCCCAAATCAAACTGCAGCTCATCAAGCCTGGCCGCCAGCTTATTGCTCGCGCACACAAGGGTCTCCGACGTGGCCCCGCCGAACATGGACACGGCAGCACCGCTCACTGGTAGCTGACTCAGAAACGGTGTGCACAGGTCGGCGTCACCGGAAGCTCCCGCTCCAACGCCGGAGTCAACCATGGAACATGCCTTGGCGGAACTCGGAGAACTCTAGAGCGGCTTGTGCAGCTTCCATGGTGAGCCTCAGATCCCCGAATCATCCTGTGCGGCAGAATCCGGTTGCGCGCGGAACCGGAACAGCTGCTCTTCACCGCTAAGAATAGACCCATCATGCCCGGGCATGCAGGTCAGGGATTGGTCGAGCGGTTGCCTAGGCCGCTGGTGCCTGCGAAATTCTTACCATGTTGCCCGAAGGATCCCGGAAGGCGCAGTCGCGGGGACCCCATGGCTGGTCGATTGGCTCCTGCATGACCTCCGCGCCGGACGCCCTGACCTTCTCGAAGAGCCCATCGACGTCGTCCGAGCGGAAGACAATGGGCCCCAGGACGCCCTTGGTGAGCAGCTCCTGGAGGGAATCGCCGTCCGCCTTGGACCGGCCCGCGTGCGGTTCGGAAAGCACGATTTCAACACCAGGCTGGGCCGTGCTGCCGAGCGTGATCCAGCGGAATCCGCCCTGTGCGACGTCGTTGAGCACCTCGAGGCCGAGGGCATCCCGGTAGAAGGTGAGTGCCTCGTCGGGATCGTTGACAGTGATGTGTGAGTACTGCAGTGAAATAGTCATGGCAACGACGCTAGTCCGCGACGACGGCGAGCGCTTCTTGAATCCTGCTCTCTTCTTTCCGGCCAGGTTCCTGCCGGACGGGCTGTTCGTTCCAGGCAGGTTGCTCGTTCCGGCGGGGCCTCGTGCGAATCTTCGCCACGCACGCCGGCATTGCGGCCACTGCGAGGTGCTCGCGGGTGCGGTAGGTGCTGGGAGGCACCCCGACGAGTTCGGTGAACCGCGAACTGAAGGAGCCAAGTGACGTACAACCGACCTCCATGCAGGCGTCGGTGACGCTCATTCCGCCGCGCAGGAGCGCCATCGCCCGCTCGATCCGGCGGGTCATGAGGTAGTTGTAGGGGGTCTCGCCGTAAGTGGCCCGGAACTGCCGCGAGAAGTGCGCGGGTGACATGTAGGCGTGGCTGGCCATGGTCGGCACGTCGAGGGGCTTTGCGTACTCGCGGTCGATCAGGTCACGGGCCCGGCGCAAGTATGTGAGCCTGGCAAGATCCTCCGGGGTCATGCCACGAGCGTACCTCGGCACGCTGGCCATTTCCACGGAGCCCGACGTCGTCCCGCACCGGCCGTGCGGGCCTACTGGCCCGCTCTCGCCTTGAGTGCCTCGGGAATCAGGGCGCGGACCACTTCGGGTTTGTCCGAGAGTACGACGACGTCGACGCGGCGGTTGAGCTCCATCAGCGCCTCGGTAGAGTCGTCGTTGACCTGCCGGGCCGAGCCGAACGCGACCGCCCCAATGTGGCCTGCCGGGATCCCCCCATGGTCCACGAGGTACCTGAGGACATTGACGGAACGCGCGGAGGAAAGCTCCCACGTAGAGGGATAGGAGGTGATTCCATTGGCGGCGTGGCCTTCCACCATGACTTCAAGGCCGGCGCTGACCATGGCGGGGGCAATGGTGCCAAGGACCTGGCTGGCGCGGGCAGTGAGCTCCGGCCGGTCGGGTTCGAAGAAGGTCTGTGATCCTACGAGTTTCACGGTGAGTCCGCGTTCGCCGATCTGGAACTGCACATTGGCCCCCAGCCCCGCGGCGTCGAGCTTTGACTTCATGTCGTCACGCAAAGCGGTGAGCCGGTCCACTTCCTTGAGAGCCAGGTCCAGGGAAGAGAATCCTTGGGCGTCGGCGTGGGTGAACTCAGGCGGAACCACGGTGCCTGTGGCTGTGTCCACCTTCTGGCTGGCCACAGTGCCGAAGCCCGTGGCCAGCGAATTCCGGAGCTTATCGAATTTGGTCTGGTCCACGTTGGACATGGCGAACAGGACGATGAACATGCACATAAGCACGGTGACCATGTCCATGTAGGAAGCCATCCAGCGTTCGTCGACGTGCTCCGCCGCCGGAGGTGAACCGCGCCGGCGCCGGGACCTCATGCGGCCTTGGACGAAGCGAATTTGCCGGGGCGGCCTCCGTCGTCGTCGCTCTTCTTTGCGGAATTTGCCTTGCCGAGCCTGTCTGCCGGGACCATGGCCCGGAGCCGCTCGGCGAGCAGTAGCGGTTGGGTCCCGTTCTGCACTGCCAGCATGCCCTCCATCAGGAGCGTCATGCGTTCGATTTCCAACTCGGACAGGCGCTTGAGCCGCGAGCTGAAAGGCAACCAGATGAAGTTCGCGGACAACAAACCCCAGAGGGTAGCCACGAATGCCGAGGCGATCATGGGTCCCAGATGGTCAGGCGAGGAAAGGTTCTCCAAGACGTGGGTCAGCGACACCACCGTGCCAATGATGCCGATAGTGGGTGCGTATCCACCCAGGCTGGCAAAGAATTTTGCAGAGACGTGGTCGCTGCGCATCTTGGTGTCGATCTCGTCTTCCATGAGGATGCGCAACTCTTCGGCATCGGTGCCGTCGGCGATGTTCTGGAGGGCCCTGGCAAGGAACGGATCCTTCTCCTGGGCGGCTGCTTCTTCAAGGGAGAGCAGCCCTTCACTGCGGGCCTTCTCGGCAAAGCCGATCAGCTGGTCGATGCTGTCCTGTGGCTTGTCGGTCTTGCCTTTGAAAGCCTTGGGCAAGTCCTTGAACGCCCGGATGGTGTCGAGGAAGGTGTTCCCGGCCAGGCCTACGGCCAAGGTGGCACCGAAAACCAGGACCATGGGCGCGGGAAGCAGGAGCGCCATGAGGTTGGCGTCTTCAAGGGTCACCATGGCGACCACGGAGCCGAAGGCCAGGAACAGGCCGATGATAGTTGAGGGATCCATGGCCTACCTTCCGTCCGGGTCCGGTGTCCGCACGAGGCTCAAGGGATAGCCCGTCACTGTGGGGAGATCTTGTGCCCGCCGGAGGATGTAGGAGCGGTAATTCGCAATCAGCTCCACCACCTCGGCGAGGCTCTCCCGCACTACGTAAGCAGCGCCGTCGAGGGTCACCAGGTGGGTGTCCGGGCTTTCGTGGATCCGTTCAATGATGTCCGGATTCACGGCAAAGCGGGTGCCGTTCAGGCGGGTGACAACGATCATGGGCCGTTTCTGCTTTAGGTAGGAAGGCGCTGTAGGGGGGCGGTTCAGTTCCTACTGTCGGCCGGAGGCCCGCCCGCGTTAGCTTGCCGCCGAACTGCGTCGCTCCAGTCAGCCCATCAGCCCATCAGCCCATCAGCCCAAGTTCACCATCCGCGGTCAGGACTTTCGGACCAAGCGGGAAAGCGCCATGGGAAGAGTCAAAACGGCGACGGCGGGAACGATCCACCAGATGCCTCCGGCGCCTGCGGAGCTCAGTGCGGCAGTGGCTGCGAAGGATGCGGCTACGGCAAGGGCTACCCTCCAGTCATCGCCAATGATGAAGTCGTACCAGAACAAGCCGAAGCGTTTCAGCGATTCCACCGCGGAGGTTTTGCGCGGACCGTCGAGGGCAGTCTCCGCGGCCACCGTGCGGGTCTGGGCTGTTTCTGGATCACCGGACTCCAAGGATGCTCCCACCTGAAAACCACCGAAGGGAATACCACCAGCGAATCCCAGGGCGGGCTGGTTTGGCACGGACACCGTAGCAACCGTGAACCTCGACGGACGGCGGCGAAGCAGCGCCACGATCGCCAAGGCGATGACGGCGAGCCCTGGAATGATGACCAGGAGGGAAATATCAGCCACGGGCCAAACGGCCCCGGCACCCTCGGCGCCCCAAAAGATGCCGAAGCTTGTCAGCATGATGCCCACGATGAACTTCATGGTGTTCTCGGGCACCCGGGAAAGGGGTCCGCGAACGATGATCGCCGCAACGGCTACCAGGACAACTGCCACTGCCGCTGCCCACGCCGCCAGCCCCAATTGGCCCTGGATGTTGCCGAAGGTGACAACGATGAACGCAACTTCCAGTCCTTCGAGCAGGACGCCCTTGAAGGAAAGGGTGAAGGCGTACCAGTCGCTGACCCCAAAGCGGGACACGCCGGTCGCGGCCTGTGCCGCGGCAAATTCACGCCGATAGATCTCATCCTCGTCGTGCAGGGCCTTGTGGCCACTGGCGCGCAGGATGGCCTTGCGCATCCACTGGAGCCCGAAGACAAGCAGGAGTCCCCCGACAATGACGCGCAGGAAATCCAAAGGAATCAGGGCGATCGCGGGTCCGAAAACGATGACGACGGCGGCCAGCACCACCAAGCCCGCGCCGACGCCGGAGAGGGCCGAGCGCCAGTTGCGCGCAGTCCCCGCGGCCAGAACGATCGTGGCGGCTTCCACGGCTTCGACCAAGCAGGCCAGGAAGACGGACAGGAGCAATGCAGTGGTATTCAAGGGTGTCGCTCTCTTTCGGAGGCGTAAATGTAACCGCTGTTAGATCATCAACCTATTGATGGTGACTCTACGCACATAACAGAGTCTACTGTTCTGGTGAATGAAAAGCTAAGGGCTTTCAAAGCTTGCCCACCATGCCCTTCCGCAAAGGCAAACGAGGACCTTGGAGAGGCGGCAGATAGAATCCGAACATGCGCCCTGCCGAATCGACCGACAATCCGGACGCGGGCGGGGCAGCCGAATGGCTGATCCTCGTTTACCGCGTCCCCTCCGAGCCCACCCGGCTGCGCGCAGCGGTGTGGCGGCGACTCAAAGGATTGGGCGCCGTCTACTTGCAAAACTCGATCGCCGCTCTCCCCAAGGCTCCTGCCGCGGAACGCGCACTGCAGAAACTGCGCCACGAAATCCTTGATATGCCCGGCACGGCCATTCTCATGTCTTCCACCGTCATCGCAGGCGATTCCCATATCCTGAGCCTCTACCAATCGGCGCGCACCGATGAGTACGACGAGATCGTTGACCGTTGCAAGGATTTTCTCGCTGGGATCGAGAAGGAATACCAGGCCAACCACTTCACGTATGCCGAGCTCGAGGAGAACGAAGTCGACTACACAAAACTCGTCAACTGGCTCGCCAAAATCCGGGCACGCGATACCTTCCAGGCGCCCGGCTCCACCGAAGCGGATGCCGCCTTGGCCCAATGCGCACAGGCCTTGGAGGACTACGCAGGCAGGGTCTACTCAGAAGAATCCGAGGCCCACTAAGCAGCACATCCACCATTCGCGTATTAGGTCACGCAAACCTTGCGTAATACATGTGATTCCCGTCACGATCAGGTGATCTGGATGGAAATTTAGGTATGGCTAACCTAAAGTTTCAACCTGTGAGCCCGCACTTTCTTCCCCCGGGCTCCCCAGGATTTGCTCGCAGAAAGAAGCCCTCATGAAGATTCGCGCAAATGCGCTGGCCGGCATCGCACTCGCCGCCACCGCAGCCCTCAGCCTGGCCGCCTGCGGCAACGGCACCGCATCCTCCGCAGCCACGGGCTCTGCCTCCACTGACGCCAAAGTGGCTGGCGAAATCACGGTGTACAACGCCCAACACGACACTCTCACCAAAGAATGGGTGGACGCGTTCACCAAGGAGACCGGCGTCAAGGTCACCATCCGCCAGGGTACCGATACCGAGCTTTCCAGCCAGATCGTCCAAGAAGGCGGGGCATCACCGGCCGACGTTTTCCTCACGGAGAACTCCCCCGCCATGGCCCAGGTTGAGAACGCCGGCCTCTTCGCCGACATCGACAAGGCCACTGTGGACCAGGTTCCGGCTGAGTACCGCCCTTCAACCAACAAGTGGGCCGGCATCGCAGCCCGCTCCACCGTTCTGGTCTACGACAAGAACAAGATCAGTGACGACAAGCTGCCCAAGTCCATGTTGGATCTGGCCAAACCGGAGTGGAAGGGCAGGTGGGCGGCTTCCCCGTCCGGCGCTGACTTCCAGGCGATTGTTGCCGCCCTGCTCGAACAAAAGGGCGAGGCAGCCACCACCGAGTGGCTCAATGGCATGAAGGACAACTTCAAGGCGTACAAGGGCAACAGCACCGCCATGAAGGCAGTCAACGCCGGCGAAGTCGACGCCGCGCTGATCTACCACTACTACTACTACGGCGACCAGGCCAAGACCGGCGAGAACTCCAACAAGGTCACCCCGTACTTCTTCAAGAACCAGGACCCGGGCGCTTTCCTGTCCGTGTCCGGCGGCGGCGTGCTGAAGTCCTCCAAGAACGCTGCGGCTGCCCAGGCGTTCATCAAGTTCATCACCGGCAAGCAAGGCCAGGAAGTCCTCAAGAACGGCACCTCCTTCGAGTACGCGATCGCTTCCAAGGTGGACTCCAACGCTAAACTCATTCCCATCAAGGATCTTCAGGCTCCCACCGTTGACCCGGCCAAATTGAACTCCGCAAAGGTCACCGACCTGATGACCAAGGCAGGACTGCTGTAATTCTGTGACCACTGATCTATCGGCTCCCGCACTTCCAACGAATTCGGAGAGCACGACGACGGCGGGCAGGGGCAAGCGCCCCCGCCCGCCTCTCGGCGTTTCCGCAATATCCCTGCTGGCGGTGCTGATCGCGCTGTTTTCGCTCGTCCCGCTGGGGTACGTCGCTTACATGACGGCTGCGACCGGCTGGAACACCGCCGTCGGACTCATCTTCCGGCCGCGTGTCGGCGAGCTGCTCCTGAACACCATCATGCTCGTGGTCTTCACTGTGCCAATTTGCCTGGTGTTGGGAGTTGGCGGCGCGTGGCTCGTGGAACGCACCAAACTGCGGGGGCACCGCTGGTGGGCCGTGGCCCTGGCGGCCCCGCTGGCCATCCCGGCCTTCGTCAACAGCTATTCGTGGGTATCCGCGGTCCCGTCGCTTGAGGGCATCTGGTCCGGGGTGCTCATTGCCACGCTGTCATACTTCCCCCTTGTCTACATTCCTGCGGCGGCAACGCTGGGGCGCCTTGACCCGGCCATTGAGCAGTCCGCGGAATCCCTTGGCTTGGGACCGTGGGCCGTCTTTTTCCGGGTTGTCCTGCCGCAACTGCGGATAGCGATGACAGGTGGCGCTCTCTTAGTGTCCCTACACCTGCTGGCCGAATACGGTGCGTTCGCGATGATCCGTTTCGACACGTTCACCACGGCGATCATGACCCAGTTCCAATCCACGTTCAACGGCACCGCCGGCAACATGTTGGCAAGCGTCCTGGTGTTCTTCTGCCTCATCCTGCTCCTGGTGGAAGTCAGGAGCCGCGGCACCGCGCGCTATGCCCGAGTCGGTTCCGGCGCCCAGGCCAAGCCGGTCCGGTTGCCGCTGCGCCACTACCAGCTCCCCTCCCAGCTCGCACTGCTGGCCCTCACGGTGTTGGCCTTTGGATTACCGATCTGGTTCGTCCTGCGCTGGGTGGTTGCGGGAGGCGCCCGCGTCTGGTCCGCCAACGAGTTCCTTCCGGCGCTGCTCCAAACCCTCGCTTATGGCACCGTGGGCGCGGCGGTGACAATCGTCGTCGGCTTCCCCATGGCGTATCTGGCGGTGCGGCACCCCAGCTGGTTCAGCAAGATGCTGGAGCTCTCCAACTACGTCACCAGCTCCCTGCCCGGCATCGTGGTGGGCCTTGCGTTCGTGACCGTGAGCATCCGGATGTTCCCGGGAATCTACCAGACCTCCGGCGTGCTGATTGCCGCCTATGTGCTGCTGTTCCTGCCCCGCGCCCTGGTCAACATCCGCTCCGGACTGGCCCAGGCTCCGAAGGAACTCGACGAGGCCGCGCAGTCGCTCGGAAAGGCCCCTCTCGTGTCCTTCTTGAAAGTCACCCTGCGCCTCACGGCTCCTGCCGCCGCAGGCGGGGCCGCGCTGGTGTTCCTTGCCATCGTCAATGAGCTGACGGCCACGCTGCTGCTGTCCCCCAACGGCACGCACACCTTGGCTACAGAATTCTGGAGCAAGAGCAGCGAGATCGACTACTCGGGCGCGGCCCCCTACGCCCTCCTCATGATCCTGTTGTCTGCTCCCATGACGTACCTGCTTTTCCAACAGTCCAAGAAAGTAGCCGGACAGTGACCGAACAATCCCCCTCCAGGCTTCCGGCACCCCGCGTCGCGGCTTCGGTGGCCCCAACCACCAACACGCACTTGGACATCGCCGAGGTCACCAAGAACTTCGGTTCCCAGGCTGTGCTGAAGGGCGTGAACCTGTCCGTGGCGAAGGGCGGAACCACTGCCATTGTGGGGCCATCCGGATCCGGCAAGACCACCCTGCTGCGCCTGATCGCCGGCTTTGAACACCCAGCCACCGGCTCCATCAGCCTCAACGGCACCAAGGTCGCCGGGAACGGCGTCTGGCTGCCTGCGCACAAGCGCCACATTGGCTATGTTGCCCAGGATGGTGCACTCTTCCCGCACCTTACGGTGGGACAGAACATCGCCTTCGGGCTGGACAAATCAGCGCTCGACGGCGGCCGGCGCGGTGTGAAGGCGCGGGTCCAGGAGCTGCTGGAGATGGTTTCCCTCGATGCGGACATGGCCAAGAGGCGGCCCCACCAGCTCTCGGGAGGCCAGCAGCAACGGGTGGCACTTGCCCGCGCCTTGGCCCGCGAACCGGAGCTCATGCTGCTCGATGAGCCATTCTCCGCCCTCGACGCCGGCCTCCGCGTAGCCACCCGGCGCGCCGTGGCCAAGGTTCTGAGCGAAGCAGGGGTCACCACCATCCTGGTGACACACGATCAAGCCGAGGCCCTTTCCTTTGCGGACCAGGTGGCCATCATGCGTGGCGGAAAGCTGGCGCAGATCGGCAATCCGTTCGTGGTCTACACCCGTCCCGCCGATCGCGCCACTGCCGAGTTCCTGGGCGACGCCGTCATCCTGAACGCGTGGATGGAAGGCTCCCTGGCCACGTGTTCGCTGGGCGGAATTCCCGTGCGACGTCCCCCGGCACAAGGGCTAGTGCAATTGATGCTTCGCCCGGAACAGATCCGGATTGCCCCCGATGGCCCCATCCGCGGCGTCGTGGTGGATACCGACTACTTCGGACCCGAGACCACCGTCCGCATCAAGCTCGCGCCGCGCGCCGCCACGGGCGGCGCAGGCCCGGTCTACCCCGGCGGCGGTGAGGTCATCACCATCCGCCACTGGAACGCTTCGATCACCAGGCCCGGCACGGAACTGTGCCTCCGCGTGGTGGGCGAAGGTGTTGCCTTCCCAGCGGAGGAATAAGTCTGCGGCCTGGGATCCAACCTCCGCGATGGCAATAAAGCTTGACATAACCAAGGGTGGCCGGCCGTCATGGACGGCCGGCCACCCTTTAGGCAATTGCCGCATGCATTAGAGTCCGGCAACCCCGTTCGGAGTACCAACCCCGGTGGGCCCGTCCCACCCGGTACCGGCGAGGCACCATTGGCTCGTGGGGCAGCTGCCCGTTGAGCCCGAGGCGACATCATTGAATTTGCCTGCGTTTGTGTAGGGGAGGGAGTTGGCCAGCCCCGCGGAGCTGCCAGTGTTCCCGGAAAGCGCGTACATTGCGGCGATCAGGGGTGAGGACAGACTCGTTCCCCCGTACTGTGCCCACGATGAAGTGGTGCCGTTGCTCGGCGCGTATACCGACAATCCGGTCTGTGGATCTGCGACGGCGGCGAGGTCTGCTGAGGCGCGCTTGCTGCACCCCGTTCCAAAGGTGGCAGAGGCTGGCAACGCGGTATTGACACTTGAGCATCCGGATCCCGAGCCGGACCAGGCCGACTCGCCCCACCCACGGTTGCTGGTGTCCTTGACCAACGACGTGCCACCTACCGCAGTGACATAACTCGAGGAAGCTGGGTAGGACGAGCCGCTGTACCCGTTGTCACCGGTGGATGCCGTCACTGCGATTCCCGGGTGGTTGTAGTACGCGCCATAACTGGAGTCTGCGGAATCCCCGCCGCCGTAGCTGTTGGAAATCGCGGCGACTCCTGGCTGTTTGGCTGCCGTTGCCACGGCTGTACCAAGATTGGCGATGCTGGCTGTCGTCGCCTGCACCACGAGGATCTTGCAGTCGGGGCAGGCTGCCGAGACGGCGTCGACATCGAGGGCGGTTTCGTCGGCCCAGCCGGAATTGAACTTGGGAAGCTTGCTCCCGCCGTTTTGGTTCATGACGGTAAGGCAGCCGTTGTTGACTGTGCACGCCGGGAGGCCGAACTGTGAACGGTAAACGCCGAGATCGCGTTCAAGGTTCGGATAGCCGTAGGCGTCCACAATTGCCACGGTCCGGCCGCCGGACTTGAGGCCCGTGATGTTGTAGGCGCTCTGGATATCCGCGGGGGTCTTACCGGTGGAAAGCGGCGTGCTCGAAGCGGGCGTGACTCGTCCGCCCTGCGGAAGCGCTTTGGCCGATCCTGTTGAATCATCGACGTACTTGAGGGCAAAACACGACGCAATACCGGCAGGGACATCGGGGCATGCCCTTTCCGCATGCCAATTGGCGGACGGGGACGGTTGGGCAACTGCCGCCGGTGCCGCCGTTGAGAGAGCGCTCAGCAAAAGCAATAAAGCCCCGGAAACGCTAAGAATTTTCTTCACGAAACCTCCCTGAGGATCAATAGGATCCGCACTGACAAGACAGTCAACGCAGCGCGACAAGCTTTACACCAAACACCTCGCTTGTCACCCACGTCACATCTGTACCTGCTATTTCATGGGACTCCGCGGATCGGGGCTCAGAGCGACGAGGCCCCGCGACGGGCATAGCCTTGCACGCTTACTTCGGCCGCGCAGGTGCCGCTGAAGTACCCACCGCCGACGCCGGGCAGGTGGAAGTCGTAAATGGCAAGGGCATCGTCGGTGACCGGTTTTTCGGCAAGGCGGCGCACATGGATGCCGCAATCACCTTGATCGCCGTCGAGGCCCCCGAAGCCATGGCAGCGGAGCTTCTCCGAGCTTCACGACTTCCGTAGGGCAATTCCTACGACTGTTGGGGTTCCGCGTCAGATGTGGTGGTAGTGGCGTTGGCCTGATCGGCCAAGGAGCCGCGCCGACGGCTCGCCACCAGGAACGGCACTGCAATCAATTCGATCACCCCGCTTATCGCCAACGAGGCGGAGTAACCGTACACATCGGCGGCCCGGCCGAGCAGCGGTTGCACCACGACGCCGCCGCTTGATCCCATGAGTGAGTCGAAGCTAAGCACGGTTGCCCGCTGCTTCGAGGGGATCATGTCGTTTACGTACGCCTGCCGCACCGGGGTGCCGGCCGATTCGACCACGGCCCAGAGCGTCAAGAGCACCAGGGCCACCCAGAACACTTGCGTGATCCCGAGCACCACAAGAATCAAGGCACCCACCACACCGCTCAAGATCAACACCGTGGTGCGTTTGCGCACGAGGCGCCGGACGCGGGGTGCAATCCATCCGCCGAGCACCTGCGCTCCGGCCACGATCGCCGCTGCCAGACCCGCCACGGAGTACGCTCGTGGGTCGCCGAAGAGCTGAAGCAGGAACGGCTGCAGGGCGTAGAACACATAGATCCCGACGCCGGCGCTGAACGGCGCTGCCAGCATCACGTACCGTACGGGTGGATTTTTCAAACCGTTCTCGATCGAGGCGTCCAGGACGGCACGGGTCGCCTGGAGGGGATGGGTGGAGCGCTCGGGGGTGAACCCGACGTCGCGCATGAGCAAGAAAGCCACGACGAACATGGCTACTAGCACGCCGACGCGCACCAGGAACGGCACTCCCAGGTTGGTGGCCTGCGCGATCACGCCTCCAGCCACGGAGCCCACCAGCATGGCGACGCCAGCCACCATCTGTCCGCGCCCGAGCACCGTCTCCAGTCCGCCTTCATACCCGGTGAAGCGCAACGCGTCCACGAGCCAAGCCTCCACCGCGCCCGAGAAGAAGGTGAAGCCCAGTCCGAGCAATACCGACACCGCCGCCCACCACCAGAAGGGGGCGGAAAGTTGCCAGAGCAAATAGTAGAGGTAGGTGGATCCGGCCAGTGTCACCGTGCCAAGCAGGAACGAGACGCGACGCCCCCAGCCGTCGGCCACCACCCCCGTGGGTACCTCGAACACCACCATTCCGGCGGTGAAGAAGGCGTTCGCCGCAAAGGCCTCGAGGTTGCTGAGTCCGGCGTCCAACAGGAAGAGGGTGTTGATCCCCCAGATGAACGAGGCCGCAAGGGTGTTGCCGAGGGTCAACGTGAGGTAGACACTTTGAATCTTTCGGGCGGCGGCGTTCATCGGGGCGCCGTCCCCTCCGGCTTGAGGGGGAAGCACGAGCCCATTCTCGTCCCCTCCGGCTGCGCACGCCAGAGCCCGACCAGACTCACCTATCGTGCCCGCGAAACGGGGTGCGTGCCTCATTGGGAAACGCTCGCGAAATCACCGGGCCGCCACGGGCACGGCAGTGACGATGATGGATGGACCTGTCGTTGGGAACGCGTTGGGATATCACGAAGAAACCACGCCCTGATCAGACGGGCCGGCGAGAAGACATCTACTTCACGCGCTCCCGGCCCTACAAGTCCAACGACAACGCCCATGTCGAGCAGAAGAACGGCGACGTGGTCCGCAGGCACGCCTTCCACTACCGCTACGACACCGCCGCCGAGCTCAAGCTCCTCAACGCCCTCTACGCCCTCGTCCGGGTCCGGCTGAACCTCTTCACCGCCACGACCAAAGCAACCGGCTGGGGCCCGAAACAAACACAGGAAGACCCGCGTCCACGACAAGCCACGGACCCTGTACCAGCGCGTCATTTTCCGGGATCCTGACCGGAGCCAAAGCCGCCGGACCGCCGAACTGATGGACACCACGAACCCGGCAGACCTCACCCGGGGCATCACCACCATCCAGACCCAGCTCATCGCCCTCGCCGCAGCAAAAACACAGGCCCTTGAAACATCATCCACGCGAGCACAAATAGATGAGGCACGGGAACTCATTTCGCGTGCATCGTGACCTGAGGCATTACGGAGCCCGACGAGAGTCATTGGTCCTGACGATCTTTCGATCTTTTTCGACCGGACGGGCTCTTTGTCCTAATAATGTCGGTGCCCTTTGGGATGCTTTGAATATGGCCGGGATTCGGGGAACACAGCTGATCGGAGCGGGGGCGCCTTCGGGCAGCGCGGCTCCGGATGCTGCTGTCCCGCGCGTGCGTGTGCAGGATCTGATTGATGCCGTGAACTCGCTCCGCCCGGCCGCCGGCGGCACCGAATTGCCCGACCGTGCCGAATTGATCGACCAGTTGCGAGGTCTTGAGGATCTGAAGTCGGCGATCGCCGGTTTGCAGGCCCGGATCGCCGTCGCGTTCGATGCCGCCCAGCGCAGCGCCGAGAAAGACCTGGGCGTACCCGCCGACGAGCAGGGACGCGGGGTGGCCGCCCAAATTGCTTTAGCCCGCCGGGAATCCCCCGCCCGCGGATCCCGGCTCCTGGGCTTCGCGAAAGCCCTCGTGACCGAGATGCCCCGCACCCTCGCCGCCCTGGACACCGGACAGCTGAACGAATGGCGCGCCACCCTGCTCGTGAAGGAAACAGCCTGCCTAAGCGCCGAAGACCGCTGCGCCGTGGACGAGGAACTCGCCGCCGACACCCGAACCTTCCACGGCGCCGGAGACCGGGCCATCACCGCCGCGGCCCGGACCGCGGCCTACCGGCGGGACCCCCGCTCCGTCACCCAGCGCGCCAGCCACGCCGCCACCGAACGGCACGTCAGCCTCCGCCCGGCACCGGACACCATGACCTACCGCCCTGCTCCCCGTCGCCCAGGGCGTGGCCGTGCACGCGGCCCTGTCCCGGCACGCCGACACCCTCCGCAACGGCGGGGACGCCCGCAGCCGGGGCCAGCTCATGGCCGACACCCTCATCGAACGCACCACCGGCACCCCCGGCGGCATCACCGGGGTGGAAGTCCAGATCGTCATGACCGACCGCACGCTCCTCCAGGGCGACAGTGAACCGGCACGCCTGCCCGGCTACGGCATCGTCCCCGCCGGCTGGGCCCGGACAATGCTCACCGGGAACCACCAAACCGCACCCGGCCAGCCCGCATTCGGCGGGCCGAGCCAGCTGGGCCAGGCCCAAGTCGGGCAGGACCGGGAGCTGAAGGTCTGGCTCCGGCGCCTCTTCACCGCCCCGGGAACTGGGGACCTTGCCGGCGTGGATTCGCGGGCGCGGCTTTTCCCGGCAGGAATGCGGCGCTTCATCGAAGCCCGCGACGACACCTGCCGCACCCCGTACTGCGACGCGCCCATCCGGCATTTCGACCACATCATCCCCTGGCACCACGGCGGACCCACCAGCCTGGCCAACGGCGCGGGCCTATGCGAAGCCTGCAACCACACCAAAGAACTCCCCGGCTGGACAGCACAACCCGGAGCAACAGCAGGCCCCGGGAGCAGGCACGTCATCGACATCCGCACCCCCACCGGACACCACTACCAATCAACAGCCCCGCCCTTGCCCGGAACCGGACTGGAAGGAACCGAGCCGGCACGAACCGGGCTGCCCGATCCTGCGTCACCACATTCCAGGCAACACCGACGCAAGCTACGACACCAAGCCAAAGCGCTCAAATACGCCGGTGTCACCGAACTACAAGACGCCAAACTGCAGGCTGCCTGAGCAACGAACGGAGATTCCACCCACTGATGATCTTTGGAAGCTATGCCGAGCGAGACTGCCGATATTGATGGAGAGCGTTGCACTCCTGCGTGAGGCTCGGCGGAGCTCCAGCGGCCTAGTTCAACGCGTTTCCGGGGCCCACGGCCTTCGGGCCGGGGCTCTTCGGAGCAAGCGGCAGCGTGATCTTCATGACGGTGCCCCGCGGACCGCTGCGCTCGACCCCAACCGTTCCGCCAGCTCCCGTGATGATTTCACGGACCAATGCCAAGCCGATTCCGAAGCTGCGCTGGCCCGGCGCGCCCCCCGGGTTCTGCGTCCTCACGAAACGGTCAAAAATCCTCGTCTGGTCCACTCCCTTGATCCCGGCCCCGGAATCCGAGACGGTGACCACCGCACGGCTGCCGAGCACCGCCGTCGTGATCTCGACCTGGCCGCCAGCGGGCGTGTGTGCCAGCGCGTTGTCGGCCAGGGCAAGTAGCGCGCGGCGGAATCCATTGCTGTCGATGAGCGCGAGGGGGCGGTCCTTTTCAGTCAACGTGACGCGGACGTCCTTCTCCCCCGCGAGGTGCTGCAAGCTTTCGACGACGGCGGCCGCGACTTTGGCGAGATCGCTAGGCTCTGCGGTGGCGTCCGAATGCGAGCCGGTGGCTGCCACGAGCAATTCGTTGACGATGCCGGTGAGGGTCGCGGTGTCATTGCGGATGCGGGCGAGGGCCTGCCCGGTTTTCGAGTCCGGGACGGCATCGCGTTGCGCAAGCTGGACTCGGGCATCCAGGATGGCCAGGGGCGTACGCAATTCATGGCTGGCGTCCTGCACGAACCGTCGCTGCAATGCGAGCGCCTCTCCCAGCGGCCTGATGGCACTCCGCGCGCTGAGCCAGCCAATGCCGCCGGCGAGGACGATCCCCGCAACCCCGGCAACGATCATGGCCTTCAGGAGGTCCTTGGTATCCAGGTAGGCGTAAACAGAGTCAGTCTCGCTTGGTCCAGGGACTCCTGGCTGCCGCGCCTGGTTGAACAGGTAGATCGCAGCGGCTGCCAGAAGGCAGAGCACCAAAACTGCGCAGGCCGCGCTGATCCGCACTGCGATCTTCAAGGAGGCTTTGCGGAGTTTCGCCTGGTCAGGATTCTCAGTCATGGGGATTGCCGATCTGGTAACCGAGGCCGTGGACCGTCCGAATCACCGTTTTGGAGATCTTACGGCGCAGGTGGTGGACGTAGGTGTCTATCACGCCCGGTTGGTCCGTGGGGTGGAACAGGGCGCTGATGAGGTCTTCACGGGTGAAGACCCGCTCCGGTTCCCCGGCCAGAGCCTCTAGGAGCCCGGCTTCCTTCGCCGTCAGCGTGACCACGGAACCGTACACGGAGCGCACGGACCGGGCACCGGCGTCGAGCTCCCAATCCCCGATTCCCAGAGTTGTGGGCGGCTGGGCGTACGTCCGGGTGAGGGCTCGCAAGCGAGCGGCGAGCTCCATGGCGTCGAACGGTTTGCTCATGTAGTCGTTCGCTCCGGCGTCGAGGCCCAGGATCTTCTCATCTGTGGCGCCGAGCGCGGTGAGGATGAGGATCGGGGTGGCAATTCCCTTGGAGCGAAGGGCCTTGATCAAGGCAATGCCGTCCATCACCGGCAGCCCCCGGTCAATGACCATCGCGTCCCAACTCTGGGTCAAGCCGAGGTGGAGGCCGTCGCGCCCATTGACAGCCAAGCGGACGGAGAAATCCGGCTCCAGGAGCTCGCTGATAAGCGGGCCCAGGGCGGCATCGTCTTCGACCAGGAGGAGGGCCGGCCGCTCAGCTGTTGTCATGCTGTCTATTCTTCCCCGGCGTGCCCATTCGTGGCGCCCACCTTGACCTTGCGGCGCTTCTTGAGCAACTCGACTCCCCAGGGCAATACGGAGACCAGAACCATGATGACGGCGATGGCGTCAATGTTGTTTGCGATGAACTCGTAGTGTCCCAACCAGGAACCCAGAAGCGTCACGGAGGTGCCCCAAATGACGGCACCGGCGATGTTCCACAGAGTGAAGGATTTGTAGTCGTAGCGGGCAATGCCTGCGCTCAGCGGTGCAAATGTCCGCACAATGGGCACGAAGCGGGCCAAGACGATCGCGGGGCCGCCGCGGCGTTTGAAGAATTCCTCAGCCGTGTCCAGATGCGCGGTCTTCAAGACCCGGGCATCGTCCTTGAACCAGCGCCGTCCGAACTTGCGCCCCAGCATGTAGCCGATCTGGTCTCCGGCGATGGCGGCAGCCGACACGACGGCGATCAGCACAGGCAGTTCAAGCTGAAGTTGCTGGTGCAGCAGTCCGGTGGTGAACAGCAACGAGTCACCAGGCAGGAAGGGGAAAAGGAGACCGGATTCGATGAACACGATCAGGGCTACGACGCCCAACGCCGCAGGGCCCAGGCCCTGAAGGAGCGTGGCGGGGTCAAAGAAAGCCGGCATGGCAGAAAGTGCGTGCATTGGTCCTCCTCAGGATCCGTGTGCTTGTGTTGCGGGTGCTTCCGAGGTGGCTGCTTCTGACGCGGCGGCTCCTGAAACTCCCGCTTCTGACACCGTTCGGTGCGAGAGCCGCTCCAGGATTCGCGGCGCGTACCGGTTCCACAGCCCGGCCAGGACGATTACCGCGGCGCTGGTGGCCAGGAAAGACCCCACAACGTCGCTGGGGTAATGGACTCCGATGTAGATCCGGGACCACGCAACCACCGCGGCGAGGACTGCCCCGGCCCACGCGGTGATGACGCCCCATCGGGTGCCCCGGACCAGGAAGTACAAGGCGAACGCGAACGCTACAGCGAAGGCCGTGTGGCCGCTAGGAAAGCTGTTGGAACCCGTTTCCGGAGAGAGTGGATCGAAAAGAAGCGCAGGGTTGGGCCGGTGGCGGGCAACGATCAGTTTGAATACCTCGCTGGCAGCCCAGCCCGAACATGCGAAGAGCACAAACATGACAGCCCGCACGAAGGACTTGCGAACCAGGAATTGGTACAAGCCAATCACCAGGACCATGCAGACTCCTGCTACAGGAGCGAAGAGAAAGTTCAATATCATGGCCAACGTCGTCAAACCCGCCACATGGTGGCGGCTGAGTTCCTGGTCAACGCCAAGTTCACTGCCGGTCAGGCCCGTTACCGACTGCACGCTAAAGCCAATGGCAAGGACCACCGCCGCGAGGGCAATGCCCCACAGAAGCCAGTACCTGGGCTGCGGAAGCAACGGCACACTCTGGCGGACGACGGCGGAATTGCGGCCTTCCGCGGAAGTGTTCTGCTTGGCGTGTGATCGCATGGTGTCTCCGGTTTCGGGGGTGGCGGCCGTTGTGCGGCCCGCTTCCACTCTCGCGCGGGGCATTTAAGAAGCTCTTAAGAACTCCTGCTTTTGGGTACTTCGCCCTTGACCCGTGGGTGGCTGAGCCCCAGAGTTAGGAACCTACTGTCCGCCAAAATCGAAGGATCCGGGATGTCCGAATTTGCGATCTCGAAAGACGGTACACGCATCGGGTATGACCGGCACGGCGAAGGACCCGCCGTGATCCTGGTTGGCGGTGCGATGCAATTCAGGGGCTTCGACCCCAACACGGTGGAAATGGCCAAGCTCTTAGGCTCCAAGGGGTTCACGGTCTTGAACTTCGACAGGCGTGGCCGTGGGGAAAGCGCCGACGCTCCGTCATTCACCCTGAAAGACAACATCGACGATCTCGCCGCGCTGATCGACATAGCAGGAGGCAGAGCTGCGCTCTTCGGGAGCTCTTCCGGTGGCTCGATTTCCCTGGCAGCGGCTGCAGCCGGCCTATCCGTCACGAAGCTGGCGCTTTGGGAGACTCCCCTGAGCGATGAACTCGGTACCGGCGGGGCCGAGTTCTTCGCAGGGCTCCAGGGACGGATCGCATCCGGGGACAAGGCCGGCACTATCGAGTACTACATGAAGGACATGCCGCCGGAGTGGCTGGCGGGCGCCAAGAATAGTCCAGGATGGCCCATCATGCTCGAACTGGGCCCCAGCCTTTCCGCCGACGCCGAATCCCTCGCATGGACACAGTCCGCGCCAAGGGCAGAACTGTGGTCCGGCATCACGCAGCCCACCCTGGCGATCGTCGGCGAGCAGACCATACCGATCATGCCAAAAGCGGCCGACTCCATCGTGGCCAACATCCCGAGTGCCCGCAAAACCACCATTCCAGGCGCGAACCATAGCTGGGAACCCGGAGTCATGGCAGACGCGCTGGCCGAGTTCCTCGCCGGTTAGTACGGCGCTGGCCTCCGCGATGGACCTGGCCGGGATCGCCGTCGAACTCTACACACTGGTTCCCTCGGCGTTCACGGCGGCCCGCACTGCGCGGGCCAAGGAAGCGAAATCCGCTGGGGACGCCGAACTGGCGAAACAGATCGCCCAGCTGCCCAAGCCGTCGACGGCGGCGTGGGCGGTCAACATGCTTGTGCGGCACGGCACCAAGGAATTCGCCGGAGTTCTGGAGCTTGGGGCATCCCTCGGGAGGGCCCAGGAGCAGCAGGACCACGACCGTCTCCGTACGCTCGGCCAGCAGCGCCCGCGCGTGCTGGCTGCCGCCGTCGAGCAGGCCCGTGCCGTGGCCGAGGGCCTGGGCGTCAAGGTGAGCGGCGCCGCCGCGCTGGAGATCGAGGCCACGTTGAGGGCCGCGATGACGGATCCAGCCGCCGCAGAGACGCTCCGCAGCGGGCAGCTGGTGCGTTCGCTCGCCACAAACGGATTGGAACCCGTGGACCTCTCGGGCGCAGTGGGAGTGCCGGGCGCGCCTCCCGCCGCGGGTACCACCAAAGAAGAGCCCGACGACGGCGGGCGGCAGCGCGGGCGGGCAGACTCACAGCGGAGCCGCGCTGACTCGGGGTGCGAACGCGAGAAGGCGCAAACTGCATTGCTCGAGGCGCAGCGGAACGCGGACAAGGCCGACATGGAACTCGCCAAGGCGGAGCGCGAAAAGGCCGAGGCCGTGCACCGGAGCGAGCAACTCGCCGTCGAGGTCAAAGCTGCCAAAGACAAGCTGGCTGCGTTGCAGCAGGAGCTTGCCGCCACGGAGTGGGCGATCACCCTGGCCGAGCGGAACCGCAAACTGGCCACCCGGCTGGCCGCCCGGGAACGCCGGACTGCGGAAACGGCGCGGGCCCGGTTGGAGGGGTTGTCGTAGCGGCCATCCGGCGTCCGATATACCGGACAATCGGCGGCGTATTCTTGGACAATGAACAGTCATTCCGTGCGGCCCAAGGCGCCGGCTGCGGCACAAGTGCTGGCGGTTCTCAGATACGTCGCAGGCCAGGCAGGTCCGGTCAGCGCATCCATCATTGCGCGAGATGTTGGATTGCCTCGGTCCACCACCTATCAGCTCATTGCCGCCCTGATCGATGACGGCTTCTTGGTCCATCTTCCGGAGGAGCGGAAGTATGCCTTGGGGGTGACCGCCCATGAGTTGGGGACAGGGTATTCGCGGCAAGCCCCAATCCAGCGGATTGCCCGGTACCCGCTGTCCCGGCTCGTCGCCCGGACCCGCCGGACTGCACATCTTGCCGTGATGCATGGGCGCGACGTCGTTTACGTGATCGAGGAGCGGGCGCCGAGGCAACGGCCTTTGGTCACCGACGCCGGGGTCCGGCTTCCTGCCCATCTGACGGCCAGCGGCCGGGCGATGATGGCCCAGATGGACCCCGCCCAGGTGGCTGCGCTCTTCCCGGGCCCGGAGGCTTTCGCCGAGCGCCACAGCAACGGCCCGCAATCCTTGCCCGCGTTGCAGGATCTCTTGGCGCGGGCACGTTCACTCGGATATGCATGGGAGCAGGACGAGGTCACGGAGGGGTTTTCCTCGGTGGCCGTCGCCGTCCTCGACCGGCAGCGCTATCCGGTAGCCAGCGTGACGTTGACGGTGTCGAACCGGGCGTTTCCTGGCGGAACCGCCCGGCACCGGGGCAAGGACGCCGAGACCGCCGAGGAAAGGGCAGTCCGCATTGAAGACGTCGCCCGGGAGTGGATTCCGGAAGTGACCAGATGTGCCAGGGAAATCTCCCGCCGGCTGGGCACCCAAGCCTGATCCCGACGTCGTACTTTCCGTCCTTGGCGCAGATGCCCGCTCACATATATGGGAAAAAGCATGGATGCCCGCTCACATCATGTGAGCGAGCATCCGCCGGAAACACCCCGAAGGTGAGCGAGCGTCTGGGGGTAGGGGCAAAAAGGCTAAACTACTGCGTTGTTCGACACTGAGCCTGCTAGTGGAACAACTGGCTCCGAGCCAACCCCCGTCGGGTAAACCATCTCGGCCGGAGCGTTGGAGTTCCTCTTCGCCAGCGGGTAGAACACGATTGCCGTGACCACGAGGCCCACGAGCCAGGAGATATCCGCCCCGCCCAGAAGGTCGGTCATCGGGCCGGTGTAGAGAGTTTGCGCCAGGAACGGGATCTGAACGACGATGCCGATCGCGTAGCTCGACAGCGCAGTCTTGTTCCAACGTCCGTAGCGCCCGTTCACGTCGTAAAGGGCCGGAATGTCCACCTTTTCCTTGGAAACCAGGTAGTAGTCCACCAGGTTAATGGAGCTCCAGGGGATGAATACCATCAGGAGGAGAAGGACGAAGTTTTTGAAGTTGGCAATGAAGTCGGGGGAAGCAAGGACTGCAATGAGTACCGAGAGTCCGATAAAGCCGATCACATAGGCGAACCGGGTCCATGAAGCCACCGCAGACTTACGGGTGAACGCTGTGACCGAGGTAAGCATGGTCATGTAGCCGCCGTAGGCGTTCAGAGTGTTGACGGTCAGCTTTCCGGTCACGACGACCAGGTAGATAACCACCGCGATCAGTCCGCCGCCACTCAAATTCCCGAGGAAGGCGACTTGGCCATCCAGGAACCTCGCACCCTTAGGCAAGGCGAGGGCAGCGAAGAGCGCGCCGAGGGTCATGGACCACTGAGAACCAAGCACCGTCCCGAAGTATGCCGACATGAAGGTCTTGCGTGCGGGGGTGCTGGAAGGCAGGTACCGGGAGTAGTCGGCGACGTACGGACCGTACGTCAGCTGCCATCCGGCGCCGAGGGAAATGGCGAGCAGGAAGGTCGGAAACTCGAAACCGCCGGCTCCCAAGAGTGCACCGACGTCCTCGGTGACCAACAACCTGATGCCCAGGTAAGTGAAGCCTAGGATACCCACGACGGTCGCTGTGCGGCCCAACATGTGGATGTACTTGTAGCCCAGGGTCGCCACGACGGTGGTCAGCACCCCGAAGACGATCATGCCCACGGCCGGGGTGCCCGTGTGGAGGATGAGGCTGATCGCCTGCCCGGAAAGGACGGTGCCGGTTGCTGCGAAGCCGAGGTACATGACGACCACCAGCACCAAGGGAATCACCGCCCCGAAGATTCCGAACTGCGCCCGGCTGGAAATCATCTGCGGCAAGCCGAGCTTCGGCCCCTGGGCGGCATGAAGCGCCATGACCGCGCCACCCAAAAGGTTTCCGATCAGGAGACCAATGATCGCCCACAGGGCATCCGCTCCGAACAGTACAGCCAAGGCGCCGTCGACAATGGCCGTAATCTGCATGTTCGCGCCGAACCAGAGCGTGAACTGCTGGCCAGGCGAACCATGGCGTTCATTTTCCGGGACAAAGTCAATGGAGCGGCGCTCAACGCGCGGCCCAACCGTTCCCGCTTTTCCTGTGGCCTGCATGCCTGTTCCTCACTTTGACAACCGAAGTCCGATGTCCCCAACTGAGAATCAATCAGAGCATGTGAAGTGACTGCGATCACGAAAAAGTGTCCATCTTTAGTCCGATATACCGGACGATAAGAAGGAATCGCGATTAATCCCGTTGCTCTTCTAGGCAGGCCCACTCTGTGCTAAACCAAAGTCAAGATGCCCCGACGCCTCGAAGGAGATCCACCATGAGCACGACCACGGATAAAGGATCGGGCCGCGGGCTGGAGATCCGGTCCATCGACTACGTTCCGTTGGACGAGAGGCATGGCAAGGTCTCGCACATCGGGCCGTTGTGGTTTGTCAGCAATGCCCAGATCGCCACCCTGGCCGTAGGGTTGATCAGCATTACCACCGGCGGCAACCTGATCTGGTCGCTGCTCGCGATCGCCATCGGGGTCCTCGTTGGCACACTGTTCATGGCCGCGCACTCCTCGCAGGGTCCCCAGCTCGGCCTGCCCCAGATGATCCAGTCCCGGCCGCAATTCGGCTATATCGGCGCCCTGCTGGTTTGGCTTTTTGCCTACCTTCAGTACGCCGGATTCAACATCTTCAACACGATCTTGGCTGGCCAGGCCATCTCGGAATCAGTGAACTTCGGATCCCAAAACCTCTGGTTCTGGGTGGTCACTATTGTCGCAGTCGTCATCGCCCTGTTCGGTTACGACCTCATCCATGCCTTCGAGCGCTACCTGACGTACCTCACCATCGTCATGCTGGCCCTGCTCACGGTGGCGGCCGTCAAACTGGCCATACCTGCCGGTGCATACAACCTGGCCGACTTCCATCTGGTGCCGTTCCTTGGCCAATTGGGCGTCGCGGCCGGGTACCAGATCTCCTGGGCAATCTACGTCTCGGACTACTCCCGCTACCTCCCGCCAGCCAGTGGACGGGGCACCTTCCGGTGGACGTTCTGGGGCAGCGCGCTGGGCGGTATTTGGGTGATGTTCCTGGGCGCGTACATTGGAGCTGCGGCCGGGGAGAACTTCGAGACAATCGGCTCGATCAAATCCACCGCAGACCAACTCTTCGGCGGATTCGGTGGCATCGCCTTGTTCGTCGCCGCACTGGGCTTGCTTTCCGTGACTGCCCTGAACATGTACGGCGGTTCCCTGACCCTGATATCGTCCATCGACAGCGTGCGGCAGATCCGGCCGACCCTGCGGCTCCGGATCATCACGATCACCATCACCGCCCTGATTTCCCTGGTCTTGGCGAACCTTGCCTCGGCCGACTTCCTGGCGAATTTCAACGACTTCCTGCTGCTGGTGCTGTACTTCTTCATTCCGTGGACGGCGGTCAACCTCACCGACTACTTCATCGTGCGCAAGGGCCACTACGCAATCGCTGAGATCTTCAAGCCCGATGGAATCTACGGACGGTGGGGTTGGCCCGGCATCATTTCCTACCTCCTCGGCTTTGTGGTGATGATTCCGTTCTTCTCCGCCGGGAAGCTCTTCGTCGGGTTCATAGCCCACGCGATTGACGGCGCCGACATCTCACTGTTCATCGGACTCCCCGTCTCCGCTGGGCTGTACTGGCTGATGACCCGGCGTATCGACGTCGACTCCGAAACCCGTTTGGCAAAGGCAGAGGCCGACGCCCTCGAGGCCGCCGCGCACGAACACATCCTGCCGTAACGCCGACAGCGCCGCTCCGCCGTCACGCCAGGCAGGTTTTTGGAGCCTTGAGTCGATGGCGAGCCCGCGATTCCGGGGGTGGAGCGGAGTCGCGGTGCCAAGAAGTTGCGTCGAGTGACGCGGCGGCGATCAGTGCGGTTCGCCGGTCAGTGGTTGGCACGCCAATGGGCATGGTGGTCTCCCGGATCGGTTCCTCGCGTTGCCGCGGCCGGGGCGGCCGCGGGAACGCAAGGAAGGATGGGTTAGTCGATCCTGCGTCCGCCCAGCCAGCTGACCATGGCAGGGTCGCGGTGGTCGAAGAAGAGGCTGGCGCCGGTGTCCAGGGTTCCGATCTGGCTCATTTGCTCGGCCGTGAGGGTGAAGTCGAAGACGTCGAGGTTCTGGGCCATCCGTTCCGGCCGGACCGACTTGGGGATGACGACAACCTCGCGCTGAATGAGCCAACGGAGAACCACCTGGGCGACGAACTTGCCGTGCGCTTCGGCGATGCAGTACGCCGTGCACAGGCATTGCAGCGACAGCAGACCCGCCAACTCGCTCGCCTTGCCCGAACAAATCCACCCATCCAACTCATGCGGCTCATCAGCCACACGCCCCCGGTCAAACGCCTCCTAGGCCGGATCATCGGCCTCGGCTTCCGTCGCGAACACATCCGCAGCCCTCAGGCGGAGCCGTCGGCGGCCGGGCGCCCCGCCGACGGGGGTGGAGACCCGGAGCGTCCCTGAAGGGCAGCGTCACGCCGAGCAGGTTTTCGGCGCTCCCAACGGACCGCAAGCCCGGGATTCCGCGGTTTCGGCGAAGTCCGGGCGCCAAAAAGGTGCGTGGCGTGACGCGGCCCGTGCGCTGAGGCCCGCCGAGATTACCTCTTCAGGTTGCTCAGCTCCTGCAGTACCTCGTCCGAAGTTGTGATGATGCGGGCGTTGGCTTGGAAGCCGCGCTGGGCCACGATCAGGTTGGTGAATTCCTGGGACAGGTCCACGTTGGACATCTCCAGTGAACCAGCGGTCAAGGTGCCGATTCCGGCGTCGCCCGGTGCACCCAACTGGGCCGTGCCGGAGTTGGCGCTGGCCACGTAGGTGGAGTTGCCGGCTTTCTCGAGGCCGCCGGGGTTGGTGAAGCGGGCGAGTGCCACGCGTGCAAGGACTTGCTTGCTGCCGTTGCTGAACGAACCGATGAGCGAGCCGTCCCCGCCCAGGGTGAAGGACTCGAGCTTTCCTGCCTCCGAGCCGTTCTGGCTGCGGACCGTGAGCGTGCTCATGGCGGCGAAGCCGGTAACGGTGGACATGTCCACCGTTACCCCGCCGACCGTCATAGTGCCGCCCGAGGTCAGGGCACCGTTCGTGAACGCGAGCGTGGAGGTTCCTGTGGCGCCGTTGGCGTCTGCCCCGGCCACGTCCCAGCCAGCCGCAGAGCGGCTGAACGTTAGCGTCAGGCTGCGGGAGGCGCCGTCGGCGTCGTACACCTTGACCTGGCGCTCCACGCTGGTCCCGACGGCGGCATCGGATGGCAGGTTGCCGTCCAGTGAGGTCTTGGTGGTGGCGACTGCGGCCGCCGTGGTGTTGGGCGAGAGCGCGATGGGCCCGATGGGGCCTCCCATGTTCACCGCACCGTTGGCCGCGGACCAACCCTGGAGGATGCCGCCGTCGGGACTCACAAGGCGGCCAGCGGCATCCATGTCGAAGGCGCCGGCGCGCGTGTAGAGCTGCTGGCCGCCCTTGCTGGTGATGAAGAAACCGTCGCCGGAAATCATCATGTCCGTGGCACGCCCGGTGTTCTGCGATGAACCCTGGCTGAAGTTTGTGCTGACCGCCGCCACGCGCACGCCCAAACCGATCTGGGCGGGGTTGGTGCCGCCGGTTTCGGCCTGCGGAGCACCGGCGCCCTGCGTCATCTGGGAGAGCGTGTCCTGGAACTGGGTGGAAGAAGCCTTGAAACCGGCCGTATTCACGTTGGCGATGTTGTTGCCCGTGACGTCCAGCATGGCCTGGTGGGCTCGGAGGCCGGAGATTCCGGAGTACAGCGAACGAAGCATGGTGTGGCCTTTCTTCGGGTGGTTCGGGGCGGAAGTTTGTGGAGCGTCAGGCGGTGGGTGCGGGCGAGGCTGCGGCGGTGATCCCGCTGATGGAATCGAGCGGAATGTTCACTCCACCGACCGCCACGGTGGGGACTCCCCCGGCGAAGGAAACCGAGCTCGCCACGCCGGATCCCTTGGTTCCGTCAGCGAGCGCGTAGCTGATGTTGTGGCCGATGATCTGTGCCGCGGCAGTACGCATCTGGAGCGAGAAACTCTCCTTCGCGCCGGTGGAGAGTTCGGTCATTTTCTCCATCATGGACAGCTGGATGGTCTGGCCCATCATCTGGTTGGTGTCCATGGGCGCGCTGGGGTCCTGGTTCTTCAGTTGTGTCACCAGCAGCGACATGAACATGCTCGAGTCCATGGTCTGCGCGGGCTTGGGCGATGCGGTTCCTGATGCGGCGGTTCCTGACGCTACGGTTCCTGGCTGGACTCCGCTGCTTGCCGGGATGGCTTGGATGGTCACTATTGGCTCTCCTTCATCAGACGAGAATGTCCAGGCTGCTGGTACTGCTCCGCGGAAGTACGACGGCGGTGCGCGGCAAGCGAACCGGCTCGCCGTCGCTGCCCCTTGGGAAGGCCGGGCTCTCTGCCGGGCGCCTGTCTCGTGCGTCCGAGCTACCTGCGCCGGCATCGGCCGGAGCGTTGTGTTCGGACAAATCGAGACTGGCGCCGAAGCCGGATTCCCCGAGCCCGCGCCGAAGTTCCGGCAGGATGCTGCGCACTGCCTCCCGGCCGGCTTCCCCGGGAGCGAACAATTCGATCCGCACGCCCGCGCCGTCTATGTGGGCCCGGACCGTTAGCGGACCCAGGTCCTCCGGGGACAACCTCAGCGTCATCACGTGCCTTCCCGGCTCCCCCGCTGCTAGGGAGAACAGCGGCCCGGCTACCTGGGGCAGCAGCTTGGCTGGATCTGCCTGCGGCACCGGCGTGGCCACGCCGGGAGTAGCGGCCGAGGGAACCTGCTGAAGGGGCGACGCTGGCTGCAGGACAGCCGGAATTCCGGCCTGAATGCCTGCGATGGCAGGGATACCCTGGCCGCCGAGCAGTTGCCGGTCCTGTCGCGTCCCGGGTTTCCCGGAAGGAAGTACGACGGCGGTGCGGGCCGCCCCTGCCAAAGCTGCGGTGGTGCTGACGGCAGCTTCGGGGCCAGTGGGGGCCGGGCTGGCGGCTGACGCCGTTGTTGGCCGGGCCGGACCTGGCTGGAGTGTGCCCGGCTGGGCTGAACCCGTCGGGAGTTGGCCCGGCTGAATTGCGCCCGGCTCGACGGTACTTGGAACCGGATTTCCGGCCGGGAGCGCTGCTGGCGCCGAAGACGCGGTGGCGGAAGCAGTTGGGGTCTTCGAAGGGGCAGTGTTGCCCGAAGGCAGGGTGCTTCCCAGAGGCGCTGTGCCCGCCGCAAGTATCGCAACACCACCCGGCCCCGAAGGAGCTGTCGCATTCTCCGGCAGCGTTGCCGGGGCCGTTTCCAAGCCGGGCCCGCCCGAAGCCGATCCCCCGGCCACGGCCGCAGTATTGCCTGTTGCCATGGTACCCGCGATCGACTCGAGCGGAGCGGCACCGGGAGAAACACCTTCTTTGCCCGGCGCGAGGCCCGGCGCGAGGCCCGGCGCGGGGCCCGGCGCGAGGCCCGGCGCGAGGCCCGGTCCGTGACCCGGTGCAAGTCCCTGCGCCGCAGCGCTTCCGGACGCGATTCCGGAAATCGCGAGTCCGCTGGGAGCACAAACTCCCGCAGCGGCCGCCGCATTCGCGGGATCGGCCGTACCTTTGGCGTCCTTCGCTTCTCCCTGCTTATCAGGGCGGGGTTCACCAGAGTGGGGTTCAACAGGGCGGGGTTCAAGAGAGCGGGCAACCGTCCCGGAGCCGTCGGCGGCAGGCTTTCCCGGCCCGCCGTCGTCGGACGCTGGCCGGTCCTTCCCGCCGGACGGCTTCCCGCCGGAAGCATCCGCACCGGACGCCAGCACGCCGCCCATCACGGCATCAAAACCGGCGGGCGAGCCGGAATGCGGAGCCGACGCAGAGCCAGAAGACAGGCGGGGAGCGGCAGTGGCGGGAGGCAACTGCATCACGAACCTCCGGCGGGGAGAATGCGGCGGATCGCGGTCAGATTTGATTGCTGCTCCCACGCATCTCGAATCTGGATGGTCTGTCCGGGGACGGGGGCGTCGATCGCTTTGCCGTTGCCTAGATAGATGGAGATGTGTTCGCCGCCGAAGCTCACCAGGAGGTCGCCGCGTTTGGCTTGGGCCAAGGATGCCACCGGGGTGCCTTGCCGCATTTGGTCGCTGACCACGCGGGGCAGGTCGACGCCCAGGTCCTTGAAGACGCGTTGCACAAAGCCGGAGCAATCCATGCCCACCGCGGGGTTCGTGCCGCCCCAAACGTAGGGCACGCCGACGTACTTCTTGGCGGCCGCCACCACGGAGTCGCCCGTGACTCCGCCCGCGGCCGCGCCGGTGGGTATTCCCGTGCCGACGCCCGAAAGCGCATCCGCTCCCGCTACACCGCTGAGGGCAGTTGTGCTCCCGAGTCCCAGGGACGAGGCGAGCTGCGAGATGCTCGGCGCCGTCGAGCCCCCGACGGCGGTGCTCAGCGCCTGCGCGAAGGATGCCGCGTCCGCAGAAGAAGCCGCGCTTCCGGAGGCAGCGGCCGTCCCCGTGGAGGACTGCGGACGAACGCCCAGGGTCAGCTGCTGCAGCATCGACTCGATGCTCTGGATGCGCCCGATGGCCTCGGTCATGCTCATGAGCCGGCCTTCCGCGCTGCAGGAGCCGCGGCGGGATGGACCGGCGCCGGCTGTGCGGAACTGCGGTGCCAAGCGGAGGACGCGATCTCGTCCAGCACGCCTTGTTCAGCGCGCAGCGCGGAAGCATCGAAGGCGGCTCCGTGGCGGTTTTCGAGCTTCTCAAGTCCCACCGCGCGGCGCTTGGCTTCGGTGTATTCCGCGCGGGCCTCAGCGGCTTCCACCTCCGCGCTGGCGGCCAAGGCGTCAAGCTCGGCCAGCATGCTTTGCGCAGAAGCACGAGCGGCGGCGATCGCCAACAAAGCGGCGGAGCTGCCGGCATTTCCGGCGGATTCAGCCAGTTCCTCGCGGGCATTGGCCCGGCGGGACCGCAGAGATGCGGACCGGGTGTTGGCACGGGCCAGTCCACTGGCGGCGGCGTCCTGCTGGGTCTGGCGTAGGCGCAGAAGCCCGGCCAGGGAGAATTGACGGTTCACGCGGCTCCTTCGAGGCTTGCTGAGAGTCGGAAGAGTTCCGGCCAGGACTCGCTGTACGGGGTGGATTCGTCCATTCGTTGCTGCAGAAACCAGTTGATGGCAGCCTCGTGGTCCAGCGCCGCATCAACCAAGGGGTTGCTGCCACGGTGGTAGGCGCCGACGTCGATCAGGTCCTGGGCGCTGCGCCGCGCGGCGAGGACCCTGCGCAAGGATGCCGCGAGCGCCGTGCGATCGGCGGTGTTGACCTTGGAGGCCACGCGGGACACCGAACCGAGCACGTCCACTGACGGGAAGTGCCCCGTGAGGGCGAGCTTCCTGTCCAGGACCACGTGCCCGTCCAGGATGGAGCGGGCGGCGTCGGCGATCGGTTCGTTGTGGTCGTCACCGTCCACCAGCACGGTGTAGATACCGGTCACGGAGCCGGTTTCGGCAGTACCGGCGCGTTCCAGGAGCCGGGCCAGTACGGAAAAGGTCGACGGCGGGTAGCCGCGAGTGGCGGGCGGCTCACCGGCAGAGAGGCCGATTTCGCGTTGGGCCATGGCCACGCGTGTGAGCGAATCCATCATGAGCACCACGTCCTGGCCGGATTCGCGGAACGATTCGGCGATCCTGGTGGCCGTGACGGCGGCACGCAGGCGCATGAGGGCGGGCTCATCGGACGTCGCAACAACAACCACGGAACGTGCCAGGCCTTCGGGGCCAAGGTCGTCCTCCAGGAACTCGCGCACTTCACGGCCGCGCTCCCCCACCAAGGCAATCACGGAGACCTCGGCATCCGTGCCGCGGGCGATCATGGACAGCAGCGAAGACTTGCCAACGCCCGAGCCTGCGAACAACCCCATGCGCTGTCCGCGGCCAAGCGTGGCCATGGTGTCCAGGACGCGGACGCCGGTCTGCAGCGGGGTGTCCACCCGCGCGCGGTGCATGGCTGACGGCGCCTCGTTGTCCAGGGGGACCATGGGACTGGCCGGCAACGGGCCTTTGCCGTCGATCGGACGCCCCAGCGCATCCAACACGCGTCCGAACAGACCGCGTCCGGTCGGGACCAGGATAGGGCTGCCCTTGGCACGTGCCGAGTCTCCTGCGGCCACTCCGGCCAGCCGTCCCAGCGGCATGCAGCGCACGGCACCGCTGAGTGAGGCGACCACTTCGGCGTCGAGCCCGGGGGCCTCGCCCACGGTCACGAGATCTCCCACGGCACAGTCCAGCCCTGAGACCTCCAGGCCAAGGCCAAGCACGGACGTCACCGTGCCCACGCGCTGCGGGGCCGCGGCGGCGACGGCTGCGCCGAACCGGCCAGCGTGCGGCCGGTTTGCCGTGAGGCTCATGCGTCGTTCCCCAGAAGGGCCGCTTTGGCCCTGTCCAAGGCAGTGCTGAGCCGGGCGTCGAGCCAGCCCTGCGGATATTCCGCGATCGCGTCTCCGGGGCTCAGTCCCGGATCGGCTTTGAGTTCGACGCCGGTCGCGTTCCCGGCTTCGACGGCGGCCAGCGCGGCAAGGTCTGCCGGGTGGAGGCGGATGGCAGTCACGGTTTCCAGCCCGGCCACAGCGCCGAGGGCACGGGTCAACGCGGCGCGAGCGGTGTTCTGGCCCTTGTCGAGTTCATAGCCCAGGATGGCTTCGGCAAGGTCAATCGCACTGGCCGCTAACACGTCCTGCGCTTCTTCCAACGCAACGCCGCGGTGTTGCCGGGCTGCGGCCGTGGCCGCTTCAAGCACACGGACAGCTTGCGCAACCGCCTGCCGCCCGGCGTCGAGCATTGCGCGGTGTTCGGCTTGGAGCTGTTCGCGAAGGCGCTGCTGTTCCAGCGCCGCCGCCTGGATCCCGGCAGCGTAACCTGCTGCGTGTCCTTGGGTGTGGCCGCGGTCCTCCTTGCGGGACCGCTCGGCTGGCTGGATGTCAGGGAAGACGACGCGCGCGAAACCGGTGGCGGACTCAGTAGACATAGTCGTCCTCCTCGCCGCGCCGGACCACGATTGCACCTTCGGCTTCCAATTCGCGGATCGAGCGGACAATCTCCGCCCGGGCCTCTTCAACCTGGGAGGCGCGCACCGGCCCGGCGGAAGCCATCTCGGCTTCGAGGATCTCGAGGTTCCGGCCGGACACGTTGGTGCGCACGGCCTCGAGCACCGCTGCGGGCGCGCCCTTCATGGCGACGGCGAGCACTTCGGCATTGACTCCGCGCAGGATCTGCTGGATGTCGCGGCGTTCCAGTTTCACGATGTCCACGAAGGTCAGCATCCGTGCGCGCACCTCGGTGGCCAGCTCCGGATCGAGGGTCTCCAAACCGTCCAGTACGGAGCGTTCCGTGTTGACATCGGATCGATTGATGATGTCGACCAAGGGTTGGATGCCACCGACAATCTCGCTCGATTTCCTTTGCGACATGACCGCACCGGCACGCACTTTGAGGGTCTCAGCCACGATTCCCACGGCTTCCGGCGACGCCATTCCCATCGTGGCGATACAACGGGCCACCTCGCTCCGCTGGACATCGCCAAGACCGGCCATGACCGCGGAGGCCTTGCCCGGCCGCAGGTGCGCCAGGATCAAGGCAATGGTCTGGGGCATCTCGCTGTCGATCAGCGCCAGGAGCTGCCCGGAATCCATCATTTCCAGGAACTCGAAGGACTTCCCGGCCATGGTGGACGCAAGACGGTCCATGAAACCTGCTGCTTTATCCGCACCGAAGGAAGCTTCCAAGAGCCCGACGGCGAATTCCTGGCCGCCGCGGGCAGTCCGGCGCCCGCTGACCGCAAGTTCGTGGAACTCGGTCATGACGTGGTCCGCCACAGCCGAGGAGACGCGGCGCAAGCGCACGATCTCGGCGGCAATGTCCTCAGCCTCGGACTCGGAAAACTGGGTCATGACGGAGGCCGCACTGGCGGGGCTCATCTGCATCAGCACCACGGCCACCTTCTGGGCACCGGTCAAGCCGCCTACTTCCAAACCGAGCTCTCCGGCCCTCATACCGGTTGCTTTTCGTCCATGAGCCCGCGGAGGTACTCTGCGGTCCGGGCCGGGTTCTCGGCAACCATGGCTTCAATCTGGGCACGCCGCCGCTCGCCGTCGAGCGCTTCGGCGCCTGGTATCGGCAAGGCAGACATGGGCAAGGCCGGAACGGGGTGGACGGGCGGCTGCTCAATCGCCGTCGTCGAGGGAGGCCCTTCCAGCGCGGGCGTCGTGACCGCAAGAGGAAGCATCTCGTAGTCAAGCCGCTCACCGAGGTCAACCGGTTCGCGTTGCTGCCTGCGCCGCAGGAGGATGAGTACAAGCACAATCAGGGCAACCACTGCCAGCAGGATGCTGCCCGCCAGGATGAGTGTATTCATCAAATCCGACTGTTGCTTGGCGTCGGCTTGGGCCTTGGCCGAGCCCAGCGCTTGTGCCGCTGCGTCCGCTGCCGACGTGCTGAAGGGCAACACTTCGACAGTCACGACGTCGCCGCGCGCAGGATCGATGCCGGCGGCGGAAGTCACCAGCGCCTTGACCGAGTTGACGTTGAGTCCAGCTGCCGCGGACTGGTTGATGGCGACGGAGATGGTTTGGCGCTTCACGGCACCTTGCGGAATGGTGCGGTCTTCGGTGACTTTGTTGACCGCGTTGTTCTTGGTGGAGTCGCTGGAGTCGAAGGTTCCGTTGCCGTTGGTCCCGCCGGGCACGGCGATGTTGTCCGGTCCAAGCACGCCGGAAGCACCGCCTCCGGTTCCGGTGAACTTCTCTGTCTTGGTGGTCTCGCTCAGCGGAACTGCGTCCTTCGCCGCGGAGAATGTCTCGCTGCGCTGTTGCGCGGACTCCGCGGTCACGTCGGCAGCGACCGCAACGGTGGCGTTCCCGGGTCCCACCACTTTGTCCAGGACGGCCTTCACCGAATCGGACGTGCGCTGCTGGTAGTCGGCCGCTTGTTTGGACGAGGAGCCCGTGGCTCCCCCGCCCACGGTGGAGAGGACGTTGCCCTGGGAATCCACAACGGACACATTCGTTGGCTTCAGGTTTTCGATCGCGGCGGACGTCAAGTGCACAATCGCCTGGACCTTGTCCGCAGACAGGGTCACGCCCGGCCGCGTTTCCACGAACACGGATGCCGTGGCATCCGGGGTCTTGTCCACGAATACTGTTTTTGCCGGAATGGCGAGCTGTACGGCGGCGGTCTTGACGCCATCCATGGCCTGGATGGTGGTAGCGAGTTCGCCCTCAAGCGCGCGCTTGTAGCTGACGGATTGCTGGAACTCGGAAGAGGTCACTCCGAGCTTGTCCAGCAGCGAATAGCCCGTGGCCGCGGCCGCCGGAAGGCCCGCTGCCGCCGCCTTCAGCCGCTCATCGTTGACCTTGTTGTCGGGAACCAGGATGGTGGAACCGCCATTGCTGAGCTCATACGGAACATTGTCCTTGCGCAGCTGCTCCACGATCCCGTTGGCGTCGGTGTCCTTCAATCCGGAGAACAGGGGCGAGTAGGACGGTTTGCCCAACCACGCTGACAGGGCCACACCGCCCAGGACCAGGACGGCGATGCCGATGATGGCTATGGTGCGCTGCCCGGCGGTGAACCCCTTGAATCCATCGCCGAGCTTGCGAAAGAAAGCGGTAATCTGTGGAGGCATCAGGCCTGCATCCTCATGATCTCGTTGAACGCGTCAACGCCCTTGTTCCGTACCGTGGCCACAAGTTCCATGGTGATCTGGGCGCGCGTGGCCGCGATGGTCGCCTTGTGGATGTCATCAAGGTTGCCCGTCACGGCGGACACTGCCAGCTGGTTCGACGTCGATTGCAATGACTGGAGGTTGTCCACGGCGCCGGTTAGCGCGGTGGCGAAGCCGTTGCCGCCCGCCGCCCCCGCGATTCCGGCGGTTCCGGTGGCTCCGCCTACATTGCCCGTCCCGCCCGCATAGCCGGTGCCGCTGACGCCCTGCACGCCAAGACCGTTCCCAGCGCCTTGAATTGAACCGATCGGGTTCAATGCCATCAGGATTTTCCTATCTCAAGTGCTGCCAGGTAAGTCTCGCGGGCGCGGTCCACCACTTGGGCGTTGGCCTGGTAACCGCGTTGGGCCACAATCAGGGAACCCATCTGTTCGGCGAGGTCGATGTCCGGATAGCGGACATAGCCTTGGGCATCGGCCAGCGGATGGTCAGGTTGGTACACGAGCCTGCCCGTTGCACTGCCTTGAGGGGTGGCCTTGACGTACACGCCGGTTCCGTTGCTGCCTTCGGCGGCCTCGATGTAGCGCGCTTGGAACGCCTTGCCGTTGCTGCGGGTCGCGGTGTTCATGTTGGCCAGGTTGTCCGAGACGGCGTCGAGCCACTTCCGGTGCACGGTCAGGGCGGAGCCGGCAATGCCGATCGCATCAAAGGTCATCAGCTGGTCCTCATGGCGGTGCGGAGGGCCGTGAATTCGCTGCCGACGGCCCGGGACGCGAACTGGTACCGGAGCACAGTGTCGATGTTGGAAAGGGTTTCGGTGTCCAGATTCACGTTGTTGCCGTCGAGCTGGGTGGGCTCCTGCGACGTCGAGATCGTGGACGCGGCGTACCCGTCACCCGAGCGCACGGAGGCTGCGAGGGCGTCTTCGAACTGGACCCTTTTGGCATGGTAGTTCGGGGTGTTGATGTTCGCGATGTTGTTGGCGATGGTGCGCTGGCGCAATGTCAGCCCGTCGAGCGCGCTACCAAGGGCAACAGAAGTCACTGAATCGAACACGACGGCCTGCCTTCGCGAGTAGATATGAAGAGGCCGATCCGTGGCCGTGCATCGAGCGATCCCTGCTCAACTTCCACCATCGGCACCTACAGGCCATCCGTTAGTCGATCGTGGAAGTTGTTTTCGGTGCTTTTTCTTCAGCCTTGGACGTCAAGGAACAGCGGCCGCGCTGCACTTTGGGTGTCCGGGACGGTGCTGAGGGCGTCCAAGTGGGCCAGAGCGTCGTTGCGGACCTTGCCGAGCATGGCCATTGATTCCAGCTGCGCATCAAGGATCCGCCTCGCCCGATCGGCCAGCTCCACGGGAAGTGGCGCGGCCTCGTGGGGAGGATTCCATGGCGCGGGCTCTCCGCTGGCGAAGGCTTCGGCGATGCCGGTTTCCAAACGGTCCAGGATTTCGGACCATTCCTGAACCGAATCAGCCGACACCGAGCATGCCGTTCGTCCTGGTCGTGGCGGATACCGTGGCCTGGACCGGCAGCTGTGAGGCGGCGTCATGCCAGCCTTGCCGGAGCGGCTCCAGGAGCGCAATGCATTCCTTGGTCCGGTTGACATCGCGGTAGATGTTGGCCCCGATCATGGCTTCCATGGCGTACTGGTAGATGCTCAGCAGCCCGGGCGCCCCATCCCATGCATCGGTCTTCAAAGTGGAGGACAACTCGGTGACGATCGCCTGTGCATGCAAGAGGTTTTCGCTTGCGACTCCCCAGTTGGCGTTCTCCTGGGCGAATTGGGCGCGGTTCAGGTCCAGGAGCAGCCGATCGTAGAGCATGGTCAGCAAACGGGCCGGCGGGGCCGAAAGGACGGCGTCGTCGTTATACCGGGAAAGCTGGCTGGCGCGGAGTGCTGTGGAAGTCATGCTTACGCTCCTTACTTGGTCGAGGTCGAGAGGCCAGCAATCTGGCCCGTGAGCCATGATTGCTGCGCGTTGAGTTGGCCAAGGGCGACTTCCATGGCGTTGTACGTGGTTTGCAAGGTCTGCCGCCTGGTGGCCAAGCGCTGGTCCCAGTCGGAGATCTGGCTGCCCAGGTCCGCCACTTCGGATTGTTGTCCTTTGATCAGGCCGGTAACCGAGCCGCTGATCGGATCGGTTGCATTGCTGGCGGCGTCGGACACCCGGGACGCGATAGTTTGGAGGGCTGCTTGCGTCCCGGATGGGTCCGAGGCCAACGAGGATTGGAGCTTGGCCGCGTCAAAGGTGAAGTTGCCGTCCCTCGTGACGTTAATTCCGTACTCGGACGGAGACTTCCCGTTCACAGGCATCGACATCGCGGCGAAGACGCCGTCGTTGACCGCGCGGATGCTGCTGTCGCCGGTGAAGATCCCGCCGCTTGCCGCGCTGGCGCCCTTCGCGTCCGTTGTCTGGGTCACCGTGCTGTAGATGGACACGAAGCCAAGCACGTCATTGACCGCGTTCACCAAGTCGCCGGCTTTTTTGGTGATCCCTGCGGAGTCACTCGCGATGTTGACGGTCACAGGTCCGGCTGTGACCGCTGACGCTGTGACTGAGACACCGGGAAGCAACCCCGTGAAGGTGTTGGTTCCGGAGGTGATCGTCTGGGCTGCCGACGTGCCGGCATACAGTGTTGCTTTGGCGTCTTGGGCGGCCTTGACCACGGCGGCCGAGGGGTCTGCCATCAGGTCGGTCGCGGTGCCCGCGCTCACTTGCGCTGCGGTGCCCTGATAGACGCCGAAGGCCCCAGCCGAGCCGGAAGTGGCCGCGGTCAACTGCAGACGATATGTTCCGTTGCCTGCCGGGACTTTCACGGCACGCGCCGGTCCGGAGGCTGCGTTGATTGCCGTCACCACGTCGTCGAGGGAGGTGGATGCCGGCGTGATCTCGGTCTGTCTTCCCGTGGAGTCGACCAGTGTCAGGTGTGCGGGAGCACCCGAGCCGTCCGTAGGCCAGCTGGTGAGGGCGGAAGTAACATCCACTTGGCTCTGGGCCAACTGGGTGACTGTGACATCAATAGAGCCCGCGGTCGCAGAGGTGGTCGCCGTCGCAGTGAGCAATGGCGAGCTCGTGGTGGCAGTAAACAAGTTCATGGCGTTCAAGGCCGAGTCGCCGCTCGCAAGGTCCTTCAGTGAAGACAATTTGGAGTTGAGCGACTGAAGCGTCGAAATCATCGTCTGGTCTGACACAAGCTTTGTCTTCAGTTGTGTCTGCGGTTGTGCTTCCACGGCCATGAGCGAATTAATGATTGAGGTGGTGTTCAAGCCGCTGGCGAGGCCGTCGATCGAGCTTCCCACGGTTGTCCTTCCGGATGTGTTGGTTATGTCAGCGGGGATCCGGGACGCGAATGGCGGCCAAGGGGGAATACCCGCCCTGGCCGCCATTCGCTTATTACCGGTCTGTTACCGGAAAGTCTTAGCGCAGGAGCGAGAGAATGCCCTGGCCGGACTGGTTGGCCTGGGCCAGCATTGCGGTGCCTGCCTGGGACATGATGTTGGCCTTGGTGTACTTGACCATTTCCGCGGCCATATCGGTGTCCGTGATGCGGGACTGAGCCGCCTGCAGGTTTTCGCCGGAGACCTGGAGAGTCTTCGTGGCGTGTTCCAAACGGTTCTGGGTTGCGCCCAAGTCGGCGCGCTGAGCCGAAACCGCGGCGATGGCGGTGTCAACGGCAGCGATAGTGAGCTGGGCGTTGGCGCTCGTGTCCACCTTGAAGCCGCCAGCACCAGCGGCGCCGGAGAGGCCCGCAGCACCGGTTCCGACGGCGGTTGCAACGTCACCGAGGTTGATGGCGATCTTGTCATTTGCGCTGCCGCCGGTGCCTACCTGGATGTTCAGGGTCGCGCCGCTGTTTCCAGCTGCACCCTTGAGGACGTCGATGCCATTGAACTGCGTGGAAGCCGTGAGGCGGTCCAGTTCCTTGCCAAGCGCGTCACCTTCACCCTTGATTGCTGCACGGGACGCCACGTTGTTGGTGTCGTTCGAGCCCTGGACAGCGAGGTCACGCATGCGCTGCAGGATCGAGTGGACTTCAGTCAGTGCACCTTCAGTGGTCTGGATGACCGAGATGCCGTCCTGGGCGTTACGGGCGGCGACTGCCGAGCCGCTGACCTGGGACTTCAGTCCTTCCGAGATTGCCAAGCCTGCCGCGTCGTCTGCTGCACGGTTGATGCGCAGGCCGCTGGAGAGCTTCTCCATCGACTTGGACACATCGTTTTGCGTGCGGTTGAGGTTGCCGTAAGCGTTATTCGCCATCAGGTTTGTGTTGATTGCCATGCCCATGATGTATTCCTCCGTGATTGGGTCTGGTAGTACTCCCAGGCCGTCCGTGGCCTGTCACTTCTGGTTATCGGAACGGCGGCCCTGTTGGTTAGCAAAAGCCGCAGGAAAAATTTGCTGCGGCCCACAAGATCCACCGCCCGTCGCTTGACTGGACAAAGCGAACAAATCATGCATAAACCACGCCTAACGCACGGGTCACGGCGGCCGATAGTTGTCTTTAGCGCGGCGGAGGCACAGGGGAAAGTGCTTCCTCGCAGCGACGCACCCGAAAAACAGACCTGAACTGGAGTTGATCCGACGTGGCCATCCATGAACTGTCGGCCCTGCTGTGGCGAGAGCGTGAGCTGCTGGATCTGCTGACATTCAAGCTGGAGGAAGAGCAACTGCTCCTCACGGCAGGCAAATCCCGCTGGTTGCCACACGGCACACGGGAAGTGGAACAGGTCCTGGAACACCTCTCCAAGGCCGGTCTGGCCAGGGCTGTGGAAGTAGCGGCGGTAGCAGAGCAATGGGGCCTGCCCACGGAGGCCTCGCTGGGCGAGCTGGCCTCGGCCGCCCCGGACGAGGCCTGGGCTGATGTCCTGTCCGCGCACCTGAACGCCATGCACCAGCAGACCGCCACTATCAAGGAGTTGCGTGATTCCAACGAGCAGTTCCTTCGCGCCGCCGTCCGCTCCACGCAGGAAACCATGGCGGACCTGAAGCCGGCTGCCGGGACCTACGACTCCCACGGCCGGACCGGACCCCAGGGCAGGACCGGGGAATCAGCCCCGTCCCGCCTTTTCGACCAGCAATTCTGACCGGACCCGGCCGGGCAACCAAAAAAGGCCGGACCACCAAAGGACAAGCAGTGAGCACATTCGGCGGACTCAACACGGCCTACCTGGGCCTCACCGCAGCACAGCAGGGCATCAATCTTGCCGGGCAGAACATCGCCAACGCCGGCACTGACGGCTACACGAGGCAACGTATTGAACAATCGGCCGTCGGCTCGCCGGTACGCATTGGTCTCAGTGCCGCCGGGGCGCAGGCAGGCCAGGGCGTGTCTGTGGACGGCATCGCCCGTCTGGGCAACGCCTTCCTCGACGCCGGAGTGCGCTCCACTGCTGCCCAAGCCGGCTACGCAGGCCTGAGGTCCACCGAACTTCAAAGGATCGAGGGGTCCCTCAACGAGCCCGGGACTGCCGGAATATCGACGGCTCTGCAGAACTTCTGGTCCTCGTGGCAGGGAGTCTCCAACCACCCCGGCGAAGCGGCGCCGGCCGGCGCCGTCCTTCAGGCAGGCACAACCCTCGCCACGACTGTATCAACGGGTTACCGGGCTTTGGATTCACAGTGGACGCGCGTCCGTGGGGAAGCGGCAACCACCGTCGCCACGCTGAACGATGCCGCAGCCCGGGTGGCTGGACTGAATGCGACCATCCGCTCCGTGACGGCCTCGGGCGGCTCTGCCAACGAACTCATCGATGCCCGCAACCAGGCGGCTGAAACCATTGCGTCCCTGGCCGGAGGAAACGTCAGGGAAAACACCGATGGCACGGTGGAAGTCTTCGTCGGAGGCAATGCCATCGTCTCCGGTACCTCGCACCGCGATCTCACCTTGGCAGGCCAAGCAACCATGGGCGCCTCGGGTTCAGCGGTGCAGTTGGAATGGGCCGACCGTCCCGGCGTCGCGGTTCCCCTCGACGGCGGAAAGCTCGCCGGTGCGGTATCCCTCCTCGCCCCCGCCGCAGCTGGAGGGACGGGAGGCGCCATCTCAGAGGCCGCCGCTTCCTACAACACTTTCGCCACCAAACTCATGAACGACGTCAATGCCATTCACCGCACCGGGCAGTCCACAACCGGCGCCACTAACCTCGACTTCTTCGCGGCGAACCCGGGCACCCCCGCAGCACTGTCCCTCACTGTGGTTCCGGCCAGCGCCGCGGGGATCGCTACCGGCGCTCTGGGTTCCGGCGCCCTCGATGGCAGGATTGCCGACGCCTTGGCCCAGCTTGGTGCATCGCCCGGATCCCCCGACTCGTTATGGACCGGCATCGTGACCGGTATTGGCACAGTTTCCCGTTCGGCGCAGCAGCACGAGCAGCTCGCCGACGCGGCGAGCGCGGCCGCCGTCGGGCAGCGTTCCTCCGGCGCGTCGGTCAGCCTTGACGAAGAAAACATCAGCCTGCTCACCAACCAGCACGCCTACCAGGCGGCAGCACGCGCAATGACCGCAGTAGACGAAGCCCTCGATGTCCTGATCAATCACACCGGATTGGTGGGAAGGTAAACCATGCTGAACCGTGTCACGAACCTGACGATGTCCGCGGCCGCTCAACGGAACCTACAGGCCGGGCAGTCCAAGCTCGCCGCCCTGCAGGACAAGGCCAGTACCCTCAAAAACATCACCCGGCCCTCCGACGACCCCGCGGCCACGGCGAACCTGCTTGCCACGAAGAGCCAACTCAGTGCCGCTGGACAGTATGGAAACAACATCAGCGACGGCAACGGGTGGCTGACAACCGCCGATTCGGCGCTCGGGCAAGCCACCAACCTCCTCAACCGCGTCCGGGACCTCACCGTCCAAGCCGCTAACGGCTCCCTCAACAGCACCGCCAAGGAGGCGATCGCCGTCGAACTCGAAGGCCTCAATAAGGATCTCCTTGCCCAGGCGAATACGCGATATCTGGGCCGCAACGTCTTCGCTGGAAGTTCCGATTCCGCCGGCGCGTTCAGCAATGCTGCGCCGCCGGTGTACAACGGAACGCCGGGCAGCACGGTGGAGCGGCGCGTTGATGCATCCCAGACAGTGCGGGTAGACGCCGACGGCGGTGCGATCTTCGGAGACGGCGCCGGTTCCGTTTTCGCTTTGGTGAGCAACGTCGTCGCGGACATCCGCTCTGGTGCGGATGTCAGCGCCCGTTTGGCAGCGATCGGTGACAGGATCAAGGCAGTCGTCAGCGGGCGCGCGGACGTTGGAGCGAGGCAGGCCAAGCTCACGAGCGCCCAAGATTCCAACGATGGGCTGAAGGCAACACTGGACGCTCAACGTTCCGGCATTGAAGACGCTGACATAGGAAAGACGGTCTTGGACTTGAAACTTCAGGAAACCAACTACCAGGTTGCCCTCGCGGTCACCGCCAAGGCACTCCAGCCAACGCTCATGGATTTCCTGCGATGAGTGCGGCACTGGCTTTTAGTGAGCTGAGCTTCACAGCGCCGATGCCCGGGCTTGAGGCCGCCGACGGGTTTGCCTTGCGGGGAATCGACGGCGCCCCCGGACTCTACGCGATGGAGTCAGCCAACCCGCGGATCCGGATGTTCCTGGCCGACGCTGCCGTCTATGTTCCGGACTACGCCCCCGCCATCCCTCAGTCAACGCTGGAGGTTCTCGGCTTGGACCGGACTGCGTTGGACGGCGATGGTCTAGATCAGATTGGGTTGGCAACCGTCCTCGTAGTGGTCAACCCGACTCCGGAAAAAACCACGGTCAACCTCGCGGCCCCGATCGTGCTGAACCCGGAAACAGGACGCTGCACGCAAATTGTGCTGGACGGCGACGGCTACTCCCTCCGCGCCGAACTGAGCGCCTGAGTAGCCCCAATCCCCCTATGTGAGAAGTGAGATCTCGGCTCTTTCAGCCTGCGAAAGAGCCGAGATCTCACTTTTCGCGCGCCGCAAAACCAAAATTGTTTGGCAAGACCCCTTGCGCCAAGGCTCCTCCCCGTTCATACTAAATGAACGTCATTCATTTAGTGACTCCCGTCTCAGTGGAGAGCAATCTGCATGACCGAAACACCACAGCATCACCCAGCGACACCTCTCGGCCATCTAGAAAGAGCCAATCACATGACTCAATTAACCCGCCCAAGCGCAAGGAAAACCGTGGAGGCCCACGATCCCGCCGGCACCGAACACGGCATCAGCGGCAAGGGACTCAAGACGGGGCAGCTGGGGCTCCTCGCCGTCGTCGTCCTTGGAATTTCCTCGGTGGCACCCGCCTATAGCCTGACCAGCTCGCTGGGCCCGGCAGTCAACGCAGTGGGCTTGCAGTTGCCCGCCATCTTCATCGTTGCGTTCATCCCGATGATCCTGGTGGCGTTCGCCTACCGCGAGCTCAACGCAGACTCCCCTGACAGCGGCACCACGTTCACGTGGGCCACCAAGGCATTCGGCCCCTTCATCGGCTGGATGGGCGGCTGGGGACTGCTGGCCGCCAACATCATCGTCCTTTCCAACTTGGCAGGCGTCGCGGTGGACTTCTTCTACCTCTTCCTTGCCCAGGTTTTCGGCAATCCCGATCTTGCTGACCTGACGTCCAACAAAGCCTTGAATATCGCCACGTGCCTGGCCTTCGTGGCGCTGGCAGTGTGGGTGAGCTACCGGGGCCTGCACGCCACCAAACTGGTGCAGTACGCCATGGTGGGATTCCAGGTAGTGGTTTTGGGCGTCTTCATCGTCATGGCCCTCACCCACGCCTCCTCCGGCGACACCTCCACGGCCATCGCTTTCAGCTGGGACTGGTTTGACCCGACAAAGATCAGCAGTTTCGAGCAATTCGCCGCCGGCATGTCCCTCGCGGTCTTCGTCTACTGGGGTTGGGACGTCTGCCTGACGGTCAATGAAGAGACCAAGGGCGGCAAGGGTACCGCCGGCAAGGCCGGCACCACGACGGCGATCGCCGTGCTGGGGCTCTACGTCGCCGTGATCGTGGCCACGATGATGGTCGCCGGGATTGGCGGCGATGGGATCGGGCTGAACAACCCGGACAACCAGTCGAACATCTTCGCCGCATTGGCCTCGCCTGTCATGGGCCCGCTGGCCATCCTGATGTCCCTCGCTGTACTCGCAGGCACCGCCTCGTCCTTGCAGTCCACCATGGCTTCCCCCGCCCGCAGCCTCCTGGCCATGGGACATTACGGCGCCCTGCCGCAGAAGTTCTCCACTGTCAGCAAGCGTTTCGGTTCGCCGGGGTTCGCAACCATCATGGCCGGGGCAATTTCCGGCGGGTTCTACGCCATCATGAAGGTGGTCAGCGAGAACGTCCTCAACGACACCATCCTGGCGCTGGGCTTGATGATCTGCTTCTACTACGGGATGACCGCGTTCGCCTGCGCTTGGTACTTCCGGCACAGCGTGTTCAGCAGCGTCCGCAACTTCTTCATGCGTCTGCTCTTCCCGGTGGTCGGCGGCGTCGTGCTGACGCTGGTCTTCATCCAGACGGCGGTGGACAGCTGGTCGCCGGACTTCGGCAGCGGGTCCGAAATCTTCGGCGTCGGCCTGGTGTTCATCATCGGCATCGGCATCCTGGCCCTCGGAGCGGTGGTCATGCTGGTCATGGCCCGCGTGCGGCCCGGCTTCTTCCGCGGCGAAACCCTGCGCAAGGACACCCCTGCCCTCGTAGTTCCCGAGTAGCATCCAACGCGCGGGAGCCCTGTTCCGGAACCACCCGGAACAGGGCTTCTGTGCGTGTTCATCCCGCCGACCGGGGGTTGCATCACCACATGTGGGCCACATCAATGACCAGGCGCGATCCCGCTCCCGGGCCGGCTAGCGTAAAGGCCCTGAACGGAAGCCGGGCTCGCACGCCCAATCCGAGGCTGGTGTAGCCCTCGAAGCTTCCCGCGTATGCCACTTGCCGGAAGGTCTTGTAGCCTGCGACGTCGGTTAGTTCCGTCTTGTTGGCCGGATTGTATGTGGCACTTCCGCTTGAGTTGTACGCAGGCGCGTTGACCGTGACTTGCAGGAACGCATTACCCCTCAACTCGACGGGAAGTCCGGAGCCGTCCTGCAATACCTGTGGAACGTACCGGATCGAGTAGCCCGCAACCGTGCCGTTCAGGTCGACCACCAAACGGTCAAAGCATGGTTGCTGCCCCGTCCTGACGTTGACAACTGGAGCCTGGGTCAGCGCCGGGCTGGACTTTGCCAGCGATCCCCAGACGATCCCGCAATACGGGGCTGCCGAAGCTGCCCCTGGGGCCACGAGACCAAGCCCGACGGCCACGATCAAAGCTGCCAACCACGCGTGAAACTTTCTCACTTGGGCCCACTCCTCCTGAGTGCTTGAACGATTCGATAGCTCAAGCGTAGGAGCGTCTAGTCCATTTCGGGGGCTCCGTATCCGGTTCGGCGCCCAACCGTTAACGAACCTCGCGGAGAGTCACGGAGACGTCTTCCGACTGCCCCGATTCCGCGATTTTCAGGGGTTTTGGCGCAGTTTCGCGCCACTGTTCGTTATCGCGGATAACGACGGCGGAACCGGCGGTTCCGGCCTGAGCCCCCTAAACTACAGTTGCGGAGCCCTTCAGATCTTCCGGGTTTTTCGACCGGATGGTTGCCCGCTTAAAAATGTCGTAGCCCTCTGGAATGCTTTGGTTATGGCCGGCATTCGGGGGAAACAGCTGATCGGAACAGGCGCGCCTTCGGGCAGCCAAGGTCCGGATGCTGCCGTCCCGTGCGTCCGGGTACGGGATCTGATCGACGCCGTGAACTCCCTTCGCCCAGGCGTCGGCGGCACCGAACGTACTGACGGCGCGGAACGTACTGACGGCGCGGAGTTGATTGAGCAGTTGCGCGGTCTTGAGGATCTCAAGTCCGCGGTCGCGGGTTTGCAGGCCCGGATCGCCGTCGCGTTCGATGCCGCCCGGCGCCAAGCCCAGGCGGACCTGGGCATCCCGGCCGACGACCAGGGACGCGGGGTGGCCGCCCAAATTGCTTTAGCCCGCCGGGAATCCCCCGCCCGCGGATCCCGGCTCCTGGGCCTGGCGAAGGCCCTCGTGACCGAAATGCCCCGCACCCTCGCCGCCCTGGACACCGGACAGCTGAACGAATGGCGCGCCACCCTGCTCGTGAAGGAAACAGCATGCCTGAGCCCCGCGGACCGCTGCGCCGTGGACGAGGAACTCGCCGCCAACACCGGAACCTTCCACGGCGCCGGAGACCGGGCCATCACCGCCGCGGCCCGGACCGCGGCCTACCGGCGGGACCCCCGCTCCGTCACCCAGCGCGCCAGCCACGCCGCCACCGAACGGCACGTCAGCCTCCGCCCGGCCCCCGACACCATGACCTACCTGACCGCCCTGCTCCCCGTCGCCCAGGGCGTGGCCGTGCACGCGGCCCTGTCCCGGCACGCCGACACCCTCCGCAACGGCGGGGACGCCCGCAGCCGGGGCCAGCTCATGGCCGACACCCTCATCGAACGCACCACCGGCACCCCGGCGGGGATCAGCGGCGTGGAGGTCCAGCTCGTCATGACCGACCGCACCCTCTTCCAGGGCGACAGCGAACCGGCCCGCCTGCCCGGCTACAGCATCGTCCCCGCCGCCTGGGCCCGGACAATGCTCACCGGGAACCACCAAGCCGAAGACAGCCAGCCAGGGCACGAGCAAGCCGCACTCGGCCAGCCCGGCCAACCCGCACTCGGCGGGCCGGGCCAGCCGGGGCAGGCCCAAGTCGGGCAGGACCGGGATCTGAAGGTCTGGCTCCGGCGCCTCTACACCGCCCCCGGAACCGGCGAACTTGTCGCCGCGGATTCCCGGGCACGGCTCTTCCCAGCCGGGCTGCGGCGCTTCATCCAGGCCCGCGACGACACCTGCCGCACCCCCTACTGCGACGCGCCCATCAGGCATTTCGACCACATCATCCCCTGGCACCACGGCGGCCCCACCAGCCTGGCCAACGGGGCAGGCCTGTGCGAAGCCTGCAACCACACCAAAGAACTCACCGGGTGGACGGCACGAACCGGTATTGGGAGACGGCATCTCCTGGAAATCCGCACCCCCACCGGCCACCACTACAGATCAACAGCCCCGCCCCTGCCAGGAACCGGACTGCCACGCAGCAATCCGCCGGGCACAGACCTGGCAGGAACTGGGTTGCCCGAGACCACTGTGGCACCACATTCCAGGCAACACCGACGCAAGCTACGACACCAAGCGAAAGCGCTCAAATACGCCCGCGCCGCTGAACTACGAGCCGCATAGACCGGACGTCCGGACAGCGGTCTGGGCCAACCGGCTGAGCATCAAAGCATCTTGCAGGCATGCAAAAGCCCCGCCCAGCTGGTGTCCAGTCTGGCGGGGCTGCATTGCGTGCGGGGTTTAGCCTTCGCAGTCGCGGCAGTACTTGAGGCCGTTCTTTTCCAGTGCGATCTGCGACCGGTGACGGACCAGGAAGCACGACGAACAGGTAAATTCATCGGACTGCTCCGGGACAACGATGACGGTCAGTTCTTCGCCGGACAAGTCTGCACCCGGAAGGTCGATGCCTTCGGCTGTGTCGTTCTCGTCGACGTCGATCACAGCAGTCTGGGCACCGGAGCCGCGCGACGCCTGAAGGGCCTCGAGCGATTCGGCGGGCGACTCTTCTTCGGTCTTGCGTGGGGCGTCGTAATCGGTAGCCATTGGTGTGGTTCACTTTCGTTGCTGCATAGTGCCATTTCAGGCACCTCAGTGAAGCAGTTTAGGGCATAGTACACGCCATCAACGAATAGTGTGTTCAACAAGACATTTGACTATCCGGGAACCCCGGAAAATCAAGGGTTTGCGTCACTCCCTGCGCGGATTTTCCGGGCTTGGGCGTCCGCAATGGCTATGCCGCTGAGGGCCGGGAGCCAGCCATACCGGGTGGCTTCAGTGGCTCCGGAGGCCCCCAGTTCGGCAGCATCGTAGAAGTAGGCTGCCTCGATCCAGGCGCTGACCTTGGACATGATGGATACGATCATGCGGCCACGCTATCCACACCCGGTTCAAGACCCGTTTCCGGACTGTCACGGCTGTGTTAAATGATCCGGTAGCTCAGGATCCGTGTTCCGCCGGAATCGTCACCGTCGTCGGGAGCAGCATGAAGCAGAAGCCCGGATTCATCCGCGGTGACCGTGACCGGATTGCGGGTGATGACGTGACCTGCACCGCTGAACACGCTGACAGGGACGTCCCGGTTGATCCTTTTCCGCAGTGGTTCCACAAGAGCCAGTCCCCCGAGTTCAAGGGAGCTGCCACCAGCCTGCGGCAACAGTGAAATACCGCTGCACAGCAACAGTCCGGGAGCAAGGAGTTGGGCATCCTGGTAGTCAACGAAGTGGCCGGGGTTCTCCCACTGGTCCAGCAAAAGGCCCTCTGTATCCCAGGTGTAGAGGTGCCGGGAACCCCAGCTTCCACCGAAGACGAGGTCCAGCCCGGGATCGCGGAGGATCCAGCCAATGTGGTCGTCCACGCGGAACCGCTCGCGGACCTCAAAGCTGTCCGGATCGATCGTGTAAACGATGCTCCGGCTCCGGGCCCGGTATTCGGCCACCGAGACCCACACGTGGTCGCCGTCGAAGTCGATACCGCCGGGGTGATACACCGTGTCCTCGCCCACGGGGATATCGCGTAGCAGCCCGCCGTCCGGGTCGAGGACGAAGACGTGCCCGCTGCCCCGCCCGGGAGTGCGCAGTGCCGGATCCGCCGCAGGGCGCGGCGGATCGAGGATTTCAACAGAGGACAGGAACGTCAGTCCTTTGGCGAAAGCCATGCCCTGCGGGTGGTGCGTCGGAAAGTCGAGGTGGACCTCCCCGAGCAACTCAAAACGGCTCCGCCGGTCAATCGCAGAAACAGCATCGGCGAGCAGGGCCCGTTTCTCAGTTGCCGGCGTCGGCACTTACTTGCCTCCAGAGTTCGTAAAGCTCGGCGGAATACTCCGGACGGACCACAAGCACTCCACCATGTTCGGGGAACATGTCCGCCTCACCCTCGGAATTGAGGACAACGCCCCCGGCCTCATGAACAATGAGCGTCGCGGCCAAGTGGTCGATCGGGCTGAAGCCGCCGATAATCGCTCCCGCACCGCGTCCCGCGGCGACGCCCACCACGGTCATGGTGGCTGACCCCATGATCCGCATGATGCTGTGCCGCTCGCCAAGCTCCTCAAGAAGCTCCAGCATCCCGGGCCACGGCAAATGCCCCGCCAGTTCCGTCGCCACGACGGTTCCGGCCAAAGGCGCCGGCGAAACTCCCACAGGAGCCAGCAACAGCGGCTGCCCGTTCAAGCGGGCACCCCAGCCAGCCACGGCTTCGAAGATCTCACCGCGCCAGGGGTCCGCGACGACGGCCACCGCGGGCTTGCGGTCCACAGCCAAGGCAAGCGAGAACGCCGTCCACGGAATGTGGTTCACGTAGTTGGTGGTTCCGTCGACGGGATCAAGGTACCAACACGGTGCGCCGGGCACGGCGACTCCGCCCATTTCCTCGCCAACCACGGTGTGGCCGGGAAGACGGGCAGCAATCACTTCGCGGACATAGCGCTCGACGGCGACATCCACTTCCGTGACCAGGTCAGCAGGGTGCGCCTTGGTAGAGACCTGGCCGCGATCGGCGTCGCGCATGTACCCGACGGCCCACTCGGCAAGTTCCAGGGCGACTTTCCGGGATTCGAGAACCTCGTCCCCGGCCAGCGCCTTGGGCGCCTGGGCCGAAGCCCATGCTTCGGGATCTTCGGCGATGGCGCTTTGCAACAGATCCAACTGGTTGCTGGTGATCGAATCCACGCCAAGTCCCAACGCCCAGCGCATGGACTCCAAGTCGTCCACGGTCCAGCAGGAAACCTTCGCCCCCGCTGAGTGAATCTGTTCCACTATGTCCTTGCTGAGAACCACGTGTTCGGAGTTGACGAACTCGGGGTTCAGTTCGGCCAGCAGGTCTTCCGGCGGGGCGACCCTTTTGTTCCACGGCAGCCAGATCCGGGCATCCTGGTCAAGAGCGCGGATGGTGCGCATTCCGTCCAGGTTCCCGCACCAGGACACTCCCACGCCGCTTTCGCGTACGACGGCGGCGGCCACCTCAGCAGGGCCCGGCTCGTCCATGTCGATGAGCAGCGTAGACGGGCTGCCGCGGAAAAGTTCGAGGGCTTCGGAGAGCAGCGGGATCCGTTCCTCCCCGGCGCCCAGCTGGCTGATCCGGTCATAGTCGACGTCTGCCGCGTCGCAGTCCAGGCCCCAGATCCTGAGCAGCGACGCGTCGTGGAGGAGGATCACTTGCCCGTCCTTCGTGACCCTGACATCCACTTCCACAAGGTCCGCGCCCGCTCCGATGGCTGAGGCGATCGCAGGCAGGGTGTTTTCCAGGAAGTTGCTGGAATCACCGCGGTGGGCGGTGGCGCGGGTCTTCTTGGTGCCAATGATGTTGCTCAAAGTGCGGCACCCGATTCGGCTACGAGCCGCCCGTCCCGGAAGGTCATGGCCTTGCGAATCTCCGCGTAGGTCTGCTGGCCCGGCCGCATGAGCTCGCCCGTGACGAAGCTGCGGAGCTGAACGTCCGCCCTGCGCAAGTACACCTCCTGGAAATGTCCGCGGGGGACAACCCTTTCAACCGTCGCCGGGAGTGCGCCGTCGAACGGCACGTCATGCAGGATGACATCCTCCGGGCGGATCCCGAGGATATCCCCGCCCGCTGAGATGAGTCCGTTGTTAAGCGAGCCTTCCACGCGGTTCATACTGCCGATGAAAGTGGCCACAAACTCGGTTTCCGGGCGCGCATAGAGGGCCTCCGGGGTGCTGTATTGCTCGATCCTGCCCGCATTCATGACGGCAATGCGATCGGACATGGACATCGCCTCTTCCTGGTCGTGCGTGACGATGACCGTGGTGATGCCCAGCTCCTGCTGGATCTTGCGGATGTCTTCGCGCACTTTGACACGCAGTTTCGCGTCCAGGTTGCTCAGCGGCTCGTCAAGGAGCAGGAGCTTCGGCTCCTGGACCAGGGCGCGGGCCAAAGCCACGCGTTGCTGCTCGCCGCCGGAAATGCGGGCCGGCTTCGAATCCTTGTGGTGCAACAGGCTGACCAGTTCCAGGACGGTTTCCACCCGGTTCTTGATCTCGGCCTTGGACATCTTGCGCAACTTTAGCGGGAAGCCGATGTTCTTGGCCACCGTCATGTGGGGCCACAGGGCGTAGTTCTGGAACACCATCGCGCTGGGGCGGTTCTCCGCGCCCAAGTGGGATACTTCCTGGCCTTCCACCTCGATGGAGCCGGAGTCAGGTTCCAGGAAGCCGGCGATCATCCGCAGCGTAGTGGTCTTGCCGCAGCCGGAGGGCCCCAGCAAGGACACGAGTTCGCCCTCGTTCACTGACAGGTCCAGGTTGTCGATGATCGTACGGCCGCCGAGGCTCTTGTGGAGGCCGCGGATGGTCAGTCCACCGCTAGCCGCTGCGCCCGGCCCGGTGGTGCTGGCCGGTGGTTCAGTCAATGGTTCATGAATTGTCATGGGGTCTCTGTCTGACGTTGAGCGCTGGGCGCTATTTGATCTGGAAGCCTTCGGCGAGCTGGCCGCCGAGGATGTGCTTGTGCGCCGCGAGCATGAGGGCTACGGAGGGGATGGCCAGCAGAATGGAGAAAACGGCCGCCACTTGCGTGGGGTAGTTCAGCACCAGGCTGTACATCTGGGTGGGCATGGTCATGAAGGCCGGCGCACCCACCAAGTACGTTCCTTGCGCTTCGTCGAAGGACGCTAGGAAGGACATCACTGCGGCGACGATGATCCCGGGCAATGCCATGGGGAGCGTCACTGAAGCGAACACGCGCAGTTTGGAGGCTCCGGCGTCGCGGGCTGCTTCCTCCAGGTTTCGCGGCACGGCAGCGAACGCTGCCGCGGGGATCCAGGTCATGAAGACCACGGTTCCCAACACGTGCACCACCAGGATTCCCAGCACGGTGTTCATCAGGTTCAACGCGTAGAACAGCGCCGCAAGGGTGACGAACAATCCCATCTTGGGGAAGGCGTTGGTCGCGAACAGGCTAATCAGGAAGAACCGGCGTCCGGGAAAATCAAAGCGGGCAAAGGCGTAGGCCGCGGGCAAACAAATGATTGCAGAAACCAGCACCGTCAGCGGAGCGAAGAACAGGGAGTTCTGCACCGCGACGCCGAGTGCGCCGTCGTTGATGACAACCTGCCACCAGCGCAGGGTCCAATCGTCGGGAAGGAGGTTGGGGAACGTCCAGTTACCGGCGAAAGCGCGGACGCCCAGCCAAAGCAAGGGGCCCAAGATGAAAACGACCATGAGGACCACGAACAGGACCACCAGGGCACTTCGGACAATCGAGTCCAAGGTGAGCGGCGGGCGGGTGCGGGAAGCGGGCCCGGTGCGGGAATCAGTAATGATAGCCATCAGACTTTCCCCTGTTCCTTGGCGGAACGGAAGTTCGCCCACACGTAAAGCGCAGCAATTCCAGAGGCAATCAGGAACACAGTGAAGGCCATAACTGCCGACTGCTGCGGCTGGTTGAAGGACGAGAAGTAGTTGGACATGTCCACTCCGAGCATGTTCGGCGAATTGGGCCCGGTGAAGTAAGGGACCGTGAACGATCCAACGATTCCGATTGCGGTAAACGTCGTCGCGATGATGATCGGAACAGCGGCCATGGGAACGATCACTGAGACGATCGTGCGCAAGGAGCCGGCACCGGCGTCGCGGGCTGCTTCGATCATGGCGTTGGGCACGGATTGCAGTCCGGAGGAGATCATGAGCACCGCAAATGGCAGCGAAGTCCACACCGAGCCGATGATGACCGTGACCATGGTGAAGGCCCACACGGGGAAGTCGAGTCCGACGAGGGCGAAGACGCTCCGCAGGAACCCCGTACCGGAATAGAAGGTCAGGATCGCCCAGGAAGCGATGACCACCGGGATGAACAACGGCACAATCGCAAGGCCGGAGAGCAGACGGGCCATTCGGCCACCCTTCAGCTTGAGGTAGAGCCCGATCCCCAAGGCCAGAAAGAGGACCGTTACCGTGCTCACGAGAGTCACAATGACCGTGACGAGGAGGTCCCCGAGGAAACGCTTGTTGGTGAACATCTCCTGGTATGCCGCCAGGGTTCCCCACCAGGCGTCCGCCTCGTGCACGTTCTGGCCAATCGTGGCGATCGTGTGGTTCAACCCGCCGGTCAGGCCGATGCTGAAGCCGAATGCGAGCACGATGGGAAAGCCGACGAAGAGCGCGATCAGCAGGATGGGCGGGAGGGCCATGAAGAACCCGACGCCTCGCTGGCCCAGGCGCTTCGGTCGCCCGACGCGAGCCGGCGGAACCGTGGGTTCCAGTTCCGCCGGCTTGTGAAGCGTGGTTGTCACTGGCCGGGGACCTTCTGGTCCCAGAGGTTGTTCAGGTCTTTGCCCATCTGGTCGAAGTAGCCCTTACGCAGGTTGTTCGTGTCTGCGTCCTTGAACTTCTCCTTCATGTCTGCCGGCAGCTTGTCCAGGCTGATGGCCGGGAAGCCGGACATTTCCTTGATGATCACTGACTGCGCGTCCGGCGTCAGGACGAAGTTGGCAAGCTTCAGTGCCGCTTCCTGGCGGGGCGAAGACTTGGGAATGCCGAGGTAGGCAGCGCCGCCGGTGAAGGACGGGTTGCTGATCTGCGTGGCCTTCACGGAGGCGGGAATCTGGCCGTTGGTCAAGCCGGTGATGAACTGGTCCGACCAAACGGGGGCCATGGAGATCTGTCCACTGGCGAGCAGGTCAAGGGTTTGCTTGTTGCCGTTGGGGTAGACACCACTCTGGAAGACGGAGGAGTTGAGGTCCTTCAGGGCCGCGAAGCCCTGGTCCCAGTACTTCTCCAGGTCCTTCTCGTAACCGACGGCCATCTTTGCGCGGGCGTCGGCCGGGACGAACTTATCCAAAACCGTGGCAACGAATGCGCCGCCAGACCCTCCCGACTTGGGCGAGTTGTAGGTGAACTTGCCCGGGTTTGCCTTGATCCAGGCGAGCAGCTCGTCAAGGGTCTTCGGCGGAGTGGCGACTGTCTTGGTGTCATATGCCAGGAGCACTGCGGACCCGCGGTACGGGATGCCGCCCGTGCCACCGGCTTTGATGACATCCTGCGGGACATCGTTCAGGGCCGAAATCGTCTGCGAGCTCACGGAGGTCAGCAGATTGGCCGCGGAGGCCTTGGGAACGAAGCCGCCATCCACGAGATCGAAATCTGGTTCCTTGTTCTGTTCCGTGGCGCTGGTCAGTTTCGCCAGTGTCTGGGCGTCGTGCTCACCGTGCAGATCCAGCGTCACCTTCACGTGGTAGCCGGGGTTGGCCTTTTCGAACGCGGGAACAAGGCTCTTTTCCCACAGGTTCTGGACGTTGGTGTCCCCACTGATGAACACGGTGACCGTCTTGTCCGGTGATGCGCTGGCGCCATTGTTCTGGGCCGATGCGGTACTGCTTTGCGCGCAGCCGGTCACAGCGGTGGCTGCAACTACGGCGACGGCGGCCGCTGCTAGGAAGCGGTTGGTCATGGTGTTCCTTCATCTCGTCTAGAAAAGTCCCCAAATGCAGGAACTACCATCCAAGGCGAAAGTGAAGGAGCGGGTCACGGGTCATGAATCCAGGGTTAACCGGAAACAGAATTAACGCGAATATGTCAGGACATACGAACAACAGTACGAAATGTGAGCGTGCACTACGCGTGGGTTCGCCGCCTTGCGGTCGTCAAGAACGCGACCAAGACGGCTATCGCTGCGGCCAGGACCAGGCTGACCGGGCCGGTGCCCCATTCGAGTCCCCCGCGGTCGGCGGAAACGGCAGTCCAGTCGGCGAAGGACGCACCCAATGGTCGGGTCAGGATGTACGCGAACCAAAAGGCCGGGATCGCTGCGATCAGTCGACGCCAGTGGCCAAGCGCCGGGACCGCAATAACAACAGCGAACATGATGCCTGAGGCAAGGTAGCCTAGGCCCAGCGTGTAGGCGGTCAGGTCTCCGGTAGCCGTGCCGAGTGCGAAGGTTGTCAGCACCGCAGCCCAGTAGAAGGACTCCCGACGCCGGGTGGTGATGCTGTGGATGGAGAGGGTCTTCTCCCTCCGGTGCCAGAGCAGGAAAACGACGGCGAGCGCCACGGTGAAGAACAGGGTCGACGCCAGGTAGGGAACGCCGAGTCCCACATGCACCGCGTCGGCTGCCATGGTGCCGAACACACTGACCATCGCGACGGCGGTCCAGTAAACCCAAGGGACGTAGCGGCGGACGGAGAACTGTATGACCAACGAAATCAGCAATGCTGCGAACCCTAAGGACAAGGCGATCTCGGGTTCGAACCGGTGCACGAGGAAGTCGGACGTCGTTTCGCCCATCCCGGTGGTGAGGATCTTCACTACCCAGAACAAAAGGGTGACCTCGGGTACCTTCGAGGCGGAGGCTCGGGAGACGGCGTTTTTCTGTTTTCCGCCGGCTGCTACGGCGTCCTCGACCCGCGGGCTGGCGGTCAGTTCTTCGGGCATCATGGCCCCATTGTTCATGGCCTTCCCGAACGTTTCCCGAAAATGACGCGGGGCGCGTGCATCCTATAGTCCGAGTCCCAGCCCTTGGGACCTTCCAACGCTGGATAAAGCTTCATTTCGATACCATCAGGTATGGATTCGCTGCCCTGGAGCAAAAATCAGATGAAGAGGCTGGGCGTGTGTATCCGAAATGAGGTCGAGCCGACGGAGGGCCTGCCTTCCTACGACGATGTCATGCTCTTCTACAACGACTTGGCTGCGGAAACCCAGCAGCGGATACGGGAGTTGGACTGGTCGGCACTATTGGATGACCGGGCTTTTGAGGTCACGTCCCGGCCCAAGACAGTTGACACTCTTCGTCAAAAACTCCAGCGGGACCACAGCACTCCGCTGCCCAGTATCCAGGACATCGCCGGCGTTCGATTCGAGGCCGAGATGTCCTTGGATGAGCAGGATGCGGTGGTCACTGCCGTCGCTGGACTTTTCGGACATGATTCGTCGTGCATCCGTGATCTTCGTTCCGATCCTCACAGCGGGTACAGGGCCGTCCACCTCTGGCTTCGTCTGCCAGCCAGGGTGGAAGTGCAGGTCCGGACCCACCTGCAGGGTGCGTGGGCCAATATGTACGAGTCCCTTGCCGACGTTGTTGGTCGGGAAATCCGCTATGGTGTCATGCCGGAGGAACCAGAGCTTTTGCAGATCGTGGAGACCCTCCAAGACATGTCGCTGAAGCGCATCCGGGAACTTGAGGAAACGCGAAATGAAATCCTCAGCCGAGAGACCGCGATAGAGCTTGCCAGGACGGAGTTGGCAGCGTGGCCCGAGGGCAAACCTATGAATCCGACCCTCCTTGAGGCTGTGAAGAGCGGGGAAGAGGCCACGAAGAAGCTACGGGAAACGGTGCGGCGCGAAGAAGAAACTGTCCAAACCAATATGGTCTCTCTCAAATCAGCCTTTGATAAGCTTCGAAATACAAGGAGGTGATGATCGCGATGGCAGGATACGTTATCCAGTACAACCGCATCACAGGTGATCGGATGGTTACCGAGTTTCCCGGAGGACAGGGACACCGCGAGGCACTAATGCTCCGGCTCCGCCTTGAAAAAGAGCGAAAGGACGCCGACTGGGAAATCGTTGCACTCAGCAGCGACTCTCTGGAGACCATTGAAAAGACACACTCGCGGTACTTCACCGGTCATCTGATCGGTGCATTGATCGCGTAGACGCGGCTCGTTAAAACGCTCGAGGCTTCGCACCCGAAATACGGCGAGTGCGAAGCTTTTCCGTTGTCTAGGCTTCTTGATGGCCCTCGGCGGTCGAGCGCCGCCGACCTGATACGGCAGCGAGCCTCAGCGCAGGCCGCCGAATCCGCGGGATAATGGATACATGGCCGATCAGGATCTGGATCCTTGGGATGAGTTCGACAAGCTCAAGCCCGCAGGACACGATCGTGTCGAGGGACACCCCGGCGGAGAACCCTTGGGCTTTGGCTTCCAGACGGGCGTGCGCAGCGCAAGCGTGGCCTTCGGATTCGCCGTCTGCGCGCTGGTCCTCGGAACCATACTCGTCCTCACCGGCACCGCTGTTTTCATCGCCAAGGGCGAGTTGCTGTGGCTGGTATTGATGGCGCTCATCGAGGCCGCCTTCATCTATGGCTTCATCCAGCTGGCGCACCAAGCGCGCAACCGGCGCTCAACGTAGACCACCCGCTCGTCGAGGCTACATCCCTTCCGCGATTCGCTTGATCACGGCCAGGCGGCGATCCCACTCAGCGCCGATGCGATCGAGGCTGCGTGCCGTCTCACTCAGCTGCGAGCCGAGCACCCTGTAGCGCAACTCGCGGCCGACGCGCACCGACTCGACCAGTCCAACTTCCTGCAGAACGGCGAGGTGCTTGGCGATCGCCTGGCGGGTGACCGGGAGCCGGGCGGCGAGGGCCGACGCCGATGCGTCGCCCTCGCCGAGGGCCGCGAGGATGCTCCACCGCGTCTCGTCGCCGAGCGCGGCGAACACTGGAACCAAGGTGCTCGTGGTCACGACCCACCTTCGAGGTATGCGACCAGTTCGTCCAATTCAGAGTCCCAGCCCTGACGGTGGCTCTCCATATTGAAGGCGGGGTCGGAGGTCGCGTCAAAGCCGGTCTCGACGACGGTGAGTTGAGTGCCGCCGTCGAGCGCTTCAAGCGTGAAGCGGAACACGGTCGAGCGGTCAGGGTCGACTTCGGCCGACTGGGTGCCCCGCGCGTCGTCGTTGCTCCAGCGGTAGGCGATCATTCGCGGTGGGTCGAGTTCTTCGATCAGTACCGGGAAGTCGCCGTAGCCTTCGAAGGAGAAGACGCCGCCCGCGCCGACAACGACCTCGTTGAGGACGGCCGCCTGCCCGAACCAGTGTGCGATGTGCTCAGCCTCGGTGATCGCCGCCCAGACCTTCTCGATCGGTGCTGCGATGGTGATGGTGCGCCTCACGGTGAATTCGCCAGTGTCGACGACGGAGGCCTGGTTTGCAGTCATAGTCATGATTCTGTTCCTTTCAGTCAGTTACTGCAACTACAGGGTTGCATTAACAATCCAAAAGAGCAACCCTTAGGTTGCAGATCGGGCTTCAGGCTGTCGCCAGATATCCGCTGCCAGGCCTCAAGCCTTCCTCGGCAGGTATGTATTCACCGGCCGCCCGGTGGCGCCATAGGCCAAATGCAGGTCAATGAGCCCCTTCCGTTCGAGTTCACTGAGGTAACGCTGGGCCGTGGGGCGGCTGACGCCGACGCTGCTCGCGATCTCCGAGGCACCCAAGGGCTCAGTGGAGTGGACCACCATGTCAAGGACCTTTTGCATGGTGGGTGGCAGGCGCCGCGATCCTTGGGCCGGGGCAGCCGTCCGGCGCAGGCTGAACAGCTGGTCCACCGTCGCCTGATCGGCCACGGTCCGGGACTCCGCCTCCTTCCGCCAGCGCCGATAGGCCTCCAACTGGGTTTGAAGTTGCTCAAAGCCGAACGGCTTGACGAGGTAGTAGACCGCTCCCCCGCGCATGGCAGCCCGCACGGTCTCAAGGTCCCGTGCGGCAGTGATCATGACGGCGTCGAGCTTTTCGCCTGCTCCCTGCAGTGACCGCAACAGGCTGATGCCGTCTTCGTCGGGGAGGTAGACGTCGAGGAGAAGGAGGTCGGGTTTGAGCCGCTGCACGGCCTCCCTGGCTTCCGCCGCGGTGTGCGCCTCGCCCACGCATTCGTACCCCTCGATTTTGGCCACGCGGCTGGCGTGGATGCGCGCTACGCGGAAGTCGTCGTCGACTACCAAGGTGCGGATCATTCGATCGTTTTTCCTGTCATTGCTGGGCTTTCGGTTTCCACGTGCGGTTCCGGCAACCAGATTTCAAAGCGTCCCCCAGGGCCCGGGAAAACATCCATAGTGCCTCCTGCACGGTGAACGATCCTGCTCACTAGCGCAAGGCCTATCCCGCGCCTCATTCCGGGCCGCGGTTCCTTGGTGGTGAAGCCATCGGCGGCAATCTTGCCCACCAATTCTGCGGGAACACCGGGCCCATTGTCGGTCACGCAGATGAAGATACCCGAGGAATCGTCCAGCTGGATGGTCACCTCGCGGGGCGCAGGCTGGTCCGAAAGGATCTCGACGGCGTTGTCCAGGAGGTTCCCGACGATCGTCAGCAGCGCTTGCGTTTCCAGGAACGGTTGACGGAGCTGCGAGTCGTCGGTCACCGAAATCTCCACGTCCTGCTCAGCAGCCACGGTGATCTTGGCCAGCAAGAGCGCGGCGAGCTCCGGCGGCTCGATCCGCGAGCGCAGGCCCTCGCCAAGCGACCGCGACGTGTCTGAAATCCGTGACACGAAGTTCCGAGCCTGGTCCACGTCCCCGAGTTCCAGAAGTCCGTCCACCACATGGAGGCGGTTGGCGTACTCGTGCTCCTGGGCGCGCAAGGCCTCCATCAGGCCTTCGACGGAGCGCAGATCTCGCACGAGGCCTTCAACCTCCGTGCGGTCGCGCAATGTCACCACCGAGCCTATGCTTCTGCCAGCCAAGGCAACGGACATCCGGTTCACCACCAGCAAAGCGTCCTCGGTGATCACGATCTGATCGGTTCCGCTGATCTGGCCGGTCAGCAGCGAACGGAGCCTTCCGGGCGGCAGAAGATCCTCGATCTTCTCGCCCAATACGTTGGCTTCCAAATTCAGCAGCGAGCGCGCCTCCGAGTTGATAACGGTGACCCGCCCGTCGTCGTCGAACCCGATCATCGCTTCCCGGATGCCGTGCAACAGCGCTTCACGCTCTTGCAAGAGGGACGCAATCTCCACCGGTTCGAGATCGAAAGTGACCCGTTTGATCCTGCGCGCCAGCAGCGCCGAACCGGTGGCGCTGATCAAGAGCACCACGGCTGAATAGCCGGCGATCAGCCACATCTGCTGGGCAAGTTCGGTGCTTTCGGTCGTTTCCAGGATCCCAACCGAGACCTGCCCGACGACGGTCCCGTCCGCCGCGCGCACCGGCGCCTTGGCGTTGACTGAGTCGCCCAGGCTGCCCTTGTCGATGCCGACATGGGTCTGGCCATCGAGAACGGCAACTGGCTCTTCAAGGGTCCGGCCAATGAGGTCCGGGTTCGGGTGGGAGTACCGCTTCCCGGCGCGGTCGCTCACGACGACGTACGCCGGCTGCGCCTCCGCCTGCACCTTTGTGGCGATCGCCTGGATGGATTGGTTTGGGTCTCCATTGCCCAGCGACGTCACGATTTCGGGCATTTGTGCCACCGTCGTGGCAATCCCAAGCGCCCTGAGCCGGTACTGATCTTCGAGGGTCTGGTTGCTGATCTGGGTGTAGAGAAGCGCACCCAGGGTGACGGTGACGAAGAGGATGCAGAGCAGCCACACCAGGATCTGGGAGGCCAGGGGACGTGCCTTCCAGCGCGCAAGCAGAGCCTTCACGGTCCACGCAACTCTATGTGCACTGCCATCCTCTTCCTCATTTCCTACTAGCAGCTTATGTGACAAAGTTCACGGCCACTATGCAGCAGGCGGTGCCTTTCCTGCGATTCACGGCCGTGCATAAAAGCTCAAAACCTGCACTTTTGCTGTTAACCCCCACAACTTACTGAAGCCTTCTGGCACGGACTTTCACTTTCTAAGCTCTACATAGTTTCCGTGATCCGGATCACGCACACATAAACCAAAAGACAGAGAGGTCTTTGCAGATGGAAACCAACAATCACCACCGCCCGCCCGGCGCTCTAGGGAGAGCCGAGGACAGTGCGGGTATCGACATCGTCGGGTTGACCAAGCGTTATCTCACGCCTAAAGGCGAGACATTCACCGCTATCCGTGATGTGACCCTCAGGGTGGAACCGGGCCAGTTCTGCTCCATTGTCGGACCGACCGGCTGTGGCAAGTCCACCACGCTCGCCCAGGTCTCGGGCCTGGAAAACCCGAGCGAAGGCTCCGTCAAGGTGGGCGGCATGACCGTGGAGGGCATCACGAACGGCGTGAGCTACATGTTCCAGGCAGACGCACTGTTCCCCTGGAAGAGCGTGCTCGGCAACGTGATGATGGGCCCGACGCTCCTCGGCACGCCCAAGCGCGAAGCCACGGCACTGTCCATGGACTGGCTGCGTCGGGTCGGCTTGGCAGGCTTCGAGGATCGCTACCCGCACCAGTTGTCCGGGGGTATGCGCAAGCGCGTGGCAATGGCTGCGGCCCTCATCAACAATCCTCGGATTCTCTTGATGGACGAGCCGTTCGGCGCGCTCGACGTGCAGACCAAGGCCATCATGCAGAACGAGCTGCTGAAGCTCTGGGAGGAGCTGCGCCCTTCGGTCCTGTTCATCACTCATGACCTCGACGAGGCGGTGGCGCTCTCCGATCGGGTCGTCATCATGACGAGCAGCCCGGGCTCGGTCAAGGATGTCTTCGACATCGATCTGCCGAGGCCGCGCGGAAATGTCCAGGAGATCCGACACGAGGAGCGCTTCCTGGAGCTCCAGGGGCACATTTGGGAGTCCTTGAAGGACGAGGTTACCCGCGCTTATGCGCGGTCAGCAGGAGCAGCAGGAGCAGCAGCATGACAACCCTCACCCATAATGAAACGCGCAAGAGCGAGAAGCCAGTGGAAACCGAGACAGCAGCCAAGAACGCCGGCCGGAACAAAGCCCGGCGCCGCACGAGAGCGATCTGGATAGGTCGCCTGATGCTCGCCGTAATGGTGGTTGGCGGCTGGCAATGGTTCACCGAGGAAGGCTGGGTCGACAAGTTCTTCTTCGGCCAGCCCACGCAGATCTGGGACGCCCTCGTCAAGCTCTTCACAGAGGGAACCGCATTCGGCACCATTTGGGAGAACCTCGGGGTCACGGCCCAGGAGGCGCTCCTCGGTTTCGTGCTCGGGACGCTCGTCGGTGTCGTGCTCGGCCTCCTCCTGGGCTCAAACAAGTACCTCTCGGCGGTCGTCGGGCCGTACATCCGGATCTTGAATTCGATCCCCCGTATTGTGCTCGGCTCGATCTTCATCGTGGCGTTCGGCCTCGGGAGCTTCCCGAAGATCCTCCTCGCAGCCGTGCTCGTGTTCTTCGTCGTCTTCTTCAATGCGTTCCAAGGCGTCCGCGAAGTGGACCAGAACCTCGTGGCGAACGTGCGGGTGCTCGGCGCCTCCCCGTTCCAGGTGGCGATGCACGTGACGATCCCGTCCGCCATGACGTGGATCATCGCGAGCCTCCACACGGCATTCGGCTTCGCGATCATCGGTGCCCTCGTCGCGGAGGTGCTGGGCGCCCAGAAGGGTATTGGCCTCATCATCAGCCAAGCCCAGGGCACCTTCGATCCGGACACAGTCTTCGCCTGCATGGTGATCATTGCCGTCATCACGCTTGGGGCCGAATTCCTCATCGGGCTGCTTGAGCACCGGCTCCTCAAGTGGCGTCCACCGAACCGCTCCGAGGCCCAGTCGATCTAAGGCCGAAAACAGACTTTCCCACCCAGCAATTCTGTTCCACCAAAACACCCACATCCCTTCGGGGATCAACATAGGATGCGTAAAACAATGATGAAACGCACTATCTTTGCCGTCGCCGCTACCGGAGCCGTTGCCCTCAGTCTCGCGGCATGTGGCGGCAATTCCCCAGCTGCCAGCGGCGGGGGCACTGCGAGCTCCGGCCCGATGCCCACCGTGAAGATGATGATCGGCGGCATCGACAAGCAGATCTACCTGCCGTATAAGCTCGCGGACCAGCTCGGCCTGTACAAGAAGTACGGCGTCAATATGGAGCTCTCCACCGAGACCGACGGCGGTGTTGGCGCCGAAGACGCCATGGCATCAGGCCAGGTCGACATGTCCGGCGCTTGGTACATCCACACCTTCGACTTCCAATCGAAGGGCAAGAACATCATCAACCTCGTGCAGCTCTCGGGGGCCCCGGGCGAGCGCATCATGTGCAGCCCCAACGCCAACGTCCACTCCGGCGCCGACATCAAAGGCAAGAAGATGGGCGTCACCGACCTCGGATCCGGCACCGACACGCTGACTCAGTTCATCGCCGCGCAGGCCGGCGTCTCGCACAAGGACTACACCACCGTCAAGGCCGGAGCGGGCGCTACCGCCCTTGCCGCCATCAAGACCGGTGCGGCTGACTGTGTGATGACGACCCAGCCGACCGTCGCCGCGATGGAGGGCCAGGGCATCGCTCAGTCGGCGATCGACCTCGCCACGACCGACGGCGCGAACAAGGCCGTGGGCGGCACCTGGCCGGCTGCGGGCGTCATCGCCAACGCCGACTGGGTCAAGACCCACGAGGACGCCGTTCAGCGGGTCGTCAACGCGCTCGTGGAGACGATGCACTGGATCGCGACGCATTCGGCCCAAGACATTGCCGACAAGCTGCCCCAGGACTACGTCCAGAACAAGAACGTCAAGAAGGAGGACTACGTCAAGGCGCTCGAGGAGGACAAGGGTCAGTTCCTCCCGGACGGCATCATGCCCGCGGGCGGCCCCAAGACCATCGCTTCGATGGAGAAGCTGCTCGGCATGGACGTCTCGAAGATCCCGGTCGGCGGCACCTTCACGAATAAGTACGCGATCGAGGCGAACAAGGTTGGCGGCTTCACGACCACCTCGACGCCTGCCGGCGACAACGGCTGATGTGATCCCCACATAGAAGTACCGGCGTCACAATGCCACCGAGCAAATGACGCCTTAGGGTCGGCCTGCGTGGTACTCCACGCAGGCCGATCGTGCGTTTCCTCCTGAGAGAGGTACTGACAGGGACTCCCTGCGGTACCGACGTTTCCTTAGTGTTGACGGCGAGGCTCGCCCCCGTTTCCACAACACTGAAGGACTAACCATGGAAAAGCGCACACTGGGCACCAACGGCCTGGAGGTCTCCGCCGTCGGGCTGGGCTGCATGAGCATGACCGGTGGATACAGCGACAAGCCGGATCGGCAGGAAATGATCTCGCTGATCCGCGCCGCTGTGGACCGGGGCGTGACCTTCTTCGACACTGCCGAAATCTATGGTCCGTACGCCAACGAGGAGCTGGTTGGCGAAGCTCTCGCCCCGTATAAGGGGCAGGTGGTGATCGCGACGAAGTTCGGGTGGGACATCGATCCCGCCGAACGCAAGCCAAGCGGTCGCGTGAGCAGCCGCCCCGAGGTCATCAAGGATGTGGTGGACGGTTCGCTGCGCCGGCTCGGCGTCGACGCCATCGATCTCTACTATCAGCACCGCGTGGATCCCGACGTTCCCATCGAGGACGTTGCGGGTGCGGTCAAGGAACTGATTGAAGCCGGCAAGGTGAAGCACTTCGGCATGTCTGAAGCTTCAGCGGCGACCATTCGCCGGGCTCATGCAGTGCAGCCCCTGAGCGCTGTCCAAAGTGAGTACTCGCTCTGGTGGCGCCGTCCCGAGGAGGAGGTGCTGGCCGCGTGTGAGGAACTGGGCATTGGCTTTGTGCCCTACAGCCCGCTCGGCAAAGGCTTCCTGACGGGAACCATTACCGCGGCCACCAGTTTCGACGCCGGCAACGACATCCGCAGCACCATCCCCCGGTTCGCACCGGAAGCGCTTCAGCACAATGCCGCCGTCGTCGAACTGCTGGCAAGCATCGCGCAACGCAAAGGTGCGACGCCCGGTCAGATCGCTTTGGCCTGGCTCCTTGCGCAAAAGCCCTGGATCGTCCCGATCCCCGGTACGCGCAAACTGCACCGTTTGGAGGAGAACATCGGGGCCTCCGCCGTCGAATTGTCCGCCGCGGAACTCAGCGAGATCGAGGACGCTGCGTCCAAGATCCAAGTACAGGGTGGGCGCTACAACGACGCCGCAGAACGGATGACCAACCTGTAGCCGGGCACTTGGCGCCCCGATCCACCTGCTGTGAGTCGGAAGCAATTGTCACAGTCCAGGCACAGGGTAGGTACAGAGGCACGAAAGTACGGGGTTCCAGGATGGAGCTAGCTTCGAAACGGTCGGAGTTGAACTTCTAAGGAGCACCAACGTGAACAATGTCCGGAAAATCGCTGCCGGCGTTGCCCTGATGGGCGCCGTCGCAGGCGGCGGCGCTCTCACCGCCATGGCCCTGCCGGCCAACGCCGCAACGACTGACACCTCCACCGCCAGCCCGTCCGCGCCTGCCTCGAAAGGGGCCGCGCACGGGAACGAAACAGCCCTGACCGGAGACACCGCCACCAAGGTCAAGGACGCCGTGCTGGCCGCCAACTCGGGTGCCACGGTCGAGAACATGACCACCGAAGACGACGGCAGCGCCGCCTACGAAGCACACATCACCAAGACGGACGGCACCCACGCCACCGTCAAACTCGATGCGAACTTCAAGGTCACCGCAACCGAAACCGGCGGCCCGGGAGGCGGTAAGGGCGGCCACGGCAACCACGGAAACGAGACCGACCTCACCGGCGACACCGCCACCAAGGTCAAGGACGCCGTCCTCGCCGCCAACTCCGGCGCCACGGTCGAAAACATGACCACCGAAGACGACGGCAGCGCCGCCTACGAAGCACACATCACCAAGACGGACGGCACCCACGCCACCGTCAAACTCGATGCGAACTTCAAGGTCACCGCAACCGAAACCGGCGGCCCGGGAAGTGGTCAGGCCAGCCACTAACTCCCAACCCAACTACCCACGTGGGCGGACACAGCTACAAGCTGTATCCGCCCACGTCTGTTCTAACGTCGGACCTCCGCGGCTCGGCCGCGCGGTGAGGTTGGGACCGGAAGTCATGCACCGTCCTGCGGGCTGAACATCACGGCGTTCCACTCGCGGATCTCGCCGGGTACGGCCAGCCCTTCCAGGACGAAGGGATCCCCCGCGATGAACTGCTCCGCCCTTTCCCTGCTGGTGAAGATGCCCATTGAACCGTTCACGGCCGGGTTGTTGAACGTCCCGATGCCGATCAGGCCGCCCTCAGCGGCGAAGGCCTGCAAATATTCAACGTGCCGGGGATAAACGGTTTGAAGAGCGGGGAGCGCCGATGGCTCCGAACTGTAGAAGACCACGAATTGCATTATTTTCCTTAATTGCCGGGTTCGGTGCGGTCGGGAGCGTCGCCGTCGAGTTCGGACAGGGTCTGGACGAGCCGCGGGAGCACGTGGTTTTGCCATCCCGCGCTCATGATGCGGTGCGATGCGACGTGGGTTGGTTCATTGGGATCGAACCCGTCGTGGACAAGGGACAGCCGGGTGCCCGTACCTTCCGGGGAGATGGACCACGTCACGGTGCTGTTGAGGGTATTGCCGGAGTTCGCGTCCCGCCACGAAATGCGCAGGCGCCTGCCGGCGTCGAGGTCAAGGACTTCGCTGGCCACCAGGCCGCTGAATCCGACCGCCGGAACCGGAATTCCGCGCATCTGATACTGATGACCGACCACCGCTTGGAAGTCGTTTTCCATCAACCAGCGGGCTATCAGCTCCGGTTCGGTCAGTGCCTGCCAAACCCTGGCGGGCGGATGTGGCAGGAACTCCTGGACCTCGATGGTTGTAAGTTGTTCGTTCACTAACTGTCCTCCGTGTCGTTCAGTGTCATTTCAAATTCCGAGGCGGCCATCGGCGGGGAAATCAAATAGCCCTGGGCGTGCCAGGCGCCGGGCGAGCTCCGTGAGGACGGCGTCCCCGGCGCGATGGCCGTAGGTGTCGTTGACCCCTTTGAAATCGTCAAGGTCGATGAACAGGATTCCGACGCCGGACAGTCCGGCGCTGATGTCGGGTAATGCTCTTCGAGCATCTCTTCTTATCACCTGGACATGAATCCCTCGATCCACCCTTGTTTAACGACAGTCACCGATATATCGTTAACTATCGCAGAATAAACTGCGGCCCTCAGGGCAACTCTCACAGACACTGAAAGGACGATGCCGCTATGAAAGGCATTCATGACAACAAGCACACAGATTGCGGTCCGGATATGGAACGCTTCGGACGCGGCCGGAGCCGTCGCGGACCCCACGGACACGGCGGATTTGGACCAGGCCGCGGATTCGGACCAGGCCGCGGATTCGGGCCGGGCTTCGGGCCGGGGTTCGGACCAGGCTTTGGTCCCGGCGGCCCCCGTCGCGCCAACAGGGGCGATGTTCGCTTCGCGATCCTCTCCTTGCTGGCCGAATCACCATCCAACGGATACGGACTCATCAAGACGATTGCCGAGAAGACGTCCGGATCGTGGCGCCCCAGCCCGGGCTCGGTCTATCCCACGCTGCAGCAACTCGTTGACGAAGAGCTCATCGCACCCGTCGGCGAGGGCCGCCGCACCGAATTCACACTCACTGAAACGGGGAAGGCATACGTAGCCGAGCATGCCGAGGAGCTGGAAAATGCGTGGAATATCGATTCGGAAGGATCAGGACCCGCGTTTCACCAGAGCGTGGCAAAGCTCATGGGAGTCATCCACCAGTTCCGCTTTGCCGCAACTGACGAACAGCGCACCGCCGCAATGGAAAAGATCGACGAAGCACGGCGAGCGCTGTACCACATCCTCGCCGACTAGTACCGCTTGGTCCGCCGAGATGGCAAATCACGGCACCGTCTGAACTGCCGTCAAATGCAATCTCGGCGCTAAGCTGCGGTTCCGGCGGCGCCGTCATCGGAACGGACCACGCCGGGTTTGGGCAGCCGGGTGTCCAGCGAGACCATCCGGGACCCCTTTCCTCTGGACGCGTGGGGCCGGTCGCGCCTACGCTTGTTGTGTTGCCCCGGACCCCGGCAGCGCATCATAAGCGCATCCGAGGAGGCAACCCTTGTCCTTAACCAACCAGCCTTCGCCGTCGGTATCCGCGTTCACGATCCCGTCCCGACCTGCCCCGCCCGGGACCCGGATGAACAGCATCACAAGCAGCTACGCGAGCCTCCTGAAGACCGTCCGGGATGCAGGGCTGCTCTGGCGGTGCCAACGCTACTACCTCCTTCTGCTGACGATCCTGGCATCCGTGGGGACGGGAATCTCGGTGGTGTTCTTCCTCTTGGGCGATACCTGGCTTCAGCTGGCTGTGGCAGGCGCCTTCGGTGTCGTCTTCACACAGTTCGCCTTCCTCGGCCATGAAGCGGCGCATCAGCAAGTGTTCGCGTCCCGGCCCGCGAACGAGTGGACTGCACGCCTGATCGCCACACTGGTAGTGGGTATGAGTTACGCGTATTGGACCGACAAGCACTCACGGCACCACGCCCGCCCGAACATGATCAATCAGGACCCGGACATCGCACAGGGTGCGGTCATCTTCCACAACGAGATGCCAAGCGGCCGTGGAAGACTCGGCCGGGCCCTTGGCAAACACCAAGGCTATCTACTCTTCCCTCTGCTCTTTTTCCTCGGATGGACGCTGCACATTGACTCGTTGAAGTACTTGCTCCGGCGCAGGCCGGTGAAGTACCGGTGGCTTGAACTGGCCCTGCTAGGTCTCCGCTTCGGTACCTATACCGGACTGATCTTCCTCGTCCTCTCCCCCGGCGTTGCCGTTGCATTCATCGCCGTGCAGATCGCTGTGTTCGGGCTGTACATGGGCGGAAGTTTCGCGCCAAATCACAAGGGGATGCCGATCCTGCCCGAAAACAGCCGGGTGGACTTCCTGACGCGGCAGGTGGTCACGTCCCGCAACATCGCCGGCGGACGGTTCGTGACCTTGCTCATGGGCGGCCTTAACCACCAGATCGAACACCACTTGTTCCCGGATATGCCCCGCCCGCACCTGCGCGAGGTCCGCCAACTGGTCAAAGCCCACTGTGATGCGGCGGGGATCGCCTACACCGAAACGGGGCTGCTGCACTCGTACGCAATAGTGATCCGTTACCTCAACAAGGTCGGACTCGCGGCAGCGGACCCGTTCACCTGCCCCCTCGCCGGCCAATACCGGCGCTAACCGACGCACACACACGAGCCGGGAGAACCGCCCGGACCACTAAAGCGCCGACCCGATAGACGTCAGCGCGGGCGCGACGGTGCCCGCGTAGGGATTCGTGGGGCGCCCCAGGCCGTAGTGTTCTCTCAGCGTCCGGCCGGTGTATTCGGTGCGGAACAGGCCTCGGTCCTGCAGGATGGGGACCACCTGGTCCACGAATGTCTCGAGCCCCGAGGGCAGTACGGGCGGCATGATGTTGAAGCCGTCCGCGGCGCCGCCGTCGAACCATTCCTGGATGGCGTCCGCCACCTGCACCGGGGTGCCGGTGAAGGTCCGGTGACCGCGGCCGCCGCCCAGGCGCCCGATCAGTTCCCGGACGGTGAGCTTCTCCCGGCGGGCGAGCTGGACTATCAGGGTGTAGCGGCTCTTGGCGCCTTCTATCTCGTCTTCGCTGGGAAGGTTGTCCGGCAGCCGGCGGTCAAGGGGCAGGTCCTCGGGGGCGACGCGCAAGGTCTTGGCCAGTTGGATCCGGGCGTATTCGGGCTTGATCAGCCGGTCCAGTTCCCGTTCCAGCGCCCGGGCCTCCTCCTCGGTGGCCCCGATGACCGGAACGATGCCGGGAAGGATCTTGATGGATTCCGGATCACGTCCGGCAGCGGCGGTGCGGGCTTTGAGGTCCCGATAGAACTCCCGCGCGTCCGTCAGGGTCTGGTGGGCGGTGAACACGGCGTCCGCATACCGGGCGGCGAGGTCCTTGCCGTCCTCCGAGGAGCCGGCCTGGACAATGAGCGGGTGTCCCTGCGGTGGGCGGGGCACGTTGAGCGGGCCACGGATCTTGAAGTGCTTGCCTTCGTGGTCGATAGTGCGGATCCGCTCAGAGTCGGCCCAGACGCCGGCAGTCTTGTCCGCGAGGACGGCGTCGTCCTCCCAGCTGTCCCATAGCTTCTGGGCTACTTCGATGAACTCGGCGGCACGCTCGTACCGGACCGCGTGGGCGGGCTGGTCGTCCACGCCGAAGTTGCGGGCGGCGTCGGGCCCGGCAGTGGTGACCACGTTCCACCCGGCCCGGCCACCGCTGACCCAGTCCACGGACGCGAAGCGCCGGGCCAGGTTGAACGGGTCGTTGTAGGTGGTGGAGGCGGTGGCGATCAGTCCGATGTGCTCTGTGGCGCCGGCGATTGCCGTCAGGAGCACGGTGGGCTCAAGCTTCCCGGCCGGACGGCGGCCCACCTCGCCGAAGAGGACCGGCGAATCGGCGAAGAAGATGGAGTCCAGTTTGCCGCGTTCGGCTGTGCGGGCCAGCTGCTTGTAGTGCTCCACGTTGGTGTTGGAGCGCGGATCGCTTTCGGGCAGCCGCCACGAGGCCTCGTGGTGGCCGGTGCTCATCAAAAAGGCGTTGAGGTGAAGGGTGCGCTGGGCGGAACTGGAAACCGGGGAACTGAAATTCGGCGAACTCATGGAAGTGCTCCTTGGATGTCAGGTTGGGTTTGAGGGGAGGGCCTTACCTAAACACGGTCCCCACTGCGTTGGCCAGCACCCCGCAATGGAAGCTAAACGGGACGAAACCGGGCTACTTATGACGCCTTGGAACGCGAAGCGGATTGTGTCCCGGCATTGCCCGGAATTGCGGAGCATTTCTTCGGATTTCCCCCTGTTTCCCGGCGTTTCCGGGCGTTACTGCGGGGCTTCCCTGCCCTGTGGAAATGCGCTTACATCGTTCCCACCGGCAGTTCGGTCTACCCGATAGCCGTGATCTACCCCAGACCAAGTCCGGACCAACAACATCCATTTCCCAGAAAGTAGCTCCCATGAAACTGCACCAGCCCCTGCTAAGCGTCGCGGCCGCCGTCGTACTTGCGCTGACGGTGACCGGCTGCGGCGGCAATGCCCAAGCAGGAGGCCAAGCAGCCGGCCAATCGGAGGTCAAGGAACTCCGTTACCAAGGTTCGGCCAACAGCGTCGGCCTTCCCGAACTGGCGGCGGACCTTGGTTATCTGGGTGACATCAAACTCAACTGGGTTGGCAACACCACCAGCGGCCCGCAGGACATCCAGTCGGCGGCTACCAACCAGACCGACTTCGGCGGTGCGTTCGCCGGAGCCGTGGTGAAGCTAGTCGAGGCAGGCGCTCCTGTGACCGCCGTCGTCAACTATTACGGCGAAGACGCGAAGACCTTCAACGGCTTCTACGTCAAAGCGGACAGCCCCATCAAGTCCGCCAGGGACCTCATCGGCAAGAAGATCGCCGTCAACACCCTTGGCGCCCACGCCGAAGCCGTCATCAACACGTACCTCAGCAAGAACGGCCTTAGCCAGGACGAAATAAAGCAAGTACAGCTTGTCCCGCTGGCGCCCAACGACACCGAGGAAGCCGTCCGCCGGGGTCAGGTTGATGTCGGAACTTTGGGAGGCGTCCTGCAGGACCATGCCGTCGCCGCCGGCGGCCTGCGCTCGCTCTTCAACGACTACGAACTCTTCGGCACCTTCGCCGGCGGACAGATCGTGCTCCGCAACGACTTCATCGAAAAGAACCCGAACACCGCGCGTACCTTCGCCACAGGCGTGGCCAAGGCCATCAAGTGGGAGGCCGAAACGCCGCGGGACCAGGTGATCGCGCGCTTCAAGAAGATCATCGACGCCCGCGGACGAAATGAAAGCACCGCCAACCTGCAGTACTGGAAGAGCCCAGGCGTACCGGACAACGGCGTGATCAAGGACGAGGACTTCACCCGCTGGTCTTCGTGGCTGAAGAGCTCGGGGATCGTCAAGACCGACCTCGCACCCTCGAAGTACTACACCAACAAGTTCAACGAACTCGCAACAACAGAGAAGAAGGGATAGTGATGACCGCCAAGATCAGCCTCCGCAGCGTCACCAAGCAGTTCGCGGTCCGCCCAGCCAGGGGCTCCAAGGCCAGCGCAAAAGAACCCACCACGCTGACCGCCCTTGATTCCCTGAGCTTGGACGTGCGCGACGGCGAATTCCTCACCCTGGTGGGGCCAAGTGGTTCCGGCAAGACCACCTTGCTGGACCTCCTGGCCGGCCTGTCCACGCCCACCTCCGGCGAGGTATTGGTGGACGGCCGGCCGGTGACGGGACCCGGGAAGGACCGTGCCGTGGTTTTCCAGCAATACGCGTTGTTTCCCTGGCGAACGGCGTCGGCCAACGTGTCGATCGGGCTCGAAGGCAATGGCCCGGACGGACGCACGCTGAATCGTCGGGAGCGCGCCGCCAAGGCAAGCGAATACCTCAAGCTGGTTGGCTTGGCCGGTTTCGAGGACCGCTTCCCGCATGAGTTATCTGGCGGCATGAAACAGCGCGTGGCGATTGCCCGGAGCCTCGCCTACGAGCCCGATGTGCTCCTCATGGACGAACCCTTCGCCGCGTTGGACGCCCAGACCCGCGAGCAGCTCCAGGACGAGCTCCTGCGGATCTGGCGGGCCACGGGCAAGACGATCGTCTTCATCACCCACGGCATCGACGAGGCCGTTTACTTGGGGCAGCGCGTCGCCGTCCTCAGCGCCCGTCCCGGACGGCTCAAGGAAATCGTGGACGTAGACATTCCGGATCGCGACGGCGGGGACGACATCCGCTCGCATCCCGCCTACGTCGAGCAACGGCACAAGGTCTGGACCTTGTTGCACGACGAGGTCCGCCTGGCCCAGGACGCCGGCCACCGCAAGATCCTGCCGGACGGCACCGCCCCGGATGAAGTCACGGGAACAACACTCGAAAGGAGCGCAGCCTGATGGCCGCAACACTCGCGCAACAACCCGCGGCGAGCGCCGCACCTAAGGAAGCAACCGTCGTCGGGCACTCCATCGCCGCGGAGACGGAGCGTCGAAGCACGACGGCGGTGCTCGCCTTTCTGCGGGCCGCGGCCGCCCGTGCCGGTTCCGGCGTGTGGAAGGCCGCAGGAATCCTTGCGTTCCTGGCACTCTGGGAACTCGGGCCGACGTATCTGGCAAGCCCGTCCACCCGGGTCTTCCTGCCGCCCTTGCACGAGGTCCTGGCAGCGTGGGTCAAGTTGTTCGAATCCGGAACCATCCAGGGGCACCTGGCCGCGAGCCTCACGCGCTCCGTGACGGGATTCGGCGCGGCCCTCGCGGCCGGGGTGTCACTCGGCTTGCTGATCGCCTGGTACCGACGGCTCAATTCGGTGCTCAACCCCCTGCTGGAACTCTTCCGGAACACGGCCGCGCTTGCCCTGCTGCCTGTCTTCACGCTGCTGCTGGGAATCGGCGAGGAGTCCAAGATCAGCATCGTGGCGTACGCGGCGTTCTTCCCTGTGCTGCTGAACACGATTGCGGGCGTGAAGACTGTGGATCCGCTGCTCATCCGGGCCGCGAAGTCGCTCGGCCTGTCGAGCCTCGCGCTGTTCCGCAAGGTGATCCTGCCCTCGGCGGTGCCCACCATTTTTACGGGTATCCGGATGGCCGGCACAGCCTCCATTTTGGTGTTGATCGCCGCCGAAATGGTGGGGGCAAAGGCCGGACTCGGCTACTTGATCGTGAATGCCCAGAGCAGTTTCCTCATTCCGGACATGTACGCCGGGATCCTCACGGTGTCCCTTTTGGGCCTGGCCGTGAATTTCCTCCTCGTCGCCCTGGAACGGCACTTCTCCCGTTGGCGGACCGCCGTCGGGTCCGGTTCTTGACCGTCAATCCACCCATCCAGTAACAGCCAGAAAAGGAACAAAAAAGATGTCCGTCATTACCGAAACCAAACTGGAATTCGCCAAACTCGGGTCCCGCATCGGCGCCGAAATCCGCGGCTTCGACCTCAGCGGCGATCTCTCCCCGGAAACCGTGGGGCAGATCCGGGCCGCACTCAACGAGCACAAGGCCCTCGTCTTCAGAGAGGCCAACATTCTCAGCGACGTGGCCCAGGTGAAATTTGCCAGCCACTTCGGCCCGCTCACCACTGCACACCCGACTGTGGCCTCCGTGGAGGGCGAAGAGAACGTGCTCCCCGTGGACAGCGAGAACGGTTCCGCCAACAACTGGCACACCGACGTCACGTTCGTGGTCAACCCGCCCCAGGCATCCACCCTGCGCAGCATCGATCTTCCGTCGTATGGGGGCGAAACCCTGATTGCGTCATCGGCGGGAGCGTACGCGGATCTGCCGGATGAGCTCCGCGACTTCGCAGACACACTCTGGGCGATCCACACCAACGACTACGACTACTCCGTGCCGAAGAACCTGGAACATGAGAATGCCGATGAGCGCCGCAAAGAATTCACCCGCATCAAGTTCGAAACCGCCCACCCCGTGGTACGTGTCCATCCCCTGACCGGCGAGCGCGGATTGTTCATTGGGGGCTTCGCGCAGCGCCTGCGGATCGTGGGGCTTTCCAACACGGAGTCGAAGGACATCATCCGGTTGCTGCAGGCCTACGTCACCCGCCCGGAGAACGTGGTGCGCGTGAACTGGGAGCCGAACCAGCTGGTGCTCTTCGACAACCGCATCACGCAGCACTACGCCCCGGACAACTACGACGGCCAGCCCCGCAAGCTCAACCGCGTGACCATTGCCGGCGACATCCCAGTGGGCTTGGAAGGCAAGCCGAGCCAGTCGATCCAGGGGGATTCGTCCGCCTATTCCCCGACGGTTCCCACGCCACGCAACTAGTCCGTCGCGGTAGAACTAGTGCCCGGGCCTCTCAGGTCCGGGCACTGCGTCTGCTGGAGTTTCTTGTACGTCCCGGCAAGCGGCTCAGGAATACCACTGCCACTCAGGGGGCGCCCAGCCCGACGGAACCTGATGGTTGTCCCGGGTACCGCATCTGGCACAGCTGTAGCTTGCCGACGGCGGCCGCAGGCCGCTGCCATCGACCGCATAGACCGCTGGCACATACTCATGGAATGTCAAAGGAAACCCTGGGCCGCACCGCCCGCAAGCCGGTACCCTGGGCAGCGCCACGGGAACACAGGGACGATGAGCGACCAATCGATGTCCAGCACGAGCAAGCGTCATGTTTCTCCCTCACGTCTTCATCAGTCGGGAATCGGCGTCGGCCGGATCCCGCGTTCAAGTTCACGCCTGAACGCCCACATTCGTTCGTATGAACCCAATGGGGCAGCCAGCGGGTAGTGGCTCAAACCTTATGTCAGGATTCCCTGAAGGGCTATGGGCAGGACAGAAGAGAGGGTTCGCAATCAGTTATTACGAACGCTCTGCCTGTTGCCTGCATCACATCTTCCGTTTAGTCTTTGTTCCGGGCCGCAGCGTCGCGGCTCCAGATCGGAAGAGGACTCATGACCGAAAAGATCCGGCTTCTCGTAAGAATGAACATCGACGGTGCCCAAGTTCGCATCACAGCCCATGGGCATCTAACCACCCGGAGCATCCACGCCCTTTATGTCGTCGTGAGGAGGGCCAACGCCCTCATGCATGGACTGGCCCTTGAAATCGACGTCACCGGCGCCAACGTCGACGCCGCCGCCATGGAAGCACTGCGCCGCTGCTCCCAATCCCGCCGCCTTCCGGCCCTGATCGATCCTCAGCAGTCAGATGTCAACATCGGTGTCCGGTCATCCGCTGACGCTGTGATTGCCGCCTGACCGCCCACCGGAGCCGCTGGGATTCCTCAGAGCCTTTTCGCGTCCGGTCACCCGGGCTTGGACGTCAAAACCAACGATCCACCAATCATCAGAGTCCAAGCCAACAACCTCGTATGGGGAACTTGTGGCCAACGGTCTGATGCTCGTCGGCGGCAGCCGTGTCTTTCCAGTCTCCGTAGGTAGCGTGTGCGGTCTTCAGGGTTTCAGTCATGCGGAAGAGCTATTCAGAGACGTCAGTCTGATTTGCCGCCCACACGGACATCGACAACGTTGGACGTGCCATGCGTTACCTCTTGTCGTTGACCCCGGGAGACAGCAGCGGGCCGCCAGCTGGATCAACTATCGGGAAAATGTTCAGTCCGATGGAACTGGTTCAGATGTGTTGAAAAATCTCAACTCAAATGAACATCTAACACCACAATCTGAGCCGCCTGTCGGATCCGAGAGGGCCCCCGCTTTAGCCCCAGACGCCTGTTGGTAGGCCGGTTCAGAGTGCCGTTTGCTCGGAATCTAGGGGTTTCTGCGCTCAATAACAAGTGATGAATAGTTGTCGTTTGCCTTTGACTCAGGTGAGTTAAAGGTCAGTCGGTTGCATTGGTTGAGAGTGCCGTCGTGGAGCGGATTCAGTCACTGGACCAGACAGCCGAGCCCTGGCCACCAGGCGGGCGACCCCCGGGACCCCGCAAGCCCGGCGCCAACTTCCTTCTGCCCGTGATACCCAGCGATGCCGCTATTCTCTCTCATCGCGCGACTGGACCAGACGTCCCGTTACCGGCGAAAAAAGTGCCGGAGTTGCGTTGGATGGGAGAACTCCCATTTAACGAAGAATCCGACGTTTCCGCAGAGCAAGACGTGTCGTGCGTTTGAAGCCATTAGGCCGCGCTGACTGGTGCCGCGGAGCGCGATCATTTTCTGCACGGTCTTCTGCTTGAAGTCCTAGGATGCCGATGTGAAAGCGGGTGGTGAGGCGTAGGAATGGCCGACCCGGGTTTGGGCGAACGCGCTCAGCCCGGCGACCAATACGACCATAAGGGCCGTCAGATGCCGCGGGAGCCTAACGTGGCACAAGTCACATCAACCAAACATGAGGTCGAAACAATGAAGTTACGAACCGCTCCAACGGCCGTTTTCGCGGCCTTGTTGATGATAGGCACCACCTGCTCAAGTTGCACTACAAGTCCCGGACCGCCGCCCGTGGAGGCAAAATCAACCGCGGAGACGAAATCAACCACCCCGCCGGGGTATGTCGATATTGACTGCAGCGATCCCAAATTCAAGGACCCCAACTCAAAAGATCCGCTCGCTGAGCAATGTGCGCGCCAAAAATCCATCACCTCCAAGGGTGCGCAAGTGCACTACACGAAGAAGTTCGATCTGAGTGGGCTGCCCGATTTCGTACCAGACGGTGACATCTCGGGTACGATCCGCCAAGCGGGGCAGAATTATCTCGCCGACAGTCCGGTCATGAAGCGGTGGGAGGATGCCTTCCAAAAATTCCACCCCGGTGTGACATTCCAGGACAACATGAAGAGCACGCTGTTGGGGATTCCTTCCTTGTATCTGGGCCAAGCTGACATGGCAGCCCTGGGAAGGCCGATCGTCTTCGACGAGCTCAATGGCTACCAGCGTGCATTCAACAGTGCCCCCCTCGAGATCGTCAATGCGACCGGTTCCCTTGACGTGGACGGATGGAACGCCGCGCTCGGCGTGTACGTCAACGACAAGAACCCGATCAAACAGTTAAACTTCGATCAGCTGGACGGGATCTTCGGAGCGGAGCGCGCTGGCGGCTTCAATGGGCTCAAATGGGACCCTACCGCAGCACGAGGACCCGAAAAGAACATCCGCACCTGGGGGCAATTGGGGCTCACCGGAGAGTGGGCAGACAAACCGATCCATGTTTACGGCTACGTCAATGAGTTCAAGTTTCCGGACTGGTTTTCCAAGACAGTCCTGCACGGCAGTTCCAAGCGCAACGAGCAAATGACGGAGTTCACCAACCAAACCAATCCGGACGGCACCTTAAAGCTGGTCAACGACCAGATCATGGACACGTTGACCAACGATCCATACGGCATCACCTACATAACGGTCGACAACAAGCAGAAACGCCCCGAAACGAAGGTGTTGCCGCTCTCGGAGAAACCCGAAGGACCATACGTTGCGCCCACCCTGGAGACCGTGCAGGACCGGACCTACCCGTTCGCCGAGAACACCTACTACTACCTCATCAAAGAACCAGGCAAGCCGCTGGACGCGAAGGCAAAAGAGTTTATGCGATTCATCCTTAGCCGCCAGGGACAGGAGATCATCATGAACGATGGCAAGTACCTTCCCCTGACGCCGCAGCTTGCCAAAGCACAATTGGACAAGCTGAACCAGCCCTGAGCCGAAGTTACGCGGACTGAGATGCCGGAATCCCCGCGTTGGCGGGGATTCCGGCGCGTTCTCGGAGTATCCCTAGGCCCCCGATTGGACGGACAGCGGGCCGAGTTCGTCCTTCCGGGGTGGATTTGCTCCTTGCCGGGAGCAGGTGATCGCTGCGGCACGGTTGGCGTAGGCGGCTAAGGCGTGCAATTCATCGAGCGTCAAGCTCTTCAGTCGTGTTCTGCGTCCCGCCCCGAGTGCATCCAACTGCGCGAGGCCTGAGAGGAGCCCTGCCATGAAGGAGTCGCCTGCGCCCACGGTGTCGGCCACGACGATGGCATCGGACGCCATTTCCACCCGTGCGTTGCGGGACAGGACCACTGGGCCAGAGGCTCCGCGGGTCAGGGCGACGACCGCCGGGCCAACACGTTTGGAGCCCATTCGGGTGAGTTAAAGGTGAATCCGGCCCATGAAAATGCAAGAGACAGGTAACCGCGTGACCAAAGCCGCAGGTCAGGGCCACATTGAAACCGCTGTTGAATTTGAACCGAAGAACGCAGCCGGCCACAGCCCTCACCGCTCGCCCTTTTGGTCACTAAATCTGCAGGTCAGGGCCCGTATTGTTGGATCCGGACCTAGGAAACCGACAGGAACACGGCGTCCCCGGCCGCAAGTCATCGAAAGTAAAACCGCAGGTCAAAGCTAAACTAAGAGCCCCCTGTCGGATTCGAACCGACGACCCCCGCTTAAGCCCCAGCCGCTTGCCGGCAGGCCGGTCGAGTGCTGTTTTGCCCGGAATCTAGAATCTAGGGGTTTCTGCGCTCAACGACGAGTGATGAATTGTTGTCCTTTGCCGTTGATTCAGGTGAGTTAAAGGTGAGTCGGTTGCAATTGGTGTCCGCCTGTCTGTCATTCCGTCCGACACCCGGGACAAACCAACGCTTCTTCCCCTGTCTAGGAGGACATCAGAGGTCCCCTTGGTCTTTCATGGCCGGACTTGTTCGGTAGCGCATGATTTGGGCTATCCCTCGGGAGTTCCAGAGAAGGCTGGCAGGACGAGGACACCATGTCATTGGTCATCAAGTCAACCGAACCGGTCCGTGACTCCAAAGGTCCTCACGCCCGGCCCGCAAGCTCTCCCGCCTTCACGCTGAAACACAGCTTCACCGACGCCTCGTCGAAATACGCGACTGTGAAATGGCCGGCCCCACGACGGTCGTGGGCTTCGACACCCGCGAACGGGCCGCCGTCGAAGGCGCCCGACTCGCACTCGAAGGCGCTCCGGCGCACGCCGTGCGCAGTAGGTTCCCGGGCGAGGACGCTAATGGACTCCTAGCGTCATGCCGCGTTGCCACAACCCAGCCGTGAACAGCCAGAAGAACCTTCGCTGTTTGCCATTCTGATGCTCGATGATCGCTGGGCGGGTCCTCCGCGCAACCAGGGCCCCACGCGCCGGTCCCACTCCAAAAGTTCGTTCGGCGCTCCTAATTCTCGCTTATTTCCTCGCGAACTTTTGAGCTTGGCTTGACGAGGCGATCGCCCCTCTGACGGGCGTTTTGTAAAAGCGCCGCATTGAGATCGAAACCGGCACTGCTTCAGCAGACCGGGATCGCAATGGATCAGAACCGGCTTAATGCGGCCTCCGTCATAGTCCAAATGTCACAGAATGGTAACGAAAGATTCTAGGCGATGTTCCGGCGTCGTCATTGCTCTACACCGTAGTAGGCACTAGGGCTTGAGCCGGATGACGCTTGCCGGTTCGCGCGGCGCGCCGGGGCGGATAGCTGTCAAATCGGGGGGAACGGAGTTGATATGGCTTCGATTCCCGTTACGTTTGGAATAGATGGTTGAACAACTTGCAGAAACCCAGACAAGTCCGAGGCTCGAAGCAGAATTCCACCAACCAACCCCGAATGACGGGCAGTCCCTGTGGCGCATGGCCAGGGATTCGAAGGTCCTCGACCTGAACTCGTCCTACTCCTACCTGCTGTGGTGCCGTGACTTCGCCGCGACGTCGATCATGGCCACGGTAGACGGCGAACCGGCCGGTTTCATCACCGGTTACATGCGCCCCAGTGAGCCCGGCACCTTGATGGTGTGGCAGGTGGCCGTGGACGAGGCGTTCCGCGGCAGGAAACTGGCGGCCTCGATGCTTGACCGCCTGGCGATACAGGTGGCCGCCAGCCGTGTTGAAACGACAATTACCGCCGATAACGAAGCCTCGATCCGGCTGTTCGCCGGATTCGCCACACGGCGTAAAACGGCGTTGGAACGCCGGCCACTCTTCACCCGGGACCTGTACCCGGACGGGCATGACACCGAGTTTCTCTACCGGATCGGTCCGCTGGACTGATCCGACGCAATAGATGAAGGAAGCCTTTCCATGACAGACATTTTCGAAACACTTGAATCAGAGGTCCGAAGTTACAGCCGCGGCTGGCCTGCCGTTTTCGAGCGCGCCAACGGCAGCTCACTGACCAGCGAGGACGGGCGAACCTATTTGGATTTCTTCTCCGGCGCTGGCGCACTGAACTACGGCCACAACAACCCTGCCCTCCTGCAGCCGCTCCTCGAATACTTGGTCAGCGGCGCCGTGGTGCATTCGCTGGATATGAAGACTCCGGCCAAACGGAAGTTCCTGCAGACGTTCCAGGACGTCATCCTCAAACCGCGGAATCTCGACTACAAAGTCATGTTCCCCGGACCGACCGGCACTAACTCCGTGGAAGCGGCGCTGAAACTTGCCCGCAAGGTCACCGGCCGCCAGCACATCCTCAGCTTCACCAATGCGTTTCACGGAATGACCCTGGGGTCACTGTCGGTCACCGGTAATTCGATGAAGCGCAAGGGCGCCGGCATCCCGCTGACCAACAGCTCCAAGATCCCCTATGACGATTACTTCGACGGCGAGACGGCCGACTTCCTCTGGCTTGAGCGCGTGCTTGAGGACAGCGGTTCCGGCGTTGACAAGCCGGCCGCTGTGATCGTGGAGACCGTCCAGGGCGAGGGCGGCCTGAACGCAGCCCGGGCGGAGTGGCTGCGCGGACTGTCCGAACTGTGCAAGAGGTACGGGATCCTGCTGATCGTCGACGACGTGCAGGCGGGCTGCGGCCGCACCGGAACCTTCTTCAGCTTCGAAGAGGCCGGCATCACTCCGGACATCGTCTGCCTGTCCAAGTCCATTTCCGGCTTCGGACTCCCGCTGGCACTGACCCTGTTCCGTCTGGAATTGGACATCTGGAGCCCGGGCGAGCACAACGGCACTTTCCGCGGCCACAACCCCGCGTTCGTCACCGGCACAGCCGCACTGGAGACCTATTGGAGCGATGGCGCCTTCCAGAAGCAGGTAGGTGCGCGGATCGTCCAGCTGCACGAAGGACTGGAGCGCATCGCCGCGTCGGTCGAGGGCGCCAGCGTCCGCGGCCGCGGGCTGTTGTCCGGGGTCATCTTCCCGGACCCGGAAACGGCCGGGAAGCTTGCCGCCGAAGCCTACGAGCGCGGTCTCCTGGTGGAGACTTCCGGCCCGGAGAGCGAAGTAGTCAAACTGATGCCCGCCCTGACCATCAGTGCTGAGGACCTGGACCGTGGCCTCGACATCCTGATGGAAGCGACCCGCGCAGTCGCTGGTGTCCCTGAATTCGCCGGAGCGCTCTGAACCGCCCCGGACAGCAGTAAACAAACCGAGCAGATTGAGGATCACCCATGATTGTCACCAACCTGACCGATCTGAATGATACGGACCGCGACGTGAAGTCCGAGACCTGGCGCAGCCGCCGTATGATCCTGGCCGGAGAGGGCGTGGGGTTTTCCTTCCACGACACTGTCATCTTCGCCGGCACAAGCTCCACGTTCCACTACGCCAACCACGTGGAGGCCGTGTACTGCGTGCAGGGCGAGGGGACACTGACCAACGAGGTCACCGGGGACGTCCACGATCTTCGGGACGGCACCATGTACCTTCTGGACGGCAATGAAAAGCACACTGTTCAGGCCGAATCTGAGCTGCGGATGGCATGCGTGTTCAATCCGCCGGTCACTGGACGTGAGGTCCACGACGAAAACGGGGTATACCCACTCGTCGAAGCAGCGCCGACCCGCTGACTCCGGTAGGAAAACTGCAAGGTGGACCGAGGTCGACAGTTGCTCGGATCTGACTTTTACATTCATCAGAGCCGTGTGAACTTCAAGCCCGGATCCGAGCGCAAGGACTTGGCACTCCGGACAAAGATACGCTGACGGACTTCACCGACCGCTACGGAATCGATGCCACGTGGGGAAGGCAGGCGGCGCGGTGATGTTCGACTGCAACGGCCCGGAGTTCATCGGCGCCCGGGGCTCCACGCCTGCCAGCTGAACATGAGAAAGCCCTGGGGCTGATGGCGGAGGAATGGCAGACCATCGGCATGGGGCGGCTGTGGGAGCGGCCCCCCTGCAGTGTCTGCCGGGACCTTCGACACCACCACCGCCTCCGGGAAACTCGTCTTCGGAATCTTCGCCGCCCTGGCCGAGTTCGAACGGGCTTGATCTGCGAGCGCACCATCGCCGGCCTCGCCGCCGCCCTCGCCCGCGGACGCAAAGGCGGACGCGTTCAAAATGAGCCCGGCGAAACTCCGCCTCGCCATGGCCTCCATGGGCAAGCCTGAAACCAAGATCGGCGAGCTCTGCATCGAACTTGGCATCACCCGCCAAACCCTCTACCGGCACGTCTCACCCACTGGGGAACTACGTCCCGACGGCGAAAAGCTCATGTCCCGGTGAGGACCGTCATCCGCGGCGCTATCGTGGGTGGCGTGCCCGGAAAGGAATCCCCTCTGGTGGTTGATGGCACTGGTCCTTTGCACCTATGCAGTGTCACTCATATTTCTGGGGCGAGCATTTCCGCGGGCCGGTCGATTCCTCACACAAACCGCGGACCAAGCATCCGCTGCCAAGGACACGTAGTGCAAGGCGATACTGTTCCAATTCCAATGAACGGAGCGGTCACCACAACAGCTCGGGTCATACCCGGGTCGGACCGGTTGAGGTCCGGCTTACGGGACATCCTCCCCCGCGAGGGACTCCCTGCCGTATTTACCCGAAACTATCCGGTAATCGAAATATGTCAGTGCGGTGCGATCAGCGGCGGACGGTTTTGACGGTTCCAGGAGGACCTCGGCTTGGTTGGGAATGGAGTTGTTCGGTTGACCGCCACGATAGCAAACACTGCGACTTGGCCAATCGAACCAGACGATGTCCCGGCGCTCGGCACGCCGCCACGGCTTCACGGAGCCAAGGGCGCACCGATTCGCTCCCGGTGAGGGATCCTTGAACGGAACGTCAAAACCGCCAAACCGAACTGTGAAAAAGCCGCCATTCCGAACCAACAGTCACAGCCCACCCCAGTCTGACAAGAGCGCTGGCACTTGCCTGACGTCAGTTTGGGGTATGCCCCAACCCGACGATCCAAGACGTTCCCCTAAGGCCGGTGACGTCACGCCATCCCCGGATGTTACGGTCGCCGCATTTCGCCGACACAGCAGGCTTTTTCGGACTTCGTATTGGGCCCGGCCCAGCGATCATCCACACTGGCTACAGATCCGCAGGAACAAATGCTTCCGTCGATCCAGCCCGCCGGACACTACGGCCGGCCACCGCCCATCACAGAATGCCGGGCACCCCTCTGGAACCACCGCTTTCCGCCCCCGGGTGCGCCCGACCCCGGAAACCTGTGCCCACCAAGAGCCCCGGCATACCCCGCCGAGAAAGAGACCACGGTGATTAAGCGCCACGCCGACGTCGTCCTGGAAATCACCGCCGCGACCCGGACACCATCGAAAACGACCTGAACACCGCCGTCGAAATGGCCCGCACACGAGCCATGCAGGAATGCCGCCACGGCATCCTCGTTACCCAGCACGGATACACCAGCTACACCGTCGAGGTGAGCCGCGACGTCCCCTTCGGGCAGACACACGATCGGCGTGAACAAGCGGCGAACTCGCAGACCGAGACCGGCTCGCCGAACCAGCTCTCCCCCGCTGGGTGCCCGGTCGGTCATCCTCATCACCAGGGGCCCGGCACGACGAGAACCGGTCTGGTCTGGGTGCGCGGCAGGGACGCAGCAACTGATCCGTCCGTTTGAGAGTCCGGTGTTATGCGCGCACGTTGGTTAAGGCCTCTCCATAGTCCCCCAAGGTACGGAGGGGCCATCCCAAAACAGAAACCCCCGCCGGTCATTGTGAACTGGCGGGGGTTTCTGTCGTGGTTCCTGTCCCAATTGTTGGTCGCTACCGAACCCGGGGGTTGAGTAGTATCTGCGTCGCTAGTAACGCTAAGCGGCGAAAGCCCTTGTCGTTCTGGGGATTCTGGGTATCGCCGGGCCGGGGGTCGGGGACCAATGCGCGGGAAGTAGCGCTAAAGCACCTTGGGAGAGTCGGGTCATGCCCCGTGGAATGCTTTGATCCCCGACCCCCGTTACCTACACAGCAGCCTCGACGAGCTTCTTCTCGCTTGAACGAGCGCTGCGCTTACCATTGGCAGCCGGTGCGGCGCCGGCTTGGCTTTCCACGGACTCGGCGGCAATGTAGAGACCCTCACGGTTCAGGTGGCGCGAGTAAGAGGAATCCAGGTACAGAGTCGGGAACGCATCCACCGAGTTCATCTCGGTGGCCTTAGCCAGAAGTGCCGGATACAGATGTGCCTTCACCGGACCTGCCCCGCCGCCGAAGACATACGCGACCTCTGTGGTCGCACCAACGACGGCCAGAACGCGGCCGAACCGCTCGGCAACTTCCTTGGCAAAGAACCGCATCTCTTCATCCACGAACTGAGCGACCTTGTCGTAGAAGTTACGCTTCAACGGCGACGCTCCGGCCTGCAAGTACTCGGCCAACTGCTTGCGGGAAGTGAAGCCAGGCGAGAAACTCTGGTCCTCCATCGCCTTCAGCGCGTCAGTAAGAACCGAACCGTAACCTCGGTTGTGCGTGGTCGAGGCGTCGGTGTTGAACTCTCCGGCGGTGAACACCGGAAAATTGACTGTCCCTTCGCCGATATCAATGCCGACAGTGTGCTGGGCTGCAAGCACGTCACCAGAAGTGATACCCACCAGTGACAGGCCCCGGCGGCGGACATCGGCGAGCATAGCGTCCATCAACGGCTCACCCTTGGCGGTGATCGCATACTGAGCCGACGCACCCTCGGGGATCACCTGTACATCCACGAATTTAAGCTTCACGGTGACCGGGGTCTCGAAGTTATGCACGGTAACCGTATGCGTGCCGCTCATGAACTCGGCTGCATAGCTAGTGCGGTGTGAGAGGTACTCGTTGATCGGCAGCGCAAGTGCTACCCGAGCCTCCACACTTAAGGTTTCGATAGCCGGCGGCAATCCACCGTGCTGACGCACGTAGTCACGCAGGGCCTTGGCTGCGAAAGCACCCATGACCAGAACCTTGCTCAGCTCCTGCTGCGCCTTGCTGCGACGGCCGACCACGTCGAACTCATCAAAGGCGCCTTGGGCGCTCAGGGCACGCATGCCGAAGAGCCTGCGGTGATAGTTGCTTACCAGAGGGGAGACGAAGCTGACGTCCAGTTCATTATAGAAATTGCCTTCCAACTTCGCTGGGGCTTCACTGTCAGGGGTCGGCACAGAGTTCGGGCGCGTGATCGTTGACACGCCGCTTGGTAGGTCGATCTCGTCGACGTTGGTTGTACTTGATGCACCGGCGCCTCGGATGAGGCCCTTGACGTAGCCGTTGCCAACGTCGATGCCACCGGTGAGATTGATCGAAATGGTCATGAATGTGATCCCTTCGGGGAAAGTGTTTGGTGTGGTTACTGAGGTGCCATACAAGAGAAAGTGCTGGGAGTTGTTACGGGAGTTAGCGCAGCATCGAGAAAATGTCGTTGACTTCAAGCTGTCCGACAGAAGGCTGCTCCGGTTCAGGAGTGGTCGAGGAGGAAGCGTGGATGTCGTCCTGTTTTGGTGCAGGCTTCTGAACCAGTGCCGGGGCTTCCAGTGCGATACGCAGGATCTCGGGTTCGGTGTTTGTCTCCTGGTTGAGATCCAGATCCGTGGACGCAGCAGGTCTCGCCACGTGCTGAACCAACGCAACGGGAGCCGCAGCCGTTTCTGCATTCCGCTCTGCCTCTGTTGATTCCTCTTCAGGACCAACAGGACGCCCGCGCGTGGGAAGCTGCGCAACTGGTCGGTTGAAGACATCGACGTAGCCAAGGCGCTCGATGCTCTCACGGATCAGCATCCGGACAGACAGTGATGGGTTGTCCTGCAAATTCATCCACGTCAACACAGCCTCATCGGCTGCGGGGACGCTCACGCGGAAACGGTGCGGCTGCGGCTTCACAGTTGTTACAGCAGAAGTTTTTGCCGTTTTCACAGCAGCGGCCTTCGCCTTTGGAGCTGCCACCTTGCTCTGAAGATTGGCCATGGACCCTCCCCTCTCTCTCTGATTAACAAAAGTTCATGATGAGACTCAGACCAAACCCCTCGCTCGCGTAGCTCTCAACCCACGTATGACCCGTCTCCGGTCAGTTCTGGTCAGGAACAACCCAACCTTAGCCCGCAATTTATCGGAAACTTTGGAGCAACTTACGCGCCACTACAACTAATCCCTGCGCCTCGGCGCAGCGGTTTCTCTTTTGTTGGTATCTGCCACTACAACTAAGGTTGTCCACATGAGCGCAGAACGAAGAGCCAGCCGCCACGCCCAAGAATTCCGTTGGCACCAGGTCAACCTCCAGTTACCCGAGACCGAAGCTGCTCTTCGTGACCTCAAGACCCTCAGCGAGGCGGTTGACCAGCTCCTCATCGAAGCTGTCATTCGAGCCCACGACGAAGGAATGAGCTCGGCAAGCATCTCTGGGGCGCTCGGATTCACCAAACAGGTCACGGCGGAGCGACCCTCCCCCGAAATCCTGAGCCCTTCACCAGCACGACCTTCGGGTCGCCGTGGCATTCATTTTGAGCCAATGACCTAACTAAGAAATAAGCCCCATCCGGGTCATCCGGGTGGGGCTTATTTTTTCAGTCGGAGGCAGGCCGTAGTAGCCTGCTTTGGCGCGTGCCCGTTGGCCTTCTTTTGGTACTTCGTTCATCTAAATTCCTCCGTCAGACAAGCTGTCCGACACGGCGGGCAGGTCGACAGGCTGCGCCGAAGCGAAGGCGAGAGTGTCCAACCCGGCCAATGTGGATGTGCTCGCCGCAACCCGAGCGTCGGACAGGGCGACAGGCTGCGTCCGGCCGACGTCGAGGGTGTCCGACACAGCGTGCGTCGCCGCAAGCCGCGGCCGCCACCACCCCGCACCCGGCATGGCCGGCAGGCAGGCAACCAGTCATGCCAACCAACCCCACAATTTAGACGTGACGGCCTCCTGCGGTGAACCGGTCGTTCGTGGGGTCATCAGTTTCCGCGTCCCCCACTACATCGGATTGGTCATTCTGATCGTCATGGCTCCCATAGGCCTTGCACGATCGGGGACATTACGACAAAACATGAGCGTGGAGGAAAAACCCGGCGCTAGGGATCCCGGACCACAGCCGGGATCGAGGCAACACAACGAAAGGATCTGATCATGAGCAAGAAAATCCGTTTCGTAGGACTCGGACCATCGGACTCCCCATGGCAGTGAACTTGAACAAGGCCGGCTTCGAGGTGATCGGTTATGACCCCTTCGAGGGATCCCGCGAGAAGCCCAAGACCGCGGGAATCATGATCGCCGAGACCTTGAAGGACGTAGCCGAACAGGCCGACGACGCGATCGTGTCAATGGTCCGCGACTACGCCCAGAACGTCGACGTCATCCTGGGTGAGGGCGGCCTCCTGCCAAGATCAACATACCCGCAGGTCAGAGTCAAACTAAGAGCCCCCTGTCGGATTCGAACCGACGACCCCCGCTTTAGGCCCAGGCGCCTTTGTACGCCTTGAATCCCTGGGTTTTCGCCCGGATTCTCAGGGTTTTTGGAGGCACCGATGGGTGATGAATTGTCATTGGTTATTGCCGATTAAGGTGAGTTAAAGGTGAGTCGGTTGCAATTGCCGGGGCCTCGCTCGGCCAGGTCGCCGCTTGTGGAGCTCGTCCCCGACTTGGACATTCTCATGCTCGCCCACAGGAGCACAGTAAAAGCCCAACAGCTCTGCTGCTTTCCCGCACAGATGTGGCGTCGTGTTGGGCCCCTACCGCTGACCACGGGCAGCCGTAGTCATCGCTGTTTGTCATTCTGATCGTCGATTATCGCTGGGCCGGCCCTCCGCGCAACCAGGGCGCTTCGCGCTGGCCTCAATCCAAAACTTCGTTCGGCGCTCCGCTTCTTTCCTCGCGAACTTTCGGATCGTTCCGGTTCCGCAAGTTGCACTCCGGCCCCTCATGCCCAGCGGGGGCGCCTCTATCAGAACGACGCCGGAACCTAACGCTCACTGCCGACGCCGCCTCGGAAAGAGAAGGACCATGGAAACGCTCATGCCCAAAACCGCTGCCGATGTCCTCAGTTTCATCGGCCACACCCCCGGTTTCTGGCGGCAGATAAGCCTCGTGTGCATCACCCTGGACACCAACCACATCGGCGTGACGGGATCATAACGCCGAGACAAACACGGCGAGTACGGGTCCGTCCTGGACCTGGACCCCGGACAAGACGGACCCGTGCACCTCGAACTCGCATTCGACGCGCCACAGTCCGAGCTGCCGCCTCACCCGACGGGACGCAATGGACCCACTCGGAGAAACCCTGGATATCAGCTTCCTCACCGACGACCATGCCGGACTCCTTCGCTTCACAAGAGCCTTCGCCGGCATCGTCGCAAGCGATCTCGCCGAGCACCGCTGGAGCGCCGACTTCGAGCACGTCACCTTTACGAGCTGAACCGTGGCCGATGCCGGGGACTCGTAGCCGTGGCTTCCGTCGCAGTGCAGGAAGAGCATTAGCGTCGTTTGAAGATCTCGGTTCATGGCCTGAATGAGCCCGCAAACGAGCGGACGGCGACGTGGATTTGAGCGCCCGGCGGGGCCGTGGACGGCCAGACTAGGCGACGGCGTGCCGGCGTCTTCGAAGGGCCTGCAGGCGCGTCTGCAACTCTTCGGCGGTAGGCGGGTTGGCGCCTGGGCGGCTCACTGTGATTGCGGCGGCCATCGACGCGGTCTGCCCAATGGCTTCGAGCCCGGGCGGCGTAAACGCCTCGTCGCCCCGGGTCCGCAGTTCAAAGATGAGAGCGGCCATGTAGGCGTCGCCGGCCCCGATCGTGTCGGCAACCTCGGTCTTCACGGATGGGATGCTGAACCGGGCACTGGGTGTGGCCAGCAGGGCACCCTCTGCGCCCTTGGTGATGACTGCCAGGCGCGCGCCCTGTTCCAGCAGATGGGAGAGGACGTCGTCCGGGGAGGATGCGGGGTACAGCCAGTGTGCATCTTCGTCGCTGAGTTTCACGACGTCCGTGAGCGGGAGCAGGTCCTCGAAGACTGACTGTGCCTCCGAGTGGCTGCCGAGGAGAGCGGGGCGGATGTTGGGGTCGTAGGTGACCAGGCATGATTGGTGGCATTGCTCGAGGAGGGTGCGGACTGTGGCGGCTCCTGGTGCGAGAAACGTGGCGATGGAGCCCGTGTGGAGAACTTTCGGGATCACGGCAGGCGCCACGTTCGGCAGCTGCCATGCGATGTCGAACTCGTAGCTGGCTGAGCCATCTGCGGCCAAGGTGGCAGTGGCGGTTGCTGTCCGTTCAAGGGAAATGGATCCGGGAAGAAGCCGGACGCCCGCGCTTTGGAGGTGGTTGGTGATGGCGGTGCCGTGTTCGTCGTCGCCGATCGCCGTGAGCAGCCCGGTCGGGATGCCGAGCCGGCCGAGGCCATAGGCGACATTTGCCGGGGACCCGCCTGGATAGCTGATGGACCCTCCGGGGCCGTTGACGATATCGATCAGGGCTTCGCCGATGACGATGACGTCCATCTGGTCGTGAGTGGCGGCCGGTTGGATCTTGTGCATCGGGGTTCTTTCTTCGGATTGCCGTTGGTAGGTAGCCCCGGGATGGATCCGTCCGCGGACCTGTTGGCAGGTCCGCAGACGGAGAAGGGGCTCCGAGGGAGCGGGAAGCGCCGATCGGCCTGTCAGGCCTTTGCGGCGCCCGTCATGATGGCGACCGCGTCGGTCATGTTGTGGGACTCAGGGGTGATTGTGGCGGCGCATTTCCCGAGGCGTTGGATGTGGATCCGGTCTGCCACATCGAAAACGTGCGGCATGTTGTGGCTGATCAGGATGACCGGCAGGCCACGGTCGCGCAGGTCCCTGACGAGCTGCAGCACCTGGTTTGATTCGCGGACACCGAGGGCCGCGGTCGGTTCGTCCAGGACGACGACCTTGGAGCCGAAGGCAGCAGCCCGGGCAACCGCGACTGCTTGCCGTTGTCCGCCGGAGAGGTTTTCGACGGCCACGGTGACGTCCTGCAGGGTGGAGATCCCGAGGCGTGTCAGCTCTTCCTTCGCCCGTTTGCGCATGCCGTTGGTATCCAGGACGCGGAAGAGTTTCCCGAAGATGTTCGGGAGGCGTTCTTCCCGGCCAAGGTAGAGGTTGGAGGCCACGTCCAAGGCGGGGGACACTGCCAGGTTCTGGTAGACGGTTTCGATGCCGTGGGCGCGTGCGTCCTGCGGGCGTTTGAAATGGACTCGCTCACCGGAGAGAAAGATTTCGCCTTCGTCCGGGATTTCCGCTCCTGTAAGGCACTTGATCAGGGTCGATTTTCCCGCACCGTTATCGCCGATGATTGCCAGCACTTCCCCGGGGTAGAGGTCCAGGCTGACCCCGTCCAGGCCCACGACCCGGCCGAAGGTCTTCACGAGGTTCCTGGCTTGAAGGATCGGCGTCCTGTTCGGATCCTGGGGCGGGACTGACGGGACTGAGGCTTCTGTGACGGTCATGACTTCACCTTTCGGATCCACTGGTCCACGGACACGGCGACGATGACGAGGATGCCCACGGCTAGGGTCTGGTACAGGACGTCGAGGCCGGCCAGGGACAGGCCGTTGCGGAAGACGCCGACGATGAGGGCACCGAGCAGTGATCCCCAGATGGAGCCGCGCCCGCCGAAGAGGCTGGTACCACCGATCACGACGGCGGTGATGGAGTCGAGGTTGAGGTCCACCCCGGCATTCGGGCTGGCCGCGTTCGTCCGGCCGATCTGGATCCAGGCACCTACCGCCAGCACAGCGCCGGCTGCCAGGTAGACGCTCATCAGCACACGGCTGACGGGAATGCCGGCCAGCCGGGCGGCTTCTTTGTCATCGCCCACGGCGTAGACGTGGCGCCCCCAGGCCGTCTTGCCCAGGATGAAGGCCACGACGCCGTAGAGCAGGAGCATCATCACCACACCCGTGGAGATGCGGACCCCGCCGATGGGGAAGGTCGTACCGGTCCAGGTGAGCAGGTCCGGCATTTTGGATCCGCGCACGGTGGCTCCGTTGGAATAGAGCAGGGTCAGCGCGATGAAGATGTTCAAGGTTCCCAGGGTGACGATGAACGGTGGGAGCTTGAGCCGGGTGACCAGGAGGCCGTTCAGGGCGCCGGCGACCAGGCTCGTGGCGAGCCCGGCAAGGAGGGCAAGGATGGCCGGGATACCGTTGTTGACGGCGGTCTGGGCAACCACCATGGAGGCCAGGACCATGACGGCACCCACCGACAGGTCGATGCCTGCGGTCAGAATGATGAGGGTCTGGGCGATCGCCAGGGTACCGATGACGGCGACCTGCTGCGTGATCAGGGACAGGTTCTCTGGGCGGAGGAACCGGTCGTTGAGGATCCCGAAGATGATGACGGCCACGAGCAGCACGATGGCCGGGCTCAGGGCCGGGTAGCGGTGGAGAACATTCCGGATCCGGCTCAACGGTGTGCTTCGGTCAAGGAATTCTTCGGCAAGGTCCGCGTGGGCCGGCGGCGGTCCCGCGGTTTGTTGCTGGGTCACATTAGCTCCTGCATTAAGCATTGAGGGGTGTATCGGCGGCCGGTCCCGGGACCAGGAGCCCCGGAACCGGCACGGGTTTGCTTACTTGCCCCAGCAGATCTGGGCTGCGGCGGTGGTGTCGATGCTCGTCAGGCCGGAAACGGCCTTGTCGGTGACGAGCGCGGAGCCGGTGTTGAAGAAGTCCAGGCCCGCGGAGACCGTGGGCTTCTTGCCTGACGTGGCCAGGTCCTGGATCGCCTGGACGCCGAGCTGGGCCATCTTCACCGGGTACTGCTGCGCGGTGGCACCGATGATGCCGGACTTGACGTTGTTCACGCCGGTGCAGCCGCCGTCGATCGAGACCACCAGCACGCCCTTTTCCTTACCGGCGGCCTTCAGCGCCTCGTAGGCGCCCGCCGCGGCCGGCTCATTGATCGTGTAGACGACGTTGACGTTCGGGTTCTTTGACAACAGCGTTTCCATCGCCGTGCGGCCGCCGTCCTCGGCGCCTTGCGATGCCTGGTTGCCGACGATCTCGTAGTCCCCGCCCTTGCCGCCGGTGTACTTACCGGTCTTGGCCTCATCGCCGTTCTTGGTCTTGTCGGCGGTGTCGATACCCAAGCCGGTCAGGAATCCCTGGTCGCGGTTGTAGTCAACCGAGACGACCTTGTCGCTGAAAAGGTCGATGAGGGCGATGGTGGCCTTCTTGCCATCCAGCTGCGCCGCAGTCCACTGCCCGATCTGCTTGCCGGCGGCGAAGTTGTCGGTCGCGAAAGTGATGTCCACGGCACTGGCCGGGTCCGGCGGGGTGTCCAGGGCGATCACGAACAGCCCGGCGTCGCGGGCCTTCTTGATCGCATCGACGACGGCCGGGCCGTTCGGGGTGATCAGGATGCCTTTGTCGCCCTTGGAGATGGCGTTCTCGATGGCCTGGATCTGGGTGTCCTCGTCGCCGTCGGACTTGCCCGCGGCAAGCTTCAGGTCAATGTTTCCGCCCTCAGCCGCCTTCTTCGCACCGTCTTCCATCGCAACGAAATACGGGTTGGTGGTCGTCTTGACGATCAACGAAACACCGATCTTGGCGCCGGCGGAAGCACCGCTGGACGCAGGGGCCGAAGAACCGCCGCCACAGGCCGTCAGGCTGATGGCGCCAAGCGTCAGAACAGCACCGACGGCGAGGAAGCGGTTGACGGCCGGCCCGAAGGCTTTGGAACTCAACATTGAATCTCCTGTTTTGTATGAGGCACTTACCCGTGCCTGACAACGATGTCATGTAAGATGTAACCCGGATCACAGAGGAGAGTCAATAGTTCTCCGAATAAGAAGGAGCAGGTCGTTGACAACGTTGTCTAATCGTTACCAAGCCGATTCCGGGCGGAGACCCCCGACGATGAAAAACGTCGCGAATCTCGCCGGAGTCGGCATCAAGACGGTCTCGAGAGTCGTGAACGACGAACCAGGTGTTTCGGAGGAAACACGCCAGCGGGTCCTCAGGGCCACGGAACAGCTGCAGTATCACCTCGATATCACCGCGGGCAGCCTGAAACGGTCCGGACGCAAGACCCAGTCCATCGGGTTATTGCTGCCCAGTGTTTCCAACCCCTTCAGCGGCGAGATCCACAGGGCGCTGGAAGACGCACTGGCTGAACGGGGAATCGCCGTTTTCGCCTCAAGCCTGGATGATGATCCGGAGCGGGAGAAAAAGCTGATTTCCGCTTTCCTGGGCCGTCGGGTGGACGGACTAGTGCTGACCCCGATCGCCAGAAGCCAGGCCTACGTCATCCCGGAGCACTCTCGGAACCTGCCCATGGTGTTCATCGACCGCGAGCCTGTAGGCATCGAAGCTGACGCGGTCGTCACGGACAACGAGGTGGGTGCCGCGAAGGCGGCCGCGCACCTCATCCGGCACGGCCACACCAGACTGGCCTACCTCGGCGACCGCACCGACATCCAGACCGCAACGAGACGCCGCACGGGGTTCCTGGAGGAAGTCGGCAGGGCCGGGATTGCGACGTCAACCATCCCGGTGCGCAACGGACTTCACGACGAGGAGTCCGCCCTTCGGGCAACCCTCGAGCTGCTCACCTCGGAGAACCCTCCCACGGCGATCTTCTCCAGCCAGAACCTGATCACCTTCGGTGCCATGCGCGCGCTGAAGTCCCTCGGGTTGCACCATAGCGTTGCCCTGATCGGATTTGACGACTTCACCCTCGCCGACATGATGGAACCCGGGATCACCGTGATTGCCCAGCACCCCGAGCGCATCGGCAAGACCGCCGCGGAGCGGATCCTTGCCAGAATCGATGGTGATGACGGCGCCCCGAAAACATACATCGTCCCGTCGGAACTGATCCCCAGAGGCTCCGGCGAGATCCGGCCGCTGACCTAGCAGCCAAGACTTCGGAACAACTCGACACCAGAACACATCGGAGCGGAATACGGCCGGAAATTCAACGCCGAACTCGCCGAGCACATCGAAGAAGACGGCTCCGTTCTGACCTGGCTTCATCCAATGGTTTAGGCCTGGCCAAGGCCGAAAAGCGCGCACAGGCCGGAACGAACAGAGCCTGCACCCCAGCGGTCGTTGCTGCTCCCGGACTACTTCGGGAGCAGCAACGACCATTGCGCATTTAATACACGATTCAACTGAAGCCAGGAAGCACAGGCAGAACGAGAAGCACATGCGTCCTTCTCCATACCCGACCACGCTCCAGCAAAGGACGCCACCGGGCGGTTGCAGAAGGATACTCAAGAGTGGATGATGCGCCTGGAAACCTGGCACTGCCGGGCAGGCGATCCCCTCCGTCATGGAAGCGAGGGGGACTGGCTGAATGTGCCATTCGTCGTGTGCCATTGTCCTCAGGAGGACTCTTGGACGCCTGTTTCCTGATGCAGGGCCGATCCGTGGCTTTTTTCGTAGCCCGCTCCGGTTGCAGGATGACGGTCAGCTGGCTGCTCTCCTGGCCCAGCATGATTGCCCCGGTACGTGCATGATTCAAGGTCGGATGGGTACGGCGCCCGCAACGGTTAAGTTGCGGGCGCCGCGGTCTGATCAATGCGATGGGGCGTCCGGCTATTGCCAGGCCGACTTCATCTGCTTGACGTCCAGAGAAGTGAGAACAGCGTTTCCTCCGTTGGCGAAAGCTTCGATGCCTTGGCTGGATGGGTCCGGGAAGATCTGGTCTGTCAGGACGATTTTTCCGTCGTCGGCGAAGACTTCGACCGAGGACCAGTCAACCAGAATCCGGAGTTTGACTGTTCCTCCGCTTGTCGTGAGCGGCGCGGTCTGGACTCCGGGGAAGCTGGGGTTGAATCCCACGGCGCCGGACTTGGTCCGGTCGATGTAGACCTGTCCGGATTTGTTGTCATAGCCGATGAGTGTTTCCTGGCCGGACCCGGTGCGGACTTTCAGTCCGTAGGAGCTTGCAGTACTGGCAGTGAAGGACGCCGTAATGTCGAGCGCCTTCCCTGTGGCCGGCAGGACGGTGCTTCCGGCAGGGACGGACATGTTCTCCTTGTGGACGGACCGCCCCGTAGTGAGCTGGTTGAGCTGCTTGACCGGTGTCTGCACCAGGCGGGGTGCGCCGTCGACGGTTTGGAGGGACAGCTCCCGCGGGACGGTCATGGCGCTGCGCCACGGTGAGGTGGGAATGGATCCTCCATAGTCCCAGTTGTTCATCCAGCCGATCATGATCCGCTTGCCGCCAGGGGCGTCATTGAAGGTGACACCGGCGTAGTTGTCCTTGCCGTAGTCGACCCAGTGAGCGCGTTGGACTGCGGATTGTGCCGCCGTGTCTGAGAGGGTGAAGTCGTCGGCCAGGATGTGTCCCCAGCCGCCGGTGTTGTGGTCGACGACCTGGATCTGCGCCTGCTTGCCGATCAGGTCGCTCAGGTCCCACGACGCCCAGTCCAGGTTCTCGCTGTTTGCGCCCGTGGCGGAGCGCACCACCTTGCCGTCAACGACGAGATTAACGGAGGTCTGCGTGTCCCAGGGCTTGGCCGGGGCGTTGGCGAAGACTATGTCGCCCACCATGAGGTGGCCCCATCCGCCGGTGGACCCGTCGTTCTGGTCCACGACCTGGATCTGTGCCTGCTGGCCTTGGTACTTGCTCACGTCCCAGTTCGTCCACGTCAGATCAGGGCTGTTGGGGCCGGTGGTGGTCGCGACGACCTGTCCGCCGATGATCAGGTTGACTGCGGTCGGGTTCGCCTGGCCCCAGGGGTGGTTCCCGCCAGCGACTTGCAGGTCGATGTACGGGCTGTTGACCGTGAACGTCGGGGAGGCGATGGTGCCGGTGCCGGGATCTCCAGCGGGCGCATAGGTGTCCAGCACCTTGGGGCCGAGCTGGTTGGGCAGGCTCTCGGTCGAGGGCCCGGAGCTGGCGAAGGAACCGGTGGCGGTCCAGCCGGCCCCGTAGGTGGCCCCGGAGAAGTCGTTGAACACGGTACCGGCCGGCAGGGTGCCGAACGGGACGGTGTCGGCGGCGTAAGGGTGGTTGCCGCCGCCGACGAGGAAGTTCAGGTGGGATTTGTTGACGGTGAAGGTCTGGGAACTGAGTGTTCCGGTGGGGCCGTCACCGCCGTTGAAGCTGTTGACGAAGCCGGTTCCTTCAAAGCCTGTAACGCTGGACTGGCCCGGCAGGCTTCCTGTGGCCGGGACAGTGCCGAAGGCTGTCCCGGTGGTTTGCCAGCCATCGTAAGTACCGTGATCGAAGTTTCCCAAAGATGTCCCGGCCGGGGGGACGTAGGGTTTGTCATCCGAGGTGAACTTGGTGCCGTCGAAACTTCCCGTGAAATATTGGACGCCCGAACCTCCTGCGATCCCGCCCGGGTTGAGGTTGACCGTCAGTACCCACTTCTGTTTGCCGGGGTTGGCGGGATCCGGCAGGGGGAACAGGTCAGGACATTCCCAGGCGCCGCCCGTGGCGCCTGCAGGCCCGAAATCGCTCAGATGCTTCCAGGTTTTCAGGTCTGGAGAACTGTAAAAAGTCACCTTGTGCTGGTCGGACAACACGGCTGACATCAGCCACTCGTGTCCGGCCTCGTACCAGAAAACTTTCGGGTCCCTGAAATTGTTTGACCCGATGTCCAGCACCGGGTTCCCGGAATTATATTTCGTGAACGTCCGGCCTTTGTCCGTGCTGTACGCGAGTGCTTGGGACTGCTTCCCGGTAGCCTTGTCGGCGGCGGTATAGATTGCCACCATGGCGGGGTTGCCCGGCTGGCCAAAACCCGTCGTGTTGTCTTTATCGATGACAGCACTGCCCGAGAAGATCATGTTTTTGTCGTCCTGCGGAATGGCGAGCGGGAGCTGCGTCCAGTGCACCAGGTCCGTGCTGACGGCGTGGCCCCAGGACATGTTGCCCCAAGTGTCCCCGGAGGGATTGTACTGGAAGAACATGTGGTATTCGCCTTGGTAGTAGACCAGGCCGTTCGGGTCGTTCATCCAGTTCGTTGCCGGGCTGAAGTGGAACTGGGGTCGGTATGTCTCGGAGTAGGGCGCGGAAGTTCCGACCGCGCCGGAAGCCGTCGCGGCCGCCCCGGAGGTGTCCGCGGCCAGAGCCGGGGCGGACAGCGGAAGGGCGCTGCCCGCGGTCATAGCGGCGGCGAGGATCAGGGCGTTGAGACGTTTTTTTGATTTTGGTCCGGGTGTCAGACCGGGACCGGAATGTGTGCGGCGCACGTATTCACCTTTCGTGTCGACAGTGACAGGCAGGTAATGCCGGTTGTCGCTCGGCTGGTTGTGTGGGGGCCTTGATCGACTCAAATGCTGCACTTGCGTCAGATCCACCGAACGAAGACAACGTTGTCAAGAGGGGAACCTACGGCTTGTCCACCGGACAAGTCAACAGTCAAATCTTCTGACGCCGACCTGGCTTAAGTGGTCGTGAACCAACTGCCCGCATGCCGGTAGAAGCCGTTGACAGCTACGAGGTAACGCGTGTAACCTCAATCACATCGTTGAAGGTAACCCGCGTTACTTGCCAAGGATTGCGATACGACCTCAGACCGAACCCCTGGTACTGCGCGCAGGATCAACGAAGACACCGGAGCATTCAATGGCGAAAACCACCACCCCCCAGAAAGCCGCGGCTGTGCGGCAGCGGGGTGTCACCATGAGTGATGTCGCCAAGCACGCCGGTGTCTCCCGGACGGCGGTCTCGTTCGTGCTGAGCAACCGAGAAAACGCCAGCATTTCTGAGGAAACGCGCATCCGCATCAACGACGCCGTTCAGGCATTGGGTTACCGCCCGAATGCCGGAGCGCGCGCACTGGCTTCCCAGCGCAGTGATTGGTACGGACTCGTCACCGAGATCGTGACGGCCCCGTTTGCGGTGGACATCATCAAGGGCGCCCAGGATCAAGCCTGGCTTGACCACCGGTTCCTGCTCATCGCGCCTTCCGACCAGGCCGATGCCGTGGGACCCAACCAAGGGCTGGAAGATGCAGCAACGGAAAAGCTGCTGGAACAACGAGTGGAAGGACTTTTGTACGCGGCAACATACCACCGCGGCGTGCATGTTCCGGAAAGCGCCCACGAGGTTCCCACTGTCCTGATCAATTGTTTCGACGCGGACGGGAAGCTGCCCTCGATCGTCCCGGACGAGCGCGCGGGCGGCAGGGTTGCCGTCGATCGTTTGCTCCGGGCCGGCCACAGCAGGATCGGAGTCATCAATCTGGACCCGCACATTCCCGCGGCCGTCGGGCGTTTGGAGGGTGCACGAGAAGCACTCGCGGGCGCCGGGCTGGAACTGGATCCGGAGCTGGTGGTGTCCGGGCATGCGACGGCGGATGGAGGCTATGAGGCGGCGTGCCAAATCCTGGATCGTTACCCCCAGCAGGACAGGCCGACCGCACTGTTCTGCCTCAATGACCGCATGGCGATGGGCGCTTATGACGCCATCAAGGAACGGGGACTGACCATCCCCGGTGACATCGCCGTGATCGGCTTCGACAACCAGGAACTGATTGCGGCCTACCTCAGGCCAAAGTTGACCACGGTTGCGTTGCCGTTCGAAAAAATGGGCGCTCTGGGAGTCCAGACGCTCGCAGCTCTGACAGCAGGACAGCCGATCACTGCCGACCAGCAATTGGTCGACTGTCCGCTGCTAGAACGCTCTTCGGTCTGACCGTGAAATCAATGTCGAAGAGCAAACCCTTACCCACCCCTTCACCTTGCTGATGAAGATAGGAAAGAGATACCCATCATGACACAACCCCGATTCTTGAGGTCTGCCCGCATTGCAGCGGCCGGACTGGCTGTGGGTGCAATGCTGCTGACTGGCTGCGCTGCCACCGTCAACAAGTCCGCCGGCACCGACGCCGGAGCTAACGCGAACGCCTTCCTGACCATCCCGCGTGAGGACATGAGTACCTTCGACCGTAACTTCAACCCCTTTGCCCCCACTGTGAACCCCATGGTCCAGCAGGCCATCTACGAACCCCTGATGGTCTTCAACCCGGCCAAAGGCAACACGGTCCCCTGGCTGGGCGCCTCCTGGGACGCTGCCAAGGATGGCAAATCCGTCACCTTCACCCTGCGTGACGGCGTGAAGTGGTCCGACGGGCAGCCTTTCGTCGCCGATGACGTGGCCTACACCTTCCAGCTGCAGAAGAAGCTCAAGGGCGGCTTCGAGTACCTGGATTCCGTCACTCCGGTGGGCACGGACAAGGTGACATTCACCTTCAACAAGCCCTGGTCCCCCGCGCTCTATGAGATCGGGCAGCTCCCCATTCTCCCCAAGCACATCTGGTCATCCATCGCCGATCCGGCGAAGGACACCAACGCCAACCCCGTGGGAACCGGCCCCTACACCCAGGTGGACAGCTTCCAGTCCCAGTCCTTCGTGCTGAAGAAGAACCCGAACTACTGGCAGCCTGACAAGCAGAAGATCGCCGGCATCAAGATGCTGGCGATGTCCGGAAACGATGCCGCCAACCTGGCCAGCGTCAACGGTGATGTGGACTGGTCCACCCAGTTCATCCCGAACATCGAGAAGACCTTCATCGCCAAGGACAAGGACCACCGCCACTTCTGGTTCCCGCCGACGGGCGCCATGATCAACTGGCAGTTGAACACCAGCAAGGCGCCGTTCAATGACGGGACGGTGCGCAAGGCCCTGAGCATGGCGGTTGACCGTGACCAGGTCACCAAGATCGGCATGAGCGGGTACGCCACTCCGGCCGACTGCACAGGCCTCTCCGGCAACTACGCGAGCTGGAAGAACGCCGATGTGGCGAACAACTGCACTTGGACCAAGCTGAACGTGGACGAAGCGAACAAGATGCTCGACGCCGCCGGTTACCCCAAGGGCGCGGACGGCAAGCGCACCCTCAAGGACGGCAAGCCTTTCGAGTTCAAGATCTCCGTGGGCGCCAGCTCCTCCGACTGGCTCTCCGTGGCCAACGTGATCTCCCAGAACCTCCAGGCCATCGGCGTGACCGCCAAGGTGGACTCCCCTGACTGGGCCTCCGTCGTCTCCGGCTACGAGCAGGGAACGTTCGACACCGGCATCGTCTGGAGCGCGAACGACCCCAGCCCGTTCAAGTACTTCAGCTCCACCATGGGCACCTCCACCGTCAAGCCGGTGGGCGTCAAGGCCACCGAGAACTACCACCGTTTCGGCGATCCAAAGGCCGATGATCTCTTGCAGCGGTTCGCTGCTGCTGGCGACGAAGCCGCGCAGAAGCAGATCGCGAACCAGCTTCAGGCGGAATATAACGCGGTGGCCCCGACGGTTCCGCTGTTCTCCGGCCCCGAATGGGGCGACTACACGGACGTTCACTTCACGGGATGGCCCACTCAGGACAACCCCTACGCAACGCTCTCTGACCGCTCCCCCACCACGGTCCTGGTCCTGACCACTCTGGAACCGCGCAAGTAGTACCGCTGACCGCTGGTCACCGGACACCCGGCGACCAGCCCTAAACCGCACGCCCGGCGCCGCCTCGCCGCATCCAGCGACAACCCCGCCGGGCGTGCCTCCAAACTTTCCGCAATTCCCGAAATGGAGGGAAACAGTGCGCTTCATCCTTCGCCGCCTGGGTTTCTACCTGATTGCTTTCTGGGCATCCGTCACCCTGAACTTCCTGCTCCCGCGTTTCATGCCGGGAGACCCCGTCTCACGCATGTTCGCCCGTACCCAGGGCAAGATGCAGCCCGAACAGATCGAAGCCCTGCGCAAGTTGCTCGGCGTGGATACGCGGCCGCTCTGGGAACAGTACGTCGATTACATGCACAACATCCTGACCGGCCAGATGGGTGTCTCCATCTCGCGTTTCCCCACCCCGGTCACCGAGGTCATCGCCAGCCAGATCGGTTGGACCCTGTTGCTGGGCGGAACCGCCCTGGTGTTCGCCGCCATCATCGGCAATCTTCTCGGCATCCTGGCCGCCTGGCGACGCGGCGGTGCGATCGATTCGGCGCTGCCGCCGCTCCTGATCTTCATTGGATCCTTCCCGTACTTCTGGCTAGCCATGGGAGCCCTGTACCTGTTCGGCGTGGTGTTGGGCTGGTTCCCGATCCGCCACGCTTTCACGGACGGCTTGGAGCCCGCGTTTACCTGGGAGTTCATCGGCGACGTCGGTGCGCACCTTGTGCTCCCGGCGTTGACGATCGTCCTGGTGTCCATCGGTGGCTGGATGCTGGGCATGCGGAACACCATGATCGCCACGAACTCGGAGGACTACATCACCATGGCCCAGGCCAAGGGTCTCCGGCCGGGCCGCATCATGCTCCGCTACGCGGCAAGGAACGCCATGCTCCCGTCGGTCACGAGCTTCGGCATGGGGCTGGGCTTTGTGGTGGGTGGTGCAATGCTCACCGAGGTGGTGTTCGCGTATCCCGGCGTCGGCTACCAACTCCTCAACGCCGTTCAAGGCCTCGACTACCCGCTTATGCAGGGCCTGTTCCTGACCATCACCGCCGCCGTGCTGCTGGCGAACTTCCTGGTGGACATCCTCTACGTCCGCCTCGACCCGCGTGTGCGCAGCAACTGAGGGACCCATCATGACAACCGCAATTCTCAAGCAGCCCACTGAGCCCACTGAGCCCACAGCTGCCCGCAAGCCCAACCGCAGTTTCGTCCACGGACTTATCACCAACAAGAAGGCCCTGGTGGGCATGATCGTGATGCTCGTGTTCATCGCGCTTGCGTTGCTGGCCCCCGTTCTGTTCCCGGGAGATCCGTCGCGGATCACCGCGATGGCCTCGCTGGAACCGTCTCCCGAGCACTGGCTCGGCACCACGGCCAAAGGTCAGGACGTGCTTGCCCTGACTGTCCATGGCTCCCGCAGTTCCCTGCTCGTCGGGTTGACTGTGGGCTTCGCATCCACCTTCATCGGCATTTTGGTGGGCCTGGCGTCGGCGTACTTTGGCAAGTTGATTGACGAAGCACTGTCCCTGGTGACCAACGTCTTCCTGCTCCTGCCCGGACTCCCGCTCCTTGTCATCCTGGCAGCTTTCCTGCCGCCGGGTTTGGGAACCGTGATCCTGGTGCTCGTGGTTACCGGCTGGGCTGGGTCAGCACGTGTATTGCGATCCCAGGCGTTGTCCATCCGTTCCAAAGATTTTGTGGCCGCGGCCGTGGTGTCCGGCGAACGGGCCGGCCGGATCATGTTCCGCGAAATCCTGCCCAACATGGCATCGAACGTGATGAGCACGCTACTTGCCTGCGTGATTTACGGCATCGGCGCCCAGGCAGGCCTGGAGTTCCTTGGCCTGGGTGACGTGAGCACCGTTTCCTGGGGCAACAACCTCTTCTGGGCCGGCAACGAGGGCGCCCTACTGACCGGCAGCTGGTGGGTCTTTGTTCCCTCGGGTGTCTGCATCGCGCTGGTCGCGTTCGCACTGGCGCTCATCAACTACGCCGTGGACGAGGTCACTAATCCGCGGCTGCGGAAGATCAAAACCCCAAAGAATACCGAAAGGAGCGCCGCCAAGTGACAGTCTCCCAAGTTTCCTTCGGCTCCCACGAGCCCGTTCTCGACGTCAAGAACCTCACCGTCAAGTACATCGGCGACACCCGCTCCACCACCGCCGTCGACCGTGTTTCCTTCAGCATCGGCACCGGTGAGGTGTTCGGGCTGGCGGGCGAGTCCGGCTGCGGCAAGTCGACCATCGCCAACTCGATCATGCGGCTGCTCAAGGACCCCGCAAAAATCGCCGCCGGCAGCATCTCCTTCGGCGGCAAGGACGTCCTGGCCATGAGCCCGGAGGAACTGCGGCGCTTCCGCTGGCAGGACGTCGCTATGGTCTTCCAATCGGCCATGAACTCGCTGAATCCGGTGCTCACCATCGGCGAGCAAATCGTGGACATCTTCACCACACACGCCGGCTACTCCCGCAAGGAATCCCTCCGACGCGCGGGCCAGCTGCTGGAACTTGTCAGGATCGACCCCGCTCGACTCAAGTCCTACCCGCACCAGCTTTCGGGCGGCATGCGCCAGCGTGCGGTGATCGCGATGGCCGTGGCGCTCAAGCCGTCCCTCTTGATCCTCGACGAACCCACCACGGCCCTGGACGTCGTGGTGCAGCAGGAAATCATGGCCCAAATCAAGGAACTCCAACGCGAACTGGGCTTCTCCGTCCTCTTCATCACCCACGACATGTCCCTCATGGTGGAACTTTCGCACCGTATGGCGGTGATGTACGGAGGCCGGATCGTGGAGACCGCGAAAGCCCAGGACGTCTACGCCAACCCCCGCCACCCATACACGCAGGCGCTGATGGGTGCGTTCCCGCCGCTGACCGGTCCGCGGGTTCCGCTGACCGGACTGCCCGACGGCGTGAAGTTCCGGAATATCCCCGACCTCACCGAAGCAGCACCCGGCCATTTCGTCGCACCGGTCAGTGCCGACGCTTCAGCGGCTGATGACACCGCCATCATGGAAGGAGCCGCACGATGAGCCACGCTGTGCTGTCATCCCAGCGCCCCTCCGCTGACACCGAAGCTACGGCCCTCGAGGTCCGCGGACTAGGAAAGTCTTTCCCTATAGGTGGTTTGTTCTCCCGGGAGTCCGTCCGGGCTCTGCACGGCGTGGACCTGACCATTGGCCGTGGCGAAATCGTGGCGCTCGTGGGGGAGTCTGGGTCGGGTAAGAGCACCCTGGCCCGCTGCGTTGCCCGGCTCGAGAAGCCGAGCGCCGGGGAGATCCTGCTCGACGGCGTCGACGTCCTCAAACGTGACCGCTTCCAGGCATCGAGAGCGTTCCGCTCCCAACTGCAGATGGTCTTCCAGGATCCCTTCGGCTCGCTGAATCCTGCCCACAGAGTGGAGCACTTCCTGCGGAGGTCGCTAGCGATCCACCGGAAGGGCGGCAGCTCCGAGACAGAGACACAGCAGCGACTCGAGGAGCTTATGACCACCGTGGGCCTGCAGGCCGACATGTTGAACTCCTACCCGCACGAGCTCTCCGGCGGGCAGCGCCAGCGAGTCGCGATCGCCCGGGCCCTTGCCGTGGAACCACGGGTCATCCTCGCCGACGAACCCACCTCCATGCTGGATGTTTCGGTCCGGATCGGCGTGCTGAACCTGATGCGGAAGCTCCGCGATGAGCAGGGAATCTCCATGCTCTACATCACACACGACCTCGCTTCGGCCCGATACCTCGCGGACCGGACGGCGGTCATGTTCGCCGGTGAGCTCGTTGAAGAGGGCGAGTCCTTGGACCTCCTGGCCAACCCGGCCCACCCGTACACGCGGCTGCTGGTCTCAGCCGTCCCGGATCCGGCCAGGGCGGGCTCCTACGATCCCGTGCGCCGGGCCGAGCTGCGGCAGGCTGTGATGGCTTCGACCAGCTGCGCTTTCGACGGCGACCCAAACCAGGCCTGCTCGGCCGAGGAACCCGTTCGCCACGGTGTGGGCGACCCCGAAAACCGCCACTGGGTGCGCTGCCACCTCTACCGCCCGCAGGCTGGAGCCGGCGGCCACGCCCTGGCAACTGAACCTACCGACAACAAGGCCTCCGCATGACTGAATCGACGCACCCGCTCGGCACCGTCCCCCAGGACGAACTGATTGCCCGCGCCGATGCGGACCCCCTTCGGCCGCGCTTCCATTTCGTGTCCCCGGCCGGTTGGCTGAACGACCCCAACGGCGTGAGCCAATGGAACGGCACCTATCACCTCTTCTACCAGTACAACCCCGAAGGCGCCTTCCACCACCGCATCCAGTGGGGCCACGCCACCAGCACCGACCTCGTCCACTGGACGGACCAGCCGGTGGCGCTGGAACCTTCCGCAGGTCCGGACGCCGACGGCTGCTGGTCGGGGGTGTTGGTGAACGACGGCGGAACACCCACCTTGGTGTACTCGGGACGGCTGGGCGAACAGGAGTTGCCCTGCGTTGCCGTCGGATCCGCAGACCTCCTGAGCTGGAGCAAAATTCCTCAGAACCCGGTCATCGCAGCTCCACCGGCCGGAGTGGACATCACGGCGTATCGCGATCACTGCGTATGGCGCGAGGGTTCCATCTGGCGGCAGTTGGTGGGATCGGGCATCCGTGGGCGCGGCGGCACGGCGTTCCTGTACGAGTCGGAGGATCTGCGCGCCTGGGAATACGTCGGGCCCCTGTTCATCGGCGACGCCTCACAGGGCGATCCTGCCGATTCCGATTGGACCGGGACCATGTGGGAATGCGTGGACCTGTTCCGGGCACGCGAGGGATCGTTGGGTACGGTTCCTACTTCTGGCGACGCGCCCGACGTGCTGGTCTTTTCCGCATGGGACAACGGCGACACCCGCCACCCGCTGTACTGGACCGGCCGCTATTCGGAAAACTCCTTCGAGCCCACCGGGCTGCATCGGCTCGACTACGGTGGACGGTTCTTCTATGCGCCGCAGTCATTCCAGGATGAGTCCGGCCGACGCATCATGTTTGGTTGGCTTCAGGAGGGCCGCAGCGACGCCGCGATGATCGAGGCCGGGTGGTCGGGCGTCATGAGTTTGCCGCGCGTCACAACCGTGGCCGACGACGGAACCCTGGTGTTCGCGCCCGTGCCTGAAATCGAGAAGCTGCGCCGGGACCATGTGGGCCTGCCCGGACAGGAGCTGCTGGGTACCGGGGCACCTGTGGCTACCGGTGTGTCCGGCAACCAACTGGACCTCGAACTGGATGTGCAGCTCGAGCCTGGTGCTGTGCTGCGACTGGGCTTGCTGGGATCGGCTGACGGTGGCGTCTCCGGTAAATCCAAGGAGGAAACAGTGATCGAGCTGTGCCGGACCACTGAAGGCGACGGCCAAGGCACACTCCGCCTCGACCGGACTCAGAGCAGCCTCGATCCAACCGTTGATGTCGACGACAAGTCCGGACCGCTCCCGATGCCCGACGGCCGGGTGCACCTGCGCGTCCTGGTGGACCGATCCGCCGTCGAAATTTTCGCCAACGGTAAGCCGCTCACCGCCCGCGTTTACCCGACCCTGGCCGGCCAGCACGTGAGCCTGACCGCCGAGGGTACCGTGAGGCTGCTCTCCTTCGATGCCTGGACCATGGCTGAGATCTTTGGAGGAGCTCGGAATCTCTTCCCCTAACTCAGGATCCGACCTCTCCCGCCTTTGGAGTCATTTCCCCATCGCTCTATCACCTAAGACATCCAGCTCATGGCCGGGGCATCCCGCCGCGAAGCGGACGTACGACCTATACAAGAGCAACTGCTAACACCAGCATCCGACCAGCGGCCGAACAGCGCCCAGCGCCGTTCGCCGGATGGATGGCCGCACCCACCCTTCCTCAGGAAGACGAAATGAAATGAGACTTTGATTCATGACCGCGGTAACCGCGCCCACACGTGAGGCTTTCCGGCCGGCGATGCATTACGCCAGCAAGGACACCTGGCTCAATGACCCCAACGGCCTCATCTACTACGAGGGTAATTACCACCTCTACTGCCAGAACAACCCCTTTGGGAATGTCTGGGGAAACATGTCGTGGGGGCACGCCACCTCCACGAACCTCATCACGTGGACAGAGCAACCCGTCGCTATTGCCTGCGACGAATACGAGGACATCTTCTCCGGCAGCGTCGTTTACGACCAGCACAACACCAGCGGACTCGGCGACGGAACTGCTGCACCCCTGGTCGCCATCTACACAAGTGCCTACAAGGAGAACTCACAGCACGCTGGGATCCAGGCCCAGTCACTCGCATGGAGCACGGACGGCGGCTACACCTGGTCCAAGTACCACGGAAACCCGGTCCTGAACCGCAATTCCGCGAACTTCCGCGACCCGAAGGTGTTCCGCTACAACGGCCCGGCCGGCGCCTATTGGGTAATGGTCGCTGTCGAGGCACTGGATTTCACGGTCGTGATGTACCGTTCCGATGACCTGAAGAGCTGGGACTACCTCAGCAGTTTTGGGCCGGCCAACGCTACTGGCGGAGTCTGGGAATGTCCTGACCTGTTTCCTCTGCCACTTGACGGGAACGAGGACCTGATCAGATGGGTGCTGACCGTTAACCTCAATCCCGGCGGGCCGAACGGAGGATCTGCGGGACAGTACTTCGTGGGAGACTTCGACGGCGTGACGTTCAGGTCCGAAACCACGGTCACTGAAGGCGACCAGGATCCGGCGCACATGGCCGAGTATCTTTGGCTCGACTGGGGCCGGGACTACTACGCGGCTGTGTCCTTCAGCAACGTTCCGGACGGTCGCCGGCTCATGATGGCCTGGATGAACAACTGGCAGTACGGCAACGACATTCCAACCTCCCCTTGGCGAAGCCCCATGTCGCTTGTACGCGAGGTCTCGCTGGTCACCTCTGAAGGGGCACCGCACCTCACCCAGCAGGCAGTGATTGACCCCGCAGCGCTTACCCGCACAGTTGCCTACACAGAGCTCGACGTCGATGGCATCCGTTCCGTGGCAGGCGGGGGCGCCGTGCAACTCATCGAGGTAACGTTTGTGCCCGGTTCCGCAGATGAATTTGGCCTCGTGATCCGCGGCAACGGCAACGAAGGTATAAGGATCGGCATCTGTCCGGGTGACGGCAGACTGCTCGTGGATCGAACGGTCTCGGGCAACACGGCGTTCCACAGCGCCTTTGCATCGATCGACACCGCGCCCCTGCGTGCCGTGGATGGAGCGTATAACCTGCGCATTTTCGTTGATCACTGCTCTGTGGAGATCTTCGCCCAAGACGGAGAAGTCACCCTCACCGAACTGGTCTTCCCAGACCCCTCCAGCACCGGCGTCTCGCTGTACACCACCGGCGGAACCGCAAAGGTCGCTTCGCTCAGGCTCACCACCCTCGCCTGACCATGGCTACCCAACCGCCGGATGGTTTCAGACCCACCCAATCAACGCAACGGGTGGACGACTGCGACCCAGCTTGCCTGCCAGGGGACGCGCCTGAAATAGAGAGTCCCCTGGCGCGCGATGGGTTCGGCTCAAGGCCGAGGGCGGCGGCCCGATGAGCGTCGGCCGCGCAACGCTCGCCGGGGCGGCCATGCAGGCCGGGCTGATCGATGAGTAGGCGCTGGCCACCTATCCGGTCCTGGTGGGCGGCGGCACGCCATCTTTCGCCGCGCTGGACAGCTGGGTGAACCCGGACCTGGTGGAGACGCGGATGTTTCCCGGCGCCGTGGTCCTGACCAGGTACGAGACGAGGCGCTGAGCGCGGTTCCTCCGAGCGGTGGGGGAAATAGATCCACCACCCGCGGCCCCACGTCGGTGGCCAGCAGATGACCACATTCGCCGAGGGCTAAAACGCGAACTGATCTCCGCCCGCGGCCGCAACGGCGGCCGCCCCTACAAAATGACTGCCGCGAAAGTCTGCCTTGCCGCAGCGTCCATGGGTAAGCCAGGCACCAAAATCAGCGAGCTCTGCAAAGAACTCGGCATCACACGCCAGACCTTGTATCGGCATGTCTCACCCACGGGGAAGATGCGCCCGGACGGTGTGAAAGTCATCTCCAGGAGCTATGTGCTGCCGCATCGGGCAGCTTGGGTTATGCCGCACGAGATACTGCTGCTGCATCGTGCCAAGCTGAACTGATGAATCTTCATATCCGGTAAGACCCTGTGTGCCCTTCGTTGCGGCGGCCCGATGTGCGACGGAATACGGTGGTGTCTTCGTCCTTCTCGATCATCGTGCGCCCTTTGCCGTCATTCTGGATGATCCAGAAGACCTTTCGGTCCATGGAGAGCATGTCGATCCGTCCCGAGGAAAGTGATCCATCGTGGCGGCGGATTGCGACTTCGTCTGCGCGGGTGAGTTTGTTCCAGTCCGGTATGCGCTCCATTTCTGTCGTCGGAGCGCCGCTCGGTGCCTGTGTGAGTTCCTCCGGAGTGGTCTGTTGCAAGGGGGGTGTCATGGGGTTCCCTGGATGGTTTTTGGTTCCGTTTGATCCGGTCCGGGTGGGGACGTGGCGGGGAGCAGCGTGTCTGCTTCCCGCCACGTTGGCACCGGACCCGGTTCCTGCTCCCGACTGTCGGGTTACCTGTTGCGATGGATAGCAGGGCCGGGTGTCCGATGCAGCCTTGTGTGGACCCGGCGGAGGTCGACGGGTGGGCGGGTCAGGTTATTGCCAAGGGCTGGAGCCTGACTCGTGAAGGGCACCGTCAGTGTGCCAGTGCCGGTTCAGTGAGCTCGAGCTTTTCGGCTTCGGTGGGCACGTAGCCCGTCTTGAGCTCGGATTGGAGTTTCTCGGTGTCGAGCGCACGCTGCCACTTGGCGATGGCGACGCACGAGACGATGTTACAGACGGTGCTGGTAAGGGCGCGGGCTTCGCTCATGAAGCGGTCGATACCGACGATCAGGGCCACTCCGGCAACGGGCAGCGTGGGCATGACTGTCAGGGTCGCGACGAGGGCGACGAAGCCGCTGCCTGTCACGCCCGCTGCGCCCTTGGAGGTCAGGAGCATCATTCCGAGCATGAGGAGGATCTGGTCCCAGCTGAGGTGGATGTCGCAGGCCTGGGCGATGAACATCGATGAGAGCGTGAGGTAGACCGCGGTGCCGGTGAGGTTGAAGGAGTAGCCCGTCGGGACGACGAGGCCGACGACTCCGCGGTCGCAGCCGAGGCGCTCGAGCTTGGTGAGCAGGCGTGGAAGGACGGGTTCGCTTGAGGATGTGGCGAGGACGATGAGGAACTCGTCGCGGAAGTAGCGCAGAATCCGCCAGAGACTGAAACCGGTGAGCTTCGCCAGGATTCCGAGGGCGACGACCACGAAGACGACGCATGCTGTGTAGAAGGCGAGGATCAGCATCCCGAGGTTGCCGATCGAATGGGCTCCGTACTTGCCGACGGTGAACGCCATGGCGCCGAACGCCCCGATGGGTGCGACTTTCATGAGGAAGCCGAACACGACGAACAGCAGCTTGTTGAAGCTGGTGACCATGTTGAGGGCCAGCTGGCCGGGTGCCCCGAGCTTGCTGAAGGCGAAGCCGCAGAGCAGTGCGATGACGAGCACGGGAAGCACATCTCCGTCGGCGAAGGCTCCGATGAAGCTGGTGGGGATGATGCTCAGCAGGAAGTCCACCGGGTTGCTGCTGGGCAGCTGGCTTGTGTACTTCGATGCGACCGAAGTATCGAGGTGAGCCGGGTTGATGTGCATGCCCGCTCCCGGCTGGAAAAGGATGACCGCGCCCAGGCCGATGGCCAGGGCCACGCCCGTGAGGACGTAGAACAAGCCCAGTGAACGCAGCAGGGTCGGGCCGACCTTCTTGGTGTCGGTCAGGGAGGTGATGCCGCTGACGATGGTGCAGAAGACGATCGGTGCGATCATGAACTTCACGAGCTTCACGAAGCCGTCGCCGAGCGGTTTGAGGGAAGACCCGAGGTCGGGCCACAGCGCGCCGACGAGGATGCCGAGACCGACGCCGATAAGTACCTGGACATAGAGGTGTCCGAGGATGGATTTGATCTTCATTGAACAACTTCCTGGGTGAGTGCCCCACCTAATGATGGCAGGGGCGGAACGATGGGGCTAGGCCGTTACTGGTTGTGCGACGTCGATGTCGGCGGTGGCAAGGTGCCGGGCCGCCCGGTGGAGGGCGATCTCGCTGACGGTGCCGTTGTCATCAATAATGACTTCGGTGGTGATCACGCCGGCAGGTGTCCCGATCCGCAACGAGCGGGGGACTCCGGGGATGGCGGGGTAGGCCGGGCGTAACAGTTTAGCCACGACGGATCCGGGCAGAGCGGCTGCGAGGGACACGGCTACGGCCGAGGTGAGGCCGATGGCGGGGTGCGGGGTAAGCATCGACAGCATGCGAACCCGCAGATCGTGACTGTCCGCGGCGATGCTCGTTCCGTCCGCGGCGATGTAATCCGCCGGCGCTGCCACCACACCGACCTTCGGAACAGCGTTCTGCGGAGGATCTTCAGGCTTCCGCAGCCCCATCATGAGGCCCGCCGATGCCCGTGCCGCGATGAGCGTGGGCAGGTGCTCTGAGAGGTTGCCGGTCATCGAGGACAGATCGATTCCAGCCTCGACGGCCGGGATGAGTACCGCCGGCGCACCGGCATCGACCAGCGTTGCCATCAGCGTGCTCGCGCCTACCGAAATCTCCTCGGCCGCGTTCCCCGTCGGCAAGACGGCGCCGGCGCTCTGGCCCCAGGGGCCGTGGAATGAGAGGCTGACGGGAACGCCTGCTGCGCTGCTGCCCGGAACCCTGGCCAGACCGGACCTCGGGATGGTGCCGCCCGGGGTTGGGACAGTTCCGCTCAGCACGGCTCCTGTATTGAGGTTGCGCATGCTGACCCTCGTGATGCCGTGCCGAGGAGGAACAATGCCCGACTGGACGGCGAACAGAGCGATGGCAGTGGCACAATTACCGCAATTGCAGCCCAGCTCCACAGTCGGGTCTCCGATCCCGACTTGGGCGAAGAGGTAGTCAAGATCTGCCTCCCCACCCGGTGTGGCCCAGACCACGGCGGCCTTCGACGTCGTGGAAGTCCCTCCGCCAACGCCGTCAAGCTGCCGGGAATCTGCCGCGCCGAATGCATCGGCTAGCAGCCTGCGGATCTCCTCGCGGCTGACGGCATGAGGGGTTACGTCCTCGGCGTTAAAGAGCCAGCACTTACTCGTGCCGCCTCGGTACCAATGGCCTCGGAGTCCCACGGTTTTCTCCTTCATGTCTCATAGATGTTGCGCACTTCACAGCGCCTCTACCTCTACGATCCGCGAACACTGGGTTCAGCACAATCACAAGAAACTCGATAGTCCTATAGTTTTGCTAAACTGTGTTCATGGCAACCCTTGACCTTCACCGGCTTCACGTGCTCCGCGAGGTAAGCCGCTCAGGTTCACTGACATCCGCGGCGACGGCCCTCTCCTTTACGACGTCAGCGGTCTCGCAGCAGATAGCGAAGCTCGAACATGAGGTGGGCGTTGCGCTGGTCGATCGGCATCCGAGGGGTGTGGTGCTCACTGAGGCTGGGCAGGCCCTCCTCGGCTACGCCGACGACATCGACAGGACGATCGAAGCCGCCCGCGCCGAAATGGCAGAGTTTGCCGGGCTGCGCCGGGGCCAGTTGCGGATGGGAACCTTTCCCACAGTCGGCGCTTCCCTCATGCCAGATGTCGTTCTCGCATTCCGAGCCCGCCATCCGGAGGTCGCAGTCACGGTCATCAGCGCCCGTCGGGACGGCCTGCTGGAGCGGCTGCATCGGCGGGACATCGAACTGACGCTGCTGTGGGACTACCCCTGGCAACAGATCGAGGATGAGAATCTGACCCTGGTCAGGCTGATGAACGACCCCACAGTGCTGCTCGTGCAACGCGATCACCCCATTGCGGAGCGGCAGTCCGTACGGATCGATACCTTAAGGGACCAGGAATGGATCGTGCGCGACGAACACCCCGTGGCCGATGTCCTCCGCCGCGTCTGCCGCGACGCCGGCTTCGAGCCGCGCATCGCCTTCGCTGCCAATGACTACCAGGAGACACAGGGCATGGTCGCCGCCGGCATCGGTATAGCCTTAGCCCCGCAGCTGGCCCTGAGCGCGCTCCGCGCCGACGTCGTTGCCGTCCCACTTGCCGGCGCCCCCAAGCGCAGGATCCTCCTTGCCCACCTCGCCAACCGCAGGCTCAGCCCAGCCGCCCAACAAGCTGCCGCGGTGTTTCGATCAACAGCAAAGCGTCGGGGATCCGTTCCTGCGGAACAGGATGCCATTTACCGCGAATAAAACCGCGCCACTTATCGCTGCGATTCACAGGCTGGCTCATCCGGCATCGATCAGCGTCTCGGGAAACTGTAGATTTCCAAGACGCGCTCCAGAGTGGACTGGAGCAATCATGAACGATGAACCTGTCGCCCCGTCTTCGGGAGCGACCTTCGAGTGTGGTGGGTTGGAGCGGGCCTGGCGAGCGAGGTCAATTACCAAAATGCGATACCCGTCCGGCTTGAAAATGGCTGCTCCTACTTCTCTCGCTTGCTTAACGGAGCACTGCACCGTATATTCGGACTACTGCTCCGATTAGAGCAGTTCAGCTTCCTGTCCTGGGATGAGCGCACATGCGTCGCCCGATCGCCGCTTCGCGGTTGATTGCAGAAAGCTAGGTCCAGATCAGCGAAAGCGAGTACATACGTATGAGCAGCATCAGTTTCATCGGCCTCGGCGGCATGACCAACGCAATAGCCGCTCGCGCGGTCAAGGGCGGCAACACTGTTGAGCTCATCGGGCGTGACGCGGCCAAGGCCAAGAGCCTGGCTGCCACTCTCGGCGGCGGGGCCACGGTCGGGACGTTCGGCGCTGTCCCTACGGGCGACATCGTCGTCCTCGCGGTGCCATACACCAGCGCCGTTCAGGTCGCTGCCCAGTACGGGACTGCACTAGCCGGCAAGATCCTCATCGACATCTCAAATACGTTCAACGCCGACGCGACCGGAGTGGTCACTCCCGAGGGTAGTTCCGGTGCGCGGGAGATCGCCAAGGTCGTCCCTGAGAGCGCGCACGTCGTGAAGGCGTTCAACACCGTCTTCGGTCACGTCCTAACTCAGGACGGCTCGTGGGACGTGCTCTTCGCCGGAGACGACGCGGAAGCCAAGGCCACTGTGTCGGCATTCGTCACGACCCTCGGACTCCGTCCGCTCGATGCCGGCGGCCTCGAGATGGCCCGCTGGCTGGAAGGGGTGGGACCGCTGCTGATGGGCCTGGCCCAGAACGGCGCGGGCTTCAACATCGCCCTCGGCATCAACACTCTCAACTGAGCGCAGCCGCGCCCCTATTTTGTCCACCGCATCACTCGCAAGGAGCAGCAACATGCGCGTTCTCGTCACTGGCGGGACCGGCCATTCCGGTTCGCACATCATCCCCGAACTCATCGCCGCCGGGCACGAGGTGACAGGCCTTGCCCGATCGGATGCTTCAGCGGCGGCGCTGTCAGCGCTCGGTGCGACCGTCCGCCGTGGCGACCTACAGGACCTTGACGGGCTCAAAGAGGCAGCGGCTGACTCCGACGGAGTCGTCCACGTCGCTCACCGGCAAGACCTGCTCCCGACGGGCGGGATGGACGCTGTGGCTGCGGCGGAAGTCCCGGTCATGCTCGCCTACGGTGAGGCACTCGCGGGAACGGGAAAGCCACTGGTCGTGGCGGGGAGCGTCGGGTGGCCGGACAGCTAGGCCGTCCGGCCACCGAGGAGGACCCGGCTCTGTTCGTCGACGATGAGCACCGGGGCACCCTGCGGGTGCGCAATGTCGTCGAAACCACCGTTATCGGCCTGGCCGAGCAGGGGGTGCGGTCTTCGGTCGTGAGGATCGCCAATATCGCCCATGGCACGAGCGACCGTGCCGGCTTCCTGCCCATGCTGATCGCGCTGGCAAAGGAGCGGGGCTTCGCCGGCTACCCCGGAGACGGCGCGAACGCCTGGAACGCCGTGCACATCCGCGATGTCGCTCCATTGTTCCGACTGGCGCTGGAAAAAGGTGAGGCCGGCCGATACTGGCACGCGGTCGAAGACGAAGGAATTTCCTTCCGCGAGATCGCCGAGGCCATCGGCAGCCGCCTGAGTTTGCCCGCCGTGAGCATTCCCCTGGACGAACTGATGCTGCCGGGGTACTTCGGATTCATCGCGAACATCGTCACGCAGAGTTACCCGATGTCCAACGTCATCACCCGGGAGGCCCTCGGCTGGGAACCCACACATCCCGGCCTGATCGCCGACTTGGACAACGGCCACTACCTCCCCGAGGGGCGCTCATGACAACCGTGGGAATCATCGGCAGCGGACAGATCGGCACCACTCTCGCCCGGCTCGCGATCGGCGCCGGGCATCGGGTGGTGCTCAGCAACTCGCGCGGCCCCGAAACGCTCGCGGCTACGGTCGCCGAACTCGGGCTACGGGCATCCGCGGCGACGAGCGCGGAGGCCGCGGCGGCCGGCGACATCGTGGTGCTCACGGTGCCAGTCAGCGCGTTCCCGGAGCTCCCCGCCGCAGCCCTCGGAGGTAAGACCGTCATCGACACCTGCAACTACGGCCCCGAGCGCGACGGGCACATCCCCGAGCTCGACGGTACGTCGCTCACCTCGAGCGAACTGCTGCAGCGGTACATGCCGGACGCCCTAATCGTGAAGGCGTTCAACAACATCTTCTACAAGCACCTGCTGTCCCTCGCCCGCCCGGCGGGGGCGGCCGACCGCACGTACCTACCGATCGCCGGCGACTCCGCGCCGGCGAAGGCGGCGGTGACCGAATTCATCGACACCATCGGGTACAGCGTGATCAACGCTGGATCGCTGGCCGACAGCTGGCGGCAGGCGACGGGCACGCCGGTGTGGGCAACCCCGTATGGGCCGACCTCGGTCGAGTCGGGCCGGCCCGCAGTGAGGACGCCATCCGCGCGGCGCTGGCCATCGCAACTCGATAGCCGTGGGCCGGTCTCTCTCCGCTTGTGCCATACGCGGGTTAGTCTAAGTGGATCGGTGCACCGATTATGCAGCACCGCCCCACTTGCTGACCAGGGAGACATATGCGAGCCGACGCCAGAAAGAACTACGATCGCCTGCTCGTGGTCGCGCGCGAAGTCGTGACCGAGCACGGAGCCGATGCATCACTGCGTGACGTCGCCCGCAAAGCGGACGTCGGGCTCGGCACCCTCTACCGTCACTTTCCTACGCGAGAGGCACTGATTGAGGCCTTGCTTCGTACAGACGTCGACGAACTGACGGCTCAGGCGGCCGACCTCGAGTTGTCGGGCACGCCGGAGGATGCGCTACTGACATGGTTCCGCGGCAGCGTTGCGATCACACACGAATACCGGGGTCTCTCGGGACTGCTGGTGGCCGCGCTCGAGGACACCGAATCCGCACTCAATGTCTCGTGCGTTGCGTTGCACGATGCGGGCACTCGGCTTCTCTACCGCGCCCAGGGCGCGGGCGTGGCGCGGGCCGACATCGACGGCACTGACTTGTTCGCGCTAGTCGCAGCGGCTGCGTGGGTCTACGATCAGCCCTCCCTAGCGCCACGCGCGGACCATCTCTTCAGCGTGATGTCGAGCGCAGTCTTACCCAACGAAGCAAGCCATGTCGTCACTCAGGAACGCCCTGGGCCCCCACGCTGACTGCCTTCGGCAGCGAGTTCCGCCACGCCCAACGTTCCGCCCCGAGGCGTCATCAGCGTGTTACAGGTGATGGATGGGGCCTTTGTCCTCGCTGAATCCGTTCAGTGAGGTCTCGCTGATCTTTTCGGGCCATGGATACCCGGGCTGCGATGGGCGTGAGCTGGCGGCCCAGCCCACGCCCAACCCTGGTGGAGAGAACAATGGACCGGCCGACAATGCGCAGCCGCCCGTCCACCGGCTGAGCCCGGGGGCCCGGGGCTCAGCCGGTGAATTCGTTGGCACCGAGGGCGAAGTCCCAGTGGGCGACCCCGTTGCCGGCGAGGCCTACCGTGACCACACCCATTCCTTCCAGCCAGTGCGCCATTTTCAGGCCGCCGACGTCCAGCGGGCGCAGCCCGAGGCTCCCGATGAATGCCGCCACATCCGCCTTGGCGTGCGCATTGTCGCCCGCGATGAAGACGTCGGGCCGGCCCTTCTCCAGGACATTACGGAAGACGGTATTGAATGCCTTCACCACGCTGGCGCTGGCCGGGGCCACCTTGGCGACTTCCTGCGCGATCGAGGTCTCCTCGCTGTGGGCCAGTCCGTCGAACGTGGCGTTGAAGGGGTTGCTGATGTCGACGATGACCTTGCCCGCGAGGGCGTCTCCGTACTCGGCGACGACCGGAACGACTCCGTCGTACAACAGGGCCGTGATGACAATGTCCCCGGCGGGGATGGCGCCCCACGTGCCTGTCGTCGCACCGCCGCCCAGAGCCTTGGCCAGGCCATCGGCCTTGGACTGATCGCGTCCCATGACCTCGACGGTATTGCCGCCCGCCACCGCGAGCGTGCCGATGGTACGGGCCATGTTCCCCGTACCGATTAGGGTGATGCTGCTCATGAGGTGTGCTCTCTTCTTGATCTCGAGGTGTCGCCCTGTCTCATTCGTGCACGTTCCGAGATCAGTTCGTTGTGGCGACGGGGTTGTTGTGGGGTGCGCCCGCGGCATTTCTGGTGCGTGGTTCAGATCACTGTGGTGCCGCCGTCGGCGACCAGCTCCTGGCCGTTGACGTAGCTCGAGTCGTCCGAGGCGAGGAACAACGCGATCGACGCGATCTCTTCCGGGCGGCCCATCTCGCGCCGCGGGATCACAGACGCGAACATCTCTTTCAACTCCGGGCTCAACACATCGCCCATCATCGGCGTGGCGACCGAGCCGGGGGTCAGCACGTTCACCCGGATCTTCCTGTCCCTCAGCTCGGCAACCCACACCCGTGCGAAGGCGGGAAGCACGGCCTTGCTCGCTGCATACACGCTCCAATCGGGGTAGCCCCGGAGTGACGCGTTTGACCCGGTCATGAAGATCGAGCCTCCGTCGCTCAACAACGGCAGCGCCTTCTGGACAGTGAACAGAGTGCCGCGTGCGTTCAGCGTGAAGGCTTCGTCGAACTGCTCCTCGGTGATGTCGCCGAGCTTGCTCTGCGCTCCGCCCCCAGCACTTGCCCATAGCACGTCGATCGTGCCCTTTTCCTGCTTGACCGTCTCGAACAAACGGTCCAGATCATCGAGGTCGGCCGAATCGGCCTGCACGCCGGTCACGTTCCGGCCGATCAGCTTGACGGCTTCGTCCACCGCGTCCTGCCGCCGGCCCGAGATGAAGACGTAAGCGCCTTCATCAACGAACAACTTCGCACCGGCCAGCGCCATCCCACTAGTCGCGCCTGTGATCACCGCAACCTTGCCATCGAGCTTTCCCATGATTACTCCATTCATGTGCTTGCCGATGTTAGGTACACCGATCTGAGTACTTAACGTATCGGGCGGGCGAGCGGGGTGTCAAGCTATGCACACCGATCGGTACCCGATTGAGCTAAGCTGGGCGTATGACAGAGTTTGAGAAGGGGCCGCAAGGCCTGCGCCGCGGCAGGGGCGCACGAGAGCGCATCGTCAGCGCCTCGCAACAACTGTTCCGCGATCAAGGCATCAATTGCACCGGCATGGACCAGCTCTGCGCGGTGGCTCAGGTGTCCAAGCGCACGCTCTACCAGCACTTCACCAGCAAGGACGAGCTGATCGCCGAATGCCTCCGCCAATTTGATCCCGACATCCTGCCCGAAGTCTTCGACAGCACCGACCTCACACCCCGCGAACGACTCCTCGCCGTCTTCGAGATCCACGCGCCCCTGTGCCCGTTCATCTCGGCGGCCGTCGAAATCCCCGACCCTGGCCACCCGGCACGCGTACTCGCAAGTGACTACAAGACGGCATTTGCGGCGCGGCTCACCGATGCCGCCCGCGACGCCGGTGCCGCCAACCCCGAACAGCTCGGCGAGCAACTGGCGCTGCTCCTGGATGGCGCCTCGGCCCGCGGCCGGGTCCTCAACACCGACACCTTCGCCACCGCCGCCGCCATCGCAGTCGCCCTCGTCGACAACGCCATCCCCGCAGCATCGACACTGGCCGCCGCTTCGCTCAGGAACTGACCAGCCTGCAACGCCGCCCAGAACCGCGGCGCCAAACCAGGCCGATACGCCGACGACAACTCCGCAAATCACTCTTCACTGGCTAGGTGTTGCGACCACCGCAAGAACCCAAGGATCGACTTACGTGCAGTGGGGTGACACGTAGCGCTGCGAAAAGGCCGCCATTTATCGCTGCGAATCACAGAGCCAGCCGAGTGGCTGAGAAAGCCGGCCTTGCCGATGTCTCGCTAACGTGTCTCACCATGAATCGTCTCAGCGAGGACGCTCCAGGGACTTTCCGAGTCAGAAGGGGTTAGTAAAGCAGCTTTAGCCCCGGACGCCTTTGCAGGCCTGGAACCTGGTCATTTTCGCCCGGATTCTAGGGGTTTTACCATCAACGACAGGCGATGATTTGTCATTGGTTGTCGCTCATTAAGGTGAGTTAAAGGTGAGTCGATTGCAATTGCTGTCCCCCAGTAATGCCTACGCTCCCCGCGTCCGTCCACCGCCCAGGTCCCGCGGCGTGCCCGCTCGACCGGACGGCTCCGTGACCAGCTCGTGGATGCTGTCATTCGTTCGGGCCGGGCCGTCTCCGAGACTGCTGCCGCGTTCGCGGTGTCCTGGTGGATGGTCCGGGCCGCGCTCAACGAAGCCTGCTTCCTCACCCTTCCGGATGTGGACCGGCTGAGCCCAAGAATGCTGGGTATCGATGAGCACCGGTTCCGGTCCGTGCGCTACTTCCAGGACCCCGAATCGAAGGTCTGGACGCGGTTCGAGCCGTGGATGACCACGATCGTGGACCTGGACACCGGCCAGGTGCTGGGCGTCGTGGACGGCCGGGACCACAGGGGCGTCGGGGAGTGGCTCTCCGCCCGGCCCCTGGCATGGCGTCTGGCCGTGCAGGTCGTGGCGATCGACCCTTCGGCGGCGTTCCGGAAGGCGCTACGGATGTGGCTTCCCCGGACCGCTGTCGCCGTCGATCACTTCCACCTGATCTCCCTGGCCAACCAGGCCGTGACCGAGACACGGCAGAACCTGTCCCAACAGGTCAAGGGCCGCCGGAGAAGGGCCGTCGACAAGGCCTGGGCGCACCGGATGCTTCTCCTGCGCGCTGGCGATACCCTCACGGAGAAGGCCGCCCACCGGCTAGCAGAAGTGTTCGCCGCCGACGATCCGACCGGCACACTCCAGGCAGTCTGGAAGGTCAAGGAACAGCTGCGGGTCTTGCTGCGCACCGGCTCCCTTCAGGACGCCGCGACGGCGAAGAAAGAACTCGAGAAACTGGTCAAGGCAGCCGCACGACCGGAAACGAACATGCTCTACCGCACCGTCTGCCGGTGGTGGAAAGAGATCGAGGTCCTGATCATTACCGGCGCCACGACAGGCAAGGTCGAAGCCAACAACACCGCCATAAAGAACATCAAACGCACCGCCCGCGGTTACCGCAACCCGGCCAATTACAAATCGGTTATTCTCTTGAGAAGTGCCGTCCGGACGGCGGCATGACACTCATCCCGGGAATCCCTTTCCCCACGAACCACCAAGAGCCGTTAAAGGTGAGTCGGTTGCAATCGCCATCACGTCGGCCGGTCGCTGTCCCCACGTTCTGAACCACCGACCGGCCACCCGCAGCCCCCGGTTCCCCCAGGGCGTGGCCGAGATGCCTGACCTTGTCCGGCATCTCGGACGCGGACATTGCGGATCCGCCTTGGGGTCCCTTGTCCGGTATCAGTGTGCGTATTCATCCGGATCGAGCCGGGCCGGCCCTCCGGTGTCGAGGGCATTTATGCGGCGAATTTCTTCGGCGGTCAGCTCGAAATCGAATATGTCGAGGTTCTCCAGCTGCCGTCGCGGGTCTGCGGACTTTGCCACTGTGGCTATGCCTTGTTGTGTATGCCATCTGAGGACAACCTGGCTGGGGGTTTTAGAATGCCTGGCGGCAGCTTCCGTGACGGCAAGGTGGCTGAGGAACGCTCCGCCCCTGCCTAGAGGGCTATAGGACGCCGTGATGATTCGCTTCCCTCTTTGGAGAGCCTGGACGTCAGCGCGCACATGTTCAGGGTCGAGTTGGATCTGGTTGACGTGAGGCGTCAGGCCGGCGTCAAAGAGGCGCTGCAAGTGTGCCGGCTTGAAGTTGGACGTGCCGATCGAGCGGACTTTGCCCTCCCGCAGCAGAGCTTCGAGGCCAATGAAGGCTTCGACGTAGAGGTCCTGTGCGGGGGCCGGCCAGTGGATGAGGAACAGGTCGATGTACTCCACGCCCAGCCGTTTGGCGCTGGCTTCAAATGCCCGTGCTACGCCGCCCCCGCCGTGCCATTCCTTGTTGAATTTTGTGGTGATGAAAACCTCTTCGCGCCGGATTCCGCTGCGCCGCAGGCCCTCGCCGACACCGGCTTCGTTGCCATAGCTTTCGGCGGTGTCGAAGAGCCTGTAGCCGTTGGATACGGCAGTTTTCACGGCGGAGGCTGTGGCATCGTTGTCCATCGGCCAGGTGCCCAGACCCAACAGAGGCATCTGGACGCCGTTGGCGAGTTCGGCTGTTGGAGACGGTGTCATGCGATTACTCCCGATGTCGGGCGTCGCGTCGACGAGGGGCTGGGTTTGAGGTATCCGTCCGGCCTGTTCTCTGGCGGATCAAGCGGCAGCATTTCTGCAGCGACGGTCGTTCCTATGGTCTCCAGGAGCGCCCCCGCATGTGACATGCAGCGGGCGAGATCGGGTTCGATATCTGCCAGCGCAAACGTTCGGATGAATCCGGCTGCCCTGAGCGTCCGGTCAGGGAGGGTCGTCCGTCCGCACACGGCGACTACGGGGATACCCGCCCTGGCGGCTGCCTGGCCGACGCCGAGCGGCGCCTTACCGCCCATGCTCTGATCGTCCAGACTGCCTTCTCCGGTGATGACAAGGGCCGCGCCACGGATCCGGCTATCCAGGTCAACCATCCGTCCTACAACTTCGACGCCGGGCTCGACGCGGGCGGCGAGAACAGCTATGGCCGCATACCCGATACCACCCGCTGCACCGGCGGCGGCATGTTTCGCTGCGGCGACTGCCCGTGAGCCAATTTCCTCCTCGAGGACCTGGACCAGCCGGGTCAGCGCGCGGTCGAGGAGCTCCACTTCGCTGGGAGCGGCCCCCTTTTGGGGCCCGAAAATGGCAGCTGCCCCCTGTTCCCCGAGCAGTGGGTTGTCCACGTCGCTGGCCAGGACGAACCGCGCCTTCCTTAATCTTGGATCCAGGCCGCCCAAATCGATAGCTGCCAGATCCGCCAGCGCGCTTCCACCTTGGCTCAGGGGTTCCCCCCGGGAGTCCAGGAATTTCGCTCCCAGACCGGCGAGAAGTCCTGCTCCCCCGTCGGTGCATGCGCTGCCGCCTGCCCCGATGTATATGAGCGTGCAGCCGTGGTCAAGGGCCTCACGAATCAGCTGCCCGGTCCCCAGACTGGTCGCCCCCAGCGCATCGGGCATCCCGCCGGGAAGGGAGGCCAAACCTGACGCTGCGGCGACCTCAATGACCGCTTCGTGGCCACGGATGGCCAGGGTGGCTTTCACTGGCACACCCGTCGGTCCACTCACGGTGACGACGTGGGCAGTGAATCCGGCAGATACTGCCGCTGCAACCGTGCCTTCTCCCCCGTCGGCAATCGAAATGGAATCCACCGTCAAGTCTGGTCGCCCGGCCATGAGGCCGCTTGTGAGATGCCGGGCGACCTCGTCGGAGGACAGGGAATGTTTGAATTTGTCCGAGGCGATCAGTACACGCACGAGGAGTCCTCTCGGGATTGTCGGGGGAAAGAAAGGGAAGTCAGCGCCACGGCGCATGTGGAGATCTGAGTGAATCGCTCAGTGTTTATGGCTAGCTGATGCCATTGAGTGCGAGCAGGCGGTTCCACCGCTCTGCCGCCAGCCGGGGCTGCTCCAGTGCGCCGGCGGCGTCGGCAAGACGGACGAGTTCGGACAGGTGGGGCAGGCTTCGGGCGGCGTGAAGTCCCCCGATCATGCTGAACGCTGCCTGGTGACCATTAAGCCAGCTCAGGAATGCGACACCGGTTTTGTAGTGGTATGTCGGGGATTCAAAGATCTTCCGCGACAGTTCTTCCGTGGGCCCTAGGATCCGGTGGTAGGAATCGCGGTCTCCGGCATCCAGTGCCTGCAGGGCCGCCGAGGCGGAGGGGCCAAGGGCGGCGAAGGCGCCGAGCAATGCGTTGGAATGGCCGTTGGCGTCGCCGGCGATCAGGTCCACGTAGTTGAAGTCATCGCCGGTAAACATGGTCGCCGTTGCCGGCAGGTGTTCACGGACATGGATTTCCTTGCGGGCGTCCAGCAGGCTCATCTTGATTCCCGAGACCATGTCTGCGTTATCGGCCATGATGTCAAGGGCCGTCGTTGCCGCTTTCTGGAAGTCCGTGGATCCGAAGTAGGCATCCAGGAGTGGGTCGAAGGCGGCCCCGAGCCAGTGCAGTATGACGGGACGGGAGGCCCGGGAAAGTACTTCCGAATAGACACGGCGGTAGTCGGCGGCATCCACTGCAGCTCGTGCCAGGTGGCGGCTGGCCATCAACACCACGCCCGCCCCCTGTTCCTCGGCAAAGTGCAACTGGCTGGCGTAGGCATCGATGACCGCGTCGAGGCCGATGACCTCGTCCTCTACATGGTCGGTGTTGACGCCCACGACAAGTGCGCCGTTGACGCTGCGGGCCTCCGCTGCGCTGCGTTTGATTAACTCGCGGGTGGCCGCCGGATCAAGTCCCATGTTCCGCTGGGCGGTGTCCATGGCGTCTGCGACCCCAAGCCCCCAGGACCACAGGTGGTGACGGTATTGAAGGGTACTGTCCCAGTCGATATCGGCCGGGGCCCCGGGTACGTTGTCTCCCAGCTGCTGCGGGACTACATGTGCCGCGGCATAGGCGGTTCGGCTTTTCAGCGGCTCGGAGGGCTTCGTGTAGGCGGGTGCTTCCCGTAACTCCTGGCGCGTCAGTCCGTGATCGGTAATGAGGAGTGCGCTGCTCATAGTGCAACCCCCCGCAATGATGCAGCACGACGTGCATCCTCAATGATCCGCGATATGGGCAGTTCCGTTGTCATTTCATCTCCAAAGGGGGTAGGTGTGCTGGCCAGCAGCATCGCCGGCCCTGCGGGGAGGACAGCCGGCGCCTGATGCCGCTGCCACGTTCGTTTGCCACCGGGAATGTATCCCAGCGCTTCAGGAATACGGTTGCTGATGAAGTGCGTCCACGGCATGCGCGTCAGTCCGTCAGTATCCAGATGCAGTGTCCTGCAACCCGTGACCGTGTCCACGAGCCAACTCACTTTGCCATCGCCCGTCATGTCATCTACGCGTGAGCAGCCCACCCGACGGGATCCGTGCCGGACGTCGACAAGTTCACCAGGAACAACCTGCGTTCTGAACTTCACGTCATGCCCCTGTACGCCGTCGATTCATGGGTGCCGATACGGCCGATCGCCGCGTTCAAACTGTGCGTCATCTTTTCCCTGAAGTCTTTGATGCTGGTCCCGGGTGCACGCCGGCATGCAGGGCAGTGCGCGGAAGAGCCGGTTAGGCCAGCGAATAGCCGCCATCAACCGGGACGACGGCTCCGGTCACGTAACGGGCAGCGTCGGAGGCCAGGAAGACAACGACGTCGGCGACTTCCGAAGCGGTGCCCAGTCGCTTGAGAGGCAGCCTGGTCATGATCGGCTCGAGAACTTCAGGCTTGGCCAAGTTCTCCTTCGTCATTGGCGTGCTGATGTATCCAGGAGCAACTGCGTTCACGCGCACACCGGCCGGGCCGAGTTCTACGGCCAGACCCCGGCTCAACTGAACTAGGGCCGCCTTTGTCGCTCCGTAAGGGACAATCCGCGGCAGCACCCGGTCAGCAGCCATGGAGGCGATGTTGATAATCGATCCGTTCGCGCGTGCCAGCGGGCCGGCGGCAGCACGGGTGAGGCGGTACGCGGCCGAGAGATTGATATCCAGCAGCCGCTGCCATTCGTCTTCGCCCACGTCGATGGCCTCCTTGCGCAGTTGGACACCGGCGGCGTTCACAAGGACATCCAAGTTCCCTGCCTCGCCAGTGGCCGCATCGATGGCCTTCTGGGCGACTTCGGGGTCCCTGAGGTCCCCCACCATCCACCGGGCGCCCATGGTTTCCGCGGTCTCTTGCACGCGGGGATCCGCATCAATGAGAAGCACATCGGCGGCCAAGTCATGAAAAGCCCCGGCGATGACCGATCCTATCCCTCCGGAAGCCCCCGTAACGACGACTGTGCGGCCTGAAAATTCATTCTGATGGGCGCTCACGAGTGGTCCATTTCTGTCTTCTTGGGTTTGGCTTCGGTGCAGGCAGAGCGCCTGCTTCTCACCAATGACACCATACAAAGTAATCGGTTACAAGAGCCTTGCGGATCGATCGTTTGCAAAATATCCTTGTATTTGTGCATTTAGCCTTGAAAGTACACCACTCTCAGAAACCGGTTACATACTGAAGGAGTCGGTTGATCCAGACGGGAACGCAGCCAATCCCAAAGCGATGATCCTTCCGGAGAGCACCGGCTTAGTCTCAGCACCAACCGAATCCCTGCATCTACCAAAGGGACGACGCCGGGCTGATTCCGGCGGACTCCGCGCCCATATCTAACAAGAGAGAATCAGTGAACTGACGTGAACCTTGATCGCTGCAGCATCAATTCCATTACACTCCGGTCAGCTCGCCTGCAGGAGCTGATCGACATTGCCATCACCCACAACGTGCCCGGACTCGCTCTCTGGCGCGACGCCTATACAGAGTCCGGGGCCGCCGCCGCAGCGAAGAGGCTGCGCAACGCGGGCCTCCGCGTCAGCAGCGTCTGCCGTGGCGGCATGTTTCCCGCACTCACAGCCTCCAGGCGAGCCTCAATCGCCGCCGACAACCGCCGAGCGGTCAACGAAGCGCATGAACTGGACGCCGAATGCCTGGTCATGGTCTGCGGGGCCGCCCCGGACAAGGACCTGACGGGAGCGCGCGAACAGATTGAGAGCGGGCTCCGCGAGCTTGCCCCGTACGCCGCGGAGGCAGGCGTTCGGCTCGCTATCGAACCGATGCACCCAATGATGATCGCAGACAGGTCAGCCATCACCTCGCTCACCGAAGCGAATGACCTGGTGGAGCGCATCGGCGCACCGAACCTCGGAATCGCCTTGGATGCCTATCACGTATGGTGGGACGTATCCATGGCGGCGCAAATTCAGCGGGCCGGCAAGACATTGTTCTCCGTGCAGGTTTGTGACTGGGTCACACCAATCTCTGGCCAGTTGAGCAGCCGCGGCATGCCCGGCGAAGGCGTCATTGACCTGAAGGACTTCGTGTCCCGGGCTGACGGCGCCGGTTACGAGGGACTCATTGAAGTCGAGGTCCTGAGCGACCGTTGGTGGTCAGAACCGCTTGAGAAAGCGACCGAAGCTGCCCTGCGCGGGTTTGCCGAAATATAGAAGTCCACTTGGTGGCGAAGAAGGTTGAGGAGTCAGCATGGCGGAAAGCGTGCGTCAACGGAAGCGACAGGCCGTAAAAACCGGTGTAACCATCAAGATGGTCGCCAAGGAAGCTGGCGTGTCGACCGCAACCGTCTCGAGGGTGCTCTCCCACACAGGATCGGTCGCACCGGATCTGGAAGCGCGGGTAAGGCTCGCCGTCGAGACCCTGGGTTACCAGCCCAACGCGGCCGCCCGCGGCCTGTCCATCGGCTCGTTGCGCAACATCGGCATCATCATGCCCGACATGACGAACCCCTACTTCTTCCACGTGGTTGATCAGATCACCCGCGGGGCAACCGAAGAGGGATATCGAGTACTGCTGGCCAGTTCCTACGGAGATCCCGACCGTGAGCGGGCAACCGCACTTGAGTTGAGGCCGCAGGTGGACGGGCTTGTGTTGCTGTCCTCGCGGATCGACGCGGCGGGGCTCCGGCAGCTGGCTGGCACAGACACCCCTACCGTGCTGGTCAACCGCGTTGAGCAGGGCGTGGACCTTCCTGTCGCCGCCGTGGACAACATGGCCGCAACGATGCAGCTCTGTGGACATCTATTCGGCCTAGGCCACCGAAGGATCGTCTATTTGTCCGGCTCAGCGCTTTCGTGGCAGGACCAAGAGCGGTGGAAGGGCATCCAGCTCGCCCAGCACATGGGGCTTGAAGCAGTGCGGGTGGAGGCTGAAGGAACGATCGAGTCATCCTATGAGGCCGTCGACCGCGCTTTGGAGTCCAAGCCGACGGCCATCGTCGCTTTCAACGATCTGGCAGCGGTGGGCACCCTTTCACGATTGCGCGATCTGGGTATCGACGTCCCGGGGCAGATGTCCGTGACTGGTTTTGATGACATCCCCATCGCGCGCCACGTCCAGCCCCACCTCACAACCGTCCACAGCCCCACCCAGGAGCTCGGCGATCTTGCATGGTCGCTGCTGTCCCAGAGGCTCAGCGGGTCGTCAACGACGGAAGTGCACTACGCGGTCGCTGAGCTCATTTTGCGGGATTCCACCGCCCCTGCAGCGATCCATTCGGTATCGATCCAGTAAGTATTTTCAGGGTTTTTCAGCCCTTCTTCGGCCTTCCAATGAAGAATCTTAAACTTTTACTGGATCGGTCCAGTGAAAGCGTGTAGCATCGTTATTGGTAATTCAAGTCACAGCAGACTTGAGAAGAGAGGCAGCAATGGCACGAGCAACACTTGCGGACGTAAGTCTTCACGCAGGCGTCTCACGTTCCACGGCATCGCTGGTTCTCAACAACAGCCCTGAGATTCCTGAAGCTACCAAGGAACGCGTCCGTGCTTCGATGGCCGAACTTGGCTACGTGTACAACCGCCGGGCAGCGTCCCTCCGCAACCAAAAATCCATGGCACTGGGCCTCGTCGTCACAGAAATCCGGAACCCATACTTTGCGGAACTCGCAATGACTTTGGAGGATGTGGCCTACGCCCACGGCTACGCCCTGTTCGTCTGCTACAGCCGCGATGATGTCAGCAGGCAGGATGCGCTGATCTCCAGACTCCTGGAAAGAGGCATTGACGGATTGGTGCTGCTGCCCGCGGCCGCAACCGAGGCAGAGAACATCGATCAGTTGTTGGAGGCCAGCCGCACGCCCTTGGTCCTGTTGGCCCGGCATTTCGGACTTCAGCATGACTACGTCGGTGCGGACAACCGTCTGGCCGGTGAGCTACTGGGCCGGCACCTTGCCGCCATTGGCACGAAGAACGTGGCAATGATCGGTGGCCCCCGAAGCACATCGGCCAGCCTGGAACGCGCCGAAGGCCTAAGCGCCGGTTTGGCGGATTCGTCCGCCCGGTTCACCCCTCCGCAACGCTACTCAAGCCCCACAACGGCTTCGGGCGGAGCGCAGGCAACCGCGGAACTGCTCGACAGAGGAACGCTCCCCGACGCCATCGTCGCTTTCAGCGACGTGACCGCGACTGGCGTCTACGCCGAGCTCAATGCCAGGGGTCTCGAACCCGGACGGGATGTAGCCGTCGCAGGGTTTGATGACATTCCCGGGTCCGCGCACCAGGTCCCGCCGCTGACAACGGTGGCGACCTTCCCGGCCACCATCGGCGAAAAGTGCGCCGAACTTATCTTGCAACGAATCACCGACGCCCGGCCCTCACAGCGGGACAAGGAACAAACTCTTCCGCACATTCTGGTCACCCCGGAACTGCGGATCCGCGCCTCGACTGCGTCGTGGCGACCCCGGAACACCTCGAACTAACTCTCTTACTGCCGACCGAGTCGGCTTCACAGCACCCACATCCTGGCCACCCCGATCCCGGGGGCCTGATGTTGTCGCGTCCGAAAGAAGCAAGGAACATGAACAAGAAAGCGATTCTCACCCCACGGCAGGCAGCGGACCTGATCAACGACGGAGACATAATCTCCGTCAATTCATCCTCGGGTCTTGGCTGCCCTGACGCCGTCCTGAAGGGCATCGGGGAACGCCACAGCGAAACGTCGAGCCCAAGTGGACTGACGACCATCCACCCCATCGCCGCCGGGGACATGTGGGGAATCAAGGGCATTGACCACCTGGCATTGCCAGGACTCCTCCGCCGGGTCATTGCAGGCTCGTATCCATCCGGCCCCTCCAGTTCAGAGCCGCCGCTGATCTGGCAAATGATCGAAAAAGACGAGGTCGAGGCCTACAACCTCCCCTCCGGGATCATCTACCAGATGCACCGGGCCGCCGCAGCCCGCCAACCGGGTGTCATGAGCAAGGTCGGGCTTCGGACGTTCGTTGATCCCCGCAACCAAGCCGGCCGCATGAACGCCACCACCCCGGCCGCCATCGTGGAACTTACCGAGCGCAAGGGCGAAGAATGGCTCTTTTTCGAAGCCATCACCCCCAACGTCGCGATCATCCGAGCCACCACAGCAGACGAATTCGGCAACCTCACATTCGAAGAAGAAGCATCGATGCTCGGCGCCCTGGATCTTGCCTACGCCGCGCACAACAACGGCGGCATCGTCATCGCCCAGGTCAAGCGGATCGCTGAGGGACGCACCCTTAACCCCCGTGACGTGCGAGTGCCTGGAATCCTGATAGACGCCATCGTCCACGCACCCGATCAGCTGCAGACCACCCAAACGGTCTACGACCCGGCTATCTCGGGGCAACAACGCCGCTCGCTCAGCACGCTCGCCGCTGTGCCTTTCTCGCTGGAAAAGGTTATGGCCCGACGGGCCAGCCGCGAACTGCAGAGCGGGGAAACCGTCAACCTCGGGTTCGGCGTCGCCGCCCTTGTGCCCCACATCCTTTTGGAAGAAAACCTTCCCCAGGAAGTCAGCTGGGTCCTCGAACAAGGCCCCGTGGGCGGCGTACCACTTCTTGACTTCGTCTTCGGTGTTTCACAGAACCCCGACGCCATTATGCCCAGCATTGACCAGTTCACCCTCCTCCAAGGCGGAGGGTTCCACCGCACTATCCTTTCCTTCCTTGAAATCGATCGGTACGGAAACGTTAACGTGCACAGCCTGCCAAAGCGGCGACACGTCACTGCAGGCGTCGGAGGCTTCGCGGACATCACTTCCGCAGCATCGGACATCGTCTTCGTGGGCTCCTTCACTGCCGGCCGGAAGGACATCGTTATCGAGGATGGACAGCTGATCATCCGGCAGGACGGTCCACACACAAAGTTCGTGAACAACGTCGATGCCATCACCTTCTCGGGACAGCTGGCACTCGAAGACGGCCGAAGGGTCAAGTACATCACCGAACGCGCCGTGCTGGAACTCCGCCCCGAGGGGCTGACCGTCACCGAGATCGCACCGGGTGCAGACCTGGAAAAGGATGTCTTGGCCAAATCGGACTTCCCGCTGCTGGTCAGCGGAGCCCTGACCACCATGGATGCCACCCTTTTTGCCGCAGAACCCATGGGCCTCAAACTCCCCGAGGTAGCCACACATTCACGTCTTGAAAAACTGCAGAACGTGGGGCAGCGATGAAAACCACCCGATCCATTCCCGGATCCAAGCAAAATCCCGGCACGCCGGCCCCGAAGGACGACCAGGCCCTGGGAACCATCCACCTGGAAATCAGCGCCGAAGGAGTGGCGACGCTAACCCTTGACCGGCCACGAAAACTCAACGCCCTCAGCCTTGAGCTTCTGGCCCAACTCGAAGCCTCCCTCAAAAAAATCGAAGGATCCGACGCCAGGGTGCTCGTCCTGCGAACCGCAGGCGACAGAGCCTTCTGCGTCGGCGCCGACATCGATCAGTTTTCCGCCTTCACTCCCATCCAAATGTGGAAGACCTGGATCAAGGAAGGCCACCGGATCTTCCGGCAACTGGCCAACCTCAGCCAGCCCACCATAGCCGTCATCGACGGACCCGCCCTCGGCGGTGGCCTGGAACTCGCACTCGCCTGCGACTTCCGGGTTGCCGGGCCCACCGCAAGATTTGGCCTGCCCGAAGTAACCATCGGCACAATCCCCGGATGGGGAGGGACAGAACGCCTCACGAAACTGGTCGGCGAAGGGCGAGCCAAGCAACTCATCCTGACCGGCCGGCAAATCGCGCCCGACATCGCTCTGGCGTGGGGGCTCATAACCGAGACGGCCGAAACCGACTCGCTGGACGAATCCGTGCATGCCCTCGTCAGCGACATCCTTAAGGGCGCACCAATAGCGCAGCAAACCGCGAAACAGCTCATCCATGCCGCCTCCCAAGGGGCCGATTCAGCACTCCTGGAAGCGATCGCCAGCGGATTCACCACCGCAACCCAGGATTTCCAAAACGGAATGACCAGCTTCCGAGAGAAGAAACCCGCCGTGTTCTCTGGCCACTAGAGGCCCAGACCATCAACGGTTCACCCCACGGCAAGACCCCTTGCCACTCACGATAGGTAAAGAAATGTCAATTAACGATGACGTTAAAGACGCCCCAGGCAACCAAACCCAGGTGACCCGCGCCGACCTGCGCAGGGCCGCCTGGGCAAGTTCGCTGGGCAGCGCCCTCGAGTACTACGACTTCGCGCTTTACAGCCTTGCCTCGGCACTGATCTTCGGCCCGCTCTTCTTCCCCGGCAGCAACCCCAGCACCGGACTGATCCTCAGCTTCGGCACCTACTTCCTGGGATTCGCCATCCGCCCGCTCGGCGGTGTCATCTTCGGCCGGCTCGGTGACAAGCTCGGCCGGAAATTCGTCCTGGTCACCACCATCTGCCTTATGGGCGGCGCCAGCACACTCATCGGCGTCCTCCCCACTTACAACGGCGCCCCAGGCGACTGGTTCCACACAGGCGCCGGCATCTTCGCACCCGTCCTTCTTATCCTCCTCCGGCTCCTCCAGGGACTCGGTGCCGGCGCCGAAATGGCCGGCGCATCGATCCTGATGACCGAATACGCGCCCCGCAAGGAACGCGGGTTCTGGGCTTCCCTGCCCTTCATGGGAGTACAAGTCGGAACGGTAGCGGCAGCTCTGGTGTACTTCGTGCTGATCAACACGAACCAAACTGTGAAGATCACCGAGACATGGCTCTGGCGGGTGCCATTCCTGGCCAGTATCGTCATCCTGATTGTGGCCATCTTCATCCGACTGAAGCTCAAGGAATCTCCGACCTTCAAAAAGCTTGAAGCACACCACATGATCGCGGAAAAGCCCGTCCGGACACTGATCAAGAACTCCCGCAGGACACTCCTCCGCGGCATCGGGCTTCGAATGGCCGAGAACGGATCCTCCTCCATCTACCAGGCCCTCGCCATTGCCTACGTCACCAGCGCAGCCGTCGGCGTGACCGGACCTATCGGCGCCCTCTCACTGGTGTTCGCCGCAACCCTCGGGTCGATCATCGTGCCTATCGCCGGGAAGCTCTCGGATCGCTTCGGACGCGTCCGGACCTACCGCGGCTTCGCCATCTTCCAGCTCGTCGCAGCATTCCCCATCTGGTACGTACTGAGCCTTGGAAACACCGTCCTGACCATCATCGTTATCTCCCTCGGACTCGGCATCGGCACCTGGGGCATGTTCGGATCACAAAGCGCATTCATGTCCGAACTCTTCGGCGCACGACAGCGATACCTCGGAGTCTCCGTCGCACGCGAAATCTCGGCAGTCATCTCCGGCGGCGTAGCACCCCTTATCGGTGCATGGATCATCTCCCTGGTCGTATCCGCTGACGGAGGAGCCAAGACCGCCGGGGCCGGATTGGGAGCATGGATTCCGATCGCCGCGTACCTGTCACTCCTGACAGTCATCACCATCGTGGCCACCTTCTTCACACCGGAAACCATCGGTCGCGATCTGGACAGCATCAAAGACGCCATCGACGAGCCCGCTACGGTCGAAGGCCACCACAAAGCCGACTACACGGCGCAGTCGGCCGTGTAGGAAACCGGTCGCCAGGAGCGCACCTTAAACATGCCCGCATCTTCGTAGAGCGGACAAATTCCCTGGCTCCGAGTCCGGCGGTGGTCATTCTTCGATGACCACCGCCGGACGCGGCTGTTCACCGCCTCAACGCGACGGTGCGATTTCAGCACGATCGCCGGTTCCAGCAGTAACCGATCCGCCATCTACAATCCCGACAAGAGGAACCCGTGGCTGTATGTACACTGGCCGAAGTCGCCCTCTTGGCCGGCGTTTCCCCCGCAACGGCGTCACGCGTCCTCAACGGCTCCGCCCGGACCCCGGGCCCGGACATCACCAGACGCGTGCAGCGCGTAGCCGAGTCCCTCGGTTACATCCCCAATGCACAAGCACAAGGTCTGGCAAAATCCACTTCGGGGCTGATCGGACTGATCGTTCACGACATCGCCGACCCATACTTTTCCGCGATCGCGCGCGGAGTCCAGGACGCGGCCAATCAGCAACAAAAAGTGGTCCTTCTCGCTACGACTGACGGGACGCCTACCGGTGAGCTTGCGGCCGTAGCCGCACTTGCTGCGCACAGGACGGATGCCATCGTGATCGCAGGCTCCCGATTCAACCGCCCCCAAGACCGGCAGGACAACGCGCAACTGGCCAGGGAACTTGACCGGTATTGCCGTAATGGCGGACGGGTCGGCGTCGTCGGGCATCCCGTCATCGGTGCCAAAGCCGCTAAGGGCTACCACGTGGTGCCGCTGCCCAACGAGGAACTCGCGGCCGAGCTAGCGAACAAGCTCGCCGCTGGCCCTCCCCAAGCTTTCGTCATCATCGCCGGACCGGACGGGCTCCTTACTTCAGATGACCGCGTCCGTGGATTCCAACGCGGTCTCGCAGCCGCCGGAATGCCACCCGCCGAAGTCGTGCACACAGGCTTCGACCGCAGCGGAGGCTACAACGCCGGACTCGACCTGTGCCGCGACATCAAGTCGCGGGCGGCTTCAACACCGGGAGCACCGCTCTGCATCCTCGCAGGCAACGACGTCATGGCCATCGGAGCCGCGGCCGCGCTGCGCTCCGCGGGCCTCCGCATTCTCCGCGATGCCTCAATTGCGGGCTTTGACGGTACTGAATTACTGCGCGACTTCCGGCCGGCGCTGTCGACTGTGCGGCTCCCCTTAGAACGGATCGGACGCATCGCGACAGTCGGAGAAGCCGCCGACGCTGACATCACACTGGCCATCGAAGGGGAAGTCGTCCTCTCGCGCGCGGCTTTGTCTAAGCTGCGTGTCGACGGCTCAACGGCCGACTGCTTGCCGCGTGCCGGGATGCTCGAAGGAGCTTTGACGCTTTCCTGATGCTGATTGCTCTTGCCTCGGGGCCCGAAGACCGCCAGCATCGAGCACCGAACCGCCGCAGGTGCTCCGAACCCATGACATCCCGGCTCCCTTCCACGCCGGGATGGAATTCAGGTCTCGGGGGCAAGCCATCTCGTCGGTTGACTGCCGCCCCGGAGGCAGGCAGCCAACCCATCCATACCAAGAGCGGTATTACGTCAAGCTGAACCGGCGAATGGCATCCGCTGCGAATTCGACGGCTTTGATTCCGTTCCCCTTATGCTGGGCCCGGCGGCCCTGGATTGCAGGGGATTTTACGCTCGCAGCGGGTCATCCGGAACGCGGCCGGGCAGCAGATCGCCCGGAATATCGCCTGTTCAGCCGCTTTCCGGGCGGAGGATTTCAACTTGGTTCTTTCTGGAGGGCTTCGGGGTTCCAGGGATGTGTGGTCATTGCGCCGTGGGCTTACGGAGTACGTTTCGGAAAGTGTCCACGGATAGGGCTTCCAGTGAAGGAACGAAGTGACGGCCGGCTGCAGCCGGAGGCGGGATTACTCCTGGGACAACGACAACCTGCATGCCGGCGGCCTGGGCGCTGGTCGTTCCATTCACCGAGTCCTCCACCGCAACACATTGGGTGGGTTCGACGCCCAAGAGCTCTGCAGCCGCCAGATACGGTGCCGGATGGGGCTTTCCCCTCGCAACGTCATCTCCGGCCACGATGGCGTGGAACGTCCCGATAGGGGCTGAAGAGGCTACGCGGGTGGCAACCGGGCTATGGGCCATAGTGACTAGTGCGCACGGTATATGTGCCGCGGCCAGTTCAGCTAGGATCCTTTCCGCTCCGGGGAGCCAAGGGATGCCGTTTTTGAGCCTTGCCACCACGCGATTGAGTAGGTCATTGATGATCTCATCCACCGACAGCTCCACCCCGCGATCCTGTAGTAGCCCCGCGGATACATCCATGGCTTGTCCGACTGTGGACCGGGCGTCATCGTTGGTCCAATTCACGCCATGGTTCAGAGCCAGCTCGTGCTGTGCGGCCATCCAGAACGGCTCGGTGTCGACCAAGGTGCCATCCATATCCCAAAGAACGGCTTGAAGGTCGTCGCTGTTGCTTGAATCCATGGCGAAGTCTGTCCTAGGTCTTTCCGGCGGTGTAGTCCGTTAAAGGTGTCATGGATAAGGACTCTGCGGTTCGACAGCCTTATTGCGCAGACAACTGTCCGGTCGAACCTCCAGAGAGTCAGTGCGCGCTGGTGAAGTTATTCAGTGCGTAGTCGAGGACGATTGAGAAGTCGTCTGCTTCTACGGCATCGATGTAACAGGCACTGGGCAGAGGGTCGCACCTGAAGATGTCGGGACGGCCCAGGTATGGCGTCCAAATGGTCGCAACCGGCTGACCATAGTTGTCCAGGGCTACCCACTCCCCCGGCCCTGTCTTGCAGGCTTGTCCAAGATGAGCTGTGGCCACGCTGGCGAATGGGTCCTGGGAAGGGTGGAATGCCGTCATTTCTGTGACTCCGTCTTTGGTCGGGCTGACAATTAACCGTGCAGCGGCCAACATCGTGCACGAGGGTTTTCGCGACTGGTCCTCCGGTGTGGAGATGCCCCGAAGGACCCCCAAGCGTGCGGGCGGGATTTACACCGCTTTGGTGTTCCCTTGGATTGACGCAAGGAGTTCGCGGACCGCAGCGGCCCCTTCGTCGGAAGAGAAGTCTGAACTCAAACCGACGACGCTGATTCCGGCATTGAGGTAGTTGCGCGCTGTTGCTGTTTTCATGCCGCCGGTGGCTACAAAACGAACGTCGGGAAAGGGCCCCTTCATGGCTCTCACCCAATCGGGGCCCAGGACGGATACGGGGAACGCTTTGAGCCAGGTTAGGCCGAACGCTTTCGCCCGCAGGATTTCGCTAGCCGTGGCCACTCCGGGCAAGTGGGGGACACCGCGTCGGATGCTTTCCTGTATGACACTTTCATCGAGTCCCGGCGAGACCGTAAACGATGCGTTGGCGGATGCTGCCGCGTCGAGTTGTTCGATTCGGATGATGGTGCCGGCTCCGACGGCGACGCCACGTTCTGCTGCTGCGCTTGCCACGGCTGCGAGTGAGGGGACGGCTTCGGGAGTTTCGATGGTGACTTCGACATGTTGGACGCCGGCGTCCCAGGCCCGGGTTGCAAACCTGACGGCTTGGTCGGGGCTGAGACCCCGGAGGACGGCAATGACGGGGACTTGGAAAAAGTCGTTATCAAACCAATTGTCGAGGACTGTGTGTGCCATGTTGTTCTCTTTCCTCGGTACTGCGAGATGTGTTCTCGCCCGCTGCGGGACCAGCTGGCCCCCGCATGGTTCTGGGTTTATCTGTAGCTGCGGGGTTTGGATCCGTGGCCGGGGCGGAAATCGGCGCGGGTGCCCAGCGTCCAGGCTGCGAAGGAGTGGCCGAGGGCGAGCCGGTCCTCGGATTCGTCTCCGCGGAGAAGTCCTGCGAGGTAGCCGGCGGCGAAGGCGTCGCCTGCTCCGACGGGCTCGACGACGTCGACCCGGTTGGCGGGGACGCGGACGATACGTTCTTCCTGGTTGTGTTCCCGGACGAATTCGACCGCCTCGTTTGCCGAGTCTTTGATGACGAGATACCGGGCTCCCGGTAGGAGCGCGGACACCTCTTCGGCGGTGGAGCAGCCCCACAGGGTTTCTGCTTCGTCGAGCCCGACGAGGACAACGGTGGATAGGCTGGCCAGTTCAAGCAGGCGGGGCCCTGCGACGTCGACGCCCCACAGGGCGGAGCGGTAGTTGACGTCGAAGGAGACTTTGTAGCCCTTGGCAGGCGCCTGATCGAGGAGATGCTCGGTGAGTGCTGAACAGCTGTCCGAGAGCGCGGCGTTGATTCCGCTGGTGTGGATCCATCCTGTTTGTTCCAGGGGCCATGCGCGTGAGTCGCCCGGTGACATGCGGGAGGCCGCTGACCCTGCGCGGTAGTAGAGCGTCCGGGCTCCGTTGCCCAGATCGGGGTCTTTGAAGTACACGCCCGTGAGGGCAGTGTGGTCCCGGACGACCATGCCGACGTCTACGCCGCGGTCGCCCAGACCCTCGAGGATGCGGTCGCCGAAGGGATCCAGGCCGAGGCGGCTGGCCCAGCCGACGCGGTAGCCGAATTCGGCGAGGTGGGCGGCGACGTTGGACTCCGCTCCGCCGAATCCCAACAGGCATTCGTTAGCGAGGCTTAATGGCTGTCCTTGCGCGGGGGTGACAACGGCCATCGTCTCCCCCACGCACAACACATCGAAGGACTTCATTTCACCGCACCTGCCGTGAGGCCGCTGACGAAGAACCTGCCGAGGACGAGGTAGAGCAGCACCGTGGGCGCGGCAACGAGGACTGCACCGGCCATGAGCTCAGAGTAGTTGACGGTTGTCGTGCCGATGAGGTTGTTCAACGTCACGGTGGCGGGCCAGGCGGCGGGAGAAGCCAGGATGAAGCCGAAGAGGAAGTCGTTCCAGATGTTGGTGCATTGGAAGATTCCTGCGACGACGAAGCCCGGCACGGACAGCGGGAGCATCACTAGGAAGTACGTCTTCCAGATGCCTGCTCCGTCAATGGCTGCAGCTTCGACAATGGCGCTGGGGATGCCCTCGTAGTAGTTGCGGAAGATCAGCGTGGTGATCGGGATGCCGTAGATGATGTGCACCACGATAAGGCCCGCGATGCTGCCCTGGAGGTGCAGCATGTTCAGGAACTGGAAGACGGGAATGATGACGGCCTGGAACGGGATGAACATGCCCACGAGCAGGACCGTGAACAGCGCGGTGGATCCCCTGAACGGGAACTTGGACAGGATGTAGCCGTTGATCGAGCCCAACAGGCAGGAGACCAGCGCGGCGGGGATGGTGATCTGGAGTGAGTTGATCAGGGATCCGTGAAGTTTCGTCCAGGCCCCTTTGAAGGCGTCCAGGCTTGGTGCGTCGGGGAAGGCGAGGAAGAAGTTGGGTGCACCGGTGCTTCCTGACAGGGCCGTGGAGATGATGACATAGACGGGCATGAACATGGCGAGGGTGGCGATGACGCAGACCGCAAGGACAATCCAGCCGCCGGGGGTCTTGGGGAGTCTCCACGGGCGGGGCTTGCGGGCCCCTGGAGCCAAACGGCGGCGTTGTTCGCCGGCGGGCGTGGTCGGTTGAAGTGTTTCGACGGCCATTTCTATGCCTTCCGCTCTTTCCGGTAGCCGCGGATGAGGTAGGGGACGATCACTACGAGCGTCAGCAGGAGCAGGATGATCGCCATCGCTGAGGCTTTGTCGTAGCGGCTGGTGAGGTAGTTGTAGATGTAGATGCCGGGGACATCGGTGACGAATCCGGGGCCGGAGCCTGACATTGCTATGACGAGGTCGAAGATCTTCAACGCCACGTGAAGCAGGAGCACGAAGCAGGTGATGGTGGAGGGCCACAGCTGGGGCAGGACGATGTGGCGCAGGCGTTGCCAGGTGTTGGCACCGTCGACGCTTGCTGCCTCCATGTATTCCTCCGGGATGGAGGCAAGACCGGCCAGGTACATGGCCATGGCGAAGCCTACGAGCTGCCATGCGGCGGCGAAGATGATGGGCAGCAGGGCGACGGGAATACCGAACTGGACCTTCAGGAAGTCGGTGCCCGTGGGGTCGTTCAAGGCCCCGAGGACGGTGGTGTCGGTAGTCCAGCCCGGCGGGTTCTGGATTCCTAGGCTCCGCAGGATTTCGTTGACACCGGTGGAGGGAGAAAAGATCCAACGCCAGGCGACACCGGTGACGATGAAGGACAGGGCGTAGGGCAGGAGGAAAACTGTCCGGAACAGGCCCTTGCCTACCGCGACATGGTGGATGAAGAGGGCTGCCACGAGTCCGCCGAGGATGGCCAGAACCAGGAAGACGACCGTGAAGATCACGACGTTGCGGATATCGGCCTGGAAGCGCTGTTCCTGGACGATCTCTCCATAGGTGCCCCCGAACGGCTGGCGTAGTGCCAGATCCGGGCTTGTACCGATCTTCCAGTTGGAGAGGGAAATGTAGACGGTGATACCGATGAAGACGTAGACGAAGACAAAGCTGACCAGCAGGCTGGGCGCGAAGATCCACGCGGCCCGTCGGGACGTCTTCACGTTGTGGGGTACTTGTTTCTTGGACCGGGGTGAGGGGCTTGCCGGCGCTGGAGGTGCTGTTGAGGTTGTCATGAGTGAACTGATCCTGTCCGGGGGTGTGGCTGCGGGGCCGCAGCCACACCCGTTGCGACCTGGTTGTAGTGCCGGCTACTTCAGCTGGCTCTTCTGCGCCTGCGTCATGCTGGCGGTGAAAGCAGCAACGTTTCCGCTGCCGTTGAAGGTGGAGACAGCGTCGGCATACGTCTGGGCGAATTCTGCGGTCGTGACCTGCCCATGGGCGAGGGAGGAAACAACCGAGGCTTTGGCGAAGCTCTTGGCCGCCTGCTGCTGGTACTGGGACAGACCTGAGATGTCAGCTGTAGTCAATGCGGGGATGGAGCCCTTCTTGGCCGCAAACTCGGTCTGAATCTTCGGGTCCATCAGCGTTTTCAGCCAAGCATTGGCCGCATCTGCGTGCGGAATATTCTTTGCCGGGATAGAGAACCCGTCACCGACGTAGTCGAAGACGTCTTCCTTGCCCGGGAAGGTCGCCCAGGCGAAGTCGGTGCCGGGGTTCTTTTTGGCGTTGAGCAATTCGCCGTAGGCCCAGTCGCCCATGAGGCTCACTGCGCAGTTCCCGTCTGCCATCTTCTTCACTGCTTCGTCCCAGGTGATGGCTGAGTGGTCTTTGTTGGACAGGGAAAGGATGGTCTTGTAGTCCTCCAGCGCCTGCTTCACTTCGGGCGCATCGAAGGAATACTCATTGGTGAAAAGCTTCTTCCAGTTATCTGCCCCCGTTCTGGACATGATGATCGATTCCAGCAGTTCGGCGGAGGCGAAGATGTCCTTATCTCCCAGGCATACGGGGGTGATCCCTGCGGCCTGGACCTTCTTGAGGTTGCTAATAAGGGCATCAACGTTGCCGGTGGGGTCAATTGTTGCGCCGGCCTTGGAGAGCACGGAGGGGTTGGTCCATAGGACGTTGCCGCGATGGACGCCGATCGGAACGGTGTAGTACTTGCCGTTGACCTGCTGGGCGGCGGCCACGTCCTTGGGCATCTGGGCTGCCCAGTTATTTTGGGTCCACAAGTCGGTCAGATCCGCAACCTGGCCGCCATCGACGTAGCTCTTTAGCTGACCTGCCGGGTGAAGCTGCCACGAGTCCGGCGGGCTTCCCGCCTGCAGCCGTGCGGCCAGGGCCTGCCTGGCGTTCGCTCCGCCACCGCCCGATACCGCTGCGTTGTCCACGGACAGTCCGGGGGAAGTCTTCTGCGCGCCGTCGATCAGTACGTTCAGTGCCGCAGCTTCGGAGCCGGAAGTCCACCATGACGTGATTTCCAGTTTGCCGGTGCCGCCGGCGGCGCCGGAGCTTCCGGCGGGCTGGTTGACTGAGCATCCGGTCACTGCAATGAGGCTTACCGCCGCCGTTACGGCCAGCGAAACCTTGAGTTTGTTGGAAGAACGCATGACTACTCTCCTTTGGGTTGTCAGACGCCGGGTAAAACCGGCTAGAGCCTGCGTTGTGGTCCAGATTACATACCTCAGTAGATCGATGCAATAGATTTCTTTGGTTGACTCCATTTTTGCATCCCAACCAACGTGTGTTCTGGCTTGAACGCTGGGATTACCGGTATATATAGGATTTTTCGCAGTAGATTTCTGGTAGATCGCTCTACCATTAAGTGGGGATGCGTGATAGAAATAGTGAATCAAGTCCAAGAAGAGGTGGATCTAGGGTGAAAAAGGTCACGCTCAACGATGTCAGCCGGGCAGCGGGTGTATCCCGATCCACCGCGTCCCTGGTCCTTCGTGGAAGCACCCGTATTCCTGAGGTCACCTCGGATCGGGTCAGGCTGGCGATGGCCGAGCTCGGGTACGTCTATAACCGACACGCCGCCAACATGCGCGGCAGGGAATCCATGACTCTCGGACTGATCGTGACAGACATCCGCAACCCGTACTTCGCCGGACTGACCATGATGATCGAGGAAGCGGCTCACGAAGCGGGGTACACACTCTTCATCGGATACAGCAGGGACGATGTGGAGCGGCAATACCTGCAACTCGAGACAATGGTCCAGCAGCAGGTTGATGGTATTTTTCTGCTGCCGGCCAAGGGGTCGGAGCTCGATTCCGTGTGCGGGATCATTGACCGTTCCTCGGTCCCGGTTCTTCAGCTTGCCCGCTATTTCTCCGAGGAGCTCGACTACGTCGGTCCGGACAACATTGCTGCCGGGCAGCAATTGGCCCAGCATCTCGCCTCCCTCGGCGCATCGTCGGCCGTGCTGGTCGGCGGGCCCGAACACTCTTCGGCCAGGACAGAACGAATTAAAGGTCTGGAAGCCGGCTTCGCAGGAAGCGACGTAACTTTCGATGCATCTACCTCGGCGTCAACTACGAACAACGCTGCCGGCGGATCCGAGAGTGTGGCCCGAGTGCTCGACCAGGGGATCTGGCCCGACTGCATCATCGCCTACAGTGACGCGGTCGCTCTGGGAATCTATGCGGAGTTGCGCCGGCGAAACATTGAACCTGGCCGCGACGTGTCCGTGTCCAGCTTTGACGACATCACCATGGCAGAGCTGCTGTTGCCACCGCTGACCTCGGTAGCCACGTACCCGGAACTCATCGGCTGCAAGGCCGCAGAGATGCTGCTGAACCGTATCCGCGACTCGTCGCTGGAACCCCGACGCTCCCTCATCGAGCCAGCCCTGAAGATCCGCGCTTCCACCGCACAATGGCGACCCAGAAACCTAGGAGAAACAGCATGCCTGCACTGAAATGGGGCCTGATCGGCGCCAGTGACATCGCGGCCACCCGCGTGATCGACGCAATCCGCACCAGCGGGGGCGACATCGTCGGAGTCTTCAGCGGATCGGCGGAGCGTGCGCGCGATTTCGCCGCCAGCCATGGGCTGCCCTCAGCCACCACGGACCTTGAGGAGCTGCTGGAGTGTGGGATCGACGCCGTCTACATTTCCTCCTCCAACGACAAGCACTTCGCCCAGGCAAGCAGGGCCCTTCAAGCCGGCAAACATGTCCTTTGTGAGAAACCACTTGCCCTTGACGCCGACGAAGCTGCGGCCATGGTGGAGCTGGCGGAGGAGCGGGGCCTCATCCTCGCTGCCAATCACCATCTCCCCGGTAGCCCCCTCCACGCCAAAGTCCGCGAACTCGTCAACGACGGAGTCATCGGAACGGTCCTCTCCGCCAAGGTGGCCCATGCAGTGCTCCTTCCGGAGCGACTGCGCGGCTGGCGGTTGGGCCAAAGCACCCCAGGAAGCGGGGTGATCCTGGACATCACCTGCCATGACGCATCGGTCCTGAACCCGCTGCTGGGCACTCCCGTTGCAGTCAGCGCCATCGCCGTGCAACAGGCCGACTGGAACACGGGCGGCCAGGCGGACGCCGCCATGACCGTCATCCGGTACGAACCGGAGGGCCGTCCCCCGGTGCTAGCCCAGACCCACGATTCATTCACGGTCGCTTACGCCAAGACTTCCCTGGAAGTCCACGGCTCGGAAGGCACCGTCCTGGTCACCGACGCCATGACGCAGGAGACCGAAGGCCAGCTGGTCCTGACCACGAAGTCAGGAAGCGAAACGGTCGAGGTCGACTGCTCCGAGGACCTCTACGTCATCGGGCTGCGCGCGTTCGTCTCCGCCGTCGAGGGCAGCGGTGTCCCGACGGCGAGCGGCGAGGACGGGCTGCTGGCCCTGAAAGTCGCCCTTGCAGCGCAGGAATCCGCACTTTCCGGACGCACCGTCCACATCAACTAAGACCCCAGAAAGATCGCCATGCAGAAGGTACAGATCCTCACGGCCCGCGAGGCAGCGGAGCTCATCAACGACGACGACGTCATCACCGTCAGTTCCTCAAGTGCCCTCGGGTGCCCGGACAGTGTCCTGGCCGGGATCGGTCAGCGCTTCGGGGAAACCGCCCACCCTACCAATCTGACATCCGTGCATCCAATTGCTGCGGGCGATATGTACGGAGTCAAGGGCATCGACCACCTTGCCCGCCCTGGCTTGCTGCGCAAGGTGATTGCGGGATCCTACCCTTCCGGCCCCTCCAGCGCCGAGCCGCCCCTGATCTGGCAGATGATCGAGCGGGATGAAGTGGAGGCCTACAACTTCCCTTCGGGGGTCATCTACCAGATGCATCGCACCGCCGCCGCGAAGCAGCCGGGTGTCTTCACACAGGTAGGACTGGACACCTTCATCGACCCCCGCCTTCAAGGCGGACGGATGAACCACGCCACCCCGAACGCGCACGTCGAGACCGCCACTCTGGCCGGAAAGGAATGGCTGTTCTTCCCCTCGGTCATCCCCAACGTGGCCATCATCCGTGCCACCACGGCCGATGAATACGGCAACCTGACCTTCGAAGACGAGGGGTCACCCCTCGGTGCGCTTGACCTTGCCTACGCCGCCCACAACAACGGCGGCATCGTTATCGCCCAGGTCAAGCGCCTGGCCGAAGCCGGCAGCCTGCACCCGCAGCATGTCAAGGTCCCAGGCATCCTCGTCAACGCGATCGTGATCGCAGAAGACCAACTGCAGACCACTTTGACCGCGAACGACCCCGCCATCTCCGGGCAACTGCGCAGGCCCTTGAGCTCACTCCCCCACGTCGCGTTCTCCATCGAGAAGATCACAGCACGCCGCGCCGCCCAGGAACTCAAAGCCGGCGAAATCGTCAACCTCGGCTTCGGCGTCTCCGCCCTCGTGCCGCACGTCCTTGTCGAAGAAGACCAGGGCCGGGAAGTCAGCTGGGTCATCGAACAAGGCGCCGTCGGGGGTATCCCCCTCCTGGACTTCGCCTTCGGATGCGCCCAGAACCCGGACGCGATCATGCCCAGCATCGACCAGTTCACGCTCTTGCAGGGCGGCGGCTTCCACCGATCGCTTCTGTCCTTCTTGGAGATCGACCGGCACGGAAACGTCAACGTCCACCACCTGCCCACAAAGCGCCACGTCACCGCCGGCGTCGGTGGCTTCGCAGACATCACCTCCTCGGCACCGGAGATCATCTTTATGGGCGCCTTCACCGCCGGACGACGTGACATAGCCGTCGGCGAGAACGGCTTGGACATCCGCTCGGACGGGCCCTTCACCAAGCTCGTCAACGACGTCTCCGCCGTCACCTTCTCCGGACCGAGGGCCCTCGCCAACGGCCAAAAGGTCAAATACATTACCGAACGCGCCGTGCTCGAACTGACCGCCGAGGGACTCGTGGTCACCGAAATTGCCCCCGGCGTCGACCTGCAAAAAGACGTCCTGGACCGGTGCGAATTCCCGCTGATCGTCGCCGATGACCTGCGCACCATGGAACTCGCCCTGTTCGCCGAGGCCCCCGTCGGCCTCCACCTTTCAACGCTGCCGCTGCACGAGCGGATCGAACAGCGCACCTCCACCCCGGCCGCGCACTGACGCACGGCCGAACGCCCGAAAGGACCCTTGACATGAGAAGCCACCGCATCCTGACGCCCTACGAAGCCGAACTCGCCGACGCATTGTTCGGGGCGATGTTCCCCTCCGACGGCGACAGCCCCGACGTCCGCGAAGCGGGTGTCACCGACTACCTCGACCTGACGCTGGAAGGCTACGGCCGCAAGGAGCGGCCCCGGTATCAGTGGCTCTTCGGTGCCCTGGACCGGTATGCGGAGGACAAGCACGGCCGGAACTTCGCCGAGCTCACCCTGGACGAACGCACCGACGTGCTGGTCTTGCTCGAGCAGGGCGAATTGAGCGACCAGCTTCCTGCGAAGGACCAGCAGGACCTCTTCGGCCTGGTCGTCGCCCACTTGCAGGAGGGCCTTTTCGCCGATCCCGCCCACGGCGGGAACAAGGACGCCGTCGGCTGGAAGTTCCTCAAGCACCCCGGCGTCTGGCTGGAAAACTCTGCCGAGGAAAACCTCAGCACCGAGCATGTCACCAAGGGTGGAGTGATCAAGACACTGGCCGATGCCATGCAGGAGATTCCCCGGGATACCGAAGGACACCGGCTCAAGCAGCTTGGCTACGAGAACGCCGTCAACCCGCAGATGACCGAGGAAGTGGACGTCCTGCTCATCGGCGTCGGCGCCATGGGCGGGCTGAGCGCCCAGGTCTTCGCAGAGGCTGGGCTCAGCGTGGTGGGCCTGGAAGCCGGACCGTTCCGTCCCCTGGACGAATTCCTCCCCGACGAACTCGAACACGCCTACTACACCCGCGGCGGCCTGGGCCCCAAGTTCCAACAGGAGACCCCACGCTGGCGCGAAACCGCGGATGAAGAGGACAGCCGCGAAGCGACCTTCTCCCTGGGCCGGATGGTCAACGGCGTCGGCGGTTCCGCAGGACACTACGGGTCCTGGCTGCGCCGATTCCACCCCTGGCAATTCGCCCCCAAGAGCCACTACGACGGCCTCTACGGACCGGATTCGCTGCCCGAGGACTGCACCCTGGCCGACTGGCCCGTCAGCTACGAGGACCTGGAACCCCTCTACACGAAGCTCGAACACCTGATCGGCATCGCCGGCGACGAATCCAACCCCTTCGTCAAGCGCAGCAAGCCGCTCCCGCTGCCGCCGACCCGGCCGTTCATCCTGGGCAACAAGTTCACAGAGACAACCAGAGCCGCCGGACTGCACCCGCACCCCGTTCCCGTCGGGTTCACCACCGAGTCCTACGGCGGCCGGGCTGCCACCGGTTACAGTGCGTGGAACAACGGGCTGGGTTCCTTCCGCGGCGACCGCTGGCACCCGGGCCTGGGCCCGGTGCCTGCCGCCATCGCCACCGGCAAGTTCGAACTGCGCACACACTCCCGTGTCACCCGGATCATCATGGATGAGTCAGGTGCCGCCCGCGGCGTCGAGTGGGTCGATCCCCTGGGCAGGGTCCGCCGCCAGTACGCCCGGGCCGTCATCCTCTCCGCGTACACCTACGAAAACCTGCGCCTAATGTACCTTTCGGCCGATTCCCGTCACGAAAACGGCCTCGGCAACAACACCGGCCAACTGGGGCTGCACTACATGACCAAGATGTTCGGCCACGTGGACGCCCTCTTCCCGGGGACCGAATTCAACCGGCATACCGGTCCGGCCGCGCAGGGTGTTGTCCTGGACGACTACCTCTCCCCCGAATTCAGGTCCCGCGACCACGGCTTCATCGGCGGCGCCACCCTCGGCGCCGAACAGCAGGCCCTGCCCCTGCAGATCGCCCGCGAAACCCTCCCCGAGGACGTCCACCGCTGGGGCGCCTCCTACCGTGACCACTTGAAGCTCTGGTCCCAGCAAGGGGTCATCCGCATCCAACCCGACGCCCTGCCCTACGCCTCACATCGGCTGGAAATCGACCCACGGCACCGTGACTCCTCCGGACTCGGCATGCCATTGGTCCGGGTGACCTACCGCCTGCGCGACAACGAGCGCCGCCTCGCCTCCTGGATGGCAGACCGCGCAACCGGCCTGCTGAAAGACATGGGAGCAACCAAGACCTGGCAAGGCCCCTACTTCACCGGGGTCGGCTCCAGCCACGACCTCGGCGGTGCCCGCTTCGGCCACGACCCCGACGCCACGGTGCTGGATGAACACCTTGCAGTCCACGACACCCCCAACCTCTACATGTACTCCGGGGCCGCGTTCCCCAGCTGCCCCGGCATCAACCCCACCCTGACCATCTGGGCCATCGTAATGCGCGCCGCCGAGCACCTCGCCGGCGAGCTCGGCGGCCAGCGAAAGGACCAGCCATGAGCACGGAAACGACGCCCGTCACCGGACAGGTCACCGTCGGCTACTCCGCAGACGGGCACACGGCGACCATCCTCATCGACCGGGCATCGAAGCTAAACGCCCTGACCCTTGGACTTCTCGAAGACCTTGCCGCTGCCGTCCGGGAAGTTGCCGCCTCGTCGGCCCGGCTGGTCATCGTGCGCACCGGCGGCGAGAAGGTCTTCTGTGTTGGAGCGGACATCAACCATTTCGCCGACCTGTCCGCTGCCGGGATGTGGCGGGACTGGATCGCCACTGGCCACCGGGCGTTCGATGCCCTCGCAGGGTTGCGCCAGCCAAGCATCGCAGTCATCGACGGTCTCGCATTCGGCGGCGGCCTGGAACTCGCACTCGCTTGCGACTTCCGGGTAGTCGCCGCCGAGGCCCGCATCGCCCTGCCCGAGACCGGCCTTGGGACGGTACCCGGCTGGGGCGGCACCGAACGGGTAACCGAACTTGCCGGCCGGGCACGGGCCAAGGAACTCGTCCTGACCCGCCGACAGCTCTCCGGCGAGGAATCCGTCGCTTGGGGGCTGGCCACCGCGGTCGCACCCAAGGACAGCCTGGAAGATGCGGTGGACAGGCTCAGCGCCGACCTGCTGGCCGGAGCACCGCTGGCCGTGCAGCTGGGCAAGCAGCTGATCGACGCCGCCGCAGACGGCGCCCCATCCCGCGTGCTCGAAGCCCTTGCCGGGGGCTTGGCCGCAGCCACCGATGACCTTGCCGAGGGAGTCGCCGCCTTCCGCGAAAAACGTGTCGCGCAATTCACGGACAACTGACACCGACCAGCCGGCCTCACGCAACATTTTCTAAGGACACCTGACATGGAAACCAAGAGTTACACGCTCGACGACGTCGAGCCCACCTACCGCCCGATGATCATCGACGGCGAAGACACCCAGGCACAAAGCGGCGAAACGTTCACCCGGCTGAGCCCCGCCCACGAAGTCGAGGTCACGTCCTTCCCGCACGGGGGGCAGGAGGACGTCGACCGCGCCGTCACCGCCGCCCGAAAAGCCCTGGACCGCGGGTGGCGCCAGTCCACCGGATCTGTTCGGTCCAAGCTGCTCCTCAAAGTCGCCGACCTCATCCGCCGCGACGCCGAAGAACTGGCGCTGGCCGAAACCCTCGAAACCGGCAAACCCATCACCCAATCACGCAACGAAGTCGCCGGCACCGCCGAGCTGTGGGAATACGCCGCCAGCCTCGCCCGCAACACCCAGGGCGACTCCCACAACGCCCTCGGACGGGACACCCTGGCCCTGGTCGTCCACGAACCCATCGGTGTCGTCGGCATGATCACGCCCTGGAACTTCCCGCTGCTGATCATTAGCCAAAAACTTCCTTTCGCCCTCGCCGCAGGCAACACGGCCGTGGTCAAACCCAGCGAAAGCACATCCGCCACCACGGTGATGCTGGGTCGGCTCATCCGCGAAGCGGGCTTCCCTGCTGGTGTAGTCAACATAGTCACCGGCGACCGGATCGTCGGCGCGGCCATCGCCGAGCACCCAGGCATCGACATGATCAGCTTCACCGGCTCCACCGGCGTTGGCAAGGGCATCGCCTCCGCCGCGGGACGGGACCTGAAGAAGGTTGAACTCGAACTCGGCGGGAAAAACCCGCAAATCATCACGGCCAACGCCGACTTCACCGCCGCGGTCGACGCCGGCGTCTTCGGCGGGTACTTCAACGTCGGCCAATGCTGCAACTCCGGTAGCCGCCTCATCGTGCACCGCTCCATCGCCGACGAGTTCGCCGCCGCCGTCGTCGAACGTGCCCGACACATGCGTGTCGGTGATCCGCTCAAGGCCGACACCCTCGTCGGCTCCCTTGTCAACGACGCCCAGCTCGCCGTCGTTGAACGCTACGTGGCCGAAGGCCGCGAGGCCGGAGCCCACCTGCTCACCGGCGGTGAAAGGCTCGACACCGGCCTCAACGGCCGCTTCTTCCAGCCCACCGTCTTCACGGACGTCACGGCGCAAATGTCCATCGCCACCGATGAAATCTTCGGTCCTGTCCTGTCCGTACTCCCCTACGACACGCTCGAGGAAGCGATCGGAATCGCGAACTCGACATCCTTCGGGCTGTCCGCCGGGATCTGGAGCAACGACATCAACGAAGCGCTCACCGCCGCCCGAGACCTGCGCGCCGGGACCGTCTGGGTCAACCGCTGGATGGACGGCTACCCCGAAGTGCCGTTCGGCGGCTACGGCCAAAGCGGCATCGGCCGCGAACTCGGCCGCCAGGCCCTGGCCGAGTTCAGCGAACTCAAGACCATCCAGCTCCAAGTCGGTATCCGCGAAAACCGCTGGGTCGACGCCCCCGACGCCCCCGGCCTCTAAGACACGCAGCCCTGAAGGAAACAGCAGCTATGACAACCACAACCGCCTCAGCCGCCGCGCACGCCCCCGCGGTGGTCCTGCCAACCATGCTTCCGCTCACCCTCCCTGCCGGGTATGAGGTGCCGGCGGCGTTCCGGGACGCGGCCGACAAAGCATGGAAAACCGCCTCAGCGAAACTGGACGGACTGATCACCATTCACCCGGACCAGTTCCCCTTGTACACCGAAGAAGGCAAATGGGTCGTCGACGGGGAGGCCTGGACCAACTGGTGCGAAGGCTTCCTCGGCGGCCAGCTGTGGATGCTGTCCCGCCGAGCTGACATATCCGACCGCGCCCGCTTCCGCAGCGCCGCCGAACACTACTCCGAGCTCATCGAACACCGCAAAACCGATGACACCGTCCACGACCTGGGCTTCCTGTTCTGGTCCACCTACCGGCGCTGGTTCGAAGCCACCGGCGACACGACCAAGCGCGACGTCGTCGTCGAGGCCGGCCGCACCACCGCAAGCCGCTACCGCGAAGCCGGCCGCTACATGCCCAGCTTCCGCCAACCCGACAGCCTGTTCATCGACATCATGATGAACATCCACATGGCCCTCTACGCCGCGCAGCAGACCGGAGACCAGGACATGGCCCGCAAAGCCGTGGACCACTGCCTCACCACCCGCCGCTTCCTCATCCGCGGCGACGGATCAGCCTCCCACGAGGGCATGTTCGACTTGGCCACCGGCGCCTTCCTGAAACAGACCACCCAACAGGGCTTCTCCGACGAAGGATCCTGGGCCCGCGGACAGGCCTGGGCCCTCTACGGGTTCGGCACCGTCTACCGCTTCACCGGCGACCGCCGCTTCCTGGAAACCGCCATCGCCGCCGCCGACTTCTACATCGAAAAAACCGGCGACCGTCTCGTTCCACCCAATGACTGGGAAGAGCCCTCACCCGTCCGCCCCTACGAAACGTCCGCAGCAGCCGCCGCGGCAGGCGGCTTCTGGCAGCTTGCTGGCCTTATCCAGGACCGCGCCAAGGCCCGGATCTACGCAGACTACGCGGTGAGCATCCTTCGTCGCCTGACCGAGGACGACTTCCTGGCCAGGCCTGGGGAAGCGTGGGAAGGCGTCCTGAAGCACGGCAGCTACCACGAAGGCAAAGACCTCGGCGTGGACGAATCCGTGATGTGGGGCGACTACTGGTTCCTGGACGCTATCGACCAGATCCAACAGTTCGACGACGCGCAACCGAGCCGGTGAGCACGATGCCCTACGCAGCAATCGACGAGGCACCGCCGCCACAGATTCCGGTGGAGACCCAGGTTCCCGATGAGGTCATCCGTACCGACATCGCCATCATCGGATCCGGCATGGGCGGCGGAACCATGGCCTACGCCCTGAAAGACTCGGCAGCCAAGGTCCTGATCATCGAACGGGGCCACCGTCTGCCAGCGGAGCCGCAAAACTCCGACCTGGACGAGGTCTACCTCAAGGGCCGCTACAAGAACGCCGACAGTTGGTACAACGGCCGCACAGGCGAATCCTTCAAACCCGGCGTGTACTACTGGGTGGGAGGAAACACCAAGGTCTACGGCGCATGCCTACCACGCTTCCGCGCCAGCGACTTCGAAGAAACCCGGCACCAGGACGGAACCTCCCCGGCGTGGCCCTTCAGCTACGCTGACCTCGAACCGTACTACACCCGGGCCGAAGAGCTCTTCCGGGTCCATGGGCAGATCGGCGAAGACCCCACCGAGCCGTTCCACTCCGAGGCCTATCCTTATCCAGCGCTCGACCACGAACCTGCCATCCAGGACCTGGCGGACTCGTTGCGGCGCCAAGGACTGCACCCCTTCCGGATGGCCAACGCCCTCGACGCCGACACTCCCGAAAAGCGCGCCCTGTGCGCGACCAGCGACGGCGCCCCGAACGAGGCCGGGCTGAAGTCCGACGCAGAAAAGATCGCCATCGACCCGGCGTTGGAGGGCAACGCCACCCTGATGACGGACACCAAGGTCACCCGCTTAATTCCCGGACCGGACGGCCACACCATCGTCGCAGCCTTAGCCGAACGCAATGACCAGATCATCCGCATCGAAGCCGACAAGTTCATCCTCGCCGCCGGTGCGGTGAATTCGGCTGCTTTGCTGCTGCGCTCCGCCACCAAGGGACACCCCCGCGGCCTGGCAAACTCCTCAGGGCTGGTGGGCCGGAACTACATGGTGCACAACAGCACCTTCTTCCTCGCCATCAACCCGTTCAAGGTCAACAGGACGCTGTGGCAGAAAACCCTCGGCCTGAACGACTGGTACGAAGCCGGACCCACCAACCGGTACCCGCTGGGAAACCTGCAGATGCTCGGGAAGCTGCGGGCAAGCATGCTCAAGATGGCCCGCGCCTGGGCGCCAACCCCACTCCTGAGGGCGATGTCGGACCGCAGCATCGACATCTACCTCACCACCGAAGACCTGCCCCGCCGGTCCAACGGCATCAGCGTCTTCAACGGCAAAATCCACGTCTGGTGGGAACCGAACAACCTCGAGTCCCACAAGGAGCTGGTCCGTCGGATCAGCCGGGCCGTCCGCAGGGCCGGATACCCCGTGATCTTCACCGAACGCATGGGCATCGAAACCAACTCCCACCAATGCGGAACAGCCGTGGCAGGACACGACCCCCGCACGAGTGTCCTCAACCCGGACTGCCGGGCACACGATCTGGACAACCTCTGGATCGTGGACGGCTCCTTCTTCCCATCCTCGGCAGCCCTCAATCCGGCCCTGACCATCGCAGCAAACGCCCTTCGGGTGGCAGACACCATCCTGGCCGAGGGGAAGGCCCCTGCCCGGATCCGCTCGGATGACAAGGACGGAAACGATAGCTAGGCCGTTCACATTGGTAAAGTCGGCAGACGGGGAGAGCGCATCTCCCCGCACATCGACCCATCGGCAGGAATACAGCATGGCCCCCCGCATCACCCTCGAAGACGTGAGCAAGGCCGCCGGCGTCTCACGTTCAACCGCATCCCTCGTCGTCCGCGGCAGCTCCCGCATCCCGGAGCCAACAGCGATCAAGGTACGGGAAGCCATGAACCAGCTCGGCTACGTATACAACAGGCAAGCGGCAAACCTGCGGCAAAGCCGATCTATGACCGTTGGCCTCATCGTCACCGAAATCATCAACCCCTACTTCGCCGAGCTGGCCATGGCTGTGGACCAGATCACCCACGACGCCGGCTACACCATCTTCATCGGCTATAGCCGAGACCTGGGCGAACGCCAGACCGAAATCATCGCCTCCATGATCGAACGCCAGGTCGACGGCCTACTCCTGCTCCCGGCACCGGACACCGACCCTGAAAAGCTCGCGAAACAAGTCGACGCGGCCAACGTTCCAGTTGTGCTGCTCGCCCGCCGTTTTCCGGGATTCGACTACGTAGGCAGCGATAACGTCAAGGGAGCGGCGCTGCTTGGAGACCATCTCACCGCCTTAGGCTGCAGGACCGTGGCACTCGTCGGCGGCCGGCCCGCACCGTCTCTCGCGGAACGGGAGCAGGGCCTTCGAGCATCCTTAGAGACCAAAGGGCGGGAAGTATGGAGCACGGAAGACCTACGCAGTGCCATCAGCCCTGAAGGCGGTGCAGCCGCGCTCGGCAGGCTCTTCGATCAGGGAGGGTTGCCCGATGCCGTTGTCGCTTACAGCGACATCATCGCCCAGGGCGTCTACGACGAAATGCGCCGTCGCGGGCTCGAACCCGGACGGGACATCGCCGTCGCCTCCTTCGACGACACTCGCATCGCCGCCAGTCAGGTTCCCCCCATGACATCGGTCGCGGGCTTCCCGCAGCAGGTCGGAGCGAAAGGCACTGAGTTGCTCCTGACACGCCTCGCTGACGGCAATGCCGACATCCCCGCACAACTAAGCCTCATCCAGCCCCAACTCAAAATCCGGTCCTCGACAGCGACGTGGCGTCCCAGGACATGACTCCGGGACCGGCCTCCGGCAAACAAGAAAGTTGCGCACATGATTCACGAACCGGCCGAACCTGATTCGTCCGCGGAAGCAGAGTACGAATTCGATCCCGACGATCCGGGCGTACAACCGGAAGCGGCACTGCTGTCGCTGATTAGCCGGATAGAAAAAGAGATAACGGCGCTTCAGCTGCCAAGCTTCGGTCCCGGTGATGCGCTTGCACTCGGGATGCTGCTCGTGGAGCTGGGAACCTCGCGCAACCACCCTATAGCCATCGACATCCGAAGGGGCGAGCACATCCTTTTCCATGTCTCATTGGCGGGAGCGACCCGCGACAACGGACTCTGGATCAAGCGTAAGAGCCGTACAGCGGAACGTTATGAAGTCCCGTCCTTCCTTGTCGGCCTCCGGGGCCGTTTGAGCGGCGGAAGGATGGAGGACAATGACTGGTTTGACCAGTCCCAATATGCCTCCCACGGCGGTGCATTCCCCATTTACGTTAAGGGAACGGGGCCAGTGGCAATCGTGACGGTTTCCGGCCTCCCGCAGAAAGCGGACCACGACCTGGTGGTTGAGGCACTGACGCTTTTCCAAGAAAGACAATCCCGCCGCTAAGACGTTTCACGCCCAAGGCAGTAGCAGAAGCCCGGACCGGTCGAACCTGTCCGGGCTTCTGCTACTGCATGGTCGATTCGGGACCCGTCAGCGGGAAGCGGCCCGGTCTGCCGGCTTCACGCGCCGGGTGATCCCGAGACCCCGGGCTCCGACTTCGTTGAGGTCGTCCTCTTTGAAGCGGTTTTCCCAGTCGGTTTCGTAGTCTTCTTTGGGGAAGTCGGTGGGGCTTTCGCCGAGGCGGAAGCGTTCGGCGACATTCTCGGCGTAGGCGGCGTTCTTGGCGCACATCGGAGCGGCCGGAATGTAGATCACGTTGCCCCAGCCTTTCTGGTTCTCAACCGGCTCCACGCTGTGGATCAGGTCGGAGTGCCACCATACCGAGTCACCGGGTTCGACGTCCGGGATCCCCGATACTGCCTCCATGAGCAGCGGATGCCACGTCTCATCTGCAGCCAGGGCCATGCCCGCTTCAGCCCCGCATAGAGAATCTTCCGGCACGTCGTCGAGGAGCGGCCGGATGAGCATGTAGGCCATAGCCGCAGGAATCGGCACGACGTGCAGTACTCCCTGGCCGTGTTGCATCTGGGACATCGCGAGCCAGCCCTGGAAGCTGCGGAAGACGCTGCACATCGTCGATGACGGGTATTCATCGACCTCGGTGCGGTAGGCCGCGTCCCAAGGATCGTACGAGGCGAAATCACCGTTGAAGAGGGAGGAGAAGACCTTTTGGTAGGCCGGGGTTAGCCAGCGCTCAACCGAACCTGAGTCGGTGTGCGCCCCCAGCCCGTTCGAGGACGCTCCCGGCGGACGACGGCGGATCCGGTCCGGGTACATCGTGTCCTGGTCCGGGTCGAACCAGGTCACTCCCTGGGACTCGCTTTTCCACTGCCGGTTCAGGAAACTCTGTACTTTGGCGGTGTGTTCGTGCTGGCGGGCCTCCATCTGCGCGGGCGACCAGTAGATGGGATAGATCTCGGGTTTTGATGCTTTCAGTTTGCCGAAGAAGTTGTCTGCTGGGCCACGGTATTTCTCTTCGAAGTTGTTGCTGTCAACGTAGTCGACCAGAGACTGGTCCCAGTCGGTGGCGGTCTGTGCCGGGATCTGCCCCCGCACGACGGCGCAGCCGCGGCGACGGATCAGGTCAAGGGTCTGCAGCGGCACAGTCCCGTCTTCAATGTCGGTGTAGTTGACGACAGGCCAGACGTTCTCCCCGCGGGCCTTCGCCGCCTTGATGTCGGCAACTTCTTCCGCGATGGCGGCTTCGATGGTCGCGAAAAGCTTGTTGACGTCGCCGATCTGCGCCCGCAGTTGTTTCTTCATTGCGCGGATCGCCGCGGGCACATCCTCGGGCTGGGTCTCCCAGCTAGTCTGCTCCGTTGCATTCATGTGTGGTCTCCTCGTTTGTTCCCAGATTTAGTAATCACTGATTACTAAAGTGCCTTGTACCGATAGTAGCCCACCCGTATGATTGAGTAAAGACTCCTTACTGAAAGACAATCATGTCCTCAAAAGACGCATCTCCACGGCCGGGATTGCTCGCCACCATGACTGAGCACCGTTTCCTGGCGCTCTTGAGCGAGTCAGCGGCTCCGCTGTCCCGGTCAGATATCGCGTTACTGTCCGGGATCTCCAAGCCCGCGATCTCGGACGCCGCCCGGCGCCTTGAGGACTCAGGGGTGATCGTGTCGACGGGCATACGGGAAGGAAAGCGTGGAGGCGTCGCCGCCTTGTACGAGATAAACCCGGCCCGGGGCCACTCGGTTGCTCTTGCCTTGGATTCGGCCTTCGTCGCTGCACGTTCCGTCCGGCTGGACGGAACAATCGCCTTCGACAAGACCGAGCCGCTGCCGCACGACGCCGGCAGTGACGACGTGATCGCGGTCGCCAGCGGTCTGCTGGAATCCATCGAGAAGGCTTCACCCACACCGTTGCTTGCGGCCGCAGTCTCTGTTGCGGACCCCGTGGACCGCAGAACCGGCGACATCATCCCGATGGCCGATTCCGTTTTTCCGGCCGGTCATTTCAATCCGGTCCGTGACCTGAACATCCAGGCCGCGGAAATCAAGGTCGACAACGACGTGAACTGGGCGACCCTGGCCGAACATTACGTCGGCGCAATGAGGGACGTCGACGATTTCCTGTTCGTCTATCTGGGTGCCGGCATCGGTGCTGGGCTATTTCTCGGCGGAAACCTCCAGCGCGGCGCACAGGGCCTTGCGGGGGAAATCGGTCATCTGCGGGTGCCGGGCGGCGAGGATCTCACCCGCACTCTGTCGCGTCTCGGTTTCGGAAACGCGGCCAGATCCTTTGGTCTCGACCTGGAAGCGTCCAGGGATCTGTTCGTCGGACCCGAGCTCTCGCCGACCACTCGTGAAGCGTTGGACACCCTCGCAGTGGCCATCGCGAACATGGTGACGCTGCTGAATTCCAGCGCAGTCGTCCTCGGCGGCCCTCTCGCCGGCCTGGCACCGTTGGAGAAATACCTCTCGACAACCGTCCCCGAACTGACCCTCGACCGCGTCGATGTCGTCGTCGGAACACGCTCGCCGCTGGATGGAGCGAGCCATGAGGCGCATCGCATGGCCCGGGCGGGCCTGGGGTTCTGATGGACCCATCGGTGCATGAACTTGGCCTGCCGGCATGGGTTCGCGAAATCGACTTGGCGTTTCCCGTGACGTCCCAGTTCATAGTTGCCGGAAACATCCGGGACGTTCACCTCATTCGCAAGCCGGCCGAAGCTTCCGTTGACGTGCTGACCACGGCGCAGGTGATCGTTGATCTCTTGATCGGTCGTCGTTACGACCTGGTCTACTCATATGATCCCGTGGACGGCATTCGGTTGAGGCACCATGGACCCAACGTGGATCCGGAGTCCTTCTTCTCCTCCACGCATCTCGGGCGTGCGACAGCCTCAACAGCGGGCCGGCTGGCAGACCTGATCAGAAATGCACGGGCGTCGGGAGCTCCCCGGGTCGCGGTGGTCATCGCCTATGCGTCCCGGCTGTGGGCCGAGGAACACCACGCCGGCCCGGACCTCCGGGGATTGTTTGCCGTCGCGGAAAAGCGTGCCAACAGCAATGATGCCGAAGACCAACTCGCGCACAACCCGGGGCGGTTCGACTGCGGCATTTTCTGGCTGGCCGACGAGTCCCAGGACGCCCCCCAAGTGGTTGTCGCACGCATCGGGCGCCAGGCTGGTGCATATTCCACTGCCAGCCCTCGGGCAACGCAAGGCTGGGGCCGGACTCTTTCTTCGCCGGATGGAGGACCCGGCACGAACTGACACAACCTCGGCAAGAGCAGCCGAAACCGTCCTAGCAGATCTCTCCCAAGGGATGACCCTCCGCGAGATCGACAGCGTCGTCACCCTGGCCATCGAGCAGGGAATAGGCGTCACCCGAATCGATGAAGCCCTCCGAAGCTACCGGCTCGGCGTTCCGGAAAGCCCCTGGGGAGATCCGTTGCTCCTTCAGCGCCTCAGACGAGGAACCGAAAGCATCGGCCGCCGCGTTCTCGGGCAGCCGCGGGCCATCCAACAGGCACTCACCGTGCTCACCCGGTCTGCCATGGGCTTGACCGGCGCGCACGTCGGAAACGCATCGGGGCGGCCGCAGGGAATATTGTTCTTCGCCGGACCCACCGGAGTCGGCAAAACCGAACTCGCCAAAGCCCTCGCCGAGACGCTGTTCGGAGCCCAGGACGCCTACATCCGCTTCGACATGAGTGAATTCTCGTCCGAGCACAGCGAAGCGCGGCTGATCGGCGCACCTCCCGGATACGTCGGCCACACCGCCGGAGGCGAGCTGACAAATGCTGTGCGTGACCGGCCCTTCTCAATCCTCCTGTTCGATGAAATTGAAAAGGCGCACCCGAGGATCCTGGACAAATTCCTGCAGATCCTGGAAGACGGCCGGTTGACCGACGGCTTGGGCGAAACCGTCTACTTCAGTGAGACCGTCATCGTTTTCACCTCCAATCTCGGCACCTACCGTTCATCCAGTGGACCCGAAGCGTCCGATACCCTCGCCCGCTGGGGCGACCCCTACCGCGACACCGAAGCAAAGGTCCGGCGAGCCATTGAAGTGCACTTCACCGAACAACTCGAGCGCCCCGAGCTCCTCAGCCGCATAGGAGACAACATCGTCGTCTTCGACTTCATCTCAGAAGCGGTCGGACGCGAGCTCGTCAGCAAATACCTCGCCGCAGTCGTCCGCCGCGTTCAAACACGCCACGGCATCACCCTCCAGATACTCCCGGACGTCGCTAACACCATCGAAGAAAGAGCCGTCGAGAACCTCGCCTTCGGCGGCCGCGGCGTCGGCTCGATCGTCGAAACACTCTTCGTCAACCCGCTCACCCGCGCCCTCATGTCGGCAGAAAGATCTGCGCGAGTGCTCGTGGCGAGCCAGCTGACGCAACTCGAGTCATCCTGGGAACTGAGTCTCGCTAGCACCGACGACACCCAGCCATCGACTACCAGTCACCTCTAAACTTGAACGGGACACAGGTGAGGTTGCGTACGCCTCGATCGTAAGCGGCTAAGCGGAACTCATGCGGGTCGAGACGGCTCGGGCCCACTGCATGGCGAGCACGGTCACTCGCAATTCTGCCGGTCTAACGTGTCGCGCAACAGTCCGATAGGACGGTCAAATAAACCACTTGGAGGACAGAGTAGCAAGACCCCTTGCGCGCTGGGTTTGGAAGCCGAAGTACGTCACGCCGCTCTGTCTTGTATCCCTCACGTTGAAAGACGTGCGGGAGTGGATGCTACCGCCACTTCCCCGTTGGCCCTGTAGCGCGGCCAGGCCGACATATATGGGTGCTATCGGCTTCCGGTTCTTGTCGGAGTCGTCCGGACGATGAACGTCTATCTCTTCGAGACGCCGTTTCAAAGCGCGCCCGCGGTTCCGACCACTGGCATGTCCTCCTACGTGGTGACCCGAGGATTGACAACCGCACAACCAACCCATGAACAGCCAGAAGAATGTTCGCTGTTAGTCATTCTGATGCTCCATCCTCGCTGGGTGGTTCCTGTATCTGAACGACGCCGAAACCTGACTGACACGGCCGGCGTCGGCTGTCACTGAAGGAGAAGGACCATGGAAACGCACACCATCAAGACCGCTGCCGATGTCCTCAGTTTCATCGGCCGCCCCTCGGCTTCTGGCCGCACGAAAGCCTGGTGTGCATAACCATCGACACCAACCGGATCGGCCGCACTCCGTGTGGACCTGCCGACAGCGGCGTAGCGACGCCGATTAGAAACCGCTCTTAGCCCCGCGAATGATGCTGCAAGCTGCGAAGGTCCAGTTCTATTTCGCGACCGTTCACATGAACGACCATCTTTGCGTCTTCGACGCCCGCGGCGGAAAGATAATCCATCAGGGTCGATAGAAGCATGTCTTCCCGTCGCTCCGTCTTCGAGACCACGCTCTGGTCTATCCCGAGCCTCTGCGCCAGGTCGTCCTGTGTCAGCTCCGCCGCTTTGCGGATAGTGGCCAGATTCAGTGCGTAGATGCGGTCCTCGCGCGCGGACGCTTCCCGGATTTCAGCCACCCGCTCGGTCATGCCCGGCTTTGCCAAGATACGGTTGAGCCGGTCATTGCCCTTCCTAAATGTCTTCCTGACCATTTTCATCAACCTCCCCTTCTCTGATCCATTGATCGATTATTTGATCCGCTCTGGTTCCCACGCTGTCGTAGAATACGTCGCCCATGTTGGCCTTATCGCCTGAAAACAGGGCGACCACTGCAGTGTTTTCATCGGGAGGAAACCAGCAAATGAGTCGGACGGCAATGCCTTGGTGGTAAGGGTGGGAGACCCGCCACACTTCGTATTTCTTGGCCAAGTCCCGTCACGCTCCGTGGCCCCGTCCCAGAATCCAGCGCTGCAAGCCTCGCCGAGCCTATGAAATTCAAGGGACTCGGAATGGCGAAAAGAGTTTGATGTCAGACCCCACAAGGGAAGGCTTGCGCCATGTGAATCCCGAGACTGCACAGCGACCCACGGTGACACCAAAAAACGCCGGAACCTTCCAGGATCGTTGCCCCTCTCGGCCGGTCCGATCCGCCTTAAGATGATTGCGCGGCTGGCGCCAGACGCGCAGCAGCTGATCGTCGATCGTAGACCCGCTGCAGTGGGACGGTCAGCAAAATAATCAACAGCGCGTAGAAGTTGATGGGGGGCACGAGCACTCCCACGATCAGGGCGATGAAGAACCCGATCGTCGAAACGGCGCTGGAGAAGACTTCGCGGCCGGGCATGGGATTCTCTTCCATCTCGAGCCGCGGATGTTTCCGGATCAACAGCGTCATGGCCGTGAGCGTGAGGCTGCTCGCGGCCATCGTCCCGATGTAGACGCCGACCGAGAGGGGCGAAGTCCTGAACTGGGACACCATTTCCGTCGGCAGCGGCAACACCACCACCGTGAACGCCCAAAACAAGTTGAGCAATAGGAGTGGACTGCTGTAGGACCTGACATGCTCGAACGTCGAATGGTGGGCGAGCCAGAGCCGAGCGATCACCACGAAACTCAGGGCGAAGCCAGAGATCGCCGCGTAATTGTTCCCGATGAATTGCTCAGCACTCAACCCGTCGCGGGCTGCCTGGGTGACGGAGTCGACCAGCGGCAGCACGAGCAGAGTGATGGCGATCGCCGTCACGGCATCCGTGAAGAAAACGAGCCTGTCCAAGCCGCGGGTTGTTTGCATTCATTCAGTATGTTCCGACAACTGTCCGAAGCGAACTCGGCGTCCGCCACCGCCACCGGCACCCTCACCGGAGTCCGTTGTCGGCTACGCCTGGGTGACGTTCAAGACGTTCCGCAAGGCAAACGCCACGATCATCGCCCGGACGATGGACGTTGAAGCCGCGGCATACCAAGGCGGGCACTCCAAAGTTTCGATGACGCGCAAGCACTACGTCGAGGAATACAAAGAAGCCCTGGACACCCGAGCCGCTCTCAATGCCTTCAACCCGGATCCCCCCAGGCCCTCGGGTACGGGCATGTAACCTGGCGGGGACTCACGCCGAAACTGATTCTAGTGAGTTTATGGTAAGTCATGGTTCAAATGAGCCCTTTAGGCTCCTACCGTCGGAACAAACCCGCGCGTCAGAGCCAAACTAAGAGCCCCCTGTCGGATTCGAACCGACGACCCCCGCTTTACAAGAGCGGTGCTCTGGCCAACTGAGCTAAGGAGGCGTGCCCCGGCGGACCGGGAACTGGTTGCCCCGGCGGACCGGAACTGGTACGCATGAGCGCTAGATAAGGGTAGCCCAAGACCTCCCGCCCACGGAAATTCCACGAGGATCGGGGTCCAGGGCGGGCAGCCCCCACCCGCCGTCGGGCGCTCAGACCCGCACCGCAAGCCCCGCACCCGCGAACCCGTCCGGACAAAAAGCAAAACGCCGGCCCGGTCGGTACTCACCACCCTAAGGCAGAGAGCACCGTCCGGCCGGCGTCAAGATTCCCGTCGAGCGATCTACTTCTTCGCGGCCGCGGCGGCGTTCAGGTCGGCGATGAGGTCCGTCTTGCCGTCCCACTGCTTGCCTTCGACGAAGACCGTGGGCGTGCCGGTGACTCCGATGACCGCGGCTTCCTTTGTAACGACCTTGACGAACGGGCGGTAGGTCTTGCTGTCCACGCAGGAGTCAATGTTTGCTGCGCCGGCTTCGGTGGCCATCTTCTTGAGGTCGTTGTCCGAAAGGCCCGCGCTACCCTCAGCGGGCTGGCGTGCGAACAGCAAGTCAACGAAGGCCGAGTACTTGTCCGGCGAAGCGTTCACAACGCAGGCCGCGGCATTGGCGGCACGGGAGGAGTAGTTGGTGCTGGAGCTGGCGTCCAGGAAGCCGAGCGGACGGTACTCCAGGCTGATCTTGCCATCGTTGCGCAGCTGGGTCAGCTGCTGGTTGTACGTGGCTTCGAAGTTCTTGCAGACCGGGCAGATAAAGTCGATGTAGGCCACTACCTTGACCGGCTTGCCGGCCTCGGCCTCGGCACCGGGAGCGGTCACCGTGGCGGGCGCGGTGGCAGGGGCTGACGGCAGGGACGCCAGGTTGACCGTGGCTGCGGCGGCCTTCGTCACGTCGGTGCCCTTCAGGAGGGTGACGCCACCGTGCACGTTGGAGTTGGCGGGCGTCGGGCCCTGATCGGCGATGGGGGCGTTGTTGGCAATGTTCTGGCTGACTACCAAGGCAACCACCGCGAGGATCGCCACGACGGCAACCACGATGCCCCACCCAATGAGCAACTTGTTGCGCTTGTCCTTCTTCAGCTGAGCTTCGCGGATCTCGCGGGCCTTTTCGCGGGCCTGGGCGGTGCGCTCTGCCTTGGACAGGCGTGGTTCGTTTGCGGGGCTCATCAGTTCCTCGTGATTGATCGACGGCGTTGGTCTGGTGGGTCTAGCTATGGCAACGGGGCCAGTTTACGGGAGAAGACTGACAGCACGGGCTGGGGGTCTTGGACTCCAGTCTGAGCAACGAGCAAGTGTCCTTGATGATTCCCGCCGGTAGGGTGGGATATGAGTCACAAGCAACCCTAGGGGGCAGCAATGCAAGTACCGGCAAGCGAAAAAATCGACGTCGCACCCGGGGGCAAGCAGGCCCCAAGGAAAGCAAAGTACGATTTCATGGTGGTCTCCAACCGCCTTCCGGTGGACCGTTTCCCCGGCGACGGCGGGGATAACGCGGCCGAGGGATGGCGCCGCTCTCCTGGAGGCCTGGTTACGGCCCTCGCCCCGATGATGACAAAGACCGACGGCGCGTGGGTGGGCTGGCACGGCGCCCCGGACGAGCCCCTTGAGCCTTTCAGCCACAGCGGTATGGACTTGGTTCCCGTTGACCTCAGCACCGACGATGTTGAGCTCTACTACGAAGGTTTCTCCAACGCCACCCTCTGGCCGCTTTACCACGACGTCATTGCTCCGCCGGAGTTCCACCGCACATGGTGGGACAGCTACCGCCGGGTCAACCGCCGATTCGCCGAGGCCGTCATCCAGCACGCGGACCACGGAGCCACAGTGTGGGTGCAGGACTACCAACTCCAGCTTGTGCCGAGCATGCTCCGCCAGGCGCGCCCGGACCTACGGATCGGTTTCTTCAACCACATCCCGTTCCCACCGCCGGAAATCTTCGCCCAGCTGCCGTGGCGCCAGGCCATCATCGAAGGCCTGCTGGGCGCTGACCTGGTGGGCTTCCAGCGCCCCAGTGACGCGGCGAACTTCATGCGCTCGGCCCGCCGCTTCATCGGCGCCAGCGTCAAGCAGCAGCAGATCCATGTCAAAAGTCCGGACGGCCAGATTACGCATATTGCCCGCGCACAGGCCTTCCCGATCTCCATCGCCGTGGACCACATCAGTGAACTCGCAGAGCGCCCGGACATCATCGAGCGTGCCCGGCAGATCCGCCAGGACCTCGGCAACCCCAAAACCATCCTCCTGGGCGTGGACCGCCTGGACTACACCAAGGGCATCCCGCACCGCTTGAAGGCTTTCGAGGAGCTCCTCAAGGAAGGCCGGCTTACAGTGGAGGACGCCACGCTGATCCAGGTGGCGAGCCCCAGCCGCGAGCGCGTGCGTCAGTACAGGCTCCTGCGCGAGGAAATCGAAGGCACCGTGGGCCACATCAACGGCAGCTACGACACCATGCAGAACACCGCCATCCGGTACCTCCACCACAGCTACCCGATCGAGGAGATGGTGGCCCTGTACCTTGCCGCCGACGTCATGCTGGTCACGGCATTGCGGGACGGCATGAACCTCGTGGCCAAGGAGTATGTCACAGCCCGGACCAACAACACGGGAGCCTTGGTCCTCAGTGAATTCACGGGCGCCGCAGATCAACTCAAGCAAGCACTCCTGATGAATCCGCATGACATCGACGGTCTCAAGAACACCATCATGAGGGCCGTGCACCTGCCCCCGAATGAATCCCGCCGTCGGATGAAGTCCATGCGCAAACAAATCCTCGACCACGACGTCGATCATTGGTCCGCCGAATTCCTCTCGGCCCTAGCAGAAACCGTGGTACGCGATGACACGTGAAACAGCAGGCACTCCCCCTCTGAGCTTGTCCCCTGAGCTGCTCGATGCCGTCCGCCGGATCGCCGGAACAGACCAACTTTTGGTGGCGATGGACTTTGACGGCACCATCTCTCCGATCGTGGACCACGCGGACGCCGCGCGCCCGCTCCAGCGGTCGGCCACCGCTTTCGCTGAACTCGCCAAACTTCCGAGGACGACGACGGCGCTCATCTCCGGGCGCGCATTGGCCAGCCTGCGGGCGGTCGCCTCACCCCCCGAGGCCACGCTGCTGATTGGCAGCCACGGGGCAGAGGCGTGGCTGGGCCCCGGTTCGGCGGAACTCCAGCTCGACGACACCCAACGGGAGCTCCTTGCCGAAGTCCGCGAGGTCTTGGCGGGAATCTCGCAGGAAGCTCCGGGGACAGTCCTCGAAGACAAGCCTGCCGGCGTCGTACTCCACACGAGGCGTGCAGCAGACGACGTGGCGGAGGACGCTGTGGCCGCAGCTCGGACGATCCTTGAAGGCCGTCCGGGAGTCTTCCTCAAGAACGGCAAGCGCGTCCTTGAAACGTCGGTGGTGCATTCCTCCAAAGGCGAGGCAGTCGAGTTCCTGCGCCAGGTGACTGGCGCCACCGGAATCCTTTTTGCGGGCGACGATGTCACTGATGAGGACGCGATTGCCAGGCTGGGCGCTGGCGATGTCGGCGTGAAAGTCGGGCTGGATTTCACCCAGGCCGAGTTCCGCATTGAAGCCCCCGTTCACGTCGCCGAACTCCTGGAAGCGGTCCTTCGCGAACGGCGCCGCGAACTCTCGGGAGACTCATCTCACATGTGACGTTCGTAACATTTGAGCGAATACCCCGAGCTGCTGCCATACTCTTGGTTGTGATGTGACGCACAACTACCGTGCGGCGTCACTCAGTCTCCCTTGCCCGGGCCCAGCCCAGGGCGGGGAGTCCAACTGAATAAACATGAACCATTCACAACGGATCGTCCGGCACGTACCTGCCGGTGAAGGGATTGATAACTGTGGCTACAGTTACTTTTGATAACGCTACGCGTCTGTACCCGGGCACAGATAAGCCCGCCGTCGATAAGCTCAACATCGACATCGCCGATGGCGAATTCCTGGTCCTCGTTGGACCCTCCGGTTGCGGTAAGTCCACCTCGCTGCGCATGCTCGCAGGCCTTGAGGATGTGAACTCCGGCCGCATTCTGATCGGCGACCGCGACGTCACGGACGTCCCGCCGAAAGACCGCGACATCGCCATGGTCTTCCAGAACTACGCCCTGTACCCGCACATGACTGTTGCGGACAACATGGGCTTCGCACTCAAGATCGCCGGCGTCTCCAAAGAAGAGCGTGCCGAGCGCGTCCGCGAAGCAGCTAAGCTTCTTGACCTCGAGCTTTACCTGGACCGCAAGCCGAAGGCACTCTCCGGTGGTCAGCGTCAGCGCGTTGCCATGGGCCGGGCAATCGTCCGTAACCCGCAGGTCTTCCTCATGGATGAGCCGCTTTCCAACCTGGACGCCAAGCTCCGTGTCCAGACCCGCACCCAGATCGCTTCCTTGACCCGCCGCCTCGGCGTCACCACGGTCTACGTCACCCACGACCAGGTCGAGGCCATGACCATGGGTGACCGCGTTGCCGTCCTCAAGGACGGCCTGCTGCAGCAGGTAGACACCCCGCGCAACCTGTACGACCGCCCGAAGAACGTCTTCGTGGCCGGCTTCATCGGCTCCCCCGCCATGAACCTGCTGGAACTGCCGGTCGTCGACGGCGGTGTCCAGTTCGGTGGAACGGTCTACCCGGTTCCGCACAATGTCCTCGAAGAGGCACACGGCAAGACCGTCACGCTCGGCTCCCGTCCGGAAGACCTTGAGACCGTTGGTGCCGGCGAAGGCCTTGAAGTTGAGGTTGACGTTGTCGAAGAGCTCGGCGCCGACGCCTACGTCTACGGCCACACCACGCTTGATGGCAAGAGCCACGACATCGTGGCCCGCGTCGACGGCCGCCGTCCCCCGATGAAGGGCGAGTCCATCTTCGTTCGTCCGCAGTCGGGCCACGTGCACCTGTTCGACACCAAGACAGGCCTGCGCCTGGGCGACTGACACCCGCACCGCACTACCGACGGCGGCCCTTCCGAAGTGGACGGGCCGCCGTCGTCGTTAACAGCAGCCTCCATACGGAAGAATTGACCCCATGAGCGAGCAAAGCGGTGCCAAGTGGCATGACGAACCCACCGACTACGCACAGATCGGCAAACTCCCGCGCACCGAGGCCGCGAGCGCCAATGACGTCGCGCCACCAGCGGGTGTGATCGGCTCCCTCAACATCACCGCAGCAGCGGCGGATCCCGAGCTCCTGGACCTGCCGTGGCATATCGCGCTCGAGGACTGGCCTACCAAAAACCTCGCTGCCCTGCCCCGCGGTATTTCCCGGCACATAGTGCGTTTCGCGCACTTGGGCGGCTCCGTCATCGCCATCAAGGAAACGTCCGAGCACGTTGCCCGGCACGAGTACCACATGCTCCGCAAGCTGGCCCGGATGGACGTACCCTGCGTCGAGCCGGTTGCAGTCATCACCGGACGGACCACCGTTGACGGCAAGCCGCTCAACCCCGTCCTGGTCACCCGGCACCTCAAGTTCTCCATGCCGTACCGTGCGCTCTTCTCTCAGATGCTGCGCCGGGACACCCTCACCAGGCTTATTGACGCCCAAGCGCTACTGCTAGTTCGCCTGCACCTGATCGGTTTCTATTGGGGCGACGTTTCCTTGTCCAATACTCTCTTCCGTCGGGACGCCGGCGCGTTCGCAGCGTACTTGGTGGACGCCGAAACCGGCGAGCTATACCCCGATCTTTCGGTGGGCCAGCGCGAGTACGATCTCGAGATTGCCCGCGTCAACATTGCCGGTGAACTCATGGACCTGCTCGAGGGCGGCCTGATCGAGGAGAAGGTGGACCCGGTAGCGACGTCGGAGCTCATCATGGACTCGTACCGCCGGCTATGGGCCGAACTCACCGAAAAGGAATCGTTTGAGCTCGGCGAACGGTGGCGCGTGGGCGCGCGGATCCGGCGCCTCAACGAACTCGGCTTCGACGTCGAGGAATATGTCATCAAGACCACCGCGGACGGCTCCACCATCCAGCTTCAACCCAAGGTCGTCGACGCCGGCCACCACCAGCGGCGGCTGCTCCGCCTCACCGGCTTGGATGCCCAGGAGAACCAGGCCCGCCGGCTGCTCAATGACATGGATTCATTCCGTGCGGACAACAACCCGGACATGGACGAAGAAATCAGCGCCCACACCTGGGTCAGCCAGATCTTCGAGCCCATAGTCCGGTCCATCCCGCGCGACCTCGCAGGCAAGCTGGAACCGGCAGAAGTAGTCCACGAAGTCCTTGAGCACCGCTGGTACATGAGCCAGAAGCAGGACAGCCACATCCCCTTGGCCGAAGCCGTACAGTCCTACTTGGACACCGTGCTGCGCCACCGGCGCGACGAGGCAGCCATCATGCTCAATCCGGACACGGCGTTAATGAAGATCCTGGAAGCGGAAACCGAGGAATCGCGGTACGAGCAGGACGAATACCCGGATTCGGACGACTAGCGCGGGGGTTTAGGGCTCCAGTGTCTCCGCGAGTCCCGCCAACACCGGTTCGCGTCCGCCGGACATCGAAGAGTTCATTGACGTCGGTGAGCGACAATTTGCGCACTACGGCACCCCTGCGGGGGAACGTCTCCACGAAGCCATCCTGCTCGAGGCGTTGGATGGCTTCGCGAACGGGGATTCGCGAAACGTTGTAGAGCTCGCAGTTGTCCACCGATACGGCAATTACTATGCCAATGGACTGGCATCCTCGAAATTTGGGATACCAACAGCCTAGATGGCTTTACCCGGGTTAAGGATTCCAGCCGGGTCGAAAAGCGCCTTGATACGGTGTTGCAACTCGCGGATGGGCTCTGGCTGCTCGAGCCCGAGCCACCGCAGCTTGTATTGCCCCACCCCATGTTCGCCGGTGATGGTTCCGCCCATCTCGAGCGCGGCATCGATGGAATCATCCAGCGCCCTGTTGAGGCGGGACATAGCGTCCGCGTCTACTTCCATGTCCACCCGGTCTACCCAGAACGTGGGGTGCAGGTTGCCGTCGCCAGCATGGGCCACCACCTTGAGCTTGACATCGTGGTTGGCGGCCATGGCTTCGAGGGCGGCAACATAGTCCACCAGTCGCGACCTCGGAACGGCGACGTCCTCGCCCACCCGGTATTCGTTGTCCGCTTCGTCGCCTCGGCTTGAGCGCCGCATATCAATGAGGCGTTCGGCTTCGGCGTTCGCTCCGGCCATCACCGTGGCGCCGCCAGCCGCCAGGACCTCCCGCACCAATGCTGCCTCCGCGGCGGCCCCGAATCCGTCTGTCTGGATAAGCAGCAGGGCCTGTCCACGTTCGCTAAGGTCAGAGCCGTACAGTTCGTCGAGTTGGGCCAGTGTTCCGGCGTCGAGCATTTCCATGATGGCGGGCTGGACGCGGGCCTTGCCAACCGCCAGGACGCCCGCGGCGGCGCCGCGGAAATCCGGGTAGAAGGCCGCCACGGTTTGAACATCCCGGGGCAGGTAGCGGAGGCGCACCGTCACGCCCACCACAATCCCCAACGTTCCTTCGGAGCCCACAAACAGGGCCGTGAGGTCGTAGCCTGCCACGCCCTTGAAGGTCTGATGTCCTGTGTGGATGAGCGATCCATCGGCCAGCACGACGTCGAGCGCAAGCACTGAGTCTCTGGTCACCCCATACTTGGCGCAACGCAGGCCGCCGGCGTTCGTGGCCACATTACCGCCAATGGTGGACATCTTGTAGCTCGCGGGGTCCGGCGCGTACATCAGGCCGTGTTCGGCCGCCGCAGCGTTTAGATCGGCGTTCACCACACCAGGCTCAACGACGGCGGTCTCGTCGTCCGCGTTGAGCTGCAGAATGCGGTTCATGCGTTCCAGGCTGAGCACGATGCATCCCTGGCTAGCATGTGCGCCACCCGAAACACCGGTTCCCGCGCCACGGGCAACAATCGGAACCCCGTGCTTGGCGCAGCCGCGCACCACGTGCTGGACGTCTTCAACGGAATCCGCAAACACGACAGCCAAAGGCAGCTTCAGGTCCAAGACAGGTCCTTGGTCCACAGAGTAAATTCTGCGAGTAGGCTCGTCGACGGCCACTTGCCCCGGGGTCAGCGCGGCGGCAAGCTCATCCATAATGCCGTCAGTGCGTTTGGTGTTTCCGGCAACGGCTGTGTAGTCCGACAAGATAGGTCCCTTCGCATCTGAGCACCGCGGACACGCCAACTCGGCAGTCTTCGCGGTGTTTTCAGTGCTTCGAGTCTAGTACGCGACGATGGCCCGGTGCTCCGGCTGGTTCGGCCCGGAGAGCTGCGGAATCTTGCGGGCCATGACGATTTCCAGCTTGGCTTTGTCCTGCGGATAGGCCCGCGTTGCGCCTGTGATTTCAAATCCGTGCCGGGCATAGAACGCCTTGGCGCGGGCGTTATCTTCGTGGACCCCCAACTCAACGACGCCGGCCCCAAGCTCGGCACTGGCTACAGCGCAGGCCTCATCAAGCAACTGGTCGGCCAGGCCCAGGCCCCGGTGCTCGGGTGCGACGTAGACGCTGATAAGCATGGCCTGCCGCGCCTGGGATGGATCCTGCGGCTGCTTGATAACAACGCGCATGAGTCCCATGATCCGGCTACCGTCAGTTCCGTCATCCGCCACCAAGGTGACGCTCGAGTCGCCTGACATGGTTGCGGCGCGCTCTTGCCATTGGGTGTCAGTCTGGCGCCGGGCAGCCGCGAGGCTCTCCACGTAGGCCATAGGCGTGTCCGAGAGCATCTCCAACCGGACCTCGCGAAGCAGCCGCCAGTCCGCTGATTGAAGTCGACGGATCCTATTCACTTCCGCCGCCCATGAATCGGACATAGCGATCAAGAACTCCGGGCCAGTCAGCCGCGTAGTCTGCACGGGTTCGAGCAGGGTCCTCTGCGCCTTCCCAGCCGTCGTGAACCAGCCGCAACTCCGCACCCCCATCAACCGCACGGAAGGCCACTCGAAGTTCAGTGGACCACATCGCAGTGCTACCCGGATACCAGCTCGCGTGGAACGACAACGGCGGTTGCCAATCGTCGATCGTTCCCCATACGGAGGTACGGCCGTCATCAGCCGTCTCCACGATCAGGTTCTCCTCGAACTCGACGTGCGAGCCCGCGCCGTAGACACTGTGGTCCTCCATTGGCCACCACAAATGCGGGTGATCGGTGAAGCCCATGAAAGCGTGCGCCACAGGCGACGGTACGACGACGGTGCAAACCACGGGGTCCAGCTCACCGGACTGCTCTGGCTGGGGTTCGGAGTCCGACGCGGCGTGACTGAAAAGGCTCTCCATGTGCACCAACATTACCGTCCAACGACGCAAGCGGCTCGAGACTCATTGCCCTCCCCTTCCGACGCTCGCTCACTTCTGGCCGGTCCTGACCGGACGCTCCTGCAGCATTGGGGCCTTCCGGCCGGACGCTCGCTCACTTCTGGCGGGTCCAGAGCCGGCGCTCGCTCACTTCTGGCCGGTCCTGACCGGACGCTCCTGCAGTTCCGGTTGTCCCGGTGATGGGCGCGTGGAAGCCCTGGGATGCCTTGCCGAGGGCGTAGGGGTGTTAAATGGGCCAGGCCCCGACATTCGCTGTCGGGGCCTGGGCCGTTGAAAGATGTCCGGCGGTGTCCTACTCTCCCACACCCTCCCGGGTGCAGTACCATCGGCGCTGTGGGTCTTAGCTTCCGGGTTCGGAATGGGACCGGGCGTTTCCCCCACGCTATGACCGCCGTAACCCTGTTACCCGTCACCGCCGGCCCCCTGCGGGGTGGTGGTGTGGGAAGACTGGTTACAACATTGTGGTGTTGTTATTCAGTTGTGTTGGTTCCTGGAACGGGCAAACAGCCGTGACGGGTGTTTGTTGTCCGGGAACCACATAGTGGACGCAAGCAGTGTTGTGTTTGTGTGGTGTAAGTTGTCGGCCTATTAGTACCGGTCAGCTTCAACAGTCTTTGGTCCTGTCTTCCACATCCGGCCTATCAACCCAGTGGTCTGGCTGGGGGCCTCTCACACACGAGGTGCATGGAAATCTCATCTTGAAGCGAGCTTCCCGCTTAGATGCTTTCAGCGGTTATCCCATCCGAACGTAGCTAATCAGCGGTGCACTTGGCAGTACAACTGACACACCAGAGGTTCGTCCGTCCCGGTCCTCTCGTACTAAGGACAGCCCTTCTCAAATTTCCTGCGCGCGCAGCGGATAGGGACCGAACTGTCTCACGACGTTCTAAACCCAGCTCGCGTACCGCTTTAATGGGCGAACAGCCCAACCCTTGGGACCTACTCCAGCCCCAGGATGCGACGAGCCGACATCGAGGTGCCAAACCATGCCGTCGATATGGACTCTTGGGCAAGATCAGCCTGTTATCCCCGAGGTACCTTTTATCCGTTGAGCGACGGCCATTCCACAATGTACCGCCGGATCACTAGTCCCGACTTTCGTCCCTGCTTGAGATGTCTCTCTCACAGTCAAGCTCCCTTGTGCACTTACACTCGACACCTGATTGCCAACCAGGCTGAGGGAACCTTTGGGCGCCTCCGTTACTTTTTAGGAGGCAACCGCCCCAGTTAAACTACCCATCAGGCACTGTCCCTGACCCGGATCACGGGCCGAAGTTAGATGTCCAAAGTGACCAGAGTGGTATTTCAACGATGACTCCACCCGGACTGGCGTCCGGGCTTCAACGTCTCCCACCTATCCTACACAAGCCACTCCGAACACCAATACCAAACTATAGTAAAGGTCTCGGGGTCTTTCCGTCCTGCTGCGCGTAACGAGCATCTTTACTCGTACTGCAATTTCGCCGAGTTTATGGTTGAGACAGCGGGGAAGTCGTTACTCCATTCGTGCAGGTCGGAACTTACCCGACAAGGAATTTCGCTACCTTAGGATGGTTATAGTTACCACCGCCGTTTACTGGGGCTTGAATTCTCAGCTTCGCCTTGCGGCTAACCGGTCCTCTTAACCTTCCAGCACCGGGCAGGAGTCAGTCCGTATACATCGTCTTGCGACTTCGCACGGACCTGTGTTTTTAGTAAACAGTCGCTTCCCCCTGGTCTCTGCGGCCCCGATCCCCTCCCACCAGCAAGTGGTGTTCAAGGTTGGGGCCCCCCTTCTCCCGAAGTTACGGGGGCATTTTGCCGAGTTCCTTAACCATAATTCTCTCGATCGCCTTGGTATTCTCTACCTGATCACCTGTGTCGGTTTGGGGTACGGGCGGCTGGGACCTCGCGTCGATGCTTTTCTAGGCAGCATAGGATCACCGGATCCCCCCGCAAGGGGGTCCCGTCAGATCTCAGGATCGTCATCAAAGACACAGCGACGGATTTGCCTATCGCTGACCCTACATCCTTAGACCGGGGCAACCATCGCCCGGCCCGGCTACCTTCCTGCGTCACACCTGTTAATACGCTTACCTCCCGGGATCAGGTCCCGCGCTCGGCCAAAACCCGCACACCACAAGGGTGCTTGGGCAGGCTCCGGGCGGTTAGTATCCCCCGCTTGGCATGGGCGGTCCTTCGCCGGTACGGGAATATCAACCCGTTGTCCATCGACTACGCCTGTCGGCCTCGCCTTAGGTCCCGACTTACCCAGGGCAGATTAGCTTGACCCTGGAACCCTTGATCATTCGGCGGACGGGTTTCTCACCCGTCTTTCGCTACTCATGCCTGCATTCTCACTCGTGTAGGCTCCACCGCTGGTTTACACCGCGACTTCACCGCCCACACGACGCTCCCCTACCACTCCAGACGACTGAACCACGAAGGCTTGTCTACTATCTGAAATCCACAACTTCGGCGGTGTACTTGAGCCCCGCTACATTGTCGGCGCGGAATCACTTGACCAGTGAGCTATTACGCACTCTTTCAAGGATGGCTGCTTCTAAGCCAACCTCCTGGTTGTCTTCGCAACTCCACATCCTTTCCCACTTAGCACACGCTTAGGGGCCTTAGTTGGTGGTCTGGGCTGTTTCCCTCTCGACTATGAAGCTTATCCCCCACAGTCTCACTGCTGCGCTCTCACTTACCGGCATTCGGAGTTTGGCTGACGTCAGTAACCTTGTAGGGCCCATCGGCCATCCAGTAGCTCTACCTCCGGCAAGAAACACGCAACGCTGCACCTAAATGCATTTCGGGGAGAACCAGCTATCACGGAGTTTGATTGGCCTTTCACCCCTACCCACAGCTCATCCCCTCCATTTTCAACTGAAGTGGGTTCGGTCCTCCACGACGTCTTACCGTCGCTTCAACCTGGCCATGGGTAGATCACTCCGCTTCGGGTCTAGATCACGCCACTACGATCGCCCTGTTCAGACTCGCTTTCGCTACGGCTACCCCACACGGGTTAACCTCGCGACGTAACACTAACTCGCAGGCTCATTCTTCAAAAGGCACGCCGTCACAACTACAAGGCTGCTCCGACGGATTGTAAGCACACGGTTTCAGGTACTGTTTCACTCCCCTCCCGGGGTACTTTTCACCTTTCCCTCACGGTACTGGTCCGCTATCGGTCATTAGGAAGTATTTAGGCTTATCAGGTGGTCCTGACAGATTCGCACGGGATTTCTCGGGCCCCGTGCTACTTGGGATCCTCTCCAGGCGGCACACAACATTACGGTTACGGGGCTCCCACCCTCTACGGCCGGCCTTTCAAGACCGTTCACCTATGTCCATGCTCTCACCCCACCGGTCCGGCAGAACCAGCACGGAAAGTCCCACAACCCCGCCCATGCAACGCCCGCCGGCTATCACACATGGAACGGTTTAGCCTCATCCGCGTTCGCTCGCCACTACTAACGGAATCACTCTTGTTTTCTCTTCCTGCGGGTACTGAGATGTTTCACTTCCCCGCGTTCCCCCCACGCACCCTATGTGTTCAGATGCGGGTCACCAGATCACCTCACAGCGCCTGGCGGGGTTTCCCCATTCGGACATCCTGGGATCAACGTTCGGTTATCAACTCCCCCAGGCTTATCGCAGATTCCTACGTCCTTCTTCGGCTCCTAATGCCAAGGCATCCACCGTGTGCCCTTAAAAACTTGACCACACAAAGATCAAAAAACTTCTCGAGAGAACCAGGCCACAAGGGCCAGGTTCATAAAAAGAAATTGCTGTAGACACAAACAAGCACAAAGGCCTGCCCGTGTCAGATGCTCGCGTCCACTATGTAGTTCTCAAACAACAACCCCGTACCACACCCCCCGCACCAACCACCCCCACAAAAAAGGGGACAGCCGCCACGCACGAAGACATGCAGCCAGGAAACCAGAAACACCAAACCCGCAACCCCGCACCCCCCAAAAAGGAAGGACCCGCAGGCCGCGGCCCTGTTGCCTCAGGACCCAACAGTGTGCCAAACACGAAAACCGGCCCTCCCCCACCCGCACCGTTCCAGGACGCCCCGCCCCGCAAAGGGACAAGACAACCGTACTAGGGGCGGAAAAGGAAACCACCGGCCGCTATCTGCTGATATTCCACCCATGAGCACCCACCGCAGAACAGACGCCTGCGCAATGGGCTTTGCTTCCACCCACCCCCCAACCAACCATGCGGCAGGACAGGAAGCGGAAATGGTGCTCCTTAGAAAGGAGGTGATCCAGCCGCACCTTCCGGTACGGCTACCTTGTTACGACTTAGTCCCAATCGCCGGTCCCACCTTCGACGGCTCCCCCCACAAGGGTTAGGCCACCGGCTTCGGGTGTTACCAACTTTCGTGACTTGACGGGCGGTGTGTACAAGGCCCGGGAACGTATTCACCGCAGCGTTGCTGATCTGCGATTACTAGCGACTCCGACTTCATGGGGTCGAGTTGCAGACCCCAATCCGAACTGAGACCGGCTTTTTGGGATTAGCTCCACCTCACAGTATCGCAACCCTTTGTACCGGCCATTGTAGCATGCGTGAAGCCCAAGACATAAGGGGCATGATGATTTGACGTCGTCCCCACCTTCCTCCGAGTTGACCCCGGCAGTCTCCCATGAGTCCCCACCACTACGTGCTGGCAACATGGAACGAGGGTTGCGCTCGTTGCGGGACTTAACCCAACATCTCACGACACGAGCTGACGACAACCATGCACCACCTGTAAACCGACCGCAAGCGGGGCACCTGTTTCCAGGCGTTACCGGTTCATGTCAAGCCTTGGTAAGGTTCTTCGCGTTGCATCGAATTAATCCGCATGCTCCGCCGCTTGTGCGGGCCCCCGTCAATTCCTTTGAGTTTTAGCCTTGCGGCCGTACTCCCCAGGCGGGGCACTTAATGCGTTAGCTACGGCGCGGAAAACGTGGAATGTCCCCCACACCTAGTGCCCAACGTTTACGGCATGGACTACCAGGGTATCTAATCCTGTTCGCTCCCCATGCTTTCGCTCCTCAGCGTCAGTTAATGCCCAGAGACCTGCCTTCGCCATCGGTGTTCCTCCTGATATCTGCGCATTTCACCGCTACACCAGGAATTCCAGTCTCCCCTACATCACTCTAGTCTGCCCGTACCCACTGCAGAACCGGAGTTGAGCCCCGGTCTTTCACAGCAGACGCGACAAACCGCCTACGAGCTCTTTACGCCCAATAATTCCGGATAACGCTTGCGCCCTACGTATTACCGCGGCTGCTGGCACGTAGTTAGCCGGCGCTTCTTCTGCAGGTACCGTCACCCGAAAGCTTCTTCCCTACTGAAAGAGGTTTACAACCCGAAGGCCGTCATCCCTCACGCGGCGTCGCTGCATCAGGCTTTCGCCCATTGTGCAATATTCCCCACTGCTGCCTCCCGTAGGAGTCTGGGCCGTGTCTCAGTCCCAGTGTGGCCGGTCACCCTCTCAGGCCGGCTACCCGTCGTCGCCTTGGTAGGCCATTACCCCACCAACAAGCTGATAGGCCGCGAGTCCATCCAAAACCGCAAAAGCTTTCCACCACCACACCATGCGGCGGGCGGTCATATCCGGTATTAGACCCAGTTTCCCAGGCTTATCCCAGAGTCAAGGGCAGGTTACTCACGTGTTACTCACCCGTTCGCCACTAATCCCCGGTGCAAGCACCGGATCATCGTTCGACTTGCATGTGTTAAGCACGCCGCCAGCGTTCATCCTGAGCCAGGATCAAACTCTCCGTTGAAGTAAAACAAAAACAGACACAACCACAACCACCGGAAATAACGGCGGAAGAGCTGCACAAAATTTGAAACCAGCTGTAAAAAACCAGCCCCGCACCACGGAGGTGACACAGGACCAGCCAAAACAACCAATTTAATAAAAAATCGGTATCAACAAACTTGGCACACTATTGAGTTCTCAAACAACAGACACACCCGACACCACCCACACCCACAAAGGGGCCGGGATCGCTCCGGAGCAACTTTTCTAACTTACCGGCTGCTTGCCTCCTGGTCAAATCGGCGTTCTTGACTTGATTTTCACAAGGAACTCAGTCAACTTCACCGATCTCCACTGGGGAGCAGCGCGGGTACTAACTATACCACCACTTTCCCGGGGAGGCAAAACCCCCACCAGACGGCTTCCTGCGCTTCAGCAGTGCCCGCGAGATCTACGCAAAGGGTCCGGAAACTCAAGGCTTCCGGACCCTTCGCGTTCAGCCAAACAAGAACCACTAGACCGCAGGCGTGAACCAGGAGGCACCAAGCGGCGGCAGGGTGACGGTCAATGCCGCAGGTTGTCCTTCCGCCCCGGGTGCCGTTGCAACAAGTTCACCAGCGTTGATGACGCCCGATCCGCCGTACACCTCGGCGTCGGTGCTGAGAACTTCCTGCCAAGCGCCGGCAGACGGAACGCCAAGGACATAGTCCTTGTGCGGGCCGCCGGAGAAATTCACGGCACAAACCAAGGGGTTGCCGTCGTGGTCCCAACGGATGAACGTGAGCACATTGCGATCCGCGTCCGCTCCGTTGATCCACTGGAAGCCGCCGGGCTCGTTGTCCCTCACATGCAGGGCCGGCGTCGAGCTGTATAGCGTATTCAACTCGCGGGTGAGCAACTGCAGTCCGCGGTGCGACGGAATGTCGGCGAGGAACCAGTCAAGGCCGTGCTGTTCGGACCATTCGGCCTCCTGGCCGAATTCGGTGCCCATGAAGATGAGCTGCTTGCCCGGGTGCGCCCATTGGTAGGCCATGAACGCCCGCACGTTGGCAAGCTGCTGCCAACGGTCCCCGGGCATCTTGCGCAGCATGGATCCCTTGCCATGCACTACCTCGTCGTGGCTGATGGGCAGCAGGAAATTTTCCGTGAAGGCGTAGACCATGGAGAACGTCAACGTGCCGTGGTGCCAACGGCGGTTTACCGGGTTTTCGGAGATGTACTTGAGGGAGTCGTGCATCCAGCCCATGTTCCACTTGAGGCCGAATCCCAGGCCGCCGTGGTTGGTCGGGGCGGTGACGCCTGGAAACGCCGTGGATTCCTCGGCAATGGTCACGGCCCCAGGGTGGGTCTTGTAAATGGTGGCGTTGACTTCCTGGAGGAAGGAGATGGCTTCCAGGTTCTCGCGCCCTCCGTGAACGTTGGGGAACCACTCCCCGTCCTCGCGGGAATAGTCCCTGTAGAGCATGGAGGCGACGGCGTCCACGCGAAGGCCATCGATGTGGAATTCCTCAAGCCAGTACAAGGCGTTCGCCACCAGGAAGTTGCGAACCTCGGTGCGACCGAAGTCGAAGATGAGCGTGCCCCAGTCCGGATGTTCGCCAAGCCGGGGGTCCGAGTGCTCGTACAGTGGTTCGCCGTCGAAACGCGCAAGGGCCCATGCGTCCTTCGGGAAATGCGCCGGGACCCAGTCCAGGATGACGCCGATGCCTGCTTGGTGCAGGGAATCGACCAGGAAACGGAACTCGTCCGGATGCCCGAAGCGGGAGGTCGGAGCAAAATAGGACGTGACCTGGTAGCCCCATGAACCACCAAAGGGGTGCTCGGCCACCGGCATGAACTCGACGTGGGTGAAGCCTAGCCACTTCACATATTCCACAAGGTCCTTGGCCAGCTCCTTGTATCCGAGGCCAAGGCGCCACGAACCGAGGTGGACTTCGTAGACGCTCATGGGCGAATTATGCGGATCTTTGTTGGCGCGGGCCGTCATCCAGGCGTCGTCCTTGAACCGGTAGCTGGACTCCACCACGCGTGATGCCGTCAAGGGGGGAACTTCCGTGCCGAAGGCGAGCGGGTCGGCTTTCTCCACCCAATGGCCAGCCTTCGTGAGCAGTTCGAATTTGTAGCGCGCCCCTGCCACGACACCTGGGATAAAGACTTCCCAGACACCGGAAGAGCCGAGCGAGCGCAAGGCGTGCTCACGCCCATCCCACGAGTTGAAGTCGCCCTTGACGCGGACTGCCTGCGCGTTGGGAGCCCAGACGGCGAAAGAGACGCCGTCTACATCGCCCAGCGAGGAGCGATAGTGCTGCACGTGGGAGCCCAGTGTGTCCCAGAGCCGTTCATGCCGACCTTCTCCGATGAGGTGGAGGTCCACCTCGCCGACCGTAGGAAGGTAATGGTAGGGATCATCGCGCGTCACCGGGGCGGAGTCGCCATACTCCACTTCCAAGCGGTAGTCCGGCACATGGCCGTGCTGCAACGGTTCGAGAACCGCCACCCAGACGCCGTCGGTCTCGTGGGTCATCGGTGTGGAACCGGCTTCGGTGACCACCGTGACGGACTCCGCCAGATGCTTGACCGTGCGGATAGTGACGTGACCGTGATCGTCAAGGTGGGCGCCCAGTACAGAGTGCGGGGCGTGATGCGCACCGGCGCCCACCCGGCCCAGGGTAGCGGCGTCCACATACAGCGGGACTCGGGGCCGTTCGGTACGTGCTGAGCCTGTCATTTCCTTACCTTCCGATTTCGCCGCGGCATCCCTGCCGGGGCTCGTGTTTCCGAGGAGCTGCCGCGAAGCGTTGACCGGAATAGGTAACCAATCCGGCCTGTTCCGCAACTCGTAGATCACCTCGTACAAGGCCTTGTCCAGCCACAATGCCACAAAGAGCGGCGAGCGGCGGTCAATAGTTCCGTGGGTGATGTCGCTGTAGCCGGCCAGGAACGCTTCAGCGCAGTCCTCAACCCATGTCACCGGGACAGTGGCCGCTGGATTCTCGCGGATGGCCGCACCGGCCGCATAGTCAAAGGACCGCAACATTCCAACGACATCGCGCAGGGGAACGTCGGGAATGTTACGGAGTTCAATCGGCCGAAGGGGCTCCCCTTCAAAATCGAGGATCGCCCACCGGCCCGGTTCTCCCCCGGCGCCGGGCACCGAGAGGATCTGGCCCAGATGAAGGTCGCCATGGATCCGCTGCAGCGTCCCGGCCTCGTTACCGGACAATTGCGTCAGGAGTTCCTCGAGCTGCTGCTCATGGGGCCCGACGGCGGTACCCGCTTCAGCCCACGACTGGCGGACGCGCCGGGCTACTTCGGCGGCGATGTCCAGGCCCGGAACCCGTTCCCGGGCCGTTCCAAGGGTTTCCGCGAGCCGCAGATGCACGGTGGCCGTCGCCTGGCCCATCTGCCGGGCCTCAGCGGTGAAGTCCGTGCTGGATGCGGCGGCGTTGACGGCTAGGCGCCAAGCGTCTTGCCCGCCCGCAAGGAACTCGTGGGCCACGGCGAGGTCCGCTGAGGCTGTGCCATGCCGGCCCAGAGGTGTCCTTACCTCCCATGTTCCCGTAATCCAGCCGAGCGTGGAGGGCACTTCCTTGGTTCCTCCCGAGGTCAAGGCCGCGCCGACCTCCACCTCAGGGTTCTTACCGATGGACAACACCCGGAAGATCTTCACGATCGCCGCGGACACGCCGTCGTCGACGATCACCGAAGTGTTGGACTGCTCACCGGATGAGACCCGCACTGATCCTGAAGCGCTGGGCAGGCGCAGGCCGCCAGGCACCGAATGTCCACTCGCGGTGCATTCGCCTTCTCCGGGTTCGGCCATGGCCAGACCCTGGATGAGGTCGAGCCACGCGGTCGCGAAGACCGGATCGTGCGGTGCGTCGTATACCCAGACCGGCTTATCGTCGTCGAGCTGGCCCACCAAAGCAGCGGCCAAAGTGGCTGCAGGAGTAGAGCGGTAGCTGAGCGGTACCTGAATGATGTCAGTCTGCATCCCGCCGTCGGCCGTGGCGTAACGGATCGACAGCAACCGGACTTCCAAGCCGATCCCTGCGTCGGGTTGCTGGAGTTGGAAGGAGCCGACGAAGTCCAAATCGAACGCCCCTGCCTTGACCGGAAACCAGCGCTGCCGGGGCAGCCATTCCTTGAGTAGGGGTGCCAGGACCGTGGTGGGCGCCGAGAGACTCATATCAGCCTTCAATGGAGAGCACTGGGATGGCCTGGGTGTAAGGCGTGGACCCGGTGGAACCCGCCGAGCGTACGCGGAGCCAGAAGAAGTCATGGCTGCCGAGCGTGAGGGTCAGCGAGCCGTCGTTGCCAATGGCGGGGAATGGCTGGCCCCCGAAGACGTCCCTGAGGCCTCGTCCGGCGTATTCAGGGATATCCAAGGTGGCAGCCACTGGATGCTGGGACAGGTTGAAAACACACAGGATGGATTCGGCTTCCTCGCCTTCCAGGTTGTTCTCCGTAAGCTCGCGCAGGTAGGCAAGGACAACTTCATGGTCTGCCGGAACGTGCCTGAAGCCGCCCAGCCCGAAGGCCGCATGGTTCTTCCGGACGCTCAAGATCTGGCGGGTCCAGCGCAAGAGCGAGCCCGAATGGGCGGCTTCGGCCTCGACGTTGGCCATGCTGTAGTTGTAGACCAGCGACTGGATGACAGGCAGGTAGAGCTTTCCGGGATCGGCGTTGGAGAAGCCTGCGTTGCGGTCCGGGTTCCATTGCATCGGCGTGCGAACGGCGTCGCGATCGTCAAGCCAGATGTTGTCCCCCATCCCGATTTCATCCCCGTAGTACAAAAAGGGGCTGCCCGGCAGGGAAAGCAGCAAGGCGTTGATCAGCTCGATCTCGGAGCGGGAGTTGTCCAGCAGCGAGGCGAGCCTGCGCCTGATGCCGATGTTGGCGCGCATCCGCGGGTCTGGAGCGTACCAACCCAGCATGGCGGCACGTTCGTCGGCGGTGACCATTTCCAAAGTCAGCTCATCATGGTTGCGCAGGAAGGTTCCCCATTGAGCGCCTGCCGGGATTTCCGGAGTGTCGCGCAAAGTTTCGATGATGTGGGATGCTTTCTGGTCGCGGAGCGCGTAGTACAGGCGCGGCATGATGGGAAAGTGGAAGGCCATGTGGCATTCCGGTTCTTCCTCTGTGCCGAAGTACTCCACGACGTCGTGCGGCGGTTGGTTGGCCTCGGCGATGATCACGCGTCCCGGGTAGTTCTCATCCACCATTTTGCGAAGGTCCCGCAGGAAACCGTGGGTGGCCGGCAGGTTTTCGCAATTGGTGCCCTCTTCTTCGAAGAGGTATGGAATGGCGTCCGCCCTGAACCCATCAATGCCTTGGTCCAGCCAAAACCGGACAACGTCGTGGAGCGCTTCGATGACCTTGGGGTTCTCGAAGTTCAGGTCAGGCTGGTGGCTGAAGAAGCGGTGCCAAAAGAACTGCCGGCGGATCGGATCGAAGGTCCAGTTCGACTCTTCTGTATCCACGAAGATGATGCGCGCGTCCTGGTACTTCTCGTCGGTGTCGCTCCACACATAGAAATCACCGTACGGACCATCCGGGTTCTTGCGTGACTCCTGGAACCAGGGGTGCTGGTCCGAGGTGTGGTTCAGCGGGAGGTCGATAATGACCCTGACACCCCTCGCGTGCGCTTCGGCTACGAGCCGTTTGAAGTCGCTGATGGTGCCGAACTCGTCCAGCACGGAGGTGTAGTCGGAAATGTCGTAGCCGCCGTCCCGCAGGGGCGAATCGAAGAACGGCGGCAGCCACAGGCAGTCCACCCCCAGCCACTGAAGATAGTCCAGCTTTTCGATCAGGCCATGGAAGTCGCCCGAACCGTCGCCGTTGGCGTCCGCAAAGGCCCTCACCAGCACTTCGTAGAAAACAGCCTTCCGATACCAATGCGGGTCATGTTGAAGACCCGGGGCGTTCAGCTCGAAAGTGTTCTTCGGCGTGAAGTACTGACTCTGACCCTGCGGATTAAAGCTCACTAAGGCTACCTCCGGATACTGAGAATGTGTGCCGGTTCTTTGTGGGCGTCCAGCAGAACGTAGTTATACTCGCCCCACTCCCAGCTTTCGCCGCTGACCAAATCATCCACCCAGAATCTTCCGTTGGCGGTGAAGTCGGCTGGATCAAGCGAAAGAGCGGAGAGATCCAGGGTCACGGTGCTTTCCCTGGTGCCGTGGGGATCGACGTTGACAACAATGATCAAGGTGTCTTTGCTGCCGTCAGGCAAGGTCTTGTGCTTGGAGAACACGATGGTGGCGTCATCCGTGCTGTGGTGCAAGGTCAGGTTCTGCAGATCACCCAACGCTGGGTGGGCCTTCCGGATGGCGTTAAGCCGCGTGATGTAGGGGGCGAGGCTGTGCCCCGACGCTTCAGCGGCATCCCAGTCCCGGTCCTTGAACTCGTATTTCTCGTTGTCGATGTACTCCTCGGCCCCCGGACGCGCCACGTGCTCGTACAGCTCGAATCCGGCGTAGACGCCCCAGAGCGGGCTCGCCGTAGCAGCCAATGCTGCGCGGATGCGGAACGCAGCCGGACCGCCGTATTGCAGGTATTCAGTGAGGATGTCAGGGGTGTTGACGAAGAAATTGGGCCTGAAGTATGCCGGGGAAACGTGGCTGACCTCTTGGAAATACGATTCCAGCTCTGTTTTGGTGTTCCGCCACGTGAAGTAGGTGTACGACTGCTGGAAGCCTGCCCGGCCGAGGGCGTGCATCATCGCCGGGCGAGTGAACGCCTCGGCGAGGAAAACGACGTCGGGGTGCTTCTTGTTGACCTTGCCGATCAGCCATTCCCAGAACCACACCGGTTTGGTGTGGGGGTTGTCCACACGGAAAATCTTCACGCCGTGCCTCACCCAGAGGAGGACAATCCGCAGGATTTCCTTGGACAGCCCGGCGGGATCGTTGTCGAAGTTCAGCGGGTAGATGTCCTGGTACTTTTTGGGCGGGTTTTCGGCATAGGCGATGCTGCCGTCCACGCGAGTGGTGAACCATTCCGGGTTGGTCTTCACCCAGGGATGGTCCGGGGCAGCCTGCAGCGCCAAGTCCAGCGCCACCTCAAGGCCCAGCTCATTGGCGCGGACCACGAAAGCGTCGAAATCCTCGAATGATCCCAGTTCCGGGTGAATGGCGTCGTGGCCGCCAGCCTCGGAGCCGATGGCCCACGGCGAGCCCGGATCCTGCGGGCCTGGAGTCAGGGTGTTGTTGCGACCCTTACGGTGCTGGAAGCCAATCGGGTGGATGGGCGGCAGGTAGATGACGTCGAAGCCCATGTCCGCAACGGCGTCGAGCCTCTTGGCCGCCGTCGTGAAGTTGCCTGAAGTCCACGTTCCGGTGGCGGGATCCAAAACGGCGCCCTCGGAGCGGGGGAAGAATTCGTACCAAGCTCCGCGGCCGGCGAGGTCACGCTCCACCAGGAGCGGGTACTGCTCCGAGACGGTCACCATTTCGCGGATCGGTTGGCGCTCGACGACGGCGGCGACTTCTGCGCTGAAACCGGCGGCCAGGCGCTCCTCGGCAGTCTTCGAAGTATCGGCGAGGCCCCCAGAGGCGGCACGGAGGGTGCGCTTGTCTGCCGCGCCTCGAGTGCTGTCCGCAGCCGCTTCAGCGAGCAGAGCGACGCCCTCAGCGAGCATCAGCTCCACATCGATGCCGGCTTCGACCTTTACTTCTGCGTTGTGATGCCACGTGCCGTAGCGGTCGTGCCAGGCTTCGATCGCGAAAGTCCAGGCTCCGGGGGAAGTCGGAGTCAGCAGCCCCTCCCAACGATCGGTGCCTTTGCCACGCTCGCCCGGTGCCGGGGCGAGCCGGACACGCTGGCGCTCTTTGCCTTTGGGGTCCAGCAGGATGGCACTCACCCCAAGCTGGTCGTGGCCCTCACGGAAGACCGTAGCGCCTACCACCAAATCTTCACCAGGCAACGCCTTGGCTGGGAACCGGCCTTCCTCGATCACGGGCTGCACGGCCGTGATGGGGAATCTGCCGAATCTGAGACCTTCGGTGATACCGGTCTTCTGCTTGGACTTGGATGCTGAGCTGGATCGCGGTGTTGCGGTAGTGGTCACAACCTCGACGTTAGCGAGAAAAATCACATTTTGCGAAGAGGTGCCCCTGACTCTTCGGCGCAATGTGTCATTTACCTAAAAGAAACCGAAAGCTGTTCCTGCTGTCCACCGAGTGGATTAGTGTGGCGCTCGTGAAGGCAATCCGAAGGTTTACAGTCCGTACCCTGCTCCCCGAGCCGATCCGGCCACTGGCGCGTCTCGCGACGAACCTGCGTTGGTCTTGGCACCGGCCCACCCGCGAACTCTTTGCGAGCCTCGACCACGAATTGTGGGAGGAGAGTCGCCACGATCCCATTAGTCTTCTCGGGTCAATAGGCCGTGAGCAGCTGTACCAACTCGCCTCCAACAACGATCTTGTTGAGCGTGTCCAGCACGCGGCTGCGGATCTTGACCGGTACCTGAGCGAGCCGCGCTGGTACCAGGGCCTGGGTCCGGACGCTCCGGCGTGCATTGCGTATTTCTCGCCTGAGTTCGGTATCACCGAGGTGCTTCCGCAGTATTCCGGAGGCCTGGGGATCCTGGCCGGGGACCATTTGAAGGCCGCGTCGGACCTGGGCGTGCCGTTGATCGGCGTCGGGTTGCTCTACCAGGCGGGCTATTTCAAGCAGTCCCTTTCCCGGGACGCCTGGCAGCAGGAAACGTATCCGGTGCTGGACCCGGACGGACTGCCGCTGACGTTGCTGCGCGAACCGTCCGAGGACGGCACCGGCAAGCCAGTGTTGATCTCGCTGCCGCTGCCCAACGGACGCAAGCTTAACGCGCACATATGGCGTGCCGACGTCGGGCGCGTTCCGCTTCTGCTGCTCGATTCGAACGTTCCCGCAAACGATGACGCCGCGCGCGGGATCACGGACCGCCTCTACGGCGGGGGCGGTGACCACAGGCTGCAGCAGGAGTTGCTGCTGGGCATGGGCGGGGTGAAGGCGCTGCGCGTCTACCAGCGCCTCACGGGCACCCCGGCACCGGAGGTGTTCCACACCAACGAGGGCCACGCCGGTTTCCTGGGCGTCGAACGGATCCAGGAACTCATGTCCGCCGAGGCCCCGCTGACGTGGTCCGAGGCCCTGGCCGCGGGGCGTGCGTCCACGGTGTTCACCACGCACACCCCCGTGCCTGCCGGGATCGACCGGTTCGAGGGCGTGCAGATCAGGCACTTCTTCGAAGCCGGCCTGGCACCGGATGTTCCGGTGGACAAGGTTCTGGAACTGGGCCGGGAGAACTACGACGGCGGCAACCCCGCGGTGTTCAACATGGCCGTCATGGGCCTGCGCCTGGCGCAGCGGGCCAACGGCGTGGCCAAGCTCCACGGGGTGGTGTCCCGGGAGATGTTCTCCGGGCTGTGGCCGGGCTTTGACCACTCCGAAATCCCCATCACCTCGGTCACCAACGGCGTGCACGTGCCCTCCTGGGTGGATCCGCGCATCTCCGCGTTGGCCCGCAAGCAGTTCGGAACCGAGGCCGAGGCCTTGGGCCGTTGGGACCTTGCCTACAACGTCAGCGACGAGGACGTGTGGCGACTCCGCCGGGAGCTTCGCGTGTCACTCGTGGAAGACGTCCGACGCCGGCTCCGGGCAGCGTGGAAGAAGCGCGGCGCCGCGGATGCGGAACTGGGCTGGACGGACACCGTGCTGGACCCGGACGTGCTGACGATCGGCTTCGCCCGGCGCGTGCCGACCTACAAGCGCCTGACCCTCATGCTCCGGGATCCCGCCCGCCTCAAGGCGCTGCTGCTGCACCCCAAGCACCCCATCCAGCTGGTCATCGCCGGCAAATCCCACCCGGCGGATGACGCGGGCAAGAAAATGATCCAGGATCTGGTGAAGTTCACCGACGATCCCGCCGTCCGGCACCGGATCGTGTTCCTGCCCAACTACGACATCGCCATGGCCCGCACCCTGTTCCCGGGCTGCGACGTGTGGCTGAACAACCCGCTGCGGCCCCTGGAGGCCTGCGGGACCTCGGGCATGAAGGCGGCCATCAACGGGTCCCTGAACCTGTCCGTGCTGGACGGCTGGTGGGATGAGATGTACGACGGCGAGAACGGCTGGGCGATCCCCACCGCCAACAACGACGCCTCCCCTTCCGAACGCGACGACATCGAGGCCGCCGCCCTCTACGAGCTCCTGGAAACCCAGGTGGCCCCGCGCTTCTACGGTTCCACGGTCTCCGCGGAAGCCGGCGCGGCAGGTCCCTCCCAGTCCAGCCCGGAAGCCGTCCCCACGCACTGGGTCTCCATGATCAAGCACACCCTGGCCCACCTCGGCCCCGCGGTCTCGGCCGACCGCATGCTCCAGGACTACGTCAACACCCTCTACCGCCCGGCAGCGGAGTCGGGACGCCGTGCCGTAGCCGGTTCATTCAAGGAAGCGAAGGAACTGGCGGCCTGGATCACGAAGATCCGCAACGCGTGGCCGCAGCTGATCGTGGAACACGTCGATTCCGTCGGTGTCACCGAGGAGCCGCAGATCGGCGACACCCTGCAGGTCAACGCCTACATTGCCCTGCACACGCTGACACCGGACGACGTCAGCGTGGAGGTGGCCTACGGCCGGGCCGAAGAAAGCGATGAGCTGGAGGACATCGCCGTGGCCGAACTGAGCTCGTTCGAGGACCTCGGCAACGGGCGCCACCTGTTTACCGGCTCCATCCTGATCAACCGCTCCGGATCCTTCGGCTACACCGTCCGCGTGTTCCCGAAGCACCCCTCCCTGGCCTCGAAGGCCGAACTGGGGCTCATCGTCAACGCGTAGCGGCTTACCGGGCCCCCGGCTGGCTCGGCTTGGTTCGCTACTGCTGAAAGACCGCGATGACGGCCAGGTCCCGCCCTGCGTAGGATTCGGCGTCCTGGAGGATTTCGCAAACCACCCCGAAGGACCGGTCCGTCCGGTAGGCCGCGGGGACCTGCCAAATCAACGTGACGGGTGGCTGGTCATCCTCAGAAACGCTGTCTGCGAAATCGTGGAGTGAATCGTTGAGGGCGTCCAGGTCCACGCCGTAGTACTCGGGGAAATCGAGCACCTGGCCGAAGACTTCCAAGACGGCCTGCTTGCTTGCTGCTGGGGGCACCATCACGGTGCGGCGTCCGGCGTCGGACACTTGTTCCTGCAGTTCTTCCAGCGTCCACGTGTCAGCGGAATAGATCTTCATGGCGTCCCTAGGTGCGGTAGACGTTGATGGTGTTGCCTTGGACGACTTCCCTCTCGCCCGCGGCAACCAATGCTCCCTGCCTGCGGTCGTTGAGCTCGGAAGTAGTCAGGCGCAGTTCGAACATACGGCTTCCCCCGCCGGATTCGGCGATCAGTTTGGGCAGGACGACCTTCTTGTCATCCTTGTTCCCATTGATCACGATCAATCCGCGGTAGGAGCCGCCCTCCGAGCTCATCAGGAGCTGCACAATCCGCAGGGAGGGGTCGTGCCAACGGGCCGCCGTCATGGGCTGGCCCTTCTCGTCAAACCATTCCAGGCCCGTCCGGCTGTCCGGGAAGCCTGGATCCTGGGCCTGCATGAACTCCTTGCGGAGCCGGATCACCCGTTTGGTGCTCCGGAGCATCTCATGGGATTCGGGAGTCTGGGTCCAGTCGATCCACGTGAGCTGGTTGTCCTGGCAGTAGGCGTTGTTGTTGCCCTGCTGTGTGCGTCCGAGTTCGTCGCCAGCAGCGATCATGGGTACGCCGATGGACAGCATCAACGTGGTCATGAGGTTCCGCTTGGAAAGGGCACGCGCGGCGAGAATCGTCTCGTTTTCCGTGCGGCCTTCGAATCCGTGGTTGTAGCTGCGGTTATCGCTGTGCCCGTCACGGTTCTGTTCGCCGTTGGCCTCGTTGTGTTTGCGGTCGTAGGACACCAGGTCGGCGAGGGTGAAGCCATCATGGGCCGTGATGAAGTTCAGCGAGGCGAGCCTGGAGCGTCCCGAGGGTTCGAAGACCCGGGCGGAGCCCGTCAAAGCGTCGGCAAGGACTCCCACACCGCTCCCGGACATCCCGGCTTCGGCAGCGCCCCGGTCCGAGAGCCAGAAGCGGCGTACGCCGTCGCGGAAGTGATCGTTCCAGTCCACCCACCCTTTGGGGAACCGCCCAGTCTGCCAGCCGCCGTAGCCCACATCCCATGGTTCGGAAATAAGCTTCGATCTGGAAAGCACCGGATCCTCAGCGATCCGGGTGAGGAAAGGGTGCTGGGGATCGAACTCATTGCCCGCGTTGCGGCACAGGGTCACGGCAAGGTCGAAGCGAAAGCCGTCGATGTGAAATTCGTCCACCCAATACCGCAGCGAATCAATAGCCAGGTCCACTACTCTGGGTTCGGCGAAGTTGAGGGTGTTGCCGCAGCCGGTCGTGTCAAGGTAGCGGCCGTGGGCATCGTGGCGATAGTACTGCCGCTCCCCCAGGCCCCTGAAACTGATGGTGTCGCCGTCGGGCCCGCCTTCTGCCGTGTGGTTGTAGACGACGTCGAGGATCACTTCGATCCCGGCGGCATGCAGGATTTTCACCATGCCTTTGAATTCGTCTTGGACGGCATGGGGCCCGGCCTGTTGGGCGGATTGTGTGGCATAGTCCGCGTGGGGGGCAAAGAACGCGGCAGTGTTGTAGCCCCAGTAGTTGGTCAGGCCCAGGTTCTGCAGGTGCTGTTCGTCGACGTGGAAATGAATGGGCAGCAATTGAACGGACGTCACCCCCAACGATTGGAAGTGCTCGATCATGGCCGGGTGTGCCATGCCGGCGTACGTTCCGCGGAGGTGCTCGGGGATATCCGGGTGCTGGATGCTTTGGCCGCGGACATGTGCCTCGTAGACGATGGTGTCCCGCCACGGGGTGCGAAGCGGGCGGTCGTCACCCCAATCAAAAGCGGAGTCCATGCGGACCGAGCTCAGCAGCTCTCCTCGTTGGTGCACCGCCCGGCCGTAGGGATCGAGCAGCAGCTGCTCGGCGCCGTCGGCGTCAAAGTCCGGGGCGGGAACGGAGAGTGGCAGCGCGTCCCCAACCGGCGCGGCGCGGAAGCCGTACCGGGTGCCAGGCGGCAGCCCATCCACGATGCCGTAGTGCACGCCATCGGCGAACCTGGGCAACGTGTGGACTTTCCAGGAATCGCCGGGGGCCTTGTGGGCGATTTCGACTCGAGCGAGACTGGGGGCCCAGACGGCGACATTGACCCTGTCTGCGGGGGTGTCTCCGTCGTGGCTCCCAGACCGCGGAATACTTAGCCCGAGCGGCGACGGCCGCGAGGCGTCCACTGTAGATGCTGTGTCAAAAATCGGCATAACCATTAGTTGAGAGTTTAGTCTCCGACGCCAATTCTCCCCTGCCCGCGCCTCATATGACAGTGCGCGTGCCCATTACTCGTAGAGCCACTGGCAGCCTGTACGAGGGCAAACATGCCGCTCACCTGCTGAAACGTCATATCATCCGGCTTCCTGGTCATTTCGCGAACCGGGCGCCCTCCCCTGATTGTGTCGGATGAGCCGAACGCGCCGGTCCAAAGGTGGATGAGTTCGTATCCTCCCCACGAGTCGTTGCATACTTTGCCTATACACCAATGTGGAGGTAATTGTGCGAATCGCTCTTGCTCAAATCATCAGCGGCCGCGAGCTGACGGACAACCTGGTCCTGTTGGAAGACTATGCCCGTCGCGCCAAGGAAGGCGGCGCTGAACTGGTGGTGTTCCCGGAAGCGACCATGCGGGCGTTCGGGAATTCCCTGCTCGACATCGCCGAGCCCCTGGATGGGCCATGGGCCAATCGGGTGCGGGAGATTGCCCGGGAACTTGGGATCGTGATCGTGGCCGGAATGTTCACCCCGGGGTTGTCCTCCGGCGGCAGCAGCAACGGCAAAGTCCGGAACACCCTGATCGCCACCGGCCCCGGAGTGGACACCAGCTACGACAAGATACACCTTTTCGATGCTTTCGGTTTTGCGGAATCGGACACCGTCGATGCAGGGACCGATCCGGTGACGTTCGACGCCGGAGGCCTCACCTTCGGACTGGCCACCTGCTACGACGTCCGTTTTCCAGCCCTCTTTACCGCTAACGCCGACCGCGGCGCCGATGTGAATATTGTGTCCGCGTCCTGGGGCGCAGGCCCAGGCAAAGCCGAACAGTGGAAGTTGCTTGCGTGTGCCCGGGCGATCGACACCACAACCTTCGTGCTCGCATGCGGCCAGGGCGACCCCGCAAGCCAAGGCATCGAGCCCAAGGGTGCCGCGCCCACCGGAGTGGGGCACTCCGTCGTCGTGTCCCCTTTGGGAGCCGTGCTGGAAGAGCTCGACGCCGAACCCGGCCTCTTGTTCGCGGAGCTGGATGCCGCCGTCGTCGAGGACGCGCGGGTCAAGCTCCCGGTCCTGGCGAACCGCCGCGACTTCTAGGCCAAACAGCGACGCTCGCCCACCAGGATGAAGTGAGCGAGCGTTGCTGTTTAAGCGCTCAAAAGTGAGCGAGCGTCGGCTACTTGGTGGCGCGCTGCCTTGAGACTTCGTACAGGGAAATGCCCACTGCCATTGAGGCGTTGAGCGATTCCATGGCCGAGTCGATCGGGATGGAGATGATCTGGTCGCAGTTTTCGCGGACCAGGCGGCTGAGGCCCTTGCCCTCGGAACCCACGACGATGCAGACGGGATCGGTGGCCAAGGAAAGATCCGGCAGCGAGACGTCGCCGTCGCCATCAAGGCCCAGCACGAAGATGCCCATCTGCTTGAACTGCTTGAGGGCGTTGTTCAGGTTTGCCGCGCGGGCCACGGGGACGCGGACTGCCGCGCCGGCACTGGTCTTCCATGCCGAAGCGGTGACACCGACGGAGCGGCGCTCCGGCACAATGACGCCATGGCCGCTGAAGGCCGAAACTGAGCGGATGATGGCGCCCAGGTTGCGGGGATCAGTAATGCCGTCGAGTGCGACGAAAAGGGGCGCGTTGGGGATGTAGCCCTTTTTCCACTTGGCGACCGTCTGCTCGGCGAGGTCGTAGGCGTCCTGGTATTCGTACGGCGGGATCTGCAATACGAGGCCCTGGTGGACGGCGTCTTCCGTCATGCGGTCCAGCTCGGGCTTACCGGTTTCCAGCAGCGGGATGCCACGTTCGGCGGCGAGCTTGAGGGATTCCTTGACGCGATCGTCCATCTCGATCCGGATGGCAACGTGCAGCGCCTTCGCGGGGATTCCGGCGCGCAGCGCCTCCACAACGGAGTTGCGTCCAGTGACTACTTCCTCGGTAGCGCGACCCTTCGGGCCCGAGCGGGCGCCCGGGTTGGAACGGCTGGTACCCCCGGCTGCGCGCTTGGCTGCCGAGCGCTCCGCGAGCTGCCTGCTCTTGTAAGCCTTGTGGTATTCTCGGTCCTCGGCTTTGGGGGTTGGACCCCTGCCTTCCAAGGCCTTTCGACCGTGGCCACCGGTTCCAGTGGTGGGGCCCTTCTTCTTTTTGACAGCCCGGCGACCGTTGTTGGCCATGAAATCCACCCTTGGTTGTGTTGAGTACGTCTGCAACCAAGTCTACTGAATCAACTTAAATCGGGACGACGGCCCCTTGTCAGTCCTTTTTGAGGCTCCAGCTGGCGCCATCGGCGCCATCCTCGACGGCGATTCCGGCGGCCGCGAGAGTGTCGCGGATCGCATCGGAAGCGGCCCAGTCCTTGTTGGCGCGCGCCTCGGCGCGGGCCTGCAGCTGGGCTTCCACAAGGACTTCAAGGGCTTGGGCTGTCTCGGAGTTTTCCTGGACTTCGCCGCGGACATCGTTGAGTCCAAGAACCGTTGTCATGGCCAGCACGGCTTGGAGCGCCTGCTCGGCACCGGCATCGTCCCCAGACGCCAGCGCTGTGTTGCCGGCACGGACGGTCTCATGCAGGGCGCCAAGGGCCTGCGGCACGTTGAGATCATCGTCCATGGCGGCAGCAAAAGCGTCCGGCACGGGGCTCGACTCAGGGTGGGCGGCGAAGTCGCCGCCGAACTTCTTGGACGCCTTCGCGACGAAACCGTAGATACGCTCCACGGCAGCCGCAGCTTCCTGGAGGGAGGTGGGCCGATAGTCCAGGATGGAGCGGTACTGGGCCTGGCCGAGGTAGTAACGGACCACGCGCGGACTTGCGAGCTCCAACATTTCCGCAGGGCTCACCGTGTTGCCTACCGACTTGGACATCTTTTCGCCCTCATAGGTGACCATGCCGTTGTGCAGCCAGAAATTGGCGAAGTCGTCGCCAGCGGCCTGCGACTGTGCCATTTCGTTCTCATGGTGCGGGAAGCGGAGGTCCAGGCCGCCGCCGTGGATGTCGAACTGCTGGCCCAGGTACTTCGTGGCCATGGCGGAGCATTCAAGATGCCAACCCGGCCGGCCGGTTCCCCACGGCGAAACCCAGCTCGCCGTCGTCGGCTCCCCGTCCTTGAAGCCCTTCCACAGCGCAAAGTCGCGGGGGTCGCGCTTGCCCCGCGGGTCGGCGTCGGCGGCGCCTTGCATGTCGTCAATGTTCTGGCGCGTCAGCGAGCCGTACTTGCTCCAGGAGCGGACGTCGAAGTAGACGTCCCCGGAGTCGTCCAGCGCAGGGTAGGCATGGCCACGATCTATGAGCCTTTGAATCAGGGCGTGCATCTCCGGGATGTGACCGGTGGCGCGCGGCTCGTAGGTAGGGCGGGAAACGCCGAGGACGTCGTAGGCCTGCTCGAATTCCTGCTCGTAACGGTAGGCCAAGGCCCACCATTCTTCCTCGGGCTTGGCTGTGGGTTCCTCAGCCCATTCCGGCCCGAACGACTGCGAGGACTTGGCGAGGATCTTGTCGTCGATGTCGGTGACGTTGCGGATAACCGTGACGCGCAGCCCCCGGTATTCGAGCCAGCGGGTCAACTGGTCGAACGCGATCGCAGAACGGACATGTCCCACGTGCGGCATCCCCTGCACCGTGGCACCGCAGTAGTAGACGCTGGCCTTGCCGGCTTCAAGGGGAACGAAGTCGCGGACTTCGGCGGATGCAGTGTCGTAAAAGCGCAGGGTCACCGCTCCAGATTAGCGGATGCGCGCCATCTGGCTTCGTTGCACACCATCCCATCTCAGTTCAGGCACTATCGCCTTGGGACGCTGCCGGCACGGCGTAGACGAGGGCCGTAGCGACAGCGGAGATGCCCTCACCCCGGCCAGTGAAGCCGAGGCCGTCGCTGGTGGTCGCCGTGACGCTGACGGGAGCGCCTGCGGCGTCGCTGAGGACGCGCTGCGATTCTTCGCGCCGCGGACCGAATTTTGGTCTGTTGGCCACGAACTGCACCGCAACATTGCCAATCTCGAAACCGGCGGCGCGGACAATCCTGGCCGCCTCCCCCAGCAACTTCGATCCGGAAGCGCCTGCGAATTCGGGACGGTCGGTGCCAAAATGCGTGCCAAGGTCACCAATGCCGCAAGCGGAGAAGAGCGCGTCCGCGGCCGCATGGGCCACGCAATCGCCGTCGGAATGCCCAGAGAGCCCCCGCTCCCCCTCCCAAAACAGGCCTCCCAACCACAGCGGTTGCGGGTCGCCCTCAGGTGCGTATGCGTGCACGTCCACCCCGATGCCGGTGCGCGGCAACGGCATCGCCGGGTTCCCAGGATGCGTGCCCATCAGCCTTCCACCCAACGGACTCCGAGCGGACCTTCCAGCAGGCCTTCGGCAATGATGAGGTCCAACGGCGTGGTGATCTTCAGCGATTGGCTGGCGCCCCGAACTGCGTGGACGGGGACGCCGAGGAGTTCGACCAGCATGGCGTCGTCCGTGACGGCCGCGGACTGGGCGTCGTCGAACTCTGCCGCCGCCGCGTGGGCACGCAGCAAAGTCTCATAGTCGAAACCTTGCGGAGTCTGTACGGCGCGCAGTTGCTCCCGCGGGGCCGTGCCGGTGACGATCTCCGGCGCGATTCCGGCGTCGTCCCCCACAGTTTCCACAACCATCTTGACGGTGTCCACGACCGGTATCGCCGGAATGACCGCTTTGGCCCCTGCAGAGAGCGCAACGGCAACGCGGTGGAAGACCCGTTCGGGAGTCAGAGCACGGGCAGCGTCGTGAACCAGCACAGCGCGGGTTCCCTCAAGCACCGCTTCAAGGGCCGCACGGACCGAATCGGCACGCGTGGATCCGCCGTCGACCACTGTGACCAGAGGCCCGTCCGTGCCGAGCTCCTGCCGGAATTCCTCGCAGAGCTCCCGCAGCTCGAGGTCCCCGGCGGGGACGGCCACGCAAATCTGCCGGGCAACATCTGCCGTGGCGACGCCGCGGAGGGCATGGGTGAGGATGGGTTCGCCGCCCAGCGGCACCTTTGCCTTGGGCATGCCGTAGCCAAGCCGCTCGCCCGAGCCTGCCGCAACGACGACGACGGCGGTGGCCTCGCGCTGGGATGGTGTAGTCATGCGCTCAAGCCTACGTGGTGCCCACTCGGGCAAAAGGAAACCCCGGCGGCAGGTTGCCACCGGGGTTTAAATCTTTGAATCTTTGTCAGGAAGCCAGAACTTCGTCGAGAACGCTTGCGGCCTTCTCTTCGTCGGTCTTCTCAGCCAGTGCCAGTTCTGAAATCAGAATCTGACGGGCTTTGGCCAGCATTCGCTTCTCACCTGCGGAAAGGCCGCGATCGTGATCACGGCGCCAAAGATCGCGAACGACCTCTGCAACCTTGATGACGTCGCCGGAAGCAAGCTTCTCCAGGTTTGCCTTATAGCGACGGGACCAGTTGGTGGGCTCTTCAGTGAACTCGGCACGGAGAACGTCGAAAACGTGCTCCAAGCCTTCCTTGCCCACTACGTCGCGAACCCCAACAAGGTCTACGTTTTCTGCTGGAACTTCAATGGTCAGATCACCCTGAGCCACCTTGAGCTTGAGATACATCTTCTCTTCGCCCTTGATAGTGCGCATCTTGATTTCTTCAATTTTTGCTGCACCGTGGTGAGGGTAAACTACTGTCTCGCCGACCTCAAAAACCATGTGGACTTTCCCCTTTCCCGCAGACCAGTTTATCACGCTTAAGGCATACGATTGGCACGGAGGGGGGTCCCGAACCCAGTAAATACGCGGAAAATGGCCTTTTCAGCCCTCCAGCACCCCCTTGACGGGAGGGCATAAAAGTGCATAGGACGCGGAGTCCCGGAACACCATACGCCTCCGGGGAGGGCCGCCACAATGGTTCCAGGAATCCTTGTTTGAGCCGGTTTGCCGATAGGCTATGCCTGAAAAGTGTTCCAATGACTCTAAGAGGAGTACGTGTCGTGCGCATTACTGCGATGAACCGTGTCCAGCGCGGCAAGCTGGCGATGGCGGCGGCCGCCGTCGGCATCGGTCTCTTGTCCGTGACAGGCTGTGGCTACATCAACGCCCAGCAGACCAGCCACCAGTACGCACCGTCGGACGGCGTCAAGGAAGACCTCGGTTCGCTCCAGCTGCGCAACATGCTTGTTGTCTCCACTGGCGCCAACAAGCCGGGACGCGTCATTGGTGCCGTCTTCAACACCTCCTCCAGCGATGCGATCCTGACCATCAACGGAGCCAGCGGCTCACAGACCAGCATTCCGGTCAAGGCCAAGTCGCAGACCTACCTCAACGACACCACCGACCCGGCTATTCTGAGCACCAGCGGCGGAAACCCGGGCTCCTTGGTATCCGTGACCATCAAGACCGGCTCCGACTCCCGCACCGTGCAGTTCCCGGTCCTGGACGGCTCCTTGAAGGAATACGAGAAGTACATTCCTGCCACGGCCACGCCAAGCCCCTCAGTCAGCGGTTCGGCTACGAGCAGCGCCACGCCGACACCGAGTGCGAGCAGCACTGGCCACTAGGCGGCAAACGGCCTGCACTCCCTGCCGGAAGGCAGGCGCAGTTACCCCCACGAGCGCAAAGGAAGGGCTCCCACCATGGGAGCCCTTCCTTTTGCTGTTTGCCTTGCGGGCGTTCGGGCCCTTCCGGGCTTACGGGCTTACGGTTCGAACTTGTAGCCCAAGCCTCGCACGGTCACGAGATAGCGGGGAACCGAGGGGTCTGGCTCGATCTTGCTGCGCAAACGCTTCACGTGGACGTCCAAGGTCTTGGTGTCCCCGACGTAGTCGGAGCCCCAAACGCGGTCGATCAGCTGTCCACGGGTGAGCACACGGCCCGAATTGCGAAGGAGCATCTCAAGGAGTTCGAACTCCTTCAGCGGAAGCGACACTTGTTCGCCGTTGACGCTCACCACATGGCGCTCAATGTCCATCCTGACCGGGCCGGCCTGCACTGTGGATGTGATGAGTTCCTCGGGCTCGCCCTGCCGGCGCAGCACGGCACGAACGCGCGCCACGAGTTCCCGGGAAGAGTACGGCTTGGTGACGTAGTCGTCCGCGCCGAGTTCCAGGCCAACCACCTTGTCGATTTCCGAGTCCTTGGCGGTCAGCATGATGACCGGGACGCTGGAACGCTGCCGCAACTGCCGGCAAACCTCCGTGCCTGGGGTCCCTGGAAGCTGCAGATCCAGCAGCACCAGATCGGCCCCGTTGCGGTCGAACTCCACCAACGCGTCGCTGCCGTTGTCCACTACCTGGACATCGAAGCCTTCCTTGCCCAATAGGTAGGACAGAGGGTCGCTGAAGGACTCTTCGTCCTCCACGATCAGAATCCTGCTCAAGCGCCAGCTCCTTGCTCTAGGGCGCGTACTGCGCCCGTCGTCTGAATAACGTTTCGAGGCTTCGCCCCGGCGTCGTCGTTCTCCTGGCCTTCCATTTCCGGAAGGCGGATGGTGAAAGTAGAACCTTGGCCAGGCTGCGACCAGACGGTAACCTCGCCGCCGTGGTTGGACACCACATGCTTGACAATACTCAGGCCCAAGCCGGTTCCCCCGGTTTGCCGAGACCTTGCGGCATCCACGCGGTAGAAACGCTCGAAGATGCGCTCCTGGTCCTCGGGGCTAAGCCCTTCGCCCTGATCCGTGACGGAAATGGCCACCACGCCCTCTTTGGCCCGGACACCCACTCCCACTCGGGTGTTTTCCGGAGAATAGCGGATGGCGTTGTCGATGAGGTTCCGCAATGCGGTCACCAGCAAGTCCTGGTCGCCGAAGACCATGGTTTCCGTCCGGCCGCCGACCACGATTTTGATGTTCTTGAGCTCCGCCGGGAGTTGCGAGCGATCCACGGCTTCGGAAATCACTGTGTTGATATCCACGGCGTGCCCTTGTTGTGCCACATTGGCGCCCTGGAGCCGGGACAGCTCAATGATGTCCTGCACCAGCGCAGCGAGTCGTGTGGATTCCTTGTGCATGCGCTTCGCAAAGCGACGGACGGCTTCTTCGTCATCCGGGCTTGCCTCTAGGGCCTCGGCCAGCAAGGAGATGGCGCCAACCGGCGTCTTGAGTTCGTGCGAGACGTTCGCAACGAAGTCGTTGCGAATCTCCTCGGTGCGGGTGATTTCGGTGCGGTCGTCCGCCAGAAGGACTATATATTCCCATCCGAGCATGGCTGCCCGTACCTGCACCACGATGGTGCCCTTGCCGAGCGGACCGCGGGGCAACTCGAAGGTCTTCTCCAGGATCACGCCGTCGCGCCGGACCTTTGCCGTCATGTCCAGCAGCTGCTTGTGCACAACTGTGTGACCCCTGACGAGGCCGTAAGCGTAGGCTGCGGGACTGGCCCGGACGACGCCGTCGATCGCGTCCACCACCACAAAGGCCCGCCCGACGACGGACAGCACCTCCGCGGCGCCCTCCGGAAGCAGGGGTTCCGTGACGTCCAGATCCACGATCTTTCGCTGCCGTTCACTCAGCCTAAATGCGAGCACGCCAAAGACGCCGCACGACAAGCCGGCAAGGCCTGCGATGACACCGATGAGCACTGGATCCACGGATCTAGCTTATGCGCTGGAAACACTGCAAAATATGGAACAGCCTCCAAACGGCCCCGATTCAGCTAACGTTCACCTAAAGGTGCGCAATCGTTCACGGATCGCTGCCATTCTTACTAGTTGCACCATAGTTAGCTGTGAAGATTTTCGCGCCGTCAGAGGGGTGCGGAGGAGATCAAGGAGAGGACGCCACCGTGCGCAAGGTTTTTCAGGAGGAGCTCATCCAGGTCGGTGAGGACCTCATCGAGATCTCAAAGCTGGTTACCGAGGCGATCCAGAACGCGACCACCGCATTCGAAGGGGCAGACGTCGATCTCGCCCAGGACGTCATCGCAGCCGATGCCCGGATCGATTTCCTGCAAAACGGCCTTGACGAGCGCGCCATCGACATCCTGGCCCTCCAAGGCCCTGTGGCAAGCGATCTCCGGATGATTGTTGGCTCCTTGCGGATGAGTGCGTCACTGGAACGGATGGGTGACCTCGCCCGCCACGTGGCCCAACTGGCCCGCCTCCGCTACCCAGCCACGGTCATCCCCGAGCAGTTGACGGCAACGTTCAAGGAGATGGCCCGCCTGGACCTCGAAATCATCCAGAAGGTCACCCTGCTGCTGGAGTCGCGTGACTTGGAAGTTGCCCGCGACATCCTCAAGCTCAACACCAACGTCGACGATCTGCACTTGAGCGTCTTCAGGGCGATCGCAAATCCCGCCTGGGCCGAGGCTTCAGCCACCACGGTGGATGTGGCCCTCGCCAGCCGCTACTTCGAGCGCTTCGCAGACCACGGTGTCTCCGTTGCCCGCAAGGTGACCTACTTGGTCACCGGCGAATGGCAGCCAGAAGGCTTCTAGCCAGGCCTATCGACTTAAAAACGACGCCGGCCGGCTCACCTCGCAAGGTGAGCCGGCCGGCGTCGTTTTCTCGAAGGGGCTATTTCTTGCCTTGGGCTGCCACAGCCTTGATGGACTCTGCTGCGGCCTCGGGGTCGAGGTAGGTTCCACCGGGGTTGATCGGCTGAAAGTTCTCGTCCAGATCGTAAACCAACGGGATGCCCGTCGGGATGTTCAGACCGGTTATGTCTTCGTCGCTGATCCCGTCCAGGTGCTTGACGAGGGCGCGCAGGGAGTTGCCGTGGGCCGTGACCAGGACCGTCTTGCCAGCCTTGAGGTCTTCCTTGATGTCTGACTCCCAGTACGGCAGGAGACGGACCAGTACGTCCTTGAGGCACTCGGTGCGCGGCAAGGCGTCGCCGAGGCCTGCGTAGCGCACGTCGTTCACCTGGGAGAACTCGCTGTCATCGGAGAGGGCGGGCGGCGGGGTGTCGTAGCTACGGCGCCATTCCATGAACTGTTCTTCACCGAATTCGGCAAGGGTCTGGGCCTTGTCCTTGCCCTGAAGCGCACCGTAGTGACGCTCGTTGAGGCGCCAGTCGCGCTTGACCGGGATCCAACCGCGATCGGCCTTGTCCAAGGAGATGTTCGCGGTGTTGATGGCCCGCTTCAGCAAGGACGTGTAGAGGATGTCGGGGAGAACGTTGTTCTCGACCAGGAGCTCTCCGCCGCGGGCTGCTTCCTCGCGGCCTTGGTCGTTCAGGTCGACGTCCACCCAGCCGGTGAACAGGTTCTTGGCGTTCCAGTCGCTGTGGCCGTGGCGCAGCAGAATCAGCTTGTAAGTCATGCTTTTCATCCTAAGCGATCCTGCCCTGCCATTACCGGGCGTTACGCCACCACCCTTACAACGCAACGCGGGGTCACTTAGCGCCGGTGTTTTTGGGTCGGATGGGCCGTAAGTGACCCCGCGTCGGAGGATAAGGTGGGACGGTGGTGCAGAAGGCGGAGCGGGTCCAAGGCAGGCGCGGCAAACCCGTCGGCAACATCACAAGAGGCACCACCAACCCCAACCGCATGCGCCGGCTGGACCGCTGGCTGGCAGGCCCGCAGGCATGGCGGCTGCGCTCCGCCGTCGACCCCTTGGTAGTGGACCTGGGCTACGGCGCTTCCGCGGCCACTGCCGTCGAACTCTTCGAACGGCTGCGGGCCGTCCGCCCCGACGTTCGAGTGTGCGGGATCGAGATCGAACCCGAGCGAGTCCGGATCGCCAAGCTCCTGGAACGGCCCGGGCTCAGCTTCCACGTGGGCGGGTTTGAGGTTCCCGTTCCGGGCAATCCCGTGCTGGTACGTGCCTTCAACGTGCTGCGGCAATACGAGGAACCGGACGTGGCAGGAATCTGGGGCTTGGTGCAGTCACGCTTGGCACCGCAAGGATTGTTCATCGACGGAACGTGCGATGAAATCGGCCGCCGTGTGACGTGGGTTGCGCTGGATCCGGACGGCCCGCTGAGCTTGAGCCTGTCCATACGCTTCGGCGGTTTCGAACTGCCCTCCGACGTTGCCGAACGCCTGCCAAAGGCGCTCATCCACCGCAACATTCCGGGCGAGCGGATTCACGCTTTCTTGGGTGCGCTGGACCAGGCGTGGTTGGAGGCGGCACCGCTTGCGTCGTTCGGCAACAGGCAGCGGTGGACAGCCATGTGCAAATCAATGCGCGACGCCGGCTGGCCCCTTCAGGACGGAACGTCGCGCTGGCGCCTGGGCGAACTTACCGTCGACTGGTCAGCGGTGGCTCCAGCCTAGCGCTCCCAGGTCACCAGGGACCGTACGGGCCCTGGTTGCGGCCGCTGTTGCCGATTTCCTTGACGGCGGGACGGACATCCGCCAAGTAGACACACGCCGCAGTCACGGCGGCGATGCCAAAGATTCCGAAACCACCCCCGCCACCAAGGACGGAGAACCCGCCGATGACCGCTGCGATACCGGTCAGGGCCAGCCAGAAGGTCTTGGTTCGCTTGGATGCTGCCTCGAAGGACGAGGGTTTGTGGCGCAGGCAATCCACCAGCGCCCACAGCTCCAAGGCAAAGGCAACCAGTCCCAGAATGAAGTAGATCCCATTCTGGATGTATGAAATCAAAAATTTTCCGTCCACGCCCTCCAGCCTAGCCGTCAAGCGACTTGAGCGCTTGCTCCAAGTCCGCCCAGAGGTCTTCGACGTTCTCGATCCCGACACTCATCCGCACAAGGTTGTCCGGCACGGTCAGCGGCTCGGCCGTGTGGCGGCGCCGGCGTTCGATGAGGGACTCGACGCCGCCCAGCGAGGTCGCAGGGATCCACAACTGCAATGCACGAACCAGTTGATCTGCTGCGTCGGCCCCGCTGCGGGTTCCGTCTCCGGCCAACTGGATGCACAGGATGGAGCCGAAGCCCTTCATCTGGGACTTTGCACGCTCATGGCCGGGATCGGTGGGCAGGCCCGGGAAACGGATCGCCTCGACGCGCGGGTGGGTGCTCAGCCGCTCGGCCAACGTTGCGGCAGAGGCTTGGGAGCGCTCGATCCGCAGCGCCAGCGTGCGCAGCCCGCGGAGCGCGAGCCAGGCCTCGAAGGGACCGGCGATGCCGCCGTGGATAATGCGGTGGTGGAGGAGTTCCGCGCGCAGTGCCGGATTGGATGTCACCAAGGCGCCGAGTACGACGTCGGAGTGTCCAGCCAGGTATTTGGTCACCGAGTGGAGGACGACGTCGGAGCCCAGGGTGAGGGGCTGCTGAACCAACGGAGTTGAGAAGGTGTTGTCCGTGACGACGATGGCGCCGGCCTCATGGGCGGCGGTGGCCAGGGCCTGGACGTCGGCGATGCCGAGCATCGGGTTGGTGGGGCTTTCAATCCACAGCATGCTGGCGGGTTGTCCATCCGCGGGGGCGAGCTGCGCCTTGACGGCATCGGTGTCCGCGATGTCAACGGTCCGCAATTCAAGGATGCCCTTGGCCGCGAGTTCGGTGGCCATGACGAGCGATCCTGCGTAGCTGTGCGTCGGCATGACGAGCACTCCGCCGGCCGGCACGAGCGACAACGCGGAACTCACTGCGGCCAAGCCCGAGGCGTAGAGCAAGCCCGGCAGCTCGGCGCCCTCCAGCTGGGCCAGCGCTTCCTCGAACGGATCCCAGGTGGGGTTGGCATAGCGTCCGTAGCCGCGGTCGCCGTCGCTCAGTGCTCCCGTGCCGAAATACGTGGAGGACAGAACGATAGGCGGGTTGACGGGTTGGTCATGGCTTCGTTCGGGACGGCCTGCCGCCACCACCACAGTGTCAGGGGACAGATCTGCGGCATGTTCTCGGGAAAGACTCATTGCTCCAGCCTACGGCCGGATGGGACAGGGTTGGAAAGCTATTACGGCCACGCCCGCCAGGAGCTGAGGCGCGCCGAGCGACTAAGGCGCCAGCGGCAGGGACGCGTTTAGCGGCAGGGTGCGTTTCGCTGGAGTGGGCTGACGCCGTCGTCGGGTTCTGTCAGTGTTCCTCTGTACGCTTAGATCCGTGACTACGCAGCGCCTTAAGCAGGACCAGAGCCCCACGCCGGACCAGCGCCCCGGGCTCTTCATCGCCTTCGAAGGCGGGGACGGGGCAGGCAAGTCAACGCAGGCCACCCGTTTGGCCGAGGCCCTTGAGTCCCTCGGCTTGTCCGTGCTGCGCACTCGCGAGCCCGGGGGCACGCCGATCGGAGAAAAGCTGCGTTCCTTGGTGTTGGACCACGGCCACGGCACCATCGACCCCCGGACCGAAGCCCTCATCTTCGCAGCCTCCAGGGCCGCCCATGCAAGCCAAGTGATCCGACCTGCCCTGGCTGAGGGCTCTGTGGTCATCACGGACCGCTACATCGATTCCTCCGTCGCCTACCAGGGTGCAGGCCGGGACCTTGGAACCGTGGATGTCAGGCGACTCAACGAATGGGCAACCGAAGGCCTCGAACCTGACCTGACCGTGCTCTTGGATGTCCATCCGGGCGATGGCCGGGACCGCAGGACCGCGGGTGACGCCACAGAGGACCGGCTCGAGTCCGAACCGGATGACTTCCACGCCCGCATCCGTGCCGCGTTCCTAGAGCTGGCCGCGGCCCACCCGGAAACCTACCTCGTCCTGACCGCCAAGGATCCCATCGAGGACCTCGCCAATCAGATCCTCGGCCGCGTTCAGGAATTGCTCGGGAGCCGCACGTGACCGTCTGGGACGAACTCCAAGGCCAGGCGCCCGTCGTCGCGCAATTGCGCGCGGCGGCCCAAGGCGACGGCCTCACGCACGCCTGGCTGTTCACCGGGCCCCCAGGCTCGGGACGATCCAACGCGGCCAAGGCATTCGCCGCCGCGCTGAACTGCGAGCAGGACGACGTTGCCCTTCGCGGCTGCGGCGAATGTGCATCATGCCGGACCATCCTTGGCGAGACCCACTCGGACGTGACCTTTGTCCGCACGGAGAAGGTCACCATCACCATCGAAGAAGCCCGCCAGCTGGTGTCCAAGGCCGGCGACCGGCCGGCGACAGGACGCTGGCGGATCATTGTGGTGGAGGACGCTGACCGGATGGCCGAGCGCACCACCAATGTGCTCCTCAAGGCCATCGAAGAACCCACACCCCGGACCATTTGGATGCTGTGCGCGCCGTCGCCCGCGGACGTGCTGGTTACCATCCGCTCGCGTTGCCGCGCGGTAAACCTCCGGCTCCCGCCCGCGTCCGACGTCGCCGCACTGCTGGTGAGGCGCGACGGCGTCGACCCCGCCATCGCGGACCGGGCCGCGCGCGCAGCCCAAAGCCACATCGGAATTGCACGCCGATTGGCTCGTGATCCTGAAGCCCGCGAGCGCCGGCTGGAGACGGTCCGTTTCCCGCTGGGCCTGCGGGGCGTCACGGCCGCCGTGATGATGGCGGAAAAGCTGGTCAAGATCGCAACCGATGAGGCCAACAGCTCCAACGATGAACGTGATGCTGCTGAGAAGGTCGCCCTGCTGGCGAGCCTGGGCGCTCCGGAGTCGGGCACGCTGCCGCCGTCGATGCGCAGCCAGGTAAGGCAGCTTGAAGACGACCAGAAACGGCGGGCCAAGCGGTCAATCACCGATTCCCTGGACCGCACCCTGACCGACCTGCTGTCCTTCTACCGGGACGTCCTGGTCATCCAGCTGGGGAACGCCGTGGAATTGGTCAACGTTGAACTCGAGACTGATCTGGAAGCTTACGCATCTGGTTCCACCCCGGAAATCACCTTGGCGCGTATGGATGCCATCAACAAGGCGCGTGTGCGGATCACCACTACCAACGTGGCACCGCTGCTGGCCGTCGAGTCCATGGCGAGCAGCCTGATTCAGCAATAGCCGGATAGTTTAGAACTACAGCACGCTTCCCCAGCACGAGGAGTAACGCATGACGCCCGCCAGACGCCGGCCCACCGGGTCCACTTCGCGGACACGGTTCCCATTCGCGCGGCGGGCGGCAGCGGCAATCGCGGCCACCATTTCCGCCAGCCTGCTCCTGAGCGGCTGTGTGTTCTCCGTGCCTGCTACTGGAAACGGGTCCGGCAGCGTCAGTACGCCGGACGCGTCCATCGCAGCTGCGGCGCCGGAGGGGCTGCGGGAGTTCTACTCCCAAAAGGTGAGTTGGACACCCTGCGAGCAAGGATTCCAATGCGCCAAGATCAACGTGCCGATGGACTATGCCAAACCTGATGCAGGCAACATCTCCATCGCCGCCATCCGGCTCCAGAGCCAGGGCACCAAGAAGGGCTCGCTGCTGGTCAATCCCGGAGGTCCGGGGGCCTCAGGCTACGACTTCGTGCGGGACGCGGCCAAGACGCATTTCACCGACAAGCTGCGCGCCAGCTTCGATCTGGTGGGATTCGATCCCCGCGGAGTCAAGCGTTCGGCACCAGTGACGTGCCTCAGCGATGCCGAGCGTGATGCTTCCCGCGAGAAGGTCTACGCCTACGACACGGACCAAGGCATCAATGCTGCCCTGGCCGATGCCAAAGCCGTCAATGCCAAGTGCGTGGAGAAGTCCGGGCCAGCCTTGGCGCACATAGACACCGTAAGCTCAGCCAAGGACATGGACATCCTCCGCGCAGTCCTGAACGATTCCAAGCTCAACTATCTCGGCTTCTCGTACGGCACCTCGCTCGGCACCACGTATGCGTCCTTGTTCCCGGACAACGTCGGCAAGCTGGTGCTGGATGGCGCGGTAGACCCTGCACTGAGTATTGAGGACATCACCGCGGGTCAGGCGGGAGCGTTTGAATCAGCACTCCGCAGTTATGTGGCTGATTGCCAAGCAAAGTCCGGGTGCCCCCTGACCGGAAGCGTCGATGGCGGCGTGCGGCAGATCCGGGACCTTGTTGCCGATGTCGAGCAGAATCCCAAGCGGGCCAAGGACGGCCGCCTAGTGACGGCGGCGACGTTTGTCAGCGCTATCTTCACCCCGCTCTACAGCAACGAATCGTGGCCAGTCCTTACCCAGGCACTGGAAGCGGCGGTCCAGGGCGACGATTCGCTTATGCTTCGGATTGCCGACTTAGACGCGGGCCGGGAACCGAACGGCACCTACAGTTCAAACACCACGTTCGCGTTCAACGCCATCAACTGCCTGGACTACCCGATGGTCTCGGACACCGCGGGGATGCGTGCCGAGGAAGCCCGGCTCAAGCAGGTCTCCCCCACCTTCGGCTACTACTTCGCCTACGGCGGCATCAACTGCAAGGATTGGCCGTACAAGCCGCTGCACGCGCCAGCGCCCGCCAAATACACGGGCACGGCACCGGTTGTAGTCATCGGCACTACAGGAGACCCTGCCACGCCTCTCGCCTGGGCAGCCTCGTTGCGGAAACAACTCGGCGACGCCTCCCTGGTGACATGGAAGGGTGAAGGGCACACCGCCTACGGCCGCTCCAACAAGTGCGTGTCCGACGCCGTGGACAACTACTTCGTGGATGGAAAGGTGCCTTCAGACGGGACCATGTGCTGAGTTTGTTGGTCGGCCTGGCCGTGCTGGCCGGGTCTGCCGGGTCGGCCGGGTCGGCCGGGTCGGCAGCAAAATGCGACCACTATTGGAGCTCTGCTGAGTCGGTCATCCCCGCCGCTGCGCGGTTTGTGGTCCTTGGGCCCGGCAAAGCCGGTCATTTGTTGAGGCGCAGCCAGGCACGATGGGCCCGGATGGCCGCCTGTACTTCTGCCAATATCGCCTCCGGATGGTGCACAACGTCCTCGTAGAAGTACCTCAGCACAGTGAAACCGCCGGCAACGGGGGTGTTGTCCCGCCGTCGATCCCTCTTGATGGCGCGGGGTTCGAAATGCGTCTGGCCATCCAGCTCAACGATCAAGAAGCCCTCGACGACGAAGTCGACTTCTCCGACTCCGGGCAGTTCCGCATGCTGCACAAAGTCGATTCCAGCCTGCCTGAAGTGCATCGCCGCCAGGGGTTCGAGTAGAGAATCCGCTCTCCTGCACACGAAATCCAGGACGCCCCGTGCCGGGCCGTTCCGATTGCCGGGCAGCTTTCCGCGGGCCTGTCTGGCAAGGGCGGCAAGGATGCCCTCCGGTGCAGCACCACGCCGTCGCGCGGTAACCCGTTGCCACAGACTAAATGGAGCTCGCTGGCCGGATGCAGTTGCCACAGGCCATGGTGCGGCGCAGCCGGATGCACGTGAGGAGACCGCCGTGCCGATAAGCCTCAGCGAATTCCGGCGGAGCGCCGGCTAAGGCCACAACCCCTCGGTAGGGGACCACCACGCCGCCCCTCCGTCCCGCGGTCCTGAGCTGCCACGCGCCGACGCCGGCTTTGAGGAGATCCCGGCGCATGGCCATTCCACCCTGAGCACGAAGGGCTGCCTTGAGATCCATGGCTCCACGATGCCTCCCGGCGGCGTTCATTCGGAGCCCTGGAGTTGCCTATGTGGATAACTCCGCGCTTCCGCCCTCCACGTCCTACCAGCTTTGCCCACGAGTCGGCTGCGCACGTGGCGGACTGGCGGCTCGCGGGGGTGCGGGTGCTGGCGGAAAAGCGGTAAGTCGTTGCGGGACCGGCCGCTAGAGGCGTGCCGCGCGGGGCTCCAGCAGCGCGGGAAGGTACTTGACTGAGGGCACGACGGCGGTGGCGCCGGCCGCGCGCAAAGCCGCCTCGGAGTGGAAGCCGGTGAGCACGCCCACCACGGCGGAGGCGCCGGAGCGCACACCGCACAACATGTCCGAGCTCGTGTCCCCAACTACAACGACCTCACGGACATCATCCAGGTCAAGGGCGAGCACTGCGGTGAGGATCATGTCCGGGTACGGGCGTCCGCGGCCGGCGTCTGCGGGGCACAGGCTGAGATCGGCCTTCCCCATCCAGCCCAGGGACTCAAGCACCATGTTCTGCGTGTGCCGGCCGAAGCCAGTGGCCAGGCAGACTTTCACGCCGGAGTCTCGCATCCAGTCGATGGTTTCCTCGGCTCCTGGAATTGCCCGGACGCCGCCGTCGGCAATCAGATCATCGTAGGCGCGTTCGAAGGCCTTGTTGGCGCTCTCGGCCCGTCCCACCTCCTCGAATAGGTGGCTGAAAACGGTCAACTTCGAAAAGCCCATGGTGCCTCGGGCGTAACCGAGCATGCTTTCGAATCGTGGTGAACCGGGCTCGACGCCGGTCTCCTGCAGGGCCAGGGACATCGCACGTTCCGTACGCCCGTCGTCCGTAATCGTGGTGCCCACCATGTCCAGTACAGCAAGCCGGAGCCGCTGCGCACGATGTACCCCGGCGTCGTCCGCGTTGATCCTCTTGCTGCTGTCCATGCTCATGGCGCCCCTTCGCTGGTAGATGACCGAAATCATGCGGCCACGTTAGTCCGCCCAGCTTGCCCCCGGTCCACGACGACGGCCTGAACCGGGCACGACGTGCGGGTGAATTCCGCAACAACGGCACCGAGGAGGTCCGCCTGGGGCTGTTTTGACCCGGACGAGGTGACTCTATTACAGTTGTATCTTGCGTGATTCAGCCGGTCTCCGGACGATAGCGCGGTGCTTCCTTAGCTCAGTCGGTAGAGCGTTTCACTCGTAATGAAAAGGTCATCAGTTCGATTCTGATAGGAAGCTCTGAAAGAACCCCGTATTCCCGCTTGTTCAGCGGGAATACGGGGTTTTTGGTGGTTTGAGGAAAAGCGCCGAACATCGGCAGGGCACACTTATGGCACACTTTCGCTTGGCCCACGTATCGATTCATGGGCACGAGTCTAGACTCGGCCGCCTATGCCTAAGTAGGCATAGGCCCCGGGCAGCTACATCTTCTGATTGGTGTTCGTCCCCCTCGGGGCGTCGCTGCCCGCCAGGACTACGTTCTCGGTATCCGAGATGACCTGCCCGGCGCCAAAACCGGCTGCAACCGACTCTGCGACCGGGCTTCGGACGTTGGTGGTCCGTTCCCGGCGACCCCGGTCGCGTACCCCCACGAATCCTGCCCGAAACACGGCGCCGGAAGCTAGCTCATTACGTCTTCGTAATCACGCTGGTATGATTACGAAAAGGTAGTAGCCCGGCCCTGAGTACGAATACCTCATCAAGGAGTGCCCTGTGCATGGCGTCATGAAGTCCCTCTCCGACCTGGGCCTGATGGTCTATGGCATCCGGCAGCGCGCCGGGCTCTCCCAACGCGATTTGGCCCTGCGGCTCGGGATCAGCCAGCGCTACCTCTCCGAGTTGGAGACCGGCAAGCCAAAGGTCCTCAACGACCAGTTCTTCGCCGTCATGGAGAAGCTCGGCATCGAACTGACCTTCCGGGAGCGCAACCGTGGCTGAAGCCCAGGACGTCCACCTCTACGGCACCATCATCGGACAAATGGTCCGGGCCAGCCCGAGCACCGTCATCTTCGAATCCTCCGAGGCAGGCATGGCCCGGTTCGGCATCGGCTCGCGGGTCCTCTCCGCCAACTTGCCTCTCGGTCCACGCCCCTCCACACCGGAGGCCGCGACCGCGTTCTTCGGTGGACTGCTGCCGGAAGGCTCCGGACGCTCCAACCTGGCCAAGCAGGCTGAGGCAAGCCGCAATGATGTCTACGCCCTCGTGGCCTACGCCGGCCGCGACGTCGCCGGTGCCATCCGGATCGGCGGGGACCCCGAAGAGCCGGTCGAGTCCTACGAGATCCAGACCGATGAACAGATTGCCGAGCGACTGACACTCATCAACGACTACGCCCTGGGCGCGGTCGGCGGCGGCGGCTCCCTGGCCGGGTACCAGCCCAAGACCACCCTTGCCCTGCTCGACGGCGCCTGGCACGCCGGCGTCGACGGCGCCGCCTCCACCCACATCATCAAGCCGGTCGCGGCCGGCAACGAGAACGCCCTGCACGCCGAGGCCTACTGCCTGGCCCTGTCCCGACACATCGGGCTGACCACCTTCGGCAGTGACGTGCGCACCTTCGCGGGCCGGACCGTCCTTGTCCTGGAGCGCTACGACCGCCGCGTCGCCGGCCGCAGTGTCGAACGGATCCATCAGGAGGACGGCGCTCAGGCCCTGGGCCTGCCTTGGGACACCGACAGCAAGTTTGAAGGCGTCAGCCCTGCCGCCAATCTGCGGAGTCTTGCTGGGCTGCTGCCGCGCCGCCGCGACATCTTCGGCACCGGGCCCGATGATCGCGAGACCCTGCTTGCGCACACTGCCTTCAACACCGCGGTCGGCAACACCGACGCGCACGCCAAGAACTTCTCGGTCCTCCGTACCGACGACGGCGCCGTTGCCATCGCACCGCTCTACGACGTCTCCACCCATGCCCTGGCTCCCAACGGCCAACTGAACATGGCACTGCGGGTCAACGGCCACCCGTACCAGCCGTCGCTGACGGTCGAAGACCTCGTCGCAGAAGGGCTCTCGTGGGGCCTGGAGGAGCGGTACGCGTGGCAGTCCGTCACCGGGACGCTCGAAGAACTGGCCTACGCCCTCGAGTCGGTCGACGGATCCGCAGTTGGAGAGAAAGTCGTCCGGTTCGTTGCCCGGGGTACCCGCAACCTGCTCGACGGCAAGCCCGCCGGAGTGGGCGGGATCCACCCGTCGCTGCTCGCCCTCGAGGCGGTTCAGCCCATGCCGCCGCGGGACTGACACCCGGCGGGGACAGGGGCGCCGCCTTCCGTACACATGGGGCCATGAGCATTCAGATCCCCAACATCCCCAACGATGACATCCTCTCCCTGGCCTCCAAGCTGGACGGCTGCACATCCAGACCGGCTCCACCGACCACAATGGCCGGCATCGTGTCCGGGCACTTCCAGTCCGCCAAGGCCATGGCCGACGGCCGGATCGGCATTAAGCTGACCCGCTACATGAACGGGAAACACGTCCTGGACAGTGTCGCCGACTCCTCCGGAAATGACCCTCTGGGCCGGCCCTGGCGCACTGCCTTCCACGTCCGCACGGGCAGCGACCTGCTCGCCGCCCTGGACGCGGCCGCCTGAGCGGCGCGGCGTAGGGCCCCGGGACCGGGGTGGGATAGAACAGAAGAGGGGAACGCTTCGGCGCTTCCTCCGTTGTTGTCCGCCCGGGCAAACACTTCGAACATGCCGTACACATGAGGGTTATGAACTTCCACCGCACGCGACTCGCCCTGCCCGCCGTCACCATCCTTGCCACCCTGGCCCTCACCGGTTGTTCGACCGCCGTGCACAAGGCCGAAAGCACCGTCGGAAGCGTCGTCAAGTCCGCAGCGCCAGCTGTGTCCTCCGCTGCCCCGTCCGCCGGTGCGGCCACTGGTGCCACCTCAGGTGGACCTGCCGATATAAAGTCCCTCCACTCGCCGGGCATCGTCGCCATCGACGAACAGCTCGCCGCGGGCCAGTGCTCAGCCAAGACCGTTGACGCGGCGACCGGCGAGTACCTGCCGGACCCGGCCTGCACCCCCGGAGCAGTCGATCCGGCGGTCACGCAGGACAACCTCGAGTCCACCATCTGCAAGTCCGGCTACACGTCCACGGTCCGCCCGCCTGCTTCGGACACGGACAAGGTCAAGGCCGAGAGCCTCCGCGAATACGGCCAGACCGCCGAGAAGACCACAGAGTATGACCACCTCGTGAGCCTGGAACTGGGCGGCACCAACTCGGTCTCCAACTTGTGGCCCCAGCCGAACAAGCAGGGCGCCACGGGCACCACGAACCCGAAGGACGCCGTCGAGACGCAGCTGAACAAGGCTGTGTGCTCGCACAAGGTCACACTCGCCGCCGCACAGAAGGCGATCGCCCACAACTGGGTCAGCGCCGAGAAAGACCTCGGGCTCTAGGTCATCAGCCGATCTTAGGTTGCCATCATCCGCCACCTTGCGATACGGACGTCGCACAGAAATCCTCTTCCGCAATTTCGTCACGCGGAATCAGTATTGCAGGCTCCATCATTCGCCAACAGAGAAACCGACGTGGGGTCAGCTGTTCCGGTGCATTCCGCTCTTCAAGGCCGAAGCGAAGAAGAGGGCTGACGACGAGGCAGCGGACAAGCTGGCCGCCGAGGACGACCGCTACGACTTCGAATGGCCCGACGATGAGCCCCGAAGACCGGAAGCTCTGGCATGGATTCCACCGCCAGGCCTACAACTACGGATACGAAATCCTGGGGTGACCGGCTTTGAGGACCGGGGCACGGTCCAACGTTTCGCCGGCTTCGCCGCAAACGCGTACTAGGCAGCAGGCTGGGGTGGCATGATGGACATCCACGCGTCGTCGACGACTGGATGGCCCAGGAACGCCCGGTCGATTAAGCAGGCTGACGAACGAGGCCCGGCCCCGCTTGGGGCCGGGCTTTCTGCTGTATGCGGCCAGCTCCAGGGCCAGGACTCCGCCTTTGATGGAGGCCGACCTGACAACTCCGGTGACTTCCTGCCAAGGGTCGGTCCCGAGCTGAGATGCTCTCCGGAGCCGGCGGACTGCGAGAGTCGTGAGCAGCAACCAGCTGGCCAGGGGAGCCCCAGCCACACACCCGCAAGAAACAACAGAAGCATCGGAGAACCCTGATACTGCGGAACACCCACCCATCCGTGGTCCTCCGGCGAGTAGATCATGCTGGCAACGGAGCCGATGGCTGGTGCCCGGTTGCAAGGATTCCCGAAGGAGACGTGGTTGCGGTGCTGCTGTCCGTCGATGACAGAGCTAAGTCCGAGATCGCAGTCGGTGTATTTCGCGACATATTCACGCTGGGTGACTACGGTCGCGTCCACGTGGGGCCAGTTGCCCCAGAGCGGCTGCCCGAGGTGCCAGATGATTCCGAAGGACGCACCTGCGAGGATGACGAGCACGATGACGGCGGTCCGGGCCTTCCGTGCCATTGACGCCGGACGGCAGGCCGACGAACTGAAGCATCTCAGGACAGTGAATACGGTCCCACTACGGGCTCTTTCGCGACGACGGACCGAGTTGTGAAAAAACCGCCATTCTGGCCTAACGGTCACATCTGTGGTCTCCACAAAAGAGGGAGGCTGCCCGGAACTACGTGGCTCCGGACAGCCAGCCCAACGTACTCGGTCTAGTCTCCGATGATTACGTTGACTTCGCCGGCGTGAGCGCCCTCGCGATGATCTCGTAGTGGCGGAACTCACCCACCATGGCGCCAGCGTCGTTAGTTGCCCTGCGGATCTTCTCCGCGGGAGCGAGCGAGGCTTCGAGACTCGAGGCGGAGTCGAAGAGCGTCACGCCAGTGGCTTGGTTGGAGTCGCGATTGATCAGCCAGAAGCCGCCCTGGAAACCGGGGAGCTGGCGAGCCGCCGGGATGACGTTTTCTTTGATTTGCCGAGCGGCTGTCTCAACGGCATCTGCGCTGCCGCCGGCCTCCGCAATGCGAGCATGAGTTGCGGTCTCGTGCACCTTTTCACCGGTGTTCGCCAGCACGTCAAAATGGTCCACCGATACAACGTCGGCGCCAATCGCCTGGGCGGCGCCGGTCCGGATCTGGTCCGCTGCCGGTCGGCTTGTCTCGAGCGCCTCCTTGTTGTCGAAGAAAGTAAACGCAACACCGTCTCCGGTACCGCGGTCAGCGAGCCAGTAGCCGCCCATGAATCCCGGGATTCCTTGGACAGCGGGGATGACTTGCTCCTGGACGACCTTGATCGCGGTATCGAGGCTATCGGGTGAGGCCTTGGTAACAGTCCTTCTCGCGTAGAACATGGATCCTCCTAATCGAAAGCGTGCCCAGCCGGGTACCCGTCTGGCTTAGCACAGGACCCGAGAGACCTTCAAGACTCACAGGCTTGGGAAAAAGGGAATATCCAACTGTGAGTCTTGGTGTGGCTGGTCTGGGACTGGCTGGCAGGGTTGGTGTCGGTTGCCTGTCCCGCCAGCCCGTTGCTTTGGTGGTGGCGGTGAACAGGTTCAACCGGACCCGGACCAGGGCGTAGAGGGCGTTGAGCAGCTTCAGCGCTGTGGCGGTGTCGTAGCGGTAGTGGAAGGCATGCCGGCGGACCACGTCGCCGTTCTTCTGCTCGACATGGGCGTTGTGGCGGCCCGGTGATTTCGCGAGCGTTTCCCAAATGAGGCACGCACCCCGTTTCGCGAGCACTATAGGTGAGTCTCGTCGGCCACGCCCTGCTAGGACATCAGCGGTACCTGGGTGACGGTCCAGGGCGGCTCCCGGACCTTTACGTTCAACTTCCAACAGAACGGCAACCAGGTGAGCGGCACCGCCGGCGACGCCAGCCTCAGCGGGAACTTCACGGGAAACGTTACCGGCGACCACGTCGACGTCATCGTGGTGTGGAACGCCAAGCGTGCGGACGGCACCACCCTCGAAGGCGAGTACGGGCCACCGTCTCGGCCGGGACTCTGACCGGGACGACCCACGACGTCGCTAATCCCTCCAGCCACGCCACGTGGACTGCTACCGGTGGCTCGACCAAGGCCTGTGCCGGAGCCACCGCGGCGCCATGGCGCAACGCGGAGGTCTTCAAACAAGGCAACGTATCCGGCTACGCGGAGGTTTTCCATGAGTCAACTCGTCGCCTGGGAAGCCTCGCATTCATCATCGGTTCCAGCATGGAGAGGACTAGTCGGCGTTGATGACGGCCCGGAGACCGCTGGGCCGGTTCGAATTCCGAACTAGTAAAATCCCGGCCACCGGCCGAGACTGGAGTTCGGAAGCGAGGGCACGAGATGAAGAGCCGGTATGACGTGGCCGTGGTGGGTGCGGGCAGTGCAGGCTGCGTGTTGGCTTCGCGGCTTAGCGAGGACGCCGACCGCGAGGTGGTGCTGTTCGAAGCGGGGCCGGACTACCCGTCGGCGAGGCTCCCGGCCGACCTCGCGGACGGCATCCATGGCACCAGCACGGCCTCGCACGACTGGGGGCTACATGGGACGGGCGTCGCCGGCGGTCCTCCGTTGGAACTTCCACAGGGGCGGGTGACCGGGGGCTCGTCCGCCGTCAATGCCACCTTCGCCCTTCGCGGGCATCCGGCCGATTACGACGGCTGGGCATTGCCGGGATGGACGTTCGCGGACGTGCTGCCGTCTTTCCTCCGCCTTGAGCATGACCTGGACTTCGGTTCGTCGCCCTATCACGGGACGGACGGCCCGGTGCCGATCCGCCGCTATCGGGGGGACGAACGGTCCGAGCTCACGCTCGCGATGGAGGACGCCATCGCGGAGACGGGGATCCCGCGAATTCCAGACCACAACGCCCCGGGGGCCGTCGGTCTGTCGGCGCTACCAGTCAACTGTGTGCGCGGCCTCCGGGTCAGCACCGCGCTGGCCTACCTGGATCCCGTCCGCTCCCGGCCCAACCTGACGATCCGCGCGACCTGTCTGATCGCCGAGGTCGTGGTAAGTCGCGGGCGTGCGACAGGCGTCCGGTCCTCCGACGGCGAGATCATCGCGGCCGATGAGGTGATTGTCTGCGCCGGCGCCTACCACTCGCCCGCGCTGCTCATCCGGTCTGGCATCGGCCCCGCCGCGGACGTAGCCGCATTGGGCAGGCCCGTCACGATGGACCTGCCTGGTGTGGGGACGAATCTCGCCGACCACCCTTGGGTGGCAATCGAACTACCTTGTCTCCAACCGCTGGGAGACCCTCCGATCTTCCAGGTGCTGGCGACAGCCCGGAGCAGCCGGAGTTCAGCGGCGGATCCCCCGGATCTCCAGCTCATGGTCTGCGGACCGTACCGGCTCGGGGACGGGTACCGCTGCTTGCTCGCCGCAGCATTGCTGAAACCGGCGTCGCGCGGTGAAGTGCGGCTGCTCACACTCGACCCGATCGCCGCACCGGCCATCGACCTCGGGTACTTCCGTAACCCGGTGGACATCAACCGATTGATGGAGGGCCTGCAGCTCGCGGACGTTGTTGTGGCCAACCCTCACCTGGCTCGAATCACCCGCGATTCCCGGCTCGCTCCCCGGCAGGACCTGGTCGCTGATGCCGTTGCCGCTCGCGCCTGGATCAAGGCCACGGCCACAACTTACCACCACCCCGTGGGCACCTGTGCAATAGGAACGGACCCCCGGGCCGGCGCCGTGGTCGACACCTCGGGACGGGTGTACGGAGTGCCAGGCCTCTCGGTAGTCGACGCCTCGATCCTTCCTGAGCCGCCGTCGGCTAACACCAACATCCCCACGATCATGGTCGCCGAGCACATCGCGACCCGGCTTCGCGGGGTCGGCGCGGGACTCTGAGGCAGGTAGGAGGTATGCCACAGGAAGAATGCCACGTTCGTCGGCATGGTCTCCTATGAGGCCGAAGACGCTGTCATCCGCCGGGCGCAAAAACTGTTCAAGGACCTGGCGGAGGTCGAAATGCGCAACGAAGCCCGCGTGCATCTTTGGTATCACACAGTGTTTGACGTTCAGGGCGGCGAGCCTGGCATGATTCAAACGACACGGAACTCTTCCCCACCCCGGACCGGCCGCCGATGAAGAGAACCTCACTCCGCATGCTCACCTCGTGAGAACCAGGGCAGCTCCGTTCTCAGCCCTCGACGATGGACATCGGCATTCCGCCCCCGTGCTCGGAAGGGTTGATGCTGTCGACTTGCCAGCCGTCCGCGGATGACCGGAACGTTGCGGTCTGCCGCAACGAATAGCCGGACGGGACGCTGCTCGGCCCATTCGCCGTCGAGGAAAGGTATTCCTCGGTCAGTTCTTTGAAGCGGACGACCGCCTTCGAACCGGTCACCTCAACAGACTCCACCGTCACGTTCGTCGTAAAGGATGTGTACCAGAAGCCTACTGACTTGAATCTGGCCTTCGACGCGGCCACCACCGGGAGGTCCCGCTCGCGCTTGGCCCGGTAGGCCGCCGTCGCCTGCCTGTCGGCGAGGCGCGGGGCAGGTGGGGTGTCGAGAGTAGTGCCGTTACGATCCTCGACCGCTGTCTGGACAATGGCCGCGAGCTCGGCCGACGACGGGCTGGGCACCGCTGAGGTCGATCCCGGCGTGAGCGGCCCGGCTGCCGCTTGGCACCCGGAGAGAGCGAACCCGAGTAGCGCGGCGACTGCGGCCAAAGTGCGCGGACGCTTCATCTTGGTCCCCCTTGCTGTGGATGTCCTCACAGCCTCTACCGCAGACCACGACCAGTCAACCGTGTTCCGCCCACGATGCGCTATCCGTTCCGGGGCCCGGCGACAGATAATTCGCGGCCCGCGGTGGAGGCAGCACCCTTGAGCGCTTCGAGGACGAGGCGGACAATACCGGCAGGAGGTTAAATGCCATGTCTGACATGCTCGACGACGACCAGCGGGCCGCGGACTTCGTCCTTGTCCCTGATGTTGTCGGGGAACGTTTCCTCAAAGCGCGGGAGATAGCACAGGCCGCCGGCCTGACCCTGGCGAATCCAGACCCGGATGGGCCACCAATCAGTGCGCTCGCGTGGGGGCGCAACACGACCATTCAGAGCCAGTTCCCTGATCCTGGGAGCGTGTTGTACCGGTACGATTCCCTCCGGGTTTGGTTGCGATCGGATCAGGAGCCGGATATGGCCCGCAAGCTCGACAGCCCCGCCACCCTCCGCCTCGATTAGTCGAACTCCCCGGAGGGGAACCAACACGCGAAGCAGCCGAGCGACTAAGCGAAGTCGGAAACCGCCGGATCCGGTCCGATGCGGCCCTCGGCGCCGCGGTCCAGGCCGCTGATGGCCTCGACGTCGGCTTCATCCAGGGTGACGCCTAGTGCTGCGAAGTTCTCCTGGATCCGGGACTCGGTCACGGACTTGGGGATCACGACGTTGCCGACCGCCAAGTGCCAGGCAATGACTACCTGCGCCGGGGTGGCGCCGTGCTTGGCGGCGATCCGGGCGACGGTGGCGTTTTCAAGGAGCTCGCCGCCCTGGCCCAATGGTGACCAGGCTTGGGTCAGGATGCCATGGGAGGCGTCGAACTCCCGGAGTTCTGCCTGGTTGAAGAACGGGTGCAACTCAATCTGGTGAATTGCCGGAACCACGCCGGTCTCGTCGATCAGGCGCTGCAGGCCTTCCTTGCTGAAGTTGGAGACGCCGATGGACTTGATGCGTCCGCGCTTCTGGAGCTCAACGAGCGCCTTCCACGTGTCCAGGAACTTGTCCCGTTTGGGCTGCATCCAGTGGATCAGATACAGATCAAGAGTTTCCAATCCTAGGCGATCCATGGATTCTTCAAACGCAGCGAGGGTGGACTCGTAGCCCTGGTCAGCGTTCCACAGCTTGGTGGTGATAAAGATTTCCTCGGGCTTGAGGCCGGAAGAAGCAATAGCGCGTCCCACGCCCGCCTCGTTGCCGTAGATCTTGGCGGTGTCGATGTGGCGGTAGCCGGCATCGAAGGCCTGGCGCACCACCTTTTCGGCCACATCGTCCTCAACCTGCCACACCCCGTAGCCGAGCTGGGGAATGGAGTTGCCGTCGTTAAAAGTAAGGTTCGGTGACGAAGTCATGGCTTCCATCCTGCCAGCCACGCATTCCCCGTGGATACGGATTCCAGGGTCTCTAAGCTAGGCGCTTAATAGTTGTTATGTGGGAATAGACGCGCCTGCAGCTATTCTTGGAGTCGCTGGGAGTCTGCCTGCGCCCTCAACAGCCGCTCCGCTTCGTCCACATGCTCGTAGACCGCTTCGGCGCGCCGTCGCACCGAAACCGCTCCGACGGGGACAGGCCCGACGGCGAGACGCAGCATAGCGGCAGCCTCCGCCGTCGTCGCAAGAGAGTTCCCTGCTTTGGACAACGCGCGGTGCACCCCTGCGAGCGACCCCGGAATGTCCAGTCCGTCACTGGGTGCCCTGAGCTGCGCCTCGACGCAGACGGCACGGACCCTGGAAGACAAACCGGCCAGTTCGTTGGCAATGACTACGAGTTCGACGTAAAGCTGTTCGTCTTCCACGCCCTCAAGCACCTGGTGGTACCGGTCAAGGCCGCGGTGGAAGCGATCGTGGGCGCGCCTCCACAGTCCCTTGCCGAGTTCAGCATCATCCTTCCGCCCCTGCCGGACGGCCCCAAAGAATCCCAATCCAGCGCTCAGAGGTACTGACCCGGGTGCCGGTCCGGGTCTTCAACGCGAGAAGGTTTGCCGGGTTCCGCTTCCTTGCCGGGAAGGTGGGCACGCTGCGGCTCGCCGTTCTCGCCAATAACGACGCCCGGGGCGATCATGGTGCCTGGCGGAAGTTGGCGAAGCTGCAGCTGGGCAACAGCGTGCTCCCGGGCCGCCTGCTGGGCCGCAATAGCGGTTTGGATTCCGTGGAACAGCCCTTCAAGCCAACCGACCAGCTGTGCCTGAGCGATCCGGAGCTCCGCGTCGGACGGAGTCTTGTGTTCAGGGAAGGGGAGGCTGATGCGTTCCAGCTCCTCCACAAGTTCCGGTGCAAGGCCCTCTTCGAGCTCCTTGATGGAGCGTTCATGGATCTCGGCAAGGCGTCCCCGCGCCGCCTCGTCCAAGGGGGCGCTCTTCACTTCTTCAAGGAGCTGGCGGATCATGGTGCCGATCCGCATGACTTTGGCGGGCTCGTCGACGAGGTCCTGCAGCGTGCTGCCCTTCTTGACGCCAGGCTTCCCGTTGACCTTCGGGCCGGCTTCCGATGTGCTCTCCGCCGTGCCAGCGTCCAAGGTTGTGCCCTCCACCGGGATGTCGTCAAAGCTCTCGCCACTGGATTGAGTGTCGTCCTGATCGCTCATGCGTTCATACTCTCATGGGCCGCAACTCAGCCCAGAGCCTTGACGAGTATTTCGCCTTCGTCCTTAGCGAAACCACATTTTCATAGAAACCGGAGCAGTCTATGCGGTGGGCGTTCCCGCGCCGCGAAAGGTTCCTGCCATGCCGTTGCTGGGTCCGTTGGCCTGCTGGACCAGCCTGGCCTCACAGAGATCCAGCCAGCGAACCTCCGCCTCGGCGTGGAAGACCAGGGAATCCAGGATGAGCAGCCTGGCCGTATCTGTTACCCGCTGGTTGGCAGCAACGTCCTTGCGGGCCTGGGTGTGCTCCTGCAGCTCCCGCAAGGAAATCTCACGTTGGGCCTGGATGAGCGCGGTGGGGTCGGTGCCCGCAGTCGTGACGGCCAGAGCCAGTTTGATGGCCAACTCGTTCCTCGGCGGAACTCCCCGATCCACCGCGGTTGCGAACCATCGGCGGATCTCGGCGGCCCCGGCGTCGGTGATGCTGTATAGCACGTGCCCCTGGCCGTCGTCGCCGTTCCTGCGAACCAAAGCGTCCCGCTCCAGCCGGTTCAGCGTTGTATACACTTGGCCGATATTCAGGGGCCAGACTGCCCCTGTGCGTTCCTCGAAGGCCACGCGAAGCTGATAGCCGTAGCGGGGCTGCTCCTGGAGCAATGCCAGGATGCTGTACCGGATGGACATTGCCCTCCTTTTGCGGCCGGTTTGGCGGGCTTAAAGCAGTAGCAGGACTTTGCCCATGTGCTCGCCGGAATCAAAGTACTCGTGGGCTTCGCGGACCTGCTCCAGGGGGAACGACTTGGCCACGAATGGCCTGATCCGGCCATCGGCCAGCATCGGCCACACCGACTCGCGGACGGCGTTCATAATCACGCCTTTTTCCGCCACGGGACGCGGACGCAGCGATGTACCGATGATTGCCGCGCGCTTGCTGAGCAACTGGCCGAGGTTGAGTTCACCCTTGACGCCACCCTGCAGCCCGATCACCACCAACCGGCCGTAATCCGCGAGTGCTTCCACGTTTTGCTGCAAGTATTTGGCACCCACGACGTCGAGGATCACGTCCGCGCCTTTGCCGCCGTTTTGTGCCTTGAGGCTTACTGCGAAGTCTTCTTCCGCATAGTTGATGGCGATGTCGGCTCCGAGGAAAGCTTTAGCGGTGCCCACCTTTTCGGCCGTGCCTGCCGTGGCCGCGACAGTGGCACCGTACGCTTTGGCGAGTTGGATGGCCATGGTGCCGATGCCGCCCGTGGCGCCGTGTATGAGTACTGTCTCACCGGCTTGCAGCTGGGCAGTCATGATGAGGTTCGAATACACCGTGGCAGCCACTTCAGGCAAGGCCGCGGCGGTGACCAGATCCACGCCGTCGGGCAATCGCAGAACCTGTTCGGCCGGGACCGCGACTTGCTGCGCGTAGCCGCCACCCGCAAGCAGCGCCACCACCTTGTCGCCCACGGAGAAAGGCTTGCTCACATCGGGCCCGAACGCGGCAATCCTGCCGGACACCTCAAGGCCGGGAATTTCTGAGGCTCCCGGCGGCGGTGGGTAGAAACCGCGGCGCTGCTGGACATCGGCCCTGTTGAGGCCGGCGGCAACGACGTCGATGAGGACCTCGCCCGGACCAGGAACCGGAGCAGGGACCTCACGGACCTCGAGAACCTCGGGCCCACCCGGTTCAGAAATGTAGACGGCTTTCATACGTGCTCCCGATTCCTTGCTCAGCGGAGTTGGCCTTTTAAGACACCTTAATTGGGTTAACTGCGGCGTCGGGTTTTTGGCACAACCAACTCCCTATGAAACACTACTAGGCAGGGAAGGTTGTCCGAGCGGCCTAAGGAGCTGGTCTTGAAAACCAGTGTGCGGTAACCCCGCACCAAGGGTTCAAATCCCTTACCTTCCGCGTGGCGCGGCGATCGCGCAACTGAGGCCGGTTGCCCGTTCATCCAAGTGAACGGGCAACCGGCCTCAGGCGTGCCTGGCCAATCCGAGTCACACTCCCCGCGCACGGCCTAGGATAGTTGCGGCTTTCAGTTCCCCGTCCACGTCTACGCTAGGGGCCTCCGATTGGCTATCACGGCGTGGGCAGGGGGAAGCATCTGGGTGGGCGGTAAACTACCGAAGGCCATTTGACGACCGCTGGCTCCGACGGCGCCATGGATGAGCTTGGCGAGTGATGGGGACGGGCCGACGCCGAATTCCTGCCTCAGGTTGGCAGAGAAGCTCCGGTAGGTTTTGAGGGCGGATACGAGGTCGCCGGTGGCGAGATGTGCCTGTATTAGCAGCCGGTATGAGGATTCCCTGTAAGGTTCCAGGGCGATGGCCAGCGTGGTCGCAGCTTTGGTTTCCTCGGCGTTTCCCTGGCTGAGGTGGTATGACGCGATGGAGTCGAGGGCCGCTGTCCGCAGACTCCGAAAGCGTTCCTGTTCGGCCAGAACCCAGTCCTCGTACCATCCCGGAAGGAGCTCCGCCGTTCGTAACCGTTCCCACCTCGGGTATGAATCGCGCATGTCGGGGGCGCGGGTGTGAAGATCGCGTTCAAGGTCGGTGATATCGACCCTCACCTGCTCACTGAGTGCAACGGAGACGTCCGTGGTTCCATCGGCGTCGAGCAGGCCGGGGAGCTCGTGATTAATGTGCCAGATGCTCACCCTCAGTCCGACCGCCGCCTGGGCATCAGACGAGTCGGGCCAGAGAAGACCTGAGAGGAACGTGCGCGGCCGCTGGCCAAACAGAGCAAGCGCAGTGATCAAGCGTTGTTGCCGATGCGCTACTTTCTGCCGCCTGCCGGCCTGGGTCAGCGTCCACCCATTAATCAGGGTCAAGGACCACTGCGACTCTGGTGTTGAAACCACGACTCGTACCCCCATCGAACGTCAGATACCCACCTGGTTGCATGAAGCCGAGAGGTCCCGGCAGGTATTCCCGAATCGCCCCCGGAAGGCTTCAGCGGCGTTCGGCCTGACGCCACTGCCGATGCCAGAACCTGACGGATTTCGCCGTCTCTGGACCCTGGAAATGCTTTTGACTGGAAAGGTTTCATCTAGGTTGCTATCGCCGTTCCGGCCTGCGACCAACGCGTTTGCATGTACCGACATTACGCAGCGCTGTCAGGACGGTCGCGAGTAGCCACTACTCGAATCAGGACACCTGAATTTTGACAAGGAGGTCTTACTTACTTACTTGGGATCTGACTCTCGTCCTGACCGCGGAATCCCGGGCTGACGCGTTCATCCCAGGCCCAACTCCTTGTAACGGTGCTGTAACGGGTACGGTTTCATGCTCATGCCAACATGCACCTGACTTGGTGCATGTAACCGCGAGTGATATCGAGGTGCGGTCATGTACCAACCAGGCCACCGATCTTCCCGGCGACGGTCCAAGAGAGGCCGCCGTATTCTTCCCAACTTTGATTCGACATTCGTGCGGGTCCACGGGCGGGGGTGAATGCGGTGTCCATTGGGCAGATGGAGCCTGCCAGCGGCAGGACCCCCGCTGCTTCGGCCCCGGGGACTTCGCTCCCGGCAGCTTCGATCAGTGTGGTGATTCCTACTTTGAATGAGGCGATGAATCTGCCGTGGGTGCTCAGACGGATGCCGTCCTACGTTGACGAAGTGATCATCGTGGACGGTCGATCGGAAGATCTCACGGTGGACGTGGCGCGCGCGCTTCGCTTCGACGTCGTCGTGGTGAGCGAGCTGCATGCCGGCAAAGGCGCCGCCATGCGGGCAGGGTTCGCCGCGGCCGCTGGGGACATCATCGTCATGCTAGACGCGGACGGCAGCATGGACCCGAGGGAGATCGGCTGGTTTGTTTCACCCCTGCAGCACGACCACGATTTCGTCAAGGGCTCCCGTTATGTCACCGGCGGCGGATCGGATGACTTGACTCGTTTGCGCAACCTGGGCAACCGTGCGCTCACCGGGCTGGCAAACAAAGCCTTGCACTGTAACTTCTCGGACCTTTGCTACGGGTATATCGCTTTCCGCAGGGAGTGCTTGGAGGTTCTAGAACTCGAGTCGGACGGTTTCGAAATCGAGACCGAGCTGGTGTCGCGGGCGGCGCGGGCCGGACTTCGCATCGCTGAGGTGCCGAGCCATGAACTGTCCCGCATTTCGGGCAATTCGCATCTGCAGACGTTCCGCGACGGGTGGCGGGTCCTGCGTACTCTGACCCGTGAGTGCGTCAGATGGGATGCGCCGACCGCGGGGGCAAGGCCGGAGGCTCTTCGGCGTGTCAAGTACCGGTATCCGGACATGAGGCTTCCGCATGTTCCCACCGACCCGCACACGGTCCTGGCGATGCTGGGGGACGGCTGATGTCCGGCGGTGCCGGCTGGCCCAGTGTCAGCGTCGTGATCTGTTGCTTCACCGAAGCCCGGTGGGAGTTGCTTCTCCGCGGGATCGCATCGGTTCAGTCCCAGACGTTCCGGCCCGAACAGGTTGTTGTCGTCGTTGACCACAACAAGGACCTGTACCGGCGGCTGGGCCTGTACCGGCGGCTGACGGGTGCACTGCCGGGGGTCGAAGCGGTGGAGAACTCGGGGCCCCGGGGCCTTTCCGGCGCCCGCAATACGGGAGTGAAGGCGGCAACCGGTGACATTGTGGCCTTCCTCGACGATGATGCCGAAGCCGCCCCGGACTGGCTGGACCGGCTCGTCCTGCTATATGACGATCCGGACGTGTTGGCTGTCGGGGGCCGGGTTGAACCCGTGTGGGAATCGGGCCGGCCGGCGCACTTTCCTGAAGAGCTTGATTGGATTGTCGGGTGCACTTATAAGGGGTTGCCCAGAGTCGCGGCCCAAGTGCGTAACGTGATCGGCGCGAACATGTCCTTCCGCAGCGACGTCTTTGAACGGGTCGGCGGGTTCAATGCGTCTCTTGGCCGGCAGGGCGTCCGTCCGCTTGGCTGCGAGGAAACCGAAATGTGCCTGAGGGCGGCGCTCGGCGCCCCGGGAACCCGCGTGGTTTACGAACCGGCAGCGGTGGTTCGCCATCATGTGCCGGCGTCTCGCGGCACTTTACGCTACATCCTCGCAAGAGCCTGGTCGGAGGGCGTTTCGAAGGCACAGGTGACCCGGCTTCTAGGCCGGACCGAAATCCTCGGGCCGGAACGCCGATATGTTCGCCGGGTGCTCCCGCGCGCCGTTTTGGCCGGGATACGCTCATTCACCCACGACGGCGACGCGGGCGGGCTTGCCCGGGCAGGAGTGGTCATAGCGGTCCTAGCTGTCACCGCGCTCGGCTACCTGCGTAGCTTGTGGCAGACGCCCTCGCCCAGGGAGCGCCGATCCGGCTCCGTTCTTTTGTACCGGCTCATTCGCAACGATGGTGGAGGCAGGGCCAGTGATTAACCAGCAGATCCTCGCGTCGCCAGCAGTTGCCTTTGACGTCCATGGACGTGTCACAATTCGAGTCGCTCAAGGCACGCCAGGTGAGGCTCAACTGCGCGACATGCTCGCTCCGTTCCTTGGACCCCCGGCTGCAGGCCTGCAACTGAACATCAGCGGGAATCTGACTCAGGTTCCCGCGCAATCCCGCGCCGAGGACGCGTACCGGTACACGGACGATTCTTTGTTCCTTCCGGAGGACCGGGTTCGCGTGATCCGCACGGAGGACGGATTCACAGTTGAAGGAGCGGGTGAGTTGCTGACGGCGGTTGTGCCGTTGCTTGACCACTTGTGCATTCGGCAGGGCACCGCGATGGTTCACGCGGCGATGGTGGACTATCGGGGAGCGGGCATCCTGCTTCCTGCATGGGGCGGCGTCGGGAAAACAAGCACGGTCGCGAAACTTTTGGCCATGCCTGGTGTCGGCTTCATGGCCGACGACTGGGGATTCATCACAGCGGAGGGGACGCTCCTGTCTTACGCAAAACCGATGTTCATCAAGCCCCACCACAGACCAATCTATCCAGACCTGTTCCAAGGGTTCCGCAAGCCGCTTGCACCGGGCTGGTTGACTTCGACGGTCAGCAGCCTGGCCACCGCGGTGCACCCTGTCATCGTCCGCTATCCACGCACCGCAGCGTTCACGAGACGGTGGTCACCCGAGCACAGAATGGTCCACCCGGCAGACGTATTCGGCGCAGGGAAAATCGCTCCCAAGGCGCCCGTCAGGCTCGCGATCTTCCTTGAACGCTTCGACGGGGCGGAGGCCCAATTCGAGCAGCGGACCGAAACGTGGATGGCTGCACGCATTGTGGGCAACTTTCATTCGGAATTGCCCTTGGTGTCCCGGAGGCTCATCGAGGCGCTCGGGGCCACGGGACTCGTGCCATTGGGCGAGCATTTTTCCGCGAAAACCTCCCTCATCACCCGCGGGTTGGGTGACGTTCCTTGCTTCGTGCTGCGCATCCCGGCGTACTGGTCGGCCGACCGGACCTCCGACCATGTCGCTGGCATCGTCACGGCTATGGTGGACGGCCGGCCGTGAGTCGGAGGGCGGACGCTGGCCTTGTCCTCGACGTGTCGGTCGTGATCCCGGCCCGCAACGCCGCGAACTGGCTGGCCGAATGCCTACAGTCGGTCTTTGACCAGAAGCCCCGCGAAGTGATTGTCATTGACGGATGTTCACAGGACTCCACCGTCCAGATCGCCCGCTCGTTCGGGGCGCGTGTCATCTCCGACCGCGGGCGTGGACTGCCGGCGGCGCGCACCCTTGGTATCAAATCGGCGCACGCTGAGATTGTCGCCCTCATCGATGCCGACGTCGTCGTGCCCGCAGGTGCTCTGGCAAAGTTGATTGAGGAGTTTAAAACAGGCGGCTTCGATGGTTTGCAATTTGGACTTGTGAGCGAGCCCGACGGCGCCGGCTACTGGGGAGGCGCCCTCGCCTGGCACCATAACCACAGCAGGGTCCGCTCATGGTTTGGTGTCAGTGCCACGCTCATGCGCCGCAGCGTGCTGCTCGACGCCGGGTTCGATGAAGGCTTCCGGTCGGGCGAGGACATCGAGCTCCGGATCCGACTTGAGGACGGTGGATACCGCCTCGGCGTCTCCCCCACAACATTCGTCAGGCACCGCTTCGCTGACACCTTCGAGTACGCCCGCGACCAGTGGCTCCAGGACGGGGCCGGCTTGGCGCGCACCATGTACAAGCACCCCCGCCGCGCCGGATGGCTGGTGTTACTGCCTTTGCTGGCAACGGCGCGAGGCGTGCTTCTCTCCCTGGCCACCGCCCCCCGGTACCTGCCCTACTGGGTCTGTTTCGTCCTGTATAACTACCGGGCCTTCGGCGGCACATTGCTGCGCCTTCCCAAACAGGAACTCTCCCTCGGCGGGAACGCCGTGTGGCTGGCGGCGGCCCGAATCATGCCAATGGTAGCCGGGCTCCTGTTCTGGGCACTTGCCGCACTCATGATTCCTCCCGATCGTCTGGGGTTGGCCTCCGCGGTGGTCTCCGCCACCATGCTGACGGTGCAATTGGGCATGCTCGGCGTCGGCCCCGCGACCCTGACCCTGCTGCCCGGCAAGGCGGACCGGGGCCGAAAGCTGATACCGGCAAGCGTCGCATCCGTAACCTTTTCGTCGCTGCTCACCGCGACCGGCTTGGTCGTTGTGACCTATTTCCTGGGATCCGGCGTCGGCACCGCTTGGAAAGATCCGGCCATGAGCGCCGCCTTTTTCGCGGCTGCACTTCTCGCCGCTGTCGCGTACCAGTTCGACCACATCGCCGTCGCGCAGGCGCGGGCAGATCGTGCGTTGACACGCAGTCTCGTGCAGGCCCTGTTCCAGCTCGCTAGCTTGGCGGTTTGCCTGTTTACCGGTTACCGAGAACCGGCGGCCATCGTCGTCTCCGTGGCCACCGGTGCCTTGGCGAGCGTACTGCTTGGCCTCCACCAGTTCCGACACGCCGATACGGCTCCGGACTGGACGCGGGTGAATTGGCGCGAAGCCGTGAAAGTCTGGGGTCCGGGCCTCCGCCAGCATGCACTGATGCTTGCAGACCGCGCGCCCGGCTACGTCCTTCCACTAGTCGTGGCAGCGGCTCTGAGCACCTCGGCCGCAGCGGCCTGGTACGTCGTCTGGATGCTTGCTTCAGCGATCTTTTTCGTGCCACAATCAGCTGGCTACTCGCTCCAGACCGCTATCGCGGCGGATGCCTCCGACCCTCAATTTTCCTCGCACCCGGGCTTGATCCGGAGGGCCCTGCAGATGAGCCTTTTCCTCACCGCTCTAGCGGGGGTGCTGCTGTTGGCCGCCAGTTCGCTGCTGCTGCCCCTGTTAGGATCCAGCTACGCTTCGGCGTGGGTGCTGCTACCTGTCCTGGTCCCGGCCCTGATGCTGACCTGCGTCACACAGGTGTATTACGGGGTGTGCCGATCCACCGGACGTCTAGCCGAATCCACCCTGGTCGCGATTGCGGCCTGCGTCTTCGCGGTGGCGCCAGCTCCGGCGGTCGCCCAACACTATGGACTCGCCGGAGTTTCTGTGCTTTGGATGACCTCCCAGCTGGCCGCAGCCTTGGTCGCCGCCGGGCGGCTGCGCCGCTTCTCACGCGGCCATGGCGACGCCCGGGCGAGACACAATATCGAGGGCACGGCCCGGTCACGTCCGCACGGAGTACCAGCGCCGTGATGGCCAATCAAACCCTCTGGAGCCTCTCCGCAACCCGCTTGCACCGATCCAACGTCGGTATCATCCCCTTCGGCGCAACCGGGCCGAAACGTCCCCGGGCCCAGCATCGGGCAAACAACCGGGGAGACCCTCGGCTTCTGGGCGCTCTCGCAGTAATGGCGGCAATCGCCCTGATCCTGGGTGTGTGGGCGCTCAAAGCCGAGGACGCGCGGGGCGTCGGCGGCGCCGGCCTGATCGAAGCGTTGCCCGTCACCTACTTTGTGGCGCTGGGCCTGAGCCTGACCGGTTTCGTCGGTTCCCTCGGGGTCAAGGTTCTTCGCCCATGGTTGCTCGTCGTTCAGCTTCTGGTTCTCATCGTCATTCTGCACGGGGCCGACCCGATTATTCACGGCTTGCCCCGGCTAGAGGCCAGCTACCGCCACCTGGGCATTACCGACTTCATCACGCAGTACGGTGGCCTGGACCGGAAGCTGGATGCGTATTTCAACTGGCCCGGGTTTTTCGGCCTGCTGGCGATGCTTTCAGACACCACCGGGATCCACGACCTGACATGGGCTGCTACGTGGGCGCCCGTCGGTGTCAACGTCCTGCTCATGCCTGCCCTGCTGGCCTTGGCCCTGCGTCTCACCTCTGGCCCAAGGCAAGCGTGGGCAGGCGTTTGGATGTTCTATCTGGCCAGCTGGGTCGGGCAGGATTACCTCGCTCCCCAGGCCTGTGCCTTGCTGCTGCTGCTGACCCTGAGCGCCTGCGTCCTGACGGCATTCCCAGGGTGGCCGTGGAAGCCGACAGGCAAACTTGCCGGTCGGCTCAGGGATTTCGTGCGTCGACTCGAACCCGGTCATCCGGCGCCGGCGCCGGCAGAACTGTCGCCAGCCGGCTCCGGCTTGCTAGCGGTGGCATGCGTGGTCTTCCTGGCAGGGATGACCGTCGCCCATCAACTCACACCTTTCGCCGCTATACCTGTCCTGGGGCTGCTCGCCCTGAGCGGGCGGTGCCGGCTGCGCTTCCTTCCGATCCTGGCACTGCTGCTTCCGGCGTTCTGGCTGATCCTGGCCGCCACCCCATTCCTCGTAGGGCACCTGAACACCCTCTTCGGGTCCATCGGCAACATCAACGCCGCCGCCTCTGCCTCATTATTCAACAGAGTGGGCGGCAGCCCGGCCCACCAATTCATTGTCTACTCCCGGCTTGGGGAGGGAGCCTTAGTCTGGATCCTCGCGGGGCTGGGGAGCCTTCGTGGACGACGCCTGCGGATGCCATGGCTGTCCGCTGCAGTGGGGACCGCGGCGCCTTTCGTCTTGTTCCCGCTCCAGTCCTACGGCGGTGAGCTGCTGCTCCGGATATACCTTTTCAGCCTTCCGTTCGCCGCCAGCCTCGTCGTGCTTCCGTTCCTTCCCCGTGGCTCCAGTCCGCCCGGCGTGCGCCACATGGCCGCGCTCCTGCTGCTTGGGTCCGTCATCGCCACGGGCACGGTCGCCACCCGGTATGGCAATGACGCCATGGAGAATTTCACCCCCGACGAGATCGCCCTGGTCGGCCGGCTTTACACGACCGCGCCCTCTGGTTCAGTCCTCATCGAGGCAGTGCACAACACCCCCTGGCGTTACAAGCACTACGGCGGATACCGTTACCAGACCGTCCTTCAAGCAGATCCGGCACGCCCTGGCGACCCGCCGCCCGGCTGCGGATCGATAAACCAGCTCGTCCCTTCCACCGGCGCCTACTTAGTAGTCACTTCGAGCCAGATCACCGCTGCCGATGTGCTCAACACCGGGCCGAGCGAAGGCTTGCAACACTTCATCGACAGGTGTGCCCTCCAGGGAGGCTGGTCAATCGAGTACCGCAACGCCGGCGGAGTGATCTACCACCTGCAAGGAGCGCCGAATGGCATCTGAGCACAGGACCGTCGGCATCATCAGCGCCGTCGTGGCCGCTGTGGCACTGGCTTCTATTCCCCTGTCCTTCTTCGGCCCGGAAGCTCTTCGCCTTGCCGTCATAGGACCGTTCCTTCTTGCCGGCCCGGGAACAGCGCTCATCCTGCTCCTGAAGCCCGCTCGGGTCCGAAAAGGGGCCGGATTCGAAGTGCTCCCGCTGGCAGCGGCAATAGCGGTCAGCTTCAGTCTCGCCTCCGCGATCCTGCTCACGACGGCGATGCTCCTCATTCGTTTCTGGCAACCGTCGGCCGCCGTATGCCTTCTGGCCGGGCTGACCTTGGGCCTGCTCGCCGCGGACCGGCGGTCCCGGAGAAAGGAAGCGGCACCGTAACCAATCCCCTCGTCGGGCCTGCTGGCGGCGTTCCTCGCCGCCCTGACCGTCCACCAACTCAAATCAGGACGCTCAGGAACAGTGGCGACCGCCCCGATGCATGCGTTCTCCCTGCAACGCCGCCCGCAGAACGGGGAACGCAATGCAGCTATGCTTTCGCCCAGATCGCCACCCAAGCCACCTGCAGATGCCCGGCCGTCGCCGGCGCGGGGCAGCCGGTCAGACAGGATTCGGTTTGGAGGATGTAATGCATCGGCTTGTCAGGGATACCGACGGTGCCGATTCCGATCGAGGCACCGTCCAGGAAAAACTCCACGCGCCCGGGCCCCCATTCAGTTGTCGCGGTGTGCCAGGGCGTGAACCGCGCACCGGACTGGAATTCGTGGGAGATGTTTTTGTTCGACCCGGCCTGATGGACGGCACCGTAGAAAGCCTTGGACAGATCACCTTCGGGGTAATCAATCTCCCCGTCACGCGGCCACACCCCACTGTCAGGCCACAACAGCCACGCCGTCTTGAAACCCTCCAGAGCCTCGGACCTGAACCGCACCGAATACCGTCCGTACAAAAGACTGTCATAAGGGCGCCCGTTGACTGGACTCAGCTTCGGAGAAGGCGCCGCCCCCATCGAAACACCCTTCTCGGTGTGCAGATACATATCCAGCATCCCATCCTTGACGCTGAGCACCTTCGATGGGTAGTACCCGGACTTGCCGCCGTTCTGCTGACCTGCCGTGTCCGGTGTCCCGTCAATGTAGTTGATACTCCACTTTGCGCTGTACGCCGGCCCTGGGAAAGACCCAACCGGGACGTCCCCCCCGGTGAAATCTTCGCTGAATACCTGCCGCCACCCGGGCAGATCACCCACGGGCTTCCGTCCGTCCGACTGGGACTGGCCCGGTCCCGCGCTCGCCGTCGAAGTTCCGGCCGTCCTGCTTGCGCCAGGGGAACCCGGACCTGCCGACGCGATAACATCGCATCCGGAGAGGGCCAGCGCCAAGGCCGCCACGAGCACGATCGTCATGCCTGCACGACGGACAGTCCCCGCGCCCTTGCTGTTTCGCCGTTCGTCCACGTGCATGCCAGCAAGTGTGGCGGCAATCGCACGCCTAGACAAGGCCTCGGAAGTCCACTCAGCCGGCCCGGACCGCAGCCGCTGGACCTGCACCCGCGGGCGAGAATTCACAGGGAACCCGAAGCCTGGGACCATGGCCCGGTTGAACATAGTGTGGGACAGTGTCCGGACCGGAACGCCTCGTATGCCTACTACCGCCAAGACGAGGCGTAATCCTTCGGCGTAAGGCTGCCAGCAGGCCAGTCAGGACCGCTCCCCGCGGTCGGGAGGAATCGGGAGCAGGATCAGATGAAACCAAGAATGAAATCCGGCGGAAGAGACCCGGGCCCCGGTCATCCATGGGCGGCCCGCGCCGTCCTCGCGGCCGCGCTTGTGGCAATCAGCACGGCCTGCCAAGGTCCGTCGGGGGGCGGAACACCGGTTCCCAACCCCACCGCCACCGCTTCCCCGTCCGGGTCGTCTGCCACGTCGCCCACCGGCAGCCCCGCGTCCACGGCAGCAGCCGGGAAGATCGGGCACGTCTTTGTGATCAATCTGGAAAACCAGAGCTACAGCAAAACTTGGGGTCCCGATTCGGCCGCTCCCTACCTCTCCCGAACCCTGCGCAGTCAGGGCGTCCTGCTGACCCAGTACTACGGCATCGCCCATCACTCCAACCCCAATTATCTGGCCCAGATCTCCGGGCAGGGATCCAACCCGATGACGCGCAACGACTGCACGACCTACGCCCCGTTCACCCAAACCGGAACCGCGGAGCCCGGCCAAATGCTCGGATCTGGCTGCGTCTACCCCGCCTCCGTCCCGACGCTCGTCGGGCAACTCAGCGCCGCCGGGAAAACCTGGAAGGGGTACATGGAGGACATGGGCGCCCCATGCCGCCACCCGAAACCAGGCGCTCGGGACGATGCCCAGAACGCCAAAATCAATGACCAGTACGCCACCCGCCACAACCCTTTCGTCTATTTCACCAGCGTCACATCATCCCCCGACTGTCGAAACAACGTAGTGGACTACACCAACCTCGCCAAGGACCTACAGTCCACCGCCACCACCCCCGACCTGGCTTATATTAGCCCCAACCTCTGCCACGACGGCCACGACAGCCCATGCGTCGACGGACAACCCGGCGGACTGGAAAGCGCCGACGCCTGGCTGAAGGAACAGATCCCCGCAATCCTCGACTCACCGGCCTACCGGCAGGACGGAACACTCGTCATCACCTTCGACGAAGCCGACGGCAACCAAACAGGCCCCTCCGGCCTGCCAGGAGGCACAGCCGGCGGCCTCATCGGCGCGCTTGTGCTCTCCCCATTCACCAGTCCGGGCGCGAGCACCGCAACGATGTACAACCACTACAGCCTGCTTGCCACCATCGAGGACATTTTCTCCCTCCCCCGTCTCGGCTACGCCGGAGCTCCTGGACTACACAGCTTCGGGCCGGACGTCTTCAACGCTCGCCCCTGACCTTGCGGGGACAACCGCCGTCCCGGAAGGCGACGGAGCGTCCGTGGCCAAGGGGCCAGGGATGATCCGTCCGCGTCTGCGCTCCGTCTGCCGGCCGCTCCGCCCGAGAGCTCCTGCCTCCGTGGCATCGCCGTCATCAACGAAACCCGGGATTTGGTAACGCCCCTGTAACCGCCCTCATGATGCCATGGGTTCTCAACGGTGTTGCCGGGTGCCTAGGCCAGGGACCCCAGCTCCTACCGACAGCTTTCCGGCACCACAGTGGTGGCGAACAACTTATGGAGCGCGGAGGTTTGGGCCGAAGGGAAGTAGCAGCCTCCGGCCCTTACCTGGACCGAAAGCTGTATTGATTGAAGTAGGAGGACTGACCAGTGAAACGACTGTTTACGTTGGGCTTCATGAGCGCGCTCGCCGTGCCCGCAATGGCACTCGCCTTTATATCTGGTCCGGCAAACGCCGCTCCCACCCTGCCAACCACTTGTTCAGCCGGAGTGCCCGCGCCCACGAACACCTATCCAGGCACGACCGCTGTGGCCAACAACTTCGAAGCCGGAACCCTGGCCGGATTCACGGTTAACACCGGAACAACCGGAACGGCCACCATCGACAACACACAGGCACACGACGGCACGTGTTCGGCGCACCTGCATGTGACCAGCGACCCTGGTTCGCTGGCCAATCTGGTGACGTCGCTCCCTGCAAATTCCAATGATGTCTATGCGGACGCCTGGTTCAATATCACTACCGCCGGTGTCGCCGGAAACGACGTCCCGTACTTCCGATTTTTCTTCGACAGCGCCAGGTTCGTGGACATCTACCGTTACAACAGCAACGGCCAAATGTGGCTCCGAGTAACGTCCTCCACAGGCTTTACATACACCAAGCTGGTGTCAGGCTCAATTTCGTTGAATGCGTGGCGGCACGTTGGCATGCATGTCATAGCCAACGGGGCTGCGTCCACAGTTGAAGTCTGGCTTGACGGAACATCCATCTTTTCCAGCAACCAGGTCATCACGACCGCGACCACGGTGTCGGCGGTCCAGCTCGGGGCAGAGCATCTGACGCAAATGGGTGATGAGTACATCGACGATCTAGTCATAAAAATTGGAGGAGCGACGGCTGGAGGACCGGCTCCCGGCGCCCTCATCCCGATCGCCCCAACTCGCTTCCTTGACACGCGGAATACGTCGCCTGTCGCCGCGGACTCCGCTGTCTCCTTCCAGGTTGCCGGGGTGAACGGCGTTCCCGCGAATGTCTCAGCAGTCGTTTTCAACCTCACCGTGGCCGAAGCCAAGTCCTACGGATTCGTCACTGCATATCCCTCCGGAACTAACCGCCCGAATGCATCCAACGTGAACTTCAACGCAGGCCAAATCGTACCAAACCTCGTCACTGTCCCCGTGGGAACCGACGGCAAAGTCGCCCTTTATAACCGCTCATCCGGCGCAACCCAGCTCGTCGCTGACGTCTCCGGGTACTACGTAGCCGGCGTACCAAGCACCCCAGGCGCGTTTCAGGCGGTAGCGCCGTCCCGATTCCTGGATACCAGAACCGCTACCGCAGTAGGTGCCGATTCCACTACGTCGTTCCAAGTCGGCGGAATCAACGGTATCCCTGCGAATGTCTCCGCTGTTGTATTCAATCTGACGGTAGCTGACGCAAAATCCTTCGGCTTCATCACTGCCTACGCCTCCGGCACCGCCCTCCCGAATGCGTCCAACCTGAACTTCAATACCGGACAAATCGTACCCAACCTAGTCACCGTGCCCGTCGGCGCGGATGGAAAGGTCAGCCTCTACAACCGCTCCTCGGGTGCAACTCAGCTCCTCGCCGATGTCTCCGGCTATTATCTCAGCGGCACGCCAAACGCCGCGGGCTCCTTCCAATCTATTTCTCCATCTCGGTTCCTCGACACACGGACCGCTGCTTCAGTTGGTGCCGATTCCACAGTTTCCTTCCAGGTCAGCGGAGTTAACGGCATCCCGGCCACGGTCTCCGCTGTTGTATTCAATCTGACGGTAGCTGACGCGGCCTCCTTCGGGTTTGTCACCGCCTACCCATCGGGAATGGCCCGTCCGAATGCTTCAAACCTGAACTTTGACGCCGGACATATTGTTCCGAACCTGGTTGTCGTACCCGTGGGAGCCGACGGAAAAGTAACCCTCTTCAACCGCTCCTCTGGCGTCACCCAACTGGTCGCGGATGTGGCAGGCTATTACCTCTCCGGCAACTGATACGTAGGCATGGGTAGACGAGGCATCGCTCGGCGGCTCCGGAGATTGTCTGGAGCCGCCCGTGCGGGGTACGTGACCACTTTGAAGAACAGTGTGCGGTAACCCCGCACCGAGAGTTCAAATCCCGTACCTTCCGCGTGGCAAAACGCCAGTGGCCGGTTCCGCGAGCGGAACCGGCCAGAATCGGCGTCGAGAGCTGGCAGCTTAGACGGCTACCTCAATGAATCCGTCCACCAGACGGGTGGCGTAGCTCGCGAGCCGCAACTCGGGGTTGGTGAAGCATTCGCCGGTTTCGAGGTCGTAGACCTCTTTGTGGAGCGGTGAGGCGATGGTGGGACGGCTGCCCCGGGAACCGACGATCCCCCGTGCCATGACGTTGGAGAGGGTCGCGGGGTCCTGTTGGGAAACCGCCAGGACTACATTCGGCGTGGTTCGGAACAGTGCTACTTGCTTGCCGCCGACCAAGGCAGCTTCGCCCCACGCCGGTTCGAGCTCGTCGATTGCGCAGACGCGGTGCCAGCCGGACGCCGTCGGCGCGTCCATTAGGTTTTCCCGATCCAGAATTGCGGTCATTTCAGCCCCTATCGCTTAGCCTGCCGAGCCAGCGGATCCAATTCCGCCATCGGCACGGGCCGTTTGCGGCCACACCTCCACGGTAGGCCGGTCATGTTTCGCCGGAATGCAATCAATGTGTCCTGTTCGTAAAGGAGACCTCACTTCACCTCAATCCTCACCGTGATGCGAAGGTTAAGCTTCTGAAACAAAAGGGAAACTGATGCGAAACTGCCCGTCCGTAGTCTGAAGTGACAAGTCGCGGATGACACGGTTCTGCGGCACATGCGAAAGGCCGCCAGTGACCGGACACACTTCACCTTCAGAGAACCCGCGCCGAATTGTGGTCGCCGGTGGAGGCCCAGCGGCCCACCGATTCGCCGACGCCATGCACACCCGCGGTCTTGAGGGCTGGCACGTCACGGTCCTCACCGAGGAAGCCCACCTCCCGTATGACCGCGTCACGCTGAGCAAGGCCCTCATCGATGTGGACCACGACCTCACTCTCGGCCAGGCCTCGATGTGGGACCACGATGCCCTGGACCTGCGCACCGGCGAGCGAGTGGTCAAGATCAACGCCGAAGCCAAGTCGGTGGAAACCGCGGCCGGCAACAGCTACGAATACGACGCCCTCGTGGTCGCGACGGGTTCGAACGCCGCCCGCCTGCCGATCCCCGGCGCCGAGCACACGCACGTTTACCGGACGCTCGAAGACGTGTGGGCCATCAACGAAGCCATTACCCAGCTCACGGAGAAACTGGGACGCAAGGTCAAGGCGGTCACCATCGGCGGTGGTCTCCTCGGCCTCGAATCGGCCGCCGGCACGGAGCAGTTGGGCGCCACCCCGATCGTCATCGACGGCGCGTCGTGGCTGATGGCCACACAGCTCGATGAAGGCGCCGGCCAAGCGCTGGGCCGCCTCATCAAGGACAAGGGCTTCGAGATCCACGGCGGCGTGTTCCCGTCCGAAGTGTTGTCCGACGACGATGGCCAGGTCACCGGAGTCCTCATGGCCGACGGGCGCATCATCGACGCCGACATCGTGATCGTCGCAATCGGCGTCAGGCCGCGCGATGAGCTCTTCCGTGCCGCAGAGGGCGAGGAGCAGGTCTTCTCCCTTGGCCAGCGCGGCGGTGTTGTCATTTCCGACGGTTGCGAAACCGAGATCCCCGGCATCTTCGCGATCGGTGAGGTGGCGAACTTCGACGGCATGTGCCTGGGGCTCGTCGCTCCCGCGAACACGATGGCCGAGATCGTGGCCGACCGGCTGCACGGCGGACAGGCGACCTTCCCCGGCTTCGACACCGCCACCAAGCTCAAGCTCTCCGGCGTGGACGTGGCCAGCTTCGGCGACGCGTTCGCCAGGACCGAACACTCCCTTGAAATCGTGTACGCGGACCCGGCCCGGGGCGTGTACCAGAAGATCGTCACCACCGACGACGCCAAGACCCTGCTCGGCGGCATCTTCGTCGGCGACGCCACCCCTTACATGAGCCTGCGCCCCATGCTCGGCCGCGAACTGCCCGCCGAACCCGGCGCCTACCTCACCGCCGCCGGCGGCGGGGAAGCCCCCGAAACCGAACTGCCCGACGACGCGATCCTGTGCTCGTGCAACAACGTGCCCGCCGGGTCCATCCGGGACGCCATCAACGGCTGCGGCACCTGCGAGGGCAACGCCCCCGTCCAGGAGCTCGGCGAACTGAAGGCCTGCTCCCGGGCCGGCACCCAGTGCGGTTCCTGCGTGCCCATGCTCAAGAAGCTCCTCGAAGGGGAACTGAAGAAGTCCGGCATCGAGGTCTCCAAGGCCCTCTGCGAGCACTTCAGCCTCTCCCGCCAGGAACTCTTCGACGCCATCCGGGTCCTGGAACTGACCTCCTTCGAGGACATCCTGGCCAAATACGGCACCGGCGCCGGTTGCGACATCTGCAAACCCACCATCGCCTCCATCCTGGCCTCCCAGCATTCTGCATACGTCCTCGACGCCGGCCGGGGCACCCTGCAGGACACCAACGACCGCGCCCTGGCCAACATGCAAAAGGACGGCACCTATTCCGTGGTCCCCCGCATCCCGGGCGGTGAGATCACGCCGGACAAGCTCGTGGTCATCGGCTCCGTCGCGAAGAAGTATGGCCTCTACACCAAGATCACGGGCGGTCAACGCATAGACATGTTCGGCGCCCGCCTCGAACAGCTCCCGGACATCTGGAAGGAACTCGTCGAGGCCGGCATGGAGTCGGGCCAGGCGTACGGCAAGAGCCTGCGCACCGTGAAATCCTGCGTCGGCTCCACGTGGTGCCGCTACGGCGTGCTCGACTCGGTCGGGATGGCGATCAAGCTCGAGCTGCGCTACCGCGGCCTGCGCAGCCCGCACAAGCTCAAGCTCGGCGTCTCCGGCTGCGCCCGCGAATGCGCGGAAGCCCGCGGCAAAGACGTCGGCGTCATCGCCACCTCTGACGGCTGGAACCTCTACGTTGGAGGCAACGGCGGCGCGACCCCCGCTCACGCCCAGCTCCTCGCGGGCGGGCTAGACGACGAGACCCTCATCAAATACATCGACCGCTACTTCATGTACTACATCCGCACCGCGGACCGTCTCCAGCGCACCGCCCGCTGGCAGGAAGAACTCGAAGGCGGCCTCGAGCACGTGCGGCAGGTCGTCGTCGAGGACTCGCTCGGCATCGCCGAAGAGCTCGAGGCGGCCATCGCCGCCCACGTCGAAAACTACGAGGACGAGTGGGCCGCGACGCTCAAGGACCCCGAACGGCTCCGCCGCTTCCGATCCTTCGTCAATGCCCCCGACCAGAAAGACGAAGCCATCACCTTCGTCCCCGAACGCGGCCAGATCCGCCCCGCCACGAACGAGGAAAAGGGGGGCGTGCTCATTTCTTCCCCAAGCATCCCAATCCGCGGAAGCGAGGACTAAGAACGCACCCCGACGGCGAGCTACGGGGACGGCGAATGGTCACTACGGGTTCCGACCACGCCGCCCGGTAGTTCGCCGTCGGCGTTTTCCAGGAGGGCAGTCAGGCGCTCGACCTGCTTGGCCAGCCGGCGAATCTCCTGCTTCATTGGCTCCTCAGCCACCGTCGCGGCGGCGGCCGCTCCGGACGAAACCTGTTCGACGAGCCAGGACGCAACGGACGCAGTGACGACGCCGAGGACAGCGATCCCGCAGACCATCAGACCTCCGGCAACACAACGGCCCACAATCGTCACCGGATAGTGGTCCCCATAGCCCACGGTGGTGATGGTGACCATCGCCCACCAGATTGCATCGCCAAAGTTGGTGATGTTGGCGCCCGCTGCGTTCTCTTCCGCGTCAAGCACGGCCAGCGCACCGCAGTACGTCAGGAGGGCGGCGGACCCGAGAACGAATGTGAGAATGCGGCCACGCATAGCGTTCCCGGCGGTGCGATGGAGCAGCTTCAGAAGTGTTACGAGCCGCAATAGCCTCAGCGGTCGTAGAACCGGGAGTGCAAGTATCAGCAGCTCGTGGAGGTTCCGCATGAACCATTGGGCGCGACGCCGGGCTAACAGGAGACACATGGCGTAGTCCAGGGCAAACACCAGCCAGGTGACCCAGATGATGGTGTCAACGATGGAGGACTGGGACTCGCTGAGGTTGGCGATCACTTGGAACGAGTAGGCCACCAGAAACAGCACTGCTGCCGCCACCATCGGCCATTCGGAAACCTGCCGCCATCGTTCTTGGGTCATTCGTCGATACTAGCCACGGATCCTGCGACCGCCACGGCCGCCTCCCAGCAAGCGTTTACCTACCGGTAACCGGTACTGGCTAGGATCGAATCCATGATTAATATGATCCAGGCCATCGTCATGGGCCTGCTGCAGGGAATCACCGAGCTCTTCCCGATTTCCAGCCTCGGCCACAGCGTCATCTTGCCCAAACTATTCGGTTGGGGCCTGGACCAGAAGGCACCTGAATTCCTAAACTTCCTCATTGCCACGCACCTGGCTACAGCAATTGTGCTGTTCTTCTTCTTCCTCCGGGACTGGATTGAAATCGCCAAGGGACTTGGCCGTTCTATCCGGGACAGGAAGATTGCGCCGTCGGATACCTACGCGAAGCTCGGCTGGCTCCTTGTTGTTGGAACCGTGCCGGCCGGAATCATCGGCCTGGTTTTGGAAAAGCCTATCCGGAACCTCTTTGGTTCCCCCCTGATCGCGGCGGCATTCTTGGTGGTCAACGGGCTTGTCCTCTTTGCGGCGGAACGTCTGCGGACCCGGGACAGCCGCCGCGCTGCAGCGCAACCGGCAACTGCACCCGCTTCCGACGCCGAAATCGCCACCCTGTCATGGAAACGCGCCCTGGGAATCGGCTCCGCGCAAGCAGCTGCCCTGATCCCGGGCATCTCCCGTTCCGGCGCCTCGATGGCCGGCGGTTTGCTGTCCGGATTGAACAACGAAAACGCCGCGAGGTTCAGCTTCCTGCTCGCAACGCCGATCATTGGCGCGGCTGCCGTGCTCAAGCTTCCTGAACTCTTCACGCCGGCCATGGCCGACGAGCGCGGCGTGTTCCTGGTGGGGGCGCTTTGCGCGGGTGTCGCCGCATGGTTCGCCACCAAGTTCCTGCTTCGTTTCTTTGAGACTCGAACCCTCACGCCGTTTGCCATTTACTCGGTGGTCGGCGGAGCGATCTACTTCATCTTGATGCTCGTCATGGGATAGGACCCACCAAAGGCATTGAAACTGTCAGAGGCCCCGCATAGGGTTTTGTCTGTCTCCACCACCCACTCATGAAACCGCTGCAACTGCCGCGGCAACAACACAGGAGCAAACATGCCTACGCCTGACATCACCCCCGGCGCACCTTGCTGGATCGACCTGATGACATCGGACCCGGAGAAGGCAAAATCCTTCTACAACACGCTCTTCGGCTGGACCTACGAGACCGGGGATCAGGAAAAGTACGGCGGCTACATCACGGCCTCGAAGGACGGCAAGATGGTGGCCGGGATCATGCAGAAGCAGGAAGACATGGCACAGATGCCCGATGTCTGGTCCACCTACCTGCGCACTGACGACATCAAGGCCACCACTGAAGCGGCTGTCGCCAACGGCGGCCAGGTCTACATGGAACCCATGGAAGTCCCGGACCAGGGAACCATGGCAATGTACGCGGATTCCTCCGGAGCAGCCATCGGCGCCTGGCAGTTCGGCGAGATGAAGGGTTATCAGCTCGCTGCCGAAACGGGAGCACCCGCTTGGCACGAGCTTTTCGCCAAGGAATACGACTCTGCTGTTTCCTTCTACCAGAACGTCTTCGGCTGGGAAATCACCGTCGTGGGCGACACCCCGGAGTTCCGCTACACCACGCTCGGCGCGGGCGACGACTCCAAGGCAGGCATCATGGATGCCTCCGGTTTCTTGCCTGCCGAGGTGCCATCCTATTGGGGCGTCTATTTCGCTGTGGACAAGGTCGATACCACCATCGAGCAGGCCGTCTCCCTGGGCGCTACCGTTGTCCAGGCGGCTGAGGACACTCCCTACGGCCGCATGGCCACCCTGACCGATCCGACGGGTGCGATCTTCAAACTCATCGAAAACCAGGCCCCATAAACCCTCACCATCACCATCACCATCACCATCACCATCACCATCACCATCACCATCACCATCACCATCACCATCACCATCACGGATGAGCATGCTCTCCCCCGGCCTTGGCGAATGGACATATTGGGATTATGTCCATTCGCAGGATCGGGCGGGGAGCATGCTCATTTTTCTTGGTGGAACATGCTCATTTTTGCAGGGGTAGGCCGAGCATGTCCCTGGCGATTTCGTCCGCGTCGCGGAGGGTCCGCTGGCCGCTGCGATACGCGGGACCATCGGAAGGCCGGGCTTCGGCGGCGATGGCCGTCCCCCATTGGGCGGAGGAAAGCTGCAGGCCCAGGGCGTATATCCCGGGAGTCAAGGAACCATTCGCGCCAACCAGACGGTAGGGGTGCGCCTGGACATCCAACCCGGAGGTCTGCACAGGGATTCCTTCGGCCGACATCATGACCTTGGGCCGTACCAATCCATCGGCGAGCAACTGCCGCAGCAACGGAGAAACACTCGAGCCCACCTTGTTCGCCGGGGACATGGCCTCAATCAGCGTCTTGGCTTCCGCGGCGTCGTCGTGCACCCAGGCTGATACCGCCCGGAAGACGCCCCTGCCACGGTCAACGTTGAATCGCGGATCCGGCCCGACGAAACTCACGACGCCGGCACGCGCCAAAGCGGCCAACTGTTCGGCGCGCAGGGCGGGCGGACCGCTCGCAAGCCCCTCGACGAAGGACTCGAACCAGCCCCGAAGTTCACCCACCCACGATTCGTTGGTGATGCCGCCGTCGGCCACGGCACTCTTCAGGATGGCCCTTCCCGTGTGCAAGGCACCGATGGCCATCTTCACCGGATCCGCCTCTCCGAGCGCGGAACGGCGGGCGTCGTCGTCCAGATAGTCCACGACGGCGGCGTCGAGTTCCTTCCTGGACGCGAAGGAACGCGCGGCCAACGGCGCCGCGAGGCCAAGAAGGTCAAGGCGGCGCGACGCTGCAACGTGGGTAGCAACTAGCTCTGCAACCTGGTTTTCCCACCGCCCGGTGGCATGCGAATGCGGCTGCAACAAGTCCTCGAGGGCAGCCAGGAATTCCGTCGCTTCGGGAACGGCCACGGGTTCCGTGACAACCAAGGTGGAGTAATAGGCCCACAAGGCGTCGCGATGCAGGAGGGGCCAGAGATCGTGGTCGAAGCCAGGTTGGATTCCCGCCGCGGCGAATCGCTCTATCGCCCCTTCCGTCAAGTACCGCAAGCGCACCGACTTCGGGTAGTAGCCGTCCAAGCCTGCCTTGGCCCGGTACGGAGTGCCACGCCTGGATGCCGCGATGATCTTCGGTTCCCGGCCCGAGGGCAAGTACTTGAGCTTCCCGGGGAGACCGTCGCCAAGCGCCACGAACTGTCCGCCGCGGCCTTCCGTCAACTGGCCCATGACGTCAAAGAAGTTCAGTCCCATGCCCCGTACCAGGACCGTCTCATTGTCCGGAACCAAAGCCCAGTCGACGTCTGCAGGAGCGGCAGGCGGGAAGTACAGCAGCCCGAGCTCTGCCGCAGCCTCGCTGAACGAGCGCTGCTCCGGGTTGAGCCTGGACTCAAGGTGACCCAGCGAAAGGACGAGGGAATCAACGGTGAGCCTGCCGCCGTCGTCGACTTCGACGTCGAACCCTCCACCCGCGGGGCCGCCCGGCAAACCGTCCGCCGCGCCGCCCGGCAGGGGACGCGCCGCCACAGCATGGCACTTGTGGAACGCGATCTCGACGCCGGCAGGGACGCGTTCCAACAATTCCTCCAACGTTGAGCGCAAATACCGTCCGTAGAGGGCACGGCTTGGAAAGTCGTGGGAGGCGAGGATAGCAAGTTCGGCCCGCTCCTCGGGGCTTAGGCCGTTGCCGCCGGACGCACGCTTTTCCGCGCGCCATTGCTCAAAAGACCCCCCGGCCAAGGGCGGCGCGAGCTGCTCGTCCTCAGGAATCAGGGTGGGGTAGAACGACTGCGTGTTCATGAGGTAAAGGCGGGACTGTTCGGGCTGCCAGACGTGTCCGGGACCGGCCGGATAGGGGTCTACGACGTCGATATGCAGGGAACGGGCTTCCGTTTCCGTCGCGGCCCAATTGGCAAGCAATCGCTCAAGCACACTGGTGCCCCGAGGACCTGCCCCGATCAGCCCCACCCGAATGTTCTGCGATTTACCCACGCCCAAGCCTAACTTCTTGTGACTTGCTTCCTCCTCAGACAGTCGCCCTAGGATGAGGGATGACCACCACAGCAGCTGATCAAGCGCCCGCGCCCGACAACGAAACTGCCCAGGGAAGCGCAACCGCCTCCGAACCTGTCGACGAGAATATCTGGCTCGAAGACGTTCATGGCGAACAACAGCTGGCCTGGGTGCGGGAACAAAATGCCCGCACCGAAGACTTGCTAGACGACGCCGAGTACGCCGCCTTGGAAGCCGGAATCCTGGAAGTCCTGGACTCCACGGACAAGATCGCCATGGTCAACAAGCGCGGCGGGCACTACTACAACTTCTGGAAGGACCAGCAGAACCCGAAGGGTCTCTGGCGACGGACCACATGGGAGAGCTACCTCAGCGACTCTCCGGAATGGGACGTGCTTCTGGACATCGATGCACTGGCCGAGGCTGAGGGCGAAGAATGGGTGTTCCACGGCGCCAACTTCCTGCGACCGGCCGAAGGCGAACCGCATCGCCTCGCCATCATCGCCCTCTCCCCCGACGGCGGTGACGCCAACCGCCACCGCGAGTTCGACGTCGAGACCCGCACGTTCGTGGACCCTGCCGCAGGCGGCTTCGACCTTCCGACCGCGAAGGGCAACGTGAGCTGGCTTGACGGCGACACGCTGCTGGTATCCACAACCGCGGATGGCCTGCCGAAAACCAGCTCCTCCTACGCGCGGACCGGCGTGAAGCTCCGGCGCGGCCAAACCCTGACTGAAGCCGAGCGGATCTTCGAGATCCCCGAAGACCACATGATGGCGCTCATCGCCCACGACTCCACCCCGGGTTTCGAACGCACCTTCGCGGTGGACTGGATCGACTTCTTCAACCGAACCACCTCCGTGCTGCGTGACGACGCGTGGCTTGCCATCGACGTACCAACGGACGTGAATCTCAGTTCCCACCGCGAATGGGTCATGTTCCGTCCGCGGCAGGACTGGAACGTTGGCGGTGCAACGTACCCGGCGGGTTCGCTGCTTGCTGCCGACTTCGAGGGCTATCTGTCCGGTGCCCGCGACTTCACAGTGCTCTTCACCCCGGACGAGCACACTTCCCTGCAGTCCTGGAGTTGGACGCGGGACTACCTGCTCCTGAACCTGTTGCACGATGTCTCTTCCGAGATCAGGGTGCTCGCTCCAGCCCGAAAGGACTCCGCCGGCGAGTGGGCGGTGACCCTGCTCGATGCGTGCCCGCCGCTGCACGATGTGAATGCCTACGCGGTGGACGACGAAGACGAAGCAGAGGGCGACGACGCCGGCAACGACTATTGGCTCGTGGCGACGGGCTTCACCACTCCCACCACGCTCATGCGCGGCACACTGTCCCCCGGCATCGCCACCTACAGCCTCGACGCTGGCCACGACGGCGGGGTGTCCAGCACGCACGCCGTGGTGAAGTCATCGCCGTCGTTCTTCAACGAGACGGACTACGAGGTCCAACAACACTTCGCCACTTCGGCAGACGGCACGCGGGTGCCCTACTTCCAAGTGGCGCCCAAAGATCTGGACCTCGACGGCGAAAACCCCACGCAGCTTTCGGGCGACGGCGGCTTCGAGATCTCCAGAACGCCGGCCTACAGCGGCGCCATTGGCCGCGCGTGGCTGGAACGCCGAAGTGAAAGCATCCAATCCGACGATGGCTCCTCGGCACATTCCCGCGGCGGCGTCTACGTCGTGGCGAACATCCGCGGCGGCGGCGAGTATGGCCCAGCCTGGCACCGTGCCGCCTTGCAGGAAAAGCGGCACCGCGCGTTCGAGGACTTCGCCGCGGTTGCGCGGGACCTCATCTCACGCGGCGTCACCAGTCCGCGGCGGCTCGGCTGCGTGGGCGGATCCAACGGCGGGCTGCTGGTGGGCAACATGCTGACCCAGTATCCGGAGCTGTTCGGAGCCGTCTCCTGCGGTGTCCCATTGCTGGACATGCGCCGCTACACCAAGCTCTCTGCCGGCTACTCCTGGATTGCCGAGTACGGCGATCCCGACGTCCCGGAGCAATGGGAATTCATCCGAACCTTCTCTCCGTATCACCTGTTGCGCGACGGCGTGGACTATCCGGAGACGTTCATCTGGACAGCCACCTCCGACGACCGTGTGGGCCCGGTCCAAGCCCGGAAGATGGCCGCCCGAATGCAGGCTATGGGCATCCCCAATGTGTGGTTCCACGAAGCACTTGAAGGCGGCCACGCAGGCGCTTCGGACAACCGCCAAGCGGCCTCCCTCCAAGCCCGCAGCCAGCACTTCCTCTGGCGGGCACTTGCCGGCAAGCAGGGCGCGGGGCAGTGACGGTCGCCTAAGATCCACGCCCGCGGCTCCTCGGCTCGCCCGTTTTGCACTGGGTGCCCAGTTCTGCGTATCCTTGGTTGGCTAGCAATAGCAACTGGAGACGTGCCAGAGCGGCCGAATGGGCTTCACTGCTAATGAAGTGTGGGGCACAACTCCACCGGGGGTTCAAATCCCCCCGTCTCCGCGTTTTGGCCCCGGTCCTTGGACCGGGGCCTTTTTGCGTTCCGCGCGCTCCTAGCTTCGGCGCTTCTCGGCTTTGCTCACTCCACTACGGCTGACTTCGGCTCCGGCGTGCCTGTGCAGCGTGAGGCTGTCCGCGGTGCTCAAGAGCATTGCGGTGGCCATGGCGAGGAAGGCGCCACGGTACGCCGAGGAAGGGCCCCCGCCGAAGAGCGAAACATGATCGAAAAGGCGCAGGAAGAGCGCGCCTACCGCAATGCCGGCACCCGCGGCCAGTTGCACAAGCGTGGCTGAAACCGCGTTGGCCGAGGGAAGCTCCCCCGGAACGATGTCTGCATACTGCACGGATGCGTAGGCCGAGAACCCGATCGAACGGAAGGCGCCGCTCGCCAGCAGCAAGGCGGAGATCAAGGGTTCGGGGGTTTCGGGGGTGAGCATGGCACACGCGGCAAAAGTGACCGCCGAGGCGAGGGACCCGAAAACCAGCACCGGTTTGAAGCCGAACCGCCGGATGATGGGCGTCGTGGCGGGCTTGATGCCGATATTGCCAATGAAGACGGCAGCCACCATGGCCCCGGATTTGAGCGGATCCCAGCCAAAACCGTCTTGGAACAACAGCGGCAGAAGAAAAGGCACCGAGCTGATGGTTAGCCGATAAACGAACCCTCCGGTGGAGGTGGCCCGGAACGTGCGGGTAGCGAAGACACGGAGGTCGAAGAGAGGAGTCTTGGCGTTGAGCATCCACCAGCCTGCCCCGGCCAAAGCCAAAGCTCCGGCCAACAGTAAGACCGCGGGGACCACGCCCGCGCCATGACCGCCAACCCCTTCAAGACCCACCACAAGGGATCCGACGCCGAAGGTGGTAAGCGTGAGCCCCAGCCAGTCGAGCCGCCTGCCCGCGTTGCCTCCAGTGCGCGGAACCAGCCTCAAAGCTGCAATGAACGCAGCAAGCCCCAGCGGAACGTTGATGAGGAAGATCCAGTGCCACGAAAGGTACGTGGTGAAGGCTCCACCCACGAGGGGTGCCAGAACGGGAGCCAGCAAGCCGGGCCAGACCAGGAACGCGGTGGCCCGGAGGAGCTCCGACTTAGGCGTACCCCGCAGCACCACAAGGGTTCCTACAGGCACCATCATTGCCCCTCCGGCCCCCTGTGCCACGCGGCTGAGGGTCAGCAAAGTGAGGTCTTGGCTCAGCGCGCACAACAGCGACGCGACAGTGAACACGGCGATCGCCAGACAGAAGATTCGGCGTGCCCCGAAGCGTTCTGCGAGCCAACTGCTCAACGGAATTCCCATGGCCACGGTCACCAAGTACGCAGTCATCGTGACGTTGACATCGGCCGAAGCCACTTTGAAATCAGCGGCGATGCTCGGCATGGCTGTGGTGAGGACTGTGCCGTCCAGGAACTCCATGAAGAAGGTGGCGGCAACCAGCAGCGCGAGCCGCGGCTGCCATTGGGACCCGGGCTGGACGTCCGGCGCCGCGCCGCTCAAGCTGCTTGACCGAGAACGAGAGGCAACACCGATCCCGCCCCGGCATGCCTGAGGACGCGCCCCGCAACAGTCATGGTCCAGCGGCTATCCGCAAGATCGTCGACCAAGAGGATGCCTTGCCCGCCTAGCGCCGCGAGGTTCTGTCCGAGTTCCGGACCCACAACGAGTCGGTCCCACACGCCGGCCAGCCGGTAGGCACTGTTGCCACCCCTCCCGCCAGTAGGTCCACCGTGCTGGAGCTGGAGGGAACCCAGATACGGCATCTGGCCGATCCCGGCTATACCGCGTGCCAGGGATTCGACAAGCGCAGGCTTGTTCCTGGACGGGATGCTCACCACCGCTGCGGGCCGTCCTTGGCCGCTCCATCCCGCAGATCGGCCGTCTCCTGCGGCCCATTCCCGCAGCACCTGCACGCAAGCCTGCAGCATGGCAGGCTCGACATCGCGGTCAGCTGCTCCGGAGGCAAAGAGTTCACGGAGGGCGCCTCCCCATCCGAGGTCGGTCAGTCGCGCCAGAACGCGGCCCTCGGCCAGCAGCTCGTCGGGCTTGATCTTGCCCTTCACGGCAACGCCCAGCCGGTCCATGCCACTGGGCCATTGAAGCCGTGGTTCCAAGGCAAGACCTGCGCGCCTGAGGGTTTGCCCCGCGACGTCGGCGGCTGCTGCTGCCACGTCCGCTGGGAACCACGTGCCAGCGCAATTGTCGCAGCGACCGCATGCACGTGCGGACTCGTCGTCCAGGACAGCGGTGATGTACTCCATGCGGCATCCAGCCGTGTCTTGGTAGATCACCATTGAATCCTGCTCGTCCACCCGGGCCTCGGCGATACGGGCGTAACGCTCGGCGTCGTAGATCCACGGGCGTCCCGTAGACCTCCAGCCGCCACCCACCCGCTCCACTGCACCGTCAACCGCGAGGACCTTCAACAGGAGCTCCAAGGGCGTCCGGCGCAAGTCCACCCTTGCTTCGAGAGCCACCGTGGATAGGGCCGTGCCGGACTCGGCCAAGACGTTGAGGACGGCGGCAGCCTTTTCCTCTGACGGCATGGAAGCCGTGGCAAAGTACTGCCAGATCTCCCGGTCCTCGGATCCGGGCAGGAGGAGCACATCGGCATTGGCGGCTCCACGACCTGCGCGGCCCACTTGCTGGTAATAGGCAACCGGTGATGACGGGGCACCAAGGTGGATGACGAAACCGAGGTCCGGTTTGTCGAATCCCATGCCAAGCGCCGAGGTAGCCACGAGTGCCTTCACCTGGTTGTCCTTGAGGAGTTGTTCAGCCCGTTCACGATCGGCGGGGTCCGTGCGGCCGGTGTAGGACAGGACGTTGTGGCCGGCCTCGGAGAGCAGCCGGGCGGTGTCCTCCGCGGCGGAAACGGTCAGGGTGTAGATGATTCCGCTGCCTGGCATGTCGGCCAGATGGGTCAGCAACCAGCCGAGGCGATCCGTTGAGTCTGCGAGCTTCAGCACGCCCAGACGCAGGGACTCCCGGCCAAGTGTTCCGCGGATGGTGAGCACACCCGCTCCAAGTTGCTCCTCGATGTCATGGACCACCCGGGAGTTGGCCGTGGCCGTGGTTGCCAGCACTGGGACGCTTCCTGGCAGTTGATCGATGAGATCGGAGATACGCCGATAATCGGGACGGAAATCGTGGCCCCAGTCCGAAATACAGTGTGCCTCGTCAATCACGAGGAGGCCGGTACGGCGGATGAGCTCGGGAAGTTGGTTCTCGCGGAACGCTGGATTGGTGAGCCGCTCCGGTGAAACCAAGAGAACATCGACCTCATCCGCCGCCAGTTGCTGACGAACGTTGTCCCACTCGAGCTGATTGGCGGAATTGATCGCCACTGCGCGAACGCCGGCACGTGCGGCTGCCGCCACCTGGTCCCGCATGAGCGCAAGCAGCGGCGAAACGATGAGCGTAGGCCCGGCACCCCGACGCCTCAGCAACAAGGACGAGACGAAGTACACGGCCGACTTGCCCCAGCCAGTCCGTTGCACCACCAAGGCGCGCCGTCCAGCGTCGACGAGGGCCTCGATCGCCTCGTACTGGCCGTCGTGGAATCGGGCGTCCGCGTTTCCCACAAGCTCCCTCAGTACCTCAAGGGCCTGCAGTCGGGTGGTGGACGGTTCCGCTGCGAGGAGGGCAGCTTCCGGGTTGTTGGGCATGGCTTCAGTATTCCAGCACGGGCAGACAGCCAGAACCCAGGACTTCATCTATGTGGGCAAAGGTTTTCCACATAGCCGGGTGCTGGCGTAGTTCCGACGGCGGTCCGCAGTAAGATTGAGCGCGTGACTAGCGAGCAGAACAAGACATTCGACCTCTCGGCTTCCTTCAAGGCTTATGACGTCCGGGGGATCGTCGGGGAATCCATCACGTCCCACATCGTGGAGTCTGTCGGCGCTGCGTTCGTCGACACTCTCGGCATCGCCGGCGAGATGGTGCTGGTGGGCGGCGACATGCGCCCGTCCTCCCCGGAATTCATCAAGGCGTTTGCGGACGGGGCTGCTCGCCGCGGTGCCAACGTCCAGCTGCTGGACCTCATTTCCACCGACGAGCTTTATTACGCTTGCGGTGCCCTCAATGCTGCCGGCGCTACGTTCACCGCAAGCCACAACCCGGCTGAATACAACGGCATCAAAATGTCCAAGGCCGGAGCACAACCGATCTCCTCGGAATCGGGCCTCAAGGAAATCCAGGCTCTGGCCGAGAAATACCTCAACGAAGGCAACATCCCGGCCGCGGATGTGCAAGGCAAGATCGGCGCCCGTGATGTCCTGAAGGACTACTCCGAGTACTTGCGCAGCCTGGTTGACCTCAAAGGCTCCCGTCCGTTGAAGATCGTCGTCGACGCCGGAAACGGGATGGCTGGACTGACCACTCCTGCCGTGCTCGGTAACCAGCTGCTTCCTGCCCTGCCGTTCGAGATCGTCCCCCTGTACTTTGAGCTGGATGGCTCCTTCCCGAACCACCCGGCCAATCCGCTTGAGCCCGAAAACCTGCGCGATCTGCAAGCCGCAGTGATCGAACACGGCGCGGACATCGGCCTGGCTTTCGACGGCGACGCCGACCGTTGCTTCGTGATCGACGAGAAGGGCGAACCTGTGTCCCCCTCCGCCATCACTGGAATGGTTGCGCGCCGCGAAATCGCGCGTGCCCAAGCCGCGGGTGAAAAGACGCCGGTGATCATCCACAACTTGCTGACCTCGCGGGCTGTCCCGGAACTCGTGGCCACCGATGGCGGCCGCGCCGTCCGTACCCGCGTGGGACACTCGTTCATCAAAGCCGTCATGGCTGAGGAAGGTGCCGTCTTTGGCGGCGAACATTCTGCGCATTTCTACTTCCGCGATTTTTGGAACGCAGATACCGGCATGCTCGCAGCCATGCACGTATTGGCGGCATTGGGTGAGCAGAACGGCCCGCTGTCCGAACTTGGCCGTCAGTACGAGCCGTACGCCTCTTCCGGCGAAATCAATTCCGAAATCGAAGACAAGGCGGGAGCCATTGAGCGCGTCCGCGCCGATTTTGAGAACGAAGACGCCGACGTCGACACCATGGACGGCAGCACCTTCACCGCGAAGGACGGCACCTGGTGGTTCAACCTTCGCCCGTCCAACACTGAGCCGTTCCTGCGACTGAACGCAGAGGCGAAGGACGTGGGCACCATGGAAAAGATCCGCGACCGCGTCCTTGCGCTGGTCCGCTCTTAACCGGCCATCCCGACGAGCAATATGGAGAGCATGAACTCCCAGATCGACGGCCTTGAAAGTCCCGAGGAACGCGAACTCCGCGAGGTCCGCGAAACCCTTGGAACCGCCCTGGCAACAGCGCAGGAACACCTGGAACAAAACGGGGGTTTCATGCCTTTCGCAGTCACCCTTGCAGACGACGAGTTCAGACTCGTCTTTGTTACACCCGGAGAGCCGGACGACGAAGGAAACGTCGACACAGGGTCGATGCTGGCCGACATCCTCGAATTGCTCCGCCAAGGCCGTGACGGATACCGCGCGGTTGCCATGGCCAGCGATGTGATCCTTCCGGAACACGGCTCAGACGGGATCCACGCCGCGGCTGAACATCGCAACGGCGGGCTTATGGCAGCCGTCCTCCCATATGTCCAGACTGCGGAAGGCTTCACGTTCGGCGCTGCCGAAGCGGATGGACACGAACGCGCCGTCTGGGTGGACTAGACCTGACTCCGTAAGCTTGTTGGCATGAAGATCAATGCCTTCGCGGATGTGAGCCTGCGCGCGCTTCTAGTTCTGTCGGCCGCGCCCGTGGGTGAACTCCTGACGACCCAAAACATCGCAGACGCCGTGGGGACTCCTTACCACCACGTCAGCAAGGCCATCGTTCGGTTGCGGGAACTGGGCATGATCGACGTCGAGCGTGGCCGCAACGGCGGGTCCCGGCTCAGCGCAGCCGGACAGAAAGCCACAGTTGGCCAGCTCCTGCGGGAGCTGAATACCAGGGCGGATCCTGCGGAGTGCCAATCCACCAAAGGCGACTGCCCGCTCATCACCGAATGCGGCTTGCGTCATGCGCTGGCCCGTGCGCGGGAAGCCTTCTACCGGGAGCTGGATGACGTCGTCGTCTCTTCCCTGCCTCGCCTAAGGCAAATGACGCCGGTATTCCAGGCGATCGGGTTGCGCCCCGGGCTGTAAGCCCAGGCCGTAGCGCCCACACTGTTGCGCACGCCGGAGGTCTCCGGGTCTGTCGATTAGCTAAATTCTTCTACAGAGTGTAGAACTTAGTTATAGATACTTGCATTTTAAATACGAGTATTGATCCCGGTCCTCACGCAACCCACGGGCCACTACGACAGGAGTTCCCATGCTCTCGGACAAGTCCTTCCCCGTCATCGAAGCCACGTTGCCGCTCGTCGGCTCCCGGATTGGCGACATCACCCCCAAGTTCTACGCCCGCCTCTTCGCTGCGCACCCCGAACTGCTCGATGGGCTATTCAGCCGTTCGAACCAGCGTTCCGGCAGCCAGCAGCAGGCCCTGGCCGGAAGCATCGCCGCCTTCGCAAGCCACTTGGTCAGCAACCCGGGAACCCTGCCGGAGACGGTACTGTCCCGCATCGCGCACCGCCACGCCTCGCTCGGGATCACCGAGCCGCAGTACCAAGTGGTCTACGAGCACCTCTTCGCCGCCATCGCCGAGGACCTCGCCGAAGTCATCACCCCTGAAATCGCCGAAGCCTGGACAGAGGTCTACTGGCTCATGGCGGACGCCCTGATCAAGATCGAAAAAGGACTCTACGCAGCGCAGGCCAATGGAAAGATGTGGAGCCCTTGGAAGGTCGCGTCCAAGACTCCCGCCGGGACCGGATCCATGACCTTCACCCTTGAGCCGGCCGACGATACCCCCATCACCGAAGCGCTGCCCGGCCAGTACGTCAGCGTTAAGGTCACGCTCCCGGACGGTCTGCGCCAGGTCCGTCAGTACTCTCTTTCCGGCGACGCCGGCACCAGCCGAAGCTTCACTACCAAGATCGACGACGGCGGCGAAGTCTCGCCTGTGCTGCACCACACCGTAGAGGTTGGCGACGTTCTGGAGATCTCCAACCCCTATGGCGAGATCACGCTGAAGGACGGCAACGGCCCAGTGGTCCTCGCCTCCGCCGGCATCGGCTGCACACCCACGGCATCCATCCTGCGCTCGCTCGCAGCCTCCGGCTCGGACCGCCAGGTCCTGGTCCTGCACGCGGAGAGCAATCTGGACAGTTGGGCGTTGCGCGGGCAGATGACGGACGACGTCGAGCGCCTGGATGGAGCCGAACTCCAGCTCTGGTTGGAGGAACCGCAGCCCGGGTCCAATGCCGGCTTTATGTCACTGCGCGAAGTGGACCTGCCGGCCGACGCCTCGCTGTACCTGTGCGGGCCGCTGCCGTTCATGAAGCACATCCGCAATGAAGCCATCAATGCCGGAATCCCCGCCACGAAGATTCACTACGAGGTCTTCGGACCGGACATCTGGCTGGCGAACTAGCCCGCCTAACCGCCGCAGTCAGCCCGCCGTCGTCTCCGGCGGGCTGACAACCAAGCCTGGCGGCCTGACCACCAGCAGCGGCAGCATCACCTCGTCCACCACCTTCACCAGGAAATCGTCATCGATCGGTGCGCCCGAGAAGATGAATCGCTGCCGCAGCAAGGCGGGGCCGGCCTCGATTCTTGTCTCCGTGGCCACGTTGGCATCGCATTCGCCGCGCGCCACAGCCTGCTCAATGATGGCGCGCATGATCTTTCCTACGTTGCCGCGCGTGTACTCGTGGACTTCAGCGGCCACCGCTGGGTTCTGGAGCGCCTCCCCCAATAGCCCCCGCATGGCTTGCCCCACTTCTGCGTCGAGCTGTTTCGCTACAAGCCGCAGGATCGCCAGGGCATCCTCGCGCAGGCTACCTGTATCCGGTGCGGACGATGGACTTGGCATGGCATCGTAGGCCGCCTCGAGCACCAACGCCGCGCGGCCGGGCCACCGCCGATAGAGCGAGGCTTTGCTCGCCCGGGCGCGCTCGGCGACGCTGTCCATGGTCAGGGCGGCGTACCCGAATTCGGCGATCTCCGCCCGGACAGCTTCGAAAATTGCACTGTTCAGGGCAGCCCCGCGCCGGCGCGGCAGTTTGCGGTGGTCCTGCCGTTCCGGCGAAAAGTCCTGCTGCTCCGCCACGTCAAGCACTCGCAGACGAAGCGGCCGGCAGGACCACTCCCAGATTCCCGTCCACGAGCACCCACTGCCCGTCGGCCAAAATGCTGGTTCCCGAACCTGTGCCCATGACTGCCGGAATTCCGTATTCCCTGGCCACGATCGCCGCATGGGAGCCGAGTCCGCCAGCATCCACCACAACCGCGGCGGCCCGTTGGAACAACGGCGTCCACGCAGGGTTGGTGTACGGGCAGACCAGGATTTCGCCGCTGCGGAGCTGACCGAACTCGGCCGGCCCACGGATAACGCGGACAATCCCGCTTGCTTGGCCGCGGCTGGCCGGAGTACCGGAGACAAGGGCCCCTGACACGCGGCGGCCTCGAACACGGTGATCTCGGCCAAAGAGCAAAGCCGGATCAAGCAGCGGAATACCCTCCAACTCGCGCCGTTTCGCCGCTCGCGCCAGCACCAGCGGCCGGTAACGATCCGGTAGGGAAGGTGGCAGCGCACCGCCGTCGTCCGCATCCGTGATGGATTCCAATTCCTCGAACCGCAGGTGATAGACGCCGTCGGGTTCGTCGATCACGCCAGCCAACACCAACCGGCGGCCGAGCTCCCGGTAGGCGCGGCGGATCGGCGGAATGGCCTTGGTGGCGTAGAAGTGGCTGTCCTCGCGGAACGCCATTCCGGCTCGGGCGGACTCGACGGCGGCGAGCACTCTCCGCCGCACCGGTTCGTAACGGAGAGCCGGGTGACGCTTCAATTCCGCAAGCGCCGTCCCGGTCTGGTCGGCAGTTTGGTGCCGCTCTCCGCACATGGCTTTCACCAGCCCAAGCACCACTTCAGGGGCATCGGACCAGGTGGGTGAACTGCTCAGGACAACGCTGGTGGTTTCCCGGTGGCCGTATTCGAGCTGAAACGCCTCGAATGCCTCCCTGAAAGCCCGGTGCTCGGGATCCTTTTCCACCAGGTCCACCAGCTGGCGGGGGTCTGCCTCGAGAAAGGCGCGTGACAAGCCGGGGTCCTCTGCCGCTAGGGAAGCGAGCCGTTCAAGTGCCCGATTCGCCTGGCTCGTCCGGGTTTCCGCACCCGCGATCAGCGCAGGCGCAAGCCTTGTCTTGCCGAGGAACAGGAGCATGAAGCGCATCTTCAGCACCGGCACCAGAATGCCGGGCAGGTAGGAGACCCTCAAGTCCGTGATACCCCGCATCGTCGCGAAGCATTCCTCCACGAATGCAATGACCGCACCCCATCGCAGCAGACCGAGATCCTTGCCGTTGAGCCGTTCGACATTGCCAAGGAAGAGGGCGAAGCGCGGATCTTGGGTCCACGCTTCGGGCTTGAATTGCCTTGACCGGCGCAGCAAAGACACCGGCGCGGCGAGCGTCCGGATAGTCGGGTGCGGCACCGGCGGGATGAGCTGCACCACCACGCCGTCGTCTTCGGGCAACAACTCCTCAATCTTCGGAAAAACGACGCCCACGCTGGCGGCCATCCCCTGCAACATGGCCAGGATTCCCCGGCTCATCCACCCGGAGACGTCCAACGGATACGGCCGTTCCTGGAACATCTCGATGAAGAACGGCCCCACCCGCCTTTGGACCGCGTTGAGGCTGGGCGGTTGCGGCGGGAGTGCGGTCATCGGGCGCGACTGCAGCACGTACAGCACGCCTCCGGCCACAGCCCACTCGATGTCCTGTGGCCGGCCGAAATGCTGCTGGGCTTCCTGTCCCAACCGGGCCAGCTCCGCCAATTGCCCTGCGACGAGCCCCGGCTTGGCGGCGGGCGTACCAGCCCTTTCCTGCGTACCACCGCCCACTGCCGCGCTGATCACCACCTCGCGGCCGCCCGGCGTGAAGCCAAGAACCTTTCCCCAAGGGCCTAGGACGTAGTGCTCCGGCGTCACCCGGCCCGAGACCACGGCCTCCCCCAGCCCCGGATTCGCGTCCACCACCGTTTGACCCCGCTCGCCCGTGACCGGGTTCGCAGTAAACATGACACCCGCCATGGCGGCCGGCACCATTTTTTGCACGACGACGGCGATAGCCACCCCGTGCGGGTCGATCCCCTGCCGCCGGCGGTAGGCCATGGCCCGGTCGGTCCACAACGACGCCCAACAAGCGACGACCGCCTGGACCACGTCGTCCTCGCCAAGCACGTTGAGGTAGGTATCCTGCTGGCCGGCAAACGCGGCACCCGGCAGGTCCTCTGCCGTGGCACTGGACCGGACTCCGACCGCTCCGCCGCCCAGCTTCGCGTAGGAATCGAGGATCTCCTGCCGCAGCGAACCGGGCATTTCCGCCCCGGCAAAGAGGGCCCGGATGGCGGCGCCGCCGGTTCCGTCACCGCCGTCGGGCGCTTCGCCGTCGGGCGCTCCGCCTGGCTCCCTGGACAGCAGGTTATTCAGCTCCACCCCCACTTTCGTTTCCGCCAGGAAGGACAGGTACGCGCCCGTGGTGATGACGAAGCCGGGCGGCACCGGAAACCCCTGGCGCACAAGCTCCCCCAAAGCGGCGCCCTTACCGCCCGCGGCGGCGATGTCCCTAGCGCCGAAATCGGCCAGCGTGGCTGCGGTTTGCTCAGCCATTTTGGGCTCCTGGTGCGGTGCTGTCGGCGGGCTCGGAAGCTTCCGGGATTGCGGTGTCTGCGTGCGCGGTGGTCCGCAGTTCCCGCTCGGGGAGGAAGAGTGTCAAGACGAATGCCACGGCCAACACCACCGCAGCAAAACCGAAAACCGGCGGAACCGCATGGCCGAACGCCTGGGCAACCGCGATGCGGTCCGCGGCTGGCAGCGCTTCCAAGGCCTTGGGCGTCAAGGATTTGATGCGGCCGCCCAAAGCGGCGGCCAGCGGGGCCGGGACCGCCGCGGCAAATCGCGCCGTGATCAGGGAACCCAAAACAGCCACGCCGACGGCGGCACCCACTTGGCGGAGAAAGGTCACCGTTGACGTCGCAGCGCCAAGGTCTCGGCGCGGCACGGAATTCTGCACCACAAGCACCATGACCTGCATCACGAGCCCAATTCCCAGCCCGAGAAGCAGCATCGAGAGCAGGACGAGCCACGGGCTGCTACCCGAGTCCATAGTGCTGAAAAGCCAGATTCCGGGAACCGCAAGCAGCGTCCCGGCCACCGGATACAGCTTGTAGCGCCCGGTGAGGGTGATCAGCGCGCCGGAACCCGACGTCGTGAGCAGAAAGCCAACCATCAACGCAATCAGCATTCCGCCGGACGCCGTGGCGGACATGCCCATCCCCACCTGCAAAAACGCCGGAAGGTAATTCAGCGTGGCGAACATCGCAAAGCCGACCAGGAAACTCACTGCGGTCGGTATGGCAAAGGCAGGGTCCCGGAACAGGGACAAGGGGATGATCGGATCAACCGTGCGGCGCGCCCTGAACAGCCAAACGGCCAAAGCCATGAGAGCCACCGCGCCGAGGACGGGAGCCGCCCAAACCGGCCCGGCGTAGCTGCCACCGCTGGAGAGGAAAATCACCGCGACGATGGCTAGGCCCAGTAAGGCCGCGCCTCCGTAGTCCACGCGTCGTCCGCGCGGCGTGACCGGGAGCCGCAAGGTAAACGTCACTACGGCAAGGGCGGCCAAGCCGAGCGGAACGTAGAAGTAGAAGATCCAGCGCCAGGAAAAATGGTCCACCACCGCACCGCCTGCCAAAGGTCCGGTCACCGCGGCCATGACGAAGGCTACGCCGATGATGCCCAGAAGCCTGCCTCGCTCGCGGGGACTGACAAGTTCGCCGATGACCGCCTGCGCCCCGATCATGAGCCCTCCGCCACCGATGCCCTGAATCGCGCGGAAGGCGATGAGTTGCGGCACGGACTGCGCCAGCGAGCACAGTCCCGCGCCGATGATGAAGAAAATGAGAGAGGCCTGCAGGATCCGTTTGCGCCCGAAAGCGTCGCCCAGTTTGCCCGTGAGCGGCATGGCGGCCGTGGCGGCGACAAGGTAACCGGTAATGATGGTGGACATCTGATCCAGGCCGCCCAGGTCCCCGGCGACAGTAGGCAGCGCCGAGGCCATGACAGTTTGGTCCAGGGCTCCGAGGAACATCACCAACAGGATGCCGGGCAGCGCCGTCCTGATGGCAGAGTGGACTCGCTTTGCGCGTTGCTGGGCATCGTCCATGGCCCGGTCCCGAAATTAGAGAACTGCTGGTTCTCTAAAAGCTACTCTCGCCGCTTGCGCGGCACAATGGCTGGAATCAAGGAAACGACGGCGGTCCCGCACCTCGAGCTTGCAAGGTGCGGGACCGCCGTCGTACAGGGGCCTGGTGGTCTAGGCCAGGCGGGACTTCAGGCCTTCGAGTTCGGACAACAGCGCAGCCGGCAGGGAATCGCCGAACTTCGCGTACCATTCCTCGATCGATGCCAGTTCGGTTTTCCACTCGGCGGAGTCGACGCGAACTGCGGCTTCCACCTCGGCGGGGGTCATGTCCAGGCCTTCGAGATCAATGGACTCGCCGGTCGGCACGAAGCCGATAGGAGTCTCGACGGCGTCGGCCTTGCCTTCAAGGCGCTCGATGGCCCACTTGAGGACACGGGCGTTGTCACCGAAGCCGGGCCACGCGAAGCCACCCTCGGCAGTGCGGCGGAACCAGTTGACCAGGAAGATCTTGGGCAGTCGGTTTTGTCCAAGCGAGTTGGCCTTGGCGGACAGGTTCACCCAGTGGTTCAGGTAGTCACCTGCGTCGTAGCCGATGAACGGCAGCATGGCCATGGGGTCGCGACGCACGACGCCGACGGCACCGGCCGCAGCAGCGGTGGTCTCCGAGGACAGCGTGGAACCCATGAAGATGCCGTTGGACCAGTCGCGGGCCTCGGTGACCAGCGGGATGGTGGTCTTTCGGCGCCCGCCGAACAGAATCGCGGAGAGTTCCACACCTTCAGGGCTGAAGTATTCCTCGGCCAGCATGTCGATCTGGTCGATCGGCGTGCAGAAGCGGGAGTTCGGGTGTGCCGCGGGCTTGTCGGAGCCCGGGGTCCACGAGTTGCCCTGCCAGTCAGTCAGGTGCGCCGGAGTTTCCTCCGTCATGCCCTCCCACCAAACGCCGCCGTCGTCGGTCAAAGCAACATTGGTGAAGATGCTGTTGCCCTTGGCGATGGCGCGCATGGCGTTGGGGTTGGTGCCCCAACCGGTGCCGGGAGCGACGCCGAACAAGCCGGCCTCGGGGTTGACGGCACGGAGTTCACCTTCCTTGCCGAAGCGCATCCAGGTGATGTCGTCGCCGAGGGTCTCCACCTTCCAGCCCTTGATGGTGGGGTCGAGCAGCGCGAGGTTTGTCTTGCCGCAGGCGGAGGGGAACGCCGCAGAGATGTAGTAAGTCTTCTGCTCAGGCGAAGTCAGCTTCAAGATGAGCATGTGCTCGGCCAGCCAGCCTTCGTCGCGGGCCATGACGGACGCGATGCGCAGGGCGTAGCACTTCTTGCCAAGGAGGGCGTTGCCGCCGTAGCCCGAGCCGAAGGACCAGATGGAGCGTTCTTCCGGGAAGTGCACGATCCACTTGTCCGGGTTGCAAGGCCACGCAACGTCTGCCTGGCCGGCTTCCAGCGGAGCGCCCAGGGAGTGCAGTGCAGGGACAAAGAACGCGTCGGTCTGGGTGATACGTTCCAGGACGTCGGTGCCGATGCGGGCCATGATGCGCATCGAGGCGACAACATAGGCGGAGTCGGTGATCTCGACGCCGAACTTGGGGTCTTCAGCGTCCAGGTGGCCCATGACGAACGGAATGACGTACATGGTGCGGCCACGCATGGAGCCGGCGAACAGTCCGCGCAGCTTCTGCTTCATCTCGGCCGGAGCCATCCAGTTGTTGGTGAAGCCGGCGTCGTGCTCCTTCTCGGAGCAGATGAAGGTCTGCTCTTCCACGCGGGCTACGTCCGCGGGGTCAGAGAATGCGGCGAAAGAGTTGGGGAAGAGCTCCTGGTTCAGCCTCTTCAGGGTGCCGGCCGCGACGAGTTCGTCGGTCAGCTTCTTGTTTTCAGCTTCGCTGCCGTCAACCCAGTGGATGCGGTCCGGCTGTGTCAGCTCGGCTACTTCCTCCACCCAGGTCAACAGGCGTGCATGCGTAGTAGGTGCCTTCTCAAGGAGCGGCAGTCGCGCCAGATCGCCCATCGTGGTTCCCTTCCTCGGGTTCAGTGGTGTGTCCTAAATGCTAGGGGTCGCGGAGTAGACCAATCTGGGTTCGGACGTGGGATCTCTTGACCAATTCGGAGCAAAACCCCTAAAAATCAAGGATCTGCGTCAAGGATTCCTCACTTTTAGTGACTAAGGTCACATAGACCGGTCTAGTTAGGCAGATTACACCACGTCGATTTGGCACCAACAGGGATCTCGCGTAAAGTTTATTGAGGTTCGAGGGGGGAACGAGTTTGAAAGTCCCGAGAATCACCAAAATGCGCCCATAGCTCAGCTGGATAGAGCGTCTGTCTACGGAACAGAAGGCCGGGGGTTCGAATCCCTCTGGGCGCACAAAATGAAGGCCCGCACCGGAAACGGTGCGGGCCTTTTTTGTTAATTTCCGGGGTCGAGTTGGGGTTGCCGTACCGTCCTCCCCTAGTTTGCTCCACGAATGACGCGACTCGCCGTGTCGCAAGCGCTTTCCCAAACCAAAGATGGGGGCGACGGTGCGATCGCCTACGGCCCCGGCTACTGCTCACCCAAGCGGAAGCCTCCGGTGAGACGGCCGCGCAAAGCCAAGGGCCGCCGTCGTACTTCATGAAAAAGTACGACGGCGGCCCTTGCACTTGGGTGCCAGGCGTTAGGGTGCCACGGCCTCGCTGATGCGGCGACGGATCCCGTCGAAGTGGCGGTTGAGGAGTTCGGCGGCAGCGGTCTTGTCTCCCGTTGCGACGGCGGCATAGATGCTTCGGTGCATCGCCGCGGTGGCCACAAGGTCTTCGTTGGCGGAGCCGATTTCCACGTGGATCTTTCGGTAGACCTTCCAGAAGACGCCCATGAGGTTGATGAGGAGCTCGTTGTTCAGGGGTTCGAACAGCCGGCGGTGGAACTCAGCGTCGGCGGCTACGAAGTTCTCGCCGGCATGTGCGAGCTCCTCCATTTGCTTGACGGATTCCTCGATCAAGGCGAGCTGTTCGGTAGTCATCACGTCCATCGACGAGCCGATCAGCCCTGATTCGAGGGCCTGGCGCACGTCGACGAGCTGCAGCGCCTCGAGGCCCTGGTGGCGCAACGACAAGCGTCCCCGGAACGTCAGGCCGTCAGCGAGTGCCTCGAAGGTGCTGGGCGCGACGAACATGCCAAAGCCATGGCGAATCTCGATGACGCCCAGGGCCTGCAGCACTTTCAGGGATTCGCGCAGGGTGTTCCGGCCTACCCCCAGGGCCATGGAGAGCTCGTTTTCCGTGGGCAAAGGATCGCCCGCCTCAAGCTCGCGTTCGAGGATCAATTCCATAATGTCCGCCTGCAGCGCCCTGAGCCGGGCCTGTGCGCTGAACCGCGCCTGCGGAACGACACCGGAAGTGGTCATGGCTCTCCTTGCAAAAGTACTCATCCCTGCCGGTCCCGTTTGAGGAACCGGGACAAGGAATCAGTGCGGTGTTAATGTTGAAGTGAGCCTAGCGCCCACCGAGAATACAGTGCTTCGCAACATACAATATCGGATGTCCCATCTCTCCGGTAGAAGTTCGAAAGAGCTCATGGCGCCTCTCGCCGACATCCAGTGCCGGGCCGGGCCGGGGAATTCCGGATCGCGTAGACGCCGAATGTCCAACTTTGCTGGATCATTCGGATCCCCCCAAAGAAGATCCGCGCAAATACGGGACCTGCGGGTTCCGCTCCGAGGAATGATCCAGCAAAATCCGTCGCCACGCTCCTGATCCAGTCTGCGTCCGGGCGTAGGCTTCTCCCATGGCTGAGGAGAATATCCGGGAGTTCGATGTCATTGTGATCGGCGCTGGAGCGGTGGGGGAAAACGTCGCAGACCGAGTGGTCCGGGGCGGCCTTACTGCGGCAATTGTGGAGGCTGAGCTCGTTGGCGGGGAATGCTCCTACTGGGCCTGCATACCGTCCAAGGCGCTCCTTCGGCCCGGAACTGCCTTGCACACAGCCCAATCCGTGCCCGGAGCATCGGACTCCATCACGAAGGTCCTGGATGCCGCGCCTGTCCTGAAGTACCGCGACTACTTCACCAACAAGTGGCAGGATGACGGCGCAGTGCAGTGGCTCGTTGACACGGGAATCGAGCTCATCCGGGGGCGCGCGCGCATCACGGGCCCCCGCGAAGTCCAGGTGGACGGCAAGGATGGCAACAGTTATTCGCTCAAGGCCCACCACGCCGTAGTGGTGGCCACCGGATCCACACCGCTCATACCGAAAATCGAGGGTTTACGCAGCGTCCCCTACTGGACAACCCGCGGCGCAACGTCCGTCAAGCACATTCCCGGACGGTTCGTGGTACTGGGCGGCGGCGTTGCCAGCGTCGAACTTGCCCAGGCGTTCGCCCGTTTAGGCTCGTCGGTTTCGATCGTTGCCAGAGGCCGGTTGCTGAGCGCGTTCCCCGAGGAAGCCGCCGACTTGGTTGCGGCAGGGCTGCGTGCCGATGGGATCGATCTCCGTCTCGGGACTGACACCACGCGGGTGGAGCACAACGCGGACCATTCCTTCGCCGTCACCCTGGGTGACGGGACGGTCCTGGCCTGTGATCAATTGCTGGTAGCAACGGGGCGGCGGCCGGCCCTGGACAATTTAGGCCTCGAGAACGTAGGGCTCGACGCCGAAGAAGGCAAAGCTTTGCGCCTCACCACGGACTCGAGCGGTTTGGTTGAGGGCGCCGCCAGCGACGGCACCAGCGGGCTGTGGCTCTACGCAGCCGGCGATGCCGCGGGCTCGGCCTTCCTCACACACCAGGGCAAGTACGGGGCCCGGGCCACCGGCGACGCAATCGTGGCCCGCGCCAAGGGAACATTGCACGGCACCCCGAAACCATGGAGCGCCTTGGCAAAAACGGCCGACGAATACGCGATCCCCAGCGTAGTTTTCACCGATCCCGAGGTGGCGTCCGTGGGTCCGAACCTCAAGCAGGCGCTGCAGAAGGGTATCAACGCCAGTTCGGTGGAACTCCCCATCAATGTGTCCGGCTCCCAACTGCATTCGGAGAAGTACCAAGGATGGGCGCAACTCGTGGTGGACGAGGACCGGAAGGTAGTGGTTGGGGCAACGTTTGCCGGACCCGGGGTGGCTGAGCTGTTGCACGGTGCCACCATCGCGATTGTTGGTGAAGTCCCGCTGGACAGGCTATGGCACGCAGTGCCGTCGTTCCCCACCATCAGCGAGGTGTGGCTGCGGCTGCTGGAGAAATACGGGCTGTGATTAAGGTCTATTTGGACTGACCGGTCAGTTCAGTTACGATTGGAGCAGATAACAGGTTCTGCGAAAGGTCCAATTGTGCTGTCCGTACAGCAACTCCAGATCGACGGCCGCCGGGACGATCTCCTGCCTCCCACGTCCCTCGAAGCCCGGCGCGGGGAACTCCTCCTCGTCAGTGGCGACGGCCAGGACCAGCGCACGGCTTTGGCGCTCTCGCTGAGCGGCCGGATGAAACCCAGCAATGGCGTCCTGAGCTGGGATAACTCAGCCAAGACCAAGAGAGTCCGGGCTGCGAGCGCCCTGGTTGACTCCCCCGGCGTCAACGAACCCGAGCAGCACCTGAGCGTCCGCGACCTCGTCACCGAAGACCTCTCCCTCATCCCCCGCCGCTACCGTGGCGCGCTCCTCAGCAAACCGTGGCTCAAGATCAACAGCTTCGAGGACATCGCCGGGCTATGGATTGAGCAGCTCCCCGCGGACCGGCGCCTCGAGCTGCTAACAGCCTTGGCTCTCGCGGACCCCGCCCTCGATCTCCTGGTGCTCGACTCCCCGGACCGGCACAGCGCGAACGCTGCGGACTGGCTCCCGCGGCTTGAGCAGTTGGCGTACGACGCCGGGCGGCCGCTCGCCGTCGTCGCGGTCGTTTCTACCCTCCCGGACACCTGGGACGGCCCGGCCGCAGTGATCGGCAATTCGGTCACGCATACGGCGCCCGCACAACCCGCAGAGCCCCTCGGCAACGCGCCCGAAGACCCCGAGGACATATTCGAAACCCTGCAAAGGACCGCAAAGTGACTGTTCTGCGGCTGGCCCGCTCCGAACTCAAGCGCATGACCGGCGGGCTCCTGCCTAAGCTGACCATCCTTGCCCTGACCATGGTGCCCTTGCTCTACGGAGCCGTGTACCTGTATGCGAACTGGGATCCTTACGGCAACCTCAACCAGATCGACGCCGCGCTGGTGGTCGAGGACGCGGGAGCCAAGCCGGCCGACGGCCCCGAACTGCAGGCGGGCAAGAAGGTTGCCGACAGCCTCGTGCAGAGCCACGTCTTCAATTGGCAACGCGTGGCCACAACGGCGGAAGCCGACGCCGGGGTTGAATCAGGCAAGTACGCCTTCGCCCTGAAGATCCCGAAGGACTTCTCAGCCAACCTGATCTCGCCGGGCAGCTTCGACGCCGCCAACCAGGCGATGCTCAACGTCACCACCAACGACGCCAACAACTACCTCCTCAGCACCATCGTGGACAAGCTCACCACCGCGGTGCACTCCACCGTGGCCAAGGAAGTGGGCGAGGAAACCGCCAACCAGCTCCTGACAGGCTTCGGCACCATCCACGCCTCCATCGTCAAAGCATCCGACGGAGCCTCACAGCTCGCTGACGGCGTCGGCAAGCTCAGCGACGGCGCGGCCACCCTGCATGACGGCACCAGCAAGCTCAGTAGCGGCGCGTCCGGGCTCCTTGCGGGCCAGAACAAGCTGCGCGACGGCGCCAATCAGCTGAACGACGGCGCCGGGCTGCTCAGCGCGGGACTCGCCGAGCTGAAGAACAAGACGGCGTCCCTCCCGGCCGATTCCCAAAAGCTCGCCGACGGCGCGGCGCAAGTAGCCGCCGGAAACGCGCAGCTGAACGCGAAGGTCCAGGACGTCGTCGGGCAGCTTTCAGCGTTCGACGCCGGAGCGCGCGACCGCGTGGTAGGCAGCACCCAGAGACTCGTGGCGAGTGGTGTCATCACCCAGGACCAGGCCAACAAGATCCTGGCGGACTTCGACACCGCCGCCGCATCCACCCCGGCGACGGACGCGAAAGCCAAGATCTCGGCGGATGCCGCCCAGATCCAGCAACTCTCCAATGGCTCGGCCGCGGTCAGTGCGGGTGCCGCCAAACTTGCGGGCGCCACACCTGCCTTGACGGGCGCCATCGGCCAGGCTTCGGCGGGCGCGGACCGGCTCAGCTCGGGCGCTGCCACGTTGGCGGCAGGCGAACAGTCTGCTGTGGACGGCACTGCGGCTCTCGCTGACGGTGCGGCAAAGCTCGACGACGGCGCGGCGCAACTGGCGAGCGGCGCCGCGACAGCAGCGGACGGATCCCGCACCCTGGCGAGCGAGTTGGCCAAGGGCGCAGGGAAGGTTCCGAACCCGAACGATGCCCAAAAGAGCGAAGTATCCAAGGTGATCGCGGACCCGGTCGCGGTCAACAATGTTTCCCAAGCCAAGGCAGGGTCCTACGGCGCAGGCCTGGCCCCCTTCTTCCTGACGTTGTCCCTCTGGATCGGCGTGTTCATGTTGGTCCAGGCGATGCGTCCCATCACGCAGCGGGCCTTGGCGTCGAACGCTCCGTCGTGGAAAATCGCCGTCGGAGGCTGGCTCCCGTTCTTCGTAGTGTCCGTGCTGCAGGCCAGCATCCTCACCCTCGTGGTGGACCTGGGGCTTGGCCTCAACGCGGTGCACCCGGTGATGATGTGGTTGTTCATGCTTGCTGCGGTCATGGCGTTCACGGCCCTCGTCCAGGGCATCGTGGCTTTGCTGGGGACTCCTGGAAAGTTCGTGGTGCTGATCTTGCTGGTCCTGCAGCTGGTCTCGTCCGGCGGAACCTTCCCGTGGCAGACCACGCCCATGCCGTTGCACGTGGTGCACGAGATCATGCCGATGGGCTACGTGGTGACCGGCATGCGGCACTTGATCTACGGTGGCGACCTCTCCCTGATCTGGCCGATTGTTCTGGGGCTGCTTGGCTACACTGTGCTGGGGGCGGCGCTTTCCACGCTGGCCGTCCGTAAGCACAAAACCTGGACCCTCAAGACCCTGAAGCCGGAGATCGCGGTATGAGCATGCAAGACCCGGACGTCCCTGAACCCCCAGAAAAGAAGCTCCGCCCGGCCCGCACCAACGCCACTAAACAACGCCTCTTCGACGCCTCCATGGAATTGATCGGCGAGCGCGGCGCAGCAGGCGTGACGGTGGACGAGATCGCTGCCGCAGCCGGGGTGTCCAAGGGAACGGTCTACTACAACTTCGGCAGCAAGTCCGATCTGATCGCCCAGTTGCTGCGCCACGGAGTGGACATCATGCTCGGCAGGCTCCAGAACATCGAAGGCCTGCACGCCGATCCGCTCGAGGCCATGGAAGCCATGCTCGGCCAAGCCATGGACTTCATGGACGACTACCCGTCCTTCGCGCGCCTCTGGATCAGCGAGAACTGGCGGACGCCCAGCGAATGGGGCAAGCTCTTTGTCGAGCTCCGCAGCGAGTTGTTGGCTGTGATCGGCGCGGCGATCGAGAAGGTCGCCACCACGTGCACGGTGGATACCGGCATTGCCCGGGGCAGCCTCGAAGCGGCCATGTTTGGAGCGATCTTCGTGGTGGGCTTGGACCGGCAGACGTACAACCCGGAGCGCACCCGCGAGCAGAGCATAGCGGCTATCATGACGATCATGCGCGGCTACGTGCTGCGGTAACGGTATGGCAACTGCTGCGCCAAGCGAGCGTGGCGATGCCGGACGGTCAGGGATGATTAGTCCCATGCGTCACATGGGGAACAGTGGAAAGCTCGCGATCATCTCTGCCGTGGTGTCCGCTGGTTTGCTGGTGCTCCTTGCCATCACCCTTGAGGAAACCGTGATGTACACCTTCCTGGGGGTCTTGGCGCTCGGCTACCTGGCATGCGTCGCCGAGGTTTTCACCCGCCGCCGGTACTTGATACTGGTTCTCGGAACCATCTCATCGATCCTGTTCATCGCGTTCGGGATCGCGTTCCTGCGCATGTGGGGCCTCGCCTTCAACCAGGACGAGAATGCCCTGGGGAGCGCGGTGAGCACCAAGGACTCGGACATCTACTTCTACCTCGCGGCGGCTGCGGGCTGCGGTTCCCTGCTGGTCCTGTTCGTGGGGGCTGTGTGGCCATCCCGAAGTTCCCGCAAGGGACGCCCGATTCCCGCGTCCCGACCGGTTGCTCGCCAGGCACCCCGCGCAGCACAACGCCCCGCCCCGGCGGCCCGGCCGGCCCAACGGCCTGCCGCTCGTCCGGCGTCGAGTGCCGTGAAGCGCCCCGCTTCCCGGACGCCGCCAACCCCTGCTAAGCGCCCGACGTCGGGATCGCCAGCTCAGCGCAAGCCCGCCCCCAAGCGCTGACGATCTTCGGCCGCCGGAACCTTGGGCTTGGAGCGCTGCTGCAACACCGCCGTCGCCACACCGCCCAGCAGGAGCAGGCCGCCGGCCAGTTCCGCCGTCGTCGGGACCTCTGCGATGAGCAACCATGCCGTGGTCATTCCGACCACCGGGACCAACAGCGTGAATGGCACCACGGCCGAGCTCGGGTAAAGGCTGAGCAGCCGGTTCCAGATGCCGTAGCCCACCAGCGAGGCGAACGCCGCCGTGTAGAGAGCGCTGAGAATGGTTGCCGGTTGCAGGTTGGTGAGGGTCCCGACGACGGCTGCCGGACCGTCCACGATCAGCGATAAGGCCGCGAGCGGCAACGGGACGACGGCCCCGGACCAGACCACGAGCCCCAGCCCCGAGGCCGCCTTGGCCTTGCGCGCGATGATGTTGCCGGCAGCCCAGGACAACGCGGCGGCGAGCACGATCATGAGCGGCACTACCGGGGCCACCAAACTGCGGCCCACCGCCACCAGGGCAAGCCCGGCGACACCCAACACCACGCCTGTCAGTTGCCGTTTGCTAGGCCGTTCCCCGAGGAACCGTGCCGCCAACAGCACCGTCAGGAGCACTTGCGCTTGCAGCACCAGGGAAGCGAGTCCGGCCGGCATGCCGAGGGCCATGCCCAGGTAGAGCAGTCCAAACTGCCCGGCGCTCATGAACAGCCCGACGCCGATGATCGCCTTCCAGCTGACATCTGGTTTGCGAATGAAGAAGATGCAGGGGAACACCACCAGTACGAAGCGGATGGCAACGAACAGCAGGGGCGGCACGTCAGCCGCGCCTCCGCTCCCGTTTCCGGGGTGGAGTCCAAAATCGATCGCAACGAAATTCAGGCCCCAAAGGACGGCGACAAGGACGGCGAGTGCTGAGTGGCGGAGATTCACGATTCAACTCTGACAGCCAAGTGGATGAAGCACCAGCGTTGAATTCTGCATTAAATCATGTACGTTTGCTTCATGATCGAGATTGCAGCGTTGCGGGCCCTGGTAGCAGTGGAGCAGAAAGGCTCGGTGGTGGCCGCCTCGGAAGCCATGGGGTTCAGTCCCTCGGCGGTCTCCCAACAGATCAAGAAGCTGGAGAAGCAGAGCGGCGTAACCGTCCTGGAGCGCCACGGCCGCGGCGTGCTGCTGACGGACCGGGGCATGGCGTTGGCCGAGTACGGACGGCGCATCCTGGGCGAGCTGGAAGAACTGCAGGCCACCCTGCTTGCCGACCCCGCGAAGCCAAGCGGCGTGTTGCGGCTCGTGGCATTCTCCACGGCGTGCCGCGGGTTAGTGGGCCCCTTGCTCGGGAAACTGGGCGCGGCTCAGGCCGCTGCCGCCGGCGCTTCGGCCGGGGCGGGTTCCGGGGATACGGCCGCGGCGGGTTCCGGGCTTGAGATCCGGGTTGTGGCCGAGGATCCGCGGGAGGCCGTCCAGAGGGTCGCCACCGGGGAAGCCGATCTCGGCGTCGTGCACAACTGGAACTCGGTACCCTTGGTCATTCCGGAGAACATGGTCCACGAGGACCTCTGCCTGGACACCGCCGACGTCCTGCTGAACTCAGCGCACCCCCTGGCCCGCCGGACCGCCGTCGAGCCTTCCGACCTGGTGGGCGAACGCTGGATCAGCACACCGGCTGGCGCCATCTGCAATGAGGCGTTGCTGGCAATCCTCGCGGGACTGGGGCGGGTACCGGACATCCGCATCTACGACCCCGACTTTTCCACGCATATCGCCATGGTCCAGCAGGGCGTCGCGGTGGCGCTGGTCCCCCGGCTTGGCCGGCCCGAGCTCCCCGCGGGGGTGGTGGCGGTGCCCGTAGTCAACCCGATGCAGCAGCGCCAGGTGGGAATCGTGTACCGGAAGACCATGACGGCAAGCCCCAGCATCCGCCATGTTGTGCGATTGCTGCAGGATGTGGCCGCGGAACTCGAGGTGGGTTAGCCAGAGCTACTTCTTTGGGCGAGGAACAGTGAAATAGGTCAGGCGCGCGTCCTGCCCATCAAGTTCGGCCCAAGGCTTCTCCAGTTCCATCACTGTCACGGCACTGGTCGGATAGCGGGTAGCGGCGTCCATGTAGGCGTCGTGGTCCGAGTCGCGGGACGCCAAGTGCATGGCGAGGTCCTGCACTCCCGGCATGTGGGAGAAGATCATGAGCGTGGTGACGGTCTCCGGCACATGGTTGATGACGGTCAGCATGCGCTGCGCGGAGGCGGCGTACAGGCCGTCCTCGAGTTTCGGCGTCGGCGCCTTGTCCCCCAGTTCGCTACATACCCAAGTACAGGTCTGGCGGGTGCGGAGCGCGGACGAACACAGGATAAAGTCCGGAACCACATGGTGTTTCACGAGCCACTTCCCGGCAAGAGGCGCTTCGCGGTGGCCACGCTCCGCAAGGGGCCGTTCATGATCCGGCACCCCGACAGGCCAGTCCGACTTCGAATGCCGCATGATCACCAACCGCTTGATGTGATGCTCGCTCATCCCCCCACCCTACTATCCCAACTGACTGGCAGTAGGTGTCGTTTTAGGGCGCGTAAACGACAACAAATGCGAGCTACTTGGGTGGGGCGGAAACGCGAAAGCGCCCGCCACCTTTGCAGGAAGCGGGCGCCTTGAGCGGGTGGAGACTAGATCGAGTATTCCGGAGCGGCCCAGACGATGACCTCGGGGTGCTCGTAGAAGCGGTAGCCCTGGCCGCGCACGGTGCGGACGGTGTTCGCGAGGCGGCCGAGCTTGGAGCGGAGGCGCCGGATGTGCACGTCGATGGTGCGCTCGTTGGGGACCTCTTCGGCGTTACGCCACAGGCCCTCGAGGAGTTCATCGCGGCCCACGGTGCGGGTGCCGTTTTCGACGAGGTAGTTGAGGAGCTCGAACTCCTTGAACGTGAGGTTCAGGGATTCGCCGTCGAGGTGCACTTCACGGCGGGCGAGGTCGATCAAGACGCCGGACGGGCGAGCCTCCTGTGCCGGCTGCGGGCGGAGCGCCTCGGAACGCTGGCGGTTGCCAACGGTCGGGTCACCGAAAGTCGAGCGGACGACGTCGAGCGCGGAACCCGGCGCGCCGGCCGGGGCTACCGCGACCGCGGCGTAGCTTTCGGCGCCGGAAACGAGGGATTGTGCATAGGCGCGGATTTCCTGGGCAAGCTTGGCGATGGATGTTCCGGCCGCCGCCGCGGTGTCTTCATCGATGCCCATGTAGAGCACGAACCCACGGGCCACATTGTCATTGGCAACGGGGCGGATGGAGCGGTCGGCTGGAGCCAAGACAGGTGTGGGTGCAGTCATCGGCGAGGCCTCGTTGGCGGGAACAGCGCGGAGCTGGCCGTAGGAGTTGGGGTTGTAGCCCTGGGGCACGTACCCGGGGGCCTGGCTTGCGCCCTGCGGTGCGGGCTGGGCATATGCCGGGCGGTTGCCGAAGCCGGGACGAAGGCCGGCGTTCGACGCGGCCTTGTTGGCGTTACGGACGGAGATGTGGACGTATCCGGATGCAACTGACATGGATTGCTTACCTCAAAGTGAATAGCCGTCATCGCGGCTTCGAATGCTGGTCTGGTCCCCGCAATGAGATGGGGAGGGGCGCCCGACGCTGGGCAGGGGGCGAATGCCTGAAACCTTTTGGGGTAGAAAGTTAGGCATGCATTCGACAACAGCTCATCGAAATACCAGCGGGTGTGCTGGGTTCGATCGCTGCGGCTGCAGATGCTGTTGAGTTCTTGTTCACATTTGAAGTGTGCAACGTAACAAAGGGAACTTGCAAGTAACAAAGGGTCAAACCGTCCACATTTTGAGACGAATCACACTATTGTGCTGCATGTCACAATTCAAGCATGTCCAAATGTGACCCATTCTCGTTCGTCACAATGGCCGTTTGGAACGCAATATTCGAAGATAATTTGATCGATTTGGCAATTTTTGAATCTTAAGTCACGTCACGCGCTTGCCTTTGAATCTCGAGATATGAAACAACCCTTGTCCAATCCCGAATCTGCGTCTCATGAAAATTTTCCGGCAAATCGTCTGCTAGGGGCCTTGTAGAAGGCCGGTTGAGCATGGTTTGAAGCTCGCGCCGGCACAGTTTGAACGCCGGTTGGGACGCCGTCGTGACCCTCGTTGCCTTCGGAGGGCGCTTGCGACCCGGGGAGTCGCGTTGTTCTGAGGACAAAGCGCGGCAAAGAGGGGCACGACGGACACCATATGCACCATCACTAGTTGGTGGTGCCGGAGCCTTGAGTACTTGAGGTGGCAGTGGCAGTCACGATCTGGATGGACTGGGCCGTGTACTTATCGGAATCCTTGAGCGCGGTGACCCTCACGCTGGATCCAGATTTCACATCGGCAAGGGTCAGGGCCGTGCCGCCGGCCGTGCCGCCGGTCGTGCTTCCGCGTTGCCGCACGCCCTCCGCCACCACAACGTCCGTTCCCAGGACATAGGTACGGGTGAATCCATCCTCGCTCTTGACCGTCATGGAGCTCGCCGAGATGTCCGTGACGGAGCCCAGCTGCCCCACCATGGTGACGTAGGTGCCGTTTTGCAGAACCACGTACTCAGAGTGGATGGCCCCATTCAGGCCGCCCATGCCCACACCCAGGCCGCCCGGGCCGGCGTTCGTGCCACCCGGGCCACCGAATCCGCCCGGGCCGTTCTGCCCGGCCTGTCCCGCGGCACCTGGCCCAAGGGCATTGCCGGTATCCGCAGCAGTTCCATTTCCAGCAGCGTATGCACCTGCTCCAGCCGCCGCCGCGACGACGACGGCGACCCCTCCGACGATGAGCCCCTTCTTCAGTGTCCAGTTCTTGAAGAATGAGGGACGGGGCTGCCCGGGGGTGTATTGCTGCGGCGCACCCCACCCGGCGGCGGGTTGCCCGGGTTGCTGGTTAAGCGGCTGCTGGTTCACCGGCTGCGGCGCACCCCACCCGGCGGCGGGTTCCCCGGCTAAAGGTTGTCCGGAATCATCAACGGGCCGGATCACCGGCCGCGGCTGCTCATTCCCCTGTACGGACCCAGGTACGGAGGGGTTGTTTTGCTGATCCATGGTGTTCTCCATCGAAGTCGAGACTGTTTGGGTCGTAGTTGTCCTTGTCCCAAACAGCGTCAGCCGCTTTCCTGTGTGCGGGCTGTGCCGAACTGCAGGCCTTCCTGTGACCTGCGGCGTGTTGTGCCGGACAGTGGCGGAAAGCCCGCCACTGCGCGCTTGGCGTACCGTGCCTTTGGACAGGTGGCTAGGCTGAGACTCACAGGGTGCTCACAGCATTGGCAAAGCACCGGCAAACCGGCAGATTGGAGAGTTGTCCCATGGCATCCTCGCACTCCATGACAAACAACCTTCCCCAGCTCAGCCACCCGGACGGTTCCCCCATCCGCGCCCTTGTGGTGGACGACGAACCCAGCCTCGCCGAGCTCATGAGCATGGGCCTCCGCATGGCGGGTTGGTCGGTGGCCGTGGCCGGCGACGGACCCGCGGCGGTCAAGCTCGCCAAGGACTTCCGGCCCGATGTCCTGGTGCTGGATGTGATGCTTCCAGGGTTCGACGGCGTTGAGCTGCTTGGCAGGATCCGCGCCTTTGCGCCTGAGGTGCCTGCGCTCTTCCTCACCGCGAAGGACGACGTTCAGGACCGCATCGTCGGGTTGGCCGCCGGCGGGGACGACTATGTCACCAAGCCGTTCAGCATGGAGGAAGTCCTGTTGCGGCTGCATCGCTTGGTCCAGCGTTCGGGCGTTGCCGCGATGGACACGGCCGAGCTGGTTGTGGGTGACCTGACCCTGAACGTGGACACCCGCGAAGTCACTCGCGGGGGCGAAGACATCCAGCTGACGGCAACCCAGTTCGAGCTCCTGCGCTACCTCATGGAAAATCCCAAGCGCGTGGTCAGCAAGGCCCAGATCCTGGACCGCGTGTGGGACTACGACTTCGGCGGGCAAGCCAACATCGTGGAGCTCTACATCTCATACCTGCGCAAGAAGATCGAGGCCAACCACCCGCCCATGATCCACACTGTGCGCGGAGCCGGCTACGTCATCAAGCCCGCCGAATAGCCCGGGACGCCGAATGTCCGCGCTCTCGGGTATCCCCCGCCAGGCCGACCATCGCTGGTTCGATCCTTCAACCTGGCACCTGCGCACACGCTTGATCCTGGTCTCCATGGCACTCCTGGTGGCCATCTGCGGAGCCGTGGGCGTGGTCAGCTACGCGTCTATGGACGTTTTCCTCACCAAGCAGCTCGACCAGCAATTGATGCAGGCTTCCCATGGCCGCCCGCCCATAGGTGATCCGAATGGACGCCCAGATCCTTTGGACGCCCGGGGCCAGAGCATCGGCACGCTGAATGCACGCATTCTTGGCAGCCAGGTGAGCAGCGCCGGGTTCTTGTCCTCCGACGCCACCCGTACGTCCTTGTCGCCCAACGATGCCGGAATCCTGTTGGCTCTTCCCCACGATGGCCATCCGGTTGATCGGACCCTTTCCAATGGCGGTTACCGGCTGGTTGCCACTGAAACTCCTTACGGCGATGTTGTCATCACAGGCCTGCCGCTCGCCTCGAAAGAGGATACCGAGGCCTCGCTCGTGTGGACCATGGTGCTGGTGTCCTTGGGCGGGCTGGTGCTCATTGGACTCGCGGGAACCGTGCTGATCCGCCGCACCATGCGTCCCCTGGAGCAGCTCTCAGACGTCGCTACCAAAGTGTCGAAGCTTCCGCTCGACGCCGGCGAGGTGGCTCTCGCGGTGCGCGTTCCGGCGTCGGCGGCCCACCCCGGCACCGAGGTGGGCAGCGTCGGTCATGCTTTGAACCTCATGCTGGACAACGTCTCCAGCGCGTTGGAGGCACGCCAGCAAAGCGAAACCAAGGTGCGCCAGTTCGTGGCCGATGCCTCGCACGAGCTGCGGACGCCGCTGACGGCGATCCGCGGCTACACCGAGCTGTTGCGCATGACGGAGACGTTCACCGAGGACGGCCGCAAGTCGCTGGGTCGCGTGCAAAGCCAGTCCGAACGGATGACCACCCTCGTAGAGGACCTCCTTCTCTTGGCACGGCTGGACGAAGGAAAGGCACCCGAGTTCACCGATGTGGACCTCACGCAGTTGGTGATCGAGACCGTGAGCGACGAGAAAGTCATGGCCCCCGAGCACATCTGGCAGCTCAAGCTCCCCGATGAGCCCCTTACGGTCCGCGGCGACACTACGCAGCTCCACCAGGTCTTGGCCAATCTGCTCTCCAATGCCCGCAAGCACACGGAGGCTGGAACCACCGTGGTCACTGGAGTCATGCGCTCGGCCGATGGAAGCGCCGTGGTCACCGTGACCGATAACGGGCCTGGCATTCCGCCTGAATTCCAAGGCAGGATCTTCTCGCGTTTTGCCCGTGCCGACGCCGCCCGTTCCGGTTCCGAGGGCACGTCCGGGCTCGGCCTGTCAATCGTGGAATCGATCGTTCAGGCCCATGGAGGCACCGTCGAGGTGGCCTCGCGTCCCGGCCGGACGGAGTTTGCCGTGAGGCTTCCAGCGCTCAGAACCGCGGCGGCCTGAAGTCCGCCGAGAAGATCACGACGCCGGAGCGCGGCTAGCGCAAGTCGGCGCACCGGCGTCGTGATCTCCGTTACCTAAATGTGACTTAACCGGAGCCCTCCTGTACCGTCGAATGGGTGCGCGGGATCATTCCGGCCACCGCCGGGTAGGCGCCGAGCTCTGCCACTCCCCGGTGCCCAAACTCCAGGCAGAGACGGGGGACCCAGGTCTCCGGGCAAACGCTCATGTTGAGCCAGCCCTAGGGGTGAAGCCGTACCGCCACGATTCTCAGTGGCCACGGCCGGATGACCTCATCCGAATCCGACAGCTAACTCCGCAGGCGTCGAGAGGCAATCACCATGTCTGGTTCCAAGAATCAGTCGCGCCCTGTTGCGCGCCACCGCGGCGAAACTGCCCGGAGAAACAAGTCACGTTCCACCCTGAGGCGAGCCGCCGCAAACCTCGGCACCAGCCAGCGCATGGCAGTTGTTGCCGGCGTCGTTGCTGTGTTCCTCGGGGCAGGCGCCGCCACCCAGGCCGCCGGACAAGCCATCAACGCCCAGGACATGAGCCAGACGTCCGAATCGCGCGCCGTCGTAGAGCAAAGCGCGACGCCGTCCGCCACCGCCACGCCGTCGGCGAGCGAAAGTGCTAAGCCAAGCACCGCTCCGACGCAGGCACCCGCTCCCGCTCCTGCCGCCGTCGCACCCCAGGCTGCGGCACCGGCCGCTCCCGTGGCACCTCCCGCTCCGGCAGCCCCGGCTGCGCCAGTTGCCGTCGATGACCCCGCCGGCGCCCAGGCCTACGCCGCGAGCATGCTTTCCTCCTACGGGTGGGGCCAGGGCGAAATGTCCTCCTTGATGACCCTGTGGAACAAGGAATCCGATTGGCGGACCACTGCTACCAACTCCTCGAGCGGCGCTTTCGGCATTGCGCAGTCCCTGCCGGGCGAAAAGATGTCCTCCGAGGGCGCGGATTGGCGGACCAACTACCAGACCCAGATCCGCTGGGGCCTGAACTACATCAAGGAACGCTACGGATCCCCGTCTGCGGCCTGGGCGTTCCATTTGGCCCACAACTGGTACTAAACGCACAACGTACGCAGAGGTCCGTCCCTTCAGGGAACGGACCTCTACTGCGTTAATCAGGTCTCCCCCACATCCACAGCCGCGTCACAGGTTCCGCCTAAAGCACTCATATTCGGCGGCGGCACTCTGGATACATGACGCTCATCGAATCCACCACAGGAACCCTGAAGGACCCCGCGGTGGTGCCGCCGGGCCTCCCGATCCAACCCAGGACCCCTATTCAAGGCAGCACTGCCCTTCAATACAGCTCAGTGCGGCGCACCCCCGTGGACATCCACACCACCGTCCCCGTCCTCGATGTCACAATCCCCGTCTTCAACGAGGAGTGCGACCTCGAAGAGTGCCTGCGCCGGCTTCACGGCCATTTGCGCGAATCTTTCCCGCACGGCTTCCGCATCACCGTGGCCGACAACGCCAGCACGGACAGCACCCTGAAAATCGCTGAACGGCTGGCCAGGGAATTGCCGGAGCTCGTGGTGGTCCATCTTGAGGAGAAGGGACGCGGCAACGCGTTGCGCAAGGTGTGGCTCGCATCGCCGTCGCCCGTTCTGGCCTACATGGACGTGGATCTGTCCACGGATCTCGCCGCGCTTGCGCCCCTTTTGGCGCCACTGATCTCCGGCCATTCGGATCTCGCCATCGGCACAAGGCTGACCCGCAACTCCCGGGTTGTCCGCGGCCCCAAGCGCGAATTCATCTCGCGCAGCTACAACCTGATGCTGCACTCGTTCATGGGTGCCCGCTTCAGTGATGCCCAGTGCGGCTTCAAAGCGATCCGGGCCGACGTTGCCCAGCAGATCCTCCCCCACACCATGGACAACTCGTGGTTCTTCGACACCGAACTTTTGGTCCTCGCGGAACGCTGCGGCCTTAGGGTCCACGAAGTGCCCGTGGACTGGATCGACGATCCCAATTCCAGCGTCGACGTGATGCGCACCGCCCTGGCCGACATCCGCGGCATGGCCCGGCTCACGCGGGACCTCGTCTCCGGACGTATCCCCATCCCGGAACTGCGCGCAGCCCTTGCCCGCGGCCCGCTCCCGGCATCGTCCCGTACCGCAGAACAGAACCCGCGCAGCAGCCTGTTCGGGCAACTGGTCCGGTTCGCCGCGATCGGTGCTGCATCAACCCTCGCCTATGTGCTCATCTTCTTGTTCTGCCGCGGTTTCATGGACCCCCAGCTGGCCAACTTCCTGGCACTCCTCATCACGGCCATCGCCAACACCGGCGCCAACCGGCGCTTCACCTTCGGCATCCAGGGCGGCAACCCCATACGGCACCACTTCGAGGGATTGATCGTCTTCGGCATCGGCCTTGCGCTCACTTCCGGTGCGCTCGCCTTGGTGCACAGTACGACGACGCCGGACCGCTGGGGCGAGCTCCTCACCTTGGTCGGGGCAAACCTCGCCGCCACTGCAGCCCGCTTCCTGTTGTTCCGGCTGTGGGTCTTCCGGCAGCCCGGAACACGGCTGGCACCGCCTCCGCCGCCGGTCGCGGCGGCGGAGGGGCGGCCGGAGCCCGCGATCGAATCCACCTCACCAGACAGCCCGCTCACAGAAACGGCAGCATCATGACCTCCACGATCTCTCACGCAGGCACAGAGCCCGCCGCCGGAACCGACACGGCAGGTCCCGCCGTCGGAACTGTAATTTCTGGCAATGGGGACACAGCCCACGGTGGTCGCTCCACTGGCCCATCAACTCCCGGGGCCCCGGGAACCACGCCCCGCTGGGCCCGATATGCCTTTGGCCGCCAGCCCCGCTGGGTGCGGCCGTCCGCCGCCGGGCTCCTCGTGGCCACCGCGTTCCTGTATCTCTGGAATCTCGCGGCCATCGGCTATGGAAACTCCTTCTACGCTGCAGCCATCCAGGCCGGAACCAAGGACTGGACGGCATTGCTGTTCGGTTCGCTCGACGCCGGCAATGCCATCACCGTGGACAAGCCACCCGCATCGCTATGGATCCCGGCCTTAGTGGGCCGGATCTTCGGCTTCTCGTCCCTAAGCATGCTGGTTCCCGAGGCGCTGATGGGCGTGGCCGCCGTCGGGTTCCTCTATCTGACGGTCAAGCGCGTGTCCGGGCCCGGAGCGGGTTTGCTGGCTGGCGGCGCTCTGGCGCTGACTCCGGTGGCCGCGCTCATGTTCCGCTTCAATAACCCTGACGCCATGCTGACCCTGTGCCTGGTGTTGGCGGCGTACTTCACCACTCGCGCTATTGAACGCGCGGGCTGGAAGTGGCTCGCCGCAGCCGGAGCCGTGGTGGGCCTCGCGTTCCTAAGCAAAATGCTGCAAGGCTTCCTGATTGTTCCAGGCCTGGGACTCGCGTACCTCTGGGCCGCCCCCGCCCCGTTGCGGCGGAGGCTGCTGCACCTGCTCGGCGCACTGGCCGGTATCGCTGTAGTGGCCGGCAGCTACATCGCTCTCTTCCAACTGACTCCGGCTTCGGCACGGCCTTACATGGCAGGGTCGACAACCAACAGCTTCCTTGAGCTGACCTTCGGCTACAACGGGCTGTCCCGCATTACAGGCTCGGGCGAAGGCATGCCCGGCGGCGGAGGCGGCGCAGCCAGTGCTCCAGCAGGTGGTCTGGGCGGCTTCGGGGGCGTCGGCGGTGGCGGGAACGCCGGCTTCGGTGGAGCTGCGGGGATCGCCCGCATGTTCGGCACGAGCTTCGGCGCCGAGGTCTCCTGGCTTCTGCCTGCGGCCTTGATCCTGCTGGCTGCGGGCCTGTGGTTCACCCGCCGGGAAGCACGGGCCTCGCGTACCCGGGCCTCGCTGATCCTGTGGGGTGGCTGGCTCCTGGTCACCGCGGGCGTCTTCAGCTTCATGAGCGGCATTGTCCACCCCTACTACGCAGTAGCGCTCGCACCGGCAATCGCCGCCTTGGTGGGCATCGGCAGCGTGGAACTGTGGAGAGGCCGCGGGTACTGGCCCGCCAGGATCATCTTGGCCGTGGTGGTCCTCGGCAGTTCGGTCTGGTCCGCGGTTCTTCTGGGCCGCGATACCTCATGGCTTCCCTGGCTGCGCATCGTGATAGTCGTCCTGGGCGTGGTGGCCGCCGCCGCAATCCTGTTTCGCCTCGACTCACTACGGCCCGCGGGCCGGTTCCGCAGTGCGGCGGCCGCTGCCGTCGTCGTCGTTTCCCTCCTGGCGGGCGGCCTCGGCACCGCGGCGTGGACGCTCGCGACGGCGGCTACCGCGCACTCCGGTTCCATCCCGACGTCGGGTCCCAGCGGCTCCGCCATGGGCGGTTTCGGAAACCGCGCCGGGTTCGGCACAGGTGGATTCGGGGCAAGGGATTCGGCGACGAGCGGTTCAGCAGGTCAGGCTGGTGCCGCAGGTCAGGCGGGTGCCGCAGGTCAGGCGGGTGCCGCAGGTCAGGCCGCAGGCGGCCCGGGTGGCGAGGGGACGGCCGACGCCGGACTGACCGCGCTGCTGACATCCACCACTACCAAGTGGTCCGCGATCGTTTCCGGCGCCACCCAGGCTGCCAGCCTTGAGCTCGCCACGAACACCAACGTGATCGCCCTCGGTGGCTGGAACGGCGGCGATCCCTACCCCACGCTGGCACAGTTCCAGGACATGGTGGCCAAGGGACAGATCGGCTACTTCATCGCTGGCGGCGGCATGGGCGGCGGCATGGGCGGCCAGGGCGGAAACTCCGAGGTGGCTGCTTGGGTCCAGGCGAACTTCCAAGCCCAGACTGTGGGTAACTCCACCGTCTACAAGCTGACGAAGTAGTCTCCGATGACCACTTCCTACTCGACAGACACCGGGTCCAAGCCAGATACCGATTCCACGTCAGAGCATGCGGCGCTTCCAGTGCCGTTGGTCTCGCGATCCCGCTTGGTGCTTCTGCCACGGCAACAAGCACCGCAGGTCCGGAACGGCCGGTCCCGCACTGTCCGAAGCCGCCAAACCCTGCGCCACCGCGTGGAACTGGCTGGCGTGCTCCTTGCGACGGCGGTCCTGTACCTCTGGAACCTCGGCGCTTCCGGTTGGGCCAACCCGTTCTATTCCGCGGCAGCCCAGGCCGGCTCGCAGGATTGGGCCGCATGGTTCTTCGGATCCTCCGACGCCGCCAACTCCATCACCGTGGACAAACCACCGGCATCGCTGTGGATCATGGGGCTCTCGGTGCGGATCTTCGGACTGAGCTCGTGGAGCATCCTGGTTCCCGAGGCGCTCATGGGGGTCGCGACGGCGTGGCTGCTGTACTTGGCAGTACGGCGAACCGCGGCCCCGGCCACGGGCGATCCCCGGCTCGCCCACCGGGCGGGGCTGTTGGCCGCCGTCGTCATGGCCATCACCCCGGTGGCCACCCTGATGTTCCGATTCAACAATCCGGACGCTCTGTTGGTGCTCCTCATGACGGCTGCCGGCTACGCCACGGTGCGGTCCATCCAGGACAACAAATTGCGTTGGCTCCTGCTGGCCGGGGTGTTCCTGGGCTTCGGCTTCCTGACCAAACAACTTCAGGTCCTGCTGGTGGTTCCGGGATTTGCCGTTGCGTATGTGGTCGCCGCGCAGGGTGGAGTGGGCCGTCGCTTGCTTCGGTTGCGCAGTCTCCTTCATCTGCTTGCGGCGGGGGCAGCCATGGTGGTCTCGGCCGGCTGGTGGCTAGCCGTCGTCGAACTCATACCGGCGAACATGCGTCCCTACATCGGCGGTTCCCAGAACAACTCGATCCTGGAACTGACGCTCGGCTACAACGGCCTGGGCAGGCTCAGCGGCCAGGAGACCGGCAGCGTTGGCGGCGGCAGCGGTTGGGGCGTTCCCGGCCTGTTCCGGATGTTCAACAGCGAGTTCGGCGGCCAGATCGCGTGGTTGCTGCCTTCCGTACTGATGCTCGGGGCGGGGCTGCTGTGGTTGGGTCGACGCGCCCCGCGCACGGATGCCGTCCGTGCCTCTGTGATCGTGTGGGGCGGGTGGGTGCTTGTCACCGGGCTGGTCTTCAGCTTCATGGCCGGCATCATCCATCCCTACTACGCGGTGGCCCTGGCTCCCGGCATCGCCGGGCTCGCCGGCCTGGGCGGGGTGCTTTTGTGGCAACGTCGCGGTCAGCTCGGCGCCGCGGCACTGCTTGCCGCAGCCGTGGCCGCGGCAGGATTCATGGCCTTCGATCTCCTGGGCAGAACCACCGCGTACGGTCCGCTGCTGCGCTGGCTGGTGCTCTTGGGCGCCTTGGCAGCCGCGGCCGGACTGCTGCTCGCGGGGCGCTTCACTTCCCGCATCTTCCAGCGCACGACGGCGGCGCTCGCCCTCGCGGCATCGCTCGCCGGGCCGTTGGCCTACTCGATATCAACCGCATCCGTGACGCACAGCGGTGCAATCGTGAGTGCGGGTCCCACCACTGGATTCGGTGGCTTCGGCGCGGGTGGCCCCGGAAGCAGGGGCGGTTTCGGACAAAACGGCGCTGGTCAAAACACCGCCCAGAACGCTCCGCCGCAAGCACTTCAGCAGGGCACGCAGGCCGGCTTTGGCGGGAACCGGCAAGGTGGCGGCATGGGCGGCCTGCTCGGCGCCACCACGCCGTCGTCGGAGTTGGTGGCCGCACTGAAAACCGGCGCGTCGAGCTACACCTGGGCGGCCGCCGTCGTGGGTTCCAACAACGCGGCCGGCTACCAGCTTGCCACTGAACTGCCCGTCATGGCGGTGGGCGGATTCAACGGAACGGATCCGTCTCCCACGCTCGAGCAGTTCCAGCAACTCGTGGCACAGGGCAAGATCCACTACTTCATCGCCGGCGGCACCATGCAGGCTGATAGTGGATCGGCCGCTCCGGCCCAGATTGCGCAATGGGTGGCTGCGAACTTCCAGGCGCAGACTATCGGCGGGACCACGGTGTACGCACTGGCCGGCTGAGCTGCGTGGCTTCGACCAGCTAGAACCGCAGTTCGATGACCCGGCGGCCCGAAGCGTCCAGAGCGGCTGTGGCAGAGACGGCGGAGTAATCCGCGATCTGCCACAGCCCATCTGCCGCTTGGCCGCCGGCGTCGCCCACCACTACTGTCCTCATTCCGGCGGCAAGGGCGGCATTGATGCCTGCCGGAGCATCTTCGAAAACGACGACGTCGGCCGGCTCGGCACCGAGCAGCGCGGCCGCCGTCAGGTAGCCTTCCGGGTCCGGCTTGCCGCGGGTCACGGCCTCGGAGGTCACGGTTGTAGCCGGCATGCCGAGGCCGGCAGCTTGCATCCGCACTCCGGCAAGGATCCGATCGGCCGAGGTGACCATGGCGACGGCGTCGGACGGCAAGGACTCCAGCAGCTCCGCGGCTCCGGGCAATGCCACAATCCCGTCAGTCCGCGTCCGCTCCATCTCACCGAGTTCCTCGGCGAGCGCGTCGATGTCAGCTCCCGCCGGGGCGAAGCGGCGCACGGTGTCCTTGGCCTGGACGCCATGGGAGGTCCGCAAAATCTCCTCGATGTCCAGTCCATAGCGGCCGGCGAATTCGCTCCACACCTGTTCCACGATCGCGGTGGAGTCCACCAAGGTACCGTCCATATCGAAGAGGACGGCCCGGACAGTCAGGGTTTTCACGGTTTCAGCAGGCAGGTTCATGCATTCATCCTGCACGCGCGGCCCGGCCGAAGACTAACTTTTACGGTGTGAGTCCTAGCCGTTCGGCCTGTTGGGGATGTACTGAACGGCCCATTTGTTGCCGTCCGGATCGGCGAAGTACACAAAGTGCCCCCAATCCTGGACGTCGATGTCGCTGACTTCCACGCCGTTGGCCTTCAGTTGGTCGTGCGCCTCCTTGATGTCGCCCACCACCATCTGCAAGCTAGGGGCGGTGCCGGGAGGAGCATCGTTGAGGCCCTCGCCGATGCAGATGGAGCAGGCCGAGCCCGGCGGAGTCAGCTGGACAAAGCGGATGCCGTCCATGGGCCGCTCGTCAAAGTCGGCGTTGAAGCCCACTTTGTTGACGTAGAAATCCTTGGCGCGGTCCACATCGGACACAGGGACAAATACAAGTTCAAGTTTCCAGTCCATGCGCCAAAGGCTATCGGCGGAGCCGGAAAACCGGTAGAGGGCAATCGATCCGGCTCCGCAGCAACGCCGAGACCGTGGGCCGCGTTCCGGAACGCAGCCCACGGCCCACACCCACACGGGCCAGGGAAGGATTCCTGGATATTTACCGCCTGGTGCGGGATGAAGCCGGCCTGCTCCCCGAAACCGCCCGCGATTTCCTTGCGCAGGGCATGCTCATGAACACCCTGATCGGCATCCGCCTGCCGGAGATCTATGAGCAGGATCCGACAGCCGAGGAACTGCTCGAATGCACCCTGCGGTCCAAGCTGCCCATGGTACTCAAGGCAAGTAAGGCGCAGCGCCGGGCTGGCTAGTTTCTCATGCCGGGACTTGTCCCACCGGCCCTGTAGCTTTCTCCCCTTCTTTGCCGGGCGGAAGCCCCGAAATAGCGCGACTCGCCGTGTCGCAAGCGCTTTCCAGTACCAAAAGAGGGGAAAACGGTCCGGGGCAACCGGAGCGCGAAGTCGCGCTAGCCGGCCACGCCGTACAAGCGGTCTCCTGCGTCGCCGAGGCCCGGAACGATGTAGGCCTTCTCATTGAGCTTCTCGTCAATCGAGGCGAGAACGATCTTCACGTTGGCCTCGGAAAGCTCTTCCTCGAGCTTGGCCAGGCCTTCCGGGGCGGCCAACAGGCAGATGCACGTGACGTCCGAGGCGCCGCGCTTGAAGAGGAACTTGATGGCTTCGCTCAAGGTGCCGCCGGTGGCAAGCATGGGGTCCAAAACGAAGATCTGGCGGCCGGTGAGGTCCTCGGGGAGGCGCTCGGCGTAGGTGATGATGTCTAGGGTTTCTTCGTCGCGGGCCATGCCAAGGAAGCCCACTTCGGCAGTGGGGACCAGCTTGGTCATGCCTTCGAGCATGCCGAGGCCTGCGCGCAGGATAGGGACTACCAGGGGCGTCGGCTTGGTGAAGGCGGTACCGATCGCCTTCGTGACGGGAGTTTCGATCTCCACCGGTTCGGTCCTGACCTCGCGGGTGGCCTCGTAGGCCAGGAGGGTGACAAGTTCTTCGGTGAGTTGCCGGAAGACCGGTGAAGGAGTGTTCTTATCCCGCAGAATGGTGAGCTTGTGAGCGACCAGCGGGTGGTCCACGACGAGTGTGCGCATGAGTCCAAAACTATCATTGAGGCATGAGCACCAACGAGCCCTATCACGCAGAGCACGCGGCCTGGATGGGCCTTGCCTTGGACGAGGCCCGCTTGGCACTCGATACGGACGATGTGCCGATCGGCGCGGTGGTTCTTGGGCCCGACGGCGGTGTGCTGGGTGCCGGAAGGAACGAACGGGAAGCGCACGGCGACCCGACGGCGCACGCTGAGATCGTCGCGATCCGCGAGGCGGCCGCCACCCTGCAGCGCCATGCCCTTGAACTCGGCGAAGGTGGCGATGGTTGGCGGCTCGAGGACTGCACACTCGTGGTGACGCTGGAACCGTGCGCGATGTGTGCCGGCGCCATTGTGTTGGCCCGGATTCCGCGGGTGGTCTTCGGCGCATGGGATGAGAAGGCCGGTGCCGCCGGGTCGGTGTTCGATATCTTGCGCGAACGCAGGCTCAACCACTGGGTGGAGGTCTACGCAGGCGTGCGCGAGGATGAATGCTCGGCCTTGCTGCGCGATTTCTTCGCGGCCCACCGGAAATAGCAGCACCCCAGGCGCATTGGCCTTGAGCTCTTGAAATCTCCGGGTGTTGGACGTCAGATGGTCTCAGACAGCACGCCTGAGGAGGACCTCATGACCGTCTCTTTCAACCACACCATCGTCTACGCAACGGACAAACGCCGTTCCGCGGAGTTCCTCGCCAAGGTATTTGGGCTCCCGGAGCCGCAGCCCGTGTGGTCCTTCATGACAGTCTCCCTTGACCACGGTGTGGCCCTCGATTTCGCCGCCACGGACCGGCCCATCTCCCCGCAGCACTATGCCTTTCTGGTCGGCGAGGACGATTTCGACGGGATCTTCGCGAGGATCCAGGCTGAGGGGATCCCCTACTGGGCGGACCCAGCGCGGTCCCGCCCGCAGCAGATCAACCACAACGACGGCGGACGTGGCGTCTACTTCGCGGATCCGGACGGGCATTTCCTCGAGGCGATCACGCGACCGTATGGATCAGGTGCCGCATGAGCCAAGTACGCGTCACTGCCATGGTGACCGGCCGCGTCCAGGGCGTCGGTTTCCGCTACTCGACAATGCATCAAGCCCGACTGTTGGGACTGTCCGGAGAGGCGGCCAACCAGATGGACGGCTCGGTGCAGGTGATCGCAGAGGGTGATCGCGAATCGGTCGAGTCCCTCTTGGAATGGCTGCAATCCCGGGACGCGCCGGGCCGCGTAAAACACGTGGATGCCACCTTCACGCAAGCCACCGGCGAGTTCTCCGGCTTCTGGGTGGACTGAACCCACCCTTGGACTGAACCCACGCCTGAACTGAACGCGACCTAAGCGTTTGCGGTGTTCGCCTCATCCAGGGCATCGATGCGTCTCTGCCGCGAGGCCGGCGAATCCAGGCTGAACGAGCGGAAATCACCGAGATCCTCGCGGATCCAGCTCTCCACCTCACTGATGCGCTGGGTGACGGCCGCGGTGGGCTTGTCGAACGTCCAGGCTGCGATCCTCTCCTTGCCCGGATCGTACTGCCACAGCCCAATGATCCGTCCCCGGTCCAGGATCGGGTGGTCGGACAGGTCCGCCTGCAACGCCAGCGTGGTGTCGAGAACCTTCCGGCCCCGATCCCCTTCAGCCAGCATGTCCGCAGAGTTCCTGCGCAACAGCACCAAAGAGTCCGTCCCGGCCAGAAGCTGGATCTGTTCCTCCTGAGGTGCCTTGAACGCGGAAAGGAGTTCGACGTCGTCGGGCAGCATCCACAGCGGCTCGCCCGCCGCGGTGGTCACCTCGGTGGCGGCGACCGCGGCCATGGCCGCCTTGCTCTGGGCGACGGTGAAGCCCGTGAACCATTGGCTCTGCTTGGACGTCGCACCACCGGTCCACCGCAGGTACCGTTCGATCAAGCGTGCGCGGGCGGCGTCGTCGTGGATGGGGCTAGGCGGCAACACCCACGACGTGTAGGCGTAGCGCTGCTGGTCGAGGCGGCCATTGACAGGGACGCGGCGGATGCGGCCGTCGGCTTGCAGGAGGCCCAACGCCGTGGGAAGGGTGGTGGCCGCGCCCTTCTTCTTGCCTTCTTCGCCGAGGCTGCGGACGGATTCGCCGAGCTCGTCCTTGAGTTGCTTCGGATCCATGGGGTCGCTGGACTCCATGAGGGTGTGCAGGACCTGCTCTTCGAGCAGGGTGATCTCACCGCGTTCGACGCCGAGCCGGGCCAAGACCTTGAACGGCGCCACTGCGGCGTCCCGGCCCACCTGGAGGCCCCAGGCGAAGTCGTTCCGGCCCAGGACATAGGTGCAACCGCGGGCTGTGGGGAGCTCGTGGATTCTCAGCTCCGCGACGTCACGGTCCACCTGTTCGCGCCTGATCCCGGCCCGGGCGAAGAGCGTCAGGTAGGGGTTTGCGCCACCCACGGAACGGGCCCAGCCGGCGTGGTCCAGGACCTCCTCGGAGGTCCTGCCGGCTAGCGAGCCGTCGAGGCCCTGCCGATGCCACGCCCAGGCGCGGAGCAGTTCCGGAGTGAGCGTTTGGGTGGAAAGCACGGCGGACGTCATGGCCCCATTCTGCACCGTTTGCTCGGCATCCGGGCAGTCCCGCGCGAGCTAGCGATCGAAATCCAACGAGAAGCCTGCCCAGGCGTCGGGATGCTCGCGCAACAGGACGTCGACGCCGGCGAGCGCACCGCCGTCGTCGCTCTCGCGGACCTTGGTGGCAACCGCCTCGGCGATGAAGCGGGCCAGGACCTCCGTGGTCGTGAGCTGCCCGGCGAAGTCGGGGTGCTCGTCGAGGTTCCTGTAGTTCAGGGGATCGAGCACCTCGTCCAAGATGGTTTCGGCAGCACCGATGTCCAGCACGATCGCGTCGTCGTTCAGCTGGGCGCGGCGGAACGTCACCTCGGCCACGAAAGTGGCTCCATGGAGTCCCTGGGCCGGCCCGAACGATTCCCGCGGAAGGCTGTGGGCGATCATGAAATGGCGGCGGACGGTGAGGCTGAACATCGTTAGGCCTGGTTTCCTTTGGAGTAGGTAATGACATGGCAGAGATCGTCCAGCTCGCCGTTTTCCAAGCCTTCGAAGACCTCGGGTAGCTCCTCGAACGGCGACTCTCCGGTGAGGAACGCGTCGAACACCGGGTCCGTCAGCAAAGACACCGCCAGCTGCAGCCGCTCGCTCGACGTCCGCCGATGCCGACGCGAACGCGCCACCACCCCGACCTGGCTGGCGCGGATGGATAGGCGCCGGGCGTGGAAGTCCTCCCCCAGCGGCAAGGAAACAGCCCGGTTCCCGTACCAGGAGAGTTCGATAATCTCGCCCTCGTCACCCGCTAGCTGCAGGCTGCGGGCCAATCCTTCGTCCGTGGCCGAGCAATGGAACACGATGTCACAGTCCTGCTGTGCGTCGTCCGGAAGCGCGAATTCCACGCCGAGGGATTCCGCGAACCCGCGCTTGCCCGGGTCCGTCTCCACGAGTTGCAGGCGCCCCAGCGGGAAGCCGCGCAGGAGCGCTGCGGTCATGCCGCCCACCAGTCCGGCCCCGACGACGGCGATCCTGTCACCGAGGCGGGGCCCGGCCTCCCAGAGGGCGTTGATGGCAATCTCCGCGATACCGGTCAGCACGGCGCGGCGTGGCGGCACGCCGTCGGGTATCCGGGTGAGTGAGGTGACGGGCACGACGTATCGATCCTGATGCGGATGCAGGCAAAAGACGTTCTGGCCGATCCAGTCTTCGGGGCCTTCTTCAACGACGCCAACCGACAGATATCCGAACTTGACCGGCCCCGGAAAGTCTCCCGTTTGATGGGGTGCACGCATGGCCTTCGCAATCCGTGCCGGCACGTGCGCTTCGTGGACCACGAGTTCGGTGCCCCTGCTGATACCCGAATACAACGCTCGAACCAAAGCCTGGCCCTGCGACGGAGCCGGAAGCTCCTCACGCCGAAGTTCACCTTGGCAGGGGCCCACGGTCCAGTAGGCCAATGCCGTTTGCGTGTGGCTGTTCTGCGGTGCGTGTTGTGGCGCGGGCTGCGGGAGACTCATCGTGTCTGTGAATCTAGCCCTGCGGCTGCGATTGCGGAAGGGATGGGCCTTTGGACGGGCGGCACTTGGGAAGGGCCGGGGCCGGCCATTTACGGCGGGACCGGCGGGACCGTTTTGGGGAACAGGCCTTCACTCCGGTACCCTATTTCAGTTGGTGACGTGTCCGAGCGGCCGAAGGTGCAACACTCGAAATGTTGTTTGGTGTCAAAGCCAACGTGGGTTCAAATCCCACCGTCACCGCCGATTGAAAGGCCCCTGCTTCCCTTTGTTTACAAGGGAACGGGGGCCTTTTGCTTTGCCGGAATCAGGGTTTTGGGCACATTTTGGGCACATTCGCCAGGGACACTGCATGGTCCAGGGCGTCCGAAACGCTGTCCAAGTCCCCGTCAAACAGGTCCGCATAGATGTCAAGGGTCATGGCCGCCGAGCTGTGACCGAGCATTCTTTGTACCGCTTTGACGTTCGCGCCGGCTGATACAGCAAAGCTGGCGGCTGAATGCCGGAGGTCGTGAGGGGTGATTCGTGGCACCCCTGCTCTCTTCACGGCCCCTGCGAACCAGCTCATGTTGTCATCGTGCACGCGTGCGAGGCGGAGGTGATGGCCATTCTCGCCGGGAAACACGAGATCATTCCTGTCCTTGTTTTCACACTGCTGTGCCAGGGGCTCAGCGAGGAATCGCGGGAACGGCACGGTTCGTTTCTTGTGGTTCTTTGGCGTACCTACTTCGATCACCGAACCGACCTGAACCGCGTTTTCCTCAATCACGAATCGACGCCGCAACATGTCCAGATGCTTGACTCGCAGTCCAGTCGCCTCTCCCCACCGCAACCCGCAGTAGGCAAGCACGAGAACCAGTGTCGGATATTTACTGGCTGCGGCGAGTGCATGCACTTGCTCGTGACTCAGGTAGACGTGCGGCTTCTTGATCTTGCGCGGCAAGGTTACGCCCCGTGCTGGATTACTCAATGTTCGACGGTCGCTCACGGCGTCATTCGGAATGGCCGCCAAGACTCCGTAAGCGCGGATTACAAGCGTTGCCCCCTTCGGTTTCCGGGGCGGGACAGCGCTCTGATCTCCCTTCGTCAAACCTGAGACCCACTGCTGCACATCTGTCTTTCGGATGTCAGAGACTGCCGCACCGCCCCACACCGGCAGCACATGATTACGCCAAGCCGACTCCACCGGCCGCAATGAAGATGGCTTCAAATGGGTCTGCCGTGACAACCACGCCTCTCCAAGCGGACCTATAAGGGCCTTGGCGGCTGCCGCATCTATGAACTCCCCGCGGGCCTTGGAAACCTCAACACCGGCGAGGAATAGTTCGGCATCCCTCTTTGTCCTGAATCCGCGCTTCTTAGTCTGTACCCGGTCAGGCTTCCGGTAGCGGACCTGATACCGGCGCCCGGCCCGCGTCTCATAGGGTTCGATCGTTGCCATCGCCGAATTGTTCTTTCGCTGCGTTCTGATCAACCAGAGTCCTGATAATCGCGCTGAGCTCGTCCACTCGTGAACTGAGGTCCTTGAATGACAGCGCACCAATTTTGGCATTCCCTGCCGGGACGAAGTCCGGGCGAAGCCCCAGCGCGTAGTCATCGCTGCCGACCTCGCTGTCGATCGGGGTTACGCCGTCCGCCCACTCCCAAACCCGTACTATGTCAGCCGGATCAGCTCCGGTGACGGCCACCGGCTCGTCGAGCGACTTGGGAAACAACAGTGCATTTGGGTTCACGCCCAGGACTACCGCCAGGGCCACGAGATCATCAACATCAACCCGCCTAACGCCGGCCTCGATCTTCTGTATTCCGCTCGCGGAAATTTCGTGACCGACGCCCCTAAGCCTTTGCTGAAGCTCCCGCAGGGTTACATTCCCCCGCAAACGCTTCAGGTTCCGAGCGACGGTCTTGCCGGTTGGACCAATGTCATGTCCTCGCAGCCGCTCTCCGCTATGTACCATATAAGAAACAATACACGCTATATAGACAACAAGCGTAATTAGCAACTTTGCATCTAATATGACGAGTCGTTCACGGGAGGGAATGAGGCTTCATGGAATCGGAACTGCTGACCGCGGCGGAGCTGGCAGCCAAGCTTCACAAGACGGCGCCCGCATTGGCGCAATGGCGCTACAGAGGGATGGGCCCTAAGTTCGTGAAAGTAGGCAGCGGTGTCCGCTATCGGGCCAGCGATGTAGAGGCATGGCTCGATGCACAGACACGCTCTCAGACAGGCCAGGTAATTCCTAGCGTCTAGAAGCCGGGATTCTTGATCAGACGTTCACGAACGGCGTCATCGCGTACGCACGTCATCGACGTTTAGCTGGATGAACAGGCCTCTGTGGGTTGACATCGCATCCCGGCCTCCCATGCTCGCCGTCCCCGCCGCTCAGTCAAGGGCGCGTCCGCGTCACTGCGTGATGGGCCTACGGCCCACCCTTGACGGCGCGCCGAGGACGGACATAACCGGCCTCTATCGGGATGCGGGCAAGACTGAAATGGTCTAACGGGGCGTACAACTGGATCCAAGCGGAGCGGGAGGAGGCGGCAGGTGTCGTGTCTTGCGGTCAATCGCCGGGATCTGCGGGGTTGAGCCCGAAAAGGCGGCGGGCTGACAACTCAATTGAAAATCCTCCAAAATCCGTTAGCCGCCGACAAGCTAAATGCGAAAACTGACATCTGGAACGAGAATCGGCTCATCACCAACGCAACGGCAACAGCCGCCGAGCGCAGACATCCGCATCGGCTACGCCCGCTGCTCCCCACCCAGGAACTCCAGTCCGAGCTCGATGCCCTGACCGCGGCCGGCATCCCGCGGGAGAAGATGTTCGCCGAGAAGGTCTCCACTCGCGTGCACGTCCTCCCGAAGTTCGAGACCGCCCTGCAGGCCTGCCGTCAGATCAAGGCCCACGGCCCGCACTGCCGGGTCATCCTCACCGTGTACGAGATGAAGCGGCTCGGCCGCGCCTACCGCCTGCTTCCTGATCATTCACGCCGGGTTGTCTGGCTGGTATCGATAGAGTTTCACGGGGTCTGATTTGAGGAATAGTGTGCGCTGGTTGTCAGCGGCCTGACGGAGCCATAGCAGGCTGCCATCGATTGACATCATGTCGATGTGGCCGGCCGCGAGGATTTGTCCGTTTTGCCGTATCTGCACGTTGGTTCCGGGTGCAAGGGTGGACCAGTTGCTGACCGGTTCCGGTCGCGCGGGCCGTTTCATGGTCGTCCTTTGAGTCAAATTCGGTTTGTGGCGTCGGAGGGTGCCGGATGGTTGTTGGCCATCCGGCACCCTCCCGCGCAAGGTGCTGTTTCCACGCCCGACTTTCGGGCTGCCTGTTGCGATGGGATGTGGAGCAAGCCCCCCGGCGTGCCGACAGGTGCCGGCAGACGTTTTGCAGCGGTGCGGAGAACAGTTCTCAGAACCCTGATGACAGCTTTGGGTCCTTCAGGAGTAAAGCTTGGGTTGGTACCGTTTTCGCAGTTTGGGTCTGGGTTTTCTAGGCGAGGTTTCCCGCGCGCCGGCCGAAGACGCACCCGGCGGCAAGTCCGGACCCTCCGGGGTAGTTCGCGCTGAAGAGGCCGCCGAGCATCTCACCGGCCACGTAAAGGCCCTCGATGTGCTGCCCTTGCTGGTTCAGTACCCGGCCGTGAGTGTCTGATTTGAGACCACCGAATGTGAACGTGATTCCGCAGGTGACGCCGTAGGCGTAGAAGGGGCCTGTTTCAAGCGGCGCGGCCCAGTTGCTCTTTACCGGTTCTGTTGCGGCGACCCGGCCATCCTTGATGTTGGGGTCGAAGGGGACGGTGCGGTCGATGGAGTTGTTGAAATCGGTGACCGTTTTCGAAAGGCTTTCGGGGTCGATCCCGATCTTGGAAGCGAGTTCTTCAAGGGTGGCTGCTACTTCCACCGAGATGCCGGGCATATCGTATTCTTCGTTGCGGAGCATCGGGCGGAGGGTTGCGTCGAAGAGCTGGTACGCGGCGGATCCGGGCTGCTTGAGGATTTCCTTGCCGTACTTCGCATAGGTGTAGTTCCGGAAGTCTGCCCCTTCGTCCAGGAAGCGTTTGCCTTCGGTGTTGACGATGATGCCCAGCGGGTAGCTCTGGCGCGTCAGCCGGTTGGTGAGTTCGCGGTTGCTTTCATTGGTAGGGGTGAACGCGTCCCACTGAACACTGTGGCAGGTGCCCCAGTCACCGCCCTTTGCTGCGCCGATTTCCAATGCCGCGGCGATCATGTCGCCGGTGTTGTACGGGGTGCCCCGGACCTTGGCATTCTCCCAGCCTTCGCCCAGATACTCCCTGCGCAGCTCAGGATCAGCTTCGAAACCACCGGCGGTGAGGATCACCGATTCGGCTGTCAGCTGCACCTCTCCATCGACCGTGGACGCCACAACGCCGGTAACGCGCCCGGTGTCAGCGACAAGGCGCCGAGCCGCATGATCGTACCTGACGTCAATGCCAAGCTCAGCGGCGACCCGGGTGTGGTCCTCGATCAGGCCCTCACCGCCGCCAACGTTCCCGACATGCAGTCCGCCCCAGAACAGGTACGAACCATCGGCCCGCTCATATGACTGCCGCTCATACATCAGCCGGTATTTCAGGCCCAGCTGGTTCAGCCAGCGGAGGGTCGGCTGAGCCTCCTCCACCAGAACTTTGGTCAGTTCGGGGTCGTTGCGGCCCTCGGTGACCTTCGCCAGGTCTGCGGCGTACTCTTCAGCCGAATATGGCGGAACAGTGGTTTTACCGTGGCGGTCATCGGGCTCGACCCATTCCTGCAGGTCTTCGAGGCCGTTGTGGGCGATTCGCGTGGCTCCGGCAGTGTAGAAGCTGTTGCCCCCGGCCATGTCCTTGCTGCCCTTTTCGAGCAGGATGACTTTCCGTCCACGGACCGCCGCGGCGTGGGCCGCTGTGAAACCCGCATTGCCTCCGCCGACGACGATTACGTCGGCGCGGGCGGTCTTTGCAGGTGCTTGGTCTCGTTGTTCGACCATCGTTAGTTCTCCTTTGTGTGCATATGTATACATCGCTGGGTGGAATGGAACCCCCACGAGTGGGGGCATCTTCAGGGCCCGCATCGCGCCAAAATGCTTGCCGACTCCTCGGAACTCAACGACGGTGTCCGTCTCCGTGATCGCTGTCATGATCTATCTCCTTTGATGGAATACGACTGTATACAGTGAAGTACAGTGTTGCACCGTGATACTGATCACGGCAAGTACCAGTGACTTTTCATCGGTCCATAGGGGCCCATGCCTGGAGCTATCCCGGTGCGGCAGATCAGCCGCGGCGGCGAGGGGACGGACCTGGAAACGGCAACGCAAAGAGCACGCTCCAAGGAGCGTGCTCTTGGCGTTTAGTCAGCTGTCTCGAAGACTTAGGTAAGTTGGCGGTCTGGGGGGCTTAATAAGAGGCTGATTTCCGCAACAAGTCGAGCCGTATCCTGCGAGCTGTCTCCATGTGTTCGCGAGCTGTGCTCCGCGCGGCACTTTCGTCACCGTCGGAAATAGCCGCGACCAACTTTGCATGCTCGGCGAGGGCCTCTTCCCAACGCTCACCTACGGACAGGGTGGAGTGCGGTGTGCGGATGAGGTGGGTCGACAACCGCTGCAGGAGATCCTGAAGGACCGGATTATGTGCAGCCGCCCAAACCGCCGCATGAAACTCCATGTTTGTTGATGCCATCGTCCGGTCATCAGGGTTCGAAAGGGCCCGGTCCCGTTCGACCAGACCTTCCAGTTGCATAATGTCCGTGATCCCCCGGGAACGGGCGGCTTGACCGGCCGCCTCCTGTTCCAAAAGAATGCGCATGTCATAAACCTGGATGACTTCCTGCGGCGTCGCCTGATGAACCTGCAGTCCTCGGGCGCCGCGAACCAGAAGGCGCTCATGCTGCAGTCGACGCAGAGCTTCACGCACCGGGGTGCGGGAAACGCCGAAGCGCTCCCCCAAAGTAACTTCCCGCAAAGGTGTCGCCGGAGGGATCACACCCGCCAAGATTTCCGAACGCAGCTGAGCGTAGATCGAGTCCCCGTCGTGCCTCATCGTTGCAGAATCAGTTGACACAACTTTCCTTCCCCCGTGCCAGCCGGAAGCGAGAGACACCCCCTAATTACGGCCCGCCGGTTCACAGACCGGACCAAGCCCGGAAACTCATAATATTTGATTGGATACGGTTGTGTCCAAGGTCTACCGCGCGTTTGGCTGAGAAGATGATCTAGGAGTCAGCTTCTGAGTCAAAGCCTCCGCCCTAAAGCCCAGCGTTCTGCTGGGGATCGCAGTCGTCGTGGTCACCTTCGCAATTCACATGCCAGAAGCATCTTGATCGTAGCCCCGGACCCACGCCGGCGGGGCCGCGGCTACAGGGCTCATGATCGCATTCCGGGCCCTGGGAACCCCCCGCCATTCCGGCGCCCTAAGCTCAACAACGACACGACCGTCCAAGGTCCCCCGGCCCGGAGACGTTGCCCTGCAATGAGGCATCAAGGCAGCACACCGCGGCCATTTAGCGCTGGGGAAAGACGGCCATAAACCGCTGCGATTCATACTGACGGGGCTCAAACCACCCCGGCAGGATGTCTCGAAAAACTGTCGTTTCCCAAGACAGCAGCGGATACGATCCCTGCAGTGCGTTTCTCTTTCTGCGTGACCATTGATGGTCTATTTCTTTGGATGGCGCTGGTGTGGGTTTCGTGCAGGGCCGGACATTGGTGTTTCCCAACGCCTGACCGGCACGGGGGAACAATTTAACGATTGGGGAATTTGATGAAGAAGATGCGTGGAACCCAGTGGCTGGCCGCTTTTGCCGGTCTTGCCGTCCTACTAGGCGGCGCTACGGGCTGCACGGCCGGTCGGGCCATCACTGCGACGAGTACTGCGGCGGCTCAGGCTTCGGAGAGTGCGCCCTCGACGACGGCCCCAGCTTCGCAGAGTGCTTCAGGGGCGGCTGCAATTTCGCAGAGTGCGCCTGCGCCGGCGGTGGCTCCATCCGTCCAGGCGGATGCATACGCGGGATGGAAGGCGTTTACGTCGCCCCAGGCAGGGTACACGCTGAAATACCCCTCGACTTGGCTACTGCAGACAAACGGGAGCGCGGATGGAACCGAGAACGTCCATCTGAGGAGCCCCGGCGGCCTTGAAATCACGGCATGGAGTTTCACCAAGCAAAGCGCTTACGGGACGGACGCCTTCAAAATGAACCCCAGGGGTTCGTGCGGCGCCCAGTGCCTCACCACCAACAGCAAGACCGGGCTGTCTATCCCCAACTACGGGCCCGCCAGCGTCCTCTACACGACCGCCGGCGCAGGCGGAGGAACGATCAACGAAATACTTATGGCCACAGCCGAGGGCGCCCTGTACATAGGTTCCCCCACCCACGCGGGCTTCTACTCCACGTTCACCGGCGTCTTCCAAGGCCGAAGCCAGGAGCAGAACACCATGCAACCTGCCGCAGATTTCGCCGCGGAAAATGACGTCAAGGACGCCGAAATGATCTACCGGTCCCTGTCCTACTGACCCCAGAGCACCTGGACCCGCCGAGGTACCGGCCGGCCACGACGCCGAGCTCCCTCGGAAATCCTGACGGTGTCGCGAATGCATGGCCGAACCAGACGCGCGCCGCTTACATTTGCCGTCCGTTGAGCATCCTCCAGCGACGTGAGGCGGAGCCCGGCAAACGGGATGCAATTCCCTTTCAGGCCGGATTCAGTGACCCGAGAACCGCAGTAGCATCGTCGGCAAGACTGACCCGCCTCAAACCTTCACTTTTCCATCCGGTTAAGGTTCCTTGAACGGACACGACACCGCCATTTACCGATGACAGAACAACGCCAGATACCGCTGCGATTCACACCGCAACTGGAAGCAAGGCTCATGTTTGTCTCACGAACGGTCGTTCGCAAGAAATGCGTCTCGCCACACCCTCGCCGTGCATTTCGGCACTCGGCTGAGGGAGAGATCGTCAACCAGCTCGCTCTCGTGTTCGAGCCGGTTGACGGTGACCTCATCCCTGCGCGGTGGGGCGCACGACGATCTCTCCGACGTCGACCCCGTCGGGTTGTTCGATCGCGAACGCGATGGCCCGCGCGATCGCCGAGGCCGGCATGGCAATGCTGTCGATGGACTTCTGGAGGTTGGCGCGGATCTCCGGATTCGTCACTCCGCTCGCTCCCTCGGTAGAGGTCATGCCTGGCGTGATGAGGGTAACGCGCAGGTTGGCTCCGGCCTCCTGACGGAGGCCTTCGGTGATGGCGCGGACGGCCAGTTTGGACCCGGCGTACACAGCCATCGTGGGCACGATTTTGAGGGTTGCGGTGGAACCGGTGTTGATGATGTGGCCGAAATTCTGGGCGCGGAACACCGGCAGCGCTGCGGCGATGCCATAGAGCACGCCCTTGACGTTGATATCGATCATCGCCTCCCAGTCGTCCACTCGCAGTTCGTCGAGCGGGGATATGGGCATGACGCCGGCGTTGTTGATGAGCACGTCGAGGCGCCCGAATGTCTCGGTGGCGAGTTTCACGAATGCAGTGACGTCGTCTCCTCGACTGACGTCGACGGCGGCGTACACGGCCTCGCCGCCTGCTGCCGCCAAGCGCCAGCGGCGGCTGACCGGGTCGATGAGATGGTCCTCTCGCTCGACACCAAAGGCCTGACGACCGGCGAGATCAGCGCCCATTTCGCTGAGATCTACGGCGCATCGGTGTCCAAGGAGACGGTCTCGCGGATTACCGACCGGGTGCTTGAGGAGATGGCGGCGTGGCAGAACCGGCCGTTGGTGAGGAGCTGCCGAGGGTTGAGGCGACTCCTCACCGTCTGCACAATGTCAGTGCGACGACATCATGGCGAGGATTTCGTCGTATTTGCCGTCCGCAGTGGCGTGGCGAAGAAACTTGACGTTCTCGACCAAAATCTCTTTCGCATCGGGTTGCTGCTCGAGGAGACCGACCACCTCGTCGAGAAAGAGGTCCAGAGGCATCGCGGTCACGCTGTCCTCTTGGTTCATGAGAGCCGTCCGCACAGCCGGCGGGACAAGTTCGATCACCTGGACCGTGGTGTCGGCAAGCTGTACGCGAAGAATCTCGGTGAACGCGTGAATGGCGGCCTTCGTGGCGTTGTACGTCGGAGTGTATGGCAATGGCACGAAAGCCAGGCCAGACGAAACCGTCATGATCGTCGACGATTCCTGCACGGTGAGGTGCGGTGTGAAAGCGGCGATGAGACGAACAGGGCCCAGCAGGTTCGTATCCACGGTGCGCTCGGAGATCTCCAGGAAGTCCGGGGTGTGCAGATCCTCCGGAAGCATGATCCCGGCCATCGGGATCAGCACGTTCAGATCCGGGTATGTCGCCAAGAGCTGTTGCTTCGCTGCAGCGATGGATTCACCGTTTGTGGTGTCGATTTCGATCGTGTGCATGCCGGGGTGGTCATTCTCGATGTGTTCAAGCAATTCTGTGCGACGACCGCCGATGATAACGGTGTTTCCGAGTTCGTGGAAGCGCAGTGCGAGGCCGAGGCCGATTCCCGACGTTGCGCCGGCGATGAAAATGGTGTTTCCCGCGATGTTCATGATGACCTTTCTGTTCGTTGGAGCTGGGGGCTGGGGGTAAGCAGGCCTGCGAAGCCCATGCGGCGGACGAAATCGTCGCGAAGAGCGGTGATGTGGTCGTTTGCTTCGCTCACACCTTCGCCGGTGAAGTCGACGACGCTGCGCAGGGGCTTCTGCCCAAACGGGAGAGCGAGGATCCGCTTTATCTCGGCGGCGACGGCAATGGGGTTCGGGTCGACGCCGGGAGCGAAGAGACCATTGGTTGCCTCTTCCGTGCGGGCCACGAGCGGGTCGAGCGCCGAATACGCGGAATTCACGGCGGTGTCGCTTGCCCTGCTGGCGTTGGGGAAATGGGATGTGCCCTGGGTGAAGGCGCCGGGCATCACGATCGATGTTTCGATGCCCAACGGGTTGAGCTCCATGGATGTGCACAGTGCGAGGAAATCGAACGCGGCTTTCGAGGCAACGTATGGCCCCATAAATGGCGGAGTGGTGATCACGGTGGTCGAACTGACATACAACAGCGTTCCCGCACCTCTGCTTCGCAGGTGCGGAAGGACCGCGCGATTCACGCGTTGAATACCGAAAACGTTGATATCGAACAGATGCGCGATGTCTTCGGCGGTGAAGGCCTCGACGTAGCCAATCGTGAGGTGGCCCGCGTTGTGTACAACGGTATCGAGATGCCCGACCTCGGACAGTATCGACGATGCTGCAGCATCAGCGGACTCCTGCGACTGCACGTCGAGCTCGACAACACCCAAGTCTTTCCCTGGCGCGGACGCGACCAGACACGCAGCCTTCGATGCGTTTCGTCCTTCGGGACTGCGCATGCTGGCATAAAAGTGTGGCCCGCGTTAGCGAGGGCCCGAGCCGTGAGAGCACCGATCCCCGTTGGCGCTCCGGTGATGAGAACGACAGACACTTCTTCCTTTCAACACTGACAATCAATTGGCCGGATAGGCCGGGGCAATCCTTGAGCCATAGGCCGCCTTATGTTTCGCTCAGTCGTTGAGATGGAGGCCGTCGACCCACTCGATGACTGTGCTGGCGTATTCGTCTGGGGCGTGACCGTGCATAGAGTGAGGCATGGTCGGGAAGGACTTGTAGGTGAAGCTGTTACCCGCCTGCGTCACCAGTTCCTCGACACGGCGCACTTGAAGGTCTGAGATGGCGCCCATTACCGTGCCGGTCGACTCGTCAACGACGTGGAAGTGGTGGGTGAACAACACGGGCACTTTCACCTGAGCAAGCAGGACCGCGTGGTCGCTCGACGCGGTTGCGATCCCGGATACGAATGCGGCTCCCCACTCGGGGTCGTATTCCTTCAGGTCCTGCGGGGGTCCGATCGGCGCATCCCCGGTACCGGCCGGTGCCATCGCTTCCAGTCCGACAAGGATCGACCCGGGCAGCTCGCGTGGCATCGCCGCCAGCATCCCGTCCCAATCGCCAATGGACCACTGGGGTCCGAGCCACTTGTGCCACAACGAAAACATCGGCCCGATCCCCTGTCGGATCGATTGTCCGAACGACGGGTTCGCTTCGGAGGCGAAGAGGGGTGCGTCTTCGTAGACGGCTGCCCGGATCTGGCCAGGCTTGGCATATGAGGAGAGCCATGCCGAGATGGTCCCACCAGACGACAGGCCGGCCACGATCGTCGGGCGGCCGATGACAAGGTCGATGAAGCGGACTAAGTCGTTCCCGAATATGTCAAGGGTGTAGCGACCCGGTGTCCAGGTGGATCGACCCTGCCCTCGAAGGTCAACAGCAAATACTTGGAACCGCTCGGAGAGGATGCGCATGGCCGCCTCGTATCCCCACCACGACTCCGTCTGCGCCGGGATCAGAAGAAGCGCCGGCAAGCTCACATCGCCAAGCGTGGCGTAGTTCATCCGGATCTCACCGAGGTCGACAGAGTGCTCGGCCACCCTGTGGGAAATGAAGATGTGCTCATGCTCGGCAGCCTCAATGCGCAGGCTCATGCGGAGATCCCGACCGTCTTGCTCGCAGCAGCCCAGAGAGTCGAGGCAGCGGTGCTGTCGAGACCGGCCTTTCCTGGCTTGCGCACCTTGGGGTAGCCCTTGATGCTGCCCAAACCGTTGGGACCGACGTACGCGTTTCCTGCCACGTCCTGCGTGGCGGCAAAGAGTGTTGGGAGAGCGCCGTGCTCGGGGTCATTCAAGAGGAACGAGAACCGGTTGATTGCGTTCGATGACGAATGGGCGGCGAGGGTGGTGGTGGCAATGCCGGGGTGGGCGACGACCGACCGAACTTTCGATCCGGCCGCGTCAAGACGACGTTGGAGTTCGAGGGAGTAGAGCGCCACCTGCAGTTTGGAGTCGTTATACGCGTCCATGGGTTTGTACGGACGAGCCTCCCAATTCAGGTCGCCCGTGTTCACGTGCCCCATTCGGTGAAGCTGGCTTGTGACCCAGACGATTCGGTCGGTGATGTTCGGAAGCAGAAGGCTGGTGAGCAGGAACGGACCGAAGGAGTTTGTCGCGGTCTGGGTGTCAAGACCGTCAATGGTCCGCGTCAGCGGGATATCCATGACGCCTGCGTTGTTGACCAGTATGTCGAGTGGCTCTGTCCAGTTCGCAGCGAAAGCCCGGACGCTGGCCAGGTCGGATACGTCGAGTTCGCGGACTTCGACGTCGCCCACCATGCCCTGTCGAACCGCGGTTCCCTTGGCAAGGTCTCGCACGGCCATCACAACATGAGCTCCGACCCGAGCCATCTCTCGGGCGGTGATCAAACCGATACCGCTCGACGCTCCGGTCACGACTACTGTCTTGCCTGACATGTTCGGCAAGTCAGCCGCGGTCCACTTCGCCATCGTGCATCTCCATTCCCTGTCGCCGCTCGTGCGGCTGCATAGCTAGTTGACCCCTTCTGCTCGCTGGTAGCCAGTGCTCGTCTATCCACTGCACGAAATGCACTGGCTAAGGGATGCACGAACGGGCGCCAGTTATCGAACAGGAACCTGCCGATCCACTGCACGACAGACCGTGGATAGCTTCTGGCCGACGGGCGATACTTAGGAACATGGACCTCCGAGCCTTGGCTGATTTCTTGCGCGCACGTCGCGATGCCCTTCAGCCCGAAGATGTCGGTCTTAGTCGCGGACCGCGACGGAGGGCCAACGGCTTGCGGCGTGAAGAGGTCGCCGAGCTTTCCGGGATGTCCGCCGACTACTACGCGCGCCTCGAGCGCAGCGGCGGACCTCAGCCGTCGGAGCAGATGGTTGCCGCGATCTCCCGCGGTCTGCGATTGTCGCTCGCCGAGCGTGATCATCTCTTTCAGCTCGCCGGTCACAGCGTCCCGAAATCGATTCAGCGCAGCGACCACATCAACCCGGGCCTGATGCGAGTACTCGGTCGGCTCACCGACACTCCCGCGCAAATCATGAACAATCTCGGCGAAACGTTGGTGCAGACGCCGCTCGCCGTGACTCTCCTCGGCGAACAGACTCGTTTCGAAGGGGCGCGTCGGTCGAATATCTATCGGTGGTTCACAGAGCCAGAGTCGCGATCGATCTACGCCCAGCCCGACCTCGAGCACCTTAGCCGGGTATTCGTCGCGCAGCACCGGCACGCCTTCACGCAATACGGGCCGGATTCAAAGGCCGGCTGGATCACGAAGCTGTTGCTCGACGAGAGCAGTGAGTTTGTTCAGCTATGGGCGGACCACCAGATCGGGCTCTTGCACTCGGAGGAAAAGCACTTCGTGCATGCCGAGGTTGGCGATGTTTACCTGACTTGCCAAACTCTTCTGGATCCAGACCAGGAGCAGTCCCTCCTGGTCTTCACAGCCACGCCCGGGTCGCCAAGTGCCGAACGGATGCAACTTCTCGCAGTGATAGGCAACCAGAAACTCTCCGACGCACTCGGGTAGAAGGATCGCGGATGGGACCTCATTGCCCCCAAGGCGGTGCAACCCCACAGCGCAAGCCGACTCTGCGACTAGATGGTTCCCACAAGGTGGCGGGTATTGCGCCCGAGCCTGTCCAGCTTCCACACCACCACCTCATCTCCGCGGCCGAGACGGTCCAGCATCCTACCCAACTCCGGACGGCTTACCCGGGTCCCGCTGATCCGGAGCGCCGCCGGCTCATCAAAGGTGACAAGACAACTCTGGCCGTAGCGTATGAGGCATCCCGCCCGGGCAGTTTTCCGGGCAGGCCAAATGGGAATCCGAAACAGCCGCAATCGCGAGCTCCCGAGGGTCGCGCCGGCTAATTAGCGAGGCGTCCGGTGGAGGACCGTCTAACGGGCGGTTCGCAACCTGGGGCCGGCCCACCGATGTCATTTTCCGAAGTCGTCTGCACGGAACGTCAGGAGTCCTCTGCACTACAGGAACAGCTCATCGGGGGCGGGGCGGGTCGAGCAAGGATCCAGCGGGCCCGCCTGATTGGTGGTGCGGTTTGACTAATTCGTTGGTGAGGCGTGCATGCCACAATGAGGCCCATGACTCGAATCCTCATGATCGGCATCCACGCGCGAGCCCTCGACTATAGCAAGCTGCCTCCTGGCCTCGACGAGGCCACAATGACCGAACGGATCGAAGCGGGGTTCGGGGCCACTACGGCCGCCGGCTTCGACGCCGTCAACTGCCTGATAGGCACCTCCCTGGACGAGGCCGAAGCAGAGATTCGCTCGGCGTTCGGTCGTGATCGTTTCGGCCTCGTGATGATCGGGGGCGGCATCAGGATGATCCCGGAGTACACCGAGCTCTTCGAACGGATCATCAACGTGTGCAATGCGGAATCGCCCGGAATCACCTTCTGCTTCAACACATCGCCCGAGACGACTCTGGACGCGTTGGAGCGTCACGCCCAGCCGTGAACGTCTGCGACGCGATCCGGTGCGTCGACTAGCCTCGGCGTTTCGTGTCGGCGGTCATGAGATGCGCCTCTGGTCGACACGGGAACACTGACGATTCACTCGCGCCGCTTCCTCATCATCGCGACCAAATGACCGGCAGACGGCTGGAGGCACGGCTTCCCGGTCCGCGATCCCTAAGAACGCTTCACCGCCGCCATGCCCGCCCCATCGATGATCGGAAACCCACGAACGTTACCAATGCGTGCAGAATTAGATCTCCCAGTCGGACGAGTACGTGCGACTACGTAGGCGGTTGTTCAGCTCGGAGTGCACCGCTACGGTCTTCTGCAGGCGCGCCCGAAGCAAAGGCCTTAGCTGTCCGTGTTCATCCCAGTCACGATCCGTTGAGTAAACGACGTAAGGATTTACCACACACTTGAAATCGAGCATCATCGACGTCGCCAACGTGCTGTAGGCCATGTAAGAGTGCGGTAGCCCGCCAGCGCAGACGAAGGTTACGAACTTATCGAACCACGCGGCTTTCCGGCCGTCTTCGCCCGTTGCTCCGGTCGCCTCAATCAAGTTCTTAGCGGAGCTACCGACGCTCCAGTTGTAGATAGGAACGGCCAGAACGACGCTCTCCGCTTCGCGGATGAGCAAGTGCGTCCGTGCGAACGACTCGGAGTCGAATACGGTTCCGTTGTCGAACGCTGGCAGGTCGATTTTGTTCAGATCAAGCAGTTGGGTAGTCTCCCCCAAACGTTCCAACTCAGTCTGCGCTTCGACTGCGAGGCCGCGGCTCTTTGAGGCAACGTCCAGGCTCGTCGAGATAACAAGCGTGTACGGCGTCGGAACGGGATCCATGCATTGCATCCTGTCAGGTAGTCGATCGACAACGCCCGATTAAGGGCTTCGCGGCGCCGCGTCGCCACCCCACCGACACCGCGATGAGCCGCCAATCGATTGGGTCGGCGCGGTCATGCACCCGCTCTCCGACGCGATCGGCACGTCAGTTTCGGAAGTCGGCTTCACGTGGCCCCGGCCCGCAAGCCGATCCCCCTGCGGGCTCTAGGGTGACAAATAGCTCTGCGAAAAGACCGCCATTTATCGCTGCGAGTCACAGTGGGCGCCAAGTCATGCCTGACGTCTGGTTGGGGTATACCTCAGACTGACAGTTGAGATCCAGTCACCGAGGAGGTCGCTGATTAGACTTTCCACCCTGATGGCCCCGCTGAAGAGCGTCCTCAGCTTTGCGCCAATCGGCGAAATAGGCAATCTGTAATGGCCTGCGCCGCTCTTGAAGCTGCCACGCGCCCAGGCGCTTCTGGGCATGTTCGACGTAAGTGCAGGCAAGATCCCACCAGTACCGATCAAAGGTTTGCATGGGCCTGCGGTCAGCTGCGGGATCTACTGCGATTGCCGCCGGAGAACCGAAACAATTCGCTAGCGCCTGACGGATGCTTACCCGCAGGTGTCTTGCTCCAGTTGGCAACGTGGGTTCCCTGTGTTGGCATTCCCATTCGAAATCCCGCATGACTTTGCCGATCTCAGCAGCCGACGGGACTCGCACGTCAGCGTGTTCGATCAGAATGTGAACGGGCCGCAGGGCCTCGGCGACCTTGTCAACGGGGCGTCATGCGAGGCTCGACGGCGCTGATGGAGCTCGCCACGGACCAAAGCCACAGCCGATATGAAAACAGCTGCAACAGCCACCCAAAAATCAGCGTTCATGAACGAGACTGTACTTGCTCCCAGCGCCGATAGTTTGATCCCGTCTCTGCTAGTCAAAAACCACTACGACCATCAGGTGACTCTGCTTGATTGCGGAGATGAGTTGTGACGAGCCGACGGCGGGGTTGTTCTTGCTATCCAAAAGTGTGATTCGCAGCGATAAATGGCGGTCTTTTCGCAGCGCTATTTGTCACCCTGCAGACCGTAGGGGGATCGCCGACTGCACCGATCAGTCGCACGATGAAGCATCTCCCTCACGGGAGCTCAGCGCGACACGCAGCTTTGGGAAACACCGCTACGGAGCACAGCGGCTCTCCACCCTTGCAAGAATGGGCGCATGGCTGAGTCGAAAAGTTTTGGGTCCAAGTTCACTGCTGAGGAGCGGGCCGCGATGAAACAGCGCGCCAAGGAGCTGAAGGAGCAGCAGAGCTCGGCCGAGGCCTTACAGTCGGTTCTCGACAAGATCGCCTCGCTTGACGAGCCGGACAGGACGAACGCGGAGCGCATCCATGCGATTGTCACAGAGGCCGCGCCGTCGCTGAGCCCCAAGCTTTTCTACGGCAGCCCTGGTTACGCGGATGCGCAGGGCAAGATCATCCTCTTCTACCAGGAGCGAGCCAAGTTCAAGGCGCGCTACGGCAATCTCGCCTTCTTCGGGGCCGCACAACTGGACGACGGAACCATGTGGCCCACCGGATTTGCGATCACAGAAATTTCACCGTCCGACGAGAAGGTGATCGCTGCGCTGGTACGGAAGGCCACCGGCCAGTTCTGACGGCACTGACCTGATACCCGTTCGGTGTCCGCCTCATGTCGGTGTCCCCGGCAACCGAGGATGGAAGAGGGCTCGCGAGCCGATCCCTGACCGGACACACGCCGATTCGCCCCGCGCAGCCCGGCATCTTGCCCCCTGAGGCTCCCGGGTGGAGCATTGGGGCAGCTAAACGCGTTGATGGAGCTGGGATGGACGCCAGGTGAACCTTGTCGACATGGTGTGGTCGGGGTTTCGCGTCGAATGCTCGTCTTCCTCGATACCGCCGGCCACGAACACTGGGCCCGCTGCTGTCAGCGGACAATGAACTATCGGAAGGGGTGTCCTCGATGAGAGTCGACTTCGCAGATAAGACCATCGGGGGGTTCAACTACGAGTTCGCCCGGGGAATCTCCACTCAACATGTCGGGGCCGCCGAGTTCGGCGAGTGCACGGAGACCTTGCATCGCATCAAGAACGGCGACTTCGAGAGCTGGACAGTCGAGTGGACGGCAACGGCCGACGCCGTCGCAGGATACGCCGCCAGCATAGCCGCGGCCGGGGAACGACAGGCTGCCGCGCGCGCCCATCTGCGGGCCAGCAACTACTACCGCATGGCGGCGTTCTACCTCGCCCATACCGATCCCAGGCACCGAAAGCTGTGGCAGAGCAGCCGAGACCACTTCCGTCAGATGACGAAACTGGGCACCAAGGCCATCGACTACGTCGAGATCGACTTCGAAGGCAGCAAACTTCCCGCCTACTACGTCCCCGCACCACAGGAACACAGCCCCACCCTGATCGCACTTGGCGGGTTCGATTCGACGATGGAGGAGGTCTACTGCTGGATCGGGGCCATGGCGGCTGAGCACGGATACAACTGTCTGGTGTTCGAAGGACCGGGCCAATGGGGCGCCATGATGGAGAACCCGGGGCTCGTGTTCCGGCCCGACTACGAGAAGCCGGTGGGCGCTGTGGTCGATTACCTGTACTCCCGCGACGACATCGACCGCGACAGGATTGCACTGATCGGCTACTCCGCCGGCGGCTACTTCGCACCCAGAGCTGCCGCCGGCGAGCCAAGGATCAAGGCCTGCATCGCCAACACCTTGGTCGTTGACTGCGGCGAATCCGCCCGGGCGGGTCTCAAAGGCCTCAGCAACCCGAGAGTGATCGACGCCCTGTTCGGGCTGCTTCAGCGATTCAGCCCGCCAGCACGGTGGGCATTCCAGCACGCGCAATGGTCCCTGGGCATCGCCGAGCCGCATGACTGGATCGACTTCTACCAGCCCTTCACCCTCCGGGGCCTGGAGCAGAACTTGAAGAACCCCATGCTGTTCCTGTTCGGAGAGGACGACATCAAAGACGCCGCTGCCTCGTCAGCCGCGATCGTCGCCGGCATCCCCGAATTCATCGCGTCGCTGCCGTGCGAGAAATACATCCACGTCTTCCCGCGAACCCAGGGCGCATCCAGCCATTGCCAGATGGGTGGCCTGACCTACGCCCACGTCGTGATCTTCCAGTGGCTCGATCACGTGTTCAACGCCAGTCCCCGCCCTGCCCAGGATCTCGGCGCGTCGGCGCAAACGGTGATCGATCTCTTCGGGAAATACGGTGGCAAACGCGCCTCAACCCGCACTGAGCAACTCCTACGCTCTGCAACGCTGGTCTAGCCAGGTTTCGCCGGCGCACACGCTCCCTGGAGCAGAGTTGCCTCACTTGCGGCTACCGCCCGAAAGCCTATCCCTCACCGGACGCTTGTCTGACGTCTCATCTTCGGGCGGCGGCTCGGACGCTCTCGAGCCGGCCTTTCGCTTCATCGAATTCAGCGCCAGCCAGGATTGAGACGTCGTCTGCGCAAAGGTACAGCTCAAGGCGATCCGAAAGGTAGCTTTCCCGGGCGTCCAACTCGAGAGTGAGCACCTTCGCTCCAGGCTTGTCGCCCGATGCCCTGTTGGCGGGGATGTCACCGATGGACCGCACAAGGTCCCACGGCAACTGTCCGGCGACGACGTACCCCTTCCGGAATTGCGTGCGGTAAACAGCTAGGTGCTGTTCATCTGCCACGAGAAGGAAGCCGATGTAACCTGCGTTTTTGATGGGCTTGTACGGCCATGAGCGCAGCGGGGGCACCATGAACCAGGCCCAGCCTGCTGGCAGGACAAGCAGGCCAGGAAAGGCTGCGCGCGTCCGCGCCATGTGCGACCTGTTGAAGCGCTTTGTCCCGACTGCCAGCGCCCAGCAAAGGACAGGGAGGAAGACGAACACTGCAATTCCGAAGATGTTCGGCCCCGTCAGACCCTCGTGCAAGATGTCGTGTACGAGCCCGTAGAGCATGAACCCTGCATAGACCAAGAAGATGGTCCCGAACGTGACAATCTTTCCCCAGCTCTTCATCGTCCTCCCTTGCGGCCGGCGAGAGCATCTCGTTGTACACGAGTCAGCCTATGAGAAACCAAGAAGGCGCCGTTCGTTTGCGGTGCAGGCATGCGGTGGCGAGCTTCTGCCTGATTTGTCGCGGTGAAGGATCCTTGAACGCACACCGAGAATTCAAAGCATGGACCCGAGCGAAGTGCATGGCTCGAGGGCAGGATGGAGAACATGGAAGTCATTGGGAGCCGCATCCTGCTTCATCCGTCCGAACCTGAGCGGAGCCACCGGTTTTATCGGGACACGTTGGGCCTGGCGATCTACCGGGAGTTCGGGAGCCGTGAAGCGCCGGGCCTCGTATTCTTCCTGGGCAACGGTTTTCTCGAGGTCAGTGGACGGTCGACTGATCCGCAGGGCAGCGCCTTGGCGATCTGGAGGCAGGTCCGCGACGTGCAGCTCGAGCACGATCGGCTCCTGGCGGCCGGGGTACCTGTGATCCGCAAGCCGCAGCAGGAGCCATGGGGGCTGGTGGAGATGTGGATCGCGGACCCCGACGGAGTCCGCATCGTGCTCGTTGAAGTTCCGAAGGACCACCCTCTGCGGCGCGACCAGCGGTGATCATTTCTTCTCCCGCGGCCGCCTTCCTGACGGCACCCTCTGCAGCGGAACGCATGTTCGAAGGGCGGAGCCGTAGCATTGGGCGGATGAAGGTTGGTAAGGTCCACGGACGCTCAGAGCGGAAACTGCAATGACCGGCGACCGGGATCGGGATGCTTCAAGGCGCCCGAGGCAGGCGCGGCCACGAGACGCTCTTGGACGGCCGCTGCCATACGGAAGCGCTGGCGTGGAGCCTGTCTCCGAGGAACCGCTGCCGCCGGCGGAGACGTTGGTCTCGGCCCGGAGCCTGGTCGAAGCGGGCCGGCCCTTCGCCGCGCATGAGGTACTTGAGGCCCGATGGAAAGCTGGGCCGGCCCAAGAACGCAACCTCTGGCAAGGTCTCGCCCAGATCTGCGTCGGGCTCACCCACGCCGCCCGAGGGAACAGCGTTGGCGCGCTCCGGCTCTTCGAGCGCGGTGCGGCCCGACTCGAGGAGTACGGTTCAGGCGAAGGGCCAACCTACGGGCTCGATTTGTCCGCCGTTGTGAGTTGCGCGCGTGATCGGATGGGCACCGGCGGCTGAGCTCGCGACCAGCATCCTCGGGGCAGGCGGCCGGAGGCACTTTCTCCGGAGACGCCGGCATCGCTGACAATCGATGCCTCGACAAGTCCGGCATCCACCCCGTCTCAAGTGTCCCTTTCGCCCTCTTCACTCATTGCGGCATCCATGAGGCACGGGTGCAGGACACCTTCTTCCTCGCAGACCAACCGCTGAACGACGGCCATGGAAATCCCCCAGCGGGCTGGGGCAACCCCTTCCAATCGGGCACCATCACAGTGGCAGGCTCTCAAGCCATCTTCCACGACGACAGCGGCCACACCGTGACTTTCCACGAACGCCCTGGTGCCACCAGCTTCCTTCAAACTTGCTCCTGAGGCGTAGCGCCGCCCGGGCGTGTCATACGGCCGTCCTAGAGTTTCCTCGATTGGGACACAACTAGACAACGGCAGGTTTGCGTCCGCTCAGGGGTCCGCTACGGGAGCGGGAGGTCCATGATCTGCGTGAAAACCATCTCCTTGTTCGGATCGCGGGCAGGCAACATCGCGCCGCCCGGGTTCTGGACAATGCGAGGCGTGGGGGGTCTCCGCCGGTCCCGTCCGAGCCCGAGCGTCGCAGTCTGGGCGACGAGCGGGCGGGCGAACGCGCTTGCCATGACGCTGAAGCGGTCGCTCCCGCCGCCATTCCCGTGAACCATCTTCGCGAACGTGCCGTCGGAGAGCCGTAGAACGAGCGCGTCGTCGTGCCCGCTCCGCAGCGGCCGATCAATGAAAGTCACATTCACCCGCACAAACGAATCCCAGACCTCGTAGCTGGTCACATAGCCTCGGACCACCGAGCCGTCCGGGACCGTCACCTCGAACTCATGCCGCACGGGCAGTAGCACCCGCTCGAGCCGAGGCGGCTCGCCCCCCACAGAGTGCACAGCGCCGATCATCGTCCCCATTGTTTAGCTCCTATATCTGTCATCAGCGCGGCCCCTATTCCGTACAGCGACACACCACCGATGATGCCTGATGGCCCGCGGCTGTCAAGACTCACAGACCGGGGCAAGAGGCCTCCAACAGAAGCAGTGGGCTTCTGCCGCCCGAAACAGTTCCTTTCGGCCGCAGCTATCCCGGTGAGGGATCGGCGAGTTCAAACGGTCGTTGCAACACCCCTTTTATTGTGAGGTGTTGTGCATGTTGTCGAAGAAGGAACGGATCGATAAGGAGGCCCGGTTCTGGGTGCTGATGGCCCAGGGCTCGACCCTGATCGCGGCGTGCGAGGCTGTAGGAGTGGATCGACGAACTGGGCGGCGTTGGCGCCAGGCGACCGGCGGGCGGATCCCGCGCAAGAAACCCGAACCTTCGGGCCGATACCTGTGCCTGGAGGACCGGCTGCAGATCGCGGACCTGCACATGTCCGGGACCAGTGTGCGGGCGATCGCGGGACAGCTCAAGCGGTCGGCCTCGACAGTCAGCCGTGAGCTGCGCCGTAACGGCCCCGGGACGGGCGCGCGGGGACGGGGGAAGTATGCGCCGTACGCGGCGCAGAAACGAGCCGAGCTGCGCGGACGCCGGCCCAAGGCCAGCAAGTTCGATGACCCGGAACTGGCATCCTTGGTACAGGCCAGGTTGTGCGTGAAGTGGAGCCCTGAGCAGATCAGTGACGACCTCGCCATGACGTTCCCGGACCGGTCGGAGATGCGGGTGTGTCCCGAGACGATCTACCAGGCGTTGTATGTGCAGGGCCGCGGTCACCTGCGCGCTGACCTGCACCAACACTTGCGCACGGGCCGCGCCGTGAGGCGGCCAAGACGCTCCACCGGCAAGCGGGCGGGGAAGATCCCGGACATGATCTTGATCAGCGAACGACCCGCCGAGGTCGCCGACCGCGCCGTGCCCGGGCACTGGGAAGGGGATTTGGTGCTGGGGTCGAACTGCCGCTCGGCCATCGCCACCTTGGTGGAGCGCCAGACCCGGTTTACGATGCTGGTCCACCTGCCCGATGACCACGGCGCCATCGCTGTCCGTGACGGCCTGCTGGCGGCGATCAAGTCCCTGCCGCAGCACCTGCGTAAGTCGCTGACCTGGGATCAGGGCACCGAGCTGGCCCAGCATCGCCAGATCACCGTGGCGACCAGGATGGACATCTACTTCTGCGACCCGCACTCACCCTGGCAGCGTGGAACCAACGAGAACACCAATGGGCTCTTGCGCCAGTACTTCCCCAAGGGCACCGACCTGTCCGCGCACTCACCCGAGCGGCTGCTCGAAGTCGCCGCCGAACTAAACGCCAGGCCCCGCAAGACCCTGGGCGGCATCACCCCCGCCCAGGCCATGGAACGGCTACTATTTGAACCAGAAAAACCCGCCGTTGCAACGACCGCCTGAATTCGCCATCGGTTAGCGGGCACCAGGGGTGACATTTAGCTCCGCGAAAACCCCGCCATTTATCGCTGCGAATCACAGACGGGGCTCAAACTACCCCGGCAGGATGTCTTGAAAAGCTGTTGTTTTCCAAGACGGCAGCGGACACGGTCGCTACCGTGTTTTTCACTATCGCTCGTTCGTGCATGCCCAATGACTGTGTCAGGGAGGGAACTGGTGCGGGCTCGTCTCATGGACGGGGAGGTCTCCCAAGTCGGGGCTTCGGTGCACAATGCGAACGCAAAAGTGTCCCCGTCACCGGCGGTGACGGGGACACTGAGTCCTAAGACATGGACGGTGTCCGGCACCGCCGATCAGGCAACTGCTGCCCTTCGGGGTCGTACGATAGCTGTTGCAAGGGCCGCCGCTGCAGCCAGCGCACCCAGGATGCCCAGGGCCAGCGGTAGTCCGCCGAGTATTCCGCCTATCACGCCCAGCACGATGGGTGAGATGAACTGGCCGATATAGAGGGACCCGGTCCAGATTCCGGTGCCGCGGCCGCGCTGTTCCAGGGACAGGCCGGAAATGGCCCAGGTCAGCAGCGACGGCAGCAGGAGTCCGGTGCCGCCGCTCGTGACCACGGCCCCGGCAATTGCCAGAGGCGCGGAGCCTGCGAGCCAGACCATCACCAGGCCCACGGAGGCTAGGCCGAAGGCCACCGGCAGAAGCCGGACCGGGCCGGCGCTGGAAACGAAGCGGAACGAGAGGGCTCCGAGGGCGGTAGCCAGGGACGCCAGGGACGCCGCCGCCCCGATCACGCCCACTTCCGTCACACTCAGGGCGTTCAGGACGTACGGCAGCTGGACGATCAGGGCGTAGAACACGATCCCTCCGAAGAGCGTCACAGCAGAGGGGACGGCAATCTGTCGCCAAGGCACCGGCGTGGACGTCACAGTCCCGGTTCGGTGGATTGGCTCCCGGAGGACGAATGCCATGGGGACGGCGATGACAGCGGCGGCAAGGTACAACCAGAAGGGAGCCCGCCAGCCCTGGCTGCCCAGCACGCCGCCGAGTGCGAAGAACGCCGTGGCGGCCAGAGTGGCAACGAGCACCTGCATGCCCAAGTATTTGTCCCTTTGCTTGCCGGAGTAGTAGTCGCCAATCAGCGTGGTGCAAACGGTCATGATGGCGGCTTCGGCGATACCGACTCCCACCCGGGATGCGAGGATTGCCGCCAGAGAGTCCAGCCACAACGGGGCCGTGCCGAAGATCGAGTAGACGACCATTGCGCCCAGCAGCAGCGCCTTGCGGCCTACCTTGTCGGCCACGAAGCCTGCAACGGGGGCAAGCAGTGCAATCACGAGCGCCGGAATGGTTAGCATGACCGGCACCAGGAACTGCACGCCCGGAGTGTCGGCGAATGCTATGGTCATGGCCGGAAGGACTGGTGCCAGGAGCACGGCCCCAAGCACGGGCATGCAGCTGCCTGCCAGCAGGAGGACGGCCGGCGCACGCCCGTCCGGGGGCGTCGCCGTAGCATCGGGTGAGGGAAGCGCTGTGGCGACGCTCGGTACGGGTTCCATCTGATTTTCCCCTTTGAAGATCAGGACTGCGGCAATCGGATGAAGTGCCGTAGCTCACAATCTCCCAGAGGGCCGCCGTTCGGGGAATTAGGTCCTCGGTATGGCAGGTATCCACGCCGTGTATGGTTCGGGAGCAGCCGGCGATAGGGTGTTGATGTGAAGTCCCTGGACCTGAATTTGCTGCGGCCGCTGCTGGCGCTGCTCGAGGAGCGCAACGTCACGAGAGCCGCCGAACAGCTGCAATTAAGCCAACCTGCCACGAGTGCCGCTCTGGCGCGGCTGCGGCGGCACTTTGACGACGAACTGCTCACCCGTTCGGGCCGCTCCTACGAACTCACTCCGTTCGCCCATACCCTCCTGCCCATGATCGAGGAGGCCGTGCAGCGTGTGGACTCCGCATTGGAAATCCGCAGCGCATTCGACCCCGCCATCAGTGAACGCAGCTTCGAGATCGCCGCCTCGGACTACTCGGCCGTGATGCTCATCGAGCCGCTGCGGCGCATCCTCTCCCTCGAGGGTCCGAAGGTGTCGGTGGACTTCGTGCCGATCGGGCCCGAACACAACGACATATCCGCCCTGAACAAGGTGGACCTGATGGTCGGACCGATGGGATACTCGCTACCGGGACGGAGCCGGCAGCTGTTCCGGGACGGTTTCGTGGCCGTCGTCGACGCGGCGAATCCTGTCCTGAACGAAGCAGACCTGACGGGGACCCGCTTGGCTGAGCTGCCGCATGCGATTGGCTATTTCGGCGAGACGATCACGACGCCCGCGGACCGGCTCCTGGAAAGCTTGGGTTTCTCGCACCGGGCCACAGCGAAGGTGCGCGGCCTGCTGGCCTTGCCCATGCTGGTCGAGGGAACCGATCTGGTGGCGCTGGTGCCCAGAATGCTGGCGATCCGGGCGAGTCGGAGCGCACGGCTGGCCATCCTCGATTTCCCTGTGGAGGTCGAGGCCGTGCTCGTGGAAGCCATGTACTGGCATCCGGCACGGACGGAGGACTCGGCGACGCTGTGGCTGCGCGACGTCCTCAAGCGCGCGTCCCAAGCGCTGCACCAGGCCCACGCTGAAACAGCTGCTCCGCGCAGGACGGTAACTATCGACGCGGCGAATAGCATGTAGCTGATTTCCAACAAGTGGCCTCCGTGGGGCCGGGGCACGCTGGTGGGATGAGCAGAGCATTCACCCCGGCGCCGGGGGCGCCTTCACGGCAAGATCGCCGTCATCACAGGGACTGGCGGAGGGCAGGGCGCCGCAGCTGCCCTGCGCTTCGCCAGGGAGGGCGCGACGGTCATAGGCTGTGATGTTAATGGTGACAGGGCGGACGAGACCGCGGAGAAGATCCGGGCCGAGGGCGGGTCGGCTGTGTCGACGCAGGTGGATCTGACGGATGAGGCCGCAGTCTCGGCCTGGGCGGCGGGAGTCTGTCAGGCGTACGGCCGTGTCCACATCCTTTATGCCAATGCCGCTGCGACGAAGTTCGCCGGGTTGGAGGACTTGAGCTTCGAGGACTGGAAATGGAACTTCGCGCACGAGGTGGACGTCGTCTTCCTCCCCGTGAAGTCCTTCTGGCCGGCGCTCTCGGCGGCTGGGGGAGCCGCGATCGTCTTGGTCGGCTCGACTGCGGGAGTCACCGGATCGGTGACGAACGGGCGGCTGGCGCACACCGCCACCAAGGGAGCGGTGGTGGCGATGACCCGGCAGTTGGCCGCGGAGGGGGCACCGCTGGGCATCCGGGTCAACTCGGTGAGCCCCGGCATGATCCGCACGCGGGCCACGGAGGGCGATCTGCTCGCCGAGGACCACCCGATGAACCAGATTGCGCGGCACATACCGCTCAAGCGCATCGGCACGGCGGAGGAAGTTGCTTCCTGTGCCTTGTTCCTGGCCTCCGACGAGGCCTCCTACGTCACCGGTGCGAACTTGATGGTCGACGGCGGGTGGTCGGCTGTCCTGCCCGGCTGAAGGCAGAACCAGCGAAAAAGGGAGGCAGGCGACGTTGTCGTCTGCCTCCCTTTGGACTTCAGCGCAGGGCGTCTGAGATGGATTTGGCCCCTCCATGGCTGGACTGGCCGCCGTCGACCGGAATCTGGGCCCCGGTGACGTAGCTGGACAGCGGGCTCAGGAGGAAGGCGACGACGGCGGCGACCTCATGCGGGGAACCGGTCCGCCCCAAAGGGGTCTCCGCCGCCGTTGCGCTGCGGAAGGCCGGGCTGGCAGAGGCCGTCATCGGTGTCTCGATGAATCCCGGGTGCACGGCATTGACGCGGATGCCCGATGGCCCGAGCTCGAGCGCCGCGACGGCGGTGAGTCCCCGCAGCGCCCATTTGCTGGAGGTGTACGCCACGGGGTAGTGGGCGGTCAGTGCGGCGACGGAACCGACGTTGATGATCGAGGAGCCGGGTTCCATCAGGGGCACCAGTGCCTGGATGCCTAGAAGCGCCCCGGCCACGTTCACATCATGGACGGCGCGCAGGTCCTCCGGCGTGGCCTCGAGCAGACGGGCACGGCGGGTGATGCCGGCGTTGTTGACGAGCCCATGCACCTGCCCACCGAGGTCGGCGGCGGCCCCGGCAACGCGCGCCCAATCCTCCCCGGAGGAGACGTCCGCCTGCACGTATCGGACGCTGCTGCTCGAGTGGCTGGCCATTACGGCGGCCAGCTGCGGGGAAGGTTCCGGGGGCAGGTCTGCGGCCACGACCCGGGCTCCCGCCGAGGCAAGGAAGTCTGTCTCGGCAAGTCCCTGCCCGGCGGCTGCGCCCGTGACGACGACGATTCTCCCCTCAAGGCCGAAGCCCGCCAGCGGTGCTTGCTCACCCACGGACAGGTTCCCAACGACCCGTGCCGGGCCGCACCCGGGCAGACTGGGTTGGCGGGCCAGTGGTCGCTTTCCCGACGGTGTTGACGATGCTGCCGATACCCTCCACGATGAGGCGGACGACGTCGCCCGTTCCCAGCGGCGAAGGGATCTGGGTGCCGTTCCGGCCCCACAGCTCGGCGAGGCAGCCGCTGCCGCAGGTCCCCGACCCCAGGACGTCGCCGGGAACCACCCGGGAATCCCGCGAGGCGTAGGCGACAAGCTCGGCGAACGGCCAGCCCATGTTAGACAGCCGATCCTCGCCAATCACTGCCCCGTTCACCTCGGCCGTCATGGTCAGCGGCAGGAAGCCTTCCTCGTCGTGTAGGTCCGCGAACTCGTCCGCGGTGACGATCCAGGGTCCCAGCGTGTTCGCAAAGTCCTTGCCCTTGCAGGGTCCGAGGCCGATCTTCATCTCCCGCCGCTGCAGGTCCCGGGCAGACCAGTCATTGAGGATGGTGTAGCCGAAAATGTGGCTGCGAGCGGCATCGGCGTCCAGGTTGCTGCCGTCGCTTCCCGGAACCGAGCCGATGACCGCAGCGACTTCGAGCTCGAAGTCCAGCTGCGTGGAGCCTGCCGGAATCGGCACCTCATCCCCGGTGGCCCGGATGGTGTGCGGGTTGGTGAAATAGAAGGTCGGCGCCTGGTACCACTCCTGGACAACCTCTCCCGTGCCGTTGATGCTGCGCACCACGCCTTCCACATGCTCTTCGAAGGCGACGAAGTCCCGCAACGTGGCCGGCACCAGCGGTGGCAGCAGGGTCAGCTCGTCCATGTCCAGGGACTCAGCGTCCGCGCGGAGCATCTCCGCGCCCAGCTCCAAGGTAGCCTCAAGGCCCCGGGACAGCAGGTCCGCGACGTCCATACCGGAGGGCAGGGGGAAGGCCCGGCCGTCCGCAACAAACCCCGCCCCTGACTCGCCTCGATGGTTCCATCGTGCGATCTTCATGCCGGTACCGCCACCAGCTGGCCGACGGAAGCGATCAGTCCGCCGGCGTCGGCCTCCCGGTTGTGGTCCAGCTGCCATTGAGCCAGCTGTAGTGAGGCCTCGACGACGGAGCGGGCGCGCGGGAGACGGCGTGCACTGAAGCGCTCCCAAAGCTCCTCGTTCAGCGTGTCGGAGGCCAGGAGCAGTTCGGTGAGGACCGCAGCATCTTCCAGGGCCATCGCCGCGCCTTGGGCGATAGTGGGAGGGCAGCTATGGGCTGCATCCCCGATCACTACGACCCTGCCGCGGTTCCAGGGACCGTCCACGAGGTGCTGGGTGAACTGGGTGTAGTTGATCCGGGCGTCCCCGCCGAGGTGCTCGCGGATCTCGTTCCAGGGCCCTCCATAGGCGGCCGACAGCTCGCGCATGATTGCCGGGCCCTGGCTCTGGTTGCGCTGCTGGGCATCCTCGACGAGGTAGCAGTACATTGTGTCCGGGCCCGTGGGGCAGTAGCCGGCTATGTAGCAAGGGCCGCCGTAGTAGAGGTCCGTCCGCTCGACGTCGGCCGGGCGTGGCACGAAGGCGCGCCAGATGCCCATGCCCACGGGTGCGGGTGCCGCGTCAATGCCGATAAGTTGGCGGACGGTGGAATTCAGCCCGTCGGCGCCGATGAGCAGATCGAAGTCTTCGGCCACGCCGTCATCGGTGACCACCCGCACGCCGCCGGGGAACTGTTCCCTGCCCACCACTTTGCGGCCCCAGCGGAACTTCACGCCGGCGTCGAGTGCCCTGCGGTCCATGAACTCGGCCAGTTCCGGCCTGTACATGCCGACCGTTGCGGGGAGGTCCGGCCCGCCAGTCCGCAGGTCCTCGATCACGGCCAGGACGGCGGCATCGGGGCCGGGGGCGCGGATGCCCAGGGTCCCGAAGGCGAAGCCCCGCCGTTGGACCTCGTCCCAGACGCCGAGCTGGCGCAGGATGCGCAGGGCATTGCCTTGAAGCGTGATGCCCGAGCCCAGCGTCGCGGGTCCTTCGCGCCGCTCGATGACCTCGACCTCAATACCCCCTTGGGCAAGAAGGATGGCCGCGGCCACGCCGGCGGCCCCCGCGCCTACGATCCCGACTTTCTGGACGGCTGCCATGTGAAACTCCTTCGTTTGTGGCATGACGAGTTGGCTTATTGTTACTTGATGGCCAGGGGGGTGACGGGAGAGCCGACCGCCCCGGTGATGGCGAGCGGCGCGGCGCTGAGCAGGAAGTCGTAGCGGCCGTCGGCGGCGCAGTGCTCCGCGAGCTGGTCCGGGTCCCACATTTCCCCGAGGAACAGGCCCATGTTGGGGATCGCCACCTGGTGCAGGGGCTGGAACGCCGCCCCTGCGAACTCGTTCGGGCGGACTTCGAAGCCCCAGGTGTCCGTGGCTATGCCCGCGATCTCCCGCTCGTGCAGCCAGGGGGCGGACCAGAACGACAGTCCCGGCGCAGCTCCGCCGGCGTAGTCGCCCCAGCCCTCGCGCCGCGCTCTCGAATACTGGCCCGTGCGCACGACGATGATGTCCCCCCGGCCGACGGCGGCGCTGGGGCCCTGGCGCTCGATTGTCAGCTCCAGGTGCCCGGGTGTGATGGCGAAGCCGTCGGGAAGTTCGCCCCGCTCATCCCCCGTCTCCGGGGAGAGGGCGCGGCCGACGTCGAGGAGCACCCCGCGGGTGAGGATGCGGTCCACCGCCGTCTGGATGCCGGTGACCTGGTCGCCTGCCGAGGTGACGACCTCGCCTGCCCGCCGCCCGTTCCAGGCTTTGCCGCGGTCAAAGATGTGCCCGAGGCCGTCCCATTGCGTTGAACACTGCAGCGGCATGGCGATCACATCATCGGCCCCGCCGAAGCCGTGCGGGAAACCCTGGTTTCCGTGCTCGGCCTCCAGGCCCGTGTCCGTCATCGTGTGGACCGGGTTGGTGCGCCGCCGCCATCCTTTTTGGGGCCCGTTGGTGTCGAAGGGCTGGGAGAGGGAAAAGACGGTTCCCAGGGTGACGAGGCGGGCTGCCTCGACGCGCTTGGGGGCGTTGATGAAGTTCAGCGTTCCAAGCACGTCGTTCTCTCCCCAGCGGCCCCAGTTCCGGACCCGCTCGGCCATGCCGGTGATGGCAGCCGCCGCCGGCGCGGGGCCTGACTCCGGGGCGGCGGCTGCGGCTGTCTCCTGAATGGACATCGCTCAGCCGCGGCCCTGGACGGCGTAAGGGTTCAGCAGGGCGGCCTTCATCTCATCGGAAGCCCCCTCCTCGGTGGCAGTAAAGCCCTCGGCGTGCGGGAAGGATTCGGTCATGGAGTGCGGCATGGCGCCGTTGCGGTAGAAGTTGTTCGAACCCTCGGACGGCTTCCAGGTGTTCGGCTCCCAGTCGGGGACGTAGTTGCGGTAACCGGCGGAGTTCAGTTCCACGCGCAGCCCGGACGGTTCGCGGAAGTACAGGAAGTTCTGCTCGCCCACGCCGTGGATGGAGGGGCCATATTCCATTGGTGTGCCGTTTTCCATCAGGACGTCGGCGGTGCGCAGCAGGTCCTCGTGCGTGTCCACCCAGAACGCGATGTGGTTCACCCGGCCGGGACGGCTCGAGGTGTCCAGGACGACGCCAAGATCGTGGGACTTCTCGTTGGTGGTCAGCACGGAGAAGACGGTGATGGGCGCTTCATCCAGTTCAACGAAGGCCATGGTCCGGAAGCCGAGCGTGTCGCTGTACCACTTGGCGAAGCCGCGCACGTCGGACGTGGCGACAGTGACGTGGTCCAGGAAGCGCGGGGCTGCTGCGTGGCTGCTGCGCTTCTCCGGCCGGTCCGGGTAGATCGAGGCGAAGCCCGGTTCGGCCACGAAACGGTCGACCTCCCAGAACAGCTTCATCGTGTGCCCGTACGGCCCGGTGAAGGTGTAGGCCTTTCCATGGCGATGCCCGGCTTCGGACCAGGCCCCGGCGACCCCGTGTTCCTCGATCCTGCGCACTGCGGCGTCAAGAGCCTCGGGGCCGGAGACGCGCCAGGCCATCGCAGCCAGGGCCGGCTCCGCGCCGGGAACAACGACAAGGCTGTAGTGGTAATAGTCGCCCCAGCAGCGCAGGTACACGCGGTCGCCGACGCGGTCGACGACGCGCATGCCGAACTTCTCCTCATAGAAACGCGCGGACGCCTCAACATCGGGGCTGGCGATCTCCAGGTGGGCCAGGTGGGACAGGAGCTTCTCCATCGGAGTCCTCTCGGTTGGTAGTGGTTGGGATTGCCTTGGCGGCTTCATTCCACTCTCGCCCGGATCACAGTTCGGTGGAAGGCGACTTCTGCTATGCCAGCTATCCGTCCCGCGGATGCACACACGCATCAACCGGACGGATAGCTGGCATAGCCAATTACGGTATCCGCTCCCGCCGTCGCACGGCACAGTGGAAGTCAGACGCGAACGAACAAAGGAGTAGAACGTGTTCCAGTACTTCCCCACCAACTACGTGTGGAGCATGGCGGCCGTGGCCGCCCTGAACAACGGCGGCTTCATCGACGAGGTCGACCGGGCCTGCAGGCCCGTGCTCGAAGCCTCCAGGAACGGCGACGACGCAGGCACCGAACTGCTGTACGTTTCCTGGTCCGAGGTGGCAGACAGGCTCGAAGCCTCGGCCGCGGAGGACGCCGCCGCGGGGCGTCTGATTTCCGCCGGCGACAAGTTCTACCGCGCCAGCCTCTACGTCTCCCAGGCCGAGCGCCTGCAGTCCCCGCTCTGGGAAGGCCGCACCGCCGCGTACCAGCGCTCAATCGACCTGCTGATGAAGAGCGTCCAACTCGGGGATCCGGGAATCACCGCGGTCGAGGTGCCGTACCAGGACTCCTCCCTCCCGGCCTTCTTCTACCGGGCAGAGACCGCGGACGGCAGCCCGGCGCCCGTGGTGATCCAATGGAACGGCCTCGACAGCACCAAAGAGATGATGTACTACTCCGGGTTTTGCAAGGAACTCGCCCGGCGAGGCATTTCCACCCTCATGGTGGACACCCCCGGCTCCGGCGAGGCCCTCCGCCTCCGCGGCCTGACCTCCCGCTATGACACTGAGGTCTGGGCAGCGGCCTGCGTGGACTACCTGGAGACGCGCGGGGACGTCGACCCGGAGCGGGTCGGCATCGTCGGCTGGTCCCTCGGCGGCTACTACGCACCCCGGGCCGCTGCGTTCGAGAAGCGGCTCAAGCTGGTCGTTGCGTGGGGCGCCAACCACAACTGGGGCGAAGTCCAGCACGCCCGCCTGCAGCGCGAGGGCGAGAACCCCGTCCCCCACTACTGGGACCACGTCAAGTGGGTCTGGGGCCAAAACAACATGGATGACTTCCTCGCCACCGCCGACAGGGTCAACCTCAACGGCGTGGTCGAGAAAATCGAGGTGCCCTTCCTGATCACCCACGGCATCAACGACCGCCAGATCCCCGTCCGCTACGCCCACCAAAGCTACGAGCAAGCAGTGAACAGTCCCAAGCGCGAGCTGCGCATCTTCACTGAGGACGAGGGCGGCACCGAACACATCAGCATCGACAATCTCGCCTATGTAGCCGGCTACATTGCGGACTGGATTGCCGAGACGATCTAAGAGGGCTGCTCTAAACCCGTCAGCTTGTTCGGCCCTCTCGGATGAAGCCCGCGCGTTGCGCCAGATGACAAAGAACGCTTCCTGCGGCTCGCTGAAAGGCTACGCATTCAACGAAGCTCATCAGACATGAGTCTTCACCTGTCAAAACAAAGCGCATACCTTCGACCTCACCGCATGCGGGTCGGAAGAGAAGAGGGTTCCGTGGACGGCCTTTCCGGCACCAGTGGAACGCCGCGGGCGCGCCCTCGTCAGGCGGCCATGGATGGCACGGCTGCGGGAACTCGGATGTAGGTGGTGCCGTCGCGGAGCATGGCCCAGAGGACGTTCAGGCGGCGCCGGGCCCAGCGCAGCACGTTGGAGCGCCCGGCGGCCCGCAGACCGGTGGGCCCGGAGTACTTGATGAACAGTTCCAGCACGAGGGACCTGGTCGGTACTGTTCCGGGGAAAACACGCTCCAGGGCGGGGAAAATCTGCAGCAACAGGGACCGCAGGCGGTTGATTGCCCTGGTGCATTCGTGGGTCAGATCGGCGTCGAATCCGGAGAGCACTTTCAACGCAGCGAGCACCTCGCTGTCCCGGTCAACGGCCCGCAGCGTGTGCGGCATCGCCCGTGCCGTCTCGGCGATGATGAACGCGTCTCTGGCGTCTTCTCCGGCCGGGGACGGCCTTCATGTGGGCGGCGTTGAGCAGCCAGCACTCCATCTGCTCTTCCAACGCATAAAACAGACGGCTTCCAGTAGTTGGTGGTCGACTCCATCGCCGCCAGCGTCACGCCCTGCTCGACCAGCCAGTCCCTCATCAGCTCAAGCGAGCGCGTCATGGTCCGGAACGTGCGCGTCTCGCCGTGACGGCCACCGCCCGGCCGGGGAGTCCGTACGCACACCGTCACCGACTTCTTGCCGATGTCCAGCCCGGCAACGCGCTCGAACATCACGTCCATCAAAAATCACCCATCCTTTGAAGCGAGTATCGATATCGACGCCGCTTGGAGGACGCCTCAAGGCATGATCCAGGCACTGCAGAGCCTGCTTGGCATCGGCGAGTATCCCCCTGGATCGAACCACAACCTGATCACTGAATGGTACGGATTCGACGGCCCTTGGTGCGACGTGGCAATCTCTTACGCCGCCGCACACTCGGACAACCTGGCCGCCATTGGCGGACGTTTCGCCTACACGGTTGCGCACGCACAAAATTTCGCGTCCATGGGGCGGTGGCACTACGGTCTCGGCGGAATCGGTGCCGGTGACGTGATCTTCTTTGACTGGAGCGGCAGCAGCTCGATTGGGGCAATCGATCACGTCGGTCTCGTCGAAGCCGTGCACAGCGACGGAACCGTCACGACCATCGAAGGCAACACCTCGGACATGTGCATGCGCCGCTTACGCAATTCGACCGACGTCGTTGGCAATGGTCGTCCGAACTACGGCTCGGGCAGTTCTCCCATGCCGCCAAACGACGGCACTCTCCGCCTCGGATCCTCCGGAGCGCGTGTAAGCACGCTCCAGTCGAATCTCAACAAGGTGATGGGCTCAGGCCTCACGGTCGATGGGGTATTCGGGCAGAGAACCGACGCTGCGCTGCGGGCTTTCCAGACCCGGTACGGTCTCACAGTTGACCGTGTCTACGGACCGGCTTCCGCCGCCAGGATGCGTGCGGCCTTTGCCGGAGGTACCACGGTGATCCGCCCGGTGCCGAGGCCGCCTGTCGCCGGCCTCCTCGTTGTAGATGGCAAGTTCGGACCAGCCACCAGTGCGGCGCTGCAACGTGCACTCAACGCACGGCACGGCGCTTCACTCGTCGTTGACGGATCAATGGGAATACTCACCCGCACGGCTCTTCAGCGTGCGCTTGGCGTCACGGCAGACGGGATCGTGGGCTCCGCCACCGTCAGTGCACTCCAACGCAAGGTCGGTGCGGCCGTCGACGGTATTTGGGGTTCAGGAACAACGGCTGCACTCCAACGCAAACTCAACGCCGGCACGTTCTGACTACACGCCAGGCTGTCTGCATTATGCACGATCGGAGGAAATCAATTGAATTCCAAACGCTGGTCTGCGGTTGGAACCGGGGTGTTGTTGTTGGCCGTGACGGTCAACGCAACAGTAGCGGCTCCAGCATTGCCAACCCCTAGAGACTCAAACGTCGCGGTCACGCTCAACATGGATGCTCGAATCATGACCGCCTCCAACACGGGCGCACGGGCCGCAGCCTTGCCGGACACGGAAGCGCGGTTCGCCGCCGAAGGGCTCATCAAGGATGCAATCCAACTTCGAAACAGCCAGATGATCACTTCTCCCGACGTGGCCAAGCCCGGCCGCTCGTCGGAGCAGATATTCGGACGCGCCCATGCAAAAGCCGATGAAGAGTACGGGCGGTTGCAGGAGAAGAAACGCCTCCTGGCCACACACAAACTAGTTTTCAACGGGGTTAACACGAAGGTGGATTTGGTTTCATTCACCCAAAACGGCGACCTGGCGACGGCGGAAGTCTCCGAGGTCACCCAGCTAACGTACGCAAACTATGAGGACGGGACAACGCCCCCGCCCTCGAAATATTCGTACCCTCAGATCGTGCAACTAACCAAGGGAGCGTCTGGCTGGGAAATCACGTCCATGGAGTCAAAGACACAGGGCGGAATTCCCCCGGAAACAGTTCAGAGGACACCCGTCCGGTCACCGTCTACTGAGCCGTCTTCGGCTCCGAACGCGGCCAAGCCCTCCCCGAACGGGGAGGGCTTGTTCACGAACAAGGTGCTCGGGGACCCTGGTCCTGGAAAATCTCTCAACGGGTCGGCCAAGAGCGGTAGTGAACCCGGCCTCATGACTACCGCTTCGTTCAACACGAACCTTGCAATCAACGAGTATAACTACCAGGCCATGATGAACTACGCCTATGCCTGGGCGAACGACAGGAATCCGAACTATCCGAACTACGGCAACGACTGCACTAACTTCGTGTCGCAAGCTGTGGAATACGGAGGATGGGCAGAAACCGGGGGTTTAGATGGGAAGACACTGCATGGTGGCACCAGTGGAACTCGTATGCTTCTTATCCATGGGCTGTTGCCCAGAATTTCCAGAACTTCGCCAACGGCTCCGGTAGGACTTACTTCCTCCCATACCTGAGTTGGATGGGCGGAGCGGACATTATGCAGATCGCCGAATATGCCCCGGGTGACCAGGCCGTATCACACACAACAATCGTGACGTACGCGAACGGGAGCGACATCAGGGTCTCCTACCACACGATTGATCACCAAGACATGTCAATCTGGACTATCTACTATGGGAACTCCAGTAACTGGGTGTACTACGCTCTTCGCACATAAGGTAAATCAGATGAGTGGGCGCCTGCTGTTTCGCATAACCGCTTCGATGGTTGCAGCCATCGCTATTGTCTTGCCGGTGAGTGGCTGCAGCAGTGGCGACCAAAGCCCGGATCTCAACAAACGTGGAGATTCGGTCAATGCCGTCATGCATGCCATCCATTCCTCCGACGCGCAGAAACTCGCAGCCTTCGCTGGTCCGGGACCAGCCGACCCAGCAGACGCCGCCCCGCTATTGGACAAATGGGGCGGCGCCAGCGACCAAGGGTTCACGGTCCACTACATGGAAGTCGTAAGCCTCGGCGCCGTACCAACCAAGGTCGATACTGTGGACAAAGCAGGCAATCCGGTGGAGGTCGAGTTTCAACTGAACTGGCACGACGGACGATGGCTCCTTGGGATAGGACACGCGCCCACCCCAGCGGGGACGTCCCACCCTGCAAAACCCGGCGGCTAAGCGTCTTCGAAGTCAGGACGGATAATTCCGGCACACTTTCCAGGTAGGCCTAAGGAATGACCCGTCACTGCAATACCTCGAGCAGCTTCTGGTGGTCGAAGAATATCTGCGTTCAAAGGCGAACCTTCACGGATACGCATGGACCGCACGAGAGGACAACGGGGCGTTCCACGGTTTCCAGGCGCTGGCGCCCGTCTTCGTCTTTGACGAGCTCGAAAGCCCAGCGACCGACGCACAGGCTGGGCCGATGGGGAGGTCACACATAATCTCTCCGCCGACCGCGACGATTCATTGCCTACTGTGCCTATGCTGGGCCCATGGGGAGTGACCCATTGACGACGCCGGATGCGCGGCGCCTCCTCGCGGCATTGGCGAACGCCGAGGCTCGGCGGGTCTTTGCTGAGATCAGCATTGGCGGGATCCCGGGCGGCTCGCTCACGCCAGGTAAACTCTCGCCAGCGAAACTCGCGCGGGCGCTCGCGCTCTTGAACGAAGCGGGACTTGTCGAGACGGTGGAGGCCGAAGGCAATGTCCGCTACCGCATTCGCGAGCATGTCTTCCGAGACGCGCTGGCGAGCCTTTCGCCCGCGCCCCGCCGGTCCGGCGTCGAGCGCTTCTTGACGGCGGACGGCCGCATCGATCGCTATCCCGCCCGGGAGACAGAGCTACTCAAGCTTCTCGCATGGGTAGCCCCGCGCATCCTGAGCTCCAGAGAGCGCGTGGCGGAGCGAGAGCTGAACGAACGCCTGGCCCGGCTCACTGACGACGTGCCGATGCTGAGGCGACGCCTCGTGGACTATGGCGTCGTAATCCGCAAGCCAGATGGCTCGGCCTACTGGCTGGCCCACGAAGGCAACGAGGACGCCAACTAGAAACGGGGGCAGCCGCGATTCAGCCAAACGTCCATTGTGGGGGCCGTGGACCGGGCATACCCTGAGAGAGGTACAAGCGCTTGCACTCCTACGGCTTGAGAGGCGCTGCATGGACGCCAATTCCATCACCGACGCTTTCCACCGGCCCCTGCGGGACCTGCGGATTTCCGTCACGGACCGCTGCAATTTCCGTTGCGTCTACTGCATGCCAAAGGAAATTTTCGGCAGGGATTTCGTTTTCATGCCCCGGGACCAGTTGCTCACGTTCGAGGAAATCACCCGGTTGGCCTCGATCGCCGTCGGGCATGGAGTGCGGAAGATCCGGCTGACCGGCGGGGAACCCCTGCTACGCAAGGACATCGAGGAACTGGTCCGGATGCTGGCCTCGTTGCGCACTTCCGACGGGCTCGCGCCGGATCTGGCAATGACTACGAACGGCTCGGTCCTGGCCCAGAAGGCCCAAGCCCTCAAGGATGCCGGGCTGAACCGGGTGACGGTCTCGCTGGACTCCCTCCGGGAGGAAACCTTCCAGGCCATGAACGACGTCGGCTATCCCGTGGCCAAGGTCCTGCATGCCGCGGACGTCGCCCAAGCGGTCGGCCTGGGACCGGTGAAGATCAACATGGTGGTCAAGCGCGGCACGAACGAGCAGGACATTCTTCCCATGGCAAGCCACTTCAAGGGATCCGGGTTTATTCTGCGCTTCATCGAATACATGGACGTCGGTGCCTCCAACGGCTGGAAAATGGATGAAGTGGTGCCCTCTGCTGAGATTCTGGCCCGCATCAATGCGGTGTTCCCACTGGAGGCAGTGGCACCCAACTACCCCGGCGAGACCTCAGATCGCTGGCGCTACGCGGACGGCAGCGGTGAAATCGGCGTCATTTCCAGCGTGACCCAGGCCTTCTGCCGCGGCTGCACGCGGGCCCGGCTCTCCGCCGACGGGAAACTGTTCACCTGCCTCTTTGCGACGGCCGGCACCGACCTGAGGGCGCTCCTGAGGGGCGGCGCGTCCGACGTCGAGCTTTCGACGGCGTTGTCCGCCCTCTGGGGTGCCCGCACGGACCGCTACTCCGAACTGCGCGGCGCCCGCACACCGCGGGACGGCGCCCACACGCCCAAGGACCCCGCGGCGGCACACAAGATCGAGATGTCATATATCGGCGGATAGCCCGGCAGGACCGCGCCCCAGCAAGTGACCCTATGCTGGTGCCATGACGCAGACGTCGATCAGCTCCGCCACAGCGCTGGCCGAAATGCTGGCCGCCACCGGCTACCTTGCCGATGAGGGCCTGGCCACCATCGGCTACCTCGCCCTGAGCATGGAACGGCCGCTGCTTCTGGAAGGCGAACCCGGCACCGGAAAGACCTCCTTGGCCGAGGCCTTGGCAGAGGCATTCGGACTGCCCCTGATCCGTTTGCAGTGCTATGAGGGAATCGATGCCGCGCAGGCACTGTATGACTGGGACTTCACCGCCCAAATCCTGCATCTGCGCAGCGTGGAGGCCAGCGGCGGCGCGGGACTGAGCGTGGCCGAGCTGGAAAGCTCGCTCTACGACAAACGGTTCCTGCTGGCCCGGCCCATCCTCAAGGCGCTGCAGCAAAGCCCGGCCGTGCTGCTGATCGACGAAATCGACCGGGCCGATGACGAGTTCGAGGCGTTCCTGCTGGAAGTGCTTTCCACCTACCAGGTCTCCATCCCCGAGTTCGGCACGGTAAGAGCTGACACCCCGCCGATTGTGGTGCTCACCTCCAACCGGACCCGGGACCTGCACGATGCGCTCAAACGCCGGTGCCTCTACCACTGGATCGACCACCCGGGGCTGGCCCGCGAAGTGGAAATTGTGCGTACCCGGCTCCCCCAGGTGCCCGCGCTCCTTGCCGAGCAGGTGGTGCGCGTGGTCCAGCAGATCCGGGTCACCGACGACGTGCTGAAGCCTCCCGGCGTGGCCGAAACCCTGGACTGGGCACGCGCGCTGCATCAGCTCGGCCGGGCCGAGCTTGACCTCGAATCGGCCGCGGCCAGCATCGGCGCACTGTGCAAGTACCGCGAAGACACCGAACGGGTCTCGGCGGCCCTGTCCCGGATGCTCGGCTGAGCCCATGCCACCGGCAAGACAGAGCCCAGAAAACAGCGCCGAAGAGATTCTGCTGGCCTTCGCTGCCGCGGTGCGCGCGGCGGGCGTGAAAGTGACGGCCGACCGCTCGCGCAGTTTCGTCGAAGCCGTTGGCAGGCTCGCCTTGGACCGCCGTTCGGACGTATTCTGGGCCGGGCGGGCCACGCTGTGCGCCTCACCGGAGGATTTGCCCGCTTACCAACGGACCTTTGAGGCCTGGTTCGCCGTGGAACATTCCGCCGCCCAACGCCTGGAGACCTCCGCAACCACCGTCAGCGCTGCCGCTTTGGACAACGACGACGGCGGCCCGGACGGCGCGCGGGAACAGTTGCGGGCGCTCGCCAGCCGCCGGGAACTCCTGCGGCACCGCGATGTAGCCGTCTTGGACGACGCGGAACGTGCGCTTCTGCACCGAATGTTCGAGGATCTGCCGGTACGCTTGCCCACCCGGCAGACCAGGCGAAAACACCTCGACCGGCACGGCGACGTGGACCGCGTACGGACCCTGCGCGACCAACTGCGCCGCGGCGGGGAACCGGGGCCGCTGCGCCGTGCCCGGGCGCCGCGAAAACCCCGCCGCATGGTCTGGCTGATCGACATTTCGGGCTCGATGGCGCCCTATGCGGACAGCCTGCTGCGCTTGGCCCACCGGGTAGTGGAAGCCGCCCCGCGCCAAGTAGAGGTGTTCACGTTGGGCACTCGCCTGACCAGGGTCACAGGCGCACTAAGGATGCCGGACCCCGACAATGCCCTGGCCCTCGCCGGCCGCACCGTCCCCGACTGGTCCGGCGGAACCCGGCTTGGCGAGGTGCTGCGCGCGTTCAACGACCGCTGGGGCCAGCGCGTGATGGTGCGCGGCGCCGTCGTCGTGATTGCCAGCGACGGCTGGGAGCGCGGCGACCCGGCACTGCTGGGACGCCAGGCCGAACGGCTGCACCATCTGGCCAGGCGGATCATTTGGGCCAACCCGCACCGGGGCAAAGCTGGGTACCAGCCGCTGCAGCGGGGAATCAGGGCGGTGCTGCCGCACGTTGACTTCTTTATAGGGGGGCACTCAATGCAGAGCTTCGAGGAGTTGTTGGACGTGGTTGCCAATGCGTGAGGTCTTGGACGATCTGGTCGCCGCCATCGTGGCCGGACACACAGTAGGACTCGGAACAGTGGTGCGCACCTTCCGTTCCGCACCGCGGCCGGCCGGGGCCGCAATGATGGTCGACGCCGACGGCAGCGCAGTCGGCTCGGTGTCCGGCGGGTGCGTCGAAGGCGCGCTCTACGAACTAGCCACCAAGGTGGTCCAGTCAGGCCGGCCAGTGCTCCAGCGCTACGGAATCAGTGACGACGCCGCGTTCGAGGTCGGCCTGACCTGCGGCGGGATCCTGGACATTTTTGTTGAGCCGGTCTCTACCGAGATCTTCCCGGAGTTGCAGCAAGTAGCGGACGACGTCGGTGCCGGCCGGCCGGTGGCCGTGGTCACCGTGATCGAACACCCCGATCCGGCCTGGCTGGGCCGCCACTTGGTGGTCCGCCCGGAGGGGTTCGTCGGGTCCCTGGGCAGCGACCGTGCCGACCACGCGGTCTGTGACGACGTCCAAGGCCTGCTGGCCGCGGGCCGCAATGCCACCCTCATGTACGGACCGGACGGCCAGCGGCGCGGGGAAGGCATGCGCGTATTCGCCCTCAGTTTCGCCCCGCAACCGCGGATGCTGGTGTTCGGCGCGATTGACTTTGCTGCGGCAGTCGCCAAGCAGGGCAGTTTCCTGGGCTACCGGGTGACTGTCTGTGACGCACGCGCGGTTTTCGCAACGGCTGCACGGTTCCCGCAGGCGGACGAGGTAGTGGTGGAATGGCCGCACCGCTACCTTCAGGCGCAGATCGCGGCCGGCCAGGTGGATCAGCGCACGGTGATCTGTGTACTCACCCATGATCCGAAATTCGACGTACCGCTGCTGGAGTTGGCGCTGCGCCAGGACGTGGCCTATGTGGGGGCGATGGGATCCCGGCGCACGCACCACGACCGCTTGGAACGGCTGCGCGAAGCCGGCCTAACCGATGCCGAGTTGGCCCGCCTCTCCAGCCCGATCGGCCTGGACCTGGGGTCCCGTACGCCGGAGGAAACAGCCGTCTCCATCGCCGCAGAAATCATTGCCTTGCACTGGGGTGGCGGCGGCGGAAGATTGAGCACCATGGAAGCCCGGATCCACCACGAGCCAACGGCTGACGCGGACCACGAGGATGCGGGGTACGAACTCAAGTCGACCTAAGGCGCTCGCCCTCTCCGAGGAGTAACCTGTGTCACATCAGGACTGGATGCCGGGCAGTCGTGCTCGTCCTCCAACGCGACAGGAGATCCCAATGGCGAGTTCCAAGACGATCACCGTCGAAGTCGATGATGTGAGCTACACCGATAATGTCGAGCCACGATTGCTGCTGGTCCAATACCTGCGCGAACGGCTTGGCAAGACCGGCACATTGATCGGCTGCGACACCACCAACTGCGGCGCCTGCACCGTCCATCTGGACGGAGTCAGCGTCAAATCCTGCACCATGTTCGCGGTTCAGGCAGACGGCCACAGCGTCACCACCATCGAAGGCCTGGCCCGGGACGGCAAGCTCGCACCGCTGCAGCAAGCCTTCCACGAATGCCATGCGCTGCAATGTGGCTTCTGCACGCCCGGCATGATTATGCAGTCAGCGTCCTTGCTGGCCGAAAACCCGCACCCCACCGAGCAGGAAATCCGGGACGGCCTGGAGGGGAACCTTTGCCGATGCACCGGGTACCAGAACATTGTTGCGGCGGTCCAGGCCGCCGCGGACGGAACGGTTTCCTCGGACAGCACGGTGTCCGCGGACAGCGACGAAACGGAAACGGCAGGTGTGGCATGACCATCACCGAAGTCGGCAGGGCCCGCCTCCGCAAGGAAGATGCCCATCTCATCACGGGGCGCTCGCGATATACGGACAACCTCACGCTGCCCGGCATGCTGCATCTGGCCATGGTGCGCAGTCCATTCGCCCACGCGAAGATCACCTCGATCAACACCTCCGCCGCGAAGTCTTCACCCGGTGTCGTTGCCGTGCTCACCGGAGCCGATGTGGCCGCCCAACAAGGAAGCCTGCCCAACGCCTGGCCAATAACGCCTGACCAAAAAGCCCCAGCCCACCCGGCAATCGCCGTCGATACCGTGGCTTTTGCCGGAGAAGTTGTTGCGTGCATCATTGCCCGCAGTGCCGCCGCCGCCCGCGACGCCGTCGAACTGGTCGATGTCAGCTATGAGGAGCTGCCGGTCGTCCTGGACCTGGAGGAGGCGTTGAAAGATGAGGTGCTGGCCCACCCGGACCTGGGCACCAACAAATCGGCCACCTGGGTCTTTGACTCGGGCGAGGCCGGCACGGGTAAAGCGATCAGCGAGGCGCTCGAGGGCGCCGAAGTCCTCATTGAGCGTACGTTCTACCAACAGCGGCTCATCCCGGCCTTCATGGAGCCCCGATCGACGGTAGTGGACCCTACGGGTGAGCAGATCACCGTGTGGTCGGCCACCCAGATACCGCATATTCTCCGGCTCATGCTGGCGCTGACCCTGAGCATTCCCGAAAGCAAAGTCCGCGTGATCGCTCCGGACGTGGGCGGCGGCTTTGGCGGAAAACTGCAGGTGACCCCCGAGGAAGCCATCACCGTCCTGGCGGCCCGGCACACTGGCAAACCATGCAAATACACCGAGACTCGAAGCGAATCCCTGATGGCGGCCCACCACGGCCGCGCCCAGGTGCAGAAGGTGAAGCTCTCGGCCACTAAGGACGGGATCGTCACCGGGCTGGACGTGCATCTGCTGGCGGACATGGGCGCCTATCTGGGCCTGGTCACCTCCGGTGTCCCGATCCTGGGCGCCTTCATGTACAACTCGATCTACAAGTTCCCGGCCTACCGGTTCGAATGCACCAACCTCTTCACCAACAAGGCGTGGACCGATGCCTATCGCGGAGCCGGCCGACCGGAAGCCACTTTTGCGATCGAGCGCTTGATGGACGAACTCGCCGTAGAACTGGGCATGGATCCCCTGGAGGTACGGAAGAAGAACTGGATCAAACACGAGGAATTCCCCTTCACCACTGTTGCCGGGCTCGAATACGACAGCGGCAATTATGAGGTGGCTACGGCGAAGGCCGTGGAACTCTTTGGCTACGACGAGCTACGGGCCGAGCAGGCGCGGCGTCGCGAAAGCAACGATCCCGTCCAGCTCGGCATCGGCATCTCCACTTTCACCGAAATGTGCGGCCTGGCTCCGTCCCGGGTGCTCGGTGCGCTCAGTTACGCCGCTGGCGGCTGGGAGCACGCCCAAGTACGGGTGCTGCCCACCGGCAACATCGAGGTGGTCACTGGGTCCTCCGCCCACGGCCAGGGCCACGAAACCGCGTGGAGCCAGCTCGTCGCGGACAGGCTGGGTGTTCCGTTCGAAAATGTCGAAGTGCTGCATGGGGACACCCAGACCTCCCAACGAGGCCTGGACACCTACGGCTCCCGGTCACTGACGGTCGGAGGCATGGCGGTGCTGGCCGCTGCGGACAAGGTGATCGAGAAGGCCAAGGTTGTGGCCGCACACATGATGGAGGCCAGCGAAGAGGACATCGAGTTCGCGGAGGGCAAGTTCAGCGTCAAGGGTACGGATCAGTCCACGGCTCTAGGTGAAATCGCCTTCGCTGCGTTCTCAGGGCACAACCTGCCAGACGGGTTTGAGCCCAATCTGGACTCGGACGCCACCTACGACCCGCAGAACTTCTCCTTCCCTCACGGCACCCATTTGGCCGCGATGGAAGTGGACACCGAGACCGGGCAAGTCACCATCCGCAAGTACGTCTGCGTAGACGACGTCGGAGTGGTGGTCAATCCGCTGATTGTGGAAGGCCAGGTCCACGGCGGCCTGGCGCAGGGAATCGCGCAGGCCCTCTATGAAGAGGCCGTGCACGACGACGCCGGCACCCTGGTCACGGGCTCGTTTGTGGACTACCTGGTGCCCAGTGCGCCGGATCTGCCGCACTTCACGACCGCGCGCACCGAGACCCCTTCGACCACCAACCAGCTGGGGGCCAAGGGAGTCGGAGAGGCTGGAACCATCGCCTCGACGCCCGCCATTGTCAACGGCGTGCTGGACGCGGTGCGTCATCTGGGCGTGAAGGACATCAAGATGCCCTGTTCACCGTCGCGCGTGTGGGCCGCCCTTGAAGAAGCCAAGATGACCGGAGGTGTGCAATGATTCCGAGCGCATTCGATTACGCGGCGCCCGCTACGGTGGCGGAGGCACTGGGCGTGCTGGCCGACGCTGGCGACGACGTCAAGCTGCTGGCCGGGGGGCAAAGCCTGATCCCGGTGATGAAACTACGCCTTGCCGACCCGGCGATGGTGGTTGATCTGGGCCGGATCGGTGAGCTGTCCGGGGTGCGCGACGACGGCGATGCCTTGCTGATCGGAGCGATGACGACGCACCACCAGATCGCCAACGATCCGCTGATTGCCCAGCACGTCCCGTTACTGGCCAAGGCCGCGGCAACAGTTGCGGATCCGCAAGTCCGCCACCGCGGCACGTTCGGTGGCGCGTTAGTGCACGCCGACCCGGCGGGCGACCTGCCCGCTCCGGTGCTGGCCGCGGAGGCGACGTTCATCCTGGCCGGTCCGAACGGGGAACGCCGGGTGGCAGCGGCGGACTTCTTCCAGGGCTACTTCACCACCGCCGTCGACGACGGCGAAATCCTCACCCACATTCGGGTGCCGAAGTACACCGGGTGGGGTGCGCACTATGAGAAATTCACCCGGGTGGCCCAGCAATGGTCCATCGTCGCAGTGGCCGCGATGGTCCGGGTGGAGGGCGGCACCATCGCCGAGGCCCGGATCGGCCTGACCAACATGGCCAGCACGCCCCTGCGAGCCGCCGCCGTCGAACAGGCTCTAGCAGGCGCCCCGGCGACCCGGGAAGCGATCGCGACCGCCAGCGCACACGCCGCCGAAGGGACCGATCCTGCAAGCGACCTCAATGGGGACGCGGCGTACCGCCGCCATTTGGCCGAGGTCTTGACTAAGCGGGCCGTCATCGCGGCCGCCGGGCTCTAGCGGAACGCAGCGAGAGGGAGACGTGGAACTCAAACATCATTTCGTGGTTCCCAGTTCACTGGAGGACACCTGGCATTCCTTTAACCAATTGGAAGATATCGCGCCCTGTTTCCCGGGGGCGACCCTCACGTCCGTGAGCGGCGACGAGTTCACCGGAACGGTCAAGGTCAAGCTCGGGCCTATCGCCATGATTTACACCGGCACCGGTGAATTCCTGGAACGCAACGAGGACACGCACACGGTGGTCATTTCGGCCTCAGGAAAGGACAAACGCGGCAACGGCACAGCCGGCGCCACCGTGACTGCAATGCTGACGCCCGACGGTGACGGCACCGCCGTGGACGTGACCACCGACATGAACGTCACCGGCAAACCAGCACAGTTCGGCCGTGGCGTCATCCAGGATATCTCGGACAAATTGCTGGAGCAGTTTGTCCAGTGCGTCATTGGGAAGGCGGGCGGCGGGGCTGCGAGGGAGGTTGAGCCCGACGCCGGCGGGCCTACGGAACCCGAACCGGCGGCTGCATCCCAACCTCCGGCGGAGCCTGTGGCGGCTCCTGCGCCCGTCGCACCATCCGCGCCAGCGTCCGAGTTGAATCTGGGCTCGGCCGTGTGGCCCGTCCTCGCGCGCCGCTTCGGCCCCGCTGTGCTCTGCGGCGTCGCCGTCCTGGCCCTGGTGGTCTGGCTGTCCCGGCGGCGCGGTAAGGAGATCTAGGAGCGCTGGCTGCTCCTCCGAACAACAAGCTCCGGCATGAACACCACCTGCTGGTGTTCATGTTCGAGTTCGTTGTCGATTTCGTCGAAAAGGAGCTCGGCCGCGCGTTCGCCGATGAGTTGCCGCGGCTGCCTGATGGACGTGAGCGGGATGCTTGATTGGGAGGCGAAGTCAATATCGTCGAAGCCAACAATCGCGATGTCCTCGGGTACCCGCAGCCCGTTCTCGGTAAAGGATTGCAGGAGCCCGAGGGCGAGCTGGTCGTTGGCAGCAAAAACGCCGTCAGGGCGTGGGCCCGGCTCGAGATCGCTGATCACGTCTCCAATGTGGCGGCCGCGCTCGAACTTCAGGTTCGGCGTTTCGAACAACTGAAGCCGGACGCCTGCCGCCTCGGTTGCGGCAAGGGCACCATGGTAGCGATCATCAACCTGTTGAAGGGTAAACGGCCCCCCGACAAAGGCTGGACGCGTTGAACCGACGCTCAAGAGGTGCTCCATCGCGGCCCTCCCGCCTGCTACGTCATCGACTGAAACTGAGCAGAAGTGGCCGGTGCTCGCGAGCCGATCCACGAGGACTGAAGGTATGCCCCGGGAGCGCATGACCTCAAGGCGCTTGATGACATCCCCCAAGGGAGTAATCAGGATGCCTTGGACACGCTGTTGTTCAAAGAGGTCAAGGTAGGACTGCTCCCGGACGCTGTTTTCCGCGCTATTGGCGAGGATGAAGGAGTGTTTGTGGGCGTCGGCTACGTCCTCGGCCCCGAGCGCCACATCGGTGAAGAAGGGGTTCCGGACATCGAGAACCAGCATGCCCAAGCTCCTGCTGGAACCGGACCGCAGGCTTCTGGCCGATTCGTTTCGCACGAAGCCAAGCTGATCGATTGCGGCCAGAACACGGTTCTTCTTGTCGGTTGAGACCTGCTCAGGTTTGTTCAAGACATTTGACACCGTGCCGACGGAAACCTGGGCCAGGACGGCGACATCCTTCAGCTTGGCGCCCAAGTTGTTCGGCACGTCGACCTCCCGCTATATGAATCGAATCAATAAGTGATCCAATACTACTCACTGACTCAATTCCTGGAGTGCCGCCGTCCCCGTGCGTGCGGGCTCGTAACGTTGCAGCGCTGAGCTGGAGGCTACTAGCCGGCGCAATTCCCCAAGACTGCGGTGCTCCTGGGTGGCCGCGCGTGCCTGTACCAGGACGTTCCCGAGTGCGGTGGCTTCCACGGGACCAGCGACGACCGTTTTGCCGGTGGCATCCGCGGTGAGCTGGCACAGCAGCCGGTTTTGCGACCCGCCGCCAACGATGTGGACAACGGACGTCTGCTTGCCGGACAGCTCCTCGGCGCGTGCCAGGGTCCTGGCGTAGCCGGCGGCCAGGCTGTCCAGAATGCAACGCACGACGGCGGCCGGACGGTCTGGGAGGACGGCGCCGGTGGCGCGCACGGCGGATCGGATCCGCTCGGGCATGTTGTCCGGCGCGATGAACGCGGGATCGTCGGCGTTGATTTGCGGGCCTCCGGCGCGCAGTGCGTCCGCGGATTCGAGGAGGCTGGCCAGCGACGGCGCGTGCCCTTCGGTAGCCCAGGTGCGCAGGCATTCACTGAGCAGCCATAGCCCGCCCACGTTCCGCAGGTACCTGATGGTGCCGTCTACCCCGCGCTCGTTGGTGAAGTTGGCCAGCCGGCTTGCTTCGCCAAGGACCGGGCTGTCCAATTCCACGCCCACCAAGGACCATGTTCCGGAGGAAATGTAGGCGAAATCGTCGCGCGACGCCGGCACCGCGGCTACGGCCGAGGCGGTGTCGTGCGATCCGACGGCAACCACCGCGGTCTCCGCTGGCAGCCCTGTCCGGGCCGTGATGTCCGGCAGCAGCGTGCCCACGGTTTCGCCGGGCTGAATGATGGCGGGGAACACGTTTTTGGGCAGGCCGAGCGGCTTGAACAGTTCGGTGGCCCACTCCCCTGCGACGGCGTCGAAGAGCCCGGTGGTGGACGCATTGGTGGCCTCTGTCCGGCGCCGCCCCGTGAGTTTGAACGCGATCAGGTCCGGGATCAGCAACGCCTGAACGCCGCGCAGTTCCCGCTCGGTGGCGAGCTGGTAGATCGTGTTGAACTGCAGGAATTGGAGCCCGGTGGTGGCGTAGAGCCGTGCCGGGTCCAGCACCTTGTGGACGTTCGCGACGGCGGTGCGGCCCCGCTCGTCGCGGTAGCTGAACGGCTGCGCGAGGAGTTCGCCGGAGGCATCCACCAGCCCGTAGTCGACTGCCCACGTGTCGATGCCGATGCTGACGATCCGCTCACCGCTCGCGGCGGCCGTTTCGGCGGCCGCCGCAAGTCCCTTGAGCACCTCCTCGAACAGAGCGTCGAAGTCCCAGCGGAGTCCGCCGTCGAGCTCTACGACGCCGTTTGGGAAGCGGTGCACCGTTTCCAGCGAGACGCTACCCTCGCCCACGCGGCCGAGCATGACGCGGCCGGACGACGCTCCGATGTCGACGGCGGCGAACAACCGGGCGTTCATCGCAGGAAGGCCGCGGCGACGCCCGCGTCCACCGGGATGTGCAGGCCGGTGGTGTGCGAGAGTTCGTTGCTGGTCAGGACGGCGGCCGCGTTCGCGACGTGCTCGGGCAGGACTTCGCGCTTGAGCAGGGTGCGCTGGGCGTAGTACTTGCCCAGTTCCTGCTCGTCGACACCGTAGACGGCGGCGCGCTTGGCGCCCCAACCGCCGGCGAAGATGCCGGAACCGCGGACCACGCCGTCGGGGTTGATGCCGTTGACGCGGATGCCGTACTCGCCCAGCTCCGCGGCCAACAGACGCACCTGGTGGGCCTGGTCAGCTTTGGTGGCCGAGTAGGCGATGTTGTTCGGGCCGGCGAACACCGAGTTCTTGGAGGAGATGTAGACGATGTCTCCTCCCATGCCTTGGTCGATCATGACCTTCGCCGCGGCCTTGGAGACCAGGAACGAGCCCTTGGCCATGACGTTATGCTGCAGGTCCCAGTCCTTCTCCGTGGTTTCCAGCAGCGGCTTGGAGATGGACAGGCCCGCGTTGTTCACGATCAGGTCCAATCCGCCGAAAGCCAGGACCGCTTCCTGGACCGCCGCGGCCACCTGGGCTTCGTCGGTGACGTCAGCCTGGATCCCGACGGCGACGTCCGCGCCGCCGAGTTCGGCCGCGACGGCCTGCGCGTTGTCCAGGTTGAGGTCCGCGATGACCACGCAGGCGCCTTCCGCGGCGAGGCGGGTGGCGATCGCCTTCCCGATGCCCGACGCCGCTCCGGTCACCAGCGCGATGCGCGTGGCATGGGACTTCGGCTTTGGCATCCGGGCGAGCTTGGCTTCCTCGAGGGCCCAGTATTCGATCCGGAATTTCTCGGATTCCTCGATCGGGGCGTAGGAGGAGATGGCTTCGGCACCGCGCATCACGTTGATCGCGTTGAGGTAGAACTCCCCCGCGACCCGTGCGGTCTGCTTGTCCTTGCCGTAGGAGAACATTCCGACGCCGGGGACCAGTACGATGGCCGGGTCCGCGCCGCGCAGGGCCGGGGAATCGGCGTCGGCGTGGCGATCGTAGTAGGCCTGGTAATCCTCGCGGTATGCGGCGTGGAGTTCCTTGAGGCGATCGATACTCTCCTCAATGCCGGCGTCGGCGGGCAGGTCCAGGACGAGCGGCTTGACCTTGGTGCGCAGGAAGTGGTCCGGGCAGGAGGTGCCCAGCGCTCCAAGGCGCGGGTGCTCGGCGCCTTTGAGGAACTCCAGGACACGCGGATCGTCGCTGAAGTGGCCCACCTGCGGCTTGTCGGCCGAAGCGATGCCACGGATGGCGGGAGCCAAGGCGGCTGCCTTCGCGCGGCGCTCGGCTTCCGAAAGTGCGGCGTAACCGGGGAGTTTGGCGCCGAAGGGTTCGGCCTTGCCGTTCTGGGCGATGTAGTGTTCGGCCTGCTCGATTATCCACAGGGAGTTGGCTTCGGCTTCCTCGCTCGTGGCTCCCCAGGCGGTGATGCCGTGGCCGCCCAGGATGGTGCCGATGGCCTGCGGGTTGGCTTCCTTGATCGCTGCAATGTCCAGTCCCAGCTGGAAGCCGGGGCGGCGCCAGGGAACCCACACGACCTTCTCGCCGAAGATCTTGGAGGTCAGCGCTTCCCCGTCTACCGCCGTCGCAATCGCGATGCCCGAGTCCGGGTGCAGGTGGTCCACGTGCGCGGCGTTGACGAGTCCGTGCATCGCGGTGTCGATTGACGGCGCGGCGCCGCCCTTGCCGAACAGGCAGTAATCGAACGCGGCCACCATTTCGTCTTCACGCTCGACGCCGGGGTAAACAGCCTTGAGTGCCTGCAGCCGGTCCAGGCGCAAAACAGCCAGGTTTTCGGCCTTCAGGGTTCCCAGGTCGCCGCCTGAGCCTTTGACCCACAGGAGCTCGACGTCCTCGCCGGTGACCGGGTCCTTTTCCGTGCCCTTCGCGGAGGTGTTCCCTCCGGCGAAGTTGGTGTTCCGCTTGTCCGCGCCCAGGCGGTTGGAGCGGGTGATCAGTTCTTCAACAGTCTTGTTGTCTGTGTTCTGCATGTTCATGCTAAGCGCCCCATCCGGCTTGCTGGCCGCCCACGCGGTCCTCGTTGATCTTCTTCTGGTAGCCACTGGCCTTGAACGCGGTCAGCGGGTCCGCGGGCAGGCCGCGGGATTCACGCCACTCCGCCAGGACAGGCCGGACATCGGTATAGAAGGCATCGTTGAAGATGCCGTTGGCGGCCAGGACATCACCCTCGCGCTGCGCTTCGGTGAGCGCAGCGCCGTCGATGAGCAGTGCGCGGGCTGTCATTTCCTGGACGTTGAGCACGGAGCGGATCTGGCCCGGGATCTTCTCCTCCATGTTGTGGCACTGGTCCAGCATCAGGGCGACGCCGGACTCTTTACCGAAGCCGCCGCCGCGGATGACCTCGTGCATGATGCGGAACAACTGGAACGGATCCGCGGCACCGACGATCAGGTCGTCGTCGGCATAGAAACGCGAATTGAAGTCGAAGGAGCCCAGCTTGCCCAGGCGCAACAACTGCATGACGATGAACTCGATGTTGGTGCCCGGGGCATGGTGGCCGGTGTCCAGGCAGACAAAGGCCTTCTCCCCCAGGGCAAGGGTCTGCGCGTAAGAGGTACCCCAGTCCGGAACGTCGGTGTGGTAGAAAGCCGGCTCGAAGAACTTGTACTCCAGCACCAGACGCTGGTTCTCGCCAAGTCCCGCGTAGATCTCCTGCAGGGATTCGGCCAGGCGGTCCTGGCGGCCGCGCATGTCATCCTGGCCCGGATAGTTGGTGCCGTCTGCCAGCCAGATCTTCAGGTCCCGGGAGCCCGTGGCGTGCATGATGTCGATGCATTCCAGGTGGTGGTCGATCGCCCGGCGGCGCACCGATGCGTCCGAGGACGTCAGGGAGCCGTACTTGTATTCGTCGTCCTGGAACGTATTGGAGTTGATGGTCCCCAGTCCGACGCCGAGGCTGGCAGCGTAATCACGGAGGGCAGCGTAGTCATCCACTTTGTCCCAAGGGATGTGCAGGGCCACCGTCGGTGAGAGGCCCGTCAGTTCGTGGACCTTCGCGGCGTCCGCGAGCTTCTCCTGGATGGTCCGCGGCGTGCCGGGCGTGCCGAACACCTTGAAGCGTGTGCCGGAGTTGCCGTAGGCCCACGAGGGAACTTCGATGGCCAGCTCTTCCAACCGGCCCAGCGCCGTTGCTACGTCTTTCATGATGGTTGGTTCTCGCATTCCGTGTTGTCCAGCGTGAAGCCCGGGAGTCTCGGGCCTCAGATCAATGTATTTTTGATTGTTTGAATCGTTTCATTGATACGATTCAAGCTACGCGGTCCTTGAGAAGGTTGTCAAGAGTCAAGTCCTGGTACGACGCGGTCTTGGACGAATTGGCCGCTCGCGGTGAGGGGACAGCGCGCGGTGGGCGGGCCGCCGTCGACGTTTCCCATTCACTGCGCGATTAGTCTTCGCCCCGCGCGGGGGCGTAGGGGACGCCGGCAGTGACGCCCGCGGGTGCTTGGCGGACTGCCAGCTCGCGCACGAGTACTTTCAACTCTTGCCTGAACATCGAGGTATCGATGGACACTTGGGCGAGGACTTGCTGCTCCGATTCGGCAGCCCGCTCCAGCGCATCCATGCCGGTGTCGGTCAGTGACACGACGTGCATCCTTCGGTCCTCGGAACTGCGTTGGCGCGTGATGTAGCCGTGGGCTTCGAGTCTATTGAGGGTCTGGCCCATGGTCTGGGCCTGCACCCGCACAATCTGAGCCAGCCTGGTCTGGGTGATGGGACCTGTGGCTGCAAGGACTTCCATCGCTATGACGCCAGCATGGGTAAGGCCGATCGACCTGAGGTTTTCATCCCAGGCGTGCTCCACCAGCCGGGCCGCAGTAGACAACAGGCGCCCGGTGGGCCACCGCTCAATGTCCGGCATGTCTCCATTGTAGGTCCGGGGATTTTTTGGGGTGGGGGCGGTGCGTGGCATTCCGCTCGTTGACAGACGTCGCGGTCGAATTCGGTAGGCTGAGGCCAAAATTGACTTCGACAGGGACTACTAATGTTTAGGGTGGGTCAGTGACGCGCTTGGTTCGGTGGGGTCGGGCTTATTTCGCCATGCAGGCGGCTGCCGGTTTCTCCTGGTGGGCCGCGGTTTTCGTGTCGCCCGTGGTGCGGGAGGCGACCCTCGGTAACCTCGACCCGGTCGCGGTCGCTGTCTTTGACATTCCGTTGTTCGTCGCGGCCTCGGTCGTGGCGGCATTTGGCGTTAAGGCCGCCGCGGCAGTGACTACTGGCTGGACGGGCGTCGTCGCCGTCGCGCTGACGGCATACGCCACAATCACAACCGAAGCGGGCTGGGGCGTGCTAAGCATGGGTGCTGCCACCGCGGGTTCACTGATCGCGCTCTGTCTCGTCTTGCTGGGGCGCGTACCGACTATGTGGATCCTCCGCGGTCCGTTCGCATTCCGTCCCGCCGTCGTCCGGCCGACCACTGCAGCCCACGTGGCTTCAACCTTCGGGCAAATCGTCCTCTTCTGGGGTTTCTTCCTGGCGGTGATTCCGTTTGCCATAACGATTCTCGAACAGCGCTGGGCAGTGGCGCTCCCGTTTCCATCGTTTGCAGGTCCTGTCGGCGTCGCGGTTCTCGTACTGGCCAGCGCCCTTGGCATCTCGTCGGCAGTAGTGATGTCGACGCTGGGAGATGGCACGCCGCTGCCATCGGCGATGCCCAACCGTCTGGTCATCGCAGGCCCGTATCGCTGGATTCGTAATCCAATGGCGGCCGCGGGCATACTTCAGGGCGCCGCAATCGGTGTCATCCTGCAGTCATGGCTCGTGGTCGCCTACGCCGTCATTGGCTCGTTGCTGTGGAACTACGCCATCAGGCCGCTCGAGGAATCAGACCTCGAGGAACGGTTCGGCGAAGAATTCCAGCAATACCGCGACACGGTGCGCTGCTGGATCCCTCACCGCAAGTGGGTCGAGATCATGAGCTGCACAGTCGGCAGCCATGCGCCGCCAGAGCCGGCAGGGAATTACCCGGGCGAATGGATCGCGCCGACAAGGCCGGCGGCCAAGACGGAGATACCCACGGATCTACTGGAGTGGGGCTAGATCTCGGGACGACAGCTCAACAACGCCGTAGCTGAAGCTCAGACATCCGTACTGATGTGCTTTGACAGTTGCGTCGTGGCCTCGACTTCAGGAGCCCGCGGCGCACCGCCCGTCCGGTATCGCGGTACGTTGTACAGACCGATCAGATCAGCTTTTTGGGGAGAGTACGTGTCAGCAGGGTCATCACAGATGCCTTCCCATTCCGTCAGCCTGCCGGAAGGTTTACGACTGCGCTCGACAAACGTTTCACCGGACATCGTGTTCCCGGGTTGGCAACGCAGCTGGCCTCGCTCCAGGCTTCTGCTGTGGAGGACGGCGGCGCTGCTTATTTTCGCCGCGATGGTGATGGGTTCTGTCTACGGCGTCGGAACCTTGATCAGGGTCTCCTACACGAGCGTCCACGTGCCCGGGGTCGTCGCAGCCCAGAATGAGTTCCGCAACAGGTCCGACCATTGTGTTGTGGACGTTGATTTCGCACTGAACGGTCAGGGACAGCACGGCACGGTCGATACAAACACGAAGTGTGTGGGCATTCCCGGCCCGGGGTCGTCCGTGACCCTGAACGTCTATCCCGACAGCCCGAATGATTTCCTCACGATCGTCGGACACGACGCCGGCAGCTGGAGCCAGCCATGGCCAATGTCCGTGGCGGCGGCCTTGGGAATTATCGCGGCCGGCCTCTACTTGCGCTGGTCTGTTGTAACCTACCGCCGGGTTCGCTCACTAGCCGTCGGAGACGTCCCGTGGCAGCAAGTGACAGCCATCGTCAGGAAGCGCGAAACGACTCGATACGGATCCCGGCTGAGGCTCGAGGCCACAGACGTAGCCGGACAGCCGCGGAACTTTTGCCTCACGCCGGGACTCGACCTCGCCCCTTGGCCCAACACTCCCGGAGCTCGGGACAAGGTCACCTTCTGCCTAAAGACCAACGGAAGACAAGAAGCACTCTTCTACAAGCCAGGCGATAGCCGCCTCAGGCTGGTGTTCCTCTCAACGGTCAAGGACATTCACGCCATCGAATGAAGACAACGCGCGGGACTGAGTTGCCGGATTACTTCCGCCCCCGCGCAGAACGACGCCGGTACCAACCAACAATGCCCCATAGAGCAACGATCAAACATACGGCAGCGAAAATCCCCCGCCACCATACAAAAGGTTGCCAAAGCCCGAATATCAGGGCCCAGACAAGGACAACGCCACTCACATCCAGTCGTGGGGCCCGGATCTTCATGGACGCTCTCCTTCTTTCATCAACCGGAGCGAAACCCCAAGAATAACGTCAGGGAGGCGGGCGCCTTGGATTGTCATTGCCCTCAGGCTCCGTAGTGCATCCAGACGCCTTTGACTTCGGTGTAGGCGTCGATCGAGTATGGACCCATTTCACGGCCCCATCCACTCGACTTGAAGCCACCCCAGGGTGCTGCCATGTCCGGGATGGGAGGCATGTTGACAAAGATGGCTCCGGCCCGGATACCACTGGCGAGTCGATGGGCGGCGCCGAGGTCCTTCGTCCAAACCGTGGCGGCAAGACCATAGTCGGTGTCGTTCGCGCGATTGATGAGTTCCTGCAGCTCGTCGTCGTCATCGTAGGCCATGATGGACAGGACCGGTCCGAAAATCTCATCCGTGGCGATGGTCATAGTGTCCTTGACGCCGGCGAAGACCGTGGGCTGGAAGAAGTAACCGGTTTCCGCGGCCCTCCTGCCGCCCGTGATGAGTTCGGCACCTTGCGGAACGCCTGTGGCCACGAGCCGTTCCACGTGTGCCAGGTGTTCGGCGGAGACCAGCGGTCCGAGCTGGGTGCTGGCGTCGAGGCCCGAGCCCAGAGTCAGCCCGTCCATTCCTGCAGCGATCTTTTCAACAAACTCGGCTTCGCGCGTTTTATTGACGTAGAAGCGGCTGTAGGCGGCGCAGACCTGCCCCGTGTTGAGTGTTCCGCCAGCGATGTTACCTGCCACGGCAGCATCGATGTTGGCGTCGGCGGCGATGATGGAGGGGTTCTTCCCGCCGAGTTCGAGGGTGACGCGCTTGAGGTTGTTGGCGGAGCCCCGGACGATGGACTTGCCGACGGCGGTGGAGCCGGTGAAAGAGACCTTGTCGACTCCCGGGTGGTCCACGAGGGCGGCACCAGTAGAACCGTCGCCGGTGGTCAAGTTGATAACTCCTGACGGGAATCCGGCCTTGGCAGCCAGTTCCACCAGCCGGATAGCGGTCAGCGGGGTCTGCTCGGCTGGCTTGATGACAACAGTGTTACCGGTGGCAAGCGCCGGAGCCAGTTTCCAGGCGAGGATCATGAGAGGGAAGTTCCAAGGCGTGATCAACGCACAAACACCGATGGGTTCGCGCCTGGTGTAGTGCAGGGTGTCCGGGAAGGAGATAGGCGAGGTGGTCCCCTCGATTTTGGTGACCCAGCCGGCGTAATAGCGGAAGTGCTCCGCCGCGCCGTTGACCGATACAGCCCTGGAGACACCGATCGGCTGTCCCTGGTCCCTCGTCTCCAACTCGGCAAGTTCCTCTGCGTGCTGGCTGATCAGGTCCGCAAGGCGGAATAGCAATGCTGCGCGTTGGACCGGAAGGAGATCCCGCCAGCCGGGGTTGTTGAAGGCCGCGCGTGCCGCATTGACGGCGTTGTCCACATCGCTGCTACTGGCGAATGCGACCTCCTCCAGCACCTCTTCGGTGGCTGGGTTGATCGTCGCGATCGAACCGCCATTTGCTGCGACCCATTCGCCATCGATGAACAGCTTCGTTGCCATGCCGGAACTCCCTCTTCAAGTGCGACGTTTGCGGGCGTTCATTGCCTGCGCCCTTGCTTTGACTATGACGCAGGGCACAGGGGCAGGTCTTGTCTGTGGCGGCATGCCACTTGATCATGGACGAAGGCTGGGGAGCTTTGGGGCGTGGATCTTGGTTCAGGGCTCGTTGCGGTAGCCCGTGGGCGAATTGCCGAAGGCCGCCCGGAAGATGCGGCTGAAGTGCGCGGCATCCGTAAAACCCCAGCGGGCCGCGACGGCCGACACGGGACGGCCTGCCAGTACGGGGTCCCGCAGGTCGCGCCGGCAGCGTTCAAGCCTGCGTTGCCGGATGGAAGCAGCCACGGTGGTGTCAATCTCCTGGAAGAGGTCGTGCAAATGTCGGGTCGAGATGTAGTGCGCCGCCGCGATCAAACCCGGGCCCAACTCCGGATCGCCGAGATTGCTTTCGATGTAGTCATGGATCCTGCTCAGCAACAACAAGTGAGGGTCGCGACCGGCCTCGACCAGTTGGTCGAGCTCCCCGTTGAACAAGGTAGTCACCAGGTCCAGGGCGTTGTGGGCCAGGCGAAGGCCGTTGGCGCCGGACAACGCTTCCAGATTGTCTGCCAGACGCACCAGGAAGGGGCTGATGAGCTCACCCAAGCCCTGGTCGCCGGGGATGCGCATCGCGGTGACTTGCACCATCGCTTCAACCGGGAGATCCAATAGCCCGTAGGGAAACATGAGCACGAGGGTCCGGAATTCGCTGTCAAAGGAAAGTTCGTACGGCCTGGAGGTGTCATAGATAGCGAGGTCGCCGGGGCTTAGCACGGCTTCGCGATCATCCTGCACGAGGCGGCCGGTGCCCGATAGCTGGATGCTCAGTTTGAAATAGCGTTCCGTGGACTTTGCAATGAGGGCAGGAGTCCTGACCACAGTGTGCCGGCCGGCCCTGACCTCAATAACGGAGATATCACCGAGTACCCGGGAGCGCATGGTCCCGTGGAAAGTGGCAGCATCGTTCGAACGGACCATCAGCGGCACGAACGATTCCGAGATGGCGCGGCTCCAGTCCTGGAAACTGTCGGCCACCATTGTCTGAACGGTGGCAGAACCGGCATCGGCCACGGCGATCATCAAACTCCTTCTTAGGTGCCCCTCGCCCCGCAGGCCCTGGGCCTGCCGGGTGTGAGCTTGGCCGCAATTCTACACTCATGTGATTCGAAGCATGGCGCGTGCATGGTTCGACAACGGCCTTGCTTTGTGAGACAAGTCACGTGCGGCGGTCCCGGTGCAGGATTGCTCATGATGGCCAGCGGCCAGTTGGCCATGGCAGCTGAAGACAGGAGTTCAGGATGAGCGTTGAAGCCCTCATAAAAGGCCGGGCATCCGCCATTGTCGTCGGAGCGGGATCTGCTGGATGCGTCGTAGCCCGCCGGCTCGCCGATGCGGGAGTGCACGTTCGCGTGCTCGAAGCCGGAAGCGAGGACAGCAATCCGGCAATCCACGATCCCAGCCGGATGGGTGAGCTATGGCACAGCGCCGACGACTGGGACTACTACACGGTTCCGCAGGAGCATGCATCCAGCAGGCGTCTCCATTTGCCGCGAGGCAAGGTGCTGGGCGGATCCCACTCACTGAACGCAATGATCTGGGTCCGTTGCGCCCCGGCCGACTTCGACCATTGGGCAGCCGAAGGCAACGACGGCTGGTCCTGGGCGGATGTACTGCCTATCTACCAGCAGATCGAGGCACGTCCCGGCGACGACGGCATGCTCGACGTGAGCGACGACTATCCGCTGGATCCCATCCAGGGCGCCGTGGTCGATGCCGCCGTCGAGATCGGCCTTGAGCGCAACCCGAACTACAACAGCGGCCGGCTTGATGGTGTGTCGCAGCAACAGCTCACCGTCCGCGATGGCAAGAGATTGAATACTTACATCGCGTATCTCAAGCCCGTGCTAGGTGCACCCAACGTGGAACTTGAAACCGGCTGCCATGTACACCGACTCCTGCTCGAGAACGGACGCGTGAGCGGGGTCGAATACGAGCGCGACGGGGAGGTGCTGAGTGCCTACGCCGATGAAGTCATCCTGTGCGCCGGGGCGATCGACTCGCCCAGAATCCTACTGCGGAGTGGGATCGGGCCGGCCGAAGAGCTCGCGGATCTTGGCATCGCCCCCGTTCACGATCTCCCCGGCGTCGGAAAGAACTTGCACGATCACTTGCTCGCCCCGGTCATTTTCACCACAACGCGGGATATTGACGCGCCGCGTCCGGGCGTTTCGATCACCCAAAGCCACCTGTTCTGGAAGAGCCATCCGGACCTTGACGTGCCGGACACGCAACCTATCCATTTCAGCATTCCGATGTACCAGGACGACATGACGGGGCCGGACGGCAACGCGTTCACCCTCATGGCCGGGATCGTCAGCCCGTTGAGCCGCGGAAGCATCCGGCTGTCGGGGAGCGATCCACACGATCCATTGTTGATCGACCTTGCGGCCCTGAACGAGGAGGAAGACGTGCGTTCGCTCGTCGCCTCCCTCCGCCAGTGCCGCGCAATCGGCGCTGCCCCTGCCCTCGCCGGGGCCTGGGGCGCTCAGGAACTGTACCCAGGTCCCGCCGTCGTCGACGAAGAAGGATTGCGCGACTATGTGCGCCGCCGTGCCGTGACCTACCACCACCAGGTGGGCAGCTGCAAAATGGGAGTCGACGCCCTCGCCGTGGTGGACCCACGCCTTCGCGTGCACGGACTGGCGGGCTTGTATGTAGCGGACGCCTCGATCATGCCACGCATCACCACCGGCAACACGAACGCGCCGTCAATCATGATCGGGGAAAAGGCCGCGAAGTACATTCTGGAGGGCTGAGAACACACCAGCGGCCTGAACTGCACGCGACTTCCGGCGCGGTCTCCTTCTTGAGGGGCCGCGCCGGCGGCGTGCCAATCAGCGGGCCGGGTCGAACTCCTCAGGGTGCACTGTGGTCGAAATCAAGCGGCCGAACGCACCAAATGTGAAGTGCGTTGGCACCTCGCCCGACTCGTCGAGTCCGAACAATGCGCCGTGGGACCGGATGCTCCGGACGTTGCGGTGGTCCGCAATGGTTACCGAAGCACAGGGGATGACTTTCTCGCGCCAAGCAAACACAAAAATGCCCGGACGGATCTCATAGACCGTGTTCTCGTCGGTGTCGGCGAGGCCCTTCTCCGGGCCTGCGAGGCACTGCCAGGTGTACCATTCGGGGCTCAAGTAGATGTGTTCGTAGGCGTGCTCGGGGCTATAGACCCACAGGACACGGCGGCCAATCAGGGCACGGCTCGGGGCAGGTGCTGCGCCATTCGTCGGAACCTCGACGATCGTGCCGGCGTCGAACAGCTGTTTTACGCGGGTGCCCTGCGAGTCCTCGTCGTCAATGATCGTGACAACCGTCAGTGACCGGCCGGACTTCAGGTCCAGCACCAGGCTGACGGCGTCGAGCGGACGCACCTGGGTGTGGAACTGGACGAAGTAGAGGTCTTCGTCAACCAGGAAGGCCTCGTAGGAATCGTCCCCACGCTCGTCGCCGTGCGGATCGCCGTCGGCGGCATCGTAAGCCCAGATCACGCGGTCTTCGGTGAAGGTGTGCGTGATCACGGATCCGTTGGAGGCGTTGATGGTGATGGTCCGCCCGCCCAAGTCCGGTGAGTGGGGGGCCCTGTTGGCGTCGAAGCCAGGGGCCAAGCCGTCCAAGGGCAGCCAATTGGCGGTGTCGAGAAGATTCACGCTCATGTGGTTCCTTCCAGTTCTCAGCCGGCGGGCGCCGGCACTGCTTTGAGTATTGGGCGGATGGAATCGCAAAGTCTTGTCTACAAGGGAAGGACACTTGACCTCAGCGGAACGGATTGCGCAGCGGCGGCAGCATCAATTTCGCACCTCAGCTGTGCCGATTTGGACAAGTGAAGTTCACTCACAGACAAGTCCGCGGCGCGGGGCCAATTTACGCTGGACCATACCGTCGAGCCGAAGTGATCCATCCCACAGTGCCGATGTTCACCTGAATTGCCGCTCCGAGAGAATTGAGAGCTTTCATGATTTCCAAGCTGACGAAAATCGGTGCAATCGCCGTGGCCAGCGCCCTGCTGATGACCGCGTGCGGCGAAGACACCAACAGCACCAAGGCAGCCCCGGCCGGAGCGGGCGCGGACGATATCGTCGTTGGCTCTGTCAACGCTCTGAGCGGCGGAGCCACTTTCCCCGAAGCCTCGGCGGCATCCAAAGCCGTTTTCGATGCCTTCAACGCTTCCGGCGGAATCAATGGCAAAAAGATCAACTACGTCATCACGGACGACAAGGGAGATCCTTCCACCGCATCGCAATCTGCCCGGGACGTGGTTGAGTCCAAGAAGGCCGTGGCCATGGTGGGTTCGGCCAGCCTGCTGGATTGCGATGTCAACGCCAAGTACTACCAGCAGAACAAGATCCTCTCCCTGCAGGGAACCGGCGTGGACCCCGCATGCTTCTCCAGCCCGGCGGTCTCGCCTGTCAACGTTGGCCCGTTCCTCGATACCGAAATGACCTTGACGTACGGCTCTGAGAAGCTGGGCCTCACGGACATCTGCGGGTTCCTGGAAATTGCGGGCAGCACGGGCCCCGCCTACAAGGCGGCCATCGATAATTGGTCCAAGAAGACCGGCAAGAGCCTGAAATTCCTGGACGACAGCGTTCCCTTGGGCAGCCCCGATTTCACGCCCCAGGTGATCAAGGCAAAGAACTCGGGCTGCAAAGCTGTCTTCATCAATGCCATTGAGCCGGACGCCATTGGCCTGCTCAAAGCCGCCGAAGCCCAGGGCCTTACAGATGTGACGTGGCTGTTCCTGACGTCCACTTACACCAGTGAATTCGCCAAGGCCGCGGGCAGCGCAGGCAAGGGCGTCTACGTTCCGGCGGAGTTCGCGCCGTTCACCGACCCGAACGAAGCTGCCAACAAGGACTGGCGGGCCCTGATGGAAAAGAACAACATTCCTCTGACCTCCTTCGCCCAAGGTGGATACCTGGCCGCAACTTACTTCATCGAGGTCCTCAAGGGCATCAAAGGTGACATCACACGCCAGTCCGTTACGGATGCCCTACTCGCGATGAAACCGATCGAAAACCCCATGGTCGGCACGCCGTATGTCTTCGGTCCCGGGGACAAGCACGGCGCCAACACGGCCGCATGGCCTGTCCAGCTCAAGGACGGGACGTGGGTCAAGGCCTCCGGTACCTGGATGCGCCAGAACTAGTGGTCTCTGGCAGGGTGCCGGTGATCGGTCCGCCAAGGCCGGAACCAGCACCCTGCCAAATGTTTGAGAAAGAAAGGACACCATGCTCCAAGGCGCATTGGCCGGCCTGGCTGCCGGAGGACTCTACGCGGTAATCGCCGTGTGTTTGACCCTCATGGCGAGACTTGTGCGGGTCGTCAACTTTTCCCAAGTGGCCATCGGCATGTTCGCCGCCTACTTGGCGGTGATCTTCGCCGAGCAACACCTCCCCCAGTGGGCGGCAACGGCGGCCGGCGTCTGCGTCGGCGCGGTGGTCTCCGGCCTGGTCGGCTGGATCATTGCGCAGTGGCTTCCCGAAGCCGGGATCGGAACCCGCTCGGCAGTCTCAGTCGCCTCCCTGCTGCTTCTGGTCTCCTTGTCCTTTATTCTCTTCGGCAGCAAGCCCAAGACTTTCAAATCCCTGCTCCCGGGGCCGGCCTTCAGCATGGGCAACGTTGTGGTGACCCAGGTGACGGTGGTCATGGTGGCGTTGGCCTTGGCAGTCGCGGTCGGATGCCATGTGCTGCTCACCAAGAGCAAGATCGGCACCAAACTGCGCGCCTTGTCAGAACGCCCGACGACGGCGGAACTTCTGGGAGTGCCTGCCAAAGGCCTGAGTATCGCCGTATGGGTAGGCACCGGCCTCATCAGCGCCGCCGCGGTGTCCATCGTTGCGCCGACCCAGACCAATGACCCCATTTCCCTTTCCTTCATCATTGTTCCGGCCTCGGCCGCGGCATTGCTCGGCGGTTTCCGCAGGCTTGACCTGGCCGTCGTCGGCGGATTGGCCCTGGGCATGTTGCAAGGTGCCTTGGCCCAGTTCGAGCAAATGTCCGTCCTCCGCTACTGGGTCCCGTTCCTGATCATTGTCGTTTTCCTCCTGTGGGCAGAGAGAAAGGAAGTCTGGGATGTTGCGCGCTAACTCCTTTCTGGCCCGCGGGCGCATGAAACCCCTTGCGATCGGCGTTGCCTGTGTCCTGGTCGGCTGGCTCCTCAGCGCGGTCCTGCCCGCCTACTTCGTCTTCCTCGGCACCACCGCGATCGTCGCCATGATCTCCCTGCTGGGCCTCGGCATTGTGACGGGGAGTGCCGGAATGATGGCCCTGTGCCAGCTCAGCTTTGCCGCAGTGGGAGCCTGGGTTGTGTCCTGGCTTAACTCCGTGGATGCCCCGGGCGGCCTGATTGTGTGGCTCCCGCTAGGCGGGCTGGCCGCGGCGGCCGCGGGCGTCGTCGTCGGCCTTCCAGCACTCCGCCTCCGGGGCGTGAACCTGGCGGTAGTCACCCTCGGCTTTGCGGCTGCCGCAGACCTGACCCTGGGCAAGATCCAATTCCCCGGAACCCAGACGGGGATCCAAGTGGCTCGTCCAGATCTCTTTCCCGGCGACCGCCGCTACTTCCTCTTCGCCGTGATTGTCCTGGCGTTGTGCAGCCTCCTGGTCCACTATCTCCAGGCGAGCCGCTGGGGAAGCGGTTGGAAATTCGTCGCCTTCTCGGAGCGCGGAACTGCTTCGGCCGGGACGAGCGTGACCGTGACTAAACTGACCGCGTTCGGGGCGGGTGCGTTCCTGGCAGGAATCGGCGGCGGCCTGCTCTCGGGCCAAGTGGGGCTCGTTTACCCCAGCAGTTTCACCACCATCCAGTCACTGGCCCTCTACGTCCTGGCTATCGTCTCCGGTTCCTACTTGATCGATATGGCAGTGCTCGGCGGGATCCTCTGGGTGTTGGTCCCGGAATTGCTCAAGCGCCTCGGAATCTCGCAGGACTGGGGATTTGTCATCTTCGGCGCCCTGGGTATCCAGTCCCTGACAACCGGTTCCAACCTCGGCGCCGATCTTCGCGCCATGTGGTGGCGCAGGACCCAGAGGCGCCGCAAGTCCGCGGAGGCACCGGCACCCGCTGACGCTCCTCCGGCACCGGCGGTGCCTAACGCCGGAACCAAAGGCCCGACGGCGGCGGTCCCGACGGCGGCGAGGCGCCCGACGTCGTCGGCTGTGTCGGAGGCTAGCCCACTGCTATCGGTGCGGGGGCTGTCCGTGACGTTCGGCTACGTGACGGCGCTCAGCGAGGTGGATCTGGACCTCACCGAGGGCTCCGTCACTGGGTTGATGGGTCCCAATGGCGCGGGAAAGTCGACCATGGTGGACGCCCTCGCCGGGTTCCTGCCGCAACACCAGGGAACCATTCAGTTGGCCGGCCAGTCCCTTAACGGGCTCTCGCCTATGGAGCGCGCCAGGTTGGGAATCCGAAGGACCTTCCAACAGGACCGGGTACCGCCCACCCTCAGCGTCGGCGCCTATGTCCGCTTCATCGCACGCGGACAGGCATCGGAAGAGCGCGTCGAGGAACTCTTGAGGTTCTTCAACTGCCCGCCGGCGTCGACGCAATTAGCGAGGGTCGACGTCGGGACCCGCAGGCTGATCGAGGTCGCAGCCAACATGGCGGCGTCGCCGCGCCTCCTGCTGCTCGACGAGCCAGCCGCAGGGTTGTCCCACGAGGAACACGTTTCCTTCGCCGAGCAGTTGGTCCAGTTGCCCCATCGCTTTGGAACCACGCTGTTGCTGATCGAACACGATCTGGACATGGTCCGCTCGGTGTGCAACGACTTGGTGGTCTTGAATTTCGGCGAGGTCATCGCATCCGGTCACCGCGACGACGTGCTCGCAAATCCGCAGGTCATGACTGCCTACTTGGGCGAATTGGAGGTCTCATGAGCGAGTTGAACCTCGACGGCGTGAGCGTCAGCAGGGGCTCCGGTCCCGTGGTGTCCGGCGTCTCGTTGGTGGTGAAACCGGGGTCCTTGTTGACCTTGGTCGGCCCGAACGGTGCAGGGAAGACCAGTCTGCTGGAGTCGATTTCGGGCATCATTTCCACCAGCAAGGGGAACATGTCCCTTGATGGTGTCCCCTTGGGCAAATTGTCCAGGATCAAGCGTTCGCGGTTGGGGCTTGTCCATGTGGAGCAAGGCCGCACCGTCTTCCCCTCCTTGACCGTCCAAGAGAACCTGGAACTGACGGCCAAGTCTCCTGCCGGGGTTGATGAAGCCCTTGAGCTCTTCCCTGAGCTGCAAAAACGACGCAGTTCGGCGAGCGGCTTGCTCTCTGGCGGCGAGCAGCAAATGGTTGTCCTTGCCCGGGCCTTCGCTGCCCGGCCCAAGTACCTTCTGATCGACGAAATGTCCCTCGGGCTGGCTCCCGTGGTTTTCCTGCGGCTCTTGCCTATCATCCGGCACATCGCGGATTCGGGCGTCGGCATCCTGATGGTGGAACAATTCGCGCAACTGGCGCTGAAGATTGCGGACGAAGCCATCGTGGTGACAGGCGGACGGGTGACCTATGGGGGCCCGGCCGAACCGTTGATGAACGACCCCGCGTTGCTGCACCGCGCTTACCTCGGAATGGCGGAAGTCTAGTTTCGCACCCTGCCGAGGCCCGACGTCGGGCCCTCACCTCAGCGAGCGCCTGCAGGCGGGCGCGCTCCAAGAAAGGACACACATGACACTGCAGATCTTTGTCAACGCGGTCATCCGGACCCAGGACCCGAAGCGTCCGTGGGCCCACTCCATGGCTGTTTCGGATGGTCGGGTTGTGGCATTCGATGCTGACGCCGAGGCACTTATTGGTGCCGACACGGAAGCTGTGGACCTGGATGGCGCCTTCCTCATGCCCGGCCTGATCGACGTCCACAACCACCATTCCCTTGCAGGGGCCGCCGATCTTTTCGAATGCAATTTCCTTCCCACCGACGGTGTGGACACCATTCTGGAGACGGTTGCCCGCTGGAGCGCGACCCTCGAGCCCGGAGCCTGGGTCATCGGAGGCAGCTGGGGCAGCGGGCTGTTCGAACAACTTTCCCGCTTGGACACGCTCGCACGGCTCGACGAAGCCAGCGGAGGACGGCCGGTCCTCCTCAAGGACGACAGCAAACACAACCGCTGGGTCAATTCCGCCGCCATGGCATTGGCCGGGATCGACGAAACCACTAGCGACCCTGAAGGCGGCGAGATCCTCCGCGACCCCATCACCGGGCTCCCCACGGGCGTCCTGATCGAGGCAGGCGGCGTGTTAGTTGAGCGGGTCATAGCAGCATCGCAGGGCTATAGCCTGGAACAGATGGCCCGCGCGTGCGCCCGGGGCATCGAGATTCTCCACTCCTACGGCGTCACAGGCTTCCAAGACGCAGCAACCTCGCTGCAAATCATGGAAGCGCTGCGGCATCTGGACCAGTCCGACGCTTTGGAGGCCTGGGTGGTCAGTTCCATGCAGGTCAACGACTTCATCTTCGGTACAACCCCGTTGGGCGAGGAACTGATCTCCAGGGGTGAGGAATTCCGAACCACCCACCACCGTCCCGACTTCATCAAGATCTTCCTCGACGGCGTGCCGCCGTCCCGCACGGCAGCTTTCCTGGAGCCCTATCTGCCGGACGAGCACCACGCGCAGGACTTCGCCGGCCACACCACCATGCCTACCGAAGATCTGCTGGGATGGCTCCGGCGGACCGCAAAATCCGGCATCTCGGCCAAGATCCACTGCACCGGCGACGCTTCGGTCCGCATGGTGCTCGACGCCGTCCAAACCATCCGGGACGAAGGCTTCCATGAGGCGAAATACCAGATTGCCCACGGCCAATTCATCCACGAAGACGATCTCCCCCGATTCGCAGCACTGAACGTCAGCGCGGACATTTCGCCGTCGCTCTGGTTCCCTGGCGTCATTTACGAAGCCATCAAAACGGTCCTCCCGCTGGAACGCGCCACGAAGATGCAGCCCAACCGGGACCTCCTGGACAGTGGCGCGACCATCGGCGGCGGCTCGGACTGGCCGGTCAGCGTCTCCCCCAACGCCTGGGAGGCCATCCAAGGGCTCATCACCCGCGCCGACCCCACGGGACAATTCCCCGGAACCCTCTGGCCCGAACAAGGCATCACTCTCGAAGAAGCGCTGGCCTGCTACACGACCGCGCCCGCGCAAATGCTCGGACTGTCGGATCAGCTTGGCTCCTTGGAACCGGGCAAAGCCGCAGACTTCATCCTGCTCGACCAGAATCCCTTCGAGGTGGACCCTTACGCGCTCGGCAAGACCCAGACCATCCAAACCTGGTTCGCTGGCAAGCAAGTCTTCCAGCGTGCCTGATCCCACAGACAGGAGGAAATAGTGGAGCTGGGACTTGAGGGCAGGACGGTGATCATCACAGGCGCGGCATCCGGCATCGGACGGGCATGCGCCCGGGCGTTTGCCGCGGAAGGTGCCAGTGTCGCCATAATTGATGTTGACCACGATGCCGGCAGTTCCCTACAGCGCGAACTGGCGGGGGGCGAACGGTCGGCCGCAGTGCCATGTAGGTTTGTGATCGCAGATATCACCGACGCGAGCCAATTGGAAGCCGCCGTGCAGTCCGTTGCCCAAGCGTTTGGCGGGATCGATATTGCCGTCGGATGCGCTGGTGTTTCGGGACCGGTCGGCGTGCCGCTGCATCAAGTGAGTGTGTCCGACTTCGAACGTGTCATGAGCGTCAACGTGACCGGGCAGTTCTTGCTCGCCCAGCAATGCTCGCCATTCCTAAAGCTGTCCGACGTCGGTGCCATGGTTCTCTTGGCCTCTGATTCCAGCTTTGTCGCAGCCCCGGGGATGGTTCCCTACAACGCATCCAAGGGCGCCGTCCTGCAACTCACGAGGGCGCTGTCCGTTGAATTGGCGCCGGACGGGATCCGCGTGAATTGTGTGTGCCCGTCAGTGGTGGACACGCCTATGGCACGTGCCGACCTGGCGCAGACTTCGGAGACTTTCGCGGCCCAGGAGTACCCCGTCCAAACCGCGACACAGGTGGCCAATCACGTGCTGTACTTGGCATCCCCGGTCTCCGCGCCAATGAACGGGACAAGCCTCGTTTCCGACTACGGCTACCTGGCGCGGTCGTCATTTCCGGCATGAAGATCCCCTTGCAGCCGGAACCGTCCCTTATGAAAGGACCAGCGTGACCATGTACAACAACACCCTCGCGGGCCAGTCGGCACTCGTGACCGGTGGCGGCACGGGAATCGGCGAAGCAATAGCTGCCCGGCTCATCCGGGAAGGCGCGCGGGTCGCCGTCGTTGGAAGGCGGCGGGAGCCGCTTGACGCCGTCGCGGAGAAGCACGGCGCGTTGCCCGTCATCGCGGACATGAGCGATTCCGCCCAAGCCCGGGCCGCCGTCGACGCCGTCGTCACCGAATTTGGCCGGCTGGACATGGTGATCGCCAACGCTGGCGGGCACGGCTTTGCCTCTGTCACCGATACCAACGACGGCGCATGGCAGGCAAGCCTCAACGCCAACCTGACAACAGCCTTCACGACCGTCCGGGAAGCGATGCCGCATCTTCGAGCCTCTGCCGGCCGGGTGGTGATCGTTTCTTCGCTTGCGGGGCTTTTCGCTGGGCCCAATGTGGCGGGTTACACGGTGGGAAAGCATGCTCTCATCGGCCTGACCAAGTCCTTGGCCAGGGACTATGGAGCATATGGAATCCGAGTGAACGCGCTGTGTCCCGGGTGGGTTCGGACTCCCATGGCCGACGCCGAAATGGACCAGTTTGCCAAAGCGGCCGGCCTGGCAGGGAGGGACGAAGGCTACAGTACCGTCACGGCTAATGTTCCGTTGCGACGGGCCGCGGATCCTGCCGAAATGGCCGGTGTGGTGAACTTTCTGGTGTCGCCGGACTCGTCCTACATCACGGGTGCCACCATTGTCGCCGACGGCGGAGCCCACGTCGTCGACCTGCCCACCATCGCGTTCGACGGCGTCCTGTAGCCCCTCCCTCGTTGCCCTGGGGCAACTCGAGTAATGACACCCCGGCGGCCGACGCCCATACTGGGAGCATGAGCGTCAAGACCCGCCGCACAGCGGAGGGGGCCGCTGTTGCCACCTCGGCCACCACCGCCCCACCTGCTCCGACAGAGCCAGCCGCACCGGTTGCTCCTACCACCGGTCCCATCACCCGCGAAGAACTGCAACTCGCTTCGCGCAACCACGCCATGCCCTTGGAGATGCTCCGATGGCCCATCACACCGTTGGGCATGCACTATCTCCTGGTCCATTTCGACATCCCCCGGATAGACCCCGTCTCCTGGCGGTTGAACATCAGCGGACTCGTGGACCACCCGCACGAGTACACCCTGCCTGACCTCCAGCACCGCGAGCGCCGCACCCAGGCAGTCACAATGGAGTGCGCCGGCAACGGCCGCTCGCGGCTGGAACCGCGGCCTGTGAGCCAGCCTTGGGACCAGGGCGGAATAGGGACAGCGGAGTGGACCGGCACCCCGCTCGCCCCGTTGCTGCTCGACGCCGGCGTCTCGTCCGACGCCGTCGAGCTCGTTTTCACGGGCGCGGACCGCGGGATCCAGGGCGGCGTGGAGCATCAGTACGCGCGCAGCCTGACGCTTGCGGAGGCAATGTCCGACGACGTCCTGCTCGCCTATGAGGTCAACGGCCAAGCCCTGCCACCGCAGCATGGCTACCCTGTCCGGTTGCTCGTCCCAGGCTGGTACGGGATGACGAGCGTCAAATGGCTGCAATCCATCGAGGCAATTGACCACAGCTTCGACGGTTACCAACAACTCGGCTCCTACCGCTACACCCAGAACGCGGACGATCCCGGCGAACCCGTCCAGCGGATCAGAGTCCGCTCCCTCATGGTTCCCCCGGGCGTTCCCGATTTCTTCACGCGGCAACGCACCGTCGACGCGGGGCCGGTCCAGCTCAGCGGCCGGGCTTGGTCCGGCAACGGAACCGTGGACAGCGTGGAAGTCTGCGTGGACGGCGTATGGGAGAAGGCTCAACTCGAGGCGCCTGCCGGCCGGTATGCGTGGCGAGGATGGACGTTCACGTGGATCGCAACAGCCGGTTCCCACCAACTGGCATGCCGCGCAACCGACTCCACCGGACAGACTCAGCCCGAGACGCCGGAGTGGAACTATCAAGGCATGGGAAACAACGACGTCCAGCTGCTGACCGTGACTGTCAGGGAGTAAGGGTCCCCGAGCAAGCCCGGGCTGGGCCGTTGACCGCGTGCAACGGCGTGAGTACTGTGAGTCCACTATCCATCCGCGCCGTGGAGGCACCAATGGGCGGCACTTCCAAGAGCAACGCTGACTACGAGTTCCTCACCGTCTGGCGCGTCGCGGGGACCCCCCATGAGGTCATGGATATTTTGGGCGACGCCGGAACGCTGCCCCGCTGGTGGCCATCGGTGTACTTGAATGTTGTCCCGCTCGATCCAGGAAATGCGGACGGCACGGGAAAAGCCTTCACCCTACACACGAAGGGTTGGCTGCCGTACACCCTGCGCTGGAGGTTCAAGGTCACCGAACCCATCACGGAGAAAGGTTTCGCGATCTCAGCGAGCGGCGACTTGAACGGTACCGGGCGCTGGACTTTCGAACAAGATGGGCCAGAAACGGTGGTCACGTATGACTGGCGAGTCAGCACATCAAAACCGCTGCTCCGGCGGCTAAGCTGGCTGCTCAAGCCCGCCTTTGCCGCGAACCACCGTTGGGCTATGGCGCGCGGCCAAGAAAGCCTCGCCCTGGAATTACGACGACGGCGTCCCGGCACGGACCTCTCCAAGGTCCCGCGTCCGGCGCCGCCCACGTTTGCAAACAAATACCGCTGGCCAAGGAGTACAACCCATGCCTGACGATAACAAAAGCGAAGTCCGCTGGTTGTTGGAGCCCGAGGACCAAGATTATCCAGGCGCGGCGAACTATCTATCCCTGCTTGAATCCGACGACGTGGTGGCCTCGGTGGTCGCCGCCCTTAGAGAGGCGCCCATCAAGCACCGTAAGGCCAAAGACATTCTCCGGGCCGCCCGGCTGGTGCTGCTGCCCGAAGACAACGCCCACGTGGCCTCCGACCTGAAGAAGATCAAGGAGGGCAAGAAGCTCTCGCCTATCCTCATGGTCAGGGGCGACCTGGCCCGGGGCATTCCCGCGCAGGTGGCCGATGGCTACCACCGGGTGTGCGCAAGCTACTACACGGACGAGAACACCGACATTCCGCTCAAACTGGCTGACGCTCCCCGGTAACCACCGCATACCAACCGCAAAGGCGGTAGAAGGAGGAACGTGTGTCGTTCTTTCAGCTTTCGCTGATCGCCGCGGTCGCGCTCCTCGGGCCGTTGCTGGCGCTGCCCCGGAAATGGCACATTCCCGTTGTACTCGGACAGTTGCTGGCAGGCATCGTCATCGGACGCACGGGTCTCGAGCTGGTGGACTCCTCGGATCCCACATTCACCTTTGTGGCCGACGTCGGGTTCGCCCTCATCATGTTCGTTGCCGGAACGCATGTCCCCGTGCGGGATAAAGCCATCCGTCCCGCACTGGGTGGCGGCGCCCTGCGCGCCGGCATCGCCGCGGTGCTGGCCGCCGTCGTCGGAGTCGTCATCGCTTTTGCCTTCGGCACCGGACATGCCCCCCTTTATATCGTTCTGCTCGCTTCCTCCTCCGCAGCGCTGGTACTGCCGATCGTCGATTCGCTTCGTCTGACAGGGCCGAAGGTCCTCACGACGACGGCGCAGGTTGCGGTGGCGGACATCGCTTGCATTGTGGCGCTTCCGCTCGCCGTTGACCCGCCCAATGCGCCGAGGGCGGCCGTCGGGGCTGCCGTCGTCGCCGCGTGCGCGGCGGTTTTGTTCTTCGTGCTTCGCTGGCTGGAGAACAGCGGTAACCGCGGACGGCTGCATGACGTGTCCGAAGACCGGAAGTTCGCCCTGGAGCTGCGGATCCAATTGGCGCTGCTCTTCGCCCTTTCCGGGCTGGCGGTCCTGGGCCACGTGTCCATCATGCTGGCCGGGTTCTCGTTCGGCCTTGTGGTCTCGGCTGTGGGCGAGCCTCGGCGCCTTGCGCACCAACTCTTCGCTGTTAGCGACGGTTTCTTGGGGCCGGTGTTCTTCGTCTGGCTGGGTGCGTCGCTTGACCTGCGTACCCTCGCGGGGAGCCCGCGGATGATTCTCCTCGGGATCTGCCTCGGCTTGGGAACCCTGCTGGTGCATGGAAGCCTGCGGGTCTTCGGCCAGCCGTTGCCGCTCGCGGTGCTGGCAGCCTCCCAGCTGGGTGTGCCGGTTGCCGCCGCCACCATCGGCTCCCAACTGCATCTGCTTGAACCGGGAGAAGCCGCGGCCATGATCCTGGGGGCGCTCATCAGCATTGCGGCAAGCACAATCGCGGGCTCACGGGCGGCCCGCAGCTTCTCGGAGGCGGCCTGGGAGCAAGGCGCGGGCGCGGGTCCGGCCGGCAAAGGGCCGGCAGGCAAGCCGTCCGAGGGCGGTCCGGCCACGAACCACCGGTAGAATTGCGGGGTTGACTGGCCGGATCTGACCGGTCCACCATCCGCTGGAACGCTACCGAGGGAGGACCCGTGCGCGGATCGCATGCCCGGACGCCCTTCCACGCCATCCGTTCGGGCGCTCTTGCTGTCGCCATTGTGGCCCTTGCGGCAGGGGCCCACGTCCTCGCCGGTGGTGAGCTTCCCGTGGCCCCGGTCTTGCTCGCCGTCCTTGCCTTGACTGGTCTCATCACCACGTTGGCCACCCGGTTCAAGCTCGGCTTCCTTTCCGTCGCCGCGCTCCTGGGGGCCGGGCAGCTGGCCCTGCACGAGGCGTTCACCGCATTCGGCCCGCTCGCCGTCGCGGCTCCGGGCTCACCGGCGCACCACATGGGGGTGGAGCACCTTGCACCGGCTCTTGGCGCCGGAACAATGCATCTGCACGAACTCGACACTCCCCTGAGCTGGTTGATGCTGGGTGGCCACGCCCTCGCTACTGCCGCCTCGGCATTCCTTTTGGCGAGGGGCGAGCAAGCGCTGTGGCAGCTCGCGGCGTGGCTCCGGCCCCTTCTCCAACTCATCCGCCTGGTCTTCAGGCCCGACGCCGGCAGCGCAGCTGTTGCGTTCAGCGCACCCGCCGTATTCATCCCCCGCCCATGGCGGAACCTCAGGCAAGACAGCAGACGCGGCCCGCCCGCCGTCGTCGTACTCTCCTGACTCCGCCCGGCGCCGCCTTCAACTGGTGACGGGCACATCCCCGTACTTTGGCGCTTTCGCGCGCCCATTGAAAGGCACCACCATGAAAAAGTCCTCACTCCGCCGTACCCTCTCTGGCACGGCAATCGCCGGCGGCACCGCCGCATTGATGATGGCCGGCCTCGCAGGCGCCTCGGCACATGTCTCGATCAACCCGGACAAGACCACGGCCAACTCCTACGCCCTACTGACCTTCGGCGTCCCGCACGGCTGCGACACTTCTGGCACCGCCAAGGTGACCATCAACCTGCCGGAAGAACTGACGGACGCGACGCCCACGGTGAACCCGAACTGGACCATCGAGAAGGTCACGCAGACGCTGCCCGAGCCAAAGAAGCTGGCCGACGGCACCTCCATCACCAAGCGGACCAGCCAGATCGTCTACACGGCCAAAACCCCGTTGGACCCGCACCAGCGCGATGCCCTGGTCTTATCCGTGAAGCTGCCCGACACCGCTGGCAAGACCCTCTACTTCCCTACTCTCCAAAACTGCGAGCAGGGGCAGACAAACTGGGCTGAAATCCCCAAGGACGGCCAGGACCCGCACTCGCTGAAGGCTCCGGCGCCATCGGTGGCCGTCACAGCAGCGGATGCCGCTGCGGGTGACGGTCATATGGCTGCTTCAATCTCCACAGTGCAAGCAGCTTCCGTGTCCGACGACGGTTCGCAGGCGCGCAGCTGGGCCGGCCTGATCGCCGGCGCGGCGGGGCTGGGGCTTGGTGGCGCAGCATTCTTCCGCAGCCGTTCCACCAAGGCTTCGGCGTCCAAGTAACGACTCCGCTGGTTGGCGTCCGGAACATTACGATCCGGGCGCCAATCCGCCGCCGTTGCCGCGCCGTAGTTGACTCGGGCATATGACGACGAAATGCTGTGCGCATGACGAATATGCGAGTCAAGAACGGTCTCCTGCTCACGATGGCAGCAGCCTCGGTATTCCTGCTCTCCGGCTGTTTCCAAGTCCAGGCCCAGGGTCAAAGCACCGGCACGCCGAGCGGTTCGGCTTCTTCTCCTTCGATGTCCGCGTCGAGTGCTCCCAGCGCTAGTGGCAGTTCCACGCCATCAAGCACCGGGACGATGGCATCCGGGGTCCCTCTCTGCAAGGCCGCCTTGCTGACACCTTCTGTCGATTCCACCGGCGGCGGCGCGGCAGGCAGCCTCTACATGAAGCTCATCCTCACTAATTCGGGCACCGAATCCTGTGTGCTGAAGGGGTTCCCGGGCGTCTCCCTCACGGCCGGACCCACCGGCGATCCGATCGGCTCAGCCGCCGCGCGCGACGACACCCAGCCGGTTGCGGAAGTGGTCCTCGCCCCCGGGAAGGCCGGCTTCGCCCAACTCCGCTACACCCAGGCAGGCAACTACCCGGACTGCACCCAGGTTGCGGCCGCAGGTTTCCGCGTCTACCCACCCGAGGACACCGCCTCGGTGTTCATCCCGCAGCAACACCAGGCCTGCAGCAACGCCGCGATCAACCTCTTGAGCGTTCAGGCTTTCCAGGCGGGGTAGCGGGGGTCTAGTGCGGCCCGGCGGTTTAGCTCCTGAACCTTATCCTGCGCTGTTCCTTATTGCTTCGGTGCCGTGAGGCATGATGGAGGAATGCAGGAGCGGGAGCTACAGGGCGGTTCAGGCCACACAGCCATGGACCGCTTCAGCCGCGCCACACGGGAGTGGTTCCTGGGTGCTTTCGCCGCGCCCACACCTGCCCAGGACGGCGCGTGGAAGGCCATCTCGTCCGGCTCGCATGCCCTTGTGGTGGCACCCACCGGTTCCGGTAAGACGCTCGCAGCCTTCCTGTGGGCCCTTGACCGGCTCTTGTCAGTCTCGCCGGAAGCCCCGTCCCCGGACGCACCTGCTGATGCGCTTCCGGGACTTGCGGACGCACCCGGCCGGGCTCGGGCCAAAGCCCCCAAACGCAAGACCCGCGTCCTGTACATCTCCCCGCTCAAGGCTCTCGGCGTCGACGTCGAACGCAACCTCCGCTCGCCGCTGATCGGCATCACGCAAACCGCGAAACGGCTCGGGTTGCCGGCTCCACTGGTCAGCGTCGGCGTCCGCTCCGGGGATACGACGACGGCGGACCGACGCGCGCTGCTCAGCCACCCGCCGGACATCCTCATCACCACGCCCGAATCCCTGTTCCTGATGCTGACATCGAAGGCCCGGGAGACGCTCAGCGAGGTGGACACCGTGATTGTGGACGAAGTTCACGCAGTTGCCGGCACCAAGCGCGGCGCGCACCTCGCGGTGTCATTGGAGCGGCTCGATGCATTGCTGCCCAAACCTGCCCAGCGGATCGGGCTCTCGGCCACCGTGGAGCCGCGCGAACTCGTGGCGCAGTTCCTCGCGGGCTCGGCTCCCGTGGAAATCGTCGCACCGCCGTCGCGCAAGAACTGGAACCTCAGCGTCAACGTCCCTGTGGAGGACATGTCGGATCTGGCGGGAGCGGCCGGCGCCTTCGACTCGGGACCCGCCTCCGGGCTGCAACCTCAAGCGTCCATTTGGCCGCATGTTGAGGAGAAGATCGTTGATCTTGTCCTGTCCAAGCAGTCAACCATTGTCTTCGCGAACTCCCGGCGCCTCGCGGAGCGCCTCACCGCCCGGCTCAACGAGATCTACGCGGAGCGCCAACTCATGGCAGTGGATGTGTTTTCCGCTGCGGCGGATTTCGTGGCGGACTCGGTCCCGCCTGATTTTGGGGCGCCATCCCCCGGTCTTCCGTCTTCGGGGCTGCCGTCCTCGGGGCTGCCGGCCTCGGGGCTGCCGGCCTCGACGGCGACTCCCGCGCACATGATGGCCCAAGCCGGAAGCACCAGTGGCGCCGATCCGGTCCTGGCCCGGGCACACCACGGCTCAGTGTCCAAGGACCAGCGGGCACTCATCGAGGACGACCTCAAATCCGGCCGGCTGCGTTGTGTTGTGGCGACGTCATCCTTGGAGCTCGGCATCGACATGGGTGCGGTGGACTTGGTAGTCCAGGTCGAGTCGCCGCCGTCGGTGGCCAGCGGGCTGCAGCGGGTAGGCCGCGCCGGCCACCAGGTCGGTGAGATCTCCGAAGGCGTGCTCTTCCCCAAACACAGGGCAGACCTCGTCCACACCGCCATCACCGTGGAACGCATGCTGAGCGGCCAGATCGAACGCCTGCATGTTCCCGCCAACCCCTTGGATATCCTGGCCCAACAAACCGTCGCCGCCACAGCGCTGGGTAGCATCGAGGTTGAGGACTGGTTCGCCACCGTGCGCCGCTCCGCCCCCTTCGCCACCCTGCCCCGCTCCGCTTTCGAAGCCACCTTGGACCTTCTGGCCGGCCGTTATCCCTCGGACGAATTCGCCGAGCTCCGGCCGCGCATCGTATGGGACCGCAACGCCGGCACCATCGAAGGCCGGCCAGGAGCACAGCGCCTTGCCGTGACCTCCGGCGGAACCATCCCGGACCGGGGACTCTTCGGCGTCTACATCATCGGCACGGAAGGCTCTGGTCCTGGCGCTGGCGGCACTCCTTCTGCTGGCGGCGCTCCTTCAGCTAGCGGCGCTCCGGAACCGTCCGCGCAGGAGCCCAGTCCGGCGTCGCGCGCTGCCAAAGGCGGCCGGCGCGTCGGCGAGCTCGACGAAGAAATGGTTTACGAATCACGCGTCGGGGACATCTTCGCCTTGGGTGCCACCAGCTGGAAGATCGAGGACATCACGCACGACCGCGTCCTCGTCTCGCCCGCCTTCGGCCAGCCCGGAAAACTTCCCTTCTGGAAGGGCGATTCCCTGGGCCGTCCGGTGGACCTCGGGCGCGCGCTGGGTGCATTCGTGCGCGAGCTCTCCGCTTCGGACCAAGGGCCCGCCCTGGAACGCTGCAAGGCAAGCGGCCTGGACGACTTCGCCGCCGGCAACCTGCTGCAGTATCTGAATGAGCAAAAGCAGGCCACGGAAGTAGTCCCCAATGACCGGACGCTCGTGGTCGAACGGTTCCATGACGAACTCGGCGACTGGCGGGTGGTGCTGCACAGCCCCTTCGGCATGCCTGTCCATGCACCGTGGGCCCTCGCCGTCGGGCAGCGGCTCCAGCAGCGCTACGGGCTTGACGGCTCCGCGATGGCCGCCGACGACGGCATCGTACTGCGCGTGCCGATGATGGAAGACGAACCTCCCGGAGCGGAGCTGTTCCTCTTTGACCCGGAGGAACTCGAGCAGATCGTGACGGCGGAGGTTGGCGGCAGCGCCCTGTTCGCCTCGCGCTTCCGTGAATGCGCTGCCCGCGCATTGTTGCTGCCGAGGCAGAATCCGGCGAAAAGGCAACCGCTCTGGCAGCAACGGCAACGCTCAGCGCAATTGCTGGACGTCGCCAAAAAATACCCTTCCTTTCCCATCGTTCTCGAAACCGTGCGCGAGTGCTTGCAGGACGTCTACGACCTCCCCGCTTTGAAAGACATTGCTGCTTCGATCGAGCGCCGCGAACTGCGCTTAGTACAGACCACTACCCAGCAGCCCTCCCCCTTCGCCAAATCACTGCTCTTTGGCTACGTGGCGCAGTATCTCTACGAGGGCGATTCACCGCTCGCCGAACGCCGGGCCGCAGCTTTGGCCCTCGACTCCACACTCCTGAATGAGCTCCTGGGCAGGGTCGAACTGCGCGAACTCCTGGACGCCAAAGTCATTGAGGCCACCGAACTCGAGCTCCAGCGGCTGGCAGCGGACCGGCAAGTCCGTGGCATGGAAGGCGTCGCGGACTTGCTGCGCCTGCTGGGCCCACTGAGCGTCGAAGAAGTGGCTGCCCGTTTGCAGCCCGAAGGAGTGGAAGCCTACCCGGATGGTTCCCCGGATCTGCCCGCGCTGCATCTAGCCGCCGGATCGCATCTGGCTGCGTTGCGGAAGGCCAACCGCGCCCTCACCGTGACCCTCAGCGGCGTTGAACGATTCGCGGCCATCGAGGATGCGGCCCGGCTCCGGGATGCCATCGGCGTTCCGCTGCCCATGGGAGTGCCGCTCGCCTTCATCGAACCCGTCCATGACCCGCTCGGCGATCTCGTCTCCCGTTACGCACGGACCCATGGCCCCTTCACGGCCGAGGAAGCTGCGACGAGGCTGGGACTCGGTGTCGCCGTCGTAAGCACTGCCCTGAAACGCTTGGCAGCGGATGGCAGGGTGGTGGAAGGGGAGTTCCGCCCGCACCCCAGCATGCCGGACGCGGTTCCCGGTGAGGCACCTGCGTCGCCCGAGGCGGCGGTGGCGCCGGAGGTGCCCACTGTTCTCCCGGGCAGCGAGTGGTGCGACTCGGAGGTGCTACGCAAGCTCCGGCGTCGTTCCTTGGCCGCGCTGCGCGCCGAAGTGGAACCGGTGGACGCTGCTGCGTACGGCCGTTTCCTCCCCGCCTGGCAAAACGTGTCCGTGCCCTCTGTCGGCCGCTCCCGTGGCGGCCCGGCGCTGCGTGGGCTGGACGGCATCATGACGGCCATCGACCAGCTCTCCGGCGTGCCCGTTCCGGCGTCGGCGTGGGAGCCCCTGGTGCTGGCCAGCCGGATCTCCGACTACCAGCCAGCCATGTTGGATGAACTCATGGCCGCAGGTGAAGTCTTGTGGTCCGGTGCCGGATCGTTGCCTGGGAACGACGGTTGGATCAGCCTCCACGTGGCCGAAGCTGCGGAGCTGACCCTCAACCCGGACCCTGAATTCGAGCCCGGCGACGCCCAGCTCCGCCTCTTGGAGCATCTTCAGACTGGTGGGGGTGCCTACTTCTTCAGGCAGCTCACCGAAGTTGCCGGCGGCATGGATGCAGTGCTCAGCGACGACGCAGTGGTGTCTGCCCTGTGGGATCTCGTCTGGGCCGGCCGCATCACAGGTGACACGTTCGCCCCCGTCCGCGCGATGATTGCCGGGGGCCGTACCGCGCACAAGCAGCCCGCCCGGCCGCCGCGTGCCAGGTCCCTGCGGATGAGCAGGCTCGGCCGTTCGCACGGCACGGGTCTGATGGGATCGCCCGGGCTCACGGGAGGACGCTATGGCTCAGTCACCGGAGCGGCACCCACTCCCCCGCTGGCTGTTGGCCGCTGGTCCGCGTTGCCAGCTCCCGAGCTCGACCCCACCATCCATGCACGCGGTACCGCCGAACTGCTCCTCGATAGATATGGCGTTGTGACCCGCGGATCTGTGATGGTGGAGAACATCGTGGGCGGATTCGGCCTGATGTACAAGGTCTTGGCCCGCCTGGAGGAAGCCGGCCGGTGCCGCCGTGGCTACTTCATCGAGCACCTCGGAGCCGCCCAGTTTGCCGTTCCCGCCACGGTGGACCGCCTCCGGTCCTTCACGGAAGATGCCCAACTCGCCAAAGCCGAGCCTGTCGCCTTGGCCCTTGCCGCTACGGATCCCGCCAACCCGTACGGCGCGGCCCTCCCGTGGCCCGCATTGGCCGTTGACGCCGGGTCGGGTCACCGTCCGGGACGGAAAGCCGGAGCCCTGGTGGTAATGGTCGACGGCGCCCTGATTCTGTACGTTGAGCGCGGTGGGAAGACCCTACTTGCCTTCAGCAGTGACGACGCCGTCCTGGCGGCTGCCGCTGCTGCCCTGGTTGGCGTAGTGCGTCGGGGCGCCGTGGACAAATTGATCATGGAGAAAGTCAACGGCCACGACCTCCTGGACACTCCCGTGGCCTATGCGCTTGCGGTTGCCGGGGCGTACTCCACGCCCAAGGGATTGAGGATCCGTGCCTGAGGTGGGGATCCGTGCCTGAGGGCGACTCGATCTGGCGGGCCGCCGCGGAGCTGCACAAGGCCCTTGGGGGCCAGACCCTCGTTTCCTCGGACTTCCGGGTACCCAGATTCGCCACGCTGAACCTGGCCGGATGGACCGTGTCCGAGGTAGTGCCGCGGGGAAAACATTTGCTCATGCGCTTGCTGGGGCCTGCGGAGGCTTCGCCGGACGGGGCCGGGACGGCGGACGCCGGAGCCGCCCAAGAGGCCGCGCCGGCCATGCCGGGATCGGTACGGGCCGGGAGCACCGAGGCTGGTTCGGCAGCGGCCGGACGGCCCCGGGCCCTGACCATCCATTCGCACTTGAAAATGGAGGGAAGCTGGCAGGTCTATGCTCCCGGCGGCCGCTGGAGGAAACCCGGCCACATGGCCAGGTGCGTCCTCCGCACGGCGACTGCCGACGTCGTCGGCTTCTCGTTGGGAATCCTGGAAGTGATCGCGACGCCGGACGAGTCCCGCGCGGTGGGGCATCTTGGGCCGGATCTACTGGGGCCGGATTGGGATGCTGAAGAGGCTGTCCGTCGGCTGCGGGCCGCGCCGGACACACCGATCGGTATCGCGCTGTTGGACCAGAGGAACCTCGCCGGCATCGGCAATATCTACCGCTGCGAAGCGTGTTTCCTGGCCGGGGTGCATCCTGCCGCGCCCGTATCGGCTGTCCTGGATCTTGCGAGGATGCTCCGGGAAGCCAAAGTCCTGCTCGAGGCCAACCTGGGACCTGGACCTCGGACGACGCGTGGCCCGCGAGCCCTGCGTCCCGGGTATTGGGTATACCGCCGCGAGCACAAGCCGTGTCTTCGCTGCGATACGCCCATTCGCCGCGACATGCTGGGACCGGCGTCGGGGTTGGAAGACCGGGACATCTACTTCTGTTCGAAGTGCCAGCCCGCTCCTTGACGCTGCCCGACTCGTCTGGCGACGCAGGAATTCCCTGGCGCTGCAGGAATTCCGGAGGCGTCAGGTATTTTGTGTGTCGCCAGGAAGAATCCGCGTCACGGCTCGGCGAGCGCCTCCTCCCGGGCAAGCTGGGAAGCCTTCTCCGGGACCGTGAAGAGGGGCAAAAGCAGCTGCACTAGAGGACCAATCGCCAAGGCGTAGACAACAGTTCCCACGCCGACGGATCCGCCAAGCAGCCAGCCCACACCGAGCACAACAACCTCGATCAAGGTCCGGGACAAGCGCACCGACCAGCCCGTGCGGCGGGCAAGCCCCGTCATGAGTCCGTCGCGGGCACCCGGGCCGAGCCGAGCACCGATGTAGCAAGCAGAGGCGATGGCGTTGAGGACCACGGCACCGGCGAGCATGGCGATCTGCCCACCAAAATGCGAGAAGGCCGGGATCAGGGCCAGGCCGACGTCCGCGAAGACACCCACCAGCACGGCGTTGGCGAGGGTTCCGAAACCGGGCATCTGCCGCAGCGGGATCCAAAGGAGCAGCACGAGGAAGCTGACAACCACCACCACGGTGCCGATGCTCCACCCGATCTTTCCCGCGACGCCTTGGTGGAACACATCCCAAGGGTCCAGGCCAAGGCCTGCCCGGATGAACATGGCCAGGGAAACCCCGTACATTGCGAGGCCGATCAGGAGTTGGGTGATTCTGTGGGTCATCATGAACCCATGCTCCCGAAAACTGGCATTGCTTTCCATAGCCAGTTTGCAATACTGGTCTTATGCCCGGATCCCTGAACCCCACAGCCATGGTGCGTCTCCTAGGCCAGTGGAACACTGGCGCCGCTCCTGCCTATCGCGAGCTTGCCGACGTCGTACGCCTTTTGGTGATGGACGGGCGCATCCCACTGGACGTCGCGCTGCCGAGCGAGCGCGCACTTGCGGTCACTCTGGGTGTCAGCCGGACCACCGTCACTGCGGCCTACGCGAGCCTGCGCGAGCAAGGGTTCCTCAGCGGTGGGCAGGGCAGCAGGGGCCGGACGGGCATTCCGCACCGGACGGTTCCCGTCAGCGGACCGGGGCTGGCCGTCCCGGATGGGATTCTTGACCTTGCCTACGCCTCGCTTCCGGCAACAGGCGAGGTGGTGCACCGGGCTTTTGCCGATGCGTTGGTTGATCTCCCTGCGCTGTTGCCGAGTTTCGGTTACGACGCCGTCGGCCTTCCGCCCCTCCGGGACGCCATCGCAGAGCGCTACACGGCGGCCGGTATCCCCACCACGGCCGCGCAGATTCTGGTGACCTCCGGCGCTCAGCACGCGCTGAACATCATCCTGAAAACCCTGGCCGGGCGGCAGCAGAAAGTACTCGTCGAGCATCCCAGTTACCCCAACGCGCTCGATGCCATCCGCGCTTCGGGCTCGCGCACGGTGCCGGTCCCGATGCCGCCCGCGGAGCCGACGTCGGGCGGTGATCCGGCCTCGGGCGGCTGGGATATCGAGGGCATGGTGGCAGCGATGCGCCACCAACGCCCGGCCATGGCCTACCTTGTGCCGGACTTCCACAACCCCACAGGACGGATCATGTCCAACCTCCAGCGCCGCCGCCTGGTCCGCGAGGCGGCAGGTACGGGCACTGTACTGGTGGTGGACGAGACGCTACGGGAGCTGAACCTCGACGCCGTCACCACCTCCCCGCTCGCCGCCTTCAGTTCAGCGGTGGTGACCATCGGTTCGCTCAGCAAGTCGCATTGGGCCGGGCTCAGGACCGGGTGGATCCGCGCCCAGGAAGACCTGATCAGCCGCTTTGTGCAAACCCGAACCACGATGGATTTGGGCGGACCCGTCGTCGAACAATTGGCCGCGGCGCGGCTGGTCCGCGACTTCACCGAGCCGCTGGACGCCAGGCTTGAGGAATTGCGACGGAACCGGGAAACGCTCCTTGGGCTTCTCGCCGAACACCTGCCCGATTGGCACGTCGAACGGCCGCGAGGCGGGCTGACGGCATGGTGCAGGCTGCCGACTGCGTCAAGTACTGCGCTCACCGTCGTCGCCCCGGATTTCGGGTTGCGACTGGCGGCCGGGCCGCGTTTCGGTGTGGGCGGGGCCTTCGAGCACTTCATGCGCGTCCCATACACCCTGGCGCCGCCCCAGCTCGAGACGGCCGTGCTGGCACTGCGGGACGCCCAGGCCAGGCTCGATGCCTCGCCGCAGCTCCGGAGGACCTTGAAGGCGCCCAAGGAAGCAGCCGCGGTCGCTTAGCGCGCTACCCGCCCCCCAACTGACTCGCATTTGTTGTCGTTATGAGGGCTCAAAACGACTCAAAACGACATTAAGTGCGAGTCAGTTGGGTTGCCCGGCGCCCATGCGCTGCTTGGCGGTGTTGCTGCCCGGACCGACCGGAACATGCGAGGTGGCCTTGGCAAGGCCAAACTGCGGCATGCCGTTGTAGACCACCTCGATTCCCGACGCCGGCACTTGATAGGTTTCGTGCCACACGCCTATGTCACCACTGCCCGAGACTTCCTTCATGAAACGCCGCCACGGCCCCAAGTGCGGCGAATCCTTGTCCGCCGCGAAGCGCCTCAGGTGCTCCGGGCTCTCCCAGTAGCTGAGCAGCATGGTCGTGCGCCCGAACCACTGTTCGCAGCCGAGCATTCCGGACTCGGGATGTGTTGCCAGATGGCGCAGCATGATGGGCATGGCCGACGCCACGCGAGCCAGTTTGCCGATCTTCCACCAACGGTTGGCCCGCATTCCGATGAGGAAAACGGTCACTGATTCGCGCCCAGCGTCCGCCGTGAAGCGGCCCGGGAAGACTTCCTGTGCCATGTGAATCCTTCGGTCTGGGAACCGTGCCTCAAGTTCCGCTTTTTTGAGTTTCATAACGTTGTTACGAAACAATGTTATGAAACACTTGAAGACATGGCAAGACCCATCGTTCATGACCACTTCGTCCGGGAGCGGCTTCTTCAAGTAACAGCCGAACTCGTGGACCGGGATGGCCCCGCGCGGGTAACACTGCGAGACGTTGCGGCAACTGCCCAGACCTCGACCACCGCGATCTACTCACTTTTCGGCGGGAAAGCCCAGTTGCTGTCGGCCGCCGTCGACGACGGATTCCGCTCCTTCGGCGACTCGCAACGGTCCGCCGAAAGCGGTGGGCTCCGAGGCCTAGGCCTCGCCTACCGCACCTGGGCACTGGACCACCCAGCCCTGTATCGGCTCATGTTTGGCGGGGCCCTTGCTGCCTACGTGGACTGCAGCCCGACGCCGGCCGTCGCCTCGGAATCCATGCTTCCGCTCCTGGAAGCAGTGAACGCCGCACAGGAAGCAGGAACTCTTCGCCGCGATGATGCCGCAACGATCGCCATGTCCATCTGGGGACAGGTCCACGGACTCGTGAGCCTGGAATTGGCAAACATGAATGACTCCGGAACCGATTGGGAAGGGATCTACGCCGCTGCGTTGGATGCGGTGGCGCGCGGCTGGGCAGCCTGAGCCGGGTTCATTCGCCGACGCCCGAATTGCCATGCGATGCGCAGGTGGCCCTGGCGACACCGGAGTTCCCGGGTCGCCAGACCACCTGCGCGTCGGCCAGCGTTTTCCGCGTCGCAGGCTTTACGCGTACAGCTTCTCCAAGAACCCACCCCAGGCCTTGCCGGTCAGTTCGGAGTCGCCGTTGCCGCTGAAATCGTGCACGGTCATGCCCACGGGGGCGCCGAAGGAGTTGCGTCCGAAGAAGCGGTACAGCGTGTCGGCCGTGCGCAGGCCCAGGAAGTGCTGGTTCGAGAAGTCAACTTCCACGCTCAGCCGCCCCACGCCGTCGACGTCCACCTCAACAGCGGAACCCTGCGCAACGCCGTCCACGCCGAGTGCCTTCTTCAGCTGCACGAACCCGTCGGAGGTCTGCGAGGCCGCCGGGCCCTGGATGTCCGTGAAGACCACGGGCTTGCCGTCGAAGAACTGCAGGTACTGGCCTAGGGTGTGCAGGTAGAACTCGGTGTGCTTGCTGGCGCCGTCGTACTGTTCTTCCCAGCTGTCCGCGAAGATGCCGCTGTGGACATAGTGCAGTTTGGCCCGGCCGCCGTCGAGCGGTTCCAAGACGTGCTCCAGCTGGTTGAACCAGCCGTCCGGCCCGTCCATCCGGGTCACAAGGTGGCTGGGGTATTCGTCCACGGTTTTCACGGCCGGCCATTCATCGGTGGGGAACATCCACGCCGGGGTGTCCTGGGTGACAGCCTGCCAGACCCTTTCAGGAGTGCCGGGCAGTTCGGTGTCGGCCACGATTTCGAATTCACGGTTGTCAGTCATTGTCCTGTTCCTTTTCTGGAGAGTGCTGCGTGTTTGTCTTGAGTGCGGGATGAAGTACGACGACGAGGCGGTGCTTGCGTGCGCCGCCCGCCGCTGCGGAAGCTCCGCCGTCGTGGTATTTGTCCACGAGCCGGGTCACCGCGACGCCGAGCTCCTCGGCAAAAGCGGCGCGGTCCGACGCCGAACGGAAGGTGATTTCGCCGTCGATCGCGAAGCTCGCAAGCTTCTTCTTGGCCGCGGCGGCACCCGCTATCAGCTTGCCCATCTCCTGGACCGTCCGGGCCGCGAGTGCCAGGAGCCAGAAGGCGGAAAAGCGGTCCGAGAAGCGTCCAGGATCCGGCGCCACAGACGCGAGTGCCGCTGGCGAGATCAGGTACGACGCCGCCGTCGCGCGCAAAACGCGTTCGGTGACGTTGCCCTTCTTCCGTTCCTCCACAAGCTCGACGAGCCCATGACGTTCCAGGGCCTTGAGGTGGTAGTTGACCTTCTGCCGGGGCAGGCCCACCTTGACCGACAGCTGCGTAGCGGAACCGGGCTCGGCCAGCTCCTGAAGAATGCGGGTGCGGATCGGGTCCAGCGACGCTTCCGCCGCGGCGGGATCCTCGATCACTTCGATGTCCAACATGCTTCCATTTTGCCAACCGACAACTTTTCTTGTCAAGAACTTTTTTGTCGTCGGCGGTCGCAAGTGTCCGCACCTAGCGCCCCGGTAGAATGGACCGGTGATGCAATCCCCCCTTCCAGTGCGCGACGGCGTCAACGCCACCCGTCTGCGCCTCCCGGACGGGGGGCCTTGGGACACCGCGATGGACTACATGATGCACCGCTGGGGTCACATCGATCCTCAAGGCATCGAGGACAGGTTCGACGCCGGTGAAATCGTCGGCGAGGGTGGCGCACCCCTTGACCGCCAGACTCCCCTCGAAGAACACACCTTCATTTGGTACTACCGCACGCTCCCGCCGGAGACGCGCATGCCCGTGGAGATCGACATCCTGCACCAGGACGAGCATCTCTTGGTGGTGGACAAGCCCCACTTCCTGCCGACCACCCCGGGCGGGACCTACATCCAGGAATCCGCGCTCGTCCGGCTCCGGAACCAACTGGACCTGCCAGACCTCATCCCGATGCACCGCCTCGACCGCATGACCGCCGGCGTCCTACTGCTCTCCACTAACCCGGAGACCCGCGGCAAGTACCAGGTGCTCTTCGAAAAACGGCAGGTGCAAAAGGAGTACGAGTGCGTCTCGGCCGCGGCACCCGCCGCAGGCTTTCCCGCGGTCGTGTTCCCCGCCGTCGTGCGCAACCGCATGACCAAATCCCGCAGCTACCTTCTCGCCGAAGTCATCGACGGCGAACCTAACGCGGATACCCGCATTGAGCTGCTGAGGACGTTCGACGGCGGCACTCACGACGGCGGCACAGCTCGCCGTGCGCTGTACAGGCTCGAGCCCCACACCGGAAAGACCCACCAGCTTCGGGTGCACATGGCTTCGCTCGGACTGGGAATCGTGAACGACGCGTTCTACCCCGAGCTCCTGGACAAGGCCCCGGACGACTACTCCAAGCCCCTGCAATTGCTGGCCCGCGGCATCCGCTTCGTGGATCCCATCAGCAAGCAAGCCATGGAATACCGAAGCGGCCTCGAGTTAAGCGAAGCCCGCCCGGCCTGACGGCGCCCATTCCCCCAACGCTCGCTCAGGTATGAGGGCCCAATCCCCAACGCTCGCTCACCTCCGGCGCCCTTCCCCCAACGCTCGCTCACCTCCGGCGCCCTTCCCCCCAACGCTCGCTCACCTGAAATTAGGGACATGTCCATCTTGGGGTCATATCTGCAGGAGGGCCGACCGCATGGGCGGCATATCTGCAGGAGCGTCCGGCCAAGCACCCGCATATGTGATCGAGGGTCGGGGTGGACACCCGGTGCGGCGCCGAAACCAAGGTATGTTCCGCACCCAGAGCGCGCCGGGCGTATAAGCTCAATCTTGCCGGCCCGGCAACCGCGGGCGGTGTTCGATCTCGCGAAAGGAACCCCGTGGCCCACGCTGAAAACGAAGTCTCGATCAACCGCCCCGCAAACGACGTCTACGCCTTCTTGGCGGACGGGCTGAACAACAAGCTCTGGCGTCCGGCCGTCAAGACTGTTGCCCTGGCGAGCGGCGAACCAGGCGCACTGGGTGCCGTGTACTCCCAGACCATGGCAGGCCCCGGCGGCCGTTCGATCGACGGCGATTACGAAATCGTCACAGCCCAGCCGGGCAAGCGCCTCGATTTCCAGGTGATTGCCGGCCCTGCCCGTCCGGCTGGTTCCTTCACCCTGGACGAAACCGACGGCCGCACCACAGTGCGATTTGCCTTGGATCTCCATCCCAAGGGCTTCATGAAACTCATGGGATCCATGATCACCAAGACCATGGAATCGGAAGTCGGACAGCTTGGACAGCTGAAGACTGTTCTTGAAGAGGGCCCCGCCTGACGCTTCCCTGGCAGCGCGGCAACGGGGCCCAAAGTGAATACGAGTGACTATGCCCCCGGCATCATGCCGAGTTGAACCATCATTCCGGCGACATCGGGGTGCGCGCTGAACGAGGTAATCTTGCCGTCCCGGACTGATACAAAGTAGGTACCGGTGCCCTTGACGCTCTTTCCAGTTGCAGGCACTTCCATGCCTCCAACCACGAGGGGGCCGGTATTCGTTCCGGTGAATTCGACTTCGGCGGCTACGGCGTCCTCAGTTACCACGCGGTTGATGCTGCGGACGTGCATATCAGGAAATGCGGTGAACCATGTCTCCATGTACTGCCGCACCTGGTCCGTCGAGTGCAGGGCCTCGCGCAGCGATACGTCGGACAGCGTGAAATCATCCGCGAACATGCCAGCAAAGTCGTCGGCATTGTGCTGGTCCCAGGCCGCCATGCCCCGTTCATCCAGCTGCCGAACTTCTTCGATCAACATCACGTACCTCCCTAAACTCGGCCCCGACAGGGAGAGCCGGGACCCTGTTTTTTGATCTTAGGACGGGCGTCTGGCAGCGACAATGACCTACGGAAACCATCGGTTCCCGGACCCAGTCAGGGCCCGAACACGCTCCGAAACACGCCTGCCGTCTCGGCGCTGAACAGCACAAATTCCACGAGTTCCAGCCCACTGGAGCTTTCGACGCCGAACCGGCCGACGACGTCGAGCGCTACAGTGGCGACCTCGCGCGCGTCCCAGCCGTAGACTCCCGCGCTGATCGCAGGGAAGGCAACGGAACGCGCTCCTAGGGACACTGCCACCTTCAGGCTCTCGCGGAAACACGACGCCAAAAGCTCCGGATCGTCCTGGCCGGCGTGCCGGTTGGGACCAACGGTGTGGATCACCCATCGGGCAGGCAATTTGAAGCCGGGAGTGGCCACGGCCTGGCCCACCGGCAGGCCATGCGGGTACCTCTCGCGCACTTCCATGCATGCCGCGAGGAGCTCCCGGCCGGCGGCGCGGTGGATAGCGCCGTCGACTCCGCCGCCGCCCATCAAAGATGAGTTGGCCGCGTTGACGATCGCGTCGACGTCGCGCGTGGTGATGTCACCTTGCAGGATCTCGAGCCGCATGGCGCCAGTCTTCCACGGCACTCCGGCGAATGCACCAAAGTGGGGTAATTTGAGGCCATGGACATCACCACCGCTGAAGGCTGGGGAGCCGCGATCTATTTCTGGATCATCCCCATGGTGGTGGGCAATGCGATCTTGCCACCCATACCCTCCGGGATGCTCGTGATCACCGGCGGCGCGCTCGCGGCTGAGGGACGGGTCAACCCGTGGCTGTTGGGCTTGTTGGCCGCCGGCGCGTCCTGGCTGGGCGACATCCTCGTTTTCCAGCTCTTCAAGCGCCGGCTGGGACATGTCTTGGACCGCTGGGCTTGGGGCCGCAAAATCCACCGCGGCATCCATCAGGCCATCGCCAAGGCCGGCCGCTCCTCCACGTACGGCGCGATCATCGGCGGCCGGTTCATCCTGGGAGGGCGGCTCGCGGCGTCGGCAGCTGCGGGAATCGCCGATGTTTCCTCGCGCGGGTTCAGCCTCTGCGCCGGCTTGGGCGGGCTGTTGTGGGCGGCGTGGCAAACCGGACTGGGTTACTTTGCGGGCTCGACGACGAAGCTTCCGTTCTGGGCAAGCTCCCTGATCGGCGTCGGCGTGGGACTGCTGATCGGCATCGTCGTGGGCGTGATCGTCACGCGCAAACGGGGCGACCGCTCACCGGTGGACGAGCCGGGCGAGCCGCCGCATCTTTAGGCGCTACCGCCGTCGGACTCAGATCGGCGACCATTTCCCCCGCTTGCGGCGCAGCACGTAAAGGTTCCCTGTGAGCGCTACGCGTTCGACGGCGTCGCGCATCATGGCTGCCGACGCGCGGGCCTCGCTGTTCTCACCTGGATAGTCGCGCGGCTCCACGAGGAAGCGAAGGCTGATCTGTGCGACGCCACCAACAATGTCCAGCTGATTGGATTCGACATGGTGCCGCGTTTCCAAGGCCTCAAGCGCAGCGGCCATCACCGACTCCGGCGGATTGCCTGGTTTGAGGCCGGTGATCTTCAGCTTGGTCTGGAACGAAGGCATCCCTCAACCCTAAACGCACGCACTTGATCTGAGCGAGCGTCCCGAAAAGCGCCCACATAAGTGAGCGAGCGTCCCGGGAACCCAACGCTCGCTCACGTATGAGCCCAAACGGCGGCACCCTCCTGCAGATGATCTGCAGGAGGGTGCCCGAAAGCGCCCACATAAGCGAGCGAGCGTCGGGGAAGGGACCGGCTAGCCGGTGTTGCGGAGGCCGGCGGCGACACCGTTGACGGTGATGAGCATGGCCCGCTGGAGGCGTTCGTCGATCTCGGCGCCGGAAATGGAGGCTTCGCGGACGCGGCGCAACAACTCCACCTGCAGGTAGCTGATGGGGTCGAGGTACTGGTCGCGGATTTCGAGGGAGCGCCTAAGTGTCGGCTGGGCTTCCAGGAGCTCGGTCTCGCCGCTCAGGAGCTCCACCTCGGCAACCGTGAGATCGTACTCAGCGCGGATCGCCTTGAAGAGGTGGTGCAGCTCTTCCGGAACCAAGGAGGACACATAGTGCCCCGCGATGTCCATATCCGTCTTGGCCAGCGTCATCTCCACGTTGGAGATCACGGACTGGAAGAAGTGCCAACGCTCCATCATCTCCGCGAGCTCGGCCGTGTTGCCTGCCTCGCGGGCGGCCTTGAGGCCGGATCCCACGCCGAACCAGCCTGGCACGATCTGCCGCGACTGCGTCCAACCGAAGACCCACGGGATGGCCCGAAGACCACCCAGTCCTGCCCCGGAATCGGGGCGCTTGGAGGGCCGCGAGCCTATGTTCAGGGATCCGAGCTGCTCCACCGGCGTCGAGGCCAGGAAGTACGCGGGCAGGTCCGGATCGTCAATCAGTGTCCGGTACTGGGCAAACGCGGCATCGGAAATGATTTCCATGACCTGGCCGTAGCGTTCGCGCTCGTCGTCGGAGGTGCGCGGGGTGCGGTGCAGCGCGGAACCCTGCATCACGGCGGCCAGGGAGAGTTCCAGGTTTTCGCGGGCTAGCTCCGGCAGGGAGTACTTGTCCGAGATGACTTCGCCTTGCTCGGTGAACTTGATGGCCCCTTCGAGCACGCCGTTCGGCTGGGCCATGATGGCGTCGTAAGTGGGTCCGCCGCCACGGCCCACAGAACCGCCGCGGCCATGGAACAACCGGACGTTCACGCCGTGTTTGGCGGCGACGTCGCGCAACTTGCGCTGGGTTTTGTGGATCTCCCACTGGCTGGTCATCACGCCGGACTCCTTGTTGGAGTCCGAGTAGCCGAGCATGATCTCCTGGACATCCCCACGCAGCCGGACGAGCTCGCGATAAGAGGGATCCGAGAGCAGCAGGTCCACGATTTCGGCCGAGGCACGCAGCTCTTCCACGGTTTCCAGGAGCGGGGCGAAGCCGATCTTGGCGTAGGGAGCCGCGCCGAAGAGGTCGATCAGCCCGGCTTCGCGGGCCAGCACCGCGGCGGCCAGGACGTCGTCCGCGCCGCGCGTCATGGAGATGATGTAGGTTTCGACGACGTCCGGCCCGTAAGTCTGGAGGGCGTGGCGGATGCTGCGGAAGACGTCGTAGGTGCGGTCGCCGTCGCCGTCGAGCTTGATGGGGTGGCCGGAGAGCGGGCGGCGCGAAGCCAGCTCCGCGCTCAGCCGCTCGAAGCGTTCTGCGCGGCTCAACTCCCCGTAGGGAGTGCCGACGCCGAGCCTATCCACCAGCTGCCCGACGGCGTCGTGGTGGTAGTCGGCATGCTCACGGATGTCGAGGGTCGCCAGGTGCAGCCCGAAGGAGGCGATCGCGCGGCGGACACGGGCCAGGGCGCCGTCGGCTACGAGCGCAGCCGAGTGCTTGCGCAGCGAGGCTTCCAACAGCTCGAGTTCGGCCAACAGCTCCGAGGTTGAGGCGTAGTCGCGGCCGGCTTCGTGGTAATTGGACGCAGTGACGCGGCGGCCGGTATTGATGAGCTTGGCCTTGATGCACGTCAGTTTGAGGCGGTACGGCTCCTGCGCGTTCAGCTCAAGGATGCGCTTGTCCAAGCCAGGCAGGTTCTTGAGGTCGACGGCGATCGAGTCCAGGAGGTCTTCTTCGGCACCCACCAATGCGGTGGAGTTGGAGAGGACTGAAATAAGTTCGTCGATCATCGAGATGCAGATCCGCACGGCATGCTGGTTCTGAAGCTGCAGGATTTCGCGGGTGACGGAGGCGGTGACGTTCGGGTTGCCGTCGCGGTCTCCGCCGATCCAGGAACCGAAGCGGATGGGGGCGTTCTGCGCGGGCAGGATCACGCCGTGCTCGCCCAGCAGTTCGGTAAGGTCCGTGAGCATTTCCGGCATGGCGTCGGTCAGGATGCTGCTCAGGTAGTAGATGGCGTTACGGGCCTCGTCCACCGGGGTGGGACGGACTTGGCGCAGTTCGTCCGTCTGCCACATCTGGTCGATGATCTCGGCGAGCTGGCGGTCCTGGCGACGGCGGGCAGCCGTGCCCTCAAGGGTGGACTCGGCCAGCACGTCCGAGAGCTTGCGGATCTTGTCCAGCACCGAACGGCGGGAAGCCTCGGTGGGGTGCGCAGTGAAAATGGGGCGAACGTCCAGCTCATTGACAACGTCCTGCAGGGCCTGGGTTCCCGCCTCATCTGCGATCTCGGCCACGGCTTTGGCCAACCAGCCGTCCTTTTCCTGGCGTGTGCGCAGTCCGCGGACGCGGTGCACTTGCTCGGCGGCGTTGGCGAGGTGGAAATAGAAGGCGAAGGCGCGGACCAGCTCAGTGGCTTCCTCAAGCGGCAATGAGGCGAGCAGCTCCCGGACCTGGGCGACGACGTCATGCGCGCTCCACGGGCCGGTGGCGTCAGCCCCGCCCCGGGCGGCTTCCTTGGATTCCTTGGTGAGCAGACGCACCTGCTCCACAAGCTGCAGCAGCTCCGGGCCGTGCTGGCGGACCAGCGATTCTCCGAGAAGTGTGGAGACGCGGCGGACATCGGCCCGGAGTTCCGCGGCAAGGTCGGTGCTGAGGTGTGCAGTGTCAACCATGAAAAATACCTTCTGGCGTTGGGTGTGGCCCGTACACTGCGCTGGATACTGTGAGCCGGATTACTAATATTCCTAGGGAATCTTACCCGCAGCCGCTCCGGCGTTGGCAATCGGTCTCAAATGTTGTCGCCCCTCAACTCGGCGAGCGCAACTGGCGACTCAACCTCACCGTGCCCACGCCCGGCGGAGCGCGTCCCAATGCCCGTCACGCAAGAGGCTGGCGGGTGTGACCGAAACCGATGCCGCACCGCCGTCGGCCGCGAGACGCAGGGTCCGCTCCAGCTGGTCCGGAGAGATGGAGCCATCCCCGGACCACAGTCCGATAGACAAGGAATACCGTGTCCCGGCGCGCTGCCGCAGCGCTTTGACGAGCTCTTCCGTCCCTGGTGACCGCTCGTTGTTGAGGCCTACGTACTCCCACACATGGATCCGGTCCAGTTGCTCCAACAGCAGGTCATAGTTCTGGCCACTGTCCGCGCGGTCCGCACTGGCAGACGCGCTCGGAGAACGGACGTCCATGTCCAGGTCCACTCCAAAAGGTTCGACGGCGGAGCGGACTTTGCGCACGATGTCCGCCATCGCGTGCGTGCGCCAAGTGGTCACGTCCGCGGCGGCAGTGTCTATGGCTCCGTCCGCGCCGCGGGGCCAATCGCTCCGGTGCATGGCTGATGTGAAGTCCTGCAGATCGTCCGCGCCGAAGGTGTATTCGTCGAACATGAGCTCGGTCAGGTTGACGGCGGTGGGCCGGTAACTCTTGGCAACAGCCGCCGCCAACTCCGCCAGCCGGGTACCTGCAACGCCGGTCCGAAGCGAAGAAAGACTGGCGAAGCTGCCCGAAGCCTTGCCCGCGGGGTTGCGGCCAGCCAAGGAAGGATCGGCAGTGATGGCTTTGTCCAGCAGGACGTCGATGGTGAGGATGACGTCCCTCTTCTGCCGTGTGCCGGATTGCTGGAGGTAGCGGGATTGTTGGGCGGTGCCGGAATGCTGGAGCGGTCCCGGCTGCTGCAGCGCCGCGATCGATTCGGCCACAAAATCGCGGCCGGTCCGTTTGACCTCGGCGGACGCGGATTCCGGATGTGCTTCCCAAGGAAAGGCGGTCCAATCGGTCCGCCCGACGGCAATGGACACGGCCGTGGCCTGCACCTGGTCGAGCCGCCCACCTAACTGCTTCAGGTGGGCCGGGTCCTCTGCCGCCACGTCTTCGAAGCCGAGGTTGACCATCCGTTCGGCGGGTCGGGGCTGCCCTTCCGTGGCGCAAGCGCCCAGGAGGACGGTTGTGGCGACGAGGCCGGCGAGCGCTGCAGGCCGTGCGAGTTCCACCGAAAAGCCGCTCAAGCGCGGGACATTTCGGGAGAGTCGATGCAGGAGGCACGCACCGACACCACGCCGGTGCGTTGAAGCTTGTTCCACCGTGCAGGGCTTCCCCTGAGTTCCTTGCCCACGGCACTGGCTAACGCCAGCCCTACAAAGACCGAGTAGAGCGGCCACAACGGCAAGGTCCACACATATCGCAGATCGCGCCAGGAACGGTTCAGGCCAAGGGAGATGACAATCAGCGCCAAGGAAACGAAGAGTCCCAGCCAACCTAGGATGGCGAGCACCTCGCCCGGCACCGGACCATGGCCAACCAGATACAAATAGGGCAGCACCGCCAGTACCAGGAGCTGCAGGATCGGGATGATCACCATGGTGACGGTGTTGAACACCAGGAACGCTCCGAAGGACCCGTAGCGGAGGTTTCCCACCATGCGGAAGTGAATCCGGAGGGTCTGCAGGAGTCCCCGGGACCATCGGACCCTTTGCCTCCACAGCCCGCGGACGGTGGATGGAGACTCGGCATAGACCAAGGCCTTGGGCTGGAAACAAACCCGGTAGCCGGCCTTATAGACACGCCACGTCAGCTCGAGGTCTTCGCCGAGCGAGTCTTCGTGGAATCCACCCACGCTCTGGACCAAGTCACGACGGAAGGCCCCCATGTTGCCGGACACGATGGGCAGGCAATGCAGGAGGGACAATGCCCTGCGCACAAGTCCTGTCCCCACGTGGCTCAGGACGGCAAGCATGCGGGTCTGTACACGGTCCAGGTTCACCGGCCTGTCGTCGCCGCACACTGCACCGACATCCGGGTGGTCGAAAGCCTTGAGCATGTGCAGAAGGGTGTCCGGTGCGAAGATCCCGTCGGCATCGACAAACATCAGGATGTCGCCGTGGGACAAGGCGATCCCGCGGTTTAACGCCGCGCCCTTCCCGGCGTTGGCCTGCGTGACCGAGCGGACCCTGTCATGCTTGGCAGCGAGAGCGGCCATGATGGCAGCCGTCTCGTCGGTGGAACCGTCATCCACCAGAATCACTTCAAACCTGCGGTACTGGCCGGCCAGGATGGACTCCACGCACTTGGTGATCACAACGGCCTCGTTATAGCCCGGGACGATCACAGACACGAGCGGTTTCTGGTCGAGCATGATCAGCGAGTCCGTGGAAGGCCGATCGCTGTAGCGCCAATTGAAAAACATTGCCAGTGGAACATAGGCGATCTTGACTGCTCCGAAGCCTAGGATGATGAGGCCGCTGATCCGGACGAACTCCAGCAGAAACTCAAGAAAGGTCACTCAGACCATCCCGGCAATCGCGCTGTCGCGCAACTTGCGCAGGACTCCATCAACCAGTTCCGGAGCCTGCGCGCTGTTGGCTCCGAATCTGGCGTTCACCTCAAGGATCACCGGGGTACTGTTCGGCATCCGCCGGATGTCGACGTCGGCGGGTCCGGTCAGTCCCAGGACCCCGACGGCGGCAACAGCGAGGGCTGCAACATCGCCGTCTGCCTGGGGTTCCACCCTTTTGACCGAGACGGCGTTGCCGACGCGTCCCTCCTTGAGCTCGGTCTTTTCAAGAACCACCACGACGTCGTCCGGGTCCCTGTCCGGCCCGTGCCGCAAAACGACCGGCGCGTACTCGGTACCGGGTGCGAAACGCTGAACGATCAGTGAGCGGTCCAGCTCGTCCCAAGGTCCGGCGTCGGGAGCGTGTTCAATAAGCTGCACTCCCCTGCCACCGCGCGAAATGCGCGGCTTGATCACTATTGAACCGCCCAAGCGGTCCATGGCGTCCTGTGCCGAGACGAAATCCACAGGGAGCCCGAATTCCGGAACGCTGATTCCGGCAGCCTTGAGCGCGGTCATGGTCAGGTATTTGTCATTCGCCGTGTGGACCGCCAAGCGCGGAGCGATCAACACCTCGACCCCGGCGCCGAACAGGGCCCGGGCTTCGGACACCTGGGGAAGTTCGTCGCTTACCGTAGGCACCACGAGGTCGACACCCCGTTTCGCCGCCAAATGGCACAGGGTTTGCACGTAGTCCGGGGAGCTGGCCGCGGGCACTACAAGCGTGTCGCTCGCCAAACCCGGGCGGACCGCTTCCATGTCCACACCCAGGACATAGTGTCCGCGTTCCATCAATTGCTTTGCCAGCGAGGACCCGGCCGGCCCGCCGACGCCGGTCACCAGAATCCTGGCCATCAGAATTCCCCCACCGCTGAGCCGAGCAGGCGCACAGGCTCAAAACCCTCGGCATAGGAGGTCTTGACCTGGGAGCCGCGGAAGGCCGCGAGACTGCGGACCCGTTCTGCGCTCATATATGGTTTGCCCTTCTGGTTCCGGTGCATGGCCACCGCATGGATCTTGACGTCCACGTAACCTTCGATATCCACGAACACGCTCGGGTTGAAATGCCGGGTGGACGACGGACTTTCAAAACACAGGATGGAGGAATGCTGGCGGGCCGCCCGCATGGTGGCGGCATGGACGGCTTGGTGGTCCTGGTGGTAGTCGTTCCCCGAATGGGTAATGACAACATCCGGCCGGAACGTGCTCATCAGGTTTTCGATGACCTGGACCATTTCCTGCCCGTGATCGGACAGGCTCGTGTCCCGGAAGTCATGGACCTGAACCTCGGAAGCCCCCATAAAATCCGAGCCCGTGGCCGCCTCCGCCACCCGGACCGCACTGTCGCCGCCCCTGCCCCCGGTGCTCATCACCACGGTCCGTACCTCATGGCCTGCGTCCACAAGTTTCGCCAGGGTCGCTCCGCACGCCAATTCCAGGTCATCCGGGTGCGCACCGATCGCCAGGACCTTCCTGCGCTGCGCCGCCAGGGAGTGGTCGATCCGCAGGGTCGGGGCCACCAGCGCACCAATCACCACCCCGGTTCCCGCCAGGAGAACCACCACCTGCAACCACGCCTGCTGGTCCGGGAAGAGGCAGCACAACACCAAAGCCGCGATCATCCCGACGCCGAGAGCCGCCGTCGTTCTCCTCAAACGGTGAGGTGTCCTGAACTTGCGGATGAACCACTGCTGGCCCGCCGGAACCATCGCCCAATACACCGCGGCCGCGCCGACAAACACAGCAACGGCGAACAACGTTGCCTTCATTTCTCCCCTAAAACATGCTTAGTGCCTACTACCCGCCTTCGGGCACTGCCGATGAATGAGTGAGCCGGATGGGCACTTCATGACGCCGCGGGCGTGGGGAATTTCCCGACGAGTGCGTCCATCAGAAGTCGTAGTGGAAGGTGTTCGCTTCAATCCCTGTTCCACTCAAGCCATACGTCAAGGTGTGGCTATGCCAGTAGTGCGGGATGGCGACGTTGAAGGTGAACTTCAATTCGCCAGGCTGCACCGAATTCGTGGCGCAACTGATGCTGGAAGGATCCAACGGCTTCGGCGAGCAAGTCCAACCCGCGGGCGCGGTAACGGAACTGCTCGAAATTGAGCCACGCCTGTTGACCGAAAAGTCGGCGGTGGCCTTCCCGAGTCCACTCCCGGGCGACAGGGTGAAGATTGGTTCCAGTGTTGCGGTGGTGGGGTCTGCACCCGAATCTGTCCGGCTCGCGGTGCCGCTGACTTTAGCTCGATTCGGCGTGAGCGTCGGCGAGGGGGTCGGCGTCGGCGCCGGGGTTGAGGTTCGCGACGGCGTCGGGGTTGAGGTTCGCGACGGCGCCGGGGTCGACGTCGGCACAGAAGTGGGCGCGGGCGTGGCGGACCGCGCGGGCACTGGCGCTGGAGCCGGTAACGCAAAGGTGGGCTCAGCGATCACCGGCGGCTCTGGAACGCTCGGCCACGCCGGAAGCAGCGGCGGCTCTGGCGACGCAGAGACGACGGGAGCGGGCGCCTGGGGCTGTGCCGGCGTCGACGTCGGCCGAGGCGGCTGGGTGGTTCGTACCTCGGCATCCTGATACGCCCTCGGTGCCGGCTGGCCGGTCAGGACCTCTACGATGCCGAGCGCGCCCACCACCAGCCCCACCGCGAGCGCGGCCAAAATCGACATCACCACGGGCTGCGAGATCCCGGCGACCCCGGAAGCCGCGGGGACCGCTGGCAGGTGGCCCACAACTCCCAGCCCTGAGGCTTTCCCTCCCCAGGCGGCCAATGGGACACCTGTGGCCAAGGGCAGGAGCACGGCCCGCATGGTTCCCTGGACGTCCTTGAGGTCCAGCAGCACCGCCGTGCATTTGGCGCAGCCATCAAGATGGTCCCGTACTTTCGCCTCGGCCGATTTGGACAGACCACCGCGCACATAGGAGCCCAACTGGGAGACGAATTCCGTGCAGGCGCCCTGCGGGGTCTCGCTGACATGCATCTGGAGATACTGGCGCCGCAGCCCTTCCCGCGCCCGCACGCCAAGCGCGGAGACGGCGTTGGGCGAGAGCCCCAGGATGGGAGCGACGGCGGCGGGTTTCATCCGTTCCACGTCCAAGTACCACAATGCCGCCTGCCACCGTTCCGGTAACGAGCGGAAGGCGCGGGCCACCGTTTGTGATTCGAAGGCCTGGATGGCGGGATCGTCCGGTGTCATTTTGTGGTCAAGGACTGTCTCATCGCTGGTTGGCAGCGTGCGGCCGGCTTTCCGGTTCTTGTGGTGGGAAAGCCGGGTCACCGCCGACAACAAGTACGCACGGAAGAAGTTTTCGGGCCCTTTGCCCGCCACCAGGCTCTGCAGAACGGACTGGAATGCTTCAGCAACAACGTCGTCGGCGTCGCTGAGGTTGTCAACGTTCCTGCGAGCCACAGTGGAGGCGATGGAGACGTGCCGAGCGTACAGCCCGTCATAGGCATCCAGGTCCCCGCTACGGACCATGGCGATGAGTTGACCGTCGCTAGCAGCGTCGGCCATTGAAGAGGTAGTACTAGGAGCCATTAACGGCTTCCCCAAAAGCGTAGAAATTCCTGACCATATACACACAGTGGCCGGAGCCCGCCAGTCATGACGCGGTTTTGGGATCTATTTTTCGGGGGATTTCCGGTCCACGGGGATCCATCCGCCCGCCGTCACGAATGGGTAGCCCGTTCCACTGAACCTTCAGCGACCCAATCCAGGGGGAATCGAAAGGACTCGCATGAGGAACCACATCCATCACAAGAACGCGGCCAAGAATACGGAGCTTCCCAGGGCTTTGCCCGCAGCTTCGCCAGCGGCGCTGCTGGCGGCTTTGCTCGGAGCCTTGCTCGGCGCCGTCGGGCTCTTTTGGCCTGTCCAGGCGGCCCAAGCCGGCGTGGTTCCGAACGCGATAACCTCCGTCAGCACCACGTCGACCGTTGGCGACCAATGGTCGCAGGTGGATTTCACGTGCCGGTGGGCGGTCCCGGATGGGTCCCAGCCGGGCGACACCTTCACCCTGCAGCTTCCACCGCAATTGCGTTGGTTCGGTTCAACCGACTTCGACCTGAAGAACCCTGCAGGGGAGACCGTAGCCACAGCCCATGCATCCGACTCCGGGCTGGTTGTCTTCACACTGGGCAGCTTCGTCGCTTCGCACCAGGGAATCGGGGGCACCTGCAGTTTCAGCACCCTCTACACGGAGAAACCGACGTCGGGAGGGACAACCCAGCTTGATTTCCAGGTTGGCTCCACGGTTATCCGGGTTCCCGTGACTATCGGCCAGCCGTGCCAACAAGATTGCGCTCCCAAACCACCCGCCACCCCCGAAAAGGGCATGTGGTGGTCGGATACGGCCCAGACGGAATTGAAGTCCGTCTTCCACTTGCCGGCGACTACCTTGCCAACCAGCGACGTCACCATCACCGACACGCCTGGGCCGGGCACCCAGATCGATTGCAGCCAAATCGTTCCGCGCGTGGGCACGGCCTTGGACCAGGACGGCAACATTGCAACTCCGAGCGATGAGGCCGCCTATCCTGCCGTGATCGCGTGCACGCCCTCGCTGTTGACTGTCACGTGGACGGGCCTGCCGAAGGGTGAACTGGTGCAACTCTTTGTCGTCACAAAGGTCACCGACGGAACCCTTGATGCCTACACAAACTCGGGCCACGTCACCATCGCGGGGAAGGACACGCCCGTGATGGTTGAAGTCCGCCGAACCAGCGCCACTGGAACGGGGAATGGATCTGCGGTGCCCTCGCCGACGCCCACCGTTGCCAGCCCCACACCCACCAACGACGGGGCCACCGAGCAAGCGACTCCCCCGGCCACCGAAACTCCGGCCACCGAGACTCCGACCACCGGAACTCCTGCTCCGAGCACCGCTCCGGTGGCCAGCCCGCCCGAAACACCGGCCCAGCCCCAGTCAACAGCCGCGCCACTGGCATACACCGGCGCTGGGGGCATGGCCGTCATCCCGCTGGCGGTCCTGCTCCTGGCCGCCGGAACGGTGCTTGCCTTGCTTGGGATGAGGAGATCAGCGAAGCGACGGGCCCACTGAGCCTGCCCACGCTCGCGTCCTTGCCCGCACCCAACTGACCAGCAGTTGTTGTCGTTATCAGGGCTGTAAACGACAGCAACTGCGTGGGCCCACGCCGCCAGGGTTCCCTGGCCGTGGGGCCCCGCCGGCGAGGGTCCCTGCCTGAGCTTGCGAAGGCTGGGAGCCGGCGGGGACTTGCGAGGCGAGGGTGGCGGTGGGGACCAGTTGGGTTCCGGGAATGGCGGCGGCAGGTGCATGGTTAATCCAACGACCACACCGCCTGAGCCGCTGGAGGAACCATGAGCACAACAGCCCCCGCAACCGATGCCCAGCTGGAACGCTGGCAGCGTTTCCGCAACGGCCGCAACGCCGCCCTCGCGGCGGAACACGGCTGGCTGACGCTCACGTCCTTCCAGTGGCTCGAATCCGCGCCCGCCGCCGTCGAACTCGTCCCGGGGCTCTGGTCAAATGACGGTGCGACGGCGACCCTCACCGCGAGCGCGGCCGATGGACTCACGCTCGTGGAGACGGGAGCTCCCGTGGACGGCACGATTTCGGCTACCCTCCAGGATGAGGAATCACTCATGTGGGTGCAGTTCGGCGGCGCGGACGGAACCCAGGTGGTGGTTGAACTCGCCATGCGCGCAGACAAGTACGCCGTCCGGACCAGGGACGACTCCTCGCCCGTACTAACGGAATTCGAGGCCGTTCCCACCTACGAATACAACCCGGACTGGGTGCTTGAGGGTCGTTTCGAGGCCTACCCGGAGCCCGTTGATGTGCCGATCGGGACGGCCAACCCCTTGGTGGACGGCGTGCACCGCTCCGTGGGCGAGATCGTCTTCCGGGCGCCGGGCCTTCCCCACGAGATCCGCCTGCATGCTGAAGCTGAGAAGCTCGGCGCCCTCAACGTGACGTTCCACGACGAAACGAACGGCAACACCACGGACGAATGGCGCAAGCTGGCCGTCTCACGCCCCCGGCACGATGGTTCGGTGGTGCTCGACTTCAACCGCGCCATCAACTATCCCAGCGCCTTTACGCCGTATGGCACGTGCCCCATGCCGGTGGCAGGAAACTCAATCGACGTGGCGGTCGAGGCAGGCGAGAAATTGCCGACCGGGCGGATCGTCTAGACATAGTCACCTAAAAACAGTCGCCTGAATACAGTCGCCTGAAGCGATGGCGTTACATCTCCCATATGACAAGGTACACTCTTCTTGGAAAGCGCTTACCAAGCGCTTCTGAAACGACACCGCCGTCAGCAACCCCGCCCCCCGGGGACAGATGAGGAGAGCCATGGGCACCCTGTCCACGCCCGTCCCGGCAGTACACAAACAGCCCCGCCATGAGCCCAGCAGGGTGGCCCTCGTGGGGGTCCACGGCTTCGGCGCGCACCACCTGCAGAACCTCGAAAGACTCCAGGCCAACGGCGTCGTCCGCCTTGTTGCCGTAGCAGATCCGAATCCACCTACCCCCGGCGCGCTCCCGCCCGGAACTGCTGTGTTCAGCAACTTGGACGAACTGCTGGCGGGAACCCGAGCACTAGACCTGGTCATTGTGGCCACCCCCATCCAGACGCACGCGCAACTCGCACTCACAACGCTCCCCTACGCCGATTTGTACCTGGAGAAGCCTCCAGTCGCTTCACTCGCCGATTTCAATCGGCTGCAGGAAGCCGCCACCATGGCCGGCCGAAACGTCCAGGTCGGCTTCCAAAGTCTCGGATCCCGGGGCCTCCAGGCGATCGATGACCTGCTCGCGGCGGGAGAGATCGGCACCCTCCTGGGCATCGCGGCCACCGGGCTTTGGGTGCGTGACCGCGCCTATTACAAGCGCTCACGATGGGCAGGAAAACGCAGCCTGGACGGGATCGACGTCGTGGACGGGGTGGCAACCAACCCCCTGGCACACGCCATCGCCACCGCGCTGAGGATCGCCGGGGCGCGGACGGTAGACGATCTTGCCTCCGTGGAAACGGACCTGTACCGCGCCAATGACATCGAATCCGATGACACCTCCGTGATCCGCATCCGCACCGCCGCGGGCTTGCCCATCACGTGTGCGCTCACGCTGTGCGCCGCCGAATCCGTGGAGCCCTACATCACCCTGCAGGGCAGCGAAGGCACCGCAGTATTCCACTACACCGAGGACCGCCTCAGTGTCAGCTCCGCCGCCGGAGAACGCGAAACCGTATACAGCCGGATGGACCTCACGGAGGACCTGCTGGAGCATCGTCGCCAGCAGCGCTCCCCGCAGGGCCTGGCACCCGCGGCGCCGCTGATCAGCCCGCTCGCGGACAGCGGCGCCTTCATGCGGGTGCTGGAAGCCATCCGCACGGCAGAATCTCCGGCGCTGATCCCTGAGCGGCATGTCGTCTGGGAGGGCGAGGGCGAAGCCGCCCGCGCGGTGATCGCCGGAATCGAAGATGCGCTGGCACGAGCGACGGCGGCGCACGCCACCTTCAGCGAACTCGGCTTGCCGTGGGCGCGGCCTGCCGCCGTCGACGTCGAAAGGCCGCTACTGAGCCTGCCCGACGGCGAGGAGCCGGGCGCCTCTGTGATTGAAACCGGCCAGGGCGCCCCCGTCGTGTTGGCAACGGTACAGAGCGGCGCCGGCCTTGCCGTGCGGCTTTCGCCGCGGCCTTACCTACACCCGGTCCGCTCACTCGCTGGAGTCAAGGTCACCGACCATCTGCCGGCCGATCACCCTTGGCATCTTGGCGCGGGATTCGCCTTGCAGGATGTGAACGGCACCAATTTCTGGGGCGGCAAAACGTACACCCGCGCTGCGGGCCGCTACGAAGAGCGGCAGGACCATGGCCGCATCATCGAACTGTCTGCAACGTCCGGTCCGGGCCTCCTGGAGCAGGAATTGAGCTGGCAGGCACCGGACGGCACTCAGCTCCTCCGGGAACACCGAACCACGCGCTCCCGGCTGATTGACCCCCGCACGTGGCAACTGGACTTGGCAACAGAACTGACCGCCGTCGTCGACTCCTCGTTGGGCAGCCCTGGCTCAAACGGTGCCCTCGGGAGCGGCTACGGCGGCTTCTTCTGGCGCCTGCCTGCGTGCGCCGGGGCTGAAGTCTTCACGGCGGATAGGCACGGCGAACCGGATGTCCACGGCTCGTTGGCGCCGTGGCTGGCCTGGACAGCGGACTTCCCTGAGGGCCCCGCCAGCATGGTGTTCGCGGCTCCGGCCGATGCCCCGGATCCTTGGTTCGTCCGGATGGCGGATTACCCCGCAGTGGGTTCGGCCCTGGCCTGGGACCGGCCGGTGGAGCTTGCCGCGGGCGAATCCTTGGTCCGCTCCTTGACGGTGTGGATCGTCGACGCCAAGCTGGCGCCGGCCGAGGTTGCCGAGCTGATAGCCGCCTGGGGTTCCGCCGCACAATAGACGCGCAAGAAGGCGGGGGCACGCATGTGCCCCCGCCTGTTTGCGCCGGTGTTTACGCGCACGGGAGCACGAGCTCCGCGTAGCGCTGCTTCATGGTTTCCAGGACCGCGTCGCCGTCGGCGTCCCAGATGTCCTGGTTGAAGATTTCCACCTCGATGTCGCCCGTGTAGCCGGCGTCCCTCACCCAGGTGCCGATCGTCGCGAAGTCGATGACGCCGTCGCCCATCATGCCGCGGGAAAGCAGCGCGTCGGCGGCGATGGGGAGGTTGAAGTCGCACACTTGGTAGGACGCTATCCGCTGTTCCCGGCCGGCCCGCTGAATCTGCTGCTTCAGTTCCGGATCCCACCAGACGTGGAAGGTGTCGACGGCGACGCCGACGGCCCTTGCGTCATAGGGTGCGGCGAGGTCGAGTGCCTGGCCGAGCGTCGAGATGAGGGCCCGGTCCGCCGCGTACATCGGGTGCAGCGGCTCGAGCACCAGCCGGACCCCATGCTCGACGGCGAAGGGCACCAGGTCCTCGAGGCGATCGGCCACGCGCCGGCGGGCTGCGACGACGTCCTTCTCCCCCGGAGCCAGGCCGCCGACCACCAGGAACAGCTCCTGCGTATCCAGCGCCACGGCTTCAAGGATGGCGGCCCGGTTGTCCGCCAGCGCGGCCGCCTGCCCCGCGGCGTCGGCCGCCGTGAGGAAACCGCCCCGGCAGAGGGACGATACGCGCAGTCCGGCGTCTTTGATCAGCTTTGCGGCCTTGTCCAGGCCGGTATCGGCGACGATGTCGCGCCACGGACCGATCGCCGGAATGCCGGCACGAACGCAACCGTCCACGGCTTCGGCGAGCGTCCATTTTTTGGTGGTGGCGCTGTTCAGCGACAATCTCGAAAAGTCGCTCATGCGCCCACTCCGTTGATGCGGAGGTAGTCGGACATCCGGAAGGCGGCCAACGCGGGATCGCGCAGGAGTCCGGCCTGGTCGGCGAGTTCGAATGTGCGGGCCAGGTGGACCACGGAGCGGCCGGAATGCAGCCCGCCGACCATCTGGAATCCGGGCTGTTTGCCGTTGAGCCAGGACATGAAGGCGATCCCGGTCTTGTAGTAGAACGTCGGGGCGCTGAAGATGTGCTTGCCGAGATCGCGGGTGGAGTCCAGGATGGCGCGCGCACCCGCAGGGTCGCCGGCGTCGTACTTCTGCAACGCCACGGAAGCGGCAGGGTAGATCGCGGCGAAGATGCCCAGCAGCGCGTCCGAGTGGTGGGTGCCGTCGCCGTCGATCAGATCCGGGTAGTTGAAATCGTCTCCGGTGTAGAGGCGGACGCCCTCGGGAAGAGCTGCGCGCAGGGCAACTTCATGGCTGGCGTCGAGCAGCGAGACCTTGACCCCGTCCACTTTGTCCGCGTGACCGCGGATCAGGCTGAGGAACGTTTCCGTTGCCTCCGTGACGTCGTCCGAGCCCCAATAGCCGGCCAGTGCGGGGTCGAACATGGTCCCGAGCCAATGCAGGATGACCGGCTGGTCCACTTCGCTGAGGAGGGTGGAGTAGACGTGCAGGTAGTCATCCGGGCTCGTTGCCACTTCGGCCAGCGCCCGCGACGCCATGATGATGACCTTCGGCCCGGCTTCGCTCACGACGGCGATCTGCTCGCGGTACGCGTCCAGCACGGCCTTGATCCCGGCGGGACCCTCCGGAACAGAGTCGAGGTCCAACTGGTCCGTTCCGGCGCCGCAAGAGGCGAGGTCTTGGACGGTCTTCCCGGCGGTGGCTGCGTTGCCGGATGCCACCACGGAGGCCGCTTCGACCCCGGTGCGCTTGATGAGCTGCTGCGTGGCAACCCAGTCCAGGCCCATGCCGCGCTGGGCGGTGTCCATTGCATCGGCAACCCCCAGCCCATAGGACCACAGCTCATGGCGATACGCCATCGTGGCGTCCCAGTCCAAGTGCGCAGGGGCGCCCGGAGTGTTGTCGGCGGTTGCTTCGGGAATGACGTGCGCCGCTGCGTAGGCGCGCCGGGACGTCAACGGCGCCGCCGGCCTGGCCCACGAGGTGGCTGGCTGCAGCGCGTAGTGGCGGGTCCCGCCGTCGTGGTTTGGAAGAAGGAGGGAAGTCATCAGAGCACGATTTCCGGGATGTCGATGGTACGGCGCTCGGCCGAGGACTGCAGCCCGAGTTCGGCGAGCTGCACGCCGCGGGCGGCGGAGAGCAGGCCGAAACGGTGCTCGCGGCCGGCGACGACGTCGCGCAGGAATTCTTCCCATTGGAGCTTGAAGCCGTTATCCAGATCGGCATTCGCGGGGACTTCCAGCCACTGGCTGCGGAAAGATTCGGTGACCGGCAGGTCCGGGTTCCAGACCGGCTTGGGCGTGTGGGCGCGCTGCTGCGCAACGCACTTGTTCAAGCCCGCGACGGCGGAGCCATGCGTGCCGTCGATCTGGAACTCCACGAGTTCGTCGCGGTAGACGCGGACAGCCCAGGAAGAGTTGATCTGCCCGACGACGTCGTCCCCGCCCGGGGTCTCGAGCTCGAAGATGCCATAGGAGGCGTCGTCGGCCGTGGCGTTGTATTCCTTGCCGGCCTCGTCCCAGCGGGTCGGGATGTGGGTGGCGGTCTTGGCGTTGACGCTCTTGACCTTGCCGATGATTCCTTCCAGGACGTAGTTCCAGTGGCAGAACATGTCCGTTGTCATGCCGCCGCCGTCCTCCTTGCGGTAGTTCCAGGACGGGCGCTGCGCTGCCTGGACGTCACCTTCAAAGACCCAGTAACCGAATTCGCCGCGGATCGAGAGGATCCGGCCGAAGAAACCCTCATCCACGAGGCGGCGCAGCTTCACCAGCCCCGGCAGGTAGAGCTTGTCGTGCACCACGCCCGCTGTCACTCCGGATTCCTTGCCGATCCGGGCCAGCTCGATCGCTTCTTCCAGCGTCTCCGCCGTCGGCTTTTCAGTGAAAATGTGCTTCCCGGCGCGCATGGCCTTCTTCAGCGTCGCGGCGCGAAGGCTGGTCATCGACGCATCGAATACGACGTCGACAGTGGGGTCATTGATGACTGCGTCGAGGTCGGTGGACCACTCGGAGACTTTGTGGAGTTCGGCCAATTCGCGGATCTTCGCCTCGTTGCGGCCCACCAGGATCGGCTCAACCTGAACCTTGGTGCCGTCCGCCAGGGTGAAGCCCCCGGCGTCGCGGATGGGAAGGATGGAGCGCAGCAGGTGCTGGCGGTAGCCCATCCGGCCGGTGATGCCGTTCATGGCGATCCGGATCGTCTTTGTTTCGTAGCCCATGAGTCCTTCTTCAAGTGGAAAGTAATGAGATGGGAAAGCGCATTCCCACTGCATTCATGATGACACGCAACTCCGGGTCTGGCAATCGCTTTCCCAAGTCCAGTTAGGACTGCAATAATCGGATGTTGCCGAAGACGCCTGAGGCTCGGCCTTTTGACGAGGAGTTGTCCGTGACTGCTAGCACGCTGTCCGAAGTGGCCAAACTGGCCGGAGTCTCCCCCGCTACCGCGTCCCGGGTACTCAATGGTTCTGCCAGGACGCCCGCACCGGAGATCGCCGAGCGCGTCCGGCAGGCGGCAGACACCCTTGGCTACATTGCGAATGCGCAGGCCCAGGCGCTGGCGAAATCCAGCACGGGGCTCATTGGCCTGATCGTGCACGACATCGCGGACCCCTATTTTTCCGCCATAGCGCAAGGCGTCCAGGCCGCAGCACGGCAGGAGCGCCGCATGGTGCTGCTCGCCACCACCAACGGCACACCCGCTGAGGAGAAGGATGCCGTCGCCGCCTTCGCTGCACGGCGGGCCGAGTCGATCGTCATCGCAGGATCGCGTTCGACACGCTCCGAAGACGCCCATGCGAACACCGAACTAGCCGCCGAATTGGACCGCTACTGCCGCAACGGCGGGCGGGTGGGCGTCGTCGGGAAACCGATTCTGGGCGTGGCCGAAACGGACAGCTACCGCACCATCACCGTCCCTAACGAGCAACTTGCGCGGGATCTGGCCCACGAATTGGCGGGCACCCACAAAGGGCCGTTCGTCATTGTGGCCGGGCCAGAGGGACTGGCCACTTCGGATGAGCGCGTGGTGGGATTCCAACGCGGATTGTCCGACGCCGGCCAGCCCGCCGCGGATGTTATGCACGTCGCGTTCAACCGGAACGGTGGCTTCGACGCCGGCATTGAGCTTGCCTGGCGGATCAAGGCGTCCGTCCAGTCTGCGCCGGAGCAGCGCTTGTGCATTTTCGCGACGAACGATGTCATGGCCATCGGGGTGGCGGCCGCATTGAGGGACCAAGGGCTCAAAGTCCCCCACGACGCCGGCCTCGCAGGGTTCGACGACATCGAATGGCTCCGAGACTTCCGGCCGGCGCTTTCCACTGTCCACCTTCCCCTTGAGGAGATCGGCAGGCTCGCCACTCTCGGAAGCTCCAACGAGCGGAAGACAGACAAGGAGCCCGGCCCCCGCTCCTCCGTCACCGGCAAAGTGATGCTGCGACGTAGCACCGAAACACCCCACTTGCCCCGAGGGTAGTTCCCGAAGCCCCGGCCGTTGTGACCGGCACAACAATTCAGCCTTGACAGCGGGGCCGCGCGGGTGTCTCATGGAAAGCGCTTACCAAATGGGAAAGCGCATACCAAGCGACAGTTCAGGCCAATTCTTGCGATGGCGCCCCCTTCGGACCGGAAGCCAAACCCAAAGACGGGAAGGAATCCGGTGGCCCAAACGACTTGTCCAAAGGAGGACAATATGAAGATCGACGCGAGTACACAGCGAAGTTCAGCCGGACCCCGCCCGTCCAGCACCTCGAAGAAGGCCGCGGCCAGCGGCTGGATCGGGAGCGCCCTCGAGTACTACGACTGGTTCATCTATGCGCAGGCTGCTGCATTGGTGTTTCCTGGCGTTTTCTTCCCCGCGGGAAATCCGACCGTGGCCCTTATCGCCTCGCTGGGCACCTATGCCGTGGGCTACGTTGCCCGCCCGATCGGCGCATTCGCCCTCGGGCAGTGGGGCGACAAGCACGGCCGTAAGAACGTTTTGGTCCTCGCCATGTTGATGATGGGCGCGTCGACCTTCGCCGTTGCATTGCTACCCACCTACGGCCAGGTCGGCCTCCTTGCACCCGTCCTGCTGGTTGCCGTCCGGCTCATCCAGGGCTTTGCTGTGGCGGGCGAACTGAGCGGCGCCAGCGCCATGATCGTGGAGCACGCGCCCTTCGGCCGCAGGGGCTTCTACGCAAGCTTCGCGCTCCAGGGCACACAGGCCGGCCAGATTATGGCAGCGGCGGTCTTCCTTCCACTCTCTGCCATGCTCTCTGATGAATCGTTCAAATCCTGGGGCTGGCGCATTCCGTTCCTCCTCAGCGCGCTCGTGGTGTTCGCCGGGTACATGATCCGTCGCCGGGTCGAAGAAACCCCCGTCTTCGTCGAGGAAAAGGCTCACCAAGAAATCGCGAAGGCGCCAATCGTCCGCGTATTGCGGGAAAACGGACTCAACGTGGTGCGGGCAATCTGCATGACCCTGGTGAACGTGGTCGGCGTCACCGTGGCAGTCTTCGGGGCGGCGTACGCCACCCAACCGGGTTACGGCGTCGGCATGAGCACGAGCGTCTATCTCTGGATCCCGGTCCTGGCCAACGTCGTCGCGCTGGCCCTAATCCCCTTGTTTGGCGACCTGTCGGACCGCTTCGGCCGCCGGCCCCTGATGATCTTCGGCTCACTGAGCTCCGGCGTGCTGGCCTACGCTTACCTGTTCGCCGTCAGTCAGAACAACGTCATACTCACCATCGTTCTCTCGATCCTCATGTGGGGAACCCTCTACCAGGTCTGGAATGCTACATTCGCCAGCTTCTTCCAGGAGCTCTTCCCTTCCCGCACCCGCGTCACCGGATTCGCGATCTCACAGAACATCGGCCTCGTCATCACCGCATTCCTGCCGAGCATCTTCACAGCGATCGCCCCGCCGGGATCCTCGAATGTACCGCTCGTCATCGGCTCCATCTGCTTCGGAATCACGATCATTGGAGCTGTTGCCGCCTGGTCCGCCCGGGAAACGTACCGTATCCCCCTCAACCAGCTGGGCACGCCGAACGCGACGCCGGTTCCCCGCGAGGAATACAGCCGGCTCCGAAGCAGCACCCGGTAAGCTGCGCGATTATGACGGCGATTCGCGGTGTTTGAATGAAACGATTCATAGAAGGAGAAGAACCCACATGCGCGTATGCTTCCGTTCCTCGGTCAAACCCAGCCAAATTCCCGAATATCGACGCCGACACGCGGCCGTGTGGCCGGAGATGCTCCGTGAACTCAAGGCGGCCGGCTGGAACAATTACTCGTTGTTCTTGGCCTACGACGGGCTGCTGGTGGGATACGTGGAATGCGACGATTTCGGCGCGGCGCGTGCCCGCATGGCCTTGACTGATGTGAATGCCCGCTGGCAGGCCGAAATGGCAATGCTGTTCGAAGACGACGCACGGGCGCCGGACCAAGGCTTCGTCCAACTCAAGGAAATCTTCAATCTCGAGGACCAGTTGACCGGGGGCTGAGGCCTCAGCCACAGTCCGGGGGTCTGACGCCTCGGGGATCACCGACCGGGGCTTGTTTCCCGTCGCCGCGCTACAAGCTCCGGCCTGGAAAACAAGCCCCGGAATGGCGCCCTGAGCCGTGGGTTCCGCCCCGTCAAACGATCGCGGAAACCCCAGTGACGGCCCGGCCCACAATGAGCGAGTTGATCTCGAACGAACCCTCGTAGGTGTAGATCGCTTCGGCATCGGCAAAGATCTTGGCCATCCGGTAATCAGTCACGATGCCGTTTCCGCCCAGGATGGACCGGCCCATCGCCACGGTTTCGCGCATCCGGGCGCTGCAGTACGACTTGGCCAGGGCCACCTGGGACATCTGGGCGCCGCCGTGCCGCACCCCGTTGCTGTCCGTGTAGACATCCTCCTGCAGCTGGGCAATCCGCACCATCATGCCCATGCTGGCCACGGCATTACCGAGCATGTCCACCAGTTGCTGCTGGATGAGCTGGAACTTTGCCAGCGGCCGGCCGAACTGCTGGCGTTCAAGCGCGTACTGCCGGGCGACGTCGAACGCCGCCAACTGCTGCCCCACGGCCTGCCAGGCCACCATGAGCCTGGATCCGCGCAGCAGGTGGTTGGTGTCGGCGAAACTGTTGATCCCGGCGAAGCGGTCTGCCTCGGCAATCCGGACGTCCTTGAGGACGATGTCGGCGTTTTGCACGGTGCGCAGGGCAATCTTGTTCTCGATCTTGGTGCGCGTCACGCCGGGAAGGGTGGCGTCCACGATGAAACCCCGGACGGCGCCGTCGGCCTCGTCCCGGGCCCAGACCAGCATGTGATCACAAAACGTCCCGTTGCCGATCCAGCGTTTGGCGCCGTTCAGCACCCAGTAGTCGCCGCCGTCGTCGGCTCCCCCGGCGACCCTGCGCGCCACCGTCTGCATGCCGCCGGCCACATCGGAACCGTGGTCCGGTTCGGTGAGCGCGAAAGCTCCGGTGGTCCGGAGGTTAGAGGCGTCGTCGAGGTACCGGTCCTGCTGGTCCTTGGAACCGAACTCGTAGAGGGCCTCGATGAAGAGATCGTGGTGGACCATGAAGAACGTGGCAATCGAGGTGTCCACCCGCGTCATCTCCGCAATCACCAGCCCGGCGAACAGGTTGCTGTAGCCGCGGTGCGTTGGGGTGCTCAGGCGAAGGGCCGCGAGCTTGGGCAGGATTTGCGCCGGGAACTCGGCCTTGTCCCACCAGTCCTTCGCGTAGGGCGCGATTTCCGTGGCCAGGAATTCCCGGAGCTCGTTGAGTTTGCGCTGTTCCTGGACGCTGAGAAGCGATTCGAAGTCGAAAAAATCCGCCGAAGGCAGGGAGGGCGGCAAACCTGCCGGATGTTCGACGGCGGCCGCCAACTTGTGCGCCTGGCTCATTTCGGTGCCATCCGGATGGCGCCGTCGAGGCGGATGGTTTCGCCGTTGAGCATGGCATTTTCGACGATGTGGGCCACAAGGTTGGCGTATTCGGCCGGACGGCCAAGACGGGCGGGGTGCGGTACTTGCTGGCCCAGGGAGAGCTGTGCGTCTTGGGGCAGGCCGGCCAGCATGGGGGTTTCGAAGATGCCCGGCGCAATAGCCATGACCCGGACCAGCGAGCGCGCGAGTTCACGGGCCAGGGGCAAGGTCATGGCGGCCACGGCTCCCTTGGACGCGGCATACGCGGGCTGACCGATCTGGCCGTCGAATGCCGCCACGGAGGCCGTGTTGATGATGACGCCGCGTTCCTCGCCGCCGAGCTCGGTGGACGCAGGCTCGTTCTGGGCCATCGCGGCAGCGGCAAGGCGGATGACGTTGAAGGTGCCTACGAGGTTGATCTGGATGACCCTGTTGAAGTTCTCCAGCGGCAGCACGCCGTCCTTGCCGAGCACCTTGCCTGGGGTTGCTACGCCAGCGCAGTTGACCAGGATCCGGAGCGGGCCCAGGGCGACTGCGGCGTCAACGGCGGCCTGCACTTGCTCTTCGTTGGTGACGTCGGCGGCGACGAACACAGCCCTACCGGCGGCGCCTGAGTCGTTGAGTTCGGCCGCGAAAGCCTCGCCAGGAGAAGAGTGGAGGTCAAGCAGCACAACCGATGCTCCGGCGTCGAGCAATCGCCTGGCGGTGGCGGCCCCAAGTCCCGAAGCCCCGCCGGTAATCAACGCAACTGCGCCTTTGATGTCCATCCATCCTCCTCGATGCAGAACCAAAATCCGTTAATGAATGTTAACTGAATCACTTTGATTGTGCACTGCGGAAGGGCCTGCGGCCAAGCGGGCCCGCGTTAGGCTGTCACCATGCCTGCCCCCGATGACTCCCCCGGTGCCTCCCGAACACCGGACTGGGCCACACGAGCCGACGACGCCGCACGTTCGGTCACCCGGCATTTCGGACGGCGCCTCCTCTTCCTTCCCGGCACGCACCTCGCCGCGTCGCTCCGGCCCTCCAACGGTTTCCCGAAGCCGTTCCAGCCGTGGAACTACTGGTGGCAGGCGCATTACGTCGATTGCCTCGTGGACACCGGCTTGCGCGAACTGACCTCGGGATCAAGGTTCGACGGCGGTGACCGGCCCAGCGCTGGCCGGCTCGCTTCACGCCTGGTCACCAGCATCCGGCTTCGCAACTCCCTGCGCTACGTGAACAGCTACTACGACGACATGGCATGGCTGGCCCTCGCAACGCTGCGCCTGGACGGCCTGGCCGAGAGGGCGCACAAACCCGGCCGCGGCCGCAACGCCCGGTTGCAGAAAAGCCTTTCCCCGCAGTTCGAGTCGGCCTCCACGGACGATCTGGGCGGCGGCACCTTCTGGAGCACCAAACGCGATTTCAAGAACACCCCCGCCACGGCACCGGTGGCCGTGTATTTCGCCCGGACCGGCAAGCCGCAGCGGTCCCAAAGCCTGCTGGACTGGCTCGACGCCACGCTCTTCGAACCCACCCGGGGACTGTACCTTGACGGCGCCCGGATCCAGGAGGGCAAGTTGGTCCTGGCGGAGGAGATCTACACCTACAACCAGGGCCCGGTGATCGGCGCCGTCCTGGAGCTGGGTGGAGCAGCGAACCTTGCACGGGCCGCTGCGCTGGTGGGCTCGGTGGCCGAACACATGACCGTCCCCGGGCCGGACACTCAGGGGAGGCTCGTTCTTCGCGGCGAAGGAACCGGCGACGGCGGACTCTTCACCGGGATCCTCGTCCGCTATCTGGCGCTCGCCGCGGAGGACATGCGTTTGCCTGCCACCACCCGGACCACCGCTCGCCAGCTAGTGCTCGATACCGCGGAGGCGCTGTGGGCGGGGCGGACTGTGCGCCCCGTGCGCCCGGACGAAGCCGACGACGGCGGCTGGCTCATCTTCTCGACGGAACCCCAGCGTCCAGCCGCCGAGACGTACCCGGCGGGCACCGCCGTCGAGCTCTCCACACAACTACAGGCGTGGATGGTGCTGGAAGCCGCGGCGCGAGTCCAATAACAGCCTGCCTGTCGGTGCCGCGGCTTAGGCTGGAGCTGTGAATCCGACCCCGAGTCCGTTTCCTGTCACAGTGGTCGCCCCGCCGCCGGAATGGTGGCAGATCCTTGGCGCGCTCAGCCCCCTCGCTGTCCTTGCTGAAGCGATCGTTGCCGCGATCGTAGGCCTCCTTTCCCTGCGGCAGAAGGCGCGGGCGGACGATAGGTCCGAATGGTGGCGCCGCGCTCAATGGGCGTTGGACGCGTCCCGGTCCCGGAGTCGTTCCGAGGCTGAAATGGGCCAGAAAGCCATCGAGCTTCTGGGCCAAAGCGAGCTCGCGTCGCGGGAGGAACTCGCGCTCCTCAAAGTCGGCACTGAAGACGCTATCCTGGCAGCTGCCAAGGCATCTGAAACCCGCACCCTCACCCCTTCGCAACGTCCCGAATCGGTGAGCCCCGAGGACCGCAAGGTGCAGATCGCCGCCGCCAAGGCCAGGGTCATGTTGGACCGGCGGCTCGGCGAGGATACCCCAGGCTGGATTGTTGCGCTGTCCCAGGAGAAGCCCGGGTAAAGTCCCGGCTATTCTGCCACGGCAGGCTTTTTCTTCTGCGGATACGGGGTCTCCTGCCTCGCCAGCATCTCCACGAAACCAGCGATCTTCCTGGCCCGAGTCTCTGCCCTCTTCACCGAGTTGGTGCGGTAGATCAGGGCATAGCGGTTCACCGACGTCAGTACATCGAACATCGCTTGGGCTTCGGGAACGGCGGCGATGGCGGCAGCGAGGTCCTCCGGGACTTCCGCGTCCGCTTGCCCCACGTACGCAGCCTCCCAGCGCCCGTCCGCTTTGGCGCTCTCGACGGCGGCCCATCCGGCCGGGGTCATCTTGCCCTCAGCTTCCAAACGCGCAATGTGTCCCACGTTCCGTTTGGACCATGGGCTTTTGGGGCCGCGGCGGGTCATGCGCTGGAAGACGCTTTCGTCGTCGCGCCTTCTGCCTTGGCCGTCGATCCAACCGAAACAGAGGCACTCATCCAGGGCAGCGGCGTAGTCCAGCTCCGTCACGTTGCCGCCCTTTTTGTGAAGTACCAGCCAGACGCCAGGGCTATCGGCGCCATTCTTTTCGAGCCAGGCCCGCCATTCGGCAGCGTCTTTGACGATCAGTTCTTCAAGTTCAACAGCCATGGCCCCATTCTGGTGCCAGCTAGGCTAAGACGAAAGCCCACCCCTTGCTCTGACCACGCGGTCCAGGCCCATGCCCCGGAGGATCCATGCTGCGCGTCCGTCCCATCCAGTTCACGTCCGACGTCGCCGGCTGGAAGCATCTTCTTACGGCGCTGGGGCTCGTATGCGTCCTGGACCACGGCGATTGGTTGGAGTTCGACGCCGGCTCGGGCCGGGTTGCCTTGCACCGGACCTCCGCAGACGACGGCGCTACCGCGTTCGGCGTCGAGGTCGGAGATCTGGCCGAGTTCGCCCGACGCACCCTGGCCGACGGGACCCGTGCCGAACTGTTCGACGCCGATCACGGCCAGGCCGTCCGGATCACGGCCCACGACGGCTTCACGTTCCTCGCGGACAAGGCGACCAGCCGCACCACCAGCCCGAAGGCGGATCCGGGGCTCGCCGTCGTCGGGACCTGGCTCACGCCGGATGTGCCGGGCGCCGCGCAGGAGTTACGCAACATTGGCGCCCGGCCGCGGAACATGTCCACCGGCGCCGCGGATTTCAGCACGAAGAACGGCGGCATTCTGTCGGTCCGGAAGTCTCCCGAGACCGCCGCGGGAGGCCTCACGTTCGAGTACGACGGCGACCTCGCGGCGCTCGAGGCCCGGCTCGCTGCCGCCGGGGTCGCCGCGGCCCTGGCCGGCTCGCTCCTTTCGGTTGCCACCCCGCGCGGCGGGACGATCAGCGTGGCCGGGCCCGCCTAACCAAACCCCCGCTCACCTTTACGGGCCTATCCCCCGACGCTCACTCACTTATATGGGTCTTTCCCCCGACGCTCCTGCAGATCTGATGCCGTACAGCCAAACGCTCGCTCACCTTAATGGGTCTTTCCCCCGACGCTCCTGCACATCATCTGCAGGAGCGTTCCGCGGTTTGGGCTCATAAGTGAAGGAGCGCCGCCCGATTAGGCATCAAACGTGAGCGAGCGTTCCGCGGTTTGGGCCCATAAGTGAAGGAGCGTTCACGGAATCCGCCTCCGGAGAATCGCTCGACGAAATCCTGGCTGTCTGATTCGTACGGCGTGGAACGGCATGGGATGGGGTAGAACTTAACCATGAGTGTTCGTACCCCTGATCCCTACTCCGGCTGGCTTTCCGATGAAGACCTCTTCGAAGCCCGCGGCCGCCTCCCCATGGTTTACGTGGAGGCGGTTCCCGTGCGTCTGGATCCACTCGGATTCGTCAACGAGGTAGGTACCCTGCTGCAAGGCGACGCTGACGGCACCATGGTCCGTTCTTTCGTTTCCGGCCGCGTGCTCTACCGCGAAACCATCCGCGCCGCGCTGTTGCGGCACATGGAAAAGGACCTCGGGCCGCTGGCCTTTCCCCAGTTGCCTGTCAGCCCCGTGCCGTTCACGGTGGCCGAATACTTCCCGGCCCCGTCGCAGACCGGTTTCACGGACGATCGCCAGCACGCCGTGTCCCTCGTCTACGTCATCCCCGTGACGGGCGAATGCGAACCGCGCCAGGACGCCCTCGAGCTGACGTGGATGACCCCCCAGGAGATCCTCAGCGACGACGTGCAGCAGGAATTCAGCGGCGGCCGCGGCAATCTGGTGCGCCAGGCTTTGGCTTTTGCCGGCGTCGGACAGTAGCAGCAGCGGCGGGCAGTAGCCACCTCCCCGATTTGTTCGATGGGTTTTATAGACTGTTGGGCGGACCCGAAGAGAACCAAAGGACTTCCGATGACTCACAGCCCGGCCGACCAGCAGTACCGTGAAAAGCAGGCTGGGGCCCTGCAAATCGGGGACTACCTGTTCCTCCCCGGGGATGGTCCCGCGGAAGAAATCACGCATATAGAGCTCGAACACGATGATTTTGGCGTGCCCGCGCTCGTCCTGGTCACCACCCTCGACGGCGGAAACGTGCGGATCGCCATCGGATCCAGCGTCCCGGTGGGCGAGGCGGCTGTCACTATTGAAGACGACGATGCGCTGGCGGAGAAAGATCCTGCCACGCTCGCGGAGCCGGTTCCCGGCGACGCGCCCGACGGCGTTACCTCCGACGGCGGTGATGCACTCGCGGACGCGGTTCCCGCCGTCGTCGTACCTTCTTTGCCCGCGGTGGCACCGACCGTCAGCGGGCCAGGTCCCGCGCAACTCGCGCTGATCCCGGAACCGACGGATTCCCCCGAGGACGTGGTGGCCGCCGCTGCCGAGGCGCACCCGGGCAGGAACGGCGTCGCGGTCTTGAGCGAACGCCTCGTGAAGGGCATCAACACGAAGTCGGGAAGCTGCCTGCGGGACCTGAGCGACCTGGCCCACGATCTCTTCATCGAGTTGCGGGATCCGGACCATGCCCTGGCCGTGGCCGACATCCTCAACGTGCTTCCCTACGACGGAAACCGCGACAGGTGGATGTCTGTGGAGCGTTCCCTCGCACTTTCCAGCTTCATTTGCCGTGAGCTCGGCAAAACGGAACGCGCCGGGGTCTACGATCAACTCCTGCAGGCGCCGGACACCCTGGAGACAGACCCGTTCAAGGCCCGGATCAACGCCAAGGTCCGGCAACGTGGGCTCAACGAACCGAATCTGCACGACAAGGAAATCTTCCGCTCCATCGACAACGGCAACCGCGATGCCGAGCGCGAATGGCGGTTGCTCCGTCTCGAATCCCTGCTGTTCCTGCGCTCGCACGGCGGCTCGACCACCCTTGGCGTGGGCGAGCTCGATCACAGAATCGCGAACGAGCTCGAGGCCGTGCGCGCCTAGGCCCTATCGGAGGATTCCGCAAGACCTGTCGCGTTCGCTCCAACGGCGGTAGATTCGGGCCATGACGAACAATCTGAGCGTTGTGGTTAATGCCGACGCGCAGCAAGTTTGGACCTCGCTGCGTGAACCGTCGCTCGTGGCTCAATGGCACGGCTGGGAGGCCGATGAGCTTGGCGACGAAATCAACCAAATCTATTTCACCCCCAATGTGGTTGAAAATTCCGACCACACAAGCCTCACCGTGAATGGTGGGGACGTCTTCGAACTCACCCCGGTCAGCGGCGGCACCGAGGTCCGCGTAACGCGGGCCGCCTTGGACCACGATTCCGAATGGGCAGCCTGGGACGAGGACATCACCCAAGGTTGGTTGACCTTCCTGCACCAACTTCGGTTCGCCTTGGAACGCCATCCACACGGGCGCCGGCGCACGCACTTTGTCTCCCTGCCCGGCGGTAGCGGCTCAGGCATCCAGAAGCTGGGGCTGGCCGACGTTCCGGCTCCTGGGGAGGAATACTCGCTGACGTTGCCCACGGGCGGGGCCCTCTCCGGCAAGGTCTGGTTCCGGAGCAATCATCAGGTGGGCCTGACCGTGCACAGCTATGCGGAGCACGGGGACGGTCTGCTGATTGTGGCGGACCAGCCGGTGATTCCGGAGAAGAGGCCCGACGGCGGGACTGTCGTGATCGCTTCGACCTACGACTTGGGTGCCGCCAGCCTGGACTCGATCCGCTCCCGTTGGGACAGCTGGAAGGCTGAGAACTACCCCACAGAGGTGCATTCGCACTGACGATTCACGCTCCGGGGCTGGCAGACTGTAACGGTGCCAGCCGATTCCTCCCTGCCTCGTTCCGGGTCTAGCTCCGAGTCCGATCCTTCCGCGCTCAGGGTTGCCCAGCAGTCCGCGTTTTCCTTCGAGGTGGGCGCGCGGCTCAGCGAAACGCGTCCGCCGTCGTCGGCCCTTTCGGAAGGCAAGCGCGGAGACTTCCTGGGCCGGACCGGGACCATCACCACACCGCACGGCCAGATCCAGACGCCCGCGTTCATCGCCGTCGGGACCAAAGCCACGGTCAAGGCAGTGCTGCCCGAATCCATGAAGGAGCTCGGCGCGCAGGCGTTGCTGGCCAATGCCTACCACCTGTATCTGCAACCGGGCCCGGAAATCCTGGACGCTGCGGGCGGGCTCGGCGCGTTCATGAACTGGGATGGGCCCACGTTCACCGACTCGGGCGGCTTCCAGGTGATGAGCCTCGGCTCGGGGTTCAAGAAAGTCATCGACATGACGTCCGTGGACACGTCCGGGCCTGACGACGCCGTGGCCCCGGGCAAGGAGCGGCTTGCCCATGTGGACGAGGATGGCGTCTGGTTCAAGTCCCACCTGAACGGGGACAGGCACCGTTTCTCCCCGGAGATTTCCATGCGGGTGCAGCACCAGATCGGCGCCGACATCATGTTTGCCTTCGATGAGCTGACCACCCTGCAGAACTCCCGTGGCTACCAAGAGGAATCATTGGAGCGGACGCGTCGCTGGGCCGAGCGCTGCGTGGTGGAGCATCAGCGTTTGACTTCTTCTCGGGTAGGGAAGCCATACCAGGCCCTGTTCGGTGTCATTCAGGGGGCGCAGTACGAGGACCTCCGCCGGAAGGCATGCCGGGATCTTGGCGGGATGCCCTTTGACGGCTTCGGCATCGGCGGCGCCTTGGAGAAGGAGAACCTCGGCATCATTGTGCGTTGGTGCAATGAGGAACTTCCCGAGAACAAACCCCGGCACCTCCTGGGCATCTCCGAGCCGGACGACATCTTCACGGCCATCGAAAACGGTGCCGATACCTTCGATTGCGTCTCCCCCACCCGCGTGGCACGCAACTCAGCGTTCTACACTCCGTCCGGTCGGTTCAACCTGGTCGGGGCACGCTACAAGAAAGATTTCGGACCCCTGCAGGACGGCTGCGACTGCTACACCTGCGCCAACTATTCGCGGGCCTACATCCACCACCTGTACAAGGCCCACGAGATGGTCTCGGCCACACTCATTTCCATTCACAACGAACGCTTCGTGGTGAAGATGGTGGACGACGCCCGCCTGGCCATCGAATCCGGGGACTTCTTCGAGTTCAAGGCCGAGACCCTGGGGCGGTACTACCCCTAGCTTCCCGTTGCCTCGCGTCGAAATCGCTGGAACGGTGCCGGTTCGCCGGAGCGTTCGGGCGAACCGGCACCGTTCGGGCGACCCCACGTTTTCCACATAGCCCGCCAAGCGGCTTCCGCGGGCCACCGCCGCCAGCGAGGCTGGATCAATGACGCTTTCCCAGCCGCCTTCGCTCCCGGAAAAGGGAAACCTCTGGCGCACCGATCAACTCCACGCACATGGGCTTAATTCCCGTGCAATCCAGCTCTTGGTGCGTCGCGGCAAGCTCGTCCGGCTACGGTACGGCTGCTATATCCGGGCCGCGCTCTGGGAGAAGCAATCCGCTAGGATCCGTGGCACGCAACTGATTTACGCACATGCTCATGGAACGCTCACGACGTCGGCGGGAGACTTCGTATATAGCCACACCTCGGCGGCGCGGCTGCACCGCCTCCACCTGTGGAATGTTGACGACCTCATCCATATCCTCCTGCGGGTCCGGCCGTCCAGCGAGCGGCTCGGCAAGGACGTCCGTGGTCACACCAGGCCTTTCGACGAGACGGACATCGTGACAATCGGGAACTTGCGGGTCACGTCCTTGGAGCGGACAGTGGTGGATTGCGCCATGCTACTCAGCTACAAGCACGCCCTGGTGCTCATGGACCATGCACTCAGGCTTGGCGCTGATCGTGCGCAAATGCAGGCCATGGCCGACGCATTGGATGGCCGACGCGGCATCAGGAACCTTCGAAAGGCCCTGGTCACCGCTGATCCACGATCCGAGTCGCCCGGCGAAACCTTGTGTCGCGAACTCATCTCGCGGCTGAAGTTGCCGATGCCTGAACCGCAGGTTGAGGTGCAGAGCCGGGCAGGTCGGCATCGGCTCGACTTTGCCTGGCGGGAGGCAAAGGTCGCGTTGGAATTCGATGGCAGAGCCAAGTACTTCGATTTCAAGCCAACAGCCGAGGTGATTTTCCAGGAGCGGCGCCGGGAAAAGGCCCTGAGCGAGGACGGCTGGCGTTTCGTCCGCGTGGAGTGGAGGCACCTCTTTCGCGAGCAGGAATTCAAGAGCCGGATACTGAACGCCCTCCGTCGTTAGCCTGCCGCCGTCGAGATCGCCGGAACGCGCCCCGGTCGCCGAAACTCTTAGGCGAGCCGGCACCGTTCCGGCGAGCTCGCGCTCTGGAGACCCTTACGGAATACCGGTGGCGCTAAGGCAGCGGTGGACATGCTCACCGTCGGATCCTCGCCACGGCTTCGTCGGTACTCACCACGCGCGCACCGCCGTCGTCGACTATTACCGCCCGGGTGCACGCCGCTTGGGCGACGTCGGCATCGTGCGTGACCATGACGACGCCGGCATCCTGCTTCGCGGTCCGGGCAATCCGCTTCGCCAGGAGGCCGCGCATGCGGGTATCGAGCCGCTGCTCGGGTTCGTCCAAAACAAGCAACTCGAAGGGCCGGATGAAAGCCGAGGCAAGCAGGAGCTTGCGCCGTTGTCCCGAGGAAAGCTGATGGGGAAAGGCATCCGCCACGGTTTGGAGTTCAAAGAAGTCGATCTCATCCTCCACAGCCGCTGCCGTCAACGCGGCGTTCCCTGGCTTCATCCTCTGAACCTACCGCCCTGCGGCTCCCGCGAGCCTCCGACGCCCGCTCACATATGTCGGGTTTCGGCACGACGCCCACTCACAAGTTGTGAGCGCGCGTTTGCGGATTGGCGCGATTATCTGCAGGAGCGCCGTGGACTGCCGGGAGCCTGAAGGCGGCGCCGCAATTCCGTGTATCTCGATGCGAGAATGGGAAAGGCTCCGCGGTTTGCAGGCGGGTCCACCACCAGTGCTAATACAGCGGGGCGTCGTGCTCACTCCGGCCGCCTGCGCGAACCACTACGAACGGACAAACGATGACGTCAGCTTCAGAATCCCAAACCCTGAATAAACCCGCGCCGCGTTTCGCATCGATAGGCTCCCCATACTTTGGCATCATGCTGGCATGCATGGCCGTGGTGCTGATCCTGTCCAACATCGGCGCCGCCAAAGGCGTGGTCTTCGGTCCGATCATCACTGATGGCGGGTTCTTCCTCTTCCCACTCGCCTACATCCTTGGCGACGTGATGAGCGAGATCTACGGGTTTAGGGTAGCCCGCAAAGCAATCATCACCTCGTTCGCCCTGTCAGCGTTCGCGTCGCTCTGCTACTGGATCATCATCGGGCTGCCCGGTTTCAATGACGACTACGGTGTTGCCAAGCAGTCTGCCATCGAGGGCGCACTTGGGCCGGTCCCGCAGATCGTCCTGGCGTCGCTTCTCGCCTTCCTCGCGGGCCAGACCATCAACTCCCTGATCCTGGTCAAGATGAAGGCCCGTACCGGTGAGAGGACCCTTTGGGCTAGGCTCATGGGTTCATCCGGCGTGGGGGAATTCGTGGACACGCTGATCTTCTGCAGCATCGCGGCGTCGGTCATCGGCATCACGGATTTCGGAAGCTTCGTCAATTACGTGCTGGTTGGCTTCGTCTACAAGGTCGCTGTCCAGTACATCCTCGTGCCCGTGACTTCCTTGGTCATCGGCTGGATCAAGAAGCGCGAGCCTAGTTACTGGGCCTGAGCAGGAAACGCGATCGACATAAGTGAGCGAGCGTGGCGCCGGAAGGCGACATAAGTGAGCGAGCGTGGCGCCGGAAGGCGACATAAGTGAGCGAGCGTCGGAAACGGAAGGGGACGACGACGGCGGGCGGCCGGCTTTCGAAGGCCAGCCGCCCGCCGTCGGGCTCGTCGGGCTCGTCGGGTTCGTCGGGCTAGGCGTTGACAGAGTCCTGGTCGTCGGCCCGCGAATCGTCAGCGCGGGGCGAGCCGAAAGCGCTCCCCTGCTCCTTGTCCAGGTGGGTCGACTTCTTGTTCTTCAGGGCGAAGATGTAGACCAGCAGCGAAATGCCGATGGCCACAGTGACGTAGGTAAAGAAGATCTCCACTTGGCCGGCCTTCTGGAAAGCAGCGCCCACCAGCGGAACCGTCCCGCCGAACAATGAGTTGGCGATCGCATACCCAAGGCCCACACCGAGCGCTCGGATGGACGAGGGGAAGAGCTCGGCCTTCACCAAGGCAGGAGGTGTAGCCTCCCACAATCAACAGGCCGCCCATCATGAGCAAGAACGCCAGGAACGGGTCCTTGGTTCCGCTCAGCGCAGACAACAGCGGCCAAGTGCCCAGCACCCCGAGGATCCCGAACCACAAAAGAAGCGGCTTACGGCCCACCTTGTCCGAGATCATGCCATAGACCGGCTGCAGGAGCATGAAAATCAGAAGCGCCCAGAAGTTGATCTGGCTACTGGTTTCCTTGGCGATGCCGCTGGTGTTCTGCATGAAGGACAGGATGAAGTTGGTGTACGTGTAGAAGGCCACCGTGCCGCCGAGGGTCACTCCAATGCAGATCAGCAGTGCGCGCCAGTGCTTGGCGAGAAGCAACCTCAAGGTGCCCGGCTGGGCTTCGCCATCGGCCGGCTTGGCAGTTGCCGCGGCGGTCTGCTCCGCGGAGATGGTCTCTTCCATGGAGCGTCGGAGCCACAGGACAACCAGTGCGGCGACACCGCCGATAGCGAATGGAATGCGCCAACCCCATCCGGCCAAGGCTTCCTTGCCGAAAGCCTGTTCGAGGACCACGAGGACCAGCAGGGCCAGCATCTGGCCTCCGATCAGCGTCACGTACTGGAAGGAGGAGAAGAAGCCGCGACGCTTGGATGTCGCAGCCTCGGACATGTAGGTGGCGCTCGTGCCGTATTCGCCGCCCACGGAGAACCCTTGGATCAGCCGGATCAGGATCAGGAGAACCAGGGCCCACACTCCTATCACTTCCTTTGTGGGCAGGATGGCGATGGCGAACGACCCTGCGGACATCATGGTCACGCTCAGGGTCAGGGCGGCCTTGCGGCCTTTGCGGTCGGCATAGCGGCCGAAGAACCAACTGCCGATGGGGCGCATCAGGAACGTCACGGCGAAAACAGCCATCGCCTCAAGATTGCTCTGCAGCGGGTCTTTGGAACTGAAGAAATGGGATGCGAAATAGGCGGAGAACGCCGTGTAGATGTACACGTCGTACCACTCCACAAGGTTGCCTGCGGAGCCTTTGAGTATGTTGCCGACGGCCTTGCGCGTCCGGGCGGCCTCGCTCTGGGGCGCTGCTTGCTGGGTGCTCATCAATGAACCCTTCCTGGGAGGACGCAGCCACCGGCCACGCCGCCGCCACCTTACCGCCGGGTAACTTAAGGGCCTGCATTTTGGTCATATTGGTCATTCGTACAAGACGGCCCCACGACCCGCATTTCCTCCAACGCTCAGTTCGACGCCCTCTGGCAAGGCGGCGCCCGCTAGGGCAAGCTTGGTCGAAGACCGGCCGTGCGGCGGGAAACAGAACGGCGGGAAACAGAACGGCCCAAGGGCGAGGGAGAGCGCATGGCTGAGCGTTTCGAAACCGTGGACGAGTACATCGCGTCCCAGCCAGACGACGTGCAGACGATTCTTCGGGAGATCCGACGTCGGGCGCTGGCAGCCGTTCCCGGAGCCGGGGAAAGGATCAGCCACGGCATCCCCACCATCACCCTCGAGGGCCACTATGTGGTTTACTTCGCGGCCTGGAAGCACCACATTTCCGTCTATCCAGTGCCCGACGGCGACGCGGAATTCGAGCGGGAAATCGCCCCATACCGGGCGGCCAAGGGAACCTTGAAGTTCCCGCTGGGGAAGCCGATGCCGTACGAGCTCATTGAAAAGGTGGCGACGCTGCTGTCTGAGCGCGGGCGGGGCGGCTACTGACAATCGGCCTGCACGGGGGTAGCATGCGGCCATGCAGGTCATCAAGAAAGCTCCCGTCATTGCGCCGCGATGAGCTTGAGCACGCTATCAGGGCTGCTACCGATATCATTCACGGCGACCGGGTGATTGTGATCGGCAGCCAGTCAATTCTGGGGTCCTTCACGGAGGACGAACTGCCTGCGGCAATCACCATGTCAGACGCTGTCGACATCGCCCCGTTTTCCGACGACGACGCCGGCACGCTTGCAGACAGCATCGATTCCGCGCTTGGTGAATGGTCGCCTTTCCACAACGAATTCGGGTTCTATGTCCAGGCAGTCGAAAGGGAGACCGCAGTGCTCCCGGAAGACTGGGAGTACCGCCTTGTCGGTGTGCGCAATGAGGCGACCCGGAACAGCACCGGGCTTTGCCTGGATCCCTACGATCTCTGCGCAGCCAAGCTCATAGCAGCACGGCCCAAGGATCACGCGTTCGTTTTGGCCCTCATCGGGGCGTCCCTCGTCGACCAGGCCCGGCTCGTGGACAGAATCAGGCTGATCGACCCCTCCGAGCCTCGCCGCGATGCGGCTTTATCCTGGGCCATGTCGGTGTGACATCGACGTCCCCACCGTCAACCCGGAGTTCACCTCCACCTTTCTGGCGTCACGCCGGGCAAGTTTTTGGGTCCATATCATGGGCCAAGCCGCGGAATTCCGGGGTGGTTCAACCCCGGGGAATCCAAAAAGATGCGTGGCGTGACGCGTCCACCCAAGCCCCCCAAAAAACTACCCCGAGTGCGCCTCAAGGAACGCGTACACCTCGGTCTCGTCGACGCCGGGGAACGCGCCCGGCGGCATGGCGGCCAGCAGGTGCGAGTGAGCCCGAGCGGATGGCCAGGCGTTGCCTGCCCAGGAAGAAGCCAACGACGCCGGCGGGCGCTTGCAGCAGTTCGGGTCCGGGCATGTTGAGGTAGCCCGCGCCGTCGTCTCCCGCCCGCGGAACCACTTCACGTGCTGGTACGGCACGCCGATGCTGAGCGAGAACTCCCCCGCGGCCGATCGCTCGGTGCGCGCCGTGCACCAATAGGTGCCGGAGACGGTGTCCGTGTATTGGCTGTAAGCGCTGAACTTGTCCGGAACATCGAACACTGCCCGCGAAGTCCACGCTTTGCAGGCCGGTTGGCCCTCGATGGCGCCGGTATGGTCATGCGGGAAGGCCACGCCGTCGTTCTCGTAGGCCTTGTAGATGATGCCGCTTTGGTGGGTCTTCTGGAAATGCGTGGTGATGCCAAGGTGCTTCGTGGCTAGGTTGGTGAAGCGGTGTGCCGCGGTTTCGTAGGAGACAGCAAAGGCATCCCGGATGTCCTCGACTGCGATCTCCTTGGCAGCCTTCGCCTTCTGGAGGAACTCCAAGGTGGCGTGCTCGGGCAGGAGGAGCGCCGCGGCAAAATAGTTTGTGGCGACGCGCTGCGCCAGGAAGTCCCCGTAGTTCTTGGGAGTCTCGTGGCCCAGAACGTAGTGGCCCAGGGCCTGCAGGAGGACCGAACGGGGATCGTGGTCCTGCCTCTGGCTCTGCGTGAGATAAATTCGGTGATTCTTAAGATCGGTCACTGAACGGGTGGAATGGGGCAGGTCGCCCACGTGGTGAAGCGTGAATCCGAGGTGGTCCGCGATGTCCGCAATGACGTGCTGGCTCAGCGGGCCGGAGGTGTACCCGACGCCTTTGAGCACCTTCTGCGCTTCGGCCTCGTACTCCGGAAAATAGTTGCCGCGCTCACGCATCATGGCACGTAGTTCACCGTTCGCGCGGCGGGCCTCTTCCGGCGTCGCAATCTGCTCGTTGAGCCTGCGCTCAAGCTCCTGCAGGAGACCTATCTGTGACTCCAGCACATCGAGCGGAAGCCGCGCGCTGACACGGATTTTCGGCAGGTTCAGGGACTCATAGAGGGGCCCGCGCTGGTACCGTTCCAACTCGATTTCCAGTGCGGCCCGTCTGCTGGGCGGTTCCGCTCCGAGCAGCTGGTCGATGCCCACGTTCAATGCGGCCGCGAGCTGCTTCAGCAAGCCCAGTTTAGGTTCCCGCTTGCCGTTCTCAATAAGGCTCAACTGGCTAGGGGCGGTCCCGACGGCGGCGCTCACGTCGTCGAGGGTCAGCCCGGCCTGCTTGCGCAGATACCGCACGCGGCGGCCCAGGCTGATGACGTCCAGTTCGGCGTCAGCGGCGGATGACGACGGCGGCGGTACTTCGCGGTTCCAGCTCACAGGTGACATTTCTTGAGCATACGCGAAGAAGTGCATTTCTTTCCATAGTTTTTCTCTAGTAAGTCTCATCGAAGTACTGAAAAGTAAGAACTACGGAAACCCCGGTCGACCTGAACAGCAAAGGCGCAGCGAAGATCGGCCGGGGCTACATACACAGCAACACGCCAAAGTAGCGTTAAAGGAGACAGAACAATGACCGCAGCATTTGAACCAGAGCAGCCCACCTCCGCTCAGCAGCAGGCCGCAGCACTGGAGCTCGAATGGGCTGCCAACCCGCGTTGGGAAGGCGTCACCCGCGATTACTCGGCCACCGACGTCGTCCGCCTCCGCGGCCGCGTCTCCGAAGAACACACCTTGGCCAGGCGCGGCTCCGAGAAGCTGTGGAAGCAGCTCACGGAAGAGCACAAGGAAGGCAAGTACACCAACGCACTCGGTGCACTGACCGGCAACCAGGCCGTGCAGCAGGTCAAGGCCGGGCTGCGGGCCATCTACCTTTCCGGCTGGCAGGTAGCCGCCGACGCCAACAACTCCGGCCACACCTACCCGGACCAGTCGCTCTACCCGGCCAACTCGGTCCCCACCGTGGTCCGCCGCATCAACAACGCCCTGCTCCGGGCCGACCAGATCGAATACGCCGAGGGCATCCAGACGGTCGAGGACTGGCTGGTCCCGATCATTGCCGACGCCGAAGCCGGTTTCGGTGGCCCGCTGAACGCCTACGAACTCATGAAATCCATGATCCAGGCCGGCGCCTCGGGCGTGCACTGGGAAGACCAGCTCGCGTCCGAAAAGAAGTGCGGCCACCTCGGCGGCAAGGTGCTCATCCCCACCCAGCAGCACGTCCGGACCCTGAACGCCGCCCGACTCGCGGCCGACGTCGCCGGCACCCCTTCGGTGATCATCGCCCGTACCGACGCCGAGGCAGCAACCCTGATCACCTCCGACGTCGATCCCCGCGACCAGGAATTCGTCACCGGCGAACGTACGGCTGAGGGCTTCTACAAGGTCCGCAACGGCATCGAACCCTGCATCGCCCGCGCCAAGGCCTACGCCCCGTATTCGGACCTCATCTGGATGGAAACGGGCACCCCGGACCTGGAGCTGGCCCGCAAGTTCGCCGAGTCCGTCAAGGCCGACTTCCCGGACCAGATGCTCTCCTACAACTGCTCGCCGTCATTCAACTGGCGCAAGCACCTGGACGACGCCACCATCGCGAAGTTCCAGCGTGAACTCGGCGCCATGGGCTTCACGTTCCAGTTCATCACCCTGGCCGGCTTCCACGCCCTGAACTACTCGATGTTCGATCTCGCCCACGGTTACGCCCGTGAAGGCATGAGCGCCTACGTCGAACTCCAGGAAAAGGAATTCGCCTCCGAGTCCCGCGGCTACACCGCGACAAAGCACCAGCGCGAAGTCGGCACCGGCTACTTCGACGACATTGCTACTGCGCTCAACCCGAACGCATCCACGCTGGCCCTGGTGGGATCCACCGAAGAAGGCCAGTTCCACTAAAACTTTCCGTTCGACGGCAGACCAGTTCTCTGCGACCTACGGTTGGGCCGACAAAGGCAATCCTCCGCGTGCTATTCCCCATCCCCGTCCTATGGCCTCGCAAAGCTCGGCCGAGGACGGGGACAGGGCCCCTTTTACGCACGCTTCCGGATCACCTTCGCCGGCCTTGCGGCTCTTGGCGACTGGCGCACCAGGCCGAAGAGTCCGGTATTGCGGCAGCCTGCGTAAAAGGGGCCCCGTTTCCGGGTCCGTCCTCGCTCAGCGAGGACGGACCCGGAAACGGGGAATAGCAGGCAGAGCAATGCCGGTCCGAAGGCCGGACCCCGCCACGTACCGGCCCCAACCCGCACTGCAACCGTACCCAACCCAGCTGCACCCGCCGTCGGACATTTGCTTCTCTGAGGAGAGATTGAAATGAACAGTTTCACTGACAATTACACGATCAACGGCATCACGCTGACCGCCCAGCCTATCCACCGGCAGAACGAGGTTCTTACCCCGGATGCCCTGGAGTTCGTGGCAAAGCTGCACCGGGCTACGGCGGAGCGCCGCCAGGAGCTGATGCAAGCGCGTCACACCCGTCGCGGCCAGATTTCCGGGGGCCAGGACCCGCGGTTCCTCCCGGAGACGGCGGAAATCCGCAACGATCCTAACTGGCGCGTCGCTCCCCCGGCACCGGGACTGGAAGACCGCCGCGTGGAAATCACCGGACCGGTTGACCGCAAGATGACCATCAACGCGTTGAACTCGGGCGCGAAGGTGTGGCTGGCAGACATGGAAGACTCCTCCACCCCCACGTGGCGCAACGTCATCCAAGGCCAGCTGAACCTCACCGATGCCCTGGAACGCCGGATCGACTTCACCTCCCCGGAAGGCAAGGAATACAAGCTCCGTGCCGCCGAAGACCTGCCCACCATCGTGGTGCGGCCGCGCGGCTGGCACCTGCCGGAGAAGCACATGCTCATCGACGGGAAGCCCGTTGCCGGTGGCGTGGTCGATTTCGGCTTGTTCTTCTTCCACAACGCACGCCGCCTGCTGGCACAGGGCAAGGGCCCGTACTTCTACCTGCCCAAGATCGAGAACCGCCTGGAGGCCCGCCTCTGGAACGACATCTTCGTCCTGGCCCAGGACCTGCTCGGCATCCCGCAGGGCACCATCCGTGCCACCGTGCTGATCGAGACCATCACCGCGGCGTTCGAGATGGAGGAGATCCTGTTCGAGCTGCGCGATCACGCCTCGGGCCTTAACGCGGGCCGCTGGGACTACATCTTCTCCGTGATCAAGAACTTCCGCACCCGCGGCCCCCGGTTCGTGTTGCCGGACCGCGGCCAGGTGTCCATGACCCAGCCGTTCATGCGCTCCTACACCGAGCAACTGGTCCGGGCCTGCCACCGCCGCGGCGCCATGGCGATCGGCGGCATGGCCGCAGCCGTTCCCAACCGCAAGGACGAGGCCGCCAACACGGCAGCGTTCGAAAAGGTCCGCGCGGACAAGACCCGCGAGGCCGGCGACGGTTTCGACGGTTCCTGGGTAGCGCACCCGGACCTCGTTCCGGTGTGCCGCGAAGTGTTCGACGGCGTACTCGGCGACCGTCCGAACCAACTGGACCGCTCACGCGAGGACGTCACCCCCGACGACCGTGCCCTGATCGACATCGCCTCCACCGAAGGCACCATCACCGAGACCGGCATCCGGAACAACATCGAGGTGGGCATCCGCTACATCGAGTCCTGGCTGCGCGGCAACGGCGCCGTGGCCATCCACAACCTCATGGAAGACGCGGCCACGGCAGAGATCTCCCGCTCACAGCTCTGGCAATGGATCTACTCCCACGCCATCACCGAGACCGGAGAAGTCATCACCCGCGAATGGGTCAACGACCTCCTCGACGAGGAGTTCGCACGGCTGGAACGCTTCGACGACGACCGCTTCAACGATGCCCGCAGCATCTTCGAGGAAGTCGCCTTGGCCGAGGAATTCCCCACCTTCCTGACCATCCCGGCCTACGCCCGCTACCTCACGGAAGCCCGCGAAGAAGCCACCAAGGAAGAACTCGTAGCCGCCTGATCCCACCCACCGGCCCCAACCGCCGGCCCCACACCCCGCTGGGCTGCCTGCACTCTTCGCAACAAGTGACCCCGATGGCCGGGGAGGCAGCCCAGCGACGGAACCCCACCCAAGTCGCTCGCAGTTGTCGTCGTTTTGACCGCTCATAACGACAACAACTGCGGGGGCCCACGCCGCCAGGGTTCCCTCGCCGTGGGCCCCCACCGGCGAGGGCCCCTGCCTGAGCTTGCGAAGGCTGGGAGCCGGTGGGGACTTGCGAGGCGAGGGTGGCGGTGGGGACTACTTGGGTGTACGACGGCGGGACTCCCCTGCCGCAAGCGAACCCGCCTAGCGATGTGAACCCGCCTAGCGCTGCCTGGCCACCCAGCGCACTGAGAGGGTGGTGCAGACGCAGAACGCGGCTACCGAACCAAGGATCACCAGGAGTGGCACGGTCCAGCCTTCGGAGATGCTGTGCGCGTAACCGACGATGGTGGGAGCCAAGGCCGCGAAGCAGTAGCCGACCCCCTGCACGACGGCGGACATCTTCCCTGCCGAGGCTTGGTCGCGCGCAAACTTGATGATGGCGATGAAAATGACTGTGATGCCACCACCCTGCGCGACTCCGCCTAGGGACGACCATAGCCACCACCAGCCAGGGGCCAACAACAAGCCCAAAGGTACCGTGAGCCACAGGGCACTCAAGGTGACCGCCACCGCCGTCGTACTGGCGAAACGGGCGATGAGCGGCACGCCGAGCCCGCCCACAATCGCGAAGATCTGGAAGAGCGATGACCCAGCGCCGGCTTGTGCGGTGCCCATACCGAGTTCATCGGACAGGAAGCTCGGAAGCCACGCGGTCACGCCATAATACGAGAATGCCTGGCCGGCGAATCCCAGGGTCAGGCCAACGGTCAGCCAGCCAACGCCGGTGACGTTGCCGGCTCGCGACCCGTCGGCGGACGGAACGGGAGCCGGAACGAAAGCTTGCCGGGCACCGACCGTTGGGACCCAGAACAGAATGGCCGCCAGGGCAAGGAGGGCACTCGCCCCCAAGGCAAGCCGCCAGCCCACAAGTTCTGCGAGCGGGGCCGTGGCCACCGAGGTCAGGAAGGACCCGATGTTCAGCGTCGCCGTGTAGACGCCCATCGCGGTTGCCTGGCGTCGAGGCGCAAAATCGCGGCGAATGATGAGCGGCACTGCGATGTTGCCGATAGTGATGGCTAGGCCGATGAGGACAGTACCCACCATGACCGGAATCCCGCCGCCGCTGGAGCGGATCACGACGCCGGCCAGCACGCCCGTGAGCGTGAGCATCACCGCGAATTCGGCGCCGAACCTGCGCCCGGCCAGCGAAGCCAGCGGCGCGGCGAGCGAGAAGCAGAGGACGGGGATGCCAGTCAGCAGCCCAAGTTCCACGGGCGAGAATCCAAGGTCCCGTTTCAGGGAATCCACCACCGGCGCCACCGCGACGAAAGGTCCGCGCATGTTGAGGGCTATGAGGCCGATGCATGCGAGGATCAGCCAGCCTCGTGGCACCTTGGCGAGGAACTGGCCGGTCATGGGGTGCGCTGGAGGGCGGGGAAGGAAGGCATCACCTCATTGCTATCACGACCCGCCGTTGCTGAACGCTACGCGACGCACCTCAGCCCGTTGCTTGGAGCGTGGCTTCAATCACTGCCGGGGAGAGGACGTGCTGGGTGACCATCTGGCTCGCGCCGAGGATCGCGGCCTGGTCCCCTGCCATCGAAATGCCGATGCGCAGATGCGAAGTAGCCAGCGGGAGGGAGCGCCGGTAGACCACTTCACGGATGCCTGCAACAAGGTGCTCGCCGGCCTCCCCAACACTGCCGCCGATCACGATCATCGAGGGGTTGAGCAGATTCACCACGGTTGCCAGGACATCGCCGACATCGCGTCCGGCCTGCCGCAGTGCCTGAATGGCCTGGAGGTTTCCCTCGGCAACGAGCCGCAGCACGTCGCCGCCGTTGGTGGCCTCCAGTCCTTGGGCCTTCAGTTGGCGGGCGACGGCGGGGCCGGAGGCGAGTGCTTCAAGGCACCCGTAGTTCCCGCAACGGCAGAGGACGTCGTCGCCACGGGGAACCCTGACGTGACCGAGGTCCCCGGCGGTGCCGTTGGCGCCCCGCTGCAGCTCCCCGCTACTGATGATGCCCGCGCCGATGCCCGTGGCGATTTTGACGAAGAGCAAGTTGTCGTGGTCCGGCCAATACGCTGTGCGTTCGCCCAAGGCCATGATGTTGACGTCGTTGTCCACCAGTACGGGAACCGGCAGCGAGCGCTGCATGTAGCGGACTACGTCGAATCCGTCCCAGCCGGGCATGATGGGCGGCTTGACCGGCCGGCCGGTGTCGTGTTCCACCGGGCCGGGCAGTCCAATTCCGATTCCGGCCAGGTCTTCGAGGCCGCGGCCCGCTTCGGCGAGGAGCTCCCGCCCTTCGGCCACAATCCTGCCGAGAACCACATCGGGACCGTCGGCGACTTCCTGCGCCAACCGGCGCTCGGCCAGGACTGTTCCGCCAAGATCGGTGACGGCGACGATCACGTGCGTCGCTCCGACGTCGACGGCTAGGACAACGCGGGCCGCAGGGTTGAAGGCAAAGCGCGACGGCGGCCTGCCGCCGCTGGAACTCGCCTCACCGGCAGGGCCCACGAGTCCGGAGTTCATAAGGGCGTCGATGCGCGAGGCGACGGTGGAGCGGGCCAGTCCCGTGGTGATGGCGAGTTCGGCCCGGGTCCGTGCCTGGCCGTCGCGAAGAAGCTGAAACAGATCTCCTGCACGCGAGAGGCTTCCGGCGTCCTGTACGGAGCCGTCCTTGCCGGGCGCTTTTTCGGGTGCTGAGGTCATGCATCAGTGATAGCACGATTGCTTATGGGTGTCACGCAGCAAAAGATTGTCGATTGATTTTCAACTTTTGCTTGCTCATCGTCAAAAGTCGTCGTAGGTTGTTTGTGAGAAGGGTCACGTAGCCCACGAAGCCGCGTTGAAACTCAGAGACTCCGTTTACGAAGAGGTAACTGATCTTGTCCAGCCACTCACAGGCAGCACCGTTAGGATCACCACAGCCCCTTGGCGTCGGCATTCTTGGCGCCGGCCCAGTCACCCAAGCAATCCACTTGCCTTCCCTTGCCCGGCTCCGGAACATCCTGGAAATCCGCCACATCATGGACGTCGACGCCGCAGTCGCCGAATCGGTCGCAGCCCGCGTCGGCGCCAACCACAGCACCAGTATGGACGCGCTCCTGGGCGATCCCGACGTCGACATCGTGGCCATCTGCAGCCCCCACCAGTTCCACGCAGGCCAAGTCATCGCCGCATGCCGCGCCGGAAAGAAAGCTGTCCTCTGCGAGAAGCCCTTCGCGATGAGCGGCGAGGAAGCGGCACGGATTTCAGCGGTCAGCGAGGAAACCGGCGTTCCGATCATCGTGGGCGCCATGCACACTTTCGATCCCGGCTGGCTCGCAGCCGAGGCCAACTGGGGTGATCTCCCTGAAACGGCCCACACCATCCGTTCCTCCATCGTCCTTCCGCCCAATGCCCGCTTCGAAGACTTCGCCACCGAAATCCTCACCCGGCCCGCCGGCGGCGCCCCCGACTACAGCGATGTGGAAGTCATCAAGAACGCCCTTCGAGGCGGCATCATGGGACTCGCCATCCACGATCTTCCGCTCGTGCGCCGCTTCACCCCGGATTTCGAAGACCTCGAAGTCCTCCAGGCCCGGCATGTCCGCCCCTTCGGCTACGTGATTTCCCTGCGTGCCGGAAAACAGGGCGCAGGCAACCGGACTATCGAATTGCGTGCAGCCATGAACAAGACCTGGAAGCCGGAATGGGCCTTCGAGGCGATCTCGGATGAAGCAGCCCTTCGCGTGGACTTCACTCCTTCCTATGTACAGGCGGGCTCGGCGGTCGCAACCATCACCCGCGGCTCCACAAGCACCACATACGGGCCGTTCGAGCACAACGGATACGAGGGCGAGTGGCGCGAACTCGCCGAACTAGCCCTCGGAACCAAGCAGCCGCCGTCCGCCGAAAGCCTCATCAACGACCTCACCTTCGCGATCGCCATTGCCGATGCCACCGTGGATCTCGCCGCTGTTGAATATGCAGGAGCCCGCTCATGAGCACCCAGTACACGGTCACTGCCACCCCGCAGGCCGAAGAGAGGGGCGCAGTGGGACTCGCCGTCGCCTCGCTGCCGGCGAGCTTCGGTCCCGCCAGTGAGGCGACACCGACGTTCATTCCACAAATCTCCGCCATCGACGGCGCCCCGGGCTGGACCACCGAGGCCATCAAGGCGATCGACGGCGGAGCGCTGGGCATCGTCGTGGTCAATCCGGTCCCGGAAAACACCGCCGCCCTGCGCGATGCCGCTGAAACAGCCGGCGTCGCGGTTGTCCTGGACCAGCGCTGGGCATCCAACCCCGGACTCGCTGGAGCCGAAGACGCCGTCCGTTCGGTAGCCGGCCGCGCCGCCATGCTCGACACCGTCGCCACAGCCGCGGCAGGAACCAATCCGGACCGGCTCCTCACTGAGCACCTCGCCGCCGTCGTACGCGTCACCGGCCAACTGGACGCGCTTCGCGTCCTGCGCCGCGGCACGCACGGCTACACGGTTTCCGGCCGACTCCCCAACGGTGCCCCGGTTTCGCTCCAGGGCGTACTGAGCAACTCCCGGCCCGCCGGCGTCGACCTCCGCCTCTACACCGACGACGGCGGTGTCAGCATTGCGGTCCCCGAACCGCTTGCCGCCTGGCCGGCAGAAGTCCGGGCTACCGGACCCCAAGGGGAAATCCTCCTGCCCACACTTTACGAATCCGCCCACCGCACCACCTGGCGCCGGCTCAAGGAACACCTCGACGCCGGCACTTTCCCCTCCGATCTCGCCGGCTTTGCACGGCTGACGGAATCCATCGCGCACCTGTCCTGAACCCGCGCTCCTCCCCAACTGCAAACCCTCAATAACAGAGCACCAAAAGCAATCATTCACCTTCTCGACGACGAGCCGGACCGCCCCAAACGCGAAGATCACGCAGCGGTCCCGAAAGGAATCATCATGACTGTTCAGTCCGAAGCCAGCCGCAATTTCTCCCGCAGGGGCTTCCTCGGCCTCACGGCAGCAGCAGCGGCAGTCCCGCTACTCGCGGCGTGCGGCGGCGGCTCCAGCTCGAGCTCCAGCGCCGGTGGCGGGATCAAGTTCTGGGACATGCCCTGGGGCACCCCGGCTTATAACGATGCCGCGAAGAAGATCGTCGATAGCTACGCACCAACTGGAAGCAACGGCAAGGCCAGCTACCAGATCATCCAGTGGAACAACTTCTACCAGACCTTCTCCTCGGCCATCGCGTCCAAGACCGGCCCCGCGGTATCCACCGGTGGTGGCTTCCAGGCCTTCCAGTTCGAGCAGCAGGGCCAGATCGCCTACGCGGACAAGGTCATCGACGCACTGAAGAAGAACGGCCAGTTCGACGACTTCCTGCCGGGCGTGCTGGAGCCCTTCAAGACGGACAAAGGCTACGTCTCCGTGCCATGGCAACTGGACATGCGCCCGCTGTGGTACCGCAAGTCCCTCTTCGACCAGGCCGGCGTGGCGGTTCCGACCGACTGGCCCAGCCTGCTCGAGGCGGGCAAGAAGCTCAAGAGCATCGGTGCCGTAGGGTTCGCCACGGGCTCGGGCGCGGGCAACAACATCGGCAACCACTTGATGATCATGATGATGATCAACAACGGTGGTGGCGTCTTCACCAAGGACGGCCAGCTGGACGTCATGAATGACCGCAACGTCGAAGCCATTGAGTTCCTGCTCGAGCTGGTCTCCAACGGTGTCGTCGACCCCGCGGCGGTCAGCTACACCACGGACAACCTCGATGCGCAGTGGAAGAACAAGAAGGCGGCCTTCGGCATGTATGTGCTGGGCCTGCCGCAGCGCGTGGGCGACACCTCCGGAGACCTCCTGGTGGCGAGCCCGATGGCCGGTCCGCACGGCGACAAAGCCGCACTGGTGTTCCCGAACAACATCATGATGTACAAGAACACTCCTTCCCAGGAGTCTTCCGAGGCCTTCCTGACCTACTACATGGGCCAACTGAAGGAACTGTGGCGGCAGAAGCTGATGAACGGACTGCCGGTCTTCAAGTCCATCACTGAACTTCCCGAGTTTGCGGGCGATCCCAACAACGTCAAGATCGTCAAGGAATACCAGCCGATCGCGAAGACCTTCGCCGCACAGGGAACCTCCCTCAACGCCAACCTTGCTGTCCTGGACGGCGGCCAGGCACTGAACCAGCTCACCCAGACCATCCTCACTGGCAAGACCGACGCCAAGACGGCGCTGCAGGCCTTCAAGACCGGCCTCGAATCCGTGATCAAGAAGTAAAGCGGCCCCTGCCATGTCATCAACCACCGCACAGTCCGGCCTGGCCCGGGCCCGCCGGGGGCTCGCCCCTGGCGGGCCCGGGGGCGGGTCCCATCACCGCACCGGTGAATTGAACCGCAAGAGCAAACTGTCGGGCCAGACCCGCCGGACTTTTTTCTGGCTTCTGCTGCCCTCCATCGTCCTGCTCATCCTGATCAACGGCTACCCGCTGATCTACGCCGGCGTCCAGGCTACCCACGACGGCTCCCTCATCGACACCGGCAACTTCGTCGGCGTCGACAACTTCGCCACCGTGCTGTCCTCGCCCGCCTTCTGGAAGGCTGCCCAGTTCACGCTGTGGTTCACCATCGTCGGTGTCTTCGGTTCCTGGCTGGTGGGCCTGGGCCTGGCGCTGCTCCTGCGCACCAAGATCCCGGCGGGAGGCACCTTCAAGGTCCTGCTCCTGCTGCCCTGGGTGGTGCCGATCGTGGTGTCCTCCACTGCCTGGAACTGGCTCGTTGCCACCCCGGACAGCCTCATCCCCTCGCTTTTCCGTGGTCTTGGCCTGGGCACACCGCTGTTCCTGGCCGACCCGCACCTCGCCGCCGTCATGGTCATGGTCTTCAAGGTCTGGGTCAGCTTCCCCTTCATGATGATGATGATCTCCGCCGCACTGGCCTCCGTGGACACCACCGTCTATGAAGCCGCCAGCATGGACGGCGCCAGCAAGTGGCAGCAGTTCACCCAGATCACCCTGCCGATGATCGCCCGCTCCACCTACATCAGCTGGATCCTGATGACGATCTTCTGCGTCAACGACTTCCCCACCATCTACCTGCTCACCGGCGGCGGCCCCGTCGACGCCACCACTTCCCTCGTGGTCCTGGCCTACCGCAGCGTCTTCCAGGACTTCCAGACCGGTCCCGGCGTCGCCATCGCCTTCCTCATGACCCTCACCCTCGTCGTCGTGTCGGTCTTCCTGTACCGCCAGATCCGAAAGTCGAGCGTCGAATAATGAGCGCAGTTCTCCACGCCCACCCCGCATCCGGACCCGCGCTCGGCGTCGCGGGACCCGAGAAAACCCGCCGCGCCCTGTCCGAAGCCGGCCTGCGCGGACGCTGGTGGCGGTTCGTCCTGATCCTTGCCATCACCGCGATCGTCCTCGTCCCGATCATGGTCACCGTGGTCTTGGCCCTCACCCCAGGCCCGAACAGCACCGCCACCGGCCTGACCCTGGAAAACATCACAGGTGTCTTCTCCAAGACCCTCGCCGGCACCTGGCTGACCAACAGCCTCGTCACTACGCTTTCCACTGTGATCGTCTCGGTCGCCGTCGCAGCACCCGCCGGCTACGTCCTCTCGCGCGGCCGCTCCAAAGCCGTCTCCGGCTACTCCCTGCTGCTGTTCGTCATGCAGTCCCTGCCGATCATCACCTCCGTGGTGCCGCTGTTCATCCTGTTCGCGGGGATGGGACTTGTGGACAACCTGCTCGGCCTGATCATCATTTACGTCGGCTCCACCATGACGGTGGCTACCTGGATGATGGCCGCCTACTTCGACTCCATCCCGGTCAGCCTCGAGGAAGCCTCCTGGATCGACGGCTGCTCCGTGTTCGGATCGTTCACGAAGGTGGTGCTGCGCAATTCCCTGCCCGGCATCCTGTCCACCGCCATCTTCGCCTTCCTCCTGGCTTGGAACGACTACCTCGTCGCAATCGTGTTCCTGCGCTCCAACGAGATCTTCACCCTGCCTGTGGGCGTGCAGTCCTTCTTCCAGCAAAACATGACCGACTGGTCCGGCGTCATGGCCCTCGCCGTCGTCATGATGCTCCCGCCCATCATCGTCTTCGCCACGCTGAACAAGTACTTCAGCGTCGGCGGCATCGGCGGATCCCTCGCCGGCCGCTAATCGAACTCTTTTCACGCAACTGACAACGCAAAGGAAAACCATGTCTTACTCCATCCAGCTGTACACCTTGCGCAATGCCATGCAGGAAGACCTGCCGGGCACCATCAAGAATGTTGCAGAGATCGGCTTCACGCAGGTTGAACCCTACAATTTCGTGGCCACCGCGAAGGAACTGGGCGCTGCTTTGAAGGAGAACGGGCTGAGCGCCCCGTCCGGTCACGCGCCGTTGCTGAGCCAGGACCAGGACGAGATCTTCGCCGCCGCCAAGGCACTCGGCATCAGCACGGTCATCGACCCGTACCTGCCCGCCGAGCACTGGCAGAACGCCGAAGACATCCAGACCACCGCGGCCAAGCTCAACGCCGCAGCCAAGAAGGGCGCCGAATACGGCATCCGCGTCGGCTACCACAACCACGCCTGGGAGCTCGAGTCCAGCATCGAGGGCCAGACAGCCCTGGAGTACTTCGAAGGCCTCCTTGACCCGGAACTGGTCCTGGAAGTGGACACCTACTGGGCATCCGTCGGTGGCCAGAACCCCGTGGAACTGCTCGCCCGCCTGGGTGACCGCGTGAAGTTCATCCACATCAAGGACGGCCCCGGCACCACGGACACGAAAGCCCAGCTGCCGGCGGGCCAGGGCACCATTGCGGTGCTCGACGTCATTGCTGCCGCGACGTCCCTCGAGGTGGGCGTCGTGGAGTTCGACGACTATGCCGGAGACATCTTCGAAGGCATCGCCGAAAGCCTCGCCTTCCTTCAGAACAACGCAGCACAGGACGTGAACGCATGAGCGCCGCAACGCACCAGTCCACCCCCTCCACCCCGTCTTCCCGTCGGGGACCCGTGGGCGTCGCCGTCATCGGCGCCGGCAACATCAGCAAGCAGTACCTGGACAACCTCACGGTCTTCCCCGACCTGAAGGTCCACGTCATCGCCGACCTGTTCGAGGACGCCGCGGAAGCCCGCGCCAAGGAATACGGCATCCCCGAGTGGGGCGGCGTGGACGCGGCACTGAACCACCCCGACGTCGAGATCATCGTGAACCTGACCATCCCGGCAGCGCACGTCGAGGTGGCCACGGCAGCCGTCAACGCCGGCAAGCACGTCTGGACCGAGAAGCCGTTCTCCCTGGACCGCGAATCCGGTCTGGCGCTGCTGAAGACGGCCGACGCCGCAGGCATCCGCCTCGGCTGCGCACCGGACACCTTCCTGGGCGCCGGGCTGCAGACCGCCCGGCGGATCATCGAACGCGGCGACATCGGCACCCCGCTGACCGCCCTGACCATGTTCCAGACCCCCGGCCCGGAGTCCTGGCACCCGAACCCGGCCTTCCTGTTCCAGCACGGTGCGGGTCCGCTCTTCGACATGGGCCCGTACTACATCACCGCGCTGGTCCAGACCTTCGGCTCGGTAAGGCGCGTCGCCGCCGTCGGGTCCAAAGCCAAAGAAGTCCGCGTGGTCGGTTCCGGGCCCAAGGCCGGGGAGGAATTCCCCGTCGAGGTCCCCACGCACGTCAGTGCCATGCTCCAGTTCGACGGCGGGGCCTCCTCGCACAGCGTCTTCAGCTTCGAATCCCCCCGCCTGCGGATGGGCTTCGTGGAGATCACCGGCACCGAGGGCACCCTCGAACTCCCGGACCCGAACTACTTCGACGGCGACCTCAAGCTCTGGCGCGCCGGAGCCGAGGAAGCGGAAACCATTCCCGCCGCGGGACCGGCCAACGGCCGCGGCATGGGCGTGCTGGACATGGCCCGTTCGCTGCGCGCCGGTGTTCCGCACCGCGCCCAGGGAGCCCTCGCCTACCACGTGGTCGATACCCTGGTTTCCATTTCCGAGTCCGCCGAAACCGGCACCTTTGTAGGCGTCGACAGCTCCGCCGTGACCTCCCAGGCCCTCCCCGAGGACTGGGACCCGATGGCCGCCACCCTCTAGGAATCACTCATGACACGCTCCGCCCCTACCCCCACCACCCCTCACAACGGCCACGCTGGCAAGACAACCCTGGGTGTTGCCGCCATCGGCTACGCATTCATGGGCAAAGCCCACTCCAACGCGTGGCGGAACGTGGCCAGTTTCTTCAATGTTCCGGCCTTCGAGCAGAAAGTGCTCGTGGGCCGGGACCCGGAACAGGTTGCCGAGGCCGCGGCGAAGTACGGGTGGAGCGAGTCCGCCACAGACTGGCGCCAGGTCCTGGAACGCGATGACATCCACATCGTGGACATCTGCGCCCCGGGCTGGATGCACGCCGAAATCGCCATCGCCGCGCTGGAAGCGGGCAAGCACGTGCTCGTGGAAAAGCCCCTCGCCAACACCCTGGCCGAGGCCGAAGCCATGACGGAAGCCGCGCGTGCCGCCCGGGCGCGCGGTGTCCAGTCCATGATCGGCTTCAACTACCGCCGGGTACCGGCCCTGGCCCTCGCCAAGGAACTGATCGCCGAGGGCCGGCTGGGGACGGTCCGGCATGTCCGGGCCTCGTACCTTCAGGACTGGCTGGTGGACGAGGACTCGCCCATGACGTGGCGGCTCAACAAGGAAACCGCCGGGTCCGGCGCCCTGGGCGACATCGCCTCGCACGCCATCGACCAGGTCCTGTTCCTGCTCGGGGACACCGTCACCGAGGTCTCCGGCCGGCTGCACACTTTCGTGAACAGCCGTCCCGGGGCGGATGGTCCGGAGCAAGTAACGGTCGACGACGCCGCCTGGGCCACGCTGACCCTCGCCTCCGGGGCGGTCGCCTCCGTGGAAGTCTCCCGCATGGCCACGGGCCAGAAGAACTCGCTCAAACTCGAGATCTACGGCGACAAAGGGTCCATCCTGTTCGACTTGGAATCCATTAATGAGCTTGGTTTCCTGGACGCCACGGTCCCGGTCCGGGAGCAGGGATTCCGGCGGATCCTGGTCAACGAACCCGAACACCCCTACATGGACGCCTGGTGGCCCCAGGGCCACGTGATCGGCTGGGAGCACACTTTCACCCACGAAATCCGCGACTTCCTGACCGCCATCGACGCCGGGACACCGCCGTCGCCCTCGTTCGAGGACGGGCTCGCCGTCCAGCAGGTCCTGGCCGCGATCGAGGAATCCGCCGACGCCAAGAGTGCCATCATCCAGGTCGCCGGCCACTGACAGCCCCGGCCTGACGCACGCCCCCCGAAAATTTCTGCAAGGAGAACCCATGCCCCGCCCGTACACCCTGTTCACCGGCCAGTGGGCCGACCTGCCCTTCGAGGAAGTCGCCCGCCTCGCCTCCGGCTGGGGCTACGACGGCCTGGAAATCGCCGTCTCCGGCGACCACCTGGACGCCTGGCGCTGGGACGAACCCGGCTACGTCGAATCCAAACTCGCCGTCCTGGAAAAATACAACCTCAAGGTCTGGGCCATCTCCAACCACCTCAAGGGCCAGGCCGTCTGCGATGACCCCATCGACTTCCGCCACCAGGCCATCGTCGGGGCCAAGGTCTGGGGCGACGGGGACCCCGAAGGCGTCCGCCAACGTGCCGCCGAGGAAATGAAGCACACCGCCCGCCTCGCCAAAGCCCTCGGGGTGGACACCGTCGTCGGGTTCACCGGCTCCTCGATCTGGCAGTACGTCGCCATGTTCCCGCCCGTGCCCGAGAAAGTCATCGAGGCCGGCTACCAGGACTTCGCCGACCGCTGGAACCCCATCCTGGACGTCTTCGACGAATGCGGGGTCCGCTTCGCCCACGAAGTCCACCCCTCCGAAATCGCCTACGACTACTGGACCACCGTCCGGACCCTGGAAGCCATCGGGCACCGCGAAGCGTTCGGGCTGAACTGGGACCCCTCCCACTTCATGTGGCAAGGCATCGACCCCGTCTCCTTCATCTGGGACTTCAAGGACCGGATCTACCACGTGGACTGCAAGGACACCAAGCTGCGCCCCACCGGCCGCAACACCGTCCTGGGCTCCCACCTGCCCTGGGGCGACCCGCGCCGCGGCTGGGACTTCGTCTCCGCCGGACGCGGCGACGTCCCCTGGGAATCGAGTTTCCGGGCCCTCACCGCCATCGGCTACAACGGTCCGATCTCCGTGGAATGGGAAGATGCCGGCATGGACCGCCTCCACGGCGCCCCCGAAGCCCTGGCAGCCCTCAAGAAGTTCGACTTCCCGCCGTCGCAAACCAGCTTCGACGCCGCCTTCAGCCAGGACTAAGGGATGTCCGAGAGTAACGACGGGTTCCTCCCGCTGTTCGACGGCGTCAGCTTGGCCGGATGGCACGCCGCACCCCGGATCTACGGTTCGGTGTATCCCGGTGGGCCGAGCGTCCTTGAGCATTTCGATAGTCTCGGACTTCAGCGCCCCGTGGAGCCGGAGAAGCATCCTGCCCGCTGGAAGGTCGAAGATGGCTTCCTGATCGGCGAGCAGGATGCTCCCGGGAGCGGTTACGGCGGCTACCTTGTCAGCGACCAGGCGTTCGGGGACTTCGAATTGCTCCTTGAGATGCGCCCCGATTGGCCTGCGGACACCGGTGTGATGATCCGGCGTCAACGGGACAGCTGGGAAGGGTTCCAAGTCCTTGTGGACCACCGCCCCTCCGGCGGGATCGGCGGCTTCTTCGGCAACGGGCTCGCGAGTTTCTCGGCGGTTCCGTTCGCGATCGACGTCGTCCGTGACGCCGCCGGCCAGCCCACCGGCCTTGTGGCCGACAACCCGGCCACCTCTGTGGAACCAGTGACGGAAGAGAAGCGTTCCCGGCTCAGCTACGCGGCCGACGTCGACGATTTCCTCAAGGTGTGGCGCTGGGACGACTGGAACGAGTTGCGGATCCGCTGCGTTGGCGACATGCCTGTCATCACCACGTGGATCAACGGCCTCAAGATCGCAGAACTCGATACCGCCACCTTGCAATCCCCCAACTACGACGCCGACGCGGTCTACGAGGTACTTGGTGGCCGTGGACACATCGCGCTCGAAGTGCACGACAACGACGCCATGTTCGGTGAGGCCCGCTGGGGCGTCGGAGCACAATGCAGGTGGCGGAACATCCGGATCAAGGAACTCCCGGCCGGCTCCATCGAGGCCTCACAGTGATACGGGCGCTTCAAGACGGCCAGCGCTGCGAGGTCCGGATCGCGTCCGTCGCCGGCGCTTCCGAGCTCGTTTTTGCCACGGAAGATCTGTTGCTGGAGGCTCCGAACTGGACGCTCGATGGCCAGGCCCTGATCCTCAACGGGGACGGGGCACTGTGGCGGCTAGATCTTTCCGGCGGACTCGAAAAGGTATCCATCACGGGCATCCCGGAGCTCAACAACGACCACGTCCTCGCGCCCGATGGGGTCAACATCTACCTCTCGGCGAATGACGGCCACATCTACCGCGCAGCCCTCGACGGCGGAGAAGCCACCCGGATTACCTCGGACGACGGGTGGTTCCATTTCCTGCACGGAGTCAGCCCTGACGGCCAAACGCTCGCCTACGTGGGCATCGACGGCGGAGACTTTACTCAGCCCGGCAAGCTGATGACGATTCCCGCCTCCGGCGGGGAACCGACTGCAATCAACATCGATGGCCACTGCGATGGTCCGGAATATTCACCCGACGGCGAATTGCTCTACTTCAATACCGAGGCCTTCACGGACCGGCCCGGCCACGCGCAGATTGCCCGTACGCGGCCCGTCGACGGCGGCACGGCAGAACGCCTGCTTGAGAGCGAAACCGTCGACTGGTTCCCGCATCTCTCCCCCGACGGACGCTTCGCCAGCTACATTTGCTTCCCCAGCGGCACGGTGGGCCACCCCGCGGACCTGCCGGTCGACGTCGTTGTTGTTTCTACTAGCGACTGGGCCGCTCCGCTCCACACGTGGCCCCTCTTCGGCGGCCAGGGAACCCTCAATGTCAACAGTTGGTCACCCGACTCCAGCCGATTCGCTTTTGTCGCATATCCAAGCAACTGACACGATCCCGCACATCTCCCGGAAGAGGCTCCATGACTGACATCGCCGCACGAGAAGCACTTGAACGCCAGGAAGAGGAACTGCTTTTCGACTCGTTCGACCACGCAGACGCCTGGAGGCTCGGCTCCCGGCTCACCAGGATGGCACAAGCGGCTGGCCACCCAATCGGCATCGACATCCGGCGGCCCGGACTCATACTCTTCCGCGCTGCGCTGCCGGGCATCACGCCAGACCAGGAATCGTGGATCGCGCGGAAATCCGCACTTGTGCTGCGGATGGAAGCAAGCAGCGCATTAGTCGACGCGCGGCTCTCCTCCGCTGGTATCGACGCGACCGCCGTGGGGTGGCTGGGCGCAGACTATGCCGTGACCGGAGGCTCGTTTCCTGTGCGGGTCCGCGGCGTTGGCGTCGTCGCAGCCGTCACGGCGTCGGGCCTTTCATCACAGGAGGATCATGACTTCATTGTGGAGGGGATCCGCCAACACCTCGCCGACTAGCCAAGAAACTCTTGCCAAAAAATTGTTGAACAATTCCTCCATGTGATGCATCATTGGGTGTAGGCCCCGATTGAGATCGGGATCACAAAGCCCGCCCAACGTTCCATGGAGGAACCATGTCCGCGACCACTTCGCCAAGTTCAACACGGCGCAGCAAACCCTCGGCAGGCGCCATCAAAGCCTTCATCGCCAGCGTCACAGGCACCTCCCTGGAGTACTACGACTTCGCCATCTACTCCGTTGCCTCAGCGCTCGTCTTCCCCAAGATCTTCTTCCCCGGCAACGATGAATACACCGGCCTCCTGCTCTCCTTCTCGGCTTTCGCGGTGGGCTACCTTGCCCGGCCCATCGGCGGCGTCGTCTTTGGCCGGCTCGGGGACAAGATCGGACGCAAGAATGTCCTGGTCATCACCCTGGTACTCATCGGCGCGGCCACGGTCCTGATCGGCGCCTTGCCGGACTACCACACCATTGGCATCGGAGCCACGATCATCCTGGTTCTCCTCCGCTTGATCCAGGGCATTGGCGTAGGTGGCGAGTGGGGCGGCGCCGTGCTCCTGTCCAGCGAATACGCCAATCCCACCAAGCGCGGATTCTGGTCTTCCGCTGCCCAGATCGGCCCGCCCGCCGGGAACCTGCTCGCCAACGGCGCCCTGGCCGTCCTGGCTGCGGTCATGAGCAACGAAGCCTTCATCGCATGGGGCTGGCGCGTGGCATTCCTCAGCTCGGCCATCCTGGTTGCCTTCGGCCTGGTCATCCGGCTCAAGCTTGAGGAAACCCCCGTATTCAAGGCCATCGAAGCCACGGGCGAACGGCCCAAGGCACCCATCAAGGAAGTCCTCACCACCCAGGTCCGCCCCCTCCTTGCCGCGGCACTGTGCCGGATCTGCCCCGACGTCTTGTACTCCCTATTCACCGTCTTCGTCGCTGTCTATGCCACCAAGGAACTGGGGATGACCACCGGCAACGTGCTGGGCGCCGTCCTGGTGGGCTCGGCCTTCCAACTGATTCTGATTCCGGCCGCTGGAGCCGTCACGGACAGGTTCAATCGCCGGCTGGTCTACGGCATCACCGCTGCGGCCACCGCGGTGTACATCCCGCTGTTCTTCCTCATGATCCAGTCGCGCTCCGTACTGGTCTTGACCGTGGGCGTCGTGGTCGGCCTGGGACTGCACGCGTTCATGTACGGCCCGCAGGCAGCCTTCATCACCGAGCAGTTCCCGGCCAGGCTCCGCTACGCCGGCAGTTCCCTGGCCTACACCGTGGCGGGAGTGGTCGGCGGAGCTGTGGCACCGTTGATCTTCACGGCCCTCTACGCCGCTTCCGGCAGCTGGCTCCTGATCGCCGGGTACCTGCTGGCCACGGCAGCCGTGACCATTGTTGGCCTCGCCTTGGGCCGGGATCCGCAGCCGGAAGAGGACCTTCGCCTGCTCCAGGAAGCCCAGTCATAAGCACCCCGGCGCTCCCGGAAACGGAACTGTTCGGTAGGCCACCGCCGTCGTAATCCTTCCTGAAAGCCCCTTAAGATCAGTCTTGAGGGGCATTTCAGTGCCTGCATTCGTGGGAGGACCGCATGAGCCAGACAATCCGTGAAGCAACAGCGGACGACGCGGAACGGCTGGCAGAGCTTGCCGCCGTCACCTTTCCGCTCGCGTGCCCGCCGGGATCCTCGCCCGAGGACATCGCCGCGCACTTGCGCAAGACCCTCAGCGCGGAGAGGTTCACGGAGTACCTCGCCGATCCGGACATCACCATCCTGGCCATCGACTCCGCCGGCGAACTCCGCGGCTACAGCATGCTCGTCGCCCGCCCAGCGAGCGATACCGACGTCGCCTCGGCCCTGAAGCTGATGCCCTCCGCGGAACTGAGCAAATGCTACGTCCATCCTGAACACCACGGCCTGGGTGCTGCGGCGGAGCTCATGAAGGCCACCCTGGACCGCGCTGCAGGTACCGGCGCGGCGGGCGTGTGGCTTGGCGTCAACAGCCAGAATGCGAAGGCGATCCGTTTCTACGAGAAGAGCGGATTCAGGAAGGTCGGGACCAAGTCGTTCCGCTTGGGCGATGCCGTGGAACACGATTTCGTCATGGAGCGGGCGGTCTAAGACGCGCACTGCGACACGGGTCCTTCTCTTCGACACCGAGAATTCCCAGCGACGCGTGGATTCCCGTAGCGCCATCCCGTTTCCGAGTCGCACATCATTTTGCGCGTCGCGAATGCTGTGCTGTGACCAGTCCAACAGACCGATCCGGGAATGACAGGCCTCGCTGCCCGGTTGTCGCCATCATGAAGATTGAGATCTGGTCAGACGTCGCTTGCCCGTGGTGCTACATCGGAAAGCGCCGGTTCGAAACGGCCCTCTCCGAATTCCCGCACCGGGACTCGGTTGAGATCCAGTGGCGCAGCTACCAGCTGGACCCGAGCATCCCCGAGCACTACGACGGCACCGAGCTCGATTACCTGAGCAAGCGCAAGGGCATGGATCCCGCGCAGGTCAGCCAGATGTTCGATCACGTCGCCTTGCAAGGCAAAGGCGAGGGACTCAAATACCGCTTCGAGGACGTCGTGGTGGCCAATAGCTTCACCGCGCACCGCCTCATCCACCTTGCGGCAGCCCACGGCAAGCAGGACGAAGCCAAGGAACTGCTCCTGAGCGGGCACTTTGAACACGGCAAGGACATTGGAAGCCAGGAATACCTGACCCTGCTTGGCAGCGACTTGGGCCTGCCGGAAGCCGAGGTTGCCGAGTTGTTCAGCACGGACAAGTACGCAGAGGACGTCCGCGGCGACATTGCCGAAGCCCGGATGCTCGGTGTCACGGGTGTGCCTTTCTTCGTCATCGACCGGAAGTATGGCCTCTCCGGCGCACAGCCCGCCGAGGTCTTCACCCAGGCCCTCACCCAGGCATGGCACGAAGCCAATCCGTTGGTCGCCGTCGGCAGCTCCGACGCCGAAGCCTGCGGTCCGGACGGCTGCGCGATCTAAGCATCGCCGCTCGAGCCGGCAGCAGATGACCCCAACAGCACATTGAGAGGTCATCTGCCGCCAGCTCGCGCCGCAAGCACCCCAGCTTTGCTGACAGATCACTGTAAAGTGTCTGTATGCCCAGGATTACGGCCGCCAACAACGTGGCGCAACGCGCTGAAACCCGACGCCGGATCCTGGCTGCTTTCGGCGAGCTGCTCTTTACCCACGGCTTGCCCGGGTTGACCATGACCGACGTCGCGCGGCACGCCGGGGTCGGCCGGACCGCAGTGTACAACTACTACGCCGACATGGAACAGCTCCTGATCGCGTACGCCTTGGACGAGACCGAACGCTTCCTTGGCGACCTTCGCGAGGCCCTCGCTGCCCTGCCGAACCCGGTGGACCGCCTGACCCTGTACGTACGGTCCCAAGTGGAAGACCTGAGCCGTCGGCACCTCCCACCGGGCCCCGCGATGGCAGCTGTCCTCTCCCCCGCTTCCTTTGCGAAATTGGCGGATCATGTGGGCGAACTCAACCTACTGCTCCAGAACATCCTGCGCGACGGAATCACAGCAGGCTACCTTCCGCCCACCGACGTCTCTCAGCTCGCTAGGCTCATTCACGGAACCCTCTCCTCCAGCGCGGCGCGGGGCAATGCGGAAAACGGGGCACAGCCCGATGAGCTTGAGGAGCGACTGGTCCAGACCGTGCGGTTCATCCAGTTGGGCGCGGGAGCAAGGTTCGACGACGACGGCCGGCCTGCACGCCTGGCGTGACACGCCCGCTGGGCCGGCTACGTCAAGACTTCGGTATCACCGGCAGCTTCGAATTGTCGGCAATCCGTTGGTCTTCGCGGGGACAACTGAGTTTGCCCGGAGTATTGTCCACCAGTTCCGGCGGCACCAATGCCGAGAAACCGGGGGCAAGGATGAGATCCACGGAGGCATCCGTGCGTTGGTCCTGGAAGTAGTCGGTGCCCGCAATGTTCCGTTGGATGTTGAACGCTCCCGCTTGGCCACCGGATCCCGAGACAACTTCCGCCGATCCGGTGTAGCTAGTGGTGGTGTTGTCGACGCTCCCGACGACGTATCCCCGGGCCGTCAACTGGTCAGCCACGCTCTTCGCCAAACCAGCTTTGCCAGCGGCATTGTAGACATTGACTTTGACCTTGTTGTTGGGCATGTAGTCGAAGACGGTCGTCGGGCACAGGGCGGCCGGCGCCTTGCTGGCGACGGCCGAGGGGAAGCGGATCACGCCGTTCATGACTGCCCACGCGCCCACTACGCCGGCACCGATCACTCCGACAAGCAGCACGAGGACGATGCCGTGCAAGAGGCGGCGGCTGAACCACCCGGGATGGTCTTCAGGCCCGGGACTATCGGCAAAAGTTGCCCGTAGTTCGGGCCCGGTGACAATGCGATGCCCGTGCAGGCGGGTCACGTCTTTTGGACGTCGCCAGGACTTCTTCGGAGCACCATTCTGGGGCACGTCCACCTGCTCTTCCGGGAGTGTCTCGTTAACCATCTATCACCAGCACCCGGGCGTGAATGGCCGTGCGCTGGTGGAGGGCAGTACGGACGGCACGGTGAAGTCCGTCTTCCAGGTACAGCACACCTTGATACTGCACCACGTGCGGGAAAAGGTCCCCGAAAAAGGTTGAGTCCTCGGCCAACAATGCTTCCAGGTCGAGCGTGCGCTTGGTGGTGACAAGTTCATCGAGCCGGACCGGACGCGGCGGCAACGAGGCCCAGTCCTTGGGCGTGGAAAAACCATGGTCGGGGTACGGGCGTCCCTCGCCCACAGCTTTGAAGATCACTTTGCAAGCCTAAAGAAGTAAGACGTCCAAGGGAACTTACGGGAACACTCCCAGCAATGTTGTGGCCAAATGGTAACCGTAGGCCGCCGGTACCCCGCAAGCGGAGCCCCCTGCCGCCGTCGGCCGTCACACCGCTGCCGCCGTGACGCGGGACTGACAGAATGGGATCATGACTGCTCCAATGCCAGGCACCGCGCACCCGGCTGCTCCCGCCCTCGCACTCCTCCTCGACGTCGACGGCCCCATCGCGAGTCCCGTGACGCGCGACGTGAAGCCGGAGATCATCGCCGATCTTGTCAGTTTGGCGTCCGCAGGCATTCCGGTCATTTTCAACACCGGCCGTTCCGACGCTTTTATCCGCGAGCAGGTCATGGCGCCCATGATCGCCGCCGGGATGCCCGCAGGAACGGTTGTCCACGCTATCTGCGAGAAGGGCGCCGTGTGGTTCAGCTACACCTCGGGCGGCCCCGGCCCCATCCATGTGGACCACGAACTCGCTGTTCCGAAAGCGTATGGCGACGACGTCCGCCGCATGGTGGCCGAGGACTACGCAACGCACATGTTCTTCGATGAGACCAAGCGGGCCATGGTGTCCGTGGAGCAGCATCTGGATGTCTCAAGCGACGACTACCTGGCCGAGCAGAAGCTCTTCGACGCCGACGCATTGGAACTCATGGGCCGGCATGGGCTCTCCGCCGCGCTCCTCGACCACCACGCACCAGGGTCCGACGACGCCGCCGACTACCGCCTGGATCCCACCATCATCTCCACGGACATCGAGTCCATCCGGCTCGGCAAGGATCTCGGCGCCAGCCGCGCGGTGGAACTCCTCGCCGCCCAAGGAATCACCCCGCAGGCTTGGCGCACAGTGGGCGATTCGCGCACGGACTACGCGATGGCCGATTGGCTCCACCACAATGACCACAGCGTCAAGCACATCGACGTCCGTCCCGCGGACGGTGTGCCCAACAAGCCCTACGATGTTCTTACAGCCACAGACCTCGGCCTGGGCGAGGACGTCATTCACGACGACGCCGGCGGCGCGTTCCTGCGCAGCTGGCGTGAAGCCTTGGTGGGCTGAGTCCGCTAAAGCCACGCTTCCCACAACCCCTTCGGAGAAAAGCCATCACAGTCATGGACCAGCAAGCGATTTACTTCGGTAGTCCCCCCTCCGACGACGACGCGGTCGTTCCGGAACCGACGTCGCCCGCCGTCGAGGCGCGCCTGAAGCACCGCGCCGACGTCATCCGCCATCGTGGCCGATACAGCTTGCTGAACCAGAACCGCACTCCGCAGCAGGTAATGGTCGAAGATCTCCTCTTCATTCGCGCGGCGTTGGACGCGGCGGGACTGGATTTCATCCTGGTCCGCGGCAACGATCACCGGCCCGTGATCGCCGTAGATTGGAAGCTGCGGAAGAAGTTGCGCCAAGCATTGGTCACCGCTTTCCGGAACGAACCGTTCTACTCCATGACCGTTGATGCCCGGAAGAAATCCACGCTGCTGGTGGCGGACGGCGAGCTCTCCAGCAACCGGAAGGCCCGGATCTTCAGGCTCTTCCGTCCACGCGTGGAACCCGGCGGCGGGTTGACCTACGGTCCCTCCCTCGGCGTGCAGCTGGAATTGTGGGAATTCGACGGCGATCAACTCGTGTTGCCCGTGGAGAACTCTCTGACCCGGCGAACCATGCTGCGCCAGGACGCCGTCCGGGGCACAGTTAATCGCCACGGGCTGAGCTGGCCAACCATCGAGAACATGTTCGCGGACCACGCGAGCGACATCGACTTCGACGTCGACATCGTCTTTTCGTGGGTGGACGGCAACGACCCCGCCTACATCGCGGCCCGCCGAGAGCAGATGAAGGACGTCGTCCTAGGAGAGGGTGACGCCCACGAGGCCCGTTTCCGGCAAATCAACGAGCTCAAGTACGCCTTGCGCTCCGTGTACATGTATGCGCCCTGGATTCGCCGGATCTACATTGCCACGGACTCCCCCGCGCCGGAGTGGCTGGCCGAACACCCAGACGTCAGGATCATGCGCAGCGAGGAGTTCTTCAAGGACCCCTCAGTACTGCCAACGCATAACTCGCAGGCCGTGGAATCCCAACTGCACCACATTGAGGACTTGTCCGAGCACTTCCTGTATTCCAATGACGATATGTTCTTCGGCCGCCCCGTAGCGCCGGACATGTTCTTCACTCCCGGTGGAATCACCAAGTTCATCGAGGCCTCCACCCGGATTGGACTGGGAGAGAACGACGCCGAACGCAGCGGCTTCGAGAATGCCGCCCGCGTCAACAGGAAGCTCCTCTGGGAGCGGTTCGGCCGGATCACCACCCGCCATTTGGAGCACACCGCCGCTCCGTTGCGCCGTAGTGTGATCGCCGAGATGGAACGCGAGTTTCCGGCCGAGTTCGCCAAGACGGCAGCCAGCAGGTTCCGTGCGGCGGACAACATCTCCGTGACCAACTCGTTCTACCATTACTACTCGCTGCTCACCGGGCGGGCAGTGACGCAGACGGCCGCGAAAGTCCGGTACGTTGACACCACTCTGTGGTCCGGGCTGCACTACCTGCCGACGCTGCTGGCGAAACGCAACGTGGACTTCTTCTGCCTCAACGACGGCAGCTTCCCTGAGGTGGCTGCCGACGAACGGGCTGGACTCGTGACGGACTTCATGGAGAAGTACTTCCCGGTCAAGGCTCCGTGGGAGAAGTAGTCCGGGCACGGGCTTCGTCTCGCCACCCGGTAAAGTAATAGTCAATCCCGAAGCCGCACCAAAAGAACAGACACGTCGATTTGAAGCTCGTCACCGGTCCCAGTTGGTTCCTTCGCTTTCTCGCAGTGTTCACCCTGCTCGGTCTCCTCACGACGATTTGGTCACTGGCGAGCCCCCTGATGTCCGTACCGGACGAGCCAGCACACACGATCAAGGCGGCATCGGTCGTTCGGGGCCAGTTGCGGGGGGAATCTGGCACAAGTCAAGGCGATCGCGCCCTGGTACTTGTTCCCTCATTCGCTGCGGAAACCGAATCGCTGCACGCTTGCTTCGTCTGGAGGCCAGAAATCTCCGCAGCATGCAGCCCGAAATTGTCGACAGAGACGAATTTGGTCAAGGCATACACGAGCGCCGGAAACTACAACCCGATGTACTACGCAGTGGCTGGGCTGCCTAGCCTATTTCTGTCTGGCGCCGAAGCCATCTATGCCATGCGCATCTTGAGCGGCCTTTTGAGCGCCGCCTTTTTGGCTATTGCCCTGACGTGTTTGGCCGGACTCCAACAATGGAAGTTGCCGTTGTTTGTGGGGTCCTTCGCGGTGACTCCGATGGTGTTGTTCCTGTCCGGAGGTGTGAATCCCAACGCCCTCGAAATCGCTGCATCGATGGCTGTGTTCAGCGCGCTCTGCCTCTCGTGGGAAAGGATCAGCGCAAATGGTCATTGGCGATTTCCTCTGGCTTTGGCTGCGATTTCGGCCGCGGTTCTGGCGAACACGCGGGCTGCGTCACTCATTTGGCTCTCTTTGGCCGTTGCGGCGTCCCTCATAATGTTCGGGATTCTCCCGTTAATTTCGGCGGTGCGCCGAAGATTCATGCAATTGATGATGCTTGTTGTCGCCGTCGGCGCCGCACTCTCCCTCATTTGGCTCGAGAGCGCAGACAGCCTGCAGAGCCTCCTGGGTGCAGGGATCAATGCGTCGCCGCTCCAGATCGCGTCAATCATGCTGGACGGGACCTTCGATTTCGCAGCGGGATACGTGTCACACCTCGGCTGGCTGGACACCTTGGGCCCGAGCGGAGTGCTTGCAGTGTGGGCAACCCTCATCATCGGAGTAATCGTGGCAGCCCTGTCCGTGCCCAGCAGATCCGCACGGCTGACGGTTGCGTTCTTGGTTGCGGCGATCATCGTCCTGCCCCCGCTCCTGCAGGTCCCACTTGCCAAGGACGTCGGGATTATTTGGCAGGGTCGGTACATCCTGGCGCTTGTGGCCGTCATGATCACCGCTTGCGGAATTGCGGTGCGATCCTTCAACGTGGACTTTCGTGGCGCCGGGCGCCGGGCTGCAGCTGTTCTGCTCGCCCTCTTGGTATTCGGACACCTTTACAGCTTCATCTATGGAATGCGCCGGTATGTTATCGGCATCCAAGACAAGACCCACTGGAGCGATATGATCGTGGCGCCCGAGTGGCAGCCACCCTTGGGCTGGATTCCGCTTACCGTTGCCTACTTGGCGGTCCTGCTCGTGGCCGCCGCTCTTCTCTACCGCTCAATGACGGCGACAGCATCGGGGAAATCCGCCGTAGGCGGGACACAATTGGAAGAGGCCTCGCAGGCATAGTGCCAGCCTCACCCGCCGTTTCTCCACGGGTGATCGAGATCGCCGATGGGTGCCTGTGGCTAGCGCCGCGTCATCTCCGGGCGCTTCGCGTCCACCCTGACACCACGTTCGTGAGTAGGCCGCTGTGGAATCCGGATGCCGGCTTCGGCGAGCCGGCGCCTGGTGGCCTCCGGGCTGACGTACTCGCCCACAGTCGGTGACTTGCCCAACGGCACCACCGAATGCACAATCGTTTGCTCGTAGACGTGCACCAGGTTGAAGGCCTGGGCGCCATCCCGTCCCCGGGTACCGCCCTGAGGAACGTTGAGGTCCTGCGTGTAGCAGCTCGCAGAAGCCACTGACACGGGGACGCCGGCGAACGTGGCTGTGGTGGAGTAGTGCAGATGGCCGCCCAGGATGGAACGGACATCAGAATTGCGTACCACCTCGGCCAACGCCGCTTGGCCGCGCAACTCCACGAGGATGGCAAGGTCAAGGACGCTCGGAACCGGCGGGTGGTGAAGGGCAAGAATGGTGCCGTCCGGGGCCGGGGTTGCGAGCTCCGACGCCAACCAGTCGAGCTGGCTCTGGCTCAGTTCGCCGTGATGGAAGCCAGGCACGGAAGTGTCCAGCGTGATGATCCGCAGCCCGTTGACAAAGTAGCTGTGATCCACCGGGGCGTCGTTGCCGTTCTGGTCGAACAGGCCCGCACGGAAATTGGCACGGTCATCGTGATTTCCGATGGCCCAGATCACGCGAGCACCCATCTCGTGGCAGGCAGGCTCGACGATCGCCCGAAGTTTTGCGTAAGCGTCCGGCTCGCCTTGATCGGCCAAGTCACCCGTGAAGATCACGGCGTCGGGGCGGACCTTTGACGCATGGACTTCCGAAAAGAGTTGCCTGAGATGGGCTTCGCTATCAACCGCGCCGTACAGGGGTTCCGACCCTCCCACCAGATGGGAGTCGCTAAGGTGCAGAAGGATGTGTCCTGGCCGAGGATATTCGGCCTCGATGAGCTCCATTACTACCTTCGGGTCGGTAGGAGACGGCGCCTCCAGTGTCTGCCCCAATAAACCCAATCCAACCAGACAAAAGGCTAACGCAGGGTAACTTTCGGACGGAATGTCGGAAAATTACTCGCTCACCCAACGCTCTTGCACCTTTAAGCGCTTCCCACCCAACGCCCGCTCACCAAGATGAAGGAGGGTCGCCCAAATACGAGTCCACCGCTGCCAGCACGGCCCGGGATCCAGGAGCTCTTCTTCAGCCCAGGCTGCAACAGCTTTCAGTGCTCTCCTGCAACGCACCCTACTGTGCCGGATTGCTCATGCAAGCACCTTGGACAGGAATGCCTGGGTGCGCGGCTCGCGCGGGTCTTCGAGCACCTGGTGCGGATCACCGCTTTCCACGAGCTGCCCGTCGGCCATGAAGTGAACCACGTTGCCCACTTCCTTGGCGAAGCCCATCTCATGGGTGACCACAATCATCGTCATGCCTGAGTCCGCCAGCGAGCGCATCACGTCCAGCACTTCACCGACGAGTTCTGGATCTAGCGCCGAGGTGGGCTCGTCGAAAAGCATGACCGAAGGCTTGAGCGCCAAGGAACGCGCGATCGCCACCCGCTGTTGCTGGCCGCCCGAGAGCTGGCCCGGGTAGTGGTCCGCCTTGTCCGCCAGGCCCACGCGCGCCAACAACTGCCGGCCTTCCTCGACGGCCTGCTCCTTCGGGATGCGCTGGACCACCGTGGGACCCTCGATCACGTTTTCCAGCGCAGTGCGGTGTGGAAAGAGGTTGAACTGCTGGAAGACCATCCCGATCGAGGCGCGTTGCTTCGCGGTCTCATGCTCTTTGAGTTCGTGGAGCTTGTTCCCGGAGCGCCGGTACCCGATCCGTTCACCCTGGACCCAAAGCTGGCCACCGTCGATCTTCTCCAAGTGGTTCATGCAACGCAGGAACGTGCTCTTTCCCGAGCCCGACGGCCCCAGCAGGCACGCGACCTCGCCCGTATTGATATCCAAGCTGATGCCTTTGAGGACCTCCAAATGCCCGAAGGACTTGCGGATGTCCCGGGCCCGAACGATTGGTTCCTTCACTTGACCTTCTCCAGTTCTTCTGCGGGTCCGCTGGCCGTCGCCAAAGAGGCGCTCGACGCCGGCGGGAGGCCGGGCTTCGAGAGGGCGTTCGCTGCGGTTTTCGGGAGTGCTTTGGCGGCCTTCATTGGTGTGAAGCCGCGTTCGAAGTGCCGTTCCACGTAGTACTGGCCCACGGACAGGACTGCCGTGACAGCCAGGTACCAAAGTGCTGCCACGATCAGCAGCGGAATGGTCTGGAACGTGCGCGAGTAGATGATCGAAACCGACGTCAAGAGCTCGCTGTAGCCGATGACGATCACCAGCGAGGTGTACTTGAGCATGCCAATGGTCTCGTTGCCGGTAGGCGGGATGATGACTCGCATGGCCTGCGGGAGGATGACTCGGCGCATGGTCTGCAGCCTCGTCATTCCCATGGCCTTTGCTGCCTCGGTCTGGCCCACCGGGATGGCCCGGATGCCGGAGCGGACAATCTCACCCATGTACGCGCCTTCGTTGAGGCTCAGGCCCAGGATTGCCGCGGTGAACGGGGAGATCAGGGTATTCGTGGAGATCTCGAAGAAACTGGGGCCGAAGGGAACGCCCAGCACCAGCTTCGGGACCAGCGCCGCCATGAAGAACCAGAACAGGAGTTGGACCATGAGCGGGGTGCCGCGGAAGAACCAGGAGTAGGCCCACGCAGCGGTGGAAAGTATGGGGTTCGGGGACAGGCGACACACAGCCACAGCGATTCCCAGGACAATGCCGATGGCCATCGAAACGGCGGTCAGCATCAGCGTATTGCCCAAGCCGGCCAGCACCGGAGCGGCGAACAGGTATTCTCCCACCGTGCCCCACTGGAACCGCTGGTTGGTGACCATGCCATAGGCCATGAGCGCTGCGCCAAGGACCACCACTCCCGCCATGACCCAGCGCCCACGGTAGCGGGCAGGGACGATCGAAAGATTCTGCTCCTCTTCCGTAGCCGTGTACAGGGTCACTTGGTGGCTCCGTTCACGGTGAACTTCTCGATGACATGGTCATCCATCTTGTACTTGGTGAGGATGGACTTATAGGTACCGTCTGCCTTGATCTCCTCCATGGCCTTCTGCACCACGTTGATCAGGTCCGTGCTGTCCTTGGGGAACACGATGCCGAAGAATCCCTCCTGGTACGGTTTGCCCATCACCAAGTCGCCGTTGCTCTCGGCGGCAACCACGGAACCTGACGTCGTATCAAGCAGGAAGGCGTCCACCCGCCCGCTCTGCAATGCCAGTACTGCCTGGTTCTGCCCGGCATAGATGGTGATGGCGAGCTGCTCCTTCCCCGCGGCCTGGCATTTGCCGGATTGGGCCGCTGCGTCGGCATCCTCGGTAGTGCCCTTGACGACGCCGACCTTTGCGCCGCACAGATCGTCGAGCGACTTCACATTGTGCGGGTTGGCCTTGGTGGTCATGATGCCCGCACCCGCCGAGAAGTAGTCCAGGAAGCTGACCTGCTTCTGGCGCTCGGGAGTGTCCGACATCGCGGACATGCCCATGTCATAGCGGCCGGACGCCAAGCCAGGGATGATGGCGTCAAAAGCGATGTTGTCGAAGGCGAGGGTAACGCCGAGCTTCTTCTCGATGGCGTCCGCGAGCTCACGGTCGATCCCGACGATGGTCTTTCCGTCCTTGTCGATGGACTCGAACGGAGGATACTCGACGTTGCTGGCCACCTTGATGGTGCCTGCGCCCTGGATCTCTTTGGGCAACTGGCTGAAGAGCGGCGCCTTTGCCGCATTTGCCGCCGCGCTTGCGTCCCCACCTGCGCTGGCCGGGCCGCCACAAGCGGTCAGTCCGACGACGGCGGCGAGTGCAATGGCCGCGAGGGCCGGCTTACGGAGGGAGAATTCGAAAATGTTCAATGTTACTCCTTGGGTTATTACGGCTCCATGCGACTACGGGACATCTGCTACCGGAATGGAAATTCAGAAATAGTCTGCGCGATCTTGGATCAGCATAGAGATGAATTGCGCGCATCACAATAGCCATTCGACGTGAAATCAAGAGTAATCTTAAATGACAAATGCCGGGTCCGAAGAGTATCGGATCCGGCATTTGAAAACGGGCAGGATAAATCGAAAAACGTTGAATTCCCAGACCTTTGGAGGGCAGATGGCCTCGCACCGGAGAACCAGCATGGGCCCCACCCGTCCAGCAAACACGGGGAACTCACCGCTTCTTGGCTTAGAGTTCCAGCACCAACTTCTCCCCGCGGCAGCGTGAAACACAAATCATCATTGTTTCATTTACGGCGCGTTCTTCGTCACTGAGAATTTCATCGCGATGATCTGGAATTCCAGCCAGAACCACCGTTTCACACGTCCCACACGTCCCTTTTCGGCAGGAATTCAGCGCAGGAACTCCTGATCGCTGCAGAGCATCAAGAATTGTCTCGTTTTCCGCAACCTCAATTTCAATTCCGTCAGCGGTTTCCACCACGAAAGGCGAGTTATCGCGGGCGGCGCTCCCGAATTCCTGACCGGAACCGGCGGGGACGGAACCGCCTGGGCCGGACCCGGCGTCGGGCTCGTCATGACCGAAGTCCTCAAAGAGCAACTGCGGAACCACGCCGGTCCCGTGGGCCGAGCGGAGCTCCCTGAGCAACCGCGGCGGGCCGCAGGCGTAAACGGTCGAGTCCGCGTTGAGCCCTTCTTCCCGGAGGTAGCCGATCAGGTCCAGGGCGCCGGAAACGTCTTTGGCATGGATCCTGGTTTTGGTTCCAGCGGGGTCAAGACCGGTGATCTCGTCCAGGAAAGCCATGGAATGGAGGTTGGACCCCAAATACAGCAGCCGCCACGGATCACCGGTCAACTGCGCCGCGCGGATCATCGGCAGCAGCGGCGTAATTCCGATCCCGGCGGCGATGAAGACCTTCTCCCCCGAACCCGCTGTGCCACGGAAATTGTTCTTGGGGCCCCGGACATCGAGGACATCCCCGGCCTGCAACACCTCATGGACAAAGCTCGAGCCGCCCCGGCTGGGTTGCTCACGCAACACTGCGATACGCCACGCGGACCGATCCTCAGGCTCGGAGCATAGCGAGTATTGGCGCAGCATTCCGTTGGAAAGCAGCACATCGATGTGGGCGCCAGGCTCCCATACCGGCAGCGCACCGCCGTCGGGATCCTTGAGAATCACCGAAACGACGCCGTCCGCTTCCCTCCGGAGCTCGCTGACCGCTAGTTGAAAGAAGCCTTTTGCGGCGAGCACCGCACTGCCCGGCTTGGCGGCGTCAGTGGCCTGGAGCGTCATCGCGGCCTCCGCCGATCGCGGCGTTCACGGCGGCCACCACGGCCCCGGCGTGAACCAGTTCCCCGGCTTTGCGTAGCCGCGGATACAGGACAACGTCCTGCTTGATGTGGTCGATTGCCCGGCCGTCGGCTGCGGCGGTGGAACGCAGGAGGGCCAGTGCGGCCAGGCTCGCTGCGGCAGGTTTTGCACCGGCCGTGGCGGGCATGCCCATCCGTAGTTCCAAGGCCTGCGCAGCCATCAGCAACTCCACGGCCACTACAGACTCGATGTTGGCGACAATCTGGCGCGCGTGCCGCCCGGCGTTGTTGGCCATGGACACGTGATCTTCCTGGTTGGCACATGTGGGGATGGAGTCCACGCTGTCTGGGTGCGCCAGGGTCTTGCAGTCGGATACCAAGGCAGCGGCAAGGTACTGGGGCAGCATGTAACCGCAGTCCATACCGATCTGCTCGCTGGCAACGAGCATGTCCGGAAGGCCCCGGTTGAGGGTGCCGTCGTCGAGCCTGAAGAGCCGGCGCTCCGTGATGTTGCCGATTTCGGTGACCACAATCGAGATGAAGTCTGCCGCGAATGCCACATACTCGGCGTGGAAGTTGCCGCCCGAGACCGCCTTGAGCGTGCGGGTGGAAGGCAGCGACGGGAAGATCAGGGGGTTGTCCGTGGCGGCATTGATCTCGTTGTCGATGATGCCGGCTGCGAACTCCAAAGTGTCCTTGACCGGACCGAAAACCTGCGGAATGCACCGCAGCGAGTATGCGTCTTGGGGCGGCTGGCGCACAGGGTCCCGTCCGGCGTCGCCATCCACCAACCCGCTGCCGGAGAGGAGTTCGCGCAGCCGCGCAGCCACCTCGATCTGGCCGCGCTGGCCGCGGGCCTGGTGGAGCTCGTCAATGAAGGCATCTCCGAAGCCCAGGAGTGCCTCGATGGTCATGGTCGCGGTGATCTGGGCTGTTTCCAGGAGGTTCTGGGCATCGTACAGGGCCAGCGCAGCCTGGGCACAGGAGAAAGAGGTGCCATTCAAAAGGGCCAGGCCGTCCTTGGCCCCCAGCGGCAGCCGCTCGATTCCTGCGTGAGCCATGGCCGCGATGCCGGACACCACCGCACCGTCCACAAAGGCCTCGCCGGAGTCGAGTTCCTCGTCCTCGCCGGTGTGGGAACGCGACATGACAATCGCCACGTGGGCCAACGGGATGAGGTCACCGGAAGCGCCCAACGAACCGTATTCCGGGATAGCCGGGTACACGCCGCGGTTGAGCATCTCGGCGAGGGTCTTCACGATGTCTGCCCGTACGCCGGAGTAGCCCTGCGTCAGGCTGACGATGCGGATGAACATGGTCGCCCGCACCACCTCTTCGTCCACATAGCGGCCAACGCCGGCAGCGTTGGAAAGGACCAGGCGGCGGGAGAGCTCGGCGGCGTCGGACGGCTCGTCGAAGGCCTTGCGGCCGGCGAGGGAACCGAAGCCGGTATTGATGCTGTAGATCGGCGCCGTTTCCTTCCCTGCCCGCATGTCATCCATGACGCCGTCCAGCCAGTCCTGGCTGGGCTTCATCCGCGCCAAGGCTTGCTCATCCACCACGACGGGACGCCGGTGGCGCGCAACCTGGATCAGATCCTGCAGGGTTGCACGGTGCGTCCCCAGGACCACCGGTGCTGTATCAAGCAGAGTTTCGAGCGTCATCGCTTACCTCTCGGGTTGTTCTGCGGCTTGCGAGGGAACCTAGCGACGCCGCCAGGTTCTCCGCTGCCTCGTTCATTGTCTTCAAAGTCGAATTCAGCCAGGCCCGGGACCCGCAGCGGTTCTCCGGGCCGGCCACGTTGAGCGCGCATACCGCCTCACCGTCCAGCATCACCGGCACGGCCACCGAGACGGCGCCTGGGTCCAGCTCGCCCCGCGAGACTGCCCAGCCGGAAGATCGGATCTGCGCCAGGCTGAGCAGAATCTGCTCCGCGGACGGCGAGTTTTCAGTAAAGCGCGGAAGGTCGCCGTCGAGCACTTGGCGTACGACGTCGGACGGCGCCCACGCGAGCAGCGTCCGGGGGCCGGCGCCCGCCGTCAGCGGCAGGAGCTCGTTGACCGCGAAAGTGTATTTGAAGGCCTTGTCCGGTTCGGCGCGGCGCAGGCACAAGGCCTGCGTACCCACCCGGATCACCATCACGGCGGTTTCCCCCACGGCATCCACGATGCTTTTTAGCACAGCCGTGCCAACTTCGGCGAGATGGCTCTGCGTCAGGTGGCGTCCGGACAAGGCCAACAGCGCGTGCCCCGGCCTGTAGATGCCCGCGTCCTCCTGGACGAATCCACGCTCGCGAAGCTGGCGAAAATAGCGATAGGTGGTGCTCACGGGAATGCCCAGCTTGAGCGCCACGCCCTCCACGGTGGCATCTCCGCTGTCCGCGATTTCCGAGAGGATCATGAGGCCCCGCTCAAATGAAGTGTGGGTTGCCACGGTTTGCCTCCTTCCTGGATTGATCACCCTGTGTCGCGGGTCACGAACTGATCGTGCAGGGTGCCAAAGCATTGCGACAAACCAGATTCCCACAGAGAGAGAATGATGTTTAGCCGTTGCTCTTTGAGACCGATACTTTGATGCCACGAATCCGCTTGTCCAGCCCCTTGCAGGAGTTGGCCCGCAGATTGGATCTCAGCAAAAATCGACGGTAACGAGGCCCACGATGTCACTCAGCACTCCCCCGCAAACCATTCCCGCCCTCTCTGGTCTGCAGGACGATCCGTACACGGACGAGAACCTCGCCAACCCGTATCCCCTGTTCGAACGCATGCGGGCGGCCGGACCCGCGGTGTGGCTCGAGAAATACGGGGTCCTGGCCTTCTCCGGTTTCGAGGAATGCAAGGACATCCTGGAGGACTACCGCACGTTCATCTCAAGTGCTGGCGTTGGCCCCAAGAACCTGCACCACGAGCCCGCCTGGCGTCCGCAAGGCATCCTGGAGTCCGACCCCCCGGTCCACGGACCCATGCGCGCAGCAATGGCGGGTGTCATTTCTCCGCGCGGAGTGCGCTCCCTGAGGGCCCGGTTTGAAGAGTTCGCCGAGGAGCTGGTGGACAGCCTCATCGAGCGGGAAACGTTCGACGGCGTCACGGACCTCGCCGAGTTGTTTCCCATCCGCGTCTTTGGGGACGCCGTCGGAATCCCTCGCGAAGGCCGCGAAGCCAATCTGCTGCCGCACGGAGCCATGAACTTCAGTTCCTTCGGGCCCGACGACGAACGATCCCGCAAGTTCTTCGAAAAAGGCGAACCCACCCACCGCTGGGTCATGGACAACTGCGCCCGGGAAAACCTCTCCCCGGATGGCATGGGAGCCCAGATATGGGAATTCGCAGACCGCGGCGAGATCACCCCCGAACAGGCCGCCCTGCTAGTACGGGCCATGCTCTCCGCCGGATTGGACACCACTGTGTTTTCGATCGGGAACACAGTGCAGGCATTGGCCGCGCACCCGGAGCAATGGGCCAGCCTGCACGCCAATCCCCGGCTGGCCAAGTTCGCGATCGACGAAGCGCTCAGATACGAATCGCCGTTCCAGTCCTTCTTCCGGACCGTTGCGACGGACACTGTGTTCCGGGGCATCCCGCTGGCGGCAGGAACCAAGGTACTGCTCTTCATGGGCTCGGCCAACCGGGATGCCGCACATTGGGGAGCCACGGCCGACAAGTTCATGATCGACCGCAACGCCGGCGGCCATCTCGCCTTCGGCATGGGCATCCACCAATGCGTGGGTCAGCCGATTTCCCGGCTCGAAATGGATGTGCTCTTCACGGCCATGGCCAAGCGAATAAAGGGTATCGAGCTGGTTGGCGAGCCCTTGCCGTACCTACACAACACCCTCCGAGGATGGCGCTCCCTCCCGCTGCGCATCACGGCGGCCTAGCCTTGATGCTCGCTCACTTTTGGGGCATTTCTCACAGACGCTCCTGCACCTTTACGGCGCCTCTTCCCAACGCTCACTCACCTGTGGCCGCCAGGTGAGCGAGCGTCCGCCCAAAGGCGACAAAGGTGAGCGAGCGTCCGCCCAAAGGCGACAAAGGTGAGCGAGCGTCCGCCCAAAAGGCGACAAAGGTGAGCGAGCGTTTGGCCAAAAGGCGACAAAGGTGAGCGAGCGTTTGGGTTAGTGCTGCGGGCGTCACCAGGAATCCCTCCAGGGGGCTTAGGCGAGCGCCTCTTCGAGCGCCTCGATCAGCTCGCCGGAATCAGGCTCGACGGTGGAAGGGAAGCGGGCGAGCACCTCGCCTTCGCGGCTCACCAGGAACTTCTCGAAGTTCCATTTGACCTTCTGTGGCTTAGAACCGTCTGTGGTCTGGGTCAGTTCGGCATACAGGGGATGCTGCTGCTTGCCACGGACTTTGGACTTGCTGGAAAGCGGAAAGGAGACTCCAAAGTTGCGTTGGCAGAAGTCCGCGATCTCGGCGTCGGAGCCCCTTTCCTGACCACCGAACTGATTGCACGGCACGCCCAGGATCTCGAATCCGCGGTCACGGTATTTGCCATAGAGCTCCTCAAGTCCCGAGTACTGGCGCGTGAAACCACATTTGGAAGCCACGTTGACTATCAGCACGGCTTTGCCCTCGAAACGCCCAAAGTCGGTCTGGGAGCCGTCGTTGAACGTCAGGGGGATGCTGTAGAGCGGGGACATTGAATAGCTTCCTTACGACGTCGAACCTTGGCAAACTGCTGCATTCGAGTGTACTCGGGGCAAGGCGGTGGGACGTGGTTCAGAATAGGCAGCGAACCCTACGGTTTGGTGACCGGCGTGGCTGGCTCGGAGGTAGCCGGCGGCGTGGGGCTGGTGGGAGCTGGCGGGGTAGGTGCTGGCGCTGGCGGGGTTGATTGGGTGTGAGTCACCGTGGGCACCGGAGTGGGAAGGCTCGACGACGGCGCGACCGTGGGCGGGACGGTCACCGTGGGCGTATGCGTCACTATGGGAGCTTGCGACGGCGGTTGGCTCGGAGTGCTGCTCTGCGTCTTGCTTGGCGTGGGGGTAGTTCTCGGCGGATTCGTCGTGCTTTGCGCCCCTGAGGGCGTCGGCGTCACACTGGGCTTCGTCGTCGGCGTCCCGGTGGTGGTGGGCTTCGCCGTCGGCGTCACGGTGGTGGTGGGCTTCGCCGTCGGCGTCACGGTGGGTGACCCAGTCGGGCTCGCCGTGGCCGTAGCAGACGGGCCCGGCGGCACGACCTTCGCCTCCTGCACCCCGCCGGTCACTAACTCCTCGGGGGGCCTGCCCGGGATGGACCAGACAGACCCCGCCGAGGCCGCCGTGGCGGAACCCGGCTGGTAGCTGACCATGGGAATGTCCCCGAGCCGGTCAACCTGCCTGGTCGGCAGGAACGTCCAGTTCATCGGGTTCGAATAGACGCCGTTGAGAATCGTCTCGAAGTGCAGGTGGCAGCCTGTCGAGGACCCCGTGGTTCCCACCCGGGCAATAACCTCGCCCACCCGGACCGATTGCCCCTTGGCCACCGCGATCCCCTGCAGATGGTTGTACGTGGTGACCAGGCCGTTTCCATGGTCGATCTCCACCCGGTTCCCGCCGCCCCACGGGTGCCAGCCCACCGCGCGGACCACACCGGAATCGGCCGCGTAAACCAGGGCCCCGCAGCCCGCGGCGAAGTCCTGGCCCCAATGGAACTCCCCGGGCAGGCCCGTGAAGGGGTCCATCCTCAACCCGAAGGGCGAGCTCGGAACCAGCACCTCCAGCGGAGCGTAGAGTTTCCCGGCGGCGGGCCGGTCAAGGGAACTCGAAGCGACGTTGAGATTGCCGACCCCGTTCCCGTCCAGGGTCTGGACCGGGGAGCGCTCAAAAGACACCGTGGCCTTGTCACCAGCAGGAACAGGGGCCCAGGACAGGCTTTGAACCGCAGCCCCCGGCGCTCCGGAGCTGCCGCCCTCGGCAGGGAGCATGCCGGGTTCAACTTGGCCCATGGCCAATGATCCGCGGTCCGCCTGTCCGCCCAGGCGTGGGCCCTGGAAGCCGAAAGCAAACGTCACCAAGACAGCAAGGAAGCAAGCCGAAAGGACCCGGCCAAATCTTCTAGAGAGCACCAGATCGACGATCCGGCCAGACTCATGATGCTTTCCCACAGCGGCTCCTGAGACGGGCGCTCATCCCCAAGTGCGGGCGCGCTTGTCCCATTGTTGCCGCTATGAAATCGGATGGGAACACTCGACTTCATACTTGCCCGGCCGGCGGAACACTCGCCGGACCCTGCCGGGCTACTCGCCGAGGTTCTCCTTCAGCAACGCGCGGTGCTCGACGGCGGCATCCGAATGCAGTGCGCGGCCGGCGTCGGTCAGCTCGAGGTACAGCGAGCGGCGGTCGTCCGAGCAGGTTTGGCGGGACACGAGTCCGGCTTTCTCCAGCCGGTCAACAACTTTGGAGACGGCACTCTGGGTCATGGGAGTCCGCTCCCCCAATGCCTTCATGCGGCAGGCAGAGTCAACGCTTTCTGCAACGAGGTCGAGGATTTCGAATTCGTTCAAGCCAATGTCGAACTTGGCTTCGAGGGCGCGGTCAATGGCCGCCGCGGTGCGGAAGTACGAATTCTGGATGCTGCGCCATTGCTCAACCAGCTGGCGATCCTGCGTTGTTGCCATGGGCCGATTCTAGTCGAAACCGGAATTAAAGTCCACGTCATAAGATTCCCAGTCATATTCCTTGTCATTGAATGACGTGTCATATAGATTGATGCCATGACTTCACCAAGCACCCTCACTCGATCTGCCGAGCAGCTCCACACAGCCGTCCGTTGGACCAGGGCCCAGTGGCTGCTGCTGATGGTGGTGTGCACGGTCCTGGCCCTCGACGGCCTGGACGTGTCCATGGTGGGCGTAGCCCTTCCGTCCATCGGCCACGAACTCCATCTCGGAACCGATTCCCTGCAGTGGATCGTTTCCGCCTATGTCCTCGGCTACGGGAGCCTGTTGCTCCTGGGTGGCCGGCTCGCAGACCTGTTGGGGCGGCGTCGGATCTTCCTGATCGCCCTGACCGTGTTCGCCGCGGCGTCCCTCCTCGGCGGGCTGGTGGACGATCCCACCATCCTGATCGCCACGCGCTTCGTCAAGGGCCTGGCCGCAGCGTTCACGGCCCCTACCGGGTTCTCCATCATCACCACCAACTTCGCTGAAGGCCGCGAGCGCAACAAGGCGCTATCCATCTTCACGACATTCGGCGCCAGTGGATTCTCGCTCGGGCTGGTTGTTGGCGGGCTCATGACCAGCCTGAGCTGGCGCTGGACCTTCCTCGTGTCGGTGCCGATCGCCGTCGCAGTGGTGCTCCTCGGCATGCTGTTCATCCCGCGGGACAAGCCGTCCGCGGAAGAGAGCGGCCACGACGTCTGGGGTGCGGTCACACTCGCGCTCGGCATGCTTGGCCTGGTGTACACCTTGGTTTCGGCTCCGGAGAAGGGCTGGGGATCTGTGGCAACAATCGCCGGATTCGCTATCTCTGCCGCCGTACTGGCAGCCTTCGCCGTCATCGAAAACCGCGTCAAGCACCCTCTCATTCGCTTCGGCATTCTTCGTGAAGGCTGGGTTGCCCGGGCCAACCTGAGTGCGATTGGCCTGTTCGGTTCCTACTTGAGTTTCCAGTTCATCCTCACCATGTACCTTCAGTCGGTGTTGGGCTGGTCTCCCCTGGGCATGGCGCTTGCCTTGCTTCCCACCGGACTCCTTGTAGCAACGAGCGCCCCCTTTGCGGACAGGTTCATTGAGAAATTCGGGGCCCCGAAGCTCATCCTCACCGGCCTGACCGCCATGGGCCTGGGCTATGTCCTGTTCCTCCGGGTTGGAACCTCGCCCAACTACGTCCTGGACATCCTGCCCTCGGTCATCCTGCTGGGTATTGGCTTCGCCTTGGCCTTCCCGTCCATCAACGTCCAAGCCACCGCTGGAATCCGGGATTCGGAGCAAGGGTTGGCCGCTGGACTGATCCAAACCAGTACGCAAGTGGGCGCGGCCTTGGTTCTTGCCGTAACTACCGCCCTCGTCAGCGGCCACGGCGGGGCCGACGGCACAACCAGCACAAGCAGCACGGTCAGCGCCGCGGCCATGCTCGATCAGTACCGGCCCGGTTTGGTCCTAAGCGCTGCCGTGGCAATCGCTGCGCTGCTGGTGGCAGCGTCCCCGGTGCGCCGCCGTCGGGCACTGGTTGAGCAGCCCACAGCCTAAGCGGACTCGCGTGAAGGGTGCCGGCTCGCTGTTCCCGCAGCGGGCCGGCACCTCCACGTAAGCAAAGCGTCACCTTGCGCCACCAGAATGCTGCGCAACAATGGACCATGGTCAACTTCCTAAAGAAGTGGCAATCGGAACTGCGGATGACTTTCACGGGTCACCCGCAGTCCACGCCCGACTGGGTGCTGCGGTTGGCGGACGGGAACGACGCCGGATACCACCTTCCCGGATCGGCCGTTTGGGCCGTCCACGGGTCCATGTCCACGATTGTGGGTGGAATCCGGGTGTTGCTCATGCAGTCCCTACACCCCGGCGCCTTGGCAGGCGTGTACGACCATTCAGGTTTCAAAACGGATCCCCTGGGCCGGCTGGCAAATACCATCCGCTGGATCTTCACCGTGAGCTACGGCTCCATGGAGGCGGCCCACACGGCAACCCATTTCGTGCGGCGGGTCCATGACTCCGTCAAAGGCACTTACATTGACGCCCAGGGACAGACCCGCGAGTATTCAGCCAACGATCCCGAGCTTCTCCGCTGGGTCCACGTTGCCTACGCGGATTCCTTCGTGGCGTCGCACAGGATCTGGGGTGGAGCGGTCCCCGGCGGTGCCGATGCCTACATCCGTGAGTGGGCCCAGGCCGGCCGTTTGATGGGCGTGGAGGACCCTCCCCTGAGCCTCGCCGAGGTGACGTCGGAAATGGACCAGTGGTACGCCTCCGGCCATCTCTGCGCCGACGAGCGGCTTAGGGAAACAATCGATTTCATTAGGAATCCCCCACTGAAGGCGTCGCTGCAGCCCGGTTACCGGATCTTGTTCGCCGCGGCCGTGGCCAGCCTGGAGCCCAGGTATCGGGAACTGTTGGGGCTGGAAAAGGCCCGTTTTGGCCCCATCCCGCTGCCGTCGATCCTCGCCGCCCGGGTGGTCCTCGCCGTCGTGCGCCTGACTTTGGGCCGCAGCGGCCCAAGCGAGCAGGCTGCCCGGCAACGGTTGCGGCGCCTGGGTTACGAGGCCTAGGCGCGAAGAAGCCCGGCGGAGCGGCTTGCGGCCGTCCCACCGGGCTTCTTCGACGAATCGCTAGATCAGCGCGTCGGACAGGTGGTTCGGTGTGCCGAAGCGGTGCGCCGTGATGCTGATGGCCTGCTCGTGCAGGAACGGCAGCATCTCGATGCGGCCGGCCGGGGTCACCGTGCCGTGGTAGATCGCGACGTCGGGACGTCCCCCGGTCGCGGCGCTCAGCGCACTGCTGTCCCCGCCTATCAGGCGGATGCGGCCACCTTCGATGCCTGCCGCGAAAGCCAGCCATTCGGCGTCGTTCTGGATCCGCGTGCTGACGCCCAGTCCAGCGAAGGCTGCAACAACGGATTCAGGAAGCTCGACGGCGGAGGACACCGTGAGTGCCGAACCCGCCACTGCTCCGGCTGCTGCGACGCGAAGCAGGTCCACGAGCTTCGCGCCCTCGGACAGGCGGACGGTCACGGGGAAGGCCCTGTACCGGAAGACGTTGCGCTCGGCGCTCAGTCCGGAGACGTCCTTGCGGGTGCCGAACTCCGTGGCCCAGGCCGCGGCGTCGCTGAAGAGCGCCTTCTGCAGGGCCTCTGCTTCGCTCGCTTCAACAAGCGGTCCTGCGGACTTGGCCGCGGCCAGGATCGACGCTGCGGCGCCCTTGAGCGTGGCACCGCGCTTGGCACCAGGCTCGGCAGGGAGCCAATTGCCCAGGCCTATCAGGTAGTTGGGTCCGCCGGCTTTGGTGCCCGCGCCAACGGCCGACTTCTTCCAGCCGCCGAACGGCTGCCGCTGGACGATCGCGCCAGTGATGCCGCGGTTTACGTACAGGTTGCCGGCTTGGATGGTGTCCAGCCAGACACCCATTTCATCGGAATCGAGCGAGTGCAGCCCTGCGGTGAGGCCGTATTCGATCTCGTTCTGGATGGCGATGGCTTCTTCCAGGGTGGCCGCGGTCATGACGCCGAGGACCGGGCCGAAGAACTCGGTCAGGTGGAAGTACGAGCCGCGCTTGACGCCGAACCGGATGCCCGGGGACCACAGGCGGCCGGTCTCGTCCAGCTTCTCCGGCTTCACGGCCCAGGTTTCGCCGTCGCCGAGGGTAGTCAGGGCGTTGAGGAGCTTGCCGTTGGCCGGCTCGATGATCGGCCCCATCTGGGTGGTGGCCTGTTCCGGGTAGCCCACCTTGAGCGAGCGGGCAGCATCGACGAGCTGGTTGTGGAAGCGCTCGGACTTGGCAACGGAACCGACAAGGATCACTAGGGAAGCCGCAGAGCACTTCTGTCCGGCGTGCCCGAAGGCCGAGTAGACGACGTCTTTCGCAGCCAGGTCAAGGTCCGCGTGCGGAGTGACGATGATGGCGTTCTTGCCCGAGGTCTCCGCGAGCAGCGGGAGGTCCTGGCGGAAGGAGCGGAAGAGCTCGGCGGTCTCGTAACCGCCGGTGAGGATTATGCGGTCAACGCTGGGGTGCGAGACCAGCCGGGTGCCCAGCTCGCGTTCTTCGAGCTGCACGAGAGCCAGCACTTCGCGCGGAACGCCGGCCTCCCACAGCGCGTTCACCATGACGGAACCGGAGCGGCGCGCCTGTTTTGCGGGTTTGATCACGACGGCGGATCCCGCCGCGAGTGCCGCCAGCGTGGAGCCCGCGGGAATCGCCACCGGGAAGTTCCATGGCGGGGTCACGACGGTGAGGTTCGCTGGGACGAACGTGGCGCCGTCGACCGTTTCCAGGTCCTTGGCACGCTCGGCGTAGTAGTGCGCGAAGTCGATTGCTTCGCTGACTTCGGGGTCGCCCTGCTCGATCGTCTTGCCGGTTTCGGAAGCCATGACCTCAAGAAGCTCGGCGCGGCGGGATTCCAGGATGTCGCCGGCCCGGTGCAGGATGGCTGCACGGTCGACGGCCGGCATTGCGCCCCAAGCCTTGCCGCGCTCCACGGCAGTGGCAATGATGCGGTCCAGTTGCTGGGAGTCGTTGACCTTGCTGGCTTCGACAATCGCGTTGCCGGCGGTGGAGCCTGGGATGCGCTTCAGGATGTCTCGGCCCCACGCACGGTTGGCGGGCAATGCGGGATCCGTGTCCGGGGTATTGGCGAAGCCCTGGTTTGGAGCGGAGGCCGTGGGCTTGTTGCGGTCCTGTGTGCGGTTGGGGGCAGGAACGGCGTCGTCCAGCTCCGCGAGAGAGGCAAGGAAGCGCTGCTTCTCGCGTTCGAACAGCGCTTCGTTCTCGCTGAGCTCGAACACCGCGGACATGAAGTTGTCCTGGCTGGCGCCTTCTTCGAGGCGGCGGATCAGGTAGGCGATGGCGACGTCGAACTCGCCGGGGTGCACCACCGGCGTGTACAGCAGGAGGCTGCCGACATCCTTGCGCACGGCCGCGGCCTGGCCCGTGGCCATGCCGAGGAGCATCTCGAACTCAATGCCCTTCGTGACGCCGCGCTCTTTTGCCAGGAGCCAGGCGAACGCCACGTCGAAGAGGTTGTGGCCGGCGACGCCGATGCGCACCGCGTCGATGTGTTCGGGGGTGAGGGCGTAGTTGAGTACGCGCTTGTAGTTGGTGTCCGAATCCTGCTTGGTGCCCCACGTAGCGAGCGGCCAGCCCTGGATGGAAGCCTGGACATGTTCCATGGGCAGGTTGGCGCCCTTGACCACGCGCACCTTGATGGGAGCGCCACCGTTGGCTCGGCGGGCCGCTGCCCACTCCTGCAGTTCCTGCATGGCCGAGAGCGCATCAGGGAGGTAAGCCTGCAGCACGATGCCGGCCTCGAGGTTCTTAAATTCCGGCTTGTCCAGGATCCGGGTGAACACGGCCATGGTCAGGCTCAAGTCCTTGTATTCCTCCATGTCCAAGTTGATGAACTTGGTCTTGGGGAAGGACGCTGCCAGGCGGTAGAGCGGGGTGAGCTTCTCCACCACGTGGTCCACTGCTTCGTCGAAGGCCCAGAGCGAGTGCGGGGCCACCGTGGAGGATTCCTTGATGGAGACGTAGTCGACGTCGTCACGCGCCAGGAGCTTGAGGGTTCCCTCTAGCCTGCGGCTGGCTTCGCGTTCGCCCAAGACGGCCTCGCCCAGCAGGTTCACGTTCAGGTGGACGCCGTTCTGCTTGATCTTGGCGATGGCCGGACCGAGCTTGGCGTCCGTGGCGTCCACAATCAGGTGGCCCACCATGTCGCGCAGGACCTTGCGGGCGATCGGAATGACCACCTGCGGGAGGACCGGTGCCATGACACCGCCGGTGCGCACAGCGGCGCGCATGTACCAGGGCAGGAAGGCAGGGACCTTCGGGGCCAGCCTGGCCAGGTTGCGGCCGGCGACGGACAGATCCTCGGGGCGGATGACGCCGTCGACGAATCCCACGGTGAAGTCCAGGCCATTCGGGTCCTTCAGGACGCCTGCGAGGCGCTGTGCGGAAACGTCAACGGGCACCTTCGAGGCTTCGGTGAGCCAGTGTCGAACCAGTTGAATGGCCTCGTGGGCCAGCTCCTGGAGGTGTCCGGATTCCGCGGTCGGCTGCGTCCGGGTTGGTGTGCTCATGCGCTTCGTTCCTTTGGTGCGGAGAGGGCTTTGTTTCCATCAGTATGGATCTACAATCAGATTAGGAAAAGCGATCTTTTCTGAATAATATTCGTTAGATTTCTCGACCCATATGGAGAGCCGAATGCTGGATGTACGAAGGCTGCGATTGCTGCACGAATTGAAGATCCGCGGGACGCTCGCGGAGGTGGCTGACGCGATGAAGTACAGCCCGTCGTCGGTGTCCCAGCAGCTGACCTTGCTGGAGAAGGAAGCCGGCGTGAAGCTACTGAGAAAGTCGGGGCGACGCGTGCAGCTCACCCCGCAGGCCGAGATCCTCGTGGAGCATACGGCTGCCTTGCTGGCAACGCTGGAGCGGGCAGAAACGGACCTGGCGGCTTCACTTTCCACGGTCACGGGCACGGTCCGGCTGGCCGTATTTCAAACGGCGGCACTGGCCCTCATGCCGGACTTCCTCACCATCATGAAGGGCGAGTACCCGGAAGTGCGCGTGGAGATGATCCAGCGCGAACCCGAGACAGCGCTCTACGAAACCTGGGCCCGCGACTTCGACATTGTGGTGGCCGAGCAATATCCCGGACACGCCGCCCCGCACCACCCCGGACTGGACCGGGCCACCCTGACCAGCGACGCCATCAGGCTGGCCACTCCCCCGCTGGGACTGGGCGGCGAATCGATTTCCTCACTGGCGGACACGGCGGCATTGCCTTGGGTCATGGAACCGCGCGGCGCGGCATCGAGGCACTGGGCGGAGCAGGCATGCCGCTCCGCCGGATTCGAGCCCGACGTCCGCTACGAAACTGCCGACCTCCAAGCCCAGATTCGGCTCATCGAGTCCGGCAACGCGGTGGCCCTCATGCCGGACCTGGTGTGGGCGGGCCGGACCACGCCAGTGCAACTGCTGGATCTCCCAGGACTGCCCAAGCGGACAGTTTTCACGTCGACCCGCACCGCCGGCCGGATTCACCCTGCGATTCTGGCATGCCGCGAAGTGCTGGAGCGGGTGGCCGCGGAACGGCCGTAGGACGCAAAAAGGCCCCGGTCCAAAGACCGGGGCCAAAACGCGGAGAATGGGGGATTTGAACCCCCGAGGGCGTTAACCCAACACGCGTTCCAGGCGTGCGCCATAGGCCGCTAGGCGAATTCTCCATGCTTCTGAATCAAAAGCAGACTCCACTGTACCCGAGATTTTCGGCATCGCCCAATCGGCACTTCCGGGGCTCAGGCCGGGGCTTTCGCGCCCTTAAACGCAAAAATGGACGCCCCCAATGCGTCCATTCCTCCGGCACTCCGTTGAGCTGCTGGGTCCAGCCCCTGAAACCAGGCCCTGCGGCTCACAATCTTGAGATTGCCCCAATCGGTGTACATACCCATAGTCCGCTCCGTTCCGCAGTTTGGCAATGGAGTTGAAAAACCGTCCTCTGACCTGTTTTCGGCGACCACTGGGAAGATGGTGGAATGAGTCAACTGCACGCCCTTGTTGTCTACGTCCCGGAATCGCATAGTGAGGGCTTGATGGCCGCGATCGGCGATGCCGGGGCCGGCAGAATCGGCGACTATTCGCATTGTTCATTCACCACTCCGGGCACCGGACATTTCACTCCGTTGCCCGGGGCGCAGCCGTTCATCGGGGCCGTGGGGCAAAGTGAAACTGTGCCCGAAATCCGGGTGGAGTGCGTGGTTGAGGCGGACGTGCTCGACGCCGTGGTGCAGGCCCTGCGTTCAGCCCACCCCTATGAGGAGCCGGCCTTCATGACCTGGGCGGTGAACGGTTGGCGCTAGGAATTCCGCTGGACATGCCCTCCCTTGCGCTCCAACACTGGACATAATCCCACTATGTCCAGTCTTTGGCGCTCACGGGGGACATGTCCACCGGAACCAGGGGCACACGGGGGACATGTCCACTCCTTGGCTCTCACGGGGGACATGTCCACCGGAACCAGGGGCACACGGGGGACATGTCCACTCCTTGGCTCTCACGGGGGACATGTCCACCGGAACGAGGGCGGATGTCCGCGGAATTCGGAGGGCTCGATAACTTCGGGTAAGCTTGTCGACGGCCCCTCATGTGGCGTCATCCTGTTGAACTCCCCCAGGACCGGAAGGTAGCAAGGGTAGATGGGCTCTGGCGGGTGCATGAGGGGTCTCTTATTTAAAATGTCAGTCCCTATAGGTAGGTTTCCCCTGTGACTGTTACTACTGCTCTTTACCGCAGATATCGTCCGGATTCGTTCGCGGACGTTATCGGGCAGGAACACGTCACGGAGCCGCTCATGACGGCCCTGCGCAAAAACCGAGTCAACCACGCCTACCTCTTCTCCGGTCCCCGCGGCTGCGGAAAAACCACGTCAGCCCGCATCCTGGCCCGCTGCCTCAACTGCGCCGAAGGCCCCACGGACACGCCTTGCGGGAAGTGCAACAGCTGCGTCGAACTGGCGCGCGGCGGCTCCGGATCCCTTGATGTCATCGAGATCGACGCCGCCAGTCACGGTGGCGTCGATGATGCCCGTGATCTCCGCGAGCGCGCCACATTCGCCCCGGTCCGGGACCGTTACAAGATCTTCATTATTGACGAAGCCCACATGGTCACCTCCGCGGGTTTCAATGCGCTGCTGAAGATCGTTGAAGAGCCGCCGGAACACATCAAGTTCATCTTCGCCACCACTGAGCCGGACAAAGTCATTGGCACCATCCGCTCCCGCACGCACCACTACCCTTTCCGGCTGGTGCCGCCCGAGCCGCTCATGAAGTACCTTGAGGTCCTCTGCCAGCAGGAGAACGTCGCCGTTGCTCCTGGAGTGCTCTCCCTCGTCATCCGTGCCGGCGGCGGCTCGGTGCGCGACTCCCTCTCCGTGCTGGACCAACTCATGGCCGGCGCCGGACCCAACGGCCTGGACTATGAACTCGCCGTCGCGCTGCTCGGATACACGCACGCTTCGCTGCTTGACGACGTCGTGGAGGCAATCGCCGCGTCCGATTCCGCCACCGTCTTCCGCGCCGTGGACCGTGTCATCCAAACCGGGCACGATCCCCGCCGATTCGTCGAGGACTTGCTGGAGCGCTTCCGCGATCTCATCATCGTCCAGGCCATGCCGGAGAGCGCCCAAGCCATCCTCCGCGGCATGCCCGCGGACCAGATTGCCCGCATGCGCAGCCAAGCCAACAACCTCGGTGCCGCGGAACTCTCCCGCGCTGCCGACGTCACCAATACCGCGCTCACCGAAATGACCGGCGCAACGTCCCCCCGGCTACATCTCGAACTACTCTGTGCCAGGATCCTGCTGCCCAGTTCCGAACAGACCGAACGCGGCATCGCAGCCCGGATCGATCGCGTCGAACGCCGCCTCAATTACGGCGGAGCGCTTCCCCCAGCGGAAGCCCATGGTTCGCCTGCCGTTACCGAGCTTCCCCCCGCAGCCCCGCCCGCCCGCCCAGCGGAGCGGCCAATGGAACGCCCGACGGCGGCGGCCAGTACCTCTTCGACCCCACCAGTGTCCGGAGTACCCGCGGTCGCTGAGGCTCCGGCTTCCGGCACCCCGACCGTTCCCGGCGCCCTGCCAGTTGCTGAAACCCCGCCTGTTTCCGAAACCCCGGCTGCTTCTGAGTCCCCGTCCAGGGACCAGCTCACGCCGCCTCGCGTGTCCACGAATGACTGGCCCGTGGACGAGGCCAGGCAACCGGCCGGCCGTCCCGCGGCCGAATCCGCCACGCATTCGCCCGTACCTGCCGCGAGCCGTACCGAGCAGCCCACTGCCGAAGCACCCGCCCGAAGCCAAGCACCCACGGTTCCACCACCACTCGATCAGGAACGCCCCCAACCTGCAGCGGCACCCGCGCCGACCCAGGCACCCGCGCCAGCGCCCGCGCAGGCCCCTCGTCCCGCTACCGGTGGCGCCGATGTCGAGGTCATCCGTCGCGCTTGGCCCGAGATCCTCCAGACGCTGACCAAGATCAAGCGCAGCAGCTGGGCTTTGGTCGGAGCCAACGCGCAGGTGGCACAGTTCGACGGCCAACTTCTGACCCTGGCATTCAGCACTGACGGCCTTGCGAGCGCCTTCAGCCGGGCGGACCACGCCGAAAACCTTCGGCAAGCCATCCACAAAACGATCGGCATTGACTGCCAAATCACCTCCGTCGTTGGCGGCAACAGCTCAGGTAGCTCTGAGCCAGACCCAAAAGCACCGGCTGACCCGGCGTCCCCGGTAACCGGGGACGCCTCTCCGACGGCGCCGTCCGCCGTAGATAGCGCATGGGGGCTTACCCCTTCAACGCAAAGCGCCGCTGCCGCCCCTGAAGCGGGCAAGGTTGACGCGTCACGGGTCCCGGCACCCGCACCAGCGGTCCAGGCACCAACGGCACCCGCACCAGCGGTCCAGGCACCAACGGCACCCGCAACCTCCGGGCAGGCTCCTTCGACCATTGGCGAGGCGTCCGACCAGGTTCAGCGGTCCCTGCCGGCTCAGGCACCAGACGCAGTTCCGGCCAACCAACCCGTTTCCGCCGAACCGGGGCCGGCCGCAGCGGCAGCCATTGCGTCGCCCACAGCGGAACCCATTGTGTCCCGGGAGGTGCCCGCGCCGGTTCCGGCCGAAGCCGCACTCGCGACCCCAAGCGCCGACCCGGGCGCGGACTACTCGTATTCTGACGACGACTGGGGTCCCCCGCGCGACGAGGACGCTCCCCCGCTCGACGAAGAACCGCCGGTGGATTGGGTGCCGTCGGCCCCCCTGGGCCTCGCCGCTATGCCCGCGGCAGGGACGTCCGCGCCGCAAGCCGCTACTCCGCAGGTCGCCATGTCTCCAGCCTCGGCTTCAGTGCTGAACGGTTCGGCCACCGGCACCCCTGCGGCAACAAGCAAGCGCTCACCCAAAACCACTCCCGTAAAGAAGAAGCCCGAGGCCCCGGAAGATCCTTGGTCCAGGGCTGTCGAGCAAGCGCCCGGTTCTTGGGTGGTCAGCACCGAATCCAACGTTGGTGCCGCGGCTTCAGGCAACTCAGCTTCCGGGCAAACCCCTTCATCAGGGGCGGCAACCGCAAGTCCCGTCTATGAACCCGCGGCCGCACAGATTCCAAGCCAGCCGCAGGCTTCCGCGCCAGCACCAGCACCAGCACCAGCACCAGCACCAGCACCAGCACCAGCACCAGCACCAGCACCAGCACCAGCACCAGCACCAGCATGGTCAGCGAACACGGCCGAATGGTCAACATCGATTTGGTCAGCACCCTCGCCCACCGCCTCGAGCACGGGCGCACCACAATCAGGTTCGTCACCAACAGGTTCGTCACCGGCAGCCGCAACGCCCGGAGGCGAAGCCGGACGTTCGGCGGTAGGACTCGCGCTGTCCACGGCCCAGGCTCCAGAGACTGCCCAAACGCCAATATCGGCACCTTCAGGAACCGGGAAGCAAAGCCTCTACCAACGGCTTTCGAACAGTCCCGAAGCCATGGCCGGGCGCGAGAAGGCCCCGGCACGGGCTGCAGCCGCTTCCGGCGTCGTGGTGGAGGATATCCCGAGTGCCGACGACGAGACGATCGAGGAGTCGGGAGTCTTTGGACGTGCCGCCGTCGAGCGTATTCTGGGCGGGAAGCTACTGGAAGAAAGGTCGCTGGACGGCACTCCCATGATGCGCCGCTAACGGCCGGAAACAACATCTTGCATGGATTGCACGGTGTTCCCTGTGGAACCCCATGGAACCACCCTTGCGAACCCTCCGGCACCTCAGCAAGGTGCCACCAAACCGCGAAGCCCGCACAACAACAATGGGCGGGCATAGAACGAACGAGGACATTGTGTACGAAGGCGCAGTACAAGAGCTGATCGACGAGCTCGGCCGGCTCCCTGGCGTCGGGCCAAAATCGGCGCAGCGTCTTGCCTTCCACATCCTTGAGGCCGATCCCGAGGACATGAAGCGACTGGTCGCCGCAATCACCACGGTCAAGGAACGGGTGAAGTTCTGCACGGTCTGCGGCAACGTCACCGAGCAGGAGCTTTGCAACATCTGCCGCGATCCGCGCCGCGACCCGTCCGTGATCTGCGTGGTCGAAGAATCCAAGGATGTCCTGGCTGTGGAACGCACGCGTTCCTTCCGCGGCCGCTATCACGTGCTGGGCGGCGCTATCAATCCGATCGCCGGCATCGGGCCGGAGCAGCTCCGCATCCGGGAGCTCCTCACCCGGCTCAACGATGGCGCCATCCAGGAAATCATCATCGCGACCGACCCCAACCTTGAAGGCGAAGCGACAGCCACGTACCTGGCCCGCATGTTGAAGTCGATCGGCATCATCGTCACCAGGCTCGCTTCCGGTCTGCCGGTGGGCGGAGATCTAGAGTACGCGGACGAAGTCACCCTCGGAAGGGCCTTCGAGGGCCGCCGCAACGCGCTCATGTAACAACGCGCTTCAGCTAACCGACGCGCCCTCGCGCGGTTTGCGCACGCCCCTGCGCGCCCTTGCACGCAGCGGGACCAGTCCAAATCCGGCCTAAGCGATCCGAGTGCCTCGGGCCAACCGGTTTGCAGGCGTCCGTAGCGCTCGCCACCCAAGCCACATGAGCAACCCTGCCAGGGCAACCTGCATGCTCAGCCCGAGGGGCCACACTGGCGTGGTCTGTTTGAGGTACTGGTACTGGTTCTGCAGCTGCTGGTTCTGCGGCTGGTACACACCGTCGACACAAGGGGAATACGGCGGCCTGGGCCCGGCCAGTGCTTGCCGGGTGCCTTGGCTGATGCCCTCGAGCATTCCGGCGCCAAGCATGGAAGTCGTGTTGCCCCGCTCAGGGTAAGGAATGGCGTCCGCCACCACCACGAACGGGTTGATGGCCAGCACCAGCGCCACGCGTTCGCTATGGAACACTGTTTGCTGCACCGGCCTGCAAGGGATTGGCTGCGGAGCCCCGGAACCAGAGGGTGGGATGTACGCCATGGACGGACCGGGTTCATCCACCGTGACGGATTCCTGTGTCAACTGCATACCCAACCCAAAAGCGATCAGGGACAGGACCACCAAGCCGGCAACCGTCAGATAGCTCACGACGATCGAAAAGAGCGGCCGGGCCGTGAGCGCGGAAATCCCAACGCCTATGCCACAGACAATCGCAATCTCCACTCCCAACATAAGCAGCGAGACCAGGATATGACCGGGAGACAGCCCGCCCTGGACCACTCCGAAGACAAGGAACGGAGTGCTGGTCACCAAGAAGGCGAGCGCCGCAAGCCACGCCGCCAAGAACTTCCCCCAAAGTATCTGTCCGGGCGTAAGCAACGTCACCTGCAGGATGGCGAGTGTGCCGCCGGCGCGGTCCCCATTGACGGCGTTTGCGGACAATGCCGGGGCCACCAGCAAGGCAAAGAGCAGCACAAAAACCAAGACCGCTTCGAAGATCGCTGATCCCGGTCCGCTTTGCAGGGACGCCCCGGACCCCGGCATCGAACGTTGGACTGCGGCGCTGGCGTTCCAGGCGGCCCACGTCAGCCATGTCACTACGGCGATGACCACGAACCAGATGCCCAACATGATGTACCAGCCGCGCGAACGCAGCCGTTGTTTCATCTCAAGGACCACGACGTCGCGGATCCCGCCAAGATAGCCGACGACGGCGTTCCCGCCGCCCGTAGTTCCCTGGGGTCCCGCTGGACCCGGCACGGTTTCAGTCACGTTGCTCATCGTCGCTCCGTTTCCAGGTTCATGTAGGTCGCTTCGAGGGCGCCTGCGGCCGGGGCGAAAGAAACCACCCCGATGCCAGCCGCTACCAGGTCCCGGAGGAGGGCGGCAGCGCCGTCGTCGTGCGTCAACAGCAAGGTGACCGACGGACGGAGGCCTGCCTCCACGCGGTATTCCAGGCCAAGTTCGCTGAGCTTTGCCGCGAGGGCCTGGTTGTCGAGTGCGGTGATCGCGTAGCGGCGGCCTTGCCGCGCGGCCTCCTCGAGCGTTTGCTGTTTCACGGTGCGTCCTTGGTTGACGAACACCGCACCGTCTGCGATTTCGTCCAGCTCGCTGAGGACGTGGGAGGAAACCACCACGGCTTTCCCGGCCCCCGCCAGGCGGCGCAGCAGGTTCCGAAGCTCCACCCTGGATCCCGGATCAAGGCCGGAAGCTGGCTCGTCGAGCAGGAGCACAGAGGGAGCGTGGATGAGGGCTCGGGCCAAGCTAAGCCGCTGTTGTTGACCCCGGGAGAGCACGCGCGCGGGCTGACCGGCAAGCGCCTCCAAGCGGACGAGTTCGAGCATCTCGTCCACACGCTGGCCGATACCGGCTTGGGGCAGGCGGTAGAAGCGCGCCATCTGGACCAGGATTTCCCTCGCGGTCAAGGATTCCCACACCCCCAGGGAGTCCGGCATCCAGCCGATCCGAAGCCGCACGGCTGCGCTGTCCCGGAGTGGATCCAGGCCGTCGATCCGGATGGTCCCGGAGTCGGGGCGGAGAAGCGAGGCCAGCATGAGCAGGAGCGTCGTCTTGCCTGCCCCGTTGGGACCGATGAGAGCCGTGACTTTCCCTGCTGGCGCGTGGAAATCGATGTGCTCCACTGCATGGACCGTACCAAAGCGGCGTGAGACGCCTACTGCGGATACGCCGAGGGCAGCACTACCCGGGGCGTTTGAACTTTCAGCTATGGACATGCCCTACTCACCTGTTTCCCCCAGACAGAATAAGAACGCTTCAATTCCTGCGAGCCCACGTGCCCTCAGGCTGCGTATTTCTTGATCGTACGCCACGCTAAAACGCCGGACATCCACCCCAAGGCCGAGATTTGGTCACAATTCCCCTGCCCGCGGCGCCCGGCGATAAACTGGCCAAATAAAGCTACGTAGCCGTGCCGTTATCAGGCCAAGCAACGTATGATCCCCAATTGATGCAGTGAGGGTGCGCGCATGAGTTTGCCCACTACCGATGTGAAAACCGAAGACCTGTCCGCTCAGACTGCCATCACGAAGCAGCTGATAGTGCAGAAGTTCGGTGGCTCCTCGGTGTCCGACGCCGAAGGCATCAAGCGTGTTGCCCGCCGCGTGGTTGACGCACAAAAGGCCGGCAACGAGGTTGTTGTGGTGGTTTCGGCCATGGGAGACACCACGGACGAGCTCCTGGATCTCGCCGCCCAAGTCACCGATTCAGCTCCCGCCCGCGAAATGGACATGCTCCTCTCCGCAGGTGAGCGCATCTCCATGGCCCTGCTGGCCATGGCCATCAACAAGTTCGGCGCCTCCGCCCAGTCGTTCACCGGCTCACAGGCCGGCATGATCACGGACGGCATCCACGGCAAGGCCCGCATTATCGACGTCGACCCCCACCGCATCCGCACTGCCCTGGACAAGGGACATATCGCCATCGTGGCCGGCTTCCAGGGCATGAGCCACAGCACCAAGGAGATCACCACCCTTGGCCGCGGCGGATCCGATACCACTGCGGTGGCTCTCGCCGCTGCGCTGGAAGCCGACGTCTGCGAGATCTACACGGACGTCGACGGCATCTACACGGCGGACCCGCGTGTGGTCCCGACGGCACAGAAGATCGACCGTATCTCCAGCGAGGAAATGCTGGAATTGGCAGCTTCCGGTGCCAAGATCCTGCACTTGCGCTGCGTGGAGTATGCCCGCCGCTTTGGCGTGCCACTGCACGTCCGTTCCTCATTCAGCCACAACGAAGGCACCTGGGTCCTGCCCAGCGCCGATGACAAGATCACGATTCAAGAGGGAGTTGCCTTGGAGCAGCCAATCATCTCCGGCGTTGCGCACGACCGTTCAGAAGCCAAGGTCACCGTGGTCGGCGTCCCGGACATCCCCGGCAAGGCCGCCGCAATTTTCCAGGTCATCGCCAAGGCACACTCGAACATCGACATGATCGTTCAGAACGTGTCCACTCACGGCACCGGCCGCACGGACATTTCCTTCACGCTGCCCATCGTGGAAGGCGCCGACGCCCTCACGGCCCTCCGCGCCGCGCAGCCGGAAATCGGCTTCGAAAGCATCGAGTACAACGAAAACGTCGGCAAGCTTTCCCTGATAGGCGCCGGCATGCGTTCGCACCCGGGCGTCTCCGCCACGTTCTTCAAGGCGCTTTCGGACGCGGGCATCAACATCAACATGATCTCCACCTCGGAAATCCGCATCTCCGTGGTCACCCACGCCGATCTGCTGGATGACGCCGTGCGCGCCATCCACAAGGCGTTCGAGCTCGACGGCGAAGCCGAGGCAACCGTCTACGGCGGCACCGGCCGCTAGCCGAACTCCGCCGTCGGGATCTAGGGTACTTAAAAGTAAAAGAACCGGGGCTCACGCTCCGGTTCTTTTACTCTCCTGCGGATTTGTGGCCGCAACGCGGCCTCAGGCGTCTTCCTTGCGGATTCCGTAGTGGTGGCCTTGGTCGTCTGTTTCGACGACGAAATGCCCCAGTTCTTCTTCGGACGCCTGTTCGAAGTCGTCATGCTTGTGGACTACGGGTGTATCAATGTCGCCCCGGGTCGCCGGGCCGAACCAGAAACGCAGTCGATCTGTCACCTTCATAAAGCTATCGAGCGCATGTCCCACAATTCCCACCTCCTTCCCCGCTACGAGGTCCAGCCGTGAGGTTGGAGCTGAGTGGTTCCAGTGAGGCAATTTTACGCCCGGAACCCGCAAAAGGCGCGTGGGCGCCCACGCCGGCGAGGAACCCTGCCTGGGAGCCGGTGGGGACCCGCGAAGGCTGGGAGCCGGTGGGGACCTGCGTCCATCGAGGAGCGGTTGGCCTTAGCGGAGGGATTTGTCGTCAGGGTTCTTGGGGACCACGTAGGTGCTGCCGTCTGGTCTGCGGATGGTCTCCCATTGCTGTGCCTCGGCCTGGCGTCGCGCGAGGAGGATCCGGTTCTCCTCGGTCATTTCGTGATCCAGGGAACTGCTGTGCGCCGGCCCGAAAATGATCCGCAGCTTGCCAGTTGCACGCATGAATCTCTGGGTCATGGTCTCTTTGGCCACCTGGTCTACCCTCTCTCAAAAGGATCTTGTCCGTTAAGAGTACACTAACAGTTAGTGTACTAACTATTCCGGTCAGAACGGCCGGGCATCCGACACGGAACGGAGCAAACCATGGCTGCCGCAGGCACACCCGTTGCCCTCGAAACCACCACGCCGCCCGAAGACGACCTGCTGCTTGAGCGTCAATTGTGCTTCGCCCTGACGGTGGCATCGCGGAGCGTGGTGGGCGTCTACAAGCCGGTGCTTGAAAAGATGGGGCTGACACATCCGCAATATCTCGTGATGCTGGCCCTGTGGGAACGCAGTCCCCGCACACTCAAGGACATCAGCGAGGCACTCCTGCACGAGCCGGCCACTCTTTCGCCCATCCTGCGCCGGCTCGAAGAAGCGGGCTTCGTGACCCGCAACCGCATCCACGGAAACGAGCGGGCCCTCGCCATTACTCTTACCGAAGCCGGCGCCGCCCTCAGGCAGCAGGCAACGGCCGTGCCGGGAACCATCATGGAGCGGCTCCACCTCACGCGGACCGAAGTAGCGGAACTGCACCGGGCGATGACCGGGCTTATCGCGGCCACTCAACTCCCCGGAGCGGCCGCCGGGCGATAAACTGGCAGGAATCAAGGAGATCCCCATGCGTTTGCGATTAGTCCGGTACATTCTGGCTGTCCTCGCCGTCGCCGGGCTCGCCGCCTGCACGCCGGGCACCGGGGGCGGCTCGCCCAGCAGCTCGGCCCCTGGCAGCAGCGCGTCCTCCACGCCGTCGCCCAGCCCCACCGGACTCCTGCCGGACGAGACTGAATCTCCCAGCGCCAAACCGACCCCTTCCTTCACCACCACTCCCGGGCGCGGAGAAGCCGAACTTTCCATCATCGTCAAGCCGTCCGCCACTGCAGCCGCGGAAAGCTATACCCTCGTCTGCACCGACGGCGTCCCCGCCGCGGAGAGCCACCACCCCACTGCAGCCGCAGGGTGCGCAGCCCTGAAGAAGAACCCGGCCCTTCTCACACGCACGCCACGCCCCAGCGACCAGGTCTGCGACCAGCGCTACGGCGGTCCCCAGACTGCTACAGTCACCGGGGCCGTGGATGGCGTGGGCGTCGAATCCTCCTACAAACTCACTGACGGCTGCGAAATCGCCGCATGGGCCGCCGTCGCCGACATCCTGGGTGCCAGCGGTGCCGGAGCCTAGGCAGAAGCACCTTCCGCAAGAGAAATGGCTTGCGCTGGAGGCTGCCCACCACGCCCGCGTTGCGCGCTACGCCAAGCCGTACTTGGCCCGGCGCTCGGCCGGCCAGAAGCATCCCGTGGAAGACTTCCTCTTCACCTACTACACCCAGAAACCCGGCCAGCTGCTGCGCTGGCACCCCGGGGACGGCGTCGTCCTCTCCGGCCCGAGGGCGGCAGAGCGGGCGGGGTGGAAGTATTACCGAGTGCTCGACGACGGCGCGCTGGCGGCCGCGGGCCTGCCTGCCGGTACCGTCGCGGTCACCTTCGATCGCGGCCAGTTCGTGTCCGATCGCACCGAAGCTCTCCGCTTCGCGGGCATCATCCTCGCGGGGACCGTTGCGCGGCCCGCCCAGTTTGGCTGCTTCGGCCTGCACGAATGGGCCATGGTCTACAGGCAGGACAAGTTCGATCTTCGCCACGAATACCTCAAGCTGCGGCTCGGCTCCGAAGGCACGGACGCCGTGGTGCAAGACAACCGGATCCGCTGCTCGCACTTCGACGCCTTCCGTTTCTACACTCCAGACGCCACCTCCCTCAACGAACTCACCCCCACTCGGGAAAACCAGCGGACCATGGAGCAACCCGGTTGCCTGCACGCCAACATGGACCTCTACAAGTGGGCATACAAGCTGACCCCTGCACTGCCCAGCGAGCTGGTGATGGATTGCTTCGATCTGTCTTGGCGGATCAGGGCCATGGACATGCAGGCCTCCCCATACGACCTTGAAGAATGGGGCTATCCGGCTATCAGGATTGAGACACCGCAGGGCAAGGCCGAGTACGTTGAATATCAGCGGGCATTCGCCGCCGAAGCCCAAGAACTCCGCGCGCGGGTCCTGGACGAAATGAGGCCGCTTCTCGAGCTCCTGGTGCCGGCACAGTCTCACAAAGGACACTCATGACTTCAAGCAATGGAAAGTACGACGTCGAACTCACCATCACGCTGACCGAGGCGCCAGGCGCTGTGGATCACGAGTTCGTCCTGCTCGGCTCGGGCGGCGAAGTCTCCGAAGGCTCAACTCTTCCGGACGCTCGCGCCGCGCTTGCCGCCGTCGAGCAATTCGGCGAAGAGATCTTCTTTCCGATTCCGCGGCCGGACCGGATCTGCACGCAGCAATACGGCGGCCCACAGGTAGCCGTAGTGACGGGCCGGTTCCGCGGACGCGAGGTGAGCAGCCGCTTCAGCCGGACGGACGGCTGTGAGATCGCCCGTTGGGGCACCATGGCCGCACTCCTCGGCGGCATCTCCGGGTCCACGGGAAACATCTAGGCAGGGCACCCCCAACCCGACCCTCACTCACATATAGGGGACAAAACCGGAACGCTCCTGCAGATGTAACGCCCCTCAACCCGCCCCTCACTCACATATAACGCCCCCAACCCGACCCTCACTCACATATGACGCCACCCAACCCGACCCTCACTCACATCATCTGCAGGAGCGTTCCCCCATTTGGGCTCAAATATGAGCGAGCGTCCGGGATTCCGGCCGCACAGGTGGGAGAGCGGCCGGCGGTATATCCCGCCGGCCGCTCTCTCGTTCTTGTGTCAGAGCATAATCGCCTTATCAAAGGGCGTTGTCTGACTGGTCCTCTTCCTCATTCTGCAGCTTGCCCTTGCCGTGCTCGCCTTCTTGGTCATCCTTCGGCACCACGGACACGCTGCCGTTCGCCGAGATCAGGACTGAGACAAAGGTCGGTGCGCTGGTGCCGGCAAACGTGAGCCGACCGATGTAGGAACCCGGAGTCAGCTTGCTCCACGCGAAGGTGAGTTTTCCCGCTTTGCCGTTCTTCAGCTGGATCGGATTGGGAGTGACTGTGGCGTTGCCTTGGTTTGCTCCCAGGATAGCGGCATCAACACTGGCCTTGGTGGGCCGGTTATTGGGGCTTGCAAACAGGTTCGCGATGATGGTGTACGTCCCCGGCGCCGGGTTGTCGAGGGAGAGCGATTCGCTGGCACTGGGTGTGGCAGCGGTGAACAACTGGCCTGTCGGCGAAAGCACATACAGATCGAAATCCGCGGTGGGGTCGGAGGAGATCACCGAGAACTTCGCGAAGGGTGTTCCAGGGGGAACCGTGGCGGTCTTGACGAAGTTCGAGGCATTGGTGGCAATAGCCACGGGACCCGGAATAAGCTCGGCGGCCGAGGAATCAGCCTTGGAGAGACCGTCAATGGTCACGGCGGTGGGTGAGTCGGTACCGGAGACGATATTGATGTCAGCGGAACCACTGGCTTGCTGGGATGTGAAGGCGACGCTCTTGGAGGCCACCACCGACTGCGGACGGACGGCAATCGGAGAGACCACCGACTTGTCGGCGCTCTCCCATTTCAGGGATCCCATGGCGAACGTACCAAGTGCCGCGTTCTTGTTTTCGAAGGTCACCTTGAAGGTCTTCTTCTGGCCGGCCTCGTTGAAGTTCAGCACGGACGGAGTGACCTTGACGTCAACGCCAGGGACGTTGGCCGTGGCCCGGTACTGGCCCGGGGTCAGGGCCGTAACCGTACGTGTGACCTCGATCTTGCCAGCCAGGTTTCCGAGGGCGAACGACGGGAGGTTCATGTCGCGTGGCAAGGTGGAACCAAGGCCCGGCCTGCCGAGATCGACGCCGGTACCCTGGATGAACTTCAGGTAGTCCTCGGTTCCGGCGTCATAGACCAGGCCTGGCTCCAGCACACTGGCCGGGTTCATCTCTCCTGCACCGGTGGCGAAGACGTCCTGGTTCTTGGTTCCATCGGCCAGCTTGACGTCACTTGCCGTTGTCATCATGGCCGATTTGACCGCTGCCGGGGACCAATCGGGATTCTGCGCCATGATCAAGGCTCCGAAACCTGCAATGTGCGGCGACGCCATGGATGTACCGGACATGAATCCGTATTCATCACCTTTGCTGCCGATGGGCGAAACACCTGCCAGCACGGCAACACCAGGAGCGGAAACGTCCGGCTTGAGCAGATCCGAATCGGTGGCAAGGAGAGGGCCGCGGGAGGAGAATCCGGCGATTTGCGGCTGTGCCTCGAGCGGAAGCCCGGTGGTGTCGTGGTCAACCAGGGAAACAGTAATTCCGGGGTTGGCTGCCACTTTGTCCTTGATGGCCTTCGTGGCCGGCGGGTTCACGTGGACTGTGGGAACAGAATGCTTGTCAGTGTCCAGCGAAGAACTGGTGAGGTTCACGAGGATCATGCCGACGCCTCCGCCACGGAGCACCTCCGCGCTCTTGGCGACGCGGTCAACCACGCCTCGGTCACACACCACTACCTTGCCCGCGATCTTCACCGGGTCCAAGGACCCAGGCGCACAGAGCGCTGCGTTGCCGGCGCCTGAGGCAGCGTTTGCAGAGAGCACGACGCCGGCCCCGCTCACCTGGCGGTTCATGATGCTGGCTCCGCGGAACTTGCTGCCGTCAGAGAATTCGATGGTTCCCTGCAGCTCCTGCGAGAAGGAGCTAGCCGCAACCGTGGTCATCCAGGGTGCGCCGTGGTTCACGGTGCCGGCCTGCGGGCCTGAGTTTCCGGCGGACGCGGCGACGAAGATGCCCGCCGAAGCGGCAGAGAGGAATGCCAGCGAGACGGGATCGGTGGTGGTGTCCGTAGCGCCGGAGATGGAGTAGTTCAGGACGTCCACGCCGTCGGCGATAGCTTGGTCAATGGCCGAGATGGCCGCGGAGCTGTAGCAGCCGCCCGAGTTGGGGTTGGTGTCTTCCCAGCAGATCTTGTAAATCGAAAGCTTGGCAGCCGGCGCAATACCGCTCGTCTTGCCGAAACTGCGGCCATCCACGAACGTCTCCACCCCGGGGTTGCCCGCGGCGGTGCTGGCAGTGTGCGTACCATGGCTCGCGACGTCGATGGGCGAGATCTGTTCCTGGGGCGCCCGTTGGGCTGGCGGAACCGATTGCAAGAAGGCATCGGCGAAATAGTGGGCGCTGAGGACCTTGGAATTGCAGGCGCTGCCGTCAAACGCCGCCCCGTTGCCGGTGCCCTTCTGGCATTCGCCTACGAAGGTATCCCCGTTGGCCTTCAGCATGGCGATCTTGCCGTCACTGGTGCGGTAAGGGACGCCTACCTGCGGGTCCCCGACCAACGGCTGGACGGGATCGCCGGCGAAGAACTTACTGGTGGGTGTGTAGCCGGTGTCGATCACACCGACCACTGTGCCCTTGCCTGCCTGGTCCTGGCCGCCGAACTGGGTATTCCAAATCCCGTTCGGCCCACTGAGGTTGAAGAAATCGGTGGTGGAGTAGTCAGGAGCCGACTGGGTGTCCGGGGCCACGAGGAGAACATTTGGGTTCTTCGCGAGGTTGACGGCCTGGTTCGCGGAAAGAGTGGCGCTGAAGCCGTTGATGGCTGTGGTGTAGTCGCGATTGATGCTCACGCTCTGCTGATTGGCCACTTCCTGCTGCTTCTGCTGCAAGTGGGCCTGGTACTGCTTCACTTCGGCCTTGCCGACGTCGAGCTTCTTGCCCACTTGCGGTTTGGTGGGCACATAACCGGGCGTTCCGCCGTCGTAAGTGGCCGCTGGCTTCTCTGCCAGCACCACGACGTATCGGCCGTCTTGATAGGACTTGGGGTCGACATTCCGGGCAACCGCCGCAACCGTTGATCCAAAGACCGTTGAGCCGGAAGCGGGCGCAGCTTGAGCGGGTGTCAACGCCACGGAGGAGAGCAGAACCGGCAGTCCGACAGCTAGCGCCGCAGCTTTTCGAAGCCCCCCGCTGCCAATGAAGCTCTTTCCTTGTGAATTCACGAGTGATTGCACCTTTCCGGGCGATCGTGGCGGTCATGTCAAGATCAATCAACTAAGGATGGACACCGATTGACAGTTTTTGTAATCAGGTAAGGCCCAGCCGATTCATAGAGTACAGAGCGATAGTGGAATATGACATAGGACATATTCCACGTTTTTTGTCACGTCATTCGGCATCAGAATACATCCGCACGCAGCAGCGGGCACGCCCCCGTCGGGAGGGGACGTGCCCGCTGTGCGGAAGTTCAGCTATGGATGACTAAGACAGGCTGCCGGAACTCAGTCGTGTTCGTACGTCAGGCAATCAGCAGCCTCTGTACCAGGGCCGATCCGGACGTCGTGGGCCTCGCACATGAGGTTGTTGCTGTGGGTGCATTCGGAGCGCTGGCAGGCACGGGGAAATTCCTTGACAGCAATTCCAAAGCTACTCCCGGATACGCGCCTTTAGCCCGGAAGATTAGCGCATTTGTGCGTACCGTAATGCGACCCAAGCGTGGTGTCAGCGGACAGGCCGGGCTAAGAATGGATCCCTCGCAAGGCGTCGCTGATTTTGGCCCTTGTCGACGCATCCGGCGGCACCGAAATGCGGTTCTCCCGGGCCGCCCGGTCTGCTTTGATCCTCTGGAAAACCATCCTCCCCAGGCCAGCAAAAACCGCCGCAAGGATCACGGGCAAAACCATCGACTTAGCGTTCTCGGCCATGCCGCAATCCTAGTGACGCAAACCACTGCAAGCCAGAGCCGCCGTCGGGCATTGAAAAACCCCGACGGCGGCAGGCAGCCGCCGCGAATTGGTGCGGTCCGTGGGGCCTCTTCACCGATCTCCCGTAAATAGGGTATGTAGCGATTTGGCCGGTAGAATGGGCGTGCAAGCTCGCGGAGCGCCCCCCTTATTCCGTAAGACACTGCATCCAAACACTGTCGCTGAACGCTGTCGGATGCGGTTCCGGCGTGAGACGGCACCACTCCGCGGCAGCCTTTGACCAAGGTTTAACCAACGCTCACGCACAGGAGTTACCGGATGCCCCGGATCGTCGTCGACGTCATGCCCAAGCCCGAGATTCTGGACCCGCAGGGGAAGGCCATCGTGGGCGCGCTGCCCCGCCTCGGCTTCACCAGCTTTAGCGCAGTCCGCCAGGGCAAGCGCTTTGAACTGACCGTCGACGGCGAGGTGACCGACGCCATCCTCGCCCAGGCCCGCGAAGCTGCCGAGACCCTGCTGTCCAACCCGGTGATCGAAGACGTCGTCAACGTCGAGGTCGTCGAGGCCTGACATGACTGAACTTCCTTTGATCGGCGGAGCCCCTGTGGCCGTCGAGCCCCGCTTGGTCGGGGCCAAGATCGGCGTAGTCACCTTCCCCGGCACCCTCGACGACCGCGACGCCGCCCGTGCGGTACGCCTGGCAGGCGGCACCGCCGTCGCGCTCTGGCACGCAGACACTCACCTGGCAGATGTGGACGCGGTGGTCATCCCCGGCGGATTCTCCTACGGTGACTACCTGCGCGCCGGTGCCATATCGCGCTTCGCGCCCCTCATGTCGAAGATCATCGACGCAGCGAATTCCGATGCCAAGCTCCCTGTCCTGGGCATTTGCAACGGCTTCCAGATCTTGACCGAGTCGCACCTGCTGCCCGGCTCCATGATCAAGAACGACCACCTGAAGTTCTTGTGCCGCGACCAGGTCCTGCGCGTCGAGAACAACACCACCGTGTGGACCTCGGACTACGAGGCCGGCCAGGAAATCACCGTTCCGTTGAAGAACCAGGACGGCCAGTACATCGCGGACGAGAAGACCCTGGACGCCCTTGAGGCAGAGGGCCGCGTCGTGTTCCGCTATGTCGGATGGAACCCGAACGGTTCACGCCGCGACATCGCCGGCATCAGCAACGCCGCTGGCAACGTAGTGGGCCTCATGCCGCACCCGGAGCACGCGGTGGAGCCCGGATTCGGTCCGGAGTCCAACGCCGGCACCGATGGCTTGGGCTTCTTCACCTCCGTCCTGAACAAGATCGTGGGAGGCGCACAGTGACTACCTCAGCTGAAACCGTCGGCAAGAAGTTCAATATCGACACCGTCGAGAACGCAGCCAAGACCCCGGACACCGAGCTCCCCTGGGCCGAACTGGGCTTGAAGCAAAACGAGTTCGACGAGGTCGTGAAGGTCCTGGGTCGCCGCCCCACCGGTGCCGAGCTCGCCATGTACTCCGTGATGTGGAGCGAGCACTGCTCCTACAAGTCCTCGAAGAACCACCTACGCCAGTTCGGCGAAAAGGTGACCGAGGAGATGAAGAAGGACATGCTGGTGGGCATCGGCGAAAACGCCGGCGTCACCAACCTTGGCGACGGCTGGGCTGTGACGTTCAAGATCGAGTCCCACAACTCGCCGTCGTTCGTGGAGCCCTACCAGGGTGCCGCAACCGGCATTGGCGGCATTGTCCGCGACATCATCTCCATGGGCGCCCGCCCGGTTGCCGTGATGGATCCGCTGCGTTTCGGCGCCATCGACCACCCGGACACGGCCCGCGTCATGCATGGCGCAGTTGCCGGTATTGGTGGCTACGGCAACTCGCTTGGCCTGCCGAACATCGGCGGCGAAATGGTGTTCGATTCCGTGTACCAGGGCAACCCGCTGGTCAACGCGCTGGCCGTCGGCGTCATGCGCCACGAGGACATCCGCCTGGCCAATGCGTCCGGTAAGGGCAACAAGGTGGTCCTGTTCGGTGCACGCACCGGTGGCGACGGTATTGGCGGCGCCTCGGTGCTGGCCTCGGAGTCCTTCGACGACACCAAGCCGTCCAAGCGCCCCGCCGTCCAGGTGGGCGACCCCTTCGCCGAGAAGGTCCTGATCGAGTGCTGCCTGGAACTGTTCAAGGGTTCGCTGGTTGAGGGTATTCAGGACCTCGGTGCCGCGGGCATTTCCTGCGCCACGTCCGAGCTCGCCTCCAACGGCGACGGCGGCATGCAGGTTGAGCTGACCTCCGTCCTGCTGCGTGACCCCACTCTGACCCCAGGCGAAATCCTGATGTCCGAGTCCCAGGAACGCATGATGGCCGTTGTCACCCCCGAGAACATTGCCGCTTTCGAAGCGGTCATGGACAAGTGGGCCGTGGAGTACTCCTGGTTGGGCGAAGTGACCGATACCGGCCGCCTCATCATCACGTGGGAAGGCGAAGTCATTGTCGACGTCGACCCGCGCACCGTTGCCCACGACGGTCCGGTCTACGACCGCCCGTACTCGCGCCCTTCATGGCAGGATTCCGTCCAGGCTGATACCTTCACGGGCTCCGTGCAGGACGCCGGCCGTCCCTCCAGCTCCGGGGAACTGGCCGCCGCCGTCACCGAGCTGATTGCTTCGCCGAACATGTGCAGCAAGGCCTGGATCACCAAGCAGTACGATCGCTACGTCGGCGGCAACACCGCCATGGCGTTCCCGGACGACGCCGGAGTGGTCCGCGTGGACGAGGAAACCGGCCTTGGCGTGGCCCTGGCCACCGACGCCAACGGCCGCTACACCTACCTCGATCCGTACCACGGTGCACAACTGGCCCTGGCCGAGGCGTACCGCAACGTCGCCACCTCCGGCGCCGTGCCGATGGCCGTCAGCGACTGCCTGAACTTCGGTTCCCCCGAGGACCCTGACGTCATGTGGCAGCTAGCCGAGGCCATTCGTGGCCTGTCCGATGCTTGCATGGAGCTGGGTGTCCCGGTCACCGGCGGCAACGTCTCGCTGTACAACCAGACGGGTACCGTGCCGATCCATCCTTCCCCCGTAGTGGCTGTGTTGGGCAAGCTCGACGACGTCGCGCGCCGCACCCCGTCCGGCTGGAAGGAAGACGGCCAGGCCATCTACCTGCTGGGCACCACGGCCGCGGAGCTGGACGGTTCGGAGTGGTCCAACCTGCGCGGACACCTCGGCGGCTTGCCGCCGAAGGTTGACCTGTCCATCGAGCGTCAGTTGGGCGAAATCCTCATCAACGCTTCGCGCGACGGCATGATCGACGCCGCGCACGATCTCTCCGAGGGCGGCCTCGCCGCTGCACTGGTGGAGTCCTCGCTGCGCTACGGCGTCGGCGCCCGGATTGCGCTGGAGGAACTTGTGGAGCGCGACGGCGTGGACCTGTTCACGGCGCTGTTCTCCGAGTCCCAGGGCCGGGCCATCGTGTCTGTCCCGCGCTCCGAGGAAGTCCGCTTCAAGGACATGTGCACCGCCCGCGGCTTCGCCCACCTCCGGATCGGCGTAGTCGACGCTGCCAGCGGCAAGTTGGAGATCAACGGCGTGGATGAGCTGTCCTTGGACGCTCTCAGCGAAGCCCACGAGGCCACGCTGCCGAAGTACTTCGGCTAGCGCTCCCCACTATCGATTGCTCCCCACCGGCCCCGGTGGGGAGCAGCCGTTTTTAAAGCGCCCAACAGGTATCGGGGGTTGGAGGCAACGCTCGCTCACATATGCGCGCCTTCCGGCCAACGCTCGCTCACTTCTGGAGCCTTTTGACGTCACGCTCCTGCAGATGATCTGAGCGAGCGTCCCGCCAAAACCCCACAAACGTGAGCGAGCGTCCCGCCAGAACCCCACAAACGTGAGCGAGCGTCCAGGGTCCGGGTCAGTCCTCGCTGTGGAGGTCCCGGCGTCGGGCGCTCAGCAGCTCCAGTTCGGGGCGGGCGGCAACAAAGCGTTCGACGGCGTCGAGCACCTCCACAAGGTGCGCCCTGTCCGGCGCTACCGCGGCTGCGCCGATGAGGGCTCGGCGATGCTGGTCCAGGTGCCCGGTCTCGGCGGCGGAGACCTCGAAGCGTCGTTTCAACTCGGCGATCAGCGGACGCACGAGGGAGCGCTTCTCCTTCAGGCTGTGCACCTCTCCGAGGAGGATGTCGAACTCGATCCACGCGATCCACATGCGCCCATGGTATCGAGTAGCCGCATTTCATCCCTTCCGGTAGCCCACAGTGGCAGGACGAGGGCAGACCAAAAGGAGCTCCGTGGGCACAGACGATCATACGAACAACGCCGGCAATGCGGTGTCCCGGGGCGCCGATTCGGTGTCATCGCCTTGCGGATCGCGCTGGGGGAATCGGGGCAAGCCGACGAAAGCGGGGCCGTGGGCCAGATGGCTGCCGCGTCTGGCGGCACTGTCCTCCTGGTGATCATCGGGGCGGGTATAAAAGGAACCTGCGCGGAAAACCGTCCGGGCTCTTTGGAGATGCGTTCGCGGTGCTGGGCGTGGTGGGCTATTGCGCGAAGGGTGTGGCTCTCGGTGCCGTCGGGCTGCTCGTCCTGATCGCCACAGCTGCGCACGATCCCTCCCAGAAACGCACGACGGCGGTCCCCACCAAAGGTGAGAGCCGCCGTCGGGCGCCTATTTAGCTTGGTTGTGCTACTTGGACGTACCCTGCGATACGGAGCCTTGAAGCTGACGCTGGAAGATGACGTAGACGATCAGTACCGGAACCACAGTGACCGTGACGGCCGCGAACAAGGCGCCGAAGTCCACTGCATAACCCATCTGGCCGGCGAAGGCAGCCAGCCCTTGGGACAGCACGCGCGGCCCGGCTGCGTTGATCGCCACCGGAATCAGGAACTGGTTCCACAGGCCAAGGAAGTTGAAGATGGCCACGGAAGCGAGCCCGGGCTTGGCCATCGGCAACATGACTTGGAAGAACGTCCGCCACTCGCCCGCTCCATCCAAGGCAGCAGCCTCGGTGATTTCGTGGGGAAGGGACTTGAAGAAGGAGAACAGGAAGAACACCGTGAACGGCAGCGCAAAGCCGACATACACCAGGATGAGTCCCGGCAAAGTGTTCAGCAGGCCGATGTTCCGCATGATGAAGAACAGCGGGACCATGGCCAGGAAGATCGGGAAGGTCAGGCCAGCCAGCATCAGGTAGTAAATGGCCTTGCTGCCCGGGAAGGTGTAACGCGCAAGGATGTAAGCACACATAGCACCAAGGACCATGACGATCACGAGCGCCGAACCCACCACGACCACCGAATTCAGGAAGTAGCTTCCGATTCCGGCTTCGCTCCAGGCCCGGATGTAGTTATCGAACCGCCACTGCGAGGGCAAGGCGAACGGCGAGGCGAAGATCTCGCTGGACGTCTTGAAGGAGGACATGAAAGTCCAGAGCAAGGGCAGGATCACAATGAGGGACCAGATGGTCAGGGCCGTGTGCGAAACCGCGCCCACCACCTTGTCGCCGGTGGTCATGGCCGGCTTGCGAGGGGTGAAGTGCAGCGACTTCATTTCCTGGCTGGCTATTTTGGTAGTCATCAGAGGGACACATCCTTGTCGCCACCCGTGAGCCTGTTGACCAGGAACACGAGGCCGGAGAAGATCAGGGTGGCTACGGCCAGCACAACGCCCATGGCGCTGGCCAGGCCGAACTGGCCCTTGGTGAAAGCGGTAAAGAAGAGCTGCTGGGACATCACCAAGGTGGAGTTGTCCGGGCCACCGCCGGAGTTGAGGGCGGCCATGTAGACGAACGCATCGAGCGCCAGGATGCCCATGTAGATGTAGGCGGTCTGGATGTTGTCCCGGATCAACGGGATGGTGATGGACACGGCAGTGCGGAAACGCCCTGCCCCATCAATCCTGGCCGCCTCAAACAGCTCTGCCGGGATGCCCTTGATACCGGCGACGAACAGCACCATGTAGAAGCCGATGAAGCCCCATACGATCACGAACATCGTAGCGATCATGGCGGTGCTCTTGTCACCGAGCCAGGCGAAGGACTTGAACTGGTCCATGCCCATGGACGTGAGGATGCCGTTCAGCAGACCTCCGGAAGGATCGTAGATCTGGCCCCACATGATGCCGATCGCAATGGCAGGAATCGTGTAGGGGAAGAAAGAGACAACACGGTAGAAGCTCGAGTTGCGCAGGCCCTTGATCTGGCCCTTGCTGCTGCCTCCCACGGTCACCAAGGTTGCCAGCACCAGGCTGAGGATGATGGTGATGATCGGCAGGAAGATGACCAGCAGGATGTTGTTCCCCATGGCCTTCATGAAGATGTCATCCGTGAAGAGCTTCTGGTAGTTCTGGAAACCCGTGAAATTCATGTTGGGCGAGAAACCGCTCCAGTCCGTCATGGAGTAGTAAAACGCCTGGGCAAACGGTGAGATCACAAACAGGATGTACATGGCCAGAGGCAGGCCGAGGAAGACCACGAAGAAGCTGATCTTGTCGAACGTCAGGGGCTTGCGCCGCCTCTTGTAGACGGGTGGTGCGGCGTCCGGAACGACGACGGCGGACGCACCGTCGCCGACCCGGAGTGTTTTTGCTTTCACTGAAGTCACTTCACTTCAATCTTCTTGACCGAGCTGTCGTTGCGGACCTTGTCGGTGATCTTCTGCAAGTCCGACGTCAGGGTTGCGACGTCGGATTTTCCGTCGAGGAACGTGTTCCATACGACCAACTGGTCCTTGTTGGTGCCGTAGAGGTCGATGAAGTTCCAGGTGTAGATGTTGTCTCCAGCGTCGCCGAGCAGCTTGGTCTGGGAAACCAAAGCCGTGGATCCGAAACCATCGGCGGGAACTGTGTCCTTGACGATGGTGGGGGCCAGCTTGGTCTTGGCGAAGTTGGTGGCTGCATCCTTGGACAGCATGACGCGGAGCAGTTCCTTGCCGCCGGCGACGTTCTTGCCTTGCGAAGGAACCACGAACGGCTCGCCTGCTGCGCTGTGGAGTGCCGTATACGGCAGCTTGGAGCTGGTGGTCACTGAGGGGACCGGGGCGCCCGTCATCTTGAAGCCGGCCTTCGTCTGGTCCTTCATCTCGTTCTCGATCCACGAGCCGGACGGGTAGAACACTGCCTCTTGGGCGTTGCTCCACTGCGCCTGCGCCGCGGTGAACTGGGTGCCGGAACCGCCGGGCTTGAAGAACCCGGCCTTGACGATCTTTCCCATGGCAGTGAAGACGCTCTGGAGTGCCGGGTGGGACCAGCAATCTGCCTTGAGGTTTTCAAGGCCCAGACGGACATCGTGTCCACCTTCCTTGATGGCGGAGGCGATTGCCATCTCCTGGTAGTAGGTGGCGGCTTCCTTGCCCCAAACGAACAGGTACTTGCCCTTGGCCTTGGCCTGCTCGCCAAGCGCGTACATTTCGTCCCAGGTCTTGGGGACGGACCAGCCGTTGTCCTTGAGCAGGGCGTCGGAGTACCACATTGCGTAGACCGTCAGCACGTAGTCCAGGGCGGCCAGCTTGCCTTCGAAGGTACCCGGAGCAAGCACACCTCCATAGAGGGTGTCCTTGATGACCTTGCCTTCGAGGTTCTTGGCGTTGACCACGCTGGTGAGGTCTTCGAGCTGGGCCAGGATGGTGCTGAAGCCGATTGCCTTGGCTCCGGAGTTGTCGATCAAGTCCGGCGGGTTGCCTCCAACGAATCGCGGCTGGAGTTCCTGCGCGATGTCCGTCGAGGGGGCAATCTTGGCTGTGGAACCCGAATGTGCGCTTTCGAAGGCTTTGCCCGCGAAGTCAACATAGTCGATTCCGTAGCCGCCCTTGAAGATCACCGCGTCAACGGTGGACTTGTCTGCCATGCCGAACGGGTTGGCATCTGAAACGGTCCCCGTAGGACCGGTGGATCCTCCGCCGCCACCGGCTGCGCAGGAGGCCATCGAGCCGGCCAACGGCACAAGCACGGCCGCGGCAAGCGCGCCGCGGAGGAAACCACGACGTGCAAAGGACTGTTGCTGAACGTTCATCCTAAAACCCTCCAGAGACTCGTAGTACCGATTCTGACGGCACCTCGGCCGGCAGTGGATCGGTCCGGGCACCGCCGCTGCGACGCGCCCTTCGTGTGACATACTTCACCACGAGTGATTGAAAAGCAATATTTGAGGGCAGTTTCAATCAACTTTTGTCAAAATGTGATCTGTCGAAAATGCCCTTCCGGAGGGTCGTTTGGCCTGTTTAGCCCCGTAGATTCAAGGATTTTGCGCACTCGGCAACGGCCTCGCGCGCCCATTGCCGCTGTTGCTCGGTTCCTACCCGCTCAGCCCACTGCTCAGCGAGCTGGAACTCCACCATCGCCTCGGTGCGGCGACCGTCGTCGTAGAGCGCCCAACCGAGGTTGTTGTGCAGCGAAACCATCCACCGTTTGGTGCGGGGATCCTCGACGGCGGAGGCGTACTCGAGCGCACTTCGCGTCCATGATTCCTGATGGCCGGAGTCCGCGATGGCCAGCATATGAAGTGCGTCCACGGCGAGGAAATCATCGCCCAAGAGGTCCCCCAATTCGGCCGCCTGCTCAAAGAGCGGAACCGCCATGGCCGGGTGGCCCGCGGAGTTGAGCAAGCGTCCGCGTTCCAGGAGAATCCGCACCGCAAGCGTGGGCTCCTCTTCGGCGTCGATCCCGTCCAGGAGAGCATCTGCTTCCTCGAAGCGGCCCTGCAGGCCGATGGCCCGGCCCAATTGGGTGGCGAGCTCGGCCCGTTCAAAAGGATCGTAGGCGGGATCCGCCATGGCTTCGCGGAAACGGGCTTCCGACAGTGCAGGGTCCTCAAAATTCCACAGCTCATCGAGGGTCTTTTGTTCAAGCATCTGGCTCCTCCTGATTGCTTCGGGGCGATGGAAGGTGCGGTGCACTCACAATCTAACCGAAGCGGAGGACAGGGTCCGCGTGTTACCCCTTGGCGAGGCGAGCCCAGCCCAACTGTTCCTGCTGCTTGCGGCTCAACGACGAAACCACTAGGTCATACGAGTCCTCCACCATGTCCCGGACCATGGCGTCCGGAAGGGCGCCGTCCAAGCGCACGCCATTCCAGTGCGTCTTATTCATATGCCAAGCCCCGGTGATTTCCGGATGGGCCGCGCGCAATTGCACAGCCAAGGAAGGATCGCATTTGAGGCTCACCGCAAGGTTGTGGTCGTCCATGGCGGAGGCCGCGAACATTTTGCCTTCCTGCTTGCCTCCCCCGGACACGGCCGAACGGACCTTGAAAACCGATGTTTCCGGGCCGAACGGGAAGTCCTCAAAAACCCCGGGGAAGCCCAGGCAGATTCGGCGAAGGGTGGCAGCATCCATGCACTGAGACTAGCGGAGACCCGGCCTCAGGCAACGCCCAGGAAGTCCTCCAGGAGCACCACTTCCAGGCCGGCGGCGACCTGCGCAGAACGGAATGCCGCAAAATCGGCCGCGAATTCAGGGCGGAAATGCATCAGGACGATGTCGCCAGGCCGCAGCGAATTTCCATATTGGTAGTCCATGCGCCCGGCATTTGCCCTGACCTCCCAGGTAACGATCGCCTTCAGGCCTGCGGCGGCCACGGCTTGCCTCATAGCGGTGGAGTACGCACCCCCGGGCGGCCTGAACAACGTGGGCTTGCGGCCGTACTGCTGGACGGCGAAATCCTGCATGCCGGTGATGTCATCAAGCTGCCGCTGGTAGCCCCATTGGGTGGTCATGTTGACGTTGTGGCTGACCGTATGGTTTTCAACCAGGCTCCCCTGCGCCATGAACGCCTTGAAGAACGCAGGGTTGTCGCGGACCGTGTTGCTCGTCAGGAACAATGTGGCCGGATAGTCGTTCTCCGCGAGGAGTCGCACGCTTTCCGGGGACTTGACCACGCCATCGTCGATCGTCAGGAACACCACGGGAAGTTTGGTGGGTATTTTGGTGATCACAGGAGCCAGTCCACCTTGGATGGGCGGCAGCGTAAAGTCCGGGACAAAGGAGCGCCGCAGCCGCTTCGGGACACCGGGGCTCGGCGTTGGGCTCGTTGCGGCACTTGGCGATGCGGACGACGACGGCGCGGCGCCGGCACTGCTGGGAACCGCCGTCGGGCTTTCTACGGACCGGTTTCCGGGAGCCGTGCACGCTCCCAGCCCTGCCGCGAGGGACACCCCGAGAAAACCGAGCGCCGTGCGTCGGCTGGCAGTGGAAGGGTGGTCTTCACACATGGGTTCCCTGGCCTCGAATTCGGTGATTGCCCCCGGACTATAACAGCGGCCGGTTAACGGGAGGCATCGCTAGTTGTCGCTCCGCCAGCCCATCTGCGCCGGACAAGCGTTCATGACCACGTCCAGACCCGCCGCTTTGGCCCGCTCCGCTGCATCCTCATCAATCACGCCGAGCTGGAGCCACACGGCTTTCGCTCCCACCGCAATGGCCTCGTCAACCACGCCGCCAACGCGCGAAGAATTCACAAAGCAGTCGACGACGTCGATCGGCTGTTCGAGGGGCACATCGGCGAGGAACTTGTAGCCAGTTTCACCGTGGACGTCTTCGCCCTTTTGGTTGATCGGGACGATCTCCATGCCCATGGTGTCCCGAATGTAGAGAGCAACTTCGAACGCGGAGCGCCACTCATTCGTGCTGAGTCCGACGATTGCCCAGCGGCCCTTTGTTCGCATAAGCCGGTCAATGACTGCCGGATCGTTGACGTGTGTCATACCCCAAGCCTACTCCCGTGGTTTCGCGGCCCCTTGGCCGAATTATTGACAGGGATTCCGGCTGTGCGGCCGAGCTAGCGGGCTAGTCCGAAGAGCCAGCGCAAGGACGCCCCTTGGGACTTCCTGGTGAGATCTGCCTTGCTGTCCTGCAGGAACTGCTGCAGTCCAGCCCGGAAATCCTTGTTTCCCCACTTCAGCAACGTGTCCGCCGTCTGCTTGAATACGCCTTGGGAATCCGTCTTGGGCTCCGTGTGCACCGTCTTCGGCACTTCGGGCCGTCCGGCTCCTTGCTCCGGTGAATCCTTCGCTTCGGTGGGCTCCACGTCTGACGGCGCCACTGCGTCCGGGGAAGGCTCAACCACATGCGGTACGGCGGCGTCTGGGGCATGTGGGATGGCGGGTTCCGGCGCCACGGCAGGAGCAGGCAGATCAACAGGTGCCGGGTGCGTGGTGACCTTCGGGGAATCGCCGGCGGGGGCCGGGGGCACCAACGATGGCGGAGCGGTGGTCCAGCCCGGCGCCCAGCCGGAGATGAGCGACTGCATGAAATCAGGAGCTCCTTTGCTAAATCCGGAACTCGAGGCTGCCACGCCCCCGATGCCCAAGCCCATAGCGGTCAGGACGGCGGCACCAATGACCGCAGGCCGGTGTTTGCGCCGACGACGCTTGCCCAGTTCGTCAACGGGAAGTTCGTTCATGGGGTCACCAGCGGCAGTCCCGATTCCAGGGGCCATGCCAACTTCGGCGACGGGGCCAACTGCGGCAGCAGTACCAGCCAGCATCGCGGCAAGAGCCGGGCCGGGGACCGGCGCAGCCATGGAGGCGAAGGACTTCATTGTTTTCAAAGAATCCGCGAGCGCGGGAGCATCCGTCAGACCAGCCTCGAGCATGAGCTCGCGGATGATCGCGTCACGGTCAATGTCCTTGCAATCCCAACGCATCATGGGGCCACGTATTCCTTTACTACCGAGTGCTCGCGGAGTGCATTCAATGCCCGGCGCTGCAGTTGCTTGACTGCGCCTTGGCTTTTCCCCATGATTTCGGCTGCCTGATCCACCGTCAGGCCGGCAACGATCCGAAGCGTCAGGACTTCCCGCTGATCTTCCCGAAGGACATCCAACAGCGCCATGACTTCGCCCGGCGCCACACGCTCCATCGCTTCGGCTTCCGCCGAACTCGACTGGCGCGTATCACGCTCAGGTTCAAACTCGTGGTGCTCCGGCGCCCTGCTTTGCCGGCGGTGGTCATCCACCATCCGGGCATGGGCTACCGAAAACACAAAGGTCCGCAGGCCACTGATGCCACCGGTAATGGCCTCAACCCGTGGCAGGACGGCAAGAAAGACGTCCTGTGTGACAGCTTCCGGATCCGAGACGCCTTTTGCTGTCAGGTAGCCGAGCACCTGGCCCGCGAAGGCTTGGTAGACGGCACTGAACAGTTCAGCCCCGCGGCCCCGGAAGGCGCGCAAGGCTGCATCGGTCAAAGCGTCGGTCACAGAAAAGTGGCTTTCGTTGGGGAACAAATGTCCGGATTTAAGCGAGATCCTCGTTGCCGCCGAAACGCAGCACGGCCGGACAACCTCACCTAGCTTAACCGTTGCTCCCACGATGCCAAGGACCATCTTTCAGTTCCGGAGGCTCGCCTCTCCCGGTCTGTGCACGTCCACGAGACCCTTCAGACATGAAAAGGGCCGAGCTGAAACCTGATGGGGGACAAATTTCAGCTCGGCCTTTCAAAGGGGTAATCGTCGGGGCACCCCAAAGGGTTACGCGGATTCCGAAAGTTCTTCTTGAGGGTGTTTTCCGGGCTTCCAGGCGCCAAAAGGACGACGGCGACCCGCCCCGGAAAGGGCGGCCCGCCGTCGTCGTCATTCAGCTTTGGTGACTAGTCCTCGATGAGGTCGTGCACCACGATCGTCTGGTCGCGGTCCGGACCGACGCCGATCGCGGAGAACCGCGTGCCAGAGAGCTTCTCAAGGGCCAACACGTAGTTGCGGGCGTTCTCGGGGAGGTCTTCCAGGGTCTTGGCGGCGGTGATGTCCTCGGTCCAGCCATCGAAGTACTCGAAGATCGGGACTGCATGGTGGAACTCGGTCTGGGTCATGGGCATTTCGTCGTGGCGGACGCCGTCGACGTCGTAGGCCACGCAGACGGGGATCTGCTCGATGCCGGTCAGCACGTCCAGCTTGGTGACGAAGTAGTCCGTGAAGCCGTTGACGCGGGATGCGTGGCGGGCCAGGACGGCGTCGTACCATCCGCAGCGGCGCGGACGGCCGGTGTTCACGCCGAACTCGCCACCGGTCTTCTGCAGGTACATGCCCATCTCGTCAAAGAGCTCAGTGGGGAACGGACCGGCGCCAACACGGGTGGTGTAGGCCTTGATGATGCCGATGGAGCGCGATATCCGGGTGGGTCCGATGCCCGAGCCGACGGACGCGCCGCCGGCAGTCGGGTTGGAGGAGGTCACGAACGGGTAGGTGCCGTGGTCGACGTCCAGGAACGTGGCCTGGCCGCCTTCCATGAGGACCACCTTCCCCTCGTCCAGGGCATTGTTGAGGACCAGGGTGCTGTCAATGACCAGCGGCCGCAGGCGTTCGGCGTAGGACAGGAAGTACTCCACGATCTCGTCCACAACCACGTTACGGCGGTTATAGACCTTGACCAGGAGCTCGTTCTTCTGGCGCAGCGAGCCCTCCACCTTCTGGCGGAGGATCGATTCGTCGAAGACGTCCTGGACACGAATACCCAGGCGGGCAACCTTGTCCATGTAGGCCGGGCCAATGCCTCGACCGGTGGTGCCGATGGCGCGGCTGCCAAGGAAGCGCTCGGTGACCTTGTCCAACACCTGGTGGTACGGCGCCACGAGGTGGGCATTGGCTGAGACGCGCAAACGGGAAGTGTCCGCGCCACGGGCTTCCAGTCCGTCGATCTCCTGGAACAACGCCTCGAGGTTCACCACACAGCCGTTGCCGATGATCGGAATCGCGTTGGGGCTCAGAATGCCGGCAGGAAGGAGCTTGAGCTCATACTTCTCACCGCCGACCACCACGGTGTGCCCGGCGTTGTTGCCGCCGTTGGGCTTAACCACGTAGTCAACGCGGCCACCGAGCAGGTCGGTTGCTTTGCCTTTGCCTTCGTCGCCCCACTGGGCTCCGACGATCACGATAGCGGGCATGGGATCCTCCCCCATTCTTTCGGGCCGGTCCTGGCGGGATCACCAAGGCTCAGCGCCGTACATGAGAACGCCCCGAATCTTTTCGGTCCTGCCCGCAGACTTTCGCAAAAGTTCACCGGCGGGATCAGCAAGAGTTCCGGGGCTCTTACCAGCCAAGTTTAGCCGATACGCCCCGCGGTCTTGGTGTCACACGTCCGGAGAGCGAGATGCAAACAGGGACGGGCTCCTTCGAAGTTCCCTGTGAGCAGAATGTGAACTCTTTCCAAACAGTCCGCATTGAACTTCCAAATCGGCCGTCGGGCCTCAGCCGACCGGCTACATTTTTTGTGAATCCTTACCCCCAATACACCCAACTGACTCGCATTTGTTGTCGTTATAAGCCGTCTAAACGACAACAAATGCGAGCCAGTTTGCCGGGCGTTGGCCGTGAATCTGAAGGGAAATCAATGAATTTTCGCAACAGGCGTCTCCTATCAACGGCGGGAGTGAGCGCACTCGCAGCATCCACGATCGCTGCCGGCATGATCGGGTTCGGCATGACGCCGGCCTCGGCCAGCGACGACCACAATGGAACCGCGACCCCCATCAAGCACGTTGTGGTGATTTTCGGCGAGAACGTCTCGTTCGACCATTACTTCGCGACGTACCCGCAGGCAGCAAACACGGCTGGCGAAACCCAGCAAGGCAGTGGCGCAGCCGTTCCGACGTTCACGGGGGCCAACAGCACCCCGAAGAACATCGCCACTCTCGCCCACGACAAGCTGCAGGCTCCCAACAACCCCAACTCGGTCCAGCCCGAGCGGCTGACGCCTGCCCAGGCAATCACGTGCGACCAGGACCACGAATACACCGCGGAGCAGAAGGCCTACAACGCAGGCCTGATGAACAAGTTCGTCGAGAACACCAGCATGGACACCTGCTCGGGTGGCCAGTTCGGCCGGCCTGGACTCACCATGGACTACTACGACGGCAACACGGTCACCGGGATCTGGAACTACGCCCAGAACTTCGCCATGAGCGACTCCCACTTCAGCACCGTCTTCGGCCCGTCCACCCCCGGCGCACTCAACCTGGTGTCCGGCCAGACCCACGGCGTCACGGAGTTCACTGCAGCCGGCCAGCCAGTCAAGCCCGCAAGCAGCGACTACACGGTCAAGTTCCCTGATGCCATCGGCGTAGGCACCATGACGGAAGACCCGGATCCGGTCTACGACGACTGCTCCAACAAGAGCCATGCGAGCAAGAACAACCTCGCCGCCATGCAGGGCAAAAACATCGGCGACCTGCTCAATGACAAGGGAGTCAGCTGGGGCTGGTTCCAGGGCGGTTTTGCTCCCACGATGGCGGCAACGGACACTACCCCGGCAGCTTGCATGACCACCCACACCAACATTGCAGGCGCCAAGGTGACGGACTACAACCCGCATCACCAGCCGTTCCAGTACTACAAGTCAACGTCCAATCCGCACCACCTTGCCCCCGCCAGCGTGGACGAGATCGGCCGCAACGGACGGGCGAACCACCAGTACGACACCACGGACTTCGCCAAGGTAGTCAATTCCGACAACATGCCCGCCGTGTCCTTCCTGAAGGCGGGAAACTACCAGGACGGCCACGCCGGCTACTCCGATCCCCTGGACGAGCAGAAGTTCATCACGCAGCAGGTCAACGCCATCCAGAACTCAAAGAACTGGGAAAACACCGCCGTCATCCTTGCCTACGATGACTCGGACGGTTGGTATGACCACGTTGCCGCCGCTGTAAAGAACTCCTCGAACACCGCTGACGACGCCGCGTGGTGCCTCAACGCGTACAACAAGGGTGTGCCCATGGCCGGAGGCTATGCCGACCGTTGCGGCCCAGGCCCCCGCCAGCCGCTCGTGGTGGTCTCTCCCTTCGCAAAGAAGAACTTCGTGGACCACACCCAGACGGACCAGGCTTCCATCCTTCGCTTCATCGAGGACAACTGGCACACGGGCCAGATCGGCGACTCGTCGGCAGACGCCAAAGCCGGATCCATCAATGCGATGTTCAACTTTGACAATGGGCGGGACATCAAGCTCATCCTGAACGAATCGAACGGTACGGTGGTTTCCCGCACGAAGGAAAACGACGACCAGAACGACAACAAGCAGTAGCAGCCGCTTCGGAAAAGGCGCCGTCTCGAGCCATCGAGACGGCGCCTTTTCAGTTAACGCACCTACGAAGTCCCGATTCACCCCACAGGTCGCCGCCGTTCCGGTATAGTTAACCAGCCCCCAACACAGCACCCAACCCGACCGGTCGCGGCCAACCGCTCCTGGCCGGACAAGTGCGCCTAGCTACCTGTAGGAGACCAAAGCCCATATGCAAGACCTGGCGACTGATTCACTCGAAGAGCAACTCTGGAACCGACGTTTCGAACCCCACATCGCCGAGGTCACGGGGCTTTGCGATTCCCTCAAAGAACAGAAGCCGGGCAGCGAAGTCCTCTACGTAGACCCCGTCCACAGCGTTGACGAGTGCCGCATCATCAGCCTTTTCTCCAACAGCCGCACCACGGAGGGCTCGGGCTTCATTGTCCCGGGTGACGAGGACGCCGCCACCCGCCTGCTGGGCATGCAGTGGCAGCTGGGCTTGCGTCCGGAACTCATGATGCCGTGGAACGTGTATCCCTGGATCGAACCGGATGGAGAGCCGGGCAGGCTGACTCCCGCCAACATCACCGAAGGCCTCAAGCCGCTCCTGCGCTTGTTGGCGATCGTGCCGCGCACCTCTGTACTGGTAGCCCACGGCAATGAAGCCCACCGTTTGGCAGACCAGCTCGTGAAGGCCGCCCCGCAGAGCATCCACCGCCGCGGTTTCAAGACGTTCAAGGTCCGCTCACTTGGCGGGCGTTCCTTTGCCGGCTCCCCCATCCGCCAGCAGGAGTACCTGGACGTCATCCACGGCGCCTACGCCGAGGCCATGGCCCGGACAGGCCTGACCCCCGTCGGCTAGGACCCTCCAGCAATCCCAACTGATCCCCACCGCCGCCCTCGCCTCGCAAGCTCGGCCAGGGAACCCTGGCGGCGTGGGCCCACGCAGTTAACGTCGTTTAGACGCCTCATAACGACATTAAGTGCGAGTCAGTTGGGCGGGGAAAGCGCGACGGCGGCCGCCCACCTGAGTGAGCGGCCGCCGTCGTCGTCTTCTTAGCTGTTTTTAGCCTTCGATCGCTGCCTTCGCGGCGGGATCGGAGTCATTCAGGAACTTCTCGATCCGCTCCGGCTCCTCCGCTTCGCCAATGGCTGCGGAAGCCCGGCCGAGCGAGTACAGAGCGCGCAGGAATCCCCTGTTGGGCTCGTGCTCCCACGGGATGGGGCCGACGCCGCGCCAACCGTTACGGCGCAGCGAATCGAGTCCACGGTGGTACCCCACACGGGAATACGCGTAGGAATCGATAGTCCGGCCGTCAGCCCAGGCTTCCTCGGCCAGGATCGCCCACAGCAACGAAGATGTGGGGTACTTCGCTACGAGGTCCAGGGCTTCCTGCCCCAAGGCAAGGTGCTGGTACACCTCGGTCTCGGCAGGCAGGAGCGTCGGCTCTGGGCCCATCAGGTTCTTGCGGAATTCGTCGGACATTAGAAGGTCTTGCCTACCGAACCGAGCTGCTTTGCGGCTTCCACGATGCGGGCAGCCATGCCGGCCTCGGCGGAGGCTCCCCAGACGCGGGGGTCGTACGTCTTCTTGTTGCCCATTTCGCCGTCGACCTTCAGGACGCCGTCGTAGTTCGAGAACATGTGCCCGGCAACCGGGCGGGTGAACGCGTACTGGGTGTCGGTGTCGATGTTCATCTTGATGACACCGTAGGAAACGGCGTCGGCGATTTCCTGCTCGGTGGAGCCGGAGCCGCCGTGGAAGACGAGGTCGAACGGGTTGGTCTTGCCGATCTTGGCGCCGACTTCGGCCTGGATCTGCTTGAGCAGTTCCGGGCGGAGCTTGACGTTGCCCGGCTTGTACACGCCGTGGACGTTGCCGAAGGTGAGGGCGGTCAGGTAGCGGCCATTCTCGCCCGTGCCGAGTGCCTCGATGGTGGCGAGGGCGTCTTCGGTGGTGGTGTAGAGCTTCTCGTTGATCTCGTTCTCGACGCCGTCTTCCTCGCCGCCGACCGTGCCGATTTCAACCTCGAGGATGATCTTGGCGGCAGCTGCGCGTTCCAGGAGTTCGCGGCCGATCCGCAGGTTGTCGGAAAGGGTCTCGTGCGAGCCATCCCACATGTGCGAGTTGAAGATGGGGTCCTTGCCGGCCTTGACGGCTTCCTCGGAAGCGGCAAGCAGCGGAAGAACGAAATCAGCCAGCTTGTCCTGTGGGCAGTGGTCCGTGTGCAGGGCGATGTTCACGTTGTAGTTCTTCGCGACCTCGCGGGCGAAAGCCGCGAAGCCCAGGGAGCCGGCAACCATGTCCTTGACAGATGCGCCGGACCAGTAGGCCGCACCACCGGTGGAAACCTGGATGATGCCGTCCGACTCGGCCTCGGCAAAGCCGCGGATGGCGGCATTCAGGGTCTGCGACGAGGTGACGTTCACTGCCGGGAACGCGAAGCCGCCGGCCTTCGCGCGGTCGATCATTTCGGAGTAAATCTCTGGGGTTGCGATGGGCATGCTGACTCCTATGCTGATTTTCGTCTGTGGGTTTCGTTGACCCTGGAGTAGACCTATACGGCTAGGCACCATCCTAGCGACTTCGAATCCGGCACCGTGTTTCCAGTCACGGAGACGGGTAACACTTGCGGACCTTTGCCGCCGGGCTCCTCTTAGGACACGCGCTGTCCGAAGTTGTGCCGCCGGATCCAGGCGTGCATCGCGATTGCCGCAGCCGACGCCGCGTTCATGGACCGCGTGGAACCGTACTGCTCAATCGACAGGGTCGCGACGGCGGCTTCGTGCACCTCCGGCGTCAGGCCGGGGCCTTCCTGCCCGAACACGAGCACGCAGTTACGCGGAAGGTCGTAGGTTTCCAGCGGCACGGAATCCGGGAAGATGTCGATCCCGATGATGGCCAGCCCCTCCCCGTGCGCCCACGCCACGAAATCCTCCACGGTGGGGTGGTGGCGGACGTGCTGGTAGCGGTCGGTGACCATTGCTCCGCGGCGGTTCCACCGGCGTCGTCCAATGATGTGGACCTCTTTGGCGAGGAACGCGTTGGCGGTGCGCACAACCGTCCCGATGTTCAGGTCGTGCTGCCAGTTCTCGATGGCGATGTGGAAATCGTGCCGGTGGGCGTCCAGATCCGCCACGATCGCCTCGTGCTTCCAGTACCGGTACTTGTCCACGACGTTGCGGCGGTCGCCGTCCGCCAGGAGGTCCGGATCCCAGTGCTCGCCCTCCGGCCAATCACCTTCCCAGGGCCCGACGCCGACCTCAGGCTTCGCTTCGGGCTCACCCTCGAGGGTGGTATGGGTAGGGGCTGGGTTCTGGGGCCGGTCAGTCACTCCTCAACCCTAGCCCGGGGCACCGTAACGCAGGACGCTCGGGTGTCTCGCAGACCGAAAGATGAAAGACTTGGGACGAGAACCAGCCAACACGCGGAGGAAAAGCATGGAGAACGCAACCGAGGCCCCGAAAAGCTCAACCATTTACCGCAACGGCCATGAGATCGAATGCTGGCTCACGGATATGGACGGTGTCCTGGTCCACGAGAACCAGGCGGTCCCAGGAGCGGCCGAACTGATCCAGCGCTGGGTGGATACCTCCAAGCGATTCCTCGTCCTCACCAACAACTCCATCTTCACGCCGCGGGACCTGGCGGCCCGGCTGAGCTCCTCCGGACTGGAAATCCCGGAGGAGAACATCTGGACATCGGCCCTGGCCACGGCGCAATTCCTGAAGGACCAGGTGCGCGGCTCGGATTCCGGCAACCGCGCCTACACCATCGGTGAGGCAGGGCTCACGACGGCGCTCCACGAGGCGGGCTTCATCCTCACCGACCAGAACCCGGACTTCGTAGTGCTCGGCGAAACCCGCACCTACTCCTTTGAGGCCATCACCATGGCCATCCGGCTGATCCTCGCCGGAGCCCGCTTCATTGCCACCAACCCGGACGCCACCGGCCCGTCGAAGGACGGCCCGATGCCCGCCACCGGCGCCATCGCGGCGCTGATCTCCAAGGCGACCGGCCGCGAGCCCTACATTGTGGGCAAGCCGAACCCCATGATGTTCCGTTCGGCCATGAACCAGATTGACGCGCATTCGGAAACCACCGCCATGATCGGTGACCGCATGGACACCGACATCATCGCGGGCATGGAAGCCGGGCTGCACACCGTCTTGGTGCTCAGCGGCATCACCCAGCGCGAGGACATCGCGGCCTTCCCGTTCCGGCCGAACCAGGTCCTGAATTCGGTAGCGGATCTCAAAAGCCAGATTTAGGCTGATGCCATGGCTGTGCTGAACCTGCGTTCCCTGGCCGGCGGCCGCATCCTCAGGGGCAGCCAGCCGTTCGGCATGGATACCGCCGCGACAGCCGCCTTCTTTGAGCTGCACGGCATCCAGACGGTCATGGATCTGCGCAGCGGGTACGAACGCGCCATCGTGCCGTGGCAACTGGCCAACGGCGCGGTGGAGCTCGTGGAGAACCCCCTCGACCCGCGTGTCGCCTCGGCCGGGCTCCAAACGATCCACACAGCCGAAGACCTTGGGGAGCTCTACCTGGGCTGGGTTCGCACCCGCCCCGATTGGGCGGCGGAATCCCTGCGTCCCGCCGCCCAAGGCAGGCGGACGCTCATCCACTGCTCGCTCGGCAAGGACCGCACCGGCGTCGTATCAGCCTTGGCGCTCCTCGCCACGGGCGCTGACCGCGCCGCTGTCGTGGCGGACTACGCTGCCAGCACTGCGGCGCTGCCCCTGATGCTGGAGACCATGGCGGCGGCGTGGCGGCTGGCCGTCCCCGAGGTACCGGAGGAGGCGTTCAGTCCCTCGCTCATGCTGCTGCAATCCCCCGAGGCTGCCATGGAATACTTCTTGGACCGGTTCGCCCGCGAGTTCGGCGATGCGGCGGACTACCTGCACGACGCCGGCCTCAGCGGTGCAGAGTTGGACGGACTGCGGCGCGGGTAGCCAAGGCGGGTCAGCTGATGACCACCCGCGAGCCTCCCCTGGGCAAGGGGAAAAGCTCGTTCTGCAAATCCTCGATGATCGGATTGTAGACAAAAGGGTTCCACTGGGGACTCGCGTGGGCGGGCCGTGCGCCGTCGGTCCTGCGTCCCGCGGAAGCCATGTTGAGGGGGAACGTCTTGGCCCACCCTGCCCGGGCAGTCTCGTAGTTCACCGTGTCATCGCGGGGATTTCCGATGAAAGCCATGCGTGTATCCCCCAGCCTGTCCGTAAACCGGGTGCCATCGAAGTGGTAGATGTAGTCCGATTCGCTCTGGATCAGGACACTCGACGGAGCGATCGGTGACAGCTGCTCGACGGTCTGGTCCCAGATCTGCCCCCACGTGCGTTCATGTTTGTTCACCACGCGCTCGCCCAGTTCGTAACCGCCGCGAATGACCGACGGGACCTGGAAGCCACTCTCGTACAAGAACACCACGCCGTCGAACCAGCTTTGGTCAAGGATGTCGTACTTGCTGAACGGCGAGGAATCCAACAGGATCAGCTTGACGCCGACGCCGTTCCGTTCACGCAGGAGCGCGGCCACTTCAGTGGCCAGCATCCCGCCGAAGCTGTGGCCGTAGAAGTAGAGCGTGTTCAGCTTCCGCTCATTGATGTAGCCGACGACGGCGTCCGCCACCTCAGCGACGTCCAACCCCAGATTGGAGTACCCGACGGCGGCCAGCTGGCCTCTCTGCCGCAGCGAACCACGTACGGAATTGAGGATCCATTGCGCTTCTTCCCAGCTGGTCTTGTAGCCGGGAAAGAGAATCCAACTCGAGTTGGGGTAAGAGGACTCCGCGAAGTCATCTCCGACGGGGAGGATCTTGGTGGTGCGGCGCTCAGCCTGGACTTGGCGGGTAAACAGCATGTCCGCCGCGAGAGCCGTGGAAGCGCCAGCGCCGATCAAGAAGGTCCTACGGGAAAAACTCTTCAGCTCGGCGGCGTGGCGAAGAACCTGGGCTGGGGAGCCCGGGTCCTGCCAGCGCTGCTTACGAGGGAATTTCCCCGCCTGAAAGTCCACCCAGCCAGCTTAGGCGCTTGGGCTGACGGTCACACGGTCCCCCGCAGTCCCGCCCGAGGTTAGTCGAGGCCGAGCTCGTCTTTGCCGAAGGCGAAGAGGTAGGGGACGCCGGTTTCGGCTTCGATCTTTTCCTTGGCACCAGTGTTGCGGTCCACGATCACGGCCACGGCCACCACGTTGCCACCGGCTTTACGGACGCCTTCGACGGCGGTCAGGGCCGAGCCGCCGGTGGTGGACGTGTCCTCGAGAACCACGACGTTGCGGCCTTCGACCGAGGGGCCTTCCACCTGCCGGCCCATGCCGTAGGACTTCTGCGCCTTGCGTACCACGAATGCGTCAACGGCACGGCCAGCATCGGCAGCTGCGTGCATGACGGCGGTGCCGACCGGGTCTGCCCCCATCGTCAGGCCACCGGCGCACTCAACGGCAATTCCGGCGTCGTCGATCATGGACAACATGACCTGGCCAACCAGCTTCGAGGCCTCGTGGTGCAAGGTGATGCGCCGCAGGTCGATGTAGTAGTCCGCCTCGGCGCCGCTGGATAGGATCACCTTGCCGCGGACGACCGCCAGTTCTTTGATCAATTCAAGGAGGCGGGCACGGGCAGCGGCAGTGTCAACGGCGGGAGTCATGGTCCCTATTCTACGTAAAGCCGTTCAGGGCCGGGGAAAGGGCACATCGTGCCCTGCGATGCCCGTCGTGCCCTGCGATGCCCGTCGTGCCCTGCGATGCCCGTCGTGCCCCACGATGCGCGTCGTGCCCCACGATGCGCGTCGTGCCCTGCGCCACCGCGATTGCCTGGCGACGCCGGAATTCGGGTGTCGTGATCCTTTTAGGGTGACGCGAAGTAAATCCCGCGGCGCCAGCACGCTGCTTGGGTCAGCGTCACCCGCCGTAACCTTCGAAATATCCTGGCCGGGGGCGGTGTTGGCGCAAATATGACAACAATCGGAATCATCGGTGCAGGACACATTGGCAGCCAGATCGCCCGCAAAGCGGTTGAGCTTGGGTATGACGTAGTGATCAGCAACTCGCGGGGGCCGGAGACCCTCGCGGAACAGGTGGCAGAGCTCGGCACACATGCCCGGGCCGCAACACCGGCCGAGGCAGCAGCGGCGGGCGATTTCGCCGTCGTCACCGTGCCCCTCAGAAGCTACCAGGACATTCCCGTGGAGCCCCTCGCGGGCAAGATTGTGATCGACACGAACAATTACTACTGGGAGCGGGACGGCCGCATCCCGGAGCTGGACAAGGGCGAGGCCACCACGTCTGGGCTGCTGCAAAAGCACCTGCCCACGTCCAAGGTGGCCAAGGGCTTCAACCACATCATGGCGAAGGAGATCACCACAGACGGTACCCCGGCGGGCACCGAAAACCGACGCGCGCTGTCCACCGCGAGCGACTACCCCGAGGCCGCCGAACTCGTGGCGAATCTCTACGACGAGTTCGGCTTCGACACCGTGAATATCGGACCGCTTGATGAGAGCTGGCGCGCGGAGCGTGACCGCCCGGCCTACGTGATTCGGCAGAATGCGGCCGAGCTCAAGGACAACCTGGCCAAGGCAACGCGCACCATCTGAGGCACCTCCAAACAACACAGCAGCCGCTTGCCTTCGGAAGGCAAGCGGCTGCTGTGGTTCTGCTTCGGAGAGAGCGAATCCGTCAGGGTGCCGGAGCGGGATCGACGACGGCGAACCCAGCCAACGCGGCTGCCTTCCGGACATACGCCAAGTTCGACGCCGTCCGTTCCTCCAAAGGAAGCTCGGTGGAAAAGTCCTCCAGGGTGACCCAGGAGTCGTAGCCAACCTCTGCGAGTGCCCGGAAGTAGCCGAGGACGCTCCCCTGCCCCTCGGCCAAGGGAGCCCATTCGTTGACCCACACAGCCGCGCCGGATTCGTCCTTCGAGTCGGTACGGACCCAGCGGGCGTTCTTCACATGGACATGTGCCAAGTAAGGACCCAGGAGCTGGAGTGCGGGCAGCGGTGATTCCCAGCCCTCGATCAGCAAGTTGCCAAGGTCATGGATGACGCCAACATGCTGCGGATCCAAGCCTTCCAGCAATCGCCGTGCCGAAGAGGCCGAGGCCGTCACCGTTCCATGGTGCAGTTCCACAAGGGCCTTGACGCCGTGGTGTGCAGCGCGGCCGGCGACCCACTCGTAGTGTTCGCGGGTGGCTTGGAAGAGCTCCGGGTAGGACAGGCCGGTGGGTTCCCGGCCACCCATGTTGGAGTTGCCCAGCGGCAACACGTTCACGCGGACTTGCCTGGCACCCAAGGCAGCAGTGGCAGCGAGGACACGATCGACGTCGTCGTGGTTATCGCAGCGGGCGTAGCCGCCGAGACCGGAGAATTCGAGCCCCGACGCCGCGGTGAGCCGGGCAATCTCAGGGATCGAGTCCTCCAAACCCGTCATGGGCCAAGTGGCGCGGTTCCCCGCCCAGAAGCCTGGCTCCGCAGCCTCCGTCTGATCGGTGACCCGCCATTCGATGCCGTCCCATCCCTGGGCAGCAAGCTTTGTGGCGGCTTCCTGCGGGGACCATTCGGGCGTGGAGGCGGTGAACACGGAAAACTTCATGCCGAAACCCCCTGCCGGTGGTCAGCGCCGGCGTTGCCGGTGTGGACCTCCACGTTGTTGTACTTTCCAGCAATGACATCGGCGATGAGCACGGGCTGGCCCAGGGTGGCAGAGACATACAGGGCACGCACCGTGGCCAATGCTGTCACGGCGTCCTGGACGGTAACCCGGGCGGGGCGGCCTGCGCGGATCGCTGCAACGATGTCGCGGTACTGGCGGACATGTCCAGCCGGGTAGACGGTTGGGTCCAGTGCTTCCACTTTGTCGTCCGGGTATTTGGCGAGCTCGACGGCGGCCTGGTTGCCGCCGCCGAGGATGCCCATGGCGCTGCTTTCCGCTGGATCAGCCGCGTCGGAGGCGTGGAAGTACGCGAGATCGTCGTTGTCGATCACCGCGGAACCCTTACTTCCCATGACCTGCAGGCGAACCGTCAGGCCCGGGTATGCCGCCGTCGTGGCGTGCAGTACGGCAAGGGCGCCTGACTCAAACGTCAGGGTGGCCACAGCGGTGTCCTCTACCTCAACGCCTTCATGTGCCAGCAGCGCAGTTTTGGCGCTGATCTCGACGGGCCGGCCAAGGAACCACAAGAGCAGATCCACGGTGTGGACGCCCTGGTTCATGATGGCGCCACCGCCGTCCATGGCCCAGGTTCCGCGCCAGGCGCCGGAATCGTAATAGCCCTGGCTCCGCCACCAGCTGACCGAAGCGACGGCGGAAGTCAGCGTGCCGAAGCGTCCGGCACGGCGGGCCTCGTCCACCACCCGGCTGGCCGGATCGAAGCGGTGCTGGCTGATCACGGTGGCCACCAACCCCTTGGCCTCGGCGGCCTTGGCCGCAACCAGGATTTCGTCCGCCCGGCTCAAGTCGACGTCAAGGGGCTTTTCGATCACGACGTGTTTGCCGGCGTCGAGCGCTTCCAGCGCTTGCTGGATGTGGAGCCCGCTGGGCGTCGCAACGATGACCAAGTCCACCGGGACAGCCGCGATCGCCTCGGCCAGGGTCAGGAAAACCGCCGGTTTCGGGGCACCCTGGTCTTCGATCTTGGCGGCGAGCGCCTCGGAAGCCTCTGCAATCTCATCGACCAGTGCCGTGATGACGACCTCCGGAAACTCCTGGACCGCAGCCGCGTGCGTGCGGCCGATGACTCCGCATCCCACGATTGCGGCGTGAATTGGTGCGCCGGATGCGCCGGGCACGCCGCTGCCGCTTTGGCTCAAGTTTTCCTCTGTCACTTAGTTTCCACTCCTGCTTCGTTGAGAACTTTCGCGAACGCCCTCGCGGCGATGCCAAACGCCGTCGGGCCGGAGAAACCGCCCAATCCGTGGGCACCGGCCAAGTGCGGTTCGAGGCTGGCGAAGCCGGTGTAGCCATCAGCTTTCAGGGCCTCGACGGTGCGGAGGACATCCCCGTCGCCCTCGCCGGCCGGGACCACCGCGGCGTTCGAAAACAGCGCGTCCTTGACCTGCAGGTATTCAAGGTGCGGGCGCAGCTTGGCGTAGCCCTCGTCGAAGGGCTTGACGCCCACCTGGACGAAGTTGGCCGCATCCCAGGCGAGTTTCAGTGCCGGGGAATCCACGGATTCGATGATGTCCAGGATCCGCTCCGGGATGTCACCAAAGATGTCCTTCTCGTTTTCGTGCAACAGTACGACGCCGGACTCTTCAGCCACGTCCGCGAGGGCACGCATGCGTTCGATAACGTCATCCCGGATGCTCTCAACAGCCACGTCCTCGCCGTAGTAGAAGGAGAAGATCCGGATGTAGCGGGATCCCAGGACATGTGCGGCGTTGACAGCCCTGCGGAGCCGTTCCACCTCGTGTTCCACGGGAAGGGAAACGTCCACTTTCCCGATCGGTGAGGCGATCGCGGAAACCTTCATGTCCGCGGCATCCAGCAATGACTTCAATTCACCAAGCTGCGCGTCATTCAGATCCACGATGTTGGTGCCCCAGGCACTGCGGACTTCAATGTGGTTGGCTCCCAGTGCCTGCATCACGGCAATCTGGATCTTTGGGTCGTCGTCGATCTCGTCGCCGAAGCCCGAGAGCTCCCATTCAACAGCAGGCGTGCTCATAGCTACTTAACTCCTCCGGCGGTCAGGCCGCCCACTAGGTAACGCTGGAAAATCAGATACAGGATGACCACCGGGGCAGCACACACGAGGGAAGCCGCCATCATCTGGCCGTAGAAGGGAATCGCGCCGCCTTCTTGAGAGGCACCGAAGACCTGGAGCGCGACGGCGGCCGTCTGGCTTTCGGGCCGCGTCATGACTGAGGCGAACAGGACGTCGTTCCAGCCGAGCAGGAAGGCGAAAATACCGGAAACAACGACGCCGGGCCAGCTCAGCGGGAGGATGATCCGGACCAGCACGCCCAGGTTACTGGCGCCGTCGATCCTTGCGGCCTCTTCGAGTTCGCGCGGCAGGCCGCGCAGATAGGTGACCATCACCCAGGTGGAGAACGGCATTGCGAACGTCAGGTAGGTCACGAACAGGCCCCACTGGGTCCCGATCACCTGGATGCCAAGGTAGCTGGCGGCCGACGAGAACAGCACGAATACCGGAAGCACCATGAGCGTGCCAGGCACTGATTGAAGTGCCAGGAGCCCACGAAGGATCGTCAGGCGGCCGCGGAACTGGTAGCGGACCAGGACGTACGCGGTGGCGATCGACATCAGCGCGGAGACCACGGCGGTGGAACCGGCAACGAGCACGCTGTTGGCCAGGCCAGTGGCCAGTCCAACGCTCGTCCAGATCTTGGTGTAGTTCTCGAAGGAGAACGTGGACGGGAGGAACTCGCCGCGGGCCACGCCGATGTCCGAGTTGACGGATGCCATGAAGATGTAGGCCACCGGAATGAGCACCAGGGCACACAGCGCCGTCAGGATGATGGCAAGCATGGGTCCTGGCATGAGCCTGGTGACCTCGTGCTGGCGTTTGGAGCCTGGGCGGAAGTCTTCGCTCGAACGGCGTCCGACGGCGGTAGTTGCGGTGCTCACTTTTTGCCTCCGGGGGTTTCGGCGTCGTCGAGTTTGACGGCCCGCAGATAGACGAACAACGGGATCGCGATCAGGATCAGCGAAATGAAGGCCATGGCGGCGCTGAGCCCGAACCTGAAGCTCTGGAAGCTGGTGACGTAGGTGAGGATCGGGAGGAGCTCGACGTCGGACGGGGCGGGTACCCCGAAGAGGACGAACGGCAAGGTGAAGTTGTTGATGTGGTGCAGCATGCCGATCAGGAACGCCAAGGCGAGCGGGCCCTTCAGGTAGGGGAAGACCACATAGCGGAGCTTGTTCCACCAAAGTGCACCGTCCAGGGCCGAGGCCTCGTGGACCTCATGGTCCACGGACTGCAGTCCGGACAATGCCAGCAGGTAGACGAACGGCCACGATGCCCAGATCTGGACCAGGATCAAGGTCCAAAATGACTGCGGTCCGTTGAGCCAGAGTCCGGTGTTGATACCGACAGAATGGAGCGCCGAGTCGATGACGCTGCCCGGTTGGAACATGGTCCGCCACACCGTGGCCACCACGAAGGACGGCAGGACATAAGGGATCAGGAAGATGGAACGGATTACCGCGCGGCCCTTGAATGCGTTCTGGGTCGCGACGGCGCCGGCGATGCCCAGCGGGATAGTGACCACCATGGCGAGCAACGAGTAGCTGACGCTGAGCCAGATGGCGTGCAGCAAAGGCGATGCGGTCAGCGCTTCAACGAAGTTCTGCACTCCGATGAACGGTGCGCTGACCCACTTGCGCAGCGAATACTGGTCCAGGTCCAGCCCCGACATGAAGATGCCGAGCAGGAGCGGCAGCACGATGATGATCACCATCAGCAGGCCGCCTGGAATCAGCATCCACAAGGGGCGGTTGCGCTCGCTCAGGCCCTTGCGGCGCCGCGGCGTGTTTTCGGGCGACTGCGGGCCCGGCTTGGCAGCATGGGACGATTTGCGGTGCGATGCCTTGCCCGCAGTCAGTGAATCGGTGGACATGTCAGTTCCTACTTACTTCGAAGCCCGGTCAAGTGAGGCCTGGCCCTTGGTTTGTGCGTCCTTGAGGCGGGCCTGCAGGCTCGAATCGTCCACTGAACCCTTGGAGAGGTCGGGGATCGACTGGACAACGACATTGAGGAGAGCCAGCTGGATGTCGCCCCAGGCACCGGTGAACGGAGTGGCCTTGGACTTTGCAGCAGTGTCGGCAACCGGTTTCAGTGCCGGGTTGTCCAGCGCCTTCAGGGCCTCGGCGTTGGCCGGCAGATCTCCGAAGATCTTCTGGTAGTTCAACTGCTCGTCCTTGGACGTGATGAGGTTGACGTAAGCGAAGGCCAGGTCCTTTTGCTTCGAGTAGTCGGCAACAACCACGTTGTCACCGGACAGGATGCTGGCCGCGTTCGCGGCGTCTCCCTGCGGAGACGTCATGCCGGGTGCCGTCGTCGGCATGGTTGCGTAGGCATACTTACCCGCAACAGCGGACTTCTCGAGCGTCGGGAGGGAGCTCGACGTCGTCATCATCAAGTAGCCAGCCTTGCCTGAGGCAAAAGCGGCAACGGCGTTGCTGTTGCTCCACCCAATGGAAGCCGGGTCAACTACTTTGTCCTTGGTGAGCCAACCGAAGTAGGTGTCGTAGGCCTTCTTCACGGCCGGATCGTCAAGCTTCAGCGTCTTGCCGTCCACCAGCGGGTTGCCTGCCTGCACGGACATGGCCCAGATGAACTTCCAGGGGTCAAAGTTGTCCTTGTACCCGGTGGCCAGGCCAAACGTGCCGGTGGCCGGGTTGGTCATCTTCTTGGCTTGGACCGCGAGCTCATCCCAGCTGCTAGCGGGCTTGTCGATCCCGGCCGCGGCCAGGATGTCCTTGTTGTAGGCCATCACGAACGGCCGGCTGACAAAGGGAATGCCCGCCAGGTGCTGGGCGTCGGGGCCAGAGATGCCCAGGGCGGCCTGGTTGAACTTGTCCTTGCCACCCACCTTCTTCCAGTCGTCGTCGGACAACGTCACGAAGGCCTTGGTCGCGTACGCAGTGGGGGTGAAAGTGGTACCGAGGCTGTACACGTCGGGACCCTGCCCCGAGACGACGGACGTCTGGATGCGGGTCAGTTCATCGTTGGCGGAAGCGAACGTTTCGAACTCGACGTCGGCACCGGTCTGCGCCTTGAACTTGGCGGCAATGTCGGTGAACCACTGCTTCTGTTGAGCAGAGTACTGGGCGTTGACGCCTGTCAGGACGCTCAGCTTCTTGCCCTTGCCGTCAACAGGGCCAGCGCTGCCCCCGGAGCTACTGTTCCCGCCTCCGCAGGCGGTCAAAGCTAGGGCTGCTGTTAGGGCAACAGCGGCAAATTTGGCGGACGATGCAAACTTCATTGTTTTCCTCCCTGGAAACCCGATGGCCTCAATGGCGTGGTGCGCGTCACATCGGGTGATTTCTCCGAGTCTAGGCATGCGCAACAGGGATGACAAGCGATTGCCAAAAATTGTCATCGGTGCTGCAATTGTGGGACAAGTCACTCATTGTTGAGGGGCTGCGGCAGATGAGGAATACCCAGACCATGCCAGAACTAGAGCTCCAGTCACCGGGCAGGCAGCCCACTATCCGCGACGTCGCCGAGCTTGCAGGAGTGGCGACGTCCACCGTCTCCCGGGCCCTGACCAATCCCGGGAGAGTGAACCATGTGACGCGCGGGCGAATCGAAGAAGCTGCCGCGCAATTGAACTACATACCAAGTTCCCAGGCCCGCGGGCTGAGCTCAGGACGCACGCAGACAGTCGCCGTCCTGGTCCCGGACATCACCAACCCGTTCTACTTCGACATCATCCGCGGTACGCAGCACCAACTGAAGGCTGCAGGCTACACGCAATTGCTTGTGGACACCGAGGAATCGGCGGAGATGGAGGCAGATGCCCTGCAGAAAATGCGCCGCTCGGCCGATGGTTTCATCCTTGCCGCGTCCCGCTTGACGGACGAACAGCTAACTGAAGCAGCGGCGCAGCAGCCCCTGGTCACCATCAACCGGGCTCCCGCAATTGCACCCACCGTGGTGATCGATACGCCGTCGGCCATCATCCAGGCGCTGGAACACCTGGTCTCGCTGGGCCACTCGAGGATTTGTTTCGTCGGAGGCCCGGCCACCTCCTGGTCCAATGCCAAGCGGTGGCAGGCGTTCCAGGTTGAGACCAAGGAACGGGAATTGACCACATCCAGCGTGGGGCCGTTCGCGCCCAAGACGACGTCCGGTGCAGCTGCCGCGGACGCTGCCGTGCACACGGGAGCCACGGCGTGCATCGTCTTCAATGACCTGCTGGCCATCGGCATGCTGCAGCGGCTGCGCGAACGCGGCATCCGTGTGCCCGAGGACATGAGCATTGTGGGTTGCGACGATATCTTCGGAGCAGATTTCTGCAACCCTCCGCTGACAACCATGGCTTCCCCTATTGAACAAGCTGGGCGCGTAGCGGTCTCCATGCTCCTTTCCCGGCTGAATCCCCAGTACGGCGGCACCAGCCGGCGCTTGGCTGTCATGCCCACGCACCTCACTGTCCGGGCGTCGACGGGGGCCGCACCTGCGCATTAAATGGGCCGGAGCTTCCCAACACATTGGGTGACACAGTTGAGTGTTTCGAGCACTCATTACTAGTGTTGGGGACATGCGCACACTCCAGGCCACGATCATTGCGGAAATGGGCGTCAAGCCCCGGATCGACCCTGCCGGGGAGGTCCGCAAACGGGTCACGTTCCTGAAGGAATACCTCAAGGCCACGCACACCAAGGGCTTCGTCCTCGGCATCTCCGGCGGCCTGGATTCCTCCCTCGCGGGGCGACTTGCACAGCTGGCCGTCGAGGAACTCGAAGCCGAGGGCGTCGAGGCAAACTTCGTGGCGGTCCGGCTCCCCTACGGCGCCCAGCACGATGAAGACGACGCCCAAGCCGCGCTGGACTTCATCCAGGCCAAGACCGAATGGACGTTCAACATCTCCCGGGCAGTGGACGGCTTCGAGGACGAGTTCGAAAAGACCACGGGCGCGCGCATCTCGGACTTCCACAAGGGAAACACCAAGGCCCGGGCCCGCATGACTGCCCAGTACGCCCTCGCCGGCGAGCACAATTACCTGGTGATCGGCACGGACCACGGAGCTGAATCCGTCACCGGGTTCTTCACCAAGTTCGGCGACGGCGGCGCGGACATTCTGCCGCTCTTCGGCCTCAACAAGCGGCAGAACCGCGCACTCCTCGCGGAACTGGGCGCCCCGTCCCGCATTTGGGACAAGGTCCCCACCGCCGATCTCCTGGACGGCAAACCCGGCCGCACCGACGAGGACGAGCTCGGCATCAAGTACGACCAGATCGACGACTACCTTGAAGGCCGGGAGGTCCCTGACGAGGTGGCCGAGTCCATCGAGCGGAAGTACCTGCGCACGCGGCACAAGCGCACTGTTCCCGTCACTATTTTCGATACCTGGTGGAAGTAGCAGTCGCCTTAACCGGGGCCCCGCCGTCACGCTGAGCGACCTTTTGCAGCGCACGACGGCGGTCTGCCGCGCCGTGACGGGGGCGCCGCCGTCGTAATCCCACTAAAGTGTGCCCAGCGTGACGGGCCGCAGCCGCCCCTGCATCCAAGTTCCTGCGTCCCACGGCCTCTTCCAAACCCTTGGATGTCCTAGTATATTGCTGGTGAGGCGGATCACACGGCCAGCTTGTCCCCCGGTCCGCGCTGATCCCATCCGCAAAGGCGAAAGGCAGACAATGACAGTCACCGACGACTTCCGCGCAGCCCGCGACCGGCTCCTTGAGCTGCGGACCGACTACTCCCGGGCACACAGCGAATTCGAATGGCCCCGCTTCAGCGAGTTCAACTTCGCCCTCGACTGGTTCGACCAGATCGCGGCCAACCCAGGCACGGCCAACAAACCGGCGTTGGTCATCGTCGAACAGGACGGCAGCTCCACCCGCCGCAGCTTCGCGGAACTCTCGGCACGGTCCTCGCAGCTTGCCAACTGGCTCCGCGGCAAGGGTGTCCGCCGCGGTGACCGCATGATCATCATGCTTGGCAACCAGGTGGAGTTGTGGGAACTCATGCTCGCCGGGATCAAACTGGGCCTGGTCCTCATCCCGACCACAACTCTCATGGGCCCACGCGACATCACGGATCGCGTGGAGCGCGGCGGCGCCCGCTGGGCCGCCGTCGCGAGCGCCAACATCGCCAAATTCGCCGAAGTGCCCGGCGATTACACCCTGATCGAGGTGGGCGACGGCGGCCAGGCCGGCGGCCTGCACCCGGCCGCCTTCCAGTACGCCGAAGCCGATTCCGCCGAGACCGAGTTCGCGCCGGACGCCCCCACCGCAGCCGACGAAACGATGCTCCTCTACTTCACTTCCGGCACCACGTCGCGGGCCAAGCTGGTAGAGCACACCCACACGTCCTATCCAGTCGGCCACCTGTCCACCATGTATTGGATCGGCCTGGAACCCGGAGACGTCCACCTCAATGTGGCTTCTCCCGGTTGGGCCAAGCACGCGTGGTCCAACGTTTTCACGCCGTGGATCGCCGAGGCCTGCGTCTTCGTCTACAACTACGATCGCTTCGACGCGAAAGCCCTCATGGAACAGATGGGGCGCGAAGGCGTCACGAGTTTCTGCGCCCCGCCCACGGTGTGGCGCATGCTCATCCAAGCTGACTTGACCCTGTTGAAAACCCCGCCCACCAAGGTGGTCTCGGCGGGCGAACCGCTCAACGCCGAGGTGATTGGGCAAGTGGAGAGGGCCTGGGGCCAGACCATCCGCGACGGCTTCGGCCAGACGGAATCGACTGTTCAGGTCGCCAATACCCCCGGGCAGCCGGTCAAGACCGGCTCCATGGGGCGCCCGTTGCCCGGTTACGACGTTGTGCTTGTTGACCCGACCACCGGTGAAGAGGCCGACGACGGCGAGCTTTGCTTGCGCTTGAACCCTCGCCCCGTGGGCCTCATGAAGTCCTACTTCGGCGACCCTGACAAGACAGCCGAGGCTTTCCGCGACGGCTACTACCATACGGGCGACATGGCCAGCCGGGACGAGAACGGCGTCATCACCTACGTAGGCCGCGGGGACGATGTCTTCAAATCCTCGGACTACCGCCTATCCCCCTTCGAACTCGAAAGCGTCCTGATCGAACACCCCGCCGTGGCGGAGGCCGCCGTCGTGCCTTCTCCTGATCCGGTCAAGCTCTCGGTGCCCAAAGCGTTCGTGGTGCTCGCTGCCGGGTACGCGCCTGGGCCAGCTGTGGCTGAGGACATCCTCAAGTACTGCCGGCAGCATCTGGCGCCGTTCAAGCGCATCCGGCGGCTCGAATTCGGCGAGTTGCCCAAGACGATTTCCGGCAAGATCCGGCGTGTCGACCTACGAAGCACGGAGGTGGCCCGCCACGGCGACGGTCCGCTGCCTGCCGGCCTTGGAGTCGAGTACACCGAGGACGAGTTCCCGGGTCTGAAAGAATAGGCAGCCACCAACTAATGTCAGGAGGCACCGTGGGCAGCCCGCTCCCCCGCGACCCCATCGCGGACGCCCAGCGAAACTGGGAACGCCACGGCTGGGGCGAAGTCGCCGCGCCCATGGCGGCCATCACCGCGATCATGCGCACGCAGCAGATCCTGCTTGCCCGGATCGAGGGCGTGCTGAAGCCGTTCGGCCTGACCTTCGCGCGCTACGAGCTCTTGGCGCTGCTCAGCTTCGCCCGCAGCGGCGCGCTGCCCATGAACAAAGCCAGTGCGCTGCTCCAGGTGCATCCGACATCGGTGACCAACGCCGTCGACCGCCTCGAAAAGGCAGCCCTCGTGGTCCGCTCCCCGCACCCCACTGACGGGCGCACCACGCTGATCGAGCTCACCGCGGAGGGGCGTACCCTCGCGAAGCGCGCGACGGCGGCCCTCAACAGTGAGGTGTTCGGCCAGTCCGGCTTCGGGGACGACGACGTCGAACACCTGATCCGTGTGCTGGGCGACTTCCGCAGGGCCGCCGGAGACTTCACAGACTGATCCCCACCGGCTCCCAACCTTCGCAAGCTCAGGCCGGGGCCCTCGCCGGCGTGGGCCCACCACAATTGACCATATTTTGAGATATGTATATCAAATAATGAGACGAGCGTTTAGTGTTTGAATCATGCAGAGCTCAGCTGTGGAACCCTTTGTCGACCTCGAATGGTGCTATCAGAACCGTCACCGCGTAGTCCTCGCCGATGTGCGCTGGTATCTCGACGGGCGCTCGGGCCGGGAGGCGTACGACGGCGGGCACATCCCCGGGGCGGTCTTTGTCGACCTGGATCGATGGCTCTCGGCTGAAGGCTCGCCGCTGGAAGGAAGAAACCCGCTGCCGACGCCGAGTGATTTTGCCCGTGGGATGCGGGAATTGGGAATCGGCGACGACCACATCGTGGTGGCGTACGACGACGCAGGCGGAGTCATCGCCGCCCGTTTGGTCTGGATGCTGCGCGCTACAGGCCACAACTCAGCTATTTTGGACGGCGGGCTGGCGAGCTACGAAGGGCCCCTGGAAACCGAGCACCCGGCGCGACCAATGGGACATTTCACCGCCCATCCGTGGCCCAGCCACCGTCTGGCCGAGATCCACGAGCTCTCGACTGAAACCAACCTCGTGGTGGACGCGCGCAACCGTGACCGCTTCGAGGGCAAGCAGGACCCCATCGATCCCAGGCCCGGGCATGTGCCCGGCGCGAAAAACGTACCCTGCAGGGAGAACCTGGCCGCCTCGGGGAAACTACGCAACAAGGCCGAGTTGCTGCGCATCTTCGCCGCGGCAGGCATCACATCGGCCGAGAACGTCATCAGCTATTGCGGGTCCGGAGTAACGGCTTGCCACAATCTCTTGGCCCTGGAATATGCCGGCCTCGGACACGGCCGGCTCTTCACGGGCGGGTGGTCCCAATACGGCCACGCCCTCGAACTCCCGGTCGAGCTCGGTCCCGCGTAACAGCGAATCCTAGCGGTGCTTGAACTCCGGCTGGCGCTTCTCGGTGAACGCGGCCATGCCTTCCTTCTGGTCCTCGGTGGCAAACAATGAGTGGAAGATACGACGCTCAAACAGGACACCCTGGGACAGGCCTGTTTCGAAGGCCGCGTTGACAGCTTCCTTGGCCACCATGGCAGCCGGCTTGGACTTGGAAGCGATCACCTCGGCAGCCTTCAGGGCCTCCTCCAGCACGGAATCCACCGGCACTACGCGGGAAACGAGTCCCGCGCGCTCTGCTTCCCCGGCATCCATGAACCGGCCAGTGAGGATCATGTCCATCGCTTTCGCCTTCCCCACGGCGCGGGTGAGCCGTTGCGAGCCGCCCATGCCCGGGATGACACCGAGGTTGATTTCCGGTTGCCCGAACTTGGCGTTGTCCCCGGCAATGATGAAATCGCACATCATGGCAAGTTCGCATCCCCCACCTAGAGCAAAGCCTGACACTGCGGCAATCACGGGAATGCGCAGGCGCGTCAGGTTTTCCCAGCCGCGGAACCAGTCGGAGGCATACATTTCCATGTACCCCTTGGAGACCATCTCCTTGATGTCGGCGCCGGCCGCGAAGGCCTTTTCGGAGCCGGTGATCACCACAGCGCCAACCTCGGGGTCCGAATCCATGGCGGAAACGGCGGCTACCAGCTCATCCATGGTGGCCTGGTTCAACGCGTTGAGTGCCTTGGGCCGATTCAGGGTCACCAAGCCCACCCGTCCACGGAGTTCCACCAGGATGTTTTCGTACTGCTGCGCCAAGCCGTGCCCCTTTTGTCGGTTGCTCTTTTTTGCGTGTTGCCCACGTTTTGTCGGTTACCCAGAACCTACCGCCAAGGCTACTTGGCGGACTTGTCCCGGATGTCCGTGATGATGCCGGAGAAGTCGCGCCCAGCTCCGCCTTCGGCCGCGAAAGCGTCGTAAATCTGCGATGCCAAGTGCCCCATCTGCCCATCCACGCCGGTGCTCTCAAGCGCGTTGACCGCAAGCCGCAGATCCTTCGCCATGAGCGCTCCGGCGAATCCGGGCTGGTAGTCGCGGTTGGCCGGGCTGGTGGGAACCGGACCTGGAACAGGGCAGTTGGTGGTCAGGGCCCAGCATTGCCCGGAGGCGTTGGAGGCGACATCGAACAGCGCTTGGTGCGTCAGGCCCAGCTTCTCGCCCAGGACGAACGCCTCGCTGACGGCAATCATCGAAACTCCCAGGATCATGTTGTTACAGACCTTGGCGGCTTGCCCGGCTCCGTGGTCACCGCAATGCACGATCCTGCGGCCCATGAGTTCCAAGATCGGCTTTACCGTTTCGAAGTCCTCGGGCAGCGCACCCACCATGAAGGTCAGGGTTCCGGCTTCCGCCCCCACCACGCCCCCGGAAACCGGCGCATCCACGGAACGGTGTCCGGCTTCCAAAGCAATGGCCGCAGCTTCCCGGGCCTCGTCGACGTTGATCGTGGAGCAGTCCAGGAACAGCGTGTTCGGCGCGGCAACAGCCAGGAGTCCAGGGCCGTCCACTCCTCGGTAGGCGTCAAGGACGTGCTTGCCACTGGGCAGCATAGTCAGGACCACGGAAGCTCCTGCAACGGCTTCCTCAGCGGAATCAACCGTTGAAATGCCGTGTTCACGGGCGGCCTCGAGCGCTGCCGGCACGGGATCGTAGGCGACTACTTGATGCCCAGCCTTGACAAGATTCACGGCCATTGGCCCGCCCATGTGACCGAGGCCGAGGAAAGCGATGGTGCCGGAAGCTGCGTTTTCAGACATGGTCGGACTCCTTTGAATGAAGTTTGAGTTCACGGTCGCCGAGTGGCGCGAAGAAGCCGTCGACGGCGGCCGGCGACACCTCGGCCAGGGAAGCTGGCTTCCATTGTGGGTTGCGGTCCTTGTCCACCACCTGGGCGCGGATCCCCTCGCGGAAATCCGGGCCGGCCAGGCAGCGCACGCCAACGCGGTATTCCTGTTCCAAGGCCTCCTCGAGGGATAGCCCCCGAACGCGCCGCAATGATTCCAGGGTGACTTTCACGGCTGTAGGCGACTTCGCCTCGATCGTGTCCGCGGCCGTAGCGGCTTCCCCGCCGGCCGCGCGCAGCCTGCCAACGATTTCCTCGGCGTCGTCCGAGGCATAAGCGGCGTCGATCCAGTCCCGCTGGCCAGACAGCGCCGAGGCCGGCGGCTCCTGCACAAGGCGCTCGACGGCGGCCTCCGCCGTCGAGCTTTCCAGCGCTTCCGCCAGCGCGGGCAGGCTTTCGGACGGCACGAAATGGTCCGCGAGCCCCAGGAACAGGGCGTCGGCCCCGCTCAAGTGGGCACCCGTGAGCGCTGCGTGGGTGCCTGACTCTCCCGGCGAGCGGGACAGCAGAAGGGTCCCGCCGACGTCGGGCACAAAACCGATAGTGGTTTCCGGCATGCCGGTACGGGTCCGCTCAGTGACCACACGGAAGGAGCCGTGGGCGGAAATCCCGACGCCGCCTCCGAGGACCAGCCCGTCCATGAAGGCCACGTAGGGCTTCGGGTACCGGGCAATGAGCGAGTTCAAGCGGTACTCCGCAGCCCAGAAGTCCGCGGTCTGGTCACCGTGGCGCAGCATGTCGTCGTAGATCGCCACAATGTCTCCACCCGCGCACAACCCGCGGCCTCCGGCGCCGTGCACCAAAACCGTCTTGATGGCGTCGTCGACAGCCCATGCGGTGAGTTGCTCCAACATGGCGTGAACCATGCCGGCCGTGAGGGCGTTGACGGCCTGGGGACGGTTCAAGGTTACGACGCCGAGGTGGCCCCGCTTCTCGAACAGAACCTCCCCCATTAGCTGCCGGCCGGCATCACGAAGCTGGCGCCCTGGCGGATGCCGGAAGGCCAACGGGTGGTGACCGTCTTGGTCTTGGTGTAGAAGCGGAAGGCGTCCGCGCCGTGCTGGTTGAGGTCGCCGAAGCCGGATGCCTTCCAGCCGCCGAATGTGTAGTAGGCAATCGGAACGGGAATGGGAACGTTGATGCCCACCATGCCTACTTCGACGCGGCTGGCGAAGTCACGGGCGGCGTCGCCGTCGCGGGTGAAGATCGCGACGCCGTTACCGAACTCGTGCTCGGAGCAGAGCCGCAGCGCTTCTTCGTAGTCGGACGCGCGGAGGACGCTCAGGACCGGGCCGAAGATCTCCTCCTTGTAGATGGACATGTCCTTCGTGACGTTGTCGAAGAGGGTCGGGCCAACCCAGAAACCTTGCGGGTACCCTTCGACTGTGAGGCCGCGACCGTCCGTGACAAGCGTGGCGCCCTGATCGACGCCGGCCTGGATGTAGCCCTCGATCCGTTCTTTCGCCGAGGCGGCCACCACGGGGCCGAAGTCCGAGTCCTTGGACAGGCTAGGCCCCACCTTCAGTCCCTTGATGCGGTCCTGCAACTTGGAAACGAGCTGATCCGCGGTTTCCTGTCCAACCGGCACTGCAACGGAAATGGCCATGCAACGCTCACCGGCGGAGCCGAAGCCTGCGCCGATGAGGGCGTCCGCGGCCATGTCCAGATCGGCGTCGGGCATGATCACCATGTGGTTCTTGGCACCGCCGAAGCACTGGGCGCGCTTACCGTGGGCCGCCGCCGTGGCGTAAATGTACTGGGCAATCGGCGTGGATCCGACAAAGCCGATGGCCTTCACGCGCGGGTCCTCGAGGAGGGCGTCTACGGCTTCCTTGTCGCCGTTAATGACGTTGAAGACGCCGTTCGGCAATCCGGCCTCGGTGAAGAGTTCGGCCAGGCGCAGCGGCACCGAGGGGTCGCGCTCCGAAGGCTTGAGGATGAAGGCGTTGCCTGCCGCCAGGGCAGGGCCGGACTTCCAGAGCGGAATCATGGCCGGGAAGTTGAAGGGCGTGATGCCCGCGACGACGCCGAGCGGTTGGCGCAGAGAATGGACGTCAATGCCGGTTCCGGCGTTGTCCGAGAATTCACCCTTGAGCATGTGCGGCGCCCCGGCGGCGAACTCCACCACCTCGATGCCACGCTGGATATCGCCCTTGGCATCGGGGAAGGTCTTGCCGTGCTCAGAGGAAAGGAGCGTAGCGAGTCCATCGATGTGCTCGTTGACCAGGTCCACGAACTTCAGCAGGATCCGGCCGCGGCGTTGCGGGTTCATGGCAGCCCATTCGAGCTGGCCTTTCTCCGCGTTGGCGATCGCGTTCCTGACCTCATCAGCGCTGGCCAAGGGAAGCTTTGCCTGGACCTCGCCCGTGCAAGGATCGTAGACATCGCTGAACCGTCCGGAGGTTCCGTCGATCCTCTGGCCGTCAATGTAGTGGGAAAGTTCGCGCACCATGGAATGCTCCTTTGCATATGGGAAATGCCCGCCATCGGCCTCGAAGGCACATGTCCAACTGCGCTCCGGGACGTCTTTGATCCCGAATATACTCGGACTTCCTACTAATTTCTAGAGGACTCCAGCTGCCACCCTCAACTCCCGATCACCTTTGGGAACGCCCGACGCCGGAACCCGGGTTTTGCGCGGATGTTCCGGCGCAAAGGTGGTAGTTAGTGGTGGCGGAGGTGCGGGCCGGGATGGGTGAAACTTTGAAATTCACGCCGGCGCCCTCAAAATCCGACCACTTATGGAAGCCCCGACGCCGGATATCGGCTTGGGTGCCCCGGTTGCGGCTCAAAGGTGGTCGGTTCTTGCGGCGCTCATCCTGTGGGCTTCTTCCATGAGCAGTTTGCCGAGGAATTCCTGCCTCTCGGGGCGAAATCGCGGCTCGATGCCAGTGAGGGACAACGCCCCGATGGGCCTACCGAGTTGGTCGAAAACGGCGGCCGCCATCCCCCAACTGCCCTCGAGAACCAATCCAGGATTCACCGAGTAACCGGCCAACCGGGTCTGTTCAAGGTTCCGGCGCACCACACTCTCGGCGTGGCCGTTGGCAAAGTCTCCTGCATGCCGTTCCCAGTTGGACAGAACGAGTTCCTGTTCCTCCTCCGGCAGGAAGGCCATGATGGCGGTCCCGGCCGACGCCACGCCGAGGGGGAACCTGACGCCCTCGTGCAACACGAAGGAGCGCACGGGAAAGCTGCCTTCCTCACGGAGCACGCACACGGTTTCGTTACCGCGCCGGATGGAATAGAAGGAACTCTCCCCGCTCTCCTCGGCCAGGCGGCGCAGGCTGGGCCGGGCGAGGTCCTCAAACGGGAACCGGGCCGCCGCCACGGACCCCAGCAGGAAGATTTCCGGGCCCAGGATCCAATTTCCAGTCCGCTGATCGTGGTCCAGCAGGCCTTCGGCGGCGAGGGAAGCGAGCAAGCGGTGCACCGTGGGTCGCGTCAGTCCGGACTCGCGGACCAGGCCAGCGATGGACATGCCCTCCGGTTTGCGCCCCACGAGCCGCAGGAGTGCGGCAACGCGGCCCACCACCTGGGCACCTCGCACCGGCTTGTTTTGCGGCTGATCGGTCAAACCACTCACCTCTCTAGAGAAATCCTCCACAATGTGGACACTTCCAAGACTAGCGTCCACACTGTGCAAACTCAGCCTTTTCGCAGCGGAAGCACCGTTGACTCTCCCCAAAGGATCAACCTAAGCTCCTTTCTCAGACGACTTGCCCAGACGGTTGTCCACAAAGTGGATCGCCACACAGCGGCCCTCCTACAAAACGACCTACTCAACGACGAGGACGTGCCATGGCCAAAATCCAACACAGTGCTGCCGAGGCCCTGCAGGACGTCCTGCGCGACGGCCAGACCCTCGCCGTCGGCGGCTTCGGGCTCAGCGGCATCCCCGCGGACCTGATCGACGCCGTCCGCGATTCGGGCGTCAAGGACCTGACAGTGGTTTCCAACAACATGGGCATTGACGGTAAAGGCCTCGGAGTCCTCATCGAAGCCGGACAGGTCCGCAAGGTCATCGCCTCGTATGTCGGTGAGAACAAACTCTTCGCCGAGCAGTACCTCTCCGGCCAACTCGAGGTCGAGTTCGCTCCCCAGGGCACCCTCGCCGAACGGCTCCGCGCAGGCGGTGCCGGCATCCCCGCGTTCTACACGCGGACCGGCGTCGGAACCTTGGTTGCCGAAGGCAAGCCGCTAGAAGAGTTCGACGGCGTCACGTACGTCCGCGAGCGCGGGATCGTCGCCGACGTCGCACTGGTCCACGCGCACACCGCGGACACCGACGGAAACCTCATCTACCGCTACACCGCCAGGAACTTCAACCCGGTGGTGGCGACGGCGGGAATCGTGACCATCGCCGAGGCCGAGGTGATCCTGCAGCCGGGCGAGTTGGACCCCAACCACATCGTGACGCCCGGCGTCTACGTCCAGCGGCTGGTTCAGGCGAGCAACCGCACCAAGGACATCGAGCAGCGCACAGTCCTGCCCCGCCCGGAAGCCGTCCTGGCCGTCTAAGCACCCACTAGCGAAGGAGTATCACCATGGCATGGAACCGCGACGAAATGGCCGCCATTGCGGCCCAGGAACTCAACGACGGCGACTACGTTAATCTTGGTATCGGCATCCCCACCCTTGTGGCCAACAACTTGCCCGACGGCGTGCGGGTTGTGCTGCAAAGCGAAAACGGGCTGCTCGGCATGGGGCCCTTTCCCTATGAAGGCGAGGAAGACGCCGACCTCATCAACGCCGGCAAGCAGACCGTCACGGTCCTGCCCGGCGGCAGCATCTTCGACTCTGCAACGTCCTTCGGCATGATCCGCGGCGGACACGTCAAGGTTGCCATCCTCGGTGCCATGCAGGTTTCCGGCAACGGCGACCTCGCCAACTGGACCATTCCGGGAAAGATGGTCAAGGGCATGGGCGGCGCCATGGACCTGGTGGCCGGAACGCCGCGCGTGGTGATCCTCACCGAACACAACGCGAAGGACGGGAGCGCCAAGATCGTCCGGGAATGCACCCTCCCGCTGACGGGCCTAGGGGTAGTGGACCGCATTGTCAGCGACCTCGCAGTGTTCGATCTCCACAAGAACGACGACGGCGGGCGGCAGCTCACGCTGACCCGCCTCGCGCCCGGGGTCACCGTCGAAGAGATCCGAAGCAAGACGGAGGCCGCGTTCACGGTCTCCCTGGAAGAATCCGCTCTCGAAGGAGCCACAGCATGAGCCTGCAAAACCAATTCGGCAAAGACGTCCTCCTCACCGGCTGGGGGCACAGCAAGTTCGGCAAACTCACGGACCAGACGCTGGAATCCCTGATCGTCCAGGTGTCCGCGGAGGCCATCCAGAACTCGGGCCTTGAGCCACGGGATATCGACGAAATCTACCTCGGCCAGTTCAACTCGGGCATGCAGCCCCTGGGCTTCACGTCCTCACTCGCCCTGCAGCTGTCCCAAGACCTGGCCAACGTGCCGGCCACACGAACGGAGAACGCCTGCGCCTCCGGTTCCGCCGCATTTCAACAGGGCGTGAAATCGGTGCTGGCCGGGACCGCCCGCAACGTCCTGGTGATCGGTGCCGAGAAGATGACCGACGCCGGGGCCGACGTGGTGGGAGCCGCACTCCTTGGCGCGTCTTACGAGATGGCGGGCAAGGCCTCCACCACTGGCTTCACGGGACTGTTCGCCGAGGTAGCCAAGCACTACGAGAAGCGCTACGGAGCGGGCATCGAAGGCTTTGGTTTTGCCCGAGGCCTAGGCGACGTCCTCGGTTCAATCGCCGCCAAGAATCACCACAACGGCATGGACAACCCTTACGCGCAGATGCACAGGGACTTTGGCGAGGAGTTCTGCCGGACGGTTTCCGAGAAGAACCCCATGGTTGCCGAACCGCTCCGCCGCACCGATTGCTCCCCCGTGTCCGACGGCGCCGCAGCCGTCGTGCTTTCCGTTGGCCCGGCGTCGGGCGCTGCTACTGAACCCGTGCGGCTGGCGGGCTTCGGGCACGCGAACGGCTTCTTCCCCGCCGAGCGGCGCGACCCCACCGAGTTCGCCGCCACGCGGGTCTCCTGGGAGCGCGCCCTGGGGATGGCCGGCGTCGGGATCGACGGACTGGACTTCGCCGAAGTGCACGACTGCTTCACGATCGCTGAACTCCTCATGTACGAGTCCATGGGACTGACGCCAAGGGGCGAAGGCTCCCGAGCGGTGCAGGAAGGCTGGGTTTACAAGGACGGCAAGCTTCCCATCAACGTGTCCGGCGGGCTCAAGGCCAAGGGCCACCCTGTGGGTGCCACCGGTGTGTCGCAACACGTCATCGCGGCCATGCAGCTCACGGGCACTGCGGGCGCCATGCAACTGCCCAACGCCCGCCGCGGTGCCGTGCAGAACATGGGTGGCGTGGGCATCGCGAATTACGTCTCGATTTTGGAGTCGATCTAAGGCACCTGCCGCTGAAACTCCCCACTTTTGACGCCCGACGCCGGCCCCGCCCGCTTGGTGGCGCGGGCCGCCGTCGGGGTTTGAGTCCAAAGGTGGGGAGTTCCAGCGCCCACTTCACCAGCTAGGGGCACGGGTCTAAACTGACGCTATGTCCGACACCGCAGGACGCAAGTTGTTTCAGCATTCCGGAACGGCGCTCATCTTCCGGGGAGCGTTGGCCCTTCTCTTGGCCTTCCTGGTTGCTTCCTTGCCGGTCGCCACTGTATTTGCCCTCGTCTACGTGTTCGGCGTCTACGCCATCACCGACGGACTCACTGACATGGCCCATTACTTCTACGATCCCGCGCGCCACTCCCGCTGGAGCATGATTGGCGGCTTCATCTCCGTCGCCACCGGCCTCGTGGCAGTTTCGTGGCCGGGCATCACCGCGGGGGCGCTTGGCTTCCTCATAGGAGCTTGGGCCCTGATGCTGGGGATTTCGCAAATCATCCTTGCCATGGACACAAGGACGACAGTCAGGGCTTGGTGGCTCTGGATGTTGACTGGGTTGGTCACCACCTTTTTTGGACTTTTTGTGCTCGTCAATCCCGGAACCGGATTCCTGGGCGTGGTGGCGCTGCTGGCGACATACGCCGCCGTCGTCGGTTTGCTACTGATTGCCTCTGGCATCAAGCTCCGCAGACGGGCCAGTTCTTCGGTGATGCTCGCGCATTAGGCCTTTGAAGGAGCAATCCACCGTGAGGGGATGCGCTAGGTCCCAAGTTCGGTAAGTTAGTGGCTGTGAAGATAGCTACCTGGAATGTGAATTCGCTCCGCGCACGTGCCGACCGCGTGGAGGCCTGGCTGCAGCGCAGTGATTGCGACGTCCTCGCCATGCAGGAAACCAAGTGCAAGGACGACAACTTCCCGTGGGAGCTCTTCGAACGCATGGGTTACGAGGTGGCCCACTTCGGTGTGAGCCAATGGAACGGCGTCGCGATCGCCTCCCGTGTAGGGCTCGACGACGTCGAACGCACCTTTGTTGACCAGCCCGCCTTCGGAAAAGCCGGCAAGGACCCCGTCCAGGAAGCCCGTGCCATCGCTGCAACGTGCGGCGGGGTAAGGGTGTGGAGCCTGTACGTTCCCAACGGCCGTTCCCTGGATGACGAACACATGCCGTACAAGCTGAAGTGGCTGGACACCTTGAAGGGCCACGCCGCCAACTGGGTCACGGATAACCCCGAGACCCAGGTTGCGCTCATGGGCGACTGGAACATCGCCCCGTTGGATGACGATGTCTGGGACATCGACTTCTTCCGGGAAAACGCACTCACTCACGTCAGCGAACCTGAGCGCGAGGCCTTCCGTGCGTTCGAAGCAGCTGGTTTCACCGACGTCGTCCGCCCCTACACCCCAGGGCCCGGCGTCTATACCTACTGGGACTACACCCAGCTCCGGTTCCCCAAGAAGGAGGGCATGCGGATCGACTTCGTCATGGCCTCCCCCGCGCTGGCCGCCCGCGTCACCGGAGCCTCAATCGACCGCGAGGAGCGCAAGGGCAAAGGCGCCTCGGACCACGCTCCCGTGATCGTGGAGCTAACGGACTGAGAAGCGGTAACTGATGGAGGAGGCGTGCCCGCGATGAGCGGAAAGCTATACGGGAGTCAGGCCGGGCTGCCCTTCTCTTCGGCGCTGCGCGTCTACGAACCACTTGAAGCCTTCCCGGAGGACCAGCGGCAGCAGCTCGTGGCGAGCGGTACCCGCAGCGGTTCGCGGGCCGCCGTCGAGAATGCCGAGTTGCTCGCATCCCTTGGACGGGTCACCCGAAAAGGCGGGGATCCTTTCCCGACCGGCAGCACTGACCTGGTCCGCATCACCCGGCTTCCGTCCGGAGATCCGAACGACCCCGACGCCGGGCGGCTGCTCTATTGCCCCAGCCAACTGGTAATCCGGGCTGGCTTGGCGGCCAACGCCCTCATGGAAGGGATCCACGGACCACTCGCGGAGCTGCTCATCCCCGTGGACCAGCGCGACCGGCACCAGGCCCGCATCGACCGCATCAATGCCAGCCACGACGCGAAGCGCGTCCACACGAGGGCCTCCACCTGGGGAATCCCCTTCAGCTGGTTCTCGCTGTTCCAAGAGTCGGACCGCAAGGATGTTGTGGAATCCGGCGGACGCATCCTCACGGTCAGGGTCTGGGCCTCACTGACTGATGCCCTGGACCGCGCACGCTTCGCCGTGGCCAACCTCGCCCTCGCCGCGCCTGACCTGGACATGCTGGATGACCTCACTCAGCTCACCGAATGGCTCGAATTGTTCCACGTGCAATCCATGGTCGAGCTGGACTACGGCGCGGTGGCAGACAAGGTGTACCCGGATGAGTCGCCGATGGATGTTCGGCTCGGCATCGAGTGCTTGGCCGAGGGCGACATGACGGGAGCGGCCGCGGCCTACCGCCGGCTGGCTTCCCGCTGGATCCCCATCAGGCAGCTGGCCCGGGCTTCCTGACTTCGGGCTTCCTAGCTACTGGACTTTGCCGAGGGCGGGGCGGTGGATTCCCGCACGATCAACCGGTGGGGTGCCTTCATGGACCGTACGGAGCCTATGGCACCGGCCAATTCGTCCAGCAACATGCGCGTGCCCAGCTGGCCTTGTTCAACGGGGTCCTGGGCCACGGTGGTCAGCCCCATGGCTTCGGAGAATTCGTGGTTGTCGATCCCGATGATGGACAAGTCTTCCGGTACCCGGACTCCACGGCGGCGAGCCTGCAACATGGCTCCCATGGCCATTTCATCGGAAGCGCAGAAGATCGCAGTCGGCTTGCGTCCGGGCTTGTCCCAGAGCTCGTCGAAGGCTTGCTGGCCACTACCCACAGTGAAGTTTCCGAAAATGTCCCATTCCGGTGGCATGGAAAAGCCCGCGCTCGTCATGGCATCGGTGAAACCGTCGACGCGAAGCCGCGGCACCGTGAAGTTCAGGTCGGAGTCGTCTTGGCCATGGAGCAATGCGATCTCCCGGTGTCCCAGGTTCAGCAGATGCATGGTGGCGTCCACAGACGCGGCGTAATCGTCGATGCCGATGCTCGGGCAGTCTTCCACCGGACCGCCGACGATCACCAGGGGAATGTCGATCCTTTGGAGATCGGCGATTTCTTCCGACGTCAGGGACATGCAGAGGACCAGGAGTGCATCGATTTGCTTGTAGACCATGGTCTTGCTGAACAGGCGTTCACGCGCTCCACGCTGCCCACCCAGGTTGAACAGGGAGAGGTTGTAGCCGCGGGCGTGAAGCTCGCGGTCTACGCCCTCGATGGCTTTGAAGAAGAACCAACGGTCCACATATGGGGCCAGGACGCCGACGGTCTTGGTGCGGCCCGTGGCCAGTCCGGAGGCGGACGACGACGCCACATACCCGAGTTCTCCGGCTACCCGGAGGATCTTTTCCCGCGTAGCCGGAGATACTCGGGGAAGGCCCCGCACCGCGCGCGAAACCGTGGCGGTCGAAACGCCTGCGGCCAGTGCGACATCCTCAATGCTGGCTCCAGCGTGGCCGCCACGCTGGGACCGTTCGTTCGTTTTTGCCACTCGAGCCCCCTCAAAGAATCCGTGCGAATGCCGAGGGTTCCTTCCCAGACGGCAGATAGCCAGCGTATTCCGCCTGGTCGCCCTCCGCCGATTCCGCGCTACTTATTTCGGTCCGCCTGAATTGGACTGCCGCTCAGGTGAGGCGCCTACCAGTCCTGGGCGGAAGCTTACGGCGCATTCGAATCAGGCCCCACATAGCCAGCACTACCGCAAGCAGGCCCAGGGCCCAGCCCAATGCGGGCTGGGCCGTGAGCTCGGCGCTGACCGTCACGACTAGCAGAACCAGGCCCCAGAAGCCGAGGAGGCCAAGGACGATGTCCAGGTCCTCCGCCGAGCGGACCCTTCGCAGGTCGGAAGGGTGCGCCTTGCTGTCCTCGGTCATTTGACGGCGCCCGCAGTCAGTCCCGCCACTATCTTGCGCTGGAACACCAGCACGAGGATCACTAGCGGGATGGTGACAATGGTGCCCGCGGCCATGACGGCGGTATACGGCTCCTGGTGCGGCTGCGCCCCGGCAAAGTAGGCGATCGCAACGGTGACCGGGCGAGTTGCGTCCGAGGACAGCTGGCTCGCAATGAGGAACTCGTTCCACGCCCCGATGAAGGCCAAGATCGCGGTGGTGAACGTCGCAGGCGCGGCGAGGGGCAGGATGATCTTCCGGAAGGCCTGGCCCTGCGTGCACCCGTCAATGCGAGCGGCTTCTTCGAGCTCCCACGGCATCTCGCGGAAGAACGACGTCAGGGTGTAGACCGTGAGCGGCAGGGTGAAGGAGATATCCGGGATGATCATCGCCTGGTACGAGCCCATCCAGCCGATGTTGGTGAACAGCTGGAACAACGGGGTCACGAGCGCAACACCCGGGAACATCGAAGCCCCGAGGATGAAACCCATGACGGCAAACTTGAACCGGAAGTTCAGGCGTGCGAGTGCGTAGGCGGCGAACACGCCCACCACGAGGGCGACGATCGTGGTGGCACCCGCCACGATGAGGCTGTTGAGCAGGTTCCGCCCGAAGTGGTTGCCGAGGCTCTCATCGAAGACCGTCGCGAAGTTGTCCCCCGTGACGTGTGTCGGCCAAAAGGTCGAATCGAAGGTGAATGCAGTGTCGCGGAAGGCTGTCACGATCATCCAGTACGCCGGTATGAGGCACCAGACGAGGATGATGGCAGCGGAGATGTAGGTGCGCAGCTGCCCCCACTCGAAGCCCTTACGGCGATCTGGCACGGTTGCAGCGCGTGTAAGCGTGGCGGTGGCGGCCATGTTACTTCCTTCCCGATGACGTGGCCGCGCCCACGGCGTTGGCGCCTAGGAAGCGGACGAAGATGAATGCGACCAGGAAGATCACGATGAAGGTGACGGTCGAGAGCGCTGCCGCGCTATTGAACCCCTCGCGGATCTGGTCGACGACGAGAATCGAAAGCGTCGTCGTGTTATTGGCGCCCTGCGTCATGATGTACGGCAGGTCGAACATGCGAAGCGCGTCCAGCGTGCGGAACAGGATTGCGACCATGAGTGCCGGCTTGACGAGCGGCAACGTGATCAGCCTGAAGCGCTGCCATGCGGTTGCGCCGTCGACCTTTGCGGCCTCGTAGACTTCATCCGGAATGAGCTGGAGGCCAGCGAGGATGAGAAGGGCCATGAACGGCGTCGTCTTCCACGTGTCCGCGATGACCACCGCCCACTTGGCAGGCCATTCCGACCCCGTCCAAAGGATCTGAGTACCGAACAGCTTGTTCGCGATGCCGTCGAACGCGAAGATGAAGAACCAAAGCTTGGCCGTAACGGCCGTGGGGATAGCCCACGGGACGAGAACGGCGGCACGGACCGCGCTCCGCCCCCGGAAGGATCGCGCCATGATGACCGCCATCCAGAATCCCAGTACGGTCTCAAGGGCCACCGTCACCACCGTGAAGAAGAAGGTGGTTCCCATCGCATTCCAGAACTGGGACCCGAGGGTTCCTGGCGGACAGGATTGGCCGTTGCACTGCTGGAACAGCCAGTGCGCGTAGTTCTCGAATCCGGCGGGGCCGCCCTGCTCGAAGAACCCGGTCGCAGGATTGAGGCCCGCGTCCTTCTGGAAGGACATGATGATGGCGTTGACCACCGGGTAGATGATGACGACAGCCAAAAGGACTAGCGTCGGCACCAGCAAGACGGAGGCCCAGCGGCCTTGGGTCACCTGCTTCCGGTCCGCGCTCTCGCGGCCGGGCATGTGGTGGGTCTCAGCTGGCGCCCCGGCCTGGGTGCGCTCCGGGAGTTTCGTAGACATGGAGTCTCTCCTGTTCAGGGGGCCGATGGCCCGGGGGTCCGTTCCGACGCCCGGACCATCGGCTCACAACTTGGCTACTTGGCGGCTTCGATGGCCGACTGCATGTCGGCCACCGCCTGGTCGACCGTCTTCTCCCCCTTGAGGGCGGCGTAAGCGTTGTCCTCCACCGCCTTGGTTACGGCCGGGTAGAACGGCGTCACCGGGCGCGGGACGGCGTTCTCGATCGACGTCTTGAGGACCGGCAGGTAGGCGAGCTTGGACGTCAGGCTCGGGTCCGTGTACAGGGCGCCCAGGACAGGAGCCAGCGAGCCCTGTGTCGCGTAGAACTTCTCGGTTTCCTCACTCGTCATGAACTTCATGAAGTCCAGCGACGTGGCCTTGTTCTTGGAGTAAACGCTCATCGCCAGGTTGTGACCGCCGAGGGACGAGGCGCCGGGTCCGGACTTGCCGGGAAGCGGGGCGATGCCGAACTTGTCGGCTACCTTGGAGGAACCGTCGGTCTTGCTCGCGATGTTGAAGACATACGGCCAGTTACGGAGGAACAGGAGCTTTCCGTCCTGGAAGGCGGTCCGGCTGTCCTCCTCCTTGTAGGTGATGGCCTCCTGCGGGATGTTGCCGTTCTTGAACGCCTCGACGAGCTTGCCGAGACCGGCCTTCGCTTCGGCCGAGTTAACCGCAGCCTTGCCTGAGTCGTCAACGATCTTGCCGCCGAACGAGTTGATGGCCTCGGCTGCGTTGACCGTCAGGCCTTCGTACTTCTGGAATTGGCCCGCGTAGCAACCGATGTTGTTCTGCTTCGCGATGGAGCACATGCTCATCATCTCGTCAAAGGTCTTGGGCGGCGTTGGCACAAGATCCTTGCGGTAGTAGAGGATGCCGCCGTCGGAGGTCTGCGGTGCCGCGTAGAGTGTGCCGCCGTATGTGGCTGTCTTGACGGTCGCGGGGAGCATGGCCGCCGTGTCGAAGGCCGTCTTGTCCTTGAGCGGCTGCAGCCAGCCCTTCGCCGCGAATTCGGCTGTCCAGATCACGTCGACGTCGACGACGTCGTAGTTCGCATCCTTCCCTTGGAAGTGCTGCACGAGGTCGTCGTGCTGCTGGTCGGCCGCGTCGGACTGCTCCTTGAAGGTGACCTTCTGGTCCGGGTGCGCCGCGTTCCATTTATCGACGAGCGGGCGCACTACGTTGCTGTTGTCCTTGCCCTGTACGTAAGTAATGGGTCCGCGGCCGTCAAGGTTAGCTGCGGCGTCGCCGCCGCTTGAGGCTGTGCTGCCGCCACCGCCGCCACCACAGGCGGACAGGGAAATGGCGAGCACGCCGGCGACAGCAGCCGGCAGAAGGTACTTGCGTGTGTTCATAGCTGGGGACTCCTCAGTGAGTGGGCCAGGTTTTTCCGCGATGCGGTTGATGTGGTGAGCCTCACATTAGTAAGCTTCCGGGTAGTAATGCAAGCGTTTACACAAAAATGTTATCGAGAGGAATCCAGTGCCGCACTCCCCGATCCCAACCCCCGGCTCCAGCATTTCCGCGTGGTGGGCAAGCGCCGTCGTATACCAGATCTATCCCCGTTCATTCGCCGATGCCAACGGGGACGGAATGGGCGATCTCGCCGGAATCTCGGCGAAATTGCCGTATCTGCAAGAGCTGGGCGTGGATGCCGTGTGGCTCTCCCCGTTCTACAAATCTCCGCAAGCTGACGCTGGATACGACGTCGCGGACTACCGTGCTGTGGACCCCCTCTTCGGCACGTTGGGCGACTTTGACGCCATGCTGGAGAAGGCCCATGGCCTGGGGATCAAGGTAATCGTCGATCTCGTGCCCAACCACACGTCGGACGAGCACGCCTGGTTCCGCGAAGCCCTCGCCGCCGCCCCCGGCTCCCCCGAACGCGAGCGCTACATGTTCCACCCAGGCAAGGACTCCAAGCCGGGCTCCGGGGATGGGGCCTTGGCCCCGAACAATTGGAAGTCCATCTTCGGCGGCCCCGCCTGGACGCGCCTGACGAACGACGACGGCACTCCCGGCCAGTGGTACCTGCACCTTTTCGACACGAAGCAGCCAGACCTCAACTGGGAGAACCCGGAAGTCCACGAAGAGATGCGCTCGGTGCTGCGCTTCTGGCTGGACCGCGGAGTTGACGGCTTCCGGGTGGATGTTGCCCACGGGCTGGTCAAGGAAGCCGGCCTGCCGGACTGGGAGGGCTCTGCTGCCATGGTCGAAGGCGGCCTATCCGCACCGGGCGCCCACAGTGAGGCCGTCGAACCCCATACGGCCCACCCTCACGTCGGTGGAAAAGCGGCCGCCGGGCAAGGCGCCGGAGTGGCTATGACCGCCGTGGAACACAAGGTCAAGCCGCCGCTGGACCCGCCGTCGCCCTTCTTCGACCAGGACGGCGTCCATGAGATCTACCGGGAATGGCACCAAGTCCTCTCAGAGTACGACGGCGACCGCATGCTGGTTGCCGAGGCTTGGGTCGAACCGCCCGAACGGCTGGCCCGGTACATCCGCAAGGATGAAATGCAGCAGGCCTTCAACTTCGATTTCCTGCTGGCCGGCTGGGACGCGGAGCGTATGGCGGAGGCAATCGAATCTTCGCTGGACGCCGCGGGATCGGTGGAGGCGCCTTCCACCTGGGTCCTGAGCAACCACGACACCGTCCGCCACCCCAGCCGCTTCGGGCTGGCAGACCCTACGACGTTTCCCAAGGGAATCGCGGCGGAAGACGAACAGCCCGACGCCGCCCTTGGACTGGCGCGGGCACGCGCCGCTTGCATGGTGTCCTTCGCCCTGCCCGGCTCCGCCTATCTGTATCAGGGTGAGGAACTCGGCCTGCCGGAGCACACGTCCTTGCCGGCCAAAGCGCGCCAAGACCCCTCGTTCTTCCGCACCAAAGGCGTGGAACGCGGCCGCGACGGGTGCCGAGTGCCTTTGCCGTGGAAAGCCGGCGAGTCCGGCTTCGGATTCTCGGAAGCGTCCACCGCAGGCGACGCGCTTGCGGCCGTGATCGGCAAGGCGCCCGCGGCGCCGTGGCTGCCCCAGCCTGAATCGTTCGGCGAGCTTGCAGCGGACCTCCAGGCCGGCGTCGACGGTTCCACCCTGGAGCTGTACCGCTCGGTCCTGTCATTCCGCAAGGCCCATCGCCTGGGTTCGGGCACGTTCACGTGGGCGGAGGAGCACGATCCCGAAAACGGAATCCTGGCCTTCCACAATCGGGACGTGTTGGTGGTGGTCAACATGGGAGCCGCAGCCCTCGCTGTGCCGGCGGGATTCGGGGTTGGCCTCTCCAGCGACGGCGGCTCAGGCTGGGCTTCGATTGTCCCGAATAGCGGGGCGTACCTCCTGGCGCGGTAAGGGTTGCCCTTCCTGACCTTCTTTGGCGCGAAAACGGGTCCGACACGCAGACTTTGCTGCGTGTCGGCCCCGTTCTGTGAGCAAAAAGGGTCAGGAAGGCGCCGCTATCGCGGGCTCAGAGCCTACTTGCCACCCTTGAAGAAGCCAGCGATCTTGGAGCCGAAGCCCTTGACGTTCCCGGCCACGTCTCCGGCGATCTCCTTGGCGTTCCCGGCAACATCCCCCGCGAGTTCCTTGGCGTTCTCAGCCGCGTCACCCGAAAAGAATTCCTTCATGTTCTCCGCTGCGTCGCCAGCAACATGCTTGGCGTTCTCGACGACTTCGCCAGTAACATGCTTGGCCTGTTCCGCCGCAGCTTCAGCGGTCTTCTTGATGTCATTGACTTCTTCGCTCATGGTTTTCTCCTTGTTCCTGGCCCACATGTTGTGGTCCATCGGCTTGACTCGGACACAGGGTCCGGTGCCGGCCGGGCAAGCCCAACCAAAGGGAAGAGTTCCCCCTCTACCGTTCAAGCTATGGCCCCGTGCAAACCTCCGCAACACGAAGCCCGGGCGGGAACATTGCGGCGCGGTTAACAATGGCTGCGCATCAGGGTCTAACGGACGCGCTCGGCCTTGCTGAACCTGGCCCTCGCGCCGGCCCCAATATGAATCAACACGGGGGTCCTGCGTCCCACCACCTCATCCAGGGCCTCCACAAGCCGGGAGACGTCCGCGGCGAGGTTATGCGGGGATACGCCCTGACGGGGCTGGACGCGGATCCTGAGGCCGGGACGACCCTTGACCTCATAGGTTGCCACCGTAACGCCCGCAAGATCCGGTCGATCGGCGAGCGCCGCCTTCAGCGCTTGCTCAGCCAAATTCCCGCCGATGCGGACATCACCGGGGGTCCGGCGGTCATCGTAGTCCGACACGATGAGGTTGGCGCGGCCTTTGCCCTGCTGCGATACCCACGCCACCATCAGCACGATCAGCACGATCAGCACCACGAGGGCAGCAACCCAGAGCCAACTTTCCTCGCGGCCTGGAATCCGGGTCTGTTCCGAGAGGTATTTGGCGTGTTCCCAGACTCCCGCGGACCAACTGCGCCACCACCTGCCCACCGCCGGAACGGTCGCGAGCAGTACCAAAAGAATGCCGATGGCCAACAGCTTCAGGCCAAGGATGCCAATCAAGATGCGGTTAAGGACGTGCGGGGTTCCGTTCATGCGCCGATCACCCCGGATGTAGCGACGTTGACGCGGACGGCCAGCATGGGCCAAGGCGCCATTTTCTGAAGTTCATTTTCGACGGCGGCAAGGATCCGTTCCTCGTGCACGGGCACCCCGGAGGTGGGCCGGACGTTCACTACCGCTTGCCGCTGCGAAACAACCACCATGACTTGCTCCTGGGTGACATTCGCTGCTGTCCGGGCGGCCCTGGCGAGTGCGGAAGCAATAACCTCGTCGTCCACAACCACTCCGGCCCGGGGATCCTGAAGCAAGTGCCGGGACTTCCGGCCGGGCAGGACAGCGTTCAAGAAGAAGATCAATCCCACCATGGCTACGACGCCGCCAAGGGAGCCGAGCAGCAGGGGCGAAATACCTTCGGGCAGGGCGATGAGGCGTTCAGCCGCCGTTTGCGGGTCAATGAGCCACGGTGGTTCGCCAATGGCGCGCAAGGCGGATTCGAGGAGGGCATAGACACAGGCAGCGATAACCAAAACCGCGGCGAGCCCGGCCATTCCCGCACGGGAGGACCGTGTCTCGCGCTTGAGGATGCGCCGGAGTCCTGCATCGATCGGATCGCCGCCCTCCGGAGTCTCTGGCGCCGGGTCGCCGGGGTGCTGGCCGTCGCTCGTCTGGGGGTCTCCCGCGTGCGCGTGGCTACTGTGCGGGTGCGGGGTCTGCAGGTGGCTCATTGGACACGAGCTCCTTCACTGATGCGTGCGCCACTGATCCGAATATCCACCCGGCTCAAGGTGGAGCCGCTAAGTTCGGTGACGCGTTCAAGAATGGCCGTCTTGGCAGCCACAGCGCGGTCCCAAACCGATCCACCGAATCCCTCTATCCGCCTCGGATCCCTGAGGACCTCCGTCAGCGAGGGCACACGGATCGGAGCGGCCACCGAGAGCGCCAGAAGGCCGTCGTCGTCTGACCATTCGGCTCGAACATCCTGTGGCGAGACACCCAGCGCCTCCGCAGCGGCCGCCTGTGCCAAAGTGGTGAGGGCCTGGGTGCTGATCCGGTTGTGGCCGGCCATCGTGATGGCGGGCTGCACCGCCTCAGCCATGGAGCTCATGACGATGAGCGCCGGCCGGTGAGGGCGTCCAGCACGCTGCGCAGGTCAAGTTTTCCGTCCGCGGCGCGGCCCAGAAGTGCGCCGATGCCCATGAAGAGAAGGGCAATGACAAAACCCCAAAGCCCGAATTGGAAAGCCATGAACGCCACGAAGGCGCCGATCCCGATCCCGACAACAGTCATGTTCACTGGAGTGGCTCCCTTTCCGATAATGCGCTTTTTGTTCCAGCTTTGACAGGTGGGGCAACGTAGACATCGTTGATCTCGACGTTGACCTCAATGACTTCCAGTCCCACCAACGATTCGACCGCCGCGTAAACGGCCGCGCGAACCTGGTTGGCGACATCATGCAATGGGTACCCATAAATGGCCACCAGGTTGATGTCCACGGCCACCTGGGTTTCGCCGACCTCGGCGCGGACGCCCGCAGCATGGTCCTGGCTGCCGACGGCGTCGCGGATGGCTCCAAGCGCGCGTGAAGGGGCCGAGCCCAAGGAGTAGACACCCGGAACCGCCCTCGCGGCAATGCCAGCAACCTTGGCGACAGCGGAATCCGAGATCACTGTACGGCCACTTGCTGCCACCGTTTGCCGATCCTCGGAAACCGGAGCCCCAATGGCTTCCGGTTCAGGCGCGGTGAAGCTTTCCTGCTGTTCCATGTAGCCCTCCCCTTCTGTTGAGTACCACCCTAGCGCTTGCCTGTGACAAGGCGGAGACAAAGGGGAATACAAAGAGGAGGGCGGCAAGTTCAGGCCCACTACTTGCAGTTCTTGTTGACCCAGTCCTCGATCGGCTTGGAGAGCGCTTCGAACTCCCCGGTGCCGTACTTGCTGTAGTCGCTGCCCGCTGAATCGATGAAGGCCTTGAGCTTTTCAAAGTGCGGCTTCAGTTCATCCGGAACTTTGCCCTGCATCTTGGCCAGCTCATCCTGGGCTTTCTTGATGTCGTCGGGGTTGCCGCCCGCCAAGCTCGCCAACGGGAGGAGGGAAATGCTGAGCCACGTGGCACTGACGGAAACGCAGGCCTCGTTCATCGAGCCGAAGGCGCCGTACAAGCCACCGGAGCTGCTGGGGTCGGCACTCGGTTCGCCTTGGCTGGGCGCCGGAGCGGCCGACGACTGTTGCTTGCTCTGAGCCGATTGGGTGCCTTGGGCCGATTGGGTGCCTTGGGCTGTTGGCATTTGGAATGCACAGCCGCTCAAGGCCAAGGTTGAGGCCACCAAAGTGGCAAGCAGCAGCCGCGGCGTGTTTTTCATTTTTTCTCCCCATTTTTCGCGCGTATCGACGTGCCAACGGGGAAAGAATATGCCCGGGAGAGTTGGATGAATAGAGCCGGGGCGTCTCAGGGCCGCGCTTCGGGGATGGCGCGCCGAAGTCAGCGTCAGCGCTGCCGCCGTCGGAGGTCGGTTCCGGGCGGCCAGACGACACCGACGTCATTGCTGGCGCGAACAGAGCTCCGCCTTACCGGACGTGACGCAGAACTTGACCTGCGGATTCAAACTCTGTGAAGCCGCGCCGCCAGACACTCCGGTTTTACACACGTTTTGTCCTATAACCCCCGCACTGCGCACCATTGCATTCAATTGGTTAAAGAAGAAAAGCGCCGGTTCCGAAGAACTAGCGCTTCCCAGTGGTGGCTCCGACCGGCGTCGATCCGGTGACCTTTCGAGTAAGAGTACGGCTCTTTCGGGGGTTTCTGCGGGCTGCCAGCGTCTTCGATCGCCGCAGGTCAGAGCTGTTTTCTGCTGTCATCACCTTTCGTCGCTTGTCAGCGAATCTGCGGGATAGATGCGGGGTTCGTCGGCAGTCTACGGAGCGCGAGAGTATGCTCAGGACTCGGCGCTCTGGCTGAAGATCACCGCAGCGATGATCCTCACCGGCTTGGTCACCGGGGCCGGTTCGGGTTGTGGCAACCGCAGGGCTTGACGAAGCAGCCATGGAATTAGGGAAGAACCTGCGCGGGGCGGCTCAGTGATCTCTGAGTTCGGTAGCTGTGGCTACTCAGGGCGGATGCAGATTAATCACTGTGTTCCGACTTGCAGGACTTAGGGTCCTGCTAAACCACGCGGCAATAGGTCAACTTCAACAGCCAGCATCCATTCACCGTCTCCAAAGCGGATCTCAAATAATTGCATTCCCTTCAGATCAGTGCCTCTTGGGTGAGCCTCAAAGTAGGGCCATCCATCTCGGGTTTGTGCCACAGCGTCCCGCGTCTCGACGGAATGAAACCAACCCAGCGGTTGCTGCTGCGCGCCCATGGACCACGTCCTTCGACTCTGTTTCTAGGAGAGATGCTATCGGTCAACTTCACGTGCTGGCTCAGTGTTGAGCGGCTCTCAGACAGCGAGATCAAGAGGCAAGTCAGCTATATCCTTCAGGCACTTGCCTTCAATCATCATGGATAGCGGTCCCACGGCATCTCCATGTCCGACTCCCGGGCTATCACCGGTGCTATCCATCAGGACCCCACGTCAGCGGCATCGGCGACGCTGATGTCATCCAATCGGGGCCAGTGAGGCCGCCTCAACTTCTAGCTGAGGTCGTGCCGCGCCCGGACTCAACGGACCAGCCAACATCAGATACCGATCTCGTCCTCATCTTCCTCAAGTACGCCATCCTCCTGCTCAGGGTCGATCACCTGATCGGGTTTCTTCATCAGCGCCCTGATGTCAGCGAACATGTCCGTAAGGTCGAACAGCCGGTCATTCATGCGCACCCATCGGCTGTATGCCTTCGCATTGGCATGGTCACCGGTGAGAGTGGAGGCCGGGATGCCAGTGCCCGGCGGAATGTCCGCGAATGGCGCATACAGGTCCAGCAGCATCCGTTTGTTTACGTGATATACCCGGTCCACGAGGGGATCGGTACTCAGATGCCACAGGATGTTCGGCTGGAACTCATTGACCCCGAACGCAATCTGCAGGTCGGGGCGGCGCCGTCTGTAGAAGTACGACTCATGCAGGTACGTGCCGACCCTCTCCTTGCGGAGCGTCCACTTGGTGGATATCAAGAGCCTGAAGTCGCGAGGCCCAAAGAGTACGAGATCGGGGCGAGAGTGGTATCCCTCCGGAGCTAGCTCGAAGCCCTGTAGAGTGCGCAGACTCGGCGTGCGAGACGGGGTGACGCCGCAAAGCTTTCCAATCAGCACCTGGAGCGTCGTTTCGAAGGCCGCGCCGGTGACGTTCGGGTCTCGCTTCTTCCGCGGAGGCTCGAATCCCTGATTCGCTCTCTCTTTGATGTAAGCCTTGCCAATCTGGTCGATGACTGTAAGGGGGTCGCGGATCTCTCCTGGCACAAGGTGCGTCGCCAGATAGTCTGCCGCCCGCCCAGCGAGCCCACGGCCGACCTTCGTGATGAGCTTGTCGGACTCGATGATATGGAGGTACTCCGTCCCGCCGACATTCTCAGACCACAGCGTGATGGCGTAGACGTACGCCCAAGCATTGTCCACTGTCAGCTGGCCAAGCAGCGGCGGCAGGATGTTCTCAACGAGATTAGTGATCGTCGAGAAGTACCAGCCCGCAGGCAGTTTGAAGTTCTTCGCCATGGACTTGGCGATCAGCTGATCTTCGAGCGAAGACGCTCGGTTGCAAATGCTGCATGGCGCACATGCTCCTTCTGCCCCCGAAATGCCCGCCATTGACCCAATCGGAATGTAACGGCTGTGCCGCGACGACGCTCCTCGACCTCGAAGTCCCGACGGATGAATTCAATCCTGCGCTCGATCTCGCTCTCCGTGAAAGCGCCTCCAAGCGTCCTGCGCAGTCCCGCGAGTGAGATGAACCCGGTCTGGTCGCGAAGCGCCCGGTACACCTCATCGCGGTATTGACTGCCCGCGCCGTGGCTCCCAAGTGGCTGACCCTCCTTTCGGAGCGCGGAGGCAATCGCGCGCCCGATCGCGCGCGCCACCGGCGGCGGAAATGCATTGCCGATCTGGCGGTATGTAGATGTCTTCCGGCCCTTGCCGTCGGCGAAGTCCCACTCGTAGCCGGGTCCAGACCAGCCTTGGATGCGCGCAACCATCTCGTTCGTCAGCTTTGGTATAAAGCCGACGGGCACATCAGGGCCGGGCGCAGCGTCCGCGATGCCCAGTCCGTCGACGCCTAGGGAACGCCATTCGCGCTTCGCACGCGTCGGGCCCAGATCGGGTCCGCCGTGCTTCTTGGAGCCACCGACGACGGTCGGGGCCACGCGGTGCGCGTTTCGCGCCCAGGCCTCGGCACCGGGCCATCCGTTGGCTGCCATCAAGTCATACACGGCAGAGCCGACCGTCTGAACGGCGGGCGTCGGCTCCGGCCACGAGAAGTACGGCGCGAACTCATCGCGCAGGGCCACAAGTATGAATCGCGGGCGAAGCTGAGGTACACCGAAGTCCTTGGCCTCTAGCAGCCGCCAGTCGGCGCGGTACCCGAGCTCGGCGAAGCGATCAAGCACTGCCTGACGGTAGCCCGCGAAGCGCGGCATCGACAGGCCACGCACGTTCTCGAGCAGGACGGCGTCGGGCCGCATGCGGCCAGCGGCCTCAACAGCCCACGCAAAGAGATCGCGTTCGTCCGACGACCCCAGCTGCTTGCCGGCGATGGAGAACGGCGGGCAAGGAACGCCACCTGCGAGCAGCGAAACGCCTCGGTGATCTTCGGGCTTCCAAACCGACTCGTCCGCTACGTCGCCGATGGCGATGAGCGGCTGAGGGTGGCCATCCGCGGACGCAACCCGGGACAGATTGCGCTCGAGTGTAGCGGCCGCGTCGCGGTCAATCTCGACGGCCAATGTATGCCGAAACCCCGCGAGGTGCAGCCCGAGACTCTGGCCGCCAGCTCCGGCGCAGATCTCCACCGCGGTTAACTCAGAAACACTCGTTTTCGCTTCGTTCACCCCTACATTCTGACAGTAGCCACTGACGATTTTGGGACGCACGGCTATGTCACGTCCAGTCAGTACCGAGTGACAGCCTGACTCAGGACCTCTTCGCGGCCAGGGCCTGCTGACCTGTACCCTTGCCGACTGCGATCGCCCGGGCGGGAGCCGTGTGTACCCCGGCGGCTACGATCAGACTGCCGAGCGCTGTCAGGACCGCCAGATCCGGGCAAGGGGGCGCCGCGCCGCTCGCGACGAGTTGCGCGGGTACCCGGCGTGGCCAGATCAGTTCGTTCACCTTGGCAGTACCGGAGCGGGTAGGTCGATTTGCTCGTCCGGGGTTGCGAGGCGCCACCATTCGCCGTCGATCCCGACACCTTCCTCGGGGGCCGCTGGGGTGACACGTACACTGACCAGTTCCCCAGGCTCGGGAACAACTGCGCCGAATGCAGCCGCTAAGTCGCGCTGGATGAAGTAATCGCCCCCCAGAATCAGATAGCCCTCCGGGCGAAGGGCACTGCGAGAACCGCCGTTGTAACGCACTCGCTTCATGTAGTCGTCTTGCTGGGCGACTGTGGCGATGATGTTGCGAGACAGACGTCTATTTGTAGCCCACCGGAATAGCTCGTTCACCCGAGCCTGCCCACTGCGCCCGGCCATGATCTCGGACACTGCCGATGGCGGGAGCTGGAGTAAGGCGTTCGGCTGCATTTGCGCGTCCTTGAACACCCACGTGATTTGCGAGCGGCCCAACGCGTTCAGGCCAGTTTTCTTGTCGCGGTTTTCGCTGGTGCGCCGATTCTCCTCAGCTGCCCGCACGACCCCCGCGCTCCATACGGATTTCCGGTCATCGGCCTGCGTGACCAGAATGATTTGGTCGAAACTCTCGATCGGGAGCATCCATGCCCCGGTATGGGAGTACTTGCAGTCAACCTCAAACCCAGCGATTGTGAAGTCCAACACGGAACCATCTGAGATGTTGAATTCGCGCTGCAAATTTATCTCGATAAGCGTTCCGAAGTGCGTCTTTTCGGTCTTGAATAGCTGCTCTACGCTGTAGCGGCCAGTGTGCTGACCGTCATAAAGCTGGTCGAAGGTGGACCGAAAAACCTTCGCCATCCTCGATCCGTCTGGGTCGAGTCGACGAAGCTCAGCCGCCACCGCGACAACAGCAGGATCAGCAACTGCAGACGGCAGGTTGATTAGGCTCATTCGCTCCACAATACGCGGTGCTACGCCAACAGAGTCTTCGTCCCCGATCCTTCAATCCTCTGCTGCAGAGTGGGGAAACGGAACGCGTACGTCGATCCGGTCGTGTTGATCGAATTTGATTACGGGGCTGAGGCGTGGGCAGTTCCCGACCATCCGATCAGGCTCAGCTCGACCCCCGCCGAGGTCTCGACACTCCTTGGTCCACAGGCCGTCAAACAGAGGTCGCTGAGGCAAACATTAGATCCGCGAAGGCCAGCCCCGAGGCAGTAGCCGAACCGAGCCGTCGGCTGCAGCACGACGTGACCAGACTAGAAGGGAGTCGGCCGGACGGCCACGTTGTTGCGGGCGATCTTCGTTCTAATTCCGGTACGCCGTCCTTAGTGGTCCCCTCCGCGTCGTGGGTGGGCCCGATTCTGCTATGCCTATTCCAACGTAACCAGTATTCTTCAAACAACTGTCGTCTTCAGCAAGAGATCATATTTTCCCTCTCGGACGGATGACACCCCTAGCTGGCTGCATTTCCCCTCTGGGGGCCGTCCGCAAATGTAATGTGAATCGGGATCGGACTGTCAAGAATTGGGGGACTGGACCATGCGGCCGGGGGTCACAAGTGACGAATCGCCTGTTCTTGGTGTTTCTGGCTCTAATTTAGAGAGCGAAACCGCCCCTCCCGTCGCCTCCACAGCTGACACATACGAGGAGTGGCAGCAACTGCTCGCAGACGTGTTCCTACACCCGCATGAAGGCCCGACTGTATTTTTCCTAGATGACAGAGAACTTGCACGCCTGAACCGCGCCGAGGACGCCGCACGCAACCTCGCCGACGCCGTCCGGCACCACCTCCGCCTGGCAGATGGTCGATCCATGTTTAACCCGCTGCTCAAGGCCTACCAGCGCTGGCAACGCGGGCCGAAGGTCGAGGCGCCGCCCGTGCTTCCGGTGATTGCCATCTCCGTCCTGGCAGCTACGAAGATGCGATCAGACAATGTGGCGAGGTCGACGAACTACTATCTTCGCCTCGCTCAGACAATGCTTCCGGACGGCAGGGACGCCGAAATTGAAGCGCTGAGGAAAGACCTCGAAGAACGCGGGGCATTCCTCAAAGTCGTTGAGATGTGGGTTGGCCTACATCGCTGGATCGAGGATCAGCACGGCGCCGTCGGCACCTCAACGATCCCAGACGTTCCCTACCCATCGCGAATTGGCTATCCCCTCTCGCAGGCCCTTGTCCGTCAGAGCGATCGCGCATCGTTGACGCGCCTCTTCCAGGCACTCGATCTCTCTCCAGGCGATTCGCCCAGTCCGGAGACCCTCCTGTCTGCGCTCGATATCTGGGCAGAAGACTCGCGGAACCGGCTTAGTGAAGCATTTATGGGTGCGCTGACGGATTCCCAGACACGTTCGTTGCTAGGGTCGGTCGTCGCGGCCCACGCTCGAGCTTGGGATGGCAGGGTATTGACAGGCGAGGGAAAGCAGAGGATCGCGGTCAAACTCGGGATTGATCTAGACGAGTGGCAGGCTCGTTGGCTGTTCCCTGTGCCAAAGGGGCGGCCGCAGACGCTTGTCCTCTCGGGGCAGGGGGAACCGCAGGGAGTTAGCCTCAACGCGGTCGAGGGCCATGAGTACTACGTTGGACATAACGCTCCAGCAGTGACCCTTGTACGAATTCTCTCCGGTTTCCAGCTTCGGTCCGAGGAATTCGCCGCGGTGTTCCCGCCCTCGGCGGTCGTTTTCTTCTCTCCCGACCCCCAGTCGGGTGCTTGGTCCTCGGTTCCCGGTATGGTGCCCTTTGAGGAGCATGTCGTCGCGGTCACCTCTACCCACGCCACTGATTTCCGGCGCCTGCTGGAAGAAGCTGCTGCGGAGGGCTGGCGCCAGGTCCAGCAGCGGAGATCTTTCCTCCTCGAAGGATACGAACTTTTCGAGAGGGTGCGGATCTTTGATGGGCAGGCGTTCAGGGATGTGCTTTCCCGCCTACCGGGCCTCCGCGCCATAGGAGCGATCGCGGAGGTAGTTCCGCGTGCCAAGCTCGTGTACGGCTTGCCTCTCGCTTCGTCGATCTCGGCCTCCCACTACCTCTCCGGCGGTGCGCCTGACCTGCTCCTGCCATTCGGCAGTGAACTTCGCATCGCTACCGTCACTCTCGACGGGAGGAAGGACAGAGTCGCTGCCAACGGCTTTCCTCTGCCAATTCGTCGCTTCATCGACGGAACAGGCCGTCATGTTGTGCAAGCCGACGGGCAGGAGCTCGTGTTCACAACGGTGCGCGAGGGCCCTGACCCTGCCCCGCCGGCCGGTACCGCGGGTCTCGGCTGGACCAGCAGCCTGGAGATGTGCGAAATGAATAGGGCGGTCGCCGTCATTGGTGCACTTGTCCCGGGGATCGTCGACGTGGCCACGGTACTCGGGCGCCGCGGGAGGGATGAGTCCTTGCTCCTTCACGAAGACGGGCGCGCAGAGATTGTGGCAGAACCTTCACCGCCCCGGTTCCTCTCCAGCATTGACATCCAGTTCTACTCGCAAGTTTTTGAGATAAATGCACCCTCAAGCGCTCGATGGCTCGCCCAGCGCCGTGGCCTTCTCTGGCGCCTGACAGAGATCGGGCCCGCAAGCCCGAAACAATACGAAGTCGAGATCGACCTTCTGGACACTTGGAAGCGGGCATGCACTGACGCGAACGGGGCGCAGCTCTGGAAGATGCGGCTGCAGATAGCAGGGGCCGGGGCATGATTGGCGACCTTCTCCTGACCTGGATGAGCGAGACCGGCAGCGGCACGATCGCCGACCTCAGCACACGTGCCCTGTGGCTCGCTCGGACCGAAGACCTCGCTGTGTCTGACAACGTCGGCGGGAAGTGGCTGCGAGACGTCGCAACTCTGGGGCACTGCGAAGTGGACTGGAAGCACGGTAGATGGTCCGTTGCTCCGCCGGTGATCACCAGACTTCCGCTTGCCGACGGCATTGCTGTACTTATCGGCGCCCGTAGGCCCAGGCTGGTCCGTGCCATCGAGAGTGCGGGACTCTATGTCGAGCGAGCACGGCGACCGGGTCATCATGGAACACTCCCGGCACCGGCCACCATCCTGATCCCTTATGAGCAGACCCGGGAACTCGAAGACGCCGCTGGCGACATCGGAGTGGACTATGCAGGCTGTGCGGCGGTGGGCATCGCTGGGATGCTCCAGCCACCCCCTCCATTAGTCCCGAGCGCACCGCCCGCCTACGATTCTCTGTTTGAGCGGCTCGCCAGCTTCAGTCCCCAGCGCTGGACAACAACGTCTCCCAGGGACCTCGCATTGCCCGATGGCCTCTATCGCGAGCAGGTCCACGGCCGGTGGCGGTACACCCTACGCCGTGAAGGCTACTGGTACGCCGTCGAGCTGTCGCCTGGCATCTTCGCCGAGCTCGCCAGACGAGGCGAGACAGTCATTCACTGGGAGCCAGACAACAAGGATTGCAGCAGAACCGGCACCGTCGTCATCGATAGAGCTGTCCCTCTTCCGCCGCTTCATTCACGGGTGCTCGTCCTCTGCAGCGGCTTCACACCGAGATCCGACAGAGCGGCCAACACCGCACTCTACGACAACGTCCCCCGCGAGATAGCCGCGCATGTCACGTGCTCGCTGGGACAGACCCTTCAGATCAGCAGCTGAACAGGAAGACACGGTACTCATGGGAAATGCCAGCACACACCTTGACGCAATCCAGACGTTCGAGCACCTGCGCGACGCCTACTTCCGCTACTACGACACGCCCTTCGGCCTAGCGGACGTGCAACTCCAGACGGAGCGCCGGGCCCTGCTCGACCGAGACGGCGGCGTCTATCGCAAGCCCTTGCTCGAACTTCGGACTGAATACGAAAGCACCGGCCGCACCCTGGCCGAATCCGTTGCAGCAGCAGGAGCCGACGCCGATCTCGCCGACTTCGCCAAAATCGGCCTGCTCCAAGGTGTCCCTTCCCTCTACAGGCACCAAGAGGAAGCCCTCACCGCGGGTGTGCAGCAAAGCCGCCACATGGTCATCACCGCCGGTACCGGGTCGGGCAAGACCGAGTCGTTCCTCCTTCCGGTCTTGTCTTCGCTGCTCAATGAATCCCGCTCATGGGCGGGACGGGGAGCAGCACCAGTTGACTGGTGGACCGGCAGCAGCAACCCGTTTTGTGCCCAGCGAGACGGCGAACCAGGACACAAAGCCGCCGTCCGAGCGCTCGTCCTCTACCCGATGAACGCGCTCGTCGACGATCAGCTCCTCCGCCTGCGCCGCGCCCTCGACAGTGACAGTATCCGCGCATGGCTAGATGAGAACCGTAACAGGCACCGCTTCTACTTCGGCCGCTACACTGGCGCCACACCCGTCACCGGCAGCCGAGGCAACAACCTGGCGCTCGGAGAACTACGCCGCTACCTGCGGGAGACCAGTCGGCGCGGAGCCCGCGCGCGGGAAGTCGCATCGCAGAAGGCCGATGACGACCTACGCTACTTTGTGCCGCGCCTGGATGGCGCGGAGATGCGCTCACGGTGGGACATGCTCGATTACCCGCCCGACATCCTCATCACGAACTACTCCATGCTCAACGTGATGCTGCTGCGCGAGCGGGACGGGCACTTCTTCGATTCCACCCGCCAGTGGCTCGAAGACCCAGCCAACTTGTTTACTCTGGTGGTAGACGAACTCCACACCTACCGCGGTACCGCCGGTACGGAGGTGGCCTACCTCCTGCGCAGCCTTAAGCACCGCCTCGGATTGGAGGTACGCCCCGAACAGTTCCGTGTCCTCGCCGCTTCCGCCTCCCTCGACCCTAGACGCGACAGTGACTATCTGCACCAGTTCTTCGACGTCGATCGGGGAACGTTCGAATTCATCCGAGGCTCCGGCATCACTCCGCCTGCGTTCCGCACACCGCCCGCGGTCGATCCGGCCGCTCTGGCTGCGGCTGATGCGGAAACAGCAGCCGAACACGGTCGAACGGGCGGTGTTGTCAACGCTCTCAAAGGGGTCCTCCACGGCGACGGAACCGGCGCGGCTAAGACCCTCAGCCAGGTCGCTCAAGATGTCTTTCCGGACACGCCAGCAAAAGTCTCGGAAAAGGCGATCTCAAACGTTCTCGCTGGCCTCGCCCAGGACCCACAGCCCGGCGACCCGAAGTTCCGCGCCCACCTGTTCTTCCGCAACGTCGTGGGCATGTGGGCATGCTGCGACCCCGACTGCAGTGCGGTCCCCGAACCGCAGCCAGACCGGACTATTGGAAAGCTGTATGCCGAGCCTGCAACTCGATGCGAATGTGGTGGGCGGGTACTCGAGTTGTTGTACTGCCAGAACTGCGGTGACGTCATGCTCGGTGGCTTTGCTCCCGAAGGCGAACTTCAGAAGCCAGCTGTGAAGACCATGCTACTTGCTGACGTCCCCGAACTCGCCAAGCTTCCTGACCAGGTCACTCTTCAACGCACCGCCGACAACTACCTCGTTTACTGGCCCCGCGCTGAAGCCGCCCTGACGAACCTCGACTCACCATCCTGGAACCGCGACAGCAACGCCGTCGCATACGCCTTCCGTCAGAGTAAACTCAACCCCGCCTCAGGCGCGCTCAGCAACGTTGCTGACGGATTCACCGGGTGGAGCTTTCATGCCCATATCGCAAGGAACAGGACCACCGGGGAACTGCAGCGTCCGGTCGATACCGTCAGTCCCTTTCCTACGCAGTGCCCCAACTGCGGCGATGACTGGGAGATCCAGTTTGGCCGTGACGGGCGCCTCAAGCCGACCGATCCGGCCACCCAACGTTCACCGATCCGGCAGATGCGCACCGGTTTCGAGAAAATCAACCAAGTACTTACCACCGAGCTCGCCAACGATCTCGGAGATGCAGAGCGCAAGCTCATCGTCTTTACCGACAGCCGCCAGGACGCAGCCAAGCTCTCGGTAGGTTTGGGCCTCCGGCACTACCAGGACCTCCTTCGCCAGTTGCTCTACTCGCGGCTCTCCGCCTCTGGCGGCACTGCTCACGATGTCGAATTGGCCGAGGCCCACGTGCTTCGGAACGAGAAATCGCCGGAATCCTTCGCCGCCCTTGAGAGACTGAAGCAACGCGATGCTGCCACACTCGCCGAACTCCGCGAGGTGTGGGACGGCAAGCCCGGAACCGGACCGGCCGAGGCGGAACGGTTGAAAGGCAGGCTTGCAGCGCCACCCTCACTTCGTGAACTTGCCGCCGAAGTGTCTGCCGATCTCCTCAACCTTGGGATGAATCCGGGCGGCCCTCATGCCCGCCTCCGTGAGACTCAGGAAGAACCCGCAGTTCCATGGTCACAGCTGTACAACTGGCAAGTCAGCCCACCGTCGCCCAAGCCCGGCCTCACCGATCCTCAGACAGCGCTGCTTTACGACATCAGTAGCTCCCTCGAAGAGGAAGTGCTCCAAGGACTGTTCTCAGGAGGAGGACGCGACTTCGAATCCCTCGGACTCGGTTGGCTGACTCTGGCGTCGGACACCTCCCCCGCCGACGGGCCGACCGATCACGCGACGAGGCAAGCGCGTTCGGCGCTGCGAATCCTCGCCGACCAGCGCCGATTCTTCCGCCTCCGCACACCGCGCGGAGTCCCGACACCCAAACTTCGGAGGTTTTGGACGGCCGTCGCTGCCGCAGAGGCAACCAGTTTCGACAGCATCCACGACGACGCCCTAACTAGGGCAGACACCGCTATCGTGGACTTTCTGATCGATCCATCCGCCGTAGTGCTGCGTACAAGTGAAGGGCGCGCTTGGGTCTGCGCTAAATGCAGCCGCCACCACCTGACCACCGGCAATGGCTACTGCACCAAATGTGCGACCCCGTTACCCACTAGTGCCGTCCCGATCGACGTTAATCAGGACTATTATGCCTGGAAGGCCACTAGGGGCGACGGAATGTTTAGGCTCAACACCGCAGAGCTAACCGGCCAGACCGACCGAATCGATGCACAGTCCCGTCAATCACGGTTCCAGAACGTATTCCTCGGCTCTGGCGAAAACGAGCTTACCGACGCCGTCGACCTTCTTTCCGTCACTACGACGATGGAAGCCGGTGTGGACATCGGCGCCCTCTCCGCCGTCGTCCTCGGCAACATGCCACCTACTCGGTTCAATTATCAGCAGCGAGTGGGCCGCGCCGGGCGACGAAACTCCCCCATTGCGATCGCACTGACTGTATGCCGCGGCCGCAGCCACGATGAGTACTACTTCGAGCGACCTGACCGCATCACCAACGAACCCACCCCCAAGCCTTACCTTGCTCTGAACCGGCCAGAAATCTTCGCCCGCTCGCTGCGAAGCGAAGTCCTTCGGCAAGCGTCCGCCGACATCATTTCCGTAACAAACGGGGAAGACCCCAGCATCAACGTGCATGGCGCATTCGGTAAGACCGCCGACTGGCAGACGGTGCTCAGGCCCCGTTTCGAACGGTGGCTCAAGGACCACCCAGACGTGGTTCGGGACGCTGCTAGGTCCCTTGCGCGAAGCACGGTCTTCCAAGAGACAGCAAACGATGAAGCGTCAAGATGCGCTTCAACGTTTGTGTCCGAAATCGACGCAGCCGCCGCGACCCAGAAACACGAGGATCTCAGCCAGTTACTCGCTGAACGCGGTCTCCTGCCTATGTTCGGATTTCCGACCTCAGTACGCTACCTCTATCTCAACCGTCCGAGACATTCCTATCCATGGCCGCCGACCGGGGTCATCGATCGCGACTTGAACATGGCCGTCAGCCAATTCGCCCCGATGAGCGAAGTCGTCCGCGATGGCATCGTCTACCCGGTCGTCGGGATCACTGCCTTCAAGCCCACAGGCCCTCGTCCCCAGCCGGTGCCAGATCCACTCCTGCCCGAGTCACCGCTATCGGTCTGCCGCGCATGCTCCTATCTCGGCGAGCAGGAGGCCGGAGGCCAATCAACCAATACCTGTCCCCGATGCGGGGCGGGACCCATTTTCTACTCCACTGTCCCGATGCGCGAACCGCTCGGGTTCCGCAGTGCACGTGGAACCGATTTCGATGGCAACTTCTCCTGGAGCCCTCGTGCAATGGCCGCCAGGGCTATGACCGACATGGATGCCCTCACCCGCCAGACTCCCGGACAAGCCATCTTTCTCGCCGGCCCCGGTTCCCGCTACATCATCAACGACAATGGCGGGCAGTGCTTCACCCTCCGCCGGGCAACTCCTGGGGTCACGGACTGGGGCGGCTACGTCTCATCGCGCGCCGTCGAAGCAGGGCTACTCCACCCCTCCTCGGCAACCGGAGATCCGATCAGCGTTGCCCTCGGTGCCATTCAGCACACCGATTTCCTCTTCGCCGGGGCCGCCGCGCCAACGATTCCTAGTTCCGGACTCCGTCTCAATCTAGTCTCCGGCGTCCGCCAGCCATACGGCGCTCAGGAAGTCACCGATAGCCGACGCGCTGCGTGGTACTCATTCGCCTTCCTCCTTCGCACCGTCGCTTCTGCGGCGCTCGACATCCAGCCCCTCGAACTCGCCGCAGGCATCTACTCAGGCATGACCGGCGGGGCGCCGGCTACCTTCGCCTTCTTGGCCGACACCCTCGAAAACGGTGCTGGGTTCAGCACACACCTCGGCTCTTCAGGGTTCCTGCCGGAATTCCTCGATGCGATTACGAATTACCTCGCCGACTTGGAAGATCCGTCCCACGCAGTTGCCTGCCATTCCTCTTGCTACCGCTGCTTGCGTGACTACGGCAACATGGCATATCACGCACTGCTCGACTGGCGGCTTGCCAGAGACCTGTTCGGGCTTCTCCAAGGCCAGCCCCTGAGCATCGATACGTTGGCGGAGGCTGCCGCTATCGAGCGCTGGGCCCGCGCCTACAACGCGACGCCGATTAGCAGCACCGCCTCCGCAGCACGCTTCGACAGCCCAAGTGAAGGATCGTTCGCCGTAGTCGCCCGTCACCCCTTCGAAGCGTCCGAGGACACGCTTATCGCGCCGCGCCTTGCCGAGGCGATGGCCGAGATCGAAGCATCCGAAGAGGGCTTGAACGGAGTTGTCTTCGTCGATTCCTTCACCCTCGACCGCGACCCCCGTCGGGTGCTCAAACTCATCTCCGACTCCGACCTGACGGTCGTGTGAAAGGAGAAGACGAGGTGCTGCAATGGTGGTCATCCACAGCTTCCTGGCGCCTGCTGCGCTGCCCGCTCTCTGCGGTGCCCGCTTACGAGCCTGTCAGGCCACCGGCGCAGGAACTTGGCAACGCTGGCTCCATTGCGCACCTCGCGCTTCAGCAGTGGGTTGAGAACGAAGAGTGGTCATATGAGGATCCAGGCGTGCGACTGCAAGGACGTTTTGACGAGATCGTTGCAGCCAACAAGGTCGACCCTGCCCGCATGCCACAGGCCCTCATCACCCGCGCACGGCTGAAGTCACGTGGAAAGGAACTCAGCGCCATCCTCGCGGGCGCAGGATCTGTCATAAGCACTGAGATGCTGCTGACCGACAACGACAATCATCTTTTCGGCATCCTCGACGTCGCGGCTGGCGGGGCCGGAGGGCTCATCATCGATCTCAAAACCGGACGGGACGCCGCCGCGGCGTCCTCGTCAGCGATCAAGCACCAAATGACATTTTACGCCCATCTGTTTCAAGTAGCCTACGGCGCGCCTCCGAAACAGGTCATCGTCTTCAACCTGCGGCAAGGGCCCGTGGAGATCGAGATCACGCCTTTCGCGATCAAAGAACTCCTCAGTCAGATCCGCAGCGCGCAGATAATGGGACGCACCCTGGCGCGACCGCACGTAGACACATGCCGATTCTGCACGAAGCGCATGACCTGCGAACCGCACTGGAGGGCCGTGGCCGACTGGGAATCACCGGACGCCATCGAGGGGACTATCTTCGGCATTGAGCACTCAACCTCGGGAGTGGCCGCAATGCATATCGGCGGACAGTGGCTCACCGGCATAGCCCGCAGCCAGCTCCCCGAGGGGGCCATGCCTGGCCAGTTTGCTCGCGCGGTTCGTGTCCGACGGCGCAGCGACGGCACGGCGCCCGCGGAATGGGCTGCGAGCAGCATCACTGACATCCGTATCTTGCCTGCACCCTAGGCTCGTTGCTAGAACCCTGCGGACTTTCGATGCGTTTGTCCCCGGTCCAGTACATCTAGGCCAACAGAATGCTGCAATCGTACCGGTGCTGCGGGACGAGAACGCGGATCCACTCCGAGGCGGTAACGGTGTCGTGGATCAAGGCATCGAGGCTAGTTGGAGTCTCGGTTCGTCGGCGTCCCTGAGGTTGTCGATCGGCCGCATCTGGAAGGTGTTGAAAGATCCCTGTCGAGGTCGTACAGGCCTTTCTGGTACCTGACCGCGCTAGCAGGTGCCGATCGCGGCCGGCATGTCTGCCGTGGTTCGCGCGAGAGCCCATGGGTAGGTGAGCAAATGGTCTCTACCTCAGTGATGGAAGCTCCGTCTGGGCCAATCGCTTCACGGCTTCGGGAGTCGGCCGACCCCTCTGCTCGTCCAAGGCAACCCTCAATTGAGCGGCCCGGATGTTACGGCGCACGTGGAGAGCCATTTCTCTCCGTGATGCCGGATCCGTCCGGAGCTTCCCATCCGGCGATCTCAAAGTATCAAATGGCGACGGCAACCGCGGCGGCGTCAGCTTCGCCAGTCGTACCACCGCTTCCGGCGTCTTTCGTCCCTGGACCTTGTCCAGGGTAATCCGAAGTTGGGCCGCCCGGATATTGCGTCGTATCCGTAAGATAGTTTCTTCCCTGGACGCCTGGGCTTTCTCATCAGCAGCAGACATTGACTCGCCCCTCTCCGCACGATGCGGTTCATCATTCCAGAGAGGTCCATAACGACCAAGGGATTCGCGTCACGAGGGACGCGCCCGCCGCGGGAAGCGCATCTGGATGGAAGCCCGCGGTCGCCGAGGGGGACTCGCCGAAAATCGGGTGGATATGGCTGACCGGTGTTAACCCGGCTGTTCGGTCGTGTCGGGTGCTCGAGTGGAGCGTGGCGAAGTCGGTGTGAGCCTGGTCAACGGCTTCGGAGTAGGCTTGGCGTTTTTCGTGCTCGGTGAGCACCCGGTGGATGCTGGCCGTGCTGGGGTTGCGGTCTTTGCGTTTGTTTGTGGGGATGATCAGGTCGGGGCGGATGTCCTTGAGGAACTCGCCGTTCTTGCGACGGCGCAGCGCGGTGTGAAGCATGTCGTCGGTGATGACCGGTGGGCGTCCACCTTGGTCACGCGCGGATCCTTCGCCAGGCGAGGGAGTGAACCGGCCGGTGTGGTAGGTCGATGCACCGGCGCGGGACCGGCACGGCGATCCGGGTTGGACTTCGCAGCGCAGAGTGAAGAACGGGAACAGCTCGTCCCTGCCGATCTCCGGGAACCCCCGAAGCCGATCCAGCTCTTCATCTGGGAACGCCTGCGTAGCCAGGAACGGCCTCCAACGAACCCGCAAATTCCCAGATCAGAAGCCTGCCCCAAGCAATATCCGCCTGATTTCGGCGAGTACTACGGCGACCCCATTCTGCCTCGCTGCGGCGATGCAGCCGTTGACCCGCTCGACGATCAGCTAGCGCTCATACTCGGCGAGGGTGGCGAGCAGATTCAGCATCATGCGCCCAGTCGAGGTTGCTGGTTTCCGCCGAGGCGGCCGAGGGCTTCTACCGGGCCGTGGAAGCCTCCGACTAGAAGCAATCCCCGGGGATCAGCTCAAACATCCACCCCTCCGAAGCGCATAGGTTCAGGCGAAGGTATGCGCTTTCGTACCTAAAGTTCACAGGTACCGGCTGAAGACGTGTTCCTCGTTGTCGACGGCATCGGTGACGTAGTGCAGGGCTCCGCCTTCGGTCATGCCGAAGACGGCGGCCACCAGACGCGGGTCGAGTCGATGGGACAGATCCGCCAGCCGCGTCTGACGCAACACTGTGGGCCTGACGCCCGCGCCGTCGAGGATGTGGGTCATGAAGGAGGACGAGACCGGATCGTGGTGGCGGCGCGTGTACCGGGTTGTGAGTGCGTAGGGATTGGCGGTCAGGAGGGTAGAGCGGACGCTAAGAAGCTCCTTCAGTGCCCCGGCAGTGACCGGGTCAAGCGGCACGGGATGTGGGCGTCCTGCGAATCGCACCGCCGCGGCGCTGAAGTCGATATCCGCCAGGTGCAGGTGGCGAAGCTCGGTGCAGCTCGCGCCGTGGAGCAGGCTCAGCAGCCCGACGGCGCGTTCAACGGGGTTGATTTCGTGGTCACTCCAGCGGGAAATCAGCTGGCGCTGCTGGGCCAGTGTGAGGATACGTCCGGCAAAACCGCGGGGCCTCTTGCACCGGATGGTGGCGGCGGGATTGATTAGGATGAGTTTGCGGCGGCGGGCGAAAGCGAAAAAGCCGCGGCAGGTGGCCAGCCGTGATCCGGTGTTGCTCGTGATGAATTCTTCAACGTCCGTGACCGCGACCGCTGCCCAATCAGTGATCCCGCGGCCGGTGAGTTGTTCAGCGAGCATGACCAGGTCTGCGATGCGTGCCTCGATCGTGTTGTCGGTCAGCTGACCGTGGCCACGGAGTTCAGCGCGGATTTTGGAATCGAGCAGGTGCCTGGTGAAGGCTTCCACGCCGGGACGCAGTGGTAGGGGAACACGGGCCAGACGGCGGTGGCGACGACCGGCCGCGAGCCGTTTGGGCTCGTCGAGGTGCGTGCCTGTGCCTGAACGGATGAAGAATTCATCAACCAGTCTGGTGGTAGCTCCGGCCGATCGGCCCGTCGAGCACAGCGTGGCGATAATGGCGGCGGGAGCGACCACGCCAACCTGGAGCAGAGCTTCGATCTTGCGCAGGTGAGCCATGGCCACTGGTGCCGCACAGCGCTGGGCCAGGTCCTGGGCCAGCGGCCCGAACCAGACCGTTGCGTTGTCTCCGAGCCGAAGCAGCGACCCTTCGGTCCAGGTTGCGACCCTGGAGGGGTCCCTTTGGTAGCAGCGTGAACACAAGCCGAGCCCATCATGGATGGCCAGCCGTCCACAGCCGGAGCAGATCCGCGGTGTTGGCTGTTTCGGCGGCCGGGCGCGGCGGACGCACATCCCGCAGATGCCGGCCCCGCTGACCAGGACGCGGCTGAGCTTGCAGGAAGGGCAATCCTCTTTCAGGGCCTCACGTTTGGCTTTCCAGTAACAGGGTGAGCACCGGCCTCGGGCATGGAGGGCATCACTGCCGCAATCCAGGCAATTCCCGATCAGCATCTCCAGCTCAGAACGGTGGAGGCGTCCGTGCACCACCGGCACGGGCGCGCCCCTGGCCGGTCTCACCGGACGAACCGCCGGCGCTCCCGGTCGCGGTTCCCATCGCGGGCGCTTTTGCCGTTGAGGCGGGAAGGGTTGCGTCCAGTTCGAGGAGGTCGTTGGGGGTGCAGTCCAACGCGGTGCAGAGCGCGGCGAGGGTGTCGAGTTTGACCTGGACGGGCTGGTTAGTGAGAAGGGCGGAGATGGAAGCGGCAGATAGCTCCAATCCGGCTTTGTCTGCCCAGCAGACGACGCAATTGCGCTCCCGTCCAGACTTCCCGCTGGGCGGCGGCCATTCTGAGCCGCCAACGGAATACAGCCATCGTTTACTCCTCTGTGAGGTTGGTCAGGGTGGTGGAAATGGCCCGCCGGTAAGCGTCTTCGACAAAGGTCGCCGATGGGGTGACATAGCGCATCGTCGTTCCTACATTCCAGTGGCCGAGCATTTGCTGGATCGCGACCAGATCGATGCCGCGTTCGTAGTTACGCGTCGCGCAGGCGTGGCGGAGACCGTGTGGGCTGAATTGTTCATGCACGGGATGTCCTTCCTCCTGGCATAGGTGGGCCAGCCGGTTGCGGATCGATCCGGAGTTCAGCCGGCCGCCCCCTTCGTCACAGAAAAGGACCGGTCCCCGGACCTTAAACCGGGGCCGTACTTCGGCCAGATACCAGTGCAGAATCAGTGAGAGGTCATCAAGCATGGGGACCCACCGGGGCCGGGGTCCCGAGCCTTTGGCAGCCTTGCCCAGCCGGACGTGGATCTTCCCGAAGGGTCCACGGTCAAAATGCAGATCGCGGATCTCCAGACTTGCCGCCTCGGCCGAGCGCAGTCCCGCGTGATAGAGCATCCGTAGCAGGGCGTAGTCGCGGGCGGCTGGCGTCCACTTGCGGGCCCCGTCCATCCGGTGACGCAGGAAGGTAAAGAATTCGTCCATCCGGGCCGGGGTCGGAGGAGGACGAGTGGCTGGAGAATCGTTTCCAACATGGTGGCCGGAATGAAAGATATCGAGGGGATCTGAGAGTCGCACTCCGAACCGTGACTCGATCTCGGACCCGTGGCGGGCCTCCAAAAATGCGAAAAACGCCTTGAAGGTGCCGACATATCCGCGACGGGTCACCGTCCCGACCCCGCGATCAATCAAGGCCGCCATGACCAGGTCAATGTCTTCCGGCTCCAGCTCCCATGCCGGTTTGCCTGCTATCGCAAGGAACCGCTCCAACACCCCCGTGCCGTTATCGATAGTGAGCTGGCTGAATCCCCGGGCGATCTGGCTGGCGACGAACGCGTCCACACAGACCGATTGATAGTCCGCCGGGCCAATGAACTCAACCGGCATCGGCGAGAGAGCCATGCTTTGAACCGAGTGCAACCGCGGACGATCGTTCACCGCACACCTTCTGTCTAGCTTGGAAACTAAACCGCTACCTAACATTTGAGCACTCTGCCTTGTGATCTCGTGGACGCCACGCCGGACCCATAGCAGCAGGTCAGTGGCCCAAAACAGGCAAAACGCTGGAAGGAACGTGTGGGAACTGCAATAAGATTCGATGAACTCATGCCCAAAACCATCGCCACCGCGACTGTGGACCGGCTCCCGGGACACGCTCATCTCACCTATTGAGCACCCGGTCTCTGCCCTTCCAGGCTGCGCTCGGTATCGGTCACAGCGTCGACTGCCGACTGCCGCAGTAGATCGATCATCTGCAGGCGTTGATCCGCATCAGCAGATTCTCGCCAGATCAGACAGACTTCAACGAGGAGTTCGGGGTCTGCCAACAGACGAAAGGTGACTCCCGGGGTTCTATTGATGGTTGCGATGGGCGCAGGATGCACGCCCACTGCACGCGAGGTGCGAACGTGAATGGAAATCTCGTTGTAACCAGCAACCTCTTCGAGCGCGGACTTAGTAAGGCCTGCTTCAGCCATGGCTGTCTGCAGCTTCGAGTCAAGAAAGGAGTTGTCCGGCCTCGGTGAGACTAAAAGGTGTCTCTCTAGCAGATCCGAGAGACAGATTTCCCTCTGCAGCGCGAGCGGATCGTCTTCACGTATGACTGCGACAAAGGGGGTTTTGGCTAGGACGGCTTTGCCTATTCCGGGAGGAACACTCGCCTCCCAGCACAGACCGAGGTCAAGGCTGCCTTCGAGAAGGCTCTCGATCTGTTCGTGTGTGTGCAACAGCATCGGCGTCCACACAGGGTGACGTTCCTCAGGCATCCCGTCGATGAGTCCGAGTAGTTTCGGAAAAAGCCAATGCCCGAGCTCAGGCGTGTGGCCAAGCCTAAGCGACCGTTGACCAGGAGTGATGCGCTGAAATTTTGCGAAACTCAATCGGAGTTGGTCGTAGCGTGGCCTGATGTCCGTGAGGAATTCAGCACCGAACGAGGTCAGGAGAACGCGACGTGTGGTTCGAACGAAGAGCCGCTCACCGAGCTCCTTCTCAAGGCTCGTCACCTGCTCACTCACGCTCGACTGAGCCATGAAGAGCCGTTCCGCGGCACGACCAAAATGCAGTGTCTCAGCGACAACGAAGAAACATTCGAGCTGTCTGAGATTCATTCTTTGGGACTCCTCGTCGAGTGCCACCACGGTATCAGGTCACACTCGGCGTCACGAAGCGTCAGCCCACCCACCGTCGGCAACCAATATCTGCCCCACAATGAACGATGCATCGTCTGACAGAAGAAACGCTGCGACTGCAGCAATTTCGGGTGATCGGCCCAGCCGTTTCATAGGTTGCGCCTGAACGATCGCCTCGATCGCTTCTGCCGGTTGACCAGCCATCATTGGAGTATCGACGGCGCCAGGAGCGATCCCGTTGATTCGAACATTCCGGGCAATGAGCTCGCCCGCCGCGCTCGTGATGAGTCCGACGGCCGCGTGTTTGGTGGCGGAATAGTAGGCGGAGTGGGGCTGCGGACGGATCCCCGCAAGCGAACTCAAGCTGATGATCGCGCCACCGCCGGTCGTGACAAGATACGCGGCCGCGGCGCGGAGCACCAGATAGGTTCCGCGCACATTCACGGCCTCCATTCGCCGCCAGAGCGGTTCGTCGTTGTCAAGAAACGACTTCGGCTGCTGGGCGATGCCAGCGATGTGAGCTGCGGCATCGAGTCGCCCGTATTCTGCGAGAGCTCGGTTGATCATCCCGTGCACCGATTGCTCGTCGGTAACATCGGTGTGATGGAAGACCGCACGACCACCCTCGCTCACGATCTCGGCGCTGACGCGTTCACCGTCAGCGGAGTTCACATCGCCAATGACGACGGCGCAGCCCTCGGCGGCTAGGCGTCGAGCCGTTGCCTCTCCCATGCCTGATGCTCCTCCCGTGACGACTGCGACCTTGCCTTCGAATCGGCGTGGCAGGGGATGGGTCATTGCACCGCCCCGTCGGCGGCCATAGCGCTACGCATGGCGAGCATCCGGCGGTATCTATTTCGTCCCTCTTCAGTGAACTGGTCGATGCCAACAGCGAAGACAAGCAGCGCACCGCTTACGACGTTCGAATAGTACGAGTCGATGTTGAGTGCGACGATTCCGCTATCAACGACGGTCAGCAGGATGACCGCCAGCACCGTGCCGAGAATGCTGCCCTCACCGCCCGAGAATGAAACCCCGCCGAGAATGACGGCAGTCAATACGTTCAGCTCGAGGCCAGACCCGACGGTGGGTGTCGCGCCCCCGAAATTGCTGGCGGTGATCACAGCCGCGATGCCGACAATGGCGCCATTCACAGCGAAAAGTGAAAGCACCATTCTGCGAACCGGGATGCCGACGGCCTCAGCCGACTCGCGATTGCCACCCACAGCGAAGATGTTGAGTCCGCCGGTCGTGCGGGCCAGATAGACCGCGACGACGATCGCCATTAGCGCGAAGATGACAACAGGGTTTGGGATGCCCAAAATCAGCGTTCCCGCACCGAGCGTCTGAAACGACGGATCAAAATTGGTCACGCCTTGCCCTTGAGTTGCGACATTGACAACCCCTTGGTACAACGTCAGTGCACCAAGCGTGACGATAAGCGGTGATATAGGAATCCGCCAGACCAGTACCCCGTTGATGAAGCCGATCAGCGCGCCGAGTGCGATGGCGAAGATAATCGCCCAGACCAGACTGGCGCCGCTGGCAACTTCAGTCGAAAAGACGGCGACAACGGAGAAGACCGAACCGATTGACAAGTCGACATATCCGGAGACCAGCAGAAAAGTCATTCCGATTGCCGGAATACCGAGCGTTGCGACCTGCGTTGCAAGTACGCCCATGTTCGCGACGGTCACGAAATGCGGTTGGCGAATGCTGACGTAGATTCCGAGAGCCAGAATGAGGATGGCAATCCCGGCGTTTCGCGAGACGAGCGCTTTCGACAGCCACCCCCGGGGCGGTGACGTTTGGGTGTCGCCGCTTGTGGTGGTTTTCGGTGTGAGCGTTCCCGGCGGGGTCACTGTGGTTCCGTTAGCCATGGTTGAGGCCTTCCATTGCAAGACGCACTTCGTCTTTGTCGGTCTGACCGAGTGGTGAGTCGAGTACGACCCTGCCGAGCCTGAACGCGACTACCCGGTCTGCCACCTGAAAGACGTCGTCGATGCTGTGCGAGATCACCAGCGCGGCAAGACCGCGGTCGGCAACCTGTCTGATGAGCTTCAAAGTTGTTTCGCGCTGGCGCACCCCGAGGGCGGCGGTGGGCTCGTCGAAGATGACCATACGGCCGCCGCGTAAGAGCGCGCGGCCGATTGCGATCGCCTGTCGTTGACCTCCGGACATGCGTCTGATGGGGGCGTCGAAGTCGCGAAGTTGAGCGCCGACTGCTTGGAGGCTGGCGCGGGCAGCTATCTCCGCGGCCTTGCGGTCAATCCAGCCGAAACGGCCAATGTGCCATTTCAATGGGGGATCGCCGAGCACCACGTTCATTGAAGCGCTCAGATTGTCGCAGAGGGCGAGATGTTGTGGAACGACTTCAATTCCGAACTTCTGAGCGGTTCGTGGCGTGGGTTTGCGCACCAGGTCCTTGCCGTAGTACAGCTCCCCCGAATCGATCTGATCGATCCCGGCGATCATTCGGGTGAAAGTACTCTTGCCCGCGCCGTTATCGCCGACCAGCGCAAGCACTTGGCCGGCGTAGACCTCAACGCTCACGTCGGCCAGGGCGCGAATCCCGCCAAAGAACTTGTTCAGGTTGCGCGCCGAGACGACGGGGGTCGCGGTGAGAAGTTCACTCACCAGGAACCTCCCGCAGGCTCAACTTCGAGCGTCTTCAGCTTGAGCGGGTACTCCATGGCCACGCGGCGCGGGCGGTATTGCCGATCAGCAAACTTGTCATACGCCTCGAGAATCTGATCCCCGATTCTGCCGCGAATGGCGGCTTCGAGGGATGCCAGTTGCACGGTGGCCGCCGCCGCGAACCACTCGTCGAGTATCCGGATAACGCCGGCCGGGTCCCTGACCAGGCTTATGTGAGCCGAGTGCAGCACGAGGTCGGGTTCAACAACGTGATTGTTCATGTGCCGCAGAAGTTGAGCCAAGTCGACCCACGCGCCCATGCCATGATAGGTGCTTTCGGTGGCGACCAGCGCGATGCAGTTCTTACCTTTAGCCGCACCATCGTGGGCGGGCCGCGACAGCCAATCGAGCGCATTCTTGAGCGCACCCGACATCGACCGGTTGTACTCGGGTGAAGCGAAGATGAGGCCGTCAGCGGCAGTCACTGCCGCTCGCAGGGCGACAACAGACGGCGGAGCGCCTCCGCCTTCGAGTTCTTCGTTGTAGAGCGGTAGGCCCTCGAGACTGTGGAGCGTGATTCTGAGCGATTCCGGTGCAACATCTTGCAGTGCGCGAAGCAAGTTCGTATTCAGCGAGTCGCGGCGCAACGAACCCGAAATCGCGACGATGTTCAGTGGAGTGGTCATGGCGTTTCCTTACTACGGGGTTGCGGCGTCGATTTGTTCGGTGGGCAATTGGCCATATCTCAGCGTCTCGTCGACGAATGCCAACTGGTTCTTGATTCGATCGGGATAGGAGTACGGGTCGGCTTCTTCTTTTTGAACAAGAGCAACGTTTTCTGGAGTGACGAGGGTGGGGCGCATTATTGCCGTTTTGGGAATGGTCTGACCCTGCATGGCCTTTTCGAGAAGATTCGCGCCCGCGATGGCCCCGAATGGGTAGCCGAGGCTCGACCCGTACTGCAGGATCGAATTGCTCGAGATCAACTGGTAGATCTGGTCGTTGCCTTCGGCGGATGCGACCAGGAAGCTCTTCGGGTCAGTGTTGCCTGCCGCTTTGGCGGCCTGCATGAGTCCAACGGCATCGTCAGCGACCCATCCGTAGAGCACCTTGATTTCGGGATGCGCCTGCAGCAGGTTAGCTCCCAGCGCAGATGCGGCACTTGCAGTGCTCGTGTCGCTCCCTACGGTGTAGACCGTCACATTCGGCAGTTTCGAATGAACCCCGGCGATGAAACCGGTCGTGCGGGCATCCGAGGCGCCGGTTGTGTCTTTTGTCGCCCCGATGGCGGCGTTCGATTGGCCGTGAGTAATCATCCAGTCCGCGGTGGCCGTGCCAACGGTGTAGCCGAGTTGCTCTTCGGGAATGACGATGTTCAACGTAGCGCCGGTGACGGCGGAACCGCTGAAATTGATCCAGGGTACATGTTGCGCAGCGGCTTGTTGAGCAAGGCTGTCGTAGCCTTGACCGGAAATGAGGGTGGTCCAGATCCCATTGAAGCCCTGCGCCAAAAACGTTTGAACGTCAGAATGGGCCTTCTGGGTGCTCGATTGGCCATTGACCACGGTGACTTCGAGGCCAGAGCCGTTCCGGGTGACGCTGGTTTTGAGCGTGTTCGCAATCACATCGATCTGGGGTACTGGACAGCAGACTGAAACGCCAACGCGTTTGCCGGCAAGTGCGCCGACACCGGTGGCGCCCGGAGTGCTAGACGAAACACTAGTACCCGCGCAACCGGTGGCAAGTGAGCCGACGGCCAACGCGACCAAGCCGACCAGCGCCATTCGGCGAGATAGGGAGAGGAATTTCTTCTTCATTGATTCGTTCCTTCAGATGGATATTTCGGGTGGAGTAAAAAACCGTTCCCAGATCGAGAATGGCTGTCAGGGACGGCTCTCAGTATTGAGAACCCAGCCCGGCATCGCCGCGAAGTCGCGCCGAGGTGGGCTGAAGGCATCGATCAGCAGGTGGGTACCGTCACCGACCGCGCGTGTAGTGTGGATCACATTCGATGGAATTACGGTGACTGACGGGCTCAGCACCGTTCGGTGCGCGTCATCGCGCCAATCAGCGAGGCGGTTATTCCACGGCCACCTCAGATGGTGAACGAAGGCTCCATCAATAGTGATCGAGCATTGTTCGAACTCGGCATGGCTGTGGGGGGAAAGCTGGTCCGTGTCGCGTGCGCCCTCGGTGGGATACATGACGTTGACCATGATGTTCGGAGAAGAATAGATACGCCCGAACCGCCCTTCGGCTGGTGGAACGTCTAGAGCATGAACTTCGACGTGGTCGACGGTTGATTCCGCAGTAGTCTGCGGCGCTGAGAAAGAGGCGAATTGTGCTGCGTTGATTGCCTTTTCTGCCACATCACGAGTCGATGACGTGAAAAGTCTCAAAATCCGTCCCGGGCCGTCGCCAGTCAACGTGCTGGCCCCAGGAGGGACGACGACCAACGATTGGGCGGGGGCAGTGACAACGCCGTCAGCCGTCTCGATGGTGATGCCACAATCAAACGCGATGGCGATGTACTCGGACGACTGGCTGGCAGGTCTGCGTAGGCGGGCGCCTCGGCGAACCTCTGAGTACGCGATGGCGAGGTTCTGCGACCTGGCGTACCAATCAGAGCTGGCTGCTGAAGCGTCGACCATCTGCGTGGAGAATTCAACAATGCTCGCGTCCAACGGTGTGTACGCGTGCATCCCCTTTTCTGTAGCGCTCAAAGCCGCCCGTGGGTCGCTGGATTCATACATCTGAGCCACCCGGATGTTCGGAAGCCGTCGCGACAAGAGCGTTCCAGAACACGCTCAGGTCCGATCCGATCACGGTGTAATCAAAACGATCGCCGGACACCGCCATGCCGCCCAGCCGCACTCCAGTTTCCAACGCCGCATCGGCGATGTTGGCCTCGAGTTCACGCACTCGCTCGCCGTCGAACCCTGCCGAGACCGTCAAATCTACTGAGCCCACAAAGATCACGTCCGCGCCCGCAGCCGCGATATCGTGCAGTGGATCGACGGTCACCGCAGATTCGATTTGAATTATCAGCAAGGGTGGAGAGTTGTGAGAAGCCGTCACGTAGTCGGCCACGGTCGCGCGCCCGAAACCGGCGCCGCGATTTGCGGTGGAGACGGAACGCGTTCCGGCCGGCGCAAACCGAGTCGCGGCAATCAAGGCTTCGACTTGAGACACACTGACAACATTGGAGAGCTGGATGCCCCTCGCTCCTTCTTCGATCAAGCGGTTGATGAAGCCCGCGTCAACTTGAGGAAGCCGAACGATTGCGTCGATTCCGACGAGATCTGCAAACCGGACCAAGGCGAGGGCATCGGCTTCGCTCAACGACGAGTGTTCAAGATCAACGATCACGAAATCGAGTTGTGCAAGCGAGGCCATCTCGATGATGTGCGGAGCCGGAAGTTTCACGAACAGACCTCGCGAACGCTCCCCCACGGCGCTTCTCATGGGCGAACCGCCGCAGTCTGTGGCGTCCGCACCTGCACACTTTCAGCCAGCCACTTCTCGGGGATATTGGATCCCCACTCATCGACGCCGCGTGGGTCATCCATTGACCACACTTTCGGGCCATCCCAGCGAGGGTCTTTACCGATGATGATCATGCCTGAGCCGAGTTCGACCATCATGCCCGACGGGTCTTCGATGTAGGCGAACACGCTCCCGCCGGTTCCGTGACGGCCCATGCCCCACACCAGGTAGTGCGACTCGTTGACGTAGTTGTCGGCCCGCGAAACAACGTCTTCGACGTGCACGTAGTCGAAGGCGATGTGGTGAAGCTTGACTTCGGAGCTCTGCAGAATGGCCACTCCGTGGTGGCTCGCGTTTTCGACGGGGCAGTGCAGCCACGCAAGAAACGGGTCTTCTTTGCTGCGCAGCCAGTCAGATGGTCGGAGACCGAGACCTTTGATCATGAACTCCATGACAGGGGCTACCTCGGGCACTCCGATATTGAAGTGCGAGAAGTGCATGGGACGGGCGAGTTCACCGGTCGGTGGAGCCGCGACAGTCTCCATTCCGGAATAGAGCTTCACGCCGAATCCGCCGGGAATCTCGATGACCCGGGCCTCGCCGATACCGGAGTGTGTGATTGGGCCGCAGTCGCGGGCCCCCGCGGCAACGGCAGCGTCAATCGTCGCCCCCAACGTGCCGTCGGCGACTTCGAGGTTGAGATGACGAAGGGCTGTTTCGCCTGAGTCAGATTGGACGAGGATCATCTCGTGGTGACGATGCGTCGACGTGAGGTACGCCGTATTCGTATCCGTCTCGGTGACTGCAAGGCCGACTTTTCGCTCGAAGAATTCCACCGATTGGTCGAGGTCGGGAACCTCGAGAGTGACCGAACCCACACGTGTGATCATTAGATACCTTCTTTCGGGTTTTGGGTGACAGACATCGGGCTGACAATTTCTGCGGCACCCCTGAAAACGGAAACGAACTCTCTGCTGGCAAATCGCCACCCTTCCGGGGTGAAATGCAAAACATCCACGACGTCAGCGACCATGAGGGGAGGCTCTGAAAGTAAGACAGGATTGCCATCCGCTGCGTACAACACCATCGCGGCGGTGAGCCGCACCCTTTTCGGTTCAATCAATTCGAATCGGATGTTAGAAAACAAATGCCTCGACGTGCGAGCTCCGCGCGCCGCACGCTTAGCGAACGCATCTCTTAACGCATCTTGACCTGTCAGCGTCGCGCCATCGACTGTGTAACTACCATCACGAGTGAATAGTTCGTGCAGCCGCGCACCGTGTGACATGTCGAGCCGATATGAAAACTCGCTGAGCAGCTGGTGAATTTCGTAGCTGAGGGCACTCAGAGCGAGTGGGGTGAGTTGCTTATGTTCCGGCCGCGCCGCTGGCTCAGCTTGTGATCCCACAGAGAGCTCCTTTGCTCTCGATACATCAATTGCTTCGCGCCAGATTGGTCGCTGCCTCTTTAGTATGAACGGCATCTTCGAGCTGATCTACGGGAGATTTACGAAGGCACCTCATCGGGTGAACCGATCAATAACGCCTGAGGATTGGCGCCCCTCGCGTCGACCATGAATATGTCTGTCTGGTCAGAGCCCACTAGGACTGGGCGGGGGGCTCCGATCAGGTTGACACAACCACCCCCGCATAGTCGGGGCTCGGCATAGGTCTACTAGGAGGAAGCTGTTCGGCCGACAGCCAGTGCTTCATGGCCGGTGTTCTTCGGCCGCCTACCGGCGGCGGTGGAGCGTCGCTCGGCTCCAGCCGACGAGTCGGGCCGCGTCCTCAGCGGTGCGTCCCTTCGCGCCGGCGTCTTTGGCGATCGCCAGCTTGGCGGCGATGACGAGCGCGTCCGGCAAGGGTGCCGACCGAAGCGGGTGCCACCCGTTGAAGCTTTAGCAAAAGTACTCTTTACCACTCCTGAAGTTCGCGTGTGAGGCCGAAAGGCACGTCCTCGCTAAGGCCTACCGTGAAGGCGGCAGATCCATGGCGGGTTACGAGGATTCCTCGGCTTCGTTCGGCTATGGCCCGATCGAGGACGATGGTCACGGCTTCGTTAATCTGGCGGTCCATACTTTCACGGCTGTCCACTGTGATCCTGAGCATCAATTCGGCGGCTGAACTTGCCATGGTGAAGTCCTTCAATGGGTTGTCAGAGAGGGGTGGCTTAAACCATCCGGCCGGGGGGAACGGGCAACCAAGTGAGATACCGGGTATGCATCCAGGGCTCGTCCAGCCTTGATATCCAGAGCGCCCGGGGGTCTTCCTTTTTAATTCTGGCACTTCAGTGGACAGTCACGGCTGTTTCCCGGTGTGAAGATATCAGTAGGCGCAATTCATAGTCTTCTTTGCGAAGTCCAGAAAGCGACGAACCGAGGGCGTCAGATACGTCGTTGGAGGCCACGCAATACCATTGCCGACGTTTGGGCTGGCGACGCGAATTTGCAAAAGACAACTCCCGAGGGTGCGAGCATCTCAGCACGCTCGCGGTCGATCAGCCCGATCCCTTCACCTGCTTTGAGGGCAGATCGCGGGTCGAGAGGGTCATACATTGGCTCTTCCCCGGACGTCAGCTCTCGAAGTGACGAGTGCGGTAGGTTCCAGTCCCTGGATCATCTCGACGAGGTTGGTCACGGCCATGAGTTCCATGTCGTGCTCGGCCTCATCCGTATTTGCCGCCAGATGGGGCGTCGCCAACAGGTTCTCACTCTGGAACAGCGCATCACTCGTCCGAGGCGGTTCGGGATGGAAGACATCGAGTGCGGCTACTGATACGCCGCCGGCGCGAAGCGCGTCGCTGAGTGCATCCTGATCGACCAGCTCGCCTCGCGCTGTGTTTACAACAACAGCTCCGGGCTTGAGTTGTCTTAGAATCGTCTCGTCGAGGAGCGGCTTCGTTCCGGGCGAGCTCGGCGTGTGAAGAGAGACGAAGTCAGCGATCCGCAAGAGTTCTTCAAGTCCGACCATTCGCACTCTGCCACTGTCTAGTACCGTCGCGATGTCGTGGGCGACGATTTCGACCCCCCACGGTTCAAGCCGGCGGGCGACTTCCCGGGCGATTCTTCCGAATCCGATTAACCCCAGCACGCTGCCCTTAAGGATGCGCGGACGCACCGCGGGGTCGATCCACCCCCCGGCACGCATGCGCGCGGTGGAGTAGAAGTCAAGGCGTTTGACTGCAGCGAGAAGCAAGGTGATCGCGTGCTCGGCGACACTGTCGATCTCGACCGGTGAGGGGGTGTTCGTGACTTTGACCCCGAACTCGTTAGCGGCGTCGATGTCGATGACGTCGTAGCCGATTCCGATTTTCGAGACGAACTTCAACTGCGGGAGCGCCTCGAAAACACGACGAGTGTAGGTGGCGGCACTCACGCCGATCACGCCTTGATATCCCTGCGCCATGTCGATCAATTGTTCCTCGCTGATCCGGGCGTGCCTCAGGAGTGTGGCTTCGGCCCCGAACGGGAGGTCTCCCTGGAGGCCCCTAATGGCGAGCTCATCCGCGATGAATGTGCCAACTCGCAGCTTCTCGTATACGAGCACACGGTTTCCTGCGGTGCGGCCGGCTGTACTTCCGGTGGAAGAATCCACAGGAAGCACAGCCGGCGTGTTTTCGTGCGTCATTTTATGCCCCAGATCTTTTTGTACTGATCGCGATAGCCGTTGGCAGGGTCGAAGGTTCCCTTGTCGCCGCCTTCGAGATTGACATTCTCCTTCGTGACCAATCGAGGATAGGTGACGAAGCCGGACTCGGGAGCACCATTCATTGCGCGGTTGACTTCGTCAGCTATCTGCCAACCGTGTTCATTAAGCGGTTCAGCGACGGTGGCGATCTGGAATTGGCCGGAACGGATCCGATCGAATGCGGCCGGGCTGCCGTCACCGGCGGCAATCATCAGAGGAGGTCGTGACGGCTTTACCCCGACCGCTTGCAGAGCCGGAATAGCGGCATCCCAGTAGTTGTCGTTTATTGAGAGCATGTAGTTGAGTTGGCTCCCGAACTGCTGATAGTCCGCCGTGGCGATACCCGGCTCCTGCCGGTTGATGTCTTCGAACGGATAGGAGTTGTTCTTGAGCACCTTGCTTCCGAGGCTGGTCTCCATCTCCTTTTGCATCGCGTCTTGTTTGACCTTGCAAAGGACGAATTCAGATCCACATCCGGTGATTGTCACGCCGGCTTTTCCGTTGCTGGCGACGATCGCACAGTCGGCGGCGACCATCGCGATGGTGGTGGGGTCGCTGGTGATGTTGGTTGAAATGTCGGGATGAGCGGGGTTGTAGCCGGCTCCTTCTCCCGTGTGATTTCCAACCACGACGATTCCGGCAGCTTTGGCTGCTGCCAGTGTGGAGGCCGTCGATTTCGGGTCAAAACTGCTGACGGCAATCGCGTCGGGTTTAAGAGCGATGGCCTGGTTAAGCGCGTTTAGGTTTCCGCTGGCGGAGTTCTGGCCGTCGATCAGCGTTACTTTCCAACCAATGGAGCTTGCCGCTTCTTTGAAACCGTCATAAACCGCAGTGTCGCCCGTATTCGAGGCGGCTGAGACGATGAAAACCACCGATTTGTCGGCTTTGGCTTTGGGGCCAGACGTAGGCCCGTCCCACGTGGTCACTGGCAAGAGCGCCTTATTGACCACGAGTTGCGCGGCCGCGACTGCCTGATCTGACGGCGTCTGGGTGCTGCTTGCACAGTTGCCCGCCGAAGGTCCTGCCTCGCCTGTTCCGCCTGCAGACGTTGCGTCAGAGGATGTCGTACAGGCTGAGACGGCGAGGGTGGTGCCGATGGCGAGGACTGCCAGGGTCGCCAATCCAGAGTGCCTGCTGAATCTATTTCGCAGAGCTGGTGTTGTCGCGTCATTGCGGATCATGAGATGCCTTTCTGTTCGTGGTTAAATCGGGCGAACCTGCCTACTTTGAGATGCTGCCTTCCGGCGCCTCAACTTTGGCCGGCTTTATGGGGTTTGCTGGCTTGGTGACCTGGCGTCGGTTCTTGCGGATACGCCGGCTCGCGTACCCGGCCAATCCCACGCCAATGATCAATGTCACACCGTTGAAGAGGGGTTGCACGTAGTAGGATGCGCCGATCTGCTGGAGTCCGGCGATTCCGATTCCGAGCACAATGACCGCGACGACGGTACCCCAGGCGTTCGGGCGGCCGGGCTTAATGGTGGCCGAACCGAGAATCGCGCCGACGAATACCGGCAATAGATAGTCGGGGCCGGTACTCACCGATCCGATACGCAGTTGGGAGGCAATGACGATGCCGCTAAAAGCGACGATCAGGCCGGACACCACGAACACGCCGATGATGATTCGTCCGGACGAAATACCAGTTAGTTCGGCAGCTCGTCGATTTGCGCCCACCGCGTAGAGGTAGCGCCCCGTCGGGGTGTATTCCAAGATGAACCAGCTGAGTGCAGCGAGGAGCAGGACGTAGTACGCGGGGGCTGGTATGCCGAGAATTTTGGTTGAGTAGATGTCGATGAAGCCCGGGGGAAGGCTGCCGAAGAGTTGGTTGCCGTCGGTGTACCAATTGGCAACGGCAAATGCCACGGTACCGATGCCGAGGGTTGCAATGAAGGAATCGATCTTGAACACATAGACGAGCAACCCGTTCAAGAAACCGACACCAACGCCGATGGCCAGTACAAGTGCGACCGCGACACCCCAAGGCAAATCCTGCTTAACGATGAACCCGACCGTCAATATGCTCTGCAATCCGGCCATATAGCCAATGGACAAGTCGAATTCGCCGATGATGACGACGATCATTTCTGCGAGAGCGAGCATGGCAATGATGGAGGTGCTGTTCAGGATCGCCTGCACAGTGACGAGCGTCGGAAACGTGCGCGGCAGCGCCAGGCTGAAGATCACGATAAGGAGCAAAGCGATCATCGGCAGCAGGTACCGAGACAATAGATTGCGCCGCTTTGATTTGGTGGTGCCGGTGCTCATGAGATTGGGCCTTCCTGGTTGGATCCGCTGGCATTGTGCGTGAGCGAGTCCACCGTCAGGTTGCCGCCCCTGAGTTCTGCGCAGATGACTCCCTTGTCGAAAACCAATGCGCGGTCGCAAACGATGGACAGTTCTTCGAAATCACTCGAGACGACGAGAAGGGCGAGGCCTTCGTCCGCGAGGGCTTGCATCAGTGTGTAGATCTCGGCTCGGGCACCGACGTCGATGCCTATGGTTGGCTCCTCGAGGATGAGCACGTTGAGTTCGACGCTCAACCACCGTCCGAGCACCACCTTCTGTTGATTGCCACCGGAGAAGGTTGCAACGATGGCTTCCGGTTCAGCAGGGCGCAGATGCACGTCGCGGGCGAGCAACTCCGCCTCCCGTCGTTCCTTCGCCCCAGTGAGATGGGGAAAGCGGAAATCCTTGGATACACCTGGGTTGAGAAAGAAATTCTCCCTTACGGTGAGGGTCATCGCGAGAGCCTCCTGCTCCCTCCGACTGGTCGCGAACCCAATTCCGGAGGCGATCGCGGATCGGACGCTGCGTACGTCCAAAGCACTACCGTTGAGTGAGATCACGCCCTCGGCGAGTGGGGCGATTCCGGCCAGCGCGCGACCCACCTCTTCATGGCCTGCCCCCCGGAGCCCGGCAAGTCCCAGAATTTCCCCGCGGTGCAACCGCAAGTTGAAGCGACCCTTCGCTTCAGTAACTTGACCGCCGACGACCTCCAGCAACAACTCCCGATTCTCGGAATGGGGACGACGATCGTGTTTGACGAGAGTGCCACCCACAATCGCGGAGACAATCTGCTGGTCCGATATGTCGGAGATCGCTGTATCAACAATGACCCGTCCGTCACGCAGAACGGTCACCCTGTCAGCGATCTGCCTGATTTCATCGAGGCGGTGTGACACATATAAGATGCTGACTCCGCGATCCCTTAGTACATTCAGGATCGTGAACAACCTCGCAACATCAGCATCAGGAAGGCTAGCGGTTGGTTCGTCCAGAACAAGGACCCGGCAGTCCATCGAGACTCCGCGCGCAATCGCGACCAGAGACTGATCCGCCCGTGTCAGCGTGCCGACTTTCGCATCGGCGTCAATGCCACCACCGACAGCGGCCAAGGCATCAATAGCTTGCTGCTTCACCGCTCTCCACGAGATACGACCTCCGCGGCGAGGATAGCCACGAAGCAGCGCGATGTTCTCGGCCACGCTCAGATCAGAGACGAGAGCGAGATCTTGGTGGATAAATGAGACTGGGACATCACCGGAAAGTACGTCGCCGTCGATCAAGATCTGTCCGGCGTCAGCTTTGTAAAATCCGGAGAGAATTTTAATCAGAGTCGACTTTCCGGCACCGTTCGCTCCGAGGAGCGCGTGAATCGTCCCCGCCGCCACGTCGAAGCTCACGTCCAACAGCGCTACCGCACCATCGAAGGTCTTACTCACATTTTGGATCGACGCCCTCGTCGGCTCCAATGACTGTCGTTGCATCAACTCAGACTGTATCCACTTCTCGATCCTGTCAAGAGAAGCTTTTCTCGGAGTTCCGGGCAGCGGAGATAAGGCGGCGGCAAGAAGTGGGAGGTTCACTTCCGGAGACACTGGCAATCTGCCCCTGTGCTGCGGAGGAATCGGATGACTGGAGGTATGCGTTCAATCCGCGGCCTGGCCGAGGTCTCTTGCGTTCGAGCCCTGGGGTGGTGCAGAGTTGTTTCATAAGTGGATACAGTGAAGGCGATCATGGACAAGATGAAAAGTGCGAGCGTAAACGTTCCGGCGATGAACAAAATTCGACTCGGTGACAGGATGATCGACGTCCGCAACGAGCTGCGCAAGGCCATCATCAGCGGCGAGCTCGTTGCCGGATCAGTCATATCCAGCGTTCAGCTGGCGCAGAAATATGGCGTCAGTCGAACCCCTATGCGCGAGGCCTTGCGGATGTTGCAGGAGGAGGGCTTTGTGACGATTGAACGAAATCAGCGGCCCCGGGTCGCGACGTTCTCATCCGAAGAACTCGAGGCCGTGTTCGCCCAGAGAATCCTTCTCAGTGCGCTGTGCACAACGCTGACGGTTCCGATACTAACTGACCTCGATTTACACAGAATGGCGGGGATCATCGACGACCTCGCGGACGCCGAAGAACGTAATGACCACTACGGCTGGGGAGAGGTTGACGACACCTTTCACCAGTGTCATTACATGCACGCCCCAACGGCGATTCGATCCGACCTCTATCGGCTGAATGAACGTGCTCAGATGTTCCGCTACATGTGGCTGGGACAACGACACTCCACCATGGCACTCGCCATGGACGATCATCCCGCCATATACGAGGCGTGCGTCGCCCGCGACGCACGCCGGGCGGCCGCTCTTGTCGCGCACCACTTCGCCACCGTCGCGATCGCATTGCTCGCCCGCACGGACCCGTCACATGAACCGACCGCCGTGCGGGAAGCGCTCCGACTCGCGAGCAATTGGCAGTAGCAATTCCAGTTCTGACCGTTCATGGTGACCAAGAAGGGCAATGAGCATGTCAACGAAATCTGACTTGATACCCGACAGCGCACGCGGAATCTCCTTCGTCGGTCATTCCGACCAGGGCGGACGAGGGGACGGTTGCCAAGTGATGATTGCCAACGGTCACGCATACGTCGGCCACATTTTCAGCGGAGGCGTGAGCGTTATCGATGTTTCCGATCCGCGGTCGCCTCGTACCGTGAATTTCATTCCCACACCCCCGAACACCTGGTCGATTCACCTGCAGACCCACGGGGACCTCATGCTTGTCATCAATGAGTTCGACTTCTACTCGCAGTACCAGACTGAGAGCGATTACTACGGGCGGTCGATCAACGAGACCGGCGGGCGCCATTTCACCGCAGGCGTGCGTGTGTTCGACATCAGCAAGCCAGCAGAACCCCGCGAAATCGGATTCATGCCAGTCGACGGAAAGGGTATTCACCGGCTGTGGTGGGATGGCGGACGATACGCGTACGCATCGATCATGCCCTGGGGCTTCACGGATCACATTTTCGGGGTCATCGACCTCATAGACCCCACCCAACCGCTCGAGGTCGGACGATGGTGGTTTCCCGGCATGTGGACGGCCGGAGGGGAAACGCCCGCCTGGACAAATCGTTGGGCGCTGCACCACGCCGTTGTTGCCGAGAACATCGCCTACTGCGGCTGGCGTGACGGAGGACTCGTCATGCTCGACGTCAGCAATCCGACTGCGCCCGCTTTGATCTCACATCGAAACTGGGCTCCACCATTCGGCGGGGGCAGCCACTCCGGATTGCCTCTTCCCGATCGCGGTCTTTGCATCGTTCCCGACGAGGCGATCGCCGACAACTGCTCCGACGGCCTGAAGCGCACGTGGGTACTCGATGTTTCGGTCCCTACGAATCCCGTTACGATTTCAACTTTCCCAACGCCAGATGAACGCGAATACGCCGCGAAAGGCGGTCATTTCGGTCCGCACAACGTGCATGAAAATCGCGTCGGGTCATTCCAAAGTTCCGATCTAATCTTCTCTACGTACCAGAATGCCGGCGTACGCGTCTTCGACATCACCAACCAGTTCCAGCCTAAAGATGTTGCTCACTTTGTGCCGCCCGCCCCCACAAAGTGGAATGACTATCGGCCCGGGCGTCCGCAGGTGATCCATTCGACCGACATATACGTGGCTCAGGACGGACTGATGTACGTGACCGACTTTTCCGGCGCTGGCCTCTTCATTCTTCAATACGAAGGGTGCTAACGACCGCGCACCGAGAGGCGAATTTTTCGAAACTGCGGTCGACTTGACACCGGCGTGGCCGCGTGCCCGCCGCCCGTCGGCGCTCACGGGTCAGGGTATTTGCCGGACAGCGTGCCGCTGGCCTCGTCGTTTGAGGTGTTGGTCAGTTCTGGTTGGCGGCGGGAGAACAGCATTTTGGCGATGACGGTACAAGAAAGCTGGGGGCGATGACTCCGGCTCCATTCGCGGGGCGATTGGCTCGATAGACTGCCGCCAGAGGCCACGATGCCTCCGACCATGACATTGAGGCCAGCCGTGGGGACCATGGCGGCGACATCAGCCCACCACGAGGGCGCCCGGCAGCGCTGATCCTCGCAGTCAGCGTGTTGGCTGCGACGATCACTTCGTCGGCGGCCAGTTGCTCGGCGAGACGGCCTGGATCATCCGCGTATGATTTCCCAGTAGGCCCGCCTGACTGCCAATTTGGCAACGCAGGTCTTGGGACTGCGCCCCGGGACCCGAAGTACGCCCTGTCGCGATCGTCGACAATTGGGAAGATGCTACGGCCGACAGAGGCCCGCGGGCGTGCGCATGTGCGGCTTCGGTCCACGCTTCGCGGAACACGTGGATCTGTTCGGCTTGGAGCTGATGGAAGGGTAAGGCGGAGTCTTCCCCGAGCAGTGTCGAGTTCATGAGGTTCATGCCTTGCTCGGTGTCAGTGATGGTCGAAAACTGAGCCGTTTCGTGGGCTTGGCGTCCAGTGGTCGTTGCAACACCTGAGCGAATTAGGAGTTGCAATTGGCAGAGATGAAGAGACCAAGGAAGTCCCGGGGCGCCCCTCCGAAAAACGCTGCACGGGCTCACTATGATCAGCTGATGAAACAGGGAATCGGCAATTCTGAGGCCTGCCGGACTGGGAATCAGCCGTAGCTCCGGCACTCGATGGCGGCATGGCCACACGGTCGTCTTAAAGTCCGGAGACATCAAGAAGTACGCGCCGATTTCGCGGCAACGGCCTGCGGTGATCTCCGCCTGGTTTATCTCCGAGTCGGAACGAATCACGATCGCGGACCTGTTGCATGCCCGGCGCAGCATCCGTGCGATTGCCATGGAACTCGGGGGGGGGGGGGGAGCCCGTCGACTGTGAACCGTTTCAACGGCTGCTGAATTCCGCCGCCGTCACAATGGCTCAGTTTTCGACCGTCACCAACACTCGGCCGCCCAACGTGCGGTCTGCCTGGAGCCAGCGCTCCACCAGATGCGTTCCCGCATGTCAATGGTCCATAGTTTGTGCCCGGGCGGCCAGCAAATGATCGTGTCAAGTATTTCTGGCCCCGTAAGGACGGGATCACAGTCAAGCAAAAATGTCCGCTGGTGGCCATTGACATGGGTGCCCGCATCGACACACTAGCTTATGTAGATGAGCAGCGGCGGAGAGATGGCGAGCTCGGGTGTGTGGTGGATGAAATCGCCCTTCAGATCGGGTCAGACCCCGCGAATAAGGTGCAGTTCGCACCCGATCAGCCCGCGCTGAATCTTTTGAGAACTGGCCGTAGCCTGGCGAAGGTGTTGGCCCAGTTCTCGTTCCCCACTGCGGGAGCCGTTGCGCATTGGTCGATTCCGACGGGCGCTAGCCCTGAGGCGAGAGGCGTCGGTAGCTGCTTCCGAAGAACACCAGAGGGGACTGGTCGACACGCAAACCGCCTTGCTTGATCTCGAGAACAACAATGGTGTGATCCCCGGCGTCGACCTCTTGCCAGATGACGCATTCGAACCAGGCGTTACCGTCCCCGAGGAACACCGCACCGTCTGCTGTGCTGTGCCAGTCGACTCGTGAGAACCGTTCTGAGGCGCGGCCGGCAAGTGCACGACTTGTCTGCTCTTGATGCTCGCCAAGAACGCTCACACCGATTCGCGCGGATTCTCGGATGACTGGCCATGTCTCGGATGAGAGTTGGACATTCAGGGAGATAAGGGGCGGACGGAGCGACACGGATGTGAATGAACTAACTACCATTCCGACCGCTTGTCCCTCTACCTCTGCGCAGATTGCCGCAACACCGCTGGGGAATTGGGCAAACATTCGGCGCAAGTCTGTGGTGTCCAACGAACTGGAAAGTGAAGCGGTCAGCGGAGCTGGCTTCTTCGATATTGTCTCTTCAATTTTCATAGGAACGGCCGCCCGTCGATCTCGGGACCGCCTGCGCCGTGCTCCGTCAGCAGAAACGATCCGATTGTTGTGTAAGCCGTTTCGACCATATTGATGTGGTTTGCCGCGGTGTTAATGTCCCGGAAAGCCTGCTCGATGGCTCGTCCACGGAAAACGGCGCTCGATCCTGCCATTGCGAATACGAGGTCCACCGCCTCTTTTGACGCTCGGACAGCGAAGATATTGGCCTCCCTCAGACGCACCTTCAACTCTAAGGGAAGGTCATTGCCGAGCTGAGCGAGCGTAAACGCCTCCCGCACTGTCTTGTGGAGAAGCGTGCGTGCCGCACGAACCAGCACGTCGGCCTTCGCATATGCGATCCGATGCGGTTGGGAATGACCCATTGCGGCTTGACGAGTCGAACCAACCAGAGGTCCTTTTGCAACGGCGTCCGCAAAGTCGCTCATGGCCTTGCTGGCCACACCTAACGCGTGCGCACCGTGCCCCATTTCGGGTAATTCCCCAATCCGGAATACCGGGCCGTCGTACACAGGCCTGCCGGAGAACTCCGTGATCACCTGATCATCCGGAACGAACAGGTCAGATATTTCGAAGTCGCCACTACCAGTTCCTCGTAGACCGAGCCCATCCCAGGTATCGATCAGGGTGGCCTGGGCAGCGGGCCAGATTGCGATCACCGGCTCCGGCTGCCCGTCGGGGCCTAGTGACGGATTGCCGCTGTCGTCGGCGGCGACCGATATTCCGCCTAGCCAGGTCGCGTACGGTGAACCGCTGGTAAAAGGCCAGCGCCCGGATATGCGGTAGCCACCATCGACCTTCATGGCGCGCCCTGCCATTCGACCGAGGTTCAACGCGAGGATGAGGCGCCCCCCTGCAACTTCACGAAACCGAGCAAACCGAGCCGGGTCGATAGATCTGAGTCCGATACCCGACTGAATCATCGCCATCCAGCCAACCGAGCCATTTATGCGTGCTATCTCCTCGATCGTCTCCAGCCACTCGATCGGATCCGCCTCGAGACCCCCGACCTCCCGAGAAAGCAGCGCGTTGAAAAGCTGCGCGTCGTAGAGCGCGTCAACGAGTGGTTGCGGAATGCTCCGTTTGAACTCCAACGCCTCTGCAGCATTCTCGATGAGTGGCTCGATGGAGCGGACTCTTTCGAGGAGCGAAACCTTCGAATCAAAATAAAAACCGACCTGATCGGTTGTGGAGATTCGCATCAAGATCCTCCATTGCATCTGTGTCTCGCCGACCCCGGTGGTCGCCGCCTGCAGAAACTAACACAGAATGCTGTCGGTCGTCAATAATCAGACTATTTTGCTCCCCTGTCAGGGGTGGGCGGCATCATTTGTCTGAGTTGTTCTGCGGCGTCGTCTTGGAGGGATTGGTATAGCCGCCATGCAGTAGCCGCAGATCGGTCCCCCGGCCAGGCTGTTCCCAGTTGGGACGACGAAAGTCCAGGGTCTTTTTTTAGCAGCGCGAGCCACTCCGCCCCCAGAAGCGTCAACGTCGGCAGGGCCCCGAAGGGGGGAGCGTCGACGTGCTCCCACTTATCCAGGAAACGATGGTGTGAGTTGCGGAGTTCGTCGGTGTTCCATTCTCTCTCGATGAGGTCCGAAAGGCCGGTGCTTAGATGCGAAGTGCCAATGAAAATGTCGAGATTGGCATTTGCGATAAGGTCTGGATCCAGCCTGCGAGTTACCAATTCCGCCGAAAAGCTATCCAATGCCACCCACAGCCCGTCGCGGAGGGGACGAAACCCGCATTGAGTGAGATGCGTTCTCAGCCGATTACGTAAGTCGCGGCGCTCCTCCGGAACCGAAAAACTGACCAGCGTCCACACCGCAGACGCTGCCGCAAATGGTGCGCGAGCACGAACTCGTGTGCCATCTTCGCCGATGATCTGCATGCCCGCAGCCGTAATGGCGTAAGCCGCAGCACGACCGGCATTGGTCTTCGTGAGGAGCCCACGGTCAACGTGACGAGAGAGGGCCATCCGAGTCGCGTTTGCCGAGACGCCAAGTTGCGCGAGCACGTATAACGGGATCACTGCAGGAAGGTCGCGGCCGGCCATATCGCCGATGCTTGGGTCCATAAAGAGACCACAGAGGTTAGATAACAACTCGACTGCGCTGGGTCGCGCCCCGGACGAGTCGTCCGCAGCATCAATCTCATTCATATGTTCGCCAATCCTGCTTGGCCCCAAACATTACCAGCAATGGCAATAACAGCTCCGAGGAATTACGCGGCTCTTCGTGGTTGGTGGGGGTGATGGAATGGCCCGTGGCCCTGTTGGGATGAGTATGTCAGGGCATTCAATCTGCAACAGAATCACCAGCCTTGAATGAGCCTACCGGGCGGCGGGTGACGCTGCCACCCGCACCTTCAACCGCCCGACTACCGCGTCGGCTCCGTCGCTGTGTTGTCCGATGGCCGGGGCCGTATCGTTGTCGAAACCGACCAGCCACCGGGCTGTCCCACCCGTGTGGCGATGTGGCATCGCGGCGAAAGGAACAGCGTCTCCACCAGATTCGGGACATTCCGGTTGCAGGGGCCGTGGAGTGTGGGGTGCGTTGGAGGCGTCGGGGCTTGTCGTTTCATTAATCGGAGCTGCCGCACTATTCGTGACTGTGCTCTTGGCCGGAATCCAGGTCAACGCATTGTTAACCGCTCCCTCGATTCTGATCCTCGGCGCTGGGATGGGCGCCTGTTTCGGCTGCATCTATGACGTCACTATCGGAGACGTCGCCCAGGCCGAGGCTGACAGTGCCAGGGGGTCTCTCAGAGCCGTCCAGCAGCTTGCCGCCGCAATCGCTCTGCCGATCGTGTACATCCGCCGAGCAGCCAGCAACGGAGGGGTCCACGCGCTCACTGTCAGCGTCGGCGTGGTCTGCGGCATCATCGTCGTCTGTCTCGGTCTCGTCTGGCTGCTCCCAGAATCTGCCCCGCAAGTCCATCATTAAATCCATAATATGCTCCGGAGGAGTCGGCGATAACGTCAGTAGAGAGTCACCACAATTTGACTGATACCTCCCGGGCACTCGAGTCTCGCCGTCCTCCGGACGGCGATCGGGACTGTTCCGGGGCCAGCATCACTTGCGGTTGTCGAGTTGTTCGCGGACTGTCCCGGCGATGTGGGAGAGCGCAATTCCGAGGTTGCGTTGCTGCGTGATGCTAAGCGGGTCGAACACAAGCTCGCGCACACGATTCACATGACCAGGCGCGCTCGTTACCACTTTCTGCATTCCGGTTTCGGTCAGCGTGGCGAGTGTGTATCGCCCGTTGTCCGGATCAGGGCTACGGCTGACCCAGCCGCGTTGCTCAAACCGAACCATGACCTTCGATAGCCGGGGCTGGCTGCTGTCGCATTGAGCGGCCAGGTCGCTGAGGCGAAGGGTGAGGTCTGGGGCCATTGAAAGGCGGGCGAGAACGCTGTATTCGTAGTTCGTCGTCTCGGCGTCGCGTTCCAGCTGCCGATCGAGCAGCGTTGGCAGCGCGATCACGACGGTGAGCAGGTCCTGCCACACCGCCTGCTGGTACTCGTCGAGCCATCGGGGCGAATCGGTCATGACACGAAAGCATACCCCTGATTGGACGGGTTTGACTTGCCGAGGCAACTCAGGCAGAGTCTTTTCAGTTGCCTAGGCAAGTCCCGGCGCAGCATCCGGTCCTCATCACCGAAGGACCGCTAACGACAAACACCATGAGGAGAGTCCTGTGAAGGCAATTCGTTACCACCAGTTCGGCGGCACCGAGGTTCTGCGCGCAGAGGAGGTGGGACTCCCTGTGCCCGCCCCCGGCCAAGTGCTGGTGAAGGTAGCCGCGACCTCGTTCAACCCGGTGGATAACCACATCCGTCTGGGCGTGCTCGCAGAAGCCATCCCGACCCCGCTCCCGATCACGCCGGGCCTGGACGTTGCCGGCACGATCGTCGAACTGGGTGAGGGCGTCACGGGGCTCCAGATCGATGACCTCGTCATCGGGATGTTCCCGTTGAACGAGCACGGCGGTGCCGCGGAGTACGCGGTTATCGCAGCCGAGTTCGTCGCCCCCGCACCCCGCACACTGCCACTGGCCGATGCCGCGGCACTGCCGCTGACCGGGCTTGCGGCCCGGCAGGCCGTCATAGAGTTGGCCGATATCCAGGCCGGGCAGAGCGTGCTGGTCAACGGCGCAGGAGGCGCAGTGGGCAGCATCGTCGTGCAACTCGCCGTCGACGCCGGCGCGACGGTGACCGCCGTCGACGGGCCGCAGCATGCCGACCGTCTGCTCGAGAACGGCGCCTCCAAGTTCGTCGGCCCCCTGGATCTCGACGCGGGCCCATTGGCCGTGGGCGGGCCCTTCGACGTCGTGATTAACCACGTCCGCCTCGACCCGGAGGGTCTGGCGAAACTGACGGCCTACGTCGCTGACCGCGGTATTGCGGTCAGCTCGGCTGGAGCCGTGCCAGCCGACGACGAGCGCACGGTGCGGACAGCGAGTGTGTGGGTGACGCCAAACGGTTCCCACTTGTCCGACCTGGTGTCGCGCCTGGATCAGGGCCGGATCAAACTCAACATCGTCGACCGCAGGCCGCTGCAGGAACTGCGCGCCGTTCACGAAGACGCTGAAAATGGCAAGCTCCTCGGCAAGACGGTCCTGACGGTCAGCTAACCCCGATTCTTCATGACGGTGGGTGATGGTCGTTGGTTCGTGCCGGCGGTTTGGTCGGCGGCTGTTTTCTGTTTCCGGGCGGTCTGAGGTGGCCCCGTTGGTTCGCTTGGGGTTGGCGCCGGTTGCACTTTCGGTGATGGGGCTGATCGTCGGGACGGGATGTGGGTCTGATCAGCCGGGGGCAGGCAGGAGCTGATTGAGGCGCCCGGTGTTTTCCAGGAGCAGTTTCAGGAGGTCTTTCTCGGGGGCTAATTCCGGCAGGAGCAGCTGGTGGCGTCGGGCGCGGGTGATGATTTTCCCGGCTGTCGCGAAGAGCCGGTAGCGCCAGCGTTTGATGTCCCAGGCTTTGGCGTGGTGGCCGTCCGGGAGGGCGGCGAGCTGCATCCAGGAGACGAGGTTGAAGGCCAGGGCAGCGCTGTCCGCCGAGGCCTGGTTCGCGGCGAAGTCAAAGAACGGCAGCTTGCCCAGTCCGGCGTTTTTCAGGGTCTTGATCCAGTTCTCGCACCGGCCCCGGGCCCGGTGCCGGGCATCCAGGAACGGTCCCTGCCAGCGCGGTGGGTTGGTCAGGAACGCGGTGATCCGGTGCCCGTCGGTATCGAGCAGGGTCGACTGCGCCCCGGGGTTCAGCGGCTCGGCGCGCAGGAACAGGTTCGTGCCCGGCGGATAGTCCTGGAGCGGGATGATGTCGGTGGCGTTGATGACCCACGCATCGCTCCGGTCGTTTCCGGACTGGTGCAGGGCCGGTTGCCAGTACTGTTTGTCGTTGATCCAGTCGATCATGTGAGCCTTGCTGAACGGCAGGGTGTAGCTGGTGGAGAACTGCTGCCCGCGGCAGTTCTGACCAACTTCAGCGAGACTGTTATATTTGCCGCGACGATCACCCCGGAGCAGGGAGATGCAGCCGCTGTAGCTATTATATTTGGCTGTCGTTTCCGTGTTGAGGAATATGTTGAGCGTTTCAATGAGCTTTGCGGAGACTGTGCACAGCCACCGCTTACCAGGGTGACGTGCGCTGGGGATGATGACGTGGTGGTTGTGTGCAGACGGTCAAGTGGGTCCGGTCGTCCACAGGTGTGCGGGAAAGCCCGGAGGACAGCTGCCAAAAAACGGTAATACTGGAAAAGGTCTTGAGCCGGCGTGACTCAGCAAAAAACTGACGTGCCTGGCGGCACTGTCTTACCGACGATTTGTTCGCCGGCTCAAGGTCCATCAAAGGGGGTGATGTGCCAGGCGGACATGACTTCATAGGAGCCTGACACGTAGGGACCTGGCCCGCCCCCGACTCATCAGCCATCGAACTCGACTGGGGGCCTCTTCCACCTTGGCAACTGAACCAACCAACGTCATCGCCGGCATCGACACCCACTCCGACACACACCACGTGGCCGTCATCAACGAACACGGCAAGCCACTCGCGGACAGGGAATTCCTGGCCGTGGGATCCGGATACCGCAAGATCGTGGAGTTCATCACCGGCTATGGCACGGTCACGGCCGTAGGCGTCGAAGGGACAGGATCCTACGGGGCCGAAATCGCCAGGACCCTGCGTGGTGAAGGTCTTTGTGTGCTGGAGGTGAACCGTCCGAACCGGGCAGCGCGCCGGCTGAAGGGCAAGTCCGATCCGTTGGACGCCTACCAGGCCGCCCAATCGGTACTCGACGGCCGGACCAAATCGGTCCCCAAGGCCAAAGACGGCCCCGTTGAATGCCTCCGAATCCTGCGCGCCGGACGCACGTCGGCGATGAAGGCCCGAACAGCGGCCGTCAATCAGATCAAGGGTCTTCTCGTTTCAGCTCCGGACAAACTCAGGGCAAAGTACAGAGGGCTGGGCACCGCGGCAATGATCACGGCCCTGCAGCGCACCCGACCTTCAGGCCACATGGCTGACCCCGAGTACGTATGTCTGCTGACACTGAAGGCCCTGGCCAACCGATGCCATTCACTCGCGGGAGAAATCGCCACCGCTGACGCGGCGCTTCAGGAGATCCTGGACAGCTACGCGCCGATGCTCTGTGACCTTCCAGGTGTTGGAACAGAAGTAGCCAGCCAGCTCCTGGTCACCGTAGGAGACAATCCCGACCGCATAGGAAATGAGGCCCAGTTCGCTGCCCTCGTCGGGGTTGCGCCCATACCGGCATCCTCGGGCAAAACCACCCGCCACCGGCTCAGCAGAGGCGGTGACCGCAACGCCAACCATGCCTTGTATCAGGTCGTCCTGGTCCGTATGGCTTCGTGCCAACGGACCAAGAGCTACGTGGCCAAACGTACCGCGGAGGGCAAGAGCAAACGGGAAATCATGCGCTGCCTCAAACGCTACGCAGCCCGGGAAATCTACCGGCAGATTACCAACCCGCAAGCCGCTCCAGACAACACTGATCTGCGCCAACTGCGCACCACACTAGGTTGCACCATCACGACCGCAGCCCGCGAACTTGGCCAATGGCCTTCCAAAATTTCCCTCCTGGAACGAGGCCTCCTCCGCAACGACACCCTCGCCACGAACTACCGCCAATGGCTAACCGAACAAACACTCCAAAGCGCAAGTTGACGCCTAGGGCCAGGGTGCACGGAGCTCTGCGACGGCGCGCCCTGGACCCAACAGCCGGCCACGAAGCGGACGCCCGAATACTGGTTGAAGCGACCTCACGACCCGCCCCTGAGGTTAACGCCGCAATCAAGTTCCTATTGTCAGGCGTTGAGGAGGCGTAGAGTCCTCCTGACGGAACGCTGACATGGTCGATGACCTTATGGGGGCCTAGAGCAGATGAAGAAGACTGCGAGCCGGATGCTGACCCGACCAGCCTTCTGGGCAGCCACTGCGCTCCAGTTCGCAGCGATGGCCCAAGTCTGGGTCGCCGTTCAAGTCGCTTTGAATCCTGGAACATCATTCCGGGACCAGTTGTGGCCATGGGGGGTGGTCTTTTCCGTTGGGCTCACGGTATTCAATCTCCTTTCCCCGCTCTTCATGAAAGCTGTCCCCAAGGACGGGGACAAGCTCAGCGACGAGCAGACCGCCGCACTGGAGCTGGCGCTGCGCACGGGCGATCTTCCCCTCGTCAGTCTCTTTGCTGACTGGGGTCCGGCGCTTAGCAAGAGGCGGCGAGATTTGATGTCCGGCCGCTGGGTGGGACCCACTTTGGTGGCTGGTGTCATCGCCCTAAACATCTATGACTCAGTCGCTGACCCGGATGGTGCCTGGTTTTACTGGATCAGTGCGCTTTTTTATGCAGTCCTAGCGGTGACAGGTGAGGTCACCGTACGGCGGAGACTTCGGCGCGTTCGGGCACTTGAACATCAGCTTGGGGAGCTCCACGGCGGAGGTAGGCCCATCACGAACAATGGAACAGGATCCGGCGCTAACGGGGCCGGGTAGGGGTCTGACCTGCAGGGGAACAGTGGTTGGCGCTAAGGATTCTGTCCCGGTGGCACGGTTCGGGGGTTGCCGATTGGTAGGTGGCGGTAGATGGACGCGCGGGATACGCCGAGTGCTTTGGCGATCCGGGTGGGACTTTCCCCGTTGGCGTGTCTGGCCCGGGCGGCGGCGAGGGTATCGGTATCCATGACCGTTGGGCGGCCTCCGGTGCGGCCTTGAGCCCGGGCGGCCGCGAGGCCGGCCATGGTCCGTTCATGGATCATGTCGCGCTCGAGTTCGGCGAACGCCGCCATCATGACGAAGAAGAATTTCCCTTCCCCGGTCGGGTTGTAGGTCCCGGTCAGGGCTCCGGTGAGAATGCGAAGGCCTACTCCCTGGTCGTGGAGGCCGTCGGCAATGGTGAGGACTTCCTTCACCGACCGGCCGAGGCGGTCCAATTTCCACACGCACAGGGTATCTGTTGGCCGGAGGTGGTCGAGGGCTTCGGCGAGCCCGGGGCGGGCGGTGGCGCGGCTGGAGATTTTGTCTTCGAACATCCGCCCGCAGCCGGCCGCTTCAAGGGCATCTCGTTGGAGCTGGGCGTCTTGTCCGTTGGTGGAGACGCGGGTGTAGCCGATGAGATTGAAATGCCTGGTTGCCATTCGTTTACTGTCGCACAATCCGTCTCACAACACCTGCATACCCTGGCCTGTTGTGAGACGGGTTGTGGGCGGTTTTGGCTCGGCGCGTTGCCTGGGTTCGGGTTCGTCTCGGAACCGGTCGAATATGACACAGCTCTGGTATGCCTTTCAACGGTCGTTGTTGGCAGATTGCTCGGAGCGTTCAGCCGGTGAGGCTGGAGTCGGGGAGGACCGTGGTGGGGCGGATGTGCTCGTAGACGATTGAGGTCCGCACGTCGGCTACCTCCGGCTTCTCTGTCAGGCGATCGATCACGAAGGCGTAGAGGTGGTCGTTGTCGGGCACGGCGACGTGTATTAGGAAGTCTTCGCTGCCGCTGGTGACGAACACTCCCAGTACCTCGGGCAGGCTGGCTGCCCATTCGCGGAAGCCCCCGATGTTGGCCCGGGTCGGGGGGCGGACCCGGACCGCGACGAGGGCCTGGACGGGCCTGCCGATCTTGGCGAGGTCCACCTCAAGGCGCGCGCCGGTGATGATTCCGCGTTCGCGGAGTGAGCGTGTGCGATCCAACGAGGTTGTGGGTGCCACGCCGACCGCCGCGGCCACATCGCGGTTGGTGCGCCGTGCATCGTACTGAAGTTCCCGCAGGATCGCCGTATCAAGTTCATCCAGAACGGTCATGCCTCGAGCGTAGCCGGATTATATACGGATTGCAACATGTAAAGCGTGTTTGAGAATAAACTTGTTTAGTATCAACGTTATTAGTACGTCATATGAGGGTGATTTTAGGATGAGTGAACAGGTCGTAGGTTTCGCGGCGGACGAAGTCCGGACGAGCGAGTCCACCCGCTCGGCCCGGCTGAAGTGGGTCATCGTGGTTGACAGCACGCTGCCGCCTGGCCAGATCGTGAACGCCGCGGCCTGCGTCGCTGCCGCGACTGCGGCCGCCGTCCCAGGACTGCTCGCCGACGGAGGTGCCGATGCAGGCGGCACAGTCCATGCGGGGCTGCCATGGTCGGGATGCACGATCCTGGCCGCCGGGACCGATAAGCTCCGACAGGTACGCGACCAGGCCGGCGGACGTGACGATCTCCTCGTTGTCGACATGCCACGGGCGGCGCAGGAGACCCGTGTCTACGACGACTACCTCAACCGGCTCGCCACCCTTGCCGGTAGCGAGATCGACTATGCCGCCGTCAGCCTGGTCGGCCCCCGCAAGCGTGTCGATCGCATCGTCGGCGGCATGGGATTGCTGCCATGACCGCCACGATCACCCCCGCCGTAACTCCTCAGGCGCGCACCCGCGCCGGCGGAGCGGCCGCGGTGCTGGGTGCCGCGGCCCTGTGGGGCACCGTCGGCCCCGGCCAGGTACTCGCCTCCTCGGCCGCAGACCCCGGCGCCCTGGGCGTGGCGCGTCTCCTCATCGGCGGGCTTGTTCTGGCCGTGTTCTGCCCCAAGCCCGCGGCGTGGCGGCAAGTCCTACGCCGTGAGGTGATCGGCTGGGTGCTGCTGGCGGCCTTGGCCACCGGTGTCTACCAGATCACATTCATGCACGCCGTTCACCAACTCGGCGCCGCCCTGGGCACCACCATCGCCCTCGGCGTCGCACCGGCCGCCACCGGTCTGTGCGCGCGATGGGTGACTCGCGAACGGTTCACCCCCGGATGGGTGATCGGCACCCTCGCCGCCGTGATCGGATGCGCGGTGCTGCTCAATCCCTGGACAGCGACGCCGCCCAGCATCGCCGGGATCGGGATCGCCCTGGTGTCCGGCACCTGCTACGGCGTATACGCTGTCGCAGCCAAACGTTTCCTCCAGGCCGGCGTGCCCGCACTCCCGGCCACCACCACCACCCTGGTGATCGCCGGACTCGCCCTCTCGCCGCTGATGGCTCTGCACCCTGAGCACCTGACCGATCCCGGTTCGCTCCTGCTGATCGCCTGGACCGGTCTGGCCGGCACCACCGCCGCCTACGCCGCGTTCATCTATGGCCTGCACCGCACCACCGCGCAGACCGCGGGAACCCTGAGCCTGGCCGAACCACTCCTGGCTGCAGCCCTCGGAGTCCTCGTGCTCCACGAGCACCTCACGGCCTCCGCTCTCATCGGCTGTGTCATCCTCATCGCCGGTCTGGCCACCGTCACCGCAATGGACGCTCTTCACCGACCACCCACGAGGCCAGACGAGCGGGCCACTGTCGCAATGATGCGTGCAGAGTAACTTTTGTGACGTGCGCGACGTGGATCTAGCCGGATGGATGTCGACGCGCCTATGAAGCAATGGCTTATGGCGCCCTGCCCCTCGACTCGACACAAGAGCGATCAACGTCACTAACAGATTTCGTTTCGAGTCTAACTATCGGCATCAGCTAAAACCGCCAAACGAACCTGCGAAAAAGCCGCCAAACGAACCTGCGAAAAAGCCGCCAAACGAACCTGCGAAAAAGCCGCCAAACGAAGTTAACAGTCACACATGGACGGTCGTCCACGGCTCACACATCGCCGTTCGCGAGAACTGCACTTGAGTTCGTCGTCGGCGCAGCCCTGCGTTCGCCCTGACCGAGGGTACGGCAGGTGCCGCCTTACTCACTCCATTGCGGCGACGCCTCCGTTGCCGTCTCGAAGCGTTCGGCCCAGAGACCGTCGAGTGCTGCAATCGTCGCGTCGTCGAGCTGCACTTCACCGACGGCGACGTTCTCGGCCAAGTGTTCGGCACTGCTCGTGCCGGGGATGAGTAGCACGTTCGGCGCATGCCGCAAGAGCCACGCGAGGCCCACCTGCGACGATGACGCGCCTAGCCGCACCGCTGCATCTTGAACCTCGGGTTGCTCGACTACCTTCGGCAGGCCGGCGAACGAGGAGCCGAGCGGGAAGAACGGGACCCATGCGATGCCCTCCGCGATGCTGAGATCGAGCATCGGCTCGAACCGCCGGGCGACGGGGCCGTATGCATTTTGTACTGCTACGACGCCGGCCGGCAATGCTCGCCGCAGGCCGTCGATCGTGACGGCGCTGATGCCGATCGCGCCGATGAGGCCCTCCTCGCGCATGGCCGTCATCTCGGCGAGCTGGTCGTCGAGGTTGACCACTTGGTCACCTTCGGCGGTGATGCCCGGGCCTACGTCGAGACGCCGAAGGTACACGATGTCGAGACGCGTGCGACCGAGGGTGCGGAGGTTGTCTTCGATCGCCGCGCGCAGCTCGGCCGGTTTTTGGGCGGGCCGGAGGGGGATCGCGCCGCCGGGGTTATTCACGGCGCCCACCTTCGTGGCGATGACGACATCGCTTTCGGGACCGATCGCCCGGCGGATGATGTCGTTGGCGAGGCTGTTGCCGTAGAAGTCGGCGGTGTCGATGTGGTCGACCCCGAGGTCGACGGCCGTCTCCAGGAACCGCACTCCGGCATCCGGGTCGCGGCCGAAGCGCTCGAGTGCCATGGCGCCGTAGCCGATGCGGGAGACGGTGTGGCGGCCGAGGCCAAAGGTTCCGCCGGGTCGGGCTACCTGTGTAGTCATGGGACTTCTCTCGTATACTCAGATATAAACGGAGGATCCTCCGCTATGTGCCACTATATGGAGGTGCCTCCGCTTTGACAACTCAGCCCGTCGCTTCCGCGTCTGCCAGCACCTCTGCTGCCGCCTCTACTCGCGGCCGTGCGCCGCGAGCGGACGCGGCCCGCAACCGCGCTGCCCTGCTGGAAGCGGCGCGATCGGCCTTCTCCACGACCGGCGAAGACGCCTCCCTCGAGGCCATCGCCCGCACGGCCGGGGTCGGGATCGGCACCCTCTATCGCAACTTCTCCACCCGCGAAGACCTGACGGCCGCGGTTTACTCCTCAGAGCTCGATGCGCTCTTCGAGACCGCCGAGCAGCTGCTATCGACCCTGCCAGCGGATGAGGCCCTCCGCACATGGGTAGACCGCTACGCTCTGTTCGTCGCCGCCAAGCGAGGTATGGCAGAGACGCTTCGCGCCAGCGGCCTCAGCGCCGCCACCGCGCGCACGCGTGACCGCATCAACGAGGCCATCGACCTCTTTCTCCGCGCAGGGGCTGACTCCGGCATCCTGCGCGCCGACGTGCCGGCCGACGACGTCACCACCACCCTCGTTGGCATCTTCCTCGCCACCCGCGACTCCACCGACCTCGCCCAGCGCACCCGCCTCCTCGACTTCCTCACGGAAGGCCTGCGTGCGCGCGCCTGAGTCAGCTGCGGTGGGTCGTGGAATGGAGAACCACGCGTTGTGGACGGCAATAATGCATTGGTACAGCAGAGTGCCGCCTCGCTCTTGTGCTGGGCCAACGTTCAGTACCGCCACTGCAAGCGATGCGCTCCTCATCGGCCACGTAGCGCTGTGCAAACCGGCCATTTACTGTTGCGGTTCACAAATCCGCATTCCCACAGACGAAGCACGCCCACTCAACGAGAAGTCTCGCATCTCACGGCTTGCAAGACGACTGAATCGGGCGGATTCATACCAGGGATGGCGGCATGGACGTCTGTGGTTCGGACGGCGGGTCGGGAACCGTTCAGCTGGCAATCAACGGTATCTTTACGCCCCCGGACAACGAGCCAGAGCCGTTAGCGCCGGATCCTGTTCCATTGTTCGTGACGGGCCAGGTACTTGAGCGTACTTTTAGGCAGCCGCCGATTGACGATCACCCATCTTTCGCCAGCGCACGGCTCACGCTCATCCGGCAACAGCCATAATCCCGATTTGACGCCTATAGGAGCATCGGTAGACACACCAAGGTTCAGGGGGTCCGGAGCTCAGCTAGGGCCGCCATGGACCCCACAGCCGGCCGCGCAGTGGACGCCTCATCACCTGGTTGCAGCGCAGCGGAAACCAAGTGATTGATACGGTGGAAATGTCCCGCCAGTCGAAGCAAAACATTGGGGTGGCTGGAAGGGCGCTTTCCCAAGACCAGGGGGCAACGCAATGGGGTTAAGAGGCTTGTTCTTGAGAAGCCGGACCAAGGCAGACGAGGGTCTGCCCGCTGCCAGGCGGATCGGTAGACGGTGCCGACCAGCCACGAATTTAGGAGTCCGGATCGGAGCACAGCGGCTCTAGGACGGGTTATGCCCACTGGAGGTCAGGTGGAGCCCTCCGCGCAGCTCAAAGCTGTCCCCACTGGGTACAACCCGTTCCTGACCTACTCAGCCTCATCCGGCGAAGCGGCGGCGCTTCTTCCGGACGGCGCTGTGGTGATGACCGGTAAAGGCGCAGTGTCGAAGAACCGGTATTCCCTCACAGGAAGGTGGATTGGTTTTCCGGCGGCCTCTGCTTTTTCCCGGATAAAACCGTGGTCTTCCGCGGAAAGTACGACCTGCCCGTGCCGGTCACACGCCATGTCTGTGCGTGCGTCTTTGGTGATCTTGGCCGACATGGCGGGTGGCAGTAGCAGACATGCGGGATTTTCCAGAAGCCAGGTCCGGGTCCCGGAATCGAGTCGGTCCCACTCGTCTTTGAGGCTCATGCTGGTGAATGCCGCCTTTCCTGTCCGGGGCCCTTCCTGATGTGAAGTCCGTCCAGAGTACGCCTGACCTCACGCGGACGTAGGACGCCCCTGCACATTCCCGGCGTGCGTTGTTATCGTTGGAAGGTCCCGTCTGGTCCCCCATCAGATGGGACCTTTCGTTCCTTGGAGCCGTTCCGCTGCCAAAGGACCAGTGCAACGAAGTCCCTCCAGGAGGATCTGCATGTGCGGTCGCTACTCAAACGTCAAGACCATGAACCAGCTGGGCATCGAATTCGGCGCGCAGCTGGGCGCCGGGGTCCGGGAGTCCGCGCCGAATCTGGACGTGCGCCCGACGACGCCGGTGCCTTTTCTGCAGGGCCGGTTGGGTGAGGACGGGCACCTCACAACGCGCCTGAGCAGGCTGTTCAGCACCCGGGCAGCACGACTCGGAACACTCCACGAACTCACCAAACTCGCACCCGTGGCCATCATTGCCGAAACCCTCGGCTACTCCCCCACCACCATCGAACGCCACGCCACCGACTCAGCATCTGCCTACGCCCAATACATCGCAGCGGCAAAGACTTTCAAAGACAGCCATTAGAGCCGTCATCAAGGTCGAGTGGCCCAAGACGCCATCAACTTGCGCTGCACCGACCTCAGGATCTTCACCGTTTCGCAATCGTCCATGCCCGTGGTGATCGACCAGTCGATTCCAGAACCTAAAACGTCGCTGGCGAAGACGACCTCGGTGGCCAGCAGCGCGCGGCGCCAGTCGAACTTTGTCAGGGCTCGCCCCGCTCGGAGATCATCGGCAATCCGATTGCCCTCGTCCAACAAGTCCGCGACGCCACGAAAACCCATCGCGATGGCCATTGCCTCGGTGCATTGCGCTGGCCCGCCCCACTCCAGGATGCCCCGCCAAAGGAGCTTCCGCTCCTCGTCAGCCAGGTCCACTTCGACTTTGGCTTTCGTATTCATAGTCACTCTCCGCGGGTTAGTTCCTGGGACAAATACGTTGCTTCTCCCCACCAAGGCTCCGTCACTACGACCTCGACACCGGGGCCCAAATCGGTGCGCAACTCGTGCAGCAGAACCACACCCTTGGCGATCCACTCCGCATTTCCCGGACCATCGAGCGGAATTCTCTCCTCTTCATACTGCGAGTTCCACAACCTGACCCGTTCAGTAAGTTCGGGCGAAATACCGAGCGATCCCAGATCGACAGGCTTCCCCTCGTTAGTCCACAAAGGTCCGGAACCATAGTCCGGCCAGAACTCCAATCGCGTCATGATCCGAGTATCTCCCGATAACTGGCCCAGAAGGCTACCCAGTCATGCTGCAAACGATGCAATTATCCCTGGCTACTCTCGCCCAGTTAAACCACGGGCGCGTAGGTGGGATGCGAGAGCTTCAAATCCTGATGGATAGCAGAACCCTCCGATGAGGAGTCACTCCATTGTTGCTGGCGGATCGCGGATCTGAGCTGAGCTTGTCGGTAAAGGTGCGCCTGGCCGTGAAGTCGACTTTCCAAGAGTCCAGTTCGAACAATTCATCATTCTGGTCAACGTTCAAAATCACTACAACGGGAGCCCCGTCAGCGTCCTTAAACCAAGCCTCACACGGCGTTTGTCCATACTGCGGATCCGAGCTGGCAGATGCAAAACGCAGGCTCCCCATGCCTCCGTCGTCCATGTCAGCGACCCTTAGGGAGGGAACATCGACTACTAGCCCCTTGACTGCCCGCCGGAGTAGTTCTTGGAGCAGTAAGACTTCTCCGTTCTTGAGGTGTCGGTAATGCACGTCCTTACCAGGATTCATTACGCCAGCTTCTCACGGCGGCCCAACACCCCAAACGGTCAACTGGGCACCCCAGCTACTCCCGGCCCATGAATACCCGACCATGCCAGTTAAGTAGGACGAGTTCAATCAGATGAGAGAACCCGTCCATGGGCGTTTTGCTGTGTTTTTGTCCTGTCTCACGTATTACGAGGCATTCTCACGTTAGTTGAGGCATTTGTCCGCGTGTCTCATCCAAGTTGGGGCATTCCGGGTTTCTGTCTCACTACAGTTGGGGCACGGAACGCGCACCCCTCGCGCGCGTTGGGACCGTGCTCTACGACAGCTACTCCGGATTGCTCTATGACTGGTGCAAGGGAACGAATACGGTCCCCCCTTTCGATTTGAACGCTGCGTTCACGCAGCTTCTCGATGTCGTTCTGGCTGGGCTTCGCACCATTTGATCCCGATAAAGGCCGAGGCGAGGGCGGCGCCAGGTGTCGCTTCTGGTCACGATGCCACGCTGTTGTTGAGCCGGTTGAAGCAGCGTTCAACGACATTCCAGCCTTGCATAGGCCCTCTTTGTCGAAGGCTCGAGGGCGTCCACCTTTGGAACCGTGCCGGGCCCGTCCTGCGATCTGATCTGACCGCCCGGGTATCGTGACTTTGATTTCCCCCGGCCGGTCAGGTAGCCGCGGTTGGCGCTGGGGGTGTAGGCCTTCTCTGCCAGCACCCTGGCGGGCTCATTGCGTGGCCGTCCCTTGGGGCTGCCGGCGACCGAAATGCTCTCCGGCACGGTTTGGAAGAATGAGGTTCGGCGGCCGGGCCGGCGGTGAGGGCAAGCCCCCGCGGCCCTCCCTTGCCGTCCGTCGCAGTGGATTTTGCGCATCATTCCACCGCTGGACTACGTCCGCTGAGAGGGTCCAGTCAATGTCACTGGTGCGCTGACCTGCTGCCTCCACGGGGGGCGGACACTGGCCCCTGCCTACGGCCTATGGACCCCGGTCCGCGAAGCGCCCATAGACAGAATCCCAGTGCCTGAACCTCTCGGCACATGACGCCAGGGCGCCGGCGCGGAACCGCCGGCCGATGCCCTCGACTGTTCACCGCATGTCCATGATCGGACGTCCGTTCCCCTTCCAAACCGGCAAATGCGGTGCCGTTACGGTCCGTGTCTTGTCGGAAATTTCCTGCCTCACTGCCATGCAACAAGCCTGACGGAGATCAACCTTCAAAGGGGTTCAGCAACATATCCTAGTCCCCTGAAAGCAATCACCCGACATTCTCTTTCGGTGAGGCCCTTGACACATGCATCACCGACCGACAACATTTGCATTGGAGTGTAAATTATTCCCTCAACGAGGAGGAGAACATGAGTTCTATAAACAACATTCGTTATCCAGCACTGGGGGCGATGCTCGCAGTTACAACGCTCGTCGTAGCCGGCTGCTCGAGCTCTGACGCTAGCCCCAATAGCGGCGGAAGTTCGTCGGCCTCAAGCATCAACGTCGCACAGGCGAAGACGGATCTTGACGCTGTCATCAACGAATCACCCACGATCGTCGTACCAGCGGTCGGCGCATCGATTCCGAAGAACAAGACAATCGACTACCTCACCTGCGCTCTGGCGGTCTGCGCGGATGTGGGCGCCGGTGTTCAGGATGCAGCAACGGCTTTGGGGTGGAAAGTCAACGTCGTTACAAGTGACTCGACACCTTCCGGATATCAGGCGGCCTGGAACCAGATTGCTCAGAACCCGGGTGACGGTGTCGTGAACGCGAGTCCGATCCTGCCTTATTCAGCGATATCCAGCCAGACCGACAAGGCCAACGTGCCTATCGTCTCGTCTACCTCTCCTGACCCTGTTGGAGGCCATTTGATCGCAGTGGTTTCGAGCAGCCAAGACATCCAGCGTCAAGGCAGCACCGAAGCCAACTGGGTGATTCAGGACGCAGGCGCCCCAGTCAAGTCAGTGTTCGTCTACGACCCGTCGATCCCCGCGCTCAAAAGCGCTCTGCCTGGCTATCAAGACGCGATGAAAAAGAACTGCCCGGCATGTTCGGTAGATGTTCTACAGGTGAGCGCGGCACAAATCGGGCCGGCCTTGGCTCAACAGGTCGTCAGCTACCTGCAATCGAATCCGGGCACGAAATACGTGGCGTTCGGGCTGGGTGACCTCGCGACGGGAGTGCCGGCCGCGGTCAAGACTTCCGGGCTTCAGGATCAGGTCAAGCTCACCACGCGTGCGGCGACCCCCACGAACCTGGCCGACGTACAAAGCGGTGGTATGGCTTCGGCGTCTACCGCAGAACTCTACGAGGCCGGCTGGCGTTCGGTTGACAAGCTCGTGCGGTCGCTATCGGGCACGCCGATAGGTGAACCATACCCATACGGACTCTCTCGACTGATCACAAAAGACAACCTGCCTTCGGATATCACCGTTCCGTTCAGCGTTCCTCACTACCAGGCACCGTTCAAGACGGCCTGGGGCGTCAATTGACTTTGTCACAGCCGCCGCGGTTGGTCGTGGAAGGTCTCTCTAAGACCTTCCCCGGCCAGCGTGCACTCGATAGCGCCTCGTTGACGGTGGCGACTGGTGAAGTGCATGCGTTGCTCGGTCAAAACGGTTCAGGTAAATCGACCCTGATCAAAATCCTCGCAGGCTATCACCAGCCCGATCCCGGTGCCTCCGCATCCAAAGACGGGCAGCCATTCGAGCTAGGCAATGCGGCGGCGGCGCATGCCGCTGGAATCCGCTTCATTCACCAAGACTTGGCGCTGATCCCAGACCTTAACGTCACAGACAACCTCGCGCTCGGCGGGGGTTACCGGTCGAACACGTGGATCAGCGATCGGGGTGAAGCCTCGGCAGCGCAAGATCTCTTGGATGAATGGGGCCTGAAAGTCGACGCTAGGGCACCGCTTCGTACTCTGGGACAGGCCGATCGCACGATGGTTGCAATCGTCCGAGCGGTGCGTGATGGGGTGCGAGGCAGCGGCATGTTGGTGTTGGATGAGCCTACTGCTGCGCTGCCAAGTCATGAGGTCGAACACGTGTCTGCCTTGGTGCGCCAGCTCCGAGACCGCGGCACCTCCATCCTCTATGTCACGCATAGATTGAGCGAGGTATTTCAGATAGCCGACACCGTCACCGTTCTCCGGGATGGACGAGTCACGGGCTCGCGCACGGTGGCAGGGATGGATCACGACGATCTGGTTGCGATGATCATCGGCCGGTCGCTCGGCAACATCTACCCAGATATCCCGCAACCCTTGGACAATCCTGTGCTGACGGTTGAGGACGTTCGTGGTGGCTCCGTGCAGACTTTGTCACTGCAGCTACGGGAGCGCGAAATCGTCGGCATCGCGGGGTTGACCGGGTCAGGCCGTGAGGCGGTCACGGACTTGCTATTCGGCACCTCCGCCCGCGACAGCGGAACTGTGCGCATCGGGGGGAAAGAGGTGAGGGCTCTCAGTCCGAAGGACTCGATCGCAAATGGTCTGGCGTTGCTGCCCGCAGATCGGAAAGGGGTCGGCTCGATTCCTGAGCTGACAGTAAGAGAGAACGTGACCCTCCCCGCGATCAGCACCGGGCGAGGATATTGGCTGAGCACGCGAGCGGAGCATCGTGATGTCGATGGGTGGCTCAAGCGGCTTGACGTCGTGCCAGGTGACCCCGAACGGCCGTTGGCAACGCTCAGCGGTGGAAACCAGCAGCGGGCGTTGATGACTCGATGGCTGCGCTGCAAAGCAAAAGTGTTCCTGATGGATGAGCCCACCCAAGGTGTTGACATCCAAGCAAAGGTCGCGATTTATAGCGCGATTCGAGATGCCGCAAACCACGGCGGCAGTGTGCTCGTAGCCTCGACGGACAACGACGAGCTCGCGGCGATATGCGACCGGGTGATTGTGATGCGCGACGGTAAAGCGGCGATCTCGCTCACCGGCGAGCGTCTCACCTCCGAGGCAATCCTCGAACACAGCATTGACGCGCCCTAACTAAGGAGAGCAAATAATGAACCGGCTTGTTGGACGTCTTGGACTCGAGCGTTACAGCGGACTCTACGTCCTCGCGCTCTTCATCATTGTGTATTCGGTCTGGCTGCCACGCACCTTCCCCACAGGCACGACCGCTCAGAACATCGCGAGCAATCAAGCGATCACGGGCGTAGCCGCGCTCGGCCTGGTCTGCGCCCTCGCAGTCGGTGCATTCGATCTTTCGATCGCTGCGGTGCTCGGTCTGAGCTCGACCGTTGCGGCGGCCTTGATGGTTCGCTTCGACGTCTCCCCAACACTGGCGATCGTGATCGTGCTCGGCATGGGGGTGGTCATTGGCCTCGTCAACGGCCTACTCGTCGTGCGCTTCCTCATCCCGAGCGTCGTAGCGACGCTCGGGATGAGTTCGATACTTGGGGCGTTTGACCTCTTCATTACCAATGGTCAATTCATCACGCCGCTTCCAGCTTCGTTCACCCAGCTCACCACAGGAACTCCCGCCGGGATCCCGATCCCATTCGTCGTGCTGATCGTCGTTGCTCTGATCACCTGGTACATCCTTGAGCACACGCCCCTTGGTCGTCGCATGACGGCCACCGGAGCGGGCGCCGACGCCGCCCGCCTGGCCGGAACGAACACGGGGCAGGCAGTCGTAGTGGGCCTCGTCATCTCCAGCGCCCTTGGAAGCCTCGCGGGCCTGATACTCGTTTCCACCGTCGGATCTGCGGCGCCTAACTCGGGTCCGTCGTACCTGCTCCCGTTGTTCGCCGCGGTCTACCTCGGTTCCACCCAGATCAAGCCTGGCCGTTTCAACATCTGGGGGACGATTGTCGCCCTCTTTGTGCTGGCGACCGGCGTCAAGGGGCTGCAGCTGGTCGGGGGCCAGCTGTGGGTCGCATATCTTTTCAACGGCGCTGCGCTGATCCTTGCTGTCGGTGTCGCAATCTCGGCCCAGAGCCGGCGTCGCCCAAGAGCTGGGCGGCAAGGATTCCGCCGGCGCGGAACAGGTGTCAAGGTGAGCACGGCCGCCACAGAACTCGAGCCCGTGACCGAAGAGGAAACGACATATGTCCCTATCACCCACGCTTGATGCGCTCCTAGCGGACGCGGTTGCGAAGCAGGACCTACCGTTCGTGGTGGCGATGGTCGCGAATAGCGGAGGTGTGCTGTGGCAGGGCAGCGCGGGGCAGGCGTCTGAATCATCGACCGTTCGAGTAGATGCAGTGTTCCGCATCTACTCGCAGACCAAGGCGATCGGTGCGACCGCGGCGATGATCCTGATAGATCGTGGACTGCTCTCGCTGGATACGCCGGTGGCCTCAGTGCTTCCGGAGTTCGCTCAGGTTCAGCTCCTGGAGTCAATAGGCCCGGAGGGTCCAGTGCTGCGCGCGCCTCGTGAGACCTGCACGTTACGACATTTGCTCACGCAAACGTCAGGACTGCAGTACGAGGGAATGGATGAACGGATGACTGACTACAGAACCTTCACTGGAGGCCCAGTAGTCGCTGTCGCATCGATGGAGATTCTGCTCAGTTACCCCCTGATGTTCGAGCCGGGCAGCGGTTTCGCCTACGGCGTCGGCCTCGATTGGGTCGGCCTCATGATTCAGCGGATCGACGGTAGGACGATCGACCGCTTCTGCCGCGAGGAAATCTTCGAGCCGCTCAGCATGCGCGACACGGTCTTCGAGCCAGACGACCATCGAGACAGGATCCCGCCGCTGAAGTGGCGGACTGCCGAAGGTGGCTTCGTAGAGGCAGACCTGGCACCGCCGCCGCATCCGGAATTCTATGGTCTCGGCATCTGCCTCTACAGTACGGCTCCTGACTACCTGCGCTTTTTGCGGATGGTGCTGAACCGGGGCGAGCTCGATGGTCGGCGCATCCTGAGCGAGCGGGCGATCGATTTGATGATGCTCAACCAGATGCCAGACGGTGCGCACATGGCCCCGATTGTCTCGAGAGATCACCGGTGGTCGGCCGATGTCGACTTCTTTCCGGGAACCCGCAAGACCTGGACCGCCGGCTTCATGCGCAATGAGCAGGCCATCCCCGGCATGCGCGCTGCCGGCTCGCTGGCCTGGGCAGGTATTTTCAACAGCCACTACTGGCTCGACCCAACCAACGACATCGCCTCGGTCTACATGACTCAGTCTTTGCCATTCGTTGAACCGCGCGTCATGGCGCGTTTCGGGGAGTTTGAACGCGAGGTCTACAAACAGTTCCTCGGCAGCGGCCTGACTCGAACGTCTCGCTTGACACATGTTCTCCGCGAGACCCTCCCTTAGCCTCGCGGTGTCACGCATCGATTCCGATGATCACCATGGTCCTGTCGCCTTTCCTTCTACGGGTCGGGGTGCAGGACCGGCCGGTCGGCATATCCCAGTCAGGGGCGATGCCACGCTCCTCTCAAGCCGGACCGGCCGGTCCCTCGGCGCCAGCCGGCCGCACTACAGACATTAGCCACGGAGGCGAAAAACGATGGAGTGAACCAACCGGCACACCAAAATAGTGTCACTGGGAATAACGGTGGATTCAGACACTCCCACCGCTTCACCAAGAGCACTTCCGCCATACGAGAGCATCCTCACCGCTAATTGTTAAGAGCTTCCGAACCTCTGATCACGACGACAAAAGATTTGAGAAACTCAGAGGAGAGCAATGTCTAGCCTGACTTATCGGGCCTATCAGGTGGCTGCACCAAAGCTAGCCGCCGAGGTTGTGGCCCTGACCGAGACCGACCTGCCCGAGGGTGATCTGACGGTGCGAGTAAAGCACTCCTCCCTGGCTCTCTGCTGGAGAAGAAGTCGTCCTCACCGGTGCCAACCTTTCGGAGACTCGCCCTGGCGGGTATTCCGGCTATCAGCGGATTGAGGCAGGACTCGTTGTCAAGGCTCCCGAGGGACTCGGCACATGGGGTGCGATGGCAGTCGGTGCGGCCGGCCTCACGGCCATGCTGTGCATCCTGCGCCTGCGCGCCGCCGGTGTGAAGCCGGGTTTGGGTCCCGTGCTGGTTACGGGTGCAACAGGTGGCGTGGTCAGCTTCGCCGTTGGCGTTTTGTCCCGTTTGGGCTACGAGGTCCACGCCGCCACGGGCAAGGTGACGGAAGAGTTGTACCTCAAGGAGCTGGGCGCGAGCGAAATCATCCCGCGTGAGGCACTGGCAGGAGAGGCCAGTGCCCTAGCCCTGGGCAGGCACCGCTGGATTGGATGTGTCGACAGCGTCGGCGGGAAAACCCTTGCGAATGTGCTGAACCAGATCAAGTACTCCGGCGCGGTAGCGGCGTGTGGCCTCGCCGGGGGCCATGGGCTACCTGTCATAGTGATGCCGTTTATCTTGCGCAACGTCGCACTTCTGGGCGTGGACTCGGTGAACGCGCCGCTGGAACTGCGCCGCGAGGCCTTGTCACAGCTTGACGCTCTCTTTACGCCTGACGACCTGCGCGAGATTGCAGTTGATGCCGGCTGGGAACAGATCCCGGATCTGAGTCAGAAGATCCTGGCGGGTGCCATCCGTGGCCAGGTCGTCGTAGACCTTGCGAGCATGGCGGACTGAGGTTTGTCCATGACTTCCATCAACAGGACGGCAGCCTAGACACTATCGGCACTGTGTTCTGGCGTCCTACCGAGGATACTTTACGTTCCCTAACCGGTTCGCCGAAGACCTTAGTCCACTACTCCACCTACGAGGAGCTAGGCGACAGCCGGAGGCACTTCGGGTGACCCGGCGCGCCTTGGTTCGGCCGCAGCGCCTGGCATTCAATGGGTTCTCGTGGAGGACAATCGTCCGTCGTCGAGTCATTACAGAGTCAAGGTGAACCCGCTACTCTAAGCCTCTGGCAGGCGAGGAAGATCCCGCCATGAACATCCGCGCAGCGGTATCACGGGGGCAACATTTCAGCATCGGTAGTGCAACCCACCAGTAACTATCCTCCATGCCGTCTGGATGCTGTGAAGGTTCAAATCGGTCGACGAGTAGCGCACCTCCGCACATTAGGTTCTTCCAAAACACCGCTGAGAGAATGTGTTTTACAATTGATTGCTTGAAGCAACTTCCGGCTGCTTTCAGCCGTTCTTGTCGATTACGTGCACTGAATCGACGTCGTCAAAGTGGAACATTTTCCGCTCGTTCAGGTCATTCCTTACCCAGATAATCAGACTGTCATTTTTCCGGTCTCCACTGTTCCTACGAGCTTCTGTTTGTCCGGACCATTAAGAGAAACGATGTCTCCGGGGCTTAGGCTGGTCCAAATCTGCCGCGAGTGCTTCTCCCCCAAGGCACGGTTCAATATCGCCCTCTCGAAGCTGCCCGCATCCGGAGGAGACATTGGCTGTCCCTTCGTTGCCTAGTGAACCCGCCGGGGTCGACCGGGCCCATTGTTTCTGTCGAATATGTGTCACGCCTCCGGAGCAGGCATTCCTGCTCGGCCTACCTGTCGGGGCCATCCTGCCTGGCTGACCACCGATAGCGGACAGCCCAGCGGGGTGGCTGCGACATGTGCGAAGCGGGGCAAGAGAACTTCTACTACTCCTTCCCGACCCTGACCTACGGCGGCACCGACCGGCCGGACGGGTCGACCACACTCTAAGGGACAACCTCACAGCCCAGGACTTCCAGGCAGCGGAGGAGTTTATCGATGCCCCTCGAGATGAGCTGGTCAATGCAGACCCGACTAGCGTAAATTACAGTATGGTGTAATTTTCGGGCATCGTGCGCACCACGCTATCCCTTTTTGGAAAGGAGGTGGGATGTGTCAGGTCGAGAGAACAATAACCATCACGCCCGGTTCGTTTGCCAAGTTCCACGAAGCACTGAAGAGGGAAAGAGACCATGCGGTGGCGTCGAGTCACTCCCAAAGCAAAGCACGGCGGTATTGTGTCTCATGGCCGGATCAGGCTCTCTACCGAGAGACAGGGACCCCGCTCCGAGCGTACGAAATTGATGAATTCAATGCTTCCCCTTGGGCTGGCCTTCACTACCGACACGAGTTCTTGCTTCACCACCGACACGAACTGTTGGAGCGAGAACAAAGACATAGGGATTCCGACGCCGTCCACTTTGGAGACGGCAGATCAGACTGAGGTACCGCTGGTTTGGAGAAGTTGCCATCTCGGTGTGTGAACTTTTCGGCATATGGAGCTTGAGCAACGCCGGGGTTATGGAAAGATATGGGAGTTCCTCACCGGGGGATCCTCGCCGTGTCACCCCTCCGCCACGAAGCTGCGGGCAAATGGCCGGAGTTTTTTGAAGCCCCTGGATAGCGACCGTCTGCTGTGCATCAGTCCTTGGATCCGGCCATGACACTAGGAATGGAGTGTCAGTCACTGTGTCTGCACCTGGGCCCTTGGAGCGCGTCTCGGATTACTGCATACCCGTCATGGCGGCGGGTCCACAAGGAAGTGTGACAACAAATGTCGGAAATCAAAACTAATGGATAACGCGAACAAACCGCCGGAGTCGCTCACGGAGCAGCGCGGTGTGGCGTCGCAGCATAGCGTCCGGGCTCATCCCTGCCCGAGCAACCCCGACCTGCACAAGGCGTTTTTAGCTCCTGCTGATGCCTTGGACGCAAGCCTAAGCTGCGCGGTCAAGCGCAACGAGGTTCCAGGAATGGTCGCGCTCGTCACTAACCGTGACCGTGTCCTTTACCAGAGCGTGTTCGGCGTGGCGGACGTCGCAACTCGGCGCGCACTTACCATGAATTCGATGTTTCGGATCGCCTCAATGACCAAGCCGGTCACGTCGGTGGCGCTTATGCAGCTCGTCGAGCAGGGCCGCGTCGGTCTCGATAATGCGGTCGAGGATTATTTAGCCGAGTATGCGGGGCTGAAAGTCTTATCCTCCCTCGACCCCGCGACGGGGGCTTATCAACTTCGTCCGGCCGCGGGGCCCGTGACGATCGAACACCTCCTCACGCACACGTCCGGGCTGGGCTACCCCTTCACCAGTGCCACTTGTCGTGACTTTAGGCCGAATAGCGGTGAAATATCATTTCTCGGCGGGCCGCTCTTATTCGATCCGGGTGAACGCTGGCTTTATGGCACTAGTACTGACCTGGCAGGCAAACTGGTCGAGGAGATCTCTGGTCAAAAGCTCGAGGAGTACTTCCGCCAGCACATCTTCACTCCCCTCAAGATGTACGATACGTCCTACAATGTGCCCGAACGGAAAAGGCTGCGCCTTGTAGCCCAACAACAGCGCGCCGGCGCTCGCATGGATGGTGCGATCGAACGGCATGAGCCGCAGCCGCAATCCATGCTTTCGGTCCCGTCCCCGAACGGCGGCGGAGGCCTCGCCTCGACCGCGAGCGACTATGGGCGCTTCATGCGTATGTTACTCAACAACGGCGTGCTTGAGGGCGTCCGAGTGCTTCAAGCCGATACCGTCGCGCTCATGGGTCAAAACCATATTGGGGCAATTTCCGTTCCAGCGCTCAAGAGTGCACTACCGTTCAGCGCCGATTTCACATTTGTAGCCGACGGCCGCGACAAATGGGGGCTCGGCTTTCTCATCACCACGGATCAGGTCCCCGGTAAGCGCTCCCCCGGCAGCCTGAGTTGGTGCGGTCTTAACAACACATATTTTTGGATCGATCCCGCTTGCGGCATCGGAGGCGTCATCATGATGCAGTTTCGGCCGTTCGCCGATGAAAAGGCACTAGGGGTTCTGGATGTTTTCGAGCGCGGCGCCTATCAGCTATTGAGCACCGCATAGGCTTCAATTCCTGGAGAGCTCAAGGGGACATCTAATCTGCAGTTAAGAGGGCCCAAGGTGGAACTGTTGGGATTGAGCCAGTGATCCCGGATGGAAGCTAGCCGCCGAGACGCTCCGCTTGGCGTAGCAGTGCTGCTTGGGAGCTTTTGTTCGCCAGATGGTTCCGAGGGTGGTACGCCGTAGGGCCCATGCCGCGGCTCCATGCCCAAGCTCAGGGGCCGGACAGGTGCATGTCGGGCGGTGTAAAAGCCAAGATTACGCAGATCGCCCCCACCATAACTGTCATTAGCGGGGCCCGAGGGGGTGTCACTGAGTAAGGGCTGTGAAGGCGACCGAGATACCATGTCGGGCAACTATGCTGTCTACCGCCCAGCGGGCACGTCCGTCCGCGCGTCGTTTGAGCTTCTCACGCGCCCGCCCCCGCGTTCATCAACTTTCGAGCTGGTAAACCCACGAAGCTCCCATTCTCCGCTTAGTCACCCCACTGTCGGCGGCCGACAGTACCCCTTCGCATTCTCTAGAAATGAGATTCGTCACGCTATTGTGTGGGTTGCATCATGCGCCTATGCTGACTGACATAGATTATGTTGCTCAACGAGGAGTGTGCGGTGTCGACAATAAATAGCTTTCAGGCTCAGGGGCTGGTTGCCCTTGGGGTCGGATGCCATGCTTGGGTCGAGCTTCCCGGCACGTGGGGGATGAGTAACGCCGGGGTCGTGGAAAGTGATGGCGAGATCCTCATCGTTGATACCCGCAATGACGTTCCCCGCGCCAGGCAATTGAAAGAAGATGCCTTGGCTGCATCTTCCGGGTCGAGGATAACGACCGTTGTGAACACGCATGCCGACGGAGATCACTGGTTCGGAAACGTGGCCTTCGAGGGCGCGACCATCATTGCCACGGAGGCCGCCGCGAGGGGTATGCGTGAGATCGAGATGGATCCTCGGGAGCTGTCTGAGATGGGGAAACCCGGCAGCGCATTTCGGCGTTGGACCCGTTGGCGCTCGGAGTTCTACGACTACCGAGGCTGGCGTCCCGTTTATCCGACAGAGACGTTCACGGGCCGTAAGCAAATTACGGTCGGGGGCCTAGACGTGGAGCTCATAGAAGTCGGTCCGGCTCATACTCTCGGCGACGCGATCATTCACATTCCTGAAGCCAGCGTGACCTTCGCCGGTGACATCGTTTTCAACCTCTCAACTCCCATGGTTTGGTCTGGACCAGTGACCAGGTTCGTGGCAGCTATGGAATTGATCCTCAGTCTTGAATCAGATGTCATTGTCCCTGGCCACGGGCCCCTCGCTTCACCTGCGGACGTTCGTCTGGCCCGGGACTACTTGAGTTACGTGCTGGAGCACACTGTGTTCAATTTCGAGGCTGGCGCGTCCTTTGAAGAGACATATCTCCGATTCGACACTCCTGCGGCCTACAGGCACTGGCCGCATTTCTCGCGGGTCTACCAAACGATTAGCTCCATTTACCGTGAGCTGGATCCCGCTCAGCCTCGACAGAGCAGACGAGAGAATCTCGACCGGATGCTGGCGGACGACGGCTGGAAGTCGAAATACCCAACTTCCGAGTAGATCCGCCAACGTGCGGCGCCAGGTGCATTGACGCGCCACTTACACAGAGAATGCGAAGGTGTGAAAACGAATGTATAAAAGAATTGTAAAGCGATTACTTACGCTCGTGGGGACCGTAACCACGGTTGCTATTTTGGGAGCGTGCACGACGGCGCCGGCTGGCTCGGGTGGGGCACCTGAGACGAGTTCCGTCGTCAAGGATGCGATCTTGCGAGTGGGAGTCGATCTCACGAGCGGCGGAGGACCGACGTTTGATGCGGCCCAGCCGTTAGTGGTGGTCCCCGGGCAGGACATGTGGCGCGACCTTATGTTTGACAGGCTCGTCTATCGTGACGAGTCGGATAAACTCACGCCCGGGCTACTCGAGTCGTGGAAGATCGTCGATCCGTTGACTCTAGAAATTACTGTTCGAAAGGATGTGAAGTTTCAGGACGAGACAACTCTCGACGCCGAGGCATTGAAGTGGAACTGGGATCGCTTGCTCGCCACCCCGACTGTCACAGTTCCTCCCGACTTCCGAGCGCTGAAAAGGATGGATGTCGTCTCGCCGCTGGTATTGCGCTTGACATACTCAAAGCCGGTTGCGAACTACGCGCTCAGTGTGACAATGTCACGCTCCTTGCAGTACGGCACGATCATCTCGCCGACGGCTTCGAAGAACCTGGGCAAGGGATTCGATGCTGCCCCTGTTGGCGCGGGACCCTACAAGTTCAGCCAGTACAAGCAGGGCGAGATTCTCTCCTTGCGTCGCTTCGACCACTATTGGGATGCCGCCGACAGCCAGAAGCTGGGAGGGGTTGACTTTGTTCAGCTACAGGCGGGCTCAGCGGCGGTGTCTGCGCTGGCGTCTGACCGTGTAGATTTGGCGCCAATTCCAGCAGAATCGATATCAGCTGTGAAAAACCGCCCGGGACTTGGTGTTGTCACGAAGGTATCCGATCAGCTGATGCTGCTGGTACTGAATGTCAAGAAGGCGCCCTTCGATAATCCCCTCGTAAGGCAAGCACTCGCGCTTGCCATCGATCGGGACGCGATCAACGAGGCTGCGTTTTCGGGTCAGGGCAAGCCGACCCCCTTCCTCTACTTCGACGGGTCCCCTCAGAAACCAAAGGGTCTGGAGAATAAGTACGGGCACGACCCGAAGCGCGCCAAAGAGCTTTTGGCGCAAGCCGGTATCGCCCCAGGAACCGCCCTCCAGCTCTTCATCCAGGTGAGGCCAGACTCGCAGGGGGCCGCCGAGGTCCTGCAGGCACAACTGAAGGAGGTCGGTATTGATGTGAAAATCGAGGTGCAACAGAACTGGATCCCCGCGATCTTGACGCTCCCGCAGTCCTACGTGGTTACGATCACCAATTTCCTGGTTCCGCAGCAGATTCTCACGAGCAACCCGATTGTCGCGATGGGTTATGCAAATCAGAAGTTTGATGCATTGGCAGATGCGGTACGAGGTGCGACAACTGACCAAGAGCTGGCCGAGGCCAACCTCGGGCTCCAGAGAATGATTCATGCGGATGTGCCAATTATTCCGCTCGTTGAGTCCCCACTGAATTTAGGTGTAAGGGCCACCGTGCAAGGCCTTGGCGCCTCCCGGTATAGCGCGATTCAGCTCAGGGACGTGTGGATCGCCAAGTGAAATGAGCGGGCTGCGCCTGACCATCCTGTCGGGTGCAGCCGACCCGCTCACAACATCACATAGATCCTCACCCAGACAGGGACCTCTCATGAAACTATTCTTGCTACGTAGGCTTCTAACGGTACCTCCAACCCTATTGTTGGTTACTTTCGGTGTTTTCCTGCTCGGCAAATTGGTTCCCGGGGACGTAGCGATCACCTTGGCTGGCGGAGCGGACGCCTCGCCGGAGGCGATAAAGGCCATCCGGCAGGAGCTTCGCCTCGATGATCCACTCATCGTCCAATACTTGTCTTGGTTGGGGGGTGCCGTCAGGTTCGACTTCGGTAACTCACTGTTTAGCGGGACCCCGGTAGCTGCATCCATCGCCGACAGGCTTCCGATCACCATGGGACTAGTAGCCTGTGCCCTGACCGTTGCGATCGTGATAGGTGTTCCCCTTGGTGCCGCAGCGGGCATCAAACCTGGTGGGTTTCTGGATCGTGTTGGGCGGATTATTTCTAGTCTCGCCGTCGGTGTGCCGAACTTCGTCGTCGCTGCCTTGCTCATCGTCGTTTTCGCGGTGACATTGCCGTGGCTACCACCATCAGGGTACGTGTCCTTCTCGGATTCTTCCTCAGGATGGCTGCGTCACATGATCCTGCCCGCCCTCGCCATGGGAATCTTCCTCTCCGCCGAGCTTAATCGGCAGATTCGCACGGGCCTCGTTCGCGAACTGGACAAGAATTACATCCGAACACTCTGGTCTAAGGGCGCCGGGAAGGCCCGGGTGATCGGGCTTCATGGCATGAGGAACGCCATTTCGCCGGCACTCACCGTTCTCGGCGTTCAAGTCGGGACGCTGCTCGGCGGATCCGTCATCATCGAACAGGTGTTCTCAATCCCAGGGCTCGGTACGTACCTGCTGCAGGGCATTATCGGCCGTGATGTTCCTGTTGTACTGGGCGTCGTCACAATTTTTGTGCTCATCCAAATGTCGATGAGTTTGCTCGTCGACATCCTCTACGGAATGTTGAATCCACGAATTAGGGCGTCCTGACATGGCCATTGAAATCTCCCGCGTTACCGGCGACGCTGTGCTCCCCAAGCCCGGTCGCATCGCCAAGGCCGTGCTCGGCTATTTTGGAGCTGGCGAGTGGATTGCAGTCGGCCTGTTGGCCGTTGTAGTCATCAGTTCGACCCTTGCCCCCTTTCTCGCCCCATACGATCCCTCCGCGCAGGACACTACCAACGCGTTCGAGCCGCCGAGCGGTCAGCATTGGCTGGGAACCGACAACCTTGGCCGCGACACCCTCAGTCGGCTCATGTTCGCTGGACAGTTGTCGATGTCAGTAGGCTTCGGCACCGTTCTTCTCGCGCTCGCTATGGCCCTGCCTCTGGGGCTTATCGCTGGCTATGCCGGTAGCTGGATCGACGTCGTGCTCATGCGCATCACCGACGCCGGGCTCAGCTTCCCGCCCATCGTCCTCGCCATGGCCGTTGCCGGCTCCTTGGGAGCAAGTACAGGCAACATGATCCTCGCGCTATCTTTCGTCTTTGCCCCGAGCCTGGCGCGACTGATCAGGAGTCAAGCACTCGCTATCCGGGAAGAGACCTTTATCAGCGCCTCACAAGTCATCGGTACGCGCCCGTACCTCATCGTCCTGCGCCGTGTTTTACCCAATCTTCGTGGTCCACTTCTCGTCTCCCTGTCATTCACGCTAGCGCACGCTCTTCTGGCCGAGGCAAGCCTCAGCTACCTCGGTCTCGGAGCCCAACCTCCCGCGGCAAGCTGGGGCAACATGTTGAGGGAGGCGTACGACACGTCACTGTATACCCAGCCGCAAAGGCTGGTATGGCCAGCGCTCGCTCTCGCCATGGCAGTTCTATCACTTAGCACTTTGGCTGATTCACTGAAGAGGGGACTCGGCGACGAGGCAAGAACCACACGAATTACGAGCCGCGGCATCACCGACATCGTCAAATCAGTAGTCGGACGCCGTAAAACACCGCAAACTGGATCAGTCCTGGATGTCGGCAATCTCGGAGTCAGCTTCACTAAACCGTCAGGCGGGACTGTTCAAGTGCTCGACGACTTGGACTTCAGACTCCGGGCCGGCGAGGTGCTTGGAATCGTGGGGGAGAGTGGGTCAGGCAAGTCGGTGACATCTTTGTCGATCACGAAGTTAATTCCGTCGCCGCCGGGTAGCATCACGTCCGGATCCATTCTGCTCGACGACGTGGAACTGATGACGATGTCCCTCGACGAGCTCCGCGGCGTGCGCGGTTCACAAGTAGCGATGGTGTTTCAAGACCCCATGACGAGTTTGGATCCGGCATTCACCGTCGGGCATCAACTCATCGAGGCAATACGCCTTCATGCCGACCTATCGCAGCGGGAGGCCACCAAGCGCGCGGTATCACTTCTGGAACAGGTCGGCATTCCCCACCCGGCGGACAGGATCAACGAATATCCACATCAGTTCTCTGGTGGAATGCGGCAGCGAGTCATGATAGCAATAGCGCTCGCCAGCAAACCAAAGGTGCTGATCGCCGACGAACCGACTACGGGCCTCGATGTCACGATCCAGGAACAGGTGCTGTCACTCTTCAAGGATTTGCGGGAAGAGTTGAACCTATCGATCATCTTCGTTACTCACGACCTCGGCGTGGTGTCACAGATATGCCACCGTGCAATCGTCATGTATGCAGGGCAGATCGTGGAGGAAGGTCCCGTCAGCGATCTTTTCTCTACCCCGCTGCACCCATATACCGAAGGGCTGCTGGGCGCCATGCCTGATGTCGCTGATCATGGCGGGCGGCTCAAAGTGATCCCAGGCGTGGTGCCATCGCTCGAAAACCTTCCGACTGGCTGCCGGTTCAGTGCTCGATGCGACTACGCCGCCGACATCTGCCGGACGCCGGTACCCCTTGTCTCGGTCGAAGACCAAGGCCGGCGAGTACGGTGCCATCGGTTTGCCGAGTTGAGTTTGCAAGGAGCGAAATGATGAACGAAAAGTCAACGTGCGTGGTGCTGCTTCATGACGTCAGCAAAGAGTTTACTCTCAAGGGCAACCGGAGCCGTGGTCGTCGGCGCACATTGCGTGCCGTTGACAATGCCGGCTTCGAGATCCAGGAAGGGACGACGACCGGGCTCGTAGGGGAGTCGGGATCCGGCAAAAGTACTCTCGGGCGGCTTATCTCCGGGCTCGAACGACCTACATCGGGATCAATCTCAGTCCTCGGAGAGGCCCTGAGCTTTCCGCTGCGCGGCAACCAATGGCGCATCCTTCGCAGGAATCTGCAGATGGTTTTCCAGGATCCTTATTCTTCCTTCGACCCCTCTTCCCGGATCGGCACTAGCATCGCCGAACCCCTTCGCGCGCATACCAACGCGGACCGGGCAAGCCGTCGGGCTGCGGTCACAGAATCACTCCGAACGGTCGGTCTCGATGCGGAGTTTGCCGACCGGCTCCCCAAGCAAATGTCAGGCGGGCAACTCCAACGTGCCGCCATCGCTCGAGCACTTATTCTAAAACCGGGCGTAATCGTTCTCGATGAAGCCGTAAGCGCCCTGGACGTATCTACGCAAGCCCAAGTAGTAAATCTCTTACGTGACATCCAGTCCCAGGTGAATGTCGCTTACCTCTTCATCTCACATGACTTGGCTGTCGTGCGCCACGTCTCCGACCGGATCGCAGTGATGTATCTCGGGCAAATTGTCGAGGAAGGTCTGGCCGCTGCTGTCTATGACGAACCGAAACACCCGTACACAGCCGCGCTCTTAGCTGCTGTGCCAAGAATCAATGAGAGCGACCGGACAGAGCAGACTTTCTTGCTTAAGGGTGAAGCGCCTTCCCCTACCAACCTGCCTTCGGGCTGCAGGTTCCGGACCCGTTGCCCATTCGCGATGCCGATTTGCGCCGAGGTGGACCCGCCTGCATTCCCCACAGAGGGCGGAGGAACCGTTCGTTGTCATCTTCACACCGAGGGCCCGCAGCTCAAGGGCCGTTCAGTGCGTCAGTTCGCCGACCCAAGTAGAGCGACGGAATCGGTACTCTAGGGGATCCCCCTCCCCAATCCATATTTTGGTTGCCAGCACGACGCAGCCACAAACACTAGGAGGAAATATGAAATTTGTCCGATACGAACAAGTCAATTCTCCAGGGCAGATTCGAGTAGGAGTGCTACGCGATGAGGAGATCAAAGGAGCGCACGAGGGTCTTACCATTGAGGAACTGCTGCAGGATGGGCCTGATCGGTTGCTTGAAGCTGGACAGGAGATCTGGGAGTCGCGCTCCGCCGAGCATGTCGGCTTGAATGACGTCCGACTGAAAATCCCCGTGCAGCCCCCGCAGATCCGCGACTGCCTTTCATTCCTCGATCATGCACGGAATGCCCGCCGCTCTCGCGGGGTGTCGACCGAACTCGAGCCGGAATGGATGGAAATGCCTCCGTTCTACTTCTCCAGCGTCGTCGACCTGCTTGATTCGACGTCACCGGTGGCCCGACCCAGCCGCAGCGTGGCGTTCGACTACGAGGTCGAGATGGCTGCAGTGATTTGCGGCGGCGGGAAGAACATCCCAGCCGCCGACGCAGAGTCCGTCATCGCCGGCTACGTTCTGTTCTGCGACTGGTCCGCCCGCGATTTCCAGGCCAAGGAGCGCGTGATGCGCATTGGCCAAGGAAAGTCCAAAGACATGGGAACCACTCTGGGCCCGGTCCTGGTGACGGCTGATGAGGTGGACTCCCTCGCCACCACCGACGGGTTCAGTCTGGAAGCGACGGTTCGAATCAACGGTGAGCACGTCTCTCGCGGCACGTTCGAGGGGATGAACTGGTCCTATGGACAGCTAATCGAGCATGTCTCTAGAAGTTCCCGGCTCGTTCCTGGAGACCTCGTGGCGGCGGGAACCATCCCGATGGGCTGCCTTCTGGAGATCTCAGGTTCGGATTCCTTTAGAGGCTGGCTGAAACCAGGAGATGTCGTCGAGATCGACGCTGGACTGCTCGGTCGCGTGGACGCCCGCATCACACAGGAGGCCTGAACGATGAGAACTGAGTACGAAGTGCGTCCCACAAGTCCCCAAACAACCTGGAGGTAGACATGCCATCGCTGAGAAATGAACGTAGCGAGCAGACCCGCGATCGCATCATCACCGCAGCAATCGAGCTCATCGCGGAAGAAAGTTATCGATCGATTTCCATGTTGGACATAGAAGCCCGGTCGAGCGTCAGTCGAGGGTCGATCCCATGGCATTTTGGGAACAAGGACGGCTTACTGCAGGCCATTGTCGAACGGTTGCGTGATGAGGGCGTCGAGCGTTTTGCAGTCGAGGTTCCGTCGGGTGCTGCCGGCTCCGCCTTTCTGGCATCTCGTGCGTCGCTGGCCATCCAAGGTCCGCAGGGACGAGCACGCCTAAGCCTTCTGTTCGAGGCAATCGACGTTAACTCTCCCATCCATGATTCGTTCCCAGAGATCCAGAGCAATGCCCGGGCCTTTTATCGGCGGTGGTTGGACCGGCCTGAGGTGGCCGAGGGACTACCCCCGGGCATCGATCTCGACTCGTTGTCAGCCGCCATTTTCGGGGGCATCATGGGCATCAATCTCCAATGGGCGCTCACGCCTGACATTATTGACCTCACAGGCGCCCATCTGACACTGTTCCGCGTGCTCTTCCCCTATCTCAATTGGGAGGACAATACCCCGCTGACCCAAGATCGGCTCCCCTCGGGTCGAGGCGCGCAATGAGTGATGGGAAAAACCTGCACCCGGCCACAGTCCCACCCCCAGCGCGTCGGCGTGATCTGGTGCAGGGCCACACATTCGAGGTCACCTGCAGGGATCTTCCCCAGGTGCGTGATGCAATTCAATTGATTCCCCCGGGTACCCGGGTCAACCTGACTGCTTTGGGGCGTGAGTCAAACGCGGAAAGAATCACGGCGATATCAGACCTGATTGATCTCGGTCTCCAGCCTGTTCCCCATATCGCAGCGCGTCGGGTGACTTCCACCAGGCAAATTTCGCAGTTCATGACCAGCCTGGCCGAGATGGGAGCGAGCGAAGAAATTTTTGTCATTGGAGGTGACGCAGCCGACGCAGAAGGTCCGTATGTCAACGCACTTAGCCTCATCGACAGCGGACTGTTTTCGAACTTCGGAGTTCGACGTGTGGGGATAGCACTCTACCCCGAAGGACATCCGTCCATCAGCGATCAACTACTGAAGGAAGATTTTTCCAACAAGTGTCGCGTACTGAGCGACCAGGGTCTCGAAACATACACGATTAGTCAGTTCTGCTTCGACGCGCAGACAGTGAGCCGATCCATAGCCTCGGTCCTCCCGAAGGCAATTCTCTCTGAAATCCGAATCGGAGTGCCGGGGCCGACCACAGTTAAGAGACTGTTGCGCTATGCGAGCCAGTTCGGAGTCAAGTCCTCCACTGGAATCGTGCGGAAGTACGGCTTCTCGCTGACCAATCTGATGTCGACGGCGAAGCCGACAAGGTTTATCGACGACCTCGCACAGAGCCTCCCGCAAACGGGCGGGACGCCGACTTTCCTGCATTTCTATCCGTTCGGAGCGGTCGAGGATACCCTCAGCTGGATCAACGAACTCACACGGAAAGGAAACTGACGTGGTATCCACAGGTTCGCTGTCCGAACCCGAATTGGCGAGCTTGGTCGTGCATGGCGATGATCGTCCAGGCATTGTGGCCGGAGTCGCATCAGTGCTGAACAAATATGGAGCGAACATCGTGTCGCTTCATCAGCATAGTGACAACCCCGAAGGTGGGGCATTTTTTCAGCGACTCACTTTTCACGCCCGCGACCTATCCGCCCTTCTCCCCGACCTCAGATCAGAGATCGACGTCGTCGTGGGACAGGAGCTCGGCCTGACATGGGGCCTGCGGAATCTGGCCGACCCGCTTCGTGTGGCGATTCTCGTTTCGAAGGATGACCACTGCCTGCTCGATCTCCTCTGGCGCCATAGGCGCAAGGAGCTCCCAGTCGATATTTCGATGGTCATCTCCAACCACCCTGACAAAGCCGAGGAGGTGAGGAGATTCAACGTACCCTTCTTCCACGTTCCGTCGCAGTCGGGGACCGACAAGTCGGCGTCTGAACGGCGCATCGCCGATCTGGTGAAATCGAACGTCGATCTCGTCGTTCTTGCTCGATATATGCAGATTCTGTCTGGAGGGTTCATTACAGACATCGGAGTCCCCATCATCAACATTCACCACTCGTTCCTCCCGGCCTTCATCGGGGCGGGACCTTATCGCAAAGCGAAAGAACGAGGTGTGAAGCTCGTTGGTGCGACGGCGCACTACGTTACCGAAGACCTTGACGAAGGACCGATCATCGACCAGGACGTCGTCCGGGTATCCCATTCGGACACAATCGAGGAGCTCGTTCGTCTCGGTGCGGACATCGAAAGGCAAGTTCTGTCGCGGGCGGTTCTCTGGCACGCGCAGGACCGGGTCATTCGCGACGGTAACCGCACCATCGTTTTCTGATCAGTTCACACCACCGCCGCCGGATGTCAACGAGAACAGACCGTGCTCATCACCTCAACGAAAGGGACTTGGCTTTGCGCAGTCTTCAGGATCTTCTCGACTCAATTCCCGACCCAATAGCATACTTCCATAACGACACTGAACCGAAGAACTTTCGGCTTAGTACCGCGGGCGCTGCTCTGTTTCCACCCGAATACACGACTTGGAGTGACGAGCAGCGTGCATGGCGAGACTCGGCCGTGCTGTTCGACCAAAGCCCAATCATGCCCGAGCTCTACGTCACGGGTCCAGACAGCCTGAAGCTCCTCACCAAGGTTGCCGTGAACAACCTCTCAAATTGGACACAGGACCGTGCCAAACAAATTGTTGCTTGTGCCCCCAACGGGTACCTGATCGGCGACTGCATCGCTTATCGATTGGGTGACGCTGAGTTTGAGCTAGTGTCAGGAGCGCCGCTTCAAAACTGGGTGGCTTATCAGGCCGAGGTAGGTGGCTACGACGTCGAGGTCCATTCGGACCCACTCCCCCTCGGGAACCCGCTGGCTCGGCGGGTCAGGTACCGCTATCAGGTTCTAGGCCCAGCGACGGTGGCGATACTTGACAAAGTCATTGAGGGCGGTTTGCCCGAGGTTCCCTTTTTCCGGACTGCCAACGTCCGCATCGCGGGTTGCGAAGTCCTCATACTTCGGCATGGCATGGCGGGGAGTTATGGGGCGGAGCTTTCAGGCACCTTCGACGATAAAGAACGCGTTCTTGACGCTCTTCTGGCCGCGGGTAGCGCCTACGACCTGAAAAGGGGCGGCAGCCTCGCCTACTACAGCACGTTGTTTGAGAGCGGGTGGATGGCGTATCCCATGCCAGCGATCTACACCGACCCGGAACTCGAAAATTATCGGTCTTGGTTGCCAGCCACTGGCTGGGAAGCAAACATGGCGCCTGGGGGCAGCTTCCGCGCTAAGTCGCTGAGGGACTACTACAGAACTCCCTGGGAGCTTGGATACGGACACATCATCAATTTGGACCATGACTTTATCGGTCGAGACGCCGTTCTTGGGATGCGCGATCTCAACCACCGCCAGAAGGTGACTTTGGTGTGGGATGCAAAGGATGTAGCTCGTGTGTTGGCGTCTGACCGCGGCGACGGCCCGCACTACAAGTCCATGGACATGCCGGTGGTGTACTTCGGGTCTCCGCAGGTGGATGAAGTTCGTTCGACTAGCGGAGAGGTCGTAGGGGTCTCGAGCCATTGCGGCTTCAGCAGCAACATCGGGGCGATGCTTTCCCTTGCACTGCTGAGCGAGGAATCTGCAACTCCCGGAACTGAGGTGATTCTTACGTGGGGTGAACCGGGTGGAGGCTCCCGTAAGTCGCGGGTGGAGCAGCATGAGCAGACGTATATCCGAGCGACGGTTGCCGCGGTCCCCTACCCTCAAAGTCGTGAGGATATCAAGCACCCCGACCTACCATGATCTTGTCCAGGCGGGGCTTGTTTCCGACGGGCCGAGGCCTCTGTATTGGGAGCGGGTGAAGTTTTTGCGTCGGTCATGGGACCAAGGCGAAGTAATGAAGCGAGTTCCAGTACGCACGCGTCGTAGACCAGTTCACTGTCAAGTCGATATCAGAAGGACGGTATAGTTGCACACCGGAATCGTGGTCCGTACAGAGGCCAGTACATTTGAAGAAGTGTGGTCCCTGTCGGCAACCGAGCATGCGGACAACAAGTTTTTAATCTTTCGCGACGCCGACGGAGGTGTGACGTCTTGGACGTACGCTGAGTTTGAATCACTCGTGTCGCAGACCGCCGGCTTCATTGCCTCCCGGGGAGTTGTTCGCGGAGACTCAATTCATCTTGCCCTCAGGAATTCACCGGCGTTCCTGCTCCTCTGGCTTGCGGCCTCAAGGTTGGGCGCATGGATTGTGTCAGTGGATCCAGCCTCGCCTGCCAAGGACATAGCCCAGCAGCTTCGCCGGACGTCCCCCAAAATTGGCTTCTGCGCTAGGAGCAGGCAGTCAATCTACAGGGACGGAGCTTCTGGGCTGCTTGAGGACATCGTGGAGCTCAGCGAGACCGCTGTGGATGCCGCAGCTTCGTCGCCTTTGTTGGGCCCACCAGCCAGCTACTCCCCTGCCGAGCCTACTGACAGACTCGCGGTGATGTTCACATCGGGTACGACTTCGGATCCCAAAGGCGTTCTGCTCACCCAAGCGAACTATTTGCATGTGGCGCGCAGCATGTCCGAAATCATCGATCTTCAGGCGAAAGATCGTTGGTTTGTCACATTGCCTCTATTCCATGCCAATGCTCAGTTTTATTGCTTCGCACCAGCAATCGCGGTCGGAGGAAGCGTTGCACTGACGGCGGCGTTCTCTGCGTCAAGGTGGCTCGGGCAGGCAGCGCAGCTCGAAGTGACCCACGCAAGTCTGTTCGCTGCGCCCATTCGAATGATTCTGGCACGGCATCCGGATCTTGCGCCAAGACTTAGCCTGAAACACCTTTGGTACGCGCAGAGCCTTGGGGAAGACCACTACAACGAATTTTCCGAACTGATTGGTTGTCGTCCCCGCCAGCTCTACGGGATGACCGAAACAACGGCTGTCGTCACCGCTGACATGAGCGCGCCTCCAACGCATAACGTAATCGGCACGCCGGCGCTGGGACGCCAGATCCGACTGCAAGACGAGCACCTCGGCGGTGACGTACCAGTTGGTGAGCCAGGAGTGATCCTGGTCCGGGGAACGCCAGGGGCGGATCTGTTCGGTGGTTATCTTAACGATCCGGAAACAACGGCCAGGTCCTTTACGGATGGCAGTGATGGCACCTGGTTCAACACCGGTGATATGGCCTCCGTCGATGAAAATGGCGTCTTCCGGTTCGCGGGACGCATCGACGAAGTCATCAAGGTCGCGGGCGAAAATGTCAGTCTGACGGAAGTAGAGGCCGCCCTGGCTCAGGCACCGGGCCTTCTGGAAGTAGCGGTCTTGGCGCGACCAGATCCTATTCGCGATCAGGTACCGGTGGCATTCGTAGTGCCTAGGGATCCTGCAGATCCGCCTACGGTTGAGGCGCTGCACGCTTGGGCGGAGCTGCATCTTCCGCCACAATGCCGGCCCCGCGAGTGGACAATCATGGAGGAACTCCCCCGCACAAGCGTCGGAAAAATTCGCCGGTTTCAACTGAAGGCACAAAGCGGCCAAGGGACTGGTCTGTGAGGTCCAAACACGACCGCGAGCTCCTCAAGGACCTCAATGTAGAGCAGTTTTATGAATGACCCCTCACAGCCGTTACCCGAAACGAACAGGCAGATTTCAGCAGAAGCAGATGTCTGGCTAAACGAGATCTGAAAATTCTCCCCACACCGATAGAGGCTCCTTTATGCAAGCAATGACCATTAAATCCGCTGGACGTTCGACTGTGCTGGAAATGCGCGAGCTAAACCGACCGACCTTATCCGAGGGACAAGTACGAATTGAAGTGCACGCAGCTTCTGTAAATAGAGCCGATCTGCTCCAACGGGCGGGAGCCCACGGCCCGGCCGCGTCTGATTCTGATGCGCCGTTGGTCATCGGGCTGGACGCAGCGGGAGTAATCACAGAAGTCGCTGACGATGTCCACGGTATCGGTATTGGGGACCGTGTCATGGCATTGGCTGCAGGTGGACTGACGGAAGAGGTCGTAGTCCACGCAGGACTCACCCTGCCGATCCCGCGCAGCTGGTCGTTCGCCGAGGGTGCTGCGGCAATGTTGGGACTGCTTACCGAGCACAACGCACTCCGCACGGCAGGAAGACTTCTGCCGGGAGAATCCGTACTCATTCACGCTGCAACTTCGGGAGTAGGCCTCCAAGGAGTGCAGCTTGCCAAACACTTCGGGGCCAAGAAAATCATTGCAACTGCTCGCTCGACCAAAGGTAATGAGCTTCTTCGGCAGCTCGGCGCAACAGACGTAATCAATGTGCACAACGGCCAATTTGCGGAAAGTGTAATGGAGGGTACCGACGGCCTGGGCGCAGACGTTGTGGTGGACCACGTTGGCGGTTCCTACCTAGCAGAAAACGTCAAAAGCCTCGCGGTCAAAGGTCGTCTCATAGGCGTCGGACGCCTGGGAGGATCTCAAGGTGTCCTCGACATGGACATGTTGGCAGTGAAGCGCCTTGAGCTCATCGGCGTCACGTTTCGAACTAGAAGCTTGCAGGAAAAGATCGCCGTCGTGAATGCGGTCCGGTCAGATCTCGACTTCACCGGCGCTCTAGACGATATCCGCCCGACAATCTATCGGCGTATGGACTGGCGGAAGGCGGACGAAGCTCATCAAATCATGGAGACAAACTCCCACCTTGGAAAAATTGCATTGCTGGTGAAGGCGGACACCGAGTGATGTTCCGTAAGTTTGAATACGACTCCATTAGCCGCGTCCATGGATGAAAGCAGTGATATACGAAGCGAGTCCGCCGCGGCGTTCCTTGCTCGAGTGTGGCACTCCGATGTTGCTGCGGTTGAGCTGCCACTTCACTGTAGGCCCCGCGATTTGGAAGAAGCGTGGGCTACCCAGCGGAGGCTGGATGCTCATATGGGCCAGTCCATAGGATGGAAAATCGCCGGGACGAGCCGGGCGGGCCAACTCCATATCGGAGCAAACGGGCCAATATTGGGCCGACTCTACGCATCAATGCTTGTTGACTCAGGGGGCGCAGCTACCGCTAGGCATACGCAACGCATGGCTTCGGCGGAGGCCGAGTTTGTCTTTACCCTTAACCAAGATCTCTTGGGCTCTGCTGGAAGAGCAATAAGCCGGGAACAAACGATCAACTCCGTTGCCGAACTACGCCTCGCCATCGAATTGCCAAACTCGAGATACCGCGACTTTTCGAACGTAGGGCTCCCAAGCCTGGTGGCGGACGCGATGTGCGGCGGGGAACTTGTGCTAAGTGAGCCCATCCTGGACTGGGATGCGGAGCGTCTGCCGGAGAGCAAGGTTTCGTTATGGGCTGACGGCCTCGAAGTGTCCCGCGGAACGGGGCGTAATGTTCTGGGCGACCCTGTTGAAGCGTTGGTGTGGGCGGCCAACTATCTCTCTCGGCGGGGGATCCCGCTGCGCGCAAGGGAATTGGTGTCCACCGGGGCTGCGACGACTCCGGTTGTCGTGTCTTCCGGCTCTCACTTAGTCGCCCGCTTTGGGGGATTGGGTACTGTCACTGTCACGACAGCCGGCGCGGCTGCGTCCTGACCCCCGGTCCCGGACACAACCGGCAGGTGGCAACTGACGGGCCCGCGAAGACAAGGCACAAGCCGCTCGCTCGCACTACCGCCTGTGGTGGAGAAAGCAGATTCTCACATCGTGTGAGTACTAAACAGGAAAGGTCACTATGCAGCGCCGAACTCTTGGAGGCGAGGGTCTCACGACATCAGCCATAGGCTACGGTGCCATGGGCATATCACTTGCATATGGACCAAGCGATGAACAGGAAGGCATCGACACGATCCGGCGGGCCTTCGACCTAGGTATCACCTTCTTTGACACCGCCGAAAGGTATGGCTGGGGAGAAAACGAGCGGATCGTTGGTGAAGCTCTTGCGCCGTTCCGGGAGCGGGTTGTGATCGCCACGAAGTTTGGTATAACGCCGAGCGCCGGACAAGACAGCCGTCCGGAGCAGATCCGCGAAGTCGTCGAGAACAGCTTACGGTTGCTCAAAACAGATTACATCGACGTCCTCTACCAGCACCGCGTCGATCCGAAGATTCCCATGGAAGACGTGGCGGACACGGTGGGCAGCCTGATCCGCGCAGGCAAAGTCAAGTATTTTGGTCTCAGCGAGGCAGGGCCGGAGAGCATTCGGCGGGCTCACGCAGTCCAACCCGTATCCGTCCTTCAAACCGAGTACTCGCTCTTTGAACGTGAGGTTGAGGATCTCTTCCCACTCCTCACCGAGCTCAACATCGGTCTCGTCCCGTACTCTCCGCTCGGCCGCGGTTTCCTCTCGGGAGCCGCCAAACCGGCCGGGCAGTACGACAAGGACGACATGCGCAACAGTCATCCCCGCTGGCAGCCGGGCAACTACGAAAAGAACCTCGAGGCTATCCAACAGCTGAATGCCCTCGCAAAATCCAAGGACGCGACCCTCGCCCAAATATCCCTCGCCTGGCTGCTGGCTCAAGGGGAGAACATCGCCCCGATCCCAGGCACGCGCAATGCCCGGCGGCTAGAAGAAAACGCCAAAGCCGTGGACATCCGCCTAACACTCACCGAGATAAAAGACATCCGAGGAATCCTCCCGTTCGGAGGGCATGGTGCCCGCTATCCCGATCAGCAAATGCCGATATGGCGGTAGCTCTTGCAGCAGGCCAAGAAGCCAAACCAGCTAGTAGAGAAACGAGGGGTCCAGCTTCGGCCGCGAGGTGGTGCGAACAGTACCCGTAGGCAACGCGAGTCTTGAGTGTCTCATTGTGGAGCCGTCGATGTGTTCGGGCACGACTGGCCGGTCGCTGACCGCAATCGGAAGTTGCCAATCAACTACAAGCGTGACCACAGCCCAGGATAATCTTGCCGATGTGGTCTTTGGTTTCGAAGGATGCATGCGCGGAGGCCACCTCCGACAGTGGGTACACCCTTTCCGTAACGGTCCTGATCGAGGCCGATTCCAGAAGGGGCAGGACAAGTCGCTTGACTTCCGCCATGATCTGGGTCTTCTGTTCCGTGGGGCGGTCGCGCAAGAGGGTACCTGAGACGGAAGCCTTTTTCTTCATGAGCGTTGCGAAATTCAGAGCGCCCTCCGCGCCGCCCTGCATCCCGATGGTCACGATCCGGCCGTAGGGCGCAAGGGCCTGAACGTTTCCTTCCAGGTAGGATCCACCAACCGTATCAAGGATGATGTCAGCCCCGCCCTCAGCGGTCATCCTTGCTGCGAAGTCCTCTTCAATATAGTTGATGAGTACATCCGCTCCCAGTCCTCGAGCGATCTCGAGCTTGGCACTGGTCGATGCGGTGACAGCCACCCGTCCGCCGAGCGCCTTGATGAGCTGGATGCCGAAAACGCCGATGCCGCCTGTGGCTCCATGGATGAGAACAGTCTCGCCTGCTGTGAAACAGCCCGTGCCCCATACATTTGAAACGATCGTAGCTGCGACCTCAGGTATCCCCCCGGCTTCGAGCAGATCGATTCCCTCCGGTATCGCCAGAACATGCCCCGCATCAACCGCAACGAATTCTGCGTATCCCCCTGATGCTAGGAGTGCCATAACCCTGTCACCTGGCGCGAAATTAGTCACTTCGTGGCCCAGCTCTGCAATGGTTCCCGAAACCTCCATTCCGAAAATCTGTGAGGCACCTGGTGGCAGGTTGTATCTGCCCCTGCGCTGGAGTGAGTCGGCGCGGTTAAGTCCTGCTCCCGCCACCCGGATAAGAATCTCTTTCGGTTCGGGCTTTGGACAGGGAAGTTCTTCCACCGCGAGTGTTTCGGGACCTCCGGCCGTTCTGAAGCGTACTGCTTTCATCGCAGATGTCCCTGAGGTTCGCGAAAGCCCAGGTACTCCTCGCCGGCCGATGGAAAGACACAGGTGTAACCGAGGGGCCCGGCATAATGCGGAACATTTGATGGAGTACGAAGGAATCTCGGCACCGTGAGGTCCAATGCTTCACCGCCGAGCCGGTCAACGGCCTTGACTTGCCCATCCCACCGGATCGTAGTTTGTGGAGATCCTGCCGTTACTTGCTCCAGTAGGTAAAGATTGGAGCCCATGGCCGGCGTGCCATTACCCGCGGTTGCAGTGCTCTTGAACATGTATTTCTTCCACTTCGTGAGGCGGATTGGCAATGCACGATCAAAGCTGGGTGGGAGTGCCACTGGGAAAATGCCCCCTTTCCATTACATGGAATAAAAAGCCATTCTATGCTGACCGACATAGAATATGTTACTCAATTTGTAGTGCGTATGTCGAGGGTAAGTCACTACGGCTAGGTACGCCCGAAACGGTTCCATCGACCTGCCTTCTTTCGACGGATGGAGCGGACGGATGCCCGTCCTAATACCAGCGGCCGACCCCCACTACGTAGGTTGTGTGCTGCTCGACAAGCCTTCACCTGACTGGTCTCTACGAAGGTTGTGCATTCGCAGTTGCATATCGCAGCAGGGGTCCGCTGATTGGCCTCGAGATGAGTTAGGGCACCGTGACTTCAAGCAGGTTAGTTAGTTCTAGATTGGAGTGGCCGAGTCTCGGGTGATCAGTCGGCGATTCTGTTGAGTTCGGTAAGGTCCTCGTCGGATAGGTGGATGCCGGCGCCGGCGACGTTCTCTCGGAGATGCGCAACTGAGGACGTCCCTGCGATGAGGAGAATGTTCGGGGACCGCTGAAGGAGCCACGCCAGGGCGACGGACATAGGCGTAGCATCCAGTCGGGCCGCGACACTTGCAAGGGTGTCAGACTGCAGCGGTGTGAATCCGCCGAGGGGGAAGAACGGCACGTAGGCGATGTTTTCGGCTGCGAGCTGATCGATGAGATCGTCGTCCTGCCGGTAGGCCAGATTGTACATGTTCTGTACGCTCACGATGGGCGCGATGGTTTGCGCTTCGGTTACCTGGTCCGACGTGGCGTTACTGACCCCGAGGTGACGGATGAGGCCTTCCTCCTGGAGGTCGACGAGGACCTGAAAGGCATCACTGACGCGTTCTTGGACCGGGCCGTTGGCGTCTCCTAGTCGCAGGTTAACCAAGTCCAGCGCATCGACGCCTAGGTCGGTGAGGTTTTCGTCGATTTGTTTGCGCAGCTGGTCGGGCTGGCGGGCGGTCGGCCAGCCGCCCTGCGCGTCTCGTTCCGCGCCGACCTTTGTTGCTATCTGGAGGGCGTTCGAGTAGGGGTGCAGTGCTTCTTTGATCAGTTGATTCGTGACGTGGGGTCCGTACGCACTTGATGTGTCGATGTGCGTGATCCCGAGTTCGGCTGCTTCGCGGAGGACCGCGATAGCACCATCATGGTCTGCTGGAGGTCCCATGACCCATGGTCCGGCGAGTTGCATGGCGCCGTACCCGAAGCGGGTGACCGTAAGGTCACCGAGTGTCCAGGTACCGCCGGGAAGCACAAGAGTGGTGGGTGTCATTCATCGATCCTTTTCTGGAGGCTTGTGTCGTTGTCGGCACTCCTCCACTATTGAGGAAGTAGGTTCCTCTGGGGAAGTAGTTACCTAGAAGTACGTTGGTATCCGAAAGGTGCAAAGACGATGGCGACCATGACTTCTGCTGCGAAGCGGGCTGAGGCGAAAACGAAGTACAACGCGTTCCTGGCCGCATGTCCGAGTCAGCAGCTGCTCGGTCGTGTCTCCGATAAATGGGTGGTGCTTATCCTGTCCGCCCTTGGAAGTGGACCCACATGCGACGGTGCACCTCAAATGATGAGGTACTCAGAGATGGCTCGTGTACTTGCCGGGGTGAGTCCGAAGATGCTCTCCCAGACGCTGAGGTCGCTTGAGCGAGACGGGCTGGTGACCCGGACGGCGACCCCAACAGTCCCCGTGACCGTGACGTACGAGCTGACCGAACTGGGGCAGTCGTTGCACGACACGATTTGCCAAATCAAAAAGTGGGCCGAAGCACACATGGACGACGTCGTCGCCAACCGAGACGACTACGACAACGCAGAGCGGTCCTAGTCGCCATCAACATAGATCACTCCAGCGCGCAACCCGTTATCCTGCGGAACCCCTTTGTCCGAAATCACCGATGCTCAAGAAATAGTTGGATCTACGTTCCGTTTCTCCGGTGCAAAGATGAAGCAGTCCATCCCATCGGGATGTCCACTGACAGGCAATCTGTTCCGCGTTTCCGGCAGAATCATCGGCCGCCGCGGCGATATGCTGGCCTGCGCATCCGTGCATGTTCGCTCCCTTTTTGTCTCACGTCCCACCACTCCCCCCGAAACTACAACGGGTCGAACCCGTCCAATGTATACAAAAGTAGTCTTTTTCGCGTTTCTATTGCTTGGAATGCTTTCAATGTATACATTGGCAGCATGTGCGCCGACGAACGGACTTCCAAGGAGAGATCCTCGAGTTGCGTCTCCTGCCGGGACGGTTCTGGCCGACGTCGAGCAATCTGAACGGCTTGGAATGTCCCGAACGCCGCCACGGGAAGCGCTTGGCCGATCGATTTGTTCCGGACAGTGTCATCCACAAGATGCCAGAATTTTTGATAAGGCAAGCGTAGAAGGCTTCTCCCCCCACACAAGGGGGCAGCTCAAATCTAGGCAATGTCGAGGGGGGTGGCGCCTTCGTGCAGATGGACTCGTTGAGGTCCGCAACCCCGTGGTGCCCAACGCTCCGTTCGTTCCGGTATCGGGCCCGGTCTTTGTGTGCCACCAGCGGGTCGGTAGCCGCTGCACCTGCCTTGGCCGACTAGCGGCGCGCGGTCGCAACCGCAACTACAGAAAGCACTACACCACGGGAGAATCTCACTGGGGTCTGACCTTCAGGTCACATTTCTACCCTCAGCAGCTGGTGGGCACCTGGTCCGCCATCTTCTCCAACCCGCCCGGCAGTAGGCGTGCCGCGACAGAAGCTTCACAGACTCAAAAGGAGAGCAATGTCTAGCCTGACTTATCGCGCCTATCAGGTGGCTGCACCAAAGCTAGCCGCCGAAGTTGTGGCCCTGACCGAGACCGATCTGCCGGAGGGTGATCTGACGGTGCGAGTAACGCACTCCTCCCTGAACTACAAGGACGGCCTGGCGATGACGGGCAGGCCGGGCGTCGTCCGTACGTTTCCCCTATCCTGCGGAATTGACCTGGCCGGCACCGTCGTTGAAGGCGGTGGCGGGTACTCTGCTGGAGAAGAAGTCGTCCTCACCGGTGCCAACCTTTCGGAGACTCGCCCTGGCGGGTATTCCGGCTATCAGCGGATTGAGGCAGGACTCGTTGTCAAGGCTCCCGAGGGACTCGGCACATGGGGTGCGATGGCAGTCGGTGCGGCCGGCCTCACGGCCATGCTGTGCATCCTGCGCCTGCGCGCCGCCGGTGTGAAGCCGGGTTTGGGTCCCGTGCTGGTTACGGGTGCAACAGGTGGCGTGGTCAGCTTCGCCGTTGGCGTTTTGTCCCGTTTGGGCTACGAGGTCCACGCCGCCACGGGCAAGGTGACGGAAGAGTTGTACCTCAAGGAGCTGGGCGCGAGCGAAATCATCCCGCGTGAGGCACTGGCAGGAGAGGCCAGTGCCCTAGCCCTGGGCAGGCACCGCTGGATTGGATGTGTCGACAGCGTCGGCGGGAAAACCCTTGCGAATGTGCTGAACCAGATCAAGTACTCCGGCGCGGTAGCGGCGTGTGGCCTCGCCGGGGGCCATGGGCTACCTGTCATAGTGATGCCGTTTATCTTGCGCAACGTCGCACTTCTGGGCGTGGACTCGGTGAACGCGCCGCTGGAACTGCGCCGCGAGGCCTGGTCACAGCTTGACGCTCTCTTTACGCCTGACGACCTGCGCGAGATTGCAGTTGATGCCGGCTGGGAACAGATCCCGGATCTGAGTCAGAAGATCCTGGCGGGTGCCATCCGTGGCCAGGTCGTCGTAGACCTTGCGAGCATGGCGGACTGAGGTTTGTCCATGACTTCCATCAACAGGACGGCAGCCTAGACACTATCGGCACTGTGTTCTGGCGTCCTACCGAGGATACTTTACGTTCCCTAACCGGTTCGCCGAAGACCTTAGTCCACTACTCCACCTACGAGGAGCTAGGCGACAGCCGGAGGCACTTCGGGTGACCCGGCGCGCCTTGGTTCGGCCGCAGCGCCTGGCATTCAATGGGTTCTCGTGGAGGACAATCGTCCGTCGTCGAGTCATTACAGAGTCAAGGTGAACCCGCTACTCTAAGCCTCTGGCAGGCGAGGAAGATCCCGCCATGAACATCCGCGCAGCGGTATCACAGGGGCAACATTTCAGTTCGATCAATGTCGCGGGAGGCGGGCGTACCGGTGCTATAGCGGTGGTGTGGCTGCTTCTGCGATTAGTGCAACCGATCAGTATCTCCGCTCCATTCCCTCTGGTTGCTGCGTCCACATAGCCTCTGGATGTCGTCTTGGGTGGAGTCAACGTGCTCGACGGGGCCGACAAAAACACGCACAGGAAGCTCGAGTGCCGAAATTTACATTTTGGTGTAAATTGTAGGCACGGCGCCGCACCCGCGTTTGCCTGATGGAGCGGAGGTTGGATATGTCGGTACTCGAGACAACAAGCCGGACGGTGTTAGTGTGTGGCGTCGGTGGCATTACGGGCGACGCCGTCGCATCCACCTTAGTAGCTCGAGGATTCCGCGTCCGCGCTCTCGTGCATCGTGCCGAACGTACGTCGGCCGCGCTACGCCTAGGCGTTGAGAGCGTTGCTGTCGCCGACTATGACGACCCTGTTGCTCTTGCCGCCGCCCTGAACGGCATAGGGTCCGTGTTCTTCGTGGCTCCCTCGTACCAGGAAAATGAAACACTTTGGGTCATTGCGACCCTTCGAGCGGCCGAGGCCGCTGGCGTGGACCGTTTCGTTTATCAATCGGTGCTGCACCCCTTTACCCCGTCAATGCCCCACCACGTGCGGAAAGCGCATGCCGAGGTCGCTGTGCGCGAATCGCGGCTTCGCTGGACGATCCTGCAGCCCGCCATGTACGCACAGACCGTCCTGCGTATTCGCGAACGGTCCACCGAGGGCCGGATTGACGCGCCATATGACCCCGATGCGCGCTTCGCAGTGATCGACGTTCGCGACCTGGCGGCCTGCGTCGCTGTAGCGCTCGAAGATGACCGTCACGTATATGCCGGCCACGAAATTGTCGGCGCTGAGACGCAGAGCCTGCGTGAAATGGCGGCCACCATGAATCGGATCTTCAATGAGGAGCGGTCGCTGGTTCGGGTTGAACCCGAGTCCCTCCCGCTACCTCCCTCCTGGGGTCCGAGCCAACGCAAGGAGTACGCGCTGATGTGCCATGAGTACGGCGCCCACGGCCTGTTGGGCTCCTCGGGAGCAACCTCGGCACTACTCGGCCGGCGGCCAGCAACATTCGCAGATGTGGTCGCGCGCGAATCATCGCTCGCCTCCGCTGAACATGCTGGATGACGAGTTCTCGATAGCCGGAAACCCTTGACAGGATGAGCCCATCTGTCAATAATTACATTGCAGTGTAATTAAGGCGATCAATGGAGAAGGGCTGTTCATGAAGCTAGTTAGAGTCCAGGAGCGGGATGCCGCACCAGCGGACAGTACTGTTACCCGATATGGGTTGCTGAACGACGACGGACTTCACCTCCTTCCGGAGAGCTTTTCGATCACGGACGCACTTGGTGCTCTGTCCGGTCGCAGCAACATGACGGAAGAGGAGACCGTATCTGTGGCGGATTGGCGCCTGCTCGCTCCGATACCGAGTCCGGCGAGTCTTCGTGACTGCGTCGGCTTTTTCGACCACATCCGCAATACCCGGCGAAGCCGGGGTGAGCTCGTCCCACTTTTGCCGGTATGGCACGAACGCCCGGGCTTCTACTTTGGCAATCCTCATTCGTTGAGGTCCGCTACCGATCCAATTGCGGTGCCCGCCGGCAGCCAAGCCTTTGACTTCGAACTCGAGATCGCCGCTGTCATAGGCGCCGCCGGGCGAGATTTGACGGTCGCGGATGCTGGCGAAGCGATCGCGGGATACGTGCTCTACTGCGACTGGAGTGCCCGCGACATCCAAGCTGAGGAACGAACGATGCAGATCGGGCTCGGCAAAGGCAAGGACGCCGCCATCTCGCTCGGACCCTGGATTCTGTCTGCGGATGCGGCGCGCTCGTACCGACGCGTAGACGGACTCAATATCCCCGTTAGTGCTCACGTGAACGGCGAGCTAGTTACGGATCCCGCAGCACGCTACATCGGTATGGACTGGACATTCGAGGAAATTGTCGCCTACGCGTCGGTCGGTGTAGATCTCGTCCCAGGCGATGTCATCGCCGCGGGTACGGTGCCTACTGGGTGCCTGCTTGAACGCAGCGCCGACGCTGACTTCCGCGGGTGGCTGACCGCCGGAGATGAGCTACGCATTTCTGCCGGACCGCTAGGCGACATTGCCGCCCCTATCCTGCCCGGATCATTGGTCTCCAACTGGCGCCGTGCATGACGGGCATCGATTACACCACCAATGAAATAACTCTTAACTGCGAAAGGACTTCATGAGCGACAACGGTAGTGTCGGCGCGCATTGCGACCCGGAGAACTCTAATGCTGAACCGCTGGGTCCCAGCTCGTTTGTCGAGGTGGCGGAGGGCGTTTATGCTTTCATCCAACCGGATGGCACCTGGTGGATCAACAACGCGGGTCTTGTCGTCGGTGAGGAATCCGCTTTCCTAGTTGACACCTGCACGACTCAAAACCGCACCGAAGAGCTGCTCGCCTCCGTCGAGCGCGTTAGCGACGGTCGGCCGCTGCGGTATGCCCTTAATACGCATCATCACGGCGACCACACATTCGGCAACTCCCTCCTCCCTTCGGGGACCACACTTATCGGTCATCATCGGATGCGGGAGGGTCTTATCGCGGAGCAGACGCTGGAGCGCTTTCCGCCCTATTGGGAACCGAAACCTGAATTCGGGAATGTGAGCAAGCGGCCACCAAGCCTAGCCATCGACACCGGCGCCTCCGTGCACCTTGGCGGTCGTCACGTAGAGCTTGCGCATCCTGGATATGTAGCGCACACAGCCGGCGACCTAGTCGCTTGGGTGCCGGACGTCCGAGCCCTGTTCGTAGGAGATCTTCTCTTCCCAGGCCATACACCCATGATCCTGGCCGGAGCGCCGAGTGGCGCTATCCGCGTTCTGGACTGGATGAGATCGTTTGAGGCAGAAATCATCATTCCGGGGCACGGCGATGTCATAGAACGGAGCCGCATTGATGAGGTCCTCGACGAGCATCGTCGGTACTACGAGTTCATCCTGTCTGAGGCTGCGCGGGGCGTTGCGGCGGGTATGACTCCTCTGGAGGTGGCGCAGACGACCGAGCTCGGGGAGTTTGGCGAGTTACTCGATCCGGAGCGGTTCGTGCTGAACGTACACAGCGCCTACGCCGAGGCGGACGGCGGCCGGGCGGACCGCGCCGCCGCCTTCACGGACGCCATGACCTGGCTCGGATCTGCAATCCATACGAGGGTCTGATGGTCCAGGGGATAAAGCGGCCCGGCGGCAAAATCCGGGAATCGGTGACCGCGCAACTCCAGGAGGTGCTTAAGGATGGAGTATCCATCGCGGTAGGTGGGTTCGGACTCAGTGGTTCCCCGTTCGGGCTTATTGAAGCAATCCACGAGGCTGGAGTTGGGCATCTGACGGTTATCGCGAACAATGTCGGGACAGAGGGCAAGGGGCTCAGTCTTCTGATCGAGAGCGGTCAGGTCGTCAAGATGATCGCATCTTACGTAGGAGAGAACAGAATCGTCGCGCAGAAGTATCTCAGCGGGGAACTGGAAATTGAGTTCGTCCCGCAGGGTACACTCGCGGAGCGCCTGCGGGCGGGAGGCGCCGGGATTGCCGGCTTCTACACCCGCACCGGCGTAGGCACCGTTGTCGCCGAGGGCAAGCCCCACAACGAGTTCGAGGGCCAAACATACCTCTTGGAGCGTGGAATCGTCGCCGACATCGCCCTCGTCAAAGCGCACCGCGCCGACCCGGCAGGTAACCTCATTTACCGCAAGACGGCCCGCAATTTCAACCCGCTTGTGGCAACAGCCGGTCGGGTCACGTTCGCCGAGGTGGATACATACGAAACCTTATATCTCGACCCAGACGCCGTAGGGACGCCAGGAATCTTCGTCGACCATGTGGTCAAGGCAGCAACACGTCCGCCTGAGATTGAACAGCGCACTGTTCGCGTGCGCCCAGCAGCAAAGGCAGGCATTTAATGTGGACGCGCGATGAAATGGCCGCCCGGGCTGCAAATGAACTCTTCGACGGTGCCTACGTCAATCTCGGGATAGGAATTCCGACTCTAGTCGTCGATCACATTCCCGCCGGGGTCGAGGTTACGCTACACAGCGAAAACGGGCTACTAGGAATGGGTCCCTTTCCATGGGAGGGCGAGGAAGATGCCGATCTCATCAACGCGGGCAAGCAGACGATCACCGAGGCACCTGGGGCAAGCTTTTTCGACTCCGCGACCTCGTTTGGCATGATTCGCGGAGGCCACATCGACATTGCGATACTCGGTGCCATGCAGGTATCCTCCGACGGCGATCTGGCCAACTGGACGATCCCGGGAAAGCTCGTAAAAGGAATGGGTGGAGCGATGGACCTCGTTGTCGGTGCACGCCGGCTGCTGGTTCTGACCGACCTCATCGCCAAGGACGGCACACCCAAGATCGTTGCCGAATGCACGCTTCCGCTCACCGGACGACGCGTGATTGACCGCATCATCACCGGCCACGCGGACTTCACTGTCGATAATGGCGGGTTAATCCTCACCGAGCTCGCTCCCGATGTAACCATCGAGATGGTCAAGCATCTCACCGCAGCGCCTTTCCGAGTGGCGTTGAGCGGCAGAACTGAGCAGGGAACGGAACAAGATGGCAACTGAGCCGACCACCTCCACGCACGAGACGCTGATCACGTCAGCGATGAACGAGCGAGAGATTTACCGTCTTCTGACTGGGATCGTCGTACCCCGCCCCATCGCCTGGATCACCACACGAAGCGAGACCGGCGGCGTCAACCTCGCCCCGTTCAGCGCGTTCGTGATCCTGGCGAACGATCCTCCAACGATAGGCGTCTCGATCGGCCGTAAGGGTTCCGACTTGAAGGACACGAGCCGGAACATCCGCCGCACCGGCCAATTTGTAGTCAATTCCCCCCACGTCAGTCAAGCCGAGCTAGTCCATCACAGCGCGGAAGAGCTGCCGCAGGATGTGAGCGAAGTCGAGAGGCTCGGTCTGCGAACCGTGGCGAGCGATTCCATCGACGTCCCGCGTCTGGCCGACGTCGCGACAGCAATGGAATGTGAATTCGTCCAAGCCATCGAATTCGGCAGGACCAAGACCGAGCTGCTCGTCGGCCAAGTCAACGTTGTCCACATCCGACGAGGGCTCCTCGACAATGGAAAGATCGACACGGCCACCCTTGATCCTTTAGGTCGCGTAGCCGGGCCGCGCTATGCCGGCATCGGCCCGGTAACTACGTTCCGCGGTCTACAACACACTCTTTATTCTGAGCGCGAGGGACAATGACTGTCCGTCGCGAGCGGCCGCGACCGCTTGGCAGTGGTCAGGACCCTACGGTACGGCAGGGATTTCAGCGACGCGTAGGCAACAACGGCGGTCACCGCTTGGTGGCCGCGATGGCGCGCGTAACAGCGATTACGCGACACTGGTGGTCGCATGGCTGATTACGGCGTCATCGCCTTGAGGCAGGGGCATATTGGTCGGATCCTGCTCGATCGGCCCCGCGCACTCAACGCGCTCAACAGGACAATGGTCGGGTTCATCCGTGATGCGCTGGAGAGTTGGACGTCTGAGGGGCTGCGCGCGGTGACCATCGAGAGTTCCACGCCAGGCATGTTCTGCGCGGGGGGCGATATTCGGCAGATACGGCAGAACACGCTCGACCGGGACTTCGCGGCAAGTGATGAGTTTTTTGGCACGGAATATCGAGTGAATCAACTACTCGCCACATACCCGGTCCCTATCGTTGCGCTCATCGACGGGATCTGCATGGGCGGCGGACTCGGTCTTTCCGTCCATAGTTCGTTCCGCGTCATCAGTGAACGGGCCGTACTGGCAATGCCCGAGACTGCCATTGGATTCTTTCCCGATGTCGGAGCCTCCCACTTTCTTTCCAGACTTGCCGGAGAGGTGGGGATGTATGCGGCTCTCACCGGTGCCCGCCTTAACCCGATCGACTCCTTAGATATAGGCCTCGCCACGCACTACGTTTCCGCGGACACGTTCAGCACTGTCGTAGCGGCGCTGACGGAGGACTCCCGTCCGGTTGACGCGATCCTCCGTGACCTGGTGTCCGCGCCGGCGGGCATATCCCCCGTTCACGAGCATCGCGATCGGATCGACTCGGTGTTCTCTGCCCCGGGCGTCAGTGAAATTGTTCGGCGCCTTGAAAGGGATGACAGCATGTGGGCGGCGGAAACGCGCGCCACTCTGGCGAAATTGTCCCAGCAGAGTCTCGACCTCACTTTCGATCTGATGGTCTGGGGCAGGCAACGCTCGCTGTCTGAGTGCCTATCGGCCGATCGCGACGCCGCGAAGCACGTCGTCCGCAGTCCTGATTTCATTGAGGGCGTCCGCGCAGCGCTGGTAGACAAGGATCGGACTCCGGCGTGGAGCTCCTCGCTCTATGCCGGCATGTCTTCTTGCGGCGAAGTCCTCTGGGCCCCCGCCTAGGTGTGTACTGAGCCAGGACGTTGGTTACATCGTAAATGGGTGAAGACCTCTTAGGTTGGTGGTTACCAGACACAGCCAACGACTTATGAGTTCTTTATGTCCCAGCGTAAGCGCGCCGGTAGGCGGATCATCATCGAGCGGGTTTTGTCCGGGCGGCCCGTCGCGCACGTGACCAAGGAAATGGAGATCTCCCGGACCTGCGCGCACCGCAGGCTCAAGCGAATACCGGGATGCCGGCCGGGCAGGGCTACAAGAATGGAGCTCGCGTCCGCCGTCCTGCCCGCACGCCACCCCTGCCGCCGATGTCTTTACCGCGCGGGTTAAATACCGCGAAGGCGCCGTTGGAGCTGGGAGGTATCCAGGATCCTCGCCCGCTGCGGCATGCCGCGTTTTGTGGGGACTGGACCCTGTTAGAGGGACCCGGATCCGGCCCTGCCGCAGCGCGGACCGCCGCATCGGACAGCTTTTGTGATGGATCTCCGCAGCGCCAGCAGCGGCGCTCCGAAGAACGTCGTCTGGTATGCCTGTCGGCGCTTGGATGGCACTTGACCACAAACCGTACGGGTGGCCGCGGCTCAGGAAGCGGAGCGAGCGTGTTCCTCATGCATCATGCGCTTAGCGGCCACAGTGTTCGCGAGGACGGTCGCGAACGTCATGGGTCCGACGCCGCCTGGGACGGGAGTAAGCCAGCCTGCGACCTCGCTGACCTCATCGAAGCGAGTATCGCCAACCAGACCTCGCTCAGTGCGGTGAATGCCGACATCGATGACGAGAGCGCCGGGCTTCACGTGCTCGCGCGCGATCATCCCGGGGACACCGGCAGCAGCGATTAACACATCGGCGGTCGCGGTGATTGCTGCGAGGCCACGAGTGTGCGGTGGTGACGGTTGCGTTACGCTCGAGCAGAAGCTGACTCATGGGTCGACCGACCAGCTCGGAGCGGCCGACGACGACCGCGTGGGCACCGTCAAGGGCGAAGCCAGTGGAATCAATCAGGGTTATCACCCCGCTCGGAGTACAGGGACGTAAGCCCGCGCTGCCGCGCGCTAGGAGTCCTGCGCTCACGGTGGTAAGCCCGTCGACATCCTTGCCCGCTGGAATAAGGTCTATGAGGGAGCGTCTGTCCAGGTGCTCCGGTAGTGGTAGCTGCAGTAGAATTCCCGAGACCTCAGGGTTGAGTGCGAGTTCACGGATCACCTCGGCAACGCTCGACTGATCGGCGTCGACGGCGAGGCGGCGGTGCAAATCGGCAATTCCCGTCTCGACAGCGAATCGGCGCTTGCTGCGAACGTATACCTTGCTGGCGGGATCGTCTCCAACTAAGACGGTCGCGAGTCCCGGAGGCGTACCCGTGGCTTCATGCAGCTCTTGCACGTCTACTGCAACCTGAGCCCGCATTTCCCGCGCGATTCGGGTGCCGTCGATGAGTCGTGCGCTCACTGGAAGACCACGGTCGTGTTGCCGTCGCGTACGACGCGGTCCTCGCAGTGCCAATGCACGGCACGTGCCAGCACCTGCCGCTCCACATTCGCCCCATACCGGGCAAAGTCGGCTGCCGATTCAGCGTGTGTCACACGCACAACGTCTTGCTCGATAATGGGACCTTCGTCAAGGTCCTTCGTAACGTAGTGCGCCGTCGCCCCGATGAGTTTGACGCCGCGCTCCTTGGCTTTGAGATACGGGCCAGCACCGATGAATGCAGGAAGGAAGGAGTGATGAATATTGATTACAGGCGCACCGACCCGCTGCAGGAAGTCATCCGAGATGATCTGCATGTAGCGCGCGAGCACGACAAGGTCCACGTTGCCCTGCAAGAGGCCCAGATGTTTCGCTTCAGCTTCCGTCTTATCGCCGCTGACCGGAACGTGAAAGAAGGGGATGCCGAATCTGCGGGCGTCGTCGGCCAGATCGGGGTGGTTGGAGACGACCATGGCGATGTCGACGTCCAGCTCCCCGCGTCGATGTCGCCAGAGCAGTTCCAAGAGGCAGTGGTCGGACTTCGAGACGAAGATGGCCACCCGCTTGCGTTGCATGCTCGGGGTGAGTGTCCAGGTCAGGCCGAGTTCTTCGCCGAATCTCTTGATGAAGACTGCCTTGAGGGCGGGTTGTTGAGCGCGGAGGTTGGGGAGATTGAATACCGTGCGCTGGAAGAAGCGTCCCCCTTCGGCGTCGGTGGAGTGCTGATCGAGCGACACAATGTTTGCTCCCGCTTCGTGCAAGATTGACGACACCGCTGCAACGATGCCTGGACGATCCGTGCCGTGGACGAGGAGCACGGCACGATCGGCGCTCACTGTGCGGCCTCGTAGTCGCGGATCCATTTCGACGTGGCAATCAGGTCGCCGAATGTGTAGAAGTGCAGTTTCACGACACCGTGCTCCTCGAGGGTGAGTTGTCGGGCGAGAGAAGTGATGAACTTGTCGGGTCCAGCGGTGCCCATCAGATTCGTGAGTGATAAGCCGTATTTTTTAGCGATGCCAGCGCTGGATGAGACGCCGAAGCGTGCCGCGAAGGAGAGGAGTCGCTTGATGCCGGCTGGGCCGGGGACGCCGACGCGGATCTCGTAATCAATCCCCTCTGCGCGGACTTTTTCTATCCAAGCGATGACCGGATCTGTCTCGAAGCCGAACTGGGTCAGAATCGTTCCGGTAAGCCCCAGGTCCTGAAGCGCCCGGTGTTTTTCCGTGATCGCGGTCCAGAGTCGATCAACTGGAATCTTGGGGTGTCCTTCCGGATATCCCGCGATCGAGATGTTTTTTGCCCCGCAGTTCTCCAATAGGCCGGTTTGGATTATGTCCAAAGATTCGGTGTACGGACCTTCCGGTGTCTCAGGGTCACCACCGACGGCGAAGAGGTTGTCGGAAGTAGCCTGCCCCTGGAGGCCTTCCAGGAATTCCTCCAGTTGCGTCTGCGATGCGAGGCGGCGTACTGCGATATGGGGCACGGGAACAAAACCGCTGTCGCGCACAGCTCGCGAGGCCGCGAGTCGCATCTCGAGGGTTTCGTTGCCCAGGTAAGTCACATTGATCCTCGTCCCGTCCGGAATTAACGGGGTGGCCGCGACCAGGTCACCGATGTCCTTTCCAGTCATCTCCAGCGAGTAATCATTCAGTAACCGGGCAGGCGTGTATTTCGTCATCAGCTGGCTCCTTGTCCAAACGTTCGCTCACACGGGCGGCCGGGTCGACACAGTCGCCCGAACTGTCGTTTGGACGTGCGGGACGGTGAACGGATTTGACGCGCCGCCATCCTTCTGTCCCCAAACGACAGTTAGTTCGGTCCCGTCGATCGCGGACTCCTGATCGAGCATCGCCAGCGAAATGAAGTTTCCTATGTTGACCGTGTACATCACGTACATCGACAGGCCCACGAGTGCTTCATCTCTATCGAGAACCATGTCGTAGTGGTAGTTGCGGTAGCTCATCGGGAGGTCGATGATCCGCGGGCGACGATCCTCTCCGCCAAAGAGAGAGTCCCGCATGACGCGGAGGACGTCCTCTTGGTTCCACCTCAGCCAGACTTTCTGACGCTTTGGCTGATCCTGGAGTCTGAGAAGGGCTTCGCGTCCGACGAAATCGTGGTCATGCTTGATGAACCGCCCATACCCGAGAGCCCATGGCATTGTGTAGTAATCCGTGATGTCGTCGGATTCGAAGCTGCCCTGCATCGATGGGTTCAACTGGACGTCGGTGTCTGCCAACCATTCCCTGTAGGAGCGCATCGCTTCGCCGGAATAGATGGCCGGGACTGGGCGCGCAATCCATCCGGATTCGGCTGCCGAGGTCGGATAGGCGCGAGACCCGCCAATACGCAGCGCAAACTCTTCTCCCGCAGCAGTTAGGGCGGCCCAGACCTCAGGACCGTGCTGCGCAGGGCCGAATAGTTCAAGCCCGTTGAGCTCACCCGACATCGAGTGACTGAGAGCCTGGACACGATGCCCAGCGATTGTCATTTCTCCTATTTGGAAGAATCGGATGGGTTCGATGGGGCCGCCAGCTGCCTTCTCAACGATGCTTTGAGTAAGCGGGCCGTTCATCTGATACCGAAACACGGCCCGGTCGCTCAATCGAGGCGAGGCGGGGTCAAGCGTTGTGGTCACATCGTAGTCGCCGGTCTCTATTTGGAACCTTAGCCATTTGGAAACATGGCCGTCGGCGTTGCCGACCAGGTTGTACCGGTCGTCCTCGAGCCCGAAAAGCACCCCATCGCCGATCACCATCCCGTCTGGGTTGCAAGCCACATACTGCTTGGCCCGATTCTTGCCGAACTTCTCGAAACTGTTGATGCCGAAGTCGCTAAACAGGCGTTTGACGTCGGGGCCTTCGAAGTAGACATCCGACATGATGTGCGACTGATCGAAGAGCGTCGCCGTGCTACGCCATGCACGTTGCTCATCAGGCCACCCTGTGTAGTCAGGGGGGAAGGGGAAGGGTGTCCGCTGAAACGGGCGATTGCGATAAAGCTGGGCAGGGTTTCCCAGTTCGCGAAGCTTGTCTTCCATACTGCGTCGTTGCATTGGATGGTGCTCCTGTCGTGCTGATGGCCACGTCAGTGGCGCGGGCGGTTCAATCACAAATTATACTACAGTGTACTTTTGCGGTTGGAACCCATAGCATTTGGATCATGAACGCAAATCAAGATATGAAATCCGCTCTCATAGTCGGCGCGTCTCGGGGACTGGGCTACGCGATGGCTGCTGAGTTCTTTCAGCGGGGATGGGGCGTCATCGGCACCGTACGTGATGCTGGCCTCCGCACACCGTTACATGACCTTGCCGAACGATCAGACGGAGCGGTCTCGATCGAGGCTCTTGACATTACCAAGCCTGAGCAACTCGTCGAGCTTCACCGCCGGCTCTCCGATCGGCGCGTGGATCTGCTTTTCGTCAACTCAGGCATAACGAGAAACCGACTTACGCCAATCGGCTCCGTTTCAACGGCCGACTTCATCGAAGTGATGCTCACCAACGCCCTCGGCCCGATGCGCGTCATCGAGTCATTCGAACACCTGGTGCACCCGAGCGGCCTCATAGGTGTGATGTCTTCAGGAATGGGGAGCATCTCAAAGAACGAGACGGGATCCGAGGAGGTCTATCGAGGAAGCAAGGCGGCACTGAACATGTTCATGCGTAGCTACTCAATCCGCCACGCGAAGAGCCGGCGGGCTTTGATTCTGATGACTCCCGGTTGGGTACAGACAGATTTGGGAGGACCGGAAGCGGTGCTCACCGTCGAGGACAGCATCCCGCGGGTGGTCGACGTTCTCGTCTCCCGGCTTGGTAACCCGGGACTCGAATATGTTGACTACCTTGGGCGCCCCGTTCCCTGGTGAGGCCCCTCTCGCATGCGCGGCGTGCCGCCGCGAGGCTGGCCGCCGCTTCACAGACCGGGGTGCCTTCATCGCCCGGGAGCAGTACTCGATCTGCCCAATGGCTTCCTTAGCGACTGGCATCAGGCGACCTGCCCGTCATCCGGGACAACCCCGAACGCCCGGTCGTAATCCGCCAGGTCTCGCAGCCCGGTTGTTTCGCCAACCGGTTGAGGGGTTTGAAAGGCCTTCCGCAGTTCCCTCGCTGCCTCAAGATGGTCCGGGTCGGTGATGGTCAGACCGGTGCCCCAGGACCGGGAGTGGGTCACGACGGATCTGCCGTCCAGGCTGATCGTACGGTTCCGAGGTCTGCCGTGACGTCGACGAACCGGCCGATGGCCTGCGGGTGGACGGAGTTAGTCGTTAGACCCCGTCGGACGTAGTAGTCCCTCGGGAGCCGGACCCGCGCGGTGAAGCCGGTGACCGGTGGAACCGGTGGCAGCGCCAGCATCGCCGCCTTGTCCGTAGCGAGCAGATCCACCGGACGGGCGCCGGTGCGCCTGGCGAGCCGGGCATTGGCCTTCGGCAGCCAATGTCCGAGCTCGTTGTTGAAGTCCTCATGGGAGGTGAAGACCCGGCTGGCGGGAAGGAGGTCTCCAGGAATTGGTTGGCCGGCTCCACCCCGCCTTTGCTCTCCGGGTCGTAGGGTTTGACCTGCACGATCCGGGCGGCCAAGACCCCGCGAAGCTGTTCCGCCGGCCGATGCCGGTTGTCCCAGATCAGCTGGCGTGGAACAGCGCCCAGGGATCCCGAGCAGCTCCCACATTCCGACCAGCAGATCCCTGGTCATCCGGGACGGGATCATCCGGGCCATGATGAACCTTGAACGCGATGACACCGAGCACCGGCACCACCCATGCTTTACCGGCACCGACGGGTATCCGCACCTCCGGGAACCACAGATCGTACTGCGCCAATCCCCGGGTTCGTAAGAGAAGCATGATCCTGATCATGTCAAGCGATAACAACAGGTCGGATGACTTCTTCCACCGGCATTGTGGACCCGGGCGCCCGGATTCTTGCGCATATTAGGGGGACATTCCGGCGATATGCGAAGCCGGGTCCCTCCTAGGGCTGGGGGAACTTCAACAGTCCTACTAGCCGACCCGAACACCTACCTGGCCGCCATATTTATTATTCAGTCTCTGCCCTACGTCGAAGCGGGACTATGGCGGGTGTGCGGGGTTCAAGCTGCCTGTCTACGACTGCTTCCGTCCGTGTCCATAGGTCTGATGGGACAAGCCCGCGAGGATGCCCCGGTTTCTGGGAGCGACTACCCATCAACATTCGGGCAGTTTCAAGACTGGTTTGCTACCGATGAAGCCTGCCTGGAGTACCTGGCGAAGCTGAGTTGGCCGGACGGATTTGTGTGCCCGCGGTGCGATGGATCGGAGTTCTGGGCCACCGGGGCCGGGCTGTGGATGTGCCGGGGCTGTTCGAGGCGGACGTCGGTAACGGCGGGTACGATTTTCGACCGCACGCGGACTCCGATGCGTACTTGGTTCGCCGCCATTTGGTTTGTCACCTCGCAGAAAAACGGAGTGTCGGCACTTGGTCTGCAGCGGGTGCTGGGACTCGGCTCATATGAAACCGCCTGGGCGTGGATGCACAAGCTTCGCCGGGCCATGGTCCGCCCCGAGAGGGAGCTTCTGTCCGGGGTCGTGGAAATAGATGAAAGCTATATTGGCGGCGTCAGCAAAGGGCGGGCAGGTCCACCAACAAGATCCCGGTCATGATCGCCGCCGAAAGTCTTGGCCGGAACAGGATAGGCAGGATCCGCATGGAACCCACGCCTCCGGGAAATTTGGTTGTTGTCGACTTTGCTCAACGCGTCGCGGCGCCCGGATCCCTCATCAAGACGGGTGGTGCACAGGAACTTCGGCGTATCGGAAATCTCGGCTACGAGCACCAGTACTTCACTCAGCTTGGCTCCAGCACTCCGGCCCATATCGACCTCCCAGCGGTGCACATGGTGGCCTCCCAGCTCAAACGATGGATGGTCGGGACCATGCACTACGGGGCATCAAGCGAACAGTTCGCCTACTACCTTGACGAGTTCACTTTCCGCTTCAACCGCCGGACATCCAAGAGCCGTGGACTCCTTTTCTACCGACTACTTCACCAGGCCGTAAACACAGGCCCACGACCTCTCAAAACACTGGTTATCCCCGAAACCAGAAGAACTTCAGCTAAGCAGATACCCAATAGGTGAGTACTACGCGATCATGCGACGACGAGTTTGAAAACTGCCTGTAGGCGTCGACGACCCGTTCAACCGGGAAGACTGCCCCGACGCGAGGGCTCATCACCCCCGACTCGGCCATCCGGAGCACTGTTTCCAGATCAGCTTTATCCGGCGTTACCCCCAACCGGATGGAGGTAATGTCGCGGACCGAGTCGAAGGGCCTGGTCAGGGAGATGGCAGTACCGCCGCTCTTCACTGCATTTAGCAAGCCCTGAACGACTGGTTGGCAGTTCACGACGGCATCGGCGCATCCGGGCGGAAGGCGTGAGACGCCATCTGTCCGCCCTATCGGGACGACCCTCAGTCCGCGTTCGGCGGCCAGTTCAGTGACGAAGCCGCCGACGGCGCCGCTCGCACCAGCAACTATCACAGTGCCGCCTTCCGGAACGTGCGCGGCATCCAATGCCTGCAGCGCAGTCAATCCGTTGAGGCCAAACGTCGTCATCTCTGGGGAGGCGAGAATGTTCGACGCAACTGCAATGTTCTCGAAGGGGAGCACCACCTGGGAGGCGTGCGTTCCAGTGCCTGTCCGAAACCATTGAGAAAAGCCGAGCACCCGCTTTCCTATCAGCGAGCCGTCGAGGCCCTTGCCAACCTTCGTCACGGTGCCGGCGAGATCCCAACCCGGAGTCCACGGTCCAGGACCCGGCATCCGCTCGGCCGCACCACCCTTCACCGCGATCAGGTCGACGGGATTAATCGTCGAGGCCTCCACAGACACCAGTACGTCACTCTCGCCGACGGCCTGTACGGCCCGCTCGATGACAGTCAGTTCTTGGATTCCGGTCGTACGTGAAAAGCTGACGGCCTTCGTCACGATCAGACCGCCTCGAGGACACTGACATAGTTGGCGACCGCCAGGCCTCCCATGTTGTGAACGGCCGCACGTCGAGCACCCTCAAGCTGCATCTCCCCTGCTGTGCCGGTGAGTTGCATCGCTGCCATGACGTGTTGTGAGACTCCGGTAGCGCCGACCGGGTGTCCCTTTGACTTCAGACCGCCGGACAGGTTTATCGGCAGCTTGCCGTCGCGGTAAACCCACCCTTCGCTGAGCGCCCGAGCGCCCTCTCCGCGTGACGTAAGACCCATAACTTCGTACATAATCAGCTCGGCGATAGTGAAGCAGTCGTGCACCTCCACCAGATCGAGGTCCTCGTTGGCTGCCCCAGCCATCGCCAGCGCTCTATGCCAAGCCCTCTCGCTTCCGGCGAACGCTATGGGATCGCGCTTTGACGCCGGGAGAAAGTCATTTGACTGGGCAAATCCCGTCAACCGGACGGGGTCGGTCGCTGATGCGCTGTTCCGCTCAACCGAAAGAATCACGGCAGCCGCACCATCCGACACGGGCGAGCAGTCGGTTCGCCGCAGCGGTACAGCGACTAGCGGATTGCGCTCCGAGACGGTCCGGCAGAACTCGACGCTGAGATCCTTGTGCAATTGCGCATAGGGATTGGCCATGCCGTTGTGGTGGTTCTTAGACGCGATGGATCCCAGAGTATCCGAGACCGGGCCGTACCTGTGCTCGTATTTCTGAGCTGTGGATGCGAACAGGCCGGCGAACCCAGTGACGGACTCTCGTCCCGCCATCTCATAATCACCGCCCAACAATGCCGCACCTACAACTGATGGAGGTGCGTGCGTCATCTTCTCCGCGCCGATTACCAGTACAGTCCGCGCAGTGCCCGCGAGTAAGGATTTGATGCCCTGCTGCAGCGCGGCTGATCCTGAGGCGCAGGCGTTTTCGATCCGTGTTGCAGGCACTCCCGCAAGATCGTCAGACACACCCAGGGCGAGCGATGATGCAAAGCCAAGCGGCACCAAACCGGAGTTGAACTGCCCTAGGTAGATTTCGTCGATATCGGCGGGTGCCACTCCGCTCGAGGCGATGGCATCTCGTGCGGCACGGACTATGAGCGACTCCAGCGTCTCTGCCTCCAATTTGCCGAATCGAGTATGACCCCAGCCTGTAATGAGCACGTCAGTTCCGAATTGGCTAAGAACGGTCATTCCACCACAACCTTTCACGCACCCGGCCGCTCGCCGCCAAGACGGGCAGCCCATGGAGTGCTCGTATAATTTGTATACTCTAGTGTATTTTTGGGGCAATATAGTAATGCGTAAATGCAACGGCGTACACCACGAGGCCCTAGCGATCCCTAGAAAACAAAAATACTCAGGCTATGGAGGGTTGGATCCGACCTGCTCAAGGGACGTTCCGTGGCAGCCGCCGTGAGTTGGGGATACCCCTCTACCTCAGGGGTATCAAATCGAGGAGCCTTTTCGCTGGCGCCGATACAGTCAAGCAGTGGAAGGGGCGCGAGGAACCCAGGGCGTCCTTTCACGGACGTTGGACCGAGATCGGGGCAGCAATAGGGAACATAGAGGGTCTCCTCGTCGGAGACGGAACCTGAGGAGCTCCACTCCGACGAAGGACGGCCCTCTTCAGACGGCCAACAACGTTACAACTGCGCGGGCGCGCCGGGATGGCGCTTTTGGCGGAAGTGCTGAATAGCGACGACGAGCGAGATCAGTGCGATCACGACGTTCATGATGACTACCAGGACGATCGACCCGGTTTGGGCAACGATTATCGCCGCAACCAGTGGCACGAATCCTGCGATGCAGTACGCAAGTGCATACGCCGTTGAGACGCCGGTGAGCGCGACTTCCGTGGGGAACATCTCAGCCAGTACCGAACCTGTGGTTGCCTGGTAGGCGGCAGACATGCTGAATCCGACGATGAGCCCGATCAGCGCTCCGGGAAGGCCGCCGATCGACAGGAGGGGAAAGAATACGACGGCACCTGGGACCAAGAGGGCCACAATAGTCACCACGGCCCGACGCCTTCTCGACCCGTCAATCAGCCTTCCGGTCAGCACCATTGCGCCGAGTCCGGCGAGAGCGCCGACAGCGGTGGCCATCAACATTGTGTTTTGGGAGTAACCCTGTGTCTGCACGGCCCAGCCGATGGCGTATGGGCTTACCGTGTACCCGAAGGTGGCGACAGCGAGGATGTACAGAACGCCGCGGAGGAGAGCTCCCGGATGACGGGCAATAAGCATTGCGAACGGGACACGCGGAGGTTCACGCTCGAGGGCCTTCATGAACAAAGGACTTTCCGTCAGTCGACGCCGCACGAAGAGGCCGAAAACCACGAGGACTGCACTGAGGCCGAAGGCAATACGCCACCCGAAGTCGACGAATGTCTGCGGTGCGGCGTAGGAAACGATCAGCATCACCGTGACGGCTAGGAATATGCCTCCGGTGGTTCCCAACGCGGGAGCGGTGCCGTAGAGCCCACGTTTGTGAGCCGGCGCGTGCTCGACGGCCATGAGGGCCGCCCCTCCCCATTCTGCTCCTGCTGCGAGTCCTTGGACCATCCGCAGCAAAACCAAAAGGGCAGGTGACGTAAGGCCGATCGATGCATAGGTCGGCAGAAAGGCCATGGCCACTGTCGCCAGTCCCATGCTCAAGAAGGTTCCGATCAGAACCCGTTTACGCCCGAAGCGGTCGCCGATGTGCCCTCCGATGATGGCCCCCAAGGGCCGCATGATAAATCCGACGGCGAACGTGGCAAGGGCGCCTAGCTGACCCGCCACAGGATCGCTACTCGGGAAGAATTGCGGTCCGAAGACGAGGACGGCAGCGAAACCGTACAACGTGAAGTCGTAAAATTCGATCGTGGTACCGACGACGCTGGCGCGCATTACGTTCCGAGCCTCGGCGGCTGATTCCGGTGTTTTGAAAGCATCCCGGGGCGGCGCGGCAGAGCTCGTGATTACAGGATTTGCATCCCTGACGGGATCAGTCATGAGTATTCCTTTTTTCGATCTTCGTTGATAGAGGAGGAATGCATCGCTGCGCCCTTGGGCGCAGCGCCTCAGAACGGCGGCCCAGCCGGTACGCCTTTTGGCAGACCGCAGACTTCCCGCATTGACCGAAGTGATCGAGAAATAACGCTTAGTCTCAGGTGCGCTCTTAGATCTCTATTTACACTGGAGAGTAAATCTATTGCAATGTAAATCTTCGGGCTTGCGTGCGCCCGTGTCAAGGGCGGCCCTGCCAGTTAACGAAGGACATTTCGTCGGGGTCGGGACATCAGCTGCTGCCTAGGTCGCGAACTGGGTCCCTGATCGGCGAGTGGGAGATATTATCTACTAGGGTGTAATTGCAGGCCATGGGTTGTGGTCGGCCACTCTGGAAAGGAAATGCCATGACAGCGGTTGATGCACCGGAGCGTCGCCAGCGACGCTGGCACGAAGCACACGACCGACTATACGAAGCAGCATGCGCACTGTTTGTCGAGTCTGGCTATGTGGGGACGTCGATGGAAGAGATCGCCGACCGGGCCGGCGTCGTCCGCAAGACAGCTTTCAATCACTTTCCCCGAAAGCGCGACTTCATCAACGAGTGGGGATACCGTCGCCGACAACAAGTCCTAGCGGCCTTGACGCCGGCTCTTATGGCCAATGCGAAGATCGAAGTTGTCCTCCGCCACTACTTCACCGAGTTGGCCACGATCAATCTGGAGCAGCGCGCGCTTACCATCTGCATGTCCGCAGGATGGCGCGAGCAAGGCGGGCCGTTCGATGCCGATCCGCACAAACTTCTTGACGTGTTGCACGGGTTCATCAGTGACGCGGTATCACGAGGTGAAATTACAGCGTCAATCGACGTCGCGCAGGTGAGCACCGTGCTCTATAGCAGCTATTTCGGCATCCTTTACGACTGGTGCAAGGGATCAGTGGCATCGCCTCCATTCAGCCTGGATGCCGCATTCGCACAGCTTCTGGACATCGTCTGGGGCGGGCTGCGCGCTCGACGGGCCGTTCAATGCGAGGCAAGCCACAGGCTCGGCTGACTGAAAATGAGTCGAGGTGTGATCTCGCCACGGTGCCGCACGGGCGATCTCCTGGAACGAAGGTCGGACTTGCCGGCAGTTTAGACAACCTCCAAACGATCCTCGCATGGAGGGCCAGTGGTATGGCCGTCGGTGAGCGTGGTGATCGCAAACAACCACCACGCTCACTAATTAATTGGTTTCTGCGCGTCAACGACACTGAAGTGAAGCACCGCCGCCCGGCGTGGGATGCTCGTCCGCTGGGAGTCGCATTCGATTATCGGGTGTCGCCTCGACCATGACGACTGTACCGTCCATCATGCCGTAGTGATTACCCTCAAGACTCCAGTTACCGAGTCAAACAAGAAGAACCGGAATCCCTTCCCATCGCCCTCATAGGATCGAAGAAGTTGCTGCGAGTCAACCTGCAATCTCAAGGTAGGGGTGAGTGGCAGCGAGTTCAAAGAGTGCAGCCAGCGCTGCGCGTGTACGGGCCAGCCGTTTAAGTTCACGGGGCACTGCCATCCAGTACGTTCTTTGAATATGCACCGCCTCAGGCAGGAGTCTGACGAGACGATTGTCCGTTTCTCCAATGAACAGAGGCAAGACGGCGACCCCGAGACCGGCTCCTGCTGCCATCCATTGACCCGTGATGTTGTTGGTTTGTATCGCGGGACGAAGTCCTGGAAGTACCTCGTCTAAAAATCTGAGCTCCGGTATGTCGAGGAGTGAATTCACGTAGCCGATGATCGAGTGCTCTCTAAGGTCGGCGACCTGGGTGATGTTTTTGGAGCCCTCGGTGTAGCTCGGCGATGCATAGAGCCCCAGAGGATAGCGAGCAATCTTTGTCGATTCCACACCCCTGATCGTCGGCACTGCCAAGGAAATCCCCACATCGAATTCCTTGGTCGCCAGCATGTTCAATCGGGTCGCCGTTACGATCTCAATACTCAAGTCGGGATGCTTGGCGCGCAGGCCACCCAGACCAGGACTCAACACGAAAGCGCCAAAGCCGTCAGGTGTGGCAATCCGTATAGTCCCAGACAGACGTCCAGGGACTGAGCCCAGCTCCTCCGCAGCGGCAAGCAGCGATGACTCGATGGATTCGGCGTGCACTGAGAGTCGCTCACCGGCTTCCGTCAATTCCCATGCACCTGAGGAGCGGACAAACAACCGGGCACCTGTTGTCCGTTCCAAGTGCGATATACGGCGTCCGACGGTGGTGTGGTCGACGCCCAATCCTTGGGCGGCTGATGCAAGCTTGCCTGTTCGCCTTACTTCGAGAAAGAACCGAAGGTCATCGGGAGAAATCATCTCTTCAGCTTAGCGTGCATTTATGCACTGCTAACGGCATTTTTGACCATTGCTTTGGGCGTGGGACGCAGCAAAACTTGAAGAAAATACTCCCGTCACCTCTCGTGCAAAGTTCGTCGCGGGTGGTCCAAAAAAGGTGTGCCATGGTTGCGAGTATCGCCCTGCCGAAAATCCTGAAGATTGGTGGGGGTGCAGTTCAACAAACGGGCGTTGTGGTCCAGGAGCTTGGCGGTAACCGGCCCCTGATCGTGACTGATGCATTCATGATGTCTACGGGTGTGGTGGACCTCATTTTAGAGTCAGTGTGCAGCGTTGGGCTGGGAGCGGTCTTTTCGGGAGCCATTCCGGATCCGACCACGAATTCACTCGAGGAGGGCCTAGCTGCGCTTCGGTCGCACCAAGCGGATATCATTATTGGTCTTGGCGGCGGTAGTGCGATCGACACAGCCAAAGCCCTAGGGCTCCTAGGTTTACAAGGCGGACGGATGAGGGACTACAAAGCTCCTCGCAACAACAACGGTCCGTCATTACCTGTCGTCGCGATACCCACTACCGCAGGTAGCGGATCGGAAGCCACACAGTTCACTATCATCAGTGACTCGGAAACGCACGAGAAGATGTTATGTGCAGGGATTGCTTTTCTGCCCAATGCTGCCATCATCGACTACGAGCTCACCTTGTCCATGCCTCCGAGACTAACGGCAGACACGGGCATTGACGCTTTAACGCACGCAATTGAGGCCTATGTCAGCCGGAAAGCGAACCCGTTCTCGGATGCTTTCGCGCTTTCCGCAATACGCAGCATCGGAGCAAACCTTCGCCGCGTCTACGTCGACGGTAGTGACAGAAGGGCCAGGGAAGCCCTAATGCTGGCAGCAACCCAGGCCGGCATTGCTTTCTCAAACTCCAGCGTCGCTCTAGTCCACGGGATGAGCCGACCTATCGGTGCTCACTTTCACGTGGCTCATGGATTAGCGAATGCAATGCTGTTCCCAGCCGTGACCCAGTTCTCGGCCCCTTCCGCAGAGCAGCGCTACGCTGATTGTGCCAGGGCTCTCGGAATCGCTAGCGCCGCCAAGTCGGATGCTCACGCCGCAGAAGCACTTGTTACGGAACTTCACGCGATCAATCGTGACCTTGCGGTGCCCACGCCCCAAGGTTTCGGCATTTCCAAGGAAGCGTGGGAGGAAAAGATCCCGCTCATGACCGAGCAGGCGTTGTCGTCCGGTTCGCCCGCCAATAACCCTGTCGTCCCGGACGCGGAACAGATTCAGGAGCTCTACACGGCGATATACGCGTGAGCTGCTGCTCAGCGTTTTGCACCAAAGCCAGCCCCGACAGCGCATAGAGCTGGGCCAATTCCATACCCACAACCCCAGATCAGGAAAGTAATGACGACAACCATCAACCATTTCATTAACGGGTCCGAGACCGCCGGTGGCGGTGAACGCACGCAGCCAGTGTACAACCCGGCCACGGGTCAGATCACTGGCTTGCTGCAACTTGCAAGCCGTGAAGATCTCGACACGACGGTAGCTATCGCTAAGAAGGCGGCCGAGTCATGGGGTGACATCTCGCTGGCCAAGCGCACCGCCGTATTGTTCAGGTTCAGAGAACTCGTTGCATCCCATGTAGATGAGCTGGCGGCGCTTATCACGGCCGAGCATGGCAAGGTCCTCTCCGATGCCAAGGGCGAAATCGGGCGCGGCCTGGAGGTGATTGAGTTCGCCTGTGGTATTCCGCAGCTGCTCAAGGGTGACTACTCAGACCAGGTTTCCACCGGCATCGATGTCTTCTCCTTCCGCGAGCCCTTGGGCGTGGTGGCTGGTATTACCCCTTTCAACTTCCCGGTCATGGTGCCGCTTTGGATGGCACCGATGGCTATAGCCACCGGAAATGCGTTCATTTTAAAGCCCTCGGGTAGGGTTCCCTCGGCAGCCATGCTGCTGGCTAGTCTGTTTAAACGTGCCGGCTTGCCCAACGGCGTGTTCCAAGTCCTGCATGGCGACCGCGAGGTAATCTCAAACCTGCTGACGCACGCGGATGTAAACGGCATCTCCTTCGTGGGCTCGACCCCAGTAGCCAAGCACGTCACGGAAGTAGCCACGGCTCACGGCAAGCGAGTCCAGGCGCTGGGTGGGGCCAAAAACCACGCCATTGTGTTGCCCGACGCGGACCTCGACAACGCAGCCGACCATGTAGCTGCCGCTGCTTTCGGCTCCGCCGGCCAGCGCTGTATGGCGATCTCCGTTGCGGTTGCTGTCGGCGACGCTGCAGACCTGCTCGTCAGGAAGGTGGAAGAACGCGCCCTTGCCATCCAGGTCAAGAACGGCACTGAGTCTGACGCCGACATGGGTCCCGTTATTAGCCCCGAGTCTCGGGAATTCATTATCAAAACGGTGAGCGAGGCGGAAGCGGCCGGAGCCGTAATGGTGGTTGATGGGCGAGACCTGGTCGTCCCCGGTCATGAGAAGGGCTTTTGGGTAGGCCCCACAATCATCGACCACGTCAAAACCGAAATGACCGCGTACACCGAAGAGATTTTCGGCCCCGTCCTTATTGTCGTACGTGTGGAGGACCTGGACGAGGGAATCAAACTCATCAACGCCAACCCCTACGGCAATGGAACCGCGATTTTCACTTCATCGGGGGCAGCAGCACGGAAGTTCCAGCGCTCTGTAGATGTCGGCATGATCGGCATCAACGTTCCCCTTCCTGTACCAGTTGGTTACTACTCCTTTGGTGGCTGGAAGGCCTCGCTCTTCGGCGACAAGCACATCTACGGACCCGAAGGGGTTTCCTTCTACACCCGCGGTAAGGTCATCACCTCGCGCTGGCCCGAAGCCACCCAATCCTCCGGCGCTTCCTACAACTTCCCCTGCAACTAATGTTGGCAGCCGCTGTCGATGGTCGTCTTGGCGGGGTCGTTGGCAGCGGTTGGGGATCACCAGCTGATTGGGATCGTCCTCTGTCTAACCGCAATCTGTATCCATCTGGAATTGTCCCGACTGAATAGGTACAAACTCAGCCCCGACGTCCCGTTCAGCCTCACGCGTGAACAATAGCCCCTGGCCGGATCCGTCATCGTCGAGGCGGGGTTACAGGGCAGCACCTTGATCGTGGCCAACAGCTCCGACTCGGGCGCCACATGGACGACAACGTGCGCTGCCGGGAAGACCGGCTGCACCACGCTCACCACCCGGCACACCACCGCCGACGGCGCGGCCAACTGGACTCCAGCACCATAAGCGCACCGAATCCCAAAGGCTGCTGCTGGCGATACCGAAACCGCCATTCCCAAGTGTGAATTAACCGGGGCCTGTTCCTGACGTCAGGTTGGGGTATGCCGAAACTTGGCGGCTCACGACACCTTCAGGAGTCCCGGGCCTAATCGGCGAGAGCCCCGGAAGCCTGGGCATTCTTATCCCGGGATTGAACCGCCTGACGAATGACGTCAAATGCACCTGCAAGGCGATCCTTTACCAGCTCAAATGCTGTGCCCCAGTCGAGGATCGTGTCCGGGAGCCCTAGTCGTCGTTGTGCCTTGATTGCTGCCGCCCTCGTGTCGTGCCGTTAATGTGCCTGGCTGACTCTGATTTTTCGTACCGACCTAATGACTTGAAGAGCGTTTTCTGACCGTTCGAAGCCTGGCTCGTCGAGGTTGGCCTTCAGCCAGCACTCGAAGTAGTTCAGGCTCCCCGTTGCCGCGTCCCCGCCAAACCTCGCCTTCAAGTCGTCGTCGGAACATTCAGGCACTCTGAACTCACCAAGCACGTTCCATATCCCGTTCAGATGCGACTCAAATTCAGCCGCCGTAACGACGGTGGCACCCAGAGACAGGGCAGACCGAAGATCGAGGGCTTCCACGAGCCGTCGTCCAAACGCTCGGTCCGCGGCGAGAACATACGTCAGGTAGTCCAAGGTCTCGACTAAAGGAAGCGCTGAATGATGCCAGTCACGGAACTCTGATGCCACCGAGTCAGCCACTATGAGATCAAGGTAGGCAGCCGTATTAGACACGGTCAGGGACTCCCGAAGGCTTGCCCCGTAGAGGGACGCGGTGAACTGACCATTGGTCGAATACGCATTTACCGCGACAAACTCTCTGCTCAACAGTTCGCAGATCAGCAACCCAGGCACCACGAAAGGCTTATCCCGTGAGGGTTCGAGGAACCACTTCAGGTCATTCTGAAGATTCACAGCAGAAGTTGGAACGACATGAGGCTGGGGCTCGAAATCCTCCTCGTACTGAGCCAGGCTGCGAATTACACTCACGAGCTCGTTGGCGACGTCGGCGCACACGCCGTTATCGGAGCCGAGTTGGGCAAGTCCTGCGATAGTCAGACCGACTGGATCAGTGGGGTTAGGCGGCTGGGTGGCCTGAGTCTGATACCAGACCAGGGAATAGGGTGCCACGGGCTGCGGCTGGGCAGGCCTAGACACGGAAGGCAAGGACGCCAGGACGTCTTTCACGTCGGATATTGACGCCGAAACATTTTTTCCACGTAGAACCAGAATGGCCATCCGAGCCCATCCATGTTCTTGGATCCGCGCACAAGATAGTCCCAAAGGATCTGAAGAAAGTCCTTCTCTTCGGGCTGCAACGGACGCATAAGTGGATTGGGAAGTCCATCGTCCAGCTGAAAGTCTTCTCGTGGAATGCTCACTGGCTCATTATCCATTCGGGCCCATGGAACCTTGCGATTTCTTATGCTGTACGGTGTTCGAGCCGAACAGCGGTACTGCTGAGAACATCTTCTCTACATCGATGCCCGCATACGGGGACTCTCCAGCTGAACCACGGTGACCGATCATGGCCCTGGAACCAAAGTGCAGCGCATTGAGGACGGACCGATAGTGCGCCTCGCCCAGCTCTTTGCCAAGATTCTAGACCAGGCGCTGCGTGAGCCTGGTCGATATGGGCAATCCGGTATCGACAGGAGCTCCCGCCCCCCCGAGAGGACCGCTACGCGTCCTTCAGCCACTATCTCCCAACAATTCATTGTTCAAGTCACTCCGACGAACCCCCGAGACTGAGCTTCCCGCAACCCGAAACCTGCTATGCCTGCCTTGCGCCGCGAGGATTATCGCGGTCGGCCACCCCAAAGAGAACCGGCGAGTGTCAAAGTTGACTCGCGTTTGTCTAAGTTCGAGCGGAATCAATACGATTCAGATGTACTGAAACCGGTGAACATGAAATGAATCGCAGAAGGCTTGAAAACCTCCTAATTTCAGAAGGCATAAATCCCGACGCATATAGTTTGACGGGAGAGGTTCCCGACGAATGCCTTTGGGTCTTGCCCGAGTTGGGTGGATGGTCCGTTTTCTATTCGGAGCGCGGTGGGCGTACCGGCCATACACGCTTTGAAGCCGAAGACGAAGCTTGCGACTTCGTGGCACTCCGGTTGTTGGCAGATCCTGGAAATCGGTTGGATAAATGACCACAGGCAGCACTTCCGAAACGCTCCGAGATTACCGGGAAGGAGTCTTGGCTTGGGATCTTCTTGGCCTGGACAACGTCTCGAAGGCCAACGCGCTGTCCGACCGTCTGCATAGGCTTGCGAAGCGTCTCCGGGAGACATCCGACGGACGCGCAGGCTTGGAAGGTCTTATGCGCGACGAACAGATAGGCGTTAGGTTGCTTGCGGCGACCGAATGCCTGACGTGGGCTGCCGATCTGGCCGTGCCTGTATTGGAAGAGATCGAAGGGACCGCGGGACCTCAAGCCTTCAGCGCAAAGTACACGCTCAAGCAATTCAGAGCCGGAACCTGGAAATTGGATTGGTAGCCGGTCACTCCGCTAACGATCGTCTAACCCTTATCCGCCTTAGACGGAAGCTTCACTAGCAGGAGCATCATCGCGGTGTAAACCGTACAAATCCTCCAGATACTGGTCATTCGGAACAAGGCGGTCGTACCCCGCATCCAGTTCGTCGATGGCGTTGTCATCATCGGGGTCCGTCCTCGCGGCCCTGGCAATCAAAAGGGCAAGCCTGTCTGCACCAAAGTACTGGAATCCTCGAACCGCCGAATCCAAATCGGATGAGCCGAGGACTTGCGGGTCCAGTGCGTGAGAGAAGCCTCCGCTCATCACCATGTTGTGTACGCGAAGGACTGCTTCTAGCGCATCGTCGGGCGTCCGGAAAGAGGGACCCAATTCATCACTCATACGACAATCATCCACGACGGAGGACGCTAAGTAAGGAGACGCACCAGCCCCTTGATTGGGACAGGGTTGGGCGGCCCCGCTAGGACGGTTATCGCTGGCCCCACTTCGTGACTCGCCGGGCATTCTGAATAATGGTGAAGGATCGGTGGTCAAGGTCCGGGTCTCCGGGTCTCCGGGTCTCGCCGATCAACTCATGCGGCTCGCCAAGCTCGACGGTATCGGACCAGCACGCTACGTTGACGAGCACCAACTCGACCAACTCAACCGTGGTCGGTAAAGGCGTGAAATTAGGGATGGCGAGGCTTGGCTGCCAGCTGGAGGAATCTGCGGTCGCCTAAGAATCGTCGGCATACCCGGCAGCGCCATGAGCACCGGGCGGGAAACCCGGCGTTCAGGAACCGGCGGCGCGTGTCGCGAGGAATCGTTGCCCATCGCCGTCGATCAGTGACTTCATTAGCAAGCGTTGACCGGCCTCGGTCGCGAGACCATCAAAGGACGTCCCTGCCTCGATCAATGGTTCAAGCTGGACCGCGAGAACGCCCAGCAGTTCGGTCCGTCGCTCTTCGTCATCGACTACTTGATCAAGGTCGAGCAAGGCCTCCAGATTCCGGCGGTGATCTGCTGGGACCAATGCCTCGAGACGACTCTGAACGTGACAGTGGGTCGGCTTGGGGTTTGTTGCGGCGCCGAGACCCAAGAACCAAAGGCCGACGTTGAGGTAATAGCGCGGACCGTACTGGGACTTCTGGAGGTTCAGAACGGCGATGGCGTCAGGTCCGGTGACATACCACGATCCGGACTTCTTCGATCCGCCCAGAGACCTGCCGAATTCGTCGAAGGTCCTCTGGATGACGTTGCGCATGCTCATGGGCTGTAGGTTACCGCGCTTCAGTCCGGGCATGGCTCGGGGACGGCTCGTTGAGTTTGGCCAGGTTGCCCCTGGCCCCGTCGATTACCCGCGGTTCGGCGCAATTTACTCGGCTTCATCCTTGGCAGCTTGGAGGATGGCGCGGACCAGGCGAGGACTACCTGCAACGGGCGGATTTCCTCGAGATCGTTCAGTCCGCCAAAGCCGAGGCAGAAGAATCTGCACAGAAGAGCCGAACGTCCCGCCGCTGAGCGTTAGCCTGCGGTTTGTTGGGCGATGGTGTGGGCGAGCGTGTCTAGATGACGTGGTTGAGGTACAACGCGATCAGGAGGAATTCGGCGATGAGCACCCATACCGGTGCCAGGCCCCTGCGCGGGGCGACTTTCCTGATGATGGTTGTCCGGCCGATGACATAGACCGTGGGCAGGAAGGCCCAGATCCAATGGAAAGGCCGTACGACCCCGACGCCGCGCAGCTTCCGCCAGTCCAGGTAGCCCAGAACACCGGTGGCACAAAGGGACATCACGGCAGAGAAAAGAACCATAGTGGCCGGTGTGACCGAGCCGGCGTGGAGGATCGCCGCTACCATGCGCACGACGTCGCCGCGGGCAGCCAGGACAGGCACGGCAAGGAGCATCCAGATGTAAGGGGTGTACACGGGCACGTGGGCTCCGAGCATAGGCCGGGGAAGCCGTAGTCCGGGGATCCGTGCGGCCAGCGGGCTCTGGGTGCCGGTATCCCCTTCGGCTTGTCCGGCGCTGTCTCCCCATTTGGAGGTTCCGGACCCGTAGGGATCCGCAGACCAGCCTCCCGGTGGGAGTCCTGGTTTCTGACCCGTTGGATCCATCAGTCATCCTTTCCATTCCGGACGCTCGTTCAAGCGCTACGCCGTGATCAATTCTCCGATGCCTTCCCTTCACTGAGTGCCCCCGGCACGCCAGGCCACGGGCTTTTTCGTGGCGCGGGGAGAGACCACGTAGCGTCCACACATGAGCCATTCTCCCGTGTCCGGTTTCGGCGTCCATGGCCGGGAGACCTGCTGGCGTTCGAAGGGCCTCCATGGTTAGAGCTGCCTTCCCCTGCGATCCCACTCTTCCCTGCGGGCTTCTTCTTCGTTCCAGAAGGGGGTGTCGTTGCGGCGGACACGGAGCAGGTGGCCGAGAAATATCATATTGACTGATAAGAGTGCGGCAGCGATGAAGAAAGCTACAGGCTCCCACTCCCTGCCCGGCACGATGCCGACATTCAGCACCATAAGGATGACGCTGAGAATGATTTGGACCATCACGGCCCAGTAAGTAAATCTAAAGCTGCCGCGCGTCATTTTTGGCTCCAGCCGCTTGCGGCCTTCTGTCTCCGCCATGCTCGGAGCCTACAACCACCGGCCGTGCCCGGAGTAGGGTCCCAATACAACGGCGGCCAGGCTCGGTCGCGTTATCCGTGCCTATGACGGTGGCTATTTGGAGGAAACCTACACGGAGGTCCACCAACAGACTCCACCAAGTTGCATCTGATGCAGGATCGACCCTCCGCTCGGCCTTGCCGGTATCCGCCGGAGGAGCAGCGCTAAGGGTCCGCGCCGACTGTGCCGGCAGAATCTGAGATGGCGCGGGAACAGAAGGCTAGTATTCGAAAATGACCATAGAAATACGCAAGCCGTCGCCAAAGGGGAAGTGGGAAAAGGTGCTGGATTCATCCCCGTGCTGGCTGCTTCCCATCGCGGTGGGCATCGCAGATCTCCCTTCGGAACACGCTTAGCTTCTGGCTGTCGCTGCTGGTCGCTGTCGGCGCGTGATGGGGGGAGGAACATTCTTCCTTCGGCTACGGCTGAGATTATCAGTCTGCGCCAACGTCGGTCTCAGGCGAAGCTTCGTTGGAGCTCGCGGTAGACCGTCGGCCGAGAAACCTGAAACAGCTCCGCCAGTTCGGCCTGCGTATGCTCGCCAGCACATGCGGCGTCAGAAGATGCTTCCGCTGCGTCTTGGACAATTGCGGCGGCTTGCCTTTCAGCCGCCCTTTCGCCTTTGCGAGGTCCATGCCCTCCCGGGTGCGCATCCGGATCAGATCAGCCTCGAACTCGGCCACCATTCCCAGGACGTTGAACAGCAGCCGGCCCACCGGATCGGTCGGGTCGTAGGTACTTCCGCCAAGACTGAGCGCTACCCCTTTGGCCGTCAGCTCGTCGGCAATGTCCCTGGCATCGGCTAGGGGTCGTGCCAGCTGTCGAGTTTAGTCATCACGAGTGTGTCGCCGCCTCGGCAGGCCGCCATTGCTTCACGAAGGCCGGGGCGTGCCCGGTTCGCTCCGGTAAGGCCGCGGTCGACGAAGATCTGCTTTTCCTCCACGCCTGGGGCAACGAGAGCGTTTCGTTGGGCGGTGAGGTCCTGAGCGTTCGTCGAGACTCGGGCGCATAGCCGATCTACATTCCAGTCATGAGGAACATGGTTGCAGTAATCCCCCCGTCACCGTGCATTTGATCGTGCGGGTCTTACGTACATGGTCGTGATCAGCAATTCCGCGGGCTGGTGTCATTTTCAGTTCACGATTGCACAAATGTCAGTTCACATCCGCACAAGTCGAATTTACGGTGCCGGATGGTCGAGCCGTCTATCACCCGAACCCGTATGCGGTGGTAGATGATCACGGGAACCCCAGCCGGCGCACCTACGGCAGCAGAACGGCTGACCCGCGCTCGAGTTTTTCAGTTCTGCTCGAGCGCAGTGCCGCGGCGCCAGATCCGGCGGATGTTGAGTGTGTCGGTAATGTTCGCGGTTGGGTCACCGTCGACGAGGAGCAGGTCGGCTCGCAAGCCTTCCTGGATTCGTCCACGATCGGTGAGACCGAAGCGGCGGGCGGGTGTTGCGGTGGCTGCGCAGAGCGCTTCCAATGGGCTAAGGCCGGCTCGGACGAGCAGCTGCAGTTCGTGATGGACGCTCGCGCCGTGCGCCATGCCGCCGAGGAGGGGTAGTGGGAACGAGACATCGGTGCCGACGAGGATGTCTACACCGGCAGCGTGGAGTGCCTGGACCGACGCGAACACGTCGTCGAGGTTGCCTTGGGGGTACCGGTCGTAGCTGCTGTTCATGGTCGCTATCCAGGATTCGTCGAGCTTGGAGCTCACGCGGGGGTCTGCGACGAGTTCGGCCGCAGTGATGCCCATCATCGATGAGTTCAACACGATGCATGGGACTACGAACGCGCCGGAGGCTGCGACCTGGTCGATGATCGCGTGGGTGTGGGGCTGGTCCATGAACAGGTGCACCAACCCGTCGATACCGGCATTCACGGCCGTCAGTGTGGCATCGACGGTGAGGGTGTGCGCGACCGTTAGGAGTTGGAGTCGGTGCGCCTCGGCAACGCCCGCTATGACGACGTCATCTGCGAGCAGGGGAAGTCCCGGCGCCCCCTCGACGGTTCCGTCATCGATCATGAACTTGATGTAGTCCGACCCGGTTTCGGCGAGTTGGGGAATGAACGCGACCGCCTCTTCGGGAGTCGTCGAGAACGGCATCACAATGTTTTGCCAGAAGCTCGTGTCCTCGTCGCCGTCGGCATCTTCCCAAGGGGCCTCGTCCTTGTCGTCTTCGTGGTCGCCGCCCATGAGTTCACTGGGGTGGCCACCGGGCGGAGTGATACCGAATCCTGCAGAGCGGACGTCGGCGAGACGGTCATTGTCTGTGATCTGATCGCGCTTGTTCCGAGTGAACATGCCCTGCATCTCCAGCTCCGTGGTCACGCCGAACGTCAGCGCGAGTTCGAGCGCTTCGAGCGAGGTGTGAACGTGCGAGTCGATAAGCCCGGGAAGTAGAGTGCCACCGCTTGCATCGACGATTCGTGCGTCGCTCGGGATGTGTCCGCCGATGGCGACGATGCTTGCTCCTTCGATCACGACGGTGGTTGCATCGAGCACTCTCTCGCCGTCGAAAATTCGGGCATTGATGATTGCAGTCTTTGTCACTGGGGGGTCCTTGATCGATTGGGATGCGTTGACTTGGTCAGTATATGCATAAACGTAGTCACTACGTAAACGAATCAGGCGCAGTTTCGCTATTACTCCGTATTTGGTCTATTATGGCTTCATGGCAGTTACCGGTGGATTGCGGGAGCGCAAACGAGCACAGACCAGGCATGCGCTGCAGAGCGCAGCGACCAGACTCTTCCTCGAGCGTGGATTCGATCAGGTCACGGTTGCTGAGATCGCCGACGAAGCGAATGTCGCGCTGACGACACTCTTCACGTACTACCCCGACGGGAAAGTCGCCCTCGTCTTCGATCGCGAAGAAGACAGGGGCGCAGCACTCGTCCAGGCAATCGAGCAACGCCCTGCGGACACTGACCCATTGAGCGCCGTCGAAGCATTCATGATCAGTCGGTTGCCGTTCGCCACCGAGAGCGGCAAACGGAACGAGTTGTTGGAACTCATCTTCTCCACCCCGCAACTCCGCGCGCACGTTCGCCAGAAATGGACCGACTGCGAAGATTCACTAGCGGCCAAGCTGACTAAGCCCGGAGTGCTCGACGCCCCGGGCGCTCGGGCATTGGCCCGATTCATCCTTGAAAGCCCCGACGTCGCCGCCCGAGAAACCTCACCCAGCGCAGCGCTTCAAACGATCTTCGCCAACCTACGCCGGGGCTGGGGTCTCTAGAACGTTCCGGAGATGCGACCAAACTCGAGCATTTAATCGGCGCGCCTTTTACTTGCGATCCCCCCGCTGGAAATCAGTTTCGCGCCGTCAGCTCAGCCGTGCCAGACAGAACTTGCGTTGAACAACTCGACGTGTGGGTCGGCCGGCCTTCCAACATCCGGAACTGATTGTCTGGCCCGTCGCACGCATGGCCAATGACAACTGGAACCAGCAGCACTAGGCTCCGGAATATGCCAAAGCGAACGTTCCTCCGGAATGATTTTCCCCGCGTCACGTACGTGGTGCTCGGAGCTCTCATAGGAACGAATGCGTTGTTCAACCCTGTCTCACAACCGGTATGGGTGACGCTCAATGTGCTGGTTATTGTCGTCAGCTATGGCCTCGCCATCGCCAACGCAGTGGGATTAGTCCTACGTCGACGTCGCCGGACGCACACGGTCGATGAGTCTCCTGGCCAGTGAATACGTCCAGCTTTGCGCCCATTGTGGTGCGCTGCCAGTTTTCGGCCGGTGAGGGATCCCTCACCGGACGCTTGTCTGACGTCTCATCTTCGGGCGGCGGCTCGGACGCTCTCGAGCCGGCCTTTCGCTTCATCGAATTCAGCGCCAGCCAGGATTGAGACGTCGTCTGCGCAAAGGTACAGCTCAAGGCGATCCGAAAGGTAGCTTTCCCGGGCGTCCAACTCGAGAGTGAGCACCTTCGTTCCAGACTTGTCGCCCGATGCCCTGTTGGCGGGGATGTCACCGATGGACCGCACAAGGTCCCACGGCAACTGTCCGACGAGGACGTACCCCTTCAGGAATTGCGTCTTGTACACAGCTAAGTGCTGTTCATCTGCCACGAGAAGGAAGCCGATGTACCCGGCGTTTTTAATGGGCTTGTACGGCCATGAGCGCAGCGGTGGCACCATGAACCAGGCCCAGCCTGCTGGCAGGACAAGCAGGCCAGGAAAGGCTGCGCGCGTCCGCGCCATGTGCGACCTGTTGAAGCGCTTTGTCCCGACTGCCAGCGCCCAGCAAAGGACAGGGAGGAAGACGAACACTGCAATTCCGAAGATGTTCGACCCCGTCAGACCCTCGTGCAAGATGTCGTGTACGAGCCGGTAGAGCATGAACCCTGCATAGACCAAGAAGATGGCCCCGAACGTGACAATCTTTCCCCAGCTCTTCATCGTCCTCCCTTGCGGCCGACGAGAGCATCTCGTCGTACACGAGTCAGCCTATGAGAAACCAAGAAGGCGCCGTTCGTCTGCGGTGCAGACATGCGGTGGCGAGCTTCTGCCTGATTTGTCGCGGTGAAGGATCGGCGGATTCAGGCGGTCATTGCAACAGGAGTCCTTCGATCAATTCGATCGGCTTTCTGAACTCTAGTCTTTTGCGTGGCCGGTCGTTGAGTTCCTGTGCAACCCAGTCGAGGTCTTCGGCGCTGTGGATGCTCAGGTCCGTGCCTTTCGGGAAGTACTGGCGCAGCAGGCCATTCGTGTTTTCGTTGATGCCGCGCTGCCAGGGTGAGTGCGGGTCGCAGAAGTAGATGTCGATGCCGGCGTCTACTTTCACGCTCTTCCAGTCCTGCATTTCGATGCCCTGGTCCCAGGTGAGGGAATGCCTCAGCGCCTCGGGGAGCGTCTTGATCTTAGTGGCCAAGGCGTCGCGCATTTGTTCTGCCTTGTATCCATCCGGCAGATGAACGAGCATCGTGTAGTTGGTGGTTCTCTCCACGAGGGTCCCGATCGCGGACTGGTTGCCTTTGCCGATGATGAGGTCGCCTTCCCAGTGCCCTGGCACCGCACGGTCCTGAACCTCGGGGGGACGCTCGGAGATATTGATCATCCCGGGGATCCGGTTCTTCCGCTGGCCGGCCTTCCTGCAGGGCTGCCTGAGTGCACGTCCGGTGCGTAAACACGCGGCCAGATCGCGGTTCAGTGCTCCGCGGGACTGAACGTAGAGGGACTGGTAAATGGTCTCAGGTGACACCCGCATCTCCGGCTCATCGGGAAACTCAACCTGGAGGCGTCCTGTGATCTGCTCAGGCGAGTACTTCTTTTTCAGGTCCTCTTCCACCTTCGCACGCAGCACCGTGTTGGTGTGCAGTTTCGCCGGCTTCGGCCGCGAAGCCCGCTCATACGCCAGCGCGTGGGCCGACGTCGCCCGGTAGGGCAACCCGGCCACCGAATTCCGCCGAAGCTCCCTGGACACAGTCGAGGCAGACCGGTCGATCAGGGCCCCGATCCGGCGCAGCGAGTGTCCCTGGGCGCGCATCACCGCGATCTCTTCGCGCTGGTCGAAGGTCAGGCACCTGCCCTTCAGATCCCGGCCGCGGCGTGGCCTGACACCCCCGGCCTCGGCCAGGACCCGGCGCCCGGTCCGCCTGCTCGTATTGATCGGCACAACGGCATCAGTAATGAAATCACCGGCCTGCATCCCGGCCCAAAACAGCTGCAGAAGATCCGGTCTCACATAAATTGAATACCTCGACATGACAACACCCATCCGCTAAGTGTTGCAATCACCGCAAGAACCCAAGGATCCCTCAACGTGCATGCTGCACGTGGGCTGGTGTGAGCCAGGTGGAACGCAATGAGCCACCACTTACAGTTTGCGAGACTCGGCAGCGTGCGTCAGAGACTCTGGGGATTGCTGCCCGGAATCCGAGCTTCCGGGTTAGGCTCGCGGAATGAAGCTCCGGGGGGCTACTTCTGATCGTGTTTGGGGTGCTGGCCGTTGTCCTGGCCGTGGCCGTGTTTATCCGTGGGGGTGTCAGCACCGTCTGTCCCGCGGTCGGGCACATCTCCACAGGCGATGTGGAGTTGGTGTTTGCACACGAGCCGACGTCGGTTTCGGCATGCTTCGGGGAGGGCTGCACTCCGGCCCCGGTAACCAGGAACCCGGACGGCAGGTGGCTGGTGCCGCAGTCTGCGCCTTACCTGATGCCGCCCGTCAGCGTCACCTCTGTCTTTGTGGACGCGGTGGACTCTTCAGGTGTCCGTGTTGCTCGCGTGCTGCCGATAGAAACAGAGCCGACCGGGGAGCACCCTGACGGCCCCGAATGCGGCGGGCCGGTGCGGTTCAAGCCAGTACAGGTGCCGCCCGGGTGAAAACAAATGGCCCCACCGCCGCCCGACCTCAAGGCTTCCGGACCTGCAACGCGTTCTTCAGCAGGCTGGTCCTGGGTCGAGCAGCGAATACGTCCACTATGGGTCCGCAAAGAGGACCTCCGAACCGCCAATTTAACTTTCACTTATCCGCCAAGCAAGTTAACAGTCACAACTGTTAGGCCGACCGTTTTGCGAGCGGGCACCGCCTCAACTCGACGAAGGATTTCGTCCGCGACGCGCGCGAGCGGTGCGGTGGCGTCGATCCTGATGCCACCGTGTGGAATTTCTTCTCTTGTTCGGTGCAAGCGTTCGATCAGTTTCCGTTCCGCTTGTCGCCCTCCCCATTCGTCGTCCGGCCGCTCGCCAAGCCGTCGGTTCAACGTGTAGAGGTCGACCTCGAGAACGAAGACGCCATCAAACAGATCGATGAACTTCGCGAGGTTTCTCGAGCCACCGCAGAAGAACGTCACCGCCTCGCGCTTGTCTCCGATCAGGGCCTTCACTTTGTCCACGCTCCAGATGTGGTGATCGTGCACGGAGACGCCGGTGATGCCCGCCAGTGGTTCGCCAGTCTCCGGATCGCCCTGATAGGCCAGCTCACGGTCGCCGTTGATGGCGTGGTAACCGCGCCGCCGCAATTCGTCGCAGACCGAGGTTTTGCCGGTGCCGGAACCGCCTTCGACGAGGTAGTTCTTTCTGCCCATGCCTGATAGTACCGAAGCGATACGCGAGACGAGCGCTGCGGTGTAGGCGCCGTCGCCTGCTGCTGGGAACGGCAGCGGAGAAAAACGTTCGTTTTCGTGCACGGACACAGCCGGTTCCTGCAAGCTCCCAACTCCCTGTCTGTGAGTCGCAGAGTTATATGGCTCTCTTTTCGCAGCGCTATTTGGCGTGCTCGCCTATCCCAGCCGTCCCGTTGGCAGATCCTTCACAGGTCGGGGTCGCCGAGGATTCGGGCGAGGGTGCTGCGGCCGAGGGCGCTCATTCCCGGGTTGGTTCTCTGGTAGTACCAGACCAGTCCCATCGACTGCTCGAAAGCCCACGCAGCGCCCCGACGCCACTCCACGGGGTCGCAGTCGAGGTCGCGGCGCAGGGACTCTCGCGCGTCCTGGTCTAGGAGGTGCCAGGCCGCGACGAGATCAAGCGCAGGATCGGCGGGCGCGAAGCCCCCGCCGTCGAGGACTCCGGCGAGGCGATCGTCTTTCACGAGAAGATTTGCCGGGATGAGGTCCCCGTGGGTCATCAGCTCCCGTCCCGCGGGCGGGAGTTCGCAGAATCGCGCCCACAGGAGGCGGAGCGGGGCCACATCGAGGATGCCTTCGCTCTTGGTGAAGCAGACGTCCATCCATTCGCTGTGATCGGGGAGGTGACCTCCGCGGCCGGTGCCGGTGAAGAGTCGTCCGCGGGTGTCGGCTGTCCGAAGTGCCCGGATCAGTGAGGCGAGATCGTGAGCGAACGGGGTCGAGTCCGCGAGGCCGGTTGGCGTTGCGGCCTCCCCAGGAATCCACGTCTGCACTGCCCACGGGAGCGGGTAGCCGCGATCCGGCCGGCCGACGGCCACAGGCCTGGGCGTGGGGACGGGAATGTTCGCGCTCAGCTCGAGCATCGTGTCGGCCTCGGCTTTCAGTTTCGCCTCGGTCTCGTCGGGGTCGGCGGCGCGGAGAGGGAAGCGGGCAGCCAGTTCGGTGCCGATGCGGAAAATCGCATTGACAGTGCCATCGGACCTGACAGCGGTGACCGGCTCGCTTCGCCACTTCGGGAACTGGTCGTAGATGATCTGACAGGCGAGATCGGCATCGATAGCCAACTGGTCATCGTGCATGCTCAGCCTCCGTAAGCCGATCGCCCATCCGGCACAAGCCTGCCGGACGTTCGGCGCTCTCGCCGGCCAAGCACCGAATCCGCAATCTGCTGCGCGGCTTGGTCCGCTGTGATGTGTGTGGTGTCGATGACCTCGGCTTCATCGTGGAGCCAGGTATGAGCTGCCTCGGCGTACGGTTCCAAGTACGCGAAGCGGAACGTCGAGGGGCCGAGGTCTTTGTCGTTCTGTATGCGTTCGCGGAGCGTGGCCTGGTCGGCGTGGAGCACGAAATGCTGGATAGGTATGCCGTGTGCGGTAAGACCATCGCTGATCTCCCCCCCAGTAGCTCTCGACCAAGACCGTCATCGGCATCACGAGTGTGCCTCCGGTGTACTCGAGCACGCGCCGAGCGGTTTCGACAACGAGCGGTCGCCACGGCTCCCAGTGCTGGAAGTTGTCCGTTGCAGGAAGTCCCGGCCTGATGTCCATGAGCACCTCACCGACCTTCTCAGCGTCGAGGACGCGCGCGTCGGGCAGCAATTGCTGCAAGAGCGCGCTCGTCGTCGTCTTTCCCGCCCCGTGGGTGCCGTTGAGCCAAACGATCATGGACCGAACTCTAGCGCCAAGAAGTGTCCTTCATGGGGCGCCCGTAAGCCGGTCGTCCACCGGTCGGTCCAAGACTATCTGCGGGCTCTTCCAAATGCCGGTGGTCCCCTGTTTTCCAGATTCCCGTATGAGGCGCCCGCAAAACTGCCCGGTGAACGTGCCCTAAACGCTCCACTCCAAGTCGTCTCGCAACCCTAGAGATCGGTGGCGTCTCGTCGATCCGCGACGATTCCCGTACCTACGTCTCGAAATCTCTCGACTGAATCGGTGAGCTCACACTCAGTTACAGGACATATCGGAGCAGCCCACTACAAAACTGATCGGGCACGCACACTGTTCCTAGGCGACCCGCCCCATCACTGATGTCCCGGACTGTCCTGGCCTCCTGACGACAGGGACAGGTAGGGCCAGAAATCGCAATTGTTCACCATCGGCGGTGCGGCAGGGGAACTCTTCGGGAACGCGAGATGGCACCATCTTTGGATCAGAACTGGTCCCCGTCCACGTCGCCACTGCCAGGGATCGGGCTGTTTCAAACTCTTGGTCCTCGGCCATTCCTCAAGGACGTTCTATGGTTTCCGGGAGATCCTCAAGCCATTCCACCGGGTCCTTACCGAGCCCGGCCGCGATGGCTGCTGCAGTTTCACGCCAGGCCCTGAGCTCCGCAATGGCCAAATGTGGCTGGTTGGTGGCGAAAGACGCACGCGCGGCAGCCAGGACAGTTTTTGCACAGGCATCCTGATCAGCCGGGCTCAGAGCAAGCATCCAGGGAAAGCGGTCGCTCATGCGAGCGGCAAGCGTTCCATCCGTGCTTGACGTGACCGCGACAAGGTGTGCAGCCAGTTCCAACAGCGAGGCCCTCGCCCGATCGGCGCTCTCGGTCATCAGCACAAGGGACTCTCCGTCGCGGCGCGTGATCTGGACAGCGTGGTCCGCCGCTGCCGCAAAAACGTCAGCGGCAGAGCGGCTCAGTTCAGATGACTGAAACGTTGTCCGGGATCTGCTTGGCGGTTTCATGCACCAACACTAACTCAGAACGTGTTCTGAGTTAGTGTTGGCAGTCTTCTCGGGGAGGGCCGAACTTTGACTTCCACGCCCACAACATAACGGTCATTATGTTGTCGATTAGAGGGGCGTTCAGACACGGGGACGACGCCCGACAAACTTGATCGTTACCAGGGCTCTGAGCTGCTGCGGGGATTTCGGACAGCGGGCCCTCTTAAAATGAGGGTCTACCGAAAGTAGAGATCAGCATGACCGCATCACGCAGACGATTCACCCAGGAGTTCAAGGACGAGCTGTGCCGCGAGGTGATTAACACGTCCAGGCCGATCAAGGACGTGGCCACCTCGTACGGTGTCGGCCCCGAGACGCTCCGCAACTGGCTCATCAAGTACCGCGAGGCGAACGGTGGCACGGAGGCGGATCTGACGGTGACGGAACGGGCCCGGCTGAAGGAGCTCGAGCGTGAAGTTCAAGAGCTGCGGGCAGAGACTGCCTTCTTGAAAAAAGCCAGCGCTTACTTCGCGCGGGAGCAGCGGTAGTGAGCAAGTATGAATTCATCGATTCCCAAAAAGCCGAGCCTGCCAATCTGAATTCGGTGGTGAAAATGTGCCTGTGGTTGGCCGTCTCGACGTCCGGTTTCTATCACTGGGCCACGCGTCCGCAATCGGCCACGTCGGCGCGCCGCGAGGCTCTGACGGCCCGGATCCGGCACTACTTCGAGGAGTCCGAGGGCACCTACGGGTACCGGCGCATCCACGCTGATCTCGCCGTGGAAAAGACCGAGTGCTCTCCGGAGTTGGTGCGGCAGATCATGCGATACCAGGGCCTGGTGGCCTGTCAGCCACGCCCGTTCCGCATTACCACCGAGGCTGATGCTGAGGCAGCGGCGGGTATGCCCGACCTCGTCAGGCGGGACTTCACCGCTGACCGCCCCGGGGTGAAGTTCGTCGGCGACATCACCTACATCCACACCTGGCAAGGGTTCGTCTACCTCGCCACCGTCATCGACTGTTACTCGAAGAAGGTCGTCGGTTGGTCCATCGCCGATCACATGCGCACCGAGCTCGTCGCAGATGCGCTCAGGAACGCCGCCGCCACGACCCTGATCGAGCCTGCCGCGATCTGGCACTCCGATCGGGGCAGCGTCTACACCTCGACGGAGTTCAGGGCCCTGGTGACCGGTCTGGGCATGCGCTCCTCGATGGGACGCACGGGGGTGTGCTGGGACAACAGCATGGCCGAATCGTTCTTCTCAGCCCTGAAAAACGAGCGTGTCTATCGGACCGTTTACGCGACTAAATCACAGGCTCGGCGCGACGTCATTCGCTACATCGAGGGGTTTTACAGCCGGCGCCGTCACTCCGCGCTCGGTTACCGGCGTCCTAACGAAGTCCACTATGGTTATCAACAGCCAGCCTTGGCAGCGTAGAAGAATCCACTAATTCCGCTGTCCGAAATCCCCGCAGCAGCCCACTCTTGGCCCTCGTAAACTGGGGCCGCCACTGTATCGACAGGGCGTTTCGGGCGGGTGTCGTTGCCAGGATGGGCCCGCCGGCATAGACACTTGGTTCAGGCCACGAGGAGCGCGAAGGCGTTGGCATCGGATTCGCGACCTGCGCGGGACACAGCGGAGCTTCGGCCATTGGTTCAGCCGGGTTCAACCACCGCAGCTATGCCAAGCTATAGGAGTTATTGGATTTTTCCTATAACCGGGTATAACTACCAATAGATCGCAATAGTTGGACTTGTAATGTCTCCGCGCGGTGTCGGTTTCGCTGACGACGACAGGATTTGGACTGCCCGTCGGACGAGATGTGGAAGCTGAACAACGCGCGAGCCCGTCCAAGATCCGGTCGCCGAAGCCCCAGCGATCGGCTCCTTCGTGGCAAGCCTTAGGCGGCTTTGACGAGGGGTAGTTCGTCCCAGTGGGTGGTGTACCGGGGTGAGAGCATGTCGCGTTTCATGGTCCAGTCCGCGCCGCCCTTGATGCCAGCGTGCCCGAGCCCGATGGAGCCTCGCCCGTATTTCCCGGCCACTTGTTCCAGCAGCGGGCCGATGCCGCGTTCCTCGTGGACGTTCCCGAACAGCTCCAAGGGTTTTTGGTTCCCGCTGGGGCGCAGGTCGGTGACCATGATGCCGGCGCGGACGTATTTCACGCCGTCGTTGATCCTGGGAATGAGGGCGTGGGCCGCTTTGGTGAGGATCACCGGGTCGGCGGTGGGCATCGGGAGCGCGACGCACACGGACGGGTACGTGAAATCTGACGTGGGACGTGGTGGAACTTGGAACTATAAGGTTTCCATTGGGCTCTGGATGGATATCGGCGTCGACAAGACCCCAGAAGCCATTGAGGTTTTACATTCTCTCAAGGCCGTCCCCGAACGGAAGCGCCGACATTCGTGAACCTTAGAAATGGCCGCCGGGGGTCGGGGAATCCCGTTTGAACGGCATTCGAGGCGTAGTTTCCCGCGATAGATGCTCCAGCAAGGCTCCCGGTGATTGCAGCGAGAGCAGCGATGATCGCTGATCCGTGTCGCTTCCACTTCAGCGCTTTCGACCATCTTTCCCACGAGGAACTGCTTGCTAGATCGGGTAGGCGTGATCAATTCCGCGGTTTCGCTACCAGACAGAAGTTCGCTATCGAGAGGAGTTGCCGTTTCGTCCCCAGCCGAACTTACTCATCTGCATGTCTGGTTATCCTATCCGCATTCATTCTCGATCAACCACGCTGCGGCGTCTCCGTAAGATCCGCATCATGGTCCCGGTGACCACGGGCGCGGGCGCCCAGCACATTGTCGATTGGTATGGCATGGGCGGCTATGGGCGCTCGTTGAACGCCGTGCTGGACGCCACTCTGGAGGCCGTGGCGGGATGACTGAGAAGGCGCGCGTCTTTGAGCCTTACTTGACAAAGTGTCGATCAACCCTCAGCAGTCCCTTCTCCCCACTATCGGCCATGATGCACTCCTTCAACTCGCCGCCCGCCGGGGCAACCGAACCGGCTATGGCCACCCCAACCTCAACCGCGACGCTCAAACAGCTCGATTAGGACCAACGAGCCAAGAGGAAGCGATGGCGTGATCGTCGTTAGAGTTCTGATTCCCGGCCGATCGGGTTCCGCTGGTACGCGACAACGGTGTGATCGCCGCGGTATGTCCGAGCAGACGGCGGGGCCTTGAACGTGTTGTAGGCAGCCATATCGCTACGTCGAGCCACGAAAACACGGGTCCATTCGTTGGACTCGGCGGTGATCGCGCACACCTGCCGGCCAACTAGTCCTTTGTTGCGGAGGTGCACGCCGATGGCCGGTTGCGCGTCAACCCAGTCCTGGTAGCGCTCGAAGATGAAACTGAAGGTCACGAAGGGCGTGAAGTCATGAGCGTGGGTCAACCAGAACCGCCGGATGTTCTCGTTAACCGGATAGTTCACTGACGGTCTCGGCAGCGCAACGATGTGATTGGGAGGTGTCGACGGTCTCGTCACCGCGTGCGAGCCTTCCTCCACGTCCTGATCGTTTCGACAGCACGGAATGAGGCTGACCGCGTCCGACCGGACGACGTAACGGAACGTTGTGACCGAGGAACCACCATCCAGCAGCTCCAGGATGCCGTGAGCGGTTGTCCGGTGGATAGACGCTGCAATAATCACGATTACCTGAGACTCATTCACTGTCTCTGGTAGCGGGCGGCCGAAGTGCCGTTGGAAGGCCTCCACCAGGTCGAACCTAAGATCACCGGCAGCGACGACGCGAATGATCTCCGCTCGGTTCAGCCGCTTGATCGAGCTACGATAGCCGAGAACCTGGGCGATTATGGAGGGGCGGGCTTTGTCCCGTTTCAGCTCGATGATGTAGATGACACCAGTCGAATCGATCGCGAGCAGATCGATGATTCCTCCGACCACCTTCACCTGCCGGCCAATGATCAGCAGATCCTGCCCGGTAAGCAAGGGATGGGCCTCAAGGTAGTCCTCCAGGTCCTTCTCGGACCGGATCGGGAACTTGGGGGCTCTGGTTTCCGCGGTCACCGCCAGTCGTCCGTTCCTCCGATGAGTGCCGGGCCAAGTGCGGGTGTGGAGTGATTCATAAGCAACGAGAATCGGGGCAAGCGGTGTGCTGCTGGCGCCACCGACGATCCCCTTGAATGCCGGCGCTTGTAGAAGACCTGAAGCAAGCATTTCCCGGCGTGCGCATTAGGCACCCCAGTTCAATGCATTCAGGGGCCACAACCTCGTCCTCTTCTCCAATAAGGCCCAACATAGGGGCAGGCTACGACCTACAAAGTCGGAAGCTCCATCTCCGCCAGTCTCTTCACGGCTTCGGGAGTCGGCCGGCCCAGTTCCTCGTCCAGGACAACCCTCAATTGCGCGGCCCGAATGTTACGGCGCACATACAGAGCCATTTCTCTCCGTGATGCCGGATCCGTACGAAGCTTCCCGTCCGACGATCTCAAAGTATCAAACGGCGACGGCAGCTGCGGCATCGTCAGCTGCGCCAGTCGCACCACCGCCTCCGGCGTCGGTCGTGCCCGGGCCCCGTCCAGGACGACCCGGAGTTGGGCCGCCCGGATATTCCTTCGTATCCGTCGAATGGTTCGTTCCCTGGAGGTCTGGTTCTCGTCATCATCGGCGGACATTGGCTCGCCCCTCTCTGCACGTTGCGTTCATCATTTCAGAGCGTTCCGCAGCCGCCAAGGGCTCAACGACGACTCGCATTCGCTGCATCCGGCCACGACATCAGGGCCCGCCCGTGGTCCCGGCGCAGCGAACTCTTGGAGGAACTCGCCAGGAATTGGGTTCCCCGAGGCAGGGCCTTTCGTCATCCCCTGCGCCTGATTCGGGCAGGCCCGGAGTTGGACCCGGACGAGGTGCAGATTCCCGGCTTTCTCTCCCACGATTGACCTCTGCAATGTCCCCGCGGCTAGAGCTGCCTATCCAGGAACATGGGGATCGCTTCGTCGATCGCATGAGTGTCGAAATTTCCGACATTGAGGCGTCCGGGTACAGGCACAACCTTCTTTCCAAGGAGGCCTTGCATGATCGGCGCCCAACGCTCGCCCTGTGCTTTGTACTCATCTGCCAGAGCATTGTCAGGGCCGTTGTGCATGTGTCGGGGCTTCCAGGTGTAGCGGCTGTCCCACTTGCCAACACCATAGCGTCCTGCCTCGGCGGCTTCGACTTTGGCCACGCACGCCTTCAATGCAAGAAGTGCCTCTGCCTGGTCGAACCGCTCCTCGTAGTCTTCGTCGTCGGGGATCAGGTCGACGAACAGAGGCCTGAGTGTCGTGAAGAGGTAGGTGGGTACAGGCGTAAACCGAGGCATCTGCTGTCTGGTTCTGAAGCCTTCGATTACCGCAGACGTCACGGGCTGTCCCTCGGCCTTCATGGTGACGGCAGTGGGCACCCACGCCTCGGCGTGTTGGAACATGTAGTGAGGATGCAGCAGCGCGATCATCGGATCGGGCCCTTGAATGGTGCGGATGGGTGCATCCAAGAGCGCTTCCAGGCTGTAGAAATTCGACTTGTCCGTGGATGCAATCGCTGACACGTATGACAAGTACATGGGAACGAATTGCTGAAGGGCCACCAGCCTGGTGTGCCCGCCGTCGGAGTGCGCGTTGAGGATAAGTTTTGCCGCCCGGCGCCAGAGCTCTGCGTGCTTTTCCTCTCCCCATGCTCCGGCCACGACGAGGATTTTAGCGAACGGTTCCAGTACATGCTGGTAGGCGGTCAGGCGCTCCACGATCTGCTCGACGACACCTACACTGTCAGGTTCGGTTCCACTGACAACCACGGAGAACTGTGGATCATCGGTGAGCTCCTTACGGATCTTCGACGCGACCCCCATTACGAAGTCGTCGAGGTCGATGTCACGGCTCGGGTCACGGAGCATTCCTTTGACCACGCGCCCCGGATCCTCCTGGGAGGGCTCACTCCCTGTGCCTGACCCTGTCGTCAAGGAACGGGAGTCGCCTGGATGCGGGCCAAGCAGCCTGGCAACGGCGTTCGCTAACTTCACGAGCTCGCCCACGTGTTGGGGGCCGAAGTAGTCGGTTCTGTGGATGTCGTCGAGGGTCTTTCCACCGCCCAGACTGTACTCCGGCAGGGAGACGTCATCGAATCTAACAGGGAAAAGCCATGACTTGGCGGGCGGACGCTGTCGGTACTGGTCGACTGCTAGAACCAACTCTTCGAACTGATAGGAAATCTCACGAGCTGCACTCGCCTCTGAGAAACACGCGATGAAGGCCAAGCTACCCTGCGTGATGGCTTTCTGGATCTCGGTCTTCCAGTCAGCTCCGGGAAACAAGTCTTTCTTGTCGCGCCAGACCTTCACTCCCACTGCTTCGAGGACTTGCTGCAATTGGTCGACGCGCTCTGAATCCTCGTGCACATACGAAATGAAGGCGTGCTTCTCAACCTGCGAATGTGGTGCACCGTCAAATGTCATGTGCTCAGTATCCCGTCTCGCTCTCCTCTTCTCAGAAACACGCCAGCCTGGCCGCAAGAATCCGGCGGAATGACCTAAAGCATCCCTCGTCGAGATGTTGCGTGGGTCACAGTTCGTGCCTAAGCTTGCGTGGGCGGTCGCAGCGTCGCGGCCGCCCGTCAACGGCAGGAGCACGATGACAGACAAGCTCAACGTCCTGGTCCGTGTGGACATCGATTGCGCCCGCGCCAAGATCGCGCCCCAAGGCCGCATGACAACGCAAAGCCTCCAGGCCCTCTATGTGGTCGTGAAACGCGCCAACGCCCTGATGGAAGGCCTGAGCCTGGAGATCGACGTGACACGCGCCAGGGTCGAGCCCGAGGCTCTGGAGCAGCTGCGCGTCTGTTCGCAGTCCCATCACCTGCCCGCCCACATCGATCCGTTCCAGGCCGACTGCAGACTAAGCATCCTGGCACCCGAGGGTGCCTCCACAACCGTGAGGAAGGTAAGTCTGGCGGCCTGACCCGTCCATTTCCAGCCCCTGATCGGGCGCACGTGCACTGCAGACCTCTGCCGGCCACGACCTGTGCCGTTCCGGACGCACGTTCGAACGGATCTACATCCAGATCTACATCCAGATCGGATTCGCCCAGGAAAAACCTGACGAACTCACCGCACCGGGCGCTTCCCCGACCATGAATCTTGGTTGCCGGTCCCCCGTCAACTCAGGGTGACTTTGACCTGTCCACGGCGCTGGGAATTGGGAGCCGTTGGGGTAGCCCCCCGGTTCGGATGCGGCGCCGCATGGTCGTAAGAGCTGCCGTCCTATAAACTATTTGTTAGTATGTCAGGACAAATAGACGAAGGAGAATTCATGCCGCTTGTTCGTATCGATGTAAATGAAGGCCGCAGCCCGGAGCAGCTTGGCGAGCTTAGTCGCCGAATCCACGATGCGATCCTGGCTGAATATTGGATTCCCGAGCGCGACTACTTCCACATCATCACCGAGCATCCTTCCGGCCAGATTGTTGCCCAGGATGCCGGTCTTGGTTTTGAACGGAGTTCCGGCGTGGTCATGATCCAGATCTTCACCCAGGGCGGCCGCAGCCGCGAGGCCAAGCAGTCGCTGTTTGCTGCCATTGCCGCCCGGCTCGGCGAGATTGGGGTGGCCGGCGAAGATGTGTTCCTGGGCTACGTGGAAAACAGCGCCGAAGACTGGTCCTTCGGCTTCGGCCGGGCCCAGTATGTCACCGGCGAGCTGGACGTTCCCCGCAAGTAGAGGCAACCCTTTGGGGGTCCGAATCTGCCCGTGCTCAGGCCCGCAATCCGGGCAATTTCCACGGACTACGGTTTGTTGTAAATATGTCAGTACAAATCTTTGACAGGACATGAATTCTGGTGCCATAAGGACAAAGCAGGAGCGGCGGCGAAATCCCACAGCACGAAGGAGACCTTGTGAAACTTGGACTCGTTGGATACGGCTTCGGCGGCCGGATCTTCCACGCTCCGTACATCGCAGCCGCGGACGGGGTGGAGTTCGCGGGCATCGTCACCCGCTCCCCGGTCCGCCGCGCGGAGGCCGCGGCGGACTACCCGGGCATGCCGCTCTACGGCACCTTGACGGAACTGCTCGCCGCCGGAGTGGATGCTGTGGTCATCACGACGCCGCCTGAAACGCGCCGCGAGCTGGTGCTCGAGGCAATCGCGGCCGGGGTCCATGTGGTGGCGGACAAACCGTTCGCCCCGAGCGCCGCGGTGGGGCGAGAACTGGTCCAGGCAGCCGCGGACGCCGGCGTCATCCTCAACGTCTTCCACAACCGCCGCTGGGACACGGATATCCGCACGCTGCGCGCGGTGCTGGACTCCGGCCGGGTGGGGAAGGTGACCCGATTTGAGTCCCGCATGGATTTCGACGATCCGGAAACCCTCGAGGCCGGTCCGGCCGGTGGCCTGTTGCGGGACCTCGGCAGCCATCTGGTTGACCAGGCCCTGTGGCTCTTCGGCCCGGCCGCCAGCGTCTACGCCACCCTCGACTGGGCGGACCTGGACGCCGGCCGCACCGACTCCGGCTTCTTTCTCACCGTCACGCACCGCAGCGGCGTGCGGTCCCACCTCTCGGCCACCAAGATCAACCGGCTCACCGCGCGGGAGCTGCGGCTGCTCGGCGCCGGCGGAAGCTACGTCTCGCAACAAACTGACGTGCAGGCCCAGGCCGCCATTGCCGGCAGACGCCCCGTGGACGGTCCGGCTTCGTGGGGGTATGAGGAAGAATCCCGCTGGGGAACGCTGACGACGGCGGCCGGCGCCACCCGCGTGCCGTCCGAACAGGGCGCCTATCACCACTACTACGAGCAGTTCGCCCTGGCCGTTGCCGGGCACGGACCCCAGCCGGTCCCCGGCATCGAGGCGGTGCACACACTCGAAGTCCTGGACGCTGCCCGGCTCAGCGATGCCGAGTCCCGCACAGTGGACATCTCGGCCTAATCGCCTAAAAAACGTCCGGCGGGGAGCCGGCACCGTTTGCCGGCTCCCCGCCGACGTCCCTTAAGCGTCACCCCCGAATCGGAAGTGGTACCTATGTCCGGCATGCAAGACCCTGAACCCGTTCCGGACCGACCCAGCCCCCGCTTCGGAGGAACGCGAAATGATCGGGAATTCGGCGGTAGTGCCGGGTGCAGCCGAGCCCGGTGGGATACTGCCCGCCGGGCTCCTTCAGAATGCTTCTAGGCCGTGACGTTCAGCGACTCGGTGAGTGCGGCATCGGCATCGCGAAGGACCTTGGATGCCACTTCGAGCCCTTCGATCCGGCCGAGGGAGGTATCTTCGTGCTCGATGTTGACGAGCATGTTCGGGTCAGCTTCGTGCAGGGCGCGCAGGAACTCGGTCCAGTAAGCGGTGTCGTGCCCGCGGCCGAGGGCAACGAAGTCCCACGCCGAGTTCTTGGGCCACTCGTTGGCCCATTCGTCGCCGCCGAGGTTGGTCCGGTTTTCCTCGGCGGAGAGCCGGCGGAAGCTGTTGTCGAGGACACCGTAAAGGGCGGCGTTCTCCGTGTTCACGCGGACGTCCTTCGCGGCAGCCTGGAAAACCAGCGGGCCGAGTTCGCGGACCACGGCCACCGGATCCATCTGCTGCCAGAACAGGTGTGAAGCATCCAGTTCGACGCCCACGTGGGTGGCTCCCGTGAGTTCGATGAGCTTGTGGACATCGGCAGTGTTGAACACGATGTTCTGCGGGTGCAGTTCAAGGGCTACCTTGACGCCGTGGTCGGCGGCCAGACGGTCTGTCTCGCGCCAGAACTTCGCCGCGATGTCCCACTGGTAGTCGAGGACGTCGAGCGCGGCGGAGTTCCAGGCGTTCACGATCCAGTTGGTCACGGTCGCGCCGGGCTCACCGCCGGGCAGCCCCGACATGGTCACGACCCGGTTCTGCCCGAGGCGCTCCGCGAGCCGGATGGAGCGGCGGATGTCCTCGGCATGCTTCTCGCCGATTTCGCGCTTCGGGTGCAGCGGGTTGCCGTTGCAGTTCAGGCCTGCGATCGCAACGCCGGTCCCCTCGAAGATCCCGAGGTAGTCGTCGCGGGCCGCGTCGCTCTCCAGGATCTGGTCCATGGTGGGGACATGGACGGCGGGCAGGAATCCGCCCGTGTTGATTTCGATGCCGGTGAGCCCGAGGTCGGCGATGACCTTGAGCGCTTCGGGGAGCGGCCGGTCGTGCAGGATTGCGTTGTAGACGCCGAGTTTCATAGCTTGATTTTCTTTCCGTTGTTGTTAGTGGTGGATTCCTTGACCGTGGCCAAGGCCTCCGTGGTGTGGACCCGCTCGTCGAAGGCGAAACGGCGCTGCAGGGCCTCGGATTCAGGAAGGTCCGTGATTTCTTCCAGGAAATCGCGCGCAGGGGTTGATGAACAAAGCGAACCCTTTCATTTGCCTTCGTCGCCCGATACCCAATTTTCTACGACGACACTGCCGCTGCAGTGTCCAAGGAGCTGGCCGCCGATCACCGAATGAAGGTGCCACTCTTTTGGGTTCGGACCAGCATGCCTTTGTCCTCAAGGTATGACCAGGCACTGCGCACCGTCGAAACGGCGAGCCTGAGTTCGTGTGCCATTTCCGACTCGGGAAGGAGCCTGGCTCCGTGGGGGATTTCCCCGGAGGCGACCGCCTCCTCGACGCTCTGGGCGAGTTGGTAGTACAAGGGCTCGGGTCCGTACCGCCTGAACCGCAGTACCTGCGCGAAGGAAACCGCGGGCTCTGCGGGAGCCCCTTCCAGGTCTTGAGAGCTGCGCGGGTCCGGCGCCTTCCCATCCACGATTGAAACCACAATGCCTCCTTCCCGTTTGTAGAAGCGGGTCCCTTGGACTGATGCGCATGTCTGCAGGGGCATGCCGGTCCAAGAGACCTGCTTCAGCGATGCCGGGGCCATCCGTCCCCGGGTGGAGGGACAGTTGGCCCCGGGATTCAGTTCGAGGGTGTCGCGGCGGCTGTTTCCGCCAGCCATTCACCCATGTGTTCGAGTAGCGTTGGGCCCGATTCAAGGACCGCGACCCGTGGGTCGGGGCCGAAAACGCCCCACAGCGGGTTCTGGGGTTCGTGGCGATGCAGCCCGTAGGGGTCCCCGTCCGGATCCACGGCTGGGTGGGTGTCTGCCGGGGGCAGACGCTCCAGGTGCACCAGTTCGGGGGCTATTCCGGCCAGCAGGGTCGTCTCGAATTCTCCTGCGTGATCGGCAGGGAGCGGAGCGGTCGGGCACCTGTTCACCGCGGTCGCTGTGACTTTGAGGGTGCCGTTTTCGCGGTCATTCCATTTCGCTGAGACCTGGTCGATCATGTCCAGTTGTTCGGGGGCAAAGTGTCCACTGAATATCACTGCAGTGGTCACTCCGAAGTCCTCCAGCCGGGTCAATGTCGCATTCAGGTGCTTGCTGATCCCGTCTCCCCCGTTCATCATGATCGTCCACGGGTATTGGCCGTGACCGCCGCCGAACCCTTGGTAGACCGTCGGGAGCACGATCCCACCGCTGCGGTGGGCTGCGGAGACGCACACGCCGTGGGCGGTCAGGGCGTCCAGCCCGATCGGCAAGTGGGGTCCGTGGAACTCCAAGGTGCCCAACGGTAGGTAGGCGATCGAGTGGTCAGCCAAGCGCGCGTTAAGTTCCTCCGGGCTGAGAAGCTCGGCCTGAACCTGATCGGTGCGGCTCATTTGTAGTAGTTCCTGATCCATCCGTGCTCGGCAAGCTGCCCACGCAGCTCCTCCGGGAACGCTTGTCCGTCGGAGTAGCCGACGTTCCGGGCGATGTTGCGGGAGCTGCTCATGCCGGCGATCACGGTGGAAACCTCCGGGGAGGCCAACACGTATTTGATCGCTGCTTCTGCAAGCGTGGAGTAATAGGGGGCGACAAGCTTCTTCAACGCCTCTACCCGGCGAAGAGTCTCGCCGAACCGCTCTCCGCGGAACATCTCCCGCTGCTGCGATCCTTCCTCCCAGCCGTCGTAGGTCTCGGGTGTCCAGAGACCTGACAAAGATCCCGAGTCGAAGGCGACCCTGTCGATGATTGCGGTATCGGTTTTCGCTGCCGCGGGGAACAAGGTGTCCACGGGGCGCTGCTCGAACATGTTGAAGATCACCTGGATTGAATCGACCAGCCCAAGCTCCGCAAGCTGAACACCTTCATCGGGACGATAGTCGCGGATGGAGACGCCGATCTTGTCGATCTTTCCCTCGGCACGCAGCTCGTTGAGCGTTTCAAGCCAGTCCAGCTCGCCGATTCCTGATCGCAGCCAGCAATGAAGCTGAAGCAGGTCCAGGCGTTCGACCCCGAGACGCTTCAGGGAAGCTTCGACGTTTTCACGCAGGTACCAAGCCGGATAGCGGCCGCGCATCTGCGGATCGTCCTGATCCGGGTTCGGCCACTGGATTGGCCGGGTCTTGGTCCCGACATAGATTTTGTCCCCGTCCCACCGACGAAGCGATTCCCCGATGACCTCCTCGCTGTGCCCGAACCCGTAGAATTCGGCGGTGTCGACGAAGTTAATGCCCTGCTCGTAGGCCGTCAGCAGTGCACGGACGGATTGTTCGTCGTCCACCGTGCCCCATTGCCCTCCAAGCTGCCAGGCGCCGAAGGAAATCTCACTGACCTTCCAGCCGGTGCGACCGAAGTTGCGATACTGCATGTTGTCCTCTCTGGTTCCACGCGTCAGGGCGCGGAACGGATCGTCAGGGGCGCAAGTGAAGCGCCCAGGGTGTAGACGCCGCCGAGGACGGCGGCACCATCGTCAGTAAGGCTCACGAACTCTGAGTGAAGGACGGCGCCGTCGCGGACTTCCACGTTCATCAGCTCCGCAATGGGAATACTTACGCCGGATACCTCGGCGGACAGAACCAGCCGCCGAGCGGAGCTTTCGAGTCTGAACTCATCGAGGGTCACGTCCAGAACACCGTGATGCCCGTAGAAATGGATGGTTCCGATAAATCGGAAGCTGTCCACGTCCACCCGCTGGCCAGGAAGAACGAAGACACCTGCGCGTCGCGCGGCCCCATTGCGTGCTTCGATGAGTCCGTCAGGGAGCGCCTCAACGTAGGCGATGAAGCTCTCCTTGACGCCCCACTCGAGGGCAAGGTGTCCGGCGGTCATCGGCCGAACGCGACCGGCAGCTTGGCGAAGCCGCGGATGAGCTGCTTCGAGAAGCGCTCCGGCAGGCCGACGATCCGCACGGATGGACCCTCCACGAGCTCCTCGACGAGCACGCGCGCGCACAGCCGGAGGAAGGGAGCCCCCATGCAGGCGTGCGCACCCTCGCCAAACGACATGATGCGGCTCGCCGGTGTGATCTCACGGGTGATGTCGAACACGTCGGGATTCTCGTACACCCGTTCGTCGCGGTTGGCCGATCCCTGCAGGAACGTCACCCGCGAGTTCGCGGGGATCACGGTACCCGCGATCTCGACGTCCTCGGTCGTTTGTCGCGAGACATTCTGGCCCGGGGTGTCGTAGCGCAGGCACTCCTCGATGAACGCCGGGATCATCGAGGGGTTCTCGCGCAGGAACGGCTGCAGATTCGGGAAGCGGTCGAGCACCATGATGACCTGGCTCAGAAACGCGGCGGGTGCGTCGCTCGCCGCGGCGAGCACGAGGTGGGCCAGGCCGACCTGTTCCTCCGGCTTCACTTTGCCGGCGTGCACAGCGAGCGTGATCTGGGTCATGGCATCGGTCGCGGCGGGATCGACGCCGGCCTCGATCTCCGCCTTGCGCGCTTCGAAACGCTCGGCGATCATCTCCTCTGTCTCAACGACCGCTACGTTGGCGTCCTCTGGCACGCCGGGGGCACCGACGACGCGCACAAGTTCTCGCTCGATATGGTCGACGAACGCCGGCACGTCGCTCATCGGCCGGCCGAGCAGCATCACGGCCATGCCAACGCCGGTGGGGAAGCCAACCTCGCCAGTGAAGTCTCCGCCGCCCTGCTCCCAGAAGGGCTTGAGCAGCGCACGGATGTACTCGCGCATTCCGTCCTCCTTCGCCAGGATCTCGCGCACAGAGAAGGTACGGCGGATGGCTGCACGCAACGCGGTATGGCGCGGAGGGTCGATCGTTACAAGGAATCCCTCGCCGAACGAGTCGTGCGTGCCGTCTATGTCGTTGCCCCGCGCGCTTGAGAAGCGCTTGGTGTCGGCGAGGCCGGCGCGAACGTCAGCGTACCTGGAGACGAAGTAGACGTCCCGCTCCACGTTGTAGTACACCGGCGCCTCATCACGCAAACGCTTGAACAGGTCATACGGGTAGTCGTAGTCGGCGTACGAGAAAGGATCGTAGTGAAGTGTCAGGCCCCTCGGCGTCAGGCTGCTGTCGACATGCACCGCCGTCGTGATGCCGACGGTTTTCGCGGGCTCCGCCGCGGTCACCGCTTCGGAGACCGCTTGCAATGTAGCCGCCTGGGCCCCGGCGGGCGCGCCGGCGCTTGATCCGGTCGAGGCACCCGCGATCGTCGCGCGCGCCCACTCGAGGGCGTCTTCGTTTGGGAGCGTGCCGTCGACTGCGTCATGGCGCCCGTACTCGCCGACGCGTGTCGCGCCGAGCGCCGCGAGGCGGGCATCGATGTGCTCGCTGCCGCGGCTGTAGAACTCGTACGAGCTGTCGCCGAGGCCGAACATCGCGTACCTGATCCCCGTGAGGTCCGGCTTCCTGGCATCGAGCAGTTCGGCGAACGGCACGGCGCTCGACGGCATGGCGCCCTCACCGTGGGTCGAACAGATGACCAGCGTCAAGTTCTCGGGCCGCAGGTCGGCGATCGTCGCGTCGGTCATGTCGATGGCGCGGATCCCGAGTTCGTCCGACAACTCGTCGACCAGCATGTCGACGACCGTCTCGGCGTTGCCCGACTCGGTTCCGTACAGCACGACGACTTCTCCCGGCCCGCTCGCACCCTCCTGCTGACCGGTCAAGGTCTCGTCCGATCCGGGTTCGGTCCGGCCTTCGACGTCCGCGATGATGGCGTCGGCTACGGTTCGCGCGTCGCTGCGGTTCGCGGGGATGGTCCCGACGGGGCCCCGCCGGAACCAACCGACGCAGTAGATCCCGTTGCCCAGCAGGCCGCGGTCGAGGTCTGTGGTTTCGGACTCCAGGGTGCTGCGGAGAAGAACGTCGTCGGCGGCCTCGGTGAACCCGACGGCGGTACACACCGAGTCGGTGTCCAGCATCAGCTGCTCACGGCGGCCCGCGGTGTCGCGGAATACCGCGCGGTCGACGCGCTCCTCGCCTTCCAGGTGCGAAGGTGTCCAACCGAAGTGGAAACGTACCTCGCGGGTTGCGGCCACTGGGGAGCCATCGACCAAGTCGGTGATCGCGCCGGTCTTTTCGTCGCTGTCTTCCGCGCGGTCTATGTCCGTGGTGAACCTGACATCGGCGAGCTTTCCCAGCTCGCGCACCATGGCGGGATCGAACTTTGCATGGGCGACACCAGAACGCCCGACGACGTCGATGTGTTCCACTGGTCCGCTGGACACAGCTTCGATGGCGTCATAGGGAACTCCGAGTTCGACCAACTCTGCCGGCGGGGTGAGCATCAGCCGCACGAGATCAATGGCGACGTTGCCGTTCCCGACGATCACCGGGCGGCGGCCGATGCTGATGCGGGTGGAGTCCCGGTCCGGGTGACCGTTGATCATTCGGGTCAGTTCGCCCGATCCATAGACTCCGGCGTGGGTGGCGTGCCCTCCTGCCCGGTGGAACCCGTCGATCGTCCGGTCTGCCCACAGACCTGTAGCGAGTACCACGACGTCGAAGTCGGCACGCAGGTCTTCGATCGAAATATCCCGGCCGACTTCCACTCCGCCGATGAACTGGACCCGATCCCGGGTAAATAGCCGCTCGAACTGCTTCGCGATCGCCTTGGTTCCCAGGTGATCCGGGGCGACACCGTAGCGGATCAGCCCATACGGGGTGTCCAGACGATCGAATATCACAATGTCCGATTCTGCCCAGTGCTTGCGAAGGAACTGCGCCGTATAGCATCCTGACGGCCCGCTTCCGACGATCGCGATTCGTGGATGCCCGACCTGAACTGGCTCTGCGCGCTCCATTGGTACCGTGCTCCTTTGCGACCAGATGATTCTTACGCTTCGAGACTACGAGCCGAACACCAGGCTGGCGTCGCCAGGCGAGGAATATCCGTCCTGCTGTTCGTCAAGACAGTCGGGTCTACCAGAATTGGTCTACTGAACTAGACAAGTCGCTCCGGCCACGAAACTGTAGCGGTCCCCCTTCGATGAAAAATGGGGCCTCCCGAGCATGGGCTTTACGTCCGCCAGGCGATAGCAACCACATGCCGGGATGACATACTTGGGGATATGGAGCCGTTCGTCGTGGAGCAGGATTCGCCGCTGAGCGTATGGGGACAGATCGAGAGGGATCTCCATCGTCGAATCGAACTCCTCGAGTTTCGCCCCGGGATGCGTCTGCCATCAGAGAACGAACTTGCTGCCCACTACGGGGTGAGCCGGATGACGGTGCGCCGGGCCATCGAGAGCCTGGTGACAGACGGGTATCTGCGCTCCAAACGCGGTTCCGGTACTTTCGTGACCGAAAGCACCGGCACTTTCGATGTGGACTTGCTCCGGCCGTGGCGCGAACAACTTCTCGCAACCGGGCATGTGGCCCGTTCCCGCCTCACGGAATACTCAAAGGACACAGGGGTCGCCATCGAGCTTCTCGGCCTCATCGAGCACGACGAGGCGCAACGGTTCGTTTTCGGCCTCCATATTCAGGAGGTCGACGGCGTCGCAATCGCGATGACGGAATCATGGCTTCCCGCGACGAACCGGGCGATTCTTTCGCAGAAACCGCGCTCGGCACTGGCCACCGCCTCCGGTTCCATCCGCATCTCGTTCGCCAGTCGCCGCCAGGCGGGTCTTCTGAACTCACCAAAAGACGTCCCGCTGCTTGAAGTCACGACTTGCAGCAGATTGCGGGAAACGGGGGAGTTGGTTGAGCTTGCCCGCACGTCCTGGATCGCCGGCCGGGTGCGGCTCAATTACGGTCGAACCCTCACGATCGGCCAGATAGATATGTCGGAACTGATGTCGCCTGAACTGCAGCGCGAAGGACTCAAATCCCGCTGACTGCTGGCCCTGCAGATTCCGTCGGGCCCCGACCGCCGCAAGGCATGACGGGCAGCACCTCACTGGATGCGTCAGGGTGGTCTTCCGCATCGGACGACGACCCCGCCAAGGGCTGGAGGTTCGGAGGACGCGCTAGGGTCAAAAGGCGGGCGGCGCCGGGATGCTCATCAACGTGCCAGCGCCGCCCGCCTTTTGACCCTAAGGACGCATCTATTTCTTGTGGACGAGGTAGATGGCCCCCGTTGTCACATCCTCTTCGAGCGCCTCGAGGGTGCGGCCGCGTGTCTCCGGCACTTGGGTGATGGCGAAGATCAATGCCACGACGTTGATGGCGGCGAAGAGGAAGAACGAGCCGGTGATGCCCACGGCACTGACGAGCGATGGGAAGAAGAGCGAGAGGAACCCGTTCGTCACCCACAGGACGAACACCGAGATTCCGATGCCGATGCCGCGCATGTGCAGCGGGAACACCTCGGAGAGATACACCCAGACGGCGATGTTGAGGAACAGTTGTACCGATCCGACGAATACGACGACGAGTGCAAGGATCACGAAGGGACGTGCGGGGTTGCCAACCGGAAGCGCCATCGATGCGACGCCGATGAGCAGGTGCGAGACGGTCGTCAGGGCGAGGCCGAGGATGAAGTTCTTGCGCCGGTCGATGCGGTCCATGAGGAGGAGGGCGGCCGAGCCGGCTACGACGGCGATAATGCCGGGAGCGATGTTGGCGATGAGCGCGCCGCTCTCGCTGAACCCGGACTCGACGAGTACGGTCTGGCCGTAGTACATGATCGAGTTGATGCCTGTGAGCTGCTGAGCCATTCCAAGGCCGATGGCCACGAGCAGGATGCGGAGCAGGTTCTTGTTGGAGAAGATTGCGCGCCAGCCGATCTGGTGGCTCTCCAGTTCTTCCTTGGCGATGTGTTCGACGTCCGCGAGCTCAGCGGACGCGCGGTCCTCGGAGCGGACAGTCCGCAGGACCGTGAGTGCCTCCTCATGCCGGCCCTTCTCCACCAGCCAGCGCGGGGACTCGGGCATCCGTAGCATGCCGAAGAACAGGGCGACCGCGGGCAGGGCGCAGATCGCGAACATGACGCGCCAGACGCCCTCGATGTGGCCGAAGACGCTGCCGATGACCGCGTTGACGACGAACGCGGCCAGCTGGCCGATCACGATCGCGAGCTCATTCCGACCGGCGAGGGAGCCGCGGATCTCGTATGGGGCGAGTTCCGCGAGGAACACGGGCACGACGGTCGAGGCGCCGCCGACCGCCAGGCCGAGGAGGACGCGGCCGACTACGAGGACCTCGAAGTTCGGTGTGAACACGACTGCCAGGGTTCCGGCGAAGAAGAGAACGGCGAGCAGGATGATCGTCTTTCGGCGGCCCCACCCGTCCGAGAGGCGCCCTCCGATCAGCGCACCGATTGCGGCAGCGAAGACGAGGGAGCTCGTAACAACGCCTTGAGTGATCGCGGTGAGACCGAGCTCGGCGGACATCGGGCGGAGGGCGCCGTTGATGACGCCGGTGTCGTAGCCGAAGAGAAGGCCGCCGAATGTGGCGACCAGGGCGACAAGGCCAAGGCGCCTGCGGTGAGGGCCATTGGTCAGTGGCGGCAGTGAGGTTTTGCCGTGAAGATGTGCGGTTTCCATGGGACTCCTTTGTCGTACAGGCGCGGATCCCTCGGTGATCCGCGTCACTTACCCTAACACGCGAAAGTTAGTATGTTCGGTCAAACTGACAACACGACCAGGCAGTAAAAGGCTCGGTAACGCCGAATATTCCAGACTCCGGCTGGTGGATCGGCAAAGTATTTTCCAAAATGTCAGAACAAACTCTTGACAGATCTATCGCGCGATATGTCTACTGGTTGTGATGGACGCCACAGGGCGTTCGTGCAGGAAACCCGTCACCGCCCCATCGGCAGGCGGATTTGCGGGTCCATGAAAGGACTTGGACGTGTCAATGAAGACCACCACTCGACAGAAGGCGACCCGTGTCGGCCTGGCCGCCGCCGGGGCTGCCGTTCTTCTGTTCGCCAGCGCATGCAGCAGCAATAGCTCCGCCAGCAGTTCATCCAGTACCGCACTTAAGGACGGCTTCGGTAGCCACGCTCAGAACCGGTCAGTATTTTTCTTGACTTACTACGACCCTGCCGGGGACGCCTTCTGGAACCAGATGGCCACAGGCGCCAAGGACGCAGCCCAGCTGGGCAATCTGGAGATGACTGAGCAGACCGCGGGAGGGGACGCGGCCAAGATGGGCGACCTCATCAATTCCGCCATCGCCAACAAGCCCGCGGCGATCTTCGTGCCCTTCAATGACCCGTCCTGGGAAGGCGCGGCCTGCGAGGCCTCCAAGGCCGGTATTTCCGTGTACGCCTTCAACGTTCCCCCGTCTGCCAACGCGAAGTCCTGCATCAAGGCGTTTGTCGGTCAGGACTTCCGGCAGGTCGGCCAGCTTGTCGGCCAGCGCCTGCTGAAGGAAGTCAAGATTGGCGCTGGGGACAAGGTGCTGTGCCCCGCCGAAGAGCCCACGCAGCAGTACGCCATCCAGCGCGGCGGCGGCGTGGAAGACGCGCTCAAGTCCGTAGGCGCCAAATGCACCTACCTGCGCACCTCGGCTGAGGACGCGGCCGCCCTCGACTCGATGACTTCATGGTTGACGGCCAACAAGGACGTCAAGGCGGTTGTCCCGCTGGGTGGCACTCCGCACCGCAATGCCGTGCCGGCCGAGGACGCCGCAGGCGTGAAGGTCCCGATCATCGGCTTCGACACTTCCCCCCAGGTGATCGACGGCATCACCTCAGGCCGCATCATCGCCACCGCCGACCAACAGGGCTATGTCCAAGGCTTCCAGACCGTCCTCCAGGCCAGCCTCCAGCTGGACTTCGGACTCTCACCGGCAGACATCAACTCCGGCGGTAACGGCCTCATCGACAAGACCAACGTGGACAACCTCAAGGCCAAGGACCTGCAAGGCGTCCGCTGGTAACGAAACGCCGCGAGGTATGCGGGGCTCGACTCCGGGCCCCGCATACCAACACCAAACCCGCGTCACATGAACAGCAACACCAGGGCCTGCTAGATGGCCCGAACACAGAGAATTGAGAGAGCCGAAATGGCCAACATCAAGAATCCGACGGAACCCGTCGCGAGCGGGCAGCTCCCGACTCCGGCGCTTGCCATGGACGAGACGCCGACAAGGCGGCGCCTCGCCGACAGCAGGCCCACTACTTTGTCGGGCAAGCTGAAGGAAAACCTGTACTACCTGCGGGGCCGAGGCGCCCTCGAGATCGGCGTTGTTTTCGTCGTCATCCTTGTCGCATTCTCGGTTTACAGCGCCGTGAGCCCGGGCTCGTTCCCGTTCCTGTCCAAGGACAACATGTCCGGCGTCCTGTCCCAGAGCATCCCTGCGCTGGCGATCCTCGGCATCGGCGTCGGCGTCCTGATGATCTGCGGCGAGTTCGACCTCTCGGTCGGGGCGATGATCGGCTTCGCCGGCGTCGTGTTCATCCGCGTTTCCAACCAGACCGACTGGGTTGTCGGCCTGCTTGCAGCCGTGGCCAGCACGATCGTGATCGGTATCATAAACGGCCTGATCGTGGTCTACACGAGGATCCCTTCCTTCATCGCGACGCTCGGCATGAGCTTCTTCTGGACCGGCGCGTCGATCTTCATCAACGGCCTCACCCCGGCAACGTTCCTCCCGGGCGTCCGCACGCCGGAAGCGGTGAACATCCTCGCAGGTGACTACGGCTACTTCCGCTCACAGGTCGTATGGATGGTCGTCATCGGTATTGTCGCCTGGTTCTACCTGCACCGACACAAGGCCGGCAACAAAATCTACGCGGTCGGCGGCAATGCAGCCGCCGCGGCCGCCGTGTCGATCAAGCCCCGCGCGGTCAGGCTCCAGGCCTTCGCATTCCTTGGGCTCATGGTCGGTCTGGCCTCGGTCCTTATCGTGGGCCGCACCTCGGGCATGCAGCCGGGGACGACCGCTGACTACACGCTTCTTGCGGTGGCAGCAGCAGTTGTCGGCGGATGCTCACTCACCGGAGGCCGCGGCTCGATCATCGGCATGATCGTGGGCGCCGCCCTGATCCAGACGATCCAGAACGGCCTCATCCTGGCCAAGGCGCCAGGTTTCTATGTCCAGCTCTTCCTCGGCGTCGCCATTGTCATCGCCGCGGTATTCAACAAGTTCATGGAAGGCAAAGCATCATGACTGCCCAAGCCTCAGAGATGGCATCAAGCATGACGACGAACGGCGGACCTCTCCTCCGGATCGACAAGATCGTCAAGAGCTACGGCCCCAACACAGTTCTCAAAGACGTCTCGTTCGAGATCGGCAAGGGAGAAGTAGTAGGCCTTCTCGGTGATAACGGCGCAGGCAAATCGACGTTGGTGAAGATCATGTCCGGCGTCGTGCCAATGACCAGCGGACAGTACTTCTGGGACGGCGAGGAAGTCGCCAAGGTTACCCGGCCTGAGACGGAACGCCGCGGCGTGGAGACCATCTTCCAGGACTCGGCCCTCATACCAACGATGTCCATCACCCGCAACATCTTCGCCGGCCGGGAGATCACCAACCGGTTCGGCTTCATGAAGATCAAGGAGATGGACGACATCACCACCGAGATCCTCGACTCGGTGGTCCACATCGAGGGCATCAAGAGCGCGAAGCAGCTCGTCGGATCCCTCTCCGGCGGGCAGGCCCAGGCCGTGGCGATCGCTCGAGCCGTCCACTTCAAGAGATCACTCCTCATCCTCGACGAGCCGACATCGGCACTCGCTGTCAGGGCCACCGAAGCCCTGCTGAACTATCTCCTGCAGCTCAAGAGCGAAGGCGTCAGCTCAGTTCTCGTGACACACAACCTCCACCACGCCTACAAGGTTTGCGACCGCCACATCGTCATGAACCACGGCCGTAAAATCCTCGACATCCGCCGGGAAGACACTTCCGTTGAAGAGCTCACCGCCGCCGTCGTTGAAGGGGCCGAAGGCATCAAACGATTCCGCGAGGGCCAGGCACTCGCCTGAGCTGGCCCCGCCGGTCAGAGTTATTCGGCCCCCTGCGGCGGTTGATGATGCGGAGCAAAGACAAGCGGCCGCAGGAAAGGTGCACCTCATGCAGCTGAACGGAGAACAAGACACAGTGCAAAGCAATTGGGACTTCAGGTACAAGCGCGCCCTGGTCACCGGGGCGGCAGATGGAATCGGCCTCGCCATCGCTTCATCCTTCGCCCAGGCAGGGGCCGACGTCATCATGCTCGGCCGCGACGCGGAAGCCTTGAAAAAGGGCGTCGACGCGGCCGACTCAGCCGGTCCCGGCAGCGCCACCTCCCTCGTCTGCGATCTGAGCAAGCCCGCGGACATCCAAGCGGCCGCCGCCGAGGCGATAGCCCGCCTCGGCGGCATCGACATCCTCGTCAACAACGCAGGAGTCGGCGGATCCAGCAACTTGGTCCAGCTCAGCGACCGGGAGCTCGACCTCAATCTGGACATCAACTTGCGGGCCCCGATCCTGCTCACCAGGGCCGTCCTGCCAGGGATGCTGGAACGGGGCCAGGGAGTTGTCATCAACATCTCGTCCCAGGCCGCAAAGATGGGCTACGCAGGCATCAGCCACTACAGCGCGAGCAAGGCCGGGCTCCTCGGGTTCACCATCTCCCTCGCGGTTGAAGTGGCACCGGCAGTGCGCGTCAACGCCATCTGCCCCGGGGCCATCATGACCAAGATGATGGAGGACAACGTCCGCCGGCTCCAGGAAGAAAAAGGAGTCACCCGCGCTCAGGCCGAGGCCAACTGGACTGAGCACATGCCCATGGGAAGAATGCAGCAGCCCCGGGACATTGCGAACGCAGTTCTCTTCCTCGCCTCCGACGCCGCCAGCGAAATCACCGGTGAGGCCCTGAACGTCAGCGGCGGTCAGGTAATGCATTAGCCCTTGTTTGTTGAATCCTCGAAACCTCTGGTGCCGACTCGAGGTGAGTTAGACACCCTCCCGTTTATTTGTTAGCAAAATGTAAGGTAGAAAAGACTCCATGTTCTCGGCACCATTTGGCAGTGCAGGTTGTGCGCGTGCCTCGCACTAAGCCTTCAGGGCGGCTTCACTCAATCACTCAGGAAGATGTTGCGCGCGAGGTGGGTGTGTCTCGGACACTCGTGTCGTTTGCCTTCCGCGGGGCACCTGGCGTGAGCGATGAGACCAAGCAGGCAATCTTCGACGCGGCAAAACTTCTGGGCTATCGGCACAATGCAGCCGCTGCGGACCTGGCAAGAAAACGCCCGTCTACCGTCGGTCTTTTCCTTCTAGACCTCAGCAATGAGGTCTACGTTGATATTTTCAGCGGAGTGCGCGAGGCCCTCTCCCCTATGAAGAAACGCCTCATCCTCAGCGTTTCCCACTCCAGAGGCAGCGTCGACGAAGGATCGGTTGGTTCGCTCATCGAAGCGCGGGTAGGGGTCGTCATCGCGGCGACGCTCCTCGAGCCTGACGCGGACGTGCAGGAACTCGCCAGGAACGTGCCCCTCGTGAACGTCACGCGACGCGTGGAAGGCGTTGACAGCGTGTATTCAAACAACATTGCGGGCGCGCAGGCCGCTATGGAGCATCTGCTCAGGCTCGGACACACCCGAATTGCCCATGTTACCGGACCAACGCACCAAGGTCATGAAGAGCGTCGGCAGACCTACGAAAAGGTCATGCGCGAAGCCGGCCTCGTACCGCAAGTGGTGTTCGCTCACGACTACACCCATGAAGCGGCGAGGCAAGCCTCCGATCAACTCTTCGGATCATTGGACCGGCCGACCGCCGTCTTCGCGCACAACGACGAGATGGCGCTCGGCGTCCGCGAGAGCGCCTACGTACACGGCCTTGAAGTCCCACGGGACCTCTCCCTCGTCGGCTACGACAACTCGAGAACCTCCAGACTCCATGGAATCGATCTGACCTCTGTAGATATCCACGCGCTTGAGCTTGGACGGACCGCCGGAATCACAGCCCTCGAAAGGCTTGCCAACCCCGCCCATCCCGTCATCGAGCGCATGCTCGAGCCACGTCTGGTCGTGCGCAGCTCAACAGCGGCGCCCCCCTAAGAGGTTCACACGTCCTGGCCATGTCAATGCCCGAGCCAGGAGACGCTCTTAAGCCACGGTCACATGATCGCAGTCGTGCCCAGCTGGAGACGGCAATGTCCGCACCGTCCGAACCCCCAATGATTGATAGACCCTATAGTTCCAATTCTCCAAGGATCCGATAGGTCAAATGATCCAGGGATCCGACAGCTCCATGAGGAAGAGAATGATCGCATCAGCTTCATACCCCTACGGAAACACCACTGTCCTGGTAACCGGGGCCGGGTCGGGCATAGGCGCAGCTATCGCCAAAGCGTTCCTGGAGCAAGGCGCTTCGGTAGGTCTTGTGGGACGCACTGAAGCAACACTAAAGTCCGTAGCCAAAGCGTTTCCTCCGGACAGAACGGAAATCATTTCGGCCGACATAGCCGACTCCCATGCCATCAGCGATGCCGTTCAACGAATCCACGCGCGCTTCGGACACCTCGATGTCGTCGTCAACAGTGCAGGCGTCTTTGAAGGTGGCCCAATCGAGGACTTCGACGACAAAAAATGGGAACGCCTGCGCTCGACCAATCTGGACGGCACGTTCTACTTGGCCCGCGCAGCTGCTCCATATCTGAAGCAATCACAGGGCACGATCATCGCTATCTCTTCTGTCTCAGGCCTCCGGGGCGACTGGGGCCAATTCGCCTATAACGCCACCAAAGGCGCCACCAATGCCATGATGCAGTCACTGGCCCTCGATCTGGGTCCGTTCGGCGTGCGAGTCAACGCCGTAGCCCCGTCCTTCACAGCGACCCGACTCACCCAGGATCGTCTCGACGACCCAGCCTTTGCCGCCGCTCTGCACAACAGACTTGCACTCCCCCGGGCTGCCAGTCCCGACGACATTGCCCGGGCAGTCCTGTTTCTGGCAAGCCCTGATGCCGCCTACATCACTGGAGTCGTACTACCCGTCGACGGCGGTATCACTGCATCAACAGGACAGCCACACTTCACGGTCTAGACAGCAGCTACCGCCACGAGGACGTGGCATGGTCCGGCCGCTCGTTCCGCCATCCAGTGCGCCTCCCGCGGATCCGTCCGGAGTTGGACCCGGACGAGGTGCAGGTTCCCGGCTTTCTCTCCCAGGACTGACAACCGTGTGGCCCTCGGGACCCTTCAACACAGCTCACGCCGGGAATACCATGAGGAAAAGGCTCGCACTAACTCACAGCCCGAGGCAGATCATGCCACCACGCAGCAACATCGAAGACACCCACGGCAGCCATTCGTCAGCTGGTGAACCCCGCGTTGGCCACCGGATCCGGGAAATCCGGCGGGAACTTCACCACCGACACCCGGGCTCTGACCGATACCAGGTCGCGGATGCTCATGCCGCCCCGCATTCGCCCTTAGCGAAAACGTCGTTGCTGGATGTGACCTCCGATCTCTACCAGGAACGCCTCTACAGCAGGTCCCGCAGCCACAACGCCAGAGACAGACTCTCCGCGGTACGCGAGGCCATCGCGACATCGCCTTATACGTGGGAAGATCTGGCAGCCGACGGCGTCAAGGAATGGGTCGAGGAGTCCATCGAGGATGATGTACTCCTGGCTTCCGCACTTGAGTCCTTGGGAGACCTGACCGGGGAGGAGCGCCCCTATCTGGGGAAGTTCACCGTGGAGAGGATCTACGAGATCCTCACGACTGCGGAAGCCGCTTACTGGCGGCGATACTTCCGTCCCTAGAGACCGATCACCGTGTGGGTTCAACGAGGCGGGTTGGACCGCGCCCTCTCTCTCGCGTGGGCCAGTAAACCTCGCGTATCCCCAAGTTCCCTTCGCGCTACTTCCGCTTCGCGGGCCAGGACAGCAAAGTTAGCCTGGTGTTCCCTGTTCCCGCTTCTGACGCCCGGCCTTAGGGCGTCCAGTTCCTTCTGGAGCGCCTTGTACCGGGTGGTGCGGGATTTGACGTCTGCGGCGAGTTTGGTGACCTTCTCCCCCCAGTAGAGGTCCGGGTGCTCGTACCGGAAGGTGCTTCGAATTAGTTCGGCCCGGTACTCGTCCGGAGTGTACGTGTCGGGCGGCATTTCGCGGCGGAGGGAATTGCATTGGAAGTGCGCGAGATGCACGTTGTCCCGCACGAGTTTCCCGCCTGTGACTTTCGGTTCCACGTGATCGATGACTCCGGAGCCCGGGTGCGGATGTGGCTTGTCGACATCGACGGCATCGCCGCACAGCCAGCAGATGCCGTTCTCCCATTCGTGCAGTGCACGTATCGCGGGGCGCCGGTCTCCTGCAAGGACAAGGTTGTCTTCAAACGCCTGTTTGAATCCTGGCGGCAGGGACACTTTGGTGAATTCGAAAGGCGGTCGGGGGCCTGTCATGGAGTCATTGTGCCATCAGTGGCCATCTGGTTCTGCGCAAGTGTGTTCCAGGACTTCGGCGTCCACCGTCAGCTGGCATGCTTTCGGATGACGATCCGCCGGTACCCTTCCGGCACGAGCGCTGTGGCATTGGCGAGGGCGTCTTCGTAGGTGGTGCCAGACGCGCTGACATGGCTCTGCTCGCCGTCCGGGCTTTCGATGGTCAGTTCAACTTCCACGGTACAAGTGTGCCTTCTTCATCAGCAGTGTGCAGAGCGGACGATTGACGCGGTAGTACAAACAGCCGGTACGCGGCCTAGTCTTTTGGTCTCGTACCGGCTGTTGGTTGCACGAGTGGAGCCTAAGCCTTGATCCACCGATCCGCGGTCGGTCCTGATTTCGTTTCGGGGCTGGCCGCGGTTTGTGTTTTTGGGCATGGCCCACGGACCGGCCTTGCCGCCGGGGTGTTCCACAGGAAGATCTGAATTGGGCCGTTGCCGGCTGGTGGGCGGGGGTATTTATGCTGCCGTGGGTGGTGCGTGGACGGTGGTGAAAAGTTGTTCCCACGCGGGTTGCCAGGGCCAGGCTTCCGGGAGGTGGAGCCGTATTTTCCGGGCGCTGGAGGCGATCCTGGCCGGAACATGGATGAGTTTGCGACGCAAGGTCCCGGTTCTGGCTTTTCTGAAGGGTCCTGCGGCAAGGATCCCGGCGGTGCGTGTGAGGTTGTAGGCGATGACGGCGGCGACCAGCCAGGCCGAGTTCGCGGCGAAAACCCCCGAAGGCAAGTGGGCCAGAGCGCTGTCTTTGAGGTCGGCGTTGACCTGCTCAATGATGGCGTGTTGGCGGTGGGTTTTGTCCGCAGCGACCGTGTCCAGGACCCCGGCCGAAACGGTGGTGAAGAACGCGTGGAAGCGGTGGGTGTCGAACAAGGTTGGCTGCCCGTCGCCGGCTTTCCGGTTCAGTTCCGGGATGCGGCGAACCACCAGCCGGCCGGTGATTTGCTCGGCCTTCTTGCGGGAGCTGAACGCGGTGAACACCGTCTCGGCGACCTCGGCCCGGGACACCCACGTGTTGTTTTCCTCCTCGAAGATCGCATCGGTGTATTCGATGGTTTCCCACGCCGCCTCCGGGATCTCGGTGATGGCGCGTTTGACGGCCGGGTCCATCCGCACGGTCACGGACACCTCGGCGCCGCCTGCCAGTGCGGCGGCAAACGTGGCATGGCCGTAGTACGCCGAGTCGGCACGAACGATCACCTTCCCTCCAACACCGGTGCGCTTCAGGGTCGAGAGCGCATCGGTGAGAAGGCGCTTGGAACCGCGGGCCGAGTTCGCCGCGCCCTTGCGCAGGCGTTGGGCCAGGATGACCGGGGCCGTGTCCTTCGCGGAGACGGTGGCCAGCAGGGCGTTCATGCCGCGGACACCGGAATATCCGTACCCTGATCCCTGCTTCCGGTAGCCGTGGACCTCGATGATTGTGTCATCGAGGTCCACAAATACGGGTTCCTCCGGCGATGGTGATCCCAGCAGCGGGACACGGGCCGCGAGATTGGCCAGGAACCGGGAAGCGACCGCGTCCAGTTGCCTCACGTGCCCGAACGTGAAAGCCCGCAGGAACGAGCCCAGCGTCGAGGGCGCGTAACAGGCGTCGAAGATCCGCTTCATCCCGCCATGGCGCAGCAGGGCCAGGTCATCGATCGAGTCGGCACCGGCCACCATCCCGGCCACCAATGAGGCAACTTTCAGCCCAGCGTTCGCGCCTTTGTCCGTCGGGATGGAAAGCCACTTATCGGCCAGCTCATGCAGACCGGCATCCCGGGCCAACATCATCACCGGGACGAGCCCGGCCGCCGACACGAGGTTCGGCTCGTCAAAGGAAACTGACACCGCGGCACGCCTGTGGGAAACTTGCATCTACGAGATGCCTCTCTTTTCGGTGGTCAATGTGCTCTAGACAAGCCACATTTTCCTTGAAAAGACAGGCATTCTCGGTTTAAACCGCCGTTAGTGCCCAGATCAACATCGGTGGATCAAGGCTAAGCCCCTGTTACGGCAGACGCCGATTCCACTGTCTCAGTGGCAGAGAACAGCGGCATGACCACGTAGATATACGAACCGTTGGGGCCGTTGCTCAGCAGACCAGAAAACACCTTGGGACTCGGGTCGCCAAGCTGCAACCCGCCATCGGAGTCAAAGTTGAATTGCTGCTGATCGGACTTGTCACCGACCGTTATGGAAGCTATGAACTGCCCCTGCCGTCCGTTGCAGCCGTGACCGTCCGTGCGGCAGTAATCGAGTTCAACCTTCTTCAAGTAGTTGGCGGGACCATAGGTATCGCCCGGTTTCGGCTGATCGCAGCAATTAAAACCATCCCCCAGGATGGACACATTCAGGGTCGACCCGGGGACCTGGTTCAAAATCCATACTCTGTTACCGTTCGCCAAGGTATTTCCTCTCGGTTGGTTGGTGTGCGCGAAGCTCGCGACACGAGCCATGCTCTCAGAAGTGGACTATTTAGTCATCCGTTTTGATAAAAGGATTGAAACTTTCCACAAAAACACCAAGAAAGCCCCTCCGGGTCATCGGGAGGGGCTTTCTTTTTTGTGTCTGCGCCTACTGAGCCGCCATGGGCCGGGCCCGCGGCATCGACCGAACGCCAGCTACCGCGCCTCGGTGACCCGGTCGGCTATGTCCTTTATTTGCTTGGCGTTCAGAGACCCTCGTCCAGGATTTTGGCTATGGCCCGGAGTGCTTCAGGGTCCACCGGCCCCAGCGCACGGGCAGCAAAGTTGCGCACTTCGGCGCGGCGCATGCTGCGCAGCAAAGTCAGCTCGGCGTCAACCTGTTCGGGAACCGGACCGTCATCCTGGAGCAAGTACTCCGGGTTTACCCCGAACACACCGGCTATGGCTCGCAGGCAGTCGTCCGGGACAACCTGTTCCTTGCCGGACTTCAGGAGAGACCAGCGGGTCCGTGAGATGTAGTAGTTGCTCTGCTCTTGTGCCGCCGCGCTGATCGTCGGATAGTCGAACGGCTTCCCCGAGTCAGACGGGATAGTGTCCAGGAGAAGCTTGATCTTCCGGGCGAGCGTTTCCGCACGGCGCACGCCGGCGGCCCGGTCCGAGGGCAGTTCAAAATCTTCCACTTACTCAACTCCAAGTTATGTCGGCGAAACAGCCGCAGACGGCAACCTCTTGATCTTCAAGATACCGGCTTCGCAATGTGTGCTCTGGAAGTCACACATGTTTGAGAAGCCCGATGGGTAACAGTATCAACAAACCCTCCGTGCGGTCTTCATAGAGGGTGATCGCCCCGTTATTGCGGAGGAGAAGGGCTAGCCGCGAGGGCCGATCATGTCCAGGGAGTAACCGTTCGGGTAGACGGAGCTTCCGGATGTCCCCGGGATGAAGGAGGGCTTGGTGGGGACCGGGAGGGCGCGGGTTATGACAGCGCGGACTTTCAGGAGTGCATGGAACCCCCGGCGCAGCCAGGCCGGTGCGGGTTTGAGGCCCAGCGCCGGGACGATTTCCGGTTTGTCCATGAGCAGGGCAATGACGGTCGTCGTCCTGTCCTTCAGCGGTCCCGGGAGGCGGACCGCGAGGGCCGCGGCAGTTGCTTTGAGCAGTGCGGCGCCTTCCGGGCTGGACGCCATGTGCCGGGATTCGTAGTCATCCATGAGAGCCGCCGCGTCGGCGAACGTCTCGGGTACCGGCTCCAGCCCCATCCGGGCGGCCAGCTCCGTGTAGAACTCCAGGGCGGCGTCCCGCTCCCTGTCGGTCAGCGGTCGCCATCCATGGGCGTCAATCCAACGGATCGGGATGACCAGCAAGGTCAGCAAGGGGTAGAGGAAGTCTTCCCCGCTACCGGGCACGCCCTGATGGACCCTGCGGAGCAGAGCCAGCATCTTTTGGCCGCGGTCGCTGTCGAAGTCGTTCACGATGAGTTCGTGGATGACGATGCCGGTGTCGTAGGAGCGCTTCATCGGCCGCGCGGCAGTTTCACCGCGGGCGGCCAGGGTCCTGGCGATGGAGGGGATGGCGAAGTTCCGGTAGTAGGCGATGAAGAAGCCAGCCCGAATTTCGGTCGCAAAGGTGTACAGGACCATATCCCGATAGAGCTGTGCGCTGTCAGTGGCCGGCGCGGCAGCGCCTTCTCGGCGTGAGCGATGGGTGAGCATGGAAAGTCTTTCTGCCGAGAACCTCAAGATGTCCGTTCCAGGTCAAGTTTATGTTCCACGGCGAGCAGGTAGGCGCGCTCGTCGGGGGTGAGGGCGGAGGCTCCGCCCATGGCCAGCTCAGCGTCCCAGATTTCCACGATCAGACGATGGAGCCTGTCATGAGCCGGAGCACCGGTATCGGTCTCCAACGTCCGGTCCATACCCGCCGTCTGGAGTGCGCGTTCCTGGAGAGGCTGCACCCTGGCAAGGGTTTCCTGTTCCCACCGCTCGGTGCGTTTGCGTTCGGCGCGACCGGCCCAGGCAGGAATGGACAGGCCGGGCCCAATGAGGACGATCGGGATCAGCTGCACGACCTGGTACAGCGGCGTGGAATGGAAGTTCCACGTTGCCATGGCGGGCACCGCGTTGGCGAGCACATCAAGGGTCATGAAGACGGCCGACAGCACCCCGACGGCGCCACCAATGCCGACCATGGTGAACCCGACCCTGAAAAGTCCGTGCATGCGAGGGACGAAACGGCGGCACACCAGAGCGAGTTCGCCGCAGACGAAGCCGGTGTAAAAAAGGGTCATCGCTGAGAAGAGCGCCCCCGCAGGGTGGATATTGTAGATGTCGCCGAAATGCGTCGTCGTGGTGCCGACGTTGGCGGCGAAGAAAAAGACGGCCTGAAGGACCAGCGTCAGATACATGGGGACGGCACGGTATTTGCTGCGCAGCCGTGGGGATTCCTTGGCGACGGCACGAAGGACGCCGACCCGCAGCTGCCACAGCCCGAACACCAGGAGCGTGTGCAGGGTGAGCTTGGCGAAGTTGTGCCCGCCTACCAGCGGGTCCACAAAGAGGTAGACCGCCGGGGACGTCAGGAGCGCCGCGGTGCCGGTGAGCATTGCGGAAACGAAGACCGTGTCCTTGCCGAATCGGAGCATCGCAGGGATGCGGGAAACAGCGAGCAGGTACAGGGCCGCAGCGATGATAAGTTGCATCATCCGAAGACCGAGCCGAAATTCCCGGGCTGTCCGCCGGCGCGCCGCTGTGCCCTTCGGATCCGGGAAGCAAGCCGGTCAGCGAGGAGTTCGGCAGTGATCTCGAATTCGTTCAGGAAATCGGTGCGTTTCAGGGCCATGACAACACTGTCCGGGTCCACACCCTCGAAGAAGGTTTGCGCATACTCCGGGGAAACCCTCTCCTGTTCATGCCGCAGGATCATGTGCGCAAACTCGTGGAGGATGATCTGCTGCCGGTGAACGGCGGACGCGCCTGGAGCGTGGAGGATCACGTCGAGGTTATCCAGGCCAAACCAGAGGCCACAGACTGTGTCAGTCGGGGTACCTTCCATGGATTTGATCTTGATAGTGCGGCCACGAAGCTTTTCCAAATGGCAGTGAATGGATCCGAGCGATACAGGATCTGAGAGATTCAGGCTCTCCTCAGCCTCTCGGGCTTTCGCCCGTGCTTCAACGTAAATCATGATGTCCGCGGGTGTCCGAATTTGTGGACCCGCTCCCCGGCGGCTGACCCCATAAAACGCACTGCATCAATTCCCAAAATCGTGTCACAGGCGCGCCTCGCCTGTACGGTCGGACCACCCCGTGACCAGTGTCACCGGGACCCCATGTCCGTTTGCGCCGCGGTTGGCCTGAATTCCCAGACACGAACGTGGTGCGCGCGAGCCAATGATACCCACATAACTTGAACAACCTTTTGTCACATGAGCCACAGGAGCCTCATGGCCCAACGTTGGGACAATACCGGCCCTGAACTGGGCCGATGCCGCCAGCTTCCCTCCGCCACGGTCAGAACGGCACGGTTTCGGCCAATTTCAACCCATTCCCTGGGTCCGATTTTGGCCCGGAATTGGTCAGCAAAGGCAAGGAAACCAAGCCTGGGCCACTCTTGGTTAATCTCTAGCCATCTTGGGGCCAATTGAAGGGCCTCTGCGCATTTCTTGGGCCGGAACATGCCAGGCGGCGATAATTTCGCCTACTGGGCCCGAAAGCCCTGTCTGAGACGGCCATTCTCCGCCCGTTTCTGGTCCTTTCTGGCCCAGAAACGGGACGGCTTTGTCCACCACACCGCAGCCTTCGGGCTGCAATTTTTTACCTCGCCAACGCTCTGACGAGCGCCATGCAGTGGTGGATGGCACGGTGCTAAAAGGCGGGGAGGGCGGGGGTGGGTGGCGATGCACTGACCCGTGCGCCCACTGCTCGCCAGGCCGTCCGGGAGTCCGGTTGCCTCGAGGAAAAGTAGTGCCGCCGAGGGAGTTCAGCCCACTACTTTTCCTCGTGACAACCGTGTGTCAGAGACCCCCGGACAACCAGGCGAGCGAAGAGTAAGGGGGTGATAGTTGGGGCGCAAAAGCATCAGGGGTCAGTCGGATGACGGCCGCCACCCACCCCCCCTTGAGGACACTCTCGGGGCTCATGGAGCTGCGCTGGATAAGCCCGTTGATGCAGCGTTGGATGGCACACTGCGGATGCTGTGTCAGAGCCCGTGCCGGTCCCTGGGCAAACAGTGCTTGTCCCGGACTGGATGAACAAGTTCCCCAGTCCCGGAAGGTAGGAAGACGAGAAAGGAACGCCGGAGCTGACGCCGCCCAGGCACCGGGCTGGCTGCGTCTCTGTGGCTGTGATGCAGCACCGCGGCGGCGGAAGTCCTGGCGAGGAGAGAGTCAGGCCGCCGCGACACTGGAGCAGCTCTTCTGGAACGGCTCTGTGACCCTCTGGAGGTGGCCGCATCCACCGACGGAGCGGTGGCTGCAACGGTCCCCGGAGGGACCTCTGGAGCCGTCCTGCGACGGTGCTGCGACGGCCGCTGGAGCGACCACTGTCGCCGCGTTGCAACGACTGGGACAGAGGCGTGTGAACGAGTCCCTGGCGGGCCGGGAACCCCCATAGAGCAAAGCGCCAACAACAGCTGCTGCGCAGCGCCTCCGGCACCCCTGGTGCGACGTCTTCGTCCCTCAGCCGGCGCCCCTGTGGCACCTCGTATGGGACCGATGCTCCTGCGTCACAGCGCCTGCTGGTACGAGTATCAAATTTGGGCTCCTACCCGTTCCTACTCCTTCGTCGCAGGCCCGTGACGCTGCGTTGCAGCACTGTTCCTACCGGGTGCCATGCACCATCAATCCCGGTAGGAACCAAAACGCCCTCAACCCGCGGAAACTAGCGCCACTCCTCCCCTCCCTCCTACGAGTAGGAACCATAAATGGTCGGGTAGGAACGATGTGGTAGGCGCTACTTTCCGCTGAAATACCAGCAGAAACCCCGTCGATCTTCCGCTAAAGCTCCAGATGCGACGGAATGAGTGAAAGGGCATAAGGGGGGATGGCACCTCGCTTCGCTTCGGTGGTCGGCACAGCCGACATCCCTTCGGTCGCTGCGCTCCCTCACCCATCGCTGCGCTCCGGGCCCTTATGCGGTCGCTTCGCTCCCTTCCCCACCAACGCTGTCGCGTCGTTGGGGTGCCCCTGGAGCCATCGCTGCGCGAGTGGCACCAGCAACCCGGTGACCGCTGTCGCGGCCTCCGGACAGAGCCGCTGTGACTTCGTCCCAGGCGTCTCTGAGAAAAGCCGAAAGACAGTGCAGACGCCTCGCGGACCCCTGGCGACAAGGGCAGCGTGAGGGTGCCGTTTGGCACTGGTCGGCTGTCGCCGAACCGGGGGTTGCGCGTCAGTCAGCACCCTGCAACCCCTCTACAGATCATCGAACGAGGGCTCCAGAGGTCCGTCTCATCCAACCCGAAACAAACTCGGAGAAAGGAATCCCAGAGCCATTCATATGAGGGGCCGCGGAGATTTCGGACAGCGGATTGGTGGTTTTCTCTACGCTGCCGCGGACGCCTGCTGGTAACCGTAGTGGACCTGGTTGGGGTAGCGGTAATCCGGCGCGGAGTGCCGGCGCCAGCTGTTGTAGAAGCCTTCGATGTAGTGGATGACGTCCCGCCTGGTCTGGGCCTTGGTGGCGTAGACCGTGCGGTGGACGCGCTCGTTCTTCAAGGCCGAGAAGAAGGTTTCGGCGGCGGCGTTGCCTCAACACCCCGGTGCGGCCCATCGAGGAACGCATGCCCAGATGCTGGACCAGGGCCCGGAAGGACGCAAAGGTGTATTGGACCCCCGGTCCGAATGCCAAATTGCGCCCGGACGGCTGACCGTAGATTCCGCGGCGTTCTTCAGTGCGATCTCGACCAGCTCGGAGCGCATGTGCTCGGTCATGGACCACCCCACGGCTTTCTTCGAGTAACAGTCGATGACCGTGGCCAGATAGATGAAGCCCTGCCATGTGTGGATGTAGGTGATGTCGCCGACGAACCGCTCCCGGGGACGGTCCGCAGTGAAGTCCCGCTTGACGAGGTCGGGGATCTTCGCCGCGCCTTCCGCGTCCGCTTCGGTGGTGGTGCGGAACGGTCGCGGCTGGCACGGTACCAGGTTCTGATCCCGCATGATCTTCCGCACCAGCTCCGGGGAGCATTCGGTGCCCTCCGCGGCCAGGTCCGCGTGGATCCGGCGGTAGCCACAGGGCCGTCGGAGGCGGCGAAGAAGTGCTTCACCCGGTCCGTGAGCACGGCCCTGCGGGCCGCGGTGGCCGAGAGGGGCGGGGGCGCCAGTGATAGAACCCGGAGCGGGATACCCGAGCCAGCGGCACATCTTCAGCAACGGCGGCGCGTCCGGCAACCGGGTCTGGGAATCGACGAATTCATACTTCGCCACTACCGTGGCTCCCGCGCGAAGTATGAAGCGGCTTTTTCAGGAACGCGGCTCCGCACGCAGTTCCTGGTTCTCCCGCTCCAGCTCCTTCAACCGGGCCCGCTCCGAGCCCGTCAAAGAGAAGACCAAAGCCGTCTAGGAATGCAGACAGGAACTCGGTGCCCATTCAGGACGCAGTAGCCCGCTTCCGGGCGGCGCGCCCGCGCCGCGTTCTCTAGAGCGGAAACCGGCTGAGTTCCGGAAGGTTCCGTAAGGGTTCCGGAAATATCATTTGATTCGGACTTCAGTTTCTGCTCATATCTGAGCAATTTTAAGCCCCATCGAAGGCTCGTTCCGGAAGTTCCGGAACATTCGGAAGCCCCGTTGATGCAAAGGATTGACTTCCCTAGATACTTTGTGAGATCTTTCGGAACTTCCGGAACCGGACCTTTAGGGTGCAAGATTCCGCTGATAAATCAGCGAAAGTGGGCGGTTCCGAAAGTAGTTCCGCTCGGCACCGACCGACGGATCTTCGGAACCTTTCGGAACTAAAGTTGATTCCTCCCCACCCTGAACGTCTTCTGACTGAGCCATCATCGTCTCCGGAATACTCTGGCCGGAGACCGACACTGCCCAGCAAGATGAGCTCTCAGCTGGGAATGGACCAGATACAGGAAGTGCCGGAACGGGGTCCCTGCACCGTTCCGGCACTATTGTGTGATCCTGCGCCTCGGGGCGTCAGCCCAGGCCGTAGTCATCAGCGGCTGAGCTTTGGTCCATCATTGCGGCCCACCGTTTCTGCTCGACACTCTGGACTACACGACGTTTCCGAACGGACATATCCGGCGGCGGGGCAGCGGCCTCCACGAGGTCATGGCCCGACCTGGAATCGGTGCAATCGAGTCAGGGTCGTAAGCCTCAGCCGGAGCCGGAATGTCGGCACCACGGTTCACGTCCGTAGATTTAGCACTTTCGTCAGTTGCTCCGTCCGACCACGACCGTTCTCTGTCGTGTACTGCCGGAAACTTAGAGGCTGTCGTGGCTGTCGTGGCTTCCGCGGGTTTCCCCTGCCCGTGAACTTCGCCGGGAAGAGCAACGTGTGCCGACGCCGTCGGCTTAGCCTTCACACTCTGGTCTTGTTGCAGCATGGGCACCGTTGCTTCCCGCCCGAAGGACGCTCCGAGACCACGTACCCCCAGCGACCTGGCCTGGCGCGACTTTCCGACGGCGTCGATGAACCCGTGGGAGAAGTGCTTCTCCTTGCCCCGCTCACGCAACTCCTCGCGGCGGGCTGCGAGGCGGTCCCGGAAGTCATCCGTGTGCGAGTGATCGCGAATGCTTGTACCGCAATTGGCGCGAAACAACCCAAGCCCGACGCGAATACATAGCGGCGGTCGCCGCTGCCGTCATGTGCCGCACCATTAAGGACGTAGTGGCACAACCGCGAGGAACTCGTCGTGGCGGTGATGGACGTTACAGCCATGAGTCTGACTCTTCCCAGATCCGGCTCAGCCTCAGCCTCAGCCGGCTCATTATCTGCCCAGGCTTCCTTTCGAGCGCCCACTGTGCAAGAAAGAATTCATGCTGACATGTGCGAAGTGCTCGGCCCGCTTCGGCATCCACGGCCGCGCCGGCGTTTATCTTCCGAGCAATTTGGTTGAGCAGCACACCCTGTCTGTCGAGCGAACGCGACAGCAGACCGAACGCCCGCGCGGCGTCGTCCAGCTCGTCGCGCAACTCCTCGTTGACCGGCGCGGCATTCGCCGCCGCCGCCGCACCGCCGTCGGCGTGCCGAAGCATGAGCCGGACCGCCTTCGATTCAGAGACGCCAAGCGCGTCAGCGACATGCAGGACCAGCCTCCCGATCCGTGTCCGTCAGGCGCAAAGACATCACGTGTTGCGCCCGCTCCTTCGGTACCTTCGTTTCCTTCGTCATCTCATCTCCTTCGTAGCGGCCTCCACCCGCCATGTGTCCAGTTGCCACTCACTGCACCCTGGCCGATAGAAGGTGAGTGGAAACTGGACTGGCAAGCCCAACCCCGGTGTACTAGAGGTCATAAGCAGTGATCAGCGCATCAAAGATCACGCTGCGGTTCTTCGCTGACCAATCGCTTTCCAGACGTTCCGCCGCAAGCCTTCGTAGCACCATGAGCTCCTGCTCCACACGAAGCTTGGCGTCGCGCTTACGCAGCAGTTCTTCGGCCTCAGCCACTCGCTTCGCCGTGGAACTCGCGGCGTTCCTCGCCCTCTGCTTTTCCTGGCCCGGAGCGCCTGTCTCGGCGCGACCTGTGCTGCCATGCGGTGATGCTGCTGCTGCGGTGTCCTCAAACGTGTCCACGCTGTGCCTCCTCGGCATCGTTTTGTTGTTGTCAGTCTCCGTTTGGAAGACGCGGGTTGGTTGTCGTCAGGCCTCGTCATGGCCTGCTGCGACGGCCACGACAGTTCCGGCACTTTGGCGACGCACGAGGCCGCGCAGCTTCTGAGTAGGTGCTTGTACGAGCTCCCTGTTAGTGCTGGTCCCGGCGAAGTTGTATGTGCGGTTCGACCACCGTTTGAGCTCGTACTCCGGCACCAGAGGTTCACGGCATCCGTTGATGTGCGAGGCATCGTAGCGTTTGGTGTCAACACCGTTAAGCTCGTACTCGCGAACCCAGCGTTCGGAAGATTTGGCGAGCACGTCGATCTGCTTCATGAACGGCCGCTGCTTCATCTTTGTGCCCGACGCGTTGGTTCGATCAGACCCCGCAACATAGAGGTCGTATATGAAATCAACCGGCAATATGTCGATCTCGAACCTGTCCTCGAACTCCTCCCAGAACTCGCGCACTGGGTCATTGTTTACCTTGTGCTCAGCGAGGAGCCTTTTGCAGGCATCGGGTTCGGAGAGCTCGTAGTAGTCCGGCATATCCAGCAGAACTCTCTTTAACACATAGCGAAGCACATCCTGGCGGCGCAGGTAGTCGTTCTTGATGTACTTCCGTTCGGCGCCGCCGAACCACTTCTCAAACGGAATGAACAGCTGCCTGCGATAGATGCTCTCGGATTTGTCCTTTGAGCGCGGGAGGTCGTTGATGCACTGCACCATGAATCCCCGGAACTGGCAGGTGACGGGCCTCAGGTGCTTACGGTTTATCATGATCGCGTCGTTCGTGATCACGGCTTTGAAGTTTGCAGAGTCCTGGTTGAAACTGCCGACGGGGTTCTCATCCGTGAGGATTGCTTGCGCATCAATCAGGGGCTCAAGCATAAACTCCTTGTCGAACTTGTTCATCGGCAGGTTCACCCATTTGCCCGAAAGATTCCGCTCCAACTGCAGCTCCGTCCCCTTGCCGTTGTTTCCTTTCTCGGAGTAGAAGAACGCTGCTTTGTGCCATCTGACCCCCGGGCGGACTACAGCCCCCCTGACCTCCCAGAGCAACTTCACGACCTGGGGATCATCGGAGAGGCTCCCGGTCCATTCCTCGACCTCCCATGGTTCGCCGTCGGGCATGACGATGACTGGACTCTGGGCATCAGGGTCGAAGGGGACCGGAGTCTTGACGAGGAAGACGTAGTTGGGGCTGAACTCAAGCAACTTCTTGGTCTTGTAGTCGAAGATGCCGTTGTCGACGGCAACGAGGTCGCGGTCACCACAGCCAGTCACCCACGGCGCCTCGCCGCGAAGGTGGTCAAGTACTTCTTTGGCCCCGTTGATCGTCAGCTCGCCGTTGTACCGGCGGGCCAACGACCTGATGGAAGATTCACTCGTTTCGTAGAGGCCGGTGGCCGGGTTGTAGATCCCAAGTAGCGGACGGTCCTCATCCCGGTCCGCGCCTACCGGAGCAATGCGTCGGGCGTGATGCAGTGTGATGAGCACTTTCGCGATCTGCGAATAGGTGAGCTCCTGGAGCAGCGAGAACTGGTTGCCACGAATTCGGGCCAGATTCTCGATAGTGAATTCCTTGTTCACGTTGTCGATCAAGTTGTGTGCCATCTCGAGACGCTCAGGAGGCTTCCCCACGTCCAGCTTGGATAGATAGTCCCCGGTCACCTGCGAGATGATGTCACTTGGCGTCCTGGCCATTACAGACCCCCTCCTGGCGCGAAGGAGCCCGAGTAGTTAAAGTTAGTCTCAGAGCCCGTCCAGAGCTTCTTGGCCGCCTCAGTGTTACCAGCGCTGGGGCGGCGTTTTCGTTCACTCATCGCGATTGACCTCCCCACTCCGGCTCCAACTGCTCCTCGATCCACGCGTCGACGTCGGCCTGACGCCACCGCACCGCGTGCCCCCCGATCTTGACGGCACGGGGCAGCGACTCTCCGAGTGAGCGCTTGCGGTAGATCGTCGATACCGACATACCTGTCTGAGCAGACAGGTCCTTTGCTGTGAGAAGCGCTGTTAAACGCACTTCGCTTTGTAGGGTCATTGCAACTTTCTCCAATCTACAGGTTCCAAAACTTGTTATGCGATGCTAACAGCTTGCATTAGCTTCTACAAGTTTTGTAATCTGTATAAGTGACCGAACCCAAGACCATCCCTGCTGCCGTCGGAGCGTACGTATCGCGCGTACGCCGAGAGCACCGCCTCACTCTTGACCAGATTGCCGGTGCCGCCCGTTCCTGCGGGGCGAGCTGGAGCGCAAGCAGCGTCAGTAACATCGAGCGCGGGCAGGCATCGCTAACCTTGCCTAACCTGCTGCTCCTGGCACTCGCCCTGGGAAACCTCACGGGTCGGCCGCTCACGCTCTCGAACCTGCTGGGCGATGCCGAGGTCCTCGCCCTATCGGCCGACGACCGGTATCCGGTTAAGCGCTCCTGGATCGACGCCGCACTCAGAGGTGAGGAGGTGACCGAGAGTCACGACAAAGGCGTCGACATCCTTGATACAGAGAGTGACGACGGACGGGACGAAACTTTCGAGGACGAGGTCCTAGCCAAGATGAGCGAGATGCGTGGTCGAGAGATAACGCCTGCTGAGCAGGCCGGCCAGGTCAATCAACTTATCGAGCAGTCCCAGATGCCGCCTGAGCCAACGCGCCGAATCTCGAACAGGAGCGCTGCAGGCAGCTTGGCGGAGGAGCGCGCGGCGAAGAAGCTTGGAATTACCACGGCCCGACTGCGTCAACTGGCTCACGAGCTATGGGCGCGCACTCTAGAGGACGAGTCGTCCAGGAGAGTCGGTCCTGGTAGCACACCGCAGGCACGCGGTCGCGTAACTCGCGTGCTCGTTGACGAGATTCGCGCCGCGATGGAGGGGCACCAATGACTCGGCCGAGATTGGGAATCGGAACCTACGGCACCATAAACACAGCCGAAGTTCAGCCCGGCAAATGGCGGGCTCGTACGCGCTACAGGTACGCCGATGGCAAGGCCCGGCAGGTCGAACGATTCGGAACGAGCAAGTCCAGAGCCGAGTCCGCCTTGAAGCAGGCGCTTCTAACCGTCGAGGCCAGCCGAGGCGGCGAACTGAAGCCGACAACGACGCTCCGCATGCTGGGGCAGATGTTCCTCGCCCATAAGCGCGATCTGCAGCGCTCCGAAGGAACACTCGAGACGTATGGATACGCCGTCACCGCACACATCACTCCGCGGATCGGCGATCTCAGCGTCGCCGAGGCGAAGCCCGACCGACTACAGAAGTTTCTCAACACGGTGCACAAGGAGTCGGGGCACGGGGCAGCGAAGAACTGTCGCTCGACCCTGAGCGGCATGATGGCTCTCGCTGTAAGCAACGGCGCGACTCCCCGGAATCCCGTGCGGGATATCGAGCGCATCTCGAAGCCGAAGGGTAAGAAGGGTGCGTCAGCCATCAGTCCCGCTGACCTTCCCGAACTCATGGCCAAACTCAGGTCATCGCCGAGTCTGATTGAGCAGGACACCGTCGAGCTACTCGACTTTATGGTTGCCTCAGGCTGGCGGGTCGGAGAGGCCTGCGCCCTTGACGTCTCCTCTGTCGACTTTCTGGGCGGCACCGCCGAGGTGGAGGCAACCAACGTCAGAGTGAATGGCATGGGCATCCTCCGGCAGCCGGTGGCGAAGACAGCTGCCTCTCATCGTGTCACCCCGTTGCCGGGTCCGACGGTGGATCTGTTGCGCCGCCGGCATGAACGACTGAAGGAGTGCACAAGTCTGCTATTCCCGACGGTACTGACGCATCTCCGAGACCCATCCAACACTCAGCGGGAACTCCGCGACATCCGCGACACTCTCGGCTACCCGGAGCTCTCGACCCACACATTCCGCAAGACCGCAGCGACGATACTCGATCGAGCCGGAATGTCGGCGGCAGAGATCGCGGCATTCCTCGGGCACGCGAACCCTTCGATGACCCAGGACGTCTACATGAACACACTCAAGGGAGACACCAGGGCGGGTGCCGTCATGCAGGAACAGCTCAAGGGCCTGATTTGAATGTGCGGGGTTTATGCGGGGTGGCTGACTCTTAGACACAAAAAACCCCCGAATTACCGGGGGTTAAGTGGCTCCGACCGGCGTCGATCCGGTGACCTTTCGATTTTCAGTCGAACGCTCTACCAACTGAGCTACAGAGCCTTAGGTGACAATGTCACCATGATTGCCGGAATTTCTTCCGGCAATCAGAGCGACCCTGACGGGACTTGAACCCGCGACCTCCGCCGTGACAGGGCGGCGCGCTAACCAACTGCGCTACAGGGCCTTGCTTGTTTGCAGTATCTCTACCGCTTTTTTCAAGGCTTCCAGCCTACCAGACTTCTCAGCCTGGTTTGACCAGTTCCTTGCGTACCCCCAACGGGATTCGAACCCGTGCCGCCGCCGTGAAAGGGCGGTGTCCTAGGCCGCTAGACGATGGGGGCCTGGAACAATCCGAATTCGCGACAGTCAACAACACCATGTGTTTTACCGCTTCTCGCTCGTCCGAACTGGACTCTAAAACTTTAGAGCATAGTCACGGTTATTCCCAAATCGCGCCCCGATGGTCTCAAACCAGGACGCAAACCAGGACGCAAACCGGTATCAAACCAGCGTTCAAATCCGCTCCGTCAGAGTTGGCGGTTTCTTGATGCAAGACGTCCGAATTCCGCCAGTCCGTCCCGCCCTTCGCGGACTAGATTGGCATCATGGCCACAAGCACCCCAACCTCTCCGGCGACCACCAACTCCCGGACCATCAGCAAGCTCGGCATCGCTGCCGTCGTTGTCACCGTTGTCCTTTGGGCGTCCGCCTTCGTAGGCATCCGCGCCGTGGGCCCTAGCTTCTCCCCCGGCTCCTTGACGCTCGGGCGGCTGGCGGTTGCCGCCGTCGCGCTCGGCATTGTCGCCCTGCCAAGGCTCAAGCGCTGGCCGAAGGGTCGCGAATGGTGGCCCATCCTCTCCTACGGTGTCATGTGGTTCGCGGGTTACAACGTGGCCCTGAACGCCGCCGAGCACATGCTGGACGCCGGAACCAGCGCCATGCTCATCAACGTCTCACCCATCCTGATCGCGGTCCTCGCCGGCGTCATCTTGAAAGAAGGCTTTCCGCGCTGGCTGATCATCGGCAGCCTGGTGGCGTTCGGCGGGGTTGCGCTGATCGCGCTCGGATCGGGACAGCGCTCGACGGCGGACGTCGCCGGAGTGCTGTTGTGCCTCCTCGCCGCCGTGCTCGCCGCGGTGAGCGTGATTGTCCAGAAGCCCGTGCTGCGGACGTTCTCCGCGGCGCAGGCCACGTGGTTCGGCATCATGGTAGGCGCCGTCTGCTGCCTGCCGTGGGCAGGCCAACTGGTGGCTGAGGTGCAGGCCGCTCCCCTTCCGGCCACGCTTGGCCTGGTGTACCTAGGTATCTTCCCCACGGCCATCGCCTTCACCACCTGGGCCTATGCGCTGTCCCTCATCGAGGCCGGAAAGCTCGCCGCCACGACGTACCTGGTTCCGGGCACCACAATTCTGATTTCCTGGGCGGTGCTCAACGAGATCCCCACCATCTGGGGACTTGTGGGCGGCGTGATCTGCCTGGTCGGCGTCGGGCTCACGCGGCGCCGCACCCGCTAGAGCCACCACCCGCTAGGGCCGCCTCCCGCAAAGGTGCACCGCCGTCGTCGAAGTACCCGGCCCTACCTGGCCATTCCCGCAAGAAGCTCGCGGTGCGTGGGCGGGTTGGCTCCCGGGCGCCCCACGGTAATAGAGGCGGCCATGGAGGCGGTCTGTCCAATACGCTCGAGCACGGTGGGCGCAAGCCCCTGGCTACCGCGCAGCAGCAGTCCGAGGATCAGTGCCGACATGTACGAATCGCCGGCGCCTATAGTGTCCGCCACCACCGAGGTCACCGCGGGGACCGTCAGCTGGGTGTGGGGCGTCGCCATCAGCGAGCCTTCCGCGCCTCGCGTGACCACGGCGAGGCCTGCACCGAGGCCCAGGATGTGCTTGGCGGTCTCCTCCAGGGACTTGCCCGGGTAGAGCCAGAACGCGTCGTCGTCGCTGAGCTTCACGACGCTTGTCAGCGGTACCAGCTCCTCGAAAATGCGGAGCGCCTCACTGTGGCTGCCCAGAAGGTCCGGGCGGATGTTGGGGTCGTACGTGACAATGCATCCGCCTTGCGCCTGCTCCAGGAGTTTCCTGACGACGCCGGCACCGGGCTCAAGGAACGTCGCGATCGAGCCCGTGTGGAGGACCTTCGGGGCGTAGGGGAGCGCGGCCGGAGCCAGTTTCCATTCGATGTCGAACGTGTACTCGGCCGAACCGTCCGCGGCGATCTCCGCCGTCGCCGTCGCGGTCTTCGCGAGCGATTGCGAGCCCGGCAGCACAACTACACCGGCGCTTGCCAGGTGTGCCGCGATGGCCTCACCGCGGGAGTCGCGCCCGACGGCGGTCAGCAGCCCGGCCTTCACGTCAAGCCGCCCGAGGCCGTAGGCGACGTTTGCCGGCGAGCCCCCAGGGTATTCGGTCTGCCCTTCGGGCGAGTTGACGATGTCGATGAGCGCTTCACCGACCACGACGACGTCGAGCGGCTCGGACGCAAGGGGCGAGTGGTTCATGCGTTTCCTATTCCTTGGTTGGGGAGTTTCAGTAGCTACAAGTGGATTTCAGTGGCGCGGCCACGGAATGGCGTTCGACGAGGGGACATTCAAAGTATTCGGTTCTGCCGTTGCTGTCAGCGCCGGCCAGCAGCAGTTCTACGGCGCGCCGGCCCATCTTTAGGAAGGGCAGCTCGAGCGTCGTCAGTCCGGGCCGCAAGTGCGGGGCGAGCGTTTCCTGATTGTCGAAACCGACCAGGGAGACATCGCGCGGGATGGACAATCCGAGCTGGGCCAACGCCTGGTAGGCACCCCAGGCGGTGCGATCATTGGCGCAGAAGATGGCCGTCGGCGGGTGCGGACCGGCCATGAGTGCAAGGGCGTTGTCGAAACCACCCGATTCGTGCCCGTCGCCTGCGCGGTGCAGCCCGGAATCGGGGTTGAGGCCCGCCTCCTCGAGCGCCCGGACATAGCCCGCATAGCGCCCGACGGCGGCCGGAAGCTCACCGTCCAGGTCACCGATGTTGATCATCGCGATCCGGCGATGTCCGGCGTCGAGCAGTCGTTTGGTGGCGGTGTAGCCGCCCAGCTCTTCTTGCGGAGCGATGCTGGGAAAGCGTCCGGATCGGTCACGAGAATTAAGCACGACAGCGGGCACCTCCGCCAGGACGTCGGGCACGTCAAGGACCCGGTGGTACATGGCGGCGTAGACCACTCCGGCGACTTTGTAGGACAGCATGGCCTCCAGCGAAGCGGCCTCGAGGGCCTTGTCCCCGCCCGTGTTGACGGTCAGGAGCAGCAGCCCGGCCTCCCACGCCTTCGCCTGCGCACCCTCGATGATCTTGCCGGCGAAAGACGCGGTGGCCACGAAGTCGCCGACGAAGCCGATCATCCCGGCAACGCCGTCGCGGAGCACTTTGGCGTGGGCGTTGGTCCGGTAGCCCAAGTCATGGGCGGCAGCATGGACCTTGCGCCGGGTTTCCTCCGAGAACCTGGTGCCCGCGGCGTCGTTGAGCACCAGCGAAACCGTGGCCTGGGAAACGCCGGCAGCGGCAGCGACGTCGTTCATCGTCGTGCCGGATCTGCTACCGGGGCGGTTCATGGAGAGGCCTGTCTGTCGCGAGCTTTGAAGGGGCTTGCCGCAGGATCCGCACGGGCTGGGTGGGCTTAACCTGGGGCTGGGTTATACGAATTACCAGCCCGAAAAACTGTAGCTGCCATCACATCCTGCGTCAACGGCCTGGCCACGGACTAGAGTCAGAGCATGCCCGCGAATTTGCCTCCTGGCCTGCCGATCGTTCCCGACGGCGATGCCCCCGGCGGCCAGCGCATTTCCTCCCCGCTTCCAGGTACCAGTGCGACCTCGTTCAATACCACCCCGTTCAATATGTCGCCGGAAGACTTCGAGGCGGCGGTGGGCGACGCCCTGCTCCTCATTCCGGACAAGGCGGCCCGTGCCATGGACAATGTGGCGATCTTCATCGAGGACGACTACACGCCGCAGCCCGGCGACGCCCCGGGGACGGTGTTGCTGGGCCTGTACGAGGGCGTGCCGCTGACGGAACGGGACTCCTGGTGGGACGCCGGTTCGCTCCCGGACCGGATCACCATCTTCCGGCAACCAATCCTGGACATCTGTTCATCGCGCCAGGAAGTGATCGACGAGGTCGCCATTACCGTGATCCACGAGATCGCCCACCACTTCGGAATCGGCGACGACCGCTTGCACGAACTCGGCTGGGGATAGCCTTGTAGGCATGGGGCACGATCACAACCACTCACACGGCGTCACCGCAACCGGCAAGCATCGGAAGCGGCTCATCGCTGTCCTGGCCATCACCCTCGCGGTGGTCCTCGTCCAGGTGACGGGCGCCGTCGTCTCCGGTTCGCTGGCGCTGCTCGCCGACGCAGGCCACATGCTGTCCGATGCAGCTGGCGTCTTCATTGCCTTGCTTGCCGCGTGGATAGCCACCCGGCCGCCGAGCGATCAACGCACCTACGGGTACCAGCGCGCCGAGGTCCTGGCCGCCCTGGCCAACGCCCTCATCTTGATCGTGATTTCGGTAGTGATCTTCATCGAGGCAATCCGCCGCTTCGGGGAGACGCCGGAGATCCGCACAGACGTCATGCTCTTTGCCGCCATCCTGGGCGCCGTGGCCAACCTGGTCTCGCTCCTCATCCTGCGCGGGGCCCAGAAGGAAAGCCTCAACGTCCGGGGCGCCTACCTCGAGGTCCTGGGCGACCTTCTGGGTTCGTTTGCCGTCATCGTCGCCGCGATTATCATCGTGACCACCGGTTTACGGGTCGCCGACCCGATCGCATCCATCCTGATCTCGCTGATGATCCTGCCCCGTGCCTGGCACCTGCTGCGCGACGTGGTTGATGTGCTGCTGGAGGCCACGCCCAAGGGCGTCGAGGTCCAGATGATCCGCGAGCACATCCTCTCTGTCGAGGGCGTGGTGGCCGTTCATGACATCCACATTTGGACCATCACGTCCGGAGTTCCGGTCTTCTCGGCCCACGTGGTGGTGGAGGACCGGATCCTGGACGCCACGGGTGCGGACCGGCTCTTGGACCAACTCGGATCCTGCCTCGGCTCGCACTTCGACACCGAGCACTGCACCTTCCAACTGGAACCTTCCGGCCACTCGGCGCACGAAACCCACCAACACGCCTAGCTCTCCGGGACCACCGTCCCGGTGGCGCTGGGCCCCGCTAGATGACCACCATCCCGGTGGCGCCGTCCACCGTGATCGTTTGGCCTGAGCTGATCCGGGACGTGGCATCCGGGACGCCCACGACTGCCGGAATCCCGTACTCACGGGCAACGACGGCGCCATGGGAGTTGGGCCCACCCATCTCCATCACTAGTCCCCCGGCAGTCAGGAAGAGCGGCGTCCAGCCGGGATCGGTGGAGGGAGCCACCAGGATTTCCCCGGGTTCGAGGTGAGCACCCACCGGGTCCATGATCACCCGGGCTACCGCAGTCACGGTTCCCGCCGAAGCCGGGGTTCCCAGCAGCGCGCCATCCGGCATCAGTGCGCCCGCCGCCGGAGCCCCAGTGCGGCCGCGCAGCCCGGCGGGCAGGGCTTCCGGCTCTGTGCCGTCCGAGAGCAGGACGCGTGGCACATGCCGGCGCTTCAGCTCAAGCTCGTAATCTTCCCGTCGCTGCGCTACTAGGTCACGGAGATCCGCGCCGTCCAGGCCGAGGCGGGCGTCATCGAAATCCAGGAAGAAAACATCTTCGGCGTGATCAATGCTTCCTGCGTCCGCGAGAGTCTCTCCCACCTTCGAAATCTGAGCGCGGATCGCGGCCAGGCCTGTCACAAGGTTGTATTTGGGGAGCTCCCGTAGCCCCGCGAACATCCTTGTCCGCGCGAGTGCCATTTTCACGATCCTGGCGTGAAGCGGACTCTTGGACCGCGCACGCGCCACGAGCACGGCGGCCTGCTCCTCGGCGTCGTGGGCGGCTTTCTCGAACTGTTTGTCCGGCGCCAGGCGGGGATCATCCAGGCGAAGGTAGTTGACCAGCACTCCGATGATGTGGGTGGGGTCGTCGGACCAGCGGGGCATGCCCAGATCGATTTCCGCGATGGCCCGGTGCCCATAGTCGTGCAGGAACCCTGCCAAACCCGCTTGCGCGACGCCGGGCAGTCTGCCGTCACGATAGCTCTCCGCGAGCGCGGCGGGCTCGCCGCGCTCGAAGGCCTCAGAGGAAGCCGCGTCATTGCGGATGGTGGTCGCGAGCCGCCACAGCGCAAGGTCCATTTCCGTGGTGACGTTGTTGGGCAAGCCGCGGATGATGGTCTGGAGTTCACCCCAGGAGGCCTGTTCACCAAGTAGTTTGTGAACCAACCCCATCATCGCGAAGCCGAGTGCGACCGGGGGCAAGGTCTTGGGCACCAATGGGAACATTTCCTCGCCCAGTATCCGCTCGACCTGGTCAAGCCTTTCACGGGGAGTGGCATTGCCAAGGATTTCGAGCTCAGCCCGCAGGTCCTCTCCGAGTCGCTGCGCCCTGTCGAGGGCAGCGTTCGGCCGGAAAAGGGCGCGCAACAAGGTTTCAGGGACACGGAGGCGGAACGCGATCGGGGCTATGTGCCTGATCGGCTTGAGGGGCGTCCTGCTGGTGACAGCGAAACGCGGGTCCTCGAACAAGGCGCGCATGATGACCGCAGAACGCGACTCCATGACGTCGAAGAGCTTGGGCACGATGGCCCGGCCTGTGGTGCTCCGGAGCACCGCAGTGAGGTCAAAGTAGATGCGTTGCCCGGCCTCGTAGTAGGGCGAGGGACCTTTCCTCGGTTCAGGGACCCGGAATCCCGCGGCCCCGGCCACAGAGGATGCAATGAGCCTGATGCCCGCGAGGCCCATGGGAGTCAGCGGACGCGTCAGGCCTTGGGCGAGGCTGAAGCAAAGGTACGCGTGCGGACCGGGGACTGCCGGTTGGCGGGTCATTTGCGGGTAGAGCGTGGTGATGGGACGGGCTTGGGTGAGCCACAGCTTGCCGTCGCCATCAATAGCCCATTCGGTGTCCTGGGGTGCTCCGTAGTGCTCCTCGACGCGCTGGCCGAGAACGGCGAGTGCCCTGATTTGGGAGTCGCTGAGGCAAGGTTCTCCGGCCTGCCCGCCGGCGTCCAGCGACGCCGTCGCGCCGTGGGCCCCGGGCGAATCGATCCTTTCCGTACCGCCTCCAGGAAGGGAGTGAATTACGAGCTTCCGATCCCCGATCCTTCGCTCCGTGATCCTGCCCGTGAGCGAGTCCACCACAAAGTGGTCCGGATTCACCGCGCCTGAGACCACGGCCTCGCCAAGTCCGGGGTTGGCGTCGATGACCGCCTCGCGGCGCCGCCCGGTTACCGGATTGGCTGTGAACAGCACCCCGGCAGTCTCAGCGTCCACCATTCGTTGAACGACGACGGCGAGAGTCACCGCAGCCTGGTCAATCCCGTTGCTCGCCCGGTAGCTGACCGCCCGATCAGTCCACAGGGAGGCCCAACACTTACGGACGGCCTGCAGCACGGCGTCGGCCCCTACGACATTCAGGTACGTGTCCTGCTGCCCAGCGAAACTCGCAAAGGGCAGGTCCTCCGCCGTGGCAGAGGACCTGACCGCCACCGCGGATTCCGGGCCCAGCGCGGCGTAGGCCAGGCGGACGGCGTCCTCGACGTCGGCGGGGATCCCGGCGTCGAGCACCGCATCCCTGGCGCGGGCCGCAAGGGATGCGAGCCCCTCAAGGTCGCCAGGATCCGCGGCCACAAGCTTGTGGAGAACATCCGAGAGGGCTGACTCGGCGCTTGCCTCCCGCTGCAATGCACGCCAATAGGCATCCGTGGTCAGGCAAAACCCGGGCGGGACCGGAAGGCCGGCCCAGATCAGCTCCCCGAGGTTGGCGGCCTTGCCGCCGGCCTCTGGAAGCATGGTTGCGCGGATCCGGCGCAGTTCGATGATGAAGCGCGGCGCCTCCCCCGGCCCTGGATTCTCCGCCATCGCGCCTGCCTGCCTCCGCCGGTGTTTGGGTGCTTGCCTCTTGTTTGGCCGATTTACCGTTATGCGGCAAGCATGGGACCGAATTTGACGCGGTCCGCCAGCCTCGGATCCTCGCGGTCAGGAACAACCAGCACGGGACTCTTGGCGTGGTGCAAGACGCCGTCCGACGTTGAACCGAGGAGCATCCCCGCGAAACCTCCCCGCCCGCGCGTGCCGAGCACCACGAGTTCCACACCGCGGCTCACTTCCACGAGAACCTCGACGGGCGAACCATCAAGCAGCTGGGTTTCCACGGGTAGCGTTGGGAAGTGGCTCTTAAGCCATGCCAATCCTGCGTCCAGCTGGACCCTGATGTCCTTGAAGAGGGCCTCCCGGTCCAAGGGCGCCGGAACCCAAGCCAACGAGCCGCTGTACTCAGGTACGGCACAAATGACACGCAGCTTCGCGCCCATGCGTTGGGCCTGCTCAGCGGCTTCCAACACGGCAACTCGGGCCTGTTCCGAGCCGTCCACGCCCACTGCCACCACGTTCTCGATCACGTGGGGGCCAGCCTTGGCACGCTCAGCTTTGATGTGCTTGTCCTCTGTGGTTTCACCCAAGCGGTCCGCGCAAAAAAGCGGGACGGTCACGGTGGGGCACTTGGAGTGCGCGGGAAGGGCACTGCTCACCGATCCCAAAAGCCTGCCCACAAACCCGCCACGTCCCCGGGTGCCGAAGACCAGGAGCTCCGCAGTTTCGGACAGGTCCAGCAGCACGCCGGACGCATCTCCGTTTTCCACCGAGCCATCAACGTCGATGGCGTAGCCGGAAACTTTCTCAAGGGCCTGCTTGACGATCGCCTCGGCGCCGTCCCGGATAACGGAGTCGTCCACGGTTGCATAACCCCCGTCCAAGCCGGAAGCCGCGAAGATGGGCACGGAGTATGCCGTGACTACGTGCAGGGGAAGCTGCCTGCGCTCGGCCTCGCGGGCGGCCCAAATAAGGGCGCATTGGCCGTGTTCGCTGCCGTCAACGCCCACCACGATCCCGCCGGGGGCAATCGATGGTTCCTCTCCGTTGCCTTCGGTCTCTGGGTGATGGCTTTCAGAGTGTTTGCCGTGCTGGTCCATGGGGCCCGCCTCCTCGCACTACTGGCTGATGTTGCGGCTATTCTGCCAGAGGCCGCGCCCACAACGTGTTTCTCGCTTGACTGCCGTGAGTTGCGGTCTCCAATGCTCACTATTCTCGTTTGCAAGGGCCGAATCAAGCGGGATGATGCGTATGTGTAAACCCGCCAGAGCGCCTTGGATTCGGCCGCATCGGATCGTGAAAAATGCGTTGGCGGACATGCCGAAGCCGGGGCTATCCAGCACGCGATTTCTTCTGTAATGTTCGAGGCACTGGTGACCGGGGATCGTGTTTTTCAACACATCAACGGCCATCATTTGCGACCGCTTGGGGACTCGGACGCCATCCAGGTGTTGCCTACGGCAACGCACCTTTGAAGGAGGAGCCAAGCTGTGTCAACCATGCCTGCTGCGAGTACGGAACGCACCACCGCTGTGGTCATCGGTGCCGGCATGTCCGGCCTGGCCGTGGCCAGCGAGCTTAGCCGGTACGGCGTGGATGCAATCGTGGTGGACGGAATGCAAGCCCCCGGAGCCCCGCAGCAGTTCAACACCGGCATCCTGCAGCGATGCGACGCAGCCGACGCCCCAGGTCTCCAGGAACGCAACGAAATCCTGAGGCACCTGCGCAATTACGCGGCCAGCCATGGCCTCGATGTACGAAACACCACCCGGGCCGTCCGCCTGGACCGCGTCGATGATGCTGCCCTGGGCTCCGTGAATTCGGGCGCCATCGTTTCAAGCTCCGCAATTTCCAGTTCACTCGGATTCGACTTGGCCTCGCCCGGCGTGCCGTCGCACCAATGGGCCGTTCACACGGCCAGCGGAGTTCTTCTGGCCGACCATATTGTTGTCACCCGCTGCGGACAGAGTCAGTTGCGGCGGATGCTTGCCGAACTCGGCATCGCCATCGGCCAGAACCTCGTCGCCGCCATGCGTGCGATTGGAATGTACTTGGTGGGCGTCGGCGAACTGGCAACGCCAACACCTAAGGAAGTCCTGCGCCAAGCCAAGGTGGTGGGCCAGGCTATCTCGGCCAAAGTGCACCCCGACAGCGTCCACGCGGCCCTTACCGGCACGTTTGCGGCGGTTCCCGCCCTCGCGTAGCTAGCCCAATCTGAAGAGACGGCTCCCTACGATCCCTCGGGCTCGTTGTCGGAGTCCTCGGAATCACCGGAATCACCCATTGCCAGTCGGCGTTGTGCAGTCACGCCCTGGTACACCAGCAGCGCCACTGCCACGGCCGCGAAGACCACAATGCTCCAAGGGAACGGCTGGGAAGCATCAGGCGCCTTGTCCGGCGGCGTGGTGGAACCCGGCGCGACTGTGCCGGCCGTGGGAACCGGCGCGGAGGGCTGGGTGCTCGAGGAAGCGCCGCCCGACGTCGTACCTCCTGCTTTCGCGGTGAAGGTGAAGGTGCCCTCGATGGGGTGCGAATCCGAGCTGACAACGCGCCAGATGACGGTGAACGCCCCGGCAGGGGCGCCGGGCCGCAGCTTCTGCGACACCACCGCGTCCACAATTTCCACGGAACCGTCTGCCCAGTTCTGGCCGGAAGCGTCGTTGACCCGGATCTGCGAACCGAGCATGAGAGGCCGGTTGTTGAACGTGACCGAAACCGAGTCCGGGACGCCCGCAACTGTTGATCCGTTGGCCGGTGAGGTTGACTCGGCGACGTCGTGCGCGAAGGCCGGTGCCGCTGAGAAGAGGACGGCAGCGAAAAGAACCGCGGTAAGAGCGACGACGACGGCCAGAAGCTGGCGGATGGGGCGCATGAGCGAGTGACTCCCTTGGTGTTGGATTCCTTACAGACTAGGCGAATTTGCGGGAGGGCCGAAGCCGCGGGCATAGGATTTGAGAGCACACTTCCCCGATCCCCGGAGACCTCCATGCTCAAACAGGGCTCAGCCATCGATCGCTACTTCAAGATTTCGGAGCGCGGATCCAACTACTCGCGGGAAATCCGGGGCGGCTTCGCCACGTTCTTTGCCATGAGCTACATCGTGGTCCTCAATCCCTTGATCCTCTCCGGGGCAGACTCCAGCGGCGCGTCCCTCGGTTTCCCCGCGGTCGCCGCTACCACCGCCTTCGTGGCCGGTATCCTGACCATCCTCATGGGGGCGTGGGCCAAACACCCCTTCGCCGTGGCCACCGGGCTGGGCGTCAACGCCTTCGTGGCCGTAACGATTGCCTCTCACCCCGGCCTGACGTGGCCGGACATGATGGGCCTCGTGATGCTGTCGGGCCTGACCATGCTGATCCTGGTTCTGACGGGTTTCCGGACCGCGGTCTTCAAAGCCGTTCCCGAAGCACTGAAGACGGCGATCGTGGTGGGCATCGGGCTTTTCATCGCCTTGATCGGCCTGGTCAATGCCGGCTTCGTGCGCCGTATTCCGGACGCCGCCGGCACCACGGTCCCGCTGGGCCTAGGCGTCGATGGGAAGCTGCTTGGCTGGCCCACTTTGGTGTTCGTCGTGGGCCTGGTGCTGACCATCGCGCTGGTGGTCCGAAAAGTGCGTGGCGCCATCCTGATCGGCATAGTCGCCTCCACGGCCCTCGCGGCCATTCTCGAATTCACCCTGCACATCGGTCCGAGTTTCGACGGGAAGACCTACAATCCCCGCGGCTGGTCCCTCGTTGCGCCCAAGTTCACCGAATGGGCTGCCCCGGACCTGTCGCTCATCGGTAAGGCGAACCCCTTCGGTGCATTCGAGCACCTTGGCTTCATCGCCGCCACGTTGCTGGCGTTCGTGATCCTCCTCAGCATCTTCTTCGACGCCATGGGCACCATGGTGGGCCTTGCCAGGGAAGCAGGAAACATCGACAAGCACGGAAACATCCCCAATGTGGACCGTGTCCTGCAAGTGGACGCCCTTGGCGCGATCATCGGTGGCGGTTCGTCCGTATCCTCCAACCAGATCTTCGTGGAGTCAGGGGCCGGCATCGGCGAGGGTGCCCGGACCGGTTTGGCCTCGATCGTGACTGGCCTGCTGTTCCTGGTGGCCATGTTCTTCACCCCGCTCATCAACCTAGTCCCGTTCGAAGCCGTGGCACCCGCCCTGGTGGTGGTGGGCTTCATGATGGTGTCCCAGGTGGGCAAGATCCATTGGCAGGACTGGGGTGTGGGTATTCCGGCGTTCCTGACCATGGCCCTCATGCCGTTCACCTACTCGATCGCCAACGGCCTGGGCGCCGGATTCATTTCCTTCGCCCTGATCCGCACCTTCCAGGGCCGGGCGCGTGAAGTGCACCCGCTCATGTGGGCTGTGGCCGCGGCATTCCTGCTGTTCTTCGGGATCGGTTCGGTCGAGGAAATCTTGGGCGTCAAGTAGCCTTTCCGGAATACCGGACACCCGCGGCGTGCAAACAGTGTTTCCCGACGCCGCCATGCGGTGAGCTTGAATCATGGAGATTTCCCCTGCTGTTGCCGATGTCCGCCCCACGCCGTGGACCGGCCGCTTCGACGGCGACGGCGATGAGCACCGCCGCTGGTGGCAAGCGGTGACGCCCCACACTCCCGGCGCCGCCACCCCCGGCGCGACAGAAACGGGCTCCCGGCCCGCCGTCGTCGTGGGCTTCCGCAGTGACGAAGGCGTGCGGCGCAACAAGGGTCGCATTGGCGCGGCGGCCGCGCCGGAGGCTATCCGCCAAGCCTTGGGCCCGATGGCTTTCCATCTGGACCGGGACGTGTTCGACGCCGGCGACGTCGTGGTGGAGGACGGCTCCCTTGAGGCGGGCCAGGAGCGCGCAGGACGCGTGATTTCGGAATTGCTCGACGCCGGCAACCTCACTGTGCTGCTTGGCGGCGGGCACGAAACCGCCTTCGCCAGCTACCTGGGCGCGGCTGGCTCGGAGGCCGTAAAAAGCGGCAAACGCCTCGGAGTCCTGAACCTTGATGCGCATTTCGACCTGCGGGACGAGCCGGTGCCGAGCTCGGGCACGCCGTTCCTGCAGATGGCACGCGCGGAAGCCGCCGCCGGCCGCGAACTGAACTACGCCGTCGTCGGAATTTCCGAGCCCAACAACACGCGCACCCTCTTCGACACGGCAGATCGCCTGCGCGTGAAGTACCTCCTGGACGAGGACTGCTCCGCGGAGGCCGTGCAGGAGTTCGTGGCGCGGTTCCTGGACAGCGTGGATGCGCTGTACTTGACGATTGACCTCGACGTGCTGCCGGCGTCGGTGGCCCCTGGTGTGAGCGCTCCCGCGGCGTATGGCGTTCCGCTGCCCATCATCAGCGCGGTGTGCAAGCAGGTGGCCGCCAGCGGCAAGCTCCTGCACCTTGATGTTGCCGAGCTCAACCCCGAGTTCGATATCGACTCGCGGACCGCCAAGGTGGCCGCGCGCCTGGTGAACACCCTGCTGGCGTAGGGGTTTCGTGGTCTTTACCCAACTGGCTGGCAGTAGTTGTCGTTCTGAGCGCTCAAAACGACAACAACTGCGTGGGCCCACGCCGCCCGGGTTCCCTGTCCGTGGGGCCACACCGGCGAGGGCCCCTGCCTGAGCTTGCGAAGGCTGGGAGCCGGTGGGGACTTGCGAGGCGAGGGTGGCGGTGGGGATTGCTTGGGCTTAGCCGACGGCGCGGAGCCTCACGGCGATGAACTGGCGGCCGGGCAGCTCGAGGCGGAACCGTCCCTCCACGGTGTCCGGGAGGGTGTCGATGGTCATGTTCCAGGTGTCGATGATGTCCACCTCGTAGACACGGCCGGCGGGCATCACGAAGTTCCGGTACGCGGGCTGGTTGAAGCCGAAGTAGCTGAGCTCGTACTCGTGCCGGATGCCCGCGGCCGGGACGTCCCAGGCGCCGGGAAGCGGTTCGAGGAATCCTCCCGGGGTTTCCGCCAGGATGCGGCGCAGGAAGGCGATCCGGTCCGGGCTGGACCCGTGCAGTTCCCCGCCCTTGGCCCACCACAGCACGTCCGCCGGGTGCATGTAGGTTTCCCCGTGTCCGACGTAGCCGCCGCGGATGGCCCCCTCCCAGAACCGCCGCGTCATTTCCTCGCCGGTGATGTTGCCCCAGCCCTGATCGATGTTGCCCTCGTAGGCGCACTCGTCGATGACCACCGGCTTCTGCCACCGGTCCCGCCACTCGCGGGTGAACTCGGCCGTCTTGTGCACGTCCTGGCGCTGGATGCTGCTGTGCGTGATCCACGGCCGGGAGTAGTCGTAGAACGCATGGCAATTGTGGATCGACAGCAGGTGCCCGCTGGGATCGTTGGCCTGGACGATGCCGGCGAAACGCTCCCAGTCCCCGGTGGTCTTGCGGAACAGCAGATCGTACTCGTTGGCCAAGGACCACCAGATGTTCCGGTGCGAGGCCAGCCGCGCCACGACGTACTTCAGGTAGCGGTCATCCTGGCCCGGGCTCATGGTGGAGAAGCCCCAACGGTCGTAGGCGTGGAACAGGATCAGGTCCGCTTCGATGCCCAGCCCGTCCAGTTGGCCGATCCTGTGTTCCAGGTGCCGGTAGAACTCCGGGTTGGGCCGCCCGTAATCGAACCCCGCTGACAGGGAACCCTCGAACGGGTACAGCTCCGGTTCGTTCTCGTTGAACAGGTAGGACTTCGGGAAAACGCACATGCGCAGCTTGTTGAACGGCCCGGCCGCCAGGGTGTCCAGGGTCTGCTTCTCCAACGCCTCGCCCTGATGGGTCCAGGCGTAGGACGTGGTGCCGACGGGCAGGTACGGGGTGCCGTCCTCATAGGCGAAGTGGAAGGTCTTCGCCACCCGGACCACGCCCCTGGCCCCGGCAGCGGCCTCGCCGGCCGTGAACGCGCCGGTGACCCCGTCCAGGGACCGGGCGTTGCTCTTGGTGGCGAACAACCACTCCCCCGCCTCCGGCACCAACAACCGCACCCGGTACACGCCATCGCCGTCATAGAACCCGGGGACACTGAGCGTGCCACCGGACGGAGACGTGAACACCGCCCGGAGCTCCACAGCGGTGAACGGGTTCCCATGCGAGGGACCAGCCAGGGTGAGCTCGAAGCGCTCCCCGGCTGCCGCCGTCGTCGGGTATGCCGCACCCGCGCTGCCGCGCTCCACCGAGCCCGGCTCATAGTCTCCGGACGGAGGGGGAACGTCGACGGCGGCTGCCGCGGCGCGCCGGGCAACTAGGTCCTCCGGCTCAAGCGACTCGATCAACCGCAGGATCTCCGCCACTTCCCCGGGCTTTCCACGGAGCCCCGGCTCTGTGCCGAGGATCAAACCCACCTCATGGAAGTAGAGCGCGTGCAGCAGCGGGCTGTTGACAAGCGAGGGGACCCGCTCCTTTACGATGCGGTTCCCTTCGGAATGGCGCATCACGGCAATGAGCGGGGATTTCGCGGTGTAGGTGGTCATCTTTGCCTTCACAGGGTTCTCGTGGAGTAAGGGACGTGGCTGTAGCCGTAGGGCCAGCCTAGGCAGTGACTGCCAAGCGGAGGGCCTGGGGATCTTCGGCGTGGGCGCCGACTCTGAACAGGACGGACGTGGCCGCAGGTGCGTCGATTGACTTCGTGGCCTGGTTCCATGAGCCCAGGGCCGTGAGCGAAACCGGAACGGCGACGTCGATTGTCCCGCCCGACGGGACGAACACGCTCAGGAACCCCGCAAGCAACCATTCGCCGGTATGGATTCCATCGGTGCGCTGCCCATAGACCTGCACCACGTGGTGTCCGTCGCGTTCCCCCATGTTGGCGACCGTGGCACGTACCGTGATTCCGTCGGGGCCCGATATGACGCTTCCCTCCCGGATGCCGAAGGTGGTGTAGGACAGCCCAAATCCATGGGGGAAGGCCGCTTCCACGCCAAGTTTGTTGAGCAGCCGCTGGCCGTGCCACCGGTCATAGGTCATCTCATGTGCATCGCGGTCAAAGGCCGGAAGGTGCTCCTCCGAGGTGGGAATGGAGTACGGAAGACGGCCTGATGGGTTGTGGGCACCGGTGAGGACATCGGCCAAGGCATGGCCGCCTTCCATTCCCGGGTACCACATCATGACGATCGCAGGCACGTTGTGGCGCCAGTTTTCGGAGATGACGGCGCCAGCGGCCACGACATTCACTACAGTGCGCGGATTCGCGGCTCCCACGGCACGGATGATCTCCTCGTCGATGGGACGCAGCCGGAGGGAAGTCCTGTCCCCGCCATAGCCTTCGCCCGCGGTCATCCCCGCGCCCTTCTTGGGCTTCGGCATTTCGACGCCGGCGGGCCGGGGCGGGAAGAGCCCCAGAAGTTCAGGGTCGGTCAGTGTGCCGGCTCCGATGAATTCGCCCTCATCCCGCTCGTCAAAGCCGACGACGACGATCGCGACGTCGGCCTCCCGGGCCGCCCTCCCGGCGGCCTCCGGATCGTCCTGGGCAACAACGATGATTCTTGCTCCGGGGAATGCGGCGTGGATCCCTTCGAGCGGCGTCGTCGAGCTCGGCGGGTGGACGTTGGATGACCCGAGGTCCCCCATGTTCGGCCGGACAGCCAGGCGCCCGATCACTGCGATGCTGCGGACCGAGTCCGCATCCAGGGGCAGGACTGCCGCTCCTCCGACCTTGTCATTTTTCAGCAGCACCATGGCACGGGCCGCTACCTCTCGTGCCAAAGCCCGGTGCTCCCCGTTGGCCATGACGGCAACGGGCGGATCCTGTTCCACGCGAGCGGCGTAGGATCTGAGCTGGACCGTCAGCAGGCGCAATCCGGCACGCTCCACGTACTCCCAGGAGGTGTGCCCCTCCTCCAACGCCTTGCGCAGGTGCATCCCGCGAACTTGGGAGAAGGGTTCTTCGACATCCAGCCCCGCATTGAGGGAGGCAGCCGCGTCGCGCAGGCCGAAGATGAAATCACTCCCCGTGATTCCATCCCAAGCCCACTGATCGCGCAAGACCTCGGTGAGGAGGTAGGTGTTCTGGCCACACCAATCACCGTTCACTGAGTTGTACGCAGTCATGATCGCCGCCGCACCCTCATTGATCGAGCGCTTGAAATGCGGCAAGTACATCTCGTGGAGCGTTGCCTCGTCGAGGGTTACATCCACATGGAACCGCGCGTTCTCCATAGAGTTCACGGCATAGTGCTTCACGCATGCCATGGCATATTTCTGGACTCCCCGCGTCAGGGCCGCCCCGAACTCGCCCAAGTGGTGGGAATCGTCGCCGTAAGTCTCTTGCGCCCGCCCCCACGCGGGATGCCGCGGCAAGTTGATGCACACACCGCCAAAAAGATTCCCGCCCTGTGCGCGGACTTCCCGGCCGATGGCCTCCCCCACCCTTTCCTCCAAGGACGGATCCCAAGTGGCTCCCCGCGCCATGGAAACGGGGAACGCAGTGCCTTGTCCAGGTACGCAACCGCGGGGACCGTCGACGAAGCGAATGCCAGGAACACCCAAGCGGGCTACTTCTCCGTGGACATAGGGCCGCTGGTTGTATCCACGCGCAATCTCGGCCATGCCCTCCCAAAAGGGCGTGTCGCCGTCGAGCAGTCCAAGTCTTTCATCGCCGCTCAACTCTTGGTACAGCGCCTTGGCTTCAGCGTGCGGATGGGATCCTGCCCTGATTCGCGCCACGGCGGCTTCAAAGGCGGTGACTTCCTGGTTCATGATCCTCACTTCGTCGTCGATCATTGCTGGCTACCTACTGGGTTTACGCAGCTTTTGGGTGGAAACAAAATTCGATTTCGGATTTGACTGCCACTATGACTTGAATCTCAGCCTTAGAGCGTCACACCTTGCGCTGAATGCTTAATTCAATTTAGCATGTGACGAGCGGCACATGCTTGTTCGGTGCCGAACCTAACCACAACGGAGTCTTAGGAAGAGGAATGATGGGCATCAAGAGCCGGCTTCTACCGACGGTGGTGACCGCCGTCGTCTCGGCCCTGGCGTTCACCGCCTGCGGCGGCACGTCAACGCAAACACAGCAGGCGCAGGCTGGACCTGCCACCGCGCCCCTGCTTCGAATCGGCTCCCTGCAGGAGCCGACCAGCTACGATCCGGCACAGGCCAACGAAGGCCACTTGGCCCCGGTCTACCAAGCCGCCTACGATCCCCTGATCAAGCTCAACCCGGACGGCACCTTGAGTCCGATGCTTGCCACCTCGTGGGAGGCGAGCGCAGACAAACTCAGCTACACCCTGAAGCTGCGCACAGGCGTCAAGTTCAGCGACGGCGAGGTCTTTGACTCCGCTGCAGTGAAAGCCAACGTGGAGCACTTCAAAAAGGCCAACGGCCCACTGGCCAGCTCTTTGAAGTCCGTCGCGTCCGTGACAACACCCGACGCGACCACCGCGGTACTGAAGCTGTCAGCGGCGGATCCCGGACTTCCGTATTCCCTAACGAATGCCGCTGGCTACATGGGCGCCCCCAACGCACTGGAGACACCGGGAATCAAGACCAACCCTGTGGGCACGGGCCCCTACGTCCTGGATACCGCCAACACTGTGGCGGGATCCAAGATCTCGTACAAGCGGAACGATTCCTACTGGGGTGACAAGCTCCCGTATGACAAAGTCGAGTTCCAGATCTTGACAGACGAGACCGCACGCCTGAACGCCCTGAAGTCAGGCCAGATTGACGCCGCAATACTCGCCCGGGCAGCGTCTGCAACCGACGCCGAAACGGCCGGGCTTTTGCACCAGCCGTATTCGACGAACTGGGAGGGCATCTTCTTCTTCGACCGTAACGGGACCATGACACCCGAGCTCAAGGATCCCCGCGTCCGCGAAGCCCTTACCCTGGCTATCGACCGTGACGCCCTCCTGCAGGCTGTCGCACTGGGCAAGGGCCAGCTGACCAGCCAGACCTTCCGCCCTAATGTCGCGGCTTACGACGCAAGCCTCGACGGCGCCTACAAGTACGATCCCGCACGCGCAAAGCAGCTCCTCAAGGATGCCGGCGCCGAGAACATGACCGTGACACTGCCGATCAGCCCGGTCTTCGACCCCGCCATCTACGACTCCATCGAGCAGAACTGGAAGGCGATCGGCGTCAAGGTGGTCCGGCACCAATGGGGTCCCGGCCAAGCAATCCCGTCAATGCTGCGGGGCGACTTCGCAGTCTCCTACATGAGCCTCGTGCAGCGTGACGACTGGCGGAACATCCAGCTGCTCATTGCGCCCAATGCTCCGTACAACCCGCTGAAGTCCCAGACCCCTGAGCTGAACGCCCTGATCCAAAAGGTTCAGACCGGCGACGAAAAGACCGCAGGCGACGCAGCCAAGCAACTCAACCAGTACCTCGTTGACCAGCACTGGTTCAGCCCCCTGTACCGCCTTGAGCAGTTCTTTTACCACGACGACAAGGTCGCCGTAGAGAACCAGGCGGAGCAAGCGGTTCCGTCCATCTACAACTACAAGCCCACGGGCAAGTAGCAACGAGGGTGCCGGGGCTGAAGCCCCGGCACCCCTTCCCCGCACCAGACCTGACCTGCACCCTGACCAAGGAGTCCAAGGTGACCAACTTCTTACTACGGCGGCTATTGTCCGCAGTGGTCCTTCTCTTGGCTGTGTCCTTCCTGGCCTATGTCCTGCTCTTCCCGGCGGCCGGCGACATCGCCCGCAACATCCTCGGGGAGAACGCATCAGAGGCCCAGGTAGCCCTCAAGAACCACGAACTCGGACTGGATCAGCCCCTGCTCGTCCAGTACTTCACCTGGCTGATGAAGGCCCTCGGCGGCGACCTCGGCGCCTCCTACTTCGGCAGCGCCTCGGTGTGGAGCACCCTCATGGTCAGGCTGCCGGTGACGCTCAGCCTGGTGATCGTCGTGACCTTGTTGACCGGCGTGTTGGCCTTCGCTTCGGGCATCTACGCCGCAGTCCGCAAGGGATGGGTGGACCGCACGCTGCAAATCCTCGCCACGCTCGGGGACGCACTGCCATCCTTCATCGTGGCGCTGTTCCTGGTCACGTACTTCGCCATCCAACTGAAATGGTTCCCGGCCACGGGTTTCATCCCACTGACGGAATCGCCTGGCGGTTGGGTCCGGGCCATCACTTTGCCGGTGATCGCCCTCACCATTGGGGGCGTCGCCGGAGTCGCCACGCAGGTCCGAAGCGCCACGCTGGAGGTTCTTCGCCACGACTACATCCGCACGGTGCGCAGCCGCGGGCTCTCCGAACGGCGGATCATCCTCACCAGCGTCCTACGCAACGCTTCCACCAACGGCCTCACTACCCTCGCGGTACAGGTAGTCGGCATCCTGGGCGGCGCCGTTGTCATCGAGTCCGTCTTCGCCCTCCCGGGGCTGGGCTCCCTGGCCGTCGAATCGACCAGCCGCACGGACCTGCCCCTCATCATCGGAGTGGTCCTCGCCGTGGTGCTCATCATCGTCATCGTCAATCTCCTCGTCGACGTCCTCGTCGCTTGGCTCAACCCGAAAGTGCGCCTGTCATGACCCTCGCGACAGAAGTCCCCACCGGCGTCGAACCCGTGGTTGCCCGCCCGGGGCTGGTCCGACGCTTCCTAGGGAACCCCCTCGGCCTGGCGTCCTGCATCGTCTTGGCGGTGATCATCGTCGTCGCAATCGTTGTGCCCCTGCTCGGCGTCCCCGATCCGAACGCGGTCAACCTCAGGGAAGCCATGCAGCCGCCGAGCGGACGGCACCTCCTGGGCACAGACGGCTCCGGCCGGGACACCATGAGCCGCCTCCTCTGGGGCAGCCGCGTGAACCTGATCGGTGCCGCCATCGCCCTCGTCGTGGCACTGGTCATCGGCGTCTCCGCCGGACTCGTGGCCGGCTACTACGGGGGCTGGTTCGACACCGCCTCGTCGTGGTTCAACAACCTCAACATGGCACTCCCCGGCATCGTCATCCTGCTGGCCGTGCGCGCCGTCGTCGGCCCCTCCGTGTGGATCGCAATGACCATCTTCGGCGTGCACCTAGCCCCCAGCTTCTACCGGGTGGTGCGCGGCGCCGTGCAGGCAGTGAAGAACGAACTCTACGTGGACGCCGCACGCGTCTCAGGGCTGAGCGACGCACGGATTATCGCCAGGCACATCCTCACCGTTGTCCGGGCTCCGGTCATCATCCAAGCCGCGCGGGTGGCCAGCATCGCCGTCGCCATCCAGGCCGGTCTCGAGTTCCTCGGCGTCAGCGACAACTCCGTCCCGTCCTGGGGCAACATGCTCAACGAGGGCTTCCGCAAGATCGTCCTCAACCCATCGCTGATCTTCTGGCCGAGCCTGGCCATCGGCCTCATGTGCATGGCGCTGGTCCTCTTCGGCAACGCCCTCCGCGACGCCCTCGAGGAACGCGGCCACTCCGGCACGAGTGCGCGCGCGGTGAAGGCTTCGAAAGCCGCCGCACCGACCGCCGCACCCGCGGCAGGCACCTCGACGACGGCGGCACCGGCTTCCGTCGCCGCGCACCCGGAAGAGGCACTCCTGTCCGTCCGGGACCTCAAAGTGGCTTACGGCACCGGTGCCACCCGGAAGGAAGTGGTCCATGGCGTCAGCTTCCACGTGGGTCCCGGCGAAGTGCTGGGCCTGGTGGGCGAATCCGGCTCCGGCAAGACCCAGACGGCCTTCGCGGTCCTTGGCCTGCTGCCCGACGGCGGACGCGTGTCCGGCGGCTCGATCACGTTTGAGGGCAAGGAACTCACCGCGCTTGGGAAGGCGGAACGCGGGGCGCTCCGAGGCACCGATATCGCCTACGTCCCGCAGGAGCCCATGAGCAACCTGGATCCGTCCTTCCGGATCGGCTACCAGCTCACGGTCCCCATGCGGACACGGCTCGGCCTGTCCAAGCAAGACGCCGAGAAGCGCGCCCTTGCCCTGCTGGCACGCGTGGGCATCGCCGACCCGGAGAAGACGTTCAAGTCCTACCCGCATGAGATTTCCGGCGGCATGGCGCAGCGCGTCCTCATTGCCGGTGCCGTGTCCTGCAATCCGCGCCTGCTCATCGCCGACGAGCCGACCACGGCACTGGACGTCACCGTCCAGGCAGAAGTCCTTGACTTGCTCCGCGACCTGCAGCGCGAAACCGGCATGGCGGTAGTCCTTGTGACCCACAACTTCGGCGTCGTTGCCGATATCTGCAACAAGGTGGCGGTCATGCAGGCTGGCCGCATTGTGGAGATGGACGACGTCGAGAAGATCCTCACCGAACCGGACCATGAGTACACCCGCAAGCTGCTCAACTCCATGCTGGAGGACGGCGCGGCCCGCCCGTATCCGTTCGATGACGACGTACTCTTCCCCAACGGCGTAATGACGTCCCCGACCCAAGGCAGGGAGTAAGCGATGCCGAACAACACACGGCTCCTCGAGGTGGATGGCCTGGCCGTGGAGTACCCCGGCCAGGGCCGGAAGCCGGCCTTCCGGGCCCTCGAAGACATCTCCTTCTCCCTCCGCCCCGGCGAGACCCTGGGCCTCGTGGGCGAATCCGGCTCGGGCAAGACGACAATCGGGCGGTCCATCCTTGGCCTGGTCAAGCCCACCGCCGGCCGGATCACCTTCGATGGCAAGGACATCACACAGGCCGGCCGTAACGAACGGCGGGCACTCAGCAGGGATATCCAAGTTGTCTTCCAGGATCCGTACACTTCGCTGAACCCGTCCATGACGGTGGAGGACATCCTCGCCGAGCCACTCACCATCCTGGGCAGGAGCGGGAAAGGCACGGCCCGGAAAGACGCCATCCAAAAGATCAGGGGCCTCCTGGACAGCGTCCATTTGCCCTCGGATGCAGGGAGCCGCCTGCCGCGGGAATTCTCCGGCGGCCAACGCCAGCGGATCGCAATCGCCCGCGCCATCGCCGTCGAGCCCCGGCTCATTGTCTGCGACGAGCCCGTGTCCGCGCTGGACCTCACCACGCAGGCACGGGTCCTGGACCTCCTCGTCGAAATCCAGGAGAGCACCGGCGTGTCCTACCTGTTTGTGTCCCACGACCTCAGCGTCATTCGCCACATCAGCCACAATGTGATCGTTCTCTACAAGGGGAGGATCGTTGAACACGGCCGGGCGGAGCAGGTAACGTCCGATCCCGTGCACCCCTACACCCGAAAGCTCTTCATGTCCGCGCCAGTACCCCATCCCACCCAGCAGCGCGAGCGGCGGGAAGCCCGGCGCCAGTTGGTGGCGGCCGCTGCGGAGCCGGCAGCATGAGTGTGGCAGCGCGGGAAGAGTTCAAGCAGAGCCCGGACGGGGTATTGTTCCGCGACCTCAACGGCAACGGCGTCATGGATCCATACGAGGATCCGCGGCGGCCTGTGCAGGAGCGGGTTGAGGACCTCTTAGGCCGGCTGTCGCTCGAGGAGAAGGCCGGCCTCATGTTCCACACAATGGCCAGCGCCACCGAGAGCGGCTCGCTTGACGATGACGCGCCACGCGCGGGCCGTTCCGGCCTCGCCGAGCTGGTTGGGGACAAACTCATCAACCACATCAACGTCCACTTCCTCCCCGAGCCCAGGCTTGCAGCCAAGTGGGTGAACGAGGTGCAGAGGCGTGCAGCGGACACTCCGCACGGTATCCCCGTGACCCTCTCCACTGATCCCCGGCATTCCTTTGCCGAAAACTGGGGAGCGTCGTTCACGGCGATCCACTTCTCCGCGTGGCCCGAGCCGCTCGGCATGGCGGCGATCGGAGACGAAGAGCTGGTCCGCGAATTCGCGGGGATCGCGCGCAAGGAGTACACGGCCGTCGGAATTCGCACTGCGCTGCACCCGACCATCGACCTAGCCACGGAACCCCGCTGGGCCCGCCAATACGGCACCTTTGGCCAAGACGCCGGCCTGGTGTCCCGGCTGGCTTTGGCGTACCTGGACGGTTTTGAGGGTGAAGCGCTCGACGACGGCAGCGTCGCCTGTATGGCCAAGCACTTCCCCGGTGGCGGTCCCCAGCTGGACGGCGAGGACGCCCACTTCCCGTATGGCCGGGAGCAGGTCTACCCGGGCGGCATGTTCGATTACCACTTGGAGCCGTTCCGCCGGGTCATCTCCCGGGGGGTGTCCGCGATCATGCCTTACTACGGCTTGCCCGTGGGCCTGGAGCTCGACGGCGAGCCGGTTGAGGAGGTCGGCTTCGGCTATAACCGGCAGATCATCCAGGGCCTCCTCCGCGACAAACTCGGGTACACCGGCGTCGTGTGCACCGACTGGGGACTGGTGACCGAATCCCGCCTTCACGGACGGCAGTTGCCGCCGCGCGCATGGGGCGTCGAGCACCTTTCCGTTGAGGACCGGGTGCTGAAGATCATCGACGCCGGCTGCGACCAGTTGGGCGGCGAAGAGTGCCCTGAAGTTGTGGTGGACCTTGTCCGCCAGGGGCGGGTCAGCGAAGAACGGATCGACGAGTCCGTGCGGAGGCTGCTCAGCGTGAAGTTCCAGCTCGGCCTGTTCGATGACCCCTACGTGGACGAATCCCTGGCAGCGCAACGGACGGGACTTCCTGAATTTGTCGATGCGGGCACGCGTGCTCAGGCCCGCTCGGTGACGCTGCTGAAGAATTCCGCGGTCCACGACGGCGGTGCTGTTTCCGCCCCGCGGCCGATCCTGCCGCTTCGTCCCGGCACGCGGGTGTTCTCCCAGGAAGTCTCCGCGGAGGCGCTGGCACTGGCCGGCCTGGAACACGCAGTCAACGCCGAGGACGCCGACGTCGCCATCGTACGGGTCAACGCTCCCTTCGATTTCCGTGACCAGTACATGCTTGAGTCAAGCTTCCATGCCGGGAGCCTGGAATTCGACGCCGGGACTATCGAGCGGGTGGGCCGGCTCGCCGAGGCGGTTCCCGTCGTCGTGGTTGCCCATTTGGACAGGCCAGCGGTCCTGACACCGCTGGAGCCACAGTGCGCCGCCATCGCCGCGGTTTATGGCGCTTCGGACGCGGCTGTCCTGCAAGCGCTGACGGGTGCGGTGCCTCCGGAGGGACGCTTGCCGTTCCAGCTTCCTCGCTCGGAAGCGTCGGTGATAGCATCACGACCTGACGTCCCTGGAGACCTGGAGGATGCCCTGTACGAGTGTGGATTTGGGATGGAGCTATGACGGTGAAGAGTCCCGAAGTCCGGCCCCGGAGGGGTTCCTATGCGCGCGGACGGGCCACCAAGGAAAATATCCTCCGCAGTGCCCTGGACGTCATTGGCCGGAACGGCTACACCGCCACGATCTTGCGGGACATTGCTGACGAGGTCGGCATGACGCAGGCTGGCCTCCTCCACCACTTCGACACCAAGGAAAAGCTGCTCGCGGAAGTCCTCCGGAAGCGTGACGAGGTCAACCGAGAGGAGCTGGCTCCTTCCTCGGACCTCAATGAGCTCCCGCTCATCATCCGGCTGGCGCACCACAACGTGGAAGTGCCCGGCTTGGTACAGCTCTACGTCAGCCTCCAGGCCCAGGCCGTGGATCCGGAGCACCCCTGCCATGAGTATTTCCTGGACCGCGACGTTGTGACCCACAGCAGGGTGACCCGGGACATTGAACGCCGCCAGAAGGCGGGGCTGTTCGATCCGGATGCGGACGCCGCAGTGGTGGCCCGCATGCTTCTGGCCCTCTCCGACGGCCTCCAGTCCCAATGGGCGATCGATCCAGCCATCGACCTGCCCGGGACCGTGGACGCCCTGTGGAACAAGTACGCGCGTCACAGCGCCGTCAGTCCGCCGTCCACAGTGAACAGCCCGCCAGTGGCGTAAGCGGAATCGTCGCTGGCGAGGAACACCATGATGCCCTCGACGTCGGCCGCCATTCCGGGGCGGCCGAGCATAGTGGAGTTGACCAGCCCGGCGCGGCTCACTGGATCGTCGGCGATGGTCTGCACAAGCGGGGTCTCGGTGTAGCCCGGGACCACGGTGTTGACGCGGATTCCTGCGGCAGCGTAGTCGGCGGCGACTACCCGCGCAAGGCCATGCACCCCTGCTTTTGAGCTTGTGTAGGCGGTGAACGTCTGCCCGCAGGCCACTACGGCGGTAGGGCTGCCGGTGCAGATGATGGACCCGCCATGACCTTCCATGGCACGGACTGCGTGCTTGAGGGTCAGGAATGCGCCGCGCTGGTTGATGGACACGGTCTTCTCCCAGACGGCCAGATCCAGGTCTCCCACGCGGGCGTCCTGGCCGAACAGCTGCACGCCAGCGTTGGCCACAACCACGTCCAGCGGGCCACCCTCGGCAACGGCGGCGTAGCCCGCAACCACGCTGGCTTCGTCGGAGATATCCATGTGTATAGCCCGCGCCAGGGCCGATCCCGTGCCGGCAGCCGCCTTCTCGGCAGCTTCCAGGTTGACGTCGGCGAAGTACACGCGAGCGCCTTCGGCGACGAAGCGCTGGGCAACGGCAAGTCCAATACCCGAGCCGGCGCCTGTGACCAGCGCGGTCTTGCCATCTAGCCGATTACTCATAGTCATTCCTCTTTCGGTTCAGTCGAAGCGGCGAACAACGGCGGTCCACGGCTCAAGTTCAATATTGGTACTGTCTCCGCCCGGCAGCCGGACGACGGCGGTCAGCGGTTTGGCTGTGAGGTTGGAGGCGAACAGGACCGTCTTGCCGCCGTCGCGCACGGGATACAGCACGACGCCGGGCACCTCGCCAGCCACGTCAAGAACCTCGCAGCCGCGCAAGGCGGCGAGGGCGGCCAGCAGCTCGCCCGCAGGCGTTAGGCCGCCGGGTCCGCGGATCCCGCGCGGTCCTGTTGCTTCGAAGTAGCTGACGGATTCGACGCCGGGAACGCTAAGGGCCGCGATGCTGCCCAGCATCCAGGCGGCCGTGAACGGCTCGGGCTGCAGCGGATCTGTGGCCATGGCTTCGGCGTCCGAATCGTCGCCGACCGTCGCTACAGCGTTGAACCTAGCCTTCAGGGTGACTGGCCCGAGGTGCAGCGGCCGTCCTAAGCCGATCCGAAGGGCATTGAGCGCCGTGAGCCGCTGCATCGGCAGGGTTTCGACGACGTGCGGCACCTCGGTGGCGTGCATCTGCGGAGTGATGCTGAACGTGACGGCGTCCGCGTCCGAGGGGAGGCGTTCCGCATTGCGGTTCAGCTCCGTGAAGTGGGACCGTGCTCCGGCAAGCAGAGTGCCGGTATAGCCGCGCCGGCCAGCGTCGAGACTGAGCCCATCCCACAGATCAGGCTCCGTGACGTGGCTGAAAGCGTCGAACACCGCGAGCCGCACCACGTTGTCGAGCGGCAGGAGGTCGAGGAGTTCTCCGATGCGATCCGGCGAATCCACTGACAGGCGTACATCCAGCGGAACGTCCAGCGCTGCGGCTTCTTCCTTGGCGCGCCGGATTGAGCGCTCCGTGTCCGGGCCGGGCGTCAGTTCGAGAAGCAGCGCATCCAAGCCGGAGATGGGTTCGGAATGCGGCCGGGACGCCGCCGCCGAAGCCGATGAAGCCGAAACCGAAAGCGCCGGCACGCGGGCCGTCACGCCGCCGAGCACTGTGAGGACAGCTTCCGGGACCGGCAGCGGTCCCGGCTCCGTCGCAGGCCCAGGCAGTGCCGTCAGGAGCACCGACTGGTGGACGCGGTCGCCGGCGGAAACTTCTACGGGGAAGGGCTTGGAAAGAGGCGTGCCGTAGGTCTTGAAGGAGGCGTCCGTCCAGTTCCGCTGGTCCTCGGTCTCGAAGACGTCGCCGTGGAAGTCGAGCCTGAAGCCGGTCCCGTCGCGCTCCCATTCCATCGACGAGATGTCCAGGAAAGGCTGGTGCGGACTGATATCCGTGGGGAAGAACGACGGCGTGCTAGCGCCGCCTGGACTGCCGATGGTCACCGCACTGCCGGCGTCGTCGGGGCGATGCAGGACCACCAGCCCGATCCGGTTGCTGCGGAAGGCATCGGGAGCGACGCCGTCGAACGTTACCTTGACGCTGTCCTTCAGGAGGTGAATGGCGAGCTCGCCTGTGTAGCTGGAGCCGAAACCGGCGAAGCCGATGTCTAGCAAGAGCGTGACACCGCCGTCGCGGGTGTGTTGCGCCACCCGGCTGACGGTGGGCAGGAGGGTGCGCCAGTCGTGGTCGCGGACCACTGCTCGGATGGCGCGGAGTACCGGAATGCCGTTGAACGTGATGTCCGAGAGTTCATCGTTGCGTAGCTCGGCACACCATCCTGCCGCCTCCACCGCTTCCGATGGAGCAAACAGCCTGGCGTGGTTTTCGTCATTGATCACAGCAGGCCTTTGCAGCGAGGACGGAAGTAGGCGTAACCAGAGTCAATTGTGATGGGCACCACGCCACAAGTCAACCGGTTGACCAATATTTGATCCACGCGGCGCGACCAGCGTCGCCAACAGCCAGGCCCGAACGGCCGCAGGAGCGGAGCTATTGGGCTGCGTCGTAGCCCGCCAGCAGGCGACGCGACGCCGTATCCATATGCGAGACCATGGCGTCCGTCACCAGGGTGATGTCGCGGGATTCGAGGGCCTTGAAGATCGCGCGATGCTCGGCGAGCGCCGCGGCGGCGTGACCCTCATCGGTCAGCGCCCTGTCCACCCAGATCCGCAGGAGAGATCGAATGCTCTGCAGGAGTTCCTGCAGGACCTGGTTCCCGGAAGCAGACGCGATTTCCTTGTGGAATGCGGCGTCGGCTTCGACGAAGACCACGAGATTATCCAGGCCGGCCTCCATCGAGTCGAGGTTGGCGCGCATGCGATCCAGCGCCTCATCGCTAATGCGGGCTGCGGCCAGCTGAACCGCTTGGACCTCCAAGCCGCTGCGCAGCTCGACAAGTTCGCGCGTGCGCGGCTCGCCCAGCATGAGCCCCCAACTCAAGGTACGGGGCAAGAGCTCGGAGGCGCCGTCGCGCAGGTACGTTCCGGATCCGGGCCGCACGATCACAATGCCGAGGATTTCCAAAGCAGCTAACGCTTCGCGCACCGCTGAACGCCCGACGCCGAGTGATGCCGCCAGTTGCCGCTCCGCAGGGAGGCGCGTCCCCGCCGCAATGTCGCCGCTGGTGAAGTACGCGAGCAGCCTCTCCGCGACCTCGGAGACGACGGAGCCGTGCTCCATGGGGGCAAGAGCTGCCGTCATATGGGCCGCTGCTGCGGCGGGATTCGCTGACATCTTCACAGCGTAGCAACCGGATGACCAATTTCTGACGCTCCCTGACGCCCCTCGATCGCTTGCCAGCGGAGAGCGATCAATAAAATAAGATCAGTCAACCGGTTGACCAATTTGCCTTCGGAGGCTTATGGTTTTTATCACACGCTTAGCTCGGTCCTGAGGCATGGAAGTCCACGGATCGGCACTAAGAAAACCCGAGAGCCGTCCAGTCCACCGAAGGACAACGCGCTCCGGCAACCTCTAGGAGTCAATGTGGACACCACACAACCGGTGGTCGAACGATCAGCCATCAGGAAGGTCGCGATCCGGCTGGTGCCGTTCGTTGCCTTGATGTTCTTCATCAATTACCTGGACCGGACGGCCATTTCGTTCGCCGGCCCGAACGGCATGAATAAGGATCTGGCGCTCTCCGCAGCGCAGTTCGGCTTCGCGTCGGGCGTCTTCTTCATCGGTTACATCCTGCTGGAGATCCCCAGCAACCTGGCCCTGCACAAGTTCGGTGCGCGCCGTTGGCTGGCCCGCATCATGGTCAGCTGGGGCATTGTGTCCCTCCTGTTCACCTGGGTGGGCAACGTGGACCAGCTCTACATCCTGCGCTTCATCCTGGGTGTGGCCGAGGCCGGGTTCTTCCCCGGCGCCATCCTCTTCCTGAGCCTCTGGGTTCCAGCAAAGCACCGCAGTAAGATCCTTGCCCTCTTCTACTTGGCACAGCCGCTGACCACGGTGATCGGCGCTCCGCTGGCCGGCGCGTTGATCCAGCAGCACGGCGTGTTCTTCGGGCTTGAAGGCTGGCGCTTCATGTTCTTCGGCGTCGCCATCCCGGCAATCGCGATCGGGATCATTTCCTGGTTCTTCCTGGCCGATTCCCCAGCCAAGGCCAAGTGGCTGACGTCTGAGGAAAAGACCTGGCTGACCGGCGCTCTCGCAAAGGAAAAGGAAACAACCGCTGCCAGCAACAAGCACGTCAGCGTCCGTACCGTGTTCGGCAACGGCCGCGTTTGGATGCTCTCCCTCATCTACTTCGGCTTTATCTACGGCCTGTACGCACTCGGCTTCTTCCTGCCGACCATCATCAAGGGTTTCGAGACCCAGTTCGGCACGAAGTTCGACGTCTTCCAGCAAGGGCTCATCACCGCGATCCCGTACTTGCCGGCCGCCATTGCCTTGTATTTCTGGTCCAGGGACGCCACCAAGCGCGGCGTCAAGACGTGGCACATCGCCCTCCCGGCACTGACCGGCGCCGTCAGTATTCCGTTGGCGCTGTTCGCTGGCTCCCCGGCCGCCACGATCGCCGTCATCACCATCACCGCCATGTCCATCTTCGCGGCCCTTCCGAACTTCTGGACCGTGCCCACGCAGTTCCTTACCGGCGCGGCAGCGGCAGCGGGCATCGCCCTGATCAACACGGTCGGCAACCTGGCAGGCTTCAGCGCCGGCTACGTCACGGGCTGGCTCAAGGACTGGACAGGCAGCTACACGGTGCCCATGTTCGTGGTGGGTGGCTTCATGCTCCTGTCCTCGATCCTGATGGTTACCCTCAGCCGCCAGGGCAAAGCCAGCGAAGGCGTCCCCGCTGAAGCACTGGACCCCGCAGGCGCCGGCCACCACGCCGAGCCTTAACTGCGGGCTCACCCTCCCAACTGACTCGCAGTTGTTGTCGTTTTGAGCGTCATAACGACAACAACTGCCAGTCAGTTGGGGCGCTCCACCCACGAAGCCCGCCCGCCGTCCGGCACCACCCAATCCTCGCTATTAGGTCCAGGAGTTCCGTATGACCCGCTTGTTCAATGAGCCTTCAGCCTTCGCTGACGAAATGATCGAAGGTTTCGTCGCATCGCACGGCCGCTGGGTACGGCGCGTCTCCGGCGGCGTCGCCCGCAGCACTCGCAGCACTCCCGGATCGGTCGCGCTGGTGATCGGCGGCGGTTCGGGCCACTACCCGGCCTTCGGGGGGCTCGTCGGCCAAGGGCTGGCCCACGGCGCCGCGATGGGCAACCTGTTTGCCTCACCTTCCGCGCAGCAGGTCTACAACGTGGCCAAGGCTGCGGACAACGGCGGCGGCGTGCTTCTGGGCTACGGCAACTACGCCGGCGATGTCCTGCATTTCACGCAGGCCCAGGAGAAGCTCCGCAAGGAGGGAATCGACTGCCGCAGCATCGCCGTCACGGACGATATCTCCAGCGCCCCGCCGTCCGAGCGTGCCAAGCGCCGCGGCATCGCCGGGGACCTGACCGTCTTCAAGGTCGCCGCCGCCGCGTCCGAAGCCGGCTATACGATGGACCAGACTGTGCAGATCGCGGAACGCGCCAACCACCGCACCCGTTCCTTCGGGGTCGCTTTCAGCGGGTGCACGCTTCCCGGCTCGGAGCAGCCGCTCTTCACCGTCCCCGAAGGCCGCATGGCAGTCGGAATGGGAATCCACGGCGAACCCGGCATCGGCGAAACCGACATCCCGACGGCGGATGAGCTCGCTGAGCTGATGGTCGCCAAGCTCCTCGCCGAGATCCCTGAAGGCATCGAGGCCAATCGTGCGCGCGTTGTCCCCATCCTCAACGGCTTGGGCAGCGTGAAGTACGAGGAACTTTTCGTGGTGTACCGCCGCGTGGCGCGGCTGCTCGCCGAGACGGGGCTCGACGTCGTCGATCCCCAGGTGGGCGAGCTCGTCACGAGCTTCGACATGGCAGGCACGTCCCTGACCCTCTTCTGGCTGGACGAGGAACTCGAACAACTCTGGCTCGCACCGGCCGACGCACCGGCCTTCCGCCGCGGGGCGGTCACCTCGCAAGCGCTGGCGTCCGACGACGCCGAGCTGGCCGACGTCGAACTTTCCATCCCTGACGCTACGGCTGAGTCCCGCGAGGCTGCCGTCCGCGTCCTCGCAGCCCTTGGAGCCGCCAAAGACGTCGTAGATGCAAACGCTGGCGAACTCGGCCGCATCGATGCGATCGCCGGAGACGGCGACCACGGCATCGGCATGGAACGCGGAGTCCGCGCCGCAGTGGAAGCCGCGGCAGACGCCGTCGTACGTGGTGCCGGCGCGGCCACCACCTTGCACCTCGCCGGGGACGCCTGGGCTGATAAGGCCGGCGGAACCTCGGGCGCCCTATGGGGCATGGCGCTGCGGGCCGTCGGCGACGCCTTGGGAGACGCCAACGCGCCCGACGGCGGTGCTGTCGCCGCCGGTGTGAGCGACGCCGCCGCGGCGATCATGAACTTCGGCAAGGCCAAGGTGGGCGACAAGACCATGGTGGATGTCCTGGTCCCGTTCCGCGACACCCTCGAAGCCGGCGTGCAGGACGGCCAGTCCCTGACCGAAGCGTGGGGCGCCGCCGTCGCCGTAGCCGAGTCCGCGGCCGAAGCCACCGCCCAACTGCTGCCTCTCATGGGCCGCGCCCGCCCGCATGCCGAGAAGAGCCTGGGCACCCCGGACGCCGGAGCCGTTTCGATGGCCCTGATTGTCAAGGCAATCCACGAGTCCCTCCTCAAGGAGAACACCGTCGAAAACAGCATTAAGGAGACAGCATGAGCACCAAACTGCGCCTGGTCATAGGATCGGACGACGCCGGATTCGAGTACAAGGAAGCCCTGAAGGCCGACCTCGAGGCCAGCGAACTGGTCGAATCCGTCCACGACGTCGGAGTGGACGCCATCAGCCACACCCCTTACCCGTCCGTGGCCATCGCTGCTGCCGAGCTCATCGCCGCAGGCAAGGCCGACCGAGCCCTGCTGGTATGCGGCACGGGACTGGGGGTGGCTATCGCCGCCAACAAGGTCCCCGGCATCCGCGCCGTCACCGCTCATGACTCCTTCTCCGTGGAACGGGCCATCCTGAGCAACAATGCCCAGGTCCTCACCTTCGGCCAGCGCGTCGTCGGCCTGGAATTGGCCCGCCGCCTCGCCAAGGAGTGGCTCACATACACCTTCGACGAGTCCTCGGCGTCCGCCGAGAAGGTCACACTCATTAAGGACTACGAGAGTGTCACGTCCTGCTAAACCCGCTGTGAGCGCCGGCGCGGTCATAGGCGTCAGCCTGAAGATGTACTTCGGCTACGAACGCACACTCGAATACTGCCGGGAAGTGGCCACCATCGCGGCGGCGCATCCGGCGGTCCTGAGCGGCGAGATCGAGTTGTTCGTCCTACCTGGGTTCCCGACGATGCCGGAAGCAGCGCGGATCCTCGGTGCTGCCGGCGTTGGCACCGGAGCCCAGGACATCTTCTGGGAAGACGAAGGGGCTTTCACTGGTGAAGTCAGCGGAAAGATGGTGGCAGAACTTGGCGGACGCTATGCCGAAGTCGGCCACGCAGAACGCCGCCGGATCTTCGGCGAGGACGGAGCAATCATCGGGCTCAAGGCTGCAGCGGCCTACCGCAATGGCCTCACCCCGGTTCTCTGCGTCGGCGAGTTGAACTCCGGCTCACCCGAAGAGGCCGTCGCCCACTGCACCGCCGAGATCGACGCCGCCCTCAATCGGGCCGAATCTCTCGGACCAGCCAGCCGCACCATCGTGGCCTACGAACCACAGTGGGCCATCGGCGCCCCGGAACCGGCCACCCCGGAATACATCAGCGCCGTGGTCCGCGGCCTGGACGAGCACCTCCGGAACCTGCGGGGCCAGGCCCAGAGCAGGGTCATCTACGGCGGCAGCGCAGGACCCGGACTGATCAGCCAGTTGGACATGTCCGTCGCTGGCTTGTTCCTAGGCCGCTTCGCACACGATCCGAAAGCGCTCAAGACCATCCTCGATGAGGCTGCAGCCCGCCTCGCGGCAACCGCTGCAGTATCGGCGAACGGGGTGCGGGCATGAGCACGATCGGCCTCAGCAGCTACGCGTTCTTCTGGCAACTCTCGGACAAGGTCACCGAGCCCCTCAGCATCCACGACGCGCTGCGGCGCACTGCGGAACTGGGCGTGAAGCTGTTCCAGATCTGCGACTACGCTCCCCTGGAGCATATGACCGACGACGAACTGGCAGCCGTCCGCGCCACCGCGGATTCCCTCGGCATCACGCTGGAACTGGGCACGAAGGGCATCCGCCCGGACCACTTGCGGAAGTTCCTGCAGATCGCCGGGATCCTCGGCTCGGAGCTGTTGCGCACCATGTTCAACGCCCCGGGCCACACCCCCGACGCCGACGAAGCCACCGCAATCTTCACCGAGATCCTGCCCGAGTTTGAGGCAGCAGGCGTGCGGATCGCCGTCGAGACCTATGAACAGGTTCCCACCGCACGGATCCTGGACGTGATCCGCCGGGTGGACAGCCCATACCTGGGAATCTGCAGCGACCCCGCCAACACCGTCGCGGCGCTGGAGATGCCCCGCGAGGTGATTGACGCCGTCGCGCCCTATGTCTTGAACATGCACATCAAAGACTTTGCGTTCAGCCGCAAAGAGGGGTGGGTCGGGTTCACGTACTCGGGCGCACCGCTCGGCGAGGGTCTTCTGGACTATGACTACATGGCCGGAAAGATTCAGCCCGCGCAAAGAAACATCAACCAGATCGTCGAACACTGGCTGCCCTGGCAGGACTCAGAGGCGGAAACCATCCGTCTCGAAAATCAGTGGACCCAACAAAGCCTCGAATTCCTAAGGAGCAAGTGAAATGTCAGCAGAACAATTGACCGTCGCCGTTGTCGGAGCCGGTGGCAAGATGGGGATGCGCGTTTCCGCCAACCTCCAGAAGAGCAACCACACCGTCACGTACAGCGAGAACTCCCCCGCCGGCCAGGACCGCGTCCGCGCCGAGGGCCGCGAGATCACCGCAACCGACGACGCCGTCAAGGGCGCCGACGTCGTGATCCTCGCCGTGCCGGACACCGTCCTGGGCATCGTCTCCGAAGGCGTCGTCCCGCAGATGAAGCCCGGCTCGATCCTGCTCACCTTGGACCCCGCCGCCGCCTACGCCGGACTGCTGGCCAAGCGCGACGACGTCGTCCAGGCCGTCGCCCACCCGTGCCACCCGTCCGTGTTCCTTGAGCGCACTACCAAGGAAGAATGGGCCGACACCTTCGGCGGCCAGGGCGCCCCGCAGAACGTCGTCGCTGCCATCGACGAAGACGCTCCCGCAGCCACCCGCGATGCCGCCGAAGCGACCATCCGCACTATCTACGCGCCGGTTATCGACGTTCACTGGGTCACCGTGAAGCAGCTCGCCATCCTGGAACCCACCCTTGTGGAGACCGTGGCCTGCATGATCGGCACGCTCCTCAACGAAGCGCTCCACGAAACTGTGCACACCGCCGGCGTCCCGGAGGAAGCGGCCAAGGCCATGCTGTTCGGCCACGTGCAGATCGCCCTGACCAACGCCCTGCGTGGCTCCAACCCGTTCTCCGAGGCCTGCGAAATCGCCATCCAGTACGGCAAGGACACCATCATCAAGGACGACTGGAAGAAAATCTTCGACGACTCCGAGCTGGACGGCGTCATCGCCAAGATGCTCAAGCTGGACGCCGTCAAGCGCTAGGCGGCACGGACACGTCCGGAGAAAGAGAAGCTGTGGCTGTCTCTCCTCACGAACACACCGTTCATCGAAGACTGGCTGCCGCGTGGCAGCCAGTCGATGATTGATCCTGGACCAAAGAATCGCAGGGTTGATGCGCTGTTCTAGAGCCCTGTTACGGAGTATCGACGCTCTATCCCGGCGCTGGCGCGGCCCCATTCACTTCTAGTGACGCGGTCCTGGTGGGCCCTGAAGGCCGCCTCATCGCTGAACCTCTCGTCAACCTGCCACACCACCGGGTCGTCCGTGGCGGTCACGTGAAATGAGATACAGCCGGCCTCGGCGCGCGTCAGGGCGACGTGGCGAGCAAGGTGGAGGACGACGACGGCGACCTCGTCAGCGTTGCGGCACACGAGTTGTCCGCTGAGATGAACCAGTGTCATGGAATAATCCTCGCGCATCCCGCGCCTAGACGTAGACCGCGTTATCGGCCGCGTGGATCCCCAAGCCTTTACTGCCCGCCCCGCGCCAGCCATCATGAAATGAGGCGCAGGGACTTCGCCGACCGCCACAGCACGGCCGCTCCTTGCCCGGCGGAGGCACAGCGACATGTCACCCAGGATCGAGCCTGCGGACCACGCCCCGGCAGGCACTCCCCCTGCGGCCCCGGACCGATTCCTTGCCGACTACTACGAACACGTGGCCGATGACGATGTTGGAAACTACACCGCGGACACGCTCCTGGAGCGTGCACGGTACCACCGCTCGTTGGCCGAAAGGCGGGCCCCCGGCCAAGCTGTGATCGGCGTCCTGAACGAAGCCGATGCCAGCCTCGTGGCGATTGTCACCGACGACATGCCCTGCCTGGTCCCCTCGGTCACCGCCGAAATCGCCAGGGACAGCGCCCCCATCCGGCTCCTGGTCCACGCCACTTTTACGGTCACCCGGGACGCAGCCACCCATCGCCTGACCGACGTCCGTCGCGGACCCGTGCGGACGGGCCTTCGGTCCGGCGTCGAACCTTCCGCGTCGGTCACCGCCATTAACCACGACGACGGCGGGCCCCTCACCGAGGCGTGGATCGCCGTTGAGATTTCCCGGCTTCCGGATGACGCGAGTGCCGAGCGCCTCGTTGAGCGGCTGCAGAACGTCCTTGGCGACGTCCGGGCAGCCGCAGAAGATACCGCCGCGATCCATCAGGAGCTTGCCGACGAAGTCCGCCGTTTGGACGGATTGTCCCAGACCGTTCCCGCAGCGCGGGAGGTCCAAGAGTTGCTGCGCTGGCTGGAGGACGGGAATTTCGTGTTCCTCGGCTACCGGGGCCGCCGGGGCCTGGGGCTGCTTAGGAATGCGGAAGTGGCCGTCTCGGGAGGTGCGCCGTCCGCAAAACCCGGCGCAGCTCCCGTCCTCAGCCTTACGAAGTCCACCCGCCGTTCAACGGTCCTCCGGCGCGCCTACCTCGACGAAATCAGCCTGACCGCGGATGACACAAGCGACGAACGCACTTTCGTTGGCCTTTTCGCTCCCAGCTCGGCTTCCCGCTCGCCGCTCCAGATTCCCGTCATCCGGGACACTGTGGACGAGGTGCTGCGCACGTTCGGCTACTCGCCCACATCACGTCGCGGCAAGGAGCTCCTGGCAGTGGTGGAGGCCTATCCCCGCGACGAGCTCTTCCACATCGATGCCCAACGGCTGGCCGAGCACGCGCGCGAAATCCTGCGCCTCCAAGAACGGCACAGCACACGGTTGTTCCTCCGCCCGGACTCGCGCAACCGGTTCATGACGGCACTCGTCTTCCTGCCGCGCCAGCGCTTCAGCACGGCCGTCCGGCTCAACATCGAACGCGAGCTTCGCGAGGCCTTCGGCTCCGAAGAAATCGAGTTCGAGCTCCGGCTGGGTGAATCCGCCATGGCCCGCGTGTTCTTCCGGGTCCTGTTGCCACACGAGGGGGCGCCCGGCGTCGTAGATCCTGCGGTACTGGAGCAACGGATCATCGCTGCCACCCGGTCCTGGGCCGAAGGCCTGGACGAGGCCCTGCACGCAAGGTTCCCCGCGGCCGAGGCCGCCCGGCTGTCCAGGCAATGGGCCACCGCCTTTCCAGCCAGCTACAAGGCCGACTACGAAGTGGAAGACGCGATTCAGGACATCGTACGGTTCGAGAGTTTCGCGCCCCGGGACGGGGACATACCAGATGCCGACGCCGCAGACCCTCTGCTGACCGTGTACAAGCGCCCGGGGACTGCCGTCCTTGCGGAGGATGCGCGGATTCGGCTCTATTTGACCCGCCCGCAGAGCCTCACGCAGATTCTGCCCATCTTCCACAACCTAGGCTTGCGCGTCCTGGACCAGCGGCCGTTCGACGTGCAACGTGCCGACGGACGGTCCTTCTTCCTATACGACCTAGGGCTTGTGTACCCGCGCGGAGTTGATCCGGTGGGAACGGGCGAACTGCTGGCCGGTTCGTTCTGCGCCGCGATGCGGGGAGATGCGGAGTCCGATGCTTTCGATGCCCTGGTCATCCGGGAGGGGATTGACTGGCGGCGGACAGCCATCCTGCGTGCGTATGCGAAATACCTTCGGCAGTTGGGGAGCACCAATTCCTACGGGTTCATCGCGGACACGCTCCGCGAGAATGCCCGCGCAACCCGCGCTTTGCTTTCACTTTTCGAGGCGAAGTTCGATCCGGACCGGTTCGAACCTGACCTGTTCGATCCTGAACTGCTCCAGCCGAAACCCGCTGACCCGGTGCCGGCTGGAAGTGACGTGTTCGAAGTGGACGGCAGCAAGTACACCTCCAGGACACGGGCCACCTACGCCGCCCGCAAGGAACTGGCGGAAGCCATCGACGCCGTACCGGTCCTCGACGCCGACCGCCTGCTGCGTTCGCTGGCGAGCCTGGTGGAGGCCACACTGCGTACCAACTTCTACTTGGACAAGCCGTACATGAGTTTCAAGCTCAACCCCTCCAACATCCCGGCTGCGCCGGCGCCCCGGCCCCTGTACGAAATTTGGGTCTACTCGCCGCGGGTAGAAGGCGTCCACTTGCGTTTCGGCGCCATTGCCCGCGGTGGCTTGCGCTGGTCCGACCGCCGTGAAGACTTCCGCACGGAAGTCCTGGGACTCGTGAAGGCCCAGACGGTCAAGAACGCCGTGATCGTTCCCACCGGGGCCAAGGGCGGTTTCTACCCCAAACAGCTTCCCGATCCCGCCGAAAACCGGGCGGCCTGGCTGGCCGAGGGCCAGGAAAGCTACCGGATCTTCATTCGTGGACTGCTGGACATCACGGACAACCTGGTTGCCGGACCCGACGGCGGGACGAACGGTCGCGTCGTCCCGCCCCAGCGCGTCGTCCGGCACGACGGCGACGACTACTACCTCGTAGTGGCTGCGGACAAAGGCACGGCCACGTTCTCCGACATCGCCAACGCCCTGGCCGAAGAGTACGGATTCTGGCTTGGCGATGCGTTCGCGTCCGGCGGTTCGGTGGGCTATGACCACAAGCAGATGGGCATCACCGCGCGCGGCGCCTGGGAGTCCGTGCGGCAACATTTCAGCGAGCTGCTGATCGACTCCAGCACTGAGGATTTCACGGTGGTGGGCATCGGCGACATGAGCGGCGATGTGTTCGGAAACGGCATGCTGCTTTCAAAACACATCAAACTGGTGGCGGCCTTCGATCACCGGCACATTTTCCTGGATCCCATGCCTGACCCGGCCGTTTCCTTCGCCGAGCGGAAGCGGCTCTTCAAGCTCCCCCGCTCGTCCTGGGCCGACTACAACCCTGCCAAGCTCAGCCCCGGAGGAGGAGTGTTCTCCCGGCTCGAGAAATCAATCAACCTCGCCGAACCGGTCCGCCTCGCCTTGGGATTGGATGAAAGTGCGACGGCGATGACCCCGCCTGAGCTGCTCAAGGCAATCCTCAGGGCCCCGGTCGACCTGCTGTACAACGGCGGAATCGGCACCTACGTCAAGGCCTCCACGGAGACGCATGCCGACGTCGGAGACAAATCGAACGATGCCATCCGGGTCAACGCCGCCCAACTGCGGACCCACATCATTGCCGAGGGTGGAAATCTGGGCATCACCCAACGGGGCAGGATCGAAGCCGCGCTGGCCGGGATCCTCGTGAACACCGATGCCATCGACAATTCCGCAGGCGTTGACTGCTCGGACCACGAGGTCAACATCAAGATCTTCCTTGACCAGATGATCGCGGCAGGCAAGATGTCGCCAAACGAAAGGACGGTCTTCCTGCACTCCCTCCAGGACGAAGTAGGACGGCTTGTCCTGAAAACCAACGTTGACCAGAACGTCCTCCTACTCAATGACAAGCAGTTGGTCCTCCAATGGAGCCCCAGCTTCGAACGGACCATGGACTGGCTCGACTTGGCTACGGACCTGGACCGGAAGCTTGAATGCCTGCCGAGCACCGAGGAGCTTCGCGAACGCGTAGAGACCGGGGCGGGACTGACTGCGCCTGAACTCGCTGTACTGGCTGCCTATGCCAAGATCGAGCTGGCCAGGGAACTGACCGAAGGTGGGCTCGCGGACGATCCATGGTTCTCGCAAACGCTGCGGGAATATTTCCCCCGCCAACTCTCGGAACGGTTCGGTGATGACCTTTCTATGCATCCCTTGCGCCGCCAAATCGTGGCCACGGTGGTCGCCAACGACATGATCAACCTCGGCGGCATAGCCTTCGCGTTCCGTGCCATGGAAGAAACGACCGTTTCGGCGGCCGCGGTGGCACGCGGATTCGTAGTGATGCGCCATATCTGGGACTTGGATTCCGTCGCTGAAGCCCTGGCCCGAGTGCCGGCAAGCATTCCCAAGGAGCACGTATGCGCTGTGGCCTTGGACATGCGGCGCCTCCTCGACCGATCCACCCGCTGGTACGTCACACACGATTTCCGGGACAAACCCATTGCGGATGCCTTTGCGCGGCTCGGACGGCCCATGTCCCTGATGCGGGCCAATTTCACGAGCTTCCTGCACGGCATCAACCTGGACCACTCGTTGAACCGCCTTGCCCACACTGATTCGGTGGGCCTGCCACACGACTTGGGCCTCCGGGCCTCCGAACTCCTGGTCAGCTACGGCCTCTTGGACATTTCCGCGATCGCTGAAGAACTGCAGGAGCCGGTCGCGGGTGTGGCGGAGGTCTACTTTGCCGTGTTCGAAAGGATCTCGGCCATTCCCCTGCTGGAACACATCACGCTGTTGCCGCGGGACACTCACTGGGAAGCGTTGGCGCGCGCAGCCCTCCGTGACGACATGTACCTGGTTCTTGCCGACATGACCAAGGCGGTAGTCCGGCACACTCCACGCTCCTCGGAGGCAACTTCCGACCCCGTAGAGCGGATCATGGATTGGGAACGCGGAAACACCGAACAACTCGCGCGCGTCCAAGACACTATCAAGGCGGCCATCAAGCCGGGTCCGGTGGACATCGCGGCACTCTCGGTGGCCGTGAAGCTCCTCCGGGCGATGGTCCGCCGGTGACCCAAATCCCAGAATGACAGACATCCCATGACACTTTGCTATCTTTTATGCAGGAATTGCCGCTCCCCCTCCCCCCGCGGCATCCCGCAGAAGGAGGCCCCCAATGAGCACAGCCACAATAGAACACAACGAGATCCATTTGTCCTTTTCATCCGTCGATGAGGTCCACGCAGGACTTGACCGTGCTGTCGGCACGCTCATCGAAGCCGCAGCCGAAAACGGCCGTTGCGGGATCCTTGTGACCCGCCGCGAGCCCGGAAGCTACACGGTTGCCCTGGACGAGTCGGTCCCGTTCGGCCAGACGCGCGAGGTCCTCGCCGCCTAGGAACAGGTACAGACAACAAAACCGGGGCTTGTTTTCCAGACCACGCTAAGAAGGCGCGGAATGGAAACAAGCCCCGGTTTCTCTGGTCTAAAGTGCTTCTCTATGGTTAGTCGGCGACTCTGCCGGCTACACCCGACGCAACTCCACGCCGTCGGACTTCATGAAAAGCTGCTTGGCGGCTTCGTCGGCGCCGGGTCCTGCAGGTTCAAGCCACACAACGTTGCCGCTGCCCGAGACTTCCTGCACCTCCCCCGCCGCGACCACATGTGCGTGCCTTACGACTTCGATCCGCTCCCCCACCTTCAACGTTCCCCAATTGGAAACGACGGCGGACTGTGCGATTCGCCTGGACAGGACTGTCCCGCGTGCCTTCATTGAACTTCTACCCCTTTGTGGATGTTCGTTGTTTTCAGTTGTAAACGGAATTTCCCCGGCAGGCCCACGACATCGTCGGCGTGGACATGCCGTACCCCATAAGTTCTACTACACAGAAAAGCGCCCCGGGGCACGTATTGCCAAACATTTCCGGGGCGCTTCCTAATATTCACTCGAACGGTATTTTGTTCGGCGTCAGGCGAGAATTCCGATGGCGGATTCGGCGGCCGCACGGACCTCTCCGGCGCCTACAAGACGGTCCGCTGCTTCCAGCTCAGGTGAGAGGAAACGGTCAGTTCCAGGGCCGTCGACGACGCCGCGCAGCACCTCGATCACGGCGGCGCCAGCAGGCCCCGGAGTGAGTTCCCCACCGGACAGTTGGGTGCGGATGTCGAGGGCACGGGTGCTCGCCACGAGTTCCACGGCCAGGACGCGGCGCAGGTTCTCGATGGCCTTGCGGAGCTTGCGTGCCGCGTGCCAGCCCATGGAGACGTGGTCCTCCTGCATGGCGGAGCTCGGGATGGAGTCCACCGACGCCGGAACGGCCAGGCGCTTGTTGTCCGAGACGAGGCCGGCTTGGGTGTACTGGGCGATCATGAGGCCCGAGTCCACGCCGGGATCGTCGGCAAGGAACGCCGGGAGTCCGTGCGAGCGGGCCGGGTCCAGCATGCGGTCCGTGCGGCGCTCGGCGATGGAGGACAAGTCCGCGACAGCGATCGCAAGGAAGTCCAGCACATAGGCCACCGGGGCGCCATGGAAGTTTCCGTTGGAAGACACTCGGCCGTCCGGGAGGACCACGGGGTTGTCGATGGCAGCTGCCAACTCGCGGGAAGCAACCAGCTCAGCGTGCGTCACGGTGTCACGGACCGCGCCGGCCACCTGGGGTGCGCAGCGGAGCGAGTATGCGTCCTGGACCTTGGTGTCATTGACGCGGTGCGAAGCAACGATCGGCGAGTTGGAAAGCACCCGCAGCATGTTGTCTGCGCTGGCAGCCTGGCCCGGGTGGGGACGCAGGGCAGCGTGCAGCTCCGGCAGGAACACCTGGTCCGTGCCGAGCAGTGCCTCGACGCTGAGCGCGGCGGTGATGTCCGCCGTCGTGAGCAGCAAGTGCAGGTCAGCGATGGCCATCAGGAGCATGCCGAGCATGCCCTCGGTGCCGTTGACCAGCGCGAGGCCTTCCTTTTCCGCCAGGACTACCGGCTCGATACCGTGCGCGGCGAGGAGCTCGGCAACCGGCTTCTTTCCGGCGGCGCCATAGAGCTCGCCGTCGGGGCCAGTGGCTTCGCCTTCGCCCATCAGGACCAGGGCGCAGTGGGACAGCGGAGCAAGGTCGCCGGAGCAACCGAGGGATCCGAATTCACGGACCACGGGGGTGATGCCCGCATTGAGGACGTCCACCATGGTCTGCAGAACCACGGGACGGACGCCCGTACGGCCCGATGCCAGGGTCTTGGCGCGCAGGAACATGATCCCGCGGACCACTTCGCGCTCCACGGCGGGGCCCATGCCGGCGGCGTGGCTGCGGATCAGCGACTTCTGCAGCTGGGTACGGAGCTCGTTGGGGATGTGGCGGTTGGCCAGGGCACCGAAGCCCGTGGAGACGCCGTACGCCGGAACCTCGCTGTGGGCGAGGCCGTCGATGTGGGCGCGGACTTTGGCGACCGTGTCTAGGGCTTCCTGGGAGATGGTCACCTTGGCGTCGTGGCGTGCGACGGCGACGACGTCCTCCGGCGTGACTCCGCTGGAGCCGAGGATGACCGTCTGGCGGCCAAGGGATGTTGCTGTGATGGTCATGTTTCCTACTTGCTTTCTGTCATGGGGATGCGGACGCCGCGTTCTTTGGCGACCTCGACGGCGCGTTCGTAGCCGGCGTCGACGTGGCGGATGACGCCCATGCCGGGGTCGTTGGTGAGGAGGCGTTCGAGCTTCTCGGCGGCGAGGTCGGTGCCGTCGGCGACCGAAACCTGGCCGGCGTGCAGGGACCGGCCGATGCCGACGCCGCCGCCGTGGTGGATGGAGACCCAGGTGGCGCCGGAGGAGGTGTTGATCAGGGCGTTCAGCAAGGGCCAGTCGGCAATCGCGTCGGAGCCGTCGGCCATGGACTCGGTTTCCCGGTACGGGGAGGCGACCGAGCCGGAGTCCAGGTGGTCGCGGCCGATCACGATGGGGGCCTTGACCTTGCCTTCCTTCACGAGCTGGTTGAAGAGCAGGCCGGCCTTGGCGCGTTCGCCGTAGCCGAGCCAGCAGATGCGGGCCGGGAGGCCTTCGAACTCAACGCGTTCCTGGGCGGCGTCGATCCACTTGTGCAGGTGCTTGTTCTCGGGGAAGAGCTCCTTGATGGCTTCATCGGTGACGCGGATATCCTCCGGGTCACCGGACAGTGCCACCCAGCGGAACGGGCCCAGGCCCTCGCAGAAAAGCGGGCGGATGTAGGCCGGGACGAAGCCGGGGAATTCGAAGGCGCGGTCGTAGCCGCCCTTGCGGGCCTCGTCACGGATGGAGTTGCCGTAGTCGAAGACTTCGGCGCCGGCGTCCTGGAACTCGACCATGGCCTGTACGTGCCGGGCCATGGAAGCCTGGGCCTTCTTGGTGAACCCTTCCGGGTCCGCCTCGGCCTCGGCGTGCCACTCGGCCACGGTGATGCCCTCGGGCAGGTAGGAGAGCGGGTCGTGGGCGGAGGTCTGGTCGGTCACGACATCGATGCTCAGCTCGCCGGCCTGGTGGCGGCGGAGCAGTTCGGGGAAGACTTCGGCGGCGTTGCCGACGTAGCCCACGGACCAGCCGCGGCGCTCTTCCTTGGCCTTGAGGACCTTGGCGATCGCGGCGTCCAGGTCGGTTTCGACCTCGTCCAGGTAGCGCTTGCCGGCGCGGCGGCGCAGCCGGGTCTCGTCCACGTCCACGATCAGGCAGGCCCCGTCGTTCAGGGTCACGGCCAGCGGCTGGGCCCCGCCCATGCCACCACAGCCGCCGGTCAGGGTCAGGGTGCCTGCCAGCGGGCCTTCGGTGGAGCCCTCGGCGGCCGGCGCCGGGTGGCGTCCCTCGGCGGCAAGCTTATTCCCGACAGCGGCGAAGGTTTCGTAGGTGCCCTGCAGGATGCCCTGGGTGCCGATGTAGATCCAGGACCCGGCGGTCATCTGCCCGTACATCATCAGGCCCTCGGCCTCCAGCCGGCGGAACTCGGGCCACGTCGCCCAGTCCCCCACCAGGTTCGAGTTGGCCAAAAGCACCCGTGGCGCCCATTCATGGGTGCGGAACACGCCCACGGGCTTGCCGGACTGGACCAGCAGGGTCTCGTCCTTCTCCATGGTCTCCAAGGTCCGGGTGATCGCGTCGAACGCGGCCCACGACCGCACCGCACGGCCCGTGCCGCCGTACACCACCAGGTCATCCGGGCGCTCGGCGACCTCCGGGTCCAGGTTGTTCATCAACATGCGCAGCGGCGCCTCGGTCTGCCAGCTCTTCGCGGTCAGCTCGGTACCGCGGGCGGCCCGGACAGGACGGGCTCCGGTAGTGAAATCGGCGGGTGCCATGGTGACTCCTTCGTCTCTGGAGGTTGCTAGGTGTTAGTCCTTCTGTATCCAGTAGAGCCCTTCGGCAACCGTCTTGGAACGGCTTTAGGAAGGGTACTGTCCGGGATTACAGACTCAACTGGCGCGGGTGGGGTAGGAAGCTATTGCCCCGGGCGGCCGTGGATGCGCACGGACAGCTCGTCCGCTGTTTTCTGGATGCGGGCGGCCAGCGCCGGCCATTCCTCAGCCGGCACCCGGTCCTCGAGGAACGTCACGGCGACTGCCGCCGTCGGCCATCCCAAATGGTCGGTGACGGCGGCGGCCACCGAGCCGAAGCCTGGCGTGACTTCGCCGTGTTCAGTGGCGTAGCCGCGCTGCCGGACCTGGTCCAAGTGCGAGGACAAGGCTGAGTACTTCATGATGGGCGATTCCATCTCATGCCGGGCCGTGAAGGCGGCGGCATTCGGATACAGGGCCCTGACCTGCGATTTCGGCAGGGCGGCCAGGATGGCACGCCCGCTGGCCGTGAGGTGGCTGGGAAGCCGGACCCCGACGTCGGTCACCAGGGACGGACGGTTCTTGGCCCGCTCTTCGACGATGTAAAGCACATCGCGGCCATGCAGCACGGCCAAATGCGCGCTCTCGCCGATCGCATCCACGAGGGCAGCCAGCATCGGGCGGCCGAGGCGAGACAAAGGCTCTTGCCGCGAGTAGGCCGAACTGAGTTCAAAGGCGCTAATGCCCAGTCCGTAGCGCTGTTCCTCGTGAAGGTGCAGGACGAAGCCGTTGGCCTCCATGACCCCGAGCAAGTGATAGACGCTGGACCGGGGCAGGCCCAGCGCGGTAGCGATGCTGGACGCTGCCATCGGGCCTCGCCGGGAAGCAAGCAACTTCAGGATGCGCAGGGTGTTCTCGGCGGCAGGGACCTTGGAAGCGGCCCGGCCTTGGGTGGACGGCTGTATGGTCATGGCTCCTCTTCGAGTGCACTGTCATCCCCGGCACACCCTTCTGCCGCAACGGCGAAAGGCGGAGTGTCCGGGATCCCGTACTTAAGCGTGCGCCCCATGGCGCGGTTCGGAAACCAATCAGACCATTAACCTGTCTGGAATACCAGACATCTGCAAACCTATTGTGCTAGCCACCGGCCGGTGCGACGGCGACTACTACTTTGCCTCGTGCGCCGCGGCCGTGCGCATACCGGATTGCGTCGGGAGCTTCGGCGAGGGGAAAGGCCTTGTCGATGAAAGGCGTGACCTTGCCTGCCTCAATCAACCCCGTCAGGAAGCGCAGGTCTTCCTGGCGTTCCACGGCGATCAGGCCACTCAGCTTTTGGCCCAGGAACAGCGACAGAATGGGCGCCCGAAGAGCGCGGTCGAAGCCACCCAGCCAACGGCCGCCGCCTTCCCCGCCGACAATGACGAGCCGCCCCCGGGGGGCGAGCGCCCGCCGAAGCTGCTTGAGCGGACGGTTGCCCGCGGTGTCCAGGATGAGGTCGTATTGCCTGGTTCCACCGGTGACATTTTCGCTGGCGTAATCGATGACGTCGTCTGCGCCCGCCGATCGGACCACCTCCATTTTCGGCACGCTACACACGCCAGTAACCACCGCGCCGAACGCCTTCGCCAACTGGACGGCGAACAATCCCACCCCGCCCGCAGCACCGATGATCAGGACCTTCTCCCCCGCTTGCAACTTCCCACCGTCCCGGAGGCCCTGCAGGGCGGTAGTGGCCGAAATCGGGACGGCCGCGGCCTGCTCGAACGTGAGTGTGGAGGGCTTCGGGGCAATCTTCTCCTCCTTGGCGCACGCGTATTCGGCAAAGGAACCTTCGCACGTTCCGAAGACCTCATCACCCGGCCGGAACTGGGTCACTTTCGCGCCGACGGATTCCACCGTGCCCGCCACGTCCCTGCCACGGATGCGGTTCTTGGGCTTCCTTACCCCGAAGCCGAACGCCCGGGTGAGGTACGGGAGGCCCGTCATCAGATGCCAGACGCCGGGGTCGACGCCGGCAGCGCGGACCCGTACGAGGACCTCGCTTTCGCCGGGGACCGGTATGTCGACGTCAGCGAACTCGAGCACATCTTCGGAGCCGTAACTGTCTTGAACGATCGCTTTCATGATCTTTCTCCTTCGCTGTCCGGGTACTGGAACACGTCGTCGAGCGGCACGTTCAATACACGGGCGATTTGGAATGCCATTTCAAGGGAAGGCGAATAGCGGCCCTGCTCGATGGCAATGATGGTCTGCCGGGTTACCCCGACACTGTCCGCCAGTTGCGCTTGGGTCATTTCATCGCGGGCAAAGCGGAGGGCCCGGATGGAATTGGTGACTTTGGTCGGTTTCACCACGGCTGGAAACCCCGGCGGTAGGCGATGATCTTCGCAACGGATCCGAGCACTGCGGAGAGAACGAATGCCAAGTAGATGACGTTGGCGATCCAAAAATAGTCCAACCTGGTCATGGCCATGATGAGCGCCGCCACTGCGCCAATAATCACGAACGACTGGCCGACGTACTCGCCAAAGCGATAGATCTCCTTGTCCCGCTGGTCCTTCCCCGCGTTCTTGGGAGAAGCAATCCGGATCAGGATGTGAAGCACGATGGATACCCCAATCGACGCTCCGATTGTCCAGAGCATGGGCGCCACATAGGGAACCTGGGTCAGCGGAGTGCTTGCCGCGCCGCCCAAGACGATGATGAGGTACGCCGCGTAGGAGCCCACCGCGAGCACGCCCATGATCCAGGCACTCTTTTCTTCGAATGACATTTCGACTCCCATGTAAAACAAAGCTGACATTGCAAATGTAAAGCTTGATTGACATTGAGTCAAGAGTTTTTGACCATCAGCCCGAGGCCCCATTGTCGAAGAATCCCAAAGGAGCGGCCATTCCTCGACCACACGCCACCAGGGTCTGAGAACCGAGACAGCGATGCGTCGTGAGTCCCATCACAGGCCGTTCCGAAATGGTCTGCTGGTTAACAGTCCCCCTCCCAATGACGAGAAGGTATTCGCATGCAGCAAGCACCAATAGCGGGCAGGACAACAGCCGCCAACGCCGTCGAAGGCGCGGTAACCACCGTTCTCAGCCGCGGCCTCAACGTCCGCCACATCCGCTTCATGGCCCTCGGTTCGGCCATCGGAACAGGCCTCTTCTACGGCTCCGCGTCTGCCATCCAAAAGGCGGGCCCGGCGGTTCTCTTCGCATACATCATCGGTGGCGCGGCCGTCTTCATGGTGATGCGCGCGCTCGGCGAAATGGCTGTCCGCCACCCCGTTTCCGGCTCATTCGGCCAGTACGCCAGCCGTTACCTCGGACCGCTGGCAGGGTTCATCACCGGATGGACCTACGTTTTCGAAATGGCCATCGTGGCGATCGCGGACGTGACAGCATTCAGTATCTACATGGGCTTCTGGTTCCCGCAGGTGGACCGCTGGATCTGGGTCCTGGCGATCATCCTGCTCCTCGGGGCCATGAACCTCCTGAGCGTCAAGGTTTTCGGAGAACTCGAGTTTTGGTTCTCGCTCATCAAAGTAGTGGCGATCATCGCCATGATTGCGGGCGGTGCGGCGATCATCGTGTTCGGCTTCCACACGGGCGACGGCGGTGCGGCACCGGGGCTGGGGAACCTCGTTGACCATGGCGGCCTGTTCCCGAACGGCTTCGAGGGACTCCTGGCCTCGTTCGCCGTCGTCATGTTTGCCTTTGGCGGGATCGAAACGATCGGCATCACCGCAGGCGAGGCCGCGGATCCCAAGAAGGTCATCCCGCAGGCCGTGAACACGGTGCCCGTGCGCGTGCTGCTGTTCTACGTCCTGACTCTCGGAGTGCTCATGAGCCTCTTCCCCTGGAATGAAATCGGCAACAACGGCAGCCCGTTTGTGCAGATCTTCAGCGGCCTCGGCATTCCTGCAGCGCCTCACATCCTCAATGCCGTGGTGATCACCGCCGCCCTGTCCGCGATCAACAGCGATATCTTCGGCGCAGGACGCATCCTCTTCGGTCTCTCCCAGCAGGGTCACGCACCCAGGAGCTTCGGCAAGATCTCCCGTCACGGGGTTCCCTGGATGACCGTTGTCCTGATGGGCGGGATCCTGCTGGTGGGCGTGGTGCTCAACGCGGTGATCCCTGAGAGCGTGTTCGTCATCATCGCCTCCATCGCCACTTTCGCGACCGTCTGGGTGTGGGCTTTGATCCTCGCCTCGCACGTGGCCATGAAGCGGGAGATCAAGCGCATGGGACTGCCGCCGTCGGAATTCGCGTCGCCGTGGTGGCCCACCGCTTCCGTGTTGACCATTGCGTTCATGGCCATGGTGATCGTCATCCTTGGCGTCTTCGAGGACACCCGCGTGGCGTTGTACGTGGGTGCGGTATGGCTCGGGCTGCTGGTGTTGGCCTACAAGCTGTGGGTCCGCGGCGGCGGCCGCGTTCGGGCCGACCTCGTTGACGAGACAGGCTCCATGCCGGTGGTCACCCAGCGCTCCTCCTAGCCCTACCGCTTTCGCCGAATGTGCAGATCACGGCAGTGTTTTCGAAAAACACTGCCGTGATCTGCCGTCTCGCGGCAATCACGAATGAAGGCCTATCATCAGGCATGGTTCCGTTCACCAATCTGCTGGGCGTTTGCCCTGGCCTCGCTGGTCCTCATCGCAGTCCCTGGTCCCAGCGTGCTTTTCGTGATTGGACGCTCCCTTGCCCTCGGCCGCAAAGGCGGGCTCCTGAGCGTCCTCGGAAACGCGTTGGGCATGGTTCCGCAGATCACGGCGGTGGCGTTGGGGCTCGGAGCGGTGCTGGCGCAGTCGATTCTGCTGTTCAGTATCGTCAAGTTCGCGGGCGCGGCCTATCTGATCTACCTCGGCGTGCAGGCAATCCGCCACCGCGGCGGGCGTTCGACGGCGGCCGGCCCGGCGCCGTCGCGGTCGATGTGGCGGCTGATCCGCGAGGGTTTCATCGTGGGCGCGAGCAACCCGAAGTCGATCGTGTTCTTCGTGGCGGTGCTACCCCAGTTCGTGGAATACGCCAGCGGCGGCATTTCGCTCCAACTCGCCGAACTGGGGGCTGTCTTCCTGGTGATCGCACTGGTCTCCGACAGTATGTGGGCCCTTGCCGCGGGTACCGCTCGCCATTGGTTTGCGCGCTCCCCTCGCCGGATTTCGACCCTGGGTGCGACGGGCGGGGTCATGATGATCGGGCTCGGCGGAACCCTGGCGCTCACGGGCACCAAGTCCTAGCGTCCACGCCCACGGAAACCCCAGCGACAATCGCCGAATCAGCCGGCCGGGAGCCAATCTACTACGTGCGCGTCTGCGTCATAGACCCTGCATACGCGCTGTCCGTCCTGGGCAGGACCATCAGCCAGCTTGATGGTGGTCTTCATCAGAACGTCGTAGGCCGGCAGGCCGGATGCCCCCGTTGACCGCACCGGTGTCCCGGAGAAGGCGATGGAGACGACGATGAATGGCCGGGGCACCACCGTTCCGGTAACTGTTCCGGAACGGGCGGCGTCGCTTTGCAGCCGGGAAGTGCAAGTGTCCTCGATACGTTGTATCCCCGCTCCGTCGAGGCCCTGCGCCCCGGGAGCCGGTGCCGCGGGAGCCGGCACCGGTGCCGCTGGTGCTTCCGGCTTGGAGCTGGCAGTCGGGGCGGGGGCTGGCGCCTGACTTGAAGGCGCAGCGCTAGGGGACGCATTCGCGGCGGGCGTTGAGGCGGCGGCACTCGGTGTCGCGGATGGCGCGTTGTTGGCAGCCGAAGCAGAGGGAGTCGCACTGGCGGTGACCGGCGTCGTGCCGCCCTGAATTGAGCGTGATCCTGTCTGCGTGACATTGAGGGTAATCGCTCCCGCCAATCCGACCGCGACCACCCCCGCAACTACGATTCCTGCTTTTGCCGCTCGTTTCATTGTTCCCCGCTCCCGCTCCGAGCGTAGGGGCCGTTCGCCCGGCCTGGCTTGCGTAGCGCGTACCCGTCTTTTGCCTGGACTACTCGGGTGACCACTTGCTTGAATTGGGCTTCCTGTCCGAGTAGTTGACTAAGTGGCGTGAGTGGCCCGTGTGGCATAACGGGTGAAAGTCACTCATGTGCCTTGTGTGGTAGTCGCCTACCCTAGGCACATCGCAACTGCAAGGAAGTGGTTCTGATGTTTGATCCCACATCGAGGTACATCGTTCAGATGCGGGTGGGGCGTTGCTTCGCGCTGGCCTCACGGCTACGCCGGGTATTTTCCCGGGCAGCCAAGCAGGCCAAAGCGACGGCTTCCAGTTGAGGAGGCCGTGGTGAACATGTCCGCCGGCATTCCAGCAAACCGATTCATGACAATCGCCGAGGTTGCCGAGGCCCTGCGGGTGTCCAGAATGACCGTCTACCGCCTAGTGAACTCGCACGCTATCCACGCGGTGCGATTCGGGCGGTCATACCGCGTTCCGGAATCGGCGGTGGAGTCCTACATTGAACACTCTGCAGTGGACGAGGCCGAGCAGCACCAGGAAGGTGCCGGCGGTTAGGTAGTTGAACTCCAACGTGACCGCGGCCTGTCAGAGCGTTGGCCCTGTCAGAGCGTTGGCCCCGTGAGAATGTTCGTTCCGACGGAGTCGCGTTCCACCGGCGGGCACTCAATCTTGACCACGGTGCTGCCGGCAGGTTCATCGACGCCGAGGAGCAGTCGGACGCCAGCAGCGCCTAGTTCATAGTGCGGCAGCGCGACAGTGGAGAGCGGTGGCCGCATGTGGGCGGCGATGACTTCCTGGTTGTCGAACCCGACAACGGCCATGTCATCGGGAATGGACAGCCCCTGTTGCTTCAGCCCGTCGTAGAGGCCCATGGCCATACGGTCGTTGTAGCAGAAGACTGCCGTGACGTCCCGTTTGAGGAGCTCTTCGACGGCTTCGTATCCGCCTTCCTGGTCAGGATACGCGTCGAACACGAGGTGCGGGTCAAATGCGATCCCTGCAGATTCGAGCGCTTCCCGGTAGCCCTGGAGGCGTCCATCCTTGGCCGGGGCTGGAATCGTTGCGTTGATAAAGGCGATTCGTCGGTGCCCCTTGCGCAAGAGAATGTCGGTTGCTTCCCGTCCACCATGGACTTCATCCGGGACCACAGCGAGGGCGTCGGAGTCCGGAGAGAAGCAGTTGACCAGCACGAAGTCCGTCTCGTGCAACGCCGTGGGGATCTCGGCCGGGCGATGGAACCAGGTGGAATACAGGATGCCGCGAACCTTGTGCTCGAGCATCATCGAGATAGCGTCCTTTTCCGCGGGCTCGTTGCCCTCGGTGTTGGCGACCAAGAGGACGAATCCGTGTTTCCAAGCTTCGTCCTGGGCACCGTGGATGATCTGCCCTGCGAAGGGGGTCGTCGCGATCGCGTCAGCGACGAGGCCAATGAACCGTGAACTGCCACTCACCAGGTTCTTGGCGAGGGCATTCGGGCGATAGCCCAGTTCGCGGATGGTGTCCAGCACGCGCTTGCGGGTCCCTGCCCCGATCCTGGCGTCTTTCTTGTTGTTGACCACCAGGGAAACCGTGGCAACGGAAACTCCAGCCCCTTCCGCTACCTCCCGCATGGTGACCGGATGACTCGTCCTAGGAGTCATCGGTGGATGCAAGGGGTTAACCTCGGGTTCTGTCAAGCTTTCTTCAGACGTCATTGGCCCTCCCCTCACAGTCTATCCAGTGGCCGCTTCCTCATCCCTTCGTGGCCCCGCTCTCGAGGCCTTGGATCATCGCCTTGTTGAGGACGAGGAACACCAGCAGCAAAGGAGTGATGGTGATGCAGACAGCGGCGAACGTTGCAGTCCAATCGACCTTGCCCATTGCTCCGATGTAGTTCTGCAGCCCCAGCGGGATGGTCTTGAGTCCTTCGGAGAGAACGAACGTGTTCGCGAAGATGAAGTCGTTCCAGATGAAGATGCTGTTTACCAGCACCACCGTCACTACGGTGTTGGTTGACAGCGGCAGGGTGATCAGTCCGAAGATGCGGTACGGGCCCGCGCCGTCCAGCGAGGCTGCCTCATAGGTTTCCCTGGGAATGTATTCAAAGAATGACGAGAAAAGGTAGATCGACATGGGAAGGGCGAACCCGGCCAAGGGGATGATCATCGACTGGTAGGTGTCCAGCAGGTTCACGGACGAGTAGTCGATGAACAGCGGTACAAGTGCGATCTGCACCGGCACGATGATGCCGATCAGGAAGAGGCCCCGGACGAATTTGCTGAACCGGAATCCAAGGACCTGCAGCGCATACGCGGCCATCATCCCCAGCAGGACGATCAAGAGGTTGGCACCCATCGTGACGATGAAACTGTTCAGGATGTTCTGACCGAGGTTGCCGGTCTGGAAAGCGCGGGCGTAGTTGTCGAAGCTGATGGAGCTAGGCAGCGCAAAGGGATCACCGGTGGCGAAGTCGTGCTCGTTCCGCAGGCTCGTGAGGAACAGCCAGGCGAGGGGGTAGACCTGCACCACCACGATGAGGACGATCAGCGTCCTCGACAAGCTTCGGAAGACGTTTGGCTTGCGCCGTCGACGTAGCGGAGCCGGGCTGCTTGGTGGGGCAGGGATCGGCCTGGTAACCGGGGCTGTTTGCGCGGTCATGCGTCGGCCTTTCGTTTGAGCATGAGCAAGATGAGTCCGACGGCGACGAGGCATTCGATGACGATGAACACGGAGATGGTGCTGGCGTAGCCGAAGTCGGTGCTGGTGAACGCGGTTTTGTACATGTAGGTCGTCAGGAGTTCCGAGGACTGGCCGGGGCCGCCGTTCGTCATGAGGTAGGGGATGTCGAATCCCCGGAGGCCATAGGTTGTGGCCATGATGGTCGTGGTAATCCACACGGGCCGGATGTAAGGGAACCGGATTTTGGTGAACATTTGCCACTGGTTGGCGCCGTCGAGGCGCGCAGCTTCTTCAAGTTCCTGCGGGACGGCCAGCAGCGCGGCGTAAATGATGAGCATGTAGAGTCCCGTGAACCGCCAGCCTTCAGGTGCTGAAACTGCCGCGAGGACGGTATTGACGTCGGAAAGCCAGGGCCGTTCCAGGCCGCCGAGACCGATCCAGCCGAGGACTTGGTTGAGCAGGCCCACCGGATCAATCGAGTAGATGCGCGCAAAGAGGAAGGCGATGGCTACCGTCGAGATCACGGCCGGCAGCAGGTAGAGGGTTTTGATGATTCCGGCACCGCGGCGCAGCGAGGTGAGGAGACTGGCGACAAACAATGCACCGCCCAACTGCAAGACCAAGCAGATGGCGAGGTAGCCGAGGGCATTGATGAAGGAGTGCCAGAAGACACTGTCGCCCGTGAGCATGCGCACGTAGTTCGCGAAGCCCACGAACTCCATGTCACTGATGCCGTTCCAGGAGAAGAAGCTGAGGAACAACGATTGCAGTATCGGGAACAGCACCGCGACGCCGTAGAGAAGCAGCGGCGGGAGCAGGAAGACCAGGACGGAGAGTCGTGATCGGTTGGGAAGCATGGGAGTGCCTTTCGGGTGGGGGGCCTGAGCCCCCCACCGCTGCGTGTTATTTGAAGAACTTAGGAGCGTTCTGTGCGATGGTGCTATCCATCGTGCTGGTGAACTCGGCAGGCTTGACATTGCCCTGGGCCAAAAGCACGAGCTCTTGCTGCAGCCTGCTGTTGGTAGTCGGGTCAAGCTGCGTGTCCCACGGCATCGCGAGCTTCGATCCGAGATCCTTCGCCTGGTCAATTGCCTTCTTGTACAGTGGCGTGGCGTTGGCTGGAATCGTCGTCTGAACGTTCGTCGTCGGCGAGAGGGCACCCGTGGCCGCGTACTCTGAAGGGTACTTGGCGAGGGCGAACTTCAGGAAGTCGCTCACCAGCGGGTCAAAGGTCTTTGAGTTGACCGCCATGCCGATCCCTGAAGTTGCCACGTACTCGTTGGCGGCCGTGGCGGAACTTGGCGTGGCCGGAAGCGTGAAGTAGTCGACGTCGTTACGCACCGCCGGATTCAGCTTGTCGGTCGCGAGGCTGGACAGTTCCCAGGTGCCGATGTTGTACATGGCGGCCTTGCCGGAGGTGAACAGGTTCTGGGCGTCAGAGTAACCCTGCGACGAGAACCCGTCCTGGAAGCAACCGGCCCCTCCGAGCTGGCTTATCCAGTTGACTGTCTTCTGGCCGGCGGCGTCGCTGAACTTCGCGTCACCCTTCTTGAGCTTTTGCACGAAGTCGGGTCCGGCGTCGCGGAAGGGCTGGTAGGAGACGTAGCGCTCAAGCGGCCACTGGTCCTGGCCGTCAAGAGCGAGTGGCGTAATGCCGGCCTTGCGCAGGCCCGTGCACATTGCGGGAATGTCATCGAGTGACTTCGGCACTGATACTCCAGCCTGCTGGAAAAGGGCCTTGTTGTACCAAAAGTACTCGAGCTCGAACTGGAACGGGATCATGTAGAGGGATCCGTCGTCGAAGCGTTGGTAATTCAGTGCGTTCGTCCGGTAGGAGTCGTAGACGCCAAGGTCTTTCAGCAGCTTCTCGGCATCGACCATCGTGCCTTTCTTGGCGAGCTGCTGGGCGAAGGGGGTCGCGTCCGTGTCGAACAGCTCCGGAAGCTTGTTTGCCGCGGCGAGGGTCTCGTACTTCTGGATGTACGAGGGCCGGTCGGGGGTCGTGATCAGGTTGAGGGCAAAGCCGGGATGGGTCTGCGCGTACTCATCGGCGATCTTTTTCATGATGTTGATGACTGCACCGTCTGCCGGCCGGGACAGAAGCCACGAGATTTGCCGCGGCTTGATTTCGCCGGTGGGGCTGACGTTGGCTGCGGGATTGCCGCCGCCGCTGCCACATGCTGCGAGGGCGAGGGTGACGGCCGCTGCTACGGCGGCCGTTCGCAAGAGCTTCTTCATGGGGGACAATCTCCTTTGATTTTGAACGGAAGTTTGGCGCTGGGTATTTAGTTGTCTGTGCGCTTACGTATCTCAAGTTCAGTGACGGTGACAGTGCCTTCACCGGCGAAAACGCCGATCCGGCCGTCGGGTAGCTCGTAGATCCGGGCGCTCAAGGCGACCTGCCCGTCGACGACGGCGACGCAGAGGTCCCCGTCCACGACAAGTTCGAGGGTGTGTTCTCCCGGTGCGAGTTCGCAGGGGCGTTCCAACTCGATCTCGAAGGGGACATCCCCCGAGACGTGCCATTGCGCGTCGCCGTTGATTTCCCGGGGCCATCGGTCGAATACCATCCGGCTGCGTTTCGGTTCCAGGCGGATGATGTAGGACTCGTCCCCGTCCGCGCTTGAGCGGAGCAGCAGTCCGCACTCGGTTGTATCGGGTTCTATCTGCAGCACCGCCCGGGCGTAGAACTGCCGAGGGAGGACTTCATCGGACACGGTGACTGCGTACCCGTCGGGAGCATGTAGCGCCGTCGGAAGGGCGTTACCGAAGGCTACCGGGATTTCGTCCCAGAAGCTCTCGACAAGTTCGTCGGCGAAGGAAAACGCGAGGGTACCGTCGCCGTTCTGGCGCGCCTCGAGGACGGACATCGTGCCCGCCCACTGCCAGGCGCCGTCGTCGCGGTTGTCCTCTTTGCTGGCGATCCAGCCGAAGAAGAACCTGCGACCATCCCGCTCGGCCGTCTTCGAGGCGTAAAAGGCGCGGCCGTCAACGCTGTCCCGTGCAGGCACGATCCATGGCCCATCGGGACTTTTCGCCATGCGGTAGCGGGTGGTGAAGGACTCTGAGAATTCCGAGTAGACGAGGTACCACCAGTCGCCCCAAGCGAAAATCTCCGGGCATTCGTGCGTGATGTACCGGCGCGGATCCCAAAACGGCTCAGTGTGCTCCCAGTCCATCAGGTCCGGGGAGACACACTGGGCGATCACTCCGCGGCGGCGCTCCGGACCCTCCGTGTGCCGTGCAGCCAGCAGCATCCGCCACAAACCGCTGGCCTCGTCCTTGAAGACGAAAGGATCGCGCCAGTCGCCGGATTCGTAGCCGGCCACGGGGCCGAAGGTCAGTTCCGGATGCTTCACCCACGTCAGCATTCCGTCCGTGCTGGTGGCGTGCATGACGAGTTGCAACGGAGCTCCGTCAGAGCCGAGGTGCCGGGGATTCTGTCCCGTATAGAACAGGTGGTGAATTCCGGACTCGTCGCACACAACGCTGCCCGTGTACGCATTGAAGTCCGCATCCCCCTCCCCGCCATGGTGCAGCGATACCCCATGGTCCTCGAACTGCGTGAGGTCCTTGGTGGTCACAAGATTCCAAGACGTCCCCGGCTTCGGTTCGGTCCGTACCTCGTGAAGATAGAAGAGCCAGAACTCCCCGTCCTTCTGGAAAGGGATCAAGTCCCCGACCCATCCATCGGCGGGCTGGAAGAAGACTGAGCAAGTCATCGGCGTTGATGTCCATTTCTGCTAAAGCGTTTGATCATGGCAAGCGTAACCGAGGTCACAATATTGATCAAGCGTTTTAGCAGATTGTTTTAGCGCATGCTTAGACGCGGCTGGATCGACCGAGCGTTGCGGCGGCATAAGCGCACGACGGCGGTTAGATGGAAGGCGGTTAGGACGGCGCGCAGACAGCGCGGTTCCGCCCGAGGGACTTGGCTTGGTAGAGGGCTTTGTCGGCGGCCGCAATCATGTGGACCACCTCGGCGTCGACGAAGGTGCTTGGCGCGATGCCGTAGCTCACAGTGGGGAAAGTGATTCCGTCCGGCGTTTTTGCCGATCGGCGAGGATCAAAGTGGAGATCGATCCCGCCGAGTGCAGCCTTTTGATTTCCTGGGTGGCCAACTCCATGAAGGCTATGCGGTTAAGAAGCCCCGTCAGGCCGTCGCGGGTGGCACGTTCGTTGAGGCCGTTAATAAGCTGCTCGTTGCTCAACGCCGTCATGCTGAAGGACACGGTGACCAGCAGCACCATGGTGACCAGGCTGGTGGTTGCTGAGCTGAGATAGGTGGCGAAGTCCGGCCCGTCGGGCCCTTCCACGACGTAGGCGATCCCGCGGCCGAAAAAGAATGCGGCCAGGACTCCCGCGGCCGGCGCTAGGGACCGGCGGGTGTGTGAAACGGTGGGCTTCAATCGCCAAAGTTCAACTGTTGCCAAGGCCATGCCCATGGACATCATGGCCAAATACACCAGGCCGCCTGACCATTCGTTAGTGGCCGGATTCTCCAGCGTCGCGGCCACAGCGGTGGCGACCGGTCCGGCGAGGAGTTGCCACCGCGGCGTCGGAAGCAGCCTCAAAGAACGCGAGCCCGCCCACACACTGAATGCTCCGGCAACCAGCAAGGCATTTCCGAGGGGACACGCCCAAATTTGCTGGGAGGTCCCGGTGAGCAGGTACGCCATGTTTCCGTTGATCAAGAAGACGAGGGCAAGGCACCACCAGCCGCTGTATGCGGAGCGGGTCCGGCGGAATGATCCGAAAAACAGCAGGCACAAAGTGAGCGCGACAACGCCCAGAGCTACCTTGAGACTGACCGGATCGAGACCCATATTTAGTTCCCCTCGTACGCGACACCAGCCTACGACATCCGGGGGTGGTTCGGCCCGGCAACCGCGCGTAACAAGGTTGCCGGGCCGAACGGACCGAACGGGCGAGCGGGTTCGCGTCAGCGGGCGTTAGCGGGCGGACCATCCCCCGTCCATCGTGTAACTGGCCCCGGTGACCATGGCGGCGTCGTCGGACGCTATCCATGCGGCCAGCGACGCGACTTCCTCCGGCTCCACCAGGCGCTTCACCGCGGACTCTGTCAGCATGACCTTGGCCAGGACCTCGGATTCTGGGATCCCGTGCAGCAAGGCCTGGTCCGCGATCTGCCTTTCGACCAGTGGCGTGCGCACGTACCCCGGATTGATGCAGTTGGACGTGACCCCGTGCTGGCCGCCTTCGAGGGCTGTCACTTTGCTGAGCCCCTCGAGCCCGTGCTTGGCCGAGACGTAGGCGCTCTTGAATTCGGACGCCCGGAGCCCGTGGACCGAGGAAATGTTGATGATCCGGCCGAATCCGTTGGCGTACATGTGCGGCAATGCGGCCCGGATGAGCAGGAACGGCGCTTCAAGCATGAGGGTCAGGATCCGGCGGAAGTCTGCCGGCTCGAACTCCTCAATGGGAGCGATTTTCTGGATGCCGGCGTTGTTGACCAGGATGTCGCAATCCAGGCTGAGTCCGGCCAGCGCCTCCGTGTCGAGCAAGTCGACAGCCCAGGCGGTGCCGCCGAGCCTATCGGCGAGCGCTGCGGCCCCGGGGGCGTCGACGTCGGCCACCACAACTTTCGCGCCCCGCGCGGCGAGGGCCGTGGCGCATGCTGCCCCGATTCCGCCCGCCCCGCCGGTGACCAGGGCCTTGCGGCCTTCCAGGGTCATGCGCGGGCACCTGTTGACAGGCCGTGGCGAACGGCGTCGGCGTTGTCAACGTCCTCGAGCGCCACCCCGCGGGTCTCCTTGAGCGTCAAGACGACGACGGCGGTGATGGCGCAAGCGATCACCAGGTAGATGGCGGTGGGCATCCAGGATCCGGTGTCCTTGAGCCACTGGGTCGCCAGCAGCGGGGCCAGCGAACCGGCGAAGATCGAGGTGACCTGCGAGCCAAGCGAGACGCCCGAGTAGCGCATCCGGGTGGGGAAGAGCTCGGTCATGATGGCTGGCTGCCCTGCGTACATGAAGGCGTGCAGGCACAGGCCGATGGTCACGGCCGCAACGATCACCACGGGGTTCTTGGTGTCGAACATGGGGAAGGCGAAGAACGGCCACGTGGCACCGGTTATGGCGCCGATCAGGTAGACGGGCTTGCGTCCCCAACTGTCCGCCAGCCTGCCGATTTGCGGTATGACAATGAAGTGGATGACGTGGGCAATCAGCAAGGCGAGCAGCAGGGACGAGGTGTCGTATTTGTGCACGCTCTTGAGGTAGACGATCGAGAAGCTCACCACGAGGTAGTACATGATGTTCTCGGCGAACCGCAGTCCCATGGCCTGCAGGATGCCCTTGGGGTACTTGCGGATGACTTCGCCGACGCCATAGCTGACAGCCTGCTCCTTCTCCACCAGGGCCTTCGCCTCAAGGAAGATCGGCGCCTCGGTCACGTGGGTGCGGATGTAGTAGCCAACGAAGACGATCACGGCGGAGAGCCAGAAGGCCACGCGCCAGCCCCAGCCAAGGAAGGCCGCGTTGCTGAGCGTGGTGGACATGATGAACAGAACCAGCGTGGCGAGGAGGTTGCCGACTGGAACGGCGGCCTGCGGCCAGCTTGACCAGAAGCCACGCGACTTGCTGGGGCTGTGTTCTGCCACCAGCAGCACCGCGCCGCCCCATTCTCCACCCAGCGCGAAGCCTTGGATGAAGCGGAGTGCCACGAGCATGGCCGGCGCCCAGTAACCGAGGTCGGCGAAGCCGGGGAGGCAACCCATGAGGAAGGTGGAGACACCAACAATCACGATGGTGAGCTGCAGCGTGGGTTTACGGCCGAGCCTGTCGCCGATCTGGCCGAAGACGATGCCGCCCAGGGGCCGGGCCACGAAGCCCACTGCGTACGTCAGGAATGCCTGGATGATGCCGTCAAGCTCGTTGCCGGTGGGCGGGAAGAAGTACTTGCCGAAAACCAGGGTGGCGGCGGTGGCGTAGAGGAAGAATTCGTACCATTCCACAACGGTGCCCACCATCGAGGCGGCGACGATCTTCTTAAGTCCTGAGCCTTTGCCTGCTGGGCTGTTGCCAGTTGCGCCTGTTGCCTTGCCTGTGGGCCGACCAGCGCCTGCTGCGGAGCGTTGTCCTACGCTCATGTCCATCTCCTTAGTGTCCACGCTGACATGTGCTGTGATCCACAACACGAAATGCTCCAATGAGTATTGCCGCACATCATCGGTGCTTCAATGGCCAAAATGGCACTAAGTGTGTGCAGAATTGCAGATATGAATCCGAATCCGGACGACCTGCTGGTCCTCCTCGCCGTATCGCGCTCAGGTAAGTTCACGACGGCGGCCCAAGCCCTGGGATGGAACCACACCACCGTTTCCCGCAGGATCGCCGCGCTGGAAAAGGCGCTGGGCGGCCGGGTCCTCGCGCGGGCCGCAGGGGGCTGGGAAGTCACGGAACTCGGCGCCGAAGCCGTGGGCGTGGCGGAGCGGATCGAAGCTGCGGTGGGCACGCTGGGAGCGGAAGACCGCGCACCGGACCCCATTGCCGGCGTCGTACGCATGACCGCAACTGACGGTTTCAGCGCATACATCGCGGCACCGGCCGTGGCGCGCTTGCGGCGATCGCATCCCGGGCTCACTGTCGAGATCATCACGGTGACCCGCAGGGCACTCCAGCAGCGCTCCGGCCTTGACGTGGAGGTGGTGGTGGGCGAGCCGCAGGTGCACCGGGCGGAGGCGCTGCTGCTGGGCGAGTACATGCTCGGGATGTATGCCTCGAGGGAGTACCTGGCTTTCCACGGCGTACCCTCCACCGTGGAGGAGCTGACGCAGCACCAGCTGGTTTATTTCGTGGATTCCATGCTTCAAGTGGACGATCTCGATGCCCCTCGCAGGCTGGTCCCGTCCATGCGCGACGGCTTGAGTTCCACCAACGTCTTCGTCCATGTGGAGGCGACGCGCGCGGGGGCCGGCATCGGGTTCCTGCCGTGTTTCATGGCGGACCGGCACCCGGACCTGGTCCGGCTTCTGCCCTCGGACTTCGCGGAGCTACTCCCCTATTGGATGGTCCTGCGGCCGGACTCGATGCGCCGCCCGGCTGTCGCCGCCGTCGTACACGCCCTCCAGGAGGAGACGGCCGCGCACCGGGAACTGCTGCTGGCGCGCCGCTGACCCTCGCTCACATATCAGCCCCCACCGACGGACCCTCACTCACATATGAGCCCAAATGAAGGAACCCTCCTTCAGATCAACTGCAGGAGGATTCGTCGTTTGGCCCCAAGATCTGCAGGAGGATTCGTCGTTTGGCCCCAAGATCTGCAGGAGGATCGGCCGAAAGGGCCCCAAAGGTGAGCGGGCGTCAGGCGGCCGGCAAGGGGTCGTGGCGGATCTGGGCGCCGACGGCGAAGGCCCGGACCCGGGCATCGTCCCAGATGTGGGCGGGAACTGCGCCGCCCAATAGTTTGCGGGCCAGCTGGGGATCGTCACCGAAGCGCTGGTGGCTGCCGGCCATGATCATGTTGCCGTACCGGCGTCCCTTGAGCATCGCTGGGTCGGCGATGATCATGGTGTGCTCGAAGGTGTCCGCGATAGTGGCGGCATCCTCTCGGGCGTTCTTGAGGTCCGGAGCGTCTCCGGAATTCACGATATACAGCCCGCCAGGAGCAAGCACCCCCTGTGCGTGATGGTTGAATTCCCGGGTTGTGAGCGCCCGCGGGGTGAAGGCGCCGGCAAAAACATCCCGAATGATGAGGTCACGCGTATCCGGGGTGAGGCTCTCGGTGACCTCCCTCGCTTCACCCACGCGGATTCGAAGCAACGGGGCCTTGGGGAGATCGAACCAGCCGCGCACGTATTCAGCCAGCTTGCCGTCGAGCTCCACCACCACTTGGCGCGCGTCCGGATAGGCGGCGTGGAAGTACCGCGCCAAGGAACAGGCTCCGCCGCCGAGGTGCAAGGCGCGCAGCTTCGGTTTCGACTCGGGGGGCCACTTGGATTCGACCAAAGCCGCGATCCAGCGCATGTACTCGAAGTCCAGGAACAACGGCTCTGCAACATCAATGTGCGAGCTCATCACACCGTTGATCTTAAGGAGCCAGCCGTTGGAGTTGTCAGGGTCGGCAACGAGTTCGCAGTCGCCGGTATCGATGTAGTAGACGCCTTCCACGGGACCGTCCGGCTTTGTGCCGGCAGGCACCTCGATGACTCCGGCAACCTGCCCGGCACCCCTGCTTTTGCCCCGCTTTGCCACTACAGCCGCCCTCTTCCGGTCATGCTTCAACCCTAGTTGACGCGGCTGACTTTGCGGTCAGCCGCCGACGGCGGGACGCACCATCCGGATCTCCGGCAGTTCGTGCCAATCAGGCGGCAGCAGTTGGCGCTTGCCGTCGGCTTGGAACCCGTTCTTGCGGTAGAAGGCCTGGGCGCGGGGGTTGTCTTCAAGCACCCAAAGGTAGGCGGGAGCGTTGCCGATCACGGCGTCCACCAGCGCCTGCCCTACACCCAAACCGTAAACGCGACGCAAGGTGTAGATCATCTGCAGTTCCAGCTCGCAGGGCCGGTCCTCATCCCGGGCCTGACCAGCAGAGGCTATGCCCACCAAAGCGCCTTCGGCGTCGAGGGCGAGCACCGGTTTGAAGGAGCCCGCCAAAGCTTCCCGCTGCCTCCCGATCCGGGCGTTGATGGTGGCTTCCCGGAAGGCGAAGAACTCCTCAGGCAGGAGACGGCGGTAGCTTTCGCGCCAAGCAGCCAAATGCATGCGTGTCAGGGACTCAGCATCGTCCACCGTGGCGGGACGAAGGGTAAATTCCATGGGCACAGCCTAGCGTCACAACACCCGGGCTATCGCGAACCCGTCCCAGCCCTTGGTGCCGACCGTTTGGATGGCAGTCGCGTCGAGGCGTGGATCGCTGCCCATCATCTCCAAGGCGTCAACGATGCCCGGAGCGTTCACCTCGTCCATTGAGGGATCGAGGATGGCGCCTTCCCAGATGACGTTGTCCATCACGATCACCGTGCCCGGCCGCCCGAGCCGAATGGCCCAGTCCAGGTAGTTGGAATCGTTCTCCTTGTCCGCATCAATGAAGACAAAGTCGAACGGCTCATGGCGTGCAGGATCCTCGGCGAGCGCGGCAAGCGTCTCCAACGCAGGTCCGATCCGGATATCTACTTTGTGGCCGATACCAGCCATGTCCAGGTTGGCACGGGCCACCTTGGCGTGTTCCGGCAAGTATTCGCACGTGACCAGGCGGCCGTCGTCGGGCAGTCCCTGGGCCATCCAAATCGCGCTGAACCCGGCCAGAGTACCGATTTCCAGCACGCGCCGGGCCCCGGACATCTGCACAAGCATCTTGAGCAGCTTGCCCGCGTTGGGCGCCACCTCGATGGGCGGCATCCCGGCGTCGACCGCGGATTGGACCGCGTGCGTGAGCGCCGCGTTTGGGCGGACGACGGCGGCGGACAAGTATTCCTCGACGGCTACCCAAGCGGGCTGGGCCTTGTGTTCAAGCATGGCCCCAGTCTGGCACCGGGCACGGGGCGGAGGGAAGGACTGCGGGGCACCCGCGCTGTCCAACGGGCCGGCAGGGGAGCCCTACTCCCTTTCTGCGATCGCGCTTTCCAGCCGCTCGACTTTGCCGGTGAGCTCCCCCGTGTACCCGGGGCGGATGTCCGCCTTGATCACCAGGGAGACCCTGTTTCCGTACTTGCCCACGGCCTCGGTGGCGCGCTTCACGACGTCGAACACCTCGTCCCACTCGCCTTCGATGGTGGTGAACATCGAGTCCGTCTGGTTGGGGAGTCCTGATTCACGGACCACCCTGACGGCAGCGGCGACGGCGTCGTGCACCGAGCCATCAACGGATACGGTGCCAGCAGCGGGCTGGCCGGACGGGGCAACTGAGAAGGCAAGCAACATGAATCCAGTCTTTCACGGGCAAGAATGTCACAAAACTATTGGGAGTCCCTCCGTTGCTACTGTGAACAGCATGGACCGGCCCTTAGAACGCAAGCCACTCAGAGCTGATGCTGCACGCAATGTGGACAAGATCATTACGGCTGCGCGCCAGTGCTTCCGCGAACTGGGCCCCGAGGTTCCGCTGCAGACGATCGCCACCACCGCAGGTGTTGGCCCGGCTACTCTCTTCCGAAACTTTGCTGACAAGGAACAACTCGTCCTTGCCGCACTTTCGCGGCAGCTCAGGCTGACTGTGGATCCCGTCGTGGAAGACGCCCTCGCGGGCATGGATGCGGCCGTCGGGCTCATCAACGTGATCGACGCCGTGGTGCAGGTTGCCAGCGAAGACGCGAACCTGCTTGGCGCCGTCGCCGGCCGTCGAGGGCTCCTGGTTGGCATCACGGGTGGATTGATCGATTCGATGGCTGAGTTGCTTGCCCGTGGCCAGGGCCAGGGGTCGCTGCGCCGGGATATTTCGATCGAAGACATGGTGCGCCTTGTTGCAATGCTGATCGGCGCAGTGGACACCATGGAACCGGGCTCCCGCGCCTGGGAACGGCCGGTTGCCCTCCTTGAGGACGCCATCCGCGCCGAACGCCCGTCGCGCCCCCTGCCGCCTCAAACTCCCATCCCGGGGATGACCTTCGAGGAACCAGCGCACGACGGCGGCGCGCGCCACAGCAGCGACCGTTAAGGACGCCGGGTGGCGGGTCGCCGCCGTCGCGCTCGCCAAAAACCCCAGTCAGCGCCAGCCGAGGAGCCGCAGGCAGGCTGCCGCCGCTGATCCGACGATGACCACCACAAGGAACGGCGCGCGGAGCCATAGCGCGATAGCCCCGGCAACCAGCGCGCCGAGCCTGGCGTCGAACGCGAGGGACTGCCCCGACGCCGCCGCGTTGACCACCGTCAGGGACGCCAGCAGGCCGATAGTCATGGTGCCCGCCACGCGCATCATCCGGGGACTCCGCAGCAGCTTCGCCGGCACGAAATAGCCCGAGAGCTTGGTGAGGTACGCCAGTCCGCAGGCGATCAGTATCCAGAGCCAGAGATTCATTCAGCGTTCCTTTCCTTGCTGGCCTGGTTCGCCTGGTCCGAGCGTGAACGCTGGTGCGGGTAGGGATCTACGTCGGGCTCCATGCCTTCATCGCTGCGTCCGTGACTGAACCAACCGACGGCTCCGGCCACCACGGCAGCCACCAAAATAGGCACGCCGGCCGGAACCAACGGCACCGCAATGATGGTTGCCAGAGCAGCAGCTGCGGCAATCGCCCACGGCTCACGGCCTTTGAGCCGTGGCCACAGCAACCCCAGGAACGCAGCCACCGCGGCGCCATCGAGCCCCCACTGCTTGGGGTCGCCCAAGGCATCACCTGCCAAAGCTCCGACCGCCGTGAAAATGTTCCAGAGCACGAAGATGCCGACTCCGGCGGTCCAGAAGCCTCGGCGTTGTTCATCCGGATCGCTTTGGCCTGAAGCTGTGGCCGTGGACTCATCGATGGTGATGTGGGCTTGCGGGTATTTGAGCCAACCGCTGGGGCGCAACAGCACGTTCATCTGCATCCCGTAGATGCCGTTGCGCAGGCCTAGTAGCGCGGCCGCAGTCATGGCCGCAATCCCGGAGCCGCCACCGGCCACGACGCCTATAAAGGCGAATTGCGAGCCGCCGCTGAACATGAGCAGGCTGAATGCCATGGTCTGCCAGAAATTGAATCCTGAGGCCGAGGCCAACGCCCCGAACGAGACGCCATAGAGGCCCGTTGCGATGCTGATGGAGAGGCCGACCTTTACGGCCGGGGAGTCAAGGAGTTTCATACGCCCCGCTTCACTCCGGCCAAACTCCGTGCCCACAGAATCAGCGGAAGCTGCAAGGGCAGGCGAAGTGTGTGAATCCGCCGCTCGGCCGCGGTCCCTCCGGGTGAGTACACGCGGCGGAGTGCGTCCACATGGCCGGCCAGGAACGCCGTGAACATCAGCGTAGTGCCCCGGGCTGCGGCCTTGCGTGTGGCAGGAATAAGGAGCCCGACGGCGGCGGCCGCCTCGAGCAGTCCGCTCACCGCGATCCATTCCTCCCGGGACATGACCGCCAAAGCGCCGTTCCGTGGTGTGGCTTCCTTGGCATTGGGTTCGCCGTGCTCGGCTGCAAAATCCTCACGGCATAGGTAGTCCGGGACCACCGGAGAGAAGAACTTCGGCTCCTGGAAGTGCTTCATGGCACTCGCGAACAATAGTGCGCTCAGGGCCGCCGCGGAGATTGTCTGGGTTGTCCGGGCGGACCATGAAAAAGGCATGTATTCATGCAACCACAGCCCCGCCCGGCACGATAAACGGAACGGAGCGCACTGAACCAGCAACTTCACCAGTGTTCAGAGTATTGAACCGGGTTCAGTATAGTGTTAGCTTTTCTTGGTGGCCTTTGTCCGGCAATGTCCACCGCCACAAGCCCGGCCGCCGGCCAGGACAATCGGCCCGGCAAGTGGGTCCGGCTGAAATTCAACGAGGAGTTCCATGCGCATCGCCCGACTACAGACCCCTTCCGGCCCCACGCACGCAGTCCTGCGCAACGGAAACTGGGATCACATTGAAGATCCTTTTGCCGAGACCCTCTCTTACACGGGGGAATCCAGTTCTGCCGACCAGGCCGTGCTCTTGGCTCCGGTCCGGCCTTCCGTAGTGCTTGGAATCGGGCACAACCTGGGGAACAACAACCACGTGCTGCCCATCCAAGCCTGGCACAAGTCTGTCCACAGCATCGCCGGCCCCGGTGATGACATTGTTGCCGTACGCGGCGCAGGCACGGTGAACGTGGAAGGCGAACTGGCTGCCGTCATCGGAAAGCGGGCGGAGAAGCTCACAGCCGAGAACGCCTTGAGCCACATCCTCGGATACACCGTGGTCAACGACGTCACCAACGTGGACCAGAACCAGATCGACGAAAAACTGTTCCAGGGCAAGTCCGGACCCAATTACACACCGCTGGGCCCTTGGATCGAGACCGACGTCGAGGATCCGGACAACGTCAGCACCGAGGTAGTGGTCAACGGCGAAGTCAAGGCCCGCTCCGGTTCCTTCAACCTGCCGTCCTCCATCACGGATTGCCTTGTCTACGTCACTGAATGGCTGACCCTGGAGCCCGGCGACATCATCATGACGGGGGCACCGAACACTTTCGTGGCTGTGCAGCCCGGCGACAGGGTGGACATCACGCTGGGCGGCATCGGAACCCTCAGCAACACGGTCATCTGACTGGCAGTTGGGACCCTAAAGCTGGGCGAGAACCTGCGCCGGCTTGTTGGTGGTGATCTCGTGGATTCCCAGGCCTTGGCAGAGGGCAACATCGTTTTCCGAATCAACGGTCCACACCCGGAAGCGTCGGCCTGATTCCAGCCAACGCTGAACGGTGCGGGCGTGTTTGCGGACGTAGTCGATACCCGGGCCAGCCAGTCCGACTTCGCAGTCGTCCAGGATCCGTTCGCCCTCCTGCTGGGCCGCCTTCATTACGTTGGCCACAGCTCCCCCGGTGATGACGCCCAAGCCAAGTTCATCGCGGACTTCTTCCACCGTGACGTCATCCACTAGCTGGCAAATGTGCTCCGCGGGAACGAACTGGAGCAAGTGCTTGACGGAATCCGGGCTGAAACTCATGAAGGAAACCTGGATGTTGTCCAGCATGGACGTCTCCGGGTTCCACCCTTCACTGCGCAGGAGCTCCAGCACGCGGTCTTCAAGCTTGAGCTGGTATGGGCTGGGGTGCTTGAGCTCAATGGCCAGGCCGATGTCCCTGCCGGCGCCGCGCAGGACCTCCAGCAGTTCAGCGAGCGTCAGCAGCTGCTCCGACTTTGCGCCGTACTGCTCCGGAATCCTCGCCCCTTTCCAGGAGGAGAAGTCGAGTTGGCGGAGCTCTTCCAGCGTCTTTTCGGCCACCGGGCCTGTTCCGTCAGAGGTACGGTCCAGGTTTGCATCGTGGAGCAGGACAACGTGCTGGTCCCGGGTCAGGTGCACATCGCACTCGACCCCGTCGGCGCCGTCGGCGATTGCCTTCAGGTACGCGGCACGCGTGTGCTCCGCGAACGCGGCACTGGCTCCGCGGTGGGCGTAGACCATGGGCCGCTGGTTTTGCTCCGTGCTTTCGTCTGGGCGACCAGGCTTGTCATTCGTCATGGGGACACGTTAGCCCACGCCGATGACAGCCACAGGGCTACGCTGGGCACATGCAGGTGAACTCTGAACAAATCCCGGCGACAGACAGCGCCCTCCCGGAAAAAGCCCCCCGGCACACAGGTGCCAGGACCGCCTCAACGGTTGCGGCCGGCGTCGGGCAACGGAACGGTGACGCTGAAAAGGCGGCTGCCTTGCGTCGGATGAAGTCGGTGGCGCTGGCGCTCCTGATCGTCATGGCTGTAGTTTTCACAGCCGCTTTCGCCTTGCAAAAGCAGTATCCGTGGATGGAATATGTGCGGGCAGCTGCCGAGGGCGGCATGGTGGGAGGTTTGGCCGACTGGTTCGCAGTCACTGCGCTGTTCAAGTACCCCATGGGCCTCAAAATCCCGCACACGGCCATCATTCCTCGGCGCAAGGACCAGATCGGCGCCTCGCTCGGGGAGTTCGTGGAGACAAATTTCCTGTCCGAGCAGGTGGTCCAGGAGAAGCTCGCGAGCGTGGACATCGCCCGGAAAGCCGGCACGTGGCTCGCTTCCCCGGGCGGCGCCGAGCGCGTCGCTAAGGAGGGTTCAGCGCTGATCCGTGGCGCGTTCACCGTGCTGAACGACGACGACGTCCAGGCAGTAATCGAGGGCATGGTCCGCAAGCACGTGCTCACTCCGCCATGGGGACCGCCCGTGGGCCGGATGGCGGAACGGATCTTTGCCGACGGCCACCACCATAAGCTCGTGGACCTGCTGGTTGACCGCGCGGCGGATTGGGTGGAAGCGAACCACTCCACGGTGAACCGGCTCGTCTCCGACCGTTCTCCCCTGTGGGTTCCGTCCTTCGTGGACGACATCGTGGGCGACAGGGTCTACAACGAGATCGCCAAGTTCGTCCGGGCGGTGCAGCAGGATCCCGATCACCAAGTGCGCCAATCGATCGATACATACCTCAACGATCTCGCCCAGGATTTGCAGCACGATCCTGCAATGATTGCCCGGGCCGAGGGCATCAAAACCCAGATCCTTGGCGATCCCGAGGTCCGCGAACTAGCCTCCCGCACGTGGGGCACTATCAAGAACGCGCTGCTCACCGCCGTCGACGATCCCGATAGCGAGCTGACACAGCGTTTCAATAGCGCCGTGCGGGACTTCGGTTCGCGGCTTGTCAGCGACGACGAACTGGCGGGCAAGGTCAATGCCTGGATCGGTGACGCTGCCGGGTACCTCGTGAACACGTACCGCTCGGAGATCGCCGGGGTCATCACGGACACCGTGGCGCGCTGGGATGCCGAGGAAACATCGCAAAAGATCGAGCTCCAGGTGGGCAAGGACCTGCAATACATCCGTATCAACGGCACTGTGGTTGGCTCCCTGGCCGGGCTGGCGATCTTCACCGTGGCGCACCTGGTATTCGGCTGACGCGGGCCCCTCGACCAGGAAGGGACATGCCCGCCCCTAGCGGCAAGCGATGGACATAATGCCAACATGTCCACTCCTCGCAGCCAGGAAGGGACATGTCCAACGCGGCGTACCCAGTAGCAAGAATGGGACATGCCCACTCCAACTACCCACCAACGGACATAATGCCAACATGTCCACTCCTCGCAGCCAGAGGGGCATGTCCAACGCGGCGCGGGCACCAGGAAGGGACATGTCCACTTTTGAGTGGCTCGGAGGCGCATGTCCAGTGAAGGGGACCCTCAGCCCAGGAAACGGATCCGCTGGCCCGGGCGGGCCTGACCCAACAAGTCCAGATCCGTGCGGCGCACCACGGCAATCACCGGGTAGCCGCCCGTCACGGGATGATCAGCCAGGAATACCGTGGGTAGGCCCGACGGCGGCACCTGCAGTGCGCCTAGCACCATGCCTTCGCTGGGCAGTTCCTCGTGCCGAGTCTGGGTGAGCGGTCGGCCCACCAGTCGGGCGCCGATCCTGTTGGAATCAGGCGACAGGATCCAGTCCTGGCTGACGAGGCGGCGCCAGGAGTCGTGGTCGAACCAGTCTGCACGCGGGCCGCGATCCACGCGGGCAGTGATGGCGCGCCCGGGATCAGGAGCGCGGCGGATGGCAGGAACTGCGGCTACGTTGTTGAGAGGCCAAGGGCCCGTACTGAATCCTGAACCGTTGTCCAACGAAACACGGCCGATCCCCAACTGCTCCCCCGATTTCAGCGGCGCCGGGCCTTCGCCGGAAAGCATGTCCGTGCTGCTTGAGCCGAGGAGTTTGGGCGCATCGATCCCGCCCTGGACAGCAAGGTAGTATCGCAGTCCGAACAGCGGAACCCCGAAATCCAGCACAGCTCCCGGAGCCACGCGGACGGCTTGGTTCAAGGACATTTCGGCACCATTGAGTGTCACGATTCCCTCGGCACCTGTCACCGCAACAGTCGACGCCGTGACGAACCGCAAGCGCAGCCCGCCCAGCAATATTTCCAACCCGGCCGCCTCCACAGGATTTCCCACCAGCAGATTGGCGAGGCGAAGAGACTGCCGGTCCAAGGCGCCGGAAGGGCTCAGTCCCAAGGAAGCCCAGCCCTGCCTGCCGAGATCTTCCACCAGGGTGAGCGGGCCGGGGTTCACCACCACAATCGCCATCAGGCCTCCACGAACCGGACCACGTCGCCCGGCCGGATCAGCGCGGGGTCCGCTTTGGACGCATCCCAAAGTGCCGCCGTCGTGGTTCCGATCAGCTGCCAGCCGCCCGGCGAAGATCGTGGGTAGACGCCGCTGAACTCGCCCGCAAGACCAACAGCGCCGGCTGGCACAGCGGTGCGTGGGGTGTTCCGACGCGGGACGCGGAGCCGCTCATGCGTCGTGACCAGATAGACGAAGCCGGGCGCAAAGCCGGAAAAAGCGGCCGTCCATTCCGAGGACGTGTGAAGCTCGACCACCTCGGCCTCGCTCATGCTGAGGAACTGTGCCGTCTCGGCAAGGTCGGGGCCTCCGTAGGACACCTCGATGGTCACTTCCCGGCCCGAGCTGACGGCGTCGCGTGCCGGCTCGGCGGATTCCAGCCAGTCGCGGACCTCTGCGGGACGGATTGCCCCAGGATCGAAGGTGACCAGGACAGTCCGGGCGGCAGGCACGACGTCGATGATCCCCCGCGGTAGGGAAAGGCTCGCGGCCGCGCCGGCCCCGGTCAGCCCACGATAGTACGCTACGACTGCATTGAGGTCCGGCAGTTCCACCAAGAATGCGCTGTCCCCGCAGGGCAAAAGGGCCCGGCCGCTGACGCCGCGCGAACCAGCGCCGGGCGAACCAGCGCCGCGCGAACCAAGAACCTCAGGCGAAGGATTCAATCTCCACACCAGCTTCCTCAAGGCCGGCGCGCACCGCCGCAGCGAGCTCAACAGCACCAGGGGTGTCGCCATGGATGCACAGCGAGTCGGGCTTCACGCGCACCACAGTTCCGTCCACGGCCAGCACCTCGCCCCGCACAGCAAAGCGCACGGCCCGCTCAACCACGGTGGCGGCGTCGTGCACCAGTGCGCCTTCCTGCGAGCGCGGCACCAGGGTGCCGTCCGGCATATAGCCGCGGTCCACGAAAGCCTCCCGGAACACCGGGTGGCCGGATTCTTCGGCGAGGCGCAGGAACGCGGAACCCGGCAGGCCAAGGACGGGAAGCCCGGGATCGTAGGCGTGCACGGCGGCAACTACGGCTTCTGCTTGCTCCACGTCGTGGACGATCCTGTTGTAAAGAGCGCCGTGCGGTTTCACGTAGTCCACGGAGGCGCCCACCGCGTGGGCCATGCCGTCCAGGGCACCGAGCTGGTAGAGGACGTCGCCGAAGAGCTCATCGAAGGACATATCCATCGCACGACGGCCGAAGCCGTGCAGGTCGCGGTAGCCCACATGGGCGCCTACACGGACGTCGAGTTCGAAGGCCGCACGGCAGCTGTCCAGCATGGTCACTGGGTCGCCGGCATGGAAGCCGCAAGCGACGTTGGCGCTACTGACAATCCGGAACATCGGGGCGTCGTTCCCCATGATCCAGGAGCCGAACGACTCCCCCGAATCAGCGTTGAGATCCACTATTTTCCGCCTTCCAGCGCGTTCTGGCGGGCGGCTGGGACCAGCTCGCCCGGGATGGTGTCCGGCATGGGACCGAATGCTTCCCTCGCCGCGGCCGCCACCGCACGCCCCATGATGCGGTTCCCGACTCCGCCCACCACGGCGCCGACGCCGAAAGGCAGCGCGCGGCCGAGGAAAGCGGCGCCTTGGCGCCTGACCAGCCTCTTGAGGAAGGCGCGCTGGATGGCATCACGAATGACCCCGAATCCGCCGCCGGGCAGCTTCTTGGTTAGGGTCTTGCCCCAGGCCTGGGTCACGCCTTTGCCCTTGCCAAGCGATTGGCCGCTGAGCGAGCCGAGCAGGGCGGTGCCCTCTTCGCCGAGCATGATAGCCATGACCATGGTGCGGGCACGGTCAGGATCGGTCAGGCGGATGCCGTGGAGTTCGGCCAAAGAAGCGGCGTAAAGCGCGGTGCCTTCCAGGAAGCCGATGGTGGCCACGGCCGACAGGCCCAGCGAGGCCGCCGTACCGATGCCGGGCACGACGGCGGTCGCCCCGACGGCGGCACCCCCGCCAGTGACTGCGGCGAGGTAGTCGCGCTCCAGTTTGGCGGCCAGCTGCGCCGCGGTGGCCTGCGGGTGTTTGCGCTGCAGACGACGCAGGTTCGCCAGGACAAGGGGACGCTGTACCTCGACGGCGCGAAGCAGCACATTGTGGACACCGGGCTTGGTGTTGCCGTTGGCGTCGAACACGGCGTTATGGGCGGTTTCCTGCGCAATCTTCACTGCCGGATTGGGTCGCTTGGCCATTCTTCACCTCTGCATTCAGCCGTTGGATTCTTGCGTTAGTTCCTTGGCCTAGCCTAGGCCACGCGCCCCCTCCCCGGCGTAGACTTTAAGGCGTTCGCGGGAACAGTCCACCGAAGGACAGGAAGTATCCGGAATGAAGAAGTCAGCAGAGCCCAACGACGTCCGCCACCACAGTGACGCCCCTGCCGAAGGGGAAACCGAGGGCTGGGTGTCCCACGATACCGGCCTTCATAGCCAGGAACCTGCCGAAGGGCCGGATACCGACGACGCCCCGGAATAATAGCGTTCAGCCTACGCAATCCTGGGGCTAGAAGTGGCTTCGCACGGAGTGCTCGTCCCCCCGGGGGATACCCACCCGGGGCAATTGTTGGCGCGCGTCCTCGAGGAACTGCGCGCTTTGGAGAAGCACGACGCCGCGAGCTTCCGTGCCGTCCGCCGCAGAGTTTCGGCGGAGATCTCCACTCTGGACGCCGCGGTCGTCTTCAGTCTCGCCGAAGGCCTGGTGGAAGCCGGCTTTGAGTGGGAGGGATGGGAGTTCATCAATGCCCATCGTGCGGCTTTCGCCGAACTCACGCCGGCCCGTTTGAAAGAGCTGGGGGCAGGCATCGCCTCCTGGGGCCAGGCCGATGCCTTCGCGACCATCTTGGTGGGGCCCGCGTGGCGCGAAGGGCTCATCTCGGACTCCGACGTCGACGGATGGGCACGGAGCCCGGACCACTGGTGGCGTCGTATCGCGCTTGTTTCCACCACTGTGCTCAACACCAGGTCGCGGTGGGGAACCGGTGATACGCAACGCACGCTCGCCGTCGTCGGCATCTTGATCAATGATCGCGACGACACCGTAGTCAAGGCAGCCAGCTGGGCGTTGCGGTCCTTGGTGCCGTGGGATCCGCGCGCCGTCCGAACCTTCCTGGAATCGCATGAGACCGAGCTCGCCGCCCGAGTGAAGCGCGAGGTGCGTACCAAGCTCGAGACCGGATTGAAATCGCGCCGGCGCAGCGTCCACGGCACTGATCTTTCCAAATGAAGCGTCCGCTGTTCCGTGACCGGTTGGTGGGCCCACTCCGGCGAGGGCCCCGGCCTGAGCTTGCGAAGGGTGGGAGCCGGAGGGGATGGCGGCCATGCACATAGCCTTCATCTGTCTGCCGGCGTCGGGCCATGTGAACCCGACCTTGCCAGTGGTTGCAGAGCTGGTCCAGCGTGGCCACCGGGTCACCTATGCGACGTCGCCGAAGTACGCGAAGGCGGTTGAATCTGCCGGCGCCGCCTTCTTTCCCAGCGGAGAAGATCTTGCAACGTTCCTCCCCCGACGCCTAGGTTCCGCTGATGGCGGTCCGGCACCGTCACCCATGACGGGCATGTTTGCCGGAATGGGATCCGGGATGATGTCGGGACTGCTGGAGCGGATTCTTGAGGGCGCGAAGAAGGAATTCCCCACACTGCTGGCCCGCCTCGCGGAGGACCCGCCGGACGGGATCTGCTACGACGCCATGACCTTGTCGGGCAAGATGGCTGCCGCGAAGCTGGCCTTGCCAGATATTGCGTTGCTTCCGAGCTATGCCACCAATGACCATTTCTCGATGAGGGACCTCATGCCGGCTCCGCCGTCGGCTGACATGCTCGAAGCCTGGAAACAGGTGGGCCAGCGGATCCATGAGTTCGCCGCCGAACAGGGTGTGGGCCATCTGCAATTCATGGGAGGTCCCCCTGCATCGTTGAACATCTCCTTCATCCCGAGGGAATTCCAGCCCTCGGGAGAGACTTTCGATGCCAGGTTCCACTTCGTGGGCCCCTGCCTCGGTCCGCGGGGAAACGAGGAGGCCTGGCGGCCCCGGGCCGAGGACTCGCCACTGCTGTTTATCTCATTGGGCACTACCCCGTTGAATGACCGGCCGGATTTCTTCAGGATGTGCCTCGAAGGATTTGCCGGCACCCCATGGCAGGTAGCCATGGCGATCGGCGACCGGGTCGAGGCGTCCGAGCTCGGGGACATCCCGGATAACTTTGACGTACGTCCTTTCTTTCCGCAGTTGCAAGTCCTGAGCCATGCCAACGCATTCCTCTCCCACACCGGGATGAATTCGACCATGGAGGCGCTGTACTTTGCGGTGCCGTTGGTGGCCTTCCCGCTGCAGCCAGAACAGCAGGCCAACGCGCGCCGGGTGGAGGACTTGGGACTCGGCCGCCGCCTCCCTCTTGAAGGGCTCACTCCCGAACTGATTCGGGAAACGGTCATTGAAGTCAGCGAGGATCCGGCGATTCGGGGCAACCTCGACGCAATGGGCGCACGCGTCCGCGGTTCCGGAGGAGCACCCGCAGCTGCCGACGCAATCGAGGACTTCCTCGCTCCATCTTCGACGTGAATACGGTTTTTGAATTGCCCCGTTTCGGGAACGTGCTGGAACGCCAGACGTGTCCGGGGAATCGATGAATGGATCGAGGACCAGAACTTCGCACGCGCAACCGGGTTCTGCAGCCGAATACTACTTCGTCAACGCTGCCGATCATCTCGAGACTCCGGCTCTTGATTCATGGGGCCATTGGTCCCGGTATTGGTCTGTGGTCCCCAGACCGGCGCTGAAGGCTTCCAGGAGATCGCGGCCTGTGTCCCAGCGTCCTAGGGAGCTCGCGGCGTTGATGTGGCCGAGCGGTCCGGCAACGAGGAGCCTCGCTCCCCATCTGGCTGCCAGATCCCGAGTTGCCGGCAAGGTCGCATAGGGGTCGGTTGTGGATGCTATGACCAGCGTTGGCACGGACAGGCGTGTCAGGCGCGACGAGAAAGAATGGGCAGCGGAAGGGAACAGCGAGCCGTGACGGTCCGGTGGTGCGACGAGAAATGCTCCGGTCGCTGCGCCTTCAGCTGCGTTCACAAGCCAAGACGCCACCGCGAGGCAGCCAAGGCTGTGAGCGACCAAGATAGTCTCAGCCGAGGCTTTAGCGGAAATAGAAGAGATCCAGTTCCTCTCGTCGGGTTCGTCCCAAGAGGCCGGTTCGATGCGGTCAGCCAGCGGCTTGAGTTCCTGTTCCCATAGAGACTGCCAATGAGAATCCTCCGAACCGCCTATTCCCGGAACCATAAGGTAGCGCATGAATATTCCAATCTCACGATGCCGCAGAGCGTTCAGTACAAGCTTCATGGAAGCATGCTGCATAAGCCGGGGCCTGTCGATCTGATGATTCATAATCAAATGGTGGAGAAACACAGTAGTTCACTTGACCAAACGGACCTTGAAATTATCAGTATCCTCCGGCACGAAGGCAGAGCCGGTGGCGCCGATATTGGACGACGGGTCAATCTGTCCCAGCCTGCCGTTTCAGCCCGGATCAAGCGGCTTGAAGAATCAGGAGTCATCCTCGGCTACCACGCCGAGCTGGACCACCAACGGCTCGGACTTACGATTCATGCCGTCGCGCGGCTCCGGACAACGCAAGCCAGCATCGCTCCGGCCCTGGAACTTTTCGCCGGGCTGCCCGAGATTGTTCGAATCTACCGGCTTACCGGTGAGGACTGCTTTCTGCTCGACCTCTTTGTCTCTGATGCGTTAAGGCTTGAGACCATTGTTGACGCCATCGCCCGTTTCGGCCCGGTCACAACTTCCCTGGTATTGCGCGACTACACCCTTCCCGGCCGAGACCTGCAGTAAAGCTGGCCAACAAATCGCCCCGTCTCCCTCACCACAAGCAATCGGCAACTCGCGGGGTGGTCCTGGTTCAAGCCGTCACGCCGGTCCTGAATCAAACTGCACTTCGCAGATGAGCACTTCGCCGGCCACCCATCGGGCGCCGTTCGGCCCCATAGTTTATAAATACGGAACATTGGTTGAATATTGCGGCTATTGATGGTGCGTCTGCCTAGGTGCCGGGTAGCTCGACCGTGCAAACGCACATATTCAGGTCGGTCACGGTGCCCTTAGTCTCTAATTCGAATGTTGTGCAAATCACAATGTGCGCGCGGCTGCCATCATTGGCAGCGGTCGGATCCCAGAGGGGCCGACTCGAGTTCAAGGGAAGATGGATTTTGACCACCTCAACAACGGGCCAGGCCCAAAGCGGCGGACTTGAAGTCCGCTCTATCGACTACGTCCCGTTGGACGAGCGCCACGGGAAAGTCTCCAGTATTGGGCCGCTGTGGTTCATGAGCAACGCGCAGATCGCCACGCTGGCGGTGGGGCTCATCGGCATCACAACGGGCGGGAACCTGATCTGGTCCCTGATCGCGATCGCCATCGGTGTGCTCGTCGGGACGCTCTTCATGGCGGCCCACTCCTCTCAGGGGCCTCAACTGGGTCTGCCTCAAATGATCCAGTCCCGCCCGCAGTTCGGCTACGTCGGCGCTCTCCTGGTCTGGCTCTTTGCCTACCTCCAGTACGCAGGCTTCAACATCTTCAACACGGTGCTGGCCGGGCAGGCCATCGCTGGCTCCGTTCACGTCGGTTCGGACAACCTATGGTTCTGGGTCGTGACGGTAGTCGCCGTCGTCGTCGCCCTTTTCGGGTACGACCTGATCCACCGCTTCGAGCGCTACCTGACCTATCTCACGATCGCGATGCTAGCGCTGCTGACCATAGCGGCACTCACCAAGCTCGACCTACCTGCCGATGCGCTCAACCTCGGCGACTTCCAGCCGGTGCCTTTCCTCGCCCAGTTGGGTGTCGCCGCGGGATACCAGATTTCGTGGGCGATCTACGTTTCGGACTATTCCCGGTACCTGCCGCCGAGCGCCGCGCGCCGAACCTTCAGCTACACCTTCTGGGGCAGCGCGCTCGGCGGAATCTGGGTGATGTTCCTCGGAGCGTTCATCGCCTCTTCCGCGGGCAAGGATTTCGACACCATTGGATCTATCCAGGCCACGGCGGACAAGCTTTTCGGCGGCTTCGGCTCGATCGCGCTCTTCATCGCCGCCCTCGGCCTCGTCTCCGTCACTGCGCTGAACATGTACGGCGGCTCGCTGACCCTCATCTCCTCAATCGACAGCCTCCGGAAGATCAAGCCGACCCTCAAGCTGCGGATCGTCACCATCGCGATCACCGCCGCCATCTCCGTGGTCCTCGCCAACATCGCCTCCGACGACTTCCTGGCCAACTTCAACGACTTCCTTCTGCTGGTGCTGTACTTCTTCATCCCCTGGACCGCAGTGAATCTCACGGACTACTTCGTCGTCAGGAAGGGCCACTACGCCATCGCCGAGATCTTCAAGCCCAACGGCATTTACGGCCGCTGGGGCTGGCCCGGCATCATCTCCTACCTCGTCGGCTTCGCGGTCATGGTTCCCTTCTTCTCCGCTGGAAAGCTCTTCGTCGGTCCCGTGGCCCAGGCGATGAGCGGGGCAGACATCTCCCTGTTCATCGGGCTGCCCGTCGCCGCCGTGCTCTACTGGCTTCTCGCGCGTAAGACGAATGTCGCGGCCGAAAGCGAGGTCGCAGAAGCTGAAGAAGCCGCCCTCGACATCGCCGCGCACGAGCACGTGATGCCGTAGCACCACGGACCGCTGACGGACGACGGCGCCGCGCCCCACCGAGGCGAGCGGCGCCGTCGTGCTTAACCCGCCGTCGGCATGACATCCTCGAATTGCTCCAGTCACGGCGACGGGCCGACCCAGGCAGCCCGTTGACCAGTACCTGCACGAACAACGGGTTCCGCTAAGCTCCTCACTCTGGGAAAAGAGTCAGGCAAACGGGACGGCGCTGGTAATTACTCGTTTGGAGGGCCCGTAGGCGGTTCGCCGTTGGCCGCCCGGAGATAGACGTCTGCAAGGTGCCTCAGGTGCGGCACCAGGGCCGCTGGTGACTCAACCGTAAAATTCATGCCGAGCATACCGATGTACGCGGCGATGGTCTCAAGGCTGTCGGCGCCGGTGACCAGCACGGATTCGGTGTCGGAGATCGACTCCACGACCCCCACCGCATGGTTGATCCGGGCCAGCACGGCCTCGGCGGGCGCGGCGATGCGGAGGCGTGCGTGCACTTTCCACCCGCTTGCGGCGATCGAACGCATCGCGAAGGCTGTGTAGTCGCCACCTGGCAGCTTGGCGGGAGAGAACCGGCGGCGGGTGGGCATCCGCGGCTCTATCCAGTCTGCGCGGAAGACGCCCCATTCAGCCGACTTCGGGTCACGCCCCACCAGGTACCAGCGCCGCTGCCAGTTCAGCAGACGATAGGGTTCCACGAGCATGGATGTGCCGCGGTCATCGAACCGGAACCATTCGACGTCGCGGATCGCGGCGGCAATGGCGGCGAGGACCGAGTGGTTGACTTCGGGGTCGGGGGCATCCGTTCCGATGTTCTCGGGCGCACGGTCGACTTTCGAGAGAGCCGTGACGGTTGGCCGCAGCCGCGACGGCAGCACCTGCTCGAGTTTCGCGAGGGCGCGGGCACTCGATTCTGCAATGCCGGCGATGCCGGTTGCCGAACGCAGGCCGATTGCGACGGCGACGGCCTCCTCGTCGTCGAGGAGGAGCGGCGGGAGTTTGCCGCCGGCACCGAGACGATAGCCGCCGGCAGCCCCGCGGGTCGCTTCGACCGGGTAGCCGAGCTCCCGCAAACGGTCGATGTCCTTGCGCATGGTGCGCGTGGAAACGCCGAGGCGTGCGGCGAGGTCGGCGCCCGTCCAGTCGGCCCGGGACTGCAGAAGAGAGAGGAGCGCCAGGAGGCGTTCAGCTGTGGAGGACATCGGGTGAGATTCCTGCTTCCATTAGGAAGAAACGGTTCCTATATGCACCGTACCGTCGTAGGCATGACGAACATCACAGACACCAGCATCGACATCCGCAACTTCCGCCTCGACGTTCCCCAGGCCGAACTCGAAGACCTCATGGAACGCCTCGCCCGGACCCGGCTGCCCCAAGCAGCACCCGGTGACGACTGGGACACCGGGACCCCGAACTCCTACCTACGCGAGGCCCTGGACGTGTGGACCACCAGCTTCGACTGGCGTGCCGAGGAAGCGCGCATCAACGCCGTGCCGCACTTTACGACCGACATCGACGGGCAGCAGATCCACTTCATCCACGTGCGCTCACCGCATCCGGGCGCAACACCGCTCCTCCTGGCGCACACCTACCCCGGATCATCCATCGACTACCTCGACATGATCGAGGAACTCACCGATCCTGTGTCACACGGCGGCCGTGCAGAGGACGCCTTCGACGTGGTGATCCCGGATGCTCCCGGTTACGGCTTCTCCACCCCCGTCGCCGACGCCGGCTGGACCACCGCACGCGTGGCCCGCGCCTATGACGTCCTCATGCGCGGGCTCGGATACGCCCAGTACGGAATCCATGGTTCCGACAACGGCGCGATGGTGGCCCGCGAGCTCGGGCTGCTGAACCCCGACGGATTCCTCGGCCTCCACGTACTGCAGCTCTTCTCGTTCCCGTCGGGTGACCCGAGCGAGTTCGAACGGCTCGAACCGCAAGACCATGCAGGCCTCGCGCACATGCAGTGGTTCCAGTCCGTCGGGGGCTACAACACCATGAACACGAGCCGGCCACAGACCGTCGCGGCGGCCTCAGCGACTCGCCGGTGGGACTGCTGGCCTACAGCGAGCTGTTCAACTCTTTCGGCAACGGCACCTCGCTCGTGCCGCTTGAGAAAATCCTCACTGAAGTCACCGTAAACTGGTTCGCGAATGCCGCGGCAGGCATGAGCCGAAGCTACTACGAAAACGCCCGCACCCAGGCCGAGCCACGCGTGAACGCAGCCCCCACCGGCGTCGCAGTCTTCAAGGACGACTTCCAGACGATCCGGGTCTTCGCCGAGCGCGACAACTCAAACATCGTGCAGTGGAGCCGATTCGAAGAAGGCGGACACTTCGCCGCCCTGGAGCTGCCATCACTCGTAGCCGGCGACATTCGCACATTCTTCGCAACGTTGCGCTCCGCGCAGTAACTGCCGGCATCACGACGCGGTCGCCAGCGAGTGTGCGCGGCCGCGTCGGAGCCCCGGCGCACTCTCAATCAGGACAACAGCTGACCTATTTGCCCCGCATGGTGTGGGCAAAACAAACGCATTCCGCTGAATGGAGATTCTGGTGACAAGTATTCCTGGTGGCAAAGCCACCCTGACCCCCTACATCGTGGCGCACGGTGCCGGGGCTTTCCTCGCGTTCATCGAGAAGGCCTTCGACGCCGACGTCTACCTCCGGGTCCCCAACCCGGACGGGAGCATCGGGCACGCCGAGGCAAAGATCGGATCGTCGGTACTGATGACCTTCGACGCATCGCCGGATTGGCCGGCCACGCCAAGTTTTCTCAGCGCATATGTGGACGACGTGGACGCCACCATCGATCGTGCGGTCACCGCAGGAGCCGTCATTGTCACCGACGTGATGGAGTCCGCCATCACCGGCGATCGCGGCGGTCGCCTCCGCGACCCCATCGGCAACGTCTGGTGGGTGCAAACCCACCAGCGGGACGTCTCTGAATCCGAGATGCAGACCGCCTTCGGAGACCACGGCGAACTGACCAAGATCCGTTCGGCGCAGGAGTCCTTCGACACCGAGATGAGGTCCAGACGGATCGACTGACGCACACGGTCGAGGCACGTCGGGCGCCCTCCCCGAGCCTCGCCTCCCTTTCAGCGACCAACCCCCTGCCTTAATCGATGCGACGCCCCTGGCTTCCACGATGTGCACGCTGAAGGATTGGGCAACGGATTTTGCTCACGGCCAACCCGGCGTCCATAAGCCGCCGGTTTGGCCCGCAACTTAGGCTTGGGGCATGGACACCATCTCTAGCGCTGACGAACTCGAAGACCTGATCGGGCTGCCGCTCAAGCGTGTGCGCCGGAAGGTGCGCACCTCGCTCAGCGATTTCGACAGGCAATGGCTGGCCGCCAGCCCCTTCTGCGTCATCTCGACGACGGACGCGCATGGTCGTGTGGATGCCTCACCGAAAGGCGATCCTGCCGGTTTCATCCGGGTGTTGGATGACCACACCATCGCTATCCCGGAACGTCCAGGCAACAAGCTCGTGTTCGGCTTCCACAACATCCTGGAGAACCCAAACGTCGGCATACTTTCCGTGGTTCCGGGTCGTACGGATACCTTGCGGATCAACGGGACGGCACAAATTGTCCGCGATGCCGGCTTCTTCGACCTGATGGTGGTCAAAAGGGCACCGGCCGCGGGCCGCCGTGGTGGTTTCCGTGGAGGAAGTGTTCACCCACTGCGGCAAAGCGTTCTTGCGTAGCGGGCTGTGGCAGCCCGAGACCTGGGATACAGACGGACTGCCGAGCATCGCGGTGCTCTCGAAGGCCTACACGCAACCCGAAACCCCGTTGGAGGAGCTTGAGTCCTATTACGGGCCGTCGTACGCCGAGCAGATTTATCGGGAGTAGGCAGACTCAGGCCAGGTAGACCGATGCCCGGCCCAGACTTGACCGCAAACCGCACGTCCATGCCCTGAGCAAGTCTCACTCTACAGAAAATCAGACCTGCTCCTCGATCCCGACGAGAGTACGCCCCGGCAGCGTCGACCGCGGCCGAGACGTTGAACGAGTCAGCGCCCGGTGAAGGATCCTAGTGGACCGTGCCGCAGAGGGTTCGGGTTGCGACCCAGAGAAGGCCCATTGACAGCGGTTCCATAGGAGCGTCCCATGTGAGTACGGGAAGCACCGATCTCCTTACCGGTTCAAGGAGCTAGAGCGAATGTCACGTGAACTGGCTATATGGTTCCTCAGAATTATTCCGCTACTCGGCGTCGTTGCTGCAGGCGTTGTCTACTATTTATTGGCCAAGCGCCGCGGACCCGTGTCCTATCCGCCTGGTAGGGGACTGCGGTTATTCGACAAAGACGGCAATGAGATCAAGAGCCTCCCGCTCAGGATTGTCACCGCCGTCGCGCTTGCCTGTGGGGTGATAGCGGTCTTAGCCATGGTCATTCTTCCTTTCACAATTCCGTAAGCGCACGGCAGCACGGGGCCAACGGAGACTCAGCCTCACGACTCCTGAGCCCAGACGCGCAATATGCGCGCAAGCGGTTCGGCCAAGCGGACGCCAAGGAACGGGTGACCGCTTTGGCATGCGTGCCGAGAGTGTCATCCCAGGGAGACGGGGCAGGTTTTCGCTGGATCCTCGGGCAGGACTAAGGGCTGCCGAGCCTTGGCCAAAAGGGGTCGACAGCCCCTAGTCCTGTCCGAGGTCGCGGACAAACTGTGCGAATCCGGGAATGGTGAATTCGAGGGTGCCGCGTCGGCTGGCTTGGAGGAATCCCTTGTCGATCAGCCTCGCGCGGGGCACGGAGAGGCTTTCGCTGCTCACACCAAGGATCCTTGCAACGTCGGTGCGGCGGACCGCGTCGTCAGCGATCGAGGCCATCGCAGCCATGAAGTCGCGTTCCCCAGCGGAGGCGTTAGCCCACCTCGCTCGGAAGAGGGCCTCCAAATCTGCCTCCATGGCGTCGCGTCCGATGCGCACGTGGGCAGCGGTGATAACCACGCCCGGGTCCGGGCGTCCGGCTGCGGCCCAAGCGGCGTCTCCGATGAGCTGGACCATGTAGGGATAGCCGCTCGCGACCGCGACGGCTTCCTCAAGCGCGTCCCGTTCCCAGTGCACCCCGAGCTCTTGCGCCGGGACAGCGAGAGCAAGCTCTTCAGCAGCAGGCTCGAGCGGTGGGAGCGGCCGGTAGGCGAACCGTTCGCTGAACGTGACCGCGGCAGCGACGGCGTCCGAAACATTCGGAAGCCCGGCGGTGAGGACCGCCGCGGGCACGTCCGCCCCCTCAGCCTGCAGATGCTGCCATGTGTACGCGAGTGTGCGAAGGCCCTCGGGGTCTGCTGACTGGATCTCGTCGATGAGAATCACCAGTCCGCTGTGACCGTCACCGGCGGCCGCGGCTCGCACCAGCGCTTCGAAGGCCCGGCTGTCCGCGGGAGCCGACGCGTCCTCTGCGGTGCGGAGGGTCGCGTCCGCTCCGGCAATACCAGGCAGGCCGATGCGCACAGTGAGGCTCTCGAGGCGCGAATGGACGGCCTTGCGGGCCTCCTCGCGCCATCCTGCCGTTGCCCGTGAGACCTCGGCGGCGACCTGTGGAATGAGGCCGCCACTTTCCCCTGCCGTGACCCAGATTGTGAGTACGCCGCGCTCCTGCGCACGGCGCTGGTATTGGCGCAGCAAGGACGTCTTCCCGAAGCCGCGGGGAGCATGATCGACGCGGATCCTGCCTACAAGGCGCCGCAGGTCCACCAGATAGGAAAGCCGTTCATCGAAGTCGGCCAGCTGCTGGACCCGGCCGGGAATCGTGCGCGCGATCTCACCGGGTGTGTATGGACTGGGCTGCATAAGCACCTCTCATTATCGTTTGTTATAGAACAATATCTCTATAACAAACGATAAAGCTCCAAACCTCTTCCACGGAAACGAACGCGCAGCGCCCCGTGCTACAACTTGGCCGGGGCGGCCGAATGATGGCCAGCCGGAGACTCCTACATATCCGGCCCAGTTCTCTCCGATCTTCATAGTCGAGGTGTCCGGTGGAGGATCGGCGAATTCAGGCGGTCGTTGCAACGGCGGGTTTTTCTGGTTCAAATAGTAGCCGTTCCATGGCCTGGGCGGGGGTGATGCCGCCCAGGGTCTTGCGGGGCCTGGCGTTTAGTTCGGCGGCGACTTCGAGCAGCCGCTCGGGTGAGTGCGCGGACAGGTCGGTGCCCTTGGGGAAGTACTGGCGCAAGAGCCCATTGGTGTTCTCGTTGGTTCCACGCTGCCAGGGTGAGTGCGGGTCGCAGAAGTAGATGTCCATCCTGGTCGCCACGGTGATCTGGCGATGCTGGGCCAGCTCGGTGCCCTGATCCCAGGTCAGCGACTTACGCAGGTGCTGCGGCAGGGACTTGATCGCCGCCAGCAGGCCGTCACGGACAGCGATGGCGCCGTGGTCATCGGGCAGGTGGACCAGCATCGTAAACCGGGTCTGGCGCTCCACCAAGGTGGCGATGGCCGAGCGGCAGTTCGACCCCAGCACCAAATCCCCTTCCCAGTGCCCGGGCACGGCGCGGTCGGCGACCTCGGCGGGTCGTTCGCTGATCAAGATCATGTCCGGGATCTTCCCCGCCCGCTTGCCGGTGGAGCGTCTTGGCCGCCTCACGGCGCGGCCCGTGCGCAAGTGTTGGTGCAGGTCAGCGCGCAGGTGACCGCGGCCCTGCACATACAACGCCTGGTAGATCGTCTCGGGACACACCCGCATCTCCGACCGGTCCGGGAACGTCATGGCGAGGTCGTCACTGATCTGCTCAGGGCTCCACTTCACGCACAACCTGGCCTGTACCAAGGATGCCAGTTCCGGGTCATCGAACTTGCTGGCCTTGGGCCGGCGTCCGCGCAGCTCGGCTCGTTTCTGCGCCGCGTACGGCGCATACTTCCCCCGTCCCCGCGCGCCCGTCCCGGGGCCGTTACGGCGCAGCTCACGGCTGACTGTCGAGGCCGACCGCTTGAGCTGTCCCGCGATCGCCCGCACACTGGTCCCGGACATGTGCAGGTCCGCGATCTGCAGCCGGTCCTCCAGGCACAGGTATCGGCCCGAAGGTTCGGGTTTCTTGCGCGGGATCCGCCCGCCGGTCGCCTGGCGCCAACGCCGCCCAGTTCGTCGATCCACTCCTACAGCCTCGCACGCCGCGATCAGGGTCGAGCCCTGGGCCATCAGCACCCAGAACCGGGCCTCCTTATCGATCCGTTCCTTCTTCGACAACATGCACAACACCTCACAATAAAAGGGGTGTTGCAACGACCGTTTGAACTCGCCATCCCTCACCGGACATGTTGGGATTTGCTCAGTTGGGGCTACGGGCCGGCCCTCACTTCAGCCGCTATCTCGACTGTTCCGCGGCAGCAGAATCCATCGCTGTCGCGCAGCTCTTAGGCGTACGGAAGAAACCTATACTGCTCACCCGTGTTCATTCCGGTGAAATATCTGACACTCGAACACCGGAAGCGAGTCCTGGGAAAGCCCCCAACTAGACTGCCGTGAACTCTTTTTCCCTCAAGGGGCAATACAGCTTGTGACGACCGACAGTGAATTACTCCATAGATCCCGCGATGACCCCGAGGCTTTCACTGCGCTGTACGACAAGTACTGCCGCGCAGTGCACCGGTACGCCGCGACCAGGGCGGGTGAGTCTGTGGCCGATGAAGTCATGGCGCAGACCTTCTTGGTTGCCTTTGAGAGCCGGGAATCCTTCGATCACCAGTGGGAAGACGCCAGGCCCTGGCTCTTTGGTATCGCAACCAACCTACTTCGCCGCCACCACCGCACCGAGGCAAGACGGCTCAAAGCATTCGCGAAGGCAGCGGGCCGGGACAGCTACGGCGACGGAACCGACCGGGTAGCCGAACGTCTGGACGCTGCCGCTGCCACAGCTCAGATTGCCGCGGCCATGCGGAAGCTTTCTCCCGCCGACAGGGAGTGTCTTTTGCTTTACGCCTGGGCAGACCTCACATATGACGGGATTGCACTGGCCACCGGCGTGCCGGTGGGCACCGTTAGGTCACGACTCAACAGGGCCCGGCGCATTCTTCGCGATGCTGCTGCCCTTCACCAATTCGATGACAAGGAGACTGATGATGAACGAGTTAACGCTCCTGCAGGCAATGCGTGACAAGACACCTGTCGCCACCGACGCCGCAGTAGAGGATGGCCGCAAGACGCTGCTCCGCCGCATCGACCCATCCCTGCCACGCGCCCGACCCACACACCGCCGGCGGACCGCTAAGAGGGTAGGAATCATCTCCTTGGCGACGGCAGCAATTGTGGCCGCCCTTGTGGCAGGCGACGTGCTCGGACCCACGGGCTGGCGCGGTGCTGCAACAGCCCAAGCTGCGCAGGTGCTCAACGATGCCGCCCAAACGACGATCGAAACGGCCGACCCGGTAGTAAACCCAGGTCAATTCCTGAAGATTCAGAGCAGCAATGTGTGGGGTTCCTATTCAACCGACGAAAGCGGCAAGCAGTTTCAATGGCTTGATACCGAAAACATGACGATGTACATCCCCGCCGATCGCACCGGCGAGTGGGTCTGGGAACGTTCGGGCCGGATCCCGACAACGTTCTTTGACGAAGCATCCAAAGAGCACGCCAAAAGTATCCAACTGGACGAACCAAAGGCATATGTTCTGCGGGGAGCAAACGGGGGCTTCTATGGGTCATCGCCGGTCCAGTCCGGATTCCCTTCGACTGACTACCTGGCGTCGTTCCCCAGGGATCCGCACATGCTCCTGAACAACATCTTCAAGAAGACCGTGGGGCAAGGCCAATCCATTGATGGCGAGGCATTGGTCTTTATTGCTGATCTGCTGCGCACGGGCATGGTTCCCGCAGATCTCCGGGCCGCCCTGTATAAAGCCGCAGCACTGATTCCAGGAGTTACAGTCACCGATGGCCAAGCCACCCTGGGTGGACGCAAAGGCATCGCGATCGGGCGCGTGGAAGAAGCTTCACATACTCGCCAGGACATCATTATCGATCCCAAAACTGGTCTGCTAATCGGGGAACGCCAAGTCCTAACCCAAGCTCAAGGGCCCATACCAGCCGGGACAGCCACCACGTTGACGACCATCGAAACCTCAGTGTCAGACACGGCGCCTTAAGACGCGGGACCGGCCGAGCGCGTCCCACATCGAACGCCAAGCGACAGCGTGTCCGAGTTCGTGGAACCGGACGCGCTGTCGTAGCAGCTGATACAGAAGGCGGGGCAGTCCCGGCAAGCCCGGTTCTGCCCTAGGGCTTGACTATAGGGACATCTCCGCAACTATCGCACGGGTCGCTCTTCCCCCACCATGGGCGCACCCTTTCGCCGCAGTTACCCTGTCTTGGGGTGCCCGTAAGACGGTCCCCCACCGGCGCAAGCGCCACCCAAAATTTCCAGATCACGATCGCCGCGTTTCCGCGGCCGGTCGATTCCCGTAGGACCCGCCCGCAAAAGTGCCCGGTGATGGGGGGCGAGTTCAAACGGTCGTTGCAACACCATGACCGGACTCCTCATCGGATACGCCCGCCGCCTGCCGGGCCGGGGACACCCTGGTCGTGGCCAAAACTCGACCGTCTTGCCCGGTCGCTGCACGATGCAAAGGACATCGTTGACGAACTCACCCGCCGCGAAGTCAAGCTGAGCATCGGGGGCTCCGTCCATGACCCGACCGATCCCGTGGGCCGGCTCCTCTTTAACATCCTGGCCATAGTCGGGGATTTCGAAGCCGACCTGATCCGCGCACGGACTCGGGAGGGCATGGCGGTCGCCAAGGCGAAGGGCCGCCTGCGGGAGAAGCGGCCCAAGCTCTCGAAAAACCAGGAAGCACACCTGGTCTCCGTTCACCGGGCAGGGACGCACACGACGCGGGAACTTGCCGAACTCTTCGCGGTAGCGCGTTCAACCGTCTACCGTGCCATTAAGCGAGCAGGCGACCCCGCCTGACCGCTTAGCGTGATTTCCATCGGCCCCGAGCGAAGGCGCCAGCGCAGTAGCCGCAACCGTCCGGCGCGGGCGACTTCGATGACCCTCGTCATCGGGATCAGCTGGAACCGCCAAACCGAACTGTGAAAAAGCCGCCATTCCGAACCTACAGTCACAAGCAGGACTTCGGACATTCGTGCACTCGCCTTCGGAAAACGACATGTCGGGGTGTCTCGATCGCCAGTCTTGCAACCCGTGGCATGGAAGACAACAGAATCGGAAGGATTCGGTCCAGGGGGTAGCGGCACGACGCCTGTGGTTCGGCCGCCGGGTCTCCCCGCCACCCTCCGGCCGGGGCTCGTGGCCGCGACGGACATCTGAGGAGCCGGGCATCTCGAGTGTTAATGCCCTTACCCGACCCGCAGCCGCGAGGAATATAACGCTGTCGAATCCCCCTTCGATAGGCCGTGTGGGGAAACAACAACGGAAAACCCTGGTCGCAGCAGAATTGAAATGCTCAAGAACAAAACTGCCGGCCAAATCAGGGAAGACACATCACTAACGTGACTTACCCGGGCATTGGCCCCATTCCCCATTTCACTGGTTCGCAGGCCACCTCATGCTGGGCGTACACCTCTGAGGAGAGGCAGCAGTGGCTACCCTCCTCAGAGGTTCCCTCGGTGTTGGCCTCTCCTAAGCCCTAGGACGCCGGGAACAATGCCGCGAGGGCACTGCTGGAGTCCGGGCAGTAGTTCGACGTCGAGGCACCCAGAAGGAAGCCGAAGTCTTTGCCAGCTGCCCCCGCAGTGATATCAAACGTCGGCTGGCTCGAGGATTTGATAACCTGCGTGACGAGCGACGCCTGTGTTGCCCCGCCATTGGCCAAGGCAGCACAGGCGGTCTGGCCCATGACGGATAGGTCCGCGTCGCTGAGGGCGGCCAGCGTGGTGGTTTGTTTACGGACCAGTGCCACGAAGTCTGCATCTGGCATCTTGCCAACCGCGAATTCAGAAGCCATACGGGTGCCGGAAGGACTTGCCGAGACTACCGACGACGTCGGGCTCGGAGTCGCCACGGCCGAAGCAGCCACGGCGGAAGCGCCATTAGTCGATGGGCTCGTGGCTCCTCCGCAGCCAGCGGTGAGAGCGAGTGCTGCTGAAACCATAGTGATAGTGATGAGCTTTTTCATAGCATCCTTCAGGGTCATTTGGTGGGGGAAGCACAGACTTGGTACCGATAATCGCGGCCGCGGACAATCTGCACGAGTCTGTTCCCGACAGAAACTCGCCCGTCCGCGTTGGATCGATCAACCGGGAAGTCTGCGGGGGCCAAACTGGGGATTGGGGCGTGAACTCGGCCAGAAAAGGCAACTTGGGGCCACGCGAGAAAGAGTCTGCATCGTCCCCCCAAAATAATGCCCGAAACTGTGCCGGTGACCCCGGGCGGAGGCCCGGCCCACGCCGCTCCGGGTGCCGTCAGAAGCCCGGCATCGACCGACAAACCGCAAAGAGCACGCAACAGCACTGAGGAACGAGAACCCACGGGACCACTTTCACGAGGAGGCTAGTGCGCGGGTTCCCAAATAGGCCGTTCCCCAAAGCACGGATATCTGAGAGCAAACTACATGTCGGCTGGATAAACGCGCAATACGCGCGCAAAACCGTCGATTTATTACAAGACCCACAAGCGACGTCCCACCCCGACGGCCATCAGGCGCCCGAAGGCGCTGGCACTCACAGGCCGGGAAGTCGGGTCGGACCGTCCCTAGTGGCCAATGTGCTGGACGGATACCACCCCCTCGCCCCCAGACCTACGGCCCAACCCTGTGTAGCGTGTAGCCAACACCCGCGCGACACCCGCCAGGAAGGACACCCTCACATGGCCGCTGGATCCAAGGAAGACCCGTGGACGCTCACCACACCGCCTGGCTCCTCCGAATACACGATGTACCGGGATGAGGCGGGAGACCCACCGGCGCTGGTCTGCCAGGTCGGCTCCACCACCCTCAAATACCATTTGAGCGCCATCGAGGACCTGCATGCGTGGCTACTCCAGCAAGGCGGTTGGGTGCCGCTCGGTGCCGCCGACGAGAACAAGCCTGCCGCGGAAGGCACAGTTGAGGCCTGGGGGCGCGGCGGCGGCAATCCGGTGGGCGGTTGGTATGGCCTGCGCAAGGGTTACCGCGGCCGCTTCGGTATGTACATGCCACCGCTCCTGGAGGCTCTTGGCCTCGCCGAACTTACCCATGAGAAACGGAACAACAGCATGCGGGGCATAGCGCCTCAGTAGGGAGCAACTCAGGCGGGGTTCGACGACGGCGCGCCCGCCGTCGTCGTGCGCGTTCCCAGGCGATGTCGCCGAGAGAGCGCCCCGGCGAATCATCCGTTGCGATATGCACGCGCGATCAGCTTTCCGCCGGGAGAGACTGCTTCGCAGAGGACCCGCCCGATGGATTACCCCAGTATGTGGCCTTCCGAACGCGCGGCTTGGCCGCAGTTTGCTCACCTGAGCACCCCTTGGGAGGTGGGCGTGAAAACGTTTTGTACGTTGCTGAACTGATCGTTTGTAAGGATGCCCTGGGTCATGACGGGGTTGAGGATCTGACCTGTGAAGCCCTCTCCGAGACGCACAGCCCCGGAAGTGGAGGGAAGGCGGCTTTGGGTCGAGGTTGCGGCCGTGGTCCAGGTTCCGCTGTAGCCCGCGGAGTTCACGGTGATGCGCAACTGTTGATTGACCTTGTCATAAACAGCGCAAATGAACATCCAGGCATTGTCCGACTGTGGCCAGGTCTGGACCTGTTCCAGCGTGTTGGCCGTGGTCCAGGTATCCAGTTCGGGCGAGCCCTTTGGATCCAGCCGCAGTGCCCCGCCCAGGGCCCCGCTATCGGCAACCTGCGCTACCAGCGACTGGGTTGTTCCACCTGCTATTTTTGTGGGGCAGAACCATCCTGAGACGCTGAAGCTCTCCAGCGTATTCACTGCCAGCGACGCCGTCTCCCCGAACTGGCCTGGTGCCCCATTCAGTTGAAGGGCATTCATCTTAGTGCTCCCGGGATAACCCGAGCTCACATCTCCCTGACAAGAACCGGTGGCAATGGGCGTGCCGCGGGTTTGGGTAGCAACAGGCACCCAACTCCCTCCGCTCGGTGCGGTGATCGGCAGCACGGTAGTGGGAGTGGGCATGGCGTTTGCCACGCTGAACCGGTAGGAGGTCGGATAACTAACATTGCCGGCGTAGTCGAACGCCCAAACGCTGATAAAAGTGAAGTAATCAACAGACCCCACTGTCGCTGTCGCGTTCCGTCCATCGGCCGGACAGACCACCACAAATTGCGCGACCCGTGGGGTATCGCAGCTGACGTTGACTGGGTATGAGGAGACCGGAGCGCTGGAAACCGAGTAAATAAAGCCCTTCGCCGGATACGTGCCCGGCTCATTGATAGTGAAATCGTATTGACCCACACCAACAGTCCCTCCGCCATTGACCGTGCCGGTGTTGGTTCCGGTGATGGTCGTAATGGCCGTGGGCGGCGTGATGGTCGGAGTCTCCGGCGGCATCAGCTGCCCCATGAAGTAGCCCGAGACGTCGGCAATCAGCTGCGTGGAACCGCCGGAACGGTTGAACAACGTCACCTTCCCATCAGCCCCTACCGGCACCGTCACGGAGTTCGCCACGGTCTGACCAACACCGAAGTTCACATTCGACGCATTCGGACGCTCAGTCCCGGAAGCAAACGCACTGACGAACCCGAACGACTGCGGCCCCGTCACCGTCAGATTGAACACCACAGCCGAAACATTCGCCGGGATCCCCGACACACCGCCCACCTGGAAAGACATAGGCGAATCAGCACCCGCAGGCGAACCGCCACGGGTATCCAGCATCCGCGAAGGAGCCAACGGCGCAAACGCACCCGGAACGAGCGGAGCCCCGGGAAGGAAATAGCCCGAAACGTCCGCAATCAGCTGCGTGGAACCGCCGGAACGGTTGAACAACGTCACCTTCCAATCAGCCCCTACCGGCACCGTCACGGAGTTCGCCACGGTCTGACCAACACCGAAGTTCACATTCGACGCATTCGGACGCTCAGTACCCGAAGCAAACGCACTGACGAACCCGAACGACTGCGGCCCCGTCACCGTCAAGTTGAACACCACAGCCGAAACATTCGCCGGGATCCCCGACACACCGCCCACCTGGAAAGACACAGGCGAATCAGCACCCGCAGGAACACCGCCACGGGTATCCAGCATCCGCGAAGGAGCCAACGGCGCAAACGCACCCGGAACGAGCGGAGCCCCGGGAAGGAAATAGCCCGAAACGTCCGCAATCAGCTGCGTGGAACCGCCGGAACGGTTGAACAACGTCACCTTCCCATCAGCCCCTACCGGCACCGTCACGGAGTTCGCCACGGTCTGACCAACACCGAAGTTCACATTCGACGCATTCGGACGCTCAGTACCGGAAGCAAACGCACTGACGAACCCGAACGACTGCGGCCCCGTCACCGTCAAGTTGAACACCACAGCCGAAACATTCGCCGGGATCCCCGACACACCGCCCACCTGGAAAGACACAGGCGAATCAGCACCCGCAGGAACACCGCCACGGGTATCCAGGGCGCGGAACGGTGAAAGCGACACAAATGTGCCAGGGTCCACCGGTCCCGTTGGACCGCGCATTGCAGCAGACGCTCGGGAATTCTCGGGAACGCGAGCGGACGCTGGGAGTGCTGAAACCCCGATGGAGACGAGCAATCCAAGCAGGACAGCGAAAACAGCCAAGAACCTTAATCCACGCACGCGCAAGGAGACCCCCAATAACCCTGGCGGCATGGACCACCGTCAATTTTGGGACAATCTACCAGAATCGAGGGTGGGCCATCGAATCTAAACGACACTCCCGTACTGAGGGTCCACGCAACTGCCGTTTTGGACGCTCAGAACGGCAGTTACGGGGGCCCACGCCGGCGAGGGCCCCCGCCTGAGCTTGCGACGGCTGGGAGCCGGTGGGAGCAATCGATTGGCTAGACCCGCGCGTTTCCGATCACGGGGAGTCCCGCCGTCGGGAAGAGACTCGGGAAGACCGACGGCGCAGGGACCGGCACCGCGTCGAGCGGCACAGTGACACTCTCGACGCCGACGACGACCCGCTGCCCGCGCACGCTGACCTCCAAAGGCGCGGGGACCTCCAAAGGCGCGGCACCGGCGTCGGGCGCTGAACCTGAATCCGCAGTCAGCGCAAGGCTGATGGACCCCGGGCGCAGCTCGACGGACAACAGCCGTCCACGGATCTTGAGCCGGAAGGACAGGCTGTCCCACTCGGCCGGCAGCCGAGGATCGAAGTGCAGGACCTGGCCCTGGTCCCGCATGCCCGCGAAACCGCACACCAAGGAACTCCAGATGCCACCCGTGGACGCGATGTGCACGCCGTCAACGGTGTTGCTGTGCGTGTTGTCGAGGTCAATGAACAAGGCCTCGGTGAAGTGCTTGAGCGCGACGTCGGAGTAGCCCACTTCGGCCGCCATGATCCCCTGCACGCATGCCGACAATGTGGAGTCGCCGGTGGTGATGGGATCGTAGAAGTCGAAGGCGCGCTGCTTTTCCTCGGCCGTGAAGTCCTGCCACTGCAGGAACATCGCCAACACCGTGTCCGCTTGCTTGAGGACTTGGTGCCGGTAGATCACCAGCGGGTGGAAGTTGAGCAGCAGCGGGTACTTGGACCGCGGCGTGGACCAGTCCCACGGCTCCAGGGTCATGAAGTCGTTGTCCTGGCTGTAGATCTCCATGTGCGGATCGTAGGGAAGGGACATGCGCGCGGCGGCCTGTTGCCACACCATCCGCTCGGTTTCCGGGACGTCAGGATGTTCCAGGGCCGCGGCAGCACGCAGGTTAAAGCGGGCCATGACGTTGGTGTAGAGGTTGTCGTTGACTACAGCCGTGTACTCATCCGGGCCGGTGACGCCGTGGATGTGGAACAACCCGTCCTTGCCGAAGAAGCCCAGCGAAGCCCACATGCGTGCTGTCTCAATCAACAGATCGGCGCCCACCTCGGTACGGAAGCCGGCGTCGCCGCTGGCCCACTGGTAGCGGTTGGCGGCGAAGGAGATGGCGGCGGCGATGTGGAACTGCGCGGTGCCGGCGGCGTAGTACGCGCTGGCCTCGAGCCCGTTGATGGTGCGCCATGGGAACAGCGCTCCGTCGACGCTCAGCTCTTTGGCCCGGATCCGGGCGTCGGGCAGCATGGCATGGCGCGACTCCAGTACCTGCCGGGCCGCTGAGGGGTTGGTGTACGTCAGGTACGGCAGCAGGTACACCTCCTGGTCCCAGAAGTAATGGCCTTCGTAGCCGGAGCCGCTGACTCCCTTGGCGGGGATGCCCGCGACGCCGGCACGGGCGGTGGCTTGGGCGAGCTGGAACAAGCTCCAGCGGACGGCCTGCTGCAGTTCGGGCTGGCCACCAATGGTGATGTCCGCGGTGGACCAGTAGTCGCGGTAGTGCGCAGCGCCTTCAGCGAGGAGCGCGTCGAACGGCACGAGTCCCAACTCGGCATCCGACGCCAGGATCTCGCCGGGCTCCGCTGCGCTTGCGTCGGCGCTGTTCACGACGTAGCTGACGCTCTTCTCCAAGCGGAACGTCTCGCCCTCGCTCACTGCCATGACGTAGCGGACCGTGGACTCGTCCTCCCCCACCACGGTTTCGAACGGTTGGCCTTCCGCAGAGATCCAGTGGTCCACGGCCATGCCGATGCGCTGGTGGGATTCCGCGGTTTCCCACGCCAGGCGCAGGGAACCGTCCGAACCCTGGAGGTGGAGCGGGCGCAGTACCCGGCCGGCGTGGCGGCCTGCGCGGCGGGGGTCATGGGCCGAGTGGTCGTCCACAGGCTGGTCCTGCCGGTTGATCACCAAGGACGTGATGTCCGCAGACACCAGGCGGTCCGCGGTGAGGCTCAGCTCGATGCCAATGGAACCCCTGGATTCGATCCCGACGACTCGGCGCTCCACCGTGGTGACGGTGGCCCCGGAACGGCATTCCCAGGTGATGGCGCATTCGTACACGCCGGTGGCGAAGTCGATGCTGCGCCGGTAGTTCTGCACCGTGGACTCGGCGAGGCTCAGTTGCTCACCGTCGACCACAACGTTGAAGTTGTTCGCGTCGGGAACGTAGACAATCCTTTGTCCCGTGCGCGCGAAGCCGTAGGCGTTCTCGGCATGCTTGATGTCCCAGGTTTCGTGGAAACCGTTGATGAACGTGCCGGGAAGTTCGGTGTCCGCCCCCGCCCAGTGGGCGCCGCGGATGCCCAGGTGGCCGTTGCCGAGGCTGAAGAGGGTTTCGAGCGTACCGGCGTCACCGGGAACGTGGATGCTCTCCACGAGCTTCCACGGTTCACAAGGGAAGCGCAGCCGATCAGAGCTGATGAGTGCCATGGACTGTTGGGTTCCTTCTGTTTCTGGGGAAACGGCTTGGTTAGAGGAGATCGTCGAGGTCGTCGACCACGAACGTTGCACCGGCGTCGAGCAGGGTCTGGTGGCCGGCCCCGCGGTCCACTCCGATCACGGCGCGGAAGTTGCCGGCGCTGCCGGCCTGCACGCCGGACACTGCGTCCTCGACGACCACGCAGCCCGCCGCGGGAACGTCCAGCAGCGCGGCGGCGTAACGGAAAGTGGCGGGGTCCGGCTTGCCGGGAAGCCCGACGGCGGCCGCCACCTGGCCGTCGACCACCACAGGGAAGTAGCCATCCAGTCCGGCCGCCTTCAGGACGGCGGGTGCGTTGCGCGAAGAGGATACGACGGCGAGCTTGAGTCCCAGCTCCAAGGCGGCGTGGATGAAGCGGACGGAGCCCGCGTAGGGCTCGACGCCGCGCGAATCCACGATCTCATTGAAGATCCGGTTCTTGCGGTTGCCCAGGCCCTGCACGCTGGTGTTGGCAGGATCGTCGTCGATGGGTCCTTCCGGCAAGCTGATTCCGCGGGAGGTGAGGAAATCCCGTACACCATCGAAGCGCGGCTTGCCATCGATGTGGTCGAAGTAGTCACTCTCCTGGTAGGCATCCGGGTGGCCGGTTTCCGCCAGGTAGCCGTCGAAGAGCTCCTGCCAGGCCTGTTCATGCACGACGGCGGTGGGCGTCAGCACGCCGTCGAGGTCGAAAAGGAGCGCGGCAGCGCCCGTCCAGGCAGTTTTCTGGATTGCTCGGGTATCAGTCATGGTGTGCAGTGGTCCGTTCAGCGCTGGCGGCGCGTGGTTTTGCGTTCAATGAGCTTGGTGTCGAGGAAATGGTTGGAGGGTTCGTTCGGGGCGTCGGCGTTCTGGAGGCGGTCAACGAGCAGGTTGGCAGCGAAGGCACCTTGGTCCGCCACCGGCTGCGCCACTGTGCTCAGTCCAAGGAACCAACTCATGGGGTGGTCGTCGATTCCAATCACCGAGACATTCTTCGGCGCGGACAGTCCGTGCTCCCGCATGGCCATCAGGGCTCCGAAGGCCGCCTCATCACAATCCGCGAAGACCGCCGTGGGAAGGCTTCTGTGGGCAATGAGTTCGTTCATGGCTTTGCGGCCGCCGTCGATGGTGGAATCCGAGTTGATGACCAAGTCCGGATGAACGGTCAGGTGGTGGTCTTTCAATGCCCGGCCAAATCCTTTGAGCCTGTCGCTGGACGTCAGCACGGAATTCTCCCGGGTTTCGCGACCGGAAAGGACAGCCAAATCCCAATGCCCCAGCCCCAAAAGGTGCGAGGTGGCCTGCCAAGCCGCAAGTTCGTCGTCGATCCCTACGTTGTCCCACGGTACGGAAGTCATCCCCACGCTTGCAACTGCAAGGCCGGATGCGGCCAGGAGGGCAGCCTCGTATTCGCTCAAGTCAACGTTGAGGAGCAACACGCCGTCCACGCGTTGGGAGAGGCCAAGGAGGTCGCCGAAGATCTTCCGTTTGACGCTCGACTTGCCACGCAGGCTGATCAAAACAGTGTCGAAACCGCTGTCTCCGAACACTTCCTCGGCTGCCTCGACGGCCTGGGCGAAGAACCAGGCCGTGGCGGTGGGGGCGATGATCGCGATGGAACCAGTACTTCCGCCGGCCAACCGGGCTGCGGCGGAGGATGCCTTGTAGCCGAGCTTGGCGGCGGCGTCGGCCACTTTCGCTTGTGCTTTTTCGGACACGTTCGGCAGGTTCCGCAGAGCGCGTGAAACGGTGCAGATGGACAAGCCTGAGAGGACTGCGACGTCCTGAATTGTCACGCGTTGAGCCTTAACCATTCAACACGGCCTCAACCCTTTCATCTTCTGGATTAGGCGGGACATCCGTGCACCGCCGAAGAAGAGTGTAAGCGCTTACAATTTTGGCAATCAAGAGTTGTTTTCCAGCGTCACTGAATGTGACGCGGACCTCACCTCAGTGGAGGACGTAGTACTTCAGAAACGCGCTGACATCAGCCATTTCCGGGGCCTCGATCCGATGCCCCATGCCGGGGTAGGTTCGCGCGGTGAGGGCGGTGTTATTGTCGAGCCATTCCGCGGTGTGCTCAATGGCATCGTTGAAGATCACGGGATCGGCCTTGTCCCGGCCCCAGAAGAACGGCGGTGGCGAGTCGAAGGATTCACTGAGGGCCAAGAGATCGTTTTCCAGGACGAATCCGGAGAGGCCTACGGTCGCCTTAAAGCCTTCCGGACGAAGCCGCAGGAGGGTACTGGCCATGGCCATGCCTTGGGAATAGCCAAGGAGGCTCACGCTGCTGTGGTTGCGTTTGACTGAGTCAATCCAGGCGAACACCTTGTTGGTGGCGGTGATGACGTCCGCAAAGTCGTTGGCCAGGAAATAGTCCAGCAGGAACCAGCCGTAGTGGTCGCCGATCGGCATTGGCCCACGGAGCGCGGCGCAGGTGAATTCTTTAGGGAGCTGTGGGAAGAGATTCACCATTCGTTGCTCGTCCGTACCATATCCGTGCATCATCACAAGCAGCGGCGTCCCGGCGCGCTCACTTTCCGGTTTGGACCAGGCGACTGTTTCCATGGGAAGAGCCTATGTTGATGGGCCCGCCGGCGCCGTCGAAATCGCCGGAACGCGCCCGGGTCGCCGAAAGGCTCGGGCGAGCCGGCACGGTTCCGGCGAGCTCGCGCAGTCGGCGGCCCCATCTTCGCCTGGCCTCGCTGCGTTGCCTTGACCGCCACGGAGGCAGGAAATCCTGCCTCCGCGGTCCGCGTTTAGGCCTCTGCGCGCAGGCGCACGGCTATGTATTGCCGGCCGGGCAGTTCAATGCGGAAGCGGCCTTCAAAGGTGTCAGGAAGGGTCTCCACCGTCATGTTCCATGTGTCGATGATGTCGATCTGGAACCGGATGCCCGGGGGCATGACGAACCGCCGGTACGTGGGCTGGTTGAAGCCGAAGTAGATCAGCTCGTATTGGTCCTTGACGCCCGCACTCGGGGCGTCCCAGTGGCCGGGCAGGGGTTCGAGGTGGCCTTCGGGGCTTTCCTCCAGGATGCCGCGCAGGAATCCGATCCGGTCCGGGCTGGTGCCGTGCAGCTTCCCGCCCTTCGCCCACCAGAGGATGTCCCCGGGATGGACGTAGGTCTCGCCGTGTCCGACGTAGCCGCCGCGGACGGCGCCTTCCCAGAACCGGCGGGTCATTTCCTCGCCGGTGATGTTGCCCCACCCTTGGTCGATGTTCCCTTCGTACGCGCATTCGTCGATGACGATGGGCTTCCGCCATTCCTGCCGCCACTCGGTTGTCATTTCGGCGGTCTTGTAGATGTCCAACCGCTGGATGCTGCAGTGCGTGATCCACGGACGTGAGTGGTCATACATCTCGCGGCAGTTGTGGATGGAAAGCAGGTGCTTGTTCGGATCGTTCTCTTGAACGATCGCGGCGAAGCGTTCCCAGTCCTCGATAGTTTTCTCAAACATGAGGTCGAACTCGTTCGCCAGCGACCACCAAATGTTCCGGTGGGATGCCAGACGCGCGGTGACGTATTTGACGTATAGGTCATCGGCCGCCGCGTTCATGGTCGAAAAACCCCACCGGTCGTAGGCATGGAAGAGGATCAGGTCGGCCTCGATCCCGAGGTCTTCCAATTGCGCGATGCGCGTCTCGAGGTGGCGGTAGTAGACGGGGTTCGGCCGGGTGTAGTCGAAGCCTCCCTCAAGAGTCCCCTCGTAGGGGTAAATCTCGGGCTCGTTCTCGTTGAATAGGTAGGACTTGGGGAAGACGCACATGCGCATCTTGTTGAAAGGTCCCGCCTTGAGGGACAGCAGGGTCTGTTCCTCGAGTGCTTCGCCTTGGTGCGTCCAGACGTAGGAGGTCGTGCCGAACGGAAGGTAGGGGGTTCCGTCCTCGTAGGCGAAGTGAAACGTGTCGGCCACCCGGACCACGCCACGGGAATCCGGGGCCGCGGACTTCGCGGTGAAGCGTCCCGTGATGGCGTCCAGGGACGCGGCGTTGCTACGGGTGGCGAAGGACCACTCCCCCTCGGCCGGGACGAGCAGGCGGATCAGGTACGTGCCTTCGCCGTCGTAGAAACCGGGAACCGTCAGGGTCCCGCCGCTGGAGGTGAAGTCGGCCGCGAGGTCCACGTCCGTGAACGGGTTGCCGTGCGAGGGGCCCTGCAGGGCGATCTCATACCTTTGCCATTTCCGCGTCTCGGTTGCGAAGTCGGCCCGGGCGCTTCCGTGCTCCACCGACTCAGGCTCGTAGTCGGCTACCGGTTCATGATGGCGGACGGAACGGTCCGGCCCGGGGGAAGGGTGCAAGGTCTCTATTTTTGCAAGGATCTCGGCCTTTTTCGCCGGGTCGTTGCGCAGGGACTCCTCGGTTCCAAGGATCAGGCCAAGCTGGTAATGGTAGAGGGTGTGCAGCAGCGGGTTGGCTGCAAGTTCTGGCACGTGGCGGGCAAGGATCTCGTGTCCGGCCGGGTCTCGCATGACCTCAAAGAGCGGGGTTGTAGCGGTGAAGGTCGCCATGATGGCCTTTCTTCGGTGAAATTTCTGGAACACACGGCAGGGTCAGCCCTTGACGGCTCCGGTGAACATGCCTTGGACGAAGTAGCGCTGGAACAGCAGATAGATGATGACCACCGGGAGGATCGACATGATGGTGAAGGCGTTCAGTGGCCCGTAGGAGCTGGTGAACTGGGATTGGAATCCCTGGATTGCCAGGGGTACCGTCTGCGATGCCTTGTTCTGCAGGATGACCAGCGCGATGGCGTATTCATTCCAGGTCGAGACGAAGTCCAGGATGAACAAGGCGGCAAGAGCGGGTTTGGACAAGGGCAAGATGATCTGCCAGAACAGCCGCCAGTTTCCGCCTCCATCAACGCGGACACTTTCGTCGATTTCCTTCGGGACAGCGGTGAAGAATCCGTAAAGGATGAAGATCTGGTACGGCAAGCCAAAGCCGATGTAGGGAAGGATGACGCCGATGGGGTTGTTGAGCAGTCCCAGGTCCAGGATCGTCCGGAAGAGCGGGCCGAGGGCCACCTGGATCGGCACCATGGAGCCCATGGCGAAGGCGGCGAGGAGGACCCGGCTGTGCTTGAACTTGATGCGTGACAGGGCGAATGCTGCGGCCGCGGAGATGAACAAGCCGATCGGAACCTTGACCAGGGCGATCAGCAGACTGTTCCCGCCGGCGGTAAGCAGGTTCCCGGTCTGCAGGGCCTTTGCGTAGTTCGCCCATTCGGCACTGGAGGGAAGCGAGAACGAGGAGGTGGAGAAGATCTGGTCCTCGGATTTCAGAGATGTGAAGATCACGAAGATCAATGGCATGGCCCAGGCAAGCATGGCCACGAACAGGGCGATCCACAGTCCGACGCGGATGTAATCGGCATTGCGACGGGGCCTGGGGCTCCTTTCGGAGCGCTTGCCGCGGCTGAGGGTGATGGTGCTCATTAGTCTTCGTTTCCTTTGGTGGACCAGATCATGTAGGGGACGACGAGGACCAGCGTTATGAGGAGGAGGATCGTCGCGGTGGCGTTGCCGAGTCCGAAGTCGTGGTTGAGGAAGGACTGCGTGTAGGACCAGAGGGCCAGGACCTGGGACTTCTGGGCCGGGCCGCCGCCGGTCATGCCGACCACCAAGTCGAAGACCTTGATGGAGTTCACAATCGTCAGGACCAGGACGACGACGACGGTCGGACGCAGCGCGGGGAAGGTGACGTGCCGGAAGACGCCCCAAGCGTTTGCTCCGTCAAGGCGGGCGGATTCGACTAGTTCCTTGGACACGCTTTGCAACCCGGCAAGGAACAACACCATGTTCAGGCCGGCGATCTGCCAGACGAAGGCCGCGAAAATGGCGTAGATCGCCACTTTGGGGTCACTAAGGAAGGTCGTCCCCGAGCCGTCTCCGATGTGCAGGGCCTTGGAAATGTCCGAGAACACACCGTAGTTCGGGTTGTACATCCAGCGCCACATGTTCGCGATGGCAATCGGGGCGAGGACGCCCGGAATGTAAAAGACGGAGCGGAACACATTCCGCCCGAAGACGGGACGGTTCAGTGCCAGGGCCATCACGAGACCAAGCGTGGTGGGGATGACCAGGGAGAGGAGGACCCAGACGATGCTGTTTTGCACGGCCGTCCAGAACACCGGGTCTTTGGTGAAGAGCCGGACGTAGTTCTGGAATCCGACAAAGACCTGCTGGTCGGTGGTGAAGCCGGACCATTTGTACAGGCTGAGGCGGATGGCGCTGAACATGGGGCCGATAACGAAGACCACATAGGCGGCCAAGGCCGGGGCGAGGAAGGGAAGTGCGGCGATGAATCCGCCGCCGGCAATGCGCTTCCACATTGGTCTTTTGGGAGATCTCCGCGGTTTCTGCTCCGGCATGTCGGAGAGGCGCGTGGCTGTGAGCTTGGTCAAGAGAGGTCGCCTTTGATCTTTGGTGCGGTCAGGGGTGTCGGCTGCGGACACGGACACCGCGTCCGCAGCCGACAGCAATGGCTAGTTGCTCGAATCCAGGAACTTCTGGAACTCCGAGCCCGCCTTGGCAGGATCCAACCCGCCGGTGGCGACGAGGTTCTGGATCCGCCAATACTCGGTTGTCGCCGACTGGGAGAGGTTCTGGTCGTTGTTCATGTATAGGCCCTTGGCGTTCTTGAAGATGCCGTCCCAGGACTTGCCCAGGGCGTTCGCGGTTGTCGAAGGAGCGACATCCTTGTTGACGGACTGGGTGGCAAAAGTTCCGAGAACTTCCTGCTGGACCTTGGTGGAGGTGAGGTAGTCCAGGAATTTCGCGGCAGCATCCTTGTGAGGGCTGTCCTTGGTGATGTACTCGGCTTCTTCGAACCCGTACAGCCGCCCGGTTCCGGTCGGGAGCGGGAAGACGCCGAAGTCATCCATGTTGACCTTCTGGTCGGAGATGTTTTTGTTGAACCAGTCGCCTTCCAGCGCCATGGCTGCCTTGCCGGTGTAGAACAGTGCCGAGGATTCGTCGTTGTTGATGCCGATGAAGCCGCTGTTCAGGTAGTCCTTAGACCACTTGGCGAGGTTGGTGAAGGACTTCGTCACGCAGTCCTCCTGCCCCCAGTTGGCCTTGTTGGTGACAAGCTGGTCGAACTTTGCCGAACCGCAGTAGCCCTCGAGGAAAGTGTCCAGCAGGCGCATGACGTGCCAGTTGACCGTGCCGCCGAACTCGATCGGGGTGATCCCAGCGGACTTGAGCTTTGCTGCCGCGTCGTTGAGTTCATCGATGGTCGTCGGCAGCTTGGTGATGCCGGCCTTGGCGAAAAGCGTCTTGTTGTAGTAGATGCCCTCGCCGTTGAGCTTCCACGGGACTCCCTGGAATCCGCCATACTGCTTGACCGGGTTCAACGCCGCGGAAGTGAATCGGCTTTCCCAGTTGTACTGCTTGTAGTAGTCCGCGAGATCGGCGCTGGCGTTGGCCTTCACGAGTTCCCCGCCAAGGCCCGGACCGGCCCAGTAGTTGTAGATGTCTGGAGCCGCAGACGTTCCAATGGCTGTACGGAGGGCGTCCTTGTGGGCGTCGACCGCCCGCGACGTACGCTCGATCTTGATCGTCGGGTTAGCGGCTTCAAAGTCCGAAATAAGCTTGTTGATCTGGTCGTCCGCGCTCGGTGCCGACTGGTTCAGAGTCCACCAGGTAACAACCGTCTTGCCTGTGCTGTCGGCAGCGCTGGAACTCGCTCCCGCTCCGCAACCGGCCAACAGGGCAACGGCGGCCAGTGCGGCTACGCCTTTGGCTAGCAAACGCATCGTCGCGTCCTTTCGTAGGTTAGTTGAGGGCTCTTTCGTCACGGATACCTCGGCCGAAGCCTTCCTCAGAGCACTTGGGTGTGACGTGGCCCATAACGAGTATGTGGGTTATCGATAACTCACGTCAACCGGTTGACCAATTTATTTCGTGAAATACGAGCAAGACCCCCGGGATGCCGGGAACTGATTACGCTGGTCTTGCTCCGAGCCTCAATGGATGTTGTCTCGGGCGCCTACGCAGGTGATCGTAAACTTGCAGTGGATGGGAGCACCTATCCAATCGGTTTCTGTCGCCCCAAACCTCGTGGATGATAACCGGCGGCCCCACGGCGTCAGGTGACAGACTGTGTGAAAGTTTGTGGACACTTGGCGAAAGCAAGGACGGCGACACGGCCCAGCATGGCGGACGTGGGTAGACTGGCCAACGTCTCAACTCAGACCGTGTCCCGCTATTTCACAGGTGTCGGTCATGTGCGGGCCGAAACGCGGGAGCGCATCGCAGCTGCCATCGAAGAATTGGGATACGTACCAAATCAATCCGCCCGTACCCTTCGCACGAGCAGGACGAACTCCGTCGGCGTCTTGACTATGGGCGCACTTAACTACGGGAGCGCAAGCGTGCTCACAGGGCTGGGGCTCGCGGCTCGCCAAGCCGATGTCACGCTCACTATCGCCCAGCTCGATCTCGACTTCGAAGCGAAGAACTGGGAAGTCGAGGCGCGACGGGCGCTCTCCCACTTCAAGTCGGTACAAGTTGACGGGATAGTGCTGTCTACGCCGTTGCCGGGCCTCGAGAAACTGCTCACCGGTTGGGACCAATCAACGCCCTTGATCACGGTTTCCGAACTGCCATTTGCGGACGAAGGCTCCGCAGGCACCCATTCGCACGCTGCCGGCTGGGATGCGACCCACCACTTGATCGAATTGGGACACCGCGAAATCTTGCATGTCGCCGGCCCTTCGACTCGCAATGAAGCATACGAGCGTGAGCGTGGCTACCGCGACGCAATGCAGAGCGTCGGCCTCACACCCCAAGTGCTCGATGTCGCAAAGGACTGGTCCTCGGTTTCCGGATATCGCGCTGGCGAACTCGCAGATCCCACCACGTTCACTGCTGTCTTCGCAAGCAACGACGAGATTGCCCTCGGCTTCATGAGCGCATTGGAAAGACGGGGCAATCGAGCACCTCGGGACTTTTCAATCGTGGGGGTTGACGACATGCCTACTGCCGCTTACTTCTCACCTCCGTTGACCACCATGCGACTTGACTTCCGTGCGCTGGGCATCGCAACTTTCAAGATGCTCCACCATCAGATCCTCACGGGAGAACGGGCTCCGCACTACGTTGTGGAGCCCGTTCTTGTGATTCGTGATTCGACGTCACGCATCGCACAGCGGAAAGAGCCATAGCAAGGTCACCACGGAAAGAAGGAGAAGGAAATGACGGGCAATTTCATTGCGCTTTCATCCATCGCGATCCAGGCAAGCGCCGATCGCGTGTGGTCCGTGCTCACCGACCCCCAGGCCATCAAGGAGTTCATGTTCGGAACCGATGTTGTCACCGACTGGACAGTGGGCGCTCCCATCGCTTGGCGCGGCATCTGGAAGGGCAAGGCGTATGAAGACAAGGGCGTCATCCTCGAATTCGAGCCGGGGAGGCGGCTGGTAAACACCCATTTCAGTCCGCTGTCCGGCCAAGACGACGAGCCTGGAAACTATCACACTCTGACATGGACGCTGGAGCCTGAAGGCGAGGCTACCAAGCTGACCCTGACCCAGGACAACAACGCCAGCCCCGATGAAGCCGCGCATTCGAAGGGCATGTGGGACAGCCTCGTTGAGAGCGTCAAAAATATCGCGGAGCGGGGATAGTCCCAACACCCACGCCCCAGGACCCGGCACGCTGACGGGCTGAGGGCACGTTCCGGTCGGGCGATAGGGCAGCCAGCCGCTACTTTGACCAACCCCCAAGATCTTTGTTTATGTTGTTTTCTGTTGACAGATCAACACGAACAAAGATAGAGTCAAGCAATTCCACATCATGTGATGACTGTCACTGATGTACTTGATCGCTTGTACGCAATGGAGGGTATGTGTTTGCTGAAGAGCGCCAACAGCTGATCTCCGAGCTCGTCGCCGAGCGCGGACGGGTCAGCGTCACGGACCTTGCGGACCGATTCAGCATCACCACGGAGACTGTCCGCCGTGACCTCGCTGCCCTTGAATCCACCGGCAACCTCCGCCGTGTGCACGGCGGCGCTGTCCCCTCAGACCGCCTCAGCACCCGCGAGGAAAGCGTTGTTGAGCGCGCCATCCAGCGCCAACCGGAAAAGCTTCGTATCGCCGAGGCCGCGCTTGCGCTCATCCCCGAGAACGCAGCCGGCAGCATCCTGATCGACGCCGGTTCCACCACAGAGGCCCTGGCCCGCCTGCTGGGACAACGCACGGCCCAGCACCTGGCCTCCGCCAACGGAAACGCCGCGCGTGAAGAACTGGTGGTTATCACCCACGCCATCCCCATTGCCGGGCGGCTGTCCGGCAACCCGAACATCTCCCTCCAGATCCTGGGCGGTCGCGTCCGCGGCCTCACGCAGGCCGCAGTCGGGCAGTCCACGGTCGAAGCGGCTTCCCGGCTCCGCCCGGACATCGCCTTCGTTGGCGCCAACGGTATCCATGCCACGTTCGGGCTCAGCACCCCTGACCCCGAAGAAGCCGCCGTCAAGGCCGCCTTCGTCACGTCCGCACGGCGCGTCGTCGTCCTAGCGGACTCCTCCAAGCTGGACGCGGAAACGCTCGTCCAGTTCGCTGCCCTGAAAGACGTGGACACCGTGATTACTGACCAGGAACCCTCCGAGGAGCTCTCCGCCGCTTTGGCCGAGGCCGGCGTCGACGTGGTGATCGCATGATTGTCACCCTGACCGCCAACCCCAGCCTGGACCGCACCGTGGAGCTCCCGGCCCCGCTGGCGCGCGGCGAGGTGCAGCGCGCTGTCGCCGTCCACCAACACTCCGGTGGCAAGGGCGTCAACGTCTCCCGGGCGCTGGTCGCCTCGGGCCTGGACACCGTCGCGGTCCTGCCGGGCGGGGATTCCGATCCCGTCCTCGCGGGACTGCTCGACGACGGCGTCCCCTACGCAGCGCTCCCCATCAGCGAGCCGCTGCGCAGCAACGTGACGCTCACCGAACCGGACGGCGTCACCACCAAGATCAACGAACCCGGCCCGAAGTTGAGCCTGGCCGAGCAGGAAGCCCTGATCGGGCTGCTGCTGGACCGCTCCCGTGGCGCGAGCTGGGTAGTACTGGCCGGATCGCTCCCACCAGGAGTTCCGGTGGATTTTTACGCCACGGTTGCCCGCCGGATCCGTTCCGGGAACGACGACCCCGCTTACGGCGGTCCGCCGCTTATAGCAATTGACTCCTCCGGAGCCCCGCTGGCGGCCGCCATCAGCGGCGATTCCACCAGCGCCATCAACGGCAAGCCCGATCTCCTGAAGCCCAACGCAGAAGAACTGGCCGAACTGGCCGCCGCAGCGGGCTTCACAGACGTCCACACAGCTGACGAACTGGAAGCGGACCCGGGCCTCGCCGCCAGGGCCGCCGCCGCCGTCGTCGGCAGCGGTGTGGGTGCAGTACTCGCAACACTCGGTTCCAAGGGCGCCGTCCTGGTAACCGCCGACGGCGCGTGGCTCGCCACGCATCCGCCGATCCAAGCCGTCAGCACAGTTGGTGCCGGCGATTCATCCCTTGCTGGCTACCTGCTGGCCGCCACTCGCGGCGGTTCCGCGCAGGACTGCCTCCGTCAGGCTGTGGCACACGGTGCCGCCGCTGCTTCGCTGCCGGGCTCCACTGTCCCGGCGGTCCACCAAACAACTCCCGACGCCGTAACCATTACGGCCCTCCAGAAGGACTAACAGTGACCCAGCTCATCACCCCCCAACTGGTCTCCCTTGACCAGAACCTCGGCGATTCTCCCGCCGACGTCATCCGTTTCCTGGCTGGCAAAGTTGCCGCAGCCGGACGCGCCTCCGAGGTTGAAGGGCTCTTCGCCGACGCCTTCGCCCGCGAGCAGAAGACTGCCACAGGCGTGCCCGGCGGCATCGCTATCCCGCATTGCCGCTCCGCCGCCGTGACCGAGCCCGCCTTGGCGATGGCCCGGCTCTCCCAGAAAGTGGACTTCGGCGCCAAGGACGGCCCCGCAGACATCATCTTCTTCATCGCAGCCCCTGAAGGAGCAGACCAGGAGCACCTGAAGCTGCTCTCCAAGCTGGCCCGTTCCCTCATCAAGAAGGACTTCACGGCAGCCCTCCGTGCGGCCGCCACCGAGCAGGACATCGTGGACTTGGTTGACGGCGCGCTGACCGACAAGCCAGCCGCACACGCAGCAGGGCCCGTTGCAGAGCCTGCCGCAGAGGCTGCACCGGCTTCGGCCCGCGCTGCTTCCTCGACGGCGCCCAAGCGCATCGTCGCCGTCACGGCGTGCCCCACCGGCATTGCCCACACCTACATGGCGGCCGATTCCCTCGTGGCTGCGGCCAAGGAATTGGGAGTCGACCTGCAGGTGGAGACGCAGGGCTCGGGCGGATTCACCCCTCTGGACCCGGCCGTCATTGCCGCAGCAGACGCTGTGATCTTCGCGGTAGACGTGGATGTCCGCGGCAAGGAGCGCTTCGCCGGAAAGCCCGTCATCAACGCGCCCGTGAAGCGCGGCATTGATGAGCCGGCCAAGATGGTCCAGGAAGCCATCGCCGCCGCGTCAGACCCCCACGCCCACCGCGTTCCGCACTTCGGCGCCGAAGAAAACGCCGAACACGCATCAGAGGCCGCCAGCGAGCACTTCGGCACCAAGGTCAAGAAGGTCCTCCTGACCGGCGTCAGCTACATGATCCCGTTCGTCGCCGGTGGTGGCCTGCTCATCGCTTTGGGCTTCCTCTTGGGCGGCTACGAAATCGCCAATGCGGCGGACAAGATTCTTGCCGCAAACAACCTTGGTAACCTTCCCACCGAGTTCCCCGCGCATGCTTGGGGCCCAGTTGGCGCCTACCTGGGCGCAGTGCTGTTCAAGATCGGCGCGTTGTCCCTTAGCTTCCTTGTCCCTGCCTTGGCGGGCTACATCGCCTACGGGATAGCGGACCGGCCCGGCATCGCTCCAGGGTTCGTCTCCGGCGCGGTTGCCGGCTACATGGGCGCAGGCTTCCTGGGCGGCCTTGTTGGCGGCCTGCTGGCTGGTGTCACGGCACACTGGATCGGCACCTTCAAGGTTCCGCGCTGGCTGCGCGGCCTCATGCCCGTGGTCATCATCCCGCTTGCGGCCTCGATCATTGCATCCGGGCTCATGTTCCTGGCTCTCGGCGTCCCGATCGCTGCCGCCTCAAAGGGCCTCAGCGCCTGGCTCTCCGGGATGACCGGCACGTCGGCAATCGTTCTCGGTATCATTTTGGGCCTCATGATGTGCTTTGACCTGGGCGGTCCCGTCAACAAGGTTGCCTATTCCTTCGCCGTAGCCGGCCTCGGCGCGGGAAGCCTCGCCAACCAGGCTCCTTGGCAGATCATGGCTGCTGTCATGGCGGCCGGCATGGTCCCGCCGCTGGCCATGGCCCTCGCCTCAACTGTCCTGAACAAGAAGGGCTTCAGCCTGGCCGAGCGTGAAAATGGCAAGGCAGCCTGGCTGCTGGGTCTGTCCTTCATCTCCGAAGGCGCCATCCCGTTCGCCGCTGCCGACCCACTGCGCGTCATCCCGGCCAGCATGGTGGGCGGCGCAGTGACGGGCGCTTTGAGCATGGCTTTCGGGGTCACCTCGCAGGCCCCCCACGGTGGAGCCTTCGTCTTCTTCGCCATGAACAACTTCCTGTTGTTCTTCGGCTCGATCGCGGTAGGCGTCGTGGTCACGGCCCTCGTCCTGCTCGCACTCAAGCGCTGGGCAGTCCGGACACCGGTTGAGGCAGAGCCCGTTCCGGCCGTTGCCGCAGCCTGACGCCAACCGTTAGCAAGTAAGTAGAGGACTAATCCATGCAGACCTTTTCAGGCGTAGGCGTTGCTCCCGGGCGCGTTCTGGGGCCGGTGCGGCAGATGCCGAAGCCGGTGCAGGAACCGCACGCAAACGTCAACATCCCTGCGGACGTTTCCGTCGAATCGCAAGGCCAGCGCATAAAGGATGCCGCCAAGGCCGTGCAGGCGGAACTCCGTGCCCGAGCCGCCACCGCGTCCGGCGAAGGCAAAGAGGTCTTGGAAGCAACCGCCTTGATGGCCGCCGATCCGATGCTGGTGAAATCGGCCATCAAGCTCCTCTCCCCCGATGCCCCGGGCGGCGCACGTACCGCTGAACGGGCCATCTGGGAGGCAGGTGCCACGGTTGCAGACTCATTGAAGGCCCTCGGCGGCTACATGGCAGAGCGCGTGGCGGACGTCCTGGACGTCCGCGCCCGTCTCGTCTCGGAACTGCGCGGGCTGCCTGCGCCGGGCATCCCGGCGTCGGACGTTCCGTTCATCCTGGCCGCCGAGGACCTCGCCCCGGCAGACACTGCCACTTTGGACCCTGCCAAGGTGATCGCCTTGATCACCTCAAGCGGCGGCCCACAATCCCACACCGCCATCCTGGCCCGCGCCCTGGGCCTGCCTGCGATCGTCGCGGCCCCGGGGGTCGACGAGATCGGGGACGGCACCGAGATCTACATCGATGGCGCTGCCGGCACCATCACGGTGGATCCGGGTGAGGAACTCCGCCTTGCGGCCAAGGCATGGGCCACCCAGGCGTCTACGATTGCCGCGTTCAGCGGCAGCAGCGTGATGGCCGACGGGTTCCGGGTTCCGCTGCTCGCCAATGTCGGTACCGGTTCCGATGCGGTCAAAGCCGCCGACGCCGGTGCCGAGGGCGTCGGTTTGCTGCGAACCGAATTCTGTTTCCTGGATCGCGACGACGAGCCCACCGTCGAGGAGCAGATCGCGGCCTACGGCGCCGTCTTTGCTGCGTTCCCGGGCAAGAAGGTTGTGGTCCGAACGCTCGACGCCGGCGCTGACAAGCCCCTGCCGTTCCTCACCAACGCGGATGAGCCCAACCCCGCTCTGGGCGTCCGCGGGTACCGCACCGATCTGGCCTCCCCCGGCGTCCTCGAGCGCCAGCTCAAGGCGATCGCTGCCGCGGAGGCCGCCAACCAGGCCGAAGTGTGGGTCATGGCGCCCATGATCTCCACGGCGGAGGAAGCCGCGCACTTCGCATCCCTGTGCTCCGCCGCCGGCCTGAAAATCCCCGGCGTCATGGTGGAGGTCCCGTCGGCTGCCCTGACCGCCGCCACCCTGCTGCGCGAAGTCAGCTTCGCGTCGCTCGGAACGAACGACCTCACCCAATACACCATGGCCGCGGACCGCCAACTCGGCCCGCTCGCCGCGCTCAATGATCCGTGGCAGCCTGCCGTGCTCCAGCTCGTGAAGTTGACCGCCGACGGCGCTGCTGCCGCCAGCGCGGGTGGCACTGCCCGGCCCGTGGGAGTCTGCGGCGAGGCAGCCGCGGACCCTGCCCTCGCCGTCGTACTCGTTGGACTGGGCGTCGCGACGCTCTCCATGAGTGCCCGCGCACTGGCGGCCGTCTCCGCCGTGCTGGCAACCGTCACGGTTGCGCATGCCCAAAAACTCGCGGCGGCCGCATTGTCCGCCCCGAGTGCATCAGCCGCGCGCCAAACCGTCCGCGCCCAGCTGCCCATTCTGGACGAGCTGGGTCTCTAGACTTTCCCCAAGCCCACAATCGAAGGAGCAACAATGTCCGAACGTACCGCCACCATTGCCAGCCGCGTCGGCCTGCACGCCCGCCCGGCAGCCATCTTCGCCGAAGCCGCCGGCGAACTGGACCTCGAGGTCACCATCGCCCGCGAAGGCGAACCCGCCGACGACGCCATGGACGCCGCCAGCATCCTGTCCCTCATGAGCCTCGGAGCTTCATACGGCGACGTCGTTGTGCTGCGTGCCGAGGGCGCCGGCGCCGACGAAGCCCTGGAGCGCCTCGTGAAGATCCTCGAAACGGACCACGACGCCGAGTAACCCACTGAGCATGCCCCCTCTTGGCACTGAGGAATGGACATATTCGCACTATGTCCATTCCTCGCAGCCAACGGGGAGCATGCTCTTTTGTTTTTCACTGCAGAAACATCAGATAGTCCGCGATATCCGACTCCGTGGCCCTGAGCTGTTCGAGATCACCGGCCAGGAAACCCTCCACAACGCGAGGATCAACGTAGGCGGCCCTGGCCACCGTTGGCGTGTTGCCGAGTAGTTCAGCGGTTTGCTTGATGGCCTCACGGATCTGCTGGCCCGCCGGCAATTTCCCGGCCGTGCCCGCGAGTGCCATGCCGGCCGCAGCAGTCCCTTTCCAGGTGCGGAAGTCCTTGGCGGTGTAGTCGCCGCCCGTGATGTGGCGAAGATAGTCGTTGACCATCGCGGCATCCAGGGAGGCCCAGCCGTCGCCTTCTTTGAAGGCCAGCAGTGGTTGTTTACCAGGCCTGTCTGCCAATGGCTTGAGGAATCGGGCCAGCGCGGGGTCGTTTATGGTGGATTCCCACGCTTGACCGCTCTTTCCCGGAAAATGCAGGGAAACCGTGTCTCCGGTGACCTGCACGTGCTTACATCTCAGGGTCGTGAGGCCATATGATCCGTTGCTCCGCATGTAGCCCTCTGATCCAACGCGCAAGGCTCCGAGATCCATGAGCCGCACAGCCGCGGCCAGGGTTCTGGTCTTTTCCGAAGGTGACTCGCGCAGATGTCGCGCGGCCAAACGCCGCGCTTTGGGCAAGGCGACCCCGAGCCGCGCTGCCCGGATGAACTTTTCAGTGTCCTGGCGTGCCCGCCACTCGGGGTGGTAGATGTATTGGCTCCGGCCGGCGTCGTCCACTCCCATTGCCTGGATATGCCCGTTTTCGAATGGGCAAATCCAGACATCGGCCCACGCGGGAGGAATTGCGAGAGCTTCCAGGCGCGTGCGCTCATCGCCTAGTACAAGGGATCCGTCCGGGCGGTGGTAGCTGAAACCACGGCCGGACCTTCGCCGGGAGATACCAGGCGTGCCCGGGTGACTACGTCGGAGCCGCGGCATGCGCTGGCCCTAACTCCTGCTTCCTGGTGCCTAAGCTTCCTGTGGGTCTGCCACGGGCGCGCCGGCGGACATGATCTCGGCGCTTATCATCCACGCGAGCTGCTCCAAACGTGCGATGAACGCATGCAGGAGGTCCGCCGTCGTGGGATCTTCTTCGTCCACTTGGTCGTGGACATCGCGCATGGTCTGGACAGTCCGCTCCAAGCGATCGGTGATCAGCTTCACGGCGTCCTTGGTCTTCGTCAATCCCGCGGGGAACTGCTCCAGGCGGGTCGAGGCAGCGATGGTGCTGCTCCTGCCATCGGGGAGCGCATGAAGCGCCCGCATCCTTTCTGCTGTTTCGTCAGCGAACTCCCGCGCCGCTGCCACGAGTTCGTCGAGTTGCAGATGCAGGTCCCGGAAATTGGCGCCAACAATATTCCAGTGGGCCTGTTTGCCCTGTAGCTGGAGCTCAATAAGGTCCGTCAGGACAAGCTGAAGACTGTCTGCCAGAGCTTGCGATGCTTTCATGGTTTCCCCTCCAAGACGACTGCTGACAATGAGTCAGGATCAGCGCCAGATAGCGGCGCCAGTCCTTCCACCCACCATATGACGATACCCAGAATTTTTGATAAGTGTACTTAGCACTTGATTTGATAAGGGTGCTTAGTAGTACGATGGAGGAAGTCGGTACCGGTTCGGACTGGATAAAAACTCCGGGAAACAATACGGCATCCGCTACAGAAACACTTCGCACGGAGTCCGGGGGGCTTGGTGCGGAACCACGGTTCGGAAGCGAACTGACAACCGAATACACCGCGAGGGGCCGGGCATTTGCCGGCGGCCCCGCTCAAGTAAGGAATGTGTGACTATGAACACCCTTCTGATCATTGCAGGCGTTGCGGCGATCATCCTTCTGCTCGTCGGCGGATTCTCGCAGGCCGTCAGCTGGCTCCTCTGGGTCGGCGTGGTCCTCCTGATCGTCGCGGCCATCGGCTGGCTCCTCAGCTTTATGTCCGGCCGCAGGTCCCGCGCCTAACCAACGGCAGCTGGCCCCACAGTGGCCCGCCTTCCGCCACTTGGCGAGAAGGCGAGAAGAAGTAAAACCATTACCACCAAAGGAGTACGTCCATGGGTGCAGATGACAAGATCCAAAACGCCGGGGAAAAGCTTGCGGGTAAATCCAAGGAAGCCGCCGGAAAGCTGACAGGCAACGAGAGGCTCGAAGCCGAAGGCAAGATGGATCAGAGCAAGAGCGACCTGAAATCGGCCGGCGAAAAGGTCAAGGACGCTTTCAAGAAGGACTAGTCCACTCGAAGTGCGGCTCCTGCCATGGGCGGGAGCCGCACTTCCGTTCCAGGGGTTAGGTCAATGCCGCCGCGCGTTCCGGATGGAGCTCCCCTCATAGCCGGAAATCGGCCGGCGCGGCGGCACCTCGGGCGACCATGAGTACTGGACAGTGCCCCAACTCAAGTCCCGAGCCAAGGAACTGGGCCTCACAGGCTACCAAGGCAAGAAGAAAGCCGAACTCATCTCGGCCCTGCGAAACCACTAGGCCATCCACCGGACATGCTCTCCGCACGGGCCCAGGAATGGACATATTCGCATTATGTCCATTCCTCGCTTCGCACGAGGGACATGTCCAGTGTGGGAGGGCCCAGAGGGACATGTCCAGTGATTGCTGAAGCGCCCGACGGCGGCGCGTCAGGCTTTCTTGACCCTCGCCCTGGGCTTGCTGGCCGCTTTGGCCGTCCCGGCGTCGTCGGACTCCTCGCTGGCGGCGGAACCTTTGCCCCGCTTCTTCTCGAGGCTCCGCTTGAGGGCCTCCATGAGGTCGATGACCTCGCCGCCCTCGCCTTCGCTTGCTGTCACGCCGAACGTCTCCTCGGTGTCGATGGAGTCGCCCTTTTCGAACTTGGCCGCGATGAGTTGGCGCAGTTGCACTTGGTAATTGTCGGTGTATTGCTCGGGCTCGAAGTCGCGGGCCATGGAGTCCACCAAGGCCGAGGACATCTCCAGCTCCTTGTCCGAGATCTTGACGTCGGTCTCCAGCGACGGGAAGTTGGCTTCACGTACCTCGTCGTCCCAGAGCAGGGATTGCAGCATCAGGACGTCCCCACGTACGCGCAGGGCCCCCAGCCTGGTCTTCTGCCGCAGGGCGTACTGCACAATGGCCACGCGCTCGGTGTCCTGGAGGGTGCGCAGAAGCAGCATGTAGGCCTTGGGCGACTTGGAATCCGGCTCCAGGTAGTAGGGCCGCTCGTACATGATGGGGTCCAGCTGCTCGGCCGGGACGAACTCCACCACCTCGATTTCGCGGCTATTCTCCGCAGGCAGGGACTTCAAATCCGCGGAGGACAGCACCACCGTGCGGCCTTCCTCTTCGTAGGCCTTGTCGATATCCTCGTAATCCACAACAGAGGCGCAGATTTCGCACTTCCGTTGGTAACGGATGCGGCCGCCGTCTTTGTTGTGGACTTGGTGAAGACTGACATCGTGGTCCTCGGTGGCGCTGTAGAGCTTGACGGGCACGTTGACCAGCCCGAACGCGATAGAACCCTTCCATATGGCCCTCATGCACTAAGTGAACATCACAACTCGGCGGAGGTGAAGAGGTGGCAACCAGCCAAAAGGAGCGCGTCAACGTTGAAGGCCATGAACTGACGCTCACCAACCTGGGCAAAATCATCTACCCGGAGACTGGCACCACCAAGGCCGAAGTGCTCGAGTACTACGCAGCCGTGGCACCCTTCCTGATCCCCGCCGCCGCCAACAGGCCCGCCACGCGTAAGCGCTGGGTGCACGGGGTAGGGACCACGGAGGAACCCGGGCAGATGTTCTTCCAGAAGAACCTGGACGACTCCACCCCGTCCTGGGTTCCGCGCGTCACCATCCAGCACCGGGACCACAGCAACGTTTACCCCCTCGTCAACAACCTCGCCACACTGACCTGGCTGGCCCAGATAGCCGCCTTGGAGATCCACGTGCCGCAATGGCAGGTGGACGCCGACGGAACCATGTTGCCGCCGGACCGCCTGGTCCTTGACCTCGACCCTGGCCCGGGCACAGGCCTCGCCGAATGCGTTGAAGTGGCCAAGCTGGCGCGCAGCATCCTGCAGGACATCGGGCTCGATCCCGTGCCTGTGACGAGCGGCAGCAAAGGCATCCACCTCTACGCCGGGCTGGATGGCACACGCAAATGGGAGCAGGTTTCAGCGTTCGCACACGAATTGGCGCGATCGCTCGAGGCGGACCATCCTGACCTGGTGGTCAGCGATATGAAGAAGACCCTGCGCAACGGCAAGGTCCTGGTGGACTGGAGCCAGAACAGCGGCAACAAGACCACAATCGTCCCGTACTCCCTTCGCGGACGCGCACACCCCATGGTGGCCGCACCGAGGACGTGGCGTGAACTCGCCTCCCCCAAGCTCGAGCATCTGGACTTCACGGCCGTCATGAAGCGGGTCAAAGAAGGAAAGGACCCCTTCGCCGCAGTGGCGGCCTGGCGCTCAGGGCACTCGCCCGTGTATGCGATCAGCGGATCCAGAAACAAGAACGACGACGACGGCTCCCCCGGCGCGGCCCGTGCCAGCACCGCCGTCGGGAGCACCGCCGTCGGGAGCACCGCCGTCGGAGGGACCGCCGTGAACCCGCGGTTGGCCAGCTACGTGGACAAGCGCGATCCGCAGCGGACACCGGAACCGTTTCCCGCCGTCGGACATCAACCCGGTTCGCGCCCACTCCAGGCCGACGCGGAACCCAATCCGCCCGGCGGAATCTTCGTTATCCAAGAACACCATGCCCGCCGCTTCCACCTGGATTTCCGGCTGGAACACAACGGCGTCCTGGCGTCGTGGGCTTTGCCACGCGGCGTGCCGGACACTCCGGCCAAGAACCACCTCGCGGTACGCACCGAAGACCACCCAATGGAGTATGCGCAATTCGCGGGCATCATTCCAAAGGGCGAATACGGTGCCGGGACGGTCAGCATTTGGGACAGCGGCGAGTTCGAATGCGAAAAATGGCGCGACGGCAAAGAAGTGATCGCTACCCTCACCGGCAAGCCCGGCGGCGGATTGCGCGGCACCCGCCGTTTTGCGCTCATCCACACCGGGGAGTCGCCGTCGCAATGGCTGATCCACCTGATGAAGGACAAACCGGGCCATCGGACCGTGCTGTTGCCTGATGCCCCGTCGCGTTCGAGCGGCACGCCGAGCTACGCGCCCATGCTCGCAACCGCCGGGACCACGGCCGATGTTTCCTCCGGCGACTGGTTGTTTGAACTCAAATGGGACGGCTTCCGCGCCATCGTTTCAGGTTCTGGCGGCAAGATCAGGCTGACCAGCCGCTCCGGGATCGACATGACGCCCACGTACCCCGAGCTATCGGATCCGCGGTACTGGCCCCACCACGACTTCGTGGCAGACGGCGAAATCGTGGCACTCAGCAAGAACGGCCGGCCCAGTTTCGAGTTGCTCCAGAAGCGGATGAACCTCTTCAAACCTGGCGACGTCGAACGCGCCCGGGCTGCGGTCCCCGTGCAGCTCATGCTGTTCGATCTCCTGTACGACGCCGGATCCCGCGGCAGCGCCGAAAAAGGCGGCAACGCCGAAAAAGGCGGCAACAACGCCGACCTCACCTCCCTGCCGCTCGGCGAGCGCCGGGACCGGCTGGCGGCCTTCCATGCCGAACTGCCTGCCGAGGGCTCCCCCATCCATGTATCCGAAGCGTTGGAGCACGATCTTGCCGACATTCTGGCCAGCGCCGCGGAACTTGGATTGGAAGGAGTCATGGCCAAGCGCGCGGATAGCCGATATCAGTCGGGTCGGCGCAGCAGGTCCTGGATCAAGCTCAAGTTGGAACGCACGCAGGAAGTGGTGGTGGGTGGTTGGCGGCCTGGCGCCGGGGCGAGGCTCGGGACCATTGGGGCTTTGCTGGTGGGGATCCCCGACGGCGACAAACTGCGCTACGCCGGCCGCGTCGGCACCGGCTTCAAGGACTGGCAACTCCGCGACATCCTGCAGCGTTTGGAACGGCTCGACCGCCCGGGCTCCCCTTTCCATGACATCCCGGCCGAGGACGCCGCCACCGCCCATTGGGTTGCCCCCGAGCTCGTGGGAGAGGTGACGTTCGGCGATTGGACCGGCACCGAGAGGATGCGGCATCCCGTCTGGCGCGGGTGGCGCCCGGACAAGTCCCCTGGTGACGTCCAGCGCGGCTAGTCGCGGCCAGGTCAGCCCGGGCGCGGCCAGGTCAGCCATGACACCGAAAATGCCCTGCGCCACCGGAATTCCGGTCTCGCAGGGCATTTTGCGTGTCGAGGGGCGAATATTTCTAAGAGGAGTGCGGCATCTGGGGACGGCTGGTGCGGTGGACCGCGGTGACCGCCGCTTGCTGGCCGACGCGCCCGTGGTTGGCGCCGCGGTCCTTGGGGTGCTTGGTCTTGCCGCTGCCGTCCGGCCAGGCCGGTCCTTGGGTTGAGCCCAGCGTCATGGCCACAGTTGCCGGGGCCGGCATGGGCACCATATCCATGGACTCAACCAGGTGGCTGGCTACCTCGGAGTTGATTTGTTGCGCAACGCGCTTCGCAGCCATTGTTCTTCCTTTCTGCGTTGAAACGAAGGGATTTTCCATACTAGGTGGGAGCGATCCGCTTGTCTGCAGGATCTACCAGCGGACTTTCTTCTCGGACTTGGCGAGCTTGCCACTCGCTTGAGTGGGCTTGTGTCCTTTTCCGGTGCTTTGCCAGCTGTTCCCTGCCCCGCCACGGGACTTGCTGGCCAGCATCTCCTTTTGGGCGTCAGTCAGTTTCGATCTGACACCGGCAGCCGGGGTGTCAGTTTCCTGCTCGGCGGGTTCCTGCTCGGGGTTGGTCTCGGGTGTGTTGGGTGTCATGCAGTGGACTCCTTAAAGCTCTTGATTTGCCGGAGGAGGTCTCGGGACGCGACGTCCTCTGCTGGGTCCAAATAGCAACAGTGACAGAAACGGCGCGGAGGCGAAGCCTCAACAGGCGTGGATTTTTGTCGGTTCAAACTCAACGGCGTCGGATCAACGTCAGCAGTGGCGTGGCCAGCATCTGCAACGAACCAGGACCCGCTGGTCTATTCAAAAATCAGTGTTCCCATGCACCCACCCTAAACACTCCGGACCGGGTTTGTGAACCCTGACTTTCCCGGCGCGCGTTTCACGCATAGCCTCCGTGTCGGCTCTGGGCTAGCATGGCATTTCAAGCGACTCACGACGAGTCCGTAGCCGAGTCCTTACGCCAGGAGGTGAGACCCATCAAAGCAGCAATCCACGGGTGCTCCCTCCCGATCCCACGGCGAGCCTGAACTAGGTCGCCAGGAGAGCACCCCTCGGTATCCCGAAAGGCTCTCCCATGTCAGCACCCACGTTCCGCCCCTCCCACTCCGCCGTGACATCTCGGCTCCGTTCCGCCGGTTGCGTCTTCGCTGAAGACGAGGCCCAGCTCCTGATCGACGCCGCGCACGCTCCCGAGGAACTCGACCGGATGGTCGACCAACGGGTTTCAGGCCTGCCCCTCGAACACCTCCTCGGCTGGGCTGAATTCTGCGGCCAACACCTTGCCGTGGACCCGGGAGTCTTCGTCCCCCGCCGCCGCACGGAGTACCTCGTCCAGGAGGCGGCCCGCATCGCCCGGCCGGGCGCCGTCGTCGTCGACCTTTGCTGTGGTTCGGGTGCCGTGGGTACTGCCGTGGCCACGGCGGTGGGCGGCGTCGAACTGCACGCCGCCGACGTCGACCCAGTCGCGGTCCGCTGCGCCGCTCGCAACGTCGGGCCGGCAGGCGGAGAAGTGCATGAAGGCGATCTCTATTCAGCCCTGCCGGTCACTCTTCGCGGTCGCGTGGACGTCCTAGTTGCCAACGCTCCTTACGTCCCTACGGACGCGATCGGGATGATGCCGCCGGAGGCCCGGCTGCATGAACCGCTCGTGGCGCTCGACGGCGGCGCAGACGGACTGGACGTGCAGCGTCGGATCGCTTGGGAGGCGCCGTTGTGGCTGGCTCCCGGGGGTAACCTGCTGATCGAAACGAGCGTCCGGCAAGCCGCGTCGACGGCGGCCCTGTTTGAGCTCGCCGGTTTGGCCGCCGAAGTAGTCTATTCCGACGAATTCGACGCCATGGTGGTGCTCGGAAAACTACAGGAATCCCACCGGAAATGATCAGCAATCCGTGCGTTTCGTGGTCCTGCACCAAACAATTTGGTGACACCATCCCGGAACACGCCAAAATCCGCGTGGTTCCGGGGCTGTAGGCGGCAAATGGATGTCAAACGTTTGTGCCCAAAGTAGGCCGGAAAAGCACCGAAATTCGGAATCTGACTCTCAGTTTCTACGAATCTCGCGTAAAATTGAAACCCTGCCCAGAGCGGAGCAGCTGTATGTCGCAAGCAAATGATCTCCCTAGGAGAAACCCAAATGCCCACAGACCGAAGCATTACCGACTCTTCAGCAGGCGCTAGGAACGCCGCTGCAACGAGCAAGACCGCACCACGCGGTGCCTCAAAATTGAAACTTCCAACACGCCGCCGACTCAAGGTATCCGACGTCAATGTCGTAGACCAGCCCATGCTGAAAAAAGCACTTGGCGGCACGATCGTCGGTAACACCATGGAGTGGTACGACGTCGGCGTGTTCGGCTACCTCATCACCACCATGGGGCCCGTCTTCCTGCCCGAAGCCGACAAGTCCGTGCAGACCCTGTTCCTGCTGGGAACATTCGCCGCAACTTTCGTGGCACGGCCGCTCGGCGGCGTAATCTTCGGCTGGCTGGGTGACAAGGTGGGCCGCCAAAAGGTGCTCGCCACGACACTCCTGCTGATGGCGGCGAGTACCTTCGCCGTCGGACTCCTGCCTGGATACGCGCAAATCGGCATCTGGGCAGCCGTGCTGCTCGTCATTCTGAAGCTCGTCCAGGGTTTCTCCACGGGCGGCGAATACGCCGGTGCCACCACGTTCGTGAGCGAATACGCTCCGGACAAGCGCCGCGGCTTCTTCGCGAGCTTCCTTGATATGGGCTCATACATCGGCTTCGCCCTTGGCGCGGCCCTCGTGTCCATCCTGCAGCTCACCATCGGCCAATCGGCCATGGAGGATTGGGGTTGGCGCTTGCCGTTCCTCCTCGCGGGACCGCTCGGCATTATCGCCGTGTACTTCCGTAGCAAGATCGAGGAATCCCCCCAGTTCCAAGCCACTTTGGATGCCCAGGAAGCCCTCGCCGCGGACGCAGCAGCCGGCGATGCCGCAGTAGCCAAGGGCCCCATCGGCATCGTCAAGGCCTACTGGCGCCAGATTATCCTCGCCATGATCCTCGCCGCAGCTGCCAACACCGTGGGCTACATGCTGACTTCCTACATGCCCACCTACCTGACCGAGTCCAAGGGCTACGACCCCGTTCACGGCACTCTGCTGACCATCCCCGTATTGGTCATCATGGCTGTTTGCATCCCGCTGACCGGCAAGCTCTCTGACCGCATTGGCCGCCGGCCCGTGCTGTGGATCGGCGCCATCAGCACGGTCGTCTTCGCCGTTCCGGCGTTCCTGCTGATCGGTCTCGGTGGCATTTGGTCCACCCTTGCCGGTTTGGCCTTGGTCGCGTTCCCTGTCACGTTCTACGTGGCCAACCTCGCCTCGGCACTGCCGGCACTTTTCCCGACGTCAAGCCGTTACGGCGGCATGGGTATCGCCTACAACTTCTCCGTGGCGATCTTCGGCGGTACCACGCCGTTCATTGTCGCTGCCTTGATCAAGGCATCGGGCGACGACATGATGCCGGCGTACTACCTCATGGGCACGTCAGTGGTTGGCGCAATCGCCATCTACTTCCTGCGTGAATCTGCACAGCGCCCACTCCCCGGTTCCATGCCCAGCGTGGACACCCCTGCGGAGGCTCACGAGCTGGTGGCCACTCAGGACACCAACCCTTTGATCGACCTGGAGGAGATGCCGTTCGATGACGGCATCCTCGTAGCAGCGGAGCCAGACCGGGAGCACGTCCTGGCCTAGTCCCCGGCTTTCCGAAGGCTGTCCCGCATTGGCGGTCTAGGGCCGTTCGGCCCTATCCATGGGTGGAAACCGCAATTTAGGCTCGAAGGCATGACTGCTGAACCCCATGCGGGGTTAGATGGACCCGCATCAGACGCAATGTTGAAGCTGGCCCGGTTTTTCACCAAATGGGACCAGACCGACGACGGCAGGGCAGTCTTCAGGGAGGGCGGGCGCAGTGGCGATATTTTCTATCGGGACAGGTGGAGCCATGACAAGGTGGTTCGTTCCACGCACGGGGTGAACTGCACGGGCTCCTGTTCCTGGAAGGTGTACGTCAAGGACGGCATCATCACCTGGGAGTCACAGCAGACCGATTACCCCTCCGTGGGGCCGGATAGCCCGGAATACGAGCCCAGGGGCTGTCCCCGCGGGGCGGCGTTCTCCTGGTACACCTATTCGCCCACGCGCGTCCGCTTCCCCTACGCCCGGGGCGTCCTCGTCGAAATGTACCGCGAAGCGAAGGCCAGGCTCGGCGACCCGGTGCTGGCCTTCGCCGACGTCGTAGGGGACCCGGAACGCCGCCGCCGCTACCAGCAGGCCCGCGGCAAGGGTGGGCTGGTGCGGGTGTCCTGGCAGGAAGCCATCGAAATCGCCGCCGCCGCACACGTCAACACCATCAAGGCTTACGGCCCGGACCGCTGCTCCGGCTTCTCTCCGATCCCGGCGATGTCCATGGTCTCCCATGCCGTCGGGACCCGGTTCATCCAGCTGATCGGCGGGGTGATGACGTCCTTCTACGACTGGTACGCCGACCTGCCCGTTGCCAGTCCGCAGGTGTTCGGGGACCAGACCGATGTCCCGGAATCCGGTGACTGGTGGGACGCCGGCTACCTCATGATGTGGGGCTCCAACGTCCCCGTTACCAGGACCCCGGACGCGCACTGGATGGCGGAGGTGCGGTACCGAGGCACCAAGGTGGTGACCGTCAGCCCCGATTATGCGGACAACACCAAGTTCGCGGACGAATGGCTTCCGGCACAGGCGGGAACAGACGCCGCCCTGGCCATGGCCATGGGGCACGTCATGCTCAAGGAATTCTTCATCGAGCGTGAGGTGCCTTTCTTTTCCGACTACGTCCGCCAGTACACGGACCTGCCGTTCCTGGTCCGGCTCGAACGGCGCGACGACGGCTCCCTCACGCCCTCGAAGTTCCTCACCGCCAAGGACCTCCCGCTGGAGTCCGGGGCTGAGGACGCAGCGTTCCGCACCGTGCTGTTCGACAAGAAGACCGGCCTGCCAGCCGTGCCGAACGGCTCCCTGGGGTTCCGTTACTCCGGAAGTGGCGAGGGCAAGTGGAATCTGGACCTTGAAGGCATCGAACCCGCGCTGTCCCTGCGTGAGGTCTCGGCCCAAAACGCCGAAATCCTACTGCCTTGCTTCGAGGACGCGGGCGGAGCCGGCAGCGTGCTCCGCCGCGGCGTGCCCGTCATGGAGGTGGAGGGCCAACTGGTCACCACCGTGTTCGACCTCATGCTGGCCCAGTACGGTGTCGGCCGCGAAGGGCTCCCGGGAGAATGGGCCGCAGGCTACGACGACGCCTCGACGCCCTACACCCCTGCATGGCAGGAGGAGATCACGTCCGTCCCGGCGCAGGCCTGCATCCGGGTGGCCCGCGAGTTTGCCCGTAACGCCGAGGAGTCCAAGGGCCGCTCAATGATAATCATGGGCGCCGGAATCTGCCAGTGGTTCCACGGCGACACGACCTACCGGGCGGTGCTGGCCCTCGTGATGCTGACCGGCTGCATGGGCCGGAACGGCGGCGGCTGGGCGCACTACGTGGGCCAGGAAAAGACCCGCCCTGCGACTGGCTGGGTGTCCCTGGCCAACGCGCTGGACTGGTCCCGGCCGCCGCGGACCATGATCGGCACCGGCTACTGGTACATGCACACGGACCAGTGGCGCCAGGACGGCTACTCCGCGGACGCGCTGAAATCCCCGCTCTCCACCGGAGCCCTCGACGGCATGCACACCGCGGACGCTCTGGCCCAGTCCGCTCGGCTCGGCTGGATGCCGTTCTACCCGCAGTTCGACCGGAACCCGCTGGACCTCGCTGACGAGGCGGAGGCCGCCGTCGCCGCCGGCACCGCGAAGGACACCCCCGGCTACATCGCCGACGCGCTCAAGAACCGGACCCTGAACCCGGCGATCGAGGACGTGGATGCCCCGGAGAACTGGCCACGAACCCTCGTGTTGTGGCGCTCAAACCTGTTCGGCTCCTCCGCCAAGGGCAACGAGTACTTCCTCCGCAACCTGCTGGGCACCCACAACAACGTCCTGGGCAAGGACCACGCCGAAGGGCTCAAGCCCAAGGACGTGAAATGGCATGAGCAGGCGCCCGAAGGAAAGCTCGACTTGTTGGTCTCCGCCGACTTCCGGATGACCTCCACTACGCTGCTGTCCGACGTCGTGTTCCCGGCCGCCACCTGGTACGAGAAGCACGATCTGTCCTCCACTGACATGCACCCCTTCGTGCACGCCTTCACCCCCGCGATCGACCCGCCGTGGGAGACCAAGACCGACTTTGACACGTTCCACTTGCTGGCCCAGGAGTTCTCCCGGCTGGCGAAAACCCATCTAGGCGTCCGCCGGGACTTGGTCAGCGTGCCGCTGCAGCACGACACCCCGGGCCAGCTCGCCCAGCCCGGCGGGATCGTAAGGGACTGGCGGGACACCTCAATCCCCGCGGTGCCAGGCCAGAACATGCCCGTGTTCACTGTGGTGGAGCGGGACTACACTGCTATCGCTGACAAGCTGGCCGCCGTCGGGCCGCTGGCCGACAAGCTGGGCTTCACGGTCAAGAACGTCACCTACGAACTTGCCGGTCCCCTGAAGCGGCTCAGCCACGCCAACGGCGTCATGCTCGGCGGCGCCGCGGACGGCCGCCCCGCAATCGACACGGACGCGAAAATGGCCGAGGCCATCCTGGCCTTTTCCGGCACTACCAACGGCGCGCTGTCGGTGCAGGGCTTCAAGGACCTGGAAATCCGCACCGGCCGGAAACTCGCGGACCTTTCAGAGGGCTCCGAGGAAAAATTCATCACCTTCGCCCAGACCCAGGCCGGCCCGGTCCCCGTGATCACCTCGCCGGAATGGTCCGGCTCCGAAACCGGCGGCCGCCGCTACGCCCCGTTCACCATCAACGTCGAGCGGCTCAAGCCGTGGCACACCCTCACCGGGCGGATGCACTTCTTCCTGGACCACGACTGGATGATCGACATCGGCGAGGCCCTGCCGATCTACCGGCCGCCCCTGGACATGCACCGCCTCTTCGGCGAACCCAAACTCGGCCAGGACGGGGCCATGGAGGTGGTGGTCCGCTACCTGACACCGCATTCCAAATGGTCCATCCATTCCGAATACCAGGACAACCTGCTGATGCTCTCGCTGTCCCGCGGCGGGCCCACTGTCTGGATGAGCCCTTCGGACGCCGGCGCCATCGAAGTCAAGGACAACGACTGGGTGGAATGCGTCAACACCAACGGGGTTCTTGTGGCCAGGGCCGTGGTCAGCCACCGGATGCCTGCGGGAGTGGTCTACGTCCACCACGCGCAGGAACGCACCATCGACGTACCGAAGTCCGAGGCGACCGGACGGCGCGGTGGCATCCACAACTCCGTGACACGGCTGCTGGTCAAGCCCTCGCACCTGATCGGCGGCTACGGCCAACAGACCTACGCATTCAACTACCTTGGCCCCACCGGGAACCAACGTGACATGGTTGCCACCATCCGCCGTCGTTCACAGGAGGTGCAGTACTGATGCGTGTCATGGCTCAAATGGGCATGGTCATGAACCTGGACAAATGCATCGGCTGCCACACCTGTTCCGTGACCTGCAAACAGGCATGGACCAACCGTGCAGGCACCGAATACGTCTGGTTCAACAACGTCGAAACGCGTCCCGGGCAAGGGTATCCGCGCCGCTACGAGGACCAGGAGAAGTGGAAAGGCGGCTGGGAGTTGAACAAGCGCGGCAGACTGGTGCTCAAAGCCGGCGGCCGGGTGAAGAAGCTCCTAGGGATCTTCGCGAGCCCGGTCCAGCCCGAGCTCAAGGACTACTACGAGCCGTGGACCTACGATTACAAGACCCTCGTGGATGCACCGCTTGGCGACGATTTCCCGGTGGCCCGGCCCAAATCCCTCATCACCGGCGAGGACACCAAGATCACCTGGTCCGCGAACTGGGACGATGACCTCGGCGGAGCCCCCGAAATGGGCCATCTGGATCCGATCGTAGAGAAAGTCCGTCGGGAGTCCGAGGACAAGATCAAGTTCGCCTACGAACAGACCTTCATGTTCTACCTGCCCCGGATCTGTGAGCACTGCCTGAACCCTTCCTGTATGGCCTCCTGTCCCTCCGGTGCCATCTACAAACGAGTGGAGGACGGGATTGTCCTGGTGGACCAGGACAAGTGCCGCGGCTGGCGGCAGTGCGTCACCGGCTGCCCGTACAAGAAGATCTACTTCAACCACAAAACCGGCAAAGCCGAGAAGTGCACGTTCTGCTACCCGCGGGTCGAGGTGGGGCTGCCGACGGTCTGCTCGGAGACCTGTGTGGGGAGGCTGCGGTATCTGGGGTTGTTCCTGTACGACGCCGACTCCGTCACCGCGGCGGCGTCCGTCACGGACCCCCAGGAACTCTACGATGCGCAGATGGACGTGCTGCTGGATCCGAACGATACCGCCGTCCAGGCCGAGGCCCGGGCCCAAGGCATCCCCGAGGACTGGATCGACGCCGCCCGGCGCTCGCCGGTCTACGCCCTAGCCAAGGTGTACAAGGTGGCCCTGCCCTTGCACCCCGAATACAGGACCATGCCGATGGTCTGGTACGTTCCCCCGCTGTCCCCGGTGGTGGACCTGCTGCGGGACCAGGGGCACGACGGCGAGGACGCCGGCAACCTCTTCGGCGCCATCGATGCATTGCGCATCCCGGTGGAATACCTTGCGGAGCTCTTCACCGCCGGGGATTCCCACCGGGTCACCGCGGTTCTGAAGAAACTAGCGGCCATGCGCTCCTACATGCGCGGCATCAGTATGGGCAACGACCCCGACGATTCCATCCCGGAAGCCGTTGGCATGGACGGGCAGACGATGTACGAGATGTACAGGCTGATGGCGATCGCAAAGTACGAGGAGCGCTATGTCATCCCCAAGGCCCACGTGGAACAGGCCCACGACCTCGAGGAGATGGGCTGCTCACTGGACTTCGAAGGCGGCCCGGGCATGCAGGATTCCTCGCCGTTCGGCGAAGCCAGCGGCAAGCCCGTTCCAGTGGCGGTGGAAACCTTCAATGCCCTGCGGGACCGGCAAACCTCAGGCTCGGCGCCCGGCCAATCGACCCTGCGCGGCAGGGTGAACCTGCTGAATTGGGACGGCACGGGGGCCCCGGACGGGCTCTTCCCCGAGAAACCATTCCCCATGAAACCCGGCGGCCCCGCGGAGACCCCGACGGTCGGTGAACAACCATGATCCGGAATCAGCAAGTCGTCTACCTCGCGGCGGCCTGGTGCTTGTCCTACCCGGATGAGGAACTGATCGGCCGAGTGCCGCTCATGCGCTCCGCGCTGGCCGAATTCCCCGGGGCCGTGGCGGATTTCGCGGAAGTCCTGGACCGGCTGGAGTCCACGCCGCCCATGGAGATCCAGGCCCACTATGTGCGCGAGTTCGACCTCGGCAGGCGCCATGCCCTGCACCTCTCCTATTGGACGGACGGGGACACCCGGCGCCGTGGTGAAGTGCTGGGCAGCTTCAAGAAGGTATACCGCCGGAGCGACATCTTGGTGGACACCCACGGTGAACTGCCGGATTACCTCCCGATGGTCCTCGAATATGCGGCCGTGGTGGACATGGCAGCGGGCCGGGATCTGCTTATCCGGTACCGGGCCAGCCTGGAGATGCTCCGCTTCGGCCTGCTCCGGGACGAACTCCCGCATGCACGGATCCTGCAGGCCATCTGCGACACGCTTCCGGGGAAGTCCCCGGCGGACGAGCAGGCCGTCATGCGGATGGCCGGGTACGGGCCGCCCACCGAAGCCGTGGGGTTGGACCCCTACGATCCCCGCCTGCTGCCCGTGAAGGGAGCCTGAGATGAACCCGTCTGCGGAGGGCACCGCCATGCTTGCCATCACCCCCCTGGACATCCTGCTCTGGGGAGCCTTGCCGTACGTCATGGTGGTGGTGCTGGTTGGCGGGCTGGTGTGGCGCTACAAGTACGACCAATTCGGCTGGACCACGCGGTCCTCGCAACTCTACGAGTCCCGGCTGCTGCGCATCGCCTCCCCGCTGTTCCATTTCGGTCTGCTGGCCGTGATCGCTGGCCACTTCTTCGGCTTGGTCATTCCGATGGCGTGGACCCAGGCCGTGGGGATGAGCCAGGAGTTCTACCATTTCAACGCCTTGCTCGTGGGCGGGGTCGCCGGCGTCGGGACCCTAGGCGGGATCGTCTTGCTGATCTACCGTCGCCGCACCACCGGACCGGTGTTCATGGCCACCACCAAGAACGACAAAACCATGTACGTGGTGCTGACCGCCGCGATCCTTTTCGGTCTGTGGACCACTCTGGCAAGCGTCTTCGAAGGCGAGCACGGACACAACTACCGCGAAACGGTTGCCCCGTGGTTCCGGTCCCTCTTCATCTTCCAGCCGGACATCGCCGCCATGGCCACGGCGCCGTTCTCCTTCCACCTGCACACGCTGGTGGGCATGGCGCTCTTCGTGATCTGGCCTTTCACACGGCTGGTGCATGCCTTCACGGCTCCGTTCCACTACCTCTTCCGGCCTTACATCGTCTACCGCTCCCGGGACCGTGACCGGGACGGGAGCCGCGCTGGCGCCACCACTGCTAGGACCTCAGGGACGGCCGCCCGCCGCGGTTGGTCCGCCGTCGGAACCCGGGACCGGGACACCCGGAACCGCTGACCTGCACCCGCAAGCGCCGCCGGAGTAAACCGTGCCGCTGAACCACTTTGAGGAGGAATCCGTGGCCGGAACTCAGCCGCACACGATGTCCGCACCCGCCGACCGGACGCTCAACCTAGTACTCGCCACCTCGGCTTCGGTGATTTGTTTTTGGGCGTGGAACTCCGTGGCCACCCTGGGATCCTTCTACACTCTGAACCTGCATCTCAATCCGGCCGCCACGGGCGTGCTGGTGGCCATGCCCGTGTTTGTGGGCTCGCTCGGCCGGATCGTGGTGGGCACGCTGACGGACCGGTACGGCGGCCGTGCCATGTTCACGTTTGTCCTGCTGGCCGCCATCCTGCCCATATTGCTGGTGGCAGTGGGCGGAACCCTCAACTCATTTGCCGCGGTCCTCGGCGCAGGTCTGCTTCTCGGCGTGGCCGGGACTGTCTTCGCCGTGGGGATCCCGTTCGTGAGCGGCTGGTACGAACCCTCCCGGAGGGGCTTTGCCACCGGGGTATTCGGGGCCGGAATGGGCGGAACGGCCCTCGCCGCGTTCCTAAACCCGCGGCTCGTGGCCTGGATCGGGTATTTCCCGACGCACCTCGTAATCGCGGCGCTCCTGGCGGGCATGGCCGCCCTCATCTGGTTCCTCATGAAGGAATCACCCGACTGGAGCCGAAATAGCGCGCCCGTCATTCCCAAGCTCATGGACGCCGCCAGGAACCCGGTCACGTGGAAGATGTGTTTCCTCTACGCCGTCGTCTTCGGCGGGTTCGTGTCATTCGCGACCTACCTGCCAACGTACCTCCGCGATGTCTACAGCTTCGATCCGAACGGGGCGGGGGCCCGGACAGCCGGATTCGCCCTGGCCGCCGTCCTGGCGCGGCCCCTGGGCGGCGTGCTCGCGGACAAGCTGGGTCCCAAGCCGGTGGTGATCGCGTCGCTTGCCGGCGTCGCGCTACTCGCCTGGGTGGTGAACCTGCAGCCCGACGGCGAAGTCCGGGCCGGCCTGACGTTCGTGGCGATGGCGGCCGCCCTGGGTCTGGGCGCCGGCGGGGTTTTCGCGTGGGTAGGCGTGCTGGCGCCACAAGGAAAGGTGGGCAGCATCAGCGGCCTCGTCAGCGCGGCGGGCGGCCTGGGCGGTTACTTCCCACCGCTGGTGATGGGTGCAACGTACCAGGCCGCTACCCACAGCTACTCGATCGGCTTGCTGCTTCTGGTCTTCACGGCCCTTGTTGCCTTGGCCTTCACCGTCTTCGCCGTGAGGGGCAGAACCAAGGCGGCGACAGCACCGAAAGATCCTTCAACCCCTTCAAACAATGGCGGGCCACCGCCACCGGCTACCACAAACGCGCCCTGACCTGACGCGCCGCCGTTGTACTTTGCACCCGTCCTCATCTGAGGGTAATAAGGACACGCCCCACTAGGCCTTGCGGTCCGCTTTCTGCTCCTGCATCCGCTTTGCTTCCGCCTGGATCTTCGGACCATAGCCGCCATTCAGTGCAGTGTCCTTGATGTGCGTGGCCTTCGCGACGCGGTCGCCGTCCGCCGCGTCCTTCAGTGCCTTCAGGTCCGCCTGCAGCGCCGCTGGAAGCTTTGCAGCCAGCTTCGGACGCTTGTCCAGGATGAAGGTAGCGATCTTCACGGCGCGTTGGCCGTAGTTGGGCTTGCTGCTGTCACCATTCACGAAGAACCGCAGGGCAGCCGCCAAAGGGTGCCGCCCCAGGGCCGTCTTGGCTGCCGCCGCAGCCGTCGCGTTGGGCTGGGAGGTGGCTGCCGCCGTCGTGCTTGGTGCGTTAGTGGAGGTGGCCGCGTTTGCGGCGATCACGCCTCCGCCCAGCAGGAGGCTGGCCGCAAGGACGCCGACGACGGCGGTCCGGGCCTTGCTGCCCTTGCGCGGCTGAGTTGGGGTGCTGGAGAATGCGGTGTTGTTATTCATGGTCCGTGTCCTTTGCTTCCGGCCGGTGGCCTATCCACCGGCGCTCTGTACGACACTCTCGTCCAATGGCATGAACTGATTGTTCGGCCAATGTTCGAGGAATGTAAAACGTCGCCGTCAGCGGCCAAGGACACTCCGGGGAGCACGCGCGTGCTGTTGAATGGACGCATGGAGGACAGAGGATTGGTGCTGATTGCCGAGGATGAACAGGCAATCGCCGATATCCAGCGCCTGTACTTGAGTCGCGCGGGTTTCGGCGTGCACGTGGAGCGCGATGGGATTTCTGCGCTGGCACAGATCAGGCGGCTTAAGCCGGTCGCGGTGATCCTCGACGTCGGCCTGCCGGGAATGGACGGGATCGAGCTCTGCCGGCAGTTGCGGCAGGCCGAGGACTGGACACCGGTACTCTTCGTGACTGCCCGCGACGAGGAAGTGGACCGCGTCCTTGGCCTGGAACTGGGCGCCGACGACTATCTCACCAAGCCGTTCTCACCCTCCGAACTCGTGGCCCGGGTCAAGGCTGTGCTCCGTCGGACGGAAGGCACCCTACGGCCCAAACCGCTGGTGCTGGGCAACATCGAACTGGATCCGTTGAACCGGACCGCTCGCGCGGGCACCACGGAACTCACCCTGACGGCCACGGAGTTCGACCTCCTCGCCTATCTCATGGCCCAGCCCGGCCGCGTCTTTTCCCGTGAGCAGCTGCTTTCGGCCGTGTGGGGCCAGGCCAGTTATGCCGCTGGACGGACTGTGGACGTGCACATCGCGCAGCTCCGCGCCAAGCTCGGCGAGCACTCCCCCATCGCGACGAGCCGCGGCGTCGGGTACTCAGCGGTCGCCGGGGGCACCCGGTGAGGCGCTGGTTCGGCACACTGGCCGGGCGCACGACGGCGGTGATTGCCGCCGTCGCGACCGTCGCCGTCGTTCTCGCTGGCCTTCTGGCCGCGCAACTGGTGAACGCAACAGCGGTAGACGAAGCCAAGAAGTATCTCGCGGTCGAGGCCGATTCCCTCGGCAAACAAACGAGCCTCGGAAGCCTCCAGGATCTTCGGGCCGATCTGCTCACCCACGGCGCGAGGCTCGCGCAAATCGGTTCCGATGGCCGTGTGACAGGCGGCGGGGCCAGGCTGGTGGATGCGAAGACCGTGGCAGATGTGCTGGCCGGAAAGCCGGTATCCAGGACCGTCGACGGCCCGCAGAACACGGTGGTCCTTGAGGCCCGGCCCTTGGCGGCTGGCGGTGGCGTAGTGCTGGCGCAGCCCGTGTCCGAAATCCGTGCGGCCGCCGCTCCCCTGCTGAGCCGCATGCTGATCGCCCTCGCGGCCTGCCTCGTGTTCTCCATTGTGGCGGGCGGCCTGCTGGCGCAATGGCTCAGCCGGCCGTTGGTGCGCACGGCGCAATCGGCCCACCGGCTCGCAGCCGGTGAACGTTCCGTGCCGGTAGCGCCCGGCGGACCGGCCGAAGTGGCGGAGGTTTCGCAGGCCTTGGCCGCCCTCGACGCCGCGCTCCGGACCAGCGAGGGGCGCCAACGCGAATTCCTGCTCTCCATTTCGCACGAAATCCGGACGCCCCTCACCGCCCTTCGAGGCTATGCCGAGGCCCTGGCCGATGGCGTGGTCAGCGGAGACGACGTGAGCGGCGTCGGGCGGACCCTCGTCGCCGAAACCAATCGGCTGGACCGATTCGTGCGCGATCTCCTGGAATTGGCACGGCTTGAATCCGACGATTTCCGCGTGGAACTGCAGCCCGTGGACGCCTCCTTGATCCTGAGCGAGAGTTGGCAGGCTTGGCAGGCTGTGTGCCTCCAAAACGGGATCACCGGACGGTTCGAACTACCCCCAGGGCCTTTGCTCGTCCGTAGCGATGGCCAGCGGTTGCGCCAAGTGGTGGACGGGCTGCTGGAAAACGCCCTGCGAGTGACTCCCGGAGGCTCTCCCGTTGTGCTCGCCGCATACCCCGCCAGCGGCGCGCTCACCGTGGAAGTGCGCGACGGCGGACCGGGGCTCACGGAAGCGGATGCCGCCGTCGCGTTTGAACGCGGTGCGCTCTTTGCCAGATACAGCGGCGAACGGCCCGTAGGCAGCGGGTTGGGATTGTCCATCGCCGCAAGGATTGTGCAGCGGCTTGGTGGGCGCATCAGCGTGCGGACGGCGCCGGAGGGCGGCGCGGCGTTCGTGGTGGAGTTGCCCGCCATTCCTGCTGACTCCAAGCAAACGTAGACTCTGCGCATGGCTGAAGTTTCAGTGGGTTCGTTGCACCATGTAGAGATTTGGGTACCGCACATCGGCCGTGCCCAGGAAGAGTGGGGCTGGCTGCTGGCGGAGATGGGCTACGAACAATTCCAGGAGTGGCCCGATGGCTGCAGTTGGAAACTCGGAGCCACGTACATCGTGATCGAACAGTCCGCGGCGCTCACGGGAAGCACGCACCGCAGGACCGAGCCCGGACTTAATCACCTCGCCTTCCATGCAGGTACCAGGGAGAACGTGGACCGGCTCCGGGAGCTCGGCGCCGATTCCGGCTGGTACGAGATGTTCGAGAGCAAATATCCCCACGCCGGCGGCCCCGACCATTACGCCGCCTATCTGGTGAACACCGACGGCTACGAGGTTGAACTGGTTGCCGTCTAGGGCCTGAGCCAGTAGCAGGGCACAAGGACACCTGTCTTGGACCAACCGATCGGAGCAACCTGCACCGGGGTGGCCGCGCCGTCAACCGCCCCGAGACACGCCGTTCGCGCGTTGCGCACTCCCGCGCTCCACGACGGTCCCTGCTCCCGCGCCACCTGCGTGGGGAAATACGCGGTAGCCAGCAGAACAGCGAACGCCATGAGGACTCCGGCAGATGCCTGTGGCCGCAAAGCGCGAATGGAATCTGCCAGCAAAGGAAACAGCGCCAGGATAAACATCGCCGGGATCGCCGAATACCTCGTCAGAATGGACTTGGCCCAGTCGCTTTCCGTGAAATGGACATAGTCGAACTGTCCGCCGGGGTTTGCAACGAGACACGCAGCCCAAACTCCGAAAGATACGGTAACGAAGAGCAACGCCAGAAGGCGGTGTTCCCGTTTGGACTTCAGCAACAGATACGCAAGGGCGGCGATGATCGGAAGGCATGCAAGCACAACAGGGCCGGCTCCGAAATTCAAAACGTTGAGCCCCATGTTGCGCGATGATCCGAAGAAGACAACGCCCGCGATATTGATAAACCACCCGACTACAACGGACAGCGGATCCAAAGGGGGATCGTTGCTGGGGGTGCGCGGATAGTGAAGTGTGGTGTAGATCTGGAACGCTGCACCGATGATCAGGCCAGCGCGTGCCGGCCAGAAGGCCCTACGGCGGATACCGAGAAATACCAGAGGCAGGAACACCACGGAAATCACTTCCGTAAGCGCCGACAACAGCGCTGCCAGGAACAGAACTACGCCCTCGGAGCGGCTTCTCGCAGGCTTCAGCAGCAGCCATGGCATGAGCCACAGGAGATACCAATGGACATTTGCCGTGTTGCCGAGAATTTCATATGGTCCAACACTAAGCAGCACCGGGATCGCGGCCCACCCAAGCCTTACCCAAACACTGTCGCTCAGCGCCGAGGCGCAATGGAAGGTCAGGTAAGCAACGACGGCGACCACAAGGCAGGAGGCAAAAGCCAGGCCCACAGCGAAGTTCTCCACCGGCAGAACGCGGACGATCACGGCTCCGAACAACCGGGGCAGGACATGCAAGTAGCCCTCGTAAGGGGCGAAAATTGAGCCTACTCCGCCTCCGGACATGGCCCCGCGAAGAAAGACCGGGCCATCTTCGGCCCACACGCTATCCCAGACGGTCTGCGGCAGCCTAAAGAGAGAAACGAAGGAAGTGGCCGCAACAGCTAGGACGGCGATGGCCGGGCGAGCGGCCGTGACTCTCCACGATATTCGGCGCAGCATTTACTTCCCTTGTCTTAGGAGACCGTCACGCAATACTGGCCCAAGCATCTTCGAATAGTTCTCCGTCAGGTGGCCCCCATCCGCGAACATGGGCGTATTGCCCACGAAACTCGGACACTTGTTCTCCGAATCGCAGAACCACGACGTCGTGTCGAGGCTTGAAACATTGGATGGTGCCGCCGAGGCTGCTGCGAACTCCGCCGACTGCGTTTCTATTTGCTCTGCCGTCCGCTCGGCGATGCAGTCTTTGGGTGTGTTAACCGTAGTTGCACACCATGGGAGAACCTTGCCCTTGGGAGGCGGCCCGATCAGCACAGTCTTATTTGCAAGCGGCGCGAACTCCTTAAGGGTTTCCCCTGTGGCCTGCCCCCAAGCGTTGACCGCATCTTGGCCATTGGCACCACTGGCTAGACGCAGAACCGTCTCCTGTACGCTGCTCATGATGATCATGTCCGGATGAAGGCGGGCCAGGTAATCTTTTACCCATTCGTGGTGCTTGTCGCACTCCGGATAGCCAGGAGAATTTCCGTCGGCACCTTTGTCTTTTAGCACAGGGATGTTGATGGCAGGACATTGCTGAAGCGTCAGCGACTGAATCTTCCAGCCCGAACCCACCAGAGCCGCCCGCAGTCCGGGCATATAACTGATTGCTATAGAGTCGCCGACGAGAACTGCGGTCTTCGGTGCTCCCTTGTCTCCGTACATGCATCGGGAGAGATCTGCTTCCCAAACGTCCTGGCACGAGTCTTCCCGCCATTCGGGAACCCACGCCTTGGCCATCAGATTGTCGAGCGAGGGCGTGAGCGCGGGCCATGTCTTAGCGTCCAGGCCGCTTCTGATTTGTTTTGCGCGCAACGCCGGCACAATGTCGAGTTCCTTAATGTTGCCTGCCGCGCTTTCTTGCGCCGGGGCGGCAGCGGGAAGAGCGGAGAGCGCAATTGCGGCTAGGGTCGCGAGACAAGCCGGACCAACCCCCACCAAAACGATCTTGGGCCATGCGGACTTCCACCGCCGATGGATAACGGGCCGATCGGCGCTGGGCTTACGGTCATTGAGCCAGCTCGACTTCCGGACCGGGTCTTCAATCAAGTGGAAAGAGGCGATTGAAAGCAGCGCCATGAGGGCTACCTGCGCCAAAATTGTCAGGGGACCCTGCGGTTGTGGGAAGAGAGTCGCTGCAATCGTGATTACAGGGAAGTGCCAAAGGTACAGAGAATAGGAGATCTTTCCGAGATACTGCATCGGCTTCACCGAGAGGATGTCAAAGCGCGATTGCGTAACTTCTCCGGTCCCCGCGGCTATGACGAGGGCTGTCGCCAATACTGGAACGGCACCCCACGGGGCAGGAAAAACCGAGTGGGAATCGAGCAAGATTACCGATGCCACGATACCGACGAGGCCGACGCTGGCGAGGACCGGCCGAGCAGCCGCGGGGATGTGTGACAGCCGGGACGTGAGGGTGGCAATCAAAGCGCCGACGCCAAGCTCCCAGCCCCGGGAAAGGGTGGAGAAGTATGCCCAGGTTGGCTCTGCCCGGGACTGCCAACACGCATAGGCGAAGGAAGCGGCCGTGATGACGATCAAAGCCACCCGAAGTAGCCGGAGAGCGCGGGTCTTGCTCGACTTAAGACGATTTGCAGCCAGGCCCAGAACCACCACGATCACCACAGGCCAAATGAGATAGAACTGCTCCTCAACTGCCAAGGACCAATAGTGCTGAAGCGGCGAAGCCGGGACACGGGCCTGCATGTAGTCCGTGCCGGTCGCCGCAAAGTGCCAATTCGCGGCAAAAAACAGCGAGTACGCGCCGTCTTCAAGAACGGTTTTGGCTCGCCCGATACCGTAGGTGGAGAAAATTGCAATTACTGTCACCAGGAGGACAAGCACGGCCACGGGCGTGATCCGGCGCAGCCGCCGTCGGTAGAAGTCCGCGAACGAGATGGTACCGCTTCGCTCATATTCCCTCAGGAGCAATCCGGTAATCAGGAACCCGGAAATTACGAAGAAGATGTCAACGCCGACATATCCACCAGCAGGCCATTTGATCATATGGTCTAGAACGACGACCCCTACGGCAACCGCCCGAAGTCCTTGAATGTCTCGGCGAATCCCGGACGTCTTTCGTCCGGGACGCCCGTCTGTTGGGACTTGGACGGAAGGCATCAAGGCATCGGTGCGGACAGGCATGGGTGCTCCCCCAGGTAAGCGCGAACATCGCACGGATGTCAGCTTTGGGTCAACGTCAGATCGCAGGGAAGTGTCCGCGATCGGCGATGCCAACTCGCGAAAGACTCCACATCCCCCAAACGATCATAGCGAACTCGCAGGCCCTGATCGGTCGAGGACAAACGTCGCGAAGCATTCGTTGGCGCCGGACGCAGGTGTTCCTTCGACGGAAGCTATTTTGGAGACACGCCAGGAGCAGCCAAGATGGGGGCATCCTCTGTGGACTCCGGAACGGCAAGCTTCGCAGGCCTCACTAGGCTCAATAGCTTCAGCAATGACCACCCCAGGACCATGATTACCAGCAAATTTCGCAGCGTGAGAAGGGCGGCGACGCCCGGATTTAGCGCCGTGAGCAACTGCATATAGAGGATGGGGTAAACGACGGTTGTAATAATTCCAATAGCAACGATGGACACCACCGGCACTCCCCAACTCCGCCCGTTGAAAGCCGCCCCTACGCAGATCACTGCCGCCAGCCAGATCATGAACTGGGGTGAGCCCACCTTGTTAAAGACGATCATTGACGAAACCAAGGCAAGTGCGCCAATCGCCAACAGGTCTTGCCTGTCTGCGCCGCGGCGGGCCGCAATGTGGATCAGAAGGACTATGAGCACCACGACCAAACCGAGCAGCGGGTTCATCAGGGCACCCACCTTGTCGGCTAATGATCCTTGGATTTCCATCGTGGAGATGGCAAAGTTCGGGTGAATATGGGTTCCAAGGTGGAGAACTGCCTGCCACAAGCCGGGCGTAGTGAGTGGTGCTTCGAGCTGCATTCCCCGGTCCCCCTGTGCCTGGATGAATCCAAACAAGTTGGCTTTTCCACCGCCCACCACAACGCCAGCCACAATTAATGCAGATACGGCGACGCCAGCGACGAGAATTCGGACCCACGCTTTGCTAGACACCACCAAAGCAAGAACCACACCGGCCGGCCATACCTTGATCCACGTCGCCACGGAGAGCAGGGCGGAAGCCACAGCCGGACGAGTTGAGGCGAGAACAAGGCCCATCACAACAATCGGGGCTGAGATGCCGTCCACACGTGAGAAAACCAGGGGGCCAAGAATCGCGGTCAATGAGATCCAGAGATAGGCCGACTGCCAGCCATACCGGGCTGCCCTGGTCCTGAGTAGCGCGATCAACGCCCCAAAGTTAAGCATGCTGCAGAGGAGAAACCACCCAAGCATGTAGTGTTCGTGTCCAAACGCAGCGGCCGCAACCATTGGGAACATTGCTCCGATTGGATAAACCCAGGCAACGTTGACGCCCTGCCACATGCCTTCATTGAGTCCTTGGAAGGCCCACTCACGGTAAAGGCCCACGTCCCCATATGTTTCTCCGCCAGCGATGCGCGGGAGGAGCAGCAGTAGGAAAAGCCCATGAACCAACGCAAACGCAACCAGGACAGTAGACTTCCGCGAAAGCACTACGATCAAACTTGGCACATCTTTCTTCACAAGTGACTCTCTTTATGTCTGCGGTGACCTAGCGACGGACGTGAGGCAATGGTGTCCTCCACGGTGCGCCCCTAATAACGGCTACGTGATCCTGTGGGAGCTTACAGGATTGTCTTCGCGGGTAAGAATCGACCCAACCCGCCGTCGCATGGCGATCCTCGGCCACCGGCTCAAGCCCACCAAGCCCTCGCACTCCACGATGCCGCGCAGGCTGCCCTGATCATGCGGCGGCCGCGTTGCTGGCGAGGTATCGATTGCGCTGTTCAATGAGGTTCCGCAGATATCTACCCAGAACTGCTTTCTCCGCAAGCCGGCCCACGACGCCGAAGGGCGCCGCGAACTCCACGCGATCGATCATGAGCGTCCCGCCGTCGTCGGGAATGAACTCATGGACGTGCCGGAAGAAGCGGAAGGGACCGCGCACTTGCTCATCGGTGAAGGATTCGGGGAAGTGAAACTGGGTGATGCGGCTGCTCATCCGCAAGGGTACGGCGAAATGCCAAGCCTGCCAGGTGACCTCGTCCCCTTCGGACAGCAGTCCGGACACCACGCCGGCCACGGCACGTTCCCGGGACTTGGCCATGGAACCGACGTGCGCTTCGACGTTCCGCGCGAGGTCAAATAGCTCGCCGGGCTCGCGTTGGACGTGGGTGTGGCAGGTGAACGACACAGTCATGGTTCGATCCTGCCACTGTTTCGAACCTGCCTCAGCGCCGATCCGCGATCCTCCTTCGAAACACTCAGCAACGTTGTGACCCAGCTAATGGCGCGGATCTTGAGGTGCTGATAGCTTCCGATGGTCGGCTGAAATGATTGGTGGTGTCCCGTTGCGATCAATCATGGCCCATGCCCGCGCCCTTCATACCGTTCCACCGGTAAGCAACGATCACCTTGCTGCTGTCCGGGTCGCACTGAGCGTTGCCGTGCCTGCACTCGTGCTCCTGGCTTTCGGTCGACCGGACCTCATCATCTACGCCGTATTCGGCGCCCTGACCGGCATGTACGGCCGCGCCGAGTCACACCAATTGCGGCTCAAGCACCAAGCGCAAGCCGCCGCGGTCCTCTTGGCCGGCGTCTCGGTGGGCACGTTTTTGTCCGTCTCCCAAATCCATTCATGGGTGCTGGTAGCGGTGGAGGCGCTCTTGGCAGGCGTAGGTTCGCTGTTCTCGGACAAAGTACGGCTCAAGCCCAACGGCCCCTTCTTCGGCATCCTGGCGCTGGGGGCATGCGCTTCCGTTCCCGCGGCCATCCCCTTCTTCGCTGCTGTCCTGATCTGCGCAGCCTCGGCGGCGTTCTCGATGGTGGTTGGCTTTGCCGGATGGCTCCGGCACCGGACCTGGGAACGCGGCGCCATCCGGGACATTCCGGCATTTAGCGTGCAGCTGCGCCAGGCAGCCGGGGTCCACGCGGCCCGCTACGTGCTCGCCGTCGGCGCGGCAGGCGCCTGCGGAGTGCTCACGGGCAGCGGCCACCCGCACTGGGCCATGGCTGCCGCCGCTGTACCGCTTGCCGGCGCCGACTTTCCCAGCCGGCTACACCGCGGAATCCACCGCATCGTAGGGACGTTCCTCGGATTGGCGATCGTCGCCGTCGTACTCTTTCCCGGACCGCTGTCTCCGCTGCAGTATTTCCCGGGACAAACCGCACTTATCCTGGCCCTGCTGGTGATCGGCTTCCAGTTCCCCACCGAGTTGTTCATGGCTCGGCACTACGGCTGGGCCATGGTGTTCTTCACCCCGGTCATCCTGCTCATGACCCAACTGGCGGCCCCGGCAGATCCTGGGGTGCTGGTCTTGGAACGCGGAGTGGAGACTCTCGTGGGCGCAGTGATCGGGATAACTGTGGCGGTGCTCGTCCAGGCGCCTCGGCTTACTTCGCGGGGCGGCGGGGCGGACCTGACGTAAACTTCGCCGGCAGGAAACGCATGATCGCGGTGATCACCTTGTAGCGCTTCGTCGGGATGGATACCCCCTTACCCCGCTCATTGTCTTCCAGCCCTTCCCGGACAACGCGCTCTGCCTTCAGCCACAGAAAGCGCGGAGCTACTGATTTGTCCATGCCCATGCGATCGTGGAATTCCGTGTGGGTGAAGCCCGGGCACACCGCCGTGACTTTCACGCCGTTCCCTGCATACGCAAGGTTGGCCCAGCGGCTGAAGCTGACCTGCCAGGCCTTGGCCGCCGAGTAACTGCCGCGGTTCGCGAAGGCTGCAACGCTGGCGACGTTGATGATCCGTCCCGTCCTGCGGGCCAGCATGACTTCCAGGGCCGCGTGGCACAGCTCCAGAGGCGTCTGGACATGCAAGCGCAAATGCCGCTTTTCGTCTTCCAGATCGTTCTTCTCGAAGGACTTCAGGAGGCCGATGCCGGCATTGTTGACCAGCACGTCCACCGGCCGCGACGCGTCCCGCAACCGGTCCGCCACCGCCGCAACCCCGACGTCGGAGGTCAGGTCGGCGGGCAGAACCTCCACCGAGATGCTGAAGTCCCGTTCAAGCACCTCCGCGGTGGCCCGCAGTCGGCCTTCGTCGCGGGCCACGAGGACGAGGTGGTGGCCGGATTCGGCCAGTTGGCGGGCGAATTCCGCCCCAAGCCCGGCGGTAGCACCGGTGACCAAGGCTGTGAGTTCGTTGGCACGAGTTGTCATGCGCCCAGACTAGTCCCGTCGGGCGGGGTGAATGTGCGTATTGCTGCCATCTTTCCGTTGGCCTTGTCGCAAGAGGTCACGGGGGTGGTGCTGATGATTCCCGCGCGTCTCGCACAAAACGGACTCAATCTTTCGATAACGCGCGGAGAAACGGCCACCCACTTAAACAAGTGGATGTTGTTCGCGAATCGTGACGCGAAAAGTGAAACTAATTTTTCGAGGGGCCCAATTGACCCCAAATGTCCTAGAACCCGGATCCTTCGAGATGCACGCTGACGCTGATTGCAGTGGCCATCTATTCGTACTTTGAAGCCGACGGCTACAGAAATCTCATCAGTTTCGCTGTGGTCGCGTTCTGGCTCGCTATCGCCGCCGGGATCACGGTCAAGTTCCCCACCGGCCCATGACTTTCCAGCCCTCCGGGGACTAGGGGCGACGTTGACCTAAGAAATCGGTTTATGCAATGCGCCAAGGTGCGAACCGAGATCTTCCGTGAAAATCGCTGCCGGCGGCTTGGCTTCGCCTGCTCCCAGCCACATCACCACAAGATCCCCGAACATGGCAACCACCCCGGACACTCCGGCGGCCCGCAGTGCCCAGCCCTGGACGGCAGAGCCGTCAATTCGGATCAGAGCCGGTTCTGCGCTTGCCTGATCGAGGGCGGCGGCCAGCTGAGCTTCGTCCTCCGTCATGAGTTGCCTGCGCCCGAACGGAGACAGTTCTGCCGCCAGGAACGCCGCCAACCGGGCAGACCCTTGCCGGCCCGATACTGCCGGCTTCAACGTCACCAGGCACTCCGGTGCCTCGCCGGTCCGTTCTCTGTCACCGGTCACGTCGAAATTCGTGACGACGACGGTACCGTGGCGGTTCGGCCGCGGAGCGGAGACGGAGAGCGGACGTACTCCCGGAGACGATGAACGCGCCCCGTACAAGCCGAACTCCTCCGACACGGCCAAAACTATTGCACGACGTGCGGCCCGACCTGCATCAGGGGACGCTGGCCCGAACATTGATCCGCCCATGACTTGATTGTGCACCAGGGAAGGCCTCACTGGGTGGCGTCGGTAAGCATTACCGACGCCTCCCCCACAGCAAATGGAGTCAGTGCGGAACCTCCGGCACGGAAACCAAGGAAGCGGTCTCCTCAGGTCCTGTCGGCGTCCTCCAAGGTTCGGCGTCTTGCGACTACGGTCAGGGCGGTCAGGGCCATTGCTGCAAAGCCGATTCCGAAGGCCCAAGGCACGCCGAACCGGTCGATGATGATTCCGGCCACCGCGGCCGATGCGGCGAACGATCCCAGGGCAACCGAGGTAACCGCTGTAAAAGCCTCGGTGAGAGTGCCCCGCGGAGCGAGGTCCTCCAGTAGGCCGAAGTAACAGACCGCAACCGGCCCTATCGATGTTCCGACTAGGAAGACCGAGACTGCGAGCAGGGGGAGGGAAGGCATCACAGCGCAGAGGGCCAGGGCGGCCGCTGCTGACGCGAGGAGCAGTGCCAGCCTTGCCCATTGGCGCCCGACCCAGCGCCGCAAACCGTACGCGAACGTGCCGACCAGACTCCCCACCGAGAGCGCCCCGTAGAGCAGCGGTGCGCCCTCAGCAGCACCGACCTTCGCAGCGAAAGCGGCTGACGGAACCTGAGTCAGGGCCGTAAGAATACCTTGGCCGAAGCCGACCAGCACGATGGTCCTGACCCCTTTCGACCCGAGAGCACCCAGAAGGCGACTCCGTTCCCTTAATACGGGCTTCCAGGCCCGTGACGCCTTGCTGGCGGAAAGCAGATATGCCCCGGCTGTGAAGCACACTCCGGCGAGAAGCACGCCGAACTACGGGTTGGCAACCACCAGGACTGCCGCTAGCAGCAGAGGCGCGACAATGATCGGTGCTTCGAACAAGATCGAAGACAGAGCCGTCGCCACGTGGCGCTGCTCTGGACCAACGAGTGTCGCCCAGAGCGATCGCAGACTAGCCCCGACCTGCGGTTCGCCAGCCCCGGCACTGAACGCCAACACGCAAATGGCCCATACGGGCCAGCCGGAACCCACCCCGACGACGAGAAGCACGAGGAGAACAAGCTGAATCGTTGCCACCGGAATGAGCACTCTCGGTTGCCCGAATAGGTCGATCAGCCGGCCTTGGAATGCCATCCCGAGCCCCGTCCCTAGACCGAGTGCCCCGACGACCAGCCCTGCACCTGAGAAGCCAGCGCTGGACTGCTGGACCATGAGCAGGACGGACAGGCCCAGCATTCCGATGGGTAAGGTGGCCAGCATGGTTCCGACCACGGGCAACGCAGCGCCTGGCGCGCGCACAATGTCTGCATAACGCGATACCGCCGCTCCAACCCCACCAAGCGTCATCGTGGTTACCTTCCGAACTCGTCATTGACCCGGTGCTGCGTTCAGGCTATCGGTTCACGGCAGCGAGAACGTGTCCGTATTTCTGGGCAGGAGCGGTTCTTCGAAGACGCTGTCCACCTGTCTTCTGAGAAGAAACCAGTTGTGGTGACAGGGCATTCCCCACCGGCCCATGACTTCCAGCCCTTCGGCGTGTCTAGTTGAAAGTGTTGGTGAATGTCGTCGTGGCGATGCGCTGCCCGCTGAATTGATAGCTCAGCGTGGCGTGATCGGCTCCGCTGGAGATCATAGCGTCCAGCGTGAAGCCGAGGCTGTGGGGGTCGATGGATGACGTGATACAGCGGATGTAGCCAGACGACTGGTCCGGGCAAGTCCAACCGGCCGGCGCCATGAGTTTCCCGGGGACGAATGCCGCCTCAGGTGAAAGGCTGAAGAGCGTTTCGCCCGTGGTCGGCGTGCCATCGCCGTGCAACGAGAAGGCCACGTCGATCTGACGTTCGGGCTGCCCTGTGCCTGGCTGACTGCCGAAGGAAGCCGAGACGGTTTGCGGGGGTGGCGCCGTGGTGGAAGGTTGCGGAACCGGAGTTGCGACGACCGTTGCGGAGGGTCGCGGAACGGGGGGTGTGACAACCGCTGCGGAGTTGATCGCCTTGGCCGTCTTCTGCGTCACGGGCACTGCCGCGGGGGCGGTCCTGTGAGGGATTGGCGCAGCAACAGGCACGGGGGCAGGCGCCGCAAGCTCAGGCGCGGGAGGCTCGAGTGCCGCTATGGCGGACGGGTCCGACGTCGGGACCGGGCTGGGTAAGGGTGCCGACAGTGTCGGCGCGACTTCCGGCACGGACCGAGGGGCCGCCGTCGCGCTGCTCGCAGCATCGGCGGCGACGATAGGCGAGGTCTGTCCGAGCCACATGAGGACCGCTGCAATCGCGGCACCAAACAGGACCAGCGCGGCGACTGCCATCTTCCAGATGCCTCTCCCCGGCCGATGTCCTGCTGCGGCCGGATCACCGAATCCGGGATCGAGAGCCTCCAGGGGAAGGTAACCAGCGGCCGCCGCCGGCGTGAAGACAATCCCGGCCACGAGCGGGAAGACAGCTGCCCGCATGCCTGCCTGGACGTCGTTGAGTTCCACCAGCACGGCTGTGCACTTCGAACAGGTCTCCAAATGGGCCTCGACCTTTTCGCGCGAAGTACGTTTCAGGCCGTCGCGGGCATACTTTCCGAGCTGGCTTGAATACTCGAAGCATGAGTCGTCATCCGAGGAGCTGACATGATTCTGCAAATAGGCCTGCCGAAGTCCCTCACGCGCCCGGATCGCAAGCGACGAGACTCCGTTCGGGCTCAAGCCGATGAACGGCGCGGCCGCGGCGGGCTTCAGTCCTTCGATGTCTACGTGCCAGAGCACCGCCTGCCAGCGCTCCGGAAGAGAGGTGAAGGCCTTCACCATGGTGCTGGACTCAAAGGTCGCAAGGACCCCGTCGGCGTCAACAGCAACCGTGTCCAAGCTGGATTCGTCCCCCACGGCCAGCGTTCGCCTTGCCTTCCGGTTCCGGTCGTGGGCAATTCGCCGCACGGCAGTCAGGAGATAAGAACGGAAGAACTGGGCCGGGCCCTTGCCCTCAGTGAGTGCTTGGAAAATCGAAGCGAATGCCTCGGACACGACGTCGTCGGCGTCACTGGCATTGTCCGTTTGGGCGCGGGCAACATACTGGGCAGCTGCCCCATGTCGCCGGTAGAGGACGTCGAACGCCGATGTGTCACCCCCGCGCACCATCGCCACAATTTCGGGGTCACTGTGGGTCCCTGCATCCCAGGACGGGCGCGAGCCACTCGGCCCAAAGTCAGAATCCTGCTCCATAGCAATCTAGTGTGACACCAGATCGCATGTGACTTGAAACTTACGTTGGTCCCCGGCTATCCCCCGACTATTCGTTGTCCGGTTCCCCCACCGGCGGTTCCGGCGGCCAATCGACGTCGAGCTCGTAGCCCTCATGATTGCGCAGATAGCCGGCGATGAACGGGCAATGCGGAATGATCCGCTTGCCCGAGGCCACGACGTCGTCCAAGGCAAAGTGCGCCAGAACCTTGGCCAGCCCGCGTCCTTTGAACTGCGAGCGCGTCTCGGTATGCAGGAAGTCGATGTGGCCGGGCTTGTCCATGAACTGGGAGATCACGGCCACTTCACCGTCAACCAGAAGCTCGTAGCGGTGGAATTTGTCGTTCCTGACCGTTGTGACGTCCGGGCTGAACGACTCTGCGGTTGAATCCGTGAACTCAGTCATGAGTCGAGATTCGCACGTAAACCGTGCTCTGGCAATGGCACCGTGGGGGCATCAGGAACCGCCGGAGAAAGGACTCCGGCCGGCACCCGTCCCAGCAGCAGCACCGCAAGCGCGAAGCACGCCGCTCCCCCACCGAGCAGGGTCAGCGTCAGTCCGTTAACGACGGCGTCCACCACGGGGATGAAGACCACGACGCCGGAAGTCACCACCGCGGCGTGCGCCCTGCCGCGCGCGTGGACGGCCGCCGTCGGGCGCTCTTCGAGCCTGCCGCACAGCAGTAGGACCGGCAACAAAAGTACGACGACGGCGAGCAGCACCAGAGGGCGGGCCCACCACCATTCAGCCGTACCGGCCGCCGGCTTGGGGAAATCCGTGAGCAGAAGCAGCCCTGACAAAGCTGCAAGCAGTGGCAAATGCCACAGATAAACCGTCATGGACCGGCGGCCCGCCACGGCCACCACCCAGCGAATCCAGCGCACCTGCGCCACCCATTTCAGGCCAGGGCGCAGCAACTGCAGTGTAGCTGCCTGCGACAGGCCAAGGAGGAGCATGCAGAAGTTGGGCGGATTCAGGTCCACAATCATGTTCCCGGAGTAGACCCCAATTCCGGTCACGAATCCCAGCAGCAGGTTGCTGCCGACAATCAACCCCACGAACCAGCCCCGGCTGCGTCCAGCGAAGATGCCGTCGGCAATGAAGAAGCCGAATTGCTGGACAGCGCACCAGACAAAGAGCATGTTGACGAAGGCGAGCATCGGAAAAGCCCCGCGCAATGAGTCGAGGGTGATCACTGCGGCCACCAACGCGCTGAGGGTCAGCCAGGGGGAATGTCCGTGCAGGCGGGCCAGCAAGGGAACACTGAGTTGAGTAGCAAGGTAAGCGGCCAGGAACCACAGGGGCATACCCGCGCCGGTACCGATGAGCTGGACCACCTGCGGGTCAACACCCAGGAGGAGCGCTGCCCACAACCCCACGAACATCGAGGCCAGCAGCGCAGTTGCCGGACGGATGAGGCGCAAGAGCCGCAGTTGCGCATAGTCGACGCCGGAGCCGCCGCGCGCACGCAGCCGACGCCATGACTCCAGTCCCGTGATGCCGCCGAGGACGAAGAACAGCGGCATCACTTGTAACACCCACAGGACGGGTTCGAACCAATGCTGTTCCATGAGCGTATTTTCGGTGGTGACGGTGCCGTCGGGATGCAGGACCGGGCTGACCATCATGCAATGCGAGAGGACCACCAGGATGAGGCAGAAGAACCGGGCCAGATCGATCACGGGATCCCGTGAGCGGCCGAGCGCTGCCCGGCCTGCGGATACCTTCTGCTGCCTCAAGAATCCCATTGCACTCCCTTGCGAACTGCTGAGTCCATTGTCCGCCCGCTCGACCACGGGAACCAGAGGGGCGGACGGGGAGTCGGCACCGCACACGCTCGCTCACCTTTGACGCGAAATCCTCCGACGCTCGCTCACCTAAGACGCGAAATCCCGCGACGCTCCTGCAGATGATCTGCAGGAGCGTCGCGGCTTTTTGCCGCAAAAGTGAGCGAGGGTCCGGTTCGCCTACATCTGGAAACCCAGACGGCAACCCCAACAATTGCCCTGCGGTGCGGCGAATCCCGGCGTTTAGTAGAGAGTGCTATCAATCCATGACAAAGGAGTCATCGTGGCACGCGCCGATTTATCGACAGTGCAGTCAGCCCCATTTCCCCTCGCTTCAGCCTCCTCCATTGCCCATGGCACGGCGATCGGCCTCGGCCCTGAACCGACGGCAAAACCACATGCCTCCGACGATTCAGAGGCCGGCGGCGAGGTCCCCAGCAGTGCCTGGCGGGTACGGGCAGATGCTTGGGAGTTCCTTGGCTACGCCGTCAAGCAGCTGGCTGCCTCAACATCGCGTTCCGGGGGTGGTCGAACGCCGCGGGAACTGCCGCGGGAGGTTCGAAGGTTGCTGCCGTTGCTGGAATCCCTCGAAATGTATTGGGCGTCTCCGGGGCCGCAATATGTCATGGAGATGCGGCGAAGCTTGGAAGCCGGGAAATACCCTGAGGCTCTGGGCCTCATAGAGCCGGTCGCACGGCGCGTCGCGGGCCATAACCAGCATGCCCCGGAACCATCCACGGACACTGAACGCGAGGCGGACAGGATTGAAGAACCCGCCGATGCGCGGAAGCGGTTCGAAGTCCTGGTCATCGACGACGTCTCCGATGTGGACCGTGAAGCCCTCCAAGCAGAACTTCTCAACCAGCGGCGCCCCGCCGACGCCTTCAACTACGAGCTGGTGTTCGTCCCGAGTTTCGAGGACGCCATCGTGGCCGTCCTCCTCAACCCCGACATTCAAGCGTGTGTCCTGCGGCCCGGATTCGTCCTCAATAGCACGCAACGCCTGGGCCGGGACATGCGCGGTTTCCTGGATGGGTTCTTGGGCGGTTCGCTCCCCGAGCGCCCCTTGGACCGCATCCTGAGCCTGGCGGAGAAACTAGGTCAACTCCGCCCCGAACTCGACCTTTACTTGGTAGCGGGAGTGGGGATCGAGGGACTCGCAGGTTCCTTGAGCCGCCGATTCCGCCGGATATTCCGCCGCCAGGATGGGCTGGAACTCCATCTGTCCTTGCTGGCTGGCGTCGCTGAACGATATGAGGCGCCGTTCTTCCACGCGGTCCAGCAATACAGCCGCAAACCCGCCGGCGTCTTCCATGCGCTACCGGTGTCCAGGGGAGGATCAGTTATCCATTCCAAGTGGATCAACGACCTCGGCGAGTTCTATGGCCTCAACCTGCTGCTGGCCGAAACCTCCGCCACGTCCGGCGGGCTCGATTCGTTGTTGGATCCCCACGGGTCCCTCAAGCAGGCCCAGAAGCTGGCTGCCCGGGCATTCGGTGCCCAAAAATCGCTGTTTGTCACCAACGGAACCTCAACAGCCAACAAGATCGTGCACCAATCGATTCTTGCGCCCGGGGACGTAGTCCTGGTGGACCGGAACTGCCACAAATCGCACCATTATGCGCTCATGCTGGCTGGCGCACAGGTTTCCTATTTGGATGCGTACCCGTTGAACGATTTCTCGTTCTATGGAGCAGTGCCCTTGGAAAGCATCAAACGGATGCTCTTGGACTATCGCCGGGCTGGCAGGCTTCACGAGGTCAAGATGCTCGCCCTCACCAACTGCACCTTCGACGGCATCGTCTACGACGTCGAACGGGTCATGGAAGAGTGCCTGGCCATCAAACCGGACTTGGTATTCCTGTGGGACGAGGCGTGGTTCGCGTTCGCGGGCTTCCACCACATCTACCGCCGTCGCACTGCCATGGCCTCGGCGCGGTCACTCGAAAAGTCGTTCGCGGATCCGGCCTACGCACGGCGCCACGCCCAGCAATTGCGCGAGCTTGGGGCGGCTGGCGAGCTTGGGGCGGCTGACGCGGCTGACGGCCTGGATTCAGTAAGTGATGAGTTGCTCTTGAAGACGCGGCTCCTGCCCGATCCGTCCAAGGCCCGCCTGAGGGTCTATTCAACGCAGTCGACCCACAAGACCCTGACTTCGCTCCGCCAGGGGTCCATGATCCACATCCATGACCAGGATTTCGGACAGTTGAATGAGGAAAGCTTCCGGGAGGCGTACATGACGCACACCTCCACCTCGCCCAACTACCAAATCCTGGCATCGCTGGACATGGGCCGGCGGCAAGTCGAGTTCGAAGGCTACGAACTGGTGCAACGGCAGGCCGACCTCGCCGTCAGCATCGCCCAGGCCGTGGCCAGGCATCCCTTGCTGAAGAAGTACTTCCGCGTGCTCGGCACCAGGGACCTCATTCCGGCGCAATACCGCGAGACCAGCCGGCAAATGCCCCTGCGGGACGGACTGGCCGCGATGTCGGAGGCCTGGGAGCGGGACGAGTTCGTCGTCGATCCGAGCCGTTTGACCCTGCACATCGGCCTCACCGGCGTGGACGGAGATACCTTCAAGCACGACTACCTGATGGACAAGTACGGGATCCAGGTCAACAAGACGTCACGGAACAGCGTGTTGTTCATGACCAACATTGGTACCTCGCGGAGTGCCGTTGCCTACCTCGTCGAAGTTCTGGTCAAGCTGGCCGAAACTTTCGAAGACGAGCAAACCGGGCTGAGTGGCTTGGGCAAGCGGGCCCGCAATGCCCGCGTTGCCGCGCTGACCAGCACGCCGCCACCCCTGCCGGACTTCAGTCGCTTCGCCGAGCGATTCCGCAAAGACGCAGAAACTCCTGATGGCAACATGCGCGCAGCCTACTTCGAGAGCTACAAAGCCGGGTCCTGCGAATACTTCAGTGCGGCCGAACTCGCATGCAAGGTCGCCGCGGGCGAAGAAATGGTTTCGGCGTCCTTCGTCACCCCCTACCCGCCGGGCTTCCCCGTCTTGGTCCCCGGGCAAGTCATCACTGAGGAGATCCTAGCCTTCATGTCAGCTCTGGATACGAGGGAGATCCACGGCTTCAATGCGGAGCTGGGGTTCAGGGTGTTGACGGGCAAACCCTCATTGCCAGACGGCACGTAGCGGCAATGTTGACGACGGCCGGGCACCGGTCGGCGTTAGCCCGCCAACCGCCGTCGTACTTCATGAAACGCTCCTGCAGATTTCGACCCCAATCCACCGACGCTCCATCACTTTTCGGGCAAATACCGTCAGCGCTCGCGCACAAGATGTGAGCTAGGGTCACCCCAAAAGCCCATATATGTGAGCGAGCGACGGGCCTGGAGGGCACATACGTGAGCGAGGGTTGCGCTTAGCCGAGCGCCACGGCCAGAATGCCGAGCACGACGGCGAGTAGCGGCGTCGTGCCCTGGAGAACCGCGGCGCGGAGGTACTTTTTGCCGCTCAAGGCAAGCACGATTGCCGCCAGCAGCATGGAGCCGCACGAACTGAAGACGAGGGTCCAACCTACCTGCGGGTGACCGAGCGCGACCACCACGATCCCTGCGAGCGCGCCAATGGCGAGGAAAAGGTTGTAGAAACCCTGGTTGTAGGCGAGGGGCTTGGTGGTTTCGGCGTCGGCTTGGGATGTGACGCTGAAACGCTTCCACGTGGCCGGACGGGTCCAGGTGATGGACTCCATGCTGAAGATGTAGACGTGCAGTAAACCGGCAATGAGGGCAAAAAGCAGGGAGGCCAGGATCATGTGCTGATCCTAGCCTCCCAATGTTGCGCGGCCGCCCCGCGAGCCGTGCCACCCCCACCTAGCGGCTGAGCATGTCCAGCGTTGCCCCGGCGAAGGTCGAGGCGGAGGAGTTCCAGCGGCCCAGCAGGCCCTGCAGGTTCTCGCCGTCGGCCCGGTGCGGAGTGGTCTCGGCCTCGAGCGTGGCGAGGATGCCGGTGCGGAGCTCTGTATTGAAGTTCACCTTGCCCACGCCCATGGACGTGGCCTTGACCAGGTCCGCGGCGGGGATGCCCGATGCGCCGTGGAGGACCAGCGGAAGCTCCATGCGCGAGGCAATATCCTGCAGCACCTCCCAGCGCAGCTTGGGTTCCCCGGTATAGCGGCCATGTGCATTCCCCACGGCCACGGCCAGGAGCTGGGCACCAGTGCGGTATACGAATTCCAGCACTTGGTCGGGATCGGTCAAGCCTGCGGGATGGGCACTGGTGTCAACACCGAAAGCCTTGTCTTCGTCACCGGCCAGTCCGCCAAGTTCGGCTTCAATTACGACGTCGGACGCGCCGGCGGCTGCCAGGACAGCCCGGACCTCGCGGACCAGGGCGATGTTCTCCTCAAACGGTAGGGACGAACCATCCGCCAGGACGGCGTCGGCACCGGCCGCTACCGAATCACGGATGACATCCAGATCCGAGGCGTGGTCCAGCTGGACCGAGACCGGCACGCTGGCGTCGTCGGCCAGAGCGCGCAGCGCCGTGATCAGCCGCGGACCGGACGGAGCGGCGGCAGTCTTTGGCGCTACCAACAGGATGACCGCACGGCCTGATTCTTCGGCTGCGGCCACCACCGCAAGGGCAGTGGTGAAGTCGTAGCACGTGAAGGCCGGGACCGCTGCCCCTCGCTCCAGTGCGGAACCTACAAGATCGTCAAGACGTACACGCATCAGTGGGCCAGGCCTCCCACAAGGATCCAGGCGACATAGCTGAGCAGGAAGCCGGCGACCCCAAGAATGGTGGTGAGAACGGTCCAGGTCTTGAGCCCATCGGACACCGTGAGGCCGTAGTAGCGCACCACAACCCAGAAGCCGGCGTCGGTCACGTGGGACAGGCCCAGGCCGCCGAAGCCGATGGCGATCACGATGACGGCGATCTGCGCCGGGGTGTAGCCGCCGTGCGCCACGGCAGCCGAGAGCAGGCCGGTGGTGGTGACGATGGCAACCGTGGCCGAACCCTGCGCGGCACGCAATGCCAGGGAAATGATGAATCCGAGCAGGATGATCGGCACGCCGAGGGAGTCCAGCGTCTGGGACAGCGCCGCGCCGATGCCGGAGACCTGCAGGACACCGCCGAACACGCCGCCGGCTGCCACAACCATGAGGATCGAGGCGATGGGAGGCAGGGCACCTTCGAAGATCTCGCCGGTTTCCTTGAGCGACCACTGGCGGCGGACAGCCAGCAGGAAGAAGGCGAGCGCAACGGCCACCAGCAGGGCGAAGAACGGGTTGCCCACGAAAGAAGAGACGCCGTACCAGTAGTCCTTCTTGTTGATCAGGAGCGTACCCGCGGTACCAAGCAGGATCTGCACGATCGGGGCGGCAATGAGGAAAATGATCAGGCCCGGGCGCGGCGGGGCGACGGCGCTGGCGCCAGGACCGTCGTGGCCCACCCGCACGAGGGAGTCGGAACCGAATTCTTCAATCTGGTCGCGGACGCCCGGAAGCAGTTCGTAGTCCTTGCGGTTCATGATGCTGGCAACCCAGTAGGACAGGAAACCCAGAGGCACGCAGATGATCAGCGAAATCATCGCGATGAGCCCGATGTCGGCGCCCATGACGCCCGCCCCGGCAACAATGCCCGGGTGCGGGGGAACAGCGACGTGGATGGAGAGCATGATGCCAGCCATGGGAAGGCCGAACTTGATGGGGTGCAGCTTGGCGATCTTCGCGAAGGCGTAAACAATCGGCACCAGCACGATGATGCCCACTTCGAAGAACACGGGAATCGCCACGAGGAAGCCCACGGCGGTCAGGGCCACGGCGACGCGCTTGGCTCCGAGCTTCGCGGTGAAGTGGTTGGCCAGCGATTGCACGCCGCCTGACACCTCGATCATGCGGCCCAACACGGCTCCGAGGGCAATCAGCAGCGCAACCTTGCCCATGGTTCCGCCCACACCGTTGGCAACAACGGTGAAGACGTCCGCCAAGGGGATCTGCGCGGCGACGGCCACCAGGATGCTCACGGCCAGCAATGCCACGAAGGCCTGGATCTTGAATCGGATGATCATGAGCAACAGCAGCGCGACGCCCGCAACGGCGATGGTCAGCAGCAGCGGAGTCCCAAGCTCCACGGCCGGCTTGATGGCAGGGGCATCAGCTGCCCGGACTGCCAAGGAATTGATGAGGGGATTCATCGGGGGTGTCTCCTTTGACTACGCCAGCCTGGACTTTAGGCCGGCGAGAGCGGCGACGACGGGCGGAGGGGGACCGCCGTCGTCGCGAGTTGTGCGAGGGGTTAGTTTGTGCGCCTGGTGGGCGCGACGACCTTGATGACGGCTGAATCGTCGGAGGCGGCGAGGCCTTGGGCCTGGCCAAGGAGGTAGAGCTGTTCGGCAGCGGCGGCAACGGGTGCGGCGAGGCCGGCGGCGCGGGTAGCCTTGCCGACGATGCCCATGTCCTTGACGAAGATGTCCAGGCGGCTGAGGACCTCGGCGCCTTCTTCGTTGTACGCCTCGAGGATTCGGGGGCCGCGGTTGGACAGCATGAACGAGCCGGCGGCGCCCGCTTCGAGGGCGGCGAGGGTCTTGGCTTGGTCCAGGCCCAGGGCATCGGCGAGTGCCATTGCCTCGGCGGCAGCGGCGATATGGACACCGCAGAGGAGCTGGTTGACGGTCTTCAGCGCCTGGCCGTCGCCGGGCTTGTCACCCACGATGCTCAGTGTGGAGGCCAATAGTTCCAGGGCAGGGCGAGCCTTTTCCTGCGCAGCCGGAGTAGCGCCCACCACGATCAGGAGGTCGCCTTCGCCGGCACGCTTGGGGCCGCCGGAAAGGGGCGCGTCAACGAGTTCGACGCCGTACTCCGCCAGGCGGGCGACAGTGGCCGGAATCGCTTCGGTACCGACGGTGCTGCCGAGGATCACGACGGCGCCCGGCTTGAGCACGGATGCGACGCCGTTGGCGCCGAAGAGGACCTCGTCGAGTTGTTCGCCGTTGCGCACGGCGAGGAGAAGGGCATCGGCGCTGTCCGAAGCTTCACGGGCCGAAGCGAAGGTGCGGATTCCGGCGTCGGCGGCGAGCTTCAGCCGCGGTTCGGCGATGTCGAAGCCGTGGACGGTCAGCTGGGTTGCCAAGCGGGTGGCCATCGGCAGGCCCATGGCGCCAAGGCCGAGGACGGCGACGGTGTATTTCCTGGTCATGGTGTTCTCCATTGAATGGGGGGTCGGTCAGAAGGTGTTGCTGAGCTTGCGCGTGACTTGCGCCAGGGATTCGTCGTCGCCTACGTTGCCGGCGAACACGATGTACGGGATGCCCTTGGCGGGTCCGTCCACCGGTTCCCACAGCGAGACGATGCCGGGCAGCATGGGGCCGCGGACAATCGCGTGCCGGATTTCGAGGCCGTGCGCGGCCACGTCCGAGGACGTGATCCCGCCCTTGGCGATGACGAAGCGCGGCGGGAAGGTCTTGAGCGTCCGGTTCACGACTGCGACGACGGCGGCAGAGACGGTGCGGGCAATCTTCAGGCTCGCTGCGGCGTCGTCGGTCTTGATGAGCAGGCGGCTCGTGTGGACGATCACGTCGCCGCTGTGGAGGGCGTCGACGACGGCGGCGACCGTTTCGTCGATGTACTCGTCCGCGCCACTAACGAGAAGTCTTTCCACGTCGATCTCGATGATGCGGGCAGCGCTGTGCTGGGCCGTCAGGGTGTTCAGCTGACGCGTCGTGAGACCGACATGCGAGCCAACAACAATGAGGCCGCCGGCCGTTGAGGGAGTGTTGCCTTCGTAGGCTTCCTCGCCGCTGAGTGCCTCGCGGATTTCCTGGCCGATCCGGCCGCGGACGAACGGCGGGCCCACACGGTAGAGCAGTTTCTTACCGCGGCGTTCGGCCTCTTCGAGTCCAAGGGCGAGTGCGCGGAGGTCGTTCTCGGTGACGATGTCCGCGACGATCGGCGTGGAGTTCGTGGCGGGTTCGATGGCGTCGGCGATGGCCTTCGCGGAGAGCTCGGGATCCCCTGAGGATCCGTTCGCAGCGGCTGCGCCGGCGCGGATGATGTTCAAGTCGAGGACGATCACGGAGTCCGCGGCGAAACGGCCCTTCGACTTCTCCTCCACATACTTGGCCATCTCGGAGTTGGCGAAGCCGAAGCTGGCGTCCTTGGCGAACTCGGTCTCGGAGACCGGGGTGAGCTTGCCGGCGTCGTCCCCGGCACCGCGCATGTAGTGGACGCCGCCGATCGTGACGCGACCGGCGTCGGGGAAGGCAGGGACCATCACGACGCCGTCCGTGGCTTCTCCGGTCACGTCGGCGACAGTGGCGGCAATAACGTCGGGTTCCAGCGGATAGTAGCCGCGGAGGGTGGAGTCGGAGCGGCTGACGAAACCGAGGCGAACATCCTTGCCCGCTGCGGCGAGGGCGTTGCGGACGATTTCCTCGTTGCGGGCAGCGGCCTCAACCGGGTCCAGGCTGCGGGTGTTGGTCAGCACGTACACCGCGGGCTGGGACTGGCTTTCCGCGATGTGGGCGAAGGCCCACGCGAAGTCGGCGACCTCCCAGCGGGTGAGGACCGGCAGGTTGGCAACTGACTGGGTGCCCGTGGGGTCGTCGTCGAGGACTACCAGGACGCGGGGCGAGGTTGCGGAAGACGCTGCTACGGCGTCGGCAACCAGCTGCGCGGGGATCTGGACTTCAGCCGGGAAGGCGGCCAGAACATCGGCTTCAAGGGTCACTGTGCACTCCATCGTGGGAAATCTCTGCTTCTGAACGTAAATGTAAGATGTCAGACATCTAATTTGAGTGCTAGTGTGACACACCCACTTTCCGGTGTGCAAGTGTCAGTCGTCACTATGCTTGGCGCATGCTTCAAAAGCCTCCCGCCGTCGCGGCGCTGCACGTGGACATGCGCCTTCCAATGCCCGCCAGCACGACGCCGGCCCTTCAGTCCCAGCCTCCCGTCCTGTTGCTGCACGGCTGGGCCTCGACGTCCGCCTATTGGGAGCCGCTCGCCGCCGAATTGCTCGACGCCGGGCGTTCAGTGTGGATCGTCGATTTGCCTGGGTATCACCGCGGGGATGTATTGCCCGAAGGCTTCGAATGGACGCTTGAGTCGGCGGCCGCTTCCGTCGCGGCCATTGCCGCCCGGAACCCCTCGCCGGTCCACATCGCTGGCCACTCAATGGGTGGCAGCGTCGCCCTGACGTTAGCGGCAGCGTATCCGGAGCTGGTGGCGAGTGTGGCCCTGATCGGCATGGTGCCGGCGCCGCCGAACGATGCCTTCAAGTCGATGCTCGAATCCCAGCTCGGCCAAGGCTTCATTGACGACGCGATGCGCGCCAAGTGCATGAAAGCCTGGTTTGGGGCGTTGCCTACGGAGGACGAACGGCTGCTGAGCCGCGGATTCGAGCTCCCCTTTGAGGTCCTGGGGCCTAGCGGCCTCGCGGCAATGGCGGGCGTGGCTGCGGATGTCCCCGAAAAGGTGACCGCACCGACGCTCGTGATTGCCGGCGTCGGGGACCGCTTACGCTCGCTGGACCAGGCGGAAGCCTTCGTGGCGGCCAGCCCCATGAGAAGGCTGGTGGCAATCCCGAACGCCGGGCACAGCGTCCATTGGGAGCAGCCCCATGCTTGCGCGGTGGCGCTCGGCGCGTTTTGGGACGAAAGCCGGCAACCCTCGGCGTAAGATGTCAGACATCTAAGAACGGAGCACCATGGCACGCAAGTCGCTGGTCGGCGTCGTAGCTGACGAGCTGTTGGACCGCATCGTCGCGGGCGAATTTCCGCCGGGCACTGTGGTTCCCGGCGAACTCGAGTTGAGCGCAAAGCATGAGGTCAGCCGCATGACCGTGCGCGAGGCGATGAAAACCCTTGAGGCCCAGCGAATCCTGAGCGTCGAGCGTGGCCGAGGAACGTTCGTCAATCCCCTGAACCGCTGGGCTTCCCTTGAAGCGGTATTGCGTGCGGCTTCGGAAGGAAAGAACGACGCCGTAGCGGCCGTCCAGCTCATCGAGCTGCGGCGCATGCTCGAGACCGGCGCCTGCGAACTCGCCGCCTCACGGGTCTCCCCCGAGGAAATCGACCAGCTGCAGGTTCATGTGTCCGCCATGCAGAAAGCCCACGATTCCAACGATGTGAGCGCTTTCGTCGAGGCGGACCTCGGGTTCCACGATGTCATCCTGCATGCTTCCGGCAACGTGTTCGTGGCCGTGCTCTTCGAACCCCTGCATCGCGTCTTGGAAACCCGGCGCACCCAAACCTCGCAAATCCCCGACATCCAGCGGCACGCGATCGGACATCACCGGGCCATCCTGAAAGCCCTCGAAGCCGGAGACTCCCCCCGCGCCCGCGAGGCCATGGACGCGCACATGCAGCAGACCCTGGACGATCTTAAGACCTACGTCCTGGAGGCGTAAGTTCCCCGACGCCCGCTCACATGTACGGGCCATCCTTCCAACCCTCGCTCACATATACGGGCCAATCCCCCGACGCCCGCTCACATATACGGGCCATCCTTCCAACCCTCCTGCAGATCATCTGCAGGAGGGTTGCCGCCATTTGGCCTCATAGGTGAGCGAGCGTCCGCCGACAGCGCCTCAAAGGTGAGCGAGCGTGCGCCCGGGACAAGCCATAAGTGAGCGAGGGTCGGCCTGACACAAGCCAACCCCTGTTGCCCCGGCCCTGCGTCAGCTAGTCTGCTTTCACGGCCTGCCAGGCCCGCAGTTCAGGCATCAAGGACGATCATGAGGAGCAAGAATGGCTGACCACACATATAGCGTTTCCGAAATTGTTGGAACCTCGTCCGAGGGCGTCGACGCCGCCATCAAGAACGGGATTGCGGCTGCCAGCCAGACCCTCCGCAATCTCGACTGGTTCGAGGTCAAGGAAATCCGCGGCCACCTCAGCGAAGGTGCCGTTGCCGACTGGCAGGTAACCATCAAGCTTGGCTTCCGCCTGGAGCGTTAGGCCCTACAAAGACCAAACGACGATGGCCGTCAGCCTTTCTGTGGAAAGGCTGACGGCCATCAGTTGCGAGGCTGGACTTACCCGCGGGTCCAGACTTGGACGGGGTCACCGCCACAGAGGAGTCGCCGGCCACGGCCGGCAAATTCGATCCACAGGAATTCGTGGTCAGAGGAAACTTCGTCCACGAGCCCGGCGTCGAAGCCCCATTTGTCTTCGTGGATCCAGACGGTCTCGCCGCGGCTGAGTTCGGACCACTTTGACGGCGGCAGGTTCAGCGCCGCTCCGGCGGGCCGCTGGGCCGACGTCGTGAAGTGTCTTGGGCCCCAAGCCCCTAAGGTTTCGGGACTCATCGGGACTCAGCCGCCAGGTACTGGCGATGCCACACTGTTGCCACTCCATTGTGGGACGGGAAGACGTGGCCCTCGAAAAAGGTGTGCACGGCGTGCGGTTCGACTTCAGGGCTCCACTGACCGGATGCTGGGCAATGCGAGCCCGTGGATCCCGCGGACCCGGCGGTGGCTGCCCGTTCCCGCAGCAGCGCGATGCGTTTCATCGTTGAATTCCATCCTTGATATGCGAAAAGGTCTGGATTCAGCCTAGAACGCCATCCAAGGGCCACCCAATGGGCACATAGACAGAATCATGCCAATTCACTATGCAGCAGCACAGTGACATGAAGCACATTCTGCTGAAACCCCTCAGCCCTCGCTTGCCGCCTGCCGCTCAGAGAGCTCCGAGCTCGTCGCCGTTCCCGCACCAAGCGCCGTTCCCGCACCAAAGCTGCCCAGCAGCTTGAGCGCATCGTCCGACGGCGAACCCACTTTTGCGGAATAGACGCGCAGGACTTGGTCCGGGTCCTGCGGCAGTGCCAGATTCTCGAAGTTGAGCTCAACGTCCCCCACCGCGGGGTGATGCAAGCGGACAGTGCCGGCCGAACGGGCCGCCACCCGATGCCCTGCCCACCATTGCCGGAAGTGTTCGCTATTGACAGCGAGCTCGCCCACCAACTGGTTGGCTTGGGGATCGTCGGGGTGGCGTCCGGTGTCCGCCCGCAGGGATCCAGCAGCTTCCGCGGCCACGGTTTTCCAGTCCCGGAACAGTTCCCGGGCCTGGGGATCCAGGATCAGCCAACGCGTGAGATTTCGCTCGGCGGGAGGCATGGCGGGGAAATCGGCAAACAGTAAAACCGCCATGCGGTTGGCGCCAAGGACGTCGCTGCGTCGGCCGAGCAGGAGCGCGGGAACGTCGCCCACAGCGTCCAGGAGTTGGCGCAGCGCAGGCCGCACACGCGTAGTGGAAGCCGGTGCCTTGGCGCTCTCCGCACAGTGCTCAAGGAGGTCCATCATGTGCGTGTGCTCGCTTGAGTCCAGGCGAAGTGCCCGCGACACTGATTCAAGGACCGCCCGGGACGGATGGATGTGCCGGCCCTGTTCGAGGCGTGTGTAGTAGTCGGTGCTGACATCGGCCAAGCGGGCGATCTCTTCCCTGCGCAGCCCGGGGACGCGACGAGCGCTGGACGCTTCCGGCAACCCTGCATCCTCCGGCGACATCCGGGCACGCATGGCTTTGAGGAATCTTCCAAACTCGGCGCTTTGACCCATGCCCCCCATTCTTCCCTTCTGGAGGACCCGTTTCTACGGCCAAGGTAGGACTGCGAGTCCTAGGAAAAACAGGGGGCGTCAAAACTACTGATTGTTGTGCCGAAAGTGCATAGGCTCAAGAAAGCCGGCAAGGCAATCCACCCACCAAGACGAAAGGGCCGGACATGTCCAACGCTCAGAATTCAACCGTTCCCGGGCTCGTCCTGAACAACTCGGTCACCATCCCCCAGCTCGGCTTCGGCGTCTTCCAGGTCCCACCTGCCGAAACCCAGAAGGCCGTGGAGGACGCCCTTGAAGCCGGGTACAGGCACATCGACACAGCCGCGGCGTACCGGAACGAATCCGGCGTCGGTGCCGCGATCAAGGCTTCCGGCATCTCCCGGGAAGAACTCTTCATCACCACCAAGCTCCGCAACGGCGAACAAGGCCGGGCAGCGTCAGCGTTCAACCACAGCCGCCGCGAACTTGGCCTCGACGTCATAGACCTCTATTTGATCCACTGGCCGGTGCCGTCCCAGGGCTTGTTCGTGGACGCGTGGAAGGCACTGGAGAAGATCCATGCCGACGGCGGCGCCCGGGCAATCGGCGTCTCCAACTTCCTGCCGGATCACCTCGACACGCTCCTCGAGTTCGCCGACGTCGTACCTGCCGTCAACCAGATCGAACTGCACCCGACGTTCCAACAGCGAGAGCTGGCAGCGAAGAGCCGCTCGCACGGGATCGCCGTCGAGGCCTACAGCCCGCTGGGGCAGGGAGCGGACCTGGGGTCGGCTACGGTCACCGACTTGGCCGAAAAGCATGGTGCTACCCCGGCGCAGATCGTGCTGGCTTGGCACCTGGGAACCGGCAACATCGTCATCCCCAAGTCCGTTCACCCTGAACGGATCCGCCAGAACCTCGCAGCGGCGTCGTTGCAGCTCACCCCGGAGGAACTGGCGGCAATCAGCGCGCTCGACGCCGGTGCCCGCCTCGGCGCCGACCCCGCCGTCGCGTCCTTCAGCCAGATGTAAAAAGCTCACCAGGAACAAGACCCACCACAGCGTAAGGAACCTAACCATGCAGTACACGCACCTGGGCCGCTCCGGCCTCAGCGTCTCCCGCCTGTGCCTCGGAACCATGAACTTCGGCCCGCAGACGGAGGAATCCGCCGCCCATTCCATCATGGATTCCGCCCTGGACTCCGGCATCAACTTCTTCGACACCGCCAACGTCTACGGCGGCCACGACAACCGCGGCTGGACCGAGGAAATCATCGGCCGCTGGTTTGCCAAGGGCGGCGAGCGCCGCGAACGCGTCGTCCTGGCCACCAAGCTCTACGGCACAATGACGGACCGTCCCAACGAGTCCAAGCTGTCCGCCCTGAACATCCGGCGCGCGTTGGACGCCAGTCTGAAGCGACTGCAAACTGACTACATCGACGTCTACCAGTTCCACCACGTGGACCGGAACACGCCGTGGGACGAGATCTGGCAGGCTATCGAGGTTGCCGTCCAGCAGGGCAAAATCCTGTATTCCGGCAGCAGCAACTTCGCCGGCTGGCACATCGCCCAGGCCCAGGAGGCGGCTGCGCGGCGCAACTACAACGGACTCGTGAGCGAGCAGTCCATCTACAACCTGCTCACCCGCAACCTCGAGCTTGAAGTCATCCCGGCTGCGCAACAGTACGGCCTCGGGCTGATCCCGTGGTCGCCGCTGCACGGCGGTCTGTTGGGCGGGGTTCTGAAGAAAGAGCGCGACGGCGTCCGGCGCCTTGAGGGCCGCGCGGCCGAGACCCTCAAGAAGCACGAAGAGCAGATCCGCCAGTACGAGGACCTCGCCGACGACCTTGGCCACGAGCCCGGCGACGTGGGACTGGCTTGGTTGCTGCACCAGCCAGCCGTGACCGCACCGATCGTTGGCCCCCGCACCCAGGAGCAGTTGGACGCTGCCATCAGGGCTTTGGATGTCACCCTCGACGCCGACGCCCTCAAGCGGCTCGACGACATCTTCCCGGCCCACCGGACCGCACCGGAAGACTACGCGTGGTGACTTCAGCCCCCTTGCGCCTGCTGTTCATCGGCGGGACCGGGACCATCAGCGCGGCGGCGGCGAAGCTCGCCGTCGCGCTCGGTCACCGGCTCACGGTTCTCAACCGCGGACAGACCTCGGACAGGGCCCTACCGGCAGAAACCGAACTGCTCCGGGCCGATATCCGCAACGCCGCCGAGGTGTCGGAGGTACTGAACGGACGCGAGTTCGACGTCGTCGCGGACTTCATCTCTTTCACTCCGGAGCATGTCTCGGCAGCGATCGAGCTGTTCCGCGGCCGGACCGGTCAGTACATATTCATCAGCTCGGCGTCGGCCTACCAAAAGCCGCCCGCACACTTGCCGATCCTTGAGTCGACCCCGTTAAGAAACCCGTTCTGGAAGTACTCGCAGGACAAGATCGCGTGCGAGGACCTCCTCACCCAGGCCTACCGCGACGACGGATTCCCGGTCACCATAATCCGGCCGTCGCATACCTATGACCGCGCTCGAATCGCCTTGCTGGGCGGTTGGACGGACATCCATCGCATGCGGGAGGGGCTGCCGGTGATCGTCCACGGTGATGGTACCTCGCTATGGACCCTCACCCACGCGGACGACTTTGCGGTGGCCTTCGTGGGGCTCCTCGGCCGACCGCAGGCCGTGGGAGAAAGCTACACCATCACCTCGGACGAAGCGCTCCCCTGGGATCAGGTTTACCGGCTCTTCGCCACGGCTGCAGGGGTCCCGGAACCCGAACTGGTGCACATCGCCTCGGAGACCATTGCCGCGCACTCCCCGGAGCTTGGGCCCGGGCTTCTGGGGGACAGATCCCACTCCGTGGTCTTTGATAACACCAAGGTCAAAACCCTGGTGCCCTGGTACCGGGCAGAAATTCCGTTCGCCGCAGGCGCGCGGGAGATCGTCCGGTGGCATGATGAACATCCAAGCATCAAGCACGTGGACCAGGACTTCATGAAACTGAGCGACCAACTGGTCCAATGGGCACGGAGGCCGATCTAGTAATTGAGGCGATCTAGTAACTGAAAGGACAGGACCATGGCACTTGCTCCGACCGTCAGGCTCAATGACGGCAATGCCATTCCGCAGATCGGCCTCGGAACCTGGCCGCTCGACGACGCCGAGGTAGCCGCGGCGGTGGTGTCCGCCGTCGAACTTGGCTACCGGCATGTCGACACGGCCTACCGCTACGGAAACGAGGCCGGCGTCCGGCACGGCGTGCGGGACTGCGGCATCCCGCGCGAGGAACTGTTCATCACCACCAAGCTGGACGGAACCTACCAAGGCCGCGATCGTGCCGTTGACGGGCTTGAGGGCTCCCTCAAGCGCCTCGGCCTGGACTACGTGGACCTCTTGCTGATCCATTGGCCGCTCCCCCAACGGAACGAGTTCATCTCCACCTGGGAGACTTTCGAGCGGCTCCAGGCCGAGGGGAAGGCGCGATCGATCGGCGTGTCCAACTTCAAGCCCTCGCACCTTGAGCGGCTTCTGGAGGAGACCTCTGTGGTGCCGGCCGTCAACCAAATCCAGATCTCACCATCCGTCACGCGGATCGACGAGCGGGCCTTCAACGGCAACCACGGCATCGCAACGGAGTCATACAGCCCGTTGGGAGCCGGGCGGGATCTCCTGAACGCCCCCGTCCTGGCCACGATCGCGCGGAAACACGGAAAGACACCCGGGCAGATCGTGCTGCGCTGGCACGTCCAGGAAGGGCTTGTGGCCATCCCGAAGTCCGCCAATCCGCTGCGCATGAAGGAAAACCTGGACGTGTTCGGCTTTGCCTTGGACCATGAAGACATGTCGGCGATCGCCACGTTGGACGCTGGTGCCGACGCCGGCGTCGACTCGGACGTGCAAGGACACTGAGGCAGGGTTTACTCGGCGGGCAGCACTCCATCACCAACACTGAGGACGGCATGGCAGAGAACATCGATGGAACGCTCATCTGGGCGGGTTCGTACACGGCGGACAGCAACGGGCACGGAGCGGGCATTGGCGCCATTGCCGCCGGTGACGACGGAAGCCTTAGTTGGCTGGGCACCGCCGTCGAAGCGCCGTCGCCGTCGTTCCTTGCCGTTCATCCCACCCTGCCCGTGGTCTATGCAGTAGCCGAGGCCGCCCAGACGGTCCGCGCCTACCGACGGACGGGGCAGTTCAGCCTCGAGCCTCTGGGTGAGGCCTGGCCCGCAGGTGCTGCGGCCTGCCACGTCGCCGTGGACCCGGACGGCCGCTTCATCGTGGTTGCCTGTTGGGGTGACGGCAACGTTCTGCTCTATGGGCTCGACGACGACGGCGGCATCACCTCGCGCCTTGCCGCACCACCGGCGAAGGATCCACACGCGCGCGTCGACGGCGGCATCGACATCGCCACGGGCGGCCCCCGAGTGAGCCGCGCGCACGCGAGCCTCATGCTCAACGACGGCCGGATCATGACCACTGACCTCGGCTTCGACCTCGTGCGGGTGTGGAACTACTTCCCGGACACCGGTCTGCTCCCCGACCACCAAGTCACTCTCCCCATGGGCAGCGGCCCGCGGCACTTGGTCCAGCACCCCACCGCGGATGCCGTCTTCATCGTGACCGAGTACTCCATCGAAGTGGCGCTGCTACTCCCCGGTGCGGACGGCCGCTTTGTGCTCCACAGCCGCGGTCCTGCGACGGTCGGCGGCGCTTCCGACGGCGATGCAGCCGCCGAAATCGCACTGTCCCCGGACAATCGCTTCGTCTACGCGGGCATCCGCGGCTCCAACCGGATCTCGGTATTGGCCGTCGAAGGCAGCGGGACCCGGCTCCGACCTGTGGCCGACGTGCCCAGCGGGGGTGACTGGCCCCGCCACCACCTGGTCCGCGACGGCTGGCTCCACGTGGCGCACGAGCGTTCCAACCAAGCCACCACGTTTGCCCTGGACCCGGCGACTGGCATCCCGGGCGAGGTCCTGGACCAGTTGGAAACGTACTCGCCAACGGCTTTGGTCGCGGCGCTCTAACCGGCTAGTCCATGCGTGAGATCTCGCCCCTTTCGCGCCCCCAAAAAGGCGAGATCTCACGACTCGTTGGTGGTGGCTAGGCCCGCACAGCCTCGTCAACCGCGGCCAGCAAGGAATTGAACCGCGGGTTCGCGTCGAGGTCATCAATCAGCACCGCACGGCCGAGCTCGTCGGCCAGTGGCACTTGCCAGTTGGGGTAGACCTCGGAGGTCGTGCCCGGCTGATTCTGCACCCTCCGCTCCCCCACGGCATCCACCAACGCAACGCCCAACAACACTGACGGTGCCTGTGCCAGCAGCCGATGCAACGCCTCGATGACCTGTTCCTCGCCAAGCGTCGGAGCGTCGTTGCCGTCGCCGCCGCCGTCGGGAGGCAGCAGGCCGCGTTCGCGCAGCAACCCCATCATCTTGTCCAAGGTGGCCTCGTGCTCGGCCCGTTCCTCGGCCACGCTTCGTTCAAGCAAGCCCAGTTGACCCCGGAGTTCCACGTGGTCGCCGGCGAGATACCCGGCGGTCGGCGGCAGATCATGGGTGTTGACGCTCGCGAGGGCCTGCGTTCGGTACAGTTCGGGCGGCAGGGGCAAGTCGCCGTCGTACTCGAACCACAGGATCGATGTGCCCAAGATGCCGCGCACCGCAAGGTAGTCCCGTACCCAGGGTTCGAAGACGCCCAGGTCCTCGCCGATCACCACTGCGCCCGCGCGGTGCGCTTCCAAGGCGAGGATGCCGATGAGGGCCTCGTGGTCGTAGCGGACGTAGGCGCCGTCGCGAGCGGAGTTGCCAGCGGGCACCCACCACAAGCGGAACAGCCCAAGGATGTGGTCCACACGGATGCCGCCAGCGTGGCGAAGGACGGTGGAGAGCATCGCGCGCAAAGGCACGTAGCCCGCCTCGGCCAAACGGACTGGGTGCCACGGCGGCTGGTTCCAGTTCTGGCCGAGCTGGTTGTACATGTCCGGCGGTGCACCCACGCTGACACCGGGCGCGAAGCTGCTGCGCAACGTCCAGGCGTCGGCGCTGCTGAGGTCCGCCCCGACGGCGAGATCGTGGACCACTCCCAGCCGCATGCCGGAACGCTTCGCCGCAGCCTGGGCCGACTCAAGCTGCTCATCACAGATCCAATGAAGCCAACGGTGGAAACCAATCCGATCGGCCAAAGCCTGGCGCATCGACTCAACTTTGGGCGAGCCGAGGGTGGCCGTGGGGTCCTGCCAGAAGGGGTCGTCCGGCGACCGGTCCTCGCGGATGGCGCACCAAAGCGCGAAATCGTCCAAGCCCGGGCCGGCCTCGCGACAGAATACCTCGAAGGCGCGCTGCCGGGCCGGAGAAAGCTTGACCGTGTGAAGGAGTTCCAAGGCAGCGAGCTTGGCGGCGAAGATCTGGTCCCGGTCCAGCCGTTCCGCGTCCTTGTTGAGCGCATGGACGTGATCCAACAGCCGGTCCAACGTTGCCCGTTTCCGGGGCTTCACATATGCCAATTCGGGAATGGCTTCCACGCGGATGTAGAGCGGGTTGAAGAATCGCCTGGTTGACGGAGAATACGGGGACGCTTGGACCGGCGGCACAGGATCCGCAGCATGCAGGGGATTGACCAGCACGTAGTCGGCCCCACGTGCGCCGGCCAAAGACGCCAAATCGGCCAAGTCCGTGAAGTCTCCGATGCCCCACGAGCGCTTGGAGCGCACGGAGTACAGTTGCGTGGCGAGTCCCCAGCCGCGCCGTTCCTGGAGCTGTGCCGCCGTCTGCAGTTTGGCCGGAACCACCGCGAGCGTGGCGGTGGCCATGACGCCGTCGGACTCGGCGGTGAGCGAATGCCAACCGAGCGGCAAACCGGCCGGCACCTCAAACGTGGCACGGCCGGTGGGCACGCTATCTACGTCACGCGGCGGCGCCCAGTCCTCCTGTTGGGCGGCCGCGAGTTCCGTTCCATCCTCCAACCGGATCGTCAGGCGCGCCGGTGAACCGTCACGCACATGCACGTGCACAGCCGCCGTCGTTCCCTCTTGGACGACGACGGCGGGCGGCAGCATCCGCCGCCATGGCGCCAGTTCGGCCTCCACAAGGGCCGCCTCGATCTGGGCGCTGGAATCCGCAGCTACTCCCAAGGCGCCCAGTACTTGGATCAGCGTGGTTGGCGAAACGTTGTGCTGCAGCCCGTCCCAGCCGTGGAAAGATGTCCCGACGCCATGAGCGTCGGCGAGCCGGTGAAGCAGTTCTTCGTCGGTGGCGGCGTCCAGGTTCCCCGTTGTTGGCTGGGTTACGGTGTCCTGCTGGATGGGAGTGTTGGTCATGTCCGCCTCGTCTGCAATGTGATTCGTCCGAAGGTGCATACCGCCCCACGTGCAACACGAGTGAGGCAACTGGTTCCGATTATTGCAGGGTGGCCGGGGCCGTCGCAGTTATTCCGGCAGCATGACGCCCCAACCCGAACGCCCTCTCATATGATCTGAGTGAGGGTCCCCGGAAAGGCCCATATAAGTGAGAGAGCGTCAGGAACCCCGAACGCTCGCTCACATATGGGCCCCAGACCCGAACGCTCGCTCGCATATAGGCCGCCAGACCCGAACGCTCGCTCACATACGCCTGAGCGCAGCGTGGTACATCATTGAGCTATGGACGCCGTAGACGCGCTCAACGAAACCGCCTTCTGGCTGGAACGGGAACTCGCGGACAGCTTCAAAGTCCAGGCGTTTCGCCGAGCTGCCGACGTCATCGCTGGTTTGAGCCAAGAGGAACTGGCTGCCCGGGCCAAGGATGGCCGCCTCAAGCGGACCAAGGGAATTGGCAGCCGGACTTTCGAGGTGATCAGCCAAGCCCTGGGTGGCATGGTTCCGGACTACCTTGAGAACCTCCGCCGCCGCGGCGCCGAGCCCTTGGTTAACGGTGGACGCAAGCTGCATGCCGAGCTTCGCGGCGATCTGCACAGCCATAGCAACTGGTCGGATGGCGGCTCGCCGATCAAAGTTATGGCCGACGCGGCCCGTATACTCGGCCGGGAATATATCGCCTTGACCGATCACTCCCCCAACCTCGCCATCGCCAACGGTCTCAGCCCGGAGCGTTTGATGGAGCAACTCGCGGTTGTGGACGGGATCAACGACGGATACGGACAGGATCCCGGCTTTCGGCTGCTGGCCGGCATCGAAGTGGACATCCTTGAAGACGGCGAGTTGGACCAGTCCGTGGAACTGCTGAGCCAACTAGACGTTGTGGTTGCCAGCGTCCACTCGAAGCTCCGATCCGACAAACGGTCCATGACACGCCGGATGCTCGCCGCCATCGAAAACCCGCACACGAACGTCCTTGGCCATTGCACCGGCAGATTGGTCAAGGGATCACGCGGAACAAGGCCCCCATCGGAGTTCGACGCCGAAAAGGTGTTCGCGTCGTGTGCGGAGTACTCAGTCGCCGTCGAAATCAATTCGAGGCCGGAACGCCAGGACCCGCCGGATGAATTGATTCGGATTGCCCTCGATGCTGGCTGCCTTTTCAGCATCGACAGTGACGCGCATGCCCCTGGCCAGCTCGATTTCCTGCAATACGGAGCGGAGCGGGCAGAAGCCAACGGTGTACCCGCCGATCGGATCATCACGACGTGGCCGTTGGATCGGCTTCTTGAGTGGTTCCCGCCCAACTAACCGCGCCGGCACCATCAGCGGCGTCGCGCCGCGCACATCCGTACAGCCGCAACCACCCACACGACGGCGAACACCCCGATCAGCAGCAGCCCGGCGTCGCCGAGGTCTATTTCGCCCAGCCACGTGGTGACAGGATCAGTCAGGCCGAAGGCCGCGTTCAGGAAACCGCCCAGCGTGATGACCGAGACCTCGCCGCCAGCCTGGGCGGCACGGTACAGCTGTGCGGTGCGAAGGAAAGCCGAGCCGTTGAAGATGCCCATAGCCAGGAGGAAGAGCCCCGAGACTCCGCTGCCGATCAACCCCAGCACCAAGTGTCCGGTGGTGCCGTCCTCCATGAGTTGGCCCACCAAGCTGGCGCCGCCAATCACCATCACGCCGGCCAGGATCACCACGGAGCTGTGGCCCAGCAAATCCGACGCTCACGGGGTCTTTGCGCTGTGCCACGAACTTCCGCGTGGAATTGTCGATCGCGGCGATGTGGTCCCAGTCGTAGCTGTGCTTAATGCCGGCCACATAGGCGGTCAGTAAGAGCCCCAGCGCGAGCGGTTGCCCGCCGTCGGAGCCACCCACCAGCAGGAGCACGACGGCGGCAAGGTGCAGGAGGACAACGGAGCCGAACATGAACGCGAGCCGCGACTTCATCGGGAGATGCTCGCGCCGGCGGTACATCGAGGCGAACTCCGCGAGTGACAAATCAGTACTTCCTTAGGTTCAGCGGCGCCCTGCCGTACCAGCGTTCGCGCAAAAGGCCGGTACAGGCACCAAGCAATCGATTCAGTTCCTCAGTGCTGCTCGAGAGGGACCGAAGGACCAATCCGGTTGTGCCCGCAATGGTTCGCGTCAGCGACAACCCGGAGTACGCGTCATACCCTGCGGTCAACCGGTGCAGTTCATCGGCGAGCGCCTGATCAACCCGCGGATCCACCAGAATGAGCGAACCCAGGTGGCTGTAGCCTTCCATGAAGCCCATTCCCGTCACATCGCCGAGGGACGGCCGGATCAGGAGGTTGTCCAGCGCAAGCAGCCCCGTGCCGTCGTCGCTCTCCACCCGGATTTCGTTCCGGAGCCGGAGTTCCCGGTACTTGAAAGAAGCGCCGTCCGGCGACCAGCCGGGGGTGATGACTTCAGCCATGATAAGGCTCGACGTCGGATGGACAGTGATGTGCGTATTCTGCCGATAGCTGGCCTCCCGATAGGCGATGAGCTGGTCCGGAGCCAACTCCAGTTCCGCACCGTCCCCCAGACGGATAGTCATCCGCTGCTCCGCAAATGACCCGGGCGTCCGATAAATCTTCGTGGCCGATTGCGTCGTCAAAAGCAAGGACGCCCCGGCCTCCACCTCCACCTCCACGACATAGAGATCCGCCCCCAAATACGCCCCGCCAGGATTGACCACGACATAACAAACCTGTCCGGACCCATCCAAGTAATGCGGCCTCAACACCCGCAAGGCACCCTGATGAAACTGCTGCACGGCCACGGAACGCTGAGCACGGAGGGCGACCCGAAGGCTGAGCTCTCCTCGCGGCGAGTTAGTCGAAGAGGCGGCGAAGCCGGATTTGGGGGCCGCGGCGTGGCGGGCATCGCGAAGCGGGCACGGCCCCAAATCCGGCGGAGCCGCCGGAGGTGACCCGTCCCCCGGAGAGAGCTCAGCCGCCGTCGCCGTCGTGCTCATTGCGCCAGGTCGAGCATCAGGACGTCGTGCCGCATCCATGCGATGACCTTGTCGAGCCCTTCGTCGGTTTTGAGGTTGGTGAAGCAGAAGGGTTTGTCGCCGCGGAATTCCTTGGAGTCCCGCTCCATCACGGAGAGGTCGGCCCCAACGAACGGTGCGAGGTCGGTCTTATTGATGATGAAGAGGTCCGATTTGATCATGCCTTGGCCTGCTTTGCGGGGGATTTTCTCTCCCTGGGCCACGTCGATGATGTAGATCGAGAAGTCCACGAGTTCGGGGCTGAACGTGGCGGAGAGATTGTCGCCGCCGGATTCCACGAAGATGACCTGGAGGTCCGGGTGGCGTTTCTTGAGTTCTTCGATGGCCGCCGTGTTCATGGACGTGTCTTCGCGGATGGCGGTGTGCGGGCAGCCGCCGGTTTCGACGCCGATGATGCGGTCCTCGGGCAGGACGCCGTTGGCAGCGAGGATCTTGGCGTCTTCGATCGTATAGATGTCGTTGGTGATGGCGGCCATGGAGATTTCCCGGCTCATATGGCGGGTCAGGCGCTCCACGAGCTGCGTTTTGCCGGCTCCAACCGGGCCGCCGATGCCGATCTTAATGGGTTCAGACATGTGTCCTCCTGTGGTTCTAGCTCATGAACATGCGGGCACGTTGCCATTCGTGCCGCATCTGCGAAATTTCCAGCCCGGGGCTCACGGCCCCGAAGTCGTCCGGCGCCAGGTGCGCGACCCGCTCGACGGCGGCAGCGACGTCGTCGTGCGCCTTTCGCAGCACCCGCTGCCCGGCGTTCTGGCCGAGCGGGATGGCGCGCACGGCGTTCTGCGTCAGGGTGGTGACCGCCGCGAAGAGGTATGCGGCGAGCGCTTCCTCGAACGGCACGCCGAGCGAGCGCGCGACGACGGCGAACGCCAGCGGCTGATGGCCGGCGGCACGGCCGGTGGTCACCAGCGCACGGTACGCCTCGAGCTCCGCCGAGGGAAAAACTTCGCTCCCAATCTCGATCAGCCGCCCGCCCATCTTGGTACTGGCCTCCCGCAATTGCCGCGGCAAGAGCTGCGCGCTCAAATGAGCATCCAACCCACCCAGATCCACCCCCTCATAAAGGAACCGAATGGCCAACCCGTCCGAATAGGTCAACTGCTGCCCCACAAACGCAGACAACCAGGTGCTGAACGAGGCTTCATCTGATATGAGCCCACGGTCGATGTACGTCTCAAATCCGAGCGAGTGTGCAAACGCTCCAGTAGGCAGGGCGGAGTCAGTTAGCTGCTGAAGCGCGAGCTGATACGAAGCGCTCCCAGCCGCGGCCGCAACCGAAGCCGGCCTAGTGCGTGTGTTCAGCATGGCGGAAAGGCACCGGCATTACGCGTTCCTGGCGGCGATACGGCACGCCGACGTGTTTGAGGTAGTCCTCGACCGTGTGGTCGTACTGGCACACCATGACTTCGGCCCCGTACTCGGAGTCGGCGTCGAAGAATTGGGCCTGCAGGTGCCGGTTGCCCAAGGAGTGCGCCACCACGCCCATTTCGTAGATGCTGCGCGCGGCGATGACCAGGACATCGGTCGGCAGCACGGAGACCACAATGAGGTTCGTGTCTTCGACGGCGAGGATGTCGCCGTCGCGCAGGTCCCCGGACCCGGCAGGGAGGCGGATGCCAAGCTCCTTGCCGTGGTCCGTGGTTACGCGTTGGATGCGTTTGACCAGTTGGGCGCTGGGCATTACAACCTTCTCCTTGTGGAGACCGGCATACTGTTCGGGATTGGGCAGTTCGTGCAGATTTCCCAGGATCTTTTCAATGATCATGTGTTCTCCTCCGGCGATCTAGAAAAGGAAGTAGCGCTGGGCCATAGGCAGCACGTCGGAGGGCTCGCAGGTGACGTCCTCGCCGTCGACCGTCACTTTGTAGGTCTCGGGGTCGACGGCGATATCCGGCGTCTCGCCGTTGAACTTCAAGTCCGCTTTGCTCAGGTTCCGGATGCCGGACACCGGCCGGATAACGCGTTGCAGGCCGAGTTCTTCCGGGACGCCGGCGTCGATGGCCGCCTTGGACAGGAACGTGATGGAGGACTGCTGCAGCGCCTTCCCGTGGGTGGCGAACATCGGGCGCATGGTGCGCGGCTGCGGGGTGGGGATGGAGCCGTTGGAATCGCCCATGAGTGCGTAGGCAATCTGCCCGCCCTTGAGGACCAGGTCGGGCTTCACGCCGAAGAAGGCCGGATTCCAGAGGACGAGGTCGGCGAACTTGCCCACCTCCACGGAGCCGATGGAGTCCGCCATGCCCTGCGCGATGGCCGGGTTGATGGTGTATTTGGAGATGTAGCGCTTGATTCTGAAGTTGTCGCTTTCCCCTCCCAAGCCGTTTTCAGCGCCGTGGCTTGCGCCGGACGGGTCCTTGAGGACGCCCCGCTGCCGCTTCATGGCATCGGCTACCTGCCAGGTGCGGATCACGACTTCGCCCACACGTCCCATGGCCTGGGAATCCGAGGACGTCATGGAGAAGATGCCCAGGTCCTGGAGCACGTCTTCGGCGGCGATGGTCTCGGCCCGGATGCGGGAATCGGCGAACGCCACGTCTTCCGGAATGTCCGGGTTGAGGTGGTGGCACACCATGAGCATGTCGAGGTGCTCTTCGATGGTGTTCCGCGTGTACGGGAGCGTGGGGTTGGTGGATGCCGGGAGCACGTTGGGCAGTCCGGCGATCTTGATGATGTCCGGGGCGTGCCCGCCGCCTGCTCCTTCGGTGTGGAAGGTGTGGATCACGCGGCCGTCGATCGCCTTGATGGTGTCCTCCACGAATCCGCACTCGTTGAGGGTGTCTGTGTGGATGGCTACCTGTACATCATATTCATCGGCTACGCGCAGCGACATGTCGACGGACGACGTCGTGGCGCCCCAGTCTTCATGGACTTTGAGGCCCACCGCGCCTGCGCGGATCTGTTCGGCCAGCGGCTCGATGGCAGAGGCGTGCCCCTTGCCCAGGAGGCCGATGTTGATCGGGAGCCCCTCCGCCGCTTGCAGCATCCGCGAAATGTGCCATTTGCCGGGCGTGATGGTGGTGGCCTTGGTACCTTCGGCCGGTCCCGTGCCACCGCCCACCATGGTGGTGACGCCGCTGCACAGGGCAGTGGGGACCTGGTCCGGGGAAATGTAGTGGATATGGGTGTCGACGCCACCTGCAGTGAGGATCTTGCCCTCCCCCGCGATCATCTCGGTACTGGCGCCGATCACGATGTCCACGCCGTCGGCGATCTGCGGGTTCCCGGCTTTGCCGATCTTGAAGATGTGCCCGTCCTTGAGCGCCACATCGGCCTTGTAGATTCCGGTGTAGTCGAGGACCACCACATTCGAAATGACAGTGTCCGGGACGTCAAGGGCCTGGTCCGAGGCCGCGTTGGACTCGGGCAAGCGGCCGTCGCGGGTCACTTGGCCGTTCTGCCCCATCCCGTCGCGCACCACTTTGCCGCCGCCGAACATGACCTCTTCGCCGTAGACCGTGTAGTCCTTCTCGATCTCAAGGAAAAGTTCGGTGTCCGCCAAGCGGATGGAGTCGCCCGTCGTCGGGCCGTAAAGGTCTGCGTACTGCTTGCGCGAAATTTCAAAGCTCACTGGGCTGTCCCTTCTTTGCTGGCTCCGGGCCCGTCCGTGGCAGCGGCAGCGCCGCCGTCGTTCTCTCCGGTGCCGGAATCAAGCGATCCGTTGACGACGTTCCGCAGGCCGTAGACCTCGCGGCTGCCGGCAAGGGCCACCAGTTTGACCGTCTTGGAGTCGCCGGGTTCGAAGCGTGCGGCCGTGCCAGCGGGGATGTCAAGGCGGCGGCCGTGGGCGGCCTTGCGGTCAAAATCGAGGGCGGGATTCGCTTCGGCAAAGTGGTAGTGCGATCCCACCTGGACGGGGCGGTCACCACGATTGACCACCTCGATGGCGATTGCCTCGCGTCCGCTGTTGCACTCAATGGGCTCTGCTTGGAGCCGGTACTCACCTGGAATCATGGCGGCCTCCTAGCGGATGGGGTCGTGGACGGTGACGAGCTTGGTGCCGTCCGGGAAAGTGGCCTCAATCTGGACATCGTGGATCATCTCGGGCACGCCCTCCATGACATCCTCACGGCGAAGCAACGTTGTCCCGTAGCTCATGAGTTCGGCAACGGTTTTTCCGTCCCGGGCACCCTCAATCAGTTCGTAGCTGATGATCGCGACGGCTTCGGGAAAGTTGAGTTTGAGCCCGCGGGATTGCCGACGGCGGGCGAGGTCGGCCGCCACCACGATCATGAGCTTTTCCTGCTCACGGGGCAAAAGATGCATCGGTTCTCCTTAGAAGTTGTGTGCTGCAGAAGCGGACATCAGTTCACTCAGAGACTCAGAAAAGCCGAGGACGTCGGGGCAGCTACTACGGTTATAACGCCAAACGTCAGACGTATCCAGTTCGCCCATTCACCGCCCCTCCCGAACGAATTGTGACCAGCCTAAGCCGACCAGGTTTCAGCCAGATTTCCGCTACCGCTTCCTCAAACCTTCTTGGTCTTATGCTTCCTGACCTGCCAGACGAGCAGGATCGCCACCGCAACGACTGCCACCACAGCTGCAGCACCCCGGCCCACCGTGCGGGCCACTTCCTCGTATGAGTTTCCAGCCACAAAACCGAGAGTCACGAACAAGGACCCCCAGACGATGCCGCCGCTGAAGTTCCAGAACGCGAAGCGCCGGTACGGCATGCGGCTGAGTCCGGCGAGAGCCGGCATGACGGCGCGGAAGAAGGCGGTAAACCGGCCCAGGAACACGGCGAGGCCGCCCTTGTCTTTGAGGAAGTCCTCGGCCCTTTGCAGTTGGGCACGTCTCTTGTCCAGAATCTTCAGGGCCATCACCCGGGGACCAAAGTGCTTGCCGATTTCATAGCCCACGGTGTCGCCCGTGATCGCGGCAGTCACCACAATGACGATCATGAGCCACAAAGGGAAGATTCCACGGCTTGCAATCACCCCGCCCACCACAGCCGCGGTTTCACCGGGGATCACAAAGCCCACAAAAATTGCGTCCTCGGCAAAGACGAGGGCGAAAACTATGCACCCGATCAGGAGCGGGCTGGTATTCAAGAGTCCATCCAAAAGGGCCTGCATGAAGAACAGTCTGGCAGTTGAAGGCGCACTTGGGCAGGAAAAGAGAAAAGGCGCGGTTGCCCGCGCCTTTTCACAATGGGTGGGCCCTGTGGGATCGAACCCACGACCCACGGAAACAATCCGCCAGTATCCGCCGCGATACGTCCTCGATCCGTTAGGTCGAAAAACCGCGAGAATCCGCGCCTAAACAGCCCGCCAGTCACTGCCAAGAATCCCGCCAAATCTTGCCAGCTCTGGGAGAGCATGTATCCAGAGTTTACCCACGGGCAGTGGTCGGTTGGCGTCCTGTATGGGTCGAGTCATGACGACCCCTCACATGCCCCGGCAGCCTCAGAACCCCCCAGGGTTTCTGACCTCGGCCATGAAGCGACTCAGCCCGACGGGTTTAGCCTCGGTATTTCAGGGGGTGGTGCGGCCAGTGCGTGTTTAAGCAGGGAAAGGTGCCCCTGAGCTGGGAAAATAGTGTTGTTGACGCACTGTTTTGACCCGCTCGAAGGAGCACCTTTCTGGTGAACCACTTTACCCCGTCGTACCCGTCTGTCCGTGTTGATTCCGCCGGGGACGGGGTGGTGTCCCAGGCCGGTGGGCTGGTGCTGACGGAAGCCGTCCGGGCAACGGGGTTGATGGCTGGCTTGTCGGCCGGACTTGGGCCGTGGCGTAAGCCCTTCGCCCGGCATGACCCCGGCAAGATCCTCACCGACCAGGCCCTGTCCCTGGCGACCGGCGGGGACTGCCTGGCGGACGTGGACCGGCTCCGGACCCAGCCGGAGGTTTACGGGCTGGTGGCCTCGGATCCCACGGTCAGCAGGCTGGTCAAGGTGCTCGCCACGGTCGACCCGGCCAAGGCGCTGGCCGCGGTCAACAAGGCGCGTGCCGAAGCCCGCGCCCGTGCCTGGAACGCTGCCGGGGACGCCTCCCCGTTGCACAACGCCAGCGTCTGGAACCCGGTCGTGATCGACGTTGATGCCACGCTCCTGAGCGCCCATTCGGACAAGGAACACGCCCGCCCGACGTGGAAGAAAGGCTTCGGGTTCCACCCGCTGGCCGCGTTCATCGACCACGGCGCCGAGGGAACCGGTGAACCCCTGGCAGTGATCCTGCGCCCGGGCAACGCCGGCTCCAACACCGCCGCCGACCACATCCAGATCGTCAAAGACGCGCTGAAACAACTCCCGGCCGGACACCGGTCCGGGCGGAAGCTCATGATCCGCACCGACTCCGCCGGCGGCACCCACGAGTTCCTGCACTGGCTCGCCGCCCGCCACCGGAACCTGGGGTACTCGGTCGGATTCCCGATCCATGGTGCCCTCGAAAACGTCCTGCCGCTGATCCCTCAAAAGGCGTGGACGCGGGCCTACAACAGCGACGGGGAAGAACGTGACGGCGCCTGGGTCGCGGATGTCACAGGCATGCTCGAGCTCTCCGCATGGCCCAAAGGTTTGCGGGTCATCGTCCGCAAGGAAATCCCGCACCCGGGCGCGCAGCTGCGGATCACCGACATCGACGGGATGCGCTACACAGCGTTCGCGACAAACCAGGCCCGCGGGCAGCTCGCCGATCTTGAAGCACGGCACCGGTTGCGGGCCCGGTGCGAGGATAGGATCCGGGGCGTCAAGGACACCGGCCTGAGGAACCTGCCCTTGCACTCCTTCGCCGCGAACACGCTCTGGTGCCACCTGGTCATGCTCGCGGCCGAGATCACCGCATGGGCGCAGATGCTCGCTTTCCCCGGAACCAAGGCGCGGCGGTGGGAACCCAAGAAACTCCGGGCCCGGATTTTCGAGATCGCCGGCAAGATCAGCCGGCACGCCCGACAGATCACCCTTCACCTGGCATCCAAGGCACCCGAAACGTCTCTGCTGATAAACGCTCTCGCGAGGCTGAGGGCTATCACCCCGCCATAGCCGGCAACCGGACCGGACAACAGGGAACCACGGGAAGCAAAAGCCGCACCCCGGGTGGTAGTGGAACCGCCCGCGCCCAGCCGCCATCGGTCAGCGGCCCTTCCGTCACACCCTCATGCAAAAATCGACCACGTCAGGCCGCCGGTAAGCCCTGACCCCGCCGAAATCCTGCCTCATGAAAGATCGAGGTTAGTAACTTTGATTTATCTTCTATAGGATCAGCGAATGATCCTTGCTTTTCTAGACGAATCCGCTCGGAGCGGACAGCTCTACTATATGGGTGCACTAATGGTAGGCGCTGAGGAAGCAAGAAAGCTTGAGAAGAGCCTAGATGCAATTGTCGCGGCTGTAGTCAATGACGTCCCTGGCTTCGATCCCGCAACTGAGCTTCATGGTTACGAAGTCTTCCACCAGAAAGAGGGTTGGGAAGACGTCCCAGTGTGGCTGGCAGTGAACGTATGCAAGCAAGTCGCCCAGGCCATACATGACTCAGGCGCAGTCTTCGTTTTCCGTGGCATTGACGTCCAGAAGCTCAAAGACAAGTACGCAAATCCACATCCAGCCCACGCGCTTGCGCTCTCGCACGCACTTGAGTCTGTACAGCGCGTCCTCAACCTTGACCACACGGACGAAAGTGCCCTGGTTCTTGCCGACGAGCACCACACTGCGCCGGACAGCAGGACCCGATTCCGCGGTATGCGGGCCGCCGCGCAAAGGGGATATACAAGCATTCCGTTGAGCGACCTCATAGATACGATCTATTTCGGCCCGTCGAACCACAGCCGCCTGCTTCAGGCCGCGGATATGGCGACTTTTCTCACTAACCGCTCGGTCACGATCGCGGAGAGGCATCCTGCCGCGAAGAAGGCAATGCAGGCGATCAAGGGCAATCTCGACAAAGCTACACGGTTTAGCTATGTCTGGCCGTGAGCGCATAGGGCTAACCGCTTAAAACGCGAAACCCCGTGCTTCTGCATCGGGGTTTCGGTCTATGCGGGAGACGTTTCCGCGTCCTGCGTTCACCACGCTAGCAATCATCGACGGCCCGTGCAAGACATGCCGCACTTCACGTCTGCGATCCCCACTGTGCTTAGCATCTTGCGTCGGACCGGCCCTGTACGGACACCCACACCAGCGTCGGCGAAGGCCTCTGGAACCGCAAGGGTGGGCCGGACGGACTTCAAGCACCCGGGATTTACACACATTCTGTCCTGTAACCCCTACTACCCGCAGTTTTGGCGTGGCGCAAGAAAACCCCCGGAACCGCATGGTTCCGGGGGTTTTAGGGTGGGCCCTGTGGGGATCGAACCCACGACCCACGGATTAAAAGTCCGATGCTCTACCAACTGAGCTAAAGGCCCCTGCCGACTGTAGAAACAGCCATAAATACTGTACCTCAAGCTCAGGGGCGTTTTGACACGGCGGACCCCCGCGCCGTCGTGACCTCTTTTGAACCGGCCGCCGACGGCGACGCGCGGCAACTCCGGCGTGTCGCGGCCCCCGCGGATTCAAACCTGGGGAGAACGCTCCCCCACCGCAACAGCCACCGCAACAGCCACCGCAACAGCCACCGTTCAAGAGTGCACGAGCGAAGGCACAGGAGTAGCGTTGGGGCATGAGCGAACAATCGGGACCTCCTGTGTACGGCGGGGCAAATAGGCATCACAAGCCGAAACCCTTCGCGCCGATTGACTTCGAGCCGTTCGCCGGCGGAGCGGACCCCGCGCGCGTGTCCGAAGCCGCACACCTTGCGGCACAGGCTCTCGTGCGGCGCGGCCGCGATAGCGACGATCCCAAGATCACCAGGCGCCTTGTGAAGCTCGCTGACGAGCAAGGCCTCGAAGCCATTGCCGAGATGTGGGCCGAGAGCCCGGCACGGTCCTTGCCGGGCGCTTTGTGGCGGCTCTATGCGCTGCGCGCGGCCACTATGCAGAACTCCGAGCGCATCTCGGTGTACTTCAAGGCCGGCCGGGACACCGCACAGGTTTCACACGTTGTGGCAGGAGCCGCGGAGCCGCCGGGAGCCGACGAAATGAAGCAGATGGCGGACGCCATCCTTTCAGGAGCGTTCGACGGCGATTTCGACGTCGCGCTGGAACGCTCGGCTGCGTTTTGCCGCGTCGTCGCGCTCGGCCAAGCCACCCTGGCGGACAGCGCCGAACATTCCAATGAGGGTCACGCGAGCAAGTTGACCCGGAACTCGCACCAGCTCGTCAAGACCGCTGAGGACCTTGAGCACGCGGCCAACGCATGGCGCCTCGGTGAGTTGGATTAACGTGAAAAATGAGGGTGAAGGGCCGCCGAAATCACCCCGAGCGCCAACTGTCAATGTTGACTTAGCTCGGCCGACGTAGAAAACTGAAACTGGTGTCGAACCGCGAAACCCCCGGGCTTCAACTTATAGCCGCTTCGAGCGGCCTACCGCCGAGAGGCGTATCCGGTTCGGCACCATTTTTATGCCTTTCGGCGAAGACGCCGCGAGTCCCCGTCCACCTCGCCCCCCGGAAGCCAAATGAAGCTGCGTCTCTTCCCTCAAGAACCCGCCGGTTTGCAGTTGCTTTCGCAGATGGCTCGTCAGATTCTTGAGGCCACAGGGACGCTTTCCGAGATTTTCGGAGCCCCTGTCTCAGAGCACGAACGGCTTGTGGAAGAGATGCACGAACACGAGGCGAAATCCACAGATCTGCATTTCGCCCTGCTGACCCACATGCGCACGAGCTTCGTGAACCCGCTCCCCCGCGAGGACATGTACGCCCTTTCCCGCTTCCTCAACGAGGCAATGGAGAAACTGGACGCCGCTGGCGACCTCGTGGCCCTCTACAAACTGGACCGGCTGCCGAAGCGCGCGGCGGATCAGCTGGAGATCATCAGCCGGCAGGCAGAACTCACCGTTGATGCCATGCGCCAGTTGGACGACCTCGACGAGCTCGAGGACTACTGGATCGAGGTCCTCCGGCTGGCCAAGCGTGCCGAGCGCAGCCACCGGACCTGGGTGGCAGAGATGCTCCGAGACATGAAGTCCGCACAGTTTTCGAGGAACCGTGACGTAGCCAACCAACTGGTGGACGTCACCAAGGACATGCGCCGCGTCGCCACCCAGGTAGGCAGCATCATCGTCAAGGAAGCATGACGTGATGGTCGCGTTCTTCGCCCTCGTGGTGACGCTGGCGGCTGGGTTCGCGTTCCTCAACGGCTTCCGCGATGTCTCCACCGCCGTCGCGCTCTCCGTGCGGACCCGTGCCCTCACTCCTTCTGTCGCCGTGGTTTTGGCTGCGGTTTTCAACTTTGCCGGCGTGTTGCTCAGCGGCGGGTTCGCCTTGATTTTCAGCCAATCGTGGGTGGTTCTTCCCTCGGGCATGAGCGGGCTAGCTGTACTTGCTGCAGGGTTGTGCAGCGCCATCCTTTGGGGAACCTACGCTTGGTGGCGCGGTGTGCCCCTCTCGTCAACGCACGCCCTGGTGGGAGGCCTGGCCGGCGCCGGAGCCGCGAGCGCAGTCATGGGAGGCGGCCACATCAACGGGGTGGACAGTATTTTGCTGGCGCAAGTGGTCCTGCCGCTGCTGCTATCCCCTGTGATCGCCTTCATCGGCGCCTACCTCCTCGTCTGGCCCGTCACGTGGGCGGCGCGCTACACCCAGCCCGACGTTGTGCACGGCCGTTTCCGCCATGCCCAGTCCGTCTCGGCCGCCGCGGTGGCATTCGGCCACGGACTGCAAGACGGGCAACGAACCGTGGCCGTGATACTGCTGGGCGCTGTGGCGGCAGGAGTGTCCGACCACGACGACCTCCCGTTCTGGGTCATCCTCCTGACGGCTGTCATGCTCGCGGCAGGGACGCTTTGTGGCGGGTGGCGCATCTCCTACACCTTGGGTTACAAGCTGACCAGGGTGGACCCGTTGCGGGGATTCGTCGCCCAGACCTTGACCTCGCTCATGCTGTTTGTCGGTGCCATCGGACTCCATTTGCCGCTTTCCACCACCCACACCGTGACGTCGGCAGTGCTCGGAGCTGGAACCAACCAGAACTTTTCGGTCACCAACCGTCGGATGGTGCTGCGGATCCTGGGGTTCTGGGTCGCGACGCCGATCGTCACCGCTGCGGTGGCCTTCGTCCTTGGATTAGCGCTCTCGCCGCTGTCGCGCTGACCGGCGAGCCGCGCCAGGCACGCAAAAGCCCGACGGCGGCAGTCACCCCCAAGGTGACCGTCGCCGTCGGGCTTTTTTCGCATCGATTGCTCCAAAACTGTCGTTTTGGACGTCTAAAACGACCCTTGCTCAGCAATCGATGGAGATTCCGAAGTTGGGCCCACAGCGGCGAGGGTCCCGGCCTGAGCTTGCGAAGGTTGGCAGCCGAAGTGGTTATCCGAAGCGGCCGGAGACGTAGTCTTCCGTGGCCTTCTGGGACGGGTTGTTGAAGATGGTGGTGGTGTCCGCGAACTCGATGAGCTTGCCCGGCTTGCCGGTGCCGGCGATGTTGAAGAACGCCGTCCTGTCGGAAACGCGCGCGGCCTGCTGCATGTTGTGCGTCACGATCACCACGGTGTACTCGTCCTTGAGCTCATTGATGAGGTCTTCGACCGCCAAGGTGGAGATGGGGTCCAGCGCCGAGCAGGGCTCGTCCATGAGGATAACCTGCGGTTCCACAGCGATGGCGCGGGCAATGCAAAGCCGCTGCTGCTGGCCGCCTGAGAGCCCGGAACCCGGCTTCTCCAGGCGGTCCTTGACCTCGTTCCACAGGTTGGCGCCACGGAGGGACTTCTCCACGAGCGCGTCGGCCGCACCCTTGGTGATCCTCTTGTTGTTCAGCTTGACGCCGGCTAGCACGTTGTCGCGGATAGACATGGTGGGGAACGGGTTGGGGCGCTGGAAAACCATGCCCACCTGGCTGCGGACAGTCACCGGGTCCACACCGGCACCGTAGAGGTTGTCGCCGTCGAGCAAGACTTCACCCTCGACGCGCGCGCCGGGCAGCACCTCGTGCATGCGGTTCAGGGTGCGCAGGAAGGTGGACTTGCCGCAACCGGACGGGCCGATGAACGCCGTGACCGATTTGGCTTCGATGTTGATGTTGACGCCTTCAACGGCCAGGAAACTGCCGTAGTAGACATTCAGATCCTTGACGTCGATCCGCTTAGACATGGTGTTCCTTCGGTGCTGTGGTTGGAAGTTTGCAGATGGCCTGGCGGCTCAACGGCCGGCCTTGGGGGCGAAGATCCGGGCGATCAGCCTCGCACCGAGGTTCAGGAGCATCACTAGGATGATCAGGACCAGCGCGGCACCCCATGCCCGCTGGCTCGACGCGTCCGGATTGGACGGCGAGGTCGGGTTCAGGATCTGCGTGTAGATGAACGTGGGCAGCGACGCCATCCAGCCGCCGAACACGTTGTTGTTGATGGTGGTCGCGAAACCTGCGGTAACCAAGATCGGTGCCGTCTCGCCAATAACGCGGGCAATCGCCAAGGTGACGCCGGAAGCGATGCCGGAGATCGCCGTCGGGATAACCACTTTGAGGATAGTGCGCCACTTGCGGACACCCAGCGCGTAAGCCGCCTCACGGAGCTCGTTCGGGACGATCTTGAGCATTTCCTCGCTGGAGCGGACCACAACGGGGATCATCAAGACTGAAAGCGCGACGGCGGCGACCGCACCGGTCTTGGTGCCCGGGCCGACCACGGCGAAGAAGAAGGCCGCGGCAAAGAGGCCTGCCACGATCGAGGGGATGCCGGTCATGACGTCGACGAAGAACGTGATCGCACGGGCGAGGGCCCGATCGTTGCCGTACTCCACGAGGTAGATTGCGGTCAGCAGGCCCACCGGCACCGAGATGACAGTGGCCAGCAGGGTGATCTGCACGGTGCCCAGGAGCGCGTGGTAGATGCCGCCGAGGACCTTTGTCCCTTCATCGACACTCTTGTTGTCGAGGGCGCCTGTGACACCGTTCATGGATGTCGTCAGGAAGCCGGGGGTGATGATGCCCGGGATGCCATTCACGAGGACGGTCCAGATCACCGAAATCAGGGGCAGCAGCGCCACAAGGAATGAGCCGACAATGAGGCACGTCGCAAGTTTGTCACTCGCCTTGCGGCCGCCCTCTACGGCCGCGCTCCAGCCGACCAGCCCGATCGTGAAGAGGATGGCGGAGACGAGGCCCCAGCCGAAGGGGTTGAAGCCGATCAGCGCAAGGATCGCCGCGCCGAGTACCAAGGCAACGGCCAGGACGACGTATGGTGCGAAGGCGGGCAACTGGCCCTTGGTCAGGGCAGAGCGTTTGCGCACCACGGGGGCTGTGACAGTCATTAGTTGGCTCCCGAGAATTCTTTGTGCCTGGTGATGATCCAGCGTGCAACCATGTTGACACCGAGGGTGATGACGAACAATACCAAACCGGCTGCGATCAACGTACTGACCTTGAGTCCGCTCGCTTCAGGGAAGTTCAAGGCAATTTCCGCGGCGATGGTCTGGTTGCCGGACTGGATCAGGCTTGCGGTCAGAACGCCGGAGGACAGGACCAACGCTACGGCCATGGTCTCGCCAAGCGCACGGCCGAGGCCCAGCATGACGGCGCTTACGATGCCCGGACGGCCGAACGGCAAAACAGCCATTTTGATCATTTCCCAACGCGTCGCACCGAGGGCCAGGGCGGCTTCCTCGTGGAGCTTCGGGGTCTGCAGGAAGATTTCACGCGACAGGGAAGTGATGATCGGCAAAACCATGACGGAGAGAACGATGCTCGCGGTCAGGATGGTCTTGCCGGTAGCCGAAGCCGGGCCTTGGAAAATCGGCAACCAGCCCATGGTGCTGGCCAGCCAGTTGTAGGCGGGCGAGATCTGGGGGGCAAGGAATGCCGCACCCCACGCGCCGTAGACCACGGAAGGAATGGCAGCGAGGAGGTCCACCACGTAGCCAAGGCCTGAGGCAAGCCTGCGGGGCGCGTAGTGCGAGATGAACAAGGCGACGCCGATGGCAACCGGGGTAGCGATGACAAGCGCGATGACCGCGGCAATCAGGGTTCCCACCACGATCGGCCCAATGTAGGCGAAGAAGCCGTGGCCGCCCTGGATGTCCGCAGGCGGAGCCATAAGAGCCGGAATGGCCTGGATTACAAGGAAAAGTGCGACGCCGAAGAGGACCAGGAGGATCAGGCACCCCGCGGCCAGGGTGGCTCCGGAGAAGACCTTGTCCCCGGCGCGTCCGGCACCTTGGGAAGTGGTCAAGGAGTTGGTGGTCACTTCACGATCCTTCAGATTCACTCAAAAATGGCCAAGTTCCCCGCCCCGCCCGGTGATGTTTCACCGGGCGGGACAGGGAACCTCGGTATTCAGGGTAGTGGTGCCGCGGTCCGCAGCACCACTACTCCATTGTGGTCCTTAGGCCTTGGCCTTGATGGAGTCGACAGCGGCCTTTGCCTTGTCCTGCAGCGCCTTGGAAAGCGGAGCGGACTTGGCAGAGCCGGCTGCAGCCTGCTGGCCGGCGTCGGAGACTACGTAGCTCTCGAAAGCCTTGACCAGGTCAGAAGTTTCCTTCTTGTCGTAGCTGGTGCAGACGACGTGGTAGGAAACCAGGACAACCGGGTAGACGCCGGCAGCGGTGGTGGTGCGGTCAAGCTTGATGGAGAGGTCGTTGGCAGCGCGGCCGGCGACGGGCTTGCCGAGTTCAACAGCCTTGGCGGCAGCGTCAGCGGAGATCTTGACGAAGTCCGAGCCAACCTTGATCTGCGCGGTGCCGAGCTTGCCGGAGACTGCGGAGTCGTCAGCGTAGGTTACGGCACCCGGGGTGTCCGTGACGGTCTTGACGACGCCGGAGGTACCCTTGGCGTTCTCGCCCTTCAGGGATGCGGGCCAGAGGCCAGCAGCCTTGTCGGTCCAGACGTCCGGAGCCGCTGCGGCGAGGTAGTCGGTGAAGTTCTGGGTGGTTCCGGAATCGTCAGAGCGGTTGACCGGGGTGACCTTGAGGTCCGGAAGGGTGACGCCAGCGTTCAGGGCGGCGATGGCGGGATCGTTCCAGTTGGCGATCTGGCCGCGGAAGATCTTGGCAACGGTGGTTGCGTCGAGCTTCAAGTCCTTGACGTTGGGAATGTTGAAAGCTACGGCGATCGGGGAGATGTACACCGGGACGTTGATGGCGCCATCGGTGCCGCACTTGGTCTTGGAGGTGGCGAGCTCGGCGTCAGTCAGGTAGGCGTCAGAACCTGCGAACTGAGCGGAGCCGTCAAGGATGGCCTTGCGGCCAGCTCCCGAGCCGTCCGGGGAGTACTGGACAGTGGCACCCGGGTTGGCGGAAGCGAAGTTGGTCTTCCAGGCGTCCATTGCGGCGCCCTGCGCCGAGGAGCCGATACCGGTCAACGTGCCGGTGACTTTGACGCCCGCGGCAGACTGGGTGGCTGCCGGCGCGTTGGTTGCGTTGTCCGAACCGCAAGCGGTCAGCGCAAGGGCGCCGACTGCGAGGACCGCGATTGCCGCGTTGCGGCCGAAGCGAGTTACCTTCACTGGATGTACCCCTTCCAGGGATTCTCTGATGCGTGCCGAGGGAGAAAGTCGGCATACGAAAGACTTGCGTACGATTTTGTACCTTGATCGACGGTATGAGGCGCAGGTAACGGGACCGGCCGTCCAAAGTGAACAGAAGGTTAACGGCTGTGGACTATTGGCTTACATGTGCAGCGTTGCCCTTGCGCTCAGTACGAGATGAGGGATTAAGTGACACCCCTCACTTTTCCGCAGCGCCCGGCCTGCGACGTCCCGATTCGGCCGTCTGAATAGACTTGAGGCATGGCCGCCCCCCAAGGACTTTCAGCAAGCAAGAAATTCCTGCGGGCGCGCCTCCGCACCGGGTTTGTCCGCAGCCGGAACTCGCTGGTTCCAGCAATGCAGATGACCGTGTGTGCGGTGGGTGCCTACGCGTTCGCTGAATACATCCTGGGGCACAAGGGACCGCTTTTCGCCGCCACCTCGTCCCTGATCGCCCTCGGCTTCTCGCGGGATCCACGGCTTCGCCGGGTCATGGAAGTCGGGCTCGGCTGCACCCTCGGGATAGTCATCGGTGATCTGCTGCTGCACTGGCTGGGCCCTGGGATCCCGCAGGCCGCCGTCGTACTTCTTTTCTCCATCCTCCTGGCCCGATTCCTGGACAGCGGCACCATCTTCACCACGCAGTTGGGCCTGCAGTCACTCCTGGTGGTACTGCTGCCAGCGCCGGAAGGCGGGCCGTTCACACGGAGCATCGACGCCGTGGTGGGCGGGGTCTTCGCGCTCCTGGTCACCATGCTGGTCCCCAAGGATCCTCGCCGGGAACCCCGCCAGGACGTCCGCAAGCTCCTGCACGAACTCTCCGAAGTTCTCCGCGAGTGTGCCGACGCATTGATCAACAGCGACTCGACCCAGGCCTGGCACGCACTTATCCGTGGGAGGAATTGCCAGCCCCTCGTGGACCGGATGCGCCAATCACTCAAGGCGTCCGGTGAGGTGGCCACCCTCGCGCCTGCGTACCGGAGGCACCGTGACGAGCTGACCATGCTGGAGGAATCGTTGGATTCCATCGATCTAGCCCTCCGCAACAGCCGGGTTTTCGCCCGGCGGCTGACCAGCGCCATTAACCATGCGGCCCTGACCGACGAGGCAACGGACAGCATCTCCGAGGTCCTCCAGGACACTTCTGCCGCTGTCGAGGAACTATCGCTTGGTCTCGCGGAAGTGCACGACGGCGCGCGCCGCGCCCACATGCGCGGTGCGCGGCAGGACCTGGCCGACATTGCCACCCGCCTCCATCCGAAAATGCTGCACGTCCAGAAACTCGAGGGCGAAACGGTGGTGATGCTCTTCCGCCCGCTCATGGTGGACCTGCTCGAAGCCGCAGGCATGGACCCCCTTGAGGCAAGGGACGTGCTGCCTCCGCTGCAGTGACGGGGCTTTGACTGTCCTACCCCTCCACTAGCCTTGTACGCATGGCTTCCAAGACCTCACGCACTTCCAAGACACCCGCGTACAAATGTGCCGAATGTGGGTGGACCACGGTCAAGTGGGTGGGCCGCTGCGGTGAGTGCCAGGCGTGGGGCACCGTGGAGGAAACGGGCGCCACTGTTGCGCGTACGACGGCGGCAACAACAGTTTTGGAGCCGGCGCGCCGCATTGCCGAGGTAGACGGCACCACGGCCGCCTTCCTGCCCACCGGCGTAGACGAATTGGACCGCGTCCTGGGCGGAGGCTTGGTTCCCGGCGCGGTGATCCTGCTTGCCGGCGAACCCGGCGTCGGGAAATCCACCCTTCTCCTGGACGTGGCGGCGAAGTTCGCCCGCACAGGCCAGGACGTCCTGTACGTCACGGGCGAGGAATCAGCGGCGCAGGTCAAACTCCGCGCGGAGCGGATCGACGCCGTCGCGCACAGCCTCTATCTCTCTGCGGAAACGGACCTGGGGCAGGCACTCGGTCAAGTGGAGAAGCTCGAGCCGAGGCTGTTGATTGTGGACTCGGTGCAGACCCTGAGCAGCGCCGATGTCGAAGGCAGCGCAGGCGGCGTTTCCCAGGTTCGCGAAGTGGCCGCGTCCATCATCGCCGCCGCCAAGCGCCGCAACATGACCACTCTCCTGGTGGGCCATGTGACGAAGGACGGCTCCATTGCAGGTCCGCGCCTTTTGGAGCACCTGGTGGACGTTGTGTGCCAGTTCGAAGGCGAGCGCCATTCCCGGCTCCGCTTGTTGCGCGCGGTGAAGAACCGCTATGGGGCCACGGACGACGTCGGCTGCTTCGACCTGAACGAAGGCGGCATCGAGGGCCTCGCGGATCCCAGTGGCCTCTTTGTCTCCCGAACACGCGAGCCCGTCTCCGGCACCTGCATCACCGTAACCATGGAAGGCCGCCGGCCACTGCTGGCCGAGGTGCAATCCCTTCTGGCCGAAAGCGCCAGCTCACAGCCGCGCCGGGCCACCAGCGGCCTGGACAGCTCCCGCGTCTCCATGCTTCTGGCCGTGCTTCAACAGCGGGCGGGCTGCATCCTGCACAAGGACGACTCCTACGTAGCCACCGTTGGAGGAGTGAAATTGAGCGAACCGGCCACAGACCTCGCAGTGGCGCTTGCCGTGGCTTCGGCGAAGGCCCGCAAGCCGCTGCCGCAGCGGCTGATTGCCTTCGGCGAGGTTGGCCTCGCCGGCGAGGTCCGTCCTGTTCCCGGGATCAACCAGCGCATCCACGAGGCGCAGCGGCTTGGCTTCACGCACGCCGTGGTGCCCGCGAGTCCCAATGGACCGGGTCCGGTTCCCGAGGGGTTCTCGGTCCGCGAGGTGGGGCATCTGGCGGAAGCCCTGGAGCTGCTGATTACGTAACAGCGGGGTCAGCCTCGGAGTGTCGGGCGCGTCGGGTCGCTACTGACCACGCTTCCACGGACATGCCCCCTGCATGAACCAGGCATTGGACATAACACCACTATGTCCAGTCCTCGGTTTGTACAGGGGGCATGTCCAGAGGATTACTTCGTCTCCGCAGGACTATTTTGCGGGGTTGTGCGTGCCGATCGGCACCAGGGTGAGCTTCGGGTGGTTCTTCTCGATCCGGCGCAGCGCCCAGACGTCGTTGAACAAGGCCAGGTATTCGCCGTCGGACCGCAACAGCACCTCGGCGCCGGGGACGTTGGCGAGCGCCGGCATGGCGTCCGCCGTCGAGATCCTCGCCATCGAGTACGGGAGGCGCTCCAAACGCATCGGAGCGTTGAAGTCGTGGGCCATGCGGTCTTCCACCACTTCGAACTGCATGGGGCCGACGGCGGCGAGGACAGGTGCCTGATCGCCGCGGACGTCCGAGCGGAGCACCTGGATGACGCCTTCGTGCTCAAGCTGCTCAATGCCGCGGCGGAACTGCTTGAAGCGGCTGGGATCCTGGGACCTGGCCACTTGGAAATGCTCGGGGGCAAAGAGCGGAATGGCGGGGAACTCCACGGGTTCGTCCAGGAACAGGCTGTCGCCCACTCGCAGTGAGGATGCGTTGACCAAGCCAACGACGTCGCCGGGATAGGCCTCGTCGATGACTTCGCGTTCACGCCCGAACACCTGCTGGGCGTACTTGGTGGCGAAGGACTTCCCTGTGCGGGTCTGCGTGACCACCATTCCGCGCTCAAACACGCCGGAGCAGACGCGGATGAAGGCGACGTGGTCGCGGTGGGCTTTGTTCATGCCGGCCTGGACTTTGAAAACAAAGCCAGCAAAGGGCGCGTCAACGGAACGGGGCTCGCCGTCGACGTCCGGGCGTGGCGCGGCCGGGGGCGCGAAGTCCACCAGCGCGTCCAGGATTTCCTTGACGCCGAAGTTCAAAGCAGCCGAACTGAAGAGAATGGGCGTTGCCGTTCCTGCGTGGAAGCTCTCAACGTCGAACTCAAGGTTTGAGTCGATCACCAGTCCGGCCTCGTCGACGGCGTCGCCCCAGTTGTCGCCCTGGGTTTCCGCCGCTTCTTCCGGGGTGAAGTACTCGGTGATGGCGATGTTGGCGCCGGCGTTGTTGCGCGTGAAACGGGCGAAGCGGTCGTTGCGCAAGTCCCAGACCCCGCGGAAGTCGCCGGAAATGCCCACCGCCCAAGTCAAGGGCATGGGCTGAAGCCCGGTGCGTTCCGTGATCTCGTCCATCAGGGCGAGGGCGTCCAGGCCCGGGCGGTCCCATTTGTTGATGACCGTGATGATGGGCAGGTTCCGCTGCTTGCAGACCTCGAACAGCTTCATGGTCTGCGTTTCCAGGCCCTTGGCGGCGTCCACCAGCATCACTGCGCAGTCGACGGCGGCCAAGACGCGGTAGGTGTCCTCGGAGAAGTCGGCGTGGCCCGGAGTGTCCAGCAGGTTGATCACGGTGTCCCGGTAGGAGAACTGCAAGGCTGCGGAGCTGATGGAAATGCCGCGATCCTTCTCCATCTGCATCCAGTCGGAAACAGTTTCCTTGCGGTTGGCCTTGCCGCTCGACGCACCCGCGGTACCGATGACTTTGGCATGCAGGGCGAGGGCTTCCGTGAGCGTGGACTTACCCGCGTCAGGATGCGAAATGACCGCAAAAGTCCGACGCCGGGAGGCCTCATGGTGAATTGCCTGGACTCGGGCGGGGCTCAGGACTTCTTGGGACACGGTGCTACTTTCGCTGCGATCTGGGCGTTGCCCGCGCTAAGGAATGACGGGCCAAACGTGGAACGGAGGCTGGATACGGGCCCTGCGCTGGCCGGGGGCCAACTCAGGGAGCGGCACGATGATGCGCCAGCCAAGATACCAAGTTTATCCCAGCCCGCGGATCTAGCCGAAGGCGGCTATGGAAGGCGGCGTTTAACAGGATCGAAACGAGGTGCACAAACCCCCGAAATCACCAGCCGATAGCTTGAATTGACGGCGGTCCGGCTCATTGGGGCTGCGAAGACCTACCCGCCAGGAAAACACTCGATCAGGCCGGCGATGGCACGAAAGGACAAGGCACCAATGAAACCGGGGAATGACTTGTTCTACGATCCCTTCGGACCCCCCTCCGGTCCGGGCCCAGCTGCGAGCTCAGGCGCGAGCACCACTACGGGCACCGCTACGAGAACCGCTCCGGCCAGGAGCCGGCAGGGACACAGCCCGGACAATGCCCCGAGCGGAACCCAGGTTCCTGGCAGGCAGGTACGCCCTGATGCCGGAAGGGGTCCGGCGCGGGAAGCGGCGCTACTGAGTGTGCGACGCGACCTCGAGCGACTCGCACGGCTTCGGGCGGCTCCCTGAGGTCCCCGGAACCGAGCACAAAGTGGCAGTCTGGCGGCCGCCGTCGGACGCGTTTCGAAGCACCCGCCACATGACCTTCTTTGGGGCACTTTAAGGCTTGCCTGTGCGGTTCTTGCCGGTCTATACCTCTATCATTGAGCTTGCGGGAAACCTTGCACTTTGATCCTGCCGGCTCACTGCTGAAAACCAGCATAATCGCGGGCGCGTCTGCTTGCACCTTTGAAGGGAACACCTATGGCTCGGAGCCCCGAAGAATCGCTCAAGGCGACTCTGGGCAGGGTGGCCCCCGGAACGCCGCTTCGCGACGGCCTGGAACGCATCCTCCGTGGGCGCACTGGTGCCCTGATTGTGTTGGGTACGGACCGAACCATCGAGTCAATCTGCTCCGGCGGCTTTGAAATCGGCATCGACTTCTCCCCGACGCGACTCCGTGAGCTTGCGAAGATGGACGGCGCCATCATTTGCGACAAGGACGCCGGGAACATCCTTCGCGCGGCAGTCCAGCTTGTGCCGGACTCCAGCATCGAGACGCAGGAATCAGGGACGCGTCACAGGACAGCCGAGCGCGTGGCCATCCAGACCGGGGTCCCGGTGATTTCGGTCAGCCAGTCCATGCAGATCATCGCCCTTTACGTCAACGGTCTCCGGCACGTGCTGGAGGGTTCCGAGAAGGTCCTCGCGCGCGCCAACCAGGCCCTGGCAACCCTAGAACGGTACAGCGCCCGATTGGACCAGGTCACCAGCGCCCTCTCGGCACTTGAGATCGAGGCCATGGTCACTGTCCGGGACGTAGCAGTCACCCTGCAGCGCCAGGAAATGGTCCGGCGCATCGCGGAGGAAATCGCGCAGTATGTCCTGGAGCTGGGCGAGGACGGCAGGCTGCTCTCCCTTCAGCTGGAGGAACTAACCATGGGCCGCGGCCCGGGCAGCGACGTCATCATCCGCGACTACGCCGGCGCCGATGCCTCACCGGAGGAAATAGATGCCGCCGTCCAGGCCCTGCTTGACCTTGGCCCCACTGAGCTGATTGACCTCGGCAAGATCGCGGGCATCATCGGATTCGCCGGGGGCATGGATGTGCTCGACGCCGGTGTGCAGCCCCGCGGGTACCGCCTCCTGTCCGGGCTGAAGTCGGTTCCGAAGGCCGTCGCCGACCGTCTGGTGGAACACTTCGGGGGACTCCAGAACCTCATGGCGGCCACCATCGACGACCTCATGACCGTGGACGGTATCGGCGACCAGCGCGCCAGGACCGTTCGCGAAGGGCTCAGCCGCATGGCCGAGGCCAGCCTGCTGGACCGGTTCCTCTAGTCCCCACCGCCCCACCGGCTCCCAACCTCAGCCGAGTTGGAAGATGGCCTTGGTGCTCGCTTTGTTTCCCAGGACGGCCTTGAACGTGTATGTGCCGTTGGCCGGTTTGGCCGAGACCGCCCCGCAGCCTTCTAACGTCCTATTGCGTTGCCAGGGGAAGTTGGCCGTCTCGCTCTTGCCCGGATCAATCTGCTTAACGAGGTCTTCGCCCTTCGCTTGGCAGTCCTTCGAAGAGAAGATCCGGTCTTCGCCGCTCATCACCAGGAACTCCATCTGGGACGTCCCAACGTTGACCTGGCATGGAGCGGTTCCGCCGTTGGTGATCTTCATGCTCAGCACCGGGTTCTGCCCTGCCGCATAGGCGGGTTGGTCCGTGGATGCGGTAACTGTCACCAGGTTGAGGTCGCAGACCGGGGTCGGAGAGGGGGTCGTCGTGGCCGCAATGGGATCCGCCGAAGGAATCTGGACAACGGGGGACGCGCCGCTCGGATCGTTCTTGGACGCTCCGGAATCAGCCTTGCCTGAAAGCGACGAACTCATGGCCACGGCCGCAGCCACAAGCATCGCCAAGACCACCAGCAGGGCACCAAAAGCCACGAGCCTCCGACGGCGGTAAACGGCGGGACTCGGCCGGCGCCTTTGTGGCCGCGCTGCACTCCTGGAACGGTTTGCGCCTGCGGTCCGGGCAGCGCTTTTCGCCGGCGGCGACGTGCGCGCCCGTGGCGGTTGCTTGCCCTTGTTGACCATTCTTCTAGGCTAGGCAACACCGGGCCGGGATGGCGTCTCACCACGCCGCCGGGGCCTGATCGAAGCCAGTATGACGTCGGTCATCCTCGGCTGGCTCCACTACAGTGGATGGCAGGAATCGGCCGCCATCAGGGCCTGCCACGAACGCCGACGAGGATCCACATGCTATTGCCAGGCGCCGCTGAACTTGCCGGCACCCACCACCTCTCGGACTTACACCTGTCCATGGACCGTTGGTTCTCCGATATGGCCCGGGTGTTGCCGTGGCGGTCACCGGACTGCAGCCCTTGGGGAATCCTGGTCAGCGAGGTGATGCTGCAGCAGACTCCGGTAGTTCGGGTCTTGCCGGTGTGGGAAGACTGGATGGAACGCTGGCCTGAACCTGCGGATCTCGCGAGCGAGCCCTCGGGCGAGGCCGTGCGACATTGGGGCCGGCTCGGCTATCCCCGCCGCGCGCTCAGGCTCCATGCGGCCGCCGTCGCGATTGTGGAGAAGCATGGCGGCAAGGTCCCGGACACGCATGGCGCGCTGCTGAGCCTTCCCGGCGTCGGCGACTACACAGCAGCGGCTGTGGCCGCTTTCGCGTTCGGGCGGCGCGAAACCGTGGTGGATACGAACATCCGGCGCGTGCATGCCCGCCTCGTTTCGGGATTGGCACTGCCAGCGCCGTCCCTCACGGCGTCCGAGATGCGGCTCGCCCAATCCCTCATGCCCGACGACGCCCGGCTCTCCGTCCGGTGGAACGCCTCCGTCATGGAACTCGGAGCGCTGGTATGCACGGCCCGCTCCCCCAAGTGCACCGACTGCCCTGTCCGCGAGTCCTGCGCGTGGCTTGCCGCGGGCGAACCTGCTCCGACGTACACGCCCAAAGGCCAGGCCTGGCACGGCACAGATCGGCAGCTCCGGGGTGCTGTCATGGCCGTCTTGCGTGTGGCCGCTTCGCCCGTGGCACGGGACTTGTTCGAGCGCCCCGCAGCCGACCTTGGCTTCGCCGCAGACGGCATAGCGGTGCCCTTGGCCGCCTTGCACCGCTTGAATTCGGCCCCGGAGCAGCTGGAACGGGCGCTTGAAGGACTTCTGAGCGACGGACTGGCCGAAATGCACGACGGCGGACTGCGGCTCCCGGCCTAAGCTTCCGTAGACGCTGCTTCCTTTACACGCGGGCCGGCTTGCGGGCTAGAAGGTAGGCCTGCGGGGTTTTTTCGTGCTTGTCGTCTGGTTCGCGAAGCAGTTGTGCTTCCACAACAAGGCCTGCCTGACGCAGGAGTCCCGCGGTGCGGTCCGGCGGCAAGCGGTAGGCATCGAGGTCGATCTCGTGACCGTAAGCGAAATCCAGGTGCCGGGGTTCGTCTCCCGCCTGAAACGCAAGCAGGAGCAGGCCGCCGTCCCGGAGGGCCCGATTGATTTGGGCGAACACTCCGGGCAACCGTGCCGGCGGAGTATGGATAATCGAATACCAGGCGACAATGCCACCCAGCGCGCCGTCCGCCAGGTCCAGGGCCTCCATGGAGCCTTCATCAAACTGCAGGCCGGGGTGGTCCCGGCGGGCTATCGCCACCATCTCCGGCGACAGGTCGATGCCGAAAGCCGTGAGGCCAAGCGAGTCCAAGTGCGCGGTAATCCGTCCGGGACCGCAACCAAGGTCCGCAACTGCCCCTCCGCCAGCCGCCTTTACGAGTTCCGCAAAGGTGCCGAGCATGGCCCGGTCAAACGGCTTCGAGGCTAGTTCGTTGCGCAGGAGTTCGGCGTAGTCCGCAGCTACCGTGTTGTACGCGGCGCGGGTGGAATGTACGTCCGCGGGTTCGGTCATGCCCAGTTCAGTCATGCCCAGTTCAGTCATGCCCAGTTCAGTCATGCCCAGAACCCTACTGCTTCTTCGCGCGCTGACCGAGGAAGACCTACCGGCCCTATTCACGGCTATCGGAAGACCCGAGATTTTCGCTGGCGGCCGGGGTGGGGATATGGGGTGTATCGAGAGGACTTCGAGCAGTGGTCGGAATTCCTGAGCAATGTTGCGTTGGCAGCAAAGCAACATGTACGCCGTGTGCCTTTGATCAGAGGGCGACAGGGCTATTGGCACCACCACCCCCGGCGACTTCGACTTGGGAAATGAGTCTGCGCGAGGGCCCAGCGGAAGGTTGGATTTACGGCGCCTACAATCCGGGGGCATCGGGCCCTCGCGACGTGTCCTTTCGGGGATTACTCGCGTGCCATGTTGGAGGCGCAGCGGTACTTCAAGTAGTTGCGCTGGAACCTGGCCTGCCCGCTACGCGGCGACGCGCTCCCACCGGCAGTCATTGTGCCTAACGTGCGTCGCTCGGCCGGCGCGCCCGAATGGCCGACGCCCGAAGGATTGCCCGAACACGCCTAAGCCCTGATCTTGTCAGTTGCTCGCGGTACATGGGGCTATGCATTTCTCAGGGCGGCATCCATGAGAAGAAAGAACAATCCTGAGGCAAAGGCAACCGTGATGGCGACGACGAGCAGATTCCCGAACCAGTCCTTCAACCCACGACTTTCGAAGCGTTTCGCGCGCCGTTCCAGACGCTGACTGCCTGGGCCGTGGATGAACCCGACATACGCGCACCAGTCAAAGAGGGAGGACCAGCTCCGGAGGAGAAGGACCCCTGACATGACGACAGCGCCGAGCAGCACAACGACGAAGAAGAAACTGTAAGGGGGGTCGGCTTTGAAGAGTTCCATTGCCCGGCCGACGAGGTCAGGCAGTTCTCTCAAGATTCCCGGAGGTGCGGGGTGTGCCGCCGATGCCGCTTCGACTTTCTGACTGATGGATTCAATGCTGTTGCCACGCCAGCTCTGCGCGGATACACCGATCCAGGAGTAAATCGCGGCTGCCACGGCAATCACAACCTCAACGACGGTTCCCACGGCTTGCCAGCTCCAGAGACCAGAGGCCGACGTTCTGCGCACGGCGATGAACAAAGTGACCAAAAGCCCGCAGGCCATGCCGGCGGTGAACCACATGTTTGATGTCCCTTCTCCGGGCGCTTCCACCGTGTTTTTCGTGTGAGGAGACCGATCAGCGCTGAGAACACCCATCCGATGGCCGCAGCCGTGACGCTCGAGAGCGTACCGCTCCAAAAACTATCCATTGAACGTCCTCATATCTGCTAGGTATCGATCTTCTATTTCAACTGGCGGATGGTTTTGATGTTGAGCGCGATTGTCGCGGTGAGGATCATGATGATTCCTCCAGCGAGGAAGGTTCCTCGGAGGAACCCGGCATCGGCGAGGGCTCCGAGCAGCACGGTTCCGACGGGCTGGAGCAGCAGCCCCCCGGTCATGAGGAGGGACATGACCCGTGATTGCATGTCTTTGGGTGCTGCCCGTTGAACGACGGAGATGTAGTACGTCATCGCTGCGGCGTTCAGGATTCCGCCGATGGCCAGGGAGGCGACCGCGCCTGCAAAAGGGACGAACGGCAGGATGGTCAGGAAAGGGGCCTGGATGATGTTTAGCCACAGAACTGCCCTGACACTGCGCAGGGATTCGCTTTTCAGGTAGGCGCTTGCTACCGATCCGATGACGGCGCCGGCTCCGTACCCGGAGAGCAGGATCCCCATGGACAGGCTTCCGCCGGACTGCTGCGCCAGAAGGGGCAGTCCCACGTAAAGCTGCCCGGCAGTGACAAGGTCGGTGACCGAATCAACGCAGAGCAGCGCAAGCAACCATGGGGTGGCGAGTGCATATCTCAGTCCGGCCATGGTGGATGCGAGAAGACCGGCGCACTTCTGAGGGTCGGGTAGTTGGCCTTTTGTGGTTTTGCGGGCTGCAGCGAGGACGGATGCAGAAGTGAGCGCACCGAGAAGGAAGCTGGCGCTGTTGACGGCGATCGCCGCTGCAGCGCCGAGCAGGGCGACGGCGATACCGCCCAACAGAGCCCCGAAGAGTTGCGATGAACTTGTCACCGCGCCAAATACGCTGTTTCCCTTTTCGAAGTCCCTTTCCGATAGGAGTTCCGGGGTGAGCGACCGCAGCGCGGGGCTGAAGACCCCGGAAATGATGCTGCTGCAGAAACTGATGCAGACAATCGCCGGATAGCTGTACCCGGCTTGCAGAAGGACAAGAAGGGCTATGGCACCTGAGAGGAAAAATCTTGCGAGGTCACATCCGAAGATGGTTTTCAACGCTCCGTACCGGTCTGCGGTTGCCCCGCCGAAGACGGTGCCCGCGAGGGTTCCTAACAGTCCGGAGGAGGTGATGACAGAAACGCCGATGGCACCGTGCCCGCTGTTCAGCGCCCACATGGCAAGTGCGATCATCTGGAACGGGCCGGCGAACTTCGAGACTGCCTGCCCGCCCCAGGTGAAGTAGAACTGTTTCCACAGGGAGACCTCGACTCCCGCGTGTTCGGCAACCTCGGCGGTCGACATGGGTTTATGCCGCTGCTTGCTGGCGGCGCTTGTCCAACACGGTCTCTATGTGCTCGAACAGGCTATAGAGCGTTTCGCAGTGCACGGTCTTGCGTGAGAACCCGTCCTTTTCCGAGTAGCGGGTACTGATGCGCCCTCCGCCGCAGATGTCCAGAAACTTACAGCCGGAACATTCCTCCGGAACGAGCAGTTGCTGGTCCCGGCAGAGTTGGAAGAACTCATGATTGTAAAGATCATCGAAGGAATCGCGGTAGATGCTGAGCCCGAGCTCAGTCATTCCGTCGGCGCACGCCCGGAAGTTGTCTGTCGGCTGCATGGAACCATCCGTTTCGAGGACCGCAACGTTGACCGGCGCGAAGCCGAACTGGTCGCTGTAGCTCGGAAGTCCGGCGACGGCCCGGATGGCGTCCTGGAAGAACCGGATACTTACTTCGGCGTTGTCCTCCTGGATCCACGCATCGAAGATATCGATCACCAGGTCCTTGTGCGCGTAGCCGTCCAACGGAGCATCCAGCGGCTGGACGTAGTTGGCCTCCGGAAGGACAAGATTGATGGTCTTCACCCCCAGGCCACGAAGGTGCTCGTAGATCAGCTTGCCACTTTCGAAGGGGTTCAAGACGCTGATGGTCCCGACCTTGAGGCCTTTGTCGCCGAATTTTTGTGCAGACTTCAGTCCCCGGATTACCCTGTCGTAGGAGCCTCTTCCGGCAAGGTCGACTCTGGCTGAATCGTGGGCTTCACGGGTGCCGTCCAGGCTGATGCCGACGCTGACCGAGTATCTGGCCAGCAGCTCGGCCCACTCATCGTTAAGCGTGACGGCGTTGGTGGTGATCTTTCGGTGCGTGGTGATGCCGGCGGCGTCGATCTTGTCGAACTGCTCCATCATCCACAAAAAGTCCTTCTTGGGCTGAAGAAGTGGCTCGCCGCCGTGGAGGGTCAGATGGATGTCGGAGATTCCGTTGGCGAGGCAGTGTTCGATGATCTTGGGAACTGCGTGTTCGATGGTCTTGCGCGGCATGAAGCGGGGCCGGTTCTCAAACGACGTATCCTGCCCGTGGTAGAAGTAGCAATACGAGCAGTTCAAATTGCACCACTCCACTGTCTTGATGATGAACGTGTCGATTCCGCTGCCTGCACCCATGGATTTCACCTTGCTAGTCCTAGTCCGGCCTCGGCGGAAGACTCTTCGACTCCCCCGCCGAGGCCGGACTAGGACTACTGCCGTGGAGGATTACTCGCTTGAGAACGCCCAGGCGGTGATCTTGTCGTTGGACTCGCCGAGTGCCTTGGTGATGATTTCCATGTGATGCTCCGTTTCTTCATTGATTTTGATGACTCGCCGAGACCAGCCGCTTTGGTACCGGCATCTGACCCCGACCCAGGACAGCGCCCCGGGTCCGGGTCAACCTTCATCGCGTTCCGGCCACGAGTGGCCGCCCCCAAATCCAGCTCTGACGACGCCTGCAAACAAATATTTGCATAGATTCCTTTGCAGACCAAGCTTTGCAAAGGAATCTATGCAATGGTAAGTTGTGTCTCATGGACGTCTCCGGCATGGATCAAGAAAGCTTTGTCGCTGGCCAGCGACAGAGCCGGATCATGGGTTCGGCTTCCCTGAAAGCCCTCGCGCACCCGCTAAGGATCGAGATTCTGGAGGTGCTCACGGTCCAGGGATCCCAAAATTCCTCCAGCCTGGCCACACTCCTGGGCGAGTCCAGCGGAGTGACGAGCTATCACCTCCGTCAACTTGCCAAGCATGGATTCGTGCACGAAATCGAGGGCAAAGGCTCCTCCCGGGAACGCTGGTGGGAGCGTTCCCGGGGCTCGGTGGGGTTGGATACAGGCGAGAGCTCCGAGACGCCGGCCGACGACGAGACCGTCCGGATGGTCGCCAAAGAGTTCGCCCAACGGCGCACGGAAGCGCTGATGGACTTCCTCGACAATGCCTGGCAGGTCACCGACGGCGAATGGAAGGACGCCGGGGTCATCACGACCTTCAACCTGCGGATGACACCGGGGCAACTGGAAAAGCTCGCAACACGTGTCCGGGACCAGATCGCAGGTCTAGCCGCGGAACTGGACGAGGAAGGCGAGCAGGAAGGCTCCCGCCCGGTCCAAATACACTTCAACGCCTTCCCGCTGCTCCCCTACCAACAGCACCGAAATCAAGCCTGAGTCAGTACCCGACGATGCCAGCCACGGGCGCTCCGGTTTTTTGGGCGTCTGCAACGCCTTGTAGCGGCCTTGCGCCGTGAGGTCGCAGAGCTGCAACGGTCCATGGATGTCTGTAACGATGTACCTGCCAGTTGCCGGAACGGCGGTCCGGGCAGCCGCCGCGGGAATACGCTCAAATTATGCGAAGGTTGTGGGCCATAATCGCATTGATCATGACGGCGCTCGGTTCGGGATGCCAGCCTCAGGTGACCGTGTGCCCGGCGATTGCCATGGCCCCGGTGGTGTCCCTGACTATTGAGGCAGAGTACGCTCCAACCGTCAAAACCGTGCACTTGAAGGCGTGCCAGGACGGGAAATGCCGTGAGGCCGATTTGGAGCTGCGCCCGGGCAGCGTGTCAGTTCCTCAATCCTGCAGTCCCGAACCCGAGGGGGCGTGCTCAGCCGTTTCGTCGCCGGATGGCACACGCTACGGTTTCCTGAACATGGGGACACTGACGGCGTCGCCCATCAATGCCGAGGTAACGGGTTCCAACGCCAACGGCGGATCCTTGCCGCTCAGGACATTGGACTTCACCCCCAAGAGCGCCAAACCCTGGGGCGAACAGTGTCCCACTGTCATCGCGGCAAGCCTCTTGCTGGACGCCAACGGTCTACGCCAGGCATGAGCTCCAGGACCTTCCAAACCGGAAGGAGCCACTTGCGCTTCCTTTTCCCGGACCGCCCTCAGATCTCCCCGAAGCCCTGTTCCACGAGTCGCCGGACGTAATTCACGGCTTTCGACGCATCTTTGCCCCAGGCCTCGATCCTGAGCTTGCCGCCCTGGCCGACGGCAAGGCTCATGAGTTCCATGATTGATGTGCCATCGACGCCGTTCACCGTTGCCTCGACGTCCAGGCCCGCCAGTCCACCCGCAATTTTCGCAGCAGGCCTGGCGTGCATTCCCATGGGGTTGATGAGCTCGAATTCGTCACTTTCCGCCGGCTCACCCCTGCCCTGGGATTGAGCCGACCCCGCGGCGTCAAAGGTGGGCTCCGGACCGAATCGAATCGATTCTGCAGCGGCCTTCACGCTGGCAGCCGCAGCCCCACCTTGGGTGGCCACGGCAGCGGCAACGAGGCCTTCCACCAAGGGGGCGTCGGCAAGGAGAACCCTGTCCGGCTCACTGCAGAACTCCACCGCTGACTCCGCTGTCATGACTGCGGAGCCAAGGTCCGTCAGTACAACCACCCCGTCCCCGGAAGCCTCCGCAAGTCCGGCCTCGAATGCGGCGATTGTTCTCTCTAAGTCCGTGCCAATCCGGCCATCATCCGTTCCACCCACCGCGTAGAACCTCACATCTGGGGCCATCTGTGCGGCTAATTCCACCGCGCCTTCCGCGATCTTCCGGCTGTGCGAGACCACCACCAGGGCCACCGTCATTCAGCGGCCACCTCGGGGAACCCCGCGGCTGTGGCAGCTGCCCGCAGCAAGAGCGCCGAAGACGCGGCCCCGGGGTCACGGTGGCCCGCGCTGCGTTCACCGAGGTAGCTTGCCCTGCCCTTGCGCGCCACCAGGGGATCTGTTGTCACGGCGCCCACCTCGGCGGCCTCGGCTGCAGCCGCCAGCACGGCCACGGCATCCCCGCCGGCTACCAGGACCTCATCCGCTGCTTCGACGGCCGGGGACCACGCATCCACCATGGTTTTATCGCCCAGCTCCGCCTTGCCGCGGGCGACAATTCCGTCACGTGCCGCGGTCAATGCTCCAGCGAGCGCCGCAGCGTCAATCTCCGAGCTCTCTCCGAGTGCCGTGGCTGCCCGAAGATACGCGGTTCCGTACAACGGGCCGGCTGCCCCGCCCACCTTGGACATCAGGGCCATCGCGGCCAGCTTCAGTGCTGCCCCAGGTGTTTCCGGCGGAGTTTGGGCAAGCTTCTCCATGACGGCCTGGAATCCGCGGTCCATGTTTTCGCCGTGGTCAGAGTCGCCAATCGCACGGTCCAACGCAATCAGCTCCTCACGATGCTCGGACATGAGCCGCGCGGAGAGCGTCAGCCATTGAACCGCCCAGTCGACCCCCAGACGCACAGTCACATCCCCCAACGCAGGGCCGGAGTGTGGACGGGCGCATCCCACAGGGCAGTCAGTTCGTCGTCGAGCCGCAGCACCGATATGGAGCAGCCCTGCATCTCAAGCGACGTGACGTAGTTGCCCACCAGCGAGCGCTCCACTTTGGCTCCTCTTTCCGCGAGGATCTGGGCCGCCCGCCGGTAAACAATGTACAGCTCGCTGAGGGGCGTACCACCCATGCCGTTGACGAAGAGCAGCACTTCTTCACCGGCTCTGATCGCCAGGTCGTCCAGGACTGGATCCAACAAGCGGCCAGTGATGGCGTCGGCGCTCTCCATGGCGATCCGGTGTCTGCCAGGCTCACCGTGAATCCCGATTCCGATTTCAATTTCGTCATCAGCAAGCTCAAAGCTAGGCACCCCGGCATGCGGAACGGTGCAGCCGGACAAGGCCACGCCCATAGTGCGCACGTTGCGGACAACCCCTTCTGCCACTCCCGCGACGGCGTCCAGCGAATCCCCCCGTTCGGCGGCCGCTCCGGCAATCTTTTCCACCAGCACGGTGCCTCCCACGCCGCGCCGGCCTGCGGTGTATAGCGAATCTTCCACCGCGACGTCGTCGTTGACGAGAACCGTGCGGACGCTGATTCCTTCGGCCTGGGCCATCTCCGCCGCTGTCTCGAAATTCAGGACGTCACCGGTGTAGTTCTTCACGATGTGCAAGACGCCGGCCCCCGAGTCGACTGCCGCAGTGGCCGGAATGATCTGGTCAGGCGTCGGCGAGGTGAAGACGGCACCCGGCACGGCGGCGTCGAGCATTCCGTGCCCAACAAAACCGGCATGAAGTGGCTCATGGCCGCTCCCTCCTCCCGACACCAGCGCCACTTTGCCGGCCACGGGCGCGCCTTTTCGGACGACGAAGATGGGATCCGTATGGACGTCCACGAGCTCGGCATGGGCCATGCCAAATCCCTCGACGGACTCATCCACCACGGAACGGGGATCGTTGATGAGCTTTTTCATGACGTGCTCCTGGGGCGTGGCTGGTAGGTGATCTGACCCTACTACCAGCGCCCCGGGCACGGTAGGGGAATGGTTCCGTATCCGGAAGCTGCGAACCCGGAAACGCAGAAGGGACAGCCCCCAATGGCCGTCCCTTCTGAAACGTTCCGGTTTGCACCTTGTTAGTGCGGCGGCGTTAGCGCGCCCGCGTTAGTGCGGCGGCCCGCCAACCATCAATCGGCCGGCACTGGGGTCCTGGGCTGTTACGCCCTTGGCCAACGAGTCCGGCCAGAGACCGGTGCACGCTTCCCGCATGCAACCCCCGGTCCCCCGCTTGCGCGACTCCGATGTGGAGCCATGGCGCGGCATGTCTATCTGGAAACCTGAAAAGTCCGGAAACATAACGTGGTACTTCATTTCTCGCCTCCACAGTGTGGTTGGCCCGCCGCAACCGAGCCTCGAACAGTTTATACATCAAGTTGATATACGTAAAGACTTGATGCCTGGGACATTACGGAACCCGCGAGAAATACCGGGGGCTAGAGGAACTTGATCATGCGGGTGTTGCCCAGGGTGTTGGGCTTCACCCGTGCCAGATCGAGGAACTCGGCCACGCCTTCGTCATGGGAGCGGAGCAATTCCGAATAGACCTGGGGGTCAACTGCTGATTGGTCCGCCATGACTTCGAATCCGTGGCGCTTGAAGAAGTCCACTTCAAACGTCAGGCAGAAAACCCGGGCAACGCCCAAGGCGCGCGCGTCCTCCAGCAGCTGCTGGACAAGGACGTGGCCCACGCCCTTGCCGCGCCAATTGTCGTCCGCCGCCAAGGTGCGCACCTCGGCCAGGTCCTCCCACATCACGTGCAAAGCCCCGCAACCGATCACCTCGCCGTCGGACGATTCGGCAATCCGGAACTCCTGAAGGCTTTCGTAGTAGGCCACGGTCTCCTTGGCCATCAGGATTCGCTGCTCTGCCAGCGGGGCTACAAGCCTTTTGATCGCGGCAACATCACCGGTACGGGCAGGGCGGATACTGAACGTCGAAGTCACAGCCCAATCTTACGAGGCGAGGGAGGCTGGAACGGTTACCCCCGCGCTCGGGGCGACTTTCCGCACCAGCCTCCGAGCCGGAGGCGTCTATAGCCCCAGTTCCTCAGGAACGGGGACGTCTTGCCCCAGTACCTGCTTAGCCAGGAAGTGCTCCACCACGCCGTACCAGACCTTGGCGTGCTGCGGCTGCAGGATCCAATGGTTCTCGTCCGGGAAATACAAGAAGCGGTGTTGGGTCTCGCCGTTGTCGTCGGCAGGTAGCCCGGAGCTGGAGAGCAGTTCGTACCAAAGCCTCAGGCCTTCGCCGATGGGCACCCGGTAGTCCTTGTCACCGTGGATCACCAGCATTGGCGTATTGATCTTTCCAACATGGAGATGCGGCGAATTCTCCATAGCCATCTCCGCGGTCATTTCCTTGAGCCAATACTGCGAAGCGTCCGTGGTGGGGCCGAACTGGTCCAGGGCCCACAAACTGGCGTGGGTCACGATCGCTTTGAAACGGTCCGTCTGTCCGGCCACCCAGTTGGCCATATATCCGCCGAACGACCCACCCATCGCGGCAGTCCGCGTCTGGTCAATGTCGGGCCGCTGGATCACCGCGTCGGTGATAGCCATAAGGTCCGTAAACGGAGCCTTGCCCCATTCACCCCAGCCGCGCTGGATGTATTTTTGCCCGTACCCGGTGGACAATGCGGGGTCGGGCAGCAGTACGGCGTACCCCTTCGACACGAGCAGCCACGGGTTCCACCGCCAGGTCCAGGCATTCCATGAGCCCAGGGGTCCCCCGTGGATCCACAGCAGCAGGGGCGCCTGATTCGCCTCCGAGGCCCCTTCCGGCAGTGCCAGGTAGGCCGGAACCCGCGAGCCGTCCACCGCCGCGGTCTCCACCCGCTCCAACGAACCCTTGATCTTGGGGCGCTGGGCCGGCGCGGGGAGTCGCTCCACGTCCCCCGTCGCGAGGTCGATCCGCACGGCTTCCGCCGGGAATTCGTAAGAACTTCGCAGCGCGAAGGCGCTCAGCCCGTCCGGGGAAACCACGACGTCGGTGTACGCCGCCGCGTCCTGCGTCACCCGGGTGACGGTACCGTCAGCGACGCTGACCCGGAAGACCGGCGCGGCGCCGTCGTCGTCGGCTGTGACGAGGAGCGAGCGCGCATCCGGGAGCCAAGCCGCAGGACTGCCCCAGCGGTCCCAACCGGGTGCGATCGGCTCAAGGTCAAGGGTTTCTCCGGCCGCGACGTTCAAGATATGGAGCTTGACCTGGGGCGCCGCCCCCGGAGTGCTGTCACTCTCGCTAACGACCGCAATCCTGTTGCTGTCAGGGCTGACCGGCCCCGGGAAATAGCTCATCCCCTCCTGGTCCAAAAGCACCTTGAGGGAGCCAGAGGCGACGTCGACGGCGGCGAGCACAAAGCGCGTATCGGCCTTCGAGAGCGGCTTGGCCAGACTCGTGTAGATCGTGTTGCCGTCAGGACTGACCACCGCGTGGGTGTTGCGGAGGTTGCCGCCGACGTCGGGAGTCAGATTGCGCAGCTTCAGGGGCGCAATAGCGTCCACGGTCGCGGGCTTTCCGGATTCAGCCAGGTCCCCGTTTTCCACGGCAAACAGCCTGGGCTGAGCCGGGCCCAGATCGGCGTCCCAGTAGCGAACCGGGTAGCCGGTGTGCAGAATGGCCGCCACTTTGTTGTCCTTGCGGCTCTTGCGCCGCTCCTCATCATTTTCCTCATCGGTGGAACCGGCCAGGACCGAGGCGGTCACGAAGGTGGCATCAGAGGCTGACGCGGCCATGACGCCTCCGACGCCGCCTGCGCGGGAGTGCACCACCCGGGCCTCCCCGCCGTCTGCCGGGAGGAGCCACAAAGCGCTCACCGGATCGGCCTCAGGGCTGTCTGGGTCGGGGCGGGCCGAAGTGAAGTAGAGGTCACCGTTGGCGGCAAACACCGCGCCGGTCTCGCCTTTGGTGCTGCGCGTGATGCGGCGCGCGTGCTTCTTCCCCGCAGGATCGAGTTCCCAAAGAGCCGTCACGTATTCCGTGCCCTTGGCGTTGAGGGTGGAAACCGTCGTGACCAGGCGGCTTCCATCCGGGCTAAGAGCCAGGCCGCCAACCCGGGGGATGGCCAGGTAGTGGTCGAGATCGTGGAAAGGAGTTTCGGGGTGTGTGCTCGGGGTCTCTGAGGCATTCGAATCCATGCTCCGATTCAACACGCAATGTGCGCCAGATCACAGAAGGTTCACTAAGAGTGAAACAGTGCTTTCAGATATTCCGGGGGTTTACCCAGAGCCGGTTCGAACCTCGGAGTTCGGGAACGCAAAAGCCCCATCCATTCCTTTCGGAACGGACGGGGCTTTTGAGTCGGAGCTTAGGCGCTCGGAGCGATTTCCGGGATGCGCGGCTTGGCATTGCCGGCGAACGTGAACTTGGCGTCGTCTCCTTCGCCGTCCACGTCAACCACCACGATGTCGCCCGGGTGCAGTTCGCCGAAGAGGATCTTCTCGGAGAGCTGGTCCTCGATCTCGCGCTGGATGGTGCGGCGCAGAGGCCGGGCACCCATCGCGGGATCGTAGCCACGCGTGGCCAGGAGCACCTTGGCGGCCGTGGTGAGTTCGAGGCCCATGTCCTTGTCCTTGAGGCGTGCCTCGAGGCGCGTGACGAACAGGTCGACGATCTCGATGATCTCGTCCTGCGTGAGCTGCGGGAACACCACGACGTCGTCAACGCGGTTGAGGAACTCGGGGCGGAAGTGCTGCTTGAGCTCTTCCGTGACCCGTGCCCGCATCCGGTTGTAGCCGGTGGTGGTGTCCGTGCCGGACTGGAAGCCGGTCGCCACGCTCTTGGAAATATCGCGGGTTCCCAGGTTGGTGGTCATGATGATCACGGTGTTCTTGAAGTCCACCACGCGGCCCTGGGAGTCGGTCAGGCGACCATCTTCCAGGATCTGCAGCAGCGAGTTGAAGAGATCGGCGTGGGCCTTCTCCACTTCATCGAACAGCACCACGGAGAACGGACGACGGCGGACCTTCTCGGTCAGCTGCCCGCCCTCTTCGTAGCCGACGTAGCCCGGAGGGGCCCCGAAGAGACGCGAAACCGTGTGCTTCTCGGAGTATTCGGACATGTCCAACGTGATGAGGGCATCCTCTTCACCAAACAGGAATTCGGCGAGGGCCTTGGCGAGTTCGGTCTTGCCGACGCCGGTGGGGCCAGCGAAGATGAACGAACCGCCCGGACGCTTGGGGTCCTTGAGACCTGCACGGGTGCGGCGGATGGCCTGGGAGAGGGCACGGATGGCCTCGTCTTGGCCAACGACGCGCTTGTGCAACTCGTCTTCCATTTTCAGCAGGCGGGAAGACTCTTCCTCAGTGAGCTTGAAGACCGGGATGCCGGTTGAGTTCGCGAGAACTTCGGCAATCAGGTCTTCGTCTACCTCGGAGATATCGTCCATGCCGCCGGACTTCCAGTTGCGTTCCTTTTCGGCACGCTCGGCAATGAGCTTCTGCTCCTTGTCGCGCAGCGAGGCGGCGCCTTCGAAGTCCTGGGCGTCGATGGCGGATTCCTTCTCCATCTTCACTTCGGCGATTCGCTCATCCATGGCCTTGAGCTCCGGCGGAGCCGTCATACGGCGAATGCGCAGGCGGGCACCGGCTTCGTCGATCAGGTCGATCGCCTTGTCCGGCAGGAAGCGGTCCGAAATGTAGCGCTCGGCCAGCGTTGCCGCTGAAGCAAGGGCACCGTCGGTGATGGTCACGCGGTGGTGCGCTTCGTAGCGGTCACGCAGGCCCTTGAGGATCTCGATCGCATGCGCGACGGAAGGCTCCTTGACCTGGATCGGCTGGAAGCGGCGCTCCAGGGCGGCATCCTTCTCGATGTGCTTGCGGTACTCATCCAGCGTGGTGGCACCGATGGTCTGGAGTTCGCCACGGGCCAGCATCGGCTTAAGGATCGACGCGGCATCGATGGCACCCTCTGCCGCACCGGCGCCCACGAGGGTGTGGATCTCGTCGATGAAGAGGATGATGTCGCCGCGGGTGCGGATTTCCTTGAGGACCTTCTTCAGCCGCTCTTCGAAGTCACCGCGGTAGCGGGAACCAGCCACCAGGGAACCGAGGTCAAGCGTGTAAAGCTGCTTGTCCTTGATGGTTTCCGGGACGTCCCCGCGGACGATCGCCTGGGCGAGGCCTTCGACGACGGCGGTCTTGCCGACGCCGGGCTCGCCGATCAGGACGGGGTTGTTCTTGGTGCGGCGGGAGAGGACCTGCATGACGCGTTCCATCTCCAGCTCGCGGCCGATCACCGGATCGAGCTTGTTTTCGCGCGCGGCCTGGGTGAGGTTGCGGCCGAACTGGTCCAGCACCACCGAACCAGCCGGAGTGCCTTCCTGCTGGCCAGGTCCTGAGCCGGGGCCTGCGGCTTCCTTACCCTGGTAGCCGGAGAGCAGCTGGATGACCTGCTGGCGGACCCGGTTGAGGTCCGCGCCAAGCTTGACGAGCACCTGCGCGGCAACCCCTTCGCCCTCACGGATGAGGCCCAGCAGGATGTGCTCGGTACCGATGTAGTTGTGGCCGAGCTGCAGGGCTTCGCGGAGCGAAAGCTCAAGTACCTTCTTGGCACGCGGGGTGAAGGGGATGTGACCGGACGGGGCTTGCTGGCCCTGGCCGATGATCTCCTGTACCTGCTCGCGGACGCCATCGAGCGAAATGCTCAGGGACTCAAGCGCCTTGGCGGCAACGCCTTCACCCTCGTGGATCAGACCCAAGAGGATGTGCTCGGTACCGATGTAGTTGTGGTTGAGCATGCGTGCCTCTTCTTGGGCAAGCACAACAACGCGACGGGCACGGTCCGTAAATCTCTCAAACATTTCGCCACACTCCTAGCTACGACGTACTTTGATGCTACGTGGCAACGCAGGAATTTTGGGGCGTGTTCGCCACAGGGGAAACATGGGCGCACCGGGAATAAGTTCACTCACGCCATGGAGCGTCCTTGGCATGGCTCTGGTGGACTGAACACCATGCTCCACAGCCAAGCGGAGGCTCCCTCTACCGCCGTCGCGGGCCGGCTACCAGCCGTCGTTGTTCCCAGCGAACGTCGTCACTTCATACCCGACATTCACAGCCTGCCCCATGCCTTCCGATAAATAGCGCGAGCCGGTCAGTCAAACTGATACCGGCCGCCGGACGAAACGGGTGGGGAAATGACAATACCCCGGCCCTAGGGCCGGGGTATTGATACTTCGTGTCAGGAATTGGCCTTCTGGTAGGCTTCCTGAATTTCGGCCTGAATGCGGCCACGGCTGTTTACGGTATAACCGTTCTCACGCGCCCATTGACGGATCTGTGCGGAGTCCTGGTTTCTCCCTGCGGCAACGCGGCTGCGCGTTGCACGACCGGTCGAAGTTTTGCGCGCTTTGGCTACGAACGGCCCGAGAGCGTCCCGCAGCTTGCCAGCGTTGGCACTGGACAGGTCCATTTCGTAACTGACTCCGTCAAGGCCGAAACGGACAGTTTCATCCGCGGAGCCCTCATCCAGGTCGTCAACGAGGATAATTTTGACTTTCTGTGCCATGAAAAGACTCTCTTTTGGAGGGGGCCGGATATGCAGAATAGCTGAACTACTAATTAAACATTATCGTCCAGGGCATGGCAGATCGTCAAAGCCTCTATTAAATCTTGGGGAGCGGCCCCGGAAAGAGCTATTTGGCAGGCGTTGAACCGTCGCCCGCCGGGTTCGCAATTCCGGAACCGGCTTCTTCCTGGGCCCGTGCTTCTGCTTGGCGCTCTGATTTGTCCGCGTTGAAGATAGCCTTCATGGCAAACCAAAAGAGAAGCCCGACAACAACGGACGGCGCAAGAACGGCAATGTATTCCATAGTCAGTGCCCTTCGGGCTTGAGGAGTGGGAACAAGATGGTTTCCCGGATGCCTGCTCCGGTGAACAGCATGACCAAGCGGTCGATGCCCAGGCCGATGCCGCCCATGGGCGGAGCACCGTACTCAAGGGCTCGGAGGAAGTCCTCATCCAAGTGCATGGCTTCGACGTCGCCGGCGGCCGATCGGCGTGACTGCTCAGTGAGCCGTTCGCGCTGGATGACGGGGTCGATCAGCTCTGAGAAGGCGGTGCCGCGTTCCATGCCACCGATGATGAGGTCCCAAGCCTCAATCAAGCGGCCGTCCTCCCGATGCGGGCGGGCGAGGGGCTGCGCGGAGGGCGGGTAGTTGTAGACGAAGGTGGGGTTGAGCAGCGTGGGCTCGACGATCTCACCGAACAGTTCGACCACCAGCTTTTCGGCATCCCACTTGGGATCCACCTTGACTTCGTGCTTGGCGGCAATCGCCAGCAGTTCCGCCACCGTGGTCTCAGGCGTGATCTCTTCGCCAATCGCCTCGGAGAGCCCCGGGTAGACGGCAACCCAGGCCCATTCGCCGTCGAGGTCAATCTCTCCGGCGTCCGTCTGGATGGTGCGGGTACCCACGACGTCGGCGACGTTGAGGATGATTTCCTTCATCCGCTCGGCCATGACGAACTGGTCTGCCCACGCCTCGTAGCATTCCAAGGTGGTGAATTCCGGGCTGTGGGTGGAATCGACACCTTCGTTACGGAAGACGCGGCCCATGTCGTAAACGCGGTCAATTCCGCCCACTACGGCGCGCTTGAGGAAGAGCTCGGTGGCGATGCGCAACGTCATCTTCTGGTCGAAGGCATTCATGTGCGTCTCGAACGGACGGGCCGTAGCACCACCGTGGACCAGCTGCAGGATGGGCGTCTCCACCTCGACATAGCCACGACGGTCCAAGGTGTCGCGCACCGAGCGGGTAATCGCCGCACGGGTGTAGACCATCTCCCGGGCTTCATCGCGGACCATCAGGTCCACGTAGCGCTGCCTGACGCGGGTCTCCTCATTGAGTTCAGCGTGCAGCACCGGCAGCGGGCGCAATGCCTTGGAGGCCATGGACCAAGAGTTGGCCAGGACGGACAGCTCGCCGCGTCGGGATGAAATGACCTCGCCCTTGATGAAAACGTGGTCTCCGAGGTCCACCAGCGCCTTCCAGTCCGCGAGGGTCTCCTCGCCGACGTTCGCCAGGCTGAGCATGGCCTGCAGGCGTACGCCCTTCCCGTCTACCCCGCCTTCCTGCAGGGTGGCGAAGCAGAGCTTGCCGGTATTGCGCACGAACACGACCCGGCCAGTGATGCCCACGGTGTCGCCGGTGGTCTCGTCAGCCTGGAGATGCGCGTACTTCTCGCGGATCTCGGCGAGGGAATGCGTCCGCTCAACACCCACCGGGTAGGCCTCGGCACCGCGTTCGATCAGCTTGCTGCGCTTTTCCATGCGGATACGCATCTGTTCGCTGGCGTCGGCGGGCTCTGCGGCGTTGTGCTGGGCTGGGGTGTTTGCGGAAGTCACAATCCCCAAGTTTACCGGGGATTCCTTGGAGTTCCCTACCCTCGCCCCCGGCGGCCGGCGACATAGACTCGGGCTGTGGAGACATGGACAGTTGAAACGAACGACGGCGGCGGTCACCTTGAGGTGCATTCCTTCCGTCCCGGGGCCGCAGCCTCCATTCCCGGCGCGCCGAGCGTGGCTGAGGGACCCGGCGTCGTACTTGTCCACGGCACCTTGGTGACCGATTCCCTCTACTGGCCATTCGCCAGGAACCTCAGTGTCCTCCTTGGCCGGCCGGTGCATTCCTACAACCGGCGCGGCCGCGGCCGCTCGGCGCCGCAGCCGCCCGACTACTCCGCCGCGACTGAAACCAGCGACCTTCTTGCCGTGATGGAGGCCAGTGGCTCCACGGACGTTGTTGGGCACAGCTATGGCGGATTCGTGGCATTCCAAGCAGCCCTGCGCGCACCCATTTCACGGCTCGTCACTTACGACGCTGCAGTTTCCCTGTCCGGGAGCCTGAACGGGCGTTGGCGTCCGCAACTGGAAGAAGCAGTCACAGCTGGCCAACTTGACCACGCATGGGCGCATTTGGTCCAGGGGCTTGCTACCGCCGGTCCGATTTCCTACTTGCCGCTCGGAGCGCTGCGGGTGCTCAGCATCCTCTGCGCCAAGACCAGGTTGGGATCCGAGATGAGGGAACTGTTGCCGACGGCGGTGTCCGAGATGCGCGCGATCATCGAGGCTGACTCGCACATCCAAGACTATGCGGAGATGAAAACGCCGACCCTGATGCTCAGTGGCGGCTGGAGCCCGTCCTACTTTGCCGAAACCGGCCGGCTGCTCGCCGCAGCCATCCCAGTGGTGGACTTCGCGATAGTCCCCCTGCAGTTCCATGAGGGTCCCCTCCGGCCGGGGAAGCAGCTCGCGGTGAGAATCGCCCGCTACCTCGCCAAGGCCCCGGGGACGCCGACGTCGGCACCCTAGGATGAAACGGTGAGAGAACGTGAGGTCCCTACTCCCGACGGCGGCAAGCTGGCCTTGTACAGTTACGGCACCGTGGATGCGCCCGGAGAGCGCCGCGTCGTGCTCATTGGCGGCGCATTTCTGACCGCACTCATGTACCGTCCCTTCTCCATGGCGCTGGCCAGTGGACTCGGCGGGGGCTGGGCGGTTGACGTCTTCGACCGCCGAGGCCGGGGCAGCTCGACGGAGCTGCCCGCAAACTACTCAATGGCCACGGAGATCGCGGACGTCCGCAGCATCATGGACGCAACGGGCGCCAGAAACATCCTTGGCCACAGCCTTGGCGGATCCGTGGCACTGAACGCCGTGCAGGAGTTTGCAGGAACAAGCTACGAGCCGAACAAAGTTGCCGTCTACGATGCCGCAGTCAACATCGACGGCAGTATGGACACCGGCTGGCTGGACGGCTTTGCCCAGGCCGTAGATAGCGGAAATGTGGGACATGCCATGGCCCGGTTGAAGCGGGGCATGCAGCCCGGCACCGCCTTGGCCAGAGTCCCGGAGCCCATCCTGGCCAGCCTCATGGCAATCGTCTCCCGGACGAAAGTCAACAAGGTCCTCAAGGAACTCATGCCAACGGGCGTGGCCGAACTCAAAGCCGCCTACGACGAGGCCGCACACCCCCGGGACTTCTCCGTATTGCCTCGAAACACGCGGTTCATGGTGGGTAGCAAGAGCCCCAAGTACTACAAGGTGGCCGCCGAACGGCTGTACGCGGCGGTTCCTGGAAGCTCGCTGGTGGTATCGCCAAAAGGCTTCCACGGATCCATCCCGGCAGCGGCGAAGGAACTTGTGGTGGACATCTCCAGCTATTTCAAGGACTGACGGAACCCTGCGGCTCCGTTAGGCTCGAAGCATGACGCGCGAGAACATCACAACGGCCGACGGCGGAACCCTCGAGCTATTCACGACGGGCGGTGACCTGGCGGCTGCCGGCTCCGGCGTCGTCGTCGTGCCTGCCTCCATGGTGACCGCCGCAGACTACTCCAAGTTTGCGCAAAAGCTCAGCGCCGCCCTTGGCCGCCCAGTCCACACTTTCAACCGCCGGGGCCGCGGCGAATCGTCACCGCAGCCGGACGACTACACCCTCGACGTGGACATCCGGGATCTTGCCGAGATCATGAAGCACACGTCTTGCACCGATGTCTTCGGGCACAGCTTCGGAGGCGCAGTGGCGCTGCACGCGGCACGCACGCTGCCCGTGGAGCGCCTGGCGGTCTACGACCCCGCAGTTTCCGTCAACCACAGCGTGAAGGCCGGGTGGACGAGCGAATATGAGCGCGCGACGGCGGCCGGAGACTTTGACCGAGGGCTCGCAGTGCTGGTGAAGGGCGTCGAAACCGAGGGTGCGTTTGCCCGGATGCCGCTCTCCATGCTGACCCTCGTCAACAAGCTGACGTCTGGCACCCCCATGGGCAAACAAATGCGCGAACTCATGCAGGCCGGCGTACGCGAGATAAAGGCGGTCATCGCCGCCGACATGCCCGCAGAACCATTCCTCGAGCTCCCGCTGGAGACGCTCATTGTGGTGGGCGAAAAGAGCCCGGCATACTTCGGGGTGGCGTGCGGTCAGATCCACGACGTCCTCTCCGGATCGAGCTACACCATCCTGCCTGGCCACGGCCACGACGGAGTGATCCGGGCACCCGACAAACTCATCGCCGAGCTTTCCGACTTCTTCTCGGGCTAGCCTGCGGGTCCAGCTCAAGGTCCCGACCGGACGCTCGCTCAGCTATGGCGGGTCCTGACCGGACGCTCCTGCAGCTTTGGGGCCTTCCGGCCGGACGCTCGCTCAGCTATGGCGGGTCCTGACCGGACGCTCCTGCAGCTTTGGGGCCTTCCGGCCGGACGCTCGCTCACTTATGGCCGGTCCTGACCCGGCGCTCGCTCACCTATAGCCGGTCCTGGCCGGACGCTTCTGCAGTTGTGGTGGGTGTTTAAATGCGGGAGACCCCCCGGCCACCATGGTGGTGGTTGGGGGGTCTCGACCTGGATGGTTGTCCGGCGGTGTCCTACTCTCCCACACCCTCCCGGGTGCAGTACCATCGGCGCTGTGGGTCTTAGCTTCCGGGTTCGGAATGGGACCGGGCGTTTCCCCCACGCTATGACCGCCGTAACCCTGTTGCCCGTCACCGCCGCACCCTGCGGGGGGTGGTGGTGTGGGAAGACTGGTTACAACATTGTGGTGTTGTTATTCAGTTGTGTTGGTTCCTGGAACGGGCAAACAGCCGTGACGGGTGTTTGTTGTCCGGGAACCACATAGTGGACGCAAGCAGTGTTGTGTTTGTGTGGTGTAAGTTGTCGGCCTATTAGTACCGGTCAGCTTCAACAGTCTTTGGTCCTGTCTTCCACATCCGGCCTATCAACCCAGTGGTCTGGCTGGGGGCCTCTCACACACGAGGTGCATGGAAATCTCATCTTGAAGCGAGCTTCCCGCTTAGATGCTTTCAGCGGTTATCCCATCCGAACGTAGCTAATCAGCGGTGCACTTGGCAGTACAACTGACACACCAGAGGTTCGTCCGTCCCGGTCCTCTCGTACTAAGGACAGCCCTTCTCAAATTTCCTGCGCGCGCAGCGGATAGGGACCGAACTGTCTCACGACGTTCTAAACCCAGCTCGCGTACCGCTTTAATGGGCGAACAGCCCAACCCTTGGGACCTACTCCAGCCCCAGGATGCGACGAGCCGACATCGAGGTGCCAAACCATGCCGTCGATATGGACTCTTGGGCAAGATCAGCCTGTTATCCCCGAGGTACCTTTTATCCGTTGAGCGACGGCCATTCCACAATGTACCGCCGGATCACTAGTCCCGACTTTCGTCCCTGCTTGAGATGTCTCTCTCACAGTCAAGCTCCCTTGTGCACTTACACTCGACACCTGATTGCCAACCAGGCTGAGGGAACCTTTGGGCGCCTCCGTTACTTTTTAGGAGGCAACCGCCCCAGTTAAACTACCCATCAGGCACTGTCCCTGACCCGGATCACGGGCCGAAGTTAGATGTCCAAAGTGACCAGAGTGGTATTTCAACGATGACTCCACCCGGACTGGCGTCCGGGCTTCAACGTCTCCCACCTATCCTACACAAGCCACTCCGAACACCAATACCAAACTATAGTAAAGGTCTCGGGGTCTTTCCGTCCTGCTGCGCGTAACGAGCATCTTTACTCGTACTGCAATTTCGCCGAGTTTATGGTTGAGACAGCGGGGAAGTCGTTACTCCATTCGTGCAGGTCGGAACTTACCCGACAAGGAATTTCGCTACCTTAGGATGGTTATAGTTACCACCGCCGTTTACTGGGGCTTGAATTCTCAGCTTCGCCTTGCGGCTAACCGGTCCTCTTAACCTTCCAGCACCGGGCAGGAGTCAGTCCGTATACATCGTCTTGCGACTTCGCACGGACCTGTGTTTTTAGTAAACAGTCGCTTCCCCCTGGTCTCTGCGGCCCCGATCCCCTCCCACCAGCAAGTGGTGTTCAAGGTTGGGGCCCCCCTTCTCCCGAAGTTACGGGGGCATTTTGCCGAGTTCCTTAACCATAATTCTCTCGATCGCCTTGGTATTCTCTACCTGATCACCTGTGTCGGTTTGGGGTACGGGCGGCTGGGACCTCGCGTCGATGCTTTTCTAGGCAGCATAGGATCACCGGATCCCCCCGCAAGGGGGTCCCGTCAGATCTCAGGATCGTCATCAAAGACACAGCGACGGATTTGCCTATCGCTGACCCTACATCCTTAGACCGGGGCAACCATCGCCCGGCCCGGCTACCTTCCTGCGTCACACCTGTTAATACGCTTACCTCCCGGGATCAGGTCCCGCGCTCGGCCAAAACCCGCACACCACAAGGGTGCTTGGGCAGGCTCCGGGCGGTTAGTATCCCCCGCTTGGCATGGGCGGTCCTTCGCCGGTACGGGAATATCAACCCGTTGTCCATCGACTACGCCTGTCGGCCTCGCCTTAGGTCCCGACTTACCCAGGGCAGATTAGCTTGACCCTGGAACCCTTGATCATTCGGCGGACGGGTTTCTCACCCGTCTTTCGCTACTCATGCCTGCATTCTCACTCGTGTAGGCTCCACCGCTGGTTTACACCGCGACTTCACCGCCCACACGACGCTCCCCTACCACTCCAGACGACTGAACCACGAAGGCTTGTCTACTATCTGAAATCCACAACTTCGGCGGTGTACTTGAGCCCCGCTACATTGTCGGCGCGGAATCACTTGACCAGTGAGCTATTACGCACTCTTTCAAGGATGGCTGCTTCTAAGCCAACCTCCTGGTTGTCTTCGCAACTCCACATCCTTTCCCACTTAGCACACGCTTAGGGGCCTTAGTTGGTGGTCTGGGCTGTTTCCCTCTCGACTATGAAGCTTATCCCCCACAGTCTCACTGCTGCGCTCTCACTTACCGGCATTCGGAGTTTGGCTGACGTCAGTAACCTTGTAGGGCCCATCGGCCATCCAGTAGCTCTACCTCCGGCAAGAAACACGCAACGCTGCACCTAAATGCATTTCGGGGAGAACCAGCTATCACGGAGTTTGATTGGCCTTTCACCCCTACCCACAGCTCATCCCCTCCATTTTCAACTGAAGTGGGTTCGGTCCTCCACGACGTCTTACCGTCGCTTCAACCTGGCCATGGGTAGATCACTCCGCTTCGGGTCTAGATCACGCCACTACGATCGCCCTGTTCAGACTCGCTTTCGCTACGGCTACCCCACACGGGTTAACCTCGCGACGTAACACTAACTCGCAGGCTCATTCTTCAAAAGGCACGCCGTCACAACTACAAGGCTGCTCCGACGGATTGTAAGCACACGGTTTCAGGTACTGTTTCACTCCCCTCCCGGGGTACTTTTCACCTTTCCCTCACGGTACTGGTCCGCTATCGGTCATTAGGAAGTATTTAGGCTTATCAGGTGGTCCTGACAGATTCGCACGGGATTTCTCGGGCCCCGTGCTACTTGGGATCCTCTCCAGGCGGCACACAACATTACGGTTACGGGGCTCCCACCCTCTACGGCCGGCCTTTCAAGACCGTTCACCTATGTCCATGCTCTCACCCCACCGGTCCGGCAGAACCAGCACGGAAAGTCCCACAACCCCGCCCATGCAACGCCCGCCGGCTATCACACATGGAACGGTTTAGCCTCATCCGCGTTCGCTCGCCACTACTAACGGAATCACTCTTGTTTTCTCTTCCTGCGGGTACTGAGATGTTTCACTTCCCCGCGTTCCCCCCACGCACCCTATGTGTTCAGATGCGGGTCACCAGATCACCTCACAGCGTCTGGCGGGGTTTCCCCATTCGGACATCCTGGGATCAACGTTCGGTTATCAACTCCCCCAGGCTTATCGCAGATTCCTACGTCCTTCTTCGGCTCCTAATGCCAAGGCATCCACCGTGTGCCCTTAAAAACTTGACCACACAAAGATCAAAAAACTTCTCGAGAGAACCAGGCCACAAGGGCCAGGTTCATAAAAAGAAATTGCTGTAGACACAAACAAGCACAAAGGCCTGCCCGTGTCAGATGCTCGCGTCCACTATGTAGTTCTCAAACAACAACCCCGTACCACACCCCCCGCACCAACCACCCCCACAAAAAAGGGGACAGCCGCCACGCACGAAGACATGCAGCCAGGAAACCAGAAACACCAAACCCGCAACCCCGCACCCCCCAAAAAGGAAGGACCCGCAGGCCGCGGCCCTGTTGCCTCAGGACCCAACAGTGTGCCAAACACGAAAACCGGCCCTCCCCCACCCGCACCGTTCCAGGACGCCCCGCCCCGCAAAGGGACAAGACAACCGTACTAGGGGCGGAAAAGGAAACCACCGGCCGCTATCTGCTGATATTCCACCCATGAGCACCCACCGCAGAACAGACGCCTGCGCAATGGGCTTTGCTTCCACCCACCCCCCAACCAACCATGCGGCAGGACAGGAAGCGGAAATGGTGCTCCTTAGAAAGGAGGTGATCCAGCCGCACCTTCCGGTACGGCTACCTTGTTACGACTTAGTCCCAATCGCCGGTCCCACCTTCGACGGCTCCCCCCACAAGGGTTAGGCCACCGGCTTCGGGTGTTACCAACTTTCGTGACTTGACGGGCGGTGTGTACAAGGCCCGGGAACGTATTCACCGCAGCGTTGCTGATCTGCGATTACTAGCGACTCCGACTTCATGGGGTCGAGTTGCAGACCCCAATCCGAACTGAGACCGGCTTTTTGGGATTAGCTCCACCTCACAGTATCGCAACCCTTTGTACCGGCCATTGTAGCATGCGTGAAGCCCAAGACATAAGGGGCATGATGATTTGACGTCGTCCCCACCTTCCTCCGAGTTGACCCCGGCAGTCTCCCATGAGTCCCCACCACTACGTGCTGGCAACATGGAACGAGGGTTGCGCTCGTTGCGGGACTTAACCCAACATCTCACGACACGAGCTGACGACAACCATGCACCACCTGTAAACCGACCGCAAGCGGGGCACCTGTTTCCAGGCGTTACCGGTTCATGTCAAGCCTTGGTAAGGTTCTTCGCGTTGCATCGAATTAATCCGCATGCTCCGCCGCTTGTGCGGGCCCCCGTCAATTCCTTTGAGTTTTAGCCTTGCGGCCGTACTCCCCAGGCGGGGCACTTAATGCGTTAGCTACGGCGCGGAAAACGTGGAATGTCCCCCACACCTAGTGCCCAACGTTTACGGCATGGACTACCAGGGTATCTAATCCTGTTCGCTCCCCATGCTTTCGCTCCTCAGCGTCAGTTAATGCCCAGAGACCTGCCTTCGCCATCGGTGTTCCTCCTGATATCTGCGCATTTCACCGCTACACCAGGAATTCCAGTCTCCCCTACATCACTCTAGTCTGCCCGTACCCACTGCAGAACCGGAGTTGAGCCCCGGTCTTTCACAGCAGACGCGACAAACCGCCTACGAGCTCTTTACGCCCAATAATTCCGGATAACGCTTGCGCCCTACGTATTACCGCGGCTGCTGGCACGTAGTTAGCCGGCGCTTCTTCTGCAGGTACCGTCACCCGAAAGCTTCTTCCCTACTGAAAGAGGTTTACAACCCGAAGGCCGTCATCCCTCACGCGGCGTCGCTGCATCAGGCTTCCGCCCATTGTGCAATATTCCCCACTGCTGCCTCCCGTAGGAGTCTGGGCCGTGTCTCAGTCCCAGTGTGGCCGGTCACCCTCTCAGGCCGGCTACCCGTCGTCGCCTTGGTAGGCCATTACCCCACCAACAAGCTGATAGGCCGCGAGTCCATCCAAAACCGCAAAAGCTTTCCACCACCACACCATGCGGTGGCCGGTCATATCCGGTATTAGACCCAGTTTCCCAGGCTTATCCCAGAGTCAAGGGCAGGTTACTCACGTGTTACTCACCCGTTCGCCACTAATCCCCGGTGCAAGCACCGGATCATCGTTCGACTTGCATGTGTTAAGCACGCCGCCAGCGTTCATCCTGAGCCAGGATCAAACTCTCCGTTGAAGTAAAACAAAAACAGACACAACCCCCGCACCGGAAATAACGGACACGGGAACTGCACAAAATTTGAAACCAGCTGTAAAAAACCAGCCCCGCACCACGGAGGTGACACAGGACCAGCCAAAACAACCAATTCATATAAAATAAACCGGTATCAACAAACTTGGCACACTATTGAGTTCTCAAACAACAGACACACCCGACACCACCCACACCCACAAAGGGCCCGGGATCGCTCCGGAGCAACTTTACTAAGTTACCCGAATCATCACCGTCTTGCAAATCAGTATCTCGACCGATTTCAGGGTAATAATTCGAATTCCCCTCGAATTACGGCGCACAAAGCACCAGCCGTTTCAGGCTCAATTCGAAAGGGTTGGCCACACGTGGTTCCCAGCTCTAGGCTGTCTCCCTCGCGGCGACTTAGAAGACATTACACGGCTTCCGCACCCTGCGCAAATCCAGCAAATGATGCCCCGCTATTCACCACGGGTTCAGCTGCCTTTCCGTGCGGCACAACCTCGCTACGATTACCAGCGACACTAGCAGCCGGCACGGACCGTTCCAGCCGGACCCCTGGGTCTTTGCGCATCCTCAACTGACCGAGATCACAATCGAATGCCGGAAGGAGCCGGGTAGCCCAGCGGCTGTCCGTCCTTGGATTCCACCAGCCAGCGGGTAGGAAAACGGCGGTGTCGCAGCTTCGAATCGGTACTTCCGCAGTTGTGCCTATGTCTGAACTGGCAAGTTACCGCTCCGACATCGCGAGATCATGGTGGTCGGGGCGCAAGAGGTTTTACCTGAGCGCGGCTGGCTAGTTGTGCTTTGCCCAGAGCTGCAGCCACACGAGCAGCCGGGTCTCCGGATCCTCCAGGTTGATGCCGAACAGGGGCTCAATCCTGGTGAGCCGGTAGCGCACGGTGTTCACGTGCAGGCCAGCCGCTTCGCGGTCTCGATTGCGTTGCCCCCTTGATCAAGATAGGTGCGGACCGTCTCCTCGAAGGAGGTCTTCCGGCGTTCATCGTGGGCGGTGATTCTGGCGGCGTAGTCGCCCGGCAGGTGTCCGGCGCTCTGCAGTTCTGTGACTAGCTGTCGCAGGTAAAGCCGGGAGCCGAGCGATTCGTGGTCCGCCACCACCTCCTGTTAGTCGGCGCAGACCCGGCCCTCCTCGATGTCGCGGAAGAGTTCCGCGAGCACCGTCTCGGCATCAGTTCGTGACTGTCCCAGCATCGCAAGCGCAGTTGCGCGACCCAGACCGGCCAGGACCGGTCGTGACAGCAATCGGCGGCAGTTGTGGACAATCCGCAACATGGCCTCGCCGGAACGCCCGGGACGATTCGGCGCTCTGAGGAAGGGCAATATAGACAATGTTGTCCGCGAGGCCGCACACCGCCGTCGGAAGCCCGACAGCGCAGGCGGTCCTCACGACGTCGAACAGGCGGAGCCTCGACTGCAGTGTTTCAGGGGCGGTGGCGTGCGCCGGCAAGGAGCTGATGGCCGCAATCCGCACGGAGGATGCAGAGGTGCCCAGCCGAATGGCAGCCAGCTCCACCTGATCGGCCTCGAACAGCAGCGGCTGAACCAGATCGATCTGCCGTGTCAGGCTGGAGACGTAGGTTGTCCGGCGATGCGTATTGAAACGAGTCCCGGCGGCCTTACGCCGAATGCCGGGTCCTTGGTACCGCTTCGTTGTTTCCGTGGGTCCGGGGCTGCCGGACCAGCCTCAATGCATCCGTGGTTGCCACCTGTACAAAGCGGTCCATCCCCAACAGCGGCTATGTGACCGATTTCGCCAGCACCGCCCCACTGCCGCGCGCGACAGCACCATCCATGACAAATCCCGCGCCGACGCCTTCGCCGAGTGTCACAACCAGGAACTCGGCATGCTCGCGGCCTGATCCATAGAGTTCGTTCGGCTACTGCGAGGGAGTTGACATAGAACGGCTCCAACGGGCACCTGCCGCCGCCAAACAAGGCTGGAATCAACACTGCTCTGCGCGTCCACGGACCCGGGAACGCCCACATGTGAAGGAGGGTTCGTGGGAACCGGCGCATATGTGATGGAGCGTTGGTCGTGACCGGCGCATATGTGATGGAGCGTTGGTCGTGACCGGCGCATACGTGAAGGAGGGTCCGGGGTTTCCGGCGCATACGTGAAGGAGGGTCCGGGGTTTCCGGCGTATATGTGATGGAGGGTCCGGGGTTTCCGGCGTATATGTGATGGAGGGTCCGGGGTTTCCGGCGCATGTGTGATGGAGGGTCCGGTGGTGTTGTGGTGGGTGGTTAAATGCGGGAGACCCCCCGGCCACCGTGGTGGTGGTTGGGGGGTCTCGACCTGGATGGTTGTCCGGCGGTGTCCTACTCTCCCACACCCTCCCGGGTGCAGTACCATCGGCGCTGTGGGTCTTAGCTTCCGGGTTCGGAATGGGACCGGGCGTTTCCCCCACGCTATGACCGCCGTAACCCTGTTGCCCGTCACCGCCGCACCCTGCGGGGGGTGGTGGTGTGGGAAGACTGGTTACAACATTGTGGTGTTGTTATTCAGTTGTGTTGGTTCCTGGAACGGGCAAACAGCCGTGACGGGTGTTTGTTGTCCGGGAACCACATAGTGGACGCAAGCAGTGTTGTGTTTGTGTGGTGTAAGTTGTCGGCCTATTAGTACCGGTCAGCTTCAACAGTCTTTGGTCCTGTCTTCCACATCCGGCCTATCAACCCAGTGGTCTGGCTGGGGGCCTCTCACACACGAGGTGCATGGAAATCTCATCTTGAAGCGAGCTTCCCGCTTAGATGCTTTCAGCGGTTATCCCATCCGAACGTAGCTAATCAGCGGTGCACTTGGCAGTACAACTGACACACCAGAGGTTCGTCCGTCCCGGTCCTCTCGTACTAAGGACAGCCCTTCTCAAATTTCCTGCGCGCGCAGCGGATAGGGACCGAACTGTCTCACGACGTTCTAAACCCAGCTCGCGTACCGCTTTAATGGGCGAACAGCCCAACCCTTGGGACCTACTCCAGCCCCAGGATGCGACGAGCCGACATCGAGGTGCCAAACCATGCCGTCGATATGGACTCTTGGGCAAGATCAGCCTGTTATCCCCGAGGTACCTTTTATCCGTTGAGCGACGGCCATTCCACAATGTACCGCCGGATCACTAGTCCCGACTTTCGTCCCTGCTTGAGATGTCTCTCTCACAGTCAAGCTCCCTTGTGCACTTACACTCGACACCTGATTGCCAACCAGGCTGAGGGAACCTTTGGGCGCCTCCGTTACTTTTTAGGAGGCAACCGCCCCAGTTAAACTACCCATCAGGCACTGTCCCTGACCCGGATCACGGGCCGAAGTTAGATGTCCAAAGTGACCAGAGTGGTATTTCAACGATGACTCCACCCGGACTGGCGTCCGGGCTTCAACGTCTCCCACCTATCCTACACAAGCCACTCCGAACACCAATACCAAACTATAGTAAAGGTCTCGGGGTCTTTCCGTCCTGCTGCGCGTAACGAGCATCTTTACTCGTACTGCAATTTCGCCGAGTTTATGGTTGAGACAGCGGGGAAGTCGTTACTCCATTCGTGCAGGTCGGAACTTACCCGACAAGGAATTTCGCTACCTTAGGATGGTTATAGTTACCACCGCCGTTTACTGGGGCTTGAATTCTCAGCTTCGCCTTGCGGCTAACCGGTCCTCTTAACCTTCCAGCACCGGGCAGGAGTCAGTCCGTATACATCGTCTTGCGACTTCGCACGGACCTGTGTTTTTAGTAAACAGTCGCTTCCCCCTGGTCTCTGCGGCCCCGATCCCCTCCCACCAGCAAGTGGTGTTCAAGGTTGGGGCCCCCCTTCTCCCGAAGTTACGGGGGCATTTTGCCGAGTTCCTTAACCATAATTCTCTCGATCGCCTTGGTATTCTCTACCTGATCACCTGTGTCGGTTTGGGGTACGGGCGGCTGGGACCTCGCGTCGATGCTTTTCTAGGCAGCATAGGATCACCGGATCCCCCCGCAAGGGGGTCCCGTCAGATCTCAGGATCGTCATCAAAGACACAGCGACGGATTTGCCTATCGCTGACCCTACATCCTTAGACCGGGGCAACCATCGCCCGGCCCGGCTACCTTCCTGCGTCACACCTGTTAATACGCTTACCTCCCGGGATCAGGTCCCGCGCTCGGCCAAAACCCGCACACCACAAGGGTGCTTGGGCAGGCTCCGGGCGGTTAGTATCCCCCGCTTGGCATGGGCGGTCCTTCGCCGGTACGGGAATATCAACCCGTTGTCCATCGACTACGCCTGTCGGCCTCGCCTTAGGTCCCGACTTACCCAGGGCAGATTAGCTTGACCCTGGAACCCTTGATCATTCGGCGGACGGGTTTCTCACCCGTCTTTCGCTACTCATGCCTGCATTCTCACTCGTGTAGGCTCCACCGCTGGTTTACACCGCGACTTCACCGCCCACACGACGCTCCCCTACCACTCCAGACGACTGAACCACGAAGGCTTGTCTACTATCTGAAATCCACAACTTCGGCGGTGTACTTGAGCCCCGCTACATTGTCGGCGCGGAATCACTTGACCAGTGAGCTATTACGCACTCTTTCAAGGATGGCTGCTTCTAAGCCAACCTCCTGGTTGTCTTCGCAACTCCACATCCTTTCCCACTTAGCACACGCTTAGGGGCCTTAGTTGGTGGTCTGGGCTGTTTCCCTCTCGACTATGAAGCTTATCCCCCACAGTCTCACTGCTGCGCTCTCACTTACCGGCATTCGGAGTTTGGCTGACGTCAGTAACCTTGTAGGGCCCATCGGCCATCCAGTAGCTCTACCTCCGGCAAGAAACACGCAACGCTGCACCTAAATGCATTTCGGGGAGAACCAGCTATCACGGAGTTTGATTGGCCTTTCACCCCTACCCACAGCTCATCCCCTCCATTTTCAACTGAAGTGGGTTCGGTCCTCCACGACGTCTTACCGTCGCTTCAACCTGGCCATGGGTAGATCACTCCGCTTCGGGTCTAGATCACGCCACTACGATCGCCCTGTTCAGACTCGCTTTCGCTACGGCTACCCCACACGGGTTAACCTCGCGACGTAACACTAACTCGCAGGCTCATTCTTCAAAAGGCACGCCGTCACAACTACAAGGCTGCTCCGACGGATTGTAAGCACACGGTTTCAGGTACTGTTTCACTCCCCTCCCGGGGTACTTTTCACCTTTCCCTCACGGTACTGGTCCGCTATCGGTCATTAGGAAGTATTTAGGCTTATCAGGTGGTCCTGACAGATTCGCACGGGATTTCTCGGGCCCCGTGCTACTTGGGATCCTCTCCAGGCGGCACACAACATTACGGTTACGGGGCTCCCACCCTCTACGGCCGGCCTTTCAAGACCGTTCACCTATGTCCATGCTCTCACCCCACCGGTCCGGCAGAACCAGCACGGAAAGTCCCACAACCCCGCCCATGCAACGCCCGCCGGCTATCACACATGGAACGGTTTAGCCTCATCCGCGTTCGCTCGCCACTACTAACGGAATCACTCTTGTTTTCTCTTCCTGCGGGTACTGAGATGTTTCACTTCCCCGCGTTCCCCCCACGCACCCTATGTGTTCAGATGCGGGTCACCAGATCACCTCACAGCGCCTGGCGGGGTTTCCCCATTCGGACATCCTGGGATCAACGTTCGGTTATCAACTCCCCCAGGCTTATCGCAGATTCCTACGTCCTTCTTCGGCTCCTAATGCCAAGGCATCCACCGTGTGCCCTTAAAAACTTGACCACACAAAGATCAAAAAACTTCTCGAGAGAACCAGGCCACAAGGGCCAGGTTCATAAAAAGAAATTGCTGTAGACACAAACAAGCACAAAGGCCTGCCCGTGTCAGATGCTCGCGTCCACTATGTAGTTCTCAAACAACAACCCCGTACCACACCCCCCGCACCAACCACCCCCGCCACAAAGGACAGGGACAGCCGCCACGCACGAAGACATGCAGCCAGGAAACCAGAAACACCAAACCCGCAACCCCGCACCCCCCCAAAGGAAGGACCCGCAGGCCGCGGCCCTGTTGCCTCAGGACCCAACAGTGTGCCAAACACGAAAACCGGCCCTCCCCCACCCGCACCGTTCCAGGACGCCCCGCCCCGCAAAGGGACAAGACAACCGTACTAGGGGCGGAAAAGGAAACCACCGGCCGCTATCTGCTGATATTCCACCCATGAGCACCCACCGCAGAACAGACGCCTGCGCAATGGGCTTTGCTTCCACCCACCCCCCAACCAACCATGCGGCAGGACAGGAAGCGGAAATGGTGCTCCTTAGAAAGGAGGTGATCCAGCCGCACCTTCCGGTACGGCTACCTTGTTACGACTTAGTCCCAATCGCCGGTCCCACCTTCGACGGCTCCCCCCACAAGGGTTAGGCCACCGGCTTCGGGTGTTACCAACTTTCGTGACTTGACGGGCGGTGTGTACAAGGCCCGGGAACGTATTCACCGCAGCGTTGCTGATCTGCGATTACTAGCGACTCCGACTTCATGGGGTCGAGTTGCAGACCCCAATCCGAACTGAGACCGGCTTTTTGGGATTAGCTCCACCTCACAGTATCGCAACCCTTTGTACCGGCCATTGTAGCATGCGTGAAGCCCAAGACATAAGGGGCATGATGATTTGACGTCGTCCCCACCTTCCTCCGAGTTGACCCCGGCAGTCTCCCATGAGTCCCCACCACTACGTGCTGGCAACATGGAACGAGGGTTGCGCTCGTTGCGGGACTTAACCCAACATCTCACGACACGAGCTGACGACAACCATGCACCACCTGTAAACCGACCGCAAGCGGGGCACCTGTTTCCAGGCGTTACCGGTTCATGTCAAGCCTTGGTAAGGTTCTTCGCGTTGCATCGAATTAATCCGCATGCTCCGCCGCTTGTGCGGGCCCCCGTCAATTCCTTTGAGTTTTAGCCTTGCGGCCGTACTCCCCAGGCGGGGCACTTAATGCGTTAGCTACGGCGCGGAAAACGTGGAATGTCCCCCACACCTAGTGCCCAACGTTTACGGCATGGACTACCAGGGTATCTAATCCTGTTCGCTCCCCATGCTTTCGCTCCTCAGCGTCAGTTAATGCCCAGAGACCTGCCTTCGCCATCGGTGTTCCTCCTGATATCTGCGCATTTCACCGCTACACCAGGAATTCCAGTCTCCCCTACATCACTCTAGTCTGCCCGTACCCACTGCAGAACCGGAGTTGAGCCCCGGTCTTTCACAGCAGACGCGACAAACCGCCTACGAGCTCTTTACGCCCAATAATTCCGGATAACGCTTGCGCCCTACGTATTACCGCGGCTGCTGGCACGTAGTTAGCCGGCGCTTCTTCTGCAGGTACCGTCACCCGAAAGCTTCTTCCCTACTGAAAGAGGTTTACAACCCGAAGGCCGTCATCCCTCACGCGGCGTCGCTGCATCAGGCTTCCGCCCATTGTGCAATATTCCCCACTGCTGCCTCCCGTAGGAGTCTGGGCCGTGTCTCAGTCCCAGTGTGGCCGGTCACCCTCTCAGGCCGGCTACCCGTCGTCGCCTTGGTAGGCCATTACCCCACCAACAAGCTGATAGGCCGCGAGTCCATCCAAAACCGCAAAAGCTTTCCACCACCACACCATGCGGCGGGCGGTCATATCCGGTATTAGACCCAGTTTCCCAGGCTTATCCCAGAGTCAAGGGCAGGTTACTCACGTGTTACTCACCCGTTCGCCACTAATCCCCGGTGCAAGCACCGGATCATCGTTCGACTTGCATGTGTTAAGCACGCCGCCAGCGTTCATCCTGAGCCAGGATCAAACTCTCCGTTGAAGTAAAACAAAAACAGACACAACCCCCGCACCGGAAATAACGGACACGGGAACTGCACAAAATTTGAAACCAGCTGAAAAAACCAGCCCCGCACCACGGAGGTGACACAGGACCAGCCAAAACAACCAATTCATATAAAATAAACCGGTATCAACAAACTTGGCACACTATTGAGTTCTCAAACAACAGACACACCCGACACCACCCACACCCACAAAGGGCCCGGGATCGCTCCGGAGCAACTTCCCAAACTTACCAGACCTGCCCTCCCCGCACAACTCCCGAAACCGGGAACCGCGCCGGACAAAACACCATCCGAGACCCCCCGAAACCGCACCGGAACGCACAAAAGCGAACCAACAATTTGGTTTCCATTTGGAAGGGAGTCTGCCGCAATTTTTCCGCATCAGCGGCGGCGACTCGAATCACTTTACACACCCCGAAGACCACAGGCAAATCGCTCCGATATCACGGCCCTGGGCCCCAAGAGCCCCTACAACACGGCGATTTCGGACCCGGCCCCACCAGCCGGGAGGCCTTTCGAGTCGCAATCAACGAACATGCCGTGCGTCACATCAACCCGTGCCCCTCACTGCAGCCGCGGCAGGCAGCAAAACGGCGCCGCATCACGAAAGGTGAGCGGCGCCGTCGGGCCCCAGGGAAAGGGCCCGGGGAAAGGCACGTGCGAAAGCGAGCGGGCAAGCGATCTAGTGCCCCGCAGCCCCCTCGGTCTTGCGCATCATCGCGGACAGCACCACGGCAACCATTGCAATCACGGTTGCCGTCAGGAAGGCGGCCTGCATTCCGGCCACAAAACCGGACGCGACCGACACAACAGCGAAGATCGAGACCAGAAGTGCAGTGCCTGCGGCGCCCGCCACCTGCTGCAGCGTGCTCATGATGGCCGAGCCGTGCGAGTAGAGGTGGGGCGGGAGCGGGTTGAGGCCCGTGGTGAACGCTGGCGTGAACAGCAATGCCAGTCCCAAGCTGAGCACCGCGTAGAGGACGACGACCCACCACAACGGGCTGCTCGCGGTGAGCATCGAGAACTGCCATAGCGTAAGGACCAGCAGCACGGAACCGGTCAACGTGAGCGGGAGTGGACCGACTTTGTCGAACAGCCTGCCGACCACTGGGCCGAGCAGACCCATCGCCAGGCCTCCCGGAAGGAGTGCCAGGCCGGTCTCCATCGGCTGCAGGTGGAGGACGTTCTGCAGGTAGAGCGGCAGCAGGATCACTCCGCCGAAGAGGGCCATCATGGCAACCACCATGAGGAGTACCGACACCGTGAACATGCGGAAGTTGAAAGCCCTCAGGTCAAGCAGAGGCGAATCGGACTTCTGCAACTTGAGCTGGCGGAAAACGAAAACCACCATGCACAAGACGCCGATCACCAGGGCAGCAACCGGCAGGGCAGTTGCACCGCCATGGCCGCCGATCTGGCTCAGGCCATAGACCAGGCCACCGAAAGCCGGGACGGTCAGGACCACAGAGACGAAGTCCAACTTGACGTTGCCGCGTTCACCCACGTTGGTCAGGAAGCGGGCACCGATGGCCATGGCCAGCAAGGCGACCGGCAGCACGAAGACGAACATGAATCGCCACGAGAAGTGGTCAAGAATGATGCCGGAAACCGTGGGACCCAAGGCCGGCGCAACCGAGATCGCGATGGTCACGTTGCCCATCACTGCGCCGCGTCGGGACAGCGGAACGAGCGTCAAGATGGTGGTCATCAGCAGCGGCAACATGATCGCCGTGCCACCCGCCTGGATGATTCTCGCCAGCAGGAGCACGCCAAAACCCGGGGCCAGGGCCGCGAGCAGGGTGCCGCCGCTGAAGAGTCCGATTGCGAGGAGGAAAGCAGCTCGAGTGGTGAGCCGCTGGAGGATGAAGCCCGTAGTGGGTATGACCACGGCCATGGTCAACATGAATCCAGTGGAGAGCCATTGGACCGTGGGCGCGTCAACGTTGAGGTCCGTCATGAGCCGCTGCAAGGCGACGTTCATGATGGTTTCGTTGAGGATCACCACGAAGGTGGCGATGAGGAGCGTGACGATAACGGTGACAGACTCGCGCGACATTTTGTCGCTGACTTGTAGTGTCCCCGTTTCCGGCACGGGGTTGCCGTGCGCGTCTGACGTGACATCGGTAGACATGAGGATCCCTCAGCTTTGGGTGCGGTTGTTTCCGGCGCTCGGCACCGGTGAAGACTGCAACAGTCTAAGCTTCAAAGGCATTCCCGTCAGCAGTTAATCCAAACGTTTTCAGCGGTCAAGAACTCAGCGGCACGTTGTCGATCAACCGCACGGGACCCACCTTCGCCGCGATGATCGCGAGCCCTTCACCGCGGAACGGAGTGTCCTTGCAGTTTTCGGCGAGCGGTTCCAGCGTTCGGGGATCCACGACGTCGAAATAGTCCAATCGCACCAGGGGTTGCGATTCAACGAGTGCGACGGCGGAGTCCAGCCCCAGCGGTTCGTTCGCCAGGGCGCGGGACTCAAGAAGGCGAAGGGCGCGGGACAGCACCAAGGCGGCCTCCTGCTCTTCTTCGGAAAGGAAACGGTTCCGGCTGGAGAGCGCGAGCCCTTCCGCGTTGCGCACGGTGGGCACTGCCACGATCTCCACCGGAAAACTGAGATCGGCAACCATCCGCTTCACGAGGGCCAACTGCTGGGCATCTTTCTGGCCGAAGTACGCGCGGTACGCGGCTGCACCGCCGTCGACGGCTGGACCGCCGGGCAAGCCGTAGTGCAGCAGTTTGGCGACCACCGTGAGGGCGCCGTCGAAGTGCCCGGGGCGCGAGGCGCCCTCCCATTTCTCGCCGAGCGGCCCCGAGGTCACGCGGACCGCCGGCTCCCCGCCGGGGTAGACCTCGTCAACTGAAGGGGCGAAGACGAGATCCACGCCCTCGGCGTCGAGCAGTGCCATGTCCGCATCAAGCGTGCGCGGGTAGCGTTCAAGATCCGCGGCCTCGCCGAACTGCAGGGGGTTCACGAAAATGGAAGCCACCACCACGTCGTTCTGCTCGACGGCGGTACGGGCCAGGGCTGCATGACCGGTGTGCAGGGCTCCCATCGTGGGGACGAGGCCCTGCGAGATGCCGCGCTTTTCCGCGAGCAACCGGGCACTTTCGGCCCGCAGTTCCGCCGCGGTGGTGACGAGTTTGATGGCCATCCTCAGGTTCCTTCCTGCGCCCCGGCAGCGTCGTTGCCTGGAGGGGCTTCACCCTTGTCCGGCGTATTTGAGCCGTCCAGGGCGTTGTTGATGTCGTCGAACTGGCCCTCTTTGAGCAGGCCACGGTTGACCGCGCGGCGGGCCGTTGCCCGGGCCATGGCCAGGTAGGCGGCGAGAACATCGCCGCCGGAACCGGCGTCGTACTCGTTGAGGGCCTCGGCATGGGCGGCGACGGTCCCCACATCCCCGCGGGCCACGGGTCCGGTCAACGCGGACTCGCCTGAGGCCAGCGCGTTCTCCAACGTGGCGCGCAGCAAGGGGCCGAGCATGCGTTCCGGCGTGTCGACTCCGATCTCCCGTAGCAGCTGGGAGGCCTGCGCCACGAGCGTGACCAGATGGTTCGAACTGTGCGCGAGCGCTGCGTGGTAGAGGGTCCGGTCGGCTTCGGCGATGGCCACGGGTTCGGCGCCCATCTCCACTACCAGGGCCTGCGCGATGGGCAACATGGCGGCGTCGGCAGTAACCCCGAACGTGCAGTCCATGAGCCGGGTCAGGTCAAGGCTCATACCCGTGAAAGTCATGGCAGGGTGGAGGGCGAGCGGGATGGCCCCGGCAGCCCGGATCGGCTTCAGTATCCCGACGCCGAAACGGCCGGAAGTGTGCGCTACGAGCTGGCCCGGCTGCCACGCTCCGAGCTTGGCCAGCCCATCCACGAGTTCGCCAAGGGCATCGTCCGGGACGGCAAGGAGCACCAACTCTGCCCGCTCCACGATGTCCTGGATCTCGAGGATGGGGACACCGGGAAGAAGCGTTTCGGCCCGCTCCCGGCTCGCCTCCGACACCGCGGAAACCCCGACGACGGCGTGCTCGGCACCGCGCAGCGCCGCCCCCAGGACGGCACCCACCTTGCCGGCGCCAATGATTCCAACGCCGAGCCGTCCTGGCCTAGCCATGGTCCTGCTCCTCCTGGGTTGATGCGTGCTGTACTGCTCCCGTGGTTGGCGGGGCCGGGAGCACCGGCCTCGCCGCCGGTGGCAGCTGGGCTAGCCATTGCTCGCTGCTTTGTAGTTTGCGGGCTTCCCTGGCCCGGGCCGCCTGCTGGTCGAACAAGCCGACGGCTCCTTCTGTGGCTGCCTGGATGAGCCTGGGCGCCACAGGACCCGGGGTGGTGTGCAGCACGAGGTCGGCCACGCCGAACAGCCGGGCCAAGGGACCTTGGTGGAGAGCCATGGACTGGGTCCGCTGATGTGGGACCAGTACCAAATGCCGCCACCAGCGCCCCGAGCGCAGCAGCAATGCCGTGTCCGTTGCGAGGAAGCCGTTTCGACGCCAACCCAACGGCGAAAGAAGCCACGCACGCCTTGGCGTGGTGACAAAACCGCCGTCGGAATCCAGGCCTTTCAAACCGGCCGTGAACACGCGATCCGGGTCGGCCGTGCCTGGATCGGGCAGGACGAGGGAGAGCATCATCATCACCTCGGGCTTCCGCCCGACCGGAAGGAGCATGGTGCGGTGCTCGCCCTCGTTGCGGTGGTGCTCTCCGTAGCCGGCGACATTCACGCGAATCCGATACCAGCCAAGAATGCGCCATAACGGGGGCTGGCTGACTTTGACTGCCTGGATTCGGCCCGGAGGCACGGTCTGGGCCCGGGTATCCAGGAGCCCGTAGCGCAGACGGATGCCGTCCGGGGAAATTGCCGCCGTAAAGTTGTAGCCCGTGTTGAACGAGCGCCAGTAGGCAGTACCCAAGCCAAGGATTGCCGGAATCAAGTAGAGGATGAAGGCGCGGGACTCAGTCAACACAGAGATCAGCACGGATGCAATGGCGCTGAGCACGATGAAGAAGCTTTGCTCGCTCAGGATCAGCGAACCGACAAGCCTTCCGGGCGGGAGGTACAGCACCACTTGTTCCGGCGCCTCGGGAACCTCGACCGTTTCGCTCCCATCCGCGATGCCGGCGGCCCGGCCCAAGATGGTGGCGCGGAGCTGTTTCGCCTGTGCGAGCTTGAGGTAGGAGAGCCGCATGGCCGAGTGCCCGGCGTCGGCGACCTCGAACTTCAGCTCGGCGAGCCCGAAAATACGTGCAAGCAAGGGCTGGACGATGTCGACGGCCTGGACCCGGTCAAGCCGGGCCTGGCGCTGCTGTTTGAACAAAAAGCCCGTCTTGACCCGGACGAAACCTTCGGCAAGCTGATAACGCGTGAAGTACCAATTGAGGACGAAGGATCCCAAGGCCAGCAAAAGCACGACGCCGCCCCCGACCAGCAGCCAGACGGTGCGCTCGTTGATGTTGTCGCCGATGGTCCCGCGGCCCTGGAGGGTTCGCTCGAAGGTGTCTCGGCCAAAGAAATAGACGATCGCAACCAGTGCCACCCACCCACGCACGAACGGCGACGCCGGGTGCACGCGGTGCCAGTCGCCGTCGACGGCGGTCTGTCCCTGGGTCACAGCCCGGCCAGCCTCGCTTCGCCACGGGCCGAAAGCTGCTCGCGCAGCCGTGCTCCTTCAGCGGCGGGGAGACCCGGCAAATGGGCGTTGGTTCCGGCTGAAGCGGTGTGGAGCTTGAGGGTGCAAAGCCCCAAGACCCGTTCGACGGGTCCAACCGCGACGTCGACATACTGCATCCGGCCGTAGGGAACCACCATGGTCCGCTGGAAGAAGATGCCGCGGCGGATCAGCAGGTCGTCGTCGCGTTCCGCATAACCGATGGCCCTCACTTGCCTCGGGATCAACACGAGCCTCCACAGGGCAAGCAGCAGAAGGACCGCGGGAACGGCGACGGCGAGCCATAGCGGTGGCCATTTCCACCATCCCAGTTCCACGAAGAGCAAGGGCAGGCTGAACAGGCCGACCCTGATCACGTTGCCGATGGTCCACTCGACGAGCCGCACCGTCACGTATTTCGGCGAAACGCGCAGCCACTGGATGCCAGGAGGATCAATCGCCACGGTATGCATATTCGCCTTCGCCCTTGGCCTCGCCACGGCGTGAATCCCGGACGCCGGGGCCGCCTTCCAGGTCTTCCGGAGGGATTCGGCAGAACCGCTCCACCACGAGCCCCACGACGGTCATGATGAGCCCGCCGCCGCCCATGATGAGCGCGAGCCACAAGATGCCTTGGTCACTGCGGAGGCTCCAGAGCCGGAGTTGCTCAATCACGATTCCCACATGCCAGCCCAGCAGCACCGTGCCTGTATAGGCGCAGGCCTGGGCCAGGACTAGCGTCCAGGCAGCCAGGATCGGGTTGAGCATTTTCTTTTTCTTGCCGTTGCGCCAACGCAGGACACGGATGCCCAAGATCAACGTAAGCACGGCGATGACGCCCATGGTCACCAATGCGGAAGGAGGAAGCACTGGCGTCGCCATGCTGTAGCGCGTGGTGAGCACAGTGGTCAGCCAGCCAACCGCGGCAAGCACGACGGCGATGATCGCCAACAAGAGCGGACGCATGGCCTTCATGGACTATTCCACCGCTCCCGCGGCAGCGACGCTGCCGGATCCGTCGAAACCGTCGAAAGGCCGAAGCCCTGGAAAGTCCTCGGCCTTGGTGGCCAGCTCGGCGACGCTCTCACCGTTGAGCCGCGCTGCAGGGTCCAGGAGGGCCCATGGATAGAGCACGAAGGCGCGCTCCGCAGCCCGCGGATGCGGCAAGGTCAGGTTTTCGTCGTCGCTTGTGAGCTCCCCGTAAAGGATGATGTCCACGTCCAAGGTGCGCGGACCCCAGCGAACTTCGCGGACCCGGTGGTGCTTTTGCTCGACGTCGTGGCAGTGCTGCAGCAGGTCCAGCGGCGCAAGGGTGGTCTCGACGGCGATCACCATGTTGAGGAAATCCGGTTGTCCCAATGGCCCGCCCACGGCTTTGGTCTGCACCACGGGAGAGACACCGAGCAGGCGGATTTCCGGGCGGTCAACGAGGTCGGCGACGGCGGTGGACAGGGTGTCGTTCCGCTCGCCCAGATTGCTGCCGAGGGCCAGGATGGCTTTCGTGAAACGGGAGGTCATGCACGCTCCCTGTGGACACTGACGGTGACATCACCGAAGGGTACTTCGATGGGAGCCTTGGGTTTGTGGACAGTTACATCGACGGCGGCGACGTTGAAGCCGGCCAGAATCCCCTCTGCGATCCGCACCGCGAGGGCCTCGATCAGGTTGAGTGGCTCGCCTGTGATGAGGGACGTGATGTACCCGGCCACTTCACCGTAATGCGCCGTGTACTGCAGGTCATCGGTTTCCGCGGCCTTGCTGAAATCGGTGTGCAGCACCGCGTCAACGACGAACGGTTGTCCGTCCCGGCGCTCGAAGTCGAAGACGCCGTGATGCCCGACGGCGGTTACGCCGGTCAGTGTGATCTTGTCCAAACCGGTTCCTCCCCCTTTGCTCACGAAGCTTAGTGTCTGACCCGCGCGGCAACCTTGACAGCGTCAAGGCTGGGGCCGACGTCGTGGACTCGCACAGCCCAGGCACCGTTCGCGGCGCTGATTGCCGTGATGGCAGCTGTGGCGTGGTCCCGCTCCTCCGGGGCCGCCGCCTTGCCGGCGACAGTCAGGAGCGTTCCGAGGAAGCGCTTGCGGGAAGCTCCGATAAGGACCTTGTGGCCGAGTTCATCCAGCTTGCCGATGTACTTCAGGAGTTGCCAGTTCTGGTCTTCGTCCTTGGAGAAGCCGAGGCCCGGATCCACGATGATCTGTTCCGGTGCCACACCTGCCGCGTAGAGCTTGTCGCGGACGCCCTTGAGCTCCTCGATGACCTCCTCCACGACGTTTCCGTAGTCGGCGAGGCTGTTCATGGTCTCGGCATCGCCCCGACGATGCGTCAGGACGTAGGGCACCTTGGAGCTTGCGACGAGTTCGGCCATCTCAGGTTCGATGCTCAACCCGGAAACATCGTTGATGATCGCGGCTCCGGCCTCCAGGGCCGCGGCGGCCGTCGAAGCGTGCGTCGTATCGATGCTGACGAGCGCTCCGGCCTTCACGAGCGCCTGGATTACGGGCAGGACCCGGCGCTGCTCTTCTTCCGGGGAGACAGGCTCGGCGCCCGGGCGGGTTGATTCGCCGCCGACGTCGATAATGTCCGCGCCCGTGTACAACATGCGCAAGCCGTGCGCTATCGCGGTATCAGCCGTGGGGTGTTTGCCGCCGTCGCTGAATGAATCCGGCGTGACGTTGAGAATTCCCATGACAAGCGTGCGGTCGGCCGGCAGGTCCGCGAAACGGGCAGCGGGACGGGGTTTACGGAGAATGGGCAGGGGGCTGGTAGCCGGGCCCGTTCCTGGTGCTGCTGCGAGGGAATCCATGGTCTTTGTTACCTTCCGAGTATGAGGCTCATGGCTTCGGCGCGGGTGGCCGGGTCATGAAGTTGCCCGCGCACTGCGCTGGTGACGGTCTTGGCGCCGGGCTTGCGGATGCCACGCATGGACATGCACATGTGTTCGCATTCGACGACGACGATCGCTCCCCGGGGCTTGAGGTGGGTCACGAGCGCTTCGACGATCTGGGTGGTCAGGCGTTCCTGCACTTGGGGACGACGGGCGAAAATATCGACGAGACGGGCCAGCTTGCTCAGGCCCGTCACCTTGCCTTCATGGGAAGGGATGTACCCCACGTGCGCGACGCCGTGGAACGGTACCAAATGGTGCTCGCACGTGGAGTAGAACGGGATGTCCTTAACCAGCACGAGTTCCTCGTGGTCGAGGTCGAACTTGGTGGACAGGACGTCCTCGGGATCCTGATGCAGGCCCGCGAATACCTCGGCGTACGCCTTGGCAACACGCTTCGGCGTATCCACCAGGCCACCGCGATCCGGGTCCTCGCCCACGGCAATGAGGATCTCACGGACGGCCGCCTCGATGCGCGGGCGGTCGACCTTGTGCGAGTGGTGTCCGTGGCCGTGGCCGTGGCCGTGGCCGCCCGAGGGTTTCCCCTCGGACGAACCGCCGAAGTCATCACTGGTGGCACTGCTGAAGTCGTCGTCGTCGATGTGAGTCACAGCAGAAAGCTTAGCCTTGATGCGAAACGTCGGTGCCCACGTCAGGTCCGTGACCCCTGAACGACTCCTGGCTGCTGACTCCTTGCGGATGCGGGGACTGAGCGTCCAGTGGTTCGTCCAGGCGTGCTGCCTTGGCCTCTTGCTGCGCCTCGCGTTCGGCCTTCTCCGCACGGGATTCCACCGGCGGGATGGTCTGGACGGGACGGGATTCCTTGGAAAGCCAAACTTCACGGAAGTCCCGCTTGCGGATGTCACGGAAGATGTAGGCGATCTCGGACTGATTCAGCGTTTCGCGCTCAAGCAGTTCGAGGGCCAGCTGGTCCAGTACGTCGCGGTTCTCGGTCAGGATGGCGTAGGCCTCGTCGTGGGCCTGATCGATCAGGCGGCGCACTTCCTCATCAACGATGTACGCCACGGAATCGGAGTAGTTGCGTTCCTGTGCCATGTCGCGGCCCAGGAACGGCTCGCCCCCACCCACGCCAAGCTTCACGGCGCCGATGCGCTCACTCATGCCGAACTGGGTGACCATCTTGCGGGCCGTTCCGGTGGCCTTTTCGATATCGTTCGAGGCACCCGTGGAAGGGTCGTGGAAGACGATTTCCTCTGCAACGCGGCCACCCATGGCATAGGCCATCTGGTCCAGGAGTTCGTTTCGCGTGATCGAGTATTTGTCGTCCTCGGGGACAACCATGGTGTAGCCGAGGGCGCGGCCTCGGGGCAGGATGGTGATCTTCGTGACCGGAGCGGAATTGCGCAGTGCTGCCGCCACCAAGGCGTGGCCGCCTTCGTGGTAGGCCGTGATCTTCCGCTCCATCTCCTTCATGACGCGGCTGCGCTTTTGCGGGCCGGCCATGACGCGGTCGATTGCCTCGTCCAGTGCACGGTCGTCAATCAAGTTGGCGTTGGACCGGGCAGTCAGGAGGGCGGCCTCGTTGAGCACATTGGCGAGGTCTGCACCCGTGTAGCCAGGGGTCTTCTTGGCGACGCCCCTGAGGTCGACGCCGTGCGCCATCGGCTTGCCCTTGGCGTGGACATTCAAGATCTGTTCGCGACCAATAAGGTCCGGCGCTTCAACAGTGATCTGGCGGTCGAAGCGGCCAGGACGGAGCAGGGCAGGATCCAAGACGTCCGGACGGTTGGTTGCCGCGATCAGGATGACGTTGGTCTTGACGTCGAAGCCGTCCATTTCAACCAGAAGCTGGTTGAGGGTCTGCTCGCGCTCGTCGTTGCCGCCGCCAATACCGGCACCACGGTGACGGCCGACGGCGTCGATCTCGTCAACGAAAATGATTGCGGGCGCGCTGGCCTTGGCTTGCTCGAAGAGGTCGCGGACGCGGGACGCACCGACACCGACGAACATTTCAACGAAGTCCGAGCCCGAGATGGAGAAGAATGGGACGCCGGCCTCGCCTGCGACGGCGCGGGCCAGAAGGGTCTTGCCCGTGCCCGGAGGGCCGTACAGCAGCACGCCCTTGGGGATCTTTGCGCCGACCGCCTGGAACTTTGCCGGTTCAGCGAGGAATTCCTTGATTTCCTGAAGCTCCTCGACTGCTTCATCCGCACCGGCGACATCCGAGAAGGTCACCTGTGGCATGTCCTTGTTGACGAGCTTGGCCTTGGACTTGCCGAACTGCATGACCTTGGATCCGCCACCCTGCATGCGCGAGAGCAGGAACCAGAAGAGGACACCCAGAAGGAGCACAGGGACAAGGAGCGAGAACAGTCCGGAGAACCAATTGTTCTCGACGGGCTGGTCAGTGAAGCCTTTGGCTGGCTGGGCGTTGGTGACAGCCTTGACGACGTCCGCGCCGCGGGGGTTGACATAGAAGAACTGGACGTTTTTGCCCTTGTCCTGGCCGTCGATGACCAGGTTGTCCTTCAGCGTCAGATCAACGCGGTTCTCGGCATCGTAAATCTTGGCTTGCTCCACTTTGCCGCCTTGGGCGAGAAGCGCAAGGCCCTTATCGGTGTCGATGCGGGTTGATCCGCCGGGGGCAAGAGTTGCAAATGCCACCAGGAGCAAGCCGACTACGACAACAATCCAGATGCCCGGGCCCTTTAAGAAACTCTTAGCTTTCATCTGTTCGGGGGCTCCGCCCCGTCCCTCCTGGTAGTGCTGCACGGCGCAGCTTCTGCGCGCGTGTGGTGCTGCGTCAGTTTCTAGCTTTACACCGTTCGGAGTGAATCACGCATAGTGAGGGGGAAAAGTTCCCTCTAGGCGTACACGGAGGTGCACTTGGGCAGGTTCTCCCGGAAATATGCGGTCCTCCGCCGAAAAAAGAAGGCGGCTTACCAATTTGGGAAGCCGCCTTCTCTCCGCGGTCATTGCGCGGGAAAGATGTTATTCGTAGACGTGCGGGGCGAGGGTTCCCACAAAGTCCAAATTGCGGTACTTCTCGGCGTAATCCAGTCCGTAGCCAACGACGAATTCGTTGGGAATGTCATAGCCGACGTACTTGACGTCAATCTCCACCTTGGCGGCTGTGGGTTTGCGGAAAGCCGTGCAGATTTCCACCGAGGCGGTGCCGCGGGATTCGAGGTTGGTCTTGAGCCACGAAAGCGTCAGCCCGGAATCGATAATGTCTTCGACAATCAGGACATCCTTGCCCATGAGGTCGGTGTCAAGGTCCTTGAGGATGCGCACGACGCCGGAGGACTGCGTACCGGAGCCGTACGATGACACGGCCATCCAGTCCATGCTGACGTGGCTGTGAAGTGCGCGCGCAAGGTCGGCCATGACCATGACAGCACCCTTGAGCACGCCCACGATCAGAAGTTCACGGCCCTCGTAGTCCTTGTCGATCTGTGCAGCCAGTTCACCGATTCGTCGCTGGATCTGCTCCTTGGTGTAGAGAACGTGCTTGAGGTCTGCCTGGACGTCGTTTGAATCCACCAATGGCTCCTGTGTTGATGCGTGGGTGCGGCTAGTGTTGGGGCGATTTGTGTTGCCGGAATACTAGCTTCCCACAGCCGCCGCCTTCGCGGGGAACGGCGTCTCCTTGCGCGGAGGCCTCCCGCTCCAATTCACTCAACGACACCCGATAGACGCTGACGCTTCCGGGAAGCTGCACGGGACCGGCCGATCCCTGCCGGCGCAGCAATGCTTCAGCCGCCTGGAGCCGCCCGTAGCCGGGCTGCTGGCCCCCGACGTCGGCGGCTGCTTTGGCGATCACCCGGAACCTCAGTGCGGGGGCCAACTCCCTCAACGAATCTTCGGGGAGCCAGAGGCCGTCGTCGGTCCGGTTCACGAGGCCCGCGTAGCTCTCCGCGGCAAGCTGCTCCAGGAAATCGGCGTCCTGTTGAAGGATCGCGGCGGTGCGGGCGAGCGATTCGGCAACGCCGGGTCCGAGCTCGTCCTCAAGCAAGGGCATTACCTCCACCCGGGTCCTCGAGCGGGCGAAAGCGGGGTCCGCATTGCTGGGGTCGTGCCAGGTTTCGAGCTCCTCGACTTCGCAGATTTCGAGTGTTTCCGCGCGGCGGAGGCCGAGGAAGGGACGAAGGAGCTTGCCGCGGGCGGGTCGCATTCCGGCGAGGGAGCGGGTTCCCGAGCCCCGGGCCAGGCCCAGCAGCACCTGTTCCGCCTGGTCATCCAGGGTGTGCCCGAGCAGGATTGCCTGGCAATCAAGCTCCGTGGCGGCCGCCTCAAGGGCTGCGTGCCGGGCGTCGCGCGCCGCGGCCTCGGGTCCAAAACCGGTGGCAGCCACGTCCACGGTCCGCAGCTGGACAGGCGAAAGTCCCAGCTCCTGCAGGACCGCTACAGTTCGTGCCGCAACCTCACCCGAGCCTTCCTGCAGCTGGTGGTCAACCACGACGGCGGCCACGCTCACCGGGTGGCCGTGCACGTGTCCGCGACGAGCGAAGTAGGCAGCCACGGAAGCGAGGGCCAGGGAGTCAGGGCCGCCGCTGCAAGCCACCAGGATTCGCTCGGGATAGCCTGCGGAGGCCAGTGCGTCCTGCAACATATTCCGTGCTTTGCCGACGACCGGAACCAAACGCCCGGGACGCCGTCGTCCGCTGCTTTGTGGGCTGCTGCCTGGCCCCGCGGGGCTGGATTCGGTACCCGCGATCACAGACCCATCCGCTCAAGCCACAGCTTGGCGTCGTGGATTTCGGCTTCCGTGGGCAGTTGTTCGGCCGATTCCCATACCCGGTTCAATCCCGCCATGCCAGCCACGGCAACCACTTCACGGACAAACTTGGCTCCGTCGCTGTACTGGCGCATCTTGGCATCCAGGCCGAGGATGTTGCGGATGAATTTCTCGATCACGCCGCGGTCCTTGCCCCGTGCGTTGAAGCGCTGCCTGATGGTTTTCACTGAAGGGACCAGGGTGGAATCGACGGCGTCCATCACCACGTTGGCGTGCCCTTCCAGCAGGCTCATGACAGCTGTGAGATGCGAAAGCGAGGCCTTCTCCTCGGGGTTCTGCAGCAGATCCAAGATGGCTCCGCGGCCGGGCGTGGCACCAGTGGAGCGATCGCGCAGGGACCTCGCGGCGGCGGTGGCACGGTCCATGATGGAGTCCACATTGCCGAGCAAGTTGGTGCTGAGCCGCTCGATCTCCTCGAGCATGTGGGTCCGGAGCCAAGGCGCGGCGGCAAACTGCACGCGGTGGGTCTGCTCGTGAAGGCAGACCCAGAGCCGGAAATCGTCTGGGTCCACGTTGAGCTCGCGCTCCACGGAGACGATGTTCGGGGCCACCAGCAAGAGCCGGCCGGCTGGAGGCGCTTTCGAGTCCGGGGCGAGTGCCGCGAAGGGATCATATTGGCCCAGGACCTTGCTCGACAAGAAGGCAAGCACAGCTCCCAGCTGGCTGCCCGTGATGGCGCCGCTGGCGGCCGCAGCAGCCGGTGTCATCGCCGGACCGCGGCGTGAATCCAACATTTGCTGAAGGGCCGGCTGGAGCATCACCGCAAAGCTCTGGGTGTTCGCCTTCGCCCACGACGCCCGGTCCACCACCAGGACATGGGAATCGCGGAGATCGCGCGCGGCTTCCAAACCGGTGATGTCGTGCACATGCGGAACCGAGATGTCCGCACTGAAACGCAGACTATCCACGGCTTTGCCGATTTCGCCCGGACTCATGACCGGACCGGGGGGAGCGAGCCGGGCAGCCGTGGAGGCGGCCAGCTCCCAGTTGATGAGGGACTGGGCTTGCTGCTGAGAGTCCATACGAACCATCAGAACACAGCAGGCTGAATCTGCGCCCTTAAGTTCGCTCAGCGGCGAACGTCAGGCAGCGACGAACGTCAACCACCAGAGCAACCGCACGCGGCGAGCGCGGTGGCTGATCTGTCCAGCGCCACTTTGTTCCCGGCAGCTGCCGGCGTCAGCCCATTGCCAATGAAGGAGAAGACCAGGAGACGGCCGTCTGCGTCCACCACATAGCCGCTCAAGGCGATGACCGAATTCAAGGTTCCGGTCTTGGCCCGCACCAACCCCGCCCCTTGGGAGGTGCTGGCGTCGCCGTAGCGGTCGCCGAGTGTCCCGGTCAGTCCGGCCACCGGGAATCCGGCGAGCGCGGCACGGAGACGGGTGTCCGGTCCGGAGGTAATGGCGCGGACCACGTCCACGAACTGCCGGGCGGATACCTGGTTGCCCAATGAGAGCCCGGAGACGTCTGCCAAGTGCATGGAGTCTGTGGCGATGCCCAGCTCCGCCAACTGGGCGCTCACGGCCGCGGTGGCGCCGTCGTTGGATCCTGGTTTTCCTGCGGACAGCGCAGCCATCCGGCCGAATGTTTCGGCGAGGTAGTTGTCCGAGGTTTCCAGCATCAGGTCAATCTGCTCGCGGGCCGTGGCAGATTCCGCGCTGGCGAGGACGTCCTGCTTTCCCGCGGGAGCCTTGGCGCGTTCCACATCCGGGGACACCGTGAATCCTGCAGCAGCACCCGCGGCTTGGAGCTTCCCGGCGAAAGCCTCCGCGGCCGTGAGCGCTGCGTCCTGCGGGCGCGGACCGGTGGTGGCACCCGGGCTGCTCCGCGCCGAGTTCAGCGCGAGCGGGAAAACGGGCGCCGTTTCGCCGGCAGCGACGTCGTCGAGGCTCCACGCCGGGTTCAAGGCTGGACCAGTGAAGATCGTGTCGTCCAACTGCACGGTGACGGGACCCGTGACGCCGCGGTCCTTGAGCGCTTTGGCCGCACCCGCCGCGAGTGTTTCGAGGCCGGCATGGCCCATCACCTCGCCGGGCTGCGATTGGCCCGCGCCGAGAAGGACGTCCCCTCCCGCGCTCAGCACAATGATCGACGCCGAGGGACCCGCCAGAACCCGTGTGCTGAAGCGTGTCTCCGGGCCGATCGCCCGCAGCGCCGCGACGGCGGTGAGGAGCTTCATGTTGGACGCCGGGACCCGGTTCTTGGTGCCGTCACGATCGTAAAGCGGAAGTCCGGTCAACGCGTCCTGAACGACGCCGGTGAAGTCTCCTCCGCCGTCGGGCGTCAGTGTGGCGTTGAGCTGGCGGGTGACATCGGCTGGCAGCGGGACCGGGGTTGAAGGGTCCAAGGGCGCAACCACCTGGGTGCGGCTGAGTTCGTTGGGAATCTGTTGCCATGCCGGTACCTTGGGCGCGGGCGTGCTGGCGGCCCCCAGGAACGTTGGGCCGAAGAATCCGGGCGCAACCCCCAGCCCCATGGGCACGGCCAAGGCAGCGATGACCAAAGTCAGGAAGATCACTGGCAGAAAACGAGCAAAGCCCTTCGGGGCCGGTTTCCTGGGTTTGATCTTCCTCGGTCTGAGAACGGGGGTCTCCTGCTGTTCCGGAGCCTGCTTTTCAGCCCCCGCGTCGTCAACGCCCTTCATGCAGCTTTAGTCCTCAAAGTCTTGAATGTCCCCACCGTTTCAAGAAACTTGGGCCTCTCGCTATATCCTCAATAGTAGTCGGCGGCGTCGGCTGCTCTGTTGCCACGCCCATGCCAATACCGTCAAGGAGCATTCCATGAAGCACGACGTCACGATCGAGATCCCTAAGGGGTCGCGCGTCAAGTACGAAGTTGACCACGAGACCGGCCGCGTCCGCCTGGACCGCGTCCTTTTCACCTCGATGCAGTACCCGACCCACTACGGGTTCTTCGAGAACACCTTGGGCGAGGACGGCGACCCGTTGGACGCACTGGTGCTCCTGCAGGACTTCGACCTGTATCCCGGCGTCATCGTTGAGTCCCGCCCCATCGGCGTGTTCAACATGACCGACGACGGCGGTGGAGACGCCAAGGTCCTGTGCGTCCCGGCCGACCCGCGCTTCGACCACATCCAGGAAATCTCGGATGTCAGCGAATTCCTGATCAAGGAAATCGAGCACTTCTTCACCCGTTACAAGGACCTTGAGCCGGGCAAGTGGGTCAAAGCCGAGGGCTGGGCCGACCGCGCAGCTGCCGAAGCCGAGCTGGAAGCTTCCATCAAGCGCTACGTTCCGGTCTCCCATTAGTCGGTAATCTGACCGGCACGACGGCGGCGGGTGCGGTTCCATGTGAACCGCACCCGCCGCCGTCGTTAATTGGTGGGGTCCCATCGCGGAACAGCTGGCCTCACAAACGCTGCCGCAGGCCGTCGTCACGAGCAGTTGGCTCTGAATTAACCCCTTGAAAGTCAGCTACCTGCCGGTAATGTTTGATCCACCATGTTCACCCTGACCATCAACCAACGCGACAGCCGCGGCAACGGAGACCTCGTTCCACAGCTGCTGAAAGACCTGCGCCACATCCCTGCGCGCCTGGACTTTGACCGCTCGGTGGAGGACGAAGTCCAAGGCATCGTTGAATTCCCGCACCAGGCTGTGGATACGGCGCTCATCGCCTTGCGAAGCGGGCAGTGGTACGTGGGGATCGGCGTCGGGCCGGTCAACGAACCGTTGCCCAACCAGATCAAAGACGCCTCCGGGCACGGGCTGGTCTACGCCCGCCGCGCCGTGGACCGCTTGCGGAACGGCAAGGAGCGCATCCCCGTGGCCGTTGAAGGTCCAATTGCTGCCCTGGCCTCCGAGTCGGAGGCCGTGCTGCGGCTTCTAGGACACATCGTGCAGCACCGAAGCATGGCCGAGTGGCGCGTGCTGGATCTGCTTACGCCGGGCGTTCGCGGACAACAGAAGGCCGTGGCCCAAGAACTGGGGATAAGTACCCAGGCCGTGAGCAAGGCACTTGCCCGTGCCCAGTGGGTGGAGGAGCATGCTGCCAGGCCCGCAGCGGCCCGCTTGCTGCAGTTGATCCTCGAGGTTTACTGAACTCGTCCTCGAGACGTCCAGTCCTCCCGGCCTACGTTGGGTCCATGACCCCCTCGCCAAATGTGCCGCGATTTTCGAGCGCTCAGGCAGGCCGCCACAGGCCACCGTCTCCTTTGCTGCCAAGACGGCCCTCGCGGCAAGGCTGGCTTGGCACCTCGCGCCACTGATGCCTGGGACTGCCGCCTCCTACCCGTATTACGCGCCCTTGGGCGTCTTGGTCAGCATGCACCCCACTGTTGCGGCGTCAGCCAAGCACGGGCTACAGAGCCTGCTGGGCCTCTGTTTGGGCATTCGTTATCGGGAAGCCCGGCCGCGTGCGGCGGTTACAGCAGGCCGCGCAGGATGAGTGCCGCGCCGTCGTCGTAGACCGAAGCCGTGACCTCGTCCGCGACGGCGATGACTTCTTCAGGTGCCTGGCCCATGGCAACGCCGCGGCCTGCCCAGCTGAGCATCTCAATGTCATTGCGGCCGTCTCCCACCGCCACCGTGTGGCGCGGGTGGGTGCCGAGCCGCCGGCGCAGCTGCTCAAGGGCGCTGGCCTTGGTAACTCCGTCGGCGGCGATATCCAGCCAGGCTGTCCAGCCCACCGAGTAAGTGACCCCGGACAATCCGATCTTGCGGATGGCGGTGGAAAATTCCTCGGCGGTGTTCTCGCTGCTGAACACCACGACGCGCACCGCGGTGGCATCCAGCATGGTTTGGAAATCGACGCCGATTGCCTCGACGCCGAAGCTCGCGTCCTGGAAACGCTCGGTGGAGAGGAAGTTCCCGTCCTCATCCTCGAGCGCGTACTTTGCGGACGGGAGCAGCTCGCGGAGAGCCATCAGCGCCGGGGCGGGATCGAAAGTTGCCTTGTGGATGATCTCGTAGCCCGCATCCAACCGGGGATCGAGCCGCAAGGTGACGCCGCCGTTGCAGCACACCGCGTAGCCCCGCTCAAGGCCGATCTGCTCGATGATGGGCAAGGTGGCGTTCAACGAACGGCCGGTGGCGATCAGGACGTCGTGACCGCCGGAGACGACGGCCCTTGCGGCGTCGCGGACTCCCTGCGACATGTGGCCATCATGGTCCACGAGGGTTCCGTCAACATCCAGTGCGACCATGAGTTTGTGGCTGAAATTCCGCTGGTCATCGATGCCAGCGACTGAGGTACCAGTCAAAATAGTCATGCCTACAGTGAAGCAGACCCCCACGGACACCAGCTAGGACGCAGGCCACAGCAAGGGATTAACAGGGGGTGAATACTCACACGTTGTCCACAGTGTGAGTATTCACTTGGGACGGGGATTGCCCTCGAAACGCGCCCTTGTTCGATGTTCCCACCGGACAACGGCATGATTCGCGAACTAGAACGGGTTTCTTCGGGATGCACCTAGGGATGGGGTCAATCCCGCACCGAGCAGCTTCTGACGCAGTCTCTCGGGATTGTCGACGTGGGCCAACCCCAGCGCACAAAACCGCATCCAAGATCGCGTATCCGGTCTTCCCTCAGCTTTTCCCTGTACAAGACTTCCTCCAAGGCCTGGCTGAGACGCGTGGAAAATGAATATCCAAAGCGGTCTGCAACAGCCCGGTGCAACGAAATTCGCCGTGCGTTTCGCACTCCGAGTCCGGGAGCGCGTAGTGCCGGAGCGGATAGTCGCCGTTGCTCCTGATCTGTTTGGCCGATGGGCCGTCTCCCATGACCTGAAAGGTTTGTTTCCGCCTGCCGGACTGCGACTGATGCGGAGTGAGGAGTTCCACGTGCGTCGGAGTTCGCAGGACCGGAATTCCGCTGACCAGCGCTGCCGATTCCCTGCACAAGATAGCCCCCGGGATGGAACGGGTCGCCGCGGCCACAGACCACGCGAATCGTTCCCAGGGCCGCGCATCGAGCCAATGTGAAACCTCAACATAGAACCCACGCCGGATCCTTACCAACTTTCCAGACTTGAACTGGCAGTGGATGGAATCCGTACGCGCTCCTGTGCGCCGGATCTCCGAAGTATCGATGAGGCCGAATATCCATCCCTCCACCATGCTTCATGGCCCGCGCTCGGTCATCGGACGGGAACCTCTATGTGGACGAGACTGCCTGTGGAGGACTAGATGAAACGAACAATCCCGCCCTTGATCGAAATTCCCACCGTACAACGCGGAGGAGAGCGAACAAGGGCGGGACCAGTGCCTGGGCTAGAGCTGTGCCCGTCCGGAGGGCTACAGAACCGGGAGGACCTCGAGGCCGCCGATGTACTTCTGGAGCGCCTTGGGGACGTTGACCGAGCCGTCCGGGTTCTGGTGGTGCTCCAGGATGGCCACAATCCAGCGAGTTGTGGCCAGGGTGCCATTCAGGGTGGCGACGGCACGGGTGCCCTTCGCAACGCCGTCCTCGTTGACCGCACGCTCACGGATGTTGAGGCGACGGGCCTGGAAGGTTGTGCAGTTGGACGTGGACGTGAGCTCACGGTACGCGTTCTGGGTGGGAACCCAGGCTTCGCAGTCGAACTTGCGGGCCGCGGACATGCCGAGGTCCCCCGCCGCCGTGTCGATCACGCGGTACGGGATCTCGACCTTGGCCAACATTTCCTCTTCCCAGGCCAGGAGGCGCTGGTGCTCGGCAGCGGCTTCTTCAACCGTGGTGTAGATGAACATCTCCACCTTGTTGAACTGGTGGACGCGGATGATGCCACGTGTGTCTTTACCGTGCGAACCTGCTTCGCGGCGGTAGCAGGAACTCTGCCCGGCGTAGCGGATGGGGCCAGCGGAAAGATCCAGGATCTCGTCTGCGTGGTAGCCGGCGAGGGCTACTTCCGAGGTTCCCACGAGGTAAAGGTCGTCTTCAGCGAGACGGTAGATCTCGGCGTCGTGCTTCACATCGAATCCGGTGCCCTGCATGGTCTCGGGACGCACCAAAGTGGGGGTGATCATGGGCACGAAGCCAGCCTCGATCGCTTGGTCCATCGCCATCTGTAGCAGCGCCATCTCCAAGCGGGCACCCACTCCGCGGAGGAAATAGAAACGGGAACCGGATACCTTGGCGCCGCGTTCCATGTCGATCGCGCCAATGAGTTCGCCGATCTCCAAGTGGTCCTTCGGCTCGAAGTCCGGGAATTCGCGCGGCGTGCCGACGGTCTTGACCACCACAAAATCGTCCTCGCCGCCCTCTGGCACGCCGTCCACGATCAAGTTGGGGATGACACGGAGCAGCTCTTCCTGCTTGGCCTGGGCTGCGTCCGCCTCAGCAGAAGCAGCCTTGACCGCATTGGCGAGTTCCTTGACCTCGGCCAGCAGCGCCTGCTTTTCCTCGCCCTTGGCCTGTGCCACTTTCTTGCCAAAGACATTCTGCTCCGCACGGAGGTTTTCGTAGCGGATCAGGGCTGCGCGGCGGTCTGCATCGGCGGAAATGATCGCGTCCACCACGGACTCGTCGGCGCCGCGGGCGCGCTGGCTGGCACGGAACTTGTCCGGGTTTTCGCTGAGGTCTTTTACGTCGATCACCAGACAAGAGTATCGAATGAGGGCGCCGCTCTGTGGCCAGCGCTCGACGGCGGCAGGCGCCCCCTTCTGCATGAGCGGCTGCACCCCGCGGCGGGATAGGGTTGAAGCACCATGAGCGATTGGATCCTGTACGTGATTCTCGCTGGGGGCGTGGTCTTCGCCGTCTCCAGCTGGTGGGGTGTGCGTCGGCTGAGAGCCAGGCACGCCCGCAGCGCCGTGCGCGAAGACGCGCACAAGCCTGATCCCGGTTTGCAGCGGGTCGCCGTGATCCTCAACCCTGTGAAGGCCAAGGCCGAAGACGCCCGGAGGATCATCCGGGAAGCCTGCCATCTTGCGGGCTGGGACGAACCCCAATTCTTCGACACGACCGCGGACGATCCCGGCCATTCGCAAGCCAAGGCGGCCCTGGCCTATGGGCCCGACGTCGTCCTAGTGGGCGGCGGCGACGGCACCGTCCGCGTGGTGGCTGAGACCCTCGCGCACACGGACGTCGCAATGGGCCTGATTCCATTGGGGACCGGAAACCTGTTGGCACGCAACGTGAACCTGGACGTCAACGACCTGCGGGGGAACGTCCACACCGCCCTCTTCGGCCACCAGCGCTACATCGACACGGCCCGCATGGCCATCCACAATGAGCGGACGGGTGCCTCGTCGGAACATGCTTTCCTGGTGATTGCGGGCATGGGCCTGGATGCCGAGGTTGTGGGTGACACCAACGATGACCTCAAGAAGGCAGTCGGCTGGCTGGCCTACACGGAGGCGGGCGTCCGCCACCTACCCGGCCGACGCAAGCGAGTCACGATTGCCATGGACGACGAGCCCGAGCAGTCCCGGAAGATCCGAAGCGTCCTGTTCGCCAATTGCGGTTTGATCCCAGGCGGCATCGATTTCATTCCCGAGGCCATGATCGACGACGGCGTCCTCGACGTCGTGGTAATGAGCCCCCGCAGCGCCATCGGCTGGCTCGCCGTGTACGCCAAGATCCTGTTCAAGCACAACCGAAACCTTCCGGTAATGAACTTCTACCGTTCGGGCAAAGTGGTCATCCAGAGCAACGAACCTATGGCCACGCAACTTGACGGCGATCCCTCGGGTGAGGCCACGAAAGTCACCGTCAAGGTGGAGCCGCGTTCTCTTCTGGTTCGCGTGCAATAACTGACGTGCGTGCAATGGCGCGACACGCTACTTGGCGTTCTTCGCCGATTCTTTTGCCTTGTGTTCCGCCAGGGCCTTGGCGGCTGCGCGCGCTTCCGATTGCTCGCGGATCATGGCCTGCTCTTCCTCAAAGCGCAAGCGATCGGCCCGGTCGGCGTCGTCGCCATCCCAGTCCTGATTGTCCGCCTTGGGCTTCGGGTTGACGATCATTCCCTGGCCGCTGGTGTCATTGCTATTTCCCGACATGGCCCGCTCCCTCCGTTAGGGGCATGCGTCCATCAATTGTGGATCAAGCAAGCATACGCACAGTTTTATCCACGCGATAGGGGTTGAAGAGTCAATTATCCAACGCTTTGCGCAGCGGATTCCCCGCCCAGAATGCCGCGAACCCACGCATGCGCGGACGCGAAAGCGGCGTCGGAAGTATGCGGGGCAACCGAAGTTTGCTGAGCGTCTGCCCGGGCGTAGGAGCCCAGGAAGCGGGTGGCCGGGCTGATCCGGTGCAGGCCCGCCAAAGCATCGGCTACGCGGGCGTCGGAGGCGTGGCCGTCAGCGTCGATGCTGAAAAAGTAGTGTCCCAGGTACTGTCCGGTGGGGCGGGACTCGATCCGGCTGAGGTTGACTCCGCGGGTTGCAAACTGGTCCAGGATCTCCATCAAGGCGCCAGGGCGGTCTTCCGGGAGCGGAACGACCACGGTGGTCTTGTCTGCGCCGGTACGTTCGGGCAGGGCACCGGGCCGGCTGACCAGGACGAACCGGGTGACCGCGCCGGGGTTGTCGCCGATGTTCTCTGCGAGGACATTCAGGCCCGGCCGTTCGGCGGCGACCAGGGGGGCGCAGATGGCCGCGTCATAGTGCACGTCACCTTCGAGAAGCCCGACGGCGGCAGCCGCCGTCGAGGATCCCGGCACGTATTCCGCATTAGGGATATTTTCGTCGACCCACAATCTGCACTGGGCCCACGCGTGACCGTGGGTGGAGACCCGACGGATATCCGAAATCTTCACTCCGGGGCGGGCAACCAGGACAAACGTGATGGGCACCAAGGCTTCTCTGATGATCCGAAGTTCAGTTCCGGTGGCTATTGCATCCAGGGTGGCTGTTACGCCGCCTTCCACCGAGTTCTCAATCGGCACCATGGCCGCGTCCGCCTCGCCTCGACGAACCCGCTCCAAGGCGGTGTTCACATTGGTGCACGGCACCCTGTTGGCTTCGGCCGCACCGGGCACCTGCAGGAGTGCTGCCTCGGTGAACGTACCTTCGGGGCCGAGGAAGGTGTAGGTGAGCGCGGATGCCGACATCAAATATTCCTTAGGTGGTATGCGTCGTGGCTAGAGGACGACCGGCTTGAGGCCGTTCTCCGAAACCATGGGTCGGCCGGATTCAAACCACATGTCCATGCCACCGGCGATGTTCGTGGCCGTGTAACCCTGCCCCACGAGCCACTGAACAGCCCGGTAGGACCGCCCGCCCGTCCGGCAGATGACAAAGAGGTCATCGTCGGGATCAAGTTCGTCAAGCCGTGCCGGGATCTGGTCAAGCGGAATGTGAAGGGCACCTTCAGCGTGGCCGGCCACCCATTCGTAGTCCTCCCGGACATCCAAGATTTTCGCGTCGGCCGGAACATCGCCAACAGGCACGGTGTCGAAATCGCTCACGTGAGTTCCCTCCAGTTGATTCAGATCTACAATCAAGCCTACCGTTGCAAGCACCGCGACCACACAAGACGAGGAGGAGGCCACTTGCCCACTGGCGAGCCCACCATCCTTGCCACGTCCGGCGGGTACAAGTCCGGTCATCGCACCAGGATGGAGTTCGATCTCCTGGTGCACCACGCGGTCGAGCTTTCCGGTGTGAGCGGACGAGCCCCGAGAGTGGCGCATATCGGTACAGCATCGGGAGACCCGCGTTGGTTCGCCGCGGAATTGGACCAGGCTGCCCGGGTTTCGGGCTTCGACTTCAGCCACTTGAACCTGTTCACGATGCCCAATTACAGCGAGCCCGAGGCTTACCTTTTGGAACAGGACGTGGTGTGGGTCAACGGCGGTTCGGTAGTCAATCTGCTGGCCGTGTGGCGTGCACATGGACTGGACCGCATTCTGAGGCGCGTCTGGGAACAGGGAGTGGTGCTGGCCGGGGTGTCGGCAGGGTCGATTTGCTGGTTCCAGGGTGGCACCACGGATTCCTATGGCCCTGAACTGCGCGCCTTGACCAATGGGCTCGGCTTTCTCCCGTTCGCCAACGGCGTCCACTATGACTCCGAGCCGGGCCGGCGGCCGCTGGTCCATCGCCTTGTTGCCGAAGGGGTGCTGGGGGAAACGCACTGCACCGACGACGGCGTCGGGCTCGTCTACCGGGGCACGGAACTTGTGGACGTGGTTGCGGAAGTCAAGGGTAAGTCCGCCTATCGGGTCACCGCGGCCGCCGGGGATTCCGCCAAACCTGTGGCCGTCGAAGAGCGCTTGGAATCCCGTTTCCTTGGGTGAGATCCACGAACTCGGCGCTGTAGCCCTGCGCGAAGCCCTGGCCACGGGCCAGCTGTCCGCTGTTGAGGCAACGGAACACTTCCTTGCGAGGATCGCAAAGCACAACCACGCGCTGGGTGCCTTCGTCACGGTGACGGCGGACCAAGCGATACTCGACGCCCGGGCGGCCGACGCGGCGTATGTTCGCCGGCACCGCGAAGGAGCAGAACTTCCGCTCCTGCACGGGGTGCCGCTGGCGTTCAAGGACCTCACCGATGTTGCCGGGGTCGCGACCACCCACGGCAGTGCGGCGCTGGACCGCAAACCCGCTCCTGAGGATGGAGCCCTCGCTGCAACGCTCAAAGGCGCCGGCGCTATTTCACTGGGCAAGACTCAGGTGCCCGAATTCGGACTCACGGCTTACAGCGAAAACCGCATCGCGCCGCCGTCGCGCAACCCACACGCATTGAGCCGCAGCTCCGGCGGATCGTCGGGAGGGAGCGCTGCCGCGGTTGCCGCTGGCTTGGTTCCCTTCGCCCCAGGGAGCGACGGCGGCGGTTCCATACGTATTCCGGCTGCGGCATGTGGCCTCCTGGGGCTTAAGCCGGGCCGCGGCTTGGTGCCAGCTGGCGAAAGCGTCGGTGACGCCGCACGTTTGGTGGTTGCGGGGCCGTTGGCGCGGTCCGCAGCGGACGCCGCGCTCATGATGGACGCCCTGGTTCCACGCGAAAGCCAACCAGAACGGGGTTACCTTGGGGCCCTTGGAGAAGCGCCGGCCGCTTTGCGCATCGGGGTGAGCCTGGACAGCCCATGGTCCACCACGTTTCCCTTCACCCCGGAGCAGGAGGCCTTGGACGCCCTCAACACGGGCATCAAATTGCTGACGGATGCCGGCCATTCGGTGTTCGACGCCGAGATCCGCTACGACAACCGCTATCCGGAAGCGTTCACCGCTGCCTGGACCGCCGGCGTCGGGAGCGCCCGCATCCTGCCACAGCGCGAAGCCCTGCTGACCCCGCTGACCCGGACCTTCCGGCGTCGAGCGCAACAACGGAGCGCTGCGAAGGTCAACGAGGCCACAAGCTTCCTGCGGCAGTTCACTCACGACACCGTGGTGCAGTACGCGCAGTGGGATCTCGTGCTGACGCCGTCGCTGGCGCAGACGCCAAGGCCCGTGGGCTGGTTCACCGGAAAGGACCCCGGTGGAGAGCAGTGGCCGGCCCCGGACTGGCCCGGCGACGCGGACGATGACTACCGCAAGCAATGCGAGTTTGCGCCGTGGTCCTCCATGGTGAACGTGTGCGGGCTGCCGGCAATCTCGCTGCCCGTGCACTGGACCGGAGGGACGCCCGGCGACGGGCTTCCGATGGGAATCCAGCTCATTGGAAAACCGGGATCCGAGCTCCTGCTCCTGCAGCTCGCAGCACAGCTTGAAGCTCGGGAAAAAACGGCCCCTCACCCCCTTTGAACGTTCGTCTAGACCCAGATGGTGGCCCTGTTCTTCTTCGCGGTGTCCCTCGGCACCGCGCCGGCCACCGTCGTCGTCGTTGCTAGTAGTTGTAGTTGTAACGCGAAGCCGTGGCGGCGATTATCGCGATAAAGATCCAGAAGATGATCACCAGAACAATGCCCAGGTAACCCATCACGAGGCCCGCGATGGCCATGCCTTTACCCGCCGGCTCCTTCTTGAGGGCCATGTGCCCAAGGATCACGGCGGCAACTTGCGGAAGGACAAAGAAGCCAAAGCCCACAAAGACGGCGATGCCGCAGCACATGCTGGCAATGCTCAGGCCCTTTGGCTCGGCGGGCATGCCGTAGTAGGCGGGCTGGCCGTAGGGGCTGGCCGGCTGCCCGTATGCAGGCTGGCCTTGGGGAGGTTGCCCGTAGGGCGAAGCTGGCTGGCCATATACCGGTTGCTGTCCATAAGCGGGTTGCCCGAACTGGGCCGGACCGCCTTGGGGCTGACCATACGGCTCCTGCGGCTGCTGGGGCTGGGGCTGCGTTTCGGGCTGGCCGTAAAGGCCTGGTGCAGCCGGCGAGGCAAACGGCTGCTCGCCGTACGGGTTTTCGCTGGCTTGGGGTGCCGGCGGCACATACGACGGCGGTTCGTAGCCCTTGGGCGGTTCATCACCCTGGGGGGCGTTCTCGGGTTTAGCTGGCTGGTCGGTCATGGAAAATCCCCCTCATGAGTCTTTCTGCCCAGCCTACCGCCGAGCCAAGGCGTACATAAGCACCCGGCGCCCCAACTCCCAAACCCCGTGCCGCACTCCGGTAAACGGGTAGTGAATCTTCGTTAGTGAAACGGAAATACGATGTCATAGGCGCCGCAATAGTGGGTTTTCTCTTAAAGCGCACCGGACCGTCTGGCATGCTGGGTCAATGGCTAGCCGTGCGGGCACTGTTGCCCTTCCCCAGGACCTTGTAGACATCACCGCTCTTCTTGACGCGTACTACGACGTGACGCCGGATCTCAGTGATCCGGCCCAGCGTGTTGCATTCGGTACATCCGGACACCGGGGTTCGAGCCTGAAGGCCTCGTTCAACGAAGGGCACATCCTCGCCATCACCCAGGCGATCGTGGAATACCGTGCCGGCCAGGGCATCACCGGCCCTCTCTTCTTGGCCAAGGACACCCACGGGCTGAGCGAACCAGCGCAGAATTCCGCCCTTGAAGTCCTCGCCGCCAACGGGGTCAACGTCCTGATCGACGCGCGGCACGGCTACACGCCCACCCCGGCGCTCAGCCACGCGATCCTGAAGTACAACAATGAGGCCGGCCCGGGGCAGCCCCAGGCGGACGGCATCGTAGTCACCCCCAGCCACAACCCTCCTGCCGACGGTGGATTCAAATACAACCCCCCGCACGGCGGCCCAGCCGACACGGATGCCACAGGCTGGATCGCCAACCGCGCCAACGAACTCCTGGAAAACGGACTGCGCGGCGTCAAGCGGATTCCGCTGAACGACGCCCTCAAGGCGGAGGGCACCGGCAAGTTCGATTTCCTCAGCAGCTACGTGGACGATCTCCCGGCCGTCCTGGACCTGGACGCGATCCGCAAGGCCGGCGTCCGCATTGGGGCGGACCCCATGGGCGGCGCATCCGTGGACTACTGGGGTGAAATCGGCGAGCGTCACCAGCTGGACCTCACCGTGGTCAACCCCACCGTTGACCCGCAGTGGGCATTCATGACCCTCGACTGGGACGAGAAGATCCGTATGGATTGCTCATCACCGTCGGCTATGGCCTCACTCATCAAGCGCATGTCGGACAGCGCTTCGGCCGGCACGGGTACCTTCGACGTCGCTAGCGGAAACGACGCCGACGCCGACCGCCACGGCATCGTGACCCCCGACGGCGGGTTGATGAACCCGAACCACTACCTCGCCGTCGCGATCGACTACCTGTACCGCAACAGGACCGGTTGGAACCCCCAGTCCGTGGTCGGCAAGACCCTCGTGTCCTCCTCCATCATTGACCGCGTGGCCGCAGGGCTGGGCCGCAAGCTCGTGGAAGTTCCGGTGGGCTTTAAGTGGTTCGTGCCGGGCCTGCTCTCCGGCGAGGGCGCCTTCGGCGGCGAAGAGTCCGCGGGTGCCTCGTTCAACAAGCGCGACGGCAGCGTCTGGACCACCGACAAGGACGGCATCCTGCTGGCCCTCCTGGCATCGGAGATCACGGCCGTCACGGGCAAGTCGCCGTCCCAGCTGTACAAGGGCCTCACGGACCAGTTCGGCTCGCCCGTCTATGCCAGGATCGACGCTGCCGCCACGCGCGAGCAGAAAGCAGCACTCGGCAAGCTCTCGTCATCGGACGTCACGGCCACCACGCTGGCGGGCGAGGAAATCATCGCCAAACTGACCGAGGCCCCCGGCAACGGCGCGTCAATCGGTGGCCTCAAGGTGGTCACGGAGAACGCCTGGTTCGCGGCCCGCCCGTCCGGAACCGAGGACGTGTACAAGATCTACGCCGAGTCCTTCAAGGGCGCCGAACACCTCAAGCAGGTCCAGGAAGAGGCCAAAGCTCTTGTGGACGGCGTGATTTCCTAGCGCTAGCTGGACTCCGCCGGGAGGCGCCACAGCTTAAGGATCCTGCGGATCGTGTGGTTGCCTTCCGGCGCCATGTCCACCAGCGCGATCTGGTCGAGCACGACGGCGTCACCCGGCTTGGGGCGCTTGCCGTCGTGATGCGATATGTGTGGACGGTAGCGGTCCAGGACGTAGCGCGGGGTTGACGCGCGCCCTCCAACGATCTCCATGGCTTCGAACAGTTCCTCGTGCAAGCCCTGCAAAATGGGATGGGGGTCCACCAGGCTGACCGGGATGGAACCTTGGTGACCGAATCCCGCGTCGGGCCCCACCGTAAGTTCCGCCCCTAGTGCGCCCATTGCTGGCGCCGTAACAAGCTCGCTGAGGCGGGTGGCGACGTCGTCACCGTCGGAAGGTTCGACGTCGAACCTTAACAAGGTGATGTGCAGCGGCCAGTCACTGCGCGGGAAGACCAGCCCGTCAGTCACCGCTTCGACGAACGCCACCAGAATCAGGTTCCGCATAAGGAAATTTTCCCACCGCCGGTGGGAGAGAGCCGGTCGAGGCAAACGCTCGCTCACATATCGGCCCGAAAACCCCGACCCCCGATCACATATCCGGCCTTAAGCACCAACGCTCGCTCACAAGACGTGAGCGAGCGCCGGCGGAAGAGCCGCCAAAAGTGATCGAGCGTCACATGGGGGCGTAGGCGTTAGACGGTGCGGACGACGTCCTCGTACGCGAACTTCGGCTTGGCTTCACCGAAAGCGTCCGGACCCGGCTGGCCGATGTTGACCACGAGGAAGCTCTTCTGGTCCCCGGCAGGGAAGAATTCGGCGTCGATCGCGGCGAAGTCGGCGCCCGTCATGGGGCCGGCAGCGAAGCCGAGGGAGCGGACGGCGAGGATGAAGTAACCGGCCTGCAGGTGGGCGTTGTTGTTGCCCGTGGTTGCGGTGAACTCGGGGTCAGCGTCGTACATGGCCTTCGGGGCGGCGTAGACGGGAAGGAACTTGTCCCACTGCTGGTGCCAGGCAGTGTCGTAGGAGAGCACGGCGACCAGCGGGGCAGAGGCGGTCTTCGCCTTGTTGCCCGGAGAAAGGGTCTCGACGAGCTTGGCGCGGGCTTCGTCCGAACGCACGTAGGTGACGCGCAGCGGCTGGGAGTTGAACGCCGTCGGGCCGAACTTGGTCAGTTCGTAGATGGCCTGGGCCTGCTCCTCGGAGACTTCACCGGCAAAGGAGTTGGCAGTGCGGGCTTCGGCAAAGATGGCGTCGACTGCTGCGGCGTCAATCACTGCTTCTTCATGGGCGATCGTCATTCGCGTACCTTTCGCTGTGCCCGCAGCCATGGAGGACCGGGCGCTTGTGCTTTCCATGGTTGCAACTTCAACTTCCCCTCGCCTCTTCCCATGAAGCCACGTGACGTTCCACACAGCGAAAGCGGTAGGCGGTCCGGGCGGTAAGGTTGCACCCGGACAATCACAACTTTCAGGGAAGGCTCCCGTCGATGAGCATGCTCGGAACCAAATGGAAGCTGCACGGCAACGGCAAGACGATCCGGCCCGGACACGTAGTGGCGCCCGAGGAGCGGCTCGCGTGGCCGCTGACCATCGGCGTCGGCATGCAGCACGTCGTCGCGATGTTCGGAGCCACCTTCCTGGTGCCCATCATCACGGGCATGCCGCCGGCAACCACTCTTTTCTTTTCCGGCATCGGCACCCTGTTGTTCCTGGTCATCACCAAGGGCCGCGTACCCAGCTACCTTGGCTCAAGCTTTGCCTTCATCGCTCCCATCATGGCGTCCCAGCAGCAGTTCGGCGTTCCCGGTGCGCTGGGCGGAGTGGTGCTTGCCGGCGTCGTACTCGCGCTTATCGGTGCAGTGGTGCAGAAGTTCGGCGCTGAATGGATCAACCGGACCATGCCGCCCATCGTGACGGGCGCGATCGTTGCCCTGATCGGGCTGAACCTGGCGCCGGCCGCGAAGGCGAACTTCGACAAAGCCCCGATCACCGCCCTCGTCACGCTCGTGACGATCATCCTGGTGAGCGTCCTTTTCCGGGGCATTCTGGGCCGCCTGAGCATCCTGGCGGGTGTGGTGGTGGGCTACTTCACAGCCATGGCGCGCGGTGAGGTGGACTACTCAAAGATGGACGCGGCCTCGTGGATCGGCCTGCCACACTTCCAGACGCCGGAATTCCACCTCGGCATCGTGGGCTTGTTCGTGCCGGTTGTCTTGGTGCTTGTGGCCGAGAATGTAGGGCACGTGAAGTCAGTGGCGGCGATGACTGGACGAAACCTCGACGACGTCTCCGGCCGCGCGTTGCTGGCCGACGGCGTCGCGACGGTCCTCGCCGGATTCGGCGGCGGCTCCGGCACCACCACCTACGCCGAGAACATCGGCGTCATGGCAGCCACGAAGGTCTACTCGACGGCGGCCTACTGGGTTGCCGGGACCTTCGCCATCCTCCTGAGTTTCTCGCCCAAGTTCGGCGAACTCATCGCCACTGTCCCCGCTGGCGTTCTGGGCGGCGCCGCGACCATGCTGTACGGGATGATCGGCGTCCTAGGCGTGAAGATCTGGGTGCAGAACAAGGTCAACTTCTCCAACCCCATCAACCTGACCACGGCCGCGGTCGCTTTGATCATTGGGATTGCCGATTACACCTGGACCCTCGGGGAACTGAAGTTCACGGGTATCGCGCTGGGTTCGGCGGCTGCCTTGGTGGTCTACCACGGCATGAAGGGCCTGGCGCGTTGGCGCGGGACCGTCGCCGAGCCAGAGATGGAGACGGCAGGGTTGCCGCCAGCGGCGAAGGCAGCGATAAATGCGGTCGCTAAGAGGAGCGGGAAGAAGGGCTAGAGGCCTGTCCTCCGGGAAATTCATGTGTGCGGCGGGGAGGTCACCCTCCCCGCCGCACAATTTCCGGACCGCACGGCGGGCGGCCCAGGGCGTGGCCCAACCACTTAGCTATGACAGGCGCCTGCGGACAATCTCGCTGACTGCCTTGCCGTCGAAGCGTCCAGCGACCCTTTCGGAGACCGGCTTCATGACATAGCCCATGTGCATCAGGGACAGTTCCACGCCGTCGGCCTTGAGCGAGGCGATGGTCTCGTCAACGATGGACTCGACTTCTTCGGCGGTCAACGGTTCCGGAAGATAGGCCTCGATTACCTCGGCATCCGCGATCTCCGTGGCGGCACGCTCGGACTCTCCGGCCTCCTCGTAAAGCCGGGCGACCTCGTGATACTGCGCGGCCTCCTTCTGCAACATGGCCGTGATCTGGGCGTCTTCCAGGTGGATCGGCATCTGGCCGGCTTTCTCACGGGTGTCAATCTCGCTAAGGACGTTGCGGGTGGCGTTCAGGGCGATGCGGTTGCCATCCTTCATGTGGCTGACGACGTCTGCGTGCAGCCGCTCTTTCAAGGTGGACATGGTGTGCTCCTCGATTCGATGATGCCGTGCTGGCCGGCTGCCAGCCCGGCAGGCGGTGACGGCGTCCCGGGCGGGGTCGTCGCATCGTCGGTGCATGGCAGAAGTCAGAGCCATACTTGTACATTCATTATCTGCCCGGCGACGACGCCGAGTAACCCCAGAGCATGCCCCCTCTTGGCACCGGGCATTGGACATATTCGCACTATGTCCATTCCTTGTGGCCAACGGGGGGCATGTCCCTCGGTCCGACATTCAGCGAGCTAGACCCCTTCAAGCACCTGGCTCGTGGCCCATGCGAGGTACTTGGCGGCATTCGCTACGGCGTCGTCGGCGTCGGGTAGTCCGTTCTTCCGCTGCGCGACGTCGAGCAACTGTGCCGCGGCCACCACCCCATGGCTTGCGAGTTCCTCGGGCGTCACCAGGATCCTGCCAGCCACCACGATCACGGGAATGCCGTGATCGTGGGCCGAATCGGCCAGGGCGATCGGGGCCTTGCCCGTCAGCGACTGCGAATCCATGGAACCCTCGCCGGTGATCACCAGGTCCGCCCCGCCGAGCTGTTCAGGAAGACCCGTGAGTCCCGCCACGAGCGCAAAACCGCCTTCCATCGTCGCCCTCGTGAAGGCCAAGAACGACGCCGGGAACCCGCCCGCCGCGCCAGCGCCGGGGACGTTGACGTCCTGTCCGCCCGCTTCCCGCAGCAGGGACGCCCAGTTGCGCAGGCCGGCGTCGAGCAGTTCCACGGCGTCCTGGTCTGCACCCTTCTGCGGACCGAAAACATGCGCCGCGCCGTCGTTGCCAAAGAGCGGGTTCTGGACGTCGACGGCGATCCGGAACCTCACAGCGGACAGCCGCGGATCCAGCCCGGAGACGTCGAGGGATACGACGTCGGCGAGCGAGCCTCCGCCAAGCGGAACCACGTTCCCGGCCGCGTCCAGGGGTTTGAGCCCGAGTGCGCGCAAGGCGCCGCTGCCGCCGTCGGACATTGCGGAGCCACCCAAGCCGAGCACAATTTCCGTGGCACCGGCGTCGAGGGCCGCGGCGATGAGTTGGCCGCAACCGTAGCTGTGGGCGCGCAAGGCGTTCTCCGGCGTCGGCTCCATTTGCGCCAATCCGGACGCTTGCGCCGTTTCGATCACCGCGGTGGCACCGCCGAAGGCATTTTGCCGGATGGCCCATGCAGCGCCCACCGGCTTGAGAATGGGGCCCACGACGGCGTTGATCCGCTCTTCGTAGCCCGCCGCCACGGCCGCTTCGAGTGTTCCTTCGCCACCGTCTGCGATGGGGAACTGCGTCACCACGGCATCCGGATACACCCGCAATACCCCCTCGGCCATGGCCGATGCCGCTTCGGCAGCGGTGAGGGAACCTTTGAACTTGTCCGGGGCAACCAGGATGCGCATCATCCCATCCTGCCAGCGGGGCTAAGCTTTTCGCAGATTCGTGCGCGGAGATGTCGAAAACAGCCCACGCCGTTCGTATAGAGGGTGAGACGCGGGCAAGGTGCCGGCGCCACATCCCAAGGAGGAACAGTCATGTCACGCTATCTGCTCAGCATCTACCAACCCGACGGCCCCATCCCGGAACCCGAGGTCCTCAACAAAATCATGGCCGATCTTGACGTCCTGAACCAGGAAATGCGGGACGCCGGCGCCTGGGTTTTCACAGGTGGGCTGCACCCCGCCAGCACCTCCACTGTGGTGCGGGTGAACGACGGCGAAGTACTCACCACGGACGGTCCGTTCGCCGAGGCCAAGGAACACGTGGGCGGGCTGTGGGTGATCGAAGCCCAGGACCTGGACGTGGCACTTGATTGGGGACGCAAAGCCGCCCAAGCCACCACCTTGCCCATTGAAGTCCGGCCCTTCGCGGGCTACCGGGATTAGTTTCCCCATGGTCCATATTTCGGAGATCGGTCAAATATTCCGCGAAGAGTATGGACGCTCCGTGGCCGTCTTGGTCCGCGTTTTGGGCAGTATCGACGCCGCCGAAGACGCGGTCCAGGATGCGTTCACCGAGGCCGTGGCCCGCTGGCCGGACACCGGACTGCCGCCAAGCCCGGCCGGCTGGATCATCACCACCGCCCGCAATCGCGCCATCGACAGGCTGCGCCGCGAGGCGTCCGGCAGGGAGAAACTCGCCCAAGTGACGCTCCTGCAGGGCGATGAAACCGAAGCGATCGAGGTGGACAGGGTGGAAGACAACCAGCTCCGTCTGATCTTTACGTGCTGCCACCCAGCCCTCAACCGGGCCGCCCAGGTGGCGCTAACGCTCAAGCTTTTGGGCGGGCTCACCACCGCCGAAATTGCCCACGCGTTCCTGGTACCCGAACCAACCATGGCCCAGCGCCTGGTGCGTGCGAAGGGCAAGATCCGCGACGCCCACATCCCCTACCGTGTACCGACTGGGGCCGAACTGCCGGAGCGGCTGAAGTCGGTACTGGCCGTGGTCTACCTGGTCTTCAACGAGGGCTACGCGGCGAGCTCGGGCGTCGGGCTGGTGCGCGAAGACCTCTGCCGCGAGTCCGTGCGTCTAGGCAGGCTCATCGTGAAACTCATGCCCGATGAGCCCGAGGCCAAGGGGCTCTTGGCCCTCATGTTGCTTCTCGATTCCCGGCGTGCTGCCCGGACAACTCCCGACGGCGGCCTGGTGCTGCTCGCTGACCAGGACCGCAGACTCTGGGACGCCAGGCTGATTGCCGAGGGACAACTGTTGGTGCGGCAATGCTTGAAGAGGAACCAGCCAGGACCGTACCAATTGCAGGCTGCTATCAACGCGGTGCACAGCGACGCCGCGCGGCCTGAGGACACCGATTGGCGTCAGATCCTGGCGCTGTACGGGCAACTCCTGGCCTCGGAGCCGACGCCGGTGGTCGCCTTGAACCGAGCCGTGGCCCTCGCTGAGGTGGAAGGACCCGCCGCGGGGCTCGCCGCCGTCGACGTCCTTGAGCTGGGCAACTACTACTTGTTCCACGCCGTGAGGGCGGATTTGCTCCGTCGCCTCGGCCGCGATGACGAAGCTGTCGCCGCTTACCGCTCTGCGCAGGAGCGCACAGACAACGACGCCGAGCGCGACTTCCTGGACGCGCGGGCCCGGGCGCTCACCACCACTGCCCCCGGCCCTGCAGCACCGCCTTCAGACGATCCGCACGGTCGGTGACAATCCCGTCCACGCCCATATCCAGCAGCCTGGCCATCTCCGCGGAGTCGTTGACCGTCCAAACGTGCACCTGCAGCCCAAGCCTGTGAGCCCTCCGCACGAAACCGGGCGTCACCAACGTCAATGGTCCGTAACGGACGGGCACTTGGAGGGCATCGACGTCGTGCAGAATCTTCGCTAGCCACCGCTCTGGAAGAAGCGGTCCCAGAATTGTAAAAACGGCATTGCAGACGATGCCCGCCGAGGATGCCGTACGACTGCCGAGCAGGCGCAGGACAGCGCGACGCCGGCGATCGGAGAAGCTCGCAATCAACACGCGATCATGGGCGTCAAGCTGCTCGATGACTCCGGCGAGGGCTTTGACGGTGTGCCAATCCTTGACGTCGATATTCAGCCGCGCCTCGGGGAATTCAGCAAGGATGTCCGCCAAGAGGGGAACCGCTTCGCGGCCGCCAATGCGTGCTGCGGCAATCTCAGCAGCGCTGAGGCTGGAGATCCTGCCGTGACGGTCCGTCACACGGTCCAGTGTGTCGTCATGGAAAAGGAGCACCACGCCATCGGCGGTAGTGCGTGCGTCGGTTTCCAAGTGCGTGAAGCCAAGCTCAAGCGCGGCCCCAAATGCCGAGGCCGAGTTCTCGAGTCCGTCCAGCGAAAACCCGCGGTGCGCGAAGGCAAGCGGCGCGGTTTGTCCGTCAGGACGGCTGAAGAAGGGCAAGTTCAGGCTCACACGGGTAGCGTAACCCGCGGCGGGGCGGCCCATAGCGGTACGGCCCGATGATCCGGTCAGGATTCCTGCGGGACGATCTCCACGCCGTCGCCGCAGTGCACCAGCGTACGGCCGCGGCCGCCGTCGAGGTTTACCCAAACAACGCTGTGGTCACTGGAAACGGCGTCCACCTGACCGGGGTTCTCGAACCCCGGCCCGAGCTTGACTCGCACGCGGTCCCCGCGGCGAAGCTGCTTCCAATGTTCAGCCGGCTCTGCGCGGCGAACCGGGGCGTCGGGCCACCCGGTCGTTTTTCTCTTTGCCATCTTGTCCCCATATTTGTTCGGTATCGAATGGCAAAAGAGTATGGGGGCAAGTTGAACGGCAGTTGGACTGAAGCTGTGTAATTCGTGAGCGCTCCCACCTAGCCAGCAATTGTTGTCGTTTTGAGGCCTGAAAACGACAACAACTGCTAGTCAGTTGGGAGCGCCCGGTCGGAAAGTGTTGCTAGATGATGGCGGCGCGGAGTTGCTTCGCGGCCAGCGCGGGGTCGTCTGCGCCGTAGATGGAACCGCCGACGACGGCGACATCCGCTCCGGCGCGCTGGACGGCTCCGATGGTGGACAGGTTCACGCCACCAGCCACGGAGAATGGCACGCGGGCTTCCTCCCCGGCGCTCAGCAGGACGTCCAGGTTGTAGCCCGGCTTGGCCTGCTCATCCAGGCCGGCGTGGAACTCGATGAACTTGGCACCGAGGGCCCGGGCTTCCTTGGCACGGGTTACCTTGTCCGCAACGCCGATCAGGTCCACCACGATGCCCTTGTTGTGTGCCTTGGCCGCCTTGACTGCACCGGCGATGGTGGAGTCGTCGGCGCCGCCGAGCACGGAGACGAGGTCTGCGCCGGCCTTGAACGCGATGTCGGCCTCGAGCTCGCCGGCGTCCATGGTCTTGAGGTCGGCGAACACGATCTTGTCCGGGTGGGCTTTCTTGATGGCGGTCACGGCGGACAGGCCTTCGCTTTTCACGAGGGGAGTGCCGAGTTCGATGATGTCCACGTATTCGGCCACCTGGCCCGCGATCTCGAGGGCGGCTTCGGTGGTGAGGACGTCGATGGCGACTTGCAGCTTCATGGGGGATCTCTTTCCGTAGTTTGTTGTGGTGTTGGCGGGATGGAAATCAGGGGCTATTCGAGGTTGGCGTGGCGGAGCCAGAGTTCCTCTGCCGGGGTTGCGTCGCTGTCCCACAAGGTCTGGAAGACTGCTTCGGCAACAAGGAAGAGCACCTGCTCGAACAGGCTGCCGGAGTACTGGCGGGACATCGTGGATCCGTGGTCTGTCTTCTGCGCAGCGGGAATGATGACGACGACGTCGGCCAGTTCCGCGAGCGGGGACGTTGCGTTCGTGGTGTACACGGCGATCCTGGCGCCGGCTTTGGAGGCCGTCTCAGCAGCGCGCACGACGCCGGCGGTCGTCCCCGAGCCCGACGCAAGGAGCAGGAGATCGCCCGAGCGGATGGCCGGCGTCGTGGTGTCCCCCGCAATGTGCACGTCGAAGCCGAGATGCATCAGCCGCATCGCAGCCATCCGCAGCACAAGGCCGCTGCGGCCGGCTCCTGCAACAAAGATCCGGCCGGTGGCCGAGTTCCCCGCGGTCCGGATTTCCGTGGCCAGGCGGGACAGCTGCCGCAGGTCTACTTCAGCGGCCGTTTCCGCGATCTCGCTACCCAAGAGGGCCAGGCTCAGATCGACGTCCTGGCTTGAGACGACCTCCTGGGCGCCGCGAGCCGGGACGCGATCTTGGTCCGATGCGGTGTGGACAGTCTCTGCGGTGGTGGTCATGCGTTACCTCCTGCTCAGTTGATTGCTCCGTTTGAATCAATCGTTCAGGATTGAACGGATAGGGGTAACGCTGAGCTTGGGCAGTCTTTACTACCCGTTTGGGTAGTACACCGGCGAAGAGGAACGCTAAAGTGGCGGGATGACTCCAAGCACGTGGACCCTCCTGGAAGCGGTTGCCGCACTAGCGAACGCCCCGTTGATTAGCATTGCCGAGCGACTTCGTGAAGCGGCGCTGCCCTACGTGGGCAGCAGCGCGCTGGTCATTTTCACCGAGGACTGCACCGGCCGGCCCCAGAAGAAGGCAGGGGCGGAGGGCATCATCAGCCGCGTCTCCATTCCCGAACTGGACCAGTTGCGCTCCCGCGTCTCCGCAGGCGAGGCCTGGCAGGGAGAAACGACCATCGCCGGAGGCCAGCGGCCCGTTCTTGCCTTGTCGTCCGAGTCCAATGCGCTCCTGACCCTCACTGAGCCGGTCCTGCCCGAAGAACCATTCGAGCGTGAGTCGGCGCTGAGGATGCTCGGCTACCTGTGGCAACTGACGGCGCGGCGCATCCAGGAGAAGGTAGCGGACGCGCCGCCGTCGTACCTCTTGGAATCGCGGGCGGCCTCCGCCGAGCGGCTCCGCGTCACGGCCGAACTCGTGGACAGGCATTCCACCACGCTGGAGACGATGTTGGCGGCGCTACGATCAGGCTCCCTCGACGACGCTGCTGCCCGCAAGGCCGTCACGGACCTCGCCGCTACCTCGCTCGTCAATCTGCGGACGTTGAGCGACCGCACATCGGATCTCGTGGAAGAGCCTGTAGCCACAGCGTTTGAAAGGCTCCAGGAGGACCTGCGGCCACTCATGCACTTCAGCGGGCTCGACATCCAGTTCATCGAGCCACCGGTCAACGGCCGTGCGTTGCCCGGCGAAGTAGCCCATGCTGCCCGGGCGATCGTACGGGGTCTGGTACTGGCCATCGTGGAGCAGCCCGCAGTGAGGCGTGTGCGGGTGCAGTGGGACTGCGACGGGGTGAACCTCCTCATCAATGTGCGCGACGACGGCCTTGGTGAACTGACTGCCGATTCACCCAACATTGCCCGGCTCAACAGCAGAGTGGCGGCACTGGACGGCCGCATGAATATCGACGTCATGGCCGGCTGGGGAGCGGACGTTCAGGTGGTCCTGCCGCTGGATCCACCCACAGCCCCCGCAGGCGACATCGGCGGATGGGGCCTGGCGGAGCGCGAAATGGAAGTCCTTCAACTATTGGCTGCCGGACAGCGCAATCGGGCCATTTCCGCGAAGCTGCACATCAGCGAAAACACAGTTAAATTCCATGTCAGGAATATCTTCAGGAAGCTCGGCGTGGGTTCACGAACGGAGGCCATTGCCTTGGCGCACAGCCACGGACTGCGGACTCAGGGCTAGTCCCGGCCCGTGCAGGGCTGACTAGTCCCCACCGCCACCCTCGCCTCGCAAGTCCCCACCGGCTCCCAGCCTTCGCAAGCTCAGGCAGGGACCCTCGCCGGTGGGGCCCCACGGCCAGGGAACCCTGGCGGCGTGGGCCCCCGGCAGGGAAGCGAGCTTTGCCTCGAGGATCTGGGCCACGCCGTCGTCGTCGAAATGCGGTGCTTGCTGGCCCGCAGCGTTGATGGCCTCCGGGTGGCCGCTGGCCATCGCGTAACCGTCACCGGCCCAGCGCAGCATCTCGACGTCATTGGGCATGTCACCAAAAGCCACCACGTCCGCGGCCTCGATGCCCCTGGATGCCGCATATACGGCCAGCGTGACCGCCTTGTTGATGCCGGGAGCGGACATCTCCAGGAGTGCGGTCCGCGGCGCGGAGTGCGTGGTCTCCACGAGATGCGCGACGGCGGGCTGCACCTCTGCCAGGAAATCGTCCGGGGTGCCGGTGCGGGTCACGGCAAGGAACTTTACGACGGCGTCATCCGCGGTGAGCGTTTCCTCCAACCGCGCGGGAATGAACTCGGCCAGGAGCTCACTGGTTGGGTTCTCGACAAAGCCCGGCTCAAGGTGGAATCCGGTGAGGGTTTCCGCCGCGAACAAGGCGTCAGGGCGGAGCTGCTTGATGATCCGGCGCGCCTCCAGCACGGACTCGATGCTCAAGGCATCGGCCGAAATCAGCTTGTCAGCCTCAAGATCCCAGACCACGGCTCCGTTGGAACAGATGACGGTGCCAGTGTGGCCGATCTGTTCGCGGAGCGGGTAGAGCCAGCGAGGCGGCCGCCCGGTCACGAACACCACTTCGATGCCCGCGTCACGGCAAGCATGGAAGGCGCGGATGGTGCGGCTGCTTATCTGGCCGTCATGGCCAAGGATGGTGCCGTCAATATCACTAGCTACGAGCCGCATTATGTCAGTCTACGTGGGGTCAGCCTCGGCCGCGGAGCGCGGCTGGGAGCTAGCGGCGCTCGAAATGGCCCGTGATCACGGCCCGGCCCAGGGTATGTGAGGTCAACTTGCGGACAAGCGCACCGGTGGAGGCACCGGCGTCGAGGCCCAACTCTTCGACATCGACGGCGTGCACGGCCACGATGTACCGGTGCGGGCCGTGCCCAGGCGGAGGCGCGGCACCCAGATAACCGGGGAACCCGGCGTCGTTCTTCAACTGGAAAGCACCGGACGGCAGGTGCGAACCACCCTGACTGCCCGCGCCCGGAGGCAAGGAGCTCGTACTGGCCGGGATGTTGACCACGGCCCAGTGCCAGTAGCCACCGGCTTTGGGGGCATCGGGATCGAAGACGGTAACGACGTAACCCTTGGTGCCATCCGGCGCTCCGCTCCAACTCAGCTGCGGAGATTCGTCCTTGCCTCCGGCCACGCCGAAGCGTTTGCTGGTCTGCGTCGGCTTGAGTGCGTCACCATCCCTGAGCGATTCGCTGGTGAGGACGAAGGAGGGGACTCGGGGAAGGTCGGCGTAGCTCATGGCTGCCTTTCAATACTGGCCCCAGCCTCAAGGACATTCAGGGCGTTGAGTTCCGCGCGGGTCGGCGGGTTCGCGCCTGGCCGGGAGACTGTGATAGCCGCTGCCCGCGCTGCATGGTTGAGGATCCCTTCGAGCACTTCGGCGGGCATCGCATGCAGCTCGTCCCGGTTTTGTGCCCCGGCCAGTCCGTGATCGACGATCCCTGAGAGGAGCGCGGCCATGAAGGAATCGCCGGCTCCCACCGTATCCGCCACGGCTACCTTGGGGGCGTCCACCTGGGCCTCGCCCGACGCCGTGACTCCCCACGGTCCGTCCGCTCCCCGAGTGACCACGACGACGGCGGGTCCCGCGCTACCGCCCAGGCGGAGCCAGCGCCGGGCCGAATCCAGGACGTCGACGCCCGGATAGAGCCACTCAAGGTCCTCATCGGAAGCCTTGACTACATCCGAGAGCGCCACGAAGCGCTCCACTTGGGCCTGAGCATAGTCCCGGTCTGTGATGATGCTGGGCCGGCAGTTGGGATCAAAGCTAACGGTTGCGTTCGGGTGGGCATGCTCGACGGCGGCAAGGACCTCCGCCGCACCCGGCTCCAACATGGTGGCAATGGAGCCCGTGTGCAGGAGGGATGTCCCTTGAAGCATGAACGGTAGTCGCGCTGCGAAGCCGGGGAGCTCCCAGGTGAGGTCGAACGTATAGCTGGCCGCGCCGTCGTCGTCGATCAAGGCGGTAGCCACGCTGGTGGGATTCTCGTCCGGCGGCAGCGGAACCATGACGGAACTGGAGCGCAGGTGGGCTGCGATCGAGTCGCCGTAGGCATCCTTGCCGAAGCGGCCGATGAACTGGACGGCGTGATCCAGCCGGGCCAACCCCACCGCAACATTGAGCGGACTGCCGCCCACGTGGGCGTCGACTCCCGAGGAGCGCTGGACCACATCAACCAGTGCTTCACCAATGACTGTCAGCATGGGACAACTCTGCCACGCAGATGTGGTGCGCGTCTCGCAATAACAGTTGGTGACTTGTCAGCAGCCCGTCACGCCAACAGCCGCTGCACCAACTCGCGGCATTTCTTGTACGCAACCGCCCTGGGGTCGATCAGGTCGAAATGGTCGCCGGGCACCTTGAGGAGCTGTGCTGCGCCTCCGGATGCAGTGGAAGCGGCAACGTAGGCCTCAGACTGGCTGCACGGAACATCTTCGTCAGCGGCAGCGTGGACGGCGAAGACCGGAACACTGATGGGGAGTGACCTCATGGGATCCGCATAAATATGCCGTTTGGGGTATCTTACGGAGTCGCCGCCCATCAGGTTGTCGACGGCGCCGTTGCTCAGGTTGAGCCGCTCGGCATCGGCCAGGTTCAGCAGCCCTGATTGGCTCACGACGCCGGTCAGCCGCACTGCCGTGCCGTTGTCGTGCCGATGGAGCTGCCGATCGGCGTCGGGGGCGCCAATCTTGGAGAGCTTTTCACGGCCGGCTGCCCAGACCGCAAGGTGGCCGCCCGCGGAGTGTCCCAGCGCCACCACTTTGTCCAGGTTGAGTCCGTGCGTGCCGGCAATCTCCCCCAGATGGTCGATTCCATCGAGGACGTCTTCGAACGTGTGCGGCCACCCGCCACCGTTTCCCGCCCTGCGGTACTCAAGGTTCCAGGCGGCGATTCCATGCGCGGCGAGGTCCCTGGCAATCGGCTCACCGAGCTCTGCGCCGTATTGCGAGCGCCAATAGCCGCCGTGGATCACCACCACCACTCCGTCGTGCCGACTGCGGTGCGCCTCCAGCGAGTTGTCTGGTACGAACAGCTCGCCCCATTGGCTGGAGTGGTCGCCGTAGTAATACTTGTGCCGCTTCATCGTGTCCTCCTTTGTGCCGAGCCTATCGTGGAGGACACCGCGGAGGGGGAGTCGTCGCAGTTTCCGCCCCGACGCACGCGGAGGAGAGCCCAACGGCATGCGAAGCGGTCCAGCTCCCGAAACTGTCAGCCGGTCCCCGTAAGCTGGAGGCATGGCTAGCAATTGGGACAGCTTGGATCCTGAGCTGCGCGAATCGGTTCAGGCGAATGTGGAACTCTATGCCCGCGTCCGGCCTGCCTTGAAGCTTGTCACCCGTGACGTCCTGCTGACTCTGCGGGACATGCTCAAGAACAGCGAGTCCGTGCCCCTTTTCGTCACGGGACGCACCAAAACGGTCGAATCCTTCCGGGAGAAGATTTCGCGCACCGAAGCGCCGCTGGAGGGCGGCCCGCGTGTGCTGAAGTTCCCGGACCCGTTCCGGACCTTGAACGACATGGTGGGGCTACGCGTCATCACCAAGCTTCCGGCCGAGAACGCCGCGGTGGCCAACCTCATCAAGCGCCAGCGCCAGCTTTTCGATTGCCGTGGCGATCTTGAGAAGGACATCGGCTCCATCGAGTCCGGCACTTACGGATATTCGAGCCGCCACCTCATCCTGCGCACCATCCAGAACGAAACCGTGAAGGCCTACCAGCAGGTCTTCAATCCGGACATTCCGCCGAATGGCAGCTACTTTTTCGAATGCCAGATCCGCACGGTTTTTGCGCACGCCTGGAGCGAGATCGAACACGACATCCGCTTCAAGGCCGAGGATCCGCGCGCCTGGACGCCCCACTTCGACCGCCAATTCACCGCAACCGCGGCCATGCTGGAAACCGTAGAGAGCGCCTTCGCCGATCTCCACGAACGCTACGAGGAAGTCCGCGGCTACTGGGATCTGGAGGGCGAAGGCTCCATGCCCCTCACGCCCAACCGTGTGCGGGACGTCTGGCGGACCCTACTGCCCCACGTTGACCGTAAAGTTGATGACGACTGGGGCTGGGCTGCGGAGCTTCTCGCTGCACACGGACTGAAGAAGACCGTGGAGCTCGCCGGACTCCTCAGCGCCAACCGGATCACCGAGGTCCGCAAAGCCTTGGACCATCGCTACTCCCCCGGACCGGACCGTCTCCTGGATGATCTCCTGCTGTGGCAGTACGGCACCGAACACATCGACCTCACCGCCGAGGCTCCCGACGTCGTCCCCCACCCCCGGCGGGACAGCCTCCAGCGGCGCCTCAAGCAGATTGAGCGGTACCGCCTGACCAATAGCTGAGGACCCATGACACCCGGGCAGCTCCAGTCCCTCCGTTTCACGCTGCGCTCCCGTGCTCAAGGAGTGCTGACGGCTACCGCGTCCGGAACTCCCAAGGCGCGGCCATGGTAGTTCCAACGCCGATGGTGCGCCCGGAGAGCCGGTCTAGGAGGAGCGTGATGGCGCCTTCGAGGGCTTCCGGTTCCGGGGTCCCACCGGCGGATCCGGGGGCCAGGACGTCGAATCCGGCAGGCTGCATGGTGTCCGAGATGACAACCTGGGCCACTCCCCGCCGGGCGAGCTCGCCCACTGTGAGGTCAAGAAGGGTACCGGGCGGGAGGGCACCAATGATGGCGCCGTCGGCACCGCCGGAGAGCATGAACCGCCGCCACCCTTCGCCGATGAGGATCACGGGCTGGTAGCCGTGCTCGGGCAAGATGCGTGCAGCAGCCGTAGCCAAAGCGCGGTCCCAGGCCCATTCGAGATCGCCGATGGCAATAGCGACCAGATCGGTCTTGCCACGGCGCATTCCGCGGGCTGCCTGGTTGGGCACGTAACCCAGCTCCTTGGCAGCCGCCTGCACGCGCGCTTGCGTTGACTCGCTGATGCGGGTGGTGCCGCCGTGGCGTCCGGACAGGACATAAGACACGGTGGTGAGGGAAACGCCTGCGCTCTTGGCGACGTCCCGGATGGTCGGCTTCGATCCAAGTCCCATGGCCTAGCGCTTTCCTTTCTTGCGGGAGCCCTTGCCGCGGCCCTTGTCCGGGTTCGGGGCATAGCGCTGGGCAACGGTCGGCTTCTTGGCGCCGGTGCCGCGCCTGTCCGGCTTGGGGGCCTTCTTGGGTTTCTCCTGCTGCGCCGAAGGCTGCCGAGAGCTCTGGGCCGTGCGGCCGCGGACGATCCCGATGAATTCCTCAATGACCTCGTTCGTGGCATCGCTCGGCCACGCCAAACCGATCTGCGTCCCTTCCGCCCCGGTCAGGCGACGCGCCACCGTGTCCTTGACGTTGAAATGCCGGGCCACGGACATCGGCAGGATCACGAGGCCGGCCCCGGAGGCCACCACCTGCATGGCCATCTCGGCCCCGCCCATCTCGCCGACATCCAGGAAGTTCTCTTCCGCGAGATCCGCCAGCGCCACCTCTTCAAACACGGAGATTTCGTGGCCTTTCGGGGCCACCACCACGGGTTGCTCTTCGTAGAGCGGGATGACGTTGAGCCCCTCGCGGTCCACCGGCAAGCGCACAAAGCTGAGGTCCGCGGAACCGTCGCGTAACACCGCAAGCTGCGCGCCGTCGTCGGACATGAACGAGTGCAGCGGAACACCAGGCATGCGCTCTTCCCAGCGCCGGATCCACTTCCCGGGCGTTACGCCGGCGACGTAAGCGAAGCGCAGCTCGCGGGGGCCGCTGGATTCGGCATCGGAGGCGTCGGGAGCTCCCGAGGCGGGCAGGGATTCTTGGTCGGCAGGCACCAGTTCACAGTACCGCGCACCATCCGGCAACGCAGCGCCCGCCCAAGCTATGCCGCGTACACCTGGACAGCCGTGGCCTTGACCACAAAATAGACGCGCGACCCCGGTTCGAGTCCCAGCTCGGCGGACGCAGCGGGCGTGATGTCCGCCGCCAGATCTCCGGCCCGGACCCGGATGTGGTCACCGTGCGGCTCAAGATCCGTGATCGCAACCGGGAATGAGTTGCGCGGGCTTCCGTGCGCGGCGTCGAGGAACACTGAAACGGCCGACGGCGGGAAGGCGGCGACGCCGGGCTGGCCCGGTTCCGCTTCATCATCCAGATGGCCCGCGACATGCAGGCTGGCGCTGTCCGCAAGACCGGCGCCGCCTGCAACGCCGGCGCCCGCCGCGGCGGACGTCCTCAGTCCATCCTCCGTCACGGTGCCCGCGAGGAGGTTCACCCCGGCCAGTCCCGCGGCGAATTGGCTTCGGGGCCGCCGGAATACCTCACGGGTGGGGCCTTCCTCCACAATCCTGCCCTTTTCCATAACGATCACCCGGTCCGCGAGGATGAGGGCATCCAGGACGTCGTGGGTGATGATGACCGCGCGACGCCCGGACAGCACGCGCTTGAGGAGCCGGCGCAGGTGCGGAGCGGCATGGATGTCCAAGGCAGACATCGGCTCGTCAAGGAGCAGTAACTCGGGGTTCGCTGCCAACGCCCGGGCCACGGCCACACGCTGGGCCTGCCCACCGGACAACTCGCCGGGCTTCCGTTCGGCCAACTGTGCGACGTCGACTTCGGCAAGCCAGTGCCGCGCGGTTTCGCGTGACTGCGCCCGCGAAGCACCTGCGCTTCGCGGGCCGAAAGCCACATTGTCCAGGACGCTCAGGTGCGGGAAAAGCAATGGTTCCTGGGCAAGCAGTGCCGTCCCCCGAAGGTGCGGCGGGGTCCACACCCGGCTGCCGCCGTCGAGGTTGAACAGGACCCGCTCCCCCAGGCGTGCAGAGCCGGCGTCGGGCCTCAGGAGTCCCGCAGCGACGGACAGCAGCGTCGATTTTCCGGCCCCGTTTGGTCCGAAGATCGCGACGGTTTCCGCCTGTCCAAGACTCAATGACACGTCCAGGTTGCGGGAGCGGACGGTGGCGTCGATGTGGAAATTCACGCCGCGGCCTCCGCCGGGATGTCGGCGCGATGCGGACGCCGGTAGGACAGCCCGACGACGATCACCGCGACCGCAACCAGCACCAGCGAAAGAGCGACGGCGGCATCCGCGTCGGTCTCGCGCTGAAGGTAGATTTCCAGTGGCAGGGTCCGCGTGACCCCCTGCAAGCTCCCTGCGAAAGTCAGCGTGGCCCCGAATTCCCCCAGGCTGCGGGCAAAGGACAGTACCGCTCCGGAAGCGAGCCCGGGAAGGACCATAGGCACGGTCACGCGCCGCAGGATGGTGGTTGGGCGGGCGCCGAGCGTCGCTGCAACGGCTTCGTAGCGGTTGCCGGCCGTCCGCAAGGCGCCTTCGAGGCTGACTACCAGGAACGGCAAGGCGACGAACGTCTGGGCCAGGACCACCGCCGTCGTCGAAAAGGCGATCTGGATTCCCACGAGCTCAAGGTTCTTGCCCAGTAGCCCCTGCCGCCCAAAGGTGTAAAGCAGGGCAATGCCACCCACTACCGGCGGCAACACCAAGGGCAGGAGGACGAAGGCGCGGAGGAGTCGCTGCCCGCGGAATGGCCGGCGTGCGAGGACCAGCGCCAAGGGGATGCCGAAGAGGACGCAGAGGGCAGTGCTCGCAGCGGAAGTACGGAGGCTAAGCCCCAGCGCCGTCAGCGAGGACTCGGAGGTTATCAGCGGGATGAAGCGGGACCAATCGACCTTGGCCACCATGGCAGCCAGCGGCAGCAGGACGAACAAGCCACCCACTGCCGCCAAGCCGTAGACCCACCGTGGAACCCCGCTGTAGTTCATCAACGCCTACGGTACGCCAAAGCCCGCGTCTCCCAGGACTTTCTTGCCCTCGCTGCCGGTGACCAGGCTGATGAATGCGGCGGCCAGGTCCTTGTGCTTGCTGGTGCTCACTGTGGCGATCGGGTAGGTGTTAACGGCGCTGCTGGCCTCGGGGAACGGGACGCCCTTGACCTTGTCACCGGCACCCTTGACGTCGGTGACGTAAACCAAGCCGGCGTCGGCCTCGCCCGAGCTCACTTTGCCCAGGACATCGGTCACGGAGGACTCTTCGCTCACCGGCTTGATGGTGGTGCCGGTGGCGTTTTCCACACTCTGGGCGGCAGCCCCGCACGGCACCTGGCTGGCGCAGACAACTACTTTTACGCCGGGCTTCGCGAGGTCCGCGAAGGAAGCGATCGACGCCGGATTGGTCGGCGGGACGGCGATGGTCAGGACGTTCGTGGCAAAGTTCGTTGCCTTGCCGTCCACGAGGGAGGCGTCCGAGAGCTTGCCCATGTTCTTGGTGTCCGCGGAAGCGAACACATCCGCGGGGGCTCCCTGGGTGATCTGCGTGACCAAGTCCGAGGAGCCTGCAAAGCTCAGGACCACTTTGCTGCCGGGGTTCTTGGCTTCGAACGCGGAGGCCAGCTTGGTGAATGTTGCTTTGAGGGAAGCGGCCGCATATACCGTGACGGTGCCGGAGAGCTGGGGCGAGCTGCTGCTTGGGGAACCGCCGCTTTCGGGGCTGCTGCTTGTGGCGCTGGGCGAACCGGCTCCGGAGGTGCCGGCGCAGCCAGCGAGTCCGGCAATCAGGCTCCCTGCTGCCAACAAAACCCCAGCGTTCCTGCCTGCGATTTTCACGTGATGCTCTTTCCCTGCGCTGTTTCAACAATGACGGTAGTGGCCTTGACGACGGCCGTGGCAACGGACCCCAACTCGAGGCCAAGTTCCCGGACGGCTTCGCTGCTCATGAGGGAAACAACGCGGAAGGGTCCGCATTGCATCTCTACTTGGGCCATTACCTTGTCCGTGGTGATGCCGGTGACGAGGCCTACGAAGCGGTTGCGCGCAGAACGGCCCACTTTGCTGGGGTCCTCGGGCAGCGCCGCCTGCTCACGGGCCAGGTGGGCAAGCTCGAGCCCGTCTACCACCAGGCGGCCGGACTCGTCCTTCGTTCCCGTGAGGGCTCCGTGATCAATCCAACGGCGGACGGTATCGTCACTCACGCCAAGGAAACGGGCGGCCTCGGAGACTCGTATATGCGGCATAAATTCATCCTAGAACCTCATATGCGTTTTCAATAAGAACTATTGACCGCAAGACCGTACGTGACTGGCTATCCGCCGATCCCGCCGCCGCCGCGCATGCAGAGCGACGCCCGGGCAATCCCGCCGGCCGCTGTGCCACTTCGCTGCGGCGGCAGATACCCTTGAACCATGACCTCTGCAAACTCCCAGTCCATGAAGCCGGCCACCGTTGCCAAGAAACTTGGCATCTACCTGCCCGCAACACCCCAGGAGTTCCAGGATTCGGAAATCACCCGCGCCGATTTCGCCGAGCTCCAGGCCAACGCACCGGAGTGGCTCGCCGAGCTCCGCCGGACCGGTCCGCACCCGCGTCCCGTGGTTGCCCAGAAGCTGAACGTCTCCATCAGCGGTCTCGCCCGGGGCGGCATCACCGAGCCCCTGACTACAGCGGAAATCACCGAACTGCTGGAAGCCCCGCCCCAGTGGCTCGTCGTCGAGCGCGCCACCCATGCCGCCGTACGTTCCGAGGCGAAGCGCATCAAGGAAGAAGCTGCCAAAAAGGAAGCTACCCAGGAAGCCAAGGCAAACGCCTCAGCCAAGCGGGACGCGCCCAAGACATCCAAGAGGGACCACGCCTAAGCTCCACCCGGGTTATTCAACAGGAAGGCAGATCACCCCAACCGGGGTGGACTGTCTTCTTGCGTTTGTGCCCCAATCAGGCTCTCGCCTCCAACGTTTCCTCGGCGCATACTGAATTTAAAGCGGGGCGCATTCGCTTGGAGGTGGTCCGATGCCCGCCACAACTGGGGTCCAGCTGACGGTCTGGCAGATCGGACTGTGGGCGATTCTGCTCATGTGCGCTGTTGCCTTGACGGTCCACGCCGTCCGTAAGGGCGTCGCACAAGGAGCTGCCGACGGCGGACACGTCACCTTGGCAGGGCCGCCTGCCCACCGCGACCGTGACCTTGTCAAAGAGCCCGACGCCGTCTTCTGGAACGTTTTCGCCGGGCTGGTGGTGGTTGTCCCGGCCGTCGTCATCCCCGCGTTGGCCTCGCCCGCCGTCGGGCTCCTGATGCTCATCCTGGGCGTTGGTGCCGCGCTTGCGGCATTCTCCGTCGGCCGGACACTGGAGCAGAAGCGCCAAAGCAGGCCGGAAAACCGGCCAGGGTATGCCGAAGCCGCCGCCCGTCACGACGCCCTCTTGGCTCGCTGGCAAAGGTATGAGCTGGACCCCGCCAAAGGCATCGACTTCCCCGGCATGAGCGACGTCAACGTCCCCCAAACCGCCGCGTTGGTCCGCGCCCTCCAAGAAGCCCAGCGCTGCCGCATCACCGCCGGGACGGACTATCCCCGCGCCGTCGAGCAGTTGGACCTTGCGATGGCCGAAGCCGAGGCAGCCGCGGGCGCTTCTGCACCGTAGCGGCCTCGTTGAAGGCTTAGGGAATAGCCCCGATGTGCACCAAGAGCTCGTGCTCCGCCCCGTCCAGGTAGCGGCGCAACTCGGCCGCGGCGTCTTCGCGCTGACCGTTACGGATCTGGGCAACCAAGGCAGCATTGCGCTCCACATAATGGCTGTGGAAGTCGGGGGTGGTGGCCATGGCGTGGAAGACCAAGCGCATCTCGGCCAGCACCTTCTCCATCAGGGCTTCCAAGGAGGCGCTCCCGGACAACGACACCAAGGCTTTGTGCAGCTCCTGGTTGGCGTCTGCCATGCCGGCAACCGATCCTTCCACGAGGGCTGCCCGGGCCTTGTCAATGATGACGTCCATGGCGTCGAGGGCTTCGGCAGGGACGTCTCCCCATAGAACGGCCGCTGGTTCGATGAGGCGGCGCACCCGGTAGATTTCCCGGACGTCGTCGGCTCCGGGGGCGGCCACGAACACCCCACGGTTAGGGATGCGCTGGACCACGGATTCACCGGCAAGCACGGTAAAGGCCTCCCGCAGGGTGTTCCGGGAAACGCCGAGTGCCTCGGACAGTGCTTGCTCGGAAAGCTTCGTGCCGGGCGGCAACAGGCCGTCGGAGATGCGCTGCCGAAGCTGGGCGGCAACCCACGCTCCAGTGTGGGCGTGGGTGGCGTGGCCGGCGTCGGCGATTCCTTGCAGCGCAGCGTTCATTGGCATGCCTCCAAATCTACCGAATGGCGATGCCCGGACGGGTTTTGCTGGATCACTCCGTCCAAGCCTCGGACGCGGCCCTGGAATCCGCGGCAAAAAGCGGTGCCCCCTCGAGTGATCCAGCAGAATGTGCCGCCGCACTCCTCAGCCGATGCTCGCGAGCACCTCTCCGCGCCCGACGGCGGCGCCCGGCTCTTGCGGACCCCGCGCCACAGTGCCGGAACGGTGGGCTGGGACGGTGGTTTCCATCTTCATGGCCTCCAACACGGCCACGGGTTGACCAGCTTCCACGGCCGCACCGTCCTCAACCAGCCACTTCACCAGCGAGCCGGACATCGGCGAGGCCAGTCCGGCGTCGTCGGCCACATCCCTAGCCGTAGCCGTAGCCGCTGAACCGCCGCCGCCGTCCATGAGCGCTTCAAATAGGCGGGCGGGGAGGCCGAGCTGGACCGCCTTGCCGTCCAGTTCCACTGTGAACGTGCTGCGTTCGGAGCCCGGAACCACGCGTGCGATCTCCGGAGACGCAGCCAGCTCTTCGGCGAACTCCGTCTCGATCCACGTGGTGTGGACGCCGAGCTTGTCTTCCGAGGTGAAGGCCTCATGGCGGACCACTGCCCGGTGGAAGGGCAGCACGGTGGGCAAGCCCTTGATCTGCATCTCGTCCAGGGCAGCCCGGGCGCGGCGCAGGGCCTGCTGCCGATCTTCGCCGCGGACAATCAGCTTGGCCAGGAGGGAGTCGTATTCCCCAGGAACTGCCGAGCCGGATCGAACGCCCGAGTCCACGCGGATGCCTGGTCCCGTGGGCGCTTCGAACACGTCCACGGTGCCGGGGCTAGGCAGGAAGCCTCGCGCAGGATCCTCGGCGTTGAGGCGGAATTCGAAGGCGTGGCCTGTCGGCTCGGGGTCCTCGGTCAGGGAGAGCACCCCGCCTGCGGCGATCCGGAACTGCTCGCGGACCAGGTCCACGCCGGACGTTTCCTCGGTGACAGGATGTTCAACCTGAAGGCGAGTATTAACTTCCAAGAAGGAGATGGTGCCGTCCACAGCCACGAGGTATTCGACGGTTCCGGCGCCGTAGTATCCAGCCTCGCGGCAAATGGCCTTCGCCGATTCGTGGATGAGGGCGCGCTGTTCCGGGCTCAGGAAAGGCGCGGGGGCCTCTTCTACAAGCTTCTGGTTGCGGCGCTGCAGGGAACAGTCGCGGGTTCCGAGCACCACAACGTTGCCGTGCATGTCGGCCAGGACTTGGGCTTCGACGTGCCTTGGCTGGTCCAGGAAGCGCTCTACGAAGCATTCGTCGCGACCGAAGGCCACCTTGGATTCGCGGACGGCCGATTCAAAAGCGTCCTCGATGTCTTCCAAGCGTCGCGCAATCTTGAGCCCGCGTCCGCCGCCGCCGAAAGCCGCCTTGATGGCCACGGGCATGCCGTATTCCAGGGCAAAAGCAAGGACCTCAGAGGCGTTGGCCACTGGCCCGTCGCTGCCCGGGACAAGCGGAGCTCCGGCGCGGACGGCGATCTCGCGGGCCGTCACCTTATTGCCCAGCTCTCTGATCGACTGCGGCGCGGGGCCGATCCATGTGAGCCCGGCGTCGATCACGGCCTGTGCAAAATCGGCGTTCTCGGACAGGAAACCATATCCGGGATGGACCGCGTCCGCACCGGCGCGGCGGGCGACGTCGATCAGCTTGGCGATGTCCAAGTAGGTCTCGGCGCCGGTGGAGCCTCCCAGCGCGTAGGCCTCGTCAGCAAACCGCACGTGGAGGGCATCGGCGTCGGGGTCGGAATATACGGCAACGGATTGCAGGCCCTCGTCAGAGCAGGCGCGGGCAATCCTTACGGCGATCTCGCCGCGGTTGGCGATCAGGACCTTTTTCATGGCTGGGTTCCTTCGGGGACAGCGCCGGTAGCGGCAAGTTCAAGGGGTTCAAGGGTTGCGGGGTCCACGATCGTGAACCGCACGCTATGACCGGGCGGCAATTGCGCCGCCGTCGGAATGTCTTCGGGTACGACGACGGCAATCACCGGATAGCCGCCCGTCACCGGGTGGTCGGCCAGGAAGAGGACGGGATATCCGCTGGGCGGGACCTGGAGGGAACCGGCGACGGCGCCCTCGCTGGGGAGTTCGCCGGCGCCGCGTTCAGGGACACCGCCGCGTTCAGGGACACAGTTGCGTTCGAGGGCACGGCTGTTGCCGGGCGCGAGCCGCACACCGATCCTGTTGGACTGCTCGGTGGTGATCCAGTTCTGCTGCGTGAGCGCTTTGAGCGAGTCGGTGTCGAACCAGTCGTCCCGCGGGCCCAGGATAATGCGCAGTTCGGTAAAGACCGTTCCCAGCCGCAGCGTCGATCCCTCAGAAGCGCCAACCACTTGGAACAGTGGCGCTTTCCCCACAGGCAGCCGCATTCCGGCAGACAGCGGTGCGGGTCCGATTCCTGACATCGAGTCGCTCGAGCGGCTGCCAAGAACCGGCTGCACATCGAGCCCGCCACGGACAGCAAGATAGCTGCGGGCCCCGAGCGTCGTCGCGCCCAGACTGAGGGTTTCGCCGTCCAACAGAGCGAACGGAGCGCACATGGCGGCCCTGCGTACCCGAGCCCCCGATGCGTCCCGGATTTCCAAGGGCGCAACGGCTCCGGCGATGGCGAGCACTTGGTCGCCGTCGGCTTGGACAGAAAGTCCGCCCAGCACGTTTTCGATCACTGCAGCCCCGGGTTCGTTGCCCGCCAAACGGTTGGCCTGGCGGGCCGATTGCTGGTCCACGGCACCCGCGGCTGACACTCCCAGGTCCCCCAGTCCGGGGCGGCCGAGGTCCTGGATCAGGGATTGCAGACCAGGTGATCCAACCAAAAGGGCGGGGCCGGTGACTTCCTCGGCAACGGGGCGCGGCGCCGGCGTCAGCTCAACCGCCTCGCGGACCGCCACATACCGGACCCTATCTCCCGGGCGGACAAGCGCCGGCGACTCCCGCTCAAGGTCCCAAAGGACCGCCGTCGTACGTCCAATCAGCTGCCACCCGCCCGGGGACTGCCGGGGGTAGACGGCGGAGAACGTCCCGCCGAGCGCTACTGAACCGGTTGGAACAGCGGTGCGGGGCGAGCTGCGGCGGGGAACGTCGAGGCTGTGGTTCTCGCCGAGCAGATACGCGAATCCCGGGGCGAATCCGCCGAACGCGGCTGTCCAGAGTTGCCCCGTGTGGGCGGCCACGACGCCGTCCGCCCCCAGGCCGGTGAGCATGCCCACCTCGACGAGGTCCTCGCCGTCGTACATCACCTCAATGGTGACTTGGCGGGAACCGTCTTGCGGCACCTCGTGCAGGTCAACATGCCCGACGGCGGTGCGCGCCGCGAGTGCCTCGGCGTGCGTGCCGAACTTGAGCAGCACGGTCGCTGCCGCGGCGATCGCGTCAAGCTGGCCGGGCAGCGGCTCGGCAAGCAGCCGGGAATGAAACGCCAGCACGGAGGCGAGGTCGGAGAGTTCCACCAGCAGGGCGCGCGGACCTGCCCAGCGTATTCCTGTGATGCTCAAGCGAAGCTCCGAACGGTGACGCCGGCGGTTTCGAGCCCGCTGCGGACGGCGGCTGCCATGGCTACGGCGCCGGGACTGTCTCCGTGGACGCAGATGCTTTCGGCGTGGACGTTCAGCACGGAACCATCGCTGGCCACGATTTTGCCCTCCGTTGCAAGGCGGACCATGTTCTTGGTGATTGCAGCGTGGTCGTGCAGCACAGCACCCTGTTCGCGGCGGGATACGAGGGTGCCGTCAGGGTTGTAGGCGCGGTCAGCGAAGGCTTCGGCTACTGCACGGAGGCCCTTGGCTTCGGCTTTGGCGAGGGCTACCGAGCCCGGCAGAAGAAGGAGTGGGAGTCCGGGGCTGAAGGCATGGACGGCGTCGGCCACTGCCTGTGCGTGGACCTCGTGGTGGACGATCGCGTTGTAGAGGGCGCCGTGCGGCTTGACGTATTTGATCTCGGAACCGGCCGCGCGGGCCAGGGCCTGGAGCGCGCCGAGTTGGTAGAGAACGTCGTCGGCCAGTTCCGTGGCGGAGCAGTCCAGGAAGCGTCGGCCGAAGCCTGCGAGGTCCCGGTAGCCTACGTGCGCGCCGATGGTTACTCCGGCGGCAACGGCCTCGCGGCAGGTACTGGCGATGGTGCTGGGATCTCCGGCGTGGAATCCGCAGGCCACATTGGCGCTCGACACGTAACGGAAGACGGCTGCGTCGTCGCCCATGGTCCAGTTGCCGAAGGATTCTCCGACGTCGCTGTTGAGGTCGATGTAAGGCATTGTGATCCCCGTCTCAGGTTGAATACATCACCATCATGCCTGAAACGTCAAGATTGTTCAACAATCTTGACGTTGGGGATCGGGACGGAATTTCAGACGCGAGGTCTCGACCCTTTCAGCGAGCGAAAGAGTCGAGACCTCACGGGTGAATTACCTAGGCGACCGGTACCGCGGCGACGCGGTTGTTAGCGGTGACAATCCTGGCGGCCGTTGCCTGCCCCATCCGGACTGCGCCGTCCACGTGCTGGTAGCCCTCCGCAGCCAAATCGGAGGAGGACCAGTAGATAGGTCCAACGTTGGCGTGCTGGTCTTTGCCGTAGCGGTGCAGGCCACCCAGGTCGTAACTGGCCGCGTAGGCTCCGCGGGTCCATTCCTCGGAACCCCAATCGGATTCGTAGTAGACCTCGGCGGCCAGGGCCTTCTCGCCCAGGAAGCCGGCGATGGACTCAAGGACGGCCTTCTTGCGGTCCTCGGCGCTGAGTTCGAAGACGGCATCTGCCTTTTCGTCCGAGATGAAGCCAACCAGGGTGCCGCGGGCGTCTCCGTGGTTGGTGTTGTCGTAGACCTCCTGGACCAGGGCGTCAGCGCCGAAGCCCGTTCCGGACAGGCCGTCTTCGCGCCAGAACGGCGTGCTGTAGACGGCGTGGACCTTGATGACCAAGCCGAGGGACTGGTGCTGGTGCATCTGGTGCTGGCGGCGCGGCAGCGGCGGGTTGAAGGACACGCGCGAATAGAGATTCGGCGGGACCGCCATGATCACGAATCGCGCGTTGACGGTTGCGCGCTCGGACTCAACAGTGACACGGTGGCCTTCGCCAGCCGGCTCCCAATTGATGGTGCGGACCGGGCTGTTAAGCACGACGTCGTCACCCAGTTCCCCGGAAATCAGCAGGGAGACCTGTTGCATGCCGCCAATAACGCGCTTGTCCAGGATGAAGTCTTCGTCGGTGAGGTTGGAGAAGGAACCTGCCGAAGCTGCCATCAACACAGCCTGCAGCGCCGAGAAAGCGTGGGCCGGCTTGGTGAGCATTCCGCCGGCGATGAAGAGGCCGATGTTATTGCAGGCTTCCTCGTCCGCCGAGTTCTGGCGCAGCCAGTGGTGGAAGGAGATGGTGTCCAGTTCGCGGGCCTTGGGGTGCGCCCAGGGCTCCTCGGCGCCAATCTCTGCGGCGAGGCCGTCCAGGATGGCGGTGAGCCTGTCCATTTCGGCCGCAGTGGTCTCCCTGACCGGGAAGGACGCCCCGGTGTAGCGGGTGCGGCTGCCATCCGGTGCCAAGTACACGGATTCGCCGTCACGGTAGCGGGAGTACGTCCTCAGGCCGAGCTCGTCCAGGAGACCCATGAGGGCGGTCTGGTCCGGGGACACCCATTGTCCACCGATTTCCAGCATCGCCCCGTCAATGGTGTCGGTCCACGTGCGGCCGCCGACCCGGTCACGGGCTTCAAGCACCGCAACGCTGAGTCCGGCCTTCTTCAATTCGCGTGCGGCCGTCAACCCCGACGGACCGGCGCCGACAATTACGACGTCGCGATCAAGATTCAACATGATGTCCTTTCTGTGGCCGTCCCCGTTGGCTGACCAATAAATGAATGGCGTTCATTTATCTCAACTGTAGCTGGATTGCCCACGGCTGTGAAGACCCCAGTGGAATAATGCTGGTGACAAGCCTTCAGAAAGGTCAGCGATGCCCGCACCCACCCCCGCTCCCGGCGAGACCAAAGCGCGCCGCAGGGCGGGCCGGCCGATGGCGTCGGTCCTGAACCAGGACGGAATTACCGCTGCGGCACTTGAACTGGTCAGCAAGAAGGGCTACGACGGCCTCACCATGGCCGCACTCGCCCGCTCCCTCGGCGTGGCGCCGTCGGCCCTCTACAACCACGTGTCCTCCAAAGACGAGGTCCTCAAGCTGGTGGAAGAGGATCTGATGTCCAAGGTGGACTTCGGCGGTTTCAGCACGCTGCCCTGGGAAGATGCCGTACGGCAATGGGCGTATTCCTACCGCGGTATTTTCGCAAGGCACACCCCGCTTATCTCGGTGATCGCGGTTCTTCCGGTGACAGACGCCCCACAGACCCTCGCTATGTACGAAGCCGTGACCGAGGGATTCCTGCAGGCGGGCTTCCCGGAAAAGCAGATCATCCCGTGCATCGTGGCACTTGAGGCCTACATTTTTGGAGCTGCTTTCGACGCAAACGCTCCGGCGGACATTTTCGATTCCGGCCGGCTGGCGGACTCTACTCCGCACTTCACGTCGGCGGTCCGCAGCTTGGGCCCCGAGCGGAACAACTACCCTTCGGACCTCGCCTTCAGCATGGGCTTGGATGCCCTGATCGCCGGGCTCGGGGCGCTGCGGGGCTAGCCGTCCGTCAGGTTAAACAAAGGAACCCCGGTCCAAAGACCGGGGTTCCTTAAAATTGCGTGCGCGAGGGGGGATTTGAACCCCCACACCCTTTCGGATACTGGCACCTGAAGCCAGCGCGTCTGCCGTTCCGCCACTCGCGCGCAACTTCTTCCGCCCGGGCCATACCAGGTTTCCCCGGCCTCACCCCTGCGAAAGCAGCGAGATCAAGCATAACGGACAATCGCTTGAAAACACCAATCGACCAACGATGGGGCCGTAAAAGCCCCGCGAATCCGCCGATTGTCAGGTCCTCACACGATGCGGAAATCACGCGGAAATCGAACCGGGACAGTCAGCGCAAGCGAACTTTTCCGGCCTTCCGGGCGTTGTGGAATAAGGCCATTCACAGTCTTGCCCAGTAGTATCGGGATTGAGGACAGGGTCTTTGCGTGCGCTCCGGCAACTGCAGCGATTCGTCCTGACTACTTATACTGCAGGGCAACGAAACGGAAGGAGAAGGACCATGGGTTTGCTTGACAGGGTTGAACGCGGCATCGAAAAGGCCGTCCGCGGCGTCTTCTCCACCGGATCGCGTGCGCATGTGGAGCCGGTGGAGATCGCCAGCAAGCTGCGCCGTGAATTGGACAACAAGTCCATCACCATTGCCGCTGGCCGTACGTTGGCACCCAACGTCTTCGAGGTCCTCTTGAGCAATGAAGACTTCGGTCGCGCCCAAGAGTGGGGAACTCCCCTGGCCGAAGAATTGTGCGACGTCGTGATACAGCACGTGCGCAGCCAGGGTTACATCCTCCAGGGGCCGGTACGGATTTCCTTCGTTCACGACGAAGCCCAGCGCCAAGGCCACCTCGAAATCACCTCCAGGACTGAGAAATCCAATGGGTCCGCCGCGCCCGCTGCTCCGCGGCCCAATGTCCCCGCAGCGCCGAGCCGCCAACCCACAAGGCCCCAGCCCGTCCTGGACATTGGCGGACAACGCTATTCCCTCAACGCACCGTCCGTCGTGCTCGGCAGGTCCTCCGAGGCCGACATCCTGGTCGACGATACCGGTGTCTCCCGCAGGCACTTGGAAATCCAGACGGCCGCCGGAGTCATACGCGCTGTCGACCTAGGCTCCACCAACGGAAGCTATGTCAACGGCCACAAGGTGGACGGCAGCGTAGAACTTACTGACGGATCCACCATCACCATGGGACGGACCAAGATCATCTTCAGACTTCTTTCCCTGCCCGCTGGTGGGCGCCCGTGAGCGACATCAGCGAACTGACCATCACCGCACTCCGTTTCGGCTTCCTGCTGCTGCTGTGGGTGCTCATCTTCAGCATCGTCTCGACCATGCGTCGAGATCTCGTGATCGGCCGTAAAGCAGTCATGGGAACGCCGACGGCGCGCGAGGTGCGAAAGCATCCCGAACTCGCCCCTGCGCCGCCCCAGCCCGTGAAGCAGCATGCGCGTCAGCTCGTCGTGGTCGAGGGTCCGCTTAAAGGAACCACCGTTCCTTTGGCCGCGAGCCCCATCCTGCTGGGCCGGGCACAAGAGGCCACACTGGTCCTTGAGGATGACTACGCCTCGGGTCGGCATGCGCGCCTTTTCCCCCAAGGCAGCCGATGGTTCATCGAAGATCTCGGCTCCACCAACGGCACCTACCTCGCCGACCAACAATTGACCCGCGCCCTGCCGGTGGAGCTTGGCGTCCCCGTGAGGATCGGCAAGACGGTCATCGAATTGAGGGCGTAGCCCATGGCTTCCCCCCAGACTTCCGAGGGCAAGGCCCTGCCTCCGGAACGCTCCCTGATCATGCGCTACGCGGCGCGGTCCGACGTCGGGCGTGTCCGCTCGAAGAACGACGACTCCGCGTATGTCGGCCGCCATCTTGCCGTCGTTGCGGACGGCATGGGCGGGCATGCGGGCGGCGACGTCGCCTCGGCATCCACGGTGCTGGACATGATTCACCTCGATCACGATTCCTATCCGGACGGCGCCGACACGGTGTTGGCGGACGAAATCCAGACCGCCAATTCGCTACTCTCCGAGCTTGTCCATGTAGACCCGAAGCTCGCAGGCATGGGCACCACTGTCACGGCCCTTCTCCTCGAAGGCAGGCGGCTGCACTTCGCGCACATCGGCGATTCCCGCGCCTATCGCTTGCGCAATGGCAAATTCGAGCAAATCAGCGTGGACCACACTTTCGTCCAAAGACTGATCGATGAAGGCCGGCTGCGCCCGGAGGAAGCTGAAACCCACCCGCACAAGAACGTCCTCATGCGCGTTCTGGGCGACGTGGACGCGAGCCCCGAACTGGACCTGGACGTGCTCGACGCCGAACCCGGCGAACGCTGGCTCCTCTGCTCCGACGGCCTGAACTATGTCCAAGGGGCAGTGGTGGAGCAGGTGGTTCGGGAAACCAAGGACCTCGCCGATTGCGCCGATCTCCTCATTGAGCTCACACTGGCGAATGGGGCTCCGGACAACGTCACCGTGGTGCTCCTGGAAATCGTGGAAGGGGCGGGCGACGGTCTCAGCACGGCCGCCGTCGAGGTCGTAACCCCCGGAACAGCCACCCCGGGAGCAGTCGCCGCACCCAACACGGCCGAGCCAATCGCAGACGCGCCGAAAGCTGCCGATACGGGCAAAACTGCCGGAATGACCGGTCCGAGCAAGGAAACCACGCGCGATGGCGACGCGAAAGCGCCTGCCAAAGGCCCCTCAGCCACTAAACCTGCTTCCAGCCCGGCCCCGCCGACGGTCGTGCCGGCGGCCAAGCCGAGGGAAGCAACCCTCGACGCCGGAGCTTCCGCCGCCGCGGGTCCCGTCAAACCCGCCGGGGCAATTGAACCTCCGACGGCGACGGACCCCCACTTGGGCGAACACCTGTCGGCGGAGATCCTCCGCGAAGAACTCTCAAGCCGGCCGCACGAGTTGGTGGGCGCCGCCGCTACGGCCGCCGAAACCGGTTCGATCCCTACTGTGGCTGGACGCAGCGTTGCGCGCCGCGCCGCCACGGTACTGACGCACAAGGCCGAACAGGACCGCTCGGAGGTACAACCAATTGTCGCCCGGAGGCGGCGCTGGTTGACGCCTGCTATCGCAGCTCTCTTGGCGATTTTTGTGGTCGCGGGGCTGTGGCTCGGATATGCGTGGACCCAGACGCGGTATTACGTCGGTGAATTCGACCACCGCGTGGCGATCTTCAATGGCATTTCGCAAAGCCTTGGCCCGTTCCAGCTCTCGAAAGTGGAGGCTGTCACGGAGATCCACGTGGACTCATTGCCGGAGTACTCGCGACAGAGCATCCGCCAGACCGTTCCGGCACGCGATCTCGCCGATGCCCAGCAGATTGTGAAAAACCTGCAAGATACTGGCACTACCGGCCTGCCGGCCAATTGCCCCACAAGCACGCCCAGGCCGACGGCGAGCCCCACCGCCACAGCAAGCCCCGCGCCGGCGAGCCCAAGCCCTTCGAACGCGCCGACGTCGTCACCCACGTCCACGCCAGTCCCTTCTTGCGCGGTTTCGCCATGATTCAGGCACTAACCACGCCCAGGCCGCGCCGCAATGTGGAGCTCGTCCTCCTGATCGTTTCCCTAGCTGTGGGAATCGGTGCAAGCGCCATGGTCGGACTCAACAGCGCGGCCGCTTTCGACAGGGATTTCTGGTTCCAGACGAGTCTTCTGGTGGTGGGCGCCTTCGCTTTCCACATGGTCCTGAGGTTCCGCGCAAAATATGCCGATCCGATCATGCTTCCGATCGTAGTTGCGCTCAACGGCTTGGGGCTGGCCCTCATCCATCGTATGGACCAGCCCGGAGAAGACACAGGCAACAACCAGCTTCGCTGGACACTCCTGGCCATGGCCGTGTCAATCGCTGTGATCTGGCTCCTCAAGGACCACCGGCTCCTTCGTCGTTTCACCTTCATCGCGCTGGCGGCCAGTGCGATTCTCCTGGTGTTGCCCCTCGTTCCCGGCATCTCCGCCGGCGAAGTGCTAGGCGCCAGCGTCTGGATCCGGCTGGGTCCCATGACTTTCCAGCCGGGCGAGATCGCCAAGATCACCCTGGCCATATTCTTCGCGGGCTATCTTTCCTCCAATCGGGATCTCATCCTGCTGGCCGGCCGCAAGATCGGCCCCATGCAATTGCCCCGTTTCAAGGACCTTGGCCCGATGATCACGGCGTGGCTCGTGAGCATCGGCATCCTGGTCTTCCAGCGGGACCTCGGCACCTCGGTCCTCTTCTTCGGCTTGTTCATCGTCATGATCTACGTGGCAACAAGCCGTATCAGCTGGGTGGTCATCGGCCTCGTACTGATCCTGGGTGGCGGATTCCTGGCATCGAAGTTCTTCGCACACGTCGCATTCCGCTTGGACAGCTGGTGGAACGCGTTCACTCCGGAAGTCTTTGACCGGTCCCCCGGCGGTAGCGGACAGATCGTCCAGGGCCTCTTCGGCATGGCCGACGGCGGCCTTGTAGGCACAGGGCTCGGACAAGGCCGGCCGGATCTGGTGCCCTTCGCCAACAGCGACATGATCATAGCGCTCATCGGTGAGGAACTGGGACTGATCGGTCTCTTCGCCGTGGTGATGCTCTACATGCTCCTCTTCACCCGTGGTTTCCGCGCAGCCCTCGGCGCGCGGGACGCGTTCGGCAAGCTCCTCGCTTGCGGCCTGTCCTTTGCCATCGCGACTCAATGCTTCGTGGTGATCGGCGGCGTCACACGGCTGATCCCGCTGACGGGGCTCACCACTCCCTTCCTTGCGGCAGGCGGTTCCTCCTTGCTTGCCAACTGGATCATCGTGGCTTTGCTGCTCATGATTTCCCACACCGCGCGCGGCCCGGTGGACACAACGCCCATTACCCATGCCCCAACAGAGGCGGTGAAGACCCCGTGAATCATTCCATACGCAACTCGTGGATGGCAGCCGTTGCCATGTTCGCCCTCCTGTTCGGCGCCATCAGCTATGTCCAGGTCATCGGCGCCGGCGACCTCAATGACAATCCGTGGAACCAACGCGCCGTCTTGGCGAACTACTGCAATGACCGCGGTGCCATCATCGTGGGCGGCAAGCCCATCGCCGAATCCGTTGCCGGGGACGAAACCTGCAAGTTCCAGCGCAGTTACGCGCAGCCGGAGCTTTACGCTGGCATCACGGGATACTTCTCCAGGACCTATGGATCCACCGGACTTGAGCAGCAGCTCCGCGATGAGCTGGCCGGCAGCTCCGACCAACTTTTCCTCGACCGCGTCAGCCAGATTTTCCTCGGCAGCCAGCCGAAGGGTGCCTCGGTGGAATTGACCATCGATCCCGCGATCCAGAAGCTCGCCTACGACCTCATTCCTGACGGCCAGCGTGGCTCGATCGTGGTCACCAATCCGAAGACGGGCGCCATCATTGCCATGGTCTCCAAGCCGTCCTACGATCCCAACCTGATCGCCACCCATGATTCTGCGAAGGAAAAGGCAAGTTACGAGCAACTCAACCAAGTTCCCGGGATCAACCTGAACCAATCCGTGAGTGGACCCACGGGTGCGCTGCTGGCCCCCGGTTCGGTCTTCAAGCTCGTCGATACCGCGGCTGCTTTGAACTCCGGAAAGTACAACAAGGACAGCGTGCTGCCGAACCCTGACAGCTTGCCCTTGCCGGGCTCCAATGCATCGCTGCCCAACTATGCCGGCGGCAACTGCTCAACCCGCAACACGGCTGACTTCGCCTTCGCCTTGGAGCAGTCCTGCAACACTCCGTTCGCCAGCATCGCCCTTGACTTGGGGCAGAAGGCCATCGCTGACCAGGCCGGCAAGTTCGGCTTTGGGCAGGATTTCGGGGACCTCCTCAAGCTCCAGTCCGCGGTCAGCGTCTTCCCCAAGGACCTGGACCAGGCGCAGCTCGCCCAGTCCGCCGTCGGGCAGCGTGACGTCAGGGCCACACCGCTGCAGATCGCGCTCATGACCGCCGCAATTGCCAACCATGGAGTCCAGATGAAGCCGAGCCTCATTAAGACGGTGCGCGCCCCCGACCTCCGCGTCATCAGTGAACCCAAAGCCGAGACCTTGCGCACCTCCACCACGCCCGAGATCGCCAGCCAGATCACATCGTGGATGACCGACGTCGTATCCAAGGGCATCGCAAGTGGCGCTGCGGTTCCCGGAGTCCAGGTGGCCGGCAAGACCGGCACCGCGCAGTTGGGCGACACTGGCTTGAACAACTCATGGTTTACCGGGTTCGCCCCGGCCAATGACCCGCAAGTGGCCGTCACCATTGTCATGCAAGGTGTTGACGTGTCTACCGGCGCAAAGCTAACCAGTCCGAACGCGAAGAAGATTTTTGAGGCGGTGTTGAATAAGTGAGACCTACGTCAGGAATCACCCTCGGCGGCAGGTTCCAGCTGACCAGTCGCATTGCGATTGGCGGCATGGGAGAGGTCTGGAGGGCCAAGGACCAGATCCTTGGCCGGATCGTCGCGATCAAGGTACTCAAAGAGGAATATACGGGTGACCCCGGGTTCCTCCAGCGTTTCCGCGCCGAGGCCCGCCACACCGCATTGCTCAACCACGTGGGGATCGCAAACGTCTTCGACTATGGCGAAGAAGATGGGTCCGCCTATCTGGTGATGGAGCTCGTACCTGGACAGCCGTTGAGCAGCATCCTGGAACGCGAGCAGGTCCTCTCGCCGGACCGCACGCTGTCCATCATTTCCCAGACCGCCCGTGCGCTGGCCCCTGCGCACGCACAAGGCCTGGTACACCGGGATATCAAGCCGGGCAACCTTCTGATCACGCCGGACTTCCGCGTCAAGGTCACCGACTTCGGCATTGCGCGCCTCGCCGACCAAGTCCCCCTCACGCAGACCGGCCAAGTCATGGGAACTGCCCAGTACCTGGCCCCGGAGCAAGCTACGGGACAGACGGCAACGGGGTCCTCGGACATATATTCCCTCGGGGTTATCGGCTACGAAGCCCTCACTGGGCATCGTCCGTTCTCCGGTGAATCCCAGATCGCCATTGCGCTGGCCCAGGTCAACGACGCCCCGCCGCCCCTGCCTGAGAGCCTCCCTACTCCGGTGCGCGCCTTGCTGATGTCGATGCTCGCCAAGGATCCGAAGAACCGTCCCGCAGATGCGATCAAGCTGGCCGAGGCCGCAGAGGCTATCCGTGCAGGCGACATTTCCGCTGCGCACGCCGCAGTGCCGGGAATGTTGCTGTTCGAATCCGCCACTGGCCCCATCACCGCGCCAACTAACCTCGCCACCGCCCCCACGGGCATTGTCGCCTCGCCGTACGGCAAGGAAACGCGTTCGACGTCGACGTCGGCCCTTCCGGTTATAGGCGGCGCAGCAGCGGGTGCCGCCGCCGCAGGGGCCGCAGCCGAGGGGGGAAATGCACTCTCCCGCGCCAATGCCCTGGCCGCCGAACGCAGCTTGGAGCAAGCTGACGAGCACGACCACTACCTCACGGAAGGAGAAACGTACGAGGAGGGGCCCCAGCGCAAGAAGCGCAGCCCGTGGACCTGGCCCCTCGTCGCGCTGATTGTGCTCCTGCTCTTCGCCTTGGTTGGTGTGATCCTGTCCCAGTCGGGGCTGTTCTCGCCAAGGAATCCGGCCCCGGCCACCTCAAACTCTCCGGTCCAAATCTCAAGCGCGCCGCCAAGCTCGGCGAGTCCGAGCGCCACGGAGACGTCGGCCACCCCGACGCCCACCACACCCACTGCGGAGACTGTCAACCTGATCCCGGAAGCATACAAGGGCCAACCGTATGACAAGGTCCGTGCAGACCTGAGCGCGCTCGGCATGGGCGTCAACGGAGTCCAGGTCTTCGATCCCTCGACGCCGGGCACGGTTATCGACATCAATCCATCCGGCCCCCAGCCCAAGGGGACCACCATCACCGTCAATTACTCCAAGGGTCCGCAGATGGTTTCGGTTCCGACCATTGGCAAGGGCGCCTCCGAGTCGGTCGTACAGGCTGCCATCGAAGGTGCCGGCCTGCGCTGGGTCGCGGGTACTCCTGTTGATGGAGCAACCGGCCAGGCGCCTGGAACGTTTGTCAGCTCCGATCCCGCCGGCGGACAGAAAGTGGCTTCCGGATCCATAGTTACCTACCACCTGTCCAAGTCGACCGCCACTTCGTCTCCTTCTCCTAAGACCCCGTAGGACACCATGACGACCGGACGCTCCACCCCTGCCCACAGAGAGGACAGCACTCCATTGACAAACCAGCGCGTCCTCAACGGGCGGTACGAACTCGGTGAATTGCTCGGCCGTGGCGGTATGGCGGATGTCTACAAGGGCACCGACACCCTGCTCGGCCGAACCGTGGCGGTGAAGCTGCTCCGCGCCGATCTTGCCCGCGATCCGCAGTTCCATGCTCGCTTCAAACGCGAGGCCCAGGCAGTGGCGGCCCTGAACCACTCCTCAATCGTGGCCATCTTTGACACCGGCGAGTACACGGTGTCCGGTGGTCCGGGCGAGGACGTCCGGGTCCCCTACATCGTCATGGAATACGTGTCCGGCCGGACTATCCGCGACCTGATCCGTGCCAAGGAATTGGACATCGATCAAGCCATCGAGTTCATCCTTGGCGTCCTGTCCGCCCTGGAATACAGCCACAAAGCCGGAATCGTCCACCGCGACATCAAGCCGGCCAACGTCATGGTGTCCGGGGATTCCAACGACGTCAAGGTCATGGACTTCGGCATCGCCCGGGCCATGGCTGACTCCGCGGCTACCATGACCCAGACCCAGGCCGTGGTTGGAACAGCCCAGTACCTCTCGCCCGAGCAAGCCCGCGGCGAGACCGTGGATGCCCGTAGTGATCTGTACTCTGCGGCGTGCCTGCTATTTGAGATGCTCACGTCCCGGCCGCCGTTCACCGGCGACAGTCCCGTCTCGGTGGCCTACCAGCACGTCCGAGAAATCCCCGAGCCCGCCAGCAGGTTCAATCCGGCAGTGTCGGAGGCATTGGACAGCGTCCTGGCCAAGGGCTTGCAGAAGGACCGCGCCGACCGTTTCCAGGATGCGGCTGCCTTCCGGCGTGCCTTGCGTGCCGCCAAAAACGGCGTGGCAGTCCCTGCGTTTTCCCCCGGGCCCACGGACTCCCAGGAAGTAGTACCGTCGACGCAGCACCTTACCGAAGGTGGCTTGGCTCGCGGCCTGACGGGTGCCGAATTCCTGGACACCACCCTGAACGGGAGGCTGGGCAATGCCCAGGACGCCGGTGACCAGGACACCATGTTGGCCCGGCATGCCGGCGAACCGGGATCGGAGCCAGATCACGACGGCGCCATGCCGCTTGGTTTCACCCCCGAACGCGAGCGTTCCCCCCGGCAGAAGTCCCGCCGTCGTGCGTGGGCCGCAGTTGTGGTCATCTTTACGCTGCTTGTCCTGGCTGGCGGTGGATTCTGGTTGTACAGCACCGTGAACCAGAAGCCGGCGCCGCCGGCGCTGGTCGCGGTACCTCAGGTGGCCGGCATGAGCGAGGCCATGGCATTGCAAGCGCTCTATGGCGCCAATCTCAGCCCGGAGCCGCGCAAGGTCCCGCACGACACCATCGCCAAGGGCACGGTGATCAACACGGACCCGAGCGTGGGGTCTCAAGTGGCGCCGAACTCACACGTCATACTGAACGTTTCAGACGGTCCGGTCTCCGTAACCGTGCCGGCGGGCCTGAGCGGCCTGACCGAAGCCGCCGCGCGTGACCTCCTGCGCCAAGCCGGCCTCGTGGGCGGGTCCAGCACCTTGTCCAATAGTCCCACGGTTCCCGCAGGCTCCATTATCAGCACTAAACCCGCTCCAGGGGCGGTTGTGGGCGCGGGAAGCACCGTTGATTTGGTGGTGTCCACCGGTAAGGTGTCCGTGCCCCAACTCGTTGGTTTGAATGTGGCGGACGCCGAGGCCTTGCTCAAGGAGAACGGCCTGACGATGGCCGTCACCGAGCAGGAGAACTCTCAAGTAACGCCTGGAAAGGTCACGAGCCAGGGGGATGCCTTCAAGTCCCTTGTGGACCAAGGCAAAACCATCAGTGTGGTCGTTGCGAAGGCTCCCGCTCCGTCCCCTAGCCCAAGCCCGACGCCCTCCCCCAGTGATACCCGGAGCCGCGGAACCGGGTTGGGCGGCTTGGGCGACGTGGGCGGCTTGAGCGGTTAGCGCTGGATCAGGGGACTAAGGGTGGCCGCACGAGCGGCCGCACCGGACATCCCGAGCGATTCGAGCCAGTTGCCGAGCATGAGGTAGCCACCTTCGGTGAGCACCGATTCCGGGTGGAACTGCACACCACACAGCGGTGCCGTGCGGTGCTGCAGACCCATGACCACCCCGCTGGCGGTTTCAGCGGTGATTTCCAGAACGTCCGGGATGCTCTCCCGCACAGCTGCCAGGGAGTGGTAGCGCGTGGCCGTCACCGGCGATGGCAGCCCGGCGAAAACGCTCTTGCCTCCGTGATGCACCGGTGAGGTCTTGCCGTGCATTAGCTCCGGTGCATGTGTGACGATTCCGCCGTACGCCTCCGCCAGCGCTTGGTGGCCAAGGCAGACGCCGAACATCGGCTTGTTGTTGTCGCCGCACCACTTGATCAACTCGATGCAGACCCCGGCCTCGGCAGGGGTGCCGGGACCGGGGGAGATCAGCACGCCGTCCCGAGCGTCGGCAAGCTCGATCGCCTCGGCGAGGGTGACGTCATCATTGCGGACCACTGTGGTTTCCGCACCGAGTTCCTGCAAGTAGCCGACGAGGGTGTAGACGAAGCTGTCGTAGTTATCCACGACGAGGATTTTTGTTGTGCTCATGGCTGCTGTGCTGAACCAATCGTTGAGTCGGTGAAGGTAGTGAACTGCGACATCCAAGGGAAGAGGAACTGGACCATCAGGACAAGCGCGCATGCCACGAGGGCCGCTGATGTCAGGATACGCACCCAAAGGGGTCCCGGAAGGTGGCGGAAGATCCATCCGTACATGGCTTAGCCCTCTCCGCGCGTCTGCGCGACTTGCTTGGCAATGTCTTGAGGCGGGCCGGCGGATGCGGGTTGCCAACTTTCCAGAACGGAGTACGCGATGATGCGTTCTTCCGAACCGAAGCGCGGATTGCAGCTGGTCATGGTCAAGTAGCTGTCGGTAGGCGTCGCGCCAGGCTGTGTGGGGACCGGGAGAAGGACGTCCGTCCGCGAGGGCAGCACGATCTGGTTGTTGCGGAAAACGTATGTGTAGTAGCCATCTTTGGTTTGCACATAGATTTTGTCGCCTGGTGCCAGGAGATGGATGTTGTCCAGCACAGCGCCGTGGGTCTGGCGGTGACCGGCGACGGCGAAGTTGCCGGTTGCCCCAGGCATGCTGGTGGTCCCGTAGTGGCCCAGGCCAAGGGTGTCCAGGATGTCGGAGCCGGTTCCCTCGATGATGGGGCGCGAATAATCAGGGCCGAATCGGGGAATGTACATGATGCCGATCATTCCGCCGTGCTCGGGTTCCTGCGCAACGACGGGTTTCCCGTAGTTCGGCGCTTTGGCAGGGTCAGCGGGGGCAACCGGTTCCACCGGTCCGGCAAAGTCCTTGGCGAATCCCTGGATGGCCTGGCTTTGCTTCGCGTCGGCTTCGACGTTGGTCCACCACAGCTCCCACGCCACGAAGAGCAACAGGATGACTCCTGCCGTGAGGAGGAGTTCGCCGATGATCTGGACCACCTTGCGCACAACGTCACCGGTGCTCGGCCGTGCCTTGCGTTTCCCCGAGCGGGGCCGCCGGGAACCTTCGAGGCCGCTCCCTGTGCCGTCGTCGGCCACGGCAGCGGCCTGCTGCGTCTGCTGCTGCGCCACTGGATCTCCTCTTCACAGGCACGGACGCCCGACGACGAGCGGCCTCCGAAATCCGGCTAGACTTGACTGCTAGTACGAACCCGGAATTGCCGCGTGCACGTTGACCGCTGGAATTTTCCTTCCTGCAGGATATCAAGCTGACGCGTGGCCATTCATTCACCCGGCCCAGGAGGATCCGTGCCCGAGTCCAAGCCCCGCAAGAGGGCCGCCCGCCCCGCCGAGACGGCTACTACACATCGGTACAAGCCGAACCCCGTCTGGTACAAGCCAGTCATGTTCGGCCTCATGATCATTGGCTTGCTGTGGATCATCACTTTCTACATCACCAGTGGCCAACTTCCCGTGCCGGCGTGGGAGTCCTGGAACATCGTGGCAGGCTTCGGCATCGCGATTGTCGGCTTCCTCATGACCACGCGCTGGCGCTCTTAAGCGGCGACCTCACATTTCAGCCGCCTGCACCGTCTACTAGACATGACCACCAGGCACACCACCATAGATTCCGCACTGGGCCAGCTCACGCTGACTGCCCGTGGCAGGCTGTTGACGGGCATCTTCTTCGAGGGTCACTGGCATATGCCGCCTCCAGAATTCTTCGGCCAAGCCGTCCCTGCCGATGACCCCCTGTTCCAGCAAACCGCCGCTGAGCTCGGCGAATACCTGGCCGGCGAACGGACGGTGTTCGGCGTCCCTTTCATGGCTTCCGGGAATCCCTTCCAGGAGCAGGTCTGGGCCAGGCTCGAACAAATTCCGTATGGGGAAACCGTTAGCTACGGGGAACTGGCCACCGAACTTGGTGATCGCAACCTTTCCCAGGCCGTCGGTTCGGCGGTTGGCCGCAATCCGCTCAGTATCGTCATTCCGTGCCATCGGGTTGTGGGGCGCGATGGAAGGCTCACCGGATACGCGGGCGGACTCGACAACAAGCGGTTCCTCCTGGAACTCGAGGAACCAGCGGCGGCGAAGGAAAGCAAGCTCTTCTGATGGAGCCCAAGAAGCCGTTCGAGCTGATCGTCCGGGAGCACGGACCCACGGTGCTCCGTGTATGCCGTGCGGTTCTTGGCCCCCGGGACGCGGAAGACGGCTGGTCCGAGACGTTCCTATCCGCCTTAAGGGCCTATCCTGAGCTTCCTGCAGGCGCCAACGTCCAGGCCTGGCTCGTCACTATCGCGCACCGCAAGTCCATCGACATCGTCCGTGCGCGGAATCGCCAGCCAGTTCCCGTAGATGTGCTGCCTGTGAGCCATTCCGGGCTCGGCATCCCCGGCGACGGCCATGCGGAAGTGCTCGACGCCGTCGGGCAGCTTCCGCCGAAACAGCGCCAGGCGGTGGCTTACCACTACCTCGCCGGGCTTCCGTACAAGGACGTCGCCGAGCTCCTCGGCGGGACCCCCGATGCCGCGCGTCGAGCAGGTGCCGACGGCGTCAAGGCGCTTCGCACCATTCTCGTCGATAGCTACGTGAGCTACGTGAAAGAAGAGACCCCATGACCATCGACCACAACGAACCGGACGTCTCCGAGCTCCTCGCACCCTTCGAATCCGTGGAACCAGACGTCCTGAAGCGGCTCCACGACCGTCTCGCGGCGGCGGCCGCGGAACGGCACACCCTCGATATCGCCTACCGCACCGTGGATTCCCCGATCGGCAAACTGCTGCTGGCGGCAACGGAGCGTGGCATGGTGCGCGTTGCCTTTGAAGTGGAAGACCACGACGCCGTGTTGCAACTACTCGCTGAAAAACTCAGTCCGCGGATCCTCTTCTCAGCTGGCCGCCTGGATCCCGCTGCCCGCGAACTGGATGAATACTTCGCCGGGACGCGCCACAATTTTGACCTCCCCTTGGATTTCAGCCTTTCGCGTGGATTCCGGCTCAGCGTCCTGGAGCATTTGCCGCACATCGCCTACGGGCACACGGAAAGCTACGCTCAAGTGGCCCTGGCGGCCGGAAACCCGCGAGCCGTGCGCGCCGTCGGTACTGCCTGCGCCACAAACCCGCTGCCGGTGATTGTTCCTTGCCATCGGGTGGTGAAATCCGATGGATCGTTTGGCAACTACCTCGGCGGCACGGAGGCCAAGCGCACCTTGTTGACCCTTGAGGCAGCATGAGCTCCGGGTGGACGGAACCGCTGTTTCCGCTTGAGTGGCCGGACGCGCCCGACGCCGGTCCGCGGGAGATCGCGCCCGGCGCCGTGCACGTTCCAGGCTGGTTGAGCCTGGAACAGCAGAGGTGGATCACGGCCCGTTTCGGTGAATGGACACGGGGTCCCGTCCCCTTGCGTGCCGCCGTTCTTCCCGGCGGGCACCCAATGTCTGTCCGAACGGTTTGCCTGGGCTGGCACTGGCAACCCTACAAATACACGCGGGAGGCCTTCGACGTCAACGGACAGCGGGTCCTGGACTTTCCTGACTGGATGGTGCAGCTTGGCCGCAAAGCACTATTCGAGGCATACGGTGATGCGGCCGAAGCCGCCAGCTATGCGCCGGACGCCGCGCTGGTAAATTTCTACGACGACGCCGCCAAGATGGGAATGCACCAGGACAAGGACGAGAAGTCCCGGGCCCCTGTGGTGTCACTCAGTATCGGTGACAGGTGCGTCTTCCGATTCGGAAACGCTGAGACCCGCACCAAGCCGTACAACGACGTCGAACTGTCCTCCGGCGATCTGTTCGTGTTTGGCGGCGGATCGCGTTTTGCGTACCACGGCATCACTAAGGTGCTCGCCGGAACGGCCCCCAAGGGCTGCGGACTGCCCAGCGGGCGGATCAATATCACCATGCGGGTCACTGGGATGTCGTAGGGCTGGGGCACAATGTCAACAACAACTTCTGCCCAGCTTCCTGTGGAGGAACACCCATGACCCCGCCCGAGAACGGCACCATCATTGGCGATGACGGCCTCGCCCGGCCGCCGTGGGCATCCGCTGACCCGCTCATGCGCGAGTACTACGACCACGAGTGGGGCATGCCCGTGCGGGACGAGCAGGGCCTGTACGAGCGCATCAGCCTTGAGGGTTTCCAAGCGGGTCTCTCTTGGGCCACTATCTTGCGCAAGCGCGAAGCGTTCAGATCCGCTTTCTTGAATTTCCACCCGGAAAGCGTGGCGGCCTTCACCGAGGCGGATGTCGAACGGCTGATGCAGGATCCAGGGATCGTGCGAAACCGCCTCAAGATACGCGCGGCCATCACCAATGCCAAATCCACCATCGCCCTTCGGAGCGAAGGCGGACTGGTGGACTTCGTGTGGTCCTTCCAACCCGAGTCGACGCCCGAACCGCGCACCTTTGCCGATGTCGCCACCCTGTCGCCGGAATCGATCGCTTTGTCCAAAGCCCTGCGCAAGAAGGGCTTCGCGTTCGTCGGGCCCACCACCATGTACGCGTTGATGGAGGCGATCGGCATCATCGATACCCATCTCGTGGACAGCCATCGTCGTGGCAGCTCTGGAGTTTGGCTCTGACACCCCCATATTCTTTCCACAGAAGTGCGTAACTTTATCCACAGCTGTGGACAATTCATGTGGACATCCACGTACATTGCGCGAAAAACCGCGAGATACTGGTGAATCCCGGGCCTGCACGCTTTCCACAGAGGTTTTACCCAATGTGAACAACACTGTGGATAGTGTTCCGGGGTTCATCGAGAGTTCACCGTGGAAGCATTGAGAACTTCATTCAGCCCGCTGGGCCCTGACCATCTGATGGCCTTCCCAGGATCGCTCCCGGCTCTTCGATGTGGCTTTAGTCGCGATGTGTGAAAGAATCTGCGTATGAATGCAGATAAGAGTGCCTGCTCGCTGGGTGTCGATAGCCAGTACGTTGAGTTGGCCGTGGAAGTGTTCGCGATGCTAGCTGATGCCACGAGGGTACGGATCATCCTGGCGCTCCGCGACGGCGAAATGGCCGTCGGCGCGCTGGCGGACCTGGTGGGGAAGTCCCCGGCGGCGGTATCGCAGCACCTTGCCAAAATGCGCCTGGCGAGAATGGTTTCCACGCGGCAGGACGGAACCAGGGTCATGTACCGGCTGGAGAACGAGCACGCCAGACAACTCGTGGCAGATGCCATCTTCCAAGCAGAACACGCCCTCGGCGGCACCCCTGCACACCATCGCGCAGAACAGGCAACCGCATGAGCAGTCACCAGCAAGTTGATCATCACGACGACCACGTGCACGACCACGACCACGCCGGACACGACTACGGGCACGCCGGACACGACCACGGGCATGACCACGAACACCAGGGGGGTCTGAAGGGCTGGCTCCACGAGCTTTTTGTTCCACACACCCACGATGCCGCCGATTCCATCGACGATGCCCTTGAGTCCAGCACACAGGGTGTTCGGGCTCTTAAGATCAGCCTCTTCATACTCCTTGCCACCACCGTCCTGCAGTTTCTTGTGGTCCTTATCAGCGGCTCCGTCGCTTTGCTGGCTGACACCATCCACAACTTCTCGGATGCGCTCACCGCTGTGCCCCTGTGGATCGCGTTCATCCTGGGACGTCGGGCGGCAACTCGTCGCTACAACTATGGATATGGGCGGGCGGAGGATCTTGCGGGACTGTTCATCGTCGTCGTGGTTGCGCTTTCTGCGGTGGTCGCTGCCTGGCAGTCCATTGACCGCTTGTTCCACCCGCAACCCCTGCACAACCTGTGGTGGGTTCTCGCGGCCGGACTCATAGGCTTTGCAGGCAATGAAATTGTGGCTGTCTACCGCATCAGGGTCGGCCGGCAGATCGGGTCCGCTGCACTGGTCGCCGACGGCGTACACGCCCGCATCGACGGATTCACCTCCCTCGCCGTGGTACTTGGCGCCGGCGGCGTGCTGCTCGGATTCCCTTTGGCCGACCCCATCGTCGGCCTGCTGATTTCGGCGACCATCATCGTCCTGCTCTGGGGCACTGTACGCAGCGTCGGACGGCGCCTGATGGATGGAATAGAACCCGAACTCCTCGACAACGCCCAAGCGGCGTTGGAGAGGACCCCTGGTGTTCTTTCCGTGCCGAAGCTGCAGCTTCGCTGGGTTGGTCATCGCCTTCAGGGGGCGGCCACCATCGTCGTCGCCAACGCAGCCCTCTCAGCCGTGGAAGAAACAGTCAATGATGCCCGGCATCAGCTTGAGCGCGCACTCCCAAAGCTCGACGACGTGGTGATTCAGCCCGTGACAGGGCCTGCCAACTGACGGGCCGGGTTCCATTCCCAACAGATGCCTAGCTGATCGGGCTATGATGACGCACTGAACAATGACCCGCTGAGAGGGACCTGCCCGGCCCGCCGCAAATCCACGAAAGAAGATGTCAATGAGCCAGCAAGCGATTCTGGCGAAGCCTCGCCGGAACGTAGAAATGGTTCTGCTGGTACTCGCCCTTGGGGTTGGCATCGGAGCCATCGCAATGACCAGCGTGGACAAGAAGGAAGCCCTCGACTTTGGCTTCTGGCTCCAAGCCGGAACGTTGACGGCGCTGGCCGGGGTCTTCCACGTTGTCCTGCGGTTCAGGGCACGGTATGCGGATCCGGTGATCCTCCCGATCGTCGTGGCTTTGAACGGCTTGGGCATCGCCATGATCCGACGCTTGGACGCGTCAACCGGTAGCACTGCCGGGACCAATCAGCTCAACTGGACGATCGTCTCGGTCCTGGCCGCGGCCGCTGCGCTGTGGCTGCTGAAAGATCACCGGATACTGCGCCGGTACACCTTCATTGCACTTGCCGTCAGTGCCGCCCTTCTCATCCTTCCCCTCGTCCCGGGCATTTCCGCCGGCGATATCAACGGCGCGAATGTCTGGATACGCGTCGGGTCCCTGCAGTTCCAGCCCGGGGAGATCGTGAAGATCACGCTCGCCATCTTCTTCGCGGGATATTTGTCCTCCAACCGGGACTTAATCTTGCTGGCGGGCAGGAAATTCGGGCGCCTGCAGTTTCCCAGAATCAAGGACACGGGGCCGATGATCACAGCTTGGGCCGCGAGCGTAGGCGTACTGGTCTTCCAGCACGATCTAGGCATGTCTATATTGCTCTTCGGGCTGTTCATGGTGATGATCTACGTTGCCACGAGCCGAGCCAGCTGGTTGGTTCTCGGCCTGGTGCTCATGGCTGTGGGCGGATACGCCGCGGCGAAGATCTTCTCCCACGTCGGCTTGCGGATCGACGCTTGGGTCAATGCCTTCGACGCCCAGGTGTACACCCGCTTTCCCGGAGGTAGCGCCCAGATTGTCCAAGGCCTCTTCGGAATGGCCGACGGCGGCCTGATCGGAAAAGGCCTCGGGCTCGGAAGCCCTGACCTTGTGCCCTTCGCCAACAGCGACATGATCATCGCCTCCTTCGGGGAAGAACTAGGCCTGATAGGGCTGTTCGCCATCGTGCTGCTCTATTTGCTGCTTTTCACCAGGGGATTCCGGGCCGCGTTGGGCATCCGGGATGCGTTCGGGAAACTCCTGGCCTGCGGGCTGTCCTTCACCATGGCGATTCAGTGCTTCATCATCATCGGCGGTGTCACCCGCCTTATTCCCCTGACCGGACTGACGACGCCGTTCCTCTCCGCGGGCGGGTCCTCGCTCCTTGCCAACTGGATCATCGTCGCCCTGCTGCTGCGGATCAGCGACGCAGCCCGCAGGCCTCAGGCGATCGCTTCCCAGGACGAACACGTCTCGGCCTGACGCGCGTCATCAGTCATCCGATTGTTACGTGCCACACACCGAGGAAAGCACCTTCCGGAAGTCCCTTGCCGGGTTGGCGACACGTTTCCAGCACCCGTGACACATAGATAGTGTCTGGCATGCGAATGAGCGTGAATCTCCCCGCGGACCTGATGGGGGTCCGCGGGGAGGCGTCCTACATGGATCGTATGTCAGGCCGTGCCGCAGACCGTGGGCGTGGGTATCTGATGCTTACCGACCGCACAAGGCACGCGCAGGGATCCAAGGATCCCTGCAAGGCGTGCGGCTGGATCTGAGACCCCGGCCGCACGCCGCCCTACAACATCAGATGCCACGGAACTCGGGTCTGGGGTCCGTGGCCCACAGCAGTTGAGGCAGGTTCCATCATCACCGTGATTCCCTCACACATGTGCCCGATGATGGTGCACCCCCTGGAAATCAAGGTCCAGCGTGAGGGGCATCCCCTGCCCTCTATGTGGACACCGCAAGTCCTTCCTGAATTGCAGCAATGATGGGCGGTCAAGAGCTCCGCCAAGAAAATCTCTGGCAGGTCTTGGCCGCAACAGTCCCTTCGTCATTTCTTTCCCAGCTGGGGTTTTACGCAATCTTGCCCCTCCTCCCGGCCCTGCTGGCCGGTCGATGGCACGTTACTGCCGGATGGGAGACCGGTGTTGCTCTCTTTGCTCTGTCGGCCAGCATGCGCGCCGCTGCGGTGCTGTTGAGCAGAATGATGTGGACATGGCCCTTGCGACTGTCCGTCTGTGGAGGGCTCAGCATTTCAGCACTGTCCTTCGGATCCCTAGGTCTTGCGAACCAGGTGGCCGTCGTCGTTCTTCTCCTTGCTGTGGCGGGAGTCGGGATCAGTGTCAGCGGAATGGCACTTCGGGTCTTCGCCACAGAATCACTCCAGTCCTTTGATCGGAGAACGACCGTCTTCTCCGCAATCCAGGTGGGCGCAAATCTGGCTGCAGCAACTGGCCCACTTCTGGGTGCGCTGCTCCTAAGCGGCTCAGCGGCTGCCCTTCTTTGGTGGGTTGCGGCAGCATACCTTGCTGCTGCCATCGTTTCTGCGATTTTCATTCCCTCAACACGACCGCTTACCTCTACGGAACGGCCACCGCTCACAAAGGAAACGTTCACCGCGCTTATCCTGGATCGGAAAGTCCGGGCAGCCGCGACCACCTCCGTGACTGGTTGTTTCCTCTACGCGCAGCTCTTCTCAGCGATCTCGATCCACCTCCTCTCCGTTGCCGAGTCCGGCGCACTAAGGTCGTCGATCTTTGTCGTAAACGCCTTGTTGGTGGTAGCCATCCAGGCTCCCATCAGCATGCTCATGAACAGAAGAATGCGCGGTGGAACAGCCCCCTTTGCATTCATGCGCGGAGGAGTTGCTATCTTCGCTGGCGCGTACCTCGTTATGGCCCTGTTAGGGGGCTCACTTCCTGGAATCCTGCTTGCGATGGTTATTTTCTCAATAGCGGAAGCCTTCTTTACACCCATGTTGAACACTGTTTTCGCAGGCATCGGCGGTCACCGCTCGCAACTCGAGCTCTTCAACATGCGACAAATCTCCACGAGCATCGGCGAATCCGCGGGCAGCCTCGTTGGCGGCGCGGTGTTCACCCTGTCCCAAGCTGCTGGTTGGAACACGGCCTATTGGGGTGCACTCGCCGTGCTTGCCATTTCAGTGGTCAGCCTGGTCCGCAAGTGACAGATGACAAGCAACTTGAGAAATTGCAATCGTCGGAGTTACACACTTAACAACAGGCAGCTACCCACAAGTTATCCACAGCTGGGGAAAAGTATTGGCTTCACCGTGGAAAACTCCCGGAACGGCGCGCTTCCAGGGCAACCGGGAATCGGCGAACTACAAAGGTGTGAGTTATTAACAATGTTGATAACCCTGTTGATACTGAGCTCCGACCACTGCCAACAGTGAGGTTGTCCACACACCCTTGAATTGCTGGCTTCTTATCCACATAACCACAGGCAGGTTGGCAAAAGTTATCCACAACTGTGGACGTTAGTCCCCAGGGGAATCCGCCACCCCCGCCATCTCGGCCCACACAGCCAATCCACAACGGAACTACATCCTTGTAAGTTACACACATTGTGGATAACCCCTGTGGAAAACACGTCCAGGGTCTTGACGGTCTTCGTGAGCAGTCCTAGGCTTTGTGTATTCAACGGTCTAGTTGATAAACCGCGTATTTGAATAACACGATTTAAAAGGCAGCTAGTTGAGAAAGCAGACTGCTTGCGTGCCGCGGAAAGCCATCCGCGACGCTCGAGCCTGAGCCTGGCAGGGGAGACGCATGCCGGAAACTGTTGGAGCAGCAGTGCTGGATCCTGAAGACCAGCTCAATAGGGCCTTCATGGCACTCGCCGATCCTGTCCGCCGCAGGATACTGGCGCGATTGGCCTTGGGCGACGCAACAGTCACTGAGATCGCCCAGCCATTCACCGTCACCCTCCAAGCCATTTCAAAGCATCTACAGGTGCTGGAAGGCGCCGGGCTCATCATTAGGAGCAGGGAAGCGCAGCGCCGTCCCTGTCACCTGAACACCACGGCGCTGGGTCCCTTGGCTGAGTGGATCGAGAACTACCGTCTTCAGGCCGAAGAGCGTTTCGCCCGGCTGGACGAGCTATTGGCCAGTGAAACACCGTCAGCCGGAGAGGCCACTGCTGACTTGGCCGGCGGGGACTATCCGGAAAAGGAGAAGGAACAATGAGCATCAACACAACAACCATTGACGTCACGGCCGGCACGCCGTTCATCGACACCAGCCGCGACTTCGACGCCGCACCAGATCGCGTGTTCCGCGCTTTCACGGATCCCGAACTTGTGGTCAAGTGGCTGGGACCGCGGCGCTTGGAAATGCGTCTAGAGTCCTACGACGCACGGACCGGCGGCAGCTACCGCTACGTACATTCGGACGGCGAAGGCAACGAGTTCGGCTTCCGCGGGGTCTTCCACGAAGTCCAGGAACCCTTGAGGATCATCCAGACCTTCGAATTCGACGGCGCCCCCGGTCAGGTCACCCTGGATACCACCAGATTCGAGGATCTCGGGGGCCGCACGCGCGTCGTGCAGCGCTCGGTGTTCCCCTCGGTCGAGGCCCGGGACATGGCGGTAGCCAGCGGCATGGATGCGGGCATCAAGGAATCGATGGATCGCTTGGAGGAACTCCTAGGCTAAAACGCTAGGAGCGGCTAGCCTGCCGTGGCCCGAAGGACGGTGGCCAGGACCAGAATCCCGGCCACCACTGCCATGCCGGCTGTCTGGAGCAATGCCTGGCGCGGTCCACGCGGAACAAAGGCGATGACAGCCGCCGACAGAGCACCCGTAACGAGCCCGCCCAAGTGGGCCTGCCAGGCGATACCGGGGACCAGGAAACCAATGGCTCCGTTGATGGCGATAAGGATCCACAGCTGCCTTGTGTCTCCGCCGCGCCGGCTTTGGACCACCAGGAGTGCGCCAAACAGGCCGAAGATCGCGCCGGAAGCGCCTTCCACTCCGGTTGGAGGCAGCATGGGTGTTAGGAGCAGGAAACCCACAGAGCCACCGACTGCGGACAGTAGATAAACGGCCAGGAAGCGAATGCGCCCCAGAACGGGCTCAAGGACTTGGCCAAAGATCCAGAGCATGTACATGTTGAGCACGATGTGCAGGACAAAACCCTGTGAATGGACAAAGGCAGAGGTCAGCATCCGCCAGGGTTCGAAGGCTCCAAAGTGCGGAGTGGCGTAGACGGACGCGAAGGCGAGTTGATCCTCCACCACATTGCCGGGAATCAACCACTGAAGGACGTACACCAGGGCGCAAAGCCCAATAATCACGTACGTCGCCAGGGGCCGGCCCGTCGAAATGGCGCCGCCATACGCGGAGCGCGCGGCCGGCGTCGAACGCTTTATTTCATTGACGCAGTCAATGCATTGGAACCCGACGGCGGCCGCCCGCTGGCATTCGGGGCATGCAGGACGCCCGCAACGCTGGCACCGCACGTAGGAGGGCCTGTCCGGGTGCCTGGGGCACACCGGAATGTCTGCGGACGGCTCTGCCGCCGGGATTCCGTAACTCATGTGTTGTTCAGGCTCCGGGGATCAGAGCTGAACGATGTCGATGCTGCTGATGACGACGTCTTCAACGGGGCGGTCGCCCATGCCGGTGCGGACGGCCTCGATGGCGTCGACAACCTTCTTGGACTCTTCGTCGGCAACCTCACCGAAGATGGAGTGCTTGCCGTAGAGCCAGTCAGTGTTGACCGTGGTGATGAAGAACTGGGAACCGTTGGTGCCCTTGCCCATCTGGATCCCGGCGTTGGCCATGGCCAGCTTGTAGGGGGCGTTGAAGTTCAGCTCGGGGTGGATCTCGTCATCGAACTTGTAGCCCGGTCCGCCGATGCCGCGGCCGAGGGGATCGCCGCCCTGGATCATGAAGTCTTTGATGATGCGGTGAAAAACGGTGCCGTTGTAAAGCGGGGTACCGGTCTTGTCTTCGCCGGTCTCCGGGTGTGTCCAGGACTTTTCGCCGGTGGCCAGGCCTACAAAGTTGGCGACCGTCTTTGGCGCGTGGTTGCCGAAGAGGTCAACTACGATATCGCCGAGGCTCGTGTGGAAAGTTGCTTTTGCGGTTGCGATGGTCATAGCGCCATTCTTCCATGCAGGGTCAACGGCGAGGCGGCCAGGGAGCCGGTTCCGCGCTCGGTGAAATCTTCCGCGAATCCGCTGGATCAATAGCCGGTGCCGGTCAAGCGACGTAGGCTAACAACAAACGAGCATGTTAATCGGGAGGTAGTTGTGAAGAAATCGGACCGGATTGCCCGCGAACTTGAACACACCGTTGCGAATGGTGTTGAGAATGCCAAGGACTGGGCGACGCCGCGCGTCGAAGCAGCTGTGAATTGGGCGGTTCCCCGTATCCAGCACGGCATCGACACCGCTTCGCCGAAGCTCCAGGAAGGTCTGAAATCGGCCGCCCACAACCTCGCCGACGGCGTTGCGACCGTCACGCCGAAGCTCCAGGAAGGCCTGGCGAACCTCGCACCGCGGATCCATGACGCCGTCGAGGACGCCTCGCCCAAGATCCAGGAAGCACTCAATAAGGCCACACCGGCTCTCGGCCACGCCCGGGACAAGGTTGTTGAGGAGTACCTGCCTAAGCTCTCCGAGCAGCTCGGTCAAGCCTCCGAAGTTGTCCACCACGTCCTTGAGAACGCACCCGCGCAGGTGGATGCCGTCGCCCAGAAGCTTGTTGACTCGGGAGTGGTGCACAACCTCCAGGAGCAAGCACAGGCCACCAAGGCCCAGCTGAAAGCCGCAGCCGAGGAAGCCTCAAAGGCGGTCTCGAACGAACTCGCCAAGACCAAGAAACCCAAAAAACGCGGACTCTTGATCTTCACTGTTCTGGCAGCAGCAGCGGCCGCCGGAGTTGCCGCATGGAAGGCCAGCCGACCCGTGGAGGACCCGTGGAAGACCCCGGTCCCAGTGACACCTTCACCGGTTCCGGCCGCCGCGGCAGCAGAGAAGGTTGCCGAGAAGGCCAACGAAGCCGCCACCAAGGTAGCTGAGAAAACCGAGACTGCAACCGAAAAGGCAAAGGACGCCGTCGAGGACGCCAAGGATGCCGCTGCAAAGGTGGCAACCGACGCCAAAACAGCGGTGAAGAACATCGCCGCCAGCCTGCACAAGGACGAGGCAGGCAAGGACGAGGCCGGCAAGCACGAGGCAGCCACGGACGAAGCAGGAAAACACGAGGCCTAGGCGAATGCCGTACGCGCTTCACGTTGAAGGGACTCCGGTTCGCCGGGGTCCCTTCTACTGTTTGGACACATGTCACCGAAGGCTTCCTCAGCGGACACCGGCCTGATGCTAGATTTATGGGGATGCCAGCCGATAGATCTTCCGCAAATGCAGCCAGTGACGCAGCCGTCGCACCCGTGAAGCCGAGCGTTTCAATCGTCATCCCGGCGTACAACGAAGAGAGCGTCATCCGGCAATGCCTTATCGCGGCCGTTTACCAGTCGGTGCCTGCGGACGAGATCATCGTCGTGGACAACATGTCCCAGGACCGCACTGCCCAGATCGTCCAGCAGATGCAGCAGGAGTACCCGGAGAGCCCCATCATCCTGTTGAGCCAGGGCAAGGCACAAGGACTCATCCCTACCCGCAATTTCGGCCTCAACAGCGCCACATCGGAGATCCTTGGCCGGATTGATGCCGACTCCGTCCTGGAACCGGACTGGGTTGAGCAGGTCCAGAATGCCTTCGCGGATCCTTCTGCCCAAGCGGCTACGGGTCCCGTGGTCTACTACGACATGCCCATGCGTCGGTTCGGGCTCAAAGCCGACGACAAAATGCGCCAGCTCATGCTTCGGCTTGCGAAGCACCAGTACCATTTCCTTTTTGGCTCCAACATGGCGCTTCGCCGCTCCGCGTGGGAAACCATCCGCGACGAGACCTGCCGGGACGAGAAGGACGAGATGCATGAGGACATCGATCTTTCCCTGCACCTTGCCGACCACGATCTCAGGGTGCAGTACTGGCCGCAGATGGTCTCCGGCATGTCTGCCCGCAGGCTCGAGGACTCACCGCGCGACTACCGGTATTACGTGACCCGCTTCGACCGCACTTACAAGGCCCACAACGTCAAGAAAATGGCGTTGAAGGCCCCCATGGTGGTGTTCTTCTCGGTCTATTTCCCGGCGAAGCTGCTCCGGGCCATTCACGCAGCCAACACGAGCCAGGGCGCGCGCCGCGGCGGCATGTAGCAGCACGGACGGTCACCTTCCGTCACGCGGTACCCGGGCTCAGTCGGTACCTAGCTCGGCGATCTTGTCTTCGGGGCCGGCTTGGCCGCGCCGCTGACCGATTACGACGACGGCGAGTCCGGCCAGAATCAAGGCTAGCCCCGCGTAGGTCCCGGAGGGCAGGGTCTCGCGCAGGAATACCGCGGCCAGAAGGGCTGCGCCGGGAATCTCCAGCAGGATGATCATGGAGACCAACAGCGGGCTCATCGTGGCCAGAAGGTGGTTGAAGGCCGTGTGGCCCACCAGTTGCGCGCACGGTGATGGCCACAATCCCCAGCCAGCCGCCGGCGTCGAACCCTACGAGCGACTGGCCGCCCGCGAGGGCCAATACGGCAACAATGGCCGCGCAAATCCCGTAGCAAAGCGTCGTGTAGGTCCCGGTCCCCATGCTCTGACGCGCCTTGCCTCCGGCCAAAGTGTAGAGCCCGGCCAGTGCGCCTCCAGCGAGGGCCAGGACGTCACCAAGGAAGGCTTTCGGTGAGGTTCCCATATCGAAGCCTGTGATTGCCGCGACACCGGCCAGTGCGATGCCCAGGCCTACCAGTACCGGCCAGCGGTGCCGAGTGCCGCGAAGGAGCTGGAAGACAGCGATCCATGCCGACTGCAGGCACACCAAGGCGGTGGCGGCGGCGACAGACGTCAACTGAAGGGCGGTGATGAAGCAGGCGAAATGGAAGGCCAGCGCGACCGCCGCGACGGCGGACCAGATGAACTCGTGACGTGTTATCTTCCGAAACTGCCTTGGTTCGCGGATCAGGACCGGGGAGGCCATGACGACGGCGGCGATTGCGTTGCGCCAGAAGGCGATAGCTAGTGCCGTGACAGACGTGGCGCCGAGCGTTCCCGCGATGAGGGGTCCGGATGATGCGACACCGAGCACGCCCAAAGCAGCAACAATGAAGTTCACGGTTCAACCTTAGTGAAGTGGTTAACGCAAAGAGTCCCGGTCATTTCTGACCGGGACTCTTTCTTATGGTGGAGGCACGGGGACTCGAACCCCGAACCCCCTGCTTGCAAAGCAGGTGCGCTACCAATTGCGCCATGCCCCCATAAGAAGCAACCCGTCCATACTACCCTAGATCCTTCGATGGTTTTCACCCATGTCCAGACCGGGCGTCCTAGCTAGTCAACCGTGTCGGTTGCCTTGCTCCAGACCGTTTTCCGGGCCTCGGATTCCTGCACCTTTTTGTAGAGCAGGACGCCTGCGACCGCAGCTGCAACTATGAGCAACTTCTTCACACGCACCCCGTTCCGATTCAGTCTCCTGAACCTTTGGCAAAACCTGTGCAGGTTCCGTGGGCGTACCAGGACTTGAACCTGGGACCTCTTCGTTATCAGCGAAGCGCTCTAACCGCCTGAGCTATACGCCCCGATACCTCTTCGGGCCGAGACATGACTTTACAGCACATCCCGGCCCGATCTCAAATCGAGGTA